>CBDDIB010000002.1:0-4975855 GCA_965228695.1 Alphaproteobacteria bacterium | reverse complement strand
CAGCGCCAGTACCGACGGCGCGTTCCGGCTTTCCAGGGCGATCGCCCAGCATTCCAGCGTTTCCGTCGCGTCGCAGGGGCGGAAAACCTGCAGGTTCGGAATGGCGCGCAGGCTGGCCAGATGTTCGACCGGCTGATGGGTCGGCCCGTCCTCGCCGAGCCCGATCGAATCATGGGTCATGACATAGACGACCCGCTGCTCCATCAGCGCCGCCAGCCGGATGGACGGCCGGCAGTAATCGGTGAAGACCAGGAAGGTGCCGCCGAACGGGATGAATCCGCCGTGCAGCGCGATGCCGTTCATGACCGCCGCCATGCCGTGCTCGCGCACGCCGTAATAAATGTACTGGCCGCTGAAATCGTCGCGGGATACGTCGGCCATCGTCGCGGCCTTGGTGAGGTTCGAGCCGGTCAGGTCGGCGGACCCCCCGACGAGCGACGGCACCGCCTCGTTCAACATGTCGAGAGTGTTCTTCGAGGATTGGCGTGTCGCCAGCTTTGGCGGATCGTCCGCCAAGGTTCGTTTCATGGCCGTCACCGCGTCCCGGAAACCCTCCGGCAAATCGCCGGCCATCATCCGCTTGAACGTGGCGGCGGTATCGCTATCGACCGATGCCAGCCGGTCCTGCCAACTCGCCAGGTTTCGCGCACCGCGCGCGCCGGCCTGCCGCCAGCCGTCCAACGTCTCGTTCGGAATAACGAAGGGGGCGTGCGGCCAACCCAGCGCATCGCGTGTCGCCTGAATTTCGTCGCCGCCAAGCGGTGCGCCATGCGTTCCGGCGGTGCCTTGTTTGCCGGGCGCGCCATATCCGATGACGGTACGGCAGGCGATCATCGATGGTGCGTCTTCGGCCTGCGCCGCTTCGATGGCGCCGGCGATCGCGTCCGGGTCGTGGCCGTCGATCGATTGCACATGCCAGCCGCTCGCCTTGAACCGCATCGCCTGATCGTCGCCGGTGGTCAGGTCGGTCGCGCCGTCAATCGAAATGGAATTGTCGTCGAAGAAGACGATCAGCTTGCCGAGGCCCAAATGACCGGCCAGGGAAATCGCTTCCTGGCTGATGCCTTCCATGAGGCAGCCGTCGCCGGTGAAGACATAGGTGTGGTGATCGACCAGTTCCGGGCCGAATCGGGCCGCCAGCATTCGTTCCGCCAAGGCCATGCCGACCGCGTTCGCCAAGCCCTGGCCCAACGGGCCGGTCGTGGTCTCGATGCCGGGGGCATGACCGTATTCCGGATGGCCGGCCGTCTTGCTGCCGAGTTGGCGAAAATTCCTGATCTGCTCGATATCCATGCCCGGATACCCGGTC
Source organism: Alphaproteobacteria bacterium (assembly GCA_965228695.1). GTDB lineage: Bacteria > Pseudomonadota > Alphaproteobacteria > UBA8366 > UBA8366 > JAJFJD01. The sequence goes on along the minus strand of CBDDIB010000002.1, from coordinate 4,974,546 downwards.
AGATAGAGCAGCGCGTAAAGCAGCATCGATCCATGGCCGTTCGACAGGACGAACCGGTCGCGGTCGGGCCAAGTCGGATCGGCGGGATCGAATTTCATGTAACGGCCGAAAAGCACCGTCGCGATATCGGCCATGCCCATCGGCATGCCCGGATGACCGGAATTGGCTCTCTCGACCGCATCCATCGATAGAAAACGTATCGCGTTCGCCATATCCATATGGCTCGGCGACGACGCCGTGTTTGAGTCGGCGGCTGTCATTGGGCGGTATCCACTTTCCTATACGTCTATAGGGTTTTTCTGACGGTGCCGGTTGACGGATGTCGGATTGACGACGAGGCGTTTGCGGCCAACACCGGCGGCACCATGCCGCCCCGGTTAACGTCCGTCAATGGCGGAGGCGGTGTACGGCATGCGCGGTATTCCGCCGATGTGGACGACCACGGGGTGCGCGTGCCCCGGTGATACGATCGCATGGGTAAAACGGCGACTAAAATTTGCAATCGGCCGAATTTCTTGTGGAACGTGCAGACGGCGTGACTTATGCTGCTGGCCCAGTGCAACATCTTGAATTCTAATTGATATCGAGTAGGCAGAATGTCTCGATTACAAGAGGCTCACGAACGTCTGGAAACTGCGGTTACCCGGCTCGATCAAGCTGTGGAGAAGCGGTTTACCGTCGTCGACTCACAACAGGACGCTGCGGCATTGTCCGAAGAATTGGATGCCGCCCGGTCCGACAACACACGGCTTCAGGCCGTTACATCGACGCTGGCGAGTCGCCTGGACAGCACGATAGACCGGTTGCGCAAAGTTCTGGACGAGTGACTTCCCGACTTCACAAACGACACCTTCGGAATAAAGCCGTCTCACCATGAGCCAAATCTCAATAACGATAAACGGCCGCGATTACTCCATTGTCTGCGATGATGGGCAGGAAACCCATCTCGCCCGCCTTGCGGAATATCTCGACCGCCGCGTCGCCGAATTGGTCGAGTCCGTTGGGCAGATCGGCGATAGCCGGTTGCTGCTGATGGTCGGATTGTTGATCGCCGATGAGCTGTCCGATGCTTACGCCGAACTGGCCGTTACGCGGGGCGAGGCCGACAGCGACGTGATGTCGCGACTGAACGAATCGAAGACCGCACAGGTCACCGAGGAAATGGCGGCTGCCCTGGAATCGACATCGGCGCAGCTCGAAGCTATTGCCGCCCGGCTGGAAGAGGCCTAGGTATACAGCGGGCGGTGGCTGCGCGGTTCGCCCGGTCACACATTGTCCCGGGGGCTTAAATCGTTTGCAGGGAGCTGTCACTGTCGGGATCCTGGTCTCGATACACGGCGCCCACCTGGTTGACCAGGTCCCAAACGGACTTTCCCGACCAACGGCCGAAGCGGCGCCGCCCACCTTCAATCACCGAACGGCCGTCGCGTGACCCCAAAAAGCCCCCAATCGCTGCAGGAGGAGAAGAAAGCGCTGCGCAAGGTGTTGCTGGCGCGCCGGGCAGCGGCCGTCGCGCGTTCCGGACAGGCCGGAACGGCGCTGCGGGATGCCCTGACGGCGGCTTTATCGATACCGGATAAGGCGGCGGTGGCGGGATATCTGCCGATGGGCGATGAAATCGATGTGCTGCCCGCGTTGTCGGCCTTGCGGGAATCGGGACATTGTATCGCGATGCCGATCGTGGCCGCGCGCGGTCAACCCTTGCGGTTTCGGCAATGGCGGCCTGACGATGCGTTGGAAGACGGCCCGCTGGGGACCAAGCATCCCTGCGAATCGGCCCCGGAGGTCCAGCCCGATGTGTTGATCGTGCCGCTCCTCGGATATGATCGGCGCGGCTATCGGCTGGGATATGGCGGTGGCTATTATGACCGGACGGTCGCGGCGTTGCGGTCCGCCGGAGAGTTGCTTGCGATCGGGGTCGGGTTCGCCGACCAGGAAGTCGCCGAGATTCCGCGCGGCCCGCAAGATGAAGCAATGGATTGGATCGTGACGCCGCGCGAAGCGTTCCAGGCCGAAGGGGAGCCCTGATGCGGCTATTATTTTGCGGCGACGTCGTGGGACGCAGCGGCCGGGATGCGGTAACCGCCGCTCTGCCCGGATTGCGCAAGGACCTCGCGCTCGATTTCGTGGTCGTCAACGGCGAGAATGCGGCGCACGGCTTCGGCCTCACCGAAAAGATCTGCAAAGAGTTGTTCGATGCCGGTGCGGATGTCATCACCGGCGGCAATCACACGTGGGACAAGGCGGAGATCATTCCGGTCCTGAACGAGGATCGCCGTCTGCTGCGCCCGTTGAACTATCCGGCGGGAACCCCGGGGCGGGGCGAGCACGACTATCAGGACAGTCGCGGACGGCGGATCAAGGTGGTCAACGTGATGTGCCGTTTGTTCATGGAACTGCTGGACGATCCGTTTGCCGCATTGGAAAAGGCGTTGCCGCAGGGCACGCCGAAATCCGCAGGTTACGATGCGATCCTCGTCGATGTTCACGGCGAGGCGACCAGCGAGAAATCCGCGTTGGGCATCGTCGCGGACGGGCATGCGACGCTTGTGGTCGGAACGCACACGCATGTGCCGACGGCCGATGCACGGGTGCTGGGCGGCGGCACGGCGTATCAAACGGATGCGGGCATGTGCGGCGACTACGAGTCGGTCATCGGTATGGAACCGCGCGCGTCGATCCGCAATTTTCAGCGGCGTTTTCCGAAAGAACGGCTCAGTCCCGCATCGGGCGATGCGACCCTGTGCGGCACCTTTGTGGAATCGGATCCGGCGACGGGTTTGGCGACCCGCGTGGAACCGGTTCGCGTCGGCGGGCGCCTCAGTAGATCTGTGCCGGAAGTGGGTTAGTCGACCCGGCGGCCGATCTTCTCTTCCAAGGATCGAAGGATGTCGCGGCCCTTGTCGCCGCCGTCGCCGGTGGCTTCGGATTCGATGATCGCCGCGACCGCGTCGATATGGGAACTCAGTTCCGCGGCGAGCCCGTCGGTGTCCAGCGACAACTTGAGCGACCCGGAAATCGATTGCGCGACCCGTGTGATCAACGGGTATCCGAATGTACTGCCCTGGCCGCGCATGTCATGGGCAATCGATCGAATCTTTGCGATCGCGTCATCGCGCTTGGCGTCGTCGGAAAGGGACGCGACACAACCGCGCAGCGTTTCGATGTCGCTGAGCGCCCAGTCCCGATACTGCTCGGACAGTTTGCTGACGGCTTCTTCCGCACGCTTGAACGTATCCGCGTTGATGACGCTATTGTTCCGAGACGGTGCCGCAGCCGTGTTCTGCGTCGTGCGCCGTTGCATGGCCGCACCTTTCCGTTGGGTCTTGGGGCGGGGACCGCATCGCCGGGCATGCGCCGGGGCCGGTCGCCGAATTACCGACCGAATCAATCGCAAGTCAGGGTGAAGAAATCGTTAATCCGCTTCGACTGCAGGGCGTCGCGCTTGGCGTCGATTACGCGGCCGCAACGACGCGCGCGGGTCGCGGTAATCCCCGGAAACGCCGTAAATTTGCCATATTGGATTGTTAACAGACGCTATCAGCGGTTTATTTGCGTACAAAATGTGGTGTATAGACCGGCTATATTACTCATTGGCTTGAGGGCGTCCGGGCGGGCGCAGGAGCAATGGCTGGTCATTCCCAATTCAAGAACATCATGTACCGCAAGGGTGCGCAGGACAAAAAGCGCGCCAAGCTGTTCTCGAAACTCGGGCGCGAGCTCACCGTGGCAGCCAAGCAGGGCGGCGACGATCCGTCCGCGAACCCGCGGCTGCGGTCCGCGATCTCGGCGGCCCGGTCGGCGAACATGCCGAAGGACAACATCGATCGCGCCATCAAGAAGGGCGCGGGCGGGACCGACGATTCCAACTTCGAAGAGATGCGCTACGAAGGCTATGGCCCGGGCGGCATCGCGGTGATTGTGGAAGCGCTTACCGACAACCGAAACCGCACGGCATCGGAACTCCGATCGGCGTTCAGTAAGAACGGCGGCAACTTGGCGGAGTCGGGGTCGGTCAGTTTCATGTTCGACCGGGTCGGCGAAATTCGCTACGTGGCGGACGTGGCCGACGATGACGGCATGTTCGAAGCCGCCCTCGAGGCCGGCGCCGAAGATGTCCAGTCCACCGCCGACGGGCATGAGATAACCTGCGCGGCGGAGGATCTGCACGCGGTTGCCGGCGCCCTGGCGGACAAATTCGGCGATCCGGTGTCCGCCAATCTTGTGTGGCGCCCGCAAACCACGGTGACGGTCGGCGACAAGGAAGCATCGACCCTGTTCGGCCTGATGGACGCGCTCGACGATAACGACGACGTGCAGACGGTTTCGGCCAATTACGATATCGAAGAAGAGACATTGGCACGGTTGACGGCTTGAAACACGGAACTTCCATGCGTTTGATCGGTCTCGATCCCGGCCTGCGGAGCACGGGATGGGGCATCATCGACGTATCGGGCAACCGGCTGGCCCATGTCGCCGACGGCGCGGTCCGGCCGGACCCGAAAGAACCGCTGGCTTGGCGGCTGCGCGCCTTGCATGACGGGCTGATGGAAATCTTGGAACAGTATGCGCCGCACGAAGCGGCGGTCGAAGAAACATTCGTCAACAAGAACGCATCGTCGACGCTGAAGCTGGGCGAAGCGCGCGGCGTGGTTCTGGTCGTGCCGGCCTTGGCCGGGCTGACCGTGGCCGAGTATTCGGCGAACCGGATCAAGAAGTCGGTCGTCGGCGCAGGGCACGCGAACAAGGATCAAGTGCAGCACATGGTGTCGCGATTGTTGCCGGGATGTACGATTTCGGGACCCGACGCGGCCGATGCGCTCGCGGTCGCGATCTGCCATGCGCATTTTGCCGAAACCTCGGCCGTCTGGTCGGGATCGCGGCAGGGAGCGGCGGGATGATTGCGTCATTGCGCGGCGTGTTGGAGTCGCTTGGCGAGGATAGCGCGATCGTCGATGTCGGCGGTGTCGGCTATCTCGTATTCTGTTCGTCGCGGACCCTCGGCGATCTGCCCGCGCCCGGGGGTACGGTGCGATTTCATGTGGAAACGCATGTCCGGGAAGATCACATTCATTTGTATGGTTTCCTGGAGGAGGCCGAACGATCCTGGTTCCGGTTGTTGACTCGCGTTCAAGGCGTCGGCGCGAAAGTGGCGCTGGCGATCCTTAGCGCCGTCTCGACCGAAGAGTTGTTTCAGGCGGTCGCGGCGCAAGACAAGGCGACGGTCGCGCGGGCGAACGGTGTCGGGCCGAAGTTGGCGGCGCGGATCGTGACCGAATTGAAGGACAAAGTCGGTGAATTGACGTTCAGCCCCGCGGCGTGGGGTGCGCAGGCACCGGCCGCGGTGGAAGGGTCTTCGAACGAGGAAGCGGTGTCGGCATTGGTCAATCTTGGATTTTCGCGGACCGAAGCCTTCGGCGCCGTGGCGCGGGCGGGTCAATCGCTTGGCGAGACGGCGGCCACCGATGATTTGATTCGCATAGGCTTGAAGGAGTTGGCGCCGTGAGTCCGAACACGGACCGTGTGGTCGAAGCGTCCTTCGCCGAGGAGGACGCGTCCGAAGCGTCGATCCGGCCGCAAAGCCTGGACGATTTCATCGGTCAGCCGACGGTCCGGGAAAATTTGGCCGTATTCATCGAGGCGGCGCGGGCGCGGTCCGAAGCGCTCGACCATACGCTGCTGCATGGGCCGCCGGGCCTCGGCAAGACCACGCTGGCGCAAATTGTCGCCCGCGAGCTGGGTGTCAGTTTTCGCGCAACGTCGGGACCGGTTATCGCGAAAGCCGGAGACCTCGCGGCGATCCTGACGAATCTGCAGCCGCATGACGTGTTGTTCATCGACGAAATTCACCGGCTCAATCCCGCGGTCGAGGAAATCCTGTATCCCGCGATGGAGGATTTTCAGCTCGATCTCATCATCGGCGAAGGACCGTCGGCCCGGTCCATCCGGATCGACCTGCCGCCGTTCACGCTCGTCGCGGCGACGACCCGGTCGGGGCTGATCACGACGCCGCTGCGGGAACGGTTCGGTATCCATCTCCGCATGAACTTCTACAGCGAAGAAGACCTGTGCAAGGTCGTGCAGCGTGGCGCGCGCGTCCTCGGCATGACGCTGACCCCGGAAGGGGCGGGCGAGATTGCCCGGCGGAGCCGCGGAACGCCGCGCGTCGCGGGGCGCCTGTTGCGCCGGGTGCGTGATTTCGCCTTGGTCGATGGGGACGGCGATGTCGACCAGAAGGCGGCGGACGCCGCTTTGAGTCGTCTCGGTGTTGATCCGGACGGGCTCGACGCGATGGACCGGCGCTATCTGAACTATCTTGCGGTGAATTGCGCAGGCGGTCCCGCCGGTGTGGAAACGCTGGCGGCGGCGCTCGCGGACCAGCGCGATGTCCTGGAAGACGTCATCGAGCCGTATCTTATCCAGCAGGGATACCTGCAGCGGACACAGCGCGGCCGCATGTTGACGTTGCAGGGCTGGCGCTACCTTGGATTGGATGCGCCGAAATCGGCGGCACAGCAACTTGAACTCATCGAGGGCGAAGACGACATACCGGAGGCCGGTAATGGCTGAGGCCGTATCGGATGACGTTCATGTCTTTCCGTTTCGGGTCTATTACGAAGATACAGACGCGGGCGGGATTGTTTATTACGCGAACTATCTCAAATTTGCGGAGCGCGCGCGGAGCGAGCTTCTCCGGCATCTTGGGACCGACAACACGGCGTTATTAAAGAAATACGAGGTGATGTTTGCCGTCCGGGATTGTTCCGTTACCTATTTCAAGCCGGCGCATCTGGACGAGGCGCTGGAGGTGCATACGCGTATCACCGGGATCGGCGGCGCGACGCTGTCGGCCCGTCAGAGCGTCATGCGCGACGGTAAACTTCTGACCGATATGTCGGTGCGACTTGCATGCCTCAGTCCGGCCGGTCGGCCGGCGCGCCTGCCGGCGGAAATCCGATCGGTTTTGGCGACACTGAATAAACGGAGTTAGCGAGCAAAAGATATGGAACAAGGGATTGTTGACTCGGTTGCCTTGGCCGGTTCCACGGGCACCAATGACCTGACGATTTGGAGCCTGTTCCTGCGGGCCGATTGGATCGTGAAACTGGTCATGGGCATCCTGGTGCTTGCGTCGGTTTGGACGTGGGCGATTATCTTGGACAAGATGTGGCGCTTGCGTCGCCTGGAAACGCGGGCGTTGCGCTTCGAAGATGCTTTCTGGTCCGGCGGCTCGCTGGACGACCTGTATGAGCGTGTCGGGCAACGGCCATCCGACCCGATGACGGCCGTGTTTTCCTCGGCCATGCGCGAATGGCGGCGTTCCGCGGCGAAGGGGCTTGTGCAGCAGGCGACGGCGCGCGCCGGCCTGCAGGCGCGGATCGACCGTGTGATGCAGGTGACGCTCGGCCGCGAGATGGATCGTCTCGAACGCTACATGATCTTCCTGGCATCGGTCGGGTCGACCGCGCCGTTCATCGGCCTGTTCGGCACCGTCTGGGGCATCATGAACAGTTTCCAGGCGATCGCGGTGACCAAGCAGACGAATTTGGCCGTGGTCGCGCCCGGTATCGCCGAGGCGCTGTTCGCGACGGCGCTGGGCCTGATCGCAGCCATCCCGGCGGTGGTCGCCTACAACAAGATTTCCAACGACTTGGGCCGTTACGGCGGCCGCCTGGAGGCCTTCGCGGTCGAGTTCAGCGCGATCCTGTCGCGGCAATTGGAAGAGGGGGAATAGCCCGTGGCGAGTCCCGTCCAAGGACAAGGCTCTTATTCGCGGCGCGACAGCAAGTTCCGCCGCCGGCCGATGTCGGAAATCAACGTAACGCCCTTCGTGGACGTCATGTTGGTGCTGCTCATTGTGTTCATGGTCACGGCGCCGTTGTTGTCGGTCGGTGTACCGGTCGATTTGCCGAAAACAAAGGCTGCGTCATTGAACGATTCACAGGAACCGCTCGTTATTAGTATCGATGGCGAAGGAGTCGTCTATATCCAGCAGAAAGCCGTGGAGATGGAACAGTTGATTCCGCGGCTCGTCGCCATAACTGGAGCCAAGCCGGACACCAAGATATTCGTGCGGGGCGACAGGGCGATCCAATACGGCACGGTGATGCAGGTCATGGGCGAAATCAGTTCCGCCGGATTCAAGAAAGTTTCGCTGCTGGCGGAATTGCCGAAGCCCGTTAACGCGAAGTCGAAATAGTCGAGTGCTATGCGCGGACCATTCATCCTATCCACTGTTTTGCATGTCGCGGTCGTCCTGCTGGCATGGATAGGGTTGCCGTCCTTCGCGCCGGATCGCGTTATCGAGCCGCGGCAGGTCATCGACGTGGCCGTGGTGACCGATATCGCGACCAAGATTCCGCCGACGCCGCCCAAGCCGGTCGTCAAGGCGAAACCCAAACCCGAACCGAAATCAAAGCCCAAACCGAAGAAGGCGCCGCCGCCGCCCAAGCCGCAGGCGTCGCTGCCGAAGCCGCCGGCGCCGCCCCCGCCGCCGCCCGACGCTGTCTCGCTGCCGGAAAAGCCGAAGAAACCGGAGCCCAAGAAGCCCGAGGTCAAACCCAAGCCGGTGGTGAAGCCGGAGCCCAAGCCCGAGCCGAAACCGGTGGCGAAGCCGAAACCGGAACCCAAACCCAAAGAGCCGCCGAAACCGAAGAAAGTGGCGAAGCCCGACGTGAAAGCACCCCCCAGGCCGCGGCGCAAACCCAAGCCGCCGCCGGAGGACGATTTCGCCTCGGTGCTGAAAACCGTCGAAAAGCTGAAGAAGCAGCCCAAGCCGAAGAAACCCGAAAAGTCCTTCGACGAATCGATCGCCGACGCCCTGAAAAAGCACGACGGCAGCACCAAACCGCAATCGCAACAGGTCAGCCGTCTCGATCAACGGCTGTCGATGAGCGAGGTCGACGCGCTGAAGCGGCAGATCGAAGGCTGTTGGAATCCACCGGCCGGGGCGCCGGAAGCCGAAAATCTGGTCGTCGAGGTCCGGTTGGTGATCAACCGGGACAGAACGGTTCAATCCGCGCAGATCGTCGACACGTCGCGAATGTTCCGCGAGCCCTTCTACCGGGCTGCCGCGGAAAGCGTGATCCGGGCAATCAAGAACCCGCGCTGCACGCCGCTCGCGTTACCGCAGGGAAAGTATGATCTTTGGAAAGAAACACGACTTACATTCGATCCGAGAGAATTGGTTGGACGCTGATGCTATTGATTGACGAAAAATTTTTGTGTCTGGCGCGACGCGCAATGGCGATTGCCGCGTCGATCATCCTTGTTACAACAGCACTGCCTGCCGCCGCCGAGCTGCAGGTGGACATTACGCGCGGCCATTTGCAGCCGCTTCCGATCGCGGTTGCCGATTTCCACGGCACGCAATCAACGGAAACGCAGGTTGGCCGCGATATCGCAACCGTGGTGGCCGCGGATTTGGAACGGTCGGGCCTGTTCAAACCCGTCGACAAGCGGGCATTCCTGCAGGATGCCGCATCGCTTCAGGTGCAACCGCGTTTCGCCGACTGGCGCGTCATCAATGCGCAGGCATTGGTGAACGGCGCGATCCGGGTGCAGGGCGACGGCCGGTTGAAGGTCGAGTTCCGTCTTTGGGACGTCTTCGCCGAGGCTCAGATGGCCGGACTGCAGTACACGACGCGCCGGGAGAATTGGCGGCGCGTGGCGCATATCATCGCGGACGCGATCTACAAACGGATCACCGGCGAGGAGGGGTATTTCGACACGCGCATCGTTTACGTCGCCGAAAGCGGCCCGGCGAACCGGCGCATCAAGCGGCTTGCCATCATGGACCAGGACGGCGCCAATCACCGGCATTTGACCGACGGACGATCGCTTGTGCTGACGCCGCGATTCTCGCGGTCGGCGCAGGAAATCACCTACCTGTCCTATTTCAACAACACGCCGCGTGTCTATCTGTTCAACATCGATACGGGGCGTCAGGAGGTGTTGGGTGCGTTCAAGGGCATGACCTTTGCGCCCCGCTTCGCGCCGAGCGGAAACTCGGTGATCATGTCGCATGCCGAGAACGGCAACTCGGACATTTACACGATGGATCTGCGGACGCGGAAATCGAAGCGGCTGACCTCGCATCCGGCGATCGACACCTCGCCGAGCTTTTCGCCGGATGGCAAGCGCGTGGTCTTCAATTCCGATCGTGGCGGGAGCCCCCAGGTTTATGTCATGAGCGCAGGCGGCGGCAACGTGCGCCGGATCAGCTTCAACCGCGGACGCTACGCGACGCCGGTTTGGTCGCCGCGCGGCGACTTGATCGCGTTCACCAAGCAAAGCGGCGGGCGGTTCTTCATCGGTGTGATGCGGCCCGATGGAAGCGGCGAGCGTCTGCTCAGCGAGAGTTTCCTGGAGGAATCGCCGACTTGGGCCCCGAACGGCCGGGTCATCATGTTCTTTCGCCAGGAGCCGACCAACAAACAGGGCGGCGGCGGCGCGGTGCATTTGTACTCGGTTGATCTGACGGGTCACAACCTTCGCCGTGTCGTCACGCCCGGCCAAGCGTCGGATCCGGCGTGGTCTCCAATAATCCCGTAAAGTATGTGTCAGAATTCAGGCAAGAAAATGGCAGATATTGCTTTGGTGCAACAGAGTTATTTTTTAGTATTCACCTGTTGTGTTTCAAAGGATGACTGTTTAAGTTTGGATCGTCGACCTATTGTCGGCGCGGGAACTTTTTGTTTGTCCTCCGAGGGGGTATTTTAGATGCGGTTTAAACTTTTAAGCCTGCTGGCGGCGTTGTTGCTGGTGTCGGCGTGTGCGACCGACCCAGAAGACACCGACGGCCAGACAGGTGGCGGCGCTGCGGCGCAGACGACGACTGGGGGGTCGGCGTCCGGCAGTGCACCCGTACAGGTCGTTCCAGGTTCGATACAGGACTTTATCGTCAACGTTGGCGACCGCGTATTCTTTGACTTTGACAGCTCCACGCTGACGGCCAAAGCGCAGGAAACTCTGGACAAACAAGCAGCTTGGCTGTCCCGGATTTCTACCGCGACGATCACGGTCGAAGGCCATGCCGACGAACGCGGAACGCGTGAGTACAACTTGGCATTGGGCGATCGGCGGGCAAACGCTGTGAAAGACTACCTGATCAGCAAAGGGATCGCGGCGAACCGCGTCAAGACCATCAGTTACGGTAAGGAGCGTCCCGCGGTCCTTGGTTCGAACGAATGGGCTTGGTCGCAAAACCGGCGTTCCGTTACCACGATCACCGGTGGGGCGAAGAGCTGACGAACTGCAGACGGCGATCACTCCGGTGATCGCCTTTGCAGCTGTCGTCGTACACCAGCCGTCTTCGCCCGGTAAGATGTAATTATGAACGGGCGACAGATGTTTCAGATTTCTAGTGGGGCCGCCGGACTACCGTGTCTGGCGGTGCGCACGTGTCCACGCCGCAATCGGTTTCCGGGTATTGCGCGCCGGTTCCTGCCCGGCGCGTTAGCCGTATTTATGGCTATCTTGGCCGGTCCGGCGGCGGCGCAGGATTCCGAATTGGCGTTGCAGCTGCAACGCATGCGGCGGGATCTCAGCGACCTGCAGGCCTATGTCTATTCCGGCAAGGCACCGAAGCGCGATCCGATCGAAGGAGCCGCCCCGTCGGCCGGCGGCGATAGCGCGTCGGTCTCGCGGATGCAGGTTCAGATTCAGAACCTGCAAAGCCAGATGCGGGATTTGACCGGCCGTGTCGAAGAAGTCGAGTTCGGAGTCAACTCGATAAAGGATCGGCTCGAAAAGTTGATCTCCGATGTGGATCAGCGGTTCCGGGCGCTCGAAAACGGGGCCGGCGGACAGAAATCCGGCAGCCTGCCGTCGGGCAGCACGCAAGCGACCGCCGCGGCGGGGTCGGGACAGGCCGGGTCTTCCGCCAAAGGGATCAAGCCAATCACCGGTGTCGGTCCGGGTGGCAGGACCGCTTCGGGAAAGCCACTGCAGCCCGGCCAACAAGTCCTTGGCACGTTGTCGCGGTCCGGTGGTGCGACGGTCGTAAAGCCGCCGGTGAAATCGATGCCGGACGCGCCCGCGGGCTCTCAGATCGCTTCGGCGGGCAATGCGTCCGAAACGCCGCGTCAGCAATATGATCGCGCGTTCGGATTGTTGCAGCGGCGCGATTTCGCCGCCGCGGCAGCCGCGTTCAAGGGTTTCGTCGACGGCAATCCGGATAGCCCGCTGGCGAGCAACGCGCTTTATTGGCTGGGCGAGACCCATTACTTCCGAAATGACTACGCGGAAGCCGCCCGGGTTTTCCTGGACGGATACAAGAAGTATCCGAAGGGCAACAAAGCGCCGGACAGTCTTTTCAAACTGGGGAAATCACTGTCCGGGATAAACGAAAAGAAACCGGCCTGCGCGGCGTGGAAAAAGTTGGTGAAATCTTTTCCGAAAGCCAACAAGCGATTACTCGCCAACGCCAAGAGCGAGATGAAGACCAGCGGCTGCTCTTAACCGTCGAGCGATGACAGTGGAAAGCGAAGTCACCGTCGACGCGCCTATCGGGCGCGACGAATTCGCCTGTTTGATGAATGCGGTCGGACCGTTCGAATCCGCCCCGCGGCTGGCTGTCGGGTGTTCCGGCGGCGCCGACAGTCTTGCGCTGACGCTTTTGATGCATGATTGGGCGACTGTGCAGGGTGGGATGGTGACCGCGTTGACGGTCGATCACCGGTTGCGCCCGGATTCCACGGCGGAGGCGAACCGCGTCGCCGATTGGCTACAAGGTCGAAACATTCCCCATGAGATTCTAACCCGGGCCGAGACGCCGATCGCCGGAAACCTGCAGGCGGCGGCCCGTGCCGTCCGGTACGATCTGATGTCGCGCTGGTGTGTCCGGCACGATGTGCTGCATCTCGGCTTGGCGCATCATGGTGAGGATCAGGCGGAAACCGTGTTGCTTCGCCTGACCCGCGGCAGCGGTGTCGACGGACTGGCGGCAATGACGCCGGTCGTCGAAACCGCATCGGTCCGATTGCTTAGGCCCTTCCTCGATCTGCCGAAGGCGCGGCTTCGGTCAACCCTGGCCGCGGCCGACGCGGAATTCGTCGACGATCCGTCGAACGAAAACGTGTCGTTCGCGCGCGTGCGGTTCCGCAAGGCGGCGCCGATGCTTGCTTCGGAAGGGCTTTCAATGCGGCGGTTGTGCGATACGGCCCGGCGGATGGCGCGCGCCCGACGGGCGCTCGACCAGGGAGCGGCCGATCTACTGGCGCGATCGGCGTCGCTCCGTCCCGAAGGATATGGATATCTGGACCGGGCCGCTCTGTGCGCCGCGCCCGAGGAGGTCGCGCTGCGGGCTCTGGCGCGCATGCTCGGTTGCATTGGTGGTACGCCCTATCCGCCGCGGCTGGAGCGGCTGGAGCGGCTGTATGCCGCGCTGACGGGGCCGTTGGGGCTCGAAAGCGCGCGGACTTTGATGGGATGCCGTATCGCGCCGGTGCATGACCAAGTGTTGATCTGCCGTGAGCCGCGGGCGGCGAAGGAAGCGATTTCGGCGGACGGCGATGTCCATTGGGACGGCCGATTCAGGATTTCCGTCGATGGCGACCCGCGTTTCGAGCTGCGCCGGCTTGGTCGAAAGGGGTGGGCCGAAATCGTCAAGGCAAGCCCGGAAATGCGGAAAACTGCGATTCCGGCGGCCGTCCGCCCGTCGCTTCCTACTTTTTGGCATCTTGACGTGGTCGCGTTCGTACCCCACTTGAATTATGTATATCGCGGGACCGAATTCGTCCCCCCTCGCGTTCGGGATTTACGGTTCGCGCCGGTCCGGCCCCTCAGTTCGGCCCGGGTTGCGGAATCAGGCTCGGTAGCAAATGCTTAACCCGCGGTATGGCTTTGTGTTATTGAAGGATTAGGCCAGGATGGCGACCGGCGCAAAGCGCCTGTAGGACTCCAATATTTGGCCGCTAAACCGATGGAGACTTGGCGCTGTTCGGCAGGAATATAGCACTTTGGATTGTGATCCTGATCCTTCTGATCGGGCTCTTTAATCTATTTCAGGGATCGACGCATCGGTCGGCGGATATGCCGATTCCGTATTCCGCCTTCCTCGACAAGGTGGAAGCGGGTGACGTCAAGAAAGTCACGATCGAAGGCCGTAAGATTTCGATCATCGATAACGCCGGGGCGAATTTCGTCACCAATGCGCCCGATGACCCGAACCTCGTCGACAAACTCGTCAAACACAAAGTGACGATTGAGGCGGAGCCGCCGGAAGAAGGCATGCCGACGCTGTTCGCGGTGCTGCTGAACTGGTTCCCGATCCTGCTGCTGATCGGCGTTTGGATTTTCTTCATGCGCCAGATGCAGTCCGGTGGCGGCCGCGCCATGGGCTTCGGCAAATCGCGGGCGCGTCTGCTGACGGAGAAGACCGGCCGCGTCACGTTCGAGGATGTAGCCGGCATCGACGAGGCCAAGCAGGAGCTCGAAGAAATCGTCGAATTCCTGCGCGATCCACAGAAATTCCAACGGCTCGGCGGCCGCATACCGAAGGGCGTGCTGCTGGTCGGCCCGCCGGGTACCGGTAAGACGCTGCTGGCCCGTGCCATCGCCGGCGAAGCGAATGTGCCGTTCTTCACGATTTCCGGTTCCGAATTCGTCGAAATGTTCGTTGGTGTCGGCGCATCGCGCGTGCGCGACATGTTCGAGCAGGCGAAGAAGAATGCTCCCTGTCTGGTGTTCATCGATGAAATCGACGCCGTCGGTCGTCATCGCGGCGCCGGTCTTGGCGGCGGCAACGACGAACGCGAACAGACGCTGAACCAGTTGCTGGTCGAGATGGACGGCTTCGAGGCGAACGAGGGTGTCATTCTGATTGCCGCGACCAACCGTCCCGATGTTCTGGACCCGGCGCTCCTGCGACCCGGCCGTTTCGACCGTCAGGTCGTGGTGCCGAATCCGGACGTATTGGGCCGCGAGAAGATTTTGAAGGTCCATTTGCGGAAGGTGCCGCTCGCGCCGAATGTCGACGCCCGCATCATCGCCCGCGGAACGCCTGGATTCTCCGGCGCCGATCTCGCAAATCTGGTGAACGAGGCGGCTTTGCTGGCGGCGCGAAAGAACCGCCGCGTCGTCTCCATGCAGGAGCTGGAGGACGCCAAGGACAAGGTCATGATGGGCACCGAACGGCGCTCCATGGTTATGACCGAGGAAGAGAAGCGCTTGACCGCTTATCACGAATCCGGTCACGCCATTGCCTCGCTTCACTGCGAAGCGTCCGACCCGATCCACAAGGCGACGATCATTCCGCGCGGCCGCGCGCTCGGCATGGTGATGCGGCTGCCGGAAAAGGATCAATACGCCATGTCGCGCGACCAGCTCGAGGCCAATCTCGTGGTGGCGATGGGCGGACGCGTCGCGGAAGACCTTATCTTCGGGCGCGAGAAGGTAACGACGGGCGCCTCGAACGATATCGCGCAGGCGACTGACATTGCCCGCAAGATGGTCACCGAATGGGGCATGAGCGATAAGCTCGGCCCGCTGCGCTACAACGAAAACCAGGAAGAGATTTTCCTCGGCCATTCCGTGGCGCAGACCAAGAGTGTCTCCGACGCGACGGCGGAGGTGATCGACAAGGAAGTTAGGGACATCGTCGATAGCGCCGACAGCCAATGCCGGAAGATCCTTACCGACAACATCGACGATCTGCATACGCTCGCCAAGGCGTTGCTTGAATATGAGACGCTGTCCGGTGACGAAATCAATGCGCTGCTGCGCGGTGAGGAGATCGTCCGCGAGAAGGACGACGACACGCCGCCGCCGAGCGGGGTTCGCTCCTCGGTTCCGACAACCGATGGAACCGGTGGCGCCAGCGGCCCGGTCGGGCCCGGCCCGGAACCCGAACCGCAGGGCGGATAACACGGCTGACGGTTGACGGCCCGCTGAGAAAATCGGCGGGCCGTTGCCTTGTCAGCGCCCAATTTCCCCGTTAAACAGCGCAATCAGCCGTATTTCGGCGCTGCGGTCCGTCTACCGGTATCCGCATCGCCGTTTTGCGCCGCGACGGCGGGATTAAGGTGGAGGAGGTCATGAGCCGCAAGTTCTTCGGCACGGACGGTGTCCGCGGATTAGCCAACGAAGAACCCATTACGCCGCAAACGGTTCTGCGCCTTGCGATGGCCGCGGCGGAACGGTTCAAGCGCGGCGACCATCGCCACACCGTCGTTATCGGCAAGGACACACGGCTGTCCGGCTATATGTTGGAACCGGCGCTGACCGCGGGTTTCGTCGGAATGGGCATGGACGTAGCGCTGGTCGGGCCGATGCCGACCCCGGCGGTGGCGATGCTGACCCGATCGCTCCGGGCGGACCTCGGCGTGGTGATCTCCGCGTCGCATAACCTCTATCAGGACAACGGCATCAAGCTGTTCGGCCCCGACGGGTACAAGCTGTCGGACGAGGACGAATCGGAGATCGAGGCTTTGATGGAAAACGGCGACTTCACGCTCGCCGGATCGTCGGGCCTCGGCCGGGCGCGCCGCATGGAAGATGCGCCGGGGCGGTATGTCGAATTCGTCAAACAATCTTTCCCACGCGGCATGCGGCTCGATGGCCTCAAGATCGTCGTCGATTGTGCGAACGGCGCCGCCTATCGGGTCGCGCCCAGCGTGTTTTGGGAGTTAGGCGCGGAAGTCGTTCCCATCGCAGTGCAGCCGGACGGGCTGAACATCAACAAGAAATGCGGCGCCACCGATCCATCGCATATGTGCGAACAGGTCGTGGCGCATGGCGCGCATATCGGTATCGCCCTGGATGGGGATGCAGACCGTCTGATCATCGCCGACGAAAATGGGCAGCGCCTGGACGGCGACCAATTAATGGCGCTGATCGCCTCGAACTGGCATCAGCAGGGCCGGCTGAACGGCGGCGGCGTGGTCGGTACCGTGATGTCGAACCTCGGGTTCGAGCGGTTTCTCGGCACGGTCGGGTTGGATCTCGTGCGCACGCCGGTCGGTGACCGGTATGTTGTTGAACATATGCGCCGGCATGATTTCAACGTGGGCGGCGAGCAGTCGGGCCACATCATCCTGAACGACTATGTGACCACTGGCGACGCGCTGATCGCGGCGCTGCAGGTCCTGGCGGTGGTCGCCCAACAAGAGCGTCCGGTCAGTGAGGTCTGCCGCGTGTTCGAGCCGGTACCGCAGCTTCTGCGCAATGTGAAATTCAACGGCGGCGCGCCGCTCGACGCGGAACCGGTCAAGGCCGCCATCGCGGAAGGCGAGACCCAGTTGGGTGACGGCGGGCGATTGGTGATCCGGCCTTCGGGCACGGAACCGGTTATCCGGGTGATGGCCGAAGGCGACGATCCCGCATTGGTCGATTCCGTGGTCGGCAACATCGTGGATACGATCAAACGCACCGCGGCCTCGTGACTGAAACGTCCACGCAATCGGCCCGCGTCCTGATTGTCGCCGGATCGGATTCCGGCGGCGGCGCGGGCATCCAAGCCGATCTCAAGACAGTCACCGCACTCGGTGGTTTCGCGATGACGGCGGTGACCGCGTTGACCGCGCAGAACACCCAAGGCGTGTTCGATGTGATGGGCGTCGACCCGGCCTTCATCGCCCAGCAAATGCGCCTGGTGTTGGACGATCTCGGCGCGGATGCGCTGAAGACCGGAATGCTGCACAACGCGGCGGTCATCGAGACCGTCGCCGACACGATTGCCGAGGTTGCGCCGGCAATTCCATTGGTGGTCGATCCGGTCATGTTCGCCAAGGGCGGGCATTCCCTGCTCGAGGATGCCGCCATGTCCGCGCTGAAGGCGCGCCTGCTGCCGATGGCGGCGGTGTTGACCCCGAACATCCCGGAAGCCGAAGCGCTCTGCGGGGCCTCAATCGGCGATGTGGACGCCATGGCGGCGGCGGCGCAGGCGATTGCCGGGCTCGGGCCGGCGGCCGTGCTGGTGAAGGGCGGGCATCTGCCGGGCGATCGGGTCACCGATGTGTTGTTTCGTGACGGTGCGGTCGAGACCTTTCCGGATACCCGCATCGACACGCCGCACACCCATGGCACCGGCTGTACGCTGGCGTCGGCAATCGCCGCCGGGCTGGCGCAGGGAATGGCGTTGACGGAAGCGGTGCGCCGCGCCCGCGCCTATGTCCGTGTCGCCATCGCCACCGCGCCGGGGCTCGGCACTGGGCACGGGCCGCTCAATCACGGGCATACGGTCGCGCCGTTCGACGGTTAGGCGAAGGACGCCCCGGCGCAGGCCGGATCCGCCAGCATATTCGAAATCGTCTCCAGGCCGGTCCTAAGCTCGTCACGCGTGCGCGGCATGCCGAAGCAAATCCTGACCGCATGCGGCGTGCTGTTGCGGCCGACGGCGAAACTTTCGGCGGGGGTGACGGCAACATGACGGCGCCGCGCCTCGGTGGCGAAATCGTTGGCGCGCCAGGGATCCGGAAGTTGCAGCCAGAGATGGATCGGGCCGCTTCGGATCATCTTTCCATCGACCGGCAGAATTTCATCACACATCGCTTTCCGCGCCTGGATCTCGCGTTTCCGGCCGTCGAGGATGCGTTCCGCAGCACCGCTCTCGATCCAGCGTGCGGCAATCTCGGTGGTAATCGGGGTCGCGGTCCAGCAGGTCGCCCAAATGGCAGCGGACAACCGGTCGTTCATCGCGGCGGGTGCGGCGACATACCCGACCCTCAAACCTGGTGCGATCGTCTTCGAAAGGCTCGTGATGTAGTAGCTCCGCTCCGGCGCGAAGCTCGCAACGGGTGGCGGCGGGGCGTCGAACAGATAGGCGAGGATGTCATCTTCGATAATGCTCACGTCATGGCGGCGGGCAATGTCGGCGATCTCCTCGCGACGCTCGACCGGCATCACGGCCGTGGTCGGGTTCTGGCCGGTCGGGATACAGTAGAGCACACGAACCTGCCCGTCCCGGCAGGCGTCTTCGAAGGCGCCCGGGATCACGCCGCTCTCGTCCATCGTCAGCCCGTCGAGCCGCAGCCCAAGCGTCGCGGCGACGGATTTGACGCCGGAGTAGGTCAGACATTCGGACACGACACGATCGCCCGGCCGGGTCAAAGCGCTTAACGCCACGAGGATCGCATGCTGCGCCCCGGCGGTCTGCACTACCTGCTGGGGCGTGACGTCGAGCCCCACCTGCGCTATCCATTGCGCCCCTGCCGCGCGTTGGCGTTCGGTCCCGGCGTTCGGTTGGTAATCGAGCAATGCGCCGCTGTTCGGATCGGACGACATCTCCCGCAGTGTTTCGGCAAGTTGGTGCTCCTCTTCGGCGCCGGGCGGGGGGAAGGCGAAGGTGAGGTCGATTAGCCCGGGCTCGGGCTCCGCATGCACGGGGTGCTGATGCCGGTAGCCGGGGCGCATCACATAGGTGCCGCGCCCGACCTCGCCCTTGACCAGCCCGGCACGTTCTGCGTCCGCATAGGCCCGGCTGACCGTGCCGACGGTGACGCCGAGCGCCCAAGCCAATTCGCGCTGCGGCGGTAATCGTTCGCCGGACGCCAGGCGCCCTTCGGCAATATCGGCGGCGATGGATTGAGAAATCGCCCGGTACTTCGGGCCCGCATACTCTTCGAGCGAGGGTTTCCATATTGTCATGGTGACAATATACGAATTGACACCCAATTTACACAAGCATAAAAGCAATTTCACACCGAACATCGCTATATTACTTGAGTTTGAGGACGAAGAATGGGTGCAATATCGAAATGTCCTGAAATTGAACCAAGATTGGCCATCGGCGATCTTGGGTCGAAGATCTCCGAACGGATTGTCGGCGTGTCCGATCTGCTTCAGACCTGGCAGGAGCGGTCCAGGCAGCGGCGACAGTTGGCGGCGCTCGGCGACCGCATGTTGCGTGACATTGGGGTCAGCGCGTCGGATGTCGAACGCGAAACCCGGAAATGGTTCTGGCAGAAATAACCGAATAACGGATCGTCGGCGGAAAAGGGGCCGATGATAGGAGGATGGAATGACCGAGATACCGATCTATCAGGTGGACGCCTTCGCAGACCATGTCTTCGCGGGGAACCCTGCGGCGGTGTGTCCGCTCGACGACTGGCTTCCCACCGAGACCATGCAAAACATCGCCGCGGAGAATAATCTCTCGGAAACCGCCTTCTTCCTCCGGAACGATGATCACTACGACATCCGCTGGTTCACGCCGGTGGCGGAGATTGATTTAGCCGGGCATCCGACACTCGCGACGGCGTATGTCATTTTCACCGAATTGGAGCCGTGCCGCCGCGACGTTCGGTTTCGCAGCAAGCTCGGCGATTCCCTCGTCGTTCAGCGCGCGAAAGATCGGCTTTTGATGGATTTTCCGTCCCGCGCGCCGGAACAGGTCAGCGGACTTGGGGACGTGGCGTGGGCCCTGGGCGCGGCGCCGGCGGAAATGCTGCGGGCGCGCGACGGGTTTGCGGTGTTCGAGACCGAAGCGCGCGTTCGGGATCTACGGCCGGATATGGCCCGAGTCGCCGGATTGGACTTGCATGGGTTGATCGTCACCGCGCCGGGCGATGACTGCGATTTCGTATCCCGGTTCTTCGCCCCTCGAATGGGCATTCCGGAAGATCCCGTGACCGGCTCCGCGCATTGCACGCTTATTCCGTATTGGGCGAAGCGACTCGACAAGACGGAGCTGCACGCCCGGCAGATTTCGGCCCGTGGCGGCGAGTTGTTCTGCCGGTATCGGGGCGAGCGGGTTGAAATCGGCGGTCACGCGGCCTTGTATATGAAGGGCACGATCTACGTTTAAGCGGGGCGGATCCAGGAAATGGCGATGTTGGTCATTAGAATCGCGGAAACCGATGCCGATTTCATACGAGCGCGTCAGCTTGTCCACGAATATGCCGCCTGGCTCGATGTCGATCTTTGTTTCCAGGGATTCGACCAGGAAATGGCGAATTTTTCATCCGTCTACGGACCGCCGCGCGGCCGCCTGCTGCTGGCGATGGATGGTGCCGATGCCGCCGGCTGTGTCGGCCTTCGGCCGCTGGCCGCCGCCGGGGAGGGCGAAATCAAGCGCTTGTTCGTCCGGCCGCCCTATCGGCGGACCGGGCTGGGCAACACGCTTGTCGCAGAGATAACCGATGCGGCGCGCGACTTGGGGTATCGCCGGTTGCGGCTCGACACGCTGCAGTCGCGGATGCCGGCCGCCGACGCCCTGTATCAGCGGTTAGGGTGGGTCGAAACGCCGGCCTACTACAACAATCCGGCCCATGATGCGGTCTTTTATCAGCTTGATCTCGCGTCATAAAAAACGCCGCAAGATTCGGGTGGCGGCGTGCCGGCCATTGTCCGTAAGCTGGCGCCATGATGACTGAAATCACCGACCAGAAAACCTACGAACGGATCGAGCAGGCCATCCATTGGCTTGCCGATCATTATGTCGAACAGCCCAGCCTCGCCCTCGCGGCTTCGGAAGCGGGGCTCAGCGAGTATCACTTCCAGCGCCTGTTCTCGCGGTGGGTCGGGGTCAGCCCCAAGAAGTTCCTGCAGTACCTCACCCTGTCGCATGCCAAGGAACGGCTCGCGGCGAGCGATAGCGTTCTCGATGCGGCCTACGACGCGGGCCTGTCGGGACCGAGCCGTTTGCACGATTTGTTCATTACCCACGAAGCGATGACCCCCGGCGAATGGAAGGCGATGGGGACGGGGCTCACGCTGTCCTACGGTTGGCACGACAGCCCGTTCGGCGATTGCCTGTTGGTGGCCACGGACCGCGGTCTCTGCGGTCTCGCCTTCGTCCTGAATGAGGGCCGGCGGGCGACGGAAGAGGATTTATTGTCCCGGTGGGGTCAGGCGACCATCGTCGAAGAGCCTTCGAAGACCGCGGCCTATGCCGCCGCCGCGTTCGGGAGCGGCGGTGACAAGCTACATCTGGTGCTGCGCGGCACACCCTTCCAGACCAAGGTCTGGGAAGCACTGTTGCGTATCCCGCCCGGCGCGGTCGTCAGCTACGAGCGGCTGGCCAAGCATTTGGGGAAACCGCAAGGCGCCCGCGCCGTTGCCGGGGCCGTGGCCCTGAACCCGGTGTCGTGGATCGTGCCCTGCCATCGCGTTATTCGCAGCACAGGCGCAATCACCGGCTATCGCTGGGGACCGGACCGCAAACGCGTCATTCTGGGCTGGGAGGCCGCCGAGGCCGATCGTGTCGGCTCTACCGCCTAGCGAAGACCGCCCCAGGCGATAAAGCCGGGATTTCGAAAACCGTTCTTGCCATATTCGAAGGCATCGCCGTCGGTCGTCGTGACTTTGCCCCCCGCAGCGGCCAGCACGGCGTGTCCGGCGGCGGTATCCCATTCCATCGTCGGCCCGAAACGCGCGTACAGATCGGCGTCACCTGCCGCGACGAGGCAGAACTTGAGCGAACTGCCGCAGATTATTCGGTCGGCGACGGTGTAGTCCTCCAGGAAACTCTCCAGCTCGAAGTCGCTGCCATGCCGCCGGCTCGAGGCAATGGTCAGTCCGGCCTCGGGTGGGGTCCGGACGGTGATGGCCTCGGGTGTGCCGTTGCCGTCCCGGATCGTGGCGCCGCCGCCCACGATTCCGGAATAGGTGACGTCACGGGCAGGGGCATGAACGACTCCCAGGACCGGTTCGCCGTTGCGAACGAGGGCGATATTCACCGTGAACTCGCCGTTGCGGTTCAGGAATTCCCGCGTGCCGTCCAGCGGATCGACCAGCCAGAAGGCGTCTTCGACATCGGGTGTCTTGCCGGCGGCCGCCTCTTCCTCGGCGACGATGGGGATATCGGGTGTAAGGGCTTGAAGCGCCTTCAGGATGACCGCCTCGGCTTTGACGTCGGCTTCGGTAACCGGGGAATCGTCGGCCTTCTGGTCCACATCGAAGTCGGTATCGTAAATCTCGAGGATCACATTACCGGCTTGCAAGGCCGCCTGTTCGATCTCGGCGAGAAGCGCCGCCCGATCGGTCATCCGAGTCTCCCGACGGCGGTTGCCGTCGATTGGCGGTAGGTTCGCGTTTTCATCTGGATATCCTGCCCGATTGACGACGCGATCATAGGGAGGCCCGGAGCGGCGTCAAAGCTTTATCTAGGACGCGGTCTTTATCCGGCGTTTCGCGGCGTTCAAGACTACCGTGCCGAGCGGCCGCGCCATGAAGCGCGATGCCTGGTCCTCGGAGGAGCGAAGCGGCCGGTTGATATTCGCTTTCTTCTTGAGATGGTCGAGGAATTCCCGCGGGTCCTGAAGGTCGATCCAGACTTGCGGCAGGAACAGGCCGCGCTCATTCCCGGATTGAATCAAGAGGCCGTCATTCGGGCGCCGAAGCTGACCAACAAGGTCATCCTCGTCGGTGAATTCGATCCGTTGTATCGGCGATATCAGGGAGATCGAGATGCTGAGGTCGGTTAGCTCGTCGTAGGTGAGCGGTGGGAATCGCGGATCCTTGAAACCCGCGCCGAACGCGTTCTCCACGACATCGACCACAAGGGGCCGCCGTGGTTCGACCGTGCCGATACAGCCGCGCAGCTTGGATCCGTGTTTCAAGGTTACGAATGTCGCGGCGGCCGGGCGAAGCGGATCGGGTACTTTCGACAGATCAACCCGGGGGGCTTTTCCGTATCGGACGGCGTAACGCAGTGTCGATGAGGCGCTCCGCAGCAGCCGTTTGGCATGCGGCAGGATTTGCGCTTGCGGATCGACCCGCCGGTCGCCGGCCGGACGCGCGGCCGCCGAACCGGTTTCGTGGAAAGCCCAGGATCCGTACCCGACCACCCGGTCTTTCGGGCCGCCGGTGTCGCCGGAATTGCGCAGAACCAGACGATCGACAGAGAGGTTGTGGCGCTGCGCGCTCAGCAGCATCCCCGCGATCGGCAGACGGCCGCAGGCCTGGTCCGCCGACAGGTTGTCGGGGGAAAGCGTTTCGATCGCCTCCGCGGCCTTTCCGTCCATTTCCTGTGCGGTGTCGTAGTCGTGGTAGTGGCTCAGGTCCGAGCTGATGACGATCAGTGTCTCCGGCCCGCCCCAGAGACGGTCGAGAACGGTGGCGATTTGTTCCGGGCTTGCGCCGCCGACGACCAACGGGACGAGCGTGAAGTCGCCGAGCACGCGTTGCAGGAAGGGCAACTGCACCTCGAGGCAGTGCTCCTCGCGGTGCGCGTCGTCGCGCTGTTCGACATAGGGCAGCCCGTCGATGGCTTGGATCGACGGGCGATCCAGCCGTATCGTTCCCAGCGGTGTTTGAAAGGCGTCCGCGGTCGGCGCGGCCACGCCGGGAATCGCCACGCGATGGCCGGGACCAAGCAGGATGACGCGCCGGATGCGGTCGGCGGCTTGGCGTATCTGGGCGAATGCAGGGCCGGCGACGGCGGCGGAATAGACATAGCCGGCATGGGGAACGATGACGGCCTTCGGCGCGGGGACAGACGGCACGGGACGCGCCGACAGGTATCCATCGACGTCCCGGGTCAACGTCTCCGCATCGGCCGGATAGAAGAAACCGGCAACGGCAGGCGGTCGCACCGCAGTCATTCCCGCGGACCTCCTTCGAACTCGATCAAGCGCCGGAACGCCCTTACCGAATATTAAAGCACGGGTTGTAGCGTCCGATAGAGGATTGCCGGCATGGTGTCTTGAGGCGCGGCAATCCAGCGCTACAGTATAGGAACAGGATCATAACACCTGGTTAACCAAAATGGACCGACTCGAGGGGTTTAGCGGCCGATATTGGGCGCCGGTCGGGGATGGCCGACTGCAATGCGATATTTGCCCGCGCGAATGCAAGCTGCAGGACGGCCAGCGGGGTTTGTGCTTCGTCCGGGGCCGTGCCGGTGACGAGATCGTTCTCACCACTTATGGGCGGTCAAGCGGCTTCTGCATCGACCCGATTGAGAAGAAGCCGCTGAACCATTTTCTGCCGGGCACGCCGGTCCTTTCCTTCGGCACCGCAGGGTGCAATCTCACCTGCAAGTTCTGCCAGAATTGGGATATCTCGAAGTCCCGGGAGATGGACCGGCTGATGGATCAAGCCGCACCGGAAACCATCGCCGAGGCGGCGGTCCGCACCGGCTGCCGCTCGGTTGCGTACACCTATAACGATCCCGCCATTTTCCTCGAATATGCTGTCGATGTGGCGGCGGCCTGCCGCGCGCGTGGCGTCCGGAACGTGGCGGTGACGGCGGGCTACATGAAGGCCGCGGCGCGGGAAGAGTTCTTCGGCGCGATGGATGCGGCGAATATCGACCTCAAGGCGTTCACCGAAGGGTTTTACAAGTCGCTCTGCACGGCATCGTTGGGACCGGTGCTGGAGACCTTGTGGTATCTCAAACACGAGACGGATGTATGGGTCGAGATTACCACGCTGCTGATCCCCGGCGAGAATGACTCCGCGGCGGAGGTCGAGGCGCTTTCACAGTGGATCATGGACAATCTCGGTCCGGACGTGCCGCTGCATTTCTCGGCGTTTCATCCCGATTACCGGATGACCGACACGCCGGTGACCCCGGCGGGGACGCTGCATCGGGCGCGCGATATCGCCCGCGCGAACGGGCTGCGCTACGTCTACACGGGTAATATCCACGATAAATCCGGCGGCAGCACCTACTGCCATGCCTGCGGCGAATGCCTGATCGGGCGCGATTGGTATGCCCTCTTCGACTGGACGGTCGACAATGGGCGTTGCGCCTCTTGCGGGGCGGTGGTGGCGGGCCACTTCGACGCGCATCCCGGCAGCTGGGGCCGTAAGCGGCAACCGGTCGAAATTTCCGCCTTTGGGTAGCGAATCCCGCCCCGAAGTTACCCTTCCTTAATTATCGTCCGATAGCGTGTTCCGTCTACCTTCCTGACCGCAGCGGAACGGCGCAACATCATATGAATCTCGAAGAACTCGGGGAAAAGATCCGCGCCTATTACGTGCCCCGCCTGGAGTCGGCCGCGGACTGCTATGAAGCGGTCGGGTACCCCATGCCGGAACTCGCTAGAACCCGGCATGCGATCATCTGTGAACTTGGTAACTTTGCCACCGCCTCCGTATTGGAAATAGGGTGTGGCGTCGGCAATCTGCTCGCCTATATGAAGGAAAACGGTTTCGAGGGCGAGTATACCGGCCTCGACATGATGCCGGAGATGGTTGCGCAGGCGCGTCAACGGCATCCGGAGGAACGCTTCCTCGAAGGCGATCTTCTGCAAATGAAAAACGGCGAGGCGGCCGATTACGTCATCGCGAGCGGGGTCTATCAGCACGCGTCCAAAGAGCTGTTCCAGAAGTCCGTCGCTGCGATGTTTCAACGATGCAAGGTGGCGGCCGCATTCAACATGTTCTCGGTATGGTGCCCGGCCGAGAACCGGAACGAGTACTTGTTCGTCGACCCGTTGGAAACCATGCAGTTTTGCCGGCAATTCACGCACCATTTGCTTCTGCGGCACGATTACATGCCGCATGATTTCACGATCTATATGTATCGTTGATCAACGGCCAAGCGCGGAATTGCGGGCGGCGGTCGGGCCCATCGCGGTCCAGTCCTTCCGTTGGGAGAGATTGGCGGCAGTTACCAAGACCGAATAGACCGTCACGGCTGCGAAAGTTTCCGTAGACCATTCGATCCGTGTGTCGAACTGTTGCAGTCCGAACACCAAGGCAGGACCGAAGGCGGTGATGACGCGTGCGCTGAGAGGGCTGATCCTCGCCATCCCGACCTGGTTGAACCACACCGGTAAGGCGATGAGCAGGAGCGCCGCTGATACCACGCCGAAGAGGCCCAGTGTGTCGATGCCGGTTGCGATTGGCATGCCCTCGTAGATCCATCCGCATCCCGCAACCGCGAGCAGGCCGAAGAAGCGGGTTCCGAGGAGAGCCGCCGGCGCGGCCCCACGCTCGTCGAGCCGCTTTGCGCAAAGATGGCTGACGGTAATCAACGCGCCCGCCGCCAACGCAAGCGCCGCGCTGCCGAATGCCATTCCGCCGCCGGCCTGGAAGCCCGACCGGCCGCTGACGACAATCCACACCAGAACGAACAAAGTGCATAAGGTTCCGGCCTGCAGGATCCGCTGTAACGGTGTGCTGTAACTTGGCCGCGCGATGCTGAAGCGGCTGCCGGCGAGTGCGATCACGACGAAGGGGCCGATGCCGGCGAACAGCGTGTTGACGATCGACGGATCGAGAAATTTCAGGGCGAAGAAGTAGGAGGTCCAAGCGCCGGCGGTGGCGAGATTCATCATCGCGGCATCCGTCGGCGCGGCCGCGATGATTTTCAGGCTCGCACGGTACTTCCACGCTGAAACCGCCAGTCCGGCCAAGGTCATCGTGCCGAAGGCGATTAACAGCACGAGAAATACGCTGATCGACTGGAACGCGCCGCCGAAGTAGACGTCCCGGACGGCGCTGCAAAGAACGAAGACGAAGACGCATAATGCGCCGATGTCGGCTTGTGATCGCGGGTTCATGCCCACAGTGTCGCGGCCGAGGCCGTTTCGACCCACCCGGTTCTTGCGGTTGGCCAGCGATTCGGTGGGTCAAAAAAATCCCCTGCCCGGGGCACCGGGACAGGGGATTAGGCTGCCCTATAAAGGGCTGCTCAGAAGGAACGGGTCAGTCGAAGGCTTCTTCCCAGGTGCCTTGCGTCGACGCCCGGGAGTATTCGGTGGCCCTGTTTTCGAAGAAGTTCGTGTGCTCCACACCGTTCAGCATGTCGTCGAGCCACGGCAGCGGATTCTTATCGGTGTGAAAGATCGGTTGCAGGCCGAGCTGCGCCAGCCGCCGGTCGGCGATATAGCGGATATATTGTTTGACGTCTTCCGCCTCCAATCCTTCGACGCTGCCCAAACCAAAGGCGAGGTCGATGAAGGCATCCTCATGATCGACGATGGTCGAGCAGGCGCGGTACAGGTCGCGTTGCAGGTCTTCGGTCCAGATGTCGGGGTTCTCGCTGCGGAATGTCTGGAACAGTTGGATGATCGAATTGGTGTGCAGGCTCTCGTCGCGCACCGACCAGCTGATGATCTGTCCCATGCCCTTCATTTTGTTGAAGCGCGGGAAATTGAGCAGCATGGCGAAGCTGGCGAAGAGCTGGAGCCCTTCGGTGAACGCGCCGAACACCGCGAGGGTCTTTGCGATGTCCTCGTTGGTTTCGACGCCCCATTGCTGCATGTAGTCGTATTTGTCCTTCATCTCCTTGTATTTCAGGAAGGCCTGATATTCGGTCTCAGGCATGCCCAGCGTATCGAGGAGATGCGAATAGGCGGAGATGTGAATGGTCTCCGTGTTCGAAAAGGACGCGAGCATCATCAGCACTTCGGTCGGTTTGAAGACCCGGCTGTAATGCTGCATGTAGCAGTTGTTGACCTCGACATCCGCCTGCGTGAAGAACCGGAAAATCTGCGTCAGCAGGTTCCGCTCGGACTCGGTGAGGTTATGCCGCCAGTCCTTTACGTCGTCGGCCAGCGGCACTTCTTCCGGAAGCCAATGAATCCGTTGCTGCGTCAGCCAGGCGTCATACGCCCATGGATAGTGGAACGGTTTGTAAATCGGGTCCGAATCGAGCAACGACATTTTCTTATGGCTTCCCGTGTGAATTGATTATTGGCAGGCAAGGCATTCTTCGTAATCGTTCGCGGCCTGCAGCGTATCCTCGCCGTTCACCTTGCCCAGATGCGGCACCGTCGGCAGCTCGGCATTGGCGCCGTTTTTCGCCACCACTTCGGCCCGTTGGATCGATTTCGAGCGGCAGTAGTAGAGCGTCTTCACGCCCTTCTTCCAGGCCTGAAAATGGATCTGGTGCAGGTCCCGTTTATGGACGTCGGCCGGCAGGAACACGTTGACCGATTGCGCCTGGCAAATATAGGGCGCGCGGTCGGCGGCGTGCTCGATGACCCAGCGCTGATCCAGCTCGAAGGCGGTATGGAAGACCGCTTTCTCGTCGTCGGTCAGGAAATCGAGATGCTGCACCGACCCTTCGTTGGTGGTGATCGACGACCATGTCTCGTCGTCGTCGCGGCCTTTGTCGGCGAGCAACTCCTTCAGATACTTGTTGCGCACGTTGAAGGAGCCGGACAGCGTCTTGTGCGTGTAGCTGTTGGCGGCGTTCGGCTCGATGCCCGGTGACGCGCCGCCGCAAATGATCGATACCGACGCCGTCGGCGCGATCGCCATCTTGTTCGAGAAACGCTCTTCGATGCCGTAGTCGGCGGCGTCCGGACAGGCGCCGCGTTCGCTAGCGAGGGTCTTGGACGCCGTGTCCGCCTGTTCACGGATATGCTTGAACATCCGCTTGTTCCAGACCTTCGCCATCACGCCTTCCATCGGAATGCGCATTTTCTGCAGGAAGGAATGGAAGCCCATGACGCCGAGGCCGACCGAACGTTCCCGCATGGCGGAATAGGTCGCGCGCTCGAAATCGTTCGGGGCATTGTCGATGAAGTCCTGGAGCACATTGTCTAGGAACCGCATGATGTCCTCGATGAACTGCGGCTCGGACTCCCACTCGTCGTAGCGTTCGAGGTTGACCGAGGTGATGCAGCAGACCGCCGTGCGTTCCTGATCGTCCTTGTCCTTGCCGGTCGGCAGGGTGATTTCGGTGCACAGGTTCGATGTCTTGACGTTCAATCCGGCCAGTTTGTGGTGTTCCGGAATTGCGTCGTTCACATGGTCGATGAACACCATATAGGGTTCGCCGGTCTCGACCCGCGCGGTCAGGATACGAATCCACAGGTCGCGCGCCGGAACCGTGCGCTGGACGGCGCGGTCTTTCGGGCTGACCAGCGCCCACTCCTCGTCATTCTCGACGGCGCGCATGAATGCGTCGGTCAGCAGGATGCCGTGATGCAGATTGAGCGCTTTGCGGTTCGGGTCGCCGCCGGTCGGCCGGCGAATCTCGATGAATTCCTCAATCTCGGGATGATCGATCGGCATGTAGACGGCCGCGCTGCCGCGCCGGAGCGAGCCTTGCGAAATCGCCAGCGTCAGCGAATCCATGACGCGGATGAACGGGACCACGCCCGAGGTCTTGCCGTTATGGCCGACGCGCTCGCCGATCGAGCGGAGGTTGCCCCAATAGCTGCCGATGCCGCCGCCGCGGGCGGCGAGCCAGACGTTCTCGTTCCACAGACCGACGATGCCGCGCAGGCTGTCGTTCGCCTCGTTCAGAAAACAGGAAATAGGGAGGCCGCGCGTGGTACCGCCATTCGACAGGATCGGCGTCGACGGCATGAACCACAGATTGCTCATATAGTCGTAGAGCCGCTGCGCATGGTCGGAATCGTCGGCGAAATGCATTGCGACGCGCGCGAACAGGTCCTGATAGCTCTCGCCCGGCATCAGATAGCGGTCCGACAAGGTCTCCTTGCCGAACTGCGTCAGGTTGTCGTCCCGATCCCGGTCGATTTCCACGCGTACGCCGCGCTCATTTTGCGCGAAATCGAGCATGGCCGCATAGGAATCGTCATCCTCAACCGGCTCCAGCAGATCCTGCAGGACTTCTGGTTCTTCTTGTACTAAGTTGTCCACAGGCACTTCTTCCCGCGCCAAAGCGTCGGTTGCGTCCACCATTCCCCCTCCTGTCCACAGCTGTGGAAAGAATAAAATGTGAATAAGCACTACATATCGTGCTTTATTGAAGACGCGATACTAAATGTGCCAAAACTTTCTCGCAAGATTTTCGTCAAAAAACTTTCGTTTTTTTGCTTTGTGCGTCGTCGGTTAGGTCTCGAAGTCTTGGGAAACCGGCAGTTTCGCTTACTCCAGTAACGGGTGGAACGACATGCGTCTAAATCTAGGGTGTGGCTTCAACAAGCGGGACGGGTTCCATAACGTCGACAAGTTCGAGGACTGTGGGCCGGACGAGATCGTCGATTTGGAGCAATTCCCTTGGCCATGGCCGGACGACTCGGTGGATGAAATTTTCATGTCCCATGTGTTGGAACATTTGGGCGCGACATCCGAGGTTTATTTCGATGTCATCCGCGAGATGTACCGCGTCTGCCGTGACGGCGCGACGGTGACGATCACGGTGCCGCATCCGCGCCACGACAGTTTCATCAACGACCCGACGCATGTGCGCATCGTGACCTTCGACGGTCTCGCCATGTTCTCGCGCCGGCAGTGCGAAATCTGGATCCGGGACGGTGCCTCCAACACGCCGATCGCTCTGATGATCGGCGTCGACTTCGATATCGAATCGACCCAGCTCGTGCTCGAGCCCATCTGGCGCAGCAAACTGGACCTCAAACAGATCACGGAGACGGAGTTGCTGCTGGCGATCCGCGAACGTAACAATGTGGTACAGGAAATGACCGCGGTTCTGAAGGCGGTAAAGGCGCCGCGCTGATGCGAATTTGCGGCTTTATCAGACGGGAGGACCGATAGGCGCATGTGCGGACGCTACAGCCTGACGACGCCGGTCGAGGCATTGCGCGCCCTGTTCGGTTTCGACGAACTGCCGAACCTGGAGCCGCGCTACAACATCGCGCCCACCCAGGGCGTCGTGGCGGTGCGGGTGGCGGCGTCCGGCGCGAAACGCGAACTGACCGCCTTCCGCTGGGGATTGGTACCCTCCTGGGCCAAGGATGTGTCGATCGGCAGCCGCATGATCAATGCCCGCGCCGAGACGGTCGCCGAGAAACCGGCCTACCGCAATGCGTTCAAGCGCCGGCGCTGCTTGATTCCCGCCGACGGGTTCTACGAATGGAAAAAGGCGCCGGACGGCGGCAAGCAGCCGTGGCGGATTGCGCTCGATGGGGACGCGCCCTTCGCTTTCGCCGGACTGTGGGAGCAATGGATGGCGCCGGAGGGCAGTGAGATCGAAAGCTGCACGATCGTGACGACCGAAGCCGCGCCGGATATCGCGCCGATCCATCACCGCATGCCGGTCATTCTCGACCCGTCGGGATATGACACGTGGTTAGGCGGCGAGCCGGCGGAGGCGCAGGCGCTGTTGCACCCATTCGGCGGAAAACTGCGGGCTTATCGCGTGAGCCGACAGGTCAACAATGTGCGCAATGACGAGGCCAGCCTTTTCGATCCGGAGCCCGAAACTGACGAGACTGCGGCGGAACAGCTCGATCTTCTGTGACGGGCTGCCCGGCTGTTCAGGATCGACGCTTTTCGATAGTTTTAGGATATGCATGGATTCACCGCCTGTACGGTGAGAACCAGGAGTACTTGCATGAGGGTCGAGATTCGGAAACTGGGGGAGGCGGCGGGCGCCGAAGTCTTGGGGCTCGATATGTTCGCGCCGTGGGACGCGGCGACGCGCGACGTCGTCTACCAGGCCTATCTCGACAATTTGGTACTGGTGTTCCGGGACCAGGCGCTGACGCCGCCTGAATTCATGGCATTTTCCCGGAATTTCGGTGAATTGCAGCCGCATGTGGCGAAAAAGTACCGGCATCCCGAGGCCAAGGACATCGTCATGATGACGAATGTGGACAAGCGGGGAAAATTCGACGAGGTGGGGGCCAATCGCGGGGTCGGCTGGCACTCCGACCTCAGCTACGACCAGGTGCCGGCGAACGGCACGCTGCTGCACGCGGTCGAACTGCCGGATCGCGGCGGCGACACATGGTTCTGCAACATGCACCGGGCCTATGACATGATGCCGGCGGCGCTGAAACGGCGGATCACCGGCAAAATGGCATTGTTCCGCTATGGCGGCCGGTACGGACAGAGTACCGAGCATCTGTTGCCGAAGGACAAGGCGAAACCCGATGTCATCCATCCGGTCGTGCGCCTGCATCCGGAAACCGGGCGGCCCGCGGTTTACGTTAACCCGTATCATACGGTGCGGATCATCGGCATGACGCGGGCGGAAAGCGACGCGCTGCTCGACGAGATATTCGCCTGGTGCGACCAAACGGATTTCCAATGGCATCATGCCTGGCGTCTGGGCGACACCATCATCTGGGAGAACCGGTCGGCGGTCCATTCCGGGAAGCTGGACTATCCTTTGGATCAACGCCGGATATTCATGCGCGCGACCGTGCGCGGCACCAATACCCTCGCCGAAGCACGCCTGCTCGCGGCGGGCACCGATCTGGCGGCGTAGATCCGCGACGCTTTGATACACATACTCAAGAGTTGGATGGAGATTCCATGCCCAAGGACAACGAAACCGAAAACCGGACGACGAGCGAGACCATCGAGATATTGCACAATCGGGTCAGCGTCCGAAAATACAGCGACGACCCGGTTTCCGATGAACAGGTGAACGCGGTGCTTCAGGCCGCGTTCCGGGCGCCGACATCGTCGAACATCCAAGCCTACAGCGTCGTCGTGGTGCGCGACGAAACGGCCCGTCAGGCGCTTTCGGTGACGACCGGTAATCAGAAGCACGTCGCGGAGACGCCCGTCTTTCTGGCTTTCTGCGCCGACCTGCGCCGTATGGAACACGCCTTGCAGCGCCACGATCATGACATGAACGACAACAGTCTGGAGATCGGGTTGGTCTCGACGATCGATGCGTCGCTGGTCGGGATGTCGGCCTATCTGGCGGCCGATTCATTGGGCCTGAAGGGTCTGATGATCGGCGGCGTTCGGAATGATCCGATCGAGGTCGCGCGCATCCTGAAGCTGCCGGAGCGCGTCTATTGCGTCTTCGGCATGTGCCTGGGATGGCCCGCGGAAGCGCCGCCGCAGAAACCGCGGATGGATACCGGTCTGACGGTGCATTACGAAACCTACGATCCGGATGGGTTGAAGGCGGATCTGGACGCCTACGACAAGGACTTGGCCGCTCACTACGACCGGCTGGGAAAACCGACCACGCCGGATTCCTGGACCAACGACATCGATAAGAAATTCGCCTCGCCGCGCCGGGATGCGCTGCGGCAGCAGCTCAAGGAGCGGGGGTTCGACTTCCGCTAAGCAGCCGCCTCAGGCGGGCGGTTCGTAGCAGCCCGCCGCCTGGGCTTTCAGGCGCGTCAAGGCGTAGATCATGTCGCATGTCGGGGTTTCGACGCCGCCGCGGCGGCCGAGTTCCCCGATGACGCCCAGCAACGCGTCGAGTTCGATCGCTTTACCGGCTTCGAAATCCTGCAGCATCGACGTCTTGATCGTGCCGAGTTGCCGGAACGTGTCCAGGCGCTCGTCGACATCGGGGGTAATGTCGCAGCCGCTTGCCGCGGCCACTTGGCCCGCTTCGGTCATCATATCCGCCATGATGCGGCAGACATCTTCGTCCTGACCCAACTGTTCGCAGTTCGCCTTGCACAACACGCTCATCGGATTTCCGGACAGGTTGCCCCAGAGCTTCGTCCACACTTCGCGGCGGATGTCCGTGGACAGGACGCCCTCAAGGCCGCTGTGAACGAGCAGGTCGACGACGCTTTGCGCTCGCGCGCTTCGGCTGCCGTCCGGCTCGCCGACGATATAGGTGCCGCCGTTGTTGTGTTCGACCACCCCGGGCTCGGGAACGTTGGCGCCGACATAGACCACGCAGCCGACCGCCTTTTCCCGCCCCAGCGCCGCCGCGATGCGGCCGCCGGGATCGACCGTGTCGAGATACGGCGCCGGCCGATTACCCGGCAGGGCGTGGAAATACCACCAGGGGATGCCGTTGACCGTATGGACGACCGCCGTGTCCGGCCCGATCAGGGGTGCGATCTGATCCAGGGCGGCGCTGACCGTGTGCGCCTTCAGCCCCATGATTACGATGTCCTGCGGGCCGAGCGAAGCCGTGTCGTCGGTGGCGTCGATGGGAACGGTCCATTCGCCGTCGCGGTCGCGCACCGTTAGGCCATTCTTCCGGATGGTTGCCAAGTGATCGCCGCGTGCCACCACGCTGAGATTCTCCGTGCCGATCCGTGCCATCCGCGCTGCCGCCAACCCGGCGACCGCGCCCGCGCCAAAAATGCAGATCTTCATCGCTCGTCCACGTGTGTTGCCAGGGTTTGCATGATGCCGCCGGAGCACGCCATCGCCAAGAATAACTAGGTGGCTGCTAGCCTATATCAACGCGGTCAGAACCTCGTCCCAAGTCTCGACCCGTTGGACGCGGGGCAGGTGGCGGGCGTGCTTTTCCACCTCGCCGGCGGTCGGATGGAACAGATACAGGTTCGGCACGGATGTCAGATACCCCAGGACTTCCAGCCGGTCGTCGATGAAATGCGTCAGCCCAAGGGTTTCGCAGATCGGCGCTTTTTCCTGGCGTTGGCGGCAGAAATGCAGATGCGCCGGATCGACCCCGGTCATGCGGAAGAAATCGTGATGGGCGAGCCAGTCACGTGATTTCTGTTCCACCCGCGGGCCGCATTTGGACACGAGATGAATGTGGCCGCCGAACCGCTGGTCGGACAGCTGCTTTATCGCGTCGAAGGCGCCCGGTACCGCCGTTGTCCGAAGGTAGTTGTCGCCGAAGAAAGACGTATCGGTATCGTCATTGACCCGGTCGATCAAAACGCCGCCGATGTCTACGCCGAGCCGGTCGGACATGAATTCGTCCCCCGCCTAGTCTGTCGCGCCCTCATCAGGAAGCCTAGCGGATCGGGGGCGCATAAAGAATGCCGCCGCGCGTCCAGAGCGCGTTGACGCCCCGATCGATATTTAGCGACGATTTGCTGCCGAGGTTACGCTCGAATATCTCGTCGTAATTGCCGACCTGGCGAACGGCCCGGAAGGCCCATTTATCATCGAGGCCGAGTTTCTTGCCGATCGCGCCGTCGGCACCCAACAGGCGCCGGATCACCGGCGTTTTCGATTCCCGGCTCAACTTCAACGCGTTCGCCGAGGTAACGCCTTGTTCCTCGGCGTTGATCAACGCGAAGAGAGTCCATTTGACGATTTCGAACCACCGATCGTCGCCATGCCGGACCGCCGGTCCGAGCGGTTCCTTCGAAATGATGGCCGGGAGGATGATATGTTGGCTGGGTTTCTCGAGCCTCGACCGTTGGGCATAGAGCGCCGAATGATCGGCGGTATATACGTCGCACTCGCCATCCTGATAGGCCGCGAGGGCATCGTCGGACTTTTCGAACGATTTCAGCGTCAACCGCATGCCGCGCGACTGGAAGAAGTCATTGATATTCGCCTCGGTCGTGGTGCCCGTGTTCAAACAGGCCGTGACGCCATCCAGTTCCAGGGCATTTTTTACGCCCAACGTCCGGCGCATCATGAATCCCTGGCCGTCGTGGTACAGAATTCCGGCGAAATTCACCCCAAGTTCGGTTTCCCGGCTCAATGTCCAGGTCGTGTTTCGGGTGAGAATATCGATCTTGCCCGCTTTGAGGGCGTCGAACCGTTTTTGGCTCGTCAATGGCCGGAGTTTGACTTTTTCGGCTTTCCCCAAGACCGCCGCCGCCACCGCGCGGCAAAAATCGACGTCGAGGCCGGACCAGCGACCTTTCTCATCCTTGAGTGAGAAACCCGGGAGGCCCTGGCTGACCCCGCAGATTAAATGGCCGCGCGCTTTCACCTTGCCCAGCGTATCGTTTGCTGCGGCAGCCGGGCTGGCGAGAATTGCCCAGCAGAGGCTGGCCATCGCCGCTGTGCGGATTGAGTCCGCCGTCATGAAATCCCTCACTCATGATCGCACCGCCAGAGATGGTGACGAGAGCGTCGCTATACGAGGTTTCGGCAGCAATATATTCGGCTGGACCGCTCCTCGCCGATACGGCGGTCACACCATGGCGAAACCGCCATTCACGCTGAGCACCTGACCGGTGACGTGACGGCCGCGCTCCGACGCCAGATAGAGAACGGCATTGCTTACGTCCTCCATCTCGCCGATACGGCGCAGCGGGTAGACGCGTTTCACCTTTTCCTCGCGCGCGGCGACGCGCTCCTCGCCCATGCTCTCGCGCATCTTGTCGAGAATGGCATTGCGCATCGGTGAGTTGGTCGCACCGGGCGAGACCACGTTGACGTTCACGTTGTTCTTGCCAACTTCTTTGGCGACGGATTTCGAAAAGGAAATAACGCCGCCCTTCGCTGCGGCGTAGACGGCCTCGCGCTCCTGTCCGATCCGTGCCGCATCGGTCGCGATATTGACGATCTTGCCGTAGGAACGCTCGATCATCCCGGGCAACACCGCCCGCACGCAGTTGATCGTGCCATAGAGCGTAACCTTGATTTCCTGGTCGCATTGTTCGATCGATTTTTCGAGAAACAATGCGTGTTTGGTCATCACCGCCGCGTTGTTCACCAGCACGTCGATCCGGCTCCATTGTTGTTCGATCTCGGCGATCATGGCGGCGACTGCGTCCGGGTCGGTGATGTCGCAGGGCGCCGC
The DNA here is from genome assembly GCA_965228695.1 of Alphaproteobacteria bacterium. GTDB lineage: Bacteria > Pseudomonadota > Alphaproteobacteria > UBA8366 > UBA8366 > JAJFJD01. The sequence continues at coordinate 4,937,378 of CBDDIB010000002.1, read as the reverse complement.
CATTCCGGTACCCCCGGCACCGTCGATCATGCCGAGCGTCGCTTCGATACCGTCCGGCGCAATGTCGTTGACGGCGACGCTGGCCCCCTCGCGCGCGAAAGCGACGGCCATATTCTGCCCGATTCCGCTGCCACTGCCAGTGATAAGGACGACTTTACCCTTGTAGTCGAGATCCATTGTTGCCTTTTTCCTTTTTACGGTTGCGGCCTTTAGCGTCGAGCCGAATTTTCCTGGTTTTGGGAAGCGAAGATGGAGACATAGCCCTGTTGCGCCCAATCGGGTGGGATGCGGCAAGGCCGAGGGTCGTTATGCGACCAGCGCGCCGGTTTGCCACGAACGATCTCGCCGGTATGGGTGGTTGGCGTCGGCGGTGCGCAGAGAGCGAACGCATCCGCCGACGAGTATACATTCAACAGAAGCGGCCGGGCATGACTGCCCGTATTCCGTTGTGACCCGTGGATGGTGCGGCAATTGACGATCGCCAGTGTGCCAGCCGGCCCTTTCATATCGTCGGCGGTGTCCAGCGCGACGGAGGTTAAATCGCGGTCCGCGATGTAGCCGGTCCAGGCGCCGTTCTCGCCGAAATGGTCGAATAGATCGCGGTCGTGGCTGCGCGGAACCGCTGCCAGGGGACCGTCTGCCGTTGCGACATCTTCGAGATAGATTCCGATGGTGACCGGGCTGAAGTTGCTGTGTGGCCAAGCGGGGATGTCCTGATGCCATTTAATCTCGTCGCCGCCAGGCCATTTGAAATTCAGTTTCGAGCTATGGAATTTCACGTTCGGTCCGACAAGGTCGGCTGCGATATCCGTCATCAAGGGGGAGGAAGCAAATTGCCAATAGACCGGATGCTGATCGACGGCGGCACGGATGCGGCGGGGGCGTGGGGCCTGTGCGCCATGGTCCGGCGAAAGGTCGAACCGGTCGTTCGATGCGGTGAGGCCCGCCGACTCATCAACGAGCTCCCGTGTCGCCTTTCGCAGCGTCTCAAGAACGTCTCGTGGGATTAGGTTCTGTGCGGCGAGATATCCGTTCTCGAAGTAAAACTCCCGTTGCCGCTGACTAAGGGTCAAGGGCGGCTGAGCCAGGATTTCCTCGGGCGTCATGCGCTTCCATTCCAAACTTTCGTTTCATTGCTGTATCGTATCACGAACAACGGTGGCGAATCGAAGCCGGGCCGGGCGCCGTCCTTTACGACTGGACCGGCGTCGATGATACGGCCATCTTGGCGAAGCCGACGGAAATCATTCGCCGAATACGCGCGAGAAGGGAACCGCATGACTCAGGAAACTGAATAACATATGGCGGACGATACGGTACGTTTTGCGTTTGGGGAGAATTGGCAGAGTTACGCGGACACGCTCGATCCCGGCAAGATCGACGAGGCCGTCGCATCTTTGCGGGCGTTTTTCCCGGACGACCGGATTAGGGGCGCCCGATTCCTCGATATCGGATGCGGTTCCGGCCTCTTCTCGCTCGCCGCGATCAAACTGGGCGCCCGTGAGGTCGTTGCCGTCGACTACGATCCGAATTCCGTGGCGGCCGCGACATCGGTTCTGGAAAAACACGCCCCGGCCGGGGCATGGCAGTGCAAGCGTGACGATGTCCTTGCGATGACACCCGAGCGCCTTGGCGATTTCGATATCGTCTATTCCTGGGGCGTGTTGCATCACACGGGTGACATGTATCGCGCCATCGACTCCGCCTCGAAATTCGTCAAACCGGGCGGGTTGTTTCTGATCGCCCTCTACGGAAAGACCCGGTTTTGCGGGTTTTGGCGGTGGGAAAAGCGATGCTATGCACGGTTCAAGCCTTGGTTTCCGGCGCTAGCGAAAGGAATATACAAGCCGCTGGTGTTGCTGCGGTTGTTGCTGGGCGGGCAAAACCCGAAGCGCTATATCAAAACTTATCGCACCCGGCGCGGCATGAACTGGCACCACGACGTGGAAGATTGGCTGGGCGGCTATCCCTATGAATCGATTACGCCGGAGGATGCGATACGTTTCGTAACGGCGCGCGGGTTCGCGTGCCGGCGAAGCGTAACGGAATCGAGGGTGGGATTTTTCGGCACCGGGTGCGACGAGTATTTGTTTGAACGCGATCCAGCATCGGCCGGGTCCACTGCGAATGCCTGATACGGGCAGCTTCGCGCTGGCGGATGTCAGTCTTGCGACGCTCCTGCTGGTTGCCCTCGTCGCCTATGTCAGCTCCGTGCTCGGCGGGTTGGCGGGAACCGGCGTCAGCTTGTTGATGCTGCCCATGTTGGTGCCGTTGGTCGGCATCAAGGGCGTAATCCCGGTGATTGCCGTCGCCATGCTGCTCGGCAGCACCTCGCGGCTCTGGGTTTTCCGTCACGCGGTGCAGTGGCCGATCGTCGGCCGCATCCTGATCGGGGGATCGGTCGGCGTCCTGCTGGGAGCGTCGATCTACGACTGGCTGCCAGCCGATATCTTGACCTTGCTGGTGGGGGCATTTTTGGTGTTGTCCGTGCCGGCCCGGCGCTTGTACGCACGTCGTGAACGGGTCATCCGGCCGTCGCCGGCGGGCACGACGGTCTTCGGTTTCGGGTACGGCATCGCGTCCGGCACCATATCGGGCGGCGGGCCGATCCTGGTCGCGTTGTTGTTGGGTATGGGGCTGCGCGGCGCGGCGGTGATCGGCACGAAGGCCGGAACCAGCATCGTGATGCATTCGTTGAAAACGATCGCTTTCGGCGTGTACGGACTGATCACACTGGAATTGGCGTTGGCAGCCGTGCTGATCGGCGTGTGCACGTTACCCGGCGCCTACACCGCGAAATGGATGGTCGATCGCATGAAAGTCAAATTGCACACGCTGATCGTCGATATTGCGGTGATGTTCGGCGGGTTGTCGTTGCTATGGCAGCTGTTGTGAGACGATGTCAGTCGAAATCGTCCATGATCTGATCGATCTGCGATTGAGCGCTTCGGTCCATATTGCCGTGAATGATCGCGCCGGCCCGGTCCACCAGATCACCCAGCAGGGTTGAGACCTCCGTACACAAAATGCGGACGTCCTCCGAGCGCTCCTGTTCGATCAGCTTGCCGAGAGTGTCGACGGTCGTGGCGATACATTGATTCGCGGAGTCGATTGTTTGCTCGAAGCGGACACGAAACCGGTCGGGCGACCATTCGTAGGCTTCGATCGCCAAATCCTTATCGGCGAAACTGCTGTCGCGAAAATGCTCCGCATAGCTCTTGGGTTGCCATTCGGCGAGTTCGTCCAGCAGTTCCGGCACGTCCGCGACCATTTCGAGCAGCATGATCGGTTCGTTGATGTGATTCAGATAGTCGGTCGCGAGCAAGGTTTGCTCGCAGATGTTCGTGCCTTTCACGCGCTGCTGGAATTCTTCGAAAGACGGAGCGCTGTCGGACATGAGGGGTGAATCGCGGTTGGGCACGGACTTCGCCATGATGCAGGCGGGATTCATCGCACGTTTTTGCTTAATTTCGCGTTAAGCGAATGAGCACGGGAATACGCTTTGGGCGGGCTTGGCGGTTTGTTAACCGTTTATCGCTACGCGGTAGAACTTAGTGGAAACTTCCACAGGCTAGCGATGTACCGGCGCGCGCGCCGTTTCGATCCGTCGGTAGCGGCCTTCCATGGGCCGCACCGGAAAATTCGGATTTCTCCTTTGTGGCCTAGATGACTATAAATAGGGAGATGCATCGATATCGAGCGGTCGGTCGGTGCGGGCAATATGCCCGGCCGGTCGCGAGTGCAGCGCACGTTCTGTGGTGCCGCCCGTCTGTGAGATGAGAATGGAATTATCGACGGCCTTACGGAGGCCAAACCTTGCCTGACGCGAACGATGCACCGGTACCGGCGCAAACTAAGAAGGGAAGCGGCAAGCTCCCCTTCACGACGCGGCGCTTTTTGCGCGGATTGTCGCACGATGTCGGTAGACGGCGTCACCTGAAGCTGCAGCATATCGCGGCCGCGATCGTCATTGTCGCCGCAGGAACATGGGCCGCATTGGAGGTCCACGAACGCGTCACGCATGTCTACGAATATGATGCGCGGATCACCGGGAATCTGATCACCGTCAGCAGCCGCGTTGCTGGCTGGGTGACGAAAATCTCCGTTACGGAAGGGGCCACCGTAAAAACCGGGCAGGTTTTGATTACGATCGATTCGCGGGAGTCGGAACTGCAATTGCGCGAGCTGGAGTCCCGGCGGCAGCGGATTGGGGCTGATCGGGCGCGGATGAGAACCGAACGCGGTCTGATCGACCAGCAAACGCAGACGCGTTACCAGACTTTGGTCTCGGCACGGGGCGCGGCGGCGGCGGCCGTGGCCGCGCTTGAACCGCAGCTCGACCTGGCGAAAAGAAATCTCTCCCGCGCGAATTCGCTGTTCGCGAAGAAAGTCATTCCCCGCCGGCAACTCGACGAAGCACGCACCAACATGCGGAAGATCGACGGAGATTACCGGCAGGCGGTCGCGGTTCTGGAACAGGCGCGGGCCCGTCTGCTCGAGGCGAAGGCGGATCGTGCGAGGCTCGACGTTCTCGACGGTGAGATCGAAATGCTCCGTTTCGAAGAGGCGGAACTCCAGGCAAAGGAAGACCAGCAGAAGCTGGACATCGCGGATCGCACGATCCGCGCGCCGGTCGATGGCGTGGTCGACAAGACATTCGTCGAAACGGGCGAGTATGTGACGCCGGGTCAGCGGCTCGCCATCGTCCATGACCCGACGGAGATTTGGATCGAGGCCAACATCAAGGAAACCGAGATTCGGAAATTGAAGATCGGCCAGCCGGTTAGCGTTTTGGTGGACGCCTATCCGGACGAGACTTTCGCCGGCAGGGTCGCCGTCATCGGCAGTTCCACGACCAGCGAGTTCGCCCTATTGCCGACGCCGAATCCCAGCGGCAATTTCACGAAAATCACCCAACGCCTTCCGGTTCGAATTGCGATTGACCAGCAGGCTCGGAAACTGCGGCCGGGCATGATGGTCGAGGTCAATATTGATATCCGGGGACGTTGACGCCTTATTCGAGCGGTACGGGCCGTCCTATCGTTGGTTTGTAACACTCGCCGGCGTCACGGGCGCGGTCGCGATGATTCTGTCGGCGACGATCGTCAATGTCGCGGTCCCGAGTGTGATGGGCGCCTTTGGGATCGGTCAGGATCGGGCCCAATGGATCGCCACCGCCTTCATCGCGACGATGGTTGCAAGCCAGTTGCTGAGCGCCTGGCTGGCCAACAGCCTCGGCGAAAAACTCGCTTTCCTTATCATCAACGTGATCTTCCTGGCCGGGACGGCGATCACGATCTCGGCCACCAATCTTGAATTCCTGATTCTCGGCCGCGTCATCCAAGGGTTCGCGGCCGGCGCGATACAGCCTATGGTCATGGCGCTGATCTTCCGCGTCTTCCCGGCGCAGCGGCGCGGATTGGCGATGGGCGTCTACGGCATGGGCATTCAGATCGCACCCATGCTGGGTCCCATGTTCGGCGGGATCGTGATCGACGCGATAAGCTGGCGGCAGATATTCCTCGTACCGGTGCCGTTGTGCTTGTTTTCCATGACTCTGGGTCTCCTCTTCATGCCGGGCAGGCTGAAGTTCGGCAAGCTGCCCCATTTCGATTGGTCCGGATTCATCTTGCTGTGCACAGCGCTGGTCTTTCTTCTGTCCGCTGGGGCGAACGGCCAACGGTTCGGCTGGTTCTCGGACACGCTCTTGTTGATGCTGACGGCGGGGCTTGGCGCGGCCGCGTGGTTCGTCATCCTGCAACTGCGATCGCCGTCACCGCTGTTGGATTTCTCGCTGTTCCGCAACGCCCAGTTCGCATCGGCGGTTCTGGTGTCGTTCGTATTCGGGATCGGAAATTTCGCGTCGAACTATATCATCCCCATCTTCGTCCAAGAGGTGCAGGGGTTCTCGCCAAGCTTGGCCGGGTTCCTCCTGGTCCCGGCGGGGATTCTCGTGATTTCCGGCACACCCTTGTTCGGCCGTCTGGTGGACCGTTTCCCGGCCCATATCATGGTGATGGTCGGCGTCAGCCTGTTCGCCTTGGGCAATTTCCTGATGAGCGGCGCGGACGTGAACACGTCCTTCTGGACGTTGAGTCTGTTCATCGTGGTTGCCCGGTCCGGTATGGCGCTCATCATGCCGTCGGTCAACGCTGCCGCCTTGCGGGCCCTGACGCCGGAGCAACTCAGCCAGGGCTCCGGCACCATGAACTTTTGTCGCCAGTTCGGTGGGTCCTGCGGGATCGCCTCGCTCGTGGTGTTCATGGAACAGCGCACGCAGTTCCATGGGGAAGCGCTGACCGCGACGCAAACCGCGGCCAACCCGGCAAGCCGCGAATTGCTGGACCAGGTGGCAGGCATAATGAACGAGGCCGGCGTGCCCGCGGCGCTGCATCAGTCCGGTGCGTTGCATTATCTTGGTCAGGTCATCGAAGCGCAGGCCGCGACGCTGGGGTTCCAGGACGGGTTCGTCATGATCACGGTAATGTTCGTGCTGACCTTGATTCCGGCGTGGATTTTGGGCCGGGCGAAGCCGAAAGATCAATCGGATCGAACAGCGGATTGATGCTGGTTGCCCGGCATTACAGAACTTTTAGAATTGTCTCGGCGCTGGAGACACCGTAGCTGCCGTCCGGTTCCAAGTTAAGCTTACTGATCACACCATCGTCGACGATCATGGCATAGCGCTTCGACCGGAGGCCCATGCCGCTAGCCCGGCGGTCGATTTCCATGCCGACCGCCATGGTAAAATCGGCATTTCCGTCCGATAGCATCGTGATGGATCGCCGTTCGTCTTGCGCCTTGCCCCACGCATCCATCACCGCGGCGTCGTTCACCGCGATACAGACGATTTCATCGACGCCTTTTGCCTTTATCGCGTCGGCATGCTTTACGAATCCGGGCAGGTGGCGGGCGGAACAGGTCTGGGTAAAGGCGCCGGGCACAGCAAACAGGACGACGCGCTTCCCGGCAAAATACTCGTCGATCGACAGCGGCTTGGGCGCACCGTCGTCCCCAAGCCGGTGCAAGGTTTCCGAAGGGAGGAGATCGCCTTCCTTGATCGCCATTGTGTCATGCTTTCTTGCGTGCCTCGATGCGGCAAGCCATGACACGCCGGTTGGTCGCATGCCGTAGCGCCGATCGGACCGTATCATGGAATTATCGAGTGGACGAATCACGGCCGCCGGCAATGACGGCCGCAGTGCCCCGTGCGGCGCGGTGTCGGCGTCGGGTCTTTCGCTTCGTCGTCGATCAGCTCTTGGCTTGGGCCTGCTTCGGTTTCCAAGCGTCGACACGGCGTTCCGCGTCTTCGCGCTGTTCCGCCGACAGGGTCGGCCCGATCTCGTCCCGTTTGTCGATCGCCGACTTGTTGCCGCCGCGGGCGGACAGGGTCAGCCACATGTATGCGGCGACAATATCCTTCTCCACGCCATCGCCATTGGCCAGGCGAACGCCGATCCGATGCTGTGCCCGGACGTGGCCCTGGCGGGCGGCTTCGAGGAACCAGCGCGCCGATTCGGCTTTGTCCATCTCCACGCCAAATCCGTCCCGGTATCGCTTGCCCATGTTGTATTGGGCCTTGTCGAAGCCTTGCTTCGCGGCCATCAAGATCCACATGGACGCTTCCGTCTCGCTTTTGTCGACCCCGAAGCCGTAATCGTACATGCGTCCGAGGGCGTATTGCGACCGAACGAGGCCTTGTCCGGCGGCCTTCTTGAGCCACGCGACCGCTTGTCCGTAATCCCGGTTGACGCCGGTGCCGGCCAAATAGGCGAGGCCGAGGTTGTGTTGCGCTTGCGAATCGCCCTGATCGGCCGCCTTGGTCCACCATTGGATCGCTTTGCTGCGATCCTGGTGCAGGCCTTTGCCCTCGTCATACATCACGCCGATGTTGAACTGCGCCCGGGAATCCCCTTGCGCGGCGAGCGGCTGCCATTCGTTGAAAGCAGTCAGGAAATCGCCGCGCTGGTACGCCTGCCACCCGTCTTCAAATCCGGCGGAGGCATTGGAGACGGCGGCCATACTGCTAACCGCCACCGCCGCGACGAAGGCGATTCCCGCCGTTTTGATCTTCCGCACGAAGCCGGGCGCCCACACGCCGCAAGCCTGTCTTTGATTAATCCGCGTTTTCATAGCGCTCCTCCAACATCGCCAGACTTATGAGGATCTCGCCGAGAATGACGATACTTTCGCCCGAAGGATTTCAATGAGCCCCACGACCCCTTCCTTGCGGACGATTGTCTCGAACTCCGATCGCTGTGCTGCCGCCATGCTGACCCCTTCGACCATAACGTCGATTATTTTATGGCCATTCCCTCTGTTTCGAACCCGCCAACCCGCCTTGAGGGGCGGCCCCGCCCGACGGGCAATTTCCGTAACCACGATTGCGTCGCGTCGCCCGAGCGGTTTTGCCGACGTGATGGAGAAAGTCTCCCCGGCGTATCCACCCAGCCGGATCGCGTAGGTGCGGACCACGAATTCGCTGAAGAGATTCAGATACTCTTCCCGCTGATCCGGCGACGCGGTCCGCCAATTCTTACTCAGGACAAACCGTCCGATCGTCGTCAGATCGAAATGCTTGCGCAACAGATCGCGAATTTTCGCTTCCCGCTCGGCTAGAGGAATTTCCTTATCGGCAAGCAGCTTGACCGCATTATTCCCGAGTTCCTCTATAAATTTCGACGCTTCTTCTGGTGAGGTTTTGTCCGCCGCCGTAACGGGCTGAAACGCCACCGCGCAGAACAAAAGGCTCATTACCATAAGCCGGCCCAAAGTCATCCGACCTCCAATTACTTGACCCATATGTACGGGCTTGTTCGCCACCCGCATTCCCATCCGGAGCCCCTCTCGGATGAAGAGCGATCATATAGGAAGCTGCCGCGCAATACAATTCAGTATTCGTCCTTTAGGGGTAATAAAAATCCAAGTAAATAAATTCGTTAACCAAGTGTTGTTGATCAATTCCCGTAATTGATGAAACAGTATCCAGGTCGATAAACTCCCCAAATGTCGACTTAATACGAGAGGGCTAATTCGGATTTGCCGTACCTCCCGGCGCGGTCCGAAGGGCACAATAAGAAAAAAGGATACGGAGGGAGCACCCATGACAGTAACCATACTGTCCGCCCTTGTCGGATTAGCCATCAGCGTGGCATTTGCTTACGCGGTCTATGCTCGGCGCCGCGCGCATCGCCGCACCGAGCCGGTGTATGCGACGGCCGGCGCGAGAGAAATTGGGATCAGGCCCGGCGAGCTGGATGAATTCCGCCGGTCGGCGCGCGATCAACTGCAAAGCCAGCGCGAACAATGGAACCGCGATTATCATCCGGATGCGGCGGCCGGGCTGCCCGGGCGGGTTGCGGGCATTCCGCGGGCGCTGCGCGTTCGATAGCATCGGCTCGCGTCGACCAAGTCCCCCAAGTTGACCTTTAGGCCCCGTTGCAATTCGGACTAATACCGCTGCGCCGGGGCACTGTGCTCATGGATGTTTGAAGCCCGCCGGTCAACTCTTATACGCTTGAAATATAACAAAGAATAGAATCGCGCCGGAGAAATCTGGAATGCCTTGGTCGGAGTCTGTCGTCATGATGACGCGGCTGGTGTGTTTTACCGCAATCGTGACCTCTCCCGCCTGGATGTTTGCGGTCTATTTCGTTTTTCGCGGATGACCATATGGACGCGGTCATCCGGTCGAATCGGACGCGGAAGGTCTCGGTGGACAAGGAAGGTCGATGGTTGCAAGCGGCGGAAATCGACCCTATCGGGCGTGATATTGCCGTTGGATTTTCCGCATGTTTAATGACTGGCTTGGCGTACGGACCGATGGTGAAGTCGGCGCGTGCCGGCGAGAGGACGGGTAACGGATCATGAGCGACACAGGGTCGTTCACAGGCGAAATGGAACGGGACGGCGCCGAGCGCGCCGGCGACGCGGCGAATGGCGACCGTCTGTTGCGCAGAGACCTCGTCCTATTGGGTGACGCGCTGGATCTCATTACCCTATCGCAAGGCTATCATTCGCCGGCGGTCCCGCCGCTGCTCCGGACATTGATCCGCGACGTCCGGAAACTCGAAGAATCGCAGGAGACCGAAACGGCACCGGATGCCGACCCTGCGCCGACGGACTCGACTGAATCGGATCAGGACGACACGGCGCCGCGGACCGGTTCGGACGATGAGAAAGAAGACGCCGCGGCGCCGGACACGGAAGACGCACCGAATTCGGACGAGATTTCAGCCCTGCAGGACCGGGTGCGATCCGCCGACGACAAGCTCGCGGCGCTGACGGGGGCGGTGGGTCAACTGATCGAAGTGCTTCAGCGGAATGCCGGGGCCGGCGTCCGTGGCGGCGCGGACCGGCGGCAGTCCTTTCGGATTCCCGGCGTCAACGCCAAAGTCATCGTCCGCGACCGCCAATACGAGGTCGTGAACTGGAGCAAGTCCGGCTTTCTGATAAAGGCCGGCGATACCGACCGGTTCAGCCGGCGCGGCTTCGATTTTCATTTCGTCCTGGAATTGCCCGATGAAGTGATTGAGTTCCAGGGACGCGCGACGCCGGTCCGCATCGAGCGCGAGACGCTGGCGGCCGAGTTCAACGATCTCGACGAGGTGACCGCCGAGAAGATGGGCGCCGTCGCCGACGCATTGGGCGCGGGCGGCTAGGTCCCCGCGCATATTTTCGGACGGATTGGAAATGCGCCGGGCGGTGCGGCCCTTCGGATCATGGCTTTCGCCGAGCACCGGGTGCCGGTAAGGTTGCGCCGCCGACTCCGCTGGACGAGGGCGCACAGGTGCCGACGCTTCGATCTCTTCACCGCCAACCGTTTGTCATTGCCGCCTTTCTGCTGCCGTTCGCAACATTGTTCCAGAACAAGCTGCTGACGGTGCTGCTGCTGGTGTTGACGGTGGCGGTCCTTACCCTGCTTCGGACCAAATCCGCCCGCGCGGAAGGACAATTATATTGGCCGATCCTGATCGGGCTCGGGTTGCTGTTGCTCTGGGCCCTTGCATCCGCGATGTGGTCGATCGATCCGACCCATTCGTTGAAGCGGTTCGGGCGCCTTTTGCCGACCGTGCTCGCGGGTATCGTGATCGCCTATGCCGCGTTGTCGGTGGACCGCCAACAGCGCCGCGGCGTGCTTGTGGCCGTTGCGGCCGGCATGACGATCGCCGGCGTCCTTGCGATCTTCGGCGAATTCGTGCGGTCCGGCGTGATCGGAAATCCGCAAAACGATCCGGTCTGGAGGTGGGTCGCATATTGGCATTTCCGTCCGTTCAACGCCCTCTCGGCGATCCTGATATTTCCGTTTCTGGCGATGGCCTTTCGCGGCGTGCATCGGGCGCTGATGGTCGCGGCGGTGTTCGCGACGGCCGCCGCCATCTTTTTCGCCGGTGCGTCGGCGTCCAAGCTCGCCCTCATCATCGGTCTTCCGGTATTCCTGTTCGCCTGGCGGTGGGGGCGTACGGCGCTCTGGATATTGGCGGTGGTTCTTCCGGCCATGTTCGTATTGCTCCCCGGGATAATCACGGCTCTCGACCTTCCGTCGTTGTTGAGCGCGCAGGATAGAACGATCCATAGCTCCGCCGCCCATCGCTTGGCGATCATGCGGTTCACGGAAGAACGGATCGACGAACGTCCTGTTCTCGGCTGGGGATTACATACATCGCGGCTTCTGCCTGGCGGGGGAACGGATGCCCGGTTCGATCCACGCTATGCCGATATCATGGCGGTGATGTCGAACGATCCCGCGGTCGAAGTGGAATTGCTCCCCTTGCATCCGCATAACGCTTCCCAACAGATGCGGGTCGAACTCGGAGTGCCGGGTGTTTTGCTGTATGCGCTGTTGTTTGTGGTGTGCTGCATGGCGCTTCTCCGCCGCTTCCCCGACGGGCCGCCGCTCGCGGCCGGGGGCGGCGCCCTTGTCGCGGTGTTCGTGATCGGGCAGCTGAGTTTCAGCGCGTGGCAAAGCTGGTGGATCAGCGCGCAGTTTCTTTCTGTTTGCCTGTTTCTCGCTATGATGGCGCCGCGGGCCGGTGCGGGTTCGGACGGTGACCCTGCGTCGGCCCATTAGCCGGGATCGCGAAAAGCCCGGCGTCGCGGGGCGTCGGGCTTTTCGTTGTCGAGCCGCCGTCAGGCGATCTAGTTCTTGCCGAGCAAGGCCTCGCGGAACTTGCCCTTGATCCAGGACGCATCGCGCGACCGGAAGAATTTCGGCGCGTCGGTCGGGGCGACTTTCAGCAGGACGAAGGACGTTCCGTTCGATTCCCGAAGCATCTTGGCGGCTTCCGCAATCTGCGAATCCTCGGTTACGGTCCGGACATTCTTGATCGCGCCGCCTTCGGCCATCTTGGCGATATCGACGCCGCGTGCGGTGTGGCCTTCCTGCCAGCCGGTCTCGCCGTAATGGCCGTTGTCCACGCAGACGATGCTGAGGTTCGGCGGGTTCATGACGCCGATCGTGGCGAGGGTGCCGACATTCATCAGCAACTCACCGTCGCCGGTCAGCACCACGACGCGCCGGTCCGGTTGCGCAAGGGCGAGCCCTAGCCCCATGGCCGCCGCGGCTCCCATGGCGCCGCTCAGCGTGAAGGCCCTCGGAACGTCGCCGAAGGTGGCCAGGATATCGTCTTTCGTCCCGGCGAGGCCGGTGACATACAACACGTCGTCCGAATCGTCGCCGAGCAATTTCTTGACGGCATCGCGGCGTTCCAATTGACCCTTGGTGACGTTCTCGTCGGGGCCGGTGCGAAGATTTGGTTTGCTGGACATGATAAATCCTACGCTGTCGAGAATGCTTTGGCGCCGAGAAGCTTCTGCGTGAGCAGGACGGCAACCGCATGTTCGGATTGATAGACCATGGTGCAGGCCGCGTCCGCGACCTTGATGACCTCGTCCTCGGTTTCGGCGCGCAGGCATCGGATGCCGCTCGCTTCGAGGACGGGCTGCGTCGCTTCGCCCATCGCGATCTGCCACGGGTTCCCCTCGCCGAAATCGCCCCGCATGCTGACCAATGTGAGGAACGGGAAACGGCCATGCTTGACCAGCGAGAAGAAGTTCACGCAGTTGCCGATGCCGCTGCTCTGCACCAGCAGCACGCCGCGCGCGCCGCCGAGATGCGCGCCGGCGCACAGGGCCACGCCTTCTTCCTCGGTGGTGAGGGAGACGGAATGCACATCCGCGTCTTCGATCGATCGGTTGATCAGGGTCTTGTGTCCCGCATCGGGGACATAGGCGAACTGCGAAACATCGTAGCTCCGCAGCAAATCGTATAGCTCGCCCTGCCACGCAGGTGCGTCGGCCATGATTGTCCTCCCTCGTGTCGAGCCGGACCAAGCAGCGCGCATCGCGCCATTCCCGGGCTCTCAAGTATTTCGGCGTCTTGCGACGACGCCCTGAATGGGATCAACCCCGCGGCATTCGCGGCGGATTTTGTCGAATGGCGAAGCGCGGGGCGCCTGACAAGCAGGTGCGACCGAGAGTACCGGTTAATCCGGGGGAGGTCCAATTGCGGGGCGATTTGGGTTGACCTGGAAACGATTTCTTAACTGTGAGGATATTCAATTTGTGGTTATTCCGACGGCGGATTGCCCGCTATCGATTATTCAAGTTGGTCCACATGGTAAGAGCCTTATTCGCGGCGTTTTGCGTCACCTTTCTGGCTGCGGCAAGCTTCATCGTAGCCCCGTTGTTTGCCAGTCCGCCCGTGTCCGTTGTTGGAAGCGCGCCCCTTAATCTGCCAAAGCGCGATCATTTGGTGGAGCTGCTCAAGAGCGGTCAACACGCGGAATTGGACAAGGTTCTGAAAGGGTTGCAGGAACGCTACGAGGCCGGTCGTTTACACGAATGGTACGTTACGTCGGCGTTTAACGCCTTCGAACGCGCAGACCCAGATATGGATGAACCGCTAAAGGTTTGGCGTGAGACGCATCCGGACTCATTCGCGCCACATCTCGCAATTGGCTTGTACGCTTTGAAACAAGCATGGGCCATACGAGGCGAAAAAATCGTCGCGCTCACCAATCCTGAGCAATTCAAGGCAATGAAGCGCTTTCTAGACGAATCCAAGCCAGCCCTCTGGGAGGCCGTTCGAATAAATCCGAAGCTTCCCATAGGTTGGGGCGCTCTCGTTTCGACGGCTATGACCGTAGGGAGCCGGCGGGACGTTGCAATGGTTTACGCCGCTGCCCGCGAGGAAATTCCGGACTCCTCGCTTTTGTACCGACGATATCACTATGCCTTGTCCCCGAAATGGGGCGGGTCGGCGCTTGCACAGGGCGGATTGCGATTGTGGTTGCGCTGGAATTACTCAGATCACCGGGACTATTTATGGGCGCGGTACTATTCCGACACCGAACGGGTCGATGCACTCTTGTTTCAAGGGGCGGTTCATTGGATTTCCCGGCTTCTTCAGGAGATCGGTGCAACCGAGATTGATCGGCTTGTCAGCTACTTCCTCCCTGAGACGGAGAATGTAGAGCATTCGAAAGACTCGGAAGATCATCCCGCCGTTCAGGCGCTGCGCATCATCGACGACATACTGCCGCATTGGGAAACTGCTTGGTTGCGCAAACGTCGTGGTGATGCGCTGTATCGACTCAGCCGCATTCACGAGGTGATTCCGGAATATGCCAGGGCCGTCGAGTTGTCGCCGTATTGGGTAGAAGCCCGCATGGGAATGACGCGTATTTTGAGTCTGCACAACAGGTACCGCGACGCGCATGAGCAATGGAAGGCGGCGGTCGAAGTCGATCCGTACGACCCGGACTTATTGGTCGACTATGCGACCTTTTTGTCCGGGGTCGATGAAAAGGAGGAGGCCCGTAGTCAGCTTAGGAAGGCGAGCGTTTACGGGGAGCATGACGATGAGGTTCGCGTTCAATCCGGCAGGTTGTATTGGGAGCTTGGACAGATGGAACCTGCGCTTGCTGAAATGAAAAAGGCCGCCGAGCTGGTCCCCGAAAATCCTCATAATTGGTATTTCTATGGATTGGCGCTCAAGCGGACAAAGAACTGCGACGCAATCGATGCCTACAAATCCTATCTCAGACTCTGCAGAAAATGGGGATGCGGTCCTACCTATACGTCGGTCGCTCAAACGGAGATCAAGAACATAACGGCGGGGTGCGATTAGGCGTCTTATGAATTTATGGATTTGTCACTGATTTTTCCGTTTCGCTTGTCGCACGGCGTCCTTGCGGGATCGGACTAGTTTTCGGAGCTGTTCCTCGAATGGTCTGACAACCGCCATGTCTCGGAGTCCCTGTTCCCAACTCTCATGTTGGTTCAACATTTGATTGAGACTTCGGAGTTGCTGCTGGCGCTTGTGCTCCGGCATTTGCGGGATTGGGTTAGAGTACTTGTCGCGTTGAGCCAACACGGCTTTTAATCTGTCGGGCGACATTATCTCCACCGGTTTGCCTCGTTCCGTCGCCATAATCTGAAATTGCGCGTTTGCGACGCGTTCGGCGATGTAAAGCCAGGCGTCGTAGCCGTCGAATCCTTGACCTGTGAACAAACGATGGAAGTCTTGCAAGGTGCCCTCCGCTTCCATTTCCACCATCGCTCGTTCGATGGTCCCGCGGTGTGGCATGATGATGCCATGCGGTGTAAATCTGCGGTCACCCCAGTACTTCGGAAGCACATTCAATAACGCGTCGTAGGACGCGATGTAGCGTTCAATCTGAGACTTGGTGAGCGGACGTTCCTCGCCAGCGGCTGCGGACACATAGGGAGCTGCGATAACGGCGGCGGCGATAAGAAACCGGTGTAAGGTCGTTTTCATAGCGCAGAATTATTCAGTGGTTGGATCCGATTTTCCGACTATCGCAACCCATCCTTAATCATCCGTTACAATCTCAGGCTATGTGGATGGCCGGTCGGGTCCTACCTTAAAAACCCAATTCCCAAAATCGCATGGTTTTGCGACACTGCGCGCCGTCAACAGCGGGAGAATGCTCTCATGCCAGCGGATAGCGGCTCGAAAGACGTTCATATTCTGGGTCTTGCGCCCCGGTTTCTCGGGGGCGTGCTGGAGGTGCCCGTCTATCACATGCGGGGCGGGACCTCGACGGGGATCGTGCTGTACGAAAAGCATTTGCCGGCCGATCTGGCGCTGCGCGAGGAATTGATCCGGCGCGTCATGGGCGTGCCGCTGGATGGCGAGGTGGCGGGCAACCGGCAGATCACCGGGCTCGGCCGCGGCATTCCGCAAAGCTGCAAGGTCTTCATCGTCGACCGGTCGGACCGCGACGACGCGGAGATCGACAGCACGCTGGCCCAGCTTGCCCCGGACAAGGCGGCGATCGACTGGAGCGTCAATTGCGGCAACATGTCCGCGGCGCTGCCGGTCTTTGCCGGCGAGGTGGGGCTGTTGTCGCTGGAGTCCGGCACGAACCGTGTCCGGATCCACAACACCAATACCGGCGTCGTCGCGCATGCCCTGGTCGACGTGCCCGAGCCGGGCGCGCCGATGACCGCCGAGACGGAGATTCCCGGCGTGATGGGGCAATGGCCCGGCGTACAGCTTGCCCTGTTGGAGCCGGTCGGGGCCAAGACCGGCCAACTGCTGCCGACCGGCAACCCCATCGACACCGTCGACGGTATCGACGTGTCCTGCGTCGATCTGGCCGTGCCGATGGTGATCGTCCGCGCCAGCGACCTCGGCAAGACCGCGTCGGAAACGCCCGATGCGCTCGACGCCGATGCGGCGTTCAAGTCGCGCCTGCAACGGATCTGGGTCGAGGCGGGCCAGAAGATGGGCTTGAAGAATACCGACGGCAGCCCGATGACCGAGGCGCAGTTGGCGGCGAGCGAGACCATCCCGAAAATCTGTATCGTTGCCGAGCCGTCCGAGGAGGAGGCCGAACGCGGCGCGAACATCCGCGTCCGCTACTTCACGCCGCAGGCGGGACATAAATCGCTGGCGGTCACCGGCGGCGCGTGTCTGGCGGCGGGATGTCTCATCCCCGGCACGGTCGCGAATGCGATCGTCCAGAACGCCGGTGCGCTGGGACCGGACGAGGAGGATCACATGATCCGCATGGCGAACCCGGCGGGCCTGCTCAAGGCGACGATCACCGGATCGATGCGGGATGGCGAAATCTCGATGCCGAGTGCCGCCTACGAACGCAGCACGCAAATCCTGCTGCGCGGGCACACGCCGGTCTACAACGCGTCACCCGCGTTGCTCGACGCGTATAAGGCGCTGGCCGAGGCGGCGTAGGCTCTACAGCGTCACGTAGCGTTTCAGGTGGTAGTTGTGGTCGCCGAACATCACGTCGATCATGGCGAGGCGCTTGAAGTAGTGGCCGATCTGCATTTCGTCGGTCATGCCCATGCCGCCGTGCAATTGGATCGCGTTTTCGCCGATGAACTTGCCGGACTGGCCGATCTTGACCTTGGCCGCCGACACGGCTTTTTCGCGCCGGGCTTCGTCCTCGTCGTCCAGACGCAGGGTCGCGACCAGCATGCTGGAGCGTGACTCCTCGCAGCCGATCAGGATGTCGACCATCCGGTGCTGCAGCACCTGGAACTTGCCGATCGGCCGGCCGAACTGCTCGCGCGTCTGCAGGTAGTCGTTGGTCAGGGTCTGCATCGTGTCCATGATGCCGACCGCTTCCGCCGACAGCGCGGCCATGCTGCGGCGCGCCACGTCGTTCATCAGCGCGAGACCGCCGTCGGCCTCGCCCAGCACCGCGTCGCCGCCGACCTCGACATTCTCGAGGCCGACTTCGGCGGCGCGCAATCCGTCGATGGTCTGGTAGTCGCGCACGGATACGCCGTTGGCGTCGGCGTCGACGATGAACAGCGTGATGCCATCCTTGTCGCGGGTCGCGCCGCCGGTGCGCGCCGAGACGATGATCTTATCCGCCGTGCCGCCATGGATGACCACGCCCTTGTGGCCGTTCAGGATATAGCCGCTGCCGCTTTTCTTCGCCGTGCTTTCCACGTCGAACAGATCGTAGCGCGATTGCCGTTCCGCATACCCGAAGGCGAGCATCAGTTTGCCTTCTGCAAGGTCCGGAAGGAGCGCCGTTTTCTGTTCGTCGCTGCCGCCCTGCAGGATCAGGTTCCCGCCCATGACGGCGGTCGCGTAATAGGGCTCGACGACGAGTCCGCGCCCGAACCCTTCCATCAGCACCATGGCCTCGACGGGGCCGCCGCCGATGCCGCCATACTCCTCGGGCAGGGTCGCCCCGAGCCAGCCGAGTTCGGCCATGGTCGCCCAATGGTCGCGGCTGAACCCGTCCTTGCTCGCCACCAGTTCCCGCCGTTGGCTCAGTTCATAGTTTTCGCGGACGAAACGGTCGACGCTGTCTTTCAACAGTTGTTGTTCTTCGTTGAGTGAGAAATCCATGATCTGTCGTGCGTCCCCTCAGAGGCCAAGAACCATTTTGGCAATGATGTTGCGTTGAATTTCGTTCGATCCGCCGTAGATCGACGCCTTGCGGATGTTGAAGTAATGCGAGGCCAGCGGGGCGGCGTAGTCGGGGCCGATCGGTTCCTCGTTGTAACCGTATTCCTTGGCTTCCGGCACGAAGGGCATCGCGTAGTAGCCCAACGTCTGCATCAACAGTTGCGCGATGCGCTGTTGCAGTTCGGTGCCGCGGATTTTCAGGACATTCGCCTCCGGGCCCGGGGATTCGCCCTTGGCCGCCGACATCAACGCCCGCAATTCGGTGTATTCCAGCGTGTGCAGATCGATCTCCACCTGGGCGACATCGCGTTTGAAATCCTCGTCGTCGATCAACAGGCCGTCGCCGCAGCGTTCCTGGGCCGCGATCTCCAGCAGCTTGGCGAGCTGCGCCTTGGACGCGCCGATCCGGGCAATGCCCGACCGTTCGTGACCCAACAGGAATTTGGCATAGGTCCAGCCCTTGTTCTCCTCGCCGACGCGGTCCGAGACCGGAACCTTCACGTCGGTCAGAAACACCGTGTTGATTTCCTGGCCGCCGTCCAGCGTGCGGATCGGGCTCACCTCGATCCCCGGCTGATGCATGTCGATCAGCAGGAAGGAGATGCCTTCCTGGAATTTCACGTCGGGGTCGGTGCGGCAGAGGCAGAACATCATGTCCGCGTGCTGCGCCATCGTCGTCCAGGTCTTGGTGCCGTTGACGATGTAGTGGTCGCCGTCGCGCACCGCACGGGTCTGCAGGGAGGCGAGGTCCGAGCCGGCGCCCGGCTCCGAGTAACCCTGACACCAGAAGTCTTCCTGGTTCAGAATCCGCGGGAGGTATTTCTGTTTCTGCTCATCGCTGCCGAAGGTGTAGATCACCGGTCCGACCATCTTCAGCCCGAACGCGATCAGCCGCGGCGCGTAAGCGTGGGCCGATTCCTCGTTGAAGATGTAGCGCTGAACCGGGCTCCAATCAGTGCCGCCGTGTTCCTTCGGCCACTCCGGCGCGAGCCACCCCTGCTTGTACAGGATCGTTTGCCATCGGACGTAGTCATCCTTGCCCAGTGCGAGGCCGCCCTTCACTTTTTCGCGGATATCGGTCGGCAGATTCTCTTCTAGGAACTTCCGGACGGTCTGCTGGAATTCAAGGTCGGTGTCCGAAAATTGGAGGTCCATAGGGGGTCTCCTCGAGCGTGATCTGATGATGCGCCATAGGGCGGGATTTCACTGCGACGGCCCCTATATCGCCCATGCTTGTGCGGTGGCGTCAAGGGATCGCGCGGTGCAATCCTGGATTGCCGGGCGGGCGCAAATGTCCTGCCTATGGTCTACATGCCGAGCACGCCCTTCGCGATGATATTCCGCTGGATTTCGTTGGTTCCGCCGACGATCGACGCCTTGCGGGTCGAAAAATAATTCGCGCCGAGGGACGCCGAATAATCGGGGCCGACCGGCTCTTCGTTCCAGCCGGCTTCCATCGCTTCGGGGATGAACGGCGCGCTGTAATAGTCGACCGCCTGCATCAGAAGGTTGGAGATCGACTGGGCGACCTCGGTTCCCTTGATCTTCAGCACGCTGGCTTCGGGGCCGGGCGCGTCGCCGCGCGCCTTCGCCATGACCGCGCGCAGTTCCGTATGCTGCAGCGCGTCCAGATCGATTTCCAATTGCGCGATCTTGCTCGCGAAATCCATATCGTCGATCAGGCGGCCGCCTCCGGACGGTTGCAGCGCCGCGATCTCTTTCAGTTTGCCGAGCTGCGCTTTCGAATAGCCGATCTTGGCGATGCCGATCCGTTCGTGGCTCAGCAGGAATTTGGCGTAGGTCCAGCCCTTGTTCTCCTCGCCGACGAGGTCTTCGACCGGCACCCTCACGTCGGTGAGGTAGACCGTGTTCACGTGGTGGGTCCCTTCCATCATGAAGATCGGCTTCACCTCGACCCCCGGCTGATCCATGTCGATCAGCAGGAAGGAGATACCTTCCTGGAACTTAACGTCCGGATCGGTGCGGCAGAGGCAGAACATGCGGTCCGCGAAATGGGCATGCGAGGTCCAGGTCTTGGTGCCGTTGACGATATAGTGGTCGCCGTCGCGGACCGCGCGGGTTTGCAGCGAGGCGAGGTCGGACCCCGATCCCGGTTCCGAATACCCCTGGCACCAGATGTCGTCGCTGTTGATGATCCGGGGGAGATATTTCTCCTTCTGCTCGTCGGTACCGAAGGTATAGACAACCGGCCCGACCATGCGGACCCCTTGGTTGATCAGCAACGGGGCGTAGGCTCGGGTCAGCTCCTCGGTCAGGATGTAGCGTTGGACCGGCGTCAGCGGAGAGCCGCCGTACTCTTCCGGCCATTCCGGGACGAGCCATCCCTTACCCGCAAGGATTCGCATCCAGCGGACGTAATCCTCGCGCCGCATCTTCAGGCCCATCTTCATCTTTTCCTGGATGTCGGCCGGCAGGCCGTCGGGAATGAAATCCCGAACCTCTTGCTGGAATGCCCGATCCTGTTCCGAGAATGTCAGGTCCACGATTTTTCTCCCAAAGAACGGCGGTGTTCCGGTGTTCGTATTAAACAGAACAACGGTTTTCCGGTGTTCGTATTAAACAGAACGCCGGTGTTCCGGTGTTCGTGTTAAGCGGAACGGTGGTCTCCCGTCGTTCCCATCGTTGATTTGGGCGGCCGGTTGCCGCCGTTTCGATCATGCTACAAGTTGTAGGGGCACTTTATCAGAGAGCCGGGCATCGTGCAGACCCCGCAGCAGAAATACATCGAGTGAGGAGACGCCGATGGGCTACGACGCCCCGTACAAGGGCTTGAAAGTGGTCGACCTGAGCCAAGGCGTGGCTGGGCCGTATACCGGCATGCTGATGGCGCAGTACGGCGCGGAAGTCATCAAGGTGGAACCGCATGACGGTGATTGGGGCCGCCGAATTTCCCGAAGCTACGACGGTCATTCCGCCTATTCCGTTCCGGCGAATCTCGGCAAACGCAGCATCGCGCTCGACATGAAGACGCAGGACGGCAAGGACATCGTCTATCGTCTGTTGCAGGATGCCGACCTGTTCATCGAAGGGTTCCGCCCGGGCGTCGCGGCGCGGCTGGGCGTCAGCTATGAGGCGGTTTCAGAGGCGAACCCGGATATCCTGTATCTCTCCATCTCCGGTTTCGGGCAGGACGGTCCGATGCGTGACCGGCCGGCGATGGACCCGGTGCTGCAGGCCTTTACCGGCCTGATGTCGGTGAACAAGGGACCGACCGGCATACCGCAGCGGTTCGGTGTGATCGTGTGCGACATGGCGACAGCGCTCTATGCGTTCCAGGCCGTCGCCGTCTCGCTCTATGCCCGGCGCGATGCCCGGGAAGGCCGCTATATCCAGGCCAATTTGATGCAGGCCGCCGGGTGCTTCCAATCGATCCGCATGCTGCTGAACTATATGGACGGCGGCAAGATGGTACCGGGCCGCGTGCCGTCGGCCATCTTTCCGACGAAAGATGGATGGGTACTCATTCTGGTTTACAAAGAAGAGGAGTTTCCCGCCCTTTGCGAGATCATCGGCGAACCGGCCCTGGCCGCGGATCCGCGGTTCGCCGACAACGCAGCGCGGATTGAGAACGAGGCCGAACTGGTACCTCTGTTGAACGAGGCGTGCGGCAGGATCGACAGCGATACGCTCTGCGCCGGTTTGGCCGAGGCGCGCATCATGCATGAGCGGGTGAACGAGTTCGACGACTTCCTCAAACACCCGCAGGTCGAAGCGACCGGTCTGATCTCATGGTTGGAGCACCCGGGCATGGGACGCATTCCCGTCCCGAATGTGCCGGGGTTACAGGTGCTGGCGGATGGCGTACCGCTCGCCCGGGCGCCAGGCATCGGTCAGCACACGCGCGAAATCCTCGGCGATCATGGGTATGCGGAATCTGAAATAGCGGCCTTTGCCGATCGGGGCGTCATAGCCGGCTGAACAATCGGCTGGGTTGGCCGGGGTCATTCACCCGAATTTCGCGCGAATTTTTCGACCAGTTCGGCGGTTGAATCCAAGAATACCGCCGCGTCCTGTGACCGTGCCTCGACCGCGATGGCCCGAAGTTGCTCGGCGACACCGTTGAGCCGATCTTCAAGTCTTCCTTCACCACGCATCATCAAACTGGACTCCACCAATCCAGAAATAACCCTAACAATAGCCTAAGTATATTTAAGTATTATGACAAAGGATTACTTTATTTTGGGTCGGGTTCGAAGCTGATCGAGAGCAAAGATTTGCAGTTGTTGTGAATACCGGCGGATTAGTCTAATCGTGTGTTGATTCGCGGAGGTCCGGCCCCTGGCGATGCGGAAATTTTACCGTTAGGATCGCGGCACCGCGGTTTTCACCGAGGAACAGCATCGGCAGGGCGTTTTGTCGGAAAGAAACTTAAGTGACTTCATCCGCGTCTATGACGGGGTGCTGAATGACGCCCTGTGCGACGACATTGTGCGCCGTTTCGAGGACGATACCGCAAATCATTCGGGGCCGGGTGGCGTGGCGCTCGGAACGGCCCATGTCGACGCGCGGTCCAGTTGGACGGAATTGAACATTCAATCGCTCGATCATTGGGGTGACGTGCTGAGCCAATTGCTTCCGGCGACGACTCAGTACTCCGAGCGATATGCCGAGGAGTGTCAGATTTGGTTCCCGTCGCGCGCCAAGCTCGAGGATTACCGGATCAAGCGCTACCAGCCCGGTCCCGGCGATCAGTTTCATCCGCATGTGGATATCGATTGTCTCGATCACGCAAAGCGGTTTTTGGTCCTGTTTTGGTATTTGGCTGATGTGGACGAGGGTGGCGAGACCTTCTTCAACGACCTCGGTTACGGGGTGAAACCGAAAAAGGGCCGCATGCTGATGTTTCCGCCGTTTTGGATGTACCCGCATACCGGCGTCCGGCCCGTCTCCGGCACCAAATACATCCTCGGAACCTACCTAAATTTTGCCGAGTAGCGGGTAGAAAATCTGCGGAGATTTAAGCCGGAGATTGTATTGCACGGTGTGCGTTGATTTGCCGGCAACGCGTATTACTGTACCACTCCGATTCGATGCGATGGCGATAAGAAACTTATTTTCAATGATTTACCGCGCGCGGTTTTGATCGGTACAAGCCAAGTTTAATTGACTGTTCGAATGGCGGTTCGGTTTAACTTGTTGAATTAACGGAAATTAAACCTGCCGGCGGCACCCTCCGGGTAGGCTGGACCACCGGCCATCAGTCACCACGAACGGACACCATGGCTCGATCGGAAAAGCCGGGTTCAACCGCTGGATCGCGGTCTGGCACTCAGTCAATTTCCACCATAGGAGCGGCGCAGCCTTCGGATTTCAACGGCGCCGCTGCCGGTACCGGCATGCCGCCGGATGAAGCGAAATGCGGTTCGGCGAAACGCGATGAACTCCGGGAATCCGAACTCACCTATCGCAAGCTTGCCCAAATAGGCTCCGATTGGATTTGGGAAACGGACGATCAATTCCGTCTCATCTCGAACATTCGTCACAATGAGAGATCGGCCGACTTCCTGGCCAACATCGAGGGAATGACGCATTGGGAATTGGCCGGCGTCGATCCCGAAAGCGATCCTGATTGGACGGGCCACCGTGCGGGTCTCCAGGCGCATCGGCCGTTTCGGGACTTCAGGTTTTCCTTCTTGCCGCCGGCGCAGCAGGAAAACCACTATCGGGTCAGCGGCAAGACCGACTTCAACGATGCCGGTCAGGTCATCGGGTATCGCAGCCTGAACAAGAATGACGGCGGACGCGTCCATGTCAGTATCAGCGGATTCCCGGTTTTCGGGCCGAACGACGTGTTTACCGGATATCGGGGAACCGCGCGTGACATTACCGAGACCGTTGTCGCGGAAGAAACGGCCGCGCAGGCGCATCAGCGCATGCTCGACGCCATCGAGGCGCTTCCCGAAAGCTTTATCCTTTGCGACGCGGAAGACCGTATCGTCCTGTGTAACAGCGCGACGCGGACGAAAATACCATGGTGCAATATCCTGACCGAGCCGGGGATGAAGTTCGAGGACCGGCTGCGCGATCTCGTTTTCTCGGGGATCGTGTCGGATGCGATCGGTCGTGAGGAGGAATGGATTCGGGCTCGGATGGAACAGCATCGAGATGCCCCCGGGATGCGCGAATCCAAACGGTCGGACGGCCGCTGGGTCCAGGTTACCGAACGAAAAACGGCGGATGGCGGCACCGTGCTCATTCATGCCGACGTGACGAAGCAGAAGCAGGACCAATTCGAGCGCGAAGCAGCGTTGACCCGTGCGACCGAGGAAAACCGGGCCAAGTCGACCTTCTTGGCGAACCTCACTCATGAGCTGCGTGACCCGCTGACCGCCATCTTGGGCGTTGTCGAGCAGTTGTCCGATGAACCGAATGCGTCGCGGGACATCCGACGACAGAAAGAGTCGATCCGGGAAGCGACACAGCATCTCCTTGCGTTGGTGAACAACGCCCTCGATATCTCTTGCATCGACGTCGGTAAGTACCCGGTCGATCCCTGCGAGATCGACATTGCCTCGATTATCCGGGAGTGCAGCGCCGCCGTTTGGGAAAATAGGGTAGACACTTTGCCGGCGTTGATATTGGAACTGCCGGATGACCTGGGTTCTGTCTACGCCGACGAGCGGGCAACCCGTCAGATATTCATGAATATCCTGGGCGACGCTTGCCGCCTCGCGCCGCCGGATTGCACCGTGCGCGTATCGGGACGGAAGGATGAGGGCCGTGTCGAGATTGCCGTTGAGGACAATGGTCCCGGGCCGAGCGACGCGGAAGTCGGGTCCCTGATGAACCCCTTCGATCGGCCCGGTAGCGCCGGAGACCCGTTGGATCACCCACGGTGGAACGGAATCGGTCTTCAGCTTACCGCCGCGGATGCAATGGCGCGGCATCTCGGCGGCCTTCTATCGGTGACGTCTCCCGCCGATGGCGGGACCATCGTGACCGTCCGGCTCCCTCGCAATGCCGAAGACCCGGCCGACGACTGAAACGGTTTGCAGCCGCCGACACCCATTCAATCGAGCTGGCCGAACACTGAAACGTAGCCCCTGCGAGTTTTGCGCGCCCTGGTATGTTGCCGGTCCGGCGCGATTGTGCGAATTGATATGGCTCGACAAAATCAATAACGACGGAAGGGGCACGCGCCATGTCCGAGCAACCGATGGGAAGTCCCGATGATGCATCTGCTGCACCGGGTGCCGCGGTAACCAGCGGCACGATCCGTGATCCGATTGCCGAAAGTGAACTCGGGTCCGTATCCCTCAGCCCCGACGGTTCCTTCGAAGCCGGGTCGCATACCACGTTCACGCTGACCTACACCGCCGGCAAATTCGGCATCGACGACAGCGGTTCGCTGCGGATTTGTTTCCGGTTCGCCTCCGATCAAACGCGGCCGCAATTCGAAGATCCGAAACGGCCGAACTACACCACGGTCGAAGCATCGAACAATGCGGTGCTTCAGTATCATTACGATCCCAAGGGCAATGTCCGGCCGTGGGACCGCACGCTCTACATCAAGGTCGTGAACGGGTTCCTGCGCGAAGGCGATACCATCACCGTCCGCTTCGGCGTGACCGACGGCGGCTCGCCGGGGATGCGGCTGCAGACCTTCTGTGAAGATACCTTCGAGTTCCGGGTCCTGGTCGATCCGATCGCGACCTACAACTACCAACCGCTGCCGGAGCAACCGACGATCAGCGTCGTTGCCGGCAAGCCGGAAAGCTACGTTGCGGTCATGCCGACCCTGCGCCGCGTAGGCGAGTCTTTCTCGCTGAAACTGCGGGGCGAGGACATGTGGGGCAATCCGTCGGACCAGTGCGACGCGACGCTTCAGCTCCGTCCAAGCGCCGCCGTCGCCAACCTTCCCGACAGCGTGACCTTCAAGCCCGGCGAGTTCGCGGTCGAGCTTCCCGATCTTTCGGTTGCCCAGGCGGGCGACGTTCGGATCGAGTTGGTCGATGCCGACGGGACGACCGTCGCCGAGGCGAACCCGCTGCGCGTGGTGGACGCGGCCGACCTCGTTCCGTTCTGGGCCGACATGCATGGTCAGTCGGAAGAGACGATCGGTACCAACAGCGCACGCCAGTTTTTCGATTTCGCCCGCAATAAGGCGTTTGTCGATGCCGCGGGCCATCAAGGGAATGACTTTCAGATCACGACGGGGTTCTGGGACGACCTGAACAAGGTAACGGCCGAGGCTAACGAGGATGGCCAATTCGTGACCTTGCCCGGCTACGAATGGTCGGGCAACACGGGGCTCGGCGGGGACCGCAACATCTTCTTCCCGGACGAGGACAGGCAGATACGCCGCTCGTCCCACGCCCTGATCCCGGACAAGAGCGATATTGAAACTGACTGTAACCGGGCGTCGGAGCTGTTCGAGGCATTCATCGAAAACAATGAGACCGACGTCGTCGCCTACGCGCATTGCGGTGGCCGCTACGCGGATGTGAAGCTGGCGCATGACGGTCGGATCGAGAAATCGATGGAGATTCACTCCTCCTGGGGCACTTTCGAATGGTTGGTGCAGGACGCGTTCGAGATGGGCTATCGCGTCGGCATCGTCGCGAACTCCGACGGCCATAAGGGCCGGCCGGGCGCGAGCTATCCCGGCGCGTCGTTATTCGGCGCCGTCGGCGGCCTGACCTGTCTCTTGACCGAAGAATTGTCGCGCGAGTCGGTGTTGGATTGCCTGCGCAAGCGGCGGCACTACTGCAGCACCGGCGGTCATGGCGGGCGCATGGTGATCGACGTACAGGCTCGATTCTCCGACGATGCCACGCTCTATCACGACGATCCGGCGCTGGGACCGGCGGAGGGGCATGCCACGCAATCCGCCATGATGGGCGATATCGTTCACCTGCCGTCCGGTGACGCGGAGATCGATGTCGATATCCTGGCCGCCGCCCCGATCGAGCGGGTCGACATCTTCAACGGCCTCGATCATGTGGAGACGATCCGCCCGTACACGCAGGATGAGTTGGGCAACCGCATTCGCGTCGTCTGGGAAGGCGCGGAATATCGCGGACGTTTCCGCCAGGTAATTTGGGACGGCACCGCGCATCTATCGGATAATAAGATCGTCGATGCGCGGCCGATCAACTTCTTCAATCGGGATAAGACGCTCGATCGTGTCGGCGACGCCGGCTTGGAGTGGCGTGCGCTGACCACCGGCAACATCGGCGGTTTCGACATGTGGGTCGAGGATGCCTACGGCGGTACGCTGAAGCTGGAAACGCCGCTGATCAAATGCGGTGTCCCGCTGGAAGAGATCGGCTACGAGGATGAGGTCTGCGACAACAGCGATGTTCTGCCGCGTTTCCTCAAGTTGTTCCGGATGCCGTCGGAAAACCCGCACCGGGCGATGACGTTCTCGCGCAAGATCGACCTGAAGGACAGCGGGGACAATCCGGTCTTCATCCGCCTGACACAGGAAGACGGCACGATCGCCTGGACCAGCCCGATCTACGTTTACCGCTAGGCGGCGCGCGTCAGCCGAGTTCTTTCAGGAAGGCGACGAGCAACCGGGTCGCTTCGGCGAAATCCTCGATCTCCATCGTCTCGTCGGCGTTGTGGCTGCCCTTGTCGTTGCGGATGAAGATCATCGCCGTCGCTACACCCTCGTTGGCGAAGGTGGCGCAGTCATGGCCGGCGCCGCTGGACAAATCCATCGCGGGAATACTCAGTTTCTCGACCTGATCCTGCAGGATGGCGCGCAGGTCCGCGTCCATGATTCCGGGCTTGGCGTTGGTGAACTCGCCGAGGTCGATGGTGACGCCGCGCTCTTGGCTGATCCGCTTTGCCTGTTCGCGCAAGTAGGCATCCGTTTCCAACAGCACGTCATTATCCAGACTGCGGATGTCCATCGTGAAGCGCAGTTCGCCGGAAATCTTCGTCATCGCGTGATGGGTCGGGTTGGTGTGGAACTCGCCCATGGTGCAGACGAAGTCGACGCCGTCCGCATCGCGTTGGTCCCAATGTTCTTCGAGACAGTGCGCGAATTCTACGGCGGCGAAGACGGCGTCGTGCCGGAACGCGCGCGGCACGGCTCCGGCATGGCTGTAATTGCCGTCGACCCGGCAGAATCGATAGCGCAGGTTGCCGCGGATTCCGGTCACGATGCCGACGGGTAATCCCGCTTCGAAAAGCGCCGGCCCCTGCTCGATATGCGGTTCGATGTAGCAGCGGATTTTGGAGCCGTCGAGATAGGCCTTCCCAGCCTTGAGCGCGCCGGCGTCGAAGCCGAGGTCGTTGATGTGATCGGCGAGGCTGCGCCCCGTATCCGACCGCTTCAGGTCGTCGTAGTCCGATGCGGGCAGCAGACCGAAGGCCATCCGGCTGCCGGCATACGGCGTTGGGAACCACACCAATTCCTCCGCCCGGATCGCCATCACCGTGATGTCCTGTGCCGGGGTCCAGCCGTCGCCGCACAATCGGTGCAACGCGGCCATGCCCATGATGACGCCGGCGGCGCCGTCGTAGTTGCCGCCGTGGGGCACCGAATCCATGTGCGAGCCAATCATGATCGACGGCGCGCTGCGGTCTCTGCCGGGCAGGGTCATGTATTGATTGCCCGCGTAATCGTGGGCGATCTCGAGGTTCAGGTCGCGCGCGGCATCCGCCACCAGTCCGTGGGCGATGTTCTCGCCGTCGCCGTAGGATTTACGTGTTACGCCCGGCGGGTCAGCCGTTTTTTTGCGCATCTCTTCGAATATATTCTGGGCGACGTCGATTTCCGACACGATGTTTCCTCTTGATCTGCTGGCGGTTGCCCGGCCATCCTCGACAGGAACTGGCAATCCACGGGCCATTGCGGGATCATCGTAACGGCTGTGCAGCGACTGTCACGGCAATTGCATCGCCGGAATCCCGAAACCACCGTTACCGGCCGGCAACCAAACAAAAGAATAGGAACGCCGTCATGCCTGAATCCAATCCGCGCATCCCTTTCGAGATGATGACCGAGCGTAAACCGCTCGCGCCGTTGAACGGAAAATCCCTGATTGTGCATGTGGTGTTGAATGTCGAGTACTGGCCGTTCGACCAGGCGATGCCGCGGACGGTCATGCCGGCGCCGCATGGGCAGTCGCCGGTGCCCGATGTCGGGAATTTCGCCTGGGCGGAATACGGCGTCCGGGTCGGCGTACCGCGGATTCTCGGCATCCTGTCGGATCGCGGGGTGAAGGCCAGCGCCTTCATCAACGCCTATTGTTGCGATATCTACGCCAGCGCGTCGGAAGCGATGCTCAAGGCCGGGTGGGAATTCGTCGGTCATGGCTGGATCCAGCGGTCGCTTTTGCGGGAGGACGACGAGACGGCGGTAATCCAGCAATGTCTTGAGCGGCTGGAATCGTTCACCGGCGAGAAAGTGCGCGGCTGGCTCGGCCCGGGTATCGGCGAGACGTTCGACACGCCGGATGTGTTGAAGGCGCAGGGGATCGATTGGCTGGCCGATTTCTTCGTCGATGACCTGCCGTGCTGGATGCGGACCAAGCACGGCCCGCTGGTCGGCTTGCCCTATACCGTGGAGTTCAACGACTCAGCGATTACCGCGGTCGAAAAGCACCGGTCGGACGAGATGTTCCGGCGGCTTGAAGCCACGCTGCCCGTTTTCGAACGCGAAATGGCGGACAATCCGAAGGTTCTGACACTCGCCTTGCATCCCCACCTGACAGGACCGGCGCACCGGGCCTATTACCTGGAAAAGATGCTGGACCTTTTGCTGGCGCGCGACGATACGGTGTTCGTAACAGGCAGCGAGATTTGCGATTGGTTCGTTGAGGCGGACGGCACCGATGGCGCGGCAGTTGCATAGCGACGGTGAAGGACCTGTTCGATGATCGATCTCTACACGGCGGCGACGCCCAACGGTCAGAAGATTCACATCATGCTGGAAGAGACCGGGCTGCCGTATCGCGTCCATTGGGTGAATATCAACAAGGGCGATCAGTTCACGCCGGAGTTCCTGGCGATCAGCCCGAACAACAAGATTCCCGCCATCGTCGATCCCGACGGTCCGGACGGCGACCCGGTATCGCTGTTCGAGTCCGGTGCGATCCTGTTGTATCTGGCGGAAAAGACGGGCCGATTCCTCCCGGCTAAACCCCGGGACAGGCTGGATGTGCTGCAGTGGCTGTTCTGGCAGATGGGCGGTTTCGGTCCGATGCTCGGCCAGGCGCATCACTTCAACCGGTATGCCCCGGAGCGCATTGCCTACGCCATGGACCGCTACACCAATGAGGCCCGGCGCCTTTATCAGGTCTTGGACCGGCGGCTCGACGGGCGGGATTACATCGCCGGTGACTATTCCATCGCCGACATGGCGGTCTTTCCCTGGTGCCGGCTGCATGCACGGCAGGGGCAGCGGCTCGAGGATTTTCCGAACGTCAAATCCTGGTTCGATCGGATAGCGGCGCGGCCCGCGGTCGCCAAGGATATGGCTGTGCTGGAGGACAAGGCCGGCGATTTCGACGAGGAAGGCTGGTCCAACCTGTTCGGTGCGGACCAATACAAGAACCGGGGCTGACGGGGCCGAACCGCCATGCACGAAAATAATCGAATAGGGACATATTGATCCATGACCGGTCGTAAGCGCCTCGGCATGTTGACGCCGTCCTCGAACACGGCGCTGGAGCCGCTGACCGCGGCCATGTTGCACGACCTGCCGGATATCACCGCCCATTTCGGACGGTTCCAGGTCACGGAAATCTCGCTGTCGGAATACGGGCTGGGTCAATTCCAGCTTGAGCCGATGCTGGCCGCGGCCCGAATGCTCGCCGAGGCGCATGTCCATGTCATCTGCTGGAACGGTACGTCTTCGGGGTGGCGCGGCTTCGACACCGACGAGGAGCTATGCCGGCAGATCACCGAGGAAACCGGCGTGCCCGCCACGACCTCGGTCCTGGCGTTGAACGATGTGCTGCGCGATACCGGCGTCGAGCGGCTTGGCCTGGTTACGCCCTATAGTCACGGCGTGCAGGAAGCCATCGTCGCCAACTACGCCAAGAGCGGGATCGACTGCAGCGCCGAACGGCATCTCGACATCGAAGTGAATTTCGATTTCGCGGAAGTCGAAGAATTTTCGATCGAGAAGATGGTGCGTGACGTCGCCGAAGCCGGACCGCAGGCGATCACGACATTTTCGACGAACCTGAAAAGCGCACAGCTGGCCGAAAAGCTGGAAGCGGAGACCGGGTTGCCGGTTTATGACACGGTATCGACCGCACTTTGGAAGTCGATGAAGATGGCCGGTGCGGACCCGGCCCGGGTAACCGGGTGGGGCCGGTTGTTCCGCGAACCATAAGAAACGCGAAGGAGGACGACGGCATGGCCGACACACGCGACTTCAAGGGATATGGCGAGACGCCGCCGCAGGCCGATTGGCCGGAGGGGGCAAGGGTGGCTGTTTCGCTCGTCGTGAACGTGGAGGAAGGCGCGGAACTCAGTGTGTCCGACGGTGACGAGCGGAACGAGGGCACCTATGAGGCGAAGGCGAGCGACGAGGTCACCGGCCTTCCCGACCTCTGCATGGAATCGCATTTCGAATACGGCACGCGCGCGGCCTATTGGCGGATCGCGCGGGTCCTCGAGGAGCGCGGCATCACGGCCACGATGAGTTGTTGCGCCCGGGCGCTGAAGCGGTCGCCCTGGCTGGCCGAGGATATGCGGCGGCGCGGTCACGAAATCTCGGCGCACAGCTACCGCTGGGAGACGCATTCGGGCATGGAAGAAGACCATGAACGGCAGGTGATCGCCGACACGGTTGCTACGATCCGCGATGTCGCCGGCGTGCGGCCGCTCGGCTGGCATACCCGATCCGCCACATCCGTGAACACCCGCCGTTTGCTGGTCGAGGAGGGCGGGTTCCTATACGACTCCAACGCCTATAACGACGATTTGCCGTATATCGAAACCGTTGCCGAGCGGCCGCATGTGGTGCTGCCCTACGCCTTCGATACCAACGACATGCGGTTCAATCCCGGTGCCGGCTTCGTCCATGGCGAGGATTTCTCGCGGTATTGCATCGATGCGTTCGACTGCCTGTGGCGGGAAGGGAAAACCACGCCGAAGATGATGTCGATCGGGTTGCATTTGCGGCTGATCGGCCGGCCTGGCCGGATCGGCGGCCTTGAAGCCTTGCTCGATCACATGAATGACAAGGGCGGTGTGTGGTTCGCCCGGCGCGAACAAATCGCCCGCCATTGGCGCGGCCTCAACGGGTTGTCCGACTGGTCGGACGCCGGTTAGACGCTAACGCTGCACCATGTATTGCGGCAGGAAGGTCGCGATCTCGGGGAACACCGCCAGGACGACAATGCTCGCCAGCATAACGCAGAAGAAGGGAATCGATGCCTTTGTCACCTGAACGATATCACGCCCCGTCATGCCTTGCAGGACGAAGAGATTGAAGCCGACCGGTGGCGTAATCTGCGCCATCTCGACCACGATCACGATATAGATGCCAAACCAGATCAGGTCGATCCCGGCATTCTGCACCATCGGCAGGACGACCGATGCGGTCAGCACCATCATCGACACGCCGTCGAGGAAACAGCCCAGGATAATGAAGAATATCGTGAGCACGCACAGCAGTGCGGGCACCGATAGACCCAATTCATTGACCCATCCCGCAAGCGCGCGCGGCAACCCGGTGAAGCCCATCGAGATCGACAGGAAAGCGGCCGCGACCAGGATGAAGGCGATCATGCAGCTTGTCTTCATCGCTGACATCAGACTGTCGATAAAGGTCGCCCAATTCAGGTTGCCGCTCACCGCGGCCAATACCAAAGCACCGATGACGCCGAGGGTTGCTGCCTCGGTCGGGGTTGCGATGCCGCCGTAGATCGACCCGATGACGGCGATGATCAGGCAGATGACCGGAATCAGCCGGCGCGAACTCCAGATCTTCTCGCGGAACGTCATGCGGATGTCGCTGGCCGGGGTTTTGTCCGGATAGATCCACGACCAGATGATCACGAAGCCCATGAACATCGCCACCAACAGAATGCCCGGCAGAATGCCGGCGATGAACATGCGCGCGATCGACTGCTGCGCGACCACGCCGTAGACGATCAGCATGATCGACGGCGGGATCAACAGGCCCAGTGTGCCGGACCCGGCCAACGTGCCGATGCACATTTTTTCGTCGTAGCCGCGTTTCTTCAATTCCGGGATGCTCATGCGGCCGACCGTGGCGCAGGTGACGGCCGATGATCCCGCGACCGCCGCCATGACGCCGCAGCCGACGATATTCACGTGCAGCAGCCGGCCCGGCAGCCAACTCAGCCAGGGCGCGAGCCCTTTGAACATGTCTTCGGAAAGACGCGACCGAAACAGGATTTCCCCCATCCAGATGAACAGGGGCAGGGCGGTCAGCGCCCAGTTCCAGCTCGCGTCCCAAATGGTGGATGCCATCAGTGAACCGGCAGGGGCGGGCGTGAAGAATTCGAGTGCGACATAGCCTACGGCAAGAAGCGAGACAGCGACCCAGATACCGCTCCCCAGAAACAGGAACATGACGGCGACGAGAACGATCGAAGTGACGGCGGTTCCCACGGCGGTGTCCTATGACGCTTTTTGTTCTTCGGGGAGCGGTTCGTCGCCAAGGACCGCGTCGATGTTCTCTTCGTAGCTCGGTTCGTTCCCTTTTGCGATTCGCACGAACTCGTCGATCAACGCGATTGTCAGTACCGTCGCGCCGATGGCCATACCGGACTGCGGAATCCAAAAGGGTGCGGCGATCAGGCCGGGGCTCTTGTCCCCGAACTCGAAAGATTCGTAGGCGAACAGGACGGCGTTATAAGCGAAATAACCGACTGCAATCGCACCCGCACCGCAGCACCATAGCTCGATCGCTTTCTTCGCCTTGCCGCGAATGTTCCGGATCAGCAGGTTGACCCGCACATGGGTGCCGCCCTTGAGCGCGTAGGCCAGGCCAAGGAACGAACTCGCGGCCAGGCAGAACCCGGACAGTTCGGTGGAGTCGATGGCGACGCCGAAGAAACGTCCGATGATCTGCAGAACGATCGTGGCACCGATTGCGAACAGGAAGAAAGCCGCAAGATAACCGCTGATCAGATAAAGCCGATCGAGGAATATTCGCATGCCAGCGCCTCGCCGCGCCGGGACGGTTGCGCTGGCGTATCAGCGCGACTGCCCCGGCGGTTGGTTGGAGTAAACCCTACCGTTTACTTCAGGTATTCGGCGAGGACGGCCTTGGCATCCGGACTGGCGGTCTTCTTCCAGTCTTCCATCATGGACTTGCCGATTTTCTTCATGTCCGAGATGAGGCCGGCCGGTGCGTCGGCGACTTTCATGCCGTTCTTGGTAAGGATGCCCTTCTGCTTCTCCGTGGTTTTCTTGCTCATCTCCCAGGCGCGCTTCTCGGCGGTCGCGGCGGCCTCCATGACCACCTTTTGCACGTCCGCGGGCAGCTTCTTGAAGGCGCGTGCGTTCACGATCACCGCATTCTTCGACAGGATCGCGCCGGCATAGGTGAAGTTCGACGTATTGTCCCAAGCCTGAATGTCGATGCCGGTCTGCGGGCTTGTGAACAATGCCTCGATCAGGCCGGTCGAGAAGGCTTGCGGTATCTCCGCGAACGGCAGGATGGTCGCATTGAAGCCGAGCATTTCGCCCATCTTCTTGGTCGCCGTCGAATAGATGCGCAGCTTCTTGCCTTTGAAGTCCGCCGTCTGTTTTACCGGAAACTTGGTGTAGAACCCTTGGCCGGGCCAGGGCGAATAGAACAGGATCTTCATGCCGTTCTTGGCGAACAACTTGTCGAAATACGGCTTCTGGACATCCTTCAGCTTCCAGGCCTCGTCATACGTGCCGGCAATGAAGGGCAGGCCCGCGAGAATGTACATCGGGTCTTCGTTTCCGTAGACGCCGAGACGAATCTCGCCGATGGGAATCTGATTGGACTGGACCGCGCGTTTGGTCGCATCCAGTTTGATCAGCGTGCCGTTCGAATGCAGGGTAATCTTCAATTTGCCGCCGGATTTGGACTGTACCTCGTCGATGAAATTCTTGATGTTCATCGTGTGGAAATTGTTGTCCGGATAGCCGCTGGACATGACCCATTCCGCCGCCGAAACCGGCATGGCGGCGATGCAAGCGGTCGCCGCTGCTATGGCCAATTTTCGTAGTGAAAGCATCTGAAGCCCTCCTGTCTGTTTTTCGTTGTCGTTTGAACGCA
Source organism: Alphaproteobacteria bacterium (assembly GCA_965228695.1). Classification (GTDB taxonomy): domain Bacteria; phylum Pseudomonadota; class Alphaproteobacteria; order UBA8366; family UBA8366; genus JAJFJD01. Next base: position 4,901,748 of record CBDDIB010000002.1, on the reverse strand, counting down.
ACGGGACGCGATCTGTCCTAATTCGACACCTCGCCGTCCCGCGTCGCCTTTACCAAACGTAGTTACGCCCTGCACTGCAACTGGCAGGCCAAAACCGAGAGTCACGAGGGTTTCCGGGTATCGAGGATCATCCTCGGCACCACCCCTGCTTATTTTTTCACCAGGTCATTGTAGGGGCGGGGTATTTCCTGTGCAAAATAAATAAGATCGGCGATTTTTCGGGGACCGGCGCTGCGGGAAGGAAGTGGTCGAATATAGCTCTTTCGGACGATAGCTATCGTCCTTCTGGGCGATAGGGGTGTTATTGCGGATCGGCCAAAATGGGGTCAGAGCAGCGGAAAAGAATAATGAATCGCTGCCGGGGAAGGAGGCCCCCCATGCGCAGCACGAGTATTGCGCCGTTCCAAGCGTTAACGGTCCCGGTGCCGAAACCCCGGGTGTCGCGCGCGGTCCGCAAGGTCGCACCGCCCGCCGCCGTTGTCCGGATGGACGCACATCGCATGATCGGCGAAGACAGCGCCCGTTTCACCTTGGCCCTTCGGGCGGCGGCACCGTGACGGTTGCCGCGGCCATTTGGTCGACGTTCTGGTCTAACCAAAACGGACCGTTGCGGCCCGCCGGCTGCTACGCCGTGCCGGTGATGAAGGTATGGAACTCATAGACTTCGTGCAGATCCAACGCCGTGAAGCCTGCGGCCGTCAGCTCGTCCCGTAGGCGGGCCACGGGGACACGCCGTCCGGCGGGCGGGCTCTTGCCGTTGTCGGCGTCGGCCCAATCCACGATGGCGATCGTCCCGCCCGGGCGTAGCAAGCGCTTGCACTCGGCCAGCAACGGGGCCGGTTCGTCCAACTCATGATGAAGCTGCGCCATCACGATGATGTCGGCGGCGGCGTCCGGCAGGTCGATCGAGTTCGGCTGCATGACGATCCCGTGGACATTGCCCAGGCCGCGCGCGGCCGCGTCTTCCGTCAGAAGCTCGATCATGCCGTCGAGGATATCGCAGCCATAGACCGTGGCGTCGGGGTAACGTTCGGCGAAGGGCAGGGCGACGAAACCGACGCCGGTCCCGATATCGACCACCGTGCAGTCCGATGGCGGGTTCAGCTCATCCCAAATCTTGTCCGGGTCGAAGTATTCCAACCGGTCGGGACTGCGCAGCCGCTCGATGCGGGCCGGGTCCATGCCAAGTCTGTCGGCCATGATCGCTCCTTAGCTGGGAAAACGGCGGTGCAGGTCCGCGACCTGCTCCGGTGTGAGATACCGCGTCTTGTGTTGATGCAGCAACAGAAACAGTTTCGCCGTTTCTTCCAATTCCTCGGTTGCGTAGACGGCGTCCTCCAGGGACGTGCCGGCGACGACCGGTCCGTGGTTCGCGAGCAGGACCGCGTGGTGATCCGACGCCATCTCGCGCACCGCCTTGGCGAGGTCCAGGTCGCCCGGCGCGAAATAGGGGACGAGCGGCAGCGTGCCGATGCGCATCACGTAATAGGCCGTGATCGGCGGCATTACGTTGGCCGGGTCGATACCGTCGAGGCAGCTCACCGCGACCGAATGGGTCGAGTGCAGATGCACCACGGCCTCGCAGTCCTGACGCTGTTCGTACATGGCGGCGTGCAGGAAGGTTTCCTTGGTGGGTTTGTCGCCGGAGAGATGGTTACCGTCCGGCCCCAGCTTCGACAGGCGGGCCGGGTCGAGTTCGCCCATCGATGATCCGGTCGGCGTCATCAGCCAGCCGTCCTCGACGCGGACGCTGATGTTGCCCGACGATCCGAAGGTCAGGCCCCGGTCGTAGATCGACTTGGCGAGCGTGACGATCCGCTCGCGCAGTTTCGTCTCGGTCATGGATGCATCCTCAAAGCTTTCGCGAAGAAATCCTCGCCGCCGAAATTTCCCGACTTGAGCGCAAGCGCAATCGGCGAGCCTCCCAAAGTCTCCGTCCAGGGTACGCCGGTATCGATCTCCGGGCCAATGCGGAGCGCCTCGACGCCGAGCGCCGAAACCACCGCGCCGGCCGTTTCGCCGCCGGCAACCACAAGACGCTGGACGCCTTGTGTTGCAAGACCCGCCGCCACTTCGCCGATCACGCGCTCGACCATCTCGCCAGCTTCGGTCACGCCGTATTGCGCCTGGATGGCGGCGACCTCGTCGGGGTCGGCGGAGCCGTAGATAAGGACCGGCGTCGATGTATCCTGCTGTGCGGCCCAGTCGAGAATTTCGGCCGCCACGGGATCGCCGGCCGCGATGCGGTGGACGTCGATCTTTCGGTGCGGCCACGCCTTCCGGGCCACCGCGATTTGCCGCCGCGTCGCCTGGCTGCAACTTCCCGCCAGCACGGCGGCGCGCCCGGTTACTTGCGGCGGCGTCGCGGGAACCGGATCACCGAGCAGGCCGGCACTGCGGAAATTCGCCGGCAGGCCCATGGCGGCGCCGGATCCGCCCGTGACGAGGGCATGGTCCACCGCCGCCGCGCCGATCGCGCGAAGGTCCGCGTTGCTTTCGGTATCGATAACGCCGTAGGTGACGCCGTCCCGCCGCAGTGCGTCAGCAGCGGACGCGATGGCGGCGGGGCCGTCGGTTACGGTCGCCTGTTTGATCAGGCCGACTTTCCGGTCGGTCTGCATCCGCATCAGTTCCACGACCCGCGAGTCCCGCATCGGCGTGAGCGGATGATCCTTCATCGGGGAATTTTCGAGCAGTTCGCCGTTTACATAGAGCAGGCCCTCGCGGACGACCCGGCCGTTGTCCGGGAAGGCCGGGCACAGGAAGGTGAAGTCCGCGTCCAGGTCCGTCAGCAACGCGTCGGCGACCGGCCCGATATTGCCCGCGGGCGTGGAGTCGAAGGTCGAGCAATATTTGAAAAAATATTGCCGCGGGCCCCAGCCCGCGCAGCCAGGCCAGCGCCGCGCGGGAGGCGTCGACGGCGTCCGTCACCGGCGCCGTCCGCGACTTCAACGCGACGACCACGGCGTCGGCGTCGCCGAGATCGACATCGCCGTCCGGCACGCCGATGGTTTGAACGGCGCGCATGCCTTCCTTGACCAGGGTGTTGGCCAGGTCGGTCGCGCCGGTCGAATCGTCGGCGATGGCGCCGAGAAGAACAGCCATGGCTATGGCCCCGTCCGGTTACGATTGCCGAATATCATGTCAGATTCTCCGTTTCCGCTACCGAATCGCATCGAGCAGTTCGTTGGTGACGGCGGCCGTGCCCATGTCGCCGCCGAATTCCATGGGGCGGATCCGGTTTTCCGCGAAGCCGGTTTGGACCGCGCCCTCGATGACGGCGGCGGCGTCCGCCAATTGCGGCTGGTCGGATTTCTGGGCCAGGTATTCGAGCATCATCGCGCCGCTCAGGATCGCGGCCAGCGGGTTCGCCTTGTCCTGCCCCATGATGTCCGGCGCGCTGCCATGCGCGGGCTGGAACAACCCGTGTTCATCGCCGATCTCGCCGCAAGCTGCCATCCCCATGCCGCCGACAAGGCCGCCCCCCAGGTCCGACAAGATGTCGCCGAACATATTCTCCATCACCAGCACGTCGAAGTCCCAGGGCCGCCGGATCAGGTCCAAAGCCTGCGCATCCACATAATTGTACCGGCGCTCCACGTCCGGGAAGTTCTTCGCGCGTTCGTCGAAGATCTGCCGGAAGAAGGCCATCGACCGGAACACGTTCGCCTTGTCGACGCAGGTGAGGGAGCCGCCGCGGCCTTTTGCCTTGCGCCGCTGGGCGAGGCGGAAGGCGAAATCATGCAGCTTTTCCGTCGTCGGCCGGGTGATCCGCAGAACGTCCTGCACTTCGTCGTCGTTGGCGACCGGGTTCCGGTTGTGCGCGGCGGCGGTATAGAACAATCCCTCGGTCGACTCCCGAAGGATGATCAAATCGATGTTCGCCGCCCGCGGATCGGCGAGCCGGCAGGGGATGTTCGGATACGCCTTGACCGGGCGGACGCCGGCGTAAAGCTGAAACATCTCCCGCAGGCGCAAATGCGGCGATATCTCCGTTCCGTCCTCGTGGCGGACCTCGGGCAGGCCGATGGCGCCCAGGAAGATCGCGTCGGCCTCGCCTGCGGCGTCTTCGGCGCCGGGCGCCATGTCCCGGCCGCTTTCCCGGAAGTAGGCCGCGCCGCCGGTGAGATCGTTATAGGTCAGGCGAAAGCCGCCGACCCGGTCGCGGGCGGCGTCGATCACGGCCAGCGTCGCATCGGTCACGTCGACACCGATGCCGTCGCCGCGGATGACCGCGATCTGAAAATTCGGTTCGTTCATGGTCGGGCCTCGGTTGGTTCGACGGCGCCAGTGTCGATCGCCTCATAAGGTTGGTTCAACAGCGGCGACTGCAGGATGAAGTCCGATGTCGCCCGGTTGCAAGCGATAACCGTCTCATGCAGCGTCGAGACGCGCAGCAGCGCCTTCACGTCGACATCGTGCGGCAACGCCGCCAAGGGATCGGTGAAGAAGATCAGCACGTCGATCTTCCCCTCGGCGATCATCGCGCCGAGTTGCTGATCGCCGCCCTGAGGCCCGCTCATCAGGCGCGTCACGTCCAGCCCGGTGCGGTCGGCAATCAGGGCCCCGGTCGTACCGGTCGCCCAGAGGTCATGCTGTCCTAGGACGGTTTTGTTTTGGTTCGCCCAGGACGCCATCGCGGATTTCCGCGAGTCGTGCGCCACCAGGGCGATCCGTTTGCGCGCTTTCATCGTTGCCACTCCGCTTAGCGTCGTTCGATCCGGGTGTCCAAGGCGTCAACCGGCCACCGCGTCGGCCACGACCTCTGCGAATGCCTGGGTGCCGAGCGCACCGCCGAGATCCGCGGTCCGGCTGGCGGGGTCGGCCAGCACCGTACCGATCGCGCTGTCCAGCCGCGCGGCGGCGGCGATCATGTCGGCGCGGCCGCGCCGATTGCCCAGCCAGTCCAGCATCATCGCGATCGACAGGATCATCGATGTCGGGTTTGCCTTGTCCTGGCCCGCGATGTCCGGCGCGGAGCCATGCTGTGCTTGGGCGCAGCAGAGGGTGTCGCCGGCGTTGATCGATCCCGCGAGGCCGAGGCTGCCGGACAATTCCGACGTCAGGTCGGACAGGATGTCGGCGTGGAAATTGGTGGCGCAGATCACGTCGAACCGGGCCGGGTCGCGCACGAGGATGGCGGCGGACGCGTCGATGATCATCTCCTCGACCTCGACCTCGGGAAAATCGCGGCCGACTTTCCGGATTTCTTCCAGGAACAGGCCGTCGGACATTATGAAATTGTTCGCCTTGTGGATCGCCGTGACCTTCTTGCGGCGGGTCATCGCGAGTTCGAAGGCGCGCCGCGCGATCCGGTTGCAGCCGCCGCGCGTCAGCTTGCGCATCGAGATCACCACGTCCTCGGTCGGCATGAATTCGCCCTTGCCGGCGAACATGTTGCGGTCGGGATAGAACCCTTCGGTCGCCTCCCGCATGATGACCAGGTCAAAATCCCCGACCTTGTTCGGCAGGCCCTTGCGTGTGCGCGCGGGCCGCACGTTGGCGTAGAGATCGAGGTCGACGCGCACGACTGCCGAGACATTCACGCCGCCCTTGTCGCGGTCGGGATAGTCCATATGCGAGACCGGTCCCAGGATGATGCCGTCGCTGTTGCGGCAGCGTTCCAGCACGCGATCGGGCAAGGTCGTCCCGGTCTTGTCGTAGGACGCGAAGCCGATCTCCTCGACCTGATAGGTCAATCCCAGCGGTGATATCATGTCGACCGCTTCCAGCACGGTCATGCCCGCTTGGATGATTTCCTCGCCGATCCCGTCGCCGGGCAGAACCACGATGTCCATGATCTCCCTCCTGTTATCCTGTCGTTCGATGCGGCGAATGGTAGGGTGGAATGGAAAATAGGAAAAATATGTTTTTCTTTATTTAAAAATAAGTTTTTATAATTTCATGGATACCCGGTTCCTGGAGAGTTTCATCGCCGTCGTCGATCGCGGGTCGATCGCGCAGGCGGCGCAGGTGCAGAATCTGACGCCGGCGGCGGTGGCGCAGCGCATCCGCGCGCTAGAGAACGACATCGGCGCGGCTTTGATTTCGCGATCCGGGCGCACCGTGCAGCCGACGAAGGCGGGTTGGGCAATCCTGGATCGCGCGCGGGACTTCGTGAAGCAGGTGTCGGACCTGCAGGCGCTCGCCGCCGTGGACGAACCGTCCGGGGAAATTCGAATCGGCGCGAGTTCGACCGCGATCGCCGGGATGCTGCCCGGTATTTTGCAGCGGCTCAGCGGCAAGCATCCGAATCTGGACTTTCAGATTACGCGGGGTCATTCGGGCGCGTTGTACCGGGATGTGATGGACCAGCAACTCGACGCGGCAATCATCGCCGAGCCCAGCTTCGCCATACCGAAGGCGTGTGGTTGGCGCGACCTGCGGCGGGAGCCGCTGATCCTGCTCACCCCGTCGGATACGCCGCGGCAGGCGGCGAAGACGGCGCTGCGCAACAACCCCTATATCCGGTTCAGCCAGGGGAGGTGGGGCAGGCAGCCGGCCGACGTGTATTTGCGCGACGCCGGACTCAACCCCACCGTAAGGTTCGAGTTGGACGCGCTCGACGCCATCGCCGTGATGGTCCACGAAGGTCTCGGCGTATCCCTGGTTCCCGACTGGGCGCCGCCCTGGCCCGAAGACCTGGCGATCCGGAAGACACAGGTGGGTGGCATGACCTATGCGCGCAGGACCGGCGTGATCTGGCTGCGGTCGTCGGCGCGCATCCGCCTGATCGACGCGTTCCTCGACGAGGCGGGGACGTTTTGACGGACGCTTGAAAAACCGCGAGGCTCTTCTCCGGAATTTCACCCGTAAAAGCAAGAAGGCGATCGGTAAGGGAGGAACAACATGCGCGCGTTGGAGGTGGAAGAATTCGGCGGTCTGGATAAGCTGAAGGTCCGCGATGTCCCGATGCCGGAAGCGGGCGACGGCGAGGTGCTGGTGAAGAACGCCTATGCGGGCGTGAACTTCACCGACATCTACCGCTCCCGAGGCGACTATAAGGAGTCGCCCACCTATCCCACGCCGCTTCCCTACCGTCTTGGGGGCGAAGGCTGCGGATGGGTCGAGGCGGTCGGCAAGGGCGTGACCCGCGTCGAGGTGGGCGACCGGATCGCCTACAGCCGGGTCCATGGGGCGCAGGCGGACTATGTCGCCATCCCGGCGATACGCGCCACCAAGCTGCCCGATGACGTGTCGTTCCAGAAGGGGATGTCGGTGATGACGCATGGCATCACGGCGCATTATCTGGCCTTCGACGCCTATCCGCTCGAAACCGGCAGCACGTGTTTGGTCCACGCCGCGGCGGGCGGGGTCGGGCAAATCCTCGTCCAGCTCGCCAAGAACCAGGGGGCCGAGGTGTTCGCGACGGTGGGCAGCGCGGACAAGGTCGAGATCGCGAAGCAGCGCGGCGCCGACCATGTCATCGAGTATACGAAGGTCGATTTCCGCGAGGAAGTGATGCGGCTCACCGACGGGGCCGGCGTCGATGTCGTCTACGATTCAGTCGGCAAGGACACACTGATCCAGTCGCTGAATTCGCTCCGCCTGCGGGGCTATTGCATTCTCTACGGGCACGCCTCGGGTAAAGTTGAGGATTTTGACCTGCTGGAACTCGCCGAAGCTGGCTCCGTCTTCATCACCCGGCCGCATATGCAGCACTACGTGCCGACGGAAGACGCCTATCAGGCCCGGGCCGGCGATCTTCTGCGCTGGCTGCGGGACGGCAGCGTCGACGTCACCGTCGATCGGGTTTTCCAACTGGAAGAGGCGGCTGATGCCCTCGGCGTGATGATGCGTCGCCAGAGCAAGGGCAAAATCCTATACGAGATATTCGGGGAAGGCTGAAGAGCCGTGGGCAAAAATTGGCGGGCGCGGCTGGGATTAAATCAGCGGCGCCCGCGTGTTCGGGGCGGACGGCCGTCAGTAGCCGCGGGCCGAGGAATCTCGGCTTGCGTGCGCCCACAATTTTCAGGCTGTGCGCCTTCTCATGGGGAGCACTTTGCCGCGCGTGCTTCCGAGCGGGACAGCCCGGCGGATCCGTATCGTTCCGCGGCGATCCCACAGCTGCGCGGCGCCCTCGTTGGCCGCCGATCCCTGCCCGATGGCGTCGACGAAGCGCGCGTGCAAAAGCTGCTCGTCGATTGGCCCCACCTGCGGATGAACCAATAGCGACAGCCGCGCATGACCATCCGTATCCTCCTCTTCGAGTATTTGATAATCGCCGACGCCGCCGCCGAATTGAGCAGGTAGAGATACCTCGACGAAGTCGAACAGTTGCGAGAAATCGTAGTTCAATCCTTCGCTGGTGAACTTTTCATGGCTGCCGACATGGTGGACAATTTGTGTCATTCCGGCCTCTCCCAACGCACAGCCGCAAGACCGGCGCTCTAAAGTCGCGTAGTCTCCGTTTTCCGTATTGAGGCGGAGATAGCGTTCCGAGGGATCGAGCGTGGTGATCAGCAAGGGTCGAACCGATTGTCCCCCGACCGATACCGCGTTGGGATGTTCGACGACCGCCAACATATGTTCGTCGATATGCATTTCATCGATATGGCGGCGCTTCGCGCAGCCGAGTCCGACAAAGATGGACCCCGGCGTAAACCCGTATGTCACGGCGAATTTCGCCCCCACGCGTTCGATGACTTTCTGCTTGCCGGCGGTCATGGGCTCGCCGCTGACGATAAAGGTCGTTCCTTCCAGCGACACGCCCATTCGATGGGCCGCGCGCGCGATGTAAGCCGCACTGCTTGCCACGGCCCGGATACACGTCGCACGGTTGTTCCGATGATGGTCCGCGGACCATTCCACGATCGCGTCGGGTTTGCCGTCCGCGAGGATTTCCAGCGTCGGAAAGCCTGACCCGAACCATTGTCCGGCGCGTGCGACCTCCCCGGCGATCAGCCTGTGATACGCATAAGCCAGCGTGCTTGCCGGGGCATCGCGGGAAAATCGGCGGTCGGGAGCGATACCGGCCTTGGCAAGCGAAAGAAAATAGAACAGGCCGTGTGATCCGGAACTGTAGGTATCGAGCATGGCATTGCGGCACTCGAGCAGGCCATGCGCCTGCGCGAATAGCAGCATCCCCATGCTTTGCTTCCCAATCCACGGCAGCGAATTGAACGATGGCGTGATCCTGCCGGTTGTACCGCTCGAATTGGTCAAGAACCCGTGCGGCTTCTTCGTGGGTTCGAAATCCTCCAACCTGCATCTGAACGAATCACCCGAGCGCACGACGTCCTTTTTACCTTTGAACTCCGCATCGGTCAGGTAGACGCCGTTTGCGGCGAGCTCGCACAATGCCGCCTCGAGACCGTTCATTTCGACACTGGCGCGGAGGTCCGAATATGTGCAGCCCGCCATGCGCATAAGCCGCAGATAGGGACTGTCCTCCCGGGCGAATATTTCGGCCTTGGCGAGTTGTAGGAAGCGGTTTTCGCGTTGGTCGATCTCTCGCTTCAGGTCGTCCTTCACGCGTTCCAGATTGATGGGGTCCCGAAAAAACTCCCGGAGCGCGAACGGTAAGATGAACGGCATCAGGAGCCGGTCGCAAACTTCCCTTACACTACGGTTCGTCGAGAACTTTACCATGTCGACCATTTTGTCCCGTCGTGGCGACGTGCTGCGTCCTGAAAGGCTCCGCGATGGCTCGATCCGGCGATCTTTACGGTTAGTTTAAGGCCTAGTGTTGCGCGATAGAACGTGCCTATTCGGCTTACCCAATCGAGGCAGGAATGCGGCGACGATGGGTATCCGAAGGGCATCGGTATCCACGCCAACTGGGAAATTGGGAAAGAGCCGCAAGGCGACATTCATGAGCGATCCCGGCTCGTCGCGGTCACCATGATTATGTTTCGAATTGGCCGAAATAGCCCAAATGACGTGATTGAACTTTCAGGGGCCGCGTCGGACTGGGGATCATGAAGGTTCGGCCGGTATCGGCTAAGCCTTTGACATGAATGGTGGGCGCGGCTGGGATTGAACCAGCGACCCCCGCCGTGTGAAGACGGTGCTCTCCCGCTGAGCTACGCGCCCGCCGTAATGAAGCGGACCGCACATCTACGCCGGGGTATGCGGGCTGTCAAGAGACGGCGCTTGACCTGCCGCGCGGACACCGTATGTCTAGGCTATGCGCCGCGTTTCAGACAGGAGAAGGTTGAAGAGTTCCGGGCGGTTTCCGCTGGGCGCGGTCCTGTTTGCGGCCCTGGTTTCGGGATCGCCGGCAAGCGCGGCCGACGAACCGGTGCGTCTGGCCTATGACGCCTATATCGGGCCCTTCTATGTGCTGTCGGCCGAGGCCGACCTCGAGATGTCGGGGGGCCGGTATAGGGTCGTCACCCGCGCCAGGAGTCAGGGTGTCGCCTCCTGGTTCTTCGAGTGGCAAAGCGAGGCCCGCACCGAAGGCGGTCTGTCCGCCGGTAAGCTGAAGCCGCGCCGCCACGAAGTGGACGGCCAATGGCGCGGCGAGGTGCGAAAAGTCCGGCTTGCCTATCCCGATCGCTTCGGCGATGGGACACCGGTGAAGTTCGACGTTTCGCCCCGTCCCGACGGCGACGAGCGCGACCCCGTCCCGCCGCCGCTGACGAAGGGCACGATCGATCCGCTGTCCGCGACGCTGACCATGTTGATGAAGTTGGCGGCAGGCGGGCGCTGCGAAGGGGCGTTCCGCGTGTTCGACGGACGCCGCCGCTATGACATGGCGGTGTCGAATGGGGAGCAGGCCGTTCTGCCGCGGGTCCATTCCTCCGTCTTTGCCGGCGCGGCGCAGAGTTGCACCTTTCAGGTCAAGCGGATCGCCGGGTTCTGGAAAAAGCGGGATGACGAACCCCGCCGCCGGGTGACCGAGCCGACGCTCTGGGTCGCGAGCCCGATGGCGAAAGTGCCGCCCGTGCCCGTGCGGTTTACGGCGGAAACCGGCTTCGGTGAGTTACGCATTCACCTGGTGCGCGTGCAGCAGGGGAAACGGGTAATCGCGATTGAGCGTTCCAAAGGCGGATCATGACCATTCGGCGGTAGGATCTAGCGCACGCCCCTCGGCGCCGACTTGCGCCAACTCGGCATCTATGCTTTTTCGAATGCAGGTGACCGAGAACGAGAATAGGGGCTTGGGATGGATTTCGGCCTGTTCAACCTGTTGCAGCATCGCGACCGGTCGAAGACCTCGCAGGATCTGATCAACGAGGCGCTGGATCATACGCGCGCCGCCGAAGATTTGGGTTTCAGCCGGGTCTGGTTCGCCGAGCATCATTTTTCGAATTACAGTTTGGTGCCGTCGCCGCTGATGATGTGCGCCCATGTCGCGGCGATGACCAAGCGCATCCGGGTCGGCAGCGCCGTCGTGATCCTGCCGCTTCATACGCCGGCACGGCTCATCGCCGAAATCGCCATGGTCGACGCGTTGTCCAATGGCCGGCTCGATGTCGGTGTCGGCAGCGGGTATCAGAATTACGAGTTTGAACGGCTCGGCGCGGACATCGCGAACAACAAGGTGATGTTCCACGAGATGCTCGACATGATCGAGTTGGGATTGCGGCAACCGAACTTCAGCTATGACGGCACGTATTTCCAGCAGAAGCAGACGGCAATCAACATTCGGCCGGTTCAGGACCCGAGGCCGCCGATCTGGATTGCCGGCAAAGATCCGGACAGCCATCGGCGGTGCGCGCGCGACGGCTATATTCCCTTCATTTCCGGCGGCATCGGCAGCCCGAAGAAGATCCGTGACCTGCGCAATCAGATCGAAGAATGCTACCGCGAGGAAGGCAAGGATCCGGCCGGAATTCCCATCGGCGTGCTGCGGTTTATGTGCGTGAGCGACGATCGCAAGGAAGTCGAACGGTATGTCGACGGCGCGCGCTATCAGCAACGCATTGCCGTGTCGTTGCGGAGCAGGCGCGAGGTCGTGGTCGACGACTACATGGTCGAGGAAGCGGCGTTCGAAGGCGAGCCGCCGCTTGACCGCGTGGAACGGAATATCCTGGCGGGCGACGCGCATACCGTCGCGGAGAAACTCTGTGCCGAGATCGAGCTCTACGGCCCGAGCCACATCAACTGTTATTTCCAGGTCGGCGACGTGCCGAGCGCGACCGCCCTGAAGTCGATGGAACTGCTGGCAGGGAATGTCGTCCCGCTGATCGAGAAACATTTCGGCAAGCCGCTGGCCGAGATCAATCCCGCGGCAATGCCCACGCCGAAGCCGCTCGCCCTCGCGGCCGAATAACCGTCATTAGCCGGCGGTGATCGGTTGATGCCCGGAGTCATTTCGGTCACACTCGCCTGCAGAGCACCGATACAAACAACGCGTAAGATCACGCGATGACCCGAGAATACCCCGCAGGCGCGGCACTGTTCCAAGAAGGCGATCCGAGCGACGTCGTCTATCTCGTCCGGTCGGGCACCGTCGCCGTCATCAAGGAGCGTGGCGATTCGCCGGTCTTGCTCGGCCGTGTGCGCACGGGCGAGTTCCTCGGCGAGATGGGCGTGGTCGAAGGTTTGCCGCGCAGTGCGACCGCTCGGGCGGAAACTGCGGTCACCGCCGACATATATGAAAGCAGCCAATTCCTGGAGTTGGTCGCGTCGGACAGTGAACTGGCGCTGAACCTGATCCGCCGCTTGAGCGTTCGTCTGCGGAAGGTCGACAACCGCGTGGCCCAGTTGTTGCCTGGTTCCGAATCCGTCCCGCCCGCGGTCGAGCCGCCGAATCCTGCCGACGGCGGCGGAGATTGGTCCGGTGTCGCGCCCGTGCCGGTGACGATCCGCGGCGGCAGTTATGCGCTTCAGATGTATATCGGAACCGATCCGATCAAGGTCGGGAAGATGCCGTTCACCGTCGGGCGGGTGCCGGAGAAACCGAGCACCGATGACGGCGCCGAACCGGATCTCGGCATTCTCGACCCGAAACCGCATCGTTTGTCGCCGGCCCATTTCATTCTGTTCGAGGATCACAAGCGGATCTTCGTGCGCGACTGTAACAGCGAGCTCGGCACCGTCGTGAACGACCGCAATCTGGGGCGCGATTTTCCGATCGACCAGATCGCGCTCAAGCCCGGCGAGAACACGATCATCGCCGGCGGTGACGGCTCGCCGTACAAATTCCTGATCGACGTTTAGGCGGCGGCCGGGTAGGCGATGACTCCCGCCGGCAGCACCGCCAACGGTACCGGTTTCTGTGTCACAGACCTCACGCTGCCGTGGCGCGGGGCACCCGAGACGATCCTGTTCCATCATGGGATCGGCACCTGCGCCGAGTGTTGGGCGGAATGGGTGCCGGTGCTGGCGGACCGTTACCGCATCGTGACCTTCGATTTGCCGGGGCATGGCGCGCGGCCGGTGCCGGACGGATTTACTTGGGAATGGCAAAACCTGATCGACGACGTGCTGGCGGTGGCCGACGCGGCTGATGCGCCGCGCTTTCACCTTGTTGGTGAGTCGACCGGCGGTACGGTCGCGCTCGCTTGCGCCGCCGACTACCCGGATCGGGTTGTCAGCGTCGGCGTGAGCAACGCCGCGTTCAAGGGCGCTTCAATCGAGAATGTCGCCACGTGGCAGGACGTGATCGATCGTGGCGGGATGACTGCTTGGTCGGACTTCATGATGCCGCTGCGGTTCTTCGACGACGCGGTGCCGCCGGAAAAACGCCGCTGGTACGAGGAGCAGCAGGCGGCCTGCGATCCGGCTGCCGTGATGGGGATCCTCGCCGCGTTGCAGCAAGCCGATTTAAGCGGCCGGCTGGCGGCGATTGCGCAACCGACGCTGATCCTGCATCCGGACTCGAGCCCCTTCATTCCGGTGGAGCGGGCGGCGGCACTGCAGCAGGCATTGCCGAATGCCCAGCTTGAAGTCTTCCCGCACGCGCGGCATGGGTTGCCGTTTTCGCACGGCGCGGAATGTGCCGCCGTGCTCAAGCGTTTCCTCGACGGTCTCGCGGGCGCCTAGACCGCCAAGCCGGCAATCACGCCGGGCAAGGCGTCGAAGCGGTCGATCAGGACATTGGCGCCCAACTCCGCATGGGGAATGTTCGAATATCCGTAGGTCACGGCGACGGAGCAGACCTCGGCGGCGATCGCGCAACCGATGTCGTTCGGGCTGTCGCCGATCATGATGGCCCGTGATGGGGTCGTGCCGAGCATTTCCAGGACGCCGAGCAGATGGCCCGGGTCCGGCTTGCGGACCGGAAAGGAGTCGCCGCCGGCGACCGCCTCGAAATATCCGGCGATCTCAAGACCTTCCAGAATCCGCATCGTGGCCCGATACGGTTTGTTGGTGCAGATTGCCATCCGATGACCGGCATCCCGCAGGAAATCGAGCGTCGGCCGGACGCCGTCATAGAGGGTGTCCTCGACCGGCGCGGCATCGTAGTGCACCATGAACTGCTCCATCGTGGCATCCAAATCGGCCGGAGCGCCGCCGGTGGCCTCAAATCCACGTTCGACCAATTTTTTGACACCATTGCCGATCATCTTCTTGACCGCTTCGACCGGCAGGGCGGATCGATCGTGTTCCGCGAGGACCGCGTTGAGGCAGTGTTGCAGTTCCGGTGCGCTGTCGATGAGCGTACCGTCGAAGTCGAAGACGAGGATCGGAAGAGGGTCAGCCATGGTGAAATTTATGTCTTTTTTAACAGTATGTTGGATAGGATCAGCCGGAATGGGGCGAGTGTCGCATAGCCCACGTTCTAGCGGCTTGGCGGCCGGCCTCCAAGGAGATTCGCTTTTCCGTGCGCCCGCGATTGCCTCGTAGGACTAGTACCAGTGCGATGCCCGATCCATTGAAAAACTGCGAAATAATATGTGACTTGGCCCCATCGGCCCCCTATGGCAATTTCCGCAGCCAAGCGACCGATATGGTTAATGCACCTGGAATTGACGACGTATGAGCACTGGCGAAACCGCTGCCGTGATTCTTGCCGCTGGCAAGGGCACCCGGATGAACTCGAACCTGCCGAAGGCGCTGCACCCGGTCGCCGGACGGTCGATGGTGGGACATGTCCTGTCCGCTTTGGAGCCGTTGGACCTCGCCCGAGTGGTCGTCGTCGCCGGACCCGATATGAAAGTGCTGGAAGAGGCGGTGGCGCCGCACCCGACCGCCATCCAGAAGGTCCAGAAGGGGACGGCCCACGCGGTCGGCGCCGCGCGGGACGCGCTGTCCGATATCACCCCGGACACGGTGCTGGTCCTTTATGGCGACACACCCCTGATTCAGACGGACACGCTGCAGGACATGCTGGACGAACGGGCGGATGGCGCGTCGATCGTGGTGCTGGGTTTCCGAACCGACGATACTGAAGGATACGGTCGGGTCATTTGCGACCAGGACGGCAACGTCAACGCGATCGTCGAGGATCAGGACGCGACGTCGGGCCAGAAGAGGATCGATCTCTGTAACTCCGGTGTCATGGCGATCGACGGGCGCATCATATTTTCGTTGATCGATCGGGTCGGCAACGACAACGCCAAGAACGAGTACTATTTGACGGATTTGATCGGCCTCGCACGGGCCGAAGGATTGCGCTGCCGGCTCGTCGAGGCGGACGCGGATGAATTGATGGGCGTCGACAGCCGGCTCGCCCTTGCCGAAGCCGAAGCGATTTGGCAATGCGACCGCCGCGAGCGGGCGCTGGAAGAAGGCGCGACGCTGATCGATCCGGACACCGTCTGGTTCAGCTACGACACGGTCGTCGGCCGTGACGTGACGATCGGCCCGAACGTCGTGTTCGGCCCCGGCGTGACGATCGAGGACGAGGTGGAGATCCACGCGTTTTGCCACATCGCCGAAGCGACGGTCGGGCAGGGCGGGCGCATCGGACCCTTCGCCCGGCTGCGGCCGGGCGCCAAGCTCGATACGGATGTCCATATCGGCAATTTCGTCGAGGTCAAGAATGCGATTCTCGGCAAGGGCGTGAAGGCCAACCATCTTTCCTATATCGGCGATTCGGATATCGGTGCCGGCACCAATGTCGGGGCGGGAACGATCACCTGCAATTACGACGGGTTCAACAAGCACCGGACGGTGATCGGCAAGGCGGCCTTCATTGGTTCGAACACGGCCATCGTCGCGCCGGTGCGGATCGGCGACGGCGCAATCATCGGGGCGGGCAGCACGGTGGTCCGCGACGTTCCGTGCGGCGCGCTGACGATCGGCCGCGGCGAACAGGTGGACCTGCCGGACCGGGCCGAGCCCATGCGCGAACGGCTCGCGGCCGAAAAAAAGGAACGGGCGAAGGACAAAGACTGAATGTGCGGGATCATCGGGATAATCGGTAGGGCGCCGGTCGCGCCGCTGCTCGTGGATGGGCTCAAGCGGCTGGAATACCGCGGCTACGATTCGGCGGGCGTCGCGACCCTGGTCAACGGCAGCATCGAGCGCCGGCGCGCCGAGGGAAAGCTCGTCAACCTCGCCAACTTGATCGACGATGATCCGGTCGGCGGAACAATCGGGATCGGACATACGCGCTGGGCCACGCATGGCGTTCCCAGCGAGGCGAACGCGCACCCGCATGCGACCGACCGGGTTGCCGTGGTTCACAACGGCATCATCGAGAATTTCCAGGAACTGCGCGACGAGTTGACGGCGCGGGGCAACCAGTTCGTGACCGACACGGACACCGAGGTCGTGGTCCACCTGGTGACCCGCTATCTGGAGGACGGCTGCACGCCGCGCGACGCGGTGTCCGCGACGCTGCGCAAGCTCGAAGGCGCGTTTGCCCTGGTGCTGATCTTCAGTGGGCATCACGATCTGATGATCGGCGCCCGGCAGGGCAGCCCGCTGGCCATCGGCTACGGCGACGGCGAGATGTATTTCGGGTCGGACGCGCTGGCCCTGGCGCCGCTGACGCAGCGGATCTGTTACCTCGAAGAAGGCGATTGGGCGGTCGTATCGGAAAGCGACGCGACGATCTACGACTGGACCGGCGCGGAAGCCGACCGGCCGATCGTCCAGACCGCGGTTTCCGGCGCGCTGATCGGCAAGGGCAACTACCGCCACTTCATGCAGAAGGAAATCTACGAACAGCCGGCGGTGATCGGCGATACGCTGCACGCGGTGCTGGAGCCGGCGGAACGGACGATCACCCTGCCGCCGCTTCCGATCGATCTGGCGGCGGTGCCGCGGGTCTCGATCAGCGCCTGCGGCACGGCCTACTATGCGGGCTTGGTCGGCAAGTATTGGATCGAGGAAACGGCCCGGTTGCCGGTCGAGATCGACGTCGCCTCGGAGTTCCGCTACCGCAACATGCCGATGGACCCGGGCGGCCTGTCGATCTTCATCAGCCAATCCGGCGAAACCATGGATACGTTATCCGCGTTGCGCTACGCCGCGTCGCAGGAACAGGGCATCGTCTCGGTGGTCAACGTGCCGGAATCGACGATCGCGCGGGAATCGCACGGTGTCCTCCGCACCTTGGCGGGGCCGGAGATCGGCGTCGCCTCGACCAAGGCCTTCACGACGCAGTTGACCGTTCTGGCCTGTTTCGCCATCGCCTTCGGCCGCGCGCGTGGGACGTTGGACGTGGACCGGGCGGCGCATCTCACGGGCGCATTGGCCGAGATTCCCGGCCGGACGGCCGAGGTTCTAAGCGACGTCAGCGCGATCGCCGACATCGCCGAGGAATTGGTCGAGGCGCACGACGTGCTTTATCTCGGCCGCGGCACCAGCTTCGCGATCGCGATGGAGGGCGCGCTCAAGCTGAAGGAAATTTCCTATATCCATGCCGAGGGATACGCCGCCGGCGAGATGAAGCACGGCCCGATCGCCCTGATCGACGAAGCCGTGCCGGTCATCGTGATCGCGCCGGGCAACGATCCACTGTTCGAAAAGACCGCCTCGAACGTGCAGGAAGTGATCGCCCGGGGCGGCCGCGTCATCTTTATATCCGATAAGGACGGCATCGCGCGATTGGAGAGCCAGGCCGAACCCACGGCCACCATCGAGATGCCGCAGGTCGACCCCTTCGTCGCGCCGATCCTGTATTCGATCCCGGTGCAACTGCTCGCCTACCACACCGCCGTGCTCAAGGGCACGGACGTGGACCAGCCGCGTAATCTCGCGAAATCGGTGACGGTGGAGTAGATCTCTGCGCGCTTTGTGGGAGTAGTCTGTCGTTATTCGAGCCGACCGTTTTCCCACCTACCAGCTTGGGTGCGCCCATCTGCCGAGGTGTAAGTGCCTCGGCCATGCTTCTTGCCGTAACGAAATTCGCCGACATATTTACTTCCGTCCGCATAGGTGGCCGAGATGTGGCCATGTTTCTTGCCGTTGCGGAAATCACCAACGAATTTTCGTCCGTCAACGTCCGTATAGGTGCCTGTTCCGTGCTTTTTGCCGGCCCTGTAGTCCCCGGCGTATTTGCTTCCGTTATGATGCGTGTAGGTGCCTTTACCGTGTCTTTTTCCCTTTAGGTATTCGCCGACATACTGGCTCCCGCTGACGAACGTAAAGGTGCCGTAGCCGCTCTTTTCGCCTTTCCGATATGAGCCGACGAATTTGTTTCCACTGGCATGGGTGTAAGTCCCTTGTCCGTCCCATTTGCCGCCCTTGAATTCACCGAAATAAGTGCTGCCGTCGGCGTAAGTCGCTTCGACATAGCCATGCTGCTTGCCGTTTCGATTTTCGCCTACGAAGCTGCGCCCGTCGGCGCCTTTGTACACGCCCGGACCATGCGGTAGCCCATTTCGGTATTCACCGACAAAGGTATCACCCTTATAGCTGGTGAACTTCCCTTGTCCGTGTTTCTTGCCGTTCTTGAAGCCGCCGACATATACGCCGCCGTCGGCTTTCGTGTAGGAGCCGTGACAGTTGTGAAACTGACTTCTATCGACATCCGGGCAAGGCGGGAGGCGGCGCTCGACCGACAGTACCGTCCATAAGACGGCGATACCCAACAGAAGGGTAACCGCGGCCATTACGGGGAGTGCTAAGCGTCTCATCGGGACCGTCATCTTGATGGATGAGTTTTCGCCGTTCGAACCGGCTCTATGGGACCCGGTGAGCGGCGTTGGTATCCCAGGTTGAGTTTAAATGATTAAGATAATTTAAATTCCAGGCAGCTACCTTCCTTTTCATCAATCAAAGATTGTAGTTTCTCACTCTTTCTCAAGATTTGGGTGACTATAGGCTCATGAGCCTTAGGCCGGGTCTTCCCGTTTCGCGTCGACGAGTTGCATGCGCCAGCCGTCCGGGTCGCGCAAGTTGATCGTCGTGCGGCCGGTGGCTTCCACGTAATTCGGTTCCCGGAATTTGATCGGGGTTTTCTTCAGCGCCTCGTGCGCGTCTTTCACGTTGTCGACGCGGAAGGCGATGTGGTTCACGCCGATGACTTCCTCGCCGGTCGCCTCGTGAATTTCGAAGATCGGCTGGTTTTCGCCCTCAGCCTGCAATTCGGCGGATTCGCCATGATGGCTGGTGCGGGTCAGCATCTTGAACCCGATGCTTTGCAGGAACTCGATATATTCGTCGAAGTCCCGGACGATCAGTTCGATATGGTCGATTCCCTTAATCATGACGCGGCTTCCTCCGATGGTGCGTTGCGCGCCGAAGATGCAATGCTTCGGTCGCTGTATCGGCCCATCCTAGTCGCGCCGTGCGCGGGATGCGAATTGCGGAATCGTATGCGCCTGGCGAAGGCATTGTCGCAAGCGAGCAGATATCATCCCCGGTTCGCGCCGTAATCGCGTGAATGGTAAATTCGCAGGGCTTGGCGCTCGCCTCGGCATGCGACAACAATCAAGAAACTTGAGGGCAGGATGACAGAAAGTACGCCGCCGGAGACACCGGCTGAAACTTGGGACGAGGAAACCGATGTCATCGTCGTCGGGTTCGGGTTCGCCGGCGGGGCGGCGGCGATTTCCGCGCATGACGAAGGCTCCGACGTTCTGGTCGTCGAGAAGATGCCGCATCCCGGCGGGATATCGATTTGTTCGGCCGGCGGCGTTCGGATCTCGCGCGATCCCGACGGCACATTCGAATATCTCAAGGCGACGAACGCGGGCACCACGCCGGACGAAGTGCTGCGCCGTTTCGCGGACGGCATGGCCGAACTAGAGGTCTTCATCCGCGAGCTGGCGGAAGTGAACGGTGCGACCGTGATCAACCGGCCCGGCCTCGGCAATTATCCGTTTCCGGGCCGCAATAGTTTCGCCTACGCGATGATCGAGGATATCCCCGGCGTCGATATCGACGAGGCTTACCCGCATGTGCGGTCGCTCGGTGCGGGTTCGCGGCTCTTCAAGGTGGTCGAGGACAACGTCAAGCATCGCCGGATCCCGGTCTACACGTCCTGCCGGGCGCATCGCCTCGTCACTGGTCCGGACCGGTCGGTCCGGGGGTTGGTGGTCGAGCGCGACGGTGCGAAGCGCCGCATCCGGGCGCGCCGCGGCGTGGTCCTCGCCTGCGGCGGGTTCGAGGCCGACCCGTCGATGCAGATGCAGTATTGGCAGGGCCAGCCGGTCTTCTCGACCGCCTTTCGCGGCAATACCGGGGACGGAATCCGGATGGCGCAGGACGTGGGCGCGGACCTGTGGCACATGTGGCACTACCACGGCACCTACGGCTTCAAGCACACGGACCCGGACTATCCCTTCGGCATCCGCACCAAGCGCCTGCCGGACTGGTTCCCGGTCGCGGACGGCGAGGACACGGTCGAATGGGACAGCGGATTTGCGGGCGATCGCGCGGTCCGGATGCCGTGGATCCTGCTGGACCGCGACGGCGGCCGTTTCATGAACGAGTACGAACCGTATATGCAGGATACCGGTCACCGGCCGATGCAGCGGTTCCGGCCGGAAACGCAAGACTATCCGGCGCTGCCCGGCTGGTTCGTCTTCGACGAGGAGGGGCGGAAGACTTTCCCCGTCGGACAGCCGCTCTACAATGAGGAAGGATTGGATTTCCGCTGGAGCCAGGACAATCAGACGGAAGTTCAGATGGGAATTCTCAAGACCGCCGGATCGCTCGCCCAGTTGGCTTCGGCGCTGTCGATCGACGAGGCGGTGCTGTCGGCGACGTTGGAGCGTTACAACGCGTATTGCGCGGCGGGCGAAGACGCGGCATTCGGCCGGCCCGGGTCCAGCATGATGCCGGTCGCGACCCCGCCGTTCTATTATGCCGCCGCATGGCCGCTTGTCTCCAACACGCAGGGCGGGCCGGTGCACGATTCCCGGCAACGCATTCTCGATGTCTACGGCGATCCGATTCCAAGACTCTACGCCGCAGGTGAACTCGGCAGCGTTTTCGGGCATCTCTATATCGGCGGCGGCAACCTTTCGGAATGCTTCGTCGGCGGGCGCGCCGCGGGCGCCGGCGCGGCGGGCGAAGAAGCGCTTTAGACGTCAAACGCGCAATGTCTCAATTCCGTCCACGGACGGAGATATATTCCGTCGCCGAGGCGGTGGCCCGGCGGCGGCTCGACGCCTATATTGTTGATTAACGAAATTTCATCATCACAAACCCAATCACGGGGAGCGGCACCATGAAACTGAAAGATCCCAGCCTGTTCCGCCAACAATGCTACATCGACGGCGCGTGGGCGGATGCGGATAGCGGCGACACGATTGCGGTCAACAACCCGGCGACCGACGAGGTCATCGGGACGGTTCCCCGGATGGGAACGGACGAAACCCGCCGTGCGATCGAGGCGGCGAACAAGGCCTATCCCGCATGGCGCAAGCGCACCGCGAAGGAGCGCGGCGAAATTCTGCGCAAGTGGTACGACCTGTTGCTGGAAAACCAGGACGATCTCGCGGTCCTGATGACCACGGAACAAGGCAAGCCGCTGGCCGAGGCCAAGGGCGAGATCACCTACGCCGCGGCGTTCATCGACTGGTTCGCCGAGGAAGGGAAGCGGGTTTATGGCGACACGATTCCGTCGCCCAACGACGATTGGCGCATCGTGGTCACGAAGGAACCGGTCGGCGTTTGCGCCGCGATCACACCGTGGAATTTCCCGGCTGCGATGATCGCGCGGAAAGTCGGCCCGGCGCTGGCCGCCGGCTGCACCATGGTCGCGAAGCCGGCGTCGATGACGCCCTATTCGGCCTTCGCCTTGGCCGAACTGGCTGAACGCGCGGGCGTGCCGAACGGTGTCTTCAGTGTTTTGACCGGTGATTCCAGCGCGATCGGCGGCGAGCTGACGGGCAACCCGATCGTTCGCAAGATCACCTTCACCGGCTCGACCGAGATCGGCAAGAAACTCATGCAGCAGGCCGCCGGAACGGTCAAAAAGGTCAGCATGGAGCTCGGCGGCAACGCCCCGTTCATCGTCTTCGACGATGCCGACCTGGACGCCGCGGTGGAGGGGGCGATGGGCTCCAAATTCCGCAACACCGGCCAGACCTGCGTCTGCGCCAACCGGCTGTTGGTGCAGGACGGGGTTTACGACCAATTTTCCGAGATGCTGCGGAAGCGGGTCGCTGAAATGCAGGTCGGTAACGGCATGGAGGACGGTGTGGACCAGGGACCGCTGATCGACATGAACGCGGTCGAGAAGGTCGAGGAACATATCGCCGATGCCGTCGGCAAGGGCGCCCGCGTCGTGGTCGGCGGGAGTCGTCATTCGCTTGGCGGCAGCTATTTCGAGCCGACCGTGCTGGCCGATGTCGATACGTCGATGATGGTGACCTGTGAAGAGACGTTTGGTCCGGTCGCACCCCTGTTCCGCTTCAAGACCGAGGAAGAAGCGATCGCCATGGCGAACGATACCGAATTTGGCCTGGCGGCTTTCTTCTTTAGCCGAGATATCGGCCGTGTTTGGCGGGTCTCGGAAGCGTTGGAGGCGGGGCTCGTCGGCGTCAACGCAGGCGTGATCTCCACCGTCGAGGCGCCGTTCGGCGGGTTCAAGGAATCCGGCGTTGGGCGCGAAGGGTCGAAATACGGCATCGACGACTATATCGAAATCAAATATGTCTGCATGGCCGGTGTGAGCCGTTAGCGACGCGAGAGACGCTCGCGTCCCAACTCCAGCGCAGCATATTTCCGGAGGCCCTTCGTCATGCCCAGTTACGATTACGATCTCTTCACCATCGGCGCCGGATCGGGCGGCGTCCGGGCGAGCCGGTTCGCGTCCGGATTCGGGGCACGGGTCGGCGTCGCCGAGGAACGCTATCTCGGCGGCACCTGCGTCAACGTCGGTTGCATCCCGAAGAAGCTGTTTTCCTACGCCGCGCATTTCGCGGAGGATTTCGAGGATGCGGCGGGCTATGGCTGGACGGTCGGCGAGCGAAGCTTCGATTGGCAGACGCTGGTTTGCAACAAGGATACGGAAATCGACCGGCTCAACGGAATTTACGACCGGCTTCTGAAAGGAGCGGGCGTCGACGTGTTCGAGAGCCGGGCGGAGATCGTCGACCCGCACACGGTTCGCATCGGGGACAAGACGGTCACGACCGACAAGATCCTGATCGCCACCGGCGGCTGGCCGGTCGTGCCCGACATTCCCGGCAAGGAGTTGGCAATTACGTCCAACGAGGCATTCTATCTCGACAAGCTGCCCGAGAAGGTGCTGATCGTCGGTGGCGGTTATATCGCGGTCGAGTTCGCGGGAATCTTCAACGGGCTGGGCGTGGACGTATCGCTCGTCTATCGCGGTCCGACTTTCCTGCGCGGCTTCGATGACGACGTGCGCCATTTTCTGGCCGACGAGATGCGCAAGAAAGGCGTCGACCTGCAGTTCAATCAGAACATCGCCACCATCGAGAAGCAGGGCGACGGATTCTCCGCGATGCTGGAAAACGGCCGCGACATCGAGACCGGCCTCGTGATGTACTGCACCGGCCGCGCTCCGCTGAGCCGCGGCTTCGGCGCCGAGGAGGCCGGTGTGAACATGGCCGAGAACGGCGCGATCAAGGTGGACGACTACTTCCAGACCTCGGTGCCGTCGATCTGCGCGCTCGGGGACGTGATCGACCGGGTGCAGTTGACCCCGGTGGCGCTGGAAGAAGGCATGGCGGTGGCCAATACCCTGTTCAACGACAAGCCGACCGTGGTCGATTACGACAACATCGCGACGGCCGTGTTCAGCAACCCGAATATCGGCACCGTGGGCCTGACCGAGTTGGCGGCGCGCGAGAAATACGGACGGCTGCGCATCTTCGCCAGCGACTTCACGCCGCTCAAACACACGATGACCGGCAGCAAGGAGCGCACCTTCATGAAGCTGATCGTGCACCGCGAAAACGACAAGGTGCTCGGCTGCCACATGGTCGGCCCCGACGCGGGCGAGATCATTCAGGGCATCGGCATCGCGTTGAAATGCGGTGCGACCAAGGCCGATTTCGACGCGACGATCGGCGTGCACCCGACGCTCGCCGAGGAATTCGTGACGATGCGCGAGGAACTTCCCGACGAGGAGGAGGTCGACAACGCCGCGGCGCAGTAGAAATTCGAGCTACAATCGCAACACGCCGACGCCGCCGGTGATCAGCAGGGCGGCGGCGATGCGCCAGCCGGTCAGCTTTTCCTTCATCACGACGGTCGCGATGGCGACGGCGAACAGCACGCTGGTTTCGCGCAGGGCGGCGACGGCGGCGATGGGTGCTTGGGTCATCGCCCAGATGACGATCCAGTAGGCGCCCAGGGAGAGCGCCCCGCCGATACTGCCGCTCGCCCAGGTTCCGCGCGGCACGCGAATGCGTGTGAAGCCGCGCTGCTGGATATAGAAGATGCCCATCAAGAGGCCGTCCAGAACGAATAGATAAACCGCGAAACTCAGTGCGGATGCCGCTTCGCGGGCGCCGATCCCGTCGACCAGGGTATAGGACGCGATGAAACAGGAGGTGCCGAACGCGGCGAGAACCGCGGATCGGTTCAACCGGCGGACGCCGGCGCCGCCGCGCAACGCCATCAACCAGATACCGGCGACCAGGATGGCGATCCCCGTAAACAGGCCGGGCGTGACGCCGTCGGACAGGAAGATCACGCTGACGACCGCGACGATCAGCGGCGCGGTCCCCCGCGCCAGGGGATAGACCTGCACCAGGTCGCCGGCGGCGTAGGCGCGCAGCAGGAAAATCTTGTAACCGGTGTGAAGCAGCGTCGACGCGCCCAGCCAGTACCAGACCGGCCCGGCGGGCCATACGACGAAGGGCAGAAACAGAGCCGATAGGAATCCCGACGACAGCGACACAATCGTCATAACCGTCAATCGATCCGCGCCCGCCTTCACGACCGCATTCCATCCCGCATGCATTGCGGCGGCGGCTAAAACGGCAAAGAAGACCAGGGAATCCATGCAGGCAAATTGTTGAGTAATTTCGATATGGAGGTGAGTTAATGTGTCTAAACGTTTAATCAGAAACGCGAAATCGATTTAAATTCACCGGTTATGTGATATTTTCTCACATATCATGACCAGGACGCTTGCTCCGCTGAATGCGCTCCGGGCCTTCGAGGCTGCGGCGCGGCATGGCCGTATCGTCGATGCGGCGGCGGAACTCTGCGTTACCCACGGCGCGGTCAGCCGTCAGGTAAAGCAACTCGAACAGGCGTTGGGCGTGAAGCTCTTCCGGCGCGCAGGCACGGGGGTCGCGTTGACGGAAGCCGGTGCGCGGCTGTTGCCGGCCCTGTCGTCAGCCTTCGATCTGATAGAGACGGGGGTGGAGCGGGTTCGGCCGTCCGCTTCCGGCGCCTTGCTGATTTCCTGCATTGGAACCTTCATCATCCGATGGCTGATTCCGCGCTTGCACGGGTTCCGGTCGCAGCATCCGGATATCGAAATCCGGTTGTCCGAATCCGACGGGCCGGTCGATTTTGCGCAGGACGCCGCCGATCTTGCCATCCGCACCCTGCAACCGCCCTGGCCCGACAATATGATCACCACGCCGATCTTCGGTGAAGAGGTCGGCCCGGTGTTGAGCCCGGAATTGCAGACGACGTTGGAAATCCGAAACGTCGACGATTTGGCGCGGGCGCCGTTGCTGCACACCGAGACGCGGGCGACCGCATGGCCGGACTGGCTCGCCGCCGCTGGCCGCACGGACATCGACGCCGCATCCGGCGATCGGTTCGAGCATTTTTACTACATGCTGCAGGCGGCCGCCTCCGGGCTGGGGGTCGCGGTCGGGCCGCGGCCGTTGGTGGACGACGACATCGTCGCCGGGCGGCTGGTTGCGCCGTTGGGATATGTCGAGAGCGGATTTCATTACGTCGTTTTACGCCCGATGCGGGACGATGCGCGCGCGGAAGCGTTCGTAGCGTGGCTGACCGATGCCGCGGTCGCCGCTTAAACGATCGCCGAACGCTTTTTGGGACCATGCCGGTGGACAGATCGCCCGGGACACCTAGATCGGCATGTATCTTTTGCAGCAACCGCTGCGGAAACCGCGGAAAGAGGGGAATATGCCATCAGCGTCATCGGTTGAAACGGTCATCGTGCCACGGTCGACGGACCTCGGCGGGTTCGAGGTCAAACGGGTCTTGCCCTCGTCGCGGCGGCGGATGGTCGGACCGTTTATCTTCCTGGATCAGATGGGCCCGACGGATTTCGAAGACGGTACCGGGGTCGACGTCCGGCCGCATCCGCATATCGGCCTGTCCACGGTGACGTGGCTGCTGGATGGTGAGATCATGCATCGCGACAGTGTTGGGTCGATCCAGAGTATCCGGCCCGGCGAGGTGAACTGGATGACCGCGGGATCGGGCATCGCGCATTCGGAGCGCACGCCCGACGCGCTGCGTCCGGGCGGGTCTAGCCTCTATGGTCTGCAGACTTGGCTGGCGCTGCCGCAGGCCTACGAAGAAGCGGAACCCTTCTTCGAGCATTTTGGTGCGGAGGCCTTGCCGGGATTGGACGGCGACGGATTGACCGCAACGTTGATCGCCGGTACCGGCTGGGGCAAAAGGTCGCCGGTGCAGGTGTTTTCGGAAACGGTCTACGCGGATGTGCAGATCGCTGCCGGGTCGACATTACCGATCCCGCCGGAGCATGAAGAACGCGCGGTCTATGTCCTCGAAGGGTCGGTTGCGGTGGATGGCGAGGACTATGAGACGGGAAGTCTGATGGTGTTCCGGCCGGGCGACGCGATCGACGTTCGGGCTGCGGCCGATGCGCGGGTTATGGTGCTGGGCGGCGAGGCGGCGGATGGGCCGCGGCATATCTGGTGGAATTTCGTGTCGAGCCGGCCCGACCGGATCGAGCAGGCGAAGCGCGATTGGGAGGAGAAGAAGTTTGCCGAGGTTGTGGACGACGATGAGTTCATTCCGTTGCCGAAGGACTGATCGGACGATCCGGCAGCACAATCACCAAAATCGAAGGGAGCAGGCATGTCGCTCCTAGTGCAATCGGCGGTGTTTCTCGGCGCCGCGGTCATCGCGGTGCCGATCTCGCGACGGCTCGGCCTCGGGTCGGTATTGGGATATCTGGCGGCCGGTGCGGCGATCGGGCCGTGGGGGCTCGGTCTGGTCAGCGATGTCGAGAGCATTCTGCATTTCGCGGAATTCGGCGTCGTGTTGTTATTGTTCGTGATCGGCCTCGAACTGCAGCCGTCCCGGCTGTGGACGATGCGCCGTCCGGTGTTCGGCCTCGGCGGACTGCAGGTCACGATAACCGCGTTGCTGATCGCCGCGGCCGCGTTGGCGTTTGGGTTGGAATGGCGGGCGGCGCTCGTTACCGGGCTTGCCCTATCCCTGTCGTCGACGGCCTTTGCCCTGCAGTTGTTGGCAGAGAAGAAACAGATGACGACGCGGCACGGCCGGACCGCGTTCTCCATCCTGTTGTTCCAGGACATCGCGGTGATCCCGGTGCTGGCCCTGGTGCCGCTATTGGGGGTTAACGATACGGGCGCGCTTACCGCGATGGATGTCATAGTCGGCGTGGCAGAGGTCGCCGGCATTATTGCCGCCGTCATCGTCGTGGGTCGATTTGCCTTGCGCCATGTCTTTCGGCTTGTCGCCCGGTCCGGCATTCAAGAAATCTTCACCGCCTGCGGTTTGCTGACGGTGATCGGCACGGCATTGATCATGGACGGAGCCGGCTTGTCCATGGCGCTCGGCGCCTTCCTGGCCGGCGTGCTGCTCGCCGATTCCGAATTCCGGCACGCTCTCGAAGCGGACATCGAGCCATTCAAAGGATTGCTGTTGGGGCTGTTCTTCATCGCGGTCGGCATGTCGGTAAATTTCGGGTTGCTGGCGACCGAGTTTTGGTTGGTCTTGGCGCTGGTCGTCGGTTTGACGGTCCTGAAATTCGCCGTGCTCTTCGGCTTGGGCGCCGGTTCCGGTCATCCGCGACAATCGGGGGTGTATCTCGCGATCTCGCTGTCGCAGGGGGGCGAGTTCGCCTTCGTCATCTTGACCATCGCGGTTGCCGCCGCGGCGATCCCCGGCAGCCTCTCGGAGTTATTGATCCTGGTCGTGACCTTTTCGATGGCGCTGACGCCGATCCTTTATGTGGCCTACGAGCGTATTCTTACAGCCCGAAATGTCGATGTGGCGGACAAATCGTATGACATGCCGGCGGATGAGGATAACAAGGTCATCATCGCCGGATTCGGACGGTTCGGGCAGATCATCGGACGAATTCTACAGGCGCAGAAGATTGCGTTCACCGCGCTCGAAGCGGATTCGCAACAGGTCGATTTCGTCGCGAACTATGGCAACAAGGTCTATTACGGCGATGCAGGGCGCGCCGATCTGTTGCGCGCCGCCGGTGCAAGTAAGGCTAAGATCTTTATCATTGCGGTCGACAACGCGGATACCTCGGTTCGCATCGCGCGGGCCGTGGTTGAGAATTTTCCGAACCTTGAAGTACTTGCGCGGGCGCGCAACCGGCAGCATGCGTATCGGCTCATGGATGTGGGCGTTTCGCGAATCTGGCGCGAAACTTTCCATTCCAGTCTGCAGACGGCCCGTCACACGCTGATCAATCTCGGGTTCTCCGACAGCGAAGCCGAACGCACGGTGCGGATGTTCCAAGAGCATGATGAGGCAAGATTGATCGAGCAGCACGGGATGCAGGATCCCGCCAAGGTCGCTGCGCAGTCGCGGGAATGGGCGCGGGAATTGGAAGAAATCCTGGCCCAGGACAAGGAGGACGAAAAGACCGGATAGGCCGCCATTGTTTCCGGGCGGACTATTTTTCGAGGTTTTCGATCGCGCCCAGCATGTCGTTTACGCGGTAGGACAGGATGCTCGCGATATTCTTCACCAGGTGGATCGCGGCGCGCGGCTGCATCTCGCAGAACCTCTCGAAGTCGACCTTTTCCAACCGGTAGCCGATGACGTCGGTTTCGGCGATGACGTCCGCAGTGCGCGGCTGATCGGTCAGCAGCGCCATCTCACCGAGGATCACGCCGGGGCGGCGCGTCGCCAAATGCAGCGCGCGGTCCTCGCCCTCGATCATGCGTTGGATGCGGACGCTGCCCTGGAGCAGAAAGATCATGAAGTCGGACTCGTCGCCGTATTCGATCAGCGGTGTCCCGGCCTCGTAGGTGCATTTCGTCATGCTTGATTCCAGCGCCTTCAGTTCGCCGGGTGTGAAGTTGGCCAGAATGGCGAAATCGCGCAGCGGCACCTCGTCCTCGCCGATGCGGCAGATATACTTGCGCCGCAGGATATCGTCTTCGGCGTGGCGCAGGGCGGTGTCCAGATCGTCATGGACGCGGCTTTCGCGGTAGGGCCGTTCGACGCCCATGTTGATCAGGAATTCCCGCATGCCCTCGCCATAGGGGATGTGGCTCAACAACAGTGTCTTATCGTACCGGTCAAACAGGTTGTCGAACCGCCGCAGCACGAAGGCGCCGCTGGCGTCGATATCGGAGACACGGCGGAAATCCAGGATGACCGTCTCCACCTCCTGCAACACTTTCTCGATATCCTCGGCGAGTTGATCGGCGGTGCCGAAGAAGACGGGCCCTTGAATTTCGAAAATCGCGATCTGTCCGCCATGTTCGTTGAGATATTCGGTTTCGTCGCTGGCGCGTTCGGTGCGGGAATGGATCGTGTCGCCATAGGTGCTGCGGCGAAGTACCAATTCGCGGCTGCGCTGGAAGAACACCAGCAACGAGATGATCATGCCGGCGAGGATGGCTTCGATGATGCCGACGACCAGGACCATGCCGGTGACGAAGAGACTGACCGAAAAGCTGAGCAGCAGGGCGCGGCTGACGTTCGACGTCCGATGGATGATCACGCGGAGAAACAACTGCCGGGACCAGCCGTCGATGATCGCGATGGAGCCGAACATGATCACCGCGGCAATCGCGGCCTTCGGTATGTACTCCATGATCCAGGGAACCTGGGTCACGATGAACAGCAGAATCAATCCGGAGATCAGCGTCACAGCCTTCGCGACGCCGCCGATCTCGTGAATCATTCGGGTAATGCCGATCGATCCGCTGCTCGGCAGTCCGCCGAATGCGCCGGACGCAATCAGGCCGACACCCTGTGCGACCAACTCGCGGTTTCGGTCGGTCCGGACACCTTGCAAGGTGTCGACGACGGTCAAACTGACCAGCGATTGGAACGATCCGATCAGCGCGATCACCATGGCGGTGCCTGCGATCTTCATCAGCAGTTCCACAATCTGCTCGGAGTCCAGCAGGGAGAATATTTCCAGATATGTGCCGGGAAGGGGAATGCCGGCTTGGATTTCGCTGGTCGCCGCCGCGACCGTATCGACCGGCTGATTGGGGAATATTAGCTGGTACACCAGCACGCCGACGCAGATTCCGATCAAGGCATTCGGCGTCCGCTTGAAGAAGCGCCGCATGAGTATGATCGCGAGATAGCAGGCCAAGCCGATCAGCGCCGCCACGCCCAGCATCTCGTTGTCCGTCTCGATGACCTGCGCGACGCCGTCCCCGGGGTTTGCCCCCAGGACGACGGGAAGCTGGCCCAGGAAAATCAGGCAGGCGATGCCATTCATGAAGCCCGCGACAACGGGATAGGGAATGAAGGTCACCAGCACGCCGAGCCGCAGCACCGCGAACAGGATCTGCAGCGCGCCGGCGAGCATGATGCAGATCGCGATCGTGCCCATATAGAAGATCGCCAGATCGCCCTGATAGGCCTTCACCAGCATCTGAATCGCGGGATCTTCCGCGAATTGCGCGAACAGTCCAGCGACCAGGATGGCGAGCGATGACTTCGGCAGGGAAATCAGCGATTGCGATTTGCTCGTGACAGATGCCGCGAACACCCCGATGACGCCGGCGCTGATGCCGGCGGCAATTCCGACCGAGGTATATTCCGGACCCAGCGGGGCGACGGCCACCAAGCCCGACCCCATGACGATCGGGAAAAGATTGGCGCTGCAGGTCAGCCCACCGAGCACGTTGTACATCAGCAGCCGCAGGCGCGCGGCCAGCGATGACTCCGATATGGCGCTGTTGGCCATCTCTCTCCCCATGGTCAGGCCGCTCAATAAAACAGTAACGAAGATAGACTGTTATTGAAAACTACGTGAGGGGCAAGTGAACGCCGGTGCTGGCCGGTCCTCAGTTCACGCCCACCGCGTCGCCCAGAGTGGGGCCGATTTCATCGTTGAGCACGAGGTCGGCGTGACGATCCAGATCGGTCGGTTCGCGGTTCAGGATGATCATCGATGCGCCGTGCTCCTTGGCGATCAGCGGGAACCCGGCGGCCGGATAGACCACCAGCGAGGATCCGATCGCAATGAAAAGATCGCATTGCAGCGTCTCGATCTGCGCCGCGCGCATGGCGTCTTCCGGCATGGCCTGGCCGAAGGAGATCGTCGCCGTCTTCACCACGCCGCCGCAGGCATCGCAGACCGGCAGTGTTTCGTCGGCGAGGAAGGCCTCGCGGATCGGATCGTTTTCGTATCGCTGCCCGCAGTTCAGGCAGGTCGAGTAGGTCGAGTTGCCGTGCAGTTCGATGACTTGGTCGTCGGGAACGCCGGATTTCTGATGCAATCCGTCGATATTCTGGGTGATCACCGACGAAACCTTGCCGCTTCGCACCAGTTTCTCGACCGCACGGTGTCCGCGGTTCGGTGCCGCTTCCCGCATGTCGCCGGCCCGGGCGAACCGCTGGCGCCAGTATTCGCGCTTCGCGTCGTCCGACGCCATGAAATCGTCATACATCACCGGCTTGTACTTCTCCCAGACGCCGCCGGGGCTACGGAAATCGGGGATGCCGGATTCCGTGCTGATGCCCGCGCCGGTGAAAATGACGGCGCGTTGGCTGTCGTCGAGCAGCCGCCGGAGCGCTTCCGCCCTATTCGCGTTCTCGTTCATGCCCTCGCTTTCCTGGTTTGGCCATGGAACTACACTATGTCATCTTAACAGGAACGGCGGGTTTAAGCCCCTTTAGCGGTGGAAAACGGGGTGCAAAGGGCGTAAAAGCACCGTCTTGGTGGGAGCGAACGAAAGATGAGAGGCTGATCATGGCCCAGGATTGGACACCGGATAGCTGGCGCGGACTTCCGATACTACAGGTGCCGGAGTATGGCGACGGCGCAAAGGTCGATGCCGTGGAGGCGGAGCTTCGGCGGCAACCCCCGCTGGTCTTCGCCGGCGAAGCGCGGCGTTTGAAACAGCAACTGGCCAATGTGGCGGATGGCAAGGCTTTCCTGCTTCAGGGCGGCGATTGCGCCGAGAGCTTCGCCGAATTCAGCGCCAATAACATCCGCGACACGTTTCGCGTGATCCTGCAGATGGCGGTGGTGCTGACCTTCGGGGCCGCGGTTCCGGTGGTGAAGGTCGGGCGCATGGCGGGGCAGTTCGCGAAGCCGCGGTCCGAGCCGGTCGAGGTGCAGGACGGCGTCGAGCTGCCGAGCTACCGCGGCGACATCGTCAACGGCATCGAATTCGAAACCGGCCGGCGGGAGCCCGATCCCGAGCGGATGCTGAAGGCCTATCACCAGGCATCGGCGACGCTGAACCTGCTGCGCGCCTTCGCACAGGGCGGTTTCGCCGACCTGCACAAGGTCCATCAATGGAACCTGGATTTCGTGGCCGACAGCCCGGAAGGCGAACGCTACGAGGCGCTGGCCGAACGGATCGGCGAGACGCTCGACTTCATGGGGGCCTGTGGACTGACCGGTGACGCCGTGGCGCAGTTGCGCGAGACCGAGTTCTACACCAGCCATGAGGGCCTGTTGCTGCGCTACGAGGAAGCGCTGACGCGGCAGGATAGCCTGACCGGCGGATGGTACGACTGTTCGGCGCATCTGGTCTGGATCGGCGACCGCACGCGGCAGCCGGACGGTGCGCATGTGGAGTTCTTCCGGGGCATCGAGAATCCCATTGGCATCAAATGCGGGCCGACTCTGGAAACCGACGACCTGATGAAGCTTATCGAGACGCTGAATCCGGAGAACGAGCCGGGCCGTATCACGCTGATCTCGCGGATGGGACATGAAAATGTCGAGAAATATCTTCCGGCGCTCATCCGCGCGGTCCAGCGCGAAGGTTTTTCCGTCGTCTGGTCGTCGGACCCGATGCACGGCAACACCATCAAGGCGTCGACCGGCTATAAGACCCGCCCGTTCGACCGCATCCTGTCGGAAGTCCGGCAGGTTTTCGCCGTCCATAGTGCCGAGGGCAGCTATGCCGGCGGTATCCATGTGGAAATGACCGGCCAGGACGTCACGGAATGCCTCGGCGGGGCGCAGGCGATCGACGACGACGGCTTATCGCAGCGCTATCACACGCATTGCGATCCGCGGTTGAACGCGATGCAGGCGCTGGAATTGGCCTTC
This sequence comes from Alphaproteobacteria bacterium, assembly GCA_965228695.1. Taxonomy (GTDB): domain Bacteria; phylum Pseudomonadota; class Alphaproteobacteria; order UBA8366; family UBA8366; genus JAJFJD01. The sequence goes on along the minus strand of CBDDIB010000002.1, from coordinate 4,868,105 downwards.
TTGATCTCGGAGGCGCTGAAGGAACAACGCGCGGGTCAGGGTCAGACGGCCGCCGCCGCCGCGTCCTAGAACATTGGGCCGACGTGCCTTACGGATAGGATCGGGAGGGGGCTGCAGGGGCCCCTTCTTGTTGCTGGCGGGCGAGGCGACGCCGCCGCCCAGCGCGCATGCGCTGCGCCAGCACGAGGCTGCTTTCGACGAAGGCCCAGAGCGACAAAGCGCAGTATAGGGCGAAGCCGATCCCCAAAAAGCCGCCGAGTTTTTGCGCCGCGCCGGAGGCGATCATCGCGATCAGAATGAAAACCAGCAATGGGCCGGAACAGACGAACAGCAGCAGGTAGAGGATAACCGCCTGCTTGCCGAGGTTATCGACCGCGGCCCCGGTCATCAGGGATAGTTTCCACACCCGGCGTCCGTTGCGCCACTGGTTCAGGCCGTCGAGCGAGAACACGCTTTCCGCCGAGGGCAGGTCGATCATCATCCGCCTGCGCAGAAAGGCGAAGGGTGCGTTATTGACGCGAAGGATTGCCATGATCGCGACATAGATCGTCAGCAGATGGGCCGTCACGGCCAGGGGGAAGCTCATCACCGCCATATACAGGTTCAGAATGTCGAAAATGAAGAAGTGGATGCCGAGGAAAAGCAGCGCCACGCCGATCAGCATTTCGTAGGTTTCGGTCCGCAGTAGTTTGGCGATCTCCTGCTCGCCAACGATCCGGGCATGGCGCAGCTGCCAAGGCATCCGGCAGACCGATGGCAGGAACGCCACCTCGCCGTTCGGAAGCTTCTGAAAGAATCCCGAGCCGGTGCGCAGGAAATTGCCGGGCGGCAGGCTGAGAATCTTGTGGAGGGATGCGCCGGACATGGTCTCAAGGACGCGTTATGCGCCGCCGTCCTCCCGCATGATTTCCATATAATCGCGATCCAGGGCCTGCAGCATCGAATAGACCGCCGCGACATTGCTGTGGTTGTAGCGTTTGCCCAGGCTCTGCCGTCCCTCGTCGCTGTCGAGCGCCGTCCGCAAGCCGAAATACAAGGCATCCATCAGCATGTGAAATTCGCGGTCGCCGAACCGCCAATCTCCGTCGCTGTCCGCCGTCGCCGCCGGCAGGGTCGAGGTGATCAGGTCGACCATCCATCGCCGCCGTTTCCGCATGTTCAGGAAATGCCGGCTGATATAGACCAACACATCGTTCACGACGGTTTGCCCGGTGGGTTCCTCGAACACCATATCCCAGGTGAAGTCTGCGCCATGCCGGTTCTGCAGCCGGCCGACCATGCGATTGCAGCCCGCTTCATATTGGTCGAAAGTCTCGGGTCCGAGGAGCTGTCGCAAGGCGTTGAGAAAAGGACTGACGATGCTGCGCGAAATATGCTTGCCCTGGATCGGCCTCTCGCCGACCGTCGGCAGCAGATGCGCGAAGTTGTTCATGACCAGCCGTTCGAGCGGACGCGTCCGGTCTTTCTCCCATTTCTCCGATTCGACCGTATTTACGCATTGCTTCCAGGTTTCCCGGCAGAATGCGGTGAGGGCTTCGCTCGGCTGCGCCTTGAAGGCCGTGACCTCGTCTTTGATCTCGGCGAAGGTCAGGCGTTTGTTCGGTTTGTCCTGTGCGGACTGACGAAGATGCTCGAAAAGCATATCGATCCCCTCCTCGACGACCCTCTGGATCATGTCGGGGCCGCGCCGGCTGGGCTGGCGTGTCTTGGTGACCGCGGCAATGGCCTCGGTCGCCGCCCGGTCGAACCCGATTCCGCGCTCGGCAGAGTCGGCCGAGTCCCGGGGGCCGTCCGGCAGTTGGAACGGGGCGGGGTCCTGGTCCATATCGCGGTTCTCCTGCGAATCCTTCGGTGCGGCGTTGGAAACTCTTGATTTTTCGCGGTCGGTCGCGATTATCCGCGTCAGACGCATGTCGTCCGACGTTACGATCGATCAGCCTAGAGCGAATTTATGACCGAGCGGTTAACCATAGCCCTGGCCCAGCGAAACCCCGTCGTTGGAGATATAGAGGGCAATATCGACCTGATTCGGGAATCCGCGGCCGCCTGCAAGGATGCCGATCTTGTAGTGTTCTCGGAACTGGTAGTTTCGGGATATCCGCCGGAAGACCTTGTTCTAAAACCCTTCTTCCAGGACAAGGTCGAGGCGGCGGTCGAGGCCCTGGCGGCGGAAACGGTCGAGGGCGGTCCGGCCCTGCTGGTGCCGACGCCGTGGCGCGAGGGCGGCCAGCTCTTCAATGCCGTGGTGCTGCTCGAGGGCGGAAAGATTACCGCCATCCGGTTCAAGCACGATCTGCCGAATTACGGCGTTTTCGACGAAAAACGCGTTTTTGCCTCGGGTCCGATGCCCGGGCCGATCAATTTTCGCGGCGTGCGGCTCGGCGTGCCGATCTGCGAGGATATCTGGAAGCCGGATGTGGTCGAGTGCCTGGAGGAATCCGGCGCGGAGATCCTGGTGGTGCCGAACGGGTCGCCCTACGAGTCCGACAAGCATGAAGACCGTCAGATGCATGCGGTGGCTCGCGTGACCGAGACGGGTCTGCCGCTGGTCTACGTCAATCAGGTGGGCGGTCAGGACGAGTTGGTGTTCGACGGCGGCTCCTTCGTGTTGAACGCGGATCATTCACTGGCGGTCCAGGCACCGTCCTGGCGCGAAGCCACCGTGGTGACCGAATGGACGCGGGACGAGTCCGGCGGATGGCATTGTGCCACCACCGAGGTCGTGAAACCGTCGGAAGGGTTAGACGCGATATACAACGCCATGGTGCTGGGCCTTCGCGATTACGTCCGCAAGAACGGCTTTCCCGGCATCGTGCTCGGCATGTCGGGCGGCATCGATTCCGGGCTCAGCGCCGCCGTGGCCGTCGATGCGCTGGGGCCGGAAAACGTGCATGCGGTCATGATGCCGTCGCCCTATACAAGCCGCGAAAGTCTGGAAGACGCGGAAGAGGCGGCCTCGCTTATGGGCATCCGCTACGATTCCGTCGGCATCGAACCGGCGATGAAAGCGTTCGAGGCGATGCTGAAACCGATCTTCGGCGACCGCGAGGCGGACACCACCGAAGAGAACATTCAGGCCCGCAGCCGGGGCTTGCTGCTGATGAGCATCTCCAACAAGTTCGGATCGATGCTGCTGACCACGGGCAACAAGTCCGAAATGGCGGTTGGGTACGCGACCCTCTACGGCGATATGAGCGGCGGCTATTCGGTGCTGAAGGACGTCTACAAAACCGACGTGTTCAAACTGTCGTCCTGGCGCAACCAACACCGGCCGGACGGCGCGCTCGGGCCGGAGGGTCGCGTCATTCCGGAACGCATCATCACCAAGCCGCCCTCGGCCGAATTGAAGCCGGATCAAACGGACCAGGATTCGCTGCCGCCGTATGATGAACTCGACGATATCCTGCGATGTTTGATCGAGCATGATATGGGCGTCGACGAGATCACCGACCGGGGGCATGACGCGGAAACGGTGCAGCGGGTCTGGCGCATGCTGGACCTTGCCGAATACAAGCGCCGGCAGGCCCCGCCGGGCGTCAAGATCACGGCCCGGGCCTTCGGCAAGGACCGCCGGTATCCGATCACCAACGCGTTCCGGCGCATTCTTTAGGCCGGAAATCTACACGTCGGCGTGAGAACGCGCGGGTTTCGGCCTCAAACGGCCCCGTAAATCTTGAATCAATCCGCCGATGCTGGCATAGCTTGCCGGCCTTTGAAGACGGGATTTCCCAATGGTACTGCAGATCTACAACACCATGAGCCGCCGCAAGGAGGCCTTCAAGCCGCTCGATATCGGACATGTGGGCATGTATGTCTGCGGGCCGACGGTCTACGACTTCGCGCATATCGGCAACGCGCGGCCGGTCGTCGTGTTCGACGTGATGTACCGGCTGCTGCAGCGCCTGTACCGCAAGGTCACCTATGTCCGGAACATCACCGACGTGGACGACAAGATCAACGCGCGGGCGGCGGAGACCGGCGAGGACATCCGCAGCCTGACCGAGCGGACGGCGGAGCAGTTCCATCAGGACATCGCGGCGCTCGGCGCGATCCCGCCGGACGTGGAGCCGCGGGCGACCGATCATATCGCCGAGATGATCGTCATCATCCGCGACCTGATCGACAAGGGTTATGCCTATGTCGGGGACGGCCACGTCCTGTTCCACGTGCCGCAGATGCAGGACTACGGCGCGCTGTCGGGGCATAGCCGGGACGAGTTGATCGCTGGTGCGCGGGTCGAAGTGGCGCCGTATAAGAAGGATCCCGCCGATTTCGTGTTGTGGAAGCCGAGCGAGGAGGGATTGCCCGGCTGGGACAGTCCCTGGGGGCGCGGCCGGCCGGGCTGGCATATCGAATGCTCCGCGATGAGCATGAAATATCTCGGCGAGAGCTTTGATATCCATGGCGGCGGCCGCGACTTGATCTTCCCGCATCATGAGAACGAGATCGCGCAGAGCCGCTGCGCGCACCCGCAGTCGCATTTCGCGCGCTACTGGATGCATAACGGCTATCTGATGGCCGAGGGCGAGAAGATGTCGAAATCGCTCGGCAACTTCTACACGATCCATGAGCTGTTGCAGGAATTCCCCGGCGAGGCGATCCGGCTGACCCTGCTGCAGACCCATTACCGCCAGCCGCTCGACTTCACCATGGACAGTTTACGGCAGTCCAAGCAGACGCTCGACCGGTTCTATGGGGCGCTGCGCGATGTTGCCGACATCGACGCGGCGGAAAGTGAGGCGGAAGCGGTGCGGGACGCACTGATGGATGACCTGAATTCGCCTCTGGCCCTGTCTGCCATGCATGCGCTTCTGGGTGATCTGAACAAGGCGGATGATGCCGCTGAGAAGGTCCGGCTCAAAGGCGCGTTGCTCGACGGCGGCGCATTGCTTGGACTGCTGCAGGGCGATCCCGAGGCGTGGCTGCGGCAGGGTGGGGGCGCCGACGGTCTGAGCGATGCAGATATCGACGCCATGATCGCCGCCCGTAACGAGGCCCGGAAATCCAAGGATTTTGCCGAAGCCGACAGAATCCGCGATGATCTGGCCGAACAGGGCGTCATTCTCGAAGACAAGCCGGAGGGTACGATCTGGCGGCGGGCATGAGTCCCTGACAACCGGCTAAGACAACCGGCGGCAAGCCGGATCGGGAGGAAGGATCCTATGCTCAACGGCAGAACCGCACTTATTTCCGGATCGACCGGCGGCATCGGGCACGGCACGGCCGATGCGCTGGCCGCGCAGGGCTGTCAGGTTATGCTCAACGGATTCGGCGATGCGGCCGAAATCGAGGCGACCCGCGCCGCGCTGGAAGACAAGCATGGCGTCAAGATCGGCTATCACGGGGCCGACCTTCGGAAGCTCGATGAGCTGGAGGACCTGGTCGCCACCACCGAGCGCGAGTTGGGGCCGGTCGATATCCTTGTCAACAACGCGGTGGTGCGGAACTTCGCGCCGATCGAGGAATTCGACCCGGCGGTTTGGCAGGATGCGCTCGACGTCAATCTCACCTCGGGTTTCAACTTGATCCGGCTGACCCTGGGCGGCATGCGAAAGCGCGGCTACGGGCGGATCGTCAATCTCGCGTCGACGCTCGGCATCATGGCGATGCCCGACCGCATCGACTACATCGTGACCAAGACCGCCCTGATGGGTTTGGCGCGTGGTGTCGCGATCGAGACGCAGGACGAGACCGACATCACCGTCAACGCGATCTGCCCCGGCGCGGTCCGCACCCCGGCGGCGGAGACGCGGGTCGCGAACTTGGCGGAGAGCAAATCGATCAGCCTGGAAGCGGCGACCAAGGAGTTCCTCGCCGGGCGCCAGCCCACCGACCGCTTCATCGAACCGGCACAGGTCGGCGCGTTGATCGCGTTTTTGTGCAGCGACGCGGCCAACGTCATCACGGGCACGTCCATCCCGATCGACGATGCGTGGACGATTTCGCCCTAGCGTTTCGTTCTATCGTTCGAGCCGGTCGAGGACGCGCCACCAGTTCATCCGTACCCGGGCCATCGGGATCAACAGCGACCGCATCGGAACCGATTTCAGCGGGGAGACCGGAACCGGCAACTCGGACGCCGGCGTCCCTTGCACCCGCTGGGCCAGCAGCTTGCCCATCGCCGTCGCCATCGCGATGCCGCGGCCGCTGTAGCCCAGTCCGGTGTAGACGCCTTCCGCCAACTCGTGGAATCGCGGCAGCCGATCCAGCGTCACCGCGATTTTGCCGTCCCAGAGATGCTCGAACTCGACATCGCCGGCTTGCGGGAACACGGCCTTGAGTTGCGCGGCGCAGAGGTCGCGCAGCGGGCCGCGGAAACCCGGCACCAGCGGCGCCGCCCCGGTCACCAAACGGTCCTGCCCGTCCTTGCGGAAGGCCCAGAGGACACGCCGCGCATCCGAAATGCCCTGCCGCTCTGGCAGAATCGTGCGCGCGACGTTATCGCTGAGCGGTTTCGTCGCCGCTTGCAGCAATCGTAGCGGCACGACGCTGCGCGCCAGTCCGGGCCAGAGATCGCTTGAATAGGCGTTGGTCGCGAGGATCACGCTGTCCGCTTCGACGCTGCCGCTCGGTGTCGTGACACGCCATGTGCCGGTGCCGCGTTCGATCGCGGTTGCCGGAGAGGCGGCATGGATGCTTGCGCCCGCGTTCAACGCCGCTCTCGCCAGGCCGCGCGTGTAGGCCAGCGGATTGATGTTGCCGCCGCCGCGATGCAGCCACGCGCCGATATAGTGTTCGCTGCCGGTGAGCGCCGCCGTCTCGGATCTGTCCAACAGGGCGACCGATGCGCCGCGCTTGGCCCATTGATCGTGTTTCGCCCGGGCGACGGAAAGGCGCGATTCCGTATGCGCCGGCATCAGCCAGCCGTTCTGCGCGGCGTCGCAGTCGATCCCGTGCCGCGTGATCAGCTCGAAGACCAGGGCCGCCGATTCCTGCACCCAGGCGTTCAAGGCTTCGCCGCGGTCGGACCCGAACTCGGCCACGACGTCGTCCGGGTTGTGGCGGCTATAGGCGGGGACGACCTGCCCGTTGTTTCGCCCCGATGCGCCGAACCCCGGCGCTTCGGCTTCCAGCAGAACCGAGTCCACGCCGGCTTCGGCCAGATGCAGGGCTGCCGAAAGCCCCGTGAATCCGCCGCCGATCACGACCACGTCCGCCCGGCGACTGCCGGCCAACGGCGGCGTATCGGGCGGCGGCGCGGCGGTCGACGACCAAAGCGCGGACCGGGGATCGGATGTCTTCATCATTGTGAGCGGCGGCGCGGCGTGCGGCGGTTACAGCACGGCCACGAACTCAAGCTGGATTTGCATGGGGTCGTCCAGGTCGCTTTTGACCGCATGGCGCGCCGGCATGCTCTTCTCGTCGGGGAACAGCGCAAGCCATTCGCGGTTCACCGGTTCCCGGTTGGCGCGGGTCTTCAGGAACACCGTCACATGCGCGACGTCCTCGAGCGTGGCGCCCGATCCCTCGACCATCTTGCGCATGTTGGCGAAGGCGCATTTCGTCTGCTCTTCCAGCGTTTCAGGAATATTGCCATCGGCGTCGTAGCCGATAATCCCGCCGGAGAAGATCATGTTGCCGGTCTTCGAGACATGCGGGATCGGATTCTTGTGCGGTACCAGACCGGGGATATCCATGCTTTCGCGTTTCGCCATCGGATGCTCCAGAGATGTCATGGGATTTGAAGGATGATCTCCATCGTGACGCCTGGGGCGGCCGGATGCAATTCACATGGACATAATCCGCGTGGGGCATGGCGAAACGCGTGCGGGATCGCTAAAACAGCCGCATGGCAGGAACCGACCGATCCAAACAATCGCATGCCGGCGGACCCGTCGTGGTTCTGGTGCAACCGCAGCTCGGCGAGAATATCGGATTCGCCGCGCGGGCGATGCTGAACTGCGGCCTGACCGAGATGCGACTCGTCGCGCCGCGCGACGGTTGGCCGAACGACAAGGCGCGCGCCGCCGCCGCGGGCGCCGATGCGGTGATCGACAGTGTCCGGCTGTTCGACACGACGGCGGAGTCCGTCGCGGACCTGTCGCGTGTGTTCGCGGCGACCGCGCGCAACCGCGACATGATCAAGCCGGTGATGGTGCCACGCCGCGCGGCGGCCGACCTGCGCGTGGAAGAGGGGGCCGGCGTTCCCTGCGGATTGCTGTTCGGCCCCGAACGGTCGGGTCTGACCAATGACGACATCGCGCTGGCGGACACCATCGTGCAGGTGCCGCTGAACCCCGGTTTCAGTTCGCTAAGCCTGCCGCAAGCGGTCTTGTTGTTGGCTTATGAGTGGTTCCAAGCCGGGGACGACACACCGGACGAGGAGTTGGTGACGGGCCGGGCCGAGCCGGCGCGCAAGAGCGAGTTGGAGACCTTCTTTCTGCGCCTCGAAGCCGCGCTCGACGCTCGCGATTTCTTTCATGTCGAGGAGAAGCGCGCCAGCATGATCCGCAACATCCGCAACCTGTTCCAGCGCAACCGTCTGACGGAGCAGGAAGTTCGGACCCTGCACGGGATCATCTCGGCGTTGGGCGAGGAGCGCGGCCGGAAAGCGGACGAATAGGGGTTCGCGTGCCTATTCCGACAACCCCGCCTTGCGAAGCCCCTCGACCAGGTGGTCCAGGTCGTGCGGCGCGGCATTCCATTTCTGTAGTTCGGCTTGGGCCGAGAAATCCGGCTTGACGTGGAAGAGCCGTGCAAGCGCGGCACCGGCATCCGGATGTTCCAACTGACCGAGCGCCGCCGTGTTCAACAGATGTGTCCAGTAGAAATGCGGCATGCCGATCCGTTGGACGTCGGCAATCGTCATTCCGTATTCCCGCCGATCGAAGTGGTAGCGGGCGAAACTGAAATAGTACCAGCCCGGGTGCAGCGGGTTGAGCTGTTGCGCCCGCTTCGACAGTTCGATGCCGCGGTCGAACTCGCCCATGAACGCCAAATAGTGGCCGATATCCGCCAGCGTTTCGGGATCGTTGGGGTTCAGATTGAGCGCCCGCTGCGCCTCGGCCTCGAAAAGGTCGTTCTCGCCGCGAAAGAAATGCACGATCGCCAGCCAGCACCGGGCATAGGCGCTCTGTGGGTCGAACCGGGTTGCGGTCTGCGCCACCGCCAGTGCGCGCCCGACCGGGTCGGGACGGGGATTTGTATCGAAGCGGTATTCGGCAAGATAGACATTCGCGAGCAATGCCTGTGCGTCGGCGTTGGCCGGGTCGAGCGCAATGGCTTTCTCCAGCAAGTCCCGCGCTTCCGCGTGCATTTCGGCGCTGAGCATCGACGTGTAGCGCCGTGCGCGCAGCACGCAGTCATAGGCATCCAACTCGGCGGGGCTTTTCGTCAGGGCGCGTTGCAGCGCCGCGTCTTGGACTTTGACGCCGAGGGCTGCCGCGATCGTGCGGGTGACCTCGTCCTGGACGGCGAAGATATCCTCCATGTCGCGGTCATACGCATCGGCCCAAAGATGAATGCCGGTTCCCGCATCGATAAGCTGCGCCGTGATGCGCACCCGCCCGCCGGCGCGCCGGACGCTTCCCTCGACGATATAGCCCGCCCCCAGTTCCTTGCCGATATCGATCAAGTCGATCGCGCGCCCTTTGAAGCGAAAGGTGGAGGTGCGGGCGATGACCAGCAGGTCGCGGAATCGGGACAGATTGGTGATGATGTCTTCGGTCAACCCGTCGGCGAAATACTCGTCGACGCCGGCGCTCAGGTTGTCGAATGGCAGGACGGCGAGAACCGGTTTGTCCGCGGCCGGTCTTGCCGGTCGTTCCTCGCTACCGGCCGTGTTGTCCAGTGTCGCGCCATCCGAGGTGTCGGCGGTGCTCGCCGAATCGCCGGTGACGGAGACGTCGCCGACGAACCGGAATCCGCGGCCGTGGACGGTCTTGATCAGGCGCTGTGCCCGACCGTCGTCGCCGACGGCCTGTCGGGCGGCCTTGAGGCAGGTCGATATGGTCGATTCCGTGACGATCCGGCCGTCCCAGATTTCGTCGACGATCTCGTTCTTGCCGACCACGCGATCTCTGTTGCTGACCAGAAACCGTAACAGGTCGTAGACCTGCGGCTCGATCTTCTGCGGCCGTCCGTTCCGCCGGAGCTCGTAAAGTCCGGTGTCGAGCTCCCATTCGCCGAATACGAAGCGCATCAGTCGCCGTTGTGCCTCACCCAGGTTGATATTCATCGATTGTAAAGGGATATCTCTGGTTGTCGAGAAACCATGCCGTTACCTGGATCAAGCGATTAGGTCGCGTTGGTTGAGCAAATTTCAGCGTTTCCCCACGAATTCCTCAGGTCGTCCTCAAGCTTCCGGTCCGTTCGGCGGGTAAAGCTGGGTTCACGCAATGGGGTCGTCCCGTCGCGGCCACCTATAGAGGAATCACCATGTCCGTTGTCGACACGGGAATACGGAGAAATACCGCCCACCGGACGCTGACCAGGCTGTCGCGCAGCCCGGTCTTCGTGTTGGTCACCGCATCATTGATCGTTTTCACCGCATTCGGCATCCGCCAGAGTTTCGGCCTTTTCATGCGGCCGATCACCCTGGATTTGGGGTGGGACCGGGAAACGCTTTCCATGACCCTTGCGACGCAGCAGTTGATGATGGGATTGGCCGCGCCATTCGCCGGCGCCTTGGCCGACCGCTGGGGCGCGCCCCGGACGGTGGCGCTTGGCGGTGCGTTGTTTGCGGTTGGCATCTTCATCATGAGCCAATCCACATCGCCGGAGTGGATGCTCGGGAGTGCCGGTATCATGGGTGGGCTCGGTCTGGGTGCGTGCGGTCTGCCGCTGGTTCTGACTGTCGTCGGACAATTCGCTCCGGCGGACAGACGGAGCCTCTGGCTCGGGATCGCCACCGCCAGCGCGACCGGCGGTCAACTGGTCTTCGTCCCGATCAGCCAGTCGCTGCTATCCGGTTACGATTGGGTCGTCGTGCTCGTCGTGCTGTCCATGTTTGCCGGCATGATCGTGCCGATGGCGTTTTCCCTGTCCGCTTCGGTAACGGCGGAAACCGGCAAGGACAGTAAGATCAACCTGCGCGAGGCCCTGCGCGAGGCCGGGCGGCACCGCGGATTTGTGATGCTCACCGCAGGCTTTTTCGTATGCGGCTTCCAGGTTTCCTTCATTGCCGTGCATTTACCGGCTTATTTGATTGATCAAGGGGCCAGCGCTGCCCTAGGGGCGACGGCGTTGGCCCTGATCGCCCTGTTCAACATGGCCGGCAGCTGGGCCGCCGGTTGGCTGGCCGGCAAGATGCGCAAGAAGTACGTGCTCTGTGCGATCTACATGTTGCGGTCCATGGTCATCGCCGTCTTTATCATGGTGCCGACCGGTCCGGTGACGGTGATGGTTTTCGCCGCCGCCATCGGCTTCGTGTGGCTGAGCACCGTACCGCCGACCTCCGGATTGGTGGCCCAGATCTTCGGTGTCCGCTACATGGGCGTGCTGTATGGCATCGTCTATCTGGGACATCAGCTCGGTAGTTTCAGCGGTGTGTGGCTCGGCGGCTGGATCTTCGACTCCACGGGCAACTACGACATCATTTGGTGGGCCGCGGTCGATCTGGGCGTGCTGAGCGCGCTACTCCATCTCTTGATGTCCGACAAACCGGTCGAGCGGCTCGAACGACAGGCCGCATGACGCGTCAGTACTGAATACGAGTCGTCGCCGCGCCGTCCACGATCAGGTTCGTGCCGCTGATATAGCTGGCGGCCGGACTGGCCAGGAAGACCACCGCGTTTGCGACCTCTTCCGGCGTTCCCAACCGACCCATCGGGCTGCGTTTGACGGCGGCGTCGTACATGTCCGGCTTCTCGCGCTTCCGGTAGTCCCAGACGCCGCCGTCGAAATAGATCGCGCCAGGCGATACTGTATTCGCCCGGACGCCCTTTTTCCCGGCGATGGTGCTGAGCCCGGACATGTAGCTGATGATCGCCGCCTTGAGTCCGCTATAGGCGCGAACGCTTCCCGACGTGTTGACCGCCGCCGTGCTCGCGATCGCCACGATCGCGGCACAGTCGGATTTTTCCAGGTACGGCATGGCCGCCTCCACCGCGCGCACGGTGCCCAGCACGTCGACTTCCAAGCCGAGCCGCCAATCCTCCTCGGTAGCGCCGGAGACGAGGGCGCTGGCGTTGGGGATCAGGATATCGAGTCCGTCGAGCGCTTCGGCGGTGCCGGCGACCCATGCCCGCAAAGCGTCGCTATCCGAGACATCCAATCGCCCGCCGATCACGGTTGTCCCTTCGGCCGATAGAGTTTCGACGGCTTCATCGACCTCGCCGGTGTTGCGGGCACATAGCCCGACGCTGCATCCCTCAGATATCAGCAGTTCGGCGATCTTTCGGCCGATGCCGCGTGTTCCGCCGGTCACGATGGCGCGTTTTCCCTCTAGTCCCAGTTCCATGTTTCGTCGTCTCCTATTGATCGATCTTGGTCCCGGCGGCATTGCCGGGAAGCGCGCCCTCGCTGATTGGTCTACTCTACCGCTTGCGCGTGGTGGAGACGAGCCGGGCAAAAAGGGAGATACGAGAGCGGATGAGCGATCACGATTTCACTGGTCAAACCGCGGTCGTGACCGGCGGCGCGAATGGCATCGGGTACGCGGTGGCCGAACGGCTCTGCCGCGCCGGTGCGCCGGTTGCGATTTGGGATTTCGATACGGCGTGCGGCGAAAAAGCCGTCGCGGCGTTGCGGGACGTCGGCAAGGCAGCTTTCGTGTCCGTTGACGTCACCGATCCGGCCAACGTGACCGACGCATTGTCGCAGACCGAAGGCGCCCTGGGGCCCATCGATATCGCCGTGAACAGCGCTGGTATTGCCGGCTTGAACGCAACGGTCGACGAATACCCGGTCGACGAATGGAAGCGCGTGCTCGACGTCAATCTGAACGGGACCTTCTACGTGAACCGTGCGGTGGTGCCGGGCATGCGGGTGCGAAATTACGGCCGTATCTGTAACATCGCATCGATCGCGGGGAAGGAAGGTAACCCGAACGCATCGGCCTACAGTGCGTCCAAGGGCGGCGTGATCGCATTGACCAAGTCGCTGGGAAAGGAACTGGCCGGCTACGATGTCGCGGTGAATTGCGTGACGCCGGCGGCGGCGCGGACGCGCATATTCGATCAGATGACCGAGGAACATATCGGCTACATGCTGTCGAAGATTCCGCGGAACCGTTTCGTCGAGGTCGAGGAAATCGCGTCGATGGTCGCGTGGATCGTGTCCCGCGAGAACAGCTTCACGACCGGTGCGGTCTTCGACATTTCCGGCGGCCGGGCGACCTACTGAAACGGCAGCCGTTCAGCCTTGGTAGTGCCGATACCACGGGTGCGGTTGTCCCGGCGTTTTCATGCGCAAGGTGTAGACGGAGGTTACGGCGGTGACGAACAAGGTCTTGAGATCGCTGCCGCCGAAGGTGAAGTTGACCGCCTGCTCCGGCACGCGGATGGTGCCAATGTGGCGGCCGTCGGGTTCCATCACCCAGATTCCGCCGGGTCCGGTGCAGTAGACGCGGCCCAGGGAATCCACTTTCACGCCATCCGGCGCACCGGGTTCGTCGCCGTCGTTCAGGTCTGCGAAGATGCGTTGCCGCTGCATGATGCCGTCCGCATCTATGTCGACCGCGAGTACGTATTTCGTCCATCGTGTGTTGGCGATGTAGAGCGTCCGCTCGTCCGGCGATAGGGCCAGGCCGTTTGGATATTCCACGCTCACCACGGCGGTCAATCTGCCGTCGGGTGCGATACGATAAACCCGCGCGCCGCCCCAGACACCGTCTTCGCCTTCCGGCTTTGGTTGTTCGCGGTCGGTGATCGGAATGCGCATGGCCGGATCGGTGAAGTAGAGACTGCCGTCGGAATGGCAGATGACGTCATTCGGTCGATTGAACCGCCCGCCTTCGAACCGGTCGGCGAGCACGGTAACGGCGCCCGCCGCGTCGGTGCGCGTGACGCAACGCCCGCTACCCTCGCAGTGGATGAGGCGGCCTTCGAGGTCGAAGGTCATGCCGTTACCGCCCTCGGTTTTCCGGATGAGTTCCGGAGAACCGCCGAGGGTCAGGCGGTACAACGCGCCGGGATGGATGTCATTGAAATAGTAGAATCCGTCCGGATTCCACAGCGGTCCCTCGGTAAAGACGTAGCCGGAGGCGTGCCGCTCGGCGTGCGTGGACTCCAGAATGTCCGAGAGATCGCTCATGGCCGGGAGTTCCTGTGAAGGATCACCGTTGCATCAGTTCGATGCTGACGCCATCGGGGGCGGCGACGTAGCAGAGCAGCATTCCGTTGCCCGCCTCTTTCAGTTCGACGGGGAAGGTCACGCCCTTCGCCTTCAATTCTTCGCAGAAGGCGGTGAGGTCGCCGTCGTAGAGGAAGCCGAAATGGTCCGTGCCATACGCATTGTGGCTCGAGTGATCCTCGTACTGCTGCACCGGCCGGGCCGGAACCGGGTCTTCGCCCGGCCGTTTGCCGCGGATGATGATGATCGCGCCGGCCAGCTGAACAAAAATTTGCGGCGCACCGCGGGACTCCGTCTCGGCGGTGATGGTGGCGCCGAACATGTCCACATACCAGTCGGCCGATGCCTTGGGCGTCTCGCTGATGATGTGGATATGGTCGAACGTTAACGCAGGATTGCTCACTCATTTTCCAATCGGTTGGTCGGCTCGATTTGGTCCCTAAACCGGCACCTTGCCCAAAAAACTCTTCCCCTTGTCGCCTTGCATCGCATCGGCGAGCCATCCGTCCCAGTCGGCTTGCGACGGACCATGGGCCGTCGGGTCGCGCGCCACGCCCAAGTCGTCCATGAAAGACTCGAACCGTTGCACGCCCGCATGCAAGTCCTCGCCGAACACGGCCGCGAGCCCCTGATCGCATGTCTCGTCATGGCCGATCGCCCATTCCATCACCATCGGGAGCGAGAAGCCGCAGGCGATCCCGTGCGGCACGCCGTGGTGCATGGTAAGCGGATAGGACATCTGATGCGCGATCGACGTGCGGGTCTGCGACAGGGCGATGCCCGCGAGCATTGCGGCATTCGCGATGCGCGTGCGAAGCCCGATGTTGCCGAGGTCCTTGCTCAACGCGGGTAGGAATTGCAGAACATCCCGCGCGGCTTGGGCCGCGATCGGCTGCGTGACCAGATTGCGGTTGACGGTCCAGATGCTCTCGAGGGCGTGGCTCATGGCGTCCAGCGCCGTGCTGATCGTCTGATCGCGCGGCAGGCTCAGCGTCAATTCCGGGTCGACCACGGCGTACTCGGGATAGGCATTCGGCGACCGAACGCCCCATTTTCCGTTGTTTGCACGGTCCCAGATGACCGCGCCGAGACTGACCTCGCTGCCGGTGCCCGCAGTGGTCGGGACGGCGATGATGCAGGGTCCCTGCAACTCATCGGCACGGTCGCCCTCGGTTTCCAAATGCTCCTTCAGAAGCTCCCAGTCGCCGCCCGATGTCGCCAGCGCCTTCGCCGTGTCGATCGCCGAGCCGCCGCCGAGGCCGATATAGACCTCCGGCAAGGCGTCCAGGTCTGCCAGTTTCTCGCAGCCGGTCTTCACTTCCGGAAAGTCGGGATTGGCCATCACGTTATCGATGACGATGGCCGCCTTGCCCGCTGCCTGTTCCAGCCGGTCGACGAGTCCGGCGAAATACGGCTCGCCATAGGTCACGACGGCATAGGACCGGCCCGCGATCAGCTCGGGCAGACGGTCGAAACTCCCGGCGCCGAATATCGCTTTCACCGGGTTATAGAATTCACCCATTTTTTTCTTCTCCATAGCGCCGGGCTTATGCGGCCAGCAGCGGCGTGCCTTCCAGCGATGCTGATTTCCGTCCGTCGACGCCGTAAGGGATGTCGCCCACCGTCGTCGTTCGGAAGAGTTGCCGGTCGTAGTCGGTACGCTGGATGTCGCGGGGGGCCAAATGCGCCGTCGTCCGATTGTCCCACATCGCGACCGTTCCCGATGTCCACTTGAACCGGAGCGTGAACTCCATTCGCACCGCATGCGACTTCAGCATGGCGAGCATGGCCTCGTTTTCGGTTGGCGACAGGCCGACGATGCTTTGCAGGAATTTCGGACTGACCCACAGCGCCCGGCGTCCCGTTTCCGGATGCACGCGGACAATCGGATGTTCGGTGGTTTTCTGATTGGCGGCGATCCGGTCGCGCAAGTCCTGCGTCATCGTGACGCCGGCATAAGTCATGTAAGTGTGGATTCCCCGGAGGTCGTCGACGATAGCCTGCATCGTCGGGGACAACGCGTCATACGCGGCGGCCAGGTTGGTCCATTGCGTATCCCCGCCATAGGGCGGTACGACGGCGCCCCACAGGATCGATGCGGTCGGCGGGTTGATCGCCGGCGTCAGGTCGGTGTGCCAGCCTGTCCACGGATCGAAAGCGGGCTCTCCGGATATGCGGCCTTTCTGGCGGCCGCGCACCACTTGATAGATTTCCGGATGGTCGGGGTCCGGCGTGTGAATGTTATGCCCGCGGTTGAGTTGACCGAACTGCCGCGACATGGCGACGAAGCTGGCCTTGTCCAGTTTTTGGTCGCGGAAAAAGATCACCTTCCAGGTGTTGAAAGCGTCCCAGATCTCGGTGCGCTGCTGCTCCGAAAGCGGCTGGGAAAGATCGACGCCACTGATTTCCGCGCCGATGTCCACGGCGAGCGGACTGATCGTGATGGATTTAGGTGCGGTTGCGACATGCGCTTCGGTTGCCGACATGAAATCGCTCCTGCGTTGGGCCTTTGGACAAGTATTACAGGGCCAGGGCCCGTCGGCGTCAAATCCCGAGCCGGGTTACGGAGCCGCGGTCCGAAACGGCAGAAGCGTACCGGCGCCGGATCGTTCGGCGCGGCGCAGGATTTCAATCCCGGTGGCGAGGTCTTCCAAGGCGATCCCCAGATTGAACGCCAATATTCGCTGGTCGTCGGATGTCCGCTGCCCGGTTCCATGCGCGACGAGATCCGCGACCGTCGCGTCGATCCGGGTGACGCCGGGAAACTTGCCCTCGTTCCGGCGGGCATCCTCGATCTGACCTTGGTCGTCGGTGAGGACGAGGTCCATCGCATCGATGGCGGCATCGGTCACATAGCTGTCGTAGTCGATCGTCACGACCAATGCGCCGGGCTTGATCCAATCGGGTTCGATCGTGGGATCCCGCTTGTCGGCGATCGGGCCGCCGGTGATCAGTACGTCGGACGCCTTTGCGACTTCCTCCGCGCCGGCCGCACCGTCGATCCTGTGCCCGAACGTCCCGCTCATTTCCTCGATGAACCGTTGCTGACGATCCGGACGCAGGTCATAGCAGATGCAATGGTCGATATCCGGCCGCACCGCGTGGACCGCCTCCAGATGCTTTCGGCCCTGCAGGCCGCACCCGAGAAGGCCGAGCGTGGCCGCGCCGTTGCGGGCGAGATGTTTGACGACCAAACCCGAGGCGGCGGCGGTGCGGTTCCCGGTGATCCATTCCGCGTCCATGATGGCGCGCATCTGGCCCGTGGCATCCTCGGTCAGGATATAAAGGCCTTGGATATACGGCAGGTCCCGGCCCGGGTTGTCCGGGTCGCCGCTCTGCCATTTGCAGCCGGCGTAGCCCAGGTCGGGGCTGGCGCTGACCATCGAACTGTAAAAGCGCGGGCCGTGCCGGTGGAAAAAGATCTTCGGCGGCATCATGACGTCGCCGGTCGCCTTGACGCGAAACGCTTCTTCGAGAAGACCGACGATCTCCGCCATGGTCAGGCCGAGGGTGTCGAGATCCGCTGCGCTGAGAAAGCGCACGTCCGTGTAAATTTTCGCCATATTGCGATTCCTGCCGATGTCCATCGTTCCCGATCCCGGGATCATAGCATCCGTTTCACCCTCCGATCCGGCGACGCCGTGGGGTAGCCGGATGAAAACATCGGAATCGCAAACCGTTGTGCGATCTGTTACCGTTTTATCTGATTGAGATAGCGATTCGGCGTTTCACGTTTGGCGCGAATGCCGAATCGGCGGCGAGCCTGGGAGGCACACTGGGGGCAATCGTATACGAACGGCGCGGTTCGCAAACCGCATTGTTGGATTTCTAAATATTCGGAACGCGTCGGCGCCGTTACCCCTGGTGCAGAATCGAAACGAGTAGGGGGACGAAACGATGGAATTTTTGAGGGCGGTATTCGGCTCGATTGGCGACGGGACCTGGGGATGGGCGTTGATCCCGTTTCTCGTCGTCCTCGGTGTGTTCTTCACGATTGCTTCCGGTTTCGTCCAGTTCCGATTCTTCGGGCGCATGTTCCAGGTGCTGTTTCCCGGCGGCCAGCCCAGCGGGGAAGGGCATATCAGTTCGCGGGAGGCGCTGTTCGTCAGCGTCGGCGGCCGAGTCGGCGGCGGCAACATCGCCGGTGTCGCGGTCGCCATCACGCTGGGCGGGCCGGGTGCGGTTTTCTGGATGTGGGCGATCGCCTTGGTCGGCATGGCGACCAGCCTGATCGAATGCTCGCTGGCCCAGCTTTACAAGCGCACCGACGAGGACGGCACCTATCGCGGCGGCCCCGCCCAGTACATCATGCACGGCCTCGGGCGCGAGTATAAATGGCTGGCGGTCCTCTACGCGATATCGCTGATCGCGGCCTTTGCATTGGGCTTCAACGCGTTCCAGGGCAATACGGTGGCCGGTGCGGTCCAGGAGAGCTTCGGGCTCGACCGCATCTGGACCGGCGGCGCGCTCGCCATCGTGACGGGCTTTGTCGTCTACGGCGGCATCAAGCGCATCGCGCATGTGGCGGACGTGATCGTGCCGATCATGGCCATCGGCTATATCGGCATGGCCCTGCTCATCATCGTCCTGAACATCACGGAAATTCCCGCCATCATCACGATGATCGTAAAGAATGCCTTCGGGCTCGAGGAAGCCGTCGGCGGCGGCATGGGCGCGGCGGTCGCCCAAGGTCTTCGCCGGGGTCTGTTCTCCAACGAGGCGGGATTGGGCAGCGCGCCTAACGTCGCGGCCGTGGCGCATGTCCGCCATCCGATCAGTCAGGGAATCGTGCAGTCGCTTTCCGTCTTCATCGATACCATCATCATCTGTTCCTGCACGGCGTTCGTGATCCTGCTGGGGGATGTGTATGTGGCCGGCGCGGCGAGCATCGACGGTGTCGTGCTGACGCAGAAATCGCTGGTCTCGCATGTCGGCGAGTGGAGTCAGTATTTCCTGGCCATCGCGATCATGCTCTTCGCCTTCAGCTCGATCATCTACAACTACTATCTCGGAGAGAATGCGTTGACCGTGTTCACCGAAAACCCGATCTCGCGGCATGTGCTGCGCATTCTCATTGTCGGGTTGGTGTTCCTCGGCTCGTCGGCGCCGGGCGCCACGGCGGTCTTCTTCTTCTCCGATCCGATGATGGGCGTTCTCGCGATGGTCAACCTGCTCGCGATCATCATGCTGTTCCCGATCGGCATGCGCGTGCTGAACGACTATCGGGCACAGTTAAAGGAAGGGAAGGAGCATCCGGTGTTCGATCCGGAGAAATTCTCCGACCTGGATATCGACCCGAGCGCCTGGAAGCAGGATTGATCCGTCGACGATAGGGGGATTTGACTCTTCCCGCGATGCGGCGACACTTGACGGTGTCATCGTTCATCGCGGGAGGATCCAATGCCCATCACCTACGAGAAGAAAGGCGCGGTCGGCATCGTCACGCTGAGCCGGCCCGAGGCGCGCAACGCCTGGGGACAGGATTATTACGAGGGCCTCCTCGACTATTTCACCGAGATGGAGGACGACGACGAAATCTGCTGCGCCATCCTGACCGGCGACGAAGCGGGCGGCGCCTTTTCCGCCGGCGCCAACCTGAAGGACCGGAAAACGCATTCGCTGGACTCGACGGCCGAGTTCATCAAACGGCTGTCGAAACGCCGGGTCAGCCCGTTCAACATTCTGTCCAATTTCCCGAAACCCATCGTCGCCGCGGTGAACGGCTATGCCATCGGGATCGGCTGCATCGTCACCTTCTGCTGCGACCTGATCGTCGCGTCCGAGAAGGCGGAATGGCGGCTGCCGCAGGTGGCGCTCGGAATCATGCCGGCCTATGGCGGCGGGCCGCGGCTCGCCCGCTGGGTCGGCAAGGGGCAGGCGACCAAGCTGGCCATGGGATTCCCGCTCTCCGCCGAGGAGGCCTACCGCATCGGCCTGGCACAATGGCTGGTCCCGCATGATAAACTGATGGGGCAGGCGATGGAGGTGGCCGAGCATATCGCCGCCCTGCCGCCGCTGGCGTCCCGCATGGTCAAGGAATCGATCCAGCACGGCCTGGACGTGCCCAACATCGCAGATGCCTCGCTGACCGATCTCTACCGCTTCATGGCCCTGGAATTCACCCAGGACAAGACGGAGGCGCATCAGGCCTGGCGGGACCGCCGCGAGCCCAATTTCAAGGGCGAATAGAGGATTTTCGGCGTTTGACAAATCGGCCGGAAGCCTTATAGTCCGCGCACTTTTCCGGTAATGCGGGTCCATTTCGGACCCCGCCGTCCTGGCAACCGGCCGGGCGGCTGACTGGAAGCAACAAGAACTCCGGGAAAACCAGGGGTTAAAGGTGATATGAGCAAACGCGTAAAGTCGAAGTACAAGATTAACCGCCGCCTCGGCGTTAATCTCTGGGGACGCCCCCGCAGCCCCGTCAACAAGCGGGATTATGGCCCGGGCCAGCACGGCCAGCGCCGCCGCAAGCCGTCCGATTTCGGAACCCAGCTTGCCGCCAAGCAGAAGCTCAAGGGCTATTACGGCAATATCGGCGAGAAGCAGTTCCGGCGCTATTACAAGATGGCGGACCAGCGGAACGGCGACACCGGCGAGAACCTGATCGAGATCCTGGAGCGCCGG
The DNA here is from genome assembly GCA_965228695.1 of Alphaproteobacteria bacterium. GTDB lineage: Bacteria > Pseudomonadota > Alphaproteobacteria > UBA8366 > UBA8366 > JAJFJD01. The sequence goes on along the minus strand of CBDDIB010000002.1, from coordinate 4,847,246 downwards.
CTCGACGCCGTCGTCTACCGGGCCAAGTTCGTGCCCACGGTCTTTTCCGCCCGGCAGTTCGTCAACCATGGGCACATCACGGTGAACGGCCGCCGCGTCAATATCCCCTCCTATCAGGTGCGGGACGGCGACGTGATCCAAGTGCGCGACAAGAGCGTGCAGATTCCGATGGTGCTGGATGCATCGGCCTCGACCGAGCGTGAAATCCCCGACTATGTCTCGGTGGACTCGCGCAAGATGGCGGCCACCTTCGTCCGCGCGCCGAAATTGGAAGACGTGCCGTTTCCGGTCCGCATGGAACCGAACCTCGTCATCGAATTCTACTCGCGCTAGCCCGACGACCGTTGCATTCCGACGGCGGCTCGGCGATCCTCCCTTGGATCGATCGCCGGGACGCTCCCGGCTTGCCTGAACGGAGAATAGGATGGCCGCGAAACCTTCCATTAAATTCCAACGCTCCACGCCGGTTCTGAAGTCTTCCGACTACGCGCGGTCGAAGGCGTTCTACACCGAAAAACTCGGCTACACCGTGGTCGAGGAAGGCGGCGAACCGCCCAAATTCGGCATCTTCGACCGCGATACCAGCGTGCTGTTCGTCAATGCCTGGCAAGGCGGACCCACGCCGGTGCCGGGGGCGTGGGATGCCTATATCCATGTCGCGGGCGTCGAAGCCGTGCACGATGAAATCGCCGCCGCCGGGGTGGAGATCACCCGCCCGCTCGAGGTGACGGGCTACGGCATGCGCGAGTTCGAAGTCCGCGACCCGGACGGCAACGCGCTGTGCTTCGGCGAGGACGCGGAGAAATCGGCGGGCTAGTGCGCCTGTGCTAGGGTGCCGCGACGGAATTCAATCAAGGAGATGGGAATGCGTCTTGGTCTTGTTCACGGCAGCGGGGCGGCCGGTTTTTCGGTCGATATGGAGATGATCCTGGAGGCCGAGAGCCTCGGGTACCATTCGGTCTGGACGTCCGAATCCTACGGTGCGGACGCGGTCACCCCGGCGGCGTGGATCCTGGCGCGCACGACCAAGATCAACGTGGGCACCGGCATCATCCAGATGCCGACGCGGACGCCGACGATGACGGCGATGACCGCGAATACCCTGCAGGCGATGTCCGGTGGCCGGTTCATTCTGGGGCTCGGCGCATCGGGGCCGCAGGTGATCGAGGGGTGGCACGGCGTGCCCTACGGCCGGCCGCTGACCCGCACCCGCGAATACATTTCCATCGTCCGGAAGATCCTGGAGCGCAAGGGACCGGCGGTGCACGAAGGCTATCACTATCACCTGCCGAACAAGGGCGAGGGGACGACCGGCCTCGGCGTCCCGCTGAAGAGCATCCTGCATGGCGACCCGTCGCTGAAGATCTACACCGCCTCGATCACGCCCAAGGGCGTGTCGACCGCGGCCGAGGTCGCCGACGGTTTCCTGCCGATCTACATGAACCCGGACCGCTACGACGTGTTCGAGGCGGCGATCGACGAGGGGCTGGCCAAGGCGGGCAACGGCAAGAGCCTGAAGGATTTCGACGTCGCGCCCTATGTGAACATCATCATGGGCGACGACCTGGACGCCTGCCGCGCGCCGATCAAGGCGCAGTTGGCGCTCTATGTCGGCGGCATGGGCGCGCGGAACAAGAATTTCTACAACGACCTCGCCAAACGCATGGGCTACGAGGACGCCGCGGTCGAGGTGCAGGATTTCTTCCTGGACGGCAAGAAGGCCGAGGCGGCGGCCGCCATTCCCGACTCCCTGGTCGATGAGGTGGCCCTGGTCGGCCCGGCGGACCGCATCCGCGAACGGCTGGGCGCGTGGAAAGCCGCCGGCGCCGACGGCAAGGTCGGCACGCTGCTGCTGCGCAAACCGAGCGTCGAGGCGCTGCGGCTGGTGGCGGAAGAGGTGCTGTAGGGAAACGCAAAATGAAGTTTCATGGGGATCATGTTAGTGCCCAGAAACCTGACAGTGATGGCTGCGGTTTTGTCGATCATCTTTCTTTTTGGCGGTTGTGCCAGACAGTATGAGAGTCCGTTCTACGTTTCTCACGCAGTGATTACCGATATTGAGAAGCACAAATCGTTACGGATGGCTATCAGGAATCAAGGCCGCTTTCCGGTGAATGATGAATTCGCTGTGGTGGGGCACAGAATCCGGGAAGGCGAAGGGTTCGTATTGGCTGTCCGTAGGTTCGATGATGGCGGTTGGTTTGCCGTTGACCAAGCCGAGTACGAGAAACTGACCATATCATTACCGAACGCATTGTCCGATGCGAACGGAGACATAGACCTAAGCGATAATGAGGTAATCGTTTACTGGTCAAATGGATCTTCAAACTTCCCCGGTGCGGCGGATTGTGTCGGATACGTAACGGAGGGACGCTTGCAATTCGAGCGAGTCAAGGGTTTGAAAATTCGCGTTGATACTAATATGAAAATCGAATCAATGAGTTCGTTCGGATGGCAGAAAGACTGCGAAAATTCCTCCTTTGTAGGAAGATCACATTTGAAGAAACTCACTACAACGATCTCACATCGTGGCAGGGTCGTAAGGGTGAGCATATTTATGACGAATCAATGCCATGAATGCATTGTAATGTAATTCGCCGGGCATTTGCTCTCGCAGCGACACTGTCATCGACATCAAGAACCAGGAACGAGATGTCCAATTTAAACAAGAGCACGAAGCTTGGATTAAAACCGCATGATCAATACCACACGAAGACCTGTTGTTTGGTTGATCGTCGGGGTGCTGACACTTTCTGCCCTAGTTCTGGTGGCTGTCTTTGGACGCGATGATCACTACGCCGGACTCTGGCGTAGAGACCTCGCTCTGACCCCGCAATTATTCGGCGTATCGAATGAAGGTATGGTGCCCGACGCCGAAGATGCGGCGAAGATGGTGGATGCCATCCAAATCTATAGACAGTCAGACGGGTCGGTTCGCCATTTTAAGACGACTGAACTGTTCACGTCCGATCAAGCTACGTTGGTATTCGAAACTCAGGACAGGTCGAAAATTCTCGAATTCCTTACCGCTGCGAGGACGTTGAATTCAGGATCGTCAGTGGGTTGTACGGTTGCCGACAATTCAAACACGTTTTATGTCGTCGCGTTTGACAGCGATCTGCTCCGGACAGTCCACTTCTCAATGCGGGTATGCGACATCCGTGGGATTAAGACATTTCAAATGAATGTTCCTACCCCCGATGGGAATTGGGCGGTCGTCTACAACAGTACGCTGCCAGCCCTGCTGATGCGCTTTCCTTTTTTCGCAAATCAGTTCAATCAAGATTAGTTAGGATGTCTTACTCGTACCTAACCTACGGCAGTTGGCGTTTCGAAACGCGATGATTTGTGTCGGAACCGTGGCACCAAACAAAAAGGGCCGCGATGCGGCCCTTTTCTACAACTCGGTGTCCGTACCCGTCAGGCGGTTTGCTGGACGGCGACGCCTTTCGACGTCATCAGTTCCTGCAGTTCGCCGGTGTCGTACATTTCGCGGACGATATCGCAGCCGCCGACGAATTCGCCTTTGACGTAAAGCTGGGGGACGGTCGGCCAGTTGCTGAATTCCTTGATGCCCTGCCGCAGGCTCGGGTCTTCCAGCACGTCGATGCCCTTGAATTTGGCGCCGACCTCGCTGAGCACCTGGACCACCGCGGCGGAAAAGCCGCATTGCGGGAATACCGGCGTGCCCTTCATGAACAGGACGACCTCGTTGCCGTCGATCTCGTCTTGAATGCGTTGCGATACTGTCGTGTCGGTCATTGCGCCGTCCTTTTCTCTTTCTGCGGTTATGCGTTTTCCGGGATTGCCGTTTGCAGCGCGAGGGCGTGCAGTTCATTTCCCATGCGGCCGCGAAGCGCATCGTAAACCATTTGATGCTGTTGCACGCGTGACTTGCCCTTGAATGCCGAGGCCGTGACCAGTGCCGCATAATGATCGCCGTCGCCGCGCAGGTCGGAAATCTGCACCTCCGCCTCCGGAATGGCTTCCTTGATCATCTGCTCTATCTCACCCGCACTCATCGGCATTTTCGTCGTCCTCCCCGGGGTCGTGATTAGGGCTGCCTCATGTAACCAGGCAACCAGCCTTCATGGGCGTCGCGCAAATCCACCAGCGATATGGTGGTCCCGCCCCGCAGTGTCAACGCCGCGCCGCCGGTCCGTCCAATGACCTGTGCCGGGGTTCCGGCCTTTTCCGCTGCCTCCAGGACGGATTGCGCCTCCGCCACGGTGACAATGTAGCGGCCCTGATCCTCGCTGAACAGCCAGCAATGGGCGGGCAGGGCCGTCTCGGGTATCTCGATCTCCGCGCCGATCCCGCCCGCGAGCGCCATTTCCGCCAGGGCGACCAGCACGCCGCCGTCGGCCACGTCGTGGCAGGTCGTGACCGTGCCGCCGGTGATCAGGCCGCGGATAAAGGTTCCCGTCGCCTTTTCCCGGTCCAGGTCGACCGGCGGGGGCGCACCCTCGGCCCGGCCTTCGATATCGCGCAGGTAGATCGACGCGCCCATATGGCCCGCCGTTTCACCGATCAGCAGAATCGCTTGATCGGCCTCGGCGAAGGCCATCGTGGTCGCATGCGCCAGGTCGTCGACCAGGCCGAGGCCGCCGATGACCGGCGTCGGCAGGATCGCCTCGCCCTCGGTCTCGTTGTAGAGCGAGACGTTGCCCGAGACGACGGGGAAGTCGAGCGCCGCCGCGGCCTCGCCCATGCCTTGGACGCAGCCGACCAGTTGGCCCATGATCGGCGGCCGCTCCGGATTGCCGAAATTCAGGTTGTTGGTGATCGCCAGCGGATGCGCGCCCGCGGCGATGAGGTTCCGCCACGCTTCAGCGACGGCCTGCCGCCCGCCGGTTTCCGGGTCGGCGAGGCAGTAGCGCGGCGTCGAATCCGTCGTGATGGCGAGACCGCGGTTCGTGCCGTGCACACGCACCACGGCGGCATCGCCGCCCGGACCGCGGGCAGTGTCGGCCATGACCATGTGGTCGTATTGTTCCCAGATCCAGCGGCGGCTGCACAGATCGGCCGAACCCAGCAGTTGGCGTAGCGTCTGCAGCGGATCGTCCGGCGCGCTGATGGTCGCGAGGTCGAGCGCCGGTTTCGGCGGGGTCGGCTCCCACGGCCGGTCGTATTCCGGTGCGGCGCTGACCAGGGGATCGACCGGAATGTCCGCTTCGATCACGCCGTCCTTCCGCAGCACCAGATGGCCGGTCTCGGTGATCCGGCCGATCACCGCGAAGTCGAGTTCCCATTTCTCGAAGATGGCGCGCGCCGCGTCCTCGTGGCCCGGTTTCAGGACCATTAGCATACGTTCCTGGCTCTCCGACAGCATCAGCTCGTAGGCGGTCATGCCGTCTTCGCGCATCGGCACCTGGTCCAGGTCCAGCTCGACGCCGACGCCGCCCTTCGACGCCATCTCGACCGAGGAGGAGGTGAGGCCCGCCGCGCCCATGTCCTGGATCGCGACGATCGCTTCGGTCGCCATCAGTTCCAGGCAGGCTTCCAGCAGCAGCTTCTCGGTGAACGGGTCGCCGACCTGCACGGTCGGGCGTTTCTCTTCGGAGTCCTCGGAGAATTCGGCCGAGGCCATCGTCGCGCCGTGGATGCCGTCGCGCCCGGTCTTCGACCCGACATAGACCACCGGGTTGCCGGGGCCGCCGGCCGCCGAATAGAAAATCCGGTCCGCGTCCGCGATGCCCACGGTCATGGCGTTGACCAGGATGTTGCCGTTGTAGGCGGGATCGAAATTCGTTTCGCCGCCGACGGTCGGGATGCCGATGCAATTGCCGTAGCCGCCGATGCCCGCGACGACGCCGGCGACCAGATGCTTGGTCTTGGGGTGCGACGGCTCGCCGAAGCGCAGCGCGTTCATGTTGGCCACCGGCCGCGCGCCCATGGTGAACACGTCGCGCAGGATGCCGCCGACGCCGGTCGCAGCGCCCTGGTAGGGCTCGATGAAGCTCGGGTGGTTGTGGCTCTCGATCTTGAAGATCGCCGCCTGGCCATGCCCGATATCGACCACGCCGGCATTCTCGCCCGGCCCGCAGATCACCTGCGGTCCTTCGGTCGGCAGGGTCTTCAGCCACTTCTTGGAGGATTTGTAGGAGCAATGCTCCGACCACATGACCGAGAAGATGCCGAGTTCGGTCATGCTGGGATTGCGGCCCAGGATGCCCAGCAGCGTTTCGAACTCGCCCGGCGTCAGGCCGTGCTCGGCCACCAGATCCTGGGTGATGGCGGCGGGCTCGGGGCCGTTCGGCGTGTCGGACACGGTCACAGCGCTCCCGCCAGGGCGGCGAACATGGCCTTGCCGTCGGTGCCTCCATGCTGTGCGTCGGCGGCGCGTTCGGGATGCGGCATCATGCCCAGCACCGTTTTCGTCTCGTTGAAGACTCCGGCGATGTCGCGGGCCGACCCGTTCGGATTGCCGTCGCCGCCGTTCGTCGTGTCGTACCGGAAGGCCACGCGGCCGTCGCCTTCGAGCCGGTCGAGCGTGTCGTCATCGGCGAAATAGTTGCCGTCGTGATGGGCGACCGGGATGTCCACCGTCTGGCCGGCCTCGTAGCCCGCCGTGAACATCGTCTGGCTGTTCTCGACGCGCAGCGTGACCGTGCGGCAGACATATTTGAGGCCCGCATTGCGCATCAGCGCGCCCGGCAGCAGCCCGACCTCGGCCAGGATTTGAAAGCCGTTACAGATGCCGAGCGTCGGCACGCCGTCCCCTGCGCGTTTCGTCACCTCGCGCATGATCGGCGAGTTGCCGGCCATGGCGCCGGGGCGCAAATAGTCACCGTAGGAGAAACCGCCGGGTACGACGATGAGGTCGAGTTCCGGCAGTTCGGTGTCCCGGTGCCAGATCATCGCCGGCGCTTGGCCGGTGGCGTTTCGGAGCGCGACCGCGGCGTCGCGGTCGCAGTTAGATCCGGGAAAGACGATGACCGCGGTTTTCACGGCGGCGTTCGCTCCTCTTGTGTTTCCGGGCGATCGAGACCGGCGTCGGCATCAGTCGAGATCGATCACGTAGTTTTCGATTACGGTGTTCGCCAGCAGCTTGCGGCACATTTCGTCGACCTGGGCGCGGGCCTTCGCCGGGTCTTCCTCGACCAGGTCGATCTCGATGACCTTGCCCTGCCGTGCGTCGGTGACGCCCTCGAAATTCAGTGCTTCCAAGGCGTGACAGATCGCTTTGCCTTGCGGGTCGAGGACGCCGGCTTTCAGGGTGATATGAACGCGTGCTCTCACGGGAATGCGTGTCCTATTGAACCATGTCCTATTGAACCATTTCCGGACCTTTGAGGTCGCCCGGTCCGCCTTCCGGCAGGATGCCGAGCCGGCGCGCGACCTCCTGGTAGGCTTCCTCGACCTCGCCCATGTCGTGGCGGAACCGGTCCTTGTCGAGCTTCTCGTTGGTCTCCAGATCCCACAGGCGGCAGCTGTCCGGACTGATCTCGTCGGCCAGAACCACGCGCATGTCGCCGTTTTCTTCGTAGAGACGGCCGAACTCCAATTTGAAGTCGATCAGCTTCAAATTGACGCCCAGGAACAGTCCGCCGAGGAAATCGTTGATCCGCAGCGCCAGCGCCAGCATGTCGTCGATATCCTGCGGCGCCGCCCAACCGAAGGCGGTGATGTGCTCTTCGGAAACGAGCGGGTCGTCCAGCTCGTCGGCCTTGTAATAATACTCGACGATCGAGCGCGGCAACGGCGAGCCTTCGGGCAGGTTGAACCGCTTCGACAGCGAGCCGGCCGCAATGTTCCGCACAACCACCTCGATGGGAATGATCTCTACCTCGCGGACCAATTGCTCGCGCATGTTCAGACGGCGGACGAAATGGGTCGGAATGCCGATCTCGCCAAGCCGGACCATCAGATATTCGGAAATCCGGTTGTTCAGGACACCCTTGCCGGTGATCGTGCCGGTCTTCTTGCGGTTGAAGGCGCTGGCGTCGTCCTTGAAGTATTGCACCAGGGTGCCGGGCTCGGGTCCTTCGAACAGGATCTTGGCCTTGCCTTCGTAGATCCGTCTCCGTCTTGGCATATCGGGAAAACCTTGTGGTGAGGCGCCGATTCGACCCCTCGATCAAGTCTCATATAGCAATTGCCCAGCCAGGGTACAATGACGCCTTCCGGTGGCCGATTGAACGCAAAAGAATCTTTTATTCACAGCAGTTTAATTGAAATTATCGTTAACCTTACCGGCCTCCCGGCAGGGCATTCCGTGGCAGAAGGTTGACCGGAGTCCCGGTTCTGCGTCTACGAGGACTGACGCTGCGTGAGGTCCGGCCAGAAGGCGTCCGCCCCGCGGGCGGCCACGCGGCGGCCGAGTTCCACGGCCCATTGGCTTTCCGGCCCGAATTCCGGCCGCCAGGACCAGAGCCGGCGCGTGGTGAAATGCAGCGCGTGTTCATAGGTGAAGCCGATCGCGCCGTGGACCTGATGCGCGATCGTCGTCGCGGTCTTCGCGGTTTCGCCAGCGATGATCTTGGCGGTCGCGACCTCGAAATGAGGATCGCCTCGGTCCGCGGCCCGGCACGCGCTCGCGGCCGCGATGGTCGCTTGCGCCGATTGCGCGGCCAACTGCGCCAGTTGGTGCTGGATCGACTGGAATTTCGAAATCGGCCGCCCGAACTGGGTTCGGTCCTGGGCGTATTGCACTGCCTCCGCGACGGCCCGCTCGACCGCGCCGGCCATCTGAACCGACCGGACAAGCGCACCGTAGAGCCGGATCGGGTCTGTCGTCCCGGTCGAGGAGGCGGGGCCGCCGACCTCCACCGGCGCGTCGGCGTATGTCAGCGTGTCGCGCGGCTCGCGCGCCATGTTGCGGTTGCCGGACACTTCTGCGTCGGACGTCTTCGCCATTGCGATGCATGGCGCGCCGTCTTTCTCGGCCAGCAGGACGACATATCCGGCGGCGCTGCCCCAGGGAACCGCCGTCAGCGTCCCCGACAGCCGCGTCGCGCCGTCTTTCCGCCGAACCGCAACGCCGCTCGCGTCCGTTGTATCGGCCAGGGTCATCGGGCCGCCGGGTAAATCCAACCCTGCGCTCCCGGCAAGCCAATTGGCCGCGATGGTCTCGGCCAGCGGGACCGGGGCTGCCGAATGGCCGGCGGCCTTCAGGATTACGAAGGTTTCGTCCCAGGAGGCGCCGACCCCGCCCAGTTCTTCGGCGGACAGCGGATTGGTCAGGCCGTTCTCTTCCAGGGCCGCCCACAGCGCGTCGGGCCATGTGCCGTTCTCGGCGTCGGCCAGCACGTCGCGGGTGACCATGTCGCCGAACAGCCGGGTCACCGACTCCTGCAATATATCCTTGAGTTCGCTCATCGCAGGCCGAGTCCCCGGGCGATGATGCCGCGCACGATCTCCCGCGTTCCGCCGCGGAGCGAGAAGGACACCGACGCCTGTGTGGCATAGGCCAGCGACTCGTCATAGTCGCTGGCACCGTCCAGCAGGGGTTGGGTGCCGAACAGGTCGTGCGCGATGTGGGGGATTTCCTGTTCGAAGCTGACGCCCACTTCCTTAACCACGCTGCCCTGCAGCGCCGGGTCCTTGCCGGCCTGTTGCATGCCCGCGACCGACAGCGACATCTCGCGCAGGGTCGCGATCTGCGCCGCCATGCGGCCGATGCCCTCGGCGGTGCGTTCGCCAGGATCCTGGGTCGCCTCCCGCACCATCTGCGTGATCATCGGGAAGTTGCTCATATAGCGTTCCGGACCGGCGCGCTCGAAGGCGAGTTCCGCGATTACCTGTTTCCAGCCGTCGCCAGGCGCGCCGACGATGCTGTCGTCCGGCAGGAAAGCGTCTTCGAAATGGACCTGATTGAAGTCGTGATCGCCGGTCAGGTTGTGGATCGGGCTGATCGTGATCCTCGGATTGTCGAGATCGACGAGGAACTGCGACAGACCTTCATGCTTCTTCTCGACGGTGCTGTCGGTGCGGAACAGGCCGATCATGTACTGGCACTTGTGCGCGTAGGAGGTCCAAACCTTCGTGCCGTTCACGACCCATCCGCCGTCGACCTTTTCCGCCTTGGTCCGGACGGAGGCGAGGTCGGAGCCCGAGTCCGGTTCGCTCATACCGATGCAGAAAAACGCCTCGCCGCTGGCGATCTTGGGTAGAACCTTTTGGCGCTGTTGCTCCGTCCCGAACTCCAGGATCAGCGGTCCGCTTTGCCGGTCCGCGACCCAATGCAGCCCGACCGGGGCGCCCACGGCCAGCATTTCCTCGACCATGACATAGCGCTCGATCGCCGACCGCTCATGGCCGCCGTATTCCTTCGGCCACGTCATGCCGATCCAGCCGCGTTCCCCGACCTTGCGGCTGAACGCCGGATCGCCGTGGACCCAGGATTTCGCGAGGGTGCCTGCCGAGTAGTCTTTGAGATTTTCCGCAAGGAATTCCCGTACTTCCTGGCGCAGGATTTCGGTCTCCGGCGGAAGGTCGTTCGGCTCGAACTGCAACGGCGTCGTCATACGATCGTTCCTTGATCTGGGCGGGGGTCCATTATGTCGAATATTCTAGTCGAAATAGGGCGGTAGCTCATGTGGGCAAAGGGACGCGCTCGAATGGCGCGGTATCGGGCCGACCGGCGGCGAACAGCCAGATATTCTCGACCTGTTCGCTCACCGCTTCCGGCGAGGCGAGGGCGATCAGGCTGCTGGAAACCGTGCCGTAACCGTAGTCGGTCACGATGCACATGGCGCCGCTGGTGCCGTGGCCGGGTGCGCCATACGGATCCTGCAGGATCGCGGTCCAGGCCGCCCAATCGCCGGTATCGGGGTCGGGAACCGCGGCTGCCTCGAACTGCGGCAGATAGGTTTCGATCCGGCCATGGGACGTATCGTTCAGATCGGCCGAGGTCAGCATCGAGATGCCGTCCGGCAGGGACGTGACCTCCACCGCGCGTGCGCCGTCGCGGCCGCTCAACCAGAACGCATCCCGATTGTCGGCGATCACCAGATTGAAACTTCGGTAGGCCGCAGGGTCGAGCGCCGCCAGCGCCTCCGCGGCGTCCTGCGCGTCCGTGTAGTCCAGCGCATCCAGCACCAGTTCGCCACGGCTTCGTTTGTCGTCCGCCGGGCCCAGGGACCCTTCCCGGTTGAGTACCGCCGCCGTGACGCCGGTGGCGTTCCAGCCGAGCCAAGTGCCGCCAGCCAGCCGGTCGCGTCCGGCGATCACCTCGGGACGATCCGGCCAGTGCGGTCCCGGCGGGTCCCAGGGCCGGTCCAACATTTCGTCTCGATTGGCGGCGATCAGCACGGGCCAACGGTGGCCGGGGCGGCGGAGAAGGGTCACGGTACACATTTCGGCCTCCGCATAGCATAGAAATGTCACAGGTGCGAAACCCGGAGGATATGGAAAATCGGTGCAAAGATGGTTATATGCAGTTAATGAGATGTCCCGGTGGGACCCGCCAACAAAGCCCCAAGAAGTAAGGTAGGTTGATATGACTCAGTTTAGCGATCGCGAGAAGGCGTTCGAAGCAAAATTCCAGAAAGATCAAGAGCTTCAGTTCAAAGTGACGGCGCGCCGTAACCGATTGCTGGGCTTGTGGGCCGCGGAACAGATCGGGCTAGACGGTCAGGATGCCGAAGCCTACGCGAAGGATGTCGTCGCCTCCGATTTCGACGAGCCGGGTGATGACGACGTGCTGCGCAAGGTTGTCGCCGACTTACAGGGCAAGGGCGTCGATGCAGACGAAGCGGCGGTTCGAAAGAAGATGACGGCCTTGTTCGAGGAAGCGAAACAACAGATCGCCGAACAGATCTAAATGTCTCGACCGATGCCGCACCGTTGTCGGCATTCAGGGGGTCTCTCTGTTGAAGCTATCCGGTCGCGACAGTGACCGGCCCTTTTTCACCGCCGTCTTGGCTTCTTGCGTTCGATGCGGAATAGACAACGCAACCTGATGATAGGCGTTGGCCCGACCTGACGGGTGGCTTATTTTGCGGGCCGCGCGCAGCGCCAACGATCCTTGACCGCGTTTCACGGCAGCCACCGCCACCGCCGTAAGCGCTTTGTATTTTGGCAGGTCGCGGATGTCCGCGCGTGTTATCGATGCGTCCGGATCTTCGGAAAACCGGTCCGGAATTCGCGCGGCCGTATCGAAGGCCAGAAGCAATTCGCCGATGTCGAGTTGGGCGCGCGCGATCTTGTTCAGGAGCTCTGGGAAAACTTCCTGATCCTTGCTGAACCAGGCGATACGCCAGGCGAGCCCGAGCGACCGTTCGGCGGCTTCCTTCTTGTCTTCGCGAATTTCGGCCTGCGCGAGGCGGGTCATGACGGGAACTTTGATCGGTTTGTCCGGAATGATCCGCAAATTGTCGGCGATCTGCAGCAGTATTTCTTTCCGTTTCGGCGTGTTGCCGATCTCAGTCAACACCTCGCGAACGAGCGGTATCGCGTCGATCAGCATCTCCGGTTTGGGGGCGACGCCGGTCGGCGCGAGGGCCTTTTGCAACAGGTCCGCCGCCGAGGCGCGTGCGCCCAGTTTCGCACGGTGCCGCGCGGCATGTGCGAAGAGCTGCGCGCGCATGCCGACATTCGGAATGTAGTCGACGAGTTTGAGCGCTTCCTCCGGCTTCCCCATTTCCAGAAGGACCTGTCCCATCGCGAACATCATGCCTTGCTGGTATTTTTTGTCCTTCACCTGCCCGATCGCGGTGAAGGCATCGGCAAGCCTGCCGGCGCGCGTTTGTTCCTTGATGATATGGGTCAGCAGGTCGCGTTTTACCAAAGGATCGGTGATCGCCTCCAGGTCCTGAAGCGCGAGGAAGAAAAGGGGCGCCGCCCCTTCGATCGATCCGTTCATGGCGATGGCCCGGGCGATCGACGCCAAAGTCCGGGCATGCTCCGTCTCCTGCTTGAGCGACCGCAAGATGTTCATTGCCCGGACGGTGTTGCCGGCATCCACGAATGCGGCGGCGAGGCTCGCCAGCAATTTCGTATGGTCGTCGATCCGAACTTGGTGAAGATAGCGGTAGGCGTATTCAAGTGTCTTGACCGCCAACGGTTTTTGCTTGTGACCGGCCATCGCCTGCGCCACCCGAAGCAGCAGGCGGACTCGTTCTGCGCGCCCCGCTGGGATTTCCTTCGCTTCCGCGAGCGCTGCGGTAAATGTGGTTCGGGCGTCTTTTGAGATGGCGGGGACCGGCGATCCGCTTTGCATTCGCGCCAGTTCAAGGAGTTTTCCAACGCGCTCGAACGGTTCGGGGATGCGTTTCGCCGTTTGCCGGGCGCCCGTGAAATCCGCGTATTCCGCCTGCCGTTGGCTGATTAGGCTCAGGACGTGGCCCTTATCGCGCCCCTCGATGTCATCGCTGATGAGTCTCGAGGCATCCCGAAGAATACGGCGCGCCTTCAAAATGCCGTTCTTTTTGCGTTCGTATCGCGCGAAGTGAACGAGCGCGTGCGCTTTCCAAAGGGGCGTGCTGATGACCCGGAAATCGATCTGCGCGTCCTTGACCCGGCCGTATTTCAGGAAGGCGCCGACAATACCGGACAGCGCTTCGCCCTGGTCCTCGGGATCGCTCAAGGCGATGGCGGCAATCCGCAGCTGCGTCAGAATGTCCTGCCGCACGGCTTCCGTGACGGGGTCGACCGCGGCCTTGCCGTCTTTTCCCGCCGGTTTTGGTGATGTCGATGGAATGTCGTCGGCGGCCATCGCCGTGCCTGCGGTGCAAAGCAGCAAGGCTGGCAGGAACAGCAGCGCCGGGCGCACCATCATTGCCTCCTATGCGGACCCGAACACGCGGGTGAAGATCGTGTCCACGTGATTCGTGTGATAGCCCAGGTCGAAAAGCCCTTCGAGCTCATCCTGCGCCAGGTATTCGGCGATTTCGCGGTCGCCCTTCAGTAAGTTCAGAAAGGCGCCGTTGCCGTGCCAGACATCCATCGCGTTCCGCTGTACCGCCTGATAGGCGCCTTCGCGGCTCATGCCCTTCTGTGTCAGGGCGAGCAGCACCCGTTGCGAATTGTGCAGTCCGCCGAGTTTCTCCAAATTGGCCTTCATCGCGTCGGGATAGACCAGCAGTTTCTCCACCACGCCGGTAAGGCGCGCCAGCGCGAAATCCAGGTTGACGGTGGCGTCCGGGCCGATGACCCGCTCTACGGAGGAATGCGAGATGTCGCGCTCGTGCCAGACGGCGACGTTCTCCAGCGCCGGCGTCACGGCCGAGCGGACGAGACGGGCCAAACCGCACAGGTTCTCGGTCAGCACCGGATTGCGCTTGTGCGGCATCGCCGACGATCCCTTTTGCCCGGGCGCGAAGTATTCCTCCGCCTCGCGCAACTCGGTGCGCTGCAGATGCCGGACTTCCGTGGCCAGCCGCTCGATCGCCGAGGCGATGACGCCGAGCGTCGCGAAAAAGGCCGCGTGCCGGTCGCGCGGGATGATCTGGGTCGAGACGGGTTCGGCCTGCAGGCCCAATTTTTCGGCGACATGCACTTCGACCTGCGGATCGATGTTGGCGAAGGTGCCGACCGCGCCGGAGATTGCGCAGGTGGCAATTTCCGCGCGGGCAGTTTCCAGGCGGTCGCGGCAGCGGGCGAATTCCGCGTAGTGACCGGCCAGCTTGACGCCGAAAGTCGTTGGTTCCGCGTGGATGCCGTGGCTGCGGCCGATGCAGACGGTGAACTTGTGCTCGCGCGCCCGTGTCTCGATTGCGTCCAGCAGTTTCGTCAGGTCGGCGAGCAGAATGTCCGCCGCCTGCTTCATTTGAACGGCGAGGCAGGTATCGAGCACGTCCGACGACGTCATGCCCTGATGGACGAAGCGCGCTTCGTCGCCGACATGTTCCGATAGCTCGGTCAAAAAGGCGATGACGTCGTGATGGGTCTCGCGCTCGATCTCGTCGATGCGGGCGATCCGGTCGGCCGTATAGCTTTTGTCTCCGCGCTGCCAGACCGCTTCCGCCGCTTCCGTGGGAATAACCCCGAGTTCGGCCTGCGCGTCGCAGGCATGAGCCTCGATCTCGAACCAGATTCGAAATCGGTTGGCCGGTTCCCATATCGCCGCCATTTCCGGACGGCTGTAGCGTGGAATCATCTAGGCGTTCTCTTACGTCATGTGCGGATGGCCATGGTTATGCCAGAGCCGGCTTATCTTGCAAAGCTCTCATGCGATATTTGCGCGGGCCCGCTAACGGCTTAATATTCAAGCGGAAGCCGTGAACAAAGGATTAATCAATGACCGAGTTGAGCGACGCCGACATCCAGGCCTGCCGAATCGATCTGGCCGCTGCCTTTCGCTGGGCCGTGCGCCATGGCCTGAACGAGGGCATCTGCAATCACTTCAGCATGGATGTGGGCGGCGACCGCTTTCTGGTCAATCCGTGGGGCTTGCATTGGTCCGAGCTTACCGCGTCGAGCCTGCTGCTGGCGGATTTCGACGGCGCGGTGCTGGAGGGGGAGGGCGACATCGAACCCACCGCCTTCTACATCCACAGCCGGCTGCACAAGGCCTGCCCGCAGGCGCGCGTCATCCTGCACACGCATATGCCCTACGCGACGGCATTGACCATGGTCGAGGGTGGGCGGATCGAGCCGTGCGAGCAGAAGGCGATCCGGCTGGCGCAGGTCACCGCCTATGACGACGACTACAACGGGATCGCGCTCGACAACGAGGAAGGCGATCGTATGGCCGCGGCGCTCGGCGATAAGCGAATCCTCTTCCTGGCGAGCCATGGGATTATCGTGACCCACCGCAGCGTCGCCGAGGCCTATGACGATCTCTATTATCTGGAGCGCGCCTGTCAGGTGCAGGTCTTGGCGCGGCAGACCGGCCTGCCGCTGCGGCAGCTGCCGGGGCAGGTGGTGACCCGGACGGAACGGCAGTCTTCCGGCGACCGGGCCAGCGCGCCGATGCACTTCGCTTCGTTGAAGCGCGTGCTCGACCGCGAGGAGCCCGATTACGCGGCGTAGTTTCGCACCCCAGGACGAAACGGGTCGGGCACATTAGGTCTTTAAGTGGAAAGGTACCGGTAGGATACGAGTATGCTGCGGCAAACGGTGAAATTCGGTGGGTTGGGAGCGATCGCCGGGATCGTCGCGATCGCCGCGTTCGTGCTGTTGAACATGAATGTCGCCGGATTCGCCGCCAGCATGGAATCCACCCAAGGCTCGGTCTACCTCAGCAGCCATTTCTGTTTTTGACCGCCGGGGTCACGCCTCGCCCGCTTTTTTCAGCGCCGTGCGGATTTTTTCCGCCATCGCATCCGGTCCGATGTTGGGGGGTACGACGGTCAGGAATGCTCCGTCGCGTCCCATCAGATAGGACAGTGCCGAGTGGTCCATCTGATAGGAGTCGCCGGACTTGGCGTCGACCTTGCGGTAGGACGCGCCGAAGACCTTTGCGGCCTGGGCGACCTGTTCCGGCGTACCCGTCAGGCCGATCATGGTGTCGCTGAAGTGGGTTACGTAGCCCTTGATCAGCGCGACGGTATCCCGTTCCGGATCGATCGAGATGAAGATCGGCTGAATCTTCCTGCCGAGAGGTCCGAGCCGGTCGAGCGCCTGCATCGTATCGACCAGATGGGTCGGGCAGATGTCGGGGCAGAAGGTATACCCGAAATAGATCAGCGTCGGCCGCCCCTTAAGCTTGTTCTGGGTGAAGGGCAGGCCGGTGTGATCGGTCAAGATGAACGCGCCGCCCGGCTCGCGCGAGACGAAGGGCAGGTTCAGGTCCAGGCCGGCGCGGTCGGCGATCACCAGCCCCAACCAGACCGTGCCGCCGAAGGCGACGGCGAAAATCGATCCCGCGAATGAGAGACGCAAAAGTTTCTTCATCGGACGTGTCCGGCCACATGATCCCCGGCCGTGATTTGCCGGCCGGTCTTCATCTATGATCTAACGCGATAGTTTCGCAAGGCCAATACCGACGGACTGACGGCGGGGAAAGACCATGGTGGATATCGGACTGACGGTGGCGTGCTGGGATTACGACCGGACGAAGCCCCTGCTCGACGGGCGCGTCGGGATCGAGGGATGCCGGGTGATCCCCGTGACCATTGGCACCGAGGATGCTTTCCCCCGCGCCGTGACGCGCCAGGACTTCGACGTGTCGGAACTGTCGATGAGCAGCTACCTGTTGCAGCTCTCGCGCGGCGAGTGTCCCTATATCGCCGTTCCCGCCTTCCTGTCGCGCGCCTTCCGTCACGATGCCTACTACATCCGCACCGACCGGGGCATCGAGACGCCGAAAGATCTGGAGGGCAAGGTGGTCGGCGTGCCGGAATACCAGATGACGCTCGCTCTCTGGGCGCGGGGTATCCTGCAGGACGAATACGGCGTCGATTTCCGCACGCTGCGCTACCGCACCGGCGGCACCAACAAGCCGGGCCGCAAGGAGCGCTTGCCGCTGAACCTGCCGGACCACATGGACGTGGCGCCGATCCCGCCCGACAAATGCTTGAACGACCTGCTGGTGTCCGGCGAGTTGGACGCGGTGATGTCGCCGGGCCCGCCGCGCGCTTATTTCGAGGGCGACCCGACCGTGCGGCGCTTGATCCCCGACACGACGGCAGCGGAAAAGGCCTATTTCAAGAAGACCGGCTTCTTCCCGATCATGCATTTCGTCGGCATCCGCACCGAACTGGTGGAACAACACCCGTGGTTGCCGGAACGCGTCTTCGCCGCCTTCGTCGAGGCCAAGAAGATCGCGATGGCCGAGATCGACGAGGTCATGTCGCTGTCCGCCAACAAAATCAGCATGCCCTGGTTCGCCGCCGAGATGGAAGCGACCCGCCGGCTGATGGGCGATGATTACTGGTCCTATGGCGTCGCCGACAACCGGGCCGAGCTGGAGGCGATCTGCCGCTATTCGCAGGAACAGTATCTGTCCGAACGCCTGATCGCGGTCGAGGAATTGTTCGCGCCCGAAACGCTGGATATGCCGGGGGTTTAGGAGGGAGGCCACGGCCGAGGGCCGTCTTCGCCACGACCGCCGTTGGCCTCTCAACGGCTGTTACGGCATACTGTAAGCAATTTGGTGCAGGAATTCGCACCATACGAGAGGCCGCGAATCTGTAACGATCATTGGGGAGACAGTCGGCCATGAAAATTCAAACGGCGGGAAAACCGCTTTTCGTATCGCTCTTTCTGATTGCCCTGTCGTTCGGGGGCACCGCCCACGCCGAGCTCAACGTTACAATCACCGCGGGCAACAAAAAGCTTTGCGCCGACATGTGCCGGAACGTGGTTGGATCGCCGCCTTGCCGGCACGCCTATTTCTTTTACCGCAACAACCCCCCGACCTGCCGTATTACGAGCGATACAACGCCAAAGACCCTACTCAAAGGCACTTACGGCATCTGGTCGCGCGATAAATGGCGGCGCACCGGGAAAACTGGATGGCTGAACGCCAGGGACTTCAAGAAACCACCGCCGCCCCCTGGCGGGTCGTTGGCGTCGGGATGGTATATCGCACAGATGTCCGGCGGCGGTTGGTTCAAGGGGGCCAAGGGCAATGCCACGCAGAGTTCGGGCTATGAAAACATATTCTTTTCGGTCGACAAGAAGTTGAAAAAGCCGGTCCTTCGACGCGGGAGTTGGCGGTTCCCCGTCGGCTATGACGAGGCGTCGATATTTCGAGCCTTGAAGAACCACTACAATCAGACCCGCGCCGAATGCACGCGATCGCGACGGCTGGGCACGAGGCCTACCCGGCCGCACTTGTGGATCACTGGACCACGGTTCAAACGTGTGCACGGGCCGTTTTCCGGCAGCTGGGCGGACACGCCCAAGCAGTTCGGTGAGCGCGGTTACAAGAACAATGATCCGCGTAGCCGCAGCCAATGGAAACACCGCTATACGAACGACAAAGCGGCAAAGTCGCTTTGTAAGAGCCTAGGCGTCAACTACGTGTATTAGAGACCGTCGTGAACTAACGGAACGGTGACGATGACATCTTCGATTTCGTGATCGAAGGCGTGGAAGTCGGCACGATTGCCAAATTGTTGATTCCGGATGCGGACGTGATCCGGCTCTACGATCACTATCCGGAACCGGTGGTACGCTGGTGGGAGGCGTCGGTACCCCTCAGCGCGTTCGGGCCGGCAACGCTGGATATACCGGGTGTTTGACGGGTTGTGACCGCCGTCGTTTGCGCTAGCTTTCTGTCATGGCGATAATGCCCGACGCCCCAACCGCGCAAATTTCACGGATTTTTTGGAGGATCGCATGGCCACCGCATTGAAAGAGGTGAAGCGTCCGCAGGACGTCTCCGACGAGGAATGGGATACCCGGGTCGAACTGGCGGCCTGTTATCGGCTGGTCCACAAGATGGGCTGGGCCGATCATCTCGCGACGCATATCTCGGCCCGTGTGCCGGGGCCGGAGGATCACTTCCTGCTGAACCCTTACGGCCTGATGTTCGACGAGATTACCGCGTCGTCGCTGGTCAAGATCGACGTGGACGGCAACATCATCGGCGACAGCAACGGCTACTCGGTCAACCCGGCCGGCTTCGTCATCCACAGCGCGGTGCATATGGCGGCACCGCATCTGCTCTGCGCGCTGCACACGCACACCTATGCGGGCGTCGGCGTGTCGTGCCAGAAGGACGGGATTTTGCCGCTCAGCCAGATGCAGCTCGTGATCTGGGACGACATCGCCTATCACGACTACGAGGGCGCGGCCGAACAGTTGGACGAGCGCGAGCGGATCGTCGCCGACCTCGGCGACAAGCGCATGCTGGTGCTGCGCAACCACGGCTTGATGACCGTGGGCGAAACCATCGGCGAAGCCTTCGTGCACATGTTCAAGCTGGAGCGCGCCTGCCGCATGCAGCTTCACTTCCAGCAATCCGGCGCGGAATGGCAGCCGATCTCCGACACGGTGATCCGCAAGACGGCGGAGCAGGGCAAGCGCTTCTCGGGCAAGGACGGCCACCGCCCGGCCGGCACCGTCGAATGGGACGCCTTCAAACGCCTGCTCGACCGCGACGACACCGGTTATCGGACGTAAGTATCGACCTTCGGATTCTATTAACAATCGTGATGCAAATTAATCAAAAGGCGAATTTATTTCGGTAATTAACTACTCATAGCAGTAAGCTGAGAGGGTTCTGAAGATTATGCAATGCATGATTTTGCCAGTCAGGGCCTTTCTAGTTGCTGGCCTTATCTGGGCCTCAGCGACATCGACATCATCGGCTCGCGTTACCTCAATCTGTATCCATGGAAATGTGGTAATTTTGGCGTTGTATGGGCACGAATTTGCCGTCGACCTAAAGTATCGCCCGCTCATTACGACCGAAAACCGAGAAGTTTTGAGGGTTGCAGCATCGAACAACGGGAGGTGTCGCAACGGTAGATTCGTTGACAATTCAAATCCTATTGGGGTGTTGCAGTTCAGTATCCGGAGCCCTCATCGGGAAAGCTTCCAACGCGGTGAATTTCCTCTTCAGTCGGTAATTAAGATCACAGGATCTTTAGACAGTAAGTCGTCTGACCTAGCCGCAATCAAGAGATTCCGCGACAGGACAGACAGGCCTGGGGGAACCATAGATCACTTGCCGCAAGTCGCTGGATTCCATGCCTTTGCCCGCTCCGCTGAAAGCGGTCGAAATTGGGGGCCATTTATGTCAATTCCAGGTGGCATGGCGAGTGGTAACGGTGACCCCGTAATTTTTGAATGTGGTGACACGATTTCACCGCCAGATCAATTGCCTCCGTCCAGTCCATATCCTGCTTGTTCAGTAAAATATGGTTTGGCGGCAAAATATTCGATTCGATACCAATTTTCATCGTTCCGGTTTCCAATTCAAAATTGGGCAGAACTCGATGGTGCGGTTCGAAAATTTGTGAATGGGATGATGATTTTGCCGGATAGGTAGGTGCTGAGCTGCATAGAATTTAAAATCTAAAGCCCCGGCCGATTGGCCGGGGCTTTTCGTAATGTAAACAGGGCGGCCTAAAATCCGTCTTCCCGAAGCTGTTCCTTGTATTGCTGCCAGCGGCGGACATAGCCGCCGGGGATGCGTTTGATCATCTCGATATGCTTGTCCTCGACTTCCTTCACCACCTTGCCGGGGGAACCGAAGACGACCGAGCGGTCCGGGATTTCCTTGCCTTCGGGGATGAAGGCGTTGGCGCCGATCAGACAGTTCTTGCCGATCTTCGCGCCGTTCAGGATGACGGCCCCGATGCCGATCAGCGTTTCGTCGTCGACGGTGCAGCCGTGCAGCATGACCGAATGCCCGATGCTGACATTGTCGCCCAGCGTACAGGGAAAGCCCGGGTCGGCGTGGATCACCGTGCCGTCCTGCACCTGGGTGTTCTCGCCCAGCGTGATCGGGTCGTTGTCGCCGCGCAGCACGCAGTTCCACCAGACGCTGGCGTTCCTCTTCAGGATCACGTTGCCGATGACGGCGGCGTTGGGTGCGATCCAGTAGTTGTCGCCGTCCGTTTGCACGCGCGTGTCGCCGAGGGCGTATTTCATTCGTTACTCTCCGGTTTCTGCGGTCTCATGCTTCGTCCCTCGACAAGCTCGGGATGAAGAGGCTCAGCATGAGGCTTTTTGTTTGTGGTCCTTATCATGAGCTTGTCGAAGGATCGACCGAGTTCTGTCACCTGCGCCAAGCTTCGACGGGCTCAGCATGAGGGTCGTCATCTGTGATCCCCACCCTGAGCGTGTCGAAGGGTGATGCCAACGAGCGCTCCCGTCACGCCGACTTCGCCATCTCGGGCGGGTCGAAAGCGGTGACCCGCGGCGCGTCCTCGTCGTACAGCTCGATCTCGACCAGCGCGCTGTGGGCGATCGGGCCCTGCGCCAGCTTCGAGGTGCCGCGGTCCGGGGTCAGCACGTTGGGATTGCCGTGTTTCTCCAGGCTGCCGATGCGGCCCGGCTCGGCCGGGTCGTACCATGCGCCGGTCGAAATACGGATCACGCCGGGGCGCGTGTCCTCGGACAGGATCGCCGCCGATAGCAACGCGCCGCGGTCGTTGAAGACACGCACGATGTCGCCGTCCGTGATGCCGCGCGCCGCCGCATCGTCCGGATGCATGAGGACCGGTTCGCGCCCCTTCACCTTGCTTTCGACGCTGACGCGGCCGTCGTCCATCTGGCCGTGCAGCTTGCTGACCGGCTGATTCGAGACCATGTGCAGCGGATAGGCCGCGGCCCGGTCGCCGCCGAGCCATTCCTTCGGTTCGAGCCATACCGGATGGCCGGGACAGTCGTCGTAACCGTAGCCGGCGATGGTCTCGGAGAAGATCTCCACCTTGCCCGAAGGCGTTCGCAGCGGGCTGTTCTCCGGATCGTTGCGGAAGGCTTCGAAGGCGATATACGCGCCGTCCGGTTCCGGCGTTTCCACATAGCCTTCCTCCCAGAAGTCGTCGAAGCTCGGCAGTTCGATCCGCTTCTTCGCGGCCTGCTGGCGCGACACGTTGTAGAGGTGGCGCAGCCATTCGTCCTCGTTGCGGCCCTCGGTGAATCGTTCCTCGAAACCGAGCCGCTTCGCCAGGCCGGTGAAGATGTCGAAGTCGTTGCGCGCATCGCCGACCGGCTCGATTGCCTTTTGCATCGCCATGATGAAACGGTCGCGCGAACTGGCGCCGATGTCGTTCCGTTCCAGCGTCGTCGTGGCGGGCAGCACGATATCCGCGTGACGCGCGGTCGCCGTCCACCAAATTTCGTTCAGCACGATGGTCTCCGGCTTCCGCCACGCCTCGATCAGCTTGTTCAGGTCCTGGTGATGATGGAACGGGTTGCCGCCGCACCAATAGACGAGACGCGTGTCGGGATAGGTCCGGTCCATGCCGTTGAATTGATAGGATCCGCCGGGATTGAGCAGCAGGTCGGAAATCCGTGCCACCGGGATATAGCTGCGCGCCGGGTTCTCGCCGCTCGGCATGGCGGGGACCGCAAAACGCTCCACCGGGTTGCCGTAGCCGTTCATGCTGCCGTAGCCGAAGCCGCAGCCGCCGCCCGGCAGGCCGATCTGGCCCAGCATCGCGGCCAGCGTCGTGGTCATCCAATAGGTTTGTTCGCCATGTTCCGCGCGTTGCAGCGCATAGGCGGTGCCGATCATCGTGCGTCCGGCGGCCATCCGGCGCGCCAGCCCGCGGATCGTATCCGCGTCGATCTCGCAGATCGCAGCCGCCCAGTCGGCGGTCTTCGGCTGGCCGTCGGTCTCGCCCAGCAGATAGGGCTCGAACTTCTCGTAGCCGGCGCAGAACCGGTCGAGCGCGTCGCGGTCGTGCAGGCCTTCCTCGACCAGGGTATGCGCGATACCCATCATTAGGGCGACGTCGCTGCCGGGCCGCGGCGCCAGCCAATCCGCGTCCAGGAAATCGGCGGTGTCGTCGCGCAGCGGCGTGATGCTGACGAATTTCGTGCGGCCGTTCTTCAGCTTGTCGAGCCATTTATGCGTGCCGTGCTCGCCCATGCCGCCGGGCTCGACCTGCGTGTTCTTAAGGCCGAGGCCGCCAAAGGAGACGAACAGGTCGCAGTGGGTTGCGATGCTGTCCCAGGACGTGAACGGCCCGCGGCCCAACCCGGGGTCGCCGAAAATATAAGGCAGGATCGCGTGCCCGGCCGCGTTGCTGTAGCTGTGCACCTGGCCGGTATAGCCGCCGAACATGCCGAGGAACCGCTGCAGCTGCGTCTTGGCGTGATGGAAGCGGCCGGCGCTGGACCAGCCGTAGGAGCCGCCGAAGATCGACTCGTTGCCAAATCTTTCCTTCACCCGTTTCAGTTCCGCCGCCAGCAGGTCGAGCGCCTCGTCCCACGGGACCGGGACGAAGGGCTCCGCGCCGCGCCGGTGGGTGCGCGCGCCGGGGCCGTCCTTGAGCCAGCTTGCCCGGATCATCGGCTGCTTGATGCGCGTCTCGGCATAAAGCGAGTCCGGGATCGATTCGATGATGCGCGACGGATGCGTGTCCTTTTCGAAAGGCTCGACGCCGACCAGCTTGCCGTCCTTGACCAGGGTGTTGAACGCCCCCCAATGGGACGAATGCCGTCGGCGGATAATCGATGGATCTGCGTCGCTCATGCCTTGAAATCCTTTACGCAGCGATGGTTACGGCGGCCCGGGCAGGCCGGAATGCTCCTGTCCTCTGTGATACCCGAAAAACGGATGTCTCGCCAGACCGGCCGCGAAGGTGTATGAGAACGGCCATTCTTCAATGCCTTGGCCGATCGCGCGCCACGGCACGATTCAGGAGGCCCCGCGTCATGTCGGAACCCGTCCACGGCCCCACCTCGCACAGCTATTTTTCGCAGCGGCTGCGGCTGCACTATGTCGACTGGGGTAATGCCGGTGCGCCGCCGCTGCTGCTGGTGCATGGCGGGCGCGACCATTGCCGGAATTGGGACTGGGTCGCCGAGGCGCTGCGGCACGACTACCACATCATCGCGCCCGACCTGCGCGGTCATGGGGATTCGCAGTGGATGTTGGGCGGCAGCTATTCGATCTCGGAATACGTCTTCGACATCGCACAGCTTCTGCACCAGACCGAGCTGACGCCGCTCACCGTCATTGGCCATTCGCTCGGCGGGGCGATCAGCCTGCGCTATGCGGGCCTCTATCCGGATACGGTGAAGAAGGTGGTCGCGATCGAGGGCGTTGGCCCGCCGCCGGATCGCGAGAAGGAAGACGCCGACCTGACCGCGCCGGGCCGGGTGGTGCGCTGGGTTGATCAACTGCGGAATCTCGCCGGCCGGGTGCCACGCCGCTACAAGACGCTGGAAGACGCCTGGCAAAGGATGCAGGAGGCGAACCCGCACCTGACGCCGGATCAGGCGCGCCATCTCACCATCCATGGCGTCAACCAGAACGAGGACCGCACCTACAGCTGGAAATACGACAACTACACCCGCGCGACGCCGCCCTTCACCATGCCCAGCGCGGCGACCAAGGAATTGTGGGGCGCCATCACCTGCCCGACGCTGCTGATCCACGGCACCGACAGCTGGGCGACCGACCCGCGCAAGGACGGCCGCGCCGCCTATTTCAACAACGCCACCGTGGAAGAGGTGAGCGGCGCCGGTCACTGGGTGCATCATGACCAGCTGGACGTGTTCCTCAAGCGGGTGCGGGATTTTCTGAAGGACTGACCGCGGGCCGCGGCTATCGGCCGGAGCGATAACGCCTATCGAATAAAAATGTTTTTCACGGGCCGCGCCGCCGCGTAGCCTTGGAAGAAACGGATTCACGGCGGTATGCGGCCGCGAACGGAAAGGGATAACGCCATGTGGCCCAAGACCGACTTGCTGGATTTGCTCGGCATCGACCATCCGATCATCCAAGCGCCGATGGCGGGATCGACCACGCCGGCGCTGGTCGGCGCGGTCTCGAATGCGGGCGGGCTCGGCTCGCTTGGCTGCGCGCGGCAGACGCCGGACGGGCTTCGGACGCTGAACGCCGATATCCGCAAGGCGACCAACCGGCCGTTCAATCTGAATTTCTTCGCGCATGAGGAGCCGGAACTGGACCCGGCGGCGGCGGAAGAGATGCGGGAACGCCTCGCCCCCTATTACGCGGAGTTGGGCATCGGCGAAGTGCCGCCGGCGACCGTGCCCTATGGCGGGTTCGACGATGCCATCCTGGAGGTCATGCTGGACCTGCGGCCGCCGGTAATCAGCTTTCATTTCGGGCTGCCGGACGACGCGGCGGTCAAGGCATTGAAAGAAGCCGGGATCATCCTGATCGCCAGCGCCACCACGGTGGCGGAAGCACGGCTGCTCGACTCATCCGGCATGGACGCGGTGATCGCGCAGGGCTACGAGGCGGGCGGCCATCGAGGCACCTTCGCCGGGCCGATGGAGACGGGCAGCGTGTCGAATTTCCCGCTCATCCCGCAGGTGGTCGACGCGGTCGACGTACCAGTGATCGCCGCGGGCGGCATCGCCGACGGGCGCGGCATCGCGGCGGCCTTCGCGCTGGGGGCGAGCGGCGTGCAGATGGGCACGGCCTTCCTGACCTGCACCGAAGCCTCGGTACATTCGGTGTGGCAGGACGCGTTGGTCAACGGCCAAGCCGAGGATACGATGGTGACGGCGCTGTCCTCGGGGCGTCCGGCGCGGCTGGTGCGGAACCGGCTCTACGACGAATTGGCCGACCTGGAACACACGGCACCACCCTTCCCGGTGCATTACAGCCTGGTCGCGCCGCTGCGCACGGCGGGCGGGTCGCAGGACACGCCGGACTTCCAGGCGATGTATGCGGGGCAGGCGATGGCGATGAACCGGCCGATGCCCGCCGCCGACCTGATCGAAACTTTGGTCGCCGAAACGCGCGACGTGCTGTCGAAGCTTTAGCCAAATTACGGCCTGATCAGACGACAGCTAGAGAGTCGTCATTCCGGGTACGGCTTTCCTCCAAATCTCCGATTTGGTCAGGAAAGCCAGTAAGCCGGAATCCATGGGGCTCGGTGATTGCGGCGCAGAAATGGATTCCGGATCGTAAGGCTCGCACACGAAAATTAGATGAATTTTCGGCTTACCTAACGTCCGGAATGACGATCAAACGGTGAGCGCGTTATCTGCTTACCCGCTGCAGCCGAGCGTGCCGAGGGCGTCGACTTCCACCTTCATTTCCGGGCGGACCAGCTTATTCACCTCGAACAGGGTCGAGACGGGGAAGAATTCGCGCCGCGCCTTCCACACCGCGTCGCGGTCGTCGATGTCGGTCAGATAGACGACGATCTTCGTCAGGTCGTCCATCGAGCCGCCGGCGGCTTCCATCAGGTGCTCGATCTTCTGGAAGATCGCCTTCGCCTGGGCATAGGCGTCGCTCTCGTCCATGTCGGCGTCGAAGGATGCACCGCGCGCGGTCATCCCGGCGATCGAGACTTGGTCGCCCACGACGAGACAGTTCGACCAGGTGCCCTCGGGCGGCTCGCCCACATGCTCGCTGATGACGCGGCGTTTAACGTTCTCGTTTCCGTTGATCATAACAATCCTTTCGCGCGGAAGCTTTCGTGGCCGTGGCGGCCGATGACCAGGTGATCGTGCAACGCGATGCCGATTTTTTCCAGCGCCTCGCGCAGTTCCTTGGTCATTTGGATGTCGCCCCGGCTCGGCGTGGCGTCGCCGGACGGATGATTGTGCACGACGATCAGGGCGCTCGCGCCGAGGTCCAGCGCGCGCTTCACGACTTCGCGGGTGTAGAGCGGCGTGTGATCGACCGTGCCTTGCTGCTGCACCTCGTCGGCGATCAGGACGTTCTTGCGGTCGAGGAACAGCAGGCGGAGCTGTTCGACCGGCTCATGCGCCATCGCGGCGGTGCAGTAGTCGACCAGCCGGTCCCAGCTATCGATCACGTCGCGGCCGAGAACCTGTTGCTGCAGCAGCCGGATGGCGGCGGCCTGCACGACCTTGAGCGCGGTTGCCGAGCTTTCGCCCATGCCCTTCACCGCCACGAGCCGGTCGGGGTCGGCGGCGATCACGCCGGCGAAGCTGCCGAATCGTTCCAGCAGGTCCTTGGCCAGCGGCTTCACGTCGCGGCGCGGAATCGCCTGCGCCAGCAGCAGCTCCAGGAGTTCGTAATCCGGCATGCCGTCGCCGCCGGTCGCGGTGAAGCGATCGCGCAGCCGTTGGCGGTGGCCATGATAGTGTGGGCGTTTTTTGGCCGAGTTGTCGGCGGGTGGGGCGGCGGGATCGTCCGGTGTGCGCGGCATAATATCCTCTGCCGCCGCGCGGTGCCCTAGCTGTAGGGCGGCGCGGTATGGCCGGCGGGCGAGAGCGTGAAAATTTCGTAGCCGTCGGCGGTGACGGCGATGGTGTGCTCGAACTGCGCCGACAGGCTGCGGTCCTTGGTGACCGCTGTCCAGCCGTCGCCCAGGATCTTCACGTCGAAACGGCCCGCGTTGATCATCGGTTCGACGGTGAAGAACATGCCTTCTTCCAGCGGCATGCCCTGGCCGGGCGCGCCGAAATGCAGGACGCTGGGGGCGCAGTGAAAGATCTTGCCGATGCCGTGGCCGCAGAAATCGCGCACAACGGAAAAGCGTTTGGATTCCGCATAGGATTGGATGGCGTGCCCGATATCGCCCAGCGTCGCACCGGGGCGCACCACGTCGATCCCCTTCATCATCGCGTCATAGGTGGTCTGCACCAGATTGCGCGCCTTGACCCCGACCTTGTCGCCGACGTGGAACATGCGGCTGGTGTCGCCGTGCCAGCCGTCGACGATCACCGTGATGTCGATGTTGATGATGTCGCCGTTGACTAGCTTCTTGCCGTCGTCGGGGATCCCGTGGCAGACCACGTGATTGACCGACGTGCAGATCGACTTCGGAAATCCGCGATAGTTCAGCGGCGCCGGGATCGCGTCGTGTTTCAGAATGTAGGTATGGCAGAGCGTATCGAGTTCGCCGGTCGAGATGCCGGGCTCCACGTAAGGGGTGATGAAGTCGAGCACCTCGGCGGCGAGGCGGCCCGCCACCCGCATGCCTTCGTAATCGGCCGCGTCGTGGATGGGCACGGTGTCGTAGGATCGGCGCTCGCTGCGCTGTGCATCGGTCATGAGGTCGGCTTGATCTCTCTATTGCAATTGGTGGTAACTTAGGTGTTCGCCCAGGTTATTTGAAGGTCTGGCAGGAAATAGTTGGCGTTTGGTAAAGCCAACCCCTGGTTTTCCGCGCCTTTCCCGAAACCCGCAGAAAACCCCGCATGACATCGGAACGCAAGGAAAAATGAGGATATGACCGTGGATCAGGACGCCTTGAACAAGTGGATCGGCCGGACCGAAACCGCGGCGGACGAGGTGACCGCCGCGCCCTTGGCCGGGTTGGCGGCGACGCTGGATCACGAACCGCCGGCCCTGCAACCGGGCGATGCCGCCCCCGTCGGGGCGCATTGGATGTATTTCCACGCGCGGGTGCCGCAGTCGCAATTGGACACCCGCGGCCACCCCGGCGGGGAAGATTTCCTGCCGCCGGCGCCCCTGCCGCGCCGTATGTGGGGCGGCGGGCGGCTGGCCTTTCAGCAACCGCTGCGGGTGGGCGAGCGGATCGAGCGGGTCTCGACGATCAAGAACATCACCGCCAAGCAGGGCCGCAGCGGGGCCTTGGTCTTCGTGCTGGTCCATCATGCCATCGCCGGGGAGGATGGCCTCGCTGTGGAAGAGGAGCACGACATCGTCTACCGCGAGGCGGCCAAGCCGGACGCCCCGCCGCCGAAACCGCAGCCCGCGCCGGCCGATGCCGCGTGGTCGCAGACGGTCGAGCCGGACCCGACGCAGATGTTCCGATTCTCCGCACTGACCTTCAATGCCGCGCGCATCCATTACGACCGGCGCTATGTGATGGAGGTCGAGAAATACCCCGGTCTGATCGTGAATGCCCGGCTGGTCGCCATGATGCTGATCGAGATGAGCCAGGCGCAGTTCCCCGGGCGGCCCATGACCGGATTCGACTTCCGCTTCGGCCGTCCGCTGTTCGATACCGGGCCATTCACCGTCGCGGGAAAACCCGGCGACGGCGGCGACAGCGCCACCCTCTGGGCCGCGGACCAAGAGGGTAACCTGTCGCTCAACGCCGAGGCGCGGTTCGGGTAACGCCTCCCTAGCCGTCTTAGCGGCCGTAGAACTTCTTCACCGTGTCGTCCGCGACCTTCTGCAGGAAGGCGAGGTCGTCTTTGCCGATCTTGCCGAAATAGTCATACGGATTGCCGACCGGCGATTGGCCGTACAGGCTGGCGAACACGGTTGCTGCCGCCAGGTAGGTGCCTATCAGGGAGGGATGGCTGCCATCGAAAGGCTTGTGCAGCTTCATGTCCGGACGACGGCGGTAGGCTTCGTCGAAGGCCAGGCCGACCGGAATCACAAGCGAGCCGGTTTCGTTGCCGGTTGTGACATACAGTTTGGCGATGGCGTCGATCATGTCCGGATCGAACCGCTTATGCGGCTTTACGTAGGCATGCGTCATGTAGAGCGCGGTCTCGCCGCCGGCCGCCTTGATCTTCTTGCTGAACTCCGCGACCGTTTCGCGGAACTTCACGTCGCGGCCTTTCCGCCACGGCGCGGCGCTGCCGCCCTGCAGGATGACGACCTGGAACGGCTTCTTGACCCGCAGCTTGCCGGGTTCGATGTAGCTGTCGATGTTGTGGTCGAAGATCGCCGAGCCGCTGATCGTCGCG
The DNA here is from genome assembly GCA_965228695.1 of Alphaproteobacteria bacterium. Classification (GTDB taxonomy): domain Bacteria; phylum Pseudomonadota; class Alphaproteobacteria; order UBA8366; family UBA8366; genus JAJFJD01. Next base: position 4,817,168 of record CBDDIB010000002.1, on the reverse strand, counting down.
GATTTGTATTTCAGCTTTTTCTTCTTGTAGATGCCGGCGGCGATCACCATGCGGCGCACGTGATTGTGCAGGCTGTCCCCGTAATACAAGTAACTGTTCCCGACGAAGAGCAGCCGCTGGGGCTTGTCGACCTTCAGCGCCTTGACGCTCGGCGCGGGCGTTTCGGCGCGGACGCCTGTTGCAAGGAGAACCGCGGCGGCGATGGCCGAGACAAATACCGAGATCGAAATTCGTGTCATGAAGCGAAGTCGCATTTTTCTTCCTTCAACTAGGAGTTTTGATTTCGTCTTTTGTTACATGGGATAGGTGCCGTCCGCAATTTGTATCGGCCGTTTGCGGTTTTGGACCTTCGGCCGTTGGCGTATAGAGTAGGGGCGCGCCGCGTCGCCGATTGGCGCAACCATCAAATTCGAAGCAAGAAAGGGCCCCGCTATGCCGCCGGAAGCGCCGCACCAGGATGTCGAGACGACCTCGATCGAGGTTTCGCCACTTTCTATTCACATCGGGGCGGAGATCGGCGGCGTCGACTTGTCCAAGCCGTTGCCGCCGGCGCAGGTGCGCGATATTCGCGCGGCCTGGCTGAAATGGAAGGTCGTGTTCTTCCGCGATCAGCCGATGACGCACCGGCAGCATATCGATTTCTCGGCGCAGTTCGGCGAGGTCACGCCGGGGCATGTGGTCTACGGCAGCGACAGCGAGTATCCGGAAATCTATTCGATCGCGAAGAACCGCACGGCGAACCATTTTCGCGATCAGGTGCTGTTGCGGGCCTGGACCGGCTGGCACACGGATATCACCGCGGCGATCAATCCGCCCATGGCGTCGATCCTGCGCGGTGACATCGTCCCGCCCTATGGCGGCGACACGCAGTTCACCAGCATGATGGCGGCCTATAACGCAATGTCGCCGACGCTGCGGGCCTTCGTCGACGGGTTGCGCGGCATTCACCGGAACGGGCAGCCGCAGAATGTGGAAACGAACAAGGACTACAGCGAAAAGATCAAAAATCGCTTCATGGAGTCGGAGCATCCGATGGTGCGGGTCCATCCGGAAACCGGCGAGCGGGCGCTGTACACCGGGCCGAGCCATCTGAAGGAGATCGTCGGCCTGACCCCACGCGAAAGCCAGGGTCTATTGGAACTGTTGTGGGAACATCTGGTGCGCCCGGAATTCACCGTGCGGTTCAAGTGGGAGCCGGGCAGCGTCGCCTTCTGGGACAATCGGTCGGTTTGCCACCTGGCGCCGCGCGATATCTTCGATTCGGATTTCCCACGCGAATTCTACCGCACCACGCTGGTCGGCGACGTGCCCGTCGGGATCGACGGCAAAAAATCGAAATCGCTGGCGGGCGAGCCGATCACCGCGGCGTAACGCGCGCCAAAGCGGAGCATCCGTGAGGGACAGAAAGCAAGAATGTCGCAAGAAACGACGCCAACCGGCCCACTGAGCGGGATTCGGGTCATCGATTTCAGCCGGATCGTCGCGGGCCCTCATTGCACGCAGTGCTTGGCCGATTTCGGGGCCGAGGTGATCAAGCTCGAAGATCCAAAACACGGCGACGATCTGCGCCATCACAAGCCGCCGAGCATCGAATGCGACTCCCCTTTTTTCCTGTCGCTCAACCGGAACAAGGTCTCGATCGGTGTCGACCTTGCCGAGGAGGGCGGCAAGCAGGTTGCGCATGACCTGTTGTCGGCTGCCGATGTCCTGGTCGAGAACTTCCGTACCGGTGTGATGGAGCGCCACGGCTTCGGCCAACAGGCGATCCGCGAAAAGTACCCGGCCCTGATCTACTGCTCGATCTCCGGCTACGGACGGGAGGGGTCGCAGAAGTTTCGCGCGGCCTACGATCCGGTGGTGCAGGCCGAGAGCGGCCAGATGGCGACCAACGGCGGCCCGGAGTCCGGTCCGATGCGGACCGGCCAGGCGGTGATCGACATGCAGTCGGGGCATTTCGCGGCGCAGGCCGTCTTGGCCGCCCTGTTCGCGCGCGAGCGTACCGGCCGCGGGCAGTTCATCGAGGTGCCGCTGTTCGATGTCGCCGTGGCGTCGCTGTCGCATTACGGCATCCGCTATCTGCTGGACGGGACGGAGTTGCCCCGCGTCGGCAACGGCAGCAACGCCGCGCAGCCGATCGGCGTGTTCATCGCCAAGGACGGAAAACGCATCCAGGTCACCTGCGCCAGCGAGCGGAGCTTCGTTCAATTTGCCGAGGCGATGGGGCGGGCGGACTTGCTGGACGACCCGAGATTCGCGACCAATCCGAAACGGCTGGAGAACCGCGACGCCTTGTTCGAGATCGTCGCGGAGATCTTGGCGACGGACACCCGCGATGCCTGGATCGCGCGCATGCACGAACACGGCGCGCCGGTCGGCGCGGTCAACGAAATGGGTGACGCGCTCACCAACGACTTCGTCGAGGAACGCGGCCTGACCGAAACTCTACCGCACCCGCTGGTCGGCACGGTCCCGAACCTGCGCTCGCCGGTCCATTTGTCGGACACGCCGGTCCGCCCCGCCACCGCGCCGCCGATGCATGCGCAGCATACGGATCAGGTATTGCGCGACGTGCTGGGCTACGACGACGACCGGATCGCCGCGTTGAAGGAGCGGGGCGCGGTCGCGTCTACGCCGTGAACTTCATCTCCGCCATGGCTTCGATGGTCGTGGCGGCCTCGTCCAGGTTGGCGCCGTCGCCGGCCTCGTAGTGGGCGGCCTGTAGCAGTCCGCGCGTCACGTTGGCCACCATCATCGGCGCGCCGCAATTGATGCCGAGCTGCGTCGCCAGGCCGACGTCCTTCAACATCAGCGCCAGCGCGAATTTCGAACTCGGCTGGCCTTCGATCATCATGGGCAGCATCCGTTCGGTGGCGCCGTTGCGGCCGGAACTCTTGTTGATCACCTCGGTCATCTTCTCCAGGGACAAGCCGTATTTCCGTCCCATCGCCACGGCTTCCAGCGTCGCGATGCGGCAGCAGGCGGCGATCGTGTTGTTGACCAGTTTCAGGACATGCGCGTTGCCGACGTCGCCGCAGTGGAAGACGTTCGGGCTGATCGATTCGAAGTATGGTTTCACCGTTTCGAAAACATCCATCGGCCCCGCCGCCATGATCGCGATGGTGCCCGCCGTGGCCCCGTCCGGCCCGCCGGAAACCGGGGCGTCGATGAAGGTGATGTCTTTCTCTGCGAGTTCGGCGGCGATCGCACGGGTTTCATCCGGGTCGCCGCTGGTCTGATCGACGACTATCTTGCCGGGTTTCAGGCCCTCGATCAGCCCGCCCGGTCCGAAGATCGCCTCGCGGACATCGGCGGAACGCGGCAGGCAGAGCATGATAATGTCGCATTCTCGCGCCAACGACGCCCCATCCTGTGCCGGCACTGCGCCGTCCTTGGCGAAATCCGCGACAACATCCGGCCGCAGATCGAGTACGCGCAGTTTATGCGACAGCATCAACCGCCGCGCCAATGCGCCGCCCATGGCCCCCAGGCCGATATATCCCAATTCCATGACTTCTCCTCCCAATTCGACTAGCTCATACTTCGACAAGCCCATACTTCGACAAGCTCAGCATGAGGGCTGGTGACCTTAGATGCCCTCATCCTGAACTTGACGAAGGATGAGGCGGTCGCGGTGCTATGCCCCGCGGAATTCCGGTTTCCGTTTCTCGACGAAGGCGCGGCGGGCTTCCTTGGCGTCTTCCGAGCTTTGCAGGATGCCGCCGACATTCGAGGTCAGCACCATGGTGGTCTCGAGGCTGCTGTCGAGCGCGGCGCGCATGATCCGCTTGCTGGTCCATTGCACCATCGGCGGCTGTGCGATGATCCGCGCACAGAGATCGCGCGTCGTCGCTTCCAATTCCTCGGACGAAACCAGATGATTGAGCATGCCCCATTCATAGGCGCGTTCGGCCGTCAGCGTCCCGGTGTAGGCGAACTCGAGGGCCCGGCCGAGGCCGACCATCTTCGGCAGGTAGTAGCAGCCGCCGTTCTCCATGATCTGGCCGGCCTGCTGGTAGCCGATGAAGCGGGTCTTCTCGCAGCCGATCCGAATGTCGCAATGCAGCGCCATGTCCATGCCCGACCCGACCGCGGCGCCATTGATCATCGCGATGGTGGGTTTCCGGATGACGGAGATGTCGCGGTGCAGCTTCGTGAAGCCGTGGTAGAAGTGCTGGCGCATCCGGTCGACCCCGTCCTGAAGGTTCCGCGCGCCTTCCACGTTGGGGCCGATCTCGTCCTCGGTCGGCCGGGTCTTGAGATCGGCACCGGAACAGAAGCCGCGCCCGACGCCGGTCAGCACGATCACCCGCACGTCCGGGTCGTCGTCCGCCGCCCGCATGTATTCGCCGACCTTGGCGACCGTGCTGTTGCCTTCCGCCGTGCCGTAGAGCGCGTTCATCTTCTCCGGGCGGTTGAACTTGATCCAGAGGATGCCGTCATCCTCCTTCTCGTACAGCAGATAGTCGACGAGCTGCGGTCCCATGTCGGTCTCCTCCGTTCCAATGGCATGCGACCACTATAGGGGGAGGGCCGACATGGCGTCATATCGGACCTGGAATTCCACGTTGGCTTCGGCCTGTGTTAAGGTTTTGCATGTTGCGCGATTCAACGCGCAGCTGGAAAATCAAACATCAAACATCGACCGGGAGAGGCCGCCGTGGCAGCACCGCGCACCATGTTCGAGAAAATTTGGGATCGGGCCTGCATCCTGACCCGCGACGACGGGCAGTCGCTGCTCTACGTGGATCGTCATCTGGCGCATGAAGGGTCGGGGCGGGGCTTTGCCCGGTTACGCGCCGAAGGGCGGAAGCTGCGGCGGCCCGACCTGACCTTCGGTACGGCGGACCACTACATCTCGACCACGGGAGCGACGCTCGACGACATCGACGATCCGGACCGGCGCGAGCGCGTCGCCTTATGCGCCCCGAACGCCGAGGAGTTCGGCGTCACCTTCTTCACGCTCGGCGATCCGCGCCGCGGCATCGTCCACGTGGTCGGGCCGGAGCAGGGGCTGACGCAGCCGGGCCTGCTGATCGTGTGCGGCGATTCACACACCTCGACGCATGGCGCGCTCGGCGCCTTCGCTTTCGGCATTGGTTCTACGGAGCACTACCATGTCATGGCGACGCAGTGCCTGTGGCAGCGCAAGCCGAAGACGATGCGGATCACGGTGGACGGCGCGCTTGGTTTCGGCGTCACCGCGAAGGACGTGATCCTCCACATCATCGGCGAGATCGGCGCGCAGGGCGCGACCGGTCATGTCATCGAGTATGCGGGATCGACGATCCGCAATATGTCGATCGAGGAGCGCTTGACCGTCTGCAACATGTCGATCGAGGCGGGCGGGCGTGCCGGGATGATCGCGCCGGACGACGTGACCTACGACTATCTCGAGGGCCGGCCCTTCGCGCCGCAGGGTGCCGAGTGGGACAAGGCGTTGGCCTTCTGGAAGACATTGCCGACCGACGACGGGGCGGCTTTCGACCGCGAGGTATCCATCGACGCAAACGATATCGCCCCGACGGTAACCTGGGGCACCAGTCCGGAGAATGCCTTGCCGGTGACCGGCGCGGTGCCCGATCCCGCGGACGAGGGCGATGCCACCCGGCGGGCGGCGCTGGAGAGCACGATCGACTATATGGGCTTGCAGGCCGGCGCGCCGCTCAGCGACCTGTCGGTGGACGGGGTGTTCATCGGATCCTGCACCAATGGGCGGATCTCGGACTTGCGGGCCGCCGCCGCCGTGGTGAAAGGGCGCAAGGCCGCGACCTTCGCGATGGTCGTGCCGGGTTCCGGCCAGGTCAAGGCGCAGGCGGAGGCCGAAGGCCTCGACCGGATCTTCACCGATGCCGGGTTCGAATGGCGCGAGGCCGGTTGCTCCATGTGCTGCGGCTTCAACGGCGATATCGGCAAGTCGCGGGAACGGTGGGCCTCCACGTCCAACCGCAACTTCGTCGGCCGCCAAGGCCCGGGCGTCCGCACCCATCTGGTGAGCGCGGCGATGGCGGCCGCGGCCGCCGTGACCGGCAAGTTCACCGATGTCCGCACGCTGAAGGAGAACGCCTGATGGAAGCCTTCACCACGCTCACGGCGGTCGCGGCGCCCTTCGACCGGCCGAACACCGACACGGATCAGATCACGCCGGGCCGGTTCCTGAAACGCTGGGATGCCGATTGGGCGAACGTACTGTTTCACGACCTGCGATTTGACGGAAACGGGTCGGAACGTCCGGATTTCATCTTGAACCAACCGGCGTTCCGCGACGCCAAGATTCTGGTCGGCAACATCAATTTCGCCTGCGGCTCGTCGCGCGAAAGCGCGGTGCATGCGCTGGTCGCCTATGGCTTCCGCGCGGTGATCGCCCCCAGCTTCGGCGATATCTTCTTCAACAATGCCAGCAAGAACGGGTTGCTGACATTCGTGCAGGATACGGAAACCTGCGACTTGCTGCGCGGCCAATTGCATGCAAATCCGGGTGCGGAGATGAGCATCGATCTCGATGCCCAAAGCTATACTGGCCCCGACGGCACGACCTATGCATTCGAGGTCGACAGCTTCCGCAAATTTGTGCTGTTGAACGGCTTGGACGACATCGACCTTACGATGCAGTACGAGGACGAGATCGCCGCGCACGAAGCGGCGCTGAAGAATGAGATACCGTGGCTGTCCGCCAAGGCATGACGGCGGGTGGTTCGCAGAGGATGAAGGGACTGTAGCGATGCCGAAGGTTCTTTCCGACGACGCGGTCGAGCATTTCCATACGCAGGGCTTTCTGCCGCCGGTGCCTGTCCTGTCGGCGGCGGAGGTGGCGCATTTCCGCGGTTGTCTCGAACGGTTCGAGGCGACCTATCCGGATGACGTCAAGAAGTTGAAGAGCAAGTCGCATCTTCTGTGTCCGTGGGTCGAGGGCATCGCGCGGCACCCGGGCATCCTCGATGTCTACGAAGACCTGATCGGGCCGAATATCCTTTGTTACAGCATGGCCTTCCGCATCAAGGACCCGGACGGGCGGACCCATGCGGGCTGGCATCAGGACGGCGCCTATAACCCGATCAAACCGATCCTGGTGATCGGCGCGCTGGCGCTCGCGGAATGCTCGGTGGCGCATGGCTGCCTCAAGGTCATTCCGGGGTCCCACAAAACCGGCGTCCTGCCGCATGAGGATACGGGCAACCCCGAGAGCATCCTGTCGCGCGGCCAATACATCACCGCCGACATCGACGAATCGAAAGCCGTCGATATCGTCCTGAAGCCCGGCGAGATCGGCCTGTTCAACGCCGGGATCATCCACGGCTCGGGAGTCAACGTTTCGGGCGACCGCCGGTTGATCGTACTCGTCGAGATGATGCCGACGAATGTCGCGGTGCGGGCGCATCGCGATTCCGCAATGCTGGTGCGCGGTGTCGATACCTACGGCAACGTCGACATCGACCCGTCACCGACGGCCGAGTTCGGCGCGGCGGAACTGGCCGCGTGGCGCAACACGACGAAGAAGACCGGCAAGAATATTTTCGAGGGCAGCCCCCTGCCGCCGACCGAGGTTTACGGCGGCGAAGACACCTCTCGTAGCTGAGCGAACGCGCGCGAGCGCTAGGACCTCATCATCGGAATCAGAAAGGATTGAACCATGAGCGTTGCAGATCCGAACCGCGTGTTGTTGACCGGCGAAAATCCTTTCATTCGACTCAGTGTCGACGACAGCGACGATTACACGACGAACGCCAGCTTCTGGCGCATCATCTTCAGTCCAAAGGGCGGGGGGCATGTCCTCTTCGTTAAAAGCGCACTGACACAAAACTCCTGGCGCATCTATACCGACAACGGGGATATGACGCGGTGGCTGCAGGCCGGCATCCAAGGGATCCTGAACCCGGAACTGGCGAACCAGGATATCGCCATGATCGATGCGACCTTCAGCAAGGCCGGCGATGCGCGGGCATTTTGGACCGAAACCGTCTGGTCGGCGGACGAAGAAGTGGTGCTGTCGTGGCGCGATCTGGGCGACCCGATGCTGATCCATACCTATCCCAGCGAAGAACCGGGTGAACGGCCGGTGGGCGTGTGCACCGTGTTCGTGCCGGCGCTGAACGCGGGATTGTCGATCAACGGCGAGGAGGCACCGGGCCAAGCGTGGCCGCGGGAACGGGAAGGCCGGCCCTTCAGCACCTGTTCCCTGGCATTCTCGGAGAGTTGGACCGAGGCCCGCTAAAGCGTCACCGGCAAAGCGCCGGCCACGTCGATGCCGTCTTTCCGCATGTCGCAGGCGTAGCAAAACGCTTCCACGCCGGCCTTGGTCGCGGCATCCAGGGCTTCGGCGTATCCCGAGTCGATATCGGCGGCGATACGCAGATGGTCGCAGTCGCCGCGCTGAACCAGATACAGCATCACGGCGCGATGCCCGTCGGCGACCATGTCGCTTAATTCGATCAGGTGTTTCGCACCGCGCTTGGTGACGGCGTCGGGGAATTCGGCGGCGGTCTCGCGGCCCGGTTGGGCGCGCTTCAAGTTCACGTTCTTGATCTCGACATAGCAGTCGGGCTTGGCCGCGTCCTCCAACAGGATATCGATCCGGCTGTTTTGGCCGTATTTCACCTCGCGCCGCAGCGTGTCGTAGCCGGTCAACTCGGCGATGCCGTCGCGGGCGATCGCCTCTTCCACCAGCTTGTTGGGATGCGACGTGTTCACGCCGACCAGATGGCCGCCGACCGTCACCAGTTCCCACCGCCAGTCCAGCTTGGCCTTCGGGTTGCGGTTGGGCGACAGCCAGACTTCCGAGCCGGGTTCCGCCAGGCCGATCATCGAGCCGGGATTGGCGACATGGGCGGTGACCGTCTCGCCGTCTTCCATTTCGATATCGCTGAGGAATCGCTTGTAGCGCTGGATCAGCGTGCCGCGCACCAGCGGGTCGGGGAACTGCATGAGGGTGTAGACCTTAGTAGGTTTCGAACATGCGCTGGATCTCCGCCGGATCGCTCGACCGGGTCAGCGCCAGCATCAGCAGGATGCGCGCCTTCTGCGGCGGCAGATTGTCCGCCAGCACGCAGGTGTCCGGTCGGCCGCTGTTGACCTTCACGACGCGGCCGCTGCTGTTGCGCGTACTCTGCGCGACGACGACCCCTTTCGCGACGGCGGCGTTATAGGTCTCGACCTGCGCCTTGGTGTTGAAGCCCGGCAGCAGTCCGGCGGCGACCAGTCCCTTCGCACCGGCCGCGACGAAGGCGTCGATCGCCGTGCCGTCTGCGCCCGCATAGCCCGGCACGATATCGACCCGCGGCAGGCCGTCCAGCCCGCCGATGTCGAACTCGGTATCGGGCGCGCGCTTGCGCACCGGCGTGCGGTAGTAGATCACTTGGTCGGCGTCGGCATGGCCCAGCAGGCCGAAGTCGTGGCTCTTGAAGGTCTGCAGCCGAAGCGTGGAGGTCTTGGTGACGTCGCGCCCGCTATGGATTTCGTCGTTCAGCACGGCGAGGACGCCGAGGCCGCGCGATTGCGGTGCACCGGCGACCCGGATCGCATTGACCAGATTCAACCCGGCGTCCGTGCTGATCGAAGAGGCTGGCCGCTGCGCGCCGACCAGCACCACGGGAATGTCCAGCTTGACCGTCAGGTTCAGGAAATAGGCGGTTTCTTCCAGCGTCGCCGTGCCGTGGGTCAGCACGATCCCGGCAAGGTCGGGGTTATCGGCGGCGGTCTTGTGAATCAGGGCGTGCAGTTCGAGCCATTCCGGCGGGCCGATCTCGGTGCTGCCGACCGCGCGGAAACGGATCATGAGCAGATCGGCGACCTGCGACGTCTCCGGGAACTGCGCGAGCAGCTCGTCGACCTCGTATTTCTTCTTGTTCTCCGCATAGGTCGCGATGTCCATGCTGTTCTTGCCGACCGAGGAGATGGTCCCGCCCGTGCCGATAACCGCGACGCGCGGCAATGTCGCTTGTGCCGTCATGATGTCCCGCCCAATTGAGTTCAGTAATCAGGAACGCAACCGTCGCACACGTCTCAAACCGGGGCAACGTCTCCGTCAAATTGCCGTCAGGTCGACGAGGCGGTCAATTGATTCGACTTTGTCGATAGACCAGATGAGATCGATCATCTCGTTGCGGGCGTCGTTCGGCAGGCTCGCCGCTGCAAGAAGGTGAAATTTATCCTCGAAGGCCTTTTTCGACGGGCCGCGCTCGATATCGCGCAGGGTCTGTCGGTGTCGAACCGCGATTTCCTTGCCGTCCTTGGTCGTCGCGATCAGGCGGCAGGTCCGGGTCGCGGGCGCGACCTTTTCGAAGTCTTCGTTCAGCGTGATCTTCAGCCGCTTGATCAGCGCCAGGATCTCCTTGTCGAGATAGCGACCGGTCTCGAAGGTGGCCGGCGTCACTGCGCCATCGATCATCGCCGCCGCAACGCAGAAAGGGAGCGAGTGGTCGGCGGACTCGCGGGTCTTCGGTGTCCACAGCGCCTTGTCCTTCATCGCCGCGGCGAAATGCTTGGCGTAGGTATCGATGCGGAGCGCTTGGATGTCGGCAATATCCACCTTTTCCCGCAGTTTCAGCGCCGCCATGATCGGCACCTGGATCGCGTCGCGGACCGGATAGGTCTTGATGTTGGTTTGCTGGATGATGAAGTTGTGGCCCTTCAGACGTTTCGGAATTTGCACTGCATGGCGTTCGCCCACAGTTTGATTCCACAACCCGACCGGTCCGTCGAACGGGTCCTGCGGGCCGGTCATGCCGGCCGCGGCGAGCTGCGCGGCGAACACGCCTTGGCGGGCCGCATTCGGCCCGGCGACGCCTTTCCACATGGAAAGCTGGCCGTTCCGCGTCTGGTTACTGGCGAGGTTCGGCACGACAGCCAGCGCCAATGCATCGCGAAGCCGATCTTTGTCGAGGCCCAGCAGCCGGCCTGCGGCCATGGCGGCAGCGGGTACGCCGGCCACCGGCTGGTCCCAGCCCGCGACCTGGAACGGGGCCGCTTGGCACAAGCGGCATTGCACCTCGTAGGAAATCACGATGGCTTGGAGCAGGTCCTTGCCGGATGCGCCGGTCTGCTCGGCGATTGCGATCAGGCCCGGAATGTTGTCCGACGGATGCGCCGTGCTGGTCATGAGATAGGCATCGCTCATGTCCAGATAGCGTACCATCGCGCCGTTGACGAGCGCCGCGAGGTCCGGCGTCGTGTGCGTCAGCGTGCCGAAGATCCGCGCGCCGTCGGTCCCTGCAATCGGATAGGCGAGCTTGCGTGCGGCGCGCACCGGCGGGGCCAGCAGCGCTGCCATGGCGCAGCCCATGGAATCGAGCAGCCGTCCTTTCGCCGCCTTGGTCGTGGATGCTGGGATGTCGGAATAGCGAAGCCCTGCGGTGAAATCGACAAGCTGGGCGGCGGTTTTGTCCATGGGGGGCTTCCTCGACTACTCTGTCGTCATTCTGTTGTTGCCGCGCACTCTAATCAAAATTCCACGGATCGAACAGGAATCGGCCGATGAAAAGCAAAGGACGTCGTTTCAAGGAACTGTTGGAAGCACCCGATATCCTGGTCGCGCCGGGCGTTTACGACGGGTTCAGCGCGCGCATCGTCGAGGCTTCCGGATTCGAGGCCGCGACAATCAGCGGCGCCGGCGTTTCCGAGAGTAATCTCGGTTGGGCCGACAAGGGCATTATGGGCGCGCAGGACAACATGCGCGCGGGCCGGGCGATCGCCGAGTGCACGAACCTGCTGCTGCGGGCCGACGCCGACACCGGTTACGGCAACGCGGTGAACGTCTATTTCACGGTGCGGGGTTTCGAGGACGCCGGCATGGCCGCCGTCATGATCGAGGATCAGGTGTGGCCGAAACGGTGCGGCCATATGCAGGGCAAGGATGTCATTCCCGCCGCCGAGATGGTGCAAAAGGTAAAGGCCGCCTGCGACGCCCGTCGCGATCCCGATACGGTCATCATGGCCCGCACCGACGCGGCCGGGGTGACCGATGTCGACGACGCCATCGACCGTCTGATCCGGTATGCCGAGGCGGGGGCGGATGCGCTCTATGCCGACGCGCTGTTGTTGGCGGATGATATCGAGAAGGTCGCCCGCGCCGTGCCCCGGCCCTATGTGTGCAACATGGGCTTCGGGCTGCAGGCACGCTCGACGACCCCGTTGCTGACCGCCAAGCAATTGCAGGGGATGGGGGTCGCCATGGTTACCTATCCCCGTATGCTCAGTTCGGCGGCGGTGCACGGTATGTTGACCGCGATGCGGGCGTTCAAGGACGGCGCTTATGCCGACGCGCCGGTGGAACGCCCTGACCTGCAAGTCGACTTCGCGCAGTTGAGCGCCCTCATGGGGCTTACCGAACTCGACGCCTTGGAATCCAAATACGACCCCGGCGATTGACCGGCGGTCGCACGCCGTTTGGGGTGGTCTAGGATGCCTTGCCGGTCGCCAGCCGCCGTAACTTCTGGATCGCGATTTTCGGGTCTTCGCGGAACGCGATCGTGCCCTGGAAACTGCCGTCCCGCCGGACCAGGTAAATCGATGCGGTGTGGTCCATCGTATAGTCGCCGTCATCCAGCGGAACCTTCTTGGCGAAGACGCGCCACGCCTTTATGAGTTTCGCAATTTCCGCCGGATCTCCCGTGATGCCTGTGATGCGCGGCGAAAAGGCTGTGACGTAGCTCTTCATTAGTTCGGGAGTATCCCGTTCCGGATCGACGGTCACGAAGAAAGCTTTCAACGGCGCGCCGTCTTCACCCAGGTCGTCGAGCAGGATCGCGAGTTCGTTAAGGCTGGTCGGGCAGACTTCCGGACAATGGGTGAAGCCGAAGAACAAGGCCGTCGGATGGTTCGCGAAGGCCTTTTCCGAGATGGGATTGCCATTGTGGTCGATCAGATTGAAGGGTGCGCCCAAGCGCGCCGCCGAGACGACCGACCGCTCGCTGCCCTTGTAGACGGACTGGTAGATCATGACGCCGCTCAAAAGAAGGGTCAGGACGGCAACCGCTACCCATGCCCCCAGTCGAATAGTTTTCAAGGTCATCGTTCAACCTTTCCCGTTTTGTCCTTCGTGCCATGGCTTCGATCCATGCCGTGACCGCGATGTTTCTTTCCGCTGCGCATCCTCTTGACTGCGAAGGGCAGGTCGACCTTGCCGGCTTTCTCGAACATGAGCGTCACGGTTCGTTTCTCACCTTCCTGCAACTGCTCCCTGAGCTTTATGAACATCACGTGATAACCGCCGGGTTCGAGCCCGACGGACCCATTTGCCGGAATCTCCAGACCGCCGGCGACTTCGCGCATTCTCATGATGTCGCCTTGCATCTTCATCTCGTGGATTTCGACCTTCGCGGCAAAGCGCGCCGACCCGCCGATCAGACGGTCCGGCTGCGATCCCGTGTTGGTGATGGTCATGTAACCGCCGGCGACGGGTGCGCCGGGAACGGTTGCCCGGGCGTATGGTTGTTCGATCTTGAGGTCGCCAACGGTGACCTCCCCGGCCAAGGCGGCGTCGGACAATGTCGCAACGGCGAAGGCGGTGGCGAAGGCAATGCGTTTCATTTCGTACTCCCGCTGCGCAAGGAACAGAGCATGCGCCCCCGTAGGGTCGTCGCTGCGGCCTCAATCCATGCGTCTTAAGATATTGTGACCGGCGCCGGTGAGCGGAATACCGTCAAGCGCCTGTCGATTCGGTTTTCTTGGAAGTCGTTATGCCGCTAGGCGAGCGGTGGGCCGCGCAAGGGGGCGCCGGGCCGGTGTCCCGTCGAGACGGGGCGGTCTTCGCGATGCGCCGTAAGGTCGGCGGCAACCGACCGGACAAGGGGCTCCGGCACGCCTGCCGGCGGCGGCAACAGGACTGTCCCGGCGACGCGGCAGAATTCGCAAGGGCCGAGGACGGAGGTGGTTTCGCCGCTGTCTCCCAGTCCGGAGATGCAGAGCTGCTGCACGCTTCCATCGGGGAGCGCATAGGCCGTGACGTCGACCGTGCCGGTGCCCTGAAGGCCGGACACGGCTGCCGGTTGATGCGCAAACGCAACGAGAACCAGCGCGAGGGCACAGAACCCGCGCACCAAAATTCCCGTTAGCTTGCGACCGTATGTCATCCGTCGACCTGTCTTGATCGGATTGCGCTTCAACGCTCATTTGAATAGGGCGGGCTCGCGCTGTTCGCCATGCGGCAATTGACCGCAAGAACGTTGCCGTTGGACCAAGTTCAACGGCTTTGTTCGCCAGGCAGGCGCCCACGGCCGGCAGCTTGACAGACTGACGATTCGGTCATATTCCAATAATAGAAATAATTTCTACCAAGTAGAAAATGACAATTGAATCAGAAAGACATATCGAGGCGGTTTCGGCCGCATTGCAGTTGCTGGCTAGCTTTGATGCCGATGTCGGGCTGCGACTTCTCGATTTCCATGAGCGGACAAATCTGAACCGGAGCCGCATTCTTCGGTTGGCGGGAACGCTTGTCGCCGGCGGCTTTCTCGAACATGACGAACAAACGTCGACCTATCGTCTCGGGCCGGCGCTATTCGCAGTCGGAAGCCTTGTGGCCGACCGATTTTCGAATTTGGCTCAAGCGATCCGGCCGGTTCTACGGGGACTCGTAAACGAAACCGGGGACACGGCCTTGTTCTCGATCGTAAGCGGTCGTACCCGTTTGGTTCTCAGCAAGGAAGAGCCAAGGGATGCGTTGCGCTACACCGTTCAGGAGGGTCAGGTTCGGCCGATTTCCGGCGGAGCCTCCGGGCGCGTGATCCTGGCATTCTGTGACGAGCCGCTGCGTGCCAAGGTGTTGGAAAGCGGCAGCTTGGCCACGGAATTCGATCTTCAAACGCGATTGGAGCGCGTTCGAAAACACGGCTTCGATTCCAGTGTGGGGGAGCTCACGCCGCATGCGTTTGCGATTGCTGTGCCTGTTTTGCTCGACAACGGCGATCTATTAGGCGTGCTCACGCTCGCAGGTCTCGAAGCCAAACTGACCCCGACGCTTCGTAAACAGTATTCCCGTCTGCTCAAGGAGCAGGCCGACCTAATTCCAGCAACGGCATTGGCGGCGAGCGGTGCGGCGCAGGAACTGGAAAACGCCTAACAAATACCAAACAAGGGAGAATACCAAATGCCTGACAATGTCGAAGCGTTCGCAGTCGCGGACGACTATGCGGAATACGAAAAAGCCGGCCGAATTTGGGGAGAAGTGCATATCTCACGCATTCGGAAGCTCAAGTATCCTCGCGTCTCCGAAGAAATCCGGGAGCGGTATCTCGCACTGCAGGACCTGACCACTTCCGTTTCCGATATTCTCGATTCCCTCGGCATCCGAAGTGTCGTCGCCGGAACGCATCTACCCAACCTTTTGCCGGGCCAAAAGATCGCCGGTACGGCCGTGACACTGCGGAACGTTCCCGAACGCAAGTCGCCGACGCAGGGGACGTTGGACGGCGATCCGATCAGGATGTCCAGCCGCGAATGTCACTACATCTCCGATCCCGGCGATATTCTCGTTGTCGATTTCGGCGGGAATCTCGAAGCTTCGAACATGGGCGGACAGTCCTGTCTCGTCGCCAAGACGCAAGGTGTGTCGGGTGCAATCGTCGATGGCGCCGTTCGTGACGTAAACACGATCCGGGAACTGGGTTTTCCGGTTTGGTGCCGTGGCGGAACTCCGAAAACCGGCAAATACCGCATGGAAGCCATGGAAGTGAACGGCCCGGTCACGGTTCATGACGTGCTGGTCGAGGCCGGCGACTTCGTTGTTGCCGACGATTCCGGCGTTTGTTTCATCCCACCGAACCTCGTGGAAGAAATCCTGGAAAAGGCGATTGCCACGGAAGATGCGGAAGAGGCGTCGCGGGAAATGATCCGTGAAAAGCGGCCGTTGAGCGAACTCAAACCGCTTTTCCGCAGCCGGTACAAATAGCGGCCGTCAAGCGCTGCGGGTGTGTCTCCTCTGAGGCGCATGGGCGGGTAAGTCCGCCAATCAACATTCGGATTCGAACTGCCGGGACGCCGTCACAATGGCGTCGACGCAACAGGTCCGACCAAAATTAAAACCGAAAACAAGGGGGCGAAATGCCAAATTCAATGCAAAAAACACTGTTCGTTGCCACCGGGATCTGTCTGTCGATCGGGATGGGCGTGTCCACGGCTCAGGCCGCGGCCGCGTCTTGCGGGATCGACAAACCCGTTAAGGTGATCGTCGGATATGGCGCGGGCGGCGGGACCGACAGCTACGCGCGCATTCTTGCCAGCGTGATTCCTGAATTCCTCGACGGACAGCCCATGGTCATCATCAACAAGGCGGGCGGTGCGCAGGTCCCGGCGATGAAATTCGTCAAATCATCCCGCCCGAATGGCCAAACGCTGCAGGTCGTTGCGATGGGCGGCGGTCTCATGGCGACGATGATACGGGATCGGGGTATCAGTTGGTTCGACGACTTCGAGCCGATCGCGCAATTCGGCCTCACCAATCAAGCGCTTGTCGTACAGCAGAAAAGTTCGATCCGCACTGCGCCGGATTTGATCGCGTCCATTAAGAAATCCTATGCCGCCGGGAAAAAGACGCGCTGGTCGCATCCCGGTCGCGGATCGGTCAGCCATGTTGGTGTGACGGCGTTCCTCTCGATGAACGATGTACTGAAGATGACGCAGGATGTGCCGTTCAAGGGTGGTGCGCAGACTCGAAACGCGCTGATTTCGGGCGAGGTCGATTTTTCGGCCAGCGGCGCGCATACGGTTCCGGCGTTTTCGGACCTGCTGCACGCGGTTGGGCTGCTCTCCTACGAACGCGATTCCAAGGTGAAGGATATCCCGACGTTGAAGGAGCAAGGGCTGAAGTTCGTCCGGACGCTTTCACCGATTATCCTCGCGGCGCCGAAGAAAACTCCACCGGCGTACATCGCGTGCGTGTCGGCGGCGGTCGAAAAAGCCACGAAACACAAAGCTTTCAAAAGTCTCACGAAAAAGGCCCAACAGGCAACCGTCTACCGTAACGCCGCTGACACCAAGGCGCTCCTGATGCAATTGGCGCGGCAGTGGAAGCCGACAGTGACCTATGTGCGGAAACGGCTGCAGAAATAGCGCTGCCTGCTCTGCCGACGGTTGCAAGCTATGACTATGAATGAAACGGACAAACCCCGTGTTGCCGGTCAGGTCGGCACAGCGGTTCTGGTCCTGCTGTTGGTGGCGCCCTTTGCCGTGACCATCGGTGATATCGCCACCGATCCGTCGGACCCGGGGTTTGGGGCGCGGGATTTTCCACGGCTCGTCGTGTATCCCGCAATCTGTTTCAGTCTGCTTCTGCTGGCGGTCGCGGGGTATCGCCATAGGGCCGGCTGCCGGATGGAACTCCGGTGGCCGGCCCTCTGCGCCGAAGGTAAAGCCGTTTGCGTCATTGCGGGCATCGCACTGCTTTACGTCGGTCTCATGGTGCTGGTGCAATACGCGGTTTCGACGCTGATCGTGATGATTGTCACGGTCCGCTATTTCGGCAGTCACGGACTCTTCCGCACCGGACTCGTTCCCGTGCTCGCGGTCTGTCTCTACTACCTCGTGTTCTTCGTCATCTTCGGACTCTACGAAGAGCCGGGTCTTCTTCTCAGCTACGACAGTTATTCGGTCGCGAAAGCCATTCGCGAAGCCATCGGGCTTCGCTAGGGCCGGCGGTCTCAGCGTGGAATGAATTGAAATGGGTATCGTCGATGGATTTGCTGCACTGTTTTCGTCATGGCATCCGATTTTCTTTGCGGTTGTGGGGACCCTGATCGGTTTGATTGGCGGGGCGATCCCCGGCCTGTCCTCGGGGGCAATGATTTCGCTGCTGATCCCGGTGACGTTTTATATGGACCCGCTACCGGCACTCGCGCTCATTTATACGGTCAGTAAATCCTCCGACTTTGGCGGGTCCATTCCGGCGATTCTGTTCAACACGCCGGGAACGCCGCAGGCGTCGGCAACTCAGATGGAAGGTTTTCCACTCACCAAGCTGGGAAAGCAGGGAAAGGCGCTCCGCATGGCAGTCATCGCTTCGGCGCAAGGCGACATCGTGTCGGAGCTGATCCTGATATTCGGCGCGGCGACACTTGCGGTCTATGCGACGAATCTCGGGCCGCCGGAATTCGTGGCGATACTGTTTTGCGCCTTTATCGTCATCGGAAGCCTCTTGGGGAAGTCAATCCTAGCCGGTTTACTGAGTGTCCTCCTCGGTATTCTGTTTTCGCAGGTCGGCGCGGATCCCATTACGGCGGACGAGCGGTTCACCTTCGGCTTGGAGTATCTCGCGGACGGCATACCCTTGGTCCCGGTTCTATTGGGCGTGTTTGTGTTGTCCGAGGTGTTCGCCAAAGCCGCGGATCGGACATTTGTAATCCACGACGCGGCGATCGCGGCGGCATCCTCGGACCCGGCCGATCATTATGTAACCTGGCAGGAGTATCGCCGCGTTCTACCGACCCTCTTGCGATCGAGCGGGATCGGTACGGCGATCGGCATGTTGCCCGGCGTCGGCTCTGCGGTGGCGTGTTTCGTGGCGTATGCGGCTGCCAAGCGAAAATCCAAATCGCCTGAAACGTGGGGCAAGGGGGAAATCGAAGGGATTGCGGCGGCGGAGGCGTCGAACAATGCGACGTCGGGGGCCAATATTATTCCACTCCTGACTCTGGGAATACCGGGCAGCACGGCTGCCGCCCTGTTGTCCGGTGTGATGCTCATCCACGGCATCATTATCGGGCCGCGCGTGTTCTCGACATCGCATGACATCATATTCGGCATGTTTGCCGCCGGGCTTGTTTGCATCGTGACTTATTTCATCGTTGGGTATTGGGGCAGCGTACACGTCGGACGGCTGATCGCCAGGATACCCGCTCGGATGATCTACCCTATTATCTTCGTGACTTGTTATGTGGCGGTGTTCGCCACGCGTCAGAACATTTCGGATATGGTCGTGATGACGGCCTTCGGTGTTTTTGGCTATATCCTGAAGCGTCTGGACATGAGTTTGCCGGCCTTCGTAATCGCCTTTATTCTGGGGCCCGGGTTGGAGCGCGCCCTGCGCCAATCCCTCTTGCTGGACGACAACGGAGCATGGATTTTTCTGGATAGACCGATCGCCTTGGCATTCTTCGGCCTTGGCATCTTCGCGCTTTTTTATCGAATTTATCAGTCCACCAGAAAACCGGGGTCGGATGATGATGTGCGTGACGATTTCGCTGCGCACCGCCCATAGGCTGAAACATCTTTGTCGTTCGCCGGAGCCTGCTCGATAGCGCTGTGCCGATTTTCTTGCCCACATGGTTTGGGATGGCTGTTAGGCACGCCGGCAGGAACTAATCAGACTGACTAGGAGAGACTCGATGAAAAGCAAAGGACGCCGCCTGAAGGAGTTGCTCGACGGGCCGGATATCCTGATTTCGCCCGGGGTGTATGACGGATACAGCGCCCGGCTGGTCCAGGCGCGTGGATTCAAGAGCGGTGCGATCTCCGGCGCCGGCCTCTCCGAATGTCATCTCGGCTGGTCGGACAAAGGCATCATGGGACTGGAGGACAACCTGCGTTTCTGCCGGGCGATCGCCGATTGCGCCGAAGACCTGCTGTTGCATGCCGATGCCGACACCGGCTACGGCAATGCGGTCAACGTTCATTTCGTGACGCGCGCCTTCGAGCAGGCCGGTGTTGCCGCCGTCATGTTCGAGGATCAGGTCTGGCCCAAGCGGTGCGGCCACATGGTCGGCAAGGACGTGATCCCGGCGGAGGAAATGGTGCAGAAGGTCAAGGCCGCCTGCGACGCGCGCCGCGACGACGATTTCGTCATCAAGGCGCGGACCGACGCGGCCGGCGTGCTGGGTCTTAACGCCGCCATCGACCGGCTGAACATGTATGCGGAGGCGGGGGCGGATCTCCTTTTCGCCGATGCGCTGCTGTCGGCGGAGGATATCGAAAAGGTGGCGCGTAGCGTGCCCAAGCCGCTGACCGTCAACATGGGGCTCGGCATCCGGTCGCGCCCGACCACGCCGCTGATCTCGCCGGGCCGCTTGCAGGAGATGGGCGTCGCCGCTGTCAGCTATCCGCGGTTGCTGTCGACCTCGGCGGTGCGCGGCATGATGAACGCCATGGATGCCTTCCAGGAGATGGTGGCGAGCAACGAGGAGGTGGATCGGCCCGATCTGTTGGTGTCCTTCGACGAGGTCAACGCGCTGGTCGGATACGACACGCTGACCGAGATGGAACATCGCTACGCGGCCGAGGGCGATACCACCCCGAAAAGCGCGGCCGGCGACTAGCGGCTGCGAAGGAAAACGCCATGGGTATGACCATCATCGAGAAGATCCTCGCCCGGCAGAGCGGGCAGGATCGTGTGCGGCCGGGCGAACTGGTCACCGTCAACGTCGATACGGTGGTTATGTTCGACAACAACTTCATGGACAGCGTATGGCGCGAGGTCCTGCATGTGATCGATCCCGAGCGCGTGGTCGTTGCGTTCGATCACCGCGCGCCCGCGGCCCATGTGGCGAGCGCCACCGCGCATCAGACGGGCCGGCGTTTTGTCGAAAAGTTCGGCATCAAGCGCTTCCACGACGTGGGACGAACGCAGGGCATCGCCCATGTCCTGGTGGCGGACCATGCCTATGCGATGCCGGGCACGGTCCTGCTGTGCAGCGATTCGCATACCTGCAGCGCCGGGGCGTTCAACTGCGTGGCCCGCGGCGTCGGCGCGCCGGATATCACCTATGCGCTGACCAAGGGCGAAACCTGGTTCCGGGTCGGCGAGACGGTGCGCTATGACCTGGAGGGCAGTTTCAATCCGGCGGTGTCGATGAAGGACGTATTCCTGCATATCGCGGGCACGTATGGCGGGCATGAAACGATGAATGTCGAGTTCGGCGGGGCCGCACTGCCGCAACTGAACATGAACGCACGGCGCACACTGACCACGATGGGGGCGGAGTTGAGCGCCGAATTCGCCACCTTCGAGCCCGATCGAATCCTGTTCGATCATATCGCCGCCCATAATCCGGACCATCCGGCCTATGAAGCGCAAGTCCCGGACGAGGACGCGGCCTATGCCGACCGGCGGACGATTCGTCTCGACGAGATCGAGCCGCTCGTGGCCTTGCCCGACAGCGTGTTGGACAATTCACGGCCGGTCGGCGATCTCGCGGGCACCGCGATCGACCAGGCCTTCATCGGGTCTTGCGCCAACGGCACGATCGACGACTTGGAATGTGCGGCGAAGGTGCTGGCGGGGCGGCAAGTGTCGGACAAGGTGCGCCTGATCGTCACGCCGGGCTCGCAGACCATCTACCGGCAGGCGGCGAAAAGTGGCGTTCTGTCGGCTCTCGTCGAGGCCGGCGCGGTGGTGACCAACGCGACCTGCGGGGCCTGCGGCGGCGGGCATCTCGGTGTGCTGGCGGCGGGCGAGACCTGCATCACGGCAAGCACGCGGAACTTCAAGGGGCGCATGGGCGATCCCAGCGCGAAGATCTACATGGGATCGCCGGCGACGGTGGCGGCCTCGGCGATCAAAGGGACGATCGCCGATCCAAGTGAGTTTCTCGGACGGGGAGGTTAGGCATGCAGTTCGAGGGCAAGACCTGGCGCTTCGAGGCCAACATCAACACCGATCTCATTCTGCCGAGCCGGTGCTACTACCTGCCGCCGGAGGAACAGATCAACTATATCTTTTCGGCGAACCGTCCCGGCTGGGTCGACGAGATGAGTAAGGGCGACATTATTGTCGCCGAACCGAATTTCGGCATGGGATCGTCACGCCCCGCCGCCCGGAATCTGCGCTTGCTCGGCGTGGCCTGTCTCGTCGCGGAAACGATCAACGGGCTGTTCTACCGGAACTGCATCAATTTCGGATTTCCGGCGCTGGAATGTCCGGGGGTGACGGACCTTTTCACCGAAGGCGACGTCGCCGCGGTGTCCTTCGACGACTTCACGGTCCGGAACGTCAACACGGAAAAATCGCTGGAGGCGAAGCCCATTCCGGACGCGCTGCTGCGCATCCTGACGGCAGGCGGTATCTATCCGTTGCTGGAAAAGGAAGGGTTGGTGGCGCCGCCGGAGGCCGGCTAGCCGGACGCCGCTTTCGATGACGATTTTCCGCGGGGCGATTGTCCCGGGATCGAGGTCGGCAGCTCGATCTTCACCGACGTGCCGCGGCCGGGCGCGCTGCGCAGGTCGATTTCGCCGCCGAGCAATTCGATCAGCTTGCGGGCGATCGGCAGACCAAGCCCGGTACCCTTTTCATCGTGGGTGCCGCGTTTATACGGTTTCATTACCTCGTGCAGATTCTCCGCCGTCATGCCGATACCGGTATCCGACACGACCAGGACCAGGACGCCCTCTTTTTCCGCGCGCTTCGCCGACAGCATCACGCGGCCGTGCTCCGGCGTATATTTGATCGCGTTGGAGACGAGGTTGACCAGCACCTGTTTCAGCTTGCGCTTGTCGGTCTCGATGATCGGCAGATCGGGCTCGATGTCGATTTCGAGGTTGATGTTGGCGTCGACGGCGAGTTGGCCGAGCATCTCGGTGGTTTCCTCGATGACGCTGTTGACGCTGACATCTTCGATCTCGAGCGGCTCGGCGCCGACCTCGATCCGGGTCAGGTCGAGCCGCGAGTCGATGATGCCGAGCAGGTGCTGACCCGCATCGAAGATGTTGCCGGCGTATTCCTTGTACTTGCCGTCGGGCATGGGGCCGAATGATTCCTGCCGCATCGCGTCGGACATGCCGCAGATCGCATTGAGCGGCGTGCGCAACTCGTGGTGCGTTTCGGCGAAGTAGTCGATGCGTTCGCGGTTTTCGGACCGGACGGACTCCAGTTCGCTGGCCAGCCGCTTTTCCGTTTCCTTCAACAGAGCGAGTGCGCTGTCGAGGCGCTTGGTCCGGCGGTTCAGTTTCGCTTGTGCCTGGGAGTGCGATTGCACCCGGGCAATCAGTTCGACCGGGTCGAGCGGCAGTGACACGAAGTCGGTGCCCACATAGGAAAGCAATTCCCGATGGCTGGCGTGATCCGAGGCCTCCGTGAAGAACAAAATCGGTCCCGAGTATGTGTCTTCGCCATCCCGAAGGCCGGCGATCAGCGCGAGGCCGTCGACATTGGCCTCACCGGGTACGGCCAAGACGATACTCGGGGGCGCGGACGCGATTTCAGCGAGTGCCGTTTTGGTATCGGCGGAAATAGTCGCCGACTCGAAACCCGCCTTTCGCAGGATTTCCAGGGCTTGCGGCCCGGCGGTATCCGTCGGATCGACGATCAATACCGCAGCGTCGGCCGCCCGGATGCCATTCGCTGGCGTACCGTTTGCCTGGGGTTTTGTCGGCTGTTCGGTATCGTCTTTATCGGCCATGATTGGAAACAATTTTGAGTATGAATTCGAGCGTTAACCTTATTCCCGATGTCTTAACATCGACTTACCCTTGCGCGCATAAATTCCCGGATATTTCGCCACGGTTGTAGTGACATCAATTGTGCGGATGAAATTCCCAATCTCTGCAATTCTTTGATTTTTACCCTGCATTCGGCGCTAAAAGAAGCGAACGATACGGGTTTTTGGGGCGATCTCTCACCCTGCGGTAGCAATTTGAGGGAAACGGTCGGGAGAACGCGCGACGGAGCGATTTGGCGGAATCACCACGTCTGTTTGAATTCCTTGAATGGAGTCCGGATTTTCTGCAGGCCCTCGATGACTTCGCCCGGCAGCGAAACATCCACGTCGGCGGACATACTGGCGTTCAGCGTGTCGGAAATGCCGCCGAAACGCGCCTCGGTCGCGCCGACGATTTCGTCGTAGCCGCCGACGGCGGCGAAGAGATGCACGATGTCGTCGGGGACTT
This sequence comes from Alphaproteobacteria bacterium, assembly GCA_965228695.1. Taxonomy (GTDB): domain Bacteria; phylum Pseudomonadota; class Alphaproteobacteria; order UBA8366; family UBA8366; genus JAJFJD01. The sequence goes on along the minus strand of CBDDIB010000002.1, from coordinate 4,793,366 downwards.
CGGCGGCCATCTTGTCCCACTCCCCGCGCTTCGACATCTCATGCAGCTTCATCCCGAGATCCTGTTGGTCGTGCAGCTCCCAGACGGGGAAATAGCTGCGGGTGGAGCCGTAGAAGGCGACGCGGTAGCGCACCCACTCGAACAGTTTGTCGATGCTTTCCTGGTCGGGGCCGGTGACGATGTAGCCGCCGCCGGTGATCTCGAAATTCTCGCGCTTGGTGCCGCCTTTGGCGAAGCCTTCCTCGAGCCGCGGCATCACGACCTCTTCGAGATAGCGCCGCGTGCAAAATGGATGTAGGCGCACGCCGTCACAGACCCGGCCGGCGAGCCGCAGCATCGCCGGGCCGACCGCGGCGATGGTCACGGGGATCGGCGGCAGTCCGTTCCGGTCGGGAATGAAATTCGGCGTCATCAGGGTGAACTGATAATGCTCGCCGACATAGTTCAGCTTCTCTCCCTTTTCCCAGCACCGCCAGATCGCGCGCATGCCTTCGATATATTCGCGCAGGCGGGGCACCGGCGGGCTCCACGGCACGCTGAACCGCCGTTCGTTGTGCCCCTTGACCTGCGAGCCGAGGCCGAGCGCGAAACGGCCGTTTGACGCGGTCTGCAGATCATGCGCGGTTTCGGCGACGACCATGGGGCTGCGGGCGAAGGCGATCGCGATGCCGGTCGACAGTTCGATCCGCTTCGTCGCCGTCGCGGCCACGGCGAGCGGCAGAAACGGCTCGTATTTGTTTTCCATGGTGACCGCGCCGTCGTAGCCGGCCGCTTCGATGGCGGCCGCCTCGGCCGGAACGTCCTGCAGGTTGTGTTGCGGCAGGATCGTGAGAACGCGCATATCGGAAAACTCCTAGATAGTTGAATTCGGTTGAAAAATTTTTGCTTGGGTCGGTTTGGCCGGACCGGTCGATCCTATGCTATAATGGACGCCAAGCCGAGGTGCGGCCCATTCAATTCTAAATCAGTTTCTATCCCAGAGAGGAATCGCTCATGTCAGCGCTGGCAGCAATCGATGTGCGCCCGGAAGATATCCCGACGATGCAGGAGAAAGTGTCGCCGGAAGAATGGAAAACACGCGTGGATTTGGCCGCCTGTTACCGGCTGGTCGACTATTACGGCATGTCCGATCTGACGGGCACGCATATTTCCGCGCGCGTGCCCGGCGAGGACGATACCTTCCTGATCAATCCCTACGGCTTGTTCTTCGACGAGATCACGGCGTCGAGCCTGGTCAAGATCGACATGGACGGCAACATCCTGAGCGATACCGAATACCGCATCAACGCGGCGGGCTACACGATCCACAGTGCCGTGCATGGCGCGCGCCACGACGTGCAATGCGTGCTGCATACGCATACGCGGGCCGGGATGGCCGTCTCCATGTTGAAATGCGGCCTGCTCCCGATCACCCAGCATTCGGCGCGGTTCATCGGCAACACCGGGTATCACGACTATGAGGGCGTGGCGACGAATCTGGACGAGCGCGAGCGGCTCGTGGCGGACCTGGGGTCGACGAATATCGCGATGATCCTGCACAATCACGGTCTCATGACCTGTGGTTACAACATTCCGCATGCCTTCTGGCTGGTTCACAAGCTGGAGAAGGCCTGCCAGGCGCAGATCGACGCCATGGCCGCCGGCGCCAAGGTCACGGAAATTTCGCAGGATGTGCAGGACAGTACGGCGGAGCATTTCCGCAAGGGCGGTACCGCCGGCGCGGACCGCGGCTGGCCCGGCCATCTGCGGCAGCTCGACCGCGTCGATCCTAGCTACAAGCATTAAGCCGAGAAGGAAACCAGCCAATGTCATTGCGCGACCGCGTAACCCCCGAGGAATGGCAGACTCGCGTCGATCTTGCCGCCTGCTATCGTCTTCTGGACTTCTACGACATGTCCGACCTGACCGGCACGCATGTCGGCGCCCGGGTGCCGGGCGAGCCCGATGCCTTCCTGCTGAACCCGCATGGGATGTTCTTCGAGGAAATCACCGCGTCCAGTCTGGTCAAGGTGAACTTCGACGGCGACATCCTGACCGAAGACAGCGAATACGGCGTCAACGCCGCCGGATTCACGATCCACAGCGCCGTATTGGGCGGACGGGAAGACATCGCCTGTTCGCTGCACACCCATACCCGCGCCGGCATGGCCGTGTCCGCGATGGACTGCGGACTGCTGCCGCTGTCGCAGCATTCGATGCTGTTCTACGACGCCATCTCGTATCACGACTACGAAGGCGTCGCGACGAACCTGGATGAATGCCAGCGGCTGCAGCGCGATCTCGGTGAAACGAACATGGCCTTGATCCTCAAGAACCACGGCCTGCTGACCTGCGGGCGCAATATCCAGGAGGCCTTCTGGATGATGTTCCGGCTGGAGAAATCCTGCCAGGCGCAGGTCGACGCGATGTCGACCGGGGCCGAGCTGATCCACGTGTCGAAGGATGTCGGCGAGCATACCCGCGGCCAAATGGTGTCGCGCGGCACCGCGTTCGGCGATATGGGCTGGCCCGGCCATCTGCGCCGGCTCGATCGGATGGACCCGAGCTACGCCCACTGATCCAAGCGGCCGGTCGGCCGTTCGAGCGTACCGAAATTTGAAGGATGCCGCCGTTCCCAGGGGTGACTCGGCGGCATCCTTCGTTATGATCGCAAGCCTTCCTTTCGCCTGAGCCGGACCCGTCCATGAGCACCGATAAGAAAACCGTGACCGCCGCCGTGATCGTCATCGGCAATGAAATCCTGTCCGGCAGGACGCAGGACAAGAATGTCGCGCATATGGCCGTGACCTTGAACGAGGTCGGCGTCCGCCTATCCGAGGTGCGGGTCGTGCCCGACATCGAAGCCGAGATCGTCGACGCGGTGAATACGCTGCGCGCGAAATTCGACTATGTCTTCACGACCGGCGGCATCGGCCCGACCCATGACGACATCACCGCCGCCTGTGTCGCCAAGGCGTTCGGCCAAGAGCTGATCCAGAACCCGGAGGCGACGCGCCGCCTGATGGAGCATTACGAGCACAGCGAGATGGAGCTGAACGAGGCGCGGATGCGGATGGCGCGAACGCCGGAGCACGCCACGCTGATCGACAATCCGATCTCGACCGCGCCGGGCTTCCGGGTCGAGAATGTCTTCGTCATGGCCGGCGTGCCGTCGATCATGCGGGCCATGCTGGATGGCGTGAAAGGCGGGCTCGCTGGCGGCGTGCCGGTGCTGTCGCGCACGGTTCTCTGCAATCTCGGTGAGGGTATGGTCGCCGGCGGGCTCGGTGATATCCAGGAACGCTATCCCGAAGTCGATATCGGCAGCTATCCGCAGTATGCGCGGGGCGAGTTCCGCGTGAGCCTCGTCATGCGGGGCACCGATGCCGCCGAACTCGATGCCTGCGCCGATGAGGTCCGGGCGATGGTCACCGGGCTCGGTGGTACGCCGAAGGATCTCGACGAAGAAGACGAGGCCTGATTCCATGCCGGCGAACCGACGAGTCCTGATCCTTGCTTTCGATGCGTTGCGGCCGGACATGGTGACGCCGGATCTGATGCCGAACCTGTGCGCGTTCACCGAAGCAGGCTTCGCCTTTCCCAACAGTCGGTCGACCTTTCCCACCGAAACGCGTGTCAACCAGTCGGCGATGATCACCGGCTGTTATCCGCAGCGTCACGGTATCGTCGGCAACAAGTTCCTGGACCCGGTGGCCGCGCCCGACGGCCTGTTCAACACCGGTGATGAGACGCAGTTGGCCGAAGGCGACCGGCGGCTCGACGGCAAGCTGGTCGACGTGCCGGTGATGGGCGAACTGCTGGCGGAGGCGGGCAAGACGCTCGCGGTCTTGAGCGCGGGCACGCCGGGCGGCTGCCGCATGCTGCATCACAAGGCGGAAGCGCTCGGCATGTTCCGCTTGGCGCTGCACCGGCCCGATGCGTCGGTCCCGGCGGCGCGGATCGCCGAAGTGCTCGACCGGGTCGGGCCGATCCCCAAACACGAAATCCCATCGCTGTCCTGGCTGACCTACGCGACCGATGTGTATCTCGATTATATCGAGCCGGAACTGCAGCCGGATGTCACGGTCCTGTGGTATTGCGAGCCGGACAACAGCTACCACTACAAGGGCATAGGGACCGATCCGAACCTGCAGGCGCTGCGGCAGTTGGATGCGGAGTTCGGCCGCCTGCTGACGTGGCGGGCAACCGAGGGACCGGGCGACGCGTTGCAGGTCATTACGCTGTCCGATCACGGGCAGATCACGGTGGCGGAGGAAAGCCTCGACCTGGCAGGCAAGTTTCGCGCGGCGGGGTTCACCGTCGGCAAGACGGTGACCGAAGGCGCGGACGTCGCGATTGCCTTGTCCAACGGCGGCGGCGTCTATGTGCGGGATTCCGACCCGGTCTTGATCCGCAAGGTCGTCGACTGGCTGCAGGCGCAACCGTGGTGCGGACCGGTATCGACCCGCGACGGCGTCGGCGCCCTCCACCACAGTCATCTGCGGATCGACCATCCGCGGGCACCCGACATCGGCCTAATCCTGGCCAGCGACGACCGGCCGAATGCGGCGGGCCTGACGGGGCATACGTTACAGAACGCCGCCTATCCGGTGGACGGCGGTCTGCACGGCGGCCTGCATGCCATCGAATTGAGCAACTGGCTGGCGGTGTCGGGCGATGCGTTCCGGCCGGGCGGTCGGTCCGAGCTTCGGGCTGGAATCGTCGACGTCCTGCCGACGGTGCTGACAGTGCTGGGGATCGACGTGCCGGCGCATGTGCAGGGCCGCGTCCTGTCGGAAGCCATGGCCGATGCATCCGGCGAGCCGCCGAAACAGGAAACCGTTACCGTCACCGTCGACGGCGCGGCGGGGTATCGCGTGCATCTGACCCACAGCAGGGTCGGGGACACGCCATATCTGGATCGGGGCTGGGTCGAAAGGGCCGGCTAGCCGGAAATGGCCGTGCGCGTTGTTTTGGACGCGTCGTCATGCGCGGCTAGTTCGAAGGCGTCCGCATGGATGTCCGCCAGACGCGCGCCCTTGAGATAGGCTTGCTTACGCGCTGCGTGCACCATGTCCGGCAACCCGCCGAGAAAAACCCGCCAGCGGTTTAGATCGCCGATATCCTCCAGCGCGATATTGTCGGCCCGTCCGGCGATGCAGTCGTCCGGCACATCCCGGCCCGAGACGCAGGGGTGATAATGGAAATTGCCGTGGGCGGCATGCATGTCGCGGAGCGAATGATGGAGGTACAGGCCTTCGCCCGTGCGGCTGCCGTGATACAGATGAATGTCGCCTTGATGCCCGGCGAGCAGAGCGTCCCGCGCGATACCGAAAAGCGGCGCCAAGCCGGTTCCCGTCCCGACCAGAAGCATGTTCTGCGGTTCGCGCGACGGCAGATAGAAACAGGTGCCTGTCGGTGCGCCAATCTCGACAGTGTCGCCGGACCGCAGCGTGTCGCATATCCAATTGCTGACCCTGCCGCTCGGTAGGCGTTTGACGTGAATTTCCAATTCGGGCACGGCGCCGGGCAGGCTGGCGATCGAGTAACTTCGGATCAGGCCGTCGGATCGGCGCAAGTTGACGAACTGTCCGGCGCGATAGCGCAGCCGCGGTTCCGGCCGCAGAACCACGCGCTGCACCGTGTCGGCGAGCGGTTCGGTGAACACCACGGTCGCTTGCTGGAACGCGCTTGCCGCGTCCGGTGACGCGAGGGTGAGGTTGCCGTCGGGGTGACACTGGCAGGCCAGGAAGTATCCTTCGTGGACGAAGGTTTCCTTGAGGCCCGCTTGCGCTTTCGCCGGAACCGGCCCGTCCATCGCCCGCATCATGCAGGACTGGCAGGCACCCTTGCGGCAGGAATTCGGCACCGCGACGCCATGGCGCAATAGTGCGTCGAGCACCGTCTCTTCGTCGGCGCAGTCATACGGGGTTCCGGCGACGGTCAGGGTCGGCATGGAATAGGGCGGCGTTGATCAGCGGTTGAGAACGTCGTCGCGCACGCTATCGGCGACGCCGAGGACCGTTTTCAAAAGTTCCTCCGGCACGCCGAGTTCTTCCAGCGTCTCCTTGAGATGCTTGCAGACCGCGTCGAAATGCTTGTCGTTCAACCCGCGCGACACCAGGCCCGCATGGGCCGTTCGCATGTCCTTGCCGGTATATTCGTTCGGTCCGCCGAACGCCATGGTCAGAAAGGCCTTCTGCTTCGCTTCCTGGTCGTCCATATCGACGGAATCGAAGAAATGGCTGATGCTCGAATCGGTCAGAACCTTGCGATAGAAGATATCGACCGCCGCATCGACCGTGGCGGCGCCGCCGAGCTGGTCGTAGATGCTCTTGTCCATCCTGCGTCTCCAAAAACCTGCTCGAAGGGCGGGGTCCGCCCTGCTATTGGCGCGCAGGGTAGGGGGATCGCATTAACCAAACATTACCGTAGTGGTTGATTTTGCTCGCTTTGTGTCGCGACAAAGCGGTGTGAGGCGGGTTTTGGCGTGCAATTCGGCGGGTCAGCGGCTGAGCGCGTTGACGAATAGCAGCACCCCGAGGACGAGGAAAATCGCGAGCGCGATCAAGGAATACCCCTTCATGCCGGCCGCGCCGCGCGCCCGCATGACGAACAGCAACAACGCCGCGCCGGCGATGAAATAGGCGAAATACTGCCAGTTCCAGTCCATTTCTTGTCCTGCCGCTCCGCGTTGCCGCATTCGTGTCTGGCATTTCCGGGAAGCGGGAGTATATCTCAGGAATGGAGAAACGCCCGATATCGCGGCGCAAAGTGATGGCACGGCTGGCCGCCGCCGGGGCGGGCGCGATGCTCCTGTCCGCCTGCGAGTCCAAGCCGCCAATCCGCATCGAAGGCAAGGGTGGCTCCAAGACGAAGACCCGGGTCAAGGTGAAGGTACTGTACTGAGCCGGATCCCGCCCTGAATCTAAATTTCGAGTGAAGCCAGGCGTATACATATTCTTGGTTGTATGAATCAGGGTAATACACGTCCATCAGGCATCTCAGATGCTCACAAATCCCGCTTCCAAGCGTATCATGTTAACGCCCTGGCAATCCCGCACCGATAACATCTGCCTGTACTCACCATGGCAGGATGCAACCTATGCCGTTATCAGTTCGCCCTCGCATGATTGTTTCAATCGTTGCTCTCATCGGTATTTTTGCGCCGATAACGGTAATGGCACAGGACATTGATCATCCGCCGGGGCTGAAACGCATTCTCTTTGACCTGATGTTCGCTCGTCCCGGATTTACACGCGAAATGCACCGTAAAGAATTCGCCAAAATCATTCGCCGCTATGATCGGAACGGCGATGGCCTGACCCAACAGGATCTGGATGCGTCTAAAAAGAAACGTGGGCAGGGAAGTGCGACCATTCTGCTCAGCCTTGATCCCGACAAGGACGGACGCCTGACGAACCAGGAGTTGGTCCAGTTGGTCGAGGATGTATTCCGGCGCTATGACAAGAACGCCAACGGTGTCATGGAAGTCGAAGAAACAAAGTTATTGGCACCTCTGATGTTGGCTGCCACGGATAAAACGTTGCGGACCTGTAAACTTCCGATGCCGTCGAAAGATGAGCGTGTCGTGGTGTTTGGCACATATCGAGGTAATTCGATTTCAACGGTGTCGGTCGCAGGCCCAAACATGTTGACGACGGTTCGTACGATCCGTATCGAGCCTGGCGATGATCCGATCTACATCGTATTGACCGCGTCGAGAAATGTTATTTGGAAATTTGAAGGGTCAGCCGAGCGCGTCTCGCGCGCAGTTGTCATTACGCGTGGTATCCCCCGAGGCCAAAGTGCCGGCGTGATTGGACTTCGGGACGATCGAGTGCAGTTCATGAAACCCGGATCATGCCCCACCTATAGCGACCGGGTGCCCCCGCAAGAATATTTACGAGGCCTAGGGGAAAAGTCGGCCAAGAAGAGAATAGAAGAATTTAAGCGTAAGGCGGCGGCGAGCCGCGCCAAAATGGAACTGCTGGTCGACCGGAAAATCCAGAGTTTTGCTTACAATAAAGCGCACGATTTGGTCAGTCTGCCATCAGGCAAAACAACCAAGCTACCGATGCGTCTTGGGGCTAGGCCGGAAGGTATCGATGCTCGAGTTTGGCAGCTTCACGAGAAGCGGTTTCCGGGAGGAGTGGAAGAGATCGACCCAAGCAAAGTCGTTTCACCTAACGAAGTAGTGAAATATACGGTCCTTCCCCAGTATGCCGGTCTCGCCCAATTGCTGCGGGTCTCTGCCATCGAACAGCTTGGTGAGCGGGAGTATCGAATTTTGAAGCCGTTCGCGCACGTGCCGGCGGGCTTGACTCATGGGCACCGAGTTACGTTTCGCCTCGGCCGCGGCGTGCCGAAACCGGGCGGTTCCCTCGGCGGCTCCTGCATCATTTCCGAGGAGTCGGGGCTGCCGTTGAGGGAGGCTTCGAGATGCCCAAAGCCGAAGCCGTGACGACGGTTAATCAGAGTTGCGATTTTCGAAGATAAATCATGCGCGATCGTCGGCCGGTCCGCGTCGGAGGGAAGGGAGGCTAGAAGACCAACACCCGGCTCACGAATGAGGAGCCGTACTGACGGCGCGCGTACGGACGCCGCATTCTCAAGATTTACCCGAAGCCTGCGATCGAGCGGATGTCGGTATTTCCTTCTGCAAGCCGTTTGTAGTCCGGAAACTCTTTGGTTTCGACCATATCGCTGCCGCCTCCCCCCAAGACAACCCGCAGCTGGTCTAGAAATTCGAACATCGTAACCTCCGACAGGAAGCCAGCGGAAGGGAACCAAAAGCCGGCGATTCCGTTTTCTTAACAGAGGCAGGTAGCCAATAAACCGTCTTCCCGGCGTTCGACCGGAGCACTCACACTCGCTCGCAGGCATTGCGGACGTACCAACTTTGCAAAGCCTGTTGTGCAAAACCACGAGTGCCCTCGTGCGCGCACGGGCGACAGAGTGGAGTCACATTCATGAAGCGCAGCGATAACAAGCCAACAACCACCGACGCCGGCATCCCGGTCGCGAGCGATGAGCACTCGCTGACCGTCGGACCGGACGGTCCCATTCTGTTGCACGATCACTATCTGATCGAGCAAATGGCCAACTTCAACCGTGAGCGGATTGCCGAGCGTCAGCCCCATGCCAAGGGAGGCGGCGCATTCGGGCGTTTCGAGGTGACCGAGGACGTGAGCGAATACACGAAAGCCTCCGTGTTTCAGCCCGGCGCCACGACGGATACGGTGATGCGTTTCTCGTCAGTGGCCGGCGAACGCGGGAGTCCGGATACGTGGCGCGATCCGCGCGGCTTCGCGATCAAATTCTATACCGAAGACGGCAACTACGACATGGTCGGAAACAACACGCCGGTGTTTTTCATTCGCGACCCGTTGAAGTTCCAGCATTTCATCCGATCGCAGAAGCGCCGTGCCGATACCAACCTGCGGGACCACGATATGCAGTGGGATTTTTGGACGCTGTCTCCGGAGTCGGCCCACCAGGTGACATGGTTGATGGGCGACCGCGGCATTCCGAAAAACTGGCGGCAAATGAACGGATATTCCAGCCACACCTACATGTGGGTGAACGGAAACAATCAGAAATTCTGGGTAAAGTATCACTTCAAAACGGATCAGGGCATCGACTTCCTCACCCAGGACGAGGCGGATCGTCTCGCCGGCGCGGATAGCGATTACCACGTCCGCGATCTTCACGAGGCGATCAAGGGCGGCGATCGTCCGAGCTGGACCATGCATATTCAGGTCATGCCGTTCGAGGAAGCAAAGACCTATCGATTCAACCCCTTCGACCTGACCAAGGTGTGGCCGCACAGCGATTACCCGTTAACGGAAGTCGGACGGCTGACGCTGGACCGGAACCCCACCGATTTCCACACCGAGATCGAACAGGCCGCCTTCGAGCCGAACAATTTGGTGCCGGGCATTGGTCCTAGCCCGGACAAAATGCTGCTGGGTCGGTTGTTCGCATACGCCGATGCGCATCGTGCCCGAATGGGCGTGAACTACAAGCAGATCCCGGTCAATCAGCCGAAAGCGCCGGTTCACAGCTACAGCAAGGACGGGGCGCTGCGCGTTCAAAATGTCTCCGACCCGGTCTACGCTCCCAATTCGCAAGGCGGTCCGTCCGCCGATGGCGAGCGGTATGCTCAGGTGGATACGTGGGAGGCCGATGGAGAGTTCGTCCGCTCGGCCTATACTCTGCGCGAGGACGATGACGACTTCGGCCAAGCCGGCACGCTGGTACGCGACGTCATGGATGACGCTGAACGCGACCGGTTGGTGTCCAATGTCGTCGGTCACTTGAATAACGGGGTGTCGAAGCCGGTGCTGGAACGCGCCGTCGAATACTGGCGAAATATCGACCCGGATGTTGGCCGTCGCATTGCCGACGAAGTCGGTTGAATCGGTCGTATGATTGCCCCGTCCCCGGCCGTCACTAAACCAATGCTGTGAAATCCTTACCGACGAAACAGTCCGTGCCCGTATTTCTGATTGTTTTGGCGGCGGTTATATCGGCCTTATCCCGCTTGCCAGCCGCGCGTAGAATGACCTGTTTGATGCGGTCCGGGTGCCTATTTATGGCCTGCAAGTAAACCTCCGCATCGTGTTGGCCGGTGTCACCGATGAGGTAAAAATCGAGCCGCGGGTTGGCCGCGAAGATTGTGTCGATGGCATCGCCTTTGTGCGACCCGTGGGTGTCGGTAATGAACTTGGTTTCCGAAATCCCGTAGTCGCGCAGGAATTTCGGTCCGTTGACCAGGCGGTTGTTCCGGAACACCTGGTTGAGAAATCCGTAGAGGTTCCAGGGCGATGAACTCACGTAGAAGATCGGGTTTTTCCCCGCATGGAGTTTTTCGATCAAAGCCGCACTGTCGGGGAAAACATGACGCGATGCGGCGTTGCCCGTCATTGTCGTCCACAGGTTGCGGTACAGGCGCCATGCACCGGTCTGCATCACCGTGTCGTCGATATCGGAGATGACGCCGAAGGCCGCATCGTCCCGCGTGACGGCGGCGGCCCCGTCGCATGTGATCTGGAATGCCGGCAGTTCGATCGGCACCGGATTGCCCGGAAAGTCTCCCCGCGGAATTTCTAGTGTGAAATAACCTTCTTCATCCGTCTGGGTTTCAGTGCCGCAGCTCGATACCAGCACGTCGGCGATTTCGTGTGTGACGAAATTCAGGGCCATCGCGCGTATGTTATGAAATATGGAAGAGGGGTTTTCGATCAATTTGCGTTGTCTATCCGCCAGCACGCGTCCGCGGATGATGACGGTTTCCGGCGTCGAATATCCCAAATAGGGTTGGATGAGCGGGCTCGGATGAGGATCCGGTTTGCGCAACCGCTCTAAAATTGTTTCGGCCTTTGCTGCGGTCCTCGCGAGTAACACTGATGCTCCTTTCCGGATTCGTAGCCGACATTTCGTATACAAACTCCGGAGCGCGCCAAAGGTTTCCATTATTGCTCAATTGCTCATTTTTCGCATTCCTTCCTCGCTTTTCAGCCCCTGACCGACCGAATATTGGAACCATGTCTGAATGCCCGCGTTCTTGAAAACACGAGCAAACTTGCCAGGTTCAAATAGGCAATGGAGGGATGATCATGTCCAAGGCGCTACCTGAGGAAACCACGGTTGTCGTTGCGACGGGGGAAGGCGCGAAATTCTTCACCCAGGACAACGGGGCAACGGACGTTTCGCTAACGTTTTCGAATATGTTGGAACCGGGTGATCTCTCCGACCAGGGGCCGTCCGGCAAGACTCCGCCCGATATGGGGGAGAAGGAATCGATGGAGGCAACGTTTTCGAAAATTCTTGCGGAATACCTCTATCAGCGAGCGCATGAGGGCCAGCTTACAAAGCTCGTCCTGATCGCCGATCCGAACACGCTCGGTGAAATTCGACCGCTGCTTCACAAGGAAGTCACCGACAAAATCATTCTCGAGCTCGATAAAACACTCGTGAATGCCCCGGTGGAGGATATCGAGCGGTCCATTCAATCTGCACTCGATTAGCGCAGGTCTCCGGCTTCGTGCCGCTTATCTAGCGAAATGGATGGTGGTCTGTAGATGTCGATGTCGTTCAGCGGTTAAGCCTTCTGCGGGTGTGGACGGGGCGGATTAGGTAGACGCAGCGGACTTGAAAAATCTGAGTGCTCCGGTGGAAACACTAGGCGTAGAACCGCTCGAATTCGGGTAAGGCTTCCAGCGCGACTTAAGTTAATCCGAGCCACGCCCTATCCCGAAAACGGGCAGAGACGATACGGGCGGCGCCTATGGACGAAAGGCTATGGTGAACGGATAGTCCAGGCCACGAACGCGGAGCAGGGCGGCTGGAATGACGCGACGTTCGGCACCTGTGCCGCATCCTGATGATTTCCCCATAGCCCGAGATTGAGTATGGTGCGCCGGTCTATCGCGCGCCTGCGCACCGGGTATGCCCGCTTGGCGGAATTGGTAGACGCAAGGGACTTAAAATCCCTCGGCCGCTTAGGCCATCCCGGTTCGAGTCCGGGAGCGGGCACCATTGCGCGGGTATGATAGGTCGTAGCCACGTCTCGCTTCACCAGACCCGGGCTTGCCGTATTGCCGCCATCCCGGCGGCGGCCCCGCCTTCAGTATCCATCCGGGGCGCAATTTGGTTTGATGGTCCGCGGCCGGTTTGAGTCCTGGGCGGAATTGCCCGGGAAACGCCATACAGCCCGGTTTGCTACAGAGGGAATAGTTTCATGCCAGAGCGACGAAATACTGCAGACATCGACCAGGCGCGCGCCAACGCGGAAGCGCATTTCTGGCCGCATTCCCAGCAGGCCGGCAACCTGTCGAAGGACTCCGGCGTTCAACTCGTGACTGGCGGTCAGGGGGTTTGGGTCGAAGACGGGGACGGGGAGCGTTGGTTCGACACGCTCTCCGGGCTCTGGCTCGTCAACGTCGGTCACGGCCGGCGGGAGATCGCCGATGCCGTCTACAAACAGATGACGACCCTGGCGTTCTCCCCGAACGATACCGTCAGCCCCGTGACGGCGGCGCTCTCGGCCAAGCTCGCGGAATACTCCGGTGACGACCGCGCGCGGGTCTACTATGTGAGCGGCGGGTCGGAGGCGAATGAAACCGCGCTCAAGATCGCCAAGAACTACCACCACCTCAAGGGCGAACCGAACCGATGGAAGGTGATCAGCCGGCGCGGGTCCTACCATGGGGCGACGCTCGCCTGCACCAGCCTCGGCCGGGGCGGACCGGGCGGCGGCAGTGTGCCCGCGGAATTCGGACCGCTGGTTCCCGGCAACGTTCACGTGGCGCAACCCGCCCCGTATCGTTGTCCCATATGCGCGGGCGCCGGCGACTGCACCCTCGACTGCGCCGCCGATGTCGAGCGCGCCATTCAGCATGAAGGCCCGTCGACCGTCGCGGCGGTAATCGCCGAGCCGATTTCGGCGGCGGCGGGCATCCACGTGCCGCATCCCGGGTATTGGCCCGCGCTCCGGGAAATTTGCGATCGCTACGGCGTGTTGCTGATCGGCGACGAGGTCATCACCGGTTTCTGCCGCACCGGCAGTATGTTCGCCCTCGACCATTGGGGCGTGAAGCCGGATATCCGAACCGTCGCCAAGGGCCTGACGAGCGGGTACATCCCGATCGGCGCCGCCATCGTGAGCGGCGATGTCGCCGACACCTTCATCGGCGCGGGCGACCAGACGTTCAAGCATCTCATCACGTTCGGCGGCAATCCGGTCTCCTGCGCGGCGGCCCTGGCGAACCTGGACATCATGGAGGCGGAGAACCTGGCGCAGCGTTCCGCCGAGAGCGGAGACTACCTGTTCGAGCGATTGCAGACCTTTCGCCAGCATCGGATCGTCGGCGATGTCCGCGGCGGAAAGGGACTCCTCTGCGCCCTTGAACTCGTGAAGGACAAGAAGACGCGGGAACCGTTTCCGAAAGCGGCGAATCTCGACCGGCTTGCCGTCCAGACGATGCGCGAGAACCGCATGCTGGGCCGCGCCGGCACCATCATCCCGATCGCACCGCCGCTCTGCATCACGCGCGAAGAGATCGACGACGCCGTGGCCCGGCTGGGCCGGGTCCTGGACACTCTGGAAGAGAAACTCTCCGAATTCTTGGAAGACGATTAGGGCCGCAAAGTTGCCCGTGCCGGCCGGTCGAATGCGGCCGCTGCGGCGTTGATGCGGTGGCTGGACGCGTCGGCGCAGGTATCGAGCCGACTTATAGAAATGCCTGTTTTAAAACGAGAGCGGCCTTGATCGCGTGCTGGGGCAGATTTTCGTTCGTCGTGCCGCGATCGCGACCTCAGGCCCGCTCTTTGCACTCCGGCAAATGGATGCATTCCGGTTCCGGAACTTGCACCGAGCGGAACGATAATGCTTTGATACTGGGATCGCGCGTTGGAAGACATCGTTGCGACACTCCGTTCCCGCGCCCTCAATGGCGTGCCCGACGGACAAAATCAATAAGAAACAACTTAATGAAACGACATTAAGGGAGAACCGAACCATGTTTAGGAGGACCTTTTTCGCAGTTGTTGCGAGTACCGTCGGCGGCTTTGCCATTGGCATGACGGGAATAGGGGCTGCCCATGCCGTCGATTTCAAAGGCAAGCGGATAACCATCGTCGTGCCCTTTAACGAGGGCGGCGGCACCGATAGCCTTACGCGGTTTATGCAGCCGTATTTCGAAAAATATTTGCCGGGCAATCCGAAAATCATCGTGCTGAACAAACCCGGCGCAGGCGGCATCATCGGCGGCAACTACTTCGCGCAGAAAGCCAAGAATGACGGCACCTGGGTGATGGCGCTATCGACGTCGACCATCTTCAATTATGTCCTGCGCGATCCGCGCGTAAAATTCTCGATCCCCAATTGGATTCCAATTCTGTTGGCGCCACGCGGCAACATGATCTACACCCACGAGAAACTCGGTGTGCATAAGGCCAAGGGCATCAAGGCCAAAGTCGAGGCGTTGAGGAATATCCCGGTCGAGGATCTGGTGTTCGGCGGCAAAACCCCGACATCTTCGGCGATCAACAAGCGCATCGCGCTTGCCGCGATCGGGGTTAACGTGAAAAACGTTTGGGGCATGAAAGGCAACGGCCCGATGGCGCTTGCCTTCGAGCGCGGCGAATTCACCATTAACTTCGACAATTCGCTGTCCTATCTGAACAATCGCAAGGCCTTGATCGATAAAGGCTTGGCGCAGCCGTTGTTTACCCTTGGCGCGCCGGACGCGAGCGGCAAATGGGGCCGGGATCCCGTTCATCCGGACACGCCGACGATCTATGAGTTCTACAAGGCCGTCCACGGCAAGGACGTCTCGGGCGGCATGGGTGCCGCGCTGGATTCGCTGGTTCAACTCGGTGTCGGCGCCAACAAGTCTTTCCATCTGCCGAAAGGGACGCCAAGCGACGTCGTTGAGGCGTGGCGGGAAGCGGCCCGAAAGATGTTCAAGGATCCCGATTTCGCGAAGCGGAAAAACGTGATTCTTGGACCGTACGACGCAACCATCGGCGAGCCTGCGAGGCAGCTTATCCACAGCAAGCTCAAGCTTCCCGACGAAGCGAAGGATTGGCTCAAGGGCTTTGCGAAAACGCGGTACGGCGTCGAACTCAAGTTTGAACCCCGTGTAAACTAGGGGAATAAGAAAGAAAACTTGAACCTTCCTGAAATTTTTATCCGATAGAACCCGATCGTCGTGGAGCGTTTCCAGAAATGGGCGCTCCCGACCATCGGGGATTTTTTTTCGCAAAAATCGGGTTGCGGCTCCGGCTTGGTCCGCACTCCGCCTGACAGGAACCCTAGCCCCGCCGCCGTGCCGTCCGCTGCCGTCTATTTGCAGACATTTTGGGATACTTGTTCGACAATGAGTGAATCTAGAGGGAGACCAAGACCGGTCGACGACATTCCCTCGGTCCAACGGCGGGCATCGACAGTTTGAGGTAACGATGGAACCCTTGCAAAACGAATTACTGCCGGCGGGTATCCGCGCGCAAATCGTCGACGGCGTGAACGGTCTTCGGATGCATGTGCTGGAAGCCGGTACCTTTGCAGCCGACGGGCCGGTCGTACTGCTTCTGCATGGCTTCCCCGAGTTGGCCTATAGCTGGCGCAAGGTAATGCTGCCGCTGGCGGAGGCGGGCTATCGCGTCGTCGCGCCGGACCAGCGGGGCTATGGCCGCACCAGCGGCTGGGAGCCGGGGTATGATGTGGACCTGCGCCCCTTCAACATGGTCAACCTGACGCGCGACATCGTCGCCTTAATGCGTGCCTTGGGGATCCCGAATGCGGCGGCGGTCGTCGGACATGATTTTGGCGCGTCGGTGGCGGCCTACTGCGCCGTCATCCGCCCCGACCTGTTCGGCAAGGTGGTGTTGATGAGCGCGCCCTTCCAGGGTCCGCCGGCCTTTCCTTCGTCCGATGATGCGAACGCTGTGGACATCCACGCGGCGCTGGCGGCGCTGGACCGGCCACGCAAGCACTATCACAAATACTATTCGACACCGCACGCCGACCGGGACATGTGCCACTGCCCACAGGGCCTGGCGGAATTCCTACGCGGATATTTCCACGCCAAGAGCGCGGACTGGCCCGGCAACGATCCGCACCCGCTTGCCGCCTGGCGGGCGGAGGTAATCGCGGAGATGCCGACCTACTACATCATGAATCTGGATCAGACCATGGCGGAGACGGCGGCGGACTTCATGCCGAGTGCGGCGGAAATCGCCGCGAACGCCTGGCTGACCGATGCCGAACTGGCGGTCTATGCCGGGGAGTTTTCCCGCACCGGCCTGCAGGGCGGGCTCAACTGGTACCGTTGCCGGTTCGAGAGCGATCTGGTCGACGAGTTGCGGCTTTTCGGCGGAAAGGCCATCGACCTGCCGGCCGCATTTATTGCCGGGGACAAGGACTGGGGCGCCCATCAACGGCCGGGGGCGCTGGAGCGAATGCAGCAACACGCCTTTACGCGGATGAAAGATGTTCACTTTGTCCCCGGCGCGGGCCATTGGGTGCAGCAGGAACAACCGCAGGCGGTGGCCCGGTTGCTCCTTAATTTTCTCGCGGAGTAGAGACCGGGCTATCCGGAGGCATGCCGGGCGGGCGCTATAGGGCGCGGTATCCGAATTGTCCCGGTGACAATGTAATTCTTGTTCGGCGCAATACCGGCTTGGTACATGGGCGCGATCAAGGAGGTCATTCCATGCCCAAATTATCGACGATTCATCGCATGACCCGCTATATGGCGTGGGCCGACGATGTGATGCTGCGCAATGCCCAACAGCTTCCGGCTCACGAGTTGATGGCGCCGCGCGATGCCCTGTTCGGAAGTATTGCGGGGACGTTCGATCACATCCTCGTCGTGGGGGAGATTTTTCAGGCCCATCTCGAAGGCCGCGATCATCCGCATCATGCGCGCCACCGAAGCCAGACGCTTCCATTTCCCGATGTTGCGCGGCGTCTTCGGGAAATGAACGACTATTATGTTGGGCTGGCGCGGAACTGGACCGAAGCGGAACTGTCGGATGTGATCGACTTCACCTTCGTCGGTGGCGGCAAGGGCGCGATGACGCGAGAGGACATTCTCCTGCACCTCGTGAATCACGCGACATATCACCGGGGGTTTATCAGCACCCTGCTTTATCCTCACAGGGTCAACGGGGGCGCGAGTGACCTGACGGTGTTTTTACGGGACGCGTGGCCGGCGATTTCCCACACTTCCATAGCACCCTAGCGTAGTCGGGATGCCCTGGACCGGCCGCTTGCCACCCGTGGCGATTGATCCTGGTCAATTCGTGCGGCGGTGAGGAAAGGTAGTATCCCGGAGGTTTCACGATTTAGGTGAAACGCAGGAGCGCTCCGCGGCCATGTCTGTCGACGTAACCCCCTTCTACGACGAGGCGACCGGCACCATCACCTACGTGGTTGCGGACACGTCGACACGCCGGTGCGTAATCATCGATCCCGTCCTCGACTATGACGCCAGTTCGGGGCGGACCGCGACGAGTGGCGCGGATACGGTGGCGCAGTTCGTCGCGAAGCAGGAATACACGGTTGATTGGATTCTCGAGACGCATGTCCATGCCGACCACATGACCGGTGCGTGCCACCTGCAGGACAAGCTCGGCGGGCAGCGGGGCATCGGCGCTGAGATCGTGGCGGTGCAGCGAACCTTCGCGGAAGTCTTCAATCTCGGGCCGGGTTTTCCGACGGACGGCTCGCAATTCGATCGCTTGTTCGAGGATGGCGCCGAGTTGCCGTTGGGCGAGTTGACGGTAAAGGTCCTCCATTCGCCCGGACACACGCCGGCCTGCGTCTGTTATCAGGTCGGTGACGCGGTCTTCACCGGTGACACGGTCTTCATGCCGGATTTCGGCACGGCGCGCTGCGATTTTCCCGGCGGGGACGCGCGCACGCTCTTCCGCTCCATTCGCCGTATTCTCGCGCTGCCGCCGGAAACCCGCGTTTTCGTCGGCCACGACTACGGCACGAAGGAGCGGTCGCCGGCGTGGGAAACGACGATTGCCGCCGAGCGCGATGGCAGTGTCCATGTGCGCGACGGCGTGTCCGAAGAGGACTTCGTGACGATGCGCGAGGCACGCGACGCCGAGCTCGATTTTCCGAAACTGATCCTGCCGTCGATCCAGGTCAACCTTCGGGGCGGCAAGTTTCCGGACCCGGAATCGAACGGCGTTTCCTATCTGAAGATTCCGCTGAACGCACTCTAAGTGCCTGCTAAAACCCGTAGCACATGGCGTGTTGCCGAAACGCGTCGTCCTTTCTCGAAATTCGAAAGACAGTGCGACCTGGCCTGCTTCTTCCGTGCATCGCCATACCGACTCCGGCGCAGCTCGGCTAACATGAGCGATGCGTCGGAATTCACACTTAATACGATCGGATACCTCACCATGATCGACTTCATTGGACAGCCCGAACCGGATTCCATCCGGCCTTTCAGCCGCGCAACGCGGGCCGCCGGCCTGATCTTCGTCTCCGGCCATTCCGCACCGCACGATCCCGCGAACGGGGTCGAGCGCGGCGCGACGCCGGCGGAGCAGGTTCGAAACTCGCTCACCTTCATCGACCGGATCCTGCGCGAGGAAGGGAGCTCGCTTCGGCGTGTCGTGCAGGTCACGATGTTGATCACGGATCCGGCGAACTACGCCGCGTGCAACCAAGAATATGTGAAGCACTTCCCCGACGGGCTGCCGGCGCGCCATACCGTCCGGTTCGGCGTTCCGACCGAGGCGCTGGTCGGGTTCTCCTGCATTGCGCTGGCCGCTGATGACTGATCGGTCGATGACCCAAAGCGGGAGGAGCTATGCCTGGAAACAAAACACCGCGAATCACAGTCGTCGGCGTCACGGAGCACGGTAATTCGGCGGAACTGGTGACGGTGGCGTCCGGCGGCGATCTTCTCGACAGGCGACGCATCGACCTGACCGGCGGCGGCCTGCCGACCCATCCCCATCATCACGAAGGATCGTGGGCGGTGGGACGGTACACGAACAGCCCCTGGGCGCGGGAGATCACGCTCGCGGAGGCGATCGAGCTCGTCGAGCGGGTGCGGGAGGCCGCGGCGCGCGGTGCGCAGGAAAGCCTGAATGCGTTGGCCGACGCGGTGGCGATGCCGATCGTTCGCATCGCGATTCGCGAATGCCCCCCGCTGCCGCCGACGACCGAGGAGCGGATTGCCGATAACCGTGCGCAGACCGTCGCCGACTCGGTCCTGTATCGCGAAGCCCTCGCGACGGCGGCTGAAGCGCGGGGCTGGGGCGTGTTTTGGTATGACCGCGATCGCGTGTTCGAGGATGCGGCGGCGGTGCTCGGCTGTGAGGACATCGACGCGGTGGTCTTGGCGATGGGCCGCTTGGTCGGGCCGCCGTGGCAGGCCCGGCACAAGCTCGCGGCGGCCGCGGCGCTCGCCGCCATGGCTAATCCAAAGTCTTGATCTCGGCGATGCTCTCCAGATGCCAAACTTTGGAGTCGATCTTCCATCCGTCCGGGCCTTTGACGAAGGCGAGGTGGTCGACGAACACTTTCTCATGGGATTGCAGCCGCAACTTCACGACGGCGACATCCTGTCCTCGGCGGGAAGCTCGGCGGGGCTGGATCTTTGCCTGCATATCGTCCGGAACGACTTCGGGGCGAAGATCGCGAATTCGGTCGCGCGGCGCTTGGTCATGCATGCCCACCGGCAGGGCGGCCAAGCCCAATTCATCGAACAGCCGGTACCGGCCGAAAACGAAGCGCATCGTCTGTCGGCGACCGTGGACTATATTCGCGCCGGGCTGAACCGTCCGCACAGTGTCGCGTCGCTCGCGGCGGTGTCGGGCATGAGTCCGCGAACCTTCCAGCGAAAATTCGCCGCGCTCACCGGCATGCCGGTCGGTAATTGGATCGCCCAGGAACGATTGGCCAGGGCCTGCACGTTGTTGGAAACGACACAGGCGTCGCTCGACGATATCGCGGCCGCGGTCGCTCTCTCCAACCCGCAGAACCTGCGCTACCAATTCCGTAAGAGATTCGACCTCAGCCCGAGCCAATATCGCAAGCGCTTTGCGGCCTACACGGATTGATCGGGTCGGCCCCGAGCTAGGCTAGTCTTTTTCTGCCGGTGCCGAAGCGATTGCGCCGTCGGCCTCGAGCGCGTCCAGCTCGGCGTCCGAAAGGTTCAGATTCCGGGCGAGAACGGCGCGGGTGTCGTGGCCGATGGACTGTCCGGTCCAGCGCAGCGTGCCGGGCGTGCGGGAGAATTTCGGCGCGATCCCCGACAGCTTCAACGAACCGGCCTCTTCGTCCGGCACATCGACGATCATATCCCGCGCCGCGAATTGCGGGTCGGTAAAGACGTCGGCGACGGTATAGATTGGCGCCGCCGGGATGTCCTTCTCGACCAGGTACTCGTAGAGTTCGCCGAGCGTCCAGCTCTCCGTCCAATCGCTGATGACCCGGACCAGTTCGTCCTCGTTTTCCAGCCGTTGCGGACTTTCCGCGAAGCGCGGGTCCTCGGCCAGGCCCGGTTGATCCATGACCGCCGCGAGCCGTTGGAAGGTGGAGGTATTGCCGGCGGCGATATGGATCCACTCCCCGTTCTTCACCGGGAACAGGCTGTTCGGCACATGCCCGTGCAGGCGCGAGCCGACCCGGTGCGGCACGATCCCCAATTTGTCGAAGGCGGGGACGAAGGATTCCATCATCGAGAATGCCGCTTCGTAGAGTGCGACATCGACCACTTGGCCGCGGCCCGTCCGGTTCCGGTCGTGCAGTGCGGCCGCAGCGCCGAACGCGCCGTATATGCCGGCCACGTAGTCGGTCAACGGCGTCGCCACGCGGGACGGCGGCCGGTCCGGCTCGCCGGTGATCGAACGGATGCCGCTCACGGATTCGCCGATGATGCCGTAGCCTGCCCGTTCGCTATAGGGGCCGGTCTGCCCGAAACCGCTGATCCGCACGAGGATCACCCCGGGTATGGTCCTGTGCCATTTTCCTCGTACCCGAGGCCCCATTTTTCCAGCGTCCCGGGTTTAAAGTTCTCGATGACGATGTCGAAGTGGGGAACGAGCCGGCGAACGATGTCTCGGCCGGCGTCTGATTTCAGGTTGATCGCGATGGCTTTCTTGTTGCGGTGGATGCTGGCCCACCACAGGGACTTGCCCTCGTAGTGGCGGCCGAGGCTGCGCAGGGAGTCGCCGGCCGGGCGCTCCACGTTGACGACCTCCGCGCCGAGGTCGGCGAACAGCCGGCCGCAAAACGGGGCGGCGACCGTCGAACCCAATTCGAGGACCCGGCATCCCGCGAGCGGGCCTTGGGCATCGGTCGTGTCGCCGTTCATCCTAAACGTCCTCTCGTCGAGGTGCCCGGTATTCCGAGCCGGGGTCGCTATCCGGCCGCTGCAATGCGGTCTTCCGGATGTTGCCATTGCGGCGTCGTGTCCCGGGCGCTTCGGGTGTCGCCGCCGTCGGCTTGCATGGCTTCCGCCTTCCAGTCCTCGTCGTCGGACCAGCGCCGGCCAAGATCGACGATGACGCCCGGTTTCTCGATGGTTTCCAATCCCGCGAGCGCGGCACGGGTAATCGCGTATTGATCGTCGGGATCGAAGGGGCGGCCGGACGTGTGGCCGAGAGGATAGTCGACGAACAGCGCACGCGGCGGATTGCCGGCGGACGTAATGTCATGGGCGCTGGTCAGGGAGACGGTCGGCGTGCCGGCGGCCTCGAGGTGGCGGGCGATCAGACTCACGGTCTGATGGCACACCGGTCACATGGGTATGAGGAAGACGGCGTCGACCGATTGCGCTTCGAACCGCTCTGTCAGGTCCGGGATCAATTCTTCGCGCACCCGGCGCTGCGAATAGATGCCGCCCATGCAGGACAGGGCGTCGTCCGCCACCTCGCCGACAAACCCTTCGCCCTCGAGACGGATCAAAGCCGTTAGCGGCAGGACGCATTCCGAATCGCGCCGCGGGTCTTCGAGATAGTTTTCGGTGATATGCGAGAACCGGATGTCCCGTTTCGGCGTGGCCTTCGGGATCGCCCGGACACTGGTGTCGTCCTTGTAGTGGAACGCCGTCTGGCCGAGCGCGTAGGCCCCGGATGTGGTCAGGACGCCGACCCGCGCTTCCGACAACGGTTTCGGCATCGGCGTAAAGGCCGGCGGGTCTTCGGCATAGACCCAGCGGTAGGGGTCGTACCCGAGTTTTGTGTAGCGTGCCGTGATTGCGTCGATATAGCGGACGGGCATTGGGGACTCACCTTTCGATCGAATTTGACGTTCGCCGGCGAATCGCGGGCGTTTGAATTCTTTTTTAGGTAAGATTTTGTCTTAGCATGGAAAAGGCCGCAACCTGCTATGTCGTGCAGAGCAAATTCGCATTCTATACGCCGGTCTGCTACCGGGCCCAAACATGCTTTTGGACAGTGCCGAGCCGTCCGATTGAATTAGGCCTCGATTGTCGCAAAGAAGAATGTGGAGTGGGCCGTTCACACCCCATAGAGTTCGCTCGGATCAATGTGGGGCTTTGAGTCCGGCAGGCTCGAATTTCCTTCGGGGCAGGCCTTGCAGGCGGGTGTTTCGCGCGTTGTGGTCCCGGTATCCGCCGGCCGGTTTCAAGGCCACGGGCGTCGATTCGATTGTGCGGCACAAATGGGGAAGGGGCGCTGTCGACTGTGTGGCGATCTGCTGGAATATTCACCCTCCCCCGCTGTTCCTCTTCAACAGTCTGAAGATAGGTTTTGACCCTCCGCATGCCAAAAAAATTGAGCATCCGTTGGCATGGTTTGGCATGATCCTCCGATTAGAAGCGAAGGAGGCGGGCCCGATGTCGAATTAATCGAGCCCGCCATTTTGTTGCCTCATGCCGCTCTCAAGCTGGCGATGAATTTCGAGACTTCGGCCGTCAGAAGCTCCGACTGTTGCGACAGTTCGCCCGCCGCGGACAGCACCTGCGCGGCCGCCGCGCCGCTTTCCTCCGCAGCCTGTCGGACGCCGGTGATGTTCGAAGTAACTTCCT
This sequence comes from Alphaproteobacteria bacterium, assembly GCA_965228695.1. Lineage (GTDB taxonomy): Bacteria > Pseudomonadota > Alphaproteobacteria > UBA8366 > UBA8366 > JAJFJD01. The sequence goes on along the minus strand of CBDDIB010000002.1, from coordinate 4,769,856 downwards.
GTGTGCCGGCGGCGGCCTGCTGCACGTTGCTGGAAATCTCTCCGGTCGCTGCGTTCTGCTCGTCCATCGCATTGGATACGGTCGCCGCATTCTGACTCATTTGCTCGATCACCTTCGTTATGCCCTCGATCGATTTAACGGTGCCGCCCGTCGCCGTCTGCATCTGCTCGACTTGTTGAGCGATTTCCTCGGTGGCGTTGGCCGTCTGGGTAGCCAGGTTTTTGACCTCGGAGGCGACCACGGCGAAGCCCTTGCCGGCTTCGCCCGCGCGCGCCGCTTCGATCGTGGCGTTGAGAGCAAGAAGGTTCGTTTGTTCGGCGATGTCCTGAATCAACTCGACCACCTCGCCGATCTTCTGTGCCGCGTCGGCTAGGCCTTGCACCGAACTATTGGCGGCCTCCGAATCGACGACCGCTTTTTGAGCGATTTCATTCGACTCCAACACTTGGCGTCTGATTTCGGAAATCGATGCCGTAAGTTCCTCCGCCGCGCTTGCCACCGTTTGAACGTTCGTGGACGCTTCTTCCGATGCGGTCGAAACGGTTGTGGATTGAGTCTTCGTTTGCTCGGCGGTTGCCGACATGGACTGCGCCGTCGAATGCATCTCGGTCGCCGCAGAGGACACGGTCTCGACCACGCCGCTAATGCTCGATTCGAAGGCGTCGGCCAGTTCCATCATCTGCCGTGTCTTTTCTTCTGCCTGACGTCCTTCATGCTCGTCGCGTTCCTTGCGAAGGCGCTCGGCCTCGATGGCATTTTCCTTGAAAACTTGCGTTGCTTTGGCCATATCGCCGATCTCGTCGCCACGCTCCATGCCGGTGATTTTCGCCGCCGTGTCGCCGTCGGCGAGGCTGCGCATGGCTTTGGTCATACGACCGATGGGACCGCCGATGCTGCCGCCGATGAACCAGGCAAGGCCCAATCCGACGATCATGGCGCCGGACATGAAGGCGATGATAAGGGTGAAGGACCAGCTAACGGTTTGGAGTTTGCTTTCCTGACGCTGCGTCATCAACTGTTGTTCTTCGGCCTTGAAGTCCGCCATGAGCTGGCGAAACTTATCGAAATATTTTTTACCGCGCGCCTCTCCGACCAAATCGGCCATGTCGTCCATGGTCTTCGCATCGCCGATCTTGCGCCGCAAGTCTATCGTCGGTTCCACCACATCCGCACGCCAAGCGTCTATGTTCTGTTTGATTTCACCAAGCAGGGCAACTTGTGCCGGATTATCGCTGACCGTGTTCTGCAACTCGGCGATCAAGGCGGTGAAACGCTGTCCGCCGCTTTTATAGGGATCGAGGAATTCCTCGCGCCCCGCCAGGAGGTAACCGCGCATACCCGTCTCCATGTCCACGGCGGCGGCGAGAACGTCTTGGGCCTTACCGATCACCTGATAGGTATGCTCGACCCATTTCAGCGCTTCGCGCGTCTGCGACCCATTGACCGAACCGCCCGAGAGCGCCCGCCGAAATTCGGCGCGGCGTTTCTGCAGGAGGTCCTTTTCACGGCCCGCGAAAGTGGCAATCTGGTCGCGGAATTTATCGAAATACGTCTTGCCGCGGGCTTCACCAACCCGCTTCGCCAAGTCATTCATGGTTTCGGCGTCGCCGATGTCGTGCCGCAATTGAATTTGCGCGCTGGTAACGTTCGACTGCCACTCGCGCAAGACCTTCTCGACCTCGGCGAGGCGAGCGACCTGTCCCGGATTGTCGCTGACCGTTTTCTGAAGCGCCGTAATGCCCGCGTAGGTTTGTTTCTCGCCGTTCTTATAGGGGTCCAGGAACTCTTCGCGGCCGGCAAGGAGATATCCGCGCATGCCGGTTTCCATGTCCACGGCGCCGGCGACGATGGCCGTTGCGTCGGCCAGCACCTTGTGAGTGTGATCCACCCATTTACCGGTTTGGTTGATCTTGTCGATGTTGAAAAGCGCGACGCCACCTACCGCCACAAGCAAGATCAGTGGCGCGCATACGCCGATCAGAACCTTTGGCTTGGTTTTCAGGTTCGAGAATTTAAGGCTCGAGACCCAGCCTCCCGATACGGGCTGCTGTTCTTCGACGAAACCGTTGGCATCTGTTGATGGCATTTTTAACTCCAAATCCAAATAGCGCGTTGCCGTGCCACAATAAATTCCTCTCTCTAGAAAAAGCGTTTCCTAGCGAGGGCTTTCAGGTTCTTCTGCCGCGTCGAAACGGCAGACTTGTCGTGCCGCCGCGCCGGGCTGGGAACCTAGGTAAAAATACAGTGTCGGCAAACAACACCTGCTCCGCCGACGAATTGATGCGCGGTGATGTTGCGCAAAATCGTTAAGTAAAACTTATGCGATTTGACATTTCCAAGAGGCGGCAGCCTTTTCGGAGACGCCTTCCAGGCGGTCCTTACAGGTACGAAATGGAACAAATGCCGGGTGTCGAGGTCGGCTCGATAGGGGCGGTGAACGGGCTCGGCCTTTTCATCTCGGGATTCATCTTCGAAAGCTGCAAACAATCGATCATTGGCAGCGATCATGCTTTTGGACAGTTCCCATCCGTCCGGTTACGCTAGGTCACAATTGTTGTATGAAGAACAATGAAATGGGCCGCCATATCCCGGTGGTCCGCCCCGAAAGCCCATCGGAACAGTTTGGAGACCAGTCATGACAGAACGCCCCCCTGCTTTTCGCGGTATTCGGCACGTCGCCTTCCGGGTGAGCAACCTGGAGGAGTGCGAAAAGTTCTATACCGATGTCATGGGGATGGAGCTTCTGTATCGCGCGAATGAGAACCTCGTGTATCTGACATGCGGGAACGACAACCTGTCGCTGGCGCGCGCCAAGTCCGAGCCGGAAGAGGGTGGGGTTTTCGATCACTACGGCTTCATCGTCGAGAGCAAGGAATCGCTGGACGCCTGGCACGCCTATTTCACCTCGATCGACGTACCGGTGCTCGATCAGCCTCACGATCATGCGGATGGCGCGCGCAGCTTCCATATCAAGGACCCGGCCGGAAACATCATCCAGCCGATCTATCATCCCGCGATTTCGACCCAGCAATTCACGTGAGCAACCAAGCGGAAATGACCGACATCAAGCAACAGCCCCTCCTGTTTACGCCCATCACGATCCGCGGCGTGACATCGAAGAACCGCATCGTCGTCTCGCCAATGTGCCAGTACAACTCGGACGATGGCGGGCCGTGCGACTGGCAGATGATGCATCTCGGCCGGCTGGCGGTCGGCGGGGCCGGTATCGTTTTTGGCGAGGAAACGGCGGTCGAGGCGATCGGGCGCAAGACCTATAAATGCGCTGGAATCTACGATGACAAGCACATTCCGCAATATCGCAAGCTGACCGATTTCATCAAGGAGCAGGACGCGGTTCCGGCGATCCAATTGGGACATGCGGGGCGCAAGGCCTCCTGTCATACGGCGACGCAGGATTGGCGGCCGCTCACGGATGAGGACGCGAAGGACGGCCTGCCGCCCTGGCAAGGATTGGCGCCGAGTGCACTCGATCACCTGCCGCGGCGGTTCACGCCGAAGGCGATGGACAAGGACGACATTCGCAATAACCTCGACGCGTGGCGCGAAGCCACCCGGCGCAGCATGGATGCGGGCTTCGACATTCTCGAAATCCATGGCGCGCATGGCTATCTGATCCATCAATTCCTGTCGCCCGTGAGCAACCATCGGAATGACGCCTATGGCGGCGACCGCCAAGGGCGGATGCGCTTCGCCCTCGAAGTGGCCGAAGTCGTTCGCGACGCCTGGCCGCAGGACAAGCCGCTCTTCTTCCGCGTGTCGTCGGTCGATGGTCAGGGCGGCCTCTGGGATTTGGACGATACGGTGGCTCTGTCGAAGGAGTTGAAGGATCGGGACATCGACCTCATCGATTGTTCCTCCGGCGGCATTTTCGGCGACAGTGAGATGCCGATGGTCCCGCGGATCGAGCAATTCCAAGCCGGCTTTGCCGAGCGGGTGCGGCGCGAAGCGGGGATCATGACGATCGCCGTCGGCGGGATCACCGAAGCGCGGCAAGCGGAGAATATTCTGCAAGACGGCCGAGCGGACCTCGTCGCCTTGGCCCGCGAATTCTTGTGGAATGCTGATTGGGCAGCGCATGCGGCGAAAGAACTGAACGCCACCGATCCATACGGTCAGATGCCGCATGAATACGCGTATCGCCTGCGCCAGCGCGAGAAGCAGAAAGAAATGCCGATAAATCAAGGGGGCGCCGAAACCCAAGCGGCCTATCAGAAGATTTTCGGGCCGGAGTAGGTATCGAGCACGTCCAGCCGCGATCTCCGCGGTGGCCGAGCAACGCGTCATCAGTCGAGAGCAATAATAATGCAAACGGTTTTCCCGACCGGTACGACAATCTACAAGCCCGAGAAATGCTTCAACGGGTACACGCTGTATCCGTCGAAGAAAAAAGGGGTCGGCGCGGTCCTCGTCGACATGAACGGCAATGAGGTTCGGAATTGGCCGCAGTTCGACGGCTACATGATCAACATGCTGCCGGAAGGCCGTATCCTTGGCGGCCAGATCGGCAGGGTGACCCAGGAATACGATCATCACGTCGGCTGCGACGACGTTGTCCAAGAGGATTGGGACGGCACTGTCGAATGGAAATTCGAAAAGGCGGATCAGATTGAGATCGACGGCGAGCGCGTCTGGTCGGCCCGGCAGAACCACGACCTCGTCCGCGAAGGGTGCCCGGTCGGGTATTACGTGCCGGGCATGACGCCCAAACTTCAGGGCGGCAACACCTTGATGTTGAGCTACCGGAGCGGGACTTGGCCCGACATCAGCCGGGACTATCTGCCGCGCTCCACCCGTATGTTGGAAGTGACGTGGGACGGCGAAATCTCGTGGGATTGGATGCCGGCCGATCATTTCGAGGAGTTCGGACACTCCGAAGCGGCCAAGAACGCGATCATGCGCCATTGCCGCAACCAGCATGCCGTCTTTCAAAACACTATTTCGTATGTCGGGCCGAACAAATGGTTCGACGCTGGGGACGAACGCTTTGATCCCGAGAACATCATCACGGACGACCGCGGCACCATTCTGTATATCATCTCGAAGAAGACCGGCGAGATCGTCTGGAAGATCGGACCCGACTATGCCAGCTCACCGGAACTCAAGGCGCTGGGCTGCATCATCGGACCGCACCACGCGCACATCATCCCGAAGGGCCTGCCGGGAGAAGGGAATGTATTGGTCTTCGACAATGGCGGGGCGGCGGGTTTCGGCAGCCCGAACCCCGGCGCGCCGGACGGTACGTGGAATGCCCGGCGCGACAGTTCCAGGGTCTTGGAGATCGATCCGATCTCGCTCGAACTCGTTTGGGAGTATTCCGCGAAAACGGCCGGCTTCCCGTCGGAGGGCGAGGACGTCCGGTTCTACAGCCGCTATGAAAGCGCGGCCCAACGCCTGCCCAACGGCAATACGTTGATCACCGAGTCACGGTGCGGCCGGGTCATCGAGGTCACGCCGCAGTGCGAGATCGTGTGGGAGTATGTCTGTCCTTACAATTTGATGGACGGTGACGCGCAATTCCTGAGCGATGTCTTCCGGGCCTACCGCTATCCCTATGATTGGGTGCCGCAGGTCGAGCCGTCCCGCGAAAGGGCGGTCGTGCCGCCGGCGAATGGCGAGTTCCGGATCGCGCCGGTACCGGATTAGAGATGGTATGGTCGTACCGGATCCCTCGGTATGCCGGGCCTGTGTGAAGCGATTGAGTACGAAGAAGCCAATTTGGGTGACAAACTTCGCTCGCGCTTCCTAGGGCGCCGGGTTGCTTCCGATCAGCCGCTGGTATTCGGATTCCGGCGGTCCGTAGGAGTTGCCGGCTTTCTGAATCAGCGCCTGTCTGTTCAGTATTTCGATCCGGCCGCGCTCGGTCTTGATAATTTTCTGGCCTTCCAGGATGTGGATCGCGTCGGTAACGCTTGCACGGCGTACGCTCAACATCGTTGCGAGAAATTGGTGCGTGATTGGAATTTCGGCGTTTTCGATCCGGTCCTGACACATCAGTAACCACCGCGCCAGACGCTGTTCGAGCAGAAACCGGCCATTCGCAACCGCCGTATATGCGATCTGCACGTTGAAGACATGCGCATAGCGGAGCAGGAGGGACGAAAGCGAGGCGCTGTGGTCGAGTGTATCGGCAAGGTCGTCCACCGTGATCCGCCATGCACTGCCTTGTATCTGGACGATATGCATATTGGGACATCGGTCGCTTCCGAGAACGAACGCGCTGGATCCCATGCCTTCGCGACCGTAGATGCCGACCTCGGCCGTTGGCCCCTCATGGGAATTCGCGACGACTGAAACGATACCGCTCGTCACGAAATAAACGTGCGAAAACGGCTCCAGCGCGTCCATGAGGACTTCGCCGGTATTCAGCGCGACTTCCGTCAGAAACGGCTCCAGCAACGCCGTATCCGCCGGGTTCAGTTGGTTTAGCAAGTTATTGCGGGTTGGTAGGGGAAAATATTCCGACATGAATCGCTCCAAGAGAGAGAATGTGGCGGGAGCGCTCTGGTCTCTCGTTCTTTTTGGATTTGTGCGGCGAATGCGCACTTCCCGAGAGCCATAATCGACAAACCGCCCAAATAATAGGCTGAGTACGAAACCGGACCAATCGACTCCTAGCCCCTCTTCACGCGTACGGTGGATGCATGCGGGCTTTGGGAGGGGCCGCAAAATGGGGAGAAACTACAAAGACCTAGGTAATCTCGATCGAATAGAATTGGAAATTCCGCACGTGCGATGTTCTGCGCATTCGCTGTGTGGAGACCGGTACGCAGCCGATCGTCTGGCTGCCGAATGCATTTCCGTGGCCGTCGGGGATCGCGATCTTTTGACGCCGAATGTGAGCGCGAGGGCGTGGGTTTTGAGACTTCTGTGGCGGCTCCACGGAGCCGGGCAGGACGCTCAGATAGAGCCCGCTCGAAATCCGCGTCGCGGACCCACATCGGTTTTGGGCGACAGGTATGATTTTGCGGAAATTTATCCATACTTTCGATCACTCGACGACGAAGCCCGCTTTATTCTGGTTTTGGTTTCGGTCAATGGACTGAGCCACGACGACGCGGCCTATGTGTTCGACACGACCGTGGCCGATTTTCAGCGCCGGCTGTCGAGCGCCCGATCCCAATTGAGTGTGTTGGTTGCTGGCAATGATTTGCCTCCGAAGTATCGAAGCTACTAAAGCGACGATTCTTTCTTAGCCGCCGACGTCCTGTTCAACGTGTCTCACTGAAGCATCGGCTGACATACCAACAAGAACGTCTTCGCCACCATTTCGTTCCCGGACGGTATTGAGGTGTCGCGATTACAGGTCGGAACTTGTTGAGGATGGACCCGTTGAATATGTGCACGGCGGGTCAGCCCAAATGCCGGCCGCGAGTATTTAATTCAAAAAACGGATAGGGACGTACAATGGCAACCACTCTTCTTTCCTCCAGCACCATTACCGGCGACAGCGTCAAGAATCGCGCTGGCGAAGACCTCGGAAACATCAAAGACCTCATGATCGATGTTTCGTCGGGACAGATCGAATATGCGGTCCTGTCATTCGGCGGGTTTCTCGGGCTCGGCGATAAATATTTCGCCATTCCGTTTCACCAACTCGGCGTCGATACCGCGAACGAATGCATGATTCTGAATGTTGACCAGGAGCGGCTTAAGGATGCGCCTGGTTTCGACAAAGACGATTGGCCGAACTTCGCAGACGCCAAATTCCGCGACTCGGTCAACAGCTATTACAGCCGCCAATAGCTTCGCGGATGCCCGGCGAGTCGCGCTCTCTTAGCGTGACCGCCGGCCGCACGAGAAAATAGCGGCGGCGTGCAAACGCCGCGGACGTATCGGAAATGAAAATCGTCAAGAGTATATGCTTCGCCTTTCTCTCGGTTTCGGTGGTGATTGTGTCTGCCGTGGCCACGTTTTTCCTGATCGATTGGAATTCGGTTTCGGACGAGGCCGAATCCTTTGCGAGCGGTGCTTTGGGCAGACAGGTGGACATCGGCCGTCTTGACGTCGAACCGGGTTGGGTTACCCGCCTCCAATTGGCCGATGTCCGGATCGCCAACGCCGAATGGGCCGAGCATGACGTGCTCGCCGCCGCCTCGACGGTTGCTGTGTCGTTTGAAGCGTGGCCGCTTCTGTCCGGCAGCCTTGTTCTGCCGGAAATAGTGATCGGCAATCCCCGGCTATCGTTGGAGCGTGACCGCGATGGGTGCGTGAATTGGAATCTGGGTGTGACGGCAGAAGTCGCCGGCGACGTTGCTGCGCCGGAATCCCGGGATGAATTTCCCGAAATCGGACGATTGCAGGTAAAGGGGGGCAAGCTCCGCCTCGCGCGCGGCAATGCAAATCTTTCCTCCGAGCGTCTCGATTTTCGTTTCGAAGCGCGGCCGAAAGACTTCAGTCTCGTCGATGCGTCGTCGCCGGTCCTGGTAAAGGGACAATACGAAGACCCCGCCATTTCCATCGGCAGCCAAGGAGCCCTTCCGTTTTTCCGGATGGGCAAAGCAACGGATGTCGACTGCGCGCGATTGCTCCGTGGTGAGTTGGATTATCGAGAAATAGAGGCGGGCGGCAGCCGCGCACAAGATAGTGGCGCGAGGCACGCCGCCGTAGGATTAGAGGCGGCACGGCTCGGTCTTCTGCATCGCATCAAAATTGGTGGTTCTTACTGGCCGCCCATTCCGTTGAAGCAGGCTATATCTCGGTCGACCGGACGTTCCATCGTCGCTGCGGTCACTCCTTCCAGCCGACCGCCTCGCACCAAACGATCGCCATAAAGGCGTCCTCGTTGTCGCCCCAATCCTTGAGGGCGCGGGCGGTTTCGTCCATCTGCGCCTGATCCGCCCAACCCATCTTGATTGCGGTTTCGGCGATCCTCGGCCCGGTGAACTCGCTGGTGAGCGCTGCCGTCATTGTTCGGGTCGATTGCGGCGTGCCCCACGTTTCGCACGACCCGGTTCCCGTCGTTCTCGCGAAGCCCGCTTCCCGGAGCAACGCCCGGAGGCGGCGGCCCATGAACGGGTCCCCACCGCAGTGCCGCCTGAACTTACGCCAGATATCGTGGGCCTCGGTTAGGACGGCATCGTGAGGCGCAATCAGCGTTGCACCCAGGTCGATAGACCGAATGCCCACCAGGCCGCCCGGTTTCAGAACCCGGCGCATTTCCGCCAAGACGGCAATCGGATCGTGCATATGCTCGAGCATGGCATGGCTGAAAACCGCATCGAACCGGTCGTCCTGGTACGGAAGGTCGTACACGTCGCCGCTTTCGAATGTCACATTGGCGACGCCGAGATTGGCGGCGTTTTCGCGGGCGATCTCCAATTGGCTTTCTTCGAGGTCGATTCCGGTCACGGCGCCCGGGGCGGTTTCACCGGCCAAGCCCACGGTAATCGTGCCGGGGCCGCAGCCGCAGTCCAACAGCGTCATTCCGGCGTGGAGATACGGTAGAAAAAATGCGCCATGGACGTCGGCGGTGCGCCCCGCGATGATCTGCTCCGTCAGCGCGCCGCCGTAGTCATGCATATAGTTCTCTTTTTCACCCGGCGGCCGGGTATCGCGCGCCAAATTCTTTCTCCATCAATCTTCTTCCGGGCGTGTAGGCGATAGTCCCCAATTCGGTTATTGAATTCTATGGGCAGTCCTGTCTGCGCGAAAGTCGTCCGCAATTTCGATTGCGGCGACGACTTCCCGGTTGCGCGCCGGCGTCCTAAAATGCGCATCTATCGGACTGCCTAAGGAACGAAATCCATGAAAGTCACCGGCAAATGTCATTGCGGCGCCATCTCTTACACGGCAGAGGTCAATCCGAAGCATGTGGTCATCTGTCACTGCACCGACTGCCAAGCATTCGCCGGCTCGGCCTATCGTACGATTGCGCCGGCGCGGGGCGATACGTTCGAGCTGTTGTCCGGCACGCCGAAACACTATGTGAAGACGGCGGACAGCGGTACGAAACGGGTGCAGGCTTTTTGCCCGGATTGTGGCACGTCGTTGTATTCGACGTCGGACGAGGCCAACCCGGCGATCATCGCCCTGAGGCCGGCGACTTTGGATCACCGTGAAGATCTACCGCCGCAGAACCAGATCTGGACAAGTTCGGCCCAGTCCTGGTCCGGCGACCTTAGCGGGATCAAAAGTTTCCCGAAGCAGTTTGAATAGCGGTTGGGCGCTGACCGGTACCGGTGTTGCGCGCTTCCCCGCTCAATATGCGTAACGGCGGTAGCCGCCATCGACGGCGAGGATGGTGCCGGTGACGTACCGGGCGATGGGAGAGGCGAGAAAGACGGCGACACAGGACAGGTCTTCCGGTTCGCCGAAGTAGCCGGCGGGGATGTCGGCCGCGACGGCTTTCCGGTCTTCCTCTGTGTATTTTTTCCGAATCTGCTCGCTCATGATCTTGCCGGGGCCGATGGAGTTGATCGTAATGCCATGCGGGCCGACTTCGCGCGCTGCATCCTTGGACCACATATGCAGCATCGACTTCGCCGCCATTGCGGCATTGATCTTTCCGGCCAAGGGGCGCTCGGGTTCCGATTTGCCGGTGATGTTGACGATCCTGCCGAAGCCGTTGTCGATCATGGATGGGATCACAGCCTCCGCAAGCTCGCGCGGCCGAATCGAATTCAGCGTCATTGCCTCTTCCCAGACATCGTGTTCGGAATGAAAGGGGATAATGCGGCTGCCGCCCGCCGCATTGATGAGAATGTCGATTTTGCCAGCTTCGGCGAGTGCGGCCTCGGCGAGCTTTTTCGGCGCGCCCGGTTCCATGATGTCGCTTGCGATCACAATTGGACGTTTGAGCCCTTTGTCGGCGACCTCGTCCGCAAATTCGTTTAACAATTTTTCCCGGCGCGACGTTACGATCAGCTGGGCGCCTTCCTCGGCGAGCCCGCGCGCGATGGCGCGGCCGAGGCCATTTGAACTGGCGCCCGTTACGAGCGCAACGCGATCCGTTAATTGAAGATCCATCGTATTTTCCTCACGTAGTGCTAAGTGTGTCATGTGCAAAAGCGGTGTTTTTTCGGGTTACCGGCCCGGTTTCGTTGACGGTGTGCCGGTTGCTGCGAAAATCTCGGGGCCGTAGACCGTTCGGAGCTCATCGAGCTCGCCGTCCGGCGGCGGCGCGTAGGCGTTGTATTTGCTGGTAAAGGGAATGCCGGAGAGGCGGCTTAGTTGGACCGCCGTCTCACCCATCTTCACTAAGGCGGCGACCCCGTTCAGGATCGGAATTCCGCCTGGCGTCCGGTTGACGCCGTATTCGGACAGAAGCGTCATGAAAACGCCGACCGCGGGAATGATCACCTCTGCGCCGGAGTCTTCGGCCATTGCCGCCGCGCCATTGAACGCGTCGATAAGGTCGGCTCTGGCAGCGTCGTCGCCGAAGCCGTCGTCCAACGCGGCGAGACGGGCAACGTCCATATGATTGACGGCGGCAAGCCGCGATTGAAGGCCGTATCGGGCGATGTTTTCGAGAACGCGCGGCGTAAACTTTCGGTTTCCCGCGACGATCGAAAAGCTCCACCCCATCATGCAGGCCACGTGGCACGAGGTTTCGCACAGGCCCAGGACCGGAATGTCGGTCAGTTCGCGGGCTTCCCGAAGGCCGGGGTCACCGATATTGCCGATGAGGAACGCATCGAAGCCGGCTCGTGTTGCGCGGTCGACGTTGTCGAGCGCTTCCCGAGTCTCGATATGCTCCAGGTATCGGTAATTGTCGCCGATACCGCCCTGTTTCTCGATTCCGTGGATTTCGATTGTCGTGCCGTCGCCGGCGATGCGGTCCAGTTGCCGAGCCAGCGCCTCGGTGTAGCCGGGCCACATCGTCGATGAAGACATGCTCTGATACCAAAGTCGCATTCCGGCCTCGCGTCGTTTAGGTGTTCAGCCGTTGACCTGCGGGCCACAGGCGGATAAAACAAGACGTTTCGTTTCGCAATTAATTAAATAAAACGAAACGTATCGTTTCGTCAAGGGAAAATATGAGCGATCCATTATCAGAGGACCGCCCGCGTCGTCGAGAGGCCGGCCGGCGGCGCAGCAAAACGGCACATCGCGCCGTGCTTAAGGCGGCCGAGGAAATCTTGCTGGAATCGGGATTTGCAAAGCTAACGGTGGATGCCATCGCCGAACGCTCCGGCGTCAGCAAGGCCACCATTTACCGCTGGTGGCCCAACAAGTCGGCCGTGGTGCTTGAAAGCGTTGTGTCGAAGATGACACCTGTCGAGTCACCGGCGGGCGGAGTCCCGGTCGAAGAGATTTTTCGCCGTCAGCTGTTCGACACAATCGCCCTGTTCAACGGGGGTCTCGGGGCCTCGGTGCGCGCCTTGATCGGAGCCAAGCAAACGGACAGCGATCTCGCGCAAGCCTTCGCCGAATACTACGCGCGACCGCGTCGCGAGGCACTGAAGGAGGCTATTCTTGCGGCGGCTGATTCCCGCGATCTGGGCGATATCGACACGTTGATCGATGCCGTTTTCGGGCCGATCTACTATCGACTGCTGGTCACCGGCGACGACATCACGGAAGACTTCGTGGGGTCCATTTTAACCACGGTGATTCGCAATCGCGGTGGCCTGCCGCGGTGACGCACGAGGGCGCGGCCTAACGATCGCGCCAACCTACCCAGAAATCTGGCTCAACCGGCCCGACCGGCGACCCGGCCGATTAACGCTTTTTCAAGGGTTTCGGCGGACGTTCGTTCCGGGCGGCCGGTATGCGTGCCGCGGCGGCGAGAGGACCTGGACCGATGGCCTATATCATCATTTCGATTGTCTGCGTCGTGGCCTTTGTCGTCGGGCTGTTGGTCCGGCGCGTGCGCCTGCTCGTGCCGCCGGTGGCCGCCATCATCTGGGGCATCGCCACGCTGGTGGCCAGCATCATCACCGTATCGCCGGGCATGGTCGCCGTTGCCGACCTGTTCGGGAAGGTCCAAACGGAAACCTATGGCGAAGGCCTGCATCTGATCAATCCGCTCTACACCACGCGTCAGATGACGATTCGGCGGCAGAGCCTGCATTTCACATCGACCTCGCGTGACGGCAAGAGCGTGACGGCGCTGTCGGCGGACCGCAACCCGCTGGAGATCGACGTGTCCTTTCCGTTCCGCCTGAATGCCAGCGTGGCGTGGAAAATTTATCAGCGGGTTGGCGGCACCGGCTACTATCGGGGTCAGTTGATCTTCCCGTCGGCCCGGTCGGCGGTGCGCGACGCGGTCTCGCAATTTCCCTGGGCCGAGGCGAGCATCGAGAAGCTGCCCGAAGTCGCGGCGCTGATGCAGCAGAAATTCGAGGACCGTCTGATCCAGGATCTGATCAAAGTCGGATTTACCGAGCAGGAGGCCCGGACCTCGTTCAGCATCATGCCGGTGCAGTTGCGCAAGATATTGCCGGACGCCAAGGTGCGGAACGCGATCGCCGAGCGTGTCGCGGCTGAGGAAGACCTGAAGCGCCAGGTCGTGCTGACCAAGATCGCCAAGCAGGAAGCCGAGCGCCGCGCCAACGAAGGCCTTGGCGTGAAGAAGCTGTTCGCCGAACTGCCGAAGGATTTCAACGCGAGCGAAATCCGCCAGGTGTTGTCGGCGATCTCAGAAAAGGTGCGGGCCGACGCGATCATGAAGGCGGTCGAGAACGAACGTATCCAAACGCTCGTCATCACCGGCAACGCCCCGGTCTCGATCCCTGCGAAGTAGCGGCGCTACCGAATTTCCCGATTGGGCTTCGGTGTCATTCGCATGATGCGGTTGGTTCCATTTTAATGGATCAACGGGCGGCCATCATTTGTCGGCGAACAATTCGCCCCCGACGCCCCAATTCTCCTGGCTTACCTCGTCGACGATGACATGCACCTGGTCGGGCTTGCCGCCGCAAGTCTCGATGAAGCAGTCGGTCACTGCTTTTACCAGGTTTCGCTTTTGCTCGATGGTGCGGCCTTCGAACATTTCGACACGGATCATGGGCATCGGTTTCTCTCCCGGAAAGATTCATGAATGATCTTTCCCGGTTTTAGCGGAAATGCGCCGTCCGGGAAATCGCGGCCGGGTCAGTCGGTGGTGCGTCCGGTCATGTCGTAGCCGGCGAGCGCCTTGTCGATCAGCGACTCGCATTTATCGAAATCGTAATTCCACATGAATCGGTTCTTCACGATGAAGGGCGCCCCGGCATAGAACTTCTCGTACTGCTCGTGGCGTCCGGCGAATTCCGACCCGACCGCATCCCAGGCCAGCTTCATGAGCTTGACGCGATCTTCCGCCGGCATGTCGGGCGATTGGATGTAGCGGCGGATATCCTCGCCGGATTCATCGCGCTCGAAGTCCCGCACATCCGACGGCAACTGGATAAGGCCGCCGCCCGCGAGTTCCCGAAGGATGTTGAGCACCTCGGGGTAGAGACGGGATTGCAGCGACATCGCCGCGTAATGGATCTGCGGGTTCGGGACATACACGCCGTTCTGATTTGGCGCGGCCGTCGCGATCTGGGCATCGAGCAGACCCTCGTACATCGCCGCTTGAACGGAGATATCGGCGACCTGCGCCTGCACCGGCGGCATCGGCCAGACCCCGTTCATCTCCGTGATCCGCTTGGCGAGCCCCGTCAGGAACCGGAGCTTTGTTACGAACCGGATCTGCGCCTGATTGTTTCCGAGGATATGCGCCGGCGTTTCGAACCACTGGTCCCGGCAAATTTTCGTGTTCTTGAAAACGAAGACATGTTCCCACGGCACGAAGACGGAATCGTAGACGACCAACGAGTCCGTTTCGTCGAATTGCGATGCCATCGGGTAGTCGAAGACACTGGAGGCGGCGCCCGCGTAAGATCGCCGGGAGTAGATCTTCACGCCGGGCGCGTTGCACGGGACGATCAGGGAGATTGCATAATTCTCGTCGCCGGGCTGCAGAGGATGAATCGTCGAAAGATGGACGTAGTCAGATAATACGGTGCCGGTGCCGAGCATTTGTGCGCCGCGGATGACGATGCCGTTGTCCCGTTCGTCGACGACGCCGGCATAAAGATCGGGCGGGTCTTGCTGATGCGCCGGTTTCGAGCGGTCGATCTGCGGCGGCACGATGGTATAGCTGATGTAGACGTCGTTATCGCGCAGGAATTCATAAATTCGGACCGCGTTGTCGGCGAAGGTTTCGTTGCCGTCTTGCGCCAGGGTTTGCGGTTCCGCGGCGTAACCGGCGAAGAATCCGGCGACATGATCCGGGGACCGGCCCATATAACCGAAGCTTTCCTCCGACCAGCGCTCGATCGCGGCCCGGCGTTTCTGCAGGTCGTCGACGGAATACGGCAATTGCCAAATCCGGTTCACCGGCTCGCCGGTCGACGGCGAGGGGTAGGTCATCAGGTCCCGGTTGGCCGGGTCGCTCGAGATGTCGAACAGACGCGCGATCGTCTGCGCCGGTTCCGCGAAGGCGGGATGGGCCGTGACGTCGTTCACTTCCTCGCCGTCGATGAAGACGCGCCGGCCGTCGTTGCGAAGAGCGTCGAGATATTGCGCGCCGGTTCGAAGGCCGCCCGGGAACCTGTCGTCCGTTAAGCCGCCTGCCTGCGATTTCGTGGATCGGGGCATTGCCTACCATCTCCATTATGCAATATCGGGCCAAAAGAATAGCAATGAGACATAGCTAATTCAATCTGATACGGTGGCCCTCTCGAGGCCGCTCCAACCGCATTCCAGAGGCGAGAGCTGATCCATGACACGTGAAGACCGTGCGCTGACCGTCTCCATCGATGCCCTGTTGGTCGGGGGCGAGGATCATGAATTCCGGGAATTGATCGCCCTGCTGTTCGCCGCATCGGGACGGCTGCAGGCGATGCGGCGCGAGTTGTCCAAGGCCTTGTCGGTGAGCATGGCGGAGTTTTCCGTGCTGACCGCGCTGATGCATCTTCAGCAGCAGGGAAATGTTCGCGTGCGCACAATCGCCGATCATCTGCATGTCGCCGCAGCACAGGTCACCGCGATCGTCATGAAGTTGGAGGCGGCGGGATGGGTCGAGAAATCGACCGACCCGGCGGATAATCGGGCCGTTTCCCTGCGCATGACGCCGTTGGCATTCGAACGGTTGAACGCCTTTGCGCCCACGCTGCGCAGCGTCAACGATCGGTGGTTCGACGGGATGAGCGGTGCCGAGCTGATCGTGGTGACCGATTTTCTGCGCCGGCTGGTCCGTCAGTTCGAACCGGCGGTCGCGATGGCGAAGGAAGGCGCCGAAGCATAGGCGCCGGCCGGCCGCTCAGTCCGAATCGGGTTCGTAGTAATAATGCGTCTCGTAGAGCACGCAGCCGCCTTCCGACTTGAACGGTCCGTGATAGACGCCCGGCGGGCGGCAGGCGTAGGTCGGCGCCCTGAACGCTTCGCCGCCGTTTCCTTCGGCGTCGTTCCCGACGGTCAGGTCGCCGCTGACCAGATACACTTCCTCCCAGTGATCGTGGACGAAAGGTTCCGTCGAATAGGCGCCGGGGTCGAACCGCAGCAGGCGCGACCGGGAGCCGGTCTTGTTCGTCTCGTCGATATCCGCGGCGAGGATCTTTTGCTTGATGCCCTCGGGATATCCGGGCGGCGTTTCCCACCCGCTGTCCATATCCAGGGCGGTGAATTCGATATGGGGTTTTCCTTGTCCCATTCTTGCCTCCTGTCGCGGCCGGTTACGCGGCCCAGTGATCCGAGAATCGCGTTGCGACGACGCTTTCGTACGGGACCTGCCCGTCGAGCCAGCCCAGCGAGATCATGAATTCGTTCATACCATGGACGAACTCTGGCGAGATCGCGGCGTCGTAGTAGGGCAGGTCGCGGGCCACCACATCTGCGATCATGGCGGCGTCGGACGCCGGAAAATGCGCTTCGCCGACCTTGGTCGCCAGAGTTATATCCGCCTTGATCGCCGCCTGCGTGCGCACGATCGCCCGGACCGCCGCGGCCGCGGCATCCGGATTGCGCTCGATCAAGGCATCGGTGCATAGCAGCGCCGGCATCGTGTAGTTGAAGGCCTTGGTTGGCTCGTCGCCGCGCCGGATATCCACCAGGACCTTGCCGATACCCTGACGGACCGCGGTCTCCGCGCCCATGCCATTGGCCCAGAAGGCATCGATCTTCCCGTCCGCCAACGCCTGCGCAGCGGTCACGCCGAAGGACACGCCGGGTTGGATGGCGCCCGGCACCGGCGCGATGTTGACCTTGTCGGCCTCAATGTCGATGCCGGCTTCCGTCAACATGCCGCGGAGGCCGAGATCGACGAAGGGCGCGGCGCCGATGTTGAGCCCCTTCACTGCCGAGATGTCGCCGCGCTCCGCGTCCAGGTCGGTTCGGACCACCAGCAGCCAGTACATGCCTTGCGCCAGAGATGCGAGGATCTTCGCGCCCTTCCAGTCGGGAAAGGCGGCAAGGGCGCTATGGGCGGAGCCCGCGACCATCTCGAACGCGCCGTCGCGCATCATTTCGCAGCATTTGTCGACCGGGAAGACGTGCTCGAACGCCATGTCCAGGCCTTCGTCGCGGAAGAAACCGAGTTCGACCGCTGCGATCGCCGGGAAGTACGAATTGGAAATGAGATCCGGTACCGCGAGTTTCACGGGCTTTTCCTTTGCAGCATTTTGGGTCAGGTAGCCTTCTCGTATGCGCCCATATACTATGCCACATTGCTAATGTCATAGATAGAGGCCGGGCCGGCCGGCCGGGCTTCGCGGAGACGCAGCATGGCCTATCGAGATTTGCGGGACTATTTGCAGGAACTGAAGCGCCGTGACCTTGTTCACGTGATCGAGGAACGGGTCTGCAAGGATACCGAACTCGTACCGCTCGTCCGGCTGCAATTCCGTGGCTTGCCGGAACCCGAGCGGAAGGCGTTTTGGTTCCGCAACGTGACCGATCCCCGCGGGCGCGAATACGATGGCTCGGTCGTGCTGGGATCGCTGGGGTGTTCGCGGGATGTATACGGTGCCGCACTGGGGGTCGAGAGTTCGGAGATCGCCGGAAAATGGGCGGCCGCGCATGGCAATCATCTGCCGCCGGAATCGGTGGCGGCCGCCGATGCGCCGGTCAAGGAGGTGGTGCTCAAGGCGCCGGATCTGGATGGCGGGGTCGATCGTTTCCCACACCTAATCTCGACGCCGGGCTTCGACCCGTCGCCGTTCATCACCGCCGGCGTATGGGTGACGCGCGACCCGGAGACGGGCGCGTACAACCTCGGCATTTATCGCGGCATGATCAAAGCGCCGGACCGCGTCGGCTGCGCAACCGACGTGCCGACGCAGCATCTCGCGATCCAGTGGGAAAAGGCGCGCCGCGCGGGTAAGCCGCTGGAGGCGGCGATCTTCATCGGCGGACCGCCGTCGCTGCTGTTGGCCGGGGCCAGCAAGGTTCCCTATGGGGTCGATGAATACGGATTGGCGGGGGCGCTGAACGGCGCGCCTATCGAGGTCGTCCAGGCGGAAACCGTCGATTGCATGGTGCCGGCGACCGCCGAGATCGTGATCGAGGGCACGATCCGCACCGACGTTCTCGAGCCGGAGGCGCCTTTCGGCGAAGCGAGCGGCTATATCGGGCCGCGCAAGATGGAAAAGGTGTTCGACGTCACCGCCGTTACGCATCGGCGAAAGTCTGTTTATCAGGGCATCATCAGCGAATATCCGCCGAGCGAAAGCACCGTTATCCGCAAGGTCGCGTTCGACGCGATCTACCTCAACCATCTCAAGAACGCCTGCAACATCCCGTCGGTGACGAAGGTGGCCTGTCATGAGATGGCGAGCTGCAACATGCTGTTCGTCATCCAACTCGACAACCCGGCGATCGGTCAGCCGTGGCAGGCGCTCCGCTCGGCGGCGGGGTTCGATGCGTCGCTGGGAAAGATGTTCATCGCGGTCGATGCCGACGTAGATCCGGACTCCATGGAATCGGTTCTCTGGTCTCTTTCCTACAGCATGCAGCCGCATCGCGACGTCGAGGTCATTCGCGGCAAGGTGCCGCGCCTCGACCCGTCGGTGTCGCCGGGGCCGGACGAACACTACCCCGAGGGACGCGGCGCGTCGGCGATTCTGATCAACGCCTGCCGGGAACATCCCTATCTGCCGGTCTCGCTGCCGACCAAGGATTTGATGGAGGCCGCTAAGACACGGTGGGATGCGTTGTCCTTGCCGCCCTTGGACCTCAAGGGACCGTGGCACGGCTATCCATTGAGCGGCTGGACCGCCGAGAACGAAGCCGAGGCGGCGCTCGCCCTGATAGGACGGTATTTTGAGACGGGAGAGAAACTCGCCGGCCGCCGGGAAAATCTCGATCGCGAACAGGACGGCTGACAGGCGGTCAGCCTACGCTTCGACCAAGAAGGCGCCGGATCAGGCCTTCGCCGATGGCGGGGTCGAAATATCCGAATTCCTGCAGCCGGATCATCCCGGCCTTGTCGATGATCGCCATTTCCGGTGTGCCGCGGGTGCGGAAGCGGCGCATGGTTTCGGGGACATGGCTCCCGTCGACATGGCGGTCGATGCCGACCGGGTGGAGAATCTTCTTCTTGCGGATGAAACGTTCGAGCCGTTCCGGCGTCTGGTAGCCGTGGCCCTCGAAAACGGTGTGAATGCTGACGAAGGCGATCTGGCCCGCTTTTACCTCCTTCGCGAAATCCGCTTCCCACTGGTTCATCAACGGGATCGAAAAGGCGATGCACCCCGGACACCAGAGCTGGAAGAAATCGATGACGATAACCGTACCGCGCAGCGCGTCGACATTGCGGCCGTCGCCGTTCAGCCATTCGGACACGTCCCATTGCGGCGCGGGCCGGGGTGTCGGGACGGCGGGCACGGCGGAAGATGCACCGGTGGTCGAGAGCGACATCGCGGCCCCGGCCAGCAGGCCGGTCAGAAGGGGGCGGCGGCCGATCGCGGGGTCGAGTTTGCGCATGATCCAATTCCTCGGGTGGTCCATGCACGGCTATAGCATCGGGGGCTCGGGCGGCTCCATTCAAGCTCTTGTGAGGGTAGCGGGGTGTGCGCCTAAATCGCTTCGATCGGATCGCCTTCCAGCGGCGTCGAGGGTTTGCCGTCCACACCGACCGGTACGTCGCCCATCAGCGTCACCCGGTAGAACTGCCGGTCGAATTCGGAATCGAAGATGTCGCGCGGCGCCAAGTGGGCGGTCGAACGGTTGTCCCAGAAGGCGATGCTGCCGGGCTCCCACTTGAAGCGGACGGTAAATTCGGGCCGCACCGCGTGTTCCCATAGGATTTCGAGCAGACTCTGGCTTTCGCGCGGCGTCAG
Organism: Alphaproteobacteria bacterium; assembly: GCA_965228695.1. Lineage (GTDB taxonomy): Bacteria > Pseudomonadota > Alphaproteobacteria > UBA8366 > UBA8366 > JAJFJD01. The sequence continues at coordinate 4,749,589 of CBDDIB010000002.1, read as the reverse complement.
GCCGACGATGGATTTCAGGAAGGACGGGCTGATATATAGCACGCGTTCGCCGGATTCGGGATGGACCCGCACGAGGGGATGTTCGGTCACCAGCGTCCGCTTGCGCATGAGCGCGCGGTACTCGTCGGAGGCGTCGACGCCCGGCGGCGGCGCAAACCGGTGCTGCCCCCGCAAACCGTCCAGGAATTCCCGCATCGCCGGCGAAAGGGCGTTATAGGCCGCGGCGAGATTGGTCCATTGCGTATCACCGCCAAAGGGCGGGACAACATCGCCGCGCAGGATCGATGCGAAGGGCGGGTTGATCGCCGCCGTGATATCGGCATGCCAGCCCGACCACGCGCGGTACATGACCTCGCCTTGGAATCGGTTGGCCTTGCGGTTTTTTGCGACGGCATAGATTTCCGGATGCGTGTCGGTGTTGCCGTAGACGACATGGCCGGGCGTGGTGTCGCCGAATTGGCGCGCGAATGCAATTTGCTGATCGTGGGTCAGCGGCTGATCGCGGAAGAAGATCACTTTCCATTCCACCAACGCCGCCCGGATTTCCGCAACCTGTTGCGGGGACAGCGGCGACTGGAGATCGATACCGCTAATGGTCGCCCCGATATGGATGGAAAGCGGATCGACCTGGATGGTCGACGGTTCGACTTCCAGGATGTCGTCGGATTCTTCGAGTGCCATGGACTTCCTCCCATGCCGTGATCCGGTGCACCTGCCTTTGCCGGAGTTGCACTATATTCCCACAGATTGGCCGGGAACAAAAACGCGTCTGCTGTTTGCCCAGCGAGGCACATCCGGGTCAGGCGATGGAAACGCCAGCCGCCGCTCGACCCGCGGAAAGCCAAAGATTTCTTGACGTTCATGCTATGAACATGGTACTTTAACCTCCCGCGCCCGGTGAAATACGGTTTCACCCGGTGTGCGGTAGCATTGGGCGAACCCGCCCTGCGTATCTTCGGAAAACTAGAATGGTAGACAAGAACACTGCGCCTGTACGGGTCGCGGTAGCCGGTTGTGGCTATTGGGGCAAGAATCTCGTGCGGAATTTTGCCGAACTTAATGCCCTTTGTGCGATTCATGATCCCTCGGACGAGGTCGCTCAGGCGCAATCGAAGGCCGCCGGTGTTCCGGCTCGGGCTTGGGCCGAGTTATTGGATGATCCGGCGATCGATGCCGTCGCCATTGCGTCACCGGCCGTGCTACATGGCGCATTGACGCGAGAGGCGCTGAACGCCGGGAAACACGTCTTCGTCGAGAAACCTTTGGCGCTCGACCCGAAGGAGGCCGAGGAGCTTTGTGATGTCGCCGATTCGGTGGACCGGCGTCTTATGGTCGGTCACTTGCTGCAATACCACCCGGCTTTCCTGAAACTGAAGGCGCTCGTAACGCAGGGCGATCTCGGCCGACTGCAATATATCTATTCCAACCGGCTCAACCTCGGGAAGGTGCGGCGGGAAGAGAACATTCTTTGGAGCTTTGCCCCGCACGACATTTCCATGATCTTGTCCCTGGTTGGGGATGCTCCGGAAACGGTCGATGCCACCGGCGCGAATTATCTGCACCAAGTCATTGCCGACGTTACGACCACGCACATGAAGTTCTCCAACGGTGTTCAGGCGCATGTATTCGTGTCCTGGCTTCATCCCTTCAAGGAACAGAAACTTGTAGTGGTCGGCGACCGTGCGATGGCGGTCTTCGATGACGGCGCGCCGTGGGCGGAAAAATTTCTTTTATATCCGCATCGAATTGATTGGATCCACGGCATGCCCCAACCGGCGAAGGCCGACGCCGTGGCCGTCGAACTGGATGAGGCGGAACCACTTCGGCTCGAATGCCAGCATTTCCTGGATTGCGTCGCGAACGGGACCACGCCGCGGACGGATGGTCGCGAGGGCGTGCGGGTGCTCAAGGTGTTGCATGCCGCCGAATTGTCGATGTCCGGACAGTCATCGGATGATGGCAAAAGTGGCGCATCAGCGGGATTGGCGCATCCAAATGTCATGGTCCATGAGTCGGCGGTCGTAGACGATCCGTGCTCAATCGGCGCCGGCACGAAGATCTGGCATTTCAGTCACATTCTCGCAAACGTCCGGATCGGGAAGGACTGTGTCATTGGGCAAAACGTGATGATCGGCCCGGATGTTTCCGTCGGCGACGGCTGCAAGATTCAGAACAATGTGAGCCTCTATAAAGGTGTCACATTGGAAGACGGTGTGTTCTGCGGACCGTCCTGCGTATTCACCAACGTCAAGACGCCGCGGGCCGAAGTCGAGCGCAAGGAGGAATTCTTGCCGACCACGGTCGGGCGCGGCGCATCGATCGGTGCAAATTCGACGATCGTATGCGGCCATGATATCGGCGCGTACAGCATGATTGCGGCAGGTGCGGTCGTGACATCGGCGGTAGCACCGCATGCACTGGTGGCCGGCATTCCGGCCCGGCGGATCGGTTGGGTGTCGCATGCCGGTGACCGGCTGGGCGACGACCTCGTTTGCCCCCGAACCGGGACGCGATATCAGGAAAAGGGCCCAGATCGATTGGAGGTTATAGAAGAATGACAAAAAGCGACATCAGCGCGGCGAAGCTGTCGGACGATCCATCGGAGGGGCCGATCCCGTTCATCGACCTCAAGGCGCAGCGCCGCCGGCTCGGTGCAGGTATCGATGACGCCGTGATGCGGGTCGTCGACCACGGCAAATACATCATGGGTCCCGAAGTCCGGGAGCTCGAAGGCGAGCTGGCGGCATTCGCCGGCGCGTCGCATGCGGTTACCTGTTCAAGCGGAACCGACGCGCTTCTTCTAGCGTTGATGGCGTGGGGCGTGGGTCCCGGCGACGCCGTAATCCTGCCCACCTTCACATTCGCGGCCACGGCGGAGGTCGCCGCTTTCCTGGGCGCGACGCCGGTTTTCTGCGATGTGTTGGAGGATAGCTTCAATGCTGATCCGGAAAGTGTTGCGGCCGCCGTCGAAACGGCCAAGGCCGCCTCGCTCCGGCCGAAGGTGATCATTGCAGTCGATCTTTTCGGACAACCGGCGGATTACGGGAAAATCACCCAGATCGCCCGCGATCACGATGTGAAGCTGCTGGCGGATGCGGCGCAAAGTTACGGCGCGTCGCTCGATGGCCGCCGTGTCGGTACTTTCGGTGACGCGACGGCGATCAGCTTTTTCCCGGCGAAGCCGCTTGGCTGCTATGGCGACGGCGGCGCGGTTCTCACCGACGACGAGTCGATGGCCCAAGTGCTGGACAGTTTGCGGGCGCATGGCAAGGGAACCGACAAATACGACAATCAACGGATCGGATTGAACGGCAGGCTGGACACCATGCAAGCGGCGGTTCTATTGCAGAAACTGTCGATTTTCGAAGACGAGATAGTAGCGCGCCAGCGCATCGCGGATCGATACAACACCGAACTCGGTAATATAGTGGGAACGCCCCGATTGATGTCGGGCGCAACGTCGGTTTGGGCGCAATATACGGTGACGACCGACCGCCGAGACGATGTGGTCAAACATCTCGGTGAGGCCGGCATTCCGACCGCGATCTACTATCCGTTGCCGCTGCACCGTCAGACCGCCTATCGGGACTACCCGTCGGCAGGCGGAGGCACGCCGGTTTCCGATCGGTTGTCGGAGCGGGTGTTCTCCCTTCCCATGCATCCCTATCTCGACGAGGCGACCCAAGACCGGATCGTCTATGCGGTGAGGCACGGTCTGTAGGATTCGGCCCGAATCGAAATACAAGAAGGTAAGCAAGAGATATGGAAATTCGCGGCAAAAGATTTGTCGTCATCGGCGGCGCCGGGCTGATTGGATCGCATACGGTCGATCGGCTGGTGCGGGAAGATGTAGGCGAGATTGTCGTCTACGATAATTTCGCGCGGGGTACGTCGGAGAATTTGGCGTCGGCGCTGAAAGATCCACGCGTCAAGATTTACGATGTCGGCGGTGATATTTGTCAGGCCGATATCCTGGGATCCGCGTTAAAGGGCGCGGATGGCGTGTTTCATTTCGCGGCGTTATGGCTATTGCAGTGCCATGAGTATCCCCGGTCGGCTTTCGAGGTGAATGTCGGCGGAACGTTCAACGTGCTTGAAGCTTGCGTTGCCAATAATGTCAGTCGGCTGGTCTATTCCTCTTCGGCGTCCGTTTATGGTGACGCGCTCGAAGAGCCAATGACCGAGGATCATCCGTTCAACAACAAGAACTTCTATGGGGCGACCAAGATCGCCGGCGAGGCGATGGCCACGGCCTTTCACTACCGATACGGTCTGCCGGTGGTCGGGCTGCGATACATGAACGTCTACGGGCCGCGTCAGGACTATCAGGGCGCTTATATCGCGGTAATCATGAAAATGCTCGATGCGCTCGATCGTGGTGAAGGGCCGACAATTTTCGGCGACGGCAGCGAAGCGTTCGACTTTATTTATGTCGGCGATTGCGGGCTGGCGAATCTTTGCGCGATGCAGTCGGATGTCGCAGCCCAATATTATAATGTTGGGACGGGCAAGCGAACCTCGCTTAAGGAACTCGCGGAGATGTTGCTGCGGCTGACCGGCAGCAACCAGGCCATCAATTATCAGGAACGGAGCCAGGCGACATTGGTGCGTAATCGCATCGGTAGTCCGGATCGCGCGACCGCGGACATTGGTTTCGTGGCCGAGAAGGATCTCGAAGAGGGACTGCAGGAATTGATCGAATGGCGCGCGTCGCACATTGCGGAAGTCGAGGCGCGGCGTCAGCGGGCCCGGTAATGAGCGTTGCGTCGCCGGAAACAAGCCAGGAGCCGCCGGCAAGCGTCTACGAAAGAGCCGTGCAGGCCGCAGGCCTATCGCTATCGAAGGACGCCCGCATTCTGGATTTTTGCTGCGGTGCAGGTACGGATGCGTACCGGTTCTGTGATCGCGGATACGCACGGGTCCACGCATACGATGTGCGCGACTACGTGGACCGGCGCGCTGATGGGCCACAGCCGGAGTTTCGGTTCAGCGATGCGAAAGGCGGGATCACGTTACCGTTTCCGGATGACTATTTCGACTTTATCTATTCGAATCAGGTTCTCGAACATATCCAGGATTTGGATGCGGCATTGTCGGAACTTTCGCGTTGTCTGAAGCGGGATGGATTTAGCTTTCATGTTTTCCCGTCGAAATGGCAGCCGATCGAATGTCACATCCATGTTCCATTCGGTGGCGCCATCACGTCGGACGCTTATTTTCGATTTTGGGCGATGCTGGGCATTCGAAACGAGTATCAGAAAGATAAGAGTGCGGCGGAAACTTCAGCGGCGAATATTCGCTATACCCGGGATAGCCTGAATTACAAAACCGGCGCAGAGTTGGCGGCTTTGTTCAGACGGCATTTTGGATCGTTCGAATATGCCGACATACATCTTTTGAAACACAGCCTTGGCAAGGGTCGCTGGATCTACCCCATCGCCAAGATATTTCCGCCATTGTTATGGCTATACCGCTTTGCGCATATGCGGGTGGTCGTGTTGTTCAACGACGCAAGACGAAGGGAATCGGTAAGTTTATGAGTCGGCGGCGCATAGACATCGCAAAACCGAAATTCGGCGACGAGGAGTTGCAGGCCCTGCGGGGTCCGTTGGAGAGCGGTTGGCTTACGCAAGGGCCCGAGGTCAATGCGTTCGAGCAGGAATTCGCGAAACGCCATGACGTCGGGCATGCCTTGGCGACGACGAGTTGCACGACGGCGCTGCACTTGGCGCTGGCGTCCCTCGATATCGGTCCTGGGGACGAGGTGATCGTGCCGGCCTTTACGTGGGTCGCCTCGGCCAATGTCGTTTTGTACTGCGGTGCGACGCCGGTCTTCGTGGATGTGGAGCGGGAAACCTTCAATCTGGACGTCAGTCAGATCGCTCAGAAGGTGACAAAGCGGACGAAGGCGGTCATCCCGGTTCACCTCTTCGGTCTGTGTGCCGACATGGATGGATTGCGGGCGGTGCTGCCGGACTCGGTGGCGGTGGTCGAAGATGCCGCCTGCGCCGCCGGTGCCAGCTACAAGGGGCACCCGGCCGGTGGGCTCGGTGACTTTGCGGCTTTTTCTTTCCATCCTCGCAAGTCGATAACGACCGGCGAAGGCGGAATGCTCACCACGACCGATGATGACTTGGCGGCCAAGGCTGAGATACTGCGCAATCATGGCGCCTCCATCTCCGAAGAGCAGCGGCATCACGGGCCGCAGCCGTATATCCTTCCGGATTTCAACCGGCTTGGCTTCAACTACCGCATGAGCGATTTGCAGGGTGCCGTCGGCCGCGTACAGCTCGGGCGGCTGGACGGGTTCATCGCGGAGCGGGAGCGGTGGAGCGGGTTTTACGACGAGGCCTTCGCCGATATTCCCTGGATACGGCCGCCGGCCCGCCCGGAAGCGGGACAGCACGCCTGGCAGGCCTATGTCACCTATATCGACCCGGCGCAGGCGCCGAAGCCGCGGAACGAAATCATGCAGATATTGCATGAGAACGGAATTGCGACCCGGCCGGGCACTCATGCGGTCCACATGCTCGGTTACTATCGGGACAAGTACCGATTCGCGCCCGATGACTTTCCCGGCGCGCGCGATTGCGAGCGAAACAGCATGGCGCTGCCGCTGCACAACCAAATGACGCAAGAGGATTACGAGTTTGTCGTCTCCGCAATCCGTTCCCTCTAACGGCGTACCCGCATGGTTCTGGGCCTTGCTCGGCGCAACCGAGGCCGGCCAGATCGAACCGCGATTGCAAGCGCTCGGCCTGGAGATGCGGGACGGCTTGCCGCGTGGTGTCGATACGGAATCGGATTCGCAGGCCCAGACCCGCGATACGTTCGGGTACAAATGGAATCGCCGTGAGACCTATGAGTCCGAGAGTGGCCTGGCGCACATGCGGGCATGGCTGATCGAACGTTACGGCCAGCCCGAGAATTTCGCGTTCCTGCAAGGCGCGTCGGGAAAACCGGTACTGTTGGACGCGGGTTGCGGTGCCGGATATTCAGCGTTGGAATTGTTCAGCCCGATTCAAGATCAAATTCGCTACATCGGCGCCGATATTTCCATCGCGGTCGATGTCGCAAGGGCTCGTTTCAATGAACGGGGCTTCGGCGATGCGGCGTTCATTCAGGCCGATATCACGGACCTTCCGCTTCCATCGGAAAGCGTGGATGCCATCTTTTCAGAAGGCGTTTTGCATCATACGGACTCGACCAGAAAAGCCTTGTTGGCGCTCGCGCCGAAATTGAAACCCGGCGGCCGCTTCATGTTCTACGTCTATCGCCGCAAAGGGCCTATTCGCGAATTCACGGATGACTATATCCGCGACAAGCTGCAATCGATGGCGCCGGAAGAGGCATGGAAATCTCTCGAACCATTGAGCCGGTTGGGCCAAACCTTGGGTGATTTGGATATAGACGTCGATATTCCGGAAGATATCGATCTCCTCGGCATTCCTGCGGGCAAGATCAATTTGCAACGGCTCTTCTATTGGCATGTCTTCAAAGCCTTCTATCGGCCGGACATGGATCTCGACGAGATGAACCACATCAATTTCGATTGGTATGCCCCGATCAATGCGCATCGTCAGTCACCCGAAGAGGTTCGCCGATGGTGTGAGGACGCGGGAATGGAAATCGAGCGTGAGCGCGTCGAAGATGCAGGCATCACCATGATCGCCCGGAAGACCGGGGGCTGACCGGCGATGTGCGGAATCGCAGGATACCTGAACCTCGATGGCGCGCCTGCGTCGGTAACCGTGGTAAAGGCCATGGCGGACCTGCTGCGTCACCGCGGTCCGGACGATGAGGATGAATTCGCCAATGGCGCGGTGGCCTTCGGTCACCGGCGGCTGTCGATCATCGATCTCAGCGCCGCCGCGCGACAGCCGATGCTCACCGAGGACGACCGATATGTCGTGACCTATAACGGCGAGATCTACAATTTTCGAGAATTGCGCGCCGAATTGGAATCGCTGGGCGTCGCCTTCCGGACACGGTCCGACACCGAAGTGCTGCTCCGGGGATACGTGCGGTGGGGCGAGGACGTCGTCGCCCGGCTGAACGGCATGTTCGCTTTCGCGGTCTGGGACAATCATACGAAACGATTATTCCTCGCACGAGATCGATACGGGGTTAAGCCGCTCTACGTCTGCCGGATCGGCAATACCGTATTGTTCGCTTCGGAGATCAAAGCGTTTCTTGCACATCCGGCCTTTTCCGTAGGCATCGATACCGAAGGTCTTGTCGAGTATTTCGCCTTCCAGAATTTCTTCACGGACCGCACGCTCTTCAACAATGTCAGAACATTCCCGGCCGGGCATTTCCAGATTATCGACAATGCGGATGGCGCTGACGGTATCGCGGACCCGGTCCAATACTGGGACTACCAGTTTGTCCAGCCGGACAGTGCAGGCGATCGGGACTCGTATCTCGAAGAATTCGACCGCTTGTTCGTCCAAGCGGTTGGGCGGCAGTTAGTCAGCGATGTCGAAGTCGGCAGCTATCTTTCCGGCGGCATGGACTCGGGATCCATCACCGCCATCGCCAGCCGCGACCTGGAAAACCTGAAGACATTTACGGTTGGATTCGACCTGCATTCGGCATCCGGGCTGGAGTTGGTGTTCGACGAACGGGAGCGGGCCGAGTTCATGTCCTATCACATAGGGACCGAACACTATGAGATGGTGCTCAAGGCCGGCGACATGGAGCGCTGCATGCAGCGTCTCACATGGCATCTGGAGGAGCCGCGTGTCGGGCAGAGCTATCCGAATTTTTATGCTGCCAATCTCTCCAGCCGTTTCTGTAAAGTCGTCTTGGCGGGCGCCGGTGGCGATGAGTTGTTCGGTGGCTATCCATGGCGATACTATCGTGCCGTGGTCAATGACGATTTCCCACATTATGTCGGGAAATATTACAGCTACTGGAAACGGCTGCTGCCGGAAGGCGTGCTGGAGAAATTCCTGGGGCCGCTCGGCGATGCCGTCGATGCCGTGGACTTGCGAGGCATCTTCGCCGGCGTCTTCACCTCGCATGCCGACGAACTGACGACACCGCAGGACTATGTAAACCATTCGCTTTATTTCGAGGCGAAGACATTCCTCCATGGTTTGTTGACGGTCGAGGACAAACTGTCGATGGCGCATGGGCTCGAGTCCCGCGTGCCGTTTCTTGACAATGATCTGGTCGATTTTGCGATGCAGGTTCCGGTCGAGATGAAGCTGGGGAATCTCGGCGAAGTAGTCGCGCATAACGAGAACGAACCGGGGCCGAAGACGCGCAAGTATTTTCAGAAAACCCGCGACGGGAAACTGTTGCTGCGCGATGCGATGCGGCGCTATATCCCGGACGAGATCACGCAAAGCGTTAAGCAAGGCTTTTCGGCGCCGGATGCGAGTTGGTTCAAAGGGGAAAGCATCGACTACGTGCGGAAACGGATCATGGGCAAGGATGCGGGCATCTTCGAATTCGTCGACCGCGCCACCGTGCACGGCCTTGTTGAGGACCATCTACAGGGCCGTGAGAATCGCCGCCTTCTGATCTGGTCGCTTTTGGCTGTGGAAGAATGGATAGAAACATTTTTGAACCAACGTTCCGGCGACGTCGCGATAGCGGCGGGAAATGGTTAGGGCGCGTCGATGAAAGTCGTGATCGTCAACAGCGGGGTCGCCAATGTCCGTTCCGTCGCAAACATGTTGCGGCGATTGAAGATTGACAGTGAGATCAGCGACGAGCCGGCCGTTGTTGCCGCTGCCGATGTGTTGATCCTGCCGGGTGTCGGGAGTTTCGATGCCGCGGTGCGAAAGTTCCGCGAATGTCGGCTCATCGACCCGCTGAACGAAAAAGTTTTGGGGCAGGGCGTACCGGTATTGGGTTTGTGTCTCGGCATGCAGTTGATGGGTTCTTCCAGCGAAGAAGGCGATGAGGCAGGCTTAAATTGGATCCCGGGGCACCTGAAAAAACTATCACCGGAGTCCGAGGACGGTACGCGGGTTAGGGTGCCGCACATGGGCTGGAACATCATCGGCGACCGCGAGGGTTGCCTGTTGTATGACGGGATGGGTGACGAGGTTCGATTTTATTTCGACCATTCCTACTATTTCATCCCCGATGCGCCGGAACACTACTGCGGGACCGTTCAGCATGGCCGACGGTTTGCGGCCGGAATACGCAACGGGAATATCTTCGGCGTTCAGTTTCACCCGGAGAAAAGCCACCGCTTCGGGCTGGCGCTATTTAAGAATTTCATTGCATATGCGCGGGACCATGTGCGATCTCCCGTTGGAGTGATTGGAAAATGACCGGTGAGAAGACAGTGCCGGCGGAGCCATGGAGCGACCGGATCCGGCAAGCCTATGAGGATGCGGACGCACAGCTTCGAAACGAGTACGACCGCAGCCTGCCCTTTCAGGATGCGATGTTCGATCGTTGGGAACGTGCCCGGAAATTGGGCTTCGGCGATAAGACGAGCATCTACAACAGCGCGGTGATATTTGGTTCGGTTTCGGTCGGAGAGGAAACCTGGATCGGTCCGTATGTCGTGTTGGACGGTGCGGGCGGCGGCATTCGGATCGGCAGCACCGTTTCGATTTCATGCGGCGTCCATATCTATACCCATGACACGATTGCGTGGGCCTTGAGCGGCGGCGCAATCGATCCGCGGCGTGGTTCCGTTTCGATCGGGGATCGCTGTTACATCGGCAGCCAAAGCGTCATAACCGCCGGCGTAACCATCGGGGACGGATGCGCCATCGCGGCGAACAGTGTGGTGAACAAGGATGTACCCGAAGGGAGCATCATGGGCGGAAGTCCGGCCCGGCGCTTGGGTAAAGTCGAGTTGCGCGACGGTCAGCCGGTTCTGGTCTATGACGACGGATCCGAGACATTCGTAGCAAAAGGGCTCTAGCGATGTACGGAAATTTGAATCTCATGCAGGCGCTCGAACAAATGTTGTCCCGACTGGAGATGGATCAGTTCGGCGGCCGCGACGCGCCAGTCGTCAGTCTGGCATCGGGCACCGGCCTCGATACCAAGGGCGACCTTCAAGGCGCGTTGGAAGTCCACATTCCGCGTAAGAGCGGCGAGATGGCGCTCATCCATACCGAACAGTTGCATGACGTTTCCGATGAGGCGGCGTTGCGAGATGCCCTTGCGGACGCATTGAGCAAAGTTCTATCGGTTCATGATACGTGGCCGCGCTGAATGCGAGACCACGGTAACCCGAATGAGTGAATGAATGGGTGTCATCAGTAAAATTCGAACGGTTTCCCGGATCGCTAAGGCGAACCCGAAGGGTTGGCAATCTTTCGTTTGGAACACAGGCATGGCGCAGATGGGTCGGGTCGGTCCGTTGATGGCGCCGGTCCATATTGCGATCGAACCGACCAACGCCTGTAATGCCAAATGCCCGGTCTGCGAGACCGGAAAGAACGAGATGGATCGCCGCAAAGGCATGCTGGACAAGCAGGCGTATGAAACCTTTGTCGACCAGGCCGCCAAACACACCAATTCCCTTTTGTATTATTTCATGGGCGAGCCGTTCCTGAACAAGCATGCCTATGACATGATCCGGTATACCCGTGGCAAGGGCATCTATGTCGAGACCTGCACCAACGGTGATTTCGTCGATCCGTTGGGCGTGATTTATTCAGACATAAACAAGATCAGTTTCCAGCTCGGCGGGATGACCGAGGAAACGCATAGCCGCTACCGGGTTGCCAGCAGCCTGAAGAAAGCCCATGAGAACCTGTATGCGCTGATTGAAGAACGGCGCAAACACCCTGATTCCAATGTCCAGATCGAGGTCGGCTTCATCGTCATGCGTCATAACGAGCATGAGGTGCCGGCGTTCTTGAAATGGGCCGAAGAGATCGGCGTCGACGTTGCCAACGTGGTCGATCCTTGTGTGCGGAACATGCTCGAAGGGTATGCGTATCTGCCGCGCGACAAGAAGTATTGGTACTACGACGAACAGGCCTTCGAGCAAGGCACGCTTCGGCCGAAGGTTATTCCGGAAAACGAATGTGTGTGGATCTGGAATTCGATGCAGATCAACTGGAACGGTGACGCCGTTCCGTGCTGCCGCGATCCGAATGGTCATCACGTGCTTGGCAATGTGTTCGAAGATGGCGTGGTGCGGACGTTCAACAGCCGCCGCTCCCGTGAATTCCGTCGGCGCATCCTGACCGATCAGGGCAATGTAGACATCTGCCGCTTGTGCTCGAGCTATGGCATGCCTGATCTTACGAAGGAAAAGCCGCCGTCTTTTTCGGTGCAACGGCATACGATGAATCCGGAAATCGCATCTGACGTGGAGCAAGCGGCCGAACGGGCTGTCGGCTGAACATTCATATGGCTCGAAAGACAGTTATTGACGATACAGCGATCGTTCATCCGACCGCGGAAATCGGTGAAGGGTCGATGATTTGGAATTGGACCAAGATCCGCGAGCGGGCGGTTATTGGCGTCGATTGCAACATCGGCCAGTCCGCCTATGTCGATTTCGAGACGCGGATCGGCGATCGCTGCAAAATCCAAAACGGCGTGTCGGTCTATCACGGGGTGACGATCGGCAATGACGTCTTCGTTGGGCCGAATGCGACCTTTACAAACGATCTTCGGCCGAGAGCTCATGCCGACGATTGGCAAATCATTGAAACGACCGTGGAAGACGGAGTCAGTATTGGGGCGAATTCGACGATCGTTTGCGGCGTTACCTTGGGCCGGCATTGCATGGTCGGGGCGGGAGCGGTGGTGACGGCGGACGTGCCGCCGCATGCCTTGGTCCTCGGAACCCCGGCACGGGTGATCGACTACGTCACCGTGGCCGGGCGCCGGCTGCATGTTCCGCCGGCCGATGGACCGCCGGATCCAGACCGCCTCAACGATAAGGAAATACAAGGGCCGTGACGGGATGACCAATGGGCGGAAATCGGCAGGTGCGGCGAAGGGACCGGTACGGGTTGCGGTCATCGGCGCCGGAAATATGGGGCGCAACCATCTCCGCGTTTATGGAATGCTCAAGAACGTCGACCTGGTCGGCGTCTATGATCTCGATGCTTCGGTCACTGCGGCGGCGGCTGAACAGTTCGACTGCAGTCCCTTCGCAGCGCTGGACGAGATTGCCGATCAGGTGGATGCGGTCAGCATCTGTTCGCCGACATCGACGCACCGGAATGTGGGGCTGCAAATGTTGGAGGCCGGTGTCCACAGTTTGATTGAAAAACCCTTGGCCGCGACGGAACAGGAGTGTTCTGAATTGATCGCGGCCGCGCAAACATCGAACGCAAAGCTGTTGGTCGGCCATATCGAGCGGTTCAATCCCGCCGTGCAGCAGCTGTCTCTACTGCTTGACGGCAATCAAACCATTCAGGCGATCGATGCCCGGCGGCTTAGTTCCGTTGGCAAACGGATTACCGATGTCGACGTGGTCGCTGACCTGATGGTCCATGACCTGGACATCGTGATGGCCTTGGTAAAAAAAGAGGTTGTCTCCGTGGAGGCCCAAGCGGTGCATACTTTTGGTTCGCCCGGCGGCGATCATGTGATCGCCTTGCTGCGATTTGCCAATGACTCGGTCGCCTGCCTTACGGCCAGTCGGATTACGCAGAATACGGTGCGGAAGCTGACCGTGACCACCGATGTCGGGTTTATCGACGTCGATTACATCGACCAAAGTATCGAAGTCTATCATCAGGATACGATAAAGGTGCCGAAGGAGGGCGTGTCCGGGTTTGGCGACTATGCCCTCGATATCGCAATGGAACGTGTTCACGTTCGCCGGACGGAGCCATTACAAATGGAGTTGGGTCACTTCGTGCAGGTTGTTATGGAGGACGTGCCGCCTCTCACGCCTGGCCAAGATGGTTTGGCTGCGCTGCGCCTTGTTCGCCTCATACAAGATTGTCTCCACGAAGGGTGATGATAATGGCAACGTCCCAACGGTTGGATTTTTCGGGCATGCGCGCCGTCGTAACTGGCGGTGCGGGTTTCGTCGGAAGCCATCTGGTGGATGCCTTGTTGGACGCGGGCTGCGTGCGCGTTGCCGTTGTCGACAATTTCTTCCTTGGGAAGATGGAAAACATCGATACCGCCGCCGAACAACGAGACCGTTTCCAGCTTTACCGCGAAGACGCCGGCGAACGAACGGCCATGGAGGCGGTCGTCGATGCCGAGAAACCGAATATCGTCTTTAACCTGGCGACCAAGGCGTTGCTGTATTCGTTTTTCAATCCCGCCGGCGCTTGCAGCGTCAATTTGGATATCGCCTTGATCCTGGCAGACCTGCTGAGGGGCGGCGCTTATGACCGGCTTGTCCACGTCTCGACATCCGAGGTTTACGGATCGGCCGTTCGAACGCCGATGGACGAGGACCATCCCATGCTGGCGGAAACGACGTATGCGGCGGGAAAGGCGGCGGCCGACCTCGCGCTCGCGTCCTACGTCAATCAGTACGATATCAACGTCACGACGGTCCGGCCGTTCAACAACTATGGTCCACGGCAAAACGACGGCGCTTTGGCGGCGATCGTGCCGCTTACGATCAAACGCATTCTCAACGGCGAAAAGCCCGTTATTCAAGGCGACGGAATGCAGACGCGCGATTTCGTTTATGTACAGGATACGGTTGATGGTCTGATGCGCTTCGCGAAATGCGAGGATGCCCGGGGCGGTGTTTTCAATCTCGCGAGCGGCCGGGAGACGACGATCAAGGCGATTGTCGAAGGCATCAGCGAAGCGCTTGGCTATGACGGGGAAATCGATTGGCAACCCGGCCGGACGGCCGATGTCCGGCGGCACCTGGCGGGTGTTGACAAGGCAAAAGCGTTGATCGGTGATGTCGCGCCGACGGCCCTGGAGGACGGATTAACGAAAACCGTCGAATGGTACAGGAGCCGGAACCACCGATGATCCCGCTGATTAAACCTGATATTTCCTTCGATGAAGTCGCGGACGACATCAAGGCGATTCTCGATTCTGGCCGCCTTACGTCCGGTCCCTATGTCGCCGCCTTCGAACGCGAGTTCGCCGACTACATCGGGGTAAAGTACGCGGTTACCACCACGTCGGCGACGACCGCGCTTCATATGTGTCTCGTGGCATATGGCATCGGGCCGGGTGACGAAGTCCTTGTTTCTGATTTCACGTTCCCGGCATCCGGAAACGCGATCATACAGACCGGTGCAACACCGGTCCTTGTCGATTGTGTGACGGGCCGCTTCGAACTGGACTTGGATGATGCGCGCGCGAAGGTGACGTCCCGGACCAAGGCGATCATGATCATTCACCCATTCGGCCAACCGGTTTCAGCGACCGAGATACAGCGATTTGCCGCCGACACGAATCTCTGGGTTCTCGAAGATGCCGCTTGTGCGGTCACGTCGAATTCTAACGGCATGCGCTGCGGCGCTGTCGGCGGGGCGGCGGCCTTCAGTTTTCATCCCCGCAAGATCCTAACAACCGGTGAAGGGGGCATGATTACGACGAATGACGATCATCTGCATGCCACCCTTAACATCCTCCGGAACCACGGCAGTAAGGTCGTGGATGGCAGGATGCAGTTCGTCGAGAACGGCTTCAACTACCGTATGAGCGAAGTGCAGGCGGCGCTTGGTTTGGCGCAACTCAAGCGCATCGATGCAGTCGTTGGCGAGCGCCGGCGTGTGGCACAGTTGTATTTGGAAAGGCTGGATTCGCTGAATTTTGTGTCGGTTCCTCTCAACGGCACCATTCAAGAGTTATCCTTTCAATCCTTCGTAATTCTGCTGGCGGATAGGGTTGACCGGGATCAAGTCATTTCGCTGCTCAAGGATAACGGCATTGAGACGACGCTCGGCACCTATGCGATGCACGCGCACCCGGCTTTTTCTCGATTTGGGTATCGGCCCGGTTCATTGCCGAATTCGCTCAACGCGGAGCGGCAGTCCCTAACGCTACCGTTGATAAATGGAATGACGGAAGATGACGTCGACATGGTGGTGGAAAATTTGCGGTTGGCAGTTGGACGTGATTGACCTGACCGCAGCTTCTATGCCCGGTGATTTGCAAGTTGAGGACGGGCTTTGAAATCGGATGTGATATCAGGCGCGTCTTTTGACGATTCGGATGTTCGCGCCTTTATCGAATCTCACGATGCTGCCCAACTCTACCATACCGCAACATGGCGGAAGATCATCGAACGCGATACCGAAAGCTCGGCTATCTCTGTCGTTACGCGAGATACCGTTGGGGACATTGTCGGATGGATGCCGATATTCTTGAAACAAGGTCCGGTCGGGATCATTGCGAACTCAAGCCCGTATTTTGGATCCCATGGCGGAATCCTCGCGAAATCGCCGGAGGCGTTTGACGGAACGCTCAAGGCCGCGGTTGAGTATCTTCGCGGTGAGAAGGTCGTGAGTCTCAACGTAATCCATCCGCTCAAGGATGCGTATCGAAGCCGATATGCAGACCGGGTAACTGTTGCGGCGGAATCCGCAAGAGTCGCGCATGTAAAGTCGCTTGATGGGATGAACGACAAAGAATCACTCTACGAGAGCCTTGCGGGTCTCACCCGATCGAACCTTCGTCGCAAATGTTGGAAAAGCGGAATTACCGTCGAGCGGGACGGATCCGAGGACGCGGTATCGCTGTTGCTTATGTGGCACGAGGCGCAGATGCAGGCGATGGGGGTTCAGCCGAAATCACGTGCATTCTTTGACGGACTACTATCCGGGCAAGCGGAAGATTCGGTGGAAGGGCGTCTCTATATTGGGCGGCGGAATGGCGAAGCTATCGCGGCGCTTTTTGTTTGCGGCTGGCGAGAGTGGATCGAGTATCTGACACCCGCGTTCGACCTAGAACACCGAAAGGTCCAGCCGCTTACCGCAGTAATTTTCGAGAGCATGCTTGATTGCGCCGCGGATGGCTTCAAGTCATGGAATTTCGGTGGATCCGGGACCAACCTGACAGGTGTACGCGCGTTCAAAGAGAGCTGGAACGGACATAACATCGACTATACCTACTATGTCATCGACACCGGTGGCTTAAAAGACGTCCGGCACTATGCGCAGGAAAACGGCACCCGCGGATATGATGGGTATTTCCTTTATCCCTTCTAAGGAAGATTGCAGCTAATCGATATGCCCAAGATCGACCCATTGCTGGGAAAAGTTGAGAAATTCTACTCGGATGCGATAACCGAATACGGCCCGGTGGCGTCCGGTGTGAACTGGAAAAGCAAGCGAGATCAAGACATCAGATTCGAATATCTCGCGAGGGTGATACCGGACTGGACCGAGCCGGTCGATGTTGCCGACATCGGCTGCGGCTATGCGGCATTATACGCCTTCCTGAAAGAAAGCGGCGTGCCCCTGGGCCGATACATTGGTTACGATGTCTCCGCGGCAATGGTTAAATTCGCACAGGAGCGAACCGCTGGCGCGGATGGCGTGGAATTTCTCGTGGGCGACAGGATCGATCGAGAGGTCGACTTCGCGTTTGCGTCAGGAATATTCAATGTGTCGTTGGGCCAAAGCGAAAGCGCCTGGACGGAACTCGTAAAGACGGTTTTGGACAATATGAATGCTGTGTCTCGGTGTGGGTTTGCCTTCAACATGATGACCGACAAGGTCGATTGGAAAGTGGATGCTCTCTACTATGCAAGCCCCGGAATTTGGCTAGAGCATTGTCTGTCGCAATATTCGCGGCAGGTGACGCTTTATCATGACATGCCGTTTTTTGAATGGACGATGATTGTCCGAAAGGATCAAGGAAAGGATCCAATGGTGGTTCGGCCTGGCGATGACGATGTCCGATAAGAAACCATTGATACTATTCGGTGGCGATCCCGATCTCATTGAGCTTACGAAATACTATTTCGAAAGCGATAGTGATTATGAGGTTGCCGCGCTGACGGTGGACGGCCAATTCGTCAAAGACGATTCCATGTTTGGTCTACCGGTTGAGCCATTTGAAGACATCGAAAAAAATCGGCCGGCGGAGGAATACGATCTCTTTGTCGCATTGAGTTATTCGAAGGTAAATGCGAACCGTCGTTTGAAATGCGAAGAAGCGCGCGCGAAAGGATATTCGTTGCCGAGTTACGTTTCATCACGGGCGACGACATTTTCGACGTTGGTCCATGGTTTCAACTGTTTCATTCTCGAAGACAACACGATTCAGCCGTTTGCTCGCATCGGTAACGGCGTTACGCTCTGGAGCGGCAATCATATTGGGCATCATTCCGTGCTCGGTGACTACTGCTTCGTCACGTCCCATGTGGTCATTTCCGGCGCCGTCGTGGTCGGAGATCAGACATTCCTCGGGGTCAACAGTACCGTGAACGATTCAGTTGTGATCGGCGAAGCCTGCGTAATCGGTTCCGGTAGCCTTATCGCCAATGACATCGCGGACAAATCCGTATTATCGGCGAAGCCGGCGGAACTTTCTCGTGTGCCAAGCAACCGGTTGCGCGGCTTCTAACGTACCATGCGACTCGTCAAGATCGGTCGGGTACTACCGCCGGAAAGATTCGCGCCATGGATGGTTTCGCATGCTGCCTATCCAACGCCTTTCCGCGTAAACGATAGAACGATCCGCGTGTTCTTCGTTTCGCGCGATGTAGATGCTCGCGGGCGGGTCGGTTGGTGCGATGTATCGGCGTCGGACCCGACCAAGATCTTGCAAATTTCAAAATCGCCAATTTTGGGACCGGGAGAGGCCGGTGCATTCGACGACAGCGGTGTGGCCATCGGCAATTTCGTGGCCGGCAAAGATGGTCTCTATTTGTACTACATGGGCTGGAATCGGAGCGTGTCCGTTCCCTTCCGCAACGCGATTGGCGTGGCGGTCAGCAGGGATGGACGCGGCGAACATTTTGAACGGCTGTTTCCCGGACCGTTGATCGATCGCAACCCGCACGACCCGTATTCATTGAGCTATCCCTTCGTCTTCAGAGCCGGTGATACATGGGAAATGCTGTATGGAAGTCACCGCGGCGATACATATTCACCGATGCATCACGTGATGTGCCGGGCCGTGTCTGACGATGGCATTCTTTGGAAGACTGACGATGCCCGGGCGCTGGACTTGATTGACGGCGAATCCGCGGTGTGTCGCCCATGGATATTCGAGGGGGCGGACGGCCGTCACTATCAACTGTTTAGTTCCGATCGCGGACGGTATGAAATCGGTTTTGCGGTCCGGGATGGGACGGTGTCTTGGCGCCGGATCCCCATCGACACGGAATCGTTGGGCAAAGAGTCCTGGGAGAATGAGGAACTTTGCTATGCGGCGCATATAGAGGTGCAAGGCCGACATCTGGTTTTTTACAACGGAAATGAATATGGCGGCACAGGGTTTGGCGTATGCGAGTTGCTCCTTTGATATGCGGGATCGACTTATGAAAGGTTTATTGATGGCGTCGCGGGTTGATCGCCCAAATTGCGGGAAAGGACCCTGCATGCCCGATGGGCGCGATGGCAGGGGCGCCCTAGACCGTATCGATGGTCTCCCAGCGCTTTCGCTTGTGGTGACGATACGATGAGCGTGCAGGTCTCTCAGGAAAATCTCAGAACGTGCACACGGTGCACCTACGACGAGATGGTGCCGCGAATCGAATTCGACTTCGATGGTGTATGTAACTACTGCCATATCCACGATCAGTTGAACGCCGAATATCCGACGGGAGCGAAAGGGCAGGCGTGGCTGGATTCATTTGCCGCGAACGTGAAAAAGGAAGGTCGTGGCCGTAAATACGATTGTGTGGTGGGTGTTAGCGGTGGATGTGACTCATCTTACTTGATCGTTCGGATGGTGGAGTTGGGGCTTCGACCGCTTGCGGTGCATTTCGACAATACCTGGAACTCGCCGGTTTCAACCCAGAATATTTACAATGTGCTCGAGCGGCTGAATGTTGATCTCCACACCTATGTCGTCGATAACCGCGAGTACGATGACATTCTGCGGTCGTTCATACTGTCGGGGGTAAAAGACATAGACGCGCCGACGGATCTCGGCCTTGCGTCCGTGTTGTATCAAACCGCTGAGAAGCACGGAATAAAATACATTATTGAGGGGCATTCCTTTCGAACGGAAGGCATCGCGCCGCTTGATTGGATCTATATGGACGGACGCTACATCAGGTCTGTCCATAAGCGATTCGGGCGATTGCCGATGAAGACCTATCCCAATATGTCGATTGCCCAATTCATACGTTGGACCGCTCTCCGGGGAATTCAGCGCATTCGTCCGCTTTACTACATGGACTATGACAAGGAGCAGGTTAAACGGATGCTTGCTGAGAAGTATGGATGGGAGTGGTATGGCGGGCATCATCTTGAGAACCGCTACACCGCATTCGTGCATCTATATTTTTTACCGCGCCGATGGAAAGCGGATTTACGGCATTTGGGTCACGCGGCGACGGTTCGATCCGGACAAATGCCGCGTGAGGCCGCCCTCGCGGAATTGCGGGAGGATGTCGACTGCCCCGACGACTTGCTTGATATGGTAAGGAAGCGGCTGGGATTTTCCGAAGAAAGTTTGGAACAGGCTATGCAAATGCCAAAAAAGTATTGGCATGATTATCCTAACTACAAGAAGACATTCGAGCGGTTACGTCCATTGTTTGCGATGTTGGTGAAATCCGGAAGGGTACCGAAAAGCTTCTATATGAAGTTCTGCTTTCCGAAACAGTTCGGCGAAGACTGACGTTCAAATCCTTCGTTTGTACCGACCCTGCCATGGAAAAGAAAAAAAGGATATTCATCGGTTATCTCGATCACTGTTCTTATTTTTCCAGTGTTCTGACAGGCCTTCGCGATATCGGGTGCGAGGCACATCTTCTTCATCGGGGCGAGGCGGCTTCCACGGGCTGGTCAGCGGATCAATTACCGCTGACGCCGAGGTATTACTACCGCGCGTACAAACACTTCTGGGCGACCCGCCAATTCCGGCGCTTGTCTTTCAGGCGGCTATCGGCGTCCGTTAACGTGCTCGTGTCGCAGCTTTTACTGCTGTGTTGGATGGTGCTGAAAATTGACGCGGTGATCCTTAAGTCCGGCGATTCGATCTATGCGAATGCATTCGATATCAAAGTCCTACGCTTCTTCCGAAAAACGATCGTCTTCTTTTTCGTTGGCAGCGATTCACGCCCGCCCTATTTAGCCGGCGTCGCGTACAAAGACGATCAGATGGATGCGTTGCACGAGATGACGCAGCGTATCCACGCCAATCTCAAGAAGGTCGAACATCTTGCCGATGTTGTTATCGCCAATCCGTTGTCTTCGCAATTTCACACCGGAGCGATCTGTATTGCCCAAATGATTGGCAACACCGTTGACTTGCCAAAGCTGCAGCCGGGCTACGATTACCTGAGAGCCAATACGGGAAAATCGAAAGGCGATGGGTTTCGAATCTTGCACGCTCCCTCGATGCCTGCCCTTAAGGGAAGCGATCGAATACGGGCTGCGATCGAAACACTGCGCGGCGAAGGTTTCCCGATTGACTATGTGGAAATCACCGGGCGCCCGCATGGCGAGGTCATGGTGGAGCTAGCCAAGTGTGACCTGGTGATAGACGAACTCTATAGCGATTCACATGCGGGCGTTCTCGCGGTAGAGGCATGTGCGTTCGGTAAGCCGGTCGTCGTGTGCGGGTATGGAACCGATGAACTGAACCGGCTGCTCCCGCCGGACGCGACAGTTCCTACAGTTTTCCAACATCCGGATCTGCTCGTGGATACGGTTCGTGAGTTGCTCGTGGATGAAACAGTGAGGGAAGAGGCCGGGCGCCGAGCCGGCGACTATTTCCAACGGCTCCGTCCAGGGGAGGTCGCGAAACGATTTCTTGCGGTCATTAATCGCGAGGCACCGCAAGACTGGTTCGTCCCGGCCGGCGATATTCAGTACACCGGTGGTGTTTGCGGGCCGATCGAACAAATTGCGGACAACGTTCGCAGATTTGTCGCAAAATTCGGTGACGAGGCGCTTCTGCTGGACGACAAGCCGGATTTGAGACGGCGCGTCCTTGATCTGGCTCTTCGGCCGACCCTCGGAAAGAGGAAAGCGGTGGTAGCGAGCGAGAACTAGCCGTTCTGCTACCGAAGCCGTAACAAGTCATTGAAATGCTGATTCCCCGCGTCATACCCTGCCTGCTGATCGAAAAGGGCGGCATGGTCAAGACGCAGCAGTTTGGTAAGCGCACGTATCTGGGCGACCCGGTCAATGTTATCAATCTGTTCAATCAATTTGAGGTCGATGAAATCGTTCTTTTGGACATTGGCGCCACGGTCGCCGGGCGCGGTCCGGATTTCGATTTGATCGAACGCGTTGCCGGCGAATGCTGGGTCCCATTGACCTTTGGCGGCGGAATTCGGTCAACGGATGACATCGAGCGCATCATCCTATCCGGTGTCGAGAAAGTGGTCATTGGCCATTCAGCCGCCGAAAATATCGACCTTGTGGCCGACGCAGCGGCGACCTTCGGCAGCCAATGCATTGTCGGTAGCGTCGATGCCAAGCGCAAACTATTGGGTGGCTACGAGGTTCGCGTGACCAATGCCAAACGCAAGCTAGGGATCGCCCCCAACGAACGGGCGCGTCAACTGGAAAGCGCCGGGGCCGGTGAAATTTTGCTGCAGTCGATCGATCGTGACGGTGAAATGAACGGTTATGATCTGGACCTCATCAGACAGGTGACGGACGCAACGACAATTCCCGTTGTCGCCTGTGGTGGAGCCGGGGAGCGGGCGGAACTGATACAGCCCATCCGGGCCGCCGGTGCGTCCGCCGCCGCGGCGGGAAGCATCTTCGTCTTCTCTGGCCGAGAACGCGGCGTGCTGATCAATTTTCCGGAACGAAATTTTCTCGAAGATCTGTTGGGAGGTCTTTCGGACGTGCCAGGTCAAAGCCTTTAGTCGGATCGAACCGGAACAACCGCATCTTGCTGCTGTCCGATGAAATCCCTAGCGCATGGGCACATCTTATTGCCGTGTTCGTGCTGGCTCCGCTTTTTCTTGCGGTTCGGCTTTATCCAATCTGGCCCCGCCGTTTCCAAGGATGCGACGCCTTCAACATCCTTCTCAATGCGGAATGTCTGCGCGAGCGGAAGCGGTTGCCCATCCGGCTGCCGCCGGTCTTCATGCTGGAGGAACAAGATCAATGGTATCCGCCGGGCTTTCTCATTCTCTGTGCGCTGCTGCCGAAAGACTGGCTCGAGAAACGCTATTGGGCCGTGAATCACTTGATCGATCTCGGGTCGGCCTTGCTCCTTTACGGAGCGGCCGTCTGGTTTGGCGCGTCGGTTTGGACCGCACTTGCCGTCGCGATGTTCTACGCCGCGGTCGCGGGATTGGTTACGGAGTTTTCCAGCCTAAACGTCCGCCCCATCGGGCTCCTCCTGGCCAACCTCTTGCTGTTCGCGGGATTTGCGGCAACACAAAACCCCTACTGGCTGATCGGCGCCGGTGCGGTCGCAGCCGCGACCTTTTTCAGCCATAAGCTCACGGTTCAACAGCTATGGTTTACGTTGCCGGCCCTGAGCGCCGTCACCGGCTCATGGGTCTGGTTGGCATTGCTCGGAATGCTCTACCTAATTCCCTTCGTCATTTGGCCAAAGGGGGCTTGGCGTGTTCTACGCGGGCATTGGGTTATCGTCCGCTTCTGGCACCGGAATTGGAACAGGCTTGGCGCGCATTCCGTCCGTCAATCGCCGGTCTATGGCGATGGGCAGACACGGCAGGAATTTTATCGGGATGAGACGCCAAGGTCGTGGCTGACCTATTTGAAGGACGGTCTTCATCAGAACTACTTCATTCTGCCGGCGCTCGCGACGTTTTCGTTGGACGGGGCGGCGGCATCGCCGGCATACGTTTTTCTTTGGGTATGGATTGCGTCTGTCTATGGGGCGGCGGTCCTGATCCATTTCGTCAAGCCGCTGCGGGGTATCGGTCTCGGCCGGCAGTATTTCAAGTTTGCATTGGCCCCAAGCATGATCGTGACGGCCGTCGCCGTTTCGGGCGGCAATCCGGTCGTTTGGATCGCCGCCGCGGTCGGTGCCGTATTGACCTTGCGGCAGTACTACCTGATCGCGCGGCTGATGCGCGAGCCAGCGGGCAGCAACACCGGGTCGGTGAGTGACGAGCTTCAGAAACTGTTGGATCGCATTGCCTCGGACGATGCGGCGCGCGTGCTGGCGCTGCCGGTTCATCTCTGTGATCTCGTGGCATATCGCACGCGGGCGCCCGTCTATTGGGGAACGCATAGCGATGTCTTTGACGACCGGCTCGAAGCGTTCTTTCCCGTTTTGAAACACGATCTGAACCACTACGTGCGCGACGGCGTCACGTGGTTGTTGCTTGATACCGGTTATGCGAAACCGGGGGAATTACGAGTGTCCGAGACGGCCTTGATCGAGAGCAGCGGAAGCTATGCGCTCTACGACCTGACGAAGCGGGATGCCGTATCGACGGTTGCATCGCGATGATGGCCGTTGCCGCGGATATGGGTCCCGGCTCCGAGACGCAGTCCCTGGGGCACACCGGCAATCTGAAAATTGCCAACTTCATGGACTCCAGCTTATTGGATTTGGAGAAGAAGGGTGTACTCGCGAATGTGCCGGATATCTATAACCCGGATCGCGCTTATGCGTCGGTTTTCCACTTTACGCCGCACGAACACGATTTGGAGCTAAGTGAATTTTTCGCGCCGCATGGAATAAAACTCGTACATCATCCTTCGGTTTGGCTCGGCCCGATCCGGTTTTTTCGATCCTTGGGCCAGGCAATTCGATTGTTTCGGACCGAGAAGATCGACCTCGTGCGGGGGCGGCTGCCCTATCTGGGCAGTCTTGTCGGCGGCATTGCTGCGCGGCTGTGCGGCCTTCCGTTCGTCGTGTCCTTGGGCGGTGACAACCGAATCGTGCAGGAGCGCAACCGATCCTACAATTATGACAGCCGGCGTATCTCTTATGGAATGGAATGGCTGGTTTTAAAGCTCGCGCACCGGGTCATCGTTCCCAACCGCTTCACGCAGGCCTATGTCGAAAACATCATCGGTCGGCGGGGCGCTGCGAAATGCGCTCATATCCCGTGGTTGAGCAAGCCCGTTCCCGAGATTATCGACGACGATGATGCCACCTTGGCCGAACTGTCGATACCGCCGGGGTCGGCAATCGTACCGATCGTCGGATTTCTAAATCCGTATAAGTTCACCGACGTTCTCTTCGACGCCGTCGATGGCTTGAACCTCAAAACGGCGGACGGTCGGGAAGTGTGTTTCTGTTTTTGTGGCGATGGACCGTTACGGGAAGAGGGGGAAACTCGATTTGCGGGACAGTCCAACATCAATTTTCTGGGCTGGCAGGCAAGCGCCGTGGTTCACACGCTCTTGCGGCAGGCTGAGATGGTGTTGATTCCGATGTCCGGATTTGTGTTGTTGGAAGCGGCCAGTATCGGAAAACCCGTGGTCACGAGTAATGTCGAGTGGCATACCGAAATGGTTGAAAGCGAGCGGAGCGGCATCGCCGTCGACCCTCACGATCCGCAGGCTTGGCGCGATGCAATCGGGCGGATGTTGTCGGATGCGACACAAGCAATCGCCATGGGCGGCCGGCTGAAAGAACTGTATTGGCGAGAGTATGCACCGCAACGGTGCAAGGACGCCGAAGTCGATCTGTATTTGAGTTTGGTCGGAAGCGGGACGAAATCGTGAAGATTGTCAGCATCGTCGGTGCGCGCCCACAGTTCATCAAGGCGGCGCCTGTCTGCAATGCTTTTCAGAAAGCTGGTATCGAGGAATGTCTCGTAGACACCGGTCAGCATTACGACGACGACATGGCGGGCGCGTTTTTCCGGGAATTGGATTTGCCGAAGCCGGCTCATAGCCTGGGTGTTGGTAGCGGTTCACATGGCCAAATGACCGGGCGCATTCTTGAAAATGTCGAAGAGGTGCTGGAGGAAGAGGTTCCGGCTGCGGTCTTGGTCTACGGCGATACCAACAGCACGATTGCCGGGGCATTGGCCGCGGCCAAAATGGCAATTCCCGTTATCCACGTCGAGGCGGGATTGCGCAGCTATCGCGCGTCCATGCCGGAGGAGATCAATCGCCGCCTGACCGATCATGTCTCTAGTCTGTTGTTTTGCCCGACGGCATCGGCGGTGGAGAATCTGCGGGTCGAAAGCGTAGCCGGTCCGGAAGCCGGCGCCGACTTGTTGTCACAGGAAGCATGCGGTTCTTTGCGGCCGACCGGCAAACCTATCGTGGTGAATGTCGGCGACGTGATGATGGACGCGCTCTTGGCGATCCGTGATCGGAAAATCGAGGACCCGTTGATCGATACTCTGGCACCGAAAGGGTACGCGTTGGTGACGTTGCACCGCGCCGAGAGTACGGATGACGAAGAAATTCTTAGATCGCTACTGGAATCTATCGCGGAGTTGTCCCAGGCAATGCCGGTGCTATTCCCCATGCACCCAAGGACGAAATCGAGTCTCGAGCGCGCCGGATTGGACAATATTGTGGATGACCGGCCCGCACTCCATTGTGTGCCGCCGATGTCTTATGGCCGATTCGTGCGGGCGCAGGCGGAATCGCGCGTCGTGGTGACAGATTCCGGTGGCGTACAAAAGGAGGCCTACATGCTCGGCGTCCCCTGCCTGACATTACGGGAAGAGACGGAATGGCCGGAAACGATCAGCAGCGGCTGGAACCGTTTGTTGGGATTTCGTCCGGCCGACCTGTCGGCGGATTGCCGCGATGCTGGCATTCCGGAAGGCGAGCCGCCGGCCTGGTTCGGCGATGGCCATGCCGCCGAACGGATTGCCGATGCGGTTACCGCTGTCTTGGGCGGATAGTGCCAATCGCCATCCACTCGTATTTGCGTAAATGTTTGTTTCCGAAACTCAGCCCGTGACAGATGATCATCCGTCCGGGCGTCCGACGGTGCTCTATCTCACGTTCGATGTTGTTTTCGTAAACCCGACACGGGAACTTCTGTGCGATATCCTGCGTAATATCGCCGATGTAACGTTCTATGGCCCGGGCTATCTGCGGCCGGACGCGGTGAACAAGGGAATTTCGGCGTTCGTCGCGACGAATGGGCCGTATGATTTCATTCTCTGTGACGAAACGGCGATCGAGGACTTTAGTATCCTCGATCAGGGGCAGGATCTAAGGTTTCGGAACCACGCATGCAAATTCGATCCTTCCCTCCTCAGGTTGGGCCGAGACTATCAAGAATTCTTGCGCGAGTATGACGGCACGCGGCTCGTTGCGTTGCTGCAATCCGACTACTACAACTTCTCGAGTCAGCGGATCGAAACAATCGAATCCATTGGCGACTACTACATCACGTGGGGGGACGAGTTCATCGATTCGACCGCCGATCTGGACCCGGCAAGCATGCTAGAGGGCGGCGTAAACCTAATGGCATTTGGCCACTGTAATGATCGATATCTCGAATTTCTCAAGCGTCAGCCAGAAAAGATCATTTCCTGTCCCCAGTTCATTTCCGAAGCTGAAATCGACGAAAACCGAATTGCCGCCCGCCGGTTCGATTGGAGCGTCTTGGGCGCGAATTACGACGCTCGCGTCCTGGCGCGGCGGGCTCTGGACAAATCCGGAATAGAGCGTAGCGGTGATCGGATCAGATACATCCTTGGTGCCGCTCAGAAACTGCGGGTCAATCTCTACAACAAGTATGCCACGATCAGATTGCTGCAATGGGCGTTTCGTCGTGCGCTTCAACAGTCGCGGTTCAGCTTTACCTGCGGCAGTTTTGTGAACTGGCCAATTCGCAAATATTACGAGATCCCGGCCAACGGATGCGTCCTGGTGTGTGAGCGGTCGAACGGTTTCGAGGAACTAGGATTCATCGACAAGGAAAACGCGGTGGTTTGCAGCGGCGGCGATATTCTCGATGCGCATTCTTGGCTGACCGCTGACATGGATCGCGCGCAGACGATTGCCGACGCGGGCCGACAATTGGTGCTAGACCGCCATAGTGTCCCGGCGCGGGGGCGACAGATCGCGGCGGCGCTGCAACGAATTCAACAAGGCGCCTTTGTCGGAAGCCGCTGGCGAAACGGCGCATTCGAAGTGCTGGAATCATGAGTACGTTGTTCGGCCCAATCCCAAATTTGGACGTTCATGTTTAGCGCCATATTGCGTGACAGCTACCGGTACCTCGGCTACCGCGTCCCGCTGCTGATTGTCTTGATGTGCGTGGCGTCGCTTCTGGAAGGCATTGGTCTTACGATGCTGTTGCCGCTCCTGTCCAAATTCGGGCTTGGCAGCGACGGCGATGCGAATGTCCTGAACAATGCCGTTGATCAGGTTCTCGCGGCGCTGTCGATATCGCCGGAGTTGGAGCCGTTGCTCGCGGTTATGGTCAGTGTATTGGTATTGCAGGTTTGTGCGACCTTCGCCCGGACGTGGTTCGAGGTGGTGTGTACCAACAAATACACGGCGGATTGGCGGCACCGTCTCTTCAACACGGTGATCATGGCGGATTGGCCGTATCTCATGCGGACCGAGGCCAGTCAGCAAGCGAATATTATCGTGAGCGAAACCTCGCGGATCAGCGCAGCGCTTAGCATGGCGCTGCAACTCATCAATTCGGCCTTGTTTATTTTGGTTTACGCTGCGATCTCGCTCGCCGCCGCATGGAAGATGGTTGCCTTCCTGACGGTATTTGGGATCGGAATATACCTTCTAACGCGGCCGTTGAGCCGGAAGAGCCGCAGAGTGGGTGAGGACGTAACGGCGGTCTCGGAGCGGGTCTTGCATCACGCTCAGGAATTTCTCGTGAGCGCCAAACTCATTAAGGCGACCGCGACGGAGGCGACCGCACAGTCCGTGATGCGGAATGCGATCGAACGGTATCGCGGGACCTACGTGACGGCCGGCGTCATACCGGCGGTGGTCATGCTGATCTACATGTCCGTCGGATATGTGATGTTGGGATTGGGAGTCTGGTTGGCCCTGAAATACGCCACGATCAGCGTGGCGTCGATAATCGTTTCGATATACGTCTTTCTGCGCTTGTACGTGCAACTCTCGACATTTCAGCAGCTTCGGCAATCCTTCGCATTGTCGGCGCCGGCGTTGCTGTCGACTCAGAGCGAGTACGAGAATGCCGTCGCGGCAGCGGAGCATCGGGCCGATGGCGTAACGCTCCCGTCGGCGGGGCCCGCGGCCATCTCGATTCGTGGCCTGACTGTCCGGTACGGCGATCAGCCAGCCTTATCCGATGTCTCCGTCGATATTTCAGCCGGTTCGGTCGTTGGGCTCACCGGGCCATCGGGGGCAGGAAAATCGACGTTTGTCGACTCGATCGTTGGTTTGGTCGCGCCGGTGCAAGGAATGGCTGCGATTGACGATAACGCTGTTCAGAAGCTGGATCTGCGAGGGTGGCGACAACAGATCGGCTACGTGGCGCAGGAGACCCTGCTTCTGCAAGGGACGGTCGCCGAGAATATAGCGTGGGGTTCCAAGAATGTCGTTGCCGCGGACGTGCAGCAGGCCGCGATTCTCGCAAACGCGGATGAGTTTATTCGAAAATTTCCCGACGGATACGATACGGTAATCGGCGGTCGGAGCGTACGCATGTCGGGTGGGCAGCGCCAACGGATCGGGCTCGCAAGGGCATTGTACGGGAACAAGCGATTGATCATTCTCGACGAAGCGACCAGTGCGCTGGATTCCGAGAGCGAACAGCAGGTCTTGCGGGCTATCGATACGCTTCGCGGCAAAGTGACGATCGTCATGATCGCGCACCGCCTATCGACTCTGCGTAAGGCGGATCGGATTCTGGTTTTCGAAGACGGCCGTATCGTGGAGTCCGGAGATTTCGAATCCTTGATCCAAGAGGATGGCCCGTTCCGGCGCTTGTGGGAGTTTCAAGCTGCACAGGACGACACGACGGAAGCATTGCCATGATCCATGCGTCGAGAATTGCGTCCTATCTCGGCAGCTCGTTGGCCGGTTCGGATATTGAAGTCACTGCCGCCCGGTCGTTGGCCTCGGCGGAGGCGGGCACAATTGTGTTTCTGAGCAAGGCCGATCCGTCGGCGACGGCCGCACTGAATAAGCTGTCGACCGTTCTCTGCATCACGACACCTGAGATCGCCCCGGACCTGAAGTGTGCCGTCGTATCCTGCAACAATCCCCGACTGGCGTTTTGTAAGGTGTTGAATGAATATTTCCCCGAGCCGAAACCGGCATATGCCGTAGGGTCGGCAACTGTTTCGGACACCGCCGTGCTTGGGAACGATGTGGTGCTCGGCGCGGGCGTATATATCGGTGACGATGTGGCAATCGGATCCGGGACCGTGGTCGGCGCCAACGTGGTTATCGAAGCGCGGACAGTGGTTGGCAGCGGATGTTTTATCAAACCCAACTCGACGATCGGCGCACGCGGTTTCGGCTTCGTGCGTGATGACGACAACTCGCCGATCTCCTTCCCGCATATCGGGATGGTCCGCATTGGCGATGGCGTCGAAATCGGTGCGAATTGCACAGTGGTCCGGGCGGCCCTCGACGAAACCCGAGTCGGCGACCACGTGAAGACCGACGATCACGTCCACATTGCGCATAACTGTAGCGTCGGCGCACGAACCTTTATCGCTGCTGGCGTTGTCGTGTCCGGCAGCGTGACCATTGGCACGGATGTTTGGATCGGGCCGAACGCCACCATCATCGATTACATCTCGGTCGGCGACGGTGCGCATATCGCGCTGGGAAGCGTTGTGATGCGTGCGGTGGATCCCGGTATGAAGGTGCTCGGAAATCCTGCGAAGCGTATACCCGGCAGCCGCGGATAGGCCTGCGCTGGCCCGGTCGCTTTTGCCGAAGATTAGGAGTTACCCAATACCGATGACCCGTTCGTCCGACGACGAGAGATACGCCGAAGAGAGGGATTTTACCGAAGCGAACTATGAACGTTTGCTTCAAATCGCGGCGTCGAAATACGAATTCGTGTCATATGGCGCAGCGCCGGACGTGCCGTTCGTGATTTGGCGGCACGACGTCGACTATAGTCCGCACCGTGGCCTCGCTTTTGCAAAGTTGGAGGCGGCGCTTGGTTTGCGGTGCATCTATCATATCCTGGTAAGCAGCCGCTATTACAACATCCTTGAGCCCGATACCGCCGGCGTTATCCGGCAAATTGCCGGGCTGGGTCATGAAATCGGCCTTCATTTCGATATGGATGTCGGCCTGGAGGTCGAGGCGGTGTCACAGGAACAGATCCTCGCGCGCATCGGTCTGGAAAAGCAACTCATCGAGACGGTTGCCGGCGTACCTGTTACCACCATGTCCTTCCACAATTACGTTCTGCATCAGTCACGGCTCGACCGTGCGGAAGAAATCTGCGGTATGCTCAATTCCAGTACGAAATCCTATCAGGATGGCTACAAATACGTTTCGGATTCGAACGGAATTTGGCGCTACGACCGTCTTGAGGACGTTTTGGCTGCGCCACCCTTTCCGCGGTTGCATGTGTTAACTCACCCGGTTTGGTGGACGCCGGAACCGATGCCCCCGGTGATGCGCCTGCATCGCGTTGTGGATGGCCGCGCCAGCGCAAATTTCGACTTTTATGCCGCTGTGATGGAACGGGACGGGCGCTTCGAGGCGCTGGCCGAACGGCTCGGATTTCCCGCGGCACGGCACAATGGACAGTAGCGCCTCGGATCGGAAAGATCCGATTTCCCTGCTCGTTGTCGCGTGCGGCCTGGGAACCGGTGGGACGGAGCGGCATTTGTCCTTGCTTCTGCCACGGCTCCTCGCGCGGGGGATTACACCGCGTGTCTATGCGCTCGGCGATGAAGGGGCTATGGCGGAGCCCATTCGGGATGCCGGCATTACTATTGATTTCCCGCTTGGCGACCAGCCCTTCGTCACCAAACTGCCGCCGCCGTTCCGGGGCTTGGCGGTGTATGCGACCGAGATTTTCCGGCTGCGCAATATCATAAAGCGGGAGAAACCGGACATCTGCCATTGTTTTCTACCGATGGCGACCATCATCGGCGGCGCGGCGGCAGGGCTTGCTCGGCATCCAATCGTGTTGGCGAGCCGCCGGTCGTTGCGCAACTATCAAGCGGATAATCCAGCGTTGGCCCGGGTGGAACGCCGTCTCATCCGAGGCATGAATGCCGTCTTGGGAAACTCCCGCGCGGTGATCGAACAGCTCGCCGAAGAAGGTGTGCCCAAGGACCGCATCGGATTGATCTACAACGGCGTGCCGGTCCAAGCGGCTGGGACCGAACGGAACCGGCTTTCCATGCGCCGCCGTTTGGACATAGAGGATGACGCGTTGGTGCTGGTCTCGGTCGCAAATCTTATCCCCTACAAAGGACATCGGGATTTGTTCGAGGCGCTATCCAGAATTGCCGCCGAATTACCGCCGCGATGGGTTTTGGTGTGCGCCGGTCGGGATAGCGGAATTGCGGCCGATCTGGAACGCTACGCTGATGAGCTGGGCATCGGATCCAATGTGCGGCTTTTGGGTGACTTCGACGATGTCGGGGGCCTTTATTGTGCGGCCGATATCTCTGTCCTCGCGTCGCATCAGGAAGGATTTTCCAACGCCGTTCTCGAATCACTGGTCGCCGGTGTTCCGACGATTGCGACAGCGGTCGGCGGCAACGGGGAAGCGATCGGCGATGATGACGTTGGGCGTTTGGTGCCGCCGCGGTCTCCCGATTCGTTGGCGGCGGCCATTCGAGAACTTGCCGCGAGCGCCGATTTGCGTGGACGCTTGGGAACCGCCGCCAGAGAACGTGCATGCGCGCTATTTGCGATCGACGATTGCGTGGACCGGTACGAAAATCTCTACCGTGAGCTGCTCTCGAATTCGGATAAACCAGTGAACGGGTTTGTTAGTGACACCGGATGGACCACTTCGTGACGAATCACGTGCAGACAGCTAAGCCCGTAGACGCATTCGCCTTTGGCGAAAATTGGCAACGGTTTCTCCATGATCTTGACGACGATCGAATAGACAAAGCGGAAAAGTCGTTGGTCGAAATGCTCGAGCTCGACAGTCTTTCCGGCAAACGGTTTTTGGATATTGGCTCAGGAAGTGGGTTGTCCTCGCTTGTCGCGCGCCGGCTTGGTGCGACGGTGCGGTCTTTCGATGTCGATCTGGACTCCGTCGCATGCGCGATGGCCCTTCGAGATCGGTATCGCCGCGACGATCCGGACTGGGATATCGGCGCAGGATCGGCACTCGATCCCGACTTCCTCGATACGCTGGGAAAATGGGATATCGTTTACTCCTGGGGGGTTCTCCACCATACGGGGGCGATGTGGCGGGCGCTCGAAAACGTCGATTCTCTCGTGGCCGAGAATGGTCTGCTCTTTATCGCAATTTACAATCACCAGGGCGGGCCGACCCGGCGCTGGGCGTGGATCAAAAAGACCTATGTCAGCCTGCCTCCCTATCTCCGATTTTTGGTTCTGTGGCCCTGTTTCGTGCGTATGTGGGGCAAAGCCTTTTTGCGCGACCTGTTGCTCGGTCACGCCGTTCGGGCCTGGCGGGAGTATTCCCGCGAGCGTGGTATGTCACCATGGCGCGACGTCGTTGACTGGGTCGGTGGATATCCCTTCGAGGCCAGCACGCCCGAGGACATTTTCGAATTCTACAAGAAGCGGGGTTATGTGCTCCGAAAACTCCGGACGCGCAACGGGCACGGCTGCAACGAGTTCGTGTTCCAGAGAACAAGCTAGCCGGCACCGCCTGCCTACGTACGAACGTGCCGGCCGATTCGCCACCTTCTCCAATGAAAATGATGTTCCTCGTCCGGTCGCTGGATCTAGGCGGCGCGCAACGTCAGTTGACTGCGCTTGCGGTTGGGCTGCAGAAGCGCGGTCACGATGTGACCGTCGTTACATTTTATGATGGCGGCGCATTCGCGGCAGATTTGATCGGCGCGGGCGTTCGGCATGTCGGTCTAGCCAAGCGTGGTCGTTGGGACTTTCTCGGATTTTCAATTCGTTACCTCCGTTGCCTGCGGGCCGAGCGACCGGAAATCCTCCATGGGTATCTGCCGACCGCAAACATTATCGCTGCCCTTTCGCGGGGGCCGGCGGTTGGCCGGCCTAAAATCATCTTTGGCATTCGCGCATCGGACATGCAGCTTCATCGCTATGATTGGATGGCCCGGCTGAGCTACAGGGTCGAAACGCATTTGTCGTGTTTCGCGGATTGCATCATTTCCAATTCGCAGCGGGGGCTGGCAACGGCTATCGAGCGGGGAATGCAGGCAGACCGGGCCGTCGTTGTTCCAAATGGCATTGACGTTGAGCGGTTCAGGCCGGATGCGGGAAAGAGGTTCACCGTACGGGCCGAACTCGGCATTGAAGAGTCAGAGCTGCTGATTGGTCTGCCCGCGCGATTCGATCCCATGAAGGATCATGCAACTTTCTTGACGGCTCTGCGGTGGCTGGCCGATCATGGGCAGGATTTCTCGTTTCTTCTCGTCGGCGCCGGTACCGGCCAGGAAAATCAGGCACTGAATGAACTCGTGGAGTCGCGGAAACTTCAGGATCGGGCTCATCGGTTAGGGCCTCGCGTCGATATGCCGGCGATTATGGCAGGATTGGATATCGTTTGTGTACCCTCCGCGTTCGGGGAAGGGTTCTCCAACGTGCTCGGCGAGTCTATGGCGGCCGGCGTGCCGTGTGTTGCGACCGATGTCGGCGACGCGCG
This sequence comes from Alphaproteobacteria bacterium, assembly GCA_965228695.1. Classification (GTDB taxonomy): domain Bacteria; phylum Pseudomonadota; class Alphaproteobacteria; order UBA8366; family UBA8366; genus JAJFJD01. The sequence goes on along the minus strand of CBDDIB010000002.1, from coordinate 4,714,906 downwards.
CCGGATTATCGGTGATACCGGTGAGATAGTTCCCGCTAACGATCCAGTAGCGCTTGCGGACGGCATCGGCCGGTTGAGTGACCGGCTGATCGCAGACCCCGTTGCCATTCGCGCCGATGCACGGACACGTATCGTCGAGAATTTCAGCGTGGAGAAGATGGTCGATCGAACCGTCGCCGCTCTGGGTGTGTAGTATGCCTCTATTATTCACTAGCCGACATTCGACCTGGCGCCGCGTGTCCAGCTAAACTGCGCCGCACATCAGAATTCATGCCAACAAATCGATACGGTGTCGTATGAAACTCCACACAAGCAGCGTTGCCCCCAACCCGCGCCGGGTTGCGATCTTCCTGGGCGAAAAGGGGATCGACGTGCCGACGGTCGAGATCGATCTCGCCGAGAGACAGAATTTCGATCCCGACTTCGTCGCATTGAACCCGCTGGCCCGCGTGCCGGTGCTCGAACTCGACGATGGCACCTGTATCGCCGAATCGGTCGCGATCTGCCGGTACTTCGAGGAACAGCAGCCCGAGCCGCCGCTCTTCGGAGCCGGTGCCGAAGGGAGGGCGATCGTTGAAATGTGGAATCGGCGGATGGAGTTCGAGGTCGTGGGCAACATCTCCTTCGCCTTCCGCCACGGCCATCCCTACTGGCAAGACCGGATCGAACAGGTGCCAGATTTTGCCGATCTGTGCCGGCGCACGATCGAGGAGCGGATGACCTGGCTGGACGGTGAGCTGAAGGACCGGGAGTATATTGCAGGCGATGCCTATTCGATCGCGGATATCACCGCCATTTGCGGTTTCGATCTGGGGCGCGTGGCAAAAATCCGCATTCCGGAAAGCCTGTCCAATCTCAGCCGGTGGTATGCGACCGTAGCGGGCCGCCCGGCCGTGGCGTCCACCGTGCCGTCGCGCAAGAAGAAATAGAGTTCCTGAAAATCAAAACAAAAAACCCCGGACACTGCGGCGTCCGGGGTTTTTGTTTTCCGTTCGGCGCTGGCTAGTAGGCGCCGGTTCCGCGGACGACCGTCACGATCGTGCGCATCAGGACGTAGAGGTCGAGCCACAGCGACCAGTTCCGGATGTAGTAGCTGTCGAGCGACTCTTGCACGGCGAGATCGCCGTCGCTGCGCGCGGAGACCTGCCATAGACCGGTGAGACCCGGCTGCACGCTGGCACGGAAGTCGCAGAAGCGCTGATCGAAGTGACACAGGTGATATTCCGGGAACGGCCGCGGGCCGACCAGAGACATGTCGCCGCGCAGGACGTTGAAGATTTGCGGCAGTTCGTCGAGGCTGGTGCGGCGCAGGAAGGAGCCGACGCCCGGCAGGACGCGCGGGTCCTTCTTCAGCTTGAAGAACCGCTGCCATTCCTCGCGGGCTTCCGGATTGTCGGCGAGGTGCTTTTCCAACCGTTGTTCGGCGTCGCGATACATGGTCCGCAGCTTCAGGACCTTGATCGTCTTTCCGCGGAAACCGCGGCGCTCCTGCGTGAAGAAGATCGGCGCGCCGTCGACCAGCATGATCCACAGCGCGGACACCAGCAGGACCGGCAGCGAGAGAATCGCGGCCGGGATCGATACGGCATAGTCGAGCAGGCGCTTGATCACGTAGTTATGCGGCAGCGAGAGATTATTCGTTACCTGCAGGCCGACAACGCCGTCGAGATCGATCGGCGAGACCCAAAGGCTTTGCACGCCGAACAAGCGCGGCACGATGATGACGTTCTCGAAGCGCAGCTTGTCCAGGACGTCCGCGGCCAATTGTTCGTCATCCATCGGCACGGCGAGGATCGCGGTCCGGATGCGCGACTGGTCGAGTGATGCGGCATGGGCCAGAGGGCCGAGAACTTCGACGCCGCCGACCTGCTTGCCCCATTTCGCCGAATCGTCGTCGAACATCGCCACCGGCACCATGCCCAATTCCGGGCGGCGCTGCAGCAGTTCGATCATGTTCGTGCCCGTGTCTCCGGCCCCGAGAACGATCGTCGGCTGTCCCCACATCTTGAGCTTGATCAGAATTTTTCGCGCGACGGCTTCGATCAGGAAGGGCAGGATCAGCGCGTAGGCCATCGATGCGACCAAGATGCCGCGCGACAGCTCTTCGCTGCGCTCCAGGTAGTTCCAGGCGATGAGGACGCCGAACAGGACGAAACTGGCCATGACCCGTTGACGCAGCCGGACGATCGGGCTGATGCCGTAGCCGGGATACATGCCCATGAAATGCAGAGCGACCGGCAGTGCCAGGACGCCGAGCGCGATGGCGCCGAACTGATCGGTACTGATCGCGATGGGCCAAATTGGGCTGAGGGCCAAGCGCGTCAGATAGCCGAGCAGAACGCAGAGCTCCAGGGCAACCACATCGGCCAGAAGCATAATAAGCCAGATGGACCGACGTTCGCGCAGGTCGCGGGCGAGGTCTCGAAAATCGACAATGCTTTTGGCGATGACCGAATCTAACGGCACTACGCTCTCCCCCCTTAATTTTGACATATCGTTATAAGCCCTTAAATTGAAAGGCTAATTTCACCAAGGGGCCGTGCCGGTATCCTTCGATTTAGCGATCTACTCCGTCCCATCCAGTTCGAAAAAAGAACTGGCCACCCATACGGACTAGAAAGGTAGAGATGCGGTTACTCACCAAATACACGCGGTCAGGCGCATCCCGACAACACCGTAACCCTTTATATTGTCAGTATGATTCGCCGAGATTTTTGGCGCAAAGTGAATTGGGGGTTATAGAACGTCTCAATAGTAGTAAAGAACTGGGGGTAGATAGATCGTATTTTCGATAAAATTTACAGGTTCTTATGTCGGGAACTACTTGAAAAGACCCGTTTTCTATTCGAACGATCGAGGCTTGGGAAGCGGGCCGCGAAGCGCCTATGCGACCGATATCGCCGCCGTCTCGCGCTGGCGCAGAGGGGGTAGTTGGAGGCAATAGAAGATCCCGGGCAGGTTTTCCCGGAGATTATGCCGGTCGTCCAATTCCAAGAGATGGATTTTGAAATAGTTTTGGAGCAGCGTGAGCTCGCGGCCGATGTCGCTGTCCAATTGGTCGATCGCGATGTCCTTCTGGTGCAGGGCCGTACCCACTTCCGACAGGAACATCCAGTTCAGGAAGATCGACTTGTAGTCGTCGGGCTTGGCGCTCAATAGGTGCTTCAACTCGCGATTGATTCGCATCGCCGACTCGACCGAGTAATCCGGCGTCACTTCGCCGAGTTCGCCATCCAGTACATCGTGTAGGAACCCGTCCCGGATTCGCCGCGCCAGGCGGAGCGGGTCGCTCTTGAAATTTACTTCGAGGGCGTCGAGCGTTTCGCTTGTGCCGGCGGTTTTTGCTCCCAAATCCAGCGACAGATCGTCGGTCCCGAAGATCTGCGCAAAGGCCGATCTCTGTTTTCGGCGGCGGCTGCCGTAAACCACCACGCCCGCGATGATCAGTAGGGCGACGCCGGCCGGAATTGCGATCTTGTCCCAACTGTCCAACCGGATGTTCACGTTGATCAGGGGCGCATTTGCCGCGGTATCCGACGGCTCGGCAGCGCCCGGGGCGGATGGTGTGGCGGAAGGCCGTGCGATGGCAACGTCCCGGACATCCGCCGGTGACGTCGACTTCTCAGGATTTTGGGTCGACGCCGGTGCGGATTTCGCCGAATCGGAGGAAACCGGCGATGCCGGTGCCGACGATTCGGAGTCCGTCGCCGATCCTTCGACCGATCTTGACGGTTCCGCCGCGGGGGCAGGGATCGCGGCGGTCGTGGTGGATTTCTCCGGCGTAGCTTTGGGCTTTTGCCCTTGCGTGAAGGCAGCCGAGTTATCGGCCTCGGCCAGCGGGTCGGATTTCACGGCCGGCGCCGGCGGGACCGCCGGCAGCGGGGCGACGGCAATCTTGCGGTCTTCGTCTTTTTCCTTTTGACCGTCTTCGTTTTTAACGGCCGCCGTCGGTTTCGCCGCATCGCCTGCCGCTGCCGGACCATCGGACTTGTCCGGCGCTGGTTCAGCTTTCGCGTGCGCTGTCTCCCCCGGTGTGGATGCCGGTGCGGGCGTCCGCGCCGGTTCCGGTTTCAATGCCGTTTGCGAGGACGGCGCGGGTGTTTCGGTTTGCGCTGCCGTTGCGCTGTCGGATGCAATTGTTTCCGGTTTCGTATTCTCGGGTGCCGTTGCATCGGGCGCGGCAATTTTCGGCAGGGTCACACCCGCCCCTTCGGCGAGTTTCTTGTCGTCGTCAAGGCGGGACCGCTGATCCGGCTTGTTCGGGTCTACGGGAATGACGGCATTCGGATCCTTTATTGCACTCAGGTTCCGTCGCGTTGTCACGCATGTCTGCCCATTCCGTTTGAGCAACGAGCAGAGCACAACGGCGGTTTCCCGGTCCCGCACCGGGCCCACGAGGATACGATAGAAGATGCCGCGGCCCTTGATGTTCGCCTTCTCGAAATAGACGTTCTCGGCCCCCAGCGCGGCGCGGTTGGAATCGCGAATGCGGCGCCATTCCCGGCGGGCAGCCTGTGAATCGCGCAGGGATGCGACTTGCACGAAATACAACAACCGATCATTTGCCGGCCTGGCCCGCGTGACTTGTTTGGTTGTGGCGGTTGATTTTTGGGGCTTAGCTTTCGCGGCGGCCTTCGGGACTGGCGGCTTCGCCTGCGGTTTCGTCACCGGTTTGGCGACGACCTTTGGCACGGGCCCTTCTACCGGTTTCGTTGTGGCCGGCGGGGTCTTACCGATTTCCGGTCTGGGAATCGGTGGCGCGGTTATCTTCGGAACCGACGCCGCAGAGTCCTTCGGCTTCGGGGTTGGTTCGACTTTCGGTGTTGCCGCTGCGACCTGGGGTTGCTTCGGCTTCAACGCGGACATCCGGGCCAGCGCGGCGAGAATTTCGGAAACGAGCGCTTCGTTTGTACGGGGCGGCGTGGTAACGCCGGACGTTTTCTGAAAATTTTTAATCGCAACCGCGGTGTCGTCGCCGAACACGCCATCGACCCGCTTAGGGTCGGCGTTCCCGTATTTCTCGGGATATCGCGTGGACAACAGTTTCAGAAGCCGCTGCACGTTTTGAATTTCGGCCCGCGTGCCTTTCCCGACGGGTGCGCTTGCCTGCGCGATCAAACGGGGGGAGGCGCTGTCCGCCGCCGCGGCGGTGCCGGCGCCGGCGAACAAAATCAAGGCGCCGGACAAAAGCGCCCGAATCGCTACTGCCCCATACGCGATCATTTGGCCCTCGTAGAGCATCGAATTGTGCGCACCGGGGATTGTTGTCCCACGATGGAAAGGTTCGGTCTTATACGACTCATTATGAAAGCGCCAGCGTCCTAATTAATCGTCGCATTCGAGGTACGCCGAATGACGAATCAAGTTGGTACCGGATTGCGAAAATCAAGTTCGTCTATCTTAAGTTTCTATCGTCAATACAATTACATCAAACCGGATGATAGCCAACGGCTATTGTCCGGTTTGATGCCGCAAGGCGCGGGGATTTCGAACTACAACGCTGTGTGTAGGTTGAATGAGCCTGCGCCGGAACGACCGGTAATTGTCCGGGGTCGCGATTTCGGACGGCGCTCGCGGCGTATGTTCGCCGCTACGGCAGGGTTGGCTGCGCGGTGTTCAAACGCCGCAGGCACGGCCCGACGATGCAGATGATCATGATGACGCATGTCACCGCAAGGCCGATCATCACCCCATGCAGGTCGAAATATAGAACGAGGAAATACGAGGCAAGGATGCCGAAACTCGCTTCGAGGGTGGCACTCACGAAGTAAGGTTTGGTGTATTCGAAAATCTTTAGCCCGGCGCCGAACGGGAAGGCGGTGATCTGAACGACGTTGATCGCGGCGAGCCAGTAGATCAGGTAGGTGTATGGAACGAATTCGGCGCCGTAGACGTAGAACATGATCTCTTCGGCGAAGATCACCGCGACGAGCGCGATGCACGCATCGAACGCGGTCATGAAGACGCCGATCTTGGCGAGATACCGGCGCAGGTCGGGCGTGCCGCTGTGATGCAAAATGGTCGATCCCTTTACGATGACGATGTTTGTCAGACCGTTGATCAGGACGTTTCGGGGCGCGAGGATGGTCATTGCGGCCCGGACCGCGCCGATCGCCTGTGCGCCCAGCAAAGCACCCCCCATCAAGACGATAAGGTTGCCCGAAAGCCAGCGCAGGATGGATGTTCCGACCGTCCATTTCGAAACCGCCCAGTGCCGTTCCGCGATGGCGGTCAGCCATGTCCGGTCAATCTGGAACCGGTCAAGCATGAACATGCCGATAGCCGCCGGAACGATGGAGCAGGCGAAGAGAACCCAAAGGATCCCTGCGCTCAGGACCGGATGGTACTGCCATAACAGGAACAGGATGATCAAGCGGCTGATATAACTAATAAAATCGTTGAAGAAGGCGGCGACATGCCGCTTATTGGTGTAGAAGTAACGGCGCATGAAATCCTGTAACTCGTCGGCAAGCACGGCGGCGGCGAGCGGCAGCGTCAGTTCCCAAAGGTTCAGGGCCGGAAAAAAGCCGCTGGAACCAGCCATGCCGATCAACACGACGAGGAAACTCGCCGCGGTGAACAAAATTTGTTGGGTAAAGACCGCTCCGTAGTATTTCGGCAGATCGTCCCTGTTCTGCTTTGGCCCGATACTCATCATCGTGGGCTCGAGCAATGAGGTCTGCAGGTCCTTGAAGAGCAGGATGACAATCCATGCGATCATGAATCGTCCGAATTCCTCGATGCCGACCATCCGCGCGACGATGACGGACGTCAGTAGGTTCGACGCGCTCACGACCGCCTGGTCCGACAGCGCCCAATGCAGGCTGCTGTGCGAGCGGAAGCGATCGATCAGAACTCGGAACACGCGGCAATGTCCACTTTAGATGAAGAATGCCGGCGGCATTCGGAATCCGGGCCAGCCGGCCGGATAATGATCGCGTCGCGGGCCGACGTCATATCCTGCTGGCGGCTCGGCACAACCATCGGACAAAGTCATTGAGTTTGATAGTATTTTCACGCCGTTTCTCAAGTATTCTAAGTTGGTCGTGCGCAAAGAAATTTCTGCATAGATTCAATCGAATAGGAGAGATTTATCGGGAATCCCTCAATTTTATATAAACACCATGAGATAATTGTTACCGTGCCGGCGTTATCCATTTTCGGTTGGCGAACAATTCAAGTTCCGACACCAGTACTTGGTGTTGTCGGTCGGCTTCATTTTCGCCGCCGTCAATCATAGTGACAGTCAGTCGGAATTATTACGGTATACATGTAGTGTTTGCATGAGTTTACAGGATATTTAGTACGATTTTGTCGGGTTGGGGCACTCGTATATTGTAAATCCAGGTCCTGTTATTTACCGTTTTAGATGACGGCAGCGCGCATTGGGTGCATTCATGGGGCCAAGTATTGGTCCACTGGTTGGTAGCGCGGTCAATTGAATTTGGAATATTCCTATTTTACAAAAGGTTGAGTGATTTTGGCACTGGAATTCCTGGAAACTGTATTGAATTTCCTGATGCCCGTGGTCCCGGGGGTCCTACGGACCGATTGGCGCGCCGGTGAGAAGAAGCGCCGTTTCCGCGTGGTGATCACGCATTGTCTTTCCGATTCCAACAAGGGCGTCGTGGCGGTGTTATTCGCAACCATCCGGAAGATTCGCCAACACCATCCGGATGCGGAAATTGTCCTCCATTCAATGTATCAAGAGAACCACAAGCGCTTCGCCCATCACGCGCGGTTTGTCGTTCAAGAGAATGTTGCGGTCCAGGAAGGGGTCCTGCCGACACCGTATCTCAATGACACCGCGACGGGTCTTGCGTCGGACCTATCGGCAATCTTTCGCCTATTCAGGAGTATCGTTGCCGCCGTCACCATTCCCTACTTGCCGTTGGTGATCGCGCGCTGCCTGTCGCCGCGTCAGGCGAGAGCGTATGAGACGCTGCAATCAGCCGATCTAATCTTGATGAAGGGCGGCCATGATATCGGCAACGAGCCGGGCGGCCTTCGCGGACGGCTGTATTTCTGGCGCATCCTCAAAATTATTTCAGTCGCCACCAAGTCGTCCGCGCCGGTCGTCATCCTGGGACAGAGCATCGGCCGTATCCGCAGCGAAGCCGACGCCCGCCGCGTCCGGAAGGTTTTGCACCGGTGCTACAAGGTTTTGGTGCGCGACGACATCAGCAGAGAAATGCTGGCGGGCTACGGACTTACGGATAATGTCGCAGTCGCGCCGGATATCGGGTTCCTGACCGAACCCGACCCATCGGGCGTCGGTGCGTTCGGTCATGCGTCCGGCAAATTCGTGGGCGTTACGGTCGTCAACTGGCCGTATGACGATCCGGATGGCGACAAGGGCGCAACGGTGATGGAACGCTATTCGACGGCGCTCACCGACGCGCTGTCGCGAACCTACAAGGAACTCGGCGTAGCGCCGGTTTTCGTTCTGCAGGATATGACGACCTTTCACGGCAAGAGCGATATTCAAGTCATCCGCGATCTGTCCGAGCGGTTACGCCGTCGCGATATGCCGGTCCATGTAATGGACGATGACATTGGCCCGTCGGCCTTGGCCGACGTCTACCGAAAATGCGACCTTGTGATTGGTACTCGATTTCATTCTTGTGTCTTGGCGGCCGCGGCGGGAACGCCGGCGATCGCGATCGAGTATCAGGGCACCAAGACGCGTGGTTTGCTGCGCAGTCTCGATATGGAAGCCCATGTCCATACGTTGAACGGCCTGACGGGCGACGCCTTGATGGACGATATTCGGACCGTGCTCGAGAACCGGTCCGAAATCACCGCCTCCCTACGGGCCAAGGTCGCGTCCTTTCGGTCGTCGATCGACATCGCCGTCTCTGAAATACTTGAGGAGCCGAGGTCGGCATGCGAGCGACCGTCGGCATGTTCCGGGACAGGGTCAAGGTCCGGCGAAAGATAGAATAGTTTGTTGATATTAAATAATTAATTGTCATGCCTGATTAGCGATCAAGACGGTCGCCACGCTTGGCGGTCATCTGCAAATGGGTACCACCAATGTGGCATATCGCGGCCCAACCGATTTAAGTACTGATTTAGCTACGAAGTAGCTTGAATGGGCGCTTCCAACTGATGGGTGGAATTCGATGAGCGGTATCAAGGCGGTCATTCAAGCAGGTGGCCAAGGGACCCGGCTGTATCCCTATTCGACGGTCTTGCCGAAGGCATTGATGCCGATCGGCGATGGAACCGTCGCAGATAAATTGATCGAGATGTTCGGCTCGGCCGGCATCGAAGACGTCTACATCACGCTGAGTGAGATGAACAAGATCAGCAGCCTGATCAAGAGTTATTGCGGTGACGGCAGCCGCTATGGTCTGAAAATCCACTACATCACGGAAACGGAACCGTTGGGGACGATCGGGCCACTCCGGCTCTTCGCCTCCGAACTGGATACCAGTTTCATGGTTACGAACTCGGACGTCGCCGTGGATATGGATGTCAGCGAGTTCATCGAGTTTCACCGCAAGACGGAATCCCTGCTGACGGTCGCCGTCGCGAGGCAAACTGTATCGATCGAGTATGGCGTGATGGAAATCGACGACGGACAAGTCTTCGGATTTCGGGAGAAGCCGACGGAGCAATTCTGCGTTAGCACCGGCGTCTATTGCATGGAGCCGCGGATTCTGGACTACGTGCCCGAGGGACAAGCCTATGGATTCGATGGATTGATCGAAACCCTGCTCGAAAACAAGGAGCGGGTCATGGCTTTCGACCGGACGGAGAACTGGATCGACATTGGCCGGATCGAAGATTTGCGCCGTGCCCAGGAAAAGGCCGCGCAGGGACTCCTTTAAGTTTATATCGAGGTAACCGTGGATAAGAACAGTTTAGTCGAGCTCGGCCCGCCCCGGTTGGGCCAGGCAGAGAAGGATGCGCTCAACGCCGTCATCGACAGCGGCTGGATCACGATGGGAGACCGCGTGCGCCAGTTCGAAACCGCGTTTGCTAAAGTGCATCAGACGGAACACGAGCATGCCGTTGCGGTAAGCTCCGCGACGGCCGCCCTGCACCTGAGCCTGGTGGCGTTGGGGATCGGCGCGGGCGATGAGGTGCTGGTTCCGTCGATGACTTTTGTGGCCACGGCGAACACGGTCATGCATGCGGGCGGGGAGCCGGTTTTCGTCGACATCGAATCTCCGGTCCGGCCGCATATGTCCATCGCCGACGCTGAAGCGAAGGTGACCGACCGTACGCGCGCTGTGGTCATCATGCATTACGGCGGATACATGATGGACGTCGCCGAGTGGCGCCGCTTCGCCGACAAGCATGACTTGTTTTTGATCGAAGATGCGGCGCATGTCGCCGGCGTGCCAACCGCAGGCCGAGGCAGTGACGCCGCGGCGTTCAGCTTCTTCGGCAACAAGAATATGACGACCGCCGAGGGCGGGATGGTCCTGTTACGGGATGCCAAAATTGCCGAACGGATCCGCAAGATGCGGACGCATGGCATGACCAACGTCACGCTGGACCGTGTTCGCGGCCGCGCGGTGAGTTATGACGTCGTCGAGTGCGGCTATAACTACCGGATCGACGAGTTACGCGCCGCGTTGGGCCTGGTTCAGCTCGAGGAACTGCCCGGATGGAACGACAAGCGGGTTTCGATCATTGGCGAATACCGGACGGCGCTCGGCGCGTCGGTGGACGCGATGGTCGTTCCCTTCGATCGGGAACACGTCTCGTCCGGCCATATCATGCCTACGGTCTTGCCGGCCGACGCCGACCGGCTTGCCGTGATGGAGCATTTGAAGTCCGAAGGGATTCAAAGCAGCATTCATTATCCGCCGGTCCATACCTTCAGCTATTTCCTGGAGCGTTTCGGCGAGGTCGGCTTGCCGAATACCGAAGAATTCGGCGCCCGGCAACTCACGCTGCCCCTTCATCCCGGGCTCGACTCGTACGACGTTACGCGGGTCGTGACGGCCGTGAAGGATGCCTTGGCTAAGGCTTGAGACGCCACAAGCGGTTCCCTGGCATCGACCAAGAAGGGCGCTGATCGGCGCCCTTTTTTGCGCCCGCGGCTCGGCCCGGACCGTGATCCGTTTCGACGGTCGGACAAAAAACGCCCCGCACGACAGTGCGGGGCGATTCGGTTCGGCGATCCGTGCGCCGTGCATCGGCAGGCCGGTGTTTAGCCGGCGGCGACCTTTGCGATCGATTCCGGGATCTCGTAATTGCCGTATCGATTGCCGGAGCGGCTCGGCGTGAAGACGCCGTTCTCAACCGCGTTGATCAGGCTCGGCACATACCGTTCGACGCTGTAATCGCAGGTGAAGCCGATCTGATTTGCAATCTTGTCGAACGAGACGCGGTAGTTGCGGGGATCCGTGTCGCCGGTCACATAGCTGACTTCTCGCTCGCCGAGATGCTTGAGCGCCTCGTCGACGATCATCCGCTTGGTGAACTGCTGACCGGTGTCACCCACGTTGAACACTTCGCCGCTCACCTTCGCTTCGTCCTCGGCGAGAACGGTCATGATCGATTTTGAGAGGTCACGCACATGGCAATACGGCCGCCACGTATCGGGATCGTAGACGTCCAAGGAACCGCCGACCGCGAGTTCGCTCGCGAAATGCGATACCGTGAGGTCGAAGCGCATCCGCGGCGAAAAGCCGTAGGCGGTCGCGAAGCGCAGGATCGTCGGCGCATACGGAAGCTTTGCCGCATTCTCGAGGATATAGGTTTCGACGGCGATCTTGGTTTCCGCGTAGATCGACTGCGGGTTCAGGTCCGACGTTTCGGTCGCCAGCTCATCACCTTCGTGGATGCCGTAGTTGCTGCATGTCGAGGCGAAGGTGAAGCGTTCGGTGCCTTTATCGGCCATCGAATCGATCAAATGCTGGGTCGCGTCGCGGTTGACCTTAACGGCCAGGTCCGGATAGCGCTTGCAGATCGGGTCGCCGACCAGCGAGGCCAGCAGGACGACATCCGATATCCCGTCCAGCGCGCTGCTGATGACGTTGCTGTCGGAGAAATCGTCATTGATGAACGAGAAGTTGGGCTCGTCGAAATAGTGCTGAAGCGAGTAACCATTGTCATAGATCAGATGGTCGAGCACCCGAACCTTTGCACCTGCCTGCATCAACTTGCCGACGAGGACCGAGCCGATATAGCCCGCCCCGCCAATCACTAACACATTGCGATTGTTGAATTTTTCTAGCTGCACGAGATCACCTTAAAATTAAAGAATTGTGGCATCGATACTTGTTCTATGGCGCATATGTTTAAGACCTGCACCGAAATCATCAAGTATTCTTTCGGATTATTTGTTAACAATAGTTATGTCTCAGATATTAAGTATTCTAGTTAACGAATTCTGCGGCTATATTTCAATAAAATGCCGGGAATGAGCAAGTATTGAACCAGTTACATTGCCGGCCGGCTGCGGTGCGCACGCTCTCCTACCACTATATGAAACTTGCGCCGTCGGGAGAACCGCCTAGGGCGTCGTCGCGTTGTCTAACGCGATGGCTGGTGCGCGCGCCGGCGCTACTTCTTGGATCGCGTCCCGATAAACTCCGGTCAGAACCTCGAGGTTCTGTTTCGGGGAGAATTTGGTTTCGTAAACCTGCCGGGCATTCCGTCCGAAATCCCGCATCTTGTCGGGATTCTCCGATGCCCATTCAATCTTCGCCGCCAAGTCGTTTGCGTCGCCGGGGGTGAAGTGCAGTCCGGTAACGCCGTCTTCGATAATTTCCTGCATGCCGCCGTGCCGGGATGCGATGATCGGAATGCCCATGGAGAAAGCTTCCGGAATGACCATCGGAAATCCCTCGTACACGATTGACGGCAGCACGAGAAAAAGTGCGGTTTCTTGCATCCGGCGCATATCGTCGTCGTTGACATAACCATGCACATGCAAATTATCCGGCGCCGCGGCCTGAACGGCCTCGAGCTTCGGTCCGGAGCCGATCAGGTCGATGGGAATGGTGCAATTCCGGGCCGCCTCGACGAGGACATCAATGCCCTTCTCGTGGCTGAGCCGTCCGACGAACAGCCCACGGTTGCGATCCGAATTGGATGCCGTGGCAGCCGATGAATCGGGGCAGAAATTCGGTTTGACGACAAGGCGTTCCGCCGGGTAGCCGCCGATGATCAGTTTGTCGCGCTGGAAATTCGTCAAGGTGATGTAGCGCGTCACTTTGTTGTGCCAGGTCCCCAACGCATGGTGAATCGACAACATGCTGGCGATAGTTGCGCTGGCAAGGCGATTGTTACGGTAACAGCCATGCAATACGCCCGGCCATTTGATGCGTTTTGCGACGCATTTCTCGCAGATTGCGCCGTCCCGCATCAACATGCCATCCACGCAAACCATGCGGAAGTTATGCAAAGTTTGCACAATTGGAATTTGTTCTGCGTGCGCCGCGTGGAAGATCGCCGGCGAAATTCGCGGCACGTAATTGTGCACATGGACGATGTCGGGCTTTGAGTCGTGGAGGGTCTTGCGCAGTTCCTTGTATGACCGGTTCGCCCAAATCGCGTCGATTGCAATGTTGATTGAACCATGTTCGTTGATGGAATCGTTGGACTTCGTATATTCCAGCACTTCATGCCCGTTTTCGCGCAACAGGTCGCCCTCAGCGAGGAATACCGAATCCTCGCCGCCTTTGTGCTGATAGCGGTTATGTGCCAAGAGAACGCGCATGGGGCTATTTGATACTTCTTATTAAAGATAACCTGGGGTTGATTATTTCGTCTGCTGCAGTCGTCAAAATCCCGACTTTACCGAAAGATGATTTTTGCGTAAGCCAAGGTTGATTACAGGAAAGTTGCACAATCTATAATCGTCTAAGCCTTATGCTCGGTGCCTTAATATATCCAAACAACGTCCGATGAGCCCATAACCGACTTCTTTCCCAATTAACGATATACGGTCTAGCTTCGATGAGCATTACTTTCACAAGCCTTAGTTGATGGGATATGGGCTTAATCCCAAAGGATGAGGCCAGTTTCGTACGAATTCAACTACGATGACAATGGCCGGTCAGGGCCGTAAATCAGTCGCACTTACAGAACCACCAAGGACTCGAGACGGATGAGCCTGAAACGCTCAATTCAAATGGCAATTCGCCAAGTACATAAACTCACCGCGTACCGTGAGGTTCCCAAAAAATTAGGACTGTACTTTCATGAGTTGGAGGAGTCTCAGTATCCGATCTTCAGTGACTGTATACGACATTGGGCCGATCTCGGCTACGAATTCGTAAATGCGAATGACTTCGTCGACCGTGAAGACGGAAAGATTTTGTTTATTTCCTTCGACGACAATTTCAAGAGTTGGCATACCGCATTGCCGCTGTTCGAGTCGTTGGGTGCGACGGTGACGTTTTATGTCAATACTTTGCCAATTCGCGGCAAGGCTGATCCGGATGCAATCAATAAGTTCTTTGACCGGATCCGGCATACGGGAGAGCGGGTGACGTTGTCTGAGGACGAAATTCGGGAAATCTCTTCAGCGGGCCATACCATCGGTTGCCACAGTCATTCCCATTTTGATCTGGGCGCGATTCCAGAAGAGAAGGCAAAATCGGAGATTATGATCTCCAAGGAAATTCTCGAGGATATCGTCGAGCACCCGGTCACCGACTTTTCCTATCCGTTCGGGATGCGCCGGAACTTCACCGATGATCTCAGGGATTTCTGTTTAGAAAATGGGTTTCGAACGGTTTGCAATGCCATTCCGGGGCGACTTCACGAAGCGCCGACGGCGCGTTTTATCAATCGGTCGCCCTGGGACTTAGGTCAGTCGCTGAGTTATAACATCGAGAACATTCGCATCGACGGGCGGATGTTCGAGCAGATGACGGGCCGCAGCGCGGTCGTCTAATCGGCGCGTCTGGAGCGATCCAGGGGTCGTCGCTAGGTTGAGCATGTGGGAATGTTAAGCGGTAGATATTGGATGGTGCAGCGCGCGCGGGTTTCCCCGGACAGGCTTCCTCGGATTGTGAACAAACCGTATCGCCGGGACCGTCAGGATTGCGCCGGCGCGTGGCGTTCTAATACGGTGTGTTGATGTCAGTTTCCCGGTTCTACCTCTTCGCCGTGGGTATCCTGTTGATCGGCTATGCCGTATTCAACAAAGGCTTCGCGTATGTCGGCGTGTCGCCGATTTTCATCGGCGAGGTATTCCTGGCATTCAGCTTCTTCCTGCTGCTCGCCGGCAGCTATAGCAGCCGGATTTTCTCGTCGCCGCTGATGTGGCTGATCATTTTGTTCATCACTTGGGGGGCGATCCGGACATTTCCTTACGTCGAATCGTATGGCTTGAACGCGCTTCGTGATGCGGTCGTATGGGGATACGCCTTCTATGCGGTCTTTGTCGCCGGCGCGTTGCTGCAAGGGCGGCTGGTCGGTCAGGTGCCGCGATGGTTTTCGACCTGGTTCCCGTGGTTTCTCGTCATCGCGCCCATTATTTATATGATGGGGCAGCTAATTCCGGATCGGCTTCCCAAATGGCCCGGTACGGAAATCTCATTCATCCACATGAAGCCGGGCGACATGGCGGTTCACCTTGCCGGTGTCGCAGGGTTCCTGGGGCTCGGATTGCATCGGCGATTCCTGAAGCCCGGCCAGCGTATTTCGCAGGCGAAGGAGTTCAGCCTATGGATGATCTGGGGGATCGGCGTGATCGCCGCCGGATCGCGGAATCGTGGCGGCATGATGTCGGTCTTTTTAGCGTGCTGTATTATCTTGTTGTTCAAGCCTATGGGTCGCCTGAACCGCGTCATCCTTCCGGCGCTGATTGTCGTCTTCCTTGGTTTGGCCTTTGACATCAAGGTCCCCGTGGGTGGGGACCGATATTTCTCGGTCCAGCAGATTCTCGACAACATCGAGAGTGTCGTCTCGAAATCGGACAAGTCGGAGCTTACGGGCACCGCGTCCTGGCGCCTCGAATGGTGGACGAAGATCTATCAGGAAACCGTGCATGGTGAGTATTTCTGGGACGGCCGGGGCTATGGCGTGGACCTGTCCCAGGTGCACAACTTTGCCGATTCGACGAAGAACCGAAGCCCCCATAACGGCCATCTGACCATTTTGGCGCGCTCGGGCATGCCAGGACTGGTGCTTTGGGTCATCTTCCTCGGCTTGGTCGGCCTGCTGTTGCTGCAGGGATACTTCCGAATGCGATCGCTGGGTCAGTATGACCTGGCGGATCTCAATATCTGGTGTATGGCCTATATGTCGGCCTTCATGGTGAACTCCTCCTTCGACGTCTATCTGGAAGGTCCGCAAGGCGGAATATGGTTCTGGGCGCTGATGGGCTTTGTCGTCGCACTCACCGAGGAACAGCGTTTGCTGTATGCACAGTCCGTTGCGTCGCTGCGGCCTGAACCCGGCGCGTCGCCCGGCCGCTTGTAGGCGCGCGCGGTTCGCCGGTACCCGAGCCAATCAGAAATTGTGAAATTGCTGCGGCACCGTGTCGACGGTCCGGTCGCGGTCTTGCCGGACCGGGCGTTACTCCGGCTTTTTCTATCCATCCCTTCGGATTGTCGAACGGTTCTCGACCGGGTCAGTCATTCAAGTAAGCGCGTCGTGGCGGGCGTCGTCCAAGCAAGCAGGGAAAAGGGCGCACGAGGCGCCCTATGTCGTCGAACCGTCTTTGAATGTGATGCGGTGTCCCGGTCATCCGCCGGCCGTCATAGCGTACGCCCGGCCCCCTTACTTTCGCGGCGTCATATGGGCCCACAAATGCCAGCCCAATAAACCGGCGCCGGGTAGGGCGTTCACGGACAGCGGCGGCGCGTGCATATGTTCTTTGTGGACACGCTTCATTTCGAACAATGGGAAGTCCGCTTCGATTTCTTTGGCGGTATAGACCTTGCTGTACGGGTTGAGCGGACCGTCTGTGTTGCGATGGATAAAGTTTTCCATCTTCAGATACTTGAACAGCCCGGTTTCTTTCGCGAGTTCGTGATGCTCGTCGTAGATCTTGCCGAGGCTCACGCCGGTTGCATACAGAAAGATTAGGCCTAACCGCCGCAGCAGGCAGATCGACAGCAGATAGTTCAGCGATACCTTCGCATACATCATGATGACGAGCTTGCCGTCCGGCTTCAGGACGCGGGCAATTTCCTTTTGCGCCTGATGGATATCCGGGACGTGATGCAGGACTCCATGCGAAAAGACGATGTCGAAGGAATTGTCCTCGTAGGGGGCGTCGAGAATGCTGCCGCATTTCAATTCGTCATAATCGAGTCCGCGGATTTCCATGCGCGTCTGCAGCCGGGAAATGGACTCCGGCGTTAGGTCCAGTCCGCTCCAGCGTCCGCCGCGACGGATGATCTGTTCACTGTCCGCGCCTTCACCCAATCCGATCTCGAGCACGCGCTTGTCCTTGAATCCGACTTCGTCGAGACATCTGAGGATGTGACTTTCCGTTTTGTATCGGAACGCGTCGTACTTGTTGAAGAAATCTTCGTAATCGTCCTTTAGCCCGCCGACCTGCTGATCGCCGCAAGGATGCGTGTTCCAAAAATCCCTAATTGCTGCTTCGTTCATCATAGAATCACCGAAAACATCGCATTGTTTTGAAACGAAATAATTCGCGCCGCTTATAATTTGAATAGGATCATGCGCTGCAGAGAGGAGGGTGCATATAGTCCGATCGATTTACCCACTTGGTGCTAAGTTCGTCTGGCTTCTGACATCCATCTTTGGGCAGAGTCGGATGGCTCTTTGGGCCCTTATTCACCCTTTCATTGCCGTGTTGAGGACGCCTCGGTTGTAATTGTTCTAGTCAGATTTCGTCCAAAACGCGAGCAATTTGGCGCCCTGACCGCCGGATTGTTCGCCGCCGCCCCATCGCCATCGATGACCCTGCTGCGAGGCGCATTCCAGCGTCTTTTTCTGGCTTGCAAAACGTCATGAATCTTACGGATCGCCCATAGGTTTTCAGGTAGGATAGCGGGTGTAAGTCTCTTTAAACAATGGGATTTATTTTGATGCATTAGAGATGGTGTCAGAATTTTAAATGAAGAAAAAATAAAAACTCCTTTTTCCAAACAATAGAATAATATGAACACATTATTTTATTGTAAAACAATATGTATAGAAATTCTTTTTATTTGTAATATTATGGTTAAATATGAATCTAATTTCAGAATACACTGTCTTTCGTTTCGAGTTTTGGGTTTACTACGAATGATCTTCTCTTTTACCCCCAAAGGGGTGTGATGTCGGCGCAAAATTGACCGAAAATCATTACGGATCGCGCTGCTGGCAGGAAATTGCCGGCGGCGCATCTGCATGACTTGCCACCGTGGCGATGGCTCGAGTTGAGGATAGTATGACGGAATTTGTGAAGAGTATGAGCACCACCGCCAAGTGGCTGTCGCTCGCCATGGTCCTGCTGATGGCGGGGGCGGCAGGCTACGCCTTGCGAAGTCATGGCGCCGCCGCGTTCTCTGAGCGTGTCCCGCTCGACAAGCAGGTTGTCGTCAGCCCCGGCGATAACGTCACCAAGATTGTCGAAGAGCACCCCGGCGGGACGATGTTCGTGTTCGAGCCCGGTGTTTATCGGGGGAATATCATCGTACCCAAGGATCGGCAGCAGTTCTTCGGCACCGGCGAAGTCATCATCAGCGGCGCGGCGGTCGTGGATAAGTGGCGGCGCGAGGGCGACCACTGGATCGCGGCCGGGCTACCCGATCCTCTTCGGCCGCATGGCGAATGCCGCGGCGGATACGAGTTGTGCAAGTTCCGCGAAGATTTGTTCTTTAATGACAAATTGTTTCACCGCGTGGCGTCCAAGGACAAGCTGGTTGCGGGCACGTGGTATTACGAAGCCAACCAGGCCTTTATTGTCGACGACCCGCAGGGCGCGAACATCGAGTTGAGTTACTTGCCGGTCGCCTTCACCGGCGGCGCGAAGGACGTCCGGCTCGAAAATCTGATTGTCGAAAAATACGCCTCTCAGGCGCAGTCGGGCGCGATCGACGGCAAGGGAAGTGAACGGTGGATCGTCTCCAACGTTAGCGCGCGCTGGAACCATGGCCTAGGCCTGTTCATTGGCAAGGAGATGCGCGTTTCCGGCGGCTCCTACAATAACAATGGCCAGATGGGCATGGCGGGCCGCGGCGACAACGCCGTCATCGAGGGCGTCGAGATCGCGTATAACAACTACGCCAATTTCGCATACGGTTGGGAGGCCGGCGGATTCAAATTCGATAATTCCCGCGATCTCGTGGTGCGCAATTCGTGCATACACGACAACAACGGTGTCGGGATGTGGAACGACATCGACAACATCGACACGATCTTCGAGGGGAACCGCGTGTTCGGGAATGCGCGGGTTGGTATCGCCAACGAAATTTCCTACGCGATGGTGATCCGCAACAACATCGTCGCACGGAACGCGACGGACCGGGACGGCTGGATGTGGGGCGCGCAAATCCTGGTCCTGAACAGCCAGGACACGGAAATATACGGCAATGTCGTCGAGGTCGCCGCAGGGTACGGCAATGGCATCAGCATCATCCACCAGAAACGGGGTACCGGCGAGTATGGCGAATATCTAAGCCAGAACAACTACATACACAATAACCGGATCATCCATCTGGGGAACCGCGGCCGCAACGGCATGATTGCCGACTATCAGGAAAAATGGTTCGAAACGGAGTCCAACAACCGTTTCGACCGCAACACCTACGTCATGCCGAAAGCGGACTTGAAGGGTTTTGCGATCCTGGATGGTTTCCGGACGTGGAACGTGTTCCGGGAAAACGGCATGGAGCCGAATGGCCAACTCATCGTCAAGCAATCGAAGCCGATGAAGATCACCTGCCGCAGCTGACCTGTGGCACGCTCTCAGTCAGTCGGCGGATGCGGATAGACGTTGCCGTGCGGTCTCGTAGATCGCCATAAGCTCGGCGTAGTTTTTCTTGGCCGAGAATTTCTCCAAATAGGCGTTCCGCGCATTCCGACCGTAGGCCAGCATCTCACTTGCATGACCCGCCGCCCATTGGATCTTTTCCGCAAGGTCTTGAGCGTCGCCGGGCTCAAAATGGAGCCCAGTGTGATGGTCCTCGACGATCTCGGCCATCGCGCCGAGCCGCGACGCGATGACGGGCTTACCCTTGGCATAAGCCTCTATCGCGACCAGTCCGAAGGTCTCGTACCATTCGGATGGGAAAACCAGGAAGGCGCATTTTTCCAATAATGCGAATACCTGTTCCCGCTCGACCCGACCGACGAACTCGATTGCCGGATTTCTTGCCGCCGCGGCCACGACGGTATCGCGCAACGGGCCGTCGCCGACGACTTTTAAGGTCATCCCGGGCGATAGCTTCTCCCAAGAAGCGAGCATGGTCTCGATCCCTTTTTCGGGCGACAGCCGCCCGAGGAACAAGGCATAGCCGTCGGACTGCTCGCTGACGCCGGGATCGGGATCGACAAAATTCGGTTTGACCGAAATGAGGTGTTCGGAAACGCCGCCGTCTATGAGCCGTTGGCGTGCGAACTCCGTGATGGCGATGAAAGCGTCGACTTTCCTGTGCCACGTCCCCAAGGCCTTGTGTGTAGCGAGCATCGTTGTCAAAACGGCCGATGCGACCCGATCGTCGCGATAGCACGCATGCAGGACTGCGGGCCACGCCACGGATTTGCCGACACAATCCGCGCAAACCCGGTTGTTGCGCATCATGATTCCCGGCGGGCAGATGAGACGATAATTGTGGAGGGTCTGGACGACGGCCGCGCCCTCGGACCGGGCCGCGTAATAGGCTGCCGGTGAAATTAGTGGCAAAGTATTATGAAAATGAACAAGCTCTATTTTATTATCTCGAACGATCTTTTTAATTTGCGAATAAGAAGAATTATTCCAAATTGCGTTGGCGGACAAAGATAAATAGTTAAAGTCCCCTATATTTTTATTGTCTTTTGTATGGCAGGTCACGTCGTGCCCGTTGTCCCGCAGCAGCTTTGCCTCGGCCGCGAAGCAGGTATCTTCGCCACCGGACTGCTGATAATAATTATGGGCCAATAGGATATTCATGTTGGGGCCAGGGTACCGCATACAAGGAAACGACTTCTTAACGGTTCATACCGGTTGGGGTTTTGGCGTCTAATATAGGGAAGTCGCGGCTAAGATGCCCGCCGCGGTACGATCCGCCAGTCCTCGCCGCGGATCGTACCGTGCGGAAATCGAGGTGTCTCAGAATTATTTCTTCGTGTTGGAGGTATACTGGAGGCCGCGCTTGAAATAGCGCAGCCAAATGGCGCACAGAATTAGCGCCTGGAATGTAAATATGGCCAAGCACACCATTGGGGATATGAGGTATACCAGCATCGTCAGGACAACGACCTGGTGATCGATCAGTCCCTTGAGAATTTCATTTGCGACATTGGGCATGTCCTTGCTGTCTTCGTAGGTTTCCGGCATCAGATGCACGAAAAATTGCCATACGGTGAATCGTGCCAAATAGAAGAATACGAATGCCAGGCCGCCAAAGAGCCACAACTGTGCCTCGAAAGTTGAGCCGGCGGCCATGTAGTAGCGATAGATAAATATGAAAAAGGCGCTGTATTGCAGTTGTATGCCGACCAGGTCCATGGCGCGGTCGAGGAAGGCGCCATACGGCGACGTGGTTCCCGTGGCGCGCGCCAACTGGCCGTCTGCACAATCCAAAATGTAGGAAAAGTGCGATAGGGCGAAAATGGTCAGAACAGGGATCGTCGCACTGTCGGTGCCCATCGTGGCAGCCGCGACAAGAGCGAACAAACTGAAGAGGCCCGATGCGGCCGAAATATGATTTGCGGTCAGGTTCAGGCGATAACCGGCATAGGCCAAGAAGATCGAAACATTTTGGACCGTAAGGCGATCCAGTAATAGATGACTGTCCAGATTGCGGCTCTGCCAAAACTGCGTCAGCGAGATCCTCTCCTGGTCGCCGGGTCTTTCGATTGGCGCCTTGGCTTCGCTAATAGCTTGTTTTACTTCGTTCATTTTGCTCGTCGGCCGGCGATAAGATGCGAATGAAATCTGCAAATGACTTTTGTTTCGAGGACAGTGCTTGGTAAGTCTCCTCGCGCATCATCGGCTCGTTGCCGATTGCGCGTTTAATGGGATGCAGGCCGGTGTTGATCATCAAAGCGCGGCGCGCGCGCTTCTGCGGCTTCTGCGCGCGGTGAAACGCGGTGGTGTTTGCGACAATAAGGTCGCCGGCTCGTGCGGTTATGCGGTGGACGGACTCCGCGCCGAATACCTTCTCTATGTCGGCTAGGGTTCGATTGTTGTTCATGCGCCAGCCTGGGGGCTTTCGGCGATGGCTGCCCTTCACGATACAGAAGGGTCCCGAGTCTTCATTGACGTCGTTTGGGTAAACGAAGAACTTTATGAATTTCGGGCTCTGAACGTCGACGTGGAACATGTTGTAGCCGGCTTCGGGTAAGTCGTTCACGAAGCTCTTCAGAAGGTTGCACCCGGTAATCGCCGGCGGCGCGCCGTAAAACGCCGCCGCGATGTCGATGACGACATCCGAGAAGGCGATTTTTCGCGTCGACCGGCAGGTGATCAGCGGATCTTGCACGTAGGCAATATTAGCGTGTTGGCCGACATAGTCTTCGCCGCGCGCAAGCTCGGCGGCCGATAAATAGGGCGAACGGCTGTCGTCTTGTTGGCTGCGCCAAACGGGGAAGACCTGATTAGACGCGAGCGCCGCGTCCATTTCGTCGCCTAGCGCCTCAATGGTCTCCTGGGAAAAGGCCCCGGGAACCACGGCAAATCCATTTGCCGCGAGCGATTCCATTACGTCCGGATAGCTCTTGCTGGTGCATGCCGTTTGGCCGGCCTTTTGCGTGCGGCTCCGGTGGGCTGCTGCGTATTGCGCGCGCCGGACCTGCGCCCGGCCGGTTTGGTTGATCAAACGTGCGACGGAGCGTAGGTCGGCCGGCAAATGCTCGCGCAGGTTCATACCGCTAACTTTGTTACGATTATTTTACCGTTTGAGTATGACCACCCCTTAGCAAAAATAAATAACCCTTTCGAGTGTCGGACTAACTACCTTGGAGATATTGTCCGGGCATGGTGGTGGCGTATCCTCAGGCTGTTATCCAACTCGACCTAACATAAAAGTTATAAATAAATCAATTTGTTATAACTCCGCTCTGTGGCACGATATGTCCGATGTGACGAATTCGTTCAAACCCGGTGTAAATGTACCGAAACAGGTTCGGCTAGTGTCGGTCGGCGATGCGTTTCGGGTGATCCGGATGACCCTGATCGCCTTGGCGTCTTGGATTACGCCGGTGCGGTACTGGTCCGGCCTGTCGAACTTTTTGGCCGGTATCGATGTTCGGATGCGGCCCGGCGAAATGGCCGGTCGCGTGCGGGAAATTTCGGACGTTTTGGGTCCTTCGGCCGGTTTCGACGTGAATAAAGTCGTCCGCGCCAGCATGGCGGCCCACTGCGAGAGCCAGTTACAGCATTTCCGCTGCTACAGGCCCGGCAACTGGTTGCCCGAAACCTATATTGTTGGCCGGGATCACATCGACGGCGCGTTGGCGCGGGGCAACGGCGCCATCTTGTGGATCAGCAACTTCACGTTCAATGACCTGGTATCCAAGATCGCGTTGGCGGAGGCGGGATTCGGCGTCACCCATTTGAGCCGTCCGACGCACGGCTACTCGATAACGCGGTTTGGCATTCACTTTCTCAACCCGTTTCAGTGGAATATCGAGGACCGTTTTATCGAAGAACGGATCAAGATTCTGGACCGGGGAGCCGTGCGCGCCTTGATGGCCCTGCGTGAACGGCTGCAGAAAAACGGCGTCGTCTCGATTACGGTGGGCGACAAGGCGCAACGGATCGTGCAAGCGCCGTTCATGAACGGCACGATCAACTTGTCCACCGGACCGGCCGAGTTGGCTCGTATGACCGGTGCCGCGTTGTTACCGGTCTTCGCGGTGCGGGACGGTGAAGGTGCTTATGCGGTCCATGTCGGCTGCCCGCTCGCCGCAGCCGGCCCGGATGCGAAAGAGTCCTTCCAAACGGTGGCCGCGGATTACGCGGATCAGCTGGCGCCGTTCGTCCTCGGCCATCCCGAGTGCTGGAAAAGCTGGGAAATTGTCAGTTCCGACGCCGACGCTTTCTAGACCGTCAATGCGACGAAATCCCGCCGATGGGAAGCCGCCGATTCAGCGCCGCCGTTTTACCATGCCCCGAATCGCGCCTAGCGCATCCAGGCAGAGTTGCCGCCGCAGGACGATGGCCGCGACGGCGAAGCAAACCACGTAGACCGTGCCGTTGATGATGGCGCTGAAAAACGCGTGACCCGGTGCGGGCAATATGGCGGCGGCGCCCCATGCGCCGGTTAGCCCGATGATTCCAATGATGTAGGGCCAGTATACGGTTTGCAGGAGCCGGCGGGTGGGAACGGCGACATATCTGCCGCCGATGACGAGGTAGACGATGCCGCTGAGAACGGAGTAGGCGCCAACCGCGTAGGTGATTTCCATGAGTCCGCCAAGCCATGCGCCGACCGCCGCCGTCGCCATGATGCCGACGGCGTCGATGCAGGCCAGAACAGTCGTGATTCGCCAGAGTCCGCGTGCCTCGAGCATGGCGCGCACAACGATCGTCACCGCCGGGCGCGTTGCGGTGATGGCCATGATTTCGACCACCGGAATGGAGTCATTCCATTTGCCGCTCCATACGAACGCGATCGTCGGCTCGGCGACCGCGGCGATTGCGAAGCCGAGGAAAAACATCACGAATGTGCTCATCTCCATCGACTGGACGAAAGCGCGGTCGCGTTGTTCAGGCAGTTTCTTCAACGTTGCGAGCGACGGCGTGAATACGGAATACAGGCTTTGGGAGACGATCGTAAAAACACCCAACGTGAGTTGAAATCCGAAAAAATACAGTCCGATGGTCGTCTTATCCTCAAGCGCGCCGATCACCATATAGGCGCCGTTGCCGATCAGGGACATGGCCACCAATCCGGGAACGATCCAGGCGCATTGGCGCATCGTGGGCCAGAAAATGCGCAGCTTGGGCAAAGTCGGGCGCCAGTCGATTCGGGTGTAGCGCAGCAGGAAGACCCATTCGAAGAGGCCGACCAGCAAGAACGGCCACGCCAGGCTATAGGGCCCAAACCCAAACACGGCGAGCAGGATGATCGACAGGTTCCGGACCAGCGCCGAATACCCGTTGAGGATGGAGAGTTCGCCAAACCGAAGGCCGACGGCCAGTTCGGCCCGCAGCAACCGCGGTATCGTCTCCGCCGGTACGCTAAATCCGATGATGAGCAGCAGCCAGACGACATCACTGCTGTCGTAGGCCTCGCCGATCGCCGGCGCGATCGCCAGAACGATAGCGAGTAGCCCGATATTGATGGCGAAGGACAGACCGCAGAGCGGGCCGTAGAGATATCGGAAGGCCTTACCGCGATAGATCAGGATCTTCTGCAGGCCGCCATTGGTCACAAAACCGAAAATCTCGCCCCATGCGACCGCGATCGCGAACAGCGCGAAATCCTCAGCCGACAACATCAGTCCGGTGACATAAAGCGTGCCTATTCCGAGCAGCTTGGCCGCAAGGTTGGTCGAAAACAGCATCGTTGCGCCACGGGTCGTGGTTTCGCTGTAGCTGCGTTGCGATGGCTCGGTTTGTGTCATCGGTGTCGACGGCCCAAGACGAATAGCAGCGGCGTAGTTTGAGATCGGGCGTGGCAGGGTGTGGCCGCATTCATAGCCTGGCGCCTCTTTGCCGCAAACCTATGGTACATTGCGGCCTTGCGCATCCATTATCCCGCGCGCGCCAACCTTTGATGACAGGTCGGTCGGCGGCACCGATATGCCTGTTTTCGATGAGATTTGCTGGATCATTAAATAATACGGCTCTAAACGTGGCACGAGAATTACTCTAATGCCACTGAGGTCAAATATATAATCAATGAATGTTAATATTGTTAAATATATGATGCTGGATCAAAAATATAATCGAAATCAGTATTTATATGCACGCGAACAAAAAGTGTTAAGACTGATTAATTTCGCCGATTACATCGCAAAGTTTGATAGATTTTCAGCTGCTCGCCATCGCGGGCGCCCGTAACCGACTCTGCAACGCCGGAGAGGATGGGTTTTTGTTGTTGGTTGGGGCCAGCATGCCCTAATGCGAACACTGCCGTTTTGCCTGGCTTTTTCGCATTCGAAGCCGCCTCGCTGAGATGGATTAACATGCCGCTCGCCTATACCACACTTGACCGCGATAACATGCATACGATGGAGGATATTTATCTATCCTATCTCCGTCGGAAATACTGGTCGCGCGCCTTCATCGACGAATACTTTGACTGGCAGTTCCTACAACAAGCCGATACGGAGACGGTGCTGGCCTTGGACGATGATCGTTGCGTCGCCATGATCCATTCGGCGGTCCGGCCGTATGCGGTCAACGGGACGCCGACGCGGGTGCGGGAAACCGATTTCTGGATAAGCGAGCCGGAATACCGGCCTTTCGCGAGCTTTCGGGTTCTGCAGACATTGATGGCCCGGCCCGAGCCCATTTGCGCCGTCACGGTGAACGACTACGTCACGTCGATATTCCATCGCTTGAAGTGGCAACAACTGCCCGAGATCCAACAGATGGTGCTGCCACTCAAGGCAAGCATCCTGACCAAGGCACTGGCCAACCGGCTTTTGAAAAGTGTAGGCGAACTGCCGCGGCTCGCGGCATGGCCGCTTCGGTTTCCGGTGCGGCGGCCGGGACGCATTCCTGCGCCGTCGTCTTCCGCGACCGTCCGGGAGATAGTAGGTGCCGACGAAATTCCGGTTATCGTGCCGCCGACGGATGGATATTGCATAACGCAATTGGCCGATCCCGGCGACTATGAATGGCAAGCCGCGGCACCGAAGCCGTTCGGCGAGTTTGTTTGGCTCGAGTTTGCGATCGACGGCAAGCCGGTCGCCTATACGATCAGCCGTCTCTATCCGGAAGGCCCGTGTTTCGGCGCCAAGATTTTCCATGTCCAATCATCCATGAAGGACCTCTCGATCTATGGCTGGATTCTCAGCGAGACGTCCGGGCATCTCGCGAAACGCGGCGCGGACTGGATCGATGCGCGTTTCTCATGCCCGTTGCTGGTCGAGGCGTTGCAGGGAATCGGCTACATGACCGGCCGCACCGATATCGCTTTCTGGTGGCCCGGTAAGGAAAAAATGCCGGAGGGCCAATACCTTATTTCAGTCCTCTTTCGGGGCGAGGGGCTGGCTCCATATCCCGCCTGAAGACGATTGAAGCCGTCCTTATCGGCGTGGCGAACAAACGGTATCATATTACCGTTCAAAATTGTGGTACCACCTAAAGAGGGTTCCATCTTTCTCGATATCGTGGGCACAATTCCACTGCAAAGTCATATATTTAGATGAAGATGATTCGCAGTCATGAGCGCTTCCGCATTAAAACGCCAGCACTTTAAGATCTACTCCACATCACCCCAGTCGAAAGACTTGCCGCAGGAAGACTATGTCGATCAGACGGTTAAGGTGGCGCAATGGAGTGAGGAATTCGGCTGCGAAGGCATCCTGGTCTACACGGACAATGGGCTCGTTGACCCATGGCATGTTTCCCAGCTCATCTTGGAGCATACGACAACGCTCTGCCCGCTGGTGGCCGTCCAGCCGATCTATATGCATCCCTATACCGCGGCGAAAAAGATCGCGACGTTTGCGCACCTGTATGGCCGCAAGATTTGCCTCAACATGTTGGCCGGCGGATTCAAGAACGATCTGTTGGCGCTCGGCGACGATACGCCGCATGACGACCGCTATGTTCGAACGACCGAATACACGCTGATCCTAAGGCGGTTGTTGGAAGGCAAGGCTCCGGTCACCTTTAAGGGCAAATACTACAATGTCGAAAACCTCAAGCTGACGCCGGCACTGCCGGAGGAACTGTTTCCCGGTATCCTGATTTCAGGATCGTCGGATGCCGGCCTGCAGGCCGCCCGCGATATCGAGGCGACGGCAATCAAATATCCGAAGGCGCCATCGGACGAATCTGCGGACGTCGTCGACGAGCCGATGGAATCCGGCATACGCGTCGGGATCGTGGCGCGCGACAGCGACGACGAAGCTTGGCGGGTCGCGTTGGAGCGCTTCCCCGAGGACCGCAAGGGTCAAATCACCCATAAA
This sequence comes from Alphaproteobacteria bacterium, assembly GCA_965228695.1. Taxonomy (GTDB): domain Bacteria; phylum Pseudomonadota; class Alphaproteobacteria; order UBA8366; family UBA8366; genus JAJFJD01. The sequence goes on along the minus strand of CBDDIB010000002.1, from coordinate 4,686,730 downwards.
CTGGCCATGAATGTCAGCGATTCGAGTTGGCACAAACAGCTTTCGGAAATCGAAGGGGAGAGTTCTCCGAGCGAAGGGCGCAGCCCATATTGGCTCGGTCCGTTCCAAAACTACAGGACCTTCTGCCCGTACCTCGTGGGCAGCTACGAACGTCTAGGCGAGGAAATCGGCAAGTATTACCATCGGGGATACCAGACGGTGATTCTCGATATCCCGCCAAACCAGGAAGAGCTGGAGCACACCGACCGTGCCTTCACGGAAGCGTCCAAAAGGATAGAGGCGTAACTGCGATGTTGATGCAGGGCCTAATCATTGGTCAGGCGGAGGCACGCCCAGACGCGACCGCACTGGTCATGGGCGCTGACCAAATCTCATACGGTGACCTGGATGCGGCGAGCGACCGCACGGCGAACATGCTGCGTGAAATGGGCTGCAAGCCCGGCGATCGCGTTTGCCTGTTGTTGCCCAAGGCAATACCGACGATCGTCGCGATGCTCGGCGCATTGAAGGCCGGCTGCATGTACGTGCCGATGGATCAGGAGAGCCCGACCGAACGGTTGGCCCGCATTGCCAAGGCATGTGAGCCGACGGTCGTCCTGATCTCGAAAGAATCGATCAAGCGGTTTGCCGCGCTTTGCGAAATCTCGCCCGAAGCAAAGGCAGCCCGATGCGGAACCCTCGCCGACGATCTTGAGGTCGCGGCTGATTTCGATCTCGCATTCACCGGATCGGATATCGCGCAGATGCCGGCGACGGCCTTCGATTGCCGCCGTGAGCCTGGCGATACATCTCATATTCTGTTCACGTCCGGCTCGACCGGCGATCCGAAAGGTGTACAGATTACCCATGAGAATGTCGTGTCCTTCGTGGATTGGGGGCGTCGTTACTTTGGCATGGGACCGGACGACCGTAACTCCGGCCAACCGCCGTTGCATTTCGATCTATCGACATTCGATATCTTTGGATCGCTCTCAGCGGGCGCCGAACTGCACATGGTGCCGGGTTCGTTGAATTTGTTCCCCAACAAGATTGCGGATTTCATCCGCGAGTCCCGGCTGACGCAATGGTTTTCCGTCCCGTCGCTGCTGTCCTACATGATGAAATTCGATGTCGTGCAGCAGGACGACTTCCCCGATCTGAAGCGCCTGCTTTGGTGCGGGGAAGTGTTTCCGACGCCAGGGCTGATCTATTGGATGGAACGGTTGCCGCACGTCACCTTCACCAACCTGTACGGCCCGACCGAGGCGACGATCGCGAGCAGCTACTACACCGTGCCGTTCTGTCCGCCAGACCCATCGTGGCAGACGCCGATCGGAACGGCCTGCGGCGGCGAAGAATTGCTGGTGCTGGACGAAACGCTCAAGCCGGTGAAAGACGGCGAAATCGGCGATCTTTACATCGCCGGTAAAGGACTCAGTCCCGGGTACTGGAAGGATCAGGCCAAGACCGCGGCAGTGTTTATCGACGACCCAAGAAGCGACGAAGCCGGCGAGCGGATCTACAAGACCGGCGACCTGGCGACCACGAAAGAGGATGGTCTCGTTTATTTTCTCGGCCGGGCGGACAGCCAGATCAAGTCGCGCGGTTACCGAATTGAACTCGGCGAAATCGAGACGGCGGCCAACGCGGTTGAGGAAGTTGGCGAGGCGGCGATCGTTGCAATCGACGGCGAAGGATTCGAAGGCGCGATCATCTGTTGTGCATATGCGGGCATGGACTCTCAGGAGCTCCCGCCGGCGGGCCTACGGCGGGCGCTAACCGATAAATTGCCGAGTTACATGCTGCCGTCGCGCTGGCTCATGCTCGATCCGTTACCAAAAAACGCCAACGGTAAAATCGACCGGAAAAATCTCAGGGAGCGGTTTAGCGATGGTTTCGGTCAGACCGCTTGAATCACGAGATCTCGCGCTGGCGGGCGAATGGCTGTCCAACGAGCGGAATTATGCCTGGCTTGACTTCGGAGCTGGTGTGCAGCATTTGTCGCCGCTCGCCTTGGCGGCGATGTCAAAGCGAGAACTGCACGACTTGGTGGTATTTGGCGTGGATGAGAGATCCGAGCCGATTGGACTGATTGGTGTTAGTAACATTGCGCCAATGTTTGGTTCGGGCACGCTTTGGTATGTATTGGGGGAGAAAACGTTCGAGAGGAAAGGAATGACCAGTGAGGCCGTCGGACTAGCGCTTGATCGCGCTTTCAACACGCTCGGGTTGGAAAGTGTGAATGCGTGGGTGGTGGCAAGCAACATTGCGTCGATCAGAGTGCTGGAAAAGAACGGCTTTCAGCAGATCGGCCGACAAAGAAAGTGTCACCGAATTGGCGCAACACTGGTGGACCGAATTCATTTTGATAAATTGGCCGATGAGCAAACAGAAGATCGGTGGAACGATCCTGACAGGCGACTCGGCGGCGCAACAAAAGAGCATTGACGATAGATCGCATTAGGGGCACTCGGCGGGAGAGAGAGGAGCAAAGTGAGCCATAACGTAGCATCGGGTGGATGCAGCGAAACGACCGATCGGATTTTGACTATCCTGACGGACCAGTTGAACCTGACAGTTCCCACACCACAAACAGATTTGATCGGCGAGGGGATACTCGACTCCCTGGCGTTGGTCGACTTGATCATGCATCTCGAGGGTGAATTCGGGTTTGCCGTCGAACCGGATCAACTCGAACTGGATAATTTCCAGACAGTCGAACGCATCGGACAGATGGTCTTGCAGTCGACCTCTGAATTGGCAAACGCCGCAGTCTGAATATTCGCCATGCGATGACGGCTTAGCCGTCAGGTCGCATCGGGGATGAGAAACGCCGCCGAATTAATCCGGCGGCGTTTCTGATTCCATGTCTTGTCGAAGGGCCTAGATTTTGAGTGGCCGCCGTGCCAGACCTAGGTGTTGCGCCGCAGAAGATCCTCGAAAAACGCGACGGTTTTCACCAACCCCTGTTCGAGGGGAATCTTTGGTTCCCAGTCGAGATGCTTTTTTGCGGCCGCGATATTCGGGCAGCGCTGGGTCGGATCGTCCTGCGGGAGCGGATGGTAGCTGATCTCCGATTTCGAGCCGGTCATTTCGACGACCTTCTCGGCCAGCTGCTTGATCGTGAACTCACCCGGATTGCCGAGGTTCATCGGGCCCGTGACATCGTTCGGGGCGTCCATCATGCCCAGGAAGCCGCGGATCAGATCGTCGACATAACAGAAGGATCGGGTCTGGCTGCCGTCGCCGAAGATGGTGATCGGCTGGTTTTGCAGGGCCTGCATGATGAAGTTCGATACCACGCGGCCGTCGTTGGGCAGCATGCGCGGGCCATATGTGTTGAAGATACGGGCGACGCGGATGTCGACTTTGTGCTGGCGGTGATAGTCGAAAAACAGCGTTTCGGCGCAGCGCTTGCCTTCGTCGTAGCAGGCGCGCGGACCGATCGTATTCACGTTGCCGTGGTAATCTTCGGTCTGCGGGTGAACGTCCGGGTCGCCGTAGACTTCGCTGGTCGAGGCTTGGAAGATCTTCGCCCGGACCCGTTTCGCCAGCCCCAGCATGTTGATCGCGCCATGCACCGACGTCTTGGTCGTCTGCACCGGGTCGAACTGGTAATGAACCGGCGAGGCCGGGCAGGCGAGATTGTAAATCTCGTTGACCTCGACATACAGCGGGAAGGTCACGTCGTGGCGCATGACCTCGAAATAGGGATTGTCCAGGAGATGGGCGATGTTGTCTTTCGTGCCGGTGAAATAATTGTCGACGCAGAGAACGTCGTGGCCGCGCTCCAACAGTTGCTCGCACAGATGCGAACCCAAAAATCCGGCGCCACCGGTTACCAATACGCGCTTACGCACTTTCGCTTCTCCTAACACTCAAAACATAATCGGGCGCCGAGGCCGGGCCTTTGGCACGGCCCACAGCCTCGGCAAATGTCATTAAATTACGGTTAACCAATACCAATACGCGTTGCTTTATCCGCCGTGACCGTCCTTGGCGACTTGTAATCCGTCCTGGCTGCCCCGCGGTGTCTTGAACCGGCCGAAGATCGCGTCATAGGCGGTCAACAGCGGCGGCACCGAATGCTGCCACACCAGTTTTTCCCGCACGCGGTGCGAACCGTATTCCGACATCTGTTTGCGGGTCTCGGGATCGTCCAGCAGCTTGGCGACCTCTTCGGCGAGGGCGGCTTCCGAATTGGACTCGGCATAGATCGCGGCGTCCTGCGCCGAGACCCGGTGTTCCGTCAGGTCGTAGGACACGATCGGCAGGCCAAAGAACATATACTCCATGATCTTGTTCATGGTGCTCTTGTCCGACCAATCGGTCTTCGGATCCGGGTCGACGGCAACGTCGGCCGAAGACAGGATGCGGCATAGGTCTTCGTCGCTGACCCGGCCGGTGAAGGTGCAGATATCGCCGACACCCTGATCGTCCGCATAATCCTTGAGCAGTGGTTGTTCCGGTCCGCCACCGACGAAGACGGCGTGGACGTCGTTGCGTCCCAGATCATCGCGCAGGATTCTTACAGCGCGGACCAGATGGTCGACGCCGTCCTGCTTGCACATCTCGCCGAGATAGACGATCGCGAACGGCTTGCCGTTTTTCCAGCTTGGATCGGGGTCGTAGACCTTGAAGCGGCTGACATCGGGACCCGACCGTACGACATAGACGTCGTCGGCCGCCATGCCGCCGCGGTCCTGCGCGATCTTCTTATGGCTTTCGTTGGTCGTGATGACCACATCGGCTGTCTTGAAGGTCATGCGTTCGAGAAACAGCAGGCCCCGGTACATCAGCCCGCCCTCACGCTCGAACTTTGCCGCGTACATTTCCGGCGACAGGTCGTGATGATCGAACAGGAAGCGCTTGCCGAAGATCCGCCAGAACCAACCGAGCAGCCAGAACGTTTCGGGCGGGTTGCAGGCATGGATGATATCGAAGCCGCGGCCTGCGACTGCGATGCGGACCGACTTCATAAAGGTCCGGATGAAGCACCATGCGAATTCCATGACGAAGCCGAGCGCGCCCTGTGCATCGATCGGCAGGTCGTAGCGGTAGATATCGACGCCTTCCAGGGTCTCGAAGGATGTGTTGTAACCTTTCGCCTTGGGGCAGATGACGCTGACGCTGTAGCCTGCTTCGGTGAGCGATGTCGCCTCGAGCCAGACCCGCCGGTCGAACGGGACCGGCAGGTTCTGGACGATGATCAGGACGCGCCGGCCGTTACCAGCAGATGCCATTGTAGCCACCATTCGCATTCGCTTCGTTTTCGATACGCACCAGGTCGATGACGCGCTGTGAGTCGTTGAGCCGGCCGACCACTTCCGAGAAGCGGCTGTCGCTGTTGCCGATCACGATGGTGCCGCCGTGGGTCACCACGTCGTCCATCTCGTCGACCATCAGCTTCGCGATATGCGGCAGATGCTCGTAGATATAGGCGCGGTTCGCGCCGACCAGCCGACTGAGATTGACGTTCTGATCGAAGATGCGGATTTCGTGACCCTTGCCGAGCAACCGCTCCACCAGTTCGACCATCGGGCTTTCCCGCAGGTCGTCCGTGCCCGCCTTGAAGCTGAGGCCGAGGACGCCGACATTCTTCTCGTTCAGGTCCATGATCATCTGCATCGCACGGTCGATGTGGCTGCGGTTGCTGGGCATGATCGAGTTGATCAGCGGCAATTCCAGGTCCAGGCTGCGGCCCTTGTAGTTCAGTGCGCGCACGTCCTTCGGCAGGCAGGAGCCGCCGAAGGCGAAGCCTGGGCGAAGATACTTCGATGAGATGTTCAGCTTCGTGTCTTGGCAGAAGATGTCCATCACGGCGCCGCCGTCGATGTCGAGCGCTTTGCTGATGCTGCCGATTTCGTTACCGAAGGCGACCTTCAGGGCATGCCAGGTGTTGTCGGCGTATTTGACCATTTCGGCGACTTCGTAGTCCGCGCAGCTCAGCGGCGCGTCGAAGTCGGCGTTGAGCGATTCCAGCATCTCGCGCGTGCGGTCGTCGCTGGCCGCGATGACGACTTTCGGCGGATTGTAGAAATCGTAGACGGCCGTGCTCTCGCGCAGGAATTCCGGGAAGAAGCCGACGCCGAAATCCGCGCCGGCCTTCTTGCCGGACGCCTTTTCGAGGGTCGGGATAACCAGCGTGCGAAGCGTGCCCGGCAAGACCGTGCTGCGGATGATGATGGCCGTGAAGCCGTCCTTCTCGCGCAACTCCTCGCCGATGTCCTCGCAGACGCGTTGAACGAAATCCAGGTTCAGGTTGCCGTTGACGGCGCTCGGCGTGCCGACGCAGACGATGGCGAGTTCGCTGTCGCGGATCGCAGCGCGGTTGTCCGTCGTAGCCCGCAGCGTGCCTTTGCTCACCGCGTCGGCGATCATCTCGTCGACATCTTTCTCGACGACCGGGCTCTTACCTTTATTGATAAGGTCGGTCTTGCTGTCGTTGAAATCGACGCCGATGACGTTATGCCCTTCCTTCGACAGGCACGCCGCCGAGACGGCGCCCACATAGCCTAGGCCGAAAATCGCAATATCCATTTTTCGTTCTTTCCTTCTTTTACGAAACGGTCGAGGCTTCGGCTTCATCCGCCGAGGCACGGGATGCGCTTCGATCCTTCAAATCAATTTTGATATCGGTGATCAGTGAGTCGCCGCCGCCGGTCTGACCTTTTCCGATCAGCGTCGTGATCGGCATCTTGGCGCCGAAACACGGGGAATACCATCCGAGCGGCGGTTCCGTTTGTCCGCGCACGGTGGACCACTCCAAGGATACGGGTAACTGCATCGTGGCGCGCCGGGTTCCGTCGGCGGTCTGCCAGCGCAACTGGGCCACATTGCCATCCAGGAAGCAATCGACCTCGGGGCCGAGATGAAAGGCAAGGCGGCAGTCCAGATTTCCCGAACTTTCGACAATATCCTCGATGACCATTCGGCCGTCGCCGCGCACCAGCTTCACGCTGCGCTGATGCCGTGCCGATGGCGTCAACCGGCCATAGCCGCGATGAGCCGCGGTCCAGACCGCCTCGTCGCCGTCCTGCAGGCCGGCGGTCGCGATGGCTTCGCCGTCGGTCGACTCGAGCCACATGAACGGTCCGCCGGGTTGCGATTGATCCTCGCCGCCGAGTTCCAGGCAGTTATGCCCGATCGTCGAACGGAAGTAGGACCGCCACTCGGCCTCGCCCTGATAGGTATAGGTCCCGGGATCGACCAGAATTTCGACCCCGCCGCAGCGCAGTTCGACCGATAGGGCGTCCGCATGGGCATGCGCCGCGATCGACAGGAATCCGTGCGGGCCCTCGTCGCAGCGGCACCAGATTTCGTCGTCACTGTGGCTATTGTCGCGCAGGATGACCATGCCGGCATCCGCGAACCGGTGCGGCATGGCGTCCGGCCGTGTGCCGCTGGGCATCGGGCCATCGATCAGGTTCCGCCACAGCAGGGTGCGCAGATCGTCCGGGCCCGTCTCCGGCCACCAGTCCAGGCTGCCGAAGATGGCCGCGCCGGTCGTCAGCAGCGACGGGCAGGGGTTGGCGTTCGGGTCGTCCAGCATCAAGCCGCGGCCTTCGTCGCCGTCGCCTTGTCGCGGCGGCCGGCGGCGGACGTCGATCATCGCGGCCAGGGCGTCGGTCATGGCGCAGATGCAATGCCAGAAAGGCGAACCCAGAGGCGTACCGGCGGCTTCACCTTCGACCGCAGCCGCTAGAAAAAGCTCCAGGACGAAGACGTGATAGCTCGACGCCAGTTCCTTGTTGATGCCGGACGCGAAGGTTTGCAGTTCCGCTTCGCGGCGCAGCGCGGTGGCGGAGTGCTCGCGCCAAGATGCTGATTCCGGGAAGAAGGGGAAGGCGCAGCTTGCGGCGAACTGGCCTGCTTCTTCGGCGATCACGTGATTGTTCGCCGATGAGCCATGACTAGGCAAAGCCGCAAGATAGTCTTGATGATGATGAAGCTGGCGCAGGAATTCCGGATTGTCTTCGAACAACTCCTGGACCCGGGGCCAACCGTCGAGCAACCGGCGTATCCAGACCCACGAGATCAGGCGGCATCCCAACTCGATACCGCTGGTCCAATGGACGCCGGACAGGAACGGATTATTCCGCCACCAAGACCGGAGCTGGTCGGCCACGAATGCCGCATAGCGGTCGTCCGATGTCAACAGATAGGCCGCCGACAGAACGGTAAGCTGATAGTGCCGCGACGGTTCCCAGACATATTTGATCGTGCCCACCTGCTCAACATTGCGGTGGTCGATGTCGAAGGCGTAGGTGTCTTCGGGCGCGCGCCGGCCGGTCCGGATGTCCAGGAACCAGTCCGGGTCACGTGTCAGATTGTCGTGCTCCCGGTCGAAGAAATGGAAGCGGCCCGCAAGCGCGGCGTCGGCGGCGCGCAGCAGACGCGCCCGTCCGTCCTCCGATAGAGAGTCGGGATCGAAATCGCGCAGCGGCGTCGGGAACGGCGCGACGGAGGCCGGCAACGGCAACGGGTCTTCCTGACCCGGCCGAATCTGGCGGCTTCGCCACCGGCGTTTCGTCCAGCTGTCGCCGAGCCGGCCCTTGACCTCCCCAGGGGACATCCGGGCCAGCCGCCGCATGTACCACGTGAGGTTCATTGCGCAGCCTCAACGTCGGGCAGGTCGTCGTTCGCCGTTACCGGCTCCCAGGCATCGACCTGCTCGGGCGAGCCCGAGGCGACGCTGCGTCCGACGGCAAAGGTCGCCGCGGTGGTCGCCATCAGCGACGACAGCGGGTTCGGCATTTCGCCGCCGCTCTTGATCGCTTCGACGAAGGCCTCGAGCTGGTACTTCTGCCCTTTGTCGATGTTGGCCGCGCGGTTTGTCTTGCACTTGCCGCCGCGCCACACTTCGGTGCGCTTGAAGTTCTGCAGTCGGGCGACACGGCCGTCGCCGAAGACTTCCATCATTTCCTTCGGGTATTTCGGGTCGCCATTCGTCGCATACGCGATCTTGGCGACCGAGCCGTCGGGATAGGTCAGCAGGGCGATCAGGTTGTCCGGGTCGTCCGGGGTCGCGATGGCATGTGCGGAAACCGGATCGGCACCGAGCCACCACGACACGGTGTCGATGAAATGCCCGCCTTCGCCGGCGAACCGCGTGCCTTGCGTGTCGGTTTGGTTGTACCAGCTGCCGGCCTCGAGCGGCCCGGCGTTGACGGTGTAATGGACCATCTGCGGTCCGGCGCAGTCGCCCCAGGCATCTTTCAGACCGGTCAGGACCTTCGCGAAACGGCGGTTGAAGCCGACCATCAGCCGGTCGTTGCCGGTCTCGTGGATCGTGTCGCGCACGGCCGCGAGTTGTTCCGCCGTGACCGCAAGCGGCTTCTCGACGAACACGGCCTTTCCGGCGCGCAAAGCCTCGCACACCATATAAGAGTGACTGTCATGGCGGGTGGCGATCAACACGGCATCGATTTCACGGTCCGCCAGCAGGCCCTGATAGTCGGTGGACATCCGGTTGAAGTTGAACTTCGACTGCGCATTTGCCGCCGACAAGGAGGTCGCCGTGGCGACTTCCACGAGATCCACGTCCGATCGGCCCTTGAGATGCGGCAGCAGCATGGTCGTCGCATAGTTGCCGCAGCCGATGACGCCCACGCGCACCCGGTCCATGCCGGACGGATGCAGGCGCAGCGCTTGCGCCGGCGCCGGTTTCGGGGCCGGGATCGCTTCCACGTCGGCGCCTTCCAGCGGGTATTTGAAGACCACGCCGAGGCCCTGCAGCTCACCGGCATTGATCCGCTCGTATACGGAAACCGCGTCGTCGAAGTCCACGACATCGCTGGTGATCACGTCGAAGTCGAGCTTGCTCGCCGCCAGCAGGTCGATGATGCATTCCATGTTGCGGCGTTCGGTCCAGCGAACGTAGCCGATCGGATAATCGATGCCGCCTTCTTCGTAGGTCGGGTCGTAGCGGCCGGGGCCGTAGGACCGCGAGAAGCGGACATCGAGCTCTTTCTCGTAATAGGCGTTCCAGGGCAGGTCGAGCTTGCACTTGCCGATGTCGACGATGCGGGCGCGGTCGCGCGCCAGTTCGGCGGCGACTTCCACCGGCTGGTTGGTGTTGCCGCCGGCGGTCAGGAAGACATGATCCGCGCCGGCGCCGTTGGTCAGCGACATCAGCGTCGCCTTCATCGCGTCGAACGAGGTCTCGCCCGGGATGCCGCACGCGGCCGCACCGCTGGCGACCGCTTGGTCGCAACGCTCGGTGGACACGTCGATGCCGACGACATGAACGCCCGCCGCGCGAAGAATCTGCACCAGGATCTGGCCGACCAGGCCAAGGCCGATGACGCAGGCGGTCTCGCCGAGCGTCGCTTCGGATTGCCGGAAACCCTGCATCGAGATCGACCCGACCGTGGCGTAGCTGGCATGCAGCGAGGACACGCCGTCCGGGATCGCGACGCACATGTTGGTCGGGACCCAGTTGTATTCGGCGTGCAGGGCGAACTGGTTGCCGCCGCAGGCGACGCGCTGGCCGACCTTGAACTCTTCGACGCCGGAACCGACCGCGACCACCACGCCGGACAGCGAGTAGCCGAGCGGCGTATAGCTGTCGAGCCGGTTCATGACCTTCTTATAGGTCGCGACCGGGCCCTGCTGCGCCATCGTCTGCATGACCTTCTTGACCTGGTCCGGACGGGCGCGCGCCTTGCCGATGAGCGACAGCTTGCTCTCGTGAATCTTCATGGCTTCGGTGCCCATGGAGATGAGCGAATAGTCGCTGCGCACCAGCACGCCGCCGGACTTGCAGGCGGGGACGGGAACGTCGAGCAGGGAGATTTCCCCGGATTTATAATTTTGCGCGATTTGCTTCATGGTCTTGTGCCTGAACACACCCTGTTAAATATCGTTGCGATAAAGTACTACGGGATAACGGTTGTTTTTTCGTTGCGGTTATAGCGTCGCCGATTGTTTGCGCAGCCAGCTTTCCAGCGTCATCAATTGCCAGATTTCCTTCGAGCGGTCGGCCGTGCCGGCGCGGTCTTCGTCGACCATGCGGCGCAGGGTCTTTCCGTTCAGGAAACCCGACTTCACCATGTCGCCTTCGATCAGCAGGTCTTCCACCATTTCCTTGAGATCGCGGCGGATCCAGGCACGGAGCGGCGCACTGAACAGACCCTTGGGCCGGTAGATGACCTCTTTGGGCAGATACTGCTCCGCCGCTTTCTTAAGAACCGATTTGGTCTCTCGGCCGGCGATCTTGCGCTTGCCGGAAATACCGAACGCGGCGGCGACGACTTCCCGATCCACATAGGGCACGCGAACCTCGGTCGATGCGGCCATGCTGGCCCGGTCGGTATAGGCGAGGTTCAAGCCCGGCAGGAAATGGCGGGTATCGGTGTAACACATGCTGTTGACCTGATCGCCGCAATTCGCCGTCCGGTACTCGTTGTACAGGTCGGCATGCTCATCGACGAGCGTGTCGACCGCGCCGTAAAGATCAGGGTTCAAGAGTTCGTGGAATTCGGGCAGGCCGTAATGCGTATAGCTGCGCCGGAATGCGGTTTCCTCGGGCATGTCGGCGAAGGCGAGGAAGCGTTTCGCCCAGCGGACGGTACGGAAGCCGCGATCCTTATACGCCACCGGCAGCCGATCGACGGTCGGACGCACCATGCCCTGCCGCACGAAGCTCGGAACCTTCCGGTATTGCGCGGCCAGCATGCAGGCGAGATGCTTGCGGTAGCCGCCGAACAGCTCGTCAGCGCCCATACCGGACAGCAGGACCTTCGTCCCGGTGTCCCGGGCCGCCTTACAGATGAGATAAGCGTTGATCGCGGCCGCGTCGCCGATCGGTTCGTCGAGCATGTCCACAACCTTGGGCAACATGTCGGCAACGTCGGGCGCGATTTCGATCTCATGCAGTTTCAGGTCGTAGGCCTTGGCGATCTTCCGGGCGTAGAACAGGTCGTCCGGCATCGCCTCGAGCTTCTGGTCCTCCTCGCGAAAGGAGATCGTGTAGCCTTCGACATTGTGGCCCTGCCGAGCTGCGATTGCGGTAATCAGGCTGGAGTCGAGTCCGCCGGACAGAAAGGCCGAGACCGGCACGTCTGCGACCATATGAGCCTCGACGGACTCTTCGATGATCGTGCGCAGCCGGTCGACCGAGATCTCCTCATATGAGTCGTGGATCAACTCGCGTTGCGGATCGTAGTAGCATCGCTCACGGTAGTCGCCGTTCGGGGAAATTTCGGCCCAGTACCCCGGCGGCAGTTTTTGGACCCCTTCGTAGACGCAGTGCCCCTCCGGGATCCAGTAATACATCAGCGATGAAATCAGCGCCGTCGCGTTCACCTTGAGGTCGGTGCCGAGCGCCGTCGCAATCGCCTTCAACTCGGAGGCGAACACGAGGCCGCCGTTGCGCCGCGCAATGAACAGCGGCTTGATGCCGAAGGGGTCGCGCGCCAGGACCAGACGGCCGGTGCGCGTGTCGAGCATCGCGAAGGCGAACATACCGCGGAAGCGATTCAGGCAATCGGCGCCCCACTTGCGCCACGCCTCGAGGACGACTTCGGTGTCCGATGTCGTCCGGAACCGGACGCCGGCGGCGCGCAGTTCTGCGCCGAGCTCTTTATAGTTATAGAGTTCGCCGTTGTAGACGATGATCAGTCCGTCTTTCTCCAGCGGCTGGTTGGCGGCTTCCGACAGATCGATGATCGACAGACGCCGATGCCCGAGCCGAACGTCCGCCCCGTGGCTCACAATTTCGTGAACGCCTTCGGCGTCCGGCCCACGATGGGCGATTGCATCGAGCATGCGCGGCAAAACGTCCGCGTCGGCCGGGATTCCGTATAGGCCGGCTATTCCGCACATGGCTGAATGTCTCCTTGTGCGCCAAACCCTGACGCCGAGTCGCGGGGCGCGCCAACCGGAAGCCCGGACGGCATTCGGGCGGCAATTCGGTTTTCCGCCGTTGTTTTGGCCGGGCCGCCGTCGAAATGGACGGGCGGCAATTGCGTCGAATTTGGCAAAGCTGTCTCAAATAAGCAATTGTAAGAATTGGGGAAAAATCGTTTCGATATCGGCAAGGTCTCGACAGTTCCAGCGCCACGACGCACCCTGGGATCGACCTCTGCCGTATGCTCCCCCATACTGAAAACTCCCCTCGGAGCTAGCCCGTTCAGGTCGGGTGCCCCACAAGAATTGTCTTAACCCGGCGGAGTTTGGGCTAAGAACGTCTTGTTGACATTAATCCATTCGAAATAACCCCTTTGGTCGCTGCCATCGCTCCGAAATCTATGGCTTATGGGGGTATTGGCGGTTGGCTCTCGCGGAATGCGGGTGTCCGGTAGGCCGAAGACCTAGACTTTCTGAGGAGATCGGTTTTGCGTGGAGAAATTAACTGCAAAGGTGGTAACACTATTGCGAAATTGTCTCTACAAAATATTGATTTACCTTAGAAATCTTAATCGGCGGGAAAACGAGTAGAGATTCGTTTCTAGAAAAATACTTATACTAAATTTCGGCTGCCTTGGGGCCCATTCGTAATGCACCCGATTGACAAAAAGATATTCATGCGATTGATCCGCCTATTGCGCAAGAATCGGCGGACAGCGTCGCCGTCGGAAGTAGTTGACGTGGTTGAGATGATCGATCCGATCGTCGGATTGCCGACGTCCGGCAACCCGGGAGCGGCAACCAACGGTAGTGCGCGGCGTGAAGGTCGGAAGGCAAGCAAATCGGTCCAATCCAAACGCGGCCGGAAAATGATGGGAGAGGACCCGCATTTGGACGAGGCAGGAGAGGTCGATGTCGAAGCGGGTGTCTCCGAGCGGCGTCAGGCGGCCGACAACCAGAATGAGGGACCGCGTGCGGCCGATGGCGATTCGGCGGACGACCTCAGCGGGGCGGAGCAGAAAAGCACGATGCTGCGGACGGTGTCGTTCCGCCAGACCGAGCTCGCCAAGCATGAAAGCACCTTTCCGGATGCGCCGTCGTTCAACATCGTCGCCAATGCGCGGCTCTGGCGTCGGGATCAAGGCAATCTGAATTATTCGGGGGAGGTCGCGAAACTCTACCGCGACGTCTTCACGCCGACGCGGCCAAAGCGCCTCTACAAGGATTTTTCCGGCCGGCGCGACATGATCGAAGCGGTCATCCAGGCGGTCGAGGAAGAGAAGACGCATGTCGTCCTTCTCGGCGAAAAGGGAATCGGCAAGACGTCGCTCGCCAACATCGTCGGCGAATGCGCAAAAGAAGCGGGCTACCTGGTAGCGCGGGTGACGTGTTCGGCGGATCTTACTTTCGAGCACCTCATGCGGTCGATCCTGGAGCAGTTTTCCAACCGCATCGCCGAGGCACCGGTTGGCGATTTGCTGCAAAAACGGATTGGCGCCACGGACCTCCTCGACCTTGTCGAGGACGATGTCTATGACGTGCCGTCGGCAATTCGCGTGTTCCAGAAACTTGCTGAAAATCAAGCAGTTGTCTTGATCGATGACTTTGAGCGTATCGAGTGCAACGAGTTCAAGGTCAAGATAGCCGAACTCATGGAAGTGCTATCGGACCAGGGTGCTTGGCTCTCGCTGCTCATCTTCGGGCGCGGCTCGCGGGCGGTGGATATTCTGCCGGATGCATTCGAGACGGTACCCAATGTCACATGGCTCAAGTTGCAGCCGATGACCGAAGAGGAATGCGATCACGTCATCCGGCGCGGGGCGGCGTCGGTGGGAATCAGATTTGAAGATTCGGTCGTCGACGCCCTGATTCGTCTATCGCAGGGCGTACCCTCGGCACTGCAATGGCTTTGCCTGCTGTCGATCCGCAAGGCGACGCAGCGCTATGCATCCGACGTCGAACTGCAGGATTTGGCTGAGATCGTCGGCCATGCGGCGAACAAGGTCGATCCGAAACTCAGCGCCTGCTACGACGATTTGTGCGGCTCCAACCGGGGCCGATCGATCGATGATACGCTGTACTTGGCCGTGCAGACGCCGGCCGATCCGAATGGCCTCTTTTCGACCGATAGCATGAGCCAAATCTCATTCGATGCGATTGGGCGCTCGATGGTCGAACTGCCGCTTCATAAAGCGCTGAGCCGGCTGTCGAGGAATGGCGGGGACCAGCCGCCTGTTCTGGAGAAGGTCCATGTGTCCGGTGGAACGTGCTATCGCTTCGTCAGCCCCACGATGCGGTCTATCGTGATGATGAAGAATGTCGGCCGATTGGCGAACATGCCGGATTCTCTGCTCGAAAAAGTTGGTGATATCGAGTTGTTGCCGTCCCCAGGGGCCGCGTAGGTCAAATCTTGACCGTTATGGTTACTGCCTGCCTAACGTAATTGCCGGGCAGTGTTATCTAATTGTCACAGTCACCTAGACATTCTTAAAAGTTGTGAAGTGAAGGTTTGTCAGCCTTCGCTTTCTCAGGGTAGATTACTTCAACAATTCTGTGGTTGATGGGAAGGGGCTATGTGGGGAAAGCTCTCGTGTCCGGATTTGCGTGTTGCGCCAACGGGCCTCGCGCTTAGTTTTCTGGGACTTGGATTGAGTTTGGGGATCGGTGTGTTGTCCGCCACGGCGGCGAACGCACAGATTGTTCCTGATAATCGTAATATTTTCGATTCTGAATTGCAGCGACGCGGTAGCGTCTTCGATTCCGATATCCCGCGCGGCGAGACGGTGCGAACGCGCGAACGGCCGGAACTCGATGCGCTCGGTGTGCGCGGCGGCGGGTTCTTGGTATTTCCGTCTATGACGGCCGGTGTCAGTTACAACGACAACATCTTTGCCACCGACGGCAACGAGACGGATGACTTCATCTTCCAACTGCAGCCCGAACTCGATGTTCGGTCGGACTGGAACAATCATGAAGTCGTGTTCAACGTCGGCGGCGACGTCGGGTTCTTCGCCGATAACACGGATGAGAACTTTCAGGACGTGCGCGCGTCGGCCGCTGGCCGCCTCGACGTAAAGCGCAGCACGGCCGTCCGCGGCAATATCGGCTTCGCCCGCGAGCACGAAGAACGCAGCGATCCGGACGATGTCGGTGGTACGGAGCCGACGATCTTCCGCTCGTATGATGCGGGTGCCAGTGTCCGGCATCAATTCAACCGCGTTTCCGTCTCCGGCGGCGGTGCGGTCCGGTATCTCGATTATGACGACACGCCGACCTCTACCGTGGACATCAACAATGATGACCGCGACCGCTTGGTGATCTCTCCGAGTGTCCGGGTCGGTTATGAAATCGTTCCGAGTTACGAGGCTTTCGTGCGCGTCGACGGTGAGTTCACGCGGTACGACACGAGCCGGGACGACGCCGGATTCCAGCGCGATTCGGAAGGCTTCGATATCGTGGGCGGCGCGGCGGTCGATCTTACCGGCTTGTTGTTCGGTGACTTCTTCGTCGGATACCGGCAACGCCATTTCGACGACTCACGGTTCGATACGCTCAGAGGGCCGGTCGTCGGTTCGAAGCTGACATGGATCCCGACGGGACTGACCACGGTGACGCTGGATATCAACAGTGAAATCGTCGAGTCGACGCAAGCCGGCTCATCCGGTTACCAGAGCACGGCGGGGACGATCAGTGTCGATCATGAGCTGTTGCGCAATCTTATCCTCGGGGGTGAAGCGTCGATTCGTTATGACGACTACGAGGGTATCTCGCGCGAAGAGACCAACTACGGTCTTGGCATCTCCGCGGATTATCTGTGGAACCGCTACCTGACCCTCGGGGCGGCCTATAATTTCCGGTATCGGGAGAGCGATGCGGCCAATCAGGACCTGATCCGCAACATCGTTTCGGTCTTCCTGAAGGCGCAACTCTAGGCGCTAATCGGACCACGAAATCGGTACATGCGCGGCCGCGTCGAAGGTTAATCGACGCGGCCGTTTGCATGATTAAGGCCTCATTCTATCGATTGGATAGTGTGCTGCCGCATACCATTGCCGTGATTGGGCTCAAGGGCCGCACCGATCCCCGGCTGTCGCGGGGGAGCCCCGCTGTCAAATTTTGGTAGTAATACTAAAGCACAGCTTAGTTCTCTGAACTTCTTATTATAATCAAAGCAACGGATTTAGCCGGGTGGGGCCGATTTCGGCCGTGCCGCGGGCAAGGGGTGGACGCGTGAAACGGCGTGTTGAATGTCGTTTTCGCATCTATGTTTAGAACCAACGATACGACGATATTAAAGGCGCTAGTCATGATGAAAATGATGCGTTCGATTTTTGCGGTGTTTCTGATTGTCGGCTTTTCGGCATCCGCGTGGGCCGGCGATGCCACTTATAGTTTGGGCGCTGGCGATAAGGTTCGCATTACGGTGTTCGGCGAAGCGGACCTGACCGGCGAGTATGAGATCGACGGGTCCGGCGTCGTGGCGTTTCCGCTGGTCGGCGAAGTTTCGGCCGCAAACGGTACTGCGCGGGATTTGGAGAAAAAGATCGTCGCAAAGCTCCAGGAAGGTTATCTGAAGAACCCGACGGTCAACGTCGAAGTGTTGACCTATCGGCCGTTCTTCATCATGGGCGAGGTAAAGTCGCCGGGTGGTTATGCGTACCGCAACGGGCTGACGCTGATGAATGCCGTCGCCATGGCGGGGGGATACACCTATCGTGCGAAATCCAACCTGTGGGTGATCACGCGTGATGGGGCCCAGAAGATGCAGGCGAAGGAAATTGCCAACGGGAATTTCCGCGTGCTGCCGGGCGATACGATCTTTATCCCGGAACGTTTCTTCTAGGTCTGTTTCATCCCCGGCCAGACGGGGAAAGGACGACGCCGCGATCGAACGGGTCCGTTTCATTCTTATCCGTTCGAATCCAGGCCCGTTTATGTCTTTTTTGACCTGCTAACTTTTTTATTACCGCCTTTGCTCCTTTCGTATCGAATCTGGCCATGGGGTATACATTCTTTAGATGATTAACGAATTGATCCGGCGACGGTATGACTGCCGGGTTAAACAAAAAATAAAGTGTGAAGTCTTTGTATTTTGAGCCGGCCCGGCCGGCTTGGGAGTGTAAGAGGGGAGATGCAGAATCAGTCTAATCCGTTCGGGGACGCAAGCCGGAAAAAATCCGGCGGCCCGGTGAAACGGTCGATTGGTCTGCTATCTGGTCCTGTGAGTGTTCGCGAAACCTGGTGGAACCCTGTTCGGACGAGTCTCAAATAATGCAACGTAAGATCGCCTTTCAGCCCAATCAAGAAGATGTCGTTGATCGCCCAATTATCGACGTTACACCGGAACCCGTAGATGAGGTTAGCCTCAGGGATGTGCTCGACCGGCTTCGCCGCCGTTGGGGGATCATGCTCAGCATCGTTTGCATCGCGCTGGTCATTACGACGGTGTTCCTGTTTTCCGTCAAACCGACCTACACGGCGATGGGGCAACTGCTGCTCGACAACCGCGCCAATCAGGTGACGAACATTCGTTCGGTCGTCGAAACGTCCACGTCGGACCTCGCCGATGTGCCGAACGAAGTGGAGATTCTCAAGTCGAGCATTCTCGCGAGCATGGTGGTTGAGGAGCTTGGTCTCCACAAAGACCCGGAATTCAACATTGCTTTGCGGCAAAAGACTCTCGAGGACAAATCACCCTGGCAGCAGTTCCTGTTCACGGTCGAGCAAACCGTTCAGGATTTCTTCACGGACGACGAAGAAAAGTCCGCGATAAAGCCGGAAGAAAAGAAAAAAATCGACGAGCAGGTCGTCATCGGCACGCCGAACATCGACCGTGCCCATATCAATGAGCGGTTTGCGAAACACCTGACCATCAAGGCGACAGAACGGGCCCGCATCATCGACGTGGAATTCGAATCCAAGGATCCGGTGAAAGCTTCGAAAGTGGTCAACGTTTTGATGCGCATCTATCTCGCCAATCAGGTGCAATACCAGAAGCGCGGTATCCAGAAAGCGACCGAACGGTTGGAGAAGATCGTCGCAGAGCTGAAAGGCGAAGTGTTGGCCGCGGAGGACTCGGTGCAGGCATTCCGGTCGAAATCGCGGCTGATCGAAGCGAAGGGCACCAGCGTTACGGCACAGCAGCTGGCGGAATTGAATTCGCAGCTGGTGCAGGCCCGCGCCGACGAAGCGGCGGCAGCGGCCCGTCTGTCGCAAGTGTCGCGGCTGCTCAAGGTTCCGGGCAGCATGGATGCAGCGCCGGACGTGCTGGCGTCACCGCTGATCCAGTCATTGCGCAACACAGAGGTGACGCTCATTCGTGAGCGGTCGGACCTCTCGAGCCGGTACGGACCGAAGCATCCGAAGATGATCAAGGTTCGTAGCGAGATTCGCGATCTGCGGACTAAAATCCGCGAGGAAATCAATAAGATCGTCGAAGGCCTTTCGAACGAAGTTGCCGTCGCCCGGGCGAAGCTCGCGGCGTTGCAGCGTGGCCTCGGCAAGCTCGAAGGCGAAGCGATCGACATCAACAAGTCGGAGATTCGCCTGCGCGAGTTGGAGCGGGAAGCCACTTCGAAGCGCGAACTGCATCGCACATTTATCATCCGCCTGCGCGAGACGAGCGCCCGGGAGGAAATGATCGAGCCGACGGCCCGTGTCGTGTCCTTCGCCGAACCGCCGCGCAAGCCGTCCTTCCCGAAGACCGGAAAGACGCTGGCGATCGCCACCATGCTGTCCGCGTTGTTCGCGATTGCGGCGGCCTTGGTTCTCGAAGGATTGCGGCGCAATTTCGAGACGGCGGAAGAAGTCGAAAAGATCACCGGGTATCGGTGCCTGGGCGTGCTGCCGCGGACGCAGAAAGCCCTCGCGACATTGCAGCCGGGTGAACACAAGCGGCTCATGAATCCGTACTCACGCCTTAACCAGGCGATACAGAACGTACGATCTACGCTCTACCTATCGAACGAATCGCGCCATCCGAAGACACTGCTCGTGACCTCGGCGCTGCCGCGGGAAGGGAAATCTACCTTCGCCATGTGGTACGCGACCTTCTGCGCGAGTACCGGCAAGAAGGTGCTGTTGATCGATTGCGATTTCGAACGGCCCAAGATTCACAAAATGTTGGGCGCGGCAAACGACAAGGGTTTGATCAACGTCTTTGCCGACAATCTCGACGTCAAGGACGTCATCCGCGACGATGCCAAACGGGGGATTAGCTTCATCTCGGCGGGCAGTGGACACGGCAATGCATCCAAGGTCATCGAGTCGGCCAAGATGCAGGACATCCTCGATACCTTGGCCTGGGACTATGACCTGATCGTCATCGACTCGGCGCCCGTGTTGGCACTTACCGATGCGCATATCATCGCGAAGTTGGTGGACAGCACTGTGTTCGTTCTGCAGTGGCGGCGCACGCGGCGTGACCTCGCGGTTGCCGCGGCACGGCGGCTCGAGAGTATCGATGTGACGTCGCTCGGCGGGTTCATCCTGACCCAGGTTAGCCCCAGCAAGAGCGCCGGCGTCATCGGCTATGCGCCCTACACCAGCGACATGGACGACGGCACCGGCAGTGCGTTCAAGCGCTACGTCCGGCGCCTGACCGGCCGTGGTTCGCCGGCGGAAGGCACGCGCGTGCCGCCGCGGATCGAGGCCTAATCTTCAGCGGTCAGGCTCGAAAGCCAATCTTTACGGAAAGGTGGCGGATTTTTTCCGCCGCCTTTTCGATTCCCTATGCGGCCGCGATGTGGTCTAAGCGGCGTTGTCGTTGGACATCCGTTCACGGCATTGTTCCACCAAGATGATGACGGACATGGTTGACAGTTTTGCTGTGACATTTATCTGGTAGCTGCCAGGAGTATTTATC
Organism: Alphaproteobacteria bacterium; assembly: GCA_965228695.1. Taxonomy (GTDB): domain Bacteria; phylum Pseudomonadota; class Alphaproteobacteria; order UBA8366; family UBA8366; genus JAJFJD01. The sequence continues at coordinate 4,666,035 of CBDDIB010000002.1, read as the reverse complement.
CGCAGCATCTGATAATATCACTGCAATTCGACTGTTTAATTGCACTGGGGTTTCCGAATACCGACATGCCAGCCAGACAGTACCGCGCGCTATTTCTGCTTCCGGCACTCATCTTTTCGTTCTTGGGACAGGTCTCCGCGCCGAAGGCCGACCCTGTCGTCATGGGTTGGATCGAGCGTGTTGAAGTCCTTCCCCATCGTCTCCTGATGGAGGCGAAGATGGATACGGGAGCCAAGACAACTTCCATCGATGCGGCGGATATCGTCGAGTTCAGCCGTGGTGGGAAAAAATGGGTCCGTTTCAACGTTTCCGATAGGAAGGGCCGCACGGTGACGTTTGAGCGGCCTGTTTTCCGCATCGCCCGCATCCGCCGCTCGGAGATGAAGACCACATCCCGTCCCGTCGTGAAGCTGCCACTCTGCATCGGCTCATTTTTGCGGGAAGTGGAAGTTAATCTCGCCAAGCGAACGCACCTGAATTATCCGTTGCTCGTTGGCCGGTCCGCCATGACAGGGAAAGTACTCGTCGATTCTTCGCGCAAGTTCACGAAAGATCCTATGTGCCAGGGACAAAAGCCGGGTAAGGGATGAAGAACACCCATCCTTACGTCCTTGCTGCGGTGCTGGCGGCGATTGGGATCTCCATCTTCGTTTACAAATATGTCGGATTGGGGCTGCCGCTCACGCCGGAAGAGACCTCGCAAACCTGGCAGGTCGAAACGCGGATCGCGTTTCGTGCCGGTATGGGGCCGACAAAGGTCGAATTGCAATATCCGAACAACACGGGCCGGTTCGCGATCATCGACCAGAACTTCGTGGCGCCCGGCTATGGTCTATTTACCCAGGCGAAGGGGCCCAACCGTCAGTCGGTGTTCGCGATTCGCGATGCGTTGGGCGAACAAGTACTCTACGCCAGCTTCGTCGCTCATCTCGTGCCGCGGTCGACGGAATTCATTCCGATGGAGGAATCGCCGCCGGAAGCGACAATCCGCCTTGCCGGTGCCAAGCTGTTGGCGGGCGAGTCGGTCCTCAATGCGGCGCGGTCGAAATCCGCCGATACGCCGACGCTCGTTCTCGCAATCCTGTCGCGCCTCAGATTGGCGGGTTCGGACGATCGGGTCGATGTCTTGCTTGAGAATCAGAACTCGCAGGAGCAGGTGGCCCGTGCGGCGGTCGAGGTGCTTGCGCTTGCCGGTGTTCCGGCGCGTGTGGTGCATGGGATCCGCCTCGTGCCCGGGGAGCGGAATGTCCGTTTCATCCATTGGATCGAGGCCTATAGCGATGGCTTTTGGCGGCCCTATCGCCTGAACGCGGAGCAGCCGGGACTGCCTGAAAATTATTTGCCATGGTGGCGCGGCGATGCGCCATTCGTTCAATCGAATATCATGGGCCCGATCGATACGCTGGTTACCGTCGCGCGCGCGACCGAGACGACCGGCCGGTCCGCGCTGGTTCCGTTGAGTTTCATGGAACGCAACCTGCTGGAATTTTCGCTCTTCACGTTACCGTTGGACGTTCAGCAGGTCTTCCGCGTCATTCTGATGGTGCCGCTTGGCGTTCTGGTCCTCGTATTCCTGCGCAACGTGATCGGCGTCGGCATGTTCGGAACGTTCATGCCGGTTCTAATCGGACTGGCGTTTCGCGAGACCACGTTGCTGTGGGGAATTTTCCTGTTCACCGTGGTCGTCGGCTCCGGCCTATTGGTGCGCGTCTATCTGGAATATTTGAAGCTGCTTATCGTGCCACGATTGGCCTGTGTGCTGATTGTCGTAATCATTCTCATGACCTTCCTCAGCGTGTTGACGCATAAGCTCGGCGTCGATCGGGGATTGTCGCTGGCACTTTTCCCGTTGGTCATCATCACGATGACGATCGAACGCATGTCGATCGTCTGGGATGAGAACGGGCCCGCCACGGCGTTGAAACAGGGCTTGGGAAGTCTCTTGGCTGCCACGTTGTGTCACTTCGTGATGACGATTGCGTATCTCGAGCATCTCTTTTTTGTCTATCCGGAGATTCTGATCGTACTGCTCGCAATTTCGATCTTGATGGGCCGGTACAGTGGGTACCGATTGATGGAGCTTTGGCGGTTCCGGGAATTCGTGAAGGTGGCCAACTGATGCTCCAGACTTACAGGACACTGAAGAAGCTGGGGATCGTTGGGCTCAATTCCCGCAACGCGGAATACATCCTGCCGAACAATGAAAGAAAAAATTATCCGGCGGTCGACGACAAGCTCCTGACCAAGGAAATCGCCAAAGCGGCCGGTCTCGCCGTGCCGGAATTGTATGATGTCATCCGCATCAACCACGAGATAAAGCAACTCGCGGACCGTATTGCGGGCATGGACGATTTCGTCATCAAGCCCGCGCAAGGTGCGGGCGGCGATGGCATTCTGGTCGTGGTGAGTCGGTCCGGCGATCGATACCGGCTTGCATCGGGCGAGATACTGACGCTGGACGAGATTTCCTATCACGTGCATATGATCTTGGCTGGCGTGTATAGCCTCGGCGGCCAGCCGGATAAGGCGTTGATCGAGTATCGGGTTCAATTCGATCCGCTTTTCGAGAAAATCTCCTACCAGGGCGTGCCGGATATCCGGATCATTACCTATCTGGGTGTTCCGGCCATGGCGATGGTGCGCCTCCCGACCCGTCAATCGCGCGGCAAGGCCAATCTCCATCAGGGAGCCATCGGTGCGGGCATCGATATCGGGACGGGGGAAACGCTGACTGCCGTCTGGAACAGCCGGATCGTTTCGGAGCATCCGGACACGGCTAACCCCGTCTCCGGCCTAATCATTCCCTATTGGGATGAGATGATGCTGCTGGCCGCCAAATCGCAGCAGCTCACCAAGCTCTGCTATCAGGGCATCGATATCGTCCTCGACCGGGACCTCGGGCCGCTTATCCTGGAGATGAATGCCCGGCCGGGCCTGGCGATCCAGATCGCCAATCAGGCGGGCCTCAAACCTCGATTCGACATCATCGATGCCCATGTTGGAACCCATGCGGGCGACGCAGCCCGGGTCGACTTCGCCAAGGAACGGTTCAGCGTACAGGCGTTGAAATCCCAGTCGGGAACTTAACATCTCGATTCGCGTTAACCATATGTACGGACAGGCCTTCTGGCCCGCGCCCGCCATGGCCGAGACTGCCGCCAATTAAATGACGAAATATCAATGGCTAAGAGTAGCTTATCTTATAGGGCTACTCCTTAAGTAATAGATTGGCAATCTAAATTTAGTTCAAAAGCGGTAATCTAAAATTCGTCCTAATTACCTCTAAATCTGAATACACCCCAAACGGATCATTCGATAAAGTGAGTACATATTCGAAGGGGTGAGGCCGTTGGGGTGGGGATGCTACCTACGGTCATTGACGTCGAGAAACGAATTCAGGGGTGTCGAAATGAATTGTGTCTCAGTCGGTTTGGTCAGCGGCGACCAGTTTTTCCGAGAAGGTCTTAAGGCCCTGTTGGAGGAGAACGGATACAAGGTGACGGCCAGCGTTGCCGATCAGCGTGAATTGGACGCAACGATGTCGCCGGTCGATACGCCTGTTCTCGTCCTGATCGACCTGGCGCGCGATATCGATAAGGCGGCCGATCAGCTGAGCTACCTCAACACCAATTTGCCGGGTGTGGGTATCGTTTCCTTCAGCGACGAGCGGGATGGCGACTGGCTGACGATCTGCGAGGATTACGATGCGAGCGCCTTGTTGCGGAAACAAGTTTCCTTTAAGGCGCTACTGCACTGCCTCGAGCTCGTGATGATCGGGGAAAAAGTGCTGCCGACCGATATTCCCAGGACGTCGCGTGAACGGTCGAACGAGGCCGGCCGGAATGGCAGCGCGCAAAGCGCGGAGCCGAAAGGCGACGTCATCCCCTGCATGACCTGCAGCCAGCCGTTTGAGACGGAAGACCGGCGTGCCAACCGGATTTGCTCCGGCTGCAAATCTCGGATGTCCCGGATCAGCAGCGTGTCCGAGCATACGCTCCACTACTAATCGCTTTTCACATTACTCCCTCGTGAGGCACGGACGCCGGACCGCTTGATTGCGGTTCGGCGTTTAGCCTTTCGACCAGACGATCGCGCGGTCGCCGTCCACCGTCAGATCGGCGCCGAAATCGGCGGAAGCGGTCCGCAGCATCTCGAACTCTTCCGTTTCGTCCTGCACGCTGCGTCTGTAAGTCTCGTTCCGGTCGTTATGCCGGACGAACGTAAAGCCCGCCTGTTCCAGGACCCCGTCCGTCACAGTCAGGTCGACCATGAGACCGATCCAGTCCGGGTGCAGCTGGCCCCAATGCCCGGTCTCGAAGGAAAAACTGCCGAGGCCGTAGAATGCCGGTTTGTCCTTGTAGACCTCCATCGCGTTCGGAACATGCGGGCCATGGCCCATGACGACATCGGCGCCGGCGTCGATGGCGGCCCGGGCGATTTCACGCTGGTATTGCAGGACGTCCCGGTTCAGACCCCAATGATTGCTGGAGACGACAAAATCGGCGCGTGCTTTGAGCGCCGCGATGTCGTCCCGGAACTGATCCAAGGCGTCGGGTTCGGTCCACGTGATGATCTCGGGCGGCATGCCCGGGCGCGTGATGGTCCTGAGATTTTCGATCGGCGGCCGGTAAGCGGTATGAGCCTTGAGGGTCGCGACGCCAGGGTATTCATCGGTTGCCGCGTGACCGTGGGAATGAAACACGGACGTGCGTTGCATGAATCCGTAGCGTATGCCGTCCCGTTCGATAATGATGGGTTGGGCGGCGTCTTCGCGATTTATGCCGGCGCCGCAATGCGGCACGCCAGCACCGTCCAGCGCCTGTAGGGACGACCGGATCGCCGGGGCGCCGAAATTAACGTTATTCGCATTTCCGATCCCATGGACACCGGCGATATTGAGTGCTTCGACTGTCGCTAGCGGGGCGTAGAAGCCTTCTTCATTCACCGACCGCTCCAACGCGGGTTCGTAGAAGCAGCATTCCAGATTGGCGAACACCACGTCGGCTGTATGCAGCGTATCCTTGATTTTGGCGAACGGGATGGTGGGATCCGCTACCCCCATCAGATTTATGTCGCCGGTCAAAATGACCCTATGCTGCATTACTAGGCTCCTATCCGTAGTCTGCAATTATCCAACCGCGGCGCCCAACCCCGTTAAACGTCCGGATTTGCGTGGTTATCGAGCGACATGGCATCATATCCGCGATCGCGCAACCACACCAAATCGAGGCAGATTGGCGGGCACGTCCGCCGGAAACGAGCGGCACTCGACCGCTTGCCGGCCTCTTGGCCGACTGTCGGAAGGAATTCGCTATGAGCGTGCAGCACGCTATCGAACCAAAGCTCAACGGGCCGACCAAGGCGCTTTGCCATTGGGCGGCGAACTTGCGATTCGGTGATCTCGACGCGGTGACGCTTGCCCGGACCCGCGCGCATACGCTGGACTCGATCGGGGTTTGTGTTGCGGGCAGCCAGGAAGAGGTCGCCCGGATAGCTGCGGCGACGCTATCCGACGTCGGGGTCTCGGGCAGCGTGCCCGTCGCCGGTACCGGCCGTCAGGCCGACGTGCTGTCGGCGGCCTTCCTGATGGGGACCGGGTGCCATGGCCTGGAACTCGACGACGGATTTCGTCCCGGCAGCGTCCATCCGGGCTGTGTCGTCATTCCGGCGGCGCTTGCCGTGGCGGCGACCGTCAACCCGAGCGGCCGGCGGTTCCTGACCGCGATCGTGGCCGGATACGAGGTTTCGTCAAGGATCGCCGCGCTGGTCCATCCGAAGCCCCGTTGGCGGGGGTTTCACAACACGTCGACGGTGGGTGTCTTCGCCGCCGCGACGGTCACGGCGGTGCTCAAGCGGTTCGATGCCGATACCCTGGAGAATGCGTTCGGCTTGGCCGCCAGCAGTTCATCGGGTATCCGCAGCTATGTGGACGGCGGCGACGTCAAACGCATACATCCGGGATTGGCGGCGCGGGATGGCATACTAGCGGCGTTGCTCGCGGAAAAGGGGCATCAAGGGGCGCCGGACGTGCTGGAAATCCCCAGCGGCTTCTTCCACGCATTCGCCGGCGACGCGGCGGATGTCGCGGAGGCCGATATCTTCCAGGCGGGCGGTCAGACCAATGCCCGTTACGCCATCGCCGACTGCTATGTGAAGCCGCATGCCTGCTGCCGTCATCTCCATCCGGGAATCGATGCCGTTCTCGACATCGTGGCCGACAACGATCTGGCGCCGGAGGACGTGGCCTCGATCGACGTCGCGACGTATCGTGTGGCGTCGACTCATGGAATCATCGGCTGGAGCGAGATGACGACCGCGCAGATGAGCTATCCCTTCGTGTTGGCGGCGGCGATCCAGCATCGATCGGTGGCGTTGCGCCACTTCTGGGATGCGGGGCGGCAAGACAATTCGGTCTTGCGGCATTGCGACAAAGTACAAGTGACAGCGGATGATGCGCTCGATGCGACCTATCCGGAGAAGCGGCCGGCGCGGGTCGAACTTCGAACCGTGGACGGCCGGTCCTTTTCGAAGCAAGTGGACGAGCCGCTTGGTTCCGCGACAAATCAGCTCTCCGACGACCGCTTGCGGGAAAAGTTCCTCGGCCTGGCGTCGCCGGTCATTGGGCAGGATGCCGCCGACGGTGTGCTGGATTTGGTTTGGGCGCTGGACGGGTCGGATTCGGTTCGCCCGCTCATCGAGCAATTGCGCACCGGCGATTAGAATGCAGGAGGGGACGTTAAATCCGTGACCGGCTCATCGCCCGAAATCAGCCCGCCCATGCGGGACTTGTGCGCCTATCTCGCCGATGCATTGTCGCGTCCGGTTCCCGACGAGGTCGCGGAGAAGGGTAAACAGCATTTGCTGGATACGATCGCGGCGATGGTGTCCGGCTCGCGGCTCCACCCGGGCGAAATGACCTTGCGCTACGCCGCGACCCTGGGCGGCACCGAGGAAGCGGTGGTCGTCGGCAGCAAGATCGTGACCACGGCGGTGAACGCGGCATTGGCGAACGGCATGCTGTCGCATGCGGATGAGACGGACGATTCGCACAAGGCGTCCCGCAGTCATCTCGGCTGCGGCGTCGTGCCGGCGGCGCTCGCAATGGCGGAACGGGAGCAGGCGTCCGGCGAGGCGTTGCTGCGATCGGTCATCCTCGGATACGACATCGGGGCGCGGATCAGTTTTGCCTTGGATACGCATCGTTTTTATGACGCGGGACACAGCACACATACCTTTTCGCCCCTCTTCGGCGCGGCCGCGTCGGCGGCTGCCCTCGCTCGCCTGAATGCCGACCAGATGCGTTGGATGCTGTCCTACACGGCGCAACAGGCATCGGGCGTGAACTGCTGGCAGCGGGATTTGGATCACATCGAAAAGGCGTTCGATTTTGGCGGCATGGCCGGGCGAAACGGCGTGACGTCGGCCACGATGGTGCAGTGCGGGTTCACGGGGGTGGATGATGTTTTCTCCGGTCCGCGCAATTTCTTCTATGCGTTCTCCGACAACCCCAGGCTGGAACGGTTGACGGACGGGCTGGGCACGCGGTTCGAGGTGATGCTGACGAATATCAAGAAATGGTCTGTCGGATCGCCGATTCAGGCCCCGTTGGATTGCATCGAATCGATCCTGGCCGCAAACGACGTGGCGCCCGAGTCGGTGGAACACGTATCGCTGCGCCTGTCGGATCTGGAACACAGCGTCGTCGATAACCGGCATATGCCCGACATCTGCATCCAGCATATGGTCGCAATCATGCTGCTCGACGGAACGGTGACATTTGCCTCGTCGCATGACGAGGCGCGGATGGACGATCCCGCGGTGAAATCGATGCGGGACCGTATCGAGTTGATCGCGCAATCGGACCGGGAGCGCCGTACCGCCGAGGTCGAGATTCGGCTGACCGACGGCGGGTCGTTGACGGAGACGCAGGACGCGGTCCGGGGCACCCCCGACAATCCGATGGAGCGGGCGGAAGTGGACCGCAAGGCGAATGACTTGATGGCGCCGATCTTGGGCGCCGACCGCAGCCGGGCCCTAATCGATCAAATCTGGTCGATTGAAACGCTCGACAATGCGCGCGCCTTGCAGCCGTTATTGATCGCCCAATAGCAGAAAAGGCGGCCGCAGCCGCCGTTTCCTTTGGTGTTCCTCTTTATCCGCCCAGCCACCATGGCATATCGACGACGGTCTGCAGCAGGCCCGGCGGATACCGCAGGGTCAGGAAATGCGACATGATTCCCAGGAAGGACACGCCGGCAATTCCGAGGATCGCGTTCCGCAGCATCGATCCATCCGCCTTCTTCGTGATGAAGATGAAGATGAACAAGGCACAACCGATCGGGAACCCGACAACGCCTACGATCGCCAGCATGCCCACGATCCAGGCGAGATAATGGTATTCGTTATGCTCGACCGTTAACCCGCGCTCGTTGTCATAGAGTACGGCATCCGCCGCTTTCTGCCGGACGATGGATACCATGAGAGGAATCGACAGCGCGAGGCAGATCACCGACACGGTCATCGGGAAGACAGCGCCGCGCGGATGGTACTGGAAGCTGTCGATCAGCGCGAAGACGGCGAAGGCAACCACGGACCCCGCAAATATGAGCTGCGGCTTTTTGTTGCCGAACCCATGCGGTCCTTCCTGCTCGTAGCTCTTTCCGCGGTTCGGCGAGAAGCGCCAGGCGGAGTAGATCGAGAGGATCGTAAGAATGAAGAGCACGATCACGATGGGGCGTTCGAAGAATGTCCAGCCATAGACCTGGGCGGCTTGATAGATCTTCGGTTCCAGGCGCGGCGCCAGGAAGTAGCCGATCAATAGCGCCGGCCGCGACCAGCCGAACCGCTTCATGAATCCGCCCAGCGTGCCCATCACGAACAGGGCGATGAGATCCTGCCAATCGCGCGTCGCCTGGAAGGCAGCGAAGAAGATCAGCATGATCATGAAAGGCGCCAGAAGCGCATAGCGGATCGTGGTCAGCAGGGCGACATAGTTTGCCAGGCCGAGACACAAGCCAGCGCCGATGACATTCGCCAGCGCCAACGACCAGATCATCACGAAGGTGAGGTTGAGATGCTCGGTGATCATCGTGACGCCGGGTTCGACGCCGACAAGAATGAAACCGCCGAGCAGGATCGCCATGCTGCCCGAACCGGGAATGCCGAACAGCAGGGTCGGGATCAGCGCGCCGCCTTCCTTGGCGTTGTTGGCGGCTTCCGGTGCAAGGACGCCGCGGATGTCCCCCTTACCGAAACCTTCGCGATCCTTTGTGGTTTGGACGATGTGCCCGTAGGCGATCCAGTCGACAACCGAGCCGCCGAGGCCCGGCAGCGCGCCGACGATGCAGCCGATGACGGCGCAACGCAGCACGATCCACTTATGTTTGACAGCGTCCTTGAAGCCTTGCGCCCAGCCCTTGCCGAGCGTTCCCGTCTCGGAAATTGCTGTGCCGCGCCGCAGCAGGTCGACGATCTCCGGCATTGCGAACATGCCGAGACCGACGATAACGATGGGAATCCCTTCGCTGAGATAGATGGATCCCATCGTCATACGGAATTCGCCGGTGGCCGGCGCGGCGCCGATGCTGCCGAGCAGCAGGCCGAAGGTACAGGTCGCAAGCCCTTTCAGGGCGCTGGTGCCCGTCAGCATGCCGATCATGCTGAGCGCCAAGATGATGAGTAGAAGCTGCTCGCCAAAACCCATAGCGAGGATAATCGGGCGGGCGGCGAAGATCGCGCCCGTCAGGACCATGGCGCCGAACAGGCCGCCGAAAAGCGATGCCGTGAACGCGGCGCCCAATGCGCGGGCGCCTTCGCCGCGCTTGGACATTGGAAATCCATCGACGACCGTCGCCTGCGATCCCGCGGTGCCGGGTATACCCATGAGTACCGATGGAAATGTGTCTGAGGTCGTGGTCGGCGCGAGAAGGCCGATCATCATCGACAAGGCGTGCGATTCCTCCATGCCGAAGATGAAGGGCAGGATAATCGACAGGCCGGCGATGCCGCCAAGCCCCGGCAAGATACCCACCACGAGGCCGAGGACTGTTCCCAAAACCAGGAAGAACAGATGGGTCGGCGTAAACATGTCGTTTAGGGCTTGGAAGAAGAAATCGACTTCAGGCATGGCCGTTTCCTTACTTTACCGCTTGCCCGAGCATCGCTCTAAGGTGCGGCAGGCATTATTAACAATTGAACCGCACACTATGCCCCAACGCCCGGCGGAATTTCGCCGGGCGTTGGAACTTAGTTTTAGTCATTGACCTTTGGCTTACTTGCCGAGGGTCACGCCGTAACGGGCTTTGACGTATTTCCCCAACCACGCTTTTGCGGTCGGCGAAAGGGTCGTGGCGGCATCGCGAATGGCGTATGCGCCGTCACCAATGGTTTGCGGATAGGACCCGAACATCTTTTCACGCCGCTTCATGAACTCCGGGTCTTTCAGCATCTTCTTCGCCGCGGTCCGATATGCCTCGACGATGTCCTTCGGCGTGCCGGCCGGCAGGTTCCAGGACTTCGACATGGTCACACTCATTTGATAGAGCGAATACCAAGCTTCGTAAGCGTCGCCCGCCGGGGGCTTGCCGTTAACCGCCTTGTAGACTTCGATAAAATGCGGAACGTTCGGAAGGGCGGGATCGCGCACGACTTCGCCGTTCTCGTTGACCACGCCGAGCGTGTAAAGTGGGATTGCGATGCCGTCGGCGATCAGCTTCTTACGGTTGTTCTTGAACGACAGCGTGTTGTCGTAATTGACCGTGAACTCGCCGCGTTCGAACGCAAGCGCCATCGGGCCATTACCCTTCATGCCCCAGACGCTCTTGACCTCGATGCCGAGCAAGCTCAGCGCGACGCGCAGGTTCAATCCGGCCGACGTCGGAGTCTTTCCGCCGAAGATCAACTCATCCGGCGTGTAGGACCGCATCTTCTCGATCTTGGCCTTGATGGTCTTTTCGTTCTGGATGCCGAGGTCCTTCCGCACATACTGCGTGATGCCACGCGGCGACAGGATGATGGGAATGAACTCGTTCAGTTTGAACTTCACGCGCGGGTCACCCAGCGCAAAGTTCGAGATGGTGGACGTGGACAGCGCGAAGACCGTTTCGCCGTTCGGCTTGGCCCTCTGCTGGAAGTAGTTGCCGCCGAGGATGCCGCCGGCGCCCGGCTTGTTCACGACCAGAATCTTCGGATTGCCCGGAAGATACTTGGTGAAGAACGGTTGCATGAAGCGCGTGTAGCTATCGGTTCCGCCACCTTCGTTGAACGGCACGATGACGGTAATACGCTTACCTGAGAAATCGGCAGCGACGGCGTCTTGGGCGGGAACCGCCGTTAGGCCGACTGCCGCGGCAGCAACGGCAAAAGCACCTGCCACGCCGCCAAGCGTCATGTTCTTGAACATTACTTACAAACCTCCCTGTCGAAGAACGACATATAAATTATGCCGATTGAATTCCGGAGTGTACCTTAAACGGCACCCAGACGCCTAATGCACGCGTCTCTCCAGGCAATCGACACCTCCGATACATAGTGACACGTTAAACAACCTTCCCCTCTTGTTGCAAGCGCACGAGGGAAGTTGGCAATAAAAACACCGGTATTGGGTACTGTCCTATTTGTTCCAGTGCTATCGAGCCGCCTTAAGATTGCGACGATATACTCATAGATCAACTATGGATTATTTCAGCTTACATTGTCTGCGCTTCGCTTGACATTCAGGCGGTCGGCGCTCTGCAATGTCGCCGTATTCCGAATCGAAACAGAGACCAGCCCGAGGCGAACATGTCCGATCTACCACAGCGTATCGATGTCCAGGAAGAAGGCCCACGCGAAGGGTTCCAATTTGAAAAAGGGCCGATTTCCACGGCGCGCAAGATCGAGCTGATCGATGCATTATCCAATACCGGGCTCAGCGAAATCCAAGTCGGCTCTTACGTGAACCCGAAGCGCGTGCCCGGTTGGGCGGACGTCGAAGATGTGGTTGCGGGGATCGCTCGGCGGGATGGGGTCCGCTATACGGCGCTGTGGCTCAACGAACGGGGCTTGGAACGGGCGTTGGAGGCCGAGGGCCTATTCCTGAAAGGATCGATTGGAACGTCGGCTTCCGAAACTTTCATGAAGCTCAACCAGAACCGGGGCTATGCCGACAACGAAACGGTTCAGCACAATCAGGTCGCGCTTTACAAGGAGCACGGCATCACCTATTTCCGCGGCTCGATGATGGCCGCATTCGGCTGCAATTTCGAAGGCGACGTGCCGGTCGCGAAGGTGATCGGGCAGGCCGAAACCATTCGCCGGATCGCGGATGAAAACGATGTGACGGTCGATATCCTGTCGCTGGCGGACACCATGGCCTGGGCAACGCCTGAATCGATCAAGCAGGTCGTTGGCGCCGTGCGTGACCGCTGGCCCGATTGGCGGATCACGCTGCATTTACACGATACCCGAGGCCTAGGTGTCGCGAATGCCTTTGCCGGTCTGCAGATGGGCGTCGACAGTTTCGATTCGAGCGTCGCCGGTCTGGGCGGTTGCCCCTTCGCCGGCCACAAGGGTGCCGCCGGCAACGTGTGCACCGAGGATTTGGTCTTCATGTGCCAGGAAATGGGGATCGAGACGGGCATCGATCTCGAAGCGCTTTTGGAGGCCGCGCGGCTGGCGGAAGACGTGGTCGGGCACGATTTGCCGGGGTCGGTGAAGCGGGGCGGCAGCCTGGACGCGCTGCGCAAAAAGCTGAACTAGTATCCAGTTACCGCCAAGTTGCCCGCGACGGGAAGCCTCCCGGACAATAAATAAGCAGCCGATCCTAAGGTGGCCCAACGATTTCAGCCGCATCGTCTCGGTCGGTCCGTCAAACCGCTTGCCTCGCCCCGCAGTCGCAGCCTAGCATTCTTGTGAAAACAAAAACGCGCCGCTTGGCGGTAGCGCAAAATTCCGTGCGCAGAAAAAGACTTGATGACAAGAGAGCGTGCGCAACTCGAATAGTGGAGGAATGTTTACGATGTCGGGAAAAATCACCCTTGATCGTCGCACGCTGCTTCAGGGCGGTGCGGCGGCCGTTGGCGGCGCGGCACTGACGGCGTCACCTTTGGCGAGCGCATTTGCCGATAAATTTCCATCGCGAAACCTGAGCGTCATGGTAGCCACCCGGGAAGGCGGCGGCGCCGACCGGAACCTTCGGGCGTTCTGGAGCGTGTGGAAGAAATACCTCAAGACCGATATGGAGGCGTCTTTCTATCCGGGCGCGGCGGGCCGGGTCGGCTATCAGAAATACATGGGGATCGCCAAGCCGGATGCCTACACTCTGTTGTTCGGCAACATGGGGCCTGAGACGCTGAACTGGGTCGTGAAAAAGCCGACCGGGTTCAATTTCCCTGGCGACTATGTCTATTTCAACCGGGTCGACGTGGACCCGAGTTGCATTTTCGTCGATTCGAAGCGAAGCAAGTTCAAGACGATCGACGACATCGTCGCCGAGGGCAAGAAGCGCACGTTGAATGTCGGCGTCAGCCGTATCGCGCACCCTGCCTCGCTTGGCGTGCTGGCGCTCGGACGTCACACCGGAGCCAAGTTCAACTTGATTCCGCTGTCGGGCGGCAAGAACACCTATGCCGGCGTCAAATCCGGCGAAATGGATTTCGGCGCGCTGCCGATGTCCGGAACGGCGAAACGCCATAAGACGTTCAATACGATGCTGATCTTCGATGATGCGACCTACAGTGACGGTTTGATGAAGAAGCTCAACAATGCGCCACAGGCAAACAAGCATTTCGGCATGAAACTGCCGCCGCTCGTCTCTGCCCGCGCTTTCGCCATCAAGACCGAAGCCGTCGAGAAGCATCCGGACCGTTTCAAGATCCTTCAGGAAACCGCCGAGAAGGTTTTCAAGGATCCGGACTACAAGGCGGCGGTCAAGAAAGCCAAGGCGCCCTGGGAGTTGATCCGCTACGGCGATCCGAAAGAATGTGCCGATTATGCCAAGAACATCATGGCGATCGGTGAGCAGTACAAAGACCTGCTGAGCGGCAAGGCTTAAGCGGCCGACGTTTTTGTGACCGAACGGCGGCCGATGCACTGCATGGGTCGCCGGTCGCGTCCATATCGCGTCTGGGGAGGTTTGTGCATGTCGGCACGGCTAGCCTGACGCGCATTTCCCTTACATGCCGATCTCGCCGATCCGATTTGAAACAGGGAAGGTACCCAAATGTCCGTTGAGCCGTCGCCCGATGGGCCTGGCAAAAAATCGCTTGGCCCCGACCTGGTCATTCCCGTCGCCGCCATCCTCTTCACGCTCTACTACTTTTCGACCATCATCGATTCGCCCTGGACCGCGCAAGTCAGCGCATTCTTCGTGGGTGCGATCCTGTTGGCGTTGTCGACGGCGTTTCTGGTCATCACGGGTGTCCGGGTCATCCGCGGGCAAGCCGATTTGCGGATGGGCGAATTGGTGGCGCCCCGATCGATCGCGTTACGGCGTTTCGCGCTTTTCGTGCTCACGCTTGCCTACATCTTTTGCATCGATTGGCTTGGCTTCACCATTACGACCTTCCTGTTCATTTCCCTCGGCATGGTGTTGCTGTCGGGATGGGAACGCCAAAACAAGCGGCTTATCCTGGCTTTGTCGGTCGTTCTATCCGTCGGCGGTTATCTGCTTTTCGTCGTGGCCTTCCAGCGGCGGTTTCCCGAAGGCCCCTTCGAGCAAATGTTCAAGGCGCTGACGGCGTCCGTGGGCGGAGGCTGATATGGGTGATGTCGGCTTTTCCTTCTTCGTCGAGCTGTTCGCCCATACTTTTAGCTTCTGGTGGGTCATCATTCCCGCCATCTTCCTCGGCCTGATCGTCGGGGCGATTCCCGGGTTCAGCGCCGCCAACACGATCATCATCCTTTTGCCGCTGACGCTCGCGATGGGGGAGGAGATCGGACTGATCTTCATGGTGGCGCTCTATTGCTCGTCGCGGATGGGCGCCGGTATTCCGGCAATCCTGGTCAATATTCCCGGCACGGCCGGGGCGGCGGCGACGCCGCTCGACGGATACCCAATGACGCAACAGGGGAAAGGACCGCAAGCGCTCGCCATCTCCTTCGTGTCCTCGACGCTGGGCGGATTGCTGACCACGATCGCGGTGCTGTTCGTCATGCCGTACGTAGCGCAGGTCGTTTACTATCTGCACAGCGTCGAGATGATCGTCGTCATGTTGTTCGGCATCTCGCTGATCGCGACCATCGCCGCGCGCGATACGCTGAAAGGGCTGATCGCCGGGTTCTTCGGGTTGATGATCGGGGCGATCGGCGCGGACCATGTCTACGCCACGCCGCGCGGCACGCTTGGGTTCCTGGAACTCTACGACGGCGTGCCGCTGATCCCTGCGCTTGTCGGCTTGTTCGCGATTTCCGAGGCCTTCCTGATCATCGAGGGCGAATCGATCCTGTCCAAGAAGGGACAGGCCTTGATGCGCGACGCCAAATGGGCCGAGACCATCGAAGGCGCGCGCGAAGCGTTGAAGCGCTGGTGGCATATCGTCTGGACCAGCCTGATCGGCCTGGTCATCGGCGTCGTGCCGGGCGCCGGGGCGGCGATTGCCTCCTTCGTCGCGTATCAGCAATCGAAGACCTTCTCCAAGACACCGGAGCTATATGGGACAGGCCATATCGAGGGATTGGTGGCGCCGGAGTCCGCCAACAACGGCGTCACCTCGGGCACGCTGGTGCCGTTGCTCGTGATCGGGATCCCCGGCGGGGCGACGGCGGCCATCATGCTTGTCGTCCTTCAATTCCATGGCACAACAGTCGGGCCCGATCTCTTCATCCAGAAACCGTTGCTGGCCTATGGCGTGTTCTCGTCGATGGCGGTGACGTATTTCCTGATGATTTTGTCCGTGTTCCCGCTGGCCCGTTACATGTCGCGGGTGACGATGGTCTCGACGATCTATATCGCGCCGGTGATTATCTCCTTCACGCTGGTCGGGTCGTTCGTGCCGCGCGCCTATGTGTTCGATATGTACTTGGCGCTGGCCTTCGGGGTGATCGGCTATATCGCGCGCAAGACCGGCTATCACGTCGCCGCCATATTGATCGGCGTGATTCTCGGACCGTTGCTGGAACAATATTTCCTGCGCGCGCTGAAGATGTCGCAGGGCGATATCATGGTGATATTTTCGTCCAATATCGGCAATGTTCTGTGGGTTTGTCTCGCGCTGTCTCTGGCGATTCCGTATCTAAAGGAACGCCACCGGAAGCGCAGCGCCGCACGCGAGGCTTTGCGCCGCGGTGAGGAAGCGGAAATGGGCGGCACCACGGAATAGGTCAAGGAAAGGGAGGGATGGATGGCGCAACATGCAGTTGCCCATAACGTGAAACGCATCGCCCACATGGACATGCCCGGCGGCGGTCAGGTCGTCGTCGATGGCGACTATGCTTATATCGGCCACATGGCGCCGCCCCACGGCACGTCGGTCATCGATGTATCGGACCCGAAGAATCCGCGCGTCGTGAGCACCATCGAACTCGACGGCGACGATTCTCATTCGCACAAGGTGCGCGTGAACGGCGACGTTATGATCACCAACGTGGAACGGAACAAACGTCATTTGCGTCGTAAGGGCGACCGGCTGCCCGATCTTCGGACATCGCTGACGGCCGACCTGGGGTATTCGCCGAGCGATGCCGAACTGGCTGCAGCGCTGGACGTTGCGGAGGACCAGATCGCCGAACTCGATGCCGCGCGGGAGCGCGGCTATCACGATGGCGGATTCCGGCTGTGGGATATCTCGGACAAGGCCAACCCGAAACTGATTCATCATGAACGCACGCATGGGGTTGGCGTTCACCGCTTCGACGCCGACGAAACCTACGCCTATATCTCGACCGAGATGGAGGGGTTTGTGGGCAACATCCTCGTGATCTACGACGTCCGCGATCCGGCCAAGCCGGCCGAAGTCTCGCGCTGGTGGATGCCGGGGCAGCATGTTGCGGGTGGCGAGACGCCGACCTGGAAGGGCTTCAGCAACCGGCTGCATCACGCGATGAAAGTGGGGGACGAGCTATGGGGCGCATTCTGGCAGGCGGGGTTCCGGGTGCTCGACGTGTCCGACATGCGAAATCCGAAGCTGATCGGCGAGCACGATTACCATCCGCCGTTCATGGAACCGTCGCACACCATCATGCCGTTGGAGGCGCCGATCGACGGGCGCCGGATCGCGATCGGCATCGACGAGGAACATGACCACATACCGGGACAGGCGCACGCCTGCATGTGGGTGTTCGACGTGACCGACGTGGCTAACTTTCAACCGTTCTCGACATTTCATGTCAGCGAAATGGATTCCCCGTGGAGCCGGACCAAGCCGGGGCGGTTCGGCGCGCATCAATTCCGCGAGAAGCTGGACGGCACGCTGGTGTATGTCACGTGGTTCAGCGGCGGGTTGCGGATCGTCGATGTGGCGGAGCCGAGAATCCCGCGCGAGGTGGGCTCCTTCATTCCCGAACCGGTCGCGGGCGAGGCGAGCCCGCAGAGCAACGACGTCGAGGTGGACGAGCGCGGTCTGATCTACCTGATCGACCGCAACAACGGTTTCGATATTCTGGAATATGGGGGTTAGGAGAACCGAATGAAATATCGCGAACTCGGCAGAACGGGGGCACAGGTATCGGCAATCGGTCTTGGCTGTGCCGGGTTTTCCCCGGACGGGTTGGCGCGTGATGATGACGCGGCGGCGGCCACGATCAATCGCGCGCTGGACCTGGGTATCACGCTGCTGGACAGTTCGGATGCCTACGGCGGCGGGCATAACGAGGAATTGGTGGGCCGGGCGATCGCCGATCGCCGCGACGACGTTTTCCTGACCACGAAGTTCGGTAACATCCGCGGGCCGCAGGGTCAGCGCGGCGGCACCAACGGCCGTCCGGACTACGTGCCGGTCGCCTGCGACGCGAGCCTCATGCGGCTCGGCGTCGACGTGATCGACCTGTACTATCTGCACCGGGTCGACCCCGAGGTGCCGATCGAGGAGACGGTCGGCGCGATGGCCCGACTGGTCGAAGCCGGCAAAGTGCGCTTCCTTGGTCTATCCGAGGCCAAGCCGGACATCCTGCGCCGCGCCCATGCGGTGCATCCCATCTCCGCGCTGGAATCCGAATATTCGCTGTGGTCGCGCGAGCCGGAGTTGGAAATCATCCCGGCCTGCCGGGATCTCGGTGTGTCCTATGTTGCCTACTCGCCGCTGGGCCGCGGGTTTCTTAGCGGCACGGTGCGGCAGGTGAACGACCTGCCCGAGGGCGACCGCCGGCACGACCATCCGCGCTTCCACGATGAGAATCTGAACCGGAATCTATCGCTGCTGGAACCGCTGGATGCGCTGGCCGCGGAAAAGGGCTGCACGCAGGCCCAGATCGCGCTGGCCTGGGTCGTGTCGCGGGGCAAGGACGTGGTGCCGATTCCGGGCAGCCGCCGGCAAGAGCATCTCGAAAGCAATGTCGCGGCATTGGATGTATCGCTGAGCGCGGCGGACTGCGCCGCGTTGGAGGCCGTGTTCGAAATCGGCGCGACGCAAGGCACCCGCTATCCGGAAAGCCAGATGAAGCTGATGAGTTTCTGACGTCTTTCTTACGCGCCGCTGTTTAGGCGGTTGGATTACCCCTTGCTCAACAGCCGCGGGATGTCACCCGCGTCCTTCAGGTCTTCCATGTTCAGGATCGTATCGCGCAACTCGGCCATCTGCGCGGTTGGCAGCGTGTGTTTCGCGAGCTTTTCGAATTTGGCCGCGACATCCTCTGCGGACGCGAAGCTGAACTCGCTGCCACGGGGCGCTTCGCAGCGTTCCTGCAGATGCGTGCCATCCTTGAGGAAGGTTTCGACCCAGACTTCGTGACGGGCGGTCGAGCCCTTGGCGGTGATTTCCGCGTCGTGCATCGTCTCGACGCGTTCGCAATACGCCATGCGGTCCGGGTCTGCGACGCAGTCCTCGGTGAATTGTTCGACGAAACAATCGCCTTCCAGCATGTAGGTCGCGACACAGAAGGGCAGGTTGAGCTGCGCCGAGGTCAGGCCCTCGGGCTTGTACTCCCAGCCCACATGATCGACGGTGACCTGCGAGCCGTGCACCACGAAGCGGTCCACGTCCTCCGCGCCGAACGGGTGGCGTTCCTGCATGGTGCGGATGGCGTCCAGCGTGGTGTGGTTGCTGCCGACGCAGGAATAGAATTTCAGGCTGATGCGCATGGTTTCCCAATCGCTGCCGAGACCCTTGGTCAGTTCGGTCAGGTCGAACCGGTCCTGCGAGCGCGAGAAGGTGGAGCAGAAGCCGCCGTATTCGCTTTCCAGCACGTCGACGATGCCGGTAAAACCGTTGGCGGCGAGCAGCGCGCCGTAGAGTCCGCTCTGCGACGACCGGCCCGCATGCATGCGTTTCACCATCGCGCCGTATTGCGCCGCCATCAGGCCGGCGGCCTGGGTGCCCGCGACACCGAGCGCGTGAATGGTCTGATCCGAAGAAAGCTTGAGCCCGCGCGCCGCACCGGCCGCGGCGGAGAAGACGCCGAGCGTTGCGCCCGAATGCCAACCCTGGCCGATATGTTCCTGGCCCATGCAGATGCCGACGCGCGGCCCGATCTCGTATCCCGCGACCGCGGCGGTCAGGAAGTCCTTGCCGGTGAGGCCGCCCTTCATCTCGGTGACCGCGATCAGCGCGGGCAGCACGACTGCGCCCACATGCATCACGCCGCGCCGGTGCACGTCGTCCAGTTCGAAACCCTGCACCATGGTGCCGTTGATCAGCGCGGCATGGGGGGCGGAGAGTTTCTGGTCGGTGCCCCAGAGCCGGCACCCGTCGGTCGTGTGGTCGATCGCCTGCAACGTTTCCCGGACGATCCGCGTCCATTCCAGATCGACGCCGTACAGGCCGCAGCCCAGGGAATCGAGCATCAGCAGTTTGATGCGCTGTCGTACGTCGGCCGGAATGTCGTCATAGGTCAGGCCGGAGACGAACTCCGCCATGCCGCGTGTATAGGGGTTGTCCCGGACGCCGTCGTGGGCCATGCGAACCTCCGTCTTTTTGCTTTATTTGCCGCGATTGTTGATTGGCGATTAACCTGTCCGGACATTATCACAGAGCGGGAGTCAAGGCATGTCGGGCGGCGGAACCCAGGATTTCGACGTGGTCGTCGTCGGCTGCGGCGTGGCGGGCCTTTCGGCGGCGGTAGCGGCGCTGGAAACGGGCGTCCGCGTCGCGGTGTTGGAACGCGCGCCGATGGCGGAACGCGGCGGCAACACGCGCTACACCACCGCGGCTATTCGGATGTCCAGCGAGACCGAGATTGCGCCCGACTTCGAGGATATGTTCGCCGCGAACTCCGGTTACCACCTCGATCCGGCAATGGTCGCCGAGACCGCCGCGGATTACGAGAACTGGCCCGGTGTGGTGAAGACCATGTCCTTCGCCGATCCCGACCTCGTCTCGACCTTCGCGGAAGGCGCGCCGCCGACCATCGCCTGGCTCAAGGAGCAGGGCGTCCGCTTCGGCCCCATCGACTATTTCGGCCTGAC
Organism: Alphaproteobacteria bacterium; assembly: GCA_965228695.1. Classification (GTDB taxonomy): domain Bacteria; phylum Pseudomonadota; class Alphaproteobacteria; order UBA8366; family UBA8366; genus JAJFJD01. The sequence continues at coordinate 4,645,499 of CBDDIB010000002.1, read as the reverse complement.
CGAACGGTCGTCGCCGCGCATTTCGATCAGCGGCGGCGGCTTGGCCCTGGTGGAGACGATGGCACCGCTCGCCGAGGAACGCGGCGGCGTGTTCTTCTATGAAACGACGGCGCAATCCTTGATGCAGGGCGAGGACGGGCGGGTAATCGGGCTGAACGCCACAGGGAAAGATAATCGGCCGGTTCGGTTGAAGGCGGGTGCGGTCATCCTGGCGTGCGGCGGGTTCGAGGGAAACCCGGAGATGGTTGCGCATTATCTTGGCGAAAGCGGGCGCTACATGCGGCCGGTCGCGCGTGGCGGCTATTACAACAAGGGCGAGGGCATCCGTATGAGCCTCGACATCGGTGCGTCTCCCGCCGGGGACTACAGCGAGTACCATGCGCAGCCGATCGATCCGCGCTCCGGCGTGACCGAACCGATCGTGATGATCTTCACCCAGGGAATCCTTGTGAACCAAGAGGGCCTCCGATTCACCGACGAAGCGCCCGGATCGGTCGACGCCAATTACGAGGAGATCGCGCGGACGATCCGCAAGCAGCCCGGCGGAATCGCTTGGTGTATTCTGGACGCGGCGATCGATGGGATCGAGAATTGGCAGCGCTGCGTGCGGTCCGACCAACCGCCCGTCGAGGCGCCGTCGTTGGCGGCCTTGGCGTCCGAAATCGGCATTCCCGCGGCAGGCCTGCAGGGCACGGTGGACGCCTACAATGCGGCCTGCGCCGAGGGCGAGACCGACCCGTATACGGTCGACGGATTGGCAACCCGCGATCTGGCGCCACCGAAATCAAATTGGGCCGCCCCGATCGCCCGGCCGCCGTTCAAGGCATATCCGATCATTTCGTCGAACACCTTCACCTTCGGCGGGCTGAAGACGACGAAGGACGCGCAGGTCCTCAACACCAGCGGCGAGGTTATCCCCGGCCTCTATGCGGCGGGGGAGACGGCGGGGCTGTATTACGGCAAGTATCCCGGCGCCACCTCGGTGCTGCGTGGCGCGGTCTTCGGCCGCCGTGCCGGCATGCACGCGGGGCGCGCGAACTCAGCCGCGTGAGCGCACCGTCGCCAGAGTATAGCCCGCCAGGTCCGACATGATGTCGGGGTGCAGCGATGGGCCGGTCCACTGGAAGCGCTTCACCGCCGCGATGTCGACGGGGTCGTAGCTCGAGAGCCGCTTCAGCAAGCCGTCCACGGCGGGCTCCAGATCGTCCGGTGCAAAGACGCGGCTGACCAGGCCGGATGCGAGCGCCGTGTGCGCGTCGATTTCCTCCACCGAATAGACCAGATCGGTCACCGTCTTCGGGGCCACCTTGCCCAACGCCGCCATCGCGAGGGTCGGGGCGGTGCCGTGCAGCATCTCGGGCAGGGCGAACCGCGCCTGATCCGAGGCGTAGGCGACGTCCGAACCGCCGACCAAAGCGCAGCCGAAGCCGAGCGCCTTGCCGAGCACGACCGAGATGATCGGGATCGGGCAGTTCCGGAACGCGGTGTAGACGGCGAGGATCTTGCTCATGGCGCGGGCGTGCAGGTCGAAGGCGTTCTTCGGCGGGCCGCCGGGCAGTTTCTGTTCGCGGCCATGGCAGAAATCCTTGCCGTTGCCGCGCAGCACGATGGCGCAGGTCTTCCCGTCGCGCCCGAGGTCGTTCACCGTATCGGTGAGGAACTCCTTCATCCTCGTGCTCATCAGGTTGCCCTTGCGGGGCCGGTTGAGCGTGATGTGTACGATCCGGCCCTTCTTTTCGATCAGGATCTGTTTGGCCATGGGGTCCTCCCGGGATTTCGTTTTTTGATTTTCGGGTAATCAGTCGTCGCGTCCCTGCGCGATCAGGTCGAGCAGGTATTCCGGCGTCACCGGCACCTGCGTGATCTTGACGCCGAACGGACGCAGCGCATCGTCGATGGCGGATGCGATGACGGCGGTGGCGGGGATCGTGCCACCTTCGCCCGCGCCTTTGACGCCGAGCGGGTTCAGCGGCGTCGGCGATTCGATATGGCATTGCTCGATAGTCGGCATCTCGGTCGCCATCGGCAGCAGATATTCGCCGAAATTCACCGTCGTCGGCTGCGCGCCGTCGTCGTAGCGCATCCATTCGAAGAGCGCGTTGCCGATGCCGTGCACCACGCCGCCGGCGACCTGACCTTCGACCATCATCGGGTTGATGATCGTGCCGCAGTCATGGGCGGTGACGTAGCGTAGGATCGCCACATTACCGGTTTCGATATCCACCTCGACCTCGACGACGTGGCAGCCGTTCGCATAGGTCGATCTCTCCGGCTTGAAATAGGTGGTGTTGTCGAGCCCTACCGAGATGCCGTCGGGCATCGAGAAGCCCGGCATGCCGTTTGCGACGATGGCGATCTCACCGAAACTCTTACCCATCTCGGGCACACCCTTCACGAAGACGCGGCCGCCCTCCAGCTCCAGGTCCTCCTCGGATGCTTCCAAAAGGTTCGCGGCGATCTTGAGGATCTTCTCGCGCACGTTGTTGGCGGCGACATGGGCCGAGGAACCGGCATTCGCCGTCACGCGGCTGGCGAAGGTGCCGATGCCGTGCGCTAGATCGGCGCTGTTGCCGCCCGTCACGGTCACGTCTTCGGGCGTGACGCCGAGCCGGTCGGCGACGATTTGCGCGAACATGGTGCGGTGCCCCTGACCTTGGGCCGATGCCCCGATCTGCGCGATGACATGGCCGCCCGGCGTGACCTTGACGGTCGCCCCCTCGAAGGGGCCGAGGCCGGTGCCTTCCACATAGCTGCCGACGCCGATACCGATATAGCGGCCCTCGTTCCGCGCCGCCGTTTGTTTCACGCGGAAAGCGTCGTAATCGGACAGTTCCAACGCCTTTTCCTGACAGGCGGGATAATCGCCGCTGTCATAGACGACCGGGCTGCCGTCGCGGAAGGTGAGGCCGACCGCATAGGGCATCGCTTCCGCGGGGACGTAGTTGCGCCGCCGCACTTCCGCCGGGTCCAGGTCGAGTTCTTGGGCAACCCGGTCCATCAGGCGCTCCATCGCGAAGGTCGCCTGCGGCCGTCCGGCCCCGCGCACCGGCGTGGTCGCGACTTTGTTGGTGAAGACGCAGGTGACGTCGAGCTTGTAGCTCGGCAGGACATAGGGCCCCGGCGTCGTCGAAGCGGAGATGAAGGGCGTGATGATGCCCCAGGGCAGGTACGCGCCGCTGTCATGCAGCAGTTTGCCGCGCACCCCGAGAATCTTCGCGTCCGCGTCGACGGCGATCTCAAGGTCCCAGTGCTGGTCGCGCTCCTGATGGGTGGCGAGGAAATGTTCGCGCCGGTCTTCGATGTATTTGACCGGGCGGCCGAGATTCTTGGCTGCGGCGGCGATCGCCATATGCTCGGGATAGGCCTGCACTTTGGACCCGAAGCCGCCGCCCGTATCCGGCGAGATCACGCGGACCTGATTGTCCGCGGCACCGGTCATCCGGCAATAAACATCGCGCAGCCGGTGCGGCGCCTGCGTGTTGGCCCAGATGGTCAGCGTGTCGGTGACGGGGTCGTGCGCGGCCAGCATGGTTCGGCATTCGATCGGATGGCCCGCGCCGCGGTGCTGGAATAGTTCTTCGCGAAAGACATGCGCGGCATTGGCGAAGGCGCTGTCGATATCGCCATAGGTCTGGCTGAATTCGGCGGCGACGTTGTCGTCGCGCTGCGCATGCGCGGTCGGCGCGCCGGGTTCGAGCGCCGCGCGGAAATCGCCGGCCGCGGGCAAGGGATCGAAATCGACCATGACCCGTTCGGCGGCGTCTTCCGCGATGTAGCGGTCGTCCGCCACGACAACGGCGATCGCCTCGCCCGCGAAGCGCACCGCGTCCTTGGCCAGCACGTATTGCATCACGGGGTAATTGATCGCCGGGTTGGGCACCAGCAGCGGAATCTGTGCCTGCAACTCGGCCGGCAGGTCGGCATGGGTGATGACCGCGTGGACACCCGGCAGGGCAAGCGCTTCGGTGGCGTCGATGCTGCCGATCCCGGCATGGGCATAGGGGCTGCGCAGGATGGCCGCTTCGACCATGCTCGGCAGATGGATATCGTCGACGAATTGGCCCTTGCCCTGCAGCAGGGCCGGATCCTCGACCCGCTTGACCGCGCTGCCGACCCAACTCACGAAGCTTTTCCTTGCAAGGTCTTGGCGGCGGCGAGGGCGGCGTCGACGATTCCCTGGTAACCGGTACAGCGGCAGGCATTCCCCGACAGCCATTCGCGGACTTCCTGCTCCGTCGGGTCAGGGTTCGTGTTCAGCAACTCGGTGATCGTGGCGAGCATACCCGGCGTGCAGAAGCCGCACTGCAACCCGTGCTGGTCAATGAAGGCTTGCTGCAGCGGCGACAGGTCGTCGCCGTCGGCCATGCCTTCGATGGTGTCGATCGATTGGCCGTCCGCCTGCACCGCCAGTGTCAGGCAGGACCGCGCCGTCCGTCCGTTCATCAGGATGGTGCAGGCGCCGCAGACGCCGTGCTCGCAGCCGAGATGCGTGCCGGTCAGGTCCAATTCGTGCCGTAGGAAATCGGCGAGGGTCATCCGGACCGGCACCTCGCGCGAGACCGCGTCGCCATTGACGGTCAGCGATATGGTCATGCGGTCAGTCATCGCCACCTCCTCGGATTTGCGCATGGGCCTGCGCCAAGGCGCGTTTGGTCATGACGACGGCGAGTTTCCGCCGGTACTCCTTCGACGCGTGTACGTCGTCTAGGCCGGGCACCGCCCCGGCGGTCCGCGCCGCGTCGGCGAACAGAGCCTCGCTCGGCGTCTGTCCGGTCAGCATCGCTTCGGCGTCGTGCAGCCGAACCGGGCCGACATCCACGCCGGTGACCGCCAGGGCGGCGCGCGCGATTGCGCCGGACGGAGACAGGGCGAGCATCGCCGCCGTGCCCGCCATCGCGAAGTCGCCGTGACGGCGGGCGAATTCGACGAAGCCGGCGCCATGACCGGCGGGCCAGACGGGGACAGTGATCGCGGTCAGCATTTCGTCCATCTCGAGGTTGGGCGTCATGTAGCCCATCGCCCAGTCCTTGATGGCGACATCGCGCGCGCCGCGTTGGCTGCCGACATGAAGTGTGGCGTCGAGCGCCATCAGCGCGGCGGGCAGTTCCGCCGCCGGGTCGAGATGCGACAGGCTGCCGCCGATCGTGCCGCGGTTGCGGGTCTGGACATGGCCGACATTCAGCAGCGCCGCATGCAGCAGCGGGCAGCGCACTTTCACGACGTCGGAGAATTCGAGGTCGCGCTGCCGCACCATCGCGCCGATGCGCAGCGTGTCGCCCGCGTCCTCGATTCGGCTCAAATCTTCGATCCGGTTGATGTCGATCAGATTGGCGGGCATGACGTAGCGGAAATTCATCATCGGCATGAGCGACTGCCCGCCGGCGAGGATCTTCGGATCATCGAGCGTCGCCAGCAGGCCGAGGGCCTCGTCGACGCTGTCCGGCCGGTGGTAGGAAAAGGGCGGTGGTTTCATCGGCTCATGCCTTGCCGAACAGGCCGGCGAAGAACCGGCGGATCATGCGCATCACCGCGCCGAACCCGATGCTCGCACCGGATGCGGGCGGCGGTGGTGTATCTGGTGCGGGCGACGGAGTCGAAGCATCCGAGGCGTCCGATGTTTCCGCCGCGATGATGTCCCGCTTCAAGGCGGCCGCGAAGCGGTCGATCATCTCTTCCGAAACGCTCAGAATGACCCCTTGGCTGCGGCCGTATTGCGCGACCGGGCCGGAAAGCTGCAATTCGGTCTCGATCCGGACCAGGGTACCATCCCCTTGCGGCTCCAATGCGAAGGTCACGTCGGCGTCCGCCGTGCCCCGGTTCCGGGTTTCCCGGCCGTTGGCGCGCAGTTTCGCGGTACGGGTATCGTCGTCACGCTCGACGAATTGCGCCTTGCCGTCGAAGGTCAGGCTGACCGGCCCCAGCTTGACCTGCATCGTGCCCTTGTAGGCGTCGTCGTCCAGCACCTCGGTCAGCCGAGCGCCCGGGACGCAGGGGGCGACCCGCTCCACGTCGGTCAGGATCCGCCATGCTTCCGCCGGGGCAACGGGAACGTCGAAGGAGTTTTCCAGGTGCACGATGTATCCCTGCGATGCGTATCTACTTTGGCGCGCAGAGTAACATCGGTTTTGAAAACACCAAAATCCCGAACAGGCCGAATTGTCGTTTCCTGGTTAGGAGACTTTCTTGATGATTTTCGGGATGTCGCCGAGCGACCGTGCGATATGCGCGCCGGCGTCTTCCAGCATTTTGCGCTTCGCCGAAACCGTGTCGGATTCCGACTGGATCATCGCCGCGACATGGCCGAAGCTGACGCCTTCCGGATAGTTCTCCTGAAACTCCCCGGCCAGGAGCGCGATCAATGGCTTGTCGCATTTTCCGGCGCGCAGGAAGTCCGCGACCTCGTGTTCCGCCGTCGTCCCGGGTTCGCCGAAGATCACGATGGCATCGGTGTCCGGATCGGCGTTGAACATCTCGACATAGCGGACCATCGGCGTGCCGGGCGTCACGTCGCCGCCCATGGAGATGGAGGTCGATACGCCGAGACCGCCGCGCTTGAGCGCGAGGGCCAGCTCGGCGGACATGCCGCCGGATCGCGAACAAACCCCGACGCGGCCGGGCACGAACACCTCGTCCGGATCGTCGCCGCCGATCGCGCCGAGTTTGCTTTTCCCGGGAGAAATCAGGCCGTTGGTGTTGCAGCCGACGATCGTCGCGCCGGCCTTCTCAGCCGCGGCGCGGACAATCACCGTATCGTGGCGCGGCACAAACTCGGCCAGTGCGCAGATCAACTTCACGCCCGCGTCGATCGCTTCGAGGATGGCGTCCTTGGTCCGCATCGGGGGCGCGTAAATGACCGATGCGTCGATCTCATGCTGTGCCACGGCCTCCGCGACCGTGTTGTAGACCGGCAGACCGTAGACTTCTTCACCGCCCTTTCCCGGCGTGACGCCACAGATGATCTTGGTGCCGTAGTCGAGGCAGAAGCGGGCGTCGCGCCGTCCTTGCGTCCCGGTCAATCCCTGCGCCAGCACCCGCGTGTTCTCGTCGATCAGGATGCTCATGCCGATTTTCCGTCCGACACGATCCGGTTCCGGGTTTCGACCGCGGCTTGCACTGCGTCGTCGAGCGAGGCGTCGAACGGCAGATAGACGATGCCGGGATACTCGCTGGCGAGCGCGTGCGCTTCTTCCTCGCCGGGGCCGACGAGCCGGATCACGATCGGGAACTTGCCGACATCGACATCGCGCTCGCGCAGCACTTCCAGCAGCGGGATGACCTTGCGGTCGCAGCGCGTCAGTTGCTGGTGGTTGAAGCTGACGAGCAGGCATTTGGCTTGGGGATTGTCGAGGATCGAATTGACCACGACCTTGAATTTTTCCTCGATGCCTGCACCGGGGTTCGTATCCGTGTGGTTTGCCGGCCGGCCGCCGGCGGCCAGCATCATGTCGTGTTGCAGCAGTCCAGCGCCGCCGCCACCGACCAGCAGCGCGATATCGCCGTCGAGTTCGGTGTAGCGGATCGCGCCGCCCTTGATCTTTCGATTGGCCTCGGCGACTCGCTTCTCCCGTTCGTTGAAGCCGCGCCAGGCGGCGATCAGGCTGCCGTCGGCGTCATCGGCCCAATCCTCGTGCCGTGCCAGGCCATTTTCGTCGATGCCCATCATCGCGCCGACCAGCGATGGCGCGCCGTCCGCATCCAGGGCAATCGGGTTCAACTCCATCATCACCGCATCGGCGCCGACGAAGGCCTTGTAGAGGCCCGCCGTCAGCGGGGCGAGCACCTTCACCTGCGCCGCCTCGAGGCCGCAGCGCTGCCAAATCTCCGCCGCGACCGCTTCCGTGACGCCGCCGATCGGGTCGATATCGTGCGAAATAACCGCGTCCGGGTTGGTGCGGTGCGTTTCCTCGATATCCACGCCGCCTTCGCGGCTGGCCAGCAGCTTCGGCGGATAGCAGTCGATCGTGAAGCTGAGATAGAACTCGTCCGCGATATCGACCTGATCTTCGACATAGACACGCTCGACCTGGAAGCCGTGGACCTCGGTGCCGATCATTTCGGCGGCGGCTTTTGCCGCCTCGTCCGGGCTGTCCACCAGCCGCACGGCCCCGGCCTTGCCGCGCCGCCCGGTCGGGATCAGCGCCTTGATCACGGCCTTGCCGCCAAGCTCGTGGGCTATCCTTTTGGCTTCTTCGGGTGAGGGAGCGGCCTTGCCGCGCGGGGCAGGAAGGTTCGATGTCGCGAGCCATTCTTTCGCCCGGTCTTCCGTGAGCGAGTACACGGTTCTCTCCTTTAATTCGTTGGCCGACGGTGCGATATGGGTGCTGCGCTTGACGGCGGTCGGGATGAAATGCTGACTCTAGGATGCATCTCACCGCCTCGCCGTCAAAACGCGGGGCCAGGACGGCCCCAAAACGAGAATGGTTGTCCTACTTCAATCCAATCGAAATGACAACGGAACCATGAGCTGGAAAACCGAAGTAGACGAACTGAATCAACGCCGTGAAAACGCCCGGAAACTGGGCGGCCAAAAGGGTATCGACTATCAGCACAAGCTCGGCAAATACACCGTGCGCGAGCGGGTGGACAAGCTGCTGGACGACGGTACCTATCGGGAACTCGGCATGATCTCGGGCAAGGCCGAATACGATGCCGACGGCAACTTTATCGATTCGACGCCGTCCAACGCGATCATGGGCCGCGGCAAGATCGAGGGCCGGCGGGTGGTCGTCTCGGCGGACGATTTCACGATCCGCGGCGGGTCCTCGGAAGCCACGATTTCCGACAAATGGGTCTATGCCGAACGTTATGCCCATGAGATGCAGATGCCGCTGGTGCGGCTGGTCGATACGGCGGGCGGCAGCGTGAAACTGTTGGAACAGATGGGATCGACCAAGATTCCCGGTTACCCCACCTGGCCGGTGATGCAGCTCATGGGGACGGTGCCGGTGGTCGGCGTGGCGCTCGGATCCTGTGCCGGGCTCGGCGCGATCAAGGTCTGCGCATCGCATTTCTCGGTGATGGTCAAGGACACCAGCCAGGTCTTCGCGGCCGGACCGCCCGTGGTCAAGGCGGCGCTGCGGGAGGATATCGACAAGAACGACCTTGGCGGCTGGCGGGTCCAGGCGGGCGACGGCGGCGCGGTCAACAATGTGGCAAACAACGAGGACGATGCCATCGAGCAGGTCCAACGGTTCCTGTCCTATCTGCCGACCAACGTCTATGCCGTGCCGGAGCGCAAGCCGAGCGGCGACGATCCGGAACGCGCCGAGGAAGAGCTGTTGACCGTAATTCCGCGGAACCGCCGGCAGGTCTACAAGGTGCGCGACATTCTCGACATGGTGCTCGATAAGGGCTCGATGTTCGAGATCGGCCGGTTCAACGGCCCGTCCACGGTCTGCTGCCTGGCGCGGCTGGATGGTTATACCGTCGGCGTCATGGCGAACGATCCGATGCGGTCGGGCGGCGCGATGACCCGGTCGTCGGCGATCAAGGTCGAGAAATTCGTCGACCTCTGCGACACCTTTCACATTCCGATCGTCAACTTCACCGATCAGCCGGGGGTCATGCCGGGGATGGCGGCCGAAAGCTCGGGCACGATCGGCGCGGTGATGAAATGCCTGGGCGCGATCGAACAGAGCCAAACGCCCTGGGTGTCGATCATCATGCGCCGCGCCTTTGGTTTGGCGGGCGGCATGCATGGGCGCAAGCGCTCGGTCAATCTGCGTTTCGCCTGGCCGTCGGCTTATTGGGGATCGATCCCGTTGGAGGGGGGAATATGGGCCGCGCATCGCAAGGAACTGGAGGCGGCGGACGATCCGGACGCCCGTCTTGCGGAACTGGAGAAACATTATTCCAAGTTCACGTCGCCGTTCCGCACCGCCGAGAAGTTTTCGGTCATCGATATCATCGACCCGCGGGAAACCCGCTCGATCCTTTGCGATTGGGTCGAGGAGGCCTACGAGGTGACGAAGACGCAGGTCGGCGAGGTAAGCCGCACGATGCGGCCGTGACCGGCGGCCGAAAATCGAGGCCGGACGTCGGCTTCATTTAGCGATACCATTGCCGAAGCTGCGTAGGGAGAGCCGGTATGTATGACGTCGTCGTCGTGGGTGCGGGATTGCATGGCTGTTCGGCCGCGCTGCATCTGGCGATGCGCGGCAAATCGGTCCTGCTGCTCGAAAAGAATGCGGCGGGACGGCATGCGTCCGGCGTAAACGCCGGCGGCGTGCGGCGGCTGGGGCGGCATCCGGCCGAAATCCCGCTGTCGGTGGAAAGTATGGAGATTTGGCATCGTATCGAGTCGCTGGTCGATAACGATTGCGGGTTTCAGGTCAGCGGCCAGGTCAAGATCGCCGAGAACGATGCCGAGTTGGCCGAGCTGGAAGAGCGGGCGGCGATGGTCCGGTCGCTCGGTTTCGACCATGAAGAAATCATCGATCGGGCGGAATTGCGCCGGCTCTGCCCGGCGGTGGCCGATCATTGCGTCGGCGGGGTCGTTTCGCGGCGCGACGGCTTCGCCAATCCGTATCGGACGACATGGTCGTTCCGGCAGAAAGCCGTTGCGCTGGGCGTCACGCTGCATGAAGGCGTGCGCGTCCTCGGCATCGACCGTAAGGGTGACCGGTGGGAAGTCGGCACGTCGATCGGCCGGTTCGAGGCCGAGACGCTGGTCAACAGCGCGGGTGCGTGGGGCGATCAGTTGGCGGCCATGATGGGCGATGCCGTGCCGTTGTCGGCCGAGGCGCCGATGATGATGGTCACCGCGCCGGTGCCGCATTTCTTGGATCCGGTGGTCGGGTTGGCCGGGCGGCCGCTCTCGTTCAAGCAAGGCACGAACGGCACGGTGGTGATCGGCGGCGGGCACCGGGGCGTGGCGGACCGGGACGCGGAGACGACAACGCTCAATTTTAAGGGATTGAAGTTGAGCGCCCGCACCGTCGTCGATGTCTTCCCGCATATGCGGGATGTGCCGGTCGTGCGCTGCTGGTCCGGAATCGAGGGCATCATGCCCGATCAGATCCCTGTCATCGGACCGAGCCGGAATGCGCCCAATGCTTTCCACTCTTTCGGGTTTTCCGCGCATGGATTTCAGATGGGGCCGATCGTCGGCCGTATCACGTCGGAACTCATCGTGGACGGGGAGACGCCCTTGCCGATCGAGGCATTTCGTGTGGACCGGTTCAATACGGTCGATGGTGCGGGGAATCTGTCGGCGTAACCGTAGCGCGGGCCCCAAATGAAGGGAGGCCCCGTTGTCCGCCTATTTACAACGAGGCCTCCACAGTCCGGAACACCTTTCCGCTTAACAAATACAAGCAGCCAGGACACTTCCGGGACGACCAAAGGCTATTGAGCAAATTGGCCGTCAGGGAAGCTTCCGCAACGGGGCCCCTCAGGATGGGTGCGAGAGCGACCACCTGCCACGGAAAACCAAACCCCACAGCCGTCTACGTCGAACCCTGTCTCTTGGATCACATGTGCCAGTCAGATTCAGTCTCTGACTCTCGAATCCTCAAGCCTGGAAACGGTAGGCGGCAGATTGGGCGAAATTACGGCGAGACTGTGAATTTTGCCTGCCGGGTCGGATACCGGCGTATTCAGCCGTTGTTCCAGGGAGACAGGGCGGCGGCCTCGCGGCCGGCGATCCGGCCGCCGACGAAACATTCGGTCAGGTTGGCGCCGCCGCAGTAGAGGAAGCCCCAGATACCGCCGCACTCGCCGGCTTCGAAGAGGCGCGGGATCGGCTCGCCGTAGGGATTCATCACCCGGTTCCGTTCGTCATGGACCGGGCCGCCCTGAGTGTTGGACACGACCGGCCAGATCATACCGGTATAGTAGGGGGGCTCCTTGATCGGCATCATCGTCTTGGGGCTGCGCCCGAAGTCCTCATCCGTGCCGCTTTTACAGGCGGCGTTCCATTTATCGATCGTGGCCTTCAACGTGGCGGTATCGCAGTCCAGCAGGGTCGCCAATTCCTCAAGGGTGTCGGCTTTCCTCAGAATCCCGTTCTCGACTTCCTTCAGGTTGTCGTCGCTCCAGAAATAGGGCTCGATCTCGGTATCGTTGAAGATTGTGGTGCCGAGCGGATAGCGGCTGCGCCCGACCTCGTCGACGATCATATGGCACGGGACATAGGGGAAGGAATTGGTCACCGTGTCGTAGTAGTCGAGCGGGCGGTGCCCGGTGTCCTGCGCATAAGGCGAGTATTCGTTCATGAACCGCTTGCCGCGCTTATCGACAAGAATCCACGCCATTTCCACCTCGGGCTCCTTTACCGTCGGGGTCCAGTCCGGCAGGCGCTTCACGCGGATCGAGAAGGGATAGTTCGGATCCGGATGCCGGAACCCGTAGGACCCGTGATAGTGCCACATATGCCAGAGGTCGGCGCCGACATCGAGCGCCATCTGGATGCCGTCGCCGGTATTGCCGCGGAAGGCGGCCGTGATGACCGGATAGACCTGCCAATACTGGCGCTGCATCTCGTAATTTGCTTCGAACCCGCCGCAGGCGAGGATCACGCCACGGCGCGCGCCGATCGCCTTTCGCCCGTCCGGTCCGTCGGCCCAAAGGCCGCGCACCTCGTTGCCATTGTCGGTAATCAGCCGTTGTGCGGCCGTGCTGAGGCGAACCTCGATGCCGCGTTCGTTGACATTGTCGTGCAGCACCTTGAACATTTTCGTGCCATTGCGGTGCGACCGGGCGCTGGGATAGGTTTTGATCCCGTCGAAGCCGGGAATGTCGCCGATCTCAAGGAAAAACATGTCGTCGTGGCCGGGGAAGGGATAGTTGCCCGGCCGATCGATGAGCACGATCTCGCCGTCATTTACCTTGGCGAGGTCACCGACATAGTCCTGCAGACCCATCATCTCATCGACGAAGGCCTCGTGGACCTTGCGCGGTGTCGTCCCGTCGTTGGTCGCCTCGAAATAGCGGATCGCGGAATCACGGTTTTTCGACAAGCGGATGCCGCCGCCGGCGCAGATCGAAATTCCGCCGGGCGCGTTCATTTTCTCGATCAACAGGACATTTGCACCCGCGTCGTGTGCGTCGATCGCGGCCACCCCGCCGGCATAGCCGAAGCCGACGACGATTACATCGAATATTTCGTCGAAGGAGTCGACGGTCTTTGGCGGCATGCTGTTTTTGGGCATTCGACGGAGCCTCTTGGTTTGCGGTGGGGATGGGATTTTGCCGGAAATCGTTACTTATTGCATCGTTCCGGGCCCGGTTGTGTCAAGTTTGCCCCTCGCCGCGCAGGTCGTTAGAGAGGCGGCGGGCCCGATGATGCCGCCGAAGGCTGTTCGTCGTGATGCGATTTGTCGAGAATTTCAGGCGGAGATTTGGGTTCGCAAAACTATTGTGCAGGCGGTTCCAACTCCGTTATCTCTCAATCTTCGCGGGTTGTCATATCCCCAAACAGTTGTATAAAAATGAGACTTTTTTTCTCATTTTTAAATTAGACTTGGCGTATACTGCGCGGATATTCGGGGAAGGAGATATTTTTTATGAGCACGGTTATTAAGCCTGCTGTGTTTCAGCGCAATATTGGCGCGGGATCGACGTCCGTGTCGGAGACGTATGCCGAATATGCGGCGAACTTCGATATCGAGCGTGTGCCCAACGACGTTGTGTATCTTGCGAAGCTTCATCTCTTGGACAGTTTCGGGATCGCCTTGGCGTCGACGACACGGGAATTTGCGCAGCGGGCGCTAATGGCCGCGCGCGGCTTGGCGGACGAAGGGTCCTCACCGGTGATCGGGATGTCGGTGCGGTTGCCGATGCGCGACGCTGCCATGGTGAACGGTGCACTGGTCCACGGCCTTGCCTTCGACGATACCTATACGGCGGGGATATTTCATGCTTCGTCGAGCGCCGTCCCGACGATGCTGGCGGCGGCCCTGGCGGGTCGAAAGAGCGGGCGGGATGCGTTGGCCGCGTATCTCGTGGGCATTGAAGTCGGCACGCGGATCGCCAAGGCTGCCGGCGGCGACTTCCATATTGCCGGCTTCCATTCGACGTCGGTTGTCGGCACATATGCAAGCGCGATGATCGCGGGCCGGCTGATGGACTTGACCGAACAACAGCTCACCCATGCACAGGGATTGGCCCACAGTATGGCCGGTGGGATGCGCGAGTATCACACAGACGGTGCCTCGTCGAAGCGTCTTCATCCGGGGCTGGCGGCGGCGAACGGCATTACGTCCGCCGCATGGGCCAAGCACGGATTTACCGGCCCGCGCACCTGCTACGAAGGTAAATATGGTCTCTACAGTTGCATGACCGACCAACCGGAGCCCGATGTCGAGGCCTGCACCTACGGTTTGGGCGAGGAATGGGAAATCATCAACGTCGCCTTCAAGCCGTATCCGGCGTGCAATTGGACCGATGCCTTTATCGATTGCGCGTTGGCGCTTCGTGAAGAACATGACTTGCGTCCGGAACAAATAGAATCCGTTACCGCCTTTGTGCATAAGGATCAGATGGCGATTTGCGAGCCCGAAATCCGGAAACGGCGGCCGCAGAACTCCTATGCATCGCAATTCAGCATCCACTACACGATTGCGGCGGCGCTCACGCGGGGCCGGTTTACCTTGACCGAAATCCAGCCGGCCGCATTCCTCGACCCGGGAATAGCCAATCTCAGTGACCGGGTGAGTTACGAGGTCACGGACGGAACGCTGTTCCCGGAGTATTTTTCCGGCGCCGTTTCCATCCGAACGACGGACGGCCGGGAGTTGACGCATAGCCAGCAATACAATCGAGGATCCGATCTCAGTCCGATTTCGGCGACCGACGTTGCGGAAAAATTCGAGGACAATGCGCGGCGCGCGGTCAGCGAAAAACGGGCGAAGCGCATTCGCAAGGCCATCATGGGGCTGGAGACCGCCGAAGACTTGCTGGAACTCGATAGCGCGATCTGTCTCGCGGCGAACTAACGCGGGATTTTGCGCAGCTCTATCCGTGCGGGCTCGGCGCCAGCTCGATGTTGAAAAAGCGCTGCAGAATGTCGGCGATCTGATCAAAACAGACGCCCCAGCGCAGCACCTCGAAATTTTCGAGATCGATGATCGTGCTCGAGGTACCGACCGGGTTGTGATAGCGGCAGAGACCGTAGTCGATGATCAGGTCCGCCGCGTCCCGTACTTCGGAATCGACATCCTCCGCGCGGAATTTGCTGCCGGTTTCGGACTTGTTGGCCGAGGACCCCAGGACCGGCGTTCCCTGTTCTAGGCTCAATTCCGCGAGTTTGTTGGCCAGGGGGCCGGCGTTCAACAGGATGTCCTGCGTTCCCGCCTTGGTCGACCGCTCGATCGCAAAGGGCTCCAGCCCAGCCAGGATCGGCGCGTCGGGGCGGAAGGGTGCGACGACGGACAGCGGCAGGTCGAAATCCTGCGTAACGGCGAGGGTCACGTCCTTGGCCTTGTCCGATGTGATCAGCAACTGCTCGAAGATCTCATAATTCGCCAGCATGCCGTTCGGCTTCTTGAAGGTGCGTCCCTTGGCTTCGAAGATACGCGCGATGGCGTCGGCCTTGTTACCGCATACGAGATATGCGACGTCGAGTTGGAGCACGGCGATGCCGCCGCCCTCGATTGTTTCCATTACTTTATTGGCGTCGTCTTCCAGGTTGAGAAGCGGCATGTGGCGTCCTGTCGTAGTATTTGGAATTCAAGGCGAAGGTTATGCCCGCGCGAACAAGCCGACCAAGGCACCGGCATTCGGGGCATCGGAAAATGCGTCGACGGCATCGAACACGGTATTCGGGGCTAGGTCCGGCATGACCGTGGCCGCCAGTCCGGCGAACTTGTCGCGCAACGCCTCATCCGGCATTGGGCGTGCCGCGGTGCCGTAGCTGTCGAGAACGTCGGCCCGGCGCGTTTCGCCGTCGCGCGTCGTCACCTCGACCCAGCTTCCGAAATGCGCGGGGAAGGCGTCGTCGAGCTTGTCCTCCACGACCGCATCGACGCGGTCGCCAAGGTCGAGAATGTCGCTGTTCTCGAGTTGATCTTCCGCATAGGATTCATACGCATGCGGGTTCTTCAACAGGCTTGTGGCGAGCGCGAACGGCAGGCTGTATTGGGCGGCCATGACACTGGTCGGCCGCCGCATCAGATGCTGCGTCACCATGATTGTCGGCCCGCCGACGAGAATTTTCTCGATCTGCTCAGGCTGAAGCGTCATGCCGTCGGTCGTCTCCGACAGCGCGTCGATCGTCGAGTGGAACAGCCGGCAGCAGGGGTAGGGCTTGATGCTGATGTTATGGACTTCCAGCCGGGCGTTGGATTTTTTGGCCAGTTTTTCCGGTTGGGGCGTCTGGCCATACATGTTGCACAGACCGTAGGCGCCGTCGAAGGCCTGCTTCGGTCCATCGATCCCAAGCTTCGCGAACTGCGCGGCCATCGTGCCGTTATGTGCGCCGTAGCCGCCGTGCAGCCGCTTGACCGTGGTGCCGTGCGGATCCTCGGCGAACTGCATCGAACCGCCTGCCATCGAGAGCATCAATCCCCAGGCGGAGCACAGGCCTGCCGCGTCGAGCCCCAGCAGTTTCCCGGCCGCCGTGGCCGCGCCGAAACCGCCGAACAAGGCGGTCGGGTGAAACCCATGCTCGATCATGTTGGCGACATCCGCCGCCGGGCCGATGCGCGCCATTACCTCGTAGCCGGCCGCGATCGCCGCCAGGATGTCGCCGCCGCTACGGTTCTCCGCGCTGCCGACGGCCAATGCCGTCGCGATCACCACCGCGCCCGGATGGGTGATCGACTCATCGTGGGTATCATCCATCTCAAGGCCATGCGCCGCGGTCGCATTGACCAGCGCCGCGACGGGCGGGGATGCGCGAAACCTCGTGCCGAAGATGACGCAAGGGCCGGACGTGCCATAGGGTTCGGCCCAATCGGTGAGCGCTTCGCCCCAGGGCAGCGACGACCCGCGCAGGCAGACGCCCAGATGATCCAATAGGAGGCGTTTCAGTTGCGCGACATCGTCGGCGCTGAGGTCGCCGGGTGCCAAGGCGATCGCCTCGTCGGCGAGCTGCCGGGTCCGGTCCGGTGCGTTCGAATTCGCGGGCGATTGCTGCACGATGGAACTCCTCGACTAAGGGCTTCATTGGTCTGCCGACAGGCCGATGAACAGCCTCGACTTTATCGCTCGGTCGAATTCCCGGCAACTTGTCCGTACAAATTTACGCCGTTGCGTCGATAGTCTTGGCGGTCTGGCCGCTCGTCTTATAGCCTTGCGGATACCGCCTCATAACGACGCAGAAAGATGACGCCATGGATTTGCCCCTGAAGGGCTTGAAAGTTCTCGACATCAGCCAGGGAATCGCGGGCCCGCATTGCGGCATGCTGTTGGCGTTGTATGGTGCGGACGTGGTCAAGATCGAACCGCCCCGCGGCGATTGGATACGCGGTATCGGCGTGCGGTATGGCACGCAGACATCGCTGTCCGCCTCGTACAACCGCGGGAAGAAAAGCATCGTTCTGGATCTTAAGAAACCGGCGGCGCTGGACGTGGCGCACCGCATGGCCCGGGACGCCGATATCTTTATCGAGAATTTCCGGCCCGGAGCGGTGGCGCGGCTCGGTCTCGCCTATGACTCGGTGGCCAAGGAAAATCCAGGCATCGTCTATGTGTCGATCAGCGGCTACGGCCAGGAGGGACCGTATCGCGATCAGCCCTGCACCGACACGGTGGCGCAGGCTTTCTCGGGCATGATGTCGGTCAACCGGTCCAGCACCGACGAGCCGACCAAGACCGGCGCTTTCCTCATCGACCTGCTGACCGGATTGTACGCCTTCCAGTCGGTGTCCATGGCGTTGATAGGACGGCAGAATGGTGCCGCCGGGCGCTACCTCGACATCAGTCTGATGCAGACCACGGCCGCCGTTCTCGCACCGAACATACTCGAGCATTACCTCGCCGGCGGTCCGCCGCGCCTGCCGAACGTACCGGGCGGCATCTTCCCGACGAAGGATGGGTGGGTCCTGGTGACCCTGGTGCAGGAAGAAAAATACCCGAAGATCTGTCGCGTCCTCGGCGTGCCCGAGCTGGCCGAAGATCCGCGTTTCGACAGTTTCGAAACTCGCGCGACGAATAAGGACACCCTGCTGCCGTTGCTGCGGGAAGCCTATCGGAAGGAAACCACGGCAACTTGGGTCGAACGGATGAAGGCGGTAGATGTGCTGTGCAGTCCGGTCCTGTCGCCGCTCGACTGGCTCGATGATCCGCATGTGCAAGCGGTCAACGCCGCGCCGATGATCACGCAGCCGGGCGTGGGCACCGTGCCGGTGCCGAGCATTCCGGGCGCCGCGCCCTGCCGGGAGGACGATCCGCTCTACCGCCTGCCGGAGGTCGGCGAGCACACTCGCGAAATTCTCGAGGGGATGGGATTGAGCGCCGAAGCCATCGATGACCTTTGCGGCAGCACGGCGGCGGACTAGTCCGCATCTTCCGGCAGCAACTCGTTCGCGTCGCCGAGCTTCGGATAACTCGCGTCTTTTTGGCCGTTGCGGAACTGTGGTGCGATCGGGACCGGGATCGCGGTAATCCCCTCGTCGCCGTCGACGACCCGACGGTCGAACAGTCCGCGTTCCTTGAAATGTGGATCGGCCAATGCTTCCGCCATGTCCTGGACGATGGTGCAGCAGGTATCGCGTGAGGCGAAAACCTGCCGCCAATGATCCGCTGGCTTGGAGGCGATGATCTCGGCGATGGCGTCGCGGGTTCCCTCTGGATCTTCCGCGTCTTCCCGGAAGGTATCGGGCAGGTCGATGAGGTCGCAGAGATTGTCCCAGAACTTCTGTTCCAGCGCCGCGATCGCGGCGAACCGTCCGTCGGCGGTGCGGTAGAGCTGGTAGCGCGGTGTTCCGCCGGTCACCAGGTCACCGCCCGGTTTCGGCGCGCGGCCGGTAATGCCGACCGCGCCGATGGCCCAGTACTGCCAGGCGAACAGGCCATCGCACATTGCGATGTCGAGATGGGTGCCGTCGCCCGTCTTCTCGGCCTGCCGCAGGGCCAACAGGATATTGATCACCGCGGGCAGCGTGCCGCCGCCGATATCGGCGATCAGGCCCGGCGGCGGGATCGGCGCGCCGTCGCGGTCGCCGGAGAGGGCGAGCATGCCCGTATCGCCGATATAGTTCAGGTCGTGCGCGGCGGTCTGCGCCTTCGGGCCGTCCTGTCCGTAGCCGGTGATCGAGCAATAGACGATCGACGGATTGATCGCCTTGACCGCCTCGTAGCCGAGACCGAGGCGGTCCATCACGCCCGGCCGGAACTGCTCTAGGATCACCTGGGAGTCGGCGATCAACGGCTTGAGCCTTTCGATGACCGCCGGGTCCTTGAGGTCGAGCGCCAGGCTGCGCTTGCCGCGGTTCAACACGGCAAAGTTCAGGCTGGTGTCGCTGAAACGCGGCTCATACAGGCGCATTTCCTCGCCATAGTCGGCGCGTTCCACCTTGATCACATCGGCGCCCGCCTCGGTAAGCAACAGCCCCGCGAGAGGGCCGGGCAGCAGGGTCGAAAAGTCGAGGACGCGAACGCCGTCCAACGGTTGCATGGCTGTCTCCCTATCGAGTTTCCAGGATAACCCAATTCCGCCTCATGCTGAGCATGTCGAAGCATTGTAACCGGTGGCGCCGCGCCATCCTTCGACAGGCTCAGGATGAGGTATTGTGATCGAGACGAGTGAAAGAGTGTCCGTGATTCCGATGAATGGGTATGTGTTTCAGAGAATTTTATGGACGCCTTGCGCGGTCGCCAAGATTTTGCCGCTCGCGTCTTCGAACACCTTGTTGTCCGTGAAGAAGGTCGAGCGGCCTTTTCGCACCAGTCGGCCTTCGGTGCGGATGATGTTTTCCTGGGTGCCGGCGATGAAATTGCAGGACATGTTTACAGTCACCGTGGCGGTCGGCCCCGCCTCGCTATGGTTGCCGGCAAAGGTGCTGGCGATGTCGAGGAGACTCAAGATAACGCCGCCGTGAATCCATCCCTGCCGGTTCCGGTGTCTCTTCAGCACTTCCAGTTCAAGTTCAACATAACCGTCGCGCCATTCGCGAAACGTGTAGCCCAGCAGTTCATGGAACGTGTTCTCCGTGTCCGGAAGCGTCTTGAAGGTCGACATGGGGGTCCGTCTTGTTGTTATTTTTCGAGGAAACTGCGGCCAATGAGCTGCCGGTGGACCTGGTTCGTGCCTTCCCAGATCTGCGTGACCTTGGCGTCCCGCATCAGGCGTTCGACCCGGTATTCCTTGATATAGCCGTAGCCGCCATGGAATTGCACCGCGTCGGTCGCGATCCGCATCGCGAGGTCGGAGGCGCGCATCTTCAGCATCGACGCCTCGACGCCGAAATCCGTGGCGCCATCGTCGACCAAGCGGCCCACATGCCAGAGCCAATTCTCGCACATCGCCAGATCGGTCGCCATGTCGGCCAGCATGAACTGGATGCCCTGGAACTCGACAATGCGGCGGCCGGATTGGCTGCGCTGGTTGATATAGGCCACACCGTCCTCGAAGGCCGCACGGGCGATGCCGAGCGCGTGGGCCGCAACGCTGGGGCGGGACTTGTTGAGTGAGGCCAGCAGGATCGGCAGTCCGTCGCCCGGCTTGCCGAGTAGGTTCTCCATCGGCACCCGGCAGTCGTCGAACACCAGCCCCGAGGTGGAGGATGCGCGCAGCCCCATTTTGTCCTCCGGCGTCGTCGTGCTGAATCCAGGCGTGGCTTTCTCGATTATAAGCGCGGTGATCGCGCCGCGGGCGTCCTCGATCTCGCTCCATTTGCCGAAGACGAGATAGAAATCCGACGCACCGCCGTTGGTGATGAAGGTCTTGCCGCCGCTGACCACGATGTCGTCGCCATCCGGCGTGAACTTGGTCTGCATGCCGGTCGCGTCCGAGCCGGCATTCGGCTCGGTGATGCAGAGTGACGCGAGCGCGCCCTCGGCCATGCGCGGCAGGAATTTCTGCCGCAATGCCTCGCTGCCAAGATCAATCACCGGCTTCATGGCATGGAAGTTGGTCGCCCAGATTACGCCGGTCGATGCGCAGGCCTTTGAAATCTCCCGGACGCAGGCGAGGTAGACGCAGTAGGACAAGGCCGCGCCGCCGTAGTTTTCCGGGATGAACATGGCGTTCAGGCCTAGCGCGTTGATATCCGCCACGTTGTCCCACGGGAAGCTGCCGTCGCGGTCATGGCCTTCCGCGCGCGGCGCGATCGTGTCGTTCGCCAAGGCGCGGACGCTGTCCAGCAGCATCCTCTCTTCTTCGTTGAGCCGCAACGTGTCGTCGAGTTGCGCGAAGACCTTCACAGGGCCATCCCTTGGCCGCCGTCGACATAGATCGTCTCGCCGGTCAGGAAACTCACGTCCTCGGTGAACAGCGACGCCACGATCCGGGCGATCTCCTCCGTCGTGCCCGGGCGGCGGACCGGCGACCGCCCGTTCAGCCAGGTCTGGAATTTTTCTTCCGTCACGACATCCCGGTTGAGATCGGTCGCAATGAAACCGGGGGCCACGTTCACCACGCTGATGCCGGCCTTGGCCCATTCGGCGGCGAGACAACGGGTCATCGCGGCCACGGCGGCCTTCGACGCGCAATAGGCGAGGGTGCGGGGCACGCCGAGCTTGTCGTAGAAGGAGCCGATGTTGACGATCCGGCCGCCCTGCTTTTCCAGATGCGGATAGGCCTCGCGGCTGACGATCATCACCGATGTCGCGTTGGTCTCCATGATCTCGGCGTAGTCGGCGGTCGTGAGGTCGCGGCTTCGAGATTCCCGGTGAATGCCCGCATTGTTGACCACGCCCGCAAGGCCGCCCGCCTTTTCGGCCACGGCGGCGAGGGCGTCGCGGATGCTGGCTTCATCGGTCACGTCGCATTGCGCCGTGAGGAATTTATCCGACGCCTCGGCTTCCTCCGGCAGGCCGCCGCCGCGCGACAGGCAGCCGACGGTCAATCCTCGCGCCGCGAGTTCACGCGCGATGGCCGCGCCGATGCCGCGGCTCGATCCGGTAACCGCTATTGCACCTTCAGGCATCCTTGAACTCCGCTTTGCGTTTCTCGACGAAGGCGTTCATGCCTTCGACCACGTCTTCGGTCTGGAAGGCCAGCGTGTTGAGATCGGCCTCGACCCGCAAGCCTTCGTTGATCGGGCTGTCGGAAGCGCGGGCCACGGCCTCGCGCGCAAATCCCAGCACGGGCAGGCTGAAACCCGCGAATTCCCGCGCGAAGGCGACAGCGGCATCGAGCGTGTCGCCGTCGGCGACCCTGTTGACCAGCCCGATCCGCTCCGCCTCGGTCGCGTCCACGGTGCGGCCGGTCATGATCATGTCGAGGGCGCGGCTTTCGCCGACCACGCGGGGCAGGCGTTGCGTGCCGCCGTATCCGGGGATCGCGCCGAGTTTGATTTCCGGCAGGCCCATTTTGGCGGTCTCGCTCGCCACACGGAACGTGCAGGCGAGGGCGAGTTCCAACCCGCCGCCGAAGGCGTAGCCGTTGATCGCCGCAATCGAGGGCATCGGCAACCGGTCGAGCTTGGCGAAGGTCCACTGGCCGTGTTCGGCCCCTTTTTTCGCGTCCACAAGCGAGCGGCCGAGCAGTTCCTTGATATCCGCACCGGCGCAGAAAGCCTTGCCGCCTTCACCTGTAAAGATCAGCGTCCGGGCATCGGAGGCGCCGACCTCGTCGATCGCCGCGCCGATATCCTTGATCATCTGGACATTGAGCGCGTTCAACGCTTCGGGCCGGGACAGCGTGATCACGGCGAACTCGTCCCGGCGGCTCAGTTCGATAGACATATCTATTCCTCTCAAGCGTCGGGTTCGGTGAAGCGGACCGGATCGGGTTTGATCTTGCCGCTTCGCGCCCATTCCGCCAACTCACGTTTCAGGATCTTGCCGCTCGCCGTCAGGGGAATATCCTCCATGACGATGAAGTATTCCGGCATGTCGTATTTCGACAATCCGGCGGTGTGCAGGTGGTTGAGGACTTCGTCGCCCATGGGGGCGGGCGACTGTACGGGCATGACCGCCAGGCCGACCTTCTCGCCGAGCCGCTCGTCCGGCACGGCGAAGGCTGCGGCTTTCTCGATATTCGGATGCTTGATCGCTAGATCCTCGATGCGCGCGGGATGGATATTGTGGCCGCCGCGGATGATGATGTCCTTCATCCGCCCGACGATGGCGAGGTTGCCGTGCTCGTCCAGTCGGCCCAGGTCGCCCGACAGAAACCAGCCATCGCGGTTGAAGGAGTCCTCGGTGGCGGTCTGGTTGTCGAAATACCCCAGCATGAGGCAAGCGCCCTTGCCGCCGATCTGCCCCACCTCGCCGATCGGCACCTCTTCGTCGCGGTTGTCCTGCGCGAACAGCTTGACCTCGTAGCTCCGGCCGCCGCGGCCGCAGGTCTGGCAGATCGTCACCGGGTCGTCGGTGGGATAGGTGTATTGATGCGATGAATTCTCCGTCATGCCGTAGACATTCTGCGGCTTGATGCCCTGCTTCAGGAAGGCTTCGGCGGTGACCGGCGGGATCGGCGCGCCCGCCATGTAGAAGGTTTTGACCTTGCCGAGCCGGTCGAGGCCGCGCGCCTTCTGGTCGGCCAGGATGTCCATGCCGTGGGTCGGCACGCCCATGACGTATGTCGCCGCGGTCTCGACGACCCAGTCGAGCGGCTTCATGCCGTCGGGCGGATCGTTCAACACCATCTCGCCGCCGCAGACCATGATCTCAGACGCCGCCACCCAGGCGATATGATGGCTCAACGGGCTCAGCGTCAGGATCACCGTATCCTTGTCGTGGTGCCAATCCCGCACCATGTCGCGCGCATTGGCGAGCAGCGTGTTGTCCGAATGCAGCACCCCCTTCGGCGTGCCCGTCGTCCCCGACGTGAAGGCCAAATAGAAGGGTTTGTCGGGGCTTGGATCCGGATCCGGCCGCTCGCGCCCGTAATCCATGATCTCGGGAAAGTCGCTGCCGCTCGTCCGTCCCGCCGGGAGCCGGAAGACGCGCTTTATCGAGGATAGTCCTTCGATCTCCTTCAGCACGTCGGGTGCGGCCGCGCCGTAACCTTCCTCGACCACGAGCGCGGAAGCCCGGATGGCGTCCAGCAGGCCGACGATCTCGTCACCGGCATAATTCAGGTGCAGCGACGGGTTGCAGATATAGCCGTTGCGCGCGCAGGCCAGCATCGTCACGACCGCTTCCACCCGGTTCGGCTGCCACAGCGAGATACGTTGGCCTTTGACCAGACCGCTTTCGTGCAGGACCGCCGCCATCGAGTCGGTCCAGTCCTTGAGCTGCCACCACGTGAGACGCCGCCCGCTATCTCGCACCGCATACCCGTCCGGGCGATCCCGCGCGTGGGTGCTGAGCAGCGAATACAGCGTGTCCGCCTGCCACATCCCTTCGTCGTAGTAGTGGCGGGCGGTTGCCGGGTCGTGCAGGGTCAAAGTCCGGTTCGTCACGGGACCGTCCTCTGTATCGTTAGTGTCCGAACTTTTTCGAATCCGGTTTGCGCCGTTCGCCGAAGGATGCGCTCAACTCCTTGGATTCCTCGGAATCGAGATACTGCCGCAGCAGCAGGTCATGCGCCATGCGGCCCAACCCGTTGACCCCCGTCGTGCGCACGCTGAAGGAATGCTTGATCGAAGCCAGCGCCACCGAGCCCCGGTCGGCGATATGCAACGCCCAGGCCTTGGTTTCTTCCTTCAGCTTGTCGTCGGGCACCACACGGTTGATCAGACCCATCGCAAGCGCTTCCTCGGCGGTGTATTTGTCGTTGCAGAACCACATTTCCTTGGCGCGCTTCTTGCCGATCTGGTCTTCGAGATACCAGGTGCCGACCCCGGCGTCGAAACTGCCCATGGACGGGCCGACCTGCCGGAAGATGGCGCTTTCCGCGGCGATGGTCAGGTCGCACACCACCTGCAGCACGTTGCCGCCGCCGACCGCGTAGCCGTTGACGCTGGCGATCACCGGCTTCTGGGACCGCTCGATGCTTTCATACATATCGAGGACCGGAATGACGCCGGAATAGGTCAGGCTATCTTCCATATCTTCCTTGCGGCCGCC
Organism: Alphaproteobacteria bacterium; assembly: GCA_965228695.1. GTDB lineage: Bacteria > Pseudomonadota > Alphaproteobacteria > UBA8366 > UBA8366 > JAJFJD01. The sequence goes on along the minus strand of CBDDIB010000002.1, from coordinate 4,620,437 downwards.
GATGCAGAAGAAGCGGTCGCCCGCGCCGGTCAGGATGATCACCCGGGTGCGCGATTCCCGGCGGTTCTTGTCGATGCAGTCGCGCACCTCGAAACACATGGCCGGGTTGAACATGTTTCCGTCTTCGGGCCGGTTCAGCGTGATCGTGGCGACCGGGCCGTCTTCTTCGTACAGGATCGTTTCGTAGTCCATGATGCTCACTGGTGCTGGTTTCAAGTGTTCAAGTGGTTGTCCGAGTATGCCGCAAAATCGCATCGGGTGCGCGGCCCGGTGCGGTGCCGGCGATTGTAACGGGAAGTGGCCGGGAAGCGAAAATCTGATGCCCACAGCAAACCGGGAATCCGATTTTTAGCGCCAACTCAATTGGGTTATACTCATTTCCTCGACCAGCAGGATGCAAGGCTGCGGGGACGACAAGAAAAATTCGATGGGAGGGTTCCGTGTATGAGCGGTGATTTGCCGGCACCGGTGGTCAACGCCGATTCCGCGCCCTACTGGGAGGGCGCGCGCAACGACAATCTTCTCCTGCAAAAGTGTTCTGACTGCGGAACGCTGCGGTTTTTTCCCCGATATCTCTGCACCGAATGTGGCTCGGACAACACCGATTGGGTCGAAGCCTCCGGGCGCGGAACCGTGCATAGTTTCACCGTGGTGCATCGCGCCGCCTTTCCCGAATTTCAGGAACGCACGCCCTATGTGGTGGCGCTGATCGACCTCGAGGAAGGGCCGCGCATGATGACGAATATCGTCGGCGCGGATGCGCTCGACGTGGCGATCGGCGATGCGGTAACGGTCGAGTTCGAGGACCGTGGCGATGACGGCGCCAAGGTGCCGCAGTTCCGGCGAGCGTAATCGAATGAGCCTTCGCAACAAGATCATCATTGCCGGCGTCGGTGAGTCCGATATCGGCAAGGTGCCGGAGATGACCGGCGTCGGCCTCAACGCGCAGGCCTGTAAGCGCGCGCTCGACGACGCGGGCCTCACGCTCAAGGATGTCGACGGCGTGCTGACCGCCTATACGATGACCGAACCCTATTTCATGCTGGGCACCGTGGTGGCCGAATATCTCGGCATACAGCCGCGCTACTGCGCCTCGGTGGCGGTCGGCGGCGGGTCGCCGGCGGTCATGCTGAAACACGCCGCCGAAGCCGTGCTTGCCGGACATTGTGACACGGTGTTGGTCTGTGCGGGCGAGAACCGGGCGACCGGGCAGAGCCGGGATTCCGCCGTGGCGGCGCTGACCATCGTCGGTCATCCGTATTTCGAGAACCCTTACGGCCCGCTGATTCCCGGTTTCTACGCGATGATCGCGCGCCGCTACATGCATGAATTCGGCACGACCCGCGAGCAGATGGCGGCGGTTGCGGTGAATGGGCGCAATCATGCGCTACGCCATCCGAATGCCCATATGACCAAGCCGATCACGGCGGAAGACGTGCTGAATTCGAAGCCGATCGCCGAGCCGCTGAACATCCTCGATTGCTGCCTGATTTCCGATGCGGCCGGGGCCTTCGTGGTGACCCGCGCGGACCGCGCGCCGGACCTCGCCAATGCACCGGCTTATTTGCTGGGGATCGGCGAGTTCCATACCCACGAGCATTTGATCGCCGCGCCGAGCCTGACCGAGTTCGGTTGCAAGCAATCGGGCGAAGCGGCCTATGCGATGGCGGGGCTGGGGCCAAGCGACGTGGATTTTGCCCAGCTCTACGACTGCTTCACCATCGTGCCGATCATCGAGATGGAGGAACTCGGCCTCGCGGAACGCGGCGAGGGTGGCGAGCGGTTCCTGCGCGGTGAGACGGCGATCGAGGGCAGCCTGCCGATCAACACCGATGGCGGGTTGCTGTCGCACGCCCAAGCGGGCGCGGGCGGCGGCATCTTCGGCATCGTCGAGGCGACGCGGCAGCTACGCGGCGATCAGGGCGCCCGGCAGGTCAAGAAACACGATGTGGCGCTGGTCCATAACGAGGGCGGCATTCTGTCGTCCAACTGCACCATGCTGTTGGGGAGGGAAGCGCGATGAGTGCCGACGGCACCGCAAAACCGCGCGGCATGTATTTTGAGGATTTCGAAGTCGGCATGACGCTGACGACGCCGGCGCGGACGATCACCGGGACGGACATCGTCAACTTCTGCTGCCTGACGGGCGATTTCAACGAGGTCCACAGCAACTACGAATACGCCAAGACCACGCCCTTCGGCGAGGTGATAGCCCATGGACCGATGGTCTACGGCATCGCGGGCGGGCTGCAATACGCCAGCGGAATCAACGACGGGACCCTCCTAGCCTTGCTCGGAATCGACAAGTGGCGGCTGCTGACGCCGGTCAAGCATGGCGACACGATCCGCATGGAACAGACGGTGTTGTCGAAGCGCGAGACCAGCAAACCGGGGCGCGGGATCGTCACGCTGAAACGGGAAATCAAGAATCAACACGGCGATGTGGTTCAGGAGATGGAAGCCACCATCCTGTACCGATGCCGCGACGGGGGATAACCACAACCATGTCCGATGATCTTTTGTTCGAGGTGACCGACGGGGTCGCCGTCATGACGTTGAACCGGCCCGATGCGTTGAATGCCTTCACGCCGGACATGCTGACCGGTTGGGTCGCCTATCTGAAAGAGGTTCAGGAACGCGACGATATCCGCGCCCTGCTGGTGACCGGCGCCGGCCGCGGGTTCTGCAGCGGCGGCGACGTCAAACGCATGGGCGAGAAGGCCGACAACACCACCATGACGACGAAGACCCGGCTGTGGACGCAAACCCAGATGGTCGCCAAGCGCATGATCCAGATGGACAAGCCGAGCGTCGCCGCGGTCAACGGCGTCGCGGTCGGCGGCGGCCTGGACCTGGCCCTGACCTGCGATATTCGGGTCGCGGCGGAAAGCGCGCGGCTGGCCGAGACCTATGCCCGCATCGGATTGATTCCGGGTGCTGGCGGCGCGTGGCATTTGCCGCGCATCGTCGGGCGATCGAAAGCATTGGAGATGTTTTGGTCCAGCGAATTCCTGAGTGCGCAGGAAGCATTGGATATCGGCTTGGTCAATCATGTCTGGCCGGACGATGAGTTCATGGACCGCGCGCTGGAGTTCGTGGGCAAGATCGCGCGCGGCGCGCCGCTGTCCAATCGCCTGATCAAACGAACGCTGACCCAGGGCCTGGAAACGGATCTTTGGACGCATATGGATCAAATTTCCTCGCATATGACCGTGGTGCGGTCGAGCGAGGATCATCGGGAGGCGGTGGCAGCCTTCAAGGAGAAACGGCAACCGGACTTCAAGGGCCGGTAGGAAAAATATGTGAACACCGCAGACAAAGGCACCAAGAAACGAGAGCCGCCGGACAACAAAACCAAATCGGCGCTGCGGTCACGGGGAGGAAAAAATGGGACGACCGGTATTGCGGACGCAGCTCTGTGACATGCTGGGTATCGAATATCCCATCCTGTTGGCGGGGATGGGGTCGCGCGGCAAGGCGACGCCGCCCGCCCTGGTGGCGGCCGTATCCGAAGCGGGCGGCATGGGAGTTATCGGCGGCTCCGGATTGCCGCCGGAGGAATTGCGAGGCGTCATCCGGGAAACGCGCAGATTGACCGACAAACCGGTCGGCGTGGACCTGCTGCTGCCGGCAAGCCTTGCGAAAGGGGCGGGCACGACCCGGACGGAAGTACGCCGTCAGCTTTGGGAGAAATTCCCGGAGCATGTCGCCTTCGTGAAATCGCTGATGGAGGAATATGATATGCCGGACGTGTATGTCGACAACGAGGCGGTCGTGTCCACCAATCTGATCGAAGATCAGGTGCAGGTGGTGATGGAAGAAGACGTCCAGGCTTTTGCCGCGGGGCTCGGCGACCCGTCCTGGGTTGTCCCAAAAGCGCATGAGAAGAAGATGGTCGTGCTGGGCCTCGCGGGGACGCCGCGCAATGCCGAACGGCAGAAGGCGGCCGGTGTCGATATCGTCGTGGCGCAGGGTCACGAAGCCGGCGGCCACACCGGTCATCTCGCGAATTTTCCCCTTATTCCGCAGGTCGTCGATGCGGTCAGCCCGATCCCCGTGGTCGCGGCGGGCGGGATCGCGGATGGGCGCGGTGTCGCCGCATCCCTGGCGCTCGGCGCCATCGGCGCCTGGGTCGGCACGGCATTCCTGGTCGCGGAGGAAAGTGATATCGGCGATAAGAAACAGGATGCCATTTTGAGCGGGGATTCGAAAGACTTCCAAATCCGCCGGGTCTATACCGGCAAGACCATGCGCGGCCGCACGACGCCGATCACCGAAGCGTGGGATGCGTGCAGCCTTGACCCCTTGCCGATGCCGTATCAGAAGATTCTGATGGATGACTTCAACGAGGCCGCCGTGCGCGCCGGCCGGGACGATCTGATCAGCAATCCGGCGGGCCAGATCGGCGGCATGCTGAAGGACCGCAAGCCGGCCCAGCAGATTATGGATGAAATCGTCGCCAGCACCGTAGAGACGGTGAATGGATTTCGTACCGGGGCAGTCGTCGAATTATGACCGACGCCGGTTCGGCTTCGCCGCCGCTCACGGGCATCCGGGTCCTCGACCTGACCCGCATCGTCGCCGGACCGTTCTGCACCATGCAGTTGGCGGATTTGGGCGCCGAGATCATCAAGATCGAGCGGCCCGGTTACGGCGATGACACACGCTTCTTCAAACCGCCCGAGGCCGGCGGCGAATCGCATTTCTTCATGGCCTTCAACCGCAACAAGAAGAGCGTCGCGCTCGATCTGGGCAGCGACGCGGGCCGCGACATCGTGCACCAACTCGCCGCGAAATCCGACGTGTTGATCCAGAACTTCCGGCCCGGCGTGATGCAGCGGCTCGGCCTCGACTATGACGCTATGAAGGTCCGGCACCCGCATCTGATCTATTGCTCGATCTCGTCCTACGGCCAGGAAGGCAGCATGGCCGACCGTCCCGGCTTCGATCCTGTCCTGCAGGCGGAATTCGGGCTGATGGCGATCACCGGGGATCCGGCGGGCGATCCGCTACGGTCGCCGTTGTCGTTGACCGATCTGTTCGTCGGACTGTACGCCAGCACGTCGATCCTGTCGGCGGTAATTGCGCGCGGCGAGCATGGGCGGGGGCAGCATATCGATCTAGCGCTGATGGACGGCGCGGCGGCGGCGCTCGGGAATTTCGCGCAAAGCTATTTCTGCACCGGCGAGAACCCGGTTCGGACCGGCAACACCCATGCGGTGGCGGTGCCGGTCGGCGCGTTTCATGCGAAGGATGGGATGCTCTATCTCGCCTGCGCCACCGACCCGCAGTTTCATTCGCTCTGCAGGGATGTGATCGACCGGCCCGAATGGATCGAGGATCCGCGTTTCCGGCGCAACCCGGATCGGGCGGCCAACCGGGACGAACTCATGCGCCTCTTGAATGAAATCTTCGCCGCGCGGCCGCTCGACTATTGGATTCCGAAATTCCGGGCGACGGGGGTGGCCGGCGGACCGGTGCGGTCGGTCTCGGAAGCGTTGGAATCGACCGAGGTAGCGGAGCGCGACATGGTCGTGACCGTGCCGCATCCGACGGCGGGCGACCTGCGCATGTTGGGCACGCCGTACAAGATGTCCGATACCCCGGCGGCGAGGCCGGCCGCGGCACCGTTGCTGGGGCAGCATACGGACGAGGTGCTGCGTGATCTGCTGGAGATGGACGAAGGGGCGATCGCCGCACTTCGGAATGAGGGCGTTCTTGGCGACGACTAGACGGTCGGGCTACCCGTCGGCTTTGAACCAGAACTCGATCTCTTCGGTTTCCATCTCGCAGCGGGCCGAATGTTCCGCGCCGGCGGGCACGTGATACCAGTCGCCCGGCCGGTAGGCGGTTTCATTGCCGCCCATCGTGATAAGCATCTCACCCTTTGTGATGACGCCCCAATTGTCCGTCTTGTGGATGTGCGGTTCGATCGCCGTACCGGCAGGGTACGTCGCGAACAATACGTCGCAGTTTTCGGCGGGCAGCCGGAAGGCGTCGAACCGGTCGGAGAAGGGTTCGAGGCTCCGGATCTTGTCGGGAAAACGGGTGGTTTTCATTCTGCGCCGATTGGTCGGTTTGAGGCGTGAAGCGATCGGATAGTAGCCGCTTTGGCCTGTGAGGAAAATGGACTTTGGAATCGTCCGTTCATGAGCATTCATGCTTCGACAAGCTCAGCATGAGGACCGTGAGTTGCTCCCTCATGCCGAGCTTGTCGAAGCATGACGCGGACAGCGCGTCCGGCCAACTATCGGTGAATGATCATATGTTTGCCGTTGGGCGCTTTCGGGTCGGGTACTTCGAAGATGTCGTACCCTGCGTCCTTCGGCAGAACCATGCAGGTCGTGCCGTCCGGCGCCTTTGCGCGCTGGCCCAAGACGGTCACGACTTTCTCGCCGCGCGCGCGTTCGAGCGCCTCGTCGACGGTCTTGCTGCGGTCGAGCCGCATCAGCGTGCAATAGGTCGGGAACATCACGAAATGAATGCCGCCCACGTAATCGTCGATCACGCCTTGTGGGCGGTTCCAGAGGGAATCGAGGGATTCCCGCCCGTCATGCAAGGCAATTTGACCCGGTGGCGCCGGTGCGAGGAAGAAATGCGTGTCGAACCGCTTCGGCCGCATCTCTGGGGTGATCCAGTGCGCGTAATAGACTAGCAGGTCGCAGGCGAGGTCCAGATTCTCGGCCTCGATCATCTCGTCGATACCGATCTCGTCTTTCATCAACGGGCCGCGATACTTCGCGTCGAGTTCTGGTATCCGGCCGGGCTCGATCATCTCGGAACTGCCCTTGGGCCGGGCGAGCAGCACGCCGCATTCTTCGAAGGTTTCGCGCACCGCCGCTACGTGCAGCGACAAGTGGAAATCGTCGAGGTCGCCGATCGGGCCGCTGCGTTCGCGGAGCCACGGTGTCGTGTCCGCTGGATCGACCTTGCCGCCGGGATAGACCAGCGCGCCTGCCGCGAAGTCCATCTTGGTCGGCCGTTCGACCATGAAGACTTCCAACCCGCTATCGCCGTCGCGCAAAAGCAGGACGGTGCTGGCGGGCAGGGGCGTGACGGGCGTATCCGGCATATGAGGGCGAACTCCTGTTTCCTAGTATGTATGCGGGTCGAGGGCGACCATCGGGTGCTGGCTGAACACCGTCGGCTCGTTTACCGGGTCGGCGGCGCAGATAAAGGATTGGTCGAGTTCGTCCCAGCCGTTGACGCCGAGCAGGCCCATGCAGATGTGGATTTCCTCCTCCAGCAGCTCGAGCACGCGGAGCAATCCCGGCACGCCGGCCGCCGCCATGCCGAGGCATTGCAGCCGGCCCACGCCGACCGCGTCGGCCCCCAGGATCATCGCCTTGACGATGTCGGAGCCGCGCATGACCCCGCCGTCGTAGATGACCTTGGCGCGGCCGTTCACCTCGGCGACGATCTCGGGCAATACGTCCGCCGACCCGCGCCCGGTATCCAGCGCGCGGCCGCCGTGGTTGGTGACGTAGATGCCCTCGACACCGTGTTCCAGCGCCAGCGCGGCATCCTCGACGCAGCCGATCCCTTTGAGGATCAGCGGGATGTCGAACTTGTCCTTGAACCGCTTGATGTCGTCCCAGTTGTAGCCGGCCTGGAAGGAGATCGATTTCTGGTAGGCCGACGGGTCCTGCGTCGCCTTGCGGCGGGACAGGCGGACGTAGCGGTTGGCAAGATCGCGCTCCCGCCGGGTGTACAGGTCGAGGTCGACGGTCACGGCGAAGGCGAAATAGCCGTTGTCCATCGCGCGTTTCACGTAATCGTCCTGGAAGGCATGATCGCCGCGGACGTAAAGCTGGAAAATCCGGTTGTTGTCCGGCGCGGCCTTGGCGGTTCCTTCGAGACCGGGCGCGGCCTGCGAGCTGAGCATATGCACCACGTCGAAAATCTCGGCGGCCTTGGCCGGTGTGGCGCCGCCGCCTTCCTCGACCGTCTCCAGCGACCCGATCGGGGCAAGGATGACCGGCATCCGCAGGTCGCGGCCCATGAACTCGGCCTTGGCCGTTCGGGCCGAAACGTCGCGCATGACGCGCGGCCGGAAGGCGATGGAGTCAAGCGCCTGCCGGTTGCGGCGCAGCGTGGTTTCGGTATCGGTGCCGCCGACCACGTAATCCCAGACGCCCTGCGTCAGGTTCTTGCGCGCGGCCTTGACGATCTCGTGGACAGTGGCGAATTGCCGTGCCGGTTCGATGCTCATCGGTGCAACAGCCTTCTTCTTAGTATTTGTTCGGGTTCAGACTCAGCATCTGGTGCGCGCTGAAGACCGATGGAAAGGCGACCGTGGTGGATGTGGACACGCAGCTCGGGTCGAGATCGGCCCAACTCGTCGCGCCGCTGAGGCCCATGGAAATCTGAATTTCCTGTTCCAGAATCTCCAACGCCCGCACGAGCGCGCCCATGCCGCCGGCCGCGAGGCTGGCGCATTGCAGCCGCCCGATTCCGACGAGGTCCGCACCCAGCGCCTTCGCCTTCACGATGTCGGAACCGCGCAGCACGCCGCCGTCGACGAGGATCGTGGCCTTGCCTTTCGCCTCGGCGACGACCTCGGGCAATACGTCCATCGAGCCTCGGCCGTGGTCGAGTTGGCGCCCACCGTGATTCGAGACATAGATGCCGTCCACCCCGTGCTCGACGCAGAGTGCGGCGTCTTCCGCCGTGGCGATGCCCTTCATGATCAGCGGGATATCATGCGTATCCTTGAAGCGCTTGACGTTGTCCCAGGTGTATTTCGCCTGCCAGATCTGTTCGTCGTTGCTGACATCGACGCGCCATTTCTTGACGAAGCGATTGGCGTAGTCGCGTTCGCGCCGGCTGTAAACGGCGGTGTCGATCGTGACGGCGAAGGCCTTATAGCCGTGCTCGATGGCGCGGCGGGCGAAATCGTCCTCGAATTTGTCGTCGCCGCGGACGTAGAGCTGGAATATTCGGTGATTGTTGGCCGCCGCCGCGACCTCTTCGAGGCCGGGGCTGCAGCGCGAGCTCAGCATGTGGATGATGTCGAAGGCTTCGGCGGCCTTGGCTGACGCGGCCGCGCCCTCGGTCGGCGAAAAGGATTCCAAAGATCCGATCGGCGCCAGCAGCACCGGGATGCGCAGGTTCATGCCGAGGACAGTGTCGCTCGCGTCGATCTCGCGAATGTCGCGTAACGCGCGCGGCTTCAGGGCGAGCTTGTCGATCGCTGCTCGGTTGCGCCGTAGCGTCGTTTCGGATTCCGATGCGCCCGCCATATAGTCCCACGCGCCCTGCGTGAGATTGGTCCGCGCGGCGCGGATGATTTCGTGGATCGTGGCAAACTCGTTCGAGCTTTCCGGGGAGTCGGTCGCCATACGTGTCTCGCTGCTTTCTTATTCCGTCCGGTTGAGGGGAGGCGGGTCTTACTTGCCCTTGAACTGCGGGTGGCGCTTTTCGAGGAAGGCATCGACCGCTTCCATATGGTCGTCGCTCGACCGCGCGATCGTCATATGCGACGAGATCTGGTCGAGATGGGTAACCAGGTCGATGCGCTGTCCCTGATAGGTCGCGCGCTTGATCAGCCGCACCGAAATGGGCGCGCGGCGCGCGATCTTCGTCGCCAGTTTATAGGCCTGCTCCATCAACTCGTCGTCCGGGTAGACGTGATTGACGAGGCCGATTTCCTTGGCCTCGGCCGCTTCGACGAAATCGGCGGTGTACAGCAGCTCCAGCGCCTTCGGCATGCCGACCAGCCGCGGCAGGAACCAGCAGCCGCCGGCGCCGGGCACGAGGCCCATGCGGACGTAACTCTCGGCGAATTTCGCGCTCTCGGCGGCGAGGCGGATGTCGCACATGCTCGCCATGTCCATGCCCGCGCCGGTTGCCGGGCCGTTGACGGCGGCGATGATCGGCTTGTCCATCTCCTGCAGCGTCTTCGGGATGTGCTGCACCATGTCCCACAGCCGGCTCTTGGTCAGATTCGGGTTGTTCCGCTCGGGGCTTTCCTTCATCGCCCGCACGTCGCCGCCGGCGCAGAAGGCGCGCCCGGCGCCGGTCAGGATGACCACGTGGATGTCGTCGTTGTCGCGGCATTCTTCCAGCGCGGCGACCCAGGCCCGGATCATCTCTTCCGTGAAGGCGTTCAGCACGTCGGGCCGGTTCAGGGTGATCGTGGCGATATGGTCTTTGGTCTCGAAGAGAAGCTGGTCGGTCATGATTTTTCCTTAGGGCTCGGGGCTTCCTGTGTCGAATTGCCTGCTACAGGGTGTATCGCGGCGGGCAGGGCGCTGTCCAGTTGGGGCCGGACCAGGGGTTGCGGGCAGGGACGACGGCGCGGATGCGGGCCGAATTGTCCCATTTTAGGCGATATGTGTCCGGGGTCATACCGGCCCCGGAAAGCCCGGCGTCAGATCGTGATGCCGTAGCGGCTGATCGCGGTTTCCTGCTGTTTCAGGACCTCGCTCGACGTCAGGGTGCCGGACGCCATGTCGAGGATGTAGTCGTACAGCCGGTCGCCCATGTCGTCGAAGCTCGCGTCTTCCTCCAGGATGCCCGAGACGTCGAAATCAATGTTGTCGGGAAAGTCGCGGATCGTGTTGATGTTACCGCTGATCTTGGCGGTCGGCATGATCATGTTGCCGATGGTGTTGCCGACGCCGGTGGTGAAGGCGGTGAGTTGGCAGCCGCCGGCCGCCAGCCCGGTCAGCGATTCGACGGCCGGGGCGCAACCGGCCATGAAGTGCAGGCCTTTGCGTTTGGGGCTTTCCGAGTATTCCAAGACGTCGACCAGCGGCGTGGTGCCCGACTTGGCCATTGCGCCCAGCGCCTTTTCCTCGATCGTCGTCAGCCCGCCGCGAATGTTGTCCGGCACCGGATTAACGCCCCGAATGTCGACGCCGGCTTCCATCGCCTTCGCTTCGTGATCCAGCACCATCTTCAGGAACGCCTTCTTGACGGACTCGTCCGCCGCCCGTTCCGCGAAGATGTCCTCCGCACCGAGGAATTCGGAGGTTTCGGTGATCACGGCGGTGCCGCCGGCTTCGATCAGGCGGTCGGCGGCCCGGCCGAGCGCCGGGTTCGACGCCAGCCCGGACGTGGTGTCGGACCCGCCGCATTCGAGGCCGAGGATCATCTCCGATACCGGGAATTCACGGCGGCGCTGCTTGGACGCTTCGACCGCCATACGGCTCGCCTTGCGGACGCCGTCGGCCATGGCGTTGATCGTCCCGCCGAGTTCCTGCACGAGGACCGTCTCGACCGGCTTGCCGGTGTTGCGCACCCGGTCGGCCACGATATTGGTGCTGGTTTCCTCCAGCCCGACGATGACGACCCCGGCGAGGTTGGGGTTCCGTCCCATGCCGGCCAGCGTGTTGTAGGTGATCTCCAGATCCCGGCCCATCTGCCCGCGGACGAACAGCGTGGTGATGGGGACCGCTTCGGAGACGTGATCGGCGATCGACCGGGTCACCGGATTGACGTTGTCCATGATCGACAGGATGCCGATCTTGTTGCGCACGCCGACCTGCCCGTCGGAGCGTTCGAACCCTAGGAATGTATCGGTCATAGTGCTGCCTCCGGACCGGACTAGTTCATCTTGTCGCCGCGGCCCCGCTGTGAATCGACGTTGTGCACGTGGACATGCTCGCCGGTCTGGATTTCCGCCGTGGTCTCGCCGATCACCTTGCCGTATTTGATGACCTCGACGCCCGGCGCCATGTCGGACAAGGCCACTTTGTGGCCGAACGGGACCTCCTGCCGCAGGGATACCGATCCTTTTTTCTCGCCGCGCAGATCGACCGACATGTCGGCTTCGCCGCCCCGGTCGATCAGGGTTGCGACATTGTCATTGGGATTCAGGACTATAGCGCGGACCATCGCATGCTCCCGTTCTGCATAATTATGCCGCCCCGACCGGATCGGAGAAGTCGTTCAGGATCTTGCCGGGCCGGGCGCGCATCATGTCTTCCAGTTCCTTGCGCACGGCGCTGTAGCCGGCATCGTCGAACACATTGGTCATCTCGCCCGGATCGCTGGCGAGGTCGTAGAGTTCGCCCGCGCCGGACTCCAGTTCGAAGGTGCATTTATGCGTCTTCGTCCGGATCGTCCGCAGGGTCAGCGGCACGCCGCACCGGGTCGCGGCGAGGTTCCATTCGTTGTAGGCGACATCGCGTGATGCGCCGGAAGCACCGGTAACCAGGGGCATCAGGCTTTCGCTCTGGATCTCCTCGGGCTTCTCGGTGCCGGCGAGGTCCATGAACGTGGCCGCCAGGTCGAGGGTCGAGACGGGGTCGTCGACCACGCGGGATGCCGGGACGCCGGGGCCGTGGAACAGCATGCCGACCCGCAGCAGGCCCTCATACGGCGTCGGCCCCTTCAGGTAGAGGCCGTGATCGCCCAACAGATCGCCGTGGTCGGTGGTGTAGACGACGATGGTATCCTCGGCGAGGCCGTAGGTGTCCAGCGCGTCGAAGATGCGCCCGACATTGTGATCGATCAGGGAGATCATGCCGTAGTAATTCGCCGTCATATCGCGCAGTTGCGCTTCGGTTTGCACCGGCGCGCGGGAGCCGGTCTTGCGGAATTCGACGAGTTCGGGGTCGTCCATTTGCGGTTCGCCTTCGAGCGTCGCCCGGTGCCACCAGGGGCGGGCATCCAAATCCATTTCATGCGTCGATGAAATGTCGACCTCGTCGGGATGGTGCAGGCGGCTCCATGGTTCCGGGCAGTCGAACGGATGATGCGGATCGGGGAAGGAGGCCCACAGGACGAAGGGGTCGTCATTATCGTGTTGGCGCAGGAAGTCGACGGTCCGGTCGCCGACCCAGGTGCTGGTATGCCACGCTTCCGGCAGGGCGGAATGCCATGTCTGGTTCGCGCCGGTGCTGGGCGGCAATTCCTGGGCCCAGAGATCCCAGACTTCCTGGCCGTCACGCTCGCCATGGCCGTAATACCAGCGTTCGAAATGCTGGCCGCTCGGCGGCATCATCGGGTTCCGTTTCTTGTGGAAATGGCCGAAGCACATCAATTCCGCATGGTCGAAGCCCATGTACGGGCCGTACCAGTCGTCGCCGAAGTCCCGGGAACTGTATTGGCACTCGGGCGAGCCGGTGGGCTCGAAGGTGCCCTTGGTGGCGAAATGCGCCTTGCCGATGAAGGCCGAGTGATATCCCGCGGCGGCGAGGCGGCGGGCGAACCCGGTTTCACCGACGGCCGGATCGAGATCGATGCCGTTGTCGCAGACCCCGTGGCTCAGCGGCAGAAGGCCGGTCAGGATCGATGCACGCGACGGCTGGCAGACCACGTTCGGGGTGATGCAGGCGCCGAACCGTGTGCCGTTTTGCGCCATCCGGTCGAGATGCGGGGTCTTTACCTTGCGGCCCTCGAAGCCGTAGCAGTCGCCCCGCTGCTGGTCCGATGTGATAAGCAGAATGTTCGGTTTCTTCGGCATGTCCCACCCGTGTTTTGGCATCCGTGACGGCGCGTCGTTTTCCTAAAGACCAGCATAGCCGGTCTGTGGGGATACCGGAAATCTGCGGCGGAGCGGTTAGTCGCTTTTCAGCGTCAGGCCCCCGTCCACGAGGACTTGCGTGCCGGTCACGTATTTGGCCTCGTCGGACGCGAGATAGAGCACGGCATAGGCGACGTCCCAGGCATCGCCCATGTGACCCATGGGGACGCGCTCGTTGCGCTCGCGAATGATCCGCTCCACGTCGCCGCCGGCGCGGTCGCCGGCCAACCGCGCTTCGACCAGCGGCGTGTGCATCTGGCCCGGGATCACCGTATTGCAGCGTATGCCCTTGTCGGCGTACTGCATCGCGACCGCCTGACTGAACCGGATGATGGCGGCCTTGGTCGCGTCATAGGCGATGTGATGCGCGCCGGTGTAGCTCAGCGCCGCCACCGATGACATGTTGACGATCGCGCCCTTGCCCTGTGCTTCCATGATCGGCAGGACGGCTTTGCAGACCAGGTACACATGCTTGAGGTTGTGATCCATCTGCCGGTCCCAAACCTCTTCCGGCATTTCCACCGGACCGCCGGGCGCGGACCCGCCGACATTGTTGTGCAGGATGTCGATCCGCCCGAAGGCATCGGTGCAGGCCCCGATCATTTCCGCGACGGTCTCGGATTTCGATACGTCGCCGACATGCGCCCGACAGGTGCCGCCTTCTTCCTCGATCAGGCGTTTTGTTTCGATGACCGCGTCTTCGTTGATATCGACGGCGAAGATCGAGGCACCTTCGCGCGCGAGCAGCACCGCGGACGCCTTACCGTTCCCGTAGCCTGGCCCCACCGACCCGGCGCCTGTCACCAGCGCCACCTTGTCCTGCACGCGTCCTGCCATATCGAATTCCTCCGCCGCTATGTCCATGATCCGGTGTAGACCGCCGATTCGTCGGCGGACGCACGCTAGTATCGGGGTCGACTGCAGGCGCGGCAAATCGGCGTGCGAAGCGCCGGGCACGCGAGATCGTTCGGTGAATTTGAGGGCCGGATTTACGCGGCGTTGGCGCGGAACAGTTCGCCCTGATCGCGGTAACCGCAAAGGGCGAGGCCGAGATCGTGGTCCAAGGAGTTGGTCAACCGTTCCGATCGCAGGAAACTGCGGATGCCACGATGCACCTCGCTGTCGTCCGGCGCGACGCTGGTGTAACGGTCCAAGGGCCGGAAGAATTTCTTCTGCGGCAAACCATCCTGCGGCTTCAGCGAAAAATCACGCAATGTAGCGCTGGCGGCGCAAAGGAAATTGACCGGACCCGGCTGCACGCCGACGCGCATGGCATCTTCGAGCGCCGCATTCGTGACGAACAGGCGTTCGTTGTTCGGGTCTTCGGCCCGCTGTCCGAATATGAGGCTGTAATCCTGACCATGGCTGCGCGACACGACGAGCCCATCGCCGATTTGCATGGCGGCGACGCCGCTGGGGTCCGCGGCGAAAACGGTGAGCGTGGTCGCGAGATCGCGAACCGACGCAACATTGTCGAAGGCGGCGGCCCGCAGCTGCTCCAGCACGGTCGACATCATATCGGAATAAAGCGCGCGTGCCGTGTCGCCCGAGGCATCCGATATGGCGCAGCGAACCGTCGGGATATTCTGACGTAGCGCGGAGAGCGCTGCGCGCACCGCGGTTTTCGACCCGATGTGGGAGAGCTTGGCGTCCGGTGATCCCGATGCGATCGCACCGACCATGAGGTCAAGGCTGATATGATCGACCTTGCCGTATACCTGGCACGGATGCTGCTGGCGTTCCTCAAGACGGCTGGCGCGTCGATAGTCTGCTGCGGCAACCCAGGTCATATCGAAATTCGTCCCTCGATTTGCTTCCGCAACGGGCCGGTGGGGTTTGTATCGCCGGTGGAAATCGACGGAGAAGCCGACCGAGCCAAACGACCGATTTTCAAGGGCCGACTCGGCAAGACTTTCCCGAAATGTGTATTTCCTAAATGCAGGGGTTCACCGCCACCCGATGCCAAAAGCACAGTTCACTCCGAATTCAATGATTAGGTTTTTAAACCTTCGCGATGACTTTCCCAATATTGCGATGCTTGTTTCCTGAGGATTAGATATTAGTAGTGATAAAAAAATCATATCTTCGCGACGTGGCCTGAGTTCGAGTCGCGAAGAGTTCGTGCAATCGAGTTTTGCTTTGCACAAGCGTACGTGAAGAAAATATGATACGGTAATACTGACATGAGGCGGTGACGGGGCAATCGGTATTGCTGTATTACGATGACGTTCTTTGAGCTGGAGAGTTCTTCGGTGCTAGAACAGAATCCCAACCGGACCCGAATCCGTGTGACAGACCCGCGGCACGATCTGAATCGTGATACCGGAGGCAGGGCGACCTGCGTCTTTAGGGGGGACTGACATGAATGCCCCATTTAGAATCAAAGGTCTCGATCACGTGGTCTTGCGCGCCACCAACATCAGTAAGATGAAACGTTTCTACTGCGACGTTTTGGGATGCGTCTTGGAACGCGCGCAGCCGGACCTCGGCCTGTATCAGTTGCGGGCGGGGCATTCGCTGATCGATCTCGTGGATATGGAGGGCCAATTGGGTCAGGCGGGCGGTAAGCCGCCGGGACTCGAAGGGCGCAACATGGACCACTTCTGCATCGGCATAGATCCGTTCCAGGAACTCGAGCTGCGGGCGCATCTCAAGGCGCATGGCATCGCGGTCGGGAATGTGGCGGAGCGCTACGGCGCGGAGGGCGGCGGACCATCGCTCTACATTAAAGATCCGGAAGACAACGTCTTGGAACTGAAAGGACCATCAAACTGACTGCGACGCTTCCGGTGCGGCCGTTTTCGGCCACCCGGCGGGGCGGAATGTCATGTGACCTCATTCACCGATGAAAGAATGCAGTAAATCGATCGCGCGCCGCCAGTCGGACCCGAACTTCCTGAACCGCTACTTTTCGGGTGACGGGATCGACATCGGCGGTGCGCCCGACCCGTTGTCGCTATACAGCGAACTTTTTCCCCGGATGGGGTCGGTGCGAATTTGGGATTTGGCGGACGGCGACGCGGAGTTGATGGAAGGTGTCGCCGACGCGAGTTTCGATTTCGTGCATTCCAGCCATTGTCTCGAACATTTGAGCGATCCGGCGCGGGGCCTCGCAAATTGGTTTCGCATCCTCAAGCCCGGCGGTTATCTGGTCGTTACCGTTCCGGACGAGGACTTATACGAGCAAGGCGTATTTCCCAGTAGTTTCAATACCGATCACAAATGGACGTTCACGATTTTCAAGCAGGACTCGTGGAGCGCACATTCCCGGAATTTGCTCGCGATGCTGTCGGCGTTGGGGCCGGCGGCGGATATCCAGAAGCTGGAACTGCTGTCGGCGAGTTTCCGGTACGAATTGCCCCGGTTCGATCAAACACTGACCCCGATCGCGGAAGCCGGGATCGAGTTCGTGATCCGCAAGCGGCCGGACGCCGAGATCGAATACGGCGGCCGGCGGCCACCGGAAGGCGCGGTTTCGCGCGAGCAGTTTACCCAACTCACCGGAATCAAGATGGCCCAAAAGGCCGCGCCGCCGGCTTCGGAAGCAGAAGTAATGGCCGCGAAGGAAATATTCGAGTCGGCAATGGCGGCGCATCGGGCGGGTGCGCTGGATGTTGCGGAAACCAAATACCGCAGTGTTCTGGAGCTGTCGCCGGATCACGCCGACGCCCTGCATCTTCTCGGAACCGTATTGCATCAGCGCGGCGACAGCCGGGCTGCCAAGCCGTTGATGGAGAAAGCCATTGCGGTAGAGCCCGATACCGCACGCTATCGGAATAGCTACGGTTTGGTCTTGCGTGCGTTGAATCAATCGCCGGCGGCGTGCCAGGCCTGGGCGCAAGCGCTGAAGCTGTCGCCCGGATATCTCGATGCGCATAACAATCTCGGAATGACGCTTGCCGAGATGAAGCAGTTCGACAACGCGGAGACCGTGCTGCGGGTCGGCCTGGAGGAAAAACCGGACAGCACGATGCTGCGCACGTCGTTGGGGCGGACCCTGCTGCTCAAGGATGATGTCGACCGGGCGGTTACCGAATTTCAGAACGTCCTCGATGCGGACCCGGCCCATGTCAGCGCTTTGAACAACTTGGGCGTTGCGCTGAACCTGATCGGCGACCGCGCCGGCGCTCGGTCCGCCTACGAGCGCGCGCTTGCGGCGGACCCCGACCATGTCGACGCGCATTTCAACTACAGTCATCTGCTTCTGACCGAAGGCGATTTCGAGAACGGGTGGCGTCATTTCGAATGGCGTCTCCGCCGGCGCGATTACGGGCGAAAGTTCGACGTCCCGCAGTGGCAGGGGGAACCGCTGAATGGCCGCACGATCCTGCTGTGGAGCGAGCAGGGCCTCGGCGACGCGGTCCAATTCATCCGCTATGCGCCGATGGTCACGGCCCAAGGCGGGACCGTCATCGTAGAATGCCGCAAGCCGGTGATCCGCCTCTTCCAACAAGTCGTGGGCATTTCGGGTGTCTTCGAAAACCGCGAAGCGAAGGAGTATGACCTGCATATCCCGATGATGAGCTTGCCGTCCGTTTTCGAGAGCGATCTTGGAAGCATTCCGGGATCGGTTCCGTATGTGGAGGGGCTGGAGCCAAGTCCGGTGCCTGCCTCCAAAGGTGCTTTGAAGGTCGGTTTAGCGTGGGCCGGTAACCCCGGGTATTCGCGGGACAAACACCGGACCCGGACATTGACGGAATTCGCGCCGTTGGCCGACGTCCCGAACGTCGAATTCTTCGGCCTTCAAACCGGCCCGGCAGGCAAACAGGCACCGCCGCCGGGAATGGTCTTCACCGATCTCGTCCAGGACGTCCTGGATTTTCATGATACCGCGCGCATCATGCTGGACCTCGATTTGGTAATCTCCGTCGATACGGCCATGGCGCATCTCGCCGGGGCGCTGGGGCTGCCGGTCTGGGTGTTGTTGTATCAGGCGTCCGATTGGCGGTGGCTGCTCGACCGGGACGATTCGCCCTGGTACCCGACGATGCGTCTGTTCCGATGCGAGGACGGCTGGCCTGCATTGTTCGGGGACGTCGCGTCCGCCCTGGGGCAATACCGACCCGCCTAGAAATTTGCCCTTTCTTCCGGTCGAACCCCGTCCTACGGTGATTGCCGGTTGGACCAACGCCGCGCACGGGAGGGCAAGTCATGCTGGTCGGGGTGCCGAAGGAGATAAAAACACATGAATACCGCGTCGGGCTCGCGCCCGGCAGCGTGCGTGAAATCGTCCACAACGGCCACGAGGTGATGGTCGAGACACAGGCCGGGGCCGGGATTGGCTACGATGACGATTCCTATCGCACCGCGGGCGCGCAAATCGTCGATTCCGCGGACGATGTTTTCGCGGCGGCGGAAATGATCGTGAAGGTGAAGGAGCCGCAGCCGGAGGAATGCACGAGGCTTCGGGAGGGTCAGGTGCTTTTCACCTATCTGCATCTCGCCGCGGACCGCGAATTGACCGAACAATTGCTCGTCAGCGGATGTGTCGGGATCGCGTATGAGACGGTGACAGGACGGCATCGTAATTTGCCCTTACTCGCTCCGATGAGCGAAGTGGCGGGCCGGATGAGCATCCAGGTCGGCGCGCATTACCTCGAGAAGGAAGGCGGCGGCGCCGGCGTGTTGCTGGGCGGCGTGCCGGGTGTGCAAGCGGGCCGTGTTTGCGTCATCGGCGGCGGCGTCTCCGGCATCAACGCGGCGCGCATGGCGATGGGGTTGGAGGCGAAGGTCACCGTCCTGGAACGTTCGCTCAGCCGGCTCGACGAACTCGATATGCGCTTCGGCGGGCAGCTCAACACGATTTATTCGACCGTCGACGCGATCGAACAACTCGTCTGCACCGCCGATCTGGTGGTCGGGGCGGTGCTCGTGCCGGGCGGCGCGGCGCCGAAGCTCGTGACGGAAGAAATGGTGCGCAAGATGCAGCCGGGGGCGGTCATGGTGGATATCGCGATTGACCAGGGCGGTTGTTTCGAGACGTCGCGTCCGACCACCCACGCCGACCCGGTCTATAAGGTGCATGATGTCGTCCATTACTGTGTGACGAACATGCCGGGCGCCGTCGCCCGGACGTCGACGCAGGCGTTGAACAACGCGACCTTGCCGTATGTTTTGCGGTTGGCGAATGACGGATATCGTCAGGCGCTATCGGAGGATCCGAATTTTCTGGAAGGGCTCAATATCCACGAGGGCAAGATTACCTACGAAGCCGTCGCGCAGGATTTGGGCCTGGATTATACACCCGCGGAAGAAGCCTTGAGGCTGTAACGTTTGCGGCGGTTGTGTCCGGTTTGAAGGTCTTCCAGTTGACGGAAAGCTTTCGCCGACATTCCTTTGAATTGCAGTCCGAATTCGTCATCGGCGCCGACCCGGACAATGGTTGCGTCCAGGGACAAACTGCCACCGGTGGGAATGTCGATCTCGACGTGAACGTCGTCCTCGATCTCCAGATCGGCGTCGAATGCGATAATCGCCATGCCGCCGAAACTGATGTCCTTTACCATCACCGCGTCGCCGTCGACGCGGGCGTTAAGATGAACTGCCAAGCGCCGGTCCTTGCGCTTGTTCATCAGGGTATAGCCGCGAAGTTTATACTCCACTGTTATCGCCTTTTCGCACCATCTATATTGCCCAAAATCGTGAAATTGGCAGATCGTTCAAGGGCAATGCCGTTAACCTTAACACCCTACCCCTCCGGGCCGGTGCCCGCTGTGACGGTCGTCGCACCCAAGGGTGAAATTTTGTATTTTGGCTCGTAATGAGTGTGGTGGCGGAAACCCCCGTTTCGCGCGGGTTTCGGCTCCCGCCGGAGTGGATTCCGCATGACCGGTGCTGGATGGCTTGGCCCTGCCGGACGGACCTTTGGGGCGACGGCCTGAGCGCCGCGGCGGATGCGTATGCAGCGGTGGCGCGGGAGATTGTCCGCTTCGAGCCGGTGACGATGGTCGCGCCGCCGGACCGGGCCGCGGCTGCCCGCGCCCTATGCGGTCCGGACGTGACCATCGAGGTCTTGCCGCTGGACGATTCCTGGATGCGGGATATCGGGCCGACTTTCCTGTGCAACGGCAAGGGCGATCTCGCGGGCGTTTCCTGGCGGTTCAACGCTTGGGGCGAGAAATATCCCAGTTATGCCGACGATGCCGGCCTGGCGGGCCGATTGCTCGACCGATTGCAGGTCGAGCGCTATGAAGCGCCCTATGTTTTGGAAGGGGGCGCTTTCCAAGGCGATGGCGAGGGTACGCTTATTGTCACGGAAAGCGTTCTGCTGAATGCTAATCGCGGCGGGCCAAGTACGCGCGTCGAGATGGAGTCGGTTCTGGCGGATTGGCTCGGCAGCCGGAAAGTGATTTGGCTGCCGGCGGGGTTGGTGGAGGACGAAACGGACGGTCATGTCGACAATGTGGCCTGTTTCACCGAGCCGGGTGCGGTCCTGGCGCTGGTGGCACCGTGGTCGGATGATCCGAACCATGAGATTTTGCGGCGTAACCTGGCGGTGCTGGAATCCGAGACCGATGCATTGGGGCGGACCTTGAAAGTGACGGCGATCGAACAGCCGACCTTGCGCGGCGATACGGGTCGGCCGCTGGCGGCGTCCTATATCAATTTTTATGTGGCCAACGGAGGGATCGTCATGCCGAAATTCTCGATCGATCACGACCGGGCGGCGGCGGCGGCGGTAAAGGCGGCGTTTCCCGACCGCGAGTTGGTGCTGGTCGATGCGCATCCCATCGTGCGAGGCGGCGGCGGTATTCATTGCATTACCCAACATCAGCCGGCGGCGTCATGCGCCCGGTAACCCTTGCGGCGACGCAGATGGCCTGCGGTTGGGATCGGGACGCCAATCTTGCCGCCGCTCAGGAATTGGTGCGCCGTGCCGCCGGGGAAGGCGCGACAATCGTACTCTTGCAGGAATTGTTCGAAACGCCGTATTTCTGCCCGGATCGGAAAAAGGACCATTTCGACCTGGCCCGGCCATGCGACGGTAACCCCATGATCGACGCCATGGCCCGGCTTGCCGCGGAGCTGAAGATTGTTCTGCCGGTTAGCTTCTTCGAGCGGGCGGGAGAGTCGTATTTCAATACGCTCGCGATGATCGACGCGGACGGTTCGGTTTTGGGCTCCTACCGGAAGTGTCATATTCCGGAGGGACCGGGCTACGAGGAAAAATTCTACTTCACACCGGGCGACACCGGGTTTCGTGTCTGGAAGACGAAAGTCGGTTTCGTTGGGGCGGCGATCTGCTGGGATCAATGGTTTCCAGAATGCGCCCGCGCGATGGTCTTGGCGGGCGCTGAACTGCTGGTCTATCCGTCGGCAATCGGTAACGAGCCGCAGGATCCGGCGCTGCAATCGCGTGAGCACTGGCAACGGGTCATGCAGGGCCATGCCGCCGCCAATATGGTGCCGGTCGTCGCTTCGAACAGGGTTGGAACGGAAGTGCATGACGCTGCGACGATGACGTTTTACGGATCGTCTTTCATCGCGGGACCGCAGGGCGAGATATTGGCGGAGGCGTCCCGCGATCAAGCGGAATTCGTGTCGGCGACGGTCGATCTGGATGGAATTGCGGAGCAGCGCCAATCTTGGGGATTGTTCCGCGATCGTCGGCCGGAGCTGTACGGCGCGCTGGTCGAGCCGGCGGATAAGACGAGCTGAATCGGATTATTCCGCAGCGCGGGGCGTTTCCACGTCATTCCATTCTTCGACATAGTCGGCGGCGTTCGGGCGGCGTTTTGGGCGCGGTTCCGATTCCGGTGTGCCGAAATACAAAAAGCCGATGATCTCGTCCTTGGCCTTCAGGCCGAGCGCGTCCTTGACCAATGGATCGTGTGCGTTGGCGCCGGTCAGCATGATGCCCGCGTAGCCCATGGCGTGGGCCGCGTTCATCATGTTCTGCGCGGCCGCGCCGCAGGTCACGATCTGCTCGACAACCGGCACTTTCGGATGGTCTTCGACGACCTCGGCGCAGACCGTGACGATCAAGGGGGACCGGAGCGGGCGGTTCAGTTCCTTCCGGCGGGCCTCGGCGTCGGCCAGCGGATCACGGCGGCACAGCGCCGCGGCAAACACTTCGCCCAGCCGCTTGCGGGCATCACCTCGGATGATAATGAAGCGCCACGGCCGCAGCGACGCGTGGTCCGGCGCCCGCATGGCGGTGTCCAGGATCGTCTGCAAATCCGTGCCGTCCGGTGCCGGGTCGCCCAACAGTCGCGCGGGCACGGAATTACGGGTGAGAATGGCGTCGAGAGCTTTCATCGGCGTTTTCTCGCTGTCTTAATGGCAGTTGCGACTCAATATTACAGGAAATCGGTTCACAGGAAACGGTATGGCGGGGCGACCACCTCAATCCGGCCCCGGCCATCGAAGATGCCGATCAGCAGGAATCCGGCGACAAAGCCGCCGAGATGCGCTTCCCAGGCAATGCCGCCATAGGCGTCGGATAGGAAGATCGGGAAGACCCCGAAACCGATGTTGAGTGCGAGCCAAATCACAACGAAGGCGATCACGGTCGAGCGGCGCCAGAACGGCAGGGCGCTGCCGCTGCGGGGTGGCCAGATGCTGACCCGGGCTGCCGCGCCGACCATGCCGGAGATTGCGCCGGATGCGCCGAGCAGAAGGGCGACTTGCGGCGGATAGAGCCAAGCCCAGAAGAAAGCCGCGGCGAGACCGCAGAGAAGATACAGCAGCAGAAATTGGACCGCCCCCATCCGGCGCCCGACAGCGGAGCCGAAGGCCAGCAGGAACGCCATATTGAGGACCAGATGCATCCAATCGGCATGCAGGAACATGTGGCCGACCGCCATGACGAGCAGCCCGTCCAAACCGATCCCGCTTGCGCCCTCCAGGCCGAACCGCGCGGGCATGAAGCCGAATACCTCGAGAATGGTGTTGTCGACCTTTTCGGGCGCGAGCACGCGGACAAGATGCGCGACGACGGTGATGGACACTAGCCAACGAACGGCCGCGGGGGCGTTTAGAACCGGCGCATTGTCCTGGGGGGCCAATTATCAGTACCCGATAGCAAAGCCAGCTAGCTATGTAGGCTGTGCAGCGGCATTCGGCAAGGTACTTGAAGGGGTAGTTGGGAATAACTTCCGCGGATCACCGGCTTATTTTTCCGTTGCCGCCGCCGCGTCGGATTGTCAGAATCGGCGGAAATGTGGAGATTTTCATGAATTTGGCGGCGTGGCTTACCCGAGCCGGCACGTATATGGGCGATCGGGCGGCGCTTGGGTTGGGGGACACGGTGGTGGCCAGCTACCGCGATTTGGCCGCGCGAACGGCCCGTTTGGCCGGCGCCATGCGGACCGAACTGGGCTTGCGGCCCGGCGATCGGGTGGCGCTGACCATGACCAACGCCCCGGAATATGTGGAAATCCTATTCGCGGCCTGGCATGCCGGCCTGGCCGCGGTGCCGATCAACGCCAAGCTGCATCCCAATGAATTCGCCTATATTCTCGGCAATAGCGGGGCCCGGGCCGTCTTTATGTCCACAGACCTTGCCGGGACCGTATCCGCGCTGCCGGTCGAAACGCTCGATCACCGGATCGAGGTCGGGTCGCGGGCGTATGACGTATTATTCACGGCGGACCCCATCGACATTGCGCAGGTCGCGCCCGATGACGTGGCATGGCTCTTCTATACCAGCGGCACGACCGGGCAGCCGAAGGGCGCGATGCTGACCCATCGGGTGCTGACGGCGATGACGTTGAACTACTTCGCCGATATCGACACCGTGGCCCCGGGCGACAGCATCCTCCATGCGGCGCCGATGAGCCATGGGTCCGGACTCTATCTGCTGCCGCATATTGTCCGGGGGGCGTGCCATGTCGTGCCGGAAAGCCGGCATTTCGACCCGGCCGAGATGTATGGCCTGATGGCCCGCTGGCCGGGCATGGCGTTTTTCGCCGCGCCGACCATGGTGAAACGGCTGGTCGATCACGGCGGCGACGCCGATACATCCCCGTTGAAAACGATCATCTATGGCGGCGGTCCCATGTACGTTGCCGACGCCAAGGGGGCGCTCGACCGGTTCGGACCGAAGCTCGTTCAGATCTACGGCCAGGGCGAGAGCCCGATGACGATCACATTCGTCTCGCGGGAGGTCATCGCCGACCGGTCGCATCCCCGGTGGGAAGACCGTCTCGGGTCGGTGGGCGTCGCGCAAAGCGTCGTGCAGGTCCGGGTGGCGGACGGAAATGATGTCACCCTGCCGCACGGCGAGACGGGTGAAATTCTGGTGCGCGGCGATTCCGTGATGACCGGCTATTGGAATAATCCAACGGCAAGCGACGCGACATTGGCGGGCGGGTGGCTGCATACGGGCGACATGGGCGTTATGGATGCCGACGGATTTCTGACGTTGAAAGACCGGTCCAAGGATATGATCATCAGCGGCGGCAGCAACATCTATCCTCGCGAGGTCGAAGAGGCGCTGCTGCGGCATCCCGGCGTTGCGGAAGTGTCGGTGATCGGCCGACCCGATCCGGAATGGGGCGAGGTCGTTGTCGCCTATGTCGTGCCGGCCGACGAAATGCCGGACGTCAGCGAACTCGATCGCTACTGCCTGGACACGATCGCCCGGTTTAAGCGGCCGAAGGATTACCGAATCGTCGACGGCTTGCCGAAAAACAATTACGGCAAGGTTCTGAAGACCGAATTGCGCGAGCGTGACGCCGCGGACGGACCGGCGGACTAAACCGAAATGAACTGACCCAGCCGGACCGCTGTCTGGCCGGGGGCCGTTCGGCGCGACGGCATGATGAGGACGCAATCGTCATGCGGCGTGGTGACGGGTTCGGTGTCGTCGTGGCCGATCACCGTCCCCTTCTTCTCGATCACCTCCATCCCGACAAACTCGTCGACGAAGCTGAAGTTGTCGCTCTTGATGGTGATTGGGTCCGTGACGGTGATGAATTTCTGCGGCGGCGGCGCCGGGGCGAGATGTTCCTCGATGAAGGCGGGGTTCACGACATCGCAATGCTTCAGAAACCGCAGTGTGGTCTGCATCGCGACATCGGCGCTGGCGCTTTCCCAATGCTGGCCGCATTCGACGAGCAGCGCGTTCTTCGGGCTTTCCGGACTCCCGAAATCGCCGTAATCCCGCATCCGTTTGCCGGCGGCATGCCCCTCGTCGCACACGACATATTCGGGGACTTGGACCGCGCCGGCGAGCTGGCGGCCTTTCGGCAACGGCCCGGCGAGCATTAAGGCCGGCGCGCGCGTCTGCATGGAATGGATGTCGAGCAGCAGGTCCACCGTATCGATCAGCGGCCGCATCTCCCGGGCGCGGCGCAATTCGGCGCTGTCGCGCGGCCCGTCGAGCACGTCGGGAGACCAGAGGCGATTGAAATCCTCATCGACATAGCGGGACATGCCGGGGTGGCGCGCGTCGAAATTCAGGAATGCCTGATAATTCGCGAAGCTCAGCGTCAGCTTCCCGCGGGT
The DNA here is from genome assembly GCA_965228695.1 of Alphaproteobacteria bacterium. Lineage (GTDB taxonomy): Bacteria > Pseudomonadota > Alphaproteobacteria > UBA8366 > UBA8366 > JAJFJD01. Next base: position 4,594,513 of record CBDDIB010000002.1, on the reverse strand, counting down.
CGGTCGGACGCCTTGCTTGAAAAGGAAATCGACGACGATCGCCCCGCATAGCTCGTTGCCGTGCGTTACCGCATTGACCATCACATGCGGTCCGGCGGCACCGCTGTCGTAGGTGGTGACGTAGTCGATGTCCGTGTTGCCCTTCGCGTAGGCGCTGATGTCGGGGGGCGATAATTCTATGGGATCACGCGTCGGTGCCACGGTGGCTCTCTCCTTCGAATCTCGATCGGCTCAGGTGCTGCCGCAGACGTGGGCGAGCAGGCGGTCCATGAATGTCTCGCATTTGCGGACCTGATCGATCGTCACGAATTCGTTGGGTTTGTGGGCCTGGTCAATGCTGCCGGGTCCGCACACCACCGTCGGAATGCCCGCCCGCTGTTGGAAAAGACCGGCTTCGGTGCCGAAGGCGACCTTGCCGTGGTCGTTCCGTTCGGCGAGCGTCTTGGCAAAGGTCACGACCTCCGCTCCGGGATCCATATCGAGCCCGGGGATTGACGACAATTCCTCGATGCTGAATCCGGTCGACGGGTCGATCGCCTGCATTTCCGGCTCCAGCGTTTCGCGGATATAGGTCTCCACCTCCGCGTACAGCGCAGCGGCATCGTGACTGGGAAGATGGCGGAACTCGAAATCGAACCGGCAATCCTTGGGTACGATATTCAGCGCCGTGCCACCCTGGACAATCCCCGTGTGAACCGTGGTGTGGGGCACGTCGAATTCCTCATCGAACGGGCCTTCCGTGGCGATCCGGCGGGCCATGTTCTTCAGGAACGTGATCGTCTCGGCCGCATATTCCACCGCGTTGACGCCGTGCGGCGCCAGGCTCGAATGCGCCTCCAGGCCGCGAACATGGGCGCGATAGCTGTACTTGCCCTTGTGGGAAATCATGACCTGCATATCGGTCGGTTCACCGACGATGCACATGGTCGGCGTGACCGGCATATCCGACAGCATGTCGATCAGGCGGCGAACCCCGATGCAGCCTACTTCTTCGTCATAGGAGAAGGCGAAGTGGATTGGTGTCTTCAGGCCCTTTTCCAGAAATTTCGGCGCATAGGCGAGGCATACGGCGACGAAACTCTTCATATCGCACGTGCCGCGGCCGTAAAGTCGGGCGTCCTTCTCGACGATCTGGAACGGATCGGTATGCCAGTCCTGGCCGTCCACCGGAACCACATCCGTATGGCCGGACAGCAAGATTCCCGGGCGGTCTTGCGGCCCGAGCGTGGCGTACAGGTTGGCTTTCTGTTTCGCATCGTCGTAGGTAAGGGTCGACGATACGCCGAGCCCTTCGAGGTAGCTTTGGATGCGATGAATTAGGTCGAGGTTTGAATCGCGGCTGGTCGTGTCGAAGGAAATGAGTTCCTTAATCCAGTCAAGGCTTGCGGGATTCTGTTCGCTCAAAGGTTGGATCTCCGTGAATGTCCCGACCGGGACGGTCTCGCCAGTTCTGTCCGCGCCCCGCGACAGTCCGCGCGGTCCGGTGTGCCGGACCGCCAAGCATAGTCAATCCTGTTGTCGGAACCAGGGGATATTCCGGGCCGCGGGATGGCTCGATCCAAGCCGGCATGTTTTGCGTTGCGCACCCTTCGCTTTGGCAGCAAATTGCGCCGCATGACCGATGACGTTCGTTATGTAAATCCAAGGACTCAGGGGACTTGGTCTATCGAAACGCCGCTATGGCGCGCGCCGGACGATGGGGGCTACGTGAATCTGTCGATGGGGCCGGGGATCACGCAGGATGAAATCGACGGCCGCCGACACTCGCTCTGGCGATATGGCGCCGGTCTTCGCCTTCCCGGGCCGCCGCTGCGCAGCCTCGGTGAAGGCTGGACCCCGTTGCTCGACTCCGCATGGGACGACGTGCCGGTCCGGATGAAGGCGGAATTCATGATGCCGTCCGGGTCGTTCAAGGACCGCGGCGTCGCCGTGATGCTGACCTATCTGAAACAGTGCGGCGTCACGGAAATCTTGGAAGATTCCTCCGGGAATGCCGGGGCCTCGGTGGCGACCTATGGCGCCGCGCTGGGGTTCGATTGCCGGATTTTCACGCCCGCGACGGCGCCGGCCGCCAAGCGCGACCAGATGGCGGCGATGGGCGCCGACGTGGTTCCCGTGCCCGGAACGCGGGACGATGTGGAGGCCGCCGCCTTGGCCGAAGCGGAGAAGCGGTTTTACGCGGGACACAACTATCAGCCCTTCTTCCTGGAAGGGACCAAGACGCTGGCCTTCGAGATATGGGAACAGCTCGGCTTCGACGTGCCCGACCACATCATCACGCCGCTTGGCCAGGGCAGCAATGTCATGGGGAGCCATATCGGTTTCGAGGAATTACGCCGCCGGGGCGTTGTCGACCGGCTGCCGCGCGTTCATGGCGTGCAGGCGGTCAATGCGGCGCCGTATTATGCCGCCTATGCGGCGGCCTCGGACGAACCCGTACCGATCGATGCCGCCCCGACGATCGCCGACGGCATCGCGTCGACCAAACCGGTCCGGTTGAAGGAGGTGCTCGGCGCCATCCGGTCGACCGATGGGAAATGCATCGCCGTCACCGAGGAAGAGATCGTCGAAGCGCTGCGGCAGTTCACGCGGCGGGGCCATTTCATCGAGCCGACATGCGCCGCGGCGGGCGCCGGGCTCAGCAAGTTGATCGCCGACGGCACCGTGAAGGCCGGAGATACGACCGTCGTCATCCTGACGGGCTCGGGGTTGAAAGCGGTCGACCGCATCGCCGGAGCGCTCGGATTGGCGTCATGACCGGTCAGCTTGGATGTGCGTGAAACGCTATGAAACCGGCCTTTTCAGTGAAGATTGTGAGTGCCATCGCTATTGAAAAGGGCTACGACTTAAGACATGATTTTTCTTAATCAATCGCGGACCGCGCCGACGAGAGGGGATCTCACTGAATTGCCGGCGGGGTTCACTCCATTTTGCGTGACAGGGAGCTACCAATGATCCGGAAAATGACCCGTTTCAGCGCTGCTTTGGCCGTCGCCGCCGCCGTTTCCAGCGGGGCATGGGCCGAAGAAATCCGCATCGGCATTTATTCGGAACCATCTTCGATGGATCCGCACTTTCACAATCTCGGCCCGAACAACGCCTTCATGGCGCAGGTCTTCGGTCGCCTGGTTGAGATGGACCACAAGCAGAAACTGCAACCCGGCTTGGCGGTTTCCTGGAAGACCGTGAACGACACGACCTGGGAATTCAAGCTGCGCCAGGGCGTCAAGTTCACCGACGGATCGGACTTCAATGCCGACGACGTCATCTTTTCCTTCGATCGTGCATCGAACTATACCGGCGGTAACTCCAGCTTCCGGACGTATCTGAAGGGCAAGACTTTCAAGAAGGTCGACGACTACACGATTCACGTCACGACGCCGGCGCCCTATCCGTTGATGCCGGTCGACATGGCGCAGCCGCATATCATTTCCGATAGCGCCAAAGGGTCCGGTAAGGCCGACGTCAACAAGGGGCTGTCCACGAAGGATTTCAACCAGGGCAAGGCTATGGTCGGCACGGGTCCTTACAAGTTCGTTGAGTGGAAGAAGGGCGATCGCATCGTTCTGGTCCCGAACCCGAACTATTTCGGCACCAAGGCGAAGTGGAGCAAGGTGACGATCAAGCCGATCCCCTCCGCGCCGGCGCGTGTCGCCGCGTTGCTCGCGGGTGACGTCGACATGATCGACAACGTTCCGACGACCGACGTCGAGCGCTTGAAGAAGAATAAGAAAGTGCGCCTGAGCTCCGGCATCTCCAATCGCGTGATCTATCTCCACATGGATCAGTATCGCGACAACTCGCCGTTCGTGACCGATCGCGACGGAAAGCCAATGGCGAAAAATCCGCTGAAGGACGTCCGCGTCCGCAAGGCGATTTCCAAGATGATCAACCGCGACGCGATCGTCGCGCGGGTGATGGAAGGTCTCGCCATTCCGGCCGGGCAGCTTCTGCCGGAGGGTTTCTTCGGTGTGTCGCCGACCCTGAAACCCGAAAAGTTCGATCCCGCGGGTGCCAAGAAGTTGCTCTCGGAAGCCGGATATCCGAACGGCTTCGGGCTGACGATTCACGGACCGAACAACCGTTACATCAACGACGCCAAGATCGTCGAGGTGATCGCACAGATGCTGACGCGCGGCGGCATTCCGACCAAGGTTGTCACCATGCCGAAGAGTGTCTACTTCAAGCGCGCCTCCAAGGGCGGTAAGGATGGAGCACCGGAGTTCAGCTTTATCCTGGTCGGCTGGGGATCGGGCACCGGCGAAGCATCGTCGCCGCTGAAGTCGCTGTTGACCACGCACGACAAGTCGAAGGGCTTCGGCGCTTCCAATCGCGGCCGGTTCTCCAAGCCGGACGTCGATAAACTCGTCATCGAGGCGTTGGCCACGGTCGACGATCCAAAACGTCAGGCTCTCTTGGCGAAAGCGACCGAATTGGCCATCGGCAAATATCAGGGGATCATTCCGCTTCATTACCAGGTCAACACCTGGGCGACGCGGCCTGGCCTCAAGTATCGGGCGCGGACCGACGAGCGCACGATTGCCATGGATGTGTTGAAGGAAAAGTAGGCACGTCGGCGACGGGCGGCCCTCCACGGGCCGCCCGTCGCCATTTCCGCAATCGGGCCGGAGTTTGTCCATGTCCGTCTACATCATTCGCCGGTTGCTGCAGTCCGTGATTGTGGTGATCGCCATGTCGATCATCGTTTTCTCCGGCGTTTACCTGATCGGTGATCCGGTGGACATCCTGATCAGCGATGACGCCGATCAGGAAGACCGCCAAAAGCTCATCGAATCCCTCGGGCTCGATAAACCGTTCCACATGCAGTATTTGACGTTTGTCGGGCGGGCGCTGCAGGGGGATCTCGGCGATTCCTTTATCTTCGCCGAACCGGCCCTACTGCTGATACTGGATCGCATGCCGGCGACCATGGAACTTGCGGTGTGCTCTTTGCTGATGGCAATCGTCATCGGCATCCCGCTTGGTATGTGGGCCGGCTTGAAGCCGGATTCCTATTTCAGCAAAAGTGTCATGGCCGGCTCGATCCTGGGATTCAGTCTGCCGTCCTTCTGGGTCGGCATCATGTTCATCATGATCTTCGCCGTTATCATGGGATGGCTGCCGTCCGGCGGCCGCGGCGAAACGCAGTCGTTTCTGGGGGTCCAAGTCAGTTTCCTATCCTGGGACGGCTTATCGCATCTATTTCTGCCGGCGCTGAACCTCGCATTGCTGAAGATATCGCTGGCCATTCGGTTGACCCGGGCCGGGACACGCGAAGTCATTCATCAGGACTACATCAAGTTTGCCCGCGCCAAGGGGCTGAGCACGAAGCGGGTGATCTTGGTGCACGTTCTCAAGAATATCCTCATTCCGGTGATCACCGTGATGGGGCTGGAATTCGGGTCGTTGATCGCCTTCTCGGTGGTAACGGAGACGGTATTCTCCTGGCCGGGCATGGGCAAGCTGATCATCGATTCGATCAACCTGCTCGATCGGCCGGTGATCGTGGCCTATCTCATGATCATCGTGTTCATGTTCATCATCATCAATTTGGTGGTCGATGTGATGTATTCGGTCCTTGACCCCCGGGTCCGGCTTCAGGATGTGAAATCATGACCGCGGCAACCGAACAAACGGTTCTCGACACGGCCGAAGACGAGTCGTCGGCGCAACCGGATCAAACTCCCTTCCGGCGGTTCGCATCGGATTTCGCGGAGAGCAAGGTCGCGGTCGCCGGATTGATTGTCTTCAGCCTGATTATCCTGATCGCGATTTTCGCGCCCTTTATCTCGCCGACCGATCCGTATGATTTGGCAACGGTCGATATTCTCGACAGCCGGTTGGAGCCGGGCGAGAAGATGATGAGCGGAACGACCGCCTATCTGGGGACCGACGGCTTGGGCCGTGACATGCTGAGCGCGATGTTTTACGGGCTGCGCATCAGCCTCGGCGTCGGCGCCGTAAGTGGTTTTGTCGCACTCTGCATCGGTGTGGGCATCGGACTGATCGCCGCCTATTTCGGCGGCCGCACCGACACGATCATTATGCGGGTTGTCGATTTGCAACTCAGTTTTCCGGCAATCCTGATCGCGCTCGTGCTGCTGGCGACCTTGGGTAAGGGGATCGACAAGATCATCATCGCGTTGATCGTCGTGCAATGGGCCTACTATGCCCGGACGGTGCGCGGCAGCGCCCTTGTCGAGCGGAACAAGGAATATATCGAGGCGGCGACATCGCTCGCCCTGTCGCATCGCCGGATCGTCTTTAAGCATCTGTTGCCGAATGTGATGCCGCCGCTGATCGTGGTCGGCACCGTGCAGGTGGCGAGCGCCATCGCATTGGAGGCAACCCTGTCCTTCCTCGGCATCGGGCTGCCGGTGACCGAACCGTCGCTCGGTCTGCTCATCTCGAACGGGTTCGAGTACATGATGAGCGGCAAATATTGGATCAGCATCTACCCCGGTATTGCCCTGTTGGTCACGATCGTCAGCATCAACCTGGTCGGCGACCGGTTGCGCGACGTATTGAACCCGCGTCTGTCGAAATAGGATCGTGTGATGAGCGACGCAGCGCCGACATTAGAGGTCGAAAACCTCAAGACGCATTTCTTCACGAAAGGCGGAGTAGCCAAGGCGGTCGACGGTGTCAGCTTCTCCATTCAAAAGGGGGAGGTGATGGGGCTGGTCGGTGAATCCGGGTCGGGCAAGACCGTTACCGGCTTTTCGATCATCGGCCTTGTCGATCCGCCGGGCGAGGTCGTCTCCGGCCGTATTCTTTTCAACGGCGAGGATTTGGTCACGGCGTCCGAGGAGCGCATGCGGCAGCTTCGCGGCAGCCGCGTCGCGATGATCTTCCAGGATCCGATGATGACTCTGAATCCGGTCCTGCGGATCGACACGCAGATGATCGAAGCGGTTCAGGCGCATGAGGACGTCGACCGAAAAACCGCGTTCGAACGGTCACGCGATGCACTGGGGCAGGTCGGTATTCCATCACCGGAAGAACGGCTTAAGGCCTATCCGCATCAGTTCTCAGGCGGCATGCGGCAGCGCGTCTCGATCGCCATCGCCCTGTTGCATCAGCCGGATTTGATCGTTGCCGACGAGCCGACCACAGCGCTCGACGTGACGATCCAGGGCCAGATCCTGTTCGAAGTCCAGAAGCTGTGCCGCGAGAAGGGCATGTCGCTGATTTGGATTACGCACGATCTCTCTGTCGTTGCCGGGCTCGCGGACAAGATTTGCGTGATGTATGCCGGCCGCGTTGTCGAGGCGGGGCAAATCTCCGACGTGCTCGACGGGCCGATGCATCCGTACACGCGCGGGTTGATCGGGTCGGTGCCGAGCCACAACAAGCGGGGCCAGCCGTTGGCGCAAATTCCGGGTATGGCGCCGTCCTTGCTGGCGATGCCGCCCGGCTGCGCCTTTCATCCGCGCTGCCCCAAGGCCGATGGTCGCTGCCAGGAAGTGCCCGGCGTCAGCGCGCCGATCGCCGACGATCACACGGTTCGCTGTTTCCATCCGCATGTCGAGGGCGCGGCATGACCGACACGATGATCGAACTCGACGGCGTCTCGAAGCGTTTTGAAAAGAAACTCGATATTGCGGAAAAGATTTACAATTTGATCGGCGGCGACCTTCGGGAAGAGATCGTGCACGCGGTTGATTCCGTGAACCTGCAGGTCAAGGACGGCGAAGTTGTCGGCTTGGTTGGCGAATCCGGTTGCGGCAAGTCGACGTTGGGCCGGGTCGTTGCGGGCATCCATCCGGCATCGGATGGGATCGTCCGGTTCCGTGGTAAGGATGTCGCGGCGATGACGCCGGCCGAGGAGCGCGAGTGGGCGTTGCAGGTGCAGATGATCTTCCAGGACCCGATGTCGTCGCTCAATCCGCGGCTGCGCGTCCGGGACGTCATCGGCGAAGCGCCGCTGTTTCACGGCTTGATCAACGCCGACGAACTGGACGATTACGTTGACGAGATGATGCTGCGGGTCGGCCTCGACCCGTCGTATCGCCGGCGGTACCCGCATCAATTTTCCGGCGGGCAGCGGCAGCGCATCGGCATCGCCCGCGCACTTGCGGTCCGGCCCAATTTCCTGGTGTGCGACGAGGCAATTGCCGCGCTGGACGTGTCGATCCAGGCGCAGGTGATCAATCTGTTCAGCACGTTGCGCGAAGACCTAGGCCTCACCTACCTGTTCATCAGCCACGATCTGGGCGTGGTCGAGCATCTGTCGGACCGGGTCGTCATCATGTATCTCGGCCGCGTGGTGGAAGTTGCCGATACCGAGGAGCTATTCGAGAAACCGAACCACCCCTACACCATCGCGCTTTTGGGTGAAGTGCCGCGCATCGACAACCGGGGCCGGCAGTTCATGCCGATCAAGGGCGAAATTCCCTCGCCGCTCGATCCGCCGCCGGGTTGCCATTTTCATCCGCGCTGCCCGCATGCGACGGAGCGGTGCCGGACCGAGCAGCCGGCCTTGAAAGAAATCGCGCCGGGCCGAATTTCCGCCTGCCATTTGAATGACGATGCTTAGGACAAATGGCGCTCAAGGCGCGCCCGTCACGGGTAATCTTCCGGGCGTCCTGCAGTTCCAGCCGGCGTCGGAGCCGGCCGTGCCGGTGGTTTTTGATTCACCGCATAGCGGTACCGAATACCCCGTGGATTTCAACCATGTCGTTCCGGTCGAAAAGTTGCGCAAGGCCGAGGACATGTATGTCGATGAGCTGTTCGAGAGCGCGCCGCAGCACGGGGCCAGCCTGATCGCGGCGCTTTTTCCGCGCAGTTACATCGATCCGAACCGGTCGCTGGACGATCTCGATCCGGAACTGTTGGCGGATTCCTGGCCGGAACCGGTACGGCCAGGCGAGAAGGCGCGGCTCGGTCACGGATTGGTCTGGCGCCTATGCCCCCCGGATATGAACCTGTATGCCGGCAAACTGGCGTCGGATGACGTACGGCGACGGATCGACGGCTATTGGAAGCCGTACCATGATCAACTTCGCCAAGTTCTCAATGACATGCACCGGCGTTTCGACGCCGTTTGGCACGTCAACTGCCACTCGATGCCGTCATTGACTCGAGGGTCGTTTCTGAACGGCAGCGGACAGGTGGACTTCGTCCTCGGCGACCGTGACGGCACGACGTCGTCGCCCGACTTCGTGCATCTCGTCCGTGATACATTGCGCGGGTTCGGGTATTCCGTTCGGGTCAATGACCCCTACAAAGGGGTGGAACTCGTGCGCGCCTACTCGAATCCGCCGGGCGGGCGTCACAGCCTGCAGGTCGAGATCAATCGCGCCCTTTATATGAACGAATCGACATTCGAACGGTTGCCGCAATTCGCCGAGCTCAGGGCGAATATCGATCGGCTCATTGCGGTGGTGTGCGATTATGCCCGCGACCGTACAGGCTGAACGGAAGGGCGCGATTACGGCGTAAACTGCTCTTTGATAATCCGCTCTTCCAGGTCATGTTCCGCGTCGAATAGCAGTTTGACCAGGGTCGCGGAGTCCTGCGTGATGTCGATCCGGACGACATCGCGGATTTCGGTGTAGTCGGCACAGGCGCTGACCGGCCGTTTGTCGGCTTCGAGGATTTCGAAAGTAACCTTGGCCGATTGCTGCAACAATGCGCCGCGCCAGCGCCGCGGGCGGAAGGCGCTGATCGGGGTCAGACAGAGAATCTCCGAACCGATCGGAACGATCGGACCATGGGCCGACAGGTTGTACGCCGTACTGCCCGCCGGGGTGGAGACGAGCGCGCCGTCGCAAATCAGCTCGTTCAGGCGGACCACGTCGTTCACCAGGATGCGCACTTTCGCCGCCTGTTGGGTCTGGCGCAGGATCGACACTTCGTTGATGGCGGGGGCGGTCACGGTCTTGCCGTCGGCGGTCTCCACCGTCATCAGCAGCTGCTTCAGACTGATCGGTTCGGCGCGGTTGAGCCGGTCGACCAATCCGTCCGGCTCGTACTCGTTCATCAGGAAGCCGACCGACCCCCTATTCATGCCGTAGAAGGCGACCTGCTCGCTCTTGTGTTCATGCAGGGTGTGGAGCATAAATCCGTCGCCGCCCAAGGCGACGATGATATCGGCATCGGCGGGATCGACATGGTCGTAGCGCGCCTTCAGGTCCTTTTCGGCCTGAACGGCTTCGGCATTTTCGGCGGCGACGAAGGCGATCTTCTTGTTCTTCATTGGAAAACCCGTATGGACAATGCCGGACAGGGCGGCTCAGTATAGCTATGGCACATCGTTGCGCCAGTCACGACGATGGAATTATTTCGACGGAGAGGGTATCGATGCGAATTGCGAAGAGCGGACGGTGGGCGGTCGGGGCTGCGTTTGCGGTGATGGTCGCCGGCTCCGCGGCGTTGGGCGCGGACCGGCACGCGGACTACTACTATCCCAAGCCGGCGACGACCGAAACCTACAAGGCGCGCGCCGAAAGGCTGCCGGAGGCGAGCCGGCGCAGCCGCATCGCTTTCGTCACGCACGTGATGAACGAGATGATCCGCAAGAATCCGTATCCGCCGCCCTATGCGATCTTCGCGAAAGGCGCCGAAGCGGAAAAACTGATTATCGTCGGGCTTACCGGGGACAGCTACGATTCGCTGTACCGCATGCGGGCGCTGTTGGCGGTTCTGACCGCGGTCGCCCGGGCGACCCCCTTGTTCAAAGAAGAGCGGGTCGAGGACTACTTCACCTTTCTCGACCTCTGCAAGATGCTCGGGTTTCAATTGCTGACGGTCAGCGACGGGAAGAAATTCGCCCATCAGATCAAGATCGAATAGCAGGGGAACTTCGACATGGCGCAGCACGAAGCGGTCCTGTTCGCCAATGACGCGTTCTATCTCGCCTTCCAGAGCAAGGACATGGAGGGAATGGTCGGCATTTGGGCCGAAAACGCGGCGGTGTCCTGTATCCACCCGGGCTGGCATGCGCTGCACGGCCGGGATGAGGTCATGGAGAGCTGGGAATCGATCCTGGCGAATGACGGTGCGCCGGATATCCGCTGCCGCGAGCCGCGTGTGTCGGTTTATGGCGAGACGGCGACGGTGATCTGCTTTGAGGAGATCGGCGACGATTTCCTGATCGCAACGAACGTCTTCCACAAGGAGGCAGGCCAATGGCGAATGGTCCATCATCAGGCCGCGCCGACGAATGGGGCACCGGCAGACGATCCCGATGCCGGCCCGCAAACCATGAACTAACCGTCCGTGGATCAGAGTTCTTCTTCGAAGCGGTCTTCGATCCGCGGGTCGAGTCCGGCGACGTTCGGCGAGGTCATCGAGGTTTGCGGCATCGCGACGAAGTCGGTCTGTCGGTCTTCCGGTAAAGGTGCGCGGCGTGTCATGCGGAACACGGTGAACAAGGCCAGGATCACGTAGACGCCGGCGCCGAACGCGAACAATCCGCCGGGTCCCATGGATTCCATGGTGAGGGAGGCGACGATCGGGCCGATGCTGGCGCCAATGGCGAAAAAAAGCAGCAAACCCGCGTGGAGGGCGACGGTCTGTTCCGGCTTCGCGTGATCATTGGCGTGGGTCATCGCGATCGGATAGACCGTCGCGCTCAGTCCGCCCACCAACGCGGAAAGGCCCAACAGCATGGCCAGCGTCGGCCGGCCGGATGCCGTGATGAACGCCATGCCGACACAGGATGCGGCGGTGACCAGCGTGACGCTGAACAGGACCGTTCTGCGGTCGAACCGATCCGACAGCCGCCCGATGGGTATTTGCAGAACCAAGCTGCCCGCCAAGAAGATGGCCATGAAGAAGGACACCTGGTTCAACGTCATGCCGAGGCCGTCGGCGAACACCGGCCCTAGTCCGAGCAGCGACGAATTGGTCGCGCCCGCCCCAACCGCGCCGACCACGCCGACCGGGGAGAGGCGGTACAACGCCTTCAGGCCGAGCGATTCCGACCCGATTCCTTCCGGCGCTTTGATGCGGGCGAGCGCGATCGGGATCAGGCAGACGGCGTATAACGCGGCGACCAGCATGAACATACGGTCCCCGGCCGGATCGCCGAGCATGATGAGCAGTTGTCCGACCCCGAACCCGCCCTTGTTGACGATCATATAGACGGCAAAGATCTTGCCTTTGTCCTCCGCCGGCGCCGCGCCCGCCAGCCAGCTTTCGCCGACCATGAAGACGGCGGCGGTGGAATAGCCGAAGATGAGACGGAGCACGACCCAGGCGACCGGATCGACGGCGACGGCAAAGCTGAGGCAGCATACCGCCAAGGCGGCTGCGAACCCGGCAAAGACCCGGATATGGCCGACCGCGTCGATGAGCCGCGTGCTGGTCAGGCAGGCCGCCGCGAAGCCGATCGAGTGTGCGGCGACGACGATACCGATGGCGGCGGCCGAAAAGTCCTCATGCGTCATCCGCAGCGCGGTCAACGTCCCGAACAAGCCGTTCCCCAACAACAGGAAACCCATTCCGAATAGAACGGCGCCGAGGGCGCCCACGACTTTCACCATGCCCTTGCTCGCGGCCGTGTTAACAAGACGCCGTCCCCTACACCCGCTGCCGGACAGCGTCTATTGCATTTACTGCATGCCTGTCCGGCGGATTTGGCAGATCACGGCGGTGCGCGCCCGGGGTGTGGTCAAATACCCCCTCAGGCCTCATATTATGCGGTATGGAAGAGTTTCTTTTGCAGCCGAATCCGACCGATCCCCGGCTTACCGAGCGGCTGTCCGGCATCGATCAGGACGGCGGTGCGGTCGATACGTCGGTCGTCGTGGAACGGCCCCTCACGCTGTTTCTGAACAATCGTGAGATCGTGACGATGATGACGATCTGCGATTACCCGCAATATCTCGCTGTCGGCTATCTGGTGAATCAGAACATGCTGCAGGCCGACGACGAGATTACCGGAATCGACTACGAGGAGGATATCGAGACGGTCGTCGTCCGCACCGAGTCCGAGACGGATTTCGAGGATAAGCTGCGCCGGAAGACCCTGACGTCCGGCTGCGCCCAAGGCACCGTTTTCGGCGACCTGATGGAGCGATTCGACGAAATCGACCTTCCGAAAGACGCGGAAATCCGGACATCCTGGCTCTATTCGCTGACCCGCAAGATCAATACCTGTCCGAGCCTCTATCTGGAGGCCGGGGCGATTCACGGCTGTGTCCTCTGCGAGGAGGACCGGCCGCTCCTGTATATGGAGGATGTGGGCCGCCACAATGCCGTGGACAAAATCGCCGGATATATGCGGCTGCATGATATTTCGGCCATTGGAAAGAGTTTCTACACCACTGGCCGTTTAACCTCGGAAATGGTGATCAAAACCGTCCAGATGGGAATTCCCATCCTGGCCTCGCGTTCCGGCTTTACCGCCTGGGGCGTGGAACTGGCCCGAAAGGCGGATTTGACGCTGATCGGGCGAGCGAGAGGGAAACGGTTTATCGTTCTCTCCGGCGAGGATCGCATCGTCTTTGACGAAGATCCAAGCACCGTGCCCGATGAATCGAAACGGACGCAACGCAAGGCCAGCCTTGACGAAAACGCAGCCTAACGAATTGCCCGTTCTGACCCGGACCGCGCCGACGGAGGATCTCCCCGCGATCCGGGAGGATTCGCGCGACATTCTCGATGCGATCGACGCGGCGATGGAAGAACACGCAGACTGGCTCCGCAAATGGCATCGCGCGGTGGTGTGCGGGCTGCCGCCCGCGCGCGAAGTCGTGTCGAAGCATGCCCATTACCTGGGCCGGTTCGGCAGTTGGTTCGACATTCATGCATCGCGCAACCTGTTGGACCAGCCGGTTTTTAAGGAACTTTGGTCGGCGCATGTCGAAAAGCACGAGCGCGGCCGCAGCCTTGCGCTCAAGGCGGTTGACGGGGAGCCGCTGCCGGCGCGCGACTACGACGCCTTCATGGAGAAAGTCGATCGGTTCAGCGCGATCGCACGGCGGATTCGCGATGCCTTTCAGCGGGCGGTCTTCGATCTCGATCCGCTGACCGGGGTGCACAACCGCCGCAGCATGATGACGGAGCTAGGCCGGGAGCGTGACCGTTCCCTTCGGACCGCGTCGCCGTTCTGTATCGGGCTGTGCGATATCGACCACTTCAAATCGGTCAATGACCGGTTCGGACATGGCGTCGGCGACGTCGTGCTGTTGTCCGCGGTCGGCCGCCTGATCGCCAACCTGCGGCCGTATGACAGCATTTACCGCTACGGCGGCGAGGAGTTCCTGTTGGCGCTGCCGAATACCGACAACGAGACCGCCCGGTCGATCGCCGAACGGCTGCGCCGGGCGTTGAGCAAATCGCCGATTTCCGCCAGCGGCGAGATATCATTGCCGATAACCGCATCCTTCGGTCTTTGCATGGTCGACGGCTCCGTCTCGTTGGAAGAGACGATCGCGCGCGCGGACCGGGCCCTTTACCGGGCGAAGGACGACGGACGGGACCGCGTCGTACTCTGGACGGATGACATGGCGGACGAGCCGCAGGATGACTGAACCGGTTGCCGGCGTTTTACTCGCGGGCGGATTGGCCCGTCGGATGGGCGGCGGCGACAAATGCCTGCGGATGCTGGGCGGCAAGACGATACTCGAACGAATCGTGTGCCGTGTCCGGCCGCAGGTCGATGCCCTGGTTCTGAACGCCAACGGTGATGCGTCGCGGTTCGCCGCCACCGGCCTGCCGGTGGCGGCGGATACGATCGACGGTTTCGCCGGGCCGCTGGCCGGCGTACTTGCCGGGATGGACTGGGTGCAGGCGAATGCGCCCGAATGTGCATGGTTGGTCAGCATTCCGACCGACGCGCCGTTCCTTCCCTTGGATCTCGTGTCACGCCTATGGGCGGGGCTTCAGGACGACGGGGCAGAGATGGCCTGCGCGGCGTCCGGCGGGCGGGCGCATCCGGTTGTCGGTCTTTGGCCGGTGGCGTTGGCGGGCGCTTTGCGGCAGGCCATGGTCGACGAGGATATTCGCAAGGTCGATCTCTGGACCGGACGATATCGTATGACGACCGTTGAATTCTCTACGGACCCGTATGACCCATTCTTCAATGCAAACCGCCCCGCCGATTTGGAAGCGGCGGCGCGGTTGTTGACCGGATAGGACTGATCGGGAGGGCGCAGCTTCCGGCTTGGTCAGCGGATCAGCGGATAGACTTTGCCGCGGCGCGGCTGAACGGCCCCGCCGTCCAGAGACGCCGTAACCCATTTCGAATTGCCGTATTCCGCTCGCTATGGGCGCGGTTGAGCGCGGCCTCGAGATCAAGGTCCTGCAACGTTCCAAATTCGTGAAATTTCGAACCAGCCATTGTCCGTCTCCTTGTTGAATGGTTGATCAGCGTTGGACGCCGAGCATGAGAGATAGATAATTCATTCCAATTCGAACTAAAATAGGATATTCAGAACATCATTTATGAATAATTGGAAGCAATGAGGCGGCTATGGATCGATCGGACGAGATGTCGATTTATGTCGAAGTGGTCAATAAAGGGGGGTTTTCCGCGGCTGCGCCGGGACTGCGCCTCACGCCGTCAGCCGTCAGTAAGAAGATCGCCCGGCTTGAGGACCGTCTCGGCGT
The DNA here is from genome assembly GCA_965228695.1 of Alphaproteobacteria bacterium. Classification (GTDB taxonomy): domain Bacteria; phylum Pseudomonadota; class Alphaproteobacteria; order UBA8366; family UBA8366; genus JAJFJD01. Next base: position 4,578,952 of record CBDDIB010000002.1, on the reverse strand, counting down.
CCGCTTGCTAAACCGGACCACGCGCCAGCTCAGCGTGACCGAGGAAGGCGAGGCCTATTTCCAGCGTTGCAAGCGAATCCTCGCGGATATCGACGAGGCGGAGGCCGAGGTCGCCAGCGTGGGCGTCGAGCCGCGCGGGATCCTTCGGGTCAATTCCGCAATTCACTTTGGATTGCATCATCTGGTTCCCTTGTTGCCGGCATTCTTCGAGCTTTATCCGAAGGTTGAGGTGGAACTGACGCTCGACGACAGAATGGCCGATATCGTCGAGGAAGGGATCGATGTGGCGATCCGGGCCGGATTTCTGGAAGATTCGAGCCTTGTCGCCCGGCGATTGGGGGGCAACGATCGGGTCGTCGTCGCGTCTCCCGCTTACCTGGAACGCCATGGCGAGCCATCGGAGCCGGAAGCGTTGGAGAGTCATAATTGCCTGCGGTACAACCAGGTGGAAATGTTGAACCATTGGGAGTTCGTCATGCCCGATGGCGCGCGCAAGGTTATCCATGTAACGGGCAATTTCTCCGTCAGCACGGGCGAAGCCATTCGCGAAGCGGCTATTGCCGGTATCGGCATTGCCCGCTTGGCGACATTCTCGGTCGGTTCCGCCATCGGTGACGGCATATTGCGCCATATTCTTCAAGATCACACGCAGGATGGCGGGAATGTATTTGCGGTCTATCCGCACCGGCGGCATCTCTCGTCGAAGGTTCGGGTCTTCGTCGACTTCCTCGCCGACCGGATCGGCCCCGCGGCGCCGTGGGACGCCCAGCCCGACGCCCAGCCCGACGCTTAGTCCGATTCGAACTGTAATGTTGCGAAACGGCCGTGCGGCCGCAGGGACTTTACGGTGCCGCCTTCGGCGGTAACGCGAGCACAGGCATCTGGATCGCTCGCGATGAATCCCGATACCGCGTTGACGCCGACACAAGACAGCGCGGCGGAAAGCGGCGTGCCGGGGCCGACCAGCACGGCGAACCCGTCACCCAATTTCGATAGGATCTGCGCCAACGAACCGTTCGCCAGGGCGGAGGCGGTGATTGCGACATAGGCGGCATTGGGCAACAAAACATCAATGGCGTCTTCGCCGAACTCACCGGGTTTCGGCTCGCGCTCGACGATTGCCGCGGTCGGCAGCCGCTCCTTTAGGCCGGGGAACCTTCCGATGATCACTGTCCGCCGTCCCTTGTCCTGAAGCAGATCCAATCCGTTTTCGCGGCTTGCCTGAAGATCGAACCGGTTCCAATGGGCATTGACGGCGGCAATGCCGATCGCGCGTTCGAATACATTCTCGGACCGCCATAGCGCCGCGAGATCGGCCAAGTCCTTGCCGCTATAGCCGCCGGGGTTGGGCAATCCGTAACAGCCGGCGGTTCCGCGGGCCGGCGTGTGGGCGAACCCGGCGCCGTCAGGCCCTTGCACGTAGGTCCAGTTCAATCCAATGACGACCCGCTCGGCCGTGCCGGTGACGCCGGCGGCCAACCGGTCGTGCAGCATGATGTCGGTGACCATGCCGTTTCCGGCCCATTCTTTGCTGATCTTTTCGGTTCCTGGCATGTGAGGTTTTTCGGACCTTGGTGGCGAAGCCGCCCGTGTGGAAAGGGCAACGGTCGCGTGTTACTTGGCACTTTTCCGGTGATATTGAAATTCACCGTTGCGCGATTACCGTGCGCCGGTCGGATGAACCTAAACGTGGACTTTGCTGGAACCGACCACCGACGCAATTCTTCCGGCAGAAGACCTTGGGCCGTGGCGTGCGATGCGCTAGGTTGCGTGCCAGTGGATTGGTTCCGGAAATCGGGAAAAGACTAGAGCTGATGAAACCGAATGTCGATCGGCGCATCGCCGAACTCTTGTGCTCAAGAATTTGCCACGAATTGGTTGCGGGTATCGCGGCCATCAACAACGGAGTCGAGTTGATCAGTGAAATCGACTCCTCGATGTTCGATGAGGCGATGGGGCTAATCGGCGGCAGCGCGAAACAAGCCAGCGCCCGCGTTCAGTACTATCGGATGGCGTATGGTTTTGCCGGGCATGACGCATTGCAGAGCATGTCTGCGGTCCGTGAACTCGCCGAAGGCTTGGTGGAATCCGAGGAACGGTTCGACGTGTCGCTGCCCGATACCGCGACGGCTGGCGATTTGAAGTCGGGTACCGGCAAGTTGATCCTCAATCTGATCGTGTTTGCGATGGACTGCCTGCCGCGCGGCGGGAAGATCGCGGCCGATGTTCATCTTGTGGACGGTCGGCCCTGCGTCATCGTCATGGGGGAGGGCCAAGAAGCGCGTCTCTCCGACCGGTGTGCGGCCGCAATAACCCCTAGTGCAGCAGATGAGGACGTTACTGCGTTGAACGTACACGCTTATTTTACAGCCGCCTTGGCTGCTGAAATTGGCGATGGCCTCGTCACCGACATTTCCGGTACCACGGCGACGCTGCGCGTTCCAATTTAGGGCGGATCGCGTAAAGCGCCCTGATTTCAGGCAATTTACTGCTTCTTAAAGAATTTTCGCCAAATTGTCCCCACGGAATAGTGGTTAACCACCGACCGGCCTCGAATCTGGCTGCGTCGTGGAACAGGGGACAAATGATCGTGGATGACTTACTTCAGGAATTCTTGACCGAGACCGCCGAGAACATGGACGTGCTCGACGTCGAGATCGTGAAGCTTGAGCAAAACCCGAACGATCCGGAACTTCTTAGTAACATTTTCCGCCTGGTGCATACGATCAAAGGCACCTGCGGATTTCTCGGCTTGCCGCGCCTGGAATCGGTTGCGCATGCGGGCGAGAATGTTCTGGGTAAAGTCCGCGATGGTGTCTTGACGGTCACGCCGGATGCCGTTTCTCTCGTGCTCGGCTCGCTCGACCGCATTAAAGAACTGTTGGCTGCGCTCGAGGAAACCGGATCGGAACCTGAGGGCAGTGATGCCGATTTGATCGACCAGTTGAATGCGTTCGCCGAAGGGGGCAACGCGGCCCCGGCGGAACCGGCACCCGAGCCGGAGGCCGACACCGAGGGTGGCGAAGTGTCCGACAACGACGCCTTGCAGGCGGCGTTCGACGCCGCCGAATACAAAGGCCCTGGTGCGATTGTCAGTGCGGACGACAGTGCCGCAACGGAAGACAAACCGGCGGAAAAGAAAGCGGAGGAGTCGACAAAAAAAGCCGATGCATCGAATGCGCCGGTTCCGGCGAAGTCGGACACGGCCGCTGCGCCCACTTCCGGCGGCGCGCCGAAGGGGCCGTCCGTTGCGAACCAATCGATCCGCGTGAATGTCGATGTGCTCGAAACCCTGATGACGATGGTGTCCGAGCTTGTCCTGACGCGGAATCAGCTTCTTCAGCTTTTGCGCCATCAGCAGGACAGCGAGTTCACTGCCCCCTTGCAGCGGCTGTCGCATGTAACGACGGAACTGCAGGAAGGCGTCATGAAGACGCGGATGCAGCCGATCGGCAATGCTTGGGCCAAATTGCCGCGTATCGTGCGCGATCTGTCGCTCGAACTCGACAAGAAGATGGACCTGCAGATGATCGGCGCCGAAACCGAGTTGGATCGGCAGGTGCTGGAACTGATCAAGGATCCGCTGACGCATATGGTCCGCAACTCGGCAGACCATGGATTGGAGTCGAATGCCGACCGCGTTGCCGCCGGCAAGCCCGAGACGGGGACGATCACGCTGAATGCCTTCCATGAAGGCGGCCATATCGTGATCGAGATCAGCGATGATGGCGCCGGGCTGAACAGCGACCGCATAAAAGAGAAAGTCATCAAGAACGGTTTGGCGACAGAGAATGAACTCGAAGCGCTAAACGATCAGCAAATTCATCACTTTATCTTCCGGCCTGGCTTCTCGACGGCTGCCGAGGTTACGGCGGTTTCGGGCCGCGGGGTTGGTATGGATGTGGTGCGCACGAATATCGAATTGATCGGCGGCACCATCGAGCTGAATTCAGAAGAAGGTAAGGGCACCACCTTTACCATAAAGATTCCGCTTACGTTGGCGATCGTTTCCGCGCTGATTATCGAATGTGCGGGCGAACGTTTCGCCGTGCCGCAAATCAGCGTTCTGGAACTCGTTCTCGCGGGCAAGGGATCGGTTCACAAGATCGAGCGCATTCAAGGCACGCCGGTCCTGCGGTTGCGCAACCGTTTGCTGCCGCTGGTGTCGCTGCGCGGTTTTTTGAAGATCGAGGGAGTCGACGACACCACGGAAACGGACTTTGCCGAAGAAGAGACCTTCGTCATCGTCACCCAGGTCGGACAGTCGGTCTTCGGCATCATTGTCGACCGGGTCTATGACACCGAGGAAATCGTGGTCAAGCCGACATCGCCGGTGCTGCGGAACCTGTCGGTCTTCTCCGGTAACACAATTCTCGGCGACGGCAGTGTCATCATGATCCTGGATCCGAACGGTATCGCCGGCGAAGTCGGCGAAGTCGTTGCTGCCGATCACATGGAAGCTTCGGAAGAGCAGCACCAGATTACCAGCGATCAAAATCGCGAGACGCTGCTGCTGTTCAAGGGCGGCGATAATGTGCCGAAAGCCGTGCCCCTGGCACTGGTCGCGCGCCTCGAAGAGATCGAGGGCGAGAATATCGAATTCAGCAACGGCAAGCCGATTACCCAGTATCGCGGCAAATTGATGCCGCTTATTCCGGTGGCCGCCAACGTCGAAATCAACGTGGAATCGGGACGCCAGCCGGTGCTGGTGTTCACGGACGGAGACCGGTCGATGGGCCTGGTCGTCGACGAGATTGTCGATATCATCGAAGACCGTCTGTCGATCGAACTCGGCTCCGAGAAGCCGGGTGTTTTCGGCAGCGCTATCATATCCGGATCGGCGACCGACATCATCGATACGGGATACTTCCTGGCCGAGGCCCACGGCGACTGGTTCGGCAAGGATGGATTAAGCCATGCGTCGGCCGACGGCGACGGACAGCAACAAGTTCTGCTCGTGGATGACAGCGCGTTCTTCCGGAACCTGTTGACGCCGATGCTGTCGCTGGCCGGGTACAACGTGACCGCCGTCGAAACCGCGGGCGAAGCGCTGGCGATGCGTGAAGCCGGGCGCGAGTTCGACATTATCATCAGCGATATTGAAATGCCGGAAATGAACGGCTTCGAATTCGCGAGCGAAATTCGAGGAGACGGAACGTGGTCGGGTGTGCCGCTGGTCGCCTTGTCGTCGCGGAGTACACCGGATGACATGGAACGCGGTCGTGAAGTCGGGTTTACCGATTACGTTGCCAAGTTCGATCGGGAAGGCTTGCTGCAGACGTTGCAGGATACGTTGCGTGTCCCCGCGGGGAATGCGTAGGCGAAAGGCGGGTTGTTGGCATCCGTCTGATGAGGGGACGATTGCGGACGTGTTGTTGAAGGGCTTTGGTGAAAGTTTGGTTCCTCATATCGAGGGGTCGGTTGTCGGTCCGGAATTGAACAACGGGTTGTTCGCGTGGGACGTGGAAAGGAAGTTTCGATATGAAGACGTGCCTGGTAGTTGACGATTCCAAGGTAATACGGATGGTGGCGAGGAAAATTCTCGAGGAATTGAATTTTTCCGTCGTCGAGGCCGAGGACGGCCGGATGGCGTTGGATGCCTGTAAGGTCAGCCTGCCGGATGGTGTCCTGCTGGATTGGAATATGCCCGTCATGGACGGCATTGAGTTTCTGATTGCCTTGCGCGCGTTGCCGGGCGGCGATCAGGTTTCCGTCGTTTTCTGTACGACCGAAAACGATCTTGAGCATATCCAGAAGGCTCTCGCGGCCGGCGCCAACGAATACATCATGAAGCCGTTCGATAGCGAGATTATTCAAACCAAGTTCACGCAAATTGGTTTGATTTGAACGTCCTCGCGATCAACCAGCAGCATTACGTAAGGCGAACCGAAGTGGCAAATGCGTCCGGGTCGATAAAAGTCATGGTTGTCGATGATTCCGCTGTCATCCGCGGTTTGTTTACGCAGGTGCTGGAAAGCAACGATGCGATCGAAGTCGTCGAATCCGTCGGCGATGGTGCGTTGGCGCTGAAGGCGCTGGACCGCAGCAAGGTCGATGTCGTGTTGCTGGATATCGAAATGCCGAATATGGACGGCCTGACGGCGTTGCCGCAAATGATCAAGGCGCATCCGAATCTTACGGTGATCATGGCGTCATCCTTGACCGAACGGAATGCGGACATCTCGCTGCGCGCCCTGCGCATGGGGGCGACCGATTACGTGACCAAGCCCAGTTCCCGGCAAGCGCTTCGCCAAGCCGACGACTTCAAACGCGATCTTGTCGAAAAGGTCATTGCGCTGGGCGGCCGCGGCAGGACACCCACGGCGCGCAAGGTGGTGAAACCGGTGAACGGATCGGTGGCGGTCAGTGCTGAAAAAAGCTCGATTATTCAGCTGCGAGACGCCGGCAAGACCAAGCCGTCCGTGCTGGCGATCGGCAGTTCGACCGGCGGCCCGCAGGCGCTGGCGAATTGTATCAAATCGATTACCGACAATATCACGCTGCCGATCCTGATTACGCAGCACATGCCGCCAACCTTCACGGCAATTCTGGCGACCCATCTGGAACAGGCAAGCGGTTGGCCCTGCGCGGAAGCACAGGATGGCGAGGCCATCGAAGGCGGACGGATTTACGTGGCACCCGGCGGGATGCACATGGTGGTCGAGTCGGCCGGCCTGAACAAAGTGGTCCGGCTGAGCGACGATCCGCCCGAGAATTTCTGCAAACCGGCGGTCGATCCCATGTTGCGAAGCATCGTGAATGCATACGGGCCGGCCGTCCTCGTCTTGATCTTGACGGGAATGGGTTCAGACGGCTGCGCCGGCAGCAAGATTGTCGTCGAGGCCGGCGGCACCGTCGTCGCGCAAGACGAAGAATCCAGTGTGGTGTGGGGTATGCCCGGCGCCGTTGCAACGAATGGGCTTTGCAACGCCGTTCTACCGCTTCCCGAAATTGGCCCAAAAATTTCCAGACTGGCGGTGTAGGTCAGATGAATACCGCAGATTTCGAATTCCTTTCCGCGATCCTGAAACAGCGATCCGGACTCGTCCTTACCGAAGAGAAGGCGTATTTGCTGGAAAGTCGGTTGATGCCCGTTGCGCGGAAATTCGGTTTCGCTGGACTTCCGGAACTCGTGGCAATGGTTCGCGAGGATCGGCCCGAGGATCTGTTGTGCGATATCACCGAAGCGATGACGACGAATGAATCGCTTTTCTTCCGGGATATGAAACCTTTCGAGCAGCTTCGGACGCTGGTAATTCCGGAATTGGTGGAAAAGCGGGCCGCGCAGCGCACGCTCCGCATCTGGAGCGCCGCGGCGTCTAGTGGTCAGGAGCCGTACTCCATCGGTATCTTATTGAAGGAACTGGGCGACATGGTGGACGGCTGGGATATCCAGATCCTCGCCACCGATATCTCCGCCGACATGCTCAATCGGGCGCGTGCCGGCCTCTATACCCAGTTCGAGGTCCAGCGGGGCCTGCCGATCGCCACTCTGGTGAAATACTTCAAGCAGGTCGGCGAGAAATGGCGTCTCGATGCGGGTATTCGCTCGATGGTCAAATTCAAAGAATTCAATCTGTTGGACGATACCGCGGCGTTGGGTCAATTCGACATCGTCTTTTGCCGGAACGTGTTGATCTATTTCGATCAGCAGACCAAATCAGAGGTTCTCGGCCGCATCAGCAGTGTCATGCCAAATGACGGCATTCTCTATCTCGGCGGCGCGGAGACGGTATTGGGTATTACCGACAAGTTCGTTCCGATTACCGGACATCGGGGCATGTATGCCCTTTCCGATGGCGAGCCCGCCCTTAAATCGGCATGAAAAAACGCGCGCCTCCCGAGAGAGGCGCGCGCTTCAAATCCTAACCGATCGAACCGAAAAATCTCGGTTGCGGCGGCCGATTATGCGGCCGACGCTTCCGCGACCTGTTCGGGGCTGTCTTCGGCCGGTACCGGATCGCGCAAGACATAGCCGCGTCCCCAGACCGTCTCGATGTAGTTTTCGCCATTACATGCCGTGCTGAGCTTTTTGCGAAGCTTGCACACGAACACGTCGATGATCTTGAGTTCCGGTTCGTCCATCCCGCCATAGAGATGGTTGAGGAACATTTCCTTCGTCAGGGTCGTTCCCTTGCGGAGCGACAATAATTCCAGAATGCCGAACTCTTTGCCGGTCAAGTGAATGGGCTTGCCGCCCACTTCGACCGTGTGATCGTCGAGATTAACGCTGATCTTGCCGGTCTTGATGATCGACTTGGCATGACCCTTGGAGCGTCGGACAATCGCCTGTATGCGGGCAATCAATTCGCGCTTCTCAAACGGTTTGGTCAGATAGTCATCTGCGCCAAACCCTAACCCTTTGACTTTATTATCCAATTCACTGAGACCGGATAATATCAAAATCGGCGTGTCCACTCTGGCGTCTCGCAAACGACGGAGTACTTCATACCCGTCGATATCCGGCAGCATCAAATCGAGAATGATGATGTCGTAATCATAAATTTTGCCGATCTCCAGACCGTCTTCGCCGAGGTCCGTCGTATCAACGACGAAACTTTCGGACTTAAGCATCAAGGCAATGCTCTTGGCCATTGCTTGATCATCTTCAACAAGTAGTACCCGCATAGGTATTCCCCTAAACTACACTAAGACCCCAATGTGGATTACGTGAACTTATATGGTTAATGTTCTAGCAAATCTATTGTAAAAAGCGAAGTACTTTTTAACTGGCATTTTAAGTATTTTATTTCTATTTTGAATGCGGGGAGAGTCGACTGGAACAACATGTAAGTTCTATTCGACGATTTGAAGTACTCGGGGCGAGGAGAGAGGACACTGCGCACCCTGGTTGATGACCTGTCGCGGGTTCGGGACATCCGCGTCCACGGTCGCGTAACCGCCATCATGGGCATGTTGGTCGAGATCGGAGGGGTGCAAGCCTATCTCTCGGTCGGGGACCGCTGCGACCTCATCGGACGGTCGGGCGACCGAGTGCCGTGCGAGGTGGTCGGCTTTCGGGATGGCCGCACGTTGGCCATGTCTTTCTCATCGCTGGTCGGTATTGGTTTGGGTGCTACGGCGGAGGCGCTCGGCAGCGACGCGGCGGTCTATCCGCATGACGGGTGGTTGGGACGTGTCGTCAATGCCTTTGGCGAGCCGCTCGACGAAGCCGGCCCGCTGACATCCGGCCCACGCCGCTACCCAATTCATAACGCCCCGCCACCGGCGACCATGCGGCGGCGTGTCGGCGAGAAACTCGATCTGGGCGTGCGAAGCGTCAATACGTTCCTGACCTGCTGTAAGGGGCAGCGTCTAGGTATTTTTTCCGGATCCGGTGTCGGGAAGTCCGTTCTGTTGTCGATGCTGGCGCGATATTGCGCGGCGGATGTGGTCGTAATCGGATTGGTTGGCGAACGCGGCCGTGAAGTGAAGGAATTCATCGAGGAACATCTTGGTCCGGAAGGTTTGGCGCGCAGCGTCGTGGTTGTCGCCACATCCGACGAATCCGCGCTGATGCGGCGCCAGGCGGCCTATTTGACGATGACGGTCGCGGAGCATTTTCGCGACCAAGGCCGCAGCGTGCTGTGCCTTATCGACAGCATCACCCGCTTCGCCATGGCGCAGCGCGAAATAGGCCTGTCGGCGGGGGAACCGCCCGCGAGCAAGGGATATACGCCGACCGTGTTTGCGGAACTGCCGAAATTGCTGGAGCGAGCCGGTCCCGGTACGGAGGAGGGGACTATTACCGGGCTGTTCACGGTTTTGGTCGACGGCGACGATCACAATGAGCCGATTTCCGATGCGGTTCGTGGCATTGTCGATGGCCACGTCGTGTTGGACCGGTCCATCGCGCAGCGCAATCGCTATCCCGCGATCAACGTATTGCAGAGCATTTCGCGAACCATGCCGGCCTGCAACACGGCGGCGCAGAACCAACTGGTCGATAAGGCGCGGCAGGTCATGTCTGTCTATGACGATATGGCCGAGCTCATCCGTCTCGGCGCGTACCGCAGCGGCAGCGATCCCGCCGTCGACGAAGCGGTCGCGTTGAACGCGCCACTGGAGGCCTTCCTGAGCCAGAATATGGAGGAGCAGACATCTCTGGATGAAGGCTACGCAATATTGGCGGATATTCTGGGCATGCCTTGGCCGCCCGGCGATACGGACGGTGCGGCTGTTACGGCCGATGATGCCGCCACCGCGCCATGAAGACGCTGGCCAAGTTGATCCGGTACCACCGGTATCTCGTCGATGAGAAGCGCCGGGAAGTGAGAGAACTGGAAGAGCGTGCGGTAGCCCTCGAGCAGTCCATCGATCGCCTGGACGCACAAGTCGTTGCCGAACGACTTTCGGCGGCAGAGACCGACTTGGGATCCGCCGACTATGGCCCATTCGCGCAGGCATCGCTGGTTCGGCGGGCAAGCTTGGTTGCCGAGTTGAGCGAGGCGGCCGACGCCGTGGAAGAGGCGCGCAGCGGTCTGCTCGATGCTTTCGCGGAATTGAAAAGGTATGAAATCAGCTTGGAGAGAAGAGAGGTGCTCGCGCGACAGAACCGGGCGCGTCTGGACCAACTCGAATTGGATGAGGTCTCGTTGACCGGTCACCGCCGCAGCGGCGCCGCGTCCTAACGCGGTTACCGGTCCGATGCCCGCGCGACGATCTGCGGGTTGTCCCAGTTGGGCTGGCGGTCTTCGATCAAAACACGATACGCACCGTTGTTCGGACCTTGGTCGCTCGCACCGTCCGTGATTTGCACTTGGACCCAACGCGGCACGACCTCGTTGTTGATGTCTTCGATGATCGCGAGGGCCAATTCCTCCGCAGGCAACGCGTCTATAGCCGTCAGGGCGGACAGATACGCGTCGAAAGCATCGGGCCGGACCAAAAGCTTGTCCGGTACGTATCGCAGCCGAATATCGCGGCCTGAAGAAGCCGCTGCGTCGATCGCGACGAGATAGTCCAGACTCGTTTGCGGATTGGCACGAGTTTCCAGAATCTCGCGCCGTTCGGCCGGCCCGCCGTTCCGCAGGCCGCTGTCCGGTATGTCGGATGCCGCGGTCACGCGGTTACACCGATACATCGCTGCGCTGATCGAGCGTCGATTCGACGGGTGCCGTATCGAAAGACGGCGTGGCCCGGAATGCGACGTTGCCGGCGAATCCCATCGCGGACAGCGTGTCGGTGTAAATGCTCCGGATATCGTCCTGCATGCCCTGCGGCAGCGCACTATGGGTCTTCACGACGAGATCGACTTGATCGCGGCGCGCGAATCCATCGAACTGGAAGGCGCCCAATCGGCTCATATTGACTTCGATCACGAAACGGACGCCTTTTTGATCGTCGCCGTCGGCCGAGCCATCGTCGCCTTTGTGCAGATGGAACCGCACCTGCTCCAATCCGGAACCGGTGTTGATCGGGATGAAAAAACTGCGCCAGTCCGGGCTCGTGGAATCGCCGGCGAGGCGCTGCATTTGCGAAAGCTCGCCGGACAGCCGGTCCATGAGGCCCGGTGCGCTGCGTGACAATAGGCGGTGCGCGTCGTCGCCTAGGACACGGCGGATATCGCCGGTCAGGATCGCCGATAGGAAGAACAGCATGCCGGGTGCCAGCCGGGGCCCGACGGTGGGAAGCATCACCTCCACCGCCTGACGCGTCATGCCGGCATCGCCGGATTGCAGGATTGCCATCACCTCCCGCAGCGTTTGCCATGGATCGACGGGAGCGGGAAGCGAAGTGCCGCTGGTCCGCAGCGCCGGTTGAAGGGTCAGGAGTTCGAGCGACAACCGGCTTCCGACCGGCAATGGCGATGTCGCGACGAGGGTAAGCTCGACGCCGTCGATAAGCGCGATCGGATTGCCGGCCGGTGTGTGGCCGGTGATCGTGGCCGTCAGGAGGGCATTGTTTCCGGTCGCCGCCACAGGTGGAAGTACACCAGCGGGCGGCGCGGCGGCGAGAATCCGGACCGTTAGCGACGCGCCGTTCTGGAGCGTTGGCGGAAGCGGGGAGGCCGTCGTCGATGCCGACGGGCTTCCGCCGGATGACGCCGCGGATTGTCCGGTGTTTCCCGGCGCGGGCGTGGCCGGGTTTTCCCGGGCTGCGGTGACAGTAGCCTGCAGGACACTGCCCTGCGTGACCTGGGTCGTGACCGGATTGGCGGCGGGAGCCGAGGCTTGATTTTGCAGCGTTGCGGCAGGGCCGTTGGGCGTGCCGGTCTGCAATTGAATCGTGATTTGTTGTGGCGGTCCTGCGCCGTTGACCTGCAGCGTTACCGGCGTGCCGACGGGCAGGGGAGTCGGCGATTGAACCGTTATGCGGCCCTGATCGGTTTGCAGGACGAGTTGGTTGTTCGTGTTGGCAACGACCCGCGCGGATAGCGTCTGTCCCTGCGTCAGCGTCGGCGTGTTCGGAGCGGGGAGGACTGTCGTGCGAATGGGCGCCGATGCGGCGGGCGCGACAGGCGCGGTCGGTGGCGGTCCGCTTGGCGGGACCGAATTGCTCATCGTATTTCCAGAAGCAGGCGCGCCAACTTATCGATATCGGCCGCAGCGTCGCAGTTCGGATGGCGGGTGAGCATGGCCGTCTGATGGCGGATGCAGTCGGGTACTTTGCTGTCTCGCCGAACTATACCGGCAAGCGGCGGTTCGAATTTCAGGAAGCTACGGCATGCTTTCGTCAAGGTTTCATAGGTCTTGCGGCCATGCCCCGTCGACTCGGCGAGGTTGACGACGATCCGGATGTCCGCTTTCGGCCGGTCCGCGATCGTCAGTTTGACGAAGGCATAGGCATCGGTCAGCGACGTGGGCTCGTCCGTGACGACTACCAGCGCGGTTCCCGTGGACGGGGACAACGCCTGAACAGTCCGGTCGACGCCGGCTCCCAGATCGACCAGGACATGATCGAAGGACCCGGATAGTTCCAGCAATTGATCGCGCAGCGCGGTGAGGCGCGGCGGCGGGAGAAGCGCAAGGCTGCCGGAACCGGACCGCCCGGCAAGCACGGAAAATCCCGTTTCTTCGACCGGCGTGATGCATTGTTCGAGCGTGCGTTTGCCCGCGATCACGGAGCCCAGGTCTCGCTCCGGGAGCAACCCGAGTTGGATGTCCACATTGGCCAACCCCAGGTCGCCATCGAACAACAGGACTTTCCGACCGGCGCGCGCGAGCGTATGGGCCAGGGTTATGGCGAACCACGTCTTTCCGACGCCGCCTTTGCCCGATGCGATGGTGATGACATTCCGGCCGGTGACCGTCATCTGTGCGACATTGGTTGCGGTATTGCTGGCCATGCTCATTTCCAACTCGTTGCTTGGCGATCCGCATCGCCGAGATCAGGACGGCGCTCGTTTTGTGTCGTCGGAATCTGCACATGTTCCAGCAACAATCGCGCCAGTTTGACCGGATTGACCCGGTGAATGCCGTCGACAATTTCCGGCGTGTGGCTCATTTCGCCAAAAGCGGCTTGGCTGCCGTCCGCGACCGCCAGTAGGCTGCCGAGCCGCCGCGCCATGTCCATGCCGGTGAAGACCACACGCTTCGGCCCGACCGCCTGAAAGGCGGAGGCGATCTCTCGCGCCTCCAAGGCGTCGCGGCCCGCATTTATCGTCAGGACACGATCGGCGTCGATCGCGTCCGCATAGGCCGACAGCCGCTCCAGATCGTCCGCGGCATAAGGGTTTACGCTGGTGGTATCGATCAGCACGAGATGATCCGGCGCGATGCCATCGACGACCGCGGTCAATTCGGACGGACTCTCGGCCGTTTTCACCGGAAGCCTGAGGCGCTCGCCGTAGGCTTCGATCTGTTGAATCGCGCCGGCGCGCAGCGTGTCCGTCGTCACCAGTGCTGTCGGTGTCCGATTGACGACCGCGCGGGCCGCGAGTTTGGCGACTGCCGAGGTTTTCCCCGTACCGGGCGGGCCGAACAAGATCAAGGGCCGGTCGGTGTAGTCGTCCGCGGTCGCGAATTCGAACACCAGGTCGAGCGCACCGGCGAAGGTCTGTATTGTGTCATTCGACGCCAAGGTGGTCGCGGTGTTGAGCAGCCTGTCGGTGAGGGTTTGCGGGGTGCCGTGCCGTTCGAGCGCGTCGCATATCTGATCGACCGCATTCGATTCCGAGACGGACTCCGCGAAGTCGAAGTCCAGATCCGGCGTTTCGACCGCGGCGGTTATGCGTACGCCGTCGCTGCCGTTGTCCGTGGTGGACACGATGATTGCGTCCTCGCCGAGCTCGTTGCGGACGAGCTTCATGGCTTCGGACATGTTCGGAGCCTGGAATGTTTTTAACCGCATTGCGTTCCACCCACGCCTTTAGACTTGTCCCAGGGTTTTGATCTTCGCCTTCGGATAAATCTCGTTCTGCGACATGACCACTGTCACCGGCCGGAACCGTTCGACAACCGACCGGACGAAGGGTCGGATCCCCGGGCTGACGAGCAACACCGGGGTTTCCCCCTGCATCGCTTGCTGTTCGAAAACCGTCCGGACGGCGCCGATGAATTGCTGCAGCGTGCTGGGCGCCATGGCCAACTGCCGTTCGTCCCCTTGCCCGACGATCGACTCCGCGAAGGATTGCTCCCATTCGGGCGATAGCGTCACGAGCGGGATGAAGCCTTGGTCGTTGGTCGCGTTATCCGATAACTGACGGGCCAGACGGGACCGGACATGCTCGGTAATCTGCATGATGTTCCGGGTGAATCCGGTGGCTTCCGATATGCCTTCGAGAATGGTCGGCAGGTCGCGAATGGAAATGCGCTCGGTCAGCAGATGCTGCAGGACCCGTTGAATGCCGCCGACCGAAATCTGGTTCGGAACCAGATCGCTGATCAGTTTTTGATGCGGCTTGTCCAGATCGTCGAGCAGCTTCTGCGTTTCCGCATAGGACAACAGCTCCGCCATGTTGTCGCGGATGAGCTCCGTCAGATGAGTGGTCACCACCGTGGGGGCGTCGACCACGGTATAGCCGCGGAAAGTCGCTTCCTCGCGATGCCGCTCTTGCACCCACATGGCGGGCAGACCAAAGGTCGGCTCGATCGTTGATTCGCCGTTGAGCGCGATCGCTTCACCGCGCGGGTCCATTACCAGCAGCATATTGGGGCGCAATTCGCCGATACCGGATTCGATTTCCTTGATGCGCACCACATACTGGTTCGGCGGAAGCTGGAGATTATCCTGAATGCGCACTGCCGGCATGATGAAGCCCATCTCCATCGCGAGTTGCCGGCGAAGCGCTTTGATCTGATCCGTTAGGCGTCGTTCTTGCGGGTTGTTGATCAGCGACAGCAGCCCATAGCCGAGTTCGAGACGCACGCTGTCGATCTGGAGGGCGGTTGAGATCGGTTCCTCGGCGGCGGGCGCGGGTGCGTCCTCGGCCGCTTCGATTTCCCGGCGCTCGGCCTCGGCCTTGAAGTTACGCCGGTAGGTCATGTAGGCGAAGCCGCCAGTCGCGGCTGCGAGGAGCAGGAAGGGTACGGCCGGAATGCCGGGCAGGACGGCGATGAATATAAGCAGGAAGGTGCACAACGACAGCGCGGTCGGATAGCCGCCGAGCTGCGACAGCACTTCCTGATCCGCCGTGCCTTGGGGGCCGGCCTTCGTGACCAGCATGCCGGCGGCGGTGGACACGATCAGTGCTGGGATCTGCGTGACCAACCCGTCGCCGACCGTAAGCAAGGTATAGGTTTGCGCCGCTTGCCCCAGCCGCATGTCTTGTTGGGCGATCCCGATGACGATGCCGCCGACGATGTTGATGAAGGTGATCAAGATACCGGCGATCGCATCGCCGCGAACGAATTTCGACGCACCGTCCATTGCGCCGTAGAATGTGCTTTCCTCTTCGAGGTCGCTGCGCCGTTGCCGTGCCTGGTCTTCGTTGATCAGGCCGGCGGACAGGTCGGCGTCGATCGCCATCTGCTTGCCGGGCATCGCGTCCAAGCTGAAGCGCGCCGCGACTTCGGCGATCCGGCCGGCGCCTTTGGTGATGACGACGAAATTCACGATAACCAGGATCGCGAAGATAATTATGCCGATGACGTAGTTGCCGCCGACGACAAAACTGCCGAAGGCTTCGATCACGCGCCCCGCCGCGGCCGTTCCCTGGTATCCGTCGGCAAGGATAAGGCGCGTCGATGCCAGGTTGAGCGCCAGCCGCAGCATCGTGGCGACCAGCAGAATCGTCGGAAACGTATTCAGCTCCAACGGTTTCCGGATGAACAAGACCGTCATCAGGATGACCGTCGAGAATGTAATCGACAGGGCCAGGCTGAAATCCAGCATCCAGGTCGGCATCGGCAACAGCAAGACGACGAGAATGCCGATGACGCCGACAGCCAAGACGGCGTCGTTCCGCTCCCTACCGGGCAGGATGGACTGAAGCGCATTCTGCACGGCCGACAGTCCGCCGGCGGCGGCGGTTTTATTGCTTTCTGCAGGCGCTTCGGTGGTTGTATCGGTCATGGGCGGTTGGCGTCGATTGACCTACCTCGGTGCCTTTAGGATTCACCCGGCATCGGAACGGGGATGCCTTCTTGGGTGTATTGCTTCAATTTGTTGCGCAGGGTGCGGATCGAAATGCCGAGGATGTTGGCCGCATGCGTCCGGTTGCCCAGGCAATGGTGCAGCGTCTCGATGATGAGGTCGCGTTCGACTTCGGCGACGGTCTTGCCAACCATCGGCACGGATCCTTGCCCGTCCCCGTTCACCGCCGCGCTGTCGGCCGTCGCGGCTCGCTCCGACATATTGAGCATGATGGCGTCGGTGTCGATTTCGTCTTCCTGCGCCAGCAGGACCGAGCGATGGATGGCATTTTCCAATTCGCGAACGTTGCCGCGCCACGGATGCGCGCGCAGGCGTTGTTCAGCCTCGGCGCTGAACGGTTTCTTGTCGACGCCGTTAGCCTCGGCGTATTTCTTGGAAAAGAATTCGGCCAGCAGCATGATATCCGCCGGACGCTCCCGCAGCGTCGGCAGGTTGATGTTCACCACGTTGAGCCGGAAGAAAAGGTCTTCGCGGAAATCACCCTCCGATACCGCTTGCTCCAGATTGCGGTTCGACGTGGCGAGGATGCGCACGTCGATCGAGATAGGTTGCGTGCCGCCGACCCGGTCTATCTCGCGTTCCTGGATTGCGCGCAGGAGTTTTGCCTGAAGCCGTGGGTGCATCTCGCTGATTTCGTCAAGCAGCAGGGTGCCGCCGTTTGCCTCCTCGAACTTGCCGATGCGCCGTGCGACGGCACCCGTGAACGATCCCTTTTCGTGACCGAACAGTTCGGACTCGAGCAGGTTTTCGGGAATCGCGGCGCAGTTCACGGCGACGAACTGCTGCGCGGCGCGTTTGCTCTTGTTGTGCAGATGACGGGCCATGAGTTCCTTGCCGGTCCCGGATTCGCCGGTGATCAGCACCGACGCATCGGACGGCGCGATCTTTTCGGCAAGCGTGATAACGGTCGTCATCGCCGGGTCGCGGTGGATGATCGTGTTGCTTTCCTCGGCGACCGCCTCCAAGACCGCAGCGATCAATTCCGCATCCGGCGGCAAGGGGATGTATTCCTTGGCGCCCGCCTTGATGCTTTCGACCGCCGCGTCGGCATTGGTGCCGATGCCGCAGGCAACCACGGGAATGCTGATTCGTTCGGAGGCGAGGCGTTCCACCAGGTCACCGATGTCGAGTTTGACGTCGATCATGAGCAGTTCGGCGCCCCGGCCGGACCGTAAGGCACCCAATGCCTCGTCGACGCTGTCGACATGGCTGACCTTGGCGCCGCGCGAGATCGCGATCTTGCCCGCGGTGGAAATGTGTCCTTCCAAGTCCCCTACGATCAAAAGTCTCATAATTCAGTCCCGTTTCCCGATCGATTATCTGAGTTATTGCGACGCCCGTATCCGGGCTTACCGGTAGAAAGCGATTCGATGGCCCGGCGGTAGCACCGTGTTGAGCAGCATTTCCAGGCGGCGCGGATTTTCCTGACGCGCGATGGAGCCGGCGGCCATGATGTAGAGGTTGTTGACCATCGTCTCTTCCATCTCGTTCTGTTCCAATTTCGACGCGAGGGGCGTGAAGACGAGGTTCGCCAGCACCGCACCATAGAATGTGGTCAACAAGGCGACGGCCATGCTTGGCCCGATGGTGGTCGGGTCTTCGAGGTTTCCCAGCATCTGAACCAATCCGACGAGCGTGCCGATCAGTCCCATGGCCGGGGAAATTTCCGCGGCCTTGCGCAGAATGTTTACCGTCTGGGTATGGCGCTTGCCCGAGGCGTCGATTTCCCGCTGCATGATCCGTTCGACCTCTTCCGGCGTGCTGCCGTCGACGACCATCGTGATGCCGCGATGCAGCAATCCGGTCCGGGCCAGGTCAGGGAGGAAATCCTGCAAGGAAAGAACGCCCTTGCGGCGGGCCATATCGGCGAGCTGCATGACATGGTTGGCCGCCGCGGCCGGGTTCGACGCCGAACGGAAGACCGCTTCGGTCACGACGCGAAAACTGACGACGATATCGCGCAGCGAGAAACAGGCGGTGGTGACGCCGAATGTTCCACCGATGACGATGAAGATCGCCGGACCGTCGATGAAAGCGCCGGGCGAACCGCCTACGAAGATCGCAATCGCGATAAGCAGGAAGGCCGCGGACAGCCCGACGACCGTGGCGACATCGAACGACATCCGAACCGGCGGCGCTTTCATCCTGCCGGGGCCTCGAAGCCGTGTTGCCGTATCCGTACCGTAAGCCATGTTTTTCGCCGTTACCTTGTGATTGTGCGGCGGTTTAGGCGCTGCGGTCCGACTTGATGATTTCCGTCATCGTGACGCCTAACTTGTCCTCGACGACGACGACCTCGCCGCGCGCAACAAGACGGTTGTTGACGTAGATGTCGATCGCTTCGCCAACTTTACGATCCAGTTCGACCACCGCACCGCGGCCGAGTTTGAGCAATTGGTTCACCTGCATCGAGGCGCGTCCAAGAACGGCGGAAACCTGAACCGGAATGTCGTAAACCGCCTCCAGGTCGCCGGCGCCCTGGGGCCGCCCGGCATCTTCCGCGGCCATCGCGAGCGCCATATCGGTGCTTTCGCTGCCGCCGTCGTCGCCGGCCGCATCGCCCCCGCCGTCTCCGCCTTCGCCTTCAAGCTCGTTCAATTCTAAATTTTCGTCATCCGACATCGTCAGATCCTCCATTGGTCAGGAAGCTCATGCTGGGGCTTCCGGATCGATTGCCTTCGTCTGGTCGTCCTGCGGAGAATCACCGTCTCGCGGTGCCTCCGGTTCATCGGTTGCAATGTCGTCGGTGCCAGGCATGTCGCCGGTCGCGTGCCGCGCCGTCGGGTCGTCCTGTGCCGCGGTATCCGATGGGTCCGATTGCCCGTCCGCATCCGTCGATGGTTCGACAGCCTTGTCGGCACCGGTTTCAATCGCGGCGGTATCGGGCGCCGGCGGTGTATCCTGCGCCGTGCCGTCGGCCGCGGGCGCCGGATCCGGGGTGTCCTGTCCGTATTGGGCAAGAAACCGTTCGAGCGCGGCGTCGAATTGGGCCCAGATTTCATCGGTCTGTTTTTCGATCCCGCCGCCGGGCCAGTCGATGCTGCAATCCGCTGGCTGCATCGCCTCGTCCGGCTCCACGAGAAACCGTCCGTCGAACCCGCTTGCCGAGACGAGCCCCTCGAGGCGTTCTTCGATTTCCGCGGCATGATCCGCCGCAACACGGATTCGGATTTTCGGCTCGTCGATCAAGTTCGAGACGCAATTCGACAGCAACGCGTCGATTTCCGCCGCGCCATGCCGTTCGAGCAGTGTCGGCATGATTTTGCGCATGATCGTCACGGCAATCTCCGCCGCATTCGCCATCATTTGTTCGTTCGCGGCGGATTGCGCCTGAACGATGTTCGGAAGCTCTCCGGCGATGCGATCGAGAGTCTGGGCAATGCTATTCTCGATGCCGCTCGACGCTTCCTCCCGGCCCGCTTGGACGCCGTCGTCGTAGCCCTGCTTCCGCGCTTCGTCGATCTGCAGCAGCGTGAATGTCGGCTCAGGCGGCTCTTCCTCTTTGGCCTTGGCTTCGGCCTCCGCACGCGCGATTTGATCCGCATCGAACGAGACGTCGAACAGGTACGGCGACGGCTCCTCGGTTGCGGTATCGGTTGTCGTGTCATCCACAGCGTGGACTCCAAACCTGGTTCGGCCTAATAGACCAGTTCATCTTCCGCGTCGCCTTCTGCGATGGTGATTTCGCCCTTGGCCGACAGATCCTTGGCAGCCATGACCATTTCGATCTGCGCTTCCTCGACGTCGCGCAGGCGGACCGGGCCCAACGCTTCCATGTCTTCGCGCATAATCTTGGCGGCGCGCTCGGACATGTTGCCGAAAAACAGTTCGCGGATCGCTTCGGACGCGCCCTTCAAGGCAACGCCCAACTTCTCCTTATCGACAGTCCGCAGCAGCGTCTGAATGCCCGCCGCATCGATCTTCGCGAGATCTTCGAAGGTGAACATGAGCTGCTTGATGCGGTCGGCGGCGTCCCGGTTGCGGTCTTCGAGCATGCCGATGAACCGTTCCTCGGTGCTGCGGTCCAAATTGTTGAAGATTTCGGCCATCATCTCGTGCGCATCGCGGCCTTGGGATCGGGCCAGGTTCGACATGAATTCGTTCCGCAAAGTACGTTCCACGTCGTCGATCACTTCCTTCTGTACGGATTCCATCCGGAGCATGCGCATGATGACTTCCATCGCGAAGTTTTCCGGCAGGCATGCCAGCACGCGCGACGCGTGATCGGGATTGATCTTCGACATGACGACGGCGACGGTCTGCGGATATTCGTTCTTGAGGTAGTTGGCCAGCACCAGCTCGTTCACGTTCGCGAGCTTGTCCCACATGGTGCGGCCCGCCGGGCCGCGAATCTCTTCCATGATCAACTGCACGCGGTCTTCGCCGAGCACGCGGTTCAACAGGCGTTCCGTGCTTTCGAAGGTGCCGACAAGCGAGCCGGTCGACGACATCTTTTCGGCAAACTCGATGAACAGCCGTTCGACGAGATTGGCGTCGATCGTGCCGAGATTGGCCATGACCGACGACAGCTCGCGAATTTCGTCGTCGTCCATGTGACCGAACACACGGGTCACATGCTCTTCGCCGAGGGACAGCAGCAGAATTGCTGCTTTCTCGGTGCCGTTCAGGCCGCGGTAATCTTCACGTACGCGCATAACGGTCCTTAGGTCTGATCCTGATACATCCAACTACGGAGGATCGTCGCCGCTTCCTCCGGATGTTTTTCGATAATTTCGCCGATCTTCTTCAACGAGGACGCCTGGACGCGGCCCTCGACCTGGTTCACGTCGAGCATGTCGCCGGCGTCGCCAGCGGGGACGACAGCGCCGTCCGGCCCGGCGGCCGTACCCGCCGAGCCTCCTGCGCCGCCGCCGAGGGCTGTCGCGCCGTCTGGGCCGGTCGACTGATTGGTCAGGAGCGGCCGGCCGTCGGCGCCGATCGCTGCCGGTCCATCCGCCAACGCGGTGGGGCTTGTTTCGAAAATTTTCGCAATCAAGGGGCGGACGACCAGCAAGATGATCAGGATGCCGACGACCGCGAGGATCAGCACCTCGACGATGCGCCGGAGATCGGCGGTCGAAAACCCGAGGAAGATGGCGTCGTCGACGCCGCCCAGCATTTGCGGCGGTTCGGCAAAGCGCATGTTCACGATCTCGACCGTATCCCCGCGGTTCTGATCGAAACCAACCGCGGATTTGACCAGCTTCTCGATATTGGCCAATTCCTCGGCGCTGCGCGGTTCAAAGCTCGGTTCGCCTTCCGCGCTTTCCTTGACCCGGTGATTGACCAGAACTGCGACGGACAGCTTTTTGATGCTCCCGCCTTCGCGGATATGCTGGCGGATGGTTTTCGAAATTTCGAAATTCGTCGATTCTTCGGTCCGGTTCGAGGCGGACTCGGCGCCGGGCGTGTTCTCGGCGTCTTGCGCGTCCGGCAAATTCTGGCCGACGGTGACCGCAGCGGAATCGGTCTCTTTGTTGTTGCTGGCCTCGGAGATCGATTGCGTGGAGCGAACCACCTGGCCTTCCGGATCGTAGATTTCCTCGTTCGTCACGACGCGGTCGAAATCCATTTGCGCGCGGACTTCGGCCCGAACATTGCCGATGCCGACGCTCGGTTCGATCAATTGCTCGATCGTTCGGTTCAGCCGGCCTTCGAAGGAGACGCGGCGTTCTTCGGCGTTCAACGCCGCAACGTTTTCGCCGCCGCCGTCGCCGCCGCGCGATAGCAACGTTCCGCGATCGTCGATGATGGAGATGCGGTCGGGCTTCAGCCCCGCAACCGCGGTTGCGACGAGATGCTGCACCGCTTGGATTTGTCCACGGTCCAGGCGGCCCGTTCCGCGCATCTTCAACACGATCGATGCGCTGGGGTCGAGGCGTTGGCGGCTGAACAATTCGCGCCGGGGCAGGACGAGATGCACCCGCGCGGCGCTGACCGAGCTGACCGTCGCAATGGTGCGCGCCAGTTCGCCTTCGAGAGCCCGGACATGGTTGATGTTCTGAATAAAGTTGGATGTTCCCAAGGTCTGGTCACGGTCGAAGATCTCATATCCGATCGACCCGTCTTCCGGCAGGCCCTGTTCGGCGAGGGCGAGGCGCAGCCGCGCAACCTGGTCCGACGGAACCCGGACCTGACGATTGTCGGCGCTGACCTCATGCGGAATCTCCATGGATTCCAGTTGCTGAACGATCCGTGCGGTGTCGTCCTGCTTGAGGTCATCGAATAAAAGAGCCAACTGCGACGTCGAAAGTCGCGTCGCCAGGAATACGAAAAAAACAACCAAACCAATCGTCATGCCGGCGGCGGCGGCCAGCCGGCCGACACCGAGATTCCGAAACGTCTCGACGAATGCGTTCACTCTTCCCCCACCTCTAAACGAACGCCTAAGCGATCAAGTCCTAGGGTTCTTCCCCTCCTAGAGCCCGTCGAACGATCCGCCGACTCGATAAACCCCACCTCTTCAAAAAGGGCGGGATTCTTAACTTCGAGGGCGTTCGGATCGAACGTCGGCCTCTAATGGAAGAGGAACCTAAACGAGTTCTGAATAAAAATGAAGATAAAACTCGGCAAAATTTGCCGATCTACCAAAAAAAGTGAAATTGAATCGTTGCGAGTCTGCTCAAAGCCTAACGAATAGAAGAATTCGAAAGACTTCAATCACTAGAATCGGCGATTCAAACGCAGTTTTCTTTGGTGAATAGGCGAATGCCGTTACCGTGCGGCTGGAATACTTAGAGTCAATGCAAGGGGTTGGGCAATGTTTGGCCCGTTCCGGCAGGGGTGCGCTACCCGGCCTGGCCTTCCGTCTTGCGATACTCTTTCAGGCGCGTGACACGAAGCCCGCGGATGCCGTGACGCTCGATCAAGCGCTCCCAGGAGGCATACTCCTCGGACGTCAGGTTGTAGCGGCTGCAAGCGTCCTCCAACGAGATGAGGCCGGCTTGCACGCCAAATACGACCTGTGCCTTTCGACGTACCACCCACCGGGTTGTGTTCGGCGGGGGCAAATCGTGGATCGTCATGGCTCTGCCGTCAGGTCCGACGACAGATTGTGTGCCTGTATCTGCAGCTTGCCTCATTCAGTCCGACTTGCTGTCTAGGTTGGAAAAAATCAGGGCCTAGCTATACGCGGCATTCTTTAACAAATGGCTAAAACAGGTTCGCAAGACGGCTGGATGAGAATTAATAATAAAGGGTTTTCAATAATATAGGCTAAAATCCAAAAGAAATGGCCCGGCAAATGCCGGGCCATGGGGAAGCGAGGTTCGTGCGATCGCGGGTTAGGCTTTACCGGATGATCTGCACCAGCTCCGTGAGCAGTTCGTCGCCGGTCGTGATGACCCGCGTATTGGCCGAGAAGGCGCGCTGCGTGATGATCATGCGGGTGAATTCATCGGCGATATCCACCGTTGAGGCTTCCAGGGCCGACGGGGCGATCGTGCCGGCGCCGCCCGTATTGGGCGCGAGGGCGGTCGCCGTACCGGATCCGGTCGTCTCAACGTAGACATTCCCCGATTGCTCGGCGAGGCCGTTCGGATTGTTGAAGGTCACCAGCGGTACCTGGAACACGTTGCGGGTCTCGCCGTTGTCGAACTGCACCGTGACAATGCCGTCTTCATCGACAGTCACACCCGTCGGCGACCCGAATTGGCGGCCATCGCGGTTGATGAAGTTCGGCGTGCTCGAACCGGCGAATTGGGTCAATCCATCGGCTGCATTCAGGGTGCCGAGGTCGAGCGTGACCGCAACTTGGTCGGCCGCGGTGCCCAAGTTACTGTCGTAGTCCATCGTGAAGACGAGATCGTCGCCGCTCAGGGTCGTGGTGCCGGCGTTGGCCGCAACGGTCCCGAGGGTGCCGTCCGCGTTGAAGGTCACCGTCCCAAGGGCGACGGTCGCCGCGCCCGTTGCGCCGTCGTCGAACAATGCATTCGCGATGGTGCCGTTCATGGTCCATTGGTTGGCCGTGGCCGTCTTGGTGAACGTGATCGTCAGGTTGTGCGTGGCGCCTTGGAGATCGAAGAGTTCCGCGGCCAGATCGAATGTGCCGCTGGTCGCCGTGGCGGCGTCCAAATTGGCGCCGACGGATACCGACGTCGTTTCCTGCGGCGTCGCGGTGAGATTGCCCACGTTGACGATTGAAAACGCCCCAAGCACGTTGGTCTGCTGGACGACACCGTTCACGATCGGCCACCCCATGAGGTAGAACCCGGCCGTGTTGACCAGGTTCCCATCCTTATCGGGGGCAAAAGCGCCGGCGCGCGTAAAGACGGTGTTGCCCGATCCCGCCGCGTTCTCGTTGACAACGAAGAAACCGTTCCCCGCGATGCCGAGATTGGTTGCCGAAGAGGACGCCTCGAGCAGCCCTTGTTCGTCAATGCCGCGTAGGACATTGGGCTGAACGCCGCCGGGCGAGTGAAGCGTCTTTGTCGCTTGCACGGTCACCAGGGTCGAGAACTGCGGCGATACTTTCTTGTATCCCGTCGTACTGACGTTGGCGATGTTGTCTGCAATCATGCCCAGCGCTTGGCTCTGTGCCGCCAAACCTGTAACGGCAGAGCGTAGTCCGCCAAAAATACTCATCGCATGCTTCCCTTATTCAATCGAACTCTGGTGGTCCTCTCTCCATCGAGCGGTCTGACGATCATCAGCCGTTCGTGTCCTCCGTCGTCTCGTCATCGGATCCATCGGATGCGTCGTCGGCTCCCCCTTCGCCGGGTTCGCGGATCCGGGTAACGTTGCCCAAGGGCACCTGCACATCGCCGATCTCGAGGATCGCGCTGCCGCTGTCCAAGGTGACACCGGTAACGGTGCCGAAGGTGCTGTAGCCGACTTCAATCGGCTGGTTGTTTGCATCCTGTGCGTTGACCTGAATGATGTACACGCCGTCCTTCAGGGTATTGCCGTTGTCGTCCTTGCCGTCCCAAACGAAGTCGTGCTTGCCTTCCGTGACCTCGGCGGATTCGGTGCGAACCCGTTCGCCGTTCTGTCCCAAAATCGACAGCGTGGCGGATGTGGCGTCCTTCGGCAGGATATAGCTGAAGGATGCTTCGCTATTCCGCAATTCCGATACTGGCCAGGCGACATCGACCGATTTGTTCATGAAGGACAGGGCGCCGACCGCGATATTGTCCTGCTGCAGCGACACCATTTGCTCGAGATTCTTATTCTGCTGAATGTCCTGCTCCACCTGCGCGAAGAGGACGAGTTGATTTGTGAACTCGCTCGATTCCAATGGTTCCAGCGGATCCTGAAACTGCAACTGGGTTGTCAGGATCGTGAGGAAGCTGTCCAGATCGCTGGATAGCTTCGACAACGACGTGCTGCTGTTGCTCTCCGTCGTGTTGGGATTGATGATGCTGTTGACATCAATTTCCATGATCGATTCCCTGTTGCGTCCTGGCGTTAGACTTCAATGTCGACGCGGTCGTTGGTTACGATGTCTTGCCGGCCGGCAGGCCCGGTCCCGTCGGTTTCGTCGCCAAGGGCGCCGTCACCACTGGCTTGGCCGGCGGATTTTTCGCCATCGCTCTGCGCTTGGTTTTGACCCTTCAGGTTAAAACTCAGGCTATCGGAATCGGTCCGCAGGCCTGCGTCGTTCAATGCACTCTGCAGGGCCCGTGCATCGCGCTGCAGCATGTCTAGCGTCTCGGACCGTTCCGCGGAAATGACGGCCGTCACGCGCCCATCCTTGGCGACATCCATTTGAACCTCGACGCGGCCCAACTCGGCCGGTTTGAGCTGGATATTGATCCGGTCCGAGCCGTGCGCCGCGGCTTTCTGAATCTGGACGGCGACCTGGTTGGTCACGAGCCGGGGCGGCACGGGCGGCTTCGGCGGCTGTACGGGCGCGGGGTTGGCGGCCTGTCGCGCCACGGGCTGTCCCGTGCTGCCGCTGCTCGCGAGCACGGCTTGTTCGGCGCGCGCGAACGAGTTGGCCGGCGCGGGGGCGGGCTGTTGCGTCGCGGCCGTTTGCGTGGCCAGCATCGCGTTAAAGGCGTCGGCCGCCGGAACGGCGGTCGACGGATTATTGGTCTGCGGGGCAGCTTTGGCGGCCGCGCTCGCGAGTTTGCCCGGCGACCTCGCGTCCGAATCTTTGCCGAGAGCGCGTTGCTGGGCATTCTGTGCGGCCAGGCCGACCGTCGATCCGGCCGCCGCGTTCGCAGCGCGGCTATCGGTGCCGTTTTGTGCGACGACCGCGGCGTTGGCGGTCAGTGTATTCGACGGTTGCGATACGAGTTCCGCGGGCGTGTCGGTGACTTGCGCGCGGAGCCCTGCGGCGGGGGCGGCGGTCGCTTGCGCCTGTGCCGATGCGGCGCGTGATTGAGCGCCAGCCGTTTGGTCGGCCGGGTTGTTGGATTGCGCGGTCGGTGCCGTGCCGCGGGCGCTCTTCTGTTGCTCCGGTGTTGCGCGGCTGCCTGAAGACGATAGAGCAGCGGCGTCGGGCGACCGGAGCGCTGGGTCTTCCACAGGCGGCAGATCGGTATCCGCTTGCTGCGGCGGGCGCGATCGGTCCAGCGGCGCTTCGGGCGTCTCCGGGAGATCGCGCGGCGGCGTCGCGGCGTCGAGCGGCCGGTCGGTGAAACCGCTCTCTTGCAGGCGGGCGTCGGGTGTCGCTTGCCGCGCGAGACTAGCCAAAACGATATCGGAGACCGATCCACCGCCGAGCAGGGCCGCAAAGGCCTGCTCTTCTTCCGTCGACGCAGCCGATCCGTTCTTGCCGGACAATAGGGGGGCAAGAACGGAGTCTGCGGACGGGAATATGGCGGTTGCGCTCATTCAACTCACGACGCGGTTTATCAATGCGTCAGGAACTGAGCAATAGCCGGGCCAGTTTTAAATCATTGAAAATAATAAATATTATTGCTGGTGCGTCGCTTCTGGAATGGCACTTATTGCCCGATGGGAAATATGTGCTGCCGCATCGGGGAAATATGTTCCCCATCTCGGGACGCCCCGTATTCCGGGGGCCGGACAAGCGAAATCGCACCGCTGAGCAACCCCCGCGGTGATCGATGCGTTGGCTCCTTTGACTCGTCTAGACGGACCGGTCGATCACGATACCGCCGGCAGAATCCTCGGATGAGGCCGGAAGCGATGGTTCCAGGCGGCCTTGAAGTTGGCGGACCAGTTCTTCTGACGGGATTGTGTCGACGACTTCCTCGGTACGGGTGTCCACGATTTGGAGAAAGACCGTGTTCAGCTCCGTGTTGAAGTCCAACTGCGTGCGCCTGTTGCTGAGACGCAGGCTTTCGATGGCCTGTTGTGCGGTTACGGACTCATCCTGCTGCTTGCCAAGTTTGTCCTGGCGACGTTCAGCCGACGGGTTCGTGGTTTCCTGAGGAACGGGAACCGCATTGTTGATGAGCGCCTTCGCACTGGATTCGGCGCCGGCGGTCGGCGACGAACTTACCGGTTGCGTTGCGCCGGATCCGGATGAAAGGGTCGGTTTCGGTACGAATAGTACGTCCATTTTATCCTCCTGAACCTGCGTTCTGCCGGTTCATGGCGGTGTTTCATGCGGCCTTTCGGTGCATTATTCAGAGTTTTTATAGCCGCACGTTTTTCGCGCCGCCCATGCTCGTAAGTTCTTCCGCGATGGACGGGTCGTCCCAGTGCCGGATTTCTGAACGCTGAACACGCATGGCGTTTTACGACCTGGGTAATAATGTCCCTATGATGCATGCAACCGTTGTGCCAGACAGGAGATGTTTTTTGGGTCGTTTCGAGCAGCGCCCCTGGTCTGTTTCGCATCCAGACGCCGGGCTGTAGGTCAGGATTGTTGAGCTAATTAACAATTTGAAAATAATTGGATATTGCCCGTTGCACTGGGCACCGGTCGCTGCAATTCAACGCGTCGTATCCGAGGTGGTTGAATAGTGGTGCGGGTCATGACGCAGTTTTTGCGATTGGGCTGCCGACCCGGCAAATATTGCCGGGTTGGTAGGGGGAATTCTGCCCGGCAAATTTTGCCGGGTTATCCCAATTCAGCGTCAGCGGTAGAGGTAGACGGTGTATTCATATAAGCCGTAGTCCTGGCGGAAGACGAACCGGCGGGTCAGGGTCTTGGTTAGAAAATCCGCCATGGCGTCGAATGGAGCGTGAAAAAGATCGTCGCGCTGCCAATCGACTTGCGCCGACATGACATTGAACGCCAACCCCTTGGCGGCCAATGACCACGCGGCCGTCAGCATGGCGTGCATGAAACCGGTCATATCGTCCTGCGACAGATTTAGTTTCTCGGTGAACACGCCGTTCAGGACGAGATAGTCGGCGGGATCGATCCCATTCGCATCCTCCAGAAGGTCGGCGTGATGGAACGTGGTTTCCGGGAATTTGCGGCGGCACAGCTCGACGAACTTCTTCGAGATATCAAGGCCCCGGTAGTCGAAAGATTGATCCGTCGCCCGGATAAACTCCAGCAGGTGACCGGCGCCGCATCCGACGTCGAGGAGGGACGCCGGTGCGTCTTGCAAATCCCCGGCGACGTCGAGCATCACGCGGTAGCGGGTGGCGGCGTCCTCGGCATTCGGCCAGTCCACGCCCAGATGCGAATCACCGTGACGGGCGAGGCAAGCCTCGTAATGGTCGGCGAGGCGCCGATAGGGAAGGTTGTGGTGGTTTTTGCTCGCAGTATCGGAATCCATCTCTCCAAGCTGGCACAGCGTTTCGGTATTTGGAAGCCCAGGCTGCATGCCGTACAGTCGCGGCATGGATGACGCAGCGCGACGCCGGACCTTGCACGAAGATGGTGTGGTTGTTCTCCGAGGATTCTTTACCGGCACCGAACCCAGCGATTTGGTCGATGCGTTTCGGGAGATGTTTCGCCGGCAGATGCGGCGGCATGATCTTGCGGGGGCAGGGGAAACCGGATCGGCGTTCGACCGGTCCCTGAGCGACTTGTTTCGGAAATCGATGCCGAGTTATCTCGCCGCCGCGAAGCTAACGCAGTATTTGCCGGCATTGCATCGTCTTGGTGTCAGCGAGCCGGTTTTGAACGTTCTATCCGGGTTGGGGGTGGCGCAGCCGGTGATCTCGACGCGGCCGGTCGTTCACATCATATCCGACGCGTTGAAGGTACCCGGCGGATATCATCGCACCCCGCCGCATCAGGATTGGCGCAGCGTTCAGGGTAGTCTCGACGCGGTGGTTGCCTGGATGCCCCTGGTGTCCGCAGGCGCCGATAACGCGCCGCTCGAGGTGATCTTGGGCAGCCATCGGAACGGGCTCCTCCCGTCGGAGCCGCATGCCTTCGGTAATTCCGTGCGGGACGAGGCCATCGCGGGTGAGGCATTTCAGGCAATCGAGGCGAAACCCGGTGACCTTGTGATCTTTTCAATGTTCCTGGTGCACCGGACCGGTGCGGCGCAGGGCGGAGGCGTGCGATGGGCCGTCAGCTTCCGCTACAACAATCTTGACGAGCCGAGCTTTGCGGCGCGCGACTATCCCAACCCGTATTTCTACAAACCTCGCGACGAACTGCTTGTCGAGGGATTTCCCGGCCGTGCCGATCTGGACCGGATTTTTGACGAGGACGACGACGGCGATTGACGCGGCGGTCTAGTCCTGGTCGACCACGGCGAGGCCCATGCCGGCGCGGCCGTATCCGTTTCCGGCGTAAAGCATGTAACGGCTGCCGGCATGGTCGAAGACGAAGGGGTAGGCGGTCATCTCGCTGTCCCAGCCGTCTTCCGATACGGTTAGTCCGGCCTGATCGTCGTGCCGGGTCCAGGCCTGGCCGTCGCGGGATTCCGCATATCCGATCCGATAAGGATGACCGCCGCCCCGTCGGCAGTACCACATCCGCCATCGATCCGTGTCCCGGACGACGCAGGGCCGCGCCAGCGCGCATTCCGACGGACCCGAGAAGTCGATACACGGCGCGGCTTCCGGCTTCCAGTCGAAGCCGTCGCGGCTGACCGCCCGCCGGATATTGTAGTCGGGGAAGGCGTTACCCGGCCGCCAACGGGTGGCTGACAGGTAGTACATTGCCCAATGGCCGTCCGCGGCGAGGACGCAGGGCGTCGAGACCAGGATCGGGTCGTGCGGATTGCGGTCAAGCACGGGATTGCCGTCGATCCGGGTAAACGCAACACCGCCATCCCGGTTGCGCGCGACACCGATCGAGAGGTGAAACGGAACGGCGCCCGATTGCGTCCAGCCGATGTAGTAGTGGCGCCGGTCACCGTCATGATCGACGAGCCACGATCCCATTGCCCCGGTATCGTCGAACGCGCCCTCCGCGCCCGGCGCAAGCGTCGGCGTTTCCGCTAGATCCAGAATCGTCGTTGGCTGATCGAGGTCGATCTCGAGCCACGCGAGATGCGATTGGTTATTCCGGTCGCGCGGTGTGAACCAAATCCGGTGGCGGCCATCCGATACTGGTTCCGCGAACGGCATCGACGTGTGACTGTGCATCCAGGGCCGCTGCCCTTCGGCGGTAAAAACCCTCCCGAGTTTCCGCCACCGCATCAAATCCCTCTGAGCCGATTGCTCGGAACCTTCGACTTCTCGCTCGGCGTCCCTGAATAGACGGCTTTATCCGGCGCGTCCGACAGGATCAACGCACCGGCGCCGATGACGCAGTCTTCGCCGACCGTCAGGTTGTCCGCGATGGTGGCGTTCACGCCGATGAAGCTGTTGTCGCCGACGGTCACCGCACCGGAGACGACCACATGGCTGGCAACGAAGACATTCGCACCGATCGTCGCGTGATGCCCGATGTGATTGCCGCTCCACAGGGTTGTGTTTTCGCCAATTGTGACACCAGGTTGGATGACGTTGTTCTCAAGCAGGAACAAGTTGTCGCGGGGCGCGAAACCATCCCAGACCGATGCGCCGGTCGAGACATAATGCGCGGCGCGATAGCCTTTCGATCGTGCTTCCGCGAGTTTGGCGCGGCGCTGTTCGTTCAGTCCGCCGTATCCCATCGCGATGAAGATGTCCGCGTCGTCCGGCGAGTGGTGCTCGACCAAATCTTCGAAGGGAAATACCGGAAGACCCTGCACCGTATCCCCGCTAAGATAGGCCGCATCGACAGTGAATCCCGCAACGGTGTAGT
The DNA here is from genome assembly GCA_965228695.1 of Alphaproteobacteria bacterium. Lineage (GTDB taxonomy): Bacteria > Pseudomonadota > Alphaproteobacteria > UBA8366 > UBA8366 > JAJFJD01. The sequence continues at coordinate 4,547,355 of CBDDIB010000002.1, read as the reverse complement.
CACTATCTTTCGAGAAATAGTAATGTGCGACCTGACCGATCTGGCCCGTGCCGAAGATCACCAGTCTTTTCATGCCGGTGAGTCTAACAGCCGCCGGGCCATCGGGTAAACGGCAACCTAGACGACCGCACCATGCCGGACGACATCAAGGTTCTTGAGACCGCGCTCGATTTTCAGCGTCAGGGCGAGCATGAAAAAGCACGGGCGTTGTTCGGGGCCGTGCTCGACGAAAATCCCACGCAAGCCGATGCGCTGCATCTCGATGGACTGTCGCTGCATGCCTTGGGCCGTCACAGTGAAGCGTTGCAGCGGATCGTCGATGCAATCGCGGTCAAACCGCTGGAGCCGATGTTCCACGTTAGCGCTGGCGCGGTGGCCGTCGCCGGGGGCAACGCGATGGCTGCGCTTGGGTATTACAAGCGCGCGCTCGAACTCGATCCCGAAAACGCGGACGCCTGCAACAATCTTGGCGTCGCGCTGCGAACGATTGGCCGGTTCGCCGAGGCGGAAGTGGCGTTGCGCCAGGCAATTCGGCTGCGGCCGGGGAGCGCCGGCGCTCACATTAACTTGGGTGTCGTTCTGCGATCGTTGGGTCGGGCCGACGAGGCTCTTGCGGCATTTCGCAAGGCGGTTGAGATCGATCCGACCCTCGCGGCGGCACATAACAACCTGGGCAACGCCCTCAAGTCGCAACGGCGATACGACGAGGCGCTGGCGTCGCTTGACCGGGCGGTCGAATTGGAGCCGGCCTATGCAGATGCGCATTTCAATCGGGCCTTGGTGCTGGCGGCTCGCGGTGACCCGGAGGCGGCCGAGGCAGGATTTTCGGCAGCGCTGAATGTGCGGCGTGATCCACGATTTCTATTGGCGGATGCGGGGTTGTTGCCGGTCATTCCAAAATCGCGTGAGGATATTGAACATTGGCGCGGCCGGTTCTCGGGCCGGCTTCAGGCGTTGAGCGAAACGGACGAGTGTTTGCCGTCGCCACCTCTCGACACGCCGGTGATGAATTTCTATCTCGCGTATCACGGCGCCAACGACCGGGACGTCTTGATGCGCCTGTCCGATACGATGCGACAGATGTGCCCGGCGCTCGACTGGACAGCGCCGCATTGTGCCGACGGTTCGAACCGAGGCGTCGACCGGCCGCGGCGGGTCGGTTTCTTCTCGTCCTACTTTTCGGATCACGCTGTCGCGTGGACGATGCGCGGGTTGATCGACCATTTGTCGAGAGACCGGTTCGACCTCACGCTTTTCGCGGTCATCTCATCTCAGGAAAACATCCTGCCGGAGCTGCGCGACGCGGCAACGGTGGTCGAGTTACCGCATGCGTATGGGCCGGCGCGCAAGGCGATTGCCGAAAGTGAATGCGACATCTTGATATATCCCGATATCGGCATGGAAAGCCTAAGTTATCTGCTCGCCCATGCCCGGCTTGCCCCGGTCCAATGCGCCCTGTGGGGGCACCCGGTCACGACCGGTATTCCGACTATCGACTACTACATCTCGAACGACGTGGCCGAACCCGACGATGGTCAATCGCAGTATAGCGAACGCCTCGTTCGGCTCGGCGGCGTGCAGACCTGCTACCGGCGGCCGGATATGCCGGACGCGGCCCGGCCCCGCGCGCCGTTGGGATTGCCGGACGACGTAACCGTTTATCTTTGTCCGCAGAGCTTGTTCAAGATCCATCCGGATATGGATGCACCGCTCGCGGATATCCTTCGTCGCGATCCGGCCGGGCGCCTCGTGCTGTTCGAGGGCAGCGATTCGGTGATCACCGGTCGGCTGCGGGAACGGTGGCGGCCGGTCTTCGAGGATGTCTTCGACCGTGTCCTGTTCCTGCCGCGCGTTTCGGTCGAGCGCTTCCTTGAGGTCGTGGCGTCTGCCGATATCCTGCTCGACACATGGCCGTTTGGCGGCGGCAACACCAGCTATCAGGGATTTGCAGCCGGTCTTCCAATCGTAACGTTGCCGGGCGATTCGCTGCGGGGGCGAGGAACGTTGGCGCATTACCGGCATATGGATTTGTCGGATTGCATCGCCGGGTCCCCGGAGAATTATGTCGATATTGCGGTGCGCCTCGGCACCGATCCGGTGGCGCGAGCGATGGTTTGTGCCGATATTCGTGATCGCGCCGACGTGTTGTTCAACGACGCGCGTGCCGGCCGGGCGTTTGCCGAATTCCTGTTGGAGCTATCGGCGTGAGCGATACAGCGCCAATCTTGGCCGAGGCGACGCAACAGCATCAAGCCGGCCGAACAGAGGAAGCGGATGCGCTCTATCTCCAAGTTTTGAGTCTCGATCCCGACAACGTGGACGCATTGCATATGCGCGGCGTGCTTGCCTCGCAACGCGGCGATATCGAAGCTGCGATCGGTTTGATCGAGCGCGCGGCCGCATTGAATGTCGAAAGCATTACCATTCTGTCGAACCTGGGAACCGTGTACCGGTTGGCCGGCCGGTTTGCCAAAGCGGAAGCAAGTTTCCGCGCTGCGCTTGATATGCAGCCAACGGCGGCCATGACGCGGTTCAATCTCGCGAACACCTTGGCGGCGCAAGGGCAGCGTGACGCCGCCGTCGCCGAATATGAACGGGCATTGCTGGACGATCCGGGGAATCCGGGAATCAGAAACAACTTGGCTGCGTCGCTGAGAACCACAGGACGGTTCGAGGCGGCCGCCGATTTGTATTGTCAATTGGTGGAAGAGTTCCCGGAAGATGCTCAAGCGAAATGTAATCTCGGCGTATTGTGTATGGATCTCGGGTTGCCGCGCGAGGCGGCGGTTTTGTATCGCGCGGCGATAGCACTCGATCCGAACACCGTTGAGCCGCGCAACAATCTCGGCGTCACGCTACTGGAACTGGGCCGGTTTGAAGAGGCCGTCCGGTGTCTGCGCGACGCGGTTGCGAGGGATGATACCGTTGCCGCGGCGCATGAGAATCTCGGCAATGCCTTGCGCAAGGTGGGGGATATCGACGCTGCCGATGACGCCTATGCTGCCGCGCTGGCGTTACAGCCCAGCGCAGGCGTCGAGATCAAAAAGGCCACGTTATTGCCGGTGGTCGCGGAGTCCGCCGAAGACCTGACGGCAGCGCGGCGTCGGATGGCCGATTCCGTTGCCGTGCTGTTGGCCGATCCGCCCCGGTTGCGCGATGCGCATCGCGAGGTGGGTGCCACCAACTTCAATCTATCCTACCACGACACGAACAATCGGGACCTGCAAGCCGATCTGGCGCGGTTATATGAAACCGCGTGTCCGTCCTTGGCCTATGTCGCCGACCACTGTCGGGGAGACGCACAGAATCCGGACCGGCGACTCAGACTGGGGTTCGTGTCCCGGCAGTTTGGGACGAATGCTGTCGGATGGTGTTTTCATGGCGTGGTCCGGTACATGCCGCGGGACGTATTTTCGGTGACGGTCTTTCGCGTCGGCGGATCGGACGATCCGCTCTGGCGCAGTATGGCCGACGACGCGGACAAGGCCGTGATCCTGCCGATGGATCTTGCGGCGGCGCGGCAACGCATTGCCCAAGAAAAACCCGACCTCCTCGTCTATACCGATATCGGAATGGAGCCGATGACCTATTTCCTGGCGTTCGCGCGGTTGGCGCCGGTTCAGGTCGTCCTGGGGGGACACCCCGATACCATCGGTATTCCAACCCTCGACCGGTACATCAGCAGCGATCTTCAGGAACCAACGGATGCCGAGGATCATTACAGCGAGCGGCTGGTCCGTCTGCCGGGCGCGCCGACCTATTACGAACGCCCGCCGGTTCCGCATCCGCTCAAACCCCCTGCCGCCTTCGACCTGCCGGAGGACGTGCCGCTTTATTTTTGCGCCCAGACCCTGATCAAGCTGCATCCCGAAATGGATGCACTGTTCGCCGGAATCCTGGAGCGGGATCGCAAAGGCTTGCTGCTGCTGCCAACGGGATACAACCCGCGACTTGCGGAAAAGGTGAAAGCCCGGTTTGCGCGGACCATAGGCGATGGGATGGATCGCGTGCGTTTTTTGCCGACCCTGAGCCATCTGGATTTTCTGACCGTGATGAAATTGGCTGATGTGTCCCTCGACACCCGGCCGTTCGGCGGCGGCAACACCTGCTGGCAGGCGATTGCAATGGGCACGCCGATCGTGACGTGGCCCGGCCGGTTCTTGCGCGGCCGGTACGCGCTCGCGCTATATCGCTTGATGGGCGTTACCGATACCGTGGCGGCGTCCGCGGAAGACTATGTCGACATCGCGGTCCGGGTGGCGACCGACCGTGATTTCCGGACGGACTTGGAACAGCGCATCGAGGCGGCGGCGCCAGGTGTCTTTGCGGACATGACCCATGTCCAGGCGCTTCACGACGTTCTCGCGGGCCTGGCCGGCGATTAGGTCAGAGCTGACCGCGGATTTCATCTGCCACGGAACGGGGCGTTTCGGAAATCAGCCGTTGCAGGATGCTCCAGGTCGATCCCGGCCATTCGGGCAGGAAAGACAATTCGATTCCGCGATCGGCAAAAGTCTTGGCATCGTAGAGTGCCTGGCCCCCTTCGAGATTGATATATCTGCCGCCGCCCAGCGTCTCGACGATGGCAAGCACCCGGTCCTGGCCCCGAAGCGCCGGGTCGATATCGAGGCTGCTGGTCCGGATGACGTCGAAGGGCAGGGCCATGTCCGCGCAGCATCGGCCGAGCAATGCTTCCAGATAGCCGACGACGTCCGGCCCGGGATTCAAAACTGCCGATAGGAGCGGATGATCCGATTCCCGAAGCTGCGGGAACCGGTTGCAGCGCCGCCGTAGCGCCGTCGCCGCATCTTCGGCGAAGCGAAGGTCGGCGATCCGTGTCTCGCGCGCGGCGGCGCGGAGCGGGAGCGTCAGCCATGCCGGTTTACCCGCGCCATCCGCCAACCGGTTGCGATGCACCCAACCGCGCCGCGGAAACTGCACGCAGTCGAACAGGGCGACCCGGTCGGCCGCGGCGAACAGCCTAAAGTAGCCGGCGTAGGGCAGGAAATACGGTTGCATGACGGCGACGGTAATCATGCCCGGACTCTACCCGGCCCGCGATCCGATGCGCCATGGTGAAAATACCGGGCAACTTTCGCCTTCTATTCGCCGCCGCCGCGCTGTATCTGATGGTGGATGTCGAATGCCTCGCAAAGCATGTTGCAGCAGGCGCTCTCCTGTTTCCGTGACCAGGATTACGCCGGGATGGAATCCGCATGCCGAGCCGTCCTTGCCGACGACGATGCGCAACCGGATGCTTGGCATCTGCTCGGGTTGGCATTGTTGCACCGGGATGCGGTCGTGGCATCGATCGACGCATTCGAGCGCGCGATCGAGCGAGCCCCCGCCGTCGCCGCCTTTCATATCAATATCGCATCCGCTTTTTCCGCAGCGGGGCGCCTCGACGATGCAATCGCGGCGTTGCGCCGGGGCGTGTCGCTGGACGATACCCAGCCCGACAGCCACTTCAATTTGGGGAACACATTGCTGGCGATGGGCCGGTTGGACGAGGCGGCGGAGGGGTTCGAAAGGGCATTGGCATTGGCGCCCGGTCACGCAGCCGCCCGAAATAATCTGGGTCATGTCTTGCGGCGGCGTGGCGAACTGAAGGCTGCGATCGATCAGTTTCGGTTGGCCGCGGACGCCGACAATCACTACGCGCCCGCATGGAGCAACTTGTGCGGCGCTTTGCTGGAATCCGGGCAGACGGCGGCCGCAATCGATGCCGGTCGACATGCGACCGTAGCCGATCCGAACAACGCCGAGGGGCACTACAACCTCGGAAATGCGTTTGCCGCGGCGCCCATTGCAGCTGAAGCGGCGGCTTGTTACCGCCGCGCGCTGCAAATCGACCGGCGGTTTACGGACGCGTGGGTCAATCTCGGCGCGGCACTGCAGCATTTGGGCGAGTGCGAGACGGCAATTGCCGCCCTCGATCAGGCGTTGGCGCTGGAACCCGACCTGCCGCAGGCCCACTGGAACAAGGCGACCGCGTTGCTATTGTCCGGCCAATTGCGTGAAGGATGGGATTTGTATGAATGGCGGTGGCGTGCCGTCGCGGGCTTGACGCTTCCGGTGGTCGATCAGCCTCGGTGGGATGGCGCGTCGCCCGAAGGCCAACGGTTGCTGCTCGTCGCGGAGCAGGGATTGGGCGATACGATCCAGTTTGTTCGCTATGCGCCGATGCTTCGGGCGCTCGGCGCCGATGTCACCTTGGAATGTCCTGCCTCTCTCCGGACCCTTCTGGAGGAGTCGAACGTCGCAGACCGGGTGATCGCGTTCGGCGATCCTCGGCCAGAAATTGATACTTGGACGCCGCTGATGAGCCTGCCCGGCCTTACGGGGACCGACATGAACACCATTCCTGCCGATTGTCCGTATTTGTCGGCGGCGCCCGCCGACCTGCCGCCAGCGCCGGATAGTCGCGCGCTGAAGGTCGGCATCGTTTGGCGCGGCAGTTTGACCAATAACCGCGGCCGCTTTCGCTCTTGCGCATTGTCCGATCTGCAACCGTTGACCGGTGTGCCGGGCATTCGGCTTTTCAGCTTGCAAACGGAAATCTCAGCTGAGGATGCCGCCGGGCTGAAGACGATGGACATCCCGGATCTCGGCAGCGGGTTCGGTGATTTTTCAGCGAGCGCGGCGGCGGTGCAGGCGATGGATCTAGTCGTATCGGTCGATACGGCGGTGGCGCATCTTGCCGGTGCGCTCGGCAAACCTGTCTGGACCATGCTGTCGGCCATGCCCGACTGGCGCTGGTTCCTGGAGCGATTGGATAGTCCGTGGTACCCGACGATGCGCATGTTCCGCCAACGGCGGATATCCGACTGGACGTCGGTCGTCGACGAGGTGTCTTCCTCGGTTGTGGCGCTCAAGCAGCCTCGACTCGTGACATAGCGCGCGGCACTGTGGACATGGTCACAAAGGCACTCTTATGACGGCGGATTTTGAACGAATTCCTTTGATGCGGCCGAAACTTCCGGATGCCGCGCAGTTGATGCCCTATCTCCAGGAAATCGACGCCAATCGCTGGTATACGAATTTCGGTCCTTTGGAGCAGCGGCTGACCGGGCGGTTCGCGTCGCGATACGGTGTCGCAACCGACGAAGCCGTGTGCCTCAGCAATGCGACCGCCGCGCTGTCGATAAGCCTCGCCGCGCTGGCACGCCCAAAGGGCCGGTATTGCTTAATGCCGTCCTTTACATTCGTTGCGTCGGCCCAGGCCGTCCCGGCGGCCGGTCTTATGCCATATTTTCTCGATATCGATTCGGCGACGTGGCGGCTCGAAATCACCGCCGTACGGGACCAGATCGACCGGCTTGGTTCCGACGTTGCCGCGGTCTTGGTGGTCGCCCCCTTCGGCGCACCGCTCGATATCGCCCCATGGGATCGTCTGACCGAGGATACCGGCATACCCGTTGTCGTCGATGCGGCGGCCGGGTTCGACAGTTTGGTTGCGGGTGTGTCCCCGGCGATCGTCAGCCTGCACGCCACGAAGCCGCTCGCGGCCGGCGAGGGTGGGTTGGTGATCAGCCGCGACGCCGATTTCGTCGCGGAGGTCAAGGCGCGGGCGAATTTCGGCTTTCAAGGCAATCGCAGCGCGGTCGGGCCGGGCGGTAATGCGAAATTAGGGGAGTATCCTGCGGCTGTTGCACTCGCCGGACTCGATCAGTGGACCGAAACCCGTGCCGGATTTGCGCGGGCCACTGCTGCCTATATCGAGGCCATCGATGAAATACCGGGGGTTCGGTTGTCTCCGGGCTTCGGCGATGGCTGGGTCAGTTCAACCTGCAACGTCGCGTTCGATGCTACCGTCGGCGAAAAGGCGATATCCGCATTGGACAATGCCGGCATCGAATCGCGGCGTTGGTGGAACGAAGGCTGTCACCTTGAGCCGATTTTCTCGTCGGCGGATCGCGATGCGTTGCGGACGACGGAAGACCTCGTGGAACGGATCGTCGGATTGCCATTCGGGTGCGATCTTCCGACGGCGAAAATACATCGCGTCGCCGACGTACTTTCCTCGATTTCCATGACCTGAAATGCAGGTCATTTGTGCCTTCTGGGGCGCAATCGCTTGACGGTCCGTTTGCCCGTCAAGCGGCCTGGTCCTTCTCGGTGATCCACCGGGTAAGAAATGCCAGATGTTGCAAGAGTTGCCCGGCAAAAAGCTGCACCGAGCCGCTGTGTTAACGAATACGATCACAAATTATACCTGTCAAAACAATATGTTGTGCAGATTGGCACGGTGGCATGGCGGTTGCCATTAACCATAGTGAAATCGGCGTTTCGCATGTGGAACTGGCATCGGCCAACCGCTGCAAGGAATGCCAAATGTCAACGCCAGAAAGGACATGACATATGGCTGCTGACAAAGTTAATTTGACAGCCGGGGTGCGTTCGAATCTCCTGAGTCTTCAGCGCACCACCGACCTAATCGATATCGTGCAGACTCGTCTGTCGACCGGCCTGAAGGTCAATTCGGCAATCGATGACGCAAGTGCATTCTTCACCGCGCGGGCGCTGACCAACCGGGCGGACGATCTGACCAATCTTAAGGAAAATATCGACCTCTCGATCAGCGCTCTGCAGTCGGCGATAACCGGTATCGAGTCGATTACCGAACTCGTCGAGCAGGCAAAGGGTCTTGCCAATACCGCAAAAGCCACCGGCGATACGGCCGAGCGTTCGCTCCTGGCGGTGCAGTTCAATGAATTGTTGGGCCAGATCAATGATTTGGCGAACGATTCCAGCTTTAACGGAACGAACTTGATCCGGGCGACGCCGGATAACCTGGAAGTGGATTTCAACGAGGACGGCACGAGTGACTTGACGATCACCGGGTTGGATTCGACCACCGCAACTACGGGTATCGAGATCACGGCGGCGGCGAACGACTTCGGTAATCTGTCTGATATCAATACCACCATTACGGAATTGAACAGTGCCTTGACCGAGTTGCGAACCAATGCCGCGACGCTGGGGTCGAACAACACCGTTCTTCAGACGCGGCTGAACTTCACCGAAGAGCTTACAAATACGCTCGAGGAAGGCGCCGGAAAGCTGACCTTGGCCGATATCAACGAGGAAAGCGCGAACCTGCTGGCGCTTCAGACGCGACAGCAGCTTGGCATCAACTCGTTGTCGCTGGCTTCGCAGGCCGAACGGGCCATTCTGAGCCTCTTCGGATAGTCTGAAATTCAGGCGGGTCGGCAGCCTATAACGCCGGCTCGCGAGACTAAATTCTGAAGTGTGACCGGGAAGGAAATTCCGACTTGTAGGAATTTTCTGCCGGTCTGGTGCGGTAAATATTGCCCCAATTTACCCGTTCGCTAGACCGCTGAACTAGATTATTCCTTATTATCAAATCTTTAAGGTTTCTCCCAGAGAGTGGCGCGATGGTTGCATCGTGCAGCTTCGAACCTGCGACCATGCTGGATTTCCGGCATGGCCGTTTTGCGGACCCGTCGGTCCGTTTTGGTTTGTCCGCCGCAGAATGCGGTCGGTCAACATCCTAGAAAGGGAGAAACCATGGCTGACTCAGTAGCCCTTACAGCAGGCGTGCGGAATAACTTGCTCGCCCTGCAGAATACCTCCGATCTTATCGGTAGAACCCAGTCGCGCCTGTCTAGTGGCCTGAAGGTTAATTCGGCCCTCGACGACGCGTCCGCGTTCTTTACGTCGACCGCGTTGAATAACCGGGCATCCGACTTGAATACGTTGAAGTCGGACGTGGACCTGGCGATCAGCACGATCGAATCGGCGATTACCGGTATCGACGCCATCACCGAACTGGTGCAGCAGGCCAAAGGTCTTGCGAACCAGGCGAAGGCGACGGGTGATACCAACGAAAAGTCGACCCTTGCGGTGCAGTTTAATGCCTTGTTGGGCCAGATTAACGATATCGCCAATGACTCGAGCTTCAATGGCACGAACCTGATTCAGGCGACGCCGGATAACCTGACGGTCGAGTTTAACGAAGACGGGACCAGCGATCTGACGATTACCGGTCTCGATGCGACGACTGCCACGACCGGTATCGAAGTGACGGCGGCGACGAATGCTTTCGCCGACGACACGGCGATCGATACGTCGATCACGGAATTGAACAGCGCCCTGACCGAGTTGCGTACCAACGCTTCGACGCTGGGCTCGAACAACACCGTGCTTCAGACGCGGTTGACCTTCACCGAAGATCTGGTGAATACGCTGGAAACCGGCGCGAGTAAGCTGACTTTGGCCGACCTCAATGAGGAAAGTGCCAACCTGCTTGCATTGCAGACCCGGGAACAGCTCGGTATTAACGCGTTGTCGCTGGCTGCTCAGAGCGAGCGGTCGATCCTCGGCTTGTTCGGTTAAAGCCAAGGACGACAGTGAATCCAAAGAAAGCGGGGGCTTCGGCCCCCGCTTTTATTTTGTGATCTTAACGGCCCCCAAAATGATTCAAATCATTGGATAACAAAAAAAATCACAAATCAAATCAATCCGTGGTATAATTCTTGCTGATAATTGAGTGATGAAACACCGTTTACTTTTGAATTCTCAATGAAGAAAAAGAGATGCCATTAAAGATCGTGTTGAAGCCGGGTGAGAAGACCGTCATCAATCAGGCGGTTATTCAAAATGGCGGGGAAAAGGCTGAACTAATCGTTCAGAATAAGGCGAGTATTCTCCGCGAACGCGATATAATGACTGAGAAAGACGTAACAACACCTGCGAAGAAAATATATTTTGTTATTCAATTACTTTACATGTTCCCTGAAAAAGAGAAGCAGTACCAAAATCAGTTCAGTAAACTGGTCAAAGATTTCGTCAATGCCGTCCCCAGTTCAACACCGTTGATCCTCGATATCGGCAAGAAGATCGTTGCCGGGGATGCGTATGGAGCGCTGAAGCTTTGTCGAAAGCTTATCAAATACGAGAACGAGGTCCTGAAACATGCAACCCAATAACAGCAGCCAAGCCTACCAGTCGTCGCAAAAACTTGGCTCGTCGGCCCGGCAAACCGAAGCGCAGGCGCTTCTCGAAACGGCGCGGATGATGGATGCTTCCATCAACGGCGAAGACAGCGATACCTACCGGGCGGCGTTGCGGCTGAATTGGCGTTTGTGGACCATCATCCAGGCCGACGTATCGTCGGTGGAGAATCCGCTACCCGACGATATCCGGCAAAACATTCTGAGCCTCAGCGTCTTTATCGACAAACACACGGTCAATGCGTTGGCCGAACCCAGCGGACGCAAGCTTCGGGTCCTCATCGATATCAACCGCAACATCGCCGCGGGACTGATGACGAATGTCGGTGAGGATGCCGCCCTGGCCGACGCGCAGGCGCAGCCGGCGGCGGCAAATTCGGGCGGCGATATCGTAGCCTGATGCCGTGCCCGCGCTGGTCGCGGATTTGCAATTACCTTAAAACTTCAGCGAAATTTTCCCGTCGCCGCGATGCGATAGACTAGATCGCAGTGCGTTTGCGACCTGACCGGCGACACCTGTCCAGTCGCCCAGTTCGGACGCACGGAACAACCGCATGGTCGGGTACCAGGGGCTGTCCTTCCGGTCGAGCATATATCGCCAATCGGCCGCGGCTCCGAGAATGACCCAAACGGGCTTCCCGAGCGCGCCCGCCAAATGGGCAACTGCCGTATCCACCGATATGACCAAGTCGAGCGCTTCGATGGCCGCGGCGGTATCGCTGAAATCGTTGAGTTCCGGCCCCAAAGGCTCGACGGCGGCGTGTTCAAGCGGCGGTCCGTCTTTCTGCAGGCTGTAGAACCGGATACCGTCGATATCAAGCAGCGGCGCCATGGCGTCGGGCGGGCAGGACCGCATCCAGTCGTCCTGGCGCTCGGCGTTTCCCGCCCAAACCAAACCGACCGCCGGTTCGCCGCCGGCAAGGCGACGCGCCCATGCCGTTGCCGCCGGTGCAGGCGCTTTGAGATACGGGACATCTCTTGGGATCGTTTCCAGCGTCGTTTCGAAATGCGCCGGCAGGCTGAGCAAGGGAATATGAGCGTCGACGTTAGGCAGAGGATTCCCTCGCGCGATGACGGTAAGGTCCAGTCGGTCTTCGGTGACTCCAAGGGATTCCATCAGGCCGACGAGGGGCGATTGGCACTCGAAAACGATGAGATTATTTTGTGCGGCAAGCAGGGGTAGGTAACGGCAGAAATGAAGCGTGTCGCCATACCCCTGTTCGGCGTGGACTAAAAGCGAGCCGGGTTTACCATCCACGCCGCCCAGAGGTCCCCCGTCCCAGCGCGGCGTCGAGAGGATTCGATTGGATCCGGCCGATCCGTCTTTTTCCCAACGCGCCTCGTAGTTTGACCAGCCATTCTCGAGGTCGCCGATCAGAAGCTGCGCAATCCCGAGGCTTGTTCGGAGGTCGGCATGGGAAGAGTTTAAGGCGACCGCCTTTTCGTATGTCGCGATCGCATCATGCGGTTGATTCAAGTTCAGCAGCACGAGCCCCAGATTCCCGAGCATGCGGAAGTCGTCGGGATGGCGCTCGATCGCATCACGATAGAGCGCCATGGCCTCGGCGAGACGTCCGGTTTCCCGATATAGATTTCCAAGGCTCCGGGTCGCTTCCGGCCAATCCGGGCGGTGGGTGAGGGCCTCTTTTAGGAATCGCTCACTCTCGGCCATCGCACCGCAGGCATGGAGGGCGACACCGAGGTTATGTACGGTAATCGGGTTGTCCGGCTCGATTTGCCGTGCCGTTCGAAGAAACGTTGCCGCGGTCGCGTGCTGTCCGAGGTCGCACAACGCGAGACCGAGATTGTTGAGCGCACCGACGGAGTTGGGCTGAAGATCAAGGGCGTGTTCGACCTCCTGGACCGCCTTGTCGAGCTGGCCGAGGCCCCGGTAAATTACCGATAGATTGACATGCGCTTCGGCGCGGTCCGGTTGTCGTATCAGCGTGTTCTCGTATCCGGCGATCGCTTCCTCATGCCGGTCCAATGCCTGCAGGCACCGGGCGTGCTGGAAGGAGGCGTCGGGACTTTCTGCGTCCAGTGTTAGGCAGCGCCGGAAAACAATCTCTGCCTGATCGAATTCCTGTCGGCGCGCGAGCGCCAAACCGAATGCATATTGAACGGTGATCGTGTCGGGGGCCAACCTGGCAGCGAGGTCGTATTGTTCGAAAGCTTCGTTTTCCCTGCCGAGCCGGCCGAGAAGGTCGGCGAAACGGAGCCGGTTGGCCGCGATGTCGGGGGCCAGGGCGAGCGCTTGTTGCCACGGGACGACCGCGTCGTGATCGCGGCCGAGCATTTCCAGGGCGTCACCAAGCGCGGCGCAATAGTCCGCATTGCCGCTGTCCGCGGATACGGCTTTCATGCAGAACGCCAGCGCGCTGCGGTCGTCGCCGGTGGCGCGGGCCGTCAGGCCGCGGAGGTGCCATGCGGGCGCCACGTCCGGCCGCGCCGTCAGCAACTGCCGGAGGATCGTCTCGGCGAGGGGATAGTTTTCCGAACGGAATGCGTCGGCGGCGCGTGCCAGAAATTGCGCTGCCGTTGCGACGTGAGTGTCCTTGCGGTCTTCGAGGTCGCTCGACTGTGTCATTCGGAGGCCAAGACCCGATGTTCTCCCATGATCTAAAGCGTATCCCGGGCCGACGGCGCGGGCGCGGCGGTTCGCGCTATCGGATGAAGTTGGTCAACGAAAGCTGACCGAGCCGGGCCACGATCTGAAACGACGCCTCGAGCTGCACCTGTTGGAAATTCAAGAGCGAGAGCGTTTCCGCGGTGTCCACGTTTTCAATCTCGCCGATCGACTCCGTGGCGAAATTGATGAACTCGTTATGCCAGTCCTTTTGTGTGTCGATGGTCCGCAGGTCGAGGGCGACGTCCGCGGCGAACCCGCCGATCGTTTTTTGCGCGCCATTATTCTCCGTTGCTTCCGTCAGCAGCGTAATGGCGTCGTTCAAGACCTGTTTCTCGGCCGCGGTAATGGGGTTGGTGAAGGTCGTTTGCGCGATGTTGTCCAGCGCTCGGATGACTTTCTCGAAAGCGGATTGGTCCGCCGTGATTCCATATTGCACGGTGACGCCGTCGTCGATCCGGACCTGCTGTATCGTCGCGTCGCCCTCGTAGTATCCGGTATCGGCGACCGCATCGAAGGGCGGTGGCGTCGGTGCGGTATAGACGCCATTGTTCAGATCGACGGGTTTCGTATCGGTTTTGCCGCCGGCAAAAAGATACCGGGAATCGTCCTTCTGATTCAGAAGCTCGACGGTTTGATCCAGGAATTCCGTCGCGATGAACGAGATGTTGTTGGTATTGGCGGCTTCGCCGTTTAGCGAACTGACGGTAATCGAACGCATCTCCCGTGCGATCTCGTCGAGCGTCTCCAGGCTGAGATTCATCAGCTTGAGCCGTTTCTCGGTCGTCGCGATATTCTCGATATATTGCTCGGCCTTTGCGACTTCGTTCTTCAGATTTACCAGGCGGGACGAATCCGCTGCGATGCCGCTGAAGGTCTGGCTCTTCTTGCCGGTCGCCGCTCGCAGCTGTGTCTCGGCCAACTGCGATTGCGTGCGCAGCGTGGCGTCGAGAATGAGTTGTTGGTTCGCGAAGGATCCTATACGGGCAACCATTTATTCGCTCCGTTATCGCACGATGTTGATCAGTTCTTCGAGCAGATCGGATGCGATGGTGATGACCCGTGCCGACGCATTGAAAGCCTGTTCGAAGACGATCAGATTTGCGAGTTCTTCATCGATATTGACCCCGGAAATCGATCCGTTCCGGAATTCAAGCGTTTCCAGGAAGGACGAATTGAAATCCAGTTCGCTGGAGGTGTTCGACGCGATCGCAGCCTGCACCGATACGATCGTGGCGCCATATTCCGACAGCGTATTCGACGTGCCGGTGAGGCCGCCCGCGCTCCCGAAACTGATCGTGGCGTCGAACACACCCGCGAGCGCGGCGGCCGCGCTGCCGTCGCCGACCGTCAATCCATCGTCGCCCGCGGCAAGACCGCCTGCACTGCTCAGCGTGCCGCGGGCGACCAGCGCCTGGTTTGAAACGACGTCGCTGCGCACGGTTATGACGTTGGACACGCTTGTCGACTCGTTCGTCACGCCGAGCGTGGACAGCAGGGTGCTGGAGTCGGTCATGACGAAGTTGTTGCCGTCCGTGTCCTCGACGATCAGGCGGCGGCCCGATCCGTCATCGACCACCCGCGCCGATATGTTGGCGCCTGCAAGCGTTCCGTTCGCGGTGATGTTGGCGGCGATGGTGTCGAGATTCTGACCGGCGGTATAGCCGACCGTCGTCGACACGCCGGCAGCGTTGAAGGTAAGCGTGCCCGTCAGCCCGAGGGCGGTGGTGCTGTCATTCTGGCGGGCGCTGGAAAACGAGTCATAGGCGGTCCCGTCGACATTCGCCTGGAATAGATCATTCAGGCCGAAATAGTGAGAGACGCCGCGTGTTTCGCCGCCGACCGTCGTCACGGCGCTGGTCAATTCGTTGATGGCGATGCCCTGACCCGCGGTATTTGCCGAGACGACGAGCTGCCCGGCCGCATTGAACGTGGCGGTTACGTTGGTCATGCCGTTAACGGCAGTGCGCAGGTCGTCCACCGTCGTCATGGCGCCGAGCGCGATGTCCAATGTTTCGACCACGACGCCCGTCGTTTGGTCGAGAACCGCGACCCGAACGCTGCCGGTGGCCGAGAAGACGTCGGTCGAGCCGAAAGTCTGACTGCCGGTCAGTGTTGACGGCGGCGGAAAAGCGGTGCCGGCATTATGCGCTTTGTTCATTTCTGAAATCAGCGCCTGCGCGAGTTCGTCCAACTCCCGTTGCAGGTTCGGAAGCTCGGTGTCGCGCATGTCGATCAGCGCCTTGAGGCTGCCGCCCCGGATTTCATCGGTAATGTCGTCGGCGGCGGCGGTCGAGCCGTTCACGAAGATTCCGGTAATGCCGCCCGGATAGGTCGGGTCGCCGGGATTGACATAGGCGATGCTGGCGCTCGCCTGCGAGACCGCGTCGTGGCTTATGGCGAGTGCCGACCCGCGGTCGACGAGGAGACGGCCGCCTGCCGAGAACAGGCTGACGGTGCCGTCATTCTGTTCAACGATCCTGATGTCGATATTCGTCGCGATTTCGGCAAGCGCCCGGTCGCGTTCGTCGCGCAACGAGGCGCTCGACTGGTTCAGTATTTCCGCATTGGCGATCTGGACGTTCAGCCCCGCGACGATTTCGAACCGGCCGTCGAGCTGCGTGACGATGCGCTCGATCTCCCGATCGGCCTCGGCCCGGAGATCCTGAATCGTGTTGCTGAGATCGTTGAAGAGTTGGACGGTCTGGCGGGCGATGTTGACGACATCGGATGCGTTTGCTTGCGATTCCGGCGTGGCGGCAAGCGCCTCGAACGATGTTTTGAGATCGTTCAGCGAACTGGAGATCGTTCGATTGGTTTCCGGCGAGCCGAACATGTTCTGAATTTGCGCCAGGAACCGGTCGCGGACGGTGAGTTGGCCGACGGTGCTTTGTTGATCCCGTATCTGGGACAGAAGGAAATCGTCGACCTCGCGGGAAATGATGCCCGTGTCGACCCCGGCGCCCTGCGCGGCGATCAGGCGCGATTGATTCTCGACGAACTTCCGCGTGTGCCCCGGCGTGTTGGCGTTGGTCACATTGTCGGACGTGACCTGGATAGCGGTTTGGGCCGCGCTTAGTCCGCTAAGAGCACTTCGAAGGGCCAAGGAGAGTGACATGATCGGTCTCGGTCGGTCCGGCCGTGGATCAGAGGGTTTCGTTCAGCGAAATGGGCATCGGATCGTTCAGGTGATTGTTCGGCTGGCCGACGGCCGACGCCCCGTTCTTCGTGTATCCGGCGGCGCTGACGCGTTGTCGGTCGACCGAATGCGCGATCCGCTCCGCCAGGCGCTTGTTCAGTTCGATCGCCGAGCGGAGGGCGTTGATATTCACGGTTGCGACCTCGTCGAGGCGCTGCTTCGCGGTCTCCAGCTGGCGTTGCATGGTCGGCGCGGCTTGCGTCAGGTGGTCCGGGTTTTCCTTCAACTCGCGAATGCGGGCTTCGAATACGTCGGAGGCGGTCTGCTTCGCGTCCTGAAGCGCGGTAACGCGTTCGACGCGCGCCTGTGCGAGCGCCTTGTTCTCTTCGTCGATGACGTCGGCCAGCGACAAGGTCGCATCGACCGCGCGGCGGGTCATTTCATTCGGTGTCATGAGTTCTGCACCTCCTGCAATTTCAGGATTTCGCGCTGCACGGTATCGGCGATGCCGAAGCCGTTGCTCTGGGAGATCGTTTTTCCGTATTCCTGCAGCAGCATGGACCGGAAAACCGCTTCGCCCTGGCCGCCGCCGAACAAGGAGTCCGTCTTGATGCCGGCGAACATGCTTTCCAGCATCATCGAGACGAAGAAGCCTTCGAACTCTTCCGCGGTCTTGCGGATCTGCTCATCCGACGCCCCCGTCAGCCGGTCCATTTGAGGGGCGCGCGACGACGTCAGCGATTGGGTGACCTGATCGATCGAAACGGGACTTTCCATTACAAGACCTCGATTTCCGCTTGCAGTGCGCCGGCTGCCTTGATCGCCTGAAGGATCGTAATCATGTCGCGCGGCCCGATCCCCAGCGCGTTGATGCCGTTGACCAGTTCCTGCAGCGTGACGCCGTTGTTCAGGACGCCGAGCTTCTTGTCGTCTCCTTCTTCCACCTGTACGTCGGTGCGGTCGACGATCGCCGTGCTGCCGGTGTTCGAGAAGGGCTGTGGTTGGGAAACCTGCGGCGTCTCGGTGATTCGGATCGTCAGGCTGCCTTGGGCGATCGCCACGGTGCTGATCCTGACATTCTCACCCATCACGATCACGCCGGCCTGTTCGTCGATCACCACCTTGGCGATGGTATCCGGCTCGACCCGAAGTTGCTCGACGTCGGTCAGCAGCTCGACGACCGCGTTTTTGTATGATTTGGGAACGTTCAGTTCGACGGTCGCCGGGTCCGTCACGCGGGCCGAGCGTTCGCCGACGAAGGCGTTGACCGCGCGGGCGATGCGGCGCGCCGTCGTGAAGTCGGGGTTGCGCAGCGAGAGCCGAACTTGCTTCATGCCGGCGAGGCGGAACGGGATTTCGCGCTCGAC
This sequence comes from Alphaproteobacteria bacterium, assembly GCA_965228695.1. Lineage (GTDB taxonomy): Bacteria > Pseudomonadota > Alphaproteobacteria > UBA8366 > UBA8366 > JAJFJD01. The sequence continues at coordinate 4,529,247 of CBDDIB010000002.1, read as the reverse complement.
GATCGCGCCGTTGGGGATGCGGGCGCTCGTCGGCACGCCCTTGGTCACGGTTTCGCCGGCGCCTTGCGCCGTAAAGCCGCCGACCTGCAGGCTGCCTTGCGCCACCGAATAAACCTCTCCGTCGGCGCCGAGCAAGGGCGTCACCAGCAATGTTCCGCCGAGCAGGTTCTTGGCGTCGCCCAGCGCCGAAACGCTGACGTCGATCCGGCTTCCTTGGCGCGCAAACGGCGGGAGCGTGGCGGTAACCATCACGGCGGCGACGTTGTTCGTTTTGAGATTGTTGTCGCGGGCATTCACGCCAAGCCGTTCGAGCATGCCGATCAGGCTTTCCTTGGTGAACACCGCGCTGCTGAGGCTGTCGCCGGTTCCGTTCAAGCCGACGACCAGCCCGTACCCGACCAGCAGGTTTTCCCGGACGCCTTCGAAATCGACGATATCCTTGATCCGCGCTTGCGAAGCGGCGTCCGATGTCCAGACGAATACGAGCATCAGCGTGTAAACCGCTAGACGGAGGCCGACTCGGCATGTGCAATGCCAAGGCTTGATGAGAGATAGGAACGGATTCTGCGTCATTGGACCTTCGGACCGGCGCCTGGAAATATTGCCTTTTACAAAGCGAACGCCATGCCAGGATTGCCCGTTTTCGAATTCCCATAACCAATTGAAATAAAGATATTAATTAATTTTCGAAGGGTCATCGATCCGAGACGATGCGCCGTTTCGGCAACCCCTGCCGATGCCGTCGGCAAAGTTTGCCCTTTGCCCGGACTCGACCCGGGTTGACCACATTTCTATTTGAGGTGAAATGCAGTATGTTTCGGCCATGAAAATCGACCGTACCGCCCCGAGCCGGACGGCGTCGCCCGTCAAGCGCAGTGAAAAGGCCGGCAAGGCGCAGACAACGCAATTTTCGAAGCATTTGGAGTCGGATCGCGACGGTGCCGATCAGATCGGCACGGTTGCACCGGTGCAATCCGTGGATGCCTTGCTGTCCATCCAGGAAGTCGGTGATGCGACCGATGGCGAGGCGCGAAAAAAGGCTCGCCGATGGGCGGTTGATCTCTTGGATACGCTGGACCAACTGCGAATTGGCATCATTTCGGGCGGTGTTGCGAAGCAGGACTTGGAGCGCATCACGACGATGGTCGAGCATCATCGTGTCCAAAGTGACGACCCGAAGCTGAATATGATCCTAGACGAAATTGAATTACGCGCTCGGGTAGAACTCGCAAAGTTCGAGAGAGATAATTGATTTAATGGAATTTTTCTTTTTCCGGCGCCGGAATTCAGCGCCAAATTTTTGATCAAAATTTGTTCAATGGCCAGGGGCTTGCTCAGGCCCGTTCTGGCCTATATATTCCGCGCCGCTCGATAGTCGGTACCGTGCTAGGAGTGACGCATGTCGAATCCCCTGCTGCCGCCGGATTATAGGCCGAGCGAAGAGGAAGAATTTATGAACGCTCGCCAGCGTGAATATTTTCGCATTAAGCTCCTCGCTTGGCGCAGCGAATTGTTGCAGGAGTCGAACGAAACACTCCGCAATTTGCAAAGCGAAAGTCTGGCGGTGCCCGATATGGCGGATCGGGCGACGAAAGAAACCGACAGATCCCTCGAGTTGCGGACCCGAGACCGGCAACGCAAATTGATCGCCAAGATCGACGAGGCGCTGCGGCGTATCGACGAGGGCACCTACGGATATTGCGAGGAAACCGACGAGCCGATTTCCCTGCGTCGGTTGGAGGCGCGGCCCATAGCGACCCTCAGCCTGGAGGCGCAGGAGCGGCACGAACGGATGGAAAGGACGCGGCGGGACGACTAGGCGCCGTCGGGCGGCGGATATTTTCCGCGCCGAACAAAGAAACGAGGCCGGTGATCCAAAGGAGCACCGGCCTCTTTATTTGCGCCGCCCTAGCGCGTTGGGGAGGAGGAGAGGATAAGGGCGAACGCAAATCCCTGAATTCGTCTGGTCCTATGCCATGCCGGTTCCCGCGCGCCTCAGAATGGGAACAGGATGTCGATGATCTGCTGACCGTAACGCGGTTGCTGCACGTCGCTCATGAAACCGCGCCCGCCGTAGGCGAGCCGCGCCTCGGCAATTTTTTCGTAGCTGATGGTGTTTTGACTGGTGATGTCTTCCGGGCGGATGACGCCCGTGATCTGCAACTCGCGAACCTCGTAGTTCACCCGCGTTTCCTGCCGGCCGAGAATGACCAGATTGCCGTTCGGCAGGACTTGGGTCACGACGGCGGCGAGTTCGAGGTCGATCTCTTCTTCGCGGTCGATCGATGAATCGCCGTTCGAATTCGAGTTTGACGACAACTCCAGCAGATTGCCGGGATTGATCGCGTCGGGCAGGACCTTGCTGAGCGACGTTTCGTACCCGAGGATCGCGGGCGCGTCGGCGCCTTCGGTATTGTCCCGGCTGCGGGTGCTGTTGTTGTCCAGTTCACCCTTGTCGTCGATTTGAATGACCACGGTCAGCAGGTCGCCCACACGGGTTGCCCGCAGGTCCTTGAAAAAGGCGCGGGATCCGGGACGCCACAGCGAGTTGGGTTCGCGATGCGCCGTAACCGGTGCTGGCATCGGCATGCTGACGGGGCGGTAGCCTTGTTTGTGCAGCGGGTTCTGAATGTTCGTCATCTTGGGTTCCGCGCCGACGTCGGCGAGGCGCTGCAGGGTGTTGCAGCCGCTCAAGACGGTGCCGGCAACCAAGATGCAGGTCAGATAACGAAGTGTGCTTCGGGTAGGGTGCGGCATTAGCGGGTTGGCCTCGCAGCGATGGCGCCGATTGTGCCGAATGTACCGACGGCGACCATGCCGGGGCCGACCACGACGCCTTCAATGGTCTTGCCGCTGCCGGTATTTTGAATGCGGATGGTTTCGCCGCGCGTTCCGTTTTCGCGCGCTTTGCCCTGTGCGGTGATCAGCATGTTCGCGGTTTTGTATTTCATGACGACGAGGCTGTTCCGCGCGACGAGGACCGGTTCGCGGATGTCGCCGCGCCGCACGGGCTTATCGCTGCGAAGCGTGCGCCGGACGCCCATGCCGACGATCTTCTCCGGATCCAGCACCGTGCTGTTGCCGACGCTGCTGCGCCGCATCATTTGCGCCTTCAGGTCGTCCTTGCGGATGACTTCACCGTTCCGAAGGCGGCGTGTGAGCACCGGTACGCTCACCAAAGGATGGATGCGGCCGGCAACCGGGACCGTGCGGGCGCCGGGCCGATCGGCCGGGGCCAGCAGCGTCGCGGAAAACCGCAGGTTCCGTTTGTCGAAGCGCAGTCGCCGTACCGATACTGACGGTGGCGTATCGATCGGCAGATGAATCGTCAGCGGCGGGCCGTCGAGCGTCACCTCGAACGGGTCGCTCTGCCCGGCTCGATGTTCCAGCGCGCGCCGCACGGCGGCGATGATGTCGGTGTGTTCTATCGGATTGCTGCTGCGTTCGACGACGGCTTCGTTGCTGCCCCGGACGGGGATCCAGTTCAATCGGTAAGCGCGCGCCAGGCTGCGTAGCCAGCGGCTTTCGACGGTCATCTTCCGGCCGGGCGCCGGTGCGCGCAGGACGACGGTTTCGCTCTTCGGGCCGGCGTCGTCGAACAGGTCGCCGAGGCGGACCATGTCGCCATGCACCACGGTATGGGGCCGGAGCGACGCCGCGTCGGCGCCGTTCGGTATCGCCGCGAGCAACAGGCCACCTGCCGACAGCGTCAGCAGTTTTAGCGTTGTTGGGTTGGATCGGATGCGCACCATGGCGGTGAGGTTTCCTATCGGGCCTAACGGACGTTCGAAACGGTCGCCATCATCTGGTCGGACGTTTCGATTACCTTCGAGTTCATTTCGTAGGCGCGCTGGGCGGTGATCAGATTGGTGATCTCCTCCACCACGTTGACGTTCGATGTCTCGAGAAATCCTTGCTGCAGGCTGCCGAAACCGTCGGAAGCCGGTGTGCCGGTCGTCGCGGCGCCGGAGGCCGGCGTTTCGACGAACAGGTTGTCGCCGATCGCCAGCAAGCCTGCCTCGTTGGAGAATGTCGCCAACTGCAGCTGCCCGACGTTTTGCGGTGCGACCTGGCCGTCGAGGGTGACGAGCACTTCGCCGCTGGCGTTGACCGTGATATCGATCGCGTTGGCGGGGATCGTTATGCCCGGCTGCACGGCGAAACCATCGACCGTGACGATGCTGCCGTCCTCGCCGAGCTGAAAAGCGCCGGATCGCGTGTAGGCGGTGTCGCCGTTCGGCAGGGTGATTTGATAATACCCTTCGCCGTTGATGGCCATGTCGAGGTTGTTTTCCGTCAGCGTCAGGTTGCCCTGTTCGGTGATGCGATAGACCGCCGCCGTTTTCACGCCGAGGCCGACCTGGACGCCGGCGGGAACGATCGATCCGTCGTCCGCGGACTGGGACCCCGTCCTTCGCATGTTCTGATACAGCAGGTCCTGAAACTCGACGCGCCGCCGGGTGTAGGCGGTGGTGTTCATATTCGCGATGTTGTGCGAAATGACTTCCACATTGAGCTGTTGGGCCAGCATGCCCGTTGCGCCGATGCTGAGTGACCGCATGTGCTATCCCTATGTCCTGTTCCGCGTGTTTCTTTGCATTATCGGTTTTGCGTTCCGGTTAGGCGGCTGATGCTGCGGCGGATGCGATCGTGCTCCTGCTGCATCAAGCGCTGATTGCTCGTATACCGCCGATGAATCTCGATCATCTTCGTCATCTCGGTGATGCCGCTGACGTTCGATTCCTCGAGCATGCCTTGCATGATCTGGCTGTCGGCGACGGGCTGTGGCGGTTCGTCGGTCTTGAACAGATTGTTCGCCTCGCGCTGCATTTCTTTCGGCTTGTCGAAGGTCACGAGGCCGATCGTGCCAAGCACCTGCGTACCGGCCGACAGGGTGCCGTCCGATGCGATGGTAATGGGCCCGGATCCCGGCGGAACGACGATCGGTTGTCCGCCGGCGGTTAGCAGCGGCTGACCCAATTGATTGGTGACCTGCCCGTCGCGATCCAATTGGAAGCGCCCGGACCGGGTGTATCGCGTGCCGTCCTCGGTCTCGACGGAGAAAAAGCCTTCGCCGGATATCGCGATGTCCAGCGGGTTGTTGGTTGTCGCCAGCGGCCCTTCGGTCATGTCCCGGACCATGCCGTAGTCTTGGACGAACGACAGCGGCTGGTCTTTCTGCGGTTCGACGAGATACTCCACGAACATCATTTTCTCGCCCTTGTAGGACGGCGTGTTCATGTTCGCGATGTTGTTCGCGATCACGTCCATTTCGCGGCGTAGCGTCAGCTGTCGGGATAACGTGATGAGGGTCGGTGATTCCATTGCACTGCGCGCTTGATTGCTTTTGCGCTTACTGCTGCAGAAGGCGTGCCATGCCGGAAAATAAATAAAATCAGATAGTTATGAAATTTTTGAGTCCCCGGCGAGTGCGGCGGTGTCGAAATCTGCAGGCTTTGCTGGGCATTTCTTGCCGTTGTGGCCCGGCGGTCGCGGGCCTTGTCTTTCACCGCGCGTTCAACGTCTGGATTTGCGAATTGCAATAGAATCCAAAATTACAATAGTTGAATCGTGCGTATCTCTTTTTCCTACTCTTAGTTGGTTTGTTTTTTATTTATTGCTTCTTCTTTTTCTTTTTTGTTATGTTCCCGACTGTTTGGGGGATAGCTGCTTATTCATAGATTTTTTGATGGCAGCATTGAGCGCGGGTAGATCATGACTGATGAACCGGACGAGGCAGAAGAAGCCGTCGCCGAAGAGGGCGAAGGCGAGGATGTCGAAGACGGCGAGGGTGCCGGAAAGAAATCCGGCAAGAAAAAGCTAATCCTGTTTGCGGTGATCGGCATCGTGGTGCTCGCGGGGGCGGGCGCCGGCGTTTACTTTTCGGGGTTGCTGGGCGGCGGTGACGATGCCGCACAGACCGCGGAAGGCGGTGAAGCCGAAAACGTGTTGCCGGTCGCGGCGCATTACCTGGATCTGGACGAAATGGTCGTCACCCTTGGGGGGACCGGGCGGAAGTCCAGCTTCCTGAAAATGCGCCTCAGCCTGGAACTGGAAAGTGCCGTCGACGAAGCGCGGATCCAATCCGTGATGCCGCGGATCGTCGATAACTTTCAGGTGTTCCTCCGCGAATTGCGCATCGAGGAACTGCAGGGATCCCATGGTCTGTATCGTGTGAAGGAGGAGCTGCTGGCGCGCGTGAACGCCGCGGCCCATCCGGCAAAAGTGAGAGACGTGTTGTTCCGCGAGATGCTTGTGCAATAGCAAGGGTTTCGTGCGGCAATCGTCGTTCGACCGCAGTAACGAGCTGGATTGGTGGTTATGGCCGACGAAAAAGAAGGCGAAGAGGTAAACGACGAGGACGTTGCGGCGGAATGGGCGGCGATGGCCGAGGACGGCGGCGACGGAGATGACGCCGACGGTGGCGACGGTGGCGACGGTGGTGGCGGCGATGACGACGTTGCGGCGGAATGGGCGGCCATGGCCGATGACGGCGAGGATCTGGACGCCGGGGGCGGCGGTAACGCACGCGTCCTCAACCAAGACGAAATCGACAGCCTCCTCGGGTTCCGCGAGGGCGGCGACGAGTCATCCGATAAATCCGGCATCGAAGCCATCATCGACAGCGGCATGGTATCCTATGAGCGCCTGCCGATGTTGGAGGTCGTCTTCGACCGCCTTGTGCGTATGTTGTCCACGTCGTTGCGCAATTTCACATCGGACAATGTCGAAGTCAGTTTGGACAATATCAGTTCGATCCGCTTCGGCGATTATCTGAATTCGATCCCGCTGCCCGCGATGCTGGCGGTTTTCAAGGCCGAGGAATGGGATAACTTCGGACTCATCACGGTCGATAGTTCGCTGATCTATTCGATCGTCGATGTTCTGCTGGGCGGGCGGCGCGGAACCGCGGCGATGCGGATCGAAGGCCGGCCCTACACGACGATCGAACGGAATCTCGTCGAGCGGATGATCGCCGTAGTTCTGGCCGACCTGTCCGCCGCGTTCGATCCGTTGAGTTCCGTCACCTTCCGTTTCGATCGCCTGGAGACCAACCCGCGGTTTGCGACGATTGCGCGGCCGGCCAATGCCGCCGTCGTTGCGCGGCTTCGCGTCGACATGGAAGACCGCGGCGGCCGGCTGGAGTTGCTGCTGCCGTATGCCACGCTGGAGCCGGTTCGAGAATTGCTGTTGCAGATGTTCATGGGCGAAAAGTTCGGCCGTGATTCGATCTGGGAAAACCATCTCGCGACCGAACTCTGGTTCACGGATGTGGAGCTCGAGGCGGTGCTCGACAATACGACGGTGGCATTGAACGACGTCCTGGAATGGGAAGTCGGATCGCGGTTGAACCTGCTCGCGAAACCGGAGTCGCTGGTTGATCTGAAATGCGGCGAAGTCAGATTGTTCCGCGGGCAAATGGGCCGCAAAGGCGAAAAAATCGCGGTGCGAATTGAAGAAAAGATGGAGACCGAATGATGCTGTTTCCGCACCTGTCATTTGTGGTGGAAGTGATCGGCGCGTGCCTGTTGCTGGTGATGATCCTATACGCGGTGCAATTGAACCGGCGGCTCGCGTTGTTAAAGGCGGACAAAGCGCATCTGCAGAAACTGATCACGCATTTCAATCAATCGACCGAGCGGGCGGAGGCGAGCGTGTCGAAGCTGCGGGCGGGTACGCTGGAGGCGAACGATTCGCTTCAGGCCAGCATCAGCCAAGCCAAGCAGCTTTGCGACGATCTCGCTTTCATGATCGACCGCGCCGGCGGTGTTGCGGATCGCCTGGAAGGTTCGATCGGCGCTGGCCGCAGTGAGCGGACCAACCGGACATTCGGCCCCGGCGCAAACGATCAGGGGATCGGCGTGACCGATATCCGGCCGGCAAACCGTGGCCGCGATATGTCGGACAGCGGCCGCAAGAAGGCCGCGCTGTTGCGCGCGCTGGACGGTATCCGGTAGAGGCGCGCGGCAATGCGGTTTCGGCTCCTACCCGTATTGATCTTCGTGGCGGCGGCGATGCTGACGCTCAAGGTCGGTTCGATCTGGCAAGGCGTTTCGTCCTTGCGGGACGGCGGGGAATGGCGGCAGTCGGTCGCGGTGGCGCAGGAGCCGACAAAGGCGGCCGCCGATGAATCCCAGCAAGGGTCGGGCCAGCCGGCAGCCACCGATGCGGCGAACGCGCCGCCCGGGATAACCGGAGAACCCAAAAAGGACGGATCGGCAAAGGCGGCGGAAGAGCCGGTGAGGCCGGTCCGTCAGATCGATCCTCGGCAATTGAGCAACTCGGAGATCAAGCTGCTGCAGGCGCTGGCGCAACGCCGGTCGACCCTGGACACGCGCGAGGAGAGTCTGAATCAGCGCGAGGCGCTGCTGCGCGCGGCCGAGCAGAAACTCGTCGATCGGCAAAAAGAACTTCTGGCAATGCGGAGCGAAGTCAAAGGATTGCTGGATGATCTTGATGCCAAAGAGAAACGCCGGATCGGTAATCTCGTAAAGATCTACGAGAACATGAAACCCAAAGACGCGGCCCTGATCTTCAACGAGCTTGAATTGGCGGTCCTCATGAGCGTCGTGGAACGCATGAAAGTGCGTAAATTGGCGCCGATAATTGCGGCGATGAATCCTGAAAAAGCCAGGAAGATCACGCGGACAATGGCCAAACGACAAAAATCTGCGGCTCCTCGCCCAGAGGCCAAGAACCGCTAAATATCGGCAAATTTACTAAGATTTAACGGAAACCGGTTTGAATTCAGCCGTGCAAAGGGGGCGGCAGAATGCTGTCCGCCGCAGCGGAGTGTGAGGAGTGTTGGATCATGGCTGTTGATCTCGAGATGCCGGTATTGATTGTGGATGACTACAAGACGATGCTGCGGATCATCCGTAATCTGCTCAAGCAGATCGGCTTTAACAATGTCGATGAAGCGACGGATGGTAAAGCGGCGCTGGAACGGATGCAGCAACGCAAATATGGTCTGGTGATTTCCGACTGGAACATGGAGCCGATGACGGGGCTGGAATTGCTGAAGCAAGTCCGCGTGGACGAGTCGCTTCGTGAAACGCCGTTCATCATGATTACGGCGGAAAGCAAGACCGAAAACGTGGTCGCCGCCAAGGAAGCCGGCGTGAACAACTACATCGTGAAGCCGTTTAACGCCGCGACCTTGAAGAGCAAGCTCACAAGCGTTCTCGGCGACTTCTGAGTAGGGCGGATCCATCATGCGCTCGGTGTCACCCGAGTTGCGAGATTGGCTGGATAATCTCAAGGCGGACGGCGATCGTCAGCTGTCCGCCGCCGAGCTCGCCGAGATTATCGAAAGCGTTGTCAACTCGTTGCACGGCAGCTTCGTCCGACCGGCGGAGAACGCCGCCGCATCCGCGTCTGGCGACACTTTTGCGGCGGACGCAAATTCCGGAGACGCCGCCGCAGCGGAGGCGCTTACGGCGTTGAGTGATTTCGATAAAGATGGGCCGGCGTTCGTCAACCTTTCCGACGAAATCGACAAGATTCGCGCCGTCACGCAAGACGCCGCCGGCGCCATTCTTGCGGTTACCGAGGATATCGAAAATTTCGCGGATGAGGATGACGGCGTCATGCAGGCCGCCGTCTTCGATGTCACGACCGCCATCTACGAGGCGTGTAATTTCCAAGACATTACCGGGCAACGCTTGACCCGTGTCGAGGAAAAGCTCCGGCATATCGAGCTGAGCGTTACGCGCGCAATGGCGGCGTTGGGGGATCGCAATGCCGTTGAGCGAAGCGAAGAGCTGTCCGAAGTGGTCGAACAGGTAGACAGCCGCAAAGAGGAACACATATTGCATGGCCCGCAAGATGCCGGGGTTGCTAATAGTCAAGAGGAGATCGACAAGATCCTGGCAAGTTTTGACTAGTCGGCACATGCAATGCACGAAAAAAGACTTGCGACGGAATCCAATAATGGCTCATTAATATTTCTGAGCCTCTTTCTTTTATTGCTCGCCTTCTTTATTCTCCTCAACGCTTTGGCCACTATCGAAGAAACAAAATCACGTCAGGTTCTGACGTCGGTTGCCGCGACGTTCCGGTCGGTCGTCGATGCGGATACGTCGGCACAGGTCTTGTTGTCCGAGCTTGGTCCGGCTTCGGAACCGGATGAAATCCTCGAAGCGATGGAACAGCTTTGGGTGACGGCGGTGTCCGTGACCAACGTTGAAAAGCTATCGGCCGGACAAATGATGCAAATCACGATGCCGGTTAATGAACTGTTCCTGGGCGGTAAGGCGGTTCTGCGAAGCGACCGCAAACCGCTGCTCGAGCGCGCGGCACGCGTTTTGTCCGTCCAGGCCAAGGCGGTGGTCGCCGAATTGGAATTGGTCCTGGGCACGCCGCCAATCGATTCAGCGAAACTGGAGGAAGATCCGTCGCTGGCGTTTCAACGGGCCGTGATCTTAACCGGCGCCTTGCTCGAAGTGGGGGCGGCCAAGGACAAGGTGAGCACGGGCGTTCGGATCGGGGATCCCAAGATGTTGCGTCTTCGGTTCGCCATCCGTGAGGCTGCGCGCGCGCGCGTCACGTTCCAGCCACGGGCGGAACCCTGACCATGATCGTCAACAAGGACATGACCGAGCGGACGAGCCGTTCGACATGGCTCATGACATTTGCCGATATCTCGGCATTGCTGCTGGCGTTCTTCGTAATGCTTTTTTCCATGTCCAGCCTAGAGATGGAAAAGTGGGAGGCGGTCGTCGCACGGCTTCCCAATGCCGACCCGTCGAAGGAAAAGCTCAGGCCGCCGCCGAACTCGGCTTTCAATGTCGCGACGGTGGATGTGCCGCCGGCGTTGCCGCTCGGCTATCTCAGTCAGGTTCTGGATGAAAAGATCAGTCAGGACGAAGTGCTCGAACGGGCGCAGATCCATCGCTTGGACAAATTGGTGATCGTCTCGCTGCCGACCGAACGGCTATTCCATTCGGCGGGCGCGACACTCACGGAATCCGCAAGAGAGGCGCTGTTCCGACTGACCAGCGCGTTGGCGCAGATGGGCAATCAGATCGATGTCTACGGCCATACAGCGCCCGGCGGCACGGACAGTGCGTCGACGATGCAGAATTGGCGTCTTTCGCTGGCGCGCGCGGTTGCCGTGGCGAATGAACTTCGGCGAATCGGCTATCAGCGCAATGTGACGATGCTCGGGTTGGGGGACTCGCGATACGCCCATCTCGACCGCAGCATCCCGGAAGACCGCCGCCGGCAATTAGCACGCCGCGTCGATATCGTCATTCATCCGACAGCAGGAGAGCCTTGATGCGAGGTTGCATTCGGACATTGGTGATCGTTGCCGTCGCGTCGATCGTTGGACTTTTCGCGATTGATGACGTGACGGCCCGTGAATCCGTTCGCGTGCGGGCTTGGGATCATTCGACCTACGCACGGGTCGTCCTGGATTGGAAGCAGCCGGTATCCTTCACGGCAAAGACCGAGGGCCGCCGGCTAACCGCCCGTTTCGATCGCCCGTTCTCCGCCGATCTCAAAGCCGTGGTGTGGCGGTTGCGCCCCTATATCGCGGATGCATACGTGTCGGCGGATGGCCGCCAGGCCGAATTTCTCCTCGTGGATGACTTCGACGTTTCGAGTTTTGCGAGCAAGCGGTCGGTCGTTCTCGATATTCGGCGTCCTTCCGCCGTGCCGGATCGGGCGCGATCGTCCGAAACCAAGGCGCTCGGCGTTCGGGTCGGGAAACATCCGAAATACATTCGGCTGGTCTTTGATTGGGTAAAACCCGTTTCCTACAGTATTGAAGAAACGGAAAAATCAGTCGTCATAACCTTTGACCGCTCGGCCCGAATAAACGTTGCGGATTTGCGCCGCCGGTTGCGCGATGGGGTCGGAAACCCCGTGGTATCGACAGGGGCCAAGGCGACCACGGTCACCATCACGAAGAATGCGGACCGGCGGCTTGAGCACTTCAAGCTGGGACCGAAGGTCGTGTTGGATTTCGTTAAAGGGAAGCCTGCACCGCAAAAGCCTGTCGCGAAAGCGGCGCCAACGGCCAATCCGGTTCAAGCGCCGAAACCCGAGACCGTGACGGAGAAAGAGCAACCGGCCAAGGCGCCGGCGGTCGAAACCAAGGCCGAGGATGTCGCCGTAAATAAACCCGAACCGGCGAAGGCGCCGGCGGCGGCAGCGCCCGAAGAAAAGGCGGCGGCCGACAAGACACCGACGCCGCCCAACACCGAACAAACGACAGCGGATTCAACAACGCCCGAGTCAAAGGCGGCGAAGGGCGCCAACACGCAGGCAACGCCGGACGCGGAACCGGAGCCTGCTGTTGTGCCGAATGTCGCGGCGTCGGATGATTCTGTGGCGCCGGTCCAGGCGAATACGGCGGTCGACGGGCCTGAAAGCGACCCTTCATCGGTTCCCGCACCGCCACGCGAATTCGCCGCCACGAGGGATACGGACTCCGCTAATCCACCCTTGGCCGCAGCCGCACCGGGCGACTCTGCTGAGGTCGGTGAGACTATGCAGGAAAAGCAAGACGTCAGCCTCGTCTTCGAATGGCCCGAACCGGTCGGCGCCGCGGTCTTCGCCCGAGAACCCTATGTCTGGATCGTTTTCGACCGCCGGGCTCAGCTCAACCTCGCGGCATTGCGAACCGCAGGGAAGAGCCTGATCGACCAGATCGAGCAATTACCGTTTAGCGAAGGGACGGTCGTCCGCCTTCAAGCGAAATCAGGCGTCAATCCGCAGGTCGAACGGGAAGGAACGAACTGGGTCGTGCAATTCCGCCGATGGCCGATCGCGCCGAAGGTCAATATTGCGTTACGCGTCCGTCCCGAGGCCATCAACGGGGCGCAACTCGAAATGCCGGTGTCGGAGATCGGCCGGATATTCACGCTGGACGATCCCGAGGTCGGCGATACCTTGTATGTCGCGACCTTGCAGGCGCCGGGACATGGAATTGAAAGCCGACGCGCCTATTCGGAATTCAACGTTCTGGCATCGGCACAGGGCGTCGCAATCGACCCCCTGGGTGACGACGTGACATTGAGAGCCGCCGGCAACAAAGGGATAGTGGTCGGCGTACCCGGGGGCCTTCACGTTTCTTCGATATCGCAGAGCGGCGAGGGGGCCGCCGCCTTCCTTGGGCCACGGATTTTCAATTTCCGGAACTGGACGAAGGACAAGGATCCGGATTTCACCAAAGCCAGGCAGGCGGCGATGCGCACGATCGTGGAGGTGCCGAAGGAACGTCGGGACGACGCGCGTCTCGATCTCGCCCGGTACTTCTTTGCCCGCGGGTTTGCGCCCGAAGCGCTCGGCGTTCTGCGCACGATCGAGTTTTCGAACGAAACGTTGTCCTCGCAACCGGAGTTCCGCGCCCTCATCGCGGCGACCCGGGTTTACATGGGCCGTCCCTTTGAGGCGCGTAAGGACCTATTGGATCCGCGTTTGGATCAGTATCAGGAAATCTCGCTGTGGCGCGGCGCGATGTTCCTCCAGACGGGCGAAACGAAGAAAGCCGCGGCGCAGTTCCGAAATGGCGATCCGGTCCTGCAAAGCTATCCGGAACCGATTCGTACCACATTGGCGCTTGGGCGTGTCGAAGCGAGCTTGGCGGATTTGGACGTGGGAAATGCGTCGATTTGGCTGAACTTCCTCGGCAAGAATGCCGAGAAGATGAAACGCGGCGATGCGGCACGGCTGCTTTACAATCAAGGCGTGCTGGCGCGCAGCAGCCGGGATTTGGATCGCGCGGTCGAGTTTTGGACCAAATCCAAGAAGTCGGGCGATCGCTGGAGCGTCGCCCGCTCGGAATTGGCGCTTGTGGAACTTGGATTGCAGCAGGAATCGGTGACGGTCGAAGAAGCGATCGAGCGCCTGGAGCGGTTGCGGTATCAGTGGCGCGGCGACGATCTCGAGCTTGCCGTTTTGAAGCAATTGGGAACGCTGTACCTGAACAAGGGCGAGTTCCGCAAGGGGCTCAATACCCTTCGCACGGCGATCACCTACTACCCGAACAATAAGAAGGTGAAGGACATTGCCCAGTTGATGACGGCGGCGTTTCGCAAACTGCATCTGGAGGGGGGCGCCGACGCCTTGCCGCCGTTGCAGGCACTGGCGCTGTATGACGATTTCCGCGAGCTGACGCCCGCCGGGACCGAGGGCGACCTGATGATCCAAAAACTCGCCGACCGGCTGGTCTCCGTCGATCTCCTCAACCGCGCGGCGGACTTGTTGTCGCATCAGGTTCGGTTCCGGCTGAAGGGCGAAGACAAGGCGCGCGTGGGCGCGAAACTCGCGGTGATCCGATTGCTGGACCGCAACCCCAAGGGCGCGCTGTCGGCGCTGCGCGGCAGTTTTCAGCCGAACCTGTCGACCGACTTGGACGATGATCGCCGCCGAATTCGTGCGAAAGCGACGTTGGAGTTGGGACGGTACGAGGAAGCGATCGCGCTGTTGGCAGGCGACGTAAGCCGGGAAGCCGATCTGTTGCGCGCCAATATTTATTGGAGCACTCGGAACTATGCGGAGGCGGCAAAGGTGTTGCAGCGCTTGTCCGGCGACCCGCTCGCCGAGGGCGGGTATCCGGAAAACCAGGCGAGCTTCATATTGAGTTGGGCGGTCGCGCTTCGATTGAAGCGGGACGAGGCGGGGATCATCATGCTGCGGGATTTGTATGGCCCCGGTATGGCCCAAAGCAAGCTTGCCGATGCCTTCGCGTTCATCTCGAGCCCGACCGGGCGCGCGGCGAAGAATATCGACGATATCACTCGCAAGATGGCGGAGAGCGACAGTTTCGACGCCTTCCTCAAGAACTACCGCGACCGTCTCATCGCGCCGAGCAAGACGGCGAAATCAAAGGATGCGGCGCCGGATGCGGCGGCGCAGGGTGCTGCCCAACCGGCCGCCCAACCTGATGATCAGCAGACCGGCACGGCGGCGCCGGACGCCATCCCGCAACCGCCTCCGCCTCCGCCTCCGAGCGGCTAGGCCGACGGCTAACTGGGAACGAAGCTCCGCACCAGGCTGCCCGCGACGAGATACCAGCCGTCGACCAGAACGAAAAATATTAGCTTGAACGGCAGAGAGATCATGATCGGCGGCAGCATCATCATGCCCATCGACATCAAGACCGATGCGACCACCATGTCGATGATCAGAAATGGAACAAAAAGCAGGAATCCGATCTCGAACGCGCGTTTCAGTTCGGAGATCATGAAGGCGGGAATCAGTGCGCGCAGCGGCGTGGCTTCGGGCGTTTCGACATTCTCGATCTTTGCCATGCCCATGAACAGGTCCAGATCCTTCTCCCGGACATGACGCATCATGAAGGCGTGCATGGGGGCGACGCTGCGGTCGAATGCCTGTTCTTCGGTGATTTCCTCGGCGATCAACGGCGCGATGCCTTGATCGTACGCCGCCTGCAATGTCGGCTGCATGATGAAGAAAGTCATGAACAGGGCGAGGCTGATGACCACGGTGTTGGGCGGCGTACCCTGTGTGCCGAGTGCCGTCCGCAACAGCGACATGACGATCACGATACGGACGAAAGACGTCACCATCACCAGGATCGACGGGGCCAACGTCAGGATGGTGATCAGCGCCACCAATTGGACGATACGCCCGGTGGCCTCGCCGCCGGTGCCGAAGTCCAGCGCCACATTCTGCGCGAATGCCGTGCCGGGCAGGGCAAGCATCATGGCAAAGCCGCAGCAAGCCAGGAATGGCGCGAGATAACGCCGGCCGACCGGGGCCCGCATCATGTGCGTTTGTCTCCGGCGGACTGCAGGGCGGCATCGAAGCTGCCGGCGCCGTCTTTTGCGTTGTCGGCGACCTTGATGTTGCCCTCGATCAGGAGGTCGCCGCTGTGACCCAGCAGGATCAAATGTTCGGTATCGTCACGCCGGACCAGTACCAACCGGTGCCGCCCGTCCACATTGGCGACTTCGGTGATTGCAAGACGCCGCTGCGGCCGGCCTTTGCCTTTGAATCCGGGCGATAACCGCACGCCGCCGAACCCAACGCGCCGCAACAACAAGGCGAACAGGCCGATAAGGCCAATAACGAACAGAAACGCCAGTAGAAACCTGACGTAGCTCAGATCCACAGCCGAAAAATCTCCCCAATAAGCCGCGTTCTCACCGCCGGCCCGTGCCCGCGCCAGGCACGGAACGCCGGAACCTAGGTTTCGGCCGCTCGCTCCTTGTCACCGGCCGGTGGTGCCGCCGCCTGAAGCTCACCGATCTTGGCTTCGACTTCCTTCGAGAATTTCTCGAACTCCGACAACAGTCCGAGAAGCACCGGCTTCATTTCCACCGCATCTTCGGGGGGCAGGCCGGTGATCGAGTCGACGACGCCTTGAATTCGTTCTTGGATGTCGCTGATCTCTACGAGTTGGTTTCTCGTCAAGCCCGACCGTGCGACGGCGATTAGTTCGGACATCGAATTCAGGTCGGTAACGATCTCTTCTTTACTCATCATGACTCTGGAATCTCCGGGGGCTGTCCGCCATTGGCGGCGTAGACGTATCGCAGGATTTCCGCAACGGCGACGAATGCTTCGACCGGGATGTCGTTATCGAGATCAACCGCCGCCAATATTTCGGCGAGGTCCGCGTCTTCGCGGACCTTGATGCCGTGTTCGAACGCGATTTCGAGAATTTTCTCGGCGACCCAGCCGCGCCCGGAGGCAACGACGGTGGGCGCTGAAAATGCATCGATTGGGCTGTATCGAACGGCTACAGCGGTTGGGCGCGGGGCTTCATCGGACCCGTCTGCGCCCCCGTCTTGCTGTCGCGTCTCGTGCAAGAACCCGATACCTCTTTCAGCGCGCCGCAATCGGCACCATGCTTCAGTTGCATTTGAGTATGCGTAGCTTTTATTCAAATTTCCAGCGAAAAGACAACAGATGAAATAAACGAATAGTATTCTCTTGTAGCAATCCTTTTCGAAGATTTAGGAATATTTCGAATAACAGTTTACATATTAGTTATTTATGGTTAACGTGGCGCCGAAATTTATTAAGAAATCGGGTTTCGGAGAGAGGATTAGCGACTCGATTGACGTGTGCGGCCGACACCTGGGAAGTGGGGCTGGCATATGGTGTGCAGGCGAATCGGCTGGAGAGGCATCGCAACGATTCGCTGTCGACGGGGGAAGCGTTACATGGATCTGAACCAGTTTTCGGTGTTTCGGATGATGACCGGCAAGATGAATTGGCTTGCCGAACGTCAGACCGTGTTGTCGCAGAATGTGGCGAACGCGGACACGCCGGACTACCGCCCAAAAGACCTTAAGGAACTCGATTTCAAGGACACGGGTGCCAGCCGCTCCTTTCAGGTGGCTCTGGCCCGCACGCATGAATCGCATATCGCGGGCGGGCAGGACAGCATGGCGGTCCAATCGAAGAAACAGAAGGATACCTACGAAACGAATCCGAACGGCAACGGTGTCGTGCTCGAAGAGCAGTTGATCAAGGTCGGACAGACCCGTCACGACTACACGCTCATGACCCGGCTATACAGAAAGCACAAGCAGATGTTCAGCATCGCGCTGGGACGACAGCAACAATAGGGGCGACTTGAACGATGGCACTTGAAAAATCGATGGCGATTGCCGCGTCCGGGATGCGGGCGCAGGGGACCCGGCTGCGGGTCATCGCCGAGAATATCGCGAACGCCGGCTCGATGGCCGAGACGGCGGGTGGCGAGCCGTATCGTCGGAAGACCGTGACGTTTTCAAATCTGCTCGACCGCGAGCTTGGTGCGCGGACCGTCGAGGTCAGCCGCGTGCGCGAGGACAAATCCGATTTCGGTTTACGGCACGATCCGACGCACCCGGCTGCCGATGAGGCCGGATATATCAAGACGCCGAATGTGAAAATCGCCATCGAAATGATGGATTTCCGAGAGGCGCAGCGCAGTTACGAGGCGAACCTTAACATGATCGAGGTGAGCCGAACGATGTTGCGGAATACGTTGGAGTTGTTGCGCTAGGTCCGCGCGGCCAATGCGCATAGCGAGGAGAGAGGTGGGACATGGCGATTAATCCGAACGATGCGATCAAGGCATTCACGCAAGCGGCGCGGTTGGGTGGCGCCGGTATGGATGCCCCGAAATCGCCGAAGGATTCATCCTTTGCGGATTTGGTGGGTAAGGTCGCGGAAGACGCCATGCAATCCGGCAAGACCGCCGAGGCGATGACGGCGAAAGCGGTTGTCGGCGAAGCGGATTTGATGGAAGTCGTCACCGCGGTCAACAGCGCCGAAATGACGCTGCAGACGGTCGTTACGGTGCGCGACCGCGTGATCAGCGCTTATCAGGAAATTCTTCGGATGCCGATCTAATCGCCGGCCAAGTCGGGATAGGGGGCCGTCCGCGGTCATCTGACGGGGGAAATTAGCCGCATGAACGAGGCGCAGGTATTGGATTTTGCGCGCGATGCCGTGCTGACGATGTTGACGGTTGCGACGCCGATCATGCTCGTGGGGTTGATAGTTGGTTTGACGGTCTCGTTGTTTCAGGCGCTGACGTCGATTCAGGAGATCACACTCACCTTCGTGCCCAAAATTCTCATTGTGTTTACGTCCTTGCTGGTGTTGCTGCCCTTCATGTTCAGCGTGATGCAGCGCTTCATGGAATCGGTGACCGATAGGATCGTCGGCATCAGCTGACGCATCATGCTGCAAGATCTACTACCCGCAGAAATTTTCGCCTACGCGCTAGTGTTTGCGCGTCTGGGCTCGACGCTCATCACGATGCCGGGTTTCGGCGAGACCTATGTTTCGCCGCGCATCCGATTGTTGATCGCGCTCACCATAACCGTTCTTCTGACACCGATCGTCGAGGATAGGCTGCCGGCATTGCCGGCGGCGCCGCTTAGCTTGTTTCTGCTTGTGCTGGGTGAAATCTTGATCGGCGTATTCATCGGATCCGTCGCGCGACTCTTGATGTCCGCGCTGGCGACCGGTGGCGCGATGTTGGCTTTTCTCAGCGGCCTCGCGAACGCGATGCTGTTCAATCCGCTGCTTTCGGATCAAAGCGCGTTGCCGGCGGTATTCCTGTCGATTTTGGGATTGCTGCTGATCTTCGCGACCGATACGCATCATCTGATGCTGATGGCGCTCTTGGACAGCTACATGCTGTTTCAGCCTGGCTTGGTCCCGGCCTTTGACGATTTCACCCAAACCCTGGCCCATTTGCTGGCGGAGAGTTTCCGGGTCGGGCTGCAGGTCGCGATGCCGTTCGTGATGTTCGGCATTACATTCTACACCGGCATGGGCCTGTTGGCGCGATTGATGCCTCAGATGCCGATTTTCCTGGTCGCCTTGCCGGCGCAGATCACGCTGGGTCTGTTCCTGATGTTGACCACCTTTCCGGCGGCCCTTTTGTGGTTTCTTAACTACTATCAAACAACATTTACCCGATTATTCCTGCCGGGTTGACAGTGAGGCCGCGCATTCGCTGCGCGGGGTAACATCATGTCGGAAGATACGGACGACGCCCAAAAAACCGAAGACCCGACGCAAAAGAAGCTCGACGATGGACGTCGGCGAGGACAGGTGGCGGTCAGTCGTGAACTGAACACGTGGCTCATGCTGACGGTCGGGGCGCTCGTGCTCGGGATGATGGCGCCGACATTCATGAACGATATTCGCTTGGCCCTGATCCCGTATCTATCCACGCCGGACCTGATCCGGGTCGATCCGGCGAATGCCGGTCAGCAGCTTTACGAGACGTTCAAGGCGGTGTTCGCCGCGATATTTTTCCCGCTGCTCTTTTTCTTCATCATCGCGATGGTGGGGCCGGTCCTCCAGAACGGTTTCGTCTATTCGCCGAAAGCGCTTGAACCGAAATTCGAGAAGTTCGATCCCATCCGTGGCGCGAAACGCCTTGTGTCCATCAAGCAGACGATGGAGTTCGTGAAGGGCATCGTTAAGCTCGCGATTGTCGGGACCATCGGGATTTTGGCGGTCATGCCCGCGCTCGATGCCATCGACATCGTCCCGACCCTCGCGATCCCGGATTTCCTGTCGGTGCTGCACGAGTTGGTGATGCAGATGCTGGTGGCCATTCTTGCCGTATTGCTCGTCATTGCCGTCGCCGACGTCGTCTTCCAACGGCAACAGCATACCAAGCAGATGCGGATGACCAAACAGGAGGTAAAGGACGAATTCAAACAGTCCGAAGGTGATCCGACCGCCCGCCAACGGTTGCGCCAGATCAGGCAGGATCGGGCCCGCGCCCGCATGATGCAGGCCGTGCCGGAGGCCGATGTGGTGGTCACCAACCCGACCCATTATGCCGTGGCCCTGAAATACAAGCCCGGCGAAATGACCGCGCCGATGCTTGTCGCCAAGGGCGCGGACCTGATCGCCGCGAAGATTCGCGAGGTTGCCGAGGAAAATGACATCGCGATCGTTGAAAATCCGCCCTTGGCGCGCGCGCTCTTTTCGAGCGTAGACCTTGATGAAGAGGTGCCGCAGGAGCACTATCAGGCGGTGGCCGAGATAATCAGCTATGTCTGGAATCTCGAAGGCCGGACTATGCCTAAGGAGACCACAAGTGCCGGATGACCAGCGCGAAATCGTCGACGCCACGTCGAAGCACAGCCTCGACCCGGTGGCGGCGAAGCCGGGCGAAAGGGCGCGCGCGAAAGGCGGGCCCATCAGCATGCCGCCCGCCGTGAGCGGCGGGGGTGGCCGGCTGTTTTTGCTGGTTCTCTTCGTCGGCGTGGCGATGGGCGTACTCTACTATTTCGAGCGGTCGGGCGGGTTCTCGGCCGATGCCCGGATCCCGGTCTACGCGACGGTCGCCGCGCTCGGATTTGTCGCCCTGGTGCTGGTGTGGGGCGCCCTGCGGGGGCGCGGCAGGGCCTCGCGGGACATGCTCAACCGGATCGGCGTCGTATCGGGGGCCGGCGTAGCGCTCGAAGAGGGCGACGGGCGGCTGACCTACGTCAATGGACCGTTCTTGGAATTCCTGAGCATTTGCGGCGCGGAGACGAAGGAAGAGGCCGGACTCTGGACCATGTATGTCTTCCGGACGCAGAACGATGCCGCCCGTGCCTTTAAAAAGCTGCGCGATCACGCGCTCGAAGGAACGGCCGAACAGGCGGAGATTACCTTGCCGCGGGCCGGCCGCGATCCGTTGAAGCTGACGCTGGGCGCGGCGCCGGGGGCGCCGGGCGAGGTTATCTGGAGCAGCCACAGCGTAAGCGCGGTGCGTGATCAGGATGCGTTGACCGCCGAACTTGCAGGACTCCGCAATCAGCTTGAGACGGTTCCCGTCGGCATGGCCGTGCTCGATGCGGATGGCCGGGTCGTCGAGTGTAATCCCGCTTGCCGCGACTTGTTGGGCTGTGACGACCCGGTCGGGCAACCGATCGTGGAATTCGTGCGCGCGATCGACCGACCCGGATTATCGCAACGCCTGTCCGGCCGTTTGGACGACGCCCAGATGGCGGTGCCGATCGACGTCGAAATCGAGGGCATGGGCAACCGTGTCGCGTCGATGTATTTCTCGCGGCGCCCCGCCGAGACCGAGACCGCGGAGGAAGGTCCCGGCGGCTTGGCCCTTCACATGATCGACACGACCGAGAAGAAGAAACTCGAGGTCCAATTCTCGCAGTCCCTCAAGATGCAGGCGGTCGGTCAGCTCGCCGGCGGTATCGCGCACGACTTCAACAACCTGCTGACCGCGATGATCGGCTTCTGCGACCTGTTGTTGCAACGGTACCAGCCGGGCGAGCAGAGCTTCGCCGACGTCATGCAGATCAAGCAGAACGCGAACCGCGGGGCGCGTCTCGTGCGCCAGCTGCTTGCCTTCTCTCGGCAGCAGACGCTGCAGCCGCGTGTGCTGGACGTGACCGACGTGTTGTCCGAACTGTCCAGCCTGCTGCACCGGCTGCTCGGTGAATCGATCGATTTGAAATTCGTTCACGGGCGCGAGTTGGGCAAGGTCAAGGTCGACCAGGGGCAGCTCGAACAAGTCATCATCAATCTCGCGGTCAATTCGCGCGATGCCATGCCGCGCGGCGGCCATCTGACGATCAGTACCCGCAACTGCAGCCTGTTGTCTGAAATCGACCGCGCGCATGCCGAGATCATGCCGGCGGGCGACTACGTGATGATCACGGTCACCGATGACGGTATCGGCATGCCGCAGCAGGTGTTGGATCGGATTTTCGATCCCTTCTTCACGACCAAGGAGGTCGGGTCCGGAACCGGGCTCGGGCTCGCCACGGTCTACGGCATCATCAAGCAGACCGAGGGTTTCATTTTTGCCGACAGTGACGGCGAGGCCAAAGGCTCGACCTTCACGATCTATCTGCAGCGCTATGACGGACCCGAGGAGAAGGCGAGCGCCAAGGCCCCGGCGGAACGCCCGCCCGCGGCGAAGGATCTCACCGGTGGCGGCACGATTATGCTGGTCGAGGACGAAGACCCGGTACGCCTATTCGGTGCGCGGGCGCTGCGCAGCAAGGGGTACCATGTGATCGAGGCCGTCAACGGCGAGAATGCCATCGAACTGTTGGGCCGGGAGGATATCGACCTTCTGATCACCGACATGGTGATGCCCAAGGCGGACGGCGCCACGGTCGTGGCGGCGGCGCGGCGCAAATTCCCGGACCTGCCGGTGATCTGCATTTCCGGCTATGCCGAGGAATCCGTGATCCGCGAGGTGGAGAGCATGGACAACGTCAACTTCCTCGCCAAGCCCTTCAGCCTGCGGCAGCTTGCCGGCAAGGTGAAGGACGTCCTGGTCGAACCGCCGCCGTCGGGATAGCACCGGTTTCTAAATTCTTGGCTTCGACTACTGCTGACACAAGGGTGTCAGGAGGACCGTGCTAGCGTATCCACCTTTCGGCAATGGTGCGGCTGTCGCGGGGTTTCGTGGTGACGGACAATCCAAAACTTGACCCCCTGTTGCGCGACGGGGCCGGGGAACTCGTGCTGCGTCGTTGCGCAGAGGACGACAGCGCGTTTGCCTTTGCGATGCGGAAGGCGGCCTTCCGGGTCTATGTCGACAAGAGCGGTGGGTGGGATGACCGAAAGGAGCGCCAACGCCACGAGCGCAACTTCGCACTCTACGATTACCGGGTCATCCGCTTTCAGGGCGCGGATTGTGGGATCATGACGCTCGATCTGACGAGCGAGTGCCTCAAGCTCAATCAGATATTCATTGCGCCGGAGTACCAAGGGCACGGCATCGGCGAGCGCTGCATGTCCCTGCTTTTCGGTGAGGCCCGGCGTCTCGGCCTGCCGATCCGACTGCGCGTGATGAAGGTGAACCCGCGTGCCGCGGCATTATACGAGCGGTTGGGATTCGCGGTTGTCGACGAAACCGAAACCCACACCATCATGCAATGGCGTCCCTGACCGCAGCTGCCGGGCGATCCTTTGATCGAGCTTCCAATAGCGACCTCTTCTAGCGCAACCGGTAAAGCGACGGATCGAGCAGGAGGAACTGGAGAAGTCGCGGGATTTCGTGGCGCCGGACGAAGATGATGCCGCACGCCAGCACGGTGCAAACTACCGCTTCCATGAACAGATCGCCGCGCGCCCCTTCGATACCGATCGGGCCGACGAGATGCAGCAGAATGGCGCTTGTGAGCGTCCCTGCGGTCAGCAGCGCGCCGAGCAGTTGCAGCCCCGGGATGAACAACAGGATCGAGGCAACCAACTCGACGCCCCCGGTGAAAAAGCGGAAATAGGGATTGACCCATGAAATGCCGCTCCATGTTTCCAGGTCGCGGAAGATCGAGTTGGCGTCGGGATTCGGGATGAACTTGAAATACAGATACTTCACGAAGGTGTAGGCAATGAAGATCGCCGCCAGATAACACGTGGCGACCAAGAGTTTGTGCGGTTGCCGCCCGCTGGACAGTCCGCCGCCGCCCGTCTCGAAATCAGTCATGGGAGCCTTTCCGAATTGCGCCGACCGGCCACGCGATGCCGGTCGGGAGGGACGGTAGCACCGTTTCCGGTCGATGCGAAGCGCCGCGATTGACGCTCACGCCGCCGGCGGCTCCCAGGTCGTTTCCGGGTCCATCGGGTAGACCGGGCGCGGCATGTGTTCCCACGGGAAGGTGAGCAGGTTACACGAGGTCAGGCCCGGCACGTCGGCTTCGATGATGCGCTCGGGCGGGAAAAGGTGCTGGAAGCCGGCGCGGAAATGGCCGCGCGATTTGACCACCGTGCTGCGGGCTTCGGCGGCGTCCACGCCGAAATGCTGCAGGTAGTCGTTGCTGAGGCATTGCTGTCGGATCGAGATCACGATGATCCGGATGCCGCCGAGCCGCAGCAGGCAGGAGCGGCCGAGTTGCACCGTGCGTCCCTTCGGCATGCCGACGGTGCCGGCGAATTCCCCGTCGCTCAGTTTTTCGACCGTCACCTCGGCCTCGAACGGTTCGGAGAACTGGTTCGGCTCTTCGCTGTTGAAGGTCGCGGTGAAGGTGGCGCCGACGCCGGCCTCGTCCGCGCGCTTGACCAGCGCCGGATCGTTGAACACGGCGAAGATGCAATTCTCCACCCCCGCCTCGGCGAAGGATTTCAGGATATAGGTCGTGTTGCCGCGTCCGCCGCCGCCGGGATTGTCTGCCGGATCGCAAAACAGCAGGTTCGGCTTGCTCGCGTCCTTGCCCACCTCCAGCGCGCGCCGGGTGCATTCCGCCAAATCGGTCATCCGCGTCTGATACCGCTCGCGGTCGGCCCAGCCAGCGATCGCCAGTTCGCGGGCGAGGGCGTCGGCCTTCGCCTGGTCCTCGCGGGCGGTCACGGTGATCGTCATGCCGTTGCGGTCGGTATCGCTGAAGGCGAAACCCGCGGTGATGGCGACGTTCATGATATCGGAACCGAGTTTGGTTTGGCCAAGCCGGATCAGGTCGCCGTAGGGATGGCCCTCCGCGGTCAGCAGCGTCACCGACGGTGCGACCAAGGGGATGCGAATCGACGCCATCTTCGGTTTCACGCCATCGAACATCTCCAGCATGCAGCGCGCCGCTTCCTCCCCGCGTTCGAACGCATCCACATGCGGGTTGGTGATGTAGGAGATCAGCACGTCGGGTTCGCTGACCATGCGCTCTGACACGTTGGCGTGCAGGTCCAGGGTCGCGATCACGGGCACGTCCGGCCCGACGATCCCGCGCACCAGGGCGAACACTTCGCCGTCCGGGTCGTCGTTGCCCTCGGCCAGGCCCGCACCGTGCTCGCAGACATAGACGCCGTCTAGGTCGCCCGCCTTTTCAAGGCCTTCGCGCATGGATTGGAGAAGTCCATCGAAGAAGGATTTCTCCGCCGGGCCGTTCGGATGCGCGCTGGCGAAGGCGATCGGCACCGGCTCCCACGGGCCGTGCGCGTCCATCACCTTGAAGAAGCCGCAGATGCCGCCGTTGATCACCGGCGCCGGCCGGCGGGCGTCTTCGGTGATCTCCTCGCCGTAGAACAGGCCGCGGTCGCGGAACTCCGCCTCGCCGCAGATTGGAGCAAAACGGTTGGTCTCCAGGCTGAAGCCGAGAATGGCGATGCGTTTCGATGTCTCAGTGCTCATGTCGAATTCCTGGTGATGGGAATGTTGCAATGCGAAGGCGTTGTTCCGCCGCAGGATGTGGCGGAACGCTGATTGGGAACTTGGTAGTGTAGCTCAATATTCCGTTCGGGTGGGGCGGATATTCTGTTCCAGTTCGTTCAGCGTCTTTCGGATTACGCTGCGCATGACCGGCAGCGCCCGGTCGCGAGGCATGCCCGTGATAAGCCTGTCACTGTACAAAGCGCGAAGGATGACCGCGTCATGCCAGGTCAGCGCCGAGACGATTCCGTTTGTCTGGTCGTTGAACATCGATTGCGGGACGACGGTCGTGTCGTTGATCGGTCCCAGCGACTGCGCCAATTCTTCGGTGACGCATTCGTCCGTATCGTGATCCTTATATGCCGATCCGATTATGATGACCGCCGCGAGGATTGACCCGTCCTTGCCGTAGAAAAGGCGGCCCGAGCAGGTTCGTGCGCTGACGTTGCCGGGCTGATCCAGTACGGTGATGACACCCGCCCGTTTGTGATCGTTCCTTTCTTCGGAGAGGGTTTCCGTCACCTCGATGCGCGAAAAATTCAATCCGGTGATTTGGCTAAGTCGGGTCGCGGCGGCGACTACGGCTTCCTTGGTCCTGGGTCGCGCCGATCGGGCATAGCGCAGGACCGGATGCCGGTTCCATTTGCGTAGCCACGGATCAGGGCCGCCGAATTCGGTTTGAAAGATCAACCGTTCGAAATTTTGGGCGATCAAATCGCTGGTTTTCGTCGTCGAGATGTCGCCGATCAGGCCATACACCCTGTGTAGCGGAAAAGTCGGTTCGGGCAATGTGGTCCCGGACTCGTTCGGTTGTCGTTTCGTGTCGGTGACAAGGGCGGTGCGCGTAAAGTCTTGCGTGATCGCGGACAGCCGCACGCCCTGCACGGCGAGTCCGTGATACCCGAGGCGAACCTTCACGTGGAACCGTTGGGCCCACTCCGCGAGCAAATGTTCGCCCTCCTGCCGCGGTGCATCGTAGAAGGGTAGGGTCAGCGGGACCAGGTGGTCCGGGTCGAACGCATAGGTTACCTCGACCAGGCCGCTTGCATTGGCGTAGCGGTAAGACACCGTCGCGAGTTCTTCACCGATGGTCGCACCCTGCCGCAGGGCCCAATCCTTGAACTGCCGGACCGTTGGATTCGTGGACGTGCTGAAGATGTCGTCGGCTTGCTTTACGCCCCAACAATCCTGTCCCGGCCAAAAAACGCCGGTGTATTGTCTGGCGATGTCGGTCGTGCCGTTGTCGCAGAATGCCGGCTCCTGCCAATCCACGGGTTTTCCCTGTGGGACCGGACCGCTTGCCGTCGCCCATACGATGGCGCTGACCTTGCCGTTTGCTTGGCGGGCCATAAGAACGTCCGCGAGCGGCGTGCCGCGGCTGCCGGTATGGCGACGTTCGACGGCGACCTGCCAGCCGCTTCCCGCCGCCGGTGGCAACGGGATTTCCCGACCGTATAGGACATAGGCGGTTTGTACGGTTTTAGCGGGTTCGTTAACGGTCACCGTCGTTTGGCAGCCGCTGAGGATCAGGAGCAAGGCTGCAAGGAGCAGGAACGGGCGCATCACGAATGCCGAATTGTTTGTCAGCGAACGCGCTCGGCGGTTTTTCGCTTGAACTCGGCTTCGCCGACCTCCGCGTCTTGGGGCTCGCATTTGCCGTTGGCGCGGTAATAGTCGCCGCCGGCGGACCGGCAAAAAGTCTTGCTCATCTCGAACAGCGCCTTGCTGACTTCGCGGTCGATGGGGTCGCAGGCTCCTTTCGCGGTGTAGTATCTGGATTGCGTGGCGGGCGCCTTTTTCCGGCAATAGACGGTCACTGACTTTCCGACGCCGGCAGCATAAGCCTCGCGGGTTACCTCCTCGTCTTCAAAAATGCATTGCTGACCGACGACATAGTAGGTTTTCGAATTACTGTCGTAACAGAACTTCGCGTTGTCGATATTCTTCAGCCGAAGCAATGACGCATTCGACGCCATGGTCACCGGGCCTTGCCAGACCACATCTCGAAGGTCAGCGAATATTTTGCATTCTATGCGGCCCTTTACCACGCGACGGCATCCGCTGAGCGCGCTCTCATAGGCTTCGACGCAATCCAGTCCGTGGCCTCCCGGACAATAGGAGAAAAAAGCCAAGCGGCCATCGGTCGTGAGGGCGAAGGCTGCGGCTTCCTGGGTCCCCATGTAGCGGTTCAAGGCAAGTTGGCTAGAGGGGGACAGTGTGACCGGGCCGCGGCCCCAGTCGGGATGCGTGGTTTGGCAGGCCGCGAGCAAGGCGAAAACCCAGCCGAGCATCAGGACTTTGGGGATACTTCTCGCCCGGAGCCAAAAGTTTGGCATTGCTAAGGTCATGTGCAGCCAATATCCCCTGATTGTTGTGCTGCGTGCGGAATGCACGCAATGGTCCGATGGTAGTGGGGGATGCAGTGGGGCGCAATCTGGCCGTTTGGCGGTGCGGGCCGTTCCTTTGGTATAAAGGCGATATCCGGTCGAATTAATGCGAATTGCAGCGCCGTCGGCGCTGCACGTGCCGGCCGGGACGCAAAAAAGAAATAAGAAAGGTCATCGAAAATGGCGGACGTCGTCGGAAGAGAATTCGATATCATCGTGGTCGGCGCGGGGAATGCGGCGACCTGTTCGGCGCTGTCGGCGGTGGAGAACGGCGCGTCGGTGCTGATGCTGGAAACCGCGCCCAAGGACTCGCGCGGCGGTAACTCGGCCTTTACCGGCGGGGCCTTCCGGTTCTCCTACAACGGGGTCGACGACCTTATGGAGTTGTGCCCGAGCTTGGCCGATGAGGATCTCGACAACATCGATTTCGGCACCTACACGCACGACCAGTATTACGACGACATCTTCCGCATGACCCAGTACCGCTCGGACGCGGACCTGATCGAGGTGCTGGTCACCAACAGTTTCGACACCGCCAAGTGGATGACCACGCACGGCATCGACCTGATTCCGGCGACCGGGCGGCAGGCGTTCAAGGTGGACGGCAAGTTCAAGTTCTGGGGCGGGCTGGCGCTGCGCATCAACGGCGGCGGTGAGCAACTGGTCCAGACGCTGCACGATACGGCCGAGAAGGCCGGCATCGAGGTGCTCTACGAGGCGACGGCGACCGACCTGCTCTATGACGAGGACCG
Source organism: Alphaproteobacteria bacterium (assembly GCA_965228695.1). Taxonomy (GTDB): domain Bacteria; phylum Pseudomonadota; class Alphaproteobacteria; order UBA8366; family UBA8366; genus JAJFJD01. Next base: position 4,500,562 of record CBDDIB010000002.1, on the reverse strand, counting down.
GGGCGTGCACGGCGTGCGCTGCCGCCACAAGGGCAAGGTGCTGAACCTGGAATCGAAGGCGGTGGTGCTGGCCTGCGGCGGTTTCGAATCGAACCAGGAGATGCGCGCGCGCTATCTCGGCCCCGGCTGGGACCTCGCCAAGGTGCGCGGCACCGAATACAACAACGGGGAAGGGCTCAACATGGCGCTCGACATCGGCGCCATGCCCTACGGCCACTGGTCCGGCTGCCACGCGGTCGCCTGGGACCTGAACGCGCCGCCCTACGGCGACCTGGACATCGGCGACCAGTTCCAGAAACACAACGTGCCGTTCAGCATCGTCGTGAACGCCAACGGCGAGCGGTTCCGCGACGAGGGCGAGGATTTCCACAGCTATTGCTACGCGCGTTACGGCGGCGAAATCCTGCAGCAGCCGGGCATGTTTGCCTGGCAGATCTTCGACCAGAAGGTCACGCATCTGCTGCGCAGCGAGTACCACATCCGCCGAATCACCAAGGTCTCGGCGGACACCATCGAAGAGTTGGCGGCCAAACTCGACGGTGTGAACCCCGAGCGGTTCATCCAGACGGTCAAGGAATTCAACGACTCGGTCCGCACCGACATCCCGTTCGACCCGAACGTGCATGACGGCCGCTGCACCGAGGGGCTGGCGATCAATAAATCCAATTGGGCCAACCCCTTGGACACGCCGCCCTTCGACGCTTACGCGGTGACCGCGGGCGTCACCTTCACCTTCGGCGGCATCAAGGTCAGCACCAAGGCCGAGGTCGAGCGAACCGGCAAGCGCGCCATCCCCGGCCTCTATGCGGCGGGGGAGATGGTCGGCGGCCTGTATTTCCACAACTACGCCAGCGGCACCGGCCTGATGGCGGGCGCCACCTTCGGCCGAATCGCCGGCCGCGAAGCCGCCGAGCATGTGAAGATGCTGGGGCAGGCGCGGTGACAAAAACCGCCTTTCCGCAGTTCTCCGGGCAGAAAAGAGCTTGACGGGCAACGGTTTACTCGTTGTCCGAATGAGAACAAAAAAAGAACTTGCACAAGAGAACAAAACTGGTACATATGAAGGCACTGGATTGACGCCCTTGGTGGCCGGGGGAACACGGGTTTTGCACCGCTCCGTTCCCGCCATTGCATCGGACGCACGGTTTCACCCGACATATCCGACGCATTGCATCCGCCCGGGGCCTGTGAAATAAGGGAAGGACATCATGTCGAATTCAGCCTTGCGCCTCGTCGAAAAGGACATCATGGACAAACAGAAAGCGTTGGACGCAGCCCTGACCCAGATCGAGCGGAATTTCGGTAAGGGCTCGATCATGAAGCTCGGCCAACAGGAACAGGCCGTCGAGATTGAATCGGTCCCCACGGGATCGCTCGGCCTCGACATCGCTCTCGGCATCGGCGGCCTGCCCAAAGGGCGGGTTGTCGAGATTTACGGACCGGAAAGCTCGGGCAAGACGACGCTGGCGCTGCATGTGCTGGCCGAGGCCCAGAAGAAGGGCGGCACCTGCGCCTTTATCGACGCGGAACACGCGCTCGACCCGTCCTACGCCAAGAAACTCGGCGTCAATCTCGACGACCTGCTGATCTCGCAGCCCGACGCCGGCGAACAGGCGCTCGAAATTGCGGACACGCTGGTCCGCTCCGGCGCGATCGACGTGCTGGTGGTCGACTCGGTCGCCGCCCTCGTGCCGCGCGCCGAGCTGGAAGGCGAGATGGGCGATACGCATGTCGGCCTGCAGGCGCGCTTGATGAGCCAGGCGCTCCGCAAGCTGACCGGGTCGATGAACCGGTCGAACACGATGGTCATCTTCATCAACCAGATTCGCATGAAGATCGGCGTCATGTTCGGCAGCCCGGAGACGACGAGCGGCGGCAACGCGTTGAAATTCTACGCCAGCGTCCGGCTCGACATCCGCCGGATCGGCCAGATCAAGGACCGCGACGAGGTGGTCGGCAACCAGACCCGGGTCAAGGTGGTAAAGAACAAGGTCTCGCCACCGTTCAAGGTGGTCGAGTTCGATATCATGTACGGCGAAGGCATCTCCAAGATGGGCGAATTGCTCGACCTCGGCGTCAACGCCGGGATCGTCGACAAGTCCGGCGCGTGGTTCTCCTACGGCGATCAACGGATCGGCCAGGGCCGCGAAAACGCCAAGACGTTCTTCAAGGAGAACCCGGAAATCACGGATGAGATCGAACGGCGCATCCGCGAGAGCGCGGGCATCCTTTCCGAGGCCATGCTCGAAGGCCCGACCGCCGATGACGATGCGGACGCCGGCGACGACGAGGCTCCCCTGGCCGGCGAGGCCTAACCCTCGGCACGGCCTAAATTAAGCGGTTCCCTCCCCTCGAACCGCCTGCGGCGTGGGTTTCGGCCTTCGCCGCAGTTTTTTTGCCCTGATCATGGACTTGGGACTTACCTTTGGGTCCGGCGGGCTCGCCGTTGGGGAAGGGCCGGCCGTTCGCGTTGACGTCGCGGGCCGGCGCCCTAAATATTTTCGGCCGTCCCTTCGCGGCGGTTTCCTGTCCGTTGGGTCGCTGGACAGCCCCCGGGGCGCGGGGTACAACCGCTGTCAGCCCGCCGCGCCGACGGTTGGGATTTCGCTAATAGGGTGGACTTTCAGCCGTTTGCCGCGGGTGATGGGAAGACAATGAGCACAACCAACGAGATCAGAACCGCCTTCCTGGAGTATTTCCGGAAACATGGCCATGAAGTGGTCGATTCGTCGCCGCTGGTGCCGCGCAACGACCCCACGCTGATGTTCACCAACGCGGGCATGGTGCAGTTCAAGAATGTCTTCACCGGCGCCGAGCAGCGCGACTACAACCGCGCCACCACGTCTCAGAAATGCGTGCGGGCCGGCGGCAAGCATAACGACTTGGAGAATGTCGGTTACACGGCGCGGCATCACACCTTCTTCGAGATGCTCGGTAACTTTTCCTTCGGCGATTATTTCAAGGAATTGGCGATCGAGCTGGCTTGGAACCTGGTGACCAAGGAATACGGTCTGCCGGAAGACAAGCTGCTGGTCACCGTCTTCGCGGAAGACGACGATGCGGCGGCGTTGTGGAAGAAGATTGCCGGTTTGCCCGAAGACAAGATCATCCGCATCGCCACGTCGGACAATTTCTGGGCGATGGGCGATACCGGACCCTGCGGGCCGTGCTCCGAAATCTTCTTTGACCATGGGCCCAAGATTCCCGGCGGGCCGCCAGGCAGCCCGGACGAGGATGGCGACCGCTTCATCGAGATCTGGAACCTCGTGTTCATGCAATACGAGCAGACCGATCCCGACACGCGCGTGGATCTGCCCAAGCCGTCGATCGACACCGGCATGGGCCTCGAGCGCATCGCCGCCGTCTTGCAGGGCCACCACGACAACTACGAAACAGATTTGATGCAGGCGCTGATCGCCGCATCGGCCGACGCGAGCGGCGCGCCGGTCGACGGCGAACGCGGCGTATCGCACCGGGTGATCGCGGATCACCTGCGGGCCTGCAGCTTCCTGATCGCGGACGGGGTGCTGCCGGCGAACGAAGGACGCGGTTATGTGTTGCGCCGGATCATGCGGCGCGGCATGCGGCATGCTCACATGCTGGGCTGCCAGGAACCGTTGATGCATAAGCTGGTGCCGGCGCTCGTTGGTCAGATGGGCCAGCATTTCGGCGAGTTGACCCGCGCCGAGGCCCTGATTACCGAAACGCTCAAGCTCGAGGAGACACGCTTCAAGGAGACGCTGGGGCGCGGCCTGCGTCTGCTCGAGGAGGAGACCGGCAAGCTCGGCGATTCTCAGGCGCTGCCCGGTGAGGTCGCGTTCAAGCTGTACGATACTTACGGCTTTCCGCTCGACCTGACGCAGGACATCCTGCGCGGGCAGGGCCGGGCGGTCGATACCGACGGTTTCGACACGGCGATGGAGCGGCAGCGTGCCGCCGCGCGCAAGGCGTGGGCCGGATCCGGCGATGCGGCGACCGACGTGGTCTGGTTCGACCTCAAGGAGGAGATCGGTGCGACCGAGTTCCTCGGCTACGAGACGGAAAGCGCCGAAGGCGTCGTGACGGCATTGGTCGTCGACGGCAAGCCGGTCGAGTCCGCCGAAGCGGGGCAGGCGGTGTCGGTGGTCGCCAACCAGACGCCGTTCTACGGCGAGTCCGGCGGCCAGATGGGCGATACCGGGATCCTGTTTACCGCGGACGGCGCCGAAGTCGCCGTCGAGGACACGTTGAAGAAACTCGACGACATGCATATCCACATGGGCAAGGTCACGCGCGGGACGCTGTCCGTCGGCGATGCGGTGGAAATGCGGGTCGACGGCGACCGCCGCGGCCGATTGCGCGCCAACCATTCCGTCACTCATCTAACGCACGAAGCCTTGCGCCGCCGTCTCGGCGATCACGTGACCCAGAAGGGCTCGTCCGTGGCGCCCGATTACATGCGGTTCGATTTCAGCCATCCCAAGCCGATGACCGCGGAGGACATCGCCGCGATCGAGTCCGAGGTGAATGCGCGCATCCGGCAGAACGGCGATGTGCGGACGCGGCTTATGACGCCCGACGAGGCCGTGGAAGCGGGCGCATTGGCGCTTTTCGGCGAGAAATACGGCGACGAGGTGCGCGTCGTTTCGATGGCGCACGATGAGGGCGAAGGCAATCCTTATTTCTCAACCGAGTTGTGCGGCGGCACCCATGTGCGGCGTACCGGGGATATCGGCTTCTTCAAGATCACCGGCGAAAGCGCAGTGGCGGCCGGCGTACGGCGCATCGAGGCGTTGACCGGTGACGCGGCCTATCGGTTCGTGGCCGAGCGGGAGAATGCCCTTGCCGATGCGGCGGCGGCGCTGCGCACGGCGCCCGGCGACGTCCCGACCCGGGTTGCGGCCCTATTGGAAGAGCGCCGGACTCTCGAGCGCGAGGTGTCGGACCTGCGCCAGAAACTCGCGGCGGGCGGCGGCGGCAGCGCCGCGCCCGAAGAGGCGCGCGAGATCGCGGGCGTGAAGCTGGCGACGCGCAAACTCGACGGCGTTCCGGCGAAGGAGTTGAAGCCGCTGGTCGACACCCTGAAACAGCAGATCGAATCCGGCGTCGTCGCGGTGGTCGCGGTGAACGAAGGCAAGGCGTCGCTCGTCGTCGGCGTGACCGGCGACCTGGTCGAACGGTTCGACGCGGTGCAACTGGTCCGCGCGGGCTCGGCCGCGATCGGCGGCAAGGGCGGCGGCGGCCGTCCGGACATGGCGCAGGCGGGCGGTCCCGACGGGGCCGCGGCGGACGCGGCGCTTTCGGCGATCGAAGCGGCGATGAACGGGGCCTGACGGCCCCACCGCACCCAATCCTACTCGATGATCTCGTTCAGCGTGGCACTCGGCCGCATCGCGGCGTTGCGCTTGTCCTGATCCTGATGGAAGTAGCCACCCAGATCCACCGGTGAGCCCTGTGCCGCGTTCAACTCGTCCATGATCTTGGATTCGTTGTCGGTCATCGCTTTCGCGATCGGCGTAAATTGGGATTTCAAATCGGCGTCCGCATCCTGGGCCGCGAGCGCCTGCGCCCAGTAGAGCGCCAGGTAGAAATGGCTTCCCCGCGTATCGATTTCACCCACCTTGCGGCTCGGCGATTTGTTGGTGTCGAGGAATTTCGCCGTCGCGGCGTCGAGCGAGTCGGCAAGAACCTGGGCCTTCTGGTTGCCGGAGAACCGGGCGAAATGTTCGAGCGAGGCGGCCAGGGCGCAGAACTCGCCCAGTGAATCCCAGCGGAGATGACCTTCCTCGACGAATTGCTGCACATGCTTTGGCGCGGAGCCGCCGGCGCCGGTCTCGAACAAGCCGCCGCCGTTCATCAATGGCACCACGGACAGCATCTTGGCGCTGGTGCCCAATTCGAGGATCGGGAACAAGTCGGTCAGGTAGTCGCGAAGCACGTTGCCGGTGACCGAAATCGTGTCTTCGCCCTTGGCCATCCGCTCCATCGAGAAACGCGTCGCTTCCTTGGGCGCCATGACGTGGATGTCGAGCCCGTCGGTGTCGTGGTCCTTCAGATATGTCTCGACCTTCGTGATGAGTTGCGCGTCATGCGCACGGTCCTTGTTCAACCAGAACACCGCGGGCGCCCCGGTAATCCGGGCCCGCGACACGGCGAGCTGCACCCAATCGCGGATCGGCGCGTCCTTGACCATGCACATGCGCCAGATGTCGTCGGTTTCGACCGCATGCTCATGGATCACGTTGCCGGCGGCGTCGACGACGCGCATCGTGCCCTTGCTGGGTGCCTTGAACGTTTGCGGGTGCGAGCCGTATTCTTCGGCCTTCTGCGCCATCAGGCCCACATTCGGGACGGTGCCCAGGGTCGACGGATCGAAGGCGCCGTTCTCCTTGAAGAAATCGATTGCCTCCGCGTAGACCGGCGCATAGCTCCGGTCCGGGATGACGCATTTGGTGTCGTGCTGTTCATTGTCGGGGCCCCAGCCTTTGCCGCCGTCGCGGATCAGCGCGGGCATGGAGGCGTCGATGATGACGTCGCTCGGCACGTGCAAGTTAGTGATGCCGCGATCCGAATTCACCATATACATGTCGGGCTGCTCGGCCAGGCACGCATCGATGCCGGCCTCGATCTCGCCGCGTTTCGCATCTGGGAGCGATTGGATTTTGACGAGCAGATCGCCGACGCCGTCGTCCGGGTCGACGCCAGCCTCGTCCAAGGCCGCGGCGTGCTTATCGAATACGTCCTTGAAATAGGCATAGACCGCATGGCCAAAGATGATCGGGTCCGACACCTTCATCATGGTCGCTTTGACATGCATGGAAAACAGCACGTCCTGCTCCTTGGCATCGGCGACCTGTTCGATCAGGAAGGCGCGCAGCGCTTTGGCGCTCATGAAGGTCGCATCGACCACTTCGCCCTGCTGCAGCGGATGATTATCCTTGAGCACCTGAACCGACCCGTCCTCGGCGACGAACTCGATCCGCGCGTCGCCCGCCTGCGCGTCGGTGATGGTCGTGGATTTCTCGTTGGCGAAGAAATCGTTGTCCGGCATCGAGGCGACATGCGTCTTGGAGTCCGGCGACCATGTGCCCATCCGGTGCGGGTTTTTCTTGGCGTATTCCTTGACCGCATTCGGCGCGCGCCGGTCCGAATTGCCCTCGCGGAGAACCGGGTTCACGGCGCTGCCAGTCGCGACGGTATAGGCCGCTTGGATCTTGCGCTCTTCGTCCGACTGCGGATCGTCCGGATAGTCGGGCAGGGCATAGCCCTGCGACTGCAACTCCGCGACGGCCGCCTTGAGCTGTGGAACCGATGCGCTGATATTCGGCAGCTTGATCACGTTGGCTTCCGGCGTCTTGACGATCTCGCCGAGTTCGGAGAGGTCGTCCGGCTGCCGTTGCTCGGCGGTGAGACGGTCGGGGAATTGGGCCAGGATGCGGCCGGCCAGGGATATGTCCTTCGTGCCGACGGAAATGCCCGAGGTGCGCACGAAGGCCCGGATGACCGGCAGGAAGGATCCGCTCGCCAATTCAGGCGCTTCGTCGACGATTGTGTAGATGATATCTGGCTTGTCAGGCATTTCTATTGGTCTCCAGCAGTCTAACGATGTCGTGCCCGTCTGATCTTAGCGAGATTGCGTACGGCGGGTCGCTGCGGACGCAATCGCCATCAAGTCGACCGATCGGGCGTTCCTAGCTTGATGGTATCGGTGTCGGGCAGCAATCCGAGGGAATGCTGCGTTTTTTGCGGCACATAGATGCGGCGTATCCGCGCGTCTGTAAAGTTGTAAACGGGCCCATCACCCGCTTTTTCCGGCACATGTCGGGCAGTACGGCCCGGATGGCCCGTCCCACCGGCATATTCCGGGATCGGCCGCGATCTTACGCGATTTCCCCGTTGTTCTCCAACCGGCAGGCCGGTCCATCAGGCGTGCTTCAACTTGATCGAAAGTCCGCGTCGGCATACTCTTGCCGCACTGCACAACCCCCCGCAAATCACGGCAATCAACGAGAATCAGGACAATCCATGCGCTTTGAAGGAACCGATAAATACGTCGCGACCGAGGACCTGATGGTCGCGGTGAACGCGTCGATCAGCCTGGAACGGCCGCTGCTGATCAAGGGCGAGCCGGGCACCGGAAAGACGATCCTCGCGCATGAGGTTGCCGAGGCGATCAACGCACCGCTGATCGAATGGCATATCAAATCGACGACCAAGGCGCAGCACGGCTTATATGAATATGACGCCGTGCGGCGGCTGCGGGACAGTCAGCTTGGCGACGAACAGGTCCACGACATTTCGAACTACATCGTGCGCGGCAAGTTGTGGGAAGCGTTCGATTCGGATCAGCGCCCGGTGCTGCTGATCGACGAAATCGACAAGGCGGACATCGAGTTTCCGAATGACCTTTTGCTAGAACTCGACAGGATGGAGTTCTTCGTCTACGAGACGCGCGAGCAGGTCAAAGCATCCCAGCGTCCGATCGTTATCATCACGTCGAACAACGAGAAGGAATTGCCGGACGCCTTTCTGCGCCGCTGCTTCTTCCATTACATCGCCTTCCCGGACAAGGACACGATGAAGGATATCGTGGAAGTGCACTATCCGGATATTCAGGGAATGCTCGTCCGCGAGGCGATGAAGGTCTTCTACGACATCCGCGAGGTGCCGGGTCTGAAGAAGCGCCCCTCGACGTCGGAGTTGCTCGATTGGCTGAAGCTTCTGATGATCGAGGATATCCCGGCGGATGCGCTGCGCAGCAATGATCCGTCCAAGATGATTCCGCCGCTCTACGGCGCGTTGCTCAAAAACGAGCAGGACGTGCAGCTTTTCGAACGCCTGGCCTTCATGGCGCGGCGCGATCAGGGCAACGACTGACGCCGTTCGGCCTATCCGGGAGCGACCCATGTTCTTCAACTTCTTTCTCGAACTCCGCACCGCCGGCGTGCCGGTTTCGATCAAGGAGTACCTGACCCTGATCGGCGCGATGGAGAAGGGCTGCGCGGAATACAGCGTCGATAAGTTCTACTATCTCAGCCGGTCCGCCCTGGTGAAGGACGAGCGCAACCTGGACCGCTTCGACCAGGTGTTCGGCCATGTCTTCAAGGGGCTGGAACGGCCGGAGGGCGAGATCGAGGTCGACATCCCGGAAGAATGGCTGCGCAAGCTAGCCGAGCTTCACCTCACCGAGGAAGAGATGGCCGAGATCGAAGCGCTGGGCGGATGGGAGAAATTGATGGAGACGCTGAAAGAGCGTCTCGAGGAACAGAAGAAACGACACCAGGGCGGCAACAAGATGATCGGCACCGCCGGCCGCTCGCCCTTCGGCGCCTACGGCTACAATCCCGAGGGCGTGCGGATCGGCCAGAATGAATCGCGGCACCGGCGCGCGGTCAAGGTTTGGGACCAACGGCAATTCAAGAATCTCGACGACCGGATTGAGATCGGTACACGCAACATCAAGATCGCGCTGCGCCGCCTGCGCAAATTCACGCGCCAGGGATTGCCGACGGAACTCGACCTGCCGGATACGATCAAGTCGACGGCCAACAACGCGGGTTATCTCGACCTCAAGATGGTGCCGGAACGCCGTAATGCGGTGAAGGTGCTGTTGTTCCTCGATGTGGGCGGGTCGATGGACGATCACATCCGGGTCTGCGAAGAGCTGTTCTCGGCCGCGCGAAGCGAGTTCAAGCATCTCGAGTTCTTCTATTTCCACAACTGCATGTATGAGCGGGTGTGGAAGGATAACCGCCGCCGTCACACGGAAACGCTGGATACATGGGAGGTGCTGCATACCTACCCATCGGATTACCGGGTCATCTTCGTCGGCGACGCCACGATGAGCCCCTACGAAATCGTCTATCCCGGTGGCAGCGTCGAACACTGGAACGAAGAGGCCGGCAACGTCTGGATGGAGCGCGTGCTTCGCATTTACGAGCGCTCGGTCTGGCTAAATCCGCAGCCGCGGGACGTGTGGGACTATTACGAGTCCATTCGCGTTGTGAAGGAACTGATGGACGACCGGATGTTCCCACTGACCTTGCAGGGTCTGGACGATGCGATGCGGGAACTGGGCCGGTAGCGGCCGCCGGCCAATCCTGTTCTTCCCGCCGCCCGCCGATCATGCGATAACCCTTCGATGCGACGTAGAGACTGTATCGCTCTTCTCTTGGGTACGGCGGCGTTAGGCGGCTGCGGCACCTATTGGCAAATCGTCGGCGAACCGTCCGAAACCAATGTACCGGACGAGGTTACCGTCCGACCGGATCAGGAAGCGGTCGGGGTTTGCTACAACGGCAACAATACGACCCGTGAAAATCTGAACGCCGCCGCGCGCGATCTCTGCAAGGAACCCGGCTCCACCGTGCAATTCCGGACCGAGGATCTGCATTTCAACGATTGCCCGTTGCTCAAGAAACGCCGGGCGGTTTTCGTGTGCACCGACCCGAAATAGGAGCCGGTCAGACCTTTTTTGACGCGAAGGATTGTTGCTCTGCGGGGCTGGCCCGCAGTGCTGGAATAATTTCCGGCACGGACGCGGCCCATCGGATCAGAGAAGGGTCATTGCGCGTTATGTAACGGTTATCCGCGACATGATCCAACAGGGACTTGAAGGGCTGCCAATACCCGTCGATGTCGGCGATGACAATCGGTTTGTCATGCAGCTTAAGCTGTTTCCACGTAATGATTTCGAAGGCCTCGTCGAGGGTGCCCAGGCCGCCGGGCAGAATCGCGAAGCCGTCGGACAGTTCCGCCATCTTCTGCTTCCGGCTGTGCATCGAGGACGTGACGATCAATTCGTCGCATCCGTCGTGGCCGACTTCCCAGTCCCGCAAGAATTCCGGTATAACGCCGATCACCTCGCCGCCGGCGGCAAGCGCCGCATCGGCCGCGACGCCCATGAGGCCGACATGACCGCCCCCGAAGACGAGCCGGATGCCGTTTTCCGCTAAGGCGGTGCCGAGTTGTGCCGCAGCGGCCCGGTGGCTTTCCGGGCCGTTGGAGGCTGATGCGCAGTAGACGCAAACCGATTTGATATCTGCCATGAAAAAGGGGTTTAAGGCGCACCACAGGAGAAAACAAGCTCGATTGCGCGATGTCCGTTGGGAAAGCCGGCCGGCTGGCAACATTGCGTCCCGCGGCATGGAATACTACAAATGATGGCGTGGAAATCGGTTTTTGGGGGCGGCGTGAACCGAAATGTTCTTATAGGCGCGTGCGCGGTAGGCTTGGTGCTGGCCGCAATCCTGTATTTCACTTGGCCCGTCGACGATGCCGAGCAGAAAACCGCGGCAAACGCGCCGGCGGATTCTTCCTCGGTGTCTACACCTACCTCGACGTCTACACCTTTCACCGCGGGTACGCCTCCTTCCGATGATGCCGCGAAGACGGGACGGCCGGCCGCGACGGAGACACCGGGAACGGCGGCGTCGGACGCCACACCGCCGGCACAGACGGACGAGAAACCGCCTGCCGTTGCACCCAGCTTCGATGTGGTTCGCGTGACGCCGGCCGGGGAGGCGGTCATTGCGGGTCGCGCTGCGCCGGGCAGCAAGGTCAAAATCTATGACCGAGAAAAGCTCGTCGGCGAAACCACGGCAAACAGCAAAGGGGAATGGGTGCTGGTGCCCGAAGGGCGCTTGGACCCCGGCGACGCCAACCTCTCGATTTCGACGGAACGGCCGGACGGCAGCAGCGCCGCATCGGAAAAGGTCGTCGTCCTGATGGTTCCGAAAGAATCCGCGTCCTCGAAACCCGCGCCCCCGGGGCAGGCGGCCCGAGGGTCTGAACAGCCGCAGTCGTCGCCATCCGCCGCGTCGGCGTCGGATAAACCGCCGTCACAGCCGGAAGCGCCGGTCGCGGTCCTGGTGCCGCGGGACGGAGCCGGTCCAGCAACGATTTTGCAAGAGCCGAAACCGGGGCCGGGCGTCGGGACGGACGCGCTCCGTCTGCAAGTAATCGACTATGACGAGAAGGGCAATTTGACGCTGGGCGGCAAGGGCGAGCCGAAGGCGTATCTGCGCGCCTATCTCGACAATAAGGTTCTCGGCGAAGCGGAGGTGCGCGACGACGGAAGCTGGCAGCTCCGCCCGGACGGTTCGGTCGCGCCGGGGACTTATACCTTGCGCATCGATCAACTGGTGAGCGGGAAGGTAGCGCAACGCATTGAGCTGCCGTTCACGCGGTCCCGGCCGGTTGCTGAACTCGCGGGAGATACGTTCGTCGTGGTGCAGCCGGGCAACAGTCTGTGGCGGTTGGCGCGTCGGTCCTATGGCGACGGGATGCGGTATACGGTTATCTATCGGGCAAATCGGGATCAAATTCGTGACCCGGACCTAATCTACCCTGGTCAGGTATTCTCGCTGCCGACGCCTAAGGCGCGTTAGACGGCGGATGCGGGACGTCGCGGAGACGACGGGCTGGTTGCAGCGATCCGACCATATCGACGAGCTGTTTGGTGCCCGCAAGTCGGCTGATCGCTTCGCCGAGGGCCCAGGCTGGTGTGGCGGGCCCGTCCGACCTCAACGCCGCGGAAACGACGATTTCATACCCATCCGGCAGGTGCACGGTGAGGTCGGTGAACCGTTTCGCCATATCGAGGACCGCCAGGGTGTTCTGCCGGCGATTGGAGCCGTCACCCGTAAAGGGAAGGACGCCGAGACGCCCTTCGAAAAACGCGAGACCTGTCCGCGCTTCCTCCGCGGTGGCCCAGACCCGAAAGGCCATGGATCTGTATCGAAAGCTGAAATTGATCAAGGGCTCTACCATAATGAAATGCTGGGTCTTATCTATTAATGGTCAAAACCCGTATTTCCGCTGTGCGGTTCGACGGCGGCGGTGCTGCCAACCATCGGGCCGCGCCAATGGCTTTAATCCGCTCAATTCATCCCAATATATTCGGCATAACATTTACACTTTGTTACCAAACCGCCGCGGATACTGTGAAAAGTCAGGAGGTTACGCGCCCTCGCGGGGCGTGGCGCGGAAAGGGTGCCGGAGCGTCATCGGAAACGCGCCGGCCAATATTGGGGAGAGGAGCGCCGCTACGTGACGACATTACGTGAGACATTGAAGCCTGTAATGCCGCCGATCCATCGGGCGGGATACCCGTTCATCGCGGCATTTGCCGGCGTGACGCTGGTCCTCGCCTTCTTCTGGACGCCGCTGCTCGTCCTCGGCGGTATCTTGACCGTGTGGTGCGTTTATTTTTTCCGTGATCCACCACGGGTCACGCCGACCCGAGAGGGTCTGGTGATCAGCCCGGCCGACGGTGTCGTGCAGATGATCGTCGAGGCGCCGCCGCCGCCCGAACTCGAGATGGGAGACACGCCGCTGACCCGGATCAGCGTCTTCATGAACGTCTTCAATTGTCACGTCAACCGGTCGCCCGTGGCGGGTCGGATCGCCAAACTGTCGTATCGGCCGGGGAAGTTCTTCAACGCGTCGCTGGATAAGGCGAGCGAGCATAACGAACGGCAATCGCTGCGGCTGACGATGCCCGACGGCCGCGACATCGCCTGTGTCCAGATTGCCGGATTGGTCGCCCGGCGCATCCTCTGCGAGGTGTCGCCGGGCCAAGCCCTGCAAGCGGGCGATCGGATCGGGATGATCCGGTTCGGCAGCCGCGTCGATATCTATCTGCCGACGGGCGTTGCACCGCTTGTCGTGACGAACCAGATTACCATTGCCGGCGAGACGGTGCTGGCCGACCTGGCGAGCACCGAGACCGCACGGCAGGGAGAGATACGCTGATGCTAAAACGCCGCCGATTTCGACGGGTCCCCCGATTGAAGGGCCAAACCGTCAGCAAAATGATCCCTAATATCATTACGGTGGGGGCCTTGTCCGCCGGGTTCACGGCGATCCGCTTCGCCTTCGACGGCAAATGGGAATTCGCCGTTGTGGCGATCCTGGTCGCCGCCATCCTCGATGCGCTGGATGGCCGGATGGCGCGTCTGCTGAAGTCGGCGAGCGACTTCGGCGCGGAACTCGATTCCCTGTCCGACGTGATTGCATTCGGGGTCGCACCCGCGGTGGTCATTTATGTTTGGGCGCTCAGCAGCGTCGACGGCCCCGGTTGGATTGCGGCGCTCTTCTTCGTGGTCTGCGCCGCCCTGCGATTGGCGCGGTTCAATACGACGCTCGGGAAGTTGCCGCCGTATGCCTACAATTATTTCACGGGCGTTCCGGCGCCGGCAGGGGCCGGTCTCGCGATCTTGCCCCTGGTCGTTAGCTTCGAGGTGGGCGACGCGGTCGCGCGGCATCCCTTGGTCGCGGGAAGCTGGCTTGCCCTGATCGGCGCACTGATGGTCAGTCAATTGCCGACGTTCTCCTTCAAGAAATTGAAGGTGCCGCAGGACTATGTGCTGTTCGTCCTGGTTGCCGCCGGTCTGGTCGTGGCCGGACTAGCAGGGGCGCCTTGGCGGACCTTGATCGTGGTCGCGGTGCTTTACATCGTCACGCTGCCGTTTGCCTATCTGTCCTTCACGCGCCTGCGGCGCGAAGCGGAACGCCTGCACGACATCGGCGACGACGATGAGGGCGATGATCAACAGGATCAGGGGCCGGATGATCCGCCCGATGCGGCAGAGGACGAGGCATCCAAACCACCCCCTCTGCGCCAGGTTTGAGAATCTATCGTTGTTTGGATTCAAACCATCTGCGAACGGTCCGGTCGATTGAGTCCATAATGAACGAACCTTATCGCGCAAGCCTTGTGGGCGTGGTGGCCGCTCTTACATTGGAAACGGGCACTCCTATGGAATCTCCCGCCTTCCGCCAGTGACCCGAAGCGGACATGGCCGCGCACGCAAGGGGTACCGGTAAAATGCCATCATCCCCCGATCATTCTTGAATTCATGATCAACGCCACGCCGTCGTTAGCGGCGTTCTGCGGGGACAAACCGTTCTGACGCCAAGGGCGTGGCATGGCTCGCAACTTGGCTCGAAGCCGACGCTACGCCCTTTCCTTGGATCGGGGTGCCGGTGTCCCCCGGTCAACCGCCGAAGATGGGTTTGACCACCAGGTTTGGTAGCCAAAGCGTCAGGATCGGGAGGAACATGCACAACAAGAGCACACACCCGTCCGTACACAAATACGGGAAGGCACCACGCATCACCGTCGTTACCGGGACGTTGGTCGTGCCGCTCACGGCAAACAGGTTGAGCCCGACGGGTGGAATCACGGCGCCCATCTCGATACAAAGCGCGAAGAGAACACCGAGATGGATGGGATCGATGCCGAGCGTCAACGAAACCGGATAAATGATCGGCACGACCAGCACCAAAATGGCGACGCCGGTCAGGAACATGGACAAGAACAGCAGCACTGCGAGCAGAACCGCGAGGAAGCCGATCGGTGACAATCCGATCCCCGTGACCCACGCGGCGATTTCCTGCGGCCATCCCTGGTTGGCGAGCAGGAATTGGAAGATTCCGACGCCGCCAAGCAGGAAAAACAGGATCGCCGTCAGGTTGACGGCCCGCTCCGTCGCCGCGACCATCTCGTTGAAGAACTTATCCCGCATGGAGAAGAAGCCATATATCAACGCATAGGCACAGGCGCCGGCCCCGGACTCCGTCGGCGTGAGAATGCCGCCATAGAGTCCGCCGAGGACAAACACCGGCATCATCAGGGCCGGCAGGGCATCCAGTCCTGCATCGCGCAATTCCCGCCAATCGAACTCGTTCCTTGGAAGCTTGATGATGGTCGCCATGGTCATCACGATGACGGCGTCGCTCAAGGCCAGCATGATCCCCGGTATGACGCCGGCCAGGAACAACTTGACGATCGATTCCTCGGTCAACACGCCATAGAGGATAAGCGTGATGCTGGGCGGGATGAGAATCGCAATGCCGCCGCCCGTCGCGATAACGCCTGCCGCCATCCATTTCGGGTAACCGCGTTTGACCATTTCCGGGTAGGCGACGACCCCCATGGCGGCGGCCATGGCCGTCGACGATCCGGAGATCGCACCGAACATGACGGCGGACAGAATCGTCGCGTAGGCGAAACCGCCCGGCACCCACCCGACCAGGGCGTCGGCGAAACGGAAGAGTTTAGCGATCAGGCCGGTCCGCTCCATGAGGAAACCCGCATAGATGAAGAACGGGATCGCCATCAGCGTATATTTGTTCACGAAACTGAAGAACGAGCGGAAGATGGCGTCATCCGACAGCAAAGGATCGTAGATAATGAAGCCGACGGTGACGGCGACCAGGGCGAGCGCAATCGGCCCGCCGAGCGCCAGCATGGACAGTAATGCGGTTCCTAAGGCGCCCATGACTAGATCTCTATGCCTTCTTCAACGGGCGCCCACTCAAAGACTTTCTTGCCCATGAGCGCGCGAATGTCCTGGTAAAGCTGGAACAGACAGACAATCGCCAAAAGCGAGAAGGCGGTGGCCAGGATGGCTTGGAACGGCCAGATGAGTATGACCATGCTATAGGTCTTGCGGCCAAGCTCGAGCGACCGTTCCACGGTCGGAATGCCCCAATAGGCGATGGCGCCATAAACGACGAGCCCGAGCGCCGAGAACAGTGCCCGGACCACCAAGACGAACTTGATAAAGCCCTGTTCTTCCAGAACATCCATCAAGGCTGACATGCGGAGATGGGAGCGCCGCGCCTGCGTTACGGAGAAGTAGAGGAATACGGACGCAACGATGCCGTAGGTGACGGCATCCTGGCCCCAATCGAAAACCGTGCTGAAGATATAACGGCGCACGACCTCAATGATCGCCAACCATGTCCCGAGGAACATGATTAGAATGGCGCTGTAACCGATGACTTTGTCGAGCAGAAATCGAAATATTCGGTAGGCTCTATCGACGATCCCGTCCATGACGTGCGTCCCCCCCCTGAATGGTCCCGAGCTTGCGGCTGTGAACATCAGCCGTCTTTGTTTATCGAATCGGTACTCGTGAACCATAAGATAGATACGAAGAAAAGGACTGGCCGGTTCGTAGTTGAACCGGCCAGTCCGGCTAAAAAACAGCCGTTCCTATTTCTTCGTGTACTTCGCGAAAATCGGCTCCAATGCGGCGCAATCGGTTTTTTCCAGCCAATTGGAACCAGGCGGATTCGCTGCCACCGCGGCCTTCGCTTCTTGGGCGAACTTATCGACCCATTGGTTGGCGTCGTCCGGCGTGTTTTTCTTGATCCAGTCGGACGTGGCGGTGCCGAGCTGTTTGGCGAGTGCACTGGATTGGTCCGCAGACATGATATAGATGCCCGGCTTAGAGGGATCCTTGGTGCCGAACTTGTCGATCAGGCGTTTGTCGTTGCAGAAGTTCGCCCGCTTGGCCCACGGCAGAACTTCTTCAGCCATGATCTTTGCGATGATCTTCTGATGTGCGGGCTTTAGCTTCTTCCACCATTTGTTCGAGTAGGCGATGTAGTAGTAGTCGCCGACGATGCCGTTAATGCCGGCAATGGTGTAGAACGGGGCCTGTTCCTTGACCTTGTTCCATCCGCCGAGGCTGGTCAGAAGACCGTCAATGACGTTTGTTTGCAGCGCAGGCGGAACGTCGCCAAAGGCCATCGTCGTCGGGTTTGCGCCAAAGGCGCGTAGCATGGCGTTTTCCGCCGGGCCCATGGACCGGATCTTCTTGCCCTCGAAATCATCGGGGTTCAACAGACGGAAACCGGCGCCCGCTCCCATATAGAAGCTCAAATGCGCGGATCCGACGATGGTGACGTCGTGAACGTCGTTGAAGCGCTTCTGCAGCATCTTAAAGGTGTCGAAATCGTCCAGCGCATTGATGGCGCCGGCGGTCGTCAACTGCATCGGCCCGAGCACGACGTTGGTCCACGGATCAAGGATGGCGGTTTTGCCGAACTGACCCCAGGCCATCTCGAGGTTTCCTTCCGTCATCGCCTCGACCGCTTCGGCGTTCTTATAGAGCGAGGAAGAGACGAAGATCCGAACCGAACTGCCCGGGATCGCGGCTTCGACTTTCTCCTTGAAGATCTCCATTGCGATGCCGGCCGGATGCGGCGGGCCCACCGTGTCGGATGCTAAACGGATCGTGACGTCGGCGCTTGCGCTGGTGGCGGTCAGCGCCGTCGCCAAGGCCAACGCCTTGACCCCTGCGCCCACACGCCAGCTAAGCCGTTTTAGGCTTGAGTTGTACTTAAACATTGATCCTCCAACTGTTTGTCATGGCCATTTTGGTTGTAGTTCCTTTCGGCGTGCAACATTGCTTCTTAAGCGCGCACCGATGTACCCGCATTGTCATCAGCCTTTTGCCTCACGAGCAAGAAATTATTGACATTTTTCTCAAAGAGGCTGCAACTTTAAGTATATAAATTTGGGCAATATTTTCGATCAATACCTTCTTCTGCGGGAGTCCGTCCGGCGCCAAGCTGTTTCATACGGGCGCCGTCATTCGGCGTTGTTCCATCGAATGCAGGGTTCGGCCAATCGGTCCTTCCAGAACGGGGGCTTTGTTGGCGTCAATCAGCGACCAGGCGAACGGCTCAACTCTGTCGTAAGGCGCGATCTGGTTGCGCGCGACACGGTGGGACACTGACGTTTTGACCCGAAACCGCCCGTTCGACGCCATCCGAGGTCTGATGCACGGTTAAAAACGCCACCAAGCGTGCATCCGACGGATCACTCGGGATGGGCGGCGGGATTCTCGGCGCCCTTGCGGATGACGTCCTGACGCATGCCGACGGTGCCGAGCCGGCTGTTCAGGGGAATACCGGTCAACGCCGCAATGTCCTGGGCCGCGGTCAGGGCGTCTTCGGTGCGGATACCGGTCGCGATCCCCATCTCGTTCAAAAACTGCACGATATCTTCCGTCGGCAGGTTGCCGATCGAGCCGACGCCGCCAGGGAAGGCGATGCCGCCGCCGATCCCGCAGATCGACCCTTCCACCATCGTAACCCCGGCATCGAGTGCCGCCAGCAGGTTGGCGGGCGCCATGCCCATCTTCTCATGCAGGTGGAAGCCGAATTCGCAATCGGGGAATCGGTCATGCGCTTGCTTGAACAGGGTATTGACCTGAACGGGTTCTTCCATGCCCGTGCTGGCGGCGAGATAGAATCGCCGGATGCCGGCGTTGCGCAAGCGGGCGACGCAGTCGAGGGTGCTTTCGGTCGGGATGATCCCTTCATAGGGACAGAACAGCGACATGCCGAGCGCCATGATAAAGGCCCGGCCGGCCTCGTCCGCGACCCGAAAACAGTCGCCGCCGGCCTCGATCACCTCGTCGAGGGTCATGTTCTGGTTCTTCGCCAGGTAACTGGCGCTGACGGTCATCAGCCCGAGGATTTCATCGACATCGGTCTCGACGGCCCGGATGGCCCCGCGCTTGTTCGGGACGAGGGCCCGGTAGACGGTGCCGTCCCGGCGTTTGATACGCGCCAGCACGTCTTCCGCGTCGCGCAGCATCGGCACGACCCTCGGGTGCGTGAAGCTGGTCACTTCGATGACCGGGAAACCGGCGTCGCTCAATCGGTCGATCATGGCGACCTTGTCGTCGGTCTCGACCCAATGATCGAGCGATTGGAGGCCGTCGCGCGGGCCGACTTCGACGACGGTTACGGCCTTGGGTAAATCGAGCATGATGTTGTTTCCCCTAGTCCAGCGTGTAGCCGGCCTCTTTCAGTTCCGCCTCGTCGAAGCCCAATTCGTCGATCAGCACCTGCCGATTGCTTGACCCCAGGATCGGGCCGGCATGATGAATCTTGCCGGGCGTGCGCGAGAATTTCCCGACGACGTTCTGCATGCGGAGCGGGCCGCCCAACTCCTCGTCGTCGATCGCGACGATATTCTCGCGCGCTTGAAAATGTTCGTCCTCGAAGATTTCCTTGATGTTGTTGCAGGGGGCGGCGGTTGCGTCGAATTTCTCGAACAGCGCCAGAAGATCCTCGCGATCGAACTTCTCGATCGCCGATTGCAGGGCGTCGTCCAGCGCCGGCGAATTCTGAATGCGGAGCCGGTTATCGAGAAACCGCGGGTCCTTCGGAACGTCGGGAATGCCCAACGCGTCGCACATGCGCTCGAACGTCGACTGTGCGCTGCCCGAGATGGATACCCACTTGTCATCCTTGGTGCGGTAGGTGTTGCGGGGGGCGGTGAAGGGCAGGCGGCTGCCGTTGCGCTCCTGAACGATCCCGAGCTGATCGTAGTCGACGACCTGCGGCCCGAGCAGCGTGAACAACGGCTCGTAAATCCCGAAGTCGACGATCTGGCCCTTGCCGGAGCGGTTCTTTTCCTGCAGCGCGACCATGGCGAGGAAGGCGCCCATCAGACCCGAGGTGTCATCGGCCAAGCCGAAGCCCGGCAGCAAGGGCGGCTGTCCGGGATAGCCGGTGATATAGGCGTAGCCGGCATAGCCCTCGGCGAGGGTGCCGAATCCCGGGCGGTGGCTGTTGGGGCCGGTCTGTCCGAACCCGGTGAGCCGGATCATGATCAAGCCCGGGTTGATCTCGCTCAGCACGTCATAGCCGAGGCCCCACTTTTCCAGCGTGCCCTTGCGGTAATTCTCGATGACGATATCGGCGTCCTTGATGAGGCGTTTGACGATCTCGACACCGAGCGGCGTCCGCAGGTCGGCGGTGACCGACCGTTTGTTGCGGTTGATCAGCTTGTACATCAAGCCGACGCCGTCCTTGTTGTTGCCCCAATAGCGGATTTCGTCGCCGGTTTCCGGGCGCTCGACCTTGGTCACGTCCGCGCCGAAGTCGGCCAGGAACATCGAGGAGATGGGGCCCGCGAGAAAGTTGGCGATATCAACGACTTTAACACCGGCGAGCGGTGCGGCGGCGGCTTCGGTCTCGGTTGGCATGAATCGTCTTTCAATCGATTTGTTGGTATTTTTCGCAAGGCCGCATAATCGCGCACCGACGCCCAACGAAGCAAGAGAACGTGACCATGAAGATTTCCCCGATCGACGATAACTTCGCCTTCGAGGTGACCGGGCTTGATCTCTGGGCCGATATCGACGACGCGTCCGTCGCCGAGTTGGCGGCGGCGTGGAGCAGCCAAGGTGTCTTGCTGTTTCGCCGCCAGGCCTTGTCGGAGGCCGAACTCGTCGCCTTTAGCAGGCGGTTCGGCGAATTGGACATCATCGTCCGGACCGATTGGCAGGCGTCGCTGCCCGAGGTCGTGCAGATATCCAACATGAAGGACTATCACGGCAACTCGATCGGCGGTCTGGGCGCGGGCGAACTCGATTGGCACACCGACCAGTCCTATGTGACCGATCCGGCCACGGGCAGCATACTGTATATGGTCGAGATGCCGCGCGACGGGGCCAACACCCATTGGGCCAATCTGCAGCTTGCGTATGATGCGTTGCCCGGCGATATGCAGCAGCGGATCGAGGGGCTGAGCGCGGTCTACGACTACATCGCGCGGCAATCCACCTATGACGACGAGAAACCGATGTCCCAGGAGCTGCGGCGCAAGACGCCCCCGGTAACCCACCCGCTGGTCAACCGGCACCCGGTGACCGGGCGAAAGTCGCTTTACCTGGATCCGACGACGTCGGTCGGCATCGACGGACTACCGGCCGAGGAGGGGCGGGCGCTGTTGGATGAATTGAATGCCCACGCCACGCAGCCGCAGTTCGTCTATACGCACCGGTGGCAAGTGGGCGATTTGATCATGTGGGATAACGGTTTTCTGCTGCACCGGCGGGATCCGTTCGATCCCGCGCAGAACCGGCTGCTGAAACGAACGACGCTGCGGCTCTCACCGCAGCGTCATATCGTTCCGTCGTCTACTCTGTACGCAGCCTAGGATCGAGCGCGTCGCGCACGCCGTCGCCGAACAGATTGAATCCGAACACGGTCAACGTGATCGCGAGGCCCGGGAAGACGGCGACCCACGGGGCGCTTTCCGCGTATTCCTCGGCACCGCCCTGCAGCATCAGGCCCCAGGCCGGCGTCGGCTCCTGGACCCCGAGGCCCAGATAGGACAGTGAGGCTTCCAGCAGGATCGCTTGGCCGATGTTCGCGGTCAGAATGATCAGATATGGCGCCAAGACGTTGGGCGCCATGTGACGCAAGATGATCCGCGCGTGTCCGAAGCCCAACGCCCGGGCCGCATCCACATAGGGTATTTCGCGGATCGCCAACGCATTCGACCGGACGATCCGGGCGGCGTCCGGAATGAAGGGAAGGCAGATCGCGAAGATGACGTGATGCAGTTCCGATCCGAAGACTGACACCACCGACAGGGCGATGATGATCGTCGGGAAGGCGATGAAGACATCCATGAACCGCTGGATGACCAGATCGACCTTGCCGCCGAAATACGCGCTGGCGACGCCGATCACGAGCCCTGTCGTGGCGCCCACGCCGGCCGCGATGAATCCGATGAACAGCGCCGTACGGGCGCCGTAGATACAACGGGACAGCAAATCCCGTCCGAACTGATCCGTACCGAGCCAATATTCACCGCCGGGCGGCTGCAGCATGGCCGGGAAATTGTTGATTTCCGGGTCGTGCGGCGCGATGTATTCGGCGAAAATCGCCATCAAGGCCAGCGCGATAACCATCACGCCGCCACAGGCGCCCAAAGGATGCTTCTTGAGAGTATCAAAAAGCGTTTCGTGCCAGGGGCGCCGAATATACGTTTCCGGTTGTTCGAGGTGTTCGGCTACTGACATACCGTTCTACCATCTGTTAGCCCCGGGGCATGGGGCGGGATTTCAGTTCTCTTTCATGACGGGGCCGCCGCGTTTAGCACGCGGCGGCCACTGATCAACTCTAAGGCATATTGCCTTAAACGTTGGCTTATTGCGAACGCAATCTCGGGTCCAAGGTATCCCGAACTGCGTCGCCGAATAGGTTGAACCCGAAGACGGCGAGCGTAATCGCCAAGCCCGGGAAAACGGCAACCCACGGTGCGCTTTCGGCATATTCCTCGGCGCCGCCCTGAAGCATCAGACCCCAGGCCGGTGTCGGTTCCTGAACCCCGAGGCCGAGGTAGGAGAGCGATGCCTCAAGCAGGATCGCCTGCCCGACGAAGGCCGTGAGCATGATCAGGAAGGGCGCCATCACGTTCGGCGCCATATGCCGCAAGATAATCCGCATATGGCTGAAGCCCATCGCGCGCGCCGCATCGACATACGGGATTTCGCGGATGGCGAGGGCATTCGATCGCACGACCCGCGCGCAGCGGGGAATGAACGGGATGGTGATCGCGATGATCACGTTTTGCGTTCCGGTTCCGAAGATCGACACCACGGCGAGCGCCATGATGATCAGCGGGAAGGCCATGAACACGTCCATGACGCGCTGGAAGATCAGGTCGATCTTGCCGCCGAAGTAGGCGCTGCCGACGCCGAGCACCAGTCCGATGAAGGAGCCGACGAACGCCGCCACGAAGCCGACGAATAATGCGGTTCGGGCGCCGTACACGATCCGTGTCCACAGGTCGCGGCCGAACTGGTCGGTGCCGAGCCAGAAATCAGCGCCTGGCGGCACCAGCATATGTTCGAAGGAGTTCTCTTCCGGATGGAATGGCGTGAGGTAATTCGCGAATATCGCCAGCACGATCATAATCAAGACCAAGAGCCCGCCCATCGCACCGAGCGGGTTCTTGCGTGTCAGGTCGATGGCGCGCTCGCCCCATGACCGTTTGTCGAATAGTTCTTCGATATCAGCGTGGGCTTGAGTTTCTTCGACTGTACTCATGTCAGGTTTCCTCCCTAGCTGTACCGGATTCGAGGATCGAGCCAGGCATAGAAGATGTCGACCACCAGATTGGTGACGACGAAGATAAAGGCGACGAGCATGACCAGCGCCTGTGTCAGCGTGAAGTCATGGTTCGTTACGGATTCCACGAAGAGCTTGCCGAGACCGTTCAAATTGAACACCTGTTCGGTCACGACCAGCCCGCCCATGAGGAAGGCGAACTCGATGCCGATCACGGTCACCACCGGCAACATGGCGTTTTTCAGCGCATGCCGGTTGATGATGATCTTCTCGAGAAGACCTTTCGCCCGGGCCGTCCGGACGTAGTCCTCGCGCAACACTTCGAGCAGGGCCGAGCGGGTCATACGGGTCGCTACCGCGGAATAGCGATACCCGGTTGCCAGTGCCGGCCATATAAGCTGTGAAAGGTTGCCGAGGGGGTCTTCCCATGGATCGACGTATTCGATGGGCGGCATCCAGGGGGTGCCGAACCAGGCCTGGGTCGTGATCAACAGGCCGAGGATGATCAGAATGCCGAGCCAGAAGGACGGCATTGCGATGCCGGCGATGCTGAAGGTCCGCACGACATAATCGATCCAAGTGTTCTGCTTGATCGCGGAAATCGTCCCCATCGGGATCGAAATGATGACGCTGACCACGGTCGCGATGATCGCGACCTGCATCGACAATTCGAACCGCAACCCGATTTCATGGGTAATGGCCTGCCCCGTCCACATGGACGTGCCCAGGTTGAAGGTGAAGAATCCTGAGATGAAGTCCCAGAACTGGAGGAAAATAGGCTGGTCCATGCCGAGATCGACCTGACAGGCCTTGATCGCCTCCGGATCCACGAATGACCCTTCGCCGGCCATGCGCAGCTCGCAGACGTCGCCCGGGATCAGCCGCAGCAGGCCGAACACCAGGATTGCTGCGCCGATCAGCGTCGGAAACATCAGCAAGATACGTTTGATCGTATATTTGTACATTTACTTTTTGCTCCGCGGTTCGCCCTCGAATCCAACGATTTGGATAGGCGGGCGTTCTTTAAGCTACCGTGCGTTCATCGTAGTTTGGGATCGATCCAAACCCGATCGAGCGCCTGGTTCAGGTAATGGCTGGGCGCAATGTTCCAGCCCTTAACATAACTGCGATGCGGATTGATCTTGTACCACCAGAAGGCGGGGATGTAGTGGGCCTGCCCGATAAGGCGGTTCTCGTAGGTCCGCATCTTCTTGTATTGGCCCTTCGGATCGGTCTCGTAGAGCATGTCGAAATACATCTCGTCGACCTTGCTGTCCGTATGGCCTGAATAGTTGTTGCCGGCATCGATCAGCCATTTCGACACGTCGATCGTCGGGTTGATGACCGTTTGGCAATTGAAGTCGATCGATACGTCGAAATCCTTCGTCTTGCGAAGGCCGGCGTACCAGGGTCCGGACGGCACGACCTTTTGGTCCGCCTTAATGCCGATCTTACGCCATTGATCGATGAGCCACGTGCCGACGACCTTGTAGGGCTGGTCGACCGCACGGTTCCAAAGCGTCAGCTTAAGGTTGGACTGGCCGGCGTCGCCGAGGAGTTTCGTGCCCTTGGCGCGGCTGGCCTTCAGATCCCTGCCGTATCCGGGAAGTTTGGCAAGCTCGGCGGCCGTCGCCTCGAGCGTGTGGCCTGGAAAGACGACGCCGCCGACCGTTTTCACGATGGCGATGCGCGCGAGGTAGTTCGATCCGCCCCAGCGGTCGAGTGCGTATCCCAATGCCTGACGAACGCGCACATCCTGGAACTGTTTCTTACGCTGGTTGGGGCTCGTCCCCATCAGGCAGTTCCAATTGCTTTCCTGGACCTTGATCTTCTTTCCGAGCGCTTTGACAAGATCGTCACGCGCCTTCGGCGGAAACCCGCGGAACTCGATCGATGCCCGGTTGCCGCGGATTGCCTGCAGGCGGACCGACATCTTCGGCGCCGAGATCGCCTTGTAACCGTCGAGATAAGGTTGCCCGTCCACATGGAAGCGGTCGTACCGCTTGCCTTCGACGAAAGCCCCGGGTTGATGCTGCACGAATTGGAAAGCGCCGGTGCCGTTCACGTTTTTCTTGTGCCAGCCATAGCCGTTCTCGTCGATGTCCTTCTTCGAATAGATGAAGTTGAACGGTGAGGCCAAAGCCGGGATGAGCGCGGGCAGCGGCCGTTTCAAATTGACGACCAGGGTCGTGGCATTGGGCGCCTCGACGCTTGCCACTTGGGTGTACCAGGCCTTCCGTGAACTCGGGACGCCCTTGGGCGGAAAGATAATCTTGTCGAGCGTGGCCTTCACGTCCGCCGACGACAATGGGGTGCCGTCGTGAAAGGTGACACCGCTTTTGATCTTGAACGTATAGGTCTTGCCGCCGTTGCTCGTTGTCCATTTGCCTTCGCAAAGGTCGCAGATGATATCGGTCGGCGATTGGGGATTGTCGGGATTGATGCGCAGCAACAGGCTGTAAAACGGCCGGATCGGATGGATCATGCCGAACGTAGTTTCCTGATGCCCATCGTAAGACGGAATCTTGCTGCCGACGACGAAACTCAAGACGCCGCCCCTCACGGGCGTCTCTGCGAGTGCCGCGCCGGAAACCGCACCGAACGCGAGGGAACTTCCCAACGCCACGGCGACGGTCGCCAAACTCCGTCTAAATGTCGTCATCCTCCCATCCTACCTATTCATGATTATGAACAAACAGGGGCGTGCAGCCTAACGGTAACAATCCGGCGGCGCGTTGTTCTTGTTTCCGCCGGACATGTCTGCCAGCGTTCCTTCGAACGCAATGACGCTGGTCAGACCTCGGTGCAGGCCACCCAATGGCCTGGCTTGATTTCCCGGAACTCCGGCACGTTTTTCGAGCAATTTTCAACCGCCATTTCACAGCGCGGATGGAAAACGCAACCGCTCGGCGGATTAATCGGACTGGGAATTTCGCCCTTGATGATCTGATGCTCGCGGGTTGCTTCGAGTGTCGGGTCCGGGATCGGCACCGCATTCAGCAGCGCCTTGGTGTAGGGGTGAATCGGGTTGTCGAACAGCTCGTCGCACTCCGCCAATTCGACCATCTTGCCCAGATACATTACGGCGACGCGATGGCAGAGATGCCGCACGACGCTGAGGTCATGTGAAATGAACAGATAGGTCAGGCCGAACTCATCGCGCAGATCTTCCAACAGGTTGATGACCTGCGCTTGGATCGATACGTCTAGCGCCGACACGGCTTCGTCGCAGACGATAAAATCCGGATCCATCGCCAAGGCGCGGGCGATGCCGACGCGCTGACGTTGACCGCCGCTCATTTCATGCGGATACCGATCGGCAAAACGAGGGCTCAGGCCGCAGACATTGAGCAGGTCGAGCACCCGCTTATCGCGGTCCGCCTGTTCCGGAATGATATTGTGAACCCGCATCGGCTCGGACAGAATTTCACCGATCTTCATCCGCGGATTGAGCGAACTGTATGGATCCTGGAAAATCACCTGAATCTTCTGGCGGAACGGGGTCATCGCCTTCGAATCCAGATTATTCAGGTTGGTTCCTTCATACAGGATTTCACCGTCGGTCGGGGTTTCGAGTTGCAGGATGCAGCGGCCGGTCGTGGTCTTGCCGCAGCCGGACTCTCCGACCAGCCCCAGGGTTTCGCCCTTCTTGATGCTAAAGCTGATACCGTCGACCGCCTTAACATGCGCCACGACCTTTGGAATGATGACGCCTTCGGTCACCGGAAAGTGCATCTTGAGGTTTTTGACGTCGATCAACGTGTCGCCCAACGCGCCCTTCGCGGCGGGGGTGGCGTCGGAAGATTGCATTGCGGTTGCTTCACTCATGACACGGGGTTCCCAGTCGAGGTTAGATTGTCTTTTTCCCAGCACGCGGAATAATGCCCGGACGAAACCTCGAGAAGTTCCGGACGTTCCTGCGCGCATTTATCGACGGCGAACCGGCAGCGGGGCCGGAACGGGCAGTCCACGCCCAACCGCGCCAAATCGGGCGGCTGGCCTTCAACCGGGTCCAACTTGGCCGCACGAGGCTGGTCGAGCCGCGGCACGGATTTCAACAGCGCCAGCGTGTAGGGGTGTTTCGGATTGTGATAAATTTCTTCGGCAGTTCCCGTCTCGATGATCCTGCCCGCATACATAACGTTTACGCGGTCCGCGTAGCGTGCCACGACGCCAAGGTTATGCGTGATCACGATCAGGGCCACGTCTAGACGTCGGGTCAGATCCTTCATCAACTCCAGGATCTGCGCCTGAATCGTCACGTCCAACGCCGTGGTCGGTTCGTCGGCGATGATCAGCTTCGGCTCGCAGGCGAGCGCGATAGCGATCATCACACGCTGGCGCATGCCGCCCGACAAGTGATGCGGGTATTGCGTCAACCGGCGATCCGGTTCCGAGATGCCGACCATGCCGAGCAACTCGACGGCCCGGGCGTTGCACTCTTCGTCGCTCATACCGAGATGATGCTGCAGCGTTTCGGTGATCTGTAATCCGATCGTCAGCACCGGGTTCAACGACGTCATCGGTTCCTGGAAGATCATCGCGATGTCGTTTCCGCGAACCGACCGCATGTCCTCGTCGGATAACTTAAGCAGATCGCGTCCCTGGAACTTGATGCTGCCGCCGACGACCTTCCCTGGGGGATCGGCGACGAGCCGGAGAATCGATAAGGCGCTTACCGACTTACCGCAGCCGGATTCACCGACGACGGCGACAGTTTCGCCTTCTTCCACGTTGTACGAAATTCCGTCGACCGCCTTGACGGTTCCAGCCGACGTGAAGAACTGCGTTTGCAGTCCTTCAATCTCAAGGAGATTGGCCACGCGCCCCCCTAGTGGTTGTTGCACTTATTATTCATTACACCAGAATTGTCGGTCAGACGGTAGGGAGGACCGCGATGCTTGTCAATCTCGATGTCCGGCCCTCGCTAACATCGTGATCGGGGGTGGGGAAGATTGCAAAATTCCCATCAATGTATCCGCAAGGGCGGTCCTCTCAATTTGTTGAAATCGTTAACAGGTTAGACGCGTAGACGATCGTGTTCGACCCGTTGAATCGTTAGAATTTCACGGTTAACCCGATAAGCGGCTATGGTCAAAGAAGGATTAGGCATGCTTTGCCGTCTGTTTGTCGGTTGAATTCCCGTTTCGGCCCATAATCGAGGAAGTGAGTCCGTTAGCATGAACCCGGCAGCCCTCTCATATGTAGCGTTGGTTGCGCGCGATCCGGAGTCGGTCGCGGCCGTATTCGGAGACACTCTCGGGATGGCTTCGGTGCCGGTCGAGGTGGACGGCGGGTGAAGCGTGCCGGCCTTCGCGGCTGGGGACGCAGCGCTATTGGTATTCGATCCGGACGATCCGTTCCTTGGGGACCCGGCCGATCCCGGATTGCACCACGTTTCGTTCGCATGCGCGGATCCGCAAGGGTGGGCGGAAGCGGCGGGGATACCGGTCGATGGCGAAGACGCGGACCGGAAGGTGAACGGCAAACCGCAAATACTCTTGGACGAGACGGCGACGTTGGGCGTGCGAACCCGGCTTGGCGGCCCGTTGGATATTTCCGACGGCCCCCCCGGTCCGATCAAGCGGATCGATCATCTGGGCGTGGCCTCGGCCGATAATCGTGCCGCCGTCGAGTTGTTTTCGGAGCGGATGGGTTTTGCGGTCGAAAGCCAACAGACCGACCTGGAGGTCCGCACCGTTGTCGAAAGTTTCACCTCCGACAAATACGGCGTGGTTTATCAGAATCGGGCGCCCGAGGTGATCGGCGGCCTGCGGGTCGCCTTCATCACCATCGGCGACTGTGAGTTGGAGTTTCTCCAAAATTTCGACCCCGCGCATGAGGCGGAAATCGAGCACGGGCGTGCCGGCACGACGAAACAGGATCAGGGTGCGATTACGCGGTTTATCGAGCGCCGGGGGGCGGGGCTGCATCATCTCGCCCTCAAGACGGGCGATATCGATCGAACGTTATCGGTCTTGGCGGAAGCCGGACTTCGCATGATCGATCAAACCGGTCGCCCGGGCTCGCGGCGCGCCCGCATCGGATTTGTTCACCCGGCTGCGCTCGGCGGAATCCTCATACACTTGGTTGAGCGGCCGGACGTTTAGAGAGACGTCCCAACGGTCGATTTGCCGTCCGCGGGTCCGTTAATTTGAGAATTTAGCGGCGATTTCGAATGACCGCCCGCTGGAGGGACGGACGCCGAAAGACCGTCGCCGGCTTGCGCGACCGATCGGCGGAGGACCGGAGTTGAATGCCGATTTCGAGGCACCGGAGGGCGACCGCGGCGCCGAAGGGCAGGCTTTGAACCGCCAGCAGCAGGGCAAATTGGGTTTGTTCGGCAATATCGTGGGGATTATTGAGGAGCAGCAGCGCCGACGCGGTCACGAGCAGCATGCCCAGGACGCATTCCGGCAGGACTCGGGTGAATTGCGAAAATTGCAGTGCTAACCCACCGTTGCCCCCCTTGGGCGTGCGCCGGAAGGGAAGCGGTCGCCCCCGCAATCCGGCGAGGACCGCGCGGGCCACGGTG
This sequence comes from Alphaproteobacteria bacterium, assembly GCA_965228695.1. Taxonomy (GTDB): domain Bacteria; phylum Pseudomonadota; class Alphaproteobacteria; order UBA8366; family UBA8366; genus JAJFJD01. Next base: position 4,470,369 of record CBDDIB010000002.1, on the reverse strand, counting down.
AATTGCAGACTCATTGCCGCGGCCGCGGCGGCCGCAATGCGGATCGGCGACCGGGTCACGCGCCGGAAGTAAAGTAAGCCGGTGTGCAGCAACATGACGAGGGAGGCGGCGAACACCGGGACGACAAGGGCGGCGGGCGGCAAGGCGAGCAGGCCGAGCAAAATGAACGGCGTCGCCACGAGATTGAGTAGGGCGAGCCCCGTTGCGGCGGTGTCGGAGAGCCATGAGAGCCAACCGGCGGTGAACTGCCATTTCTGGGATCCGGTCAGACTGCCCCGGAACGGCAACAAGGTCCTCCAGTGTTTGCGAAGTATCTGCATCGCGCCGTAGGCCCAACGCTGACGTTGCGCCGCATACGCCGCGGTGTGGTCCGGCAGTATTCCCTGTCCGTACCTATGCGTCGTGTAATGAGCGACCCCGCCGTCGGCCAACACCCGCAATCCCAATTCGGTATCCTCGACGATGGTGTCGGTCGTCCAGGCGCCATTCGCGGTGAGGGCGTCCCTACGCAGCAACAGCATCGTGCCATGTGTGATGATGGCGTTCACTTCGTTGCGGTGGACCATGCCGATGTCGAAGAAACCGGCATACTCGCTGTTCATCATGCGTTGTACGGCATTGGCATTGCGGTCGGTGTGATGCTGCGGCGCTTGGACAAGGGCTACGGCGCGGTCCCGAAACAGTGGAACCAGGTCGCGCAGCCAGTTGCGCCGGACCCGATAGTCCGCGTCGACCACTGCGATCACCCGGGCATCCGGATGCGTCCGGTCCAATGCTGCGTTCAATGCGCCTGCCTTGTAGCCGTCGACTTGCGGCAGATTGATGAACCGGAAGCGTGCGCCCAATTCCCGGCAGTGGGCTTCGATTGGTTTCCACGACGCTTCGTCCGGGGTGTTGTTCACGACGACCAGAACCTCGAAGTCCGGATAGTCCAAGGCGGCGACGCTATCCAGGCAAGCCCGTAGCACGGCCGGTTGTTCACGGCAGGCCGGAATATGGATCGACACCATCGGTGGATCGTCTTGCCGCGGCAGAGACGCCGGATCGATCAGGCGCCGGGGTGCCATGCCGGCAAAATCCCAGGCGATTTCGCCCGCCCGGACAAGGCTCAGCGCGGCCAACGGAATCAAAAGCCCGAGGCCGAGAAGCCAGAACGCCGTCTCGCCGGCCGACAGGTATTGTCCGTTGGGATACAGGATCGCCAGCGCCGCCCCGCCGCCGACGATATTCGCGGCCGAGGCCAAGATCACGCCCTGCGCCAGCGTGTGGCGGTTCGTCAGCAGCAAAAGGAGCGAGATGATCGCGCCCAGGGACAATGCCAGCGGCAGGGCGATGCGCCGAGCGGTGGTAACCATGCCGGCGAGTTGAAACTTCTGTTCTCCGTCCACGGTCAGCAGACCCCAATGCGGTCCGACGCGGCCTTCCGCCGTTTTCCACGGCTGGTCGAAGGCTTCGATAAGGTTGTAGTCGATCCGTCTATGCTCCGCCTCTGCGACGAAACGACGGATGACGTCCGCTTGTTGCAAGGGGCCGGGGCGTGCCGCTCTCCGGTTGTAGCCGCCGCTCGGCCAGCCGAACTCGGCGATGACGATCTTCTTGTTCGGGAAGGCTCCCTGCAGCCGGTCGTGGATGGCGGTGGCGTAGGCAACGGCCTGTTCGGACGGCAGCCCTTCCCAATACGGCAGAATATGGACCGAGATGTAGTCGACCGCATTCGCTAGTGCCGGATACTGAAGCCAGATATGCCAAGGCTCGGCGGTGGTCAGCGGCAGCCGTGATTGTGTTCGCACCGCTTGCAGATGCCCTATCAGCGCCGCGGCCGAGACATCCTCGCGCAGCAGGCTCTCGTTACCGACGACAAGGCCGCGTATGTTGGAGTGGGTTTTGGCCGCGCGAAGGGCGGCGCCGATTTCCCTTTCGTTCCGCGCCCGGTCGCGGCCAATCCAGACGCCGAGCGTTACCGCCAATCCGTGTTTTGCCGCCAGGGAGGGAACGGCCGCCATGCCGCCAGTTGTGCTGTACGTTCGTATGGAGTGCGTCAACGTGGCAAGGCGCGCCAAATCCCGATCGATGCGCGCGACATCCGCGGCCGCATCCCGATCGGTCCAATCCGTCGTGGGTGGCGTGTAGGACAATGAAGCGAGCGGACCAGTGATGTCCGGCGGCTGAACGGACCGGCCGGTCGACAGCCATATCAGTCCGTGAACGGCGGCCGCGACCCCCACGCACAGAACGACTTTGGCGAAACGCGCCATGTGCTTCCCACGATCCGCTGTTGCCGGTCCGTGGCGGTGCGTTCGCGCCGACTCCGGAACCGGGGGTTTACGTCCGTCTCTTCGAGTTATTTAGGGGCTTAACGGGGGTAGGGCAAAATTATTTCGTCAGTCGCCGTATTGCAGCGGCAATGCCGTCGTCTGCTTGATGCATTCCATCGCGAAGCTCGATGTGACATCGTTCAAATCGATCGTGCTGATGATCCGTTTGTAGACTGCGTCATAGGCTGCGATATCCGGCACGACGATACGCAGCAGATAATCGATGTCGCCGCTCATGCGATAGAACTCCACAACCTCGTCGATATCCTCGACCGCCTTCGAGAAGCGGTCCAGCCAGTCGATATTGTGGTGCTGCGTCCGGATGCTGACGAAGACCGTCACGCCCACATTGACCTTCTCGGGATCGAGGAGGGCGACACGCTGCCTGATGACCCCGTCGGCTTCGAGTTTTTGGATGCGCCGCCAACATGGCGTCGAAGACAGTCCGACACGGTCCGCGACCTCCGCAACGGAAAGCGAGGCGTCTTGCTGCAGAAGAGAGAGGATTTTGCGATCGAAGTCATCCATTGGGAAATAATTTCAATAATTGAAAAATAATTAGTAATTTAATCTACAAGTTCCGGTAATGTATGGTCAATTTAGAAATAATATCCGGGAAAATTAGGGTAATCTTCCTCCGCTATGAACATGAAAACTCTCTTCACCGAGCATCCTGCCTCCGTCGGCGAAAGCTACGGCGAGCATTTCGTCGCGGCGGGCACATTTGCCGCGTCGATGGCGCTGGGAACGATTGCCTGCCTGATCCACGCGGTATTTCCGTTTCTGTACGTGAAGACCGGCAGCGGGATCATCACGGGTCTGCATGACCGGATGGTCACCAACCGGGTCAAGGAAGAAAACAAGCATCGCGTCGTCGAGCCAGTCGGCGCCGGCGACTGACCGGCATTCGACCGCCCTCAGGCTTTCGCAATCAACCCCCGGAATAGATCGGCGGCGGCGCGCATCGCGTCGTCCGCATCTTCGTTGTCCAGCAACGGTTGATGCACCGTAAACCACCCGTCATAGCCGGTCTTCTGCAGCCGTTCCACCAAGGGGCCGGCGGGAATGCTGTCCGGATCGTTGAGCGCGGTGAACCGCATGTGAACCGGCCCTTGCAGCCGGCTGTTGAAGGTCATCGGCGAGGACGGGTCGCGCACGGCGGTCGAGTAAAAGACATTGAATAGGTGCGGAACCAGCCGTTCGAGCGCATCGGGGCCGTAGTCGCCGCCGCAGGCCAAAAGGTTGGCGGGCTCGAAGGCGACGCCGAAGTTTTCCCGATCGACCGATGCCAGTGTTTCGAGGGACTCCTCGACCGTTTCGAACATCGTTCCCCAATGGGTGAGGTGGACTAGGCGCAGGCCCCGTTCGGCGGCTTCGTCGGCGGCGCGCTGCGCGAAGGCGATATCCGCGGCGGAATGCATCATGACCCGGACCATCCCGCTGCCGACACCCTCGGCCAGGTCGAGATACGGCGTGATGTTGCGCAGCGCCCGAATAGCGTTCGCATCATTGCTGGCCAAGGGGACGTCGCCGCTGACCATCGACACCGACAGGTCCAGCCCATCGAGCAGTTGCCGCACCCGCCGCACATCCTCGGGGGGTGACTCGACGGACAGCACGGACGCGCGCATGGAAACGCCGTCGAAACCGAGCGTCTTCGCGCGCGGGGCGAGCACATCGATCGGGATGGCCGCGATATCTTTCTGTTTCGGCGGCTCGGCGATACGAGCGGACAGGGAGAGCTTCATGCGGGTTCCGGCAGTTCCGAGAGGACGCGACGTAATCGGTGGATACCGAATAAACGCGTGTCACGCTATGTGGTTGCCGGGCGTCTTTCAAGAATCACGTTACGGTGTTCGGCCGATGCTTGGACAAACGCGCTGCGCAAGTGGTTCATCAAGTGGTTCATAAAGTGTCATGCCGGTGCGAACGGGGATCCAGCCGCGTTGAAATCTGGATTGCCGCTGTCGCGGGAATGACGGATTGGGCGTGAAGGGCTGGTATGAAGGTTCCGGCTGCTTGGGTCTCGGAACGCAGCCTCATCCTGAGCTTGCCGAAGGATGATCCATGCTCAATCGGCGCATCGATTATCCGCACAAGGGTTCGGCGGGGACGGTCGCGGCGCGGACTGTTGCCGGTGCAGGTTGGGCTGCCGGCTGAATTCGCAGATTTCGGTACCGATGGGCCGCCAGAGAGGCCGTGCGGACGTCCGAGAGCCAGTTCGCGAAGAATTGGCGGGCGGGCGACCGCCAGGATTCTTTCGGCCGTAGCGTCGGATCGTCGCCGGGAAAGGTATTTTGGGGCAGCGCGATCGCCTTGCCGGCACGCCGGTCGCGTTCATACTCCGCGGGCAATGTCTTCGGGTCGTATTCCAGATGGTTGAACATCAGCAGGGTATGCCGCGGCCGGTCTTCGAGAAGGGCGAGGTCGGCATCGGCCGACTCGGCCAGGACCGACACGCCGGCATTTCGGGGAAGATCGGATTGACGTGTCTCGGAATGGCGCGACACCGGCGTCGGGATTGGTCCCTCGATTCCCTCGAAAAGGGGGTGGTCCGACCGGCGGAGCCGCTGCTCATATACACCAAATCGTTTCGCGGTCAGCGTGTGTTTGTCGACGTCATGGAAATGGTATAGCGCCGCCTGTGCGGCCCAGCAGATGTAGTAGCGGCGCAATGCGTTGCGCTGCGCCCAGTCGAAGATTTCGGTCATTTCGGGCCAATAGGACACCGCTTCAAAAGGCAGCGTTTCCACCGGTGCGCCGGTGATAATCAGGCCGTCGAACCGGCGATGCCGGATTTCGCGCCATCGTTTGTAGAAGCGGTCAATATGGCTGCTTGCCGTCGATTTCGGTTGGTGACTGTCCGGAATAAAGAATGTGAGGTCCACGATATGGTCCGTGTCCCCCAAACGCCGGGCGAGCTGCGCTTCCGTCGTAGCCTTGCAGGGCATCAGGTTGAGCACCGCGATCCGCAAGGAGGCTTCACCGTGGCCGGCCAAGTCTTCGGCGTCGATAACGTCGATTCCCTCGCGCCGGAGAATCGCGGCGGCGGGAAGGTCTTGCGGAAGGATGATCGTCATGCCCGATACTCCGCGATCGGAAACCGTTTGATGGTATCGATGACGGCGGATCGAGCGGCATCGCCCAATCCGCCGTTATCGATACAGCGTGTTACGCGGCGAGGTCGAGTTTCTCTGCCGCCTCAAGGGCCTGGTCGAGATCTTTGAGAATGTCGTCGATATGCTCAATGCCGACCGACAGCCGCACATACCCTTCGCTGACGCCCGTGGCGAGCTGTTCTTCCGGCGAGAGCTGAGAATGCGTGGTCGACGCCGGATGAATCGCAAGCGACCGAGCATCGCCGATATTGGCGACGTGATAGAACATCTCCAACGCGTCGATGAAGGCGCGTCCGGCTTCGCGTCCACCCTTCAGCTCGAAGCCGACGAGCCCGCCATAGCCGCCGTTGAGATAGGCATCGGCGCGGCGCATCTGCTCCTTGTCCTCATGCGCGCCGGCGAAGATGACCTTGGTCACGGCCGGATGGCCCTTGAGGTAGTCGAAGACTGCCTGGGCGTTGCGGCAATGCTCGCGGATGCGCAACGGCAACGTCTCCAATCCTTGGATGAACTGGAACGCGTTGAACGGGCTCATCGCCGCACCGAGGTCGCGCAACAGCGTGACGCGCGCTTTCAGCACGTATGCGATGGGGCCGAGCGGCTTTACCGCTTCGGTCCAGACGGCGCCGTGATAGGACGGGTCCGGCTGGTTCAGCATGGGGAAGCGGTCCGCGTGCTTCTCCCAGTCGAAGGTGCCGCCGTCGACGATCAGGCCGCCGATCGAGGTGCCGTGCCCGCCGATGTATTTCGTGGTCGAATACACGACGACGGCTGCGCCATGATCGAGCGGCCGGCAGATCAGCGGGGCAGCGGTGTTATCGACGATCAGCGGCACGCCGAGCTCGCGGCCGATGTCGGCGACTTCCTTGATCGGAAAGACGCAGAGCTTGGGATTCGGCACCGTCTCGGCGAAATAGGCGCGGGTCCGGTCGTCGGTGGCGCGGCGGAAATTCTCGGGATCGGCCGGGTCGACGAAACGAACCTCGATGCCCATGGTCTTGAAGGTATTGTTGAACAGGTTCCAGGTGCCGCCATAGAGATCGGTGCCGGTGACGATGTTGTCGCCCGCGTGGCAGATGTTCTGGATGGCAATCGCTTCGGCAGCCTGACCGGAACTGACGGCGAGGGCGGCGGCGCCGCCTTCGAGGGCCGCGACGCGTTGCTCAAGAACGTCGGTCGTCGGGTTCATGATCCGCGTGTAGACGTTACCCAACTCCTCCAGGGCGAACAGCTTGCTCGCATGCTCGGTGCTGTCGAACTGGTAGGATGTCGTCTGATAGATCGGCACGGCGACGGCGCCGGTCGCGGGGTCGCTGCGGAAAGCGGCGTGTAGGGCAAGGGTTTCGGGGTTTTTCGTCTCGATGGTCATGTGAAGTCTCCTGTTTATTGGATGAATTGGATTAGCGCGCGGCAACCGCGTCGACGGATCGCCGCCGTGGATGGGTCGGTTTCAACGAACTGAGTGGAAGAACCGCCGCAAGTCGCGGGTCGGCGGCGCCATTGGGGACAATGATCGCGTTGGGCGTCTTGATATCCGGGCGGGTCATGTTTCTTCCCTCGACGTGTTCGTGACGTATTTCTGTGTGGTGCCTCGTCATCTCGTCTTTGGAGTGCGAAGACAGCGTCCTTTTTAGAGAGCGATTGTTTCTCGTGAATTTCGCGATTCCGGGTTTTGTGTTTCAGGAGCGTTTCATTGCGCATTTTGTTGCAAGGGGCCGAGAAGCCCGGAAAATGCGGGGTTTTGACTGAATCGGAATGCTGATCCGGCACCGTCCGAAAAGTGTAAGAAAATTAACGATTGTGACCGGGGTCACTGCTGGCTGGACGCGGGCGGCGTAGTATCGGGGTGTTGAAGTTACAGAAGAGGCCGTGCACCCATAGCCCCTCCCATTTGCGCGGCCTCTTCGTTTTTGCATTTCCGCATAGCGACGAATCCCGAAGCGCACCCATTGCCCCACCCGCTATACGGCCTATTCTTTTTTCGGATTTCGTCCGCTGGGCCCTGCAATAAGCGCAAGATAAACAGTGCGGGTCATGCTAAATTGACAGGGAGGTGACGCTGCCATGGGCACGCCGGAATTAACCATCGCTTTCAGTGAAGGGAACGTCGAACCCCTCGGCAAGTACGGGTTCGTCCTGGATCTGTCGGGGCAGAGCGGCTGCGACGTGATCGAGCATCTTCTGTTCCTCGTGAAGTCCTTGGAGCACCCTTATCAGATCATGGCTGGCGGCAACCCGGTCCATGCAACCGAACTGAGCCGCGACTACAGCCGGCTGACGGTTTGGACCAACGACAAGAACAATGCCGATTTCCTGCTGTTGATGTCGGAGTTGGGTGTCGAAATCCAACGGCCCGATGGCGGGGCAAGCGCATAGCTGACCGAGCGGCCAGCTTCCCGTTTAACGAACATTCTCGAACAGTTTTCCAACCGGCGGCTGATTGTGTCACGGGCGCTAACGGCGATAATTCCCTAGGCACCGATTCCTTGCCGCATTCACACGATTCATAACACCGAAGGGATTTTTGATGGCGCTCGACCTCATTTTGAAGAATGCGCGAATTGCCGATTCCGGCGGCGCCCTGTCGTCGTGCGACATCGGTGTGAAGGACGGCAGCATCGTCCAAATCGCGGCCTCGATTTCCGGCGACGCGGAGAAATTGGACGCCGAGGGTGGGTTCGTCTCCGCAGGGTTGATCGAGACGCATATCCATCTCGACAAGTCGCGCATTACGGACCGTTGTTCCCCGTCACCCAACCGCGGCACGGACCATATGATGCGCGTGGCCGCGGTGAAATCCGAATTCACGGTCGAGGATGTCTATGCCCGCGCGAGACAGACGCTGGAAGACTGTATCGAAAACGGCACGATGCATATGCGCACCCATGTCGAGGTGGACCCTAATGTGGGCTTGCGCGGATTCGAAGCTTTGCAACAGCTGGCGGAGGATTATCGCTGGGCAATCGACCTGGAGCTTTGCGCCTTCGCGCAGGAAGGCTGGACCAACGTTCCCGAAGCGGACGTGAATGTCGAAGAATGCCTGAAGCGGGGCGCGGCGGTCGTCGGCGGTGCGCCGGGCTATGACCCGGACCATGCGGGACAGATCAATCGCATCTTCGATCTCGCGCGCAACTATGACGTGGATGTCGATATTCATCTGGATGTCGGCCATACGACGGACGATATGGATATCCATCTGGTCTGCGATTTGGCGGATAAGTACGGCTGGGGCGGGCGGACCGCTATCGGGCATGGCGCCAAATATTCCTGCCTGCCGCCGGATGAGTTGCGTGCGTTGGGACAGCGTCTCGCCGATTCCGGCGTTGCGGTGACGGTTCTGCCGGCCACCGACCTCTTCGTTACCGGGCGTCACCAGGACCACAGCGTCATGCGCGGCGTCGCCGACGCCAATGCGCTGGTGCAATGCGGCGCGAATTGCTCGCTGTCGAGCAACAATATCCTGAACCCGTTCACGCCCTTCGGCGACGGATCGCTGACCCGCATGGCCAATCTTTATGCCAATGTGACGCAGCGCGGCGCGGACGAGGAACTGGTGGAATGTTTCGAGATGCTCACGCGGCGGCCCGCCCGAATTCTTCGGCGCGAGAATTACGGCATCGCGGTCGGCAATCCGGCGGACTTGGTGGTGTGGAACGCGAAGTCGCCGATCGAGGCGGTCGCGACGGTCGCGCGGCCGCTGCATGGATTCAAGCGTGGCCGCCGGACCTTCACCCAGACGCTGCCCGAGCTTCATCCGCCGGGATAAAACCCGTCAGGCGGCGACGCCGGCCATCTCCCGCTTACGCCGTTTGATCAGCCAATAGGCGATGAACAACGCCACCGGCGCGCACGCCGCCGTCGCGATCCGCAAATCCGGGTGGAACAACACCACCATGGCGAACGCACCCAGGACGATGCGGGCGACGACGTCGAATTTCCGGTTGTCGCTGAATTGGGCCTGCAGACTGAAGGTCGCGCCGGCGGTGGCCGCCAATACCAAGGCCATCATGAGGAATTGCGTCAGGCCCGGTTCGAGGACCAAACCGGGACGGGTGAACACCGCGACCATCAGGACGAACAGGGCGACGCAAAGCTGAATCGCCCGCCACAGCGTCTTGAAGAAGGAGGTATCCGCGATTTTCGACGTGACGGCCGCGACAACCGATGTCGGTGGCGTCAATTCGCCCCACACCGCGAGGAAGAAGGCGAAGAAATGCACTGACCATGCGTGGGCGCCGGCCTGGATCATGTGCGGCGCGATCACCAATGCGGTCAGGATATAGGTCGGGGCCGGCGGCAGCCCCATGCCGAGCAAGGCGCCGAAGAAAAATGCCATAATCGCCATGGCCGCGAAGTTCACCGACGCCGCTTCGACGAGAATGAAGCCCACCTTGGTCGGCACGCCGGTATTGACCAGGGCCGCGGTCAGGATCGATAGGGTCGCGAGCAGAAGCGTCAGGTCCGCGGTCATGGATGCGAAATTATCGACAAAGCGCACCAACGGCTTGCCGACGGCGCGCAGGCTGGTCCGGTCGGGCGCGCGCAGCACGGAAATCACGTGGCGCACGAACAGGACGGACGCGATGGCGACGAAGATATAGAGCGCGGCAAATAATGGCGGCAGATGCAACGCCGCCATCAGGACGATCAGCCCGCCGACGACGCCGACAAAGGCGCCGACATTGACCCAGTCGGCAAGTTGCATCGTCTCGATCGCGGGCACTTCTCGAACGCCGCCATGCCGCGCCGAAATCAGATACACGCCGAGCGAGACGCCGGCGAAATAGATCAGCGCCGGCGCATAGCCGCGCGCCACCACATCGAAATAGCTGCGGTCCAGGAAATCGGCCATGAGGAAGGCGGAAATCCCCATGATCGGCGGCATGAGCTGCCCGCCCAGCGACGACGCCGTTTCCACCGCGGCCGCATCGGGCCGCGCCATGCCGGCCTTGATCAAGGCGGGGATCGTGGCCGAGCCGGTTGTTACCGCATTGGCCGCGCCGCTGCCGCTGACTGCCGCGACGCCGAAAGATCCGACGACGGCGGTTTGCGGGAGGGCGCTGGGCGATTTCGCGGCGATCTGCGAAGACCCCCGGAGGATCGAATCGATGCAGCCGAACGACCGCAGGGTGGCCAGGACGAGCACGAAGGAGCCAATCAGGGTGAGGGCGAGTTGGGGCAGGTCGGAAAAGACACCGGTCGTGTCCTCGAGGCTCGTCATGGTGAGAACCCGCGTCCAATCCAGGCCTGGATGATAGAACATGCCCGGTACGACGAAGCCGTACATCGCGTAGAGCATCAAAAGGATGTTGAGCACGAACAGCACGAAGTAGCGTTTGCGGGCATACTCCATCACCAGCAGGACCATCAGGCCGCCCAACACCATGTCCAACGGGTCCCAGAACCCGGCGCGGACCGTGCCCAGCTCTTCGAACTCCACATACATGTAGATCGACACCACCACGCAGATCGCGATGTAAACCGCGGCAATCGCGAGGTTCAATCCAGGGCCGAGGGCCGGGTAGAACTCGTTCCTCCGCAGCGAATCCAGCGTGAAGATGATGAAGGTTACCGGCACCATCGTGAACGCCAGCAGCGTCGGGCCGCCGAAGGTCGACGAATAGTATTGTATGAGATAGACGAAGAAGCAGAAGGCAACGATGAAGAATCCGGTTTCCGCGATGGCGAAAACCGGCGACCGGGACTCGGAATGCTCGGACATTGTTGGATTATGCCTTGGAATGCCGCAGGGCGGCGGCTCGGATATGCGCCGCCGCCCTGACCGGATTCGTTAGGGTCAAATTACTTCGCTTTGGCGACCCGAGAATTCCACTTGGAATCCCAAACGCCTTTCTCGCGCATATATTTCGCGAGCCCGGGATGGATCTCTACCAGATTTACGGCCGATTCTACGCCGCGGCGCTGCATTTTCGGCATGTCGGCGGCGATCTGCTTGAACGCCTTGTCGGCCTGGGCCAACGCCTGGGCGTTCTTCTCGATCGTCTTGAGAATCCCGTACATATCGGCTTCGTTCACTTCCATGCCGAGATGGGCACCGTAATAGAAGGGCAGCATCTGTACCTTCTGGACGTAGTTTTTCTTCTTGCCGAAGACGGCGGGGTCGAGCTCGGCGATCTTGAAACCGGCCTTTTTCAGCTTGGCGATTTCCTCGCTGCTGGGATTGAGCGCGGCCCAGTCCGTTTGCAGCGATGCTTCGGTGATCCAGGGCGCCGTGGTCGCTTCCGCGTTGGTGTAAACGCCGATGCCGACATAGTTGCCCTGTTCGAGTAGCGACCCGGCGGTCTTGATGCTGACTTCCAGGTAGTCGTGCTTGATGCCAAGGGCCGTGAAGGCGCGCTCCAACTGCGCGCGGGTATCCCAAGGCCGCGGGCCGGTGAAGACCCGTTTGCCGGATAAATCGCCCCAGCTCTTGATCTTGTCCTTGTCGCGCGCATGGATACCGACGCCCATCTCGATGGTGAACATCCAGAAGGATTGCACCGGCTGGCGCTTCATCTTGCTCTTGAAACCTTTAAAGCGGTTGATGTTATTCGCCAGCTCATAGAACGCGACGTCGGAGCCGTAATAGCCCTCGAACTGTCCGGTCGAATAGCCTTTTACCGTAACGATGGCGCCGGGCGTGGGCTGCACGGTGACGCGGATGGATTTCATCTCGCGCGAGAGCATTTCCGCCAAGTTGGTGATCGCGCGATGGCCGGACGAGCCGACGCGCGAGGTGCCCCACCGGATGTCTTTGACCTGCGCCGCGGCGGTTGAGACCGTACTCACCGTGACGGCAGCGGCCGTGCCCACCGTGAAGGCGGCAAAGACGAAACACGTAAGGAGCCTTTTGAGCATATTTCTCTCTCCTGCGGATTACTTGATTCGAACGGCGCGCGAACCATCCGTGTTGGCCGCCGTTCGTATTTCGATTGTGAGGGTTGCGTCCCGTTTATCGCAGCATGTCGGGACCGCTTTTTGCGCTTGTTTGAGTGCAAACGGTAAGTTGCTGTTTGCGGGGTGTCAACGGGCCTGCGGCAATTTTCAATGTGTTCGTTGCATAAATAATAAGTGTATTCAACTTGATAGAGAGGGTGGCTCGGAAATTGCCGGTCCGTCGTTCACGGCTGGGGCGATGCCACCACGCCCGGTTGCGCCTAGCGTGTCGATAGCCCGTCGACAAGGTTTTTAGCGGTCGTCAGATCGCAGCCATAAACCACGCGCGCGGCCTTGACCGCCGCGATCGTATTGCCCGACTGGGCCAGCGCGAGGATTTGGTCCTCTTGTTCCGCTTTCGTCATATCCTCGAAGGCGATTGCCGGATTTTCGACCGCCAGCGTAGTCGGATAGTAGCGCGACAGGGTCGCCAGCGCTTTCTTGGGCGACCGGAGTTCGACGTGGATCGCATCGCCATGCAGCGTCACCGGATAGTGATTGAATCGGCTTCGCTTACGGTCGCGCTGCTGCGCTTCGGCGCGCAATGCGTCGGCGAGAGGGGTCACGTCGGTTTGGCGCAGGGCGATTTCCAGATGTTTTGCGGTGACTCGTTGCGACCAGTCGCCGTCCATATCCGGTGCGTTCAGGTCCTGCCGCCGGGGACGGATCCATTTGATTTCACGCCGGTCGAGTTTGACGATGCTCGGCGTGTCGGCGGGAAACCGGTAGTTGTGGTATGCGCGAAACCGGATGTAGACCGCCTCGGGCGACCAGCGCAGTTGCCAGCATTCGGGCCGCCGGCTGGCGTAGAACAGGCGCAGGGCCATTTTGGCGATGAGGCCGAACAGCACCGCGCCGGCGACTGCCGGATATTTGGCGACCACGTTGTTCTCGAATTCGGATAGGAAGGGTACGCCGGCGCAGCCGAGCGCAAGCCCGGCCATCAACACGCCGAAGACCAGATGCGGCCAGGCGGTTTCCCGGTAGGTCCACATGCCGTCAGGTGGCGGCATCTCCGCGTCACGCAGAATTTGCATGGCTCTCGGCCCATTGATTCAGGCGGAGAGAATAGGAAGAGGGAATGGAGAAGCGGTTAACGGCGCGTATGCATAGATACGCCGCCGGATCCGGCGCCGCGGAAAGACCGTCGCAGCGAAATACGCGTTATTTGTGGCGGTAGGTGATACGGCCCTTGGTCAGGTCGTAAGGCGTCATTTCAACGTCGACGCGGTCGCCAACCATCACGCGGATGCGGAACTTCCGCATCTTTCCTTTCGGCTGTGCGATGATTTCATGGCCATTCTCGAGCCGCACCTTGAACATCGCATTCGGCAATTTGTCGATTACCGTGCCGCTAAAGTCGATCAATTCTTCTTTCAACGTTTAACCCCGTAGCAGTGAACACAATGGCGCATAACTCCGGCTGATATCTGCGGCAGACAGATTCGGGCGCCTGTGCCGGTAAAGAAGAGCCGGCCGGAACGATAAAACGCCAACGCTCCGGCCGGCACTCGTTAGTCGAGCAGCTTCAAATCTTCCGCGGAGGATTTGCCGTTACGGCCCTCCGTGATTTCGAATTCGAGCTTCTGGCCTTCGTATAGCGAGCCAATTCCTGCCCGCTCGACGGCAGAAATGTGAACGAACACATCCTTACCGCCATCTTCGGGCTCAATAAATCCGTACCCTTTGGTAGGGTTGAACCACTTCACGGTTCCTGTAGACATAGTCTAATTTCCTTACAACGTAGTCGAAAACGGTACTGTCGATACTGCGGTTTGCGCTCACCGGCGGCACCTGAGAAACGAGCAAAACTCTGTCTGAAAGCAACTAGGTCAGACGCGCGGACGTCCGACTATCACAACGTGATTACAAGACGCATGCGACCAAACAAGGGGCGACCGGACAACGAATAACTCGCCTATATTAGATAGAGAGTGTAACACCAAAAGTAAACTCCAGCTTAACGATTGCTTAAACTCATTCGCAGAAAACAATGGGTTATGCGGATATTATTCGTATTTTTGGCCCTATTTGTCGCCGGATGCCCCTCCTTCGAGCGTTACGAGCAGCGGCTCGATGGCTGGAAGGGCCGGGGCGCGCATCAGCTCGTTTCGATTTGGGGGCGGCCGGACGGGGTCATGGCCCTTCGAGGCGGGGGTCGGGTCTTCGAATACAAGACCCCTGTCGTCGTCGGCATGTTCTGCGAGACCCGGTTCACCATCGACCGGAAGGGCTTCATTCAGAAATGGTGGTATTACGGCAACGATTGCCGCCTCTGACGCCGCCGCGGGTTTTCCCTCCAGAGTCTTGTTTCGACTGGACCTTGCTGCCAGGGTCGTGGTCCACGTTGCCTAATGGATGATCGATGATGCCAGCCGATCGCGCTGGAATTTCGCCCGCCCGCCTCGTCGCGTTGGTCTGTGCGGGCCAAGTGCTGGCTCAGATCGGCGCGTACACGTGGCCCGCGTTGTTGCCCGGCATGATGACCCTCTGGGGTCTCGACAATAGCGAGGCAGGCTGGATCACCGGGCTGTTTTATCTCGCGTATACGGTCGCCGTTCCGATCCTCGTCACCCTGACGGACCGGATCGATGCAAAACACATCTATCTGTGCGGCGTGTCCTTGATCGCTGCCGGTCATTTCGTGTTCACCTTCGCGGACGGGTTCTGGATCGCCGTTCTCGGCCGGATGCTGGCCGGGGCCGGATGGGCTGGGACCTACATGACCGGTTTGAAACTTCTGGCGGACCGGGTCGATGCGCGTCTCATGTCGCGCGCCGTCGCGGGACATGCGGCCGGTGTCGGGATCGCGGGAGCCTTGTCTTTCGTTTTTGCCGATCTGGTACAGACCTTCGCCGGGTGGCAAGGCGCCTTTGCGGTGGCCGGTGGGTGCGCTTTCGCGGCGGGATTGATCGTCGCCGTCTTCGCACCGGCCCGGACACCGGATGGCGCGGCCGCGAAAGAGAGGGCGGGCCTATTCGATTTTCGTCCGGTCTTTCGGAACCGGTCGGCCATGGCCTATGCCTTCGTCTACTGTTTCCACACCTGGGAGATGAACGCCCTGCGCGGGTGGAGCGTCGCCTTCCTCGCCTATGTCGCCGCGCAGACCGGTGAAGCCAGCAAATGGATCGCGCCGACGGTGGTGGCCACGGCGATGGCCTTGTTGGGAACCGGCGCCAGCATTGTCGGCAACGAGGCGTCGATCCGGTTCGGGCGGCGGCGGCTGATCGCCGTGGCGCTGACCCTATCCGTGCTGTTGGGCGTTACGATCGGTTACGTCGGAACGCTGACCTATGGCCTCGCCGTGGCGATGGTCCTGGCCTATGGCGCCGTCATCTGGCTCGATTCCTCGTCGCTCACCGCCGGGACCGCCGGCAATGCGGACCCCGAACGGCGCGGCGCGACCCTCGCGGTGCATTCCATGTTGGGCTACGGCGGGGGCTTCTTCGGGCCGCTCGTCGTGGGCTGGACCCTCGACAGGGCGGGCGGAATGTCGCCGCAAGGATGGAGCATGGCGTTCGGTCTGATCGCCGGCCTGATGCTGCTGACGCTCGTCGCCTTTCAGCTGATGCGGCCGAACGAACTGCCCGGCGACCGGCACGGCTCGCGGGACTGAGGCAGGCTAGCGTATTTGGTCGCGGGCGTAGGCGCAGACGGTTTCGATCAGCTTGGTTATCGCCGCTTGTTGGTTCGCATAGTCGTCGGATTTCCGGATCTTCTCCTCGTCCATATAAAGCCGGCGGTTGATCTCGATTTGCAGGCTGTGGCGGTTCTTCGCGGGATCGCTATAGGCCCGCACCAGTTCGACGCCTTTCTGCCCGTCATTGACGGCGACCCTGTATCCGAGACCGGACAGCGTTTCGCGGACCAGTTCGGTGAACTCGGCGCTGGCGGTGGTTCCGTCCCGGTCACCGAGGGTGTAGTCGTTCGGGTTCGGCTCGCCCGCCTTTTCGTAGACCGACGGCCAGACGCCGGGCGTCGAATGGCAATCGATATGCCAGACGCCGCCGAAGCAGTCATAGGCGGCATCCAGTGCCGACAGGACGGCGGCATGATAGGGCGTCCAATAATGCTCGATGCGATGGCGAACCTCTTCCGGCGTGAGCTTCCGATCGTAAAGCCGGGTCGTGCCGTCGACCGAAACGGTGCGGATCAGTCCGGCGCCGCCGCGCGCCTTGTCGGTCATTTCGATGGGGCCGTCCCAAACGCCGTCGATGCTGGCCGGGTCGAGATCGGTCGCGGCGCGGTTGGGGTCGATATACATGCGGGCAAAAGTCGCCGCGATCAGCGTCGCGCCATGGTCCGGCGCGGCGGAGAAGATATCGTCGATGAAGGCGTCCTCGCCTTTCCGCAACGTGGTCAGCGGAACGGCATACTCGAAATCGTCGGGGTAGTGGGTGCCGCTATGCGGGGAATCGAACACGACGGGTGCCACGTCCCCCGTCGGCTGCCGTACGATGACCGGATCCTGCACGACGTTCTCCCTGAATTGCGTTCTCGATTTCCGATAACAATTCCAGATGCGTGGCGGCCTGTCGAGGGGAGGGCGCTTGCGGCTATCGGTGCTCCGGCAGCACGCGCATGCCGCCGCGCGGACCGCCGTTGGTGCGGTCGGCGAAGTCGGGCGCCAGCGGCCTGCCGTTCGGGACGTTGAGCCAGAGCCGAAGCAGCCGGCGTTTCAGCGCCGGATCGTCGAAGTCTTCGTAGTCGCGCCGGGAATGCATGATCATGTGGTTGTTGAGCAGTTGAACGTCGCCCCGTTGGAATTCCATATCGAGACGGATGCCGTCGCGCAACGCCAGGTCGTTCACATAATCGAGCGCGGCCAATTCGGTCGTGCTGAGCGTTCGACCGCTCTTCTCCGCGCCTTGCACGATCAGGCGGCGGTTGAAGTGACAGGACAGACGTCCGGCAAACTGGCTGAATATTGGAATGGCGTTGTCCGTGACCTCGTTTGGGTCGCCGCGCACCCCTTCGCCCCGCATGTTGTGATGGTACCCGTCGAACAACAGGTCGAGATACTCGGGGTGCTCCGCAAGGACCGTGTTGAACATGGTCATGGCGCTGGCGATGCAGCTTTCGCCCCCCTCGCGCGCCGGCCGGATACAGAACAGGGCGACCACGTCGGTCGCGTCGTTATGCGGATGGAGGAAGGCCCGGGTCTTGCCGCCACGCACGCCGGGACCGTAGGGCACGCCCTTGTCCGTGATCTCTACGATCCAGCGGCCGCGATTGTCCTGTGTGATCGCCGTGCCGAGATAGGCGCCGAAGGCCCGGTACAATTGCCGTAGCGCGCTCTCATCGAGACCCTCCAACGGCATGCCGCGCACCAGCACGAAGCCCCGCCCATCCTCCAACTCTGCGAGGATTTCTTGAGCGAAGGCGGTCATTGCGGGCGTCTTGACGAATTTCGGCGTACCGTCCGGCATTATTCCGTCGCTTTCGGTCACGGCGCTCTGCAACTCGTCCGCTTCGGCCTCGCTCAGTTGACGTATCCACCGGCGGTCGGCGGCCATCTCTTCGGCGCGCCATGCCGACGCATCGGTGACCGGTTCGCGTCGAACGATGGTGCACTTGGCCATATCAGGCGCGGCGCTTCAGTTCTTCGGGGCGATAGGTTGGGTCGCGTGGGATGACGCCCTTGCGCGGGCCGGCCAGCACGCGGTTGCAGAATTCGTCGTCGAGCGGCCGCGCGCCTGCATGGTTCAGCCACAGGCGCAGCAGCAGGCGGCGCTGTGCCGGGTCGTCGTGATCGTCGAATTCAGCCCGTGAGTGCATCATCACGTAGTTGTTGAGCCATTGGATATCGCCGGGCTCGAAGGTCATCGATAGTTCCACGTCCTCGCGCACCGCGGTTTCGCCGACGAAGTCGACGGCGGCCTGTTCCAGCTCCGTCAGCGGCTGACCCATCTTCTGGTGACCCGTTTCCAGGGCCTTTTGATTGAACCGGCTGGAAAGATAACCCTGGTGCCAGCTATAGACCGGGATGCGATGCGTCACCTCGTCCGGCTCGCCAAGTGGCCCCTTGCCATCGAGTTCATAATGAAATCCGCGATGCAGGATCGGCAGGAATTCCGGATGCTTGTCCAAGACTTCGTTGTAGATCGTCATCGCGCTGCGAATTTTGCTCTCGCCGCCGGTTCTTGCCGTCCGCAGGCAGAGCAGCGCGACGATGTCGGTCGGGTCGCAATGTGGGCGCAACTCGGCCGAGGACATGCTGCCGCGATGTTCGCTTTTGCCGTAGTCGAAGCCAAGGTCGGTGATTTCCTGGATCAGCTCGCCTTTGATGTTCTGCGATTCCGCCGGACCGATATTGACGCCGATGCCCCAGTAGATGCGGCGCAGGTCGGCATAGTCGTAGCGGTCGACCGGAAAGCCGCGCATGAGCACGAATCCGCGGCCGTATTCCAACTCATGGATCATCCGGTCGATTTCTTTCCCGAAACCGGGGATTTCGAAATCGTCCTTGGTGACCTCTTGCTCGGCCAACCCTTTCTCCTTGGACTTGCGCAACGCGGCGTCGAGCTCGTCGACATGCTCGGGTGCGATTTGCCAGATCCAGGACGTATCGTCGGTGAGGTTCTTGCCGTACCAGGCGCTGGGCAGCGCGGCGCGGACGGGATTATCGGCGGTGCCGCCGAGGCGGCGAGTGTCGGTGGCCATGGGGCTGTGTCCTCCTGTAATGCCCAATAATAGAACAATCCGCACCTTCCTCGCCAACCGGGCCGAGGGGCGCGATTTGGGCCGGAGGGCGGAGTCTCGTTAGGATTACCCGACAGTTCATCGGACGGCGAGGGAGGACATCACATGGCGCAAACCAGCGATATCGACGCCAGCACGCCGAAGCATCTGCAGGATCAATACGCAATCACCGGGATTGGCGAGACCAGCTATGCGCGCGGTTCGGGCCGCACGACCCGGGCGCTCGCCTGTTGGGCGATCAGTAATGCGATCAAGGACGCGGGCATGACGCCCGCCGACATCGACGGCATGTTGTCCTATTCGGGCAACGATTCGACGGCGTCGCCGGTCATCGCGGGGGACCTCGGCATCCGGCCGAATTTCTACATGGACGTAAACGGCGGCGGATCCTCGACCGAGGCGCTGATCGGCATCGCCACCGGCGTGATCGAGGCCGGAATGTGCAACGCGGTGGTGATATTCCGGTCGATGAACGGCTACAGCGAGGTTCGGATCGGCGGCACCGGCGCGCGGTCGGCAGTACCTGTCACCGGCGACGCCTTGCACGAGCGCGCCTACGGCTGGCAAAGCGCGGGGCAGCGATTCAGCTTCACCTTCATGCGGCACATGTACGACTACGGCACGACGCCGGAACAGGTCGCCCATGTGAAGGTGGCGCACAGCAAGCACGCCTCGAACAATCCGAAGGCGTATTACAAGAAACGTTTTACGGTGGAGGAAGTGGTCGGCAGCCGGATGATCTGCAAGCCGCTCCATCTTCTCGACTGCTGCGTGGAAACCGATAACGCGACGGCGATCATCGTCACCCGTGCGGACCGGGCGAAGGACAGCCCGCACCGCGCGCCGTTGATCCGGGCCGTGGTCGGCCGTTGTTGCAAGCCGCGGCCGGAAGTGCACTACCAGCACGGCCCGATCTCCACCGTGGCGGGGCACTACGCCAAGGATATCCTGTGGAAGAACGCCGGGGTCGGCCCCGACGACATCGACATCACCGGATCCTACGACGCTTTCACCTTCACCGCGATGCTGCAACTCGAAGACTACGGCTTTTGTAAGAAGGGCGAGGGCGGCGACTATGTCAGCAGCGGCATCATCGAACTCGGCGGGAAGCGGCCGAACAATACCGCCGGCGGGCATCTCTGCGAGGGGTATACCCACGGCATGAACATGGTCATCGAGAATGTCCGGCAACTGCGCGGTGAGGTAGACGATTCATGCCCGGTCGGGCCGGACGGAAAAAAGCAGCACACTCACGATTACAGCGAGGGCGGTTGCCGGGCGGTCAAGGACCCGGAACTGACCTGCAACATGGGATGGGCGACGCCGGGGGTCGGCTCGGCCATGGTCATGCGGCGCGGCGACTGAGGGAGGAAGACCAATGTCAGGACTTAAAGGCGACTATCTCGGCATGACGCTCACGGTCAGCGAACTCGATATCGAGAATACGGCGTATTTCAAACACGCGGCCGCGCATGACTTCCATCTCCAGAAGTGCAGCAACTGCGGCATTATCCGCTATCCGCCGGGGGCGGCCTGCCACCATTGCGGTAGCCTGGAGTCCGAATGGGTGCCGGTCGAGGCGAAGGGTGCCGTCCACTCCTATAACGAGGTGCATCACCCGATCCAGCCGGCTTTCAAGGACCGCGTGCCGTATATGACGCTGATCGTCGAGTTGGATACCCAGCGGGGCGAGCCGAGCGCGGAGGAGGCGTTGCGCGTCGCCGGCAATCTCGTCGCCGAGGATGGCGCCTTCGCGCCGCCAAACCTGATGAAGCGGGTCGGCATCGGGTCGCGTATGAAGATGGTCTTTACCGATGTCGCGGAGGGGCTATCGTTGCCGCAATGGACGCTCGACGAGGCGGCCGACCAGCCGGACACGCCCTGGCGCTATCCGCAGGACTAGGCCGCCCGGGCGTCGCGCAAAACGCAAGGAAACGCCATGGCCGATCCGCTTAACGCCTTCGTTCCCGGCAGTCAGGTTTACGTGAAGGGGGCGGCGGTGGGGCCGCTTGCCGGTCTGAGATTCGCGGCGAAGGACATCTTCGATATCGCCGGGCATGTCACCGGCGGCGGCAATCCGGATTGGGCGCGGACGCATGAGCCCGCAGCCAACCATGCGCCGGTCGTTCAGAAACTGCTCGATGCCGGGGCGACGCTGATCGGCAAGACGATCACCGACGAATTGACACGCGGCATCCTGGGGGTCAACGCGCATTACGGAACACCGGTGAACCCTGCCGCGCCGGACCGCGTTCCTGGCGGCTCCTCGAGCGGGTCGGCCTCCGCCGTGGCGGGCGGCTTGGTTGATTTCGCGCTTGGCAGCGATACCGGGGGCTCGGTGCGCATCCCGTCTAGTTTCTGCGGTCTTTATGGTCAGCGGCCGACGCATAATCGAATTGCGCTCGAAGGCATCCTCGAACAGTCGGCGAGCTTCGACACCATCGGCTGGTTCGCGCGCGATCCGTCGATCCTGGCACGGGCGGGCGCGGTACTGTTCGGCAGCACCGTCGAGACGGCGCCGTCTTTCCGGCTGCTCGTGGCGGAAGATGCCTTTGCCGTGGCGGGCGAGGCGGTTTCCGCTGCTCTGGCCGGCCCCTTGGAAAAGGTCCGGGCGATGGCGGAAACATCCGAACCGGTTCGCGTCTGTCCGACGGACCTGAAGGATTGGCGCGCCGCGATGGGCACGGTGCAGTCGTGGGAGGCGACGAAATCCTTTGCCGCATGGGTCGACGCGACGAACCCGCGCTTCGGCTTCGACGTGGCGCAGCGATTTTGCGATTCGGCCACGATTTCGGACGCCGATGTCGAGGCGGTAGCGCCGGTGCGGCAGGCGCATTGCGCGCGAATGGCCGAAATATTCACGCCCGAAAGCGTGATTGCCTTGCCGACCGCGCCGGGACCGGCACCGCTCAAAGGGCTGAGCCAAAGCGATATGTGGGATATGCGTGCGCGCATCTCGCTGCTGACCTGTATCGCAGGCGGGGCCGGGTTGCCGCAGGTTTCGCTGCCGCTTGGCGACATCGACGGCGCGCCGGTCGGCCTGTCGTTGATCGGGCCGGCGAATGCGGACGAAAAGCTTCTCGCGCTGGCGGCGGCAATCCGGGGCTAGCGCACCACCATCACCGATGTATCCGACTTCTGCAGTACGTCGGTCGAGACGCTGCCTTTGAATAATCGATGCCAGGGCGATTTGGCGGTTTCGGCGACCACGATCACCGAATAGCCCTCGCCGACATCGGAGATGTTCTCCGCCGGGTCGCCCACGCGGATGTAGCTGTCTTTTACCGTTATGTTTTTCTCGGTCAGGATGTCACGCAAAGCTTGCAGGTTCGCCGTGGCTTCTTCCTCGCCCTCGACGTCGGCGGCCACGGTCATGATCGAAACCGGTGCGTTGCCGTGCGTTACGAGAAACAGATTTTTGCGGAGCGAATCGTTTGCGTGTTCGGAACCGTCGGTGCAAAGCAGGTGACCGCGCGCCGCATCGAGTTGGCGCGCGACAAGGACCGGGCAGGGCGCATTATCGACGACTTTTTCCGCCACCGCCGGATCCCAGAAGGACATGGTCTTGCGTTTGCGCCATCGCTCCGATGCGCCCACGATAATGAGGTCATAGGGCGCGACTTCGGTTTGCTCGATGATCCCGTCCGGGATGTTGAACGCGACCTTGAGCTTCAGGATGATCTTCTTGCCGCTCTTCGCTATGTACTCGATCTTGTTGTCGCCGAGAGGGTCGCCTTCGACGTCGACATGCGTGGCTTGTTCTTCCCAATCGGGGCCCATGGCGCCGAGTTCGATGAGAATATCGCGGCCCTTCTTCAGGTATTTGATGCCCGGCAGCTCAAGGCCCCAGGTCAGCATATTCTCGCGTGCAATGCGGACGTTCAGGCCGCCGCTGCGGAGACCTCGGTCCATTGGGCGGACATAGCAGAGGCAGATGTCATGCTCGGGCCCGTATTCCGCAGCGTAGTGGACGCCACGGTATGAATCGTCCGTTCCGTCGATACAAACAAGAAATCGGAATTGTGTTGCAGTCGTTTCGTCGGCCATGACCCCTCCTCGCGGCTTCAGAGTCCGACAAGCGGCCAGTATACCGCAGCCGCTATCAGTAGAACGATGGTCGACATAATCACCATCCGCCATCCTACCTTGAGGAAGTCGGATGTCTTTAAATATCCCGATGCATAAACGATAGTGCACGCGGGCGTTCCGACAACCGTAAGATAGGCGAAAGCAGAGGAAATTGCGGTAATAAAGCCAATTACAAGCGGATTTTCGCCTGCGACGTCGGCAATATTAAGCACCAGTGGGCCCAAAACCGCGACCGCAGCGCCGTTCGACATCGTATTCGTCACCGCCGTGGTCAGGGCGGAAATCGCGGCCCAGAGGCCGATTCCGTGGTCTACGCCCAGCGGCGCCAGGATCTCCAGAAAACTCACCGCGATCCAGCGCGCTGCACCGGTCTCCTTCATCTCCACGCCAAGCGAGATGACAGCGGCATAGAGCAGCACGACGCCCCAGTTCACGCCCGAATTCATGTCCTCCCACTCGACGAGTCCCGCCACCAGGAAGGCGGCGGCGCCGAGCAGCGCGATCGTGCCCAGGCCGACCGCGTCGGACCCGAATATCCAGCCCAAAAGGATCAGCAGGAACAGGATTATCGTCATCCAGTCCCGGCTATTCATCGGTCCGGTTTCCTGAATCTGCGCCCGCAGCTTGACGACGGCGCGCGAAAGGTTCCGGTGCTCGGGCTTGAAGGTGAACAGCAGGATCATCGTCATGAACGGGAGCTGGATCAGGAACATCGGGTAGGCGTAGATCATCCAACTCACGTAATCGACGAGGAAGCGCCGGGTTTCCGGATTCGTCGGATCGAAGAAGAATTCCCGCCAATACCCGATCATAATCGCGTTCCGGGCACCGCCCGACGGTGTGCCGATTCCGGCGATCGAAGAGCCGTAGCTGATCGAGAACAGGATGACGGCGGCGAGGCGGCGCACCGCGCGGGGATCTTCCGATGTCAAGGTGATCAGCGTCAGGCCGACCGGCAGCATCATGGCGGCCACCGTGTGCTCGCCGACAAACGATGCGAGAAAGCCGCAAACGGCCGCGATGCCGACGCAGATGTTGGATGTCTTCGTACCGGTCATGCGCACGATGAAAAAGGCGATGCGCTTGTCGAGCTTCTGTTTCACCACCGCCACCGCGAGCATCAGCGATCCCATGATGAACAACACGGAATCGTTCATCAGGGTCTTCGCGACCTTCGTCGACTCCAAATCCAGAAGCAAAATCTGACCGACGATGATCAGCAACGCCACCGTCGGCAGCGGGATCGGTTCGGTAATAAACAGGATGGTGGCGACGACCGACATGGTGAGGACGATCAAGCCGTCGCGGGTCAACCCGTCGGGCAGGGGCAGGTTCATGATAATCGCGCCCACGGCAAGCGCGATGAAAAACCATCGGCGTTGAACGAGGTAGAAAAAAAATGTCCTTACAAGACCGGCAACGGAACGGCTGAAGCCAGCTATATCAGGAGTCGAAACCGCCATTGCCCATTATGCTTATCGTTAGCGTTGGCCGTGTGTCGTCGCTTGCTGTGGAGCCTCCCGGAATTCCGGCACCGCAGTCACGCATTCTCATGTCATGCGTTCCCGATCGCCATATTAGAGACGACTCGTAAGCAGTTGCAAATGCGACTTTCTCGGAATCGCGACCGGTGCCCTCATTTTAGCGTGCCGATCAGCGCGGAAACGTCCGTAAGATCACTGAATGCGTGGCACAGGGCGAGGCTTGCTTCGACTTGTTCGGGCGTCATCGGCGCGCGCGGCGCGAGCGTGCGGTACTTCGCGTCGATGGCGGACCATTCGACACCTAAACAGCCGGCGCCGGCGGGCACGAAGACCGTGTTGGTCACCGACCGGCCGTCCGTCGTTTCGATCGTCACCGTGGCGCCTTGGCGATAGGCCTCGATATTCTCGGTCGGTTCCGGGCCGACCCGAACCTTGTCGATCAATTTGTGGATCACGGGATCGCCGATCTTCTCCGGCGTCGCGTGCGCCCAGGTGAATTCGCGGTCGGCGGCGCCGGCGGCCAGGAAATAGGCCGGGCTGTGCGCCATGTCGATCAGGTTCTCGGGGTGCAGGGGACCGGAGATTGCGGTGGTGCCGGGCCGGGACAGAATGATCGCGTCGACCTCCTCGGCCTTGATATCGCCTTCGCGCGCCGCATTCGCCGCCGCCTCCGCAAAGCTGTGGTGCGGGTGTCCGCCCGGCACCAGTTTGAACGCCATGTCGGTGACGATATCCCAGTCGCGGCCGAAATCCTGGACGATGCTGGCGCCGTCGGTATCGCCGAAGACGTCGCAGAAACCGTGATTCGCCTCGAAGATCGTTTCCTCGGCAATGAACCCTTTTTGCGCGGCCATTGCGGCTTCCAGGCCGTTCGCCTGCGCAAGACCCGCATGATACTCGCGCGAGACGCTCGTGTTCGCCGCGGCATGCAGGCCGCCCATCGATGTGGCGGAGAGGGCCAGCGCATTCGCCATCTGCCCGGTATCGAGCTTGAGCAACCGGCCGGCCGCGACCGTGCTGGCGAAAATCGCCACGAGGCAGCCATGGAAGCCCTGACGGAGGTAGGCCGGTGTGATCGCCTCGCCGATCCGCCCCGCGCCCTCGTATCCCAAGACAATCGCGGCGAGGACATCCTTGCCGGTCGCGCCGTTCCGTTCGGCCATGGCGAGTGACGCGGCGGTCAATTGCGTTCCCTTGTGCACGATGTTGCGCAGATCGCTGTCGTCCGAGGCAGCGGCGTCGCTCGTGACCGCGTTGACCCGCGCCGCGGCGGCAACCGGCAGTTTCGGACCGCCGTCGAACCAGATCGAGGCTTCCGGCGTCCCGCCGCGTTCGCGGGCCAGGTCCCGGATGATCGCCGCGGATTCGATCTGCGTTCCGGCGCCGGCGCTGGCGAGCGTGCTGGCGACGATCATCGATGCGTAGTCGACGGTCTGCGCCGGAAGATCGTCATAGGTCGTGTCGGTGAGAAACTCAGCCAGCGTGCGGGCGATGGACATGGCAATCCCTTCTTACGTGCGTCGGTATTCGGATTCTGATTTCTTGCAGTATCCCACGAGCGGCCGATTGACGGAAAACCGGCGCATTTGACAGGGTCCGGGAATACGGTGGACTCTGGTTGCAACAAGAGCTTGAAGGGTAATCAGGACGCGTAATGGACAGATTGAACGTTTCCGGAATTGGGATTGATCTATGGCGCAAGGGGGCGGGGCAACCGGTGCTGTATCTGCATCCCGGCGACGGCTTCGATCCGGAAGACGGGTTTCTCAACGCGCTGGCATCCACCCATGAAGTGATCGCACCGTGGCATCCCGGTTTCGGGCATTCGGACATGCCGGAAGGGTGGCTCGGCGTCGATGACCTCGCCTATTTCTACCTCGATCTGATGGACCAGCTCGACCTCTCCGATGTCGCGCTCATCGGGTCTTCCTTCGGCGGATGGATTGCGGCGGAGATCGCCGTGCGCGGCAGCGGCCGGCTGGGCCGGCTGGTGCTGATCGATGCGCTGGGCATCAAGATCGGCGACCGGACGACGCGCGACATCACCGATTTCCACTTCACGGAACCGGACGACCTGGCGTCCCGGACATGGGCCAATCCGGAAGGCCGGGCGCCCGACCTGATGTCCTATGACGATGACGCGTTGACGGCGGTCGTGCGCTCGCGCGAGGCGTTCACGCATTTCGGCTGGAAGCCTTATATGCACAACCCCGCGCTGGCGCGGTGGCTGCACCGCATCGCGATACCGAGCCTCGTCCTTTGGGGCGCACGGGACGGCATCGTGACGCCGGACTATGGCCGCGCCTATGCCGAGCGCATTCCCGGCGCGCGGTTCGAAGCGGTAGAGGATGCAGGGCATTTTCCGCATATCGAGCAGGCGGCGGCGAGCCTGGAGATCGTGCGCGGCTTTATCGACGGTTGAGGGAGAGTAGGTGATGCGAGTTTATCATTTTTCCGAGTTGCCCTATCCCGATGTCTGGGATGGGCGCGACTCCTTGCGGGTGAATATCCCGAATTCGCTCTACGACCCCGACGTCGGGGCCGACCTGTACGACCGTTTTTTCGACGAGTGGCAGCTCTGCGACGAGCTCGGCCTCGATATCATGGTCAACGAGCATCATGCCACTGCGACCTGCGTCAATCCGGCCTGCACGATCCCGCTCGCCATCCTCGCACGGACCACCAAGAAGGCCCGGCTGTTGGCGCTCGGCGTGCCCATCGCCAACCGGCCGAACCCGGTGCGGGTGGCCGAGGAGTTGGCGATGATCGACGTCATCTCGCGCGGCCGTCTCGACATGGGACTGGTGCGCGGCGCGCCATACGAGATTCCACCTACGAATGCGAAGCCGGTGGGCCAGATGGAGCGCTTCTGGGAAGCGCATGACCTGGTGCTCAAGGCCTTGACCACGCGGGACGGGCCGTTCAGTTGGGAAAGCGAGAATTACCACTACCGGCAGGTCAATGTGTGGCCGCGGCCGTATCAGGATCCGCACCCGCCGGTCTGGGTGACGGCGACCAGCCCCAGCAGCGCGCCGCGCATCGCCGAGCATCGGCATGTCATCGCGACGCTGATCTCCGGCGTCATCGCCAAGGACCTGTTCAAGGCCTATCGCGACACCGCGCGCGCGGCGGGATGGGAGCCGGGGCTCGACCGCTTCGCCTATTGCGCGGTGGTCGGCGTCGGCGAGACCGAGGAAGAGGGCCTCCGCCGCGGCGACGAGATCGCCAACTACATCCGGACCAGCCCGGTTGTGGCGAAACAGTATTCGGTTCCGCCGGGCTATAAGAAGATTCCGGCGGAGATCGCGACCATCCGTGCCGGACCCAACGCCGGAAACCGGCCGCTGATCACGCCGGACGGGCGCAAGATCGACCAGAAGACCGCCTCGGTGGAGGATTTCATCGATGCCTGCAGCGTCTTCGCCGGCACGCCCGACCAGGTCTACGACCAGATCGCGCGCTTCTACGACCTGACCGGCGGCTTCGGCAATCTGCTGATGATGGGGCAGGGCGGCAATTTGGGCCACGAGGACACGGTCGGCAACCTCACGCTGTTCTCGAAGGAAGTGTTGCCGCGGTTGCAGGAATTGAAGAACCGGCCGCTGGCGATGACGGCGGAATAGGGCCATTTCCGAACGAGAGGTGAGACGATGGAGACAAAACCGACCGGTGCCGCGTTGGGAGCGGAAGTTACCGGCATCGACCTATCGCGGGACGTGTCGGACGTGGACCGGGCGGTCATCGTCGACGCCTATACCGATCATCTGGTGCTGCTGTTCCGGGGACAGTCGCTGAGCTTCGAGGACCTGCTGCGGCTGCGCGAGGTTTTCGGCCCGCCCGGACAGACGGCGGATCAGCTGTTGGGCCTCGGGCGGAAGGAATACTACCCGGATCAGGTGCCGACCGAGATCACCATCATCTCGAACATCATCAACGACGACGGCACGCCGCGCGGCGCCCTCGGCGATGGCGAGGCGTATTGGCATACGGACAGTTCCTTCACCGAAGAGCCGATATCGGCGAGCCTGCTCCACGCCATCGAGGTGCCCGAGCACGGCGGCGAAACGGCGTTCTTGAATATGTATCAGGCCTACGATGACTTGCCGGACGGTCTCGCCACGCGGATCGCGGGCAAATCGATCAACCACGCGAAGACGCACACGTCCGACGGCGTGAAACGGGCGGAATTCGCGGACGTGACCGATCCGACGCAGGCGCCCGGCGTGCAGCACCCGATCGTGCGGGCGCACCCGGCGACCGGACGGAAATGCCTGTATCTCGGACGCCGCATCAATGCGTCGATCGTCGGCCTCTCCCTCGATGAAAGCGAAGCGCTGCTGGACGAGGTTTGGGCGCATTGCTGCCAGGACAAATACGTGTGGGAGCATCGCTGGTCGGTCGGTGATCTGCTGGTCTGGGACAACCGCTGCACCATGCATCACCGCAACGCCTTCCCGCCGGACTCGCGGCGGCTGATGCATAAATCCATCACCGCCGGCGAGCCGGTAATAGCCGCTTAAGACCGCTCAGAAATTCGCGAAAAAATGATCGTCTCCAATATTGTGCCGGCGCGTGAAGCCGTGTTCCGTCAGGAGGTTGGACAGATTTTCTAATTGATCAGGGAAGGATTCGATCTGTAGGAAAACCCGGTTGGCCTTGATCGTATTCGCCATCCCTTCGACGGCGGCGGCTTCGTGGCCTTCGATGTCGATCTTGGCGAAGAGGGTGCCGCCCGTCAGATCGACGACATCGTCGATCCGCACCGCGTTGACTTTATCCGTGCCGCCGCATTCGTCGATACGCGACTGCCCCGTCGACGTTTCGGGAAAGAAGGTGAATCCGACCGGTCCGTTTCGGTTGGACACGGCCATCGGCGCGACCTCGATCCGGCCGGAAAGTCCATTCATGAGAATGTTCGCGGCGAACTGGTCGCGGTTGCGCGGATCGGGTTCGAACGCGACGATCCGCTTCGCATGCCCCGCCTTGGCCGCGCGAATGCTGTACAGGCCGATATTCGCGCCGATGTCGAGGAACAGGTCGCAGCCGTGTACCTCCATTGCCGCCGTCAAGTATGTGGTCTGTGCCGCTTCGTAGTCGCCGTAGAAGGCGATCTGCCGGTCGACGAAGTTCCGGTGGTTCGCCAGGAACAGCGCGCCCCGCGAGCGGACGACCGCGAAGTCGTCCTTCCAGAAAATCTCCGCCCATCGTTTGCGCAGGCTCGGGTAGAGCCGTTTCAAGACCGGCAGCTTCAGGATGGTTTCGGTGAGTCCGGGCATGACGGGTGACGGGGGCACGATCGATCGGGCGACCTATGCCGCCCGGATCGTCTCCCATTCGGCGCGCATCCATTCCACGCAGGCAATGGCCTGCTCGAAAAGCGAGTATTTGCAGCCTTCGCCGTAGTCGGTACCGGGGATGAACTCGGTGGAGATTTGGCCGAGTTTCCCCGTGGAGTCCTTCGCATGGTGGCGCATCAGGATGCGGATTCCTTCCTTCCACGGCTCCAGCAAGCTTTCGTCCCAGTCGGCGTGGTATTCGCCCGGGGCCGGTTGCTTGAACGGGTACTGAATACCACGCCCGACCGATCCGTCGGGATGCTTGCCCGTAATATTCTTCGGGTTGTTGGGCACCGCGGCGCGGGCGTGGCAGTGGCGAATCCAGCCGGCGTCGGTCCATTCCTGGATCACGTTCCCCGGCGCGAACGGGTCGAGCACCAATTCGCCGGATGCGATCTTGGCATCGGTGCCGAAGATCTTCTGTTCGTCGGGATTGTCGATTTTGAAAATCACATGGCTGTGGTCGAGGGTGATGTTGAACTCGGCGCCCGCGGCCTCGACCATCCGGCCGACCTTGGACACGCGCGGGAAATCCTCCGACCACATGTTCACATGCACCTCGAAGCAGGGCGTGCAGCCGTATTTCTCCCCCAGTTCGGCAGCATGAAGATAGGCGGCGGTCACGTCATCGTCGGTGACCACATGACCGTCCGCGTGGTTAAGCTTGATTTGCGTGTTGTGCACCAGCGAGCCGAGGTCGCGGCCAACTCGCAGGTTGTTCTCCAGCAGCGCTTCGTCCGCGCCCAGGCTATAGAACCAACCGCCGGCCCGCACCGGCAGGCCGTATTTCTCGCTGGACTTATGGAAGGCTTCGATCTGATCCGGATCCGGCGTCTTGTCGATATAGTCGAAGACGCCGGCGTCCTTCACCATCCCAAATCGTGTGTCCACGTCGGGCATCGGATCCGCATGCGCATGCTTGATGCCGTTCGTTTGAATGCCGAAGTAAAGTTCGTTCCCCATGTCTCCCCGCCCGGCCGGCCATTTGATTTTGTATTCCCACGGATCGTGTGGTTCGCCCGGCGATCGCCATTCTACCGCAGAATTCGTCGCGATGTTTTGATTGATGCTAGAATCGATATACGTGCCTTGTTGGTACCGGGCATTGATGAATGTGGGGGGTGGTTGTTGATATGAACGGCTTGCGACCATTGCTTTCCCAGCGCACCTCATGAGACGTGCCGACATCTGCATGGCCACGGGCCTTTTATTTGTCGGTCTCCTCATGTTGTTCGTGGTCATCCCGGCGGAAGCCGACGGCGATACGTGGAGCGGCGTGTCGCCGCTTTTTTTTCCCACGTTGATCGCGGCCGGGTTTTCGATCGGATGCGCGGCATTGTTGGCGCGGGCCATCCTGCGGCCGCGCGCCTATGACGGCATGGAAGCGCCGTTGAAGCTTGAGAATTTCGGATTCTTTCTGCTCGCGTGCGGCATCGTTTTGGCTGCGGTTTTTCTGATCCATGCCGTGGGATTCGTTTGGGGCGGTCCGGTGTTGATGGCGGCGCTCATGCTGTTCATGGGCGAGCGCAGCCTGTTGCGGATCGTGCCGATGTCGGTGGTTCCCGTTTTGGTGATTTACTTCTTCGTCACCAAGATGCTGAACGCGCCGCTGCCATAGGGGGTCGTGATGCTCGATGCCATGATCGCAACCCTCGGCGATGTTCTTACCCTGGAGGTGATCGCGCATATCGCGCTCGGCGTCTTTATCGGCTACCTGGTCGGCGCGTTGCCGGGGATGAACCGGGCCACCGCGCTCGCCATCGCGCTGCCCTTTACCTTTACGATGTCGCCGCTTTCCGCAATCTCCTTTCTGATCGGGATCAACAAGGGCGGGGCCGCCGGAAGCGCCGTGTCGGCGATTCTGATCAATGTGCCGGGCGAACCGTCCTCCGTCGTGACCACGATCGACGGCTACCCGCTCACCAAGCAGGGCAAGTCCCAGAAAGCGCTGAAGATGGGGCTGTTCGCGTCGGTGGTCGGCGACGTGCTGGCGACGATCACGCTGATCGTGGTTGCCGCGCCGCTCGCCAACATCGCGCTCGGGATTGGGCCGGTGGAGTTGGCGGCGATCCTGCTCTTCGCGATCACCTTCATCGCGGCCGTCACCGGCCATTCTTTCCTGAAAGGGATCATCTCCGGTTTCCTCGGCTTGTTCGTGGCGTCGCCCGGCATCGATATCGAGACGGGCATGCCGCGGCTAACCTTCGGATTTCTCGACCTGTATGACGGCGTTCCGCTGCTCGCCGTTGCGATCGGTACGCTGGCCTTGTCCGAGATGCTGGTGCAGATCGATCAAGGCTGGCGGGGCCGGTATTCCCGGGCCGCCGAAAAGTTCGATGGCGCGTCCGAGGACGACCGGAAACTCAGCCTGCGCGAAATCCGCGAGTGCATGCCGACGATCATTCGGTCCAGCACGATCGGAATCGTCCTGGGACTGCTGCCGGGCCTCGGCGCCAGCATATCGTCCTTCCTGTCCTACACCGTCGCGCGGAAACGATCCAAGCGGCCGGAACGCTTCGGCAAGGGCGCGCTGGAAGGGGTGGCGACGGCAGAAGCGGCGGACAACGCGACCGTGCCGGCGAGCCTGATTCCCGTCTTCGCGATCGGCGTTCCCGGCAGCCTGTCGACGGCGTTGTTGATGGGCGCGTTTCTGCTGCACGGCCTGACGCCGGGGCCGCTGATCTTCAAGGACGACGCCAATATCGTCTATGGCATCTACAACGGCATGATTCTGGCGGCGCTGTTGTTGTTCGTCATCGGTTTCGTCGGTCAGCGCTTTTTCGCCCGGATCATCCAGGCCCCGGACACGATGATCTCGCCGATCGTCGTGCTGCTCTGTATTGTCGGTGCGTATGTGGAAGGCGGCGGCATGTTCAGCGTCTATCTGATGCTGTCTTTCGCCTTCGTCGGTTACTTCATGAAGAAGTTCGACTTTTCGTTCGTAACCTTCCTGGTCGGGTTCATCCTGGGGCCGATGATGGAGCTCAGTTTGCGCCAATCGTTGATTTTGACCGACAATAATGCAGCGAAACTTCTCGACCACCCGATTGCTATCGTTTTCCTGTTGCTCGCGGCGTTCTCAATCGTCCGATTGAGTTCCGTGAACCTGACGCGGTTCGAACCCGGACCGCCGTCCACGTCGACCGACCGGGAATAGGCCCGAATCTACGAAAATCTACAATTGACTTGGGAGAACACTGACCATGAAACGCCCCAAAATTGGTTATACGTTTTTCGGCGCGGCACTCATCGGCACGGCGATTGCCGGCCCGACGGCCGCGGTCATGGCGGCCGAGTATCCGACCAAGGCGGTCACGATGATCGTCGCCTACCGCGCCGGCGGCGGCACCGACACGCTGGCGCGCGCCGCGGCCGATCCGCTCGGCAAGATCCTTGGCCAGCCGGTCCTCGTGCAGAACAAGCCGGGCGCCGGCGGCGGCGTCGCGGCGCTGTACACCTCCAAGACGAAGCCGGACGGCTACACCTTCGTCGTCACGACGTCGACGACCTATACGCTTGAGCCGCAACTCAAGAAAGTCGCCTACAAGTCTGAAGACCTTCGGCATATCGCCGTCATCGGCCAATTCCAGGAAGCGATCTTCACCAAGGCCGGCGCGCCGTTCAAGACGCTGGAGGAGATGATTGCGACCGCAAAGAAAGAGAAGCGGCCGCTCAAATATGCGTCCTTCTATCAACTCGACCGGTTGGTAACCGGCTTCATCGCCGACCGCGAAGGGATCAAGATCATTCCCGTGCCGGTCAAGGGCGGCGCGGGCGTGATGCCGGCGGTGCTCGGCGGCCATGTCGATTTCGGTTGGTCCGGCGGTTCCTTCGCACCGCATGCGCGGGCCGGCACGATCACGATGCTGGGTGCGATGACGGCGGAACGGCTCGGCCAGTTCCCGGACCTTCGGAGCATGAAGGATTTCGGTTATCCGGGCGGCACCGAGGTGTTCATCACCGTGTCCGCGGCAGCCGGCACGCCCGAGCCGGTCGTCAAGAAACTGGCGGCGGGATGGCAGAAGGCCATGAAGGAAAAGGCCGTCGTCGACATCATGGACAAGCGGAATCAGCTTATCCTGTTCCACGGACCGGATGTGGTCGAGGACCTGCTGAAGAAGCAGACGACGATGTATTCGAAGATGGTGAAGCTGCTGAAGAAGTAGGCACTTTCGCCAAGACGCGGAAGAAGCGCCGGGCCGCCGCGACATCGGGCGGCCCGGTTTCTTATGACCGCTCGGTAATTGACGCCGTGCAGCAATCGGTTGTCTCAGTTTGATATCCGATTACGCAGCTTGATCAGGAAATCCAGAAGGTTGAGGTGATGCAAGCTGCCTTTGTTGCTCAGCCTGCCATCGGGCCGTATAGGTAATTATAGAGTGTTCAAGTCTTGTCTTATGTTCATCGTCCGCGATATTCCCGCTCCGAAGTCAGCTTGGGCATACGACGCAGGGGTGCAGAGTGTCCAATTACCGAGCTAGATCAATTGGATTCTCGGTAAGCCAGATATAGTGACTCTGCCGTCAAACGGATTTCATCAAACTTTTTTTGCACCTCTACGAACTTTAATACCTATAGAGGCGTCTGCGTTCCATGGGCGGGCATGGATGACGGTGTTCCGTGGTTCGTTAAGGTGAAGAAAATCGTTTAGTTTCAGTGTTCTATTAAAGATTTCAATCGTATTAGATTACAAAAGAAGTGGCGACGCTGCGTTTTTAACAATTTCGCTCAAAACCGATGGTGTACCTATCCGGCCTGTAACCTTTCGAGCGTCACCGGGGTACTGAAGGAGGTCACCGACAATTAAATGAAGTTTTATACTCAACCTCATTGACGGCCTGTAGCGGTGCTCTTGATTATTTCGAGCAAGTTGGGTGGCGGCGCATCGTCCTCGGGCCCAGCATGTTCTGGGCGAAACAGAGCTTGGAGTATTAGCAAACGGTCTGTTTCCTGCATTCCCGCCGTGGCTTCCGCTGTCAAAGCTAGGTATGTCTGAATTAAATTGGAGCGCATTGCCGCATCTCGCGCGCTCGCGAGCGAAGAGATGAACACACGCGAAACTAAGCGAAGCAACCAAAGCAACAAAATCACGGGCACTGTCAAGACGATTGCAGGGACCAAATTCACCCCGTCGCCGGCCGATTTCGCCAGCGCTATTAATTCCTGCCAATTGGTCGTTAACAAAAACAACGCAAATCCTGATACCACCACGAATGCCGCGAAGGCTCCAACTGCAATCCATGTTTGCGATGCCCTGCGACTGGCCCAGAAGCTAGCGGGAGCATCCAGGCGCAGTCTTTCCTTGAAAGTATCCTCAAGCCTCTCTATTTCAACTTCGTGGTCCACGATTAGTATTTTATGGTCCCGATTAGCGGCGTTGACCCGGCGTAATGCCTTCGCCCCAATCCGTATGCCCTTTGACAATCGATCACGAGCTTCAATTTCAGCGTCAGAAAACCTATTATTCCACTTGGTGTGTAGTCTCGTGAGCCGCGATTTGTGGACACGAGCGTCCTCAAGCCCTGTTTGGTCTGCGATGCCAACTCGGATCAATTCAGTTAGAAAATTAGCATCGATATTAAGGTTTTGAAGGGCACCTTCACGGCCTGCCCAAATTAGCCTGGTAGCAGCTGATTTTGGGTTGGTCGCTACTTCCTCTAGGATTCGGGTTCCAATTGGAGAAGTAGCGGTAGGCAGCGCCCCACTCTGGAGCAGTTCAAGGTGCGCGGGGATCGCATTTTGAGCCTGCTCAGCATTGGTAGGGTCGCCGTTATTCGCCGCGCGCTCTGCGAGAGAGTGCAGGGTGCCGTACGAATGGAGTATGTAATCACGCGCCTGGTTACTTCGACCGTTCAGTTCACCAGCTAGTTCACGTGCGGGCTGCCAAAGCTGAAGTTGTTCATGTGCCCATTCCGCCAATTCTGCATAACTTTTGACTTTATGTGTTTTGTCTTCAGAGTGCAGATACACTTCAAACGGAACATTGCTTTGGTCTTGCAGATTATCCTTGGCCACGGCTTGTAAAGGCTAATGCGCCATCTTCTCCTGGTGACAAACAAATTAGTAAGTAGCATTACATATCGAATTATCCAACTATAAATCGTAGGAAAGGCGTCCAAGATTTGGGCGGATCAGCGCTAAACTAATTATTGCAGGCGCAAATACTGCGATATCGTAGTAAGTGCCACAGCGATTGGTGATTTAACGATTGATCTGTTTTTTCTTAGCTGTGTCCTTAATTGGCGTTTTAATCCTCCGGCACCAATGTGATACGAAATGCGGTAATCTACCGCTCAGTAATACACGCCGTTGATCGACCCGCCGTCGATGCTGATGGCCTCGCCGGTGATCGCCGAGGCGTGCGGCGAGGCAAGGAACAGCACCATTGGCGCGATGTCGGCGGGCTCGACGATGCGGCCGATCGGAAACATCGCGACGAAGCTGGCTTCCGCCTCCTCCAGGCTGCCGCCCAGCTGCTCGGCGCGCGCCTTCAGCCGCGCCGGGTAGCGGTCGGTCTTGGTGAAGGGCGGGTGGACCACGTTGACGGTGATCTTCTCGGGCGCCACGTCCCGGCTGAAATGTTTGACGAAGTTCGTCATCGCCGCATTGCCCAGTCCGCTCGGCAGCGACGCCTTTTCGGCCTTCCGCGCGGCGCCGCCGCCGATGCAGACGACGCGCCCGCCGCCGGCTCGCCGCAGATGGGGCAGGGCGGCGCGGCAGCAGCGCATATACGCCAGCGTCTTGCCGTTGATCCGTTCCATCAACTGGTCGTCGGTCAGCGTCTCAAGCTGTCCGCTGACCGAGGTAGAGGCGTTGTTCACCAGTACGTCCAGACGGCCGAAGGTCTCCGCGGTCTCGTCCACGGCGCGGGCGCATCCTTCGGCGGTGAACAGGTCCGCGGCGATGGCATGTCCCCGGACGCCGAGCGCTTCGATCTCGCCCTTCACGGCGGCGAGGGCGGCTTCATCGCGCCCGACGATTGCGACATCGGCGCCCTCGGCGGCGAAGGCCAGCGCGATACCGCGCCCGATGCCGCGGTTTCCGCCGGTCACGACGACGGCTTTATTCTTCAGGTCCAGGTCCATGAGATTCCCAATCTAGGTGCGGTAAAAGTGCGTGGATCGCCTTGGCCGAAAGTATAGCGCACCGCGTCATTCCGGCGCGTGCGATGGCTTATTTATTGCTAACGTTGTAATTTTTTTGAGAATTGTGGTCTTGATTGCGGGCAGAATTGCTGTGCATGCTGCTCCCGGATGCAATAACGCCCGCATTATCAACCTCGGCGATTGGGCGTGCAACGCTGCGCCAGGCCCGTGTCGGAATACGGCACACCAGATTTCGGGTCAGACAGATGTGAACTCGGGTCGTTGCCCGTGATGCGCACACTAACTCGCGACATTTCGCCCTTATTGGGGCAAGGAATTAGTGACATGGGTACCATCACCCCCCACCGGACCAACTGGCTCACAGTCGTGCCCGAAATCCATGAGGAGTTCCTGGCGTTTTGGAATCGGATCAAGCCGCCCAAAGGCCTGCCCACGCGGGGGTCGTATACCGAGGTGGATCTCGACCGTTGGCCGGGACATCTCCATCTCGTCGAGTTAATCGGCGACGACGATGCGAAATATCTCGTCTACGGGTCGGCGATCGGAAAGCTGCACGGGCGCGACTGGACCGGGAAGTTGTTTTCGGAACTGGAGTATGACGACCCTAAAACGCTGCTCGGCTATTATCACGACGTGCGCGATACGGAGCGTCCCCTGGCGCATGTGGTGAACGCCAGCGTCGAGTCCAAATACCGCCGCTGGTCCCGTCTGTTCATTCCCTTCGGGGAGGACGCGGAGACCGTCCGCTATATCATGGTGCACAGCGTCTTGATCGAGTAGGCATCGGACCGGACGCAGGCCGGCGCATCGCCCGGGAAGCGGCGGCCGACGCTACAGCGTGTCCTTGAACCGCCAATCCCCGACGAAGGCCGGAATAGCGCAGCGTCCGGCGGTAACCGCCCGGTTCTCATCGACCAGCTTCAGGATCACGCTCGATACGAATTGCGACGAATTCATCGCCAATCCGGGATCGCCGATTTTCTCGCCGGATGCGATCCGGTTTTCGGCATCCTTGATGTAAAGCCGTCCCGCAAAGACCACCCGATCCACGAGAAAACTGCCGCGCATCCCTTTGATGCCGGGGCAAAACCGGACCAACAGATCGGAAATCCCGGTGATGTACGAGAGGCCCAAGTGCCGTGCGGTCGTGTTCTCATGGGTGAGGTAGAACAGCAGCCCGCCGAGCTGGTAGATTTGGGCGTTCTGATACTTGTCGAAGCCCGCCGCGTCCGCGGCCCTCGGACTGAGCGTGATCAGGAGAAGCAGGAGCGCCGCAACCGCAACCGCGCACCGGCGCGCCGCGGCAACTTTCGACAGATGGATTTCCATGCGCGTTGTCTTTCAAGCCGTTGGCGGCGCCGGTCGCGGGCGCGTTGCCGCGACCGGTCCCGATCCGCATCGAATATGCCTTGAGGCTATAGCAACAGCGCGCGGCGACAAGCCAATCAATCCACCGTGACTATCGGCGGCAGGGCGGTAGAGTGCGCATGAGCGGCGTTGCGTCAGCGGCCGCCCGTGGGACATTGAAGTATTGGAACAAGAGGATTTCCGAGCCGTGAAGGCATTGATGAGCGCTGTTTCTCGGGTGCTTCAATCGGAATCGCAGCAAGGGCGGGGCCTCGAAATTTCTGAGCAATACCCTGTGGGACGGCTGCGGAAAATTTCGCTCTCGGCTCAGCGTCGTTGCCGCCGCCACGCCGAAACCCGGACGAATTGCTCCGCAGTTGAACCAGAGATTGCTACGGCGATTGTCACGCCGTGACGTAAACGCAGAATTTATGCCGACCGGCGGGCCGATACTTATTGTGCGAGTTCCACTTGCTCGACAGCCGCCTTACTTGAACCGTGATTTTGCTTCCGTCAAAGCGTCGCTCAGTTCCTTCGATGCGCTTTCAATCCCGGTCTTTAGGTCTTCCCAAGCACTATCGCCGGCGTTTCGGAGTTCTGATGCTTTTTGCTCCGCCTCCGCTTTCTTTTCTTGAATGGCATCGATCGATTTTTGATATTCGATCTCGGCGTCGGCCTCGGCGGCCTCTGCTTTCGCTTTGAGTTTGTCGATCTCCGCGTTCCATTCCTTCAACTTCGCGTCTAATTTCTTCTGATACGATTCTTTTTCCGACATACGGCCCTCCATTGGATTGGTGGGATGGGCAATTCGATGCGAATCACGCATTCTCCACCGCAAGATCAAGTCTCAGGTAACCTGACATACGAACGGCGACGAGCGGAAAAGGTTCCCTTCGGGCTCGGCATTATTTTCAGCGCGGCGCCGCCCTAATTTATGCTGTGTCGAACGGTATCAGCGGAGGATGCGGTTCGGTTATGCCTCTGAATGGCGGCGTCAAAATCACACAGGGAGAGAGACCTGAAAATCATTTCGTGCCGGGTATCAGCACCGATCGCTCATATCAGTCACGCTGGCGTTTCCGTCGCAGGCGAAGCTTGACCGCGGCACCCGACCGAACGCACCGCTGCATATTGGTGCACGCGCGCTCGAAAGCTGACATCCCGTACCGGGGCGCCAGCTTTCGACTGAACATGCCACAATCCACAAATATTCCCACGCCCCGCGGAATCATGGAGATGTCGTGCAAATGTTAGTGCGACATGAATATGGGTATGGAGGCGTTGTTCAGGAGTGTCCGAGTTGCGCCGCCGAATATGAACTCGCGGATCGGATGCTTCCCATATCCTCCCATCACCAGCAAGTTCGTATTTCCAGCCTTGCTGATGTTCAGCAAGATCTGATCGGCATCCTCTTCGGAATCCGTGACCGTTTCCAGAGTGGACGAAACCCCATGCCGTTCAAGCAACTCACTCAACCGCTCCGGATATTGATGATCGTCGTTTCCTGTAGCGATCGTCAAAATCGAAACGTTTTTCGCGGTGTGCAAGAGTGGAAGCGCGTCCACTGTCGCGCGGGCCGCGTGGGGGCTGCCATCCCAGCCGATCACGACGTTGTCGGTTATTATCGAGTTCGTGCCTTCTGGAATAAATAAGACGGGTCGCCCGGATTCGAAGAGTACGGCTTCGGCGGTTTCCACAAGTTGTGCATCGGCGTCGACCGACGGCATGGCCAGTACGGTCAAATCGGTAAATCGCGCATGGTCCGCGACGATGCCAGCGACGTTTCCGGACTCTTCGGCGAAGGACATCGAGAGGGGTTCTGACTTTTTGCCGCTTGCTTGCGCCGCTTCCGCGTCTGTCAAACGGTTGAAGAAATCCTTCGCCGTGTCGGCGCGGCGGCCGATTTCTTCATCCAATGTCTGATAGACCTCAGGAGTCATGGCGCCGCCGGCGAGATGTCCCGCACCGGCGCCAACGACGACCGAGTCAGGACGGACGTGCAGAAACTCAAGGTTTGCCGACAACAGGCGTGCCGCCGAGATGGCTGCGCTGCAGGAATCTTCGTCTGGGGCTAAACCGATCAACTGAACAAGGATGGATTTTATTGCCATTCTCTAGCTCCTCTCAGAGAGTTTTCTCTCGCAGTCTCAGGATAAATGATTGGTCAAATCACGTTTTCCCGAAAGTCGTTCCAATTCCTCGATCTCATTTCGAACTTTCGTAGCGAAACCCGAGTTTGACACCAACTTGGAAGTGGGCCACTTGACCATCGCTAATATGTCCCCGGATTTCGGAGATTTCGAACCATTCCAAGTGATTCAGTGTCTGAGCCGCCGTTTCGACGGCTGATCTGACTGCCTGGTCGATCGATTCCGTGGAGGAACCATAAACTTCAGTCACGCTGTAAACATTATCTGACATCTTCTCTTCCTTTGGTGGCGTAGATGGAAGGTATTGGAGGTGAGGTTTTGAACCCGTGTTTAATCAGGCTCGCAAATCGGGGTGGGCGCATTTGGTCCTGTATAACGAAATAACCCTTTCCAGCGTCTCAAGTTCCATATTTCTTATGGTGAAGAAAATGAATGCGGGTCACCTTCGTTCCGACAAGTACTTCTTGTCGTCGCCGCTCGAACCGGTAGCCGCGATGGGCCGAAACCCGATCGTTCAATAAATTGGGCTGAAATTCGTATCGCCAAAATCACGCCGGATTTGGGAAGCATGCCCCGCCGAATATGAAAACGCGGACGTCTAGCCTGCAATTCAGTCGGCGACATGCATTCAATCTAGATTATTTGAGATGGACGTGATCCGGCTTGTGTCAACCGGCTCCAACTACATCAGGTATAGGTGTAGGGCGGGGGACGGCAGCGAATGGTTCGATCGATTCCGAAAAGCTGCATTTTTCGTCGGGCAAAATTTCGCGGGACAACCATCACACAAAGTGGTCACGACCGGGTAATCGGCGGACTAGCAGGATACGTCCGTGCAGTATTCCGGAAATTTGGGCGACAAAATCGAAACGGTTTCAGGAATTCCAAAATGGCTGGGGAACCTGGATTCGAACCAGGACCGACGGAGTCAGAGTCCGCTGTACTACCGTTATACTATTCCCCAGCAGGGGACGCGGGTTTTAGCACGGGTTTGCGTGCTTGTGTAGCGCCCCGATGGCGGAATTCGGTGGTAACCGCCGCCGCCCGCCGGACCCGCGTTGTCACCTAGTATAGGCCGTTTCCCTGCCGATTTCGACCGTTTCGAAGCGGGTGCCTGCATCGTAGACGCCTTCCGCCCGACCCCTTATGGTATCCGGTCATGAGCATTCCGCTGACACGGGCCGGCCGCATGGCCTTCGGATTTTTGCTGATCCTGAGCGCCGCCGCGGCCGCCGAGCAAGGCGACAGTTTCCTGTTGAGCGACCGTAACGGCGACGGGGCGATCGATCAGGGCGAGTTCTACGACCGGATGGTCGAGCTGTTCTTTTTCGCCGACCGGAACCGGGATCGGGCGCTGGTGCCGGCCGAGGTCGAAGACGTGACCGCCGCGGCGTTTCGCGACGCGGACCGGGACGACGACGGCCGGCTCAGCCTCGCGGAATTCACCGGCGCCCGCGTGATCGATTTCAGCCAGGCGGATACCAATCGCAATGGGTTGCTCAGCCGGGACGAGGTTGCCGCCGCCGGCCGGGCGCGGCCGTCGTCCGTGGGCCGATAGGGCCGACCGCCGCCGCTCGCCTTTCCAGATACTCCCGCCATCGTTTAGAATAGCGATTACGAACCGATCCCGCCGGCCGCGTTTCGGTCTGTGCCGGGGCGGTTTGCTGTTCGACAAAATCGGGAGCGTTCTTCGGCGATGGCGACCTATCTCAACAGGCGGCGTTGGTCGCGGGCGGGTCACGGGTCGTCGAATGGAAACGGGCGACCGTGTTTCGGGGCGCTCGACCTCGGCACCAACAATTGCCGCCTGCTGGTCGCGACACCGTCCGAAATCGGCGGGTTCCGGGTGACGGACGCATTTTCCCGGATCGTCCGGTTGGGCGAGGGGCTGGCGCGCACCGGCGAACTGTCCGAAGCCGCGATGACGCGGACGATCGAGGCCCTGCAAATTTGCGCGGACAAGATGGAGCGCGGGTGCGTCCTGAAGGCGCGCAACGTAGCGACCGAAGCCTGCCGTCAGGCGCGCAATTGCGACGAATTCATCGGACGTGCGATGGCGGAGACGGGGCTCGACGTCGAGACGATCACCACGGAGGAGGAGGTACGCCTCGTGTTACGCGGCTGTCTTCCGTTGCTGGAGGATGCGCGGCCGCATGCCCTGATTTTCGATATCGGCGGGGGCAGCACCGAGGTGCTGTGGCTGTCGCTCGAAAACGGCGACCCGGAGATCCTCGGCTGGGTGTCGATGCCGCATGGCGTGGTGACCGTCAGCGAGCGG
This sequence comes from Alphaproteobacteria bacterium, assembly GCA_965228695.1. Classification (GTDB taxonomy): domain Bacteria; phylum Pseudomonadota; class Alphaproteobacteria; order UBA8366; family UBA8366; genus JAJFJD01. The sequence continues at coordinate 4,427,507 of CBDDIB010000002.1, read as the reverse complement.
TTCGAGGCGGGCACGATGTCCGCCGCCGACTACCGCGGCGTCATCGAGGAAATGCAAAGCTACCTTGGGCCGTTCTGCGCACGCCACAACATCGCCGACGCGGTGGCGTGCGGCGCGGTGCAGATGCTCGGCACCTCGGGCACCGTCACCACGTTGAGCGGCGTGAAACAAAAACTGAAACGCTATAACCGGGCCGCGGTCGACGGCACCTATCTGCCGTTCGACTCCATCGAGCGGATCAGCGCCCGGCTGCGCGACATGGATTGCGACGGGCGCGCGGCGCATCCCTGCATCGGCCGCGAACGCGCCGATCTCGTGGTGGCCGGGTGTGCCCTGCTCGAGGCGATCTGCCGCCGCTGGCCGGTCGGCCGGTTGCGCGTCGCCGATCGGGGCCTGCGCGAGGGTATTCTGTGCGAGTTGATGGGCGTCGCCAACGAGGTGCGCCTCGGGGCCAGCCTGGGAGGCAATGCATGAGCCGCGGCGGCGGCCGGAGCGGCGGGTCGCGGCGCAAGACCGTCCGGGTCAAGACCGCGCGCGGCCGCAAACTGTCGTCCACGCGATGGCTTCAACGGCAGCTCAACGATCCCTTCGTCGAGGAGGCGCGGAAGCTGAGGTACCGCAGCCGGGCGGCCTTCAAACTGGAAGACCTGAACGAGAAATACGGGTTCCTGAAACCGGGCGCTCGGATTCTCGACTTGGGCGCCGCGCCGGGCGGGTGGACGCAGATCGCCGTCGCGGCGGTCGGCGCGAAGGGCACGGTGGTGGCGCTCGACATACAGGAAGTGGAACCGGTGCCCGGCGCGGACCATCTGCTGGGCGATATCTACGACGAAGACGTCATCGACCGGTTGCGCGACGCGCTTGGCGGGCCGGCGGACGTGGTGATGAGCGATATGGCCGCACCGTCGACCGGGCATGCGCAGACCGATCATTTGCGGGTCATGGCCCTGATCGAGGCGGCCTATGACGTGGCCCAGGTCCTGTTGGCGCCCGGCGGGGTCTTCGTCGGCAAGGTCCTGCAGGGCGGGACCGAGCGCGACTTGCTGGAAACGTTGAAGCGTGATTTCGCCAAGGTCTCGCATGCCAAACCGGCCGCCAGCCGGGCCGATTCCCGGGAAATGTATATGGTGGCCGAGTCGTTTCGCCGTGTTGCGGACGCCGGCGAATAACATCCCCGATTTCGCGCAAATTTCATTGTCTTTCCGCTTGGCAGGCCGGACCGGTCGTGTATGATGCGCGCCAATTCAATGGGGTGATGGCATGGAGTTTCGCGAAGCGCTTACGTTTGACGATGTCCTTTTAGCGCCCGCCGAATCCGCCGTCCTGCCCAGCCAGACCGACACCACCACCCAGCTTACGAAGACCATCTCGCTCGGCATTCCCTTGCTGTCGTCGGCCATGGATACGGTGACCGAGGCCAGCTTGGCGATCGCGATGGCGCAGTCGGGCGGCTTGGGCGTGATCCACAAGAACATGGGTATCGAACATCAGGCCGAGGAAGTGCGCCGGGTAAAGCGCTTCGAGGCGGGCATGGTGGTCAATCCGATCACGATCACGCCGGAACGGCCGCTCGCCGATGCCTTGGCGATGATGGATACCAACAATATCTCGGGCATTCCGGTTGTTTCCAAGCGCAATTCGAAGCTGGTCGGCATCCTGACCAACCGGGACGTGCGCTTCGCGACCGAGCCGTCGCAGCCGGTTCGCGAGTTGATGACCAAACGCGGCCTGATCACCGTGCAGGAAGGCGTGAACCAGGACGAAGCGAAGCGCCTGCTGCACAAGCACCGGATCGAGAAGCTGCTGGTGGTCGACGAGGACCGCCATTGCGTCGGGCTGATCACGGTCAAGGATATCGAGAAGGCCAAGCAGTATCCGGACGCCTGTAAGGACGAACACGGCCGGCTGCGGGTCGCCGCGGCGACGGGCGTGGGCGAGGACGGCGTTCGCCGTGCCGAGGCCCTGCTGGATGCCGGCTGCGACGTGATCGTGATCGACACGGCGCATGGCCACAGCCGGGGCGTGCTGCAATCGGTCGAGGGCGTCAAGCGCCTGAGCAATTACGCGCAGGTGGTGGCCGGCAATATCGCGACGGCGGACGGGGCCAAGGCCCTGATCGATTCGGGCGCGGACGCCGTCAAGGTCGGGATCGGCCCGGGATCGATCTGCACCACGCGCATCGTCGCCGGCGTCGGCGTGCCGCAATTGACCGCCATCCTCGATGCAGCCTCGGCGGCGCGGGACCGCGACACGCCGGTGATCGCCGACGGCGGCATCAAGTATTCGGGCGATCTGGCGAAGGCGATCGCCGCCGGCGCGGATTGCGCGATGATTGGCTCGCTGTTCGCGGGCACCGACGAGGCGCCCGGTGAAGTGCAGCTCTATCAAGGCCGGTCTTACAAGACCTACCGCGGCATGGGGTCGGTCGGCGCGATGGCGCGCGGCTCGGCCGACCGGTATTTCCAGCAGGAAGTCTCGGAGGCCCTGAAATTGGTGCCCGAAGGCGTCGAAGGCCGGGTGCCGTACAAGGGCCCGGTCGGCAATATCGTCCATCAATTGGTGGGCGGGTTGCGCGCGGCCATGGGCTATACCGGCAACGGCACCATCGCCGACATGCAGACCAACTGCGTGTTCAACCGCATCAGCGGGGCCGGGCTCCGGGAAAGCCATGTGCACGACATCATGGTGACCCAGGAAGCGCCCAACTACCGAACCAACAGCTAGCCAACGCGGGTCGGGCGCCATGACCCCGGGCGCGAGATATCAAGCCGCCATTGATCTGATCGAAGCCGCCGACGCTGCCGATGCACCGCTCGACGGCGTTCTTAAACGGTGGGCGCGGGAACATCGCTATGCCGGCGGCGGCGATCGGCGCGCGATCCGCGGGCTCGTCTACGGGATCGTCCGGCACCGTCGCGCGCTCGCGTGGTGGCTCGAGCGAAGCGATGCTCGGGTCACCGGCCGGTCCTTGTTGCTGGCGGCCCTTGTATTGCTGGACCGGATGAATGCCGCTGCCCTGTCGAACGCCTTCGGCGCCGGCAAATATGCCGCCGCCGCGTTGGACGACGGGGAACACGCCCTGATCGAGACCCTGTTGGGCCAGGACATCCATCATGCCGAGCAGCCGCGCGATATACGGCTGAACTATCCGGCCTGGGTCGATCCGGCGTTGGGGGCCGCGTTCGGCCCAACGCTGGAGGATGAATTGACCGCGCTGTCGGCGGAGGCCAGCGTCGATCTGCGCGTGAACACGCTAAAGGGCGATCGACCGTCGGCGGTCGCGCGGCTCGCCGAAGACGGGATCGAGGCGGTCCCGACGCCATTGTCGCCAGTCGGTCTGCGGTTGCCGGGCCGCGTCCAACTCGGTCAGGGCCGGGCGTGGAAGGACGGTTTGGTCGAGGTGCAGGACGAAGGGTCGCAACTGGTGGCGCTGCTGACCGATGCCGAACCGGGCGCCACGGTTCTGGATCTCTGTGCCGGGGCCGGGGGCAAGTCCTTGGCGTTGGCGGCGGCGATGCAGAATCAGGGCCGGCTCGTCGCCTGCGATTCAGCCGAGGCGCGGCTGCGTCAGATCCGGCCCCGGCTGGCGCGCGCCGGCGTGACCATCGTGACCGAGCAGGTTATCGCGGACGAGGCCGACCCGTGGCTGTCCGGCGAGGCCGGCGGGTTCGACCGGGTTCTCGTCGACGCCCCATGCAGCGGCAGCGGGGCGTGGCGGCGTCACCCGGAAGCGAAGCTCACGCTAACGGCGGAAACGGTTTCGGACATGGCGGCATTGCAGCGCCGGTTGCTGATTGCCGCGGCGGCTTTGGTGCGGCCCGGCGGGCGGCTGATCTACGCTACCTGTTCGATATTGCCGGACGAGAACGATGCCGTCGTAGACGCGTTCCTTGCGGACCATCCACCTTACCGGGAAGTGCCGATCAGGGATATCTGGCCCCGTGTCGCGGCCGGCGACTTTCCGTGCGACGGCAAGCGGCTGATGCTGACGCCGCACCGCCACGGCACCGACGGATTCTTTGCGGCGGTGTTGGAGCGCGCGGTATGACCGTCATCCGGCCGGCCCGGGCGGCGGATGCAGCGGCCATCGGGCGTATCCATGTGGAAACCTGGCGCGATACCTATGCAGGCATGCTGCCGGACCGGGTCCTGGTGGAGATGTCGAGCGGGATGGAGGGCGGTCAATGGAGCCGCGTGTTGAGCGCGGGCCGTGACCGCGTGTTGGTCGCGGAGGCCGGCGAGGCGGGCATCGTCGGCTTCGGGAGTTGCGGCAAGGCGCGGGCCGGCGCCCTGGGTTTCGAGGGTGAGGTCTACACGCTCTACGTTCTGCCGGATCATCAGGGGCGGGGGATCGGCCGGCTTCTGCTCGCGGCGCTGTTCGAGCAACTGCGATCGGATGGTTACCGTTCGGCATTGATCTGGGTGCTGCAGGAAAATCCGGCCGGATTCTTCTACGAAGCGATGGGTGGACGCCCGGCGGCGAGCCGGACCGAACGGCTCTGGGGCGCCGACGTCGCGGAACGGGCCTATGGCTGGGATGCACTCAGCGAGCGCTGACGAGGTGATTTGCCGGGAAGGCCGACCGCGTGCTCTATTCGCCGCCTGGATTTCACCCCGCAAGTAATTGCCGAGAAAACGAATGACCAAGATCACCGATCTTTCCGTCTACATCCTGCGTGGCCCGGCGGACGACCGGCCGCATTGGGTTAGCAACTTCATCGTGCCCACGGCAAACGAGGTCCTCGTTCGATTGCGCACCAACGATGGGATCGAGGGGTTCGGTTTGGCGACCAGCTATACGAGCGCGGAGCCGATTCTGGATTGCTTCCGCAGCGGTATCGGCGACCGCATACTCGGCGCGAACCCGTTGCAGCCCGAACGCATCTATCGTGACATTTTTTCGCTGACCGCGCAGCGTCTGGCGCACGAGAAGGGCTGGGGCCGGGAAGCGCTGGTTCGCATCTCCGCCGCGGTCGACGTCGCCTGCTGGGACATCATGGGCAAGACGGCGAACTTGCCGCTCTATCAAATCCTGGGTGGGTTCCGCGACAAGGTGCCGTGCTACGTCACCTGCGCCTATTACCGCGACGGTAAGGATTTGGTCGAACTGCGCGACGAGATGGAAGCGTTGAAGGCGCAAGGCCATAAAGGCTTCAAGGCCAAGGTCGGCGGCCTGAGCCTGGCCGAAGACATGGAACGGCTCGGTGTCGTGCGCGACGTTATCGGCGACGACAAGGAGATGATGGTCGACGTGAACCGCGCCTGGGATCTGGAAACGGCGACCGAAGGCGCGCGGTTGCTGGAGCCGCTGCGGCCGCTCTGGCTGGAGGAACCGGTCCGCTGGGCCGACGACCGGCGGGAGTTGAAGTTACTGTCGCAGCGCACGTCGATCCCGTTGTCGGCGGGCGAGAGCGAGCTGACCAGCTACGGCTGCCGGGCGCTTTTGGAGGAGCAGGCGATCCAAATCCTGCAATTCGACGTCACCATGTTCGGTGGATTCACCGAGGGTCGGAAGATGGCGGCGCTCTGCGATCTCAATCACGTACAGGTGACGCCGCACCACGATTGTTTCATTCATGCGCAGTTGGTCGCGTCGACGCCGGCCGGGTGTTTCGTGGAAGCTTTCACCGACCCGGAGCGCGACCCGCTGCAGGCGGAACTCTATGAAAACCCGCCGATGATCGCCGACGGTTGGCTGACCCTGAATGACGCGCCCGGCCTTGGATTGACGCTGTCCGAGCGCACGGTTGAGAAATACGGCACGCGTATCGTTTAAGGGGAAATTCGGCCGACCGCTCTCTTGTCCGCAACCGGGAATCCGGTTATGGTCCGCCTCCTTTCCCGCCAGACGCAGGCCGCATGACTGACCGCATCCTGATTATCGACTTCGGTAGCCAAGTCACGCAGCTTATCGCGCGACGAGTCCGGGAAAGCGGCGTCTACTGCGAGATTCATCCGTTCAACAATTTGGACTCCGGCAAGCTTGAGGCCTATGGGCCGAAGGCGATCATTCTGTCCGGCGGTCCATCCAGCGTGATGGCGAGCGAAGCGCCCTTGGCCCCGCAAGCCGTGTTCGAGATGGGCGTGCCGATCCTCGGGATTTGCTATGGCGAGCAGGCGATGTGCGCGCAGCTCGGCGGCTCGGTGGAAAGCTCCGACCATCGCGAATTCGGCCGGGCCGAACTGGAGGTCACCGACGACTGCGTGCTGTTCGACGGCCTCTGGTCGATCGGGTCGAAGCAGCAGGTCTGGATGAGCCACGGCGACCGGGTGACGGCGTTGCCCGATGGGTTCCGGGCGGTGGCGGTCAGCAAGGGCGCGCCCTTTGCGGCCATCGCGAATGACGAGCGTCGTTGCTACGGCGTGCAATTCCATCCCGAAGTGGTGCATACCCTGGACGGAGCGAAGCTGCTGCGGAACTTCACGCATCATGTGGCAAATTGCCGCGGCGATTGGACGATGGCGGCGTTCCGCGAAGAGGCGATCGCCAAGATCAAGGACCAGGTCGGCGACGGGCGCGTGATCTGCGGCCTGTCGGGCGGGGTCGATTCCTCGGTCGCGGCGGTCCTGCTTCACGAAGCCATCGGCGATCAGCTAACCTGTATTTTCGTCGATCATGGCCTGTTGCGGCTGAACGAAGCGGAGCAGGTGGTCGAGTTGTTCCGCGACAGGTTCAATATCACGCTGGTGCATCGCGACGCCGTGGATCTGTTCCTCGGCAAGCTCGCGGGCGAGACCGATCCGGAAACGAAGCGCAAGATCATCGGCGGCCTATTCATCGATGTGTTCGAAGAGGAAGCGCAAAAGATCGGTGGCGCGGACTTCCTGGCGCAAGGCACGCTCTACCCGGATGTCATTGAATCCGTTTCGTTTGACGGCGGCCCGAGCGTCACGATCAAGTCGCATCACAACGTGGGCGGCCTGCCGGAACGCATGAATATGAGCCTCGTGGAGCCGCTCCGAGAACTCTTCAAGGACGAGGTTCGAGTGCTTGGCCGTGAGTTGGGCTTGCCCGACGACATGGTCGGCCGGCACCCGTTTCCGGGGCCGGGATTGGCGATCCGGATACCCGGACAGGACATCACACCGGAGAAACTGGAAATTCTTCGGAAGGCGGACCATATCTATCTCGACGAGATCAGAAGGGCGGGACTATACGACGATATTTGGCAGGCATTTGCCGTGCTTTTGCCGGTTCGGACGGTCGGCGTGATGGGGGATCTTCGGAGCTACGACTATGCGTGCGCCCTTCGCGCGGTCACTTCGACGGATGGAATGACCGCGGATTCTTTTCCGTTCGAACATGATTTTTTGGCACGAACGGCAACACGCATTATAAATGAAGTGCCAGGAATCAACCGGGTGACGTATGATGTAACGTCAAAACCGCCCGGCACGATAGAATGGGAATAAAGTCGAGCGGTCGGGGAGAGACGTTAGAATTTATTCCGGTTAGCCGGCGAGTGGAGGAGGCGCGTGTGGGCGCGCCCATGTATTACCTCTCCTGCGCCATGGAAAAGCCCAAAACACAAGGTAAAACCAGGGCCTATGAGTGACGTATATGTAGAAGTCGAAGATCGCAGCGCGAACAAGAAGCCTCGCCGGGTTTATGAGGCCAAAGAGCGCAAGTGTCTGATGTGTGCTACCCGCTTCACCAGCGAATGGGCGGGTGACCGTATTTGCAAGACGTGCAAGTCGAGCCGGGCCTGGCGAAACGGCTAGCCAAGGCTTCGCCGCCGTCTTAGGACGCGTCCCTACACGATCGAATTGAACGGCGCCTTCCCGCTGGGGAGGGCAATTGTCGTGCCCGCCTTTTGGGTCTGACGGTAGGCAGGTATGAGTTGACGGCATTGGCTTATTTATATAACCATATGGTTATGGAACAAATCGCTCTCGGCACACATCCTCGAAACCTCGACGCAGTTTTTTCGGCGCTCGCCGATCCGACACGGCGGGCGATCCTCGCGCGGTTGTCGGCCGGCGAGGCATCGGTGAACGAAATCGCCGCACCGTTCGAGATGAGCCAACCGGCGGTGTCGAAACATCTGAAGGTGCTGGAGCGGGCGGGGCTGATCGAGCGCGACATCGATCGACAACGCCGGCCGGCGCGGTTGAATGCCGAGCCGATGGCCGCGGCGGTGCGGTGGTTGGAAGAGTTCGAGGAATTCTGGTCGTCGAGTTTCGATCAACTCGACGGACTGTTGGAAGATATGAAACAAGCCGAGGCGAGAGGGAGCGGGAATGAGTGATTTGCCGACCTACGTACTGGAACGGGAATTCGATGCCCCGCGCGAGCTGGTGTGGAAGGCCTGGACCGATCCTGCGCTCCTGCCGCGCTGGTATGGGCCGCGGGTAGAGACGATCGTCCATCGCCTCGAGGTGAAACCGGGCGGCCTCTGGCTTGGTGAAATGAAGTGGGACGGCAACTCGAACTATCAGCGTGTCGAGTTTACCGAGGTGACGCCGCCGGAGCGGCTGGTCTGGCTGCATTCCGTTTCCGATGCGGACTGGAACGTCATTGCCAATCCAATGATGCCGGATTGGCCGCGGGTGCTGCTGACGACGGTGACCTTCGAGCAGGACGGCGGCCGGACCAAGCTGCGCCTGACCTGGGTTCCGCACGCGGCAAGCGATGCCGAAATTGCGTGTTTCGCCGCCGCGATGGGCGGGATGGACAAGGGATGGGGGTCCGGTATGGACCTGCTGGCGGACCTGTTGGCCGAGTTGCAGGCTTGACCGATCAGCCTTTTATGTCGAGGACCGCAGGTGTCCAGACCTTGCGCCGCCGCGCGGCCCGGGCCTCGCGCGGCTCGTCGTCATATTCCTTCGGTTTCGGGTCCGGAAATCTGTTTCGATCGTCCAGGGCGCTCACCATGAGCGTGCCATAGGCCTCGCTGTCCGACGGATCGCGCATGAACCCGGCGACATAGACCCCGCAGTCGCGGCAGACCAGGAATTCAATCGTCTTCATCGCGAACTGATAGCGGCTCAACGCCTCCTTCCGATCGACGGTGATGCGCAGTCTGCCGTTGGGATCGGAAACCGAGCGAGATTGGTGTTGGCGGCAGAAGGAGCATTGGCACGCCCGCGGCTCGGTATCCTCGGCCGCGACGGCGGTTTCGAATTCGACTTTGATGTTTCGGCAATGGCAGCCGCCGGTATGCATGGTCATCACGAATCCCCGGACTTTTCTTTAATCAGTTATTCGATGATGACGAAGGTGCGGACTTCAATGCTTTCGCGCGGCGGGGCATCCGGTACCGTTTCCGGCAGCTCGAAAGCGCCGTGCGGGGCGTAGTGCGACCCGGTGGGGTCCGCCGAATCCCATCCTGCGATCAGGAAGATTTCGTCGCGGCGCATTTCCGATGCGTAGTACCAACGTTGGCCGGCCCCATAGGCGAGCTGGAAGATTTCCCCGACGCGATCCGGAAACACCTGGTCGGTCGCGATAAGTTCCTTCTTCGAAATCGACGACGCGTCCGCCAGCGCAAGCGGGGTGCGCTGAACCGGCCCGGTGATCGGCCGCCAGACATTGACTTGGATGACCCGTGCACCGCTTTCCAGAACCCGTGCGCCTTCTTCCTCGCCGATGGTGTCCTTGAGCCGTTGCGGGCCGCTCTTGGGCGTATAATCCACATGGACGCGGGTCGCCGGCCCGCGCTTGCCATCCGGATTATCCGCGCCGGAACCATCGTCCGAGCGGCGGGTGGCATCGAAGATGGCCACCCGGCTGGCGCCGAATCGCTTCTTCAAGATATCTTGGATTTCCGGATAATACTGCGTCTCGATCGCCACGTCATCGTTAAGGTCGTCGACCGCCGTATCGATTGTCAGCAACTCGAAACCTTCTTTCTCGAACGTCGCCGGGGTTTTCATGGCGCGCACGTCTTCGATCCGCACGGTACGGTCTTCCGTCTCGAAGTAAATCTTGGGGACCGTCCCGGTGGAGGCCGAGCTCTCGAAAACCGGTTTCTCATCCTGCGGCACGATGAAGGTGAGGGCGGCGTCCACCCCGCCGTCGGGATGTGGTTGATTGACCCTTTGCTGCGACATGTCGTGCTTTCTCCGGCAAGTTCAGGTGCCTGCGGCGTCCCCTAAATGTGGCTATTTCCCCGGCCGAGGGCAAATTCGAACCGGTCCATAGGATATAGGCCGCTGCACGCCGTTGGGTACGGTACTCAACCGTTCAGCGTCTCGACCGCCGCGGCGACGGCCTCGTCGGTGAGCGCGAGGTCGGTGTCCGTCAATGCCAGCGAGATATAGGTCTTGCCCGAGGACTTGAACACGCCGTTTCGGCGGAGGGCGTCGTCGAACTGCGCCTGTTTCCGTTTGTCGCCTTTTAGGACATCCCGGTAATCACGCACCGGCGCGTCGGTGAAAACCACGTTGAACAGCGACGGATGCCCGAGAATTCGATGCGCGTGGCCGGCGTCGTTCAGCCGTGACGCGATCGAGCCCATGACCGTTTCGCCCGCGGCGAAGAGTTTTTCGTATTGTCCGGGTCTGCGCAAAATCTCCAAGGTTTTCAGACCGGCCACCGCGGCGACCGGGTTGCCGCTCAACGTTCCGTGCTGCATCAAGAAGCGCTCATCGCCGACCTTGGCCTTGTCGAAATTCGCCATGACGTCGGCCTTGCCCGTGACGGCCGCCAGCGGAAACCCGCCGCCGACGATCTTGCCCAGGGTGCAGACATCGGGCGTCACACCGTAAAGCTCCTGCGCGCCGCCATAGGCGACGCGGAAACCGGTCACGATTTCGTCGAAGATCAGGACAATTCCGTTTTTGGTACATACCTCCCGCAGGGCTTCGAGGAAGCCGGGCGCCGGCGGGACGATGCGCTGCAGCGGCTCGACGATGACGGCGGCGATCTCGTCGCCATGCTCGCCGATCAGCGAGCGTGCGAAGTCGATGTCATTGAAGGGGGCGATCAGCATCTCGTCGCGGACGCTGTCGGGGATTCCAGCCGAATCCGGCACGGCGACCGGGAAATTCACGAGCTTTTCGGGAGCCAGGCTCATTTGCGCTTCCGCGGACATGCCGTGATAGCCGCCCTCGAATTTCATGATTTTGTCGCGTCCGGTATGCGCCCGCGCAAGGCGCATGGCGTACATATCCGCTTCGCCGCCCGTCGACACGAAACGAACCTGGTCGGCGCAGGCGACGGCGTTGCAGATTTCTTCCGCCAATTCGATGCCGGACGCGTTGTTGGCGAAGAATGTCGTGCCCTTCGTCAACTGGGCTTGCACCGCCTCGACGACCTCCGGGTGACCGTGACCGAGGATCATTGGACCCGAGCCGATCAGATAGTCGACATACTCGTTGCCGTCTTCATCCCAGATGCGTGCGCCGTCCGCCTCGCGGATGACGATGCCGGGATCGAAGTTTCCGAAGCCGCCGGCCGGCATGACCCTTTTGGCGCGCTCGATCAGATCCTGCTGAGTATGTCCTTGGGATTCAGCCACCGGTCCGGCCCCTTCTGTTGTCACGATTGAGGTAGACAGGGTAATAGTACATTTGTACGATCGTCAACCATGGATAGTACAATCGTTCAATCCACCGAGGCATGGCGGCCCGAACAGGTTCTGGATCACCTTGCCGCCAGTTTCGACTCGCTGACGCCCGAACTCCGCAAGGCGGCGACATATGTCCTGGAGAATCCAAGCGCCATCGGAGTGAGCTCGACGCGGGAAATCGCGCGGGCCGCGAAGGTCAAACCGAATTCGCTGGTCCGGATGGCGCGGACGGTCGGGTTCGACGGCTATGAAAGTTTTCGCGAACCCTTTCGCGCCGAGATCATTGCCGGTCGGGAGAATTTTCCCGACCGCGCACGCTGGTTGCAGTCGTTGTCCAAAGGCGGGGCGCTGAGCGGTCTCTATAGCAATATGGCGGAAGCGGCCATTGGCAACGTGGAAGGCATGTTTGCCGGCACCGACACCGGCGCGGTGAATGCCGCCGCGAAAGACATCGCCGCCGCGCGCGCGACCTATGTTCTCGGCGTCGGCATCGCCAACGCCTTTGCCCGGAACTTCGCTTATCTGGCCGGCATGGCGATCGGCACCATATCGGCGATTCCGCAGGACGGCTCGTTGCCGATCGACAGCCTGGTGCAGGCGCAGTCGGGCGACGTGTTGCTGGCCATGACCTTCAAGCCCTATCGGCGCGAAGTGGTCGAGGCGGTCCGGCAGGCCCTCGAACAGGACCTGACGGTGATCGGTATTTCCGACAGTCCGGCAGCTCCGTTCCTGACCCACGCGAAACACCGCTTCGTGATTCCGACGCAGACACCACAGTTTTTCACGTCGACCGTCGCGGTATCCGCCTTCCTTGAAACGCTGATCGCTTTTGTCATCGCCGACGCGGATGACGCCGCGGTCGCCAATATCGAACGCTTTCATGACCGCCGGCGCGCGCTCGGCGTTTACTGGCAAGACGGGGACGGCGCCTGACGACCGGATGTATGCGTTTGCGGCGCGTTTGCGATATATGGGCTCCGAACCTTTTTTCCACCGACAAGGAGATTCGCAATGGATAAGGAACGCTTTGAACTCGGACTGGCGCAGCGCAAGTCGACGCTGGGGGCCGAATATGTTGAAAAGAACCTGGCCGCTGCCGACGATTTCACGCGGCCCTTCCAGGAAATCATGACGGAATGGTGTTGGGGGTTCGGTTGGGGCGACGAGACCATCGACGCGAAGACCCGCTCAATGATGAACCTCGCCATGATCGGGGCGCTGGGGAAGATGACGGAATGGGAAACCCACTGCCGCGGCGCCTTGAACAATGGGGTCAGCAAAGAGGAGCTGCGTGCCATCATCCATGTGATCGGAATCTATTGTGGCGTCCCGCAATCGCTCGAGTGTTTCCGGGTTGCCAAAGCCGTGCTCGAGGAGCGGGGACTGGCCTGAACTCAGAGTTCGGTCCGCGTGGTGCGCCGCCGCCGTGCCGCCCATGCGGGAGGCGGTGCCGTATGGCGATTCAGGGGCTCCAACGACGTGCAATCAAAGCTGATTTAGGGTATGAACATCTGCCTCTGACTTCGGCGGTTGCATGGAAAATAGTTTGACATATCAATCCTATAGGGTTTGCGTCGCCCCCATGATGGAGTGGACGGACCGGCATTGCCGGTTCTTTCTGCGCCAAATCAGCCGCCAGTGCCTGCTCTATACCGAGATGGTCACCACCGGGGCGGTGATCCACGGCGACCGGGATCGCCTGATCGGGTTCGATCCGGCGGAACATCCGGTCGCCCTGCAGCTCGGCGGATCGGACCCTGCCGCGTTGGCGGAATGCGCCCGCATTGCTGAATCCTGGGGATACGACGAGGTCAACCTGAATGTGGGCTGTCCCAGTGATCGGGTACAGTCGGGCCGGTTCGGCGCCTGCCTGATGGCGGAACCGGATCTGGTCGCCCGCTGTGTCGGCGCGATGCGAGATGCGGTATCGATCCCCGTTACGGTAAAGTCGCGGATCGGGATAGACGACCAGCAAGAATGGCTGGCGCTGAAAGGGTTTGTCGACACGGTGGCCGAGACGGGCGCGACACGCTTCATCGTGCATGCCCGGAAGGCGCTACTCTCGGGTCTCAGCCCGAAGGAAAACCGAGATATCCCGCCGCTGCGCTACGATCTTGTTCACCGGCTGAAAGCCGAGCGTCCGGATCTGACCATCCTGATCAATGGTGGGATCGTGACTCTCGACGCGGCGGAAGGGCATCTTGCGGAGCTCGATGGCGTCATGCTCGGCCGTGCGGGCTATCAGAACCCCTTTATCCTCGCGGATGTGGATCGGCGCTTCTTCGGCGGGCCGGACAGCATGGCCACGCGGGAGCGAATTGTCGAGCGCATGCTGCCCTATATCGAGCGCGAAATGGGCCGCGGCGTGCCGTTGAAGGCGATGACGCGCCATATGCTGGGGCTGTTTCAGGCGGTGCCCGGCGCGAAGATATGGCGGCGGCATCTCAGCGAAAATTCGTACCGCCCCGGGGCCGGGCCGGACGTCGTGGAGACGGCATTGGCGCTCGTACAGCGGCAAGCAACGGCCGCCGCCGCATAACGCACCCTATCCGGGGCACGTTTTTCCATTAATAATTGAATCGCCGTGACCGGCCCAACGACACCGGGTTCCGGTTGCATAGAGCGTGCGAACCTTGGGCCCGTTTGTGACTAGGCTGCTGACTCGCTCTTGCGACGGTATGCCTGAACGCAGTGTTCCTGGCAGTACGGTCGGCCCGCTGCTGCTACATGGTCGCAGAAGTGAAACCCTGGTTCGCCCGGATTGCCGATCGGCCATTGGCACATGCGTTCATTCGTCGTGGGAAGAACGAACGTCTTGCGCTTGATCGGCGATGGCCGTGACGAAAGCCCCAACCGATGAGCCTTCCCGATTACGGCGTTACGTGTAACATCCCCCAACTCATCGGCGATTTGGCTCGCCGTTTTGCCTTCGTTCCACAATTTCTTGAGTTCATCGACGCGATGGTCGGTCCAGACCATTTTTTTGCCTCTCTCCGTGTCTTTTTTGGTCTACCTGACCCGATCACCGAGAGTAGGCGGTGAGGGCCAGATATCGTGTTACCAGGCTATGGTAACCACAATATATCGGTGCGGACCCCACCACAAGATTTCACACCTGCCGCTTTTATGGACGTAGATCGCGCCGCCGTCAACGTGGCTTCATTAAGCCTCTGTTTCACAATTCAAAAATTTTTTTGGCCGGCGGTATTCCTCCGTTCATGACGGATGCATGTCAGCTTTCGGCGCGGACGCCGCCATCGCGATTCAATTCGGCGGCCCTGCGGCGAATCATGGTGCCGTCGGCGCAACGCGTCGGATTCCGTGCCGCGACTCGGACGTTGTTTTTCCGAGTCGCGGCAGTGCTTCGGCGGGCGGTATTGCGGCGGCGTGTTTCCCGTCGGTCAGTCGGCTGCGTCGTCGATTGCAAGCGTCGGTCCGTGATGCCGTGCGACCTGTCCCAGCGACGGCCACGCGGGCCGGGCGGCGATGTCCTTGCTGTCGCATCCGCTGCATCGCAGGCGGGCGCCGACGTCGGGTACCGGGAAATTCGGGCCGAGCTGGGCGATGAATAGATCGACGGAGACGACGGCGTTATGCCCGCATCGGTTGCACCAGCAGAAGATGTCGACCGATTGACTCTGAAGCTCGCCAAGCACGGTGGCCCGTCTGCGCTGCTCCTCCGCGGCGAGATGATCCTGCTTCAATCGGCCCATGATGTCCCGGCAACCCCGTCATGTTCATCCTGCTAAAAAGAACATAACAAGAACATTTTTGCCCCGTCAAGGCGCACGCGGTTTAGTTGCGCACCCGGATATTGTCAGCCGTGCCGGGAAATGACGTGGAGAGGCCGGTCGAAGATGGCGAGAACTTCGCCCATCGACTGGCCCTGTTTGATCTGCTCGCGGCCGCTCATCACAAGATAGTCGCAATATCGGCCGTTCGGGCGCTTGGCCACCGAAAAGACGGGGGTATCGAAGGTGTGCCGGAAGATCGAGAAGACGGCAACGCCGCGGCTATGGTCGATTGCGTAGTCCTTCCACTCACCGCTGGCGACGCGCCGGCTGTAGACGTCGAGCAGTTGCCGAAGCTCTTGCCGGTTGAACGTAACCGGTTTCCCGCCCTTTCGGCGAAACTTCGCCAGTTGCAGTACCTTCGCCATTGTGGTCGAGGCCTCCCTCGTTCTTATTGCCCTATTTCCGTACCGGTGGTTCGGATTCCGCCGGTGATGCCGGTCTGTGCGGAACGATTGGTGCTCATATCGCGCCTCCTACCGTACCCGTGTCGAATTGCGGCCATAGGGATCCTGTTTTTCGTAACAGGCGATTTCCCCCAATGTCCGGTAACAATAGAGCGGCCGCTCATACACGACGCGTTCGAACGAGTCGCGGCATAGCGGCCCGCCATCCTTTTGCGATTTCAGGAAGTTACATTCCTGACCGCTGGCGAACTCCGCCAGATAATCGGTCGGTAGCTTGTCGGTGTAGACGAAATTCGCGAGACTGGCGGCGGCGAAGTAGAAGGTTGTCGTCGAGCCGCATGCCGCCAACAGAGCGGTAAAAGCGATGCCAAGGCCGACCTTACGCCGGCCTGACCATATCGACTCTATAACGTCTCCCGCCGGGGTCATCTCCAGCCGTTTCGTGCTGAGAAAACGCGTGATGACGGCACAAAAACATCCTTCATCGTTCTGCAATATTCTGACCGATCGCCCCAACCGGCGCAAGTACGGTATTCCGGACCGTCGATGCCGGATAGGCCGGGAAAAATGGTCTGAATTCCCATATAAAAAGCGCGCGATTGCACTGTTTTGACATTTGCCAGGAATGGGACGCGCCGCTATGTTAGCCGACCTTTTTCGGGCTTGGAGATCATCGTGGCCGACTTGTTTAACGAAATTGACGAGGAACTCCGCCGCGACCAGTTTAATCGCTACTGGAAGAAATACGGCAAATTCGCCATTGCCGGCCTGATTCTTGTCGTCGTCGTGACGGCGGGCATCGTCGGTTGGCGCGAATACGAGAAGAAACAGCGTATCCAGTATAGCGAGCAGTTCACCAATGCGGTGGCGCTTATACAGGACAATAAGAGCAACGAGGCGATCGATGCCCTCGGCGCGTTGGCGCAAGACGCCAATGTCGGCTATGCGACGCTCGCCCGGTTCCGTGGCGCGGCGCTGAAGGCCAAGGCCGGCGACCGGGAAGGGGCGGCCGCGGAATATGATGCGCTGTCCAAGGATGGCAGCATCGATGAGCTCTATTCCGGGTTGGCCGGCTTGTATTACGTCCTGAACATGATCGATATCGGCGATCCGGCGGCATTGGCCGAGCGCTTGACGCCGCTGACGGACGCCGATAGCCCTTGGCGTTTTTCCGCCCGCGAGCTTTCGGCGCTGTTGGAGCTTCGGCAAGGCAACCCGGATAAGGCGGCCGAGATTTACACGCAGCTGGCGGATGATGCAGAAACGCCGACCGGCGCCCGGGCCCGGGCGGCGGAAATGCTCCGCGCCCTGAAGCAGTAGAGTTAAATCTGATGTCTGTATCGGTTCGGTGGCGTTTCCTCGCATTCCTGATGATTCTCGGCGTGGGCGGGTGTGATTGGATAGACGAAGTCCTGGATGACAAAAAGCCGCCGCTGCCCGGCGAGCGTATTTCGGTGATGGTCTTCGAGCGCGACCTGGAGCCGGATCCCCGCGTGGCGGACCTTCGCGTGTTGCTACCGAAGCCCTATGCGAACGAAGCCTGGCCGCAGCCCGGCGGCTCGCCGACCCATGCGATGCATCATCTGCAGGTCGCGGCCGCGCCGAAGAAGGCCTGGAGCGAGAGTATCGGCAAGGGATCGCAATCCGGCCGTCAGTTTCTGACTCCGCCGGTCGTCGCCGAGGGCCGGGTCTACGCCATGGATGTCAATTTCCGGGTCACGGCGTTGGACGCCAAAACCGGCGATTGGCTCTGGCGGTACAAGCCGAAGGTTCCAGATCAAGACGAAGACACCTTCGGCGGCGGGCTGTCCTACGATCGGGGCAGCGTGTACATCACCACCGGCTACGGTAAGGCGGTCGCGCTCGACGCCGAAACTGGTGAAGTGAAATGGCAGCGGGATTTGTCCGGGCCGGTACGGGCGGCGCCGACCGTGGCCGACGGTCGCGTCTATGTCATTACGATCGACAATCAGCTTTCCGTCCTGGATGCCGAGACCGGCGAGAAGAAGTGGTCGCATACGGCGATCACGGAATCGGCCGGCCTGCTCGGCGGAAGCAGCCCGGCGATCGAGGGGACGACCGTAATCGTGCCTTATAGCTCGGGCGAGTTGTTCGCGATGCGCGCGGAGAACGGCCGGGTCGTTTGGTCCGATAACCTCACCGCGCTGCGCCGTTCCGATGCCCTATCGACGCTGGCCCATATTCGCGGCCTGCCGGTAATCGACCGTGGCGTCGTCTATGCGATCAGCCATTCCGGGCGTCTCGTCGCGATCGATCAGCGCAGCGGTGCCCGCGTCTGGGAGCGCAACATCGGCGGTGTCGATACGCCTTGGGTTGCCGGTGAATTCATCTTCGTCCTGAGCAACGACAACGAGCTGTTTTGCCTGACCCGCCGGGGCGGGCGCATCCGATGGGTGCAGCCATTGCCCCGCTTCGAAAATCCGGAGAAGAAAAAGGACCCCATTCGCTGGTCCGGGCCGGTGCTGGTCGGGGACCGGCTTGTCCTGGTGGGCAGCCATGGCGAGATCCTGACGGCGTCGCCCTATACCGGCGAGCCACTGGGCCGGATGGAAGCGCCCGACCGTATCCTGATGTCGCCGGTGGTGGCCGACGGGACGATTTATTTCCTGACCGACGACGCGGATCTCATCGCCTATCGTTGAGGCGACGCGGCCGTTCGACCGGTTTACAGACTGACGTAGCATGACCCTTACTGTCGCAATTATCGGGCGCCCGAACGTGGGCAAGTCGACCCTGTTCAACCGGTTGGTGGGCAAGCGCATTGCGCTGGTGGACGATACCCCGGGTGTTACCCGCGACCGGCGCGAAGGCGATGGCCGGATCGCCGGGCTGTCGTTTCGCGTAATCGACACCGCCGGTCTCGAGGACAAGACCGATGACAGCCTCGAAGCGCGTATGCGGGCGCAGACCGAACACGCGCTGGACGAAGCCGACCTGATCCTGTTGATGATCGATGCCCGGGCCGGCCTGACGCCGATGGACGAGCATTTCGCCGATTGGGTGCGCCACCGCGATAAGCCGGTCGTTCTGCTCGCCAACAAATGCGAAAGCACCGCGGGCGACGCCGGTATCTACGACAGCTACCGCCTCGGCCTTGGCGACCCGATCGCGATTTCGGCCGAGCATGGCGACGGAATGGCCGACCTGTTCACCGTGGTGCAGGCGCACGCGGAAATGGAGGTCGCGGATGAAGACGACGACGCAACGGCGGAAGGCGCGCCGCTGCAGTTGGCGATCATCGGGAGGCCCAACACGGGCAAGTCGACCTTGGTCAATCGGCTGATCGGCGAAGACCGTTTGCTGACCGGGCCGGAGGCGGGCATCACGCGAGATTCGATCACTGTCGACTGGGAGTATCAGGGCAAGCCGCTGCGCCTCGTGGATACCGCCGGCATGCGCCGGCGTGCCCGTGTCGACGATAAGCTGGAGAAGCTGTCGGTCGCGGACACGCAGCGCAGCATCCGTTTCGCCAATGTCGCGGTGCTGATGCTCGACGCGACGGTGATGCTAGAGAAACAGGACCTGACCATCGCCCGTCAGGTCATCGACGAGGGCCGCGCCCTGGTCATCGCCGCCAACAAATGGGATGCGGTGCAGACTCGAGACGAAGCGCTGCGTAGCCTGCGCGACCGGTTGCAAACCTCGATGCCGCAGGTCCGCGGCATTCCCGTGGTGACGATCTCCGCGCGGAACGGGCAAAACCTCGATGACCTGATGAAGGCGGTGTTCTCGATCTACGAGGTCTGGAACCGCCGCGTCTCAACGGCCCGGCTCAACAGCTGGCTCGATCTGATGATCGAGGCGCATCCGCCGCCGCTCACCAGCTTGGGCCGCCGCCTGAGATTGCGTTACATGACGCAGGTCAAGTCCCGGCCGCCGACCTTTGCGGTCTTTGGATCGCGGACCGAGGAACTGCCCGAATCCTACCGCCGCTTTCTCGTCAACGGGCTGCGCTCGGACTTCGATCTCGGCGGCGTGCCGATCCGGCTGCAGCTTCGCAGCGGCAAGAACCCCTACGCGCCGAAAAAGAAGTAACCGACCCCCGCGATCTTTTGTCGCCGTCGGCCCTGTCGTCTTGCCGTCCGGCGCGGTCGGCGCGAAGATGGTCGAAACGGCAACGGGAGGGTGCGATGGCTGACCGACGGCTGAAACTGTGCGGTTGGGGCTTCGAAGGGGACGGGCTATCCGCCGACGAGGAAGCGGCGCTTCTTCACCGCCTCGGTGAACGGTTCAATGTGGCGGACGTGGAGCGTTTGACGGCGCCCTCGGCGGAAGAGGCGACCCTGCCGAAGCCGAAGCTTTCCGTGCCGGCGGCGCTGGCGGATTATTCGAGCGACGGTGCCTATGACCGCGCGGTTCACACCTACGGCAAGTCCTTCCCCGACTATGCCTATATCTACGATGACGTGTTCACGAACGCGCCGGATTTCGTCACCTACCCAAGGACCGAGGCGGAGGTCGAGGCCGTGCTCGATTGGGCGACCGGCGCGCGGACGGCTGTCATTCCCTTCGGCGGCGGCACCAGCGTGGTCGGCGGGGTCGAGCCGGCGGTGGGCGACGGCTTCGCGGGCGCCATCAGCCTCGACCTGACGCGCCTGGATCAGGTGTTGGAGATCGACCGCAGCAGCCGTGCCGCGCGCATCCAGGGCGGCATCCGCGTCCCGGACATGGAAGCGGCGCTCAAGCGGGAAGGGCTGACCATGCGCCATTTCCCGCAGAGTTTCGAGATGGCGACCCTCGGCGGCATGATCGCGACCCGGTCCGGCGGGCATTTTGCGACGCTGTACACGCATATCGACGATTTCGTCGAAAGCGTCCGGATGATCGCGCCACAGGGTGTGATGGAGAGCCGGCGTCTGCCCGGGTCCGGCGCGGGACCGAGCCCGGACCGGTTCATGATCGGGTCGGAAGGGTCGATGGGCATCATTACCGAAGCCTGGATGCGGTTGCAGGACCGGCCGACCTTCCGTGCCTCCAGCGCCATCCTGTTCGATGACTTCTACAAGGCCGCCGAGGCGGTGCGGGCGGTGTCGCAATCCGGCATCTTCCCGTCCAACCTGCGCCTGCTCGATGCGGGCGAGGCGTATAACAACGGCTTCGGCGACGGGGAGCAGTCGGTGCTGATCCTCGCTTTCGAATCCGCCGATCATCCGGTCGAGGCGTGGATGGCGCGCGGGCTGGAATTGTGCCGCGACCATGGCGGCCTCTTCGAGGACGTGGCGGGCAGCGACCCGGAGGCGCACCGGTCCGGCAAGGCGGGTGCGTGGCGGACGGCTTTCATCCGTATGCCGCATTATCGCGAGGTGCTGATGTCGGTCGGCGTGATCGGGGACACCTTCGAAACGTCGATCACCTGGGACCGGTTCCGGGAGTTCCACGACGAGGTGAAGGCCGCAACGCTCGCCGCCATCGAGGAGGCGACCGGCCAGCCGGGGACGGTCACCTGCCGGTTCACGCACGTTTATCCGGACGGGCCGGCGCCGTATTTCACCTTCCAGGGACAGGGACGTCCGGGTGCGATGATCGAGCAGTGGCGGCATATCAAAGAAAAAGCGTCGGAGGCACTGATCGCGCAGGGCGGTACCATCACGCATCACCACGCGGTCGGGCGGGATCACATGCCCTGGTATACGCAGCAGCGGCCCGAGACGTTCGGTACGGTGCTCGACGCGGCGAAGCGACGACTCGACCCGGCGGGTATTCTCAACCCCGGCGTTATCGTACCGTAGGCGGCATGCAATCGGTCCTCTGGTACGGATTGGCGGCGGTTGCCGAGATCGGCGGATGTTTCGCTTTCTGGGCGTGGCTGCGGCTCGGTAAGTCGGCCCTCTGGGCGGCGCCGGGGATCGTCAGCCTGATCGTCTTCGCCGTCGCCTTGTCGCAGGTGAATGCGGCATTCGCGGGCAGAACCTTCGCGGCTTATGGCGGGGTCTATATCGCCGCCTCATTGGCTTGGCTCTGGGCGGTCGAAGGCGCGCGGCCCGACCGTTGGGACGTGGTCGGAACCAGTATTTGCCTGATCGGCGCTGCCGTTATTCTGTGGGGGCCGCGACCCGCTTGAGACGCATCAGCGTGCGTAGGCCTTCACGACCTCTCCGTTACGCTCGCATGCCGCCTCGGCAAGATCGACGAAGACATCCGTCATGTCGTCCGGGTCGGGCAGGGTCATCGGGTCCTCGCCGGGAAAGGCCGCCGCCCGCATTTCCGTTCGCTGGCCGCCGGGGTTCACCAGGTTGGCCCGGATATTCGTCTGGGAACACTCCGCCGCATAGATGCGGACCATGCTTTCGAGGGCGGCCTTCGTCGCGGCATAGACGCCCCAGAAGGGATTGGCGCTTTGCGCGGCCCCGGAGCTCACGAAGATGGCGCGGCCGGCCTCCGACTGCCGCAGCAGCGGGTCCAGGCTGCGGATCAGCCGGAAATTGGCGTTCAGGTTGAGCGTGACGGCGTTTTCCCAGGTCTTCGGCTCGATATGGGCGACCGGCGACATGATGCCGAGGGTCGCCGCATTGCCCACCAGGATATCGAGCCGGCCGAATTTTTCGTACAACGCGCCGCCGAGCTGGTCGATCGCCGCACCGTCGGTCAGATCCATCGGAACCAGGGTCGCGGAGCCGCCGGCGGCTTTCACCGCATCGTCGACTTCTTCCAGGCCGCCCACCGTGCGGGCGGCCAGAACGAGCCGCGCGCCTTCGGCCGCGAAGCGTTTTGCGATGGCCGCGCCGATACCGCGGCTGGCGCCGGTGACGAGAGCGATGCGGCCATCGAGCCGTCCTCCGGTCGCCATCAGCCGGTTTCGGCGAGCAGCGAGAGCTGCCGCGAGCCGTTGCCGCCGATCTGGTCGGTCAGGCGGATTGGATAATCGCCCGAGAAGCAGGCATCGCAGTAATGCGGCGCCTCGGGGTCGCGGCCGGGCAGACCCATCGCCCGGTACAGGCCGTCGATTGAGATGAAGGCAAGACTGTCCGCACCGATCAATTTGCGCATGCTTTCGACATCGTTCTTGGCGGCCAGCAGTTGGTCGCGCTCCGGCGTATCGACACCGTAGAAACAGGAATGCGTGGTCGGCGGACTGGAGATGCGCATATGCACCTCCTTGGCGCCGGCGCTGCGCACCATCTCGACGATCTTCTTCGAGGTGGTGCCACGGACGATCGAATCGTCGACAAGGATGACGCGCTTGCCCTCGATGACCGCTCGGTTGGCGTTGTGCTTCAGCTTGACGCCGAAATGGCGGATTTCGTCGCTGGGTTCGATAAAGGTTCGCCCGACGTAGTGATTCCGGATGATTCCCAGTTCGTAGGGTAACCCGGCTTCGGCGGCGAATCCGATGGCCGACGGAACGCCGGAATCGGGAACCGGAACGACGATGTCCGCATTGATCGGAATCTCGCGCGCCAGTTCGACGCCGATGCGCTTGCGGGCCTCGTAAACGGATGTCCCGTCCACGACGCTGTCCGGCTTCGAGAAATAGATATGCTCGAATATGCAGAACCGCGACGGCGCGGGCGGGAAGGGACGATGGCTATGGACGCCGTCGGCATCGATGACGATAAGTTCGCCCGGCTCGACGTCGCGGACGAAATCGGCACCGATGATATCGAAGGCGACGGATTCGGATGCGAGGATATAGCTGTCGTCGAGTTGACCCAGCACGAGCGGCCGGACGCCGTTCGGATCGCGAACCCCGATTAGGCAGTCTTCCGCCATGATCGCCAGCGAATAGGCGCCTTCGATCTGCCGCAGCGCGACGATCAGGCGTTCCACCACGGTGCCGGGGTTGGTTGCCATCAGATGGACGATGATCTCCGTATCGGAGGTCGACTGGAAGATGCATCCGTCGTGGACCAACTCCTTGCGGACCGAGTGCGCGTTGGTCAGGTTGCCGTTATGTGCGATGCCCAGGCCGCCGATCTCGAGTTCGGCGAACAGGGGCTGGACGTTTCGCAGCATCGGTTCGCCGGTCGTCGAATAGCGGGTATGACCGATCGCGTTGCTGCCCTTGAGCCGGGCGATGACCGCCTGGTCCGCAAAGATATCACCCACCAGGCCGATGCCGCGGTGGGCGTGAAACTGGGCGCCGTCGTGGGTGACGATGCCCGCGGCTTCCTGGCCCCGATGTTGAAGCGCATGCAACCCCAGCGCGGCGAGGGCTGCCGCTTCGGTATGACCGTAGATGCCGAACACGGCGCATTCTTCCTTGAAATGATCGCCGTCTAGCGGATTGGTGGTGATCATCGCTCGCCCCACCCCATGATTGTTTGCTTGGTTATTGTTTGCTCTCAATCAAACGCTGCATTTCGCTGCGTTCCGATTTACCGTAGCCCGAGTTGCTGCGGCCGCCTTGAACTTTCTGGTTCGTATCGGGTTTGGGCTGAATGAGCCCGCGGAGCGTCTGTTCCGCGTTGATGGCCCGGTCCGCCTTGTCCTTCATCATGCCGGTCGCTTCTTCCGCGGTCTCCCGGGCGTCTTCCGGGACCAGGGCAAGCAGGATTTCCGCGCTGCCTTCGATCAAGGGGAAGGTGCGCGCCTCGGTCACGACGTCGGGCAGATCGTCGCGGCCCCAGAACCATGCGGCGCTGAGGTATAGCAGGCTGACCAGGATCACGCCGCGCAGGACGCCAAAGGCGAAGCCGAGCGAGCGGTCGAAGCTGCTGGCGGCGCTGTCGCGGATACCGCGCGAGGCCACCTGGGCCAGGATCGAGAATAGGATCAGCGATCCGACGAACAGCAATCCGCCCGCCGCCATATCGGCGAGCATGCGATTGTCGATGAATTCCTGCGTGTAGGGCTGCACGTGAGGGTAGCCGTAGAGGGTCGCGAAGGTAGCGCCGATCCAGGCCGCCACGGAGAGGACTTCGCGAACAAAACCGCGCAGATAGGCGAGAACGCCCGAGATCACCAGAATGACCACGAAGCAGATGTCGATAATGCCAAAGGGAAGGCTGCTCATTTACCCGTTTCCCACCGCACGAATCGGCCCGGCCCCTGGTTCGAATAACCGCGTAAGCTCGTCCAAATCGCGCAGTTCGTGAAGGTCGAGTCCACCGGCCGCTCTCTTGCCCTTCGTCCCTTTTCGTCGTCCGGGCAGTAAGGCCGCCGTGAACCCCAGCTTTTCAGCCTCTTTCAGCCGTGCTTCGGCCTGGCCCACGGGGCGCACTTCGCCGGACAATCCAACCTCACCGAACACGACCGTTTCCGCCGGAACCGGCCGTCCCGAGATCGAAGAGGTCAGCGCAGCCGCAACCGCTAAATCCGCTGCCGGCTCACTGACCCGAAGCCCCCCAGCGACGTTGAGATATATATCATTTCCGCCAAACTGCAATCCACAGCGGGCCTCCAGGACGGCCATCACCATGGCCAGCCGGCTGCTGTCCCAGCCGACCACCGCGCGGCGCGGCGTGGCCAAAGGGGATGGGGCCACAAGTGCTTGAATCTCAACTAACATTGGCCGGGATCCCTCGATTCCGGCGAACACGACCGACCCGGTGGCTTCGCCCTGCCGCTCGGCCAGGAACAAGGCCGACGGGTTGGCGACTTCGACGAGGCCGCGATCGGTCATCTCGAAGACGCCGATTTCGTCGGTCGGCCCGAAGCGATTCTTGACCGCCCGCAGGATCCGGAATTGATGCCCGCGCTCGCCTTCGAAATAGAGCACCGTATCGACCATATGCTCCAGCACCCGTGGCCCCGCGATCGTGCCTTCCTTGGTGACATGGCCGACCAACAGCACGGTAAAGCCGCGCCGCTTGGCGAGGCGGATGATCTCCTGGGCACAGGCGCGAACCTGGGCGACCGTCCCGGGGGCCGATTCCAAGGCATCGATATACATGGTCTGGATTGAATCGATGACCACGACCTGGGGTCCGTCGGCCGTATCCAGGCTGGCGAGGATGTCGCGCATGTCGGTCGCGGCGGCCAGTTGCGCCGGCGATTTCTCGACGCCCAGGCGGGTGGCCCGCAACTGGACCTGGTGTTCGGCCTCTTCGCCGGAGATATAGACGCAGCGCGCGTTGGTGGAGAGGGCGGCGGTGACCTGCAGCAGCAGCGTCGATTTCCCGATGCCGGGGTCGCCGCCGATCAGCAGCGCCGAACCGTTGACGAGGCCGCCGCCGGTCACCCGGTCGAACTCATCGATCTTGGTCAACCGCCGGGGCGCGGGGTCGATCTTGCCGTCCAGTTCGACGAAATCGATCTTGCGGCCGCGGCCGTCGCGTTTGCCGCTCGCTTTCTTGCCCAGCGGTGCGGTTTCCGATGCGGACTCCTCGACGATGGAATTCCACGCGTCGCATCCATCGCATTTGCCGACCCATCGCGGGTGGACGGTGCCACAGGCCTGGCAGACGTAGCGGGTCGTGGATCGGGCCATTTCAGGCTCCGCGTTGTCGAGTCAAAAGGCGTGCCGGTTCGAGCGCCGCCGGAATCATGCTCGGCTGACATCCAATTCGATCGGGCCGTCCGCCCGGCCGAAGATGAATTGCTGAACGATCGGATTGTCCGCCGTATCGATTTCCGCGGTCGGGCCGGCCCACACGATCTTGCCTTTATACAACATGGCGATCTTGTCTGAAATCTTGCGGGCGCTCGCCATGTCGTGCGTGATCGTCAACCCGGAAGCGCCGGTCTCGCGGGTACAGTCAACGATCAACTCGTTGATGATATCACCCATGACGGGATCGATGCCGGTAGTCGGCTCGTCGAAGAAGATGATCTCGGGGTCGGTCGCCACCGCGCGGGCGAGGCCGACGCGCTTTCGCATGCCGACGGACAGATCCGCTGGCGACATCATGGCGATCTTTTCGTCGAGGCCGACCAGGGCCAGCTTCTCCATTGCGATCGGCTGCGCGGCCTTCCGCGACATGCCTTTGCCCGCAATGAGACCGAAGGCGGCGTTTTCCCATACCGGCAGGCTGTCGAACAATGCGGCGCTTTGGAACAGCATGCCGATCTTCGCATTGATGTGCTCGCGATCGCTGTCGCCGATGCCGACGACCGATTCGCCGTCGATTTCGATCTCGCCGGAATCGGGCGTCAGCAGGCCGAGGATGCATTTCAGCGTCACCGATTTGCCCGAGCCCGAGCCGCCGATGATCACGACCGACTCTCCCGGCATGACATCCAAATCGACGCCGTCGAGTACGACCTTTTTGCCGAAATGTTTGGCGACGTTGCGCAGGCTGATTTTCGGTGTCGTCATACGCCGAAGAACATTGCTGAGATGAGGTAGTTCAGGATCAGGATTAGGATCGACGAGCTGACGACCGAGTTGATCGTCGCTGCACCCACGCCCTGGGCGCCGCCCTGCGAGTTGTACCCCTGATAGCAGCCCATCAAGGTGACGACGAAGCCGAAGACAGCGGCCTTCACGAGGCCGGTCACGACATCTTCGAGGAACAGATTTTCCCAACTGCTCTTGAGGTAGAGTGTCGGGTTGAACCCGAGCTTATAGACCGCGACGATGTATCCGCCGAACACGCCGATGATGTCGCCGATCAGGATCAGAATCGGCAGCGTCGTCACGCCGGCGATCATCCGGGGCGCGACAAGATACTTGAATGGATTGGTCGACAGCGTGACCAGGGCGTCGATCTGCTCGGTGACGCGCATCGTGCCGATCTCCGCCGCGATGGACGAGCCGACGCGGGCGGCGACCATCAGGCCCGCGAGGACCGGCCCGAGTTCGCGGGTGATGCTCAAAACGACGATCTCGGCGATCACGCTTTCCGCGCCGACTGAATTTCGCTGAAATCCGGTGTAGCTCTGCAACGCGAGGACCATGCCGGCGAACAACGTGGTCAAGGCGATAACCGGCAGCGAGTAATAGCCGATTTCCATCATCTGGCGGCCGATCAGCCGGAAATAGAACGGACGCCGGAGGCAGTGCGAAACGGAGACGAGGGTGAAAACCGTCACCTCGCCGACTAACTCCAGAAAGGCGAGAAACAAGCGTCCAACGGTTTGCACAGCCGTCATGCAGTGCCTCCAACATAATGTCGCTGATAGCGTCGGCCGAGACTGGTCAGGATTTCGTAACCGATGGTTCCGGCCGCGTCCGCGGCGGCGTCGACGTCGAAGTCCGGACCGATAAGGTCGATCATATCGCCGGGTTGTGCCGCCGGCGCGTTGGAAATATCGAGCGTAATAAGATCCATCGATACCCGACCGACCACCGGTACTGTTACACCGCCGATGCTGGCGGAGGCCCGGCCACTGAGACTGCGCAGGTAGCCGTCTGCGTATCCGGCGGCGACGGTCGCAACGCGCGTCGGGCCGGTGAAGCGATGCGTCGCACCATAGCCAACGGTCTGGGGAGCGTCAACGTGACGTATCTGTATGATTTTGCCCGATAGTTTGACGACAGGCGTCATCGGATTCGGCTCGCCCGGCGTCGGTGCGACGCCATACAGCGACACGCCAGGCCGCACCATATCGAAATGCCAGTCCGGGCCGAGGAAAGTGCCGGACGAGGCGGCCAGCGACGCGTCGACCGTCGGCAGCCGCTTGATCGCGGCGGCGAAATCTTTCTGCTGTTGCCGGTTGAGCGGGTGTTCCGGCGTGTCCGCGCACGCGAGGTGGCTCATGATGCAGCGGAGCGGCAAGCCGTCGAGGCGCTGCGGATCGTCGAACAGAATTTGCTGTTCTTCCGGCGGCAGGCCGAGGCGGCACATGCCGGTGTCCAGATGCAGGATCGCGGGATGCGCGCCGTTCGCCCGGCAGTCCGCGGACCATTGCGCGACCTGACCCAAGTCGTTCAAAACGGGCATCAAGCCATGATCGCGGAAGACGCTTTCCTGACCCGGCATCAGGCCGTTGAGCACGGCGATTTCGGCAGTGACGGTCTTGCCGCCCAGCGCTTCGCGTAACGTGGCGGCCTCGTCGAGATGGGCGACGAAGAACCGTGTGCACCCTGCCGCGTGCAGGGTGCGGCCGACCGGGCCGACGCCCAAGCCATAGCCGTCGGCCTTCACCACCGCCGCGCAGTGCGCCGGCGCGGCGCGCTCCTTCAGAAGCCGGTAGTTGGCCGCCAGCGCGTCCAGATCGATCGTCAGGACCGTGGTCGCATTCGGCGGACCGCTAATTTTAGGGGAAGGCATCTTCACTATGCTGCCGGTCCAGGTCCCCAAAACGGGTGAATTTCCCGTCGAAGTATAGATCAATCGTCCCGACCGGTCCGTGCCGCTGTTTGGCGATGATCACGCTCGCGGTATTGCGGACTTGTTCCAGGCGTTGTGCATGGTTTTCCATGCGGCTGAGGAACTTGTCCTGTGCTTCTTCGAGGCCTTGGATCGGTTCGCCTTTTTCCAGGTAATACTCTTCGCGGAAGATGAACATCACGACGTCGGCGTCCTGTTCGATCGATCCGGATTCGCGCAGGTCGGCGAGCTGTGGCCGCTTGTCCTCGCGGTTCTCGACCTGACGCGACAACTGCGATAGCGCCAGCACCGGCACCTCGAGTTCCTTCGCCAGGGTCTTGAGCCCGCGGGTGATTTCCGAGATTTCCTGCACCCGGTTGTCGGTGCGCCGTCCGGGGGCGGGATGCAGAAGCTGCAGATAATCGACGATGATCATGTGCAGTTTCTGCTGACGCTTCAGCCGGCGCGCGCGGGTGCGCAGGCCGGAAATCGTCAGCGCCGGCGTATCGTCGATATAGAGCGGCAGCTTATGAATACGTTGGCTGGCGAGGACGAGGTTGTTGAATTCGTCGCTGCTGATGTCGCCGCGCCGGATCGCGTCGGATGACAGTTCCGCCTGTTCCGACAGAATACGCGAGGCGAGCTGTTCGGCGGACATTTCGAGCGAGAAAAACACGACATGGCCGCCTTCGGTATGCGTCCGGCCGTTCTCGTCGACGGTTTCCTTGAAATGCTTGGCGGCGTTGAAGGCGATATTCGTGGCCAGCGCGGTTTTGCCCATCGACGGCCGGCCCGCAAGGATGACCAAGTCGGACGGATGCAGGCCGCCGAGTTTCTGGTCGAGGTCCTTGAGACCGGTGGTCACGCCGACCACATGGCTGTCGCGCCGGAAGGCTTCCTCCGCGCTTTGCACGGCGATATTCGCGGCTTCGCCCAGCGGCATGACGCTGCGTTCCAACTCGCCGGTATTGGCAAGGTCGTAGAGGCGCTGTTCCGCCGTTTCGATCTGACCGCCCGCCGGCGTGTCGATGTCCGGCTCGTAGGCGTCGTTGACCACGTCCTCGCCGAGCGCGATCAATTGGCGGCGGAGAAAAAGGTCGTGGATCGTCTTGCCGTAATCCCCCGCGTTGATCACCGTCACCACCGACGCGGCGAGATCGAACAGATACTGCGATCCGCCGACCGCGGCGAGCGCTTCGTCATTTTCGAAAAAGTATTTCAGCGTCAAAGGGCTGGCGATCTGCCCCTGTTCCATCAGCTTGGCGGCGGCATCGAAAATCCGGCCGTGCACCGGCTCGTAGAAATGATCCGCCTGCAGGAAATCGCCGACGCGCTCATACGCGCGGTTGTTGGTCAGAATGGCGCCCAACAGAGCGGCTTCGATCTCCGCATTGTGCGGCGGGACGCGAAGCTGCGCCTGGGCGTTGGCGTCGTCGCCATGCAGCGGCGCGACATTCGTATCGGGTACGGTGTTCGACATCGGGGGCGCAACTTACCACCGCATCCGGGGAGGACAAGCACCGAATTAGAAGGAACCCGGGGATAACTCTCCAACGCCAAGCTGATCCGGCGTGACAGCGGTCCGATTTCTTTTTTTCGGGAAGCGCTGTCTGCCGGATTTGGCCGGTCGATCAGGCCTGTTCTTTCTCCGAGTCGCCGTCGCCCTGCGCATCTTCTGCGGGCGCGGCTGCCGTTTCTTCGCCGTCGCCCTCGTCCAGGGTATCGTCCAGGCCGGCGGCCACTTCCTTCGCCTGGTCCGCGGCTTCCGGATCGAACATGGCTTCCGCGGCGGCCTGTGCTTCCTCGGCCGCTTGTGCTTCCTGCGCCGCCTCTTCGGCTTCGGCCGAGAGAATGGCGCGGCCCAGACGTTGTTGCTCGGCCGCTTCTTCGTCCGACCGGGCGACGTTGGCCGTCACCGTCGCGTCGACCTCCGGATGAAGCCGAATGCGAAGGTCGAACAGGCCCAGCGTCTTGACCGGCCGTTCGAGCACGACCTGGTTGCGCTGGATCGTGAAGCCGCCTTCGGTGACCGCATCGGAAATATCGCGGGCATTGACCGAGCCGTAAAGCTGTCCGCTTTCACCGGCGCTCCGGATGATCACGACTTTCAGCCCGTCGAGCCTGTCGGCGACCTGTTGCGCCTCGTCGCGGCGTTTCAGGTTCTCCGCCTCGAGCTGCTGACGCTGCGTCTCGAAAACCGCGAGGTTTTCCTTCGTTGCCCGCATCGCCTTCCTTGCCGGCAAGAGATAGTTGCGCGCGTAGCCAGGCTTCACGGCGACGACATCGCCCATTTGCCCGAGCTTTTCGATCCGCTCCAGCAGAATGACTTCCATGGCTTAACCTCCTAGTCCGGTCCACGGTTGCGCACCCGTTGGCGCAAGTCGGTCCATTGATCGACCATGCCAACCACGGCGACCGCAAACGTGGGCCATTTGAAAAACAGGGATAACAGAATGAGAACCATATAACAGAGAAACAGCAGCAGGACGCCGGCCGGGTGCCGTCGCGCCAGAAAGTGCAACACGCCGAGGCCGGCGAAAAAATAGGGCACGCCCAAGACGACCGCGATATTTCGCCCGAAGTAGCCGAGGCTGCCGGGCAACAGCAAGCCCGCCGCGACGGCGATCGCCAGAACGAACAAGAGCGCCCGCGGCAATTCGAGCGTTGCCAAATCGGGACTCGGCCGCAAATTGCGTTGACCCCGAACAAGCAGTCCCTGTGCGAGCGACCCGTTCACCGCCACCAACAGGATCCACATCGCGGCGGATATGCCGGGCAGGAGCGGCGAAATCATATCCACCAGGATTTGCCGCTGCTCCGCTTGTCCGGCGGGCACGATCCGCTGGAAGACTTGATCGAGCAGTTGACGGATACCCGCCTCTGCGCTCTCCGCGTTGCTGCTCAACAGGATGAACCCAACGGTCATCAACACCGCCGCCATGCCCGTCGCCCACAGCAGAAGCAGTCCCGGCGGATACCATTCCTGGCCGCCTTGGCCGTCCGGCCGCGAAAGCACCGCCTGACGGGTCAGAACGATCGCCGGCGCCGCATAGAGAACCAGCAGCAAGGGAATGCCGATCGATGCCCCGGCGATCAGAAGGACGCCCGCGGCCACGCCGGTAGCCGCGATCGTGCCGGTCATGCCGAGACTGAGTCCGGCCAGGAACAACGGCAGTTGGGTGAAATTCGACAGGAACATACCGCCGATGCTGCCGCTCAGCGCCATCATGAAGGCAAACGCCGTCGTCCCGCCCGAAAGCAGGATCGTCAGCCATTGTCTGCCGGAAAACATCCACGCCGCACCCGAACCGTTTTCGCTTACTTCAGAACGTAGGGCAGCAACGCCAAGAACCGGGCGCGCTTGATCGCCTTTGCCAGCTCACGCTGTTTCTTCGCGGAAACGGCGGTGATGCGGCTGGGGACGATCTTCCCGCGTTCAGAGATGAAGCGGCTCAACAGTTTGACGTCCGTGTAATCGATGGTCGGCGCATTCGGACCCGAGAACGGACAGGTTTTGCGGCGCCGGAAAAACGGCCGTCGGCCGCCGCCGCCAGAACGTGGTGGTGCCATGATTAGCTCTCCGTCTCTTTGGTTTCTGCAGGCGCGCTTTCGGCTTCAGCCGGCTTTTCGGCTGGCCCGTCCGCTTTGGCATCCGCTTTGGCGTCGGGCTTCGAGTCGGGCTTCGAGTCGGGCTTTTCGGACCGTTCAGGCCGGTCGGACCGGTCGCCGCGCCCCCGCGGGCCGCCGCGGCCGCCCCGGTCGGCGCGTTCGCGCTCGCGGTCGCCCTTGCCTTGCATGATCGGCGACGGTTCAGCACGGGCGTCGTCCAGCCGGATCGTCATGTATCGAAGCACGTCTTCGTTCAGCCGCATGTTGCGCTCCATTTCCTGCAAGCAGGTGGTGGGCGCATTCAAGTTGAACAGGACGTAATGTCCCTTGCGATTCTTCTTAATGCGGTAGGAGAGGGTCCGCAGACCCCAGTATTCGCGCCGTTCCATGGCCCCGCCATTGTCTTCGACAATCTTGGCAAAGCCATCTCCCAGGGCATCGACCTGAGCGGCGGTAACGTCCTGACGGACGATGAACACGCTTTCGTAAAGCGGCATCTATAAACACTCCCTTCGGCTCTTCACGACCCGAAGTCCATGGAATTCAACAGGAATATCCGTCGGACCGGCCGGGTCTAGCCGACCCAATTGGGGCCGGCAAGGAGCTATGGTCATGAGCACGCCGAAATCGGCATGCTGCGAAGGGGCGCACTATACACATTTCCCGCCTCGGGAAAAGCGAAAAGGCCCTGTATCCCGCCGACTTGCGCGATCGAATCGGAGGCGCGCTTGACAGCTAGCGGTCAACGGGTATCACTGAGCCCGCCTTAACGAGGGGGGCGAGGCCAAAAACACATGACATTAGCATTCGTATTCCCGGGGCAGGGATCGCAGGCGGTCGGCATGGGTCAGGATCTGGCCGGCGCCTTCGCCACCGCCCGGCATTTGTTCGAGGAAGTCGACGACGCGCTCAGCCAGAACTTGAGCCGACTCATGTTCGAAGGGCCGGAAGACGAGCTCACGCTGACCGAAAACGCGCAACCGGCGCTGATGGCCGTGAGCATGGCTGTCGTCCGGGTGCTGGAAAAGGACTGCAACATCACAATTCCCGGCAAGGCCGCCTTCGTGGCGGGGCATTCGCTGGGCGAGTATTCCGCGCTTGCGGCGGCCGGTGCATTGCGTCTTGAAGATGCGGCGCGGCTGCTCAAGCTGCGCGGCCAGTCGATGCAGAAGGCGGTTCCCGTCGGCGAGGGCGCCATGGCGGCGCTGATCGGATTGGATCTGGACACGGCGCAGACCGTCGCCACCGAAGCGTCCGAAGCGGGCGTCTGCGCCTGCGCAAATGACAACGCGCCGGGTCAGGTGGTTGTCAGCGGTGCGACCGCCGCCGTCGAGCGGGCCGTCGAAATCGCCGCCGACCACGGCGCGAAGCGGAGCGTGATGCTGCCGGTCAGCGCGCCGTTCCATTGCCCGATGATGCAGCCCGCCGCCGACGCCATGGAAGAGGCCCTGTCCGCGACGACGATCTCGGCCCCGTCGGTCCCGGTCGTGGCGAACGTCACGGCGAGCCAGGTCAGTGATCCGGAGGAGATTCGCCGGTTGCTGGTCGAGCAGGTGACCGGCATGGTCCGCTGGCGCGAAAGCGTCCTCTATATGAAAGACCAACAGGTAGACACGCTGGTCGAGGCCGGTGCCGGCAAGGTGCTGACCACGCTGACCCGCCGAATCGACCGCGAAATCACCGGTAAATCGCTGCAGGCGCCGGCGGATTTCGACACGGTCTTGAAGGAAATCTGATGACCGCCGCGGCACACTAGGTAGGACGGCTACGATGTTTGATCTTTCAGGAAAAACGGCGCTCGTGACCGGTGCGTCCGGCGGGCTCGGCGGCGACATTGCGCGGTCCCTGCATGCGGCCGGCGCTTCGGTCGCGCTGTCGGGCACGCGGGCGGATGCCCTTACGGCATTGGCCGAAGAACTCGGCGACCGCGCGGCGGTTACGCCCGCGAATCTCTCCGATGCGGATGCGCCGACACAGCTTGTGAAGGACGTCGAAGAAGCCATTGGGCCGATTGATGTTTTGATCAACAACGCGGGCCTGACGCGCGACATGCTTTCGATGCGGTTGACCGACGACGATTGGGCGACCGTCATCGACGTTAACCTCGGAGCGGCCTTCCGGCTGAGCCGGGCGGTCATGCGGGGCATGATGCAGCGGCGCTGGGGGCGTATCGTCAATATCACGTCGATCGTCGGCGTTACCGGAAACGCCGGCCAGGCCAACTACGCCGCCTCCAAGGCAGGCATGATCGGCATGTCGAAATCGATGGCGCAGGAGGTCGCGGCCCGGGGCATAACGGTGAATTGCGTCGCGCCGGGTTTCATCGAAACGGCCATGACGGATGTCCTGAAAGACAACATCAAGGAGAAACTGTTGGGCGCCGTACCCGCCGGCCGCCTTGGCGTTCCGCAGGATGTTTCGGCCGGTGTCCTCTATCTGGCGAGCGAAGAAGCCGCCTACGTTACCGGCCAGACATTACACATTAACGGTGGTATGGTGATGATCTAAAACGCTAAACTGCAGATTCTCACCAGTGCTAGCCATAGCCATTAAAGTATGATAACCAAGCGCCGCCTCAGCGTGGCGCGGCTTAACTAATCAATAGGGTAGGGGCCGTAAATCGGACGGTCGGTAGGCCGGGCCGCGACCCAGCAATCTAAGAAGGGTTTTAATGAGATGAGTGACGTTTCTGAACGCGTAAAGAAGATTGTCGTTGAACATCTCGGCGTCGACGAAGCGAAGGTAACCGACGGCGCCAGTTTCATTGATGATCTTGGCGCGGACAGCCTCGACACGGTCGAACTTGTTATGGCATTCGAAGAAGAATTCGGTTGTGAGATTCCCGACGATGCGGCGGAGAAAATCCTTACGGTTAAGGATGCCATCAGCTACATCGAAACGAACGCCGGTTAACACCGCGCGGGAGAACACCGCCCTTCTAGATTTCGAGCTCTTATCATGCGACGTGTAGTCGTTACGGGCCTCGGCGTTAACTGTCCGTTGGGTATCGGGGTCGATCACGTATGGAATCGACTCGTTAACAGCGAGACGGGCATTACGGCGATCCAGTCATTCGAAGAGACATCGGACCTGAGTTGCAGGATTGCCGGTGAAATTCCCTATGGGCCTGCGTCCGAGCGGAAATTCGATCCGAATGAATGGATCGACTCGAAGGACCAGCGCAAGATGGACCGCTTCATCATGTGCGCCATCGCTGCGGCGTGCGAGGCGGTCGAGGATTCGGGCTGGAAACCGGAAGCCGAGGACGCGCGAGACCGGACCGGCGTGATGATTGGGTCCGGAATCGGCGGGCTGCCCGGTATCTGCGATACGTCGATCATATTGCATGAGCGCGGTCCGCGCCGCGTGAGCCCGTTCTTCATCGCGGCGAATCTGATCAACCTGGCCTCCGGGCAAGTATCGATCCGGTTCGGGTTCCGTGGTCCGAACCACGCGGTGGTGACCGCCTGTGCGTCGGGTGCGCACGCCATCGGCGACGCTGCGCGGTTGATCATGCTCGATGATGCCGATGTCATGGTGGCCGGCGGCGCCGAGTCGACGGTTTGCCGAATCGGCATCGCGGGATTTGCCGCCTCCAAGGCGCTTTCGACCAACTTCAACGACACGCCGGAGAAAGCGTCGCGGCCGTGGGACAAGGACCGGGACGGATTTGTCATGGGCGAGGGCGCAGGCGTTCTCGTGCTCGAGGAGTTGGAACATGCCAAGGCGCGTGGCGCCAAGATCTATGCCGAAGTGACCGGCTATGGCATGTCCGGCGATGCAAATCATATTACGGCGCCGGCACCCGACGGCAACGGTGCGTTCCGGGCAATGAAAGCGGCGCTGAAACGCGCCAAGATGAACCCGGAAGAAATCGATTATATCAATGCGCATGGCACCTCGACGCCACTGGGCGACGAAATCGAAGTGAACGCGGTGAAACGTCTTTACGGCGATCAGGCCTACAAGCTTTGCATGTCGTCGACGAAATCGGCGATCGGCCATCTGCTTGGCGCCGCGGGCGCGGTCGAGGCGATTTTCAGCATCAAAACCATCAACACCGGCATCGTGCCGCCGACGCTGAATTTGGACAATCCATCGGACGGTTGCGACATCGATCTCGTGCCGCACGAATCGAAAGAACGAAAAGTGCGCAACATCATGTCGAACTCATTCGGGTTCGGCGGAACGAACGCATCGCTCGTTATGTCGCAGGCGCCGTGACCCGGATATGACGAAGTCCCGTCTGACAAAAATCGTCGCCGGAGTGCTTATCGCCGCCAGTACCCTCGCTGGCGGCGTTGCTATATGGGGTTTCTCGGCGATTTCGGCACCCGGGCCGCTGGTCGAATCGACGACGGTGGTGGTCGAGCGCGGCGCGGGGCTCACAGAAATTGCGCACAAGCTCGCGGCGAAGGATGTCGTGGAGCACCCGACCCTGTTCGTGATAGCCGCCTGGGTGCGAGACGCGCAACACAAGCTGAAGGCGGGCGAGTATATCTTCGAGGAGCGCGTCAGCATCGAGCGCACCCTCGATATCCTGCTGGAGGGCGAGACCGTGGTGCGGCGTGTCACGGTCGCGGAAGGCCTGACGTCGAAGCAGGTGGTCGGCCTGTTGTCGGAGACCGAGGGTCTTAAGGGTGAGATCGAGACTCAACCCGCTGAAGGCACGCTGCTGCCCAACACGTATCATTTCTCGCTCGGCGATACGCGGCAGGCAATTTTGGATCGTATGGCCGACGCCATGACCGTCACGGTCGAGGAACTTTGGGAAACGCGGGCGCCGAATTTGCCGATTCAGACGAAAGAAGAGGCTGTCATCCTTGCGTCCATCGTGGAAAAGGAGACGGCGGTGCCGGAGGAGCGCCCACGGGTCGCGGCGGTCTTCGTGAACCGGTTGCGGAAGGGGATGCGGCTGGAATCCGATCCGACGGCTATTTATGGGCTGACCAAAGGAAGCGGTTCGCTCGGCCGCCGCCTGACGCGCAAGGACCTGCGGCGCGACAATCCCTACAATACGTACCGTATCAAAGGTTTGCCGCCGGGACCGATCGCCAATCCTGGGCGGGAATCGCTGGCCGCCGTGATGAATCCCGTCGAATCCGAAGAATATTTTTTCGTCGCAGACGGGACCGGCGGGCACGCGTTCGCCAAGACTCTGAAAGAGCACAATCGCAACGTCGCAAAGTGGCGTAAGTTCCTTCGCGAACAGAAGCGGAAAAAGCGGCCGAGCGGCGGCTAGCGATCGCCGCCGCTATCGAGCCGGGTCAAGAGACCGCATGGTCTCCCCAATTGACCGTGACGTCCCCCTCGATGACGCGGCAGTAAGACCCGACCAGGTTTTTTTGCCCCGTATGACAGCGCGGCGTCGGCATCGTCCCGTCCCGGTCGCACCTTGCACGAACACCGGCCCGCCGGCGGGAAGGCCAGCGTACCGATGCCGGCGATTTTGTCTCGATCATGGACCGACCGTAAGGGTGACCGACGCCGGACTGTCTCGCGCGTCCGGCCGTCGAATGGGTTGACCCGGACCATATCGAACGCGGGTTTGGTGTGAACCGGTTGGAGCCGTAAGATATCGGCCGGAGAAGGAGATCGCCATGCAAGCGGATTATGTCATCGTGGGGGCCGGCTCGGCCGGCTGCGTGCTCGCGAACCGCCTGACGGAAGATCCGGAAACCCGGGTGATCCTGCTCGAAGCGGGCGGCAAGGACTGGAACCCCTTGATCCACATCCCGGGCGGTTTCATCAAGCTGTTGGATCATCCCACACTGACATGGGGGTTCAAGGCCGACCGGGAGTCGGGCCTGAACGGCCGTGAGATTCCCTATCCGCGCGGCAGGGTGTTGGGCGGGTCGAGTTCGATCAACGGGATGATCTACATCCGCTCCCAACCCGAGGACTACGACCATTGGTCCCAACTCGGCAATCGCGGTTGGGGGGCGAAGGACGTTTTTCCCTATTTCCGCAAGGCCGAGAATTGGGACGGACCGGCCAGTGCCGTCCATGCCAAGGGCGGGCCGCTGTACACCTCGCTCACCCGGGATCAGCCGGAGCTGTGCCGCGTCGCCATCGAGGCGGGCCGGGAGATGGGCTGGGAATATCGCGAGGATCTGAACGACCTGCCGCATGGCCTGGGCGACCATATCGGCTGGGTCCAGCAAACCCGGGGCGGGCGGTTCCGGGCCAGCGCCGCGCGGTCCTATCTGCGCCCGGCGATGCGCCGGCCGAACCTGCAGGTCGTCACGAATGCCCTGGTCCACCGGCTGATTCTGGAGGGGCGGCGCGCCGTGGGGGTGGAGTTCAGCCGCGGCGGCGCGA
The DNA here is from genome assembly GCA_965228695.1 of Alphaproteobacteria bacterium. Lineage (GTDB taxonomy): Bacteria > Pseudomonadota > Alphaproteobacteria > UBA8366 > UBA8366 > JAJFJD01. The sequence goes on along the minus strand of CBDDIB010000002.1, from coordinate 4,388,712 downwards.
TTGAACGCGCCGATGCCGGCGGAGAAGTGATCGTTTCCGCCGGCGCGATCGGCTCGCCGCATATCCTGCAACTGTCGGGTGTCGGCGATCCCGATCATCTGTCCGGCATCGGCGTCGACGTGCGGCACGCCCTTCAAGGCGTCGGTAGGAATTTCCAGGATCATTTCCTGGTGCGCGTGCAGGCGGCGGTGAGGGATATCGCGACCCTGAACGAACGCTCCCGCGGTGTCCGCTTTGCGGGCGAACTCATGAAATATGCCGTGAACGGGGGCGGGATGCTGACCTATGCCGCGTCGCTGGTCTGCGCGTCGGTGAAGGTGTTGCCCGAATCGGCGACGCCCGATGTGCAGGCGCTTTATGCCTCGGCGAGCTATGCCGCGGGACCGAAACGGCAGCTCGACACCAAGCCCGGCATGACCTCCGGCGTGTGGCAGATGCGTCCGGAAAGCCGGGGCACCGTCGAGGCCCGGTCCGCGGACCCGCGCGAACAGCCGGCGATCAATCCGAATTACATGGCGGAGGAGCGCGACCGGCGCACCGTCGTCGCCAGCCTTCGGATGGTGCGGGACTGGTTCAACGCGCCGGCGCTGAAACGCTATCTGGTTGCCGAGACGGTGCCGGGCCCGGACGTCCGGACCGATGACGAGTTGCTGGACTTCGCCCGCCAGACCGGCAACACGGTGTATCACGCGACCTGTTCCTGCCGCATGGGCGATGATCCGATGGCGGTCGTCGATGACCGGTTGCGGGTTCGCGGGATGGCGGGACTGCGCGTCATCGACGCCTCGGTCATGCCAGCGGTGACGTCCACCAACACCAACGCCCCGACCATCATGATCGCCGAAAAGGGCGCGGACATGGTGAAGGAAGACGCGCGATCGCGGCAGACCGCAGCGGCGTGACAATTGTGGGACGGCATTGTCCGGAACCATCCGCTCGCCGCGCGCGGTTGCTTCTGATTTGGACGCTTGTTACCCTTGGCTCTACTCCCTGGGCGGCAAATCGGCCATTTGGTCGAAGGGAGAAATCATCTGCCGTCCCGGTGGTGGACGTGTCGTGGTGGCCATTGCCGCCTCTTTCGGGCGACCGGGATCGCATCGAGTTCACGTCTTTGGGGTGTCGAATTACCCGCTAAGTGATGTCGGCCTGACCCCTTTAAACCGCCAAAACCATCAATTTAGCTCGGCATGAGCCGGTGTTGCCGGTGAAATGTCGCTGTTTATTAGGTCATTTGGTTTCGAACCGCTTGGCCGCCAATACAGCGTTTGGCAAAACCGGAGTAAGGAAGGAAAATCTCGTGGGAGTTGCAGCCGAGAGTATAGGGTCGCAGGCCGTGTCCGAGAAACAACGCGGTACGGATCTCTACCAAAAGCAATATGTCCAATCCTTCGTTGAAAAATGGGATGAATTGATCGACTGGGATGCCCGATCGGAGGGCGAAGGACAGTTTTTCATCGATATCCTCAAGGCGCGAGGAAAGGAAAAGGTTCTCGACGTCGCGACGGGTACGGGATTTCACTCGGTGCAATTGCTGAAAGCCGGCTTCGATGTGACGAGCGCGGACGGTAATGCGGAAATGTTGACCAAGGCCTTCGAGAATGCCCGTGACCGCGATCTCGTACTCCACACCGCGCATGCGGACTGGCGATGGCTGAACAAGGATGTGCACAGCAAGTACGACGCTATCATCTGCCTCGGCAATTCCTTCACGCACTTGTTCAAGGAACAGGACCGGCGGCGCGCGCTGGCCGAGTTTTACGCGGCGCTGCGCTGGGACGGAATCTTGATCATCGATCACCGCAACTATGACAGCATCTTGGACAACGGGTTCTCCTCGAAGCACAAATATTATTATTGCGGCGATAAGGTTACCGCCGAGCCGGAGCAGGTCGACGACGACCTGGCCCGCTTCCGCTACGCCTTTCCGGACGGTTCGGAATATCACTTGAATCTGTTTCCGCTGCGCAAGGCCTATGTGCGCAAGCTGGTGTCGGAAGTCGGGTTTCAGAGAACCAAGACGTTCGGCGATTTTCAGGAAACCTACCAAGAGAACGAACCGGACTTTTTTATCCATGTTGCGGAAAAGAGTTACGGTGGTCCGTAAATCAAAACCCGTGGCCGAGGCGGAAGCGTATTACGACAGCGCTGAAGCGGACGCCTTCTATCAGAAAATCTGGGGCGGCGAAGATCTCCATCTCGGGATTTACGAGACTCCCAACGAAGATATCGGTGCGGCCAGCCGGCGGACGGTGGAGACGATGGCGTCCCAGTTGGACGGTCTTTCGTCGGATAGCAATGTCATCGATTTGGGCGCCGGTTACGGCGGATCGGCACGGGTGCTGGCGACGCAATACGGTTGCCGGGTTACCTGCCTGAACCTCAGCGAGACCCAAAACGCGTTGAACCGGGCGCTCACGCGCGAGGCCGGTCTGTCCGATCGAATCACGGTGGTCCATGGCAGTTTCGAGGACATCCCCGAGCCGGAGGAGACGTTCGACGTCGTTTGGTCGCAGGATGCGATCCTGCACAGCGGCGATCGTCCCAGGGTGATGGACGAGGTTTGCCGCGTGTTGAAGCCCGGCGGTCGATTTATCTTCACCGATCCGATGCAAAGCGATGATTGCCCGCCCGGCGTGCTGCAGCCGATCCTCGAGCGAATTCATCTGGAGTCCCTCGGATCCTGCGTCTTCTATCGTGATGAATTGCAGAAGCGGGATTTTACCGAAGTTTCGCTCACGATTTTGACACCCAACCTTCGGACCCACTATGCCCGCGTCGGCGAGGAATTACGGAAACGCTATGACGAGGTCGTCGAATTGTCCGGTCGCGACTATGTCGACGCGATGCTGGCGGGCTTGGCGCGCTGGGTCGATGGTGCGGACAAGGGGTATCTGACCTGGGGTATTTTGCATTTCCAAAAGCAGAAGGCATAGCGATGCACGAACAAAGAGTTGCAAACGCCCTTGCCGCGGATGGCTGGCATAAGGGGCTGAATAAGACGGTCACGCTGTGGTCGCAGTTCGTCGTTTTCGCATTGGTGGTTTTCGGCGCCGTATGGACCAAGGAAGCGGGCGGCGTTTTCGCGGCGGCCAAGGCGTTCATGGTGACGACGATGAAATGGTATTATATCGCCATCGTCGCGGGGTTCCTGTTCTTCGTGATCTTCTTGCTGTTCAGCCGGTATGGCAGCATTCGGCTCGGCAAGGACGACGACCGGCCGGAGTTCGGGTATTTCTCCTGGTTCTCCATGCTATTCGGCGCCGGTATGGGCATCGGACTGGTTTTCTGGTCCATCGCCGAGCCGATGTATCATTTCCAGTCTAATCCCTTCATGGCGAAGGAAATGGCGGAAACGCCGGCGGCCGCCAATCTCGCCCTGCGCATTACCTTCTTTCACTGGGGCTTGCATCCGTGGGCGATCTACGTGGTTGTGGCGCTTTCCTTGTCTTATTTCGCCTACCGCAAGGACCTGCCGTTGACGATCCGGTCCTCGCTGTATCCGTTGATCGGCGACCGGATTTACGGGCCGATCGGGCATGCGGCGGATATCTTGGCGGTCTTCGGAACGATCTTCGGCGTTGCCACGTCATTGGGGCTCGGGGTGCAGCAAATGGCCACCGGGCTGCACACCCTCACCGGTTGGGGTGTCTTCGTGGATGTCGCCGCGGATGGCAGACAATCGCCCAACATCGTCGCCATGATAAGTCTAATTGCGGTTATCACGTCGATTGCGACCTTGTCCGTCGTTTCCGGGGTTGGCCGCGGCGTGAAGATCCTCTCGGAACTGAACCTGTGGCTCTCGATCGCCATCATGGTGTTCCTGTTCACCTTCGGGCCGACGCGGTACCTCTTGAACACCTTCCTGCAATCGACCGGAGACTATATGTCGACCGTCATCCCGTTGTCGCTCTGGTCCGACGCGCATAAGGATGGTGCGTGGCAGGGGTCGTGGACCGCATTTTATTGGGGATGGTGGATCGCCTGGGCGCCGTTCGTCGGCATGTTTATCGCCCGAATCTCGCGTGGACGGACGATCCGGGAATTCATCCTGGGGGTGTTGCTCGTGCCGACGCTGCTGGCCTTCATCTGGCTCGTATTGTTCGGCGGCACCGCCCTGCATATCGAGTTGTTCGGTGACGGCGGCATTACCGAAGCGGTGAAATCGGACCTGACGAGCGCACTCTACGTAACGCTCGATAAGCTCGATTCCGGAATCATGGGTAAGCTCGCGGCGGCGGTCGCGACCCTTCTGATCGCGACCTACTTCATCACCTCGTCGGACTCCGGCACGCTGGTGGTCAACACCATTCTCTCCATGGGCGACCCGGAACCGCCGATCGTCCACCGCGTTGTCTGGGGTCTGAAGGAAGGATTGGTCGCCGGCATCCTGTTGTTGGCCGGTGGACTGTCCGCCTTGCAGACGGCATCGATCACCGCGGCATTGCCCTTCTCGGTGGTTATGTTGTTCATGGCCTGGGGATTGATGCGGTCCCTGCGAGAGGAGAGGTTACCGGGCTTCGCAGTTCCCAGTCACAGGGTGCACGGCGGCTTGGCCGAAGATCCGGACCATCCAACGCAGCTCGACCCCCGCACGCCGCGATAGACCGACGGCGCGGGCAGGACGAGGTCGCCCGCTATGGCGCCTCGAACGGCTTCGTTAGCGTCAACGTTCGCTCCACCTTGTCATACCATCCTTGGGGCGCATGTTCGGACGTGTGGAGGTAACACTGCACGCGAACCTGATCGCTTCCTTCGGTGAAGGTGAACAAGCGGCTGATCGGACGGGAGCGGCGTTCGGCGTGATAGCGCGTCAGCGCGGAAACGTTGACAAAGTTGGTGCCCCAGCGCGTTTCGATATGGGATTTGTTTCCCCTACGGTCATCCGGATCGGTGTGGGTATGGCCGCCGAGCCAGAGATCGGATGCGCCGGGATTCTTGGCCAGGACATCTTCGAATTGTCCGGAATCCGGTTTGTGACCGACCCAGTACAGAAACGAGGCGCCTTCCGGCGAGGCTTCCGGATAATAGCGGTGATATTCGGGTGCCCATTCACCGTTCCCGTCCTTGCGAAACCCTTCCCAGGGTCCTGACGCGACGGTGGTGTTTTTCAGGACATAGTGGTGCGCCGTCACGATGATGCAGTCGTCCCTGTGGCGCTCCACCATGTCCTTCCACCAATCGAAGGTTTCCTGCCGGACCACGCCTGACGGGCATCCGCCCAAATCGCCGCGTCCGCGGGGCAGCGTTTCTTCATTTACGTCGCTCATCATCAGGAAGAGTAGATTACCGACACGAAAACTATACCGTTCCCAGGTTCCCTCGACCGGATAGGGCATGCGTTTCGGGTCGACGCCCGAATATTCGGTGTTCTCGCCAAGGGGATCGATCCATTTGCGGAACCACCAGGCTTCTTTGTCGTCAGGTGCGTTGCGGTCGTGGTTGCCGCACACGGTGTAGATCTGTTCGCGCCGATGGGCCTTCATGACGCTGAATTGGCGGACGATCTCCTCGCCCTCCTCGTCGACCGGCGTGTTGTAGCGTGCGCCGCTGAAATCGCCGAGATTGACCGCGATGTCCCATTCAAAGGCGGGGCCGCCCTCGCTGCCGCCGTTCTCGGACTGGCGTAGTGCGTCCGCCAGACTTTCGCGTTCGAACTGAAGATCGCTCGCAACATGTGCACAGCACGTGCCCCAGAGACGGAATTGACGTGGCATGTTTTTTTGTCTCCCTCTATATCGAACGCTTGTTCCGGTGGGCGCGTCTATCCGTTTTGGTTGGTTACCATCGAGCCTGGACCGGAGAGGTCCAACGGCACGGAAGTCGGCGGGATCCAGATCACCTGATAGGAAATCGGCGTGTTGCCGTGGGAATAGCTTCTGACGTCGAGCCGCTGTGCGGCGTCGCCCGTGTCGACGCCGATCACGCCGGAAATCGCCGCCGGTGTCGGCAGGTACTGCGAACATTTCTGGACCCGCGTGATCGGTGCATTGAAGGACAGCCGCACGACGTGCTTGAGACCGATGCTTTCGATCTCGTGCGGGTCCATGTCCATAATTCCGAGGAATTTGTCCCCCGGCAGGTAAAAGTCGCTGTGGCACACGAACAGACTGTCGACGTTTACCGCCCGGCAGACGCGAACATAACCGTTCGGGTTAGGCCCGAGAAAGTCCTGCCATTCACCCGGACCGCGGACGACTTCCCGGTTAAGTATCCGTTGGTACACCGGCTTGACGGATTTCAGGTCGTCTTCCAGAAACCGCATGTGCCAGACTTCGTTTTCCGTCAGCGTGAGACCTGAAATGAATGTGCCGCGCCCATGCTCGCGAGAGACCACGCCTTCATTGGCAAGATGTGTGAGGCTGCGCCGGATCGTGCCCAGGCTGAGTTTCACACCATCGGCGAGTTCCGGTTCCGGCGGCAGTTGATCCCCGGCGCGGAGCACGCCCTTCGCGATGGCGTCCAGTATCGCGGATTGCAGGCGGACATGCTTTGCGCCGCGTGTTTGCCCTTCGGTCAGATGCTGGCGCAAATACGCCTTGAGTTCGGCGCGGCGGCTCCCGGACAAGGCCATTGACTGAGTTGTCGGATCCGGGTTTTCCCGGGTCCGTCTATTTCTCGATTTCTCCGTCTGAGGCATGTGGGGCGATCTCTCGTTTTCGGAAGTTAGGTCGAGGTGGCGTTCGTGCCGGTGCGATACCGCTGTATGGCATCCTTGATTCTGTGCTGAACCAGCGGCAGCACGATCACGAAAATCGTCGCCAGCAGAATGACCAACGAGATCGGGCGGGTCCAGAAGACGGACCAATCGTCCTGCGAAATCAGAAGCGAAACCCGAAGGTTGTATTCCACTTTCGGTCCGAGAAATAGACCGAGGATCACCGGTGCGACGGGAAAGGAAAGCCGGTCGAGCGCGTATCCCACGAACCCAAGCGCGAACAGCAAATAGACATTAAAGATACTGTTCTCGTAGGTGTAGGTGCCGATGACGGCAAGCGCGACGATGATCGGCATCAACAGCATTGGCGGCACGCGCAGCACTTGCGCGAATAGCTTGGTCGCAATGCCGCCGCCGACGAAAATCAGCATGATCGCCGTCAGTAACATCGCCCACATGTAGCCGAAGACGACGTCCGGTTTATCCGTGAAAAGCTGCGGGCCCGGTTCCAGCCCATGTATCAGCAGCCCTGCCAGGACGATCGCCGCCACGCCGCTGCCGGGCACGCCGAGGGTCAGGGCGGGAATCATCGAGGCGGCATTGTCCGCATTGTTGGCGCATTCCGCGACCGCGACGCCCGCCGTGTTCCCCTTACCGTAGGTGTCGGCGTCTTTGGCGGCCCGCTTTTGCGATCCATAGGCGACGACGCTCGACACGGCGCCGCCGAGCCCAGGCAAAATGCCAACGAACGTCCCGATCAGACCGCCGCGCAGCCAGGCGGGCAGGATCGTGCGCCAGGGCCAGTCGCGAATGCGATCCCGTTCCTTGCGTGAATCGAGAGTGGTCAGGTCGAGGCCGTCTTTCGCTTTCTGCTCCGCCATCATCCAGGCGGCGGGCACCCCGAAGAGCGCCATCAGGACGATGGGCAGCGGCAACCCGCCGGATAGTTCGATCAGGCCGAACGTAAACCGATCGACACCCGTAACGTGATCAAGGCCGATGAGTCCCAGCAGCAGCCCTAGGCAGCCGGCGATCAATCCTTTGATCGGATCTTTTCCGACAAGAACCGCGGTGCTGGCGATACCGAAGACGCTGACCCAAAAAATCTCCGTCGGTCCGAACAGGAGTGCGATGTCCGCCAAGGGCGGTGCGATGGTCATCAACGCGATGGCGCTCACCATGCCGCCGATCGCCGACGACACCACCGAGACCTTGAGCGCATGTGCGACGCGGCCGGATTGCGCCAGTGGATACCCGTCGAAAGTCGTCGCGACGGCCGCCGGTGTGCCCGGAATGCGCAATAATATCGCCGGGATCGATCCGCCGTACGCCGCGCCGTTGTGCAAGCCGGCCATCAGCCCCAGCGCGAGGAGCGGGTTGAGGCCATAGGTCAGCGGCAGCAGCAGCGCCACCGCCATGGTTGCCGACAGGCCGGGTATGGCGCCGGCGGTTACGCCGCCGATGACGCCGGCGACCATCGCGGCAAGGTTCTGCCACTCCAAAATGGCGTGGAGTCCCTGCGCCAGCGGTTCAAACATGGCCGGTTTCGGCAGCGGGCGCTTCGGGCAGGGAGAGGAGAACGCCGGACGGCATCACCCGCTCGAATAGGATGTCGAACACGACATAGGCGAAAACCAGAAACCCGATTCCCGCGACAAGAATCGATAGGTGGTTGCGAGCGCCGAGTGCGTATGCGGTCGCCGGCACGAAAACCGCCGTTGCGGGATAGAATCCCGCGGTCTCGATCGCAACGATGTAGAGAGCCATCGCCAGGATACCGACCAGCAGTCGGCCGGGCGCTTGTATGAAGGGGGATTTTTTTTCGTCGCCGCGCCGGGCGAGTTTGTCGCGCAGGCCGCGTAGCGAAAGCAGCACGGACAAAAGCATCAAAGCGCCCAAGGCGACACGGGGAAGCAGGGCGGCGCCTGCCGCCAAGTCGAGGGAACTGAGCAGCAGCCCGCCGGAGATCACGAAGAAAACCCCGCCGGTAACCAGATCCTGATGACCGTTCCGTGCGCCGTCGGCGTCGTGACCGTCGGTCATGACTCGTTAGGGTACCCATACACCGCAGAAGGCACCGGATTTCTCCTTTCCGCCGCGGCATTGCCGGATCGGACGGCGTGCGCGGCGGGAGAGGCACCCTCGCGCCGTGCCACGCTATCCGGGACAGCCTCGGTCATTTTTTCTTGCTCATCCAGGGGTTTGATTTCCAAAGCTGCGATAGGGATTTATCCAGTTCCGCAGCCGTTGCGACGAGTTCGTCGCCCGAAATATAGACGACCGCGATACGCTGTTTCGCCGCCGCTTTCTGGAAACTCTTATCGTCCATCGCCTTCTTGAAGGCGCTCCGCAGCTTCGACAGGGCCGCTTCGGGCGTTCCCTTCGGCGCGGCGAAGGTTCGGATCACGTAGTTCGTCGACTTGTAGCCGAGTTCGACGGTCGTCGGCACGTTCGGCGCCGTCGGCGCACGTTCCGATGCCATCTGGGCCAGAATACGAACCTTGCCCTTCTTCTTGCTGGCCGCGCCGACGGAGACCGCCGCCGAGTTGATATGTCCGCCGAGCAAGGCATTCATCGTCGGACCGCCGCCTTTCAGCGGGATCTTGTTGATCTCGATACCGGCCTCGGCCGCAAGTTTCGTGGCGCCGACGCTGTGCACATTGCGGAGCGACGGGACGCCGACCGTCACTTGGCCCGGCTTGGCTTTCGCCATGGCGATGAACGCAGCCAGGTCCTTGATGGGGCTGTCCGCCTTGACGGTGATGGTCGTCGGTTCCTTGTTGATTGCGCCGATATATTCGAAGCTGTCGACCTTGTATCCGACTTTCGGGTTGAGCATGGGACCGGTTACCGCATCCGGTAGGTTCACCATGCCGATCGTATACCCATCGGGTTTGGCCGTTGCCATTCCGGCCCAGGCAACGCTGCCGCCGGCACCCGGTTTGTTGACAACGGCGATTTTAGCGCCGTCTCCGAGATACTTTTCAAGGTAGGGAATCAACGCGCGTGCGGTTCTATCGCTTCCGCCGCCGACCGAGAAGGGAACGACGAACGTAATGGCGCGTTCCGGGTAGTCCGCCCGGGCCGCGCCACTGGTGAGGATCGTCGCCATTACCGCGATAAGAGATATCTTTTTTAACATTGAAGTCTCCCCATTTTCTGCTGCCGGTTGCCGAAACGTCGCACGTCGATCATCAGGGAATCGGGTTTTTGCGAACTATAAATTGCTGTCACTAAACGAGTTTCTCGAGTTTTTTCTGCCTGCGTCCACGGAGGACAGGCTGATTCAACCCTAATGGTCTACGTGCATACTCGTGAAATCGTCATTGAATGCGGATTTCGTGTCAATTAAAAAGATATCTCTTTTTCGGTTTGCTAAGCCACCGGCTGAGGGTCGAACAACTGGCAATGCGGCCGAGCGCGAAAGTCCGCGCCGTTTTTTTGCGGCATGCGATTGGTTGGAACGAGCCTCTCTTGTTCGGTATGGTTCCGGGTGCGGAACCGGGTTGGTGCTCTCTTGGCACAACGGAATGGAATTCGGAACATCAAATGGATCTGCCGCTAGACTAGGCCGTAGCAGTGGAGCTGTTGCTTTGCGGGATGGCAAACGCGGTCGTTGCGATCGGTGCCAGTCTGACTTGCCGCTGTTTTCCGATGCGGCGGATAAACGGCAAGGCGGACATCATCGACACGGTCCGACGTCGCCGGATTTAGGCCATAAATTTTCGCATGTCGGCATGTGCCTTAAACGGGAGTTCATTTCAAATGTTCAAAGAGCCAAGCGCGCGTGACGTAAACTGCCATGGCGCATCGGGCGTATTGCGGAGTGTCGCTCTTCATTGGGGTCGTCGAGTTGCCATCGCGGGCACTCTGGCACTGGCGCCGCTGGCGGCCCACTCACAGGTCATCACGGACGGCAAAAGCCTGAAGCAGCGTTGCGCTTCGTTCCAGATTACGGTGCCGTCTGCCGGCTTGGGTTGCAGGGCCTATATACGCGCGGTTGTCGACATTATGGCGGATGAAAATTCGATCTATGAGCACCGCGCCTGTCCACCGCCGAACGTTAAACGCGAGACCATGGTTAAGACCGTGAAAATCTGGCTCGACAAATCCAATCGAGATTTGCGCCGAAGGGCGTCGGCGCTGATCGCGCAAGCGCTTGGCGAGGCTTATCCCTGCCCGAAAAAGTAATGGCTCGCGGCCTTAGATTCCCTCGATCATGTGCGGACCCTGCTTGGCCTCGCCGCGTTCGACCGCCGTCACGGCCTTGACGATGCCCTCGTTCGCCGGGGTGGGGATTCCGGCTTCGCGGCCCTTTTCGACGACCAAGCCGTTCAGGAAGTCGATTTCGGTGCGGCGGCCCTTGGCCATGTCCTGGCCCATTGACGGGCGCTGGCCGTCGCCGCGGCTTTTGACGGATTCGATCATCGAGCTTTCGACCGCGTCGAGTGCGGCCGGGTCGCCGTCTGCGGCCGCGACCCATTCGTCCGCGGTATGCCCCTTGATGACTTCCAGATTAAAGCCGTGGGCCTTGCCGACGCGGATGGTCTCGCCGGACAGGCGGATCGACAGCCGACGGGCGGCGTCGACCGTGCACATGTCGTTGCCGCTATAGCCGGTGCAGGCGGAGAGGCCATTGTGGCTGGAGTTGATGACCAGCTTCGACCATCGCTCGCCCCAGAGGTTTTCCGTCGCCTTGGCGCTGTCGGCGAAGCGCAGCCACTCGACGAGGTCTTCGACGCGCTTGGTGATGCGTCCGTGCACCTCGCCGCAGCGATAGACGGTGTAGGCGTCGCCCCGTAGCGGCACGTTCCGCTGAACGAGGCCGGGCTCCTGCAACTCCACAGATATGGTGCTCGCGATGCAGCCGACCGTCCGGCCCCAGCCGACGACGCCGGCGAGGCGTTCCTCATTGATGCAATTCTGCAGCGAGACGCAGAAGCCTTCCGGCGCGAGATACTGTTTGATGAGGGCGGCGGCGAATTCGGTATCGTAGGATTTGGTGGAAATAATCGCGATGTCGATCGGGTCCTGCCTAGAGAGATTCTGGACCTCCGTGACATGCATGGCTTTTACCGGAACGACGTAGTGTTCCTGCTCGGTCACGCCGCGCAGCTCGAGGCCCTTGTTGTTCATCGCGTCGACGTGGTCGGGCCACGCGTCGATGAAGGTGACGTCGATCCCGTTCCGCGCCATTTGCCCGCCTGTATATCCGCCGACGCCGCCCGCGCCGATTACCGCCACGCGTTTCCCCATGATGTCCTCCGTTGCGGGCATGTACCCGTGCAGGAATGATACCCGCGGGGTCCCGCGGCGTAAAATCCGGGAAAGGCCGCGTCAGCCGCCGATTTGGCCGCCGCCCTTCTTGGTGATGACCACGATCGCGGGGCGGGGCGGGACGCCGTCCTCGAAATCCGGCCAGCGGGTCGCCGGGTCTTCGAAGGTCGACCGGCGGCCGAATTTCCTGAACCGCTTCGTGCCGTCGGTGCCGGGATGCTGCACGGCCAGGAACAGCGTCTCGCCATCCGGTGTGAAGCAGGGGCCGCAGAGTTCCGCGCCGACCGGTACACGAAAGAACATCCGCCCGATGCCGCGTCCCGATCCCGATGTCGCCAGGGCCCAAAGGCCGTCCGCCGTGCCGGAGGCGCGGGACCAATTCCAGCCTTGATCGGTGGCGATCCAAAGCCGTCCTTCGGCGTCCACCGCCGCGTTGTCCGGGCAGGAGAACCAGCCGTTCGCCGAAATATCGGGATGCCAGATCGCCCGCGTTTCCGGGCGGTTTGGATCGCCGCACTGGACGAGAATGTCCCACGTGTAGGTCTTCGCCGCATGATCCCCATCCGGCGGCGACAGTTCGACGATCTGGCCCCAGATGTTCTTTTCGCGGCGGTTGACCCCGTCGGTGCTGCTCGCCTTGCGTCTGCTGTTGTTGGTCAGGTTCAGGTAGACCTTGCCGGTGCTAGGGTTGGGTTGAACGTCCTCGGGCCGGTCGAGCGGCGTCGCCTCCAACAGGTCCGCCGCGCGGCGGGTTTCGATCAGCACGTCGGCCTGGCTGGCGAAGCCGTTGCTCGGGATCAGCGGGCCTTGGCCCCAGACCAGATCGAGCCAGGTCAGGCTGCCGTCGGCGTCGAACCGGGCTGCGGAGAGCGTGCCGTGATCCAAGAGGTCCTTATTTGCCTGGCGGTTCTCCGCGTCCACTCGGTCGCGGCTAACGAAACGGTAGAGATAGTCGAACCGCTGATCGTCGCCGGAATAGATCACCACCCGGCCGTCGCGATTCAGGATGGCCTCGGCGCCTTCATGCTTGAACCGGCCGAGGGCGGTGCGTTTGACCGGTACCGACCCAGGATTCAGCGCATCGACTTCGACGATCCAGCCGAACCGGTTGGGCTCGTTCGGTTCCTTGTCGATGTCCCAGCGCCGGTCGATCGTGCCCCAGGCATAACGGCCGCGCGGCAGTCCGTACCGTTTGTAATTTCGTTGTTCCGGATGACCTTTCAGCGATCCGATGAAGTAATTGTTGAAGTTTTCCTCGGCCATCAGATAGGTGCCCCAGGGCGTGATCCCGCCGGCACAATTGTTGACCGTGCCCAGTACCTTTCGGCCCGATCGGTCGGCGGACGTTTTCATTCGGGCGTGTCCGGCAGCGGGGCCGGAAAGCCGCATCGGGGTCGTCGCCGAAATACGCCGGGCATATTTGCTGGCGGGATCGACATACCATCGGCCGTTCGGCTCGCGCGCGATTTCAAGGATCGACCCGCCATGCGCCGCCATCTCCACCTGGAAGCGGCGCTTGTCGTCGAATCCGCGTGGAAACATGACGTGGCGGCTGGTGAATTCGTGGTTCACGCAGAGCAGGCCGCGCGTGGCCGATCCGGACCCATACGGCAACGGGATGAAGCCGACATAATCGTTGTTGGAACCGAACTGCCGCGCCTGGCCGTCGGGCGTTTGATTGTCTGGGTCGAAATCGGGGGCGCCCGGCAGAACGGGGTCACCCCACCGAATCAGGATGTCCGCATCATAGCCCGCCGCGACGTGATGGGTTTCGTCCACGCCGTGCTCGATTTCCGCAAAGGAAAATTCGCTTTCGCCGGCCCGCGCCGGCGACGCCAGGACGCCGAGCAGGCTGTCGCCCGTCATCGCCGCGATGGCGGCGGTGCCGAGCGTGCCGCGAATCATGCGGCGGCGGCTGAACCGGGTGGCGACGATGTCGCCCAGCGCCGGGGCCGTGCTGGTATTCGAGGGTGTGTCATCCGGATCGATATCGTCGTCCGTGTCGGTATCGAATCGGAGAGGGTCGGTCATGATTGGCGCTCGCGTGTCTTCATCATATGCTGCGGTTTATGCGTGGAAAACACTAACAGCAATATATGACGGACTGTTGGCCCTGCCATGACTTTGGTGTTGCGTCGCTCCGGCATGTTCGAAATTACGATTGAAAAGGACAAACAATGGTGGATCTCGTCAACGAACTCGACGGAAAAGTGGCAATCGTCACCGGCAGTGCGCGCAATATCGGCCGCGCGACGGTCGAGGAACTGGCCCGCGCCGGAGCGTCGGTGGTTGTCAACGCCGTGCAGGCGAAGGAGCTGTGCGAAGAGGTCGCCGAGGGGATCAACGCGGCCGGCGGCACGGCCATTCCGGTGATGGCCGATATCACCGACCCAGAGTCGGTCCGTGCGATGGCCGAGACCGCGGTCAAGGAATTCGGCGGTATCGATATCCTGGTCTGTAACGCGGCCAACCGCTCCAACACGCATTTCGACGATCTCGATTGGGAAACCTGGCAGCGGACCATCGATATCTCCATCCACGGGACGTTTCACCTGGCCAAGGCCACGGTCCCGGCGATGAAGGAGCGGGGCGGCGGCTGCATCATCGGCGTGGGCGGCATGTCCTCGCTCAAGGGGTCGCGCGGACGCTCGCATGTGATGGCCGGTAAAATGGGTCTCAACGCGTTTATCCGGGGGCTGGCCCTCGATTTGGCGGAGTTCAACATCCGGGCGAACCAGGTCGTCGTCGGCACCTTCGACACCGTGCGGGAGAACAACCCGTCCTCGGCACAGATGCCGTCGCTGGCGGCGAACACCGCCATTCCGCTGGGCCGCAAGGGGTATCCGCAGGACATGGCCGACCTGATCCGGTTCCTCGTCGGGCCGGGCGCGGCCTACATGACGGGTCAGACCGTCCACAGCAACGGCGGTGCGTACATGAACCTGTAGGGACGGTCGGACAATTAAAATCATTAGGACTTTGAACAGGTGCAATCCGTGATCGAACAATGGCGACGATGTTGCGACACCCTTGATGGCTCATCGCTTTTCGGGCTTGCGAGCCCGGCCACCTCATTTTCTTCAGGACCGGTGAAAAATGGCCAGTAAGCCGAACATTATCCTGATTATGACCGATCAACAGCGGTTTGATTCGATTGCCGCTCTCGGGGCGAGTTGGATGCAGACGCCGAATTTGGATCGCCTCGTCCGCGAGGGGGTTTCATTCTCGAATTGCTTCGTGAATTCACCGGTCTGCGTCACGGCGCGGGCCAGCTTGTTCGCCGGCAAATACCCGCACAAGACCGGCGTCTTCCATAATTTTCAACCATGGGAGCCGACTTGGGTGAAGTGGTTGGCCGACGCCGGCTATCACTGCGTCAACATCGGCAAGATGCATATCAACCCCTATCAGGCGATGGGAGGTTTTCATCAACGCTTCGTTGTCGAGAACAAGGACCGGCCGTTGTTTTTGGATGAACATGCCCGAGCCTTCTACGATGAATGGGACAAAGCCCTCAAATCGCACAACATCGTCAAGCCTTCGCGTTACAACCGTTATGCCAAGGACCCCGAGGGCTACGAAAAAGCTCTCGGATGCTTCGTATGGGAAGACGACGAACAACTTCATGCCGATTTCTTCGTTGGAAACACTGCCAAATGGTGGATCGAGGACCGTCAGTCCGAGGCGCCGCTGTTTCTGCAAATCGGCTTTCCCGGTCCGCATCCGCCCTATGATCCCGCGGCCCGTTTTCTGGCGATCTATGCGGATAGTGAGATCCCAGTGCCGGAATTGACCGAGTCGGAACTTGACCTCCAGCCGAAGGCGCAGAAAGCGTTGCGGCAAAATATGATCGACTTCAATTTCGACTCGATCCGGTGGAAACGCTTGCCGACACCTGAAGAGATCCTGAAAATTCGACGTCACTATGCGGCCAACGTCACGATGATCGACGAGAAGGTCGGCGAGCTCATCGCCGTATTGGAAGACAAGGGCTATCTCGATAATTCGATCGTTATATTCACGTCGGATCATGCCGATGCCCTCGGAGACCACGGACACATTCAGAAGTGGACCATGTACGACACCGTTCTCCGCGTGCCACTGATCATCTGGGCGCCCGGAATGAATCTGACGGCCGCCGATGTCGACACGCCGATTGAATTGATGGATGTGGCGCCGACCATCCTCGAAGCCTGCGGAGTCGATGTTCCCGGCGATTTGGATGCCCGGTCGTTGTGGCCCACGCTCAAGGAGGAAACGCCGCCGGGCGACGGCGTCGTATACGCGGAGCTTGCCCGCGATCACATTCAAACCGGTGCGGAATTCATCGTCATGCGCCGTGACTCGGATTGGAAGATCGTGTGGTATGCCGGCGAAGAGGACGGCGAACTCTACGACCTCCGCGCCGACCCGGACGAGCGGAAGAACCTTTGGTTCGACCCGGCCCAAGCCAAACGTAGAGACAAATGGATCGATGAGATCAAGGACCGGGCCGTATTGGGCCTTTTAAAGGGGCGCCAGGTCACGCTCCCCAAACCACAGCAACCGATGCCGATAAAAATCGGATAGACCAGCGGTAACCGGTCCAATTGAGGAGCCGGTAGATGGTCGATGTTCCGCGCAGACTTTTTGTAGCGCCGCCTAAACGGCGAAATCCACGACATCGGGCATGCCGTAGAGGCCGGGCGGTTGGTTTACAAGCCACCGCGCGGCGCGCACCGCGCCGGCGCCGTAGACGCGGCGGTTGGCCGGCTTGTGGGCGAGTTCGATCCGCTCGCCGGCGCCGGCGAAGATCGTTCGGTGCTCGCCCGGCATATCGCCGCCCTGGGCGGTCGCCAAGCCGATGGCGCCTACTTGCCGTGGTCCGGTGTGGCCGTCCCGGGGCGAGGCGGCGGCGACATAGCCGCCGAGTCCGCGTCCCGCGGCGGCGGCTTCCGCTAGGCCGCGTGCCGTGCCGGAGGGGGCATCCACTTTGTGCCGGTGCTGCAGGCCCAGCACCTCGATGTCGTAGTCGGTATCGAGGATCCCGGCCAACCGTTGCGTCATCATCGCGACGAGGGTTGCCCCGATGCTCATGTTAGGGGCGGCGAGGATTGCGACATCGCGGGACGCGGCCGCCATCGATTCTTTCTGGGCCGGGCTCATCCCGGTGGTGCCGACCACCAGCGGCGTGCCGGTGTCGCGTGCGGCCTGCACGTGCGCCACCGTGGCGTCCGGTGTCGAAAAATCGATGGCGACGTCGACGGTGTCGAGCATGGCCGCCGCGTCATCGACGATGACTAGGCCCGATGCCGCCATGCCCGCGAGTTCGCCCGCATCCTTACCGACTGCCGGATGTCCGGGGTATTGGCTGGCCCCGGCGAGATCGCAGCCCGGGGCGCCCAGCGCGGCCGCCATGATCGTCCGGCCCATGCGGCCCGCGCAGGCGGACACGCCCAGTCTCATAGGTTGTGTGGAATCGTTAATTTCCATCGGTGACCACGATCATACCCGACCGGCACACATTTGGGCTAATACAGCTTCTAAGAGAACCGGCGGTTGGAAAATCGCCTTAAAAGGGATTTAGCTAAAATGCGCTACGATTTGAAGGGAATGCTGCGCGCCTGTTCGGAGGCCTTTAGCCGAATCGAGAAAATCTATATTTTCTCATCGGTTGGCGTCTTTGCCGTGGGCTTGGCGTTGGTTCTCGTGCTGGCCGACCGTGGCCGTCCCGACGACGTGGCGCGGGTCGAAACTCCCGCGAACGAAACCGAGCGCTTTACCTATGATTTGCCCCTCATCGTGCTTCAGGTACCGAATGCGGTACTTGCCGATGAACCGCGATCGCTGGTCGTGAACGGCTCCCTGCAGTTCCGGGGCAAGAGCGACAGCAAGCTGACCCATAGTATTCGCATGGCGAAACTGCTTACGCCGAGCATCATGGACTCGATCCTGACCGGCATGCTGCGAGAGGAGTCCAGCGCCATCAGCAACCCGGACGTCGTGAACCGGGTGGTCCTGGACCAATCGAATCTCGTGCTGCACCCCTACGGCGTATCGGCCGAGCGCATGCTCATCGAGGATCTCGAATTCCGTTGAGAGCAATCCTCCCGTCTCAGCGGCAGGATCTGCACGCCGCGGCGATCCCGGATGCGTCGTCCTCTCGTTCCAGATCGCGGAGGATTTCGACGGTCCGGGCCGCGTTTTCTTCACCGATCAGCGGATCTGCCAGGGCGCGGAATTTCGTTTCCAGCTTCTGCCACTGATCCCCGAGATCGGCATTCGGGACCGCCATGTCCCGGCTCTCCATGATTGCCGTGCCGTCGGATTGATGGACCGTCACATCCGTTTGATTGGGCGTGTAGTCCTCGCGGCCGTGGATCGAGATCTTGTCCCGCAAAGCGACAAGGTCGGGCCGGCTCGCGAAGGATTCGTCATAGACTTCGAGGCTCCCGGTTTCCTCGCCGGCGAGCGCGAGTGCCGCCGTGAAACGGTGACTGAATTTAACCTCCAGTCCGGTCGTCGGTTCCAGGATGTTGCACATATTCATCGTGCGTTCCGGCACGTTGACCTCCACCCGTTCGACCTTGTCGAGGTCGAAGGCCGGGTTCCCGGCAATGGCCCGGGCGGACTCGATCCCGGCATGCGTGCCGTAGCAGGCCGCGTGATACTTGAACAGCAATTTGGGGATGCAGAAATCCGTGCCCAGGCCGTCCAGCGCGGCAGACGGATCGATGCCGTCGGCCTGTGTCGCCGCAAACCCCTGATCGCATTCTAGGACGTCGGACCGGCTGGTGAACCGGCGCTTGGCCAATTCGGCGGCGAGCAATCCGTTCGCGGCTGCCTTGCCGGCGTGCAGCGGTTTGCACATGGTGCCGAACATCGCCTTGAGACCGGCGGCCTGTGTCCCGGCGATCCCGAGGGCCACCGCGGTATCCGTCCCGTCCAGTTCCATGATACGGGCGCCGGCCGCGGCGGCGCCGAAGGTGCCGACGGTTGCCGTCTGATGCCATCCCTTGGCGTAGTGCGCATCGCCGATCAGCGCACCGACGCGGGCCTCGACCTCCACACCCGAGATGAACGCGAGCAGCAGGTCTTCTCCCGACTTCAGATCGCGCTCCGCGAGGGCGAGGGCCACCGGGGCCACCGGCGCGGTCGGATGCCCGCGCAGTTGCCGCAGCACGTCGTCGTAATCCAAAGCATGGCCGGCGGCGCCATTGATCAAGGCCGCCTGACTCACCGAGCCGCGGCCGTCGAGACCGATCAGCGTGGCGTGGTCGCCGCAGCCCTCGGCCCGGGCGTAATCCAACAGTTTCTGCGTCAGCGGTTCCTGTGCGCCCGCGAGGGTAACGCCGAGCCAGTCGAGCAGGCATTGCTTGGCGATCGCCCGCACGTCTTCCGGAACGTCCTTGAGGGTCAATGCACTGGCGTAGTCGGCAAGACGCTGGGTAACGTCGGTGGCGGCGTCCGTGGTGTCGATTGCACGTTCCATAATGAACCTCCTCGGGGCGATTGAATGGCGCAACAATTGTATCAGGTGACCCAGTCCGCCGCGAACCCCGTCCAACGGGTCGCGGAGTTATTTCTCCGGCAGGTTTCGGAAAAACGGATCGGTGAGGGACGGGGGCAACGCGCCCGCCAGCCAGGCCGTAAAATAGGTGGGAAAGGGAAAGGCGATGCGGCTCTTGTTTGCCGCCAGGCCCCGACGAATGATCCGGGCGGCCCGGTCCGCATCCATCAGCAGCGGCATCCGAAACTTGTTCACCCGCGTGATGCGGCTCCGGACGAATCCGGGACAGATCACCGACACCTTGATCCCGTCGGGCCGCAGCGATCCGCGCAGCGCCTCGCCATAAGCCCGGACGGCGGCCTTGCTGGCACTGTAGGCCGGCGCGCCGGGGAAGCCCCGGAAGGATGCGGCCGAACTCATGATCGCGATCTGACCGGCACCGCGGTCTCGCATGCCGGGGATCGCCGGCAGGACCGTGTTGAGGACGCCGGAGATATTGATGTCGAAGATGCGACGGACCTGTGTATCCGCTTCGCCGCCGCCCGACGTGCCCCCGGATATGCCGGCATTGGCGATGACCAGGTCCAACGGCGCCCGATTGTCGGCGCGTTCGACCCATTGCCGCATGGCATGCTCGTCGGCGACGTCGAGGGCGATCGTGTCGACCGTTGCGGCTTTCGCGCGGCAGGCCTCGGCCACCCGGGCGAGGCGTTTCTCGCTGCGCCCGCCGAGGGCGAGTCGAATCCCGGCGTCGGCGTATTCGAGCGCCAGCGCTTCGCCGATGCCGCTCGACGCGCCGGTGATGAGGATCGAATTCGGGTGCTGATTCGCCGGTTCGTTCATGGATGTGGCCCATCCTGCTGTTTGTTGTTGCGGTCCCTTCGGGGGGATATAGTGCGTCCGACTATAACCGCGTATCCGGCCGCCTTGGCCAGGGGGAGTTTTTGACCGTTGCCAGCATGACCGGATTTGCACGGGCCGTCGGCGAGCACGGAAGCTGGCGTTGGGCCTGGGAAGCGAAAAGCGTCAACGCGCGTTCACTGGATGTCCGGTTCCGGACGCCGCCAGGGCATGACCGGCTGGAAATGGTCGCGCGCGAGGCCGTTGCGAAGAGTTTCAAACGCGGGTCGTTCAATCTGAACCTGTCGGTACAGCGCAGCGAGGCGGAAGATTCGAGCCGCCCGATGCAAATCAACCGCGACCTGCTCGATCAACTGGTCGAGGAGGCGCGCCGCTACGGCGGACGCGTGGCGCAGGAGCCGCCCCGGATCGAAACGCTGATGACGGTCCGCGGCGTGGTCGAGCCGGTCGAGCTCGTGGAGGATGAAGACGAGGTGGCGGCCCGTTTCGATGCGATGCTGACCTCGTTGAAGTCGGCGCTGTCGCAGCTTTCCGATTCCCGGTTGGAGGAAGGCGCCCGCCTGAAGGAATTCTTGGAGAACCAACTCGGGGAACTGACCCGGCTCTGCGGCGAAGCGTCGACGGTCGAGGCGACCCGCCCCGAAAAGATCCTCGAGCGGTTGCGCGCCCAGGTAAAGGAATTGCTCGACGGCGGTAACGCCATGTCCGAGGAACGGTTGACGCAGGAAATCGCGATGCTGGTCGCGAAGGCGGATATCCGCGAGGAGATCGACCGGCTGGGCGCGCATATCTCGGCGGCGGCGGAACATGTCGAGAAGGGCGGCGCGATCGGCCGTCGGCTCGATTTTCTGTGCCAGGAGATGACCCGAGAGGCGAATACGATCTGCTCCAAGTCGGGCGATGTTGATCTGACCCGGGTCGGTCTCGCCATGAAGGCCACGGTCGAGCAGTTCCGCGAGCAGGTTCAAAACGTAGAATGAGCAATTCGATGGATGCCGAGCCGATTCACCGTCGCGGGCTTATGCTGGTTCTGTCGTCGCCGTCCGGCGCGGGCAAGTCGACGATCGCCAAGGAAATCCTAGCGCGGGACAAGAATATCGCCATGTCGGTCTCGATGACGACGCGGCCGAAACGGCCGGGCGAAGTCGCCGGGCGGGACTATCATTTCGTCGACAAGGCCGATTTCAACCTGATGGTGAACCGGCGTGAATTCCTCGAATACGCCAAGGTATTCGACAACTATTACGGCACACCGAGTGAACCGGTGCTTGAGGCGCTTGCCGCGGGCCGCGACGTGCTGTTCGACATCGATTGGCAGGGTACCCAGCAGATCGCCGAGCAGGCGCGGGACGATTTGGTCAGCGTTTTCATACTGCCGCCCTCGACGACGGAATTGGAACGGCGCCTGAAGAAGCGCGCGCAGGATTCCCTCGAGGTCGTGGCGCGGCGGATGAGCAAGGCGTCGGACGAGATGAGCCACTACGCCGAATACGACTATGTTCTGGTGAACCACGATATCGAGCAGAGCGTCGCGCGGGCGTTGTCAATCCTGACGGCCGAGCGCCTGCGCCGGGAGCGTATGGTCGGATTAGGCGAGTTCGTTAAGGGGTTGCGCGCCGGGCAGTAAAGGCCCGCGCCATGGCGACGAAGTCCGCGACCGATAGGTCTTCGGCGCGCGCTGCGGGATCGATGCCGGTATCTTGAAACAGCAACGATGGATCCACGGACAGCGTGCGGAGTGCGCGGCGCAGCATCTTGCGGCGTTGTCCGAACGCGGCGGCGACGACCGTTTCCATGGCGTCCCATTCCGCCGGCTGTTCGGTGACTTGCCGAGGAGTGAATTGGACTACCGCGGAATCGACCTTTGGCGGCGGCGTGAACGCGCGGGCCGGCAGGGTGAGGCAGATCCGCGCTTCGTATCGCCATCCCGCCATGACGGACAATCGGCCATACGCCTTGGTGCCCGGTTGGGCGACGATCCGCTCGGCCACCTCTTTCTGGAACATCAATGTCATCCCGGCGAAGGCGTCGGCATGGCGCAGCCAATCGATCAACAATACCGTGGCGACGTTATAGGGCAGGTTGGCAACGATATGGCGGGGCGCCGAGCCAAGCGATGACGCTTCGACCATGGCGGCATCGTCCTCGATAAGCGTCAACCGGCCGTCCGCCGCCGCGACGAGGTCGGCAAGGGCTTCGACGCAGCGGCGGTCGCGTTCGACCGCGATAACCGATGCCGCGCCTTCGGCGAGCAGGGCACGGGTCAAGCCGCCCGGACCGGGGCCGATCTCAATCACCGTCGCACCGCTAAGGTCGCCGGCCGCGCGCGCGATGCGCCGCGTCAGGTTGAGGTCGAGTAGGAAATGCTGTCCGAGCGATTTGCGGGCGTTCAGGCCGTATCGCGCGATGACCGTCCGCAGCGGCGACAAATCGCCGAAAGGGTCGATTTTGTCGCGGTCATGCAAGGGCTTTGTTATCGGGCGCGCGATATTGCCGACGCTGCTGCACGATGTCGGCCGCCACGGACAAGGACGCCACGAAACTCCTGTCGTCGGCGACGCCCATACCGGCGATTTCCAGCGCCGTGCCGTGATCGGGCGATGTCCGGACGAAGGGGAGGCCGAGTGTTACATTGACGCCGCTGTGGAAATCGATTGTCTTCAGCGGGATCAGCGCCTGATCGTGGTACATGCAAATCGCCGCGTCGTAGCCTTTGCGGGCGCGCTCATGAAACATCGTATCGGCGGGCGCCGGCCCGCTGACTGAGATGCCCTGCTGCTTCAGCGCTTCGATCGCGGGAAGAATGATGTCCTGTTCCTCATGGCCCATCGATCCGTCTTCGCCGCCATGGGGGTTCAGCGCCGCCATCATGATGTGCGGAGATTCGACGCCAAAATCACGGCGCAACGACTGGGCGGTGATCGAGGCCACCGCGACGATGTCGTCGGTCTTCAGGGCCCCGATTGCCTGCGACAAGGAGATATGGCTCGTGATCGGCACGACGCGCAGACCGGGGCACAGCAGCATCATGACCGACCGTTTGATCCCGGCAATTTCGGCCAGGAACTCCGTGTGGCCCGGATGCTGAAACCCGGCATCGTATAGGGTCTTTTTGTGGATGGGGTTCGTCAGGACGGCCGCTGCGCCGCCGGTCATGGCGTATTCGGTCGCCTTGCGAATGGAAGCGACGACGCTGGGTGCGTTCGCGGGATCGGGCTGTCCCGGGGTTGTCGATCCAGGCACGTCGATCGGCAGCACCGGCAGGCTGTCCGCGAAACGATCGGCGGCTTTCTCCGGCGCTTCTATGACGGTCAGCGGTACGTTCCAGTTCAGCCGTGCGGCGATGCGGGCGAGCCGGTCCGGGTTATCGACGGCGAAAAATGGCGGCAGGTTTCGGTCCGTGCGGGTTTGCCAGGCGGACAGCGTGATTTCTCCGCCGATGCCGGCGGGTTCGCCCATTGTGACCGCGATGGCGCCCGCACCGTCTGTCATCCACGGATGTCCACGAATGCCGTCCGCCGAAGGTCGCGCATATACCGCCGCACCAAAAGATCGAAGCGTTTGTTACCCAGGCGGTTGGTGATCTGCCGGCGGGTCGGTAGCCCGGCTGTATCGTCTTCCGATCGCGAGCAAAGCGTCGCCAGCAGGATGCCTTCCGCGACGCGGACCGGCTCGCTCGTCTGGCCGACGCGCAGCGGTGCGACAGCGGCCCGAATGCTGGGCGGCAGCTTGTCCAGGCTGATGCTTCGGATATCGCCCGACTGCGGCGCGTCGATGCTTTGCGCAGCTTGGCGCATGTCGTCGCAACTGCGGACTTGCGATCGAATTTTCAGACCAACGGCCTGTTGCGCCTGCACCTCGGCGGGCGTCGGGTTGGCTGCGAGCGGCAGGACGAGTTGGGTCAAACTGACCGTCGTGGCGGCGGCTTGGACCGGTGTCGGGGTTTTTCGGTCGATCAGCAAGAGGATGTAATACCCGGAAAGGGTCTTGACCGGGCCGACGATTTGACCCTTCGACATGTCGTCGAGCAAGCGGTCCAACTCGGGAGCCAATTGGCCTTTGGTGACCCAGCCGAGATCGCCGCCGACCGCGGCACTGGTGCTTTGCGAAAATTCCCGGGCCAGCGCATTGAAGCGGGCACCGTCCTTAATCTGCTGCAACAGGCGTTGGGCCAGTTCGCGCACGTTGGACTCGGACTCTGGGCTGTCCACGCTAAGGAATATTTCGGCGACCCGGTGCTGCGGCAGGTTCCGGACGGCCTTGAGGCGCGCCAGTTCTTCCTCTACCTCTTCGTCCCCGATGAAGACCTGCCGCTGCAACCGCTGCCGGATGACCTTGTTCCAGGCCCGTTCCGATCGCAATTTGGAACGCAACGCGTTCACGTCCACATTCGCGCGTCGGAGCATCGACTCCAAAGTGCCTGGCTCAAGGTCGTTTTGCCGGTTCAGTCGGACGAGCATGTCGTCGATTTCCTTGTCCGTAACACGGACATTCAGGCGTTTCGCCTCTTGGAACTGCAGGTGCTCGTCGATCATGTTGCGCAGTACCTGCGGTGTGAGACGGCGTCGGGATTCCGGCGTGTTGGGCAGGCTGCTCGTCACCATCACCATGCGGACCCGTTGCGCCAAGTCGTAGGCCGAGATCACGTCTTCGTTGACGACAGCGGCGATCCGCAGGACGCCTTGGGCCGGCGCAGTGTTTGTGATCGACCATGGCAACAGCAGGGCCAAGCCGAGAAACAGCGCCAGACGCAGGTTTCGCGTAAACATACTATCCATAAGTCACTGTTTTACAGAAAAACACGCCCATCATCCATCCTTGATCGACGGTTCCTAGCCGGCCGTGGTTTTGACCTCGCCCAGGTGTTTGAATCTAAGTTTAAATAGTATCGAATCCGAAGGTTCAATATCGTCATCGTCGAAGAAGCTGCGCGTCCCGACGATATCGAAGGCGATGCACTCGTCTTCGTATGTCAGGCTGCCGCTGTGGCGCAGATATCTACCGGCATCGATGTCCCGGTGGGTCGAGGCCTCGAATGACCAGTTATCCGTGATTTTCGTCTTGAGGGTCAGTTTGACCTCTTCGCGCTCCTCGAATTGGCTCGTCGCCTTGACGAAGCTGTAGGAACCCCGGAGCTGATAGGCTGGGGGACCCAATGTGAAAGTTACGTCATTGCGTTTCGGCTCTGCGAACTTCTCGGCCGAAAAGGCGAAACGATACAGCACATCGAGATACTGGTTGGGCCGAATATCGATCCGGCCGACGATATCCGATTCGTGCCGGTCGAGAAGGCTGTTATTTGTCAGCTTCTCGTCGGTATTGACCCGATAGCTGTGGCCGATGAAGGCGCTCGCCTTTCCGTTGTGCGGGCCGTATGCGGCGACGCGCATGCCGTAGGCAAATCGCGGGCCGCTTTCTACGCGGTCACCGCCGGCCAACCGGTCCTCGCTGAACAGGTTGGTGTCGTCGGCCTCGAAGGCCGTGCTGTCTTCGTTTGGAATTTCGCTCGGGTTTTGACCGGTGGGCGAGGCGGTGAACATCGCGATCGGCTCGATAATTTGCCGGATGTTGCCGGTCGAGCGCATGAGGGGATAGCGGACATCGATGGTCGCGCGGGGCAGGAACCGTCCCGGTGACGGAATCGTCGACGCCTTGGTTCACGCGGGCGTCGGACGTTTGGTTCACGTTGTAGAGGTCGGCCCGCAGCGACCCTCGGAAAGTCGCGAGCAATCCGAAATCCGTAATATGGGAAATTTCGTACCCGGGACGCAGGGAAAAACGCTGCGTGGTCGGACCGTCGCTGCGCGTGAGCACGCGAAAGTCGGTATCGACACTGTAGCGGCCGCCATAGCGATCGGCTTCGCTGACGTGATTGTATTGCACGAGGGGCGCGATGAAGGGCTGTTCGGGGCGGTCTCCGGATCGCAGGTCCTGGAAGGCATAGAAGTTGGCTGCTGCGTAGGTCCGGGGCCTGAACCCTTCGACATAGACGTTCGACTCCAACATATCGCCGCCTTCCTCGAAGAAGTTGAAGCGTTGGAGGTAGCTTCGGTCGGTCGCACGTTCGATGTTGGCGCCGGCCCGCCAGGTTTCGTCGAAGTCATAGCGTCCGTCGATCGCGCCGTGACCGCGAATCCTATTGCGGCGAACCACCTCGACGTCATCCTCGGTCTTCGTCCGGTCCGCTTCGGTGATGCTGCCGCGGAGGTTGATTTCGCCCTTGTTGAAGCGCTGGCGATACTCTCCGCTCATGACCAGGCCTTCGTCCATGGTGTAGATCGGCGTGACGGTAGCGTCCTTGTCCTTGTCGAGAACGACGTAATACGGCAGCCGAATGAAGCCGCCGAGATTGCCGCCGGTGCCGAAGTCGGGCGCGAGGAACCCGCTCTTTCGCTTCACCGTCGGGTCGGGATGCGAAAAATACGGCACATACACCACCGGCACGCCGAACATTTCCAGGAATGCATTGCGATAGCGGATTTCCTGCCGTTCCTGATCATGTTCGACGGTTTCCGCCTTTATTTGCCAGACCAACGGGCGTTCCGGGTCCTTCTTACACGCTTCGCAGGGTGAATAGACGGCGCGTTTCATGACGGTCAGGTTGCCGTCGCGCCGTTCCGCCTCGCTCGCTGCGAAGCGGCTTTCGTCGGTCAGCAGAATACGAAGCTGCCGGACGATCCCGTTCTTGAGCTTGTCCGTCAGCTCGACGAATTCGGCGAAGATGACCTCGCCGCCGGGCTCCATCAGCGTCACGTTGCCCGACGCGCTAACGGTGTCGGATTTCTGATTGTAGCTGACCGTATTTGCCAGCAGCAGACGTTCGCCCTGGGTTATCTCCACATTGCCGCGGGCGGTGATGGTCCCGAGCTCTTCGTCCTGGCTCAATTCGTCGGCTGTGATCAGCACCGGCTGATCGGGAAGTTGCGGGTTGGTGTCCTGTGCCTCGGCGGTTCCGGTCGCCAACAATGCGATCATCATCAACACCGCAACGATTCCAGCCCGCCGCATCATCCATCCTCCAGATGAAACAGCATGGCGAGTCCGACCAGCATGGAGACGCCGGCGGGCGTCCAAGCGGCCAATGGGATCGGGATACTCGCCGACAGACCAAGTGCGTGCACGATGTCGGTCAGGAAATACAGGACGAAACTACAGGATAGGCCGCCCAGCAGCGCCGCGGTCGTGCCGGTGCGCCGGTTGATGCGCAGCGTGAACGACGCGGCGATCAGGATCATCGACGACAACAGGAGCGGAAACGCCGTCAACGCATGAAAATGCAACCGATGCCGATGTCCGGAGAAGCCGGCGGCTTCGATCGTTTCGATGAAATCCGGCAAGCTCCAGAAAGACATTGTCTCGGGCGCGGAAAAACTCTCGAGGATATTGGTCTTCGTCATATCCGTGGGGGACCCGGATATTGATGACCGGCCGCGTTTCCGGCTTCGGCGACGACAGCCAGCCGTTCGGGATCAGCCAATATCCATCCGATAGAATGGCTCGGTCGGTGTCGATGCGGTCCACGAAGCGGTTCTTCTCGTCGAACCGGAAGACAATCACCTGGTGCAGGATCAGATCTTTTTGTGAGACCCGCAGCGCGTGAATGACGGCGTAGTCGCCCTGCGCGCCCGCTTGCCGCAGCCATAGACCATTTTTCGACACCGAGATCATGCTCGTCCGGTTCTTGATGTGCTCGGCTTCGAGTTTCTGGAATTGGGCCAGCATCGCCGCCGAGAAGGGGTTGACGACGGTAATTTGGAGGCTGCCGACGAATACCGTGATCAGAAAGGCCGGTAGGATGAATTGCCAGGCTGAAATTCCGGCGGCGCGGGCGACAACCGCTTCATTGGCACGGGCGAGCCGCCAGAATGTGAGCATCGCCGCGAACAGGATCATGAACGGGAGCGTCACCTGCGACAGGAACGGCAGTTTGAGCAAGCTCATCTGCAGGACGAGGCCGAGGGTGACGGCATCCTTGTCCGACGTCCGGCGGAGCATTTCGACAACGTCGAACAGCAAGGCGATCGCCATGAAGATCAGAAATACGCTGACCAACCAGACTAGGAACTGGCGTCCAAGGTAGGAAAACAGGGTGGCGGAAATTTTCACGTACGGCTCCGATCCGGACTAGTGGCTCCTTATGGATCGGAGATGCAGGGATGTTGCGATGGGGCGATACCGGTTCGTCGAGCAGGATTTCCTGCGCGCGATAACATCCACGATGTCGATGTTGCGGCATTTCCGGAGCGGTCCGACGAAGAGTCGGAACGTACTTACTATGGTGCCCATACCCTGTCTTTCTTATTTTATTGTTGAGTAATAGTACGGATCGTCGCGTTATTGGAAGAAAATTTGAACAATTTTTTATATGTTGTCGCTGTATTTTCACATCCTGCGATCTTCGTTAACAACGTATTAATCGGCCCATGCAATATTTCGGCGCAATGATCCGGTTCTTGGTCATGCAAACGGCGGATTAACTTCTCGATGTCTACTGGGACGACCGAAGAAAACGCGTCTGCGAAAGACAACGGCTTTTTCGCCGCGGCCTTTCAACTCATGCGTCCGAAGCAGTGGGTGAAGAATGTCTTCGTCTTCGCGCCGCTGTTTTTCACGCCGCTTGCCGTGACGGCGGACAGCGTGGCCGGCGTGTTGACCGTTTTCGCCGCATTCTGTTTGGTCTCCAGCGGGGTGTATTGCTTCAACGATGCGCGCGATTGTGAAAGCGACCGGTTGCATCCGGTGAAGCGAAACCGGCCTGTAGCGTCCGGCCGGGTGTCGGTTCCGGCGGCCATGGTGATGGCGTTTCTGCTCGTATTCAGCGGAATGTTGCTGGCTATTTGGAAGACCCCAGCCGCGGCGGTTGTCCTGATCGCGTATCTGGCGATCAACGCCGGATACAGCCTGGGTTTCAAGAAAATCTCGATCGTCGACGTGATGGTGATTTCCGTCGGCTTCGTTCTGCGCCTGCATGCGGGCGCGGCCGTGATCGATGTTGCGCCCACACCGTGGATCCAGATTTGCGGCGGGCTGTTGGCCTTGTTCATTGCATTGGCGAAACGCCGCGACGATCTGTCGCTCGAGATTGGAGCGGAACATCGCGCCAGTCTTGGAGGGTACACCAAGCCGTTTCTCGATAATTGCATCGTCGTTACTTTATCGGCGCTGTTGATCTCCTATCTAATATTTACGCTCGACGGCGATGCGATGACGCGCCTGGGAAGCGATAAGATTTATTTGACGGTGCCTTACGTCATCGCGGGTATATTTCGATATGTTCAACTCACCGTCGTTTTTCAGCGGTCGGGGTCGCCGACCGACCTCTTATTCGAGGATGGGTTTCTGTTGGCTTGTGTTTCCGGATGGTTGGCATCCTACGTTTACATGATCCATTTCTGATGGCCGTTGGTCGAATTTTTCCAGCCGCATGTCTTGCACCGGCCCCGCCGTTCGGATTCCGAAAATGAGATCCAAGCAGCTTGAACTCGGTGGCTGGGGGCGAACGGCGATGGCGTCGGTTTCCGCTTTCCGGCCGGAACGGGTTTCCGCAGCCGCGGATGCGGTCAAGGCGCTCGGCACAGGCAATATGATTGCCTATGGCGGCGGGCGGAGCTACGGCGATACCGCGATACGCACCGACGGGGCGGTTTTAATGACGGAGCGTCTGGACCGCATCCTGGCATTCGACGAGGCGGAGCAGGTGATCGTTTGCGAGCCGGGGATCAGCGTCGCGGACATGCAGGCCTTTTTGGTCCCGCGCGGATACATGCTGCCGGCGGTGCCGGGAACGGGATTTGCCACGATTGGCGGCCTGATCGCCAATGACGTTCATGGCAAGAACCACGATCGTCATGGCAGTTTCGGCGACCACGTGTGCTGGTTCGACCTGCTTATGGCCGACGGCACGGTCACGCAAGTCGCGCCTGAAAGCGACGGCGCCCTGTTTTCGGCGACGATCGGCGGCGCGGGCTTGACTGGGATTATCGTTACCGTCTGCGCCAAAGTGTTGCCGATTTCGTCGAATGCCGTGCAGGTGACGGAAATGCGTGTGCGGGATCTGAACCATTTTTTCGAACTGTTCGCGGAACATCGGGACCGTGCGACCTATTCGGTCGGATGGATCGACGCGTTGGCGCGGGGCGCACAGCTCGGCCGTGGTGTGCTCGAACTGGCCGACCCGTCGCCGGCGGGGCTTCCGGCCGGTAAAACGCGCACGCTTCGCGTGCCCTTCGATATGCCGGGGATGCTGCTCAATCGGCTGACCATGTCTGCATTCAACGCGCTGTATTACCGCCGGGCGCCGGCCGGAGGCGAGGTGCGCCAGAAATTGCTGACCGAGTTCTTCCATCCGCTTGATGCGCTTCATGACTGGAACCGGATATATGGCAGAGCCGGCTTCCACCAGTTCCAATGCGTGGTTCCGGAAGAAGGAGCCCCGTCCGGGATCCGGCGGCTGCTGGAAGAGATTTCGGCCTCCGGTTCCGCATCTTTCCTGGCGGTTTTGAAGACGATGGGAGGCGAGGGACGCGGCCATCTATCCTTTCCGATGCGGGGCTATACGCTGGCGCTGGATTTTCCGGCCCGCGCGGCCGTGACCGACCTGCTGCGGCGGCTGGAGGACATCACCCTCGACTATGGCGGACGGATTTACCTGGCGAAGGACTCGGTTATGTCGGAGGCCGGGTTTGCGCGCATGTACCCGGCGTTACGCGAATTCCGGGCCGTGCTGGACCGTGTCGACCCGAACGGCATGTTCGTGTCTGATCAAGCCTTACGTCTCGGTATCCGGGGACCGGGCCGATGAACGCCGACGCACCGCAAAAACGAACGTGGCTGGTCCTCGGCGCTTCGTCTTCGATCGGGCGCGCTTTTGCGCGTCTGGCGGCGAAACAAGGCGCGGATATCCTTCTCGCCGGCCGGGATACGGATGACCTCAACCGGACCGCGGCGGATGTGGCGCTCCGCGCTGGTGTCGAAGTGGACGTTGTGCAGTTCGATGCGGCGGATTTCGACAGTCACGCTGCTTTCGCCGCCGATTGTGCGCGCCGCGACTCCGCGATCGACGTGTTCCTCTTATTCGGAACCATGCACGACCAGGACGACAGCGACGAGAATTTCGATCTTTTGCGCCGGACCGTCGATGTGAATTACCTGGGCGCCGTATCCATCCTCGATCGGCTCGCGCCGGTTCTGGAAGGGCAGGGCGGTGGCCGTGTCGTGGTGTTATCTTCCGTTGCGGGCGACCGCGGGCGTCGCAAGAACTATCACTACGGCTCCGCGAAAGGTGCGCTGAACCTTTACTTGCAAGGATTGCGGGCCCGTTTGTTCGAGGCGGGCGTCTCGGTCACGACAGTCAAGGCGGGTTTTCTCGATACCGACATGACCTTTGGACTACCGGGGCTGTTCCTTGTTGCGTCCCCGGAGGACTGCGCGGAAGCGTGTCTGAAGCTCAGTGCGAAAGGCCGCGAATCGGCTTATTTCCCGAAATTCTGGTTCCTGATCATGACGATCATCAAATCCATTCCGGAACCGATCTTCAAACGCCTAAGCATCTAGGACGCCGGTGGGCCCACCGCCGGCGCGGACGGCCGCGACAACGGGCGC
Source organism: Alphaproteobacteria bacterium (assembly GCA_965228695.1). GTDB lineage: Bacteria > Pseudomonadota > Alphaproteobacteria > UBA8366 > UBA8366 > JAJFJD01. The sequence continues at coordinate 4,356,829 of CBDDIB010000002.1, read as the reverse complement.
GGGAACCACAGCACGAACAAGCTCGCAATAATCGGCAGAATCACGTTGGCGTACATCGCGAGGTTCAATATCGGGAACTTCGGGGCGTAGTTCCGCAAAACATGGCTTCCGATGATGAGCGCGCCGGCGACCGCGATTGCGATCAAGACCAGCTTGAGCTGCCCGCGGCGATTAAAGTTGCCCGACAGGATGATCGCGACACCGAGTAAGGCGCATGTCAGGGGCAGGAACGGTTTTGTCAGCCGACTGTGAAATTCGGCGATGAAGGTCGGGCGGCGCGGATTATCCGGCGCTGCTCTTATAAGCTCCAACAAGAAATACTCGCGCGTGTTTCGCCCGGTTCGTTTCTCGTCACTGTCGAACAGATTGAGGCTGAAGTTGTCGGCGCGGTCGCCGACGAAGTACTCGAATCGGGGGAAGGCGCAATTGTTCGCCGCGCCGGCCGCGGCCTGTTCGGCGCCGCATTCAGGCGCGCCGCGTTTCAGAACCTGCCCGCTGCCCTTCGAAAGCTCGGCCAGCCATCGGCCATCCGGCGATTCCATCAGCCGGCCCCACTCGGCGACATAGGTCATCGGCTGCGCACGGTTCCGGTTGTCGTGGATAATCACATTGCGTAGTTCCCCCTCGTCCCCGACATCCTGAAAATACACCGTGATGCCTTTCGTCAGGTTGGTGAAGACACCTTCCTGTAGCAGGAGTTTTGGCAGGTCCTGCCGATACTTGAACTCGAGCTCCTTGTATTCCCGATAAGTCAAGGGCACGAGATGGACGCTCAGGAAGAACGAGAAGACGGAGACGACAGCGCCGACGATGATAGCGGGTTTCGCCAAGGAGAACGGACTAAGGCCCGCCGCGCGGAGGACGATCAGCTCACTGTCCGAAATCATCTTGTTGTAGGTGAAAAGCGCTGCGCCGAAGACGGCCATGGGCCCGACGAAGAGAAAGAAGCGCGGTAGCTGCAACGATGCAAAGTGCAGGAAATCCGCCAGCGCCAGCCCGCGGTTCAACATCATGTCGACGATATCCAACGAGCGGAACAACCAAACCATGAAACAGAGGACGAACGCTGCCAAAAGCGTTACGGCTGTCACTTGGCGGACGATGTACCAGGTGATGCTTTTCATACCTGTCGATGATGCTCCGCGTTGTGAAATCGCCAGTCGGTGCGGCAAGGTCGCGGACCGCGTCCGAATTTCAATGCGTTACCGGACAACCTGTATCGATCCCGGCTGGAAGGGTCAACGCTGTTTGCACCATCTTTCGCCCGTTGCGGAACTATCTTTTGGAGATGGAAGGAATCCGCGGGCTTTCAATTTTCCGACGGAAAGATAGAGTGCGGTGTTTCCACGCACCGGCGGTGGCGCCCGCCGCCCGATATTGTTAACAAGCATGCCGTATTCGAACGTCGAGAGGTCCTGATGAAAATTTCCTTCGCCGAACCTTCATTACCCAAATCGGGCGCGCTCGTCTTGGGTGTGCCGCACGGGAACAAGCTTGGCGTTGTCGGCAAGGATGTCGACAAGGCGACCGATGGTGCGCTGACGCGGGCGCTGAAGCAAAGTTCCTTCGAAGGCAAGGCCAAGCAGATTCTCGATGTGGTTGCGCCCGCCGGCCTCGACGTGAGCCGGATCGTGCTGGCCGGCCTCGGCAAGGAGGAAATGTCGGAGCGGGAACAGGCCGAACTGGGCGGTCGACTCTTCGCCCATCTCGCAAGCGCCGGCGAAAAGACGGCATCGATCGCGGTCGATTTCGGCGGTAAGGGGCTGCGCGACATGGCGGTGCAAGTCGCGTTCGGCGCGTTGCTGCGCAGCTATCAGTTCGCGAAGTACCGCACCAAGAAGCGGCCGATGAAAAAACATAGCCTCGCCACACTGAAGATTTCGGTAAAAGGGGCGTCGGCCGCGCGTCGGCAGTTTGCGCCGCTTAGCAAGGTGGCCGATGGCGTGTTCTTCACGCGCGACCTGGTCTCCGAGCCGCCCAATGAGCTTTACCCGGTGACCTTCGCGCGCGAAGTCCGCAAGCTCACCTCGCTCGGCGTTAAGGTCGAGGTGCTTGGCGAAAAGCAGATGGCGAAGCTGGGCATGGGGTCGCTGTTGGGCGTCGGACAAGGGTCGCGTCGGGAAAGCCAACTCGTCGTGATGCAATGGAACGGCGGCCCCAAGTCGCGCAAACCGGTCGCCTTCGTCGGCAAAGGCGTGACCTTCGACACCGGCGGTATATCGCTCAAGCCGCCGGCCGGCATGGGGGACATGAAATGGGACATGGGCGGCGCGGGAACCGTATCCGGCCTGATGAAGGCCGTCGCCGGGCGAAAGTCCAAGGCGAATGTGATCGGCATCATCGGCTTGGTCGAGAACATGCCGGACGGCAATGCGCAACGGCCCGGCGATGTCGTCAAATCGATGTCCGGGCAAACGGTCGAAGTGTTGAATACCGATGCCGAAGGCCGGCTGGTGCTGGCCGACGCGCTCTGGTACTGCCAGGACCGGTTCAAGCCGCGGTTCATGGTCGATCTGGCGACGCTGACCGGCGCCATTATCGTTGGCCTCGGCCACGAATACGCCGGCATGTTCTCCAACGACGATACGTTGAGCGAACGGATCTCGGCGGCGGGCGAGTCGACCGGTGAGAAGGTGTGGCGAATGCCGCTCGCCGACGCGTATGACAAGATGCTGAACAGCGACATTGCCGATATGAAGAATATCGGCGGTCGCGATGCCGGGTCGATCACCGCGGCGCAGTTCCTGCAGCGCTTCACCAACAAGGTGCCGTGGGCCCATCTCGATATCGCGGGCATGGCCTGGTCGAACAAGACGGCCGATACGGTGCCGAAGGGCGGGACCGGCTACGGCGTGCGCCTGCTCGACCGGCTGATCAAGGACCATTACGAGCGGTAGAAAGGGGCGCCGGTATCGTGACGGAGGTTCGGTTCTATCATCTGCAACGGCTGCCGCTCGAACGGGCGTTGCCGCAGCTTCTGGAAAAGACGCTGGAGCGCGATTGGCGCGCCGTCGTGATGATCGGGACGGAACAGCGCGTCGGGGCGTTGAACAATCAGCTCTGGACCTACAAGAAGGACGGTTTCCTGCCGCACGGGACGGTCGGCGAAGGCTATCCCGAACTGCAGCCGGTATGGCTGACCCACGAGGACGAGAACCCGAACAACGCGACCGTTCTGTTCCTGGTGGACGGAGCGGAATCGTCCAAGCTGGAAAGCTACGACCTGTGTTGCGACATGTTCGACGGCCGCGACGACGAGGCCGTAATCCGTGCGCGCGACCGCTGGAAGACCTGCAAGGACGCCGGGTTCAAGATGACCTATTGGCAGCAGAATGACAGTGGGCGCTGGGAAGTGAAGGCCGAAGCGAACGGCGACGCGGAAGCCGAAGGAGGCTCAAGCGCCTAGAAGGTCCCCGGCGTCAGGCCGGTACGGCCGCCGTCCAACGTAACAACACTGCCGTTTACATAGGAGGATTCGTCGCAGGCAAGGTAGAGCGCCGCGTCGGCGGCCTCCTCGACGAAACCCGGACGGGCCATCGGTGTCGCGCGGCGCTGCACGTCGCTCATCGGCTGGCCGGCGCGGTTGTCGACATTGAGCCGAACGGGGATGCCCTGTTTGCTCTCCCGCAAGGCGCCGGAGTTGATGCAGTTCACCCGAATGCCGTGCGGTGCGAGCCAGTAGCCCATCACATGGGTGAGGGGTTGCAGGCCGCCCTTGGATGCGGAATAGGCAACCAGAGTCGGATTCCCGAGCACTCCATCTATCGATCCGTGATGGATGATGGCGGCACCGTTGGCCGCCTTCAGAGCGGGCAGCAATTTCTGGCTGCAGAGGAAGGGCGCGGTCAGGTTCACGGCGATTTGCCGGTCCCAGTCCGCGAGCGTGATGTCCTCGAACTCCCCACGCGCGGCGATCGCCGCGTTGTTGAACAGAACATGGATGGCGCTGCGCCAGTCCATGCAGGCGCGCGCCATGGCGTCGATCGCGGCGGAATCGGCGAGGTCGGCGGCGATGAAGACGGCGTCGCCGCCCTCGGCCCGAACCATCGCCGCGGTTTCTTCGCCCATCTCCGCTTCGATGTCGACGCAGGCGACCGCAGCGCCTTCGCGCGCAAACAGCAGGCAGGCGGCGCGGCCGACGCCCGACGCCGCCCCGGTGATGACCGCATTCTTGCCGTCGAGCCGTTTCATCCGAACCTCCCGCTTGCGGTTTCATGACCTTGATCATCGGCAGGTATGGTGGCGCTGGCAAGGTGTCGTCGGATGGTCGGGCCGTCGGTTTGCCACTGGCGGGTTCGCTGGCTACCCTTGTAGAGCGGAGGTGTCCCCGTTGGAAATCCCGAGAAGGAGGCTGATCCGATGACCAAAGTTCGACCGATGGGGCCGAATATCGGCGGCGAGGTGACGGACGTCGATGTCAAGACGCTCGACGATGAGGGATTCGCGCCGATCTACGCGGCTTGGTTGAAATACGGCATCACGGTGGTGCGGGATCAGGCGCTGGAAATCGAGGATTTTCTTCATTATAGCCGCCGTTACGGCGGCATCGCCCTGCATCCGTCCAAGTCGACCCGGCATCCGGATTATCCGGAAATCACCATGCTGGGCACCGGGAAATTCGATGAAAAGGGCAAGTTGATCGAAAGCATCTACCGGCGCGGCGGGCACGGATATCACACCGACGGCGCCTACGAGAAGATGCCGTTCAAGGCCACGCAGCTCTATGCGCTGGCAGTTCCGAGCCGAGGCGGCAACACGCATTTCGCCAGTATGTACATGGCCTATGACGCGCTGCCGGACCGGCTCAAGACGCAGTTGGAGGATCGCAAGGGCGCGTATATCTACAGCAGCAGCGCCGAATCGCGGGAGTTGCTGAACGCCGAAGACCGGGACTGGACGCCGGTACTGCATCCGATGATCCGCACCCATCCGGAGACTGGCCGCCGGTCGCTCTATTTCGACCCCGGAAAGATTGTCCGTATCGATGGGATGGAAGAACAGCAGAGCGACGATCTGATCGCCGAACTCGCGGAGCGGATGATTCAGCCGGAATCCGAGTACAGCCACGAATGGCGTGCCGGCGATATCGTGATCTGGGACAATCGCTGCCTGGTACATCGCGCCGCTGCGGACTACCCGCCGGAGGAAGATCGCATTCATTGGCGCGTATCGATCACTGAAACCGCTGCTGGGAGCCGTGCGGCGGCGGAGTGAGTCGGCCAGACGGAGGAGGGTCCGCATGCTCGAAATACGACCGCTAAGTGCCAACCTCGGCGCGGTGGTAACCGGCGTCGATCTCAAGTCGCTCAAGGACGACGAATTCGCCGAAATTTACGACGCGTTCCTGCGGCACATCGTGCTGGTGTTTCGCGATCAGGACCTGGCGATGGAGGATTTCCTCGCCCATGGCCGGCGCTACGGTCCGATCCGTCCGCATATCGTGCAGAAGAGTCGCCACCCCGTCCTTCCCGAACTGATGGTGATGGACAACAAGATCGTCGACACGAAGAAGGGGGCGGAAAAGGCGCCATCGGTCAATCTCGTGAAGCGCGGCGCCGTTTGGCACACCGACACGTCCTACGACTATGTCAGGGCCAAAGCGACGCAGCTCTATGCGCGAGCCATCCCGAGCCGGGGCGGCGACACGCTGTTCTCCAACGCTTATGCCATCTATGACGCGCTGCCGGCGGCGTTGAAGCAACGTATCGAAGGACGGAGCGCGGCCTACAAATACGGTGGCCGGCTGAAACGCGAAGTGCAGTTGTTGGAGGAAGAGGATCGCGTTCGGCCCGCCGCGGTGCACGCGCTGGTCCGGGTGCACCCGGAAACCGGGCGTAAGGCGATCTATTTCAATCCGGGCCAGGTCATGGAAATCGCGGGCTTGGAAAAGGTGGAGAGCGACGACCTGATCGCCACGCTCACGGACTATGTCGAATCACCCAACGGCGACTATCGCCATGAATGGCAAGTCGACGACCTGATCATCTGGGATAACCGGTGCCTGGTCCACGCGGCGACCGGCGATTACCCGCCGGAAGAACGGCGCATCCACTGGCGGGCGTCGATGATGGAGCACGGCTGGACACCGGCTGCCGACGCCGAAGCGCGGATGGCGCTCGCCTGATCAGTTGGGCAGAGAACTGATCCGATAGAGCGCCTGCAGTTCAGCGGTCGGCTGAACATTGTCGCCAAAGGTTTCCTTGAACAGCGTGCCGATCCCGCCGGACCGATAGATGCGGCTGAGCGCCCGATCGACCGCGAGGCGGAAATCACCGTCTCCCTTCGGCAGCCCCAGTGCGTAGGGTTCGTAGGTGAGCTGCTGGTTGGACAGGAACAGCTTGTCGGCGGCACCGCTCCCCGCCGTGAGATAGACCAGGATCGCGCGATCGGCGAAATAGGCGCTGATGTCGTTGCTCAACAATTTGGCCACGCCGTCCTTGTGGTCCTTGACCGCAACGGTTTGCACCGTCATCGACAGGTCTTTCACGGTGTTGCGGAGTGCGTCCTCGGTCGTCGTTCCGGCGCGCACGCCGACCTTCCGGCCTTCCAGGTCGCCGAAGGTCTGCGGTCCACCCTTCCGCATCAGGACACTGGCGCCGTCGACGAAGGTCGGCAGCGAGAAGTCGACGATCTCGCGCCGGGAAAGCGTCGCCGTCGTCGCGCCGCACAGCAAATCGGCCTTACCGTCTTGGATCATCCTGAAACGGTTTTCGGCCGTCACCGGCACGTATTCCAGCGCGAGTTTCTTCAGATTGAGCTGCTTCTCGATATGCAGCGCAACCCCTTGGCAGAGCGCAATCGTATAGCCGCCCAATTCACCGGCGGCGTTCTTGTAGGAGAACGGCGGCGCATCGGTTCGATAGCCGATCTTCATCACGCCCGTGTCCTTGATTCGGTCCAGCGTGCCGGCGCTTGCGCCCGAAACCACAAACAAGAGTGCCGAAATGGCGATGAAGAAGCTGCGAAACATGAAGGCGACTCCCAAATTTGTGCAACGTTTCGCGGACGATGCCTGTTTGGCGGGTTGCGGGCAAGCGTCTTAATGATGGCAACCAATACGCGCAGGCGGAAGGTGCGGGCCTGAAGCCGATCTGGTAATTTCGGACGCTAAGGAAATTCAGAAATTGGGAGCAAGGACATGGACGTCGCGGAACTCGTCGCACGATTTTCTAGAGCAGCCGCCGATGACTATCCGCATAAGGCGGCGGTTGCGGTCATCAACGAACTCAAGGATGACTTGGACGGGGTCGCGGATGCGATGTCCTATCTTACCGGCAGCGGCGGCAATGCATTGCAGGCCTTCTATCGCGCACCGAATCTCAGCCTTTTGAAGGTGCGGTTCCCGGACGGCCGCCGCACGCCGCCGCACGATCACGGCACCTGGGCCGCGATTCTGGTCCTGTCCGGCTCGGAGAAGAATTCGCTCTATAAACGCAACGACGACGGGTCGCTGACCTATGAGCGCTCGCTCGATCTGGCGCGGGGCGACGTGATTTTCATGCCGGCCGGCGCGGTCCATGTGGCCGAATGCACCAGCGACCAGCCCGCCATCGGATTGCATGTCTATGGCGGCAACGTATTGGGGTTGGAGCGGAAAATGTGGGATCCGGACACGCTGGAGGAGCAGGAACTGGATTGGTCGAAATACGAAGGGCTGGCCCAGCGCGCCTCGGCGGCGGATAAGGCGCCGTTAAGCTAACGGCTGGAAGCCTGCTTCAGTAATAGCTCTTCAGCACGTCGTCGATGATGCGTTCCAGGTCCAGGATGGTGTTGCAGGTCTTGGCCACGTGGCAGAAGGTGCGGTAGCGGTGCATTTCCGAATCGCCGCTGCCCCAGAAGGTTTCCGGCTCCGGGTTCAGCCAGATCACCGCCTTTGCCCGGTTGTGCAGACCGCGCATGAGGTCGAGGCGTGGGTCGGTGTTGTTGGTGCGGCCGTCGCCGAGGATGATGACGGTGGTTTGCCGGTCCACGGTATCGGCATGCGCCTCGTCGAAGTCGGCGAACGCCTGGCCGTAATCGGTCGGCCGAAAGCCGATCTTCTCCAAAATTTCGGGGATCGCGTCCTCGACGGATTGTTCCTCAAGAATCTCGCTGATGTCGCTGAGACTGGCCGAGAAGGCGTAGGACTTCAGCGTGGCGATCACCTCGTTCAGCGAGTAGAGGAACATGAGCAGGAAGCGCGCCGTCGCGGCGACCGATTGCGAGACGTCGCAGATGACGACGATCTTCGGCCGCTCGATCTTGGTTTGTTTCCACACCGTCTCGAAAGGGATGCCGTCATGCGCCATGTTCCGCCGCAGCGTGCGCCGCACGTCCAGCACGCCGCGTTTGGTGTGCTTGCGCCGGCGGTTGTAGCGGGTGGCGAGCCGCTTCGCCAAACGCCTGACGATACGGTGCATGGTCTCGAAGTCGCGGCGCTCGACGACCGATAGCGCGCGTTCCTCGAGGATTTCCTCATGCAGCTTGGTGCTTGCCGGGCGGGCGTAAAGCTCGAATTGCCGAGAGATGAACTGCCGTGCCTGATCGAACAGGTAGTCGCGCGCCTGTTCCAGGGCATCCGCCGTGGCCGCGGCCCCCGGCGCGTCCGATTGGCGGAGTTCGAACATGCGGCCCTGCATCTCGCGCAATCCCATGCCGTCGAGGATGCGCCGGACCATCAGCCCGCGCTGCGTCATGTAGCGGATGTTGGTGACCCCGGCCTCGGCCGCGGCCTGTTCCATCGCGTGGGCGAGGTCGGTTTCTGTGCCGTGTAGCACGAGCTGCGCCAGCGGCTGGTCGGCCAGCAGGTCGTCGTCGGCGTCGTCCAGCGACGGTGGCACGTCGAATTCGTCCCGGCTGAAAAATGCGTCGAAACATCGTTCAAACCGCTCGGTCTCACCTTCCGTCTTAGCGAGCGCGACGCAGAGGGCGTCCCGCATGAGCTGCCGGTCGCCGTACCCGACCGTCTCCAGCGTCCGGTGCGCATCGATTGCCTCGGCGGGCGTCACGTTGACGTCGGCCGAGCGCAGCGCGTGGAAGAACTGTTCGAGGATCTGCTGCACCGGCGGATTATTCCCGTGTGGCCTTGCGCGTGATCTCCGGGATGCTGCGGCGCACGGCGGTGAAATCCTGCTCGAATTTCAGCAACACGTTTAGCGTGTCGCGCACCAGGTCCACGTTCAGCGACTCCGCGTGCAGCAGCATCAAAACCCGCGCCCAGTCGATGGTTTCGGAGATCGACGGAAACTTCTTCAACTCCTCCTCGCGCAGCAACTGCACGAAGGCGACGAGCTGGCGCTTGAGCTTTTCGTCGATGTCGGGGACGCGGGCGGCGACGATGCGCTGTTCCAGCTTGGCGTCCGGCAGCGGGATGAACAGATGCAGGCAGCGCCGCTTCAGGGCGTCGCCCATCTCGCGCATGTTGTTCGACGTGAGAAAGACCAGCGGCGGCTTAGTCGCCTGAATCGTGCCGATTTCCGGGATCGACACCTGGAAGGCCGATAACACTTCGAGCAGGAAGGCCTCGAATTCTTCGTCGGATTTGTCGATTTCGTCGATCAGCAGGACCGCGCCATGCTCCTGGCGCAGGGCCTTCAACAGGGGGCGCGGTTCGAGGAACTGTTCCGAGAAGAACAGATCGCCGAAGCCGTGCAGCCGGTCCATCGCGTCGTTCAGCGTCTTCGTCCCGCTCAGCGTCTCGCCCATCTTGTCCTTGAGGATCTGGGTGTAGAGAAGCTGCTTGCCGTATTTCCACTCGTAGAGCGCCTTCGACTCGTCCAGGCCCTCGTAACATTGCATCCGGATCAGCGGCAGGCCGAGCCATTGCGCGGCGGACACGGCCAGTTCGGTCTTGCCCACGCCCGCCGACCCTTCGACGAGGATCGGCTTCGAAAGGTTCTGCGCGATAAAGATGGCCGTGGCGATGCGGCGCGAGGCGATGTATCCGATGTCGCCGAGCCCGTCGATGATCTCTTCGATAGACGCGATATTCTCGCCGACGGCGGGTTTCGGGGTCGTGTCGTTCATGCTTTTTCTTCTTCTGTGTCAGGGATCAGCGTGCGGGCCCTTTGGCGCGCGCGAATTTCATGGGCGGACCTGGCGATGCCGAGGCCTTTTTCCAGGTCACGGGTTTCGTCCGCGAGCATGGGCGGGAGGTCGAGGCCGAGGGCGTCGATCAGCGTCCGGACGCGTTCCTGCGACTGCCCCGCCCAGTCGCGCGCGGCCGCGGCCATGGCGCTGACTGCATCCGCGTTGCCGTCGGCGTCCAGGTCGAGCTGTTCCGCGGCGCGGTAGGCGATGGCGAACAGACCGTCCGGCACGGCGGCGAGGCGGCCTAGTTCGGCAACCTGGTCGTCCTTCATCGCGACGGTTCCGATCCCCTGCCCGAGGGCGGCCAACTGGTGGCGCATCGCGCCGGCGATCGACGCGGCGAACAGGGCGTCCTCGGTCCGCCGCATCGGCAGCGAGATCGTCTCGAAGGCATCGCCTTCCTGGCCCAGCAGGTTGGCGGCAGGTACCCGCACGTCGGTCAGCCGCAGGCCGCAATGGGGCGCCGGGCGCATGAAGTCGATCTTCACGCCTTCGGTCAGTTCCAGGCCGGGCGCGTCGCGCGGCACGATCAGAGCGGAGAATTGTTTGCGGCCGTTCTCGCTGCCCGTGATGGCTAGGACCATGAAGAAATCGGCGATCGGCCCGTTGCTCAGATAGGCCTTCTCGCCGTTCAGGACGAAATCGTCGCCGTCCCGCACCGCGGTGGTCGACAGGTATTTCGGATGCGCGCCGGCCTTCGGCTCGGAAATGGCGAGGCAGGGGGTGAGGGTTCCGGCCGCCAACACCGGCAGATAGCGCTGCCGCTGTTCCTCCGTGCCATGGATCAAGATTTGCTGCCGCGCGTTGAGCTGCCGGCCGAGCCAAGGGTTCACCACGCCGCGTATGCCGCAGGCGGCGGCCATCGCCTCGGCCGCGACCGCAAGCGAGCGAAGATCGCCGCCGTCGCCGCCATAGGTCTCCGGCAGCCCGATGCGCGCCAGTCCGGCATCCCCGATGGCCTGCCACAGGTCTGCGGGAATGACGTCATGCGCCCGCAGATCACCCCGCGGCACAATCTCGCGGAACGCGAAATCCCGGACGCAGGCCGCAAGCGAGGCGGGGTCGGAAGCGGGCTGTATCGCGGGGGCAGGGCTCATGCTGCGGTAGGCGGTCCGGCGGTTGGAAAGCCCGAATATCGCGCGTTTCGGCGGATGTGTCACATCGTCTTGAATGGCGTTTGCTATGCCTGCGCGGAGAGTACCGCCGTCAGCGTCCGCACGTCGTCGATGGCCTCGAAATCCCTTACCAGGTCGACGATTTGGGCAGCCTTGTCCTTGGGCCACTCGGCGTAGTCGGCGCACTCCTCGAACTTTTCCGTGACCTCGTCATAGGACATCGGGTCCTGGGGGCTGCCCTTCGGATAGTGGACCTCGCCGGAGACCGTGCTGCCGTCGGTCAGGTCGATCTCGATCAAGGTGGTCGTGTTGGTATAGCCGTCCTCGATCGTGTCGAAAGCGCCGTAGTCGACCTTGTCGATCATCGCCTGGATCTCCGGGTCTTGGACGACCGCGTCGGTGAATTCGGCAAGCCCGGCGCGGCCCCGGACCAGGATCGCGGCGGCGTTGAAGGGCAGGCTGAACTTCGCCTCCAACCAGGTCGTTGGCCGGTTGTGCAGCAGGGTGTTGACCACATTCGAATTCGTGCGCAGCCGGACGGCCTTGATCTTGTCCGCCGCGACACGCCCGTCGCGCAGCCAGGTGCGGAGCAGGGTCATGGCCGCGTGGTTCAAGGCGCCGCTGGGGTGAGGCTTGATCCAGATGCCGGGGTCCTCGAACGCCCAAGGTCCGCCCAGGCGGTCCACGACCTGGACCGGGTCGAAGCTGCCGCCGCCGACGGCGAAAAATCCGCGCGACGCTTCGAGGACATTTTGCGCCGCCGTGAAGCCGCGCGCCGCCAGTTCCGAGGAAATGACGCCGCCTTCCGCCGAGTGCCCGGCATGATACGGTTTTGTCATCGTGCCGAAGTTCTCCCGCACGCCGCTCGAATGGCTGGCGGCCAACCCGAGCGCGGTCAGCATCACCTCATGGGAGGCGCCGAGCAGCCGGCTGGCCGCTGCCGCCGTGCCGAAGACGTTCACCGTCCCGGACGGATGATAGCCGCTGGCGCAATGTCGGTCGTTCACGGCGTGGTTGATTCGGCACGCGACCTCGACGCCCACATGGAACGCTTCGAGCACGGCGCGGCCGGGCAGGCCGGACGGTTCGGCAACGGCCAACGCGGCGGACATCACAGGGCCCGTCGCGTGCAATCCGCCGTTGCGGTCGGCGAGATGCTGCGGGCAGGTGTCGTCGTAATCATGCGCGTGGATGGCGGCGCCGTTCGCCAGCGCGGCGAATTGCGGCGCGGTGACGAGGTCGGTTCCGAAGACGTGCGACTGGCCGTCGCAGTTCAGCGCGGCGATGTGGTCGGCGATGATCCGGCTGCCGGGCGTCGTGGCTCCCGCGAGAGACAGTCCGAGCGCGTCCAGAATATGGCCTTTGGCCAATATCCGGATATCGGCGGGGATGTCGTCATAGTCGGTTTCACGGATAAAGCGCGCAAGATGCTCCGTGACGGCGGGGGTTTCTGCGGCGTCGGGCGGCGGGGTCATCGAAATCTCCTTGTCGTCAATCGCGCGTTTTCGGCAGCTGGTAGTCCGCATTTCGTTCGACCAGCTTGACGATCTCGCTGTGGTCGCTGCCGCGCATCCCCATGGCAAGTGCCTGTTGCAGGGCCTGATAGGTTGCGCTGGCCACGATCTGCGGCACCCCGAGGCGCTCGGATTCCTGCTGCCAGAGATGCGAGTCCTTTTCGGTAACATGCATCGGCGCTTCCATCGCGAAACTCCGGTTCATCACGAATTTGGGAATTTTGGTCAGCGTCGCGCTGTTCTGGCCGGTACCGGAGTTGAAGACCGCCAAGGCCTTTTCCGGGTCGACCCCGCCCTTCGCGGCCATGACCAAGGCTTCCAACCCGATCAACAGGTTGGTGGACGACATGACGTTGTTGCAGATCTTGGTGAGCTGCGCCTGCCCGACCTTTTCGCCGACGTGATGGATGTCCCGCGCGAAGGCCTGCAACATCGGTTCGACCTGTTCGAACACCGCACGCGGACCGGAGGTGATGACCGTCATGTCGCGCTCCTTGGCGCGGGCCACACCGCCGGTGATCGGCGAATCGAGAACGGCGATGCCGGATTCCGCCAGCGTCGCCTCGACCTCGGCAACGGCGTCGGTGCCCATGGTTCCAAGGTTCACGAAAATCTTGACTTGTTTCCCGTGGACGACGCCATCCGCTCCGGAAGCGACGGCGTGAAAACTGTCGATACTCGGCAAACACGCGAAGACCACCTCGGATGCGTCGGCGACTTCAACGGGCGCGTTGACGATCCTGGCCTGTTTCTCCGCCAGCGGCTTCGTCGCGTCCTGATCGATGTCATAGGCGACCAGGGATTTTTCCTGATCGAGCAGACTGGACGCGAGCGGTAATCCCATGCTGCCCGTACCAATAAATCCCGCCTTCATGATGATGCTCCCTTGTCGAAGATTGACCGCCCGGTCCGGGGGCGCCGTAATTTTTCCTTTGTGCCGGCCATCATAGGACGAACGCTATCCGGAGCGCCAAAGCGGCCCGGACGAGGCCTGTCCCGTGGAAGGCGAAGGAGCTATTGCCGGCATATTTTCTATGGTAAGTAGCGCCCAACCGACGCGACGGAGGACAGTGTCCATGGTGCGAGTTACGTTGAGTTTGGCGGCCGCCGTTCTGGTCCTTTCCGGATGCGCGTCGCCGCAACCGGTGCTGTACCCGAACCGTCATCTATCGACTGTTGGGCAGGCTGCGGCGGATCGCGACATCGAGCGTTGCGTCGCGATGGCCGAAAACCATGGCGCGTCGTCCAAGGACGGGGCGGCGGGTGACGTCGCTGGCGGCACGGCGGTTGGAGGCGGCGTCGGTGCGGCCGTGGGCGCGGTCGGCGGCGCCATCGTCGGTTCGGCCGGACGCGGCGCGGCCGTGGGCGCCGCGACCGGTGCGACGGCGGGGCTGATCCGCGGGCTGTTCAAGACCCGGAAACCCAGTCCGGTTCACAAAAAATTCGTCAACAAATGCTTGCGGGACCGCGGCTACGAGCCGATCGGCTGGAAATAGGCGGAACGGCCGGATATCCGGCTCCGCGCTACTGCGCCGCCTTTTCCGAGAAATAGGCCTCGACCCGGGCGACCGCTTCTTTCCAGCCGGCGCGCCGGTACGGGAATTTATTGAGATCCGCTTCGGTGATTGCCATTGCGGCGTTCGCTTCGAAGACGACGATACGCCCGTCTTTCCGAAACCCGAAGTCGATGCCGAAGATGTCGAGGGGGGTGTTGTCGGCGATCTCCTTGAAAAGAACCTCCGGAAGGGCGCCGAGAACCGATTCCGGATCTTCGAGGTAGGCCATTTCTTCGCGGTCCAAGCCTTGGCCATACCAGTCCAAGGTATCGCGCCCATGGCCGTGGACATTCCATTCCTTTGCCGCATGCATGTTGTCGGGGACGAGCTGCCCGCCGATACAGGCGTAACGGTACCGCCGGAACAGGCCGTCTTCGGAAATGCAATCGTGATACTCGATCGCATAGAAATCGGAATACGGGGACGTGCTGAAATGCTGTTCGAGGGCGGTTTCGTCCCGCACCAGGACCGCGCCGATCCCCAGTTGCGTATCGAGCGGACGCAGGATGAGGGGAAGGGATATTTCGTCCAGGAGGCGGCTCCGGGTAGCGGCGGCGTCCGTCTCGTGCGTCACCTTGATTGTCCGCGGAAAGATGAAATGTTCGGCATTCGCGAATTTCCGCGAATTGTTCAAGCGGGTCGCCTGCGCGACCGCCTTGGGCGGATTGATCAGCGGCATCGGCAGTTCGGCGACGATGCGATCGAACCGGTCGACCTGGCCGCGCATCACGAGCCTTTCGTGCACCGAGCGATTGTTGATCGCGAGATCGAATTTTCCAAGGTCGATGACGCCGCCGAGCGTGTCGATCGTATCGGTCAGGACGTGGGTGTATGCGATGCGCTCGGGCGGCATAAAGGCGGGATAGTTACCGGGCCGATAGTTCAGGCCCTTGCGCCCCATCGTGGTAAAGCAATCCTCGCCGAGCGCCTCCAGAACCAGGACCCTCTGGGCGGGTTCACCGGGGCCGCGCTCGATGCTGGGGAATCGCTCGACGCAGGCGCGGGTGACTTCTTTTCCGTAGATGGCATCGCCGCTGTGAAAACTCGCCGCGGCCAATGCCCGGTAGTGCTTCATCTTGGTCGGGTCCGACGACAAGGCGGCGGCGAAGGCCTGGCGGGCTGCGGGGAATTTACCCATCCGATACAGCAGACGGCCACCGATATAGGTCTGCTCCGCATGTGAACCGGTGCCGAGCTTGACGGCGGTCTGGATTTCCGCCGTCGCCGCATCGACTTGTCCGATTTCGATGAGGGCGTCAGCAAGGGCAATACGCGTGTCGGCGCGGTTGGGTTGAGCTGCGACCGCGGCCTTGAAATCAGCGGCCGCCTCGACAAAGCGCTCGAATGACAGATGCAACAGGCCACGATTTCGCCGTGCGAAGAAATAGCTCGGGGCGATTTCGACCGCCGCGTCGAATTTGGCCAAGGCGCCGTCATAATCGTCAAACTGCATCAGAACCGACCCGAGGTTATTGAGCGCGCGGGCGTCGTCCGGCAGGTGCGTCAGGGCGGCTTCGGCGCGCTTCCGGGCGAGCTGGAAATCCCGCCGCTGCATTGCGATCGCGAAAATCAGGTTGTGCGCCTCGGCGTCCTTCGGCGTTTCGAGGAGCAGTCCCCTCAGCACGGACTCCGCCTCGTCCAACCGCCCGTTCTTGGCAGCGTCGGTGGCCTGCGCCAGCGGTGTCATGGCATGCGGTTCGGTCAACGGCGGTTCTTTCCTCTCCATGGAATTCGTCCATACTATCGCGGTGGGCCCCGCCGCTTCGAATCGCCCAAACGGACATCTCCTTTGGGGAGGTATGGGCGCAACGCGGCCGCCGCGAACGGGCGACTGTTGCGCGAGGCGCCAGCCGGAGACTTTGCCGGGCCCGGCGCGGCCAAGGGCTTGAAGTTGCTGTCATCTGGGCCACGCGTTAACGTTAATTCCATTGCATTGACATCGCCCGGAGGCGGATATGGACGATATTGAACAGGAATTGATTGATGCCGCGTGGCCGTATTGGGAATGCGAGGCGGAAATTGCCAAACGCTTTTTCGCAAGAGCGGCCGACGACGATCACATCTTCTATCTCCGCGCTCAAATCTGGAAAGAGTTGAACCCGGTCGACGGGTTCTTCAATGGCCTGCACAAGGAACTGACCGATGCGGTCGCGATGTTCCCCCAGGTCGACAAGGAAATCGACCGGCACGACTATCACTTCCTCCTGCTGCAATTGGTTCAGGAATTCAATCACTACGTCCTGCTGGCGGATATCTTCGAGCATCTGGTGGGCCGTTCGATCTCGTCCGATGACACCATTCAGCTTTCGGAGGAAAAGAAGCTTGGCGATCTGCGGCGCGGCTATGTGGCGCAGGACGACCCGCTGCTGAACGCGGCGGTCGGCTTCACCGAGGGGGGCGGCGCGCGGCTGTTTCGGGAAGGGAAGGACCTGAGCGGCAGCGCGGTGAACGATCTGACCGCGAAGGCGATGCAGACGATCTACGACGACGAGCACGACCATTACATGGAACAGGCAAAGGAAGCGGTCAGCCACATCAAGTCGGACGACGACCTGCACCGGATGAAGGACGCCATCGAAAAGATCAGCGAGCAACGCGTCTGGATGCGCGCCGAGATGTTCCGGGACGCGATGACGAAGGCCGAAATCGAGGCCTTCATCGCGGAGAATAGGCGGAACTAGGAATACCGGGCTGTGAAATTTCGTCCGGTTGGGGTATGGAAGGTGGCTACCCCGACCCGCCAGACCGGTGCGGTCGCCCCCTACAGTTGGATCCCATCATGCCGACCGGCCATGTGTTCATCGCGACCAGTCTCGACGGGTTCGTCGCCCGGGCGTCGGGCGCGTTGGATTGGTTGATGAAACAGCTGACCGAGGGCGAGGATCACGGCTATGACGCCTTCATGGCGTCGGTCGACGGCCTTGTCATGGGGCGCGGGTCGTTCGAGGCTGTGCGGGCCTTCGAGGAATGGCCGTATGCGAAACCGGTCGTGGTGATGAGCCAGACGCTCGGCCAGGACGATGTGCCTGCTGAAATTGCGGATCGGGTGACGCTGACCCGGCTCGACCCGGCCGGCGTGATGAAGATGCTCGACGGGCAAGGGTGGCGACGGGCCTATATCGACGGTGGCAAGGTCGTGCAGTCTTTCCTGCGGGACGGCCTTATCGCCGATATGACGCTCACCCGTATCCCGATCCTGATCGGTGACGGATTGCCGTTATTCGGCGCCTTGGACCGCGACGTCGATTGCGAACACCTGGACACGCGGACATTCCCGTCCGGCCTCGTGACTTCGCGCTATCGCATCGTCAATGCGCCCGGCTAGCCGGGCATCTTGTCGAAGCCCTTCAACTCGGGGTCGACCGGCGTCGAACCGATCTTGCTGGACAGGTAGACATTGACCGCAGGCTTTACCAGATCGGTCTGATCAAGGCTGCCGGCGCGGATGCTCACCATATTCGCCCGGTTGGAGTTCTTGCCGAACAGCTGCGACCCGCAGTCCGGACAGAAATGCTTCTCCATATCCGAGCCGCTGTCGGACTTGTGGTGAAAGACCTTCGGCGTGCCGGTGACTTGCAGCGCGTCTTCTTCGACGAATACCAGCGTGCCATACGCGGCGCCCGTCGCGGCGCGGCAGTCGGTGCAATGGCAATTGGCCATCAGCTTGATGTCGGTATCGGCAGAGTATTGGATATTCCCGCAGAGGCATTTTCCGGACAGCGTCGGCATCGGTCGGCTCCAGGTTGTTTGGTCTTTGTTGAAGCCAGGATAGCCCCAACATCCGGTCGGCGCCACCGGTGTCCTACCGAGCATTGCAACTACGACGAGGCTTTGGACCGGCCCAGAATCCAGGCCGGGATCAAGGCGAGGATGAAGACGCTTGCCGTGATCAGAAAACCGTCCTGGAATCCGAAGGTGGTCGCCTGCGCCTCGATGACCTGTGACAGGTAGTCGTTCGCCAGGGAATCCAGCATGGCTTCCGGCACGCCATCCGCCTGCAGGATCTTCTTCACCTGCTCCAGCATTTCTCGGGTCGTCGCGTTCGCGATCGTCTGAGTCGCCGACAGGCTGTCGCTGTGAAACTGCGTCCTGATCTCGAGAATTACGACCAGCAGGTTGATGCCGCAGGCCCCGCCAAGTTGCCGGAAGAAATTGATCGTTCCCGATCCCTGGTTCAATCGTTCCGGCGGCAAGCTGTTGAGCGCGGACGCCATCAGGGGCGGGTTGATGAAGCCCATGCCGACACGCGAGATGATGGCGAAGAACGCGAATGTCCAAAACACCGTGTTGATGTCCGCGCCCGCCATGAAATAGACGCCCAGGGCGAACAGGATGAGTCCGCCCATGATCGGAAGCTGTGGCGGCACCTGATCCGCTAGGCGGCCGGTCAATGGGAAGATGATCATCAGGAGCAGGCTGGCCGGCAACAGCAGGAAGCCCGCGACCGTCGCCGTGTATCCCTGAACGATCTGACCAAACACCGGAACCGCGTAGGTCATCGCGAAATTGCCCATGCCGAAGACGAAAGCCAGGACGATCGCCGATGCGAACCGCGCGTTCTTGAATAAGGTGAAGTCGAGCAGCCGCGCGCCCTCGCGGAGTTGCATCAAGGTGAAGCCCACCGCCGCACCGATGCCGATGACGAGGCGCAGTGCGATATCGTTCGAAAGCCAGCCCTCGCGCTGGCCGTTGGAAATTCCGGAAATCAGACAGTAGAGCGCGATGCAAAGAAGCGCATAGCTCGTCCAGTCGAACGGCGTTCGCGGTCCCTCGTCGCGTTGTGACGGCATGAAGACGACACCCATAACGAAGGCCAGCAGGACCAGCGGCAGGGGTACGTAGAAGATTGCACGCCAGCCGAGTGCGTCCACGGTGATCCCGCCGATGACGGGACCGAGGCCCAAGGCGAACACCAGCCCCATGCCGTATATGCCCATCGCCGTACCGCGCCGTTCCTTCGGAAATATTTCGAACAGGGTGACCATGACGAGGGGCTGGATGATGCCGGCGGCGAAGCCCTGCATCACGCGGCCGAAAATGATCACGTCGAGGACCTGCGCAACGCCGCAGATCACCCCGCCAAGGGCGAAGACGGCCAGCAGGAGACAGAATGCGAGGCGCTTACCGAACGTATGGATGAACCACGCGTTCAGGAGCTGGCTCGCCGTCATGGTGGCGATGAAAGCGGTCGAAAGGAGTTGTGCCTTGTCCTGGCCGACTCCGTAAGCGCCCATGACATCGGGGACGGCGACGTTGACGATAGTGCCGGAGAACACCATGGTGAAGGAGGCAACCATACCGCCGATGGTCAGGAACCAACCGTAGGTCCGGCCATGGCGTGCACTGAGTTGGTCAAAGCTTTCGGTTGCCACATCGCCTCCCGCGCCGGCCACCGGGCGACGCGATACGGAGGGGAAATGCCCGCGCGTCGCCGGATACTCCTCATTAAAGGATAGAGGCGCTTGGGCCGCAATCGCCCCCCGACAACGTTGGTCGGTGATTCACGTGGATTTGCCTTCGATCCTGGGCCGCCCGACTATGGAGACGGGTCGGTCGACGGGAAAGCGACCCGTCGAAATCGAGGGAGCTGCGTTATGAGCAATGGCGATGGAAAGACGTTGGCGGGCAAGGTGGCCTTGGTGACGGGGGCGGTCCGCCGGTCGGGACGCGCGACGGCGCTCGATTTGGCGCGATGCGGCGCGTCCGTGGCGATCAATACGCGCCGTTCGATTTCGGAAGCGGAAGGCGTCCGGAAAGAACTCGAGGCGCTCGGGGTGAAAGCCGGGGTGTATATCGCCGATGTCACCGAGGAGAAGAGTGTGATCGACATGGTCGATGCGATCGCCGACGACCTTGGCCCTGTCGATATCCTGGTGAACAATGCCGCAGACCGCGGCCGCGTGCCGACGCTCGAACTCAGCTTCGAGGAGTGGCACCGCATCGTGCATATCATCCTGGACGGGGCATTTCTCTGTAGCCGGGCCGTACTTCCGCACATGGTCGAACAGGGCTGGGGCCGCATCGTGAATATCAGCGGTCTCGGACATTACGCCGGCTACGCGGAGCGGGTTCACGTCCATGCGGGCAAGGGCGGGCTCGAAGCGATGACGCACAGCCTGTCGAGCGAGTTCTGCGACAAGGGCATTACGGTCAATACCGTCTGTGTCGGCCTGATCGGAGGCGAGCGGCCGGCCTCGGCAGGACCGCACCCGAAAAACGTCCCGAATGCCGCGCCGGTCGGTTATATGGGCGAGCCGAGCGATATTGCGAACGCCGTGAATTTCCTATGCCAGCCGGCCGCGCGCTTTATTACCGGCGAGACATTACACGTGAACGGCGGCGAATATTTGGCGTAATCGCCGGATCGTGGGTCGGCACGATGCCGGCCGGCCGGTCAGTTCTTTGCCAGGTGCGCCGAGATTCGTGTCCGCACATCCTGCGGCTGGGCGTTGATAGCGTCGGCAAGCCGATGCAGCTCGCGGCGAAGGCCGTGCACCTGATCCAGCAAGGGGAGGATGACATCAAGCGCTTCCTCCTCCAGCTCTAGATCGGTACGGAATTCAAGGATCAAGCGCAGCCGCGCCACGTCGATTTCCTGAAAGCGGTAGCCGGACCGCCCGCGCGCGGGCGTAATCCATCCGCGCTCTATCCAAACATGAAGCGTTTCGCGGCGGAGTTCGGTAAACGTGCCGAGGATCTCGTCTTCATTGCGCATGTCATCGACTCCCGGATCCGGCTCGTGGGTCGTAGGCATTGGACTTTGCCCACTCCGCCAGGAAGGATTTCAATTCTTCATCGGGTTTCTCGGGAAGCTGCACCCGCAGTGTCACGATCTGATCGCCCGCGGACCGTCCGCCCGTACCGGGCACGCCTTTGCCCTTCAGGCGCAACGTATCGCCGTTGTTGGACCCGGGCGGTACGGTCATCGTCACGGCGTTGCCGACGGTGGGAACCCGCACTTTCGCGCCCAGAACCGCTTCATGCAGGGCGATAGGCAGGTCGACATGAATGTTCCGGCCTTGGCGGCGGAACGTCGGATCCGCAGCGACGCGAACCTCGACATAGGCATCGCCCGCGTCGCCACCGCCGAACCCGGGCATGCCCTGATTGCGAAGCCGGAGGACCTGACCTTCATTCAGGCCAGCCGGGATCGTGATGTCGAGCGTCTTGCCGTCCGGCATGGTGACGCGCTTTTTCGCACCGTTTACGGCTTCGAGAAACGAGACTTCCATCGAATAGCGAACGTCGCCGCCGCGCATATTGATGTTGACGTTCTCGCCCCCCTGCGCGCCCCCGCGGCCGCGGAAGAGATCCGAGAAGATGTCGCCGATATCATCGAACCCGGCCGACGACCGGTATGGATGTTCGCCGCCGGACGACGCGTATTCGCGATAGAAGTGTTGCTGCGTTTCGTTGCCTTCCGCATCGATCTCGCCGGCGTCGTACTGCCGCCGTTTCTCGGGATCGGACAGGATTTCGTTGGCGGCCTTAATTTTTTTGAAGGTTTCCTCCGCCGCCTTATCCCCCGGGTTCAGGTCGGGATGATGCTTCTTTGCCAGCGTTCGGTAGGCGTTTCTGATGTCATCGCTCGATGCATCCTTCGGAACGCCCAATAGATCATAAAGTTCGTTCGCCACAATCAAACTCGTCGTTTGGCTTCATCAGGTTACAATTCTACGCAGCATAGATGGATCTTCCTTCGATCGATCTCAATACCGGCCGGCCGGTAAATTTCCACCACGCGATGGCGCGCATTCGGGCGCGGAACCGTCGCCATGCGGTGTGTGCTACTGTTCTCCTTTGGACCCTGACGAACGGATGAAGGCGCGATGAAAATTACCGGCTACGAAGCGACGATGCTGAACATTCCGGAAGACGATCCTTTGGCCAATACGCAAGCCCGCGGCGAGGGGGCCCGCCCGATCGTGATTCTGCGGCTTCGTACCGATAAAGGCGTGGAGGGCATTGGCGTCACCTTCTACGGCGCCGAGTTGACCGGCAGCTTGCATTTGGCGGTCGAAGGCCTCGCCGCCCTGACCGTCGGTGAGGACCCGCTGCGCATCGAGAAGATCTTAGCGAAATTGCACAGTGGGATCGGCGATTCCTGCGGGCCGGGCGGCATCTTCATGCTGGCCTTGTCGGCGATCGACATTGCGTTGTGGGACATCAAGGGAAAGGCGCTCGACCAGCCCTTGTGGAAGCTTCTCGGCGGGCATCGCGACCGCGTCGCGACATATGCATCGGGCTCTTTGCGCCGGAACCTGACGGACGACGAGGCGCAGCGGGCGGCGCAAGTTCTGGTCCAGAAGGGCTTTCGCGAGATGAAGACCCAGATGGCGCTGCCCGGCGACCCGACGCCGGCCGACGAGATGCGGCGCGTGCGCGTCGTGCGGGAGGCGATCGGCCCGGATATCAAATTGATGTGCGACATCAACCAACGCTGGCGGCCGGAACAGGCGATCGACATCGGCAGCCGCGTCGAGGATGTCGGTTTGTTCTGGCTGGAGGACGTGACCACGGCCGACGACTATCAGGGATTGGCCCGTGTCACCGCCGCCCTGAACACGCCGGTCGCCGGCGGCGAGTATCTCTATGGGATCGCGCCGTTCCGGCAGATGATCGAGGCGCGGTCGGTCGACATCGTCATGATCGATATCGCGCGGGTCGGCGGCGTGACGTCCTGGATGAAGGTTGCGGGCATGGCCGAGGCGTTTAATCTGCCGGTGGTCAGCCATGTGATGCCGGAGATCTTGGTCCATGTGGTCGCCGCCTGCCCGAACGGGCTGACGGTGGAATACATGCCGTGGATGCTTAAGCTCTATGAGGAAACGCCGGCGATCGAGGACGGCGAACTCGTGCTGCCCGACAAGCCCGGATTGGGGTTGAATTTCGACGAAAAATCCGTTGCGGCCTTCAAGGCATAACGCCCGTCGGATAACACCAAGCAAGTGAATAGCGGATAGGGAGAATCAATCGTGCACCGCATTGAAACCGTCACCGTTGAAGACAGTCCGATGGAAATCTTCGTCTTCGAACCCGAGGGGGAAGGCCCGCATCCGGGCATCGTCTTGGCGCAACATATTCCGGTGGGGCATACCGGCGTGGAAAACGACGAGGTGACGTTAAAGATTGCCGAACGCTACGCCGAGAACGGGTATGTCGTCGCCGCGCCCTTCATCTTCCACTGGTGGCCGAAGGAAGAGGAAATGCAGGTCAAGCGCGACGAGTTCCGCGATGACTGGACGGTTTTGGACCTGCAAGCGACCTTCAATTTCCTCGCGGGCATGCCGAATGTGGACGGCGACCGTATCGGTATCGTCGGTCATTGCTGGGGCGGGCGCGTCTCCTGGCTCGGTGCGTGCCACAATCCGGACCTCAAGGCTTGCGCGGTTTTCTACGGCGGGCGCATCAAATTGCCGATGGGACCGGAGACGCCGCCGGCGATCGAACTCGCCGGGAACATCAACTGCCCGGTTGCCGGTTTCTTCGGCAATGAAGACGCCAATCCTTCACCGGAGGATGTCGACGACTACGAGACCGCGCTGAAGAAGGCCGGCGTCCCTTATGTGTTCCACCGCTACGACGGTGCGGGCCATGCCTTCCAGTCATTCACGAGCGCGGAAAAATACCGCCATGACGTCAGTGAAGAGGCCTGGAGCGAGGTTTTGAAGTTTTTCGGCGAAAAGCTCGGGTAGATTTGCCGGCTATGATCCGGGATTGCCCGTTGCGACATACGCACGGATCTGCTCGACGGACATGCCGGCGAGTCCGAGCCGTTCGAGGTTGAGGCCGTCCTTCCACGAGTTGGTGCCCAGCAAGGCATCGACAATATCGACGAAGCCGCGGCGCAGCGGTGCACCCACGTTCGCATTCTCGGCCAATTCCACGAAGGGGACATGGGAAAGCGGAAGATCCCCCTCCATCCACGTTTGCCAGATCGTCGCCCGCATCTCGCCCGATCTGGCATAGACCGGTGCTTGCTTCACGGCCTCGTGCACCGTGTCGCCCCCGCCGCCGTATATGCGGTGGATATGGTCGAGCAGCGGCCGAAACCGGACGTCATAGGCCTTGCAGGCTGCGGTTCGCTCCGCATCGAGCGCTTCGGCGAGCCGGCCCGCATGGACCGTGTTTCCGGTACCGTAGAAACTGATCGTGTCGCCTGCTTCCTCCGCGCGGTCGAAATACCCCACGTTGAGCAGCGTCATGGCCGGGTGCACCAACATGTTCAGGTTTTCGAAGTTGGTTTCGATGACATCGCGTCGCAGTTCCGCCGATGGCGAAACGAAGGGAAGGAACCGCTCGGCGTCCGCGGTACGGTTTGCGGGAAACGCGGCAAAGGGAACGTCGTTCCGCACGTAATACGACGTGACCTCCGCGCCGGTCCGCCGGGAGCCGACGTTGGGCGCAATGCCCTCGAGGACGGTCACGCCGGCCTTGTCAGCCGACCGCAGGGCCGATGCCAGGCGCAGACTAGGCCAGTAACCGTGACTGTTGATGTACAGGACTTGGCCGTTTTCGAGATGCGGAATGACATTCGCCGCCCGTTGCTCGAGCTCCATCGGCTCGACATCCAGGACCACCAGGTCCGCTCCGGCGACCGCCTCTGCGGGGTCCTGCGTCAGAAGCCGAAGTTTTCCAAGCCCGTTTCGGCCCGACAGCATCTGGTCCGCCGGCGCCGTAATAGAGACGCCGCCGGCCGTTCGGATGTCCTCCAAAAGGTCGCTTTGATCGGCCCATAGCGCGAGGCGCACGTCGTGCCCTCCGAGCGCCAGGTCGCCCGCCATTGGCGCGCCGACATTTCGCATGGAATTTCCGATTACCGCGATACCATTGGTCATGCGACCTCCGCTAAGGGGCTTGAGATTGGCGTATGCGGCCAATCAGTGCATACGCCGATGCCAGGAGTCAAAGCGGTCCGCTCAGTTCGACGCCGGGGAAGGCCCTCGCTCCGCTACCGACTCAAATGATTCTCATCCCACGATCAAATGGCGCGGGTCGAGTTCGAACCAAGGCGGGCGGTCTTATTCCGGCGCCGCGGCGGCCTTCTGCCGGCCGGCGCCGGCTTCCGGGTAGCCCTTTGGATGCAGCAGCCATCCAAGTGCCACCGTTGCGATGACCGCACCGATGCATTGTGCTGCGATGAAGGCGGGCGCATCGATGGGCCGGATGCCGGAAAAGGTATCCGTCAGGGCGCGCGCAAGGGTGACCGCCGGGTTCGCGAAACTGGTGGAGGCGGTGAACCAATAGGCCGCCGTGATATAGAGCCCGACCATCCAGGCGACGCTGTCCGGCCGCCATCGCAGGGCGGCGAAGATCGTGCCCACGAGCCCGAAAGTCGCGACGACTTCAGACAGCCATTGTGCGGGACCGGTTCGGGCGTTCGCGGACATTTGCCAAACCGCTTCCTCGAACATCGCGTGCGCGATCAGGGTGCCGACAATTCCTCCGGCAACTTGCGCCGCGACATACAGAAACGCTGCGAACCCTTTGATCTCGCGCCGGATTAGGAAGGCCAACGTCACCGCGGGATTGAAATGTGCCCCGGATATCGGGCCAAGCGCCGTGATGAGAACGACCAGGATCGCACCCGTCGGGATCGTGTTGCCGAGCAGGGCGACCGCGACGTTGCCGCCGGCTAGCCGTTCCCCCATGATCCCCGACCCGACGACCGTGGCGAGGAGCAGGGCGGTGCCGCCGAACTCGGCGGCCAGGCGGCGGGAAAGACTGGTTTCCTGCATTGTCAGGAGCGCCTTTTATTAAGTTCTGCTGTTCGCTTTGTTTCGCTCGCTGTCGGCGGCTCCGCAATTCGGCGCAGGAAGCCGCGCAACGGTTCCATCGCATCCGCATTCAGAGAATAGCAAACGCGCGGCGGATCGATCTCACCGGTAATGAGTCCCGCCGCTTTCAAGATGCGCAAATGCTCGGACGTGGTGGATTGGGCCAATCCGATTGCGTCCACGATATCGCAGCCAATGCAGGTCTGCTTTTCATGCAGCATCGCGATGATTCCGAGCCGGGCAGGGTGCCCGAGCGCTTTCGCGAGCACTGCGAGTTGGTCATGCTTCGTGGACGGCGGCGGCATTTCAAATGTGGATTGAGTGTCGGCGGTGGGCATGTGAAACCATATTTATCGTAATTCGACGATGTACGATTAAATATCAAATCGCGGCGCCGCTATCAACGCGCAACGTCCGATTCGGCCGCCGTTGCGATTCCTTGGTCGGCGGCCGGGAAACAGGGCGGCGGCTTCGATTTCGGTGAAATGTTGCTTGTCCCCGCCATCGACGATCGAATATCCGGCCGGGCATCGCGCGGTGTTTCTATCGCGCCAGCCGCCGCTATGGCTCAGCTGTGCTCGCGTCCAAGGCGTCCTGCGCGGCGAGCCAGTTCTCCTCCGCGCTGGCGACGTCGCGGTCCAGTTCGGCCTTTCGACGGGTCAGGCCGGTGATTTCCTCGGCGGGTTTGTCGTAGGTCGCCGGGTCGGCGAGGACGGCGTCGATCTTCGACCGCTCAACCGTCAGTTTTTCCAGCTTGGATTCGGCGTCGCGCACCGCCTTGCGCAGGTGAGCGATCGCGGCGCGGGCGTTGGCGCGGGATTGGCGGACGTCCCGCTTGGACAATCGCGGCGCGGCCGGCGTGTCCTTGCGTCCGGCGCCGTTGGATTTGCGTTTTTGCTCCATCAGGCTGCGGCGGTAGGCGTCGAGGTCGTCCTCGTAGGGCACGCAGGTGCCGTCGGCGACGAGCCACAGCCGCTCGACCGCGCGGGCCAGCAGGTCATGGTCATGGGTCACCAGGATCACAGCACCGTTGTATTCGTTCAGTGCCAGCAGCAGGGCTTCGCGGGCGTCCAAGTCCAGATGGTTGGTCGGTTCGTCCAGCAGGAGCAATTGCGGCGCGTCGCAACAGATGCCGGCCAGCACCAGCCGGGCCCGCTCGCCGCCGGATAGGCTTTCGACCTGCTGGTCCGCCTTTTCCTGTTGAAACCCGAATTGGCCGAGATGGCCGCGCACCGCCTGTTCGGTCCGGTCGGGCAGGAGGCGCTGGATATAGTCCAGGGCGGTCTGGTCGGGGTCGAGTTGCTCCAACTGGTCCTGCGCGAAATATCCGACCCGCAGCTTGCGGGGCAAGGAAAGACTTCCGGATTGGGCGTCGAGTTGGCGCGACAGCAGCCGCAGCAGCGTGCTTTTGCCGTTGCCGTTCTGACCCAGCAGCCCGATGCGGTCATCCATATCGAGACGCAGGTTCAGCGGTTGCAGGACCGGGGTGTCGGGCTCGTATCCAACCGTGGCCGAATCCATGGTGAGCAGCGGCGGCGGCAGCTCCTCCGCTTCGGGAAAGCTGAACGAAATCGCCGATTCCGCCTGCAGCGGTGCGATCGGCTCCATGCGCTCCAGCATCTTGATGCGGCTCTGCGCCTGCCGCGCCTTGTTCGCCTGGGCGCGGAACCGGTCGACGAAGCGCTGGATGCGTTCGCGTTCGCGGAGCTGTCGGGTCCGTTCGTCCAGTTGCCGCGCTTGGCGCTCGCGGCGGGTCCGCTCGAACCGGTCATAGCCGCCGGGATACAGCGCAAGGCGGCCGTCATCCACGTGCAGAATTCCGTCCACGGACCGGTTGAGCAGGCCGCGGTCATGGCTGACCAGCAGGAACGTGTGCGGATAGCCCGCGAGGTAGCTTTCCAGCCAGAGCGCCGCTTCCAGATCGAGATGGTTGGTGGGTTCGTCCAGCAGCAGTAAATCCGGGGCGCTGAAGAGCACGGAGGCGAGCGACACACGCATGCGCCATCCGCCCGAAAGCGCGTTGATCGGTCCTTGCTGGGTCGCCTCGTCGAATCCGAGACCCGCCAGGATGGTCGCCGCGCGCGCCGGGGCGGAATGGGCCTCGATATCGGTCAGCCGCGTATGGATGTCGGCGATCCGGTGCGGGTCGGTTGCGGTTTCCGCTTCCGCCAGTAGATCGGTGCGCTCGGTATCGGCGGCCAACACCACGTCCAGCACGGACCGGTCGCCCGAGGGTGTGAACTGCTCGACATAGCCGGTGCGAATACGGGGACCAATCGATACGGAACCGGCATCCGGGGTCAGATCGCCCGAAATCAGCTGTAAAAGCGTTGATTTACCGGCTCCATTGCGGCCCACGACACCAATACGTCGTTTGGTGCCGATTTGGACCGTCGCGTCCTCGAACAGCGACCGTCCGCCGATCCTGAAACCGAGGGACTGGATAGAGAGCATGGCGGCGTTGGATAGCACGGCGCGGGAATGTTATGAAAGTGAAGGATTATCCCTTTTGGGGAAGGAAGATCGGCTTGCCCAACGGGAGCGGGCCGTCTATAACCCGGCGGCCTTAATATCGGCCAACACAATCAAGGGGGCAGTTCGATGGCAGTCGAACGCACATTGTCCATTATCAAACCGGATGCGACACGTCGAAATCTAACCGGACGTATCAACGCCAGGTTCGAGGAGGCGGGACTCCGGATCGTGGCGCAGAAGCGGATTTACATGACGCGGGAACAGGCCGAAGGGTTCTATGCCGTCCATAAGGAACGGGCCTTTTTCAAGGATCTCTGCGACTTTATGTCTTCGGGGCCTGTCGTCGTGCAGGTACTGGAGGGTGACAATGCCGTCACCGGGAACCGCGACATCATGGGCGCGACCAATCCGGCGAATGCGGACGACGGCACGATCCGCAAGGATTTCGGTGAATCGATCGAGGCGAACTCGGTTCACGGTTCCGATAGCCCGGAAAACGCGGCCAACGAAATCGCCTATTTCTTCAGCCAGACCGAAATCGTCGGCTAATCACAACCGCCGCGTCCGGTGCGCGGACCGGCGGCGGACGTTCATTGCTGGATTTTAGGAGTCGTGTAGGCGGCATCCCAGGTCGGATGCCGCGGCCGCATGCGCTCTTACAGCAGCGTCAGCGCCATAACGCTCAGCAGGATGGCAATCGCGATGCAGGAAACGAGGATCAGCCGTGTGACGTTGTTCCATGTCTGAATGTTTGCCTGCGGCGCGCTCAAATGCTGCATTTGCGGTTCGGTCGCCATTCTTTCCCTCCGATGTAGATTTATCCCAGTAGGTATAACGGTCCGTCGCGTTTCGCAAGTCCGTCCTGTCAATTCCCCAATGGATTGATCAGTGCTTCCGTCGATGGCGCGCTATTTTCGACCTGGGCTATTTCGTCGACCACACGGACCTTGCCTTCGGCGATAAGGCGCAGGGCCAGCGGATAGGCGATATGCTCTTTTTCCAGTATCCGGGCCGCCAGCCGGTTGCTGTCGTCGCCGGGTAAGATCGGCACCGCCGCCTGGACGATGATTGGGCCATCATCCATCTCCACCCGGACGAAATGGACCGTGCATCCCGCGATCTTGACCCCGGCATCGAGCGCTCGTTGACAGGTGTCGAGGCCCTTGAAGGCCGGCAGGAGCGACGGATGAATATTGATCATGCGGTCTCGCCACGCATCGACGAATTCCGCCGTCAAAAGCCGCATGAAGCCGGCGAGGCAAACCAATTCGATCCTCGCCGTTTTGAGCGCAGTGTCGACCGCCGCATCGAAGTCAGCCCGGCTGTCGAAGGATTGATGGCGAATGACCTGGGTCGCGACGCCGGCCCTTTCAGCACGCTGCAGCCCGATTGCGCCTTCGACATTGGAAATTACCAATGAAATGGCGGCTGGAAACCCGGGCTTCGCGCAGGCGTCGATCAGCGCCTGCAGGTTCGTGCCGCGACCCGAAATCAAGACCCCGACCTTCAGCTTGTCCGTCATGCCGCACCGTTGGAATACTGCACCGGATCCCCGGTGCGCGGATGGACGGCGCCGATGGGAATGACTGTCTCGCCATGCGCTTCCAGCGCGCCGGTGACCGCGTCTGCCGCGTCGGGATCAACGATGACCGCCATGCCGACACCGCAATTGAATGTCCGCATCAGTTCCCCGTCCGCGATGCCGCCAGCGTCCGCCAGCCAGGTGAACACGGACGGGACGGTCCATGACGACAGATCGATATGGGCGGCCACGTCGTCGGGCAGAACGCGCGGCAGGTTCTCGGTTAAGCCGCCGCCGGTGATATGCGCCAACCCATGTACCCCGCCGCCGGCCGCGGCGATGGCCGCGAGGCAGCTCTGCACATAGATCCGGGTCGGGTCGAGGAGCGCTTCGCCGACCGTCCGGCCCGGCGCGAAGGGCGCGGCGTCCGCATAGTCCAGGCCGCGGTCTTCCACCACCTTCCGCGCCAGGGAATAACCGTTCGAGTGCAGGCCGTTCGACGCCAGGCCGAGGATGACGTCCCCCGGCCGGGCGTCGCGCCCGCCGAGCAACGCCCCACGTTCGGCTGCGCCGACGCTGAAGCCCGCAAGGTCGTAGTGGGAGCCGTCGTAAAGCCCCGGCATCTCGGCCGTTTCGCCGCCGATCAGCGCGCATCCGGCTTGGCGGCATCCCTCGGCGATGCCGTCGACGATCGATTCGGCGATCCCGGGATCGATTTTGCCGGTCGCGAAATAATCCAGGAAGAACAGAGGTTCCGCCCCTTGCACCACCAAGTCGTTGACGCACATGGCGACGAGATCGATACCGATCGTGCCATGATGGTTCGCGGCGATCGCGACCATCAACTTGGTCCCGACGCCGTCGGTCGCGGCGACAAGCACGGGATCCTTGAATCCTGCGGCTTTCAGGTCGAACAGGCCGCCAAACCCGCCCAGCGCGGCGTCCGCGCCGGGGCGAATGGTGGACTTCGCCATCGGCTTGATTGCCTCGACCAGCCGGTTCCCGGCATCGATATCGACACCGGCATCCCGGTAGGTCAGGCCGCTCTTGGGTGACTTTGGAGCTATAGCGTCCTCGGTGATAAGCGGTATAAACTGGGCGCCGAAGATACTTCATCCGGGAATATTTGTAATGCTCCATTTGCGGGGTTTCGAACACCTCGGCATAGCTTTCTTTCTGCTCATTGCCTTGGTCTTTTCCCAGCCGGTTTCCGCCACGGAAATCTACTCCGTCTCGAACGTCCGGGTGGACGAACGAGCGACGGACGAGGTTTCCGCGAAGGGTGTCGGCATTGCCAAGGCGCAGCGGGAGGCGTTGAGGACACTTCTTGAGCGGCTCACGTTGCGGACCGATCACGGCAAATTGCCCGAGGTGACCGATGGGCTTGTCGCGTCGGCGCTGCGGGACTTCGCGGTGTCCGAAGAGAAGTTCGGCGGGGGACGGTATCTCGCAACGCTAAACGTGCGCTTCAAGCCGGAGGCGGTACGAAGAATTTTTATCGATCGTGGCATCCCTTATTCCGAGATCGCGAGCCGCCCTAACCTGGTTCTGCCGGTATACGAAAATGCGGGGTCGCGCCTGCTTTGGGACGAGCCCAATCCTTGGTTCGATGCCTGGTTGCGGCGTGAGCCGCCGACCGGATTGCTGCCGTTGGTTCTGCCGCTGCGGGATTTGTCGGATATCTCGGAGATCAGCGCTGAACAGGCCGTTGTCGGGGATGCCGCCCGGCTCGACGCGATCACCAAGAAATACAAAACGTTTGGCGTCTATGTCGCATTGGGTCAGCTCAGCATCGATCCGGCGACGAATGTGCCTGTTCTGAATGTCACCATGACGCAGCATCAACCGGGCGAACCCCCGCGTGACACAATCCGTAGTTTTCAAGGGCGCGAGGGCTCCGACATCGCCGTATTGTTCGATAGGGCGGTCGCCGAAATGATCGCTGAGCTAGAGGAAGCATGGAAATCCTACAATTTGCAGCAGTCCGGATCGGAACAACAGATACGGGTCTGGGTCCCGATAAGCCGGCTTGGCGACTGGTTGGCCGTAAAACGGAAGATTACCGGCGTGCCGTCGGTGCGCCAGATGGACGTGGCCCGCTTGTCCATCCGCGAGGCCCAGATAGACGTGACGTTCCTGGGTGAGCCCGAGCAATTGCGCCGGGCGCTCGCCCTCAAGGACCTCGATATGTCTTATGAGTTGGAGCGGGGTGGCTGGGTCGTCCGGCCGCGCTCCGCCGAGTAGTCGCCAGGTGTCGTCGCACGATCGGGCAGGCCAGCCGTGAGCCAGCACATGCTCCTAAGCAGTATTCCGAATTTGATAACGCTCGGCCGATTGATCGCCGTTCCGCTCATGGTGTGGCTGATCGCGACGGATTCGTTGTGGGCGGCATTCTGGCTGTTTGTCGCGGCCGGCATTTCCGATGGCGTGGACGGCTTTATCGCCAAAAGGTTCCGCGTGGAAAGTGAACTCGGCAGTTACCTCGATCCAATCGCCGACAAGGTCATGTTGGTCGGGGTCTATGTGACCCTTGGCCTGCAGGAATACATCGCGCTTTGGCTCGTGATCCTCGTGGTGTTCCGGGACGTCCTGATCGTGGGCGGAACGGTGCTGTCGCAGCTGATTGACCGGCCGGTCAAGATGCAGCCTTTGTTCATCAGTAAGGTGAATACCGTTGCGCAAATTGTATTGGCCGCGGTGGTTTTGGCGGAACTGACGTTCGAATTCGCGGACATGCCGGTCATTACCGCGTTGGAATATCTGGTCGCGGCGACCACGGTGACGTCGGGAACCTGTTATCTGTATATGTGGGTGACAGGCCGAGGCGCCTTTATCGACGCACCGCCATCGACCCAGGCGGAGCCGACCAACCGGGGCGTCACCGAGGAACAACCGCGAGGGCGCGCATGACCGTTCGTCAACAGGCCATCTCGTGGGGCGTTGTCTTCGCCCTGTTCATTCTTGTTCTGGCCGGATTGCGTGAAATACTCTTTCCCTTCGTCGCGGGATTTGCGATCGCCTATTTCCTTGATCCGGCTTGCGATCGCCTGGAACGGATGGGTCTGTCGCGAACATGGTCGACCATATTGGTGACCGCCGCCTTTTTCGTAATCTTCGTGATCATCCTGTCGTTTCTCGTCCCGCTGCTGTATTCGCAGCTCATCCAATTCCTCAAGAATCTGCCGCGGTATGTGTCGGCGATCGAGACCAAGGCCGCCCCGCTGATCGAATTGGCGCGCAGTTACGTCGCTGCGGGAGAGGGCGTGGAACAGGCCAAGCAGTTTTTCGAGTCGCATTTCGGCGACGTTGCGAAGTTCGCCGTGCGATTCCTTGCAAAATTCGCGAGCGGTTTGGAAGTGACGTTCAGCTTGCTGTCGTTGTTCGTAATCACCCCCATCGTGGCCTTCTATCTGTTGCGGGACTGGGACCACATCGTCGTCAAGATCGACGGTTGGCTGCCGCGGGCGCATGCCGACGTGATCCGCGAACAGGTCAAATTGGTGGACGAGACCATGGCCGGGTTCGTGCGCGGCCAGTTCTCGGTCTGCATGTTGCTTGGATTGTTTTACGGAGTCGGGCTGTCCCTGGTAGGCCTGGATTTCGGTCTGGTCGTTGGATTGATGACCGGACTCATGTCCTTCGTGCCTTTTTTCGGAATGCTGATCGGTTTTGTCGTGGGGATCGGTTTGGCGATCGCGCAGTTCGATACCATCGCACCGATCCTGTTGGTGGCAGGCGTCTTCGGTGTGGGCCAGTTTATCGAAGGCAATTTCCTGACGCCGAAAATGGTCGGTGACCGGGTCAATCTACACGCCGTCTGGATCATATTCGCCCTGCTGGCCGGCGGCGCTTTGTTCGGGTTGGTCGGCATCATGTTGGCGGTGCCGGTTGCTGCCGTCATCGGCGTCTTGGTCCGGTTCTTGGTGAACCAGTACCTGGCAAGCAGATTGTATCTCGGCCCTGAAGAAGCGCTATCCGATGCGCCGGAAGAGGAGTCATGAGCGCGGACGCGCAGCTGCATTTCTCCTTCGAACACCGCCCGGCGATGGGGCAGGAAGATTTCCTCGTGGCGCCGTGCAACGAACAGGCCGTGAAATGGATAGATGGTTGGCCGGACTGGCCGGGCCCCGCCTTGTGCCTTCACGGCCCGACCGGCTGCGGCAAGACCCATTTGGCGCATGTCTGGCAGGCGCGCAGCGGTGCGGTCATGCTGGAAGCGCGGGAAGTCGCCAGCCGGGCGCCCGATGACCTTTTGGGCGGTGCGGCCTGTTGCATTCTCGAAAATGCGGACGGCAAGGTGGATCATACCGCGCTGCTTCACCTCTATAACGTGGTGTCGGAACGGCGCGGTCATCTCCTGCTGACCGCCGAACATCCGCCCGCGCGTTGGTTGGTCCCGCTCGCCGACCTTCGCTCGCGGTTGACCGCGGCGTCGGCGGTGCAGATCGGCAAACCCGACGAGACATTGGTCGGTGCCGTCATGATCAAGCTCTTCGCGGATCGGCAGATTCTGATCGATAAGGACGTGTTAGTGTATCTCGTCAAGCGTATCGAACGCTCTTTCGAAGCGGCACGGCGGGTGGTGGACGCCGTCGACAGCGCCGCATTGGCGTCGCAGCGGCGGCTTACGGTTCCTTTGGCGCGCGACGTCCTGCGCCGGTTGGGAATGGCATAGGGAGGAAGAAACAAATGGATCTTGGATTGAAAGGACGGCGCGCCATCGTTTGCGCCGCGTCGAAGGGGCTTGGGAAAGCATGCGCCGTGTCGCTGGCGCGCGAGGGAGTCGATCTCGTCATCAACTCCCGCAGTCCCGACGTATTGGAGGCGACGGCCGAGGAAATCCGCGCGGAAACCGGCGTGACGGTAACCCCGGTAGCCGCCGACATCACCACGGAAGAGGGACGCCAGGCCGTCCTGGCCGCCTGCGCCGATCCGGATATCCTGATCAACAACGCGGGGGGACCGCCGCCCGGTGACTTTCGCGATTGGGACCGCGACGACTGGATCAAGGCCGTCGACGCCAACATGCTGACGGCGATCTTCATGATCAAGGCCACCGTCGACAGCATGATCGACCGGAAATTCGGTCGGGTCGTGAACATAACGTCGGCGGCGGTTAAGGCGCCGATCGAGATTCTCGGCCTGTCCAACGGTGCGCGAGCCGGATTGACCGGGTTCTGCGCCGGCCTGTCCCGGAAGACCGTCGCCCACAACGTCACGATCAATGGATTGTTGCCGGGGCCGTTCGCGACCGACCGCTATTTCGCGAATATCCGGTTTCAGGCGGAAAAATCGGGCAAACCCTATGAAGAAGTTTTGGCCGCGCGCGAAGCCGCTAATCCGGCGGGCCGGGCCGGGGACCCGGCGGAGTTCGGCGACGCCTGTGCATTCCTGTGCAGTGCCGGCGCCGGATTCATCACGGGTCAGAATCTACTGATGGACGGCGGGAGCTACCCGGGAACGCTCTAGGCCAAGCCGAACGGGATAGCAGCATTACAAAATTATGAAATAATTATGACCGTCCCGTTTCGCTGTTTTCCGATCTACATGATTATGGCTTGTTACCGCGACAGGGAGACTTAATGGCACCGTGGCATGCAGGAAGAGACAGAGCTAAAGCTGTCCTTACCGTTCGATCAGGCAGATAGGCTAAAACGGCACCCGATTATCCGCGACTTGAAGTCCGGCCGCGCCCGTACGCGGCGGATGTTGGGTATCTATTTCGATTCGGGAGACCTGTTTCTGAAGCGGAATGATCTGTCGCTTCGGGTCCGGGAAGTCGATAGCCGGCACGTTCAGACCGTCAAACGTGTGGGGTCGCCGGGTGGCGGGCTGTTCGTCCGCGACGAGTGGGAACATGACGTGCCGGGCCCCGTGCCGGATATATCGCTGATCGAGGACAAACGCATTCGGAAAAGCCTTGCAAGGTTCAGCGGGGTTGCGGGGCTGCGGCCGGTCTTCGAAACGGAAATCAAACGAACCGCGTGGGATCTGGTTGACGGGAAAACGTCGATCGAACTGGTCCTCGATGTCGGCGAGGTTCGATCGCCTGATGGCGCCAGCGAGGCGATTTGCGAGGTGGAGCTCGAACTGAAGTCGGGCGACCCGAAACATATTTTCGACATTGCCTTGGCGTTGAACGAACGGGTCGACTGCACGGTTGGCCATATCTCCAAATCGGACCGGGGCTATGCGCTTCGCGACGACATATCGTTTGGCGCGGTAAGGGCGAAGCCGGTGGTTTTGTCGCGCCGAATGTCGGTGTGGGAAAGTTTCGTCCGGATTTGCGACGGTTGTCTGGCGCAACTTCGCGCGAACGAGGCCGTCGTGCGGCGCGGCGGGAGCCCGGAAGGCATCCATCAGGCGCGCGTCGCAATCCGCCGGCTGCGCGCCGCGTTCAAAATATTCCGGCGCGTCCTGCCGCGGGAGGAGCGCGGTCATTTCTCCCGGGAGCTGCGGTGGCTGCAGCAGGAACTTGGCGAAGCACGGGACCTCGACGTTTTCATTCTCGAGGCTCTCGAGCCGCTCCGGTCGCGTGTGCCGGAGGAGGGATCGTTGGCCGGTCTGTCGAAGCGCGCGGAGACGGCGCGGCGAACCGCATACCGGCGGACCCAAAAGGCGATGCAAAGCCAGCGGTACGGACGCATTTTGCTCAAGCTGGAACGCTGGTTGCTCTTTCCCGGAATGGAGATCGCCGGGACACCGCTCGCGAAACCGATCGGCAGGTTCGCGAAACACTCGATCCGGAAAACTCAGAAGAAGCTGCTGGCGCATGGGAAGCGCTTGGATTCGGTCGACGACGAAGAATTGCATGCCGTTCGAATTGAGGGGAAGCAAACGCGGTACTGCGTGGAATTCTTCGCCAGCCTGTATCCCAAACGGTCCGTTCGGCGTCACATCAAGGGGCTTTCGGCGCTGCAGGACTGTTTGGGCGGTTTGAATGACGGCCTTGTCGCAGATGCCCTCCTCACGCGATTCGGTAAGGGCCGCAATCCGATCGACGACAGTGCGCGCGCTTGTGTGAGGGGATGGTATGCCGCGCGAATCTTTGGCGAGCGGCGGCAACTGGGGAAGATCTGGCAGGGATTGGTCAAACAGGACCGGTATTGGGACTGAAGCTTTCCGGTGCCGCGTCAGACCACGGTACGCGGTGTGACGAAACGCACGACTTCGCCGGTTCCGGGACCGATATCGTGCCAAGACCTTGCCGCGAACGACAATTCGGTCAATGCCGCGGTCGGATATTTGGCGGCAGGAATCTCGTGGTCACCGGGCGCCGCCAACGCGAGGGCGAGGTTGTGCAGGCCGGGGTTATGGCCGATCACCATGACCGTATCCGGCGCGTCGCCCAACCGCCGCAGGCGGTCAAGAAGGGATTCGGCGCTCGCCAGATAGAGGCCTTCTTCGATTTCGATTGTCGGTTCTCCGTCGAGGGCCGGCAGAATCAAAGCGAGCGTTTCACGGGCGCGAACCGCCGCGGAACAGAGGATCAAGCCGGGTTGAATGCCGTGTTGTTGCATGTAGCCGCCCATGGCGGGGGCCGCCTTTCGCCCGCGCCCGTTGATCGGCCGGTGAAAATCGTCAAGACCACCGGTCTTCCAGGAAGATTTGGCATGACGGACGATGTACAATCGGACCATGGCGGCTCTGTTCGGTGGCGAGTATTAGCGTAATGATTCGGTTATACTTTTATTGTACCGTTTGAAAAGGATTCTGGCGGGAATCATACGATTTTGTGAAAAAGGAGCCTGGTAGAGGCAATGGTGGCCACGGTAAAGGCGCGTCAGGACGACAAGATTGCGATGGATAGCAATGCGCGGTTCTTGAACCGTGAACTGTCATGGCTGAGTTTCAACTCGCGCGTCCTCGAAGAGGCCTACAACACCAGCCACCCGCTGCTCGAACGACTGCGCTTTCTCGCGATTTCCGCAAGCAACCTCGACGAGTTCTACATGGTGCGCGTGGCCGGTTTGAAAGGTCAGGTCGCCGCCGGTGTCGCCACCCCCAGCGATGACGGTTTGACGCCGAGCCAGCAACTGGGCGCGATTTCCAACGAAGTGCGGATGCTGCTGGCGGAACAGCAGAAGTGCTGGAGCAAGCTTCGCAAGGAGTTGAAGAACGCGGGAATCGCCGTGTTGCCGCCGTCCGGACTGGCGAAGGACGAGCAAAACTGGTTGGACACGTGGTTCACCGATCAGTTGTTCCCGGTCCTGACGCCTTTTGCGGTCGATCCGTCGCACCCGTTTCCGTTTATTTTGAACAAGGGGCTCGTCCTTGTCGTCGCCTTGCGCCGGCCGTCGGACGATAAGGTGATTACCGGACTGATTTCGATCGGGCATATGGAGCGTTTCATCCGTTTGCCGGGTGACGATGTCCGATTTATCGCCCTGGAGCATGTGATCGCGCGATACTTCGACCGGCTATTCCCGGGATTCGAGGTCACCGGAAAAGGCATCTTCCGCGTGATCCGCGACAGCGAGGTGGAGATCGACGAAGAGGCGGAAGATCTGGTTCGGACCTTCGAATCCGCGCTCAAGCAACGCCGGCGGGGACATGTCATCCGACTGACGGTGGATGGGGGGATGCCCGACGACTTGCGCCGTTTCGTCGAAGAGCAACTCGGCGTCGAGCCGGAAGATTGTATCGCGCTGGATGAAATCCTCGGGCTGAGCGACGTCAGCGCCTTGATCGTCGACGAACGCAAGGATCTTCAATTCGAAAGTTATTCGGCGCGTTTTCCCGAGCGGATTCGGGATTATGGTGGTGATTGTTTCGCCGGAATCCGGGCGAAAGACATCATTGTCCACCATCCGTATGAAAGCTTCGACGTGGTCGTGCAATTCCTGAAGCAGGCGGCCCGTGACCCGGCGGTCGTCGCCATCAAGCAGACGCTGTACCGGACGTCCGACAATTCGCCCATCGTGCGCGAGTTGATCGAGGCGGCCGAAGCCGGCAAGGCCGTTACCGCCCTGGTAGAATTGAAGGCGCGTTTCGACGAAGCGGCGAACATTCGATGGGCCCGCGACTTGGAACGGGCCGGCGCGCAGGTGGTGTATGGGTTCCTCGATCTGAAGACGCATGCGAAGGTGTCACTCGTGGTGCGCCGCGAGGGCCAAGACCTGAGTACTTATGTCCATTTCGGCACCGGCAACTATCATCCGATTACCGCACGGATCTATACCGACCTGAGCTTCTTCTCCTGCGATCCGGCATTGGGGCGCGATGCGGCGAAGGTCTTCAACTATATGACCGGCTACGCCACGCCGGATGCGATGGAGAAGCTCGCGATCGCGCCGCTGACGCTCCGCAGCACGCTGCAGCGGCATATTGAAGAGGAAATCGAGCACGCCAAGGCCGGACGGCAGACGCAGATATGGGCGAAAATGAACTCGCTGGTCGACTCGGATGTTATCGACGCCCTCTATGCGGCGAGTCAGGCGGGGGTCGAGGTCGATTTGGTTGTGCGCGGTATTTGCTGTCTGCGCCCTGGAATCCCGGGGCTGTCGGAAAATATCCGGGTGAAAAGCATCGTTGGCCGTTTTCTTGAGCACAGCCGGATCGTATGTTTCGGCGCGGGTCGCACACTGCCGTCGGCACAGGCCAAGGTCTTTATCTCTTCCGCCGACTGGATGCCGCGCAACCTAAACCGACGGGTCGAAACGCTTGTTCCGATTGACAACCCGACGGTCAAGAAGCAAGTGCTCGAACAGATTATGGTGGCGAACTTGAACGACGAAGCGCAGAGTTGGGAAATGCAGCCGGATGGCGCGTTCCAACGGCTGAAATCGACGGCGGATAGCTTCAACGCACACACCTATTTTATGACCAATCCAAGCCTTTCCGGTCGGGGCAGTGCCCTGGAGCAGTCACGCCCCGTGCGTCCCTTGAAGTTGCGGCGGGCCTGACCGCGTGCCGGGTGTTCTTACCCGTGGACGGAAGTTCGGAGCGGAAAACGGCACGACGCCGGTGGCGGTCGTCGATATCGGTTCGAACTCGATCCGGCTCGTGGTCTACGAGGGGCCCCAACGGACACCGACGCCCGTCTTCAACGAGAAAGTGCTGTGCGGCCTGGCCCGCGGTCTGAACAAGACCGGGAAACTCTCGGCCGATGGCGTCGAGTTGGCGCTGGCCAGTATTGCCCGGTTTCGCGCCTTGACCGATGCCATGGCGGTCGACCGGGTAGACGTGGTCGCTACCGCCGCCGTGCGGGACGCTGACAACGGCCCGAAATTCGTCGAGGACGTCCGTGAGCGTTGCAACTTCGAGGTCCGGGTACTGTCGGGTGAGGA
This sequence comes from Alphaproteobacteria bacterium, assembly GCA_965228695.1. GTDB lineage: Bacteria > Pseudomonadota > Alphaproteobacteria > UBA8366 > UBA8366 > JAJFJD01. The sequence continues at coordinate 4,316,513 of CBDDIB010000002.1, read as the reverse complement.
GGAAGCCCGGATCTCCGCGATGGGAGTCCTGTCCGGAATTCCGGAAGCGCGGGGACTGATGGGCGATCTCGGCGGCGGCAGCGTCGAACTGGTCCGCATCAACAAGGGAAAAAGCGGCGTCTACGATACGTTGCCCCTCGGGCCGCTTCGGCTCACGGATATGGCGGACGGCAATGTTTCGAACGCCCGCAAAATCATCGATCGGGAATTGGCGACGATTTCGTGGCTCGGCAAGGCGAAAGGCCAGCGTTTTTTCCCGGTGGGCGGAGCATGGCGCGCGTTGGCGCGGGTCCACATGGAACAATCCGACTACCCGCTGCATGTCATCCATCAATACACGATGTCCGCGTCCGATGCGGTCGAGTTTGCGCGCTTCGTCGCGAAGCTCAGCCCGAATACGCTGCGGAAAATTCCGGGGGTGGCGCGGCAGCGTATCGACGGCGTCCCCTACGCCGCCTATTTGATGCAACGGCTGGTGGAGGAGACCAAGGTCGACGAGGTCGTCTTTTCGGCCTACGGGCTGCGGGAAGGATGTCTCTACGATCGCTTGCCGGCGAAGACGCGGAAGGTCGATCCGCTGCTGGCGAGTTGTTGGCGCGAGGCCGAGCGGATGGGACGCGCCACGGCGGACGGCGAAGCGCTTTTCGATTGGATGAGCCCGCTGTTTCCCGACGAGGACGAGCGGCATAGGCGATTACGCCTCGCAGCCTGTCATTTGGCGGATATCGGCTGGTCGGAACATCCGGATTATCGCGGCGAAATGGTCTTCGAGCGCATCCTGCGGCATCCGACCGTCGGGACCGATCACCCCGGCCGGGTTTTCATGGCGCTCAGCGTCGCGTCACGGCATTCCGTCCTCGACAAGCGATTGTTGCGGCGCGAGGCCGGCGCCCTGTTGGACCGGGATGCGATGAGCGATGCCCGGGCCATCGGTCTCGCCATGCGGCTGGGATATACGCTGTCCGGCGGCGTGATTTCCCTGTTGCAGACGGCGCAGCTTCACCGGACCAAGGATCGGATCACGCTTATCCTGCCGCAACACGCGGACATTCTCGTCGGTGACGTCGTCCAACGGCGGTTCATGTCGCTGGCCAAGGCGTTGGAGTGCGATGCCGAAATCGACTATTTCCAGCGCGATGACGAGAAGAAGGTCTCGGGTACGTCCGGCTGATGGTCGCTCCTAGCCGTCGTCGTCTTCGGCCCTGATGACAATGATCTGATCGCCTTTCGCCGACAGCGCGAGGCGGCCATGCTTCAGGTCCAGTGCCTGCTTGCCGAACAGCTCGAACCGCCAGCCGCTCAGCGCCGGCACGTCGGCGTTGTCATCGGCGGCGATTCTTGCCAGATCGTCGGCATTCGCGATCAGCCGGCTCGCGACGTTGTGCTTTTCGCATTCGTGTTTCAGCAGAACTTTCAGCAGGTCCGTCAGCGGGCCGATCCCGGGCGGCAGACGCTCTCGCTTCGGACGCCGCGGAATCTCCTTGTCCGGCAGCTTGAGGCCGGCCTTCACCGCCTCCAACAGGCCTTTCCCCATTTTTCCTTCGACAAACCCTTTCGAGAGGCCGCGCGTGCGGCCGAGCGCCTCGGGCGTTTGCGGCGCGTGGGCGGCCACGTCCATCAGCGAATCGTCGCGCAGGATGCGGTTGCGAGGAATGTCTCGCGTTTGTGCAGCTTCCTCGCGCCACGCCGCCACGGTCTTGAGGACGCCATAGAAGCGCTTGTTGCCGCCGCGGGTCTTGATGCGCCGCCACGCTTCCTCCGGGTCGAGGCGATAGGTCGATGGGTGTTCCAGAACGGCCATTTCCTCTTGAAGCCAGGGCGACCGGCCGGATTCGTCGAGTTGCCGGGCCAGTTCCTCATACGCTGGCCGCAGGTGAACCACATCGGCGAGCGCATAGTCGAGTTGCTTCGGCGTCAGGGGCCGCTTCGACCAATCGGCGAAGCGGGACATCTTATCGAGCGATGCGCCGACGATCTTGTTCACGATGGTCTCGTAGCCGACCTGGTCGCCGAAGCCGCACACCATTGCGGCGACTTGGGTATCGAAGATCGGGGTCGGAACCTCGCCGATCTTCTGATAGAAGATTTCGAGATCTTGGCGTGCGGCGTGGAAGACCTTCAAGACATTGGGATCGATCAGTAAATCGTATAGCGGCGCCATATCGAGGCCGTCCGCCATGGCGTCGATGACAACGGCATCCTCCGGGCCGGCGACCTGGACAAGACACAGGATGGGCCAATAGGTCTTGTCGCGGAGGAACTCGGTATCGACGGTGATATAGGGTGCGGAGGATTGGCGCCGACAGAAGTCTTTCAAGTCGGCGCTGTCTGTTATTGGAATTATCGCCATATCTGTTGAAATACACGCAAATCGGAATCGGGGAAAGGTCCGCAAAAGTGCTACCGATCCGGGTGGCGCGTTCGGTGCGTCCCGGGCCGCCGGAGCGCCCCCTAACCATCGCGGATGTCTTGACAAACCGCCCGAATCCATGGCCTTTGCGCGGCGACCGTATACGCCCCTGATCTCAGGACAATTCATGCACCAATATCGCACCCATACATGTGGCCAACTCCGAGTCGACGATGCGGGCGAGATCGTCCGGCTCTCCGGCTGGGTCCACCGCACGCGCGACCATGGCAATCTGATGTTCATCGACCTGCGCGATCACTATGGCGTCACGCAGTGCGTCGTCGATATCTCCAGCCCGGTCTTCGCGTCGGTCGAAAATCTGAGCAATGAATCGGTCATCACCGTTCAGGGGCCGGTGGCGCGGCGCACCGACGATACGATCAACCCGTCGATCCCGACCGGCGAGGTCGAGTTGCGCATTGAAGAGGTCACGGTCCAGGCGGTCGCCGAACAATTGCCGATGCCGGTCAATCAGGATGCAGGCTATCCCGAGGATATTCGCCTGCGCTACCGTTTCCTGGATCTGCGCCGCGAGGAATTGCATCGGAATATCGTATTGCGGTCGCAGGTGATTTCGTCGATCCGTCGGCGCATGACGGACGCCGGTTTCACCGAATTCCAAACGCCGATCCTGACGTCGTCCTCGCCCGAGGGCGCGCGAGATTTTCTCGTACCCAGCCGGCTTCATCCGGGGCAGTTTTATGCGCTGCCGCAGGCGCCGCAACAGTTCAAGCAGCTGACGATGATCGCCGGCTTCGACCGGTACTTCCAAATCGCTCCCTGTTTCCGGGACGAGGATGCGCGCGCGGACCGGTCGCCCGGCGAGTTCTACCAACTCGACCTGGAGATGTCCTTCGTCACCCAGGAGGATGTGTTCGACGCGCTCGAGCCGGTCCTCGCCGGTGTGTTCGAAGAGTTCGCCGAAGGCCGCAGCGTCACCAAGCCGCCGTTCCCGCGCATTCCCTTCGACGAAGCCATGATGAAATACGGCAGTGACAAGCCGGATTTGCGTATCCCGTTCGAGATCAGCGACGTGACGGAGGCCTTTCGCGGCTCGAATTTCGGCATTTTTGCCAAGGCGGTCGAGGGCGGAGCGGTCGTTCGCGCCGTGCCCGCGCCGGGTGCCGGCGGGCAGCCGCGGAGTTATTTCGACAAACTGAACGATTGGGCGCGGGAGCAGGGTGCCGCGGGCCTCGGCTATATCGTTTTCGAGGACGGCGGCGGCAAAGGACCGATCGCACGAAACCTGGAGGACGAGCGGGTCGCGGCCATCAAGGAGGCGACCGGCCTCGGCGACGGCGATGCGGTGTTCTTCGCCTGCGACAAGCCGAACGCCGCGGCATCGTTCGCTGGGGTCGTGCGGCTCAAGGTTGCCGAAGACCTCGATCTGATCGAGAAAGGCTGCTTCAAGTTCTGCTGGATCGTCGACTATCCGATGTACGAGCTGGATGAAGACAACGGCCGCATCGAGTTCAGCCATAACCCGTTTTCGATGCCGCAGGGCGGTCTCGAGGCGTTGGAGACGATGGATCCGCTGGAAATTAAAGCATATCAATATGATATCGTCTGCAACGGCGTCGAGCTTTCCTCGGGCGCGATCCGGAATCACCTCCCGGAGATCATGTATAAGGCCTTCGACATCGCCGGTTACGACAAGGAGGCGGTGGAGTCCCGCTTTGGGGGCATGATCAACGCGCTCAAGTTTGGCGCGCCGCCGCATGGCGGATCGGCGCCGGGGATCGACCGGATCGTCATGCTGATCGCCGACGAGCCCAATCTTCGCGAGGTCGTGGCATTTCCCATGAATCAGCAGGCGCAGGACCTGATGATGGGGGCGCCGAACGACGTGGATGCCGAAAGGCTGCGGGAATTGCATATCCGGGTGAGCCTGCCACCGGAAAAGAAAGACTAAGAAGAGCGCAGTAACATCGTCGTCAGGGGGCAGGGAAAGCCCCGCCAAGTACGGCGATTGTGGTAGAACGCCTGCACCGGCACCATATAGTTGGTCACGGAGGCTTATAAGACTGTGCTGAACATGCGAATGAATTCTGCTGGATTGCAGACGGGCTTGGCCGGGTTAGCGGCGGCTTGCGCCGTGTCATGGCTGCCGATGGCCGCCGCGGCCGCCGATGCGGCCGACATCGTGCCCCATCGCGCCGGGTATGAACTTCGGCTGGACAAGACGCGGTCCGGCAGCGGCGTGGTCGATGTGACTGGCGTTCTCAGCTACGATTGGGCCGATAGCTGTGACGGCTGGGTCATCGAGCAGCGCTACGTCATGCAGGTCGTTCGCGGCGATGGATCGCCGGTGCAGATTTCCGCCAGCTACGCCAATTGGGAATCGAAGGACGGGCTCAAATACCGTTTCTACGTCAAACGTTCCACGACCGGTGCCGAGGCGGCGGAGGATGGCGAGGTCGAAGGCAAGGCTACCTTGGATAACATCGGCGGCCCCGGCGTCGCCACGTTCCAGAAGCCCGGCAAAAAAACCATCAAATTGCCGGCCGGGACGTCCTTTCCCACCGCGCATACGCTGGACCTGATGCGCAAGGCGGAGGCCGGCGAAAAATTCGACCGGCGGCCCGTTTTCGACGGCGCGGAGGTGAAGGGACCGTCGACCATGAGCGCCTTCATTCTACCGCAACGCCCCGTCCCGCCGGGCGGTAAACCGGATGTTCTATCGGATGCTGCGCCGGTCTGGCCGGTCAGTATCGCCGTCTTCCCGCAAGAGGGAAAAGCGGCGATGCCGGAATTCGAGATGTCGATCTATCTTCAGAAGAACGGTGTCGTGCCGGAACTGACGATGAATTACGGCGATTTCACCGTTCGCGGGCGCTTGAAACTCTTTGAGCCGCTGAAAAAGGCCAAGTGCTGATCCCGATCGGGCGAGCGGATTTACGTCGCGTGCCGGCCCCGCCGGACGATACCCCTTCCCAGTTTCTCTTGCGCGGCGTCCAAGGCCTTTTCGGTCTTGTTGCCTCCTATTGCATCCGTAGAGAACAGGTCCGGTAGGTCCGCCTCATGCGGGTCGGTAAGGTCGGCCGCGCCGATGCCGATCAGCCGGAAGAGCCGTCCGTCCGATTCTTTTTCGATCAGGGGCAGCGCGGTCTGGTATAGGGCCTCGGCCCGCTGGGTCGGCTCGCGAATGCGCCGGCTCCGGGTGATGATCTGGAAGTCGGCGCTCTTCAGTTTCAGCGTGACGGTCTGGCCGGCAAGGCGCTTTGTCACCAGCCGGTCGGCCACCTTCTGGCATAACGGCCATACCCGTTCCGCCAATTCGCTGGCCTCCGCGATATCGACGCCGAAGGTGGTTTCCGCCGAAATGCTTTTGGTCGGCGAGTTGGGCGTCACCTTTCGGTTGTCCTCGCCGCGGGAGAAATGATAGAGCCGGCTGCCTATCGAGCCGTAGCGCGCCACGAGATCGGCTTCCTCGCGCTGCTGAAGCTGGCCGATGGTCGTGATGCCGTCGCGGCGCAGCTTCGATTGCAGCGACTTCCCCACGCCCCACAAGATGCCCACGGGCTGCGGGGCGAGGAAGGGCAGAGCCTGCGCGCGGCCGATCACCGCAAAGCCCTTCGGCTTGTTCAAATCGGAGGCGATCTTGGCCAGAAACTTGTTGTAACTGAGACCGATGCTGGCGGTGACGCCGGCTTCGCCCTCGATCCGCAGAACCAGCCGTGCCAGGGTCAGGGCGGGACTGCCGTGATGCAGCGTTTCCGTGCCGGTGAGGTCGAGGAAGGCTTCGTCGATCGACAACGGCTGCACCATCGGCGTGACGCTGCGCATCAACTCGCGGATCTGCATCCCCGCCTCACGGTACTTCGCCATATTCGGCCGGATCACCACGGCATCCGGACAGGCCTGAAGCGCCTTGAACATGGGCATGGCCGACCGGACACCGTAGAGCCGGGCGACATAGCAGGCGGCCGCCACCACGCCGCGCCGGCCGCCACCGACGATGACCGGCTTGTTCGTCAGGGATGGATTGTCCCGTTTTTCCACGGACGCATAAAAGGCGTCGCAGTCGATATGCGCGATCGACAGGTCATGCAGTTCCGGGTGACCAATGATCCGCGGCGAACCGCACTCGGCACAGCGCCGGGCCGGCACGCCGTCGATTGTCTCTCCGAAAGTCGCGAGGCAATCCCGGCAGATGAACGGGGTTTCGCTCATCCGCCGGTCTCCGCATCGGCGGGCCAAAGCCATGCCGCGCCGCGCACACCGCTCGAATCGCCGTATTTGGGCGGCACCAGCCGGGTTTCGACCCGGTCCGAGAAGACCCAGTCCGTCCACTGTTGCGGCACGTTTTCGTACAAATCGGTCGCGTTCGACATGCCGCCGCCGAGAACGATGATGTCCGGGTCCAGCACGTTGATGATGCTGGCCAATGCCCGGGCCAACCGGTCTTGGTATTGCGCGAAGCTCGCGCGGGCGGCATCGTCGCCCGCTGCCGCACGGTCGACGATTTCGTGGGCCTCCAGGATCGACCCGGTCGCCGCATTGTGGTGCGCCGCGAACCCGCTGCCCGAGAGATAGGTTTCGATACAGCCGGTCTTGCCGCAGCTGCAGGGGCGGGCGGGTTGATCTCCCGGGCCGAGCCAGGGCAGCGGATTATGGCCCCATTCGCCGGCAATGGCGTTGAGACCCCGGACGGGTCGGCCGTTGATCGCGATCCCGCCGCCGCACCCGGTGCCGAGAATGACTCCGAAGACAATCCCCGCACCGGCCGCCGCGCCGTCGACGGCCTCGGACAGGGCGAAACAGTTGGCGTCGTTCATCATGCGGATCGGCCGCCCGAGGCGGTCCGCGATATCCCGATCGAGCGGATGTCCGTTGAACGGGGAGTTATAGGCGTTTTTCACGACGCCGGTGGCCGGAGAGATCGTTCCCGGAATGCCGAACCCGGCCGGTGCCCGCTCCTCGATCTCCGCTTCGACTGTCTGGACGAGACGAACGATGGCGTCGAGGGCGGCCGGGTAATCGTTTTGTGGCGTTGCAACCCGTTGCCGAACGGCGAAAGCGCCGTTCCGGTCGAGCGCGGCGGCCTCGATCTTCGTGCCGCCAATATCTACGCCGATGCGAAACTTGGACATGTCTTGCGCCAGCCTATCACAGCCGGAAAGGGTCCAGCCATCAGCGTGGCGTGGTCTCCTGCCAATTTAAATGCCGGCCTTGCCCATTGCGCCGGTTTTGCCGGGCGAGTAATACATAGGGCTATGCACCGTGAAATTATGTGCAAAGGCATATTTGATGGCTAAGTCGATTCTCGTTGTTGAAGATAATGAGCTTAATATGAAGCTCTTTCACGATCTGCTGGAAGCGCAGGGGTACGACGTCCTGCAATCGCAAGATGGTATGGAGGCGCTCAAACTGGCCCGGACCCATCGGCCTGATCTCATCCTGATGGATATTCAGCTGCCGGAAGTTTCCGGCCTCGAGGTCACGAAGTGGCTGAAGGAAGACGAGGAACTTCGGTCTATCCCGGTCATTGCCGTGACGGCCTTCGCCATGAAGGGCGACGAGGAAAAAATTCGGGAGGGTGGGTGCGAGGCCTATATCTCGAAGCCGATCTCGGTCGCCAACTTTCTCGAGACGATTGAGAAATACCTCAACTAAGTTTCGCCGTGGAATACCCGACCATTGAAAAAGGCCGCCGAATGGGCGGCCTTACGGTATTTCGCAGTGGACGAAACCGCTATTTGATGCGCCCTTCCTTGAACAGGACATGCTTGCGCGCCACCGGATCGTACTTCTTGAATTCCATCTTTTCGGTCTGATTCCGCGGGTTTTTCTTGGTCACGTAATAGTAGCCGGTGTCGGCGGTGCTCACTAACTTGACCAGAATGGTGCTCGGTTTAGCCATGGTAAATACCCGTTAACACAAGGATTTTGGTCGAATTTCTATCCGCTAAATGGCAGGTGATGCGCGGCAAGTCAAGCCTATTCATCACGCAATATGATTTCACCGGGCTCGTGCTGGGTGAACATGGGCGAGGGGCGGTTGGCGTCCGGTTTGGGCCGGTCCTGCCAGTAGTCGCGGGCCGCGTTCAGGACGATGGCCGTCACGTTGATGATGTGCAGGTCGAGCGCGTCGTCGATACTGTGCCATGCCACATGCTCCAATTCCTCCCGCGGTTCGAGGCGGCCTTGTGCCTGGCCGGCGTCGACGATGAAGAACCGGGTGTTGAACCGAATCGGTAGGTAGGGTGGCGTCACCGCGCGCATGAGATAGTCGAGGCCCGTCAGGTCCGGCGTCAGTCCGGCGGAGTCGTAAGCGCTCAGAGTCTCGCAGTTCCGTGGATTGGGCGCCGGACCGGGCGCGCCCAATAGAATGCCGGTCTCTTCCCAAGTCTCGCGGACCGCGGCCCAGGCTAGAGCGCGCGCCAAGTCTTCGTCGCTTTGCCGGGCCATCCGTTCGACGACATGGCCGGATAGGGGGAAATCGGTTTGCAGGCGAAAGTCGTCTTCCTCGACGCCCCCGCCGGGAAAGACGTAAACGCCCGGCATGAAACGGGACGAATCCGGACGTTTGCCCATCAGGACCTCGGGCCCGCGGCCGCCGTCGCGAACCAACACGAGGCTGGCCGCATCGCGCGGCGTCACTGCTTCCTGGGATTGTGGCGTGTCGGGGGGTGAACCGTCAGAGACCATTCGCGGTGCGTGCCAGATGGATCGTTCGCATATAGCTTTTCTGCACGGTTAGCAGCATCCTGGCAACCTTCAGGTCGATATCGCCTTGCCGGCTCGCACCCGCCGGACAGTATGAGGCAAGCAACTTGCGGTCCGCCACGCTCGCCTTTTGATAGGTCCGGCGGATCAACAACATTCGATGCGACTGGCGGTCTTCGGTCGCCAGCGCGCGTTGGACGATTTCTTCGGCGCTGCCTTCTTTCGTGGTGCAGATGGTGGGAACGACGCCGAGGCCGTTCATGTTGTATCCGGACGGGGCGTAGAGCCGGGCCCAGGTCAGGACGAGTTCGCCGTCATTCGGCATCCGCAGAACGGTCTGTACCGTTCCCTTGCCGTAGCTGGTGGTTCCGATCAGGATCGCGCGCTCGTTGTCTTGCAACGCGGCGGCCAGAATCTCGGCGGCCGAGGCCGAATACCCGTTCAGCAGGACTGCCATCGGCAGGTTGTTCGCGATATCGCCCGGCGTCGCGTCGAAATATTGCAGACTGTCACGGTGCCGGCCGCGGGTCGAGACGATCCGGCCGCGCTCGACGAAGAGATCCGCGATGCGGACCGCCTGATGCAGCAGGCCGCCGGGATTGTCGCGGAGATCCAGGACGATGCCACGCAGGTTGACGCCCTTTCGGTGCCGCGCTCGGAAGACCGATTGCGCGACGGAGGATGCGGTTTCGGAGTTGAAACTCGTAATCTCGATGACCGCGACGTCTTCCGCCATCCGGTAGAAGACCGATTGCGGTGTGATATGGGTCCGCGGCACCGACATCTGCAGGGACGCCGGGTTGTTTTTGCGCCGCACGGCGAGATCGACCGAACGCCCGACCGGACCTTGTAGAAGCCGGGCAATCCGCCGTAATCCAAGGCTGGAGATGACACGGCCGTTGATCGACAAGATTCGATCGCCGCGCTTCAGACCGGCGCGGTCCGCCGGCAAGCCGCTGACGACCTCTGTTATTTCCACACCCTCGGTATGCGGTACGATGGTGACGCCGATGCCGCCGAATCCATCGCGGCTCGCGCGATTGTCCTGCGCCTCAATGGCCCCCGAATACCGGGAGTAGGGATCGAGATTGGTCGCGAGGCTGTCGAACAAGGCGGTATAGATTTCTTCCGTCCGGGCCTGGCCCAGCTTGGGGGATAGTTTTCGGCCATCGTCCATCAACTTCGATACGATCGTGGCCCAGGCGTAGGGGTCGTTGTTTTTCGGAACATTCGCGAAGCCGGCGATGTTGCCGTCTCGGCGGATGGTGACCATGTCGGAATTTCGGACGACGTCCACATCCGGGTCGATTTTCCGCAAGCCGCGGAGCCCCGCGATGGCGAGATCAGCGACCTTCGGCTCGTCGATGTAGATTTGCTGGATGTCCGAGAAACCGGCGCGCAGCATCTGCTCAGAGCTGACTTGAGAAAATTGGGATAAGCTGTTGTCCGGCGCGGAACAACCCAACAGTAGGGCCATCGTGAGGGGGCCCGCAAAGGCCTTGATGGCCGCCAGCGACCGCGCTGCCGGCACCGCGAATTTCCGCGTTTCCGGCTTGGCGGCGAGCGAAGAAAACTTCGGATCGCGCCGTTTCATGCCTGACCGTTGACCCCTGCCAACATATATTTGCGTCGGCTTTTTGCCGATCTGCAGACAGGTTAGCGGCATATCGCACTGGTGTTAAGCTTGTCCGGGTTATTTACCTCGTTTTCGCCGGCCCTTGGCCTTTCGGGATGTCCGCCGCCGCCGGGGCGGACGGCCTTTCCCGGGCCTGCTTTCCGTATTTTGCCCGCTGTCGCCGATGATCGTGAAGGCGAGGCTGCCGGTGGCGACATCCGCTTCAACCAGTTCGACCGTGACCGTTTCGCCCAGCGCATAGGTCAGGCCTGATTTCTCGCCGACCAACCGGTGGCCGACTTCGTCATGTACGTACCAGTCCGACGGCAGCGACCGCATTGGGACGAGGCCGTCGGCCCCGGTTTCGTCGAGCCGGACAAACAACCCGAACCGGGCCACGCCGGAAATCCGGGCGCTGAATTGGGCGCCCACCCGGTCGGCGAGATAGGCCGTGGTCAGCCGGTCGATCGTGTCGCGTTCGGCAAAGGCGGCCCGCCGCTCGGTCATCGAGATATGCTCGGATGTCTCATCGATTTGATCGATGTCGCCCTCGCTGAGCCCGCCGTCGCCGAGTTTCAGCGCCGAGGCCAGCGCCCGATGCACCAGAATGTCGGCATAGCGGCGGATCGGCGAGGTAAAATGGCAGTAGCGCCGCAGCGCCAACCCGAAATGGCCCTCGTCGTCCGCACCGTAGAAGGCCTGGGTCTGGCTGCGCAGGACCAGGTCGTTGACCATCGCGGCGAAGTCGGTGCCGGCGGCCTGTTCCAGGATGCCCGCGAAAAGCGCCGGTTTGACGGCCACGCCCTTCGCCAGCCGAATTCCGAAGGAATCCAACGATTGCCGCAACGCTTCGAGCGCCTCGGAATCCGGCGCTTCGTGGATGCGGCGGGGGACGGGTATCTCGGCCTTCTGCAAGGTTTCGGCGGCGGCCACGTTGGCCGCGATCATCAATTCCTCGATCAGCCGGTGGCTGTCCAATCGGGCGCGCGGCACGATCGCCGTGACATGGCCGTCGTCGTCCAGCACGATCCGCCGCTCGGGCAAATCCAGATCCAGCGTTCCCCGCCTTTTGCGGGCGTTCAGCAGCGCTTCATAGACGCCGAATAAAGGTTTGATAACGGTGTCCAGGATTGGCGCGGTGGTATCGTCGGTGAGACCGTCGATCGCGTTTTGAGCTTGCTCATACGTCAGGCGCGCGGCGGACCGCATGAGGCCACGTACGAATTTATGCCGGATCACCTTGCCCTTGGCGTCGATCCACAAGTGGACGGCGAGGCAGGCACGTTCTTCGTCTGGGCGCAGCGAACACAGGCCGTTGGACAACCGCTCCGGCAGCATTGGCACGACGCGGTCGGGAAAGTAGATCGAATTTCCCCGGTCACGCGCGGACCGGTCCAGCGGGTCGCCGGGCCGCACATACCAGGTCACGTCGGCGATCGCGACGATGGCATGCCAGCCATCCTTGTTCTTCGAGCTGTCGTCGGGTTCCGCCCAGACCGCGTCGTCGAAATCGCGGGCGTCCGCGCCGTCGATCGTGATCAGGGGGATGTCGCGCAGGTCGGTCCGTTTTCCGAGGGCCGGCGCCGTCAATCCTTCCGATTGGGTAATCGCGTCGGCGGGAAAGTCGATCGGGATATCCCGGCTGTGCAAGGCGACGAGGCTGAAGACTTTGGGGTCGCGGCCGGAGCCTAGACGTTCGATCACGCGCGCGGCGCGGCGGTGGCCGCCGCCCAACGCTTCCGCCCGGACATAATCGCCGTCTTCAGCGTTTTGGCTGTTGCGTGCGGAGACCTCATAGACCGTGCGGATGCGCCGGTCGACCGGGCGCACGCTGCCGTGCCGGCCGCTGCCTTCGTAGACGCCGATGAAGTCGCGCGGCCCGCTGCCGAGCTTGCGGATGGTGCGGGCGTCGTAGTCGTTCTTAGCGACACGGGATAGTCGCGCGAGCAGCCGGTCGCCCACTCCGGCCGTCGCCGGCCGGCCGCGGTCGCCGCGCAATCGGATTTTGATGTCTTCGGATTGAGCATCGTCGCCACCGTCCGTTGTGGCGGTCGGACGGCAAAAGACGTCGCCGTCATCGTCCACATGGGTGACCTCGATCACAGCGACCGGCGGCAGGCGGCCCGGCGGGCCGACGCGTTTGCCCCGTTTGCGTTCGATCTCTCCGTCGTCTTCGAGTTCCTTGAGTGTTGCGCGCAACCAAGCCCGGTCGGATGCGTGCAGGCGAAACGCCCGCGCAATTTCGCGACGGCTCGGATTTCCAGAGTTTTCGGTTATGTATTCGATGAGTTGCCGCTTCGTAGGACGCGGCCGATCCTTAATAATCTTCTTTGCCAATGGCTTTAGCTAGTGACTTCGGCGGGCGTTTCGGCGTCGGTCGCCGACTCCGCCTCGGCCTTCTCCTTCGTGGATTTCTTTGTCTTTTTCGCTGGTTTCTTCTTTTTCGCCGAGCCCGTCTTCTTCTTGGGGTCAGCCTTCGCCGTCTTCTTTTTCGAGGCGGCGGTCTTCTTTGTTTTGCTCTTAGACACCTTTTCGGCGAGCAGCGCAAGCGCCTCGTCGAGCGTGACGGTCTCCGGCTCCCGGTCTTTGGGCACCGTCGCGTTCACGCGGCCATGCTTGATATAGGGACCGTAGCGGCCCTTACGGATGGAAATCGGCTTGCCGTCTTCCGGATGATCCCCGAGTTCGATCGCATTATGGCCCGGCGATTCCGCGATCAGCGAAACCGCGCGGTTGAGTCCGACGGTCAGAACGTCGTCTTCTTTTAGAGAGACATAATTCGAACCGTGCTTCAGATAGGGGCCGAACCGGCCGAGGCCGGCTTGGATCATCGTGCCGGTTTCGGGGTGCGGGCCGACATCGCGGGGCAGGGACAGTAGCCCCAGCGCCGTTTCCAGGTCGACGCGGCCGGCCGAAATGTGTTTCGGAACGGAGGCGCGTTTCGGTTTCGGCGGTGCTTTCTTGCCCTTTTCCTTGGGTGCTTCTTCGCCGAGCTGCAGATAAAGGCCGTACGGACCCTTGCGCAAGGTCACGTCGAGGCCGGTTTCGGGATGCTTACCGAGGAGTTTTGGCCCGGCGGCAAGCTCGGTGCCTTCCTCCATGTCCGCCGTATCCGCGCCGCCGGCGTTCAGCCGATGGGTATAACGGCAGTCGGGGTAGTTGTTGCAGCCGATGAAGGCGCCGAACTTCCCGAGTTTCAGATTCAGGCGGCCGCCTTCGCAGGCCGGGCATTGCCGCGCCACCTCTGTATCGCCATTCGGGCCGACCGGAAAGAAATGCGGACCCAGGTCCTCGTCGAGCGCGTCCAGGACATGCGTTATGCGCAGTTCCTTGGTCTCGCCGACGGCTTCGGAGAATTGCTTCCAGAAATCCTCCAACACCTTCTTCCAGTCGATCGTGCCGGCGGAGATATCGTCGAGCTGTTCTTCGAGCTGCGCGGTGAAATCGTATTCGACGTAGCGCTTGAAGAAATTAGCGAGGAAGGCGGTGACGAGGCGGCCCCGGTCCTCCGGAATGAAGCGCTTCTTCTCGAGCTGAACGTAGTTCCGGTCCTGCAGAACCCGCAGCGTCGACGCATAGGTCGACGGCCGGCCGATTCCAAGCTCTTCCATCTTCTTGACGAGGCTTGCTTCGGTGTAGCGGGGCGGAGGCTGCGTGAAATGCTGTTCCGGCTTGATCTCCTTGACGGTCGTCGGCTGGCCGGCCGCCATGTCCGGCAGACGGCGGTCGTCGTCCTTGTCGTCGTCTTTGTCGTCTTCGCCTTCCTGATACAGTTTCAGGAAGCCGTCGAATTTGAGCACCGACCCGGTGGCGCGCAAGGTGACCGCTTCGTCCGGCGATTTCATGTCGACGCGCGCCTGATCCAGCAGAGCGCTCGACATTTCGCAGGCGACGGTCCGCTTCCAGATCAGGGTGTAGAGCTTGTGCTGGTTCTCATCCAACAGATCCTTGACGTCCTGCGGCCGGCGGAACAAGTCGGTCGGGCGGATCGCTTCATGCGCTTCCTGCGCATTCTTGGACTTCGTCTTGTAGATACGCGGCTTTTCCGGTTTGTAGGCCGCGCCATAGTCACGATCGATCAGGCTGCGGGCCGAATTGATCGCTTCGTTGCTGAGCGTGACGCTGTCCGTCCGCATGTATGTAATGAGGCCGACCGTCTCGCCGTCGATGGGCATCCCTTCGTACAGCTTCTGCGCGATCTGCATCGTCCGCGAGGCGCCGAAGCCGAGCTTTCGGCTCGCTTCCTGTTGCAGCGTCGATGTGGTGAAGGGCGGTGCCGGATGGCGTTGTACCGTTTTCTTCTCGACGGATGCGACCTTGAAGTCGCGCGACTGAATCGCGGCCACGGCTTCCTGGGCACTCGCTTCGTTGCCGATGCCGAGCCGGCCCAGCCGTTCGCCGTTGAGATGGGTCAGGCGCGCCATGAACGGATCGCCGGAGGCCGCCGCCATCGCGACGTCGACGCTCCAATATTCTTGCGGCTGGAAGACCTCGATCTCGGCTTCGCGCTCGCAGATCAGGCGAAGGGCGACCGATTGAACGCGGCCCGCCGAACGCGACCCCGGCAGCTTGCGCCACAAAACAGGGGACAGATTGAATCCGACAAGATAGTCGAGCGCGCGCCGCGCCAGATAGGCTTCGACCAATTCGTGATTGAGCTCGCGCGGGTTCTCCATCGCGTCGAGCACCGCCGCCTTGGTGATCTCATGGAATACGACGCGCTTGACGTCGACACCGTCCAGCTTCTTGCGTTCGTTCAGAACCTGCTGCACGTGCCATGAAATCGCTTCGCCTTCGCGGTCCGGGTCCGTCGCGAGATACAGATGATCGGCGCCTTCGATCGCCTTGGCGATGTCGTCGATACGCTTCTTAGAGTCTGCGGCGACTTCCCAGGACATGGAGAAATCTTCATCGGGTTTGACCGAGCCGTCCTTGGCGGGCAAGTCGCGCACATGACCATAGCTGGCAAGCACCTTGAATCCGGATCCAAGGTATTTGTTTATGGTTTTGGCCTTTGCCGGCGATTCGACGACCACCACATCCATTGGTTCGGTCTCTCTCCAGTCGCTCAATTCTTAGCTACATCGCGCCGTTTCCACGGCTGCGGGCGCATCTGCCGCCGCGCGGCCGGTAGGAAGTGACACCGCGATTTACGTTCGTCAACCTTTAGGAGTCGTAAATTTAGGAACTCGAAACGTCGATTTCATGGCACTCCGAACGTTTTTTTTATGATTCGGTATGCAAATTCAATTGTCGCGCGCGTTAGCCGCCGCGGACTTCACCCGGCGTTTCGCGCCATTTATCAAGGAGATCGGTAGCGCCGGCGTCGTCCAAACCGCTGAAATAATCCATCGCGTTGGCATATTCCTTTGATGCGCGATAATCGTCGGCCGGCCGTACACCGGATAAATGGCACAATATCTCGCTGAACACCTCCGGCGCTATTCCGGCGGCCTTTGCGGCGATCGCGAGCGCTTCCAACGTCGAATCGTAAAGAATCACGCCCATCGCCTGCACCGATAGGTTCAGTCGGCCGGCGAATGCGGTTTCGAATGCAGGGATATCGCCGGTATTCAGGAAGCGCAGCAGCCCGATCCCGCCGTCCTCGACATCCTCTTCCGGCGGCGATTTTACTTCGCTGAGCGTGGCGGCCGGTTTCGCACCCGTTTCGTCCGGTTGTTCGCTCGCGGTCTGATTAAGCGATTCGGCGACGGTGTCCGGATCGATCTGGAAGTTGTGAACGATGTAGTCCCGCAGCGCGTCGCCGACCCAGACATACATCCGCGTCGCCAAGGTCGGCGTCATCTCTTTGCGGTGGGCCAACGGCTCCCGGTACGCTTCGATTTCGAGTGACCGGTCGACGAGGGCCTGCATCGATGTGTCGCTGATCTCGGCAGTCTCGTTACATATAAGTGTGGTCAGGACTTCCGCTTCATCGAACTCGACGAGTTTGTCCGTGACGTCGCTGGAAATGTACGGGCGAATCGCGACCGCCTGCCGGTGGCGCGTGGATTGTTCGACGACGATCTTGAGCAGGTCCTCTTCCTTCAGGACGTCGCTGTGCAGAATGATGGGATAGGCGACCGTAATCGTGTCATTGGCCAGAAACTGGATCAGATCCGCAGGGACATCGCGCCGGTCGGCCAGGTAGTCGGCGATGTGTCGGCGGATCTTGACTTCGACCTTATCGACGAGGAGACGCAGAATTTCGAAGGCGAGGGTCAGTTCGCGCTCGGTCAGTCCCGATTGCGAGGCGAGGCACATCTCGGCGATCGATGCCGCCAATCCGCCTTTTCCGTTCAATGCCCGCTGGTGGGCCAGTTCGAGCAGCTTTTCGTAGGGAGAGGATGCCATATCGTTTCGGCGGTTAATCCGGATTTATTGCGTTTGTCCCGCTCCCGATTCGCGCATCGCCGAAAGGATTAGGGATTGTTCTTAAGTTCTTTGCCTGTTGTCGGCGACTTTTATAAGTAGTCATTGATGGGTATATTATCCAAGTCTTTGGAAGACACAAGCGTTGTTTGAATAGTTCTGTTAAATTTTAAACAAAATATTAGAATGCTTGGCGACCTTTTACAGAAATTATGAATCAGTTCCAAGCAGTTATCGGCGAAACGGGTCAGCCGGCGAGTCGTGCGATCAAATTGCCCGGTTGGCGCTCGATATGGCCCGCCAATTCCAATTCCAGCAGGACGTTCCACACCGTGTTGATCGATAGGCCGCTGTCCCGGACGATGTCATCGATCGACAGCGGCGTGGGGCCGATCATCTCGTTGATTTTATCCCGCGCCGCGGCCGGCGCGGTACGATCCGGGACGGAGGCTACGGTTGTGTCGGCCGGTGCCGGCTGTGTCGCCGGTGGTGTCCTCTGAGGGCCCCGGATGGGGGCGAGTTCCGTCAACACGTCCTCTGCCGTTTCGGTTAGCAGCGCACCCTTACGGATCAGGTCGTTGGTGCCTTTGCAGCGCGGGTCAAGCGGGGATCCGGGAACGGCGAAGACGTCGCGTCCTTGCTCCCCGGCCAGACGGGCGGTGATGAGCGATCCCGACCGCAGCGCCGCCTCGACGACGACCACGCCCAGCGACAGGCCCGAAATGATCCGGTTGCGCCGGGGGAAATGGCGGGCTTGCGGTTGAATGCCGCACGGTATCTCGGAAACGAGCAGCCCTTTTTCGGCAATCTCGTCGTGCAGCGCCGCATTTTCGCGCGGATATTTCACGTCCACGCCGCCGCCCAGCACGGCGACCGTCGCGTGGCCGAGCGCGCCGGTATGCGCCGCCGCATCGATGCCGCGGGCAAGCCCCGAAATCACGGCGAGGCCGGCCGCACCCAGATCGTCGGCCAAGCGCCGGGCAAAATTGCGGCTATTCGTCGATGCATTGCGGGCGCCGACCACCGCGATCCCGTCGCGGTTCAGCAGGGTGGTGGCGCCGATCAGGCTAAGCACCATCGGCGCATCGTCGATCGCCGCCAGCGGCGCCGGGTAAGCGGGGTCGCCGAAGACGAGATGACGGCCCCCTAGAGCGGTTAGCGCTTCCTGTTCCTGCTCTGCGGTATTTGCCGGGCACACTCGGATGCGCCGCTTGCGGCCGCTCTTTGCCGCGAGGTCGGGCAATGCTTCCAATGCTGCGGATGCGCTGTCATATCGTGCGAGAAGCTGTCGAAAGGTAATCGGGCCTATCGTTTCGGTTCGCGCCAGCCGCAGCCGATCGAAACGTTCCCGCTCGGTCAACGCCGCCGCACGGTTACTCTGTGACATGAACCCAGGATGGGCGGCATGCCGCCGATCGTCAACCGTATGTCGGTTAGGCGGGTATGGTGCCTTTGATCGTCGTCCGCCACATCAAGCGGCGCTGCGGCAGGGCGTAGTCCTGTATGGCAAGATGTTGGACAAGGCAATTGTCCCACATCACCAGGTCGTCCACCTGCCAATGATGACGGTAGGTATATTGCTCGCGTGTGCATCGGTCTGCGAGGTCCGTCAAGATCGGTTCCGCCTCCGCATCCGGAAGCCCGGTGATGCCCTCGCATTCGCCGTCCACGACGTATATGCACTTCCGGCCGGTTTGGGCGTGAGTGCGAATGACCGGATGCTCGGTCGGCGGCAGTGCGGCGCGTTCGGCGGCGCTGAGCGGTTTTCGGTTGCTCTTGCCCAACGCGGCGCGGCGGGCATGTTTCCCTTCGTAGCTATGGGTGGTTCGCTGGCCTTTCAACAGGTCCTTCGTGGACTGCGGAAGATCGTCATAGGCGGCGCCCGTGCTGGCGAACAACGTGTCGCCCAGCGGTTTGCCGTCCTGTGTCGGAATTTCGCGCGCATAGAGTAACGAGCCGCGGGGCGGGGCTTGCACATACGACATATCCGTGTGCCAGGTCGCGCCCGCGTCGGCGAGGCCGATGTTTCGGTCCTTCTCGACGATGTTGGAAATCAACAGCATCTCCGGATGATCCGGATGTGCATAGTGATTGCGGGAATAGCGCTCAATTTCGCCGAAGCGCTGCGTGAACCCAATCATCTGTTCGGGCGTCAGCGTCTGATTGCGAAAGACGAGGACGGCATGCGCGGCATATGACGCTTCGATTTGCGCGAAGGTCGCGTCATCCAGATCCGTCGACAAATCGACGTTTTCGACGACGGCGCCGACGGGCGCCGATGAGGGGACGATCCGCAAATCTGCCATTGCCGGTCCTCTATATCGGAAATTTCCGGATTGTTCCGGACTCGAACGCTTATTCTATCGAAAACCGCCGTCGGCCGCATAGTCGGGGTGTCGTCACCGGCAGGCTCCGTCAGATTTCCGCGTAGTCCTCGTCCTCGGCCATATCCGGAACGGCTGGTGCCGGGTCCACGGCGCCGATCGATTCGATGTTCCCAAGCCCTTGCTGCATATCGCGCAGAATGAAATCCACGCGCGCCGACGGATTCCCCGCGGATGCGGACGGGAAGCTGACATTCCATGCGTTCAACTTCACCGTAATCGCGCACAGCGCCCCGCCGATCTGGGTCTGGTGCGCCAAAACGAGCTGTTCCATATCGCGAAACCGCTCGTTCGAAAGGTCTTTCCAGAGATCCGCCGTCCGCGCCCGGAATGCGGTCAATATGTCGTTCACCTCGCGGAACACCAACATCAGTTTTTCTTCGATCATCGAACAGCTTTGCTGAAACGCCCTGTCGGAGTGGAATCGAGGGTTTTCTTTTAGGGCCTGCATTTCCGTGAGGAAGCGCTTCAATCTCGGCGCGTTTTCCTCGAGACAGAATTGATAGTAGGCAAGCGACAGGTAGACGTCCCCGTAGTCTTCAAGAAAGCCCGGGATTTCGCCGATGTCGACGTTGAACGTTGCCGAGAGACGGCGCAGGTTCTTGCGGGCCAACTCCAGATCAGGGGTGGTGAACAAGGCGACGATGTCGTGCAGCGAACGGGCTTCGGCCTCCGATGACCCGTAGATGGTCGAAATGAGCGGGCGGGTGAACACGCGCATATGACTTTCGAGCTGGCTGGCCTTGGCATCGGAAAGCTTCAGGCTTTCGTGATCGTCGATGGCGATACCAAGATTGCGGAGGTTGATGCGCAGACTGTAGACGTCGAAGCTCGGCAGGTCGCAGAGCGACCGGATGATATTGATGTCCTGGCGGCCGGTGCGGGACATGTCGAAGACGTGCCGCAAGTCATGCGGTTCGATTTGGCCGCTGCCGCTGCCGTTCTCGTTGAACAGCTCGACCACACCTTCGAGATGGGTGTTCTTTATCAGACGCGTATCGCGGAGCGCTTGAGTTTCCAAAGGGATTTGGGAGAGGGGAAGAATGTGCAATGCATCCTTGTCCGCCCCATTCGAATCAGCTTTCCGTGCCATGCGTCCGTCCCCTCGGGCGTGTTGGCCGATCAAAGGCTGTTTAAAGAGATTGATAGTTCAATCGAGAATGAGACTATATCATGTTTTATCTAAGTAAAAGCAAGTAATGTTGAACGTTTAATATAGTATTTGGGCGCTTTCGACCTTGCCATCGAATACGAAAACAATGCGCACACCTGCTCGCCATGCAAACTGCATTGCGCGTTAATCTTAGTATTGCGGGATTCTCCTAATCGGGCGCCGATTTTTTGCCGATTTTCGGTTCTTCGCCTTTAAGAAGACGGCGGATATTCGCGTGATGGCGAAGCAGAATCAGCACGGCGATGACCGCGACGAACATCGCCTGCGTTTCATCCAGATAGTAGAGCGTGAGAAAGGGCGTCGATGCGACGGCGACGATGGACGCCAGCGAGGAATACCGGAACAGGACGGCAAACAGGAGCCAGATCGCGCCGCTGATCACGCCGACCGGCCATGCGAGTGCGAGCAGGGACCCGCCCGCAGTGGCGATGCCCTTGCCGCCTTTAAACTTCAGCCAGACCGGAAACAAGTGCCCGATAACTGCCGCGAGCGCCGCTGCAGCGGGCAATAGCGTCGCATCCGGCCAAATCCACCTAACGGCCACTACCGCCGCCGCGCCCTTCGCGATGTCGCAAAGCAAGGTCAGGAAGGCGACCGTCTTGTTGCCGGTTCGGAGGACATTGGTTGCGCCGATATTGCCCGATCCGATCGAGCGGATGTCTCCGAGGCCGGCAACCGACGCCAGCAACAGCCCGAACGGAATCGATCCGAGGAGGTAGCTCCCCAAGAGTGCGAGTGCATATGCGGTGCCGTCTGCCATCGGTCCCTCGATCAGACGCTATAGGCGGTCCGGCCGCCGACGACGGTTCGGACGGCGCGTCCCTGAACCGGACGCGTATCATACGGTGAATTCTTCGACTTGCTGCGCAGTTTCTCCTCGGCGATTTGCCAGGGGGTATCGAGATCGATCAATACGAGGTCCGCGGGGGCGCCGCGTTTCAATCGGCCGCATGGCAAGCCCATCAGGCCGGCCGGCGTGCGGCTGACCTTGGCGAGCGCGGTCGCTAGATCGAGATGCCGGTTGTGGACCAGTTCGAGCGTTAGCGGGAGGAGCGTTTCGAGGCCGACCGCGCCGAATTCCGCTTGATGGAACGGCAGGCGCTTCGAGTCCTGGTCGTGCGGCGCGTGGTCGCTTGCGATGGCGTCGATCGTGCCGTCGGCCAGCCCTTCCACGATGGCGCGCCGGTCGTCCTCGCTGCGGAGCGGTGGCGAGACCTTGGCGAACGTCCGGTACTCGCCGACCGCGGATTCGTTCAGCGCGAAGTAATGCGGGGCCGTGTCGCAGGTGACCGGCAAGCCGCGATCCTTTGCCTGACGGATCGCCTCGACCGCGCTGGCCGTCGACAGATGGGCCGCGTGATAGCGCGCGCCTGTCAGTTCGACCAATCGGAGGTCGCGTTCGATCATCATGACTTCGGCCTGGGTCGGAATGCCGCCGAGGCCCAGACGGGTCGCGATTTCACCTTCGTTCATGACGCCGTCACCGGCGAGGGACGGGTCTTCCGGGTGCTGGATGATCAGCAATCCGAAGCCTTTCGCATAGCTGAGCGCGCGGCGCATGACGAGCGCGTCGGTGACGGGTTTGATGCCGTCGGTAAAAGCGACGGCGCCGGCCTCCGACAACAGCCCCATCTCGGTCAATTCGGCGCCCTTGAGACCGCGCGTGACCGAGCCGTAGCATTTTATCTTCACGCGATTCGCTTCCTGCGCCCGGCGGGCGATAAATTCGACGACCGACACGTCGTCGATGACCGGATCGGTGTTCGGCAGACAGATCATCGTCGTGACACCGCCGCTGGCAGCGGCGTCGCCGGCCGTGTCGATCGTTTCCTTATGTTCCTCGCCGGGCTCGCGAAGCTGCACCCGCATATCCACCAAGCCGGGCGTCAGGCAGAGCCCCTTGCAGTCGACGACCTGGCTGACCGAGGGCGCGCCATCCTTGAACAGGTCCGGGCCGAAATCGGCGATGCGGCCATCCTGCGTCAGCAGCGCGCCCGGCGTGTCCAACCCGGTCTCCGGATCGAGCAGCCGGGCATTGAGATAGGCAATCCGCTCCTCGGTCACGGTTCGTTTCCGGGACGGTCCCGCGTCAGCAGGTCGAAACAGGCCATGCGGACGGCGACGCCCATCTCTACCTGTTCGCGGATCAGCGAGCGGTCGATATCGTCCGCCAGTTCGGAGTCGATTTCGACGCCGCGATTCATCGGGCCGGGATGCATGACCAGCGCGTCGGGTTTCGCGAAGGCGAGTTTCTCGGCGGTGAGGCCGAAGAAATGGAAGTACTCGCGGATCGACGGGACGAACATGCCTTTCATGCGTTCCTGCTGCAGCCGCAGCATCATCACGATATCGCAACCGGCGATGCCGTCCTTGATGTTGTTGAACACCTCGACGCCGTAGCGGTCGACGGCGGCGGGCAACAGGGTCGGGGGTGCTACGAGGCGCACGCGCGCGCCCATGGTGGACAGCAGGTGCATGTTCGAGCGCGCGACCCGGCTGTGCAGGATGTCGCCGCATATCGCGACCGTGAGGCCGGCGATCTTCCCCTTGCGGCGGCGGATCGTCTGCGCGTCGAGCAGCGCCTGTGTCGGATGCTCATGCGTGCCGTCGCCGCCATTGACGACCGAACAGTTCACCTTCTCGCTGAGCAGTTTCACCGCTCCGGAATCGCCATGCCGCACGCATAGCACGTCGGGATGCATGGCGTTCAAGGTCATCGCCGTGTCCATCAACGTTTCGCCCTTCTTTATCGAGCTGGTCGAGACGGACATGTTGATGACGTCGCCGCCGAGCCGCTTGCCGGCGAGTTCGAAGGACGTGCGGGTCCGGGTGGAGTCTTCGAAGAAAAGATTGATCAGCGTTCGGCCGCGCAGCACGTCGCTTTTCTTATTCGGCTGCCGGTTCTGTTCGACGTAGGAATCGGCCAGATCGAGGATTAACTCGATCTCTTCCGCCAACAACCCTTCAATGCCGAGAAGATGCCGGTGGGGGAAGCGATATACCGCCTCCGGCGTGGATTTTTTCTTGGATTTGCGCGCTGCGCTCATTAAAGCGGCACTTTAAGCACCCGGTGGTAGGGCGCGCAAGCGGAACCGCCAACGTGGCGGATTCCGGGGCTTCCATGACAACAATTGGCGCGGCGCGGCGCGGCCCTTGCGACGGCCCGAGTCGCGGCCTGCACCCTGCTGCTGGATTGCCGTAGGCGTCCGCGCTACTAAGGGTAGAAGGAATAGAACGATTGCGGAGGCGAGTGGCCCCGGTGCAATCCGAAGGAGTAACGATGAGCGACAAGTCTCGAAAGCAGGCCGATTGGTATTTCGACTTCATTTCGCCGTTTGCCTATTTTCAATTCGCCCGGTTCCATCACCTTCCGCCGTCGTTGGCCGTCACATGCAAGCCTGTGCTGTTCGCGGGATTGTTGGGGCATTGGGAGCATAAGGGTCCGGCTGAAATTCCCGAAAAGCGGCGGCATACCTATCGCTACTGCAAGTGGTTCGCCGACCGGAACGGGATCGCTTTTACGATGCCGCCGGCGCACCCGTTCAATCCGCTGCCTGCGCTCCGGCTTGCCGTGGCGCTGGACGGGTCGCGCGAGGCCGTTGCCACGATCTTCGACGTCATTTTCGGCGAAGGCCGCGATGTCGCTTCCGAGGACGGGTGGGCCATGGCGACCGAGCGCTTGGGATTGGACAAGGCGGAGGCTTCGGATCGCATAGCCGATCCAACGGTCAAGGCGACGCTGCGGGCCAACACGGAGGAGGCATTGTCGAAGGGAGTGTTCGGCGTGCCGACGTTCGAAGTCGATGGCGAATTATTTTGGGGGGTGGATGCGACGGAGATGCTGATCGACTACGTCGCGGACCCGACCCTCTTCACCGCGGGCGACATGGCGCGCATATCGAACCTGCCGATCGGTCAGGCGCGGAAACTGTAACCGGCGGCGGCCGAATGGTCAGGCCGAGCGTCGATGATCGGATCGGTTAAACGGGCAGAGCGTCCAATGCGCCTTGCAGGATGTATCCCGCCGCCATGGTGTCGACGACCTGGCCGCGCCGCTTTCGGGTCATGTCGGCTTCGTCGACAAGAATGCGCTCGATCGCGGCGGTCGATAAACGTTCGTCCCAGAAACAGATCGGAATGTCGGTCCGTTCCAGGATGTTGGCCGCGAATTGTCGGGTGGACTGGCATCGCGGACCCTCGCTGCCATCCATGTTGATGGGCAGCCCGATGACAAGACCGCCGATATTCCGTTCGGCAATCGTTGCCGCCAACGCGTCGAAGTCTTTGGAGAATTTTGTGCGGCGTATCGTGCCGACGGGGCTTGCGACGGCCAGCCCCGGGTCGGATACCGCCATGCCGATGGTTTTCGCGCCGAGGTCGATCCCGAGGAGTCGGGTGCCGGCGGGAAGCCGCGTCTTGATCTCGCTTAGGGTGCAAATAGCCATGGCCGTCCGGCGGGAGCGATAGGGCGACTTTTGTACCGGCATTTGGCGTGCCGGGGAAGCTTATCGTCGACCCTTGGGCAAGATGCCTGCGGTCTTGCCGTCATCGAAGGCCAATGATAGCGTCCGCGCGGCCTCCAGGGCGGAGGCAAGCAGGAGAGTCGACCGGTTATGTCCATCGATAAAGCGACCGTCGCAAAAATCGCCACCTTGGCCCGCATCAGGGTTCCTGAAGAAGACCAAGAAGCGCTTGCGGGCGAGCTATCCAACATCCTGGGATGGGTCGAGCAGCTTAGCGAGGTCGATACCGAAAACGTGCCGCCGATGACGTCGGTGGTAGAGGCGGTCTCGCCGAAGCGAAAAGACACCGTCACCGACGGCGGATATCGGGATCGCGTGACGGCGAATGCGCCGGCCGCCGCCGACGGCTTCTTCACTGTCCCGAAGGTCGTCGAATAATGGCGGATATGCTCGACCTGACGATCGCGGACGCCCGCGACGCCATGCGCACGGGTGATCTGGCGCCGACCGACTTCGTCGGAGCCTATATCAAGGCCGTCGAGGCGGCGCGGCCGCTGAATGCCTTCGTCACCGAGACACCGGAAAATGCGATGGACGCGGCCAAGGCGTCGGAAGAACGATTGGCGAAGGGCGAGGGTCGGGCGCTAGAGGGTATTCCGCTCGGCATCAAGGACCTGTTCTGTACCGAGGGCGTGTTGTCGACGGCGGGCAGTCACATTCTCGACGGATTCAAGCCGACCTATGAATCGACGGTATCCGGCAACCTCTTGGCGGCGGGCGCCGCCATGCTCGGCAAATGCAATATGGACGAGTTCGCGATGGGTTCGGCCAATATGACCAGCTATTACGGGCCGGTGGAAAACCCGTGGCACGCGTCCGATGCGCCGGACAAGAAATTGGTGCCCGGCGGCTCCTCGGGTGGATCCGCGGCCGCCGTCGCGGCGCATGCGGCCTTGGGGGCGACCGGAACGGATACCGGCGGCTCGATCCGTCAGCCCGCGGCTTTCACCGGCGTTGTCGGCATGAAGCCCACATATGGCCGGTGTTCGCGCTGGGGAATCATCGCCTTCGCCTCGTCGCTGGATCAGGCGGGGCCGATGACGCGCACGGTGCGCGACACCGCGATCATGCTGGGCGCGATGGCCGGTTTCGATCCCAAGGATTCGACCAGTGTCGATTTGCCGGTGCCCGACTACGAAGCCGCGCTGGGCGGCGACGTGCGTAATCTCAAGATTGGCGTGCCGAAGGAATACCGGCTCGACGGCATGCCGGACGAGATCGAGGCGCTTTGGCAGCAGGGCATCGCGTGGCTCAAGGACGCGGGCGCGCAAATCGTCGATATCAGCCTGCCGCACACGAAATATGCCTTGCCCGCCTATTACATCGTGGCGCCGGCGGAAGCGTCGTCCAACCTGGCGCGGTATGACGGGGTCCGGTTCGGGCTTCGCGTCGAAGGCGATACGCTGCAGGAAATGTACGAGAACACGCGGGCCGAAGGCTTCGGCGACGAGGTGAAGCGGCGCGTTTTGATCGGCACTTATGTATTGTCGGCCGGGTATTACGACGCCTATTACCTGCAGGCTCAAAAGGTTCGGACGCGGATTGCTGAGGACTTCCGTAAAGCCTGGGAGAAAGTCGACGCGGTGCTCACGCCGACGACGCCGAGCGCGGCCTTCGCGCAGGGCGAGAAGATGGACGATCCGATCGCGATGTATCTCAACGACATTTTCACCGTGCCCGCGAGCATGGCGGGTCTGCCCGCGATATCGGTGCCCGCCGGCTTGTCGGCGCAGGGCCTGCCGCTGGGGCTGCATCTGATCGGCAAGCCGTTCGATGAAGAGACTGTGCTGCATATCGCGGATGTCATCGAGCAGGCTGCGGGATTCGACGCCAAGCCGTCGTTCCTGGCGGGATAGGCGCGGCGAGCGCAAGGAAAGGAAACGGGACATGGCCAGTCTCATGAAGGGCCGCACGGGCGACTGGGAAATCGTGATCGGGCTGGAAATTCACGCCCAGGTCACGGCGGACGCCAAGCTGTTTTCCGGCGCATCCACCGCCTTCGGCGCCGAGCCGAATACCCAGGTCAGCCTCGTCGATGCGGCGATGCCGGGCATGCTGCCGGTCGTGAACGAGCGCAGCATCGAGCAGGCGGTGCGCACGGGGCTCGCGTTGAATGCCGAAGTGCGGCTGCATTCGGTTTTTGCCCGGAAGAACTATTTCTATCCGGACCTGCCGCAGGGCTACCAGATTTCGCAATATGAAGAGCCGATCATCGGCGAAGGCGAGATCGTCATCGACCTGCCGGACGGCGACAGCAAGACCGTGGGCATCGAACGCCTGCATTTGGAACAGGACGCGGGCAAGTCGGTGCACGACCTGCATCCGACCCAGTCCTATATCGACCTGAACCGTTCCGGCGTGACGCTCATGGAGATCGTGTCGAAGCCGGATATGCGCTCCGCCGACGAAGCCGCCGCTTATATCGAGAAGATCCGGTCGATCCTGCGCTATATCGGTGCCTGCGACGGCAACATGCAGGAGGGCTCGATGCGCGCGGATGTGAACGTGTCCGTGCGCCGGCCGGGCGAGGAACTGGGCACGCGCTGCGAGATCAAGAATGTGAACTCGATCCGCTTCGTGCGCCAAGCCATCGACCACGAGGCCGCGCGGCAGATCGAGATTATCGAGGACGGGGGCACGATCGATCAGGAGACTCGGCTGTACGACCCGGACCGCGGCGAGACCCGCTCGATGCGCACGAAGGAAGACGCGCATGACTACCGCTATTTCCCGGACCCGGATTTGCTGCCGGTGGACCTGGAGCAAAGTTTCGTCGACCGGCTGAAGCAGACCTTGCCGGAATTGCCCGATCAGAAGAAAGCGCGATTTATCGACGATTACGGCCTGTCGCCCTACGACGCCAGTGTGCTGGTCGCCGAGCGCGAGACGGCGGAATTCTACGAGACGGTGGCGAAGGGACGGGACCCCAAGCTGGCCGCCAACTGGGTCATGTCGGAACTGTTCGGGCGGCTCAACAAGGCCGATACCGCGATCGCCGATTCTCCGGTTTCCGCCGACGCTTTGGGCGGGCTGATCGACCTGATCGCCGATGACACGATTTCCGGCCGTATCGCAAAGGACGTCTTCAACGAGATGTTCGAAACCGGTAAGGACGCCGCCGCGATCGTCGAGGAAAAGGGACTCAAACAGATCACCGACACCGGGGAGATCGAAGGCATCATCGATACGATCATCGCCGACAATCCGGACAACGTGGCGCAATACAAGGGCGGCAACGCCAAGGTTATCGGCTGGTTCGTCGGGCAGGTGATGAAGGCGAGCCAGGGCAAGGCCAATCCGAAACTGGTCAACGAGGTGTTGCGCACGAAGCTCGACGGCTGACATGATGCGACATCATGACAACCGGTAGCGGACGGCCCTCAGCGCCCTTCTTGATCGCCGCCGTCTGCTCCGCGCAGACGCTTGCGCAAATCGGCGCGTTCACCTTCGCCGCCCTGTTGCCCACCTTCTTCCGCGAATGGGATTTGACGCATACCGATGCGGGATGGCTGTCCGGCGTCATTTTCGGCGCCTATGCGGTGGCCGTGGTCTTCATCCTGCCGGTGACCGACCGGATCGACCCCAAACGCGTCTATCTCTGCGCCGTCACGCTCACGACCGCCTCGCATCTCGGGATGGCGCTGTTGGCCAGCGAGTTTTGGGGTGGATTGATATTCCGAACGATGGCGGGGGTCGGTTGGGCGGGTACCTATATGGTCGGCCTCAAGGTCCTGGCCGACCTCATCGAAGGGCCGGCGCAGTCGCGCGCGGTCGCCTTCCATGCGGCCAGCATCGGCGCGGGCGGGTCGTTGTCCTTCGCCATCGCGGGCGGGGCCGCGACATGGTTCGACTGGCACGGCGCGTTCCTGATTTCGGCGGTGGGCAGTTTTTGCGCGCTGTTGATCATGGCGCTGCTGGTGCCGTCGCGGCCGCCCGCGCCGCCGGCCGAGGAAGTTCGCGTGATGGATTTCGGTCCGGTCCTCCGCAACAAGTCGACGATGGCCTATGCCATCGGCTACTGCGTCCACACCTGGGAGATGTTCACCGTGCGGTCCTGGGTGGTGACATTCCTGGTTTTCACCGCGGCGCAGGGAGAGGGGACGCCGAATTTCCTGATCCCGACCGTGGTGGCGATGTTGATGGAGTTGTTCGGTACCGCCAGCAGCGTAATCGGCAACGAGATGGCGATCCGTCTCGGCCGCAAGCGATGGATCATGCTTGTCATGACGACCTCGATGGCTGCGGCGCTGGTCGTCGGGTTCAGCGCCGGGCTGGGATATGGCGTCTCGGCGGGCATCTGCCTTTTCTACAACATCGTCATCTATGCGGACTCGTCGTCGCTGACCGCCGGCAGCGTCGGCAGCGCCGTCGCCGGCAAGCGGGGGGCGACGCTCGCGGTGCACGCGGTCATGGGCTACGGCGGCGGCTTCATCGGGCCGTTGGTGTTGGGCGTGTTGTTGGATCTGCTGGGCGGCGAGACGGTGATGAACTGGGGCCTGGCCTTCGGGCATATCGCCGTCGTCATGATGATCGGGCCGCTGGCGATCGCCATTCTGAAACCACGCGCCCTGCCAGGCGACCGCGATGCGCCGCCGCAGGTGGAACACGAAACCAAATCGTGACCCTTACCGGCCGGCGAAGGCCGATCTCGAAATCCGATACAACACGTGCAGCGCCAGGGGGTGGTCCTTGGGCAGCGCCGGGTGCGGGAAGCTGCCATTCGTATCCTGCGTCATCCCGAGTCGTGACATGACGGCGCGGGATCGATGATTGGCTTCCACGGCGAAGGATACGATTTCCGTCAGGCCGAGCACGGTGAAGCCATGTGCCAGCCAGGCCGTCGCCGCTTCCGTCGCGTAACCCTTGCCCCAAAATTCGACTGGCAGGCGCCAGCCGATCTCGACCGCCGGTGCGAAGGGCAGGTTGGAGGGGACGGGCGCGATCCCGACGAAGCCGGCGAATTTTCCGGACGCCTTCTCCTCGATCGGCTGGAAATGATAACCGTGCTCGATTGCCCCAGCGGACAAACGGTCGAAAACCGTTCGTGTTTCCGCGACGGTCAGGACCGACGGGAAATATTCCATTACCCGTGCGTCCCCGTTCATTGCGGCGAAGGGCGCTAGATCGCGCTTCTCCCAGCCGCGCAGAATCAGCCGCTCGGTCTCGAGACGGATCATCGGTCGCCACCCGGCTGTGGCGTATGGCCTACTCCTTGAAGCCCGGGTCCAGCCTTTCGGCGAGCCGCATCACGGCGGGCCAGTCCTTGTTGCCGGCCGCGTGTTCCAGATTCTCGATCTGGTCGCGGGCGAACAGGCAGACGTCGCGCGGGATCGTTTTGTAATTGCCGTCGCCGGCCGACAGCGCCGCCACCTGACCCTGGCAGGCCATATCCAGCATGTGGTGCAGCGTGAACGCTTCCTTCAGCGTGCGGCCGCAGATCAAGGAACCGTGGTTGCGCAGGATCGCGACATGAGCTTGCCCGAGATCCTTCATCAGCGGGGCCCGCATATCCATATCGAACTCGAACCCGCCGAAATCGTGGTACACGATCCGTTCGAAGAAACGCATGGCGTGCTGGTTGATCGGCAGCAGGCCGTCCTTGTGCGCCGACACGCCCATCACGGCGGGCGTATGGGTGTGAAACACTGCATCGATATCGTCGCGCGCCTTCAAGATACCGGCATGAATGACCAGGCCGCCGCCGCGCAGGGGCTTGTCGCGGCCGTCCGCGGGTTCGCCGTCGAAGGTGAACTTGTTGAGACTCGACGCCGTCACTTCTTCGAATATGAAATCCGCGGGCTTGATCAGCAGCTTGTCCGGCTCGCCCGGCACCCGCACCGACAGATGGTTATAGGTCAGGTCGGCGACCCCGTAGTAGGCGAGGCCGCGATGGGCGGCGGCCAGGTCGACCCGCGCCTGCCATTCCGCTTCGCTGACCCGATCGCGGACCGATGACGACGACTTCAGTTGCGTGACACTCATTTGTTTCTCCCTTTTGCTCGGCCCGCCCTATTCCTCGGCGGTGATCTTGTCGAGGATCGGGGCGATTGCATTCGCGGCGATTTCCTTCAACTCATCGGCCGTGCGGTTTTGAATCGGGTGCGGGACGTAGACCATGCCCGGCATGAAGCCGATGGCGGTGCCTTGCTTGTTGGCCGCGTCCTCGAATTCGGTGGTGGCGATCATCGCGCCGGGAATGCCGCGTCCGTCCAGGTCCTTCATGTCATGCAAACTGCACGACGTGCAGGAGCCTCAATCGGCCAATGCTTCGACGACGAGATCGCACTCGGTCGCCAGGCTCTGCAGCACCTCGACCGGCGCCGGCTTGGCGTTGGTCGGCTTGGCGTAGCGCTTCACCGTGAGGCCGCGTTCCGTCAGCAGTGCGTCGACGGAATCGAGGAATTCGTCGCTGCGGGTCTTGCCGATATCCAGCAGGCCGATGGTCAGGCCGTCCAGCGATTGCGGCGGCCGGACACGTTCCCGCTGCACCGGCGCTGCTTCGCCAGTCGGGTCGCGCATCGTGAATGCGTTGCTCATGATTTGATCTCCATGGTTACGGGGCGGACGTCGTCGTGGAAGCGCCCGCCGATCCATCCGCTGATAATAGCCGAAAACAGGCCGGCGTCGCCTCCCGCGCGCACGACCAGCAATCCGTGGTCATCCCAGAATTTGGGCACCCTCTCGTCCGCGCGGCTCGGGTCGATGCCTTCGGCGAGGCCATGGGCCCCTTTGACCAGGTCTTTCCCCGGCCGCGTCGTCGCCTCGTGCAGGCCATTCAGGATACGGCGGCGATCCCAGCCGGCGTCCCGGAAGATGGCGTAATGCTCGGGCGTCAGGACGAGAATGGCGTTCGGACCCTGCACGATCTTGGAATGTCCGACGACGTTGAGCGATGTCGCAAAGGACCGGCAGAGTTCCTCCGGCGTGCGGGAGGCATTGTCCGAAAACGGCTGAACGCCATCGCCGTGGAACAGGGTGACGGTCGACGCTCCCGGCTCGAATCCGCGCCAGACCGACAGCGGTTCCCATTCCGGGTCGGACTCGTCCTCGGCGAAACAGAAGGACAGTTTACCGGGGTTTCCCAGCGCCGAGCGGTCGATTTCGCCGGGCAGGCCGCCGCCCACGTTTCGGATGATCAACTGCAACGACCGGCCGATGGTTAGGTTCGCGCGATTGCCTTGGCCCAGGGCGTTGAGGCCCGAATTCATGCCGATCCGCGTCGTGATCGGGCCGTTGACGATTACCACCGGGCCGGAAAAATAAGTCGTGCAGAGCAAGCCGTGCATCGAGAAGTCCGGGTGAAGCGCCGTCTCCACGGCGGCCAGCACGACGGGCATGTATTCCGGCTTGCAGCCTGCCATGACCGCGTTGATCGCGACTTTCTCCACGGTGCATTCCGACAGGTTCGGCGGGATCAGGCCGACCACCTCTTTTGGGTCCCGGTTCGTGCCCGACAGCATGCGGATGATTCGTTCGTCGGTCGGCGGGGTGACCGGCAGCCCGTCGCTCCAGCCGCGCTCGAAACACACCTCCATCGGGTCTTCGAGCGGCGATACCTCGACCAATCGTGCGGCGAGCATGTCGCCGTATTTGGCTTGCAGCTTTTCCGGCATACCGGGATCGGTGCTCTTGGACCCGCAGCCGGCCTGCTGCTCCGGCAGGCCTTCGCCGAGGGCGTCGAGGCCGGTCAATTCCTGCCATTCGCCCCGATGCCAACCGATCCGGCGCTCGACCTCCGCGCCGCCGCGCAGGCGGATCAGCGTGGGCACGATCTCGATGTTGCGGCGGAAGGACTGTTCCAACGCCGTGTCGTCGACGACGCCGTCGATCCCGGACGGAAAATGTGGGTCGTCCTGCGTATAGACCGCGCAAGCTTCGCCGCCGCCGGCGATCTGCTGCAAAACCGGCTCGATCAGGGTGCAGGTGGGGCAGTCGCGTTTAACGACGACAATCAGGCCATCGGTCGGGGCGGTCATGCGGGTTTGGTCTCCGGTACTTGGCGTTGGCATTGTTGGGCGATTGGCGCTTGTGGGTGATGCGCGGCCTCAGTCGCCGGTCATTACCTCGACCATCTTGGCGCGGGTCGCGGCGTCGGGCAAGCGGCCGTGGCCGGCGGCGAGATTATCGACCGCGTATTCCACCTTGCTGGTGCCGGGAATGACGCAGGTCACCGCGGGATGGGACAGGACGTATTTGAGGAAGAACTGCCCCCAGCTTGCGATCCCGAATTCCGGCGCCCATCCGGGCAAGGTTTCGGTGCGCACCGTCCGGAAGGCGGCGCCGCCGTCATAGGGCCGGTTGACGATGACTGCGATACCCTTGTCCGCCGCCAGCGGCAGGAGGCGGTCCTCGGCGTTGCGTCCCCGGATCGAGTAGGCCATCTGCACGAAATCGACCGGCTCGGTCCGCATCACCGCCATGAGGTCGTCCAGCGCGGCGTCCGTGTAGTGGGTGATGCCGATATAGCGGAATCGCCCTTTTTCTCTCCACGCGCGCAAGGTCTTGAAATGGGTTCGCCAATCCACGAGGTTGTGAATTTGCATAAGATCGATGGTGTCGGTCCTGAACCGCGCCATCGACTGTTCCATCTGCCCGATACCTTGTTCGCGGCCCCAGGTCCAGACCTTGGTGGCGAGAAAGGCTTTGTCGCGGGCGCCCATCTTGGCCAGCAGATCGCCGACGACGCCTTCGGATCGGCCATACATCGGTGAGGAGTCGATGAGTTTGCCGCCGGCCTCGAACAGCAGCCCGAGGACATTTTCGCGTTCGGCCCGGGCGGTCGGGTTGTCGCCGATATCGAAGGCCTGCCAGGTTCCGAATCCGATGACCGGCAGCGGTTCGCCGGTGCTGGGTATGGGGCGCGCGTCGAGCTTGGGTAGGTTTGACATGGCGGGACTCCCGGCGCCGACCAGGGCGGATCCGGCCGCCGCGGCCGACAGCTTTAGGAAGGATTTTCGGGTAATTGGCCGCAAGGGGGCGTCCGTCCGACGATCATTCATGCCTGAACTGTAGCAAACCAGGGCGTGGCCGGGCAGGGGGTTAACCTTGCGGTTTCCGGATGCGAGCGGCCCTGAAAATTCGCCCGTCGACCGCCGCCAATCCGACGAAGATCAAGGCCATGCCGAGCATTGCGTGCCAGGTCAACGCTTCGTCGAGGACCAGGATACCGAGTGTCACGGCGCTGACCGGCACCAAAAACGTAACCAGCAGGACGTTGGTCGCACCGGCTGCGCGCAGAACCTGGAAATAGAGGATATAGGCCAATCCGGTGCTGAACACCGCCAGGAAGACGATGGCGGCAAGCGCCCGTGCGCTGGGAAGTGCGGCAAACGGCGGATCGATCGCGAGCGTGACGGGAAGGAGGAACACCGTGCTGGCGACCAGCATGCCGGCTGCCGCGACCGGGCTGGACAGATGCTTGAGCCGTTTCCCATGAATGCCGGCGAACGCGTAAGACATCGCGCCGACCAGGACCGCCCCCTGCGCCAGACCATCGACGCCGAGACCATCCAGGGCCGTCGGCCCCATCAATGCGACCACGCCGGCCAAACCGATCAACACCCCCAACAGCTTTGCCGGTGTGATGCGTTCGTCGCGTGTCAGGAGATGCGCCAGCAGGACCGTGAAGAAAGGGGTGGTTGCATTCAGGATCGAGGCGAGGCCACTGTCGATGTGGACCTGACCCCAGGAAATGGCGGCGAACGGAATCGCGTTGTTGAGCAATCCCATGCCCGCAAGCAAAGTCCAATCCGATAGGCTGATGGGAAGCCGGCCGCCGGCGATATGGACGACCGCAACCATCACCAGGGCGGCAAGACCAACCCGCGCGAGCGCCACGGTAAGCGGGGGCAGCTCCGCAACCGCAATCGCGACGCAGAAAAAGGAACCGCCCCAGAGCAACGAGAGGAGGACGAGTTGAAGCCAATCGATGGGTCGCATGCGCGCAGGGTTTCCCGAAGGCCGGTGGGTAAAGAGGCCGAATTTAGTGCATGCCGGACATGCCATCGTCGACCTGTTTCTTGCTGTATGCCGGAAAAGAGTCCGCCGGTTGAATTGAGCGGTTTCCGGCGGGGCCATGGCGGGGTATTGTACGGTTCACGGTTTGGGGGCTCTGGCCCAAAACCGTGAAAAAAGAATATGGGACAAGACGTTACGCTCCGGAATGAAGACGTGGTGTTGCTCGCGCGAATGCCGACGCACCCGCGTGCGCCGGCTCATGACCTTGTGCAATTGATTGGGTTGAGTTGGTAATGGACGCGAGACTATCTGAAGATCCCCATGCGGCGGACCGGCCATCGACCGTGCCGGAAATCTCCATCGTCATCCCCACCTTCAACGAGAAGGAAAACGTCACGGAACTCGTCCGGCTCGTCACCGCGGCGATGGCCGGTGTCCGGTGGGAGCTGATATTCGTCGATGACAATTCGCCCGATGGCACCGCCCGTGTGGTGCGCGAGTTGGCCGCGACCGACGGCCGTGTCCGATGCATGCAACGATTGGGGCGGCGCGGCCTTTCCTCCGCGTGTATCGAAGGAATGCTGTCGAGTTCGGCCAAGTATTTGGCGGTTATGGACGGTGATCTGCAGCACGATGAAACCCTGCTGCCGAAGATGTTCGATGCATTGCAGTCCGGCGAGGTCGACATCGCCGTCGCCTCGCGCTACGTGGCCGGCGCCGGGACCGGTGACTGGGATGCCCGGCGCGAACAATTGAGCCGCGCATCGAACGGATTGGCGAAGCGCGTTTTGCAAGTCGACTTGAGCGATCCGATGAGCGGGTTCTTCGCGATCGAGCGCGAGACATTCCTTCACCTCGCCCCAAAGCTGTCCGGTGTCGGGTTCAAGATATTACTGGATCTCTTTGCGTCGGCGGACCCGCCCTTGCGGGTGCGCGAGTTCCCTTATGAATTCCGGTCGCGCAAGGCCGGAGAGACCAAAGTCGACGGCATGGTCGCGCTCGATTTCATCACGATGCTGCTGCAGAAGCGGATCGGGCGCCTCGTGCCGCCCCGGTTCGTCTATTTCTGCCTGATCGGCGGCAGCGGACTCCTGGTGCACATGCTGACCCTTTGGGGTCTGTTTCAAGTGGCGGGCGTCGGCTTTGCCGCCAGTCAGGCAATCGCGACCGGTGTCGCGATGGTCGGTAACTTCACCCTCAACAACTTGATCACCTATCGCGAGAGCAAGCTGTCCGGGTGGGCGTGGGTCCGAGGCTTGTTCCTGTTCGTTCTGGCCTGCAGTGTCGGTGCCGTGGCGAATGTGGGCGTCGCCGCCTATTTGCATGGTGAGGGCACGCGCTGGATACTCTCAGGGCTCGCGGGCGTGTTGGTCAGCACGGTTTGGAATTACGCCGCGACCGCGTTCTACGTCTGGCGGGTACCGAACAACGCCCGCTAACACTACGCGCCGTCGATGGCTTGCTTGTACCGTCGGATGGCGTCGATCTGGGCGTCGGGGCCTTTGAGGTCGGCGCGCATCGTGTTGACCGACAAATGCGTTGCGCCGAGGCTTTGCCAGCGATCGCGGACCGCGATCCATTCTTCCGGCGATTGCCCGGCGATCGATGACCGTCCTTCGATACCGATTTCGGCCGGGTCGCGACCGGCTTCCCGCGCATAACCGTGCATTCGTTCGATCAGCTCTTCCGGCGGCTCGTGGCGGCGGGACTGTGAACCCGTGCGGGAAAGCACCGGATCCATCGAGGGGAATTGCGGCAACCAGCCGTCGCCCATCCGGCCGATGCGCTTGATGACCGGCTCGGCGCCGCCGCCGATCCAGATCGGAATCGGGCGCTGCACCGGCAGGGGGTTGATCCCGGCATCGACGATCCTGTGCCATTCCCCATCGAAGGTGACGAGGTCCTCGGTCCAGAGTTTCCGCAGCAGGGTGATCTGTTCTTCAATGCGGCGGCCGCGGTTTCGAAAATTCTCGCCCATGCCCGCAAACTCGTCGGCGTTCCAACCGATCCCGACGCCGAGGCGCAACCGGCCGCCGCTTAGGACATCGACCTGGGCCGCCTGTTTCGCGACCAGCGGCGTCTGCCGCTGCGGCAGGACGATGATGCCGGTCAGGAAGCCGATGCGCTCCGTTTGTCCCGCCAGATAGCCGAACAGCACGAAGGGTTCGTGGAACATGTCCCGGTGATCGT
Source organism: Alphaproteobacteria bacterium (assembly GCA_965228695.1). Taxonomy (GTDB): domain Bacteria; phylum Pseudomonadota; class Alphaproteobacteria; order UBA8366; family UBA8366; genus JAJFJD01. The sequence continues at coordinate 4,279,219 of CBDDIB010000002.1, read as the reverse complement.
AGTAGCCCTTCCATCCGGGACGGCTCGCCGCGTTCATGCCGAGCACGTGATCGAAGGCAAGGATATGCGTGTATCCCAATGCCTCCGCCGCCTGGGCATAGTCGCGGATGGCGATCGGATCGTCGCCGATATCGAGCTGCGGGAAAACGACTCCGAGATTCATTTGCCGTTCAATTCCTTCGCGTTGCCGAACCTTCACTCACGAATGCGGTACCGCCCAACTAGGGCGCATGTTCGGGTCCAAGCGGGGTCAGGCGGATGCCGGACCGCAGGTTCTTGTAATCGAGTTGCAGGTGATCCGCGACGTTCGGGCCGGGCGCGACGACGACGAGGATGTCCCCGGCGAGTTCGTGAAAATCGGCGCGGAAGTGGACCGAACTTTTGAGCGCGATGATCTTCAGCTTTTCCAACTCGATCCCGGTGTGACGGATGATCGACTGATCATTGACCTGTGTCTTGCCGCTGGTGACGATGACCTGGACGCCGCCGATCCGCAGAACGGCGGTCGGTCCCATGCGGTACCGGACCCCGCGTTTCATCGGACCGGTGCCGATGAACTGCCCGTCGGTAAGCGACTCCACCGTGAATTCGCCTTGGAACGGCTCGTGTCCCGGCATGCCGGACGTCGCGCCGATGGCGAGGCCGACGGTCGCCCCGACGCCGGCGGCGTGGGCGGCTTTCGCGGCATCGGGATCGTAGACCGTGGCGAACACGGCGTCTTGCGCATCATTGCGGACCAGCGCTTCGAGCAGACCGACGGTATCGGAGGGGCCGCCGGCGCCGGGATTGTCCTGGGTGTCCGCCAGCACGATGGGTTTCCCGGCATAGAGTTTTCGCGCCTCCAGAACGCCGGCGTCCGGGTCGAACAGTGTTCCGGCGAAATCGCCTTCCGCGTTGGTGACCATGCGGCACAATTCGTCCGCCGCTTCGTCGGCGACCTGCGGCGACGTGCCGTAGGCCAGCACGGCGGGGCCGCATTCGGCGATGTCGGCGGCCGGGAATCCCGGCGTGAAGGACAGCGAGGGCAGCGACGGGTTCACGCGTTCCATCGCGCGCATACGCTCGTAGATCGAGGCCGCCGGTTCCATCATCGAACATTGCCAGACCAAAGGAATCAGGAAGGGCGGACGTCGGAAGGATTTCGACGGCAAGGTCTCGTCCTTGAGAATGCGGTCGAGCATGATCGCCGCGCGCTGACCGGTCTCGGCCTGGTCCACATGCGGATAGGTCCGGTAGGCGACCAGCACCGACGCCAGATCGACCATTTGCTGCGTCGTGTTGCTGTGCAGGTCGAGCGACGCGACGAGCGGGATGTCCGGGCCGATGGCGTTGCGAACGCGGCGCAGGATTTCCCCTTCGCCGTCCTGATAGCTCTCGGTCACCATGGCGCCGTGCAGACAGAGATAGACTCCGTCGAGCGCTCCGGCGGCCTTGATGTCATCGACGATATGCCCGGTCAGGGTATCGAATGCACGGTCCGTCACATGGGCGGACGGTGTCGCCGACGCCCACAGCGAGGGGACCAACTCGTGCCCCTGTTTCCGTGCTTCGTCGATGAACCCGCTGATCGAGGTGTTCAGCCCTTTCATCTCTTCGAAGAGTTCGTTTCCGCGGGGAACTTGCGGCGCGCCGGCGATATTCTCGAATTCTTCCAAGTCGGCTTTGACCGGTGCGAAGGTGTTCGTTTCGTGCTGGAACCCAGCAATGCCAATGCGTGCCATGGTGTCTGTCTCGCTCCCCGTTCCCTTTCCGTGTTAGAAAATCTAGCATAATTGAAAACGCGGTCCCGCAAATTCGATGCGGAATTTCGGAACGGCCGGCCCGAGCCGCCAAGGGAGAACAGGATGCCATATGCTGAAGCGCAAGGCGCGAAGCTTCACTTCGAAGAGACCGGCAGCGGGTTTTCGATCGTCTTCGTCCATGAGTTCGCCGGCGATGCGCGCAGTTGGGAGCCGCAGGTGCGATACTTCTCGCGGCTCTATCGCTGCATCATCTACAACGCCCGCGGCTATCCGCCGTCCGACGTGCCGGAGGACCGGTCGCTCTATAGCCAGGACATCGCGACGGACGATATCGCGGCGGTCATGCGGGCGGCCGGCGTCGACAGGGCGCATGTCATCGGGCTGAGCATGGGTGGCTTCGCGGCGGCGCATTTCGGACTGCGTTATCCCGAGATGGCGGCGAGCCTCGTCATCGCCGGGTGCGGCTACGGCGCGAATCGGGAGCATCGAGATCAGTTCAAATCGGAAACCGAAGCCGCCGCGGACAAGTTGGAGCGCGACGGCATGGAGGCCATGGGAAAGGTGTACGGAGCCGGGCCGACGCGCGTGCAGTTCGAGAACAAAGACCCGCGCGGGTATGCGGAATTCATGGAACAGCTCTGTTCGCATTCGGCGGCCGGGTCGGCGAATACCTTGCGCGGCGTCCAGGCGGTGCGGCCGTCGCTATACGACCTGGAACCGCAACTGCGCGAGATGACCACGCCGTCGCTGCTGGTGACGGGGGACGAGGACGAACCGTGCCTCGACGCGAATCTCTATCTCAAACGTGTCATTCCGGGCGCCGGGCTGGTCGTCATTCCGAAGACCGGGCATGCCTGCAATCTGGAGGAGCCGGACGCCTTCAACGGTGCGGTGCGCGAATTCCTGGCGAAGGTCGAGCAGGACCGTTGGTCCGTCCGAGACCCGCGGTCCGTATCCGACACGTTGTTCCCGGGCCGCGACTGACCCGAATCTCTACCCGGCCGCTGGCGCGCCACGTTTGGCAAGCTGCCGCATCCGGCGCATCGACCGCCGCAGGCTTTTACGGTACGGCACGACTTCTTCTTCGATCGTGTGACGCGGCGAGGCTTTGTAGGTCCGCTGCACCCATTGTTTTTGGTCGTTGATGGCCGCGCGCATTTCAGCGGCGGGCGGCAGCACGGCGTCGCCCCGTTCGATGTCGCGGATCCAGCGAGCCTGATATTCGAAGATCATGTTCAGCGCGGTATTGGTGTTGAACATGCCCATGAAGTACAGGCCCGGCCAATTCGGCGGCACGATCCGCTGATACAGGTCGATGGTGTTGTCTTTGATCGGCACCACGTCGTCCGACAGAAAGGGCAGGTCGATCAAATAGCCCGTCGCCGCGATCAGGATATCGAATTCGTCGGAGGTGCCGTCCGCGAAATGTATCCGCTTGCCGTCGATCTTCTCGATGCCCTGCTTCACCTCGATGCGGCGGTAGGCGATATGATTGACGACCGTCGCGTTGCTGGTGACGTGGGCCCGGGCGTCCGGCGGTTTGAAGCCGAGTTTTCTCATGTCGCCGTGCACGACCCACGTCATGAAACGGATCAGCGGCGTGCGAACCCAATCGGGGATCCAATCGCGCTGCAGTTCGTTCGTGATGTCGGTGAAGGGGATGCCGAGAAAGAGTTTCGGCAGGACCAACACGCCCGACCGCGCCACCAGAACCGTTCGCGGCGAGGTGACGCAGATGTCGCTGACGATGTCGCAACCGCTGTTGCCGACGCCGACGACGCAAATTCGTTTGCCGACGAAATCCTCCGGCTCGCGATAGTAGTGCGAGTGTACATAATCGCCGGCGAAGTCGTCCCGGAACATCGGAACGTGCAACGGCTTCGTGAGGTGGCCGGCACAGACGATCGCGGTGTCGAACTGTCGGATTTCGCCGGATGCGGTTTCGATCTCCCATTTCGGGGCTTCGCGGATCGGATCGAAAATCGGCCGTAGGTCGGCAACGGGCGTTTCGAACCGTATTCGGGGCGTCACCCCGAAATGGTCGGCATACCGAACGAGGTAGGCATGCATGTCCCGATGGTCCGGGAAGGCCTGCACCGACTCGTCGAAGTCGAAATCGTGAAAATGGGTTACGCCGCGCGACGTGTTGATATGCAATGTCCGGTAACAGGATGACCGTCCGTTGTCGTTTTGGTAGCACCACAGGCCGCCAATCTGGGTACCGATTTCGAAGATCGTGACGTCGAAACCCGCCTCCAGAAGGTATTTCGCGACGCATATCCCGGACGCGCCCGCGCCGATAATGGCGATTTTCTTTTTCGCTGATTTATTGCGGTTTTCCATGAGGTTAGGCTGTGTTTTTAACTCGTGGTTTTGAGCGTTCGGTCGTGAAACAAGGTGGGTCGACCATCCCGTTGCGCATCTGGTCTGCACGCTGGGGATCCGTGACCCAATCGGAAACACGGTGCGTGTGCTGTTGGCAACACTTTTGCGCCAATCTAGCGCCGAATTGCCCGGCCGTCTTGACCGCAGGGTAGGCAGATGAGGAAACTATGCCTGATTCGAATGTGTTGGAGACGAATCAAGAAGGTTACAAAGCGCGTTTGGGGCAAATCACAAGGATGGCGGCCCTTCCGAACCATTAGCCCAATTTCGACGGCGCCAACCCGCATTTGCCTCTTCCTCCGCGGGAACCGCTTCGGCACTATGGCACCGATCGTAGTAGCGGGAGAGTTTCGTCGAGGGGGGACTGCTTCGTAAAACCTCTGGATTCGCTAAGGATCGCAGAATGACCGTCACGCCCGGGAGGGAATTGGCAGTGATGGCGCATCGCAGGTAACGGGAACAAGCGCAGAAAAAAGTTTCCGGTTTGCGGTGGATACGAAGAAGAGAGTGAGACGGAGAGGCTAAATGCTGAACGCGACAGCGCGGTTCCAGATCGGGCAGATCGTCTGCCATAAGAAATACGGATTTCGGGGAATCATCTTCGATGTCGATCCGGAATTCGGCAACACCGAAGAGTGGTACGAGAGCATTCCGAAGGAATCGCGGCCGCGTAAAGACCAACCGTTCTACCATCTATTGGCGGAGAGCCAGGACAAGACGACCTACATCGCCTATGTCTCGGAGCAGAACTTGCTGACCGACGACAGTGACGAGCCGATCATGCATCCGGGGATCAGCGAGTATTTCGACGGCGTTCAGGACGGCTGTTACATCAGCCGAACCAAATCCAACTGAGGATCACGCCGCCGCGCGCGGCTGAACCTTCTTAGATTAATTCCACGCGAACCGGCCGACGCCGTCCCGCCGGCGGGCGCATTTGCATGGGCGCGTGCGAAATCCGCTAGAATGTCCGGCAACAAGAACAGTCGGTGAGGACACAATGGCGGATTCGTCTGCGCCGGGATCGCGCGGCTATCGCGACTTGCAACAACACATGGCGGCGTTGGACGAGGCGGGATTGCTCGTCCGGATCGACCGCCCGATCGACAAAGACGCGCATATGCACGCGCTGGTGCGCTGGCAGTTTCGCGGCGGCATCCCGGAGGCGGAGCGCAAGGCCTTCTTGTTCACCAATATCGTCGACGCCAAAGGCCGCGCCTTCGACCTGCCGGTGCTGGTCGGCGGCTTGGCGGCCAATCCCGCGATCTATTGCCTCGGGATGCGGGCCGGGCGTGACGAGATCGGGCCGTTGTGGGACAAGGCGATCGCGAACCCGATCGCGCCGCGAGAGGTCGAGACGGCGGCCTGTCACGATATCGTCCTGACCGGTGACGATCTGGTCGGATTGGGGAAGGGGATGGATAGTTTACCGATCCCCATTTCCACGCCGGGATTCGACGCCGCACCCTATTTCACGATGACGGCCTGCGTCACGCGCGACCCGGAAACCGAGACTCAGAATATGGGAACCTATCGGGTGGCATTGAAAGCGCCTGATCGCTGTGTCGTCCGCATGGCGACTCGTCCCGGCGGTGCCGAAGGGTATCTGCATTGGCAGAAATATCAGGAACGCGGCGAGCCGATGCCGATCGCCGTCGTCGTGGGGGCGCCGCCCGCGGTCGTTTACACCGCGCCGCAGAAGCTCCGCATCGGGCAGGAGGAATTGGCGGTCGCCGGGGGATTGGTCGGGGAGCCGATCAACATGGTCAAGGCGCGAACGGTTGACCTTTACGTGCCCGCGGAGTCCGAACTGGTCGTCGAAGGCTTGATCGATACCGAGTATCTCGAACCGGAAGCGCCGTTCGGCGAATCGCACGGTCATATCGCACTCGAAGCTTACAACATGCGCATGCAGGTCACGGCGGTCACCCGGCGCGCGAAGGCGGTCATTCCGTCGATCATCTCGCAGGTCACGCCCAGCGAATCCAGCGTCATCAAGCGTGTCGCCTACGAGCCGCTGTTCCTGTCGCATCTGCGCGACGCGCTCTCGATCAAGGGCGTGAAGAAGGTCTCGATGCACGAGCCGCTGACCAATATCCGCAAGGTTCTATTGATCCAGTTCGAGCGCGGGGTGCCGCGGACCGAGATTTGGCGTGCGTTGACCGGTGCGTCGATGCTGCAGTCGGCGGTCGGCAAATACGTCATCGCGGTCAACGAGGATATCGACCCGGATAACGGCGACGCGGTGTTCTGGGCGCTGGCCCATCGCGCCAATCCGGGCATGGACGTGCAGATCCTGCCGCATCGCATCCTGGGACATGGCCCCAAGTCCGAGCGCGGCGGCGGCGAGGACGCGACCATGCTGATCGACGCCACGCTGAAAGAAGACATGCCGCCCATAGCCTTGCCGAAGCGCCAATTCATGGAAGAGGCAAAAGGCATCTGGGAGGAACTGGGCCTGCCGAAGCTGACGCCGCAGGAACCATGGCACGGCTATTCGCTGGGAGACTGGACCGACGGCTGGGACGAGACCGCGGCGCGCGCGGTGGCCGGCGATTATCTGGAGAACGGCCGCCGGTCGGACCAGAAGAAACGCAGCGGTTTGAAACCGGAGACCCAAATCCGCACGGTCGAAGACTGACGCCCGTATTGCGCGGCGTTCACGCGACCACGAAAGGTTCGTCGGTCGACATCTTGTCCGAGATGAGATGCGGGCCGTCCGGCCGGACAACGATCATGTCCTGGATGTGCCAGTAGCCGATATGCGGCTCCAGCGCCAGCACCATGCCGTCTTCCAGGATGATGTCGCTGCCCCGCCGCAGGATCGGTTCCTGCTGGTGCCACCAGGCGCCGACGCTGTGGCCGATCAAGAGCGATTCGAACGTCCAGCCGCCGTCGGTGAAGGCCTTGACCGTCGCATCGTAGATGTCGCCGACCCGCGCGCCCGGCCGGCACATGTCGATCGCCCCGCGGTAGATGTCGCGGATCGCGCGGTATTCGTCCTGTTGCGCCTGCGTCGGATCGCCGAAGATCAGGTTGCGCGATTGATGGCCCGGATACCCGTCGAGATAGGCGACATAGTCCGTGCGCATGACGTCGCCGGCCTGGAACGCGACATCGCTTTCCCCGGCATACGGGATCGTGTTGGAACTGGCGTTCAGGATGCCGTGCGCCCAGTTGCAGCCGCGGTCGAGGCATCCGGCGATAATCCGGCTGTGGGCCGACCGTTCCGTATCGCCGACCCGCAATTGCGGGAAGACATCGAGGTAGACGTCGTCCAGCAAATCCGCACCGCGCTTCAGCCGCTCGATCTCCCCGTCGGTCTTGATCCACCGGACCTGGTCCATGATCGCGGTGCAATCGATCATGTCGAGGCTTGGCAAGGCGTCCTGCACCAGTGCCCAGTCGCGTGCGCTGACATAATCTTGTTCGAAGCCCACCCGTGCGTCGGCCAGACCTTCCTCGCGCAAAACCTCCGCCAATCGCGCATACGGCGATTCCACGTAGCCTTCGTAGAGGACTTGGCGTTCGATCCATGAATCGCGCTTGGCCAGCCCGGCGGCGGTGGCGTTCACGATGATTATGGGGTCGCCCTCGCGTGGCCAGAGCACCATGACGCCGCGGTCCGAATCGGTCAGGTCCATGAGCCGCGCCAAGGTGCCGGGGTAGGCGAGCCCCGAAAGGTAGGTGAAGTTTCGTCCCGACCGGGCCACGACGGCGGACAGGTCATTCTCGTCCATAAACCGGTTCAACCGGTCGACATTCGCGATGATTTTCTTCGACATGCTGCTCCCCTTTTGGGCTCGACGCTGGTTTCGTCGCCGCAGGGCAAACCGCCGGGTTAGACATCCGCGGCCGGTGCCGGTCTCAGCCGGCCTTGCGCCCCTTGCCCTGGTCGCGGAGTTTCAGTTTCATTCCCGCGATCTTATAAACATCCAACCCGGTAAGGCTGGCGATTTCTTCGATCGGCATCGAGGTCTCGGTCAGCAGCACATGCGCGTGCCGGTGCGGGTTCATGCGCCGTTGGCTCCGGGAGGTCTGCCAGTTTCGGATCGGTTTCGGCCGGGCCTTCGTCGGATGCGGTTCCAGGTTCAGTCCGCGTTCGACCGCGCGTTCGGTCGCTTCGGCGATGCGGGCCTTGTCGAGCTGGATCTGGTAGTCCATCAGGTGGACAACATGGGCCAACTCGCGTTCCTGCGCGACGTTCGGGCTCTGCCGGTCGTATTCGGGACGCGGGGATTGCATGCCACCGGCGGCCGCTTCCTCGATCGTCATGCCATGGCGTTTGGCCAACCGCTCGGCGGCGGCCATCGCGTTGTCGCGTTCCCCTTGGTACGCGCTGCTGTTCGCGAGTTCGAGCAGGTTGTGGAATCGCTGCTGCTCGTCCTCGGTGAAGGGCTTCGTGATGGAGCTTCCCCTCGGAGAAGTGAGGCATGAACCCCCAAGAATACACCAGCCGGCGCGGCGGGTGAATTGTTATGCGACAAAAATCGCGTATCGATCCGGGAGAAAATTCCGATATTTTTTCAAAGGAAAAGTTTCCAGATCGTTGAGGTTGCGGATTATTCGGCCTTTAACTGAACCTCATCGGGCAGTGCCATATAGTGTTTTGCGATGTCGCCGGGCCGGCTCAGCCATATCTCGGATTTCCGAGTCTGGATGTGTTCCAGGACCCGCCGCAGGTGCCCGAGTCGGAAGGGCTGGCCGACGATGAAGCTGTGCAGCGAGATCACGCAGACCGTCGAGAAGGACGTGGCACCGCGGATATGCTCGTCGACATGGTCGATCGACATTTTGGCGAAGTCGCGCGGCCGGTCGCGGCGATAGATCATCGCCGGCTGATCGTTCAGCTCGATGGTGTAGGGCACGCTGAGCAGGGGGCCGGACCGCGTGCGCGACCAGAACGGCTGATCGTCGCACAGGCCCCAGTCGAGGAAATAGGTGTAGCCCGCCTCCTTCAACAAATCGGGCGTCACGTTGGACGGCATGAGATAGGGGCTGAGCCAGCCGAGCGGCATTGCGCCCTCGGCGTCGGCGATTATTTTAGTCGCCTCCGCGATCATCGCGGATTCCTCGGCCTCGTCCATTTCCGATTGCGGCTTCGAATTGGTCTTGCCGTGGCCGATCACCTCGTCGCCCCGGGCGCGGAAGGCGTCCATCACGTCGGGGCAATGCTCGTAGATCGCGCTGTTCGCGATCACGCCCATCGGGATCTCGAGTTCGTCGAACAGGTCCAGCAGCCGCCAGATCCCGACCCGGTTGCCGTATTCCCGCCACAGGTAGCTGCGGTGGTTCGGCGGCGCGGTTTCGCGGTCCAGGTTGACCCCGCCGCCGCCGAAGATGAAATGCTCCAGGTTGATGGCGATATGGACTGCGACCCGCTTGCCGCCGGGCCAGGTGAAGTCGGGACGTTCGCGGATCGGTGAATAGGGAAAGCGGTCGAGGGAGGGCAGCATGGGTTTCTCTCCTGGCGGGTCAATCATGTTAAAATCCGCCGGATTGCATTCGGTGGTGCGCGCTTGTGCAAGCTCCGGCGATGAAGAAGTATATCCCAGAATTCACGCCCACCCTTTTGACCAGGGAAGAGGGAACTCATGATCGACGTTTACACGTGGCCCACGCCGAACGGGCATAAGGTTCACATCATGCTCGAAGAGGTGGGGCTCGACTATACCGTGCACCCGATCGCCATCGGCAAGGGCGAGCAGTTCCAGGACCATTTCCTGAAGATCAATCCGAACCATCGGATTCCGGCGATCATCGATCAGGACGGCCCCGGCAGCCAGCCGATGAGCCTGTTCGAGAGCGGCGCGATCCTGTTCTATCTTGCCGAGAAGACCGGCAGCGATTTGCTGCCGGCCGCGGGCGAGCCGCGCTACCATGCGATGCAATGGCTGATGTTCCAGATGGGCGGTGTCGGGCCGATGTTCGGGCAGGCCAACCATTTCCGGGGCTATTCGGAAGAGGAACACGCCTATTCGGCGGAGCGCTACACGAAAGAGTCCGGCCGGCTGCTTAGCGTGCTTAACAAGCGGCTCGGTGCGGCCGGCTATCTGGCGGGCGACGCCTATACCATCGCCGACATTGCGACATGGCCGTGGCTGCGCAACCTGCATAAGCAGGGACAGGACATCGACGACTTCCCGAACGTCAAACGCTGGTTCAATACGGTGGCCGGCCGCCCGGCGGTGCAGCGCGGCGCCGAGGTGCTGGTCGAGCATCAGCGTCCGGCCAACGCCGGGATGACCGAGGAAGAGCGCAAGTGGATGTTCGGCGACGCGCAATACAAAGCACACCAGGACGCCTGACGGCGCATTGCGGAGGACTGGAATGACCAAGAAGACGGCGCGCAACGTCGCGGAAAAACTGATCGAAGCGCATCTCGTCTCGGGCGAGATGACGCCGGGCGCCGAAATCGGCCTCCGGGTCGACCAGGGCCTGTTGCAGGACGCGTTGGGCACGCTCAGCATGCTGGCGTTGGAGGCGATGGATATCGACCGGGTGCGGACCGACGCCGCCTGCCAATATGTCGACCACAACCTGCTGCAGACCGACACCAAGAACGCGGACGACCATACCTTCCTGCGGACGGCGGCGGCGCGGTTCGGCCTGTATTTCAGCCCGCCGGGCAACGGCATCAGCCACCCGGTTCACATGGAACGGCTCGGCAAGCCGGGTGCGCTCTTGCTCGGGTCGGACAGCCATAGCTGTGCCGCCGGATCGCTCGGCATGTTGGGCATGGGCGCCGGCAGCATCGAGGTCGCCATGTCGCTCGCCGGAATGCCGGTTTATATCCGCATGCCGGAAATCTTGGGCGTGAAACTAACCGGCAGCCTGCCCGACTGGGTCAGCGCCAAGGATGTGATCCTGGAAATGCTGCGCCGCCATGGTGTCACCGGCGGCCTTGGCCGCGTGATCGAGTATTACGGGCCCGGGCTGGAAGGTCTCGGCGCGATGGACCGGCATGTCATTGCCAACATGGGCGCGGAACTGGGGGCGACCACCAGCGTCTTCCCGTCGGACGGCGCGGCGCTCGACTTCCTGCGGCTGGTCGGGCGCGAGGGCGACTGGACCGAGATCCTGGCCGACGAGGGTGCAACCTATGACGTGCATGAGGAAATCGATCTCTCGAGTCTCGAGCCGCTGATCGCCAAGCCGACCAGCCCCGGCAACGTGGTACCGGTGCGGGAGATTGCGGGAGAGCCCGTCTATCAGGCCTATATCGGCTCGTCGGCGAACCCCGGATACCGCGATTTCGCGGTCGCCGCGCAGATGGTCGAGGGGCGGCAGGTGGCGCCGGGCGTCTCCTTCGACATCAACCCGAGTTCGCGCGAAATGTTGGCGAATCTGATGAACGAGGGGCTGCTGGCCCACTTCATCCAGGCCGGCGCGCGCTTGCATCAGGCGGGATGCAACGGCTGCCACGGGATGGGACAGTCCCCGGCGGCGGGCAAGAACTCGCTGCGGACGACACCGCGCAACTTCGACGGCCGTTCCGGCGTGAAGGAGGACCGGGTCTTCCTGTGCAGCCCGGAGACCGCCGCGGCCGCCGCGTTGACCGGGGTGATCACCGACCCGCGCGATCTGGATATGCCCTATCCCAAGGTCACGCCGCCGAAGGACCCGATACGGCTCGACAAGGCGTTGATCGCACCGGTGCCCGTGGAGGAGGCGCGCACGGTTGCGATCGAGAAGGGCGCGCATACGGCGTCGCTGCCGCTGATCGATCCGTTCCCCGGCGACGTGGCGGCGCCGATCCTGATCAAGCTCGGCGACGACGTTTCGACCGATGCGATTGCGCCGGCGGGCGCGCAGATATTGCCGTACCGCAGCAACGTGCAGAAGACCGCCGAATTCACCCTGATGCGCGACGACGAAACCTATGCGGACCGGGCGATGGCGGTGAAGGACACGTCGGGACATCTCATCCTCGGCGGCGAGAATTTCGGTCAGGGATCGAGCCGGGTTCACGCGGTGCTGTGCCCGCAGTATCTCGGCGCGAAGATCGTATTGGCCAAGAGCTTCGCCCGCATCTATTGGCAGAACCTGATCAACGCGGGCGTGCTGCCGCTGACCTTCGCCGATCCGGCAGACTACGACCGGTTGGACCAGGGCGATGTCCTGGCATTGGACGGCGTGCATGATCTGCTGCCGGCGCATCAGAAATTCACGCTTGCCGCCGCAGGAAAGGACGAGATCACGGTCGAACATGCGTTGACGCCACGCCAGATCGAAATCCTAGTGTCGGGCGGGCTAATCAACTGGGGGCGGGACAAGCTGCCGCGTGGCGACGACCCGAAATCGGCGGCCGCGTGAGCCGGTAACCATGCTGTTTCCCATCTATGACCGGAACCCGCTGCGCATTATCCCCTATCAGTTCATGACGATCGGGATCATCGTGGTCTGCACCCTGGTCTTTCTATGGCAGCTCGGTCTTTCGCCGCTGATGGCGGAGCGCGCCGTGCTCGTCTACGGCGTGATCCCGTCGGTGCTGGTCGGGCCGGATCAGATCGATCCGCGGATGTTCCCGATAACGGCGGAGTTGACGCTGCTGACGTCGATCTTCCTGCATGCGGATTGGTGGCACCTGCTGGGCAACATGTTGTTCCTATGGGTCTTCGGCGACAATATCGAAGACTCCATGGGGCATTGGAAGTTTCTGTTGTTCTATCTGCTTTGCGGCGCGGCGGCGGGTTACGCGCACGCGGTCATGCTGCCGGATCTCAAGTCGCCGACCATCGGCGCAAGCGGCGCGGTGGCCGGCGTCATGGGCGCCTATTTGATGCTGCACCCGAAGGTGAAGGTGCTGGTGATCGTGCTGAAGTGGTTTCCGCTCTATGTGTCGGCGCATTTCGTGCTGGCGCTGTGGCTCGGGTTTCAGCTTCTTAGCGTCTGGCTGGGCGGCGGCGGACATGTCGCCTGGTGGGCGCATATCGGCGGGTTCGCCGCCGGCGCGATCCTGATCATCCCCTTCCGCGATCGCAGCGTGCCGCTGTTCGACCAGGGCACGCCGCATTAGGTTCCTTACCCTTCGTTAACATCGCCGCCTTAGGCTCTTGGACCTTGGCTAAGACGCGAGTGTTCCATGGGCAAGTCATCCGGCATCGAGAAGGGCAGGTATTGGCCCAATTTCGAGAGCCTATTTCTGACGGAAATTGTGAACGCCCTACAGAAGCGCAGTAAATCAATTAAGCATGGCGTTTCGAAGTTCTCTTGCGAACGGGTTCGGGAGAACATCGATGGCAATTCTCAAGAGATTGTTGAGTTATCTTTCGATCGAATTGGTCCGTACTCACCCAGGATCAGTGTCAAAATCTGGGATGATCGCTGGCTTTGGATCGATGTTCGCCAATCGTCGGAGACGGGTTGGGTTTTCGAATGGCAGCACGAAGGGAGGGTCGGTGACACCGATCCCAAAGCTGTATCAATTGCGATTCTAGAAACGGTCAAAGGTCACTATGCTCAGGACCTCGACGCGGCGCTGGATGAATTGGATTCGCTCTGGCCAAAAATCGCAAAGAGCGGACCGATCGATTGACTTCAAATCCCCTCGACGAAAATCATGTCGCCGTCCGCGGCGTCGGTACGGTATTTGATGATCGCCTGATAGTCGTCCGAATCGTACCACTTCTTCAGCGTCGCCATGTTGGGGAACTCCAAGACGACGACGCGGTCCGGCGTCCAGTCGCCTTCCTGCGGGGTCACGTCGCCGCCGCGCACGAGGTATTTACCGCCGTATCGTTCGATCGTATCCGGCACCTCCGCCTGATACCGTTCGAACGTCGTGGGGTCGTGAATGCTGATTTGTGCGATCAGATAGGCTGCCATCGTATTGCCTCCCGCGTTGGCGTTGTCTTCGGCGCACTGTAGCATCGACCGCGTGACTATCGGCAATCGATCAACTGTATTTGTGATGTCGATTGCCGGTTTGTTTCGGTGTATTATTTTTCCCGCGAATGATCGAACTGCCCGGTTGCGAGTCGGGAATTTGTCCCAATGTAGGTTATGCATGCGCGCCGCGACGCATGGAGCGACCAACCCCGCAGTTTGCGATCAATTCACCTACTCTATATGGGCATGAGGGAGCACAACAATGACGCTACAAATTGGCGATACCGCACCTGATTTTCAGGCCGAAACGACGGACGGAAAAATCGGTTTTCACGATTGGGTCGGCGATTCCTGGGCCGTGCTGTTTTCGCACCCGAAGGATTTCACCCCCGTCTGCACCACCGAACTCGGCTACATGGCGAAAATGAAGCCGGAGTTCGAGAAGCGGAATTGCAAGATCATGGGCCTGAGCGTCGATCCCGTCGGCGACCATGAACGTTGGGTGCAGGACATCGAGGACGCGACCGGCCACCGGCCGAACTACCCGCTGATCGGCGACAAGGACCTGGCGGTGGCCAAAGCCTACGGCATGCTGCCCGCCGGCGCCGGCGAGAGCTCCGAGGGCCGCACCGCCGCCGACAACCAAACCGTGCGGAATGTCTTCATCGTCGGGCCGGACAAGAAGGTGAAGCTCGTCATCTCCTATCCGATGGCGACGGGCCGTAACTTCGACGAAATCCTGCGTGTTCTGGATTCCGTGCAGCTCACCGCGAAACATGCGGTCGCGACGCCGGTGAACTGGAACCAGGGCGAAGAGGTGATCATCGTCCCGACCGTGTCCGACGACGACGCGAAGAAGAAGTATCCCGATGGCTGGCGGGCACCCAAACCGTATATGCGGTTCGTGGCGCAACCCGTCGACTGATCGTCTGACCGGGCGAAGAGGCGGGCCGGCGGCCGGAGACGGCCGTCAGCTCGTCCTCTGCTTGCCGAGCATCAGGGTCAGCACGATCCCCATGATCGGCACCGCCACCATGATCAGGAAACTGTTCTGGAAGGCGACCAACAGCGCTTGCCGCGACAGTTCGTTGTCGAGCGCCGCGAGGCCGCGCAGGGATTCGATATTCCACAGGATCGGCGTTGTCGGGTCCTGCAGCAGTTCGCGCAACGGCGTTACGAACGCGACCAGGTCGCTGCGAGTCTCCTGGCTGGATCGGGTCAGCACCGCGATCAGCAGGGCCACCGACATCGCGCCGCTCATGCCGCGCGTCAGGTTGAACAGGGCCGCCGCTTCGGGCCGCTGCGCCGGGGAAAGCGTCGAATAGGCGATGGCGCTGAGCGGCACCATGGTGAACCCCATCCCGAAACCCTGGCCGAAGGACGCGATGATCACGTCCCACATGCCGACCTCGGTGCCGAAGACGGCGACGGCGTAGTTCGACGCGACGAGAATCACGAACCCGAAGATCATCAGCACCCGCGTGTCCATCCGCGTGGTCAGCCATCCGGCCATCGCCATCGACAGGATGGTGGCGAAGCCGCGCGGCGCCATGATGATGCCGGTGGTCAGGATCGGGTAGCCGTACACGACCTGAACCAGAATTGGCATGATCAGCACGGTGGCGAACTGCGTCGGCCCCGACAGGGCAACCAGCATCAACCCGGCCAGGTAGTTCTTGTTCCGCAAAAGCGACAGGTTGAGAAAGGGTTGCTTGGCGAAGCTCGTATGCACGATGAACATGTAGATACCGGCGATCGAAATCGCGGCATAGACGATGATCTCGGTCGAATAAAACCAGTCCTCGCGTTCGCCCCGGTTGATCAGGAGTTGCAGCGCGCCGACCGACAGGGTCAGCAGGAAGAAGCCCAGAAAATCGAAGCGCCGCTCCTGCCGCTCGCCTTCGGGCAGCAGCGGCAGCATGATCAGGAACGAGACGAAGCCGAACGGCATCACCGCATAGAAGGCGTAGCGCCAGCTGTAGACCTCCGCCAGGTACCCGGCCATCAGCGGCGCGATTGCGGGGCCGAGCGTGGTCGCCACGCCCCATAGGCCGAGTGCGATGCCGTGCTTCTCCCGCGGGTAGATGTCCAGCATCGCCGCCTGCGACAGCGGCACCAGAATTGCGCCGCAGAGGCCCAGGACCACGCGGATCGGGATGAGCTGTTCCAAATTCTCCGTCAGGCCGCAGATCGCCGACAGGATGCCGTAGACGAAGACGCCGAACAGCAGCATCCGCCGCCGCCCGATATAGCCCGCCAGCCACCCGGCGAGCGGCATGAACATCGCGGCGGTGACCAGATAGGCGGTGGCGACCCAGGAAATTTGGTCGCGCGTCGCCGACAGGCTGCCCTGCATGTGGTTCAGCACGATGGCCACGACCGTGCCATCCATGAACTGCAGCCCGGTGGCCAGCATCAGCCCCACCGTCAGCACGAAGCGGCGGCCGGGCGTTATGGCGTCAGGCCGGTCGGCGTCCATGCCCTTGTCCGGCGGTGGCGGGAACGGTGCCGCGGCACCGGTTGCTGCGCGTATCCACGGCCTGTGCCTTATGCTGTGCGACCTTCCGCGCAATCATAGGCATCGGGGACTCGCGGCGCATGGATTTTCCCTGGTTGACGGAGGGGGAGGGCGGCGACGGCCGGGTGCCGCGCAGCAGGACGGCGGGCCGGTGTTTCCGCTAAACAATCAGAAATCCGGTTTCGGGGCCACTGAATTACGTGGTGTCCGATTGCGAAACATGGGGACCGGAAAGCCGGCACCCGGCAAATCCCGGCGGTTTCCGGGAGTTCCGCCATGCCGGACATTGACAGGGACGGGGCGGCGCGTTACATCGCTTGCCCACCGGCCCCGCCGCCGTCCTGGCGGCCGCCCATCCTGCGGAGGGATGGCAGAGCGGTAATGCAGCGGATTGCTAATCCGTCAACGTGTAACAGCGTTGCGGGGGTTCGATTCCCCCTCCCTCCGCCATCCGCCTTCGCCAAGGCTTCGGCGGGATAGCTCGGGCGTGGGAAGTTGGGCGGATGTCACGCCGTAGCTTTAGCGAAGGCGGAGCTCTCATGCTCTACGTCTATATCCTTCGAAGCTTGAACGATCCCGACCGCCACTATGTGGGTGTGACGACGGACCCGGACCGCCGGCTGGAAGAACACAACAGCGGCAAGTCGATCCATACGAACAAATTCATGCCTTGGAAGCTCTCCGTCTGCATTGGCGTCGCCGATCCTGAAAAGGCGCGCCGCTTCGAACGGTATCTCAAATCCGGCTCAGGCCGGGCCTTCGCCAAGAGACATTTCTGACTCAAGAGCAGCTAAATTCGGCGCGCGCTGCCTGAACTTGAGCCCCCCTCCCTCCGCCACATTCCTCATAAAATTCCAGCATGCGTCACACGATCGTGACGGGGCAATCGGATGTCTTGGACTCGCTCTGCGCGTGCATCCGGTATAATCCGGTGGTGGCATCGGCAGGTCCGGGGGATGACGATGAAACATCCACGATGGCATCGTTGGTTGCTGACGGTCATCGTTCTTGCGGGTAGCGCTCTGGACATGCCGTCGCCGGCCTGGGCCCCGGATCCGGGTAACCGGGACGCCGTGCCGGTTCCGTCCTGTCCGGCTTCGATAATCTCGAAAAAGCCGTTCATCGAATCTTCCCGGCTTCGCATGTCTCTCGAGGCACCGGCCGCGGCTGCGGACCGCTTTGCCGGTTTCGCCGCGATGTCCGCGCTTTCCTATGTCGGCGCTGCGCCGACGTGTCAGCGGCCCGCGCTCGATCGCCGGACACAGGGCATTCTGTCCAAGCTGCTCGAAAATAAGGGGTGGCGCGCCGTGACCGGCGACTTTCTGCCGACCTGCGAGGACCCCACCGGCCTGTTCTATCGGGTCTGGGTCCACGGGGCGGATGATCCGAAGCGGAAGACGGTCGTCATCGCGTTCCGCGGCACCGACGATCGTCGCGACTGGGAGTCGAACCTGCGGGCCATTTTAAAGCCGCGCGAAGATCAATATGGCGGCGCTCGGGCCGCTGCGCGAAAACTCGTTGCGGCAATGGAGAAGGCCTACCCGGGACAGACGCTCACGTTCATTGCGACCGGTCATTCCCTTGGCGGCGGGTTGGCGCAGCACGTTCTCTACGATCAGCCGACGCGGTTTCTGCAGGCGGTGGGATTCAATTCGAGTCCCGTCTCCGCCAAGGGGGACGTGTCCAGAGGTAATCGCAAGGAGGCCTGCACCTGTCGTCCGGAGCTCAACGCCGAGGCGCGGATATACCGCGTGTACGAAACCAACGAGGTGCTCGAGATCGTCGGGAAAGGCTGGCGCAACCGGAATACGCCGACTCCGCTGGATCGGCATGAGCACGAGATCGCCTTCGATTTCGATTCGGGAAATCCGATCCGGCAACATTCGATGGCGGGGCTGGCGATGCGGCTTGCGGAAGGGGCGGGCAAGGGCAAAGGGCGAGGCCGTTCGGAGCGGAGCCATGGCAAGGCGCGCGCCGATTGGTATCGGGGTGCCGATGCCTGCACCCCCCGCTTCGAACGAGAACAGGAGGCGGCCTGTCGCGGCGAAGGCCTTGATCTCTTCGAAAAGCTGTTCGGCTCGGATTGTCCAAGCTAGGCGTTCGGCCGTCGTTGTGTTCCGAAAAGTGCTGGTTGGCGCGTCATGCGTTTTCGGTGCCGATCGTACCCGGCAACGTGATTTGTCGGGATTTCCCTTGCCGCAAATTTCCACAGGGCAAAATATAAATTTGATAATATGAAATTATATTCGACATTACGAAATTGATTTGACTCATCCCGGCAAAATTCATTAGATTTTCACCAGGCTTTGACTATGTGAAAATTGGGTGAATTGATTTCTCAACCAAAATCGGCAGTTGAGTCGCCCCCAAATGGGCAAGAACGGCGCGGCGCGGCCGTCAAGGAGCCGCGCACCGTCCAGTCCGTCGAGCGGGCGTTGGATATTCTAGAACTGCTTGCCGATGGCGATGACGAGATGCTTCTGAACGAAGTGGCGTCGAAGGCCGGTCTCAATGCGTCCACGTGCCATCACCTGCTCGCGACTCTCGTGAAGAGGGGCTTCGCCGGCCAGTCGCCGCGCACCCGCGGCTATTTCATCGGCCCGCGCGTCACGGACCTGTCCGATAGCCGTCTCAAGAAATTCAATCTGCTCGAAATTGCGATGCCCGAGGTGCGCCGCCTCAATGATGCGACCCGTGAAAGCGTGCATTTATCGGTGATGCAGGGCGTCGCCCTTGTCACGCTGGCGCAGCTCGATTCCAAACTGCCGGTCCGCGTCGGTTTCGACGGTGCGATGGAGGCCGACGCGGCGCATGCCACGGCGGCGGGCAAGGCGATACTGGCATGGTTGCCGGAGGCGGAAATCGCCAGGGTCATCGCGCATGGCGGGTTGAAGCAATTCACCGACAAAACGATACCGACCATCGCGGAGTTGATGGAGCATTTGCGCCTCGTCCGGCGGAACGGCTATTCGCTCGACGACGAGGAGTATCAATCCGGGGTCGTCTGCGTCGGCGCCGCCATCCGGGAAAGCAGCGGCGCCGTTGTCGGCGCAATAAGCGTTTCCATGCCGCAAATGCGGGCCGACGGCGAACGCGTGTCCGCCGTGCGGCAACAGGTCATGGAGACTGCATCGGTCATATCGGCCCGCTTCGGAGGGGCCCAGGAAGGGCTTCGGCAAAATTGATCGTAACCAAGGAAAATCGATGCGCGTGCACGACGCGCCAGCACCAGGAGGCATGAAGGATGTCAGGCAACGCCGGCAATAATCAGTACACGGTTCCCGAGACGATGAAGGCGTGGGTCCTCGGCGGCCCGGACGAGTTAAGTCTCGTCGAGAAACCGGTCCCCGAGCCGGACAAGGCCGAAGTCTTGGTGCGGATCGACGCCATCTCCGTCTGTGCGACGGATCTGGAAATCATCAGCCACGGGCCGCCCGCCATGATCGAAGGCGGACTGCCGTACAACAAGAATTGGACGCCGGGGCACGAATACATGGGCACCGTGGTCAAGCTCGGCCGGGGCGTCGATGAATACGAAGTGGGCGACCGGGTGACGGTGGAAATCCATGCCGGCTGCGGCCAATGCAAACGCTGCCGGCAGGGCATGTACACGTCCTGCCATAACTACGGCAAGAATTTCGGTGATCAGAACAAGGGCCACCGCGCAAACGGGTTCACGACCGACGGCGGCTTTGCCGAATACGCGGTCAACAACATCAATACGCTGGTGCACATCGCCGACAGCATGAGCGACGAGGAAGCCACCCTGGTGGTGACCGCGGGGACGGCCATGTACGGGCTCACCGAACTGGGCGGGTTGGTTGCGGGTGAATCGGTCGTGGTCACGGGGCCCGGTCCGATCGGTTTGATGGGCGTTGCGGTCGCCAAGGCGCTGGGCGCTCACCCGGTCATTCTGACGGGTACGCGCGACAACCGGTTGAAGATGGGCACCGAACTCGGCGCGGATCACGTGATTAACGTTCGCAACGAGGACCCGGTCGAGAAGGTGCGGGCGCTGACGGGCGGCATCGGCACGGACTATGTGCTGGAGTGTTCCGGCGCGGCGAACGCCGTGAACGAAGCCCTCTACATGACCAACCGCGGCGGGCGGGTCTGCCTGGCGGCGTTCCCGAGCGAGGATGTGCCGGTCGATGTCAAGCATATCGTGACCAACAACATCTACGTGTTCGGTATTCGCGGCGAAGGCAAGAGTGCAACCCACCGCGCCGAGGCGTTTATGCGCCAGGGCGTGTTCGATGCGACGAAAATCCACACGCATACCTTCCCATTGGCCGAGGTTCCGACCGCGCTCAAATACGCGCGCGAGCGGATCGAGGATGCGATTAAGGTCGTCGTGAAGATGCGCGAGGACGCTTGAGCGGCGGCTTGAGGGAACAAGACCCGCCAGCGAATAGGCGGGCATCGAACACTACAAAATAAACAAGGGAGGAATGACTCATGAGAATTCGTTTCAAGACAACGGCCGCAATGATCGGCCTCGGGTTGGCGATGGTCGCCGGACCGGCGTTCGCCGATAACTTCCCGAGCAAGCCGATCCAGTTCATCATCCCGTTCGGCGCCGGCGGCGGCGCGGATATCGAAGGCCGCCTGCTCGCAAAGGAAATGGGCAAGGTGCTCGGGGTCAAGTTGGTGCCGGTCAACATGGTCGGTGGCGGCGGCGCCCGGACCTATACCCATATAAAGGACGCCGCGCCCGATGGTTACACGGTCGGCTGGAACTCGACCTCGATCCTGACAACGACGAATATCGGCAACGTCGATTTCCAACATAGCGCCATGGCGCATATCGGCCGCGTCGAATGGCAGCCGATGCCGTTTGCCGTCAAGGCCGATGCGCGCTGGAAATCCTTCGCCGACTTCATAAAAGAGTGCAAGGCCAATCCCGGAAAGCTGAAGGTCTCGAACTCCGGAACCGGCAGCGCCACTCATCTGGCGGCGATCCAGTTGATGGACGCGGCGAAATGCAAGGTGACCCATCTGCCCGTCGGCATCAAACGGCGCAACGCGTCCGTGTTGAGCGGCGAGGCGGACGCGATGTTTGCGCCGTTGACCGGTACCGTACGGCTGACAAAGGCCAAGAAGCTTCGGCTTCTGGCGATGGCGACCGAGTCCCGGTCCAAGGTATTTCCGGATGTGCCGACCGCCAAGGAACTGGGGTATGACGTTTCGCTGAACCTTTTCCGTGGATTGTCCGTTCCGAAGAAAACACCGGCGGCGGTCAAGGCGAAACTGGCCGATGCGATGACCAAGGCGGCGAAGTCGGAGGCTTTCATGAAGCTTGCGAGCCAGAAGGGCTTCACCGTCGATCCGCTTCCGGTCGAGAAGTTCGAGGACTTGCTTACCAAGGAAGATGCCAAGATCAAGGGCATCATGCAGAGCGCCGGACTCTATCAATCCAAGAAAAAATAGCGGTGCGGAACCTCCCGGGCCTTGGCGGTCCGGGAGCGTTTGTCGCCCTGGGGAGATAGACCATGCCGATGGCACGGCGCAATGTAATCGCGGCGCTCGTTCTGCTTGCGTTCAGCGCCGTCTATGCCGTGCTGTCGGGTGAGCTGCCGGACCGGTCCATCCCGAACACGCCCGGACCATCCTTTTTTCCGCTTGTGATCGTAACCGTAATTGCGGTGCTGTCGCTCGCGCTGCTGGTTGCGGGCATACGGGAGCTGTCCGATGAACGGACCGCCGTGGACGGTGCGACGACCCGGACCGGATGGATCACGCTTCTGGCCTTCCTGATTTATTTGGCGAGCTTTCCCTTCCTCGGATTCCTGTTGGCGAGCATCCCGTTCTTCGCGGTGCTGATGGCCCTCTATGGCGCGCGGAGCCCGTTCCGGATCGCCGTCGGGTCGCTGGTCATTCCCGTCGGTTTGTATTTCCTTTTCACCGGGGTATTCCAGATTCTGCTGCCCCGCGGGCCGTTGGGGTTCTGAGCGATGGACGCGGACGTCCTCGCCGGATTCCACCAATCGATCATGCCGTCGAGCCTCATGGCGACGGTTGCCGGTGCGGTGATCGGGCTGGTCGTCGGTATGATTCCCGGCATGACGATCAGCTCGGGGATCATCATCCTGTTGCCGCTGACATTCGTGCTCGAGCCCAGCATGTCGATCGCGCTTTTGTTGGGGCTCTACGTCGCGGGTATGACCGGCGGCAGCTTCTCCGCAATTCTGCTGAACATTCCCGGTACGCCCTCGGCGTCGGCAACGGCGGTCGAGGGATACCTCTTGGCCAAGAAGGGCGAGAGCGGCCGCGCCCTCGGCATCGCCATCTGTTCCAGTTTTGCCGGCGGCATCGTCAGTTTCGTCTGCCTCTTGTTGATCGCGCCGAGCCTCGCCAGTCTCGCCCTGGAGTTCCGGGCGCCGGATTTGTTCAGCCTCATCCTGTTCGGGTTGACGGCGATCTGCGGATTCGCCGCGCGGTCCTTTATCAAGGGATTGCTGTCCGCGATGCTGGGCCTCGCCATCGTTACGGTCGGCCAGGACCCGGTGATGGCGACGGCGCGCTTCACCTTCGGCGATGCGAACCTGTTGGGCGGCATCCACTTCCTGACCGCGCTGATCGGATTGTTCGCGATTCCGCAACTGATCGACAATCTGCGGCCGGATGCGCTGATCGTCAGCCGCGCCGCGGCCTCGGCCTTCGGCTCCGTGCTGCCGAAGCTTGCGGATCTGGTCAAGGTGCGGATCCCCGCGTTGATCGGATCGCTGACCGGCACTTTTCTCGGCATCCTGCCGGGCGCGGGCGGCCCGATCGCGGCTTTCATTTCCTACGACTACGCCAAGAAGGCGAGCCGGAACAAAGAAGACTTCGGCAAGGGCAGCATCGAGGGCGTCGCGGCGCCTGAGTCGGCCAATAACGCGGTCGCGGGCGGTGCGCTGATCCCGATGATGACGCTGGGCATTCCGGGCGATCCGGTCACGGCGATCCTGATCGGCGCCTTGTTGATCCACGGCTTGGCGCCGGGCCCCTTGCTGTTCATCGAACGGGCGGACTTCGCCTACGGCATCATTTTCTCTTATTTCTGGGCCAACATCTTCAACCTGTTCATCGCCCTGGCGGCGATCCGGTATCTGGTGAAAGTGCTGGCGTTCCCGCGGCATCTGCTCATGCCGGCCATTGCGTTGCTCTGTGTTGTCGGGAGCTTCGCGTTGCGGAATTCCTTCTTCGACGTCTATGTGATGTTCTTCTTCGGGCTGGTGGGGCTTGCGATGCGCTGGCTCGACATGCCGGTGGTGCCGCTCCTCCTGGCCTTGGTCCTCGGGCCGCAGTTGGAGGAGCATCTGCGGGTGGCTCTCACGGCCAGCCACGGGGATGTGGCGATATTCTTCACGTCGCCCTTCAGCGCCCTGTTCCTTGGCCTATCCGTTCTATCAATCATTTGGTCGGTTTGGCTGGAACGGCTTCATAAGAAGCCGGATGCGAAACTGCCCGCTTCGCCGTGATGCCGTAATCCCGCTTGCGAACGGTCGGCCTGCTGTCGAGGCACGGATTGCATCGGCGGCGAGGACATCGAGAGATAGGGTGTTGCGTCGAACTGATGTACTGTCCTTCCCGGGTATGCCGATGAGTAGAAAATGTATCTGAGGCTCTTCCTCGTCCTATTTATATTGTCGGTTGCGGGGTGCGCCGCGACCGCGGACACGGACGGTGGAAAAACCAGCGGGTCGGGACCAGTGAATTTCCAGGAATTAGAACGTCGTGACTCGCCGAACGACTACCTTGTCTGTCCGGACGGTTATTGCAAAAGGGCAACGCCCGATCGCGTGTCGCCGGTGTTTTCGGTGTCGGCGAAATCGTTGAAGGAGGGGGTGGATGCGCTTCTGTCGAAAGCGCCGCGAACGGAGATCATCACCGAAGACGATATGCATGTCGTCGCGGTACAGCGCAGCCTGATTTTCAGGTTTCCGGATACCATCGATATCGAAATCATCGCGGTCGGTCCGGACAGATCGACTGTCGCAGTCTATAGCCGGTCCCGATATGGGCGCTACGATTTCGGGGCGAACCAGCGGCGCGTCGAAGGCTGGTTGGAGCAACTCGCGACCGCGCCCGATTAGGACTGTCCCGGCGGCTCGTGTTCGACGCTGGTGATCCGCCGTAATTGCGCGTCCGTATTGAGTTGTAGGTGCAACAACGGCGCTGCTCCGGATGAGCGCGATCTAGCCTGTATGAAACAAGTATCCATCCTCGTCTTCTGCTGCCTGCTGATAGCCGGGTGTTCCGTCTTCGGCAATCGGTCCGGCTACGAGCAGCCGCGCTACAAGGTCGTCGAAAGCCTCGGCGAAACGATCGAGATCCGCGCCTATCAACCGCGCGTGGCCGCCGAGGCCCTGGTCGAGAACGAGGATTTCGACGAGGGGCGCGATGCGGCGTTCCGCTTATTGTTCGACTACATCACCGGCAACAACCAATCCGCCGCTAAGATTGCGATGACCGTGCCGGTCGAGAGCACCGGCGCGGCGGAGAAGATCGCCATGACCGCACCGGTAGAATCCGCCCGGACCGGCGATGACCGGGTGTATATGCGTTTCTTCCTGCCGGCTAAATTCACCCGTGAGACCGCGCCGAAGCCACTGAACGGCCAGGTGAAGATCATCGGTGTGCCGGCGCAGACGGTTGCCGTTTTGCGTTTCAGCGGCCTCGGAGGCGAAGACACGGTGGCCGAGAAGAAGCGTGAATTGCAAGCTTCCCTTGCGTCGACGCCGTGGCGGCCGCTTGCGGAGTCAGTCGTTTATTTCTACGACCCGCCGTGGACCTTACCCGTCTTCCGCCGTAATGAAGTGGTGGTTCCCGTCGGCCGATAGACCCGGTCCACCCGCGATCGATTGTTTCGGGTAGACTACCGGTATCGCGAAGGTTTCGGATAAGGACATGAAGATCGAGATCGAACGGCTGGGCAACGGGCCGATTATCCGGCCCGATATGGATCCGAGGATGGGCGATAATGTGAACGGGCCGTCGCTTATCGAGGCGCCGGATTGGATCCCCGATCCGCTCGGCCGCTACTACCTATATTTCGCGCATCATAATGGCGGTTATATCCGGCTTGCCTATGCCGACAGTTTGGCGGGACCCTGGTGCACCCATGAAGCCGGTGTTCTGCCCCTGGCGGAAAGTCATTTCGAAGGCCATATCGCGTCGCCGGACGTTCATGTCGACAACGATGCGCGGCGTATCCGAATGTACTATCACGGCGCCAAAACGCCGATGGGCCGGCATAGCCCGCAGTTCACCCGCGCGGCGCTCTCCGGCGATGGGCTTCACTTCGAGGCGCGGCCGGATACTCTCGGCGCACCCTATATGCGGAGCTTCCGGTACGGCGACTGGCATTACGCGATCGCCATGCCGGGCGTCTTCTACCGGTCGCGCGACGGCTTGCGCGATTTCGAGACCGGACCCACGCTGTTCAATCCCCAAATGCGCCATGCCGCGGTGCTGGTTCGCGGCGACCGATTGCTGGTGTTTTACACGCAAGTCGGCGATACGCCGGAACGCATTCTGCTGAGTGAGATCGACTTGACGCCGCCGTGGAGCGACTGGCGGCCGAATACGCCGCGCGTGCTGCTCGAACCCGAGCGCGACTACGAAGGGGCGAATTTGCCGCTCAGGCCATCGGTGCGCGGCGTATCCCACGAAGCCGTGCGCGAACTCCGCGATCCCGCCGTCTTCGAATCGGGGGATGCGCTCTTCCTGCTGTATAGCGTCGCGGGAGAGAAGGGCATCGCCCTGGCGCGCATGACCTTGCAGGGTATTTGAATGCGCGATGGGAGAAGTTGAATGGCGATGCGGTGTGGTATAGCGGCGGGGCGCGGTTTATTGGCCGTGGGACTGTTTCTGATCGCGTTGATGTCCCCGGCGGTCGCGGAGTTGTTGCAGCCGAGCCCCGATCTTTCCCCGCACCGCGTGGTTGAAATCCAACTGCGGTCTTTGCAGCGGAATGATACCCCGACACCGGATGCCGGCATCGAACAGACCTGGGTCTTCGCGCATCCCGACAACAAGCGATTGACCGGACCGCTGGACCGGTTTGCGACGATGATCAAGGGGCCGCACTACAAGCTGCTGTTGAAGCTGCGCGAGTACCGTATTGAAAAGATCGTTCGCACGGAGAGCCGCGCCCTGTTTAATGTCTCCATCGTCACGGCGATGGGACAGCGTGCCTCCTTTCAATGGGAGGTGGCGAAGGTGGAAGCGGGCGTCCATGCGGGTGCGTGGATGACGATCGGCGTGTCGCCGCCGTTGCGCAGCGGCGACGCGATCTAGCTGTGGCGGGCGTGCGACGCCGCTAATTCTGCCGCAGATACGCGTTCGCGGCGGACACGGCGCTGCCCGGATCGACCGGCACCTGCAGGTCCTGCAGCGTCCGCTCCAGATGGACAAGGTCGAGGATGACATCCGACTCGTCGAGCGCACCCATCGTGCCGAAGCGGAAAACCGTGCCGTCCAGTTTGTTGCGCGCGCCGGCGATGACCGTGCCGTATTCCTTGTACATGTTGCCGACGATGGCGGAGGCATGGAGTCCCTCCGGCACGTTGAACACGGTGACCGTATCCGACAGGATCGGCGCCTTCGTGAAGATCGAGAGATTCAGCGCCGCGCCGCCCGCGCGCAGCGCTTCGCCCAGGCGGCGATGCCGTGCAAGGACGTTCGGGATGCCTTCCTCGTCGATCATGCGCAACGCTTCGCGTAATCCGGCGAGCAGGGTGACCGGGGGTGTGAACGCGGTCTGGCTGTTTTCCGACGCCTTTCGCGCCTTGCGGAAATCCCAATAGAATCGCGGCTTGCCGTCGTCCTCGTCGATCAACGCCCAAGCCTTGTCGCTGATGCTTGCGATGCCGATGCCCGGCGGGCTCATCAGCGCCTTCTGCGATGCGGAAACCAGCAGATCGACGCCCCATTCGTCCTGCCGCATTTCGATTCCGCCGAGACCGCTGACGGAATCGACGATGAAGATCGCCGGCGTCTCGCGGACAACCGCGCCGAGTTCGGCCAGATTGCTGACCGCCCCCGTCGCGCTCTCGTTGTGGACGCCGATGACCGCGCGATAGTCCGTGTCCGCCAGCCGTGCCGCCACATCTTCGGGTTTGATATCTTCGCCCCACGGCGCCTCGAGAGAGTCGATGTCGATACCGAGGGTGCCGCCGATTTCCGCGAACCGTTCGCTGAACTGTCCGTTCGACAAGACGAGGGCCTTGTCGCCGGACTTCAGCGCGTTCACGAGTGCTGCTTCCATCATGCCCGTGCCGGATCCGGAAAAGAACATGACCGCGTTCTTCGTTCCCATCAGCGTCTGCAAATGCGATTCGCACTCTTCGACGATCTCGGAGAATTCCGGGCCGCGATGATTGACCACCGGCAGTGCCAGGGCGGTGCGGATTCGCTCGGGGACTGCGGTCGGCCCGGGCAGCCGCAGTCGATAGGGGGGACGTTGGGAGATGGCGGCGGCTCCTTATTCGGCGGCGGCGGCGGTGCGTTTCTGGAATTCCGGCGCAACCTTCTCCATGAACAGCCGGACGCTGTTCTCGACGATGTCGTAGGAGGGCTGGCCGAGGCGGAATTGTAGGATGAGGCCACCGACGCCGATGTCGTCAATCGCCGCCAGACGCTCGGCGACCGTCTCGGGCGACCCACAGATCAAACTATGCTGCACCACGTTTCGAGCGGCCGGGGCTGCGCCGGTCTCGGCCTTCGCGGGCTTCGCCTTTTCCATGGCTTGGCCGCGCTCGGCGAGGATACGCGCGCGCATCTTGCCGCGTTGATCCCGCTGCTGCTCGAACAGGGGCACGCCCAGCTTCTCCGCTTCGGCGTCGGTATCGGCGATGAAGATATTGCGCCACACCCATGTCTGATCTACGGCATTCGCGATATGGGCGTCGTCGAAACCTGATTCGCTCATCGTCTTGCGGTAGAGGTCCATGCGATGCTTCGTGACCTCGTCGGTCTGCACGTTCATCAGGAAGGGCTTGCCTTCGCGCGCCATGCCGAGCATCGATTCCTCGCCGGAACAGGCGCGGATCATGAAGGGGTGCGGCTTGGTGTAGCAGGCGGGACGCAGGATCGGGAGGTAGATGTCCCAATACTTCCCTTTGTGCTCCAACTCCTCGTTGGTCCAGGCCTTGATCATGATTTCTTCGGACTCGAGTAGGCGTTCCTGCGCTTCGTCCGGATCGATTCCGTAGCCGAGATAGTCGTAGATGTTGTAGGCGGTGCCCCGGCCGAGGCCGACGATCAGGCGTCCTTTCGACAGGTTGTCGACCATCGCCATTTGCTCCGCCATGCGGATTGGATGATGCAGCGACATCTGGGCGACCGCGAAGCCGATCTTGATCTGCTTTGTGGCCGTCGCCAGCGCGGCGGCGAAACTCACCGGGTCGACATAGGCGCAGTTGCCGTCGAAATGATGCTCGGCGAGCCAGAGGGCTTCCATCCCAAGCTCGTCGCACAGTTTGGCTTCCGCGAGGGTCTCGTCGATGATCCGTTCATCGTGTTCCGGTGAGTCGGCCATCGGAAAGAGAAAATTGCTGAATTTCACGGTGAATCCCTTCTGTTCGTCTGAACGATGCGTTAATCGGTGGATTGAGAGTCTTGCGCCGCCGCGGCGAGGAAGCGCCGCTTGCCGGCTTTGATGTGGTCTTCCAACGCCGCGCCGGCCCGGGCCGGGTCGCCGGCTTCCAGCGCCGCGAGGATTTGTTTGTGTTCCCGGTTCGACACGCGCAGACCGCCGCCTTGCAGAATGCTGCGGTGACGGTAAAGGTGCAGTTCCTTGACCAGCCCGTCGCTGATCGACCGCAGACGGTCGTTCTCCGCGTAATCGACGATCCGGGTGTGGAAATCACGGTTCAAGGCATAGAAGCTGTCGAAATCGTCCGCAGCTTCCGCCACGTCCATACGCTCCACCAAATCGCGGAGGACGGCGAGTTGTTCCGTTGAAATTCGCTCGGCCAGGGTTTCGCCGGCAAGCCGCATCAAGCTGGCGCGCACGTTGTAGACGTCGATGGCGTCCTTGCGCGACACCTCGCGGACGAAAACGCCGCGGTTGACGATGACCGTCAGCAGGCCGGATTCGACCAGCCCCCGGCAAGCCTCGCGGATCGGGCCCCGGCTGACGCCGAGTTCCGCCGCCAAGGCGTTCTCGTTAACCCGCTCGCCGGGCTGCAGCGCGCCGGAGAGGATGCGTTGCTCGATCTCGTCCTGCAGCACGCTCGACATCGACCGGGAGCGCAGAAGCTGCAGTGTTTCCTGCGGTTTCGGCATCGCATGGTTATAAACGTTATATTGTAAATTGTAAACAATTTGCGATTACCACTCCGGTGCGCCTGCCAGATCTGCCGGTTTTACAACGACATCGAGAACAACTGGAGCGACGCCTTCCTGATCCCGCAACGAGCCAGCACGGTCGTCTACGAGGGCATGCGCTGGCGCACCTATGCCCCGCGCGGATGGAAGGGAATCACCAGTGCGTCCGATTCCGCCTCGGGTTCGGCGTCGACGGGGGGCAGCGGTTTGCGCTCGCCGAGCAAGACGTCGAACCGGTTGCGGCGGGTCCAGCGGCCGAACGCACGCACCGCACCATAGCGCATATAGGTGAAGCCGAGCAGATGGAAGTACCAGAAACGCTCCGCCGAGAGAGTTCCGACCTTGGCGCAAGCCCGGGTCGAGTTGCGGTTCATGGCGTTGATGATGTTGACGAGCCGGTGATAGCCATTGCGCGCGAAGTGAGACCAGGCGAAGGTCATGATCTGCGGCGCGATACGCCGGCCCCGAAATTCCGGCGCAACCCATATGCCCGCGCCGATAACGTCTTGCGGGGCAAATCGGAACCGCAACCAGTCGCTCTGGTTCCACGATTCGACGGCGTACTGTCCGTACCCCACGATCCGGCCCTCATGCTCGTAGACGGCGATTTTTAACGTCTTCCCGAAGGCATACGCCAAGTCGTGCGGACCGACGCCGCACGCCGCGAGTTCGGCGATGTCCCGGTTGGTCGCCCATCTCAGGGCCGGGTCGTGCCGGGTTTCCTTGGCGAGACCGCGGATGTCGACGGTGTTGACGTTCCAGACGTTCAACTCGATCAGCCAATCCGGCAGAAAGGTCCATTTCGCCTGCTGAACGGCATAGAGCGGCCCGACTTCGGATATCTTTCGTTGCGCTTTTCTCAGCCAATCCATGTGGTTAGCTCGAATTTCCGTCGCGTTTCTCTATCCCGCTACTGTAAGGGGCACTCCTCCTGTGCGGTATCGGCGAGGAGGGGCAGTCCGAAAGGGGGAGGCGGCGGCTTCCTGTTCGCCCCGGCCCGACGGCGCGGTATAAAGAGCGCCTGCATTCCGTTCCAGGGGCCGGCCGTTGAATACCCTCGCCACCGTTGTGTTTCCCGTCTTCGCGATTATCGCGACCGGATATCTGGCCGGACGGTTCCGCGTGCTGGGATCGGAGTCGGCGGTGGCGCTGAACCGGTTCGTCTACTACTTCGCCCTGCCGCCGGTCCTGCTGGTGTTCACGGCACGCGCGCCGATCGGCGAGATTCTGAACTGGCCGTTCATCGCGGCATTCCTGCTGGGCACGTTGGGGACGCTGGCGATCGCGCTCGCCGCTGGCCGGTTGGTCTTCGGGCATGGCGTCGCCGGGGTCGCGCTGCACGGCTTCACCGCGGTGTTCGCCAACACGGCCTATTTGGGCATCCCGCTGTTTCTGACCGCCTTCGGCGACCAAGGTGCGTTGCCTGCGATCATCGCGAACCTGGTCGGCAACACGGTATTGATCGGCGGTATTATCGCGACGCTTGAGACCACCAAGGCGAAAGGCACGTCGCCCGCGGCGATTGCGGTGGAAGTGGCAACGACCCTGGTTCGGAATCCCTTATTGATGGCACCGTTCATCGGAATTGCGATTTCCGTATCGGGCGTGATGATCCCGAAACCGGTCGGCAACTTTCTCGATCTGATGGCGGCCGCCGCGGGGCCGGCGGCGCTGTTCGCGCTCGGGCTGTCGCTCGTAGGCAAGCCCTTGCGCGGCGAAATCCGCGAGGTGTCGTGGCTCGTCCTATTGAAGCTGATCGTCCAACCGGTGCTGACATTTTTGCTGGTCCGCTACGTCTTCGTGCTGGACCCGATCTGGGCGAAAAGCGCGATCATCCTGGCCGGTCTGCCCGTTGGCGCGTTGGTTTTCGTTATTGCCCAGCAATACGATCTGTATGTGAATCGCAGCTCGGCGGCGATCATCCTGTCGACCGGCCTGTCGGTCTTCACCGTCTCGGTACTGCTGATCCTGCTGGAGGCGGGTTAGGCCGCGCGCGGCAGGCGGGTCGCGAAGTAGACCGCAAGCAGCCCGCCGAGACCGAGTGTCGCGAAGGCCATGCCCCAGACCACCGTGTCGCCCGCGTTCCCGGCGCGCAGGGCGTCGATCACCCAGCCGACGACGATCGGCGCGATCCCCGCCGAAACGAACCCGATCAACGAACGGGTCGCCAGCATGGCGCCGAGACAGGACGGTGCGGTCCATTCGGCGACGGCCGTCGACAACACCGGCGAGTCGCCGATGGCGAAGAAGGAATAGAAGATCACGAGCATGGCGATCAGGTAGGGCGTGAAGGCGACGAACCAGCCAACGCCGAAAGAGAAGGTGGCGGCGACCGCGGCGACCCAGATCAGCACCGTCCGCCGGCCGAGCCGGTCGGACAGCCGGCCCATGATGTAGGAGGCGAAGGCCCCGCCAAGATGCAGCACCGTGATGAAGGACGCGCTCCACTGCGTGGCCACGGCGGTGGTTTCGCCGCTCAGCACGAAACTGGCCGCGACCAGCGCGGGCGCCCAGGTCCACATGCCGATCAGTTCCCAGTTATGCGCGGTATACCCCGCGAGCACGAGCCGGGCGCGCCGGTTCTGCCGGATTTCGCGCAGGAAGCCGCCGCCGGGAACGCGCGGATGAACGATATTCGTCAACGGCTGTATCGCCAGCAGCAACAGGACGGCGCCGAGGACGGGCAGAAACCCCGTTACCATGAAGGCCATCTTCCAGCCGGACAGGCCGATGGCCAGCCCGGTCGCGCCGATGGAGGCGGCGTAGCCGACCGAGGTCGACGCGATCAGCCAGCCGATCGCGGCGCCGAGACGCTCGCGCGGCGTGTTCTCGCGGAACAACACGATCAGCGGCGTATAGACCCCGCCCTGGAACAGCCCCACCAGGCTGTAGAAGATCACGCTGGTGACGTAGTCGTTGGCGAACAGCGCAAAGGACGTACAGGCCGCCCCCGTCGTCCAGGCCGACAGGATGACCGACCGTTTCGCGCCGATATAGTCGCCGAGCCACGAGAAGGCGAGCAACGACACCGCGTAGCTGAAGAAGAAGCCCGACGCGATAATGCTCGCCTGCGCCGCCCCAAGCTCCCACTCCTCGATCAGCACGGGCAGGCATCCCGCAACCGTCATGAACGGCATGAACAGGAAAACGCGCGCGACGAAGACCGAGAAGATGGTGCGTTGGCTCATATGACAGATTTATGACAACGAAGACGGGCGCGGACCCTAGCATGAAAGGGCGAGAGGTATCGACTTTTGCTGCAGCATCGCAAAAGATGACGGAAAGATCGTGAGCAGACGAATGATCAAGCTTTCCTGTCCGTATTGTAGTGATCAGGCGATATCCGTTCTGCGGAAGCTATGTTTAGGCCCAGGCCTCCCAACAATATGCAAATCATGTGGTATGAAAGTCGGCGTTTCTAGCAAATCTCTGCTAGGGATATTGATGCTACTTCCTACATATTTGGGTGCGGACTCGGTAGAAACATTCGTAGCCAAGGCGGTGATCTGGTTCCTTGGATTTGTAGCTATGGCCGTCTTCCAACTCTATTTGGTCCCTTTGGAACAAGTTTAGGATTTTTTCATCCAAATCTATCCGCAGCCGAAAATCGGGAATGAACTTGATCCTTCCCCAATTTCCCATCGCACCCCCATCCGCATTACACTGGCGCGCGTTAGACCGTGCGGTCCCGGGTCCGGGGCCGTTTTTTCGATCAATGGACGAGAGAGTGAGAGTGTATGAGCGCGGGTGAGCGGCTGCCGGGGACACCGGTTCCGATGCATACATGGCCGGGGGCCGGCGGGATCACGCTGGCGGGCGATAGCTGGGGCGATCCGGACGGGCCGCTGGTGATTCTGCAGCATGGCGGCGGGCAGACGCGCCATGCCTGGAAAGGCGCGGGCGAGACGCTGGGCAAGGCGGGCTATCACACGGTCGCCTTCGACGCCCGCGGGCACGGCGATTCCGACTGGGCGCCCGAAGGCGAATATGGTTCCGACTATATGGTCGACGACCTCTGCTGCGTGATCGAGGCGATGGGCGGCGGCAAGCCGATCCTGATCGGCGCCTCGATGGGCGGCGGCACCAGCCTGGTGGCGCTGGGCGAGGGCAAGGTGGACGGGCGGGCCCTGGTCCTGGTCGATATCGCGCCGCAGATCGAGGAGAAGGGCCGCGACGAAATCCAGGCCTTCATGAACCAGAAGCCGGAAGGCTTCGACAGCCTGGAGGAAGTCGCCGAAGCCATCGCCAACTATCAGCCGCACCGCAAGCGGCCGCGCACGCTCGATGGGCTGGCGAAGAATGTCCGGCTCGGCGCCGACGGCAAGTATCACTGGCATTGGGACCCGGCGCGCCGCAAGGCTTGGCGCAGGGAAGACGATTATCGCGGCCGATTGGGCCGGGCCGCCGACAATCTGACGCTGCCGATCCTGCTGGTGCGCGGCGGGCTGTCCAATGTGTTGAGCAAGGAGGGGGCGGAGAGCTTTCTCAAGCAATGCCCGCAGGCGGAATATGTCGAGGTCGGCAACGCGGCCCACATGGTCGCCGGCGACCGCAACGACAACTTCGCCGGGGCGGCGATCGAATTCCTGCACCGGGTCGTGCCGCCGCGCTGAACACCGCTTTACCCGCCCCGGTTGGCGGGCAAGGCGGATTTCTCAATTGCGTCGCGTGATGTCATCCGCCTAACATGTGGTCCTATTCGGGTCGTGTTGAGTTTTGTGCAGGTCTTGGCCGGTCTGCCCAACCATTGGGCAGTGTTGCCGCCGGCGTAGAAGTAAGTTTCCGCTTACTTTCAAGGTTTTCATCGGTTTCGGCCGGTTGGTACGGACTTTGCGATCCTGGTTGGGGAAACAGGCGCAATGGCCGGCATGGCATGACCACGAACGCGACCCTCGAACTGGCCTCGGTCACCAAGCGATACGGTGACACCGTCGCGGTGGACGCGATCAACCAGCGCATTGACGCGGGATCCTATTGTTGCCTGCTGGGGCCGTCGGGCTGCGGCAAGTCCTCGACGCTTCGCATGATCGCGGGACATGAAACGGTCAGCATCGGCGACATCATCCTCGGCGGCAGCAACATCACCGAACTGCCGCCGGCGCAACGCGGCACGGCGATGATGTTCCAGAACTACGCGCTGTTTCCACATCTGAGCGTGATCGACAACGTCGCCTTCAGCCTCAAGATGCGCGGCATCGCGGCGGCGGAACGGACACGCGCCGCCGGCGAGCTTCTCGAATTGGTGGACATGGCCGCCTATGCCGAGCGGTTTCCGAACCAGCTTTCCGGCGGGCAGCAGCAGCGCGTGGCGCTGGCGCGGGCGCTGATCACCAAGCCGTCGATCCTGTTGCTCGACGAGCCGTTGTCGGCGCTCGATCCCTTCCTGCGGCTGCGCATGCGGCTCGAACTCAAGAAACTGCAGCGCGAACTTGGCATTTCCTTCATCCATGTCACCCATTCGCAGGACGAAGCGCTTGCACTTGCGGACCAGATCCTGGTGATGAACGAAGGCCGGATCGAGCAGGACGGCCCGCCGCACGGCATCTTCAACGCACCGAGGACCGAATTCGTCGCGCGTTTCATCGGCGGGCACAACGTGCTCGATCAGAATGGGGCCCGCGTGGCGATTCGCGCCGACCGGATCGCCGTGGCGAAAGGCGCCGGCGGCGGTGCCGCGCTCGAGGCGCGCGTGCGCGATGTGGAATTCCTCGGCACGACCGTAAATCTCGCGCTGGAGGGGCCGGCCGGCGAGATCACCGTCTCGATGCCGGATGGCGATTTCTTCGAGGATCCGATTTCGATTGGCGAAACCGTGTTCCTTTCTTGGGATGCGGCCGACGCCCATAAACTTGCGGCTTGAACAACAAACCACTTCTCAGCAGGGAGTAATAATCATGAAAAACAAAGCAACAAAACTAGGATTGAACCGGCGCACGGTATTGAAGGGCGGTGCCGTTGCCGTCGGGGCGGCGGCGGGCTCGGGGGCGATCACCGGCTTTCCGACGATCTGGGCGCAGAACATCAAGGACGTGACGCTGCGTCAGTTCGGCACCGGCGTGTCGAACCTCAACGAAGTCGCCAAGAAGGTGAAGGAAGATCTTGGTTTTACGCTGAAAATGACCGCGCTCGATTCCGACAGCGTGACCCAGCGCGCGGCGACGCAGCCGAAATCCTTCGACATCGCCGATATCGAGTACTGGATCTGCAAGAAGGTCTGGGGTGCGGGCAACCTGCAGGCGATGGATGTGTCGAAGATCAAGAATTACGACAAGATCGTCGGCATCTTCAAAAGCGGTAAGCTGACGCCGACGTCGACGATCGCGCAGGGCACCGCGCCGCATACGGTCGGTTTCGTCGAAGGCCCGGGCAGCAAGCGCTTTGCCGACAAAGAAACCGGTTGGATGACGCTCATCCCGACGATCTACAACGCGGATACGCTCGGCATCCGGCCCGACCTCATCAAGCGCCCGATCAATACCTGGGCCGAGCTTCTGAACCCGGAGTTCAAGGGCAAG
The DNA here is from genome assembly GCA_965228695.1 of Alphaproteobacteria bacterium. Lineage (GTDB taxonomy): Bacteria > Pseudomonadota > Alphaproteobacteria > UBA8366 > UBA8366 > JAJFJD01. The sequence goes on along the minus strand of CBDDIB010000002.1, from coordinate 4,242,911 downwards.
GCCTCGATCCTCGACATTTCGTCGATCGGCATCATGGACGCCGCGATGGTGTGCGAGGCCATGGGCGAGATCAAATACGGCGACAAGGGCAACATGACGAAGGCGGAGATCGACAAGACGATGGCGATCTTCACCGAGGCGAAGAAGGCCGGGCAGTTCCGCGCCTTCTGGAAGTCCTTCGACGAAAGCGTCAATCTGATGGCGTCGGGCGAGGTTGTGATCCAGTCGATGTGGTCGCCGGCGATCACCGCCGTGCGGTCCAAAGGCATCCCGTGCATCTATCAGCCGCTGAAGGAAGGCTACCGGTCGTGGGGCGGGGGCATCGGCCTGTCGTCCAACCTCAAGGGCATCGAACTGGATGCGGCCTATGAATACATCAACTGGTATCTCGATGGTTGGGTCGGCGGCTTCCTGATGCGTCAGGGGTATTACTCGGCGGTACCGGAAACGTCGAAGAAGCACATGTCCGCGGACGAGTGGGGCTTCTGGTTCGAGGGCAAACCCGCGGCCAAGGATATCGTCAATCCGTATGGCAAGGTGATGGAGAAGGCCGGCGCGGTCCGGGACGGCGGCTCCTTCTACGACCGCATGGGAGCAGTCGCCTGCTGGAATGCCGTTATGGACGAAAACAAATACATGGTCCGTAAGTGGAACGAGTTTATCGCCGCTTGATCTAGCGATACGATGAGGTCCGGTCCGGTGTATCCGCACCGGACCGGATCGTTTTATTGCGAGTGACCATGGCCCTTGCCGACCACAGGCTGGCGAACCCCGTCATCGCCGACGCGCCGCCCGAAACGCGGACGCCGAAGACCGACGGTGTCGGCGCTTGGCTGCAGATCACGCCGCTGATGACGGTGTTGACGCTGTTCCTGGTCGTGCCCATCGTCACCATCGCCGTGGTTTCCTTCTGGGGCTACAACGAGTGGTCCTTCTTTCCCGATTTCACGTTGGAGAATTACGAATATCACCTGACCGCGAAGGTGACCTGGCAGACCTATCTGACCACGGTCAAATATGTCGCGCTGACATGGGTCTTCACCGCGGTGATCGGGTTCACGGTTGCGTATTTCCTGGCGTTCCACGTCCGGTCGCTGACCTGGCAGATCGCCTTGTTCCTGGTCTGCACGATCCCGTTCTGGACGTCGAACATCATCCGGATGATCTCCTGGATTCCCTTTCTTGGACGCGAAGGGCTGGCCAACAACGCGCTGCTGGCGGTCGGCGCCATCGACAAGCCGCTGGAGTTTTTGCTGTTCTCGGATTTCGCGGTGATCCTGGCCTTCGTGCACCTGTATTCGCTGTTCATGGTCGTGCCGATCTTCAACACGATGATGCGGATCGATAAATCCCTGATCGAGGCGGCGCGCGATGCGGGCGCAAGCAGCTTCCAGACCCTGACGAATGTGATCATTCCGCTGTCCAAGCCGGGCATCATGATCGGCTCGATCTTCGTCGTGACGCTCGTGATGGGCGATTTCATCACCGTGCGTTTCATGTCCGGGTCGCAGTCGGCCTCCGTCGGCCGGATCATCCAGAACGAAATTTCCCTGCTGCAATACCCGGCCGCGGCGGCCAGCGCGGTGGTCCTGCTCATCACCGTGCTGCTGATGATCGGCATCATGATGCGATTTGTGAATATCCGGAAGGAGCTGTGATGGGGGACAAGCGCGGACGCGGGTTCTATTTGCTGGCGGCGTTCTTCGCGCTATTCGTGCTGTTTCTCTACGGCCCGGTGATCACCATTGGCATCCTGTCCTTTCAGGGCCCGAACGGCGGCCTGACCTTCCCGATGAACGGGGTATCGGTGCATTGGTTCTGGAACCTGTTCGAGCAGCAGGCGGTCGGCGATTTTTGGGGGTCGTTCTCGCGCTCGCTGGTGCTCGGCCTGATCGTGATGGTGTTGACCCTGATCATCTCCGTCATGGCCGGGCTGGCCTTTCGCAAAAATTTCCGCGGCTCCTCGATCGTCTTCTACCTGACCATTGCCAGCCTGATCATCCCGTCCATCCTGATCTCGCTCGGCATCGGGCTGATCTTCAACATCGTGGATCTCGACGTGCACTGGTCGACCTCGGGGCTGGGCGCGCACCTCACCTGGACCCTGCCGTTCGGCTTGCTCATCATGTTCGCGGTGTTCAACCGGTTCGAAAAGTCCTACGAGGAGGCGGCGCGCGATCTGGGCGCGTCACCCTGGCAGACGATCCGCCATGTGGTGCTGCCGATCATCGCGCCGAGCCTGATCGGCGTGGCGCTGTTCGGCTTTACCCTGTCCTATGACGAGTTCGCGCGGACGCTGCTGACCGCCGGGTCGGACAACACCCTGCCGTTGGAGATTTTCGGTATGACCACGAACGTCACGACGCCGGTGCTCTACGCGCTGGGCACGCTGACGACGACATTTTCCTTCCTCATCATCGCCCTGTGCCTGGGCGGTGTCGCGCTGTTGCGGCGGCGGCGGGCCAAGTTCGGGTCTGACGCCGGCGACGGCATGGCCTAGGCAATGCGGCTGCTCATCATCAACCCCAACACGACCGCCGAAATGACCGAAAGCGTTGCGGCGGCAGCCAAGCTGGCCGCACGGCCCGGGACGGAAATCGTCGCGCTGAATCCATCCAACGGCCCGGCGTCGATCCAGGGCCCGGAGGACGGTGCCGCGGCGTTGCCCGGCCTGTTCGCCTTGTTCGAGGCGGAGGTGGCCGAGAAGGGCGGATACGACGGTGTGATCATCGCCTGTTTCGACGACACGGGATTGCTGGACTTGAAAGAGCGGTCGCCGGTTCCGGTGATCGGCATCGGCGAGGCGGGCTATCACGCGGCGATGCTGGCCGGACGCAGATTCTCCGTCGTGACAACGCTTGCCGTGTCGGTGCCGGTGCTCGAAGCGAACATTGCCCGCTACGGGTTCGCGCCGCGCTGCGCTAAGGTGCGGGCGGCGGGCGTGCCGGTGCTCGATCTGGAATTCGCGCGCGATGCGGCGGAACGGAAAGTCGCGAAGGAGGCCGAACGCGCGATCGCCGAGGATGGCTGCGACGCCATCGTGCTGGGCTGTGCCGGCATGGCCGATCTGGCGCGGGACATGCGCATCCGGTTCGGGATTCCGGTGGTCGATGGCGTGGCCGCTGCCGTGGCCTTGGCGGAGGCGCTGGCGAACGCCGGCGTTGGCGTTCCGGAGAAGGGAGAGGCAGGATGAGCGATCTGGTGATCCGAGCGGTCGGCGCCGATGAATTCCAGACCGCCATCGACTGGGCGATGGACGAGGGCTGGAACCCGGGGCTTGACGATCTGCCGGTCTTCCACGCGGCCGACCCGAAAGGGTTCCTGATGGGATTCCGCGATGGTGTGCCGGTGTCCTCGATCTCGGTGGTGCGGTACGGCGACGATTATGGCTTTCTCGGCTTCTACATCGCGCATCCCGACGCGCGCGGGACCGGTGCGGGCATGGCGATCTGGAATGCGGGGATGGCACATCTCGAGGGCCGAACGGTCGGCCTCGACGGCGTGGTCGATCAGCAGGCGAACTACAAGAAAAGCGGGTTCGTGCTGGCGGGCCGCAACATCCGCTACCGGGGCGTTCCGAAACTCGGTGCCGTGAAAGCGGACGGGGTCGATATTCGGGACGTGACGCAGGCCGACCTTGCGGCATTGTTGCCCTATGACCGGCCGTTCTTCGGCGCGCCGCGCGACGATTTTACGTCCGCGTGGGCTTGTCCCGGAAAGCGCGTTCGACGGCGCGGGATGATCGCCATCGCGGACGGGGATTTGGCCGGCTACGGGGTCATCCGGGAATGCCTGCGGGGATATAAGATCGGCCCGCTTTTCGCCGATACCGAGCGGATTGCCGCCGCGCTGTTCGCGGTGCTTCTAGGCAGGGCGGCGCCCGATTCAGACATCTCCATCGATCCGCCGGAGGACAACAAGGCGGCGACGCGGTTTGCCGAACAATCGGGCATGGCGCCGGTTTTCGAGACCGCCCGCATGTATAAGGGCGCGGCGCCGGACCTGCCGATCGACCGCATCTTCGGGCTTACGACTTTCGAACTCGGTTGAATTCACGCTGCGACAGCGGAGACCGGCGTCATATGCTTCGAGACGGGCCTATCGGCCCTCCTCAGCATGAGGGACATCACCAATATCAAACACTACCTCGTCCTGAGGAGCCGGCGAAGGCGGCGTCTCGAAGGATGGGCGACGAGTCGCCAAACGGTCTATGTCACCGCGGCGCTTCGGTGAACCGGATTTCGACCGCGCCGAGCCCGCCGAAATCGCAGACCGCCTTGTCGCCCGGTTTTACGCCGATCAATCCGGTGCAGGTGCCGGTGGAGACAATCTGCCCGGCCTTCAGGCCGGGCCCGTCCGCCGACAATTTGTTGGCCAGCCATTGCAGGACGTTGAACGGGTGGCCGAGAACCTCGTGGCCGGAGCCCCGCTTGCGTTCCTCGCCGTTGATCGATGCGACCACCTCGTGGTGGGCGAGATCCAGGTCCCGCCAGATCGTTGCCCACTTTGCGTGCGCGAAGGCGATGTTGGCACCGCCGTCGGCGGTGACCAGCGCTCGGCCGAGTTTTGCGAAGCCTTTCTCGAAGCGGGTGCCGACGACTTCGATCGCGCCGGTAATGGCTTCGATTGCATCCGTCACCTCGGCGCAGGAATACTCGGTATCGCGTGGCGGCACGTCTTTTCCGAGCCGGACCGCGAACTCGCCCTCGATGGCGGGAATATGCTCCGGGAAGATTGCGATCGTTGCCGGGCTGGTGTGGACCATGGGCGCGAGCAGCGGACCCGCGCCGGGCTCGTCGGTGCCGAGTTTGCGTTGCGCCTCGACGCTGGTGGAGCCCACCTTGAAGCCCACCTGTTCCATGCCGGACGCGGCGGCGATTTCCGCCTGCACCGCATAGGCGTCGTCGAGCCACAAGTCATCGGGACGCGCAACGGTGCCGCCATGCTGCCGTGCGTGCCATAGCGCCTCCGCCAGCGGCGTCATCGGCCTTCCTCGAACCAGGCCTTCTTGTCGAAGGCGACGTTATCACCGAAGAAATGAATGGCGCGGTTCAGGTCCGCGACCGATTCCTTCGTGTAGGTCCGGGTCGGGCCGCCGACCGCGTCCACATTGTCGTATTTTTCCAGCCAATTGCTGGGTACCTGGAGAGTGCTCTGACGCTGGATCATGTCCCAGATGTAATAGTGATGCGGGATCACGACCTTGGGGTTCAGAGTGTCGATGATGTGGTTCACCGCGCCGAAGCCGATGACGTGCTGCGAGTTGTCCACCGGGACGAGCGCGATGTCGATGTCGCCGACCGATTCCCAGATGTCGTCGGAGAGCTGCGCCCGGTTGTCGCCCCAATGCAGGATGCGAAGCCCGCCGGTCTCGATCACGATCAGGCAATGATCCCAGGAGCGGGGATTGTTCGGCGGCTCGATATCGGCGCCGTGGAAATGCTTGTGGATCTTCTTGAAGTCGTAGATTGCGCAGCAGGAATCGGTGGCGTGTTTGTCGGCGATGCCGCGGATCGTCAAGTCCGAGAAGGTGTAGGTGCCGATCAGCCGGTCGAGCAGGACATGCGCGTCGAGCCGGTGCAGCGCGTCATGGTCGAAATGGGCATGCGTCGATACGCCGACATCCACCTCGGTGATCGGGAAGTCGTGGAAGTACCAATCCCATTTGCGCGACGGATGGTTGCGCCACGGATCGACCATCACCGTGATGCCCTTAGGCGTGGTGATCCGGAAGGCGGAACTGCCGAAATAGGCCAACTCGACCGGTCCGTCGGCGGCCGGTGTCTTGTCCGCCTGGAATTCGATCATCCGGTTGTGGTTGGTCGCGAACTGCCACGCGTTGAGGCCGGTGTCGATATCGGTCATGGGGTAGGGTCCTCCGTCGGAAATCCGGACGCGCCCGCCGGTCCCTTCCGACGGGGGCTCGCACGCGGCACTCTATCAATAGAACTGTTGCGGCAGCCAGATGGCGATTTCAGGATAGATCAGCAGCAGCGCCAGCAGCGCAAACATGGCAAGCAGGAACGGGATCGCCCCGACGCTTACGTCATTGAAATCGCCGCCGCGGGGCGCGGATGCCGTGCACCACGTACAGGTTGATGCCGATCGGCGGCGTGATCAGCGCGGCTTCCATCAGCACGGTGATCAGAATGCCGAACCAGATCGGGTCGAATCCCATATGTACGACGATGGGAAAGACGACGGGAATCGTCGTCAGCATCATCGATAGCGTCTCCATGAACATACCGAGCAGGATGTAGAAGCAGATGATCACGACCATCGTCTGCATCGGCGTCCAGCCAAGCTCTTCGATCGCCTGCAGCATGGCCTGCGTGACGCCCATGAAGCCCAACACGAAATTCAGGAACACGGCGGCGAGTATGATCAGCATGATCATCGCGCTAGAGCGCATGGTGCCCTCGAAGGCCTGCTTGAGCATGTCGACGGTCAGTGCACGGTTATAAGCGGCAATCCCGAGTGCGAAGACGACGCCGATCGAGGCGGCTTCCGTCGGTGTCGCGATGCCGGCGTAGATCGACCCGACCACCGCGATGAACAGCAGGACGGGCGGCAGCAGGTCGGGCAGAACGCGAATGCGCTGCGCCCAACTGGTTTCGACTTTGTCGCCGCCCCAGTCCTTGCGGAACAGGCAGGCGATCAGGATGACGCCCATGAACAACCCGGCGAGCATCAATCCGGGGAAGATGCCCGCGAGGTAGAGTTCCGGTACCGAGGAATCCGTCAGCAATCCGTAGATGATCAGGTTGATCGAGGGCGGGATCAGTATACCGAGGGTGCCGCCCGCCGCCAGCGATCCCAGGAACAGCCGCTCGTTATAGGCGTGCTTCTCGATTTCGGGATAGGCCACGGTCCCGACCGTCGCGGCGGTCGCCACGCTGGACCCGGACGAGGCGGCGAAGATCGCCGACGAGCCGATATTGGCGTGCATCAACCCGCCGGGCAGCCAGGAAAGCCATTGGATCACCGCATTGTACATGCGTAGCGCGATGCCGGCGCGCAGCATGATCTCGCCGAGCAGGATGAACATCGGAATCGCGACCAAGATGTATTCGATACTCTGCTGCCAGACGAAGTCGCCGAGCATCAATGACCGGCGGCCGCGCATGAACATCTCATCGAGGGTCAGACTGAGAATGCCCAAGACGGCGGCGATCGGTACCGCCGCGATGACGAGCAACAGCAAGATGCCGACGATCAGCAACGGCATGGGTAGTATCCTGACATTGCTGCGCGTGGTGGATTGTGCGGCTCAAACATGGGTTTCTTCGGAGATCTCTTCTTCGACCGTCCGCACGCCGGCGATCCGGTTGACCGTGATCCAATCCCGCCGGAACATCGCGACGAACCCATAAATCGCGAGGAAGATCAGCGTCAGCAGAAAGAATCCGAGGCCCGAAACCCAAAATATCTGCGGAATCCAGAGCGGCGTCGCCAGGGTCGTTTGCGCCGTGGCGTCGTACTCGACATTTTCCATGAACAGGACGAAGGCCTTGGTCGTCAGAAGATAGATGTAATAGAGCAGCAGCAGCAGGCCGACCATGTCGAGGACGGCGCGCGGTTTGACGCTCAACAGGTTGTACAGGAAATCGATGCGGATGTTGGATCGCGTCAGCAGACAGTAGGAATAGGCCCATGTCGTGCTGGCGGCGAAAACGTAGCCGCTGATTTCGTCGGCGCCGCTGATCGTGAACCCAATGAATTTACGGGACAGCACGTCCAGCGTCACCATCACCGCCGACAGCAAGAGCGCTAAGCCGCCGCACCAGACGGCGACGCGCGATACCGACAGAAATTTAGCGTGGAGCACGCTGAACATGATGTTGCGCCGAATGCCGACTCCGACCGCCGTGCAAATGGCGCTGCCATCTGCACGGCGTTATGAAGATCGGAGAGGTGGGCTTCCTATTCGGAGGCCGTGATGCCGACGACTTTGCCGACGGTGGCGTTCCATTCGGCCGTGCATTTCGCACCACACCGCTTGGCCCAACGCTTGACCACGACTTCTTTCGCGATCTTCTTCAGCATCGCTTGATCGGCCGCCGTGGGCGCGATCGGGACCATACCGCCGGGCTTGCCCTTGTCGCAGGGGCCCGCCGCGTTACAGTCCATGCCCTTTTGATCGAGCGACTTCGTGAAGGCCCATGTCTCATCTTCCATTTTCTTGGCTTCGGACATGATCAGCTTTTGGGTGTCGGCGTTCAGATCTTTCCAGGTGTCCATGTTGATCGCGGTGAAGGTCGCCGCATAGCCGACGCGAACGCGAATGTTATGCGTGACCACCTGCCACCATTTGGCGTTATAGGCCGGCATTGTGCCGGTGATGCCGCAGTCCGCGACGCCCTTCTGCAGGGCCGGGACGACTTCGGCGAAGGCGATGGTCACGGCGCTGGCATCCAAACCTTCGATGAAATCGCCGAGCGTCCGGCTATAGGTGCGGATCTTCTTACCCTTCAGGTCCTTGAGCGAAACGGATTTGATGCTGCGGTCCTTCATGTTGCACCACAGCTGCTGGCTCGGGAACGTATAGATATTGATGAGCTTCGCGTTGTATTTGTCCGCGATTTTCCCGTTCCAGGATCGGGCGGTAGGCATTTACCGCTTTGCGGTAGGTGTCGAAATCCTGGATGACGCCGGCGAGGTCGATGCCTTCCAGCGCGGGGCTGGCCTTGGCGCTGTAAGAGGTCAGGGGCGTGAACGGCGTCATAGGCGCCTTTCTTCAGGCCCGACATCACTTCGTAGCCCTTGATTCCCAGCTCGGTATACGGCTTGGCGTTTGCGGTCAGTTTGCCGCCGGACGCCTTGGGCAGGCGTTCGTTCCAGAACTTGCTTTCGAATTCCTTCCAGTTCTCGAGGAAGCCCCAGGTTCCGACAACTTCAAATTTGTATTTCTGAACTTCCGCCGCCGCGGGCGCGATGGCCGTTGCGCACAAGCCGGCAGCGATAGCCCCGGCCAAGAGTACTCGTTGAAACCGCATTAAATGCCTCCCTGTTAGTCGTCTCGATCTTCTTGATCTTAGACTTGATTATGTCACTCACGATTGGAATCTGCGTTGAGTTGCGGAGGTTGAAGCATACCGTCAAGTCCGCGCGATACCATCGGAAATTCCCAGGAAATTAGAAGGAACCACCCGAGAAGGATCGTCAAGTCAAAATGCGGATCCGGCTCGCAGCTTTCCACACGCGAAGGTTGGACAAATCCTTGCTGGACCGGTGTGCCGGGCCATAGACTGGTTTGGAAATTCGAAGATTTTCCGAGGCCGGGTGGCGTCCGTCGCCGGCCAGCTTATGAAAGGGAGAGCACATCATGCCCCGTGTCAGCGAGATCGGACCGGAGAAGCTGCCGGAAGACGCGCGTAAAATTTTCGAGCGCTATTGCACGGAATACGGGCCATTCGAAAATCAGGCGAAGATCTTTGCGCACCGGCCCCCGGCGGTTCGGCACATCATGGGGTTGCTGCTGGACCTGGCCGATGAGGCTGTGCTGCCGAAACGGTATCTGGAAATCGCGCTCGTCGTTGTGTCGAAGCTAAACGAATGCACGTACTGCGTGGCGCATCACGCGCCACGGCTCGCCGGGCAGGGATTCGATCCGGCGGCGACGGACAGCATCCTCGGCGACGACGTTCCGGGTTTCGACGAGGTCGACCTGTTGGTGCGCGACTACGCGGTGCAGGTAACCGAAAAACCGCAATACATGCGTGATGCGATTTTCGAAAGACTGAGCGAACATTTCTCCGAAGAGCAAATCGTCGAGCTGACGCTGCGCATCGGTCTTTGCGGGTTCTTCAACCGTTTCAACGACGCCTTACAGATTAGTATGGAGGACGAGGTCGTGCAGGACGCTGCGGAGTAGCGGGCGCCAAATCGATCCGGTAGGCCGGCCGTTTCTAAAGACTGAGAATTCTGGCCAAATCGGCCATGTCGTCGATGGCGATGATGTCGAGTTCGCTGTCCCGGCCGCGGATTGGCGTCTTGTGCTCGCCAAAGCGGTCCAGGTCGAGTCCGGCCGACTCCGCGACCGCGCGGGAGACAACGACCGGGCAGCCGTATGTCTTGGTCAGCGCCTCCAGCCGGGCCGCGATGTTGACGTTGTCCCCGACGGCGGACAGCGTCGGAGCGTCCGGCGGGCCCATCGTCCCGACGATGGCCTCGCCGCAGTGAATACCAATTCCCATGCGCAATGATTGGCCGAGCTCCGTGCCCAGGGTATCGTTCAATTGGGCGAGTCGCCGGTGCAGGTCGACCGCGCCTTCCAATGCCTCGCGGGCCCCGGCTTCGACGCCGGATTGCAGCCCATAGATCGCCATCAGCCCGTCGCCGTTGAATTGCGCATAGTGACCGGCGGTTTCCCGCAACCCCGCCGACATCTCGGCGAAGAACTGGTTGAGGACGAACACCGTGTCATAGGGCAGCAGCCGTTCGCCGAGGGCGGTCGAATCCCGCAGGTCGAGAAACATGATGACCGCGGCCTGCTCGTGGCCTTGCACGCTGCCGAGCTGCCGCGCCGCTTGTGCCGTCGCGGTCGGCGGCAGCAGCGGGACGATCGACGCGTCCCGGCGCGGACGGGTTTGGCAGGCAAGGCGGACGTTCTCGGGCGCCTCGATTCGATGCAGGGCCAGCGTCTCGGTCTCGTTCGGTTTCGGCAGCGCTTGTCCGCCATCGCTAACGCGGACCCGGCAAGTGGTGCACCGTCCGCGTCCGCCGCAGACCGAGGCATGCGGGATTCCGGCGGCGCGGATCGCCTCCAGCATGGTCGTGCCGACCGATGCCGTGACCGAATCGCCGGACGGCATGTGCAGTCGGTAGGCGCCAATCCGGTTCCGGACAGCGTGGCGGATTTGGCGGGCAACCAGGACGGCTATCAGCAGGCCGGCCATGATCGTGAGTGCGATCGGCTCCAGCATGGCGTGGATTTCCGCCATCGACGGATCCGAAGGTTTCAAGGCGTCGAAGATGGCGGCGGTCCAGCCCGGTTGCGCGTCGGCTGCGTCCACGGCGAGCCCCGCGCGCACGAATCCCATCAGCGCCAGGATCGGCAGCAGCGTCGATCCGAGAAAAAGATACGGCTGTGCGGCCGGATACCATTTCTTCAGCCGCAACCAGAAATGAAGGCCGACAACCATATGCCCCCAGACGACCGCCATCAGCAGAATCTGTTTTCCCGTGCCGGCCGGGTTCTGCCAGAGGATCGTCACGATCTGCGGATAGGTGACGTCGATGTCGAGGAGTTCGAGCCGCGCCCGCGTCCCGACGATATGGGCCGCGGCGAGCGGCAGCATCAGCAGACCGAAGCCGAGTTGGATCGCTTCCCATGCTTTGAGGCGCAGATTGCTCCGCTGGTACAACGACCACAGCGCGAGCAAGAAATGAATAAGCAGGGATCCGTAGAGAAGGACCGTTCCGGCCGGGTTGCGCCAAAGCCGGGTCACGGTCTTGCGCACGTCTTCCATTGCGTCTAGCGACAGCAATCCGGCCGCATGATTGAGAAAATGAAGGATGACGTAGAGGGCCAAAACGAGGCCGGTGATCAACCGCAAACGGCGTATCAGCATGGCATTGTCATCGACGTACTTTCCCGGCGTGCGGCGTTGCAACGGATTTAGTGTACCCTTATAGGACCAAATCGCCGATCCGGGAGAATAGAATGCCGCAGCCGACCAATCTGATCCTCTTCATGGCGGATAATCATTTCCGCGACTATGCCGGCTGCTATGGGCATCCCGTGGCGCAGACGCCGACGATCGACCGGATCGCCGCGGCGGGCGTGCGGTTTGCCAGGGCCTATGCGGCGTCTGCGGTATGTTGCCCGGCGCGCGCGGCCATCGCGACAGGCCGGTTCCCGCATCAAACCGGGTATTGGGACAACTCGCTGGTCTACGACGGAAAGGTCCCGAGCTGGCATCGCCGCCTGCGGGAGCAGGGGCACACCGTAACCTCGATCGGCAAGTTACATTACCTGGAGGAAGGGCCGGACTACGGGTTCACCGAATCGCAAATCCCGATGCATATCGTGGAAAGCCGGGGGGCGTTGTTCGGGTTGCTGCGCGCGACCCCGGACGGCGAACATGCGCGGCCGTCGCCACGGCTTCAGTACAGCCGCACGGGAATTGGCGACGATAGCGACTATGTCGTCTACGACCGCGAGATCACCCAGAAATCCATTGCGTGGCTCAACGACCATGCCGCCGCGAGCGATAAGCCCTGGGTGCTATTCGTGTCCTACACGGCGCCGCACCCGCCTTTCGTGGTGCCGCAGCGGCTGATGGACCTGTATCCGCCGGAGGCCATGCCGTTGCCGCCGCAGTTCCGGGCCGGCGAGCAGCCGACGCATCCGGCGGTCGAGCACATCCGCCGCATTCATGATCTCGAAGGGCTCGCGACCGAGGATTTCGTGCGCCGAACGGTGGCCGGATATTGCGCCTTAATCACCCATATGGACGAGCAGATCGGGGCGGTCATGAAGGTCGCCGAAGACCTGGGAGTGTTGGAGACCACGCGGGTTCTGTACACATCCGATCACGGCGAGGCGGCCGGCCATCACGGGCTGTTCGCCAAGTCGATCGTCTATGACCATTCGATCAGCGTGCCGTTCGTCATGGCCGGGCCGGGGATCGAGCCCGGCGGCGTGGTCGATCAGATCGTCAATCATGTCGATCTGTTCCCGACGATCGTCGAAACGGTCGGCGGAAAGCTCGAATCGGAAGACGGCGACCTGATGGGCGTCTCGCTGTGGCCCGCGATCGTCGGCGACGAAGCGGACCGGTTCGGTTTCAGCGAATATCACGGGCACGGATCGAAGACCGGGATGTTCGCGTTCCGGCGCGGGCGCTACAAACTCCTGTACTTCGTCGATATGCCCGTGCAGGTGTTCGACCTCGAGGCGGATCCGGGCGAAACCAACGACATTTCGGGATCGGACGAGGGCCGCCGGCAGGCGGCGGCGCTTGAGGCGGAACTGCGCACGATCTTGGATCCGGAAGCGGTCGACCGCCGGGCCAAGGCCGATCAATTGGCGCAGATCGAGCGGATGGGCGGGATCGAGGCATGTTTGAGCAAGGGCAACTATCTCAACAATCCCGTGCCGGGGAAGGAACCCGAGCTATTCGGTTTCGACGGCGAGGAAGGATCGCCGGCGTGAGGTCGTTGGCGGTGGGGACGGCCTACCAGCCGTCCTCCACGTCGCGGACTGATGTTTCCGGGACCAGGTTCTTCTGCTGGCGCTCGAGCGTCATCCGTCCGTTTTCCAGATAGTCGCCAGATGCGGCACGCTGTGCGGCTTCGTCCCAGACGTCGGTCCAGTCGCCGAGCGAATATCCGAACCACGGATTGATCTCGCGTACCGGCGGCAGGCCGAGCTTGTTCCAGAGCGCCTTGGCGCGCTCCATGTACTCCTTCGTCGGCAGGGCGAGCGGCGGCATGTCGCTTTTCATCGTCGCGTCGATCAGCAGCGTTGAATCCTCTTCCCCGCTGTGTTCGCGCTTCGGCCCATGTCCCTGTCCCCGGTGTTCGAGGATCTGAACGTCCTCCACCGGATTATGCCGGTAGGCCATCGCCCAGAGCAGGGCGTCCGCGTTGGCCGGATCGATATCCTCGTCGACCGCGATGCAGATCTTGCTGCAGTCGCCCTTGAAGGAGGCCGTGCCGTAGAGGGCGCGCCAGATTTCCGTCTTCGGTACGCCGCGTTCGAAGGTGATGACGCTGACGCGTAGTAATCCGGTCAGCGGCTCGTGCAGTGCGACGTTCTTCACGCCGCGGACGGACAGCGTGTTCTGCAGATGCGCCAGGAACAGCGGTTCATACGCGACCTTCTTCATCACGCTGGATTCGCTGGGCGCCACCTGGCTGATATAGGACGGGATGACCGGCTTCGCTTTGTGCGTAATCGCGGTCACCTGCATCGGCATGTTGAATTCTTCGAGCGCCACATGGCCGTGCGATTCGCCGAAGGGGCCTTCCGGTTCGACATTCTCGGTATCGATCAGCCCTTCGATCACGAGTTCTGATTCGGCCGGAACGAGGAGGTCGATGGTCTTGGCTTTGACCATGTTGATCGGTGCCCCGGCGAGGCCGCCGGCGACGTCCACTTCGTCCATGCCGACCGGGAGTTTCTGCGGTCCCATGAAGGCGACATAAGGCGGGCAGCCGAGGACGATGGCGCAGGGCATCTTCTCGCCGCGCCTCTTAAATTTTTGATAGTGAACGTAGCCGCCGGCGCCGCCGACCCGCGTCGCCATCCGGACGACAAGCCGGTCGGGCGCCTTAAGCCCGCACCGATAGGTGCCCATATTCTGCACGTCCGTCTCGGGATCGCGGGTGATCGTGTTGGTCGAAGTGAGGGTCGGGGCGGCATCGAAGCCCGGCGTCGAGACAGGGATCGGCAGGGCGTCCAGTCCATTGCCTTCGCCCAGCAGGTCGTCGCCGGTCAGCACCACCTCATGGCAGGGCGCGTCCTCGACGATCGCAGGCGGGATGGGGTTTGCGATGGCGGCCTGCCATTTTGGACCGATCTCCGCGACCGGTACCTCCATCCCCTCGCTATAGACGGCGGGGTTCGCGGCGAGGGCGCCCACCACGACCGGCATGTCGAAGGCGCGGCCCTTGCCGTCCTTGATAATGGTGAACAGGAAGGCTTTCCGGTCGCATTCGGCGATACCGCCGCAGAACTGCCACCGCACCAGCGGATGCATCTCGGCGTCCTTGTCTACGGGTTCGTCGATTGTCTGCAGCAACCCGGCGTCATCCAACGCCTTGAGGTGTTCCTGGAGATCCCTGTACGGACGCTTGGCGGTCATGCGAATGGCCCCGCTGTTCTTGTTTTATGGTTCGAAACGAAGGAACCGCCAACGGTCAGGCTGGCGGCTCCCGATAGTGTGGCACGAACCGTCCGGTTCGTGAAATACGGCGGACGGCTCGCCCTACCACTCGCCCGTATTCGGCATGGATTCCCACGGCTCCTGCGGGGGCAGCGACTCACCCTTTTGAAGAAGTTCGATCGAAATACCGTCGGGCGATCGAATGAAGGCCATGTGACCGTCGCGCGGCGGGCGGTTGATCGTCACGCCGTTGTCCATCAGGCGCTGGCAAAGATCGTAGATGTTGTCCACGTTATAAGCCAGATGTCCGAAGTTGCGGCCGCCGGTGTACTCTTCCGGATCCCAGTTATAGGTCAGTTCGACCAACGGGCTGCGCGTTTCCTTGGCGCGATCCACGTCGTCCGTTCCGGCGAGAAAGACCAGTGTGAACCGCCCTTTTTCGCTGTCGCGGCGGCGAACCTCAACCAATCCGAGCTTGTTGCAGTAGAAGTCGAGCGATTCGTCCAAGTCCTTCACGCGGACCATCGTGTGCAGGTATTCCATGCAAACCCTCCTGTTTCGCTAAGGATAGTAACTGCAATGGGGGGAGTGAAAGTCAAATCTGCGGGGCGCGGGCCGGCGGCGCGCGAAAGCCGTTCCGCCTAGTCCGCGGCGATCAATTTGAGAAATGCCACGACATCGCCGGGGCCGGTGAGGCGAACCGACGCCTTCGACGGGCGCGGTTCCCCCGCCACGAGGATCCCCAATCCATTCTCCGGCAAGGCAGCGAATGCATCTTCGTCTGTTTTGTCGTCGCCGAGGAATACCGGAAAGATCGGGTCATGCGCCGGTTGTAGGCCCCTGATGAGCCATTTGGCGGCCCGGCCCTTGTTCCAATCGATATCCGGGATCAGCTCGATGACGCGTTTTCCCATCTTGGCGCGGAGGCGCGGATGTTTTGCCAGGGTTTCCGTGACCACATCTTCAACGGTTGGAACGTCGTCGTCGGCCGCCAACCGCGTATGGATCGCCACCGAAAAGGTCTTCCCCTCCACCAATACGCCGGACAGCGCGGTGAGTCGCTTTTCGAGAAATGCGATAGCCTGCTTCACTTCGGGTATGAAATCGGCGCCTTCGACAAATTCGATCGGATGATCGGCCGGCCCGGCAATGTCCAAACCGTGGCTGCCCGCATAGTAGAGCGCTTTCAGAGCGACGCGGTCCTCCACATCGGGCCTTTCGCGTCCGCTGATAATCGCCACCGGATACCGGGCGCTCAGGTCGCACAAGACCTGCCGGGTGTCGTCCGCCAGGTGGGCGTCTTCCGGCCGGTCCACGATCGGTGTCAGAGTGCCGTCGTAATCCAGCAACAAGACGAGATTGAACCCGTCCGACGCCGTCCGCACGCGGGCGGCGAGCGCCTCGGCGGTGATGTGTTGCGGCACGTCCGTTTGTTGCATCACGCGCTATTTTTTCCTTGCGGCTTTGCGGGAAGCGGCCAAAATTGGATGTCAGGGTTATCCTTCGGCCTACTGAAAATTGCCAGCCTAAATTTCCAACTCCACTCCGGGAGTTGGGCTGTCTTGCGCGCGGTATCGCCAGAAAGGATATAATGGGATTTCCCGGCTGTGGACGGGACAGGTAATCTATGGTTCGGCGGGCCGGTTGCTTCCGGGCCGCCGCGGTATATTTTACCGGAACAAGGGATCAGAGGAGCATTATGGAAGAAATGCGATATGAAGCGCCGGATTCACTCGACGCGGCGGTAGCGATGCTGACCGACGCGGGCGAGCAGGCGCGTGTACTGGCTGGTGGGACAGACCTGCTGGTCCAGCTTCGGGCCGGCATGGTTCACCCGGGTTTGGTGGTCGACATAAAGAATATTCCGGAAGTCACGGCGATATCCGAGGAATCGGGCGGTTTCCGGGTCGGCGCCGCCGTAACGGGCGCGGAACTCGGCGAGCATGCGGGGATGTGCAAGGCATGGCCCGGTGTCGTCGAGGCGACCGAGTTGATCGGCTCGACGCAGATTCAGGGCCGCGCGACGATGGGCGGTAATTTGTGTAACGGCTCACCCGCGGCGGACAGTGTTCCGGCTCTTATCGCCGCCGGCGCGGTTGCGTCGATCATCGGACCGAACGGCCAGCGGGACGTACCGGTCGAGGACATTATCATCGGGCCGGGGAAGACGTCGCTGGAGAAGGGCGAATTCGTCGTTTCCTTCCTGTTTCCGGCACGCTCGGGACAGTGCGGGGACGCTTATCTGCGGTTCATTCCCCGCACGGAAATGGACATCGCCGTGGTCGGCGCGGGCGTAAACATTACGCTGGGTGATGATGGCGTATGTACCGAAGCACGGGTTGGGCTTGGCGCCGTTGCCGCGACGCCGTTGCTGGTCGCTGACGCGGCGGATGCCCTGGTCGGCTCGACGCTGGACGATGCCGCGCTGGAAAAACTCGCGGCGGCCGCAAGCGCGGCTTGCAAGCCGATCGACGACAAACGGGGAACCATCGAGTTCCGAACGAAGGTGGCGGGCGTCCTCGCGCGCCGCGCCGCATTGATTGCACTGGACCGGGCAAAGGAAGGCCGATGAGCAAATATCACGTATCCACAACGATTAATGGCGACCCGGTCGAATATCTCTGCGAGCCGGAACAGACGCTGCTCGACGTGTTGCGCGACGAGCTGTACATGACCGGCAGTAAGGAAGGCTGTGCGTCGGGCGATTGCGGCGCATGCAGTGTCCTGGTCGACGACCGGTTGGTCTGCGCCTGCTTGGCCCTTGGGGCCGAGATGGGCGGCAAGAAGATCGAGACCATCGAGGGCATGGCCGACGGCGATGAATTGCATCCGCTGCAGCAGAAGTTCCTCGAGCATGCGGCGCTACAATGCGGCGTCTGCACGCCGGGCTTTCTGGTGGCGGCGAAGTCGTTGCTCGAGCGTAACCCGGACCCGACCGAGGAAGAGACCCGGTATTGGTTGGCGGGCAACCTCTGCCGCTGCACCGGGTATGACAAAATCATCCGTGCCGTTCTCGATACGGCCGCGGAAATGCGGAGCAAGTAAGCATGTCGCAAGCGCTGAAACTCGACGATAACGATCAAGATCTGAAATACGTCGGGACCCGGCCGGTTCGCCCGGACGGGGTCGACAAGGTCACGGGTCGGGCGAAGTTCGGCGCGGACCTGCATCTGCCGGGTATGTTGACCGGGCAGGTGCTGCGCAGCCCGCATCCGCATGCGCGGATTGTTTCGATCGATACGTCGAAGGCGGAAGCGCTTGCCGGCGTGAAGGCGGTGATCACGCGGGACGATTTTCAGGACATGGAGTCCGAATTCGTTCCCGCGGGCGAAATGCTCGTCAACTACCGCGATATCGTGCGCAACGTGATGGCGCGCGAGAAGGTGCTGTACGAGGGGCATGCCGTGGCGGCCGTTGCGGCGATCAGCAGTTCGATTGCCCGCAAGGCGTTGCGGCTGATCGACGTCGAGTATGAGGTGCTGCCGCATGTCATCGACGTCGTGGCGGCGATGGCGTCGGACGCCCCGTTGCTGCATGACGACATGATGACCGAAGGCGTCGATCCGAAGCCCGACGCCGCGTCGAACGTCAGCAAGCGGGTGGAGTTCACGCTCGGCGATGTCGAGAAGGGCTTCGCCGAGGCCGACGTGATCGTCGAGCGGGAGTTCAACACCAAGCCCGTCCATCAGGGCTATATCGAACCGCATGCCTGCGTCGCGAGCATGTCGGAAGACGGCCAGGCCGATTTGTGGTGCAGCACCCAAGGGCATTACGTGGTGCGGACGCATTGCGCCCGGCTGCTCAATCTGGATGTCTCGAAGATTCGCGTTACCGCTTCGGAAATCGGCGGCGGGTTCGGCGGCAAGACCGTTGTCTATCTCGAACCGCTGGCGCTGGCGCTGTCCCAGAAAACCGGTCACGCGGTCAAGATGGTGATGTCCCGGGACGATGTGTTCCGCGCGACGGGGCCGACCTCGGGCGCCAACATCTGGGTCAAGATGGGCGCGACGAAGGACGGGCGTATTACCGCGGCGGAAGCGGTGCTTAAATATCAGGCGGGTGCGTTTCAAGGGTCGCCGGTGCAGCCCGGCTGCATGTGCGCCTTCGCGCCCTACGATCTGGAGAATGTGAAGACCGTCGGCTACGACGTGGTGACCAACCGGCCCAAGGTCGCGGCCTACCGGGCGCCCGGCGGGCCGATTTCCGAATACGCGACGGAATCGGTGGTCGATGAATTGGCCAAGAAGCTCGGTAAGGACCCGCTGGAGTTCCGGCTTCAGAATGCGGCCAAGGAAGGCACGCATGCCGCCTACGGCCCCAAGTTCGGTCCGATCGGTCTTGTCGAAACGTTGGAACAAGCCAAGGCCCACGAACACTACAACACGCCGCTGAAGCCGGGGCAGGGCCGCGGCATCGCGTCGGGCTTCTGGTTCAACATCGGCGGCGAGACCTGCGTGACGTTGAACATCAACGAAGACGGCTCGGCGACGCTGATGGCGGGGACGCCGGATATCGGCGGTTCGCGCGCATCCTTGGCGCTGATGACGGCGGAACGGTTGGGCATCGAGCCGGAAAAAGTTCGGCCGTTGATCGCGGACACCAGTTCGCTCGGCTACAACTTCCTGACCGGCGGCAGCCGCGCGACTTTCTCCAGCGGCATGGCCGCGGTGGAGGCGGCGGACGAGGCGATCAAGGAAATGTGCGCCCGCGCGGCGAAGATCTGGGAGATTCCCGAAGACGCCGTGATCTGGGAAGACGGACATGCCAAGCCGGCCGGGGACAATGCCGGCAAGTTCGATCCGCTCTCGCTGGCGGAGATCGCCGACATGGCGGGAAAGACCGGCGGACCGATCGGCGGTGCGGCCCGGATCAACGCCAAGGGCGCCGCGCCCAGCTTCGGCACCCATATGGTGGACCTGGAAGTCGACGAGGAAACCGGCCGCGTCACGATCCTGCGCTACACCGTGCTGCAGGACGCGGGCCGGGCCATTCATCCCAGTTACGTCGAAGGGCAATATCAGGGCGGCGCCGTGCAGGGCATCGGCTGGGCGCTCAACGAGGAATACATCTACGGCGAGGACGGCCGGATGCAGAATCCCGGTTTCCTCGACTATCGGATCCCCGTCGCATCGGACGTGCCGATGATCGACACGGTCATCGTCGAGGTGCCCAATCCCCGGCATCCTTACGGCGTTCGCGGGGTCGGCGAAACGCCGATCGTGCCGCCTATGGCCGCGATCGCCAACGCGATGGAGGATGCGACCGGCATCCGCTTCACCGAGTTGCCGATGTCGCCGCCGAAAGTGCTGAAAGCGATCGAAACGCGCGACGGCGGCTGACCGGACGGGTGCCGTGGCGCATATCGTCTTGATGGGCAATCTTCGGCAATATACCGGCGGCGAGGCCGAATTCGATCTCGATGCGCGGACAGTCCGGCAGTTGTTCACCATGCTAAGTGATCGCCACCCGACTTTGAAGCCGCATCTTGAGGACGGTCTCGCGGTCGCGATCGACGGACAGATTTACCAGGACGCCTGGCTCGAACCAATCGAGCCGGAGAGCGAGGTGCATCTGCTGCCGCAAATCGCCGGCGGATAGATCGGTCGGTCCTTGGCCTAAAGGGGGCGTGTGAATGCGGGTTCTATACACCATGGTTGCGGTCCTGGTGGTGTCCGCCGGCCTGTACGCGCTGCTCGCGAGCAACGATGTCGTGCCCGCGCCCGGGCAGATTGCCTGCATGTCCGAGGAGAAAGTTCGCGCCGCCAAGGACCAGACGGCAGGACACCGCATCGTCGTCGCGCAGTTCGCCAACGATTTCTTCGGCGAGTATTCCGACCGGTTGCGGCAAGGGCTCGACGCGAATGCGGCGCTTTCCATATCGCACAGGTGCGACATTTTACCCTCTCCGGGCACCGACCGTGGCAATGGAAGAGTGCTGAAACCGGAGCACCGGGCCATCTTGGCGACGAAAGGCGTCGATGCGGTGGTTTGGGGACGGCGCTATTCGAACAGTGCGACTGTCTATCTCTTAAGCGGAATGTCCGAGGATAAAGACGGCGCGGTTTATGGGTCGGTTACGACATTCCGATTTCGTGAGAAAGATGCGGAAGATGAGCCGCGCAAGTTTATCGCACAGGTCTTCGGATCGATCGCGAAGAATTACGGGCCGAGCGGCAACCTTGACGTCCCTGCGTCGAAAACCGTCTACAAAGTGTTGCGTCCCTTGCAGGACCTTTCCTCGGCATCCGATGGCCTGGCCGATCCGAAGGCTCGATACCGGCTTGCGCGAAGCTTCGGTATGGCCGCGTTTCACTTCGGTAGAGAGGCGGAAGACGACGCCATTCTGAAGGAAGCGGAGCAGGCGTTGGTGCTGGTACTCGCCATGCCGCGGTCGCGTTCATCGTCAATCCACGTCCGGGGATATGCGAATTCCGTTGAGTTCCGGCTTGCGCAGACACTCTTTCTGCTGGGCGAGAAAGAAGCCGGCGCGGACCGGTTGACCCGCAGCGTCGACCTGTTTCAACGCACGCTCAACCAATACAGTCGCCGGTCCCGGACCAGAACGCGCGCGGTCATTCGTCTGGAATTGGGCAAGGCGATGATGGCGATCGGCGCCCGTGAACCGGGCCCTGCAATGCAGGGCGCGGCGATCAAACAATTCCGAGCGGCGCTCCGAGAAATCCGGTCGAAGACGGATCGTGTGTTGAAAGGGAATCTGCGTTTCCAGGCGGGGTTGGCGCAGACTGAAATTGGTCGCCGGCTCCGGGCCATCTCCGATCTGAAGAAGGCGAGACGGTGGTTCGAACATTCCCTAAAGGCGGTCGATCGCGGCAAACAGCCGGCGGTCTGGGCGGAAAGGACCCTCGCGAAGGCGCGCGCCGATTTCCTCGCCGACTCGATGGAACCCGGCAAGAAACATTTCGAACGCGCGGCAAAGGCGGTCTCGGCGGTTCAGTCAATCTGGACGAAGACCGATCACCCGGAACGCTGGGCCGAAGCCGAACTTGTGCGCGCGTTGGGCGAAGCGCGTCGGGGCGGTCATGCTCAGGCGCTGAAAAGCCGCAAGGATGCGATTGATCGCCTGCGGGCTTTGATTGCGGACCGACCGGCGAAAGCGAGCGCGCCGTTGGCGCATTACAACCTCGCCGTCCTTCTAGCGACGGCGGCGGAACGGGACCGCAACGCGAGAAAGCTCGAAGAGGCTCAGCAGCATACCGAACGCGCCATCGAATTGCTCGACGGCAGGATGGATCGCGTGGCCCAGGCGATGGCGCTCAACAACCTCGGATATCTGCTGGAACTGCGGGCGCGTTTTGGTAAGGACAGAAGCGTCTTGAAGCAGAGCATCGAGGCCTATGGTGCCGCAGAGGCGGCGTATCAGGACCTAAAACTGGATGCGTCCGTCGTTTCCGCCGGGCTTCAGCGGGCCCGGCGCGCCTATGATCGCGGGGTATCGCCGGTTAAATAATCAGCTTCGGTTGCGCCAGTACATCGATGGCGCGGTATCGAGCAGCGCTCGCATGCGACGGCGCGTTGCGGCATTTAACGGCGGCGCGCAATCGCAGCGCAGGTCGAGCATCTGCGCCGCCATCAGAGCCACCACCGGTTCGCTGTCTTCCATCAAGGATTCGCAGGTCGGCACATCCGGCCAGGCGCTTGGGTTCGGCGTTCGCCCGTCTTTGATCTGGTGCATGACCGCGCGGATGCGATCGGTCACGGGCGGCGGAGCCGACGCCGCGGCCCATTCCATATAGTCGAATTCGTCCTCGCCCATGACGCAGAGAATCTCCTCGGCAATCGTCCGGACCGCCGGTCGCGTGTCCAGGATTTGGTGGGCCTGACAGACGGGGATGCATACGCAGACCTTATTGCAGCTGCAATAGGTCCGGCCGCGACGGTAGGTCGGGCGAGTGCGTTTCTTGGGCGCCGTGACATAGTGGCGGCCTGGGACGCAGTTGCAGGTGCAGACCGCGCCCGGCGGGATCGGCGAGCCGCAGGGTAGGGTATAGGTGATCCATTGCCCGGTGGTCTTGTCGAAGACGTTGTAGGACTGTGCCTCGGTGCCCTTGCGTGTCGAGTCCGGGTCGAACAGATGGGTGTGGATCTGGCGTTTCTCCAGATTCCAGATCACCACCGAACCGGCGGATGAGACCGCGGCGTAGCGGCTGTCCGGCGTGACCGCGATATCCCGGACCGATGACGGATGGCCTTGCAGCGAAGCATCGAATTTCCCGTCCGGCATCGTCCACAGGACCACCGACTTATCGCGCGATCCCGACAATAGATGCTTCCCGTTCGGCGTGGGCGTCAGCGCGGTCACCGGTTTCGTGTGTTTTCGGAGGATCCTCTTTTTCTCGGCGGAATCGGCGGGCCAAAGCCGGACCGTTTTGGACTTGGTACCGGCCGCGAACCAATCGCTCTCGACCCCCGACGTCAGCGACAAGACGTTGCTATATTTGCCGCCTGCCGGCACGACGGGAAGGCGTCGGCCTTGAGTCTCGGTCGGGGCGGTAAACGGCATCGCGTCGAGCAGAGGCATCAGCCCGCTCAGCGCCGGGATGGTCGCGCTGCCCTTCAGGGTTGCGACCGAGAGATAACTGCCATCCGGCGTGATCTCTGCGGCGCTGACGGGATCCTGCTTGTCCACGGTGAAGGCGCGCAGCGGCCGGCCTTCCGGCATCGACCAAAGCCGCACCGACGTTGTCGACCATGACATGAGGATCTCGCCGTCCGCGGAAAACTGCAGCCCACGCACCGTTCCGCCGTGTCCGGTCAGGGTTTTGCGGACTTTTCCGCCCGGCAGGTCCAGGATCTTGATCTGGCCGCTGGTCAGCCCCGCAAGGGCGTAGCTCTCGTCGTCAGCCACCGCGACGGAGGAGGACCTGAGATATTTCCGCACCGATGTTGGCTTGGATTTGGTGTCCTCTTGGGGAATCTGCCAGATGAGGGTGACCCGCTCGTTCGCGGCCGAAATGAGGAATTCGCCGGACGGGGACAGGGCGACCGCGGTGATGCGCTGACCGTGGCCTTTCAGCGTATGAACGCGTTTTCCGTCCGGCATGCTCCAGATTTTGACGAGCTTGTCGTCGCCGCCGGTTGCGATGAATTTACCGTCCGCCGACAGGTCAACGGATCGAACGGTTCCGATGTGGGCGGCGAGGGGGCCGGGCTTTTTCTTCTTCGGTTTCCTTTTTGCGGATTTCTTCTTTTTCTTTTTGTCGGCCGCCTCTGCAGCATCCGGCATGGTTGCGATGGCCCCGGTCGCCGCGATGCCCGCACCCAAGACGGCACCCATCCCCAGAAAGCCGCGGCGGCCCATATCCGTGTCCTGCGGAATTTCCAGCAATGGCACGATCTCGGCGGGTTCGGATGATCCGTCGTCATAGACCCGGGCGAGTTTGAAGTGTGGGGCGTCAGTCATATGCCGCCTCCATCAGGGCCTCTTCGGTCATGCCGGGGAGCGGTTCTTCGGGGGCGCCGTGCCAGAAAACGCCGCCGGCGTCGAGGATCGCGGTGAGTATTTGGTCCTTGGTCAACTCCCGCGTGATGTGGCAGCGGTCCGATCCATCGAATTCCGTCGAGCCCGTTTGCGCGATGGCCTTGTGGTAGCAGTCGCCGGCGCAGCTCCATTTCGCGAAGCAGCCGTTGCAATAGTCCCGATGCTCGACCGCCTGGTTTCGGAGATTGTTCAGGATGTTGAGATCGAAAGCGTATCCCCCATCACCCGTCGGTTTGCCGTAGAAGAATGTATCGGCAAGCGACGCGTCCTCGCTGAACACTTCGTAGCAGCCGGAGACGTTGCCGTCCGGCGAGAGGCAGAAGCTGTCTTGCGTCACGCCGCAGAAGTGATTGGTCAGGGCGCCGAGCCGTGCCCCGGAGTAGCTGATCTCGGCATCATGTGCCTTGGCGATGCGCTGCGCGGTCCGGTAGGATTCGATAAAGGCCTCGGTCTCGGCGGAAGCCGCCTCGGTCCAGCGGCCGAGCTGATAGGCCGGTTCGACCTGCACCCGAAGCGGCCTGAATCGCGAGAATATGTAGGCGGCGGCGTCGGGCAGATGGGGGATTTGATCCGCGGTCACGGTCAGGCGCAGGCCGTAGTCGAACCCGGCATTGTCGAATTGACGGAGGGTCCGCAAGACGTGGTCGCTCGATCCCTGGCCGCCCACGGTGGGGCGGTGTTTGTCTTGTAGTGCCGGCAACCCGTCGAAGGACAGGCTGACATTGTCCAAATTCTCGATGATCCAATCGATTTTGGCCGGACTTAGAACGCCATTCGTGGCGGCGGCGGCGCTCAAACCCAAGCCGTGCCGCCTCGTTTCCTCCCGCGCGTAGGCGAATGACTCGCTCAAGGTCAGCCAATTGACGGTCGGTTCGCCGCCGCCATGGTAGGCGACCTCGATATGCGATTGCCGTTGCTCCACCGCATTGGCGATGACGAAGTCGATGCCGCGCTTCGCGACGTCGAGCGGCATGGTCTGCACCGGCGTGTCACCCGCGCTGGCATAGCAGTAAGAGCAGCGAAGATTGCAGGCCGTCGTCAGGAAGAGCGTGACCGCGGTCGGTTTGGGCGTGCCGGCGAAGGTGGTGATCGGTTTTTCTTCCGGGCCGGCATCGACGATTTCCAGCCGCCGGAGGAAATCGGCGAGGGCGCCGTCCGGATCGGCCTCGGGATCATAGACGCCGCGTTGTAAGTCGGCGATGAAATTGACCGTCCGGGCATTGGCCACGAAAGCGGCGCGGCGCAACGGCGCGTAGACGATAAACCGATTGTCGGAAACGGGGATGATGAATGTTTCGGCGCTCGGTACGGGGATATGGACGGGATGTGCCAACGCTGCGGGCCGGGACGACATTAATGAAAATCCGGGATGGTTTATGTGTGCGGTGTTATGTTCACTAGTTTAGTACGAACGCGGAATGTCACGTAGCCAAAATGCTCACGAAAAACGCAAAGTTGGTCTCGGCCGCCGTTTTGCGGATTGCTGGATGGTAAAAAAAGGACTCGAGACCGCTCTATCGCCCTTCGCGACCTTCGATCGAATTCGCCCGTTCTTGCGGCGTCGCTTGACCTCGCTGTTCGGGCATATCGTCGCCGACACGCCGAATCCGCTCACGGCGGAAATATACCGGGCGCCGACGATTGCCGAGTTCCGGCAATCGCTCGATTTCCTTCAGGAGAGATTCGAGTTCGTTTCGTTGCCCGAGGTCGTGGCGCATTTTCGCGATGGGGCGCCGTTGCCCGACTATCCGGCTTTCCTGAGTTTTGATGACGGACTCCGGGAAACCGCGGACGTGATCGCGCCGATCCTGAAGGCGCGCGGCATCCCTGCGACGTTCTTCGCCACGGCGCGTGCGATGGACAATCGGTATTTGTTTTACGGTCACCGGCGCTCCTACCTACTGACATCGATTCGTATATCCGGGATTTCGCCCGCCAGCCGCGGGGCCATCGGGGCGGTGCTCGGTCTATCCGGGCCGGAGCCGTCAGCGGAGTCGATATGTCAGGCGTTGCGCCGTTTTTCGGTCCATCTGCCTGACGATTGCGCCCGGGTGGACGAATGCGCCACGGCGATGAAGGTGGATTGGCAGGATGTCTTGAATGCGGAACGGCCGTTTCTGACCGCGCAGCAGGCGAGAGCGCTGCAAAGCGACGGGTTCTCGCTGGGCGCGCATGGCACCGACCACACGAAGTTCGCGCATCTCGACGATACGGATAGACGGCGTGACCTGCGCCGCAGCCTCGACTTCATGGCGGACACGTTTGGTCTAGACGACATCGCCTTCGCGTTTCCTCATTCGCACAAGGGTGTGACACGGCAATGGATGTCCCAGCAGTTGAAGGACGACGCGCGGCTCTCGATCTTCTTCTCCACCGCGAACTACGCGCCGAACGATCGGGTCATGGTCAATCGCGTCTGTTTCGACCGGCCGGCGGGTACGGCGGCGGCACTCGATATCGGGGAAATTCTGGCCCGGTCTTTTCTGCATTCGGCTGTGCATCATGGAGTGTTCCGTCGCGCATCCTAATGTGTGTGATTCTGCCATCGCGCCGCATAACACGGTCGCGAGCGCCGCGAATTTAGGGCATAGTCGTTGCGCGAAAGGGGGGTTCAATGGCCGTCGTATCGACGTCATCCATTGCGGGATATTTCGATACTCTCGCCAAACTGTTGCACGATGCGGAAGCGACGCAGGCGCGCAATGTCTCCGTGCCGCTGGAAACCGCTTTTTCGCGGATCGTGGACAAGGCGCAGACGGCGCATGCGATGGGTCAAAAGGTTGTCTTCATCGGCAACGGGGGCAGTGCCGCCATCGCGAGCCATCTGGCGATCGACTACACCAAGAACGGCAACATCCGGTCCATCGCGCTGAACGATGGAGCGGCGTTGACCTGTCTCGGGAATGATTTCGGGTATGACCAGGTCTTCGCGAAGCAAATCGAGTTGCAGGGGGCGGCCGGGGACATTCTGGTCGCGATCAGCAGTTCCGGACGCTCGGAAAATATCTTGAATGCCGTTCATGCGGCGCGGCGGCACCGAATGTATGTGGTGACGCTGTCCGGGTTCGCGCCGGATAACCCGCTTCGGGGCCTTGGCGATATGAATCTCTACATTAACTCGCCCGCCTATGGGTTTGTCGAAATAGGGCATTTAACCCTATGCCATGCCATGCTCGACTTGGCCATGGAAAGCGATTAGCGCGGTCCGTGCGCCGAAAGATGGCGGCGTAGAAACCCGCCGAAATAATTTTCCCCTCACGATATAGATCAATGCGGCCGCGCACTGTGGGCCTATCCTAAGAGGGTGAAAAGCTTGTATAGCGTCTATCCGGAAGGCTCGATTTTCCGAATGATTAATGGATTGAGGCGATCGGGCCATAACCGGTCGGATTACTTCGACAATTCCGGCTCCCGGCCCATTGACCGCCTGGACTGGAAATGCTTGGTTTGTCACATAGATAACTGGGTGTTCGAAGCAGAAGACAAGGCCAGGGTGGCACCAGCATGACGGGCGAACCGCTGATCGATCCATTTGGACGAGAGGTCAATTATCTCCGGGTTTCCGTAACGGACCGGTGCGATTTCCGTTGCGTGTATTGCATGGCGGAGGAGATGACTTTCCTGCCGAAGGCGGAGATTTTGTCGCTCGAAGAACTCGACCGGGTATGTAGTGCCTTCGTCAGCCGCGGCGTGCGGAAACTGCGCCTGACCGGCGGCGAGCCTTTGGTCAGGCGGAATATCATGTCGCTGTTCCGGAATCTCTCCCGGCATCTCGATAGCGGCGACCTGGATGAACTGACGGTCACGACAAACGGCAGCCAGCTTTCCAAATACGCCACGGAGTTGGCGTCTTACGGCGTGCGCCGGATCAACGTGTCGCTGGATTCCCTGCTGCCGGAAAAATTCGCCTCGATCACCCGCTGGGGCAAATTCGACAAGGTCATGGCCGGTCTCGAAGCGGCGAAAGACGCGGGAATCAAGGTCAAGATCAACTGCGTCGCCCTGAAGGGCGTCAACGACGACGAGCTGAGCGATTTCGTCGGTTGGTGCGGCAAACACGGTTTCGACCTGACGTTCATCGAGGTCATGCCGATGGGCGATATCGGCGGGGAAACCCGCGTGGATCAGTATCTGCCGTTGTCGATGGTGCGGGCGATGCTGAACGAGAAATGGACACTCGACGACATCGACTATTCCAGCGGCGGGCCGGCGCGCTATTCGGTCTGCCATGAAACCGGACAGAAGGTCGGCTTCATTACGCCGATGACGCATAACTTCTGCGAATCCTGCAACCGGGTGCGGCTGACCTGCACCGGCACACTGTATATGTGCCTGGGACAAGAGGACGCCGCCGATCTGCGGACACCGCTTCGCTTGAGCGACCAGGACGATTTGCTTTTCGATGCCATCGATGAGGCGATCGGCCGCAAGCCGAAGGGCCATGATTTCGTCATCGACCGACGGCGCCAGCGCCCGTCGGTCAGCCGCCACATGAGTGTGACCGGCGGATAGCGCCGGGTACTGCGGGATTCGGGGCGCCTTCAAACTCGACCTAATCGGACGGTTTGCCGGTTCCGAGCAATGCGCTGGCGCGTGTCAGTTTTCCGCGTTCTCCGGGATTCTGCCGCGCGTTTCCCCGACCGGCGGGGACACGATCCGGAAACGCTGGACAATACTGCCTTCTTTGAACGAGCGCCGGACCGCGAGCAAGGTGCCGATGGGATGCTCACAGAGCCGGGCGGTGAATTCCGCTTCCTGACGGGCCAGCGGCAACGCGGTCGTGCGGTCGGACGCTCCGTATGCCGCGACGAAATGGTCGGCGATCCGTTCGATCACCATTTCGTAGCGTGTCGCATCGATTTCGGATACGCAGGCAAGCGTTGACCATCCGAAGCTCGCTGTGCCGAGGATGCCTCTCGTGAACGCCTGTTTGATTTTTCCGGTGACCATCAATTCCGGCAGGTCGGCGAAGGCGAAAACGCCCGACACGGCCCATTCGCCAGGTTCCGCCGCATTGCGAAAGATGCTCTGGTCCGAATTGTCGAGGCGGAAAGTCTTCAGAAATCGCATACTCGCCCCAGCAACCTCGCGTTTCGGGACCGGACGCCCCGGTCAGCCGGAAGTTCATTTCGACGCACGATCATCGTTTCGCTCTTGTGTGAAAGCGAATGGCGTATCCCCAGTGAAGAATGATTTTAGCGGTTTGGTGACGGAGATACAGTGCGAGCTTGGATTAATGCCGGCGGCGCTGAATGCCGCGCGGACTTAGCGGACCATCGAAGGCCCCAAGCCGATGGTTGCGATGCCGGTTTTGCGCCGGCTGGTAGAGTCCTCCGGCGCGCGCGCCGGTCTAGGGAAATTCGATAACCCGCCAATAGCTTTTGACCATGCCCAATGCCGTCATCAGCATTTCGCTGGTGTCGGCCTTCACGATATAGCCGGCCACTTGTTTCTTGTAGGCCATAGTTCGATCCTCATCCGCGTTCGACGTCGTCAGAACGAAGACGATGGTTTTATCGAGTTCGGGATCGCTGCGAATTTGGTTGAGAAACTCCAACCCGTTCATTCGCGGCATATTGAGATCAAGCAAGACGAGATACGGTTCCGGAATTGGCGAGTGACCGTTTTCGCCGCGCAGCATTTCCAGCGCCTCGACCCCATCGTTCGCAATGTACAATGGGTTGGCAATTTCGAGCTCGTCGAAGGATCGCTTCACGCGCATAACGTCGACCACGTCGTCATCGACCAGAAGAATATTGACCAATTCAGGCGGCATTGGCTTGGCTTTCCGGTAAATCCAGGTTAGGCCACGTGAATCGGAAGGTCGTGCCACGCTGCCCTTTAGTGCTCTCCACCGTGATCGTGCCGTCTTGGGCTTCCACCTGTTTGCTGACCATGGTTAGCCCCAACCCGCTGCCTTCCACTTTGTCGCGGGGTTTCAAGGTCTGATAGAGCTGGAAGATCCGGTCGTGATATTCCTCTTCGATACCGGGGCCGTCGTCGGTGACGGCGATCTCTACGAAATCACCCAGATCCTTTACGGAAATTTCGACCCGGCCTTCGTCGCGATCGTGGTGTTTGATGGCGTTTCCAACCAAGTTGGTTAAAACCTGATGCAACGGTGCTTTCGCCGTGTACATCTGTGGAAGCTCGGTCACGACGTCGACCGTGAACGAGGCAGGAAGGTCGAGCAGGTCGACGATCTCATCGACGATAGACTGCAGATCGACGAACTCGATCGTCGCCGACTGTCTGCCGACGCGGGAGTATTGCAGCAGACCTTCTAGCAAGGCCTCGAGCCGGCAAACGCGATTGCGCAACAACGTCATTTGTTTCTTGTTCTCGTCGCTCATTACCGCCTTCAAATCGCCCTCGATCCATTCCGCCAAGTTGTCGATCGACCGCAAAGGTGATTTCAGGTCGTGTGATGCGGCGTAGGCGAACTGCTCGAGATCCTGGTTTGATACCTTGAGCCGTTCCACGTTCTCAGCCAGTTCCTCGGATTTTCGCTGGTAGCTTCTACTCATACGTTGTGCAAAGGCCGTCGCATTGCGGTTGGCGCGGGTCAGCAAGATAAACAGCGCCAGCAGCAGCGCGTCGATCAGAAGCCCGCTGCTCAGAATGATTGCTGGTTGGGCGCTCGAACTGTTCTCGCGAAAGGACCGCGTACTGCGCAAGTTGAAGGTCCAGGTGCGGCCGTAGATATCGACCTCGACCGTCTTTGAATAGAGTGCATTGGGATCGTAGTCCGGCTCCGTCTCGACATGTTCGCTATAGATCGATACTTCCTGGTCGCGGATTGAAATGCCGACGTGCCGGTTTTCCTTTTGAAGCGTCCCCGCTATGAGTTTCGTGACCACGAAAGGCGCATAGACAAGGCCGATGAAGTTCTGGCGGCGTTGCTCGGTCGTTTGATGGTCGCCCGCCAGATAGAACGGCGCGTAGAACAGGAAGCCAGGGGTCCGTTCCCGGTCCTGCACCAATTCGATCGGACCGGTAATTCGGGATTTTCCACTGTCGCGCGCACGTTTGGCCGCGGTAAAGCGATTGGTCTCGTGCGCCATGTCCAATCCGATCGCCTTGAAGTTGGGCCCGCTCGGTTCGACATAGGTGATAGGCCAGAACTCGGAATGCCCATGCGGGGGAAAGATTCGAAAATCCGGTCGGGTCCGGCGTTGCGCGGCGAGGTAGCTCGCGAGATTGTCGGGTTCGATATAGTGGATCACACCGATTCCGTTGATCCCGGGATACTTGGTGTCGATGCTCAGCGTGTTTGCGAACCGCTGCCACCGTTCGAGCGTGACGTTGCCGCCGGCCATTTGAATGGCGGACACGCCGCTCCACAGGCTGTTTTCGTATTTTTCCATGCGTTCGCGCACCAACTCGAGCAGCCCGTCCGCCTCACGGCTGAAGCGGGTCTCGTTTTTTTCTTCGACTTGGTGTTTCGTGATAGCCCACGCGGTAAGTGTAAGGGCGAGGGACGCGAGAACGAGGGCCCAATGATACCAATGCAGTCGGCCGCTTCGTTCTATGCGTGCTTTTTCCTGGGCGATGTTTTCCATCAAGACGATCCGAATTGCCAATCCAGAGTTCGGTGTTTGGTGAGCATTCAGTCGGCGCGGGGTTTTATGCGTTTCCCGCGGCAGTTTTTGGCGCTTTCCCTACATTTGATCCATCAATGTTCACAGATCCTCAAATTTGCCTGCCGGGCGTCTAACACTCATATCCAACCTGAAAATTCCGAATCTCACGCCTAGATAGAAGTATTTGCAGGCAATGCTATTTACATTTGCTTAACGCCGGAATCGAGCTGTCTTTACCGGATTTTTCGGCCGGATTCCGCCAATCCGACCGCTGCTGACCGTGCGAGGACCGCGCGGCGGGGGATCTTGCTGGCGTCGCACCGGTGCTATGGTAGCGTTGGCCGCATGACACAAGAAAAGAAACTCGATACCACCCGCCTGCAAGCGTATGCGCAGGCCTACGGTCAATCGGCCGCGCTGATGTCGGCGGTCGAACTCGGATTGTTCACCGCGATCAGCGAGGGGGCGGGCACCGTCCCTCAGGTCGCCGAGGCACTGGATATTCATCCCGTCAACGCCGAAAGGCTGGTGACCATGTGTATCGCGCTGGACCTGGTTGAAATTCATGACGGCGGTTTCGTTAATGCGCCCGATGTCGACCGGTTTCTGGTCAAGGGAAGCCATCGCTACGCGGGCGATTGGATGTTGTTCACCAAACCCGCCTGGAATGAATGGGGGCGGTTGACCGAGCATTTGCGGGCGCCGGAGTTGAAACTGTTGCCCGATATCGCCGGCTATACGGTGGAGCAGGCGCGCGCCTATCACGATGCGACCTATAGCATCGGCATGGGTGCTGCACGGCGCTTCGCGCGGCAGGTCGATCTGTCCGGGCGAACGAAGCTGTTGGATCTGGGCGGCGGGTCCGGTGCCTACTGCATCGTCGCCGTCGATACCTGGGCCGACCTGCGCGCCGTCGTGTTCGACTTACCCCCGGTGGCCGAAGCGGCGCGGGAATTCATCGCCGAGAACGGCGTTTCCGACCGGGTCGAAGCGGTCGCCGGCGATTTCACCGCCGATCCCCTTCCAGACGATGCGGATGTCGTCGTGATGGCCAGCAACCTGCCGATGTACGGTCCCGAAACGATCCAGAAAGTCATCTCCAAGGCGCATGACGCGTTGTTGCCGGGCGGCGAGATGCATTTGATCGGCGAAACGCTGAACGACGACCGATGCGGTCCGGTCAGCGCGGCTTTTTGGGGGCTCGGACAGGCGTTGGCGGAGACGATGGGCATGGCCCATTCCGAGTCAGATTGTATCGGGTATTTCGAAGCCGCCGGATTTAGGGGTGTCGCGGTGCAGCCCTTCGTCGAAGGCGTGCTGACCCGTATCACCGGATTCAAAGCTCCATGAGCGAGCCGGCGCAGCCCCCGTCCGCGATCCATACGGCGGTGTGCGACATGCTGGGCATTCGCCATCCCATCCTTCAGGGTGCGATGCAGGGCGGTGGCAGTGTCGATCTCGTCTCGGCGGTCAGCAATGCCGGTGGTTTGGGCATCCTGCCGACCTTCGGCGGCACGGAGGAGAAACTCCGCGCCGATATCATCGAGACAAGTCAACGGACGGACAAACCCTTCGCCGTCAATATCCTGCCGATGGGCCGGGGCTTCACCGAAACGCGCGCCAAGATCTGCATCGGGATGAATGTACCGATCGTGACGACGGGGCGGGCCGATCCGGGCGAGGACGCGGTGCGGATGCTGAAGGACGCGGGCATCACGGTGCTCTCCGTCGTGCCGACGGCCGGGCACGCCGTCCGCATGGTCGAAGAAGGCGTCGACGCCATCATCGCGTCGGGTTGCGAGGCGGGCGGTCATGTCGGGACCGTCGCGACGTTACCGTTGGTGCCGCAAGTGGTTGATGCGGTGGACGTACCGGTCCTGGCGGCGGGCGGGATCGGCGATGCGCGCGGCGTATTGGCCGCGTTTGCGCTCGGCGCGGTCGGTGTCCAGATCGGCACCCTGTTCATGGCGTCGGCGGAAAGCGGGCTGAATGCTTGGGGTGTCGAGCAACTCGTGCAGATGGCGGAGACCGATACGGTCGTGACCAAGGCGATGACCGGCGCGCCGGTGCGCTGTATCGCCACCCCGGAACTCATGGCCTACGAGGCGGCGCGGCGCGCGGGCGCGGACAATGCCGTGCTGTCCGACTTGCGCAAGAAGGCGCGGGCGGGGCGGCATCCCGAACGCGACGCGGACCGCCGCCAGACCGCCGCCGGACAGGTCGCGGGGTTGATCCACGACGTATGCCCGGTCGCCGATATCATCGAGACGCTGGTCGCCGAAAGCGCCGCCCGGGCGGCGGCGTTGCGCGGACATCCCGGGAATTGACGGTTGTCGCGATAGGGTTCAGGCGGTAAACACCCGCAGGCGGCAGGGCTTTCGCCAAGTCCAGCCCCGCCATTCTTCAACGGTAACGGACTGTCGATTATCATGAATACCCAGGAGCGCGTGCGGCAAATTCTTGCCGCGGAAGCCGCCGCCATTTCGTCGATCACCGTGGACGAGTCCTTCGAGCGTGCGATCGACGCCTTGTACGATTGCACGGGGAAGGTCGTCGCGACCGGTATGGGAAAGGCCGGGCTGGTCGCGCGCAAATTCGCCACCACAATGTGTTCGACCGGCACGCCGGCGGTCTTCGTGCATCCGGGCGAGGCCGCGCATGGCGATCTTGGCCTCATCGCGGAAGGCGACTGCATCGTCGCCTACTCGACAAGCGGCAAGACGCGCGAGGTCATGGAACTGCTGGAGTTCAGCCGCCATCTCAGCGCCGGCACGATCATCGGCATCACGTCGCACGC
Source organism: Alphaproteobacteria bacterium (assembly GCA_965228695.1). Taxonomy (GTDB): domain Bacteria; phylum Pseudomonadota; class Alphaproteobacteria; order UBA8366; family UBA8366; genus JAJFJD01. Next base: position 4,208,198 of record CBDDIB010000002.1, on the reverse strand, counting down.
GGATTCGGATTTGCGGGACTTAAGCGATATCGTGCTGGATATGGGCGAGATCGTGGAGCCTTGTCCGCTCGGACTGACCCCGTCGGCCAGCACGGTGGTGATGCACGCCATCGGCGACGCGTTGACGTTGGTCCTGATGGAGCGGAAAGAGGTGACGAAACACGATTACGGCCTGCGTCATCACGGCGGATATCTTGGCCGAAGGGCGCGCACCGACAACGAATAGAAAACCGCAACGGGGAAGGGATCGCCGCGTCATGGGAAATCTGGTGAATGAATTCAGCGTGAGCCGGGCGCGCGACGCCCAGTTCGAATCCGGCGGCCTCCGGTCCTTTCTGGAATACCGCGATCTCGGCATCAAGAAAGCCACGGGCGGCCGTTGGCGCGCCAGCATCAGCCATTCGCTGCAAGCGATGCCGGGCGGCACCGGGCTCCACCGCCACGACCTCGACGTTCAGGTCGTCTTTGTCCTGCAGGGTCAGGCGACATTCGAATACGGACAATACGGCGAGGTCGTCGTCGGGCCGGGCGACTGCATCCACCAGCCGTCGGGTATCGTGCATCAGCAGACCGACCGGACCGCCGACTGCATGGTGCTCGAAGTCGTGTCGCCGGGCGATTTCCCAACCGAGGAAACCGGCCTCGAAGACTATGTCGAGCCGGACCCGTCGACCGGCATCGTCTCGCGCTACAGCGTTTCGCGGCTCGCGGACACCCCCTTCACCAGCCATCCGCTTCGGCCGTGGCTGGAAGCCCGCGATCTGGGTATTTCCGCCGCCACCGGCGGGCGGGTCAATGCTCATGTCAGCCGGTGCCGCGAACCGATGCCGGGACCGACCGGCCTGCACCGCCATGATCTCGATTTCCAGATGGTCTTCGTGGTGGCGGGCACCTGCGCCTTCGACTACGGACCGCATGGCGTGGTCGAGCTGGAGGCCGGCGACTGCGTGAACCAGGCGCCGGGTATCCCGCGCGACCTGCTGCGCCGGTCCGAGGACTGCCAAATCCTGGAGATCACCAGCCCTGCCGACTTCGGCACGGAGGAACTCGCATGAGCCTGGAGCTTCGGCAGTACGAGGACACACTCAAGCCAAGCGCCGAGCTTGAAACGCCGCTCCCCTCGGCCAACCGGATCGTTTACGTCGTGAAGGGCAGCGTCCTGATTGGGGACCATGACCTTTACGAGGATCAGGCCGCGTTTACCGGCGCCGGAGATACCGCCATGCGGGCCGGCGAGGCGGGGGCCACGCTCTGGCGCTGGGAGTTGGCGCAAGCGGACTCCGACGCGATTTCCGCAAGCGGGCCGGGCGTGAATACGGTCCACAAATTGACGGCGTCGATCGACACGCTCGATCCCGGCGACGGGCAGCAGTGGTTGATGCGCTGCGATTCCGTGTCCTTCCCGCCGGGCGGCTGCGCCTACACCCATGTGCATCAGGGACCGGGCATACGATGCCTGCTGCACGGCAAGATCCGCATCGATGCGGAGGGTCATTCGACGCCCTTCGAACCAGGCGAGGCGTGGTTTGAGTCCGGCCCCGATCCGGTTTTCGCGCAGGCCGACGCGGAGGAGCCGACGCGGTTCATCCGCTGCATGATCCTGCCCCGCGCGCTGAAGGGCGAAAGCTCGATCCGCTATGTGCGGGACGAGGACAAGGACAAGCCGAAGACCCAGCAATACCAAGGCTACGTGGACGAATTCATCGAGCTGTAACCGTGTAGGCAGGGTCCGATGCCCGAACTGCCGGATGTGGAACTCTATCTCGACGCCTTGGACCGCCATATCGGCGGGGCCAAACTGCAGGCGGTGCGCTGCCGCAGCCCTTTCCTGTTGCGGACCGTCCAGCCGCCGTTGAGCGCGGCGCACGGCCGGCGGGTGACCGGGTTCCGGCGCATCGGCAAGCGCATCGCCATCGGGTTGGAGGGCGATCTTTGGCTGGTTTTGCATCTCATGATCGCGGGGCGGCTGAATTGGAAGGATCCGGACGCGAAGCTAGCGGGCAAGCGCGATCTGGCCGCGTTCGATTTCGCCGACGGCAGCCTTGTCCTGACCGAGGCGGGGTCCAAGAAACGCGCCTCGCTGCACGTGGTCGAGGGGGAAGCGGGGCTCGCCGCGCTCGACCCGGGCGGCCAGGAGCCGCTCGACATCGACCTGCCGGCCTTTCGCGACGCGTTGCGGCGGAACAACCACACGGTCAAACGCGCGCTCACCGACCCGAAACTGTTCAGCGGCATCGGCAATGCCTATTCCGACGAAATCCTGCATGCGGCAAAGCTGTCGCCGATCACGCGTACGCAGAAACTGACCGATGCGGAGATCGAACGGCTGTTCACGGCGGTGCGCGACACGCTGACGCTCTGGATCGACCGGCTGCGCGACGAAGCCGGCGACGGTTTTCCCAAGAAAGTCACCGCCTTCCGTGAAGGCATGGCGGTGCACGGCCGCTACGGCAAGCCGTGTCCGGTCTGCGACGCCCCGGTGCAGCGCATCCGCTACGCCAGCAGCGAAACGAATTACTGCGCCGCCTGCCAGACCGAGGGAAAACTGCTCGCCGACCGGGCGCTCTCCCGCCTGCTCAAGGGTGACTGGCCGAAGACCCTTGAGGATCTGGAAGGACCGTGAAGGTTCAGCATGCCGTAACGGTTTTCCGGGAGCTTGGTTCGGTGCGTTTCTGAAGTATCATCGCTGCAATGGAACACATCGCGCTTATCGTGATCGCCGGATGCTTCCTGGCCTACGGGCTGATTTCCGGCCGGTTGCAGTCCGGGTTCGTCACGCCGCCGATCGCATTCGCCGGACTGGGGCTGCTGATCGGGCAAGGCGGGTTGCATCTAACGGATTTCCAGATCGATCACGGGATCATTCATCTTCTCGCCGAGATCACCTTGATCCTGGTTCTGTTTTCGGATGCGGCGCGCATCGATCTCGGCCTATTGCGGCGCGATCACAACTTGCCTGTCCGGATGCTTGCCGTTGGGATGCCGTTGACGATTGCCTTGGGGACCGCCGCGGCATTGCTGATATTCCCAGACGTATCCCTGTGGGAGGCGGCGCTCGTGGCGGCCATCCTGGCGCCGACCGACGCCGCGCTGGGGCAAGCCGTCGTGTCCAGTTCTATCGTGCCCGTGCGAATCCGCCAAGCGCTCAATGTGGAAAGCGGCCTCAATGACGGAATCGCTCTGCCGGTCGTTCTGCTGTTCGCGAGTGCCGCGAGCGCGGCGCAAGACGCGCAAGCTGCATCCGGGTGGATGGTCTTCGGCCTGAAGCAGGTCACGCTGGGTCCGCTCGCCGGGGCCGTGGTCGGGATCGTCGGCGCAAAGCTGATCGACCGGGCGGCGGCGCGGCAATGGATGACCGAAAGCTTTGAAGGGTTGGGTGTCTTGGCGGTGGCCGCGCTCGCCTATCTCTCGGCCGATTTGATCGGCGGCAACGGCTTTATCGCCGCGTTTGTAGCCGGGCTATGTTTCGGCAATACGGTCAAGGGCGACTGCACCTTCCTGTTCGAATTCGCCGAGACCGAAGGACAATTCCTCACGCTCGTCACCTTCCTGATATTCGGGGCAATGATGCTGCCGATGCTCGGCGGCGGCTTCGATTGGCCGATGCTGATCTATGCGCTGCTGAGCCTGACCGTGGTGCGCATGCTGCCCGTCGCCGTCTCGCTGATCGGGGCCGGGATCAATCCAAGGACGGTGATCTTCCTCGGTTGGTTCGGCCCGCGTGGGCTGGCGTCCATCCTGTTCGCGCTGCTGATATTGGAAGAGTCGGACATACCATTCCGCAATGAGGCGTTGTTGGTCACGATCCTAACCGTCGCGATCAGTACGGTGGCGCACGGCGTAAGCGCGGCGCCGGCGGCGCGGGCCTACGCCGCGGCCGCCGAGAAAATGGGTTCGTGCGAGGAAAGAAAGCCGGTTTCCGAAATGCCGGTGCGCATTCGCATGGACTGAGGCGATGCCAGGTCCGGTTCCTATGCGCGCGGTTTCTCGCCGCCGTCGGGCCCGTACATGATGACCCAAGTTCCGAAGTCGTCGGTGAAATCCTCGAACCGGTGCACCGCGCCCGCGGGCACGAAGATGGCGTCGCCGGCCCCGAACGGTTGGCGTGACAGGGACCCCTCGCTGTCGCCGACGGCGAAGGTGCCGGAACCGGCCATCACGATATACACCTCGTCCTGATCGTGCGGCGGCTGCTTGTCCTCGCCGCGCGGTTCGTAGAAATACAGCTTCAGCGTTTCCCGCTCGATCAGTTGGGCGGCGGGCAGTCCGCCGGGAGAGGTGCCGGCGGCGAGCGCTTGTGCGACCGCGTTATGGGCTTCGGCGAGGGATATGGCGTGGTCCATCTGTCTTTCTCCGGGCGCGCGGTCGTTGCCACACGCCGTTTCCATTAGACCTTGCAAAGATGTGTGAAGGGCTCGGGCCGGACGCCAGGGACAGATTGTCGCGTCCTTCTTGGCTCAGGAAATCGCCCCGGCTTTGCGTAGCGCGGCGATCTCCGCGTTCGTCAGGCCGAGGTCTTCCCGCAGCACCGCCTCCGTGTGTTCCCCGAGATGCGGCGGCGCGTCGCCTGGCTCCGGCGGTGTTTCGCTAAGCTTGAAAGGCGGGCCGACCAATCTGACCGAACTGCCGTCGCGGTCCTTCGCCTCCACGATCATGCCCGTCGCCTTGACCTGTTCCTGTGCGAAGACTTGATCCATCGAGTGGATCGGCGCGGCGACCGCGCCGGCGGCATCGAACCGCTCGATCCAGTCGGCGACGGTCGCGGTTCGCAGCACGGCTTGGATTTCGGCTTTCAGCGCGGAGCGGTTGGCGACCCGCTCGGCGTTGCTGGCGAAGCGCGGATCGTCCAGCAGGTCCTTCCGGTCGAGCGCTGCGCAGACGCGCTGCCAGCCGGCCTCGTTGGCCGCGCCGACGATGATCGGCCCATCCGCCGCGTCGAAGGCTTCATAGGGCGCGAGCTTTAGGAAGCCCGATCCCTCGCGCACCGGCACCTGCCCCTCGACCAGCCAGTGGGTCGCGTTGAAGTCCAGCAGGTTCAGCGCCGACTGCATCAGCGAAACGTTCACCGCCTGTCCGCCCTGCCCGTTGCCGCGTGCGACCAGCGCGGTCATCGCGGCGCCATAGGCGATCATGCCGGTGCTCATGTCGATGGCGGGCGTGCCGGGCCGCGCGGGCGACCCGTCGGGATCGCCGGTGATGCCCATGATCCCGGTATAGGCCGAGACCATCATGTCGAGGCCCGCCTTGTCCTTCAGCGGCCCGGCCGGGCCGTAGCCGGAAATAGTGACGTGGATCAGGTCGCCGTTGAGGCCGTGGATCGTGTCGTAGTCGAGGCCGAGTTGTTTCGCCCGGTCGGGCAGGAAGCTTTGGATCATGATGTCGGCACGCGCTGCGAGCCGGTGCAACACATCCCGGCCTTTCTCGGTCTTCAGGTTCAGGGCGAGCCCGCGCTTCCCCCGGTTGACCGCCAGGAAGGCCGTGCTCTGGCCGCCCCGGTCCGGCGGAAAGCGGCGGCACAAGTCGCCGTCCAGCGACTCCACCCGGATCACCGCGGCCCCGTTGTCCGCCATGAGCTGCCCGCAGAACGGCCCCGCCAGCACTTGGCTGACATCAAGCACCCGAATGCCGTCGAGCGCGCCCATCAGTGGCCTCGGGCCAAGCGTTGACGGGTCTGCGGGAGGATGTGGCGATTCACGGGCGTATCCTTTCCGAAAGAACCGCCGCGGCGGAGGCGCCGGGCGGCGTGAACCATCAACTGGGCAGGATACGGAGAAGCGTGTAGTCGGACAAATCTACGTCGGCTGCACAATTGGGGCCTCGCTGTTACACTGACCCCCAAACCCAACCAACACCACACCAAGAAAGCCGACGCCCCATGACCACCATCGAGTTTTTCTACGACGTCTCCAGCCCCTGGACTTATTTCGCCTATGACCGGATCGAGGATTTCTGCGCCCGCAACAAGGCGGAACTGGTGTGGAAGCCGTTCCTGGTCGGCGGGGTGTTCAACAAGGTGAACCCGAGCGTCTATCAGCGGCGCGAGAACCCGGTGCCGCCGAAGGACACCTACTACCGCAAGGACATGGAGGATTGGGCGCGCTACCAGGGCATCGAGATGATCCGGCCGAGCGTGTTCCCGGTAAACAGCGTCAAGGCGTTGCGCGGCGCCTTCGTCGCCATCGACGAGGGCACGGTGTCGGCATACTCGGGCGCCTGCTTCAAGGCCTACTGGGTCGACGACAAGGACATCTCGCAGGAAGACGTGCTGCGCGAGATCGTCACCTCGGTCGGCATGGACGCCGACGCCTTCTTCGAGAAGATCGGCGACGATGCGATCAAGCGGAAGCTGTTCGAGACGACCGACGACCTGATAGCCCGCGGCGGCTTCGGCTCGCCCACCTTCTTCCTCGACCGCGACGACATGTATTTCGGCAACGATCGCCTGGAAGTCATGCAGGCGGCGATCGACCGGAAGTAGGGGGCGCCGCGCTTTCCGTTTCGTCATTCCCCCTAACGCCTTGCTTGAAGCCCTTCGGTGTTCCTTATCCTGACCTTGTCGAAGGATGAAGGAGGGTCGAGCGCGTGGCGTCATGCTTCGACAGGCTCAGCATGAGGTGCGAGCGGTGCGGGCAACCGCCGGTGTGACGCGAAGTGTTGCGCGTTGACCTAAACCACATCTCACTCCATATAGGTCATTAATACTGACTTATGTGTAGAAGGATGCCCATCATGGATGCCGATCTCAATGCCTTGGCGCTGGAATGGGTTGCCGCGTGGAACGCGCATGACCTGGAACGGGTGCTTGCGCTCTACGCCGAGGACGCGTCGATGGCGTCGCCCTACATCCGTGCTGTGAACCTGTCCGAGACCGGGCGATTGCACGGCAAGGACGCGCTGCGCGGCTATTGGGGCAGGGCGTTGCCGAATCACCCGGACCTGTATTTCGATCTAAAGGGCGTTTTCGTTAGTCCCGACAGCGTCGTTATCCGGTACCGGAACGAACGCGGCGCCGAGGTGTGCGAATATCTCTGCGTCGATGGGGACGGCAAGATCGTGGAAGGCGCGGCGCATCACGCCTAGCCACGGCCTTCCCGGTATAGGTACACTTCAGTGGTGCACGTCACCGTATGTCAGGAAACCGCGGCAGGCTCCCGAATGACCGGACCGATCACCCCTTACCAACCGATATCCGGGCCCTTTGTCTGGACCGGGCCGGACATGTCGCAGCGGGACGACTGGGTTCATGTGCTGTCCGGCGACGAGATCGCGGAAATCGATGCCGCCATCGATGCGGTACAGGCGCGCGGCCTGGAGGTCATGGCGATCGGGCAGGCGGACTTTCCGCTGCCCAAGCTGGGATCGGTCATGGCGCGAATTCGGCACGATCTTGTCGACGGGTCCGGCATCAACCTGATGCGCGGACTGCCGGTGGACCGTTGGTCGCGGGAGCAATCGGCGATCGCCTATTGGGGGCTGGGGACGCATCTCGGCAATGCGGTCTCGCAAAATCCCGACGGGCATTTGTTGGGGCATGTGAAGGACATCGGCGGCGACTTTAATGCGATGAACGCGCGGGCCGGCTATCAGTCGCGGGCGCGGCTGCCCTTCCATACGGATCTGGGTGCGGATTTGGTCGGGCTGATGTGTCTGCAGCCGGCCAAGTCGGGCGGACAAAGCAGCGTCACCAGCGCCATGGCGATGCACAATGCGATGCTGCAGCAACGCCCGGACTTGTTGCGGCTGTTGGCCGAACCGATCCATCGGGACCGGCGGGGCGAGTATATCGAAGGCAAGGCGCCGACTTACGAAGCGCCGGTGTTCTGCTACCACGCGGGATACATGACCGTGACCTTCGTCCGACGCTTCGTGGAATCCGCGCCCCGGCATGACGGCGTGCCCGCGGTGACGCCGGAACTGGTCGAGGCGATGGACCTGCTGGAGGAACTGGCCGAGAGCGATGCGCTGCGGCTCGACATGGATTTCCAGGCCGGTGACATCCAGTGGATCAACAACCTGATCACCTTCCATTCACGCACCGATTTCGAGGATTGGCCCGCCCCGGACCAGCGCCGCCACCTGCTGCGGCTCTGGCTCAACCTGCCGAACGGCTGGCCGCTGCCGCCGTCCTACTACGAGCGGTTCGGCTCGGCCGACGATAACGGCCGTCCCCAAGGCATGCATATGCCGGGCGTGACGCTGAGCGCGCCGTTGGACGTGGCGTAGTTGCCGGAAACCCGGGACTGATTCGATATTTTGGGGAAAATCGGCTATCGTCCGCCCCTGGGCTGAACGCGTCCGCCAGGGCCGGTCCTCGGCCCGAAACGACCTGATCGCATCTCTAGATTCCATCGGGCCCGGCCGCGCCGGGACGGGAACCGCACCGCCGCGGTGGGGATGGCAGCTTTACGACGGAGGATATGACCGTGTCCGAGAATAGATTGCCGCTTGAAGGCTATACCGTACTCGATCTGACCCAAGCGCGGGCCGGGCCGACCTCGGCGCGCGTGCTCGCCGATTGGGGCGCGAATGTCATCTATGTCGAGCCGCCGGCGACCTCGGGCAAGAACCGCTCCGCCCTGACCGGGCAGCGCGACGGGCCCGATTTCCAGAACCTGCACCGCAACAAGCGCAGCCTGACCATCGACCTGAAAAACCCCGACGGTCATGCGCTGTTCATGAAGCTTGCGGCGAAGGCGGACGTGATCACCGAGAATTTCCGCTCCGAGGTGAAGCATCGCCTCGGCATCGACTATGACTCGGTCGCCAAGGTGAACGACCGCATCGTGTACGGCAGCATCGCCGGCTTTGGGCAGGACGGTCCCTATGGCAAGCGCCCGGGCGTCGATCAGATCGCGCAGGGCATGGGCGGCTTAATGTCGATCACCGGCCTGCCGGGGCAGGGCCCGGTCCGCGTCGGCATTCCGATCACCGACCTCTGCGCCGGCATGTTCCTGGCGCAGGGCATCCTGATCGCACTGCTCGACCGGGAGAAGACTGGCAAGGGGCAGTGGGTTCATACGTCGCTGTTGGAGGCGATGACCTTCATGCTCGACTTCCAGGCCACGCGCTGGCTGCAGAAGGGAGAAATTCCGCCGCAGGCGGGCAACGACCATCCGACCAACGTGCCGATGGGGTGCTTCGAGACGGCGACGGGCCTGATCAACATCGCCGCGTCGGGCACGATGTTCGAGCGTTTCTGCAAGGCCGCGCAATGCGAAAGCCTGCTGGAGAACCCCGACTACAACAGCGTGGAGGCACGCTCGGACAATCGGGCGTCGCTGAATGCCGCGATCACCGAGGTTCTGCAGCGGCAACCGGCCGAACATTGGATCGAGGTTCTGAACGACGCCGGCGTGCCTTGCGGGCCGGTCTACAGCATCAACGAGACCTTCGAGGACCCGCAGGTCAAGCATCTCGGCGTGGTCAAGCAGGTCGACCATCCACGCCTCGGCAAGCTCGACGTGGTGCGTCAGCCGGTCAACCTGACCGCGACGCCGCAGCCGCAGACGCTACGCTATCCGACGCCGGACGCCGGCGAACATAGCGACGTGATCCTCGGCGAGATGGGGCTGAGCGCCGACGAAATCGCCAAGCTGCGCGACGCGGGCGCGATCTAAGCCTCGTGCCGCTGGAAGCGATAACGCGCCTCGAGGCAACGGCGCGGCGGATCGGCACGCCCTGCGGCGATGGCGAGATGGTCTGGCACTGCTGGGGCGAAGGGCCGCCGCTGGTGCTGTTTCACGGGAATTTCGGGACCTGGCTGCACTGGGTCCGCAACATCGAGGCGCTGGCCCAACGTTACACGGTGTTTGCGGCGGACGCGCCGGGGTTCGGGGCGTCGGCACGGCCGCCGCTGCCGACCACGGCGCGGGACTACGGACGCGTCGTCGCCGACGGTCTCGCGCAGATCGTGCCGGAGGGGGAGCGGGCGCAGTTGGTCGGGTTCTCCTACGGCGGCCGGCTTGCCGGCGAAGCGGGCGCGCAGCGGCCGGACAAGGTCGCGACGGTGACGCTGGTGGCGCCCGGCGGACTCGGCATCGAAGACGCCCCCCGACCCGACCTAGCCAAATTGCGGCCCAGCATGTCGCCGGAGGAGGTGTACGAGGTCCACCGCGCCAACCTGGCGGGCCTGATGATCGCGGACCCGGACGCGGTCGACGACCTCGCGGTGCACATCCAGCGCACCAACACAAAGCAGGTTCGCTTCCGCATGACCGCTTGGCCGGAAGAGGACGTTTGGGACGGCCTCGGCCGCGCCTTGCCGCAAATCCAGGCCCCGGTGAAAGGCATCTGGTCGACCCGCGACGCCTTCGCCGGTAATTCGGTGCAGGAGCGCATCGACCTCGTCCGGCGGCACCATCCGGATGCCGATCTGCGCGTGCTCGAGGGTGCGGGCCATTGGATGCAGTACGAAGCGGCTGACGCGTTCAACGCGCTGTTGCTGGATATGCTGGCGGCGTAACTGCGGATGCAGTGCGGCTAACGATTTGTTCACCGTGCCCCGGCAGAGTTCCGCGGAGGTCGCGTTTCGGCAATCCTGTCCGAAGGAGATCCGCCATGGGCGCCTGGGGAACTGGTCATTTCGAAAATGACGACGCGATGGACCTGATCGCCGAAGTTCAGGGGGCGGATGATCTGGTCAGCGTGCTGCGGAAGGCCGCGGAGTCCGAGGACGCCAGCGTCGACGCCACCGTCGCGTCGGAAGCCCTGGCGGCCGCGGATGTCGTCGCGGCGATGATGGGCCGTCCGTCCGGCGATTGCCCCGAAGAGTTGACGAAACGCCTGGACGCGCTCGGCGCGCCCGAGCCGGCGCTGGTGAAGCTGGCGCAGGAGAGTGTCTCTCGAGTCCTGATGGGGTCCGGGCTGGTCGACCTGTGGGCGGAGTCCGGCGAGGTCGAGGCTTGGAACCGTTCGGTCACCGATTTGATCGCGCGCCTTGATTCCACGAGCGCTGGCGTCTCATCGAAAAAGAAATCGGAGAAGACCGACGAGATCAACGCGATCTGCCCGTTCTGCCAGGAAACGATCGGCGGCGAAGAGGCGGTAATGCTGTCCATCGCCAGCGTCGATGACGACCCGATCAACCGGCTCGACCGGTCCTGGTTCGCTCATCTCGCCTGTCTCAACGCGAAACTCCATCCCAAGGCGGTCGTGCAGAACTGGAAAGTCGACCCGGACGACCCGGAATTCCAGCGCATGGTCGACGACATCCTCGATCCAAAAGACGACTGACTGTCGCCCGTCAGGAGACCGCGCCTAGAACGGCGTGTCGCCCGAGATCGTGATCTTCTGCACCCGGCGGCGCTGGCCGTTGTAGTCGTTGATGGCGCAATGCTGGCAACAGCGGTTGTCCCAGAACACCAGGGTATTCACGTCCCATCGCATGCGGCAGGTGAATTCCGGCCGGTGCGTGTGCTCCATCAAATATTTGATGATCGGGTCGCTTTCCTCGTCGGTCATGCCGTCGAAACGTTCCGTATGCGAGCCGACGTAGATCGCCTTGCGGCCGGTCTCCGGGTGGGTGCGGACGATCGGATGGCTGGTGATCGTCTGGATGTCGATCTCGCTCGGGTCTTTCTGCGCGATCTGCCCGGTGCCGGCAGCGGCGCGTTCGGCGCGCGTCGTCCCGGTCGGGTGCTTCTTGCTGTCGCCGTTGTTCACGGCTTTGAGGTTGCCGAGCATTTCCTTCATGCCGTCGGACAGAGTCTCGTAGCCGAGATACAGGTTCGAGAACATGGTATCGCCGCCGGCCGGCGGAATTTCGCGGCCGTACAGCATCGTCGCCATGGCCGGCTGCGGCGTGTACATCTGGTCGGAATGCCAGCGGGCGCCATGCGCGAAGGTGTCGTTCTCGCGCTTGGTCATCTCGATGATTTCCGGATAGCCGTCCATCGGCTTGTTGAACGGATGCAGATGGATGTCGCCCCAGCGCCGGGCGAAGGCGATGTATTGCTCGGGCGTCAGGTCCTGATCCCGGAAATAGATCACCTGATGGTCGAGAAAGGCGCGATGGATCTCCGCAAAGGTCTCGTTGCCCAGCGGTTGGGCGAGGTCGACGCCCGTGATTTCGGCGCCGAGGGCGCCCGCGAGGCGGTCGACCCCGATCGTGCGGTAGTCTTGAGAGGCGGCCTCGAGTGCTGCGCTATCCGGCATTGCAAGTTCTCCCGCTAGAAGGGTGTGTCGCCTTGGATCGTGATGCGGTGCATCCGCCGCCGCTGACCGTGGTAGTCGTTGACCGCGTAATGCTGACAGCAGCGGTTGTCCCACAAGGCGATCGAGCCGGGTTTCCAGTTGAAACGGCAGGTGAACTCGGGCCGCCGTGCATGGTTCATCAGGTATTTCAGCAGCGGCGCGCTTTCCTCGTCGGTCAGGCCGAGGAATTTTGCCGTATGCGACCCGATGTAGAGCGCCTTACGCCCCGTCTCGGGATGCGTGCGGATGAGCGGGTGATCGGAATTGATGTCCTTGTTCGGCGGCGCGACCTTGTCGCCCATGCTGCTGCCGTCGCGATAGCGCTCGGACCGGGACCGCCCGCCGTACCGCTTGTCGCCCATGTTGTAGGTGCGCATCTTGGACAGCATTTCCTTCATGCCATCCGACAGGCTCTCGTAGGCGAGATAAAGGTTGCTGTATTGCGTGTCACCGCCGGCTTCGGGAACCTCCTTGGCATACAACATCGTGGCCTTGGCCGGTTCCGGACAGAACATCTGGTCGGTGTGCCACCGGTTGCCGAAGTTCTGAACGTCGCCTTCCTTCTTGATAATTTCGAAGATCTCGGGAAACTCGTCCATTCCCTTCATGTAGGGGTGTAGATGGATGCCGCCCCACATCTTGGCGAAGCGCAGGTATTGCTGCGGCGTCAGGTCCTGATCGCGGAAGAAGATCACGTTATTCTCGAGCCAGGCCCGGTGAATCTCGGCGAAGGTCGCGTCGTCCACGGCCTGGGACAGATCGACGCCGCCGATTTCGGCGCCCATCGCGCCCGCGATGGGACTGACCTGGATTTTCTCGAAGGGTTGGGCTTCGGGGGCTGTTTGCCGTGATTCCGACATGCTGTGTCCTCTTTGCCGTGTCGCCTTTAGGGAGAGGCGGCCCGCGCGTCAGGGAGAGCCTGATCTCGGCGGGTCGGGAGGCGACATCCACGATTTTACGAATTTGTCCGGAACAATATAGCAAATTGGGCCGGCAAACCGCAAAGACCTGTGCGGCATTATGGTGCTGGGCCCTCGCGCTGGACAGGGGATGGGGCGTTTGCGGTACAGTCTACCTCAACACCAAGCGGCGCTATCCGGCCGCCACAACCGAATGAGGGAGCATAAAATGGGAACCGATATCGAAATCACGGCGTCGGACGGCCACACATTCGCCGCCTACCGGGCCGATCCCGAGGGCACGCCGAAGGGCGGAATTCTGGTCGTGCAGGAGGCGTTCGGCGTCAATTCGCATATTCGGCAGATGGCCGACACCTATGCGGCCGCGGGCTATCTGGCGATCGCTCCGGCGCTCTACGACCGGGTAGAGCGCGGCATCGAGGTCGGCTACACCGGCGAGGATCGCGAGAAAGGCATCGGCGCGATGCAGGCCTCCAATTTCGACGATGTCATGAAGGATATCGACGCGACCCGGGCGCTCCTGTCGGAGGCCGGCAAGGTCGGCATCACCGGCTGGTGCTGGGGCGGCAGCGTCACCTTCCTGTCGGCCTGCCGGGTCGACGGATTGGCCTGCGCGTCGAGTTACTATGGCGGGCGGGTGCCCGACTTCATGACCGAAACGCCGAAATGTCCGCTTGAATTCCATTGGGGCGAGACCGATGCGTCGATCCCGATGGAGAAGGTCCGCGCGGTCGAGGCGCAGCACCCCGACGTGGCATCCTTCGTCTATCCGGCGGGGCATGGTTTCATGTGCGACGACCGCGAGTCGTATCACAAGGAAAGCGCGGAGCTGTCCCATAAGCGCACCATGGAGATGTTCGCGCAGTATGTCGGGTAACCACTGAGACGGTTTCCATGATCGGGTGCGGCGGCCGCGTGAAGCCAAGGCGCGGCCGCCGTAACTTTGGAACGATACAAATTTGAAAGTGAGGTTCGGCATGACCGACAAGATCCTCGTCGACATCAGCGACAGCATCGCCTGGATCACCTTCAACCGGCCGGAAGCGCGCAACGCGCTGGACCTGGAGATGCGCGAGGCCTTCGTCGGCATCCTGGCCGACCTGGAGCAGGACGACGCGGTGCGCTGCCTCGTGCTCCGCGGGGCGGGCAAGAGCTTCCTTGCCGGCGGCGACGTGAAGGCGATGTATGAGGCGACGCAGAGCATGACCGCGGAGGAGCGCTATAAGCAGCGGCTTCACTCGATGCATGTGACCGACTACCGCATTCAGACGCTGCGGCGCATGCCGAAGCCGGTGCTGGCCAGCGTGCACGGCGCTTGCGCGGGCGGCGGGTTGTCGCTGGTCGGCGCCTGCGATCTGGCGATTGCGGCGGAAGGCACCAAGTTCACCTTTGCCTTCTCCAAGATCGGCGTCAGCCCGGACGGCGGCTCGTCCTTCTTCCTGCCGCGCATGATGGGGATGAAGAAGGCGTTCGAACTCGCGTTCCTCAGCGACCTGTTCGACGCCGACACGGCGCAGGAGATCGGCTTGGTGAACTGGGTCGTACCGCCGGAGAAACTCGCCGAGGAGACCGAGAAAATCGCCAAGCGGCTCGCCAGTTCGGCGACCAAAGCGCTCGGCAACACCAAGGCCCTGCTCAACGCGTCGCTGAACAACACGATCGAGCAGCAGATGGCGCTGGAAACCCGAAGCCTCGCCGAGTGCATGATGTCCGAGGACCACGTGGAAGGCGTGACCGCCTTCGTCGAGAAGCGCACGGCGGTGTTCAAGGGCAAATAGCCGTTATGGCTTTTCCCACCGCCCGGCTTCGGCCTGGGTGATGAATTCCAGCATCATGCGGTTGAACAGGTCCGGTTCCTCGATCGGCAGCAGATGGCCGCTCATCGGGAAGACGGCGAGGCCGGCGCGGGGCAGGGCCTGCTTCAAGAAGATGCTGCCTTCGATGCAGTTGGCGTCCTGGTCGCCGACGATGATCAGCGTCGGTACGTCCATCGTGGCGAGATCTTTTTCGATGTCCTGGAAGTTCGGGCGTTTCAGCGGCACGCCGACGGCGGTGTAGGCGGAGCCTTTCGCATCATGCTCGATGAGCTGGTCGCGGAATTCGGCCCAGCCGCGCGGATCCTTCGCCTTCATCGGGCGGCGGTTCGGTTTTTCGGCCTGCTCACGGGCGATCACCTCCATGCCTTCCTTCAGCAGGCGTTCGGCGCGGACCGAGAAATCCTGTTCGAATTCTTCGCGGTCTTCCGCACCCTTGACGCTGCCGTGGCCGCCGCCGGCGACGACCAGCGACAGGCAGCGTTCCGGCGCGCGCATGCCCATGAACACGGCGCTGTTCGCGCCAACAGACAGGCCGCAGAGATGCGCCTTGCCGATGTCGAGCGCATCCATCACGCCGAGGATATCGTCGAGGAAGATGTCCTGCGAATAGGCGTCCGGATCGTCGGGAATATCCGACGGCGGATAGCCGCGATTGGACATCGTGATGCAGCGGTTGCGGCGCGCGAAGAAACGCATCTGCGGCTCCCAACTGCGGTAGTCTCCCGCGAACTCGTGCAGGAACAGGATCGGCACGCCGCTGCCCGCCTCCTCGTAGTAGATGTTGACGCCGTTCACGTCGATCTTGGGCATGGCGGGTATCCTTTTCCTGGCGGGGCTAGTGCGGTTTTCGGGGCGGCGGTTTGGTCGATGCAAACGACGGCCGTTCGCCGATGCCGTCGACCCAGGTGGCCAGTTTCGGCCGCTCGCCGCGCCATTCGAAACCATCGGCGAGCTTGTCGCGGCCGTGCAGGGTGCAGCCCAGCGTCAGCTGCGCCATGTTGAGCGGCCCCGTCAAAACCGGGTTTTCAATCTCCCGTTCGAAGACATCGAGCATCCGCATGGCGCGGGCCGTTTCGTGACCGATGATGAAGTCCGAACGGATCTCGGCGGGACGGTAGGTGTATTCGCGCGACCAGAGGCTGATACCGTCGAGCATACTGCGCGCCATCGACTCCAGCCGCGACACCTCCCATTCCGGCGCGCCCGGGGCGGAGTCGAGCGTCGGGTTACCGTCGACCGAATCCAGATAGCGGCAGATCAGAGATGATTCTTCGAAACGCCGGCCATCGTCGAGCAACAGGAAGGGGACCCGCCCGGACGGATTGATGTCGTAATAGGGCGAATTCTCGGTCCGGGTTTTCGCCTGGACGAGTTCGACCCGATCTTCCAGCTCCTTTTCCTGGACGACGACGCGCGCCATCCGGGCATAGGGTGATCCGGGGGTGATGTAGAGTTTCATCGCGATTCTTCTTTCTGCGCACACGATTGCCGCCCCAGAATACGCGACAATCGCGATCCGCCGAAATGGGGACGAAAAACACGGACGCCCGTTGGCGCCTGTGCCTTCGCGCGGTCTAGCGGCCGGTGAAGACCGGTTTGCGTTTCTCGCGGAAGGCGCGGCCACCTTCCTGTTGGTCCTCGCTGCGGCGGATCGCCAGGAGGTCGCGTTGGGCGAGCCCGGATTGTTCGGACGGTCCGCGCGGTATGACCGTGTTGCGCACGAACCGCTTCAGCGCGCCGACCACGAGCGGGGCGCTGTCGCGCAGCACTTCGGCGTATTCCATCGCTCCTTCGATGTGTTGGCCCGCCGGGACGACCTTGTTCACCATGCCGACCTCATAGGCGCGCTGGGCGTCGAAATGCTTGCCGGTGAGCATGAATTCCATGGCGATCTTGTACGGAATACGGGCCGCACAGCCGGCGATAAGCCCGCCGCAAAATCCGATCTGCGCTTCCGGATAGAAGAAGTCGGCGGTTTCGGAAGCGACGGCGAGGTCGCAGAACTGGACCAGAACATAGGCGCCGCCGACGCAATAACCGGAGACGGCGGCGATAAGCGGTTTGTCGACGTCCACGCCGACGCCGGGCATGCATTCCCAGAGGTCGGGATCGCGCGGCGGATCCTTCAGGTCGGCGCCGACCGAGAAGGCGCGATCGCCCGCACCGCTGACGATGGCGCAGCGGTCGTCGGAATCGCGGTATTGGATCATCGCCTCGCGGATTTCGACCACGACCGCGTTGCTCAACGCGTTCAGTTTGTCGGGGCGGTTGATCGTGATAAACGCGATCTTGTCCTTCGAATCATAGGTAACCAGGTTGTCGCTCATTCTTCGGGTGATCCTTCCATAGTGCTCGGAGTTCTTCGAATTATGTCTCGATGGTTGGAATGACGTTGTCTGCGGCGAGGGCGGCGATGGCGCCCGCGTCGTATCCAAGTTCGGTCAACAGCGTGTGGGTATGTTCCCCGATACGGGGCGATGTCGCGCGCGGGTCGTCCGGGGCGGCCGGATCGACGCCGGGCAGGTTGGGGACCGGAATGGCGCCGGTATCGGTTTGTTCGGCCCAGGTAAAGATTTCCTCGGCCTTGACCTGTTCATGGTCGAGCAGGTCGCCGTAGCCGTTCACCCGCGTGCACATCAGGCCCAGCGCGCTAAACTTCTCTTCCCATTCCGTGGCGGATCTTTCGAGCAGCACGGTTTGAAAGGCAGCGCCGATTTCGGCCGATTTCCACACGCGCTTCTTATGGGAGTCGTAGTCCGGATTGCTTTTCAGGTCTTCGAGACCGAGCAGGTCGCACACCTCGGCGAAATGCGTTGGCTTGTTCGAGCTGAGGCTGATGTAGCCTTCCTTGGTGCTGAACACGCCGACCGGGACGCCCGCCGCCGCCGGCTGCTTGCCTTGGGTATGGTGCCGGATGAATTGGCCGGCCTGCACCGAAATCGCGGCCTGCAGCATGCTGACCTTTACATGCCGGCCGCCGGAGCCCATGGCGCGGGCATAGAGCGCCGTCGCGACGGCCTGATAACCATAGATGCCGGTGATGTAATCGATGATGGCGGTGCCGACACCGATCGGCGCGCCGTCGCGATCGCGGGTGATCGATTGCAGCCCGGAAAAACCCTGCATGATCTGGTCGGTGACCGGCCGTTTGCCGAGCGGCCCGGTGGTGCCGAACCCGGTAATGGTGAGATAGATCACGTCGGGATTGTCGGCCGAAACGTCGTCGTAGCCGAGTCCCAGACGTTCGATGACACCGGGCCGGAAGTTCTGCGTGACCACGTCCGCCTCGCGCGCGAAACGCCGGGCGATCTCGAGACCTTCCGGTTTTTTGAGATCAAGCGCGATGCTGCGCTTGCCGCGGTTCATGGCGAGCGATTGCGCCGAATGATCGCCTTCGATCCGCCCGCCCATATTGCGGATCCAATCTCCGTTCAAGCCTTCGATCTTGACCACATCCGCGCCGTATTGCGCCAGCATCATGCCGCAATAGGGACCGGAGATGCCTTGCGAGATGTCACAGACCTTCAGGCCGACAAACGGGCGTTCATGGGACATGGGCGATCCTCCGCGGCGGATGGATAGTTAGAGGTGAGGACCGGCGAATGCGGCCGAGGCCAGGGTAGAGCAATGCGGGAATCGATGCACGCCGCCGCCTTGCCGCACGCCTCTGCGTAATATGAACCGCCGCGGGTTGGCGGCTGACCGGCTGGCCGTCTGCCGGCGGCCGGTCTAGTTTTGGCTATCGCCCTTAATGAAGGCGACGGCACGCGCCACGATGGGAGGCAGGTCGCGTTCATGCTGGGTATCGATGGAGACAATGACGCTCATGCCGGCGCGCAGCGGCGGCCCGGATTCCTTTTCCGTCAGTTCCAGTCGCACCGGCACGCGTTGCACCACCTTGACCCAGTTCCCGGTCGCGTTCTGCGGCGGCAGGATGGAGAATTCCGCGCCTGTCGCCGGCGCGATACTTTTCACCTGTGCCTTCCATTTGAAGTCTGGATAGGCATCTACGGTGATCGTCGCCGACTGGCCTTCGTTCACATGCGTTAGTTCGGTTTCCTTCAAGTTCGCTTCGATCCAGATATCGTCCCAGGCGACGATGCTGAAGACCGGTCGACCCATTGTGACGAACTCGCCGTCCTGCAGGTCGTTCTTCGTCACGATCCCGTTGGTCGGCGATTTGATGATCGTGTGCGAAAGGTTGAGTTTCGCCTCGTTCAGTTTCGCTTCCGCCGCTAGGACCTCCGGGTTGAGATCGGTTGCGACCTCCGGCGAGCCACCCAACCGCGCCATCATGCGGCCCAACTCTTCGCGGACACTATCGATGCGGTTGCGCGACGCTTCCAAATTCCGGCCCGCCGTGTCGAATCTCGATTGCGATACCACGCCCCGTTTCATCAGGGACCGGCGGCGTTCGAACTCCTTCCGGAAGAAGGCGACGTCCTTAGCCGCTTCTTTCAGGTCGGCCTCTTTTTCCCGGAATAGCTTGCGGGTCGCTTCGATTTCGTTTCGGATCGCCTTCAGGTCCGCCTCCGCCTTGTCGACGGCAATTTGAAAGGGCTCACGATCCAATTCGAACAGGACCGCGCCTTCCTTGACCAGTTGGTTTTCCTTTACGTTAACCTTGGTCACGCGGCCCGATACGTCGGTGCTGATCGCGATCTTGTCCGCCTTCACATAGGCATTCTCCGTAGAAACGTAACGGCCGCCGATGGCGTAGTAGTAGGCGCCGACCAAGGCGAGTGCGAGCGGGCCGATGATCAGTAGGCCGTATCGGATGAACCCGGGTCGTTTGAACCGGGAGAAAAGCACCCGGAGCGAATACTTTAAGCTAGCCGACATTTTGCTTCCTCGTCTTGCTGTTGGTTGACGAGCCGTGCGCGGTTTCACCGCCGCCGTCCGGTGCGATGTCGTTCATGGTGAAGAGGTTGTTCTTCATCGATTGAAGGGTATCGATCAATTTGTCCTTGTCCTGCTTTGAAAGCCCCGTCAGCGCGAATTCGCGCACTTCGGATGATAGCGTATTGAGGCGGTCGATCATCGGCCGCGATTTTTCGGCCAGATGCAGCCGCCAAACGCGCCGGTCTGCCGGATCGCGCCGCCGCTCCACCCAGCCGTCATCCTCGAGCCGGTCGATATGACGGCCGAGCGTCACATTTTCGACCTCGAGAATCTCGGCCAGCGAGCTTTGGCTGATGCCCTCGTACCGACGCAGATGACCCAGGACGCGCCATTGCGCCCGCGTCAGCCCCAGCCGTCGCGCGCGTTCATCAAAACGCTGGCGCATCAGCCGGGAAACGTCATTGAGAAGAAATCCGAGACTTCTTTCCAGGTCATATTGGGTCATGGTGAAAATATAGTAAGCGTGCTCAATATAAGCCAGCTTTTTTTAAGCACGCTTTCTTTAAGCCTGCTTGGTAAGCCGGGAATTTCCGTATCGAATGAACGCCTTGCATGGCCCCCGGACATGGATAACAGTGGGCGTAGGACCAGACGGGAGAGCGAGTTATGTCGGACCAACGGTATGCGGGCGATCTTAATCCGCAAGACGCATGGGATTTGCTGCGGCAGGAGCCCGACGCCTGCCTGATCGACGTTCGAACCGCGCCGGAATGGCAATATGTCGGATTGCCTGCGCTCGACGCGCTGCAGAAACAGACGCTCTGTATATCGTGGCTGGATTATCCCGCGAACGAGGTCAATCCGGCGTTCGTGGAGCAGGTCCAACGGGGCGGGGTCCGGCCGGACCAGACCGTCTTGCTGATTTGCCGGTCCGGCGCCCGGTCTCAGAGCGCGGCGATCGCATTGACCGAGGCCGGGTTCGGACGATGCATCAACGTGGCGGAGGGGTTCGAGGGCGACAAGGACGCGGACGGTCACCGCGGGACCGTGGGCGGCTGGAAGCATGCCGGGTTGCCCTGGTCGCAGGGCTGACGCGCACGCTCGATTCCGCAATTCGATAGGTTGCGGCAGGTCAATGCAGCCCTGCATCGCACTTCTATTGTCGCGGGATGCAAGGTCAATCGCTGAAGCGCAGTCTGTCGCTTCCCCTGCTGACGCTCTACGGCCTCGGTACGACGATCGGCGCGGGAATTTACGTGCTGGTCGGAAAGGTCGCCGGGGTCGCGGGGATTCTTGCGCCGATTTCCTTTCTTGTCGCGGCGGTACTCGCCGGATTGACCGCGCTGTCGTTCAGCCAGTTGGTCGTTCGTTTTCCGCGGAGCGCCGGTGAAGCGGTCTATGTCGACCAGGCATTCGGCCGGCCGGCATTGACGATGGCGGTCGGACTCGCGGTTGTCCTTATCGGTCTCGTTTCCAGCGCGGCGATCGTTTCCGGCGCCGTGGGATACCTGCAGAACATCGTCGCCGTGCCGGGCTGATTGATCGTTCTGGTGACTGTCGCGTTCCTGACCATCGTTGCGATTTGGGGGATTACGGAATCGGTCTTGCTCGCCGGCGTCGCGACCGTCCTCGAGATCGGCGGCCTCGTCGTCATCGTGTGGCTCGGCCGCGATGCGTTCACTGTGGCGACGATTTCGACGGTCGGCGGAGACCCGTCGGGCGATGTGAGTTTCGGCATGCTGGGTGTCTTTTCGGGCGCCATTTTGGCGTTTTACGCCTTCATCGGTTTCGAGGACATGGTGAATGTTGCGGAGGAAGTGCGCCGGCCCAAGCAGGTTTTTCCGCGCGCCATCGCGATCACGTTGGGGGTCACGCTGATCGTCTATACGGCCGTCTCCTGGGTGGCCGTTTCGACGATGTCGGTCCAAGAGCTGGGCGCCAGCACGGCACCGTTATCGGACATTTTCATCCGGTTGACGGGTTGGCCGACCTTGGCGATTGATGGATTGGCGGTGATTGCGGTGCTGAACGGCGCCTTGGTGCAGATCATCATGGCGTCGCGCGTGTTGTACGGATTGGGACGGCAGGGATCGCTGCCCGCCGTGTTCGCGTCCGTCTCACGGCGAACACTCACGCCGGTTTTCGCAACCGGCATCAGTGCGGCCGCGGTGCTGATCTTGGCTTTCGCATTTCCGTTGGAGACTCTGGCCCGTTTCACGTCCATGGTAACGCTGCTGATCTTCGCGACGGTGAATTTGGCATTGGTTCGATTGAACGCGTCAGCGGATGGCGTTCGGCCGAATTTCCTCATGGCTTTCGCCCTGCCGAGTCTCGGTTTTGTGTGCTGTTTGGCTTTTGTCGTATTGCAGCTTGTGGATTTTTTTGCGAAGCCCTTTTCATAGCAATATTTTGTTCGACATCATTCAGCGGGCGGCCCGTTGTTGCCGTGGCGCGCGAACCGTCGTGTGTTGAATTGGAGTTTCGCGAAAAATCGTTGTGTTACGGGGGGGTACAAACTCTGCTTGTTAGGCGAGGTTAACCCTTCGTTAAGGCAAATCGAGGAAACTGTCCCTGTTCAACGCGTTAGCGGCTGGGTCGGATGCAAGTGTTTCATGCCGCGGCGATTTTGAGGAACTTGTTTTTGCTCTCGTCAGCCGATAACTTCGCGGGGTGACAGAGAGGGGAATTTGACGCAGTGGGTCCAGTGAGCGTCGAATTTGGGAGGGAGCATGTTTTCTAAGCCGACGGGATGGTTGATATCATCCTTAGCCGAAAGGCGACATCCGACACCTATCCGTTCAACGTTTAAAAACACAATCTCTGAGGTTGGGTTGGGATGCTGCCGGTGGATCGTTTCATACACCGTCTAATTCATGGCGGTCGTTCCGTAATTGAATTTTTGGATGAGTTGTTTCGCGAACGGGAGCTGATTCTTCGTTCGGATGGGCGCGTCCATTTCATTCCGCTCACACGCCGGCTGCAGATCAGCGCCTTTCTGGTCGCGATGGCCGTCGGCGTTTGGGGGATCGGCATGACGTTGATGTCGACCGTCAAGAGCGGTGTCATCCAGGTCAAGAATGATGAAATCCGCGAAGCGCGGGTCGCGTATGAGGACTTGTTCGAAGAGGTCCTGAGCTACCAGAAGAAGGTGGCATCGGTGACGTCGAACCTGCGCGAAAGTCAGGAAAGCCTTTTGTCGCAGGTTAACGAGGCCGTAAGCGCCGCGGATGCTGCGACAAAGCGCGGCGGCAAGTCGTCCCGCAAGTCCAAAAAACCGGCACAGAATAATTCGGTTTCGGAGCTCGATGCGACGGTTGCACCGTCGGGTAGCCTGCGCAGTCATCTGAACGACATCGATCACAAAGTCCTTCAGATGACCGAGACGAACGTGCTGCTCGAAGGGTCGCTGAAGAAGATCAAAACCGAATTGAAGCTTGCCGGCGATGAGCGCGACCAGATCATCAGGACGCGAACCAAGTTGCGCGAGCGGGTGGCGGAATTGGAAGAGCAACTCATCCGGTCGCGCACCGATGGCGCCTACCTTGAGCGCCGCGTCGCCGAGTTGAGCGATACGCTTGCGTCCGATCGCGAGGCCAAGGAAAAAGTCGAGGATCATCGTGATGCCCTGGCGTCACGCATCGACGGCCTCGAAGACGGCATCAAGACAGCCCGCACCCGCGCAAAACTGGCGGAAGTCGATCTCGAGAAAGTGCTGGACCGGCTGGAGAAAACCACCGGCTCGGAAGGCATTGCGCTGAACGCCGCCGATCGCGCGGGAAGCGACGAACTCGACGGGCGTATCGATCATGACGGGGCCACCGTGAAACTACGGCAGCGCACCGTCGCTCTGATCCGCCGGCTGAACGACCTGCATGCCGCCCAAGGCAATGTGTTGGATCGCCTTGGCGAACGTACGGTCAAGAATATCGAGGAAGCGGAACGGCTGATTACGATGACCGGGCTTGAGTTGGACAAGGTTCTCAGCCGGGCGACTCGCATGGCAACGGGCCAGGGCGGCCCGCTGTTCGAAGTCGCCAGCACGACGGATGAAGTGGAAGGTTTGCCCGGCAGCGTTTCCGAGATCGATACACAGTTGACGCGGTGGGCCGGTCTACGCTCGTTATTGAAGCGTGTCCCCCTGGTTTCGCCGGTCGATTTTTACCATCAAGCCAGTCCGTTCGGCCTTCGTCGTGATCCGTTCACGAAGAAGAAGGCGATGCATTACGGCGTCGATCTGGCGGGATGGGGCGGCGCGCCCGTCTTCGCGACGGCGCCCGGGAAGGTCGTCTTCGCCGGACGCAAGGGCCGCTACGGTAAGATGGTCGAGATAGACCATGGTTATGGAATTCGCACCCGCTATGGCCATCTTCGAAAGGTCCTCGTGAAACGGGGCCAGGAAGTTGGGCATCGGCACCGAATTGGGCTTCTCGGCAGCACCGGTCGCAGCACCGGGCCGCACGTGCACTACGAAGTGCGTTTCGACGGGAAGCCCATGAACCCGGCAAAGTTTATCAAGGCAGGTCGTTATGTTTTCAAAGGGTAGCAAGACCGAGACAAAGAATGACGGCGGGTCGAACCGGAGTTTGACAGTGCCGAAATTGACATCCCCAGGCGTCGCACCGTCGATCGTCAGCGCAAACCTGCGGGTAACCGGTGACTTGGAATCCGAAGGCGATATTCAGATCGACGGCGCGGTGGAAGGTGACGTTCGCAGCAGTTCCGTGACCGTCGGCGAACATGCGATCGTCAGCGGCGCGATCGTCGCGGCAACCGTCCACGTTGCCGGAACGGTGAAAGGGCAGATCAACGGCAAGCAGGTCGAGCTGGCACGGACCGCGAAGGTCACCGGCGATATCGTCCATGAGAGCCTCGCCATCGAAGCCGGCGCGTTTATTCAGGGTCTTTGCCGTCATGTCGACGTGTCCGCCCAGAATGGCGAACATGCCGCGAAGGACGACAGCGAGAATGCCGCCAAGGAAAAACCCGCGCCGAACCTCGTCTACGAGAACGAGAAGGAACAGCCCAAAAAGGACGACGCGCCGAAAGGAAAGAGCGGCGTTGCGGCGACGGCGGCCAAAAGCCAGGAAGCGGTCAAGAAGGTCTTTCGTTGATCCGGCCGATCCCGGCTTCCGGGGTGGCCGGGATCAGACTTTTGCCAACAAGCGGTCGATCGCTTCGGTCGATTGCGGTTCGAACAGCGACGGGACATGCCCGACGCCTTCCAGACATAACCGGTCCAGGTTCGGATGTTCTTCCGCCATGCGGTCGAAGGTTTCGGCCGACAGCACGTCGCTGACGCCGCCGCGGACGGCGAGCACCGGAATGTTCCGCAGCGAGCGGAACAGCGCCCATAGGTCTGGCAGTTCCTTTTTCTGCATCACCGGCAGCACGATCTTCACGTCCCAGTCGACGTGCAGTTGGCCATCCGCGCGCTCCCGCCATGTCGCCTCGGCGCCTTCCCGCCAAAGCGTTTCGGTGTCGAAGGACAGCGTCGGGAACCGCTCCTTGAAGGCGGCGACCGCATGGTCCCAATCCGGATGCGGATGGTCCGTGCCGAGATAGTCCATGATCCGGTCCATCCCGTTATCCTCAATGTGCGGTCCAATGTCGTTGAGGACGACGCCGGCCAACAGGCTGGGCGCCACGACGCCCAATCCGGTCGCCAACAGCCCGCCCATCGAAGTACCGATAACCACCGCCCGATGCATGCCGGTCACCGCCAGCAAGTGGCGGATGTCCTGAAGATAGATTGTCGGCTGATAATTGTCGGGGTTCGGGTCGTAATCGCTTTGGCCGCGCCCGCGGTAGTCCGGGCAGATGACCCACCGGTCCGCCGAGAGGCGGGTCGCAAGGCGATGGAAATCTTTCGAATTTCGGGCGAGGCCGGGCAGGCACAGGACCGGCGCGGCGGACGATAAGGGGTCTCCGTACTCCCGGTAGTACAGCGACAGACCGTCTTGCGTGGTGTAGCGGTGTTCGCGATAGGAACTCACGGGCGATGCAGCCTTATTGAACCGTTTTTCAGTTCCTACAGGCCGAGAAGCGTCGGTAGCGCTTCCAGACTCTTGAGTTCCTCGACCGGTTTGCCGGGCAGGCGTTCCGGCACCTGGCCGAACCGGTTGATCCAAACGACGGTGAAGCCGAAATTCGCCGCGCCCGCCACGTCCCATGCGTTCGACGACATGAAGCAGATCTGCGCCGGCTGGCACCGCAGGCTGTCGACGGCGATTTGATACACCGACGAATGGGGCTTGTAGACGCCGACATCCTCGACCGAGAACACCGCGTCCAGCAGTTCGGCGATTCCGGCGGACCGTACCGCGGCGTCGAGCATCGGCGGTGCGCCATTCGACAGGATGGCGCGCGGAATTCCGTTGTCCCGCAACGTCGTCAACAGGCCTTCGACCTCGGGGTAGGTATCGAGCGTGAGATAGAGATCCAAAAGACTGTCGCGCAGCGCCGGGTCGTCGTTGCCGACGGTGCTCAGGGAGAAATCGAGCGCGTCGCGCGTGACTTGCCAGAAATCGACATGCGATTTCATCAAACTGCGAAGCCAGGTGTATTCCAACTGCTTCTGGCGCCACAACGCCGTCACCCGGTCGGCATCGTCGCCGACCGCCGCCCGGACGCCGTCGGCGACCGAAAACACATCGAAGAGGGTGCCATACGCATCGAATACGCAGGCCTTGATATCGCTCAGTCTAGGGTCCGGCAAAGTCATCTCCGTCCTGTAGGGGATCCCCGGCGATCCGGTCGGTGCGTCCTGCCGAATCCTTGAAGGGCCCCGGTTCCATCGCGGCGAAGGTGAGCGCCATGTTTAGACCATCCGTGCGACCCCGGTAAACTGTCAGATTCTCGAGCACACGCTGGACATAGGTGCGCGTCTCGGTGAACGGAATGGATTCGATCCAGTCGATCGCGTCGTAGATGCTGGGGCCCGGGTCGCCATAACGGCGCAGCCAGCGCTCGACCCTCAGCGGACCCGCGTTATAGGCGCCGAGCGCCAGGATCAGCGAGCCGTCGTAGTCTCGAATCATGTTGGCGAGATAGGCCTGGCCGAGCCGCAGGTTATAGGCCGGGTCGCGGGTGAGCCGGTTGCGCGAGTACGGCACCTTGAGCCGGCGGGCGACCCGCAGGGCCGTCTGCGGCATGATCTGCATCAGCCCGCGTGCGCCGGCGTGGCTGATCGCCTTCGGGTCGAAGGCGCTTTCCTGGCGGACCACCGAGAAGATCAGCGCCGGATCGGGAAATGCCCTGTCGCCGTTACTGACCGGCTCCAGCGCGGGATAGCCGGTTTTGCTGAGAATGACACCCTTGCGCAGGGCGCGTTTCGCGATGGAGACGCCGACGTCGTGCCGGCCCATCTCCTGCGCCAGGCGGGCGGCGAGGGTCCACTCGATTTGGGTCTTGGCATCGTCCGCCAGCCCCAGAAGGAAGCGCTTGATATCGCGCCGCCGGTCCAACTGCGCCAGCACGCGGATGGCGCGGACCGCGTCATGCGCCTCGAATGCGCGCCGGTCCGCGTCGGTCGGCTCGCGTTCCGTCGGGAGTTTCGGCCGCTCGGCCGCCAGCACGTGACCGGCCGCGACCTGACCATAGAAGCGGGTCATGTGCTGAGCCGCGGTGCGATACCACTTGGTGGCCTCGCTGTGCTGTTCCTTGGTCTCCAGCGCCCGGGCGGTCCAATAAGCTCCCCGCGACCGGCTAACGGGGAATTTCACGCCGTTGTAGAGCGCCTTGAAATGCTTGAGCGCGGCGTCGGGCTTGTTCAATTTCCGCAAGGCGATCCAGCCGGCGAGCCATTCCGCGCCGGCAAATCCGATGCCGCTGGTTTGCCCATGTTCGCTGGCAAGGCGGTAGGCGAGTTCCGGCCGTTCTTCCTTCATCGCCCAGCGTGCGAGATAGTTCCGTTCGCGCCACCAGCGGTCCGGTCGGCTTGGGTTTACCGGCCGGTTCGCCAGAAGCATATCGATTGCCGAATCCATCCGTTTCGCGCGCCGCCGCCAGCGCACCCGCTCGAAGACGATGCCTTGGTTTTGCATCAAAGCCGGTTTGACCCGGCGAAGCAGGGAGGACGCGTTGCGGGCGCGGATCATCAGCGCGATGCGTGCCCGCGCCAGCTGCCGCCATTCCGGCGGGACCTTGCGCATCTGCCGGCGGGATGCCCGGACCTCACGTTCCCAGAGGAGGTATTCGAGCTTGGCTATTTCTTCCTTCTGGCCGAGATATTTGCGAAAACGGGCCTTGAAATCGGTGGCTTGCTTGGGACCCAATTCCATCGTGATCCACGCATGGCGGACCGCTTTGGCCGCCGCGTCGTTCCGGCCGACCGATTCCAGTGCATTGGCCAGATGGTAGGCGCCGTCCGGGGATTCCATCGGGTAGGAGTCGAACCAGGCGAGCACCTCGTCGGCCGGCAGACCGCCCATCATTTCCTCGGCGCGGCGGCGCAGCTTATCTTGGTCGGGCCAGGCCGGGTTGGCCTTGATAAAGGCGGAGACTTCGGGAAAACCCGCCCTGACTTTGGCGGACCGCAGCCGCATCCATTCGATGATCTTGTCGGCCGCGCCGTTGCTCTTCGCGCGCGAGAGCTTTCGGACGTCCGACCACAGATCGCGATCCGCCAATTCGATCGCGTTGGCGTAGTAGGCGCGCTGTCGCTTGGTCAGGGATTCGGCGGCCGAAGGGACCGATGCCGCCGACAAGCCGCCCAAGAAGCCGAAAAATGCAATAATAGTAACGTATTGGCGTAATACTCGCCGCACGCAGGGTCACCGAATAGTATTCATTGGACTGAACAGCGCGGAAGTCTATTTGAATTTCCGGAATCCAACAATACGGCTGATTCCGCCGTGATTTCAGGCGAGAGACCAGCTCCCGGCGCGAAGCCGCTTGCTGCATCCCATTGCTTGGCAGTATGGTGGCCGCAACAGTAGGTATTCTGCGGAGAACGCATGATGTTCAAGGGTTCGCTTACGGCCCTGATCACACCGTTCGAGAATGGTGGGATCGACGAGGACGGCTTCCAGGCCTTCGTGGACTGGCAGATCGCCGAGGGCACGAATGGTTTGGTACCGGTCGGAACGACCGGCGAGTCGCCAACGCTCAGCCATGAGGAACATAAACGCGTCGTCGAATTGTGCGTCGAGGTTGCCGCCGGACGGGTACCCGTTATCGCGGGCGCGGGCTCGAACAACACCGACGAAGCCGTTGAATTCACCAAACATGCGAAAACCGTTGGCGCGGAAGGCGTGTTGAGCGTCGCACCCTATTACAACAAGCCATCGCAGGAAGGGCTCTACCAGCACTTCAAGGCCGTGGCGGAATCGGCTGATATTCCAGTGATTGTCTACAACATTCCGGGCCGGTCGATCGTCGATATCAGCGTCGACACGATGGCGCGGTTGGCGAAGATACCGACTATCGTCGGCGTGAAGGACGCGACCGCCGATCTGGCGCGGCCTTTGGCGACACGGGTGACCGCGGGCAAGGATTTCTGTCAGCTCTCGGGCGAGGACGCCACCGTCGCAGCCTTTCTGGCGCAAGGCGGCGTCGGCTGTATTTCGGTGACCTCGAACGTGGCGCCGAAACTCTGTTCCGAGCTGCATGCGGCGTGGCAGGAGAAGGATATGGACACCTTCGACACCCTGCGCGACCGGTTGCTGCCGCTGCATGACGCGATGTTCTGCGAGCCGAGCCCGGCGCCCGCCAAATACGGCGCGAGCCTGCTCGGCAAATGCGATCCCAAGGTGCGCTTGCCGATCACGGCCCTGACGCCGGACGGCGAGGCGACGGTTCGGGACGCGATGGTGCATTGCGGCCTGATCAACTGAGGCGAAAATCGCGCGCATTCGACGCTTTTTGGTGTAGTCTCCGGCGCTCGCGTGCCGGAGATGCTGTGTGCCTGGACCGCAACGACCGATAGAGACCGCAACACGAATCTGCCATGCCCGAAGGATTGAACGGCGGCCCCCCGGTGGCGCAAAACCGCCGCGCCCGCCGCGACTACATCATCGAGGAGACGCTGGAAGCCGGCCTTGCCCTGCAGGGGACCGAGGTGAAGTCGCTGCGCGCGGGCAAGGCGAGCCTGGGCGAGGCGTATGCCGGGCCCAAGGACGGCGACCTCTATCTGCTGAACTGCACGATCCAGGAATACCCCAACGCGGGCAGGTTCAATCATGAACCGCGGCGGCCCAAGAAGCTGCTGGTGCACAAGCGCGAGCGCGACCGGTTGCTCGGCGCGGTGAAGCGCGAGGGCGTCACCCTGGTGCCGCTGAAGATCTATTTCAACCGGCGCGGCATCGCGAAGCTGGAGATCGGCCTCGCCAAGGGCCGCAAGAAGCATGATAAACGCCAGTTGGAAAAGACCCGCGACTGGCAGCGCCAGAAAGCCCGCCTGATGCGGGACAAGGGGTAGGGGGAAACGGATGCAATCGGCATGGAGACGTGGTCCGCTTTCGGTGGCGGTTGCCGTGATCATGGTCGGCCAGGCCATGGCGGGAAAGGCGGCGGCGGACGGACACGCATCCAAGGCCGGGCTTGCATCCTGGCTGCACGAAGTGAAAGTCGGGGTTCTGCATCACGACACGCCCGACCTGTGGAGCGGCTTTCGCCGCGAGTCCGGCGTCGACATCAATCTGGAGGCGATCTTCGCCCCGAAGCTGGATGTCCTGGGCGGCGCGATCCGGCCCGCGGTCGGCGGGTCGGTCAACTCAGCCGGCGACACCTCCAAGATCTACGCGGGCATCCGCTGGCAATACGAGTTGGAGATGGGTCTGTTCTTCGGTATCGGGGTGGGCGGCGCGGTCCATAACGGCGAGCTCGAGCTGACGCGGCGCGACCGCAAGGCGCTCGGCAAACGTCTGCTCTTCCATATCCCGATCGAGGTCGGATACCGGTTCGACGGCGGCCCGCATGCCCTGTCGGTCTATTTCGACCATATCTCGAACGCCTACACGGCGGACGAGAACGAGGGCATGGACACCCTCGGCCTGCGCTACGGCTATCGTTTCGGCACAGGCCCCTAGAAACCAATATTTTAGCCGGCCAACCCCGCCTTCACGCTTGCGAACACGTCGTGGAACATCGCCTCGGTCAGGCGGCCGGTGTTCGTGTTGTAGCGCGAGCAATGATAGCTGTCGGCGAGGATCAGGCCGCCCGGCAACTCGTGGCGGGCGTTGTGGGCGAATTTGCAGTGGCTTTGCTTCAGCCCGCTGGCGGCCAGCACCGAATTATGGGCGACCACGCCGAGCGCGATCACCGTGTGCAGCCGGGGCAGGGCGGCGAGCTCGCTCGCCAGATAGGGACGGCAGGCCTTGATTTCCGCCCCGACCGGTTTGTTTTGCGGCGGCACGCAGCGCACGGCATTGGTGATGCGGATGCCGACCAAGCGCAACCCATCATTGGGATTGGCGCCATACGTTCCCTCGGCAAAGCCGAAGCGCAGCAAGGTCGGATACAGCAGATCGCCCGCGTAGTCGCCGGTGAAGGGGCGGCCGGTCTGGTTGGCGCCCTTCAACCCCGGCGCCAGCCCGACGATCAGCACGCGCGCGTCAAGCGGCCCGAAGCTCGGCACCGGTGCGTTATGGAAGGCGGGGAATTTTGCTTGGTTGGCGTGACGGAAATCGACCAGCCTGTCGCAGATGCCGCAGTCGAGTGCCGGCGCGGCGGGCTGGCCGTCCGGCGTGTCCGAGGGAAGGGGCGTCGTCATGGGCGCACTATACACCAGCCGATGCGGCGCGAAATGGGTAGAGGTCGACTGCGCCACCTGTCGAATATCGACATCTTCATCTGGAATACCGGCAATACCAAGGGCCCGATGACAATGCGCGCGGGGCGATTCAGCCGGATTACGCCGGTTCGACGATCACATCGTCGTCGTCATAATCGTCTTCGTCGTCGAAGTCGTCGGCCGCATGGTCGTCGTTCGGCTCGTATTGACGATCGGTATGCTGCCGGGCGATTTCGCCCGACAACGATTGCAATTCGATGAAGCTATCGGCCTGCCGGCGCAGCTCGTCCGCCACCATGGACGGTTGCGTGCGCACCGTGCTGACGACGCTGACGCGGACGCCCTTGCGCTGCACGGCGTCGACCAGGCGGCGGAAGTCGCCGTCGCCCGAAAATATCACGATATGGTCGAGATTCGGGGCCATCTCCATCACATCGATGGCCAACTCAATGTCCATATCGCCCTTGATCTTGCGGCGGCCGGACGCGTCGGTGAACTCCTTGGTCGGTTTCGTAACCATGGTGTAGCCGTTGTAATCGAGCCAATCCACCAAGGGCCGGATCGGGGAATATTCTTGGTCTTCGACAAGTGCAGTGTAGTAATACGCGCGTACTAACCGGCCTTTATTGGCAAAAAGATCGAGCAATTTCTTGTAATCGATGTCAAACCCAAGTGCTCGCGCCGCTGCGTAAAGATTAGAGCCGTCGATGAACAGCCCCAATTTTTCATTACTATAGATGTTGTCTAACATCGAGATTGCAACTTTCGGTAATCGTTTATTTTTTTGGTTCAAGAACGTGCGGCCGGTTTATTGCACGTTATTTCATGTTCGTGTCTATTACTTAGAGGGCTTATAAAATTTTCGCAAGTGGCAGTTGCGGCAAATTCGAACGGGTTCTCATCCGAAATATTGCTGCAATACCGGTTTTCAACCACCCGATCCGGTATAATATGTATAGGGTGGAATAT
Source organism: Alphaproteobacteria bacterium (assembly GCA_965228695.1). Classification (GTDB taxonomy): domain Bacteria; phylum Pseudomonadota; class Alphaproteobacteria; order UBA8366; family UBA8366; genus JAJFJD01. Next base: position 4,175,727 of record CBDDIB010000002.1, on the reverse strand, counting down.
CCTTGAAGTCGGGGCCTGTCCGCCCCTATATTCTGGTCATGATTGGCAGGTTTCCTGCCGTAATTCGGCCTTTTGGCAGCGCGCTTCCGAGGAAGCGCAAACAGCGGAGTAGGGTAGAGCATGGCGCGTGTCACCGTGGAAGACTGTGTAGAACGGGTGCCCAATCGTTTCGAGCTTGTAATGATGGCCGCCCAGCGCAGCCGTGAGATTTCCGCCGGCGCGGAAATCACGGTTGAACGCGACAACGATAAGAATCCGGTCGTTGCGCTGCGCGAGATCGCGGACGAAACCGTGCCGCTCGATAAGCTGAAGGACGATCTCGTGCGCGGCCTGCAGAAGGTTCCGGAAATCGACGAGCCGGAAGAAGACGAGCCCATGGAATACATGGCGGCGGCGATGGCCGGCCATGAAGACGGGTCCGAAGGGTTGCCGTCGGGGATGAGCATCATGACCGCAAAGGAAGCGGAGATGGGTGCCAGCGACGGCGCTGCCGGTGACGCGCCGACCGACGGGCAGACCAAGACGGAATGACCGACGACCGGCGCCGCACACCGGGCGCCGGCGCATCATGCCACGCGGAGTGACCGGGCATGATGCGGCAATACGAACTTGTCGAGAAAGTTAAAGGTTACGATCCGGGCGCGGATGAGGACACCCTCAACCGCGCCTATGTCTATTCCATGCGCGCGCACGGCAATCAGCAGCGCGCGTCGGGCGATTCCTATTTTTCCCACCCGGTCGAGGTGGCGGGCATCCTGTCCGAGAAAAAGCTCGACACGGCCTCGATCGTCACGGGACTGCTGCATGACACGGTCGAGGATACGGTTGCGACCCTTGACGATATCGAAGGAAAGTTCGGCGACGAGATCGCCCGTCTTGTCGATGGCGTCACGAAGCTGTCGCAGCTCGATCTTCACACCCAATCGGATCGCGCCAAACAGGCGGAGAACTTCCGCAAGCTGGTGCTCGCCATGTCGCAGGACATTCGGGTCCTGGTGGTCAAGCTGGCCGACCGGCTGCACAACATGCGGACGCTCGGTTATATCGGCAATGCGGACAAGCGTCGGCGCATCGCCCGTGAGACGATGGACATTTACGTTCCGCTTTCGGAGCGGATCGGCATCCGCGATTGGAAGGAAGAACTGGAAGACCTGGCGTTTTCCGAGCTGAACCCGGATGCCCGCGCGTCGATCCTGAGCCGGCTGGAGTTCCTGCGCCAACAGGGCGGCAACGTGATCGACCGGGTGCTCGCCGAGTTGAAGTCGACCCTGGCCGAACACGGTCTTGATGCCGACGTGTCGGGCCGGGAGAAACGGCCGCACTCGATCTGGCGCAAGATGCAGCGCGACAACGTCGGGTTCGAGCAGCTTTCGGACATCATGGCGTTCCGGGTGCTGGTCGATACGACGGAAGATTGCTATCGCGCGCTCGGCGTGATCCACAGCAACTACCGGCTCGTCCCGGGTCGCTTCAAGGACCATATCTCGCTGCCCAAACCGAACGGATACACGTCGCTGCACACGACGGTCATGGGGCCGGAGAACCAGCGCATCGAGGTGCAGATTCGCACCCATGACATGCATGAAATCGCGGAGTTGGGCGTCGCGGCGCATTGGCAGTACAAGCAGGGCGCCCGGCCGACGGGGCGCACCGAGGGTATGCAATATCGCTGGCTGCGCGAATTGCTGGAAATTTTGGATCACGCCGGCGGGGCCGAGGAATTTCTGGAGCATACGAAGCTGGAGATGTTCGCCGATCAGGTCTTCTGCTTCACGCCGAAGGGTGAGTTGCAGGCGATGCCGGTTGGCGCCACGGCGGTGGATTTCGCCTATGCGGTCCATACGGATATCGGCAATACCTGTGTCGGCGCCAAGGTGAACGGCCGCATCGTTCCCCTGCGGACGCGGTTGCGCAACGGCGATCAGGTGGAAATCATCACCTCGAAGGCGCAGACGCCGTCGCCCAGTTGGGAGAGTTTCGCGGTCACCGGCAAGGCACGGGCCTGCATCCGCCGCTTCGTGCGGGGCCAACAGCGCGCGGAGTATATCCAGCTCGGCCGCGAGATCGTCGAAAACGTGTTTCGCGAGGAAGGTTACGAGTTCACGGAGAAGGCGATCGAGGGCGTGCTTAAAATTTTCCATGCGCGCGTGAACAACGATCTATACGCCATGGTCGGGCAGGGCGATGTGACCGGCCTGGACGTGCTGCATTCCGTCTATCCCGGCAGCAAGAAGCGCAAGGGCTGGCGCGGCCGGATGGCGCTGCGGCACCGCCGCAAGGGCAAGAAGGAGCCGGTGGCGATCAAGGGGCTGACGCCCGGCGTGGCGGTGCATCTCGCAGGCTGTTGTCATCCCATTCCGGGCGACCGGATCGTCGGCATTCAGACCACGGGCAAGGGCGTCACGATCCATACCATCGATTGCGAGACGCTCGAGAGCTTTTCCGACATGCCCGAGCGCTGGATCGATCTGGCCTGGGACGTCGACGAATCCGGCATGCCGCACACTGCCCGGATCAAGGTTGTCGTCGGCAACACGCCGGGCAGCCTGGGTGTCGTTTGCACCGTGGTCGGCCGCGACGGCGGTAACATCAGCAATTTGAAGATCACCGATCGCTCGCCGGAGTTTTTCGATATGCTCATCGATATCGAGGTGGGCGACATCAAGCAGTTGACCGACATCGTCGCCGCCCTCCGCGCGACGTCGGTGATAAACTCGGTCGAGCGCGCGCGCGTTTGATCCGTACGGGCGCGCGATCTCAAGAGGAGCAACGACCATGAAACGCTTTCTCAGACTTGGGGTGAACATCGATCACGTCGCGACGGTGCGGAATGCCAGGGGCATCCGGCATCCGGATCCCGTGCGGGCGGCCGTGCTGGCCGAGAAATCCGGCGCGGACGGGATCACCGCGCATCTGCGCGAGGACCGGCGGCATATCGCCGACGATGATATCGAGCGTCTGATGGCGGAAATCAGTGTGCCGCTGAATTTCGAGATGGCGGCGACCGACGAGATGCTGGAGATCGCGCTGCGACATAAACCGCATGCCGCTTGTATCGTGCCTGAGAAGCGCGAGGAGCTGACCACCGAGGGCGGCCTGGATGCCGTCGGCGGTCACAACCACCTGCAGCATTACGTGGGCGAATTGTCGAAGGCCGGCATTCGGGTGTCGCTGTTCATCGATCCGGACCCGGCGCAGTTGGATGCCGCGGTGTCGCTCGGCGCGCCGGTGGTCGAACTGCATACCGGGCGGTATTGCGAGGTCGACGCGGATGAGCAGGAGGCGGAGTTGGAGCGCATCACCGTTGCCGCAGCACATGCCGAGGCCGTAGGGCTGGAATGCCACGCCGGGCATGGATTGAGCTTCGATACCGTCGGTCCCGTGGCGGCGATCCCGACGATTGTCGAGCTCAACATCGGCCACTTCCTGATCGGCGAGGCGATCTTCGGCGGCCTGGAAAGCGCCATCAAACGGATGCGGTCGCTGATGGATAAGGCGCGCGCCGATGCGTCCGGGGAGCGCAGCGCCTGATGATCATCGGCGTCGGCAGCGATTTGGTGGATATCCGGCGGATCGAGAGCACGCTCGAGCGTTTCCCGGGCCGGTTCGAGGAGCGCTGCTTCACCGACATCGAACGGGCGAAATCGGACAAGCGCGCCCGGCGGGCCGACAGCTATGCCAAGCGGTTCGCCGCCAAGGAGGCGTGTTCCAAGGCGCTCGGCACCGGCTTCCGGCGCGGCATCTTCTGGCGCGACATGGGCGTGGTCAATCTGCCGTCGGGCAAGCCGACGATGGAACTGACCGGCGGTGCGCTGGCGCATCTGCAGACGCTGGTGCCGGCCGACATGGCGGCGCAGATCGACGTGACGATCACCGACGAATATCCGCTGGCGCATGTCACGGTGATCATCTCGGCGGTCCCGCGGTCGACCCAGGTTTCCTAGCGGTTTTTCCGAAGGCATTTGAGCGCGGGCGCGACCGCTTTTGCGCGGGCCATCGCGGTGCGCGCGCGGTCGCGGATATAGTCGGTCGGTTTCCGGGGCGACCAGCGCCGCGGGTTGGGCAGGATACCGGCCAACAGCCCCGCTTGCCACGCGGTAAGGGCGGCGGCGGGCTTTCGGAAATAGGCGCGCGACGCGGCTTCGATGCCGTAGATGCCCGGCCCCCATTCCACCACGTTCAGATAGATTTCCAGGATGCGGCGCTTGCCGAGGATGGCTTCGATCATGAAGGTCAGCGGCGCTTCGATCGCCTTGCGCAGGAAGGTTCGGCCGGGCCATAGGAATAGGTTCTTAGCTGTCTGCATCGAGATCGTGCTGGCGCCGCGAAGCCGCCCGCCCTTGAGGTGATCGCTCACCGCATCGCTCATCTCGACCCAATCGACGCCGTCGTGGCTGCAGAAACGGCTGTCCTCCAGGGCGATGACCGAGCGGATCAGATGCGGCGATATCCGCCGCAACGGCACCCACTCGGACTTGATCCCTTCACCCTCGAACAGCCGGATCACCATCAGCGGCGTTACCGGCGGGGCCACTTCGCGGTACAGCAGGGTCAGCCCGGCAGGCAGGACCAAAACCAGCAACACGATCAGGATGACGATCCGGCGAAGGAGGCGCCAAAAGGAGAAGCCGTTGCGCATGTTCCGTGTCCGACCGTCTGCGCCGCGCTACGCGTCGAATTCGGTGAGAACTTGGCCCGGCGGGCGGGCGTGGTCGCAATAAACGTCGCCGTCATGCACGAGCGTGCCGTTGACCCACACGCCGTTAACTCCAAGCCCACGTCGCACGAGGCGGCTCTGTCCGGCGGGCAGGTCGTGCAGGCGTTCGATCCCCGTGATGCCGACGGTTTCAGGGTCGAACAGCAGCATGTCGGCCCACGCACCTTCGGTCAGCGTGCCGCGATCGCGGATGCCGTAAATCTCCGCCGGGCGGCTCGTGATCTGGCGGACCGCTTCGCCGATCTCGAAATCGCCGCGCTCCCGTACCCAATGGCCGAGCAGGTGCAAGCCGTAGCCCGCGTCGCAGAAGAAGGTCAGGTGCGCGCCGGCGTCGGACAGGCTGATCACGCTATCGGGATGCTGCAGGATATCGCCGACCGCGTCCTCGTCCACATTCAGAAGTTTCGCGTTGAACACGGTCGCCAGGTCTTCGGATAGGGCGAGATCGAAGAAGAAATCGACGGCATCGACCCCGACTTTGTCGGCCAGCGCCGGAATGGATTGGCCTTCGTAGGCCGGATGCGTGGCGCAGACCGCAACCTCGACCCGGTCCCAATCGCCGTTGAACAACCGCCCGCCGACCGGTTGCGTCAGACTGCGCCGGAATTTGTCGCGGAAATCGGGGTCGGCGAGGGCCGCGCGGAGTGCCGCCGGATCGTCGATCGGCAGCGATCCCCACGGGTCGACTCCGTAGAGCGGATAGGCGGCGTCGAGCGAAAAATTCATGCTCAGCGGCTGGCAGGACACCTGCGCATAGACCGGGACGTTGGCCGATTGCGCGGCCCGGCACCCCGACAGGACGGACCGGGTTCGTTCCGGCACCTGGCTATTGTGCAGCAGCGCGGCGTAGACCATGGGCCGGCCGCTGCGCCGGGAATAACCGGTCAGGGTATCGATGGTGGTGCGCTCGCCGGCGGTGACCATGAACAAGCCCCGGCCCGCGGACCCGAGCTCGTCGATCAGGCGTTCGAACTCGGTTTCCTCGGCAAGCCGTGACGGCATCGGCAGACCGCCGAACCCATTATGGTTCTCGAAGGTTGAGGAGGCGAAGCCGATCGCGCCGGCGTCGAGGGCATCGCGCAGGATCGACGCCATCTTCTCCACTTCGGCATCGGTCGCGGCGCGCATCGAGGCATCGTCGCCAAGCACCGCGACGCGGATGCTGGAATGGCAGGCGAAGGCGGCGACGTTGGGCACCACGCCGCGGGTCGCCAACAGGTCCAGATAGCCGCCGAAATCGTCGAAACGCCAATCGATCCCCGCCCGCAACGCGGTCAGCGACATACCTTCAACCTCGGACAGGTTCTTGATGAGGGTCTCGCGCGTGTCCGGCGTATTCGGGGTGATCCCGAAGCCGCAATTGCCGATGACGACGGTCGTGACGCCGAGCGCCGGCGAGGGCGAGCATTGCGGGTCCCAGGTGAGCTGCGCGTCGTAATGCGTGTGGACGTCGATGATCCCCGGCATGAGGCACAGACCCGCCGCGTCGACGGATTCGCGCGCCGGGCCGGTAACCGCGCCGATTTCGGCGATACGGCCGTCCGATACCGCCAGATCGGCGGTTTTCGGCGCCCCGCCGAGGCCATCGATAAGCGATGCGCCCCGAATGATCAGGTCGTACATGCCGGTCGTCCCTGCTGTTCCGACGCAACCATAGGCGCGGCAACAGGGGCGGGCAAGGGGCTGTCTTGCGGCCGAATTCGCGTCAAATTTTCACGAAATCCCGGCCGGATGGATGCAAATCGGCCCCGTCGTTATTTACCGCGCCGATCTTCCCGATGCAGGTTCATTTCAATGGATCGAACGTTTCGACAGTTATTTGAGGCTGCCGATGTAGCTGATGAGATCGTCGATCGCACGCCGTGACAGGTCCAGTTTCGGCATCGGCGGATGCGGGTCCGACAGCCATACCTTTAGCCGGTCCGGACTAAACTTGGGATGGCGCGCGACTTCGACGAAAGACGGGGCACCGTCCTTGACCGTTTTGCCGTGGCCGGTGTCGTGGCAGGCGGCACACCATTGTTTCGCAAGCGCTTCGCCGGCCACCGGATCGCCTTCGGCGGCCGAAGCGGGGTGTCCGGCGATTAGGAGTGCCGCGGTCAGGCCGCTGGCCAGGTGCCGTATGGATTTCACGCTCGATCCTTCCAAATGCGGTCAAGACCTTCACCAGGTAGGAGCGCATTTTCACGGCGATGCAGCGTTGATTTGGGTCAATGCGCGCGGACATGTGTCCGGGCGGGGCGGTTATCCGAGCCTTGCCTCGATACAGTCCTTCAACTCGGCGGCCAATTCGCAAACGGTCGGTTCGATCATCACGTCCGCATGCCGGCCGTGAATTGGGCGTGTTTCCAAATCGCCTTTGATGATGTTGCGCCAGCCATCATGGACTTCCCGGTCCAGTAGCGCCGGCAATTCGGCTTTGAACAATACAGCGGCGCCGTCATAGGGAGCGAGCGTAACGTTGCTGGAAATGATGTCGTTCGCACCGGCGGGATTTCGAAGCATCTTCGGCACGATCTTGCCGCGGCTTTCATAGTAGCGCCAGGCCTTGGTGAACACGGCGGTGCGGATCGCGACGGCGAAGACCTCCCATGCCGAGATGATCCGGCGTCCCAAATACGCGGGCATCTGCGCGGGCGATTGTCGGGTGAGCCGCCGCGCATGTAGCCGGAACCACTGGCCGACGCTCGCGCGCTGCTTGCCGCCCTGATAGTAGGTGTCGAACAGTGCCAACAGCGGAACGTCCTCTCCGGCGGCGCGGAGTTTTTGCGCCATGAGATAGGCGATCCGGCCGCCGAACGAGTATCCCCCCAACAGGAAGGGGCCGTCCGGCTGAACGCGGCGAATCTCCTGTATGTAGTGTGCGGCCATGGTATCCGCGTCGGCGAAGGGAATTTCGGTCCCGTCCAACCCGCGCGCCTGCAAGCCGTAAAACGGCTGCCTATCGCCGAGATGCTTGGCGAGCGCGCGAAAATTCAGGACATGTCCGTCTTGATCGTGCACGCAGAAGAACGGTGGCCGGTCGCCCTTCGGCTGAATCGGCACGAGGCAGCGTGACGGCGGTTCCGCCTCGATGCGGGCCGCCATCTCGGCGACGGTCGCGGCGTCGAACAGGATGGCGCGCGGCAGTCGGCGGTCCAATTGCCGCTCTATGTCGAGGAACAGGTTAACCGCCTGCAGGGAATCGCCGCCGAGCATGAAGAAATCATCATGCAGGCCGACGTCCGGACGATCCAACGCCTTGGCCCAGAGCGTTCGAAGGGTTTCCTCCAACGGTGTCGCCGGCCGATCTAGCGCCGGGTTTCGGGGGTCGGAGACCGGAGCGGCCGCCGAGAGCCCGAGCGTTTCGGCCAGTTTGTGGCGTTGCACCTTGCCGGTGTCGCCTTTCGGAATGTCATCGACGAATACGATTCGACGGGGAACTTTATACGGCGCAAGACGCTCCCGCGCATACCGCAGCAGCGTCTGTTCGTCGGCCGATGCATTGTCCGTTGTAACGACGGTCGCCGCGATCTCCTCGCCCAACGTGGCATGCGGGACGGGAAAGGCGGCCGCGGCGCGAACCGCCGGGTGCGACTGCAGGGCGTCGTCGACCTCGTTTGGCGCCACTTTCTGGCCGCCCCGATTAATCACCTCATTCAGGCGTCCGGTGAGGAACAAGTAGCCGTCTTCGTCGAAATAGCCGGCGTCGTCCGTTCGGTACCATCCATCCACAAAGACGGCGTTGTCGGACGGGCCGCCGTTTTCGTAACCCTCGAAGACGGCTTCGCCGCGGGCGCCGACTTCGCCGACGGTGCCGGCAGGGGCGAATTCGCCATCGTCGGCGAACACGGCGACTTCGTTCGGCCGCGGCAGGCCGACGCTGCCCGGTTTGCGCCGCGCCGCCGCCATGGGATCGCAGGCCAGCCAGCCGGATTCGGACGACCCGTAAACCTGGATCACCGGTACGCCGAAGGTTTCTTGAAGCCGGTCGGCCAGATCGGTATCGAGCTTTCCAGCGCCGGTCCGAATCATTCGGAGGTGCGGGCGCGCTTTCGCGACGGCCGGTTGGAAGCGATCGGCCTGATCGAGGACCGACGAGAAGACCGCGGGTGCGCCCATGGCATAGGTCGGCTCGAGCGCTTCCAGATGCCGGTAGAACGTTCCGGCGTCTAGGCTGGGCAGGGCGCATACGCTGCTGCCCGCGAACAGGCAGGTCGCGATCCCGGCGCTCAGTCCGGCGCCGTGGAACAGCGGCATCAGGTTCAGCGCACGGTCGTCGCGCGTCAGTTCGAGGAACCGCGAATTCAACGCCCCGCGCGCATGGAGGTGGCGCTGCAGTAAGGGGACGATCTTGCTGTGCGACGTCGTGCCGGATGTGGCTAGGATGAGAACCGGATCGTCGGGCAGTGCCGGTTCGCGTGGTCCGGGCGGACCGAGCGGCTCGCCCGTGATCTCTATCCGATAGGTATCCGTCCCGATATCCCGGATGATCGTTAGGACCGGAAGCCCGAGCCGCCGCGCTATGTCGCGGGCAGGGGACGCTTCCGGGTCGGTAACGGCGAGGGCCTTTACCCCCAAATCCCGCAACGCCAGCGCCATTTCGCCGGGGGTGACGTTGGGATTAATCGGAACCACCGCCGCGTGGGACCAGACGCCGACGGCGGCGATGGCGACATCCGGGCCGCCCGGTTCGGCAATCGCGATCCGGTCGCACCGCCGGACACCGCAGGCGGTCAATTCGGTTCCGATTTGATCGACCGCTTGCAAGAGTGTGCCGTAGTCGGTCGGCGGACGATCGACCGCCAAAAAGGCGGGCGCCGCCGGCGTGTGACGGGCCCAATGCCGCAGCACATCGTAGATCGTCTGAAAGCGGTCGGATGCCCGGTCTATGCCACTCTCGATCCTATGCATCACAGGATACCGTTCGCACAGACCGGTGCAGCGTGTCATCTATCCAAGAGAGGTACCGGTTTCAAAGGGTTACTACTCATTACGACTATCTGGAAGTAGTGTCCCGGCCCCGTCACCATGTGGCTATCCCGAGCGCGTGCCCGGACGCCCGGTTCGTCCGGCGAAGCCAAGCCTGATAGGTTGCCCTGACGGCAGGACAGGAGGCGGACCATGAGACACACGACCAAGCTGCGCCAACTCGTGAACGACGAGCAAATCCTCGTCGCCCCTGGCACCTACGATCCCATTATGGCGCGGATGATCGCACAGGCCGGGTTCAAGGCGGTCGAGATGAACGGCGCCGGCGTTACCTACACGATGCTCGCCATGCCCGATCTGGGCCTTGTGACGATGACCGAAATGGTCGAGCGCGCCCGCCGCGTCGCGGATGCATGCGATCTCCCGGTGATCTGCGACGCGGATACCGGCTATGGCAATGCACTCAACGTCATCAGAACGGTCCGGGAATTCGAGCGCGCCGGCGTCGCCGCCATCCGTCTCGAGGACCAGGAGTTTCCGAAGCGGTGCGGGCATTTCACGGGTAAGTCGCTTGTACCGGTCGAAGAGATGATCGACAAATTGAAGGCGGCGCTCGATACCCGGGGCGATCCCGACTTCCTGATTATTGCGCGGACCGACGCCCGTTCAGTGGACGGGTTAGACGCGGCGCTCGATCGCGTGGCCGCTTATGCGGAGGCGGGGGCGGATGTGGTCTTCGTCGAAGCGCCGCAATCGGTTGAGGAATTCGCTGCGATCCCGAAGGCGGTTAACGTACCGGTACTGGCCAATATGATCGAGGGCGGCCGCAGCCCCTTGCTCTCGGCCGCAGACCTGCAGGAGCTCGGCTACAGCGTGGCGCTCTTCGCCAACGGATTGGCACGGTTCCTGACGCGGCAAGCGCAGGAGTTCCTGGATATTCTGCAGCGCGAGGGAACGACCGAACCCCTGCTCGAGCGCATGAACGGGCTCGACCGTCAAAACGAGATTCTGGGTCTCGCGGAGTATGAGGCGCTGGCCCGGAAATACGGCGGGTGAGTGGGCGTGAACGCGACAGCTCTGCTAGAATGGCCGGACACCGAAGGAGTGCGATTTCAATGGCCAGCCCCGACATGACAAAACCATGCGCCGCGGCAAGGGCGCCGACAAAATGGCCGTTCGAGGTGCGTCCGCTGTCGCCGCTGATGGGCGCGGAAATATTAGGTTTCGACGCCGCCCAGCCGATGAGCGACGCAACCCGGGATGCCGTCCTGGATGCATTAAATCAGTACAAGGTGCTCGCGCTGCGGGACCAGGATTTGTCTCCGGAAGCACAGGCCGCCTTCACCAAGCGCTTCGGTGAACTGGAGCCGCATGTGAATCGCGAGTTTCGCGGCGCCGGTGTGCCGGAAGTCCATCCGGTCAACAATCTCGACGAGAATGACCGCCCGGCGCGCGGCCGCAATATCGGCAATTATTCCTGGCATACGGACAAGTCCTATATGCCGCGGCCGTCGCTCGCGACGCTGCTCTACGCCGTGCAGTTGCCGCCGGATGGCGGCGATACCGAATTCGCCGATATGGAAGCCGCCTATGACGCGCTGCCCGAATCACGCAAGCGGGACCTCGCATCGCTCCGCCTATGGCATAGCTGGCAGCGGTCGCGGGAAAAATCCGGCAGCCGACCCGCGACCGAGCAGGAAAAACGGGACGCGCCGCCGGTCATCCACCCGCTGGTTCGGACCCATCCCGGCACCGGCCGCAAGGTCCTCTATCTCGGGAACCACAGTTCGCATGTGGACGGCTGGCCGGTTGAAAAGGGCGAGGCGCTGATCGATCAATTGCAGACCTTCGCGACCCAGGACCGCTTCGTCTATCGGCATCATTGGCGGCCCGGCGATCTGGTGATCTGGGACAACCGCTGTCTGCTGCATCGCGCGGTTGACAATTTCGAGATGGACAAACACGTCCGCATCCTGAATCGCACCGTGGTGCGCGGCGCCGTGCCGGTATAGGGACGCCGTCTAAGCCTCGACGACGACCTCGTCGCCCTCGACCGCGAAACGGTGGGGAAAGTCCTCGGACACCCCTTCCATGAAACTCACCGCGTCGTCGAAACGCGGGTCTCCGTTGTGCAGAACCTCCGGCCGGAGCTGCGGGTCGATCAGGACCGGCAGGAAGGACACCCGCTTGACGCCGTCCGCGCCCAGCACCGCCTTGGCGATCAGGCTGCGCTTCGCGTCGGATCCGTAAGCCAGGTTCGGGTAGTCCGGGTCCAGCTCGACATGATAGTCGCGCTCGAATTTCTTGGCCTCCTCGGGAGATTTTTCGGTCCCCGTCATGATGAAATTGCTGAGACTGTAGAAACACACCTTGCCGTTGTAAGCGCCGATCGCCTTGGGCACATGCGCGTGATGGCCGAGGATCAGATCCGCGCCGGCGGCGAAGGCGGCCTTTGCGGCAACCGGCTGATAGTCGGCGATCATGCGGGGGATGAAGTGGATGCCCCAGTGCAGCGAGACCACAACGACTTGCGCCCGCTGCTTCGCGGCGGCGATGTCCGCTTCCATGGCGGCGAGGTCTTCCGCGTAGGGCACGGTCACGACACGGGGCGGTACGCCCGCCTGATAGTCGAAGGGCTCGTAGTAGGTATGGGCGCGCAGCGGTGCCACGCCCGTCTTGTCGGGACCGGCCGCATAGCCCTCGCGCAGGATCGAGCAATAGGCGAGGAAGGCCACCGTCACGCCATCGCGCTCCAGGATGGCCGGCTCTCGGGCCTCGGCCAGATTCCGGCCGCCGCCGACCACGGCGATACCCTGGTCGCGCAGCAGATCGATGGTGTCGAGCAGGGCGTCTCCGCCCCAGTCCATGGCATGGTTGCTCGCCACCGACAGTACGTCAAACCCGCAATCCGTGAAGATCGACGCCATATGCGGCGCGCAGCGGCTGTGCCCGCCGCCGGAGTGGATCTGCAGGCTGCCGCGCTCGGAATAGACACGCTCGCACTGGGCAAACCGGATGTCGCCACCGGCCAGTGTCGGCTTTGCCAGGGCGCCGAAATCCTCCAACGGTTCCCGAATGGGGCCCACATCGCCGCATCCCAGTAACACGATACCGTCTTCCATCACCCGGTTCTCCTCGCCGATTGTGTCATTTATCCGCCATTTGGGCGGATCACCGCCGTCCGACCCCGAATTCTAACACGGGGCGGGTCTTGGCCTTTGCGGCGCTATATTTCCCTCCCTTGACAGCAGGCGGCAGGACTGCCCATATCACGCCGATACTTGGGACAATGGCGGTTTTGAATGGCATCCAATAAAGCTGGCGACGGGCCCGGCGGCGGCAAGTCCACGGTACAGTCCGACGTCGCGGAAACGCCTGTGCAAAAGGCGGGAGGCGGCCTGTTGGAGACGCTGCGGACGATCATCTATGCGGTCCTGATCGCGCTGGTCGTGCGGACGGTCGCCTACGAGCCCTTCAATATTCCGTCCGGATCGATGATTCCCACGTTGCTGGTCGGCGATTACCTGTTCGTTTCCAAGTTTTCATACGGATACAGCCGGTACTCGCTGCCGTTCGGCCTGCCCCTGTTCAAGGGGCGGGTGATGGAAACGCCGCCGACGCGCGGCGACGTCGCGGTCTTCAAGCTGCCGACCGACAACAGCACCGATTACATCAAGCGGGTGGTCGGCCTGCCGGGCGACCGCATCCAGGTCATCAAGGGGCAGTTGCATATCAACGGCAAGCCGGTCCAGAAACAGCGTATCGAGGATTTCGCGCTTCGCAGCCCGTTCGGCGGTGTCCGCAAGGTGCCGCAGTATGTCGAGACGCTGCCGAACGGCGCGTCCTATCGCGTCATCGAGGCGGACACCGATCTCGGCCAGATGGACAATACCCGCGAATATACCGTGCCCAAGGACAAGTATTTCGTGATGGGCGACAACCGGGATAACTCCCTGGACAGCCGGGCGGCCAATAACGTGGGATTCGTCCCCATCGAGAATTTCGTTGGACGTGCGCAATTCCTGTTCTTCTCGACCGACGGCAGCGCGCGGATCTGGGAAATCTGGAAATGGCCGCTGGCCGTTCGCTACGGCCGCCTGTTCAACGGCATCGATTGACCGCGATGACCGGATACCGCCCATCCGGACGGTTTCCCGCCGCCGGCGTTGCGGCATACACTTAACCCCATGACGGATGACGCCGCGGAAGCGCTCGGATACGCCTTTTCGTCGCCCGCACTGTTGAGCGAGGCGCTCACCCATCGCAGCGCGGCGCCGCGGCGGGCGGAGGGCTATGAACGGTTGGAATTCCTCGGCGATCGGGTCCTTGCCCTCGTGGTAACGGACATGCTGCTGGCGGCCTTTCCGGACGAGCAGGAAGGCGCGCTGGCGCGCCGCTTGGCGGCACTCGTCCGCCAGGAGACACTGGCCGACGTGGCTCGCGATATCGGCCTCGGACCCCATATCCAGCTGAGCCGGAGCGAGGCGGATTCCGGCGGCCGCGAGAACAACGCGATCCTGGCGGATGTTTGCGAAGCGGTCATCGCGGCGATCTATAGCGACGGCGGATTGGACAGTGTCCGGCCCTTTATCGAACATCACTGGGCCGGACGCCTCGCCGCGGCCATCGCGCCGCCGCAGGACGCCAAGACCGCCTTGCAGGAATGGGCGCAGGGGCGGGGCTTGCCGTTGCCGACCTATAGCGTCGTCGGCCGGAAGGGCCCGGATCATGCCCCGGCCTTCACCGTGTCGGTTTCGGTGGAAGGGCATGTCGCTGCGGAGGGGACCGGATCGTCCAAGCGCGCCGCCGAGCAGATCGCGGCGCAACGCCTCATGGAGGCTGTGTCCGAATGACGATGCCGCCGCCCGAAGAGAGCCGGTTCGGTTTCGTTGCGGTGCTGGGCGCGCCGAATGCGGGGAAGTCCACCCTGATCAATCGCATGGTCGGCGCGAAGGTGACGATCGTCTCCCCGAAGGTTCAGACCACCCGGTCGCGGGTGCTCGGCATCTCGATCCGCGGGGCGAGCCAGATCGTGTTCGTCGACACGCCGGGGATCTTCGCGCCGCGCCGCCGGCTCGATCGGGCGATGGTGGCCGCCGCGTGGCAGGGGGCGGCGGAGGCGGACGAGGTTTGTCTGCTCGTAGACGTGGCGCGGGGGTTGGATGACAATGCGAAGCGGATCGTCGACGGCCTGAAGAAGGACAACCGCACGGCGATCCTCGTCCTCAACAAGATCGACAAGGTGAAGCGCGAGAGCCTGCTGGCGCTCAGCGCCGCGCTGAACGAGTCGGGCGTCTTCACCGAGACTTTTATGGTATCCGCGCTGAACGGGGACGGCGTCGAGGATTTGCACGACTATTTCGCGGAAAAGGTGGCGCCGGGAATTTGGCACTACCCGGAAGATCAAATTTCCGATCTGCCGCAACGGTTGCTCGCCGCCGAGGTGACGCGGGAGAAGCTATTTCTGAAAACCCATCAGGAAGTACCCTATGCCGTGGCCGTCGAAACCGAGTCCTGGGAGCCGTTCAAGGACGGCAGCGTCCGGATCGACCAGATCGTGTATGTGCAGCGCGACAGCCAACGCCCCATCATCCTGGGCAAGGGCGGGAAACTGATCAAACAGATCGGCGCAGAGGCGCGCGAGGAACTCGGCACGCTGTTCGGCTGCAAGATCCATCTGTTCCTTCGGGTGAAGGTGCGTCAGAACTGGATCGATAGCCGGGAGCATTTCCAAATGTGGGGCCTCGATCACAACGCCTGACGCAATCCAAATCCCACACGCCCGGCAAAGGTAGGGTAGAGTCCCGGCGTTATGGAATGGTCCGATCACGGCATTGTCCTGTCCGCGCGCAAGCATGGAGAGACGGCAGCGATCCTGTCGCTGTTGACCGCCGAGCATGGGCGTCATGCCGGGTTGGTGCGCGGCGGGGCCGGACGGCGGCAGCGCGGCGTGCTGCAACAAGGAAATTTCGTCGCCGTGACTTGGCGCGCACGGCTGGAAGAACATCTCGGCGCCTTCACCGTGGAACTGCTGCACAGCGTCAGCGCGCAATGGCTCGACGATCCCGGCCGGCTGGCCGCGCTTAGTGCCGCGACCGCAATCATCGATTTCGTCGTGCCCGAGCGCGAGCCCGAAGCCAATATTTACAGTGGATTGCGGCATTTGATTGCAGCATTGGACGAGGATGGTTGGGCGGTGGCCTACGCGCGTTGGGAATTCGCGTTATTGGGCGAGTTGGGGTTCGGCCTCGACCTGTCCGCCTGCGCCGCGACGGGGCAGGCCGACGACCTCGCCTACGTGTCGCCGAAAACCGGGCGGGCGGTGTCGCGCGAGGCGGGGGCGGCCTATCACGACAAATTGCTGCCGCTGCCGGATTTCCTGCTCGGGGATGGACCGGAAACGGTGGATCAAGTCGCTGACGCGTTTCGTCTCACGGGCTATTTTCTCGACCGCCATCTTTTCGCGCCGCACCGCCGGCAATTGCCGGACGCCCGTGAACGGCTCGCCGCACGGCTGGCGCGCGCCGCGTTACGAGAGGAAGGGTGATTTGGTCAAGGTGACGCTCAGCTTCGACAACGGGCCGGACCCGGCGGTGACGCCGCGGGTCCTCGATATTCTCGCGAAGCACGACGTGCGGAGTTGTTTTTTCGTGATCGGCCGCAAACTGGCCGACCCGGCGGCTCGCACGGTCGCCGAACGCGCGCATGCCGAGGGCCATTGGATCGGCAACCACACCTGGACCCACGAGACGCCGCTCGGCCGGATCGACGACCCGAGCGTGCCGGACCGCGAAATCGGCGCGACCCAGCGCCAGATCGGCGATTTGGCGCACGAAGAGCGGTGGTTTCGGCCGTTCGGCGGCGGCGGCCGGATCGGCCCGTGGCTGATGAGCGCCGCCGCCCGCGATTTCCTAACGAACGGCGGCTATAGCGCCGTCATCTGGAACTCGATTCCGCGCGACTGGGTAGATCACGACGGCTGGCCGGCCCGGGCGTTGGCGCATTGTTCGGCGAACGAACACACGCTTGTCGTGCTGCACGACTTCGTGGCACCGGCGATGGCGCATCTCGATCGATTTATCGGTAAACTTGCAGACCAAGGATACACGATCGGCCAGGATTTCCCGGACGACTGCGTGTTGATCCGTCGCGGGGTGCCGGCGCGGCCGCTCGACGCCTACGTAAAGGCTTGATCTCCGGGCATTCACCATAAATCAATTGTTAATCCGGAGTGTTCAAGCTTGCACTTTCCGACGGGGCAGATAGGTTAGCGTTGATCATGAAGTATTGGTTTCAAAAGGCGTATCGAATCGTGGTGCTCACCGTTGTCGGTGCCCTGCTGACAATGGTACCGGGGCCGTCGGCGAATGCCCATCCGCATGTCTTTATCGACAACATCTCCTATGTCCAGTTCGAAAACGGCAAGGTCACCGGGCTCCGGTTCCACTGGACCTTCGACAGGATTTTCAGCTTCCTGTTGTTCGAAGATTTCGACAAGGACAAGGATAAATCCTTCCACAAGGGCGAGATTGCGGCGTTGCAAGCGGGCGCGTTTAGTGCGCTGAAGGAGTTGCGGTATTTCACGCATATCCGGATCGACGGGAAGCTCCTGCCGGAACCGCGCATCGCGGATTTTACGGCCGACGCGAAGGATGGGCGCGTCAGCTATTCCTTCACCGTTCCGTTCGACGAGCCGGTCGATCCGCGCCGGATCCCGGTCAGTTTCGGTGTGTATGACGCGACCTTCTATGTCTCCGTCGTTCATGACGAGATGGACCCGGTGCGATTCACCGGCAATGGCAGCCGGGGCTGTCATTTCAAGGTGGGCGACGACACGGAGAACCCGATCTATTTCGACATGGTTATCCCGAAAAAGGTCGATGTCCTCTGCGCAACGAGCTGAGATGATCCGCGTCCTCGCGATTCCCCTTTTGATGGCTGTCGGTATCTGCGTCTTGAGCGCTGCGGTGGCGCAGGCGTCGGACACGCGCAGTCCGTTTGCCCCGAAAGCCACTGAAACCGAGGCCCCGGCGGCCCCGCCGGGCGCCCTCGAACGGTCCTACCGGGGGCTTCTGCTCAAGATTGCCGCCGTGCAGCGCGACCTGAACAATGATCTCCACGCCAAGCTGAAAGAAATCGAAACGTCGGACTCCCTCTTGCCGGCGTTGATCGTCATCGGGGTTGCCTTCCTTTACGGCGTCTTCCATGCCGCGGGACCGGGGCATGGGAAGTTCATCGTCACCAGCTACTTTCTGGCGCGTAACGGTCCGGTGTCGCATGGCATTATCATGAGCGGCCTGATCGCGCTGACGCAGGCGGTGTCGGCGATCGTCATCGTCTTCGTTCTGGTCTTCGCGATGGGGCTCGGCCGCATTCAAGTGCTGGGCTACGCCGTCACCATCGAACTCGTCAGCTATGCGCTGGTGATCCTGCTCGGGCTATACATGGCCTGGGGGGCATTCCGCGGTAAGGACTGCGATCATTCGCACGGCACGGGCGAGGACCATCACCATGATCACGGACATAGTCATAGTCGCGATCATGCGGGCGGGGACGGCCCTTGGTACCGGCAAGGCCGCGATATGATTGCCGCCGCGCTCGCCGCCGGCATCCGGCCGTGCAGCGGGGCGATCATCCTGCTGCTGTTCACCATGGCGAACGGACTCTACGCGGTCGGGATTCTCGGCGCGCTGGCTATGGCGTTCGGGGTCGCGATCACCGTCTCGATCGTTGGGCTGCTGGCCATCGGTGCGCGGCGCACGATCATCCACGCCACCGACGCACACGGCGCGGCGCAACCGGTGATCCTGCGCAGCGTCGGCATGCTTGGGGCATTGTTCGTGGTGACGATCGGTGCGCTGCTGTTCCTGGCGACGTTGGAGCGGTCGCCCGGACTCTCCTAATCCGCGGTGCCGGCGGAAGCTTCCGCCTCGGCGCGATCTAGGCGCAGTTCGGTCATCGCCTGGTGGATGATCTTGATCGACGACTGCAGGAACAACGCAGCCATCGCCGCGGCGACGATCAGGTCGGGCCAGGCGCTGCCGGTCAACATCACCACACCGGCGGCGCCGATGACGGCGAGATTGCCGATTGCGTCGTTTCGGCTGCACAGCCAGACCGAGCGAACATTCGAGTCGCCGTTCCGGAATTTCAGCAGCAACATCACGCTGGCCACATTGGCGGCGAAGGCGAGGAAGGCGACGCCGCTCATGACCATCGCATCGGGCATGCCGAGCACGAAAGTCTGATAGATCGTCCAGCCCAGGACGCCGACGCCCATCAGGGCGAGCGAAACGCCCTTCATCAGCGCCGCCGTCGACCGCATGCGCACCGACTTTCCGATGACGTAGAGGCTGAGTCCGTAGGTCAGGGTATCGCCGAGGAAATCAAGGGCGTCGGCCTGCAGGGCCTTGGATCCGGCGGCGGCCCCCGCCGACATCTCGACGACGAACATCACCGCGTTGATGGCGATGACGATCCAGAGGACGCGCCGGTAGGCCGGCGACGATCCGTCGAAGGAGATGTTGTGGTCGCAGCATCCTGCCATCTGGCGCCTCGGAAGCATGGTTTCGAATTGGTCTTGCTTTCTAGGGTGGGATCCTAATATCTACAGTCACTGTAGGTTCAAGAGGAAATGGCATGGACGATAAAGTCCTCTCAATCGGCGTTTTGGCCCGGGAAACCGGCTGTAAGGTCCAGACGATCCGCTATTACGAGCAGGTCGGCCTCATGCCCGCGCCGTTACGGACATCCGGGAACCAGCGCCGATACGGCCCGGCGCATTTCGCCCGGCTCGGGTTCATCCGCCATGCCCGCGAGCTGGGCTTTCCGTTAGACCAGATCCGGGAAATGCTGGCGTTGAGTGACGACCCCGAACGGTCCTGCGCCGATGTCGACCGCATCGCCGGCGAACATCTGGCGGCGGTGGAGGCCCGGATTGCGCGATTGAATGCTTTGAAAACCGAGTTGGAGCGAATGGTCCACGGTTGCCGCCACGGGCAGGTCGGCGATTGCCGAGTCATCGAGGTGCTGTCCGACTACACCCATGATCATTGCCTTACCGACGACCACGGCAAGCCGGAAAAGCGGGCCTAGCCCGGCTCGTCCACGCTGCAGCATCCGCCGCCGGTCTGGATCGGCGGGCAGGGCAAGTCGCCGTAGGAGCAGAAGACGCAGCAATCGCCTTGCTTCGGTTTGAGGAGCGTCTTGCAGGACCCGCATTCGTGGAAATAAACGCAGGCGTTCGTCGGCATCTCTTCCAAGCTTTTGTAGCCGCAGTCGGGGCAGGTGAGGGTCGAGAAAATGTGCATCAGTTCGCTTCCCGCCGTTTCCAGAGCGCGTATCCGGTCAAGGCCAGAAAGAAGGCCAGCGACGGCAGCAGCACGTAGTCGAGGATGCCGACAAGCGACGCCAGGCCAACCGCGCCGAACAAGATGACCAAGGCGGGCGTGAAGCAACAAATCGCTGCGACGATGCTGCCGATGGTGCCGGTGCGCAGGAGATTTTTGTTGGTCATGGGCCAGCCGGTCCGTTTTGGGTGCGTCGGATCAGTTGCCGTCTTGAACGGACTGGCGATTACCATACAATCTGTAGCGACTACAGATTCAAGGGCGAATTTCATGACGGAACAGACATCGCTGGCCATCGGCGAGGTATCGCGGATATCCGGCTGCAAGGTCGAAACGATCCGCTATTACGAACGAATCGGACTGGTTTCTCCGCCGCCGCGCACCGCCGGACGGCATCGGCTGTATTCCCGGAACCACGTGAAACGGTTGGTCTTCGTCCGCCGCGCCCGGAACCTCGGCTTCTCGCTCGATGAAATCCGCAGTCTGCTTGGTCTGACGGGCGAGGGTGCGCCGAGCTGTCAGCAGGTGCGCGAAATCACACTGGCCCATGCCGAGGATATCCGGCAGAAAATAGCCGATCTGGAGCGAATGGACCGCGCCCTTCGGCAATTGGCCGAACAATGCGAGGATGGCGCGTCGGCGGTTTGCCCGGTCATCGAGGCTCTTTTCGTCGCCGAAGCGGATGCGACGGCGGTGGCCCGGAACGGCCCCTAACCACAACCCCTTGCGTCTGTGACGGCGCATGCTATCAATATCTCGTGTCTCACGAGCGGGGGTTTTGAACGGACACATGGCGAAAGCGAAATCCACGGGCGAGGTGCGCCCGGTCCCATTGGCCGACGCGCTGGGCGAGCGGTACCTGTCCTATGCGCTGTCGACGATCATGGCGCGGTCGTTGCCGGACGTGCGCGACGGCCTGAAGCCGGTGCACCGGCGGCTGCTGCATGCGATGCGGGAGTTGCGCCTGAATCCCGAATCCGGGTTCAAGAAATGCGCCCGCATCGTCGGCGACGTGATGGGCAAATACCATCCGCATGGCGACGCGGCGATCTATGACGCGATGGTGCGGCTGGCGCAGGATTTCGCGGTGCGCTACCCGCTGGTCGACGGCCAGGGCAATTTCGGCAATATCGACGGCGATAACGCGGCGGCGATGCGCTACACCGAGGCGCGCATGACCGATGTCGCCAAACGGCTGCTCGAAGGCATCGACGAGGACGCGGTCGACTTTCGCGGCACCTACGATGGCGAGGGCGACGAGCCGGTCGTCTTGCCGGCGAATTTTCCGAATCTGCTGGCCAACGGCGCGGCGGGCATCGCGGTAGGCATGGCGACGAGCATCCCGCCGCATAACGTGGCCGAGATCTGCAACGGGCTGCTGCACCTTATCAAGTTCCCGAAGGCGACCGTCGCCAAATTGGTCGACCTGATCCCGGGGCCGGATTTTCCGACCGGCGGCGTGTTGTGCGAGAACCGCGACGCCATCGTCGAGGCGTATAAGACCGGGCGCGGCAGCTTCCGCGTGCGCGCCAGCTACGAGGTCGAGAAGATTAAGGGCGGCGGCTATCGGGTGATCGTCACCGGGATGCCGTACCAGGTGCAGAAGGCGAAGCTGATCGAGAAGATCGCCGAACTGATGCACGCCCGCAAGCTCACCATGCTTGGCGACGTACATGACGAATCGACGACCGAGGTCCGTCTCGTTCTGGAGCCGAAAAGCCGCAATGTCGACCCGGACCATCTGATGGAAAGCCTGTTCCGGCAGACCGATCTGGAATCCCGCTTTTCGTTGAACATGAACGTCCTGGACCAGGGCGTGACGCCGCGGGTGATGAACCTGCGCGAGGTCCTGCAGGCCTTCCTGGATCACCGGCACGACGTGCTGGTCCGGCGCAGCAAGCACCGGCTGGAGAAGATAGAGCATCGCCTGGAAGTGCTGGGCGGCTTGCTGATCGCTTATCTCAACCTCGATGAGGTGATCCGGATTATCCGCGAGGAGGACGATCCCAAGGCCGAGTTGATCAAGGCGTTCAAGCTGACCGAGGTGCAGGCGGAAGCCATTTTGAACATGCGCTTGCGGCATTTGCGCAAGCTCGAAGAGATGGAAATCCAGAACGAACACGACGCCCTGACCGAGGAACGCAAGGGCCTGAAGAAACTGCTCAAGGACGCGAAACTGCGCTGGAAGCGGGTCGCGGGCGAAATCACCGAGATGAAGAAGGAATTCGGCCCGGACACGGACCTCGGCCGCCGCCGCACCGCGTTGGGTGACGCGCCGTCGGCCGTCGTGATCCCGCTCGAAGCGATGATCGAACGCGAGCCGGTGACGGTGTTGTGTTCCGAAAAAGGCTGGATTCGCGCGGCGCGCGGGCATCTCGAGAAGTTCGGCGACGTGAAATACAAGGAAGGCGACCGCCACCGCTTCGCCTTCCACGCCCAGACTACCGACAAGCTCATTCTGTTCGCCACCAACGGCCGTTTCTACACCATCAGCGTGGACAAGCTGCCGGGCGGGCGCGGATTCGGCGAGCCGTTGAGTTTGATGATCGACCTCGGTAACGAGCACAATGTGGTCGCGCTCGGCGTGCACGATCCGGAACAGAAACGCATCGTCGCGTCGAGCGACGGGCGCGGTTTCGTGGTTGCCGAAAAGGACGTGGTCGCGCAGACGCGCGGCGGCAAACAGGTGCTCAATCTCGGCGCCAGTGCCGAGGCAACCGCCTGCGCGATCTTCAAGGGCGACCATGTGGCCGTCGTCGGCGACAACCGCAAACTACTGATCTTTCCCGCCGACGAACTGCCGGAAATGAGCCGCGGCCGCGGTGTCATCCTGCAGCGCTTCAATAAGGGCGGATTGGCCGACGTGACCTCCTTCACGTTGGAGGAGGGCCTATCCTGGCAGATCGGCGACCGCACACGGACCGAGACGAAGCTGGAAAACTGGATCGGTAAGCGCGCCCAGGCCGGCCGGGTCGTGCCGCGCGGCTTCTCGAAGACCAACCGGTTCCGGTGACCCGCTTCAACGGTTAGCGCCAGCCGAACAGAAACAAACTCGGGTTGGGGTGTCTTCATGTCCTCGAAAGTTGAAAGGTCTACGCCGCCGAACACGATGACCCCGATCGGGCCGTATAGTCACATCGCGAAGGTTGGCGAGTTCATCACGATCGGCGGCACGGCGGGCGTCGATCCGGCAACCGGTGAGCTGGCGGGACCCGATGTGGCGTCGCAAACGAAGCAGATCCTGGATGCATTCGAGATCATGCTGGGGTCGGTAGGGTCCGATCTGGATCACGTCCTTCATATCAATGTCTTCCTGGCGGATATGAACGATTTCGCCGCGATGAATGCCGCCTATGCCGAGAAAATGGGAGAGTCCGGACCGGCGCGAACCGCGGTTGCGGTCACGGCGCTGCCCAAACCCGGCGCACTGCTCACGATGAATCTGACGGCGGTGACCAGGGCCTAACGCCGATCTCGACGAAGTTCCAAGAAAATCCAATTCGAATTATGGTGGGCCGACCCTGAAACGCCGTCCCGAAAGGCTCTCCCATGAGCGCGTCCAAACCGCCCTTGCTCCTGAACGCGACACGCGATTTGGCGCAATTTGCCGCGACCCTGCAGTTCGACGATATTCCGGTCGAGGTTATCGACCATATCAAGTTGTCGATCCTGGACAGTATCGGCGTGTGCCTCCATGGCGTGACGTTGCCTTGGACGCAACATGTGCAGGCCATGGTGGAAGCCGAAGGCGCGAGGGCGGAGGCGTCGATCTTCGGGAGCGGCAAGAAGACGTCGGCGGCCAACGCGGTGTTGGTCAACAGCACCGCGGGTCATGCTTTCGAACTCGACGACATCCACAAGGAATCGATCATCCATCCCGGATCTTTGGCGTTTCCGGTGGCGTTGGCTTTGGCCGAGGCGCAGGATTCCGCGAGTGGGCAGGCGCTGATTACGGCGATCGTGGCGGGATATGAGGTCGGCGCCCGGGTGGGGAATGCGGCGACCGTGCGGTTGTTGCTGAACGGGTTCCATCCGCAAGGCACGTCCGGCGCTTTCGTGGCGGCGGCCACGGCGGCCCGTATGCTCGGCCTCGACGCCGACCGGACGCTGCATTGCCTCGGCATCGTCGGATCCCAGGCGGGCGGCCTGATGGCGGCGCAGGAAGGGGCCATGGTGAAACGGCTGCATTCCGGCCGCGCCGCGCAGAGCGGGATTTATTCGGCGCAACTGGCCCAGCGCGGCTTCACCGGCGTCGAGGACGTGTTGGAAGCGGCGTATGGCGGGTATCTCGTAACGCATTCCGACAACCCGGCGCCGGATAAGCTCACCGCCGGGCTTAGGAGCGTGTGGGAGGTATCGAATGTCGGGTTCAAGCAATATGCCGCCGTCACCAGCATCCACACGGCGCTGGATGCCCTGCTACAGATCATTCGGGACAATGGCCTGAATGCCGACGATATTGCCGCGGTCGACGTGGCGATCAGCGAGGCGACCTATGTGCATTGCGCGTGGGAATACAAAGCGCAGGGCCTGACGGCGGCGCAGATGAACCTGTATTTCGGCTTGGCGATGATCGCGATCGACGGCAACGCCTTCGTCGATCAATACCGGCAAGACCGGTTGCAGGACCCGGCGGTCCTGGATTTTATCGGCCGCATCACCGCGCAGATCGACCCGGAGATCGAGGCGATGGGCGCAGCCTTCCGGCATGCCGCGCGCGTATCGGTGCGAACCCAAGATGGTCGGACGCTCAATGCCGAAATCCTCAACCGGCGCGGCAGCGCGGAGAACCCGCTTTCCGCCGAGGACGTCGAGCGGAAGTTTCGGGAGGTCGTGCGGTCGTGTCTGCCGGCGGCGCAGATTGAAGAGCTGATTGGCTTGGTTCAGCGATTGGAAGATCAGCCGACCGTCGACGAACTGATCCGGATCATGGCCGCACCCGCATCTTAGCCGGTCAAATTGTTCTTGATCGCGGTGGTGATGTCTCGGGTCATGCCCGTGCCGCCGAGATCGCCGGTCAGTTTGTCTTTCGGTCCCTGCAATGTGGCCTGAATTGCATCGCGAATGTGTGCCGCCATGTCGGTCTGACCGACATGGTCGAGCATCAATGCGGCCGCCATGAGGAGCGCGCACGGGTTTGCTTTGCCTTGGCCCGCGATGTCCGGCGCCGATCCGTGCACCGCTTCGAAGATGGCGGCGTCTTCGCCGATGTTGGCGCCAGGTGCGAGGCCCAGCCCACCTGTAATGCCGGCGGCGAGGTCCGAGAGGATGTCGCCGAACAGGTTGGTCGTAACCAGGATATCGAACTGTTCCGGGTTCATCGCGAGTTGCATCGCGCAGGCGTCGACGATGCGATCGTCGGTCTCGACACGGCCTTTGTACTCCTTCGCCACAGCTTGCGATTCCTCCAGGAATAATCCGCTCAACGCCTTCAGGATATTGGCCTTGTGGACGATGGTAACGCGCTTGCGGTTGTGGCGGACGGCGTAGTCGAAGGCGAACTCGGCGATGCGGCGGCATTCCACCCGGGTGTTGTAACCGGAGGAATAGGCGACCGCCTTCGGGTCGTCGCCGCGCGCTTCGTACCGCTCGTCGACCGCGTACAGACCCTCAAGGTTCTCGCGCATGATGACCAGGTCGACACCCTCGAAACGGCCGCCGGGCATAAGTGTCTTTGCCGGGCGGACATTGGCGTAGAGTTCGAATTCCTGCCGCAGTCGTACGTTGATGGACTTGAAGCCCCCGCCGATCGGGGTCGTCAGCGGCCCCTTCAGGGCGAGACCGGTGCGCTTGATGCTGTCGAGCGTTTCCTGCGGCAGCGGGTCGCCGCCCTCGTCGATCGCGGCCAGCCCGGCAACTTGCGTATCCCACTTAAAGGGCGCGCCCAGGTGATCGAGAATGTCGACCACGGCCTCGGTAATTTCCGGACCGATTCCGTCGCCCGGCAGCAGCGTTGCGTCGATCATGGCGTCTGTGTCCCGTTCCGGTTTGTCCATGCCTATTCTCGCAGTGGTATATAGCGATTCGCGCCGGTTGCAATCGCCGTTTAGGCGGTTCAATCGCCCCATAAACACCACGTCGCCAACAGCGGCACGGACGCCGCGCGCATCGCATGCAGGATGTTCGGCGGATTATAGACGACGCCGTCGAGTCCGGGTTCGCGCCAGGGACCGTCTTCTTGCCGCCAAGCGCCGGGGGAGAGCGGTACATAAACCTCCTCCGGCGGATGCCGGTGATCGGGATAGCGCACGTCCGGGGCGAGAAGACTTACGCCGATCCGCACCTTCGGACAGTCTTCAAGGCCCCCTTTTCCGACGATCGTCGCGTTGGCGTGACCGGTCGCGAAGCGCGTGTCGGCGCTGTCCGATCCGGCGCGGGTGTACCACGCGAGATCGGCGGCGAGGGCGCTTAGCGCCCAGGCGTGTTCGGAACCCTGCCTGCCCGTCTGCGTGGCGGCGGCGAGGGCTTGGTCGAAATGGCGGCAGGCCGGCACCCGGTTGGGCGGATGCGGGGCGGACGCGCATGGGTTCGCAAGTGCCGCGAAAATTCGGTCGGCGGCCCGGGCGGCGGGATCGTTCGGTTGCGTTCGCGACCGTATCGCGCCGTGCATGGAATCGAAGAAGGTTTGCAATATCGCGCTGCGTTCCGTCATTTTGCACCTGCCGAGTGGCCTCCCCCTTAGCTGCTGCCGGCCATGACGCGCGCCAAGTTTTTCGCCGATAGAACCCCGAGAAAGGTACCCTCTTCGGAAACCACCGGCACGGGATAGGCTGATTCCAGCGCCGCCGGCAGCGCGTCCTGCAGCGGCGTGTCCGGGCTCAGCGCCGGACCGGACTCGGCGAGCGGCGCTAACGGGCGGTCTTTGTCCTGGTCTGTTTGTGCCAGCGTATTCCGGGTCACCACGCCTTTGTAGCGGCCGTCCTGGAAGAGATAGCCGATTGGCTCGGTCCAACCGCGCATCTGTGCCTGCGCGTCGCCAATGGTCGCGGCCGTGAGCTGGGAGGCCGGCGCACTCATCACCGCCTCGACCGTAAGGGCGCGGGCGCGGTTTACGTCCTTCACGAAGGCTTCCACGTAATCGTCTGCAGGATCGAGAAGAACCTCCTCCGGCCGCCCGACCTGGGATAACGCGCCGTCCTTAAGGATCGCAATCCTGTCGCCGAGCCGTAGCGCTTCGTCCAGGTCGTGCGTGATGAACACGATGGTTTTTCGCAACGTGCGATGCAAATCCAACAACTGCTTCTGCAAATCCGACCGGATCAGCGGGTCTAGGGCGGAGAACGCTTCGTCCATCAGCAGGATTTCGGGGTCGGTGCAGAGCGCCCGGGCCAATCCCACGCGCTGCTGCTCGCCGCCCGAAAGCTGTGCCGGATACTGATCTTCGTATCCCTCAAGGCCGACCATTCGCAGCCATTCGCGGGCTTTTTCGTTTCGCTCGTCGGTCGCCGTCTTTTGGATCGCGAGACCGAAGGCGACGTTTTCCAGGACCGTGCGATGGGGCAGTAGGGCGAACCGTTGGAAGACCATCGACATCTTGCGCCGCCGGAGATCCTGCAACGCCTGTACGTCGAGCCGGGTCACGTCGATGCCGTCCACGGTCACCGTTCCCTCGGTCGGCTCGATCAGGCGGTTGAAATGGCGGATCAGCGTGGACTTGCCTGACCCGGACAGACCCATGATGACGAAGATCGACCCGCGCTCGATCTCGAGGTTGATATCACGCAGGCCGACCGTATGGCCCGTCTCGGCCAGGATATCGTCTTTGGAACGGCCGTCGTGAACCATCGGCATCACGGCCCCGGGCGACCCGCCGAACACCTTGTAAAGGTTCGCGATGCGGATCAGCGGCTCAGTCACCGTGCCCGCCTTGCAGGTGCTGTTGGCTGCGTTTCGCGTAGGCCTGTGAAATGCGGTCGAAAGTGATCGCGATGGCGACGATGGCGAGACCATTCAGCAGGCCCATCGTGAAGTACTGGTTGGTGATCGATTTCAACACCGGTTGCCCCAGGCCTTGAACCCCGATCATCGAGGCGATGACCACCATCCCCAACGCCATCATGATGGTCTGGTTGATGCCCGCCATGATCGTCGGCATTGCGAGCGGCAGTTGGACGCTAAGCAGGCGCTGCAGGGGCGTCGCGCCGAAAGCGACCGCGGCTTCCTGAACATCCCGGTCGACCAGGCGGATGCCGAGATTGGTCAATCGGATCAAAGGCGGGATGGCATAGACGACCACGGCAATGACGCCGGGCACCTTGCCGATACCCAACAGCATGACGACCGGAATCAGATACACGAAGGCCGGCATCGTCTGCATGATATCCAGGATCGGTGTGATCATGTTTTGCACCCGATCGGAGCGCGCCATCATGATTCCGATGGGGACGCCCAGGACAATAGACAGCAGCGTCGCCACGGTGATGATGCTGAGGGTCCGCATCGTGTCGTCCCACATGCCGAAATATCCGATCAGCAGAAAGGCGAGGGTGACGCCCGCCGTCAATTTGATCGACCGGCTTACCCGGTAGGCGATACCGACCAGGACCGCGAGCACGAAGAGCCAGGGCGCGGCGAGCAGGAGTTTCTCGAACCACACAAGAAAGTGCAAAAGCGGGCCGAAGAACGCCTCGACGCCGTCGCCGTATGACCTGGAGAATTCCCTGTAGGCGTTGTCGAGAAATTTGCGAAGGGCGACAAGATCGGCCCGGTCCAATTCCGGGAAATCGAAAAACCACGATTGGTCGGCCATCGCTTCGGTCCTTATCGGCGGCAAATCCAGAATGGATAGTATCGCACGATTCTACCGGAGGCCTTGTATTGCCGACCTAGAGACCGGCGATGGCGATCCGAACCTTGCCGGCGACATCGGCCGGAACCCAACGAGTCCAAGTCGATTCAAAATTCTTCAGGAAATAAACCGCGGCGGTTTCCCCGTCGGCCTGGTTTTCGCCGATCCAGGCGAGCAGCGTGTTCATCTTCGCGTTGGTGAACGCCCGTTTGGTGAAATACGCATAGGCCTTGGGCGCGCGCTTCGCGAAGTCCTCAGTGGTCAGCGTGATCACCCGTGCGGTCGGATACATGCTGGGTTTCGGATTGCTGCATTCGGGTTGGCTGATGCAGGATTCCCAATGCTTCTCGTCGACGCCCACACCGAAATCGACCCGCACCATCTCGTATTTCCCCAGGATGGGCGTCGGCGACCAGTAGTACCCGAACCAGGACTTGCCGCGCTCATAGGCCTTGGCGATCGATCCGTCGAGCCCTGCGGCCGAGCCGGGATCGACCAATTTGAACCCTGCGTCGGCAAGCTTAAGGGCCTTGAACAGATGGCCCGACGAGATCTGGCAGTTCCAGCCGGAAGGACACCCATACATCGCCGATTTGTCGGGGTCTTCGGGGTGCTTGAACAGTTTCGCATTGCGCTTGATGCCCTCGATCGTGGCAAGGGATGCATCCCGGTCGACCATGTATTTCGGTACCCAGAAGCCCTCCACGCCGCCGTCGGACAGCGATTTTCCGGCGATCCGCAGGCGTTTTTCGGTAACGCCCTTTTTCAGGGCGTCGGCGAAGGAGTTGCTCCAGAGTTCCGGGGCGATATCGGGTTGGCCCTTTTCGATCATCGAGGTGCCCGTGGGCATCGTGTCGCCCGGGACGAGTTCGGCGGCGCAATCGTATCCGTGTCGCAGGATCAGACGATCCACGTTCGCCATCAGCGTGGCGGACGGCCAGTTCATATCGGAAATGGTGACCTTGCCGCAGGCGGCGGTTGCCGCGTTGGTGGCCAAGGCCCCAAATACGCCGACGATCACAGCCGCGGCGTATGTCAACTTGCTCATCGGTCCCGTCTCCCCCTGTGGTTCCGTTACCCGGATCGTTTTGTTTGGTGGCGGTACACGTCATATTTGCTGTGTGCCGAGCGTTATACCGTTCACCTGCACTATATTGTGAGCCCCTCCCAATGGAAGTGCATTATAGAGGGGCAGCAACTTCTCAACCAGAGGGCGCTTAAAGGGTATTCGTCGGGCTAAATCCGCAATGACCGAAGCGCTTGAATCTTCCCGCCGATAAACCGCGCGACCGACAGGGATATTAGAAAATGGCGACCGGGAGGCCCGAGAGTACGGTGCGCGATGCGATGGGGCCGTTGTTGGCGACCTTTTCGATCCAGACCGTCGCCGCGGTGGCCTTGTTCGGCGTATCGGTGATTGCGCCCGCCGCCGCGCCGGATATCGGTGTCGATGCGACACTCATCGGGGTCTTCAGCGCCTTAGTTTATGGGGCGGGGATGGCGGGCGGTCTCCTGACCGGTTCCTTGGCCGACCGGTTCGGTGCGATCCGAGTCAGTCAAATTTTGATGCTGTTCACCGTCCTCGCCGTATCGATCCTGACATTGGCGACACCGCTTGCCGCGATTGTGGGTGCAATTCTGCTCGGGCTTTGCTACGGGCCGGTCAATCCGGTCAGCACCCACATTCTCGCCCGCGTAACGGCAACGAACCTTCGGCCGCTCTTCTTTTCGATCAAGCAGACGGGCATGCCCGCCGGCGCCGGGATCGCCGGACTGATCATGCCGCTCGTAACGGCGCTGTACGATTGGCGGGCCGCTATCCTGACCGCCGGCGTTATGGCCGTTACTGTTGCCGTCGCGATCCAACCGCTTCGGTGGCGTTTCGATACCGCGCGGCAGCCCGCCCGGCGGTTCCGTCGCTCCGATATTGTCGAGCCCCTGAAACTGGTCGCGGGCGATATCCGTTTGCGCGCCTTGGCGGTGGTCGGCTTTACATATTCCGGCGCCCAGGTGACGGTCATGACTTTTTATGTCGTTTATCTTACCGCGGCACTCGCACTCCCGCTGACCACGGCGGGGCTGATTTTCTCCCTGCTGCAATTGGGCGCGATTCTCGGCCGATTGTTCTGGGGTGCGATCGCAGACCGGTATCTTCCGGCCAATCCGTTGCTGGTCGGCCTTGGGGTTATCACCGGCGTGCTTACGATCGTGGCGGGCCTATACGGACCGGGCTGGCCGGTATGGGTGATCGGTGCGGTGAGCTTCGTGCTCGGCACCACCTGCGCCGGATGGAACGGGTTGTTCTTTTCGGAACTGGTGAAATTCGCGCCGGCGGAACGGACCGGCGAAGTGGCCAGCGGAATGCAGGTCTTCATCATGGCGGGCGTCGCGACCGTGCCGCCGATCTTCGGCGCCATCGTTAGCTTGGCAGATGGCTACCGCGCGGCATTCGTCATTGTCGCGGTCGGAATGGCCGCCGCGGCGGTGCACCAGAAATGGGTTTTGCAGAAACTCGATAGAGAGGGTCAGAGGTAGCGTCGGCGGTGACGGGCCTTAGAGGAACGTCAATCGAGACGTTGCCAACCGTCGGGCCCGAAGGCTTCGAGCGGCCGGAATCGACCCTTATAGGCCATCTTCGCGCTGTCCTTGATCCAGAAGCCGAGATAGACGTGGTCCATGTCGCGGGCTCGGGCTTCGGCGATCAGCCACAGCACCACATAGCTGCCGAGGCTGCGTTTTGGCAGGTCCGGGTCGAAGAAGCTGTAGACGGCGGAAAGGCCGCTCTGCATCCGGTCCATCAGGCAGGCCGCGATCAGACGGCCGGTTTTGTCGCGGAATTCGATCAGGTCGGTCTCGACGGGACTGGTCACGACCATGGCCGCATACTCACGCCGGTTCATGCGCGCCATGTCGCCCTCGCCGTGGCGGTGGTTCACGTATTTCCGGAAGAGCTGATACTGCTCGTCGGTGATGTGCTTGCCGATGCTGGTTGCGGTCAGATCGGCGTTGGCCCGCATCACCCGCCGCCAGCTTTTGGTTTCAATGAAGTTGCGCGCATCGACGCGGACAGGGACACAGGCGGAACAGCCGCGGCAGGCCGGTCGGTAAGCGATATGGTGGCTGCGGCGGAACCCGCCCAGCGACAGTTGTTCGAACGCATCCTGTGCGCTGGCGCCTGTTAGTTCCGTAAAGAGTTGTTGTTCGACACGGCCGGTCAGGTACGGGCAGGGCATCGGCCCCGACCGGTAGAAGGTAAGCATACGGTCTGGTAGCCGTTGCAGCGTCATCGTGATCTCTGACCGTCCGTTTGTGCTTCGCGAATGGCGACCCACCCATGATGCTAGAGGATAGACTTCGGCGCAATTCCCCTAAAGATGAGGAGCGTGGAAAATCGGCCATGCTGGCCCGATTAACGCCGATGGTGTATGTGACGCGGCGGGGGAGTGCAGTTCGACCGGACAATACGTCGGCATGCGAGCGAGGACGCCATGGAAATCACGATGAGCAACGGGGATGGCACGGGGATGGAGGAATCCATCCGGCTGACGCGCCAGGGCACCGAGTATCTCGAACGCGAGGCCTTCGACGAGGCGGTCGCCGTCTTGCGCCAGGCACTGGCGTTGAATCCCGAATCGGACATGGCCGAATTCAATCTCGGCGCCGCGTTGGCCGGTCTCGGTGATCTGGAACAGTCGATGGCGGTGTTTCGCAATATCATCGACCGCAAGCCGGATGTCGTGGAAACGCATAGGAAACTGGCGGCCACGCTCGACGCACATCGAATTCCGCGGTTCGAGCCGGGCGTGCGGCTGCCGGTGACCGACACGCTGGACTCCGTGCTCGCGGCCTATCGGCAATCGTTGGATTCCGTGCCGGTTCTGTTCGGTTGCTACTCCACGCTGGCCGAACTCTTGAACGCGGTCGGCCGTTCCGCGGAAGCGCGTGCGATGGCCGCGCAAGCCGAAATCTTCAACACCGATCTGCCCGACGCACTGCAGAATATCGGCGCCACGATGCAGCATCCGGGCGATCTGCCCGCGGCGACGGCTTTGCACCGGAATGTCATGGCGATGGCGCCGGACCATGAGTACATGACCGAGCAGGACTATCTGAATACCGATCTGACCTTCTCAGACACCGAGATCACTCTGCCTGACGGTTTCGAGGTGATGATGGAATGGGAACGGCCGATCATGGAGCGGTCGGCGGCGATCGTCTGCCACAATCAGGGCGATGTGCTCAACGTGGGCTTCGGAATGGCGATCATCGACACGGCGATCCAGCAACAGGGCGTGACGACCCACACCATCATCGAAGCGCATGAACAGGTGGTCGAGAAGGCACGACGCTGGTCCGAGGATAAGAAGGGCGTCAATCTGATACATTCGACGTGGCAAGATGCGATCGATGGTCTGCCGCAGTTCGACGGAATCTACCTCGACACGCTGATGCCGCCGATAGTGCCGTTCCTGGAACATGTCCCCGAGATGTTGAAACAGGACGGCGTGTTCTTGTACTTCCAGTCGATGATCCATCTGGAGAATCTCGAAGCGATGAGCGGACGAGGGCTCGGTCTCGGTATTGAATTACATCCCTTCGATGAGATCCCGGAGAACTCCTACTATCGCCTGACCGAGAAAACGCAGGATGGGCGCTACCTGGCGCCGCTCTTCGTTTATCAAAAACTGGCGTAGGCAATCGGGCGTTCGCTCCCCGAAGGGTGCCCGGCCACCAAATGACCCAGATTCGGACACAGATCCGAGCGCCTGAGACCATATCGCCCTCGTGTTATTCGGCCGGCGACCATGTCAAAGGACCCAGCCGTGTTTAAACGTTTGCGATTGCCGTCCCTGCGCGATCTTGCCGACGAGGCGCTGACCGCGTCACGCCGATTTCCGCTCCCCGCTGCCGCAGCTTGCGGTGCGACCGTGTTCGGCTTGGCCGAGGAACACAACGTCGAACTGCTGCGGGGTATTATCCTCAACAGTCAGGCGATCCAGTTCCTGATCCTGGGATTCTTCGCGACGCTGTTGGCGAAGCTCGTGGCCGAACGGTGCGGCGCGGATAAAGGCGGTGTGGGAGGCATACTCGGCATCGCCTTGGCGCTGCCGCTGCTCGCGCTTACCGCATTCGTGGTCGGCAATTCGTGGACCGCCGGCCATGATTTCTTTCCCGACCCTGCGATGGCCTTTCTCTTTGCCGGTTTCGTGTTCCTCATCATGGCGACGCCCTATCGCGCCGGGGAATCCGGCAATGCGGCGCTGTGGGAGTTCAACCGGGTTGCGCTGACCGGCGTGATCTTCGGGTTCACCGTGGCGGTGATCCTGGGCGCCGGGCTCAATGCCGTGTTGCTGGCGTTGGAGGAATTGTTTGGGATCGACGTACCGCACAAGCTGAACAGCGATATCTGGATCGTCTGTTTTTGTCTGGTATGGCCGTGGCGCGCGCTGAGTTCGATGCCGCCGGGATTTGATGTTCCCGAAGGCGACTATTGCCCACGCTGGATCGGCTTCATCGCACGGTATGTTTACGTGCCACTCGCCTCGGTCTATCTCCTCATCCTCTACGCGTTCGCGGTCAAGATCGGCATCGAATGGGAACTGCCGAAGGGCCAGATCGCCTGGCTCGTTTGCTGGTTCGCGCTGGTCGGCGTCGCAACGAAGCTGACGATCTATCCGCTGCGTGAAAGTGGCAATCCCCTGCTTCGCCTATTTGATCGCTGCTTCTTTCCGGCCTTGTTCCTTCCGGCCGGATTGTTGGCGATCGCGGTCGAAGTCCGCGTCGATGCCTATGGTTTAACGGAAGAGCGCTATCTGCTGATTTTGTTGACTGTTTGGCTGTTTGTACTGGCGATTCTATTCAGCTTTGGCGGCCGTCGCCTGGTCATTGCGCCGTTGCTATTGGGAGTGCTTCTAACGCTTGCCAGCGTCGGTCCTTGGGGCGCGGTCGAAACGTCGATCCGTAGTCAGATCGAGCGGCTTGAGTCGGTATTGGCCGAGAATGGGTATCTGACGAAGGATGGGTTGGTGCGGCCCGGCAAATCGGCGCCGTTCGAAACGAGCAAGCGGATCAGCGGAATTGTCACCTATCTCGTCGCCACGCATCGCCGCCAGCGCTTCATCGATTGGCTGGACGGCCGTGAATCCGGGTTGGGACTGCGAAAAGACTGGAATACCAAGGAATTCGTTGAAGCGCTCGGACTGCCGTTTGTCGGCAATTGGCAAAAACAACCGGAATTCAGGGTAGCCCTGACGGAGCCGCTGGCGCTGCCCATATCGGGTTATGACGTCATGATGCACCACCGGTTTTGGCGCAAGACCGCGGACCGGACGGTTGTGGCGCCGTCCACCGGCGAGACCTATCGCATCGGCTTTGACCAAAGCACGGGCGTTGTGACGGTCCGGGATGCCGCCGGGCGGACGGTCCGTTTCGACCTTCGCCAGCTCGCCAAACGGCTCGATGTGTTTTCCGGCGTCGCGGTGCAACGGCTGACGGATTCCGCGCGCGTTACCTTGGAGGCGGGGGACGGCCGGTTTCAGGTGCGCCTGGTCGTCATGTCTCTGAACGGCTCGTTGCGCGGGGGCGAAACCGATATCAGCCATTTCGACGGTGTCTTTCTGTTCAAGACCCGATAGCGCCGGCGGACCAAATTCGCCTTGTCCGGGCCGTTTGTGACAGACTCTTCGAAACGGCGTCGGTGTCATGCCGCGCGAATAAGGAGAGAGATGAGAATGCCGCAGGACGAAACCGCTGAATTGGTGAAATACGCACGCGACGGGAACGTCGTCACATTGACGCTGAACCGCCCGGAAAAGTTGAATGCGTTCAATGACGACCTTGTCCGGGCGCTGGGCGATGGCCTCCGCCGTTTCGATGCCGACAACGACGCCCATATCGCGATTATCTGCGGCAGTGGCCGGGCCTTCTCCAGCGGTGCCGACGTGCATCAGCGTCAGCTCCGCGACCGCAAGGAGTTCGAGCGCATCGGCGGGCCGCAGGCCCACGGCGCGCATTCGGCGGATCTGCTCACACGGTCGGTCAATTGGAAGCCGGTGATCGCCGCAGTGCACGGCTACGTGCTGGGCCTGGCGGTCGGCATCGTCTTCGAGTGCGACCTCGTCGTGGCGGAGGCGGGGACCCAATTCCAGATAACCGAAACATCGCGCGGCCTCGGCGCATCCAAATATTGGGGGTTGCTGAATTACCGCGGCGGCGGCGCGTTCGCTACCGAAATGGCCCTGACGGGACGTTTTTTCACCGCCGAGGAAGCCGCAGCGGCGAGCCTCTTGAACCGGGTCGCACCCAAGGGCGAATGCCTTGCCGTGGCGACCGATTTGGCGAACGAGGTTTGCAAGAACCCGCCGCTCAGCGTACGCGCGACGGTTCGTACCCGGCGCTGGTATCTCGATCAGCTTGGCCGCGAAATTATGATGCAGACCGCACCGCTTAAGCTTTACCTGACCGAGGACTTTCAGGAAGCCGCGCGGGCCTTTGCGGAGAAAAGACCGGCAGGCCCGTTTAAGGGACGCTAGCGTGAAATAGAGGGAGCGACGCTAGGCGTCGATGACGGTCGGGTTCCGGGCGGTCTTCGTGTTGATGACGACGGTGCCCGACAGAACGTCGTGGATCTGACGCCGGCGGTCGCTGAAGACGCCGACGAGCAGGATCAGCCCGCCGGTCAGCGGCACCAGGAACCAGAACAGCGCGGATGAAATCAGGATGTGCAGATAGGAGGGTTTGCCGCCGTCCCAACTGCGCGTTTCCAATCCGAGCCAGCGCATGCCGAGTGTCGCCGAGGCGCTGCTGCCGATCGTCACCATGTCGTAGAGGATGAACATGGGGGCGGCCCAGACGAGCACCAGCAGCGCGGTGAAGATGAAGAATGTCAAAATGTTGAAGACAAAGAATACCGCCGCCACGGAGAACAACAGCGCCGCGTCGATGCAAAAGGCCAAACTTCGCCGCCACAAGAGACCGTCATAGAAATCCGGCCGGTCGAGCGGATTAGGCGGCTCTTCCGACCATTCCAAAAGCGAGTCTAGTCGATCCGGTAAGTTCGTCGGCACGATGGTCCCCGTTTGCGTCAAAGGGCGTTATTTTACCACATTGGGGGGCGAATTGCGCCTTGCAAGGGGAAACGGCGGCGATTGCGGTCAGTTTTGGTTCAAAAGCGAAGGCGGTATCAGGTCTTTTGCCGCGACCTTCGGCTTCTCCCGCAGCAGCGTGACTTCGATACGCCGATTTTCGATCGCTTCCGGGGATTTCTCGTGCAAGGGCGCGCGTTCGGCATTTCCACGGACCGCGGCGAACCGCTTGTCCGGCGTGCCGAGCGCGATTAAGGCCTCGCGGCCCGCATAGGCGCGCTGCATGGAGATTCTCCAGTTCGACCGACCTGGCGCGGCGGCCGCGTCGTTTCGGGACGTATGACCCGATACCTGGATCTTGTTCGGCATGCGGGAAATTACCTCATAAATGACTTTGACCAGTTTTTTCCCGTCCTCATTGAGTTCGATGCCGCCTTGGTCGAAAAGCGGCTGCTTTTTCCGGTCCATAAGGCGAATGCGCAATCCTTCGCGCGTTTCGTCTATGGCAACCGACTTGTAGAGATTCAGCAGTTCCGGGATTTGCTCCATCGATCGTTGAATCGCGATCTTGGCCGCGCTCATTTGTCGGTTTTCGTCGCTGTTGTTCGGCAGTTGTTCCTGGTTGGGCGCTTTCGTCGATTCTGACGGGTCGCCGCGCGAAATGTCGTCATCGTTGGTGTTCACCACCTGCGACCGGACGTTGACCGCTTTCGACGTGGTTTGGCCGGGTTCTTCGATGGGGCCGGGATCGGTGGCGGAAATGCCGCCGAACACACCGCCGCTACCCGTTGATCCGCTGGTTGCGCCGACCGGTTCGAAATAGTTCGAAAGTCCTTGTTTCTGTTCCTCCGTTGTCGCGTTCAAGAGCCACAGCAAGAGGAAGAACGCCATCATTGCGGTGACAAAGTCCGCATAGGCCACCTTCCACGCGCTGCCGCCATGCGCTTCGGGCGTGATCTTCTTTTTGACGACAATGATTTCTCGATCTGAGTTTCCGGCCATGGCGTTTACCGATCCGCCGCGACGCTGGTTTTAACGGGCCGCGCCGCGGCCTTGCCGACAGGCTTGTTCAGCAGCAATACGCTGATCCGATCGTTGCGCTTCGCTTTCGGGAAGCTGGGATGCACCGGCACCGTATCGCCTTTGCCGACGATCCGGGCGAAGCGTTCGGCGGCGACGCCGAAATTGACCAATGTGGCGCGGGCGTTGTCCGCGCGGTCACCGGATATCTGCCATTTCGATGCCGACGCTTGTGCCGTATTCGGGGCAAGGTCCGTATGCCCGGTGACGGCGATGTGATGCGGTAGCTTCGCGACGATCGATCCGATGATGGCGAGCAGATGCCGGCCGCGGTCGGAAATCTGGGCGCCGTCGTCCTTGAACATCTTCAGTTTTACGCGGTCCAGCAGCTGAATGCGCAAACCATCCGGCGTGTGTTCGACGATCAAGCTATCCTGCATCTTTGCAAGTTCCGGAATATCCTGGACCGCCTGATTGATCGCGGAGATGACCTTGCTGAATTCCTTCTCGCTTTCCTCGTCGACCTGGCGTTGATGTTCGCCATGAAGATAGCCGCCGCCCGACGATTCGGGGTTTCGGTGGCGCCCTTCGGAGGCGCCGGCGTCGCGGCTGCCGAAGGTTGGGATCGGTACGGTGATCCGCGGCGGCGACCCGGCCGACCGCAAGGCGCCTTCGGCCGCCATGGCAAGCCCTTTCAGAACGCCGCCGCTGCCGGTTTGTTTCTCCGACACGCCGATCGGCTCGAAAAAATCGGAGATGCCTTGTTTCTTGTCTTCGGTCGTCACGTTGAGCAACCAAAGTAGTAGGAAGAACGCCATCATCGCGGTGACGAAATCCGCGTAGGCGACCTTCCAGGCGCCGCCATGTGCCTCTGCGGGCAGATGGATCTTTTTCCGAATGATGATGGGCCCTTGTTCGGCGCCCTCTAAAGTGTCCGCCATGACATTCTATGCCGGCTGGCCGCCGCTACGCTGCGGCAGGAAGATTCTGGGTGGCTTCTTCGAGTTCGGCGAAGCTTGGCCGGGTATGACTCTGGAGCACCTTTCGGGCGAATTCGATGGAGACGGCCGGTGCATAGCCCTGCAGATGCGCAAGCAGGCCTGCCTTGATGCAGGTGAAGTAGACGCTGTCGTCTTCCTGGTTGCTCTTGAGCGCGGTCGCCATCGGGGCGGCGAAGCCGTAGCACAGGAGGATGCCCAGAAAGGTACCGACCAACGCGGCCGCGATCAGGCCGCCGAGCACCGCCGGCGGCTCGGTGATCGAGCCCATGGTCTTGATGATGCCCATGACCGCGGCGACGATGCCGAGACCCGGGAAGGCTTCGGCCAGGGTTTGCAGGGCATGGCTGACTTTGTGCTCCTCGCCATGGTGGGTTTCCAGTTCCATGTCCATCAGGGCTTCGAGTTCGTGCGGATTGTCGGTGCCCAACGTCATCAGACGCAGGTAATCACAGAGAAATTCCACCGCGTGGTGGTTCTCCAAGAATTTCGGAAACTGCGCGAACAGATCGCTTTCTTCGGGGTTTTCGACATGCGTTTCAAGTGCAAGCATGCCCTTGGTTTTGGCGAGTTTGAAGATCTGATACTGCAAGGAAAGCAGCTCCAGATAGTCGTCTTTCTTGTATTTCGGCCCTTTCAGTACGGACTTCAGGCCGCCCATCGTCTTTCCGAGCACGGGCTTCGAATTGGCGATGATATAGGCGCCAACACCCGATCCGCCGATGATGACGAGTTCGAAGGGTTGCCATAAGACACCAAGCTTGCCGCCCATCGCGACGTAGCTGCCGATCACACAGGCGGTGACCACAAGGCTTCCGATGATTAGAAACATAAATTTTTTTTCGTTGCCGGACCCGAAGATGAGTATCGGAAATGGGTAAAGGGAACTGATTAATATTGGCTTAATCGGAGGGTTCTTTCGTGGTAGCGAATTTGCCGACAACCGCAGTTTTCCGTTACTTACGGGAGGGGTCAGCCGAGTTGCTGGCGGATAAGAAGCCCGTCAGAGCATGGCGAGGGCTCGCTCAATGGCGGTTCTTGCGGTATCTCTGTTCGGACAAAGGATCAGTTGGACGAAAGGACTCTGTCTCCGATGGACACGAATGTACCCGCGATCGACAAAACGCGGTTCCGCGAGGCTTGCGGGCATTACGCAACCGGTGTTGCCGTCGTCACCACCTCGAATGGCGACGGTCACGCGTTTGGCGTGACGGTCAATTCCTTTACGTCCGTATCGCTCGATCCGCCATTGGTGCAATTCAGCCTGGACCGGAAAGCTTCCGTTTTCAGCACGTTCGAGGAGTCGAACCCGTTCGTCATCAACGTGCTGGCGCGGGATCAGGAAGAGGTTTCGCGGCGATTCTCAGGCAAAAGCGACGATTTCGACGGGCTGGATTGCGAGTTCTGGCAATCGGACTGCCCGGTCATACTGGGATGCATCGCGACCATCGGGTGCGAGCCGTATGCCGCCTATGACGGCGGCGATCACCTGATCATACTGGGGCGTGTCGCGCATCTGGACTGCCAGCCGGAGGCGAAGCCGCTGCTGTTCTATCGCGGCAGCTACGGGAGTTTCACCTAAGATTTAGCCGGATTGCGCGGTGCCGCTGAGCCGGGCGGTCGGGAAACCCGCCGCTTCCAAGCGGCCGATGATTTCTTCGACATGCTCGGCGTCGCGGGTTTCGAGAACGAAATCGGCTTCCGCATGTTTCACGGGCACATCGTAGAACATGCGTTGATGGACGATTTCGACGATGTTGCCGCCGAGATCGCCGATCTGGGCGGTGACCTTGGCGAGGGTGCCAGGTGCGTCGCTGATCGACACGCGAAGCCGCACCATCTGGCCGCTGCGGAAAAGACCACGCATCAGCACCGATGACAGGATGCGGGAATCGATATTCGCGCCGCTGACCACCAGGACGATCTTCTTCCCCTTGTAACGCTCCCGGTCGGTCATCACCGCCGCGAGCGGGGCGGCGCCGGCGCCTTCCGCCAGGGTCTTCGCGGTCACGACCATCGTCTGGACCGCGTCTTCCAACGCCATCTCGTCGACGGTAACGACACGATCGACGCGTTCCTTGACGATCGGCAGCGTCAGCTTGCCCGGTTGTTTGATGGCGATGCCCTCGGCGATGGTATCGCCGCCGGATGGCGCATTGCCGCCTTTGAGCGCTTGCGCCATCGATGGATACAGCGCGGCTTCGACGCCAACGATGTCCACCGCTTTATTCGTTTCCCGGAGAACCGTGGCGATGCCCGCGATCAGTCCGCCGCCGCCAATGGGGGCGATCAGGACGTCTAGGTCCGGCACGTCCTCCAACACCTCGAGCCCGACAGTTCCTTGGCCCGCGACGATGTGCGGGTCGTCGAACGGGTGAACGAAGGTGAGGCCCTCTTCCCGCATCACCTCTTCGGCGTGGGGTGTGCAGGCGCTGACCGAATCACCGAACAGCAGGACGCGCGCGCCCAGCGCCTCTGTCCGGTTCACCTTCGTGAACGGCGTCGACGTCGGCATAACGATGGTCGCCGGGATGCCCAGCCGCTGCGCGTGATAGGCGACGCCCTGGGCATGGTTCCCGGCCGACACCGCGATCACCCCGTTCTTCGCATGATCACGATCCAGGCTCGACAGTTTCACGAATGCCCCGCGATCCTTAAAAGACCCGGTGAATTGCTGCGTCTCCAGCTTAAGGAACACATCCGCGCCGATCAGATCCGACAGGGGACCGGACCGGACGGTGGGGGTGCGCACGACCGATTGCTTGATCGTGTCGGCGGCGGTGCGGATATCGTCGAACGTTACGGTCATGGCGGCCGATTCCATTCAGAGGAGATTCGAGGATACACCAGCAGGGCCGTGGCCGCAGTCGCCGAATACGCGGCGATCGGTGCTAAGGCGTTTCGGACGGCGTGAGGGTCAGCGTGCTCGCCGCCCGCCGCCGTACGGCTTCGCGGTCGCCGCCGATGGTGATGAACTTCCCGGCCCGCCACCGGTCCAACATGTCTCCATAGTGCGGGGAAAGGGGATTGCCGGACTGGCCGGTCGCGATGATGTATCGGCTACGGTCCAGGTCGCTAAGATCGTAGACCGCCCGGTACCCGGATCCATGCACATGCGAATACGGTGTGGGACCGCCCTGGCGTGTTTGCCCGCGGTTGAGCGTATGGTCGCCGCCGTCCGTCTCCACGACCAAGTCCGCAAAGGACCGCAGGCCGGGAATCTGCGTGAAGACGCGATGGCGGAATTGCGCCTTGTGCGCGGCGCCCCATCGCCAGCCGTCGATGTCGGGTCCTTGGGAATTTGCGATGTCGGCGAGAGCGGTCTCCAGCGCGGCGGCGATTTGCGTGTTGCACGTCTCCGGTTCCGACGTCGTGACGTCATCGCACCAGGATCGGTGTTGGGTCAGGGCCGCCACGACGAACCGCGTCCGCGAACGGGTATAGTCTTCGGTTCGGTCGCCCAGCTCGTCCTGCACGATGGCGCGTTCCAGCGCGCGCAGCCAGGCGGCGTAAATCAGCGGCTCGGCGCGGTCGCGATGCATCCGGAAGTCCCAAGCGCGAAGCCGTGCGATGGCGGCATTGGCCTTGTCCGATTTTGCCGGGGCCGACAGCAGGATCGGGACGAGACGGCGGGCGGCAGGTGAGATCGTATCCATCTGCAGTGCCGCGCTTTCGGCGACGGTGTGGGCTTTCTTGCCGTCCAGCGTTTCGGCAATCCGAGCGGCCCGATATGCCGCTTGCCAATGCTTAGC
This sequence comes from Alphaproteobacteria bacterium, assembly GCA_965228695.1. Taxonomy (GTDB): domain Bacteria; phylum Pseudomonadota; class Alphaproteobacteria; order UBA8366; family UBA8366; genus JAJFJD01. Next base: position 4,133,108 of record CBDDIB010000002.1, on the reverse strand, counting down.
GATGCTATGCGGATAGTCGGGTCCGACCAAGCGGTTGTTCGCGTTTAGGATCAGTCCGTCCGGTGGATTGTGGCGCTTGGGCAGTTCGTCGAACGGAATGAAACCGTTCCAGTCGAACCGCGCTTCCTGTCCGGAGACGGGCAGGGCGCCGTCATGATCCTTGCGGATCGGGATGCGGCCCGGCGTGACCAGGCCGATATCCCCCGCCGTGTCGGCGAAGAACAGGTTTTGCACCGGCGCATGGAACAATTGCGCGGCGTCCAGGAACTCCTTCCAATTGCTTGCCCGGTTCAGGAGATAGAGCGCGCGGGCGGTTTCATCGTCGATTCGCGTGGCCGGGCTGGCCAGGGCGATCAACGCCGTCGGTTCCGTCTCGGAGAGATCGGCCTCGTCCAGCACGTCGGAGACGACCGGCCCATGCCGGGTCTCCCGAACGGTGAGGGTGACCGGGTCGTCGCCGGCGACATAGATCTTCTCGACCCGCGTGGTGAAAGACTCGGGGCCGTCCGGCGTGAGGTATCGCTGCGGATTGTCAGGATCGAGCGCTTCGATATAGAGGTCCTCGACGTCGGCGCCGGTCGTGGTCATGCCCCAGGCGATCTTTCCATTGTGACCCAGCGGATGCAGCGGCACGCCGGGCACCGTGGCGCCGGTGAGCGACAGGCTCGGCGTCTCGATCCGGGCTAGATACCAGAGGATGGGTGCGCCGAATCCCAGGTGCGGGTCGTTCGCCAGGATTGGCTTGCCGGTCTCTGTGCGCGATCCGCCGATGACCCAGGCATTCGATGCGTCGACGGGCGCCAGTTCGTCGGGCAGTGCCTGGGCGAGCCGGTCCAGCAACGCTGACTTCATGCCGGGCAGTGCCGACAACGTCACCGGCGCCGTGCCGCCGTCCGAAGGCCAAAGCTGTTCGATCTGGTCCTGTGTCAGCGTCTCGGCGAGACGCAAGCGCAGGAGTTCGCTGCGCCAGTTGCCCGATAGCCGCACCGCCATGATCCGCGCCCAGACGAGGCTGTCCGCAGGGCGCCAGCGTTCCGGCTCGTGGCCGAGGACGGCGAATTCGGGTGACAGGGCGCCGGTGTGGTTATGCAGGAAAGCGTTCACGCCGGCCGCGTAGGCGTCGAGCAAGGCGCGTTCGTCGGCCTTCATCAGGGTGAGCTGCGCCTGTGCCGCGCGGTAGAGACCAAGCGTTCGGATAAAGCGGTCGATTTTCAAGGTCCGGCTGCCGAAGACCTCGGACAACCGGCCCGCGCCGATCCGACGCGTCATTTCCATCTGCCAGAGCCGGTCCTGGGCATGGGTGAAGCCGAGCCCGAAAGAGGCGTCGTTGACCCGGTCGGCGAAGATATGCGGCACGCCGTTGGCGTCGCGCACCACCTCCACCCGTCCGCCGAGGCCCTGCAATGCCAGGGTGCCGTCGACCTGGGGGAGCGACGTCCGGAGCCACGTCACGATCAACACCGACAGGAAGGCGAGCGCGATGACGAGGAGGGCGCAAAAGCGCAGGAATTGGCGGAAAAAGCGAGCCATGGGTCTGCTATCTATCCGTTATCCGCTTGGACCGTATGGTCCGCTGTGTCATTGTCCGCCCGCATGAGTCTACGCCGTTTCAAATCCACCGATGCCATGGTTTCCGTGCTGCAGCCGGGAAACCCCGTCTATTGCCTTCATCCGGACGCGTTGCGCAATACGGCACGGCAATTCCTGTCCGAATTTCCCGGCCGCACGCTGTATGCGGTGAAGTGCAACCCTCATCCCTTCGTTCTTCGCACGCTCTTCGAATCCGGGATCAAACATTTCGACGCGGCGTCGATACCGGAGATCGCCGCTGTCCGCGGTCTCGCGGCCGATGCGACCGCATACTACATGCATCCGGTCAAAACGCGGGATGCAATTCTGACCGCTCACACGGTTTACGGGATACGGCATTTCGTCATCGACCATCCGGACGAACTCGCCAAGATTCTGTATGAGACGAACAAGGCCGAAGACCTCGCTATTCTGGTGCGGTTCGCCACGCCCGGAGGAACCGCGCGATACGAACTGTCGGAAAAATTCGGCGCGACCGCAGACGAATCCGCCGATCTGTTGCGCAAGGTCCGCGATGCGGGATGCCGCACCGGGCTGGCCTTTCACGTCGGGTCGCAATGCCTCAGTCCCGAGGCGTTTCGAGAAGGGGTCTTGCAGGCGGGACGGATCGCCTCGGCCGCCGGTGCGACCCTCGACTACCTGGATGTGGGCGGGGGATTCCCGGCGGCCTATGTCGGTGAGCAGCCGCCCGCGCTGTCCGATTTCCTGGTTGCTGTGGGGGACGGCGTGGAGCGGATCGGCTTGCCCGATGATTGCGTCCTGATGTGTCAGCCCGGCCGCGCATTGGTTGCCGGCGGATGTTCCCTGGTCGTGCAGGTGCAGCTTCGCAAGGAATCGGCGATCTATATCAACGACGGGCGGTATCACAGTCTCTCGGAAACTGTGACGGGGAACCTGAGCTATCCGGTGCGGGCGATCCGCTCCGATGGCGCCTTCGCCGGCGCAATGCGGGACTTCACGGTGTTCGGGCCGACCTGTGATTCGACCGATGTACTTCCATGCGCCTTTTCGCTGCCGGACGATATCCGCGAGGGCGACTGGATCGAGATCGGACAGCTGGGTGCGTATTCCAACGCCCTGGTGACGCGGTTCAACGGCATCTCGCCGGATCATTTCGTGACGATTGAGTAGGGTTTCCTCATGGGATTTGTCAGCAATTCGATACAATGTATTGGCCCGCATGGTTTTCATCGCATGTCCTATACCGATTGGGGCGCGCCCGCGGCGGAGCGGGTCTTGTTCTGCGTGCATGGCCTGACGCGCAACGGCCGGGATTTCGATTTCCTCGCCGCCGCGCTCGAAGACCGGTACCGGACGCTGTGCCCCGACATCGCCGGACGCGGGAAGAGCGCGCGCCTGCCCCATTCCGAGGATTACAACAACCGGCAATACGTGTCGGACGTGATCGCGCTGTTCGCCCGGTCGGGCGCGGACAGCATCGATTGGCTCGGCACGTCCATGGGCGGGATGATGGGCATGATCACCGCGTCGATGCCGGGGTCGCCGATCCGGCGTCTGGTGCTGAACGATATCGGTCCGTGGCTGCCGAAGGCGGCGTTGCAGCGGATCGCCGACTATGTCGGGTCGGTCCAGGAGTTCGACGATAAGGCGGGCGTCGAGGCGTATCTCCGTACGGTACACGAACCGTTCGGTGCGTTGACCGACGACCAATGGCGTCATCTCGCCGAGCATAGTTCCTATCCGCGGGATGGCGGCGGCTATAAATTGGCGTGCGATCCGAAGATCGGCGACGCATTCCAGGCGATGGCGATCGACGACGTGGACCTGTGGGCGTTGTGGGACCGAATCGAGTGCCCCGTCCTGGTCCTGCGCGGCGTCGACTCCGACCTGCTATCCGCCGATGTGGCGAAGGAGATGGCCGCGCGCGGCCCGAAGGCCGAGGTGGTCGAAATTCAAGGCTGCGGGCACGCGCCCGCGCTGATGGACGGCGCGCAGATCGCGACCGTTCGCGATTGGCTGTTCGCTTAGCCGGTAGAGCGCCCATTTGCGGGCATCCCCGGTTAGCGCGAGAATGCGGCTAGGAGTTCCAAGCCGCTGATCAATCGGAGGAGCGCGATGCCTGATCTCGATCTTTGTCTCAAGACCGCCACGGAACTGCGGGGTCTGCTCGGCACGCGGGACTTGTCGTCGCGCGAGCTGACCGAGGCCTGCCTCGCGCAGATCGAACGTTTGCAGCCGAAGGTCAACGCCTTCGTGACGGTGGCCGGGGAACAGGCACTGGCGCAAGCCGAAGCGGCGGACGAGCGCGCCGCCGGCGGGGGCGATCTGCCGGCATTGCACGGCTTGCCGCTCGCCGTGAAAGACCTGATCCGCACGCGGGGGCTGCGCACCACCTTCGGATCGCTGCTCTATGAGGACTATGTCCCCGATACCGATGATTTGCTGGCGGAGCGCTACCGCGCAGCGGGCGCCGTAATCATCGGCAAGACCAACACGCCCGAATTCGGCTGTGGCGGCGGGCAGACGACCAATGCGGTCGCGGGCGATACCCGCAATCCCTACGACCTGGATCGCGCCTGCGGGTCCAGCAGCGGCGGTTCCGCGGTGGCGCTTGCGGCGCGCATGTCGCCGCTCGCCGACGGCAGCGATTTCGGCGGTTCGTTGCGCCATCCCGCCGGGCATTGCAATGTCGTCGGATTCCGGCCGTCGCCGGGGCGGGTGCCGTCCTATCCGGCCGAACTCGGCTGGTTCACGCTGCGCTCGGACGGGCCGATGGGCCGGACCGTGGCGGACACCGCGCTATTGCTGTCGGTCCAAGCGGGGCCCGATCCACGTTCGCCCATCTCGTTGGATGAGCCGGGCGAGACGTTCGCGCAACCGCTCGAGCGCGACTTCAAGGGCGTGCGCATCGCTTTCAGTCCCGACCTTGGCTTCCTGCCGGTCGACAGCCGCATCACCGACATCTTCGAACGGCACCGCGCAACCTTCGAAGGGCTCGGGATGGAGGTGGTCGATACCGCGCCGGATCTGCGGGAAACCCTCGACGTCTTCAAGGTGCTGCGCGCCTGGCGGTACACCCTTTCCCACGGCGACCGCGTGCGCGACCCGGCGAAACGCGAAGTGATGAAGCCGGACCTGGTCTGGAACACCGAACAAGGGTTCGGGATATCGGCGGAGGAGGTGGCGCGCGCCGAGGGTAAGCGTACCGAGTTGTATCACCTGATGCGCAGCTTCATGGACGACTACGACTATCTGGTTATCCCCACCAATCCGACGCCGCCGCTGCCGATCGGCCAGACATCGGTCAAGGAGGTCGGCGGGAAGAAGATGGGCGACTATCTCGACGGCGGCGCGCTCAAAAGCGCCATCTCGACCGTCGGCAATCCCAGCATCTCGATGCCCGCGGGCTTTACCGAGGAGGGATGGCCTGTGGGTATCCAGATCGTCGGACGGCATCGCGACGACCTCTCGGTGCTTCAGATCGCCCACGCCTTCGAGCAGGCGACGCGTGTTGGGGAACGCCTGCCTTCGCTCCTGGACTAGACCGGTGTGAGGATGGTCGGGGCTCCCGTTCCGCGGGCCGGTTCGCTTTGCCCAGACGTCACCCTGTAGGATATCGCCAAGGCCGGGTTCGAATTAACGAATTTGCCTCTCGGGGAGGATCGCAGATGTCAGCCGACTTGGGTTCACATATGTTCACCTATGCCGTGGTCACGGACACGCATGTGAATTTCGGTGAAACGGAGTGCAATTCCGAATTCGAGATAAACAAGCGTGCCAACGGCCGCTTGCGGCATGTGGTCCGCGACCTAAACCGCCGCGACTTGGCGTTCATCGTCCATCTCGGCGACATCGTGCATCCCGTGCCGGCGTTCCCGGAGCTCTACGAAATGGCGGCAGATTGTTTTCGCGAACAGGTCGCCGACCTTCGGCATACGCTATACGTGGCGCCCGGTAACCATGATATCGGCGACAAACCCATTGCCTGGGGTCCCGCCGGTGTCGCGTGCGATGAATACATAGAGCTTTGGACGAAAAATTTCGGAGCCAACCATCAAGCTTTCGATCACGAAGGGTGCCGGTTCTTTCTGATCGATACGCAAATCGTCAATACGGGGCTGGCCGCCGAGGCCGAACAGAAATCGTGGCTGGAAAAGGAAATGGCCGCCGCCGTCGAAGAAGGCCTCCGCATCTTCATCCATACCCATTATCCGCTTTACCTGACGGCGCCGGGCGAGGACGAGCATTTCGACAACATCGCCGAACCGGGCCGCTCTTGGCTGCTGGACCTGATGGATCGATACGGCGCGGAAGCTCAGTTCTCTGGTCATGTGCATAACTTCTGGTACAACCGGTTCGGCGGCACCAATTGCTACGCGCTGCCGTCGACGGCGTTCGTTCGCCAGGATTATGCCGAGATGTACCGCGCCACACCGTTGCCCGGCACCGAAGGCGGCCGCAGCGATCTCGCCAAGCTTGGATACTTTCTCGTCCAAGTCCATGAACGAGGCCATTTCTGCCAGTGGGTACGAACCTTCGGCACGATCGCGGAGCCTGACAGCACCGCCACTGAACCAGGCTATCGTGTGACGCCCGTCCATCCGCTGCAAAATCCGCATTCCCGGTTCGGTTTCGACATGCGACAGAACTGGCTCGAGATCGTCGAGATTCCGCCGTCCGGATCCTTGGATGAGTTTGACCGCAAACGAACCCGCAACGACTATGCCCTGATGGCGCTGGTCGAGACGGGGGTCCGGCGGGTGCGCATCCCGGCCAGCGATCTGCTCGATCCCGATCACCGTGCCCGGCTCGATGAGTGCGCGTGCCTTGGATTACAATTCACGCTATTCTCTTTCGGGATACCGGATGAACGCCTGCTGGACGCCGTGCGCAATGCCGAGGGGCTCGTCGATACCTGGGAGATTTGCGACACGACAGAAGAATTGCCGGCGGCCGTCGACGCGGTTCGCGCGACGGTAAATTCGGCCGGCATATCGCTCTACCTTTCTCGCATTCGCACGAAGGAGGATCAGGAGAGCGCCGGCGACACCTATCACCACATGATCGTCCATGGCTTCACCCCGGATGATACCGAACAAATTGCCATGGTGGCCGGCATTGACGGCGTCGACGGGGCGGTGTTCCGCGTAGAGGGTGCGACACCGCCATGGCAGGCGGCGTGGTCGGCCGTCGATGCTTGCCGAGGGCACGGCTTGAACGCCTCCCTGCACATCCGTATGACCAAAGGTGCGCCGGGTCTTCAGCAAACGGACGATCAATGGGTAGCGGCACGTCTTGCCGAGGCGGTCACGGTGGCCTGCACGCGAGACGACCTCCATGTCTATGCCGACACGTTTGCCGATGTCGATCGCGGCTACTATCGGCGGCACGGCGTCGTGGACAGGTTCTACAATCCGAGGCCGGCGTTCGACGTTGTACGGAACCTGACAGCGGTCCTGGCCCGAGATCAGGCGTACAATCTGGGCGATGACGATACGCGGATTTCGTTGGTCGGTAGCAGCGGCCGACGGCTCGACCTCATACATGAAGCGGCACCGACCGTAGCGGCGGGATCGGCTGTATCCGGCACGTTGATCGACTTGCATACGGGCGAGGGCACACCGGCTTCCGCCGGACCGGACGGCAATTTGTCGCCGGCCCCGGTGTCCTCCCTTTCAGCGTTTGTGATTGATTGAATTTCCTAGCCGGAGATTTATTCGGCTTGGGCGCCGACCCCGTCCAGTTTCGGCACGGCATCCAGGATGTCGCTTGCGATCACGTCGCGTAGCGTCTCGAGGTCGAGGCCATGCGTCTCGATGAGATCGGCCGTATCGGTAAGGATCGCATCGATGTCCCCCATGACCTGCAGGCGCTTGTAAAGGTCCGGGATGTGGATGCCCATGCTTTCGCCGATCAGTTCCATGAAGTTCAGCGTTTCGAAGGAAACCTGCGGCTGGAACTTGATCAACTCGCGGTGACATCCGTGGAAGATCGATGCGAATGTCGTGACGCCGGCTTCGGCGGCGGCCTTGAATTCCATTTGACGCAGGTCCGCCTTATAGTCCGGCACGACGCCGAGATGGCTCGCCTGGGTGCTGAGGATCGGGACATCCAATTCGACCACTTCCAGCTCGGGAATGGCGCCGAGGACATTCTTGACCGCTGCATTGATGCCGGGGAGGGCCGAGCGTTCCTGAAGCGCCACGCGCTTGGGAACCGGATTGACGAACAACGGCCTTAGTTGTTCGAGGTTTTCGTCGAAGAACTCCGTGATCGGGCTCAGGTCGAACGGCATCGCGCCGTGCGATTCTTCGTAGGCGGGCAGGGCCACTTCCCCGATCTGTATCTGACAGCTTGGGCACCAGGAAATCACCCGTTCGGCGCGCGGCCGTCCGAGCCGTTCGATCGTGCTGAAACCGATGCGGCCCGCGATCTTCGCGTCGCCCTGCTTGAAGTGCTGAATGCCGCAACAGGTCGATGCGCCGCCCATCACCTCGTAGGTGACGCCGAGGGCATCCAAAACGTCGAGGATCAGCAACGCGATGTGCGGTGTCTTGATCACGTTGCACCCGGTATAAAGCACGATATCCGGCGCTTCCGCCGGGTAGTCGCCGTCCCGCAGCAGGGGCGGGTTGAGCCGCGCGTGGACCTCCGGCGGGAGAAGGAGACGCGAGATCAGCCGCGTCGAGCGGTTCATGTTGTTGAAGAATTTCTTGGCACCATGGCGGACCGCTTCTTCGCCGAGCCGCTCCTTGGCGGCGACGCGGGCCATGTTGACCATGAAGCGCGGATTGACGCCGTAGTCGCAGGCCGGGATGCATTTTCCGCTGTTCGTGCAGACTTCGGCGAACCGCTCGGCATCGGGTGTGCCCGGGCCGCCGGAAAGCAGATCCAGCATGCCGTCGACGATCTCGCGGGCGTTGCCCGCGTCCAGCCCGGCCGGGCCGACCATCGGGCACGCCTCGACGCATTTGCCGCACTTCGTGCAGGCGTCGAGCGTGTCCTGGACACGACTGCCGACCGCTTCGAGGAATCTTATGCTGCCGTCTTCCGGCACGATTTGCCCCTGTATTGACTTCCGATACCGTTCGCACTTTAGGCAGGTCGCCTCATACGCGTCAAAGGGCGCGGCTAATCGAAGACCGGCAGGTCGAGTGCCCGTGCGGCCCATCGGGCGGTGCCCAGAAGGGCGGCTTCGTCGCTGTGCGGATCGACAAATTGTACGCCGAGCGGCATGCCGTTCGGCCCGTCGGTGACCGGAACCGTCAGACAGGGCACGTGCAAGGCCGTCCACGTACGATTGAACACCGAGTTCCCCGTCGAGTGAAGGCCGGGCGGCGCTTCGCCCACGGCGCTTGGGGTCAGGATGACCTCGCCGTCGTCGAAGAGGCTCGGAAGCTGCGCACGGCATTTTTCAAAAGTTGCCATGACGTCCGCCCGTTCCGCCGCCGATACGTCGAGTCCGTTCTGGATAAGCGACCGGAAGCTGTCGCTCAACGAGTCGCGATGGTGCGCCCATTCGTGCTCGAAGGCCTCCGCGGCTTGATACGCCATGACGATTCGCTGGCCCGGGCTGACCCGGTCGAAGGGATCGGGAAGCGTGACATCGCGGACGACGGCGCCGGCCTTTGCCAACCGCTCCGCCGTCTCCACTAGTAGAGCCTGCGTTTCCGGATCCGCCGTGTCCCAGTCGGCCGACCGCACGAAAGCGATCTTCGGTGTTTCGACGGAGGCCGGCACCGACGGAGCCCGATCGGCCAGCACGCCGGAGACGACCGGCACATCATCGAGGCTGCGGACCATGAACCCGATGGTATCCAAGTCGAACGCCAGCGGTTTCACGCCGGTCGTGTCGAACAATCCCCACGCCGGCTTGTAGCCGACCACGCCGTTGAATGCGGACGGCCGGATCATTGAGCCGCCGGTCTGGGTGCCGAGCGCCAGCGGCAGCATGAAGTCGCCGACCGCGGCGGCCGACCCGCTCGACGAGCCGCCGGGCGTGCGGCTGCCGTCCCGCGGATGCCGGGTGGGGCCGGGGAAGGTGGAGGCGAATTCCGTGGTGACGGTCTTGCCGAGAATGATCGCGCCAGCTTGCCGCAATCGCTCCACGCAGGCGGCGTCCCGGGCCGGTCGATGCCCCGCGTATATCGGCGAATTGCATTCGGTCGGCATGTCCGCGGTATCGATGATGTCCTTGATCCCGACCGGAATGCCGTAGAGCGGGCCGAAGCCGTGTGTTTCCGGAAGCTGCCGGGCGGCGTCGAGCGCGGCTTCGCCGTCGTAATGCGCGAAGGCTTCGACCGCGGGTTCGCGCGCGGCGATGCGGTCCAGGCAACTTTCCATCAACGCTTCGGGCGTCAGGTCCCCGGCGGCGATGGCCGCGGACGCGGCTGTGATCGACAATTCATTCGGTGGTGTTTTCATCGGCATCCGGTCTTCCACTCTGTGAAACGGATATTCGGCGGCATTGGCGGTTAGATGCTACATTGGTCGCGGAGTAATACGAGAGCCGCGGATGGCATGGTCGGAACCGCCCGCCGCTCATCTTAGAACAATTCGAGCGAACGTCGCGCCCCAGACGACGGATGAGGTACCAAATGACGGCAACAATCAGTAAGGTCGAGGTTTTCGGTGTGGCGATGCCTCTCGTCGGCACGTTTACGAGCGGCGGTGTCTCCAAGAACGCCACCAAATGCGTGGTCGTGCGTGTCACGGACAGCGACGGCGGCATTGGCATCAGCAGCATCGACCCGTCCGGCCGGGCGACGTCGCCCAATACCGCGCAGGAACTCGCCGCCGCCGTTCGGGACCGTCTCGGTCCGGCGATGATCGGCGAGGATCCGGTGAACATCAACCGGCTGTTCGAGATCGCCGCCAAGCTGATCCCGACGCAGCCCTCTGCGGCGGCGGCGATGGAATTGGCCTGTATCGAGCTTGTCTGCCGCCGGACGGGAATGGCGCTGCACGACTATGTTGGCGGGGCCGTCCTCGACGAGGTGTTGTTCAATGCCTGGGTCGGCGAGCTGCCGCCGGACGAAGCGGCCGCCGAGGCGAAGCGTTGGCAGGACGCCGGCTTCCAATCCATGAAAATCAAGGTCGGCAACAACGTGGAAAAGGACAGCGCGCGAGTCTTGGCGGTGCGGGACGCCGTCGGCTCCGATGTCAAACTGCGGATGGACGCCAACCAGCAATGCACCGTGGAGCAGGCGCTGGCGCTGTGCCAGGCGGTCAAATCGTGCGACATGCAGTTGTTCGAGCAGCCGGTGCCGAAAGACGATCTCGAGGGGTTGGCGCGGGTTCGGCGCGAAGGCGGCATCGCCATCATGGCCGACGAATCCATCAGCGATTACGCGAGTCTGATCCGGGTCATCAAGGCGGATTGCGCCGACTTCGTGAAGTTCGGCATCACGCAAGCCGGTGGCTTGTTGCCGTCCTCGCGCATGATTTCCACGGCGGAAGCGGCCGGTCTCCAGGTCGTAATGGGTCACGGGTTCGGGCTGGACCTCAGCACCATCGCGGAAATCATGTTGGGCGCCACGTCGCGCAATATTCTGCCTGGATTGGAATGCGTGGGCCCGCTCAAGGTGACCGACACCGTGGCCACGACCCGGCTCGACATCGGCAAGGGCCGCATCGCGCTCCCGTCCGGGCCGGGACTCGGCATCGATCTCGATGATGCGAAGCTGGCGCAATACAACCTGTCGGATCAGAGTTAGTCGGGCCGCTCGTGTCGTTGCAGAGCAAAGAAAGCGCATGACCGATCGCCCACTGCACTATCGATCCATCTCCGAGTTGGCCGCGAGGTTGCGCTCCGGCGCGGTCACGCCGACGGGGCTGACGGAACACTTGATCGACCGCATCGAGGCATTGAACGGTCCCCTGAACGCCTTCAACCTGGTGACCGCGGATCGCGCCATGGCGGAAGCGACGGCCGCCGAGGGTTTGATGGCGTCCGGCCGTGACCTCGGCCCCTTGCACGGTATTCCCTATGCGGTGAAGGACCTCTACGACGTCGTCGGCCTGCCGACCACGGCGGGGTCGCGCACCGTGGATGATGCGCCGAAGACTCAGGAAAGCGAAGTGACGCGGCGTCTCGCGGCGGCGGGCATGATCGTGCTCGGCAAGACGGTCACGGTGGAGTTCGCCAAGGGTATCGTCGGGATCAACCATATCCAGGGCACGCCGCATAATCCGTGGAGCGCGGAGCACTGCGTGCCGGGTGGCTCGAGCGCCGGAACCGCCGTCGCCGTTGCAAGCGGTTTGGCGCCGATGGGGCTTGGTACGGATACCGGCGGCTCGGTCCGCACGCCGGCGGGCCTATGCGGCACGGTCGGTTTGAAGACGACGGTTGGCCGGGTCAGCCGCTTCGGTATCTTTCCGCTCAGTTGGACCCTCGATTCCGCGGGCCCGCTCACCCGCAGTGTCGAAGACGCCGCCCTCGTTTATCAGATCCTGCAGGGCGAGGATGCCCGGGACGAGAGCACGCTCGGTATTCGCCCGACGGACGTGCTCGGGTCGTTGAAGGCAGGGGCCAAGGGATTGCGGGTCGGTATCCCGCAGGATGTCTTCTTCGATAATCTCGATCCGGAGGTCGAGAAGGCCGTCGGCGCGGCGGCGGACGTATTCCGCGAACTTGGGGCGAGGGTGGACAACATCGCCTATCCCGAGGCGACGGCTGCGGCCGCGATGGCATCGGTGGTCAACGGGGCCGAGGCGGCGGTGATCCACGAGGAGCGGATAAGAACGAGTGTCGATCGCATGGACCCGATCGTCGGCCCGCGCATGGTCGGCGACCGCGACCACCTCGCGACGGATTACATCAAGATGCTGCAGGAACTGAAGGCGCTCCAGGCCTCTCAAATGGAAACGCTGCGGGATGTCGATGTCATCCTGGCGCCAACCACGCGTATCCCGGCGCTGCCGGTGGCGACGGTCGACGAATCGCTCGATGTTTACCTGGACTACGCGGCGCAATATATGGCGAACACCAATGTCGGCAACCGTCTCGGTCTCTGCGGATTGTCGGTTCCCTGCGGGTTCACGTCGAAGGGATTGCCGATAGGATTGCTGATCAACGGCAAGCCGTTCGCGGAAGACGTGATCCTGCGGGCCGGCTATGCCTTCGAGCAGGCGACCGACTGGAAGGACGCGCAGCCGGACTTGAGCTGGGCGGACTAAGGCGCAACCGGTCCACGACGGTGGGCGGGCAGAATTAGGCGCGCGATTGGCTTATGTGTCGGGCACGTCGTCTGCGTCGACGGGCTCATGGATCGCCGCATCGACGACGGACCGCAAATGCAGGTCGCGTTGCGGGAACGGAATCTCGATGCCGTGGTCGTGGAATTTTTTCCACACGTTCAACCGGACTTCGGAGAGAACGTTGGTCACGCCCCGCACCGGGTCTTGAATCCAAACCCTGATCTCGAGATTCACGGAACTATCGCCGAACTCGACGAGGTGACAGACCACCGGTGGGTCGTCCAGGATCCGCTCGGTTTCGTTCGCGGCGTCGATGCAAAGCTGCCGCGCCCGGAAAATATCCGATTTGTAGGAAACGCCGACGCCGATCTTGAAACGGACCTTTCGATCGGAATGCGACCAATTCTCGACGCGTTCCGTGATCAACAACTCATTCGGAATCAAGTGCTCGGTCCCGTCCCGGGTAATGAGCGACGTGTACCGAATTCCCAAATGGTTTATCCACCCGAACGTGTCGTCGATGGCAATGACATCGCCGGGTTTGATCGACCGGTCAAGCAACAGAATCAGCCCGCTGATGAAATTCGCGACGATTTTCTGCATGCCGAAACCGAGGCCGACGCCGAGCGCGCCGCCGAAGATCGTCAGCGCCGTAAGGTCGATCCCAACCACATTGAGCGCCAGCAGAAAGGCGAGGGTGATCAATGCGATCCGCAACAACTTCGCCAGCAATTCCTGTACGGACGGCGTAAAGGACTCTGCCGACCGAATGCTGCGCTCCCCGAGCCGGGATAGGAGCAACGCCAGCCAAAGCAGCAATACCAAGACAAGCAACGCCTTGATGATCAGGAGCAGCGAAATTCGCGCCTGACCCAAATTCAGCGCCAGTCCGTCTAGGAACTTTAGCGCGGGGTCCAACAGGCCTAGAATGTTCAGCGCGGCGACGGTCCAGGCGGCGACGGTCACGAAATGGCTGATCGCGCGGTTTCGGATGAGCCGCGCAGCCAGCCGGATGACAACCCACAGGAACAGGAGGCTTTCCGTTATCCGCAGGAAGCTTCGGGGGAACTCGGTCGCGTCCGCGATCAGCCCAGCGATCCAGATCAAGGCAAGCCAGATCATCGGCGCGGTAACGGCCTTCAGCGCCCGGAAAAACCCGCGCAATCTGAAGTCCGTTTCCAGATTTTCGATCTTTTTCGTGAGCCATCTGTCGCAAGGCGTCGCGAGCAGTTTCGCTGCCGCAAGCGATGCGGCGATAACCGCGATTTGGAGGGCGCTCGGCCAGATGAGCAGTTCGGTTTCGACCCAGGTCCAAAGGGTCGCCCACAGCTCGATCCACCAGTCCGGGGTCATGAATTTTTGCATAATTGGCGCCGAGTTTAATGCGAGACGGTGGGTTTAACCAATCAGGCTCATTTCGAGACGGCATACCCTAAACCAAACGCCGATACCCGCTGGTCCTCGATACGCTATTCAAGAATTACTTTGATGCCGCTAACAGTCGCGGTGTTACTGTTCGAGCCGGCGCACGTTCCGGGTCGTCTCGACCACGCTATCCGGGCGCAGGCTAATGCCATCGATCCCGTGACGGACGACGAACTCGGCCATCTCGGGACGCTCAGAGGGTGTCGGACCACAGATGCTAACGGGACAATTGCGGCGTTTTGCACCCTCTATGATCAATCGGATGCAGTGCAGGACGCCGGGATCACACGGATCGAAATCGGCGTCGCTGACGAATGCGGCGCCGGCATCGATGCCGAGCAGCAGTTGCGTCAAATCCCGCGATCCGATGGAGATGCCGTCGAATAGATCGGCGAGACCATCGATTTCCATGGCGTTGTTGGGCACCTCCGCCATCAGGTGAATCTGCAGACCGTCGACGTTCTGGCGAAGACCATTGGCCGCCATCGCATCGATGACCGCGCGTGCCTCCGAGAGGCGCCGGCAATAGGGCACCAAGGGATGCAGGTTGGTCAGGCCCATACCCTGGCGAACCCGCTTCACTGCGGCGCATTCCAGCGCAAATGCTTCCGCGTAATCGGGGTGGGTGTACCGAACTGCGCCGCGCCAGGCGATCATCGGATTGTGTTCGGCAGGCTCGAAATCCCGGCCCCCGTCCAATTCCGCGTATTCGTCGCTCTGGAAATCGGACAGGCGCACGATTACCGGTTTCGGATGAAACGCGGCGGCCAATGCCGCCATACCCGCAGCCAATCGGTCGATGAAAAATTCCCCGCCATCGCTTGCCCGGTCCTCCACCCGTTTCCGCTCGTCGGGGTCGCGGATCTTTTCGGGATACAACAGCGCCATGGGGTGGACGCCGATCCGGCGGATAATGGTTTCGATGGGGCAAGGACCGGCGCCATCGTTGGGGATGCTGGCGGCTTCTTCCGCGATGTCCGGGTCGCCGAAGTTGATAGTGATTTTTGTCGCCAAGAAAACCTCCTAGGGGGCGCCGTGCAGGTTTCGCGTTTTCGGCGGTTGCCGTACCGGCGCTGGGTCAATTCGCTTTGTCCCATTCCTCGAAGGCCGCCAATGTCTCCGCGTTCGGCGGATAGGTGCCGGCGATGGGCGCGCCGTCCAGGACTTGCCGCTGTAGGAAGGCCTCGAGGCGTTCCTGCCGGGCGCCGTCGGCCGCCAGGTCGGTGGCCAAGTCCGCAGGGAACACCACGACACCGTCTTCGTCGCCGAAGAGAACGTCGCCCGGAAACACGGCTGCGCCGCCACATGCGATGGGCACCTGGGTCTCGGTGGCCAAATGATCCACATGGCTGTTGCGCGCCGCCCGGCCGCCGCAAAACACCGGAATGCTGTAGTCCATCATCGCGCCGGTATCGCGCATCGCGCCATCGGTTACGACGCCGGCAACGCCGCGTGCCTGCAGGCGCGCAACCAGGATATCGCCTAGGGTTCCGGTATCCGTGATGCCGCGGGCGTCGATCACCAGGACGTGTCCCTGCGGGCAATCCTCGACCGCATGTCGTTGCGGGTACTGGGGCGACGTGACGGTATCGGGCGACATCTTATCCTCGCGCTTCGGGACCAAGCGCAGGGTATAGGCAAGCCCAACGAATCGCGGCGCGTTCGGATTCAGCGGATGCACGCCGGCGATGAAGGTGCTTGGCAGGCCCCGCTTCAACAGTTGCGTCGTCATGGTACCGGTGGAAAGGGTCCCGATAACTTTTAGCGCCCGCATCAGATCGGTGTCGTTCATGGTCTTTGTGCCTCCGGCGCCCGGGTCGGGCGTTCGTTTCAATCGGCCCTCGACAGTGCCGTTAGTCCTCGGTGACTTTCCGGCGGCCCTTTTTGATGTCGCTTTTGCGGCGTTTGCCGTCGAGGCGCCGGCGCTTCGACCCTTTCGTGGGTTTGGTCGGCCGCCGGCGTCTGGGCGGGGTGGCGGCTTCCCGGATGAGCGCAATCAACCGATCCATCGCATCTTGCCGATTCAGATCCTGCGTGCGGAACCGGTTGGCGGTAATGACGATAACGCCGTCCTTTGTCATGCGCCGTCCGGCGAGGGGCCTTAGCCGCAGAAAGACGGCATTCGACAGCGACGGGCTCGACCGCGCATCGAACCGCAATTGAACCGCGCTTTCCGTCTTGTTGACCTTTTGGCCGCCGGACCCGGGGGAACGGATGAACTGCTCCTCGATTTCCGACTCGCTGATGCCGATGGATGGCGTGATTTGGATCATCTCGTGGATTGCCCGGTTGCGGCGGCGAATGGCGGAACGGTAATACCATACGACACTTTGATTCGATGATAGTTTCCTTTGGCGGTGGGACATTGATCCATGCCAATCGACCTTGAACCAACTCGCCGAATTGCCGGCTGATGGGAGATTGCATAGGCTCTGAGTTTACCACAACGGCGGAGGACCGAATGCCGGGAGCGGAAAAACCGAAAGTCGGCGTTTTGATGGGCGACCCCAGCGGCATCGGGCCGGAGTTGGTTGCGAAGGTTCTGGCCGACCGGTCGTTCGAACCCGACGCCGAGATGATCCTGATTGGCGACGCGCGCATTCTCACGCGCGAACTGGAAGGGATGGGCCTGCAACACGATCTGCAGGTCTGCGACGATCTCGCGGCGTTCGATCCGGCTAATCCGGCCACCCGGTTCCTCTCCATCCCCGTCACCGCAATCGATCTGGGCGCGTTACCGACAGGGACCGCGAACGAGACCGGCGGCCGGTATGCGATGGAGGTGCTTTCCACCGCGCTCGATATGGCCGTTGCGAAGGAGATCGATGCGGTAGCCTATGCGCCGATGAACAAGCATGCGATGAACCTCGCCGGATGGAAGTATCGCGACGGCATCGATTTCTGCACCAGCCATCTCGGCTGGGACGGCCCTGCGTCCGAGCTTAACGTACTCGACGATCTTTGGGTCGCGCGCGTCACCTCGCATGTGCCGATGCGGGATGTGTGGGAACACCTGACCATCGACCGGATCTATTCGATCATCGCGCTGCTGAACGACACGCTGGCCGCCTCGGGCGTCGCGTCGCCGCGCATTTCCGTCGCGGGCTACAATCCGCATTGCGGCGAGGGCGGTCTGTGCGGCACCGAGGAGATCGACGCGATCATCCCGGCGATCGAACGGGCGCAATCGGAAGGGATGTCAGTGAGCGGCCCCGTATCCGCGGATTTCGTCTATGTCGACGCGCAGGCCAAGGGGTTCGACGGCATCGTCGCGATGTATCACGATCAATGTCAGATCGCGAACAAGCTGTTGGATTTCGACCGCGGGATCTCGATCCACGGCGGCACTCCCGTTCCCACGGTAACCACCGCGCACGGGACGGCGTTCGACATCGTCGGCACCGACCGGGCGAACCCGGAAGCCTTGTGCCGCGCAATTAGCGTCGCCGGAATGGTCGCCGGCAATCGCAAAATGTACGAGGAGCAGAATGCCTAGCGGCTTGCAGCGTCGCGGCGCGATTGCAGGATATCGAGACATTCGATCATCGCGCGGCCGTTGTGATAGGCGGCCTTCCAGCCGTCGGCCTTGGCGCCGCGCGGCCGACCGTTGATCGCCACCTCGCGGTGCCACTCGCCAACCTTCCAGTCGGTTTGGTAGGTCACGATCCACTCGAGCGTGTTGACATAGCATTCCGCGTAGAGGTCGGCGCCGGTCAAATGATGCATGTAAAGCGCCGCGACCAAGGCTTCGGCCTGGACCCACCACATTTTTCGGCGGTCCTTGGCCGGTTCGCCCAAGGGTCCCGAGGTGTAGAAACCTCCTTTGTCAAAATCGTAACCGCATCGCAGCGATGTATCGAATAGTCGGGCATACAGGTCCATGAACGGTCCGTTGGGCCGCCTCAGAACCTCGTTGGTCCTAATCAGCAGCCAGATATTCTCGAGGTCGTGACCATAGCTGACGACGTCCCGGCCGTTGTCCAGGAGCGGGGTCCAATCGGATGCGTAGTGTTCGGTGCAAGCACCTGTCAGCCGGCGGAAGATGGTATCGCTGCAGATGTCAAAAAGTTCGTTTATGCGGTCGCGGACACCCTGAACCGAATTGACCGGATAATAGCCGGTGAGCGCTTCCAGGAGATGGAGATGGGTGTTCATGCGTTTTTCGTCGGGCATCACGTCCGAGAGGTATCCGCGTTCCCGCTCGACCGGGACCTGCCAATCGCGACGGAAGAATTCCCGGTAACCGCCATGCGCCGCATCGTGTGCCTTGCCGTCCATCAGGTAGAAGAGGCGGTCACACAGTTTCGCGGCGGATGGGTCCCCGGAGGCCAGACTGTATTCGCTCAGTCCGTACAACGCGAAGGCTTGACCGTATAGATGCTTGTTTTCCTTCGTCGCATTCCGGCCGGTCGCGTCAACTTCCCAATAGAACCCGCCATGTTCCTCGTCCCACATGCGGTCTTTCAGGAATTCGAAGCCATGGCGCGCCGCATTCAGATAGGAAGCGTCGCCGCAGTCACTTCGATACAGCCGCGAGAAGAACCAGAGCATGCGGGCCTGGGTTACCAGGGTCTTGGTGGCCGGTCCTCTCGGCCTGCCGCTCACAGCGTGATTGAGCGTGAATCCGCCAAACTCTCGATCGACGGTATGCGACAGCCAGAACGGTGTGATGTTCTCGATAAGCAGCCGTTCCAGCATCGGCATGGTACCGATGATGGCCCCCGGCGTTGCGCCAAGCGCCGGTGACTCGGGCGGACTGTAGGGAAGTTTGTCGAGTCCCGCCTTAACCAACGCGGCGGCGTATCGCCTTAGTCGCAAGAGCCTTCACCAAGAACCTTTGCCGTCCTGCTCAACGGCAATCCAGCATAGGCAATCGTCGAAGGTGTTGGGAAGATTGATATCGTTGGCTATCGGATCATGTCCTCGAGCGGGCGCCGCCGACGTTGCGGGATGGCGCGGATATCAGCGCGAATTATGCCATCGGATGCAAAAAGGATGAGGGTATGCGAAAATTCATCCATTCGTTCTACCGTGTCCGATTGATCTCCTGAAGTATGCGCTGATATGTCCATTCCCGAAGGAAGGATCCTGATCGTGGGCGCCGGCCCTGTGGGCCTCGTTGCGGCGCTTCGGCTTTCTCAAGCAGGAGTCCCGGTAACGCTTTTCGAGAAAGAAGACCGATTGCTGGATGACCCTCGGGCCGCAACGACCCATCCGGCGACTCTAGAGATGCTGGACGAGATCGGCATGGTGGCCGAGGCCGAGAAGCAAGGTCTCGTTTGCGATGAATTCTATTTTTGGGATCGTCCCAGGGATGAGATTGTCGCCAAGTTCGATCATCGTCTGCTGGCCGATGAAACCAAATTTCCCTATGTCGTCCAATGCGAGCAGTACAAGCTGGCCAATATTGCGCTGGCAATGCTCAAGGACTATCCGGACACGGACGTCCGATTTTCCCGCGAGGTGACGGGTGTCAGCCAAGATGCCGACGGTGTCAGCGTGTCGGTCGCCGGCCCGGATGGAACCGAGACGGTTTCGGGAACATATCTCATCGGCTGTGACGGCGGCCGCAGCACCATCCGCAAATCGACCGGTATCGGCTTTGAAGGCTTTACCTACGAAGAACGGTTCGTCGTACTCTCGACGCCCTTCGATTTCGAAGCGGAACGGGGATGTTGTTATCGTAACTACTATGCGGACCCCGATGAGTGGTGCAATCTGTTCAAGGTATCGCACAATGGCCCGCCGGGACTATGGCGTGCCGTTTTCCCGAGCGACGTGGATTTATCCGAGGATGAAGTCTTGAGCGATGCCGCCGTTCAGGCGCGGATGCAGAAGTTCTTCCCGAAAAGCGGCGAATACGACATTGTGCACCGGAATATCTACTCGATAAACCAACGTGTTGCCTCGACATTCCGATTAGGCCGCGTGCTGTTGGCGGGGGATTCGGCGCATTTGAACAACTCGATCGGCGGCATGGGGCTCAACGGCGGCATTCACGATGCGATGAATGCCACGGACAAGTTGATCAGCGTGTGGCGCGGCGACGCCGACGATCGCGCACTCGACGTCTATGATGTTCAACGCCGCACGACGACCCACGAATTCACCCAAGCCCAGACGATCGCCAACAAGAAGCGTCTGGAAGCGAAAGACCCGGAATCGCGTGCGAAAAATTTGCAGGAACTCCGCGATATCGCCGCCGATCCGGGGCGGGCGAAGACCTTTCTGATGGGCACGTCGATGTTGTCCGCCGTACGGCGCGCGTCTACCTTGGGCACGTAGTCCTCGGCGGTCAGGTCACGTCCCCGGCGTCCAGCCGTAAATTTGCTGCAGCGTGCCGCCCATGAGCGCTTCTCGCTCGGAGCCCGACAGGCGATCGGTGAGTTTGAAAGGGGCGACGCCTTGCTGATAGCTGACCACGTTGATCGCCCGCGTCCAATCGGTGCCCCACATGCAGCGGTCGAAGCCGAACGCGTCGAAGACCCGGCCGAGCGGGTCCCACAAATCGTCATACGGGAACGGCGCGTGCGACAGGGTGCAGGCGCCGGTGACCTTTACCGCGACATTCTCGAATGCGGCGAGTTCGATAAGCTGCGGTAACGCGGAGAACGGCTCCGGCGGGGCAGGCGGCTTGCGCGGCTGAAAGATGCCGAGGTGGTCCACCACCAGCCGGGTGTTTTCGTTTCGGGCGGCCAACGCGCCGACCAGCGGCAAACGGTCGTGGCAGGAGAGGTTGACCGGCAAGCCGTGACGTCCCGCCGCCGCCAGGATGCGGTTTGTCGACGGATCGTCCGGGTCGTCCGATGCGGTCTTGGTCAACATGATGCGGACACCCACAGCACCTTCTGTGTTTGCCCAATCGGCGATCGTTTCTTCCACGCCGGGGTCGGTTGGGTCGAGTGGTTTGACCAGGGCGAAACGATCCGGATACGCCGTCCTGACCGAGATCGCGTAACTCGGGTCATAGAGATACATCGTCCAGGCCGAGACCAAGATCGCGGCGTCGACGCCGACCGCATCCATCGCCGCCACCATGTCGTCGCCCGTCACCTCCGGTGGTCCGGCGAGAACGTCGGCCCAGGGGCGCTCCGGATGATCCCGCTCGTAGACATGTACCTGCGCATCGATGGTCAGCATGACGACCTTTTCCTGTTTTGATTTTGTCCGCCGGTTAGCGCCGGGTCAGGCCTTCGCCTTCCAGAAATTCGTCGCGTAGTCGTCGTTCACGATGTCGAACACCACGCCGTTCGGGTCGCGGAATTTCACCTCGGTGTCAGCGTGTTGGCGGCTTGGGATCTTCATGTGATAGCGGCCGCCATTGGCCTCGATCTCCTCGCCGGTGGCTTTCAGGTCGTCGACGATGAATCCCATGTGATGCAGGCCGAAGAAATCCTTGCCGCGCTCGTCGCCGGCCGTTTCGTCGTCCGGGAAGCGCAGGATCGCCAGGCTGACCGTTCCGTCCGACAGCAGCATGCCGAACTTCGATTCACGCACCCGCTCCATGTCGAAGGTCTTTTCGTAGAATTGCGCGGCGGCCTCCGGATCGGGCACCGTGACGGCGATATGACGAAGCTTTCCCATGGCCTTACTCCCAGGTTTGCGTTGGCGCCCCGTGCATCGGGACCCGACGGTATCGTAGCACGCGCGGTGACCGGTACATATTTCGGCGATAGGAGGGCGACCCGTGAAGGTCTGATGCGTCGGTATTTCCTCTTTAGGCTCGCCAACATCACGTCGTGACGCCGATCCACCTAAATGAAGGGAGGATACGACCGCTATCGTCCCTGCGCATTTCAGGGTCTCGCGGAACATGCACAGCGGCAATACGACGGGGCGCAATCGAAATAGCGCGTCGGCCGTCGATCGTTCTTGAAGGGTGAAGCGGTCTCCGAGCGACCGTATCTGGCTGGGCCAACCGCTTTTGCCGAAATTACCGGTATGGACGGTGGATGGCTAAAGCATTTAGCTATTGGCCAATCACGCCCTTCCGTCGCAAACAGTTTTCTATGAGGTAAAATTGATGGACTTTCTCAAGCCCTACGAAAGCCAACTTCTCAGTGTCCTTCGAATCATGGCCGGTCTACTTTTTCTGCAACACGGTACGACGAAATACCTTGGCATTCCCGCGTCGAAAATGACCGGTGTCGCTCCGCTGTCGATGAGCGGCGCGGCGGGGCTAATCGAATTGATTGGCGGGATCCTAATTGTTATCGGGTTGTTTACGCGGCCGGTGGCGTTCGTTCTGTCGGGTACGATGGCTGTCGCGTATTTCTACGCGCATTTTCCGCAAGGGTTTTTTCCAATGTTGAACGGGGGCGAATTGGCGGCGCTGTATTGTTTCGTGTTCCTGTTCATAGCCGCGGCCGGGGGTGGGGCGTGGAGTGTCGATCGGATGAGAAAACGCACGAACTAGCCGGAATTATCCCGTCGCGCCGAATCAGTTGGTTCGTCAGTTTTTCTTCAGGAGATCGGCGGCTTCCAGGGCGGCGTAGGTCAGGATGCCGTCGGCGCCCGCGCGTTTGAACGCCAGAAGCGATTCCAGGATCACCCGGTCGTTGTCCAGCCAGCCGTTCTGGGCCGCGGCCTTCAGCATCGCGTACTCGCCGCTCACCTGATAGACCATCGTCGGCATCGCGTAGGCATCCTTGATCCGGCGCAGGATGTCGAGATACGGCATGCCCGGTTTCACCATCACCATGTCCGCGCCTTCCTGGATATCGTGCCAGGCCTCGCGCAAGGCTTCGTCGCTGTTTGCCGGGTCCATCTGGTAGGTGCGCTTGTCGCCGATCAGCGCCGCCTTGGTGCCGACGGCGTCGCGGAACGGACCGTAGAAGGCCGACGCGAATTTCGCCGAATACGCCATGATGCGCACAGCGTCGAACCCGTTTGCGTCCAACGTTTGGCGGATCGCGCCGACCCGTCCGTCCATCATATCGGACGGCGCCACGGTGTCGCAGCCGGCCTCGGCCTGGACCATCGCCTGACGGACAAGAACCTCGACCGATTCGTCGTTGAGGATCGTTTCGCCATCCATGACGCCGTCGTGGCCGTGCGTGGTGTACGGATCGAGGGCCACGTCGCAGACGACCATGATCTCGGGCACCGCCTCCTTGATGGCGCGGATGCCGCGGCACACCAGGTTGTCCGGGTTGGTGCACTCGCGCCCGTCGTCGGTTTTCAGGGCGGGATCGGTATACGGGAAAAGGGCGACCGCCGGTATGCCGGCCTCCGCCGCTTGTTCCGCTGCTTTGGGCAGCAGGTCGACCGAGCGCCGCTCGACGCCGGGCATCGAATCGACCGGCCGGCGTGCGTTGTCGCCGTCGATGATGAACAGCGGGAGGATGAAGTCGTCGGGCGACAGTTTATTTTCGGCGACGAGGCGGCGTGTAGCGTCCTCGCGGCGGTTGCGGCGCATGCGGACGGTCGGATACAGGCCGGGGCCACCCTCCACCATGGGTTTGATTGTGGGCTTCGTTGCGCCGGGAAACGGCGTTAACTTCGCTTTCGGCATTGTTACCCTCCCGAGGTCGCACCGATACTACGCCGGGCCGCGGGCGAGTAAAAGTGCGGGAATTACCTATGCTGGAAAGTGTGGTCCCGAGTGACGCCCGTTACAGGAAATTTGTCGCGATTGTCCTACTATAGCGCCTCCTCAATGTGGGGTAAGCTATGGAACCGCATTCAAACGTTACGGCGTTCGGCCCGCGATCCATTCAACCGGCGAGTTGGGCGGATTTCGTGGATTTTCACGAGAAAATCCGCGATATGGCCGCTTACTGGCAATCGATACATCCGGCGGAAGGGTTGCCCGGCCGGCAGCATTTCGACCCTGTCGACATTCCGCGGCTGCTGCCGAATTTACGCTTGATCGATGTCGAAGGGCGCCCCCCGCGTTTCAAGACCCGGTTGATGGGGACGGTGCTGCTCAGTTTCTTCGGTGAGGAGCATACCGGGCATTATTTCGACGATCTGTATCCGAAGTTCAGCTTGTCCAAGACGTATCAGGATCTGCTGGACGTTGCCGTCAACCGGCGCCCGAATTGGCGCCGGGGCGCACCCGGATTGATCTACGAAAAGGATTTCGTCACCGTAGAGCGCGTTTTTCTTCCGCTGGCGGAAGATGGCACTACGGTCGATATGATCGTCACCTGCATTCTGTTCGGCGACAAGGACGGCAACTTCTACTGATGCCGCCCTTGCGCTGATCGTTTCTAGGCAGCGTCCTTCGCGCCGCCCGCAGCGTCGAGGGCTTGGTCGAGATCCCCGAGAATATCGTCGATATGCTCGATGCCGATCGACAGCCGCACATACCCGTCGTTGACGCCGGTGGCCAGTTGCTCTTCCGGCGAAAGCTGTGAGTGTGTGGTCGTCGCCGGATGGATGGCGAGCGAGCGCGCGTCGCCGATATTGGCGACGTGATAGAACATCTCCAGCGCGTCGATGAAGGCGCGTCCGGCCGCTAATCCGCCTTTCAACTCGAATCCGACCAATCCGCCGTAGCCGCCGGAAAGGTATGCATCGGCGCGGCGTTGCTGTTCCTTGTCCTCATGCGCGCCGGCATAGATGACCTTCGATACCGCGGGATGGCCCTTCAGGAAATCCGCAACCGCTTGGGCGTTGCGGCTGTGCTCTCGGATGCGCAGCGGCAGCGTCTCCAAACCTTGGATGAACTGGAACGCGTTGGCCGGGCTCATCGCCGACCCCAAATCGCGCAGCAACGTGACCCGCGCTTTGATGATATAGGCGATCGGGCCGAGCGGCTTCACCGCTTCGGTCCAGACGGCGCCGTGATAGGACGGGTCCGGCTGGTTCAGCATGGGGAAGCGGTCCGCGTGCTTCTCCCAGTCGAAGGTGCCGCCGTCGACGATAAGGCCGCCGATCGAGGTGCCGTGGCCGCCGATGTATTTGGTGGTCGAATACACGATGACCGCGGCGCCGTGATCGAAGGGCCGGCATAGGATCGGGGCCGCCGTGTTGTCCATGATCAGCGGCACGCCGAGCTCGCGGCCGATGTCGGCGACTTCCTTAATCGGAAAGACCGTGAGTTTCGGGTTGGGCAGTGTTTCCGCGTAGTACGCGCGCGTCTTGTCGTCGGTGGCGCGGCGGAAATTCTCGGGATCGGCCGGGTCGACGAAACGAACCTCGATGCCCATGGTCTTGAAGGTGTTGTTGAACAGGTTCCAGGTGCCGCCATAGAGGTCGGTTGCGCTGACGATATTGTCGCCGGCCGACGCGATATTCTGGACCGCGATGGCCGATGCGGCCTGTCCCGAACTGACGGCGAGGGCGGCGGCGCCGCCGTCTAGGGCGGTCACGCGCTGCTCCAGCACGTCGCATGTCGGGTTCATGATCCGGGTGTAGATATTGCCCAGTTCCTTGAGGGCGAACAGGTTGGATGCGTGCTCCGTGTCGCGGAACTGATAGGACGTCGTCTGATAGATCGGTACGGCGACCGCGCCCGTGGTTTCGTCGGCGCGATAGCCTGCGTGTAACGCGATGGTTTCGGGATTCTTGCTGTTTCCAGCCATTGTTTATGCCCTCCTGTTGACCCGAACGCGGGCATAAAATACCCGCCAGGACCAAAGCCGCGGCGGGATATTCAGCGCCGCTCGCTTTAGCCGATTTTTTTTAACGGCGCCGGCAAGCTGAGCTTCAAGTAAGCGCCGATATTGCAGACACCATAGCGCCGATGGGGGTGTCAACGCCAATCTTGGATTCCGAATTCGGAGGCGATGGGAATCGGGCCGAATGAAAAATGCGGCCTTGGTTCCCCGCTTCACGACGCCGTGTTAAGTTAGCCAGCGCAAAAATAATCAGAACCACCGAAAACCAGGGGTTTTATGTCTGTAAAATTAGCGGAGACCGCGGAAGACGTTTCGCGTGTCGCTTTTGGGTTTATGGCGTCGAAAGCATTGTTCGCCGGATTGCATGTCGATGTCTTCACGCTGTTGGCGGATGGACCGAAAACCGCGGCCGAAATTTCCAAAAAAACCGATGTGCCGGTCAATCGTATCACGACGCTGGTCACGGCCCTTACCGGGATCGGGCTGGTCGATCGAGACGGCGAAACCTATGCGAATTCGCCGGGTGCGGATGCCTTCCTGGCGCAAGGAGCCAAATACGATTTTGGGGATTATCTGCGCTATCAGATCGACCGTCAGATGTATCCCTTCCTGGGCCAATTGAACGAGGTGATCGACGGCTCGCTCGATTCCGAGGCGGTGGATTCCTATCAGCATTGGATGGCGGATCCCGAGCAAGCCTTGCTCTATAGCGAGGCGCAGCATGCGGGATCCTTGGGACCGGGGCGGACGCTGTCCCGGCTTGTCGATTTGACCGGCGCCGAGACGCTGCTGGATATCGGCGGCGGAACGGGGGCCATGTCGATCCGGTTGCTCGAGGCCTATCCGGCGCTGGCGTCGACGATCATCGATTTTCCCAACGTCGCCGAGGCGGGCTGGCATTTCATCACCCAAGCCGGCATGGTCGACCGTATTCGCTATATTCCGGGCAATGCGCTGGAGGTCGCCTGGCCCGGTGGACAGGACGCGATCCTGATGTCCTATCTATTCAGCGGCGTTCCGGGCGGCGAGATTCCCCGTTTGGTGAAGGGGACGTTCGATTGTCTCTCGCCGGGCGGACATTACATGGTTCACGATTTCATGGTCGAGGACGACCGGTCCGGCCCGCCGATGGCCGCCCTCTGGCAACTTCAGCACATGGCCTTTACACCCGATGCCACCTCGGTCACACCGGGCTGGCTAGAGTCCCTTCTGCAGGACGCCGGGTTCACCGGCATCGAAGAGCACGAAATGGTCCCGGGTCTCACGCGCCTCATCTATGCCCGGAAGCCCGATTGATCCATGGCACGCTCGGAATTTCGGTTCGCTTGGCCGTTTCGGGTGCGCTACTCGGAGATCGATGGGCAGAAAATCGTCTTCAACGCGCACTACCTGACGTATTTCGACACGGCGATTCACGAGTATTTCCGGGCGCTCGATCCCGATTACTGGGATCGGGCGGGCCGCCTGGGACAGGAGGTTCATACCGTCCGTGTCGTGGTCGATTACGGCAAGCCGATCGAATTCGACGAGGATATCGAGGTGCATGTGCGCACGGCGCGTATCGGCCGGTCGTCCATGACATTTGCCGTGGAGATACATCCGGCCGGAGCGGAGGATCTGCGGGCAAATGGCGAGGTCGTTTGGGTCAACGCCGGTCTAAACACGCACCGGTCCGAACCGCTTCCGGATGAAGTCGTCGCGCGGCTCGTTGCCTTTGAAGGCGATGCGTTGGAACGCTGAGGGGGCGCCGGCGCAGATTATCCGTTTGTGCGGGCAAAAGGTCGTCGTCCCCAACCGGTTTCTACTTTCAGTATTGCGCGGATGTGCGAGACTGCGAGCGCATACTAACTTTGCGCGAATTGAAATTCGAATAGATCGATTTTTTGTTCGTGCGTCCGTAGCCTAGACGTGGGTTGTTGGTTCCGCGTCATGCCGGAGGATGCGGGGTTTGTCGCACCGGTTTCGAGAGGAGATTTCGTTGTCCGACGGCCCGCCGCGAGTCAGCTACAATCCCGACATTTTCGAAGTTAAGACCATCGAGGAAGCAAAGCGGATCGTCCTGACCGCCGAGGACGCGACGACCGATGAACGGTGGCGCGTCGAAACCCCGTATCTTGCGGAGAGCATCGGGGAATACCTGAAGCCGGACGCCTCGTCCCTGATCGTCGACTACGGCTGCGGGATCGGCCGCATGGCCAAGGAACTGATCGAGCGGCATGGCTGTTCGGTGATCGGTGTCGATATCAGCACGTCGATGCGGCAGCTTGCGCCGGGCTATGTCGGCAATGCGCGGTTTGCGGCCTGTTCTTGGAACGTGGTCGATGCACAGATCGCTCATGGGCTGCGGGTCGACGGCGTCATCGCCATCTGGTCTCTGCAGCATAGCCCGAAAGTGGACGACGACATCGCCCGCATCGCGCGGGCATTGAAGCCCGGCGGACAACTCTATGTCTGCAACCTGGAGCGTGCGGCCATTCCGACGAACCTCGGTTGGGTCGATACCGGGTTCGCCATTCAGACGCTGCTTGCGGAGACCTTCGAAGAGGTCTCGATCGAGCCGGTGTCGGCCGAACACACCAGCGAGGGTATTGCCGACGTGGCGTTCATCGGGAAGTACCGCAAGCGGTCCGATTGACGGGGACCGGCAGGCCGCTAGACTGCTTGCCGGCGCAGGCCGCCGGACGCTACGGGCACACCCGACGATGGATTTCGACCTTTCAGACGATCAGATCGCCTTTCAGGACATGGCGCGCGGCTTTGCCGACACGGAGTTGAAGCCGCATGCGGCTGATTGGGACGATGGGTCGGTCTTTCCGGTCGAGGCGTTGCGCAAGGGGGCCGCGCTCGGGTTCGCCGGCATCTACGTCAAGGAGAAGCACGGCGGCACCGACCTGAGCCGTCATGACGCCGCGATCATCTTCGAGGAACTGTCCACGGCTTGTCCCTCGACCGCCGCCTATATCTCGATCCACAACATGGCGAGTTGGATGATCGATAGCTTCGGCGACGAGCAACAGCGTGCCCGCTGGCTGCCCAAGCTGATGACGATGGAGCATTTCGCAAGCTACTGCCTCACCGAACCGGGGGCCGGTTCGGACGCCGCGTCGCTGCGGACCAAGGCGGTGCGCGACGGCAAGGACTACGTCCTCAACGGCGCCAAGGCGTTCATTTCCGGCGGATCGACCAGCGACGTTTACGTCTGCATGGTGCGCACCGGCGATGACGGACCGGGGGGTATCTCCTGCCTCGTCGTCGCGAAGGACACGCCGGGCCTCAGCTTCGGCAAGCGCGAGAAGAAGATGGGCTGGAACAGCCAGCCGACCGCTGCGGTGATCTTCGAGGACTGCCGCGTGCCGGTCGCGAACCGGGTCGGCGCGGAAGGCGAGGGCTTCAAGATCGCGATGGCGGGGCTGGACGGCGGCCGCATCAATATCGCCGCTTGCTCGATCGGCGGGGCGCGCGCCTGCCTCGACGCGGCGCGCGCGCACATGCTGGAGCGCAAGCAGTTCGGGCAGCGGCTGGCGGATTTTCAGGCCCTTCAGTTCCGGCTGGCGGATATGGCGACCGAGCTTGAGGCGGCGCGGTTGATGGTCCATCGCGCCGCCTGCAAACTGGACGCGGGCGAGGCCGATGCGACCGTCTTCTGCGCCATGGCCAAACGGTTCGCCACAGATATCGGGTTCCAGGTGGCGAACGAGGCATTGCAGCTTCATGGCGGCTACGGTTATATCCGGGAATACCCGATCGAGCGCATCGTGCGCGACCTGCGGGTGCATCAAATCCTGGAAGGCACCAACGAAGTCATGCGGGTCATCATCTCACGGGCGCTTCTCACGGAATGACGGACGACGCGGAAATCCTGTTCGCGGCCGGGGACGGCATCGCGACGGTGACCTTGAACCGGCCGGCGGCGTTGAATGCGCTGACCCTGGGTATGGTGCGTGAATTCCATCCGAAACTGATCGCATGGGCAGCCGATGACGCGGTGCGCGCGGTTGTGGTGCGCGGCGCTGGGGAAAAGGCGTTCTGCGCCGGTGGCGACATTCGCGCGTTGTACGACAATCGCGGCACGGCCTTCACCGCCGATTTCTTTCGCGAGGAGTACCGGCTCAACCGGACGATCCACCACTATCCGAAACCGTATGTGGCCTTGATGGATGGCATTACGATGGGGGGCGGTGTTGGGGTATCGGTGCATGCCCGCCACCGGGTTGTGAGCGAGGCGACCATGCTTGCCATGCCGGAAACCGGGATCGGGCTGTTTCCGGATGTCGGCGGGTCCTATTTCCTCCCGCGGATGCCCGGGGCGACCGGGATGTATATCGCGCTGACCGGCGATCGCTTGCGCCCGGCCGATTGCGTCTATGCGGGGATCGCCGACGCCTTCGTCCCGCGGGCGGAGCATAATGCGTTGGTTGCCGCGCTGCCCACCGAACCGGCGAATGCGGTGCTGGATCGGATGAAGTCCGATCCCGGGCCGGCGTCGCTCGAGGAGAACCGCGATGCGATCGACCGATGTTTCTCGCATGAGTCGGTGGCGGCGATCCAAGCGGCGCTCGCGGCCGAGGACAGCCCGTGGGCCAGCAAAGTCCGGGCGGTGATGCGCGGCAAGTCGCCTTTAAGCCAGAAGGTCACCTTCCGGCAGATCCGCGAGGGGGCCAATCTCAGTTTCGATGATTGCATGCGGATGGAATTCCGGATGAGTCAGCATTTTATGGCGGGGCAGGAGTTCTTCGAGGGCGTGCGGGCGCTGGTCGTCGACAAGGACCAGAAACCGGCCTGGCAGCACGCGACGCTCGACGACGTGAGCGACGCCGAGGTCGACGAATATTTTGCGCCGCTCGACGACGGCGAGTTAACGTTCGAGGATTGACCGCGACCGTCTATCAGGGAGGGATATCATGAGCAACATCGGATTCATCGGCCTTGGCAACATGGGCGGGCCCATGGCGCGAAACCTGGTCAAGGCAGGGCACGCGCTCAAGGTCTTCGACCTGGTTCAGGCATCCGTCGATGCGTTGGTCGAGGCCGGCGCGACCGCCGCCGGGTCGACGGCCGCGGCGGCCACCGATGTGGACGCGGTGGTCACGATGCTTCCGGCGGGGCCGCACGTACGCGCCGTCTACATGGAAGACGGCAAGGTGATCGAAAGCGCGGCCAAAGGCACCTTGATGATCGACTGCACCACCGCGGATGTGGAGACCAGCCGAGCCGTCAATGCGGCGGCGCTCGAGGCGGGCCACGAGATGATTGACGGGCCGGTTTCCGGCGGCGTTGGCGGTGCCGAGGCCGGTACGCTGACGATCATGGTGGGGGGCAGCGATGACGCCTTCGCACGGGCCAAACCGATCCTCGACGCCATGGGCAAGAATGTCATCCATGCCGGAGGCGCCGGCAATGGGCAGGCGGCCAAGATGTGCAACAACATGATGCTGGGGATCCAGATGGTCTCGGTCTGCGAGGCGTTCCTGCTGGCGGAGAAACTGGGCCTCGATGCGCAGAAGCTTTTCGACATATCGAGCACCGCGTCCGGCCAATGCTGGTCGCTGACGACCTATTGCCCGGTTCCGGGGCCGGTTCCGGCCTCGCCGGCAAATAACGACTATCAGGCCGGTTTCACGGCGGCCATGATGGTTAAGGATTTAAAGCTCAGCCAGGGTGCAGCCCATAGTACGGGCGTCTCCACACCGCTGGGAGCGGCCGCGGCGGCGCTCTACGCCTTGTATTGCCGGTCCGGCGGCGAAGACAAGGATTTCTCCGGTATCGTTAACATGCTGCGGGGAAGCGACTGATATAGAAGTCTAATTTTAAGAGTTTGTTAGTAATATTTGATTAGAACCGGTCCTAGTTTCGCGCACTTCGCACGTATTTGGTGCAGAATTTCCAGGTGGGCGGGACGGTGGTGCAAATATTCCGTGAGACCGGACGTGTTCAACGACTACCTCAATTCGATACATCTCATCGAGCGGCTGCATCGGCAGTTTCTTGAAGTCGTCAAGGGCGAGCTCGATCGTCTCGGCGTTCAGGACATCAATAATATCCAGGCCCTGATCCTCTACAACATCGGCCAGGACGAGTTGACCGTCGGCGAGCTGACGAACCGGGGCTATTACCTCGGCTCGAACGTTTCCTATAACGTCCGCAAGATGGTCGAGAACGACTATCTGGTCCAGGAGCGGTCGACCCACGACAAACGGTCGGTGCGGGTTCGCGCGTCCGACAAGGGGCTGAGCCTCTGGAACAGTCTCGACGAGATGTTCAAGCGGCACGCCGACCGGATGGGCACGGACACCCTGAACAGCGAAGACCTGCAGACCGCGATCGCCGTGCTGCAGCGTCTGGAGCGCTTCTGGGGCAGCCCCGGCGCCCATAGCGCCCCGGCGATGCCGGTTCCGGACGCCCTGACGGGCACCGGCGACTAACCAACCCCTACGGTTCAAATCACGGCCGTCGCGGCGATACAACGCGGCGGCTTTTGATTGTCTGGGATAGGCCAAGGCCGATAGGGTCGCGGCATGCGCATTCTCGTCTTCCAGCATGTCGCCGTGGAACATCCCGGTATCTTTCGCGACTTTCTCGCCG
The DNA here is from genome assembly GCA_965228695.1 of Alphaproteobacteria bacterium. GTDB lineage: Bacteria > Pseudomonadota > Alphaproteobacteria > UBA8366 > UBA8366 > JAJFJD01. The sequence continues at coordinate 4,100,784 of CBDDIB010000002.1, read as the reverse complement.
CCGACGGCATCCCGTGGGATGCGGTCGAATTGGACGCCGGCGCGCCGGTCCCGTCCTTTGACGGTTATGACGCGCTCTGGGTCATGGGCGGGCCGATGGATGTCTGGCAGGAAGAGGAATTTCCCTGGCTGATCCCGGAGAAGCAGGCGATCCGGTCCTGGGTTGACACGGGCAAGCCCTTTCTGGGCATCTGCCTCGGCCACCAGTTGCTCGCGGATGCGCTGGGCGGAACGGTTGCCGCGGGGGCGGCGCCCGAGGTCGGCGTGCTGCCGGTCGCGCTGACGGACGCCGGACGCCGCGATCCGCTGTTCGACGGCCTGCCGGCGCGAGGACACTGCTTCCAATGGCATGGGGCCGCCGTGCAACGGCTGCCGGACGGGGGCGTTACATTGGCGCAAACGGAAATCTGTCCGATTCAGTCGATCCGGGTGGGCGACCGGGCCTACGGTCTGCAATTCCACGTCGAAATCACCGACGCGACGGTCCGGGAATGGGGATGTATCCCGGAATATACCGGCGCGCTCGACGATGTCATGGGGGAGGATGCGCTGGACCGTTTGGGCGCGGAGACGGCGCGCCATCTGCCGGACCTGAACGCGGCGGCGCGGACGCTCTACGGCAACTTCATGAAAATCGCCCGTTCGGCTTGAGCAGGATCGTGGCCAGTGCGCCGGTGATCAGGGCCAGCGCCACCAACTCCGCGATGCCGACGCTTTCCCCGAGCATCAGGGCGCTCGACGTGACGCCGACCAAGGGCACCGTCAGCACGGCGATGGAGGCGACGGAGGTCGGCACCAGTTGGACCACGTTGAACCATGCCCAATAGCCGAACAGGCAGGCAATCAGGACCACATGGGACACCGCCAAGACGCCGCGCCACGTAAGGTCCGAAAACGGGGCCGTATCGTATAGGAAAGCGAGAATGACCAGTGGAATCGTGCCGAATACGAGTTGCCAGCCGATCAGCGTCAGGATCGGCGTGTTCCAGTCGCGTTTCTGGATGACGGTGCCGATCGCCCAGCTTACGGCGGCACCCAACACCGCCAGGGCGCCGATGGGAGCTTCGCCGAATTTCACGATATCCTCCCCGACCAGTGTCGCGACGGCGCCCATGCCGAGCAGCAGGCCGAGGATCTTCCGCGCCGTGATGGGGTCGTTGGCCAGGATCCGGGCGGCGATCACCGCCCAGACCGGCATGGTATAGGCCAATACCGCGCTTCGTCCCGCCGGCAATAGCGTCAGGCCGACCGCCGTGAAATAGAACCAGCCGGTGATGTTGAAGAGCCCGGCGATCGCCGCCGGACGCCAGTCTTCCCGCGGCAGTTTGAGCGAATGGCCGAGCGCGGCCGAGAGCAAAAGGACGCAGATTGCCGCCAAGGCCCCGGTCAGTGTCCGGAAGGTATAGATCGGCAGTTCCGTCAGGGCGAATTTCATGACGGGCCAGCTGCCGCCCCAGGCCAGGGTAAGTCCCATGAGCCAGAAAATCGCGGAGAGTGGGACGTTGGGTCGGTCCATCGGGGTCGTATTCCGGTGCAGCGATACGGTCGGCGGAAAAATCGAGGACCGCATGTATATCCGCGTGCCGCGATGGGGAACAGGAAAGATCGGCAAATCTCCTGACACGGAATGGCCATTATCCTTGGCGGTTCCGTCGGTTGGCATTACCCTCGCGTCGGGGACAGGGTCAAGGGGATGCCGATGCCGTCAAGCGACGAGGGCGTCATAATCGAGATGATCGCGATCGGCCGTTACGTGAAAGTGACGGCGGTCGACGTCAACAGCGGGCGTGAGGTGTCTCTCGTCGGTGATCCGCGCCGGGGCGAACGGGCGTTGCGGGAAGCCGCAGTCCGGAAACTGCAATTCGTCTTGAACAAGCCCGATACGGAGCCGCAGGGCTGATGGCGGACAAAAAACAAGGCCGGCTCTAATGAGCCGGCCAGTTTTGTGCCAACATGCCGCTGTTTTTACGCGGCGTTTTTTCGTCTGCTCCTACCGGAAGAGCGGCCCAGCCCGATCTTTTTAGCGAACGCCGAGCGTTGCCGCGAGTAGTTTGGCGCTACCATCGGATAGTCCGAGGGGAGGCCCCACTTGGCACGGTATTCTTCAGGGCTCATGCCGTAGACGGTGCGAAGGTGCCGTTTCAGCATCTTCAGCTTCTTGCCGTCTTCGAGGCATACGATGTAGTCCGGCGTGACCGATTTGCGGATCGGCACCGGCGCTTTCGGCGGGCGGGCGCGGCCGTTTGCGGCGCTTCCGTCCAGCTTACGCAGCGATCCATAAACCGTGTTGATGACGTCCGGAATCTGCGCGGCCGGCATCGTGTTGTTACCCAGGTATGCCGCAACAACTTCCGTGGTCATCCGTAGGATCTCATCGGAAGAGGGCGCTGTTTCCCCTGTGCTCTTCGTCATGTATCGCCAGCCTTTGTATGGATCAAGTAGTGAATGGTTACTACATAATACTCATATAATTGTCAATTTCCATTTGGAAATCGTTAATATAAAAATTCTTCAGGACTAACCAATCGGAATAAAAATTAATATTGTTCATAAAAGTTAACACAAAATCTGCGCATTTTAATCTTCGTTAACACAATATGCCGCGCAGAAAGCGGTAGACATAGCCATATTCGGCGATTTTTTGCTTCCTTTTTCTTCCGAACTTTTGCGAACACTTGAATCGGAGGATTAAGCAAAACGGGCAGAGGTTAACGGCCCGATACCTTGTGTCAGGGTGGTGCCGAAGGTCGACATATGGTATTCGGTGGCCCGATCGGTCATTGTGGCCGTCCAAGTCGAAATGCGATGTTTCCGGGAGTTGTCGCGCCATGGCGCCCGAGCGAATTGTTGTCGCCGCCGATCACGCGGGCGTCGAGCTGAAAGCGACCCTGAAGGATACCCTCGGCGCACTGGGCTACGAGGTCGTGGACCTCGGCACCGACGGCCCGGACTCGGTCGATTATCCCGATTTTGCGGACAAGCTGGCCGGTGCGCTGGCGGACGGTACCGCGGCGCGGGGGGTCCTGGTTTGCGGCACCGGGATCGGTATTTCGATCGCCGCGAACCGGCATAGTCACGTGCGCGCGGCACTCTGCCACGACGCCACGGACGCGCGGCTTGCGCGCCTGCACAACGATGCCAACGTGCTTGCCGTCGGCGCCCGGACGACGGGGCCGGAAAAAGCGATTGATTGTCTCAAGACTTTCCTGGAAACAGAGTTCGAGGGCGGTCGCCATCAACGTCGTGTCGACAAGATGTCGTAGCCGGCCCGGATCCAAATCACAGAGATAGAGAACCACAGAACATGTCGCAGCAACGCGCCTCGGGCGTCGAGGGATTTGAAGATTTCTTTACCGCGGACTTGCAGCAGGCCGATCCGGAAATTTTCGGCACACTGACCGGCGAGCTTGGCCGCCAGCAGACCCAGATCGAACTGATCGCGTCCGAGAATATCGTCAGCAAGGCCGTGCTCCAGGCGATTGGGTCGGTCCTCACCAACAAATACGCCGAGGGGTATCCGGGCCGGCGCTACTACGGCGGCTGTGAGTTCGCCGACGTCGCCGAGCAGTTGGCGATCGACCGCGCCAAGAAATTGTTCGGCTGCGAGTTCGTCAATGTGCAGCCGCACGCCGGGGCGCAGGCCAATGCCGCGGTATACATGGCCCTGATCAAGCCCGGCGATACCTTGATGGGCATGTCGCTGGCGGCCGGCGGCCATCTGACCCACGGCGCGCCGCCCAACCAGTCCGGCAAGTGGTTCAACGCGGTGCAGTACGGCGTGCGCCGTCAGGACGCGCTGATCGATTTCGACGAGGTCGAGAGCCTGGCGCGGGAACATAAGCCGAAGCTTATCGTGGCCGGCGGATCGGCCTATCCGCGGATCATCGATTTCGCCCGGTTCCGCGAGATCGCGGACGCGGTCGGCGCGTATTTCATGGTCGATATGGCCCATTTCGCGGGTCTGGTTGCCGCCGGGGTCCATCCGAGCCCGGTGCCGCATGCGCATGTCGTGACGACAACGACCCACAAGACGCTGCGAGGGGCGCGGGGCGGCATGATCCTGTCGAACGATCTCGATCTCGGCAAGAAGATCAACTCGGCGATCTTTCCGGGGACGCAGGGCGGTCCGCTCATGCATATGATCGCCGGCAAAGCAGTGGCTTTCCGGGAAGCTTTGCGGCCGGAGTTCAAGACTTATGCACAAGCCGTTGTGGATAATGCAAAGACGCTGGCTTCCACCTTGTCGGAAGGCGGGCTGGACATCGTGTCGGGGGGCACCGATACGCATATCGTGCTGGTCGATCTGCGGCCCAAGGGCCTGACCGGCAATGTCGCCGAGCAGAGCCTCGAGCGCGCCGGCCTGACCTGCAATAAGAACGGCATCCCGTTCGATCCGGAAAAACCGACGGTGACATCCGGTGTTCGCCTCGGCACGCCCGCCGGCACGACGCGGGGCTTCGGCCAGGCCGAATTCAGGGCTGTCGGATCGATGATCGTGGAAGTCCTGAACGGATTGGCCGCAAATGGTGACGATAACGGTGCCGTCGAAGCATCGGTTCGGGCGCAGGTCGAAGATTTGTGCGGGCGGTTCCCAGTCTATGCCGAGGGTATCTGAAACCCGTAATTCGGGGAGGTAGTACAGAGAATGCGTTGTCCGTTTTGCGGTCATAATGACACGCAGGTAAAGGATTCCCGGCCCACCGAAGACAATTCGGCGATCCGCCGCCGGCGGTTCTGCCCGAACTGCGGCGCGCGGTTCACCACTTTCGAGCGGGTTCAGCTTCGCGAACTGACGGTCATGAAGCGGACCGGTCAGCGCGAGCCGTTCGACCGCGACAAACTCGTGCGGTCGATGATGATCGCGCTCCGCAAACGCCCGGTCGAGCCCGACCGGTTGGAGCAGGTGGTCAACAGTATCGTCCGCCGTCTCGAAAGCATGGGCGAGACCGAGGTGAAGGTGGAAGCAGTGGGCAAGCTGGTGATGGAAGCCCTGCATTCGCTGGACCAGGTCGCCTATGTGCGGTTTGCCTCGGTCTACCGGAATTTCCGCGAGGCCAAGGACTTCGAAGAATTCATCACCGACGAACTGGGTGTCGAAGAAGATCACTAAGGCGCAGGATCAACGGTATATGCGGACCGCCCTCGGCCTCGCGCGCCGGGGCCTCGGCACGGTTTGGCCGAATCCCGCCGTCGGTTGCGTTCTGGTTCAATACGAAGACGGTGTGGGCCGGATCGTCGGCCGGGGATGGACGCAGCGCGGCGGCCGCCCGCATGCGGAGACCGAGGCGTTGCGGCGGGCCGGGGACGCTGCCAAGGGCGCCACCGCCTATGTCACGCTTGAGCCCTGTTGCCATCATGGAAAGACGCCGCCCTGCACGGATGCCTTGATTGGCGCCGGGGTCGCCCGCGTCGTTGCCGCCACGGAGGATCCCGATCCGCGCGTCGCCGGGGCGGGGCTGCGGCAGATCGCCGATGCCGGCATTGCAGCGGATTGCGGCCTGTGCCGTCACGAGGCGGAATCGTTGAATGCCGGTTTCATGACCCGTTTGCGGGACGGCCGCCCGATGGTCTGCCTGAAGACCGCGACGACGCTGGATGGCCGTATCGCGACGCATACCGGCGACAGCCAGTGGATCACAGGACCCGAAGCCCGCGCCCGGTCGCATCGCCTTCGGGCGTCCTACGATGCCATCATGGTCGGGGTGGGAACCGCGATTGCGGACGACCCCGAACTGACCTGCCGCCTGCCTGGCTTGGCGGAACGCTCGCCCGTTCGCATCGTCGTGGACGCCGGGTTGCGCCTGCCCTTGACCGCCAAACTGCTCCAGTCGGCCAAATCGGCGCCGACCTGGATTGTTGCCCGCGACGACGCGGACAGTCAGCGGGCGGATGTCATTCGGGATTTGGGCGTCGATATCATCGACCTGCCGGCGGCTGCAAACGGGTACCCCGATCCGGGCGATATGCTCCGGGAATTGGGGCGACGGGGCATCACGCGCCTTCTGGTCGAGGGAGGCGCGACGCTGGCCGCCGTCCTGGTCCGGGCCGGACTCATCGACCGGATCGCCTGGTTCCGCAGCGGCGGCATCATCGGCGGCGACGGCATTCCCGCGGTGGAGGCCTTTGGGGTCGATGCATTGGCCAATATGGCGCGCTTTGACCGCCAGGGAAGCGAACCGGTCGGCGCGGATGTGCTGGAAACATTGGTGCGCCGGCACTAGGTTATCGGCATGTTTACGGGATTGGTAACGGATTTGGGCCGGATTCAGCGCGTCGACCGCAAGGGGGACGACGTTCGCCTGATGATCGACACCGCCTATGACCTCGATGCGATCGAGATGGGCGCCTCTATCGCGTGTTCCGGCGCTTGCCTGACGGTCGTCGAAAAGGGCGATTCCGGGTTCGCGGCGGACGTTTCGGGCGAAACCCTTTCAAAAACGACCCTGGGCGATTGGGCAGAGGGCACGCGGATCAATCTGGAGCAGTCGCTCTGCCTCGGCGACAGCCTGGGCGGGCATCTCGTATCCGGGCATGTGGATGCGGTGGCGTCGGTGATCGACGTGCGGCCGGACGGCGATAGCCTTCGTTTCGTGATCGGTATTCCCGACGGGTATACTGGCTATATCGCGCCGAAAGGGTCGGTTGCGTTGGATGGCGTATCCTTGACGGTGAACGAGGTTGAAGATGCGCGATTCGGCGTTAACATCATACCGCACACGGCGGAAAATACGACGTTCGGGACGCTTGCACCGGGCGACCGGGTCAACCTTGAGGTTGATTTGATCGCCCGATATGTTGCCCGACTGCTGCCCCAACGATAAACGGAGCCAAATAGTGGCGTCGAAACAAGAAACGTTGCCCACGATAAGCAAGGAAGCGGTGGCGCGCGCCGTCGAGGACCTCTCCTTCCTGTCGCCCATCGAGGACATCATCGACGATGCCCGGAACGGCCGGATGTTCATTCTGGTCGATGACGAGGAACGCGAGAACGAGGGCGACCTGGTGATTCCGGCGCAGATGGCGACGCCTGACTCGATCAATTTCATGGCGACTCACGGTCGCGGACTGATCTGCCTCGCCTTGACCACGAAACGGTGCGACGAACTTGGCCTGAAACTGATGGGGCAGCGCAATCAGAGCCGGCATCAAACCGCTTTCACCACGTCGATCGAGGCGAAAGAGGGAGTCACGACGGGGATTTCGGCGCCGGACCGGGCGCGGACCGTCGCGGTCGCGATCGATCCGGAGCGCGGTGCCGACGATATCGGCACACCAGGGCATATCTTTCCGTTGATGGCGCGGGATGGCGGCGTGCTCGTCCGGACAGGGCATACCGAAGCATCGGTCGATATTTCCCGGCTTGCCGGCCTGAACCCGTCCGGTGTCATTTGCGAGATTATGAACGAGGACGGGACCATGTCCCGGCTCAACGACCTCATACCCTTCGCTCAGTATCACGGGCTGAAGATCGGGGCGATCGCCGACCTCATCGCCTACCGGCTGCGCCATGACCGGATCGTCGAGCGGATCGCCGAGACCAGTTTGGACAGCCGGTTCGGCGGTGAATTCAAGCTCAATGTCTATGGCAACCAAGTCTCCTATGCCGAGCATATTGCATTGATAAAGGGCGATGTGTCGGCCGGCGGGCCGGTTTTGGTCCGGATGCACGCGATCAACCTGCTGGACGATGTCCTGGGTGGGCTGAAGGACGGGAAATCCGGCGTGCTGCACGCGGCGATGGACCTGATCGGCGAGCAGGAGCGGGGGGTCGTCGTCCTCATCCGGGAGCCGCGCCCGACGTCGCTGTCGGAGCAGGTCAATTTCCGCGTCGCCCGCGAGCGTGGCGAAGAGGTGCCGCCGCCCGGCGCGTTGCGAGACTATGGGATTGGCGCCCAGATATTGTTGGATCTGGGCATCTCGGAAATGATCCTGTTGTCGAATACGGAAAAGACCATTGTCGGATTGGATGGCTACGGCCTTAAAGTCGTCGAACAGCGCCCAATTCCTCTCAAGTGATTGGATAGCCTGACCATGACCTATCCACCGCCGCATATCATGGTGATCGAGGCGCGTTTCTATGCCGATCTGGCCGACGAGATGCTGAAGGGCGCCGTGGCGGCGCTGGACGCGGCCGGAGCCACGCATGAGCGGTTCTCGGTCCCCGGTGCGTTCGAAATTCCCGCGGCGGTACAGAGCGCGGTCCGCAGCATGGAGTTCGCACCGGAGCGCCGCCGTTTCGACGGCTACGTCACGCTCGGCTGCGTCATTCGCGGCGAGACGACGCATTACGACTACGTCTGCGGCGAGAGCGCCCGTGCCTTGATGGACCTGTCGACGCGCTATTCGCTGGCGCTGGGCTACGGCATCCTGACCTGCGAAAACCGCGACCAGGCCTGGGCGCGCGCCGGAATCGACCAGGGCAACAAGGGCGCCGCCGCCGCCACCGCGTGCCTGGAAATGATCGGCATCAAGAACCGGCTCGGGCTATACCCCCGATGACCGATGACACGAAAGCCTCGGTCGGCAACCTGCGGCGTGGCGCCCGGGTCGCCGCCGTACAGGCGTTGTATCAGATGGAATTAAACGGCGGCGCGCCGGACTCGGTCATCGCCGAGTTCGAAAGTTTCCGGCTTCGCCGCAACGTGGCCGATGTTCCGGTGGAGGTGCCCGGCGACATCGACGAGACGATGTTCGCGGACCTGGTTCAAGGGGTGACAGCCGGTATGACGGATGTCGATGCCTTGATCGAGGGCGCCCTGGACAAGAACCGAAGTGTCGCGCGCCTCGAAGTGATCATGCGGGCGATTCTGCGTGCCGGAGCCTATGAGTTGTCGCGGCGCGACGACATCGACGCCGCCCTCACCATCAGCGAGTATGTCGCGGTCGCGGATACCTTCTTCAACGACCGGGAACCAGCCCTCGCGAACGCCGTTCTCGATCGGATTGCGCGACATGTCGCTCAAGGCGATGAGCCTTCCGGGGTCGTCCACGATGCCGAACAAGACGGGTGAATTCGAGAGAATCGCGACGTTTTTCGCGCCGCTGACCGAAAACTTGCCGGGCGCGCTGGGGCTGCGTGACGACGCCGCTGCACTCGAGCCGTCGCCCGGCTGCGATTTGGTCGTCACCACCGATACCATCGTCGAAACCGTTCACTTCGTCGGCGACGAACCCGCGAGCCTGGTGGCGCGTAAGTTGTTGCGGGTCAATCTCTCGGATTTGGCGTCGATGGGCGCTCGGCCTTGGGCCTATACGCTGAATGTGGCGTTCCCCGACAAAGTGGACGATGGATGGGTTGCGGATTTCGCCGCGGGACTCGCCGCGGACCAGGAAGAATTCGGCATCGCCCTGGCGGGCGGTGACAGCGTATCCACGGACGGACCGATCACCCTCACCATAACGGCTTTCGGCGAGGTTGCGTCGGGGACGGCACTGCGGCGGACGGCGGCACGGGCGGGCGATCTCGTTTATGTTACCGGCACCATTGGCGATGGCGCGCTGGGATTAAGGGTGTTGCGCGGTGCGGTTTCCGGTTTGGCGCGCGCGCAGGAAGAGGCACTGGCGACACGATACCAGCTGCCGCAACCGCGCCTTGGTGTCGGGCAAGCGCTCTGCGGGGTCGTCCGCGCGGCGATCGACGTGTCGGACGGGTTGGTGGCCGATCTTGGCCATATCGCCGACGAATCGGGCCTGGCGGCAGTGATCGACGCGGAAAAGGTGCCTTTGTCAGATGCCGCGCGCGCGGTCCTGGCGGACGATCCGGCCCGGCTGGAAACCGTCCTGACCGGGGGCGACGATTACGAATTGGTATTTGCCGTGCCGCCGAATGAGCAGGATCGCCTGGATGCGATCGCGTCGGACACGGGGGTGTCGCTCACGCGGATCGGCGTCTTTGAGCCGGGCGCCGGCGTGCGGGTCCACGGACCGGAGGGCGCCGACCTGGACCTGCCGGAGACTGGATTCCGCCACCAATAATCTGTTGGCGGCGATTCGGCTTTGTGGATATACCTGTCGCCACGTTCCGGGAAGACGGTTGAGACAACTCTCTAGGATTGGCGTGCCGAGGCCATGAAAAAAATCATCGTCATCGTCGTGGTGATCCTTCTGCTTGCCGGGGGCGGGGCGGCCGCGTTCTTTTTCCTGCAACAGGAAGAGACAACCATGGCCGCCGGCGATGCGGGCGAAACGAGTGAAGCCGGCGAGGATGCGTCGGGCGCCCAACTTGAAGCCAAGAAGACGGACGACCCCAACTATCTCGACATGGAGAACCTCGCGATTCCCATCATTCGGAATCGCCGGATCGAAAAACATGTGATCCTGAAGGTGTCTCTCGAGATGATGGACGAAGACTCGTTGGAAGACGCCAAACCCTATATGCCACGCCTCAAAGACGCTTTCATCAAGGACTTATACGACTACTACTCGTATCAATCGCCCGGCGCCAAGATCAACACCGAGGCGATTAAGGGCCGGCTGAAGGAAGCGGGCGACAAGGTCGTCGGCAACGGCAAAATCAGGAAGGTGCTCATACAGGCCGCTTTCCAACGGAGCGCCGGGCAGAAGTAAGGCCACGGATTCGCTGCATGACGGGATTCACAAGCTCATTTGGGGGCGACTCCATCCTGAATTTCCCGTCTTACGTCTTACAAGTGGGTTCAGCGGGACTGCGTCCGGTCCGAATCCCGTAGTGTGGCGCAACGCTTTTGGCACCGTGCCGGCGGAATTCGCCAATTATCCGCCAGATTGGAGTAACCTTCTGAAACATCGCCGAAATATTTGGCGGATGTTGGCCGAAAGGGCGCTAATTCTTACAGGTTAGAATGCTCGTGTAGTCCATCGACGCCTTGGCCGGTCTGGTGGGCCTGGCACCATGGATGGGCAGTTGCCAATCCAGTGCCGTTCTGGCATGTTCCCGCCGCTTTTACGCGGCCCGTTTTGATTGAGTGCATCGTGGGGAATTAAACGGGTCCCGCTTGGCAGATTTCTCAGGTTCCTCCAGAACAAAACCAGGATCGAGAGATGCTCGTTTTCGTAATTGTTTGTGGTTTGCTTGCCGTTCTGTACGGCATCTTCGCAAGCCGATCCGTCCTAGGGGCAAGCGCCGGTAATGAGCGCATGCAGGAAATCGCCGGCGCCATCCAGGAAGGCGCCAGTGCCTATCTAAATCGACAGTATTCGGCGATCGGATTGGTCGGTATTGCCATTGCCGTCATTCTTTACTTCCTGTTGGGCTGGAAAGTCGCGGTCGGCTATTTGATCGGCGCCGTCCTTTCCGGTGCGACCGGATATATCGGCATGCATATCTCGGTTCGCGCGAACGTGCGGACGACGGAAGCGGCACGGACCAGCATGGCGGATGGCCTCGACGTGTCCTTCAAGGCGGGCACGGTGACGGGCATGCTCGTCGCGGGGCTGGCTCTGCTATCGGTCTCGGTCTACTACCTGTTCCTGCTGAGTCAGGGCGCCACCGGCCGCGACATCGTCGATCCGTTGGTCGCGCTCGGGTTCGGCGCGTCGCTGATCTCGATCTTCGCACGTCTCGGCGGCGGTATCTTCACCAAGGGCGCGGATGTGGGCGCCGATTTGGTCGGCAAGGTCGAAGCGGGCATCCCGGAAGACGATCCCCGGAACCCGGCGGTGATCGCGGACAACGTGGGCGACAATGTGGGCGATTGCGCCGGCATGGCGGCGGACCTGTTCGAGACCTACGTGGTCTCGGTGGTCGCGACCATGGTGCTGGCTTCGATCTTCTTCGCAAGCGACGTTGCGCCGGCGATGATGATGTACCCGCTGATGATCGGCGCGGTTTGTATCGTCACGTCGGTGGCGTCGACCTTCTTCGTCCGCCTCGGATCCAGCCAAAACATCATGGCGGCGCTCTACAAAGGCTTCGTCGCGAGTGCCGTGCTGTCGGCGATCGCACTCTGGCCGGTGACCGAAATCGTTCTCGGCATGGACACCGAATTCACCGTCGGCGACACGACATTTCAGGGCCGGCATCTGTTCTACTGCGGCGTGATCGGCCTGGTTCTGACCGGGTTGATCATCTGGGTGACCGAGTATTACACGGGCACGGAATACCGCCCGGTGCGGTCGGTGGCGCAAGCCTCCACGACGGGGCATGGCACCAACGTGATCCAGGGGCTCGCCATCTCGATGGAAGCCACGGCGATCCCGGCGGTCCTGATCTGCGCCGCGATCATCGGTACTTATCTGCTGGCCGGCCTCTTCGGCATCGCCATCGCGGTCACGGCGATGCTGGCACTTGCCGGTATCGTCGTCGCGCTGGACGCCTATGGTCCGGTAACGGACAACGCGGGCGGAATCGCGGAAATGGCCGAACTCGACGATGCGGTCCGGAAGACCACCGATGCGTTGGACGCGGTCGGCAACACCACCAAGGCGGTAACCAAGGGATACGCGATCGGATCCGCCGGGCTCGGGGCGCTGGTGCTGTTTGCCGCCTATACCCAGGATCTCGCATATTTCGCTGCAAACACCGACAGCTATCCCTATTTCGCGGGCGTGCAGGTCGACTTCTCGCTGTCCAATCCGTATGTGGTGGTCGGGCTCTTCGTCGGCGGTTTGTTGCCGTATCTCTTCGGCGCCATGGGCATGACCGCGGTGGGCCGGGCGGCCGGATCGGTGGTGAACGAGGTGCGCCGCCAGTTCAAGGAAATCCCCGGCATCATGGAAGGCACGGGCAAGCCGGAATACGGACGCTGCGTCGACATGCTGACCAAGGCCGCGATCAAGGAGATGATCATTCCGTCGATGCTGCCGGTGCTGTCGCCGGTGGTCTTGTACTTCATCATCCTCGCAATTGCCGGCAAGTCTGCGGCGCTGTCCGCGGTCGGCGCGATGCTCTTGGGTGTGATCGTGACGGGTCTGTTCGTCGCCATCTCGATGACCGCCGGCGGCGGTGCTTGGGACAACGCCAAGAAATACATCGAGGACGGCAATCTCGGCGGTAAGAACTCCGAAGCGCACAAGGCGGCGGTGACGGGTGATACGGTCGGCGATCCCTACAAGGACACGGCTGGACCCGCCGTCAACCCGATGATCAAGATCACCAATATCGTGGCGCTTTTGATGCTGGCGATGCTGGCGCACTAACCGACTCGACACGAACTTCGGAACGACCCCCGGGCGCGTCGCCGTCCGGGGGTTTTTCTTATGTGCCGGTCCAACACTGTGGCCCGTATCCTTATGCACCTATGAGGGGTGATGGCCATCGCTCATCAATCAATAACAGAGGATCTGAAAGTTGACCGTGGAATAATTCGATACAACTCCGAGATAATTCTAGGAAAACGGGTGGTGATGTTCCGATTTCCTTCATTGAGTGCATGGATTCGGAAATTGAGTAAGAATTTCTTTAAGGAAATCGGACACTTATACGCCGTTTCGCACAGTCATTCAGTCCCGCATGCACCGGAATGATGCTCGGATGAGACGTGCATTTCTTGTTCGGGAGAACATTGATGTCGTTTTTGAACAACCTGTCGATCAGCAAGAAGATCAACGCCGGTTTTGGCAGTGCCATCTTATTGCTCGTCCTTGTTGCGGCGGTCGTTGTGACGTCGCTGTTTGCCGTCAATGGGAATTTTGTCGAATTCCGCCGCTTGGCCTTTTCCGCCAATGAGGTAGGGCAGGTTCAGGCGAACATGCTCAAGACAAGCCTTGGCGTGAAGGATTTCATTATCAACGGAACCGACGAGAGCATCGACCAGGTCCGGACCCGGGCGCAGGAGACGCTCAGCCTCGCGGAAGCGGCACTAAGCCAGCAAGACGATCCGGCGCGGCGAGAGGTAATCCAAGGCGTGCAGGACAAAGTGAAGGCCTATGCGTCGGCCTTCGAGACCGTAACGGTGCTGCAAGGCAAACGATCGGCGGTGATGAAGACGATGGCGGAAGTCGGTCCGCAGATCGAGAAAGCGCTCATCGACATCATGGCCGGCGCTTATGAAGGCGGGAACGTCAACGCCGCCTATTTCGCCGGACTCGCGTTGCGCGACGTGCTGTTGGGGCGGCTCCACGCCAACCGCTATCTGGTGGAGAATAGTGAAAAAGCGTTCGAAAGCGCATCGGAAGCCCTGGATGCGTTCAGCGAGTCATCGTTGATCATGATGACAAATTTCGAAAAGCCGGAACATCAGCAACTCGGTGAAAAGGCGATCGCCGCGGCTGAGAATTATCAATCTGCGCTTATTGAGGTGTTCAAGGCGACCAGCGAGCGGAACGACATCATCAAGAATACCCTGGATAAGAATGGTCCGGAGGTCATCCAGAGCATCGAAACGTTTCAGAACCAGGTCGTCGAACGCGAGGTCGCCATCGGCGAACAATCGAAGACGGCGGTCCAGGCCGCCGTTTCCGGTGCGGTTGTCGTTTCGGCGATCGCCGTGATCTTTGCCGTCGCGGCGGCTTACCTGATCGGCCGGGGTATTACCGGTCCAGTGCAGCTGCTGACCCAAGCCATGCGCCGCTTGGCGGACAAGGAACTCGACATCGAGATTCCCGCGACCGACTACAAGGACGAAGTCGGCAATATGGCACGGGCGGTTCTTGTGTTCCGGGAGAATATGGTCAAGGCGGGTCAACTTGCGGCGGAACAGGACAGCCAACAAGCGGCGCGCGAAGAGCGTACGCGGCGGATCGAAGAGTTGAACCACGCCTTCGATCAGAGCGTCGGCGGCGTGCTCGACACCGTCGTTTCGGCAACCTCGCAGCTGTTGGTAACGTCGAACAATATGTCTTCCATCGCCGAGGAGACGTCCAATCAGTCGTCCGCGGCGGCAGCGGCGGCCGAAGAGGCGAATTCGAATGTGCAGATTGTCGCGGCCTCGGCCGAGGAATTGGCGTCGTCCATCCGGGAAATCGGTCAGCAGGTGGAGGAATCGAGCAACATCATGCAAACCGCGACCGACAAAGCGCAAACGACGCATGCGGCGATCGAAAGTTTGGCGGGATCGTCCGAACGCATCGGGGAGGTCGTCGAACTCATCACCGATATCGCCGAGAAGACAAACCTGCTCGCCCTTAATGCGACCATCGAGGCCGCACGCGCCGGCGATTCCGGCAAGGGTTTTGCGGTCGTGGCCAGCGAGGTTAAGGCGCTGGCGACCCAAACCGCATCCGCGACCGAAGAGATCGGCGAGCAGATTCAGGCGGTTCAGACGCAAACCCTCAGTTCTGTCGGCGCAATACAGGAGATTGTCGAGACGATCGAGCATATGAACAAGGTCGCGGCGACGATTTCCAGCGCGGTGGAGGAACAGAGCGCCGCAACCGAGGAAATCGCGCGTAACGTTCAAGAAGCTTCATCGGGAAGCGACGAGGTCAGCCGCAACATTCAAGGCGTCACCGATGCGGCGACGCGCGTGGGCGGCGCCAGCGGGGAGGTGCAAACGTCGACCGAGGCGTTGTCCGAGCAGTCCGATAGCTTGCGTAAACTGGTGCAGGGCTTCCTGAGCGATATCCGCGCCGCGTAAGGATCGCGCATCCGGCGCCCGATTTGCTGGCCCGACTTGCCGGATGGTGGGAGGATTAGGACGACGGGATAGGCGGTCGAGTGCTATAGACCGCCACCGCCACCGCCGCCGCCGAGCGCACCGAGATTGCCGAAAATCTGTTCGAAGAATCCGATCGAACGGCCCGATGTCGGCGTTTCGCGCGTGACGACGTCGACCTCGCGGGAGTCGTCTTTGTCGTATTTCTGGATCATCTCGACCCGGCCGGTATCGTCAAAGTAGATAGCGACGACTTGTTGCGCGGTTATTTCCGGATGGAAAAATGCCACGCGTTCGGTCTGGCGGCCGATGTAGTACCAGACCTGGGCATCGAACGTCCCCTGCGTGGACGGGGGTCCGAGCTGCCGGACAACGTCCTGACGGCTCGTCTTTCCTACGCTGATACTCGCAATCTGTGCTTCGGTAAGAAAATTACCGCGCACTTCTTTTTGTCCGCTGCAGGCGGCCAACGCGGCCAACAGGCCGATAGCCAGGAACCAACGACGCATTGTTTCGAACATAGGTAAAGTGCCGTTTTCCGCGACGCGTGCGCAACGCCATTGCAATTGGGCCCAATCTACTAATATAGGTGCGCTAATGGTGCAACAATGGTCGCCGGACCCTCGGCCAATGGTCGCGGTCCGATTGAAGGAATTCGATGAGGCTAAACCCGACGAAATGGTTTCGCAGAGATCCGGAGATGGATGCGGCGCGTCGGCTGTATGTCGCGGTCGTGGGGCAGGCTCGGCTGCCCGAATTCTATACGGTCTGCGGGGTTCCGGACACGGTGACCGGCCGGTTCGACCTCATTGCGCTGCATGGCTTCCTGTTGATGAACCGGCTGAAAAGCGACGCCGAAACACGGCCGCTCGCACAAGCGCTGGCCGATGTCGTGGTGGACGACATGGATCGTAACCTGCGCGAGATGGGAACCGGCGATCTCTCCGTCGGTAAAAAAGTCAAACGCATCATGGAAGGTTACTTCGGCCGGCTTGAGGGTTACGAGGAAGCGCTTTCCGGCGACGACGATGGACTCGAAGCGGCGCTCCGCCGGAACGTCTTCGCCGGGGTAACGCCGGGCGACGGACAACTTGCCGCTATGGCGGCCTATGTGCGGCGTGAAGCCGGCAGGCTTGCCGGCCAGCCGATCGACCGCCTGGTGCGCGGGACGGTTACATTCGGTCCCCCGCCGTCCGATTCCGCTGCGGAGGAGCGCCATGCCGGATGAAGCAAGGGGAGCGCCTGAGTTTTCGCGGCGGCTGCCGTTAGAGGAAATCAAGCCGGACGGCTCGACCGTCAAACTCACGGCAAATGGCGAAGAGCGGGAACGCCTGGCGCGCCGTTTCGACCTGCCGGGTGTCGAACGGATGATTGCCGAATTCAGGGTTACGCGCGGCGCCAGCGGCATCCCGATTCGCGTATTTGGCCGTGTGAGCGCCCGGGTTACGCAACAATGCGTGATAAGTCTGGAGGACTTCAGCAGCGACATCAGTGAGGATATCGAGGTCGAATTCGTGCCCGGCGACGATGCCGTCGCCGCCGACGATTTCTCGGTCGATGGTGTCGAGGCCGAAACTCTGGACGGGGATGAGATCGATCTTGGCGAGCTGGCCGCCCAGCACTTGGCGGTGGCGCTTGATCCGTATCCCCGTAAACCCGGCGCCGAATCGCCGGAATGGAGCAAGGGACGGGAAAATAACGAAGATTCCGGGCGAGATAGCCCATTTTCAGTCCTTGCTGAATTGCGGAAAAAGAAGTCTTGATCGCGTCAATCAGCTTGCCGTGGTTGCATATATTGGCTATTTAGGCAGCTTATTTTCCGCCCAAATTGCGCACAGTTTGAAGAGAGGCCCTGATGGCCGTTCCTAAGAAGAAAGTATCGAAGTCGCGCCGTGATATGCGCCGATCCCATGACGCACTCAAGACGACAAGCCATGCCGAGTGTCCAAATTGTGGTGAATTGAAACGGCCGCATCATCTGTGCCAAGCTTGCGGGTACTATGACGGCCGAGAGGTTATCGAAGCGGAGGGCGTCTAGGGACTTCGGTTCGGGGTAAGAGGGGCTATTTCGATCGTGTCAGACCACGTGGTCATTGCGCTTGACGCCATGGGCGGTGATCGAGCCCCGAAAGTGGTTGTCGACGGGGCAGCCATAGCCCGGAAGCGCATGCCCAACGCCCAGTTTTTGATGTTCGGCGACGAGGCCAAGCTTGCGCCGCTGCTGGCGGAACACGCGTCGCTCGCCGATGTAACGACGATCCGACATACCGAAAAGAAGATCCGTAGCGAGGACAAACCATCCGCGGCGATCAAATCCGGGCGTGAGTCCAGCATGCGGCTGGCGATCGATGCGGTACGCGACGGCGAGGCGCATTGCGTGGTGTCCGCCGGCAACACCGGCGCGTTGATGGCGATCGCGAAGTTCGTGCTGAAGACACTGCCGGGCATCGACCGGCCGGCGATCGCGTCGGTTTTCCCGACCATTTCGGGCGAAAGCGTCATGCTGGACTTGGGCGCAAACGTCCAATGCGACGCCAACAACCTGGTTCAGTTCGCCGTCATGGGCGAAGTATTCGCCCGGACCGTCCTGGGCCTGCAACAACCGACGATCGGCTTGTTGAACATCGGCGTTGAGGATTTGAAGGGCAACGAAGAGGTCCGCGAAGCGGCTGCCATCCTGCGAGCCTCGGACCTGCCGATCGCGTTCAAGGGGTTCGTGGAAGGGGACGATATCGCGTCGGGCAAGGTCGATGTCATCGTTACCGACGGGTTCACGGGGAATGTCGCGCTGAAGACCGCGGAGGGAACAATTCACTTTTACACCAATCTTCTGAAACGCGCGTTCAATAGCAGCTTCATCTCCCGCTTGGGATATCTGCTCGCGCGCCGGGCAATCAGCAATCTGCGGTCGACCATGGATCCGCGAAGCTATAACGGCGCCATGCTTCTCGGGCTGAACGGGATCGTGGTGAAGAGTCATGGCGGAACCGACACGGTCGGTTTCGCAAGCGCGGTTGAGGTCGCGGCGGAGATGGTCGTGCACGGATTTCAATCCAAGATCAGTGATGACTTCGAGCGGCTCAAGGGTACCCAGGAACCCGACCGCAGCGCGGCGGCCTTGTAGATGCGGCGATCGGTTGTTCTTGGCTGCGGGGCCTATCTTCCCGAACGCATTGTCACCAACGACGACCTTCCGGAGGACCTTGAAACCTCCGACGAGTGGATACGTCAACGAACGGGCATTTGCGAGCGGCGTATCGCGGCGGACGGCGAGACGACCTCAGACCTGGCGTTGAATGCCTGCCGCAATGCACTCGACCGCACGGGATGCAGTGTCGACGAGATCGACGTTCTCGTCGTCGCGACCGCAACCCCCGACAACACCTTCCCGGCCACCGCGACCCGTGTGCAAGCGGAACTCGGCATGCAGCGCGGTGCGGCGTTCGACGTGCAGGCCGTCTGCAGCGGCTTCATCTACGCCCTGTCGGTGGCCGACAACATGATTCGCTTGGGGCAAGCCGATACCGCGATGGTCGTGGGCGCCGAGACATTCAGCCGGATTCTCGATTGGAAGGACCGATCGACGTGCGTGCTCTTCGGCGATGGGGCCGGGGCGGTCATCCTGCGCGGCGAGGACGGCAAAGGCGACAATACGGACCGCGGCATCCTGTCGACGCATATCTTCTCGGACGGCAGCGGCTACGAAATGCTGTATGTCGACGGTGGCCCGTCGACGACCGGCGTTGCCGGGCATCTTCGGATGGAGGGGCGGGAAGTATTTCGGCATGCGGTGACTCGGATGGCGGAGGCCGTCGAAAAATCGCTTGAAGCCAATACGTTAAGCGCCAGCGATTTGGATTGGGTCGTACCGCACCAGGCGAATATCCGCATCATGGACAGCATGGCGAAACGGTTGGCGCTGAAGCCCGAGCAAGTTGTCGTCACGGTCGATAAACAGGCCAACACGTCGGCGGCCACGATCCCGTTGGCGTTGACCGCTGCCGATACCGACGGGCGGTTGCAAAAAGGTCAGTTGGTATCGTTAACTGCGATGGGCGGCGGCTTTACGTGGGGATCGGCACTATTGCGCTGGTGAATGTCGGGAATCTCGACTGGGACCATTTAATTCAATGACGCCAAGCCTTTGGAATTGACTGTTCACCTGGTGGGCGGGTACGGTAGTCCCAGCACGTTTCATAGGGGGAGATCAATGGCGGGTAGAACTTTAACCCGGGCCCAACTTACGGAGGCGGTTTACCAAGAGGTAGGCCTCTCTCGAAATGAGTCTGCGGATTTGGTCGAAACGGTGCTGGGGGAGATTTGCGGCGCTCTGACAAAAGGCGAAATGGTTAAGATCTCGTCCTTTGGCAGTTTTTTCGTTCGCCAGAAAGGTCAGCGTATTGGCCGCAACCCCAAGACCGGTGAAGAGGTTCCCATTCTTCCGCGCCGCGTCTTGGTCTTTCGTCCCAGCCACGTTTTGAAGAATCGGATCAATCGAAGTCTCGATAAAATTGAAGGGAATGTTGAGTCCTGAGGATGGACCAAGTGTCTGAATCCGGCTCTCGGCGAGGACAATCGGCGAAATCGGCTTCCGCTTTTCGCACGATAAGCGAAGTGTCGGATGAACTCGATGTACCGCAGCATGTGCTGCGCTTTTGGGAAACCAAATTCAGCCAGGTGAAGCCGTTGAAACGCGGCGGGGGACGGCGGTACTACCGCCCGGAAGACCTCGCGCTGCTGCGGCGCATTCGCGATCTTCTCTATACCGAGGGCTATACGATCCGCGGCGTGCAACGGCTGTTGCGGCAAAGCGGCGTGAAAGCGGTGTTGAAGGCGGCGGACGAGACGCAAGATGTCGCGACCGAGCCGGAAGAGACGCCGGTGCAGCAAGCGACCGTCTCGCAAGGTGGCGCGGTCGTCACGGCGGAATCGGCGCCGGAACCTGCACCGGGTGTGCCAGCCGCATCGACGAGCGCCGAGCCGGTGACGGCCCAACCCACGGGCCGGAAACTCAGCCCTGATACACGCCGCGAATTGGAATCGATCCTCGAGGAATTGACCGCCTTACGTGGGATGTTGCCAGGGCAGGGCGGAAACTAATCGCCGATTGCGTCGGGTGATCCCCGGCGTTAGAGTGCCGCCGCTCGCGGGCCTCCGCGGGCCAAAAGGCCGAAAGAGTGTCGGAGCGTAGCGCAGCCTGGTAGCGCACTTCACTGGGGGTGAAGGGGTCGTAGGTTCAAATCCTGCCGCTCCGACCAATTTTCTAAGCACTCTGTGACCTATCCTTTTCGTCCAAACAGAGTTCGGCGTGACCCCGCAACGGCGCCTTGAGCCATCCGTCAGATATGGGCGTTGCAGAGTTGGGTACGGGCCTTCGATGGTCGGATTCGGCATCCGAAAACAGCCGCCGGCGGCCGCAAGGACGGAGACGCTCCGCGATGCCGAAATGTTCGCTACAACTTCCCGTCCTTTAGCGAGGATACGACAAAGCTCATCTTGCCGCGGCCCGTTCGCTCGATCGAATCGACGTAGTCGAACGTAATCTCTGTATCTGCGCTGATGCGGGCCCGCGCTATCGCTTGAATTTTTGCTTCATCTTCATCGCAATAGGACGGCCCCCGAACAATCTTTAGGGTCAGATGGCCGACGCGAGATTGCCGAATTTGCGCCTCGCGAACGTTGCGCTGTCCTTTGAAGAGAAAATCCAGCCGCCCGATCTTCGACCCGTTGGGCAGGAGGACATAGTCGTCGGTCCGGCCATTAATGCTCTCCACGCGACGCCGTCCGCGGGGGTCACGGCCACCGTCTACTTCGACGGTATCTTCTGCCTTGTAGCGGAGGAGCGGAAATGCCGGATTCGAGAGATTTGTCCCGACGACGGCGGCGACGCCGGGTTCGTCCGTGTCCAGGAACTCGATCGCGGCAAAATCCTCGTCAACGTACAAAACCCCGTCCGGATCTTCCGATATGTTCCCGATCGCCTCGGCCACGCCATAATGCTGTGTCGGCCGAACCCCGAACGCAGTTTCGATTTTATCGCGCTGATGATCCAGCACTTGCTCGGACCCGAGCGTAATCCATCGGAGCGGATGATCGAGACGCCGGTCCGCATCGATCATCAGGGCGGCCAAAAGCGAAATTGCAGAGGGGTT
Source organism: Alphaproteobacteria bacterium (assembly GCA_965228695.1). Classification (GTDB taxonomy): domain Bacteria; phylum Pseudomonadota; class Alphaproteobacteria; order UBA8366; family UBA8366; genus JAJFJD01. Next base: position 4,079,121 of record CBDDIB010000002.1, on the reverse strand, counting down.
TCCGTGCAGCCATTGAATATTTCGGCGATTGAGCTCGTCGACAATTGCGCCGGTGCTGTTTTCGTTGATGTGATTCCCGCTGACATAGAGTTGGTTTTCCGCGCCGTTCCTGCGCCAAAACGGCGGTCTGTCTTGGTCGATTGGAACCAGCGCAACCCCTCGGAATATGGCGGCCGGGGTGCCGAGCGCGATGCCGTGGCGAAGCCTGTGCCGCCACCAAACCGCCCATTGTTCGCGGTTGGCCTGTTTCGTCATAAAAAACTTCAACCCTGTGCCCGTCGATCCGCTTGTTTCGTTCGACAGCAGCTGATTTTTCGGAAAAGCCTCCGACATGAATTCGGGCAGCCGGTCCTGAACCGTGTGTTTATCGAGCAAGGGAACACGGGATAAATCGTCGATAGAGGATATCGAACGCGGGTCGATGCCTTCCCGAGCGAACAGGTCACGGTAATACGGCACGGTGCTCGCGGCGTGATGCACGAAGGCGGAAATGCGGCGAGTCAAAAAGTCGCGCAATTGCTCGGCCGACCAGGAATCCCGCGCGACAACGTTGTGGAATAGGTCCGTATAGGCTCGGTTGTATCGCGTCCGTCGGACATAGTGACCGAACGCCGTCAATGCCGCGTTTTGAAGTGCAATCGGCAGCCGGGTGTAGACGCCGGTCAGTAATTCGGTTTGGCTTGGCGGGGTCATTCTCCGCTAACTAAATGATTCGAAAAACAGTGTTCCGCGATCATCGCTTCGTGGTTGCGAAGGGTGGAATTCAAATGGTTCGTATCCGCATTTGCTACCCAAAGAAATCACAGCAGCCACACCATACAGTTAAAGCCGACACCGGAATACCGCCATGAGAGCGAGGCCGATGGCGCCGGCGATTACGAAGGACCGCTCAGTGCCGGTCAATTGGCCCTGTCCGTTTTCGATCGGGCACGGGGCATCTATTTGCAAAGAAAGCTCGCCTCTGACGGTAAAGTGCGAGTTCATATCTGTGTATCGATCATCCCAACCGTTCGTTGACGCTATAGTAGAGCGTCCAATCGAGAATCGAGTCGAATGATGAGCCTAAAGACCTTCGCCGAAATGTTTGCGGTTGCGCCGGAAACCCGACCCGACCTGTCCAAGAACGATCTCAGGGATACGAGTTACTTTAAGGACCGGGACGCGGCCGAGAAGTCGCTCCGCAAGGACACCGAAGCCATAGACAAGCTTCAGGACCGTCTTATTGCCGAGGGCGAACAATCTCTTCTTCTCGTACTCCAGGCGACCGACGCCGCCGGCAAAGACGGGACCATTCGCAAGGTCTTTGGCCCGGTCGACCCGTTGGGAATTCGCGCGCACAGCTTCAAGAAACCGACGCCGGAAGAGTTGTCCCACGATTTCTTGTGGCGGGTGCACCGGAAAGTGCCGGCGAAGGGGGAAATCGCGATCTTCAACCGATCGCACTACGAGGATGTCCTGGTCGTGCGGGTGCATGGCCTCGTCGACGATGAAATCATTGAGGCGCGGTACGGCCAGATCAACGAATTCGAGCGGCTGCTCAGCTCATACGGCACCCGGATCGTCAAAATCTATCTTCAGGTTTCCAAGGAGGAACAGCGGGAAAGGCTTCAAGAACGGGTCGACATCCCGAGAAAGCGCTGGAAGTTCAATCAGCGGGACTTGGACGAACGTGCGCTATGGGATGAATATCAAGACGCGTTCGAGATCATGCTCGACCGCTGCTCGACGGCGTGGGCGCCTTGGTATGTGATACCGGCCGACAGGAACTGGTACCGCAACGCCGTGGTCGCCCGCTTGGTGCGTCTGACGTTGGAGGATATGGACCCACAGTATCCGGCGCCCGACTTCGATCCGAAAGGCGTGACGGTGGTGTGAACGGACGACAGCGCGGGCCAAAAGAGTGTCGGACTCCAGCGCAGCCTGGTGGCGCATTTCGCTGGAAATCACGGAGTCAAGGTTCATACCCTAACGCTCCAACCAACGGTTTCCGCTGGAGATAGGCTGTTTACTGGAGTAGCCGTTTTCAGTCTCGCGGAACCCGTATCACCATGCCTGATGCGACTTGGCGTTTCGTTACCTTTCCGAAAGAAACCTGACTGTGGAGTGAAAGGCACGGCCCAGGGCCGTCGCCCGGCTCGCACGGGACAGCGACAATTAGTGCCTTGGTTGTCCAAGCTGTTGATTATACGATGGATCTGCTGATGAAAACCGGTGGTAAGGATGCAGCATACGGATAGTCAGTCAGCATACTCGTACAGAGATGATCCCTCGGTGCCGGACTTTGATGACCGTGGTCCCGTAACGTTCATGGATGGCGATTGTGTCCTCTGTACCACCGGTGCGCGCCTTATTGCCCGATTCGACGTCACGCGGGAAATCAAGATTTGCCCGGTTCAGTCGGCGCTTGGCCAGGCCGTGCTACGCCATTTCGGTGTAGATCCGGCGTCCCCCGAAACCTGGCTATACCTCATTGACGGGCGAGCCTATACGTCGATCGATGCCGTGATACGTGTCGGCGCCAGGATTGGCGGTTGGGGACGGATGTTGCAGCCACTTCGCATCGTCCCGAGATTCATTCAGGATTGGATTTATCGACGCATCGCACGAAACCGCTACCGCCTCTTCGGGCACACTGATATGTGCGCAGTGGCGGACCAAAACCTCCGTGAGAGATTGATAGGGTAGGTAGATGAGCGGCATCACGGGGCAACATGCCGACTTCGACCGCGCCACGACCGATAGCGGCTCAATCCGTCCCACCTTGTTTCAAGCGGCGCTGGGCGACCGGTGGGCGGCCTTGGCGCCCGCGGTACAACGTCTCCATTCGGTTCAAGACGAGGAGCGGTTTTCAGGATTCGCGGAGGTTACGCGCGGTAGCGGCCTGATCGCTCGATTGGCGGCCTGGTTCTTTCGTTTTCCGGAGGCCGGCAAAAATGTGCGGTTGACGATGATCAAGACCTGTACTGAGACCGGCGAGGTATGGGAGCGCAATTTTGCTGGTCGGAAATTTCGATCATATCTCACGCCCGCCGACGCACCGTATCGTTATCGCGAGCGGTTTTGGCTGTTCAACTACGAGCAGGATCTGCCGGTGTGCGAAGGGGTCTTGTTTCTGTTTGTACGGCGTGGCTGGTTGCTCGGCATTCCAATTCCCCGACCGTTCCTGCCGGAAAGCGATAGCCGGGAGTTCGCCGTCGACGGCGATTTTCATTTTGATGTGTCTCTCAACGCACCCTTGGGCGGGGGATTGATCGTGCGATACCGTGGCCAATTATCGCCGGAAGCCTAGCGGTTCCGACCCATAGGTCGTTTGGAGAGTGAAAACGGCCGCCTTAGCGGTGGGGCAAAGTGGCGACAGTGTCAGCGTGTAGCAATTGAAGGGTCAGGGAAAATGACATTCCGAATTTGGGGGCGTCCCAATTCTATCCATACCCAGCGCGTTCTATGGGCCTGTGCCGAGGCCGGCCTGCCGTTCGAGTTGATCCTCGCCAGCGCTACCATGGGGCCGGACGGTCATGTCTCGGGCGGTGGCAAGCCATACGGTGTCGTCGATACACCGGAATATCGGAAGATGAACCCGAACGGGACCGTTCCGACGATAGATGACGATGGGTTCGTGCTCTGGGAATCGAATGTCATCGTCCGCTATCTGGCGCAGAAATTTGCGTCGGATAAGCTCTACGGCGATAGTCTCGAAACCCTCGGGCTCGCGAGCCAATGGATGGAGTGGACCGGTGCCCGGCTGGAGCCCGCCCTGCATATCCTCGTGATGGAGCTGGTGCGGTTGGCGGCGGAGCAGCGAAGCGAGAAGAATGTCGCCGTAGCGTGCGACACCATCCTGCCGTGGCTCCAACTTCTCGACCGGCATTTGGCCGACCAGCCATATGTGGCCGGTGCGGACTTCACGGTCGGCGATATCCCTCCGGGCGCGGCAGTCTATCGATGGTACTGCTTTGAACGGCCAAGCCCGAAGCTGCCTTGTCTAGAGGCCTGGCAAGCGCGGCTGGCGGACAGGGAAGGGTTTCGGCAGCATGTTGCCCCGAAGGCCTATCACCTCGCATAGCTCTCGTTCGACTGTGGCGCGGGCGATGTCCGGTGCGCCCGTCATCCGCGTGCCGATTGCTTCGCCCGCCAATCGAGAAACGCCGCAAGAACGAGTAGCACGAACCCAGCTATCTCGATCGGTTGGTTGTAGGAAACGGTCATCGTGAACACAATCATGCCGGCACCGGCGACGCCGAGCAGTAGAGGCGATAAGGCCCGGTGATGGCGCCAGCTCAACACCAGACCCGTAAGGGCGAGCAGGGCGAACACGACAATGGCGCCCGCCCAGATGCCTTCGTTGATCGCCAAGGTAATCCCCATCAAGGAAAGCACAGCGACCGTGGCCAACGTGCCGTAGCAGGCGAGGACCGCCAAGATGGTGCATGCCGGGGCCAACCATTTCCCGCGGGTCTCCGCGTCTGAAATCATGGCATCATCCTTGGCATTGCGACACCTCTCTAACCGACTGGTTTCCGTGCAAGGAAAGCATAACCATACACCTCGAACGCGCGGGCATTCTTCTCGCCGCCGGCGCCGCCAAAGGTATCGACAGCGCTGCCAATTTTCACGCCTTCGAAACCCGCTTTCTCGATCATCTGCTTCCAGCCTGCACACGGCAGGCCACCGGCGATTCAAGCGGTCCAGAGGTCGATATTGTTGATCGCCGCCTCGGGAACCGGTTTGCCGTTCGCGATATCGGCGAACTGCAGATGGCCGCCGGGCTTTAAGACACGGTCGATTTCGGCGAAAACGCTGCGTTTGTCGGCACACAGGTTGATGACGCCGTTGCTGATAACCACATCTGCCCAGCTATCTTCGACGGGCATCTCCTCGATGATTCCTTCGCGAAACTCAACATGGTCGAGCGCCATGGTTCGGGCTGTATCGCGTGATTTCTCGAGCATCTCTTCGGTCATATCGATCCCGATCACCTGTCCGCCCGGGCCGATCTGTTGAGCGGCGACGAAACAATCGAAGCCGCCGCCGGACCCGATATCGACAACGCGTTCGCCGGCCGCAAGAGATCGGAGCGAGAAGGGATTGCCGACGCCGGCAAAGGATTCGACCGCCGCGTCCGGCATTGGGTCGACGATTGACCCGTCGTAACCTAGCCGTTTGGCAAGCGGTCGGCCGGTGTGGAAATGATAGGTTCCCGCCGGTTCGACCGCGACTTCGCGGTACTTTTTCCGCACTTCTTCGCGGAGTTCCGCGGGATCGACCGTAGTGACCGAGATTGGTTCAGCACTCATGATGGGCCTCCAAATGTTTCGCCCCTGAGCATGGGAGACTAAAAAGGTACTCCATTACGTTTTCGAAACAAAATCACGCGCCCGTGAGGGTTGCTTTTCGAAGAGTGAAGGATGAGGGGACGATCTTAGACCGTCGCCATCGCCTCGCCCGGCCGGGCGGTCAGTTCCTCGCGGCAGACCTCTTGGAAAGCCTGGTCCGGCGGCAGGACGACCGCGGCGGACCGGACGCGTTGATGCGCCGGATCGACCCCCGGTGGGGAAACGCCTTCGTCGCGCAGGGCGATCGCGGCCTTTTGTAGCCGCCGGCGCGCCATGATGATGCCGTTGTCGGTCGAAACCAGATTCTCCTTCGAGCGGTCGACGATCGGCCCCATGCTCTCCTGTAGCGATGCGTCCTGGATGGCGATTCCTTCGACGCCGCTATAGGTCGTGCCGGCCTTCTGCGCGGCGCGGTCGATCAGGTAGTCGTTGTCCTTGTTCGCCATCGGCCGGTATGTGCCGGGAATATTTTTGGAATGGATTCCGTGCCCGTCGATCATCGCTTGACGTTCTTCCGGCGTCAGTGCGCGGACCGGATGAAAGTCGTAGCTCCAGGCCCAGCAATTCTCGTCGTCGATCGGGGTCCAGAAATGGCCGTGGATCGGATGGTCTGCGCGCGGCGGGATCATGGTAAAGCACGGCATGACCCAGGGGGTGATGCGCCAATAGTATTTGCCGTCCTCCGCGTTCCGCCGGGCCCCGATGAACAAGCCGCCGTCATTCTCGACGACGTCGAACATCGGTTTGGCGTCATTGAGGTTGTAGTCGTTGCCTTTCGACGCCACGAAGAGCGGGTCGGCTTTCAGGCTGGACCCGTGCAGCCAGGAGACATGGCTGGAATCGATGCCACCCTCCATCGCCTGCAGCCAATTGCATTCCTGCAGCCGCTTGGACGTGTAGGTCTGTTCCGGCGGCACGAGGGCGAATTCCCATTCCGGCAGGGGCGGCTGGTGTTCCTTGGGCCCCATGTAGGTCCAGAGGATGTCGCCAATTTTTACAAGGGGATAGGCGGTGAGCTTAATCTTGTCGCAGAACCCGCTTTCCACCGGTTCGGACGGCACTTCGACGCATTGTCCCGTCACATCGTATTTCCAGCCGTGATAAGGGCAGCGGATGCCGTGCTCCTCGTTGCGGCCGAACCAGAGCGAGACCCGCCGGTGGGCGCAAAATTCATCGATCAGGCCGTATTTGCCGCCGGTATCGCGGAAGGCGATCAAGCGCTCCGAGAGCAGTTGAACACGCACGGGCGAACAGTCGTTCTCCGGCAATTCGGCGGCCAGCAGCACCGGCATCCAGTACCGGCGGAACATGTCGCCCATGGGGGTTCCCGGGCCGGTTTGGGTCAGAAGGTTGTTCACGTCGTTGCGCAGCATCTGCATCTCTCTTTTTCGGTTCCGGCAAACGGATGCCGCCGGAAGGCTGTCCGCTTGACCGCGACCTCATGTCCGATAATAACGGGCCTGTGGCGTTGCCATGCGGATCATGCGTCCAATTATGGCAAAACGCATGCAGTTGGGCGAGTTCGCGCCGGTGCGGCGCAAAGCAGGGATAGGGGAATGAGTAAGGCGGAAACGTTGATCGACCTGTGCGCGACGGCTGATGTCGCCGACGGCGAGGCGTTGAGGGTCGAGACAGCGGACCTCACCGTCGCGGTGTACCAGGTCGATGGCGTATTCTATGTGACGGACGACCTCTGCACCCATGGTCCCGGGTCTTTGTCGGAGGGCTTCCTGGACGGATTCGTGATCGAGTGCGACTTTCACGCGGGGTGTTTCGACATCCGCACCGGGGAGGTCGTGAAGCCGCCCTGCTATGTCCCGATCAAGACCTATGCGGTGACGGTACGCGGCGGCCGTGTGCTGATCGCGCCATAATCGCCGTTTCTCCCTCTTTCGCATCTCGTACTAGAATGACCGGACGGGTCATTTGAAGAGGCATCAAGCATGGCGGAACACGTATTGGCGGCGGTCCGGACCGGCGCGCATCAGACTGAATTGCGCGAGTTTCCGATGCCCGATATTCCCGAAGACGGTGCGCTTCTGCGCATGGAGGCGGCCGGCATTTGCGGCACGGATGTGAAGTTCTATGCGAAACCGCCCATCGAGTCGCCGGTCATCATGGGCCACGAGAATATCGGCACGATCGTCAAGGCGCGGCGCACCTTCCAGGAACGTAAGGGTGTGAAGGAGGGCGATCTCGTCTTCGTCGAGCATTATCTGCCGTGTCTGCAATGCGAATGGTGCCATCAGGGCGATTACCGGCTATGCGCCGCAACCGATTGGCGCCGCAATCCCGACGCGCGACGGTACGGTTATACCACGTCGGACAATCCCCCTTTTCTTTGGGGCGGATTTTCCCAATACATGTACCTGCCCTGGAATGCGATCGTGCATAAGGTTCCACGGGGCATAACACCGGAACTGGCGAGTATCGTCACGCCGATGGCCAATGGCGTTCAATGGGCGTTGTTCGATTGCGAGGTCGGCTACAACTCGGCCGTTCTGGTCCAAGGACCGGGTCAGCAGGGCCTGTCACAGACCGTGGCGTGCCGTCAGGCGGGTGCATCCTTGATCATTGTCACGGGCACGGACAGAGACGAGGCGCGACTGCATGTGGCGCAGGAGCTTGGCGCCGATCACGTGATCAACGTGGACCGGGAAGACCCGCTCGAGCGGATCATGGACATTACCGGCGGCGACGGCGTCGACGTGGCGTTGGATTGTACGGCGGGCGGCGGCACGAAGCCGATTCCGCTCGGCATCGATTCACTGAAGCGCAAGGGCGGTACGCTGCTGCTGCAGGGCGAGTTGCAGACTTTTCCCGAGTTCCCGGTGGGCAAGGTCACCAACAAATACATCACGATCAAGAGCGCGCGGGGGCATAACTACCAGTCCTGCGAATTGGCGCTGGAACAACTCACGTCGGACCGGTTCCCGCTCGATCTGATCACAACCCACCGGTACGGGTTGAAGGATACGGACAAGGCCATCAAGGCGGTGGGCGCCAGCGAAGGCGTGATACACGTCTCGCTCATGCCATGGGAATGACGGCGGCCTAGACGCCGAGGTCGTCCATGGTCCAGCGCAGCTGTTCCGGGTCTACCGGTTTTTCGAGGGCGGCGTCGGCGCCGCAGCGCATCGAGTCCGAAACCAGTGTTTCATCGAGATATCCGGATACGATAACGATCGGCGTGGCGTTATCGTTATCCGCCTCGTGCTCGCGCACCCAACTGACGAATTCCAACCCGTCGCGATACGGGGCCAAGGCCCAGTCGCAGAAGATCACATCCGGCGATTCCTCGTTTACGATCCGAAGGGCTTCGTCGCGGTCCTTGGCTTCCAGAAAAGTGATACGCCGGCGCCACTTCTTGAGTTTGCGCTTGAGGGCCGTCCGATCGATTTCGTCGTCATCGATAACAAGTACGCGGGTTTTCATTGGAATCCTTTCCGGACGTCGATTTGGTCTTTTGCCGAAGAAACAGCCAATTGCGCGGACAGGGCGTCGACCGCACCTACCAAGCTGCCGTTGGTTTCCTGGGCCGGTTCAAGCGTCGCCTCGAAACCCGTCGACGCGGTCCATTCTTTCGGCCATTGGAAATGGAAGCTTGTACCGCGTGCGCCTTCAACCGATTCGATGCAGATTTCCCCGCCTTTGGCGTTGATGATCTTCTTAACCAGCGCAAGGCCCATGCCGCTGCCCTCGACATCGTCACGCGGCCGCAGGGTCTGGAACATTTCGAAGACGCGGTCCTGATGTTCGGCGGGAACGCCGGGCCCGTCGTCGGAAACGGAAAATTCGAAGAATTCTCTGGTTTCCCGCACGGAAATGTCGACGGCGCCGGTGTCCCGATCATGGTGTTTGATCGCGTTTTCGAACAGGTTGCGGAAGACCTGCTCCATCGGCGTGCGCGCGGTTTTCAGGGTCGGCATTTCGCCATGCAGCGTGAGTTTGAACTTTCGCGATCCGACGACCATTTCGAACAGTTCCTGGAACAGCACGCCACAGTCCACCGTGGTGACGGTCTGCTTCGTCTGCCCGGCGCGCGCGTAATCCAGCAAGCTGGTGACCAAGGCGTCCATCCGGTCAGTCATGCGGTCCATGAGCTTTAGGTTGTCCGTGGTGTCCGCGTCGATCTCGTTGCCGATGTCCTCGACGACCCAACTGATAACCTCCTTCAGGCTACGCAACGGCCCCCGAAGGTCGTGGGACGCGCGGGAAGCATATTCCTCCAATTCGAGGTTCGACCGCCGCAACTCCTGCGCGGCGACGGCGAGTTTGTTTTCCGCCTGTTTCCGGGCCGCCACTTCCGCCTGTAGCGCGGTGATCAATTCCTCGAGGGCGGTCGCCTTCTCGCCGAGTTCCACGTTCAGTGTTCTCGCCTGAAAGGCCTGCCGGACCAGTTCGGTGATGTCGGTGAAGGTGACCGTGACGCCGTCGCCCGTCTTGGCGGCATTGATCCGGTAGCTGAGAACAATGCCGTGGAATTCCGCGTCGAACTCGAAGCTTTGCGGGTCCCCGGTTTCGACGACGTCGCGCAACCGGCCGAACAACCGCGTGTTCGTGGTGGCGGAAAGATGCGTTTCCTTCAACGTATCTGTGCCGGAGAGCGGAATATCTTCCGCCGCTTGGTTCATCGTCGCGATCTCGAAGCCGGCCAGTTCGCCGGCGTCGTTCCGTTCGGCGCGGTAGAAGACGATTCCGTTCGTCGAGGAATCCAACACGCTTTCGAGAAGCTCGTGGCGCAGCTCGATCGGTTGGTTATACGCCAGGACGTAGGACTCGCCGGTGTCGGTCTCCAACGGCATCAGAAGCCGTTCCCAACTGGTCACGGCGACGGCATGCTGGCCGTGATGTTTGGTATAGACCGGGCGGCGCGTCTCCAGGCATTCGATGTATTTCTGCCGGAAAAACTCGCCAACCTCGCTGTCGAAATCGGACACGCGCTTTCCGGTCATGTCGAATTTTGAGATCGAAGAGATCGCAAGCCCGTAGTAGAGATACTCGAAATCGCCATCATCGATGCGTCGCAACAGCATCAAGTTCTGATTGCACCAGTCCAGTTTGGCGGGATTAAGGTCCCCCGGCGACGGAAGACGGCCGTCCACGCACAGCGACTTCCAACTCCGGTAAAGGCCCTGGATCGTCGGATTGGGGACCTTTTGCGCGATTCCCGTGCGGATTTCTTTTTGCAGGACCGTCATTTACACATGCCTTCGCGAAGCAGAGCGTAAGATACGGGCAACTTTATTAATGCATGATGAACTACGATAGAAACATCGACGCTACGCAACTATATGTGGCATCTGGATGCGGGACATACAGCGACCCGGCCGCGTAAACACGGGCTGAGCCCGCTATGCCGCCGAATCCTGCTTGATCATCTCCGACGCCTTCTCAGCGATCATGATGACCGGTGCGTTGGTGTTTCCCGACGTGATCGTCGGCATGACGGAGGCGTCGACCACTCTTAGGCCCGTCATGCCACGGAGCCGCAGCCTTTCGTCGACCACGGCCATCGCATCCTGTCCCATTTTGGCGGTGCCGACGGGGTGAAAGATCGTGGTGGAGATGTCGCCGGCGCCGCGGGCGAGGTCTTCGTCGGTCTCGTAGCCGGGCCCCGGTTTGAATTCTTCGGGACGGTATTTCGCCAACGGCGCCTGCGCGACGATACGGCGGGTCAATCGAACGGCGGCGGCGGCGGTCCGGCGGTCGTGGCCGGCCGAAAGGTAGTTAGGCTGGATCGCCGGTTGGACGCGCGGATCGGGCGATTTCAGGTGCACGGTGCCGCGGCTTTCCGGCCGTAGGTTGCAGACGCTGGCGGTGAAGGCGGGGAAGGGATGAAGCGGGTCGCCGAATTTCTCCAGCGTCAGCGGCTGGACGTGATATTGCAAGTCCGGCATCTCCAACGCCGGATCCGATTTCGCGAAAGCGCCGAGCTGGCTTGGCGCCATCGACATCGGACCGGAGCGGTTCAACAAATACTCCATCGCGATGCCGACCTTGCCGGCGATGCTGTTTGCGCGCTCGTTCAGCGTCTTCACGCCGCTGACCTTATAGGCGCAGCGGATTTGCAGATGGTCTTGCAGGTTTTCGCCGACACCGGGCAGGTCGTGCACGGGATCGATACCCTGCGCCGAAAGGACCTTCCCGGGGCCGATTCCGGAAAGCTGCAGCAACTGCGGCGAGCCGATCGCGCCGGCGGCGAGGATCACCTCGCGCCGCGCATGCGCCTCGCAGGCCGCGCCTTTGCGGTCGAATTGGATGCCGGTCGTGCGCTTGCCGCTCATTAACAGCCGGTCGGCCTGGGCATGGGTCATTACTTCGAGATTTGGGCGTTTCCGGGCGGGCTTCAGGAATCCCTTTGCCGTGTTCCAGCGCCAGCCGCGCCGCTGATTGACCTGGAAGTAGGCGCATCCGAGATTGTTGCCGCCGTTGAAATCGCGAATCTTCGGGATGCCCTCCAGATCGCAGGCTTCGCGGAAGGCGTCCAGGATTTCCCAGGACAGCCGTTGTTCCTCGACCCGCCATTCGCCGCCGCTGCCGTGAATGGCGTCGGTGCCGGCGTAGTGATCCTCGCTTTTTTTGAAGTAGGGCAGCACGTCATCCCAGCCCCAGCCGACATTGCCCAACTGCCGCCATTGGTCGTAGTCGAGCGACTGGCCCCGCATATAGATCATGCCGTTGATCGACGAACAGCCGCCGAGGACCTTGCCGCGCGGGTAGGCGAGCGACCGACCGTTCAAGCCGGATTCGGCTTCGGTCTCGAACCCCCAGTCGGTGCGCGGATTGCCCATGCAATACAGGTAACCCACCGGGATGTGAATCCAGATGTAATTGTCGTTACCGCCGGCCTCCAGCAAGAGCACCGAGGTGTTGGGATCTTCGCTCAAGCGGTTGGCGAGGACGCATCCCGCCGAACCTGCGCCGACGACGATATAGTCGAAAGTTCCGACAGTGTGCATGGTCGATCTCCTAGGCCGCGTATTCTAGGACAGTCGGGGCGTCCGCGGATAGTTGCCGGTTTACGGTGGCGGGCAGCGATGTAAAGTTTCACGCCGTCGATCGACAGATAGGAGAGGAAAAAATGGCCGATTATGGTGCTGCCGAACTCGATCTCAATATCACGAAGGATTTGTGTGCGTTTTTGTCGCCGCTGCGGCTGGAAGATTTGCCGGACGAGGCGGTGCGGGCCGCGCGCCGGGGTGTTCTTGACTGGATCGGCTGCGCCCTCTCCGGGAGCGATCATCCCACCATCACAAAATTGCTGTCCGTCCTCGAAGAGGTCAGCGGGATGGCGCAAGCCACTGTTTTCGGCCGCAACCTGAAACTCGGCGTTCTGGATGCGCCGATCGCCAACGGGCAGATGGGCCATATGCTTGATTTCGACGATACCCATATGGCGGGTGTCGTGCTGCACGCCAGTTCGCCGATCCTGTCGGCGCTATTCGCCTTGGCCGATCGCAAGGCGGTCGATGGCGCAACGCTTATCGTGGCCTATGCCGCGGGTTTCGAAGCGGGCGTGCGGGCCGGGCAGGCCGCACCGGAACATCACAACGGGGGCTGGCATTTGACGGGGACGCTCGGGTCCATCGCGGCGGGGGCGGCGTCAGCGCGGCTTCTGGGATTGGATGCGCAGCGTACCGTTCATGCTTTGGGGATCGCGACCACGCAGGCCGCCGGCATGCAGCAGAACCGCGGCACCATGTGCAAGTCGTTTCACGCGGGAAAGGCAGGGTACAACGGTGTGCTGGCGGGGTTGCTGGCCGAGCGCGATTTCGACAGCAGTGACGAGATATTAGAAGGCAAGAAAGGCTTCTGCCGGATTTACAGCACGGAAACCGATCAAGACCGTATCCTCGACGGGTTGGGCGACCGGTGGGAAATCACACGTAACGGACATAAACCCTATGCCTGCGGCATCGTCCTGCATCCGACCATCGACGCCATGGTCGAGCTTGGCAAGACATCGGGTGTCGATGCGGCCGATGTGGCGTCGGTCGAACTTCGGGTGCATCCCCATGCGGTGACGATTACCGGTGTGGAGGAACCGCAGACGGGTCTGAAGTCCAAGTTCAGCCTGACGCATACCGCGGCGGTGTCCTTTCTGGACCGGGCCGCGGGGATCGCCCAGTTCAGCGACGCGCGGGCAACCTCTGAGGACGCGATCGCGCTTCGGCGCAAGGTCGCCGTGGCGACCGACGAGGCGCTGCAGAAGGACCAGGCGCGGGCAAGCGTCATCACGGTATCCGGAGAGAAGCACGAAACCTTCGTCGCGCATGCGAGCGGCACGGTCGGTAATCCCATGACGGACGAGGCGATGGAGGCGAAATTTTTGGCCAACGCATCGCCGGTCATCGGTGCCGATCGCGCCGGCGAACTTTGTGCGTTGATTTGGAAGCTCGATAGCGTTGATGACGTGCGGGCGCTGACTGCGCTCTGTGCCTAGCGCATGCGTGGATTCCTGCCGGAAATTGGCGGCATTTCGCTTGCATTTTTCTAAAAATTTTAAACAAGAACAATGACTTGATTGCGTGGATTGCGTAGCATTTCCGCATGATACGGGGGCTATTTGTTCTGCTTGCGATCTGTCTGCCGTTGGCAGCAGTACAGGCGGAGACGCTGGAGGGGCGTCCGACCATTATCGACGGCGATTCGATCGTCGTTGCCGGCAAACCGATCCGTCTTTGGGGCATTGATGCACCGGAGATGACCACGCGCGCCGGCAGCACGGCCAAGAGCTATCTTCGCACCATTGTCTCGAACAAGGAGGTTCGATGCGAAGACCACGGCTTGCGTGCTGGCGGCCATATCATGGCGCAATGCTTCCTGGGTGATGTCGATCTGGGTCGCATCATGGTGCTGTCGGGCAACGCGGTGGATTGGCGTCGCCATTCGGGCGGTTTCTACAGCCGATAAACCGACTTTCGGGCGATATCCGCCAACGGCGCTTGTCAGTGGTGGCGTGAATCAACAGAATTGTTGATGGGTAAAGTTGTGCCCGATCCTAAGCAGGGAGAACACGCGCCGTGGCCACCGCCGAGTATTCCGTCGAAACCCTCGTCAATGAGATGCGCGCCGTCGTCGCCGACACCGACGACGACAAGAAGATCATCCAACAAGTCATTCCGCTGGCCCGGCGCATAGCGGCCGAACCGGGATGGGTTCAGGAGTCGTTCTACGAGTGCGATCCGGATCAAGGGTTCGGCATTACCGTGCTGCACGAGGAGTCGGATCACACGCTGCTGGTCGAGGCGATCGCCTGGCTCCCCGGCCGGGGCGTGGCGCCGCACGACCATCAAACCTGGGGTGTTGTCGTCGGTCTCGACGGCGATGAAGTGAACGTCAATTGGCGCCGCGAGGATGACGGCACGAAACCCGGCTATGCGGAGCTTGCGGTGCAGAACGAGGTGTCGGTCGGCCCGGGCGAGGTCATCGCCTTCCTGCCTGACGATATCCACAGCGTCCGGAACGAGAGCGCGAAGACGTCGTTGTCGTTGCACATCTACGGCAAGACGCTGGCGCATATCGACCGGTCGGAGTTCGATCCGGACGCCAAGGTCCAACGACCCTGTTCCAAACGCGTTCGCAAACAGGCGTGACGTGATCCGAACCGTCAACCGGACGAGGCGATAGCCGATGCGCGATCTCGGCACGTTGGAGTTGGTGCGCGAATCCCTCGTTGCCGTGGTGAACGAAATGCGGGCGAATGTTATCCATTCGTCCTATTCGTCGATCATCTATGAAGGCCATGATTTTTCCTGCGCCCTGGTGACCGCGGACGGGCGTTTGGTGGCTCAGTCGCTGGACGACAGTCCGATCCACATTTTCGCCGTGCCGTATTCGACGGCAGAGGTCGTCAAGACGTTCGGCGACGACATCCACGACGGCGATATTTTCCTGCATAACGATCCGTATACCGGCGGCACGCATCTGAACGACGTGCTCATGCTGTATCCTGTGTTCAACGGCGATACGCTTGCGCTATTTGTCGCGACCCGTTGCCATTGGGGCGATGTCGGCGGCATGACGCCGGGCAGCCTGTCGGGCCGGGCAAAGGAGATCTATCAGGAAGGCCTGCGCATCACGCCGACCCGCATCTGCGAGCGCGGCAAGATGAACGATGCCTATCTGACGCTCCTGTTCGACAACATGCGGGTTACCCATGAACGCAAGGGCGATTTCAACACCATGCTGGGTACCAGCCGCAAGGCAGCCGAGCATCTGGACCGTCTTTTCGCGCGATTCGGTGGGGATGCCTTGATCGAGTCCATCGAGGAGCTGATCGGCCGGTCCGCAGCGGTCATGCGCGAGCGTATCGCCGCGTTGCCGGACGGCGTCTACCACGGCGAAGGATATATCGAAGGTGACGGCAACAGTCCCGAGCCGTTGATCGGACGCCTGAAGCTCACCGTCGGCGGCGACCGGCTGATCGCCGATTTCACCGGCTCGTCGCCGCAGACCGGCGGCCCCACGAATGTCGGCCCCGCGATGGCGTTCAATGGTGTCGGCAGCATCGTAAAGTCTTTCCTGGATCCGCATACGCCGGTCAACCAAGGTTCCTTCCTTCCGATCGACGTGATCAATCCGGTGGGCAGCTTCCTCAATGCGCGGCTTCCCGCTCCCTGCGGCGGCATGGTCGAATGCCGAGCCTTGATTTGCGGGCTCGTGGTGGCGGCATTGGGGCAGGCGGCGCCGGACAAGCTGGTCGGCGACCTTAAGGGCGGCGGCAACCATGTCTATATCTCGGGACCCCACCCGGACCGCGACGATATCTATCTGTGTTACGAATATCCCGCCGGCGGGACCGGGGGCTGCCGGGGCGTCGACGGCAACCACGCGGCACGGGCTTTTCCCGAGGGCGATTTCAACTCCGTGCAATCCGCCGAAGTGATCGAGGCACAGTGTCCCCTTCGCGTTGAGTATTACGGCCTGCGCGACGGTTCCTGCGGCGATGGCGCATTCCGCGGCGGATTGGGCATGCGGCGCGAGATCAAGGTCCTGTCGGATACGGCCAGCCTTTCGGTGTTGTCCGACAAGAACGTCATCCCGCCGTTCGGGGTCGCCGGCGGGGGGAGCGGGGCTCCCAACCGGTTCACCGTTATCCGCGATGGGGCGGTGATCGAGCCGTCGCCGATGCCCGGCAAGGTTGCCGGGTTTGAGATGCGCGCCGGGGATGTGGTTCGCATGGAATCGTCCGGCGGCGGCGGCTATGGCGACCCGCTGCAGCGTGATCCGTCGCGTGTGGCCGACGATGTCGTGCATGGCTATATCACAGCCGACGAGGCCGAAACTCGGTATGGCGTTCGGCTTGATGGCGAAATGCGCGTCGATATCGCATCGACGGCGGAGATCCGCGAGACCCTTCGCAGCGCCCGGCTCGAGCTCGTCGTGGAAGCGGCCAATCGCGATGCGTGGGACGGCCCCCGGCGATTGATCCCGGTCGCACCGGCGCTTGCCGCCGAGTTGGATGTCGGGCCGGGCGATATCGTCGAGATCATCGCAAAGGGAGGAGCGTCCTTGCGGGGGTGGGTCACGATCGATGACTCGTTGTCGGACGGACGTCTCGTGCTTGGGCCTGAAGGGCTTGCGGCCCTGGCGGCGCGGCCCGGCGAAACGGTCCGGTTTGCTAGGCTCAAGGCTGCCGCGCCATGACCGCCGGTGTCTATCTGGTCGGCATCGATGTCGGCGGTACCTTTACCGATGTATTGGCGTATGACCGGACAAGCGGCCAAATTTTGCAGGCCAAGGTGCCGTCCTTTCCCGGCGAGCAGTGGCGCGGGGTTTTGGATGCCTTGACGGCGCTGGGGATTGACGGCGCGGCGGTGGCGGCCTTCGTCCATGGCACCACGATCGCGACGAACGCGCTGTTGGAACGCAAGGGGGCGAGAACCGGGCTGGTTACGACCGAAGGATTTCGCGATGTTCTTGAAATCGGAAAGACCCGGCGTCTGACTGGCGGATTGTTCGATGCGGCATGGATCCGGCCCCGGCCGATCGTCGAGCGCGAACACCGTTTCGAAGTGCCGGAGCGCGTCGCGGCGGACGGGTCGGTGCTGCGGGCCGTGGCGGAAGATAACCTTGGGCGGTTCGCAGACAAGCTGCGCGGGGCCGGGATCGAGGCCGTTGCCGTTTGTTTCCTCAACAGCTATCGCAACGACGACAACGAGGCCGCGGCGTTCGAGGTACTCCGCGCCCGTCTGCCGGATGTTCCGGTCTCGCAGTCTTCCGCCCTGGTGCCCGAGCGCGGCGAGTTTGAACGCACGTCGACCTGCGTGCTCAACGCCTATCTCACCCCGGTGATGGGCGGTTATCTCGATACGTTGACCGCGGCGCTTTCCGGACGGGGCTTGTCGGCGCCAGTCAACATCATGGGATCGAACGGAGGTGCCATGACCATCGATACCGCCGCCGAGCGCGTGGCCGGGACGTTTCTATCGGGACCGGTCGGCGGTGTTACCGGTGTTTGCCATGTCGTCGCGTCCCTGGACATCGACGATTGCATCACATTCGACATGGGCGGCACGAGCACCGATGTCGCGCTGATCCATGACCGCGAGCCGCGCATGTCGCATGACAATCAGATCGACGCATTCCCGCTGCAGATGCCGCAGCTCGATATACACACCATCGGCGCCGGCGGCGGCAGCATCGTGCATGTGCAGCAGGACGGCACGTTGGAGATCGGCCCGCAGAGTGCGGGAGCAATGCCCGGTCCCGCCTGCTATGGCCGGGGCGGATTCGAACCGACGATTTCGGACGCCAATCTGCTATTGGGCCGCTTGCCCACTGATCGTGCCTTGAGCGGGGGATTGATCCTGGACCGGGACGGCGCCGAAACGGCATTTCGCGCGGTGGCGCGCTTGCTGGGCATTGACGACTCGATTGCCTTGGCCGACAGCGCATTGCGCATCGCCGTCGCGAAAATGGCGGGGGCCGTGCGCGAGGTCTCGGTTCATCGCGGTTTCGATCCCCGCGATTTCGCGCTCGTCGGCTTCGGCGGGGCGGGGCCGATGCACGTCTTCCTCGTCGCCGATGAATTGGCCATCCCGCATGTCGTGATCCCGCGGTTCCCAGGGCATTTGTCGGCGTTGGGCCAGATGCTCGCGGATATGCGCTGCGATTTCGTATCGGCTTGGGGCGGGCGTCTGTCGTCGCTGTCCGTCGAATCGTTGAATGCCGAAATCGATGGGCTGATCGGCCGGGCGACGGCGGCCCTTAAGGCGAACGGCGTTGCCGCGGAACGACATCGCCACACGGTCACGCTCGACATGCGGTATGTCGGGCAGTCCTTCACCCTGCCGATTTTGTGGGCCGACGATTATTCGAATTGGACACCCCTGCGCGCCGCGTTCGATGCACGCCATGCCGAGACGTTCGGCTACGGGGATACGGCGAACGACGTGGAAATCGTCAACGTTCGGCTTGTTTCGGTTGGTTTGGTGGACAAACCGGCGATCGGCATGCCTGCCGCGATGGAGGGGGACCCGGTTCTGGAGCGCCGGCAGGTGTGGTTCGGCGAATGGGTCGAGTGCCCGGTCTATCGCCGCGATGCGATGCCGGCGGGATTCACCGTGACCGGACCGGCCATCGTGGAAGAAGCCGGCGGCACCTCGGTCGTTCCGCCCTCGTGGCACTGTGAGGTTGCCACCGACGGTGCCTTGGTATGCGAGCGGCGTGGCTAACGGTGCGCTTATCCGCGGGATGGGCGGCGGATCCGTATGCCGACCCGCGTGATTCCGTCATTGATAAAGCCGAGATTTTTGGCGGCGCGCCGTGAAACATCGATAACGCGGCCCTTGATGAAAGGGCCGCGGTCGTTGATGCGCAGCGTGACGGTGCGGCCGTTCCGAAGATTCGTAATGTCCACCCAAGTGTCGAAGGGCAGGGTCGGATGTGCCGCGGTCAGCTGGTTCATATTGTAGACCTCGCCATTCGCCGTGCGCCGGCCGTGGAACTTGCCGCCATACCAGGACGCCGTGCCGATGATGTCATATCGCTCGCCGCGCTGCTGCTTCGGCGCGGTTGCCGGGGGTGCGGACCGGGAGACGGGGGGCCGGCTCGCGTAACTCTTGCTGGGTGCGGTAACGTTCGGCCGGTGGTTCTCGCTGCTGCCGCATGCTTGAAGCAACAGCGAAAACACGATCGCGATAAATGCGCCGTATTTCCCAATTCGATTTGTATCACAACTGCTTGCGATCAAGTTCTCATGTCGTAGGTCAGTTCGCATACGCCTGTCCGCTAATCCCATCGATACCAAAGCCCGCTCGGGCGGAATGACGATATCGAGCATCGCGTTAACAACCTGTTAAGGCGGCAAATCCTCGCATATGTCCGGTAAATGACAAGGGTGTGCGTCCGGCCGGCGGACGTTGGACACGGGGCGCTAGCCGATTTCCGCTGTGGACATGCGGCGGTCCAAGCCGGAATAGGGCAAATCCTGGCGACGGCGGTCGGGTCCCACGAATGAATCCGTGCGGACATAGGGGCGCGGTGATTCGATGATTGCGCGGATACGGCTATAGATCGACCGGGCGCTTACCGGTTTGCGGAGTATTTCGTTTGCGCCACAGTCCCGCGCGTCGAGGATATGGTTTGCTTCGGCGTGGCCGGTGCAAATCATAATGGGGATGAACGGATTAGGGCTGTTTTCCTCCCGGCGCACACGGCTGGTGAAATCCTTGCCGTTCATGGGTTTCATATTGAGATCGCAAACGATCAGGTCGAGCGGGGTCTGCTGTAGGATCCGCAGCGCCTGCTCGCCGTCGGTTGCGAATTTCAGCTTTTCTGAGGAAAACTCCAGGGCTTGCAACAGCTCACGCATGATCTCATGCATGAATTCATTGTCATCGATGATCAAGACGCGGAGTTGGGAGAAATCAAACGCCATTGCCCAAATTTGGAGCTGTTGCCGGGCTGAAATTGCCTAAGGACCACCGAGGGCGCCGAAATACGAGTTGCGCACCTCTTTTGCCAATAACTTGGAAACTATGTAGCCCAAACTTAGCTGGTTTTGCAATGGTTTCAGTGATTTCCATGCAATTCGACGATAGAAATACGGGACGCTGTATTTGTGTGAGGCGCATGAAATTCACGATATCCGAGAACGGGAGTGCCAGATTTCTAACTGATTGGAAGAATGGGGCAATTAAGAGGTTCTCAATATATCTACCGTACGTTGAGGGTGAGGATTGCCGATCAATTCGGTTGAGATGCTTTTATGACCTATCGCGCAGTGGACCTGGCGCTCACCCTTTTGTCGACGGAGACACGGCCCGGATTGTCCTTTCTGGACACCGCCGTGAAGGCGTTGGCTGTTGGTTCGCAATGCCGCGGCGCCGGGATTGCGTTCTTGTCGCCGGACGGCAGATTCATCGAGGTGGCCGCACATAGGGTGAACGACGCCGAGCAGCCGCTCACGCAATTTTCCGTTGAGGATTCGGTGTGTGCCGCCTTTTATCTGCCCAAGCCAGACACCCACTGCGAACTCAGCGGCGACATCGCGGACCAGTTTCCCGCCGATCCGACGGTCGGCGGCGCCGAGACCGCTTTCTACTACGCACAGGTTCTCCATGACGGGGTCGGGCGGCCGCTGGGTCATGTTTTCGTAAATGATAGCCAGCCGCGACAGACTGACGATGTCGTTCGTGCGATAATCCGGATCGTTTGTCAGCGAATCGCCGCGGACTATGATCGCGAGCACCTGCAACAACAACTTCTCAAGAGCGAAGAACGCAGCCGCCGGCTGGTCGCGACCACCGACGTGATCGCATGGGAAATGGATTTGCCCAGTTGGCGCTTTACTTATGTCTCACCCCAGGTCGAAAACCTGTTCGGATACCCGAAGGAAGAATGGTATGCGGAGGATTTCTGGCGTGAAAAAGTTCATCCTAAGGACCGTGATTGGGCCGTGGATTATTGCAAGGCGTTGACCGCGCAATCGCAGGACCACGACTTCGAATACCGCATGATCGCCGAGGATGGCCGCATCGTATGGGTGCGCGACATCGTGACGGTTCATTGCGAGGACGAAGGGCCGACCCTGCTAAGCGGATATCTGATCGACATCTCGGCGCAGAAGGAAACCGAGGAAGCGCTGGCGAAAAGCGAACAGCGGTTCCGGGATTTTGCCGAAGCGGCAACCGACTGGTTCTGGGAAATGGATGAGAACCTGCGCTTCAGCTATTTCTCCGAACGCTTTTACGAGGCGAGCGGCGTCCGGCCGGAACATCTGATGGGCAAGACCCGAACCGAACTTCTTGCGGAGAATGACACGGTGCTCGGCGGGACGACGACCGTTACCGACTGGGAGCACCATATCGCGACGCTGGAAGCACACCAGCCGTTCCAGGATTTCCGGCATCCGCGTCCCGATGGGGAGGGCGGGTACCACTATCTCTCGATCAGCGGCAAACCCGTCTTCGACGGGACGGGACAGTTCAGAGGCTATCGCGGGTCCGGAACGAATATCACCGAAAAGGTTCGTACGGAGATGGCGTTGCGCGAAAGCGAGGCACAACTCCGTCTGCAGAGCGAACGCGCGGAGGAGGCGAGCCGCGCCAAGTCGGAATTTCTGGCCAACATGAGCCATGAAATCCGGACACCGCTCAACGCCATTCTCGGATTTTCCGATTCGATGCATCAGCAGATCCTCGGGCCATTGGGATCCGATAAGTATATCGAGTATGCCGCGGCAATTCACAGCAGCGGGCAACACCTGCTGGAACTCGTGAACGACGTCCTCGACCTTTCCAAGATCGAGGCCGGGCGCTTCACGTTGTCGCGGTCGTCCTTCCTGTTGGGCGATGTCGCGGATGGTTGTCTGCAAATCATTCGCGAGCGCGCCGCCAGCGGCGGCATCACGCTTATCAAGGAAATTCCGGATAATTTGCTGCCGGTCTTCGCCGATGAACGTGCGATTAAGCAGGTGCTGCTGAATCTGCTATCGAATGCGCTGAAATACACCGAAGACGGCGGCGAGGTGAAGGTCGCGGCCGAGGCCGATGGCGCGGATTTGCGGATCGCCGTATCCGATACGGGAATCGGGATCCCGGAGTCGGAAATCAGCTATCTGACGGAGGCTTTCGTCCAAGGCCGCTCGGATCAGGCTTACCTGACCAATGAAGGAACCGGGCTTGGCCTTGCGATCACCGATTCCTTCGTGAAAATGCATGGCGGGACCCTGACCATCAGCAGCACCGTCGGCGTCGGTACGAGCGTCGACATCCATCTGCCGAAAGCGTTGCTCGACGCGGCATCGGCCAATCTGTCCATCGCCTGACGCATAGCAACGGCGCCGTCCGGTCAAACGAAAACCGCCCTCTCCGGAGAGAGGGCGGTCTGTCGTCTTATACCGAAATCCTTACCGGAGCTTCGGATCGATCCAAACTTGATCCAACGCTTGGTTCAGATAGTGACTCGGCGCGATCTTCCAGCCCTTCACATAGGTGCGGTGCGGGTTGATCTTGTACCACCAGAAGCCCGGCGTGAAATGCGCCATATCCAGCAGCAGATGCTTCTCGTAGGCGCGCATCTTGTCATACTGTTTCTTCGGATCGGGTTCCTGCAGCATGTCGAGATACAGCTCGGTCGCCTTGTCGTCCGTGTGGTTGGTGTAGTTGTTGCCGGCGTCGCGAATCCACTTGGACACGTCGATCGTCGGGTTGATCACGCTTTGCGCGTTAATGTCGATGTTGACATCGGTATCACGCGTTTTGCGCAGACCGGCGTACCACGGCCCGGACGGAACCACCTTCTGGTCCGCGTCCATGCCGACTTTACGCCACTGATCGATGAACCAAGTGCCGACGACCTTGTACGGCTGGTCGACCGCGCGGTTCCACAACGTCACCTTGAGGTTCGGTTGACCCGCCTCTTTCAGAAGCGCGCGCGCCTTGGCCCGATTGGCCTTCACGTCACGGCCGAAGCCGGGCATCGTTTCCAACCATTCCGTCTTGGCTTCGAGTTCGTGACCTGGGAAGACGATACCGCCAACCCCCTTCACGACGGCGATCCGAGCCAGGTATTTGGAGCCGCCCCAGCGGTCCATTGCATAGCCCAGCGCCTGACGGACGCGCGGATCCTGGAAGCGCTTCTTCTTCTGGTTGGCGCCCGCGCCAAACAGAACGTTCCAGTTGCTTTCCTGCACCTTGATCTTGTCGCCAAGGGCTTTCACAAGGTCATCGCGTGCCTTCGGCGGGAAGCCGCGGAACTCGATGGCCGCGCGGTTACCGCGGATGGCTTGCAGGCGAACCGACATCTTCGGTGCCGAGATTGCCTTGTAGCCGTCGAGATAGGGCAGGCCCTTGACGTGATACCCGTCGTACCGCTTGCCTTCGACGAACGCGCCGGGCTGATGCTGCACGAACTGGAACGCGCCAGTGCCGTTGATGTTTTTCTTGTGCCAAGCGTAACCGTTCTTGTCCAAGTCCTTCTTCGCGTAGATGAAGTTGAACGGCGACGCCAATGCCGGCAGCATCGCTGAGAGCGGGCGCTTCAGTTTGACGACGACCTGATGCGACGATGGTGTCTCGATCGACGCGATTTGCGTGTACCAAGCTTTACGCGAGCTTGGAACGCCCTTCGGCGGGAACGCGATCTTGTCGAGCGACGCCTTGATGTCGGCCGCCGTCAGTGGCGTCCCGTCGTGGAACTTAACGTTCTTGCGAATGTCGAAGACGTAGGACTTGCCGCCGTCTTGGATCGAGTATTTCTCGCACAGGTCGCAAACGAAGTCGGTCGTGGACTGCGGATTTTCAGGGTTGATGCGAATTAGCAGGCTATAAAACGGCCGGATCGGATGGATCATGCCGAATGTGGTTTCCTGATGTCCGTCGTAAGACGGAATCTTACTACCCACGACAAAACTCAAGACCCCGCCCTTAACCGGCTTTTCCGCTGCGACTGCGACGCTACCAGCGCCGAAAGCCAAAGCTGTGCCGAGCAGGACGGCAGCCCCGAATCTACGATCGGGCTTTCTCATTCCCAAACTCCTTTAAAGATTGTCTCGTTTTTTGATTGTTATGGTGGTTGTTGAAGTGTGACCAAGTTGAACGTTTCAATCTGCAGAACCAATCTGACACCGGCAACGCAGTTGAAAACCTGGGGTTACTATAAGAGGTGAAACGCCATACAAACAAGAGCACTAACACGGTACCGGTAAACTATCTTTCCAGCCGGCCTAGCGAAACGGCCTATTCCGGCGGGAATCCCCAGAAATCCGTCATTCTCGAGGCATCGGTCCGATGGACGCAAAAAAATGCCCTCTCCGAAGAGAGGGCAGTGCAACATTGGTCGAATAACGGACTATCGAAGTTTCGGATCGATCCAAACCTGATCCAACGCCTGGTTCAAGTAATGGCTCGGAGCGATTTTCCAACCCTTCACGTATGAACGATGCGGGTTGATCTTGTACCACCAGAATGCCGGCAGGAAGTGGACCTCGTCCTTGAGGACGTGCAGCTCGTATTTCCGCATTTTCTCGAACTGTTTCTTGGGATCGTTCTCATAGAGCATCTCAAGGTACAGCTCGGTCGTCTTGTCGTCCTGGTGGTTCGTGTAGTTGTTTCCGGCATCCCGGATCCATTTCGACACGTCGATCGTCGGATTGATGACCGTTTGCGCATTGAACGCAATGGCCACATCGAAATCACGCGTCTTGCGCAGACCCGCATACCACGGCCCCGAAGGCAGAACCTTCTGATCGGCCTTGACACCAACCTTGCGCCATTGGTCGATGAACCATGTTCCGACGACCTTATAGGGTTGGTCGACGGCGCGGTTCCACAGCGTCACCTTGACGTTGGGATGCCCGGCGTCTTTCAGCAGTTGCTTCGCCTTGGCCCGGTTTGCCTTAACATCGGGGTCAAATCCGGGAAGGTTCTTCTTCATCCAATCATCCGTCGGAGCGAGCGGATGTTTCGGGAAGGTAATACCGCCAACGGTCTTGATCAGGGCGATCTTCGACAGGAACTTGGATCCGCCCCAACGATCGAACGCATAGGTAAGCGCTCGGCGTACGCGGGGATCTTGGAACCGTTTGATCTTTTGGTTGGGCGCCGCACCCATCAGAACGTTCCAGTCGCTTTCCTGGACCCTGATTTTATCGCCGAGCGCCTTGACGAGATCGTCACGGGCTTTCGGCGGGAAACCGCGGAACTCGATAGCCGCCCGGTCACCACGGATCGCCTGCAGGCGAACCGACATCTTCGGGGCCGAGATTGCCTTATACCCATCGAGATACGGCAGCCCCGTCCTATGGAAATCAGGATTTTTCGCGCCCTCGACGAACGCACCGGGCTGATGCTGCACAAACTTGAACGCGCCGGTACCGTTGATGTTTTTCTTGTGCCAGGAATACCCGTTGGTATCGAGATCCTTCTTCGAATACACGAAGTTGAATGGCGATGCGAAGGCGGGGATCAACGCGGGCAGCGGCCGCTTCAGGTCGAAGACCACCGTATATTTATCCGGCGCCTTGATCGATGCGACCTGCGTGTACCACGCTTTCCGCGAACTCGGCACACCCTTCGGCGGGAAAATGATCTTGTCGAACGTCGCCTTGATGTCGGCCGACGTTAGCGGCGTGCCATCATGGAACTTGACGTTCTTCTTAAGTTTGAAGGTATAGGTTTTCCCGTCGTTGCTGGTAACCCACTTGCCTTCGCAGAGATCGCAGATAATGTCTGTCGGTGACTGCGGGTTATCCGGGTTGATGCGGACGAGAAGGCTATAGAACGGCCGGATCGGATGGATCATGCCGAAGGTCGTCTCTTGATGTCCGTCATAAGACGGGATCTTACTGCCCACAACGAAGCTGAGTACGCCACCGTTCACCGGTTTTTCCGCGGCTGCCGCCACGGAAACCCCACCGAACGCCAGTGCAGTACCAAGCAGAAGTGTGGACCCAAACGATAGAGAGGGCTTTTTCATCTCCCAAATCTCCTTGTTTATGGTTCCGTTTTTTTCTTGTTAGTTTTACGAACGAACCCACGGCGTCTTCGCGCCGTTCGATTGCCCTGCCATCGCATTCGATTCTTGCGTTGTAACGATTTGCTGCGATGGCGCGGTCCGTGCCAAAAGGCGCGTTGCAGCCGCAGTTCGCTAGCCTCACGTTTCTTCTTCTTCGCGGTATTTGAAAGAAAACCAACCCGCAAGATACCGCTCTTGTTAAACACTATAGAAGTTTATTGGCGCGATTGATAGTTGCGGTTCGTCGGATGGCGCGGATATCGGTTGCAGGTTTCGAATTTCCGATATTGCAATTGGGCTGTGCCGAGCCGGAAAACGGCGATAAATTAGGTCTTACCCGCAATGATTAGGGCACCACACCTGACATGCGCAGTTTCAAAATTACGGCGTTCGGAAGCCCCCTGACGAGCACACAGTCCGAAACACCGGCGGCGGCCGGAACGCAGGTACTATTGAAAATTGCCGCCTGCGGCGCGTGTCATAGCGATGTCCATATCCGCGACGGGTACTTCGATCTCGGATCGGAGGGGCGGATGGATCTGTCCCGCGGAGTGCCGCTTCCAATGACGCCCGGACACGAGGTCGCCGGTGAGGTGGTCGCTGTCGGCGCCGATGCCGCCGGCTCGGCCGCCGTCGGTGATCGCCGCGTCGTGTATCCATGGATCGGGTGCGGACGCTGTGAGACATGTGCGTCGGGCGATGAACAGTTCTGTCGTAGGCCGCGGAACCTTGGTGTCAATGTCGACGGCGGCTACAGCGATCATGTCATGGTGCCGCATCCCCGGTATCTTCTGCCGTTCGAACCAATGCCGGTTGCCGAGGCCTGCACCTACGCCTGCTCCGGTCTGACCGCTTTCGGTGCGCTCAAGAAGCTCGGGACGCTCGGAGAGGGCGATCCGCTTGTGATTCTCGGCGCCGGGGGCGTTGGATTGGCGGCCGTGCGGCTCGCCGAACCGGTAACGGGTGCCGCCGGCTATGCGGCCGATATCGCAAGCGCCAGCCGACAGGCTGCGAAGGGAGCGGGCGCACGCGACGTTTTCGATCCCGCCGCGCCGGATGCCGTCCGGCAATTCCTGAAAGAAACGGGGGGTGCTGCGGGCGTCGTGGACTTCGTGGGCTCGGCGGAGTCGGCCCGATTCGGATTCGATATACTCAGAAAGGGTGGAAACCTGGTGATCGTCGGATTGTTCGGCGGGAGCCTTACCCTTCCAGTGCCGCATTTTCCCCTCCGCGAGGTGACCGTGCGTGGTTCCTACGTCGGGTCTTTGGAGGATTTCCGCGAATTGATGGATATGGCCCGGTCCGGGCAATTCGGACCCGTGGCGGTCGAAACGCGACCGCTGGATCAAGCCGATGCGACGTTGTACGATTTAAAAAATGGTAGAGTTTCAGGCCGCGTCGTTCTCGTGCCGTAGCGGCCTCGATGATTGCCAGGCTCAGAGATCGCCAAGTTCATTGATTTACAGGAGAGAGTGCGATGCCCGCGGACGTATCCTCCATGGCCGTACCGGGAAATCATCAGGGAACCGACGGTCCGATCGAATCGCCGGCGGCGTGGTACGGGCCCGATATGGCGTCCCGGTCCGAGTGGATCTTCTCGCTGACGGCGGAACATTTGGCGGAGATCGATGCCGCCCTGCGGGTCAGCGAACGGAACTGCCCGCGCATCATCGACATCACGAAGGCCGATTTTCCGCTTCCGACGCTGGGACCGAAACTCGTGGTTTTGCGGGCGGATGTGATGGACGGCCGTGCGTTCACGCTCATCCGGCGGATCCCGGTCGACTCATACTCGAAGGAAGAATCAGCGCGGATCTACTTCGGTATCGGCGCGCATCTGGGTTCGCTGCGGTCGCAGAACGGCGAGGGCCATGTCCTGGGGCATGTCTGCGATGTCGGGCACGACCATCATCATAACGACAATCAGCGGGGATACCGCGCGCCGGGCAAACTCGAATTCCACACGGATTCAGTGGATATCGTCGGATTGTTCTGCCTGCGCCCGGCGATGAAGGGCGGCGCCAGCAAAATCGTCAGCTCGATCACCGTCCACAACGAAATTTGGAAAAGACGGCCCGATCTGGCGCCGCTGATGTTCGAGCCGATCTATCGGGATCGTCGCGGGGAGGTGCCCGAGGGAAAAGACCCCTGGTGGATCATGCCGATCTTTCAATGGTACGGGGGCCGTCTGTTCAGCCACTATTCCGGGACATATATCCGGTCGGTGCAGCGTTTCGACGACGTGCCGCGGTTTACGGAGCCGCAGCTAGAATTGCTCGATCTGATCGACGAGATCATGAACGATCCGGCGGTTTTCATGCGGATGGAGTTTAGCGCCGGCGATATGCAGTTCCTCTGCAATCATCATATCTTTCACGCCCGTGACGGCTACGAAGATTGGCCCGAGCCCGAACGGCGCCGGTATCTGCTCCGGCTTTGGGTCTGTCCGCCGAACGGGCCGTCGATGCCGCCGTCATTTGCGGAACGGTACGGCAGCATCGATGTCGGCGATCGCGGCGGCATCATCGTGCCAGGGACCCAATTACAAGCTCCCCTAACGCCGATTTAAACCTCGTCTTAGGAACGAAGAAAGGCGCCGCGGCAGGGCCGGGCGCCTCCTTCGTCGCGAATGTCGTGCGGCGTGTTACTTCTTGGCCTTGCAGGGGTTGCAGGGGGCGCAGGCCTTCTTGGCCTTACAGGGGCTGCAAGCCGCTTTCGCTTTGCAGGGGTTGCAGGGCTTACAGGCCGCTTTCGCCTTACATGGTTTACACGGTTTACACGCGGCGAGCTGGATCGTGGACGGCGCGTCGGCAGCGGATACTGCGGTCGGCAGCGCGACGACCGAAGCGGCGAGAGCGGCAACACTCAATGTGGTAACGGTTTTCTTAAGCATGGAAGCCTCCTGATTTTTGATTTGCGGCTGGACACCAGGGCATTGCCTTGATGATTGAAACCGGTATCCAATTACAGCGAGGTCCCGTCACGGGGGCGAATCAAATTAAGGATAGCCGCTTCAACTTCTTGTGAAGCGGAATGGCACGGGTATGAAGGCGCTAAAGGGATACTACTCGATGGCTTTTCGGCCGTGATCAGTTAGTTTACAGACCAGCCAGTCGGGCTTGATCGGGTTCTCGAACCACGGCTCGGCCCAGCCCTGGTCGAGGCAACTGCGGATCGTCCGCTCGTTGATGCGCCGTCCTGTCTGATCGAACAGCGGCAGTTTACCGCCGGGTTGCGTCAACCCACGGCGCAGCCAAGCGCTTTGCGCGGCGGAGGGGCGTGCCGATGCCTTGCGCCTCGGCGTTGTCTTGACGTATTGCTCGGAAATATCGCGAGTCTTGGCCTCAACCATCCCCTGTTCCCCTGACGGTGCGAGTCTCGGTTTTTTTTGGTTTGTCGCTTCTGCGATCTTGCTTCCCTTGATGGTAGGATAGAAAGAAGGACCCGCCAAGGCGCCGGCGGGTAATTTGGAGGTAATCCGGAAAATGAAAGGCTGTTTTGTCTATATCACCGCGTCCGATCGCGACGAGGCACGGCGTCTCGCCCGCGCGCTGGTCGAGAACCGGCTCGCCGCCTGCGCCAATGTTTTCGACGGCATGACATCGGTCTATCGCTGGGAGGGCGCGGTGCAGGAAAGCGATGAGGCGATCCTGATCGCGAAGACCCGCGAAGATCTTGTGCCCGCGCTGACCGAAAAAATCCAGGAACTCCACAGTTACGATTGTCCCTGCGTCGTCTCGCTGCCGCTTACCGGCGGAAGCGAGGATTTTCTGGCTTGGATCGCGGCGGAGACGGCATAGCGGCTGGCAAATACGCCGGCACGCCCTGCCGCATCCCAACAATTTTGCATAACGGTTGTGCCGTGCCGTTGCTTGCCGCAACGGAAGCGCCCTGGCAGATTGACGACGGCTCTGCGATTGCGGGCCAAACATCTGTCGTGTCCGCGGCCGTAACCGGCGATGGAAACGACGTGCGGGAGATTGACCGATGACGAGCGGGTCGGCGCGTTTATCCTTATTGTTCGCCAATATCGGGCATTTCTATATCCATCTCTTCACTGCGTTTTACGCGGTGATCGTCCTGCAGCTTGAGCGCGACTGGACCCTCTCTTATGAGGAGCTGCTGCGGCTCTGGACCTGGGGTGCGCTGCTGGTGGGCGTGATGGCGCTGCCGGCCGGCCGGTTGGGCGACAAGTTCACCGCGCGGGTGATGATGACCGTTTTCTTCATCGGTATGGGGGCGTCGTCGATCGTCTGCGGGCTGATCGAGGGGCCGACCGCGATGATGCTGGGCCTGTCGGCGCTCGGCGTTTTCGCGGCGATCTATCATCCGGTCGGGATTCCCTGGTTGATCCGCAACGCGGAAAGCAACACCGGTAAAATTTTGGCGGTGAACGGCATTTTCGGCAGCTTCGGGACCGCGGGCGCGGGAATCGTCGCCGGAACGCTGATCGCGGGATTCGGCTGGCGGGCCGCGTTTATCGTACCGGGCATCGTCTGCCTGTTGACCGGGTTGGCGATGCTCTATTGCGTCGTGGCCGGCAAGATGTCCGCCGCGCCGCCGCAGAAAGCCCCGCAGCGCCCGCAAAGCCGCGGCGACACGGTACGGGTCTTCATCGGACTTGTCGGCGCGATGTTCGTCGGCTCGGTGACCTACAACGTAATGCAAAACGGCTTGCCGAAAATGTTCTCCGAGGAACTGGGCGACATCGTCGGCAGCGATCCGATGGTCGCCGGACTGCTGACCTCCTTCGTCTTCGTAACCGGTGGGCTTATGCAGTTGGTCGGGGGATATCTGGCGGACCGGCTGGCCCTTAAGAAGGTTTATCTGCTGTGCTGGTTCTGCCAGATGATCTTCGTCTCGCTGACGGCGGCGATCGCGGGGATCGGCTTGGTCGGAATAGCCGCCCTTGCGTTGATGGCGAATGTCGCCTCGCAGCCGGCGGAAAACATGATGCTGGCCCGATATGCGCCGGAGAAACATCACGGCATCGCTTTCGGCAGCAAATTCGTCCTGTCCTTCCTGTGCGGCCCGCTGGCGATTCAGGCCATTGCCTTCGTCCGGGAAGCCACGGGAAGCATGTCTTGGCTGTTCGGAGGGCTGGGGGCGGCGGGCGTGCTGGTGGTGCTGCTGATCCTGGCGCTGCCCTCGTCCGATCAGGATAAGCCGGCCTCGGCGCCCGCGGAGTAGGCCGATCGGACATTAGCCCCTTCGGACAGGGTGATTTACCACTTATTGCGCATCCCAACGCTTGGTTTCAGCGCGGTTCTGAGCTACCGTTTTGGCGTTCAGACGGGCGATCCGCCATGCGTCCGAATAGTTGCTCCATCCCGGGGCTGGGAGGCTGAACCAAATGACAATGAAAACAATTTTGATTCCAATCGAGGAAAGTGACGGCTTACCCTCGATGCTCGAAACCGCGCTGCTGACCGCGCAAACCTTCGGCAGCTATGTCGAAGGGCTCTACTATCAGCCGACCTCGGCCGGCGCGATGGTCGTCGCGGGCGAGGGGCTGGTCGTGACGACGCCCGAACTGGTCGAGAGCGTCGAGCGCCAGGATCGCGATCGCCGGGAACGGGTTCACAGCCAGTTCAACAATTTCATGGAGCGCAAGGGCGTGCCGATGGTCGACCCCAGCGCCAATCCGACGGATGCGCCGGTTGCCGCATGGGTCGAGGAGGAATCACCAAATTCGGAAATCGTCGGCACGCGCAGCCGGGTCTTCGATATCACCGTGGTTTCGCGGCCCGTGAAGGGGGCCAACATCGCGGCGATGAGCATCTTGGAGGCGGCCTTGT
This sequence comes from Alphaproteobacteria bacterium, assembly GCA_965228695.1. Classification (GTDB taxonomy): domain Bacteria; phylum Pseudomonadota; class Alphaproteobacteria; order UBA8366; family UBA8366; genus JAJFJD01. Next base: position 4,047,023 of record CBDDIB010000002.1, on the reverse strand, counting down.
TCGAAGGCGGTCGGCCAATCTTGATCGCGCCGCCGACGCCGCCGGAAAAGCTCGGCGACTCCGTCGTCATCGCCTGGAACGGCAGCACCGAGACGGCGCGGACGGTGGCCTTCTCGATGCCCTTCCTCGTCAGGGCGAAAGCGGTAACGGTGATCGCCATTGACGGTTTCGGCGTTGCCGGGCCGAGCACGGCGGAAGTCGCCCGACAACTGCAGCGCAATGGCGTACCCGCGGTTCATAAGGATTGCCCCGCCCTCAACCGCAATCCGGGCCGGGCCTTCTTGGAAGAAGCTGCCGATCTGGATGCGGACCTTCTGGTGAAGGGGGCCTACACACAAAGCCGCGTGCGCCAGATGATCTTCGGTGGTGCAACCGATCACATTTTGTCCAACGCGACGATCCCGGTGCTGATGTCGCACTAATGCGGCGGGGCCGTGCGCAAAATGCAGAACGACGCCGTAAAACGGCGTCTTTTTTGCGTGAGATCGGCGTGCCCGGTAGCGCTAGCCGGCCGAAATATACTGTTTCAACGCTTCGGATTCATGCTCGATTTCCGAAATGCGTTGCTTCACCACGTCGCCGATCGAAATGACGCCGCTGAGTTTTTCGCCGTCGACGACAGGCAGATGGCGAATGCGCTGATCGGTCATGAGCTGCATGACCTGATCGATGCTGTCATTTGACGTGCAGGTAATGACCGGACTGGTCATCAGCTCGTCGACCCGCATCGACAGACAGTCGTCCTGGTGGCGCGATACGCCGCGCACGATATCCCGCTCAGAGATGATTCCGACAATGTCACCGGAGGCGCGCTTGACCAGCGCCGCACCGATCCGATTTTCGTGCAGTATTTGAGCCGCTTTCGAGATCAAGTCCGCCGGCTCTACGGCGATGACGGCATCGCCCTTCTTCTTCAGGATGGTATCGACATACATGGGCTTCTCCTTAAGTCCCCGTTGCCGCCGATCCGGTCCAGAGCATCCACCCCTGCACCGGCACACGAGTCCGGCGGGCAACTTTGCTCGTCTAATTGGTAATATGATGCGCTTAGAATATGGCGAGAGCAAGAATGTTCGCCGATTTAGCACCGATCGACCCCATTCGCGGATCGTCAAAGAAATCCGTTAATGGATTGATCTACATTGATTATTCAAGTTTTCCTCGGCGCGGTGAATTGTTTTATGAATTAATTCCCGCCGACACCATCGGCTGCTGCATTTAGCCGATATCGATATCGAGTCCGATATCCAGGGCTTTGACGCTATGGGTCAAGGCGCCGGAGGAAATCAGGTCCACGCCGGTGGCCGCGACTGCGGCGACGGTTTCGGGCGTAATGCCGCCCGATGCTTCCACCAGCATGCGGCCGGCGACCTTCTCGACAGAGGTGCGCATCGTCGGATGGTCCATGTTGTCGAGCATGACCGCGTCGACGCCGAGCGGGATCAGGGCATCCAATTGCTCCAGCGTATCCACTTCGACTTGAATTTTGACCATATGGCCGGCGCGCTGGCGGACGCGGTTGACGGCCTCGGCGATGCCGCCGGCGAGGGCGACGTGGTTGTCCTTGATCAGCACGGCGTCATCCAGGCCGAAGCGATGGTTCATGCCGCCGCCGACGCGGACCGCGTATTTTTCCAACGTGCGCAATCCGGGCGTCGTTTTACGGGTGCAGATGATGTGCGCGTCATGTCCTCGAATCGCTTCGACCATGCGGGCCGTCGCGGTCGCGACGCCGCACAAGCGGCCGAGAAAGTTCAGCGCGACGCGTTCACCGGTCAGGATCGCGCGCGCCGGGCCATCGACCCGCGCGAGCCGGCTGCCCGCCGCGACGGTTGTACCGTCCGGCCGTTCGACGGAGATGCGCACAGTGTCGTCCAGCATTTGAAAGGCAGCGATGGCGACGTCGAGGCCGGCGACGACGCCGGCGCTGCGGGCGGCAAGCGATGCGGTGGCGACGCTATCCGACGAGACGACGCCGTCGGTCGTCAGGTCGCCCGCGCGGCCCAGATCTTCCTCCAGCGCGGCCCGCACGATGTTTTCATATTGGATGCGGTGCAACGGCAGGTGTGAGGGCTCCGCCTCGGCGCCGGGAAAGGTTTTTACGAGTTTGATCTCGGTCATTAGCTCAGCTCCAACATCCGTTCGACGGCGCGCCGCGCGCGATCGGCGACCGCCGGATCGATTTCCACGCGAGGTTCCAGGGTCTGCAATGATTCCAGTATCTTCGGCAGCGTAATTTGCTTCATGTGCGGGCACAGGTTGCACGGGCGGACGAACTCGACGTCCGGACACTCCACCGCGACGTTGTCGCTCATGGAGCATTCGGTCACCATAAGAACCCGCTTCGGCTGTTTGGTTTCGACAAAGTCGATCATGCCCGCGGTCGAGCCGACGAAATCGACGGCGTCAAGCACGTCCGGCGGGCATTCCGGGTGCGCGATGACGACCACGTCCTCGAAATTCTTACGGTAGTCGTTGATCTCCGCGCCGGTGAATCGCTCATGCACCTCGCAATGGCCCTTCCAGGCGATCACTTCCACGTCGGTCTGGCTTGCGACGTATTTGGCGAGATATTCGTCCGGCAGGAAGACGACCTTGTCGGTGTCCAGCGCCTCGACGATTTTGACGGCGTTGCCCGAGGTGACGCAGACGTCGCACTCGGCCTTCACCTCGGCGGTGGTGTTCACATAGGTGACGATCGGCACGCCGGGATATTTCTCGCGCAGCAGCCGTACGTCGGCCCCGGTAATCGAGTCCGCGAGCGAGCAACCGGCCGAGGCGTCCGGGATGATGACCGTCTTGTCCGGGTTCAACAATTTTGCGGTCTCGGCCATAAAATGCACGCCGGCCAGCACGATGACATCGGCGTCGACGGTTACCGCCTCGCGGGCGAGGGCAAGCGAATCGCCGACGACGTCCGAGACGCAATGGAAGATTTCCGGCGTCTGATAGTTATGCGCCAGAACGATCGCGTTGCGTTCTTTCTTGAGCCGGTTGATGGCGTCCACATAGGGGGCGTGGAAGGGCCATTCGATTTCCGGCATCACGCGGGCGACCTTGTCATACAAGGGTGCCGTCGCTTCGGCGACTTCGGCCGTGTAGTCGAGTATCGTGTGGTCGAGCGCTGCGGTTGAACTCATAACCGAATCCTTTTCGGGAGGACGGATAAGCGTCATCGAATGAGCTTTATATATGCTCAAACTGAGCATTTACAATATTAATGCTCGCACAGAGCATTTCTGAAGTCAAGAAAATGTCACGGATGAATTTACAAGCGGTGAAGAAGGGATGATTTCACGCCCGGGAGCGTGTGCCGGTTTGTGCTACCCGGTGACGCGCCGGGCCGGAATGCCGACGCCGGGGGCCGGACGCTCGCGCAGGACATCGCGCCGGAACCGGAAGAGTTTGGCCGGGCGTCCGCGGGGTTGCGTGACCCGGTCCTCGGTCGGTTCGACCAGCTTGTTGTTGATGACGAGGCGCCGGAAATTCTGTTTATGCAGGCCGACCCCGGATAGCGCCTCGACGACCTGCTGCAGTTGCAACAGCGTGAACCGGTCGGGCAGCAACTCGAACACCACGGGGCGATATTTCAGCTTGCCGCGCAGCCGCCCGATCGCCGTTGCAAGGATGCGGCGGTGGTCGAGCTCCAGCGGGCGGCCGGTCGCCGACAGGGCGTCCGCGCGATCGTCGTCGTTCGGGATCGGGTCGCCATTCGGGATCGGGTCGCCATTCGGCTTTTCGGCGAGGTTCTGAAGGGCGCCGATGGCATGGTCCCGCACCGACTCTGTAACGAGGCCCGCTTCGTATAACAGTTCGTAGCGTTCGAGAACGCGTTCGAAATCCCATCCCGCGTCTTCCGACCCAAAGGCGATCGAGACGCGTTCGGCGCGGCGTGCGCGTTCCACGGCCTCATCGGCCAAGTCGATCCATCGCAGCAGTTGCGGCCGGAGCGTCGCGTCGATCATCGCCGGCTTGCCCTCGCGCCAGTCCTCCCACGGGAAGAAGCTGTATCCGTTGATCCATTCCGCCGGGCCCTCGCCATGCGGCTGCGCCTCGCGGACCAGGGCGAGATAGCCGATAGAGACGATGCGGGGTCCGCCGGCAAGTTCCCGGGGATCGCGATGGCGGTCGGCGAAGGTATAGAGCTGTTCGACGTAGCCGAGATTCAGACCGGTCTGCTCCTCGACCCAGCTTCGGACACCGAGGTCGAGGGTGCGGTGCGCGCCCGGTTCGAAAGGGCCGAAGGGCAAGGCGAAGTGACTGTCCGCCCATTTGTCGAGCGGCGCGGGCAGGGCGGGCGCGGTCATGGCCTCGCGCTCGACGGTCAGGACACGCGGCGCGCCATCGGTCACGGCCACGATGACCGCATTCAGCCCGATTTCGTTGCTCGTTGCGCTCGGCATATCCCGTTTGTCCGGGCCGGCCTGGGGGCCAGCCTCTTTTTCAGCGGTAACGCAGTGTTACCCGCGCCGGATTGTACGGATTTTTGCGCCTGAAACCATGGCGGTGATGGGGGTGCGGCGCATCGAGGCAGTATCAATACGAGGGATCGCGATTGGAAACTGTTGGCCGCCCGGAAATCTCTGCGTATCGGCGGTCAGAATCCCACGCCGTAGCCGATGCTGCCGCCATGGCTGCCGTAGCCGAACCCGAAGAAGAAGGGTGAATAGTGCCTGTGGCGATAGCCGTAATGGCCATAGGGCCGGTCGGGATAGCCTTTGTACGGATGCGTGCCTTTACTGTCCGTTGATTTCGGTGTGCTGCCGTCGGCGGATTTCAGGTCGCCTTGCGTCTTCCATGTCCCGTCGGGCTGGCGGCAGGCGGTGCCATAGGCGGTTTCGGTCTTGCCGTCGATCGTGACAGTCCGCTGATACTCGCGGCATTGCTCACCGTTCCAGTCTTTCTCCATCGCCCGCTGGAAAGCCGTATTGCTCAACTCGGCATCGCTGGTTGGTTTGGTCTCCGGCAGGGCCGCCGTGTTTTCGGTGGTTTGGCATCCGGCAAGCGCGAGGCCGCTGGCGAGCAGCAGCATGGCCGGTAGGGGGAACCTTGGGCGCCGGAATACGGCGATCACCGATGATCTCATCACGAACGATCCTCGCTGTACCTTCATCAAATCCTGCCCATCCACCGATATTTTCGCTTTCCAGGGCACTGAACGCAATGCACGATATTGGGTGCGAAACGGTAAAGTAAATGCTACCGGGGCGCCGAATCTTGGGTCCCGAACAGAGGAGATTAGCGGATGGCGACGGAGAATTTCTTCAATCTGGAGAATATGGAACAGGGAATTGCTCGAAAATTGGGTGAGGGAATCGCGACCCGCATCTTCGTCGGCGATCAGGTGATGCTCTCGGTGGCTGAAATCGACCCCAATTGCGAGGGACAACTCCACAGCCATCCGGAAGAGCAATGGGGCCTGTGTCTGGAGGGCGATTGCGTCCGCATCCAAGACGGCGATGAAATCCCGGTCGCGAAGGGCGATTTCTGGTGCACGCCGGGCGGGGTCGAACACGGTATCCGCGCCGGCGCGAACGGCGCCAAAATCCTCGACATCTTCAGTCCGCCCCGGGCCGAGTACAAGAAACCGGGCGAAGGCTTCGGCGTCTGATCCGCGCAGGTTACTCGGCGGCGTTGGCCGTCGCCGCCGTGTTCAGGGCCTGATCGAGATCCCGGATGATGTCGTCGACGGTTTCGATGCCGATCGACAGACGGATCACATCGGGTCCGGCACCGCAGGCGATCTGCTGCTCCTCGGTGAGTTGCCGGTGCGTGGTCGACGCCGGATGGATAATCAGCGACCGCGTATCGCCGATATTGGCGAGATGGCTGAACAACTCGACCGCTTCCACCAACCGCACCCCGGATTCGTAGCCGCCGTTCACGCCGAAGGTGAAGACCGAGCCGGCGCCGCCCGGCAAATAGCGTTGCTGCAGCGCGTGATACGGGTCGGTGTCCAAGCCCGCGTAGGACACCCACGACACCGCCGGATGTTTCTCCAGGAATTGGGCCACCGCCAGCGCGTTGGCGCAGTGGCGCTCCATGCGGAGCGGCAGCGTTTCGATACCCAGCAAGGTCAGCCAGGCGTTCATGGGCGACTGGCACGCCCCGAGGTCGCGCAGCCCGATCGCGTGGCCGTAGATCGTGAAGGCGGTGTCGCCGAAGGTCTCCGCGAAGGTGAGGCCGTGATATTCCGGCGCGGGCTGGGACAGGCTCGGGAACTTGTCGTTCTGGAACCAGTCGAAGGTGCCGGAATCCACCACCATGCCGCCGACCGCGGTGCCGTTGCCGGCGAGGAACTTCGTGGTCGAGTGGATCACGATATCCGCGCCATGCTCGATCGGCCGGCAGAGATACGGCGTGGCCATGGTATTATCTACTAGTAGAGGTATGCCGGCCTGCTTGGCGACATCGGCGACGGCCGCGATGTCGACCACGATGCCGCCCGGATTGGCGAGGCTCTCGATGAAGATCGCCTTGGTCCGGTCGGTGACCGCCTCGGCGAAATTGGCTGGGTCGTCCGGGTCGACGAAGACCGCGTTCCATCCGAATTTCTTGTAGCTGTGCCCCATCTGGTTCAGCGACCCGCCGTACAGCTTGGTCGACGCGACCACCTCGTCGCCCGGGTGCATCAGGGGGAACAGCGCGAGGATCTGGGCCGCGTGGCCGGATGCCGTCGCCGTGCCGCCCCGGCCGCCTTCGAGGGCGGCGACCCGTTCTTCCAACACGGCGACGGTCGGGTTGGTCAGCCGGGAATAAATAAAGCCGGGAAGCTGCAGATTGAACAGCGACGCCGCGTGATCGGCGTCGTCGAACACGTAGGACGTGGTTTGGTAGATCGGCGTCTGGCGCGCGCCGGTATGCGGATCCGGCGATCCGCCGGCATGAACGGCCAGGGTCTCGACGCCAGGTTTCGGGGGGATGGACTGTGACATGGTGGACCGCCCGCTGTGATTGATTGAAGGTTCCCGATCCTAGCGGATCGGCGATGGCGCCAACAGCGCCGGGCTTGCCGGGGCGGCCGCTAAATGCGCCTGCGTTTCGAGCTGATCACGCCGGAATTCATGCCGAGCCAGCTCAGCTCGCCGCAGAGGCGCGAGAACTCGATCTTCGGGCAGCGGTCCATCACCACGTCGAGCCCCGCATCGGCGGCGCGCGCGGCGGCGTCGTCGTTGCGGACGCCGATCTGCATCCAGACGGCTTTTGCGCCGATCGCGATGGCTTCGTCGGTGATCGGTCCGGCCGCATCCGAATTGCGGAAGATATCCACCATGTCCACCGGCGATCCGATCTCGCCGAGGCTGCCGACCACCGGTTCGCCGAGAATTTCCTGGCCGGCCGCGCGCGGGTTCACCGGAATGACGCGGTAGCCTTTGCGCTGCAGGTATTTCATCACGAAGAAACTCGGCCGGTTCCAACTGGTGCTCGCGCCGGGCATGGCGATCACCCGCGTCCGCCGCAGGATTCCGCGGATGTAATCGTCGTCATAGGCGAGGGGCGTGGTCATGTGAACGGGTCCGTCGTGGTCATTCGTCGCGCCAGACCGGCGGTCGTTTTTGCAGAAAGGCGTCGATGCCTTCCCCGGCATCCGCCGCGGTCATGTTCTCGGCCATCACACCGCCGCAATAGGCGTACGCATCTTCCAGGCCCATTTCGAGCTGCTTGTAGAAGGCTTCCTTGCCGACTTTGAGGGTATGCGCCGATTTCGAGGCGATCTTCGCGGCGAGCGCGGCGACGTTGGAATCGAGTTGTTCGGGCGGTACGACCCGGTTGATCAGCCCGGATCGCTGCGCCTCCGCGGCGTCGACCGGATCACCGGTCAGCAGCATTTCCATCATCGCCGTGCGGCCGATCTTGCGGCTGATTGGCACCATCGGGGTCGAGCAGAACAATCCGATATGGACGCCGGGCGTCGCGAAGGCGGCGGCGTCCGACGCGATCGCCAAATCGGCGGTCGCGGCCAATTGGCAGCCGGCGGCGCTGGCCATGCCCTGCACCTTCGCGATCACCGGCTGCGGCAGCCGTATTATCGATAGCATCAGGGCCGAGCAGGTCTCGAACATCGTTTCATAGAATTCCGTGGTCGGGTTCGTGCGCAGTTCCCGCAGGTCGTGTCCGGCGCAGAAGGCGGGGCCGGCGGCGGCCAAGACAACCACGCGCACCGACCGGTCGCCGGCGACGGCGTCCAGCGCAGCCTGCAATTCCTGCATCAGCGCCATCGACAGCGCGTTGCGGGCCGCCGGGCGGTTCAGCGTTAGGGTGCATACGCCGTCCGCGTCCGACCGCAGCAGAATGGGTTCGTTCGGTTGTGCTTGTTGCGACACGCGCGACCTCATCGTTCCGGTGGGGATCGCCGGGGATAAAGACAGCCATTTTTGCCGGAATAGCGGTCCCGAGTAAACGCGATATGGCGTGGGCGAAAATTGTTGTCCCGAAAGTAACCGTGTTCCGATAAAGTTAACGAGCGTCCTCGACCGATTTTAAGGAGTAGACGATGCCGTATGATGGTCTTGCGTTCCGCGATCCGATCGCCGACCGGCTGGAACAGGCGCATGCACGGTTGCGCGACCGGCGGAATTGGATATCGGGCAAATACTTCGAGGAAGATGGCCGGGGCGACCGCTATTGCGTCTTGGGCGCAATGGCCGAGGATCCGGCGGGCGACGGTTGCATGGTCTCGGATGTCGACGGCCGGCGCGCCGTGACCTGGCTCGCGCAACATCTGACAAGCGCCGAGATGTCCTTCGACGATGCCGCCAAGGTCATCTACAACTACAACGATGGGTTTGCGGCGCTCGAACAGGTGAGCCATTCGCTTTCCAGTGTGTTCTTCATGACGCGCAATTCGGAGATCGACGGGCATGGCCGTGTCCTGAACATGCTGCAGAAAGCGCGGGATGTCCGTCTTGAGGAGCTGGGTATCGCCGACCGGCCGATGCAAACGACTGCCGGCTAAGAAATCCCGACCGGCGGAAATCGTTTAAAACCAATCAGTTGCGGTTTTCTGATTTCTGGCGGTCTTTCAGCGATTTAAAGAACGGTATTCCAATACCGCAGCTGTATCCCATTGATACGACACGCAAATAACCGAAACATTTTCGTTGACTTGTGTTTCGCTTCTGCGATACTCCGCCGCCATTCAAAAACGCGATGGGATCGCGGGACGAGAGAGTCATGAAAACCTTTTCATTGAAGCCTGCCGACGTGGAGAAGAAGTGGATCATCGTCGACGCCGACGGCGTCGTGTTGGGCCGGATGGCCGCGGTGATCGCCAATATCCTGCGCGGCAAGCATAAGCCGACCTTTACGCCGCATGTCGACTGCGGCGACCACGTGATTGTCATCAACGCCGAAAAAGTGGCGCTGACCGGCAAGAAGCGGACCGACAAGATCTACTACCGGCACACCGGGTATCCCGGCGGCATCAAATCGCGCACCGCGGGACAGATCCTCGAGGGCAACAAGCCGCAGGATGTCGTCCTCAAGGCGGTGCAGCGCATGCTGCCGCGGAACAAGCTTGCACGGAAGCAGATCGGAAACCTCAAGGTCTATGCCGGTACGGAGCATCCGCATGCGGCGCAGAACCCTGAGCCCCTCGACGTCGCGGCGATGAACGCGAAGAACAAACGGAGCGCCTGACGATGGCGGACGAAAAGAAACCAGAGACCGAAGAGGCCGCGGCGGCCGACGCCGCGCCCGAGGCCGAAGCGGCGGCCCCCGTCGAGCAAAAGGCCGAGGAAAAGCCTGCCGAGGAAAAGCCTGCCGAGGAAAAGCCTGCCGGGGAAAAGCCGGCGGAGGACAAGCCCACGACGGTGACCGACCTGTCGCAACTCGGCGAGGCGATGGCCGCGGCGGATGCGCCGGCAACTACCACGGCGCCGGTGACGCCGGTCAGCGAGCCGGGCTCGCCGACCGAGCCGCAGATCGACGCCCAAGGGCGGTCCTATGCGACCGGCAAGCGGAAGGACGCCGTGGCGCGGGTCTGGATCAAGCCGGGCAAGGGACAGATCGTGGTCAACAAGCGGTCGGTCGAAACCTATTTCGCCCGCCCGGTTTTGCGCATGGTGATCAACCAGCCCTTCGTCGCGGCGGCGCGCGACAATCAGTTCGACGTGTTTTGCACCGTGAAGGGCGGCGGTTTGTCCGGTCAGGCCGGTGCGGTGCGTCACGGCATCAGCCAGGCGCTGGCGTTGTTCGAGCCGTCGCTGCGGGCGACCTTGAAAAAGGGCGGCTTCCTGACCCGCGACGCGCGTGTGGTCGAACGGAAGAAATACGGTAAGGCCAAGGCCCGACGCAGCTTCCAGTTCTCCAAACGCTAACCCCGGTTCCAAGGACAGTTCGATCGTCGGGCGTCCCCAGCGGGGGCGCCCGATTTGTTTTATGCTCGATTTGCTTGAGTAAGGAGATATCCCATGACCGCGACGGTATTCATCGACGGCGAACACGGCACCACCGGCTTGCAGATCCAAGCGCGTCTTTCCACGCGCTCGGATATCGAGTTGCTCAGCCTGCCGCACGCCGAGCGACGCAATACCGACGCCCGCCGCGAGCTTCTGAACAAGGCCGACCTGGTGGTCCTGTGCCTGCCGGATGACGCGGCGCGGGAAGCGGTCGCCATGATCGACAGTCCGGCGGTGAAGGTCGTTGACGCCAGCACGGCACACCGTACGGCGGAGGGGTGGGTCTTCGGCATGCCGGAATACGATTCGGCGCAGCGGGCCAAGATCGCCAGCGCCGCGCGGGTCGCCAATCCCGGGTGTTATGCCATCGCGTCGATCGGGTTGCTGCATCCGGTGGTATCGGCGGGTCTGGTGCCGGCGGAATGGCCGGTGACGATCAACGCCGTGTCCGGCTATTCGGGCGGCGGCAAGGGATTGATCGCGGCCTTCGAGGACCCGGCAGCCGACGATTACACCGAGGCGCCGTTCCGGGTTTACGCCCTGGGGCTGGGGCACAAGCATGTGCCCGAAATTCAGCGTTGGGGCGGACTAGCGCATCCGCCGCTGTTCGTGCCGAGCGTCGCGCGTTTCAGCCAAGGCATGATCGTGCAGATTCCGCTGCAGCTTTGGGCGCTGCCGGGCAAACCGTCGATCGCGCAGCTTCATCAAGTCTTGGCCGATCACTATGCGGGCAGCCGGTTTATCACGGTGACGCCGCTTGACGCTTCGGCGTCGATGGATCGGCTGGAGCCGGAGGCTCTGAACGACACCAACGAGCTGCGCCTGCATGTCTTCGGCAACGAGGCGGATGGTCAGGCGGTGTTGGTCGGCCTGTTGGACAATCTCGGCAAGGGCGCGTCGGGCTCCGCGGTGCAGAACATGAACATCATGCTCGGCCTGGACGAGGGCGAAGGACTGACGGCCTAGACCGCGCCGGGATGAATTCGGCTATGCTGTGGGTCCATCCCCACGACGAGCAAGGCCGACCATGTCCCTCCTAGCCGAAATACCCGAAGCCGACGCCACCGGCGATCTCGCACATATTTACGAGGAGATGCGGGTCTATTGCGCCGTTCCCTACGTTTCCACGCTGCAGCGGCATGTCGCGACGATGCCGGGCTGCCTGGAGTGGATCTGGGCGGCGTTGCGGCCGGGCTTCCTCTCCGGCGACATCCCGGAGACGGCCTGGCGTCTGACGAAGGTCGAGGGCGTGCCGCCGCTGCCGCCGCTCAGCGATTCCGCGCTGCGGCTGATGGGTGTTGACGAGGCCGCGGCCGAGACGCTGGGGCAGATCTACGGCACCTATGTCCGTGTCAGCCCGATCAACCTGCTGTTTTCCGATAGCCTGCGGCTGTTGCTGACGGGGTCCGACGGCGGCGGGCAAGGGGAGGCTCAATCCGATTGGACGCCGCCGGCCATGTTGCCGCCGCCGCCCCCGATGCTTGACCTCGACAGAATGGAGCCGAACCGCGCCGCGGTGCTGATGCGGCTCGGCGCGCAGGGGCCGGGCGGGCAGGTCATGGTGGCCGGCCTCTACCGCTATATGGCGACCTGGCCGGCCTATCTCGCCCATGCGGCGACGCTGCTCCATCCATTGTTCACCGACCCCGCCGTCGAGAAAGCCTGCGACGCGATTGCCCGCCGTATTACCGCCGCGGCCCCGGACGTGGTGGCGCGTCTGCCGAAGGTGCCGGAAGACTTGCCGCGTCCGACCCCGGAACAGGTCGACGCGATCATCCCGGCGCTCGACATGTTCAAGAAGACAAGCCCGGAGATGATCGTCTTCGGCACCTTGCTGAAGGACGCGTTGCCCAACGACGGAGAGGCCGATGGATAAGCGCGACCTCGCCGCCGCCATAGAGAAGCGGTTGCCGTTCGCCGAGAAAATCTTCGACGACCTGGAACGGCAAACCAAGGACGGCGAGGGCGTGACGCGCGCCGCCTACAGTCCGGAAGACCAACTCGGAATCGACATGATCGCCGCCGCCGCGCACGACCTTGGGCTGGATGTCGAGCATGATTTCGCCGGCAACGTCTACGCGACCCTGCCCGGCGCGGACCGCCATGCGCCCGCCGTGCTCAGCGGGTCGCATCTCGATTCCGTGCCGAAGGGCGGTAACTACGACGGCGCCGCCGGGGCTGTCGCCGCGCTGACGGTTCTGGCCGCACTGGTCGATCTCGGCATCACGCCCGCGCGCGACATCCGCTGCGTCGGCCTGCGGGGTGAGGAGAGCGTTTGGTACGGCATCGCCTATATCGGGAGCCGCCTCGCGACCGGGAGCCTGGAGGGGGCGGAGATCGACCGTCTCATGCGCGGCGATACCGGGTTGAGTATGGCCGACCACATGGCCGAACTCGGGATGGATACGGCCGCGCTACGCGCCGGGGTGGCGCCATCCGTCACCAGCGCGAACACCGCCGCCTTCCTGGAACTGCATATCGAACAGGGGCCGATCCTGATCGATCAGGTGAAGCCGGTGGCGATCCCGACGGTAATCCGCGGCAACATGCGGTTTCCTTACGCCCGCTGTCGCGGCGCGTATGCGCATTCCGCCGCCGTGCCACGCGAGAACAGGCAGGATGCGGTGCTCGCCACGGTCGAATTGGTGCGGGCGCTCGACGATTTCTGGCAGACGCTGGAAGCCGAGGGCAATCCCGACACGGTCTTCACGGTCGGCAAACTGTTCACCGATGCCGCGGAACACGCGATGACGAAGGTCCCCGGCGAATGCGGCTTCACGATCAACTTCGGCGGCACCTCGAAGGACGTGCTCGATCGGGCGCGGGCGCGGACCGAAATCCTGGCAACGGAAATCGCTGCGCGCCGGAACGTGACTTTCGAATTGGGCGAGTGCGTCGGCTCCGATCCGACGCCGATCGACGACGGCTTGCGTGGCCATCTGCATCAAACGGCGACCGCCCTTGATATCCCGGCGCATGATATGCCGACGGTGGGGCATGATGCGTCGATTTTCGCGCGGGCCGGCATTCCCGCCGCGATGGTGTTGGTGCGCAATCAGCACGGCAGCCACAACGCCGACGAGGCGATGGAGATGGACGATTTCGGCCTCGGCGTTCAGGTGATGGCCGGCGCGATGCTCGATATCGCGAACCGCTAGCGGCCAACAACGAAAGCCCGCCATGTCCAATCAGGAAACGGTGGGCTTCCTGTCACGCCGGTGAGGGCGTCAGGCCGCGGCGGCTTTGCTGTCCTGGGCGGACAGGCCGCTGCGGGCCGTGTCACCGGCGGTATGCGCGGCGGCGGCCGCCTTGCCCTTATCGTATGCCCGCTTCACGGCCGGGCGCGCCGACATCGCGGCGAACCAACGCTTCAGGTTGGGAAAGTCGTTCAAGTTCTGGCCCTGGTTCTTGTACGGGACGATCCAGGGATAGATCGCCATATCGGCGATCGAGTAATCGCCGGCGACGAAATCGCGGTTTGCCAACTGATTGTCGAGTACGCCATACAGCCGTGCCGTCTCGTCTACGTAGCGCTTGATCGCATAGGGCAGTTTCTCCGGCGCGGTGCTGCTGAAATGATGATTCTGCCCGGCCATCGGGCCGAGCCCGCCCATCTGCCAGAACAGCCATTGCTGGACGTCGGCCCGCTGCGCCGGTTTGGTCGGCAGGTATTTGCCGGTTTTCTCCGCCAGGTAATGCAGGATCGCGCCGGATTCGAAGATCGGCAACGGCGCTTCCGGAGCGTGCGGGGCGTGGTCGACGATCGCAGGGATGCGGTTGTTCGGGGCGATCTCGAGAAAGGCCGGCTCGAACTGTTCGCCGGCGCCGATGTTGACCGGCTTCAGCGTGTAATCGAGTCCGGCTTCCTCCATGAAAATGAGCGGCTTATAGCCGTTCGGCGTGGTCCAGAAATGCAGATCGATCATGGTGTCATGTCCTTTGGATTATCGGGAGGGGCGGAACCGGCCCGAGGGGGGAAGGACCGGTTCCGCCGGGAGCGAAGCGCGCCGGCTAGGCGGCGAAGGCCGAAGCGGCTTCGTCGAGGAACGGATAGTCGATATAGCCCCGCTCATCGCCGCCGTAGAACGTATCCCGGTCCGGCTCGGTGAGCGGTGCGTCGAGTGCGAAGCGTTCGACCAGATCCGGATTGCTGATGAAGGGGGCGCCGAAGGCGACGAAATCGGCGTGGCCGCCGGCGATGGCGTCGGTTGCGCGCGCCTTGTCGTAGCCGCCGTTGGCGATATACGTGCCACGGAAAGCGTTGCGGAGTTTCCGCTTGTCGAAACTCTGCGCCGATGTCGACCCGGCCATGTCGGTTTCGACCACATGAAGGTATGCCAGGCCGTAGGCATTCAACTGCCGCGCGACGTAGCCGAAGGTGGCGTTCGGATCGGAATCCGCCATGTCGTTGAAGCTATTGATCGGCGACAGGCGCACACCGACCTGATTGGCGTTCCAGACCGTCGTGACGGCGTCAATCACATCGAGCAGCAACTGCGCCCGATTCTCGACCGGGCCGCCATAGGCGTCTGTCCGGTGGTTCGAGCCGTCCCGCAGGAATTGATCCAACAGGTAGCCGTTCGCCGCGTGCACCTCGACGCCGTCGAACCCGGCCTCCCTGGCGTTCTCGGCGGCTTGCCGATAGTCCTCGACGATGCCGGGGATTTCCGCGAGTTCCAACGCACGGGGCGTCACGAACGGTTGCAGGCCATCGGCGGTGAAGGCGTCGCCCTCTGGCCGGATGGCGGAGGGGGCGACGGGAAGGGCGCCACCCGGCTGCAACGACGGATGCGAGACCCGGCCGACATGCCAGAGTTGCAGGAAGATGCGGCCGCCGGCGGCATGGACCGCATCGGTGACGCGACGCCAGCCGGCTATCTGCTCGGCCGAGTGAATACCCGGCGTGCCCGGATAGCCAACGCCTTCGGGCGAAATCTGCGTCCCTTCGGTGACGATCAATCCGGCTGTTGCACGCTGGACGTAATATTCCACGTTCATCGCGCGCGGCACATTGCCGTCGCCCGCCCGGTTGCGGGTCAGCGGCGCCATGACGACGCGATTGTCGAGGGCATAGGGTCCGAGTTTGGCCTGGGCGAGGAGGTCACGGTCCTTGATCGCCGCGCCGGAAGCACTGTCGAGGGAGGAGATATACATGATGAAGGGGTCCAATTCTTGGCTGTTGAAGGACCAAATGGTCCAAAATGGTCAAATTTGCGACGCTACTGGGACGTATGGACGGATGGCCGCATCAAACCGGTCGGCCGGTGCGGAAATCCGAGGCGCAGCAGCGGGTCGGCGTCGCACTCCAAACGTCGTAGCAGGTGAGCAGGAAAAGTATTTGGGATTCTTGCCAGTTTTGAGCATGTGTCGACTCGTGTGGATGCATCGGATGATGATTTTGGGGGGTCATTTCCTGTCTCCGTTCATTTTCGCCGGCCAGCCCGGCAATCGCGTTCGATTTGTCTGGACCAATCGGTCCAGAAAGTTGAAATTTTTTACTCCAATACACTCAACGCGACACGGGCCACGTCTTGCAGGCTCTTGCGGTCGGGGTTCGCCTTGCCCATGACGAGAATGCCGTTAAGCGTTCCGGTCAGATAGCGGGCGATGGCGCGAGCTTCCTTGTCGGCGGCGATTTCCCCTGCCTTTTGGCCGCGTTTGACGGCCCGGTAGAATGTTTCTTCGGTATAGGACAAACCTTCGGCGATCCGATGCGCGGCATCGTCGTCATGGCAGGCGACCTCGACGGCGCAGTTGCTCAGGAAACAGCCGCGTTTCTCGCCCTTCTGCACGATTGCCTCGATCACGCTCTGCAACACGTTTTCGATCCCCAGTTTCGGCGACGGCGATTCCTGGATCATCGCCTCCAGGCCGCAGGCGCTGACCGTCGCGTTATACCGGTCGATCGCCGAGAGAAAGAGCTCATGCTTGCTGCCGAAGGTGTCGTAGAAGCTGCTCTTGCTGATGCCCATCGCGCCGATGAGGTCACGCATCGACGCGGCCTCGTACCCCTTGCTCCAGAAAACCTGGAGCGCCTGGTCGAGCGCGTGATCCACATTGAACTCTCTCGGACGGGCCATCGTGACACCTGATCCATGCAATCGTTGTCGTTGCGATGAGGGAATATATAGGGGTTCTGGACCACGTGGTCCAGTAACAAATTTTTGATTGCGCAACGAGCTGATTCAAAAATGTATTTTCGGCTTCATGTCGCGAAGGCACGGTTCGTTAGACTTCTGATTCATGCGAAAAATGAAGTTTTCGGACACGATGAGTCGGACCGTTAACGCTTAAAACTTGATTTCCGCACCATAAATAGAGGATAACGCGCGCCCGGCGCCTTTTGAGGCGTTGGGCTCAGTATGACCCGAACCCGAAAGGAGGCCTTCCCATGAAACGGAAGCGCAAGGGTGCGAAGCGGCGCAACGTCTTTGCCGCCTCGCTCAGCCGGTTCGGCCGGCGTATCGAACCATCGGCCAAGCTATACACCCGCAAGGCCAAACACCGAAAAGCCCCCGACCATTGCAGCGGGGGCTTTTCTTATGATCGTCCTGTTATGCGAAATCGCCGTCAGGCCAGCCGGGCCTGAACGTAGCTGCCCGGCGCGTCCTCGATCACCTTGAGCTTGCCGTCGCCGGGCTTGCGGGCGGGCACCTGTTCGCCACCGTACTTCTTCAGCCATTTGGCCCAGTTCGGCCACCAGGAACCGGGATGCTCGGTCGCGCCGGCGAGCCACTCGTCCGGATCTTCCGGCAGTTCGTCGTTGGTCCAGTGGCTGTATTTTCCGCTGTCCGGATGATTGACCACCCCGGCGATATGGCCGGACGCCGCGAGGCAGAACTTGATTTTTCCCTTATAGAGCTGCGTGGCCGCATAGGTGGATTTCCACGGCGCGATGTGGTCTTCCCGTGTCGACAGGATGAAGGTCGGCGTCTTGATCTTCCTGAGGTCGATCTTCGTGCCCAGCATCTTCAACGCGCCCGGTTCGACCAGCTTGTTCTCCAGATACATCTTGCGCAGGTAATAGCTGTGCATCGCTGCCGGCATACGGGTCGAATCGGAATTCCAATACAGCAGGTCGAAGGGGAAGGGATCCTTGCCCTTGAGGTAGTTGTTGATGACGAAGGACCAGATCAGGTCGTTCGCGCGCAGCATGTTGAAGGTCGTCGCCATCTCGCTGCCTTCGAGATAGCCGCGCTCGTTCATGCGCTCCTCGAGCGAGGCGAGTTGTTCCTCGTCGATGAATACCGAAAGCTCGCCCGCCTCCGTGAAGTCGACCATGCTGGTGAAGAAAGTGGCCGCCTTGACCTTCTGCGGGTTCTTCTTGCGCGCCGCCATATGGGCGAGCGTGCTGGCCAGCAGCGTCCCGCCGAGGCAGTAGCCGATGACGTTGATGTCCTTCTCGCCGGTCGCCTTCTCGATGGCGGCGAGGCAGTCCAGCGGCCCTTCGGTGATGTAGTCCTCGAAGGTCTTGTTCGCGAGTTTCTCGTCCGGGTTGACCCAGGAGATGCAGAACACCGTGATGCCCTGGGAAACCGCCCATTTGATGAAGGAATTCTTCTCCCGCAGATCCAGGATGTAATACTTGTTGATCCAGGGCGGCATGATCAGCAACGGAGTCTTGTGGACTTTCTTGGTGGTCGGCTCGAACTGCAGCAGCTGCACCAGGTCGTTCTGATAAACCACCTTGCCGGGGGTGACCGCGATGTTCTTGCCGACGTCGAAGGCGTCGGAATCGACCATTTTGATCTTGAGTTCGCCTTCGCCGGCCTCCAGGTCCTCGAGCAGGTTCCGCAGTCCGTTCAGCAGATTCTCGCCGCCGCTCTCGATCGTCTCGCGCAGGACTTCCGGATTGGTCATCACGAAATTCGTGGGCGCCAGGGCATCGACGAACTGCCGGGTATAAAAATCCACCTTCTTGGCGGTCTTGTCGTCCAGTCCCTCGACCTCGCCGACCGTGTTCTGAATCCAACGGGCGCTCAACAGATAGGACTGCTTGATGTAATCGAACAGATGGTTTTCGGTCCATGCGTCGTCGCGGAACCGCCAATCGTCTTTCGCCGGCGTGATCATCGGGTCGGTTTCCTGACCCCAGAAGCGCCGGGCGGTATTCTCCCACAGCGACATGTAGTCCTGCCACAGCGCGAATTGGGCTTCGACCATCTTGGTCGGATCCTGCATCATCCGCCGGGTCATCTCGAAGAAGGCGGCGCCGACATTCATCGGGTCGGCCATGCTGGCCTGTGGGGACATTCCCGACGCGGCATTGCGCGCCAGAAAGTCAGCAACCAGCTGTTGACTTTGTTCCGCTATTCGCACCATGTTGCGCGAATATTCAACCGGATCGGGGATATTCGGCTCGATATCAGATTGATCGGCCATATTACATTCCCTATACTTGGTGACCGCAAAAGAAAAGTATGACGGTCTAAAGGTTAATTATTTGAAGGCACTGTGCGCCCTGAGACGATGCTGCAATGCAGCATAATTGTCTTACACCATTGGGCGCTGATCGTCATGCCATAAATGTCGTAAGATGCATGGGGTGCACCGGGCTGTGCCAAAAAAGGCCCAACGGCGGAGGTATTTGTGAGATGAAATCTGGGGATTTGCGCCTTGAAGAGGCGGAAACCCGCGTCGATGCCGGAAAGGTATTGACCCGGTTCGGGTGTATCGGCCTGATCCTGTTACTCGGCGCGTGCAGCACGATGGAAGACATCGGCGAAGCGACTTCCGATGGCCTCAGCGCTGCCGGAACCGCGTTGAATCCGTTCAATTGGTTCGGCGGCGACGATGAAGACGAAGTGGGCACCACCACCGCGTCCGCGAAGCATCAGCGCGCGAAGGTCCGCTCCAAAACCAATTCGGCTCGCGCGCGGGGCGAGCTGGCGCAAGCCGACACCGCGCAATCCGGTGCTTATCCCAAGCTGTCGTCGGTTCCCGAACGCCCGAAGGCGCAGGCATCGAAGCGTGCCGCGCGCGACCGGCAAGCGGTGCGCGAGGGGTTGGTCGCGGATACGCAGAACGCCCAGTATACGGACCAGCAGTTACGCGCGCGGACCGCGCCGCCGCCGGCGCCGGTCGCCGTGCCGTTTGCCCGCCAACCGGATTCGTCCCGTGCCAACGACCGGACAGCCGCAGCGCCGGCCGTTCCCGCGGGTACTGCCGTGCCCCGCGTCGCCCCGCCGGGCCGTGCCGCCGCCGGCACCGCCGTCCCGGCACCCGGATCGACGCCCCGCGTGATTCCGGAGCAGGTCGCCCGCATCAGCCCGCCGGTACCGCGATCCGCGCAAAGCGCCCCGGTTAGCCGGACCGGCCCGCGCACCGCCGCGGTTCAACCGCGCCAGCAAGCCGCACCGTCGCCGACCACGCCGCTCGACCAGGGCGTCCTGAAGACGGTCCAGGTCGCGACGATCTATTTCCTTAGCGGATCGTCCAACCTGTCGGAAACCGATCGGCGGGTCATCCAGCAGGTCGCCGACATGGCGCGCCGGACCGGCGGTACGTTGCGCGTTATCGGCCATTCGAGCGTCGGGCCGCAGGATCGCTACAGCGAACGGCAGCAGGTGGTGAACTACAAGGTTTCGCTCGACCGGGCGAATGCCGTCGCGTCGCACATTCTGCGCACCGGCATTCCGCGCGACCGGATGAAGGTCACCGCGGAAGGCGACCGGAACCCGATCTATTCGGAATCGTCGCCGAACGGCGCCGCGGGCAACCGCCGGACGGAAATCTACCTGGAATATTACGACCGGGGATGACCGGATGAGGCCCGCGTGGCCTTATCAATTCGTCCGATCCGGGGTCGGCGTCGAATTTCGCCGGATTGCAGGGGATTGGCGGCTCAACTAGGTATCGACTCCGCGATGCCTTCCCGTTACATAGGCGCGTCGTCTTTTCCTGCATTTGCGGGGCCGCCGAGTCGTGGCGGGATTGGACGTTTCCGCCGCCGTGTTGCCGAAAGGGTTTCTCCGGCAACTATCTGAAATGAAAGGTTTTAGAGATGGACGAAACCTTTTATCGCATCAAGCGCCTGCCGCCCTACGTGTTCACCGAAGTCAACGCGATGAAGGCCGCCGCGCGGGCCGCCGGCAAGGACATCATCGATTTCGGCATGGGCAACCCGGATTCGCCGACCCCGAATCATATCGTCGAGAAACTGGTGGAATCCGTTCGTAACCCGCGGACGCACCGCTATTCGAACAGCAAGGGCATCCCCGGTCTGCGCCGCGCGCTGTCGGCCTATTACGAGCGTCGCTTCGGCGTGACCGTCGACCCGGAGACGGAGGTCGTCGCGACGCTAGGCTCGAAGGAAGGGCTCGCCAACTTGGCGCAGGCGATCACCAGCCCGGGCGACGTGGTTCTGTCGCCCAACCCGAGCTATCCAATTCATGCGTTCGGCTTCATCATCGCGGGCGCGGCGGTCCGGCATTTGCCGGCCTATGCCGCCAGCCTTGAAGCGCGGGTCGAATTCATGGCCGCGCTCGAACGGGCCGTTGTTCACTCGATTCCGAAGCCGATGGCCGTCGTGCTGAATTTTCCGTCGAATCCCACCGCCGAGGTCGTCGATCTGGATTTCTACGAGGAAGTGGTCGACTTCTGCCGCTTTCACGGCATCTACATCCTTTCCGACCTGGCCTACGCGGAGATCTACTACGACGACGACAATCCGCCGCCCTCGATCCTGCAAGTTCCGAAAGCGCGCGAGATCGCGGTGGAGTTCACGTCGCTCAGCAAGACCTATTCAATGCCGGGTTGGCGGATGGGATTCGCCGCCGGCAACGCGCAGCTCATCGGCGCCTTGGCGCGGGTGAAGTCTTACCTGGATTATGGCGCGTTCACGCCGATCCAGGTGGCGGCAACCGCCGCGCTCAACGGGCCGCAGGATTGTGTGGACGAGATCCGGCAGGTCTATCGCGACCGCCGCGACGTATTGATCGAAGGTCTTTCCGGCGCGGGATGGGACGTGCCGAGCCCGCAAGCGACGATGTTCGCCTGGGCGCCGGTACCGCCGGCATTTACGGGCATCGGATCGCTCGAATTCTCCAAGCTGCTGCTGGAGGAGGCGAACGTGGCGGTGTCGCCCGGCGTCGGGTTCGGTGAGCATGGTGAAGATCATTGCCGTTTGGCCTTGGTCGAGAATCCACAGCGGATCCGGCAGGCCGTGCGCAACATCAAGGCGTTCCTCGCCGATACGGACCGCCATCTGGAAACGCGGGAAAGCCGGGCGGTGGCAGAATGACCGATCCCCTCAAACTCGCGATCGCCGGCCTCGGCACGGTCGGCGTCGGTACGCTGGAACTGCTGTCGGCGCAGGAAAGCCTGCTGACTCAACGGTGCGGCCGGCCCCTGCGGGTGACCGCCGTCTCCGCCCGCGACCGTGCGCGCGACCGGGGCGTCGATCTGTCGCCCTATCAATGGTTCGACGATGCCGCGGCGATGGCGGCGCAGGCCGATGCCGACGTGGTCGTCGAGCTGATCGGCGGCAGCGACGGTAAGGCCAGGGAAGCGACCGAGGCGGCCCTTGCGGCTGGCCGCCACGTGGTGACCGCCAACAAGGCGTTGATTGCCCTGCACGGAACGGCGTTGGCCGAGGCCGCGGAAGAAGTCGGTGTCACACTCGCCTATGAAGCGGCGGTGGCCGGGGCCATCCCCGTCATCCGCGCAATGCGTGAGGGGCTTTCCGGCAATCGTATCAGCCGATTGCACGGCATTCTTAACGGTACTTGCAACTATATCCTGACGACGATGCGGGAGACCGGGCGCGATTTTGGCGACGTGTTGGCTGAGGCCCAGGAACTGGGCTTCGCCGAAGCCGACCCGAGTTTCGATATCGACGGCGTCGATACGGCCCATAAGCTGGCGATCCTGGCCGGCCTCGCCTTCGGCAACAAAGTCGATTTCGACGGCGTGCATGTCGAGGGCATCCGTCAGATCACGGCCGAAGACATCGCCCATGCCGAGGAACTCGGGTATCGGATCAAGCTGTTGGGCACGGCCGAGGTCACCGACGAGGGCCTGCAGCAACGGGTGCATCCGGCGATGGTGCCGCTCGGTTCGCCGATCGCCTCCGTCGAGGGGGTCTTGAACGCGGTCGAATCAGAGAGCGATTTCGCCGGCACGACGGTGCTGGAAGGGCGCGGCGCCGGCGCGGGGCCGACCGCATCGGCGGTCGTCGGCGATATCGTCGATATCGCCAGTGACCGCCGCACCCCGACCTTCGGCGTGCCGGTGGCACAATTGGCCGAGATTCCCGCGGCGCCGATGGAACGGCATGTCGGTCCATATTATGTAAGATTGATGGTGTACGATAAGCCGGGGGTCTTCGCGGACGTGGCGGCAATCCTGCGCGACCACGAAATTTCGATGGAAGCGGTGATTCAGCGGGCGCGCTCGGCAACCGAGGCGGTGCCGGTGGTGCTGACCACGCACGAGACGCGCGAATCCTCGATGATGGGCGCCGTCGACGCTATAGCCCGATTGGATGCAGTGCATGAACGGCCCTGTGTGATAAGAATAGAACGGCCGTAAGCCTTCGTGACGAGGGGCGGCAACGGATAGTGGATTGGCAGGAATTGGGGTAGGACGAGACTATGGCGACATCGGCGATCATGGAGCGAAATCTTGCGCTGGAAGCGGTTCGGGTGACCGAAGCGGCGGCGCTGGCGGCCTCGAAATGGATGGGGCGCGGCGACGAGAAGTCGGCGGACCAGGCGGCGGTCGACGCCATGCGCGAGGCGCTTAACGGTCTCGACATCCAGGGAACCGTAGTGATCGGCGAGGGCGAGCGCGACGAGGCCCCCATGCTCTATATCGGCGAGGAGGTTGGACGAGGCGACGGGCCGGAGATCGATATCGCGCTCGATCCGCTCGAAGGCACCACGATCACCGCCAAGGGCGGGACCAATGCCATGGCCGTGATCGCGATGGCGGAGAAGGGCAATTTCCTGAATTCGCCCGACGTCTACATGGACAAGATCGGCGTCGGCGGCGGATTGCCGGCCGGCGTGGTCGATCTGGACAACACGCCCGGCGACAATCTGGCCGCCTTGGCCGAAGCCTTGGGCAAGAGCATCAACGACATCGTCGTCTGCATCCTCGACCGGCCGCGCCACGCGGATCTGATCAAGGCGGTGCGCGATGCCGGCGCCCGCATCCAGCTCATTTCGGATGGCGACGTGTCCGGCGTCATCGCCACGGCGCAGCCCGGCAGCGGCATCGACATCTACATCGGCAGCGGCGGCGCACCCGAAGGCGTATTGGCGGCGGCGGCGCTGCGTTGCATCGGCGGCCAGTTCCAGGGGCGTCTGCTGTTCCGCAACGACGACGAGCGTCAGCGTGCGGTGAATTGCGGAATCGAGGATTTCGACCGCAAATACGATCTGCTCGATCTCGCCAAAGGCGACGTCATGTTCGCGGCCACCGGTGTTACCGACGGCACGATGCTGAAGGGCGTCCGCACGTTTTCCGGCGGAGCCGAGACCCACTCGATGGTCATGCGCTCCAAGACCGGCACCGTCCGGCAGATTTCGGCGACGCATAATTTCGACCGGAAAACCTGGGCGGGACCGAAAGGGTGACGCCGATGGCGCCGGCATTTCTCGGCGTCGAGAAATCCCTGCGCGGCAACCGATGGGAACTGCCCGAGGTCGATGACCGGACCGGGCTCGCGCTGGCGCAGCGCTACGGCCTGCCGGAAATCGTCGGCCGGCTGATGGCGGCCCGCGGCATCGACGTCGACAACGCCGAAGACTTTCTCAATCCGGTCCTGAAGCATCATCTGCCGGATCCGTCGCATCTGAAGGACATGAATGCGGCGGCGGATCGGCTGGCCGCGGCGGTGCAGGGCGGCGAGGTGATCGGCATCTTCGGCGACTACGACGTGGACGGCGCCACGTCGTCGGCCTTGCTGCAGCGGTTCTTCAATGCCGTGGGCGCGCGGACCGAAATCTACATCCCCGACCGGATGCGGGAAGGCTATGGGCCGAACCTGCCGGGTCTGTTGGAGTTGCGGAACCGGGGCGCCGCCGTGGTGATCACGGTCGACTGCGGCATCACCGCCTTCGAGCCGCTCGAAGGGGCGGCGCAGGAAGGGTTGGACGTCGTCGTCGTCGATCATCACGTGGCCGAACCCCGCTTGCCGGTGGCCGCGGCGGTGGTCAATCCCAACCGCCTGGACGACGACAGCCCGCATGGCGCGCTGGCCGCGGTCGGCGTGGCGTTCCTGCTGGTGGTCGCGGTCAATCGGGCGCTGCGCGATGCCGGATGGTACGCCGAGCGCGAGGAGCCGAATCTGCTGCAGTGGCTCGATCTGGTTGCCCTCGGCACCGTGTGCGACGTGGTGCCGCTGAACGGCCTCAACCGCACGCTGGTGACCCAGGGTCTCAAGGTGATGGGCCGCCGGGGCAATGCCGGGATCGCCGCGCTGGCCGACGTGGCGGGCATCAACGAGACGCTGGACGCCTATCACGCCGGTTTCCTGCTCGGCCCGCGGGTCAATGCCGGCGGACGGGTCGGCGAGTCCTGGCTCGGCGCGGCGTTGTTGAGCACCTCCAGTATCGAAGAGGCCCAGGCCTACGCCATCCGGCTCGATGCCTATAACCAGGAACGCCGGGCCATCGAGACCGCGTGCCTGGAGCAGGCGATCGAACAGGTCGAACGCGCCGGCATGACCGACGGATTGGTGTATGCCTCCTCGGCGGACTGGCATCCGGGCGTGATCGGCATCGTCGCCGGGCGCCTGCGCGAACGGTACAACCGCCCGGCCTGCGTCGTGGCGATGGAAGACGGGCTGGGCAAAGGGTCGGGCCGGTCGGTGCGCGGCGTCGACCTCGGGGCGGCCGTCATCGCGGCGCGCCAGTCCGATCTGTTGCTGAACGGCGGCGGGCACAAGATGGCGGCGGGCTTTACCGTGGCCCAGGACAAGGAAGACGCCTTTCGCGCCTTTTTGTCGGACCGTATCGCCAGCGACGCCGGCCCGGACGGTCTGACGCCGAACCTCCGCCTCGACGGCGCGTTGGATGCGGCGGGGGCGAGCATCGATTTGGTGCAGGCGATGGAGCGGCTGGCCCCGTTCGGGGCCGGCAACGCACGGCCGCGGTTCGCCTTGCCGTCGGCGCGGGTTCTGAACGCCGATGTGGTGGGGGCCAACCACGTGCGCTGCTTCCTGGGCGGCGAGGGCAGAGGGCGGCTGAAGGCGATCGCTTTCCGCGCGGTCGGCGAGCCGCTCGGCGATGCGCTGCTGAAGTCGACCGGCCTGCCGATGCATCTGGCCGGACAGATCAAGATAGACCGCTGGCAGGGCCGCGAATCGGTCCAGTTCATCATCGACGACGGGGCCGTCCAAGACTGATCCGGCGCTCCGAGCCAAAAAAACCGGCGGGTCGTGAAACCCGCCGGAGTTGGGGAGGAGGCAGGTGCAGGATGCACTCGCCTGCACGAAATTACTGTTTGAGCTGGGTGGCGACCTGCGCCATCTCCTCGATCGCGGTGTAGGCCTGGACCGCGGTCGAATAGCTCTGCTGCGTGATGATCATCTTGTTGAATTCGGTCGCGATGTCGGTGGTCGACTGTTCCAGCGCGCCGGGCGAGAAACTGCCGAAGCTGGTCAGATCCGCTTCGAACAACCGCAGATCGCCGGCGCCGTCGCTCAGCGCGAAATGCGTTCCGCTGCGCAACGCCAACTCGTTCGGGTTGCGCACGCTGGCCAGCGGCAGCTTGTAGAGCGCCCGCGTCTGCCCGTTCGAGAATAGCCCCTGCAGGATGCCGTCCTCGTCGAAGGAGACAGACTGTAACGTTCCGGCCTCGATGCCGTTCTGCGTGGTGTTGATGATGGTGAAATTGCCGCCGAACTCGTTGATGCCGGTCAAATCGACCGCGACCGTCGTGGCGCCGCCCGCGCCGAAGTCCAATCCGACCGCCTGCGAGGTCGGCGTCACCAGGACACCGGCCGGGTCGAAGGTAAGCGTTGCCGCAGCACCTGCGGTTACCGTCCCGGTTGGGCTGGAGACCGCCAAATCCCAGGTATTGGCCGCGGCGTTCTTGGTGAATTGCAGTTCCACGCTGTTCACCGCACCCAGATTGTCGACCACTGGAATCGATGTGGTGCGCACGGTGCCCGTGGCCGCGTTCGCCGGCAGGACGGCGCGAAGCGCCGCCGCCGTGGTGGCGACCGGATCGAATTGTGCCGACGCCGGATCGACGCGGATGGCTTCCAGGCTCGATACGTCGTCCGTCGCGGCGAACGTGCCGGCGGGGCTGGCCGGCCAGCCGAGCACGAAGTTTCCGGTGGTATCGATCAGGTACGCTTCCTCCGCGGCGCCGTTCGGCACGCTGGTGACGCTGAAATCGCCCGCACGGCTCAACTGATATTCCCCGGAGCCGTCCTGTTCCGTATTGCTGACGAAGAACCCGTTGCCGTTGATCGCGACGTTGAGGTCGTTGCCGGTCTGCTCGAGCAGGCCCTGCTTGTTGATGAAATGCGAGATGGTCGGCCGGATGCCGCCGAGGCTTGGGAAGGCATCCCCCACCGTTTGCGTCAGAACCTCGCTGAACCGCGTGTCGGCCGCCTTGAACCCCGGCGTGACGGAATTGGCGATGTTCTCGCTGATCACCTGGAAGGCCTGGCTCTGGCTTCGAATCGCGGCGATCGGGGCGGCGAACAGGGTCGAAAAGGTCATTCAGTATCTCCGGCGCTGTCGCCGCCCGGTGGGCGTCCGGCGGATGGGGAGGAACATCTGCAGCGAACGCCCTAGGGGGCAACGGATTGTTATGGCTGCAAAGATGCAAGCCGGATGCCAATTCGCCGCCGCGACAGTCGGCAGGGAAGCCGAACAGAATCAATATGTTGAAGTGCCTCGATTGGAGCGCAAAACCGGCGGCGGGCAGAATCTGTCGGCCCGGCCGCCCGCGCCGGGCAGGAATTGCCGCCGCCACATTCAACCCGCCGCATCAGGAACGCGGCTCATGCGGGGCCGGGGCGGCGCCCGCCGCCGGCGGCACGGCGGTAAAGCCGCTTGACCTGCGGCGGCGGGACCAGTAAACCACCCGCGCAAGACGCACCGCGACCCCATCGTCTAGAGGCCTAGGACACCGGCCTTTCACGCCGGCAACACGGGTTCGAATCCCGTTGGGGTCGCCATTTTTCTCTAGAAAATCCAATTAGTTAGGATTTCAGATTGGGCGAATTGGCACCCAATTGGCACCCTAGCTAAATGCAGCGTCGATCGCGGCGGCCGCTTCATCGTCCTTGTTGACGAACAGATGCGAGTAAATCGAGAGCGTCAGGGCGGGTGAGGCGTGCCCCAGGCGCCGGCTGATGGATACCGGGTCCAGGCCGGCCGCGATAAGCGCGGACGCATGCGTATGCCTGAGCGCGTGGAACGTGACCTTGGGGAGCTTGCGCCCCTTCACGGCGTTCCTCCAACGGTCGGTGATGATGTAAGGACTTATCCAGTTGCCGTCTAGGTCGGCGAATACGGGCGTATCGTCGGTCAGGTTGCCTATGCCGAGCTTAAGCCTCAATTCGAGTGTCTCGCGCTTGTGGTCGCGTAAGGCAGCGATGGCGAAAGCGGGGAGGCTGATAGTTCGGTACCCTGCTTGCGTCTTCGGCGACTTCACCCGCAATCCTTCCTTGGTCTGTTCGATCGATCGTTCAATCCGGATCATCGCGGCGTCGAAATCGATATCGCCCCACACCAATCCGGCAATCTCGCCACGGCGGGCGCCGGTACCGAGGGCGAGCGCGGCGATGGTGTAGATCGAGTGCCCCTTGAGCTTTTCGAGCACCTGGACGCCTTCCTCGATAATGACGGGTTTGGACTTCTCTGCACGTGGCGGCTTGATGAGTGGCACGACATTGCGTTCTACGAGTTCGACGGCGGCGGCGTGGTTGAGTGCGCTGCGCAGAACACCGTGGGCATGACGGATACTTCGGACCGATAGCTTGGTCTTGCCGAGTTTCTTCATCCAGGCCGATACGTCCGCCGGCCGGATTTTCTGAATCTGGATTTCGCCCAAATGCGGCTTGATCTGGTTTCTGATGATGCTGTCGTACCGTTCAAGGGCCTTGGGGGCCACGCTCTCGGGCGCTATGTCTTGCAGCCATTCATCAAGGTATTCGCCGATCGTCATTGCGGACGGATCAACGTGCATACCCTTATCCAGCGCGGTCAACCTGCGTCGGAGTTCTTTTTCGGCATCCGCCCGTTTGCCGCGGACGGTTCCGTAGGCAATGCGACGTTCTCCGGTCTTAGAGTCGCGTCCGATGTCGTACTTGATGCGCCAGGACTGTTTGCCACGCCGGGTGATTGTGCCCTTCATTCTTCATCTCCCTTCCGGACCTTAATGTCATAGCCGCGCCCAACTAGACCGGACATAGTGTCGTGAATCTTCTTATGCAGAGCGCGTTGCTGTTCGTCTGGATGACCCGATTCATATTCGACCGGCTGTTCGGAGAGCAGCGCGTCTACAACGGAGGCGACCGCGGCCTGGTAGCAGGCCGGGTCGTTGATCCATCGGTCGGGCTTCCACTCAGGATGCTGGCGAGCAGCCGCGCCACGTTGGCCGCCAATGGCGAATTTTGAAGCCATCAAGCGTGCGAAGTGGTTGAGCTCAGGGCCACCGAATGCATCGTCCTCCAAAAGCGTCTGCTCTAGTCGGTTTACGATCTCGGCATTCAATGAAACGCCGCGCCGTTTTGCTGCCCTCTCAAGTTTGGCGCGGATAGGCTCCTTGAGGCGGACCTTCAACTGAGCGCGTGCGGTTGATTTTCTGGCCACTAGCCAATCTCCAACTGTGTCTTCTAGCCCCTTTCTATCAGGTAGGCGATAGCACCACAAGTGGTTCTTGACACCAAAATGGTTCCATTATATACGATGAGTGACACCGCGTCGTGAGACGCCACATCCCAACGATGGAGCTACAGATGGACTATTCCATTAATCCTACCGACAACCGCAAAACTCTCACCGTCCGCGAAGCGGCGGCCGCCCTCGGCATCGGCAAGAATCAGGCTTATGAAGCAGTGAAGCGGGGCGAAATTCCGACCATCAAGATCGGGTCGCGCATTTTGGTCCCGAAGGCCTCGTTCGAGAAACTGTTGAACGGCGAGGGGTAATGGCCAATGCCCAAAAAAACGAATGGCCGGGGCGGTTCTGCTAAACCGCGCCCGACCGGGAATTGCTTTCCAAAGAGTATTCCCGACCGTAAGCCAGAATTCCCCAATTTTCAAGTGTACAACCCGATTACGCTCGGCGAGGCCGTCGATCGTGTCGTTCGACGGCTTGAGCGGCGCCTTCGTCGGAGTGCGCGGCGATGAACGGCGATCCCAATGAGGCCAGCAACCCGTTCCTCGATCACATCCTCAATGAAATCCATGCAGCAACGGGCAGGACAGACATCACGTATGGACCGCGATCGGAAACTTATCGTCCTAGGGCAATAAAACGCCGGCGTCGGACTCAGGAAGATTTGGCGGACATCAGGTCCTGCATCATCGATACGCTTCAGGACGACAACCCGCAGACCGTCCGGCATGTCTTTTATCGGCTTGTCAGCGCGCCGGGCGGCCCCGTTGTGCCGAAAAGCCAATCGGGCTATCGGGTGGTGCAGCGTGAATGTCTGCGGCTTCGTCGTGACGGGAAAATCCCCTGGATTTGGATTTCCGACGGAACTCGCTGGCGTCGAGTAGGCACGTCGTTTGACAGCGCCGAGGAAGCGGTTCGTCATGCTGCCCGAAGCTATCGCCAAGACTTGTGGCGACGAACGCCGGTTTATGTCGAGGTTTGGGCGGAGAGCGATTCGACCGCCGGCGTCCTGATCGAAGAGACCGACCGCTACAACGTCCCGCTGATGGTGAGCCGGGGCTTCTCCAGCGATACGTATCTCTACAACGCCTCGCAGGAGATCGCGGCGACCGATCGGCCGGCGTTTCTCTACTACGTCGGCGACTGGGACCCGTCCGGCAAGATAATACCCGAGAAGATCGAAGCCGGTTTGCGACGGCACGCGCCGGACATCGACATCACCTTTAAGCGGCTCCTGGTAACGCCTGACCAGATCGAGGAATGGAGCCTGCCGACGAAACCGGCGAAGGCCACGACGCACAGCAAAGGCTTTACCGGCGGCACCGTGGAAGCGGAAGCAATCCCGGCGTCGGTTACCCGTGCCTTGGTGCGGGAGGCTATCGAGTCTCACCTGGATATGCGCGAAGTCGAGGTGATGCAGGAGGCCGAAGATTCGGAGCGTGCGTATCTGCACTCCCTGGCCGATGCCTTGGGGAGGGACGAATGACCGATCTCCGCAACATCTGGCTTACCCTGCCGAGCCCTTCGCCGGAAACGATGGATCGGATCGGCCTCACATGGACTGCCGCGCATAAGTGTGGCGGCGTCCGTTGGGCAAACGTGACGTATGAGCGCGGCGGCCGGTTCGACTTCGACGACCACGGCGAACCCGCTTTGATCGTGCCGGCCTGGATCGACCCGCCCTCGGTGTGGCGGGATATTGACGATCCCATTCTCGAAGATCTTGTCGCCGTCGATCCCGATCGCCCGCGGCGCTGCGCCACATTGCGCGGCAACGCGGCAATGCTCGGCGAAGCAGCGCTCGAAGAAGCCCGCTGGGACAGGTTGCCGCTTCCGGTGTTCCGCGAACCTGTATCGTGGCTCCAGGCGGCTAGCGGCGGCGTGGTGCCATTGGACGCCCGGCGCTTCGTAAACGCTGTGTCGTGGGCGCCTGCGGCGTCCTTGGTATGCCGTGACATTGACCATGGTGACGCAATCGACCGGCTGATTGACGACGCCCTTCGCGACGACCGGCCTAAGATCGGAGTGGCAGCGTGATGGACGGCGACGACATTATCCCACTCGATGAAGCGCGCCGCCGGCAACAGGGCGATGAACTCGCCGCCCTGATATCCGATATCGACCCTATCCAGTGGCAAGGGCGGACGATTCCACAGCGACGTTGGCTCGTCCCTGGCCTGATACCTTGGCGCAACGTCACTTTGCTCGGCGGCGATGGCGGCCTAGGGAAGTCGCTTCTGGCCCTACAGCTTCAGGCGTCCGCGGCGCTCGGCAAGGATTGGCTTGGCCGATCCGTCGAGCCGGTGAAGTCCTATGGCTTCTACGCGGAAGACGACGGCGACGAAATACACCGGCGGCTCGCTGATATTGTTCGTCACCACGAGGCCGACTTCGGCGACCTGGAGCAAATGCTGGTCGCGCCGCGCGTTGGGCAGAACAACATCCTAGCGTGGCCCAACAGGGACAACGGGTTGAGTGCGACCCGCCTCTATGACGCCTTGCTTGAAAAGTGCCGACGCTTCGGCGCCCAACTTCTCATCATCGATACGGTTGCCGATACCTTCGGAGGCAACGAGAACTTCCGCTCAGAAGTACGTGCATTCATTGGATTACTGCGGAACCTCGCTCTCGAACTAGACGGTGCGGTGATTCTGACGGCGCATCCGTCGCAGGCGGGCCTGAATACCGGCAGCGGGATATCCGGCAGCACGGCCTGGAACAACTCGGTCAGGTCGCGACTGTATCTGACGCGTCCGCCGCAGGACGACGACGGCGACCTTCGCCCGACCGGCGAGCGGATATTGCGTTCCATGAAGGCGAATTACGCGGGATTGGCCGGCGACATCCCGCTGACGTGGCAAGAGGGTGTTTTCGTGGCGGACGAGCCGGACAACGGCATGGTCGGCGCGATCGAGCGGCGTAAGATCGAAAAGGATTTCCTCGAAGGGCTCGACACGCTCGCCGCGCAAGGACGGTATGCGAGCGACAGTCCGAACAGCCCGCATTTCGCCCCGAAAATTCTGCGCAAGGACCTCGGCTTGAACCATTCCATGCGAGCGCTTCGCGGAGCAATGAACGCGCTGTTCAAATCCGGCGATATCGTCGTCGGAACGGCCCGCAACAAGCACAGAAACCCCGTCGCCGCCATCGTCCGAAACCCCGCAAAAGAGGGTGCGTAAAGTGCGGAGAGTACCCTTGCAAGTCATTGATATTGCTTGCGGCACCAGTGTTGTGGAAAGTGCGGCAAGTGTTGTCGTAAGCCTTTGTTTTTACTCAATACTCACTGCGGTACCTGTGCGGTTTATATATAAATATATAAAGGCCCCCGCCTATGGCGGGCCGGCGGCCTTTCTCTTTCATGAAAGCGTGCCGGTATGACCGCCGACCGCCTCGCCGCCGCCGCGCGCCGGGTAGGGCGCTGATGCCCACGCCAGCCGCCATTAGGATGCGCCGCCTCCGCGCAAGGCGCAACCAGGGTTGCCAGCAAGTGCGCGTAAATTTGGACAGCGACACTATTGACCGCCTGCGCGAACGCGAATTCCTGACCGAAGGCGATCTTTCCGATCCGGAACGGTTGGCCAATCGTCTTGGCGAAATCATCGACGAGTTCGCCGAGGATGTTACGTCGTAACGCCACTCTGAGAATTGCGGATATCTTGGTCTAGAACTTTGGAGAAAGACATGACGATACGTGATTTGCCTCCCCGAAACCTTGCCGACCGATTCAGCCAAACGCCTCGGGCCAGCGCCGCACCGGCCGCCGTCGAAGCGGGCGCCGAAAACGCTGCGCCGCCGCCCGGCTGGAGCGGGGACGCTGCTGTAGTAGCCGAGGCCGGCGGGGTCTCGCTCAGCGGGTCGATTCAAGATCGGCTGCCGCCACAAGCGGCGGAGAAGTTAGACGACCTGCGCATTGCATCGCAGCAATTATGGGACGCCTGCCGGGCGGAAACCGATCATGTCCGCGAGGCGGCGGACGCGTACGCTCGCGCAAAGACGATTTTTGAGCGGCTAGAGCGGACGTACCGCGAAGGCCACATGCAGCGCCGGACGCGCGTGGTGGAACACAAAGATCCAGAAATTTCGGACCTGGAAATGCATCCTCGGACACGCGAGGTTCGGGAAGTTACGCGGGTCCAACCGGACAATCAGCGGCTTGACGATGAGCGGCGCAAGCTGGACCGGCTAAAGGCCAAGCGGGACCGTCGAATTGTCGAACGTGATCGGCTGGCCTCCGAGGCTGATGGATTGGGTGCCCTGTTGCGTGATGTCGAAAAATATCTTGGGCATCTGCCGCGCGATACGGCGGTGGCGCTCCACGGTGGTAAATCCCCAAAATTGCCGAAAGGCGACCTGAGCGCGGAAATCGAGAAGTTGCGCCGCCAGTTGATCGCCTTGGACGAGGATAGCGCCGACGTTTTGGCCGCGCCGCGGCCTAGCGACGAAATCAAACAAGCGCTGGGCCGCCAAATCGACAGCCTGGCGCGGCGTGGCAAGCCTAGCATAACCAATTTGATGAACAGCCTGCACGCTCCCGAATTCGCGACCGCCGAATGCCGGCTTGGCGTGGTCTCCGGCAGCGGCGGGACCGGCACCGCGTTCGGCCAAATCGTGAACGCCGCGGCGCTGGTTGCGTGGTTGGACAAGGACCGCCTCTTGACGGCCCTGGAGTCCGAAGTCGATGCGATGGCCGAGGATGATCTCGCGCTGACGCAGCAAGAACGCCGGAAGCGGCTGACCGAATTTGCTCAAAGGCGATTGACTGTTGAGCGTACCGAGTGCGGCTTGATCGACATCGCGAGCGAGCGCGGGATGAAGATCTTGCCCCGGCCCGATACTGATCCGCGCGCGTTTCTAAATTTGGCAGACGAATTGCCGCAACCGAAGGAGTGACAACGCCATGACTATGCTGTCCGAGATGATCCGCCAACAGAACGAACGCGCCGCCGCAAAGCCGCGCGAAACGCAACAGCAACCGACCGGTCAGGCGGTCCCGTGGGACGAGGTGATAGCCAGGACGTCCGAGCCGACCGAGCCCAAGGTCGAGCCTCTAAAAATGCATCCGGCCTGGGAAGCGTATTTCAAGCGCCAGGATACAGCGAAGAAATGATGCGAGGGGTGCGGGCCATGCTCCTTCGCGTCAAGGCGGGTTACCTCCTTACCGCCGCCAACGGCTCGGTCTGTGGCAAGGGCATCGCCGCCGGCCGAGCCGAACTATCCGAACGCCGCGGCGCCGTGTCGCCGCGCGTGGTGGCGTACTTGCATCCGCCGCCCGACTCGGCCGACGTTCCTGCGGATTGCGTCGGCCGGGTCGCTTCTAACGTGAGGGCGACAGAATGAAAATGCTGGTAGGCCCGCTTGGAGATATGGTCGAACAAGTGGCCGCATGGCGCACGGGGCACCATCAAACCCTTCGTCGAATGGCAGCCCGAAAAGGTAAGCAATAACAAAAGGTTGGGGACCCCTGGGGTGGGCCAGGGCCGGGGGTATTTTCGAGCCCGATTTCACTTTAGTTTTCAATAAGTTAGAATCGACTTCCGTTTCCGTTTCGAAGGCAAGTACATGAAGATTGAGAATTTTACATTGAACGCGTCCGATCTTGGCAAGCTGCTGAACGTCTCGGCGCGTAGGGTGAGACAGCTTGCGGAGGAAGAAGTCTTTCCGAGGCGCGGCCGTGGGCAGTATCCAGTTGTGGAGTGCGTACAGGCTTATCTTGCCACGCTCGAAACGACATCTGAGCCGGGTGAAATTCGGAAGGAGCGCGTTCGTTTGCTGCAGGCGCAGACCGAACGTTTAGAACGCGAGAACGCGGTGGCCCGTGGCGAGCTAATCGAGATTGAGCTTGTTGGCGGAGAAGTCGAAGCCGCATTCGCCCGGTGCCGAGCCCGGCTGCTCGCTGTGCCTGGAAACGTCGCCGCGGTCGTCATTGGCGAGACGGACCCGAACGTCGTGCAGAACCAAGTCATGGACGAGGTATCCGCCGCGTTGAATGAGTTGGCGTACGGCGCCGCGGAGACTGCGAAGACCGAGTGACACTACCGCCGCGCCGTGAGGCGCCGCCTATCCCAATGAAGGAATGACGATGGAATCCGAAATCCTGCTACCCGGCGAAGGACTCGTGCCGGTATCGGCAGCCCCTCACCCCTTTTCGACGGAATATAAATTTGCCGAACTTCCCGCCGGTCTGAGCATTGCCGAGATGATCGTCGAAACGCAGCCCGACCCGTATCTACGCCGGTTTGCGCACGTGTTTATCGGGGATTCCTACATCGCGCCGGGCTATTGGCACACGGTCCGTCCGAAGGCGGGCGCCATGGTGAGCATTAGGATGGTGCCTCAAGGCGGCGGGAGCGGCGGGAAAAACCCGCTCCGAACGGTGTTGCTGATTGCTGTCCTCGTGGTTGCCGCAGTCGTCACAGGCGGCGCGATTGGAGCGTTGGTGCCGGCACTGGCTGGTACCTTGGGGGCTGGCACCATCGGGGCGGCGGTTGCGGGTGCGGCGGTTGCAGCCAGCGGGCCAATATTTGTTGGTACGGAAGCGCCGCGGAGGCCGGGCGTGACGTTACTCAATGCCACTGTCGGGCCGGATTTCGCCGTCATCGCCACGGATACGTTCGTCGCCCCCAATGTCGAAACAGGCGTTGAAACGGCTGTCCATTTGGACTTCGAAGATGCCGAACGTTCCGCGTTCCGGGGCGATGGCACAAGGCCGACAATCCAGCCGATAGGAATAGCGACGAAAATTCAATCGCTGCCGCATATCAACGCGATTATGGGGGCGAGCGGCGCCTGGCTTCCCATCCAGCGGCTGTTCGGCTTCTGTTGCATCGGCGGCGCCGCATGGTCGGCCGAATCGCTTCTCGCCGAGTTGCCCGAATACCTGCGAAAGCTGTCCGCCGAGCATGACGGCCCGACATTGTCGATCGTCGCCGTCGGCATGTCTGAAAGCGGCAACGGTGTCGGTGCGGCCTATACATCCGGCGAGAAATTCGAACGGTATAACCTTCCTGTCGCCCACGTAACGACACCCGCGCCGAATGTCGAAGATCCGGATTACCCAAGGCTCGCCGAGCAATGGCAGCCGGCTGCCCTCGGCATCGATACCGAGAATTTTCACATCGAGCTTGCCCAAAATCAGCATCGCAGTTTCGCGGCCGGCAAACTCGCGGATGGCGTTCTGCTCGGCGGCGAGTTGGTCATGGCGCGGATCGACGCGGACGGCATCTCGCTACGGAAAGCGTGCCAATTCCCCAAACTCAAAAACGGAGATGAAGATGTCTGAGCAAAACGGCGAAATCGTCGGCCTCGAGCAATGCAATACAAGTGAACTCGGTCAGGTCCTCGCTGATTGCTGCCAAGCGCCGGCTGCGCGCATCCGCATCCGAATCCGCCTGCACGGGCCGGATGTGAAGATTGAACGGGACTGCCAGTGGTGGCGGCGAGAATTGCTCGCGTACTACCAGAAGGTCGAACATCTCGAGGAAAGCGCCGACGAAGTGCTTTTCGATGTCAGCGAGCCCGTATCAACGCGCAACAGGGCGGCGGGGACGCCGGGGTAGGGCGTGACGCCCCGATACCCGCCAACGCGCGCACACGGGCCGCAGGCGGTGGTCGAGACTGCTCACAATCTTCTTTGGGATTTTCCTTGTAGCTCAAA
Source organism: Alphaproteobacteria bacterium (assembly GCA_965228695.1). Taxonomy (GTDB): domain Bacteria; phylum Pseudomonadota; class Alphaproteobacteria; order UBA8366; family UBA8366; genus JAJFJD01. The sequence continues at coordinate 4,010,163 of CBDDIB010000002.1, read as the reverse complement.
TCTCGACATCCGATGTGCGTCTATCTTCACCTTCAAATGGTACGTCCTTTCTTCTCCTGTCCGGCCCTATAAAGTCCGGCGAGACCACAAATTCGCGCGGCCACTCAACAATGGCCCGTATATGCTCATAAAGCGCTTTTGCTGATATCGGCTTACAAATTATCTCGGTCGCACCCGCGTCTCGGGCGGCAATAATGTAGTTCGCCTCCGCGTGTCCCGTGCAGATCATCACCGGCATGAATTTGAGCAAAGTGTCCTCAGACCGTCTGATGTTGCGGGTTAGCTCTAACCCATTCATCGGTTTCATATTGAGATCGGTAAGGATGAGGTCTGGCGTGTTTGTCTTTAAGAGCTTCAGCACATCTTCGCCGCTTTCCGCTTCCAGAACGTTGTCGCGCTGAAAACCCAAAGCTTGAAGTGTCATACGGATTACGCTCCGCATGAATTCATTATCGTCGGCGACAATGATTTCGAGATTGTCAAATTTGTAGGGCAAAGAAAAACTTGAATTATCGCGAAGAGAGCATCTTCTTTGGATTTTGATATTATGTATTTATCGACAGATTACTAACGTAAAATATTGTTCTTGAGGAATTTTTTGACCCAATATTGATTTTCACCTATGTATCCAGGCATGTCTTAATCGCATTATCAATCTTTGGTGGAGGTCAATAAAGCGAACAGATGAAACATCCGCTGTTATTCGCTATCGGTATTGTCAGCACCCTGGCAGCCTGCACGACTGCGGAAGAAATTCGCCGGCCGGGCGGCAAGACTCAGTACATCATTGCCTGCGGCGCCGCGCTCGGCTGGGACATCTGCTACGACCGGGCAAACGAACTCTGCCCGCAAGGTTATACGGACGTGAACAAGTCCGCCGGCTTCAATCGGAAAGAGCTGACGATCGAGTGTGCGGCGAAACCGTGACGGGCGTCACAGCACCCGATGTCGCAAAGGAAGGCCGGCTCGCCCGCGTCTTCCGGTCTCGGGGATAGGCCGATATCCGAAGATACCGCCCTGCAGGGTACTCTCTCCCCCACAGGGGGGCGGGCGGTGCCGGCACCCGATCGTATAGCGCCCTTGAGGCGCTTATTCCAGCGGGAGACCTGAACGGGCGATATGCCGGTGTGGTGCGCGGCCTGCTCGGCAGTAAGAGAAATTTCAGACTCGGAAATTTCTGTGTCGCGGCCCTTCCAGTTTTGCCGCCTAACGTGCTGCCGCCACCAGCGGCAGAATTCTTCTTGTACGTTTGTTGAACGGGGAAGACCCAACCGCGTTTGTGCTGTCCGCCAATATCCATCGACGGCATATGACCACCGGACAGCGTGCGGTTGCTGTCGCAATGATTTACCCCGAAACGCAGCAGGGAAAACGCGCAACTTCTTTCGCCACGAAAGAAGTTTCGGGCGGCATGCTTTCGAAGGCGCGCAACGTCCTCCGTTACGCACCGGACCTCGCCGACACGGTGCTGACGGGCGCTCAATCTCTGGACGTTGCCTATCAGTCCGCCCGCGACCGAAAGCAAGCGGCTGAATCCGAGGAAGCACAGCTTGAAGCCCTGCAGAAACGGTCGCCTGAGCTCGCCGACAATCCATGAAACTAGCTCAAATGATCCAGTTTCGCCAAGCGACGCGGCGGGTGCGCTGAAACGTCGCCACCCTTGACCATCGAATCCCGGTGTGCGTGAATGTCGTATCTGGGGAATTCCCCAGTTAGCGGCCCGACTCGGTGTTGTCGCACCGAGCCGAGCCTAACCATCAACCGCCTGGTGAGAGGCAAGGTCAATGGCTATCCCCTACATACGTGAGTCCGGGAATCCGGCCAAGCCTCCCATCGGCAAAATCCCATGGAGAGGTAAACATGACTATCCTAAGACGCGCCGTGATAGCGGCGATCCCCGCCCTAACGATTTCAGCCGGGGCGATGGCGAATATCCGGCAATCCGGTAAATCCGACGCCGAATTGTTGGCGCGCTGTGACGCTTTCATCGAAGCCTGCCGGAATGTTCACGCGACGTTTGAGGCTTGGCAAACCCGCAAGTATGAAATCGAAGATGAGACCGGCTGTCCGAGTTACGATAAGCCGGGAAGTGTCCGAGGCGCGACCGCGCGCGAGGAAATGCGCAAATGCATGGAGGAAGGTGGCGCCAACCGCCTGTATGACGTGTTCTGCGATGCCTGCGACCATCATCGTAGCGTCATGGCTCAAATTTTCGAACGTCCGGCATACACGCCGGAGGGCATTGCCGCGAAAGTCAGAATTTTGCGCAACGCCATGGGGCATGAGACCGCCGAGTCCGTTGGCCCTTACGGGCACGTGTTCGAACCGTATGACTTCAAGTTGGCATGGTTCGAGACGGTAGCCGACGATATTTTGCGTCTCGGGGGTGTGAAATGACCGGTCGATTCGTCATAGTCACGCAGGACTGCCCGCACGTCGATATCCAGGCACTCGACTACGTCGAAATCTCGGATGAGCCGGGATGGCAGGATGACGGACTATACATCATCCGGTTCAACGGGTCCGACCCGAACCAAACGTATCTGGTCGACCGCTGCAAGGTGTTGCGGAAGGATGGGAAGCTGCGGCGGTTCATTCGTCACGGGATGCTTCGGTGCGACACCCTGATGGACGAGGGGCTTTACGAGCCCTACAAAGTCGTCGGCAAACATAAATATCGAGTGGAACCGGCGGGGAGGCGGCATCATGCGAGCGGATGAACTCATTGCCGCCGCTGCGGGAAGGGCAACGCCAAAGCCCGTCCTAAACCTCCCGAACATTTTCGGGAAGTACTGGCCCCGCCACCGTGCGGGGCTTTTCTTCGGCCGGGCCTCGATACTTGAAATATGCGGAATGCGACGAATTAACTTACAAGCAAAAGCCCCGCACGAGGCGGGGCTTTAATCTTACGCCACATCCGCGGCGTCTGCGGTTTTTATTCGATTCCGTAAACCGATTGATTTGGATCGGAATCCGGTTCCACCGCTGCTGGGTTTACCGGTTTCCCAGCCTGTTGGCGCCACTCTTCGTAGAGCGCAGGATTGAGCTTTCCAGATGCGTCAATAGATGCTTTAGACGCCGGCTTCGGAATGGCTTTCCATGCCGCTTCCTTATGGACGGCGCTAGTACCACTGTTGGTCGTCGCACTCTGGTCCTTCATTCCAGCATACGCAGCGCCACCAACCGTCAAAGCCATCGCGAGTGCAGTCGAGGTCAAGATCTTGATCATCTTCTTACTCCTTTCTGGCTTGTTTCAAATCACCGGCCAGAACGCGAAGTTCCGGCCTCGTTCCCCACCAACGTGGCGACAAACGACTTACGAAACAACCGGTAACATATTGAAATACCGTTGAAATATATTCTCAAATTCGTGAAGCCTTTTGAAGTCGCGATCGGGCTTCGACCCTCATGGCTCTGTAACAATCGGATGCGCGGTTTTACTGGGGACGCAGCTGTGGTCAACTTTCAAACGTTCGTGAATTGAAATGCGGTATCGTGGTCTTGGAATCATGGTGAGAAAACAGAAATCGCCTCATCCGGTCGACGCTCACGTCGGGCGCCGCGTTCGCATCCGCCGCGTGATGCGCGAAATGAGCCAGACCAATCTCGCGGAAAAGCTCGGCCTGACCTTCCAGCAGCAACAGAAATACGAGAGCGGCGCGAACCGCATTAGCGCAAGCCGTTTATGGGCAATAGCGCAAATACTGAACGTGCCGGTGACGTATTTCTTCGAAGGCTTAGAGGGGGAGGGCCAGACGGTCGCGGAAACAGATGACGCCGAGGCGATGAAGTTTGCCCTCACAGTCCAATCGTTACCCGAGGCCGTTCGAAAACAGGTTCAAGCCACGTTGCACGTGCTCTCAAATCACATAAGCGATGGGTCCGGGTAGCGCGGCGCCGATTTCCTACCGACAAGTCAATTCGTGATACTGTCCGGTATGGATGACAAAGAGATTTATGAAACTGCTGCTAACCTCATAAAACAACATGGAAAACAAGCAACGGTCGAAGCTGCAATGAAATCCGACCAGATGATGGACCAGGGAGATCTGCACGGCGCAGGGAAGTGGAACAGGGTCATGCAGGCAATAGAAGATTTGCAGCGTCGCGATATTCGGCGGTAGCTCCAACGAAGATTGAATCCCAAATTACGCACCGAATGGCTTAACTCGATTTCCGACATACATCGGGATGATTACCGCTATTGGTTACCCAAGAAGACCGCACCTGACCAGCTAATCTAGGCTGGCGATGTCGAGGGCGTGGCGGTGTGGAAGCGTGTTCTTAAGGCCGTCGAGGAACTGCTGGCGGCCGGCGACGGGACGGTGCATTGAGACGCCGTGCGACTTTGGAAAGTTGGCACCCAAATTGGCACCCAACAGGTCGATATTGGGCGGTATTAGGCGGGACGAAGGCAAATCCGAGTGTTGTAAAATCCGCAGTTTTCCGGGCCAAACAGTACAGGGGCGGATTAGACGGGATGGGCGTATACGCTTTCGAATCCCGTTGGGGTCGCCATTTTTCTCTAACAAATCAGAATCCGAACGGTCGGCCTATGCGTTGCCGATGGCTGCGCCCACCGCCGGATCATGATCATTTTTTTTGGACCCAAGCGCCAAGCCAGGTGCTTGATCGGACAGCCCCTGGCGTATGCCATTGTTTTCAGGCCGCACGCGCACCAACGCCGGCCTTTTAAGTTGCTCAATGGCGCCGTTGATCAGTGCACCCGGATCGTCATCCCAATCGGCGCCACCCAAATCTCGGCGTACACGGCCGACGCCTGATCCGCAGACACTTTCTCCAAAGTCATTAGCACCGATTCGCCGGCGTTTCCTCTTTGGGCGCTACTGAACTAGTCAATCAGCGCGAAGAAAAATAGGTTGCTTTTGGATTTATTAAAAACAACCATAAGAGAGGAAAATCGGAAGACTGATCTCGGCAAAGGGGAACGAAATTGCTCGCAAGAACAATAACTATTGCATTGATTGTGATCCTTGCCGGTTGCCAAACAACGCATAAGGCACCGCCGACAGGAATTACGGTCAGCGACAATTACCAAGCAGGCAAATTCAATGTGCCGCTGCCTCCCGGTAAATGGATCGTGTCAGGTTCCCGAATCTACGACACCAGTCAGCAAACAGAGATGTTGGATGTTTTCCTAGCGACCTTGGACCCCGGTCAACAGGGAGACGTGATTTGGATACGCACCAATCTGGTTAGCGCATTCCGGCCCGGTGTCGCAGGTTGGGTTGAGAATTCTACCTGCAAACGAACAAATATGTTGTTCGTGAAGGTCTATCTTAATGAAGCAAATCAGGGGCAGGATTGCTGGATTGTTAACCACAGGCGGATCACCCGTTCCAATTCAAAAAACCAAGCAATACTTGGTACGTGAAATTTCATGCGCGAACACGAATTGCTACTCCCCGTAAACACGGTCGATGTGCGGTTCTTTTTTGCGAACGACGAAGACCTCTTGCACGTGACGTATTATTACAATCCCGAGGCACGCGGCATCAAACGTCCCAGATATGCATCATGGAATTCGAGCGACTGGCATATTGACCGCATTGATCAGCATCCGGAAAAGCGCAAATTCGCAACCAAACTCGAGGAATGGGGAGAACGTTGGTACCCCAAGCTGAAAGCGAATTTTACGAAAGCAACTAATTGAGGCTAAAGGCGCTGAAGAGCATCATGCGGGTCTTCGATAAACTGCTATCGCCCGGTGCCGTCACTTGCGACACGGTTTCGCTGCGCGCTGTGTCGTGCGCATGTGGCGGTACACGACTTAGCTAGAATTTCATTCTCCTACGCGGCAGCCAGCAGGGAACTCACGCCGGCAATCCGCGGCCGAGATCGGCTACCTCGAAGATCCAGGTAGCGGCCCCGGCCCAGTAAATCACCCGGAACAACACGTGCTGTCTGAGGACGAGCGTGATCGGCATGAGCGACTTGAGAAGTACTGATCCAATAAAAGCCCATGTCGTCGGAATATTAACGGCAATAATTCCGAGTATTAATAATAGTGTATTCTCATAAAAATAAGATAATACAGATACAATTGCTAAAGAAACGGCCCACGGTATTAAACGCTTCCATTCGATCTGATCGAAGTTTTCTTCCATCTGGTCCGTGAGAGCCACGTATTGCGGGTCGGCGTCCATTCGGTCCAGCGCATCTTCCGTCGGCAGGCCGGCAAAGTGATTGTCGTAGTAGAATTTGACGCTGCGCGCGATCCTCCAGTGCCAAAATATCCTTTTAAGGGTTGAGGCTTCGGCCTGCACGCCGAGCCACGCGCTGAGATTCGAAAGCCGGTCTCTCCCGACCAGGTCGAGCACCGCGAGGATGAGACAAACCCCGGCGAGTGTCTTTCCCGCGAGGGCCCACCAATACCACCCCAGGCCCAACACGATGTGGTCGCGTTGCAGGGTTCCTTCCCACCAACTTGCCGCCAATTCACTGAGGGACAGTTCCACGCTCAACCGCTCTGCGAGTGAAATCCGAGACGGTACACTACGTGACTTTAGGCAAACTATGGAAATGCTGTATCGATCGCGGCAACCGCCTCTTCGTACTTATCCGCGAGCGGGCGGCCGGATATCGGCGATGCGCCGCCGTTCACCGCCGCCGCAGCAAAACCAAACCCGCAAGCGCCGTTAAGAAAAGCGGGAGTGCGGCGGGGAGCGGGACCGGGGCGAGGCGTTGGATTTGGCCGCCGGCGACGGGCGCGTTGAGGCCCAGAATGAAAGTGCCGGACGTAAAACTCGACAGCAGAAGATCGCCGCCCGGCAGGGTATCGTCGGAGAACACGGTCGCCGTGTCGTCGATCAATTGGAAGCTGACGGCTTCCGGCAGGATTCCGCCGACGCTGCCGGAGATCGAGAAGCTTGCAATGCTGAATCCGTCACTGGCGCCGGTTCCGTTGTCGACCGTCAAGCGATCCTCGAGTCCGCCGTCCGTCATGGAAAGCGTATCCGTGCCGACCGTGACGTCGAATGAGAGAAAGTCGTACAGGCCGATCGTCGCCAGCAGGCCGGCTTGATCCGGTTGTATGTCGTCGTAGGAGAAGCTGCCCGAAAATGAGGTCCCGCTCGACGCGGTTCCGAAATTTTCCACGAGCACCCCGCCGAAATCGTAGGTAATGATGGCAGCCTTGGGTGTTTGAAGGGGAAGCAAAAGGAAACCAAGTGCGACCATAAAACGAATCATGGGTGTCGTCATTTTCTGATTTGATCCAAATTTCAGGATGTAAATGGGGTGTTAAGCGCGTGGCTCGGAACAAAGCCTTATTGAATTCACCAAGCGTAATTACACTTAAGAGACGCAATTTTGATTGATCCACGACTTATGCGGTAATGAGTTGGTTAGAATCTGATTCGGTCGGTTGTGTCAATTACGACAAACCGGCCGCGGCCGAGCGCGCGGTGCGGCAAAGCGCCGCTTCCTCCTATGTTTCGTCGACCGGCCTCTCGACATGGCTGGTTGTCGTCGCCACATGGAACCTAACGGGTTGATGGTGCGTTAATTCGATGTCGGCGCACTGCCGATCCTTGGGATCAATCGAGCCCCAATTCTAGCGGTTCCGATTTCGGCGTTGCGAAATCCGATAGCCCCGGCTTCGGCCGGGGGTGTTTTGCGATCGACCGAATTGCGGCCTGCCGGCCTATCGCGCGCTGCTGCGCACCAAACGGAAAAACTGATCGAGTATGGGAAAGAAGAAATCGCCGCATCCTGTCGACGTCCATGTCGGGCAGGGGGTTCGCAGTCGCCGCATGTTGCGCGGCATGACGCAATCGGTTCTTGCCGAACAGATCGGGCTGACCTTTCAGCAATTGCAAAAATACGAGAGCGGCGCCAACCGCATCAGCGCGAGCCGTCTCTGGGAGATCGCGCAGATCCTCGATGTGCCGGTCGCTTCCTTTTTCGATGGCATCGAATCGGGGACTTCGCGCGCCGAGGACTTGCCCGAAATCAAATCGCCGCCCGACGCCGAAATGCTGGAGACGGCCAAGGCGGTTCAAGATCTGCCCCGCAACCTGCAGAGGGAAATGCAGAGTCTCATCCGATCGCTCGCCGAAGCGACGGGAGGATAGGCCGGGCACGCTCGACCCGAAGGAACTCTCCCGCGCGTTCGTGCGCGACAAACATGTCAGCAATTTCGAACCGGTCCGGCGCGGATCAGGCGCCACCCGTGGCGCGGCGATCCATTGCTCATCCAACTCCACGCCGAGCCGCGGCCCGGTGGGTATCGGAATCTCTCCGTTCGCCTTTTTGATCGGGTCGGACTCCGCCCGTCCGGTAGTGGCGGCGCCTGCTGGACTCGGACGAAGGTTTGCGGTGCAATTGGGGAACGGGCTCGCCCGTTCCGCTTGGTTGCCATCACGTGACGAGGAATGCCGCTATGTCAGACATGAAGGTTGTGCGAATCGCGCCCAACAATCAGGTTTTCGACCTGCCGGTGATCGTCGGCATCCAGGAGGGCCTGTTCGCCGAGGCCGGTCTCGACGTCGCCTTCGCCGCGACCCATGCGGATCGCGAGAAGGACAGTGCGGAAAAGCCGGTCTTTTCGCGTTTGAAAGAGAACATGTTCGAGTGCGGCCAAGCCGACAGCTACAACGTCTGCGAATGGGCCAGCATCGACCGGCTCGAGCGCGGCGAGCGCGGCGGCAACATCGCCGCCCTGCGGGCTTCGGTGGCGGCGCAGGCGATCCTGACCTTCGACGACGCGTTGCAGACGCCGCGCGACATGTCCGACGTCCCGGTCGTCGTGCAGATGTCGACGGGCTCGCATTTCACCACGCTGCAGATGCTGGAAAGCGCGGTCGGGCGGGAGCACGTGAACATCGAGGCCGGCGGCCTGCCGCAGACCCGCTATGCCGGCCTCAAGGACGGCAGCTACCGCGCGGTAACGGTGATGGAGCCGTTTATCAGCCTCGGCCTGAAGGAAGGCGCGCATGTCATCGCGTCGAGCTTCTATCGCGGCGGCGAAGTCGTCGGCCCGGACCTGACGCCCGAAGAGCGCAGGGCCTACTACGATGCGGAGAACAAGGCGGTCGATCTGATCAACGCCGACTTCTACAAATACGCTCATCACGTGACCGCCCACGCCAAGGGCGCGCTCAAGCCGGCGGAACTCTCCCGCGCCTTCGTGCGCTACAAACATGTCGACTACTACGACCCGACCTTGTTCACGCGGGCCTACGACTGGATGAAGGAACGCGGCATGACCGAAGGCCAGACCGAGCATCACGCGCTGGTGTCCTGTTAGGGGGTGTTCGGCGCCGTCACACGTCCACCCGGAGCGCCGCGATCCGGTCTTCGTCCAGCTCGACGCCGAGGCCCGGGCCGGCCGGGATCGGGATTTCGCCGTTCACCGGTTTTATCGGATCGGTCGCCACGTCGTCGGCGAGCGCGCCGCTGACGCCGACGGCGAAGACGCCTTCCATCAGCGGGTCCGGCCAGGCGGCGCACATATGCGCGACCGACGCCGTCGCCACGCTGGTGCTGGGATGGTTGCCGGGATAGATGCGCATCCCGGCGGCGCGCGCCAGGTCCCAGAGGCGGCGGATGTAGTAGATGCCGCCATTCTTCGCGACCTTCGTTTGCACCACGGTCGCGGCGCGGCGGCGGATCACGTCGATCAGGCTGTGGTCGGTGGACACGCATTCGTCGGCCATGATCGGGATCGCGACGGACCGGGCGAGCGCCGCCAGGCTCTCGACGTCCCAGAGGGCGACCGGTTGCTCGGCCGCGTCGATCTCGAATTGCTCCAGCCGCTTCAGCAGCGCCAGCGCGGCGTCGAAGGTCATGGCCCCGTTGGCGTCGACGCGCAGCACCACGTCGTCGCCGAAGCGCGCCCGCAGAGCCTCCGCATTCTTGAAATCGGCGGCGGGCTCGACGCCGATCTTCAGGCCGAAATGCCGGAAGCCGCGTTCGTGGAATTCTTCGGCGGAGCCGATCAGGTCCGCAGTCTCCGTCTTCATCGAGAGGACCGCCCCGACGCGCACGCGGTCGCGGCATTTCCCGCCGAGCAGTTGGTAGACCGGCACGTTCAGGAGCTTGCCCATCGCGTCGTAGAGCGCGTCGCCGACCGCCGCCTGGGCGTAGAGCGAATTGTACAATGTGTCGTTCATCGATTGCATGATCGCCGCGACATCGAAGGGCGACCGGCCGATCAGCAGCGGCTCGAACTGGCCCTTGATCTGGTTGACCAGGTTGGGCAGCAGTTCGGCACTGCCCTGCCGCCGCCAGGCCTGGGTTTCGCCGATCCCGACCACGCCCTGGTCGGTATGGATGCGGACCAGCAGTGTCTCGACCACGGCGCGGGGTGCGCCGCTGGAAATCTTGAACGGCGTCTCGAAGGGGACATTGAGCGGGATCGTCTCCACCGCCCGGATGGTCGCCTTTACCCCGGCCGCCGTATCGAAGCTATGCACGTCGTCCATCGCTCTCTCCTTTCAACTCGTCAAACGCAGAAAACGTCGACCATCGCCGGGATGAAGTCGTTCATCAGGATGATCTTCTTGCGGGTGATCCGCCAGTCGTCGCCCGCCTTTTCGAGGTCGTGCTCATAGCGGCCGAAGAAGGCGTGCTGCGTCTTATCGCGCAGTGAATAGACATGGCAGGTCCATGCGGAGTGAAGGGTCATTTCGGTGTCGCCGGGCGGCGCGTCGAACACCGTGTTGGTCACCACATGTGTCGTGCGCGGCAGCGGGGTGAGGGCGGGGGCGCTGTTGCGGCGGATGCGCCAGACGCGGTCCTCGATTCCGGCGCGGCTCTCGAAATAGAACAGCGAGATTTCGCGCTTCACGTTGTCGGTCATCTCGTCGTCGTTGCGCCACGCGGGCGCCCACAGCACGGCCGCTTCGTCGTAAAGCGCGATCCAGTCGTCCCAACGCCGCATGTCGATATAGAGCGCCTCGCGCGACAGGATGTCGGTGCCTTGGGCAAGCCGTTCCCGCGCCGCCGCGTCAGTCATCGCCGCCGCCTTGGGTGGCATCCCGGTTGTGACCGGCCCGCATCAGCCGCACCCATTCGCGGTAGGGGCCGTGGAAGGCGGTCTCGCCCTGCACCCGGTAGGTGCCGTGTTGGCTGGTCGCCGGATTCATCCCGAGTTCCTTGGCCTCGTCGTCGGGGCCGTCGATCCGGGTCGTCGTGCCGCGCTCGAAACACTGTAGATAGTCGTCGGGAAAGGCCAGATAGCCGTCCTGGCAATCGGAATAACAGAGCGTGTCGTCGGGCGTCGCCATGCCGCTCGAATTGAAGAAGTCCTCGTGCTGGCGGACCCGCCGGGTGCGGAGCTCGTCGGGTTCGTCGACGGGCGCGAAACTGAAAATCTTCATCTCGGTGCGGTCGGGCGCGTGCGGGATGTACGTGCGCAGCACCAGCGATGTGGTGTCGTTGAATTGCAGGTTCGGGAAGATCGTGATGTTGCGCGACCGCGCCATCCATTTGGCGCGGGTTTCGCCGACATGCTCGCGCGCGCGCTCGATCATGCCCCAGAAGGGCTGCGCTTCCGGTTTCGGGTGCTGACTCCACGACATGCTGTGCCCGTTCGCGAAGGTGTATTGCCCGGCCGGCATGTCGAGGCGGGCCCGGAAGTCGGGCGATTCGACCTGCTCGTTCTTGCTGTCCCCCTGCTGGCGGCGCTGCACCACCTGCATGAACGTTTGGTGCGTCGAGGTCAGGTGATACGGGTCCATCCCGTTGTCCATCTGCATCTTCCAGTTGGCGTTGAAGGTGTAGTGGGATCGGCCGGGCACCACCTCCATGCCGTCGGGGCTCTGGTCGACCACCAGGTCGAGCAGGATCTTCGCCTCGCCGAGATGATCGTCGAGCGACGGCACATCCGCCTTAAGGCTGGCGAAGACGAAGCCGCGGTAGACGTCGAACCGGGGCAGGGGGATCAGGTCGTGGTCTTGCGCGGCGAAGGCGTCGGGGTATCCGCCGTCTTCCTGATCCTTGATGTTGATGTTCTTGCCGGCCGCGTCGTAGGACCAGCCGTGATAGTTGCAGACATGATAGCGGGCGTTGCCGCTCTCGCTCTGGCAGAGCGTGGCGCCCCGGTGTCGGCAGGTGTTGAAGAAGCCGCGCAGCACGCCGTCGCCGTCGCGGGACACGATCAGCGATCGCCGGCCGATCCTGCTGCAGTAGAAGTCGAACGGCTGGGCGACCTGCGATTCATGACAGAGGTAGACCCACGTGCCCTCGAAGATTCGCTGGATCTCCAAATCGAAGAGCTCTTGGTCGGTATAGACGTCGCGGTGCACGCGGAACGAGCCCGTCTCGGGATCGTCCAGCACGTATTGCCCGGGGTCGTCGAAACGCATGCGGCGGCTCCTCTCTTCACGCGGTCCGGTATCGTCCGTCTTTCAGGGTAGCTGCGCAATGCGGCGCTGCCAAACGCGGCCGGGGCACACGCCAATGCTGTTCGCGCAACGCCCGAGCCTCCTCGTGCGGTAGCGAGCTGAGCCGCGCTGTTTGCGGCGGAGTCACAAACGGGTAACATCGCGCCATTCCGCACAGGAGCCGCGAGCGGCCGTGCGGCGGCTGCAGGTGATGAACGCCCCGGATGTTTGAATCGCTGCTCTACCGGTCCCGAAATCGCGGCGTCCCGTCCGCCGGCCCATGGACCGTGATTTGGCAGTGCCGCACCCGCGCGGTTCTGGGCGACCACGGGACCTCGGAAGAAGATTACCTGCGATGGCTGTTGGACCGGGTCGAGACGCGCCACGTTGTCGATACCGATGGGGACGGCCAGGCCTTGTTCTCGCACGTTTGTGATAAGGCGATCATTATCTATGGGAGGAATAATAAAAACGAAAAAGATCTTTATCGTTATTCGAAAAAATTCAAAGATAAGATCAGTGTACTTGTGCATTTGTCAGATGAATTCTGCACAAATCCGATCAAGTCATACAAGAATTTCTCATTTGTACTTCGAAATTACCATCGAACGGGCATGCCGGAACATGTTCATTCCTTCCCGCTTGGCTGCACGCGGGGCAAGGTCGTGCCGCGGGATTTCCGGATCACGCCGCCGGAACAGCGGCAATACATCTGGAGTTTCGCGGGCCATGTCGGTCCCAGCAAGCCGCACCGCGCCGAACCGCTCGCGGCCTTCGAATCGCTGAAACCCAGCTTCCGGCACTTCACCGACAGTTTCAACGACAGCATCCGCGGTGCCCTCGGTCCGCGCGAATACTGCGACATCCTGAACGATTCCCTCTTCGTCCTGTGTCCGCGCGGGAACAAGAGCTTGGATTGCTTTCGCAATACCGAGGCGGCGATGTATGGCGCCATTCCGGTGGTCGTCGGCGAGGCGCAGGAATTGGATCGCACATTCATCGAGCCGTTCGACGCGCCGTTCCTGTATGCCCACTCGTGGCCCGACGCCCGGCGCCGCGCCGAGGCGGTGATGAACGACGCAGCAGCGCTCCGCTCGATGCAACAGCGGCTTCTAGATTGGTGGGCGCAATGGCCTTCGGTCGTCGCAGGCCATCTCGACCGGTTGGCGAAAACCGGTTGAGTCAGGGTTCCGACTATCCCCGGTTTGCCCGGAATCCACCGCGCATTGCATAATCTGCTCCGTCATCGAATGCTGAGATCACGAAGGAAACCGGAATGCAGACTCAATCAGTCGACGTATGCCCGTTCGATGCCGCGTTGGGGGCGGAGATTCGCGGTGTTGATTTATCCAAGCCGCTCGACGCCGCGGCGCAGGAAAAGATCGTACAGGCGTGGCACGATCATCTGGGGTTGCTGATCCGGAACCAGGCACTGACCGACCCGCAACTCATCGCGTTCTCGAAGATCTTCGGCGAGTTGGAGATGGCGCCGCCGAACAAGTCCGGCAGGCATTGGATCGAGGGGTATCCGGAACTTGCCTGCATCTCCAATATCACCAGTGACGGGGCGCCGATCGGCAGCCTGGGCAATGGCGAGGCGATCTGGCATACCGACATGTCCTTCATGGAAGAGCCGCCGACGGCGAGCCTTCTCTATGCGTTGGAAGTGCCGAGCCGCGGCGGCGGCACGCATCTTCTGAACATGTATCAAGCGTACGAAACCTTGCCGGCCGCGCTGAAGGAACGCATTCAGGGACGGGTGGCGGTGCATGACGCGACCTATACCAGTGCCGGGGAAGTGCGGAAGAAGTTCGCCGATTACGTCGGAACGACCGATCCCGAGAGTGCGCCGGGTGCGCGCCATCCCCTGGTTCGCGTGCATCCGGCGACCGGCCGGAAAGCCCTGTATCTCGGGCGGCGGTCCGGCGCGTCGAATATCCTGGGCGAGACGGATACGGCCTTGTGGGATGCCCTGTGGGCGCATTGCACCGAGGGGGATTTCGCCTGGGCGCATGAATGGGCCGTCGGCGATCTGTTGATTTGGGACAATCGGTGTCTGATGCACTATCGCGAATCCTTCGACAACGGCGAGCGGCGTATGATGCATCGGACCCAGACCAAGGGCGAGGCGCCGATAGCCGCCTAAGTCTTTATTTCGGATGGAAGATTGGGGCTCTTTGGTACTCCGTCTAAGGGGACGGTTGAAGCGGCCGTGCCGCATGGTACAGTCCAGCCCACCCGAAATCCGAAGACATTTCCCATGAAGCGGTACGTTATTATCGGCAACGGTAAAATGGCTATCGACTGCCTTAAGATGGCGGTTGCGGCCGATTTCGGCGAGTTGGCGTTGGTAGTGTGCGATTCACTCGAGGAGACGCCGGTATCCCGGATCGCCACGGCGTGCGCCGAGCTTGGTATCCCGTGCCGGGACAACGGAAACGTCAATGACCCCGCCTTAGTGGCCGAAATCCGGGCAGTCGAACCGGATATCATTCTCAACATCAACAGCTTCAAGATCATTCGGGATGACCTGCTGGCGACCGCGAAGACCGGCATCATCAATTTCCACAACGGGCCGCTGCCGCGTTACGGCGGCGTGAATGTCTGTTCCTGGGCCATTCTCGAGGGGGCCTCGACCTATGGTGTCACCTGGATGTTCGTCAGCCGGGGTGTCGATACCGGCGATGTGGTGGTGCAGTCCTTGTTCGACTTGACCGGCCGGGAGGCCGCGGTTTCGTTGGTTGGCCGCTGCATCAAGGAAGGCATCCGGGTGTTCCCGGACCTTTTGGCGCAAATAAAGGCCGGTAGAATTGACCGGATCCCACAAGACCATGAGAAGGCGACATACTTCTCGAAGAAGGACGTCCCCTACGATGGTTTGTTTCCCTTCGAACTGCCGATCGACGCCCTGGATCGATATGTTCGGGCGGTCTCGTTTTATCCCATGGAAAACAACTTCTTCCTGCCCGAAGTTCATCTTGGCGACCGGTCGCTTTGGGTCGGTCGCGTCTCGCTGGACCGTGGGACTTGGCCCAAGAGCGAGGCTGGGATGATCCTTGAAGTTAGCGCCAATGCGCTTACCGTCGCCTGTACGGCGGGGGCGGTCGTCTTCCGCAGCCTGGTCGATACCCATGGCAAGCCGGTCGCAATTTCCGATCTCGTGGCCGAGCACGGTTTGGAGGCCGGTAAATCCGGGTTCGAGGTGCTGTCGGTGCCGGACCTCCCCACGAAGGGATGAGACCGCGCCGACCCAGTCAGGCCATGCCGATCTGCGGCGGAAATGTCTCCATCCGTGTTCCGGGCCGCGCCTGCATGATTTCCTCCAACTGGCGCCGCACGGCGGCATAGGCCGGGTCGTCGAAGCGGTTTTCCATTTCCGCCGGGTCGTTGACGAGATCGTACAGCTCTCCCGCACCGGTCAGCAGTTCGAAGGTGCATTTGTGAGTCTTCGTCCGCACCGTCCGTAAATCCATATCGAACCCGTAGCGCGACTTGTGCACGAACCATTCGCTATATGCGGCTTCCCGGGCAGCCGAACCGTCGCCGTGGATCAGCGGATGGAGGCTTTGGCCTTGCAGTGTTTCGGGCGGCGCCAGATCCGCTAAATCATAGAAAGTCGGGGCAAGGTCCAGTGTGGATATCGGGTCGTTCACGACCTTGCCGGCAGGGATACCGGGCCCATTGACGATCATGCCGACCCGCAGCACCCCTTCGTACAAGGTCGGCCCCTTGAGGTAGAGGCCGTGGTCGCCCAAAAGATCGCCATGGTCGGTGGTGAAGACAACGATGGTGTTGCCGCGATCCCCGGCGGCGTCCACCGCATCGAGAATACGCCCGACCTGGTGGTCGATCATGGAGATCATGCCGTAATAGTTGGCCGTCATGTCCCGGAGTTGCGTGTCCGTCTGCGGCGGGACCTTTTGCCCCTTCGTGCGGTAGCGCTGGATTTCCGGATCGTCGACGATCGGCTTGCCTTCGAGCGAGGCCTTGTGCCACCAGGGGCGCCGCTCCAGGTCGAGCGTTCGGTGCTCCGGAAGCTCGACTGCGTCCGGGTGGTGCAGGCGGCTCCACGGCTCCGGGCAGTCGAAAGCGTGGTGCGGGTCGGGGAAGGATACCCACATGCAGAACGGATCGCGGCGGTCCCGGTTGCGCAGCCATTCGATGCTGCGGTCGCCGATCCAACTGCTGCTGTGCCAGGCGGCGGGAAGCGCGGAGTGCCAAGTCTGCGCCGCGCCGGTCGTCGGCGGCAGTTCGGTGGCCCAGCGGTCCAGCGCCTCGCCGTCGTCGCCGCGGCTGAAGAAGTAGCGCTCGTAGTGCTGGCCGATCGGCGGCCGCTTGTTTTCGCGCGCTTTGTTGAGATGGCCGTGGACGATCAGCTCGACATGTCGGAACCCCATATACGGGCCGCACCAGTCGTCCGGATAGGTCTGCGAGCCGGTATTGCACTCGGGGGTGTCGGTCGAATTATACGTGGTCTTGGTGGAGAAATGCGCCTTGCCGAAGAAGGCGGTGGCATAGCCTGCCTTGCCGAGTGTGCCACCGAACCCCGCTTCGCCGGTGGCCGGGTCCAGGTTGATGCCGTTGTCGGCGACGCCGTGGGTGTAGGGCAGAAGGCCGGTCAGCATGGAGGCGCGGGCGGGCTGACAGAAGGCGGACGGTGTGATGCAGGCGCCGAACCGGGTGCCGTTTCTCGCCATCCGGTCGAGATGCGGTGTCTTCACCGACCGGCCTTCGAAACCGAAACAGTCGCCGCGTTGCTGATCCGAGGTGATAAGAAGGATGTTTGGTCGGTCCGTCACGTGTCTGTCCTCTACTGATGCGGTATCGCAGGGTACACCAGATTCGCATAGCTTGTTTTCGCTCAACAATTCGTATCGGAGAGGACGCGCCCGTGCTGCATATCACGACAACCCCGGCCGAACGCCGGTAACAATTCCGCGATGCCTTGACCACCGGAAAGCGCCAGCGGTTTGCCGGCGCCTTTTCGCCGTTCGTCGCCATGTTGATGGAGCAGCAGGAGCCGAAACGCTGCGGTCACTCGACAACAAGAAAATCACCACGGTCGAGCGTATGGCCGCGCGCATCAAGGCCGCGCTCGATGGGCGGGTCGACAGCAACTTCGTGGTAATGGCCCGGACGGACGCCCGGGCGGTCGAAGGGCTTGACGCTGCCATCGACCGTGCGAAAGCCTATGTCGACGCTGGCGCGGAGGCCATCTTCGCCGAGGCGATACATGACGAAAGCGAATATGCGGGCTTCCGAAAGGCGATCGATGTACCGATCCTGTCGAACATGACCGCATTCGGGCAAGTCAAGCTGCTGACGGCGCAGCAGCTGCAGGATTTGGGGGTCAACATCGTGATCTATCCGAACACGACGTTCCGGCTTGCGATGAAGGCGGTGGAAGAAGGGATGGCGCAGCTCCTGGCGGAGGGAACGCAGGAAGGATTCACCGACAAGCGGCAACCCCGGTCCCGGCTCTATGAGATCGCGGATACGAGAACTACAACCGGTTCGAAGAAGGGGCGTTCGATTTCGACGTTCCCGACGGCTACGGAAATACCGGCGGCCAAAAGACCGCGGCAGGCGATTGATCAGAAGTGAACGGCTGCGAGACAACCTATTCATGTACTAAGAACGCTAAAGTCCAGTCGATTTGCAATTTTGCCGTTCTATCAAGCACCTTAGTCAGCCCGCTAAGACTACGATAACCATCTTTTAAGGATTTTTGCCTATCCTTGCTGACCAACTGCATCGGAAAAAATCCTGCGTACGCCGAAGGGTGGTTTGGTGTTGAGCTTCCATACATTATTTCGCGATCTGTTTAGGGATACGCGCGGAAGCACCGTGACGCTCGTTGCGGCGGCTGCCATCCCACTGGTGGCGTTCACTGGCCTCGCGGTTGATGCGGCGCGCGGCTATTTGGTTAAGAGTCGGCTGGCCTATGCATTGGATGCGGCGGCCCTTGCGGGCGCGCGGCGGATCAACGAGCCCGATTTTCAAGCGACGGTCGATCGATTTTTCGAATCGAATTTTCCGCCTGGCTACATGGGCAGCACCGGCGTGTCGCTCACGACGGCCACCGATGTCGACAAGACCGAAGTCACATTGACCGCGAATGTCGACATCGACCTGTCCCTGATGCAGGTGGTCGGGCTTGATAAAATGAACGTCGCCGGCGCCACTGTCGTGAAGCGGGAAAACCGCGGCCTGGAAATTGCGATCGCACTCGACACGACCGGATCGATGAACGGGTATATCGACGACTTGCAGGACGCGGTGAAGCTGTTGCTCGACAATCTCTACGGCAGCAAGGACGAAATCGAACATCTGACCGTCGCATTGGTGCCGTTCGACACCCGCATCAATCTGAATGACTACCAAAGCGTCCTGAACTATACGCCGCCGGTAAGTTGGGAGGTCTGTCCCAATCCGCGTTCCGGCAGCTTCAATACGAGCGACGCCCCGCCCACTACCGAGTCTTTTGACGAGGACTGGCGATGGACGTCATTTGACGAATCCTACTATGTCTATTACGGGTGCAACGCGGAGAAGGCGCTGGCCTTGACCAAAAAGCGGTCCACCCTTGATGCACGGTTGGATGAATTGAACCATAGCGGCAATACGCGCGTCGACGTGGGTGCCGCCTGGGCCTACCGCATGGTGTCCGCAGAATGGCAGGGATTGTGGGGCGATCCAGACCGTCCGGTCGAGTACAACGATGCCGACATCAAGAAAGCGGTCATCGTCATGACCGACGGCGAAAATACGCCCTTGGACGGTACCTCCAAGAATACGGCAAACACGCGGCTCACCGATACATGCGACAACATGAAAGATGACGGCATTCTGGTTTACACCGTGCAGTTCCGGACGACCAGCTCCTCGCTGGAGACGTTGTTGACGGATTGCGCGACGTCGGCGGGGCATTACTACAAAGCTGCCGATAGTGATGCCCTGGCCGCCGCTTTTTATGCGATTGGCGTGCAACTCAGCAACCTCCGCATCGCACAGTAATCCCGGCTTATCTCGGAGTACTGCCACAGGTCGATTTCCAAGGCTCGGCGATCCGGCGCATACTTGTCCTTATCCTAGTTCGAATTCCGAAATCCGGGGAGGACGGCGTGCCGACATTCACGGTCGAGACGGAACGGAACGTGCCGGCGCAGATGCGCGACGGCGTGACGCTGCGGGCGGATGTGCATAGGCCTCGCGACGACGGTCGTTTTCCGGTCCTGCTGTGCCGGACGCCCTACGGCAAGACCGAGCGCAAAATGCACGACGAGATCGCCGCCGAAATGGCGGCCCGCGGGTATATCGTGGTGTTCCAGGATCTGCGGGGACGCTATGATTCCGACGGCGAGCCGTTGCTGCATATGGGCGGCCATCCGCGCAACCCCTGCATCAATGACGGACACGACACGGTCGAATGGTGCGCCACGCTGCCGGGATCGACGGGCAAGGTCGGCACGTTCGGCAATTCCTATTGCGGCATGACCCAGTGGGAAATGGCGCCGACGCGGCCGCCGCATCTGGTCTGCATGTTCGCGCAAGGCGTGGTCGCCAACCATCTCGACCGGCATATGAGCGGCGTCGTCCGCCTCGGCCGGCGGATGACATGGACGATCAACACGATCAGCCCCGACATGGCGCGGCGGCTGCAAGTGCCCGGCGCGCCGAAGACGCCGGACGAGGCGGATGCGTTGTGGGAGGAGCGGGATCGCAGCAAATGGCTCTGGTACCTCCCGTTGTCCGAGATTCCCGAAAGCGCGATGCCGGGAATGCACGAATACTGGCAGCGGCTACTGCGGGAAACGGTGATCGATCATTTCCAGCACGAGGCGCGGCATATGGAGGTCGACGTGCCCGTGTTGAGCGGCACCGGCTGGTACGACCAGCAGGTGGGAACGATCAAGCAATTCAGCGGCATGCGGTCGAACGGCAGGACCGAGTTCGCCCGCGAGAACCAAAAACTGATCGTCGGCCCCTGGGGGCATACGACCCTGGCCCTGGGCCGCCGCGTCGGCGAATTGGATTTCGGGCCAGCGGCCGAGTGGGATTATTACGACATGGCCGATGCCTGGTTCGCCAAATGGCTGAAGGGGGAACGCACCGCGGCGGACGACTGGGCGCCCGCACAAATCTTTGTCATGGGCCGGAACCGATGGCGGCATGACGATCAATGGCCGCCCAAGGATATGCGGCCGACGCCCTGGTACTTCCACAGCGGCGGCCATGCCGACGGTATCGGCGGCGACGGCACCTTGTCGCCGGAACCGCCCTCGGACGAACCGGTGGACGAGTATGTCTACGATCCGCGCGATCCGGTCATGACGATCTACACCAAGGCGGGCCAGCAACTGCCGAAGGATCAGCGGCCGCTGGACGGCCGGCGCGATATCTTGCGCTATGTTTCGCCGCCGTTGGATGAACCGCTAGAAGTGATCGGACCGGTATCGGTCGTTCTGCACGCGGCATCATCGGCATCCGATACGGACTTCATCGCCAAGCTGATCGATGTACATCCGGACGGTTTCGTCCAGGAGCTGTGCTACGGGTTGATCCGGGCGCGGCACCGGAACGGGACCGACCGCACCGATCTGATCACGCCGGGCGAGGTTTATGAATACACCATCACGCTGAACCCGACCGGCAACTGTTTCCTGCCGGGGCATCGCATCCGCGTCGACATCCAGAGCAGCGACTTCCCGAACTTCGACCGCAATCACAACACCGGCGGCGACGACTATTTCGAAGCGGCCTTGGCGAAGGCGCATCAAACCGTCTTCCATGACGCAGTTCGGCCCTCGCATGTAGTGTTACCGGTGATTTCGCCGTAGCGGGCACCGCATCATTTGCGCATTCCCCGGTTGCGTTACACACTTGAGGACTGATCCGATTGATCTCGCCGAAGGGAGGGTGTGTTCGCCATGAATGACGAGTCCCGGAACCAATCGTCGAAGGCTCTGCGCGCCGTCGAACGCCCGGTCAATGCCGGCCAGTTCGAGATGGGGTGGGGCAGCGATCTCGCCGCCCAAATGCTGCGGACCTTCGACATTCCCTATATCGCACTGAACCCGGGGGCCAGCTATCGCGGTTTGCATGACAGCTTGGTCAACTATCTCGGTAATCGAGATCCACAAATGCTCATCGCGCTGCACGAGGAGCATGCGGTTGCGATCGCGCATGGCTACGCCAAGGTGACGGGCAGGCCGATGGCGGTCGCGTTGCACAGCAATGTGGGTCTGATGCACGGGACGATGGCGATCTTCAATGCATGGTGCGATCGGGTGCCGATGCTGATCCTGGGCGCCACGGGTCCGATGGACGCGTCGCGGCGGCGGCCATGGATCGAATGGATTCACACCGCGAAGGATCAGGGCGCGCTGATCCGTGACTATGTGAAATGGGACGATCAGCCGGCGACCGCCGATGCCGTGGTCGAATCCATGTTGCGGGCATGGCAGATCACGCGGACCGCGCCGAACGGTCCGGTCTACGTCTGTCTCGATGTCGGCATGCAGGAGGACCCGATCGAAACCCCGCCGGTCATTCCCGATATCGAGCGGTTTGCGCCCGGCGAGCCGCCGGCGCCGGCGCCGGCCGCGGTCGACCAGGCCGCCGACCTGCTTGCGAATGCCGAGCGGCCGCTCATTTTGGCGGGGCGGGGCTCCCGCGAGCGCGCGGCGTGGGACGGCCGTATCCGGCTGGCCGAAATGCTGAAGGCGCGCGTGATGACCGACCTGAAGGCGGGATCGGCCTTTCCGACGGCGCACCCATTGCATCCGTTACCGCCGGTCAAACGCCTTTCTGAGGAGGCGAAACGTCTACTAGTAGAATCCGATGTGATACTGGCGTTGGACTGGATCGATCTCGCGGGCACGCATCAATTGGCCGCCGGCGACACGGATATTGCGGCCAAGGTCATCAATTGCACCGTCGATTCCTATATTCACAACGGTTGGTCGATGGATCATCACGTATTGCCGCCGGCTGACGTGCGAATTCTCGCCGAACCGGACGTTGCGGTTTCGAGCCTGATCCCCGCGCTGGAAAGCCGGTTGAACGGGGGTAGCCGGACGACCGGATGGGATGCGGTGCCGGCGACTTACAGCAAGCCGCCCCGGTCCGCGGCGGGTGAGACGCTTAACTACTTCGACATGGCCGATGTCCTGGCCGATGTACTCGGCGATCGGCCGGCGACGTTAATTCGGGTTCCGCTGGGCTGGCCCGGCGGTGCTCGTCACTTCGACGACCCGCTGGCCATGCTGGGCGGTGACGGCGGTGCGGGCATCGGGGCGGGGCCTGGCATGGCGGTCGGCGCGGCGCTGGCGTTGCAAGAGACGGGACGGTTGCCGATCGCGATCCTCGGCGATGGTGATTGTCTGATGGGGCTGACCGCGTTTTGGACGGCCGCGAAGTACCGGATCCCGCTTCTGGTGATCGTCGGCAACAACTATTCCTATTTCAACGATGTCCTGCATCAGGAGCGGGTCGCCATCGACCGTGATCGACCGCCGGAAAACCGTTGGGTCGGTCAGGAAATAAACGACCCGACGCCCGATATCGTGCGGCTCGTCGAAGGATTGGGCTGGGAAGGCCGGGGAACGGTCGCAAACGCCGACGCATTGCGCGACGCGCTGCAATGGGGCATTGACGGTGTCCTCTCGGGCGGGTGCCGGCTGATCGATGTCGAGGTCGTGCGGGCCTATAACGAATAGCGTTGCGGCCGCATTGGATCCGCCCGGAACCAATTCGAAAGACACGGGGATAATTGCGCCAATTGGTTGGCCGTCCGGCCAGTATTCTCAATTTTCATTTAGAATCATCGCCGTTAACCAATATTTTCTTGATTAGACCAATGAATTATTCCAAAAGTAGTACTGCTTTTGGTGTGGGAAGCATTGGTGGAAATCATGCGACGTTTGGTAAAGAACGGCGTTTGTCCGGGTTTCGCAAGCCCGCGCGCCGTTGCACGATATGTCTCGATTCTCTTCCTTGTTTTGACCCTTCTGCCGTTGTCCGGTTGGCGCAATGACGCGGCGGCGTTGCTGGTGAATCCGGGGCAAGCGCTGGAGGTGACGTTTTCGTTCTTCAACACGCCGCCGTTCGTGCCCGGCGGCGTCGATGTTTTGGCGCTGACGACGACGCCGTTTACGGCGTCGGGCCCGGGAATTTCTGTAAACGCCGAGTTGTTCGATGGCGCGACATCGTTGGGCAGCGGCATCGTCGCCTCGGCGGCGATCGTGCCGTTCGTTTCGGCCGGCAGCCTGTTCGACGGTGTAACGTCGAACTTGGCGACGGTGATCGACGGGACGATTGACGGGTTGATACGGATAACGCCGATCTTTACCGAGGCGGACGGCTTTATCGAATTCACCTTCGCGAATTTCAATATCCGCGCCGGGCGCGGAACCAGCGCGCAAGGGCAGGTTTTGGCGGCGCCGTTCGCGCGCGTTCAATCGGCCGAGGTGGTGAGCGCCGTGTCGCCGGTGCCGTTGCCGGCGGCTTTTATTCTGCTGTTGTCGGGATTGTCGCTGCTGGGCGGCATTGCGGTATATCGCCTGGTTCGCGTTTGACTGCGCCGGCGGCCGTTTGCATCGCCTCGGATCGGCGGTTTAGACTCGTCGCGTCTGCCGTTGGGTAGGCATCGAAACGAGACGAGGTCGTTTGCCATGCCGGAAGCATTGTCCAAGGATGAGTCGGAAGTCACGTTTGAGGCTCTGACACCGCATATCGGGTCGGTGGCGCAGGGGATCGACCTAAGCATTCCCGTTCCGCCGGCCGCCATGGCGCGGCTGCGGCGCGAGCTGGCCGACCGTTCGGTGATCGTACTGCGTGACCAGTCGCTGACGCCAGAACAGCTCATCGCGGTCAGCCGCGAGTTTGGGCCGCTCGAGAAACACGTCCTGTCGAACTTCTGCCTGCCGGGTCATCCGGAGATATTCGTGGTGTCGAACATCATCGAGGATGGCCGGCATATCGGTGCGCACGGGGGATCGAAACGGTATCACTCGGACCTGTCCTACCTGCCGGAACCGAGCATGGGGTCGTTGTTCTATTGCCTGGAATGTCCGGAAGAAGGCGGCGAAACGGCGTTTGCCAGTATGTTCGCCGCGTTCGACGCGCTTCCCGAGGAACGCAAGAGGTGGCTTGCCGAACGAAACGGGGTGCATGACTACGTCTGGAATTACGAGCGCGCACACCTTCAGAACCGCGCGCCGCTGACCGAGGAGCAGAAAGCGAAGACGCCGCCGGTCCTGCATCCGTCGGTTCGGACCCATCCGGAAAACGGGCGACCGGCGCTCTTCATTTCGGAGGTATTCACGCGGACCTTCGATGGAGAGGACGAAAACGAGAGCCAGGCGCTCATCACAGAATTGATGGAGTTCGCCGCGCAGCCGGCCTTCGTCTATGCGCATAAATGGCGGCCGGGCGATCTCATCATCTGGGACAATCGTAGCGCCGTGCATAAGGCGTTACCGTTCGACGAAGAGAACACCCGCCGGCGCATGCACCGCACGACGATTACCGGCGACCGGCCCTTCTTCAACGGTTAGGCAGCCGATAACGGCCGACGGAAAACAGCCCCGCACTTATGGTGCGGGGCTGTTTCGTGCCTCACGGTGTCGATCCCGGGTTTATCCCGTTGTCGTGTTCGCCGCGCCTTTCAGCTCGTTCGACACGTGATTGAACATTTCCTCGAGCGACGTGCCCATCGCGGACATCGCGCCGATCGCGGCGACCGATACCAGCGAAGCGATCAGTCCATACTCGATTGCGGTCGCGCCGCTTTCGTCCAGCAGTAATGACTTAAAAAAGTTTTTCGACATTTTTTTCTCCCTATCTCTTCAACTTGCGTTTGGTGGCGCGGGTTAGGCGGCCGCACCCATGATGGTTTGCCCGAAGCCGGAGTTGATCGCCCACAAGGCGGCTTGGGTTCGATTGCTGACCCCGATCTTCCGGATCAGCGACTTCATGTGAATTTTGACCGTGGCTTCGGTAATGCCGAGATCGCGGGCGATTTGCTTGTTAGCCGCGCCAGAGGTCAGGCATTCCAGAATGTCGGTCTCACGGCGCGTGAGATCGCGGATCGGCGCCTGGTTCGTCGGCCGTCGTTGCGACAGGCCGCCGCTCACCCAGGCATTGGCCAGGCCCGACGGGAACACGGTCTCGCCGAGGACGACCAAGGTCAGCGAATGGACCAACGCCTCCTTGGAAATGCTGCTGAGAAGATATCCGCGCGCGCCGGCCTTGAGGCATGCGCCGAGTTCCTCGACCGAAAGCTCGGCCGACAGAACCATGATCCGGACGTCCGGAAAGGTGCGGGACAGTGTGTCGATTGCGCTTTCGGACACTTCGATGTTGCCCGAGGCTGCGTAGATGACGACTTCCGGTGAATCGGAGTCCGCCGCGGCGCAATCGTCGATGGTGTCGAATTCCTCGGTCACCGCGAAATCGGTGTCGCCGAGAAAGCTCATCAATCCGCGGCGAAATAAATTTGTGCCGCCAACGAGAAATACAGGTGCGTTTGTCATACCGTCCCCTCGAAATCCTTTTGTGCGCTCCCTCCCAAGAGCATTACCTAAATATGATCATTACATGGAAAAATCGAGTAAAATTTTAAATAATTACGCGATAATTCGGATTATTACTTAAGAAATAGAAATATAGTTAAGAATTTAGATTTAAATTAACCAAAATAATTAGAAAGTATATTTATTTTCAGATAGTTGATTTTTCTCAAGCTGAAAAATTAACCAACGGGCATCGTATTGCGGGTTCAGGGAAATCTGCGGGCAAGGTGGAATTTTTACGGAACTCATCGGGGGGCCCGCCCATTTTTAACACGACTGGGTGTATCAAGCGCGCCGCCCGGAGGCGCCAATCTCAAGCAACGGTGATTTGAGTGGTGGCGTGTCGCGGGCCAAATCTGATTCGCATTAGTGACCCTAATGGTACCAGGAGGATGTGCAGTGACGAACGGTCTGCGAATATGGATTGTTGCCGCGGTATTGCCATTTGGCGTACTGATTTCCGCCTCGTCGGCAGCAGCTGCGGAGGTCAAGGCGGCCATGTATTTGTCGACGCCGACGGGCCCCGGGGCGCCTGTTGGGTTCGTTACGGCGCGGGATACGGAAAAAGGCCTTGAGTTGATGCCCAATCTGAGCGGGTTACCCGAAGGTGCCCACGGCTTCCATGTTCATCAAAAGGCGGATTGCGGGCCCGGCGTGAAAGACGGTAAGGCCGCAGCGGGGTTGGCGGCAGGCGGCCATTTTGACCCGGCTAATACGGGCCGGCACGAAGGCCCCACGGGATCCGGGCACTTGGGTGATCTGCCGGTGCTGCTCGTGAACAAGATGGGCGAGGCGAAAAGCCCTATTTATGCGCCGCGACTCAAGACATCGGATATCCGCGGCTTGGCGCTGATGATTCATTCCGGCGGCGATAATTATTCGGACACGCCGCGGTCGCTGGGCGGCGGCGGCGCGCGGATTGCCTGCGGGATTATCTACTAGTAGATTTGCGCTGATTGCACTTTGGTCCGATGATGCCAAGGCGGGCACGCCAACGGGCGGAGTGAGATAAGCGCTATGAAAACGATGCAAGATGCTGTCGGCGACCTAGATCGCATGGGCCGGATGATTCGGCATAGCGATTTTGATGCGGTTGTCGCGGTCTCCCCGGAGAACGTCAACTACATAAGTGACGTCTTCGTCTCGACCCAAGTGGATATTCGCGATCGTCTCGGCCTGATCGTTTGGGACGGCGAGCGCGCGCCCACCTTCATTCTGTGCGCGGTGGAAGAAGGGTATGTGCGGCAGGAGTCCTGGATCACCGAAATTCGGACCTATAAGGAATTTGTGACCTCGCCGATCACCGTCCTTGCGGACGTTCTGTGCGACCTCGGTCTAGAGCAGGGCCGGGTCGGCATCGAGCTTGATTACCTCGGGGCGCGATACCTTGCCGATTTGTCGGGTCTGTTGCCGTCGCTCGGTGTGGTGCCATGCGAGGATCTGTTCGCCAAGGCGCGGATGATCAAGTCGCCGCGCGAACGCGAGATCATGATCAGGGCGTTTCGGGGAACCGAACAGGCTCTGATGGAGACCTTCCAGGCCGCCCGGCCGGGCATGACCGAGCGCGACCTGTGTTATGGCCTGAGCGACCGGATCCTGCGCTCCGGTGCGGAATCGGTAGCCTTCACCCATATTAACGCGGGCCCGAACACCGGCTTTCCGCACATGGATCCGTCCGACTACGCATTGCGGCCGGGCGATATTCTCAAGGCGGATACCGGCGGGTATTACCGCCGCTACTACTCCAACGTCGGTCGAACCGCCAAGCTCGGCAAACTGAGCGATGTGGACCGCTCCTGGTGGGGGCGGCTACGCGAAATCCATCATGCGATCATCGATATGCTGCGGCCCGGCAATACGGGCCGGGAACTCTTCGAGGCGGCGACGCGACAGCATGAGAAGCACGATATCCCGTTCCCCTATGCGCATAACGGGCATGGCATAGGACTGCAGTTGCACGAGTATCCCCTGATCAGCCCGCATGACGATACGGCGTATGAGCCGGGCATGATGTCCACCGTCGAGACGCGGGTGCGCTGGCCCGGCGAGGTCGGTTATCACATGGAAGATCTGATCGAGATCACGGACGGCGCACCGGTGGTGCGGTCGGACTATTTCGACAATGAGGATATCCTGGTGGTCGACGCCTAGTCGCTGCGGACGATCAGCCGGGGATCGGCGTCTCGCCTTGGAACTGGGTGCGGTACATAACGCGGCGCTGGGTTGAATCGACCGGATCGCGGTAGTGCATCGCACAGCGGTTATCCCATACCAGCAGATCGCCCGTCTTCCAGGTATGGGTCCATTTGAACGCGTCCTGCGTGGCGTGCTCCCACAGCCGGTCGAGCAGGGCTTCGCTATCGTCCTCGTCCATCCCGATGATGTATTGCGACGGATAATCCCGCCGGCGGCCGAGATACAGCGCCTTCCTGCCGGTTTCCGGGTGGACCCGGACCAGGGGATGATGCGGCCCGGGAACCTCGGACGGCCGGGACGGCAGGGTTACGCCGGGCCGCAGCACGCCGGCGCTGTTCCGCGTGGAATCCTGGATGGATTTCTTGCCTTGAATGGCGTCGCGGAGGTCGTACGGCAGGGTCTCGTAGGCCATATATTGGTTGTTGAAGGACGTATTGCCGCTCTGGGGCGGCACCTCGATGGAGTAGAGGCAACTTCCGGCCGGCGGCTGCTCGATGTAGGAATTATCGGAATGCCACACCACTTCCAAGCTGCCGAGGCCGCTGTTGCGCTCGGTCGGATTGCCGTCCTCGTCCAGGTTGGAGAGAATCGTGACTTCCGGCGTGTCGAGCGAGTTCGCGAGCGATTTGACGCCGGCCTTCTCGTAGTACTTCCGCGCCGCGCCGACCTGGGGCTCGCCAAAGATGCGGGCGCCATCCAGATACTGTTCCGGGGACAGCGACTGACCGCGAAACAGCAGCACGAGATGATCGAGCCACGCCTGGTGAATTGCCTCGCGCACCTCGCCCGGCATTGGCTGCGACAAATCGATGCCCTGAATTTCGGCGCCGACGGCTTTACCCGTCGGAACAATCTTGAGGGAACTCATTGAGTTGACGTCGGTCTGCGGCATTGGACGGCCTATACACTGCGTTACGAGGCTAGCCCTGATGGGGCGTTACGGAACCGCAATGATGACGCGCATCGCCGGCCGCATCAAGTCGAGGGGCAGAGCCGTCGGTCAGGTTTCGTCGCGCACGGTCTTGATATGGACACGCTTTTTCTGCCGTCGGTCCTTGCCGTCGGCAGGGCCATCCCGCCGTCGACGGCGATCCGGTCCGAAGTAGTGGGACGCGGCGACGAAAGGACGCGGCTGCTCCAACACGGCAAATATTCGGCTTTCGATATTGCCGATACTGACCGGCTTGGCGATCACTTCGTTGACGCCGACATCGCGCGCGCGTTCGATCATTTCCTGGTCGGTATGGGCGGAACAGAATATGACGGGAACGAAAGGGTCGGGACTCTTGTCTTGATCTCGCAGTTTGCGGACGAATGTCAAACCGTCCATCGGTTCCATCTTCCAGTCCGAGATAACGATATGGACCCGCTCTGCCTCCAAGCTTTTGATCGCCGAGAGGCCGTCGCTCGCTTCACGGATGTTTTGCTGACTGAAGCCGATGATTTGCAGCACTTCCTTGATCAGGCTGCGTGCGGGAGCTTCGTCATCGACGATGAGGATTTTCAGTTGGTCGAATGCAAAGGCCATTACGCTGACTCAGGCTGCCCAGTGATTGCGCCACGTGTTGCTCACGGATCGCAGCGGCTTGGATACTCCGGGACGCCGTTCGGCGTAAGGTGAATGGTTCATGACCCGGAAGATCTTAATAATACCGGGCAAGGCTTACCGTATTGCTAACTTCCGGGCGAGGGACGGCATTCTGCTATGAGATCGACGTTATGGTTAATCGGTGGTTAACCCTCGTCCCAATGTCGGGCCAAGGCGCCGGGAGGCACCGAAAGCCGGTACGGGGCCGATTCCGATGATTCCGAGCGGCCTACGCGTTGATCCCTAAAATTCTCCTCAAGGTTGCTGAAAAGTAATATTACAATCTTAGGTGTTAGACCGCGGAAGCCGCACGAAGGAAATTGTCCTGTGACCGCCGTCATTTCGCGCCAAAGCGATAAGGCGCATCCTGCCATGGCAACCTAGTGCAGGTGTCTGAAATGTCCCAATTCGTTCAACGGGATAATGCCGTTTCCGACGAGGATGGCGCGAACAGGTTTGAACATACCTGCCAAATCGTCGGGCTTCGGGCGCAGGTCGAGGACCTGAAATATGCGCTGCAAAATGTCCTGCAATGCCTCGTCGCAAATAACGATCTGGCCCGCCAAGGCCGTTACGAGGCCCTCATCGAGGATGCCCGGGCCGCGCTTCGCGCCAAGGAAACGGATTATCTGAGCTAATATCGCGTGCAACGGTGCAGCGTCGGGCCGAGATGGCACCGGATCTGCATCCCACACAGCGTCCGCGAAGGCCCTTACCGCTGTTGCAAGGGCTGAATGAGCGGGGGCTAGCCCTGTGATTGGGGAGCGAAGGGCGCGCGTTTCTCATTGCCGACAGCGTCGGCCGACTGCCCGCAGCTTTTCAATCCTCGCGCTTTTGCTGGCTTAGCGAAAGACATCCGATCACGATGATGAAGCAGAAAAACAAAACCAACACCATGGACATATATGCGATCTCGCCGTCGGTCATGTCGTCGCTCGTGTTCTGTTGAGAGTTCCGGTTCTGATCCTTGCGCGCTGCGCCCCGGCAAAGAGCCGGGCAGGGTTGCCGCCTGTACGGTTCAATGCCGAGGCGCTGGCGCAATTTGGGAGCTGTGAGGCATTACAGTCCCACGAAAGAATCTAACAATGCGGTCGCACCGCAAAATTGATCCAGATCAAAAAGTAGGCAGATAGTGATTGGGCGGCCGGTTTACGGCGGATTTATTCGCCCGTGCCGCCGGTAATGATGCCGAGCCAGCGCCATTCCCCAATGTTGCAGGGCGGTCCAACCCGCTCGGCGACGCGCCACATCCGGGCCGCGCCATCGTAGGGCGATGATCCGGCGTGCCGGTACCCCGCCGGCGTCCGGCCCGCGATCTCAAGAATGAGTTTCTTGCGAACCGCGCGGTCGAAATCCTCGAACCCGTTGGCCACCACGTGAAATGCCCCCGGCCCGCCGATGACGCAATCCCGGTAAAACAAGTCGATATCGGGAATTGTCGGGTATATCGCGTTCGTTTGATCCGTGACGATCGGCAAGCCGTTCACGGTAATGCCGGCGGCAACCGCATCGTCCCGGGCGTCGGTGACGAGGCGTCCGTAGTTGTTCGACCCGTCGCCGGACACATCCAGGATACGCCGTGTGCCTTCGTAACCGTTTCCGGTGAACCGAGGCACGGACAGATCGATCGCGTCGCTGACCGAAGTGCGATGGGCGGTGACGATGGGGGCGGCGGCCAGCTTCTTGGCGAAGGCGGCGGCGCTGGCCTCGTCGTAAATCTCCGTCCAATCGACGATGACCTTGTACCAGCCAAGGCCAGCCCATTCCACATAGCTGAGGGCGATCCGGCCGAGCATGCCGGACTTGATGGCGGCGATCACCTCGGGATTGCGCAGTGCGCCGAGATATCCATCCCGTTGCAGGAGCGCTTCTTCCGCATCCACGCTGCCCGATACATCGACCGCCAGCAGGAGTTCCAGATCGACCGGCTTCTCCTTGGCCGCGAGGGCCGGAGCCAGCATTGCCAAGAATGCCAGCGCGAGCCCCGTCGTGAGCAATCGCTGGATCGGCCGGCCTGTTCCGCGCCGATGATATCGTCTTGCCGATCGATACATGCTGAACTCCCTTCGCTAAAAACTTAGCACGTGAAGCACCGTTCGCCAGGGGCCGTCGGCGTTGTTGATGGGATGACGCGGGGAGTAGGGAGGCTTTTGGCCGGCCAAGACACTCGGTTCGAGTGGTGCGGCGCAATATTCATGCGTGAGTCGCACGCTAGGTATGAAATGTTATCTATGAATAATAAATATAGAAAAATCAATTAGTTATTGTTCTAAGAAATTAGTAAATATAAATAAATCTATAGAAATAAATATTGAAAATTGGCTGCTATTTTGTGAGAAATTGTGTATATTTATTGCTGGGAGGGGTGCTTGTTTCTTGGGGGAGAGCGTGTCTCAAGCACCCGTATACTTGGTTGGAGGCAACGATCTATTCCGGCGCGGTTTGGACGGCTTCTTGAAAGAGTCTCCGTTTCGGACGATGGCCGAATTTGATCACGTCGAGCAATGCCTCGATCCGCTCGACGGGAAACCGGAGCCGGAGATCATCATCTATGTGACGACCGGCGTGACCGAGGAATCGGAAGCCGCGGTCGATCGACTTTGCGCCGTTTACGCGCATGCGCGCATCGTTCTCGTGTCCTTCGAACTGTCCGTCGACGAACTAGGCGCCAGCCTGCGCCTCGGCGCAAGCGGCTATCTGTTAAGTTCTATCTCGAAGGATGCTTTCATTCATTCGTTGACCTTGATTTCCCTCGGCGAGACAGTTTTCCCGTCCAGCCTTGCCGCGGCCTGGCTGCGCGGTGACATGGAGGGATCGGGTGTCGAAGATGCTGGACGCCTGCGGGATTTGACGCCGAGAGAGCAAGATATTCTCGAATGCCTGACGTTGGGTCTGTCGAATAAGCAAATGGCGCGCCGGCTCGGTATTACGGCGGCCACTGTGAAGATCCACATGAAATCGCTGATCCGGAAGCTTGGGGTGTCGAACCGGACCCAGGCCGCGCTCTGGGCTTTACGGGCTGGCGTTAGCGAGCGGAAGCCCGGCGACGCCGCCTGACCGGCCGTCGGTCTGGACCGGCCTCAAGGCCCTAATCCACTGATATTTAATAAAATTGTAGGGAACTGCCCGGCGGACCCTATCTGTTTGTAATTGTTATTCATATCCAAAGGGATAATTCTTAATCGGCCCAAATCGCCGTAGAACATCCCCATCGTCCTGATACTCTACCTCCAAGACGTCAATTGGCTCTCTCGAAAGATCCGGGACTAACACCGGGCGGTGAAGGGGGCCGAGAGACAACAAAAGACGGCACTAACGCCGTCAATCTACGTGGCGTCGGGAGAGGTAGCATGGTTAACGCATTTCTGATGCGACTGATGCGGGACGAAAACGGCGCATCGGCCATCGAGTACGGATTACTCATCGCGCTCGTCGCGATCGGGCTGGTCGCTGCCCTCGACGGTTTGAGCGGCTCGTTCAACAGCACGATCGGTATCGCGACCAACTCAATGAACTAACCGAGGACGTAAGTCCGGCAATCAATAATGTGCGTAGCGAAAGCGCACGAATTCGGGGAAAGATCGAGACTCACAATGCAGGCGCTTCTGAACAACGAAAAAGCAGAACTTTCGGAAAGCCCCCACGCCGACAATATCGCCCTCTGCCGCAGCGTATTAAAGCGGCGGACGAGATACTATCTGGCGCAGCGCGAGGCCGGGATATCGGCGCAGGGGGCCGGCATTCTAGACCTGGTCGTTCTCGGACAGATCGAGAGTTGCTGCATGGACGTCGCCAAGCTGAGCGATGTGTTGAACCTATCGAATTCGGCGGTACGGCTTCAGGTCGTCGAATTGATCAAGGAAGGGTGGATTGTCGTCCGGAACGACGGCGGGCAGGCGCGTCTGCACATGACAGACAAGGCCGCCGACTATGCCTCGACCTGGATTGAACTGTCGCTTGATGGCTAATTCTCGGGAATAAAGCTGAAATCCAATTTTTATATTACTTTTGATCTAGGCCAATGTTACTAAAGACTTTCTAATTAATTATTTAGATAATCAAGTACACAGGGTAATTAGGTATCTATATTTAGGTAAATATTCAAAATCCAAATAATCATAAAGAGTGGATTGCGGTAATGACTGTGGCACCGGTTTGTTTGATTGGCGGCGAAGAGGCCGCCCGCGGAAAGCTTCGGGAGACCTTGGAGACGGGATCCTTCAAGATCGTCAGTGAGTACGACAACGTCCACGCCTGCGTGGCCGCCGTCGATGACATGGTGGAGCCCGAACTGGTTATCTCGTTGGTCATAGCAGGTGACGATTTTCGCGATGGTCGATTGGGGCAGCTTCGCCGGACTTTTCCGGAAGCGAATTTGGTGATCATCGGCGACAATCCGAGCCATGAGCAATTGCGCGCCTGTGTCGAACTCGACGCGAACGGCTTCCTGCCCAGTACGATCGATCCGCGCGCATTGTTGCAGTCCCTGCAGGTCATCCTGCTTGGCGAGAAGCTCTACATTGCCGGCAAAAAGCGGGCTGTAAGGGCCGTTGTTGGAGGGCCGTCGGTCCAGCCGGAACAAGCACCGGCCGCGGCGTCCTCCGAGCGCCGGGGCGCGCCTCGGCGGCGCACGCTTCAGCAGGCGGAGATCGTCTACAACAACAATCAGTGCGTCATGGACGGTGCGATTTTCGACATCTCCGACAAGGGCGCGAAAATCCGTCCGGCGGACGTCGTCAATGCACCCAGCCGGTTCGAGTTGCGCGTGAAATACGGCCCCAGCTTCCAATGCGAGGTCGTGCGGAAATCCGGTTTCTACATCGGTGTCCGGTTTTTGGCGGAAGTCACCTCGGCCGCGTAATCGGGTTGGCTATGGGCGTGATCGCTCAAAGCCATTTATCGTATTTATATAATAAAATCAGTTGTCTGAAGGGTAACTGGCGATGGCTTCCTGGCCATTGCCGAGTGCGATGTTCTCTCACCTTTGGTGTATCCATTAAGGGCTATTTACCCTCTTAATAGTTAATCCTAGAGTAAGGATATTGAGTCGAAAAGGAGCATCGCGATGGGTGACGTGGTCGCCCCCGAAGAGCATGGCGTCGCCGAGCATCCCGGCATTGTCGCGCTGCGGTCGTATTGGCGCCGCATCGGCGAGGGGGGATTGCCCAGCCGTGCCGACTTGGATCCGGCGGATATTACCCGAATTCTTGGCAACGTGATGCTCGTCGATGTCGAGCGGTCGCCCATTCGTTTTCGCATGCGTCTGTGCGGTACGATCGTGGATCGCTTGTTCGGACGGGATTTTACCGGTTGTTATCTGGACGAGCGCGCGGCCAAGTATTTCGAGCGCGACGTTCTGCTGGACTACGGGGACGTGGTAACGACGCAACGCCCCCATTTTCTGCAGCGGACGGTTGCGTTAGGGGATGACGTTTGGCTCGCCTATCAGCGATTGCTGTTGCCGTTGTCCGAGAACCGAACCGACGTGGATATGCTTCTCGGCGGCGTATTCGGCTCGATCGAAAGGCGGCTGGAGAGCGCATCCTATTCCGCCTAATCGACCTCCCGGCATGAGAAAATGGCCCGGAATCAAATCCCTCGTTATCCGCATGCGTCGGAATGACGCGGAGGGGTTGTTTCACGCGGTTTCGGTCGCCATTTTCCGCGTTCGCTGAGCCAATACCGACCGGTTCGGCGCGAAAATTCATAAATATCCGAATAAAAATCCGCTCGTCGATTTGGAAACGCCACCGATGTTTGTCAAAAATTCTATAAGCGAATGCTGCAATGTGCGGAATAACCTACCATCCCGACGTTCGGGCGATGATCGACTATTGGCAGTCGATTCATCCGGAGACCGGGCTCCCGGGCCGGCGTCATTTCGAGCCGGCCAGCGTGAAACAATTTCTGCCGACTCTCCGGCTCGTTGACGTCGAAGGGCCGCCGTATCGGTTTCGGGTTCGGCTGGCCGGAACAGAGATCACCGAGTTTTACAGGACCGATCATACCGGACAGTGGTTCGATGAGTTCGTCGACGACTTCGACGAGTCCGATACCTGCCGCGATCTGCTCGACGTGGTTGAATCCGGGCGTCCGGGCTGGCGCAAGGGCGTTTCCCGGATCGTGCCGGACCGGAAATTCCAGACCTTCGAGCGGTTGATCCTACCCTTTGCGACGGATGGGGAAAACGTTGATTTGCTGATGATAGTCATGGTTTTCCCGGATCAATAGGTGTCGTGCTGGCAACGCCGGTCGAGCAACCGTGAGAGCGATTTGATCCTGCTCGTGCGGCCGTTGTCCTAGGGTACATCCTGAAACCAAGCCTTCGCAGAGAGGCCTCGAGTGCCGTCTCCCTGCAATTGGATCAGGAGTGTGCCGATATGAGATTTGCGAAGACAGCGGCGATGGCGCTGATGGTCGGGGCCGCACTGACGGCGAGCCCGGCGGCTGCAATGCCCGGACCCGATGCCAAAATTGCGGGCGGCGCGCCGCTTGCCATCGTCGATATCCGGGGCGGTTCCAGATTCCGCGGACGGCACCGTGGCGGATTTGGACGTGGGTCGTTCTCCCGCGGGCTCGGCCGACCTGGTTTCCATCAACGCGGTTTCCGCAAGCGCGGTCTCCACCACAGCCTCGGTCATGAC
The DNA here is from genome assembly GCA_965228695.1 of Alphaproteobacteria bacterium. Taxonomy (GTDB): domain Bacteria; phylum Pseudomonadota; class Alphaproteobacteria; order UBA8366; family UBA8366; genus JAJFJD01. The sequence goes on along the minus strand of CBDDIB010000002.1, from coordinate 3,973,808 downwards.
AAGTTCCGGCACCGGGGGTTCCGAAAGGGGCATCGATCCGGCGGGTTCGGGCATGGCGGCAAGAGTTTCGGCGGCCACCACGGGTTCCGGCCTTACGCCAAATAGGCTGGTGCATAGGATTTCGGCCCAGCCGGCCGCCGCGGGCTCGATCGGCTGCAGCCGCCTTTCAAAGGCCGTTGACGCCGCGTCAGTTGCTGCCGAATACCTTCTTCAACACTTCGGTCGAGCGCTTCATCGGGTTCTGCCGGATCGCGGCTTCTTCCTTGGCGAGGTAGTGGAAGATGCCGTCCATGCCTTTCTCGACGACATAGTCGGTGAGATCGGCTTTTGCGTCGGGAACGAAGGGGATCTGTTTGTACTGGCCCATGACGCTGTCATACGACTTGATCGCCCCCACCTCGGAGAGGCTTTCGTTCACCACAGGCGCCATTTCTGCGGCCAGCGGTTTGGTCATCTTGCCCTGGAAGTACCGCGTTGCGGCGTCGTTGGGGCCGTTATAGATCTTCTTGGCGTCATCGACCGACATGGCGGCGATCGCGTCGATGAATATCGACTTCGCCTTGGGCGCGGCGACTTCCGCGGCGCGGTTCAACTTCAGTTCCAAGTCGTCCAGCATGCCCGACATGCCGGCCGAGCGGAGGGCGCTCTGGACCGATTTGAGCGAGCCGGGAAGGGGCAGCCGGATCGCCGGGTCGCCGTTGTAACCATCCGTCTTGCCGACCTGGGAGACCACCCGGCCGGACCCGACCCGCAACGCTTCTTTAAGGCCTTGCGTGATCTCGCCGGTGCTCAAACCGCCGACGCCGCCACTCGCGCCGCTGCCGGATTTCGATCCGCCCAGCATTTCCTGTCCCTTTTTTAGCAGGTCGCCGAACTGCGCGTGACCGGGCCCCATCGTAAAAACCAGCGCGCCGGCAGCGATGCCGACCAATATCATTCGCCTCATTGGTGTAAACTCTCACGAATTTCCATGTTGCTGCTATCTTGCGGGAATGGGCGGACGTCTACAAGCGGCGCATTGTTGCAGTCGGAGGATTGCGTTTCTGGACGGTTGTCCGCGCAAGAGAGTCGGCATTTCGGCGAACCTGCGCTAATACTTGTCGCGGACCTGAGCGCATCGCAGCTATGGCGCTGGTGTCGCGGGGGCCGTGAAGACTATCGACACTGAATAACGATGGCGGAGCATCATGCGAATTTACATTGCCGGGCAGAAAGTACTTGGGCACCAAGTCTACGACCTTTGCGTTAAACGCGGTCACGAAATTGCGGGCGTTAGCGCGCCGGCTCACGCCGGCGACGGCGAGAAGCCCGATCGTTTGCGGGCGGCGGCCGAGGCGGACGGCGTGCCATGGCTGGAGTCCGGCAAGTTGAACGCCGACACGCTGCCCGATGGGGTCGACTTGATCGTCGCCGCACATAGCCATGATTTTATTGGAAAAAAGACCCGCGAAAAGGCGCGCCTGGGCGCGATCGGCTATCACCCGAGCTTGTTGCCGCTGCATCGCGGGCGCGATGCGATCATATGGACGATCCATATGGGTGAAAAGGTCGCCGGCGGTACGGTTTATTGGATGAACGACGTCATGGACGGCGGCGACATCGCGGCGCAGGAGCATTGTTTCGTGCGGCCCGGCATTACCGCCGGCGAATTGTGGCGTGAGACGCTCCATCCGCTGGGTCTCAAGTTGTATGAGAAAGTATTGTCCGATCTGGAGCAAGGGATCGAGATTCGCGAGCCGCAGAATCACGATCTTGCCACCTGGGAGCCGTCGTGGAGCCGGCCCAAGCTGAAACGCCCGGATCCGGAAAGCTAAGCGGTAAGGCCGCCTGCAGGCGCGCGTCCCGCCCCATATGATTTCGATCAAGGGGGCAGCGGCGGCGGCCCGGTATTATCGATCGCCTATCCATGATGCGAGGAGGAGAGCGGCATGCCCGCCATCTTGCAACTGCTGCGGCGCGACCACACGAACATCAGCCGTCTCTTGCGGGTTTTGGAGCATCAGCTGACTGCCTTCGAGGCGGCCGAGCCGGTCGACTACGACGTGATCGTCGATATTCTCGACTACTGCCGTTCTTATCCCGACCGGTACCATCATCCGCTGGAGGATCGCGTGCTCGAGACCTTGCGGTCGCGGGATAACGATGCCGCCGAACAGGTCGGCGATCTTGCGGCACAGCATGCGGCGCTGGCGGCCGAAACCGACGCGGCGTTGACCCTGTTTCTCGATGCCCGGAACGGCAAGCAGGTTCCGCGCGACGAGCTTATCCGGGCCGCGCGGGCGTTTCTGACGCACTATCAACAGCACATCGCGGCCGAGGACGACCTGTTCTTCCCGGCGGCGGAAAAGGCGCTGCGGGAGCGGGATTGGCAGGATTTGGAGAATGCGTGGAACGGTCCGGCCGATCCGGTTTTCGGCGACCGCGAGGAGGAGCACTACCGGCGGCTCCGCCACGAAATTCTGACGGAAAACCCGTCTCCGAATTCCGCGTGAGCAGAACGCTCAGAGGCCGAGCCGCTCGTTCAATTTGAGGGTTTCCACGATACCGCGTAGCTCCTGTACCTGCCGCAGAACGGTGCGGAGCGAATTGGTTTCGAGCACCGTCTTGTGAAGCGATGCGGCCTCGAACAGGTTCTTGCGGTAGGGAATCAGCAAGTAGAGCCGGTCGTCCCGAAAACAGGCGCGTAACTTCGCCTTATCGAAAGCGTCGGCGACACTCAGCATGCGTTCCATGAAGGCCGGCGTCAGCAGATAGCGGGCCTCGACCTGGTCCGACGTGTAGACCTCGAACCGGTCTTCGAACTGCGGGTCTTCCAGACGCACCGCTTCAAGCTTATTGGTCCTATCGCGAATCCAGTTGAACGCGCCGCCCAGGTCTTCCTGGATGATCGTATGGCCGTTGAACCGCTTGTTCATATGCAGCATCACCGCCACGCCGTCGAACACGGTGTTTCGCCGCGTGCCTTTGTTCGTCCGGGTAACCTTGATCAGCGTCACCTCCTCGAAGGCAAGCTCGACACCCTGGTATTCGCCCCAAAATGCGTCCTCGAATTTCCGCTCGTCATGCTTGTGCAAAATGCCGGTCTCGCCGAAGGAACTGCAAAGGTTACGGCCTTTCGCGGCGAAGTTCAGGCCGAAGAAGGCGGCCACGGGGCGCAGGATTTCGTGCTTGAAGCCGACCAGGAATTTCGCACGCGGCCGGTTGATCCAGTGTCCGGCCCCGACGATGGCGACCAATGCGACACCAATTGCGACATCGAAGAAATCCGGAGGGATCAGACGCGGACCGAACAGGACACCGGCGGTGATGAGGGGGATCGCGGCCAGCACGCAGATCAGCAAACGGGAAGTGAAAGCTTTTCGCGCGTCGAGGCGGGCGTCCTCCACCTTGCCCAGGACCGGTGCGATATGGGACCTAAAGAAGGCGCCAAAGCCGGTTTCGTGCGCATGACGCTCATCGAAAGCGACGGCGGTGTCGCCGCCCGACGAAGCCCGGCCGATATCCGCCTCAGAGATGGTCACTGGCGTTGACCGTGGACCGCTCTTGAGCCGACGCCTCGAACAGCGGCATTTCGCCGATCCCGATCATCCGGGCGATCATACTGGTCGGCCAGATATGGACGGCATTGTTCAAGGCGTTCACGGCCGAGTTATAGAATCTGCGGGCCGCCGCGATATGTGCCTCTACCTCGGCATAGGTGCGTTGCGCGTTGACCATCGCCTCATCCGATTTGAGATCGGGATAGGCCTCGACGGCGATCATCAACTTGCCCAGTTGGTCCTGCAGGGCGGATTCAAGGTCGAACCGCTCGCCGGCCCGGTCTGCGCCGGCGGACTGCGCTGCAGTGCGCAATCGGGTGATTTCGGTCAGCAGTTCGGTCTCGTGCGCCATGAACCGTTTGGCAATCTGGAGGATGTTGGGGATGAGGTCGTGGCGTTTCTTGAGCTGGACGTCGATGCCCGAAAATGCTTCATGTGCTTTGTTACGCTTTTTAATAATACCCGCATATAGAAACCAAACTAAAAACCCAATTCCAACAACAATTATTAGAGTTTCCAGCATTCTGAACTTCTCCAGTATTGCAAGTTCCGGATTTTAATCTCTGAAAGACTCGGTATTCTCTTATCGATCCGGAATTTATTTTAGCGAAGCGCCATCCGCCCGTCGACCAATTCGTAGGTTTCCTGGCGCAGCCAGTAGTAGGCCGCCTCGTAGGTCTCGAAGGGGTGAACCTGGTTCCAGTTCTTCTGTGGGTCCACGACCTCGCAGCGGCCGTCCGGCTGGGACCGGAGTACCAAAAGATGTCCGCTGGATTGGTCCGGATAGAGCCATATCTCCATCCACTGGGTGGCGGCGCGGGCGTCCATTACGCGCACCGTTCCCAACATAGGGCACCCAAAGCCGGCGTGCGGCCGGACTTGCTGAAATTCTTCATGTTTTCGATCCCACCCAATCGGACCATTCGGCGGTCATGCGCCGCGCGTACGACCTCTGCGGAGCACGCGCCGGTTTCCCCTAAGTCGGCGCGGATGCGTAAAGCACCCTCAGCACGATGCCGGCTTCGTTCCTTCTAGACGATTGCAAATTTCGGTAATCAAATGATCGAAACCCTGATTCTCGAGCACGGATTTATACTCCGCGCGGGTCGCCGAGAGTTTCGAGATACCCTGCACCGACACGTCGAAAATGCGAATTCGGTCCTCGTCGCGAAACAGGCGCCAATTCATGTTCACCGGCGACTTCGACGGCACCCGAACCCGCGTGATCACGGAGACGCCGGCCGGTTCGTGTTCCACCGAGCGGATGATCTTGATTTCCGCCTTGGAATACTTGACCAACTGTTTCTTGAAGCTCTCCAAAATGAAGTACTGGAAGATGTCCATGAACTTCTCTTGTCCGGCCTCGTCGATCTCCTTCCAATGCTTGCGGAGGACGTATCGCCCGATACGCTCCATATCCAGCTGGTTGAGGATATTGGCCTTCAGGAAAGCGTCCACATTCTCCGCCGTAAGATGCCCGTTGTTGAGTAGCGGCTCGAGCTTGTCGGCGATCGATCGGACATAGGCCTCCGGATCGGCGGCCCGGGCGGGCGCGCTGAAGAATAGGCTCGCAGCGAGGACTGCTATCGCTGCCAGACCGGCACTCTTTACGGTGCCCCCGACAGAGTTTGTTAATGCCATGACGCCCCTCAAAGAAATCTTGGAATCCGGTGCAAATGCACCGTCGATTAACCCTGCGGGAAAAATCTTAAGGAACGGTAAAGGTTTTGATTTAAATGCTTGGGATTTATGGTAAATGGTGGGTTCACGGATGGCATTGGGCCGCGGATTTTAACCGCGCCGTTTACCATGAATTTGCCGCGGTCAGACGCCATCGGCAGGTGAGTATGAATTCTCGATTTTCACAATTCTAGGTATTTGCAGTATATATTTAAGTTAATAGATTAAAAATCGACTATAAGTATATGTTATTACGATAGAAAAATAATATTACTTGGTTGGGAGATCGGCTTCCAGTACGAAGACGCCGTCCGTCCGATACGTGCCGATTTTGCTGTCGTTCTCGGCGTTCCGAAGAACCACTGGTTTCGGTGTCTGTCCGGAAACGTAGCTTTGGTAGATCATCGAGGCGCGCGCATATTCGGCAAGGCGCTGGGGCCCGAGTGCGAACAGTGGTTCCGACACGTAATGCGTGACGGTCTCGTCGTCCACCTCGATCCGGTGGACCACGCCGAGCTTCACAAGTCGGTCGAGGCCTGCCTTATAGCTGGTCCGCAAGGCGGCGATTTCCGCGTTGTTGGCCGCGGCCGCACGCCCGATGGCGAGTTGGTTCTGGACCAGGAACGGGGCCGCGATGATCATAATCACCGCGGCAAACAGCGCCACGCGGACATAGGGGGCCGCACGGCCGGTTTCGCCGGTCGAGGGCCGTCCGACCGCCGTGAACGCGCTGACGAGCCCTATGGTCATCAGGACGGACCCGGCCGCGCTGGCCCCGGAATACATGATATAGAGGGTTGCGGGTGCGAAATTGCCCATACCTAGTGTTTCGGGCCGCAGGTGCAGCAGGGCGGTCTGCAACAGCGCGATATAGGCGATGCCGTTCAGAAACAGGGCGGCCACCGCGTAGGCCGCGGCCGGGTGGCGATAGCGACGGCGCGCGATGCCGGCGGCCATGACGGCGGCAACAACTGCCGCCAGAAGTCCGAAACCGAAATGCAGGAGCATTGATTCATCTCCTAAAAGGGAAAATGAAATTCAGAGAACCAGAGAAAAATTGTGATGTACGACAACGGCATAGAGGAATACGAGCATCAGGGCCAAAGCCGTGGTGAACCGCGTGTAGAGCATGTGATAGACGAGCATCCCGGCCACCACGTGGATCAGGATCTTCGGCATGTGCCACCAAGCGTCGAGATGCTCCATCGTCCAGGCGACGATGGGGTTCATTTCCCGTCCGCCCGCGGCCAGGACGAGGTTTGTCGAAACCACGTCCAGAATGCCAAGCACCACGATCAGCACACCGACGACGGCGCCGAGTAGGCGGAACGAAATTGATCTGCTCGATGCTTGTCCCATCGTCGGTCTCCGAAATGCACTCGTTCAGCGTTTTTGGCGGCGGAAAGCCCGGTTTGCCGGGCTGAATTCGGCGCCCGCTCGTTATGGTGCGGTGCGCTTTGCCTTTATCTTTCATGGGATTATGGGTGCGGGCCGGAAACCGGTAAAATGCGATAAGTATTTAGTAAAAAAGATGTAGATCGCCTCGTACTTGTGACCGGGCGGCATACTCCTTGCGGACGAGGCCATTCATTTCGGGCGGCCTGATGGGCCCCTTTTAAGGGAACGCAGTCCTATCAGGAGTGGGATTGTCAGGATGACTGCGTGCGCAAGCGACGGTCCGCCCGCTCGCTTCGTTCGTAGTATGCAGGCTTCATATGTGGTTGGAGAATTGAGCCGGACGACGGGGTGAAAGGGCCGTATTTTCGGCGGGGGGCCGGACGGGACGGGCTTGCGGGTTGCAATTTGCGGCGTATACAGCCTCATGTAGCAAGTAACGTCAGGCCCGGTTGGTCGGTGTGCGGTGTTTCTGTAGGCGAGTCGGGCAAAATTCGCATTTGGCGCCTACTCCGGGCGCTAAATTGCGGTTGATTCAGGGCAGTTGAATATACTGAAGAACGACCATACTTTCGCCACAAACCCTAACGTATGTTAAGGGTTAATAAATCAAAATGGAGTAGGTTGGAGTACCAAGTCACACTAAGTGTTGACCTATCATGTTGACACTGCTCTCATGTCGTTGTTGCGATACGTATTTCGGGCGAGGTCAACGGGTTACGTTGCTTGGTCGCGCGCCCACAGTGATTCCGTCGCTCTATGAGTTGTAATCAAGTTGTGTGATGCTCTGGTCATCCAATAAATCGAGATTCGAAGTCCCTCACACAGGGGCGCATCCGGCAAACAGGGAGACGGGAATGCGCGTGGTGGCAGTTGCCTCGCAGAAGGGTGGTTCTGGGAAAACCACGCTTGCGGGGCATATCGCGGTACAAGCGGAGCGGTCAGGGGTCGGATCGGTTGCGTTGATCGATACGGATCCTCAAGGAAGCCTGGCGGATTGGTGGAACGAGCGCGAGCAGCCGACGCCGGTATTTGTCCATACCTCCACGCAACGTCTTGAACAAGATATTGAACAACTTCGCGATTTGGGAATCGATCTTCTCATCGTGGACACACCGCCGGCGATCACCTCGACGATTTCCGATGTCATTCGGGTGGCGGACATGGTTTTGATCCCGACCAGGCCGAGCCCGCATGATCTGCGGTCCGTCGGCCGAACGGTTGAACTTGTCGAGGCGTTGAACAAACCCTTGGTGTTCGTGGTGAACGGCGCAACGCCCCGGGCGCGGATCACGTCGGAGGCGGCTATCGCATTGTCGCAGCACGGTACTCTGGCACCGTCGATCATCCATCAGCGGGTGGACTTCGCGGCCAGTATGATCGATGGACGGACGGTGATGGAATTGTCCGATACGTCCCGGTCCACCGATGAAATTGCGAAGCTTTGGGAGTATATTAAGGGACGTTTGGATCGTAATATGCGAGCCACGCCCGTTGGTGCGGACGGCACCATCACCGCGGCCAATGACTCGACCGATATCGGTCACGTTCAAAGGCAGGATTCCAATTGACCAAGAAGAGTAAACCGGCATCGCTGACGAGTTCCCTTCTCGCCCGGAAAGGCGAGGCTGAACCGGCGGAAACGCCATATTCGATCGCCGAGGCAAGTGGTCAAAGCACGGACTCTTCGAACAAGGAACCGGCGTCGACACCGATTGATGACACGCCCGATGTCTCGGAAGAGGCCGGAACCGGCAACGGCCAGTCGATGGAGGGATTCGGCCGGCTTCCGTTGGGCGACCAGGATGATGTCGCGGAGCGTCCGGCATCCGAGCCCGAATCCGTTTCGGGTGGTTTCACGCTGCCAGAGGGTATTCAGGCCGGCGACCCGCCGATCACAGAACCGATCGTCACCGAGCCGGTGATCGCCGATCCTGCGACCGATCCGGTGCAGGATACCGCATTGGATTTGTCGAATCTGGGATCGCCAACGGCTGAATCGCAGCCCGAAACCGTTGATACTGTCGACGCCTTCGATACCAAGGCGGAGACGGACGATACCGGACTCGTCGCGGCGGCGGCGTCCGAGCCGCCCTCCGAGCGGCCGTTCGGCCACACGGACGACGTCGTTTCGACGGATGGCACTGACGATACGGATGGCACTGACGATGACGACGCGGATAACGCGTTGGCGGCCGCCGTGGCGTTGGAACCGCAAGACGCGGCCCCGCCGCCCATCATGCCCAACACGTTGGCCGACGAGACGCCGGTCGATGAAACCGCCGCCGCGGCCGCCGACGCGGAACGTGAAGCCGCGCGCGATGCCCGGTTGCTGCGGTTCGTCTACATCATGGCGGCGCTGACCGGGATTGTTGCAATCGTATTGTACGCCGGCGGTTGGTTCGTCGATAAGGACACGCCGCAGGTCGCCGAACAGACGCCGCCGACCGAAACGGTCGCTAGCGCCGGCAGCACCGATACGCCAACGTCTGGCGGATCGTCCGGGGAAAGCGCAAAACCGGACGCCGCCAGCGATACGCCACCAAGTGGTACGCCACCAAGTGGTACGGCATCAAGCGACTCCGCATCGGGCGGTACGCCAACGCCTGAGCCGCCCGCAACACCGTCCGGCTCGGCGGCCATACCCGCGGCGCCCCCGATCGCCGCGCCGGGATTCGGCGAATCCGCCAGCAAACCTGGCGAAACGGCGATCACGACCGGCGGCAAGGCGAAAGCCACAGCGACGGCCGAACCGAAAACGGATCCTGCACCCGCAGCGGCGGACAAGAAATCCGCATCCGGTATCGAGGTCGAGACCCTAAAACCACCCGCGGCACCGGCGGTGAAGGCGCCCGAAACCCCGACCGTAACCGCGAAGGCTCCCGAACCGTCACCGGCGAGCGATGATGCGTCCAAATCCGCGGCACCGTCATCGGGCGCCGGCGATGCCAAACCGGCGGATCCAGCACAGGCCGACGGAAAAGGTTCCGCGTCCGGCCAGACGTCGCCCGGTACGGACGGTAAAGTGGCTGTCGCCGCGCCCGACAAGCCGACGGAGCCGACGGCGAAACCGGCCACCGATCCGGACGCCAAGTCTCCGACGACCGCCGTTCCCGCTGAATCGCCAAAGGTGCCTGACGTGCAGCCGCCGCCGGTTCTCACGGCACCGAAACTGCCGTCGGCGCAAAAGCCTGCAGCGGCCGCAAAACCGGCCAAAAAAGTCCCGAATCTGCGGGTATTGGCGCCGGCATTGGTACGGCCCGACCCGCCGCAAGCAAGCCCGCCGTCCACGCCGCCGGCAAGCGCTGCGAAACCTTCGGCGACCGCTCAGATTCCGAAGGAATCGAAGACCGCTGCCCTGACGCCACCGAAAAAGCCGGCCGCAGCGCCGAGCAAGAGCGGCGGCAAGTTCCTCATTCAGCTGGCATCGGTGAAGTCGCGGAAGCGGGCGGAAGCCGAATGGGCCCGACTCAAGAAGGCCTTCCCGAAGGAATTCGGCGGTCGCGACCTGGTAGTCGAGAAACGCGCGATTGCGGGGCGGGGCACTTTCTATCGTGTTCAGACCGGCCGGTTCGAAACGTTGAAGGACGCCCGCGCAATGTGCGCCAGCTTGAAAGGCAAGAAGCAGGCGTGCCTTCCCGTAACGCGGTAGGCCGTAACGGCCGCGAAGCGCGTCAGTTCTTCACCACGAAGCATTTTTGCTTGGCCGCCTGCAACGCCTGACACGCGGTGCGCGCGGCTTCCGGGCTCTCGAACGGGCCGGCCCGGAGACGCCGGAAGACGCCCTTCGGCCCCAGATCGACTTCGCTGACGATCGGCTTCAATCCACTCAATTGCACGTGCTTGCGCGATAGCCGTGACCATGCGCTCATGACAGCCTTGTCGTTTGCCTCCCGAAGCGCGGCGAGTTGAATCCGGACGATGCTTTTAGCCGATCGGGATCTGAATTGGCGTTCTGTTTTCGGTGGTCGGTTGCGGGTGGTCGCACGTCGCTTGATCGACTTTCCGGTGTAGACCGGGGCGAAGCCGCCGACCAACGACACCGCTGCGTCTTTCGATGCGGTGACCGCCGCATCATTGAATTTCGCTTCCGCCAACTGTTCCGTCGACATTTGCTTGGTCAGGAAATCCCGGTTCGTTTTTGCCAGAATATGAACCACCGAATTTCCGTTCGCCGATACCCGGGCCGCGCGGTCGAACCAGGCATGGGCTTGAACCATGTTTTTCGGCACGCCGAGACCGCGGGCATGCAACAAACCGAGACCGATACTCGATTTCGCGTCGCCGGCGGTGGCCGGCGGCAGGAATTCGCGATAGGCCGCCGCGAAATCGCCGCGGATGAAGGCGTCGCGGCCCGCATCGAATTCCGCGAAGCCCGGTCCGCTCATGAGAGGGATCAGTGCTGATGCCAGCAACAATCGTTTCATAGCCCCACCCTTGTTCCCCAAAGATTTCCCAAAGACCTCGATATCGAAACTGTACATCTCGAGCGCCGTAAATAAAGTATTTGTCTAAATATTGTCTTAATTCTGGTCGATGGTTATTTATCTTTTCCTATTAAAAAGAATAATTACCTATTTTATCGCTTCGAATGCTTCCGATCGAACGAGTACCGCACGGAGCGGCGGCGCATCCGAAAAATCAGGCTGAATCAGAAAACGGGAGGTAGGCTAGCGTGCGGCGTTTCGCAGCGCGCGCCAGATCCGTTCGGGCGAGGCCGGCATCTCGAAGTCTTGCACGCCGGCCTGCCGCAGCGCGTTCATGACCGCGTTCGAAACCGCGGGCAGGGCGCCGATGGTTCCGGATTCACCCGCGCCTTTCGCGCCGAGCGGATTGGTGGTGCACGGAACCGCATGATAGGCGAGGTCGAAGGACGGTACGTCGTCGGCCCGCGGGACCGCATAGTCCATGAAGCTGCCGGTCAATAGCTGACCGTCACCGCCATAGACGCATAACTCGGTGAGCACTTGGCCCACGCCCTGAACGATCGCGCCATGGACCTGACCATCGACGATCGTCTGATTGATGATCCGGCCGACGTCGTCGACCGCGGCATAGCGGCACAGAGTCGTTTGCCCGGTATCCGGGTCGATCTCCACTTCGCAGATGTGGCAGCCGTTGGGATAGGTCGGCGCGGCGGCTTCGTAATCCACGGACGCGGCCAGCGACGGGGGCAGGGTGCCTGGCCATCCGGGTGCGGCGGCGGCGATGGCCACCTCGTGCAGGGTGACAGCGCGGTCGGTGCCGGCCACCAGAAAGCGGCCCTCCCGAAATTCGATGTCGGCGGTCGAGGTCTCGAGGATATGCGCGGCCATGTCCATGCCGCTCTCGACCAATGCGCCGCAGGCGTCGACGAACGCACCGCCGCACACGACCAAGGACCGGGACCCGGTGGTCGCGCCGCCGTTGGGTGCTGTGTCGCTATCGCCTTCGCATACCAGCACAGTTTCCGGGGAGACGCCGAGCTGTTCCGCGACCACCTGCGCAAAGCTCGTGAAGTGTCCCTGTCCCTGGCTCTGCGCGCCGGTGTAGACGTTGATCTGGCCCGCCTCGTCGACGGTGATCCGGGCGGACTCGGCGCGGTTCGCGGCTGCGTGCTCCAGGACGCAGGCGATACCGATGCCCCGGATCTTGCCGTCGTCGGCGGATCGCTGCCGCCGCGCCTCGAACCCCGACCAATCGGCGACGGGAAGGGCCGCGTCCAGCACCGCCGCGAAATCTCCGCTGTCATAGACCTGTTCGACCGCCGTTTGATACGGCATGGCGGATACCGGAATGAGATTCATGCGGCGCAATTCGATCGGGTCGCAGTCCAGGTCCGCGGCGGCTTGGTCGACCAACCGTTCCAGCACATAGCTTGCTTCGGGCCGTCCGGCGCCGCGATAGGGGCCGATGGGGGCGGTGTTGGTGAAGATGCATTTGACGTTCAAGTGGATTATCGGCAGGGCGTACATGCCGGATAGGCACCACGCCATGTTGCGGGTCGCGATCCCGGGGCCGTTGGCGAGATAGGCCCCCATATTGGCCATCACCGACGCGCGCAGCCCCAGGAACCGGCCTTGGCCATCCAATGCCAATTCGCCGTGGATAATGCCGTCGCGGGCCTGGTTGTCGCTGAGGAAACTTTCCCCGCGCGTCGCGGTCCATCGCACGGGCCGGCCCAAATTCTTGGCGGCGACCAGGATTGCCGCGTATTCGGGATAGGGCTGGGTCTTCATGCCAAAGCCGCCGCCGACATCGCCGGACAGGACGCGCAGCCGTTCCTCGTCGATGCGGAGGATCGCATTCGCCAAGGTGTTGCGCATGCCGATGACGCCCTGCGATCCCGCCCGGAGGGTGTATTTGTCGGCTTCCGGATCGTAGCTGGCGATTGCGGCGCGGGGTTCCATCGCGCAGACCGCCAGACGGTTGTTGTCGATGGAGACGCGGGCGACATGTGCGGCGTCGTCGAAGACCTTCGCGGCGCCGTCCGAATCGCCGAAGGTCCAGTCGATCGCGATGTTGCGGTCCGCATTGGGATAAAGCTGCACGGCGCCGGGTGCGACGGCGGTTTCGACATCCTGGACCGCCGGAAGCGGTTCCATCGTGAGGTCGATCAACTCGGCCGCGTCGAGCGCTGCTTCGTAGGTTTCGGCGACCACGCAGGCGATCGGCTCGCCGACATGACGGACCCGGTCGATCGCGAGGACGTGACGGGGCGGTACGACAAGCTCGTTGCCGGGCCGGTCCACCGGTGGCTTGCTGCAGGGGAAGGTGCCGAGATGGCGCAAATCCGCGCTCGTGTAGACGCCGAGGACGCCGTCGGCCGCTTCGGCGGCCGCCGTATCGATGGCACGGATATCTGCATGCGCGACTTGTGCACGGAGAAAAGCCGCATAGGCCTGATTCGGCACCTCGAAATCGTCGGTAAATTCGCCGCCGCCGGTCAGCAGGCGGCGATCTTCGGTACGGGCCGGCGCTTGAGCCTCGCCGAACCTGTCGAGCCCGTCATTCATGCAAGCTGCCCCTGTAAGCCGCCCTGTGTCGTTGATGGCGCGATGCAGGGGCGACCATGCCTATATGTGGTATCCGCCGCCTTGCCCCACCGGAACGCCGCCGCGCGCGCCAGTGTTGAAGCGGTCGGCGAAGGCGGGAACGAGTGGCCGGCCGACGTGGAAGTTGATCCACATGCGCAGCATGTTGCGCTTCCGCTCCGGCTCCGGGTAGTCGATATAGTCGCTGCGCGAATGCAGCACCGCGTAATTGTTGATCAACTGAATGTCGCCCTGTTGGAGCGCCATGTCGAAGCGGATGTCTGGCCGGTCCGCGGTTTCGATGAAGAAGTCGAGTACTTCGCGCTCGAAATCGGTCAGTGGCTCGCCAATCTTGTCGGCCCCGGTTTCCATCGCCTTGTAATTGAAACAGCAGCTGAGTTGGTCCTCGCAGAAACTGAACACCGGTATCCGCGCGTTCGTGACCTCGTCCAGCCGCCCGGTGACGCCTTCGCCGCGCAGGTCGTGATGGAATCCTCGAAACAGGAGGTCGAGATACTCGGGGTGTTTGGCAAGGATTTCGTTATAGACCGTGACGGAACTGGCGAGCGTGCTCAATCCGCCTTCCTTGGCGGGGTGCAGGCACAGCAGCGCGGTCATGTCCGAGGTGTCGACATGCGGCGTGAGTCGGGCGCGGGTGGTGTAACCCCGGGAATTGATTTCCGTGTAGTCATGCCCCCGGTCGCGGACCTCCGCGAGCCGCTGGCCCTTCGCATTCTGCGAAATCGCCGTGCCGAAATGCCGTCCAAGGCCCCAGTAGATGGTTTCCGTCGTCTCGCGGTCGTAACGGTCGACCGGCAGGCCGCGCAGAACAATAAATCCGCGGCCGCCCTCGACATCGCGCAGGAGGCTGGCGATGCGTTCGCTAAGGGCATCGAGCGGAAAGTCATCGCGCGCGAATCCAAGATGCCCTTCCCCGCTCGCTTGCGCCCGGCGCGCCGCATTCTCGAGGTCGGCGATATCGTCGTTCGAGAACGTATAGAGCCATTCTTCGTCGATATCGGCGTGCCGCCACGCGGTGACGCCGGAGATGGGAGATTGAAGAGCTTGATCCATAGCATCGACTCTAGCTTCGTGCCTTGAACGGGTCAAAACCGAAGCCGCGCTGTTAGCGTGCGTCAGGATGCCGTCTCTCTAGGGATCAGGGTCGAAAGATGGCTGCCGCGGCGCCCTAGGAATTTACGGAGCAGGGCGGGATAGTCCGCCGTTACCGCGTTTTGCACTGAGGGACGTTGCGCAACAGCGGCCCGCCAGGCCGTGGCTTTCGGGAGTTCGTCGAACAAGCCCAACGGCGCAAATCCGTCGATGACCTCGAAATACCGGAACATCGGACCGAAAGCGGCATCCACCAGACGAAAGCGGCTGCCGTCGAAATACGGACCGCCTGTCAGATTGTTCTCGAGCCAGACGAGCCGGTCGCGAAGGGTGTCGCGCTTGTCCCGATAGCGCGCCTCGTCCGGTGCGTTGTAGAGGCCGGCGATGGTGTCCAACATGTTCGACGCGAACTCGATCCAGGCACGATGGCGCGCCTTGATGAGAGGGTCGCCGGGATGCAGCGATCCGGGCGTTGTTTCGTTCAGGAATTCGCAGATGACGGCCGACTCGAACAGGACCTCCGGCCCGATCCGCAGCACCGGAACCTTGCCGAGCGGCGAGATGTCCCGAAACCAGGCGGGTTTGTCCGCCAGGTCGATATAGGTGCGGTCGTGCGGGATGTCCTTCTCGGTCAACGTGATGACCGCACGCTGCACGTAAGGGCACAGGATGTGGCTGACGAGTTCAATCCGGGGGTGCTGGGACGGTGTCGGCATGACCGGATCGTAGCGGGTGGTACCGGCCCTGAACCATTCGCGAATGATTCAAACTGGATTTGCAGATTTGCACAGGATTCTCTGTGGGTTCGCACTGGATTTGCCCGTTCAGATCTGCGGAAGCCCATACGGGATCCACATTGGCGGCTGACCTGACCTGTCGATATCGGGAAGTTTAAGTAAATGCTAAGGATTACTTAAGCATGATTTAACACTATGTACTTAATGTGGCTATATCGGCATAATGTTGACAAAATTAGGTCGCGTGCTGGTAAAGAAAGACGCTGGGTTTCGTTTTTAGTTTATCTATTTAGTGCTGATCGAAGTCTTCGGTATTTATAAAATTTAAGATAATTATTTCCGAAGGCTCGAAGTCGAAAGACCTAAACAAACAGGGAGAGGTGGCAACTTAGCGGTGGGGTCGATAGGACCTCGCGGAAAGGAGGGCGTTATGATGCGCTCGATGGTTTTGGTGGCAGCAGTCGCATACGCGGCGATGGGGACAGCGCCGGCCCAAGCCCAGATGGTTTGTGGCGAACGGGTGGAAATCGTGAAAGCGCTTGAAAACGGCCATCAGGAACAGAAGACGGCAGCCGGCCTCTCCGGCAACGGCGGCCTCGTCGAACTGTTCACCGCGATGACGGGAAGTTGGACCTTGTTGTTGACGGTGCCTGGCGGTCCGACCTGTTTGCTCGGGTCCGGCGAGGACTGGGAAGGATGGAAATCCACCGGCCAGCCGAAAGGCCAGCAGAGCTCGGCTCAACCGAAGCTCCCGGCGGACGCGACCTGATACGGCATTCGCCGCTGCAGCGGTAACGCGCAGGGGCACTTGGTTCTTACGCCAAGACGCCGAACATCGGCACAAAGGGGATGCGGCGGGCATAGTGTTGCGGTGGGAGCAGCACTATCTCCGCCGCAGTTTTTTGGCCGCCGCCAATTGCCTCACATCTTTGGAATCTCCGGTAACGTGGTTCGCCCGCCAAGGGCGCCGTCGAGATTTTCAATTTATATTCGAAAAAATATAGATAAACGAAAATAAATTGACGGTCTTTTTGCCCGTCGATATCCTTTCCCGATCAATCAATAACGGGTCCGGTGCCGCTTCAATCGCGCCGACCTGCCTTGATACCGCGATGGGGGCGGCGCAATTCGGCGAAGTCTGTGCCCTGCGGTGTTTTGCGGGGCATCATGACGGAATATCCAGAAACCGACCCGAAGCCTTCTAAGCGGAAGTTCCGCGACTTCGCGCTGCCCTTGCGGATCCTTGTTGGGATCGCCTTTGCGACGATCGTGACGCTCACGATTGCGCAGGTCGCCTTCCGGTTCATCCTTAACAGCCCATTGGTCTGGAGTGAGGAAGTCGTCCGGATACTGCTGGTCTGGATGACGTTCATCGGCGCCGCTGTGGTGTGCTGGGACGGCCGTCATCTCAACGTAGACGTCTTGTACAATCGCTTGCCAACGGGCCTGCGCCGTATCATGCGCATTTTCAATGCGGTCGTCGGCATCGGGTTCCTTGCGGCACTCGCCTGGTACAGCATTCCGCTCTTGGAAATTGGCTGGTATGTCGGCAGCGGCGCCCTCGATCTGCCGGATACGGTGCTGCGCGCCCCGGCATTCGTCGGTGGCATTCTCATGATCGTGTTCATCCTATTGCGTTGGTTCTACCGCCGTCCCCGTGAATCCAAGACGGGCGACGGATCCGACACGACCGACGCTATCTGAGGGTCGGACGCATGCTGCTGACCATGATGCTGCTTCTCTTGGTTTTCCTGATCTTGTGCGGCATGCCGTTGTTTCTCGCCATGGGCCTGACATCGGTCGGCTTCCTGCTGGCGACGGACACGTCGTTGTCCATGGTCGCGCAACGCATGACGACGGCGGTCGATTCTTTTTTGATCCTGGCGATTCCGTTCTTTTACCTCGCCGGCGAATTGATGAATGCCTGCAAGCTGACGGACAAGATTATCGCCATGTCGAAGGCGCTCGTCGGTCACATCCATGGCGGACTGGCGCAGGTCAACATCTTCGCTTCGATGATCTTCGCCGGGATGTCGGGTTCGGCGACGGCGGACACGGCGGCGCTCGGGTCGGTGTTGATCCCCGGCATGAAAAAGGAAGGCTATCCGCCCGAATTTGCGGCGGCTGTCACGGTGGCGTCCGCCATGGTCGGGCCGATCATTCCCCCCAGTATCGGCATGGTGATCTACGGCGCGCTCGCCGACGTGTCGATCGGCCGGTTGCTGCTGGCGGGAATCTTGCCCGGCGTCACCGTGATCATCGTGCAGATGATATTTACCTGGTACCTGTCCAAAAAGCGGGGATATCCCCGCTATCCCCGCGCGACGATGGGCGAGGCGGCGCGCGCCACCTGGAAAGGGGCGCCGGCGGTCTTCTTTCCGATGATCATCGTCGGCGGCATCCTGTCCGGCGTCTTCACCCCGACCGAAGCGGCGGCCGTCGCGGTGTTGTACGGCCTTACCCTGGGTTTGCTCGTCTACCGCAACGTCGGGCCGGTCGAAATCTGGCGGACGCTGCTGACCGTGTCCTGGGGGACGGTGCGGGTTCTGATCATCGTCGCGATCGCGTCGACCTTCAGTTGGATCCTCATCCGCGAGCAGGTGCCGCAGCAGATCGCAGGCTTCCTGAGCGAATTCACCACCGATCGTTACGCCATCCTGGCGTTGATGGTGGTGTTTCTATTGCTGGTCGGCCTGTTCATGGTGGCGTCATCGGCGGAGATCGTGCTGACGCCGATCCTGGTTCCGGTGGTCATGAGCTTCGGGATCGATCCGGTGCATTTCGGCGTGCTGATGATCTTCGTGTTGATTATCGGGGGCGGGACGCCGCCGGTCGGGGTGCTGTTATTCATTGCCCAGGATATCGCGCAGGTGCCGTTCAACCGCATGGTGCGCGCGATGGCGCCGTATTACGTGCCGCTTTTCGTAGCCGTGGTGATTATCGCGGCGTTCCCGCAACTCAGCCTTTGGATACCCAACATGGTGTTCGGACCAGGCATCAAGTGATTGGACGGAGACGATGGCCAAGAAACATCTGCTGAAAGACATGACATGGATGGAGTTCAAGGAACGTTTGCCCGAGAACCCGACGATCCTGCTGCCGTTCGGGTCGCAGGAAGAACAGGGACCCATGGCGCCGATGGGCGATTGGATGTTGACCGAGGCGATCGCCGATACCATCGCCGAACGCTCGGGGGCGATCGCCGCGCCGACGATGCCGTTCGGCTACGCGGACTATTTCCGGCCGATCCCCGGCGGAATCGCCTTGCGCCCGGATACCTTCAAGAACGTCCTGTGGGACATCTGCGAGAACTTCCTGAACCACGACCTCGACCATCTGGTGGTGTTCAATGGCCATAGCGGGAATTTCCCGCTGATCGACCAGACAATCCGCAAGATCAAGGAGGAACGCGGCGTGATGATTCCCTGCATCAACGTCTGGCGGTTGATGACGCCGGAAAAATGGCAGGAGTTTCATCCCGAACTCGGAACCAAGGCGTTCGGCCACGGCGGCGACCCGCTGACGTCGGTCTATATGCACCTGTTCCCGGATTTGATGCGGATGGATCTGGCGGAGCCGGCGGGAACGCCCGGCGAATTGATTGGTTTGCCGACCGCCGGCCTGAACGCGGTCAAATTCCAGGGCGTCGACATCAACGTCGCCGTCGACATCACCGACCGGTGCGACAACGGTGTCGCGGGCGGCGACCCGACTCAATCGTCGCCCGAGATCGGCGAAAAGGTCACCGAATACATCGTTGAATTCACCGTTGCGTTCATCGACCATCTGAAAAGCGTGGAAACACGCGTGCGATAGAAGGGAGAACTGTCATGAAGAGGACATCCATCTTAAGAATCGCGGCCCTGACGGTATCCACCGGGCTGCTGGGCATGATTGCCGCGGGGGCGCAGGCCGCCGAGGTGCGTTACGGGCTCTGGGCGAAGAAAGGCGAGCCGCAGTACAACGGCGCGGTGAAGTTCAAGGAGGTCCTGGAGGCCGAGTCCAAGGGCAAATACGACGTCAAGATCTATCCGGGAAATCAGCTCGGCACGCCGCGCGAAATGCTGGCGCAGCTCGCACTCGGCACGACGCAGATCATGGCCAGCGGCGATCCCGGAATCAAGGAGATCGAGTATCTCGCCCTGCCGTATCTGATGAAGGGAATCGGCAACTATGCCGCCGTCATCGCCAGCCCGCTCGGGCAGAAGTGGAACGAGAAACTGGTGAAGCAGCGCAAAGTGCGCATTCTCGGATTCCTGCCGCGGAGCCCGCGCCAGATCAGCACGAACAAGGTCATCAACTCGATGGCCGACATGAAGGGCCTGAAACTGCGCACGCCGACGCGGGACTACTATGTGGAATCGATCACCGCGCTCGGTGCGAAACCGACGCCGATGGCGTTCAAGGAGGTCTACACCGCGCTGCAGACCGGCGTCGTCGACGGGCAGGAAAACCCGGTCGAGACGATCTATGCGCAGAAATTCTACGAGGTCCAGAAGGCGATCGCGCTGATCGACTATATCGACAAACCGGCCTACGTGATGATCAGCGACGCCTTTTGGAACAAGCTGCCGGCGGCCGATCAAAAGCTGTTCAAGAAGGCACAGGCCGCATCCCGCAAGGTTGTCGTCGATACCCTGCCGAAGATGCAGAAGGACCTGCTTGCCAAGATGAAGGCGGCGGGCATCACCGTGACGCGTCCGGACAAGGCCGAGTTCATCGCGGCGACGCAGAAGGTCCGCGACAAGTTAGGCAAGGCCCGTTGGGGCGAGAAGGACTACAAGACGGTCGTCGAGATCGGCAAGAAGGACTTCTGAGCCGGAACTGAATTTCCCAAAGCCTCCTAAGCACTCGGCCTCCTTCGGGAGGCCGCTTTTTTTAGGCGGTGTCGACGCGCTGATCGATGGCGCCGAAGATCGATGCACCCGCCGCATCCTGCATCTCGATGCGGATCCGGTCGTTGTGTTTGAGAAAGGGCGTGCGCGGTTCGCCATGTTCCAGCGTTTCGATCGTGCGGACCTCGGCGAGGCAGGACGATCCGGCGGATCGATCCTTGTTCGATACGGTGCCCGATCCGATGACCGTCCCCGCGCCGAGCCTGCGCGTGCGGGCGGCATGGGCGATCAGTTCGTCGAAGCCGAAGGTCATGTCGGTGCCGCCATCGGGGCGCCCGACTTCCGCGCCGTTCACGAAACTCCGCAGCGGCAGGTGCAGCCGCGCGCCGTCCCAGGCGCTGCCGAGCGCTGCGGGCGTGACGGCGACCGGCGAAAAGGCACTGGCGGGCTTGCTCTGGAAGAAACCGAATCCCTTGGCGATTTCGCCCGGCACCAGGGTGCGCAGGCTGACGTCGTTGCACAGCAACACCAGTTTGATATGCGCGCTTGCCTCCTCCGGCGTCGCGCCCATCGGCACGTCGTCGATGATGACGGCGATCTCGGCCTCGAAGTCGATGCCCCAGCTCTCATCTGATAGGGCGATGTCGTCGCAGGGACCGAGAAAACCGTCGGACAGGCCCTGATACATCAACGGGTCGGTATACAGACTTTCCGGCATGTCCGCGCCGCGCGCCTTTCGCACCAACTCCATGTGGTTGAGGAAGGCGGAGCCGTCCGCGAATTGGTAGGCGCGGGGCAGGGGGGACTCGCAGATCGCACCGCTGAATGGCTCGGCGCTGTCGATCTTCCCGCCGTTCAGTCTATGAGCCAATGTTTGCAGTGCGGGTTCGGCGGTTGACCAATCGTCGAGCGCCGCCTGCAAGGTGGCGGCGATGCCGATCGCGGGGGCGCAGCGTTCGAGCGCGTCATCGACGACGACCAGACGTCCGTCGCGTGTCCCGTTCTTGAGGGTCGCGAGCTTCATTGCCTAGTCTGCCGCCTCCTCGTTGTCGGGACGTGGGCGCCACGACATGACGTAGTCCGGGTTTTCGACACCCGCCGACAGGTCGCCGACGGTCAGGGCGTCGCGCGCATCCACCATCACCGCATATTCGTCTGTCTCGGCCCTGCGGGCCTTCAGCATGCCTTCCAGCGCGCCCGGATGCGGGCCGTGGGTGAAGCCTGCGGGATGAAACGTCACCATGCCGGGGTCGATATCGTCGCGGCTGAAGAAGTCGCCGCGGTGATAGAAGATCACTTCGTCGTAATCGTCATTGTTGTGGAAGAACGGGATTTTCAGCGCGTCCGGGTCGGACTCGATCGGCCGTGGCACGAAAGTGCAGACGACGAAGCGATCCGCGACGAAGGTCGTATGCGCGGACGGCGGCAGGTGATAGCGCGGGCTGACCAGCGGACGGATATCCCGCACGTTGATGCGCACCGGCGCCAGATTGCCGCGCCAGCCGACGGCGTCCAAGGGGTTGTAGGGATAGGTCACGGTCGAAATTACATCGCCACGCTTGATCTCGATGCGCCAGACCTCTTCCTGTCCGTCCGGCGTTTGCTGGGCCCGAAACGGCTCGTCGAGGGCCGGGGTGTCGAGCATCGCCGGATCGAATATCGCGTGCGGCCCGACCAAGCCCTTCTCCGGTAAGCCATACGCGCCGTTGGTGGCCTCGATCAGCAGGACGGCCGCATCGTCCTCGAACTCGGTCCGCCACAGCGTGCCGCGCGGCACGACGATGTAGTCGCCGGCTTCGATCCGCAGATGCCCGTAGTCGCAGAACAAAGCGCCGGTACCGTGGTGGATGAACAGCAGGTCGTCGCCGTCCGCGTTGCGCGCCAGGGCGTTCATCGCGCCGCTGGTCCGCCAATAGCGATAGCGCATATGCGGATTGTGCAGCACGGTCGCGGCGTTCCACGGACTGTCGGCCATGGCATCGAGCCGGGTGAGATCGAAAGCGCGCGGGCGCAGCGGTCCTTCCCAGTCGGTCCACCCGGTCGGCGGGCGGCGGTGATACATATGGCTTGCCGGGCCGAAGAATCCCTCGCGTCCCATTTCGCGCTCGTAGGTGCCTTCGGGCAGGTCCACATGGGCTTGGCGCGAGGTAACGCCCTCGCTTCGCGGCAGGTTGATCCAATTGCGCATGGGAATCTCCTGTCTCTTAAATCCCGGCCGATATCAGCGTATCGGTTTCCAGAACGGTCTGCGGCGTGAGGTCGTCTCGACGCCGGAGGTCGTCGTAGTAGGCGGTGAAGTCCGGGCGGGTCGCATCGAACAACTGGTCGAAAGAGTCGATCACGAAATAGACCTCCTGCAAATCGTCGATCCGGTAATCGGTCTGCATGATCCGCAGCAGGTCGAAGCCGATCCGGTTGGGCGCCGGATCTTCCAGGCAATAGGCCGATTCCGTATGCGACGACATGATGCCCGAGCCATAGATGCGCAGCCCGTCCGCTGTATCGATCAAGCCGAATTCCACAGTGTACCAGTAGAGCCGGGCGAGGTAGTGCAGCGCATCGAGCCGCAGCGCTTTCAAGCCGCCGCGGCCGTAGGCCTGCATGTAATTCGCGAACACCGGATCGGTGAGCAGCGGCACGTGGCCGAACAGGTCGTGGAAGACATCCGGCTCCTGCAAATAATCCATCTGCTGCGGCGTGCGTATCCAGTTCGTCACCGGAAAGCGGCGGTTGGCAAGGTGCCAGAAAAAGACGTCGTCCGGCACCAGGCCCGACACCGCAACGATGCGCCAGCCGGTCGCGTCATCGAGGCTGTCGGACAGCTTTTCGAAATCTGGGATCCCGTCGGCGGCGACGCCGAGCCGGTGTAACCCGTCGAGAAACGCGTCGCAGGCCCGGCCGGGCAGGATTTCGGATTGGCGCTCGAACAGGTGGCACCACAAGGCGTGTTCCTGCTCGCTGTAGGCCGACCAGCCCTGATCCACGACATAGTCGTTTGCCGGGGGTGTCGCGGCGTTGGGGGCGGACCCGTCCATCGAATTATGTCCTTCCGACGCCCGCGCTCATGTGGATAGCTCCCCGCGGCGGATCTGATCCTGCTCCATCGCCTCGAACAAGGCCTGGAAGTTGCCTTCGCCGAAGCCTTCGTCGCCCTTCCGCTGGATGATCTCGAAGAAGATGGGTCCGATCACGGTGCCGGTGAAGATCTGCAACAGGCGGCCGCCGTCCGGCGTCGGTGCGCCGTCGATCAGGATTGCGTTCCGCTGCAGCCGTTCCAGGTCCTCGCCGTGGTCCGGCAGGCGGCGGTCGATTGCCGCATAGTAATCGTCCGGCGGCGGGTCCATGAAGGCGATGCCGCGGTCGCGCAGCAATTCGACGGTGGCGTGGATGTCGTCGGTACCGAGCGCGATATGCTGGATGCCTTCGCCGTTATAGGCTTCGAGGTATTCCGCGATCTGCGACTTGTCGTCGGCGGATTCGTTGATCGGGATGCGAATCTTGCCGCACGGGCTGGTCATGGCGCGGCTGTGCAGGCCGGTCAGCTTGCCCTCGATGTCGAAATATCGGATCTGCCGGAAGTTGAAGAGCCGCTCGTAGAACTCGGCCCACCGGTCCATGCGGCCCTGAAAGACGTTGTGCGTCAGGTGATCCACATAGGTCAGGCCGACGCCGTGCGGTGTCCGCAGTTCCGCGCCACCGGTCGGCACGAAATCCACGTCGTAGATCGACTGTTCGCGGTAGCGGTCGACCAGATAGATCAGGCTGTCGCCGATCCCCTTGATCGCGGGGATGTTCAACTCCATCGGTCCGACACGACCATGGTGGGGTTTCGCGCCGGCGGCGATCAGGTGTTCATAGGCGCTGGCCGCGTTGCGCACGCGGAACGCCATCGCGCAGGCCGACGGTCCGTGCACGCGGGCAAAGGATTGCGCAAAGCTCTCGGGTTCGGCGTTGACGATGAAATTGATGTCGTTCTGACGGTAGAGCGTGACATCCTTGGAGCGGTGTCGGGCGACCGCGTCGAACCCCATGGATTCGAACAGTGCGCCGAGCGCGGCGGTGTCTTCCGCGGTGTATTCGACGAATTCGAAGCCGTCGGTCCCGGCGGGATTGGTCCAGTTTTCGGGCGCGGCGGCGTCGTGCGTCACCGTAACGGGTCTGTGCGTTGTGGCCATCGTATCCTCCGCGGTTGGTCGCGTTGGTCTGGCCCCCTGTGCCCCTTCTTCTGCATATATGGCGCATGCCATGTTGAAAGCAAGCTACGCTGGCATCAACATTTATTGACGCTGTTTTTACTTCGGTATGGTTACTGATTATTTAACGGCCTTTACGGCGATAATTTCGAGATGCCGATTCGTTGCCTTTCCAAATCCCTTGCGACGCAGTTTGTGGTGCGATCGCTTCATACTTTACGTGCACCCTTCGCAATCCAACGCGCTTTGGTTTATTAAACGGGAACGAGTGCCACGGAATTTTCACGTGGTACCGCGAATCGAAAAAGTTCATTTAATTCAGGGAGACCATTAGCAGATGTCAGGGAAATTCGAACTCTACAAAGACAAGGGCGGCGAGTTTCGCTTTCGCCTGAAGGCGAGCAACGGTCAAAACATCCTTGCCAGCGAAGGCTACAAGCAGAAGGCCAGCGCGACGAACGGGATCGAGTCGGTCATGAAGAATGCCGGCGACGATGCCAGCTACGAGCGCAAGGAGACGAATTCCGGCAAGCACATGTTCAACTTGCTGGCCGCGAATAAACAGGTGATCGGCACCAGCGAAAGCTATGAAAGCACGTCGGCGCGGGACAACGGCATCGAGTCCGTGAAGAAAAACGCGCCGGGCGCGTCGGTCGACGATCAGACCGGCTGATTCAGCGTAAAGTGTGGGCAACAACGGCGCTTCCCGGTTTCGGGGAGCGCCGTTTTCATTTTTTGCGTCGTCAGATAACCCCGTCTTCCCGCAACTTCGCGCGCGCTTCCGCGCTTAGCCCCAACACGTCGCCGAGAATTTCGTCGGTGTGCATGCCGAGCGTCGGGGCGCCGGGCAGGTCGGGCAGGGGGCCGCTGGAGAAGTTGATCGGGTATCCCGCGACGACGCGGCCGTCGACCGGTGCGTCGAGTTTGGCGTGGCGCATGGGTTTCAGGGAGCCCCGGTCGCGGAAATGATCGTCGGCGATGATCTGGTCCAACGTGCGCACGGGCGCGACCGGGACATCGGCCTTGTTGAGTTTTTCGATGGCCTCGGCGCAGGTCATCACGCCGATGCGTTTCTGAATTTCGGCGCGCAGTTCATGCAGATGCTTGTCGCGTTCACCGGCCGGATCGAAGCGCGGGTCTTCCAGCCATTCCGGTGCGTCAAGCGCTTCGCACAAGCCGGTCCATTGTCCCAAGCCCGCGGCGGTGATGATGATGTCGGCGTCCTTCGTGCGGTACATTCCGGTCGGACTGGTGCGGCTGTCGTTGCCGACGCGCACTGGCTGGCCGAGTTCCACGGCTTCCTCCAGCGGTTCCATGAACATCAGCGTGGCCAACGTATCGATCATCGATGCGTCGAGATATTGGCCTTCGCCGGTCTGGTCCTTGTGGCGCAGCGCGGCGAGGATCGAATAGGCGCAATAGAGCGGCGTCGCGAGATCGCTGACGAAGACGCCTACGCGGGTCGGCGGCCCGTCGGGATGGCCGTTGATGTCCATCATCCCGCCCATCGCCTGGATCTGGTGGTCGTGCGCCGGATTCTCGGCATAGGGACCTTCCTGGCCATAGCCGGAAATCGAGCAGTAGACGATCCCCGGATTGACCTTTGAAACATCGTCATAGCCGAGTCCGAGCCGCCTCATCGATCCGGGGGACAGGTTCTCGATGACGACATCCGATTCCTTCGCCAAGTCGAGGAAGATTTCACGCCCGGCAGGATCCTTGAGGTTGAGCGTGAGGGATTTCACCCCTTGCGTGCGCTTCAGGAATTTCGTGGCGATGTCGTCCTCGGTCCGACGCGTCGGATGAATGCCTTCGGGGCCGGCATAGGGGCCGATACCGCGCACCGAATCGCCGATGCCGGGAATCTCCACCTTGATCACCTCGGCGCCGAAACGGGCGAGGGTCATGCTTAGAAACGGCCCCGCCAGATAGACGGTGACGGCGAGGACACGAATGTCTTTCAACGGTTGCACGGCGCACATCCTTTCTTTCTGCCCTTCATTCATAGCGTGGATCGCCGAATGCCCGAAATCGTGAGACTACTAGTAGATAATTGGAGATGTGGATTGTGTTTGGCGGGCCAAGTCGGTCTACACTGCCGCAAATGCCATCAACGCGAGGGAGGAACCCATCGATGTCCAATTACATTCTGATCGTGCAGATCGACGTCCCCGAAGAACACGACGCGGAATTCAACAAGCTCTACGATTCCGAACACGTCCCGAGCCTGCTCAGCGTGCCGGGCGTGATCAGCGGGCAGCGCTACGAACTGGAGCGGGCGGGCACCGACATGCTGCGCTATCTCGCGATCTACGAGATCGAAACGCCGGAACTGCCGGAATCCGAAGAATGGCAGGCCAAGGCGACGACGCCCGGCTGGATGGGTGTGCGCAAACATATCGCCACGCTGCGGCGCGGCGTGTTCCGCAAGATGTGATGCTCCGGCGGCACCGAATTCACGGCGCATAGATGACCGACCCCACCATTTCCGAACGTTACGCGGATTTCGCGGCGGCGATCCGCTTCGACGGCATTCCGGCTGATCTGGTCGAGAAGGCGAAACTGCACATCCTCGACACGATCGGTGTGGCGCTGGCGGCGTCGCAGTCCGACTTCGCGGCGCGCAGCTTGGCGGCGTTCCAGCGGCTCGACGGCGGCGGGTCCGTGGCGTATGGACAGGCGGAAACGCTTGGATTACGCGACTCGGTCGTCTTCAACGCCGGCCTCGCCAACACGTTGGATTACGACGATACCTACACGCCGACGCTGAATCACATTTCCGGCGGGGCCGTGCCGTTGGTCCTGGCGTTGGGCGCGTGCGAGGACGCGGCGGGACGCGACCTGCTGACCGCCTATGTGATCGCGATGGAGATTGGCGCGCGGATCGGGTTGGGGGCGGCGGGGAAGCCGTTCGCCCAACGCGGCTATTCGACGTCCGGGTTGTTGAACGGCTTCGGCACCGGGTTGGCGGCGTGCAAGCTGCTCGGCGCGGACCGGGATGCGATGGTTGCCGCGCAAGGGATCGCGTTGACCATGATGGGCGGATCGCTTGAAGGCATAAAGGAAGGCGCCTGGGGCAAGCGGTACAATGCGGGCCTCAGCGCCGCGGCCGGCCTGACGTCGGCGGTGATGGCCGCCGAGGGCGTGAAGGGAACCCGGCGACCCTTTGAAGGCGCGCATGGCCTGTTCAACATGGTGTTCGGGCCGGATACCGCCGTCGACGCGGCGGCGATGACGAAGGGGCTCGGCGGCGACTGGGAATTCGGGATCGTTGCGATCAAGCCGTTTCCGCTGGTGCATCACGCGCACAGCATCGTCGATTGCGCAATCCGCCTGAACACGGAGGACGGCGTGCGGCCCGCCGACGTGGACGAGATCACCGTCCTCGTCAACGAGCGCCAGGTGCCGTTACTCTGCGAACCGGATGACGAGCGCCGCCATCCGCCGAACGAGCATGCGGGTATCTTCAGCATCTATCACCTGACGGCGACGGCGCTGGCGCGGGGTCAGATGACCCTGGCCGAATGCGAGGCCGACGCCTTGGACGATCCGGACATCCGGGCGCTGCGGGAGCGCATTCGCTACGAACTCGATCCGGACTCGCTGTTTCCCCAGTATTTTTCCGGCGGCTTGCGGGCACGGTTGCGGGACGGTCGCGAGATCGACCGCTACGAGGCGCATCACCTGGGGTCGGAAAAACGCCCGCTGACGGACGATGCCATCACCGACAAGTTCCGCTTCAACGCGGGGCGGGTCTATCGCGCGGACCGGGTGGATGCCATCGCCGATGCGGTCATGGCACTTGATACGACAGGTGCACCCGCGGCCGTGGTCGCGCTTCTGGGGGCGCCGTGACGTTGGGGTGGCAGCTGCTCTCTGGTTCTATTTGATTTTCGCGAGGAAGGCTTCGTCGTCGAGGGTCTTGTCGACCGCTTCCTGCAACACTTGATTGGCAATCATGCGGAGATCTTCGACGTCGGCGAATACGCCGGTGTCCACCGCAAGCAGGCTGCCATCCACCTTGTCGGCGGCAACTCCCTTTTCGAAGACCGCCGCGCCGGACGACTTATCCTTCAGCGTCACCGCGAAACGCGCATGGGCCTCGCGCCGGACAAATTGGTTGCTGTCATATTGATTGACGACGATATGCATGTCGTATCGCGGCGTTCCCTCCGCCAGCAGTCCACGCGCCTTTAGCCCGTCGGTATAGACGGCGGCAACGAGGTCTTTAACCGGCATTGACGTTTCAAGCGTCTTAAGTGGATTACCGAACCCGCCCCGGATTGCGCCGAGCCAGTTTGGATCATGCTTGCGCTTGTCCGTCACCGATGCGATCGCGATGGATTGCTGGGCGGATGCCGCTGCTTGTTGCACGTTGGCGGGGTCGTATTTGAGCGTGACGGCGGTGGTGCCGCAGGCGACTAACGGAAAAGAGACCAGCACAAGACAGAAAAACCTACGGGCGCTACCAATCATTACGGGAATTCCCTTCGAAACATTCCAATTTGAGATTGTCTAAAGCAAATTGATTAATTGAACAATAAAATCAACGCTCTTCATCGCTCCGCCGGCATGGCTTTGATCGATGTCAAGGAGGGCTGTCCTACAGTCGTTCAGGATACCGGCGGCGTCGCTCAAGGAGAGATGCAGACATGGGTTTGGCCTTTAACCGGCGATCTTTCTTGGCTGCTTCCGGGGCGAGTCTAGCGGCCGCGCCGTTCGGCGGGTGCACCTATGAAGATTCCGCCTATGCCGCGGTATTGGACGAGATGACTCAGACTGTGCCGGCCAAACCGGAAATCC
This sequence comes from Alphaproteobacteria bacterium, assembly GCA_965228695.1. Lineage (GTDB taxonomy): Bacteria > Pseudomonadota > Alphaproteobacteria > UBA8366 > UBA8366 > JAJFJD01. The sequence goes on along the minus strand of CBDDIB010000002.1, from coordinate 3,944,500 downwards.
GGGATTTGGTCCGGTACGCCACGTTGGCGGCGAACGGACATAATACGCAACCCTGGCAGTTTCGTGCCCATCGCGACGATATCGTCGTGTTGCCGGATTTCGCGCGCCGGACGCCCGTGGTCGATCCGGACGATCATCACCTCTATGCCAGTCTCGGCTGCGCGTCGGAAAACCTGAGCCTCGCCGCTCGGGCGCGTGGCATGGCCGGGGAGGTGCGGTTCACACCTGCCGGCCAGGGGCGCGTGAACATCCGACCTGCGACCCGTGACGAGAGCAACCTGTTTGCGGCCATCCCAAAGCGGCAGTGCAGCAGGGTGATCTATGATCGTCGACCGGTTCCGCCGCATGTCGTTCGCGGGTTGACGAATGCTGCGTCCGCTTATGGCATTGAAGCCATTTTTGTCACGGATACCAAACGGATGGAGGCGGTTCTTGAACTTGTCATTGACGGCAATAGCCGGCAGATCGATGACCCCGCTTTCGTCGAGGAACTGCGTGATTGGATACGGTTCAATCCCGATGACGCGGCGGCAACACGCGATGGGCTATACGCGGCTTCGTCGGGCAATCCTACGATGCCCGCATGGTTGGGCCGGCGGTTGTTCGGTGTCTTCTTCGACAAGGAAATCGAGAACGACAAATACGCGAAGCAGGTTCGCTCCTCCGCCGGGATCGTCATCTTCGTCGCTGCAACCGATAATCGGGAAGGTTGGTTCAACGCCGGCCGCGCGTATCAGCGGTTCGCCCTTCAGGCGACTGTCGATGGACTCAAACACGCCTTCCTCAACCAAGCGGTCGAAGTGCCGTCGGTTCGGCGCGCGTTGCAGTCGTTTCTGGGGGCCGGGGACCGGCGGCCCAATCTGGTGGTCCGCTATGGATATGGCCCGGTGATGCCGAAATCCTTGCGCCGGTCCGTGGATGCCGTGATCGTTTGACCTAAAGCCCGGTCTCCATGTCTTGATGCCGGATGCCGGCTTCCCAATATTCCGGGTCGACCGGGGTAAACCCGAGTTTTCGGTAAAAGTCGAGGGCGTCAATCTGAGCGCCGAGCCGCGCCGTCCTGACCGAAGGGGCGGCCGCGACTTCGGTCAGGATGAACCGCATAACCGCCGCGCCAATGCCCTTTCCACGATGCATAGGTAACACGCAGACTCGCTGAATTTTCGCGACATCCTCCAGGATCCGGACGCGGGCGGTTGCGATCGGCACGCCGTCGTGCATCGCGAGGACATGCATGCACCTACTATCCAGCCCATCGACTTCCAGATCCTCGGCGACGCCTTGTTCCTCGATGAAAACAGTGCGGCGGAGGGCGAGGCAGGCGGCAATGTCGTCGTCGCCCTCGGCGCGGCGAATAGTTAACGCGTCGGCCATCGCCTTACGCTCGCATCCGGTCCAACCGGTCGAGGAAGCGATACCAGCCGCCGATGATCGGCAGGAACCATGGATCGCCGGTGTAGCCCGGCACCGGCACCTTCGGCATGTCGAGACCGACGAAGGCGCTGTCCAACTCGTCGTTCTGCAGGATGCGCCGCGCCACCAGGTTGCCGAGATAGGTCATCATCGCGACGCCGCTGCCATTGCAGCCAAGGCAATAGTGCATGTCCTTGTAGCGGCCCAGATGCGGCAGGTAGTCGTAGGTGAAGGCGACGAAGCCGGTCCACGAATGCGTCACCCGAACGTCCTTCATCTGCGGGAAACGCTCGGTCATCATGGCGTGCATCAGTCGTGCGCGCCGTTTCGGGTCCACGTCGGTAAAACGGGCGCGGCCGCCGAACATCATGCGCTTCCCATCCGGCGTCATGCGGTAGTAGCAGAGCACGCGCGGCGTCTCCGAAATCGTGCGGCCGTTGGGGATCAGGCTTTGCGCCAGGTCGTCGGGCAATTCCTCGGTCACGATGATATGCGAGGTCGCGGGCACCAGCGATTTCCGCAGGTCCGGGGTCAGCGAGCCGGTATAGCCGTTGGTGCCGATCATCGTCTCCGCGCATTGCACCGTCCCTTTGGAAGTGGAGACGGTGAATCCGCCGCGGCCGCCGGTGACCGCCTCGACCCTGGTGTTCGCGCAAAGATGCACCCCGGTGCGGGCGCAGGCATCCAAGAGACCCCGGTGGTACAGCGACGGGTGGATCTTCGCGGCCTGCGCAATCGTCATGCCGCCGTGATAGAAGTCGCTATCCATCTCCTCGCGCAACCGGTCGCGGGGCAGGAGTTTCGCCCCCGCATTGCAGAGCCGGTTGAGCGCCTCCGCCTTCGCTTCGAATCCGGCGAAATGTTTCGGCGTGTAGGCGCCGACGAGGCGGCCGCGTTTTTCGTAATGACAGTCGATCTTCTCCCGCTCCACCAACGTGCCGACCAGGTCGAAGGCGGCGCGGCTTTCGCCCATCAGCGCATCCAAGCGCCGGGAAATTTCGGATTGCGTGCCGGTCTTGCTCGACCCGCCGGCGATGCCTTTGCCCAGGTTGACCCCGGCGCTGACGCCGCCGCCGTTCCGCGAACTGGCCCCGTGGCCGAACAATTCGGCTTCCGCGACGACCACGCTGCGGCCGGCACGGGCGAGTTCCAGCGCAGCGCTCAGGCCGGAATACCCGCCGCCGACGATCAAAATATCGGCGTGGGCGGGCGGATCGGCGTCGTCGAGCGCCGTCGGCGCGGCGGCTTCCCACCAATAAGGTTGATCCTTGAAATCCGGGTGCAGGATCGCGTCGGTTCTCATGGTTCGGCTTTCAGTTGTCTTTCATGGCGCGGTCCGGCCGCCGGTCGGGCCACGGCTGGATGGTTTCGATGGCGGCCGCAAGATCGATCAGCCGTTAGTCTTCGTGCCACCGTGCAACCGCCTGGACCCCGATGAGGAGACCGTTATTGCTTCGTCTCCGCCGGAAGGATTTCGGTGGGCCGCTTTAAAGTCGCCGTTCGGCATGTCATGGTGGTCCGCCTTGGGTATACTCTGCACGCTCGACGTCCGAGCAGGTTAGCCGAAAAATTCAGCAACAAAAATAATTCTGGATTGATGAACACACCGGTTCCCACCACTGCGACGGATGAATCCGTACCCGTTCTCGACGCGCACCGCTTCGACGAAGCCGCGTTGACCCGCTTCATGTCCGACAATGTCGATGGTTTTGCGCCGCCGCTCGAGGTCACCCAATTCCAGGGCGGCATGTCCAACCCGACCTTCATGCTGACCGACGGAAACGGCAAACGCTACGTCCTGCGCAAGAAACCGCCGGGCGAGTTGCTGCCGTCGGCGCACGCGGTGGACCGGGAGTTCAAGGTGATCTCGGCGCTGAACGCGACCGACGTGCCGGTCGCCAAGGCCTATGCGCTGTGCGAGGACGACGCGGTCATCGGCCAGACCTTCTATATCATGGAATTCCTGGAAGGCCGCGTGTTCCGCGACGTGGCGCTGCCGGACCTGCCCCCCGAGGAGCGCCGGGCGATCTACGACGCGATGAACGACGCGCTCGCGAAACTGCATGGCGTGGACTATGCGGCGGTCGGGTTGTCGGACTACGGCCGCGTCGGCGGGTATATCACGCGCCAGGTACGGCGCTGGTCGCAGCAATACGAAGCGAGCAAGACCGACGAGATTCCCGAGATGGACAAGCTGACCGCGTGGCTCAACGACAACATGCCGGACGACAGCCTGACCACCATCGCGCACGGCGATTTCCGGCTGGAGAACCTGATCTACCATCCGACCGAGCCGCGCGTCCTCGCGGTCGTCGACTGGGAGTTAGGAACGCTCGGCAACCCCTTGTCGGACTTGGCGTATAACTGCCTGACCTATCACTACGCCGACCCGCGCTGGGGTGACATCATCGACCTGGATTACGAGGCGGTCGGCATCCCCTCGGAAGAAGACTATGTGGCGCAGTATTGCGCGCGGACGGGGCGCGAAATCGACGACTACACCTACTATCTGGTGCTGTCGCTGTTCCGCTTCGCCGCGATCATCCAGGGCGTCTACTATCGCGGCGTCCAGGGCAACGCGCCGACGCCGGCGGCGTTGCAGCGGAAAGGCAAGTGCGAACTGCTGTCCAAGATTGCCTGGGCGCTGGTCGAGAAGGAAGGCCGCGCTTAGACCCGCGTTTCGGTTTCTGCCGCCGCGGCATTTTCCCGGCGGTGGCGAGTCCGTGTAAGATTCGTCCTACTTTCGAACATCAGCGAGAAGGACGGCGGGCATGGCACCGAGTTTTGCATTCATCGGCTTCGGCGAAGCGGGATCGCATGTGGCGGGATCACTCCGGGCGGAAGGCGTCGACCGGATCGCGACCTACGATATTCTTTTCGACGACCCGGCGGCGGGACCGCCGATGCGCCAGAAGGCCGAGGATATGGGCGTGCGGGCGGCGGACAGTGTCGCCGACGCAATCGCCGGCGCGGATATCGTGTTTTCGACGGTCGTTTGCAAATCCTCGATCCCTGTGGCGGAAGAAGCGGCCAGGCATCTAAGGCCCGAACAGATGTACCTCGATTTCAACTCGATCTCGCCGGGCAACAAGCGCCGGATCGAAGCGGCGATTGCGCCCAGCGGCGCGCGTTTCGTGGAGGCCTCGGTAATGGCCGATGTGTCCTCGAGCGCCCATCGCGTGCCCATGCTGTTGGGCGGAAACGGCGCGCGCGATTTCATGGCGCTGGTCGAGCCGTTGGATTTCAACCTCACCTTCGTGCAGGAGGAAGTCGGCCAGGCGTCGGCCACCAAGATGGTGCGCAGCATCATGATGAAGGGGATGGCGGCGCTGCATCTGGAATGCATGCGTGCGGCCAATCACTTCGGCATCGAGCAGGACGTGCTCGACTCGGTCGAGAAAAGCCTGGCAGGCCGAACCTGGACGGAGACCTGCGGCCGCACCATGGGCCGCACCGCGATCCATGCCGCCCGGCGGGCCGACGAAATGGGGCAGGTGGGGGAGACGCTGCGCGAGGTCGGCATCGACCCGATGATGGCCGAAGCGACCGAGCGGCGGCACCGGTGGTGCGCCGATCTGGGATTGAAGGAAGTCTACAAGGACGGTCCGGTCAACGACTACCACGACGTGCTGGAAAAGATCCGCGCGGCGGAGACCAAGGAAGCTGCGGAGTAGGGGGCCAGCAGGGCCACGGGCTTATTGACAAGGGAGGACCGAACCATGGTCACCATTCGGCCCAAGACGGTCGTGACGCATCGGGTGCGCGGACGTCGGATACGCGGATCGATCTCGACGTGCGCGGCCACTCGATCACCATCGACGAACGGCTCGAGAGCGGCGGCACCAATAAGGGCATCTCGCCGGTCGAGACGTTGTTGACGTCGCTGGTCGCCTGCACGAACCGCATTACCCACAAAGTGGCGGACTTGCACGGGGTTCGGGTCGACGATCTGGCGATCGATCTCGAATCCAATTTCGACCGGCGTGGTACGCAGCTCGAGGAAGAGGTCGACATCCCCTTCGTGTCCATGGTGTTGAGGATCGATATCACGACGGATGCGGATGACGACACCATCGCAAAGGTACAACGCGACCTGCGGAGATTCTGTCCGGTCGCCAAGGTGTTGCGGGGCGGCGGGACGAAGATCACAGAGGAGTGGACCGTCAAACGGGTATGACCCGCGCTGCGCCTGCCAGCCGCTAATTCGGTCGCAGCACCGGCAGCCAGTATTGCCGCCGTTGGATCCAGGTAAGCCGCCGCGGCAAGGTCGCCGCCGCGTGGTCGGCGAGGTCGCGCAGCGTCGCGAAGACTTCGTAGCGCCGCAACACGCGGTCGGACGTCACCACCAGCGCCTGTTTGCCGTCCTTCGAAAATCCGACCAAGGCGATCGGGGCGGACATGCGGATGACGCCGATCCCGTCGCCGTTTGCGGCATCCCAGAGACGGGCCGTGCCGTCGTCGGATCCGGTGAGGATGCGTTTCCCGTCGGGGCTGAAGGCCGCCGTGGTGATGGGGCCGGTGTGTCCGGTCAGGGTGAATTGCGCCGCGCCGGTCGCCGCGTCGAGGACGCTGGCGTCGTTGCCGGGTCCCATACGGAGGCGGAAACGGCCGTCGAGACTTCTTGTGGCGTCGTCGATCTTGCCGGACCAATTGGGTGTCGCGGTATTCTCGACCTCGCCCCGCGTGTCCCACAGCCGCGCCGTGCCGTCCTTGGACGCGGTCAGGATATGCCGGCCGTCGGCGGAAAACTCCACCCCGATGATATCGTTCTGATGTCCCGCCATCACGTCGAGCAGCGCGCCGCCGGCGGTCCATGTCCGCAGTTCCCAATCGACCGAGACGCTCGCCACGGTCTTGCCGTCCGGGCTGAACATCGCATCGTTGACCCAGGAGCGGTGGCCGCGCAGGACGGCGGTCTCCGCGCCGGTATCCGCGCGCCAAAGCCGGACCGTCGCGTCGCGGGAGGTTGTCGCCACCGCCGTGCCGTCGGGGCTGAACCGCACCGAGATCAACTGACGGATATGGCCGCGCAGCACCGGGCCGGCGGCGCCGGTTCCGCCGTCCCAAAGCCGCGCGGTCCGGTCGATGGATGCGGTGACGATTTGGCTGCCGTCCGGGCTGAAGCGGGCGGAAATCAAACCGGCTTCGTGGCCGCGCAGTTCCGTAATCAGGTCCCCGGTCGCCGCATTCCAAAGGCGGGCGGTTCCGTCGTCGGAAGCGGTCAGCACGCGCCGTCCGTCCGGGCTGAAGACCGCGGAGACGACCTTGCGCGTATGCCCGACCAGCACGGTCGTGGTCGAGCCGCGCCCCACATCCCACACCCGGGCGGTCGCGTCGTAGGACGCGCTGACGAGTTGCTTGCCGTCGGCGCTGAACGCGACCGATGCGACTTCGTCGTCATGTCCGCTCAGCGTGTCTTCCCGCCCGCCGTCGGCGGCATCCCAGAGACGAACGTCGCCGTCGAACGACGCGGAGGCCAGAAGTTTACCGTCCGGGCTGAACACGGCGGACCGGACGATATCGTCATGCCCGCGCAGTTCGGCGATTCTGCCGCCGTCTTCGGCCCACCAAAGGCGTACGGTCTTGTCCGCGGCGGCGGTGGCGATGCGCTTGCCGTCGGGGCTGAAGGTCGCGGTCCGCACGAAACCCTTATGGCCGCGCATCACCAGACGTTCGTGGCGATTGAAATGGGCCTCGTAGACGAGCCGATGCGCCGTCAGCAGGTTGGCGGGATCGGTCTCGGTGTCACTGTCCCACGGCAGCGTCTCCAGCGCGAGGAGGGCAGCGCTCACCGGATCGATCTCAGCAAGGTGATCCTGCACGTCGTCCAGCAGCCGCTTGGCGCGCCGGGGCGTCATCGCGGAGCCGATTGGCGGCAACGATTCCGCCGGGAACTGAACGGGAGGGGGTTCCGACACCGGCGCTTCGGGCTCGGGAACGGCGCCGGGACGCGCGATTTCCGTTGGTTTGGGTTCGGTCTTGTCGCCCGGCAGCAAGTCGATATCGAGCCACGCGACGAGGACGATCCCGGCCGAAAATACCAGCGCGGCCAAGGCTTGGAGCATGAACCACAGGCCGGCGCGGCTCGCCGTTTTGTCGGGGTCGGATGTCACGTTGGAATCTGCCTTGGCTCGATTGACGCAGCGGCCGAATCAAGGACCGTTTAGCGACTGTATCGCCGGCGCGCAGACTATGCACGGACCGGCGTAGGAACAACCTACAAGATTGTGACCGGACGTGCGGATTTTGCAGGGGAAGATCGGCGATTGCTATAATCGGGTCATCCAGCCGCAACCCACAACGATAACGGTCCTGTTATGCCCGAAGGTGTCCAACTCTGGAATCACCGTCCCTACGAAACGATCGAGGTCGCGCCTTTGGCCGGTGCGCTCGGGGCGGAAATCAAGGGCGTCGACCTGTCGGCGCCGCTGACGGACGATCTATTCGGGGAAATTTACCAAGCTTTCGTCGACCATCACGTTATCTTCTTCCGCGATCAGCAGATCACGCCTGAGCAATACCTCGACTTCGCCAAGCGCTGGGGCGGCATTCACTTGCATCCCTATATGAAGGGATTGGACGATCATCCCGAAATCCTGGAACTGATAAAGGCCGAGACTGACACCTACGCGTTCGGCAACAGTTGGCATTCGGATCAGATGTTCTCGCCGGTCCCGGCGAAATGCACCATGCTCTACGCCCTGGAAACGCCGGCGGCCGGCGGCGATACGCAGTTCGCCAACATGCACGCGGCCTATGACGCCCTGTCGGATGGCATGAAGGCGATGGTCGATGGGCTGCGCTGCCACAATGGTGGCGACCGGACGTCTGCGCACGGCCGGAAGTCGCGGGCGGAACGCTATGCCGGCGCCAGCGGCATGACATTGAGGGATCCCGGCGACGTCCAGACGGAATCGATCCATCCGCTGGTGCGGACGCATCCGGATACCGGGCGCAAATCGCTCTACATGGGCTCGCATACCCAGAGCATCGAGGGCTGTACCCGAGAGGAAAGCAGGCCGATCCTCGATCAACTTCAGAAGCATATCGAGCGGCCGGAATTCACCTGCCGGTTTCGATGGGCGCCGGGATCGATGGCGATTTGGGACAACCGTTGCTGCCAGCATTACGCGATCAACGACTATGCCGGACAGCGCCGCCGCATGCATCGGATCACCATCGCGGGCGACGAAGCGCCGTTCTAGACGGCGGGGCGGGCCATCTGCCATCCTGAGGCCAACGAACTCTCGGGAGCCGCGCCGTTGCCGCAAGCCACAATGACAGACACACCGCAGCGCGCGTCCTACGACGTGGTGATTGTCGGCGGCGCGATGTACGGGGCCGCGGTGGCGTGGTTCCTGGCGAGCAATCCGGATTTCGACGGGTCGATCCTGGTGGTCGAGCGCGACCCGACCTACGAATTCGCCTCGACCTCGCACACCAACAGCTGCATCCGCCAGCAATTCTCGAACGAGATCAACGTGCGCATCTCGCAATTCGGCGCGGAATTCATCAAGAATTTCCGGGTCTACATGGGCGACGATCCGCGCCTGCCCGATATAACGCTGCAAAGCTTCGGCTACCTGTATCTCGCCGACACCGAAGATTTCGCCGCGGCGCTGCGCGAAAGCCAGGCGGTACAGGCGGCGTGCGGTGCGGGCACCAGGATCATGTCCGCGGAGGAGATCAAGCGGGACTATCCCTTCTACACCGTCGACGACATCGTCTGCGGCAGTCACAACCTCGTCGACGAGGGCTATTTCGACGGCAACACGATGTTCGACTGGTGGAAGCGGTCGGCGCGCGAGCGGGGCGCGGAATACGTCGCGAACGAGGTCGTCGCGATGGCCCGGAGTGCCCGCGGCGACCGCGTCGAAACCGTAACCTTGAAGTCCGGCGACGTGGTGTCGTGCGGAACGGTGGTCAACGCGTCGGGGCCGCGCGCCGTCCTCACGTCGCGGATGGCCGGGATCGAGATCCCAGTCGAACCGCGCAAGCGATACACGTTCATCTTTGACGCGGAACGGCCGCTCGACCGCGACCTGCCGCTGACCATCGATCCGTCCGGCGTGCACATGCGGACCGACGGGGCCTATTACCTCGCCGGGTGCCCGCCCGATGACGACCCGGCGGTAGACTACGACGATTTCGTGCAGGACCATGGCATTTGGCAGGAAAAAGCCTGGCCGGCCATCGCGGCGCGTATCCCGCAGTTCGAGGCGGTCAAGCTGGTCAATTCATGGGCCGGGCATTACGCCTTCAACACCTTCGATCACAACGCCATTCTCGGGCCGCATACCGAGGTGGCGAATTTCATCTTCGTGAACGGGTTCTCGGGCCACGGCTTCCAGCAATCACCCGCGATGGGGCGGGGCACGTCGGAATGGATCACCTATGGCGAGTACCGCACGCTGGACCTGACGCCTTTCAACTACGCCCGGATCGCGGAGAACCGGCCCTTCGTCGAGAAGGCGGTGATCTGAGATGGATTTATCAAACACAACTTGGAAAATTTGGAAGGAGCACGAACCATGGCAGACAAACCCGCCGCCCTGATCATCGCGGGCGGCAGCGGCATGGGCGCCGATGCGGCGAAGAAACTGGCCGAAACCGGATACGACGTGGCGGTCATGTCGTCGTCGGGGAAGGGCGAGGCGCTGGGCAAGGAACTCGGCGGTTTGGGGTTCACCGGGTCGAACTTGGTTCCCGAGGATCTCGAACAATTCGTCGCCGCCGCGTTGGAGCGGTTCGGCCGCATCGACGGCGTGGTGAACTGTACCGGACATGGCCCGAAGGGCGACATCATGGAGATCGGCGATGCGGATTGGCACCTCGGCATGGATTACTACCTGCTGAACGTCATCCGAATGGCGCGGTTGGTCCTGCCGACGATGCAAGCGCAGAAATCCGGCTCGATCGTCAACATTTCGACCTATGCGGTGTTCGAGCCCGATCCGGATTTCCCGACCTCGGGCGTCTTCCGGGCAGGTCTCGCTGCGTACACCAAGCTATTCAGCACGAAATTCGCCGCGGACGGTATCCGCATGAACAACGTTCTGCCGGGTTTCATCGACAGCCGGCCGGAAAAGGAGCATCGCGTGGCGCAGATACCGATGGGGCGCTACGGAAACGTCCGTGAAATTTCGGAAACCGTCGCCTTCCTGGTGTCCGACGCCTCCAGCTACATCACCGGTCAGAACCTCCGCGTCGACGGCGGCGTGACCGCGTCGGTCTAATCCGAATCCTTGGGCCGCGGCGTCCAGTTGGTCTGGCGGCGCAGTTCCAGGCGCGCGATCTGCTGGCGGTGCACCTCGTCCGGGCCGTCGGCGAAGCGCAGCGCCCGCATCCGAGCGTACATGTACGCGAGCGGGAATTCCTGGCTCATCGCGCCGCCGCCGTGCAGTTGCATGGCGTTGTCGATGATGCCGAGCGCCATGTTGGGTGCCGCGACCTTGATCATGGCGATTTCCTGCCGCGCCGCCTTGTTGCCGACCGTATCCATCATGTAGGCGGCCTTGAGCACCAGCAGGCGGTTCATCTCGATCTCGATGCGGGCCTGCGCGATACGCTCCTGCGTCACGCCGCGTTCCGCCAGTGACTTGCCCCAGGTGCTGCGTTCGGTCGCGCGCCGGCACATCAGCTCCAGCGCGCGCTCGGCGACGCCGATGATGCGCATGCAGTGATGGATGCGGCCCGGGCCGAGGCGGCCTTGCGCGATCTCGAAGCCGCGGCCTTCGCCGAGCAACATGTTGCCCGCGGGCACGCGCACGTTGTCGAAGATCACCTCGCCGTGGCCGTGCGGCGCGTCGTCGAAACCCATGACCTTGAGCATGCGCGTCACCGTGATGCCGGGCGTGTCGCGCGGCACCAGGATCATCGATTGCTGGCGGTAGGTTTCGGCATCCGGATCGGTCTTGCCCATCACGATCAGGATCTTGCAGCGCGGATCGCCGATGCCCGAGGTCCACCATTTATGGCCGTTGATGACATACTCGTCGCCGTCGCGGGTGATGCTGGTCTCGATGTTGGTGGCGTCGGAGGAGGCGACCTTCGGTTCCGTCATGGCGAAGGCGGAGCGGATTTCGCCGTTCAGCAGCGGCGTCAGCCATTCCTTCTTGTTCTCTTCGCTGCCGTAACGCTCGATCGTCTCCATATTGCCGGTGTCCGGGGCCGAGCAGTTGAACACCTCGGGCGCCCAGTTGACCCGGCCCATCACCTCGCAGAGCGGGGCGTATTCGAGATTTGTCAGGCCCGCGCCTTTCTCGCTTTCCGGCAGGAACAGGTTCCACAGGCCGGCGGACTTCGCCTTGGCTTTCAAGTCCTCGAGGATCGGCAGCGGTTTCCAGCGCGTGTCGCCCTCGTCGAGCTGTTCGTAATAGGTGGACTCGTTGGGATAGACATACTCTTCCATAAACGCTTCGATTTCGGATTTGAGCTTCTTCGTCCGGTCCGAATATTCGAATTCCATCCCGTGTCCTCCCGCGGCGTGATTGCTGTCCCTTGGCGCCGCCGCCGCTGCCGCCGCGACCCGCCCCCTCGTTTGACAGCAGCAAAGAGGCCATGTCAAATCGCGATAGGTTTTTCCCTGCATGACAGGGCCTTACGCACCGATGTCGCCGTCAATGTCGGCGGTGCAGATACCGCACGAGAGGGACCATTCCGCCATGATCATCAAAGATGTCCGGGTCACGCTGCTGCGCATTCCCTATGTCGAGCAGCTTTTGGTGCAGAAGGGATATTCGCGGGATCGCGATGTTCTGATCGTCGAGATCGAGACCGCGTCGGGTCTGATCGGCCTCGGCTATCAGCTCTACATGCGCGACGGCTTCCGCACGACCAAGGCCTGCCTGGAGGAAGTGATCGCGCCGCGCCTGCTGGGCCGCGACGCCACCGAGGTCGAGGGCATTTGGCACGAGCTATGGATAGCCGGGCAGGCGGATGGGCGCGGCGGCGCGCAGATGTTCGCGCTGTCGGCGGTCGACGTGGCGCTCTGGGACCTAATCGGGCAGAAGGCGGGGCTTCCGTTGCACCGGCTCTGGGGTCATTGCCGGAAGGAAGTCCCGGCCTACGGTTCCGGCGTGTGGCGCGGCCTCGGCGGCGACGGCATGGTCGAAAAGGCCAAGCGGTTGGCCGGCGAGGGTTTCAAGGCCGTGAAGATGCAGGTCGGCCATACCTGGACCGAGGCCGAGGATGTGGAGAATACCCGCCGCGTGCGCGACGCGGTCGGCGAGGACGTGGACATCATGGTCGACGTGAACATGGCTTGGACCGCCGACACCGCGATCCTGATGGGCAAGCGGCTGCAGGACCACGGCATCTACTGGCTGGAAGAGCCGGTCGTGCCGACCGATTTCGAGGGCTATTTCCGGGTCGCGGATGCGCTCGATACCCGGGTGGTCGGCGGGGAAAGCCATTTCACCCGGTTCGAACTGAAACCCTTTTTCGAGAACCCGAAGATTCCGATCCTGCAGCCCGACGTGGTGCGCGGCGGCCTGACCGAGCTGCGTAAGATCGCCGCCATCGCCGACACCTGGGGCATGAAGATCGCGCCGCACCTCTACCCGGAACTGATGATCCACCTGATGGCGTCGATCCCCAACGGCTTGATCATCGAGGAGATGGGGCTGCTGGGCGACCTGTTCGAAGAGTGGGCCGCGCCGGTCGACGGCATCATGACCGCCCCGGAGGCGCCCGGTCATGGTTTGAAATTTAAGGACGGGTTGGTGGCGGAATATAAAGTCGGATAGAGGCCCCGTAGTTCATCAATCCCGCGAAAGAGGGGATCCACGGTCGTTTGTTTCCACTGGATTCCTTCTTTCGCGGGAATGACACCGAGTTGCGACAATGACTAATCCGAGCCCGACCTGAACTCCGGCTTGTAGCCAGGGGCCGGCGTGCCGCCGAAGCTGCCGCGTTCCAGGACCGCCGCCCGCCCACCGTGTTTCTCGACGAGGGCGGCCTGATCCGCCTTGGCGCGGCGGTCCACCGCTTCCGGGTCGCAGATGGCACGTAACTGTGTCTCGAAATCGTCCATCAGAGCGGCATGTTCCGGCGCTTTCGACAGGTCGTTCAATTCCATCGGGTCGGTGTCCAGGTCGTAGAGTTCCGGAGCCATCTCCACATAGTGGATGTATTTGAAGTTGTCCCGGCGCAGCATGAAGGCGCCGGTCTTGGCGCCGGACGCATGATATTCGCTGAAGCCGACGCGGGCCGTGTCGTCGTCCTCGGCGGCGATGTCCAACATCGATTTACCCGGCAGGTCCTTGTCGGTGTCGTCCAGCGGCAGGCCGACGCAGTCCAGGATCGTCTGGTAGCCGTCCACATGGGTGACTGGTGTGTTGCTGACCTTGCCTTTCGGCACGTCGGGGCCGGCCATGATCATCGGGATATGCGCCGCCGGCTGGTACATGTTCGACTTGCCCCACAGACCCCGCGTGCCGAGGTTGTCGCCGTGATCGCTGGTGTAGACAACGCGCGTATCATCGGCGAGGCCGCAGTCGTCGAGCGCCGCCAGCACCTTGCCGATGTTGTCGTCGAGGAAGGAAATCATGCCGTAGTAAGAGGCGATGGCGATTTTGCGGGTCTCGTCCGTGAAGAACTGGTCGTAGATCGAGCAGTTCGCCGCCGCCTCGATCCACGGATGCCGCGTGTAGCCGCGGTCCGGGTGCGGCTCGGGCAGCGGGATGTCGTCGACCGGATACATCTCATAGAACTCCGGCGGGGCGATCAGCGGGAAATGCGGGCAGACGAAGGACACGAAGATGCACCACGGCTTGTCGCCGAATTTCGGCGCTTCGTTCTGTAGCCAGGCGACGGTGTTGTCGACGATCTTGCGGTCGTACTCCGTGTACATCGATTCCCCGGGGCCGATCTCGTCCGACAATTTTTTGCAGTTGCCCTTGACCGGCAGTTCGTCGCGCACGGCGCCGGCCACATCGCCGATTCCGTTCACCACATGCATCGGCACGATCTGCTCGTCGAAGCCCGTATCGTCCGTCTCGTTGCGGTAGTGCAGCTTGCCGATCGAAACGACTCGATGCCCGTTTTGCTGTAATCGGTGTCCCCAACCCTTGGTCGCACCGGTGTAGGGGTGTGCGTTACACCAGTTGCCGATGTCGTGGACATACCGCCCGGTGGCGAAAGCGGCGCGGGTCGGCACGCAAATCGCGCAGGACGCGTAGGCCGCGTCGAACCGTGTCCCGTTGGCGGCGAGCCGATCCATATTCGGCGTTTTGACGAGCGGATGATCCCGGCAACCCATTGCGGTGCCTTGATGTTCGTCGGACATGATGAACAGCATGTTCTTCGGTTGCATGGGGCAGGGGCTCCTTCGTCGGACAGGTTGCGGGGACAAGGACCATCGCGGTTTGGCAGAAACCGCGCTGGTCGGCAGATTATAGAGCCCACGGCGGCGTCGGCCAATTTTGCACGATAATACCGCGCCCTATGGCCAGCGCTGCATCTTACAGTATTCTACCGACGCGATTCTGCACTTTGCCACGGTACGATGTATGAGTGATCCGCTCGTAAGTATCGGTGTTGCCCTTTCGGGTCCGATGGCGCATGTCGAGCGTGCGGTTCGGTCGGCCCTGGGACAGAGCTACGAGCCCATCGAGCTCATCCTATACGACGGCCCGGCCGATCAAGACCGCGTCGCCTTCGTCGATAAGCTCGCCGACGGCGATCCGCGGATTAGAGTGTTTCGCGAGACCCGCAAACTGAGTGCGATCGAATGTTTTACGGCGTCGCGCGCCGCGGCTTCCGGCGAGTATTTCATGTGGCTGGACGAAACGAGCTGGATCGATCCGGGATATGTCGCGGGCGGCGTCGATTATCTCATTCATAACGCACAGCATGTTCTGGTGCACGGCACCTGCATCCGGCACGATCACAAGGGCGCACAATCCGAATGGGCGCCCACGGCGGTGACCTTCGAGGATCCGGCCCGCCGCGTCGAGACACTCGTCGGCAACGTGAATGGACACGACGCCTGGTACGGCCTCCATCGCCTGTCGATTCTGTCGGCCGTACCGGTTCATCCCGCGCTCGGCTTCGAATACGGCTGGCTTACGTCGGTGGCCTGGCGCGGCAAGATCGCGGCACAACCCGAAATGACGCTCTATCGGGACGGGCCCGCGGATGACACCGACGCCAGCAACCGGGTTACCCGGCTGGGCCTCGGCAATTTTCAGGCGACCGACCCCTGGCTGACGGTGGCGGCGCTGCAGTTCTGCAATTTGGCGTTCTTCGACGAGGCGCTCGCCCATCTGCCGCCGATCGAGCGGGCGCGGTTGGGCACGGTTGCCGCGGATGCGGTTTCCCAGCGGCACCGCATACTGGATGAAGGGATGATGATCTCCTTCGCCGCGCGGCTGTTTCCGAGCGAGCCGATTCTGGAACAATTCCGCGCCCTCAGAACCACCTTGGCGGATGCGGTGCTTGCCCTCCGCGCCGTGTCGAGCACCGATCCTTTCGTGCAGAACCTGATCGGGACGATCAATGTCCTGTGCCGAATGCGGATCGGCAACATTCCGATGACCAAGGAAGACAGGGATATCGTCCGTCAGATCGAGGTGATGTGGGACAGCGACCAGGCGACGGTTTCGCAGAACAAGGTGGCGATCGTCTCGGCGATGTACCTCTAGGGCGGGTCAGTCGGCGATCTGCGGGCGTCCGTCGTCGTCGAGCGGCCAGAACGGGTTGAACGCGACTTCCCACAAATGACCGTCCGGATCGGCGAAGTAACCGGAATAGCCGCCCCAAAACACTTCTTCGGCGGGTTTTTGGATTGTCGCACCGGCGGCCTTTGCGGTATCGAGAATACGATCGACTTCTTCCTTGTCGCGCGCGTTGTGGGCAATCGCGATCCCGCGAAAACCAGTGCCTTCAGGCGGTACCTTTGCATCTTCGGCGAGCGCGTCCCAGGAGTATAGACCGAGCAGAACGCCGCCCATTTTGAAGAAAACGATCTGCGCGTTGCTGTCACTCGAGCGCTTCCAGCCCAGGCCGTCCTCGTAGAATTTGGCGGCCCGGTTCAAATCCCGGACGCCCAGCGACACCATCGTGTACCTCTGGTCTACCATTACATGCCTTCCCGCGTTTTGAGCGCGCGATCCTAAACGCTTTGCATCATGCGGCAACCCCGATCCGGCGTCGGGATCGGGGTTGCTGACACGCGGTGGCAGGAGGCTCAGTTCTCCGCCAAAATATTCGGGCGACTGAACGGGGCCTCAGGGTTCCAAAAACGAACCAGGTAGACCAGAACTCCAAGGCTGCCGGTCAGTAGGGTCAAAAACACATAGGGGACGGCGTTGATCTTCCGTGCCGCCGCGTCCCGAACTATGAAGACGATCGCGATAAACAAGGCGATCAGCAGGTCGACAGTGGCGAGTGCGCCCCACGGGCCGAGCGACCCGAGATAGGCCATCAAGCCGCTCCAGCCGCCGACGGCAATCGCATAGACAGTGAGGGCGGCAAAGCCGGCCAGCAGGGCAATCCAAATCGCTTTCATCATCTTTGTTCTCCCGATTGACGATGACCGGAGGGTAGGGAGGTCCGGTAATGCGCTCAATTCCCGGAAAGGTAATTGTGACGAGTCATGGGGCGCGGCAGTATCGGTTTCCACTTCGACGGGGAATGAAATGACGCAATCGCAACCGTCGGCGTTCGGCCGGCAACTCAAATTTTGGCGGAACCAACGGGGATTCAGTCAACTGGACCTGGCGGCGGAAGCGGCGATGTCGCAGCGCCATGTGTCGTTCATCGAATCCGGCCGGTCGCGTCCCGGCGAGGATGTCGTGCTGCGGGTCGCCGAGGCGCTGGACGTCCCGCTGCGGGACCGCAACAGCCTACTGATGGCTGCCGGTTTGACGCCGCGCTTCCCGGAATTGCCGTATGCGCACGCCGACATTGCGCCGTTTCGGGCTGCGATCGAGCGTATGCTGGAAACTCACGAGCCGTATCCCGCCTTTGTCATCGACCGATGGTGGACTCTTGTGGATGCGAACGCGGCGGGCCGCAATTTCTTCCCGGTCTCGACCGAGCAGCCGGTCAACGTCATCGATGTATTCTTCAGCCCTGGTCCGGCACGGGACATGATCGAGAATTTCGACGCGGTGGCCGCGCAGTCGCTGCAGCGGTTACGCCACGAGATTGCAGACTGCGGTCCCGATCCGCGTTTGCAGGCGCTATTGGAGCGGGCGGAAGGATATCTGAAGGATGTTTCGCCGGACGCGTTGGCTG
This sequence comes from Alphaproteobacteria bacterium, assembly GCA_965228695.1. Classification (GTDB taxonomy): domain Bacteria; phylum Pseudomonadota; class Alphaproteobacteria; order UBA8366; family UBA8366; genus JAJFJD01. Next base: position 3,926,845 of record CBDDIB010000002.1, on the reverse strand, counting down.
CCGCTGACGATCCGTCGGCGCTGGTAATCTGTCCCAGGCTTCGGATCGGCGATGCGAGTGTGGCCACTTTGTCGATGGTTGCCCGGTTCGGCAACACACGGGAAGTCAATCTGGATGAGCTGCGCGTCGAATTGATCTACCCGGCCGACGAGGCCGCGGATCGTGTGTTCCGCGACCTGTCGGTTTCGCCTGGGTAAAGTGCTATTTCGAGCGGTTATTCGTCCGTCGCGGCGCTGGCCCCCGCGATCTTGCCGAAGACCGAACCGTTCATCAGGCCGGTGCCGCCCGCGTAATTGAAGTAGAACAATCCGCCGACCAGCTCACCCGCGGCATAAAGGCCCGGGATTTTCTGCAGGTCGGTGTCGAGCACGCGCCCGTCGTTGTCGATCCGCAGCCCGCCGAAGGTGAAGGTCACGCCGCATGTGATGGCGTAGGCCTCGTAGGGCGGCTCGTCGAGCGTGTTGGCCCAGTTTGTCTTGGGAACGTCGAGCCCCTTGGTGCCGCGTCCGTCCAGCACCGCCGGATTGAAGCGCACGTCGGTCATCACCGCGTCGTTGTATTCCTTGACCGTCTTGACGAATTGGTCGGCGTCGACGCCTTCCAGTTTCGGCGCCAGTTCCTCGATCGTGTCGGCGGTAACCTTGGTCATCTGCTTGATGCGGTATTCGTCGCGCAACAGGCTGGTGACTTTCTGATCGAAAATCTGCCAGGCGAACTGGCCCGGCTCCTCCAGGATCACCTTGCCGTATTTGGCATAGGTATAGTTCCGGAAGTCCGCGCCTTCGTCGACGAAACGCTTGCCCGTCGCATTGACCATGATGCCGAGCGGGTAGCTGTGCTTCTGGAAGTTGTCGCCGACCGCAAGGTCGCCGAATTCCGGCGCGTTAAGGTCCCAGCCGACGGCGTGGCAGCCGGACCAGTTGCCATAGGGCATGGCGCCGATGTCGAGCGCCATCTTGATGCCTTCGCCCATGTTGTGGCGGGTGCCGCGCACCTTCACCAGGTCCCAGCCCGGGCCGAGGTAGCGGGTGCGCCAGTCGGAATTGGATTCAAACCCGCCCGCGGCGAGCACGACCGACTTGGCCTTCATGTCGAAGACCTTGCCCTTATGCTTGACCTTCACGCCGTAGACTTTCTCGTCGTCATACAGCAGTCCGACCGCGCGGTGCTCGAATTTGATGGGGATGCCGAGATCGCCGACGATCTTCGATTCCATTTCCCAGATGCCGGGACCGCCGCCCCAGAATTCCAGCGCGAGCCCGCCCCAGAACTTCATCTTGCCGTCGACCTTGAAGGCTTGGCGGCCGTACATCGGCATGAACCGGATGCCCTTGGAGTGCATCCACTTGGTGGTCTCGAGACTTTTGGTCACCAGGATTTCGCAGAGTTCCGGATCGGTCCGGTATTGGGTGACGCGGAACATGTCGTCGAAGAACTGATCGGTCGTGTAGGTGCCGAAATCGTTGTTCTCTTTTTCATCGTCGGTCAGGTCGACGAGGGTCATGATGTCCTGCAGGCCGTTATGCGCGAAACGCAGCGCGCCCGCCGTATATCGGCTGTTGCCGCCGGCTTCGTCCTCGTTGGCGCGTTCCAGGATGCAGACCTTCGCGCCATTCTCGTGGGCCGACATGGCGGCACACATCGCGGCGTTGCCGGCGCCCACGACGATTACGTCAAATTCTTCACTCATTTCTCTAGGTTCCCCCAACACTCACACGACGGTTTCAGTTTCCAAACGCGGGCACCATACCGTCCTCAAGACAGGTACGGAAGATTGTATATCTTTGTATACAATTTGGTTCAAACTCGGTCAACTCGGCTGGAACGGCCCGTAATTCATAGGATATCTGCAGTTTAGACAACGTAGAAAGAGGGGGCCAGCGCGGACGGGGCCAGCGCGGGCGGGGCTAGGGCTGACCGTGCATCTGCCGGAGGCGTGCGTGCTGTGCCCCGCGCATGTGTGCCCGCATGGCGTCGTCGGCGCCATCGGCGTCGCGGCGGGCGATGGCGTCCACGACCGCATTATGTTCGGCGCAGGCGGCCTTGGCCCGCCCGAGTATCGAATAGGTCGTGTCGCCCAGCAGCGCCATCGAATCCCGCAGGCCGTTCAACGACCGCAGCAGATAGCGGTTGTGGGCGGCGGCATAGATCGCGTTGTGGAAGGCGATGTTGTGGTCCGATAAGCCTTGCTCATCGGCCCCGATCGAGGCTTCCATTCCGACCAGGTCCTTCAACGAGGCGATTTCCGCTTCCGTGGCGTGTTGCGCGGCGAGCGAGGCGGCGGTTCCTTCGAGAACCTCCCGCATGCGGTACAATTCCATAACCGCGCCATGGTCCAGCACTGTGACGGTCATGCCCTTGTGCGGGGCGAACGTGATCAGGCCGTCGCGCTCCAACCGGCGGAAGGATTCACGAATCGGCGTCCGGCTCATGTCGAGCCAGCTCGCCACGTCGAGTTCGCGCAACCGGTCGCCCGGCTTCAGGACGCCCTCCATCACGGCGTGTCGCAGCAGGCTATGCGCGGCTTCGCTTCGGGAGGCGTATTGCCGATTGTCCCGGTTCTTCAAGGCAATCATTTCTTCGGCGATTTGGTCGGTCATAAACTCACACCATCATTGCGTCCGGCGCAAGATACACATGTATACAATTGTATAAAAGGAATATTCCTAAAATGCGACAATCCGCCGTCCCGGGCGCCACGGGGCACAAAGCCTTTGATCGGCCTTTCGGAGAGCGATAGCGTGCGCAGTCCGTTTCCAGCGGGAGAATAGGTTCGTCATGTCAGTTCACCAAACGGCTAGGGATCTGAGCAGGGGCATTAGGCGTCCGGTGCGCCGGTCCGCCTTTGCCGGAGCGGCCGCGTGACAGTGATGCATGTCATTACGGGTTTGGAGACCGGCGGGGCGGAACGGATGCTCGCCAATCTCTGTATCGCGCAGTCTCGGGACGGCGCGTCGCCCTTCGTCGTTAGCCTGTCGCCGGGCGGGTCGCAACGGGACCGCCTGCAGGCTGCGGGGGTTGCGGTGGAAGATCTGGGGTTGCGCCGGGGCTTGCCCAATCCCCTGGCGCTATTTCGCCTCGCCGGGATCATCCGCCAGGAGAAACCACCGGTCATCCAGAGCTGGATGTATCATGCGGACCTTGTCGCCCTCTTATCGCTTTGGCTGTCCCGGCGGCGGGGGAGGACCCGGCTCTACTGGGGCGTACGCTGTTCCGACGTAGACCTCGGCGCGTATCCGGTGCCGTTGCGGATCGTGGTGCGGCTCTGCGCGTTGTTGGCGCGTTTCGTCGACGGCGTCGTCTACAATTCGAAAGCCGGGCAGGTCGCGCACCGCAAGCTCGGATACCGGCCTCGGCGGTCCATCGTCGTCGATAATGGCATCGATACCGGTGATTTCGCACCGGATACAGCGGCCGGCCGACACGTCCGTCAGGCATTGGACCTGCCCGAAGACGCCTTCGTGATCGCGATTGTCGCCCGCTACGACACCATGAAAGGCTATGACACGCTCTTGGCCGCGCTGCGGCGCAGTCGCGACGTCACCTGTCTCGCGATCGGTGCGGGAACCGAGGTGCTGGCCGGTAAGACGCCGGTGATACCGCTGGGTGAACGGGACGATGTTCCGCGGTTGCTCTCGGCCGTCGACGCGTTGATTAGTCCGTCGCATTTTGGCGAAGGTTTCTCGAACGCGATCGGCGAGGCGATGGCCAGCGGGTTGCCGGTGGTGGCGACCGATGTGGGTGATGCGGCGCGGATCGTCGGCGAGGCCGGAATCGTCGTCCCGCCGCGCGATGCGGACGCACTGGTGTCGGCGATTGCCCGGCTGCGGGACGACGCCGAATTGCGCCGAAGCTTGGGGGAGAAGGCGCGGGCGCAGATCGAGGAGTCTTTCGGATTGAAGCGCAGCATCGACACTTTCGAAGATTTGCATGGGACGGCGTCGACGCAGGCCGTGCCATGACCGACGTGCCCGGGACGCCCTATGTTTTGCTGGAAGATCACCTCGACCCGGCCCGGCCGGCCCGGGTTTTCGACGATCCGGTCCGCATCATTCGGTGCGACGACCCCGGGGGCGTACCGGCGGCATTGAGCGCAATGGATAAAGCGTGCGCGGACGGGCATTATCTCGCCGGGTTCCTCGCCTATGAACTCGGTTATATCCTGGAGCCGAAGCTGCTGCCGCTCTTGCCGGCGCATCGGTCACAGCCGTTGATTTGGATGGGTGTCTTTACGGACTGCCGGGAAATCGCCGCCGGCGATCCACCGCTCACGCCGAGCAAACCGAATTACAAAGTCGATGGGTTGACGCTCTCGATCGGCCGGGACGCGTATTTGGCGGCGTTCGACCGGGTGAAGGCCTACATCGCCGCGGGCGATGTGTATCAGATCAATCTGACCTTCAAGCATCACTTCCGGTTTTCCGGTGATCCCACTGCTTTCTATAACGAATTGCGGCGCGAGCAGCGTGTGGCGCATGCCGCATTGATCGGCGGCGGGGACTTCCACGTCCTGTCCTTATCGCCGGAACTGTTTCTCCGCACGCAAGGTGGGCAGGCCGCGATGCGGCCGATGAAGGGGACGGCGCCGCGGGGGCGCACCTTGCAGGAAGACGCGGACCGGAAGGCAGCCTTGGCCGCCGACGAAAAGTCGCGTGCCGAAAATCTCATGATCCTCGACCTGATGCGCAACGATCTCGGCCGGCTCGCGGAAGTGGGATCGGTAACGGTGCAGGATATGTTCCGAGTCGAGACCTTCCGCAGCCTGCACCAGATGACGTCCGGCGTAACGGCGCGGTTGCGGCCGGATATCGGCCTGCCCGATTTGATCCGGAGCATCTTTCCCTGCGGGTCGGTGACCGGCGCGCCGAAAATCCGGGCGATGGAGATCATCCGTGACTTGGAGACCGCGCCGCGCGGCGTTTACACCGGCGCGGTCGGCATGATCGCGCCGAACGGCGACGTGGATCTTAATGTCGCGATCCGGACGATCATGCTGGACGGTGACGGGCGCGGCGAATTGGGTATCGGCAGCGGGATCGTTTTCGATTCCGATGGCCCCGCCGAGTATGCGGAAAGCCTCTTGAAAGCGCAGTTCATGACCGGCCGCGCCGCGCCGTTCGAGCTGATCGAAACGATGCGTTGGGATCGCGACGGCGGCTATTTCCTGCTGGATGAGCATTTGACGCGGCTATCGGAGTCCGCCGCTTATTTCGGGTATGCGTGCGACGTCGATGCGGTGCGCGCGGCGCTGGAGGACGTCGCCGATGCGTTGGCGGGACCGTGCCATCGGGTGCGTCTGACCCTGGATGAATTCGGCGGCATCGACGTGACGAGTGCCGCCATCGACCCGCCGTCGCCCGGCGCGCGTATGCGTTATATCCTCGCGGAGGAAGCCACCGACAGTGGGAACCGGTTTCTGTTTCACAAGACGACGCGGCGGCAATTCTACGACCGGACGCGCGAGCGGCTGGCGCGCGAAACCGGCTGCGACGAGGCGATCTTCGTCAACGAGAAGGGCGAAATGACCGAGGGCAGCTACACCAACCTGTTCATCGAGCGCGATGGCCGTCTGCTGACGCCGCCGCTCGCCTGCGGCCTATTGAATGGCACGCTGCGCCGGGCCCTGTTGGCCGACCCCGATTGCGCGATCGAGGAAGCGATCTTGATGCCGGAAGATCTGGAAACGGCGGACCGGGTTTATCTCGGAAATTCGGTGCGCGGTCTCGTCCGCGCCGAGCCGGTCGATGCCATGCGGCGCGCCGGTTGACAATTCCCGGGCATTCTTCCGACCATGAGGCCACCGAATGCAATCTCGGAGGAAGAGAAATGGCCGGCGACACCGCGCTGAAAACACGGCATGACGGCAAGATCCAGCATGTTTATGACATGAACGGGCTGGGCGACCTGCCCGACGGGGAAACGAGTTGCGAGGTCATGAGCCCGCGCCATACTTCCGGCAAGTCGTCCTCTTATGGCGGCGCGTTGTTCGGCGAGAAGGTCATCGTCGGCGTGATCCATAAGGCCCGAGGGTCCGGATCGAAGCGGCACACGCACCCAAACGAACAGTTCAACTACGTCCTGCAGGGGACGCTGCAATGCGACATCGGCGATCAGACGATCTTTTGTCCGGCGGGCCATTGCGTGCATATTCCCGCCGGGGTCGAGCACAGCTGCGTGGCGACACCCGAGGAGGATGTGATCTTCTTCGTCGCCAAGGATACCCGGCACGGCATTGCCGGCCCGCCGGTCGACGGCATCGAGGACGGTCCGAGGTTCCTGGACGGATTCGGGCCGGACAAGAGCGACGACTAGATACCGCCGGATCGCCGCCGGCCGTAACTTTCATCCCATTGAGGAGACCAACCATGAGCCTTGGGGCTTTTTCGATCAGCCTGACCGTGAAAGACTTGGCGGCGTCGAAGGCATTCTACGAGAAGCTGGGGTTCGGTGAGATCGGCGGCGACGCGAGCCAGAATTGGCTGATCCTCGCGAACGGCGACTGCGTGATCGGTCTCTTCCAGGGGATGTTCGACAAGAACATGCTGACCTTCAATCCCGGCTGGGGGCCGGATGGGACGCCGCTCGACGATTTCGAGGACGTGCGTGATATCCAGAAACGTCTCAAGGCGGATGGCGTTTCCCTCGCGAGCGAGGCAGACGAGGCAACCAGCGGTCCGGCGAGCTTTGTCGTCGTCGATCCGGACGGTAACCCGATCCTGGTAGACCAACACGTGTAGCCATTTTCAACGCTTGCAGAGACAGCGAAGACCCTTCGACTGGCTCAGGGTGAGGGAGGTGAGGACAAGTCCTGCAAACCATCTCTTGCGGTTTCCGTGCCGAGTTTCCCGAAGCGAACGGCGATCACGGCCGTCATCGGTGTTTGCGGCGCCTTGATATCGGTCAATGAGGGGCGTGCGATCGCGGCGCATAGTTGCGGGGGAGGCTCCTGCGAGGCGGGGTTTCACCGTCGTCTATCCGCTAAACCGCAAAGGTACCAACGATGAAGCACAACGAACCTGTTTCGCACATCATGTCGACCGAGCCGATGACCGTGCACACGGCGCAAAAGGTCAGCGAGGTTTACACCCTATTGACCAAAAATCGCATACACCACGTGCCGGTCGTTAACGGCGAGAAGCCGATCGGCGTGATCAGTTCCAGCGACATGATGAAGCTCAGCCTTGATGCCTATGGAACGCCGGATTCCGCCAATACGGAGTATCTGGATTCGCAATTCACGATAGAGCAGGTGATGTCGAGCGACCTCGTCACGATCGGCGCCGGTGAACCGATCCGCACGGCAGCGGAGAAATTGAGCACGGGATCGCTTCACTCGCTGCCGGTGGTAGACGACGGCGGCACATTGGTCGGTATCGTGACCACCACCGATCTCGTGAAATACCTGCTCGATCAATATTAACGGCAGAGGGACGCTAGGAACCGCAGGCCCGGCGGTTAACGGCCCATATAGTTCGGGGGGCGCTTCTCGGCGAAGGCGCGGGGGCCTTCCTTCGCGTCCTCGGTTTGTCCGACAATCCAGCGGAGGGCGCCGCCGAGCCGCATGCCCTGCTCGAAGGTTTCGTCCAACGCCGTTTGGGTGATTTCCTTCGCGGCCTTGACCGCGAGCGGGGCGTGGCCCGCGATGCGCGTCGCGATCTTGAGGGCGGTCGGCATCAGGTCGTCTGCGGGCACCATGCGGCTGACGATGCCGACCCGCAGCGCCGTCTCGGCATCGATGCGGTCGCCGGTCAGGACGAGTTCCATCGCCATGGATTGCGGGATGCTGCGCGCCAGGCGCTGCGGGCCGCCGCCGCCCGGGAAGAAACCGTGGGTGATCTCCGGCAGGCCGAATTGCGCCCCGGTCGAGCAGACCCTGATGTCGGCGGCGAGCGCCAGTTCCATGCCGCCGGCCAGGCAATACCCGTCGATCGCCGCGATCAGCGGTTTCTCGAATGTCATCGTGGACCAGCGTGCATCGGGGTTCGCCTCGATGACCGATGCGGGCGCGTTGTCCTGACTGCGCTGACCGCCGCCGGAGGCGCGTTCCTTCAGATCGGCGCCCGCGCTGAACGTGCCGCCGGCGCCGGTCAGGATGGCGACGCGGATTTCCGGGTCCGCACGCACCTCCGCCAGGCGGTCCATGAGCTTGGTTCCCATGTCTTGGTTGATGGCGTTGCGTTGCGCCGGTCGGTTCAAGGTGATGACGGCGACACGGTCTTGGATCTCGAACAGCAGCGGATCGTCGCTCATGCGATTCCTCCCGGTGTTTAGAAACTCGCGCCGGCGACGCCGATCGTCGACTGCCCCGTTTCGTAGAGTTCGGTATAGGTGTATTGCCCGTTGGCGACCCGCAGCAACTCGTCATAGATGAGACGGCCGCCTTCCTCGATTGTCATGGAACCGGACATGATCTCGCTGACGTCCACGTCCAGATCGTCGAAACCGCGCGATGCGGCATGGGGATTGCCGGTGATCTTGATCGTCGGGGAGAACGGGTGCGAGGACGGCTGGCCCAGACCGGTGTTGAACCCGATGATCTGCGCGCCGCCGGCGGCCAAGCCGGTCATGGATTCGCAGGCCGGTGCCGGCGTGCTCATGAAATAGAAGCCCGGCGGCTCGGGGACGACGGGCTCGCAATAGTCGACGACGCCCTGCAGCGGCTTGGTGCCGGCCTTCTTGACCGCGCCTAGCGCCTTCTCCGCCAAGGTGGTGAGGCCGCCCTTGATGTTGTCCGCCGACGGATTGGTCTTGCGGATATCCTCGACGCCGCCCATCCGGGACATTTCCTCCATATCGGCGATCGCCTGGACGATCTTCGCCGCCACGTCCTTGTTGACCGACCGTTCGGCGAGTAGATGTTCCGCCCCCATGATCTCGGCGGTTTCCGACAGCACGACCGAGCCGCCCGCATCCATCAGCAGGTCCGCCGCGTGGCCGAGCGCCGGGTTGCCCGAGATGCCGCTGCTGAAGTCCGATCCGCCGCATTCCACGCCGAAGATGAGCTTGGACAGCGGCTGTTCGCTGCGCTGCGTGGCCGAATGTTTCCGCACCATTTTGGCCGCGGCGACGATGCCTTTCTCGACCGTCCGCCACGTGCTGCATTCGTCCTGGAACGCGACGCACTCGACGTCCTTGCCGGCCGCCGCGATCGGTTCGGCAAATGTGTCGGTCGACGTGCTGTGCAGCGAGATCAGGACGACGCCCGCCAGATTGGGGTTCATCGCCATCCCGTGGATCGCCTTGAGCCGCATCTCGTGGTTGCGTCCGATCAGCTTGCGCCCGAACAGGTCGGTCACGAGGTCCGTGCCGCGCACGTTTTGATTGATCTTCTGGGCGAGGCCGTTGCAGTTGTCCATCAGCGAGATGATGCCGATGCGATTCCGGACGCCGACGCTGCCGTCGCTTCGTGGGTAGCCGAAGAACATTTCCTGAGACACTCCTTGCTGATCGAATTCCGTGGTCGGTTCAGTCGACGACGTTGTGAACGTGAACGTGATTGCCGATGCCGATGTGTTGCGACGCCTGGCCGATGACCTCGCCGTATTTCAAGACTTTGTCGCCCTCGGCGATTTGCTTGACGGCGATCTTATGGCCACGGGGGATCGGATCGGCCGCAACGAGGACAAAACTGTCCTGTCCCCGCCGGATCGACACGTCGCTATCGGCGTCGATGTCGCGAAGACAGACCGCGATATTGTCGCTTTCCGAGATCACGATGGCATCGAGGCCATCGCCGGCGCCGGATGGGGGTGTTGCTGAGTCTGATCCTGGCATGGTCGTTCCCTGGACGTTGCTGATCGAATTGGGTTGATGTCCCTTTATAGAGCATCGACGACTGCCAGCGCGAATGGCGCACCAAGGCCGGTCACTCGGCAACGGGCGGATGAGGGGCGTCCCGCATGTGCCTTCGACGCCGGTTCGCGCTAGACTGATGCGGACACGACGGAGGAGAAATAGACGCGATGAGTCTCCAACCCATAGAAGTACGCAAGCTGACGCCGACCATCGGCGCCGAGATTACCGGCGTCGATATCGCGGATGGGATCAGCAACAGCCAGTTCGAGGAAATCCACCAGGCATTGCTCGACAACCTCGTCGTCTTCTTTCGCGATCAGGATATCACGCTGGACCAGCACAAGGATTTCGGCCGCCATTTCGGCAAACTGCACGTTCACCCGCAACCCAGCAACGCGGTGGATGGTCATCCGGACGTTATCGCCGTGAAAGCGGACGAGAATTCTACGAAGGTATCGGGCCAGTATTGGCATTCCGACGTGACCTGCGACGCGGAACCGCCGATGGGCTCGATCCTGCACCTGCTCGAAGTGCCGGAAAACGGCGGCGGCGACACCCTGTTCGCCAATATGTACGCGGCATATGAGGCGCTCTCCGAGCCGATGCGCGAGTTTCTCGGCGGTCTGACGGCGGTCCATGACGGTGAATATTTCCGGCCCCGGACCAGCGACGAGTCGAAGGTCTTTCCCAAGGCGGAACACCCGGTCGTCCGCACGCATCCGGAAACGGGGCGTAAGGCGCTGTTCGTGAATCGCATCTTCACGTCGGAGATCGCCGGCTTCACAAAAGAAGAGAGCGACGCGCTGCTCGACATGCTGTACCGGCACATCGAGAAGCCCGCCTGGCAATGCCGTTTCAAATGGGAGCCGAATTCGATCGCTTTCTGGGACAATCGCTGCGTCCTGCACAACGCTATGTGGGATTATTTCCCGCAACGCCGCTTCGGGTATCGCGTCACCGTTTGCGGGGACAGGCCGGTCTAGCGGCTGTCGCCGGTCGCTCACTGGAATTCGAGAGGAGGAAGCGATGCGCGCCGCCCTAATTGACCCGACCGCGACCGGGCACCTCGCGGTCACCGAGGTTGCGGACCCGGTTCCCGCGCCAAACCAGGCCATCGTGCGGGTCAAGGCGGTGTCGCTCAACCTGGGCGAAGTCCGGCGCACCCGGCGTGAAGCCGCCGGGACGCATTTGGGCTGGGATCTTGCGGGCGTCATCGCGCAGGCGGCCGCCGATGGCACGGGGCCGCCGGAAGGCAGCCGCGTCGTGGGTGTCGTGCCGGCCGGATCCTGGGCCGATCGCGCCGCCGTCGAGACGCGGATGATGGCGGAGCTGCCGGATAAGGTGTCCTTTGCCGCCGCCGCGGCCTTGCCGGTGGCCGGACTTACCGCACTCTACGCGTTGGAGCAGGGGGGCCAGTTGTTGGGCCGGCGTGTTTTGGTGACCGGCGCGTCCGGCGGCGTCGGGCTGTTCGCAATCCAACTGGCGAAGCTGTCGGGGGCGACTGTTACGGCGCTGATCCGCCGCGAGTCCCAAAGCGATCTCGTGCGCGACGCGGGCGCCGATCACGTGGTCTGCGGCGAGCGCGCCACGGGCGCCGCCGCGTATGGTCCGTATCACTGCATCCTGGATTCGGTCGGCGGCGATGTCCTGGCCGACAGCTTGCAACTGGTCGACCGGGGCGGCGTCCTGGTGAATTTCGGAGTGTCCGCGGGGGAGTCCGCGACGATCGATGTTCGCGACTTTTTCCGCGTCGGGCGCGCCCGGGTTTACGGCTTGTATCTCTTTACCGAATTCGGTCGACGGTCCGCCTGTGACGGATTGGGCGTGCTTGCCGGGCTGCTCGCCGCCGGCACACTCGATCCGAATATTGCGGCGGAGGGTCCGTTCGAAGAGATCGGCGTCTTGGCGGACCGCCTGTTCAACCGGGAAATTTCCGGAAAGGCGATTGTCCATATCGACTAGCGGCATTGCGCCGATGCACTGTGGGCCGTGACATCGGCATGTTCTTCTTCGCCCAGACGCCGCCGACCAGCATCAACGCCCAAAGAGCGGCCGCGGTGCCACTTAACTCGAAAATCGGCAGATCCGGCTGCGGTCCGCGTTGCATGGTGGCGAAGAGGGCAACCGTCGATACGACCGCGGCAGTTCCGAAAAAACAGGCGAGCGGTTTGTACAGCATCTTTGCCAGCGTGTCCGGCGGGAGAGTTCGGAGCGGCCATCCGTTGCGGCTCGATCCCGAGACTATGCCATAGGCTACGGTTATCGAGAGCAGGACGACGACCGCTATGACAAATGTCGCGGAGGCGGTGCGCAGAAAACCGATCAGGACGATGATCAGAGATGTCGCCATCGCGATCGCGAGAGCTCTTTGACGGGCCGTGCCGATAACGCGCCAATGGAGCGCCATCCAGACACCCGAGAACACGATGACGATGCCCGGCAGAATCCCGGCCGTCAGTTCGAGGATCAGCATGTCGGCGCGTTGGGTCGATTTGCCATCGGTGGAATATACAGGTTTTCGGCGGTTTGTTCTTTCCCGTCCGGCTATGTCGCTACAAGGTGGGCGCCGGAGGTTCGTCGATTAGTTTTTCCCAACCCAACCCCGTGAAACAGGGGCCGATTGTCGGTTCCGCGAGTTTGACACCCGGATGATCGATATTCCATTCCATGATCTTGACCTTTTCGTCCCGGTCGATGGTGACATCCCAGCCAATCATGCCGAAATGCGGTACTTGGGAATGCAGGTCGATGCAGGTCGCCACGGCGTCCGCGATTTTGGGGACGCGTTTGTTTTCGAACGGGACGCCGCTGTCCGGATGGGTTGTGCGGGAAAGAAAGTCTTGGTCGTAGCCGATCGGATCCAAATCGCCTTCGTCGTTAACGATTGAGATCTGCAACGAGCTGTCTGCTTTGATCCAGGCGGTATCGCCGTGGCCGAACCGAAGGTAGGTGATCCGCTTGCCGAATGACCCGTCGGGCTCGCGAACCGTGTTGATCCGGATCGTCGCAACGGATCGCGAGGTGAATTCATCGAAAAAGGGATGTTGTTCGATGGGAGATTGAAGGACACAATTCCCGAAGCTGCGGAAGAACTCGTCGTTCAGGGCATCACAGGAAATTCGCTGCACGCCGATCCCCCGGAGAGAATCATCCTGCTTGGCGAATACGTCGCTTTGACCTGCCGGTAAGAGGTCCCGGATTTGGCGCGCATCGATCGGGGTCATCTGCCGGTCATAAACCGCGCCTTCAATGTAGTAGGCGATGTCCGGAAGCGCGTCCGTCCTCAGCACGATATTGCTGAAGGTCTTGTAGTCGGCGACAAAGCGCAAGGGGCCATTGACGGCGGGCATGACGATCCGTCCAAGGTAGTTGTCGGGAATCCAACCTTCCCGGAAACTGCCGTGGACCATCGTGTACACGTAGAGCCAAGGCGCAAATCGGGTCGATCCGAAGACCGACCTTGCATAGTCATCCGCTTCCCGCCGCATCGCCTTGGTCAGGCGGCTGCCCGTATGCTGTTCGATTTTCCGAACGGTTTCCAGGGCGTCCGCCCGGTGCCGTGCGTCGTAAAAACGGGTGCGGACGGACGTAATTGTCCGCGCTCCGACAGTCTTGATGATATCTCTCGTCGCCATTGTCGTATCCCGTCGACCGGTACGATTGAGGCGAAATTTTAATACTGCTTTGTGAACAAAGCGTTATCAGTTGACCGAGGCTGAAATGAGGCTCAAGCGGGAGCTAATATGGTTCGGATACTGCGCGGAGCTGACCGCGTGTGCCATCGATCCGATTATCCGGCGAAATCCGCGTATGGCGGCTAATCGACCTCGAAACGGGTGATTTTTTCGTTCTTCAATCCATCCAAGAACCGGTCGACCATATAGCCTTCGCCGCCGTTGAGCTCGTCCGGTTTCATGTCATTTCGGAATTCGTGCAGGATTGCGATGATGTCCTCACGTTTGAGCGCATCTCCCTCCTCGAGGGCCCGAATAACCGCCAGCAATACAGCGGAGAGCCCTGATAACTGATCTGCGAAAAACTTGGACTGTTCGTCGTTTGCCACTTTATTCTCCTGCTTTCACAGCGAGGCGCCGGTTTGGTTCGCTGGCCGGAACCGCCGTGGCGGTGCGAGACCGCCGGTTGATTTTCACGGCCGGTTTCGGGTTATGGGCAACGGATACCGGCGGGTTCCGCTGCGATTTTCGGACCCGAGATCGCTCAACTTGCGCAATTGATGCAGTTTTCCGCGTGCGGGACGGCTTCGAGACGGGCTTCGCTGATCTTGTCGCCGCAATTGGCGCAAATCCCGTATGTACCGGAGTCGATTCGGCGCAGCGCCTTGCGAATCTCCTCGCTTTCCTCCAGTGCCGTGTTGCCGAGTTCCTCGAGAACCTCGTCGTCTTCCAATTCGATCGCGCGCTCGTCCGCATCGGCGTCCAAAGGCTTTCGGAGTTCCGAACCGATCTCTTGTGTTTCGTCCGTGAGTTCTCTCAAGCGGTCTTCCAACCGCTTTCTGATCGCGTCCAGTTTTGCCATGTCTACTCTTTCCTTGGCTATGCAAACGGGATTGCCTGCGCCGCGGTGCTTGTGCGGCACCGATAAACAGATCACCGCAATCCGCTCTTTGTTGGTTTCAGGGATATGCCTAGAGTGCTTCCGACAGCGACCCATTTCAACAGGTTCTTTATCGCGGGGCCGGATTCTTCCCGGCACTATGGCATCGCACACCGCGAAGCGGGTGGGAGCGGTTCGATGTGCGCTATTTCGCGGTGCCGCTGAGTTGTCGCCGATGGGCGTTGGTGGCAGACTGAGCCGCATCGTGACAGGGTCCGAGTAACCGGAGGAATACCATGACCTACGCGCATATCGACGTTCGACCTATCGCGGGAAGCTGTGGCGCGGAAATCCAAGGTGTCGACCTGTCGCAACCGATCGGCAATGCGGCTTTCTCGGAAATACATGACGCCTTCGTCGAACATCAGGTGGTGTTCTTTCGCGACCAGGATCTCACAGAAGACCAGCACAAGGATTTCGGGCGGCGGTTCGGCACGCTCAACATCCACCCACGCTATGTGCCGCTGGAAGGCCATCCGGAGATCTTTCCGATCCGCAAGGATCCGGAACACAAGCGCATCGTCGGCGAGACCTGGCACCATGATCTGACCCACCTGCCGGAGCCGCCGATGGGATCTATCCTCTATGCGCTGGACGTTCCGCCGGTCGGCGGCGACACGATGTTCGCCAGTCAATATGACGCCTACGAAAGCCTGTCCGACGGGATGAAGGAACTGCTCTGCGGGCTGACCGGCGTGCACGACAATCGCATCCAATCGCCGAAGATTTCCGCCGGCCGTAACGAGGAGCGCACCAGCAAGCTGCGCGAGGACGCGAGTGAGGAAGAGGAACCCGAGTGCGAGCATCCGGTGGTCATCACCCACCCGGAAAGCGGCCGCAAGGCGCTCTACGTCAACCGCGTGCGCACGCATCGTTTCAAGGGAATGACGGAGGAGGAGAGCCGTCCGTTGCTCGAATTTCTGTTCGAGCATTCCTACCGGCCCGAGTTCACCTGCCGCTTCCGCTGGGAGAAAGGCTCGATCGCGTTCTGGGATAACCGTTGCGTCATGCACAGGGCGCTGAACGATTATCCCGGCTACAAACGCTATATGAACCGCGTCACCGTGAACGGCGCACGCCCGGTTTAGGCGTCTCCTACCACCCCATGGCGCGGGACGGGCGGCGCGGGTCGGCGCCGCCGCTCAGGATGCCGGTTTCCAGGTCGTGCGCGACCAGGCAGACGCCGGCGGTCTTCCACGTCATGTCGTCCAGCCGTTCCACCGTATGCCCCTTGTCGGCCAGCGCGTCGCCGGTCTTGGCGTCGATCCGGCCCTCGATGGTCAGGCGGCCCGGATAAGCCGTGTGCGGCGCAAAGGTATCCGGCTGGCTGTGGGTGATGAAGCGGGGCGCCTCCGCCGCTTCCTGTGCGTCCATGCCGAACAGTTCGCGGTTCAGCAGCACCTGCAGGACCGCTTGGCACTGCGTGTCGCCGCCGGGCGTGCCGATCGGCATGACCAGCTTGCCGTCGCGCATCGCGAGCGCCGGGTTCGGCGTCAGGCGCGGCCGTTTGCCGGGGGCGACGGACGACGCGTGGCCGGGCACGGCCCAGGACTGCGAGCCGCGCGAGGACGGGCAGAGGCCGGTGCCCGGGATGACCGGCGATTCCCAGGTCACGTCCGACGGATTCGACGAGAAGACGTTGCCGTCCTTGTCGACCGCGCAGACATAGGAGGTGTCGCCCGGCATCGGCGGGCTTTCCTGTGATAGGTGCTGTGCCGTCATCCAGGCCGGGCCGGGATCGTTGCCGAAGTCACCGGCGGGCGGCATTTCGGGCCAGGCCGTGTCCGGCCGGATCATCGACCGGCGTTCCGCGTTATAGGCGTCGGAGAGCAGGCGCTCCAGCGGCACGTCCACGAAATTCGGATCACCGTAATAGCGTTCCCGGTCGGCCAGCGCGAGTTTCATCGCCTCGGCGACCACATGGATATACTCGACGCTGTTGTGGCCCATCGATTTCAGGTCGAAACCATCGAGCAGGGCCAGCATCTGCTGCATCACCGGGCCCTGGCACCAGGGGCCGCAGGTGTAGATGTCGATCGGCTCGCCGCAGCCGTTGAAGGTGCGCTTGACCGGCGGTTCGATGGTCGATTGGAAGGTGGTCAGGTCTTCCTCTGCGAGCAATCCGTCGTTTTCCTTGTGGTAGCGCAGGATCGCCTGGCCGATATCGCCGGAGTAGATCGCGTCGCGCGCGGCCTTCAGCCCGGCCGACCGGCCGTTTTTCGCCGCCGCCGCTTCCTCGTCCGCCATGAACTGGAGCGAGCGGGCGAGATCGGCTTGCACGAAACGCTCGCCCGGCTGTGGCGCGCGCCCGTTCGGCAGGTAGATCGCCGCGTTCTCGGGCCATTTCCGGTAGTTGTCCTCGTAGGCCTCGATATAGGCGGTCATCATCCGATGCATCGCGAAACCGTCGCGGGCATAGCGGATCGCGGCTTCCGCGACCTCGCCGAAGGACATGGTGCCGAACCGGTCGAGCGCCATGATGTTGGCGTCGGGGGCCGCGGGCACCACCGTGCGGCGCAGGCCGAGCGGGATTTCGCCCTCATGCTCGTTCAAGAAGAGATCGAGGGTCGCCGCCTTCGGCCAAGGGCCGAGCCCCGTGATCGTCAACACGTCGCGTTCCTTGGCGCGGTAGATTAGGATCGGCGCCACGCCCGCCACGTTTACCATGTCGCTTTGCAGCACCCCGAGCGCGATATTGGCCGCCACGCCCGCGTCCACCGCGTTGCCGCCCGCTTCGAGGATGTCGAAGGCGGCCTGGGTCGCCAGATAGTGTCCGGCGGCGACCATGTAACGCGTGCCGACGACGGTGGGTTGGTAGGGCATGGCCAGACTCCGGTGATTGTGCGCGGTTATGCTTCGACAGGCTCAGCATGAGGGTTGGTTTACTTCCGCCTCACCCTGAGCTTGTCGAAGGGTTTGTGTGTTCTCCTCGGCTCAGCATGAGGGTTGGTTTATTTCCGCCTCACCCTGAGCTTGTCGAAGGGTTTGTGTGTTCTCTTCGGCTCAGCATGAGGGCTTGATGCCCTGGTCGTCAATGGCGGGCCAGAAGGTCGACCATGGTCGTCTTAGGTCCGTTTTTCGCGCCGCCGCCCGGTCGCCAACCCGTAGAGCCATTTCTCGGCTTCGAGGATGAGCAGAACGGCGATACCGACGGCAACGATCTCAAGACCCTGCAGCAGGCTCAGCGGCCGCACATCGAAGAAGGCCTTCATGAATGGCGCATAGGTGAACAGGAGTTGCAGCGCCGTCACCACGCCGACCGCGATCAACACTACCGGGGTGCCGACGAGGCCGCGCCATGTAATCGACGGCGCTTTCAGGTAGCGGACGCTGAACAGGTAGAAGATCTCCAGCACCACCAGCGTATTGACCGCGATCGTACGGGCCTCCTCGATGCTGGCGCCCTGGACCGTCGCCAGGATGAATTTGCCGAAGATCGCGCCCATGAAGAGGACGGAGACGAAAACCGTCCGCCAGATCAGGAAACCCGAAAAGATGGGTTCGTCCGCGGCGCGGGGCGGGCGGCACATGACGTCCGGTTCGCTCGGCTCGAAGGCCAGCGCCAACGCCAGGGTCACCGCGGTGACCATGTTGACCCAAAGGATCTGCAGCGGCGTGATCGGCAGGGTGAAGCCGAGCAGGATCGCGGCGATCAGGACGAGCGCTTCGCCGCCGTTGGTCGGCAGGATGAACAGGATCGCTTTTTTCAGGTTGTCGTAGACGGTCCGGCCGGCGCGCACCGCCTCCGCGATGGCCGCAAAATTGTCGTCCGCGAGCACCATCTCGGATGCTTCCTTGGCCGCCTCGCTGCCTTTTTGGCCCATCGCGATGCCGACATCGGCGCGTTTGAGCGCGGGAGCGTCGTTCACGCCGTCGCCGGTCATCGCCACGACCGCCCCCTCGGCCTGAAGCGCGGTCACCAGCCGTAACTTATGCGCCGGGCTGGTGCGCGCGAAGACGGCGGTGTCCTGGACGCGGACACGCAGTGTTTCGTCGTCCAATGCGTCGAGGTCGTGGCCGGTCAGCACGGTCTCCGGGTTTTCCAAACCCAATTGGCGCGCAACCGCCACCGCCGTGCCCGCATGGTCGCCGGTGATCATCTTGACCCGGATGCCGGCGGCTTGGCATTCCGCGACGGCGGTGACGGCTTTCTCGCGCGGCGGATCGATCAGGCCGAACAAGCCGAGAAAGGTAAGCCCGCTTTCGACGTCGTCGAAATGCAGGCCTGATTGCGCCGCGTCCGTCCCCTTCGTTGCGACGGCGAGTATTCGCTGCCCCCGCGATGCGATTTCCTCCGCCTGGCGTTGCCAATAGTCCGCATCGAGCGCCACGTCATCGTGGTCGAATCCGCGCTGCCGGGCGCACATGCCGAGGATGCGCTCCGGCGCGCCCTTGATGAAGATCGCGCCGTTTCCCGCGTGGTCATGGTTCAGACTGGCCATGAATTGGTGTTCGGAGTCGAACGGGATGGCGTCGTTTCGGGGCCAGGACCGGCGTTCGAACTCACAGTCGAGGCCCGCCTTGGCGGCGGCGGCCAGCAAGGCGCCTTCCATCGGATCGCCTTCGACCCTCCACTCGCCATCGGTTTCGGTCAGGCTGGCGTCGCTGCACAGGAGGGCGGCCCGGCCGATTTCGGCGAGCAGCGGGTATTCGCCGGCGTCGGTGTCGCGTCCGTCCAGTGTGAAGCCGCCGCGCGGCGCATAGCCGGCGCCGCCGACCGTGAAGAGGCGCCGGGCGGTGGCGATCGAGGCGACGGTCATTTCGTTACGGGTCAGCGTGCCGGTCTTGTCGGAGCAGATGACCGAGACCGAGCCCAATGTCTCGATGGCGGGGAGTCGGCGGACGATGGCGTTTCGGCGCGCCATGCCTTGCACGCCGATCGCCAGGGTAATGGTCAGGATGGCCGGCAAGCCTTCGGGAATGGCCGCGACCGACAGGCCGACCACCGCCATGAAGATCTCGGAGAACCCGAAGTCGCGTACCTGCAGGCCGAAGACGAGCACGAGGGCGGCGATGCCGAGGATGGCCGCGGTCAGCCATTTGGCGAAGATGCCCATCTGCCGCAGAAGCGGCGTCTGCAAGGTGGTGACCTCGGACAGCATGCCGCTGATCCGGCCGATCTCGGTTTCCGTGGCGGTACCGACAACGACGCCTTTCGCTTGGCCATAGGTTACGAGCGTGCCGCTGAAGGCCATGGAGGCCCGGTCCCCAAGCGGGGCAGTCGTCGCAACCGGCGGCTCGGTTTTTTCCACGGGCACCGACTCCCCGGTAAGGACCGCTTCGTCGACCTTGAGTCCCTTGACGTCGAAGAGGCGGACATCGGCGGGAACGCGATCGCCCGCTTCGAGCAACACGATGTCGCCCGGGACGACATCGTCACCGGGGATGGAGCTTCGATGGGCGTCGCGGATTACGTTCGCTCTCGGCGCAAGCATGTCGCGGATCGCGTCCAGCGCCTTTTCCGCCTTGCCTTCCTGGACAAAGCCGATGACGGCGTTCACCAGGACGACGGCGAGGATGACCTGCGTGTCGATCCAATGACCGAGCAGGGCGGTGACGCCTGCAGCGGCCAGCAGCACGTAGATCAGGACATCGTTGAATTGGAGCAGGAACCGCAGGATCGGACCGCGCCGTTTCGGCGGCGGTAACCGGTTGGGGCCGTTCTCTGCGAGACGGTAGCGCGCGTCCTTCGCGGACAGCCCATTCGCGCTGCTGCCGAGCGCCGATACGACAACCTCGGATGGGAGCGCGTGCCAATCCCGACGGCCGGTCGGACCGGCTCCCGACGGGTTATTGGCCTCGCTCCCCTTCATCCCGCCACTCCCTCATGTCCGCCTCGCAAGGATTCACGGACATATGTGGGGTGGCGGTGTCGCTAGCGAAAGGCTTGCCTACCACCCCATCGCGCGGGACTGGCGGCGCGGGTCGGCGCCGCCGGCGAGTTTGCCGGATTCGTGGTCGTGCACCACCGTGCAGACCGCGCCCGCCTTGCGGGTGATTTCCGGCCACCATTCGACCTTGTGGCCTTTTTGTTCGAGCGCCGCGCCCGTGCTGTCGTCGATGCGGTTCTCGATGCGCAGGATACCGGGTTCCGCCTCATGCGGTTCGAAGGAGCTGGGCGCGCTGTAGGTGGAGAAGCGTGGGGCCTCGATGGCTTCCTGCGGGTCCATGCCGAATTCGTGGACGTTGTTGAAGACCTGCAACATCGCCTGGCATTGAACGTCGCCGCCGGGCGTGCCGAAGGGCATGGTCATCTTGCCCTCGGCGATGGCCATGGCGGGGTTCGGCGTCAGGCGCGGGCGCTTGCCCGGCGCGATGGCCGAGGCATGGCCTTCGACCGCCCAGCCCTGCGAGCCGCGGCTCGACGCGACGAGGCCGAGCCCGGGAATGATCGGCGAAGCGCCGCAGCTGTCGCTCGGCGTGATCGAGAAGGCGTTGCCGTGCTCGTCGATGGCGCAGGCATAGGACGTATCGTGCAATACGTATTCCGGCGCCTGCGGCGGGGTCAGCAGCTTCGCCTCCATCGGATCGAAACCGTCGACCGCGCCATGCGCCGGCATCGCCGGCCAGGCTTCGTCCGGCCGGATCATGTCGCGGCGTTCCGCGTTGTAATCGTCGGACAACAGGGTATCCATCGGCACGTCCACGAAGCGCGGGTCGCCGTAGTAGCGCTCGCGGTCAGCGAAGGCGAGTTTGATCGCTTCCGACAGGGTGTGGATGTACTCGACCGAGTTATGGCCCATGCCCTTTAAGTCGTAGGATTCGAGCAGCGCCATCATCTGCAGCAGGACAGGTCCCTGGCACCAGGGTCCGCAGGTGTAGACGTCGATGCCGTTGTACGTGTGCTTGACCGGCGGTTCGATGGCGACGCGGAACTCCCGCATGTCCTCTTCGGTGATGAATCCGCCTTCCTCGCGGTGGAACTTGGCGATGGTCTGCGCGATGTCGCCCTCGTAGAAGGCCGCGCGGGCGGCTTGCAGACCGTCCTCACGTCCCTTGGACGATGCGGAGGCTTCTTCGTCCGCCATGTACTGCAGCGAGCGCGCGAGGTCGGCTTGAATGAAATTCTCGCCGACCTGCGGCACCTTCCCGCCCGGCAGCATGATTTCCATGTTGCTCGGATAGTTGGCGTAGCCGTCCTGGGCGCTCTCGATCGTGCCTTGATAGGTGGGGTGCATGCTGAATCCGTCGCGCGCATAGCGGATCGACGCTTCCGCGACCTCGCTGAAGCTCTTGGTGCCGAAATGCTTGAGCGCGGTGATCCAGGCATCGGGCGCGGCCGGCATGACCGACCGCCGCACCCCGTGCGGCACGGTGCCGTTATGCTCCCGCAGGAAGATGTCGAGTTTGGCCGCCTTGGGCCACCAGCCGAGGCCGCTGATCGTTACCACTTCGTTCTTTTCGGCGAGGTAGATGATCATCGGCGCGACGCCGCCGACGTTGACGATGTCGCTCTGCACCACGGCCAGGGCGATGCCCGCCGCCACGCCCGCGTCCACCGCATTGCCGCCGTCCTCCAGGATGTTGTAGCCGGCCTGGGTGGCGAGATAATGGCCTGCCGAGACCATATAGCGGGTGCCGAGCATTGTCGGTTGATAAGGCATGGCGTCCTCCGGGGATGGATGTGGTCGCAAAATTTGGAAATTCGTCAGGATTTCCCGAATTGTAACGTCAATAGCGGTTCGGAGAAAGTGCTACGCCCGAAAACACTCGTTTTGCGCGGTATTGTGGGGCGTTGGGGCGAAACCCGGTTGCATGCATGAGCGTAAAGGGCGAGCTTAATCCTGCACCGCAGCGTGCGGTAGCGACCGGAACGAGACCGTGATGGCGTCAGCACAAGATTTTTACATATCCGCAAAACGCGTCCTGATGCCTGTGGCGGGCTTTTACGTTTTGTTGCTGGCCACCCTCTTTCTTCTGCAATCCTGCCTGATCTACCATCCGGATACGCCGACCCGCGCGATCGTCGCGACGCCGGACTCCATCGGACTGGATTTCGAATCCGTCAAGATCCCGACCGAGGACGATGTAACGCTCGACGCCTGGTTTGTCCCGGCGAAGAACGCACGCGGCGTCCTGCTGTTCTTCCACGGGAACGCGGGCAATATCTCGCATCGGCTGGAGTCGATACGGCTGTTCAACCGAATGCGGTTATCGACGCTGATCCTCGACTACCGCGGGTACGGCCAAAGCGAGGGCGAGCCGTCGGAGGAGGGGACCTACCGGGATGCCGAGGCCGCGTGGCGCTACTTGACCGGGCGGCGGGGAATTTCCCCGAAGCGGATCGTCATCTTCGGGCGTTCGCTCGGCGGCGCCGTCGCGGCGCACGCGGCGAAGGGCCGGGAGGCCGGGGCGCTGATCCTGGAATCGGCCTTTACCTCGGTGCCCGACATGGCGGCGCAAATCTATTGGTTCCTGCCGGTGCGGTGGCTGACCCGGTTCGACTACGACACCGAATCGGCGTTGGCGTCCGTCTCGGTTCCGGTTCTAATCATCCACAGCCCGGAGGACCAGATCGTGCCGTATTCGCATGGGCGCGCTCTCTTCGCCGCCGCCCGTGAGCCGAAGCAGTTTCTCGAAATCAACGGCGGGCACAACACTGGCTTCCTGCAAAGCGAGCAGAAATATCTGCAGGGGATCGACGCATTCCTGACGGAGCATGTCGGGAAGTAGCGCCGAAAACATGCGCTTAGTGCGTTCGGTGTGCATGAGAGGATGCCCATCACCACCGTCATTCTCGCATCCGCGGCGTGTCATTCCTGCGACGGCGAGAATCCAGCCGTGCTTACCACGCCGTGCGGCGAAACATCCTTCGACAAGCTCAGGATGAGGGCGGCAAACTACAGATCCTCATGCTGAGCTTGTCGAAGCATGACGCCATCACCGCCAATCTTTCCATTATCCCGGACACCGCTGTTTCACGCGCCAAGTGTCACACTTTTGTTTGGAAGGATGTTGGGCGTTCGTTACCCGACGTGATTGACGACCCCATCGTTGGCGAGCTTGCCGTCCGGGTTCACGACGGCAATGTAGGCGAGCTTGCCCGCGTCGTCGTGGCGGCCCCAGATGTCCAGCTTTTCGTCCCAGAACATCGGCCGGCGGAAGCGGATTTGCATGTCCAGTTGTCGCGGCATCGCGTCCTTGCTGAGCGCTTCCATCATGAACCGGATTGCCATCAGGCCGGCGGCGATGGGTGCGCGGAAGCCAAACCGGTGCGCCGTTTCCGGATCCGAATGGATGAGGTTTTCCGCCTCGTCGCTATAGGCCGCGACCTTCTCCGGCACCAACTGCTTCTCGCCGATCTTCGTCAGGCCCTCGGTCGGGTCGGTGGCGGGCTTTGGCTTTGCCGCGGATGGCTGCGCCTTTTCCGCACGTGTGGCGTCGAGCACGAGCGACGACCGTTCCGCGCGCAGCGGGACCGACCCGTCGGGCCGGACGAAGTCGAACCGAGAGGTGACGATATGGCCGCGCCGGTCGGGCTCGACCTTGATATCCTCGCCGCGCACCGACAGGGTCTCGCCGAGCGCGATCGGCTCGCTTAACTCGAGCCGTTGCGTCATATGGACCCGGCCGTTGACGGGCAGGCCGATCCGTTTGGCGGAGAGCACGGTCGCCAGGACGAAATGCGTGATATCCACATGATCGCCATAGATCGCCGGGTCGATGTCGCAGCAGGCGAGCTTCCTGGTCTGGGTTTCGGCGGTCACCTGAAAATCCCATTCCGGATAAACGAGCCCGGCGCGGTATCCGGCGTCGGCGTCGGTCGAGGCTGTGGTATCGGTCATCGTTCCTTGTCCTGTCAGTCCATCTTGGCCGGGGTCGGGTCCTTCACCGGTACTTCCATCAGATCCTCGCCCCAGATCAGGTTGCCGTCGTAGACCGATTTCATCTCGGAAATCAGCCGTTCCTTCACGCCCGGCACGTCGAGCTGCAGCAGCATGTGGCTCATCACCAGATTGCGCACACCGGTCTTCGCGCCGAGTTGGGCGAGTTCCATATGGCCCATGCAGCCCTTGGTGTATTCCTCGGACGGCTCGGTGCCGGTGATGTATTGGCACATATGGACCAGCACGTCCGCGCCGTCGGCGAGTTTCTCCATCGCCGTGCACGGACCGCAGTCGCCGGAATAGACGAAGGAGCCTTCGGCGGTGTCCAGCCGGAAACCGTAGCAGACCAGATAGGGCTGGACATGCGGTACGCTGGCGACCGTGAGTTTCCAGCCGTTTTCCTCGACCGTGTCGCCGCTGCGCAGTTCGTGGACGATCGGCGCGGGACGCGCGCGGTCGCCTTCGCCGTGGCGGTTGCGGTAGACGTCGAGGCTGAGCGGATGGCTGGTCCGCGCGATCAGGTCGGGGCCGAACACGCCGTCGTCGTCGATCAGCAGATTGGTCATGCGCTCCATGCCCGGCGGACCGTAGACCTGAAGTTCCGGAATTTGCCCGGCGCCTTGGTCCCAGCGGGTGATCAGCAGCCGGGGATAGTCCATGCAGTGGTCGTAGTGTAGGTGGCTGCAGACGAAATGCGTGACGTCGGTGGCCTTGTATCCCGCTTCCAGCAGCCGGTGATGGCTGCCCGTGCCGTGGTCGAACACGATGACGTCGTCGCCGGTTTCGACCACGTAGCCGGAACACATGCGTTTGAGCGAGGGGGTCGGCGTCCCGGTGCCGAGGAGGGTGATGCGCATGGCGGCGTTTCCCGGTGTCGTTTCTTATCTTTGATTCACCGACCATAGGGCGTCGGGGGCGGGCTGTCATCCGGACGCGGTTCCGCGCTACTATCACCGCATCACCTAAAGCCGGAAAAGAAACGAGAGAGCCGAGACATGACCGAGCGCCCCTTCGAGATGGTTCCGCTGCCCGCCGGGCGCAGCACCGAAAAACCCCGCAAGACCGGTCTGACCATGGTGCTGGATTGGGGACAGCCAATGCAGCATCTGCGCGACATGCTCGAACTGTCCGCGCCCTATATCGATCTCGGCAAGATCGTGGCCGGCACGGCGCGGCTCTACGATGTGGAAACATTTCGGAAGAAGCTCGACCTGTATCGGGAATTCGACGTGAAACCGTTCATCGGCGGTCAGTTCCTGGAATATGTCTTCGCGACCCAAGGCTGGGACGCGGTCAAACCGTATTGCGAGGAAGCGAAGCGGCACGGTATCCACGCCATCGAGGTGTCGGACAATTGCGTGCCGCTGAACGACCAGGAACGCCACCGGATGATCCGAATCGCCATCGACAGCGGGCTGGAAGTGCATGGCGAGGTCGGCTCGAAACATGACAAGCAGGACGCCGCCGAACTGACCGCGCAAGCCAACCTGTGCTTCGAAGCGGGCTGCGATCTGGTGCTGGTCGAGGCGGCCGAATTGATGGACGGCGACGAGATCAACCAGGATTTGCTGGAGGGGCTGCGCGACGGACTCGACATCTCGAAGGTTCTGTTCGAATTGACCGGCTATTGGATCAAGGGTGTCACGGTGAACAGCACCTTCGAACTGCAGAAGGCCTTTGTGCTGGCCTTCGGCCCCGACGTGAGTATCGCCAACGTGTCGCCGGACCAGGTGATCAGTCTGGAAGCCCTGCGCTGCGGGCTCAGCGTGGTGGGGCCGGACCGGCTGGACCAGGCAGCGGAATAGGTTCCTTTTTTCATCCGCGGCGAGGAGAAACCGTCGTAGCCGCCGCGCGGCAAGGTTGAAAACTCCTGCCACGTCAGGGCACTAGAGACGTTAACCTGTTGTTAACGGGCCTCGCCAAGCATGGATTCGTGGTGAAACGAGCATGATGCGTGCGACGGGTTTCGTCGGCGAGGGGAAGTGGATTTCAGCACGGCGGAGGGGCGCGAGAGGGGACGGTCTCGGCCATTCGGATGACGCGCTCGAAGCGGGAGACGGATCGAATGTCGGAATCGGTGCAATTCGGGATCGGCGACGGAACGCCGGAAGCGGTCGCTTACCGGCTGATGCTGGACGTGATGCGGGTCGAGAACCGGACCATGTCGAGCGGCGCGCTCGCGGGCGCGCATACGCCGGCCGACCGGCACTACCTTCTGAACACCTACCACGAATGCCTGATGGCGGTGCGGGGCAAGCGCATCGCCGCATCGACCGGCGGGAACAACCGTTCGGCCGCCTAGAGGCGATAGACCGGGTCAGTGCACCTCCGGTTCATCGACCAATTCCGACGATTGCAGGAAATCGAAGTCGCAGCCCTTATCCGCCTGTTGGATATGCTGGGTGAACATCCAGCCGTAACCTCTTGGATAATGGGGTTTCGGCGGGGTCCATGACTCGCGCCGTTTGGCGAGTTCCTCGTCGCTGACCTTCAACTCCAGCCGGCGTCCCATGATGTCCAATTCGATCATATCGCCGTCCTGCACAAGGCCGAGCGGCCCGCCGACAAAGGATTCCGGCGCCACGTGCAGCACGCAGGTGCCGTAGGACGTGCCGCTCATCCGGGCGTCCGAGATCCGCACCATGTCGCGCACGCCTTCCTTCAGCAGTTTCTGCGGGATCGGCAGCATGCCCCATTCCGGCATACCGGGGCCGCCGACCGGGCCGGCATTCTGCATCACCAGGACCGAGTCCGCGGTAACGTCGAGGTCGGGATCGTCGATGCGCTCCAGCAGGTCGCGATGGCTCTTGAATACGACGGCGGGGCCGGCATGCTTATGCAGTTTCGGGTCGGCGGCGGTGTGTTTGACCACCGCGCCGTCGGGCGCGAGATTGCCGCGCAGGACCACAAGCCCGCCTTCGTCTGACATCGGGTTGTCGCGCGTCCGGATCACCTCGTCGTTGTAGACCCCCGCGTCGCCGAGATTGTCGCCGAGCGTCTTGCCGTTCGCCGTGACGCAGTCGAGATGCAGCAGGTCGCGCATCCGGTTCAGCAGGCCGCGCAGGCCGCCGGCATAGTAAAAATCCTCCATCAGGAACCGGCCGGACGGCCGCATGTCGGCCAAAACCGGCGTCTTCCGGGACAGCTCGTCGAGCAGGTCGAGACTCACGTCATGTCCGTTGCGGGCCGCGATCGCCAGGATATGGATCGCCGCGTTGGTCGAGCCGCCCAGCGTCATCACGGTGGTGATGGCGTTCTTGACCGCGTCCATCGTCATGACCTCGCGTGGGGTCATGTCTTCCCAGACCATGTCGACGATGCGGCGGCCGCTTGCCGTCGCCATGCGCGGGTGGTTCGAATCCGCTGCCGGGATCGACGCCGCGCCCGGCAGCGTCATGCCGATCACCTCGGCGACCGAGGTCATCGTCGAGGCGGTGCCCATGGTCATGCAATGGCCGGGCGAGCGGGCGATGCCGCCCTCGATTTCCTCCCAGTCATCCTCGGTGATGTTGCCGGCGCGGCGCTCCGCCCAGTATTTCCAGGTGTCTGTACCGCTGCCGAGCGTTTCGCCGCGCCAATTGCCGCGCAGCATCGGTCCGGCGGGGACGAAGATCGACGGGATGTTCATGCTGGCCGCCGCCATCAGCAGCGCCGGCGTGGTCTTGTCGCAGCCGCCCATCAGCACCGCGCCGTCCATCGGGTGGCTGCGCAGCAGTTCCTCGGCCTCCATCGACAGCATGTTGCGGTAGAGCATGGTCGACGGTTTCACGAAGGGCTCGGACAGCGACATGGCTGGAAGTTCGACCGGGAAACCGCCGGCCTGCCAGACGCCGCGCTTCACCTCCTCGGCGCGCTGCTTGAAATGCGCGTGGCACTGGTTGATCTCGCTCCACGTGTTGATGATCGCGATCACCGGCTTGCCCGCGAAATCCTCCTTGGCAAAGCCCATTTGCTTGGTACGCGACCGGTGGCCGAAGCCGTGCAGGTCGTCGACGCCGTACCATTGATAACTGCGTAAATCTTCCGGGGCTTTGCGTCGGCCGGATGGCGCCATGGTCCTCTCCTCGAATTTTTGGTTTTGCGTGTCGCACCGCGGGGCGGGATGCGCCACGGTAGGCAGCCGGGCCGGGCGCTGTCAACGGAGGCAGGATCAAGGATCGTCCACAAGAGAGATGAAAAAAGTCTGCGATTCAGGGACGAAGTTGCCGGGGTGGTAATTGGATCAATACGGGCAATTTGGAACATACCCACCATTTTTTGTTGTTATGATGAGCTTTCGGATCGTGGGAGGATCTGATGAAATATCAGTTGATCATGCTTTGTTTGATTTCGGCACTATGGACTCAGGCGCTGGCGGCTGAGG
Organism: Alphaproteobacteria bacterium; assembly: GCA_965228695.1. GTDB lineage: Bacteria > Pseudomonadota > Alphaproteobacteria > UBA8366 > UBA8366 > JAJFJD01. The sequence goes on along the minus strand of CBDDIB010000002.1, from coordinate 3,898,246 downwards.
TAGTCACGATTTCTGGCACCGGTCTGCAACGCGATTTCGCCGATTCTTATGATCTTCCAGAACTTCCGGATGAATTCACGAGTTCAAAAACGTTTCCGGTCATAGAGGCGCGCTTCGTAGTTCCGTCGTTTGATGAATCACTTGGATCGCTAACATCCACAAGGGTGGATTTGTTCGGTGGCATCGAAGGTGTAGGCACGTGGACTGCAGTTGGCGACCCAACTGAATCTTTTGCTCGGGTCATTCTTCGTACGGTAACGAATTATGAAATCTTCAAAAATGGTGTCCTTGTTGAGTCAGATACAACCAATGAAGTGAGCAACAATGGATGTCTTGTAGGTGTGTGTACGGCAGATGCTGGCCCGGGTATGGTTTTTGGCCTACTGGACCGCGATGCTGAGTCGGGCGACGTGTTCGATGTCGTGATGGCGATATCCTATTCGTCTGCTTTCAGTCCGAGTGAATTCAACACCTTTGTTAGCTCTTTTGGGTTGGAGTTGTCGGCGATGATTTACCCAACCTACAGATACGAATTCGCGCTGAAACCGGTCCCGCTTCCACCGGCGCTGTGGCTCTTCCTGAGCGCGATAGGATTTTTTACCTTGAATATCCGGCCCACGAAACGCCTCGAACGATAAGCTGGGATTAATCCAGTTTCGATTGCTCGAAGCTGATTGAATTACGCCACGTTAAATTAACAAGCAAATTCAATTGTTTCCCAAGGCCAGTCCGACACTGCGACGATGCCGGGAGAAAACCGGTTGGTCAGAATCGGAGAGGCGTACACGCGACCGAACTCGCCTGATAGGTCGAACGGGTCTGTTGCAACGCCTTGTCGGCGCTGCTTCAGGAGTGCCACGGCGAACGGGTGGTTCGTATTTCTGGTGGGTTCGCGCGAAGTGTGAACTTTACTAAATCGCTGCATGCGGGCACGAGTGCAGCAGGTGCAATTGATTAAATCCTGGCGGTATGCCGTGCGGTCTTGGCTGGCAGCGACAACAGGTGGCATTCCGGGTGCCGACGCAAATGGACGCAGCGGCCGATGCCTGGTTGGAACAACTGGATATCGTGGCGGAAGGCGTGACGATCACGCCGCACGCGGCCGAGGATGCGGATGAGCCTGCATCGGACGCTGACGTTGAAACTCTTTCCTGTCCCAATAACGACCAGCCCTCTGACGTTCGATGGGGCGTAGTCTCGAAACTGTTGTATGATCATGCGAAGGGAAGAGACGGCAATGACATTGACGATCACACCATTGGGCGAATTCGCCGGCGCGGAAGCGACGGGCATCGACTTGCGCGAGCCGCAGGACGCGGCGACGCGTCAGCGGTTGATCGATGCGGCTGTCGAGCATGTCGCGCTGGTTATCCGGGATCAAACATTGGACCCGCAGAGTTTTGCGAAGGCGGTCTCGCTGTTCGGTGAGACGATGCCGCCGAACTTCACGGCCTTCAGTCACGAGACCGAAACGGACGTGAGCTTCGTCTCGAATACCTTTCCCGGCAAATCCGGCGAGCGGGTCTATCATTCGAACTATTGGCACACCGATCACACCAATCGCGAAGAGCCGCCGAACTTCACCGCGCTCTATGCCCTCGAGTTGCCAGAGTCGGGCGGCGGCGACACCGGGATCGTGAACATGCGGGCGGCCTATGACCGGCTGCCCGATGCGATGAAGGCGCGGATCGACGGGCTGCAGACGGTCAACGTCTTCCAGGGCAGCGCGTCGAAAAAGAAATCGCACCGCTACGACACCTCGGAACGCCGGATCGGCGACGTGCCGGTGATCCACCCGCTGGTGCGGAAGCATCCCGACAGTGGGACGAAGGCGATTTACATGCATCAGGGCAAGGTGGAGAACTTCGTCGGCATGTCGCCGGAGGAGAGCCAGGAGCTCGTCGTGGAACTGCTCGACACGGCGATCGAGCCGGAGCTGATCTACCGCCACGAATGGCGGCTCGGCGATCTGTTGATCTGGGACGACCGCTCGACGATGCATAAGGCCTTCGCGAACTACGACCTCACCGAGACCCGAACGTTGCTGCGAACGCTCGTGAAGGGCGAAAAGCCGTACTAGCCGGCTGACTGTAATGTATCCATGGGCTAGCCCGGCGTTGCGATTACGCCGGGCCAAACCCATTTTGTAGGGAAGGAACTGACATGACCGCGACCGAATGCGCCTGGCGCGCCGAGCAGGCCAGTCACAATGCCTGGCCCGCACTGCATCAGGTTTGGTGAAAGTCGAATGGCGGAGTGAGCGGGGAAGATTGACGTGCGGCCGTTGAAATAACAACTGGCGACCTAGCAGACGATCCGCGACGGATAACGGAAATCTTCCACGATCCAGGCATCGCCCTGTTGCCTGGCTATATAGGTTACAAGGCATCCTTGGGCGCTATAGGCGGCGGAAGCGTTGCCGGTCGTCGTCACTTTCGTGTTGGCGGTTTTGCCGGCCGATGTCTCGCTTTTCCTTTCAGAAACAGTCGTTCCCGTCGTGGAGCCAATTACCGTGCCAAAGATGTACTGGTAACCGCGCCTGCCGTCGGGCAGTTCGAGCACGTTGATGGGCTGACCTTCCATCAAGACGACTTCGCTAATTTCCTTACCGAGATACCCGCTCATATGGGTGGACACGCAGCTGGTCAGGAGTAGGACGGATAACAGCCATGCACATCGCATCGGAGGCTCCTTGTTCGGTAAATCACCTTATCATTCGCGATGACAGTCTTTAAACCGAGGTTCAATGACCAGTGTTTTGAGGAGTGAGCGGAGCCCGGCAAAGAACAGACAGAATACCATTCGTTGCATCAGAGTTCCTGTTGGATGGGGAATGTCGGATACTGGTGGTAGGAAGTGTCTGAACCCTCTCGAACGAAGCCAAGGCCATGAACGATTCCTCGCTGGCCTGGCAGGCCGAAGCAGCCTGTCACAATGCCTGGCCCGCGCTGCACCAGGTTTGGTGCGGCGATTGGGTGCTGCGCGTTTCCGGCGGATTCGGGCGACGCGTGAATTCGGCCAATCCGTTGCATGCGGGTGCGGGGGCGGTTGACGAAACCGTGGCGGCGGGCCGCGCCGTCTATGGCGGGCAGGGCCAGCCGGTGATCTTCCGGGTGCCGACCCTGCTGGATCCGACAGTCGACTCCCGGCTGGAAGCGCTTGGGTTTACGGGAGAGGGCGAAACGATCACGCTGTACGCCGAAATCGGCGCCGTCGATGCGGCATCGGACGCGGCGGTGGAGATCCTTTCGTATCCGGGCGACGATTGGCTCGCGGCGATGCGATCGTTTCAGAAGCGGGACAAGGATGCGCACGCCTTTTTCGTCCGCGTCGTCCGATCGCTGATGATCCTGTCCGGTTTCGCGGGACTGCGGGTCGACGGTGAAATCGTCGCATTGGCCTTCGGCGCGTTGCACGGCGGACTGTTGTGCGTCGAATCCGTCATCACCGATGAAGGGCAGCGCGGCAAGGGATACGCGCGCCGGATGCTGAACGGGCTTTTCGCGTGGGCGGTGGCGGCAGGCGCGCGGGGCGTCTGCCTTCAGGTCGAGGCGCCGAACGCCCCCGCCATTGCCCTCTACCAAGGACTCGGTCTGACGACCGAACTCTACCGCTACCACTACCGCCGCGAACCCGCGTGACGCATTGGGCGAACCGGATGGTTCTACTTCGCCGCCATCACCATGATCTCGACCTTCCAGTCCGGCGCGGCGAGCGCGCTGCACAGGCCGGCGCGGACGGGTGGATTGGCCGGATCGATCCAGGCATCCCACACCTCGTTCATGGCGCCGAAGTTGCGCATATCGGTGACCCAAAGCTGCGCCCAGAGCAGCTTCGACTTATCGCTGCCGCATTCGGCCAGCAGCTTGTCGATCTTGGCCAGGATTTGCGCGGTTTGTGTCGCGGCATCGGCGTTCTGGTCGTCGCCGACCTGACCGGCCAGGTAGATGACGCCGTTGTGTTCCACCGACTGGCTCATGCGGGGGCCGATGTGATTGCGGGTGATGTCGCTCATGAAAGGTTCTCCTTGTGGGAACGTGAGATTTGAATAGCAAAACGTGACGTGCAGACCGGTCTAACTGCCTTGGCGCAGCGCGGCGCAGTCGTCGACCAGGATGCCGGTGACGACGTCGATCTCGTTGTCGGTCAGGCCGAGGAACGATTCCACCGAGTACCCGCCGTAGTTCACGCTGAGGGGCTGGAGGTCGGCGATGCGCGCGCCCATCACCAATCGGTCGATCTTGGTCATGCAGATGGCCCACATGCACATGGGGCAGGGCTCCATCGTGGTGTAGAGCGTGGTGCCCGGCAGTTCGGTGACCTTCTCCGCTTGGCAGATTTGGCGAATGGCGACGGTTTCCGCGTGGCAGGTGGGGTCGCAGGTGGTCGCCACGGTGTTGTGGCCGCGCGCGACGATCTGGTTGTCGCGGACGATGACCGATCCGATCGCCGGATTGCCGGCGGCGGCGCCCGTGCGTCCTTCGTCGAGGGCATGGCGCATGAAGTCGATATGCTCGCTGGAAGGCATGATGGTCTCCTTTCCGCTGTTGTTGCCGAGCCTACTGCAGCGTCGGGTATCGGGCCAGTGCCGGGTGAATTTTGACCGCTTTCCGTGTGCTACCGTACAATCAGTTCGCATTTATCGGAGGATCGAAGGATGGAAAACGTCGAAACGGTGAGCCGGGGCGCGGCGCCGCAAGGAATGGCTCAAAGCGCCGGATTTCCGACGGTTCAACCGCTGCCGAGTTTCATGGGGGCCGCGGTGACCGGGCTCGATCTGTCGAAGCCGCTCGACGACACGGCCTGTGATGCGATCATGAGCGCCTTGCTCGAATACCAAATCCTGGTCTTTCCGAATCAGAACCTGTCGAAGGACGAGCAGTACGCCTTCACCGAACGCTTCGGTGAGGTCGAGGGGCATGTGGTGCGGGGTCTGGATGGCGTGAAATCACCCAAGGTCCACATGGTGTCGAATCTCGATCTCGAGGGCAATCCGACCAAGACGCCGGCGACCAGCGGGAATTTCTTTTGGCATACCGACAAGTCGTATCACGACATTCCGTCGCTCGCGACGCTGCTGCATGCCAAGCAGATCCCGCCGAAGGGCGGTTCGACCCAATTCGCCAACGTCGCGAATGCGTATGACGAGCTCCCGGACGTGATGAAGGATCGCATCCAGGGGCTTCGGGCGGTGCATAGTTGGGAAGCCAACCGCGACAACACGTTCAACCGGCCCGCGACCGAGGAAGAAAAAGCCGAACGGCCGCCGGTGTCGCATCCGATCGTCCGGACGCATCCGGATACCGGCCGCAAGGTACTCTACATCGGTATCCACACGTCGCATATTGAAGGGATGCCGGTCGCCGAGGGCCGGGAGTTGCTGTACCGGCTGCTCGATTTCGCGACGCAACCGCGCTTCGTCCACACGCACCATTGGCGCGAGGGCGAACTGGTAATGTGGGACAACCGCTGCCTCATGCATCGTGCCACGGGCGACTTCGAAATGGACAAACATCCGCGCGTGCTGCATCGGACGGTCATCCGGGGAACCGTGCCGTATTGATTCGGCACGTGGGGTCATCCGACGGCGTTGTCTCGGTGCCGCCTTGGGCCTAGGATTGGTCTTGTATCGGCATACATATCCTGCCGCATTTCAATCATGCCGGGTATTTCGAACATAACCCATGCCGCCCCGGCGGCGGTCGGTCGCGGCGTTTGAAAACTGCGGGGAATGAAAAGTAATCTTGATCGAAAATACCAAAGCGGGAGCACTATCAGAATGAGCATGGTTCAGGACAAGGTCATCGTCGTTACCGGCGCGGGCCGGGGCATCGGGCGCGGTTTCGCCATGTTGATGGCCGCGCATGGCGCGAAAGTCGTGGTGAACGATTTCGGCGGGTCGGTGTCGGGCGAGGGCGAGGACAAGACCCCGGCGCAGGAGGTGGTCGAGGAGATCGGCGCCGCCGGCGGCGAGGCGGTGGCCAGCACCGACAGCGTTTCCGATCCGAAGGGGGCGGCCCGCATCGTCGAGAGCGCGCTCGACAGTTTCGGCCGGGTCGACGGCGTCGTGAACAATGCTGGTATTTTGCGTGACGGCATTTTCCACAAGATGACCGACGAGGACTGGCATGCGGTCATCGATGTCCATCTGCACGGCAGTTATTACATCAGCCGTGCGGCGGCGCCGCATTTTCGCAAGCAGAGTTCCGGCTGCTTCGTCCACATGACTTCGACATCCGGTCTGGTCGGCAACGTGGGGCAGGCGAACTACTCGGCGGCCAAACTCGGCATCATGGGACTGTCCAAGTCGATCGCGCTGGACATGGCGCGCTACCGCGTGCGGTCCAACTGTATTTCGCCCTTCGCGTGGAGCCGCATGATCGGCTCGATTCCCACGAATTCGCCGGAGGCCGAAGCGCGCGTCGAGAAGCTGAAGCAGATGACGCCTGAAAAGATCGCGCCGATGGCGGTTTACCTGTGCAGCCATAAGGCGGACGAAGACAATGTGTCCGGCCAGATTTTCGGCGTGCGCAATAACGAGATTTTCCTGTTCAGCCAGCCGCGGCCGCTGCGCGCGGTTCAGCGGAGCGAGGGATGGACCCCGGAGATGATCGGCGAACAGGCGATTCCGGCCTTCAAGTCGCATATGTATCCGCTGGAGGTGTCCGCGGATGTCTTCAGCTGGGACCCGGTCTGAGGGAACGAGCGGCGGAGAACCATTGACTCAAAAACCGGAGCGCTGCCCACCATGCGCTCCGGTTTTCGTGTCCTGACCCGGCGTGATTCCACCCATGCGCCGGGCCTAGTCTTGGTCGGTTGGCGTTAGCCGCCGCCGTTGACCGCGCCTTCCAGTTCATTCGACACGCGCGTGAACATGGTTTCGAGCGAGGTGCCCATCGCGGTAAGCGCTGCGATGGCGGCGACAGAGACGAGGGCAGCAATCAGGCCGTATTCAATGGCGGTCGCACCGCTCTCATCACGCAAAATCTTTGTAATAATCGACATCATTTCTCTTCCCTTTGTTCAATACGAAGCTTAACGACGCGTAATATGGGAAGATGATAATAAAAATTTGTAAATATTTATGTGACAATAGTCACTATTATAGAGAAAAAACGATCATTTTGTAATTATTTGAATAATCCGAATGTTTGTTAAAATTCTTGGTAAATTTACTAAATATTTTTCTAGGTTTTCTTCTTTACGGGATGCTTTCTCTCCATAAAGCTCGCCGGGGGTATCCAGGCGTCGGGAATGTATTCGTTCGCCCAACGGCAAATTTCCTGCAAGACCGGCTGCAGCGCCATGCCCTTTTCGGACAGGGTGTAGTCATACCGCAGGGGACGTGTCTGATAGGGTGTTTTTTCCACAAGTCCTTCGGCCGTCAGACGTTTAAGCCGATCCGCGAGAATGTTGGTCGTGATGCCCTCGGGGGATGCCAGGAATTCGTTGTATTGGCTCTTGCCCGTGAACAGGTCGCGCAAGATGACCAGGGTCCATTTGTCGCCGATGATATCTAACGTCATCGTGATCGGACACGCCGATCGGGGACCGGCTGTTTTCAGCGGCTTTTTGCGGTTTGCGGTCATACCCTGGAATACCACTCGAACCTTTAACTTGCAATTTACCAGCGTGTCGGCTTTAAGAAGTAACTTGCATTATGCAAGTGTGGTTTCTGGCAACATCGCGATACGGAGCAGTTGATGAAAGAGGTGGTGGTTACGGGTATGGGACTCGTCACGCCGTTGGGCGTCGGGGTTTCCCGGGTTTGGAGCGCTCTGACGGACGGACTGTCCGGCATTCACGCCATCGAACGGTTTTCCGTAGACGACCTGCCGGCGCGCATCGCCGGTTTCGTCCCGGAAGGGCTGAAGAGCGACGGTGCATTCGAAGCGGATGCCTACATCTCGGCGAAGGATCAGCGTAAAATGGACCGCTTCATCAAATATTGCGTCGCGGCCGCGGATGAAGCCTTGATCGACGCCGGCTGGGAGCCCGGGACCGACCGCGACTGCGAAAGGACCGGCACCGTTATCGCATCGGGTGTCGGCGGGTTTCCTGCGATGATCGACGGTGACGCGGTATTGCGAAACCGTGGTCCGCACCGGGTTTCGCCGTTTCTCGTGCCGTCCTTTCTCGCAAACCTCGCCGCCGGCCACGTATCGATGCGTCACCGATTTAAAGGATTGATCGGTGCGCCGGTAACCGCCTGCGCGGCTGGAGCACAGGCGATTGGCGACGCGTTCAAGGCGATCAGGTTGGGGGAGGCGGACGTGGTTGTCGCGGGTGGGACCGAGGCCTGCATCAATCGTCTAAGTCTCGCGGGTTTTGCCGCCGCGAAGGCGTTGTCGACCGATCGCAACGATACGCCCGAGACGGCATCGCGTCCCTTCGATGAAAGCCGCAGCGGGTTCGTGATGGGCGAAGGGGCTGGTATCGTGGTGCTCGAAGCTTTGGACCATGCACGGGCCAGGGGCGCGCGGATCTACGCCAAGCTGACGGGCTATGGCGCGTCGGCGGACGCGCATCACATCACGGCGCCGCCGGCGGACGGTGAGGGCGCGCTGCGGGCGATGCGGACCGCCCTGTCGCAGGCGGGCGTTCAGCCGGGCGATATCGATTACATCAATGCGCACAGCACATCGACATGGGCCGGTGATATGGCCGAACTCAATGCGGTCAAAGCGCTGTTCGGGCCGGCCGCCGGCAAATTATCCATGTCCTCGACGAAATCCGCGATCGGCCACTTGCTTGGCGCAGCGGGCGCAGTCGAGGCGGTGTTCACGGTCATGGCCATGATAAAAGGCGTGTTGCCGCCTACCCTGAACCTTAAAGATCCCGGCCCCGACTTTGCGGGGCTGGATTTGGTGCCGTTGCGGGCGAAACGGAAACAGGTGGCGGTTGCAATGTCGAACGCGTTCGGTTTCGGCGGGGTGAATGCCAGTTTGGTTTTCGCGCAACCGGACCGCTAACGTCAGACTGCCGCCAAAGTTTGCCGAATGATCGACGCCAGCCGCGTGGCGGCTGATGGCGTGCCGCGCGGTTGGCGGTGCAGGGACAATTCGATTTCCGGCAGCGGCGGCAGCGCATGGCCCGGATCGATTGGCGCCAGGCCGTTCTCCAGCGTGTTTTCGGTCGCGACCGTGACCGCCAATCCGGCGCGCACGGCGATCAGCAGACCGTCGCGGCTTGGGCTGTTATACGCGAGGCGCCAGGACCGGCCGCAGGCGTCCAACGCCCGTAGCGCGGCGTCCCGATAGACGCAGCCGGGCCCGAAGATGGCCAGCGGAAGCGGATCGTGCGCCGGCGCTTCCGAACCGATAGCCGCTGCCCAGATAAGCTGTTCACGGTAAACGACCATGCCGTCCGTGCGGCCGCATGGCTGCGTTACGAAGGCGAGATCGACGTCGCCGGCGTCCAGCGCATCGAGCGCATCCCAGCTTCGTTCACACCGGATCTCGAGCTGCGCCGCCGGCATCGCGGCGGCGAAACGGACGAGCGCCCGAGGCAGGAAACAGGCGGAATGATCCGAAACGGCGAGGCGGACCTTTTCCGACGGGCTTGTCTGGCCCAGGTCGGACAGGGCCGCGTCATTCAAGCGGAGAATCTTATGCGCATAGTCCAGCAGGATCTCGCCTTCCTTGGTCAATTTGACCGAGCGGCGGGTCCGGTCGAACAGCCGGGTGCCGGTAATGAATTCCAGGCGTTTGATTTGACCGCTGACGGCGGATTGGACGCGATTCAACCGTTCGGCGGCCTGCGTGAAGCTGCGCGTGTGCGCGACTTCGGCGAAGGCTTGCAACAGGTCCACGTCGAGGTTCGATCGGAGCATGTTCTTTTATCACTGATTGAGATTAGACGATCATAGTAATTCGTTTTAGTGATTATCACCTCTCGCATAGGCTGACGCCAAGTTCAAATTCATCTCAAAGGTCTTTTGATGCGTCAGTCGCGATCGCCCTTCCATTCGCTTTCCCGTGTCCTACTGTTCGCTGTCTTGAGCGGCGGCGTGATCATGGGAATCACGGCGGGTATCCGGCAGACATTCGGCCTGTTTCTGGCGCCGGTCAGCGTCGACCTCGACCTGGGCCGCGAGACTTTCGCCTTCGGGATGGGGATGATGAATCTGATCTGGGGACTCGCGGCCCCGTTCGCCGGCGCGGCCGCCGACCGGTATGGCGCCGGACGGGTCGCCGTTGTCGGCGGGCTTTGCTATGCCGTCGGGTTGGCGATCATGACCGTGGCGGGCGAGGGCGGCCAGCTCTTGGTCGGCGGATTGCTTATTGGATTGGGATTGAGCGGTGCCGGTTACACCGTCGTACTCGGCGCGGTGGGCCGGGCTGCGCCGCCGGAAAAGCGGACATTAGCCCTTGGCATGGCCAGCATGGGCGGGTCGATCGGCCAGTTCTTGGCTTTGCCTTATACGCATCTTCTGATCGATTGGTTGGGCTGGTCCGCGAGTCTTCTGATACTGGCGGTGACGGCGCTGCTGATCGTGCCGCTTGCTTATGGAATCGCTGGGAAACATGCCGAACCGGATCGGCATGACAGCCAAACCCTGACAGAGGCCTTCCATGAGGCACGGCGGCATAAGGGGTTCTGGTTGTTGACCGCCGGCTTTTTCGTCTGCGGATTCCATCTGGCCTTCGTCGCGGTGCATCTGCCGGCCTATCTCGGCGACAAGGGCATGCCGCCGTGGTTGGCCGCCGCCACGTTGACATTGGTTGGGGTCTGCAACATCGTCGGAACCTATTTCTGCGGCTATTTCGGACAGCGCTACCCGAAGAAGTCCGTCCTCAGTCTGCTTTACCTCGCGCGTGCGGCGATCTTCCTGGTCTTTATCGTAGCGCCGGTGACGGAAACATCCGTCCTTCTGTTCGGCGCGGCGATGGGGTTTCTCTGGCTCGGCACGGTGCCGCTGACCAGTGGATTGGTCGCGTATATCTTCGGGCCGGCCTATATGTCGATGCTGTTCGGGATCGTCTTTTTCGGCCATCAGCTCGGTGGCTTCCTCGGCGCGTGGTTGGCGGGCACCGCTTATGACTATCTCGGCAGCTATGACGCCATGTGGTGGTTCAGCGTGGCGCTCGGCATCGGTTCGGCCGCATTGCACTGGCCGATCGACGAGCGGCCGGTATCGCGGCTTGTGGCCGCCGAATGATCGGTTGGTTGGCACCGGTAGCGCTCGGCGCACTGCTGAGCATGGCGCTTGTCGGCTGGATCACGCAAGGGGCGACCGTGGCCGTCGTCATGTCGCTTGCCGGTGCGCCGGGGTGTTTTTGAAAATCGGAAAGCGCCTATTCGGTCAGGATCACCGCATCGAGGGCTGCCACGCCATCGCCTTCCGGCAGAACGACCAACGGATTGATGTCGATGCTGGTGACGACATCGCGATTGGCGTCCGCGAAGACCGACAGGCGCGACAGCGTTTTTGCCAGGGCGGCCTGATCGCATTTCGCCGCACCCCGTGCGCCGTCCAACAGCGGGAATCCTTTGATCGACCGGATCATGTCCATCGCTTCCTCCTCCCCGAAGGGGGCGAGCCGGAAGGTTACGTCCTTCATCACCTCCGTGAAGATACCGCCGAGACCGAACATCACGACCGGGCCGAATACGGGGTCGCGCTGTACGCCGAGGATTGCTTCCACGCCGCCCGAGATCATCTTGGCGACGAGGATCCCGTCGATCTTGGCATCCGGATGGGCGCGGGTACAGTCCGTCATGATGGCGTCGTAGGCCGCGCGGACGGCCCCTGCGGACGACAGATTGAGTTTCACGCCGCCCACGTCCGATTTATGGACGATATCGGCGGAGACCACCTTCATGACGACCGGATAGCCGATGTCGGCAGCCGCAATCTCGGCCTCAGCCGCGGTCTCGGCGATTTTCTCGGGCGAGGCGGCGATGCCGGCCGCGTTGAGCACCGCTTTCGCCTCGAGTTCGTTGTAGGGTCGGTTTTCCAGGATTGGCGATTTTGCGCCGTCCGCGGCCGGGTAGGGGCCGCGCGCCAGCCCCGCACCGATCCGCAGGACTGCCGAGATCGTCTTCATCGCCTCCGATGGATCATGCAGCAGTAGGAATCCTTCGTCTTCGAAGTCGCGCTTGCGCTGGTCCGGCCCGATCACCGACAGCGCCAGCACCCGGTCGGGATAGGCCTTCCGGACGGGAATGAGGGAATCGAGCACCTTCTGCGAGACGGCATCCGAATAGAGCAGCGAACTGAAGAAACCGATGACCGCGTCGTATCCGCCTTCTTCCAGGATCGCCTCGAAATTTTTGGTGATGACCGAATAGTCGTTATAGACCTGCGCCGTGAAATCGACCGGATTCCGTGTTCCGGCGAAGGGCACCAGATCCTTGAGATAGTCCTGCGTCTTGTCGGGAAGGGGGGCGAGGTCCAGGCCCGCCTCCTCGGCGGCGTCCGCCATCGTGACCCCGGCGCCGCCCGAAATCGTCGCGATGGCGACCTTGTTGCCGGACGGAATCGTGCCCGACCGGCACATGCCGCTGCACATATAGGCGATGTCGATCAACTCCGAGGCTGTATCGGCGCGGTACGCATTGTAGCGCTCGAACACCGCATCGAAGACCTGATCCGCGCCGGTCAGCGATGCCGTATGAGAGGCCGCGGCCTCGGTACCGACCGCGGAGCGGCCGACCTTCTGGATCACGACCGGCTTCTTGTTCTCATAGGCGAGGGCGAGTGCTTCCTTGAACATTTCGCCGTCCTGGCAGCCTTCCATGTAGCAGGCGATCACGTCGGTATTGTCGTCGGTGGCGAGGTAGGCGATGCATTCGGCGACGCTGATATCGACCTCGTTCCCGGTGGTGATGCAGGCGCTGTAGCCCAGACCGCGTTCGCGCCCCAATACGAAACAGTGACTGCCGAAGGCGCCGCTTTGGCTGACCAAGCCGACGTTGCCGACCTTCGGCAGACCGTGCCCGATGCTTGTGCTGAATGTCGCGTAGACATGGTTTCGGGCATTGAAATAGCCGAGGCAGTTGGGTCCGAGAATGCGCATCCCGGTGTCGCGTGCGATCTCTCCGAGCCGCTGCTGCGCGCGTTGTCCGTCTTCGCCGATTTCCGCGAAGCCCGAGGTGAAGGTACAGAGCGCCTTCACGCCTTTCTCGGCCGCCGCTTCGGCGGTTTCGATCGCCAGGTGGGCGGGCACCGCCATGATCGCCATATCGACCGGACCTTCGATATCCGTCACGCTCTTGTAAGCGGGCAGCCCTTGTACCGTGTCGCGGGTCGGGTTCACCGCATAGATGCCGCCTGCGTAGCCGTATTCCCGGAAATAGCGCAACGGCACGCCGCCGATCTTTGTGGCGTTGTCCGATGCCCCGAGAACGGCGATGCCGCGGGGTTCGAGCATCGGTTTAAGCGTCTGGGCGGAGGCGAGAATATCAGTCATGTCCGGGCGTTATGTGCTTATTGGGATCGCAGGGCGATTTGACAGGTTTAGCCGCCCCCGTGTCAAACGAAGGCGGCTGGTCCGGAGAGCGATAAGAGAGGATCGACACCGGAGACCCGGTGACCGGTCCTATTCGGCGGCGCTCGGAATCTTGACGTCCGGACGGCCCATCGAGAAGACGTTGTCGACCACCGTGTATTCCATATAGCCGAGGCGGGCGACGGGCCGGAACTTGAGCGTGTCCACCATGCCGTCGGTGAGAATGTCGTCGCGGATATGAATGCCGACGACATGGCCGAAGACGACGCCGTGCGTGTGATGGGCCTCCTCGCTCTCGAACTCCACGGTGCGGAGATACTTGCACTCGAGATGGGCCGGCGACTCCTTCACGCGGGGCGGTTTGACCTTTTCCGACGGCTCCGCCGTCAGGCCGGCAAGCTCGAACTCGTCGACGCCGCGCGCGACATGCGCGGACGTGGTGTTCATCGGATCCTTCAACTCCTCGGACACGATGTTGCAGACGAATTCACCGGTTTCTTCCGCATTGCGCCAAGAATGTTTTTGCGGATCGTCCGGCAGCCCGCTGGACGAGAACATGACAATGCACGGGTTGTAGCAGACCGCGTTGAAGAAGCTATACGGCGCGAGATTCACGTGGCCGTCGGTGCTGACGGTGCTGATCCAGCCGATGGGGCGGGGTGCGACAAGCGATTTGAACGGATCGTGCGGCAGGCCGTGAGATTTCTTGATATCGGGGTCGTAGAACATGCGTGTTCTCCCAAGTGCATTGTTTCCCCAAGCAATACGAATTTTCGACTGATTGGCAACAGCAGTCTGGGGGTAGTCAGCCTAACCTAATCCTACTGTTGCGGGCGTTCGATCCTGTTCGATCCCTGGATGCCTGTCCGGTGAGGCGTGGCGTGCGGTAATACCGCCGAATTTGTCTCTTGCAAAATCCAGCAGATGCATTATTTATTAAACAATCGTTTGATTATTTGTGCGGACAACTTTGCTTCCGCTTGTTGGATTGAAATTTAATGTTTCGTTTGAGTAGGATATGGCGTCACATTCCAGCATAAAGACGAACGTAACGCAGGCCGAAAGCCGGGGCCCGGGCCGTCCCGGCGGTGAGGAGAGCCGTGCCCGTATCCTCGAGGCGGCGGGCCGCTTAATCGCCGACCGGGGCTATGACGGCGTCTCGATCCGGGAACTTGCGCGCGAGGCGGACGTCAACGGCGCGTCGATCAACTATCATTTTGGCGGCAAGGAAGGGCTCTATCACGGCATCCTCGTCAAACTGGTGGAGGATACGGAGCCGTTGTTTGCACCCATGATTGAAGGGCTGCGGGACGGCGTGAAACAAGCCGACGGCGATCGCGATGCGCTGGCCCGGATTGCCGCCCATATGATTCGCTCGTTGTTGACCGGGATTGTCAGCCGCCAGTCCTTGCGGTGGCAGATGCCGATCATGTTGCGCGAATTCCATCAGCCGTCGAGCGAATTCGCGATGTTGATCCGCGACCGGATCAATCCCGTACACGATGCCGTCGCGGAACTCGTCGCGGCGGCCACCGGTTACGACCGACGAGCGCCGGAAACGCTATTGCTGACCGCGAATATGATCGCGCAATGCATGGCGTTCGGTGCGACCAAGGGCCTCATCCTGGCACGGTTGAATTGGGAGGATTATACGCCCGAGCATGTCCGGCTGATCGTGGGGACGATGGTCCCGCGAATGCTGGCGATGTTGGGCCTTCCCGAGGTCGACCCGTATGCAGACGAGGAAGAAGCATGAAACACGGGGACGATATCAAGCAGGATAAGCTTGTTCGTAAGACAGGTATGAGTCGGTTCAACCTGTCGAAGCGGCTCTTCGCGATAATGATCCCGTTGGCCATTCTGACCCTTGGCGTAATGGTCGCGATATTCCTAATTTCGACCCGGCCCGAACTGGCTGCAAAGCCGGTGGTCGAGCGTATTTGGACGGTCGCGTCGGTACCCGGGACGTCCGCCACGGTTCAACCGGAGCGCCGTTTCTTCGGCCGCATCGTGGCCGGCCGGGAAATCGATATCCGGCCGGAAGTCTCGGGGACGATCCTTGAGATCGGTCCGAATTTTATCGAGGGCGGCGTCGTGCGGAAGGGCGAGTTGTTGGTGCGCCTCGACCCCTTCAATTCGGAGGCGAAGCTGCGCGAGATCGAAGCCGATCTGAACGGCAATCGGGCGATGCTCGAACGGGACCGCGAGCGCATCTCGCTTTTGGAACGCGATGTGAAGCGGCGCACGCGGTTGGCGGGGTCGGGATATTCGTCCGAGAAGGCGCTGGACGACGCGAAGCTCAGCCTGAGCGACGCGAGACAAAGGGAAATCGAACGGCGCAATACCATCACGCGACTTGAGGTCGATCTCGACCGTACCAAGCGCGATATCGAGGATAGCCGAATTGTGGCGCCCTTCGATGGTTTCCTGGTTGGCGTCACCACGGCGATTGGAAAATTCGTCAATGTCGGTGATGTCGTCGCCAAGATGATCCGGGCGGAGAGCTTGGAAGCCCGGTTCCACGTGGGGAACCGGGAGTTCACGCGCTTTCTATCGGACGGAAATTACCGAAACGTTCAGGTCAAGATTTTTTGGGCCGGACAGGGCTTCGACGGCACGCTCGACCGTATCGAAAGCGAAGTGCAGACTGCGAGCGGCGGCGTCGAGGTATTCGCCAGAATCGACGGGATCGGCGTCAGGACCAATCTGCGTCCCGGGGCCTTCGTCGAGGTCAGGGTGCCGGGGCCGCGATACGAAGACGTGACGCGGGTACCCGAGGAAGCCGTCTACGGCGGCGATACCGTTTATCGCATCGCGGGCGATCGTCTCGATCCCCGCCGGGTGCGGATCGTCGCGCGTGATGGCAAGGATCTGCTGATCCGCGGCAACTACGAATCCTCTGACATGATCGTGACGACCCGGTTCCCGGAGATCGGACCCGGATTGAAGGTCAGGACTCCCTGATGGCGGGCGATAAGGGATCGGCCGGGCCGGCGCGCAGCGCGCGGAACGACCTGATCGGTATTTTCGTGCGGCACCGGACGGCGGCCAACCTGCTGATGATCTTGATGATCCTGATCGGCGTGGTGTCCTTGTCTCGGATGAACACGCAGTTCTTCCCGGATTTCGGCATCGATTTCGTAACCGTTCAGGTGGAGTGGCGGGGCGCCAGCGCCGAGGACGTGGATACTAATATCGTCCAGGCGATCGAGCCCGAAGTACGGTTCCTCGACGGGGTCAAACAAGTCCGGTCAACGGCGCAGGAAGGGTTCGCGAACATCTATGTCGAATTTCTGCCGGGATCGGACATGCAGCTCGCATTGTCAAACGTTGAAACGGCGGTAGGACAGGTCACGACCCTGCCGGATGATAGCGAACGTCCCGAGATACGGCGGGTGATCCGCTACGATCCGATCAGCCGCATCGTTATCTCCGGGCCGTATTCGGAATCCGCACTCAAAGCGGTCGCGAAACGGGTTCGTGACGATTTACTCGACCGTGGCATCGACAAAGTCACGCTGCTGGGTTCCCGGGACGAGGAGATTTGGGTCGAGGTGCCGCAGCGTAAGCTGCTCGAACTTGACATGACCTTGGAGGACATCGCGCGGCGTATCGGCGATGCCTCTCAGGACTTGCCGTCCGGCGATACGTCCGGCGCGTTCCAGAAGCAAATTCGAAGCATCGGGCTCGAAAAGGAAGCCAGCGGTATCGCCCGCATCGAGGTGAAATCGCTGCCCTCCGGACAAAAGATCTATGTCGATGACATCGCGCGCACGTCCGAGCAGTTCGACGAGAACCAGGCCGAACGCCGCCGTAACGGGCAGCGCGCCATCGAGTTGCAAGTGCAGCGGTCGCTCAACGCGGACGCATTGGAACTGGCGGATATCGTCAATAGCTATCTGGCGGAGGTTGTGCCGACCCTGCCGCCGTTGCTGAAGGTCGAGCAATACAACATTCAGGCCGATCTGATCCGCAGCCGCGTCAATCTGCTGTTAGAGAACGGATTAACCGGGCTGGTCCTGGTCGTCGCCGTCCTTTTCGTCTTTCTCAATTCGCCCGTGGCGTTTTGGGTCGCTATGGGAATCCCGGTTTCCCTGATGGCCACGATGGGCGTCATGCTGGCCACCGGACAGACGGTCAACATGATCAGCCTGTTCGGTATGATCATGGCGCTCGGCATCGTGGTCGACGACGCGATTGTCGTTGGCGAGCACGCGGATGCGCTGCACCGGAAGGGGTTGGATCCGATATCGGCGGCCGAAAACGGCGCCCGTCGTATGGCGGCGCCCGTTTTTTCGTCCTCGTTGACCACCATCGCGGCCTTCGCGCCGCTGCTGTTCATCTCGGACATCATCGGCGATATCATCGCCGGCATTCCGTATGTCGTCATTGCGATCATCATCGCCAGCCTGATCGAGTGTTTCCTGGCGCTGCCTGGACATTTGCGCGGCGCTTTCAGTTGGGGATCGGGCAGGGTTTGGCCTTTCCGAACCTGGTTCAACACCCGGTTCGATGAATTTCGCGAGAACCATTTCCGGCACTTCCTTAAATTCGTCGTGCGCTGGCGCTATGCCGCTTTTGCAACGGCCGTCGCCTCGCTGATCGTGAGCGTCGGTATCCTGGGCGGCGGCAGGGTTCAGTTTTCATTCTTCCCGTCGCCGGAGGCCGACATCATTTACGCGAATGTCCAGATGGTTTCGGGTACGTCTCGGAACCAGACCATTAAGATGGTCGATGAACTTGAATGGGCGCTGAATGCGGCGAATGACGAACTCGTGGCGACCGAAGGCAACATCGTTGTCATGAACGTGGCGTCAATCGGCGCCTCCGTCGGTCCAAGGGACGGCGGCGGCGGCGTGGACGGCGATAATGTGGGCGGCATCGTGGTCGAGTTGAAGCCGTCCGACGAACGAACTATCCGGACCTCGGAGTTCGTCGCGTCGTGGCGCGAAAAGGTCCAGGCCATACCTGGGCTCGAAACGATGACGATTCTACCGGCGCAAGGTGGCCCGCCGGGTCGGCCGGTGGATGTGCGGTTGTCGGGCGAAAACCTAGAGGCGTTGAAGGCGGCGGCCAACGAGGTGCGGGCGCTCTTGGCACGCTATCCCGGTGTGACCGATATCGATGACGACCTGACCTACGGCAAGCTGGAATTGATCCTCGAACTCTCGCCGCAGGGGAAAGCGCTGGGATTCTCGACCGATTCGGTGGGCCGGCAGGTCCGGCATGCTTTCGACGGCGCGACCGCACGCCGGTTTGCGCGCGGCGACGAAGAGGTGACGATCCGGGTTCGGTTCCCCCGGCAGGACGTCGATTCCGGGCTGCTCGCCGACATTTATGTCCGGTCGCCGGTCAGCGGCGCCGAAGTGCCGCTCGACGAGGTCGTACAGTTCCGTGAGAAACAGGGATTCGCCCGGATCAAGCGCGAAGATGGCCAACGGCAGGTGGCGATCACCGCGGAGATCGATGCGGCGCTGACCAACAGCAATACCGTGTTGGATGCGTTGCAGCGGGACGGCATATTCGATATCGCCAAGAAGTACAGTGCGACTGTTTCCTTCGCCGGTAAAGCGGAAGAGCAGGAGCAAACGCTGGCGGACATGAGGCTTGGCGCCATCTTCGGCATGGCGGCGATATTCATCATCCTTGCCTGGGTTTTCGGCAGCTATTCACGGCCCTTCGTCGTGATGGCGATCATTCCGCTGTCCTTCGTCGGCGCGACGTTGGGGCATCTCTTGCTTGGCTTCGACATGTCGATCCTCAGCCTGATCGCGCTGGTCGGCCTCGCCGGGATCGTCGTGAACGATTCGATCATCCTGGTCACGACCATCGACGAACGGATCCGGGGCGGCGAGCATTTCACCGACGCGGTAATCAACGGCACGTGCGACCGGCTCCGCGCGGTCATTCTAACGTCATTGACGACGATCGGCGGTCTGACCCCGCTGTTGTTCGAGCGTAGCTTCCAGGCGCAGTTCCTGGTGCCGATGGCCATTACTTTGGTCTTCGGATTGATGATTACGACGTTCCTGGTGTTGCTGGTCATACCGTCGATGATCGCGGTCCAAGGCGACATCGGGCAGTGGATGCGCCGCCGGCGCGTGCCTACCCGCGGAATGGCGACGCCGGCCGAGTAGGTCGGTCGTCCTTCACCGGTCTGTTCCGTGGTCCTTAAATGCGAAAAGGAGATGGGACAAATTCCATCTCCTTTTCACGTCCCCCGGCAATTGCTACGCGGTTGGCCGAATGTGATGACCCCACTGCGGTATTGAAACGTTGCTTTCGTCTTATTGACGACGGGGTCTGTGCCCCCATCGCCGAGGTGCGTATCGTGTTGGCCGGATCCGCGCGGCTATTTCTTCGCGGACGACTTCGCCTTTTCCGCGGCTTTGGCTTTCGCCTTGGCTTTTGCTTTAGTTGACTTGGCCTTCGCCTTTTTCGTGGTCGCTGCTTTTTTCTTGGCGGCTTTCGCCTTGGCTTTTTTCTTCGTGGCCTTTGCCTTGGCTTTCTTACCCGCCGCCTTCTTCGTCGCGCGGGACGATTTTGCGGCGGCGGCTTTCTTTTTCGAGGCCGCTTTTGCCTTGGCATCTGCTTTCTTGGATTTCGCTTTGGCGGCGGCGCCCTTCGAGCCCTTGCTACGGCAATAGGATGCGACCGATGTCCCGGTCTTGGTTTTGTATCCTTTCACCCAAGTACAGGAACTGCTGCTCCCGCATTTCCCTTTCGAGAGCCCCTTACAGCTACTTTGCGCATAGCCGGGTTGGGCGAGTCCCAGGAAAGCCATTGCAACGATGATCCAGATCCAAGCCTGGAGCGCGTTTGCTCTACTATTCATTGATTTATTTCCTTTTATGCAAGCAATGCGTTTAATTTATAGCGCAATGCCCACGATGCCGGCCACTGGAATTGGGGCACAACAAGCTCCGCAGAGGGATCTGCGGTGGGCTCCAGCGACCGGCACCGCGAACCTCAGTGTGAGATGACGGGCTTTAGCGTCTTTGCCTCGGTAACCCACTTCTCGACCTGCGATTGTTTGGGGGTCAATCGCGTCAGTTTCTTCGATTTGTTGGTTTCTTCCATCATTGCGGTCAGCGTCTCCGGATTGCGGTTGCGGAGTTCCTTGATCGTATCGACACCCGCGGCTTCCAGAAGTTCCGAATATTCTTCGCCAACGCCGGAGATGCGCATCAGGTCGGCCATGTTGGTCCATTTCAGCAGCAGCGCTTCGGACAGGCCGGTTTCCTTGGATGTCTTCGCGCGGCCCGCGCGGGTGCCGCATTTTTCCAGCAATCCCTTCGTGTTGGTGATGCCGGCGTCCTTCAACGTCTGCCCGTAGGTTGCGCCGATCCCTTCGATGGTTTCGATGCTGTAGTTCATTTCACTATTTCTCCTCTCGACATGGTCGGCTCGCGGCGGACCAAATTTTGTTGTGCTCTCCGCGGGACCCCGGGCCATCCGGATGGTGAAGCGGAGGTGGTGATCAGGGGCTGTTACCGAAAAACGAACCCGCCAAATCCGGAGTTCCCGTAATCGATTCCCTCGATGATGCGGCGTCCGTCCGTGGGGGCTTTCTTTGCCTTCGGATCCGTGTCGTTCGATCGGGCGACCGTCGTCTGCGAATCCGTATCCGACGACGTGGCGGCGCAGCCACCCAAGACGGTGAGAATCGCAAGGGCGGCCAATAGGTTTCTTGCTGCTGTATTGGTCATAACTGTGCTCTCCCGTTGCGGCGTGTTTGATCGCCGGACCAAGTGGTCGGCTATCCGGAAACATGCCGGTATGGGTTAGGGAGCAATCATGGTGCCAACACCGCATCGCCGTGCTCGGGTGAAAAACGGCGGAAATCAGGGTCTTTGGAATCTTGGGAACGCGAAGAACGGTCGGCGAGTGCGGTTTGAGTCTCAATTTGAGACTCGTAATGCAACCTAATGCAATCCAAAGCCGTCGGGCGTTACCGCGCGTCGAGCTGCCATTTCTTGAGTTTGCGGTAGACCGTCGCCGGGGCGATGCCCAAGAACACGGCCGCCTTCCGCACATCGCCACCGCATAGCTGGATGGCGCGGGTGATCGTCTCGCGTTCGACGTCATCGAGCGGACGGATCGTCTTCGCCAGTTCTTCCAAATCCGCACCGTCGGAGGCGTCGTTTGGCGGCGTTGCGGATTGGCGGTCGGCAATGCTCTTCGCGGCGGCGGGGCTGCCCTCGGCGGGGCTTCCGTCCGGCAGGGCAAGCATGGACGCTGCCACGATATCGGCATCATGCATCACCACCGTTTGATGGATGACGTTCTGCAACTCGCGGACGTTGCCGGGCCAGCTGTAGGCGAGCAGGGCGGCCGCGGCATCAGCGTCGAAATCGGCGAAGGTCTTGGCCTCTTGATTGCCGTATGCCGCGAGGTAGTGCCGCGCGATTTCCACGACGTCCTCGCCACGATCGCGGAGCGGCGGCAGCGCCAAGGGAATGACATGGAGACGGTAATACAGGTCTTCCCGAAACCGCCCGGCCTGCACTTCGGTCAGTGGATCGCGGTTGGTTGCGCAAATAATACGGATATCGACGGATTGGGACGCGCTGCTGCCGACTTTCGTGAAGCTGCCGGTTTGCACGAAGCGCAACAGCTTGCTTTGCAGTGAGACATCCATCTCGCAGATTTCGTCGAGGAACAGCGTGCCGCCGTCAGCGGTCTCGGCGGCGCCTTTCCGGTCCGCGACGGCACCGGTGAAGGCCCCCTTCACGTGACCGAAAATCTCGCTCTCGATGAGATCTGCCGGGATCGCGGCGCAATTGATCGGCACGAAGGGGCCGTTACGCCGCTTGCTGCGATTGTGCACGGCGGCGGCGCACACTTCCTTGCCGGTACCGCTTTCGCCGGTGATGAAGACCGTCGCGTCGCTGGCCGCCGCGCTTTGGATCGCATGGTAGACCGATTGCATAATGAGACTCGATCCGAGAAATCCTTCGAATTCGGGCCGGCTTTTGGTCTCTTCGAACGTCTTGACGATCTCGGTCAGTTCCCGTTTTTCCAACTGGTTCCGAAGCGTGACCCTGAGCCGTTCCGCGTTGAAGGGTTTGACCAGGAAATCGGCCGCGCCCGCCTGCATGGCCTCAACCGCGGTATTCACCGACCCATGGGCGGTAATCACGATGACGGGGCAGGCCTGCAGTTCCGTTGACAGGTTCCTCAGAATGTCGAGGCCGTCCATGTCGGGCAGTTTGAGATCGAGCAGCATCGCATCGGGCATCTCCCGCTGCAGCGCGTCGAGCGCCGCTTGGCCGGTTTCGACATGGCTTATCTCGACGGGTTCGTTTCGAAGATACCCGCAATAGGTTCGCGCCAAGGCCGGCGTATCTTCCACCAGCAGTATTTTCGATCGGTCGCTCATGCGTTACGCCCGTTCGTCGCGGCGCAGCCGGTCGGCGGGGAAATACAGCGTCGCGACCGTGCCGGCCTCCGGCGCGCTGTCGATCGACAAGCGGCCGCCGTGTAGTGTGACCAAGGACTTGGTGAGCGGCAGGCCGAGACCGACACCCTTGGGGCTGCCTTGGCGTAAAGGCGCAGGGCCTTGGCTGAAGGGGTCGAGGATCCGGTCCATGTCCGCCGGGTCGATGCCCGTGCCCGTGTCCCGAACGGACAGCGACAATCCGCTATCCGTGTCGCGAGAGACCGCGACCGTCACGTACCCGCCGTCGGGCGTGTATTTCACCGCGTTGGAAAGCAGATTGATCAACATCTGTTTGATGCGCCGGCGATCCGCGAAAAGATCCGGCGTGTCGTCGGGAATGTCCAGTTGGAACTCGATATTCGCACCACCCAGTTGCCCGACCATGTGGACAGCGTCCGCCGCCACCGCTTCGATCGAAACGATTTCCTCGAGCAACTCGGCGCCGCCGACCTCCGCGCGCGATAGGTCGAGGAGGTCGCGCACCAGATCGATCAGGTAAATGCTGCTCTCGTAAATATCGTCGGCGTAGGACCGGGTCTCGTCGAGGCTCATGCCGTCCTGCCGGATGATCTCCGCATCGCCGGAGATGACGCTCAACGGCGTCAGCAGTTCGTGGCTGATGTTGGCGAGAAAGGCAGATTTGGCCCGGTTTGCCGATTCCGCCAACTCCTTCGCTTCGCGGAGTTTTTCCTCCGCCAGGGCGAGTTCGTTGCTGCGTTGGAGTACCTGTTGTTCGAGGCGCGCCATTTCCGATGAGTCCTGCACCAGGAGAGAAACGCCGTCGCTGTCCGGCTGTCCGTAAATTTGGATCGAGATGGTCGTGCGGTCATCGGAATCGGGTTTGTGCAGGCTGAGGTTCGACAGGCTGAACGGGGGCTTTTCACTGCCCGCCAGGTCTTTCATGGTCTCATCCAGGCCGACCAGGAACGGCAGGCAATCCATCGCGTTTGTTTGCGGCTCGATCCATTCCACCAGTTTTCCGTGCCGTCCGACGACCGTGAAGCCCGCATCGATCATCACAAGCCCGAGGGTGCCGGCGTCGAACAAGGTGCGCGTCGTCTCGAGAACGGGGAAGGGGAGATCTGTGGTCATGGGCCTCGGTTCAGGTCTTCGCCGGCCCAGCCGGCGTCGCGCTAAATGATTTTCGGGAAACAAATGGGCTCCGGGAAAGGCTCGATCTAGTTATGAAGTCGGTGTTATGTGGGAAACGAAGCAATTTACGCGCCGATTTCCAGAATTCGAACGCCGAGACGCCGAAATAGTTTCGGCACGGCGATGCCGGTCGCGGCGCTGGTCCGCACCACGTCCGCGCCAAACTCTTTGGTCAGCCGTTCATCGGTATCCGGCGGCGCAGGGTCGCCGAGCAGGTCGATCTTATTGAGCGCAAAAGCGAACGGGCGGCCAGGGCGGAGCGATTGGAACAGACGGGCATGGTCGGACATTGCGGCGACGGTTTCGGCGCGCGTGATATCTCCGACGATGAGGGCGCCGGCCGCACCCCGGATGTAGGAGCCGATTTTCTCCGGGTTCGTGTCGCCGCCCTCGATGTCCCAAATAATCTGGTTCAATTCGGTTTCGCCGCCCGCCGGGTCGTCGACGGCGTCGCTGAATTTGTAGATGTTCACGCCGAGCGTTGCCTGATAGTCGTGCGAGAATTCATCCAATACATACCGCCGCACCAGCGATGTCTTGCCGACCGCGAACTGGCCGATCACACATATCTTTCTGCTTACCATCAGGGCGTATCCGCTATTCGGGCAGATTTACGATCTCGAACTCGACCCGCCGATTGTATGCCGCGTTCTCGCCTGAGCCGATCGATTTTTCCGACGATCGTCCGACCGTAATCAATCGGTTTTCGGGAACGCCGAGTGCCGTGAGCATTCCGGCCACTGTTTGCGCCCGTTCCATCGACAGCCGCGCGTTCAGCGAGTCCGATCCCTTGTTGTCAGTGTACCCCACGACGCGAATGTGCAGGTCATCGGGCGTTGAGTCGATCAGCGCGGCCAATTCGCGCAAGAGTGCCTTGGCCAAATCCGGGTTTCGGAACTGCGTTTCGTCGCGCAGGAACAAGGTGTTGGTCTGGACCCATTCGGTCAACACCTTGCTCGGCGAAGGCACCAGCGCCGTCGCGATTCGACTCTCGATCTGCTGCGATATCGATTTTTCGAAGTTACTGAATTTGGCGTCCAGTCCTGCGACGGACTTGGAAATTTGTTCCGCCAACGCGGCATCGCCGGCCTTTGTTTGCGTCTCCAGGTCAGCAATGGCTTGGCGCAACGACGTCTTGAGTTTCGTCAGTTCCGTATTCAGGATTGCGCCCACGCTATCGGTAATGTCTTCTTCGCGGACCGGGTTCAGTGCCGCAAGCCGCAGGTCGTTCCTGACGCCGGGCAAGCGGTCGGCGAGGTCCGAAACCAATTGGTCTCTCGCCGCGGTGCTTGGCAGCAAACCGGATACCACCAGGGCCTCGGCGTCGCCATCGTAGCGGATATCGATCGGATAGCCGGACAGTGCCGCCTGACTCTCGACGACGTTCCGTGCGTCGTTCTCGATGGCCTGCGCCCGGTAATACTGGTAGGTCGCCCATGCCGGCCACGCCGCGATCAACAGGAACACGACCGCGATGACCGCATAGGCCCGGAATGCGCCGCCCCGGAAATTCTTTCCGCGCGCTCGCAGCAGGTCGCGGAACCATTCGTTTAGATCGTCATCGAACGAGGCTTTCTGATCTTCCTTCACCTCGTCGTCGAAGGATGCGAGGAAGTCGTTCCAGCGCTCCAGGATCGACAGGAAAGCCCGCTGCAGGGCGGCCTCGAAGCGGGGCGGCGGTGTCCCCGTGGTCTTGGCGGCGAGAATGGTGTTGGCGGACGTGCGCAAAAAGAGCTGGGATTCACCGAATGTGAGCGTGCGTAGCTCTCCGCCTTTCTCATCGCTGAAGGCATCGCGCGTGAAGTCCATGATGGCGGTCAGGAGCCCGCTGACGAGTTCGCTATCGACGCCGCCTTCGTCGTCCCCTTGCTCCTCGGACGCACCGACACGCTCGATCAGCAGGCCGGTCGGGCGGTGGATGACGTAAATCTCTTCGATGTCGAAGGGAGGATTGCGGCGCAGCAAAATCTCCGCTTCCGAGGTGCCTGTGATTTTCGATTGAATCTTTGCGCGCCAGCGGTCCGCCGAGAAGCCTTCGTCGAGCTTGGTGTTGATGGTTTCGAGGAGTTCGTTAAATGCATTCCGGACGGCGGCCTTCACCAACTGGCCGGTGATCGGATAGAGCGCGTCGACCATCATGTCGCGGGAGTTGCGGATTTCCTGCCGCATGCTCGAAACGATCAAGGGGGCGAGCGCGGCGGCGAGGCGGTCGTGTTCCTGTACGCCGGATTCACGCAGCACCTCGACGATGACGCCGCGGACGCTGTGTTTCAGCGCAGGATCGTCACCGACCCGCAGTTGGAGGGCGTCGCACCGCCGCTGTATTCGCTTTAGAAGGGCAAGCTCGGGGGCGAGGAGTAGATGCTTGAGTTCTTCCTCGGGGGCTCTCATTCTCAGGCTTTCGGTTCACCATCGCCGTCCAAATTGGCGCTGATCGAAGCCTGGATCGCATCGAGACCTTGGTCGCCCCGCAAGCGAAGACCGATCTCCATCAAATAGTTGCCGAGATCCTGATTTCCGGTCTTTTCGTCTTCCAGCCGCGCGACCGCACTGTCGAGATCATCCTGGACTTCCTTGAGACGCCGCCGTTGGTCCTGGGATTGGTCCGCCAGCTCCTGGCGCAACTGCTTTTCCAGAGCGGCCATATTGTCGGACAATTCCTTTTGGGCGGCCTGCAGTTTCTGCTCGATGTCGGCCTGCGCCTTTTCGAGCTTGTCCAGGACTTCCCCGATCTGTCTCTCGAGATTCGAGTCGAGCGAGCCGAGCCGTTCGATCAAGTTGTTCCTGACGTCCGATAGCCGGTCCTCGGCCTCCGCGGCGGCCTTTTTCATCGCCTTGTCCGACTGCGCCAACCTCGTGTCTATCTGCCGTTGCGCCGAGCCGAACAGGATTTCACGGATTTGATCGATGCTGCCGCCCGCCGCGGCGACGGCGTCTCCGGTACTCGAACTTGATTTAGCCATTCGTTGCGCTTCCCTCTGCCCGGGTTTTGTTGGATTTTATCCTAACGTATACAAAACGGTGGCGTAACCGGAGTTGATTTGCATCGATCCGGGTACGCGGCGATTAAAGGCTTTGACTCAGAGTGTTAGGGAAAAACTATCCGGTCAGGGTAGTTCTTATTTTAATCCGGCTCGACCCTGTTTTTCTCAGTCGGTACCGGCCTTTCCGGGGGTTTAATTTCTTTTCCTTTCGGCCGCATTGCGCTTTCATCGCATCTCACGTCGAACTCGTCGCCGAAGCGCAACTGGATAAAGATAAAATGACGAACAAATCCTACGACACCATCGTTGTTGGGGGCGGCGTGGTGGGCGCGTCCAGCGCGTTCCACCTCAAGGCACTCGGAGCGGGCTCCGTCCTGTTGATCGAACAAGGACAAATCTGTACCGGCGGCACGGCAAAATCCTGTGCGATCTGCCGCAGCCATTACTCGATACCGACCAACACCGAATTGACGGTCAAGGGACATGAGATTTTCCGGAATTTTCCGGAATATGTCGGCGTTGGGGATGCGTCCAGCGGATGGGTCGAATCCGGCTATATCATCGTCGCAGACGAAAAAATGGCCGATTCGGTGTCGCAGAACCTCAACATGCAGTCGGGTGTCGGTGCGGAAACTTACGAGATATCAAAGGAACAGGCACGGGAGTTCCATCCGCGTCTCAACGTCGAGGATGCCGCGGTGATTGGTTATGAGCCGGTGTCCGGCTACGCCGACCCGTACCTGACCACGACCGGTTTCGTGGCCGGCGCCCGGGCCAAGGGCGTCGATGTGCTGACCGAAACGCAGGTCATCGGCGTCATGCGCGATGGCGACCGGGTAACCGGCGTCAAGACCGCGGACGGCGACATCGAGGCCGGAACGGTGCTGTTTGCCATCGGGCCGTGGACCGCGGCATTGGCGGGCTGGCTCGATCTTCACTTACCCCTCGAAGTGTCGAAACACATCGTCCTGACGTTTAAGACCGATGAGCCCTATGACCGGGAGTTGCCGATCGTCAAAGACCTGACGGTCGAGAACAAGATGTACTTCCGGCCGGCGTCAGGCGGTGTGGTGCTGGTAGGCACCGGCGATCACGGCGATCCGCTCGACCGGGTCGAATCCCTGGACGAGAACGTGTCCGACGATTTCGTATTGCTGCAGGGCGGACAGATCGCGCACCGGATGCCCGATTTCGCCAACGCGCAACTCGTCGATTCGTGGTGCGGACCCTACGACATTCCGCCCGACTGGAATCCGGTCCTGGGTCCGGTGGATGGCGTCGAGGGGCTGCATATCGCGTACGGATTCTCAGGCCACGGCTTCAAACTGTCGCCCATGGTCGGCAAGGTCCTGGCGCAGACCATTCTAGGCCAGACGACCGATGTGGATATCAGCGGCTACCGGTTGAGCCGGTTCGCCGAGGGCAAGTTGCTGACGGGATCCTACGGCGTCGGCTCGATCTCGTGACCATTCGTACCGCGGCTCGATGACCGATAAGCGGCCGGCATGGCTCTCGTCGCGACTGTCAGCTTACTATTTTGCCGTCTTCGCCTTGGTCGGCGTCGTCATGCCCTTCTGGCCGGTATGGCTGCAGAGCCGCGGCCTCGGCCCGGTCGAGATCGGACTCGTCCTATCGGTCGGACGCTGGATCAGCATCGGCACGACGCCGGTCATCGCGCAATTCGCCGACCGCCGCGGCGAGCGGAAGCGGCTGGTCGTTCTGCTGCTGACGGGGGTTGCTGCCGGATATTCGATGTATCTTTTCGCCGACGGGTTTTGGCAGATCCTGGCCGTGGCAATGGTCATCGCGGTCTTCAACAGCGCGGTGAATCCGGTCGGCGACAGCCTGACGATGCTGAACGCGTCGCGCGGCTACGCGGATTATGGCCGGGTCCGGCTATGGGGATCGGTGAGTTTCATCCTCACATCCTTCCTCGGCGGCGTGCTCTTGGGGCGATGGGGCGAGGATGCAATCCTTTGGGCGATTCTCGCACTTGCCGGGACCGCCGTCGCGGTTGCCTGTATTTTGCCCGACACGCGGGCGGAAAAGGCGCAACAAGGCATGCGTGGTGTGGTCTGGCGCCTGGCGTTGCACCCGGTCATGCTCTTGTTCATCGTGGCGATGTCGCTGAATGCCGGCAGCCACGCCGTGCTCTACGCCTTCGGCACCCTGAATTGGCGTGATGCCGGCATCAGCGAACAGGTAATCGGCCTGCTGTGGGCCGAGGGAGTCGTGGCGGAGATCATTCTATTCGCTGTTGGCGCGCGGCTGATCGGCCGCTTCGGATTGATTCCCTTGATGGCGTTGGCGGCGGTCGCTGGCGTCCTGCGTTGGACGCTGCTTGCGATGAGCAACGACTTGGCCGTTCTCTTTGTGGCGCAGGCGCTGCACGCCCTGACCTTCGGGGCAGGACATCTCGCGGCGATGAGTTTCGTGTCGCAGGCAGCGCCGGTCGGTATGTCGGCCACGGCGCAAAGCCTGTACAACGCACTCGCCATGGGGGCGGCCATCGCGATCGCCGTGCCGCTGTCCGGATTGGCTTACGCCGAGTTCGGCGCACAGTCCTATTTGCTGATGACGCTTATGTCCGCGCTGGCGGGTCTCTGTATGTTGATGCTCGGCAGGCGGTGGGATGGGCGGCGGCTGGTGTTGCCGCCCTGATCCCATTGATCTATTTGAGGGTCTTCAGATACGCGAGGATGTTGGCGCGCCGCGTTTCCCTTTTGATTTTCACGGCCGCCATCGGCGACGAGACTTTCTTCCCGGCCTTCTCGGACATGAAGGCTCTCGGGTCCTTGATATACGCGTCGATCGACGCTGCATCCCAAGTAAACGGCTTCGCTTCGCACGCGGCCTTATAGCCCCTCGAATAACGGGTTTTCGGGGCGGTGCCGCATTTCCGGCCGATTACCGCGAACAGGGAGGGGCCAACCCGTTTCACATTCGGTTTGATCGAATGGCAACTCTTGCATTTGGTCTTGTAGGCTTTCTCGCCTTTCTTGACGTCGCCGTCCGCCGCGAACGCGGGATTTGCGATCATGAACCCAGCGATCGCAACACTGGCGATCAGTCCTCTTTTTGAGCGTGTCATTCCGTTCTCCTGTTTCGGTTCCCGATCCATCCGCCGCCACCGGCCCCGGTCGTCGCAGGCAGAGCATCAGGTTTGGCACCAAAATCCCTTTGGCGCGAAACAAATACATTCAATTTTGTGGGAATTGCCAGGGGTTTCGGTGCGGCGTAGAGCCGCGCATGCGGCGAGATCCGGGCTCACAATCACGTGACCAAGATTGAGCCACGGTGGCATGCAAAGGGCTTTAGGCTACCGGGGCTTAATCAAAGAAAGAAAAGGCGTGGCCGGAAAAATCGCGCCACCCATTGGAGGAATTCATGCAGTTAAAGGCGAAGATGCTGTCGTCGACCGTTATCCCGGTTGCCGTGGCCTTGGGTGTCGCGGGGGCCGTTGCCGGTACGTCGATCATGATCAGCACGGCGCAGGCGAACCCGTGTGCGGCGAAACGCGCCGTTAACCCGTGCGCCGCGAAGAACTTGTGCGCGGCCAAATGCGCGGCCAAGTGTGCCGCGAAGCGGGCGGTTAATCCCTGCGCGGCAAAGAATCCATGTAAGGCACGCGCCGCCTGCAACCCGTGCGCGGCGAAGGCGTGTAACCCCTGTGCCGCCAAAAAGGCCTGCAACCCTTGTGCGGCAAAGAATCCCTGTAATCCCTGCGCGGCCAAGCGGGCCTGCAATCCTTGCGCGGCGAAGAACCCGTGCAATCCCTGCGGCGCCTGCAATCCGTGCGGCGGCGCAGCGGCGTCCTATAGCGCGCGCTGCGTCATCCCGCGGCTGCAGAAAGCGTCGCTGTGCAATCCCTGCGCGGCCAAGAAAGCCTGCAACCCATGTGCGGCAAAGGCGTGTAACCCCTGCGCGGCTAAGAAAGCCTGCAACCCCTGCGCGGCAAAGGCATGTAACCCCTGTGCCGCTAAAAAGGCCTGCAACCCCTGTGCGGCGAAGAACCCGTGCAACCCGTGCGCGGCGAAGCGGGCCTGCAACCCGTGTGCGGCGAAGAACCCGTGCAATCCCTGCGCAGCGAAGAACCCGTGCAACCCTTGTGGTGCGGCAAATCCCTGCAACCCCTGTGGCGGTGCGGCCCCGGTCGACCTTTCCAAGGCGGAGGCCAAGGCCGCTTACGATTGTATCATTTCGGAGATGACAGCCGCATACGCGAAGTCCGGTATCGGCGTGGCGTCGAATTACACCGACTTCAAACGCTACAGCAGCGTCGCGTACCAGTCGGCGACGCATGGTGGTCGATACGTTCAGAACTATGCGAACGATCCGGCGAAATCCTACGGCAAGTTCGAAAACGCCGGTGAGATGCCGGTCGGCTCGTATCTGGTCAAGGACAGCTTCACCGTCTCCGCGGACGGCAAGGTCGGCGTGGGACCGCTGTTCATCATGCGCAAGATGAGCGCCGGGTGGAACAAGGCGAGTGACGATTGGAAATACGCCATGGTCATGCCGAACGGGGCGTTCTTCGGCGAGACGAAAGGGCGTAACGCGGCGAACCTGAAGTTCTGCATCGATTGCCACATCGCCGTCGCGGAACCTCAGGACTCGATGTTCTTTTTGCCGGAAGAGTATCGCTAAAGCGGTATTTTCTCGGCTTTAGGGGGACGGGGTTTCGCGGCGCCCGTCCCCCGCTTTCCATCCGATGGATGATGCCATGCGGTCGATCGTCGCCGCAGTTTTCATAGTCCTGTCGGCGGGTTTGCCGGCTCGCGCCGATTTCATGAAAGCCTTATCGGCTTATGACGCGGGCCGCTACGGCGATGCCTATTCCGAATGGCGGCGATTGGCGGGGCAGGGCGACCTCGAGGCACAAGTCGCCCTTGCCGGCCTGTATGAGGCGGGACTGGGCGTACCCCGAGACGATCGCCGCGCCGCGCACTGGTATCGCGCCGCCGCCGAAAAAGGCCATGTCGCCGCTCAGCTCAATATCGGCGACTTCTACAGCCGGGGCCGGGGCGTAACGCTAGACCGGGTCAAGGCATGGTATTGGCTCGATCTGGCGGCGTCGGCGGGCAGTGCTTGGGCGCGGGATCGCCGGGATTCCGTCGCGGCCGACATGACGCGTGAGCAAATCGAACAAGCCAAGGCCAGGGCGTCCCGCCGCTAGGCGCGGCGCGTCCCCGTTGAAGTCGCTTTCCTGTTGCGGCCTATTTGCCCGCCCTGTTCCCCGCCGGATAGAGTGCTAGGCAACCCTGCGTCCCAACAGCCCCACCGAAAAGCGAGACACTCCATGGAATACGAAGACATTCTGTTCGAAGAGAAGAACCGCGTCGCCACGATCACCCTGAACCGGCCGGAGCGGTATAACTCCCTGCGGGCGCAGACCTACGAGGAACTGATTGACGCCCTCAAACGCGGCGGTTGGAACCGCGACAATTGCGCCATCGTGCTGACCGGGGCGGGCGACCGCGCGTTCTGTACCGGCGGCGACCAGCAGTCCAAGGGGTCGGGCGAGCGGCAGGGGCGGGGCATCCTGAAGGTTCCGGTCGAGGAAATCCACGCGGCCATGCGCGAGGTGCCGGTGCCGGTAATAGCCAAGGTGCGCGGTTATTCGATCGGCGGCGGCAACGTGCTGGCGACGGTCTGCGACATGACGATCGCCGCAGAAAGCGCCATTTTCGGCCAAGTCGGCCCCAAGGTGGGCTCGGTCGATCCGGGATTCGGCACCGCCTATCTGGCGCGCGTCGTCGGCGAGAAGAAGGCGCGCGAGATCTGGTATCTCTGCCGCCGCTACACTGCCAAGGAAGCGGAGGCCATGGGTCTGGTGAACAAGGTGGTGCCGGACGACCAACTCGACGCCGAGGTCGATCAGTGGTGCGCCGAAATCGCCGAGCGCAGCCCCACCGCCATCGCCATCGCGAAGCGCAGCTTCAACGCGGACACCGACCATATCCGCGGCATCGCCGCCCTCGGCTTCGAGGCCACCTCGCTGTACTACCTCACCGAAGAATCGAAGGAGGGTGGTAACGCCTTCCGCGAAAAGCGCACGCCCGATTTCCAAGGCAAGCGTGCGCGGTAGTTGTGATTTGACCGGGTTAGGTTTCGCAGTCCCGCCGGCGTTTCGATATTGCCATGAACTTCCTTCGCGGGTCGCGTATGGTTGAGATGAGCCCGTGAACCGGGCATCAGGGACGGATATCATGGATACGGTTGAGATTTCGTCGGCCGATCCGGCCGCCAAATTGAAACTCTTCGACTACAATCGAAATTCCATCGCAGTTTCCTTCGAATGCCCGGCTTTGCAAGTCACGACAAAGGTGGCGCTTTTCTCGGACATCGGCGGCGCCGATGCCGCTGGTCTGGTCGATCTGTTCAAGACAATGGTCGATCAGTGGCGGGGCTGGAAAGGTGCGTTGACCTGGGCGTCCCTGGAAGGGGAGTTTGCGATTTCCGCTACTGCCGATTCCCTGGGACATGTAACGCTTCGCCTTAAATTTCAGGAAATGCAGGGACCGTCGCCGTGGTCCGCCGAAGCAGACCTGATATTGGAACCGATGCAGGTGGAACAGGCGCATCGCCAATTGCTTCGCCTTATTTCGTAGCCAACACCGACATTGACGTAATGCCCCACTCGAACCAGTTCTCTATCAGGCAATTCGACAAAACGCCTATTCCGCCGCCCATCCCCTCCATACGGGTGCAATCAAACCTAAAGTTAGGAAGCAGAACACATGGCCGATTCATTGACCTATACCCCGCCGAAAGTCTGGAAATGGGACGCCGAAAGCGGCGGCGAATGGGCCAAGATAAACCGCCCGATCGCCGGGCCGACGCATGAAAAGGAATTGCCGCGGGGCAAGCATCCGCATCAGCTCTACTCGCTGGCGACGCCGAACGGGGTCAAGGTCACCATCATGTTCGAAGAACTCCTCGCGCTCGGCAAAGAGGACGCGGAGTATGACGCCTGGCTGATCAAGATTCCGGAAGGTGAGCAGTTCGGCAGCGGCTTCGTGGAGATTAATCCGAATTCGAAGATCCCTGCGATGCTCGATCAAAGTACGTCGCCACCGACCCGCGTGTTCGAATCCGGCGCGATTCTGCTGTATCTCGCCGAGAAGTTTGACGCGTTTCTGCCGTCGGACCTGTCGGCGCGGGCCGAGTGCTACGCGTGGCTGTTCTGGCAGATGGGCAGCGCGCCCTATCTCGGGGGCGGTTTCGGCCATTTCTACAAATACGCGCCGGAGCGGTATGAGTATCCGATCGACCGCTACACGATGGAAACGAAGCGGCAGCTCGACGTGTTGAACCGGAACCTGGCGGAACGGCGTTATCTCTGCGGCGACGACTACAACATCGCCGACATCGCGACCTATGCCTGGTACGGAAACCTGGTGTTGAACAACGCCTACGAGGCGGCGGAGTTCCTGGACGTGGCCACCTATACCAACGTGGTGCGATGGGCGTCGGAAATTCAGGACCGTCCGGCGGTGCAGCGCGGCCGCCGGGTCAACAAGACCTCGGGTCCGGAAGACGAGCGGGTCTTGGAACGCCACGACGCGAGCGACATCGATTAGGTGGTAGTCGGTCTGGGGCAACGGGGCTAAATTTTGCCGGGTTTCGAGCCAAAATCCCTATAACTCATTGTAATATTGATGAGAAAAATTTTTGCGCATAAATCTTGACGGAAAAAAGCCGCATTCCCATCTGAGAAATAATCGGATGCCGGATTCGGGTCCGACGCCCCGATACCCAGATGGATCGGGGGAATTTAGAGTCTAACTCTGCATGTTGCTCAACGGAGGATATGTGGCCATGACACGCGTAGATTTTGCCCCCCTGTTCCGGTCGACCGTCGGGTTCGACCGTATGACGCCTTTCCTGGAAACGGCACTCAAGGCCGAAGCGGCGTCCGAAAACTTTCCCCCGTACAACATCGTGAAATCCGGTGAGGATACCTACTGCATCACGCTCGCGGTTGCGGGCTTTGCCGAGGACGACCTGGAAATCGAGGTCAATCGCGGCACGCTGACCATTCAGGGTTCGCGGTCGCGGGAGACCGACGCCGTGAATTACCTGCATCGCGGTATCACCGGGGGCGGGTTCAAGCGTCAGTTCCAGCTCGCCGACTATGTCGAGGTGGCCGGAGCGTCGCTGGAGAACGGGTTGCTCACCATCGATTTGGAGCGCCGGATCCCCGACGAAATGAAGCCGCGCGAGATCAAGATCTCCAACGCGCCAGCGAAGAACGCCAAGGTGATCGACGGCAAGAAATCAGCGGCATAACGCATCTCGGGTCCGGAGGGTTTTCTCCGGACCCGGTCGTTTCTTGAAGCCAACGTATGCTGAAGGAGATGCGAGAGATGTTGAGGTATTTTGCAGTCCTGTTTGGTGCCGGCGCCATATCGATGATTGTGGCAGTCTTTGCGATGGTCGCGCCGATCGGCGCGGAAGCATCCGTATCGGGTTCCGACCGACAGGCGGTTTCGGACCGGTCATTGGCGATGTGCGCCGCCTTCTATGGGCCGCGCCGCGATCTCGTCGAAGATCGCTGCAACGCTCTGCCCGAGGTGCCGCGCCGGTCGTCCGGGCGAACCGATGAACCCGTGTCCGATGAGACGCTCGGCGACTGGCCCATTCTCCCCAATATTACCGTATCGAAAACCGATGTATCGAAGGAGGTCTTGGAATGAGTTTGCATGAAGAAATCTTGTTCGAACGCTTGCTTCCGAAATACGAACGCCGGTTCGGCGAAGAGCCGCCCGTCGCCGGCCTCCCTGTCGAGGAGGCTGTACGGATCATGCGGGAGAAGGTGAAATTCCAAAATGCCGGTGATCGCGACGGCGATTTAGCACAGGATTAGCGCGGTCATTGGCATCGAACGCTAATCAATCGGGGTTCGCGCCCATCTTTCGCTAAGTTTGGTGGTTGCAGTCGGTCGTTCCAGGAAATCCGATCGTCGATGCGCGTACGGTTTCACTTGTCGCTTGGAAATTTAACGCCGACGGCCGGTCGCGTTGGGCATGCGGTGCAAATTGTGCGACCGTAACGACAACCGACCGGACCGTCTTGAAAGCAGGCAGAATGAAACCGATCGTGATTGCCGTTCTGGTATTGGGATGTTGGCCGTGGCATGCGGCGAATGCACAAATGCCCCCAAGCGCGCAGGATATATCGAACTACGACGGTCTTCATGCGGCGGCACACAAAAATGATGCTGCGGCGGTGACCGCGCTGTTGGCAAAAGGGGCAGCCCCGGACCGACGCGACAGCTACCGGCGAACGGCAGTCCACATTGCCGCTCATACGGGCGGGTATGAAGCGCTTCACGCTTTGGTTGCTGGTGGCGCGGATATCAAGGCATTCGACTCCGATGCCTACGATGTCATCACCATTGCCGCCGTCAGAAATGATGTACGGATGGTCAACTTGGCGGTGAAACTCGGGGGCGATCCAAGGGCGGTAACGAGCCCCTATGAAGGCACGGCCTTGATCGCAGCCGCGCATCTCGGTCATGTCGGCGTTGTTAAAGCGTTGATCGCCGCCGGCGCCCCCTTGGACCATGTGAACAATCTTGGTTGGACGGCCTTGATCGAGGCGGTCATCCTCGGCGATGGCGGGGCGCAGCACGTCGCGACCGTGAGAGCCCTCGTCGATGCCGGCGCCGACAAATCTATCGCAGACCGTGACGGCGTGTCGCCTCTCAAACATGCGCAAATACGGGGGTATGGTCCAATGGTTGCCATTCTGAAATGATTGCGCGGCGCAACGTTTGCTGACTCCGCCTTTCGAGAGCTCAGCTTCAATGGCAGGCATTAGGGATTGGACCAAATATGGACAGACGAACGATTGGCGGTACAGACGGGTTGAACGTGTCGCTGGTGGGGCTCGGGTGCAACGCCTTCGGCCGCCGCGTGGACGAGAAGGGCACGCATGCGGTGCTCGACGCGGCGATCGACGCGGGCATCGACTTCTTCGATACGGCGGAAACCTATGGCGACGGTGCGTCCGAGCGCTTCATGGGAACCGGGCTGAAGGGCAAACGCGACAAGGTATTTCTCGCGACCAAGTTCGGGCATTCCCATTCGCATGTGGAGGGTAAGCCGAAAGGATCGCCGGAGAATATCCGCGTTGCCGTCGAGAAAAGCCTGAAGCAACTTCAGACCGACCAGATCGATCTTTACCAGCAGCATCGTCCCGATTCCGATACGCCGCTCTCCGATACGCTGGGCGCGCTCGAGGACCTCGTGTCCACGGGCAAGATTCGGTATTACGGTTGTTCCTACTACACCGGCGCGCAGATGCAGGACGCGGTCGACGCAGCCGAGAAAGCGGGTCTCAAGGGGTTCGTCACGGCGCAGAATGCCTGGAATATGCTGGAGCGTGGGATCGAGACGGATCTCATTCCGGTCTGCGAGAAAAATGGTATCGGTCTGCTGCCGTACTATCCCATTGCCCGCGGCCTGCTGACCGGGAAATACCGTCGCGACAGCGATGCGCCCGCGGGCAGCCGCTTGGCCGGCGACGACAATCTCGCCAAGGCGGATTTCGATCTCCTGGAAAACCTCGAGAGCTATGCCGGCGACCACGGCTACGACATCTTGACGTTGGCCGTCTCCTGGCTTGCCGCGCAACCGTCGATCGCCAGCATCATTTGCGGCGCGTCCAAGCCCGAGCAGATGGCGGCGAATGCCGGCGCGATCCGGTGGAAGCTGACGGCGGACAATCTCAAGGAGATAGACGCCCTGCTGGCGGCCTAGCGACCGCAACACCGCTTGCATCGGATCGGTCTAGACGGGACACTCGGTCGCATCATGCCGAACAAACGGCTCCTCATCGTGGCACACGCGCCCTCCGACAATACTCGGCGTCTCCGGGACGCCGTGGTGGAAGGCGCGGAATCGGAAAACGGTCTCGCCGTCGACGTGGCGGCGCTGAGCCCGTTCGACGCCGGTCCGGACGATGTCCTGGCGGCGAACGCGATCATTCTCGGCACCACCGAGAATCTCGGCTACATGAGCGGTGCGCTGAAGGATTTCTTCGACCGGACCTATTACCCGGTGTTGGAAGAAACCCAGGGGCTGCCCTATTGCCTCTATATCCGGGCGGGGCATGACGGCACGGGCACGCGGCGCGGGGTGGAGACGATCGTCACCGGTCTCCGCTGGCGCGCGGTGCAGGAGCCTATCGTCTGCCGGGGGGACTGGCAGGAAGACTTCGTCGGCCAATGCCGGGAGACCGGCGCGGCGATGGCCTATGGCCTGGACGCGGGTATTTTTTAGGAACGGCCGCGTTACGGCGTAACGCTCGAGAACTCCTCCATCGCTTCGCAGCGTGCCGCAAAGGCGGCGAGGTTGCCGAACTTCTCCATGACGTTGAGGTGGGGCCGGACGCGGTTGGTGAAGGTAATGGCGACCGTGGCGCTGATGTCGGCCTGGCTGATCCGGCCGGTGCCGGCAAGCCAGTTGTCGCCGGCCTTCGCCGCGCAGGCGTCGAGATGGCCGAGACCGCCCATCACCTGGCCGTCGTTATGCTCGACCCAAGGCTCGTGGACCTTCTCCGCCGGGTGGAAGCGGCCCTCGTAATAGGCCCACACGGCCTTGTCCATCGTGCCGGTGCTCACGGCGGTGGTCTGCATCACGGCCCTGCGCTCGGCCCCGCCGGCGGGGATCAGCCGCTTTGCATCGCCCGCCATGTCGTCCAGCGCGTCGAGGATCGCGTAGCTTTCGACCAACGCTTCGCCGTCGTCGAGGACCAGGGTCGGCACGCGCACCAGCGGATTGTGTTTCTTGACCGGGTCGGGACTGTCGAAGACCGATACGGCCTCCTGCTGCCAATTGACCCCGAGAAAATTGAGGCTGACCGCCACGCGCCGCACGAAGGGCGATCCGTATCCGCCGATGAGTTTCATGAAAATGATCCGCCTCGTCTGTTGGTCCTAACGGTTGATCGTCAGCATAACAGGCGCGCGCGTCGGTCGCGACTAATCCGGCGCGGCGATCACCCGGATCGGGTTTCCGTCGAGCCAGGCCAGCACGTCTTCGAGGCTGTCCCGATAGCGGGCGGCGAAGTTCTCATAGGTGCGGCCGCCGATATGCGGGGTCAGCACCGTGTTGGGCAGGGAGCGGAGCTTGTGCTCCGCGGGCAGGGGTTCGATGTCGTAGACGTCCAGCCCGGCCCCTGCGATGCGATTGGTTTCCAAGGCATCGATCAGCGCCGCTTCGTCCACGATGGGGCCGCGCGACGTGTTGATCAGCCAGGCCGTCGGTTTCATCAGGCCGATTTCCGCCGCCCCAACCAGCCCGCGGGACCGGTCGCTCAGGACGACATGGACCGACAGGACATCCGACTGTTTGAACAGTTCTTCCTTGCCCACGCGTGTGACGCCGAGTTCGGCGCAGCGGTCGTCGGTCAGGTTCTCGCTCCAGGCGATCACCTCCATGTCGAGCGCCTGTCCGACCCGGGCGACGCCGCCGCCCAGCCGGCCGAGGCCGAGCACGCCCAGCGTCTTGCCGGTCAGGCCGCGCGGCAGGGCCAGCCCCCACGCGCCGTTCCGCACGCCCTGGTCCTCCAAGGGAATATGCTTCGCCAAGCCGAGGATCAGTCCCCAGGCCGTTTCCACCGTGCCGTTGGGAAAGCCGTACCCGGTGCCCGTGACGGTCACGCCCTGGCCCGTCAGCGCGTCTAGGTCGAGCGCCGCATTTCGCTGGCCGTGGGTAACGAGGAGTTTCAGGTTCGGCAATTGGTCGACCAACGCCCGGTCGAACCGGGTTTCCTCGCGCGCGGTGACGACGATGTCGTAGGGCGCAAGCCGTTTTGCCGCCTCGTCGGCGTCGGACAGCCGATCTTGATAGACATCGACCGAGATATCGGAGGGCAGTTTCCCCCACTCGGCGGTCTCTTCGGCAAGTTGCTGATAGTCGTTGATGATGGCGAGACGCATGCGAGTTCCTTGGTTCATCCCGTTGGGGCGCAGGGGTATAGTCTTGGTCGGTGGTGTTCGTTTGTCGACGTTCAATGAGTGCCCTGAGTGGGAATCGAACCCGACGAAATCCGATCCTCGGACCGGAATGTCTTGCCACTAAACGATCAGGGCGGGTCAAACCTACCATCCAACCGCCGGGATCATGAAACAATACGGAAGCGTGTAGGCGTGAGCGGCGGTTACGATTACATCATTGTCGGCGGTGGCATCGCCGGCGTGTCGGCGGGCTATTTCCTGGCACGGCACGGCCGTGTGCTGTTGCTCGAACGCGAATCGTCGCTCGCCTATCACACCACCGGCCGATCGGCGGCGATCTATACGCAGGCCTATGGCAATGCCGTTGTGCGCGCGCTGACCGTGTCCGGGCATGAATTCTTCACCGCCCCGCCGGAGGGGTTCTCGGATCATGCTTTGTTGGGGCCGCGCGGCGCCCTGTTCATCGGGCGTGACGATCAACTCCAAGCGCTCGAGCGGGCCGAGGCGGAAGGGCGGCAATTCGTCGACTCCGTGCGCGGCGTCGACGTCGATGAGGCGTGCGCGATCCTGCCGGTATTGCGGCCCGACTATGTCGCTGGTGCGGTCCTGGAGCCGGACGCGATGGACATCGACGTGCATGCGTTGCACCAGGGGTTCGTGCGGGGAATCCACGCTTGGGACGGCACGATCAAGACCGAGGCGGAGGTGCTTGCCCTCAACCGTGCGGGAGGGGGTTGGTCGGTCGAGACGCCGGGCGGTACGTGGACGGCACCGGTCGTCGTCAATGCCGCCGGGGCGTGGTGCGACGAACTCGCCGCGCTCGCGGACCTCGATCCCATCGGGTTGGTGCCGAAGCGGCGCACGGCCGTCGTGTTCGACGCGCCGCCGGGCACAGACCTTGATGCCTGGCCGCTGACCATCGATGTCGACGAGGACTTCTACTTCAAGCCCGAGGCCGGCAAGGTGATGGGCTCCCCGGCGGACGAAACCCCGATGCCGCCCTGCGACGTGCAACCGGAGGAACTCGACATCGCCATCGCAATCGACCGCATCCAAACGGCGACGACGATGCAGGTCGACCGCGTGTCGCACCATTGGGCCGGGTTGCGGTCCTTCGTCGCCGACAAGACGCCGGTGGCCGGGTTCGATCCGGCCGCACCCGGCTTCTACTGGCTGGCGGGGCAGGGCGGCTACGGCATCCAGACCGCGCCCGCCTTGGGCCGACTCACCGCCGACCTCGTGCGCGGAAAGGACGTGCCGGTGGAGCTCGGCGACCTCGGGGTGACGGCAGCGGATTTGTCGCCGGCCAGGGCGGGGTTGCGGCCGACCTAGGCTTGGCGGGTGCGGATACGGCAATAGCTGGCGGTCAGAGTTGTATCTCCTGCGCCTGCTGCCGTTTCGCGTTTCGTCGGGCCAACAATGCCGATCCAACCAGGGAAACGAGAATACAGATCCACAGGAAAATGCAAATCGGCCGCGTGAAGAAGATCGTAAAATCCCAGTCGGACATCTCGGCACTTTGCGTAAAGTACTCCTCGGCCATCGGTCCCAGGACCATGCCGAGGACGACAGCGCTCAGCGGATATTTGTATTTCATCAACAGATAGCCGAACGCGCCCATGACGAGCATCACGCCCACGTCGAAAAACTCGGTCCGTCCGGAATAAGCGCCCAAAGTCGCCGCCGCGATGGTGCAGGGGACGAGAATGTTCAGCGGTATGCGCGTCAGGCGGTAGAAGTACTTCGCTGCAAGCAGGCCGAAAACCGCGATCATCAAACAGCCAAACAGCAGGTACACGCCGAGGGTATGGATCAGTGTCAACTGTTCGAAGAAAAGCCGGGGCCCTGGCCGCAAGCCCATAAACATCATGACGCCGAGCAGAATTGCCGTCGAAGCGGACCCCGGAATTCCCAACGCGAATGTTGGAATGAGCGCGCCGCCGACATTCGAACTGTTGCCGGCCTCCGTTGCGAGGATACCCTCGGGAATGCCGGTCCCGTATTTTTCCGGGCGTTTCGATGTGCTTCGGGCTAGCGTGTAGGCGACGAAGGCGGCGATCGTGGCGCCGGCACCGGGCAAAGCGCCGATGAAGGTGCCGACTGCGGCGCTTTGAAACAGGACACGCACATGCCGAAATGCGTCGGCCATGCCGGATAAAGCGCCGCGCAGTGTCGGCGATGCTTGCAAAGCCCCTTGCACCAGATGCTTTTCGTCGATCAGGAAAAGCATCTGCGCGATGCAGAACAAGCCGAGTAATGCCGGGATGAAGGGAAGACCCTCGTAAAGCTGCAGGATGCCGAATGTCATGCGCGGCTCACCCCAGGCGGGGTCCACGCCGATCGCGGGAAGCGCCATGCCGAGGCAGCCGGCGAACAACCCCTTCCAGAGGCGGCCGGGATCGATCGAGGCCAGGACCGTCAGACCGAACAGCACCAAGACGAAGAATTCCGGTGGGCCGAAGCGCAGGGCAAGGCGTGCCAGGAAGGGAGAAAAGAGCAGAAAAGCGATAATACTGAATGTACCGCCCGTGAAAGATCCCATCGCGCCATAGGCGAGTGCCTCGGACACTTTTCCCTTTCGGGTCATGGGGAAGCCGTCGATAACGGTTGGTGCGCCCCCGGCGTCTCCTGGAACTCCTAGCAGCACCGAAGGTATCCCGCCGCCGTAATGCGTGCCGCCATATACGTTGATCAGGAACACCATTGAGTTAAGGGGCGACAGGGTTATGGCAATCGGCAGGGTGATCGCCATCGCCGCCCCGCCGCCGAATCCCGGCAGGGCCCCGAAGAAAATGCCCAAAGCCATGCCGCCCACGGCGATCGCGAGGGTTTCGGCCGTCAACGATGCCAGGATTTCAATCACGGTCTGCCCTCGCTCGCTGCCAAGGTCGGTGAGACTGCATCAAATCTGGACTTCGAAGAGGTAGCCGAAGACACCATAGAGACCGAACGTAAAGCCGCACGCTATAGCGATGGCTTTCGCCCAGTGGACGCGCAGTGCGGCCATGGAACCCACCAGATAAATCAAGGTTGCGATCGCAAAGTTCGTCGCGATGAACAGAACGAGATACAGGACGGCCGATCCGAGGACGATAGCCGGGTTCCGCAAGGCGATTAGCGCCGCCGTGAAAGTGAGTTTCTGCCCCGTCGCTTCGGATGCGGTGTAACTTTTGCGCCACTCGATCGCGAGGATCACAACGATCAGGACGAGCGACAAAATCATCAGGAAACGCGGGAACGCAATGCTCAGCTCGGGCAATTCGCGCGTCGCATGGTAATACGCGGCACCGAAGACGAGCGCGATAACCGGAACCCAAACCTCGCCGAGTTTGCGCATCGCTTCCCCTCTCAAAGCGTCTTCGGGCCACGCGCCGCCGCGGTGTGCCCTTCGCTGTCGGTTCCTACTTTTTCTTCTTCTTCGCAGCGTCGATCAATGGCTTGTACTTGCGCATCGACGCGTGCATGTCGGCGACGAATGTGACCGCTTCGTCCGGTCCCATATAGGTAAATTGCCGACCGCCCCGTTTTAGCGCTTTCTGGTACTCGGGCGAGTGGAGGGCTTCCTTGACCGCCGTCACCAGCTTCGCGAAGCCTTCCGGATCGCTTTCCTTGAACTTCTTATGGGCGGCGATGCCGAAGGCTGCCCGCAAATGCGGAATCTTGGACGTCGGAAGCTGTTTGTCGAAGGTTTCAGCCTCGGGATAGAGCGGGCTTTTGTCTGTGGAGACGATGCCGAGCCCCTTGATATCGTCGCGAACTCGCAGGATCGAGGTCGGGCGCGAGACGCCGACATCGAAATGCTTGCCAACCACGTTGCTCATCACTTTCGATCCGCCTTTCACGTTTACCTTGCGGAACTTGATGCCGAGGTTCTGCTCCAGAAGCGCCACGCCGATGTAATGCTCGCCGGTGAAACTGCCGATGGCGAGTTTGACTTCACCGGGGCGTTTTTTCGCGTCGGCCACCAGGTCATTCATGTTGTTGTAGGGTGAATCTTTATGCGTGAACCAAATCGGAACGTCGCCGGTGATCACGGCCACCGGTGTGATGTCGTCGAATTTGTACTTTGGCTTGGCGAAGATTGTCGTGTTCACGAGATGCGGCAGGACAAGCGCGGTGATGGCATAGCCTTCCTTGCCGTTCGCGTTGACGATCTCCCAGCCGATCCGCCCGCTGGCGCCCTTTTTATAGGAATACAGGAACGTTTGGCCGAGCTTCTTCTCGAGGATCGGTTTAAGCGGAAGCAAAGTCTGATCGACACCGCCGCCGGGCGAGAAGGGAACAACCATGGTGACCGGTTTGTTGGGCCAATCCGACCCAGCGAATGATACGTTGGCGGTTGCCATCAAACCTACAATGGTCGCCGCCAAGAGCCGCAAAACCTTGGTCATCGCGCTTACTCCCGATTGTTTTTAAATCAAAATCCCTATCGATTTCACAATTTACTCATTAATCCTAGACGCAAGCGCCGACATCGCCAAAACGCATCGATGAGGCCGCTAAGGAGAAACCGGTGCAATTGGACATCATTCGCGATTGAAACGAACGGCTAAGCTCGAACCTCCGCACCTTCTCCGCTGAACCGCTCCAGCACGAACGGCATGACGCCGCCGGCTTCGAACCAGCCGACTTCTCGGGCGGTGTCGAGGCGGCAGAGGGCTCGTGTTTCGACTGTTGTGCCGTCGGGTTTAGTGAATCGCACCGACACCTCTTGGTTGACGCCGATGCCGCCGTCGAAGCCGGTGATATCGACGGTTTCCGTCCCGTCCAGGCCGAGAGATGTGCGGCTGTCGCCGTTCTGGAATTGCAGCGGCAGGACGCCCATGCCGACCAGATTGCTGCGGTGGAT
The DNA here is from genome assembly GCA_965228695.1 of Alphaproteobacteria bacterium. Classification (GTDB taxonomy): domain Bacteria; phylum Pseudomonadota; class Alphaproteobacteria; order UBA8366; family UBA8366; genus JAJFJD01. The sequence goes on along the minus strand of CBDDIB010000002.1, from coordinate 3,853,398 downwards.
GCGCTCGAAGCTCTCGGCGATGATCGCCCGCACGCCCAGCAGATGCGGCCCCCGGGCGGCCCAATCGCGTGACGAGCCGGTGCCGTATTCACGCCCGGCGACGACCACCAAGGGGCGGCCTTCCTTTTCGTACCGTTCATGCGCGTCGAAGATCGTCATGACCTCGCCGGACGGCTGATGCACGGTCCAGCCGCCGAGACGGTCCGGGGTCATTTCGTTCTGGATGCGCGGATTGTTGAACGACCCGCGCATCATGACCTCGTGGTTGGCGCGCCGTTGCAGGAAGCCGCTGTAGTCGGCGACGCCCACGCCCCGGTCGGACAGATACTCCCCGGCAACGCTGCCCTCGAGGATGCGGCTGCCCGGCGAGATATGGTCGGTGGTGACATTGTCGCCGAGCATCGCCAGAACGGCGGCCCCCTCAATATCGCCGGTGAATTTCTGTTTGACGGCGGTCTCCAGGAAGGGCGGCTTCAGGATATAGGTGCTGTCGTCGTCCCAGGCATAGGCACCGCCGTCGCCGGGATCGATGGCATCCCACAATGCGGATCCTTCGGTTTCGGTCATGTCGCGGGCGGCGAACAGGTCTTGCGTCACATAGCGGCGCACCGTGTTGTCGATCTCCTCGGCGCTGGGCCAGATATCCTTGAGGTAGACCAGCTGGCCGTCTTGGTCCTCGCCCAACGGTTCCGTCGTGATATCCCCCAACATGGTGCCGAACAGGGCATAGGCGATGACCAGGGGCGGCGCGCCGAGATAGGCCAGGTCGACATTCGGATGAATGCGGCCCTCGAAGTTGCGGTTGCCCGACAGGACGGCGGCGACGTTCAAGTCGTTGGCCGTGATGTCTTCGACGAGATTTTCGGGTAGGCCGCCCGAACCGCCGCAACAGGTCATACAGCCATAGCCCGTGACGTGAAAGCCCAACTCCTCCAGCGGCGTCATCAGCCCGGCATTGGTCAGGTAGTCCCCGACGGCCCGCGATCCGGGCGAGAGGGATGTCTTCACCCAGGGCTTAGGCGTCAGGCCTTTCTCGCGCGCCTTCTTCGCCAGCAATCCCGCTGCCAGCATGACGTTGGGGTTGGACGTGTTGGTGCAGGACGTGATCGAGGCGATGACGATGTCGCCGTCGCGCAGCGTGCCGGGCGCCGCGCCGCCCTTCGTCTTGCTGTTGCCGAGCGCGTCCTTCGCGGACAGATGCACCTGGCTCAACGGCACCTGGCTTTGCGGCAGCTTCGGGCCGGCGAGGCTGGCTTCCACCTGGCTCACGTCGAACTCGATGATGTCGGAATAGACGCGGTCCACGGCGTCGTCGCGCCACAGGCCTTGCGTCTTGCAGTAGGCCTCGACCAGCGGAACCTGATCGCCGCGCCCGGTGAGGCGCAGGAAATTCAGCGTTTCCGCATCGGTCGGGAAGAAGCCGACGCTGGCGCCGTATTCCGGGGCCATGTTGGCCAGGGTCGCGCGCTCCGGCAGGCTGAGGTGATCCAGGCCCGGTCCGATGTATTCCACGAATTTCTGTACCACCCCGTGCTCGCGCAGGGTTCGGGTCATCGCCAGGACCAGATCGGTGGTCGTCGCGCCTTCGCGCAACCGGCCGACGAGGCGGACGCCGACGACATCGGGCATCACCATGCTGACCGGCTCGCCCATGGTCGCCGACAGCGCTTCGATCGCGCCGATCCCCCAGCCGAGAACGGACAGCGCGTTGATCATCGGCGTGTGGCTATCGCAGGCAAGCAGGCTGTCCGGGAAGGCGATGGGACCGTGCTCGTCGTCTTCTTCGGACCAAACCACGCGGGATAGCGATTCCAGATTTATCTGATGACAAATGCCAAGGCCGGGCGGCAGGACGCGGGTGTTGCGGAACGCCTTCTGCGCCCACTTGGCGACCCGATAGCGCTCGGTATTGCGTTCGAACTCGGTCTTCATGTTCTGCGACAACGCGTCGGCCCGTCCGGCCACGTCCACGATGACCGAATGGTCCATGATGAAATCAAGCGGCCGAACCGGGTTGACGATCGCCGGGTCTTCGCCGATCGCCGCCATATGCTCGCGCATGGCGGCGAGGTCCGTGAGCAGCGGAATGCCCGACACGTCGTGCAGCATGATACGGGTCGGGAAGAAGTTGATTTCCGCCGGATTGGTGGCCTTTTCAGCCCAGGTCGAGAAGGCTTCGATGCTTTCCCGGCCGACCGTCTCGCCGTCCTCCTTGCGAAGCGCGTTCTCCAACAGGACCTGCAGGCAATAGGGCAGCCGGCTCACCCCGGTCAGACCCGCGGCCTCCGCCGTCGGCAAGCTGAAGAAGGCATAGCGCTTGCCGTCGACATCCAGTTCGTCTTTTGCGTTGAAGGTGTTACCGCCTGTCATTGAAGCTTCCTCTACAGATCGTCCGGACCCTTGGGCCTTTTTTCGCGGCCAATACTAGGCGTTCGCCGGTGATCCGCAAAATCACCGTGTTCCAACGGAAATCGGCTACGCGGGCAGTACTTCCTCGGCCACGGCAAGAGCGTTGAAGGCTTGGGGGAAGCCGGAATAAGGGCCGGTCTGGGCGATGGCTTCGAGGATTTCCGTGCGGGACAGGCCGACATTCAGCGCCGAGGGGAAGAATTTCCGCTGCTGCGATTCCAGATTGGTGGCGGTGAAGGCGGCGATGGAACAGATCATGCGCTGACGCAGGGAAATGCCCGGCCGGTTCCAGACCTCGCCGTAAAGGAAATCGATGGCCGTCGAATACAGCCCGCTGGCCGCCGACTCCGGCGCCGCATAGCCGCCCTCGGCGCGCTCGCCGTGCAGTGTCCGCATCGTCTCCCGGCCCATCTCCAGCAACTCGTCCAGGTCGGCCTCGGTCAGGTTCTCTTCGGGCTGCGGGATGCCTTTGTCGCTGAGCACGGTGCGGACGACCTCCAGCGAATTCAGCACCGTAGGGAACCCGGTGTACATTGTGCAATGCAGCATCACCTCTTGGATCAGGCGCGGGCTCATGCCGATGTGCAGGGCCGCGCCGACGAAATGGCCCAATTGCGGCAGGCGTTGCGTACAGGTGAGGGCCGACAGCGTCGCGAGCATCCGGTCGTCGAGCGGAAGGCCGGGCCGCGCCCAGACCCGGCCGAACACCACCTCGTCGATGAGGCCGGGAAGTCCCGGCATAAGGTCCTCCGTGGCGCGTTCGCCCAGTCCCAATTGCGCTCTTACCGCCGCGCCGGCGCGGCGCAGGTCTTCGCGGGCTGTCATGTCTTGTTCCTCGTCGTGGCGCGGAGTGCCGCAATGCTGCGGCCTGCGTCCGGCGCGGTCAACCCGATGCGGTCAACTCGGGGCGCTCAGCGGCTGATGGTCCGGATCAGCCGATTGGCCAGCATGCCGGCCAGCATCGCGCCGACGAAGATCACCGATTCCGTGTGCCCGGCGACCAGGCCGGCAATGGCGGGGCCGGGGCAGAGGCCGACGAGACCCCAGCCGACCCCGAAGAGGGCGGCGCCGAGGACGAGGGGCATGTCGAGTTCCCGGTTCTCGGGGATCTGGAACTCGTCCTCCAGGACCGGCGATGCCCGTTTCTTCGCCTGCGCGAAGCCGATCGCGGCGACGCCGACCGCGCCCACCATGACCAGCGCGAGGCTGGGGTCCCAATCGCCGAGGATATCGAGGAAGGCGAGAACCTTTGCCGGATTGATCATCTGCGATACGGCGAGACCCAGGCCGAACAGCAGGCCCGCGAGGAAGGAGACGGCGGCGGCGATCATGCCGCCCCCGTGTGACGCATCAGGAACAAGGTCGCCATGGCGATGGCCATGAACAGCACGGTGGCGGCGATCGACCGGGGCGACAGGCGCGCGATGCCGCAGACGCCGTGGCCGCTGGTGCATCCGCTGCCGAGGCTCGACCCGTAGCCGACCAGCAGCCCCGCGACCACGAGCAGCGGTGTGCCCGCGTCGAACTCCACGACGAACGGCGTGGGGGCGATAAGGTTGTGCAGCGCTGCCCCCGCGACCAGACCGCCGATGAACAGGACCCGCCAGGCGAGGTCTCCCAAGGGGAAGGTCAGCGCGCCGCCGAGGATGCCGCTGATCCCGGCGATACGGCCCTTCACGAGAATCAGTATGGTGGCCGACAGGCCAATCAGACCGCCGCCGATCAGGGCCGAAAGCGGGGTGAAATTCTCCACGCAGCACCTCCATCCGTAACGCTGTGCCATATTGGCCGGACATCGCGGCCGCGGCCTTGATTCACCGCAACCCGCCCCGGCGTGCTGCCCTACAGCCGCCGGACCGAGGAAACGGGTTGGTTCTCGTTGTCCTGAATATACCGGACGATGTCCTGGAAGGGGGCGGCGGAGACGCACATGTCCATGGCGTTGGCGTGGAGGAACCGGTCTGGCCCAACCCAGATTCCCACATGACCCTTCCAGAAGACCAGATCGCCGCGCTGCAGAATCGCCTCGTTTCCGTCGTAGGGCACCGGCGATCCCAGTCCGGCTTCCTGCATGTCGCTGTCCCGCGGCGCATCGGCGCCGCACCGCATCAGCGCCAACTGCACCAGCGCCGAGCAATCCAGGCCGCGCTCCGACCGGCCGCCCCAGACATAAGGCGTGCCCATGAAGCGTTCCGCGACCGCGACGAAATCGCTCTCGGTATCGTCGAGTGCCGCCAGATGCTGCGCCGGGACCCAGCCGCCGGACGCCAGTTCGGCATAGCGGCCTTTGGTTCCAAAAACGGTGACGGGCGCGCAGATCGGCAGGGACATGGTGCCCGGCGACCGCACATGCGGGTTCGCGTAGACGCAGGTCCGGATCGCGGCAACATGATGGGTCGGCGCGTGGACGGCGTCGCTCAACGCCGCGCTGTCGGTGTATCCGACATAGCCGTCGGTTTGGTTCTGGACCCAGGCGACGCTGCCGGTGTCCTCGAAGACGGTCACGGTTTCGCCGAATACCAGTTCGGAAGAAAGCTGTGTGCCCGGCTCCCGCGCGCCGCGCAACGGGGCGGTTTCGACAACGACCTGTGCGGGCCGGCCGTCGACGAAGCGCTCGGCCTCGACCTGGCCTTGCAAGGCCGCGTCGGCGAGATCGTCGCGGTAGGCGTGCAGGCGTTTGTCCAGTGTCGTCACGATGGTTCGCTTTCAAATACGGAGCGTCACCATAGAGTATCCGACGGCGTTGCTTAACCGATTCTTACCCAGGTGACGGGGCTAGCGCTTCAAGCGCCGCCTTGGCCTTTTTCGGGTCGCTGATCCCGAAAAAGCCGTTGGTCGTTTTGCGCAGGCCGGTGAAGTCGGCATGCGCGATCGAATGATTGAATATAACGTCGGCCGTTCCGTCCTTGGCATTCTCGATCTCGATGGGGCCGATATCCTTCGGGACATAGGACAGGATGGCCGGTGTCTTCCAGAAGACTGCGATCACGGCGCGGCGGTCGGTCACGAGATATCGGGTTTTGCGCGCGGCCATGATCTCCCGCGTCTTGGCGACCACCACCATCGCTCCGGCGGCGGCGAACAGCAGCGCCACGAAGAAGCTCACCGTCGTGCCCCGCTGCAGCGAGGCCCAGGCCCAGATCAGCGAAAGCCCGACGAACACGCCGGCGAAGAAACACCGGGCGTATTGCTTCCGCACCAACCGGTCCTTGTCGGGCCGGCCGTGCCACACCAGTGTCTCACCGGGGTCGAGCAGGCTTTCGATCGGGTCCATCGGTGGAGCGTAGGGCGTCGGGATGCACTTGTCACAATACGAAACTGTTGCGCCTGCGAACCGTAAGCCTGTGCTAGCCGCCCCGGCGGCGGTCGACCGCGTCGGCCAGGACGCAGAGGATCTCGAACATCATGGTCGCGCCGACCAGGGCGGTGTTGCCGCTGGGATCGAAGGGCGGAGCGACCTCGACCACGTCGCCGCCGACCAGGTCGAGACCTTGCAGGCCGCGGATCATGCGCTGCGCTTCATGTGTGGTGAAGCCGCCGATTTCCGGCGTGCCGGTGCCGGGGGCGTAGACCGGGTCGAGGCCGTCCACGTCGAAGCTGACATAGGTCGGGCCGTCGCCGACGACGCGGCGCGCCTCGGCGATCACCGCGTCGACGCCCAGATCGTAGAATTCCTCGATGGTGATGATCCGCATGCCGCTGTCCCGCGCGAAATCCATGTCGGCGTTGTCGAACAGCGCCCCGCGGATGCCGATCTGCACCGTGCGTTTCGGGTCGAGCAGCCCTTCCTCGACCGCGCGGCGGAAGGGGGTGCCGTGGGTGTATTTCTCGCCGCCGAAATAGCTGTCCGTCGTGTCGCTGTGGGCGTCGAAATGCACCATGCCGACGGGCCACCGAGATGCGATCGCGCGCAGGATGGGCAGGGTAATCAGATGATCGCCGCCGGCGCTGAGCGGGACCACGCCGGCCTCAATGACGTCTTTGTAGAAGCCGTGCACGCGGTTCAACGTATCCATCAGGTTGATCGGGTTGACCGGCGTGTCCCCGGCATCCGCGATGCGGCACAGCTCGAACGGGGCCAATCCACTGGCGTGATTGATCCGGCGGATCAGGCTCGACATGTTGCGGATTTCGCGCGGACCGTGGCGCGCGCCGGCGCGGTTGGTGGTGCCGCCGTCCCACGGCACGCCGATCAAGGCGATATCCAGCTTGGAATAGTCGTTCTCGACGGGCAGCCGCATGAAGCTGGGCACGCCGGCGAAACGCGGCATGGTGTTCAGGTCGGGTGGCTGGGCGCGGTCTTGCTGGTCCATCGTCCCTCGCATTCCCGATCGCGGGTTATGCGGCAACCCGGCAGTTACGCCGGTCGCGGAAGCGCTCCTCCGCCATTCGGTCGGCGATCGTGTCGGTAGCGCAGTCCTCCTTGGCGGCGCGTTCAAGGATGGTCAGCGTCGTGTCATAGATTTCCGCCGTTCGTTTCAACACCGCTTGTTGGTCGCCGCCGTTTTCGCCGACATAGATGTCGATCAGGCCGCCGGCGTTGATCACGTAATCCGGCGCATATAGCACGCCGCGCTTGCGCAATGCCTCGCCGTGCCGCGGCTCGGCAAGCTGATTGTTCGCCGAGCCCGCGACGATACCGGCGCTCAATTCGGGAATGCTCGCGTCGTTGAGGATGGCGCCGAGCGCGCAGGGGGCGAACACGTCCGCTTCGGCCTTATGGATGTCGTTGGGCGAAACCGGCGTCGCGCCGAAATCGCGGATGGCCGCCTGGATGGCTTCTTCGCTGATGTCGGCCACGACGAGGCGGGCGCCGGCATCGGCGAGATAGCGGCACAGCCGCTTGCCGACATTGCCCAAGCCCTGAACTGCGACGGTCAGGCCGCGCAGGTCGTCGCGTCCGTGCTTGAAATAGAGCGCGGCGCGGATGCCCATGAAGACGCCATAGGCGGTCGCGGGCGAGGGGTCGCCGCTGGACCCGGACAGGCCATGCGCGAACTCGGTTTCCTGGCGCAGGATATCCATGTCGGCCACGGTCGTGCCGACATCCTCGGCCGTCTGGTAGCGCCCGCCGAGCGAGTCGACGAACCGTCCCATGGCGCGGAGCAGCGCTTCGTTTTTCTGCGATTTCGGGTCGCCGATGATGACCGCCTTGCCGCCGCCGTAGGGCAAGCCGGTGATCGCCGATTTGTAGGTCATGCCGCGCGCCAGGCGAAGTGCGTCCTGCAGCGCTTCGGCGTCGTCGGCATAGGGCCACATGCGGCAGCCGCCGAGGGCCGGGCCGAGATTGGTGTTGTGGATGGCGATGATCGCGCGGAGGCCGCTGTCGGCGTCGGCGCAGAAGACGACTTGTTCGTGATTATCGAATTCCGGTGAGTTGAATACAGTCATGCGTTTCGATCCCATAAAGGTCGTGTTTATTTCCCAGGCCCCTATCCATCTATTGTCAAGTTCAAATAGAAATAACGGACAATCGTAGTATTATTGTATTACAGAAATATAGCATTTTATCTTAATTTTTTGCTTCTTTCTTTGTTCAATCCTTGTCATAAAATTTCGAGCGTCCGGTTTTTCTTAAACGCAAGTTGCGAGAATCTTCTAATCAGCACATAGGTACTAGTACCCAGGTCCGCAAGCCGATCGACGATCATGTGATTTGCCGCGTCGCATGCGGCGGCTATACTGAGAACATCAATTTCAGGAGAACGTTGTGTCTGCGGAAACGATCAGAGTCTTTTGGCGCCCCGGGTGAACAAGCTGCCTTCGTGCGAAAGAGTTTCTTTCGTCTCAAAACATCGATCATGAATCCGTAAACGTCGAAGGGAACACGGCGGGTATGGACCTGCTGTCGAGCCTCGGCGCGACCTCCGTTCCCATCGTTTCCAAGGGCGAAGACTTCGTGTATGCGCAGTCGCTGCGCGATGTCGCGGAATTCCTCGACATCGATGCGGCGGTGGCGCCGACCTTGTCGATGCCCGAACTCGTGGAAAAGCTCGATCTCGTGTTAGCGACGGCACAACGGCTGTGGCGGCAGTTGCCGAACGAGGCGCTTTCCGAAAAACTGCCCAACCGGGACCGCAGCTTCCGCGTTCTAGGGCACCATATCTTCCGCATTCCCGAGGCTTTTCTCGAAATGACCGAGGGCGAGACGTTGAGCTACGAGATGCTGACCACGCCGCCGCCGGACGACATGCAGACGGTCGACGATATCGCCGCGTATGGTGACGAAATCCGAAAACGGGTCAAGAAATGGTGGCTGCAGCTCGAAGACGTCACCGGCGAGCAGATGGTGCCGACCTATTTCGGCGACCAGCCGATCCATGATGTCTTCGAGCGTACGACATGGCATGCCGCGCAGCATGTGCGGCAGACCGCGATGATCCTGGAGCAAAAGGGCATCACGCCGGACAGTCCGCTCTCGGCGGACGATCTCGATGGCCTGCCGGTGCCGGAAAAGGTCTGGGACGACGAACCGGATGCGGCCGCCACCTAGCCGGATGGTTTTCGCCTAGAGGTCTTTGGACTTTCTGGAATGGAATCCGAAGGGCGCGATCTCCGTTATGCCGCCGCCGCCCGGAACTCGGAACTTCAGGACTTTCTCACCGGGATTCGTCGGATCGCCGAAGGTCACGCCGCCGTGCGCCTCGATCGCCGACCGGTACGCCTCCATGTCACCGACATCGATCCCGAAATGGTGGATGCAGGGGCCGGGCCCGGCCTGATTGCCCATCATGCTGTCCGCCGTGTCGTATCGGACCAGGGCGAGATCGAGATGCCCGTCGGTCAGGTGCAGGGAAACATGGTCGCCGTCGCGATGGCGTGACACCTCGGTGAATCCGAACAGGGCTTTATAGAAGTCCGCCGCCGCGTCGACATCCTCGACCTTCAGCGCCAAGTGCGAAATGCGGGGTTTGTCCTGCTTCTGCATAAGTAGTGCCTCCCGACCGGGCGCCCGATATATTGAACGGGCGTGCGAAGACTCTATTTCAACACATATGGTACCGCAGGGGATATGGATTTGAGCGAGTCACTTTCGCTGAACGCCGATTTCACCGCATTTGCCGTCGCCCATACCGCGGCGATGGAGTGGCAGGAGAGTCCCAGCCCATCGGTGTGGCGCAAGCGGCTCGATCTTTCCGGGCCGGCGGAGGCCGGTCGGGTCACGTCGGTCGTGCGATACGATGCCAACAGCAGTTTTTCGTCGCACGAACATCCCGACGGCGAGGAGATCCTCGTGCTGGACGGCGTCTTTTCCGACGAGTATGGCGATTACCCGGCGGGCAGCTATCTTTTGAACCCGGAAGGCTTCAGTCACGCGCCCTTTTCGGAAAAGGGGTGCGTGCTGTTCGTGAAACTGCGGCAGTATCCCGGCCTGTCGCGGCGGCAGGTCAAGGTGGACACCGCCAGCGCGCCGTGGCGCGATACCGGGACGCCCGGCGTCCTCGACCTGCTGCTGTATGAAGAGACCGGTTACCCGGAAACCATGCGGTTGGTGTGTTGCGAACCCCGTTTGGGCGGCGTCATGCTCGATCATCCGGGCGGCACCGAGATTTTCGTCCTGGACGGCGCATTCAATAACGACGCCGACCATTTCGTCGCCGGCAGTTGGTTGCGTGTGCCGGCGGGTGAGGCGTTGGCCCTGTCGTCCGAGACCGGCGGCACCGTTTACGTAAAATCGGGCCATCTCGCCGTATAGCGCGAGAAGCCGCGGCCGGCCGCTGTACAAGGGTGCGGCGGGATGCCTATAACGGTTGCGTACAGGTGCCGGCCTCGGCCGGACCCAATGAAAAACCCGGGAGGATCCATGAGCGCAGGCGCAAACCAGCGGACCGGCGGCCAGGTGCTGGTCGACCAGCTTCGAATTCACGGCGTGGATACCGCCTTCTGCGTGCCGGGCGAAAGCTATCTGGCGACGCTCGACGCACTGCATGATGCGCGGGACGACATCCGCATGATCACCTGCCGTCAGGAAGGCGGCGTGACGAACATGGCCGAGAGCTACGGCAAGATGACCGGGAAGCCGGGCATCGCCTTCGTCACGCGAGGGCCCGGCGCGTGCAACGGGTCGATCGGCGTCCATACCGCGATGCAGGATTCGACGCCGATGGTCGTGTTCATTGGCCAGGTCGCCCGCGATCAGGAATACCGCGAGGCGTTTCAGGAAGTCGATTACCGAAAATTCTACGGCGCGATCGCTAAATCGGTCATTCAAATCGAGTCCGCAGAACGCATTCCCGAACTGATCAGCCAAGCGTTTCATACCGCGATGTCCGGACGGCCGGGACCGGTTGCGGTGTCGTTGCCGGAAGACATGCAGCGGGACCTGACCGATGTCGCCGATGCCGCGCCCTATCAGACCGCGCGGCCCGGCGCCGGGGCGGAAGACATGGCGGCGCTGCGGGATTTGCTGGCGAAAGCGCAGCGGCCGTTGATGGTGCTCGGCGGCGCGGGATGGAGCAAGGAAGCCTGCGCCGACATGCTGGCTTTTGCCGAAGCCAATAATCTGCCGACGGCCGCGTCCTTCCGCTGCCAGGACCTGTTCGACAACGATCATCGGAACTATGTCGGCGATCTCGGCACCAGCATCAGCCCGCAACTGGCGCAGCGGGTACGTGACTGCGATCTGTTCATCGTCGTCGGGTCGCGATTGGGCGAAATGACCACGTCGGGATACTCCCTCGTCAAGCTGCCGAAGCCGGACCAGACCTTGGTTCATGTCTACATGGATCCGGGCGAGTTGGGGCGGGTCTATCGGCCCGACCTGCCGATCTGCGCCTCGATGGCCGGCTTCGCCGCCGCCGCGCGGGCGCTCGACCCGGTCGATTCCACCGCATGGTCCGGATGGGCCGAGGCGGCGCGGCAGGACCAGCTCGAGAACTGGAAGCCCAGCCGCGAAATGCCGGGCGGGCTCGACATGCATGTGGTGATGGATCACCTGAACGAAGTCCTGCCGGACGACGCGGTGATCGTGAACGATGCCGGCAACTTTTCCGGCTGGCCGCAGCGTTTCTACAAGTTCCGGGAATTCCGTACCCAGATCGGCCCGACCAGCGGGGCCATGGGCTATGCGGTGCCGGCGGCGATCGCGGCCAAGATCGTCCGTCCCGAAAGCCCGGTCGTGTGTTTCGTCGGCGACGGCGGCGTGATGATGACGGGTCAGGAGATCGGCACCGCCGTGCAGCATGGCTCGGCGCCGATCATCCTGGTCGTGAACAACAACATGTACGGCACGATCCGGATGCATCAGGACCGCGACTATCCGGGCCACGACTATGCGGTGGCGTTGCAAAATCCCGACTTCGTGAAATGGGCGGAAAGCTATGGCGCGTTTGCCGAAGCGGTCGAACGGACCGAGGACTTCGAAGGCGCTTTCGACCGGGCCCAAAAGTCGGGACGTATCGCGCTGCTTGAGCTGCGGGTCGATCCCGAATTGATCACCACGCGGACGACCCTGACCGCCATCCGCGAGGCTTCCGCCGGTAAGGGGTAGGTGAGAGGGCTCGCGGCCGCTGAGGTGCTCTAACTTTATGGGATGTCGCGTCGTCGGCGTCGACGGGGCATTTTGCCGTATGCGAATGCGTCGTCAGTCGACTGGTACATCGATACCTAAGAATTGTCGGCCTTTGAAATTCCCGTTAAGGTTTTTACGTCGGATTTACAAATGAGACAATCGTCCCGGCCTCGGGTCGCGAAAGCAATGCGCTCGTGGGCCGGTGATCGGGATAACAAATGGCTAACGGGAGGAAGATAATGATCGTCCGTTCTGTACTTTCCCTTGGCATTGCGGCGGGTGCCGCTTTGGCCTTTTCCACGGTGGCGGCGCCTTCGACGGCGGTTGCCGCAATGAAGTATTGCGATGGTCCGAAGGTGAACTGGAAATATTCGCTTTGGGGCAAGCGGCGCGCCGTCACGGAGGGGTCCGAGTATCTCTCCAAAGCCGTTAACGAGGCGACCTGCGGCAAGTTCAATATTCGGCTGTACTATGGCGAACAGCTTTCCAAAGCGAAGGAGAACCTCGACAGTTTGAAGGTGGGTGCAATCGAAGCGGCCTTCGTATGCTCGTCCTACCATCCCGGTAAGGTGCGGGCGTTGACGGTACTCGATCAGCCGTTCCTGCCGCTCAACGACTGGAAAACGATGCGCAAGGTCTACGATACGCTTTGGGAGCACCAAGCGTTGAAGGACTCGCTCGCCAAGTGGAACGCGGTTCGCTACATCCAGAACCTGCTCCCGTCCTATGAATACATGGGGCGCGGGACGCCGCCGAAGACCGTTTCCGACTTCAAGGGCAAGCGTCTGCGCGCGCTTGGCGGCATGGGTGCTGCGGCGAAAGCCATCGGCGCGGTGCCGACCACGATGCCGGCGTCCGAGACTTACACCGCCCTCCAGCGCGGTACGGTGGATGCAATCGGATTCCCTTACACCTACACGTTCGCCGCCTACAAGTTGGATGAGATTTCCGACTGGTACACGACCAATTTAAAGGCCGGCAACGTCAACTGCTTCACCGCGTTCAACAAAGATGCGATGGCTAAATTGCCGAAGCAGTACAAACAAATACTGGAAGAAGTTAAGGACGGTTCTTATGAGGCGATGATCGCCGCCTACGCGGCGAAGGACAGCGTCAACCTGCCGAAATGGGCCAAGTCCAAGATGAAAGCGGTCAAGTTCAGCGACCAAGACCTCTCCGAGTTCCGCAAAATCGGCGGCAAACCGGTGTGGGACACCTGGGTCAAGGAGAACGAGGGCGAAATCCCGGCAAGAGAACTGCTGGACCTCGTCTTGAAGACGGCAGGCGGCAGCAGCTAGACAGCGGCGGCCCGCCACGGGCCATCGTACGGGAAGGGCGTCCGTTCGGGCGCCCTTCGCTTGTTACAGGTCATTCATTCAACCTGGAGAATAACAGCCAGAAGTTATTCTAGCGTATGTTGGCGGTACCGGCATAACGCTTGGGACCGCTTTATTTTTCCGCGTTTGAAGCTGTTGCGGAACGGCGCTATGGTTTCGCCACGTCGCCCGGCGCATCAACCAGTGATTTTTTATTGGGGTGCGGCTCCGATCGGATTGCCCTCGCCGGGCCATCTCATTTCAATCATGCGCAGCAGGGAGGTTTAGAACCCATGAAGATTTTGACAGCAACCGCGGCGTCGTTGGCGCTGGCCGGTTTCGCGTTTGGCGGTACGGTCGTCGTACCGTCGGCCGTCGAAGCGGCGACCAAGGCCTGCGAGGGGCCGAAAGTAAACTGGCGCTTTTCCTTTTGGGGTAAGCGCCGTGCGTTTACCGAAGGCATGGAATACGTCACCAAATACGTGTCGGACCAGACATGCGGCAATTTCAATATCAAACTCTACTACGGCGAACAGTTGTCGAAGAGTAAGGAAAACCTCGACAGCATCTCGGTCGGCGCGATCGACGCGACGTCCTTCTGCGCGGCCTATCATCCGGGCAAGAACCGTCCGCTGAACGTACTGGACTTGCCGTTCCTGCCGCTCTCCGACTTCGACGTCATGCGCAAGGTGCATGACGCGGTCTACAAGCATCCGGCATCGGTGAAGGCGTTGGAGAAGTGGAACGCCGTTATCTACATGTCGAACATTTTGCCGCAATACGAGTATATGGGCCGGGGCACGCCGCCGCAGTCCGTTGCTGATTTCAAGGGGAAGCGGTTGCGGGCGCTTGGCGGCATGGGCCGTGCGGCGAAGGCGATCGGCGCGGTGCCGACGACCATGCCGGCGTCCGAGACCTACACGGCGCTGCAGCGCGGTACCGTGGATGCCATCGGGTTCCCGTTCACCTATAGCTTCGCGGCCTACAAGCTCGACGAAGTCGCGGACTGGTACACGACGAATATGTCCCTCGGCACGGTGACCTGCCCGACCGTCTTCAACAAGAGGGCGTATGAAAAGCTTCCCGCGAGCTATAAAAAGATCCTCGACGAGGCGACGCCCGGCGCGTATGCCGCGATGAAGGCCGGCTATGCGGCGAAGGACAAGGAAAACCTGGCCCGCTGGGGCAAATCCAAGATGAAGGCCGTCAAGATTCCGGAAAGCGAAATGGCGCAATTCCGGAAAATCGGCGGTGAGCCGCTTTGGAAAGCTTGGGTGAAGGAGAACGAAGGAAAAATTCCGGCGCAGGAGCTGTTGGATCTCGTTCTGAAGACAGCCAAGCAATAGTTGCGCCTTACGCTGCGCGGACGGTCGTTCGAACTCTGAATTCGAGGATCGCGGCGCAGTCGCAGTAGTACCGGGGAGGGCGTCCAATTGGGCGCCCTCCTTTAATTGTTCATGTAATTCAGTGCATAGACTTGATTATGAAGTGCTTTCCAATTGTCAACGATCAATAACGGCAAAATTTGATCTGACATCACCCCGTAATGTTTGATGCCGGACCAAAACCACGCTAGGCTCCCGACCTTAAGATGTACGGACCAATCAATGGATCGTACTGTATATCGTCGGCCGTTATTAAGACGGACCGATGGTTGCGCAAATAGCAAATTTCCAAATGTTTAGCAGGGAGGCTGAACACTATGAAAATGTTGACTGTTACCGCTGCGTCGTTGGCGCTTGTCGGCTTTGCATTCGCGGGCACGTCGATCCCGTCGACTGCCGAGGCGGCAACCAAGGCTTGCAACGGACCGAAGGTAAATTGGCGCCTTTCGCTTTGGGGCAAGCGCCGGGCCTTTACCGAAGGTATGGAGTATGTCTCCAAACGAGTATCCGAGCAGACCTGCGGAAACTTTAATGTCAAACTCTACTACGGCGAACAGCTTTCGAAGAGTAAGGAAAACCTCGACAGCATCTCCGTCGGGGCGATCGAAGCCGGCACGTTCTGCGCCGCCTATCATCCCGGCAAGAACCGGCCGTTGAACGTTCTCGACTTGCCGTTCCTGCCGTTGGCGGATTTCGACGTGATGCGCAAGGTGCATGATGCCGTATACAACCATCCGGCATCGCAGAAGGCGTTGAGCAAGTGGAACGCCGTCATCTACATGTCGAATATTCTGCCGCAGTACGAATATATGGGCCGTGGCAAGCCGCCGTCGTCCGTCGCGGACTTCAAGGGCAAGCGCCTGCGCGCCCTGGGCGGCATGGGCCGTTCGGCCAAGGCCATCGGCGCGGTCCCGACGACCATGCCGGCGTCCGAGACCTATACGGCCCTGCAACGCGGGACCGTGGATGCGATCGGGTTCCCGTTCAGCTACACCTTTGCCGCGTACAAGTTGGATGAAATCTCCGACTGGTATACGACGAACATGTCGCTCGGCACGGTGAACTGCCCGACCGTTTTCAACAAGGACGCCTACGACAAGCTTCCGGCCGAGTACAAGAAGGTGCTGGATGAGGCGAAGCCGGGCGCGTATGACGCCATGAAGACGGCGTATGCGGAGAAGGATAAGGCCAATGTCGCCAAATGGGCGAAGACGAAAATGAAGGCCGTCAAAATTCCTGAATCCGAGATGGCGGAATTCCGCAAAATTGGTGGAAAGCCGCTTTGGGAAGCCTGGGTCAAGGAAAACGAGGGCAAGATTCCCGCCCAAGAGCTGCTTGATCTCGTGCTGAAAACGGCAGCGTCAAGTTAACGGAAATTCGGTGAGAACGCCGGTCCCTCGGGACCGGCGTTCGACCTTCTAGCACCAACAAAGAGAGATGTCATGGCGATGAATGACGCTGATGACCTCTCCCCAGGGGAGGTAACCCTGTCCAAGTTGGACGAGGGTTTTTTCAAAATCGAGAGTCTCTTCAACTTCATAGCGGGGTTGATGATTTTTCTCGTAATGATTCTTGGAGTCGTACAAGTCGTAGGCCGGAGCTTTCTGAATCGTCCGGTGCCGTCCTACGTCGATATCATTGAGATCCTGATGGGCGTGTTCGCGTTCCTTGGCATCGCGTATTGCCAGAAACTCGGTGGACATGTGCGTATGGAGATCATCATCAAGCGGTTCAAAGGGCGCACCTTCTGGGCCGTTGAAATCTTTGGAACCGTCGTTGTGATCCTCGTGATTTCGGTTCTGCTGTACTACGGCTTTACACACTTCTTGCGCGCCTATCAGTTGGGCGACAGCACCATCGACGGCGACTTCATCCTGTGGCCCTCGAAGCTGCTCGTGCCGATAGCGTTTACGCTGCTATTGATCCGGTTGTTCCTGAACCTCGCGGGTTTTATCCGTTTGTATCAGAAACCGGACGCGCAGCCGATCGCCGTGCCGATTATCGAAACCGTCGATGACCAGGCGCAGCATGAAATCCATGTGAGCGGCGCCGACAGGGATGACCCCGATCTGGCCCCTAGCAAGCAAGGAGCCGAATGATGGATCAGCTAACCATTGGAATTGTAGGCACCGCTGGCTTGTTGGCGATGGTGTTCTTCGGGGTCCGCGTCTATGCCGCGGCCGCAATGACCGGATTGCTGGGGTGTGTGGCCGTCCTTGCCCTGGATGGCAGCGGCGGCTTTGACCTCGCGCGCGGTTGGTCCGCGGGTGCGGGCATCGTCGGGACGATCCCGCATTCGAAGGCGGTCAACTACGCGCTCAGCGTTTTGCCGATGTTCATTCTCATCGGCTTCATCGCCTATCACGCCGGGCTGACGCATGCGCTGTTCAACGCGGCGCGCGCGTGGTTCGGATGGGTGCCCGGCGGATTGGCCGTGGCGACCGTGTTCGCGACCGCCGGCTTCGCCGCCGTGTCGGGCGCCAGTACGGCGACGGCCGCGGTATTCAGCCGGGTCGCGATCCCGCACATGCTGCAGAACGGCTATAGCAAGCAGCTATCGGCCGGTGTGGTCGCCGCGGGTGGTACGTTGGCTTCGCTGATCCCGCCCAGCGCCATCCTCGTGATCTACGCGATCATCGTCGAGCAATCGGTGGGTGCGCTGATCCTGGCCGGCTTCCTGCCGGGTGTGGTGTCGGCGTTGATCTACGCGCTTCTGATCATCGGACAGTGTGTGATCGACCCGTCGCAGGGCAAGCCGGTGAAATCACCGCCGATGTTGGAACGGGTCAAGACGCTGCCGCCGATCCTGCCGATCGCGCTGGTCGTCGCGATCATCTTCTATTCCATGTATTCGGGTAAGGCGACGCCGACGGAAGCTGGTGCTCTCGGAGCGTTCGTCATCTTCGTGATCGCGGTGTTCCGCGGCATGAAGTGGAACAACATGCAGGAAGCCCTGCTGGAGACCGCGAAGCTCACCGTCATGATCTTTGCGCTCATTTGGGGCATCCTGATCTTCGTCCGCTTCCTCGGGTTTGCGGGGCTGCCGCAGGCCTTCGCGGAATGGATCATCGAGTTGCCGTTCCCACCGGTCGTGATCATGATCGGGATCCTGTTGGGCTACGCGGTCCTCGGGATGTTCATGGATGCCATCGGCATGCTGCTGTTGACCCTACCGGTCGTCTATCCGGCGGTCATCGCGCTCGGCTACGACCCGGTCTGGTTCGGGATCATCGTGGTCAAGATGTGCGAGGTATGTCTGATAACGCCGCCCGTTGGCCTCAATTGTTACGTGGTTCACGCGGTCAGACCGGATATACCACTCGGGGCCGTGTTCCGCGGCATCGCGCCGTTCTTCGGTGCGGACGTCGCCACGGTCGCGCTGTTCATCGCGTTCCCGGAGATCGTTACTTGGTTGCCGAGCCTGCTCGGCGCGGGTGCTCAATAGGGCATCGAATGAACGACCGAATACGCGGTTGAAACGCGCAAAATGAACCGGGCCCGTACATCTGTACGGGCCCGGTTTCGTTTCGTATTGGCGGCGATATTCGGTGGTTAGGCGAACAGTTTGTCGATGTCGTCCTGCGAAATTGCCTGACCGGGGAGCTGCGGGCCGTTGAGCAGGGCGGCGTCGCCTTCTTCCGGCGACGGCTCGGGCTGCTCTTCGAGGCCTTCCAGTTCCGCCTCGATCATGTCGCGTCCCATAAGCTCGACCATCGCGTTGACACGCTCCTCGACAAAGCGGATCGAGCTGATGATCTTGGTGACTCGCTGGCCGGTAATGTCCTGGAAGGTGCATTCTTCCATTGCATTCGTCGCGCGTTCCATCACGGCGTCGCAGATCTCGTTCGTATCGCCGTCCTTCGACTTATCCTGAAGTTCCCCGACGAGATCGGCAATCCCTTCGAGATTCTGCAGGATGTTATGCGTCGCGGAATCGGTGTGCTGCGTGATGGCATCAAGATGGTCGGACATGTTCCGGAAATTGCTGTCCGGCTCGCCCTTGTTGATGCGTGCGATCTCAACCCGGAACCGTTTGATGTACTGGGCCAGGTTGCGGATTTCGCTTTCGAGACGGCTGTCGGCCTTCTGGGACATGTGCCTAATTCTTCGGTAGTTCGATTGAACCGGATTCGGTTGATTTCCGGGTATGCAATCTATGCAAGGGAAGAGTTAAATTGGGGTTAAGCAAAATAATCATTCTGCTATAATAAGTTACGGGCGATAATTTTGAAAAAAAATATCCCAATCCAGTACAACTCGACGAAATCCGACACGTCCATGCCCGCTGCAACACCCCGCAGGATAGCGGTTCCGCACCCTCGGGCCGCCCTTTGTCCGGCTGACGGAATCCTGCTAAGTAGGGCGGCTTTTGGCTTGCGCAGGAGAGGACGGTATGAGCGACGGGCAATACAGGTCGTTGATTCGTAATGAGGGCGATATCACACCCTATATTCCGCCCGGACATGAAGGCACCGTCAATTACCGTCTGGTGGACAAGGAATTCTGCGGCACTTTCGAAATGAACCTCGGCATCGTGCAGCCGGGCGGCGAGGCGTCGCCGCATCTGCACGAGGACGAGCACCAGATCGTCTATATCCTGGAGGGCACGGCGGATGTCGTCCTGGGCGACGATCCGGCGGTCGAATGCGGCCCCGGGACCGTTGTCCAGATTCCGCCGAAGGTCCTCCATGCCGTTTACACGAAAGGCGATACGCCGTTGCGGGCATTGGTGCTCTATAGCCCGCCGTTGGGTCCGCGCGACGAACGCCCGGTGCCGGATCCGCCCTAAGGACTCGGTCCGATACGCATTGGGCCACGCGCAAGATCTTACCTAACTTTGGCGCGGCGGTATTGTTCGAAGGTAGAGCCGCGATCGCCAACCACTCGGAGAAAAGTCTAGATGAGCGACAACAACGGTTCCGTCGGTGCCCTTGCCGGCGTCAAGGTGGTGGACCTGACGCGCGTTTTGGGCGGACCCTACTGCACCCAGATCTTGGCGGATCATGGAGCGGAGGTCCTGAAGGTCGAGCCGCCGCAAGGCGACGAGGTCCGCGATTGGGGGCCGCCATTCCATGAAGGGGACGCCTCCTACTTCGTGGGCGTCAATCGCAACAAGCGGTCGATCGGTCTTGACCTTACGGTGCCCGAGGGACGCGAGGTTTTGTTCCGGCTGCTTGAAGACGCGGATGTCCTGATCGAGAACCTGAAGACCGGCACGATGGAGAAATGGGGCCTCGGCTATGAAGAGGTCCTGAAGGAACGTTTTCCGAAGCTGATCCACTGCCGGATCAGCGGATACGGCGCGGACGGGCCGCTGGGCGGCTTTCCCGGCTACGACGCGATCGTGCAGGCGATGGCCGGCTGGTTCAGCGTCAATGGCGCACCAGACGGCGGGCCAACACGGGTCGGGCTGGCGATGGTGGACATGGGCACCGGCCTCTACAGCGCGATCGGCATCCTGATGGCCCTCCAGGAACGAAACCGGTCAGGCCATGGGCAATATATCGACATGACGCTGTATGACTGCGCCGTGTCGCTGATGCATCCGCATGTCCCGAACTACTACATGTCCGGCAATACGCCGGGGCTGACGGGCAATCAGCATACCAATGTCGTACCGTATGACCGGTATCACACGAAGACGGTCGATATCTTCATCGGCGCCGGCAACAACCGGGCCTTTCAAAGACTCTGCACGGTACTCGGCAAACCGGAACTCGCCGACGATCCCAAGTTCGCCGACAACGGACTGCGGGTTAGTCACAAGGATGAGATCACACAATTGATCACGGACCTGCTTGCCGAGCGAGACGGCGAAGAGGTCTGTCAGCAACTCTTGAAGTCCGGGGTCCCGGCCGGGCCGGTGCTCGATACGGCCCAGGTCATGACGAGCGAACACACCAAGCACCGAAAAATGGCGGTGGAGTTGGACGGTTGGTATCAGATGACCGGCATTCCCATCAAATTTTCCCGCACGCCGGGCGCGGTGCGCACGGCGCCGCCGAAATTCGGCGTTCATGGCCGTGAGATCCTCTCCGCCCATGGCTTCGACGAAGCTGAAATCGCCAAGCTGACGGACGCGGGCGTCTTGGTGGAGAAGCGCAGATAATGACGCCGCCGCTGCCGCCGAGAAGGGAGTCCATCAACCCGCAGCCGGAAACGCGGGGGATGAACTTCTTCGATGCGGATGCGGCGCTACAGTCGTTGTTGTCGCTGTATCTGCCGGCGGCGGAACGCGCACATATGACGCCACATTTCCGAACTCTTGGCGCGCTGGTCGGCGACCGGCTCGACGCGTTGGCCGGCACGGCGGACCGCAATCCACCGATCCTGCATGTCCGGAACCGCCAGGGACAGGATGACGACTGGGTCGAGAAGCATCCAGCCTATGTCGAGATGGAGCGCTACGCCTTCGGCGAGTTCGAAATGGCGGCGATGTCCCACCGGCCGGCTCTGGGCTGGCCGGAGCCGGTCCACCATGTGGCGAAATATGCGCTGCAATATCTGTTCGCCCAGTCGGAATTCGGTTTGCTTTGTCCCTTGAGCATGACGGATTCGTTGACCCGGACGCTTATCCGGTATGCCGATCAGTCCTTGTTGGACCGATTTCTGCCGTCCTTGCTGGCCGAGGATTTCGAGGACACGGCGCAGGGCGCCATGTTCATGACCGAACAGGATGCCGGATCGGACGTCGGCGAGACCGCCACGACGGCGGTACCGGATGGCGATGCGTGGCGGCTGTATGGCGACAAATGGTTCTGTTCCAACGCGGACGCGGACGTCGTGCTGGTGCTGGCGCGGCCCGAAGGCGGCGGCGAGGGGACGCGGGGCCTCGGCCTATTTCTGATGCCGCGCACACTGCCGGACGGATCGGCGAACCGGTATCGGATTATCCGGCTCAAGGACAAGCTCGGCACGCGATCGATGGCGTCGGGCGAGATAACGCTCGAAGGCGCGTCGGCATGGCTGGTCGGCGATCTCGGCCGCGGCTTCGTGCAAATCGCCGAGATGGTGAACCAGTCGCGCCTGTCCAACGCCGTCCGCGCGGCGGGCATGATGCGGCGGTCGCTGCACGAGGCGTTGTGCGTCTCGCGGAACCGGGTCGCATTCGGCAGCAAGCTGATCGACCTGCCGTTGATGCAGCGCCAATTGTTGAAACTGTTGTTGCCGACCGAGCAGGCTCTCTCGCTGTGCCTGTTCACTGCCGTCGCGCTGCGCCGGGCGGACGAGGGGGACGAGACCGGGATGAAGATGCGGCGTATCCTGACGCCGTTGCTGAAATTCCGGGTCTGCCGGGATGCCCGCAAGGTCACCGGCGACGCGATGGAAGTGCGCGGCGGCTGTGGCTACATCGAAGAATGGATCGAAGCGCGCTTGGTGCGCGAGTCCCATCTCGGGTCGATCTGGGAAGGCACGAGCAATATCACGGCGCTGGACGTGCTGCGGGCGGCGAAACGCGAGGAGGCGCATGTCTGGTTGCGCAAGGAGCTTTCGGCGAATCTGGCGGTGGCCCATGGCATTCCGGAGGATTTCCGGGCGGCGCTGTCCGAACGGCTCGATCGCGCGGTAGACCTGGTCGCCCGCGCTGCCGCCGCCGGGAAGCCCGGCGAACGGTCGGCGCGGCAAGCGGCCAGTGCGCTGTATCACGCCGTGTCGGCGGTGGTCTTGGCGGTGGAGGGGGCGGCCTTGGCGGAAGAGGTGGGGGACGCGCGGCGCCTTCTGTTGGCGAAACTGGTCGTCGAGCAGAAGCTGACGCCGTCGGACCCGTTCGCGGACGTGGATGTCGATGCCGAAACGGCCGATGCGGCATGGCTCTTGAATGATACGGCCCCATCGTTGAGCGACCTATCCGCCCGTCTCGATAAGCGCTGATCGATAGCCGAAAATTTTCGATTAGGGTGGACGGCCGCCGGCAGGGCCTCGGGAAATGCCGGCGGCCGTCCGCGCGGAGCTATGGCAAGATTTCCCACGCCCCGTCAGGCTGTTGGCAGGCTGTGCCGTACGCGTCCTCGGACTTGCCGCCGATCTTGATCTTCTGCTGGAATTCCCGGCAATAGCGCCCGGAACTGCTGGTGCCTTCGCGCACCACGCGGACCGCACCGCTCGCCGTATCGTCCTTCCAATGGATCGTCTCGCCGACCGGCGCGGTGGTCGCGGTAATTTGCGCACTTTCGTGCCGTCGCTGCTGGGCCACGGTCAACCGGTCGAGGGAAACCAGCGTAATTGCCGTGAAGCCAAGCCAGCGATAGGCGAGTGCGTCGTCATGGTAGTGGGCGTATCCGCGGTAGCGGTGCCCGTACGGGCGCACGACCCAGATATTCTTATAGCGGCGGCGCGGCTTCACGACGACCACGCGCTTATGCACATGACGGTGTTTGTGGGCGTGGCGGCGGTGATCCGCCCTGTGCACCCATCGCGTTCCGTCATTGCGGCGATATGCGTCGCCGTCTACATACGGGCCGGCCGCTGCATTCGCCGTCATCAGAACGGAGAGCGCCATTCCCGCGGCAATTGCCGGAAGGACCGATCCTTTCTGCCGGGAGCCATTTTTGCGCCACATACCTCAACCTCCGGAAAAAGTCCGGTATAGGCACGGTAGGGTGGGTGGTGTGCCTATACCGGGGTGGGGAAAGTGCTTGTCGGCGTTACTCTGTGCGTTGTCCACGCCGGCCGCGTTCGCCGCCTTGTCCACGCTCACCGCGTTTGAACTTGCCGTGGCCGCGGGTCATCAGGCCGTCGATCGCGGATTTCTGCTTGTCGTTCAGCGTTCCATAGAACGTGTCGAAAGCTGGCCGCACCGTCTGGAGGGCGCCCAAGCCGGTCGTCATCATCGTCTCCATCCGGGCGAGGCGTTCCGGGGCGGTTTTCGGTTGCTCGCCGTTCTTGACCGTCTCGCAGGCTTTCTCCATGGACGTCTTGCCGTCGTTCAGCGACGTCTTGAGGTCGTTCCATGCGGTCTGCTGCGGGGGCGTGAAGGTCATCAGGCCTTCGATCAGCGTGGTCATGCGCTCCAGGCGCTTGCCATGCCGTTTCCCGCAGAATTTGCCACCGAAACCGCCGTGGCCGCGGCCCCAGCGCCGCCCGTCCTGCCGGGCCTTGTGCATCGCGCCCATGAAGGCCGGTCCGCCGGCGGCTTCGATCCCCGTCATGCCGGGACCCGACGGTGCCGCCGAAACCGCAACGATGGAAAGGCCCGCCACCGACACGAGTAGTCCGCCGATCAAGAGGAATTGTTTGCCGTTCATTTGCTGTCTCCAAGTTATCCAGTGCTGTGCGGTGTGTGTCCGCTGATCACCGGATATATCGGATGTTAGCGCCGGCAGGATTTCCCGGGTGAAACGCTTTGTAAGGCTCTGTTTCCCGTCGGCGCCCAGCAACATTCGTTTACAAAATTCTCAGGTTCCGCCGGTTTTGCGCCGTATAATCCGGCCATGCCGCGCCAACCACATATTCTGATCGTCGACGACGACCGCGAGATTCGGAGCCTCGTCGCCCAGTTTCTAAAGAAACACGGCTACCGGGTGACGCCGGCGGCCGACGGGCGCGAAATGATGGGTCTGATGGAAAAGGGACGGTTCGATCTTGTCGTGCTCGACCTCATGTTACCGGGCGAAGACGGATTGTCGCTGTGCCGGCGGGTCCGGGCGGCCTCCGCGCTGCCGATCATCATGCTGACCGCAATGGGCGAAGAGACGGATCGCATCATCGGATTGGAGATGGGCGCCGACGACTATCTGCCGAAACCGTTCAACCCGCGAGAGCTGCTGGCGCGCATCAAGGCCGTCCTGCGCCGGGCGGCGGATCGCGGGACGGCGTCGTCGTCGTCCGAGTTCGCGGCGCGTATCTTCGATGGCTGGCGCCTCGACACCGTGAAACGCGAGTTGCGGTCGCCGGATGGCGCACTCGTTCCGTTGACGGCCGGTGAGTTCGAGCTTCTGGCCGCCCTGGTCGAACGCGCCGGGCAGGTGCTGAGCCGGGACCAGCTTCTCGATCTGACGCGCGGGCGCGATGCGGCGCCGTTCGACCGCAGCGTGGACGTCCTGATCAGCCGGTTGCGCCGCAAGATCGAGGAAGATCCGAAGGAACCCTCGATCATCAAGACGGTGCGGGGCGGCGGCTATGTTCTGGCGAGCGGGGTCGACGCACAATGAGCCGGCGTTGGGGCCTGGGACTGACCGGCCATGTCGCGATCATCCTGGTGGCGGTGGTCGTCTTCATTGTGGCCATCGGGTCGGTTATTTTCATCCGCGAGCGCGGCGAGACGATCAAGCGCTTCGTCATCGCCGGCATCGCGGATCGCATCGTTTCCGTTGTCGATCTGATCGAGAACAGCCCGGCGTACGAGCGGCGGGCGGCGCTGCGGATGATGCACGGACGTCAGTTCATGGTCCGCCGGATGCCCCGGGAGCCCGCCATCCGGAGGAGCGAAAATCGGTATATTCAGGAATTCGAAGAACTGTTGAGGCCCAGTCTCGGCGCCCTCGGCGACCGCCCGGTTCGCATCGGCATCCTGGAACGTTCCGCGGCAGGCCGGGCTCCGGAGCGTCGACACGGCGCCGAGCGGCGGCCCTGGCGCCGGGCCGACCGCAAGGACTATCGCCGGGTGGCGATCGCCGTCGGCGACGTGGGAGGTCAATGGCTGGTCTTCCAAGCGCCGGTCCGCGCCTTTCCGCCGCCTTGGGAGCGGCGGCTGATTTTTATCATCGTCGGGTCGGCGGTGATTGTCCTTATCTTCGCACTGTGGGCGGCACATCTGGTCACCCGGCCGCTGAAACGCTTTGCCGAGGCGGCTGACCGGTTCGGCATGGACGTGGGTGCGCCGCCGTTGCCGGAACATGGGTCGCGGGAACTGCGCAAGGCGACCCGCGCCTTCAACCGGATGCAGGACCGTCTGCGCCGGCTGGTCAGCGACCGGACGTTGATGCTGGCGGCGCTGTCGCATGACCTGCGGACCATGCTGACGCGGTTGAAGCTGCGCGCCGACTTCATCGAGGACGAGCAGCAGCGCCGGAAGGCGTTAGCCGATATCGATGAGATGCAAGCGATGCTGGATGTGACGCTGTCCTTCGCGCGCGACGAGACGACCGAGGAGGCGCGGACGCCGGTCGACCTGTCATCGCTGCTGGAAAGCCTATGCGACGATCTGCGGGATGCCGGACAGCGGGTGGTTTTCGAGAGCAGCGACCGGCTGACGATCCGGTGCCAACCGGTAGCGATCCGGCGAATGTTCGCGAACCTCATCGGAAATGC
This sequence comes from Alphaproteobacteria bacterium, assembly GCA_965228695.1. Classification (GTDB taxonomy): domain Bacteria; phylum Pseudomonadota; class Alphaproteobacteria; order UBA8366; family UBA8366; genus JAJFJD01. Next base: position 3,827,527 of record CBDDIB010000002.1, on the reverse strand, counting down.
GGTGAAATACGGGGACGAGGCCCATGTGACCGCATCGCGCGAGGCGGCGGCCGTTGTCGTCACAATCGCCGATAAAGGCCCGGGCATTCCCCCGGAGATGTGGGATCAGGTCTTTACGCCGTTTTTCCGGCTCGAGGGCTCGCGCAGCCGCGAGACCGGCGGCACCGGGCTTGGTCTGTCGGTGGCGCGCAGCATCGTGCGCCGGCATGGCGGCGAGATAGAATTGTCGAATCGGCCGGAAGGCGGATTGATCGTCACGGTGACGCTGCCGGACGGGGCAGGCGACGCCGGATAAGCCTGTTTACTAGGAGATTTTCACCGGGCGCAGCATGAAAGCGGGAACGTCGTCGCCGAAACCCTGCGTCGGGGCATTGCCGCTTTTCGAAGAAGATTTGGCCTTCTTGGGCGCGGGTTTCTCGTCCTTCTTGGGTCGCGCCGCCTTTTTCGGTCCGGAGTCCTTCGGCTCGGTTTCTTTCTTTGCGGCGTCGTCGCGCTTCGGGCGACTCTTGGACTCTTTGCGGCCGGAGGCCTGCTTGCCGGAACCGCGGTTTTCGGATTGCGATTTACGGCCGCCCCGCCGGCGGCGGCGCTTTCCGTCGTCGCTGGTGTCGATCTCCGCTTCGTCGACGCCGTCGACGGCCAGGCGGTGAATGGGGCCGCCGGTGATTCGTTCGATAGCGGCGACGTATTTGCCGTCCTCGCCGGTGGCCAGGGTGATGGCCCGTCCGGATTTGCCGGCGCGGCCCGTGCGGCCGATGCGGTGGACGTAATCCTCGGCATTCGTCGGCACGTCGAAATTGAAGACGTGGCTCATGCCGGCGATATCCAGCCCGCGCGCGGCGACGTCCGAGCAGACGAGATACTTGATTTCCCCGTCCTTGAACGATTTCAGCGTATCCGTCCGGCTGAATTGGTCCATGTCGCCGTGCAGCGCGCCGGCTTCGAATCCGTGGCGCATCAGCGACCGGTGCAGGACGCCGATATCGCGCTTCCGGTTGCAGAAGATCAGGGCGTTGGAAACGTCTTCCGCCCGCATCAGTTTCCGTAGGGCTTCGCGTTTGTCCCTTTGGGAGACGATCAGGATGGATTGTTCGACCGTTTCCGCCGTCGAGGATTCCGGACTGACCGTGATTTCCTTCGGATTCATCAGGAACTGATCGGCCAGTCGCCGGATTTCCTTCGGCATCGTCGCGGACAGCATCAAGGTCTGCCGAATCTTCGGCAGCAGCTTCACGATGCGTTCGACGTCCGGGATGAAGCCCATGTCGAGCATCCGGTCCGCCTCGTCGATGACCAGGATTTTCACGTCGGACAGCAGCACCTTGCCGCGCTCGAAATGGTCCAGCAAGCGGCCCGGCGTGGCGATCAGGACGTCGACGCCGCGGTCCAGCCGCTTTTCCTGCTCGTCAAAGGAGACGCCGCCGATCAGCAGCGCCATCGAGAGTTTTTGGTATTTGCCGTAGGTCTCGAAGTTTTCGGCGACCTGCGCGGCCAGTTCGCGCGTCGGCTCGAGGATGAGCGAGCGCGGCATCCGGGCGCGGGCCCGGCCATGCGCAAGGATGTCGAGCATCGGCACCACGAAGGACGCGGTCTTGCCGGTGCCGGTTTGCGCGCACGCCAAAATGTCCCGGTTCATCAGGACGTATGGTACGGCCTGTTCCTGGATTGGCGTGGGAGCCTCGTATCCCGCGTCGCCGATGGCGCGCAGAACCTCGCTCGATAGTCCAAGGTCTTCGAAACGCATGAGTTTCGGTGTTATGACACTTGATGGTTAATGGCTGGTAAAAGCGATATTGCCGCATAGTGTTCATAACTGGGGGTGAGTCAACGCTCTATTCCGGGTTTCCGCTAATTGAGTTGGATTGCTGACCCCCGGGACACGGGGTAACGTGTTTCAGGAACCCGCCGTCGCACCGTTCGTCCGATCCCGAAAGGCCTTTCGACCGCCGCCATGAAGACCCCGCTCGTCCTCGTTCCCGGCCTGCTCTGCGACGCCGCGCTGTGGGCGCATCAGGCGCGGCATCTGGCGGATATCGCGGATATCCGGATCGGGGACACGATGAGCGCCGATTCCATGGCGGGCATGGCCGATGCCGTGCTGGCCGCCGCGCCGGACCGGTTTGCCCTGGCCGGCTTGTCGATGGGCGGCTATGTCAGCCTCGAGGTGATGCGGCGGGCGCCGGAACGGGTCATCAAGCTCGCCTTGCTCGACACCGCCGCCGTTGCCGACGACGCGGACAAGCGCAAGCACCGGCAGGAACTGATCAGGCTGGCGGAAACCGGGAAGTTCAAGGGGGTGACACCGCGCCTGCTGCCGTTGTTCCTGCATCCGGACCGGTTGACCGACGAGACGTTGACCGGGGCGGTGATGGACATGGCGGGCCGGGTCGGCAAGGACGCCTTCCTGCGCCAGCAGAAGGCCATCCTGGGCCGGATCGATAGCCGGCCGCACCTCGCGGCCATTCAAGTCCCGACGTTGGTGCTGTGCGGGCGGCAGGATGGTTTGACGCCGCTGGAACGGCATGAGGAGATGGCGGCGGCGATTCCGGGTGCGCGGCTGTCGGTGATCGAGGATTGCGGGCATCTGGCGACGATGGAACAGCCCGTGGCCGCGACGGCGATGCTGCGCGATTGGCTGACCCGCTGAGAACAAAGATACGAAACGAGCGAGGGAACGGATGGCCGAAGAGACACCGAAACTGGAAAGCGCATTGAAGCCGATTTCGGGCGTTCGAATCGGCACGGCCGCGTCGGGAATCGGCTATGAAGGCCGCCCGGACCTGCTGATGGCGGATTTCGACACGGGGACGACGGCCGCCGGCGTGCTGACCACGTCGACGACCGCCGCCGCGCCGGTACGCTGGACCCGCGACCTGTTGGCGCGCGGCGCGCCGCCGGGCGGCTTGGTCGTCGGCGCGGGCAACGCGAACTGTTTCACCGGCCGGCGCGGGGAAGAATCGGTCGCGTACACCGCCGGGCAGGCGGGCGACCTGTTGGGATGCGACGCCGGCAACGTCTACATCGCCTCGACGGGCAAGATCGGCGTTCAGATCGATCTGGAGAAGATGGGCGCGGCGGTCCGGGCCGCGCATGGCGACCTGTCGCCGGATAACTGGGAAGCGGCCGCGGCGGCGATCATGACCACCGACCGCTATCCGAAGCCCGGGCGCGTCGATGCAGCAATCGGCGGCGTTCCAATCACGCTGCAGGGCATGACCAAGGGCAGCACCATGATCGCCCCGTCGATGGCGACGACATTGAGCTTCCTGTTCACCGACGCGCGGATTCCCACGGATATCCTGCAGGCGGCGCTGCGCGAAGCGGTGGCCGATACCTACAACATGATCTCGGTCGATAACACGCAATCGACCAATGACACGATCCTGTTGTTCGCGACCGGGGCGGGGCCGGACCATCCGGCGGTCCGGGATATCGCCGATCCGGCCTTCGGAGATTTTCGGGCGAAACTGCGCGACCTGCTCGCCGGGTTGGCGTTGATGATCGTCGAGGACGGCCGGAAGGACGGCACGTTGATCCGCGTCCGCGTCGGTGGCGCGGAGTCGGTCGAGGCCGCCCGCCGCATCGCCGCCACGGTCCGGGAATCGCGCATGATCCATCGCATGGTGCTTCAGGACGACCAGCTTGCGCTGGGCCGGTTCGTCGCCGCGGTCGGCATGGCCGCCGAAGCGGTGGATCAAGACAAGCTCGATCTGCGCATCGGCGGCGTGCAGACCATGCGCGGCGGCGAATTCACCGATGGATCGATGGTGGCCAAGGCCGACGTTTTGACGGACGATAGGCTCGATGTGACCGTCGATGTCGGCGTCGGCGAGGGAAGCGCGACCGCGTATACCGTCGTTGTTTAGGGGAGGTATCAAGCATGAAGCGGGGAATCGGGTGCGTCGCGGCAGTCTTGCTGCTCTTGGGTCTCGCGGGACCGTCCATGGCGGCCGATCCGGCGCCGGTCGATCTGGAGCTTGCCTTCGTCGTCGACGCGTCCGGCAGCATCGACGAGGACGAGACCAAGCTGCAGCGCCAGGGCTATCTCGACGCATTGCGCAACGAGCGCGTGCTGGAGGCGATCACCGGCGGGCTGCACAACGCCATCGCGGTCGCCTATATCGAATTCGCCGCCGACGGCTGCGAACGGCTGAGCGTTCCGTGGACCCGCGTCCACGACAAGGCCAGCGCCGAGGCCTTCGGGAAACAAATCCTGGCGCAGCCGCTGATGTTCTGTCCCGGCGGCAACGCGGTCGGCGACGCGCTCGCCTACGCCGCCACGTCGATTGAGAAGAATGCGTTCAAGGGCATCCGCCGCGTGATCGATATCTCCGGCGACGGACCCAACACGCTCGGCAGCCCGGTCGAGTATGTCCGCGACCTGATCGTCGCGACCGGCACCACGATCAACGGCCTCGTCATCGAACGCCCGATGATGCCCAACCTGGACGCCTATTTCCGCGGCAACGTCACCGGCGGCCCCGGCTCCTTCGTCATCAAGGCGGAAAGCCGCCAAACCTTCGCGCAAGCGATCCTCAAGAAGATGATCTTGGAGATCGCCGGGAAGCAGCCGGATACGACGGCGTCGGCGCGGTAGGTAGTCTTGGCGCAGGTTGCGTCTCACCGACCCGTGGACAGCAGTGCTCGGCGCGACGAACTCCATAAACCTTTGCAACTATGTCTGACTGAATAACTGCGAAGAACAGCTACGAGATTGAGTAGCCGTTGTTACCCTTCGAATTTTGCCCGTCTCACCAAGAGTAAGTCTGGCTCTGCCTTCTCGTAGTGGATCAAGCCAAATTTCGGAAATTCAACCATGAAACCCTTCTTCAAATGCCCCCATTGGTTCCTTGGGTGGGTTTTCGCGTATTCGTCTGTATCAATAGAACAAACTACGATCCCGTTTTCATCATTTCCCAATTTTACGCGATCCCCCAGTCGAACATCCTGACCATCCGCGTATTTCATTAGAAATCCTCATGTATGCAGGCTAATTCGTGTTCATCCGAGTTGCTTACGTAGGCCGTGGTTTCGTGAGGGGGCGGCGCACACTCAACATTGTTCACGTTGTACCTGCCGCCTATGCGGTCGGAGCGTTCTTGATCACGTCGGTAGGGCCCTTCGCATAGATCGAAGTTTCTTTTCTAATGCGGCATATGCGCGCCGCCGTTCACGTGGATCGTTTGACCGGTGATGAAGGTGGCGTAGGGGCCGACGAGGAAGCGGACCAGGTCGGCCATGTCCTGCGGCGCGCCGCGGCGGCCCATGGCTATGTTCGGGTTGGCGTCGACGACTTTCGCCATGCCGCTGCCGCCCTTGCGCTCGGTGTCGAACGGGCCGACGACCGCGATATTCGTCGTGATGTTATGCGCGCCCAGGTCGTAGACCATGCCGCGCACCATGCCGCTCATGCCTTCCTTCACCGCCGATTTGTGCGCGCCGCCGCGCACGCCCTTATAGGCGTTCATGCCGCCGATGCTGACGATGGCGCCGCTGCCGCGCTTTATCATATGCGGGACCGAGGCCATCGCCATGCGGAACGCCCCGTCGAGCGCCACCGCGCGGCAGCGTTCCCACTCCTCGAAGGTCAGTTCGGTGAAGTCCACGTTGCTGCGGACGGCGGCGTTGTTGATCAGGATGTCGAGCCCGCCGAAGGCCTCGACCGTGCTGTCGACCAGGCGCTGCACGTCGCCCGGGTCGGTGATGTCCGCCTTCACGGCGATCGCCCGGCCGCCGGCTGCCTTGATGCCGTCGGCGACTTCCTGGGCCAGGTCGAGGGCGCTGGCCGCGTTGATCGTGACCGCCGCCCCGGCGCGCGCCAGTTCCTCGGCGATCGACCGGCCGATATTGCGGGCGCTGCCGGTGACGATGGCGGCCTTGTTCGCGAGTTCCTGATTTCTGTCGGTCATGATGTCTTCCTTCCGAGGTGTTTCGGCGCTGTTCCCGCACAGTAGCGCATCCCGGCAATTCCGGCGAAACGGGGGAAAACGGCCCCTTTCGCCCTAGATGTGTTAAACTACCCGGGAGCCGTTGAGTCTCCGCCGTTTCGCACCCGTTGCCGGTGTGCTGTCGCGAAAGGACCAGCCGATGCTGAAGCTTATTGCCCTGATCGCTATCGTCGCCGTGTTGTTCGTCTTCCTGCCGGCGAAGCCGGCCGCCGTCTGGTCGATTATCCCGATGCTGCTGCTGTTCGGGTTGATGTTCGACGCCCACCGACGCGGAAAGCGGCTGTTGGCAAAGCGGGGGATCAAGGAAGATTCGATGGTCGAGACCTCCCGCATGATCGGCTACCTTGCGATGTTCCATGTCATGTGGGTCGGGTTCCAAGGCGGCGATCCCGCGACGATGCAGGACGGCATGGGCGGAGACTATGCCGGCGGCGCCGACCTCGGCGGCTTCGATGGCGGGTTCGACGGCGGCGGTGGCGGCGGCGGAGACGCGGGCGGCGGCGGCGGATTCTGAGGCCAGTCGGCTTTTTGCCCGTCAGCCGCGCCGGACGACACCGACAATCGCCGCAACACCGGCCACGATCAGCACCAACCCGCCGGTCACCGTTGCGGTGAGCTGCTCGCCGAGGAAGACCACGCCCAACAGAACGCTGATCCCCGCCCGCAGGTAGCTGTTGCTGGCCAACCCCATCGAGCCGAGCGTGCGCAGCAGCCGGAAATAGATCATCAACGCCACCCCGGTCGAGAAGATCGCCAACGCCGCCACCGCCAGGACCGATTGCAGGCTGGGCGTCAGTGTCCATGGCGCGTCGACCGCAAGGCTTGCCGGCACGAGGATCAGCGTGGCGCAGATCAGCGTCCCGGCGGCGATGGCGGCCGGGGTGATATCCACGTGGCGATGCCCGTAAATCACCGCGCCTGCATAGGAGACGCTCGCCGCCGTGACGGCGAGTTGCGCCAGCGTGTGCGTGCCGACACCGCCCAGCGCGTCCACCCCGATGATCAGCGCCACGCCCGCCAGCCCGCTGACCACGCCCGCCAGCTTACGGCCGGTGATCGGTTCGTGGCGGGTCCATAGCCAGGTGATCAGCAGCACGAACAGCGGCGGCGTCGCGTTCAGGATGCCGGCCAGCCCACTGTCGATATGCTGCTGCCCCCAGGCGATCAGCGAGAAAGGGATGATGCTGTTCAGGCAGCCTTGTACGAACAGCCGCCGCCATGTCTCCACGGTGCGCGGTATGCGCTCGCCGCGATAGGCGATGTAAACGCCGAGTAGCGCCCCGGCGACGGTGACGCGCACGGCCGCGACGGTCAGCGGTGGGATGCTCTCGACCGCGACCTTCGTGAAGGTATAGGCACAGCCCCACAGCGTCGCTAGCAGCAGCAACAGGGCGAGATCGATCCAGCGCGGCGCGGCGGAAGACGGACGGTCGGTGAGGGGCGTGGACAAACGACACTCCGATTGCAGGGGCGCACTGTGGCATCGTCGGAGACGCTTGTCTCGTAAATGCACTCCGGCTACCGACGACCTTCCGTGAAACTCTCATCTTTTCCATTGCGAGACATATTCTTCTTTAATCGCAAAGGATGAAGGTTCATCTTGCAGACCTAACTCACGGTTACGAGCATTTTTGAATGAGCGAAAAGCCCATTTTCAGTGTTTCCTTGTTGATCCACGGGAATTCATTGAATCCGTCCGAAATCACCGAAATGCTGGGGATGACGCCTACAAAGGAACGTGTCAAAGGTCAGGTCATGAGTTCACCGCACCACGACACCACCTGGACCGCCAAAGGAGGCTTATGGGCACTAGATACCAAATCGATTTTTGAGTCGGACCATCCGCTAGAACATCTCAATTTTGTTCTGAGTCAGATTGAGTATGACAAGGGGAAGATTTCGGACATCGAAGGCGTCGATAGAGCATTCGTTTATATCGGCGCATTCAGCGGCGAAGAAAATGAAACGGCTCTTGAATTCGATATTCCCTGTGAAACGTTGAAGCGTATGTGCGACTTGGGGCTGCACTTCGAGTTTGTGTTTTCGTAACTCAAATTTTGACGTCAGCCGTTTCCCGACACAGCAAATGTACTAACCAGGCACTCACACAAAATTTGGGACACCGATCATGGACGAGGCATTAGCTGCTTACAGAGCCGGTGTTTTAGACGGATTGCGCACTGCCACGTTGCTCGTCGACAGATGGCGAAAGGGTGGCTGCACCCTGCATGAGTTTGTTGGTGAGTATGGCGACTACTACCATTATGAAGCGCTGGACGGTCATGAGGCCAATAATGATCAAAAACAAATTCTTGCTGAGTTATCCGCCTTCATTGAACTGCATAAAAAAATCACATTCGACGTTGTGGACGCCGTCTATTTCGGTGACGGGGTAACTCAGAAGCAACTCGGAGAAACGCACCGAATTGGAGTGGATGTCGCGGAAAAGTGTCTCCGAGATATATGCCGCCAATACGATATAGAGGGCTTGCTCAAGTGACTGTCTGAGATTTCGGCTTAGACAGGGTCGGAGTGCCCTTGCACAATCGGATAATTCCCGGTTGGATGAAGGCCCGCCTGAATAAACCTGAGACGCCATCATGACGACTTCCGACGCCGCCGCCGCCGCCCGGCGCGAGCAGATGTACAATCGCGGCGCCACCACCTTCTTCAGCGCCAAGGTCGATCCCCGCTTCAGCTACACGCTGTATGTCCCGCCCAATGTCGGGCCGAAGACGACGGTGCTGGTCGCCGTGCACGGCACCGGCCGCCGGGTGTGGGAGAACCGCGACGTGTTTTCCGAGTTCGGCCGGTACAACGACTGTCTCGTGATCGCGCCGCTGTTTCCCGTGGGGCCGAACGGCGACGACAACGGCGACGGCTACAAGCAGATGCGCGAGGATGGCATCCGCTACGACGAGGTGCTGCTGGGCATACTCGGCGAGATCGGGACCCGTTACGGCGTGCCGGTCGACAAGATCTTGCTCTACGGGTTCTCCGGCGGCGGTCATTTCACCCACCGCTTCCTCTATCTCCATCCGGACCGGCTGCGGGCCGCGTCGATCGGCGCGCCCGGCTCGGTGACGTTGCCGGACGACAGGAACGACTACTGGGTCGGCTGCCGGAACCTGGAGGAGGTATTCGGAATCGCGCTGGACCCGACGGCCATCGCCAAGGTGCCGGTGCATCTGGTGGTCGGCGGCGCGGACCGGGAGACCTGGGAGATCACCCATGCGCCCGGCGGCAAGAACTGGATGGAAAACGCCAACATGGCGGGGGAGACCCGGGTCGACCGCATCCAGACCTTGGAGGCGGCGCTGCGCGGCCTCGGCGTGAGGACCCGGCTCGATATCATGCCCAGCGTGTCGCATGACAGCGTCAAGGCGTCGAACCGGACCCGCGATTTCTTCCTGGATGTCTTAGAAGGGCGCTTCCCGGAAGCCTAAACGTCCAAGTCGCGCACGAATTCGGCGTTTTCCTGGATGTATTTGTAGCGCTTCTCGGGCTTGCGGCCCATCAGGCTTTCGACCAGCTTCGCGGTGTCGCGGCTGCGGTCCTTCTCGTCCGTGTCCGGTATGCCGACCTGCAGCAGGGTGCGGGTCTCCGGGTTCATCGTGGTTTCCTTGAGCTGCGCCGGCGGCATCTCGCCGAGCCCTTTGAAGCGGCTGACCTCGATCTTCGCCTTGCCCTTCAGCACCGTCTTGGTGAGTTCTTCGCGATGCGCGTCGTCGCGGGCATAGACCGTCGTGCTGCCCTGGTTCAGGCGGTAGAGCGGCGGCATGGCGAGATAGAGGCGGCCGTCGCGCACCAAGCCCGGCATCTCGCGATAGAAAAAGGTCATCAGCAGCGCCGCGATATGCGCGCCATCCACGTCCGCGTCGGTCATGATGATGATGCGGTCGTAACGCAGCTTGTCGCCGTCATAGTCGCCGCGCCGGCCGCAGCCGAGCGCCTGCATGATGTCGGCGAGTTCCTGATTGCCGTTCAGCTTGTCGGCGGAGGCGCTGGCCACGTTCAGAATCTTGCCGCGCAACGGCAGGATCGCCTGGGTCACGCGGTCGCGCGCCTGTTTCGCGGACCCGCCCGCCGAATCGCCCTCGACGATGAACAACTCGGTGCCTTCCGACGAGTTCTTGCTGCAGTCGGCCAGCTTGCCGGGCAGCCGGAGCTTGCGGGTCGCGCTCTTGCGTGCGAGATCGCGGGACGAGCGTTTGCGCTGCCGTTCCTCGGCGCGCTCCAGCACGCGTTCGAGCAGGTCGTTGGCGGTTTTCGGGTCGCCGGACAGCCACAACTCGAAGTGATCCCGCAGGCTCGCCTCGACTAGCTTGCCGGCGTCGGGCGAATTCAGGCGTTCCTTGGTCTGACCCTGGAACTGCGGGTCGGGAATGAACACCGACAGCATCACGCAGGCGCCGCCCAGGATATCGTCGCCCGTGACCGATGATGCCTTCTTGGCGCCGGACATCTCGGCGAAATTCTTCAGGCCACGGGTCATCGCGGTGCGCAGCGCGCTTTCGTGGCTGCCGCCCTGCGGCGTCGGGATCGTGTTGCAATAGGAATGGACGAAGCCGTCTTCGTCCTGCGGCCAGCAGATCGCCCATTCGACCTTGCCGCCCGAGCCGTTGCCGTCGGCACGCCCGGCGAAGGCCTTGGGCGTCACCGTGGGGCGCGCGTCGATGGTGGCCGCCAGGTAATCCTGCAGGCCGCCGGGGAAATGCAGCTGCGCCTTTGGCGGCGTATCGTCGTCCTTGCCGGTAATCAGCTTCGGATCGCAGGTCCAGCGGATTTCAACGCCGCGGAACAGATAGGCTTTGGACCGCGCCATGCGGAACAGCTGCGCCGGGCGGAACGACGTCTTCTCGCCGAACACCTTCGGATCGGGATGAAAGGTCAGGGTGGTGCCTCGGCGGTTCTTGATCGTGCCGCAATCCTTGAGCTTGCCCTTCGGTTTGCCGCGGCTGTAGCTCTGCCGATAGAGCTTGCGGTCGCGCGCGACTTCCACCGTCAGGTCGTCGGACAATGCGTTGACCACCGAGATGCCGACGCCGTGCAGGCCGCCCGCCGTCTCGTAATTCTTGCCGGAAAATTTGCCGCCCGAATGCAGCGTGGTCAGGATGACTTCCAGCGCCGATTTTTTCCTGAACTTGGGGTGCGGATCGACCGGAATGCCGCGCCCGTTGTCGCGCACCGTCACGTAGCCCTTGGCGTCGAGTTCGATCTCGATCCGGCTGGCATGCCCCTCGACCGCTTCGTCCATGGCGTTGTCCAGCACCTCGGCGGCGAGATGATGCATCGCGCGCTCGTCCGTGCCCCCGATATACATGCCGGGGCGGCGGCGGACCGGTTCGAGGCCTTCCAGGACTTCGATATCTTTTGCGGAATAACTCTTCGATTTGCGCTTCGGCGCGCTTGAAAATAGATCCTCTGGCATGGGCGCGATTATACGGCGGCGAGAGGCCGGTGCAAGCATGATACAGTAGATTTTAAGACAAACACCCACGATATCTTGTGGGTCGTCGCGGTTTTACTCGCGCCGGCCCCGCCACCCAAGACAAGGCGAAAAGATCGTCAAACCAAAAAATGCGCCGGCGCGGTGCCGGTTACTGCGGCGAGGATTTCGCGCCATCGTCCGCCTTCGCGCTCTTGAAGCGTTTCTTCAAGCGCGCCTCGATCTCGCGCAGCTTGGGCTTGATGGCTTCGCCGATGTGGATCTGCGGCAGGGACGGTTCGAGCTTCTGCTCCTTTTCCCATTTGCCCACCGTCTTGGCCGCGCGCGGGAAGGCGTCGATGAAGGAGAAGGTGTCGCGCAGGGCCTGATCGAAATAGGCGCGGCCGAAATAGGTCCAGTCGTTCTCGTGACTGCAGCCGAAGGACACCCGGTCGGCACGCGCGGCGGTAATGATCAGAGAATTCTCGTCCTTCAGGTCGTCGATGAAGCTGCCGGAGTGACAGGCCGAAACGACGATAACGCGCCACTTGATGCGTGACCGGTCGAGTACGAATTTCAGGTTCTTGGCCGTCAGGTCGTTCATCCGCATCGGTTTGAAGTTCACCGACAGGACATCCGGCGTGCCATGCGAGGTCAGGAAGAGGACCAAGACGTCTTCGTCGATGTTCATCATGCCCGACATCCGATCGAGGCCCGCCAGCAGGTTATGGCTGTTCGCCAGCGGAAATTTCGTGACCGTCTTCGGGTTGTTGATCAGGACGACCGACCGGTTCTTGGTATCGAAGCGTTCGTCGAAGAGTTTGCGGACCGATTGCACCTCGCGCAGGAACACGTCTTGGTGGGCGTCGCCGCCGAATCCGACGAAATAGAGGTCCGGCGTGCCGGGCCGCTGATCGGCCAGCCGGCGTGTCGCCATCGCCATCAGGCCGAACTGCGAGTAATAGATTTTCTCGACGTTGATCCGTTTCTTGATGGGCGGCGGCGTTATTTTGACGGATTGCGTGCCGGGCTGTGCGGCGGGTTTCTCATCGGCGGCGGCGGGGCCGCTTACCAGCAAACCGCATAGAGCAATCGCGCTGGCCGCGGCTCTCAGGCCAAGGAGGAAGGACCTATGCTGGCGCTGTTTAGCGGAATGTCTGATCATCGAAGGACCATAGGGGATTCGCGCCGCCGAGTCCGGTAACAATCAAGATAGGACGGGCGCTTCCGCCCGAAACGCTACCGCGCGGGCGGGATGGTGACGTTGACCGCGCTCGAGTTCACCTGCCGCTTGAGTTGCGCGGCCAGCCGGTCGAGTTGCGGGCCGATGTTGCCGCCGACCGTCATTTTCGGGTCGGACGGGCGTAATCCCTCGGCCTTCTCCTTGGCGCCGATGCGCTTGAGGGCGTCCAAAAACGCGGCGCGGACCGAGAAGGTTTCCTGAAGGGCTTCATTGAAAAAGGCGCCGCCGAAAATTGTGTGCGGGATGTCGTCCTTGCAGCCGTGCGCGCGGCCGCCTTGCCCGGTCGCCGTGATGACCAGCGTGTTCGGATCCGCGACCCGGTCCGCGAAGTTATCCGCCGTGCAGGCGGACAAGACGATAATTCGCCATTTGATGCCGGCGTCGTTCAGCATGTGGCGGATTTCGGACGCATGCAGCGGCAGCAGATCGAGCGGCTCAAAGGTTGGGCGCAGTTGGGTATCGTCGAGCTTGGGTGCAGAGATATATAGGAAGAGCACGTCTTCCTCGGGGTCCATCCGCTTGGCGATTTCCTGCAGGGCGCGGCCCAGGTTGTGAACATTTGCCAGGGGCACCTGGCGCACCGTGCGGCGGTGATTCAGTAGCACGAGGGAGCGGTCCTTGGTCCCGAAACGGGTATCGAACAGGCGCACGACCGACCGCATCTCGTTCAAGAACACGTCCTCGCGGGCGTCGGCGCCGAACCCGACGAAATACAGGTCGGTGGTGCCTTTGCGGTGGGTATCGAGCCAGCTGATCGCCCGGTCCATCATGCCGAACTGCCCGTAATACAGGTTTTCCTGCATCGCGGCGGCGGGCAGACGAGCCGGGGCCGGCAGCCACGAGGTGGTGTCCGATACCAGCAGGCGCGGCAAGGCGGTGAAGATGACCAGCACGCAGGCGGCGACGGTTGCCTTCATCAGGCCGCCGCCGGTGATACGCTGCACGCTGCGCATGCCGATCAGCAGGAACCACAACACCACGATACCACCGGCGGCGAGGCCGGCTGGGGTTGTCGGGCTCAGTTTTTCCGGTCCGGCGACAAGAACGAGCGGGGCGAAAACCGGGATGATCCAGAACAGCCCGGCCAACAGCATGACCACGGCCGGCGTCAAATCCTTCGGTGTGCCGATCAACCGCAACGCGGCGAAGCAGCCGAGCAGACCGGTTACGATGGCGAGGGCGTAGATTCCGACCCGTTCCAGCGGGATCAGCCCACCGTCGGCGGCCAGGACGATATCAAGGGTGATGATCGTCCCGATGCCGAGGAACAGCAGCAGGAAGGCCTGATCGACGCTGACGCGGAAATCACGCCGGTCGACCGACAGCAGAAAACAGAGGCGTGCGCCACCAATCAGGTTTCGGCCGAGATCCCGCAGCATCGTCGTTCATGCCCCTTTGCGCAGAATTGCGCCCCATAGACAAAAACGTCGGTGGCAGCGGCGGACCCATCGCCAAAGCCGTACGGCCGGTAAAACCGGCCGCGCCTTATTTTCGTCATGTTTTGTATCTATCGCGCAAAGATTAACGCCGCGTTAACCTATGCCCTTCGGCCGGTCTATTGTCGCCGGCGGATCGGTGTGTTCGGGCCTGAAAAGGAGAACGGGATGCGCATGTTGGCGGTATTGATGGCGATGGCGATCGGGAGCGGAGGGGTATTCGCCGGGGAGGCGGATGTGGTCGACGTCAAGATGCGCAAGGATGCCGACGGGACGTATTCCTTCGACGTCACGGTGCGCCACGGTGATACCGGCTGGAAGCATTTCGCCAACAAATGGGACGTCTTCGCGCCGGACGGCAAGACGGTGCTGGGCACCCGGACGCTGCACCATCCCCATGAAGACGAGCAGCCGTTCACGCGCTCGCAGTCCGGGATCCGGATCCCGGCGGGCACGAAATTCGTGATCATTCGGGCGCATGATTCCGTGCACGGCTATGGCGGCGTGGAGAAACGCGTCGACCTCGCCCCCTGAACGGAAACCGGGCCGCGCTTGGCGCGGCCCGGTTTTTCGTCGGCGTGTCGCGTCCCGTCCGACGACGGGAGCGCGGCAGACAGGCGTTAGACGCTGTAATACATCTGATATTCGACCGGATGCGGCGCGTGTTCGAACTTGAACACTTCTTCCCATTTCAGGTCGAGATAGCCGTCGATCAGGTCGGACGGCATCACGTCGCCCTTCATCAGGAAGTCGCGGTCGGCGTCGAGCGATTCCAATGCCTCGCGCAACGAACCGCAGACCGTCGGCACGCCTTCCAACTCCTCGGGCGGCAGGTCGTAGAGATCCTTGTCCATGGCGTCGCCCGGATGGATCTTGTTCTCGATGCCGTCGAGGCCGGCCATCAGCAGCGCCGTATAGGCCAGATACGGGTTCGCAGACGGGTCCGGGAATCGGACTTCGACCCGCTTGCCCTTGGGGCTGGCGTCATACGGAATCCGGCAGGACGCCGACCGGTTGCGTGCCGAATAGGCCAGCAACACGGGCGCTTCGAAACCCGGGATCAGACGCTTGTAGCTGTTTGTCGTCGGGTTGGTGAAGGCGTTGATCGCCTTCGCGTGCTTGATGACGCCGCCGATATAGAACAGCGCGGTTTCCGAAAGGTCGGCATAGCCGGAACCGGCGAAGGTGGGCTTGCCGTCCTTCCAGATGGACTGATGCACATGCATGCCCGATCCGTTGTCGTCGAACACCGGCTTCGGCATGAAGGTGGCCGTCTTGCAATAGCGGTCGGCGACGTTGTGAACGACATACTTATAAATCTGCATGTTGTCCGCGGTGCGCAGGAGCGTGTCGAAGCGGAGGCCGAGTTCGTGCTGCGACGGCGCCACTTCGTGATGGTGCTTCTCCATGTCGAGGCCCATGTCGCACATGGTCGTCACCATTTCGGCGCGCAGGTCCGTGGTCCGGTCGACCGGCGGGACCGGGAAGTATCCGCCCTTCGGTCCTGGCCGATGGCCCGGGTTGCTCGGCTCCAGCTTGGCGCCCGAATTGTACGGGCCTTCAACCGAATCAATCGCGTAGAAGGTGTTGTTCTGAGACACCTCGAAGCGGACGTCATCGAAGACGAAGAATTCCGCTTCCGGGCCGATGTAGACCGTGTCCCCGACGCCAGATGACTTGACATAAGCCTCGGCGCGCTGGGCGGCCGACCGCGGGTCGCGCGAATAGGGCTGGCCGGTGGACGGCTCGACGATCGAGCAGAACAGGATCATGCTCTTCTGGTCCGTGAACGGGTCCATCACGGCGGTGGACGCGTCGGGCATCAGGATCATGTCGGATTCATTGATCGCCTTCCATCCGGCGATGGACGACCCATCGAACATGATGCCGTCCTTGAAGACGTCTTCGTCGATGGTTGAAACGTGCTGCGCCGTGTGCTGCCACTTGCCGCGCGGGTCGGTAAACCGGAAATCGACGAAGGTGACGTCGTTATCCTTGATCATATTGAGTGCGTTGTCGACATCCGACATTTATTTACTCCTTGGAGTCTTGTTTACGCTTCGGGTTCGGTTTCGGTGCGTGCCGTCACGCCACCGGTGATGCGTCCTGCCGGTTGTCAGTGCAGGGGCGTGCATCGGGTTTCTGATTTTCGTCAAACTGCATCCGCGCCCCGTTCCCCGGTACGAATGCGGATCGCTTCGTCGACCTGCGAGACGAAGATCTTGCCGTCGCCGATGCGCCCGGTGCGGGCGGCGTTTTGGATCGCCTCGATCGCGCGGTCGACCAGCGTGTCTTCCAGCACGACTTCCAGCTTCACCTTCGGCAGGAAATCAACGACGTATTCGGCACCGCGGTAAAGCTCGGTATGGCCCTTCTGGCGTCCGAAACCCTTCGCTTCGGTCACGGTGATGCCTTGGATGCCCACATCCTGCAGCGCTTCCTTCACTTCATCCAGTTTGAACGGTTTTATGATCGCTTCGACTTTCTTCATATGCCGTCCCGTTTCCTCCTCGATTGCGGCAGGCCGCCTGAATTTCACGCAGCGTGCCGCGGTGCTACGCGTCACGACGCCTTAATAAGCACGCGCCGTGCCATCCTGGCTTTCGCTCTTAAGCTATTGGAGTCACGTCAAGTTCTAACAAGTGTCTGTATTGTGGCGCCCTCTATATGCACAAAAAATAGGCAACTGTGTAAATTACAGGCATTCCTTGATGCGTTTGATCGCTTCGCGGATGTTCTCGACGCTGTTGGCGTAGGAAAAACGGATATATCCTTCGCCATAGTCGCCGAAACTGGTGCCCGCCACGGTCGCGACGCCGGCGTCCTCCAGCAGCCTGTTCTGAAGATCGCGCGCCGACAAGCCGGTGCCTTCGATGTTGGGGAAGGCGTAGAAGGCGCCGCCGGGGTCGACGCAGCGGAAGCCGGCGATTTGGTTCAGCTCCGACACGATCACGCGCCGCCGTTCGTCGAAGGCCTGCACCATCTCGTGGACGGCGTCGTGAGGGCCGGTCAGGGCGGCCATCCCGGCGAACTGGGTCGGCGCATTGACGCAGGAATGGCAGTTCACTGCCAGGCGGGTCGCGGTCGGCGCCAGGGCCGACGGCCAGACCGCGAAGCCGAGCCGCCAGCCGGTCATCGCATAGGTCTTGGACCAGCCGTCCAGCATGATGACCCGGTCGCGGATCGATTCATATTGCAGCAGGCTGACATGCTCGCGGCCCTCGTAGAGCATCTGACTGTAGATCTCGTCCGCCAGGATCGCGACGTCGGGATGGGCGGCAAGGCCGTCGACCAGCTTGTCCCATTCCGACTTGGGCACCGTGCCGCCGGTCGGGTTGGCGGGGCTGTTCAGGATGATCAGCCGCGTCTTTGGTGTGATCTGGCTCAGAACCTCGTCGGCGCTGAAAGCGAACTCGTTCTCCTCGCGCAGCACGATCGGCACCGCCTTGGCGCCGCAATAGTCGATCACCGACTTGTAGATCGGAAACCCGGGGTCCGGATACATGATCTCCGCGCCGGGCTGGCCGAACATCATGATCGCGAAGAACATGGTGACCTTGCCGCCGGGGACGACGACCACGTCCCCGGGATCGACCTCGACGCCGTGCCGCTTGTTCAGGTCGGCGGCCACGGCTTCGCGCAGCGGCAGGATGCCGTTCGCCGGGGTGTAGCCGTGGTGGCCGTCGCGCAGCGCCTTAATGGCGGCTTCGACGATGTGGTCCGGCGTTTTGAAATCGGGCTGTCCGATGCCGAGGTTGATGATGCTGCGGCCTTCGGCTTCGAGCGCGCCGGCGCGCGCCAGGACCTCGAAGGCGGTCTCCGTACCGAGACGTTGTAGATTGTCAGCCAGTTGCAGCACTGTGTCCTCCCTCTCGCGGCGTGTCCGACGGGCTACCGCTGAAAAGCCGGCAGCCGCCGTTGTTTTTCTGTATTCTGCTTGTACAACAAGCCCGGCGGCAAGGCGAGTAGCGCGGTTTCGGACGGTCTCCCGAGAGCTTGAATAGGTCCGAAAAGCCCGCCGAGTAAGCTTGACGCCGCTGTCCGCCGGGACTAAATCAGGCCCCTCGGAGTGATCCGGGCCTCATCGCAGGCCGCACGGATAAACCCGGGCCCATATGGTGGCATTAGCTCAGTTGGTTAGAGCGCCAGATTGTGGATCTGGAGGTCGTGGGTTCAATTCCCATATGCCACCCCAAATTTTCAAGGGGTTAGCGGCTTTCGCCGCTGACCCCTTCTTGCTAAGGTTTGAGGGTCGGGTATTTCATAACGCCCTTACTTAGAGAAGCCGGGACACTTCGGTTTGGTCAGATATCTCTTGTTCGACGCGACAAGGAACGTGTCGCCGAGGAATCGGCGGCCGATCAAGTCCGAATAAGCCATGCCCGGGCGTTTGGCCAACGTGAATTCCGCATCCTTCTCGTAGCCGCCGAGGCAAGTGCGCAGCGTCGCGACCAAGCGTTCCGTATCCGGCGTGTTCGAGCGCCGTATCGTCGTGCGGCGCGTCAATTTGCGTTCCAACGTCTGCGTTTGGTCGGGGCCGTCACGGCGGCGAATTGAATTGTCTCGATCCATCCGATGACGATCGGTTCCGAATAGGCACAGGTCGGAGTCGTCACCTGGGAAACGGCGGCCGACCCGGCGGGAATTAGCGATTTTCGCATTGCACCTTCAACCGAGAATTCGGCCGCAGGTCAATAACTCGCTCCACGGCGCCGGGATCGATAGTGTAGAATTAGAGGGGCGCAGATTACAATTATCGCACCTTTGCATGGTCATTTGCGCGCGTCCATCGCGCCTAGTACACCTGCTCCGTTGTCAATGCAGGAACGCCCTGCTGCTGAGGAGACCGAAAGATGAAACTAGCTCTTCTGTGCCGTAACGCTGACTTGTACAGCCATAAACGGTTGGTCGAAGCCGCGGAACAGCGGGGCCACGAAATCGAAGTGATCAATTTCTTGCGGTGCTACATCAACGTGACCTCGGCGAAACCCGCGATCCACTACCGCGGGAGAAAACTCCCGAAATTCGATGCCGTCATCCCGCGCATCGGTGCGTCGGTAACCTTCTTCGGCACGGCCGTCGTCCGCCAATTCGAGATGATGGGCGTCTATTCGGTTAATGAGTCGCTCGCCATTTCCCGCTCGCGGGACAAACTCCGCAGTCTCCAGTTGCTGGCGCGGCGCGGCATCGGCCTGCCGGTCACCATGTTCGCGCATCGGACCAGCCAGGCGGAGGACATCATCGAGACGATCGGCGGTGCGCCCGTGGTCATCAAGCTGCTGGAGGGTACGCAAGGTCTCGGCGTCGTGCTGGGTGAGACGGAAAACGCGGCCAAGAGCATCATTCAGGCGTTCGCCGGGCTGGATGCAAACTTCCTGGTTCAGGAATTCATCAAGGAGGCGGGCGCGGAAGACATCCGCTGCCTCATCGTCGGGGACCGTGTGGTCGCCGCCATGATGCGCCGCGGCAAGGAAGGCGAGTTCCGGTCCAATCTGCATCAGGGCGGATCCGCCGAAGAGGTCCGCATCACGCCGACCGAGCGGTCCACCGCCGTGGCGGCGGCCCGTGCCATGGGATTACACGTGTGCGGGGTCGATCTCTTGCGGGCGAATCACGGACCGGTGGTGATGGAGGTAAATTCGTCGCCCGGATTCGAAGGGATCGAAAATGCGACCGGGATCGATGTTGCAGGCCGCGTCATCGAGTTCATCGAGAAAGATGCGAAACCGAACAAGACCCGCTCGCGCGGGAAGGGATAGTCGATGCGCGATTCCTTCAAGATCGGCGGGGAGGTGGTTGCTCCCGGGGAGCGGCGGACCGTCGATATTCCGTTGACCCGGCTGTCGAACCACACGCCGATGGTTTTGCCGGTCCACGTCATCCATGGAAAGCAGGATGGTCCAACCCTGTTTGTCAGCGCCGCGATTCACGGCGATGAAATTCTCGGCGTCGAGATCATCCGCCGGCTGGTGCAGTCGAGCGCGATAAGACGGCCTCGCGGCACGCTGTTGTTCGTCCCGATCGTGAATACCTACGGATTTATCAGTCATATTCGGTATTTGCCGGACCGGCGCGATTTGAACCGGTCCTTTCC
This sequence comes from Alphaproteobacteria bacterium, assembly GCA_965228695.1. GTDB lineage: Bacteria > Pseudomonadota > Alphaproteobacteria > UBA8366 > UBA8366 > JAJFJD01. The sequence continues at coordinate 3,807,378 of CBDDIB010000002.1, read as the reverse complement.
GGGAAAACCGCACGGTTCGCTCGCCGAACAGCTTGCGCATGTCTTCATGACGGAGATCGTGGAACCCTCTGACTATGGGATCGATCTGCACACGGGAGCCATTCACCGCGCGAATCTGCCGCAAATCCGCGCCAATTTGCGCGACAAGGAAACGCGGCGTATGGCGCAGGTCTTCGGTGCGCCGCTCAATCTGCATTCAAGCCTCCGGGACGGTTCGCTCCGGCAAGCCGCCAGCAAGGTCGGGTGCACCACGCTTCTCTACGAAGCGGGCGAAGCGCTGCGGTTCGACGAACTTGCCATTCGAATCGGCGTCAAAGGCGTGATCTCGGTGTGCCGTCATCTGGGCATTCTGCGAAAGTCCCGGTCGAAATCCGCACTGAAAAAGCCGATCGAGTCGCGGCGAAGCTACTGGCTCCGCGCGCCTGCCGGCGGCATTCTTCGCGCCCATAAGGGGCTGGGCGATCTTGTCAACGAAGGGGATTCGATCGGCTTTATCTCGGATCCGTTCGGACAGACCGAATCCGAGGTGCTGCCGCCCCGCAGCGGTGTCATCATCGGCCGCACCAACCTGCCGGTCGTCAATCAGGGCGACGCCCTGTTCCACATCGCCAAGGTCTCGTCGCCCGATCAGGTCGAGGATCATGTCGAGCAGGTCGAAAGCGACATCGAGAACGATCCGCTCTTCGACGGGACCGCGATCGTTTAAGCCGCCGGCGGCTCCTCCGTCGATTTGGCCTTCGCGGGCTTCCGCGCAGGTTGCTTCGCCCCTGTCGCGGTCGTCTTGGCCGCAAGCGCCACTTTCGGCGATGGAATGCCGAGGGTTTTGAGTTCCTGCATCACTAGTTTTTTGATTCGGTCGCCGACGTCCCAGACATGTTCCGGACCGCACCAGAAGGAAACGCGCATCGATAGATCGTCGCGCGTTACTTCGTCGATCCTGATCAGGACGCCACGATCCTTGCTGACTGCCGGATCTTCCTCGATCCGGGCTGTTATCAACTCGGACAATTCCGAGAATGGTTTGGACCGGTCCACCGCAACCTCCAGGGTTATCCGCTTGTCACGGATGCGCGAGAAGTTCTTGACCGACCGAGCCGACCAGAGCGCCGCGTTCGGTACCGCGACCAACACGCCGTTCGGCGTCACGAGTTCCGTATGGAAAAAACTGACATGCTCGACGATGCCCTCGACGCGCTCGCCCGCGATGTATTCGCCGACCTTGTATGGCTTCAGGTAGTGGATGAAGACACCGGTGAAGATATTGGTGAGCGAACTTCGCAGGCCGATGGCGATGGCAAACCCGAAAATTCCCAGTGCTGCCAATAAGCTGGCGATATCCGTGCCGAGCGCGTCCAGCAGCGCGATGATCGCCAGCGTGACGAACGCGATCCTGCAGCCGCGCGCGACGAAGTCCACATTCGCTTGCTCGATGGAGAAGTGTCGCGTCATCCAGCGTCGCGCCAGACGTTCGATCCAGATCGAGACGAACCATGCGGCGACGAGAAAGGCGAAGCCGCCGATCACGGTGAACCCGAGCTCGAGACCGATTTCGTGGAGTTTCTTTTCCATTATCGGAAGCCTACCCGTTTTTCCAAACACACCACTATAATCCGAAGGACGGTGGACGGGCCTGGTTATTCCGCGGAGCAACACCGTCCCGTCGCGGTGTGCAACGGAGCATTGGAGGCGAACCAAGGAAAAAGAAATCGGTTGGAGCGCGCCGATCATTGCGGCGTGGTCGAGCCCGGTGCAGAAGCTGTTGGAGTTTCTGCCTCAACTCGTCGGTGCTGTGATAATCCTATTCGTCGGCTGGCTGGTGGCCCGCGTCATGCGGTCGCTCCCACTGCGCCTTGCGAACCGTTTCGACAGCTTTCCCAAGTATTTGGGGCTCGGCAACGTCTTGGGCGTTTTGAGCGTGAACAAGTCGGTTGTTGCCGTCCTTGGGAACGCGATTCTTTGGCTGGTTATTCTTTATTTTCGTGACCGCGACTTCGACCAGCTGGATTGCAATTCGGCGGCGGATGCCGTGGCTGTAGATCAATCTGCTGACGGCCTTTCTGGCGGCTGCCGTCGTCGGTCTTTTCGAGGGCACGATCGCCAAGGTGACGGCGCTTGCCGTGTTGCTTCCGGTGGTTGCCGGGCAATCGGGGAATGCCGGGGCACAGGCGCTTGCGGTGACCATGCGCGGACTGGCCTTACGCGAATTCCGCGTCTCGAATTGGCTTGGCGTCCTGCGCAAGGAGATGAACGCGGGATTTTGGAACGGCGTCGGCATCGCCGGTGCTCTGGTGCCGATCACCCTCTCACGGCTGGGACAGGACCCCGCTGTCGCATCGTCAATTGTCCTGACGACGATGACCGACATTGCGGGTTTCTTTTCATTCCTGGGAATTGCGACCCTGCTGATGGGTATGCTAGCGCAGGTATAGTCTTGCACGGTGCGGTGGAATTAGCCCGAGAACGGCCTATTTCTATCGTACCGTTTGCTTGCGATAACGGCGCTCGGACGGTAAAAACAACCCCGGCGCGTGGGGCTGCCGCCTAGGGGACGGGCGGCTTTCAATTCACTCAACCGGTTCTAATATCGCTCTCCTGGCGGAGCGGGGAGCCGGCTGCGCTGTGGCCGAAACGTAGCGAAATACGCGGTGTTTCGGGTATACTGACTTGTTTTGACGCGCCGTCGGCGCAGGTAAGAGGACGACCGCCATATGACGCATGATACCCGCCGTACCAGCATCGGATTGCCCGCCGCGCAGGGGTTGTATGACCCTGCAAACGAGCATGATGCGTGCGGGTTCGGGTTCATCGCGAGCATCAAGAACGAACCGAAACACGAGATCGTCCATCAGGCGCTGGAGATCGTCCACAACCTCGACCATCGCGGTGCGATCGGCGCGGACCCGCTGGCCGGGGACGGTGCGGGTATTCTGATCCAGTTGCCGGACAAGTTTCTGCGCAAGGAATTCGAGAAAAAGGACATCACGCTGCCGCCGCCCGGAGATTACGCCGTCGGCATGGTCTTCCTGCCGCGCGATCCGACGCGCTGCGACCTGGCGGCCAAGGCGATCGAAGCCGCTATTTCGCAGGAAGGGCAGATTCTGATCGGCTGGCGCGACGTACCGGTCGACAACAGCGTGCTCGGCGAGAGCGTGCGGGAGAACGAGCCGGTCATCCGTCAGGTCCTGATCCAGCGCGGGCCGGCGACGCCGGACACCGACGCGTTCCAGCGCAAACTCTATGTCCTGCGCAAACAGGCGCATCACGAACTCTGGGACAAGAACCAAGAGGTCTGGGAGGACTTCTACATCGTCTCGATGTCGGCCCGGACGATCGTCTTCAAGGGCATGGTGCTGGCGCCGAACCTGTCGAAATTTTATCTGGATTTCCAGGATCCGGAATTCGCGACGGCAATCGCACTGTTCCATCAGCGGTTCTCGACCAATACCTTCCCGTCCTGGCGGCTGGCGCAGCCGTTTCGGTTCCTCTGCCATAACGGCGAGATCAACACGGTCCGCGGCAACATCAACTGGATGAACGCGCGCCGGCAGAACATGAGCTCCAAGATCCTGGGCGACGATCTGGAGAAACTGTGGCCGTTGATCGGCGACAGCCCGTCGGATTCATCGACCTTCGACAATGCCCTCGAACTGCTCGTCATGGGTGGGTATTCGCTGCCGCACGCGATGATGCTGATGATCCCCGAGGCCTGGAAGGACAATTCGCTGATGGACCCGGATCGCCGGGCCTTCTACGAATATTATTCCGCTTTGATGGAGCCGTGGGACGGCCCCGCGGCGATGGCGTTCACGGATGGCCGCCAGATCGCCGCGACGCTGGACCGGAACGGTCTTCGCCCCGCACGGTATGTCGTCACGGACGACGACATGGTCATCATGGCGTCCGAAGTGGGCGTGCTGCCGATCCCGGAGAGTAAGATCGTCCGGAAGTGGCGGCTCCAGCCGGGCAAGATGCTGCTCGTCGATCTGGAAGAGCACCGCATTATTTCCGACGAGGAGATCAAGTCCAAGCTGGCGACGGCCTATCCGTACCAGGAGTGGCTGGACGCGACGCAACTGCGGTTGTCCATGCTGCCGCCGGAAATCGGACCGATGGCGCCTGATGCGGACACCTTGCTCGACCAGCAGCAGGCCTTCGGGTACACGCGCGAAGACCTGGCCTTCTTCCTGGAGCCCATGGCCGAGCGCGGCGAAGATCCGGTCGGGTCGATGGGGCGCGACATTCCCCTGGCGACATTGTCGGACCGGCCGCGGCTGCTCTACGACTATTTCTTTCAGAATTTCGCCCAGGTGACGAACCCGCCGATCGACCCGATCCGCGAAGAATTGGTGATGTCGCTAGTCAGCTTTATCGGTCCCCGGCCGGACCTGCTCGATCTTGGGTCGGGTGGCGTGCATAAGCGGCTCGAGGTGGATCAACCGATCCTCTCGAACACCGACCTGGAGCGCATTCGCCGTATCGAGAACCAGGTCGACGGCAGCTTCCGGACCTATACGCTCGATATCTGTTACTCGACGGTGGGCGAGAAAGCCCAGACGATGGACACCGCGCTGCAACGGATATGCGACAAGGCGGAACGGGCGGTCCAGGAGCACGGGCACAACATCATCATTCTGTCCGATCGGGGCATCGATGCGGACCATGTGGCGATCCCGGCATTGTTGGCGACCGGCGCGGTGCATCACCATCTGATCCGCAAGGGTTTGCGGACCGAGGTCGGCTTGGTGATCGAAACCGGCGAGGCGCGGCGGGTGCACGACTTCTGCCTGCTCGCCGGATATGGCGCGGAAGCGATCAATCCCTATTTGGCGTTCGATACGCTGACCAGTCTGGTCTATGACCGGCGCAACAGCATCGAACTCGAAACGGCCCACAGCAACTACATCAAAGCGGTCGGCAAGGGCATGATGAAGGTCATGTCCAAGATGGGCATCTCGACCTATCAATCCTATTGCGGCGCACAGATCTTCGACGCTGTCGGGCTTTCGAGCGATCTGATCGACGCTTATTTCACCGGGACGGCGACCAAGGTCGAAGGGGCCGGATTACTCGAAATAGCCGAGGAGACGGAACAGCGGCACGCTCTGGCGTATGGCGACGCGCCAATCTATCGCGGCGAGCTGGACGTCGGCGGCGATCTGGCATACCGCATTCGGGGCGAAGAGCATGTCTGGACACCCGAAACCATTGGGACGCTGCAGCACGCCGTCCGCAGCGCGAATTACAAACAGTTCAAGGCCTATACCCGAAAGGTCGACGATCAGGTCCGCAAGTTGAAGAACCTTCGCGGTCTATTCGACATCAAGCCGGCCGGTCCGCCGGTTCCGATCGACGAGGTCGAGCCGGCGTCCGAAATCGTGAAGCGTTTCGCGACGGGGGCTATGTCCTTCGGGTCGATTTCGTGGGAGGCGCACACAACCTTGGCGATCGCCATGAACCGGCTCGGCGGGCGCTCCAACACCGGCGAGGGCGGCGAGGAATCGTCGCGCTATACGCCAATGGAAAATGGCGATTCCATGCGGTCGCGGATCAAGCAGGTCGCGTCGGGACGGTTCGGCGTGACGACGGAATACCTGGCCAATGCCGACGACATCCAGATCAAGATGGCGCAAGGCGCGAAACCGGGTGAAGGCGGCCAGCTGCCCGGACATAAGGTCGATGACTGGATCGCACGGGTGCGGCATTCGACGCCCGGCGTCGGACTGATTTCGCCGCCGCCGCATCACGACATCTATTCGATCGAGGATTTGGCCCAACTGATCCATGACCTCAAGAACGTGAATCCGAAGGCGCGGATTTCGGTCAAGCTGGTCTCCGAGGTCGGCGTCGGGACGGTCGCAGCGGGTGTCAGCAAGGCCTATTCGGACCACGTAACGATTTCCGGCCATGACGGCGGCACCGGCGCCAGTCCGCTAACCTCGTTGCTGAATGCCGGCGGTCCTTGGGAGTTGGGCCTCGCGGAGACGCATCAAACGCTCGTCCTCAACCGTCTTCGGGGGCGGATCTCGGTTCAGGTCGACGGCGGTCTGCGGACCGGCCGCGACGTGGTCATCGGCGCCTTACTGGGGGCCGACGAATTCGGTTTCGCGACCGCGGCGCTGATCTCCGAGGGCTGCATCATGATGCGCAAGTGCCATCTGAACACTTGCCCGGTCGGCGTCGCGACGCAGGATCCGGAGTTGCGCAAGCGTTTCACCGGCCAGCCCGAACATGTGGTGAATTTCTTCACCTTCGTCGCGGAGGAAGTGCGGGAAATTATGGCGGAGCTGGGCTTTCGGACCGTCAACGAAATGATCGGCCGCCGCGACATTCTCGAAACGCGGGCCGCCATCGATCATTGGAAAGCGCATAAGATCGATCTTTCGAAGCTGCTGAGCCCGATCGAGGCCGCCGAGGGTGTTGCGGTTTACAATTGCGAGGAACAGGATCACCGGCTCGATCGCGCGCTCGACCACGACCTTATTGCCAAGTCGAAAGACGCGATGGAAGGCGGCAAGCCGGTCAGTTTCGAAAGCCTGATCTGGAACACCAACCGAACCGTCGGCGCGATGTTGTCCGGCAAGATCGCGGCGCGGTACGGCCACGCGGGGCTGCCGGACGACACGATCCACGTCAAGTTCAACGGCAGCGCCGGGCAGAGCTTCGGTGCCTGGTTGGCGCATGGCGTGTCGTTCGAACTGGTCGGCGACGCCAACGACTACGTCGGCAAGGGATTATCGGGCGGCCGGATCAGCGTCTATCCCTCGCCGGAAAGTCCACTTGTCCCGCGCGAGAATATCATTATCGGCAACACGGTGCTGTATGGCGCGATCGCGGGCGAATGTTATTTCCGCGGCGTCGCGGGTGAACGGTTCGCCGTTCGCAATTCCGGCGCGTTGACCGTCGTCGAAGGGTGCGGTGATCACGGCTGCGAATATATGACCGGCGGCGTGGTGGTTGTGCTTGGTGCGACCGGGCGTAACTTCGGCGCCGGCATGTCCGGCGGGATTGCCTACGTTCTGGACGAGGCGGGCGATTTCGAAACGTTGTGCAATACCAGCATGGTCGACCTGGAGGACGTGCCGAAGGAACTCGACGCGGCGAACGACGATGATTTCGACGTCAATGCGGATTTGACGCAGTTCGACGAAAGGCGGCTCCGCGGCTTGATCGAAAATCACGTGCGCTACACGGATTCGCTGCGCGCCCGCGAGATTTTAGACGACTGGGATACTTATCTGCCGAAATTCGTGAAGGTGATGCCGGTGGAGTACCGCCGCGCCCTGCGCGAAATGCAGGAGAGGGAAGCCCAGGCGGCGCAAAGTGCCGCCGTGGCGGCAGGAGAATAGACGAATGGGCAAAGTAACCGGATTCCTGGAAATCGAACGGGAGGATCGGCGGTATGCGCCGGTCGAGGAACGCGTTCGCCACTTTGACGAATTCGTGATCCCCATGCCGCGCGAAGACGTGGCGGAGCAGGGCGCGCGCTGCATGGATTGCGGCATTCCCTACTGCCATCAAGGCTGCCCGGTGAATAACATCATCCCGGATTGGAACGACTTGGTGTACCGGAACAAGTGGCGCGAAGGGCTGGAATTGCTGCATTCGACCAACAATTTTCCGGAGTTCACCGGTCGCATCTGCCCGGCGCCGTGCGAAGAGGCGTGCACGCTGAACATCACCGACGAGCCGGTGACGATCAAGACGATCGAATGCGCGCTGGTCGACCGCGGTTGGGAAGAAGGCTGGATTACGCCACAGCCGACCGGCCACCATACGGACAAGCGCGTCGCGATCGTAGGCTCGGGACCGGCCGGTCTCGCCTGTGCACAACAACTGGCGCGCGCGGGTCACAAAGTCGTCGTCTACGAGAAGAGCCAGCGGATTGGTGGCCTGCTTCGGATCGGCATTCCCGACTTCAAGATGGAAAAGCATCTGATCGACCGCCGCATGGCGCAGATGCAAACCGAAGGCGTTGAATTTCGTCCGAACAGCCATGTCGGCGGGAATGTCCCGATCGACGGCCTGCTGAGCGACTTCGATGCGGTCGCGCTCTGCGGCGGCGCGGAGGCGCCGCGGGATTTGCCGGTGCCCGGCCGCGATCTGGATGGCATTCACTTCGCCATGGATTTTCTGTCGCAGCAGAACGACCGCGTCGCCGGCGTTACGGTGCCGGATGACGTCGCCATCCTGGCCAGGGATCGCCATGTCATCGTGATCGGCGGCGGCGATACCGGATCCGACTGTGTAGGGACGTCGGTCCGTCAGGGCGCGGCATCGGTGACGCAGCTCGAATTGCTGCCGAAGCCACCGGTGCGTGAAGACAAGGCGCTGTCCTGGCCCGAATGGCCAATGAAGCTACGCACCTCGAGTTCGCATGAAGAGGGCTGCGAGCGCGATTGGTCCGTCATGACCAAGTCTTTCTCCGCGGACGATAACGGGCGTGTTTCGGGCCTGAATGGAATACGCCTTGAATGGGCCGCGGGCGAGGACGGACGGATGCAGATGCAGGAAGTTGAGGGGTCGGAATTCCGGCTCAAGGCCGATCTGGTCCTGTTGGCGATGGGGTTCGTTCATCCCGTTCGCGAAGGGTTGTTGGAAACGCTGGCCGTAAAGCTAGACGACCGCGGCAACGTGGAAGCCGACACCGAGGCCTACAAGACCTCGATCGACAAGATATTCACCGCCGGGGATATGCGCCGGGGCCAGTCCCTCGTGGTCTGGGCAATTCGGGAAGGGCGGCAATGCGCCCGCGCAATCGATGAATTCCTGATGGGGAGGTCCGACCTGCCGCGGTAACGCAACGGGACCGGTTTCGCCGATTTCTTCGAATTTCGGCCGTTACGATCACCGACTACGGCGGCTTGCCGGAACCCGCGTATCGGGGAATAGGCGTGATTTGTGCAAATCTTCTCTCACTGGATGATATTGCGATAGCTGCACCATATTTACGGTTGTGGGACGTCTGACCGCTTAACCAAGCATCAACCATCTACTGCCAGAATTCACGCCGATATCGTGTTGATTTGGCGAGATTTCCATTCATGGCCAAGGCTGAAACCACGACGGGAAAGGCGAGGCGGAAGGGCGGCAGGGAAGCATCGTCCCGTTCCGCGCCCAAACTCCGTGCGGCCGGCGCGAAGCCCAAGTCCGGCCGGAAGACCCCGGCGTCGCGCGCGAAAGCCAAGTCCGCAGCTGCAGCCTCGACGCCCCGGCGAAAATCTCGCCAACCCGGCTATACCGAGCCCTGGTTCAAAGAGATCGTCCATGGTTTGCAGGAAGGATTTGCACTCTACGATGCCGACGGTTGTCTCGTCATAGCGAACGAAGAATACCGGCGTCTGCACGGCGACGTGCGCGATATGATAAAGCCGGGGATGCGGTTCGAGGACATGGTGCGGGCCTTCTTCGAGGGCGGGCATGTTCCCGCGGCCGTCGGTCGCGAAGAGGAATTCATCCAGGCTCGGCTCAAGCGCCACCAGAATCCGAGCGGTTCCATTCTGCGCCGCAAGAATGACGGAACCAGCTTCCTGATCCAGGAAAGCAAATTGCCCGGCAGCGATATCGTCGTTACCGAGACCGACGTCACCGCCTTAACCGAGGCGCAGGCCGCGTTGTCGCAAAGTCAGCAGCGCTTCAAGGATTTCGCCTATGTCGGGTCGGACTGGTTGTGGGAGATGGACCCGTTATTGCGATTTGTCGAGTTCATTGCGGAGGATTCAACGGGGATCGCGTTGTCGCGCTTGGCGTCCGGCAGAACCCATTGGGAGCTTGCCGGGGTCGATCCGGCACAAGACGCGGCCTGGCGGGATCATCGGGACGACCTTCTGGCGCACCGCGAGTTCCGAGACTTCGAGTACAGCGTCGAGATTGGCGACGATGAGGTCCGGCATATTTCGGTAAGCGGGTTGCCGGTGTTCGGTCCGGATGGCGCGTTCCTCGGCTATCGCGGCACCGCGCGGGACATTACCGGGCGTATTCGCGCCGAACAGATCGTCGAGGGTCGCAACACGGCGCTCGAACTGATTGCGTCCGGTGCATCGCTGGACGGCACGCTCACGGCGCTGGTCATCGGCATGGAAGGGGCCATTCCCGGCATTCGATGCTCGGTGCTCCTGATCACCGAGGACCGCAAGCATCTCACCTGCGGGGCGGCACCCAATCTTCCGGATTTTTACAATCAGGCGGTCGAAGGGATCGAAATCGGCCCGAATGCCGGTTGTTGCGGGGCCGCCGCCTATCACGGCGAGCGCGTTGTTTCCGAGGATATCATGACCCATCCGAACTGGGACGCCTTTCGGGACATTGCGACACGCGCGGGCATTCGAGCTTGCTGGTCCGAACCCATCAAGTCCTCCGACGGCAATGTGCTCGGCACGTTCGCGGTGTATTACGACCGGCCGATGCGGCCGGACAAATTCTCGCTCGACTACGCCACGACCACCGCCTATCTCGCCGGCATTGCGATGGAGAGCAAGGCGAAGGAAGCCGAACTGGTCGTGGCGAAGGACCAAGCCGAGCAAGCCAACCGCACCAAATCGCAGTTCCTCGCCAATATGAGCCATGAGCTGCGCACGCCGATGAATGCGATCCTGGGCTTTTCCGAAGCGATTTCACAGGAAGTACTCGGGACCGTGAAGCCGCCGAAGTACAAGGAATATGCCACCGATATTCACCGTAGCGCCGAACATTTGCTGAGCCTGCTGAACGATATCCTCGATCTGTCTCGGATCGAGGCCGGAAAACTCGAACTCGTCGATCAGGAGGAGATCGACGTCGCCGAAATGCTCGACGACTGTGTTCAGCATTTTCGCGAGGCCGCCTATGTCGGGGATGTCGGTATCCGTAAGGACTATCCGAGAGATCTGCCCGCGTTGCGGGGTGACCGGCGGGCTTGCAAACAGATCTTGTTCAACTTGCTCTCCAACGCCGTGAAATTTACGCCGCAGGGCGGGCGAGTCGACGTAGTGGCGGCATACAAACAGGGCGGCAGCCTGGACCTGATCGTCGCCGATACGGGGATTGGTATTCCGGCGAACCAAATCGAAAAAGCCATGAAACCCTTCGAGCGGGTGGAGAACGAAATCGTCCGTAATGCGGAAGGGACGGGGCTGGGGCTGCCGATCGTCAAATCCCTCGTCGGTCTTCAGGACGGTAGTCTGTCGCTCGAAAGTGTGCTCGGCGAGGGCACCACCGTGACGGTGTCATTTCCCGCGGAGCGCCTCGTAGCGAAGGGTGGTGGCGCGCGGTCGTCTACCGCCTAACCGGTTCCCCGATTTACCGCGCGGAGCCGGTTGCACGAAAGAGCGCGGGGGGCGATGATAGGATTCGGTGGCTGAAACCGCCGAAACGCATCAGATCCTGGAGGAAGCGGTATGGCATTCAAAAAGATCAAGGTTCATCCCATTGCCGGCGCGTTGGGCGCCGAGGTTCATGGGGTGGATTTGGCATCGCCGTTGGACGACGAAACAATTGCCGAGGTCACGCGGGCTTTTCACGAGAACCTCGTCATCTTCTTCCGAGATCAAAAAATCACGCCGCAGCAGCATGTAGACTTCGCCGGCCGCTTCGGGAAGTTGGACATTCATCCCTATGCCAAGGGCCTGGACGAACTGCCGGAAGTCCTGCCGGTGATCAAGGAAGCCGACGACCATGCGAGCAATAATTTCGGCGGTACCTGGCATGCCGATGTGACTTTCTATGAGAAGCCGGCGCTGGGGTCGATCCTGTATGCGTTGGATACCCCGGCCTATGGCGGCGATACGTTGTTTGCCAATATGTACTCGGCCTACGACGCATTGTCGGACGGCATGAAGGAATTGCTCGAAGGATTGACCGCCCTGCACAGCGCGTCCCGCGCCTATGGCGCGGAAAGCAGGACCTCGCGCCGCAAGGAACAGGGCAGCCAGTCGATGGATATCAAGACCGGCGATGAAGCGGAAGCGACGGTCGAACATCCCGTCGTCTGCACCCATCCCGATACCGGGCGCAAGGGTCTGTTCGTCAATCATGTGTTCACGCAGCGCTTCAAGGGCTGGACGAAGGAGGAGAGCCAGCCGCTGCTTGATTTCCTCTACGCCCATGCGGTGCGGCCGGAATTCACCTGCCGCTTCAAATGGCGCGACGGGTCGATCGCGTTCTGGGACAACCGCTGTGTACAGCATTACGCGCTGAACGATTATCACGGCCAACGGCGCGAGATGCACCGGGTGACGATTCGCGGCGACCGGCCGTTCCTGGCGCGCGAACACCCGCCGGTGGCGGCGGAGTAGGGCGCTACTTGCCCTTCCAGTTCGGCGGGCGTTTTTCCGAAAAGGCTTTCGGCCCCTCGATGTAGTCCTCGCTGTTGCGCATGCGTTCCACCGCCGGGTAATCCGCGTTCATCGCGTCCTCGACCGATGCATAATCCAGGCCTTTCATGACCGACTCGATACTCGCCCGGATCGACAGCGGCGAGCATTTCTCGATTTCGGCGGCCCAGCGTTTGGCCGCGGTGAGGGCCTCGCCCTCGGGCACAACCTCCGTGACGATGCCGAGGGTATAGGCTTCCGCCGCCGGGACGCGGCGGCCGGTCAGGATCATGCCCATGGCCTGTTTCATCGGGATTTGCCGGGGCAGGCGATGCAGGCCGCCGGCCAGCGCGGCGAGTCCGACCAGCGGTTCGGGCAGAGCGAAGATCGCGTTTTCCGCCGCGATGATGATGTCGCTCGCCAGGGCCAACTCGAAGCCGCCCCCCATCGCGATCCCGTTTACCGCCGCGATCAGTGGCTTGGTCCGGTTGAACCGGGTCGTAATGCCGCCGAATCCGCTGTCGGGCCGCTCTTTCGTACCGCCTTCGGCCTGCCATTTGAGGTCGTTGCCAGCGCTGAAGGCGCGGTCGCCTTCGCCGGTCAGGATGGCGACCCATTGATCGGGATCGGCTTCGAACTCGTCGAAGATCGCCGACAACTCGAAATGCGCTCCCGAATGCAGGGCGTTCATCCGCTCGGGGCGGTTGATCGTGACGATGAGAATGTGGCCGTCGCGTTCCGCGCTGCAGAATTCAGGCATAGGGTTGCTCCTTGTCTTTGCTTTTCCGGCGGTGATCAGTGTCTGGTTTGGTCTTCATCGGTCTCCGGTCCGTCTTCGTCGTCGTCAAGCCGAACGCGTATAACTTCCCCGGTTTGGAAATTCTTAGGGTCGTCGATTTCACCGATTGGCGTGATTTCACTTTCAAAGAAGCACCAGCAGATGCCGGTGCTGTAAATCGAGACCGTATAGTACCACTCGTCGCTTGTTTCGCTCTCCACGCGGCCCACCACGGCACCCAACTCGCCGAACACCTCGGCGGCCTCCTTGCGTGTCGTTGAGACGCGCACCTTTTCATAGAACTCGAGGGGAGGTTTCATCAGTTGGAGACCTAAAGCTTTGACCCTTGCCAGTTCGGGTCGGGTTCCGCGGGATCGGGGGTCAGGCCGGCGGCTTTTACGCCTTCGATGGCACTGTATTCGTCCTTGTCCGACGTATCGCCGCTGATACCCACCGCGCCGATGATGCCGCCGTCCGCGTCCCGGATCAACACACCGCCCGGTACCGGGATGAATCGGCCCTCCGATGCGACGGTGAGCGCCGAGATGAAAGCCGGGCGGTCGCTCAGGCGATCGCGCAGCAACCTGCTGGAAGCGCCCATGCCCAGGGCGCCCCAGGCTTTGCCCGTCGCGACCTGGACCCGCATGATGCCGGATCCGTCCTGGCGCTTCAGCGCGACCAGGTGACCGCCGGTGTCGAGTACGGCGACGGTCAACGGCATCATGCCCGCATCCACGCCGGCGGCGAGCGCCGCATCGATGAGCGTGGTGGCCTGATCGAGGGAGACGTTGGGCATGGCGGCGGTGTTCCTGATTTGGTTTTTCGTCGTGCGGGGCGAGGTAGCAGTGTATCCGGTCGAGAAGGCGGCGGGAACAATCGCCTGAACAATTACCGCTCCGGGCGGCTTGACTGTGGGCAGGATCGCTACAGATATGGGAGACCGAATGATACCGGCAGGGTTGCCGGCGAACCGAATGGAATGTGTCGGACATGAAGATCGAAATCGAATATTGCGGCGTTTGAAACTACGAACCGAGAGCCCGCCGTGCGCGGGATCGTTTGCAGGCCATCGAACCGGCCGAGGTTAAATTGATCCGTGGCGGCGGCGGCGTGTTCGAAATCACCGTCGATGGGTCGCTTGCCTTCTCGAAGAAGGCGCTCGGGCGGTTCCCGACCGACGAGGAAGTTGACGCGATTCTAGCGGACTAGCGGTGGATTTTTCGGGAAACTTCATTTCCGCTACGATGACCGAAGGATAGACGCCTATTCGTGAGGCGGAGCCGGAGGTAGCGGAGATGGGGCACAACCAACTGGAAACGCGGCCGATCGCCGGCGCATTGGGCGCCGAGGTGCATGGCGTCGAGCTTGCCGACGATCTGGATGAAGCGACCTTCGACGCCGTCCATCAGGCCCTGCTGGACCACGGCGTCATTTTTTTCCGCGATCAGGACATTACGCCGGAACAGCAGCTCGCGCTCGCGAAGCGATGGGGCGATGTGCATCTGCATCCCTACATTCCCAGCTTGCCGGACCATCCGGGCGTCTTCGAGATCGTCAAGGACGTGGACGATGTCCATACGCTCGGCGGCATGTGGCACACGGACCAGATGTTCACGCCGACGCCGGTCCGGGCGACCATGCTGTACGCGAAGGAAGTGCCGCCGGCTGGCGGCGATACGATGTTCGCCAATATGTATCTCGCCTATGACGCGCTGTCGGATGGCATGAAGGAGATGCTCGGCGGCCTGCGTACCGTCAATCAGTACAATAAGAAAAAGCGCCGGGCCACCGCGATGCAGGTCTCCGACCCGAATGAGGAGCCCATCACCGCGGAACATCCGCTAATCCGGCCGCATTCGGAAACCGGCCGGCCCGCCCTTTATATCTCCTATGACGGGATTACCCGCCGGGTCGCGGGGATGACCGACGAGGAGAGCCGGCCTCTGCTGGATTATCTCCTCGACCATGCGACACGGCCCGAGTTCACCTGCCGGTTCCGGTGGGAAGAAGGATCGCTGGCGCTTTGGGACAACCGGTGCGTCTTGCATATGGCGATGAACGATTATCACGGGTATCGGCGCGTCATGCACCGGATCACCATCGAGGGCGAGGCGACACAATAGCTCGGTGGTTTGCGCCGTCGGGGCGTTTTTCTCGACGCCCGCGCCATAAATTTGATCGGAGATGCGATTGATACCGGTCGGAAGCTCGCATAGGAATGATATGAGGGAGGATGGATCGAATGGCGCAGGTAAACACGGTCGACGCGATCGAGGTTGTACCGTCGGGACAGGCGCTTGGCGCAGAGATTCGGGGCATCGATCTATCGCGTGAAACGCCGGAGGACGTTCGCGAGCTTTTGAAGAAGGCCTGGGCGGATCATCTCGTATTGCTGTTCCGCGGCCAAAATATCGAGGACGAGCATTTGCTGGCCGCGGCGGATATCTTCGGCGGCCAGCAGTCCGCCGGGTCGCGCGCCTTCTTCCTCAAGGCCGGATTCAAACCCGGCGAATCGCATCGTGTCGCATCGAAGGCGGGTATCAGCATCGTGTCCAACCTCGATAAGGACGGGCGGCCGGTGAAATTTACCGAAGCGGTCGGGAGTTTGGAACTCGACTGGCATACGGACAATTCCTATGTCGACGTGCCGCCCGCAGGAAGCCTTCTGCACGCCCGTGTCGTTCCGGTCGATGGCGGCGGCGAGACATCGTTCAATAATCAGTACCTTGCATATGAAACCTTATCCGATGACCTGACGCAGGCGATCGACGGCAAGCATATTCGGCATGATAATCTGCGGAATACCGCGGGCCGGTTCCGTCCAACCGTGGAGCCGCCGACGTCGCGCGATGACATTCAAGGACCGGCGCATCCAATCGTGCGCATTCATCCGGTCACCGGCAAAAAAGCACTCTATCTCGGCCGTAAATACGAATGGCCTTCCAGCCATGTGGTGGAGCTGGAGGACGCGGCGAGCGAGGATTTGCTGGGGCGTTTGTGGGAGCATGCGACCCAAGATCGATTCAAGTGGACGCATTCATGGATCGCCGGCGACCTCGTGCAATGGGATAACCGGTGCACCATGCATCAGCGCAACCCGGTTGATCACACCCAGCCGCGCGTCTTGCACCGCGCCCTGATCAAGGGCGAACCGATTATCTCCGCCTGGAACCCCGAAGCGGCGGCCTAGGCTCTTGCCGTTCGATATCTTGTTTCGGATTGGCGCGGTTCGATGAGATCACGTCGACTGCCGCCATTTGGCGGTAATTTGTGCAATTTGGGTTTTCTTACCTCAATATTTTCCCCATACTGAGAATAATAGTCTCAAAAAAGAAAAATTCGGGAGGGTACGGGTGGTTTCGGGGGAATCGCGCTACACATATATCGTCGTCGGGGCGGGGTCGGCCGGGTGTGTGCTGGCAAATCGGCTCTCGGCCAATCCCAAGAACCGCGTGCTGTTGATCGAAGCGGGCGGGCGGGACATCAATCCCTGGATCCATATTCCCGTCGGTTATTTCAAGACGATGCACAACCCGGGCACCGATTGGTGTTACGAGACCGAGAAGGATCCGGGGCTGAATGGCCGCAGCATCTCCTGGCCGCGCGGCAAAGTACTTGGCGGATCCAGTTCAATCAATGGTTTAATCTATATCCGCGGGCAGGCGGAGGACTACGATCAGTGGCGGCAACTCGGCAATACGGGATGGGCTTTCACCGACGTGCTGCCATATTTCAAGAAGGCGGAAGACCAGGAACGTGGCGCCGATGAATTCCATGGCGCCGGCGGCCCGCTGGCCGTCTCGAACATACGAATCAGCCGGGAAATTTGCGACGTCTATATCAAGGCCGCCGTTGAAATCGGCATTCCCGAGACGGACGATTTCAACGGCGCGAGCCAAGAAGGCGCCGGCTATGTCCAGCTTACCGCGCGTAACGGCCGCCGGTGCAGTGCCGCGGTCGGGTATTTGAACCCGGTCAAGAAACGGCCGAACCTCGATGTCGTGACGCATGCTTTGACCCATCGTGTGCTGTTGGAGGGGAAGCGCGCGGTCGGTATCGAGTATTCCGTCAAGGGTGATGTTCGAACGGCCCAAGCGGATGGAGAGGTGTTGCTGTCGGCGGGGGCGATCGGGTCGCCGCAAATCCTGCAGCTTTCCGGTATCGGCAGTGGGGAAGGCCTCACCGATGCTGGGGTGGACGTAGTCCACGATCTGCCGGGAGTCGGCGAGAATCTACAAGACCACCTGCAGGTCCGCAGCGTGTATCGCACCAAGGACCCGATCACCATGAACGATCAGGTCAAGAATCCGGTCAACAAGCTGTTTATGGGACTGGACTATCTGTTGTTCCGGCGTGGACCGTTATCCATGGGGGCGAGTCAGGTCTGTGTCTTCGCCCGCACGCGACAGGACATGCAGACGCCGGACATCCAATTCCATCTTCAGCCCTTGAGCGCGGATAAGCCCGGCGACGGTCTGCACAAATTCTCGGCCTTCACATCGTCGGTTTGTCAACTCCGGCCCGAAAGCCGGGGACATGTGACGATTAAGTCGAACGACCCGACCGACTATCCCGCGATCCATCCCAACTATCTGGCCACGCAAACGGATCAACGCACCATCGTCGACGGAATGAAGATGTCGCGACGGCTGAGCGAGACCGATTCGCTGGGACCATATGTCGCCGAGGAACTCGAGCCGGGACCGCAGGCGCAAAGCGACGAGGACCTGCTGCAGCATGCCCGTGACCACAGCGTGACGATCTATCATCCGGTCGGGACCTGCAAAATGGGATCGGATACGATGGCCGTCGTCGACGAGCGGCTTCGGCTTTACGGCGTCGAGCGCCTTCGCGTGGTTGACGCGTCGATCATGCCGACCCTCGTGTCGGGAAATACGAACGCGCCGACGATCATGATCGCGGAAAAGGCTGCCGACATGATCCTCGAGGATGCGCGGGCCGGCTGAATTTTCGGCGGGGCCATGCCGCGACGGACAACCATGGGTCGATAATTACCGAGAATTTAGACGTTCTTGCTTGCGCGCCATCGTATTGGGTGCAATTATGAGACTTGCGGTATCATTATTCTAAAAACAAAGAAACGGATACCGCAGGTCCATCGGCACCAGGGAGGACATATGTCATCTGGAAAATTGCGCCTCGACGTGTCCCGGCCGGCTTTTTCGGCGGCACGATGGATTCCGGGCGGCTCGATTGATTCGGGCCGCTAATCGCGAGTCGGTTGTTCGCCGCACGGTCTTAGCCGTGCGGCGTTTTTCCGGAAAGCCGGCTCAACATCCGTGATGTATTCATCGGGAGGGACGTTCAATGCCCAAACTAAAATCGCTTGTCATCGGCGTTGCGGTGCTTTTCTTGGCGGTCGCCGTGACCGCGCCGTTCTCGACGTCGCATGCCAAGAAAGTCAAGATTCGCGTTCAGTCCGTCATTCCGTCGAAAGCGGACGAAGTGACGATGTTGAAGGATTTCGCCAAGACCGTCGGTGATCTGACGAATGGCGAAGTGACGATCGAAGTCCTGCCGGCCGGTGCGGTCGTCGGGGTGAAGGAAACTCTGGAAGCCGTCGATAAAGGCCTCGTCGAAGGCGGGTTTGCGTGGACGCATTACTGGTCGGGATATCATCCGGCGGCAATGCTCTTCGGGTCGCCTGTCGCCGGTGCCGGTGTCGGTATCGACAACATCGCCTGGGTATCCTGGTTCATGTATGGCGGTGGCCGTGATCTCTATGACCAGCTCTGGAAAGAGATGGGCATGAACGTAAAAGGCCTGATGCTGCAGCCGGTCGGCCCCGAAGCGCTCGGCTGGTTCAAGGAACCGATCAAGAGCATGGCGGACTTCCGAAAGTACCGGTTCCGGACGCCGCCGGGCATCCCGGGCCAGACCTACAAGGATATCGGCGTTGCCGCGGTCGCGATGGGGGGCGGTGATATTCTGCCGGCCCTCGAGAAGGGTGTGATCGATGCCGCCGAATGGTGCTGCCCGAAGCCGGACAGCGTGTTCGGGTTCCAGAAGGTCTTGAAGAACTACTATCTGCAGGGTCTGCATCAGGTCGTCGTCAATGCCGACATCTACATCAACGGCGATGTCTGGAAGAAACTGACGCCGGCGCAGCAGAACGCGATGCAGGTTGCAGCGGATGCGTCGCTGATCAAATCCTTGAGCTATCGTATCTATGAGAATGGCAAGGCGCTCAAGGATCTGACCGAAAACCATGGTGTCATCCTGCACGACACGCCGCCGGACTACTTTACCGAGTACATGGCCGCCGCGAAGGCGTCGCTCGAGAGGAATGCGAAAGACAACGCCTTCTTCGCGAAGGTCTGGGACTCGCAGAAGAAGTTTGCGGAAATCGCCGTACCGTTCTGGGCCGGCGCGCAGATGTCGAACGCCAATCTCGGCATGGCGTTCGCGAAAGGACAGAAGAAGAAAAAGTAAATGGGGCAACTCCGCCGGAAGAAACGGCATCACGTCCGTTTCTTCCGGCTGTTTTTTCCCTTTCGAATTGACTCCTGTGCCGCGGATTTCCGCCGTCCCGATTCGGTCGGCCGAAATGTTGTATGCTCCGGAAAGACTGGGGGACACTCATGTCGGAAACGCCGGACTTTTCCGATGAACTGATCGCCGAGCGGCGGTCGGGACCTCCGGGCGACCTGCCCGAAGACATGCCGCCTTGGATGGCGCGCACCATCACATTGATCGATACCTTTAGCCTTTGGGTCGGCCGCATCGTGTGCTGGCTGGTCATACCGCTTTTCGTGGTGATGGTGATCGAGATTGTCGCACGCTACGCCTTCATCGCGCCGACCATGTGGGCCTATGACATGAGCCGGTTTCTTGCCGGCGCGCTGTTCATGCTCGGCGCGGGATATGCGCTGTCGAAGGGCGTCCATATCCGGGCCGATTTCATTTACCGGAACTGGCCGGCCAAGGTGCAAGGGACAGTCGATACGGTGTTGTATCTGGTCTTCTATTTCCCGGGCCTGCTGGTCTTCCTATTCATGGCGACCGATTTTGCCTTTCTCTCCTGGTTCCGGGGCGAGCGCGGCATGGACACGGCTTGGATGCCCTATATGGGCCCGATCAAGACCGCACTGCCGGTTGGAATCATATTGTTGCTGATCCAGGGCATCTCGGAACTTCTTAAGAGTTTCTATGCGGCGACCCGCGGACGGTGGTCCTGATGGAACCGGAGATTCTCGGCCTGGTCCTGATCGGCTGCATGCTGTTCGCCATCTTCATCGGGTTTCCGATTTCATTCACGCTGATTTTCCTCGGCTTCGTCTTCGGGTATCTCGGATTCGGACAGGTCGTCTTCTATTTGATGACCTTCCAATTCTCCTCCGTGATGTTGGAACAAACACTCGCCGCGGTCCCGCTGTTCATCTTCATGGGGATTCTCATGGAACAGGCGGGGCTGATGGAGCGATTATTCGCCGCGGTCCAGTTGATGCTGTCGCGAGTCCGGGGCGCGCTCTATCTGGCGGTGCTGTTCGTCTCCACGATTTTCGCCGCCGCCACCGGCATCGTCGGCGCGTCCGTAACGATCCTGGGCATCATGGCGGCGAAGACCATGAACCGGTCCAACTACGACGTCCGGCTCGCGTCGGGGACGATCACCGCCGGCGGCACGCTCGGCATCCTCATTCCGCCCAGCATCATGTTGGTGGTCATGGGACCGGTGCTCGAAGTGCCGGTGACCGATCTGTTCGCCGCCGCGATCATTCCCGGAATCATGCTGGCGGTCATGTACGCGACCTATGCGCTGGTGCGGTGCTGGATCAATCCGGAACTGGGCCCGGCATTGCCGGTCGAGGAACGGGCCGAAAGCATGCGCCATGTTTGGATGGAGTTCCTCAAGGGGCTCGTGCCGCCCTCGCTGCTGGTGTTCTCGGCGCTTGGCAGCATTCTGTTCGGCCTTGCAACGCCGACCGAAGGGGCGGGATGCGGCGCCGCCGGCGCGATGCTGCTGTCGCTGGCCTACCGCAAACTGACGCTGAAGGGGCTTCAGGAAGCCCTGATCAAAACGCTGGAAATCACCGCGCTGATCATGATCTTGGTCGCGGCGTCCAATTTCTTCGGGGCCGTCTTCTCGCGCCTCGGCACGCCGACCATGCTGACCGAGTTGCTGTTGGGCCTCGAACTGAACCGCTATGTCGTGTTGTTCCTGATCATGGGCTTGATTTTCCTGCTCGGCTGGCCGCTGGAATGGGTGCCGATCGTGCTCATCATCGTGCCGATCGTTTTGCCGCTCATCGATCAATTGGGTTTCAATTTGACCTGGTTCGGCATATTGGTAGCGGTCAATCTGCAAACCGCGTGGCTATCGCCACCGGTCGCCCTATCCGCCTACTTCCTGAAGGGCGTCGTCCCGGAATGGGACCTCAAGGATATTTATCTCGGCATGATGCAGTTCATGCTGCTGCAGGTGTTGGGACTCATTTTGATCATCGCGTTCCCGATGATCGCGCTCTGGCTGCCGACCGTCATGTACGGGAAGTAGGAAGGCGAAGAAACCAAAAAGGAAATGTCATATGCCCCATGACGTTGCCGAAAAAAAATCGGACGAAAAGCCCCCTCCCGGAAAGAAGGGGTCGTCGATCATGCGCGCCTTGACCATCCTGGAAGAGGTCGCCTTGCTCGGCCATCCGGTGACGCCGACCGAGCTGAACAAGGAATTGAAGCTGCCGAAGCCGACGATCCACCGGCTTTTCGGAACCTTGGAATCGGCCGGATTCCTGAAGCGGGCCCTGGACGGGCGGCGCTACACGGTGGGGCCGCGGCTTCGGACGATGGCGTTGAGCTTCCTTCATACGGAAGAACAGCAGGTTCTGATGCGGGCCGTTCTCGAAGGAATTTCCAAGAAGGTCGGGGAAACGGCGAATATCTCGGTGCCCGACCAAAACCGAATGCAATATATCGACCGCGTGGAAACGCGTTGGCCGCTGCGCGTGCAGTTTCCGGTCGGCAGCCATGTGCCGCTTCACTGCACCTCTGCGGGCAAGATGTATCTTAGCAGCATGCGTCCGGCCGCCCGAAAGCGCCTGCTGAACTACCTGACGCTGGAGCAATACGCCAAGAACACGATCACGGACGTGGAAACTTTGTCGGCCGACTTGGCGGAAATTGCCGAACGCGGCTACAGCACCGACAACGAGGAATTCATCGATGGCATGGTCGCGGTCGCGGTGCCGGTGACCGATGCCGAAGGGCGACTCTTGGCGACCCTGTCGATATTTGCGCCGGCAATCCGCATGTCGCTGGACTCGGCGATCGATTGGGTGCCGGAACTGCACAAGGCGTCGGATGATCTGACGTCCGTTCTCATGGTGAGCGACGAGGCTTCCGACGCACTCAAAGGGTAACCGATGATGCCGGGTGACGGCGCAAACACGGGAAACGGCGCGTGTCTCGGCATTCTGATGCTCGAAACCCGGTTTCCCAGAATATTGGGCGACATCGGCAACCCGGATACATGGTCCTTTCCGGTCAAGATTCGGATCGTCCCGAATGCGTCACCGCAACGGGTGGTCCGCGAGGGTGCGGCCGGCTTGCTTGACGCATTCTGCGAAACCGCGGCGGAACTGGTCGATGAAGGGGTCGATGGAATCGGCACCACCTGCGGCTTCCTGTCGCTGTTCCAGGACGACATCTCGGCCCGCTGCGCCGTGCCGGTCGCGACGTCGGCGCTATTGCAGGCGCCGTTCATCCAACGGCTGCTGGGCCCCCGTAAAAGGGTCGGCATCTTGACCGTATCCGCCGAATCGCTGACCGATGCGCATTTGGCGGCCGCCGGCGTCGCGCTCGATACGCCGGTTATGGGCACGGACGGTGGACGTGAATTCTCCCGGGCGATCCTGAACGACGAACCGAATCTCGACGTCGACCTGGCCCGGCGGGACGTTCTCGACGCCGGCGCCCATCTTATTGCGGCGCATCCGGATGTGGGCGCGATCCTTCTCGAATGCACGAACATGGCCCCGTATTCGAAGCCGTTGCAGGCGGCCACCGGCATGCCCGTGTTCGATATCTATACCTTCCTGACATGGTTCCAGTCCGCCTTGTCGCCGCGTGATTTCACGGCGGACCAGTCCGTCCCGTGCTGATCGATAGGAAAAGGTTCTGCGGCAGCGGCCTAATTTGGCCGCAATTCGATGCAGAATGGGCTTCGTGGGCGTTCGAAAATTCATAATTCCAGCATTCTTGGGGCTTTCCGCGCTGGCCGTGGCGGGTGCTGTCTATCTGCGCACGATCGACTACGCGGCGTATAAGGAAGGTCTGGTCCGCGAGCTTCGCGCCGCAACCGGCCGCGACGTTGCGATCGACGGTCCGATTTCCCTTGTATACGGGTATGAACCCGGCTTTGTGATTCAGGGTCTGCGGATCGGCAATGCGCCGTGGGGCAGCCGGGCGGAAATGGCCCAGGTGGACCGGGTCACGGCCCGGATCGATCTCGCAGCGCTGCTGCGCGGACAATTGCAGTTCGACCGGCTGCGGCTATCCCAAGCGAATGTCTGGCTGGAAACCGATCCGCACGGAAAGGTCAACTGGGTGCTCGCCGGTGACCCGATGACCGCCGCGTCGGCTGGGGCGGACGGCGGCGGCGACAGGCGCGCTCTATTGGCCCGCTTGATGATCGGCAGCGTAGAGATCGATGGCGGCCGCGTGACCGTCCGGGACGGCAAGACCGGCGATGTCGAGGTTCTGGCGATTTCAAGCGCCCGGTCATCGGGCGATGGCGCATCCGGGCCGATCTCGATACAGTTGGACGGGCGGTGGAACGGCGTGGCCGTGACGCTCGACGGCAGCGCAGGGCCCGCCGAGGCCGGCGTCGGGGCCAACGAAACCGCATATCCCCTGGACGTGACCGGCGCGGCCGGCGCTCTCCGCGTGACCGTCAATGGCCATGCCGAACAGTCGCCCCGGGGGGCCGGGATCATTGCCAAAGTATCCGCCGTATCCGCGGCACCGGACGGCAATGCAGCCGTGCACACGCTGCAGGGGGATCTCGCCTACAGGGGCGACCGGGTGATGGTCTCGAATCTTCGGATCGCCGCGGGGAATGATGAAGCGGTCGGCACCGTCACGATCGACCTGAGCGGTGAGGCAACGACATTCGACGCCGAAATCACGGCGCCCCGGATTGACGCCGCCTCCCTCTGGAATTCCCTTCGCGGCGGTGTATTTTCCGATCTGGCGGTTCTTGGCTTGTCGCCGGGGGCGCTCTCCTCCGTCAGCGGGCGCATCGGGTTGACCGTCGATACGCTGTCGATGGGGCCGGGTACCCTCCACAACGTGGTTTCCACCGTTCGGCTGAAGGACAAGGTGCTGTCATCCGACCGCGTTGCCGCACGGCTCGCCGACAATGCGCTATCCGGCACCTTCGCGTTGGACCTGCGGGCGCCTGTCCCGGTGATTTCAGCGTCCTTGAAGGCGCCGGGGTTCAATGCCGGGCCGCTGTTGCAGCAATTGCCCAGTATCGAGACATTCGATGGGCTTATCGCCGTGTCGGCACAACTCTCGTCGACCGGCGCTACCGCGTCCGAATGGGTCGCCAATGTTCAGGGCGAAGCTTTGCTCGCGATGGGTCGCGGGCGACTGCGGATTGCCGACCCGGCGGACGGCCACTTCAATTTCGCCTCGGGTGGCCCCTCGATGCTGGCCGGCATGCTGGTCGCCCGCGAGGGGAGTGATGCCAAAATCCGATGCGCCGCCAGCCGGATCGTCCTGCAGGATGGATTGGCCCAGAGCGTCGGAACGGAAATCCATAGCGACTCGGCCCATGTCCGCGGCGCGGGCACTATCGATTTTCAGGAAGGCCGATACGCTTTGCGGTTTGTCCCGGCATCCCGCGGGCAGGATTTGCTCGTACCCACGCCGGTATCGATCGGGGGCCGCTTGGCGGAACCCACGCTCAGCACGGATCCGGTCGCCGGAAACCGGCGGCTCACGCTCGGGGGCGGATTGTCGCCCTTGCGCCGGTGGTTCGAAGGCGTCGTCCGGAAATCCTCGGCAAACGATTGTCTGAAGGCGATCCCGCGGTCCCCGGAAAAGCGCCGGACCGTCAAACGGAAATCGCGCCCGCGCGCGGCGCCGGCACGATCCGCACGGCCGATCATTGCCGAAAATCCGGCGGCGCGGCCGCCGGCAAAATCACCCGAACCGATTGAAGAGCCGGCCGGCGCGGAATAAGTCTGACGGAAGGACAAGCCGTTCTTCCTAAGACCGGAGCCATGGTCATGCGCCTTTACGACCGTTACGTGCTGCCGCGCCTGTTGCACGTGTCGATGAAAAATCCGGAAGTCCGCCGTCAGCGGGCACGGATCGTGCCGGCCGCGGCCGGGCGCGTGCTCGAAATCGGCATCGGCTCCGGTCTTAACCTGCCGCATTATGGTGCGAGCGTCGCCTCCGTCGATGGGATCGATCCGTCGTCGGCGCTCCTGGGCATGGCGGGGAACGCGGTGACGCAGGTACGGTTTCCGGTGACTCTTCATCATGGATCTGCGGAGGAATTGCCCTTTGCGCAGGGCGCGTTCGATACCGTGATATCGACATGGACGATGTGTTTGATCCCGGATATCGGCCGCGCGCTGGCGGAAATCCGGCGCGTCCTCAAGCCGAGTGGCGTGCTTGTCTTCATCGAACACGGCCGCGCACCCGCGCCCGCCGTTGCGCGATGGCAGGATCGGTTGGACCCGCTGTGGGGACGGTGCGCCGGGGGCTGCCATCTCAACCGAGATATCGCGGGGCTCGTCGAGGCGGCCGATTTCCGGTTCCGCAGGCTGGACGAGGGATATCTGGTGAAGGGGCCGAAATTCCTGACTTGGCATTTCGATGGTGAAGCGGTGTTGTCCTAACCGACGCGTGCAGATTTTTGATTGCCACTTTGTATGCAATTGCAGGGGCTTGCCGTTTCAGTTGGCGAAGTGTTAACAAAACATACACGCATAAAGAGTAATAACGCGAAGTGCATACAACTGAAATTGTTAATTTTCAAGGGGTTGGCAAACATGACGCAATTGTGTAATGTCCGGACGACTGGCGATCAGGAACGCAATCACAATCCGCGATTAGGCAACAGGTAGTAAAAGTCACCGGAAAACGCACAACGTTAGGTGGATCGATTAACCGACACACTGGTCCGGCAGCTCGAAACAGAACGGCGCCGACGGTAAGAAGAAAATACAAAAAGCCGGATGAACCGGTACCTTTCCGCATCACTTTAATGGCCTCGACTTGCGTCGAGGCCTTTTATTTTATCCGGGTGCTTTCCTGTGGCGTCGGCGCGGGTCAGGCCGCGACCTTTCCGTCCGGTGTCAGTTCCGGAACCCGCGACGCCGGCAAGTAGACGAAGCCGTCGAACAGGCGGCGCTGTGTCCGATAGGTTGCGCCGTATTCGGCATGCCACGCGTTGCCTTTCATGTAGACGTTGGACGCCACGGTGATAATGCCCGAGGGCTGCATGATGTTGAGATCGTCTTTCGGGTTGTCCGTCGGCCGGGCATGCCGGTGAACCAGCGTCCCCTCGATCCGGGACGCGACCGTCGTGCAGATCGAGCAGGTGAGGGGCAGCGCCCGATGCGTATTGCCCGATGACAGAATGCGCGCGGTCACGTCGCCGTCCGAAGCGGGATTGGGGTCGCCGGAGATCGTCTTGGCGTCCTTCGCCGGCGCGATGAAGCCGACGAAGGGCACGACGGTCAGCGCTTCTTCGGGGGTCTTCGCCAAGCCCATCTGAACCGCGCCATGGGTCCGGATCGCTTCGAGCTTCGCCATCAGCTCGGCGTCGGCGTCTATATCGGCGGGCAGTTCGGTGCCTTCCACGCCGAGCGTCGATGATTCGACGAACACCACGGGATTGCCGGCATCGACCATCGAGACTTCGATGCGGCCCAGCCCCGGTACGTCCAATTCGTCGAGCGTGTTGCCGGTTGGCAGCAAGCGGCCGGTCGCCGCCCCGGCGGGATCGCGGAATTCCAGGCGAACGGGCGACCCCGTGCCGGAAACGCCGCGCAGTTCGTAGTCTCCGTCGACGGCGGCGAGACCCTCGTCCAATTCGAAATGGGCGTGGATGATTTTCTTCGTGTTGGTGTTGTGGATTCGGACCATGGCTTTCGTGCCGTCGGCCGAGATGATGCCTTCGTCGATCGCGAAGGGGCCCATCGCGGCGGACATGTTGCCGCAATTGGCGGCATAGCCGACGGTTTCCTTCTGCACGCCGATCTGGGCAAAGGTGTAGTCGATATCGGCATCGGGGTGCGACGGCGGGCCGACGACGCAGACCTTCGACAGTGACGAGATGCCGCCGCCCATGCCGTTCAACTGCCGGCCGTTCGGGTCCGGCGTGCCCATCGCGGCGAGGAAGATCTTGTCCCACAGCGCGCGGTCTTCGGGCAGGTCGCCCTGGCGGAACACGATGGCGTTGCTGGTGCCGCCGCGCATGAAGGCGGCGGGGATACGGCGTTGTTTCATTTACTTTCCTCCGAACGCGAGTGTTCCTGTGGGCCGTTCATATGGGCATAGAACCGCCGGGCCAATAGGTCAAGTTTGGGCGAATTGCGCCATCAGCGGGGATGGGTCGGCCACCTCCGGCAAGCCATCGATGGCACGGAAGGCGGCGTCGCAATCAAATTCTGGGAAATCGACAGTGGCAAGGGTGCGAAACTTGCGCTCGATGGCGTCCCGCGGCATCGGCCGCTCCGCCGTGCCATAGGAATCCAACACAGTTGCGCGGCGTTTCTCGCCATTCTTGAGCGTCACTTCCACCCAACTGCCGAAATGTGATGGAAAATGCTGTTCGATCGCAGGGTCCTGTTCCGCGTCCACCCGGTCCGACAGGTCGAGGATCGCCGGATCGCGCCAATAGGCGTCCGTATAGGATTCGAAGGCATGCCGGTCCGCAAGCAGGCTCGTGGCGAGGGCGAAGGGCAGGGCGTATTGCGCGGCCATGACCGAATCCGGGCGCCGCATCATATGCTGGGTCAGCATGACCTCGGGCGCGCCGACTTGGATGGCCTGTATCTCGTCCGGCGATGTCGTGAAGTCGTCGGTTACCTCGCCGAGCGCGTCGATCGTGGAGTGGAACAGGCGGCAGCAAGGATAGGGCTTGAAGCTGATGCGATGGATCTGCAATGGCTCATCGGATTTGCGAAGCAGCTTTGTTGGGTCGGGCTTGTCGCCGAACAGATTGCCGAGCCCGTAGGTGCCGTCGAGCGCGCCGTCGGGGCCGTCGATCCCACGGCTCGCGAACTCGGCGGCCAGCGTGCCGCTATGAGCGGGAATGCCGCCGTGCAGCCGCTTGACGGTCGTGCCTTGCGGATCGTGGGCGAACTGCTTGGAACCACCCGCCATGGACAGCACAAGCCCCCAGGACCGACACAGGATCTGCGCGTCTTGGCCCAAGAGAAGCCCGGCGGCGGTCGTGGCGCCGAAGCAGCCGTAAAGCGCGGTGGAATGAAATCCCTTATGCACCGTCTCGGACGCGCCCGTGCCCATGCCCGCCCGCGCCATAACCTCGTATCCCGCCGCGATGGCCGCCAGCACGTCCGCGCCGGCCCTTTTCTGGGCGGTGCCAACCGCCAAGGCAGTGGCGATCACGACACAGCCGGGATGGCTCAGGGATTCGTCATGGGTGTCATCCATTTCCAGCCCGTGCGCGGCGGTGCCGTTGACCAGTGCCGCAACGGGGGCCGTCGTTCGCATTGGGCTGCCGATCACGACGCACGGACCGGTGCCGTCGTAATGCCGGGCGTAGTCCTGCAGCGATTGGCTCCACGGCAAGGAAGCGCCGCGCAGCGCAACGCCAAGATGATCCAGCACGAGACGTTTGAGTTGCTCGACGTCTTCGCTCGACAGGGCGGCGAGGGACAGGCCGCACATCGCCTCCGCGAGTGCGCGGGTGTGATCCGTGGCCTGTGCCGTGCCGCTGTCCTGTCGCATGCCCGTTCGCTTGCCTAGCCCTTTTCGGCCGCGGCGTTGCGGCCCGCGATGCGGCCGAACACCTGTCCCGAGACCAACCCCGTACCGGCGGGATAGTTGTAGTGGAACAGGTTGCCCACCATCTCGCCGCAGGTGTAGAGGCCGGGAATGACGCGCCAATCGGTGCCGATCACCTGCGCGTCTTCGTTGATCTTGAGGCCGCCGAAGGTGAAGGTAATGCCGCCGGTCGCCGCATAGGCTTCGAAGGGCGGTGAATCCAGCCGGATGCCCCAGTTGGTCTTCTCCGGGTTCAGCCCCTTGGTCGAAACGCCGTCCTTCTGCGACGGGTCGAAATTGTCGTCGTCGGCCGCCGCGGCGTTATACTCGTTCAGCGTCTTGATCGCCTGCGGCTTGTCGTCGATGTCCATCATCTCGACCAGCTCTTCCAGCGTGTCCGCCTTAAGCGGCTTCTTGGCGTATTCGTAACGCGGCTCCAGCAGGTGGACCGTCTTCTGATCGAAGATTTGGTAGGCCATGCCGCCGGGCTCGTCGAGGATCGCCGCGCCGAACTTGGCATAGGTGTAGAACTGCGTGTCCTCGCCCTCGTCGACGAAGCGTTTGCCGTTCCGGTTGATCATCACGCCGTAGAGGTATGAAAGCCGGTTGCTTTTGTCGGTCAGCTTGCGGTCGGCGAAGTCGGGCCAGTGGGCGTCGATCGGCGTGGAGTGACGGCCGCTCCATTGGCCGCACGGCATCCCGCCGATCTCCATCGCCATGCGCAGGCCGTCGCCCTGGTTGTGGCGGGTGCCGCGCACCTTGGCGTGATCCCAGGGCCGCGCGAGATACTGCGCCCGCCATTGGGCGTTGGCCTCGAAGCCGCCGCACGCCAGCACCACCGCCTTCGCCGTGATCTCTTTCAGTTCGTCCTTTTCCTGGACGGTGATGCCGACCACGCGCCCGGCCTTGTCCTGGATCAAGTTGCGGCCGGTCGCCTCGTAACGGATTTCGCATCCGTCGGCTTCGGCGGCCTTGAACCACGACGCCGACAGCCCGACGCCTTCGTGTTCGGCGCGGACGATGGCGCCCTTTGGCCAGATCACGACGCCGTTGACCTCGACGCCGGCGATCGACCGGGCCGGTTCCATCGGGATTTTGCCGCGTTCGTGCGCCCAAAAAACGGTGTCCTTGGAATTCGAGACCAGAACCTTGGACAGTTCAGGGTCCGTGCGGCCCGCGGTGACGCGCAGCAAGTCGCCCATGAAATCGTCTTCGGTATAGGGAGAGACGCCTTCGTAAAAGTTTAGATACTCGTCCTCAACGCCGGGCAGCAGCGGTTCGATGTCACGCGGGTTGTCGAACGCGAAGCGCAGGATGCCGCCGCTCCAATGCGTGTTGCCGCCGCGCATGCCTCTCGTCGCCGCCTCCAGCACGAGCACCTTGTCCGCGCCGTTTTCGCGGGCCGACATGGCCGCGGCGAGGGCCGCGTTCCCGGCGCCGACAACGATGACATCATAATCTGGCATTTATTTTCTCCCTGCATGGTCTCGCGCCATGCTGACCGTATGGTTTCGCAAATCCGAGGATGTGAATGAATCGGCCAATTATGACCACTGCGGCCAAAGCGGGCAAATTACACCGGGCAGCCGCTGATGGGCCATTTGGTTATTGATGAATCGCCGGTCCGACGCGGCAATCCGCACGTCAGACACAATTGAAACAATTCACCGTGGCCCGTGAAACAAGCACGAAACAAACGCCGGTTACCGTCCGCACAACAGCCGCGAAGAAACCTATTTGCGTTGGCTCGGTGGCGTCGTTGCGCCGCCGCGTTTTACGCAAATCCAACTTTTCCCGCGGCGCCGGCGGCCTGCCGGCGCGGCACAAATCAAGGAGACGGCATATGGCTTTGCAACTCGGTGACACCGCGCCGGATTTCGACGTTCCGACCACCGACGGACAGATCAAGTTTCATGATTGGATCGACGGGTCCTGGGCGATTCTGTTTTCGCATCCGAAGGATTTCACGCCGGTCTGCACGACCGAACTCGGGTATATGGCCAAACTCGCGCCGGACTTCGCGAAACGGGGCTGCAAGATCATCGGCCTGAGCGTCGATCCGATCACCGACCATGCGCGGTGGATGGACGACATCGAAGCGGTTACCGGACACAAGCCGACCTATCCGCTGATCGGCGACAGCGAACTGAAGGTCGCGAAAGCCTACGGCATGCTGCCGGCGGCGGCCGGCGACAGCGCCGAGGGTCGCACGGCGGTCGATAATCAGACCGTCCGCAACGTGTTCGTGATCGGGCCGGACAAGAAGATCAAGCTGATCCTGGTCTATCCGATGAGCACCGGCCGGAATTTCGACGAAATCCTCCGCGTGCTCGATTCCCTGCAGCTTACCGCGAACCATCAAGTGGCGACGCCGGTGAACTGGAACCAGGGCGAGGACGTGATCATCGTGCCGGCGGTATCCGACGAGGACGCGAAAAAGAAGTTCCCGGGCGGCTGGACCGCGCCGAAACCCTATATCCGGGTGGTGCCACAGCCCGGCGCCTAACCGGCTGATGAGGTGTGGTCCGCCGGGGAATCCTTCCGCACCCCGGCGGACCGTACGGCCGCGTAATTGTCCAACACTCTTTGCATATTGCATATGGACTGGCGAATTGGCGGTTCGCGTTGGTCTATCGGTGTGTTGACAATGTAGGATGCTCGTCCTAGATTAGCTCTAGGACGAGCATCCTACATTGTCATGGCCTGAGATCGCGATTCACATGGGGAAGGGCGGTGTGGTCGGGATGTTCAGGACGCCGTCTGGCACCGTTTTGCAATGGCATAATCATGGGCGACATGAAAACACGGGACAGAATCGCCGAAGCCGCCGATGAATTGTTCTACCGGCAAGGGTTTGCACACACCTCGTTCACGGACATCGCGGATGCCGTGCGAATTTCGCGTGGCAACTTTTACTATCATTTCAAGACCAAGGACGAAATTCTTGATGCTGTGATCAAGCTTCGCCTGGCGAAAACGCGCGCGATGGTGGATCAGTGGGACTTGGACGGGAATACCCCGGCAGACCGTATTCGAAGTTTTATTCATATTTTGGTCGCGAACCGGGCCAAGATATTGCGGTACGGCTGTCCTGTCGGCACCTTGAGCGCGGAACTGTCGAAGCTTGACCATGCGGCGCGGGCCGAAGCGAACAATCTGTTTGACCTGTTCAGATCGTGGTTACGCCTGCAATTCACCGCTCTCGGTCGAGAGACGGATGCCGATGCGCTTGCCATGCATCTTCTCGCACGCAGCCAGGGTGTCGCCACGCTCGCGGCTGCGCTTGGTGACGAAATCTTCATCGATCGGGAGGTTGCGCAGTTGTGCGATTGGTTGGACGCCTGTGTGCGAGGCGGGACAGACGATGCCGGCCAAGCGGCGAAGCGGGAAATCACCTAGTTTAATCTCCAAGGAGAAAACCATCGATGTTCATTGTTCTGCTGAAATTTTCCGTCAACAAAGGTCAGGCCGGTCAGTACATGGACGGCCACAAGAATTGGATCGACCGCGGATTTGCCGATGGCGTTTTCTTGGTGGTCGGCAGTCTCCAGCCGAGTTCGGGCGGCGGCATACTGGCGCACAATACGACGCTGCCGGACCTCCAACGGCGCGTGGATGCGGACCCGTTCGTCGCGGAAGGTGTTGTAGACGCCGAGATCATTGAAATCGCCCCGTCCAAAGCGGAAGAGCGGCTCGAGTTTCTCGTCGCCTGAAAATAATCTGCTTCCATTTCCCGCATAAGGAGACCAGGGCCTTGAGCAATTCGGGAACGGGGCAGGACGGCCGCGTCAGCAGTCGTTGCCCCCGTTCCTGCCGGCCATGTTGTGAATGTGGACGAGTGCGCCCGTGGCGACCGCCGTCGTGGTCCGGCCGATCCAATGCCCGTGTTTGTGGACGGTCGCATCCGCGGCCAAATCCGTAAGCGCGACCTTGTGATAGATCGGGATGTCGTCAACGGCCCGCAGCCGGATCTGTTTGCCCGGGCAGCCGACGACGAAGTCTTCGCCCTTCGCGACGGCGCGCAGGACCGTCGCGACCGAGTCCGCCTCGTGCAGGGCGATGGCGTCGAGTTCCTCCGCCATCAGAGCGATGCTCCGAGGCGGCTGATCACTTCCTCGCCTTCGTTCCAGATTTCGCCCCACGTGGCCTCGCCCGACGCCACCGCGATGACCCGGTCGAGCAGGTCCGACGCCACGTCGTCCAGCGCGGCGCGGCCGGTGGTGAGGGCGCTGGCGTCGAAATCGACCAATTCGCCGAGCCGCTGCACCGTTTCGACATTCGCGGACAGTTTGATCGTCGGCGCGAGATGACTGGTGAAGCTGTTGCCGGGCCCGGTGGTGAAGAGGGCGAGTTGCGCCCCGGCGGCGACCATGCCGGTCAGGGATTCCGGCGCATACCAAGGGCCGTCCATGGCGTAAAGGCCGGGTTTGCCCGGGGCCTCCGCGATGCCCAAGACGCCCTGTATCGTCCGGCTGCCGCCCTTGGCGACGGAGCCGAGCGCCTTTTCCTCGAGTGTCGTCAAGCCGGCCGCGATATTGGTCGGGCCCGGATTGTTGCCGATCAAGTCCATGCCGGCCGCTTCGGCAGCCTGTTCCCGACGGGCGATCGCGTTCCGGATGTCCTGCGCAACGCCGTCGTCGGCCGCGCGGGCGCTGAGCGCCTCCTCGGTGCCGTACCATTCCATCGTCTCGCCGAAGACGGCGCTGCCGCCGGCGTCCACCACCCGGTCGACCATCGCGCCGACGAGCGGATTTGCTGCGATGCCCGAGCTGGGATCGGACCGGCCGCATTCCAGCGCCAGGAACAGTTCGGACAAGGGTTGCGGCTCGCGTTTCTGACGCGACAGTTCCTTCGTCAGGTGACCGGCGAGCCGCATGCCCTCGTTGGTGAGGCGCAACGCGTCCTGGCCGCAGGAATCAAGGCTTATTGCCTCGATCCGCTGTCCGGCTCCGGAGATTTCCGCCGCCATCGCCTCCATTTCGGGCTCGTTGGCGCTGATCAGCAGGACGCCGCCGACGTTGGGGTGGGTGGCGAGGCCTTTCAGGGCGAGCCGCCGCAGTGCGCCGTCGTCACCCACCACGCCGCTGGCATAGGGCATGGAGACGAGTTTGACGCCCGCGACATTGCTGGCAATGCGGCGGGCGGTCGGCGCCGTCAGTCCTGTCGGCGACAGGACCAGCACGTCGTTGCGGACACCCGCGGCGCGGTTGGGGCGGGTATATCCATCGAAGGTTTTTTGTTCGGTCATGTCGCAGACCGTTATACGGCAGGAGCGGTCCGGTGCAAGGGCGCACTGGCCCAGCGGACGGCAATGCTCGCCGCGATCAGCATCACGGCGACGGTGATCCATGCGGCGCGGTAGTCGCCGGTCGCCACGAAGAGCAGGCCGATGATCAGCGGACCAATCGCGGAGCCGATGCGGATCCACATATAGATCGGGCCGAAGACGCGGCCGAAGGACGGTTGGCCGAAACATTCCGCGGTGGCCAAGGGCTGCAGGACCACGACGACGCCCATGGTAAAGCCGAAGATTGCCGATCCGAGAACGAGGCTCCACGGGGTGGGGTGGACCGCGAACAGGAGGAAACCGCTCGCCTGCAGCAGGAAGAACAGCACCGCCACATCACGCGATTTCCATCGGTCGCCGAAGACTGCGAAAACGACACGGCCGACCATCCCGGCGACCGTCGTCACCGTGACGACCGAGGCCGCACCGACCAGACCGAAGGTCGCCTTAAGGAACAATACCTGATGCAGCAGGAAGCCGCTTTGCGCCAGCATGCCGCAAAAGAATGCGGCGGACAGCGCCCAGAATGCCACGGTCCGCATCGCTTCGGACGCGGTCCACTCGCGGAGTTCGATATCCGGGATATTCGCCGAGGCCACCTCGTCATCGGTATGATCGCCGTCTGGGGATAGGCCAAGCGTTTCCGGTCCGTCCTTGAAGATGAACAGGGCGAGCGGCACGATCGCGATCGTCGTGATAACGGCGAGCGCGATACCGCCCGCCGGACCGCCCCATCGGTCCAGCAGATAGGCGTTCAACGGCACCAACAGTGCGCCGCCGACCCCCGCGCCGAACGTGGCGAGCGCCATCGCCCGGGACCGCATCCGGATGAACCACCGGGCGACGATCTTGCCGAGGGTTACGGTATGGATGCTCGCGAAGCCGGTGCTGAGGGCCAGGAAAGCCGGAAAGAGTTGCCACAGGTCGGTGGCCAGGCCGAGTCCGATCGTTCCGGCAGACAGCGTGATTGCGCCGGCGATCAGGATCCCGCGCGGCCCGCGCCGGTCGATGACGCGCCCGACCAAGATGCCGACGATGCCCGCCCAAAGATGGAAGAGCGTCGATCCGACCGACATCGTCGCAATGGACCAGCCATGTTGATCGGCGAAATAGCCGAGGAAGACACCCTGGTTGAAGATGCCGACGCCCCAGGTGATGAAGGCGACGCAATTGCAGGCGACCACGATGTACCAGCCGTAATAAATCCGACGCATGGGTCGCTTCTGCAATAAGTGCTCAGGATCAGTCGGATGCGGCGCGTTTCTTCAGAGCATCCTCGAAGGAACCCACCGCCTTCTCGAACTTGTCGCGGCATCCCGGATTGCAGAACCCGACCACGTGGTCGCCATACATCGTCAGGGAGTCGGCGCTGACCGGCTCGCCGGACCAGGGGCAAAATGAATTTACGCAATCGTCGAGATCGAGTGACGCCATGGTCGGTACCTCCGCTATGAATCTCTAGACGGGATCGTATCCATCAGAGATTGATGCAAGACGGCGCCGGCATAAATGACAAAGCGTCCACGTTTCCTGCCAAAAGTTACGCGGCGCAGCGGACGATGCTCATCGCTTCGGCGATCTGGTCGCTGCTCAGCGCTTCGAAACTGCCGCCGAGTTCGATCACGCGTTCCCGGTCGCGTTCCGACAGGCGCGTCGACAGGCAGTCGCGCACTTTGACCAGATGTTCGTCGATGGAAATCGGCGGTTTGCCCCATTTGCCGCGCGGGCCGTCACAGCGTGTTTTGACGATCGAGCCGTCGTCGAGTTCGACCTCCATATCGACATACATTTCCTCGAAAAAGCCCGGAATGTCTTCGGTCATGTTGAGTTCGACCTTGTCGAGCATGGCCTCGACCTCGGGGCTGAACCGTTTCTCGTCCTCGAAGGTGTCCATGGTGATCTCGCCGTCGAGCAGGGCGCAGGCGGTCGTGTACTGCCAACTGAACTTGCCCGCGAGGCCGGTCAGCGGTTTGGGCCGGTTGATGTATTCCATCACCGGCGTCGTCAGGCGGATCGCCTTGATACGCGCCGGGTCGTCGATCTTCTGATGCAGTTCGAGGCCGGCGGTGATGACGAAATGGGTGGCGAACTGACTGGGGAACATCTTGATGGCGTAACCCGGCGTCACGACCCGGAAGGGCGGGCCGTATTGCATCATCGCCTCGTAATCGAAGTTCTCGTCGAAGAACATCTCGACAAAGCCGCGATGGGTTTCCAATACGTCGGCGTTGCCGGTAAAGCCCCGTTTCGCGAGCAGGGCCGCATCCAGGCCGAGCGAGCAGGCGAGGCCGCAATGGGTCGACTTCGTCATCGTACCCGTGTTGGCGAGAACACTGCCGCAGCGGGAGGCCGCGATCCCGATGGCCCAGCGCAATTGTTCGACGGTGAGGCCGAGCATATGCCCGGCGGCCACTGCCGCGCCGACCGGGCCGACCATGCCGGGCGGATGGAAGCGGATGACCTTAATATCGATCTGCCGTGAGGCTTCGCGCAGCCAGCCCATCATCTCGATGCCCTTGACCAGCGCGGTCGCGGCGTCACGGCCTGACAGGCCGAGATGCTCGGCCAGCGCCAGCACGGCGGGAAGACTCGTCGAGACCTGATGGTTCGCCGGACTCCACATCGGCTCGAAGTCGAGCACGTGCATGGAGGATCCGTTCACATAAGCCGCTTGCACCGGATTGGTCTTGAAATCGAATCCGATGACGGTGGATGCCTCGATACCGCCCATTTCGCGGGCATGCGCGGCGAGGATCGACGGCGGCTCCTCCTGGATCGTGCCGGCAACCGCGACGGCGAGCCCATCGAGAAACAGTTGCCGCGCCCGTTGGATCGCGTCGTCGGTGAGATCCGTGTCGGTGACCCCGACGATCCGTTCGCACAGCTTTTCGGTTGCCTGCTCCATGGCGTGTTCCTTCCGCGTCCTATTTGTCTTGCTGGCGGCATTCTGCCTCAAACGCGGGATGCCGAGCGAATCGCCAACAGGCCGTGGGTTTGACTCCGCGCCGCGCGTTTTGGTTGACTCCTCGGACAGCGATAAACCCAAGGGAGGCGACGTTGCGAAAGGTATTTTCCCTATTGGCCATTGTCGGCATTGCGGTGGTCCTAGCTCAGACCAGCGTGAGCACGCCGGCCGTTGCGCAGGCCAGTTGCATGCATTGCAACTTCGCGCAGGCGAAATGCAAACGGCTGAATCCGAATTCTGGCGACAAGTGTGCGACGGAAAAAGCGGCCTGCGTTAAGAAGTGTAAGGGAACCAAGGCCAGCACCGCCGGCACGGCGAATAGGCTTAAAGCGGACGAGTCGCCGAAGCCCAAGAAATAGCGATCGCGGAGCCCTAGAATGGCGGTCTGTATCGAGCCGCGACTGCCGGCCGATTCCCCGGGGTAGCTTAACTTTAGAGCATGGCAAGGCCCCACGCTGTGACACTTGCACTGATCGAACGATTGTTTCTCGGTGACCCGGGCCGGATGGCGATTCTTCAGACAGTGCGATCGCTCGGTCTTCCGGATTGGGCGATCGCGGCCGGATATGTCCGAAGCGCCGTTTGGGATCACTTCCACGATCTTGCCGCTCCGACGGCGGTCGCCGACGTGGATGTGGTGTATTTCGATTCGTCGAACCGGGATCCTTCCCATGACGACAACGCGGAGCGTCGGCTGCGTGACATAATGCCAGACGTGCCGTGGGAGGTGCGCAATCAAGCGCGGATGCACGAGCGAAACCGCGACCGGCCCTACCGGAATACGGAAGACGCGCTCAGCTTCTATCTCGAAACCGCCACCAGTATCGGTGTTCGCCTGGAGCGGGATGATCGCCTGACCGTCCTAGCGCCGTGGGGCATCGACGACCTCATGGCCCTACGGTCCCGCCCGACGCCGCGCGGACGCGAGAAATATGTGGATTACCTGGCGCGCATGCGGGCGAAAAACTGGCCGGCGCGGTGGTCCAAGCTGCGGGTCGAGGGCATCTAAGGCCGCTTTCTTATTATTGAATCTGCTGAAAGGTCTTGTCGACAGATTGGCCGAGTTGTTTTTGTGACATTGCCAGAAATTCGCGGCGGCCTTGCACGCGCTTCCTCAGCTATGGAAACCGGCGACTAGATCGCTTCGAAACGAATGTCGAAGGCGCCTTCCCACAACGTCGCGTTGCCAATTGCCGCGAGGTTCTCCAGATCCTTCGTAATGGTAATGAAATGGTTGCCGGCGAGTTGTCCCGACTTGCTCGCGAAACGCGTCGGGCCGTAGGCAATCAGGATTTCGGGTTCGCTGATGCCGCCCGGATGGAACAGGATTTGGCCCGGCGCCGGGTGGCTCAACGCATCTTCGTAGCCGACGCCGAAGTCCTGATCGCCGAGCGGGATCCATACCGCGAAGCCGCTCCAGCGCACGTGCACGATCTTGCTGGAAAACGGCAGGGCCGCAGCAAAAGCGGCGCAGGTCTTCGGCGCGGAGTCGCGCTCGAATCGCGCCTCGAACGCTTGCGTGCCGATGGTGATGCGCAGGTCCGCCATATTTCCCTCCGTCAGTTTGCCAACGACTAACGCATCGGCATCGTAATTCAATCCGGCAGGCACAGCGAATTGTTGGCGGCCGGAATGGCCCATGCTCTGGCGTTGTAGGTCCGATGTGGCGGTCCAACAACGAAAACTTAAGCAAAGAGTGGAGGAAAACGGTCGATAAGAACTTCCAATCAAAATGTCATGAAATAGTGCCTTTGGACTAGCGCCGGAGAGGCGTATTATTCGGACAAGGGGAGCACCAGAATTGCGTTCAGAGGTGCACCATGCAACGCAAACAACACCAGACCGAACGCGGCGCACGCAGCGAACGGGACGACGGCGGTACCGCCGAGATGTGCCGTGCCCGGCTTCCGGGCCAGGATCGGCGCGCCCAGCGGAAACGGTTGGAGCTCGCGCCGGTTCGCGAACGGGTTCGTAACCCGCTGCGCCGTAACCGCTCGGACTACTAGCCCGCTATCGCCGCGTCCGGAACGCGAGTTTCGCCCTCAGGGCAATTGCACGACGCCGTCGTCGGCCATTGCATCGACGTCGGCCGCGTCATATCCCAATAATGATTCCAGTATCTCCCGCGTATGCTGTCCCAGGTTGGGCGGCGGATCGGCGGGCAGTTCCGGTGCGGCCGAGAGCAACGGCGGCGTGCGCGAAAACCGGTATTCCCCGACCTCTGGATCGTCGACCGGCATGAGCACGCGCCGGGCCGCCACATGGGGGTCGTTGAACACGTCGTCGGCGGCATAGACCGGCCCGCAGGGGACGCCGGCCTCGTTGAATTTGGCGACCGCCTCGTCGCGCGTCATCGCGCCGAGCCAGCCGTTTAGGATCGGCGCCAGATAGTCGGTATTGGCGGCGCGGGCCGGGCCGCTGTTGGAACGTTCGTCTTCGGCCAGATTCGGCCGTTCCATGATCTCGCAGATGCGTTTCCAGATGATTTCGTCCGGCACGTTGATGGCGATGTAGCCGTCCTTGGTCGCGAAGGCGCCGCGCGGCCAGTAATTCTTGGATTGACCGCGCTGCGGCACCTGCCCGCTGACGGAATAGAGCGCGATCATCGCCTCGTTGAGCGCCAGCATGTTGTCGAACATCGCCGAATCGACGAGCTGGCCTTCGCCGGTGCGTTCGCGCATGAACAGCGCCTGCATGATCCCGTACGCCGTGCACATGCCGGAATAAACGTCGGCCATGCCGTAGATCGTGCCGCTGGG
The DNA here is from genome assembly GCA_965228695.1 of Alphaproteobacteria bacterium. GTDB lineage: Bacteria > Pseudomonadota > Alphaproteobacteria > UBA8366 > UBA8366 > JAJFJD01. Next base: position 3,767,312 of record CBDDIB010000002.1, on the reverse strand, counting down.
CGGTTTGTCCTCGAACCCGACCAGGTTCATCACGCCGCTCATCGCTTCGGCGACGATATCGAAGGCCGGCCGGTCGCTGTAGGGGCCGGTATAGCCGTCCATCCGGCCGAAACCCGAGATGATCGCCCAAACGAGGCGCGGATGGGCGGCGCGCATTTCGCGGTGACCGAGACCCTGTTTGCTCATCGACCCGGGACGCAGGTTCTCGACCACTACATCCGCGGTCGCGGCGAGTTTGCGAAAGATTTCGTGGCCGCGCGGGTCCCGGAGATTGAGCCCGAGGCTTTTTTTATTGCGGTTATAGGCCATGAAGCCGGCGGCTTTCTTCCTGCCGTCTTTCTCCGCGAAGGGTGCGATCGACCGTCTGGGATCGCCGACACCCGGCCGTTCGATCTTGATGACCTCGGCGCCGGCGTCGGCCAGCAGCATGGTGCAATAGGGACCGGCCATGTATTGCTCCAGGCCAACGACGCGGATGCCGGTGAGCGGGCGTTCAATTGTTGCGGAAGCTGGCGGTGACATTGGTAGTCTCCCTGAGGCAGTCGATCGATTAACCAGCCCCTTGTTTGCCCGCGACGGACGGTGTAGGCAAGCCCGCAAGTGGGCCGGTCAAGCGTCGGCAACAGCGAGACGGAACCAACGGATGAAACTTAGTGAGATCGCGACCGCCTTGGGCGGCACGTTGGTCGGCGATGGATCGGTCGAGGTGACGCGCGCCGTGCATCCGGGTGAGGTGACGTCCGACCACGATCTCGCCATTGCCATGGACAAGAAGCTGGTGAAGGCGCTCGACGGGTCCGCGGCGACAGCGGCCATCGTTGAGGACGGAGCCGACATTCCGGACGGCCAACTCAAGGGCTACGTTCACGTGAAGCGGCCGCGGTACGCCATGGCGGGGATCACCGATCTCTTCGAACTGCCGGTTCACGCGCCGGACGGTGTGCATCCCAGCGCGGTCATCGAAGCGGATGCCACGATCGGCGACGATGTGCGTATCGGTCCCTTCACCTATGTCGCCAGCGGGGCGGTTGTCGGCGACGGCACCATCTTGATGTCGAACGTGACGGTCGGCGCCGACGCCAAGATCGGTGCCGGGGGGCTCGTGCACGCGGGCGCGCGGATCGGCGAGCGGGTCGAAATCGGCGAACGGGTCATCGTCCACCACAACGCGAGCATCGGAGCCGACGGTTTCAGCTTCGTCACGCCCGAACTCGGCGCGACCGAAGAGGCGCGCGGCGGCGTCATCGATGAAGTGACGGCGAAGAACGAGATCCTGACTCGGATCAATTCGCTGGGCACCGTGATTATCGGCGACGACGTCGAAATCGGCGCGTGTACCTCGATCGACCGCGGCACGGTCAGTTCGACTCGCATCGGCGACAGCACGAAAATCGACGATTTGGTGATGATCGGCCACAATGTGGTGGTCGGCGAAAACTGCATGATATGCGGTCAGGTGGGTATTGCCGGCAGCGCCACGGTCGGGAACCGCGTCGTCCTCGCGGGTCAGGTCGGCGTTGCCGATCACATCAAGATTGGCGACGATGTCGTTGTCGGCGCAACGTCCGCGGTAGGTATGAACCTGAAGTCGGGTATGATTGCGGTGGGGTCGCCGGCGGTAGCAAAGAGCAAGGCGGCTGAGATATACATGTATACGCGCCGCCTGAAGAGCCTGTTCGACGAGGTGACGCGGCTGAAAGATCGGCTGAAAGCTGTTGAATCGGGAAACAAAAAAGGCTAATCACGCGATCCATCGATACGAAATGATCTGATCGCTGCCGGAATGGAGAACAACATGTCGAGTGTCGAAAGCGATATCTACGATATCATTGCCGAGAAATCGGCCGTCGATCGCTCCAAACTGCAGTCCGATGCCAAGCTCGAAGACCTTGAGATAGAATCGCTTGATGTCGTTGAGATCATTTTCGCGGTGGAAGAGAAATTCGATATCCACGTTCCGTATAACGCCAACGATCAGGAACTCGAATTCGAGACAATCGGCGACGTCGTGAACGCCGTGCAGAAGCTGATTGACGAAGAAGGCGCCTCCGCCTGAATGCATAAGCGTTCGGCTCCATCCAAACCGAAAAGACACATCGCATGAACAGGGTTGTTATCACCGGCGTTGGCGTGTTCAGCGCCGCCGGTAAGTCAGTTCCCGAATTCTGGGAAACGGTCCGTGATGGGAAGTCGGTGATCGGGCCGCTCACGATCATTCCCACCGAGAATCTCCACATCAAGATCGGCGCGGAGATCAAGGATTTCGATCCGAAGGAACATTTCGCCTCCAAGCAACTCGGCCTGTTGGACCGGTTCGCCCAGCTTGCCCTGATGGCGTCGCGCGAGGCGGTCGAGGATTGCGGCATTGATTTCAAAAGCGACGAAGGGTTGCGGACCGCGTGTCTGATCGGGTCCGGTGTCGGCGGGCAGCAAACGCTGGACGAGAGTTATTACAGAATCTACGCGCAGGGCCGTAAGGGCGTGCATCCGTTCACAATTCCACGGCTGATGTTGAACGCCGCCTGCAGCCACGTGGCGATGGAGCATGGCGTACGCGGCCCGGCTTTCGCGGTGGCGAGTGCGTGTTCTTCGGCGACGCATGCCATCGGCCAAGCCTTTCACATGGTGCGCAGCGGGATGGTCGACACGGCCGTCACGGGCGGCACGGAAGCCTGTATCGCACTCGGCACGATGAAGGGATGGGAAGCCATTCGTGTCATGGCGCTGGACACCTGCCGGCCGTTCTCGCTTGGCCGCACCGGCATGGTTTTGGGCGAAGGGGCGGCAACCGTGGTTCTCGAATCGCTCGATCACGCGAAGGCGCGGGGCGCGAAGATCTATGCTGAACTGACCGGGTTCGGCATGAGTTCCGACGCCATGGATATCACGCTGCCCGATGCCGGCGGCGCGGCGCGGGCGATGGAAGGCGCGCTTAACGATGCGAAACTGAACCCGGACGACATCGATTACGTCAATGCCCATGGCACGGGGACGGCCGCGAACGATTCCACCGAAACCCGGGCGTTGCGCATGGCTCTCGGCGATGCCGCCGCCGAAAAGGCGGTGGTGTCCTCCAGCAAGTCCGTATTCGGTCATGCTTTGGGCGGCGCCGGGGCGCTGGAACTGGCGGTTACGACCCTGGCGATCGAGCACGGCGTGGTGCCGCCGACGGCGAATTTCACGGAACCCGATCCCGAATGCGATCTCGACTATGTGCCGAATGAACCCCGCGAACAGAAGATCAATGCGGCTCTCTCGAACTCATTCGCGTTCGGCGGATTGAACGCCGTGCTGGCGGTGAACCGCTTCGACGGCTGATTCTCGACCGGGCGTCGTGTAACCGGGCGGAAACCCGGCCCGGGCGGCATTTCTTAAATTTTTGCTAACCCTCTCGGACCTACCATGGGGTCTGCGCGCAAGGTTGACCGCGGATCAGGAAGATATCTGAGGGGTTTAAGCAAGACGATGAAATACCTGCAAAAATCACTCTATGGGATTGTCGCGGCCGGGGTCGTCTGCGGTGGCGTTGGGGTATCCGTGTCCGCCGCCAAACCGAGTGATGCCGCGCAATGGGTCTGCGCCGGCGCCTTCATGAAAAAATTCGACCGGTATGAGGCCTCGATCACGATCCGGAAATACGGCGAGCGGTTCCTGAGCGTGCCCAGCGGAGCCGTCCGCCGGGCGGTGTTCGTCTTTCCCACGGCGCACCGCGTCATGCGGAAACACCTGCGGTCGGTCAACAAGGCCCGTTTCGGCGAGAAGGTGTTTCACGAGTTTACCGAACTCGACGTGACGGCGCCCATCGAGGGTGCCGCGCCGGCAAAGGCGGCGAAGCCGAATATGGCGCGCGGCACGGGCGAGGTCCAAGGCGGTCTGAAAGAGACCGAGATTCAATTCACGCCGGTGCCCGCGACCCATATCCGGACGAACGAGTACAACAAGGTGCCGTCGAAGGATGGCGAATCCGTGCTCGATATCCTGGCGATCGACGGCAGCGGCATCGTCGGCGGTGACAGCACCTTGATCGTGATGTCACGGCATGACAGTGCGAAATCCTGGGGGCTTGGCGACTCAAGCAATCCATTCGCGTTCGGCCGTCACCGGTCCGGGGCGTCCTTCGTGACCAGCACCGAGTTCAAGCTGATGCAGCGCCTCTCCAAGCTCTACAGCGTGCCTTTTGGCGTATTCCCATTGCGGGCGAAAGGACCGCTGTCCCAGAGCACCGACACCTGGCGGGCGGCGAAGGAATGGCTGACGAGCTATCGTGACGCGCCGGACACGGCGGTCGGGGCGAAACCCCCGGGCCGCTGCTAACGCTCGGCCAGAGCTTCCAAGGGCGGCTTCGAGCGGCGCGCCGCTTCCCATTCCCCGATGACATCGGGATCCTCTTCCTTAGGTGCATGCCGGTCGTGCGCCGCGACCAAGCGCGCCGGATCTGCGAGCTGCCCGAGGGCCCAAACCGCCATGGCGCGCACCACCGGCGCGGCGTCGGCCAACAGCCGCTCGACCGTTGGGATCAACGACGCATCGCCGGTATTGCCGATGGCGATCAGGACATTGCGGACAAATCTGTCCCGGCCGGTGCGCTTGACCGGCGATCCCGAAAACACGGCCCTGAACTCTTCGTCGTCGAGCGCCGCCAGGTCCGCAAGGCGGGGCGCCGTCAACTCCAACCGCGGCAGGAAGGCCGGTTCTTCGGTGGGCTTGGCGAACTTGTTCCAGGGACAGACGGCAAGGCAATCGTCGCAGCCGTAAATACGGTTTCCCATGGGCCGGCGGAATTCTTCGGCGATATGGCCCTTATGCTCGATCGTGAGATAGGAGATGCAGCGCCGGGCATCCAATTTGTAGGGGGCCGGAAAGGCGTCGGTCGGGCATATCGTTTGGCAGCGGTTGCAGGAGCCGCACTTGTCCGGCTCCGGTGTATCCGGCGACAGCTCGGCGGCGGTGTAAATTTCGCCGAGGAACAGCCATGACCCGAACGTCCGGGATACGAGGTTCGTATGCTTGCCTTGCCAACCGAGCCCGGCCTGTTGGCCAAGATGTTTCTCCATTACCGGCGCGGTATCGACGAATAGTTTGACCTCGGTATCCAGCGTCTCGTGCATCCAACGGGCGAGAACGCGGAGCCGTTTTTTCAGAACGTCGTGATAGTCGCGGTTGCGGGCGTAGACCGAGATCGTGCCCCGCCCATGCGGCTGTTGGCGGTGCATCGCTTCCAGCGGGTCTTCATGGGGGGCGTAATTCGCGCCGACGACAACGACACTGCGCGCGTCGGGCCAGAGCGTGCGCGGCGATGCCCGGCGATCCGCTTTGGCGGCCAGCCATCCCATATCGCCGTGGAAGCCGTTCGCGATGAATTCGGAGAGCCAGGTTCGGGCATTGGCGTCGGTTTCCGCCTTCGCGAAGCCGACCGTGTCGAAGCCGAGCGCGAGGGCCTTGTCGCGGATCGCGCCGGTCGCCATGGCGTCGCTCAGCCCCGGCCGCGGTAGGACGGTACGCCGGGCTCGGGCAGCCACAGACCGTCCGGGCATGTGCCGTTTTGGTAGAAAACGTCGATCGGGATGCCCCCGCGCGGATACCAGTATCCGCCGATGCGCAGCCACTGGGGCGCTATGGTGCTCTCGATCCGCTTGGCGATAGTGACCGTGCAGTCCTCATGGAAGCCCCCGTGGTTCCGGAAGGAGGCCAGGAACAGCTTGAGTGACTTGCTCTCGAGCAGGTGTTCACCCGGTACATAGTCGATAACGAGATGGGCGAAGTCGGGTTGGCCCGTAACCGGGCACAGCGAGGTGAACTCCGGGCAGGTGAAGCGCACTACGTAGGATGTGTCGGCATGCGGGTTGGAGACGGCTTCCAAAACCGCCTTTTCCGGGGATTCGGGGATCGCCGAATCGCCGCCCAACTGGCCCAAGTACCGGTATCGAGTTTCATCCATGTTTCAGGCGCCTTCCGCGGGCGATGATAGGGCAGAAATGCCCGTTCTTAAAGCGTTTGCGCCTAGTCATCACGGTGTAGCAGGCAGGCGTCGCCATAGGAGTAAAAGCGGTAGCGCTGCCGTATGGCGTGGGCGTAAGCCGCCTTCATCCGGGCCTCGCCCGCGAAGGCGCAAGTCAGCATGAAAAGGGTCGATCGCGGCAGATGGAAATTGGTCAGCAACAGGTCCGCAATGCGGAATTTGAACCCAGGAAGGATGAACAGCGACGTGTCGCCCTCGAAGGCGGGCAGGTGGCCGTCCTCCCGCGCCGCGCTCTCCAGCAGGCGGAGAACGGTGGTGCCGACCGCAACCACCCGGCCGCCGGCCCGTCGGGCATCATTGATGGTATCGGCGGTCGCGCTGTCGATCCGCCCCCATTCCGAATGCATGGCGTGGTCGGCGACATCGTCGGCGGTTACCGGCAGGAAGGTGCCGGCCCCGACATGCAGCGTGAGCGAGACGCGCGTGACGCCCGCGTCATCCAGCGCCGCGAAAAGCGGTTCCGAGAAGTGCAGTCCCGCGGTCGGCGCGGCGACGGCGCCGTCATGGCGCGCATAGATCGTTTGATACTGTTCCAGGTCGGCTGCGTCGGGGCCTTCGGGGCGCTTGATATAGGGCGGCAGCGGCACGGCGCCGTGCTTTACGAGGGCCGCCATGAAGGCATCGCCGGATCGGCTCATCCGGACCGAAATCTCTCCGCCCGCGCGCTTCTCTTTGACGTCCGCGTGGAAGTCGGGTCCGAACTCGATACGGTCGCCGGGTTTCAGGCGCCGCGCCGGCTTCGCGAACGCGAGCCAATGGTCGGCGGAGACCGGCTTATGCAGTGTAATCTCGATCTTTGCCATGCCGCGCCGTCCGGTCAGACGTGCCGGAATGACGCGGGTATCGTTGAACACCACGACGTCACCCGGTCTCAGCAGGGACGGCAGGTCCGTGATGCACCGGTCGCGCACGGTGGCGCCGATATCCAACAGCCGCGCCGAGTCCCGCGGCACGGCCGGTGTCTGGGCGATCAACTCGGTTGGCAGGTCGAAGTCGAACTCGTCGGTGCGCATGGTATCGCGGAGAGCCATCGGTATGCCGGAGACCGGCGTCGCATTCGGTTATTTCGGTTTGCCGGTCGCCGAGCGCTGGTTGCGCCATTCCCACGGTTTGACGAACCGACCACGCCACAATCCGCGTTTACCGGCCTTGGCCTTTTCTTCGATCGTGGTATAGCGGCCGCGCGCCTCCGGCGCGGCGAGGGCCCATCCCGTATGAACCATATTGGCCGACAGATCGAATCCGTCGGCCTTGCAATAAGCGATGGGGCAACCGTTCAGGTATTTTTTCGTCGACGTGCATTGTACCGACGCCCCGGCGAGCAGGTCCATCAAGGCGGTCGTCGCGATGTGGCCGCAGTTATACGCTTTGCCGTTCGCCAGCGTGCATTGTTGGGCGGGTTCGGGTGCGTCGATATCCGCCAGGCAGTATTGCTTGCCTTGGAGTTCGATCCTGTCCCCGGTGATCGCCTTTGCCGATTTCTTCGAGTCGGCCGAAACGGCGCCATGCGGAAGAAGCAGCAGGGCCAAAGCCATTGCGATGATCAACCAGGGAGCGCGGTCTCTCGAAGCGTCGGTGCGTTTCATTTGTAATTTCAGCTTTGATTTAGGAATGTTGCGGCTATTGGACCGCGGCAGCGCCCTGATAATGATGAATCATGCCGCGCTGTCCACTACAATTAATGGAAAATAAAGCGAATTTCCGTTACCAAAGGGGCCGAATGCTGTGCGATTACTTGGAAACCCCGAGTTTTTGTTAAGGAAGTCTAGCCGGGATTTCCTACGGTTTTATGATCGCTGCCGGAGTTGATGTGTCACAATTTTCGAATCTCGACCTGATCGCTATCGGGTATTTCCTAGCGCTTTGGATCGGCTATACCCACTATGCCGATCACCGCGGGGCCAAGAACGCTAATTTGATCGGTACGATGGCGGAGCACCGCGACGCCTGGATGCGGCAGATGCTGGGCCGGGACAACCGGATGGTCGATCTGCAGATCGTGCGGAACCTGACCCGCACGGGGGTTTTCTTCGCATCGACCTCTATTCTTATCCTAGCCGGGCTGGTCACGGTGATGGGGGCGGCGGACAAGGCGATCGGGCTGTTCCAGGATCTGCCGCTGGTGTCCCGTCTCGGCCCGTTGGAGGTCGAGCTTCGGTTGGCGGCCATGTGTCTCATTTTCATCTACGCGTTTTTCAAGTTCGCCTGGTCGATCCGACAGTTGTCCTATTGCACGATTCAGATCGGCGCGATGGATCCGTCCTCCGCGCTGAAGGACGATTGCGACGAACGCTGCCTCTACATCAGCCAACTCGCCACGCTGGCCGCCAAGCACAGCAACCGGGGCTTGCGGTCCTATTATTTCGCGATGGCGTTGCTCGCCTGGTTCCTGCATCCCTATGCGCTGATCGCGGCGACGACATTCGTCGTGTTGGTCATGTATCGCCGCGAATTCCGCTCACGGACTCTGCAGATATTGAGAGACAGCCGGTCCACCGGCGAGGTTCGCAGTGGGTCCAGTGAGGTCCGCAGTGGATAATACCGATCATACGGATGCTGCGCTGCTTACGGTCGAGCAGATGTACGCCGCGGACGCGGCGGCGGCAGCGGGCGGCCTACCCAGCCTAGACCTGATGGAGGCCGCCGGCGCCGGCGTGGCCGAGGCGGTCATGGGGTTTGGGGATCCTCGGCAGGTCGTCGTTCTGTGCGGCCCGGGAAATAACGGCGGCGACGGGTTCGTGGCAGCGCGATTGCTGAAGGAAGCCGGCTGGCCCGTCCGTGTGGCCCTGCTCGGCGACCGTGAGAGCCTGCAAGGCGACGCCCGGGCCAATGCGGACCGTTGGCAGGGTTCGATAGAGGCCCTGTCGCCGGATGCACTCGATGGATCGGAGATCGTCGTCGATGCCCTGTTCGGGGCCGGCTTGACGCGTCCCGTCGACGGCATCGTCGCGGACGTCATTCAAGGCCTCGGCGACCGGCGGTGCGTCGCCGTGGATGTCCCGAGCGGTGTGCATGGCGACAGCGGCGCGGTTTTGGGTATCGCGCCGCAGGCCGATGTCACGGTCACCTTCTTCCGGCGAAAGCCGGGGCACATTCTCCTGCCGGGCCGGCTGCTGTGCGGCACCGTAAAGACCGTCGATATCGGTATCCCGGAATCCGTGCTGGTTGATGTTGCGCCGGCCCAGGCGGTAAACGGGCCGGCCCTGTGGCTGCCGAAACTGCCCGTGGCGCGCCTCGATCAGCACAAATACGACCGCGGCCATGCCATGATCAGCGGCGGTCCGTTGATGACCGGCGCAGCGCGCTTGGCAGCCCGCGCGGCATTGCGGGCCGGGGCCGGCATGGTGTCCGTCGCCGTGCCGATCGACAACGCGGTGGTCTACAAAGTTTCGCTGGTCGGTGTCATCGTACAGCCCGTCCGCGATACGGCGGCCTATGCCGAGATAATCGAAGACCGACGGGTCAACGCCTGTCTGGTGGGACCGGGCAACGGCGTGTCCGGGCCGACACGCGAACACGCGCTGGCCGCGCTCCGGACCAAGAAGGCGGTCGTCCTGGATGCGGACGCGTTGACCGTGTTCGAGGACGCGCGCGATCTCTTATTCTCGACAATTACCGGCCCGTGCCTGCTGACGCCGCATGCAGGCGAGTTTGCGCGCCTGTTCGACAGCACCGGCGACAAAATGTCCGATGCTCGGGCTGCCGCGGCCAAATCCGGCGCCGTCATTTTGCTGAAAGGCGCGGATACCGTAATTGCCGCGCCGGACGGACGCGTCGTCATCAACGACAATGCACCGGCCGATTTGGCCACCGCCGGGGCGGGCGACGTTTTGGCCGGGATTGTCACTGGACTGATAGCCCAAGGCATGGATATCTTCGACGCTGCCTGCGCCGCGACATGGATGCATGGTGCGGCGGCGGCCACCTTCGGTCCCGGACTGATCGCGGAAGATCTGCCGGAAATCCTGCCGAAAGTGGTGCGGGCGCTCCGTTCCCACAACGACTAACGAGGACATGCAAGCAGAGCGCAAAAAAGAGGCCACGGCACCGGCTCCGATTGCCTTCCGGTCGCAGGGGTCGTTCCTGGACCGGACATTGGTCCGGCTGGTGAACCTGTGGCGGGACGTTTCCGATACGGTCACCGGTACGGTCGATGCGGGCCTGTCCGCCGACGGCGATATTCGCCGCCTGCGCGACCAAATGCAGGCATGCCTCGAAGGCCGCGGCGGCGAGGTGTCCGCCCGGGCCCGGGCGGCGGGCCTCGGCCGGACCTATCTCAGCCTGGACGAGCTTGGACGGGAGCGGTTCCTGCGGCTGCTGGCCGGCGCCTTCGACGCCGACCGCACCAAGATCGATGACGCGGTGGCGGCGCTGCAAAACGCCGCGCCGGACGACCGGCCAAAGGCGGAATCGGCGCTGCGGGCCGCGCTCGAAGCGCCGCGGACGCGGTTGTTGACGCAATTCAATGCGTTGCCGCAGGGCGTGAAATTCCTGGTCGATCTGCGCGCCGACCTGATGGAACATGCGCGCAAGGACGCAACGCTGGCGTCGCTCGACGAAGACCTCCGCCGGCTGCTCGAGTCCTGGTTCGATATCGGCTTTCTTGATTTGCGGCGGATGACCTGGGACGCGCCGGCGGCTCTGCTCGAAAAGCTGATCGCCTACGAAGCGGTTCATGAAATCCGGGGCTGGGAAGATCTGAAGAACCGGCTGGATTCCGACCGCCGCTGCTTTGCCTTCTTCCACCCGCGGATGCCGGACGAGCCGTTGATCTTCGTCGAGGTGGCGTTGGTCGGCGGTATGGCTGACAATATCCACGAATTGCTCGACGAAAAGGCGCCGCTGGTGGATCCGGCCCACAATGCGGACACGGCGATTTTTTACTCGATTTCGAACGCGCAGCGCGGGCTTGGCGGGATCAGTTTCGGCGGATTCCTGATCAAGCGCGTCGTCGATCTGCTCGCTGCCGAGTATCCCGGTCTGAAGACTTTTGCGACGTTGTCGCCGATCCCGGGATTCCGCCGCTGGCTGAGCCGCGAGATCGAGGCGGGACGCACGCCGCTGACCTCCGCGGAGGCTGACGCGATCTGCCAGGTGACCGGTTTTGAAGAGCCCAACGACGCGTTGGTGCGGGCGCTCGACGCCGAACACTGGCATCAGGACGATCGTATGAGCGATGCGCTGCGCGGCCCCCTGATGCGTCTCTGCGCCCAATATCTCGTCAACGAGAAGCGCCGCGGCACGCGCGCCTTGGATCCCGTGGCGCATTTCCATTTGACGAATGGCGCGCGGGTCGAACGGCTTAATTGGCTTGGCGACACCTCGGCCAACGGCATGGCGCGTTCTGCCGGCATGATGGTCAATTATCTCTACGTGTCCGATCGCATCGAGGAAAATCACGAGGCCTACACCGGCGAGGGCCGGGTTACCGCTTCCTCAAGCGTGACGCGTTTGCTAAAAAGTTAGGAACGGCAAGCCGTCGTTAAGAACTGAGGTCGGCATCGTATCGGCTTCTGAACACGGGGAATGAGGTGTGGGGCCTGAAATCAATTTGAATGGTCGGACCCAAGCGGAATTCGTGGGGTTTCGAGGTAGCGAACGTGCCAGCACGTTCTTTCGGCGTGGCCGGTATATGGAATACATCCGGCGCGGCATGAAGTTTCGCCGGATCAAGCCGGATAAATCGGTAGAAACGGCCCATGTGCTGTCGGTCGTGCTGGACGGACTGAGCATTCCGCATGTGCGCTACGAGATCAATTTGGAGCGGCCGAACAAGATTGCGACACTCCGGGATGGCCCCCGGATCCTCGCGCTTTCGGCCTTTACCAAAACCTATCAGGAACGTGTTCCCAACTAGGGTGTGCGTGACGGCGCTTCTGGCAATGGTGTCATAGGCCACGATAAGATTGCCGCTCGTCCGCTTGGCCTGCTTGACCATAGGGATTCCGCTACTTATACAGGAGCGCCCTTCGGGGCCGGGCCACGGCTTGCGGGCGTGGCGGAACTGGTAGACGCGCGGGTTTTAGGTACCCGTGGAGCAATCCGTGGGGGTTCGAGTCCCTCCGCCCGCACCAGCGGGATTGGCCGGGTCGGTCATGGACCGTGTCGAATTGATGGAACGCGGGACGAATATCTATTTCAAAACCCGAGAAAGTGGGTCGACGTTATGCAGGTAACCGAAACAAAGAACGAGGGCTTGAGCCGCGAATTCGCAATCTCTGTCCCGGCAGCGGATATCGAGGATCGGGTGGCGGCCCGCCTGGCGGAACTCGTGGGGCAGGTGAATATTCCTGGCTTCCGGCCCGGCAAGGTTCCGGTGAAACTGATACGTCAGCGGTACGGCGACGCGGTCAAGGGCGAAGTGCTGCAGGCTGCCGTCGCGGAGACGACATCCAAGGCGTTGGCCGATCGTGAACTGCAGCCCGCGATGCAGCCGAAGATCGAGGTGACGAATTTCGAGGACGGCAAGGATCTCGAATTTACCATTGCCGTCGATATTCTGCCGGTCATAGACCCAGTGGATTTCCGAACCATCGAACTCGAGAACCTGACCGCGGAGGTTGCGGACTCGCAGGTGGACGAGGCATTGGAGCGCATGGCCGAGGACTTCGGCAAAACCGAGCCTATCGCCAAGGCCCGCAAGAGCAAGGAGGGCGACACGGTTGTCATCGATTTCGAAGGTTTCGTCGACGGCATCGCGTTCGACGGCGGGAAGGGCGAGGATTACCACCTGGAGCTTGGCAGCGCCCGCTTCATTCCCGGATTCGAAACGCAACTCGTCGGCGCCAACGCGGGCGACCACGTGAAGGTCGAAGTCACCTTTCCGGAAGGTTACGGCAATGCCGAACTGGCGGGTAAGGACGGCGTGTTCGAGGTCGACGTCAAGGAAATCCGCGAAAAGGTCAAGAGCACGATCGACGACGAGTTCGCGAAATCGATGGGCCTTGACGGCATCGATGCGCTGCGGACGCAAGTCAAAGAGCGGCTGCAGGCCGATTACGGCAACGTGTCGCGCGAGCGCCTGAAGCGCCAACTGCTTGACAAACTCGACGAATCACACGAATTCGATGCACCCGTAGGCATGGTTGATGCGGAACTTGAATCGATCTGGAACCAATTTGAATCCGCCCGGAAGAACGACGAACTGGATCCGGAGGACAAGGACAAGAGCGACGATGAGATTCGCGATGAATTTCGGACGATCGCGGAGCGCCGCGTTCGGCTCGGTCTGTTGCTGGCCGCGGTCGGTCAGCGCAACAACATCGAGGTATCACAGGAAGAGATGAACCGGGCGCTGATCCGCCAGGCGCAGAACTTCCCCGGACAAGAACGGCAAATCATCGAAACCTATCAGAAAAACGAGAACTTGATGGCGAGCCTGCGCGCGCCCATCTTTGAGGATAAGGTCGTCGATTTCATCCTCGAACTTGCGAAGATCACCGACAAGAGCGTCAGCATCGACGATCTCATGAAGGATCCCGGCGAAGACGCTGCGGCGGAGGCGAAACCCAAGGCGCGGGCCAAAAAGCCGGCCGCGAAGAAAAAGCCGGCCAGTAAGGCCAAGGCAAAGAGCGGCGGGAAGGCGAAAGCGGACGCGAAGCCCAAATCGGCGCCGAAGGCGAAGGCAGCACCGAAGTCGAAGGCCAAGCCTAAGACGAAACCAAAAGAGTAGTCCGACAGAGGTCCCGTCGGGCGGCAGGCAACAGGCTAGGATAGGCATTAATGAACGATCCGATTGATACATACATGAATGCGCTGGTTCCGATGGTCGTCGAACAGACCAATCGCGGCGAGCGCGCCTATGACATTTACTCGCGCTTGCTGAAAGAGCGGATTATCTTCCTGACCGGTCCGGTCAACGACGGTGTCGCCAGTTTGATCAATGCGCAGTTGTTGTATTTGGAATCGGAGAATCCGAACAAGGATATCGCCTTCTACATCAACTCGCCGGGGGGAATCGTGACCTCGGGGTTGTCGATTTACGATACGATGCAATATATCCGGTCTGACGTCTCGACCGTTTGCGTCGGCCAGGCGGCGTCGATGGGGTCATTGCTGCTCTGCTGTGGGGCCGCCGGAAAGCGCTACTCGCTGCCCAACAGCCGGATCATGCTGCATCAGCCGTCCGGCGGCTTTCAAGGCCAGGCGACGGATGTGGAGATCCATGCCCGGGAAATCCTCACTCTGAGGGCGCGCCTGAACGAGATTTACGTCTCGCATACGGGACAGGAGCTGAAGGCGGTCGAAGAGGCGCTGGAACGGGACAATTTCCTGGCGCCGGACGAGGCCAAAAAATTCGGCCTGATCGACCAAGTGGTTACCAACCGGCCGGATACCGGCGATGGCGGTTCAGACGGAACGAAAGACGACGACGGCAAGAAGGGCGACGATTAAGGCATTGAAATAAAGTAAACAAATCAGCTGTTTGGGTGCCTCGTTTCCGTCACACCACGCTTGTGACGATGTGTGATATGTCAAGCACCCCTTCAGTATGGTTTATTAACGTTTAATTGTTTTTCAATGTCTATCTGTCAGGCTTTTCGACTGTAGGTATTTGGCGCGATTGGCTAACATGTTGAGGCGCAAGCCTCCGCAACGAAAGACTAACACATGAGTAAGACTGGCTCCGGCGATACCAAGAACACCCTGTACTGCTCCTTCTGTGGAAAGAGCCAGCACGAGGTGCGCAAGCTTATTGCCGGCCCGACCGTGTTCATCTGCGATGAATGCGTCGAGTTGTGCATGGACATCATCAAGGAAGACCACAAGGCGACGATTTCGAAATCGCGCGACGGTGTTCCGACCCCGCGGGAAATCCGCAAGGTCCTCGATGACTATGTCATTGGCCAGAATCATGCGAAGCGCGTTCTGTCGGTCGCCGTCCACAACCACTACAAGCGCTTGGCGCACGGCAACAAGAACAACGATGTCGAGTTGGCGAAGTCCAACATCCTGCTGATCGGCCCCACCGGCTGCGGCAAGACCCTGTTGGCGCAGACGCTCGCCCGCATCCTGGACGTGCCGTTCACGATGGCGGACGCCACGACGTTGACCGAGGCCGGGTATGTCGGCGAAGACGTCGAGAACATCATTCTGAAGCTGCTGCAATCCGCGGACTACAATGTCGAGCGGGCCCAGCGCGGCATCGTCTATATCGACGAAGTCGACAAGATCAGCCGCAAATCGGACAACCCGTCGATCACCCGCGACGTATCGGGCGAAGGCGTGCAGCAGGCATTGCTGAAGATCATGGAAGGCACCGTTGCCAGCGTTCCGCCGCAAGGGGGACGCAAGCATCCGCAACAGGAATTCCTGCAGGTCGATACGACCAATATCCTGTTCATCTGCGGCGGCGCGTTTGCCGGCCTCGAGAAGATCATCTCTCAGCGTGGCAAGGGATCGTCGATCGGTTTCGGCGCCGACGTGCGCGGACCGGAAGATCGTCAAATTGGCGAACTGCTGCAAGGCGTGGAGCCCGAGGATCTGTTGAAGTTCGGCTTGATCCCTGAATTTGTCGGCCGGCTTCCGGTTCTGGCGACCTTGTCCGACCTGGATGAAGATGCCCTGGTCGAGATTCTGTCGCGCCCGCGCAATGCACTGGTGAAGCAATACCAGCGCCTGTTCGAAATGGAAGGCGTGCAGATCGAGTTTCTCGAAGATGCGCTGCGCGCGATCGCTCAGAAGGCGATTGCCCGAAAGACCGGCGCCCGCGGATTGCGCTCGATCATGGAATCGATTCTGTTGGATTCGATGTATGAGCTGCCCGGACTGGAGGGTGTCGAAGAGATCGTCATCAACCGCGAGGTCGTCGACGGCAACTCGAAACCCCTTCATATCTATGCCGATCGGCGAGAGGACACGGGCCAGAGCGCCTAGTCCGCGACAACGGGCTTGATTGTCCCAAATAACATCGCCATCTATTGTCTAACGCGATTTTCCGCCGCTTAGGCGGTTCATGTCTGGATGAGGTTGTATGTTGGACTTGACCCGAGGTCAGATTTTTCCGGTTTTGCCGCTGCGTGACATCGTGGTGTTCCCGCACATGATCGTGCCGCTTTTCGTCGGCCGCGAGAAGTCCGTGCGTGCGCTCGAGGATGTCATGGCGGACGACAAGCAGATTCTGCTCGTAACGCAAAAAAATGCGGCACAAGACGATCCGACCCCCGGCGATATCTACATGATGGGAACCGTTGCCACTGTTTTGCAGCTTCTGAAACTGCCGGACGGTACGGTCAAGGTCTTGGTCGAGGGCAATCAGCGTGCCCGCATCGATAGCTTCGTCGACAACGCCGATTTCTTCCAAGCCAACGCGGAACTGATCGACGACGACGTCGAAAGCCCGCAGGAGCTGGAAGCGCTCAGCCGCGCGGTCGTGGGCGAGTTCGAGCAATACATCAAGTTGAACAAGAAGGTGCCGCCCGAGGTTCTGATCTCGGTCAATCAGATTGACGATCCGGGCAAGCTCGCCGATACGGTCGCGCAGCACCTGACGCTCAAGATCGCCGACAAACAGGCATTGCTGGAAGTCGATAAAATCGGCGAGCGTCTGGAACGCGTCTATTCCTTCATGGAAGGCGAGATCGGCGTGATGCAGGTCGAGAAACGCATCCGCAATCGCGTCAAGCGCCAGATGGAGAAGACCCAGCGCGAGTACTATCTCAACGAACAGCTCAAGGCGATCCAGAAGGAATTGGGCGAGGGCGAGGACGGCAAGGACGAGCTCGCCGAGATCGAAGAGAAGATCAAGAAGACCAAGCTTTCCAAGGAAGCGCGCGAAAAGGCGCAGGCCGAGATCAAGAAGCTGCGGTCCATGAGCCCGATGTCGGCGGAGGCCACGGTCGTCCGCAATTATCTCGACTGGATCCTGAGTATTCCGTGGAAGAAGCGGACGAAGATCAAGCGCGACCTGAACGCGGCGTTGGAGGTTCTCGACGCCGACCATTACGGCCTCGACAAGGTCAAGGAACGGCTGATCGAGTATCTCGCCGTGCAGCACCGGATGCGCAAGGTGAAGGGACCGATCCTCTGCCTCGTGGGACCGCCGGGTGTCGGCAAGACGTCGCTGGGTAAATCCATGGCGCGTGCGACCGGTCGTAAATTCGTTCGTATGTCGCTCGGCGGCGTTCGGGACGAAGCCGAGGTGCGCGGCCATCGCCGGACCTATATCGGGTCGATGCCCGGCAAGGTCATTCAGGGGATGAAGAAAGCGAAATCTTCCAATCCGCTGTTTTTGCTCGACGAAATCGACAAGCTCGGCGCCGACTGGCGCGGCGATCCGTCGTCCGCGCTGTTGGAGGTGCTCGACCCGGAACAGAACAGCACGTTCAACGACCATTATCTCGAGGTCGATTACGATCTCAGCGACGTCATGTTCGTGACGACCGCAAACACGCTGCGTATGCCGCAGCCCTTGATGGACCGCATGGAGATTATCCGCATCCCCGGTTATACCGAGGATGAGAAAGTCCAGATCGCGAAGCGCCATCTCATCGCGAAGCAGCTCAAGGAAACCGGCCTCAAGGACGAAGAGTGGTCGATCTCCGACGAGGCGCTGCGCGACCTGATCCGCTATTACACCCGCGAAGCCGGCGTTCGTAACCTGGAACGCGAGATTGCGAACCTCGCGCGGAAGGCGATCAAGGAAATCCTCATGAAAGAGGATGTGAAGAAGGTTCGCCTTACCCGTAAGAATCTGGCGAAGTTCGCCGGTGTCCGCAAATTCCGCTTCGGCGAGGTAGAGGAAGAGAATTTGGTCGGTGTCGTGACCGGGTTGGCTTGGACCGAGGTCGGCGGCGAGTTGCTGACGATCGAATCGGTGATGCTGCCGGGCAAGGGAAAGATCATCCGGACCGGTAAGCTCGGCGACGTTATGCAGGAATCGGTGCAAGCCGCGGAAAGCTACGTCAAGAGCCGGGCCCCGTCCTTCGGCATCAAGCCGACGCAGTTCGAGAAGATCGACATTCACGTGCATGTGCCGGAAGGGGCGACCCCGAAGGACGGCCCGTCGGCTGGCACGGCGATGGTCACGACGATCGTGTCGGTTCTGACCGGCATTCCGATCCGCAAGGATGTCGCCATGACCGGCGAGATCACGTTGCGCGGCCGGGTCCTGCCGATCGGCGGCTTGAAAGAGAAATTGCTCGCCGCGTTGCGCGGCGGCCTCAAGACGGTCTTGATTCCGCAAGAAAACGTCAAGGATCTCGCGGAAATCCCCGACAACGTGAAGCGTAACCTCGAGATCATCCCGGTCAGTACTGTCGATGAGGTGATCGAAAACGCGCTTGAAGAGCGGGTAAAACCGATCGAATGGGGCCCCGAGTCGGAGTCGGCAGAGCCGGTTCAGGCTACGCAAACGGAGGGCGATCTCAGTGGTGTTACCACTCACTGAGTAGTTCTACTTCGCCTGTGTTGCCAATATCGCCGGTAGCGTGCCGATATGCATCAGGTTGGCAAAAAAGCTCGGATTTCTGCGGGTGTGTCGTTGACTGCTAGCTCTTAACGCATTTACACTCGCCGAACTTTCGCCTGGAAGTTTACATATCCTATCAACACTTTCCCTGGCCTTAAGAGGGGGGCTTTACCTTGAACAAGAACGATCTTGTTGCAGCAGTAGCTAACGATGCTGGCCTGTCCAAGGCAGATGCGGCGCGTGCCGTTGATTCAGTATTCGATTCGATCACCGGCGCCTTAAAAACGGGCGGTGATGTTCGTTTGGTTGGCTTCGGCACGTTCAGCATCACAAATCGCAAGGCGTCTATCGGGCGCAACCCGCGTACGGGTGAACAAATTCAGATTCCGGCGTCCAAACAGCCCAAATTCAAGGCTGGTAAAGGACTTAAGGACGCAGTTAACTAAGACGTTTCGAAGAAATGTTCAAAGCCGGCCGCCGACGTGTCGCGCGGCCGGCTTTGGTTTTTCTGGTTCCGGTTATCGGGTCGGACGTCCGGTCGATAGGCGCTTGCGTGCGGCGATGGCTTGCCATCCGTCGCGAAAAGCAGTACGTCACCCGCGACTCCAAGGCCGTACCGGCCATGGCACGGGCGATTAGCTCAGCTGGGAGAGCACCTCGTTTACACCGAGGGGGTCGGCGGTTCGATCCCGTCATCGCCCACCATTCCCTCTAATTCCACATCCGGCCGTCGCACACGCTCCCGTGACGGGCGGCGGACCCTTAACACTTTATTAGCTGTCTCTGAGCATCATCTCCGGATGGCTCATGAGGAAGAACTCGAGATGTCTCTCGGGCGTCCGGCGGAGGGCGGTTCTCTGCGGATTCTCGAGGTTGTCGGCGTCCTGCTGGCGGTCGTGCCATGCGGTGTCTTGGCGGGACTATATCTCGTATCCGAAGACATCAAGTTCCTGATTGCCTGCGCTTTCTTTGCCATGGTCGCGGTCGTCGTCGTGTTCTGGCGGCGCCCGACCGCCGGGAATACCGGACGGCGCGCCCGGGCGATGCGGCCGGCAGACGGGCCCCGTCGGGCGAGAGCCGCACCGCCGGTGAGTGGAGGGCGCCGATTGGCCGGAATTTTCCGGCTCGGGTCGACCCTGCAGGGCAAGCTGACCAAGCGCGCCATGAAGATCGCCGGATTCGTGGTTTGGATGGCGGCTTGGATTTTCACGGCGGGTTTGTTCACTCAGGTTGTGGAAAACGAAAACGTCACGAGTTTGGCCATATTCGTCATGATCGGCTCCTTGAGTCCGCTGATCTTTTATTTCCTATTGGAAACCGGCGTGAATCGCCTGAGTGGTCGACTCCGCGACGGCGAGTGATCGCTTCCCGTCCGCCTGTCACGGCGTGCCGAAAATCACCAAATCCACGCCCATTTCCGGTCTGTTCGCTTGACACCCGGGATGCCGTCGATTACATGGAGCGACCTCTATTGCGGGGGTGTAGCTCAGTTGGTTAGAGCGCCGGCCTGTCACGCCGGAGGCCGCGGGTTCGAGTCCCGTCACTCCCGCCATTCAACCTCAAATATCAGCCATTCGACGGTGCCGGCCGGGACCGATCGACCGTAGCGCGCGTCATCAAGGGCGTGTGTCTTGCCGTCATTCTTCCGCCACGTGGTCCCAAATCTCGCGCCGGACGCGTTCGCCGATCAAACATCGAGCGAACCTACAATCATTGTGAACTTTCGCCTCTCGCAATAGTAGTGTTACGCTGACGCACCCGATCTTTATCCGACGGGAAGGCGCCGTCGGGGAAAAATCATCGGCAAGACACTGAAAAACGAAAGCATGGCGCGATGTATCGAGCCTGCAAACGGGAGCACCAGGGAGGAGACAAGTTATGACTTACATTCGAGAGAGGCGACAAGTTGCTGTCGCGGTAATGGCCGCCGTTGTCGCGGTTGCCGGCGTTTCGCGCGCCGACGCTGCCGACTATCCGACGAAACCCGTACGCATTATCATTCCATATGACGCGGGTGGCGCCGCGGATTTGCAAGCGCGGATCCTCTCATCGACGGCCCCGCAATATTTGGGTCAGTCGGTGCTCGCCAGCAACCGGACCGGCGCGGGCGGCGTTACGGGTTCGAACTATGTCGTGCGGTCCAAACCGGATGGTTACACGTTGCTGCTTGCGCGTGTTGGGTCGCAGGCGGGTGTCCCGGCGATCAACCCTGGTATTCCCTATAAATGGAACGACTACACCTTCTTGGGATTGCTGGAAAAGAACCCGTTCGTTTTGGCCGTCAACTCGAAGTCCAGCTACAAGTCGCTGAAGGATGTCGAGGCGGCGTTGAAGGCAGGCAAAAAGCTGTCCTATTCGACCGGCGGCGTCGGCACGTTGCCGCATATCGCGATGGTGATGACCCTCAGTGGCATGGGGATGAAGGCCGATGCGATGACCCATGTTCCCTATAAGGGCGGCGGTGCCGCCGCGGCGGCGCTGGTCGGCGGCCATGTCGATATGTTCTTCCAGAACCTCTCGGGTCTGATCGGGCAAATTCGCGCCGGTACCCTTCGCGCGCTCTTCGTGACCACGCCGGAGCGGTTCCCGGCGATCAAGGACGTGCCGACCGTCAAGGAAATCGGTCGGCCCGACCTCGAGCTTGCCGTCGGTTGGAGCGCGCTCTATGGGCCGAAGAACCTGCCGAAGAAGGTCGTCGATAAGTGGGTCGACGTTCTGCAGAAAATCAAGGGCGACAAATCCTGGAACAAGATGACGACGCGTCTCGGCTCCATCCCGGCGGTTTCTTCACCGCAGGAGATGGAAAAGTTCGCGGAAAGCCAGTTCAAGGCAATGCGGGCGGTCGCCGAAAAAGTCGGCATGATCATCAAGAAGAAATAGGATCGGCGGGGCGGACGGGACGAGTAAACGCGTCCCGTCCGGTCCTTTGGCCGCGAATTGTGCTTTGGCGGTGTTTTCGGCGGAGGCGCGTGTTCGCGGCGCGGCGCAATTTGGAAGGCCGGCGGAGGGAGAAGGGTGGCAGCGAGAAAACCGAACATCTTGATTATTCAAGCGGATCAGATGGCTCCCCAGGCTTTGCCGATCTACGGTCATGGATTGGTGAAGGCACCGAACATCGAGGCTTTGGCCAGCCGCGGCGTCGTGTTCGAGAATGCTTACTGCAATTTTCCGCTCTGCGTACCGTCGCGTTATTCGATGCTCGCCGGCCGCTATACCAGCAACATCGCCGCCTGGGACAACGCGATCGAAATGCCGTCGTCGCTGCCGACGATGGCGCACTACATGAACGCCCTCGGCTACGACAGCACGCTCTGCGGCAAGATGCATTTCATCGGGCCGGACCAGTTGCACGGATTCAAAGAGCGGCTGACGACCGACGTCTATCCTTCCAACTTCGCGTGGACTCCCGACTGGCCGAACGAGCCGGAATACCGGCCGACCGGCATCGACCTCCGCCCGGTCGCCCAGGCCGGTCAATGCGTCCGAAGCCTGCAGATCGACTATGACGACGAGGTCGAGTTTCAGGGATTGCAGAAGATTTACGACCTTGCGCGCTACGGCGAGGATCCGTTTTTCCTCGTCATTTCCTTTACCCACCCGCATTCACCGTTCACAACGACCGCGAAATACTGGGATCAATACGACCACGACGATATCGACATGCCGACGGTGCCGGCGATTCCCGTCGACGACCTGGATGAAATGGGCCGCTGGCTCTACTACGCCCACGGTACCCATCTGAACACTATAACGGACGAGCATGTGCGCAACGCGCGCCACGCCTATTACGGCATGATCACCTATGTCGACGACAAGGTCGGCCGGATCATGGCGGCGATGCGTGAAACCGGGCTCGACGAGAACACGCTGGTGATCTTCACGGGCGACCACGGCGAGATGATGGGCGAGCGGGGCATGTGGTACAAGCAGCACTTCTTCGAGCGGTCCGCCCGCGTTCCCTTGATCGTCGGTATGCCCGGTACATTTGCACCCGGCCGTGACGACAGCTTGGTCTCGCTGGTCGATTTGCTGCCGACCATGCTTGATGTCGCAAGCAATGGAAAACCGCCGGAAACCGTCGATCCCCTGGACGGCGACAGTCTGACCGGCCTGCTCGGCGGCAATCGGCAGGGTTGGAAGAACGAGGTGATCTCCGAATACACCGGCGAGGGCGTAAAGGCGCCGTGCCGGATGCTGCGCCGCGGGCGCTACAAATACATCTACACGCATGGCCATCCCGGCTTGATGTTCGACCTGGAGGCCGATCCGAACGAGATGGAGAATTTCGTCGACCGCCCGGATATGGCGGACACGGCGGCGGCACTGCTGGCCGCGGTGCTCGACGGCTGGGATCCCGAGGCCGTGAACGCCAAATGCCTGGCCTCGCAGCGCCAGCGCCGGTTCATACATGAGGCAAACGGCGGCGAGCCCTACTGGGCCTACGAGGCGCGCCGCGGCGACGGCGAGCGTTTCGTCCGCAACGCCGGCGCCGCGCCGACCAAGGCGAAAGCGCGCTTTCCCTACGTCGAGCCCCTGTCACACGAACAGTGAGCGGCCCGAAACCCGCCAAGGAAAGGCAAACCGGTGCGTGCAGACGAACGAAATGACTTGATCCTCAGCGGTGTCACCGTCGCCTTCGCTCTTTTGGTGATGTTCGTGGTTATCCCGCTGGGTGTCGAGGATCCCGGAACGATCAATGTCCTGGCACTCGGACCGTCATTTTGGCCGTTCATCATCGCGTCCTTCATCTGCTTGATGGGGTTGATCTTGGGCGGTCAGGCCTATCGCCGGTTCCGGGCCGACGGGAACCGGCTGACGGCGGGGGGCGACGGGCAGCAATTCGCGCTTGCGCGATGGTTCGGCGCGCTTGTTCTGTTGGCGGGGTACTATCTCCTGCTCGGCCTGTTGGGCATGGTCGTGACGTCGGTTCTCGTGCTGCTGTTGTTCATGCTTCTGGGTGGGGAGCGTCGGCCGGTGCTCATTGCCTCGATTTCGTTGATCCTCCCCATCGCGCTTTATCTCTTCTTCCGCTATGTCGCGAATGTCGCCATCCCGATGGGCATTTTCGGCGATTGGGTGTCGTAGACTATGCTGCTCGAACATCTACAGTCGGCGCTCAGTATCGTCCTGTCCGTCGAAACGATCCTTGCCCTGTTCGGCGGCGTGGTGATCGGTACGATCATCGGGGCGATCCCGGGCATGACCGTCACGATGGGCGTTGCCTTGACCTTGCCCTTCACATTCAACATGCATCCGGCGGTGGGAATCCTGCTGTTGCTAGGGGTGTACAAAGGCGGCGTTTACGGTGGGTCGATTACGGCGATCCTGATCAAAACGCCGGGGACGCCGGCGGCGTCCTGTACCGTGCTCGATGGATACCCGATGTCGCAGAAGGGCGAAGCGCGCAAAGCGCTCGATATGGCGCTTTACGCTTCCTGCTTTGCCGACTTCGTGTCCAACATATCGCTGATCCTGTTTGCCGGCCTCCTCGCCAGCTTCGCGCTGCGTTTCGGGCCGCCGGAATATTTCACGCTGATCGTGTTCTCGCTGACGATCATCGCCGGAATTGCCGGCCAGAACATGACCAAAGGCATGATTTCAGCCGGGTTGGGCTTGTTGCTCGCGACGATCGGCCTCGATCTGGTATATGGCACCAAGCGCTTCGTATTCGAGGAAGTCGAGCTGATGGCGGGGCTCAATTTCATTCCCGTCTTGATCGGCCTGTTCGCGTTACCGGAGATCATCAACTATTACGCCAAGAAATTCGAGGAACGCGGCGACGTCCAGGCACTATCCGGCACACATGCGACATTTTCCGAATTTCGCAAATGCTTCAAATCCATCTTTCGCGGCAGCGTCATCGGTGTCGTGCTTGGCGCCATTCCAGGCATCGGCGGCGCACCGGCGGCTTTTCTTTCCTATAGCGAGGCGCAACGGACGACCAAGAACCCAAAGGCGCGGTTCGGCGATGGTGAAATCGAAGGCGTCGCCGCGGCGGAGGCCGGCAACAATGGAACCTGCGGTGCGACGCTGATTCCGCTGTTGGCGCTCGGCGTGCCGGGCGACATCGTCACGGCGGTGATTCTCGGGGCTTTCATGATCCACGGGTTGCAGCCGGGACCCTTGCTGTTTCAGGACAATCTCGACCTGATCTATGCGCTGTTCATCGGAATTATGATCAGCTCGATCTTCCTGTTTATCGTCGGCAAGAGCGCGATCCGCATTTTCAGCCACGTCGTGCTGCTGCCGAACAAGATCCTGTTCCCGATGGTCCTGGTGCTTTGTGTGTATGGCGGCTACGCGGTGAACAACAATCCGTTCGATATTCTCGTGATGCTGCTGGTCGGATTGATTGGATTCGGCATGTTGCGCGCGAGTATCCCGGCGGCGCCGTTCCTGATCGCTTATGTCCTGGGCCCGCTGCTCGAAGATAACTTCCGGCAATCGCTGCTGCTCTCGCAAGGCGGATTGGAAATCTTCTTCCGCAACGAGATTTGCTGGATTTTCTGGGGGCTGACCGCTCTCGTCTTATTCATATTGATCCGGCGCGGCGTACGGAACCGGCGCGCCGCATGGGCGGAAGGGTAATTCTCGGCCAGGATCGGAACCTTCGTTGGATTTTCGGCTGTCTTAGTCCTGTTCCGCGGAGGTCGGCACCGCTGCGAGATCATTGACCCACGGCATCGCGGAGCGGCACCAGATCTGACGTTTCGGCGGAAGTTTTGCGCGCTGGTTGCAGGTGCCCAGCCGAAGGCTGATCAGCTTGGGCCCGTCGCCGACCGGCATTCCGCACATCTGGGTGCCGCACTCGGGACAGAAAACGAGGGCGCGTTCATTCCCGCTTGCCGCGACCTTGTTGTATGTCTTCGTTTCCCCGGACATTTCCAGGTCGGAATCCGGAACCCGAAGGGTGGTGCGAAAGGCACTGCCGGAAATCGCCTGACAATCCGTACAGTGACAGACACTCGCGTTATCCGGGTCGACTGTGGCGACATACCGCACGCGACCGCAGTGACATTGGCCGTCAATTTTCATCGGATACCTCCGGTTTGTCCTAAGGGAGGATAGCCTGTCTCACCGCGATGCGGAAATGCTCCTCAATTTCGAATCATTCCGTGATTTTTCCGAATTGCGGCGCGTTTGACACGGGAGTTCACGATTTGCGCAACGGAGCGGTTGTTGCCCTTGTTGGCCTGGGCCGGCGGGCCCGTTGCCTTCATTTTGCCACCGTCGAGACCGGAAATCCGTTCAATTTCAACGTAAGCGAGCGTGCCCGACGGTTTTTCGCGGAGTGGGGCGCCGGCGTTCGTCGTATTTTAGGCGGAACCGTGGGCGCTGGGGAGTGAGAAATCGTGAGGATTCTGTGACTTCGCGCTTTTACTCGATGGCGCGTAACTCTATATTGCACCCAACTTGAACGGCCCGCTAAAAGCACAAGAATTAGGATAAGGCGCGGGCATCCGATGCGCACCGAAATGGCGCGCCGACGATGGTCTAACCGGGCCGATCAGAGGGTAAGGGTGGTCAATGGACGAACTGCTTCGGGAATACTTGCCGATCCTGATTTTCTTGGCGGTCGCAATCGGGCTGGCAAGTATCATGGTGATCGCGAGTTTCGTTCTCGCCAAACAAAATCCGGATTCGGAAAAACTGTCGGCCTATGAGTGCGGCTTCGAAGCCTTTGACGATGCACGCAGCCAGTTCGATGTCCGGTTCTATTTGGTGGCGATCCTCTTCATCATTTTTGACCTGGAAGTCGCCTTCCTCTTCCCGTGGGCGGTCGCTTTCGGTGATATCGGGCTTTTCGGGTTCTGGTCGATGGTGATCTTCCTCGGCATTCTGACGGTCGGCTTCGTATACGAATGGCGGAAAGGAGCGTTAGAATGGGAGTAAACGTAGATCCCGGCAAGCGCCCGGTTGCGCCCGGCGCCGACCAGGACGCGGCGCTGAAGGCCGTGACCGATGAACTTTCCGACAAGGGCTTCATCATCGCGCAGGCCGACAAGCTGGTGAACTGGGCGCGGACCGGGTCGCTGTGGCCGATGACGTTCGGGCTCGCCTGCTGCGCCGTCGAGATGATGCACGCCTATATGCCGCGCTACGACCTTGACCGGTTCGGCGTCGTGCCGCGCGCCAGCCCCCGGCAGTCGGACGTGATGATCGTCGCCGGGACACTGACGAACAAGATGGCGCCTGCATTGCGCAAGGTCTACGACCAGATGGCCGAGCCGCGATGGGTCATCTCGATGGGATCCTGCGCCAATGGCGGCGGCTATTACCACTATTCCTATTCAGTCGTGCGTGGGTGCGACCGGATCGTTCCGGTCGATATCTATGTCCCGGGATGTCCGCCGACCGCGGAGGCCCTGGTCTATGGAATCCTCCAATTGCAGAAGAAGATTCGCCGTACCGGCACCATCGCCCGTTGACCGAGCTGGATCAGATCAGACATTAGACCATGGATGAAAGACTAGAGGCGCTCGAAGAACTGGGCCGCTATGTCGCCGGTCAAATGGGCCAGGACATAGCCGATACGGAGATTCGGTACGGCGAGTTGATGTTGCGCGTTCGCCGCGATGCGGTCGGCCGCATTCTCTCTTTCCTGTGCAACGACGCGAACTGTTTGTTTCAGGTGCTCGTGGATATCTGCGGCGTCGATTATCCCGACCGGGACGAGCGGTTCGAGATCGTCTACAACCTGCTGTCGCTGAAGCACAATGTCCGGATACGCGTGAAGGTGACGACCGATGAATCGGCGCCTGTGCCGTCGGTGTCGCAAATCTATCCGGCCGCGGGATGGTTCGAGCGTGAATGCTGGGACATGTATGGCGTGTTCTTCAGCGAACATCCGGATTTGCGCCGCATGCTGACCGATTACGGCTTCGACGGTCATCCGTTGCGCAAGGATTTCCCGCTGACCGGCTATGTCGAGGTGCGCTACGACGACGAGCAGCGCCGGGTCGTTTACGAGCCGGTCAAATTGGTTCAGGAATTTCGCAGTTTCGATTTCCTCAGTCCCTGGGAGGGCATGACGCCGCAGCTCCCCGGCGATGAAAAAGCGACCGAGGAGGATGCATCGTGACCGGCGATCCGCAAATTAAGACCATGACGATCAATTTCGGGCCGCAGCATCCGGCCGCGCATGGCGTGTTGCGGATGGTGATGGAGATGGACGGCGAAGTGGTGGAACGCGTCGATCCGCATATCGGGTTGTTGCACCGCGGCACCGAAAAACTCATCGAATACAAGACCTACATGCAGGCGGTGCCGTATTTCGACCGGCTCGATTACGTCTCGCCGATGTGCCAGGAGCATGCCTTCGTGCTCGGCGTCGAGAAACTGCTTGGCATCGAGCCCCCGCCGCGCGCGCAGTACATCCGGGTCCTGTTCGACGAAATCACCCGTATCCTGAACCATTTGCTGAACCTGACCGCATTCGCGCTCGACGTGGGGGCGATGACGCCGATGCTCTGGGGCTTCGAGCACCGCGAGTATCTCATGGAGTTTTATGAGCGGGTGTCCGGCGCACGGCTGCATGCGGCCTATTACCGGGCCGGCGGCGTGCATCAGGACATGCCGGCGGGACTCACCGACGACATCAAGGCGTGGTCCGAGACCTTCCCGCAATTCATCGAAGATATGGAAACGCTGCTGAACGAAAATCGGATTTTCAAGCAGCGCAGCGTCGATATCGGGATCATCTCGGCGCAGGACGCGATGGCGTGGGGATTGAGCGGGCCGATGCTGCGTGGATCCGGCGTTCCGTGGGACCTGCGCAAGGCGCAGCCCTATATGGTGTATGACCAGCTCGACTTCGATATTCCGATCGGCAAGAACGGCGATTGCTACGACCGGTATCTCGTGCGCGTCGAAGAAATGCGGCAGAGTCTGAGGATAATCGATCAATGCCTTGAAAAGATGCCGGATGGGCCGGTTCTGACCAAGGAAGATAAGATCGCGCCGCCGAGCCGCGGCGAAATGAAGCACTCGATGGAAGCGTTGATCCATCACTTTAAGCTTTATACAGAAGGGGTCCATGTGCCGGCTGGCGAGACCTATACCGCCGTCGAGGCGCCGAAGGGCGAATTCGGGGTGTATCTTGTCGCCGACGGCACGAATCGGCCCTATCGGTGCAAGATCCGGGCGCCCGGGTTCCCGCATCTGCAGGCGATGGAGTACATGTGCAAGGGGCACATGCTGGCGGACTCAGTGGCGATCCTCGGATCGATGGATATCGTGTTCGGAGAAATCGACCGGTAACCCGGTCCAACGCGGATAAACGGCACTCATGAGCGAAGAGTTCAAGTTCAACGACGAAAACCTTGCGACGGCGAAGGAAATCATCGCTCGTTATCCGGAAGGCCGGCAGCAAAGCGCCGTCTTGCCGCTGCTCGACATTGCCCAGCGCCAGAACGACGGTCATGCCAGCGAGGCCGTGATCGAAGCGGTCGCGAAAATGCTCGACATGCCGCGCATCCGCGTGACCGAGGTCGCAACTTTCTACACGATGATCAACACCAAGCCGGTTGGGAAATACCATCTGCAATGCTGCACGACGACGCCGTGCTGGCTGCGCGGGTCGGGCGATGTGGTGGATGCGATGCGCAAGCATCTAGGGATCGATTTCGGCGAGACCACGCCGGACGGGTTGTTCAGCATGCTGGAAGTGGAATGTCTCGGCGGCTGCGTCAACGCACCGATCGTGCAGGTCAACGACGACTTCTACGAGGACCTGAACGCCGCCAGCGTCGTGAAGCTGTTGGACGCGTTCAAGGCGGGCACGCCGCCGGAGCCGGGCACCCAGATCGACCGTCAGACGTCGGCGCCCGCCGGTGAGATCACGACCCTACAAGACCTAGAGTTCGCAAAGGGATAAGGGGCGATGTTGCAGGACAAGGATAGAATTTTCACCAACCTGTACGGGCTCCACGAGTGCAGTTTGGCCGGTGCGCAACGTCGCGGGGATTGGGACAACACCGCCGACCTGATCGAGAAGGGCGCGGAGTGGATCATTGAGGAAATGAAGGCCTCGGGTCTGCGCGGGCGCGGCGGCGCGGGTTTCCCGACCGGTCTGAAATGGTCCTTCATGCCGAAGGAAAACGACGGACGGCCGCATTATCTCGTCGTCAACGCGGACGAGAGCGAGCCGGGCACCTGCAAGGACCGCGATATCCTGCGGCACGACCCGCACAAGCTTCTGGAAGGCTGCCTTGTTGCGGGTTTCGCAATGGGTGCGCACGCGGCCTATGTCTACGTCCGCGGCGAATTCTTCAACGAGGCGGCGGCCTTGCAGAAGGCGGTCGACGAGGCGCGGGAGGCCGGTCTGCTCGGCCCAAACGCCGCCGGGTCCGGCTGGGATTTCGAGGTCTACGTCCATCGCGGCGCCGGGGCTTATATCTGCGGCGAGGAAACGGCGCTGCTGGAAAGCCTGGAGGGCAAGAAGGGACAGCCGCGGTTGAAGCCGCCGTTCCCCGCCATGGCGGGTCTGTATGGCTGCCCGACGACGGTCAACAACGTCGAGAGCATCGCGGTCGCGCCGACGATCCTGCGGCGCGGCGCCAGTTGGTTCGCCGGGTTCGGGCGCGAGAACAACACCGGCACCAAGGTCTTCTGCATCTCCGGCCATGTCGAGCGGCCCTGCAACGTCGAAGAGGCGATGTCGATCCCGATGCGCGAGCTTATCGAGAAGCACGCGGGCGGCGTGCGCGGCGGTTGGGACAATCTGCTGGCGGTCATCCCCGGCGGCAGTTCGACACCGCTTCTCCCGAAAAAGATCTGCGACGACGTGCTGATGGATTTCGACGCCCTGAAGGACGCGCAGTCGGGCCTGGGTACGGCCGCGGTCATCGTGATGGACAAGTCGACCGACGTGGTAAAGGCGATTGCGCGCCTAGCCTATTTCTACAAACACGAAAGTTGCGGCCAATGCACGCCCTGCCGGGAGGGGACCGGCTGGATGTGGCGGGTGATGGAACGCATGGTCACGGGCGACGCCTCGGTCGAGGAGATCGATACGTTGCTGGACGTCGCGGGGCAGGTCGAAGGACACACGATTTGCGCGCTCGGAGATGCGGCGGCGTGGCCCATTCAAGGGTTGATCCGCCATTTCCGCGGAGAAATCGAGGACCGCATCATGAAGCGCAAGGCCGGCGGCCGCGCGGCGGCGGCGTAACGGGAGCGTGGAATGCCGAAGCTGACGATTAATGGCGAGGAAGTCGAAGTCGACGCGGGGCTGACGGTGCTGCAGGCCTGCGAGCAGAACGGTGTCGAGATTCCCCGTTTTTGCTATCACGAACGGCTGTCGATCGCCGGGAATTGCCGCATGTGCCTCGTCGAGGTCAAGCCGGGTCCGCCGAAACCGGCGGCGTCCTGCGCCTTGCCGGTGGCCGAGGGCATGGAAGTGATGACCGACACGCCGATGGTCAAGAAGGCCCGCAACGGCGTCATGGAATTCCTGTTGATCAACCATCCGCTGGACTGCCCGATCTGCGACCAGGGCGGCGAGTGCGACCTACAGGACCAGGCGATGGCCTACGGCTATGACGGTAGCCGTTACGACGAGAACAAACGCGCCGTCAAAGACAAATACATGGGCCCGCTGATCAAGACGATCATGACCCGCTGTATTCACTGCACCCGCTGCGTCCGATTCGTGTCGGAAGTGGCCGGCGTTGACGATATCGGCCTCATCAATCGGGGCGAGAACGCTGAAATCACCAGTTTGGGAAAAGCGGTCGGTTCGGAATTGTCGGGCAATGTGATCGATCTATGCCCCGTCGGTGCGCTGACGTCCAAGCCGTATGCCTTCACGGCCCGGTCCTGGGAACTGACCAAGACCGAGAGCATCGATGTGATGGACGCGCTCGGCAGCAATATCCGGGTCGACGCGCGCGGCAACGAGGTCATGCGCGTGTTGCCGCGGCTGCACGAAGACGTCAACGAGGAATGGATTTCCGACAAGACCCGATTCGCTTGCGACGGTCTGAGCCGCCAGCGGCTGGACAAACCGTATTTGCGCAATAAAGACGGCAAGCTCGAACCGGTTACGTGGGGTGCGGCCTTCACGGCGATCGCGGACAAGGTTAAAAGCGCCGGGGCCGGCAAGGTAGCGGCCATCGCGGGCGATCTGTGCGATGTCGAATCGATGTATGCGCTGAAGCAGTTGATGGCCGGGATCGGATCGCCGAACCTGGATTGCCGGCAGGATGGCGCCGCGATCGATCCGACGGTTCGCGCGAGCTACCTGTTCAATTCCACCATTGCGGGGATCGATCAGGCGGATGCGTGTCTGCTGATCGGGACGAACCCGCGCTCGGAGGCGCCGCTGATCGCCGCACGTCTTCGGAAACGCTGGCTCCAGGGCGGCTTCGCCGCCGCCGCCGTCGGGCCGCAAGCCGATCTGACCTTCGATACCGAGTATCTGGGCGCCGGGCCGGATACGCTGGAAGCGATCCGCGGCGGCAGTCATCCGTTTGCCGAGACTTTGAAAAAGGCCGAGCGGCCGATGCTGATCCTCGGCATGGGCGCGCTGACGCGGCCGGACGGCGCGGCGGTGCTGCGCGCCGCACGGCAGGTGGCCGAAGCGACCGGCATGGTCAGCGGTGATTGGAACGGCTTC
This sequence comes from Alphaproteobacteria bacterium, assembly GCA_965228695.1. Lineage (GTDB taxonomy): Bacteria > Pseudomonadota > Alphaproteobacteria > UBA8366 > UBA8366 > JAJFJD01. Next base: position 3,735,266 of record CBDDIB010000002.1, on the reverse strand, counting down.
AACGTGTTGCATACGGCCGCGGCACGGGTTGGCGGCCTCGATATCGGCTTCGTGCCGGGCGAGGGCGGTAAGGATACCGCCGCGATCCTCGACGGCGCCGAAAGCGGCGGCATCGAGGTCGTGTATTTGCTCGGCGCGGACGAGTTGGATACCGCAAAGCTCAAGAACGCCTTCTTGATCTACCAGGGCCACCACGGCGACGCCGGCGCGCATGCGGCTGACGTGATCCTGCCGGGGGCGGCCTATACCGAGAAGAACGGCCTCTACGTGAATACCGAGGGCCGTGTTCAGGCCGGATTTCGCGCCTCCTTCCCGCCGGGCGACGCCCGCGAGGACTGGGCGATCATCCGCGCCTTGTCCGAAGCGATGGGCGATGCCCTGCCGTTCGACACACAGGATGCGCTGCGCGAGAAGCTGCGGGCGGATTTCCCGGGTTTCCTCGCGATCGACACGATCGAGGCGGCGGAATGGGGCGATTTCGGCGGCGCGGGCGACATGCAGGCCGATCCGTTCGTTTCGGCGGTCCCGAATTTCTATATGACCGACCCGATTAGCCGCGCGTCGGAAACAATGGCCAAATGCGTCGACGAACTGTCGGGCGCCGCAGACGGAGCGACCGGCACCCATGGTTGATTTGATGGCACTTTGGGAAGATTACATCTGGCCGACCGCCTGGATCATTGGCGGGATCCTTCTGATCATCGTGCCGGTGTTGCTGTCGGTCGCCTATTTGACGCTGGCGGAACGCAAGGTCATCGGCTGGATGCAGCTGCGCAAGGGGCCGAACGTGGTCGGGCCGTTCGGATTGCTGCAGCCGATCGCGGACGGATTGAAGCTGTTCTTCAAGGAAACCATCATCCCGGCGAGTTCGAACCGCGTGATCTTCTTCCTGGCGCCGGTGGTGACCTTCGTCCTGAGCCTGATCGCCTGGGCGGTGATCCCGTTCGGGGCCGGACTGGTCCTCGCGGATATCAATGTCGGGTTTCTGTATCTGTTTGCGATTTCGTCGCTCGGAGTCTACGGCATCCTGATGGCGGGATGGGCGTCCAACTCGAAATACGCCTTCCTCGGCGCATTGCGCTCGGCGGCGCAGATGGTGTCTTACGAAGTCTCGATCGGCTTCGTGATCATCACCGTCCTGCTGGCGGTCGGCTCGCTCAACCTGTCCAAGATCGTCTTGGCGCAGTCCGGCGGCATCCATCACTGGCATGCCTTCTCGCCGCTGTTGCCGATGTTCGTCGTGTTCTTCGTCTCGGCCTTGGCCGAAACCAACCGCGCGCCCTTCGATCTGCCGGAAGCGGAAGCGGAACTGGTGTCCGGCTACAATGTCGAGTATTCGTCGATGACCTTCGCGATGTTCTTTCTCGGCGAATACGCGAACATGATCCTGATGAGCGCGATGACGGCGATCCTGTTCCTGGGCGGGTGGCTGCCGCCGCTCGAGTTCGCGCCATTCACCTGGATTCCGGGACCTATTTGGTTCGCACTCAAGATCGCCTTCGTGCTTTTCCTGTTCCTGTGGGTTCGGGCGACGTTCCCGCGCTATCGCTACGACCAGCTCATGCGCCTCGGCTGGAAGGTATTTCTGCCGCTGTCGCTCGCATGGGTCATTTTGACCGCCGGCTGGCTGATCGCGTTCGATCAGGTACCGCCGGCAGGGGGAGCGTAAGGACATGCAATCGTTGGAGGTGAGCTAAATGGCATTTCTCGATCGCACCGCGCGCGCATTCCTGCTGTCCGAACTGCTGAACGGCATGTCGCTGACGCTGCGCACGATGTTCCGGCACAAGCACACGGTGAATTATCCCTACGAAAAGGGGCCGCTAAGCCCGCGGTTTCGCGGGGAACACGTGCTGCGGCGCTATCCGAACGGGGAGGAGCGCTGCATCGCCTGTAAGCTGTGCGAGGCGATTTGCCCGGCGCAGGCGATCACCATCGAGGCGGAACCGCGCGAGGACGGCAGCCGCCGCACGACGCGCTATGACATCGACATGACCAAGTGCATTTACTGCGGTTTCTGTCAGGAAGCATGCCCGGTCGACGCCATCGTGGAGGGGCCGAATTTCGAGTTCGCGACCGAGACTCGGGAAGAGCTTTTCTACAACAAACAGAAGCTATTGGAGAACGGCGACCGCTGGGAGCCGGAGATTGCGGCCAATATTGCATTGGACGCACCGTATCGTTAAACACGACACGCCCGAGCGGCGGATTGCTGGCCAAGAAACATGAAACCGGCCGGCAGGACATCGTTCCAGGGGCGGCATAAGGGGGGTGGATGATCATTCAGGCGCTGGCATTTTATTTGTTTGCCTTCGTGGCAATTGCCGCCGGCGTGATGGTTGTGACGTCGCGGAATCCGGTGCATTCCGTGCTGTTCCTCATTCTCGCCTTCTTCAACTCGGCGGCGCTGTTCGTCCTGATGGGCGCCGAATTCCTGGCGATGATCCTGGTCGTCGTCTATGTCGGCGCGGTCGCCGTGCTGTTCCTGTTCGTCGTGATGATGCTCGACATCAATTTCGTCGAGTTGCGCGAAGGGTTCTTGCAGTATCTGCCGATCGGCGCGCTGATCGGGATCATTCTGTTCGCGGAGCTTGTCCTGATTCTCGGAAGCTGGGCCGTTTCGCCGGAAGCGGCGGCGACCATCACCGCACCGATTCCGCCGCCCGATCAGGTCAGCAACATCCATGCCCTCGGCCGGCTGATCTACACCCACTACGTCTATCTGTTCCAGGCGGCGGGGATGGTGCTCTTGGTTGCGATGATGGGCGCGATCGTGCTGACGCTCCGGCATCGGGAAGGGGTCCGCCGCCAGAAAATCGAACAGCAGTTGGCGCGTAAGGCCGAGGATACGATCGAGGTGGTGAAAGTCCCGTCGGGGAGTGGAATCTGATGCTGGAGATCGGCCTCGCGCACTACCTGACGGTTGCCGCAATCCTGTTTACCTTGGGCTTGTTCGGCATTTTCCTGAACCGCAAGAACGTCATCATCATCTTGATGTCCATCGAATTGATGCTGTTGGCGGTGAACATCAACTTCGTTGCGTTTTCCACGCATCTGCAGGACCTGGTCGGTCAGGTCTTCGCCATGTTCGTGCTGACCGTCGCGGCCGCCGAGGCGGCCATCGGCCTCGCCATCCTGGTGGTGTATTTCCGAAACCGCGGCTCCATCGCCGTCGAAGACATCAATATGATGAAGGGTTAACCCGGGATGGATGCCGCCATCGTCTTCCTGCCCCTGATCGGGGCGATCATTGCCGGATTTTTCGGCCGCCTGATGGGCGACCGGGCGTCCATGCTGGTCCCCTGCATCCTGCTGACGATTTCCGGCATTCTGTCCTGGATCGTGTTCTTCGATGTGGCTATCGGCGGCAACGCGCGGACGGTCCGCCTGTTCACCTGGATGGACGTGACCGGTTTCTCCTTCGCCTGGGCGCTGCTGGTCGACCAATTGACCGCGGTGATGCTGATTGTGGTGACGACCGTCTCGGCGGTCGTACACTGGTATTCGATCGGCTACATGAGCCACGACGACAGCAAGCCGCGGTTCTTCGCCTATCTCAGCCTGTTCACCTTCTTCATGTTGATGCTGGTGACCGCCGACAATCTGGTTCAGATGTTCTTCGGCTGGGAAGGGGTCGGGCTCGCCTCCTATCTGCTGATCGGTTTCTGGTACAAGAAACCGTCGGCCAATGCGGCGGCGATCAAGGCTTTCGTGGTCAACCGGGTCGGCGATTTCGGGTTTGCGCTGGGCATCTTCGGTGTCTTCGTGATGTTCGGCAGCGTCGAGTTTGCGGAAATCTTCCCGGCGGTGGCGGGCAAGGCGGATGCGCAGATCGTCTTCCTGAACGGCGAATACCACGCCTTGACGGTGTTGTGTCTGTTGCTGTTCATGGGCGCGATGGGCAAGTCGGCCCAGCTCGGGCTGCATACCTGGCTGCCCGACGCGATGGAAGGCCCGACGCCGGTCTCGGCGTTGATCCATGCCGCCACCATGGTGACCGCCGGCGTGTTCATGGTGTGCCGCCTGTCGCCGCTGTTCGAATATTCCGAGACCGCCTTGGCGGTGGTGACGGTGGTCGGCGCGTCGACGGCGTTCTTCGCCGCGACGGTGGGCCTGACCCAGAACGACATCAAACGGGTGATCGCCTACTCGACCTGTTCGCAGCTCGGCTACATGTTCTTCGCCGCCGGCGTCTCGGCCTATGGCGCGGCGATGTTCCATCTCTTCACGCATGCCTTCTTCAAGGCGTTGTTGTTCCTCGGCTCCGGCTGCGTCATTCACGCGATGTCGGACGAGCAGGACATGCGCAAGATGGGCGGTATCTACAAGATGGTGCCGATCACCTACGCCTTCATGTGGATCGGCAGCCTGTCGCTCGCCGGTATCGGCATTCCCGGCGTGTTCGGCCTTTCGGGCTTCTATTCCAAGGACATCATTATCGAATCCGCCTTCGCGGCCAATTCGCCGGTGGGTACCTATGCCTTCTGGCTCGGCATCGCCGCGGCGCTGATGACTGCTTTCTATTCCTGGCGGCTGATCCTGATGACCTTCCACGGCAAGCCGCGCTGCGACGAGAAGACGCTGGCGCATGTCCATGAGGCGCCGCCGATCATGTGGGTGCCGCTGGTCGTCCTCGCCATCGGCTCGATCGTGGCCGGGGCGATTACGTATAACGTGTTCGTCGGCGACGGCATGGCGGCTTTCTGGGGCGATTCGATCTTCGTCCTGAAGACCCACACGGCTTTGGTGGATGCTCATCACGTGCCGTTGTGGGTGAAGCTGATGCCGTTGGTGATGGGGGCGACGGGGATTGCCTTGGCCTATTGGATGTACATGGCGAGCCCCGGTATGCCAGACGCCTTGGCGAACCGGTTCAAGCCGCTCTACGAATTCTCGTTCAACAAATGGTATTTCGACGAGTTGTATGACCGCATCTTCGTCAAACCGGCCTTCCGCCTCGGTTTCGGGCTGTGGAAATCCGGGGACGGGGCGGTGATCGACGGCGTCGGTCCGGACGGCATCGCCTCGGTAACCCGGCAGCTCGCGCGCCGCGCAAGCTGGCTGCAGAGCGGGTATGTCTATCACTATGCCTTCGCGATGCTGATCGGCGTGGTGATCCTGGTCACCTGGTACATGCTGCGAAGCGGGGGTTAGGCGGCCATGTTCGAGAATATCGGCGTGTTGAGCGTCGTCACATTCACGCCGCTGGTCGGGGCGCTGTTCATCCTGCTGGTCGTGCGCGGGACGGAGGAGGAAGTCGCCCGCAATTCGCGCTGGGCCGCGTTGTGGGTCTCGATTTTCACTTTTCTGGAATCGCTTTACATCTGGATCAAGTTCGACCCGGCGACGCCCGATTTCCAGTTTGTCGAGAACGTTCCCTGGATTCCGGAATATGACATTTCCTATCAGATGGGCGTCGACGGTATCTCGATGTTCTTCGTCCTTCTGTCGACCTTCCTGACGCCGCTCTGCATTCTGGCGAGTTGGGACGCGATCAAGACCCGGGTTCGGGAATACATGATTGCGTTCCTCGTCCTCGAGACCTTCATGGTGGGGATGTTCTGCGCGCTCGATTTCGTTGTGTTCTACATCTTCTTCGAGGCGGTCCTGATCCCGATGTTCCTGATCATCGGCGTGTGGGGCGGACCGCGCCGGGTCTACGCGGCCTTCAAATTCTTCCTATACACGCTGCTCGGCTCGGTGTTGATGCTGCTGGCGATCATAACGCTGTACCATCAGGCGAACACGACGAGCATCATCACGTTGCTCAACTTCACCGTGGACCCGGACGTGCAGACTTGGCTCTGGCTGGCCTTCTTCGCGTCCTTCGCGGTGAAAATTCCCATGTGGCCGGTGCATACCTGGCTGCCCGACGCGCATGTGGAGGCGCCGACCGCGGGCTCGGTGATCCTGGCGGGCGTGTTGCTGAAAATGGGCGGCTACGGCTTCCTGCGCTTCTCCATCGGTATGCTTCCTGTTGCATCCGACTTCTTCGCGCCCTTCGTCTTCGCGCTGAGCGCGGTCGCCGTGATCTACACGTCGCTGGTGGCACTGGCGCAGGTCGATATGAAGAAGCTGATCGCCTATTCGTCGGTGGCGCATATGGGCTTCGTGACCGTCGGCATCTTCGCGATGAACGAACAAGCGGTCGCCGGATCGATCATTCAGATGCTGAGCCACGGCGTGGTGTCCGCCGCGCTGTTCCTGTGCGTCGGCGTGGTGTACGACCGGATCCACAGCCGGGAGATTGCCGATTACGGCGGCCTGGTTCATCGCATGCCGAAATACGCGTTCGTTTTCATGGTGTTCGCGCTGGCATCGGTCGGATTGCCGGGTACCAGCGGGTTCGTCGGCGAAATACTGGTGATGGTCGGCGTTTTCCAGGTCAGCACCTGGATCGCCGCCTTGATCGCGACCGGCATGATTCTGGGCGCGGCCTATATGCTCTATCTCTACCGCCGGGTCATTTTCGGCGAGTTGACTAAGGACAACCTCAAATCGATCCTCGATCTGAACGCCCGCGAAATCGCGATTTTCGTGCCGTTGATCCTGGTCGTCCTATGGATGGGGATTTATCCGCTGTCCTTCCTGCTGCCGATCGAAGTGTCGGTCGCCAAGCTCGTAGCCGACTACAACGCTGCGCTCGCCGCCGTCGCGAATACGACGTCGGTCGCGGTGCGGTGAGATGAGAGGGTGAACCGTTGAACCATGCCTTGCCCCTAATCACCCCCGCGCTGCCGGAAATCGTCCTGGCCGTGTTCGGCATGGCGCTCATGATGGTCGGTGTGTTCACCAGCGAAAAGCGGGCCTATCGCACGGTGGCCACTTTCTCGATCATCACATTGGTCGTGGCCATGCTGATGGTGCTGTTCCAGGGCAGCGACCGCACGCTTGCCTTCAACGGGTTGTTCATCGTCGATGGTTTCGCTGTCTATATGAAGGTGTTGGTGCTTGTCGGGTCCGCCGTGACGCTGATTATGAGCGATCGCTTTCTCCGCCAGGAGGGCATGGCCCGGTTCGAATACCCCATCCTCATCGTCTTCGCGTCGCTCGGCATGATGATGATGATTTCGGCGAATGACTTGATTTCGCTCTATCTCGGCTTGGAACTGCAAAGCCTTTCGCTATACGTCATCGCCGCATTTCGGCGCGATTCCACGCGGTCGACGGAGGCTGGCCTTAAGTACTTCGTTCTCGGCGCCCTGTCGTCCGGCTTGCTGCTGTACGGCTGCTCGATGATTTACGGATTTGCCGGGACAACCGACTTCACATTGATCGCCAAGCAGTTTACCGGCGGCGGCGAGCCGAGCATCGGCTTGATCGTCGGCTTGGTATTCCTGATTTCGGGCTTGGCTTTCAAGGTTTCCGCGGTGCCGTTCCACATGTGGACGCCGGACGTCTACGAAGGCGCGCCGACCCCGGTCACCGCCTTCTTCTCGGTCGCGCCGAAGATCGCCGCCATCGCGCTTTTCCTGCGCGTGATGGTGGGCCCGTTCGACGCCATGCTGGACGAGTGGCGTCAGATCATCGTCTTCGTCTCGATCCTGTCGATGATCCTGGGCGCGCTGGCCGCCATCAACCAGACCAATATCAAGCGCCTGATGGCCTATAGCTCGATCGGCCATGTCGGTTACGCGCTGATTGGCCTTGCGGCGGGCGGACGCGACGGCATTACCGCCGTGCTGGTCTACATGACGATCTATTTGGTGATGACCATGGGCACCTTCGCCTGCATCCTGAGTATGCGGCAGAAGGGCGAGATGGTGGAAACGATCGATAGTCTCGCCGGACTTGGCAAGGCGAACCCGCCGATGGCTTTGGCGTTCCTGATCTTTATGTTTTCGATGGCAGGCATTCCGCCGTTGGCCGGGTTCTTCGGTAAGCTCTATATCTTCATGGCGGCCATTCAGGCCGAACTCGTCACGCTTGCCATCATCGGCGTTGTGACGAGCGTTTTCGGGGCTTTCTATTACGTTCGCATCGTCAAGGTGATGTATTTCGACGACGCCGGTGAACCGCTGGAACGCCCGATCGGCAAGGGCGTGAGCGCGGTGCTTGCGGTTACGGCCATCGTGACGGTGTTGTTCTTCATTGGACTGTCCCCCGTCTTAGAGATTGCCGATGCGGCGGCCGCATCGTTATTTCAGACATAGAACGGACCTTACCGGGCGGGCGAGATGACCGCACCGCCGCCGTTTTCGGTAATCGAGCACGAATTGCTCGACTCGACCAATGACGAGGCTTGCCGTTTGGCGTCCGACGGCGCCGCGGAAGGCACGGTGGTGTGGGCGCATCGCCAGGCGGCAGGGCGTGGCCGCCGTGGCCGCCGTTGGCAGTCGCCTGAAGGAAATCTCTACTTTTCGGCCATTTTGCGCCCGTCGGCGCCGCCCGCAGTGGCGGCGCAACTCTCGCTCGTCGCGGCGGTCGCCATGGCGGACGCACTGGTCGAGTTGCTGCCGGACAGCGCCCGGATAGAACAGAAATGGCCGAACGACGTATTGGTCGACGGCAAGAAGATCGCCGGTATCCTGCTCGAATCGTCCGGTGCGGCGGTCGACCGGGTCGATTGGGTTGTCGTCGGATGCGGGTTGAACGTCGCCGTGGCCCCGGACGAGACAACCCTGCCGGCGACCTGTTTGGTAGATGCAGGGGCGGCATCGACGGATCGCAAGGCCATCCTCATGGCTCTTTTGGACAGCTTGCACCGCCGGCGCGGGGAATGGGAGACTGCGGGCATCACGCCGGTGCGCAGGGCGTGGCTTACCAGGGCGCGTGGATTGGGGCAGGAAATCACCGTTCGGTTGCCTAACCATGAATTCAAAGGACAGTTCCTGGGTATGGATGACAACGGCGCGCTTATCGTGCGTCTGCCCGACGGGTCGGAAAATGCCGTGACGGCGGGCGATGTCTTCCTATGATGCCGGGAGTGCAGGAGTGACACGGTGCTGTTAGCGATTGATTCCGGGAACACCAATGTCGTGTTTTCCGTTTCCGAAAACGGTGACCGCAAGGGAATTTGGCGCTGCCACAATAACCCGAAGCGGACCGCGGACGAATATGCGGTGTGGCTGACCCAATTGATGAGCCTTTCCGGCATCAAACCGAAGGATATCACCGCCGCGATCATCGCCACCGTCGTGCCGGAAGCGCGCTTCAATCTGGTGACCCTGTGCGAGAAATACTTTCATCAACAGCCGCTGATGATTGGTGACCCGGCGTTGGATCTTGGCATCGGCGTGCGCATCGACCGTCCCGAACAGGTCGGCGCGGACCGGCTCGTCAATACAGTGGCGGCCTATAGCGGGTATGGCGGCCCACTGATCGTGATCGATTTCGGCACGGCCACGACCTTCGACGTCATCGATAAAGACGGCAATTTTTGCGGCAACGTGATCGCGCCGGGAATCAATCTCTCGATGGACGCGCTCTCCATGGCGTCGGCGCTATTGCCGCGCGTTGCGGTCCAGAAAACCGATAAGGTCATCGGCAAGGCCACGGTGCCGGCGATGCAGTCCGGGGTCTTCTGGGGCTACATCTCGATGATCGAGGGTGTCGTGACGCGTATCCGCGACGAATACGGCGAATCGCTCCCGGTCGTTGCGACCGGCGGGCTGGCGCCGCTTTTCGCGGAGACATCCAACGTGATCGAGCATATCGACCGGGAATTGACGATCCGCGGCCTCGAAGAGGTCTACAAGCGGAACAATCCTGCATGAGCGATTATTTGAAGACCGGCAGCCCCGGTGACGACGAGTTGCTGTTCCTGCCGCTCGGCGGCACCGGTGAGATCGGGATGAACCTCAACCTCTACGGGCACGCCGGCGAGTGGCTGATGGTCGATTTGGGCATCACCTTTGGCGACGACTCGACCCCGGGCGTCGATGTCATTATGCCGAACCCCGCCTTTATCGAGGAACGCCGGGATGAACTGGCGGGGCTTGTCCTGACGCACGCGCATGAAGATCACCTGGGGGCGGTGCCGTATCTCTGGGAACGGCTGCAATGCCCGGTCTATGCGACGCCTTTCACCCTCTCGGTGCTGCGCCGCAAGCTGGTCGAAGCGGATTTGGTCGACCGCGTGCCGGTGACCGAGGTGCCGCTATCCGGCACATTTTCGGTGGGCCCGTTCGATATCGAGTTGATCACGCTGACCCATTCCATTCCGGAACCGAATGCCCTGGTCATCGAGACGCCGGTCGGACGCGTGATGCATACCGGCGATTGGAAGATCGACCCGGACCCGCTGGTCGGCCCGACCGTCGACGAGGCGGCGCTGATCCGCACCGGCGAAGCCGGTGTGCTGGCGATGGTCGGAGATTCGACGAATGCCCTGGTTTCCGGCGATTCCGGATCGGAAGCGGACGTTCGGGAAGCCTTGCTGGATGTGGTCGGCCGCTTCGAGAACCGCGTAGCGGTAGCGTGTTTCGCCTCGAACGTGGCGCGGTTGGAGACGATGGCCCGTGTCGGCGAGGCGCATGGCCGACAGGTGGCCTTGGTCGGCCGTTCGTTGTGGCGCATGTATGAGTCGGCCAAGGAGACCGGCTATCTGCGGGATATCAAACCCTTCGTGACCGAGCATGACGTCGGATACCTCCCGCGTGACAAGACGCTGATGATTTGCACCGGCAGTCAGGGTGAATCCCGCGCCGCACTGCCCCGGATCGCCAATGGCGATCATCCTGAGGTGTCGCTCGACCCCGGCGACGCGGTCATCTTTTCGAGCCGGATCATCCCCGGCAACGAGATTGCGATCAACCGCCTGCATAACCGCTTGAGCGAGCAGGGGGTCGAGGTGGTGACCGCCTATGAGGAAAACGTCCATGTTTCCGGACACCCGGCGCGGGACGAGTTGGCGCAGATGTATCAATGGATCCGGCCGAAGATCGCCGTGCCGGTTCATGGCGAACCCCGGCATTTGCTGGCGCATGCCAAATTGGCCGAAGACTGCCAGGTGCCCAAGGCGATCGTCGGCCACAACGGGTCGATGATCCGCCTGGCGCCGGGACCGGGCGAGATCATCGACGAGGTGTTCACCGGGCGGCTGGCGATGGATGGCCGTCGGTTGATCAACCTGGAAAGCACGGTCATCCGGGATCGCCGGCGCATGGTCTACAATGGCTCGGCGGTGGCCACGATCATCCTCGGGCCCGATGGCACGATCAGCGGTCTGCCGATGGTCAGCCTGCATGGTATCGAGGAGGCGGATACCGACGGCGACGTGACCGACGAGGTGGTTGAAGCGGTCATCACAGCCGTCGAACGGTTGCCCCGCCGCGACCGGGACGACGATGATACGGTGAGCGAGGCCGCGCGCCGGGCGGTGCGGCGCAGCCTGCGCGAGCTGTGCGGCAAGCGGCCGCAGACCGAAATCCATCTGGTCCGCGTATAAGGACAAACGAATTGCCGTAACGCCGGAGGCGGCGCAGTCCGGAGCAGAAAAAATGATTGGAAAACTCAACCACGTGGCGATCGCGGTCGCCGATCTGGATGCCGCCGCCGCGACCTACCGCGACACGTTGGGGGCAAAAGTGTCCGAGGTGCTGCCGCTCCCGGATCACGGGGTCAATACGGTGTTCGTCGAGCTGCCCAACACCAAGATCGAGTTGCTGCAGCCCTTGGACGCCACGTCGCCCATCGCGGCGTTCGTCGCGCGGAACCCGGCGGGCGGCGTTCATCACGTCTGCTACGAGGTGGACGACATCTTGGCCGCGCGCGATAAACTGGAGGCGGAGGGCGCGCGGGTGCTCGGCGACGGCGAGCCGAAGACCGGCGCCCATGGCAAACCCGTTCTCTTCCTGCACCCCAAAGATTTTTGCGGTACGCTCATCGAATTGGAGCAGGTCTGATCCATGCATTGGTTCACGGGCATCCTGACGTTCATCGTGATCTGGTGGATCACCCTGTTCGCGATCCTGCCGTGGGGCAACCGGCCCGTCGAGAATCCCGAGGAAGGGCACGCGACCAGCGCGCCCGCGAAACCGCGGCTGCTGATCAAATTCGGCGTTACCACGGTTGTCGCGGGTCTATTGTTCGCATTGCTTCTTTGGGTGATCGAGGCGGAGTTGATCAGTATCCGCGACTACACGCCGCAAAGCTGACGGCGGCTCCTAGTAAGGCGCATCGCCCTTGATCTGGGTGCGGTGCATGACGCGCCGCGCGCTGTCGTCGAAATCGTCGCGGCGGTGCATGGCGCAGCGATTGTCCCAAATCAGCACGTCGCCGACCCGCCATTGATGGTGCCAGGTAAAGTCGTCGCGTGTGGCGTGCGACCAGATTTCATCCAGCAAAGTCTCCGACTCGTCGAGTTCTAGCCCAACGATGTAGGCGTAGCGCCGCCTGCCCAGATAAAGCGCTTTGCGGCCGGTTTCCGGATGCGTGCGGACGATGGGATGGATCGCACCGGGACACTCCCGAACGTCGGTGACGGGCTTTGCGCCTTCGCGCAGGAAGCCGCCGCTATTCGTGCTGGAATCATGCTTGATCTTGAGGTCGGCAATGCGTGCGCGAACATTCTCGGGCAATTCCTCGAGCGCCCGGTACATGTTGCAAAATCCGGTATCGCCGCCGGCGTCGGGTACCTCGAGCGAATACAAGACGCTGCCCGTCGGCGGCTCGGCGATGTAATTCATGTCCGAGTGCCATATCGCTTCGGCATTCCCGAGTGCACCGATGGCCTTGCCGTTTTCCTTAACATTGGAGAGCACCAAGACTTCCGGAAACCCGTCGATGCCTCCCTTGCCGTTCTCGTTGGGCGGCGCCTCGTCCAAGTCGCCGAAGCGGCGGCTGAAGGCAACGAGATCGGCGTCGCTGAGCGATTGGTTTCGGAGCAAAAGGACGCCGTAGTCGAGCCAAGCCGCGTGGAGCGCGGCGAAGGTTGCGTCGTCGATCTTTGCTAGATCGACGCCGCGAACTTCCGCGCCGATGGCATTGCTGACGGGCGTGACATCCAAGGCAGGCCTTGCGGTCGAGGGCTGATTATCGAGTGTTTGTTCGGTCATTCCGGTTAATCCTCGGTGTTCCCTTGTCATAGTAGAAAAGCACGGGATGCCGTTCAAAAGATAATCCGTCCCATCCCGAACTTGCGAAACATGGGCGATACAGGGCAGGATCGCGCGGTCAAATTATCATCCAGTCATTTAATCGCGTAACGGCAGCCCTCGGCTGGGCGCAGGGAGATCAATCATGGGTGCGACGGCGGCAAAGGTTCTTCTCGATACATTGGTTCTCCACGACCTCAATCGGGCGTTCTGCGTGCCGGGGGAGAGCTATCTCGCCGTCATGGACGAACTGCACGAAGACCCGGTGATCCACTTGGTGACCTGCCGGCACGAAGGCGGCGCGGCGTTTATGGCTTTCGCGGACTCGAAACTGACCGGCAAGGCGGGCGTTGTCTTCGCCAGCCGGGGGCCCGGCGCCACGAATGCCTCGATCGCGGCCCATGCGGCACAGCAGGGGGCCTATCCGCTGGTGTTGATGCTGGGACAGGTCAACAACGAGCGGATCGGGCGCGGCGCCACGCAGGAGATGGATTTCGTTAAGACCTTCGGCGACATGGCGAAAAGCGTCGAGCAGGTGGATCACCCGGACCGGATGGCCGAAATCCTTGCCCGTGCGATCCGCATCGCCGAAAGCGGTACGCCGGGGGCCGTGGTCGTCGGCCTGCCGACCAACGTCCTGGAGATGAAGACCGATGCGAAACCGTTGGGCCGCCAGGGCGCGCCGCGCATCCGGGCGTCGGAGGGCGACGTGGCGGCGGTGGCCGATATGCTGGCGTCGGCGGAACGGCCCGTCATGATCGTCGGCGGCCGTGCGCACATGGCGGATGCACGGAAGGCGTTGAAGGATGCGAGTGAGACTTGGTCCGTTCCCGTCTACGCCACCTTCGAGCATCAGGACGTGTTCGATCACGATCATCCGAACTATGCCGGTGAGCTTGGCATCCGGCCGCCCGCGGCGATTCAGGAAGCCGTGCGCAACGCGGACCTGATCCTGGCCGTCGGGACCCGGATGGGCGAGATGGCATGCCTCGGCGGGGCGATCCCGACCCCGTCGCAGCGTCTCGTTCATGTCTATCCGGACGCGGCCAAGATCGGCACCAATCTGCCGACGGAGATGGGGCTGGTCAGCGAAGCCGCGCCATTCCTCGAAACGCTTGCGGCGCAAAACGCCCCGCCGGTTTCGGACGCCCGCAAGGCCTGGGTTGCCAAGGCGCATGCGGGATATGACGAGAGCGCCGCATTGACGCCGCGGGACGCATCGGACGGCATGGATTTCGGCCATATGATCGCGGCGATGCAGGAACACTTGCCGGACGATGCGGTCCTGACGTCCGATGCGGGCAGCTTCGCAAGCTGGATGCACCGGCATTACCGATTCAAGGCGACGCAGACGCTGCTCGGCTCGGAAGCGGGAGCGATGGGGATGGGCGTGCCGGCGTCCATCGCGGCCGCGCTGCGGCACCCGGACCGGCAGGTTATCGCCTTGGTCGGCGACGGCGGCGCCTTGATGACCGGCTCCGAGCTGGCCACCGCGGTGAAGGAACGGGCCAAGGTGCGGATCATCATCTCCAATAATTCGAACTACGGCACCATCCGGCTGCATCAGGAAACGCATTATCCCGGACGGCCGCACGCCACGGATCTCGTAAATCCCGATTTCGCGGCCTGGGCCCGGGCGTTCGGCGCGGTCGGATTGACCGTGCGCACGCCGGAAGAGGCGGGGCCGGCGCTGCAGGAAGCGATGGCGGCGGACGGCCCAGCGGTCATCGAGGTGGTCAGCAGCCTGGAGAACGTGGATTCCGCGAACACCATCGACGGTCTGCGCCAGAGCGAAAAAACGGATATGGGGTAGGCCGGGCCGACAGGGCTTCTACGAGGGCCGGCCGCACTCCTCTTCCATAAGGCGGTAGAAATCCGTCAGCGTCTTGCCCCGTTCCGGCTTGAACGGGCTGTCCTGATCGGTCATTTCGGCGATACGGTCCAGCCTAAACACCCGAAAATCCTCGCGCAGTTCGCACCAGGCTATCAGCGTCCAGACTTTTCCCCAGAACCAGAGGCCCAGCGGGCGGACCACCCGTTTTGTCGAGCGTTCTTCTGCGTCGGCATAGTCGAGTTTGAGCCGGCGGCGGTTCTCGACGGCTTTCTCGAGCTCGTCGATGCGCGCGCGCACGGCGGGCGTCATCTCGGAGGCGATGGCGTGAATCTCGATTTGTTCGGGCCGGCGCTGTTCGTTGGCGGGCAGGACGCCGGTGATCTTGATCAGCGCTTCCTCCGCCGCGCGGGCCATGGCGGCGCCGCCCCATGCCCGGATCAACCGTGCGCCCGCGACCAGGGCCACCACCTCGTCGCGGGAAAACATCAGGGGCGGGAGGTCGAAGCCCTCGCGCATGATGTATCCGACACCCGCCTCGCCGTCGATCGGGACGCCGTTGGTCTGCAGATCGGCGATGTCCCGGTAGACCGTCCGTTCGGACACTTCCAGCCGCTCGGCGAGCATGGCCGCCGTGACGAGACGGCCGCCCCGCAATTGCTGCACGATTTGAAAAAGGCGGTCCGCTCGTCGCATTGGCGTGTCCTATTAGGCATAGATCCCGATGGAATTGCCATCCGGGTCGAGACAGTAGGCGAATTGCCCGCAGGGAATGGTGATGATGTCCGACAGCACCTTGCCACCGGCGGTTTTGACCCGTTCCAGCGCGGCTTCCACGGTATCGGGACTGACCATATGGACGGTAGGCCCGGTTCCGTCGCCGGCCGGTTTCCCTTCGTAGAGATGTCCGGCAATGCCGTTTTCGCCCGACGTTGGAAATAAGGCCATTGGTTGCGGACCCGTTTCGTCCTTCCTCAACGCAGTATTGAAGACCTTGTCGTAGAAAACAATCGCGCGGTCCAGGTCCGTCACCGGGATTTCGGCCCAGACGGTGAAGTTCTCGGGGGTAAAGCTCATTGTCGTGTCTCCGTGTGTGTATTGGTGTCCCGACAATTGCATAGCGCTCCTGACAGCGTTCTGTCAGGAGACGCCGAAGCTGTGGATTTCGTGTGACGGACCGTCCTGCCAGTATATGCTCGACCGTCGAACGACACGGATAGGGACCGACATGCATTACTGCGATTCCGCGCCCGAGCACCCGGATCACGGGCCGTATCACGACACGGAATACGGTTTTCCGGCGCGTGACGAGGCGACCCTGTTCGAGCGTTTGGTGCTGGAGATCAACCAGGCGGGATTGTCCTGGCTGACAATCCTGCGGAAACGCCCGGCTTTTACGGCGGCCTACGACGCGTTCGATGTCGATACCGTCGCGGCCTATGACGAGGATCAGCGGGCGCGCTTGCTGGCGGACGCCGGCATCATCCGGAATAAGCTGAAGGTCAACGCGGCGATCGAGAATGCGCGGCGCATCCAGGGGGTGCGGAAAAGCCATGGCAGCTTTGCCGATTGGCTCGACGCGCATCATCCGTTGCCGAAGGACGACTGGGTCAAACTGTTTAAGAAGACATTTCTGTTTACCGGCGGAGAAATCACCGGGGAATTCCTGATGAGCCTCGGGTATTTGCCGGGGGCGCACCGGGCGGACTGTCCCGTGCAGCAGGTCATCGCCGGCAAGAATCCCCCGTGGATGCAGGTCGAACCGGGATATTGGACATAATTGCGGCGGGTGCTTGCCTATCGTTTAGGCAAAGGAAGAGGGGTTCAGGCAAAGAAAAAAGGGCCAGATTTGAAATCTCGCCCCGGCGCAATGCAACCCAGTTTATAAGCTCTAGAACCGTTGTTTCCTGAGGGATTTACCGGTTCCGATAATTATTTGTTTCCCTCCCCAAACTCGGGCCGGGCCGTCGCTTGTCGCGACTGGCTATCCGAGTTGGCGGTAGTGTATGCAATGTTTTGCGCAATGTCATGCAAAATTCATCATCGGTCCGGACATTTTCGGTCCGTTTCATTAGACCATGGCGAACTTTCGTGCGACGGCGACGGCGATCGCAACGACGCCGGCCTTCGGCGCGCCGGTTTGGCCGGCCACCCGTTCTATCGCGGCATGGCATAGGGCGCCGAATCCGACACCCGTGGCGATTGAAAAGATGCTTCACGATGCGGCTCGGTAGCGTTGTTTTTCTTACTTATGGGGAGGCTGACCACACCGGCAGGAATGGATAAGATGCCCTCATGTGCAAGGGAAACATAGCGGCGGCGGCCGCCGCGATTGTCTTGGCCGCCGGTGCCGGCGCGTCATCGGCGGCGGAAACGATCATCCGCATTCCGCGCGCGGACTGCACCCGCCTGGTCGAACACCGCTCGGCGCCGGACGTGGCCTACAAACCGGGGGTGGACGTGCGCGGCAAGAAGGTCGCGCCGGCCGATCTGCCCGGCAGCAGCGCGGCGATCAAAGCGCCCAAACAGGTGGAGATCGCGATTTCATTCAACCCGCTGCGCGGCGCGGCGGGCAGCCGTTTCGGCAGTTCCGAGCTGATCGTGGGCACCGTGCGGTTCAATCTGGAAACCGGCGCGGCGACCTTCAACGGCCGGCCGCTAACCGATCCGGAACAGGCCGAGTTGGCACGCAAATGCCAGCGGATCGTGCAGGGCAGGAAGCCGCGTTAGCTTGCCGCAGGCGGTATTGGACATGCGCCTGCGCTTTCCCTACATTGTCGCACCTTTTGAGCCGCATCTTTCGAGTGGTCCCTCAACAAAGGAGCACTCCGCACATCGACGCATCGCGTAGGTCATGACAACCGATACAAGCAACGCCGTCCGCCGTTCCCGATACTTCCTGCCGACCCTGAAGGAAACGCCCTCCGAGGCGCAGATCGTATCGCACCAGTTGATGCTGCGCGCGGGGATGGTCCGGCAGGCCTCGGCGGGCATCTACAGCTGGCTGCCGATGGGCTTTCGGGTCCTCAAGAAAATCGAACAGATCGTTCGCGAGGAGCAGAACCGCGCCGGCGCGCAGGAAATGCTGATGCCGACGATCCAATCGGCGGATATCTGGAAGGAGTCCGGGCGTTACGACGATTACGGCAAGGAGATGCTGCGCATCACCGACCGCCATGATCGCGAAATGCTGTATGGCCCGACAAATGAAGAGCTTATCACCCAAATCTTCGCAAACGACGTGAAGACCTATCGCGATCTTCCGAAGAACGTCTATCACATTCAATGGAAGTTCCGGGACGAGGTCCGGCCGCGCTTCGGCGTGATGCGCGGCCGCGAGTTTTATATGAAGGACGCCTATTCCTTCGATGTCGACGCCGAGGCCGGGCGTGTCGCTTACAACAAGATGTTCGTCTCGTATCTGCGGACCTTCGCGCGCATGGGGTTGCAGGCGATCCCGATGCAGGCGGACACCGGCCCGATCGGCGGCGATATGAGCCATGAATTCCTGATCCTCGCGGAAACCGGAGAGAGCGAGGTGTATTGCCACCGCGCGTATACGGAAATGGACGTGATGACCACCGAGGTCGACTATGACGACCATGCGGCGCTCGCCGATACCGTCGGCCGATGGACCGGGCATTACGCGGTGACCGACGAGATGCACGATGCCGCATCCTGTCCCGTCGACGCGGCCGATCTTGTCGAGGCGCGCGGGATCGAGGTGGGGCATATTTTCTTCTTCGGCACGAAATACTCGGAAAAGATGGGCGCCCGCGTGGCGGGACCGGACGGCGACGAAGTTTCCGTCGAGATGGGATCCTACGGCATCGGTGTCTCCCGTCTGGTGGGCGGGATCATCGAGGCGAGACACGACGACGACGGTATCGTCTGGCCGGAAGCGGTTGCGCCGTTCAAGACCGGACTGATCAACCTGCGGCAGGGCGACGACGCCTGTGACGCGGCCTGCGAGGATGTCTTCGCCAAGCTGGACAGCGCCGGCACCGAGGTGATGTATGACGACCGCAGCGAACGCGCCGGCGTCAAATTCGCCGACATGGAACTGATCGGGCTGCCGTGGCAGGTGGTCATCGGCCCGCGGGGGCTGAAGAACGGGGTGGTCGAGTTGAAGAACCGCGCGTCCGGCGACAAAGAGGAAGTCTCGATGGAATCGGCCTTGGCGCGGTTGACCGGCTGAAGCCGATCGCCATGTAGGGGAGGCGGCGGTATGCATCACGGACGTCACAATCCTTCTTCCAACAATGAGGACCGGCACAGTTGATCAGCGCAATTGAGCGGCTTATCGCCTTCCGGTACCTGCGCGCGCGGCGTCAGGAAGGGTTCATTTCGGTCGTCGCATGGTTCTCGCTTCTCGGCATCATGCTGGGCGTTGCCACGCTGATCATCGTCATGTCGGTGATGAACGGGTTCCGGGCCGAACTGTTGGGCCGCGTGTTGGGCTTGAACGGGCATATCGAGGTGACCGGGCAATACGGCTCGGTGAAGGATTTCGACAAGCCGATCGCCGTCCTGAAGGGGCTGGACGGCGTCGTGAGCGTGACGCCGCTGGTCGAGGGACAGGTGATGGCGACCGCCAACGGCGTGGCCGCGGGCGCGCTGGTCCGGGGCATCCGGGCCAAGGATTTTCTGGCCCGGCCGTTGCTGGCGGACAGCTTGTTGCAGGGATCGCTGGAAAAGTTCGACAACGGCGGCGGCATCATCGTCGGCAGCCGGTTCGCGCGCCGCTACGGCCTGCGCGTCGGCGATAAGGTCAAATTGATCTCGCCGAACGGCACCAGCACGCCCTTCGGCACGCTGCCCCGGACGAAATCCTATCCGGTGGCGGGGATCTTCGAGGTCGGCATGTCGGAATACGACGCGACCTTCGTCTTCATGCCGCTCAGCGATGCGCAAATCTTCTTCAGGAAGATCGACGCGGTGTCGAAGCTCGAAGTCATGATGGCCGATCCCGACCGGGTCCGCCCGGCATCGTTCGAGATCGAGAAGGCGCTGGGCGCCCGGTTCCGGATCCGGGACTGGCAGCAGGCCAACAGCAGCTTCTTTACGGCGCTAAAGGTGGAACGCAATGTGATGTTCCTGATCCTGACCCTGATCATCCTGGTCGCGGCGTTCAACATTATTTCGAGCCAGGTGATGCTGGTTCAGGACAAGGGCAAGGGTATCGCGATCCTGCGCACCATGGGCGCGACGCGGGGACTGGTGCTGCGGATATTCTTCATCACCGGCGCCAGTGTCGGTGTCCTCGGCACCATAATGGGCGCAATCTTGGGCATCGCCTTTGCGAAGAACATCGAATCCGTCCGGCAGGGTATCCAGAAACTGGTCGGCACCGACCTGTTCCAGGCGGAAATCTATTTTCTGTCACAGCTGCCGGCGAAAATCGATCCCACCGAGGTAACGATGGTGATCCTGATGGCGCTGCTGCTGTCCTTCCTGGCCTCGATCTATCCCGCCTGGAAGGCGGCCCGGCTCGATCCGGTGGAGGTGCTGCGCTATGAGTGAGGCAGCGCTGCAACTGACTCAGGTCGTGCGAACCTACCGGCAGGCGGAAGAGTCGCTGCAGGTGCTGCGCGGCGCTACGCTGACGATCCGGCCCGGCGAATTGGTCGCCTTGGTGGGGCCGTCGGGCGCGGGAAAATCGACCTTGCTGCATGTCGCGGGCCTCCTCGAGCATGCCGATGGCGGCGAAGTAACGGTCGACGGCCGCCCGTGCGCGGGCATGTCGGATGCGGACCGGACCGCGGTGCGGCGCAAGGATATCGGCTTCGTCTATCAGTTCCACCATCTGATGCCCGAGTTCAACGCGCTCGAAAACGTCATGATCCCGCAGATGCTGTCCGGCACCAGCCGTCGCGACGCGCGCGACCGGGCGCGGGCGCTTTTGGATTTGGTCGGCTTGACCGACCGGGCGACCCATCGGCCGGCGCGTTTGTCGGGCGGCGAGCAACAGCGGGTCGCGATCGCCCGGGCGCTGGCCAATCGCCCGCTTGTCTTGCTCGCGGACGAGCCGACCGGCAATTTGGACCACAAGACCGCCGACGAGGTGTTCGCCCTGTTCACGGAGTTCGTGCGCGAAGGCAACCTGGCGGCGCTGGTCGCGACCCATAACATGGAGATCGCCGACCGGATGGATCGCATCCTTCGCCTCGAGGACGGCATCCTGCGCGAGGGCATGGGGTAGCGCGCCTCGCCGGGTATTCGATTCGCAGGATTTGCCGATTTGCCGCATGGGGTCGTCGGCGGCAGCGGGCCAGATTTCGGGGGCTTGCGGCGGGTGGCTGGCGCCGAACGCCGAACGCATGGAATGATCCCGGCATGAGCCAAGAAAAACCATCCGAATTCGTTCATTTGCGCGTCCATTCGTCCTATTCGCTGGCCGAAGGAGCGATCCGCGTGCCGCAATTGGCGGCGTTGTGCAAGGACCACGGCATGCCGGCGGTCGGCCTGACCGACACCAACAACATGTTCGGCGCGCTGGAATTGTCGCTGGCGCTGCGGTCGTCCGGCGTGCAGCCGGTCGTGGGGTGTCAGATCGCGATCGGCCGGGCGGACGGGGAAGGGCGGAGCGGCATCGCCCAGCAGCCGGATCAGCTCGTCCTCCTGGTGCAGAACGAGACGGGCTACACCAATTTGCTGTCGCTGGCGAGCAAGGCGCATCTGGCGACGGAATCGAACGAGCATCCGCATGTGGACATGACGGATCTCAAGGCGGCGAGTGATGGGCTAATTGCGTTGACGGCCGGCCCCGCGGGCACCGTCGGACGGTTGCTGTCCGCCGGGCAGAACGACGCCGCCGAGGCGGCGCTCGTCGATCTGGCGGAGACGTTCCCAGGGCGGCTGTATGTCGAAATCCTGCGCCACAACCTCGATGAAGAGGATCGCATCGAGGCCGATCTGATCGACCTCGCCTACCGGCATGACCTGCCGTTGGTTGCGACCAACGAGGTCTTTTTCGCGACCAAGGACATGTATGAAGCGCATGACGCGCTGATCTGCATCGCCCAAGGCGCAGTTGTGTCGCGACGGGACCGGCGTCGGCTGACGCCGGAGCACTACTTCAAGTCCGCCGACGAGATGCGGGAACTCTTCAAGGACCTGCCGGAGGCGATCGAGAATACCGCAGTGGTGGCGCAGCGCTGCGCCTATATCCCGGACACCCGCGACCCGATCCTGCCGCCGTACCCACATCTCGATGGCCGCACCGAGGAAGACGCGCTGCGGGACATGTCGAAGGAAGGCCTGCACAAGCGGCTGGAGGCTCACGTGTTCACCGCCGACATGGACGCCGCGGCGAAGGAGGAAACGGCGAAGCCCTATTGGGAACAGCTCGACTACGAGCTTGGCGTTATCAATCAGATGGGATTCCCCGGCTACTTCCTGATCGTTGCCGATTTCATCCAATGGGCGAAGGAGCGGGAGATTCCGGTCGGGCCCGGCCGCGGATCGGGCGCCGGGTCCGTGGTGGCGTGGGCGCTGACGATCACGGACCTGGATCCGTTGCGATGGGGGCTGCTGTTCGAGCGGTTCCTGAACCCCGAACGCGTGTCCATGCCCGACTTCGACGTCGACTTCTGCAAGGACGGCCGGGACGACGTGATCCATTACGTCCAGGGCCAATACGGCGACGACAAGGTGGCGCAGATCATCACCTTCGGAAAGCTGGAAGCGCGGGCGGTGCTGCGGGATGTCGGGCGGGTGCTGGAAATGCCCTATTCCCAGGTCGACCGTCTCTGCAAACTCGTGCCGAACAATCCCGCCAACCCGGTCAGCTTGCAGCAGGCGATCGATGGCGAACCGCTACTGCAGGACATGATAAAGCAGGACGAAAGCGTCGAGCGCCTGATCGACGTGGCGTTGCGGCTGGAGGGCCTGTACCGGCACGCGTCGACCCATGCCGCCGGCGTGGTGATCGGGGACCGTCCGCTGGATCAACTCGTGCCGCTTTACCGCGATCCGCGTTCGGATATGCCGGTCACGCAGTTCAACATGAAGTTCGTCGAAAAGGCGGGGCTCGTGAAGTTCGACTTCCTCGGCCTCAAGACGTTGACCGTCCTGGCCCGCGCCGTCGAGCTGTTGAAGGACCGCGGCATCGAGGTGGATTTGTCGCAGATCCCGATCGACGATGCGGCGACCTACGAAATGTTGTGCAGCGGCGATACGACGGGCGTGTTCCAGTTGGAAAGCTCGGGCATGCGCGATGTGATCAAGAAACTCAAGCCGGACCGTTTCGAGGACATCATCGCGCTGGTGTCCCTGTACCGTCCGGGGCCGATGGACAATATCCCGAGCTACATCAACCGGAAGCACGGCTTGGAAGAGCCCGACTATATGCATCCGCGCATCGAGGGGATCCTGAAGGAGACCCACGGGATCATGATCTATCAGGAACAGGTCATGCAGATCGCGCAGGAACTGTCGGGATACACGCTTGGCGGGGCCGATCTTTTGCGCCGCGCCATGGGCAAGAAGATTCAAGCGGAGATGGATGCGCAGAAGAAGGCGTTCATCGACGGTGCGGTCGAACGGGACGTGGACAAGGGCCTCGCCGGCCGGATCTTCGAACAGGTCAACAAGTTCGCCGGATACGGCTTCAATAAATCGCATGCGGCGGCCTATGCGCTGGTCGCCTACCAGACGGCTTACCTGAAGACGAACCATCCGGTCGAGTTCATGGCGGCGTCGATGACGCTGGACATGGGCAACGCGGAGAAGCTGAACAGCTACCGCAGCGAGTTGGGCCGGCTCGGCATCGACCTGCTGCCGCCCGATATCAACCGGTCCGAGGCCAACTTCGCGGTGGAGAAAACGGCGGAGGGCGACTATGCGGTCCGGTATGCGTTGGCGGCGCTGAAGAATGTCGGCGAGTCGGCGATGGACGTGCTGGTCGAGGAGCGCCGCGCCAACGGTCCGTTCAAAGACCTCACCGAATTCGCCAACCGTCTCGATGGGCGGGTCATGAACAAGCGCCAACTGGAGAACCTGGCCCGGGCCGGCGCGTTCGACACGCTCAACCCGAACCGCCGGCAGGTGCATCACGCGGTCGAAACGCTGATCCGGCATTCCAGCGCGGCGCAGAACGACCGGGAGAGCCAGCAGGTCAGCCTGTTCGGCGATGCCCTGCAGGCGACGCAGATTTCACTGCCGGACGTGGATGACTGGCCGACGCAGGAACGGCTGCAGGAGGAGTTCGAGGCGATCGGCTTCTATTTGTCGGCGCACCCGCTCGAATCCTACAAGAAGAGTTGTCAGCGCATCGGCGCGGTCGATTGGGCGGACGTCATGGCCGGCCGGGTGCGGGGCGACGCCGCGGTGAAGCTGGCCGGGATCGTCGGCGCGCGGCGTATCATCAACGGGCGGCGCGGCAAGCTTGCCTTCGTCCAGATGTCCGACGCGACCGGCGCGTACGAAATTACGGTGTTTTCCGAACTGTTGGCGGCGAGCCGGGATTTGCTGGAAGGCGGCGCTCCGCTGCTGGTGACGGCGGGTATCCAGAAGCATGAAGACAATTTTCGGGTCACGGCGATGAATATCGAACCGCTGGACGAAGCGGCGGCCAACGCGGCGGCGGGGCTGCGCATCTTCCTGCGCGAGATGGACCCGGTTGAGGCCCTGGCCGGGGTCTTCAAGGATCATGGGACGAAAGGGCGCGGACAGGTGACCTTGGTCCTGGATACGGACGACCAGGAGATCGAAGTTCTGCTGGACAGGACGTACCGGATCACGCCGGCCATGCGGAATGCGGTCAAATCCATCTCGGGCGTGGTCGACGTGCACGATATCTGAAGCCTGTAACCAGCTGATTCCCAGGGTTTGCGCAACTGTTTGGCCCCATATTTCAGAAGAAACTGTGATAATCTACTGAAGTTCAATGATTATCTAGCCGCCATGCTGTTTGCGGGCGCGGATTTACCGGGTTCGGCCGACCGGCGATAAAAGCGCGGAAAATCCAGGCAAACTCAGGCTTTTACCCTTGTCACGGGCAGCGCTTGGCGGTATACCCCGGCGCAACTTAAACCCACACGCGGGTGTGCGGAGGTCGCCGATCAGGGTGACATTCGCTCCGGTGCCGGAAAATCCGGTGAAACCCGCGGAGGACCAACCGGAAAAGGATACGATCATGGCAATGCCATCCTTCACGATGCGCCAGCTCCTGGAAGCAGGCGTTCATTTCGGACATACCACCCGCCGCTGGAACCCGAAGATGCGTCCGTACATCTTCGGCGAGCGGAATAACGTTCACATCATCGACCTCGAGCAGACGGTGCCGTTGCTGCACCGGGCGCTGGAAGCGGTTCGCGACGTTGCGGCCGGCGGCGGACGCGTGCTGTTCGTCGGCACCAAGCGCCAGGCGGCCGACGTGTTGGCCGAATCCGCGGCGCGCTGCGGTCAGTATTACGTGAACCACCGTTGGCTCGGCGGCATGCTGACCAACTGGAAGACGATTTCGAATTCGATCAAGCGGTTGAAAGTTCTGGAAGATCAACTCGGGCAGGAAGAGGCGGTCGGCCTGACCAAGAAGGAACTGCTTGGGCTTCAGCGCGAGCGCGACAAGCTGGACCGCTCCCTCGGCGGTATCAAGGAAATGGCCGGTTTGCCGGATATCCTGTTCGTCATCGACACCAACAAGGAATCGATCGCGATCCACGAGGCCACGAAGCTCAACATCCCGGTGATCGCCGTGGTCGACAGCAATTGCGACCCGGAAGGTGTCACCCATCCGGTGCCGGGCAATGACGATGCGATGCGGGCGATCAATCTGTACTGCGACCTGATCTCGGGCGCGGTGATCGACGGATTGCAGAAGGAGTTCATCGGTACGGAAGCGGAAGCCCCGGACGATACGGCGGGCCTTGCGCCGACGGCGGATGTCGCCGACGTGGCGCCGGCGGCCGCGGCTGCACGGACGGAGCCGTCGACGCCGGCGGACGCCGATGCACCGGCAGAGGCCACGCCCGATGAAAAGCCGGCCGCTGAAGCCAAACCGGATGCCGAGACGCCGGCCGAGCCGAAAGCGGAAGAACCGGCCGCAGATGAAAAGAAATCCGCCTGACGACGGCGGTTACGGATCGAGGAAGAGGATTGATCATGACTCAGATTACCGCCGCGCTCGTCAAAGAGCTGCGCGACAAGACCGGCGCCGGCATGATGGATTGCAAGAAGGCACTCGCCGAGGTCGACGGCAGCATGGATGATGCGGTCGATTGGCTGCGTAAGAACGGCTTGGCGGCCGCCGCCAAAAAATCCGGCCGCGTGGCGTCCGAAGGTCTGGTGGCGGTTTCGGCCGCGAACGGGACCGGCGCCGTCGTCGAAGTAAACGCGGAAACCGATTTCGTCTCGCGGAACGAGTCCTTCCAGAACTTCGTCGAGCAGGTGGCATCGATTGCGGTCGCGACCAAGGGCGACGAAGCCGCGATCAAGTCGGCGGATTTCCCGGGCACCGGCCGGAACGTCGAGGAAGAACTGACCCACAACATCGCGACCATCGGCGAGAACATGGCGCTGCGCCGTTCCGGGTATCTTGCGGTGAGCCCCGGTATCGTCGCGTCCTACATGCACGGGGCGTTGAAACCGGGCATGGGCAAGATCGGCGTGCTGGTCGCGCTCGAATCGGACGCGGATTCGGCCGTACTGGAACCGCTCGGCAAGCAGTTGGCGATGCACATCGCGGCGGCCCGTCCGGAGTGGCTGTCGACCGATGGCGTATCCCCGGAAGCCGTGGAACGGGAACGAAAAGTTCTGGCCGAACAGGCTGCAGCGTCGGGCAAGCCCGCGGAGATCGTCGAGAAGATGGTTGAAGGCCGGCTGCGCAAATATTATCAGGAAGTCGTTCTCCTGGAGCAGACCTTCGTAATCGACAACGAAACGAAGATCGCGAAGGTTGTCGAGAACGCATCCAAGGAGGCTGGCGCGCCGATCAAGATCACCGGCTTCCTTCGCTACGAGTTGGGCGAAGGCATCGACAAAGACGAGGCCGATTTCGCATCGGAAGTTGCCTCGCTGACCGGCGATTAAAAGGACGACGATTCGGATTGAGTTGTCGGGTGTCTGAATAGAAACAAAAGGAAAGTCTGCGGGATGGCTTCGGGCACGAAACTGGCACAAACGAACGAAGCATCCGCGCCGTCATACTCCCGAGTCCTCTTAAAGCTCTCCGGCGAAGCCCTGATGGGGGACCGGGAATACGGCCTCGATCCCGAAATGGTCGCCCGCGTCGCCGAAGAGGTGAAGGTCGTCGCCGATCTCGGCGCCGAAATCTGCCTCGTTATCGGTGGCGGCAACATCTTCCGCGGCGTCTCCGGTGCGGCCAACGGCATGGAGCGCGCCACCGCCGACTATATGGGTATGCTGGCGACGGTGATGAACGCGCTGGCGATGCAGAGCGCGTTGGAAGCCGTCGGCGCGCAAACCCGGGTGCTCTCCGCCATTCCGATGCAGTCGATCTGCGAGCCGTATATCCGGCGCCGCGCGGTCCGGCACATGGAAAAGGGCCGGATCGTTATCTTCGCCGCCGGGACCGGCAACCCGTTCTTCACGACCGATACGGCCGCGGCGTTGCGCGCGTCCGAGATGGGCTGCGATGCCTTGTTGAAGGCGACCAAGGTCGACGGCGTTTACAGCGCGGATCCGATGAAGGATTCGAACGCGGAACGCTACGACAGGCTTTCCTACCTCGAAGTGCTTTCCCGTGACCTCAAGGTGATGGACGCATCCGCCATTTCCCTCGCGCGCGAGAATGATATCCCGATCATCGTGTTCTCAATTCGCGATTCAGGCGCTTTTGCAAATGTGATAAAAGGCGAGGGTACTTACACAATTATCGGCAAGGGAGCGTAAGTCATGGCTGATTTCGATATGGCTGACTTGCAGCGCCGCATGGATGGGGCGATTCAGGCGCTGTCACGGGAATTCGGCGGGTTAAGAACGGGCCGCGCGTCGACGAGTTTGCTGGAGCCGATCACGGTCGAAGCCTACGGCAGCCAGATGCCGATGAACCAGGTCGGCAACATCGCGGCGCCGGAACCGCGGCTGTTGACCGTGCAGGTCTGGGATCAGGGCATGGTCAAGTCCGTCGAGAAGGCGATCCGGGACTCCGATCTCGGGCTCAACCCGCAGACCGATGGCAATCTCGTGCGCGTGCCGATCCCCGACCTCAGCGAGGAGCGGCGCATGGAACTGAAGAAGGTCGCCGCTAAGTATGCCGAGCAAGCCCGCGTGGCGGTGCGCAACGTGCGACGCGACGGGATGGATCAGCTCAAGAAGTTGGAAAAAGACGGCGAAATCTCCAAAGACAAGCACAGAGACCTTGCCGCCGAAATCCAGGAGGCCACCGACGGCCACATCAAAGAGATCGATGGGTCGTTGGAGGGCAAGGAAAAGGAGATCATGCAGGTCTAGTCGATGGATCCGCTTCTCTCCACATCAGGCACGGCCGCACCGCCGGTCCATGTTGCGATCATCATGGACGGGAACGGCCGCTGGGCGAAACAGCGCAACCTGCCGCGCACGGCTGGGCACAAGCAGGGTGCGGAATCGGTCCGCAAGGCGGTGCGCGCCGCCGCCCAGGCGGGGATTTCCTATCTGACGCTGTTCGGGTTCTCGTCCGAGAATTGGAGCCGGCCGGACACCGAGATTCAGGACTTGATGGGATTGCTGCGGCTCTATCTCCGGGCCGAGACCGCCGAACTTCACAAAAACAACGTGCGGATCAAGATCATCGGCGACCGGCGGAAGCTGCCGGACGATATCGTCAAGCTGATCGAGCACTCGGAAAGCACAACGGTGAACAATACCGGACTTACCGCGATCCTCGCGTTGAGCTATGGCGGCCGCCAGGACATTACCCACGCGGTGCAGTCATTGGCGCGGGAGGTCGCGGCCGGTCGTCTGGCGCCGGAGGAAATCGAGGAAAAATCGATCGACCGGGCCTTGGCGACAGCCGGCATTCCGGATCCCGACCTTCTCATCCGGACCAGCGGCGAACAGCGCATCAGCAACTTTCTGATCTGGCAACTCGCCTATACCGAATTCGTCTTTCTGGATACTCTGTGGCCCGATTTCGACGAGCGGAGCCTCGCTGGAGCAGTCGAGGAATTTCAGCGTCGCGATCGACGATACGGCGCGACCGTTGGCTCCTCCTAAATCCAGCGGCCTCCAGCGCCGGGTTCTGTCGGCGCTTGTCATTCTGCCGATTTGTGTCGCTGCCGCCTGGTACGGCGGATGGGCCTTTGCCGTCCTGCTGGCGGTCATTAGCGCCGCGATGTGCTGGGAATGGGCGGCGATTTGCGGCGCGCCCGACAGCGCCATTCACGGGACGATGATCGTCGCTGCGGTGGCGGCGCCGCTCGGGCTTCAGATATATGGCTTCCCGGCCGTTGCCGGGGCGGTGGCCGCGGGATCGGCGGTGGTGCTGGCGTTGGCGATGGTGAAACGCGCGCCGAACCGGTGGATCCTGATCGCAGGGCTGCCGTATGTGGTGTTCGGTATCGTATCGTCCGGATGGCTGCGCGGCGACGATCAAACGGGCCTATGGACGGTGCTGTGGCTCGTCGCCGTCGTTGTCGCGACGGATGTGGGCGCCTATTTCACGGGGCGCACAATCGGCGGCCCGAAGCTGGCGCCGTCAATCAGTCCCAACAAGACCTGGAGCGGTCTTCTGGGCGGAATGGCTTGCGCCGCCGTAGCCGGCTGGGTTATGGGAAACGCAGTTGCGGACGGTGCCTCGCTTCTACTCATAGGGGTGAGCATACTGTTGGCTGCGGTTGCGCAATTTGGTGACTTGATCGAGTCAAAGCTGAAGCGACACTTCGACGTGAAGGATGCCAGTCAACTGATACCGGGACACGGCGGCTTTCTTGACCGTTTCGACGGCTATTTAACTGTAATGCCGGCGGCAGCGCTTATCACCGCGTCGGTGGGGGAGAGTCCGATAACATGGCAGTAATCAGCGGGCAGACTGCCGCAAAGGCCGATACCGGCACGCGCAGCGTTACGATCCTCGGGTCCACGGGGTCGGTCGGATGCCAAACCATCGATCTGATCGCGCGTGAACCGGAACTTTATGCGGTCGAGGCGCTGACCGCCAATACGAATGTCGAACTGCTGGCCGAGCAAGCGCGTGCGCTCAAACCGCGTTTCGTCGCGATTGCCGACGAGCGCAGATATGCGGATCTTAAGAACGCGCTGTCCGGCGAGCGGATCGAAATCGCGGCCGGAAATGACTCGGTGATTTCAGCGGCGGAACGGCCAGCGGATTGGGTCATGGCCGCGATCGTCGGATTCGCCGGGCTCAAGCCGACATTGGCGGCGGTTCATCGCGGGGCGGTGGTCGCTTTCGCAAACAAGGAATGTCTCGTCTGTGCGGGCGAGCTGATGATGCGGGAGATCGAGGTCCGCGGCGCGACCTTGTTGCCGGTCGATTCCGAACATAACGCAATCTTTCAGGTGTTCGATTTCGAACGGCGCGGCGGGATCGAGAAGCTCGTCCTGACGGCATCCGGCGGCCCCTTCCGGGAATGGGATATCGCGCGGATGGGGCAGGCGAGCCCGTCGGAGGCGGTTGCCCATCCGAACTGGGACATGGGGGCCAAGATTTCAGTCGATTCAGCCACCATGATGAACAAGGGACTGGAGGTCATCGAGGCGCATTACCTGTTCGGCATGCCGGAGGACAAGATCGAGGTGCTGGTACACCCGCAGTCGGTGATCCACAGCATGGTGACCTATATGGACGGGTCGGTGCTGGCGCAGCTCGGCACACCGGACATGCGGACGCCGATCGCCTACACCTTGGCCTGGCCGGGCCGGATGACGACACCGTCCGAGCGGCTGGACCTCGCAACCGTATCGACCCTGACTTTCGAACCCCCTGATTCCGAACGATTTCCGGCACTGCGGCTGGCCCGCGAGGCCTTGAAGATCGGCGGAAAAGCGCCAACTATTATGAACGCCGCGAATGAGGTGGCCGTGGCGAGCTTTCTGGCTGGTGGGATCGGATTCCTCGACATTGCAGGGGTTGTGGAAGAAACCCTGGAACGGACGCCGAACGGGGCACTTCAGTCCTTGGAAGACGTTCACGCCACCGATGACGCCGCGCGCCGGACCGCAACGGACAGTGTCGCCGCACGGGCATAGCCGGCCTTCGGGTCGCCAACCAACACAGTAGGGCCATGGATTTTTTTCTAATCTACATACCTGCCTTTCTCGTCCTGTTGACGGTATTGGTCTTTGTCCACGAATACGGCCACTACTGGGTGGCGCGTCGGTGCGGCGTCCGGGTCGAGGTCTTCTCCATCGGCTTCGGTCCGGAAATATTCGGGTGGACAGACAAGGCGCAGACGCGGTGGAAGGTCAGCGCCGTTCCGCTGGGCGGATACGTCAAGATGTTCGGCGAGGGCGAATACAGCGGCGGCGGCGACAGCGGACACGCGATGACCGCTGCCGACGAAGCAGTTTCCTTCCCGCACAAATCGCTGGCGCAACGCTCGGCGATCGTCTTCGCGGGACCTGCGGCCAACTACATTTTCGCCATCATCGTCCTGGCGGTCCTGTTCATGACGCTGGGACAGCCGCAAACCCCTGCGACCGTCGGTAAGGTGATCGAGAACAGTGCCGCCGCCGAGGCGGGTATCCAGGCCGGCGACGAGTTCCTGCAGATCAACGGATCGGAAGTCGAGCGTTTTCGCGACGTGCAGCGGATCGTTCAACTGCGGCCCGGCGTGCCGCTCGACATTGTCGTGCTGCGCGACGGCAAGGAAGTGCAACTGACGGCGACGCCCAAGGTGAGCGAAACCGAGGATGTCTCCGGCAACAAGCACAAGATTGGATTGCTCGGTGTTCAGCGATCCGGCATGGAATTGAAAAAACGCGGCCCGCTCGATGCGGTTTGGGAAGCGGGCAAGGAGTCGATCGATCTGACGATCGATACGTTAACCGCCGTCGGCCAAATCATCACGGGCAAGCGCGACCTCAAAGAGCTTGGCGGGCCCGTGCGGATCGGCCAATTGTCCGGCGATACGGCGCGGCACGGTCTTATCCCCTTCATCTCTCTCATGGCGCTACTGTCGATCAATCTCGGTTTGATCAATCTCTTCCCGATCCCGATGCTCGACGGCGGTCATCTGATGTTCTATGCGATCGAGGCGGTCCGCGGCCGTCCCCTCGGCGAGAAGGCAAAAGATATCGGTTTTCGGATTGGACTGGTCTTGGTCCTGGGCCTTATGCTATTCGTCACCATAAATGACCTGGTTAATCTTCCAGTATTCGAATTCGTTAAGAATTTAATGACCTGAACTAATGACCTGACCAGGTCAATACAGGGAGCGTTACTTAGTTGGTGAGCGGGCTCAGGATCGCCGTTATTTGCGGCGTGTTTTTATGCGTTGCGTTCGCGCGCGGCCCTGCGTTCGGGCAGGGCAGCGGTGTCCCGACGATCGTTCCGCCGGCGCCGGTTACGGGCGCGCCGGGTTCCTCGGCGCCGACGCCAAGCCCCGTCGTGCCGCGTGTTTCCCCGACCGACGGGACGGTATCCGAGGTAGTCGTCGAGGGCACCCAACGCATCGATCCGAACACCGTTCGCACATACATGACGCTCAAGGCCGGCGAGTCTTTTGACGGCGGCAAGGTCAACAGTTCACTCAAGGCGCTATACGCGACAGGATTATTCGCCGACGTCACGATCAGCCGCGAGGGCGACCGCCTTGTTGTACGCGTCGTCGAAAACCCCATCATCAACCGCATCGCGTTCGAAGGGAATGACGAGCTCGACGAAGAGCAATTATCGCCCGAAGTGCAGCTTCGCCCACGTGTCGTGTTCACACGGACAAAAGTCCAACAGGACGTTAAACGGATTATCGACCTCTACCGCCGAAGCGGTTATTTCGCGGCGGTCGTTGAGCCGAAGGTGATCCAGCTTGCCCAGAACCGGGTGAATCTGGTGTTCGAGATCAAGGAAGGCCCTGAATCCGGCATCCGCAAGATTTCGTTCGTCGGCAACCGCGTCTTCTCGGACAGTGATCTTCGGGAAATCATCCTGACCAAGGAGAGCCGATGGTGGCGGATTTTAACCACGGCGGACAAATATGATCCGGACCGGCTGACCTTCGACCGCGAGCTGTTGCGCCGCTATTACCTCGAAAACGGATATGCCGATTTCCGCGTGGTTTCGGCGGTTGCCGAACTTGCCCCGGACCGCAGCGATTTCTTTGTCACGTTCACGGTTGAGGAAGGCAAGCGGTACAAATTCGGCACGATCGACGTGACGTCGAAGATCGAGGATATAAAGCCGGAATCCCTGCGCCCGTTGATCAAGTTCAAATCCGGCGACTGGTACAGTTCGCAACAGGTCGACGATACGGTTTTGGAGATCACCAACGTTGCCGGCAACTTCGGCTACGCGTTCGTCGAAATACGGCCGAGGATTCGGCGCGACCGTGACGCGCTTACCATCAATGTGGTCTTCGAAGTTCTGGAAGGGCCGCGCGTCTTTGTCGAACGGATCGATATTCGCGGCAACACCCGGACGCTCGATCGCGTGATCCGCCGGGAGTTCCGGCTCGTCGAGGGTGATGCTTTCAATGCTGCCAAGATGCGCCGGTCGCAGCAAAGAATCAGAAACCTCGGGTATTTCTCCAAGGTCGAAGTCAACAAGGTCCGAGGCGCCAGTTCCGATCGAACACTCATTCAGGTCGACGTCGAAGAACAACCGACCGGCGAGCTCAGTCTCGGCGCGGGTTTCTCGACGCAGGACGGTGTCGTCGGTGAGGTCGGTATCCGGGAACGGAATCTCCTCGGCCGCGGCCAGGACTTGAAACTGAGCTTTCGTCTGTCGCAGCGGACCCAGCAATTCGATGTCGGGTTTACCGAACCGTATTTCCTGGACCGCAACATGTCGGCGGGTTTCGACCTCTTCAACATCCGGTCGAGCCGGGACGCAGAGAGCTCGTTCCGAGAGGACAAGATCGGCGGCCGGATGCGGTTTTCCTACGAGATCGACGAGAAATGGTCACAGGGGCTCCGGTATACCCTCGAGTATGTCGATATCAACGATGTCGACGATGACGCATCCCAGATCATTAAGGATCAGGCCGAGCCGGTATTTAAGTCTTCGGTTGGACAGACCGTTACCTACGACTCGCGTGACAGCCGCCTTTCGCCCACCAAGGGATTTGTTGCGCGGGTCTCCACCGATGTTGCCGGGTTGGGGGGCGACGTTCGCAGCCTCCTCGCGAGTGTTAAGTCGCAATACTACATTCCGTTCTCCAAAAAATGGATCGGTGTCCTGAGTGCCGACGTAGGGCATCTCGAAGGATTGGGGCAACCTACCCGAGTCACCGACCGGATATTTCTGGGGAACGACCGCATGCGCGGTTTCGAGGTTGGCGGGTTGGGGCCGCGCGACCGTGTCACCGATGACGCGCTTGGCGCGGATACATACGCGATCGGGTCGGCGGAACTGACGTTCCCCATCGGGCTGCCGGAGGAATTCGGCGTTCGCGGCGCGATCTTCACCGATGTCGGCACCGCATTCGGCGGGGACGGATCGAATTCGGTTATCGAGGACAGTAAGGAAGCCCGATTATCGAGCGGGTTCGGCATTGCCTGGAAATCGCCCTTGGGACCGGTGCGGTTGGATATCGCGTACCCGTTCCTCAAGGCCGATTTCGACAAGACGCAGCTCTTGAGCTTCAGCTTCGGCGCACGGTTCTAAGGCTATGATGGCCGTACCGCGGTTCACGGCACTCTTCGCAGCGGTAGCCCTGATGTGGGCGGCAGTGTTTATAAACAGCGTGTCTGCGCAGCAAGCGGCGGATGACAAACAATCCGAAGCTGCGTTGCCCCAAGCCGTTGTGGGCGTGATTGATTTTCAGCGGGTCGTTAAGGAATCGTCCGCCGGACGAAGCGTCCGCGAACAGATGAATACGCGGCGAAACACGTTGCAGGAAGAAATCAAGTCAATCCGCCAAGAACTGGAGACCGCCCGGGCGGCGCTTGCGACGCGGGAGCCTGGTCTCTCCGAGGCGGA
Organism: Alphaproteobacteria bacterium; assembly: GCA_965228695.1. Lineage (GTDB taxonomy): Bacteria > Pseudomonadota > Alphaproteobacteria > UBA8366 > UBA8366 > JAJFJD01. Next base: position 3,700,357 of record CBDDIB010000002.1, on the reverse strand, counting down.
ATTCAACGCGAAGCGGCAGGCCATGCGGAAGCGCGTCGGCGAGCTTCAGGGAATCGTGCAAAGCCGTCAGCGCGAGATGGACGCCATGTTCAACTATGGCATGGGACAGATTGATATCGCGTTGATTGCGATCCTGAAGGAATTGGCCGAAGAACGCGGCATAAACCTGATTTTGAACGCGGGGCGCGGGCGCGGTCTGGTGCTGTTCGCCGAAAAGCGGATCGTCATCACGGAAGAGGCCCTGCGCCGGTTAAATGCTAGACTTCCCACGGTCGAGTTGTCCGATGCGGAGAGTACGAAATAGATTGCCCGCTTTGCCGCACGGCTTGATTGCTGGGCAGGAACGGCGGATATAAGGGCGCAATACGGGGTTAGTTGGGAGGAAAGGGATGAACGATAGCGCGGCGGCCGCGACGGGCGAGCAACTGCCGGATGTCGATATCGATAAGATCATGGCGGCGCTGCCGCATCGGTATCCTTTTCTGATGATCGATCGCATCATCGAGTTGGTCGCGAACGAGAGCGCCACCGGCATTAAATGCGTCACCGTGAACGAGCCGCATTTCCAGGGACATTTTCCCGAGAAACCGATCATGCCCGGTGTTCTGATGATCGAGGCGATGGCCCAGACCGCGGCCGTGCTGGTGCTGGAATCAGGCAAACTCGATCCGGAAGGCAAGCTGGTCTATTTCATGTCGATCAGCGAGGCGCGGTTCCGCCGCCCGGTGGTGCCGGGAGACGTCTTAAGGATCGAGGTGAAGAAAATTCGCAACCGCGGCAACGTCTGGAAATTCGAAGGAAAAGCGAAGGTCGAAGGGCGCACGGTCGCGGAAGCGACATACTCCGCCATGCTCGTGGAAAACGTCTGAATGGCTACGAAGATCCACCCGACCGCGATCGTGGAACCTGGTGCGGCGTTGGGAGACAATGTTGAAGTCGGCGCCTATTGCTGCATTGGCGAAAACGTAACGCTTGGCGATGAGTCCGTATTGCAGGCGCATGTGGTGTTGGCCGGCCGGACGACGATCGGCGCGCACGCAGAGATATATCCTTTCGCATCCATCGGTCAGCCGCCGCAGGACCTGAAATACGCCGGCGAGCCGTCGACCCTGGTCGTCGGCAGCCATTGCCGGATCCGGGAATATGTCACGATGAACCCCGGCACCGACGGCGGCGGCATGGTCACATCGGTCGGCGATCATTGCCTGTTCATGGTCGGTGCGCACGTGGCGCACGATTGTCATGTCGGAAACCATGTCATCATGGCGAATAACGCAACCCTCGCAGGGCATGTCGTCATCGGCGATTACGTCATCGTCGGCGGCAACTCGGCCATCCATCAATTCGCTCGGATCGGCGAGCACGCCATGATCGGCGGCATGACCGGAGTCGAGAACGATGTCATCCCCTACGGATCGGTAATCGGGGAGCGGGGCCGGCTTTCCGGGCTAAATATAATCGGATTGAAAAGGCGCGGATTCACGCGGGCGCAGGTTCATAATCTGCGGTCGGTCTATAAATCCTTGTTCACCGACGCCGACGGCGGAACCGTACTAGAACGCCTCGACGATGTCGCGGCGCGGCACGGGGACGATGCCGAGATCATGGACATCGTCCGTTTCATTCGGTCCGATTCCTCCCGCGGCCTAACGCAGCCCAAAAACGGCAATGGCGGATAAGCTTGGGATTATCGCAGGGAGCGGCGACCTACCGCGTATGTTGATCGAGGCATGCCGCGCCTCCGGCCGTGAATGCCATGTCATCGCGCTCGAGGGACATGCCGATCCGGAGGTGGTCAAGGACGTGCCGCACGATTGGCTCCGCCTGGGTGCCGCCGGAAAAGCCATTGAGATCGGCCGTGCGCTGAACGTAAGAGACGTCGTCCTGGCCGGCGGCATTGAACGCCCATCGCTATCGAGCCTCCGCCCGGATTGGCGCACATTGCAGTTCATCATGCGGCTGGGCCGCAAAAGTCTGGGTGATGACGGTCTCCTGCGGTTGGTCATCGCCGAATTCGAGGCCGAAGGGTTTCGCGTAATCGGACCGGATACAGTGCTGGAAGACCTAAAACCCAAACCGGGCCTGTTGGGCAAACATGCACCGGATCAGACGGCGAAAGACGACATTGCGCGCGGCCGCGAGGTGTTGCACAGCCTGAGCGCCGCCGATGTCGGACAGGCCGTCGTCGTGCAGCAGGGGCTTATCCTCGGCGTTGAGGCGATCGAGGGAACCGATGCATTGCTCGCGCGGTGCGGACCCTTACGCCGGGATGGAGACGGCGGCGTGCTGGTAAAACTTTCCAAGCGGGGGCAGGACCGGCGCGCGGACATGCCGACGATCGGGCCCGAGACCATATCGGCTGCGGCCGCCGCGGGGTTGCGCGGAATTGCCGTCGAGGCCGACGCGACGCTGGTCGTCGATCGGGCCCGTGTCGTCGAACTGGCGGATCAGAACGGATTGTTCCTCATCGCGGTTGCCGGCGAATGACCGACGGGTTTCTTCGCGTCTTCGTCGTCGCCGGAGAACCGTCCGGCGATCAGATCGGCGGACGACTTATGGCGGCGCTGCGAAAGGCGACCAACGATCGCGTTCGCTTTGCCGGCGTTGGCGGCGATTCTATGATCGAACAAGGCTTGAACAGCATGTTCCCGATGGAGGAACTATCGCTGATGGGCCTGATGGAAGTGGTGCCGCATATTCCGCGCTTGCTCAAACGGATTCGGGAAACCGCCACGGCCATCGATTCGATGGAACCCGATGTGGTCGTGACCATCGATTCCCCGAGTTTTGCCTATGCGGTGATCAAGCGCGTGCGGCGGTCGACGGCGCCGAAGGTGCACTACGTCGCGCCGACCGTGTGGGCATGGCGGCCGTGGCGCGTGAACAAGATCAAACGCCATTTCGACATGATGCTGGCGCTCTTGCCGTTCGAGCCGCCGTTTTTCGAAAAAGCGGGCATGCCGTGCCGCTTTGTCGGACATCCTGTCGTGGAATATCGCGCGGGCGAGGGGGATGGGCCGGCGTTTCGGGAACGGCACGGCATTGCGGCGGACGATACGGTGGTTTGCGTGTTGTTGGGCAGCCGGCGCGGCGAGGTGACTCGGCATGCCGCGCCATTTTCCGGAGCAATCGAGCTGCTTTCCAAGAAATTCCCGTCGTTGCATGTCGTCACGCCCACGGTGCCCGGCGTCTCCGGCCTCGTCCAGGGTCTTACGGCGGACTGGTCGGTTCCCGTGACGGTGATACAGGACAGTGGCGAGAAATACGCGGCAATGGCGGCAAGCGATGCCGCGATCGCCGCTTCGGGCACGGTCGCACTCGAGGTGGCCTTGGCCAGGCTCCCCGCCGTGGTCGCGTATCGGATTTCGAACATAACAGCCGCGATCCTGAAGCCGTTGCTCAACGTGCGCTATGTGAATTTGATCAACCTCATCCTCGACCGCGAAGTCGTGCCCGAGCGGTTGCAGTTTCAATGTACCGCCGAGATATTGGCCGATGAGGTCGAACTCTTACTCGGTAAGGCCGGCTTGGCGCAGATCGAGGCGGCCGACGAGGCGTTGCGGCAGTTGGGCGCGGGCAGCATTCCGCCCAGCCGTCGTGCCGCCGAGGCAATCCTCGACGTCGTGGCCGAGCATCGACGTGCGCCCGTATAATGCTCGTGCCACCGGCGATCGAATAGAAAACGGCGGATGGAGAAACCATCCGCCGTCAGGACCTTCCGCGCGGGCAACGGCCCGTTCGCATTCCCTGGATTCTACCGCTTGTTCAACGGCACGTAGGGACGTTCCGTCGCACCGGTGTAGAGCTGACGCGGTCGACCCAACTTGGCGGTCGGGTCCTCGATCATCTCTTTCCACTGCGAAATCCAGCCGACCGTTCGGGCAACCGCGAACAGCACGGTGAACATGCTGGTCGGGAAGTTCATGGCCTTCAGGATGATGCCGGAATAGAAGTCGACATTCGGGAACAGTTTTTTGCTGACGAAGTAGTCGTCTTCAAGCGCCAGGCGCTCCAATTCCATGGCCAGCTTCAGCAGCGGCTCATCACGGATGCCGAGCGCGTCGAGGACCTCATGGCAGCTTTTCTGCATGACCTTGGCGCGCGGGTCGTAATTCTTATACACGCGATGGCCGAAACCCATCAGCCGGAAATCATCGTCCGGATCTTTGGCCTTCTCAACGAACTCGGCGATATTTTCGACACTGCCGATCTGATCGAGCATGTTCAGGACCGCTTCATTGGCGCCGCCGTGGGCTGGTCCCCAGAGCGAGGAAATGCCGGCGGATACGCTCGCGAACGGGTTCGCGCCCGTCGATCCTGCGAGACGGACCGTCGACGTCGACGCATTCTGTTCATGGTCGGCATGCAGGATCAGTATGCGGTCCATGGCTTTCGCGAGAACCGGGTTGACCTTGTATTCCTCGGCGGGCACCGCGAACATCATGTGCAGGAAGTTCTCGGCGTAGCTGAGATCGTTCCGCGGGTACACGAAGGGCTGTCCGACCGAAAATTTGTAGGCCATCGCCGCAATCGTCGGCACTTTTGCAATTAGGCGGTGCGATGTGATCATCCGCTGGCGTTCGTCGTTCACGTCAAGCGAATCGTGATAGAAGGCTGACAAGGCGCCCACGACGGCAACCATGATGGCCATCGGATGCGCATCGCGGCGGAAGCCCCGGAAGAAGTAGTTGAGCTGCTCGTGGACCATCGTGTGATTGGTGATGGTATTCTCGAAGTCTTCCTTGTCGGCCTTGCTCGGCAATTCGCCGTTCAGCAGAAGGTAGCAGACCTCCATGAAGTCGCTTTGCTCGGCGAGTTCCTCGATGCGGTATCCCCGGTGCATCAAGATGCCTTCTTCGCCGTCGATGTAGGTAATTTGCGATTCGCAGGCTCCGGTCGATGTGTATCCCGGATCGTAGGTGAAATGCCCGGTTTGACCATACAAACTGCGAACGTCGATGACTTTCGGCCCCGTTGATCCCGGCATCAGGGGAAAATCATAGTTTTCACCGGTGGTGTGGTCGGTAAGCGTTACATACTCATTCGAAGCCGCCGAACCGGTGGCAGATTTTTCCTGCGTCATAGTGACCCCTTCTTATCTGGCAAGCGTCAGATCGCGACAGGGGCGGGGCGCGCTCACCGCCTGCGTTCCCAATTACCCTTGTCTCTGTTGCACTGCAGTATACCCGCGTTGGCGGCGTTGAGCAAACCTGCTCAGCCGTCCGCCGGAACGCCGGGAACGGCTTGAATCCGCGAAATTGTCTCTTCGCGGCCGAGGATTTCCATGACTTCGAAGAGGCCGGGCGACGCGTTCGAGCCGGTAAGCGCTGCACGTAATGGTTGAGCAATTTTGCCGAAGCCCAAGTCATGTTTTTCGCCATGAGCGCGTAACACGGATTCCAAGTTTTCGCTTTCCCAAGGGTCGGCGCCCGTCAGGGTTTCCAAAGCGCCGCCCAAGACCGTGACGGCTGGGTCTTTCAGTAGTTTCGCCGCCTTGGCATTTTCAAGCGGAAAAGTCGGCCGGGCCACATAAAAGGCTGCGTTTTCGGCTAGGTCGAGCAATGTCTTCGCACGCGGCTTTAAGCCTTCCATGCCCTTTGCCAGCCGGGCCCGGCCGTCGTCGTCGACCGATATGGCGCGGGCCTTCTCAATCAGCGGGACGATCATCTCCACGAGCCCGATATCATTGGATTCTTTGAGATAGTGCGCGTTGAGGTTTTCCAACTTAGCGAGATCGAACCGGGCGGGCGAGCGGCCCACATTGTCGAGATCGAACCATTCGACGGCTTGATCGGTCGAGATGATCTCTTCGTCGCCATGGCTCCATCCCAGCCGCAGGAGATAGTTCCGCATCGCCTCCGGCAGGAATCCCATGGCGCGATATTCTTCGACCCCGAGCGCGCCATGCCGCTTCGACAGTTTCTGCCCGTCGGCCCCATGGATGAGGGGGATATGGCCGAACACCGGAACGGGCCAATCCATCGCGTCAAACAGATGCAACTGTCTGAAGGCATTGTTGAGGTGGTCGTCGCCGCGGATGATATGCGTGATGCCCATGTCGTGGTCGTCGACGACGACCGACAGCATATAGGTCGGCGTACCGTCGGCGCGCAGCAGGATGAAGTCGTCCAGCTGTTCGTTTGCGACGGTGACGTCGCCCTGGACAAGGTCGGAGATGGTTGTTTTGCCGCACTGCGGCATTTTTATTCGGATCACCGGGTCGATGCCCTCCGGCGCGTCGGCCGGGTCGCGATCGCGCCATCGCCTGTCATACAGCGCCGGTCGCCCTTCCGACCGGGCGGTCTCCCGCATTTCCTTCAACTCTTCCGGCGTGCAATAGCAGCGGTAGGCTTTGTCGGCGTCGAGCAGTTCCTTCGCGACCGCAGCATGGCGGTCCGCGTTCTGCGTCTGAAATACCACGTCGCCGTCCCAATCAAGTCCGAGCCAGTTCAGCCCATCGAGGATGGCGTCAATCGCCTCCTGGGTTGATCGCTTGCGGTCGGTATCTTCGATCCGCAGCGCCATCCGGCCGCCGTGATGACGGGCGAAAAGCCAATTGAAAAGTGCCGTCCGTGCGCTTCCAATATGAAGGCGGCCGGTTGGCGATGGCGGAAATCGGGTAATGACTTTCATGGCGTCTATGGTTGTTCGGGTTGGGCGCTTGATCGCGCGCGTTGGGCGGGCCGGGTGTAGCACACTGGCTGGCTGCTGGCACGCGTCGACTATTGCGGGGCTCCGGCAGCCGTATATGCTCGTTGGGGCGCATTGCGACGGTTTGGGGATGAGGGGAAGCGCGATGTCGACGCTCGGCGCGTCGGATCCCGACGGCATGGCGATCAGACGTGCGGTGAAAGCGCGGGCTGAAACGCTGGCCGCCGCGCAGCGCGACCGTTGGCCGTTATGGACGCCCGTATTGTTCGGGGCCGGAATCGCAATCTATTTCTCATTGCGCTTCGAGCCGTCCCTTTGGTGGGCCGTGTCGGCGTTGGTCTGCTCGCTTGGCGCGGTGTGGGTGTCGCGGTATGCGGTGTTCTCGCGGGCTGCCTTTATGGCAACGGCGCTCGTCGCCGGGGGCTTTTTCGTGGCCCAGCAACAGACGCATCGGGTCGAGGCGCCCGTTCTCGCAAAACCGATCAAGGTGACGGTGGTAACCGGGCAGGTCGTTCAGCTTGAACGCGGTATCAAAGGACCGCGGGTGATCCTGGAAAACCCGATGGTGCGCCGACTGGCCCCGGCGGCCACGCCGGACCGGATACGTCTTCGGCTGCGCCGCGGCGATGATGTCGGCGTCGGTGACCGGATTTCGGTGTTGGCCCGTCTCTCACCACCGCCGGCCCCGGCGATGCCGGGTGCCTATGATTTCCAGCGCCGCGCCTGGTTTGCCCGGATCGGCGGCGTCGGGTTCGCCTTGGGCCATGTCAAACCCGCCCAAGACATCGCGGACGGTGGCGGCGTCGGGACCGCCGCGATCAATCTGGCGAAGCTCCGCCAAACGATGGCGGACCGCATACGAAGCGTCCTGCCGGCCGAGAGCGGGGCCATCGCAGCGGCGCTGATCGTGGGGGATCGAAGCGCGATTCCCGAAGAAACGGTCCAGGCGCTGCGGGATTCCGGGCTCGCACACCTTCTGGCCATATCGGGCCTCCATTTGGGGTTGGTAGCGACGATCCTGTTCTTCGGTGTCCGTTTGGTGTTGGCCCTGTGCGAGCCGGTGGCGTTGCGCCTGCCGATCAAGAAGATCGCTGCGATCGCCGCGCTGGCGGGCGCCTTCGTTTATCTGTTGCTCGCCGGCGCCACGGTGCCGACGCAGCGGGCGTTCATCATGACGGGTATCGTGCTCTTCGCGATTCTGGTGGACCGGACCGCGGTGTCGCTGCGTCTCGTCGCATGGGCGGCGATGATCGTTCTCGCGCTGTCTCCCGAGGTGTTGCTGAGTGCCAGTTTCCAGATGTCCTTCGCCGCCGTGGTGGCTTTGGTAGCGGTCTATGAGGCGTTGCGGGACCCCCTGCGCGATTGGCTGCGGGGCGGCGGTCCGGGCCGGAAATTGGCGTTCTATTTCATCGGCGTTGCGATCAGCACGATCGTGGCCGGCGCGGCGACGGGATTGATCGCGCTGCATCACTTCGGCCGGATCACGCAATTCGGTCTTGTGGCGAATCTGGCGGCCATTCCGATCGCCAGTTTTTGGATCATGCCCTGGGGCGTTCTTGCGGCGGCGCTCATGCCGTTCGGCCTCGAGGAGGTCGCGCTGGTCCCGATGGCCTGGGGCATCGAGTGGATCGTGCTCGTCGCTAAAACCGTCGCGGGATGGCCGGGGGCGGTGGCGGCCATTCCCGTCATGCCGCAAACGGGGTTGGTCGCGATTGCACTGGGCGGATTGTGGCTGTGCCTGTGGCAAGGGCGCGTCCGATTTTTTGGCTGCCTTGGAATCGTCGCAGGGTTGGCCATCATCCCGTTGACCGACCGGCCGGATGTCCTCGTCACCGGGAATGGGAAATTGATGGCGGTTCGTCTCGCCGATGGCGCCTTGGGCCTGACGAGCGGAAAGACCGAACGGTTCGCGGCGAAAATCTGGGCGGAGCGAGACGGGCAGTTGGCGTCCCGTGTCTGGGAGGCGGGGACCGGCGCGTCGGCGCCGCTTTCCTGCGATAGGCTCGGCTGCGTGTACCGCCGTGCGGGCCGTCGTTTCGCGCTGATCAAGGATGCGCGGGCCTTTTCGGACGATTGCCGTGCGGATTGGATCGTCATTAGCAGCGTCCCGGCGCGGGGCGCCTGCCGCGGGGCATTGCGCACCATCGACCGGTTCGATCTGTGGCGTCATGGCGCGCATGCTATTTGGATCAGGCGAGATTCGGTGACCGTCAAAAGCGTTCGCGCCGTCCGGGGAGATCGGCCCTGGACGGCGCGTCGGCCATAAGTCTTTCATTCGTTCCGCTGTCGGTCAGTACTGCCGCATCAATCCGACCAGCCGGCCTTGAACGGCCACGCGGTCGGGGCCGAAGATGCGGGTCTCATATGCCTTGTTGGCGGGTTCGAGGGCGATCGAGTTTCCCTTCTGGCGAATGCGCTTCAGCGTGACCTCGGCATCGTCGACCAGGGCCACGACGATCGTGCCGTTTTCGGCGGTGTCGCAGCGTTCGATGATGACGGTATCGCCGTCGTAGATGCCGGCGTCGATCATCGAATCGCCCTCGACTTCAAGCGCATAGTTTTCGCCGCCGCCGAGCAGACTGGGCGGAACGTCCACATTGTCGTTTTCCTCGCGCAGCGCCTCGATTGGCGTACCGGCGGCGATTCGCCCGTATAAAGGAAGCGAAACGGATTGTCCCGAGTCTGGAACCGCGGAGCCGACGAGCGGGCCGCTGTTGTCGCTGACGAGCCGCGGCGCGAATCGGCCGACGTTGGGACGTTCGGTTTGCGGAGAGTTTTCCGGGAGTCGCAAGATTTCCAAGGCGCGTGCGCGGTGCGGCAGGCGCCGGATGAAGCCCCGTTCCTCTAGGCCGGTGATCAACCGGTGAATGCCGGATTTGGATTTGAGATCAAGCGCTTCCTTCATCTCGTCGAAGGAGGGCGGCACGCCATTCTCCTTCAGGCATTCATGAACATACATCAACAGTTGATATTGTTTCCGCGTGAGCATTCCCAGTCCCTTTACGTCGCATACATCGCAAAAAGTATCATGACGGCCCCCGAAGAAGATTTTTTCCCCAAAATTCAATGGTTAAAATCTTCGAACAAAACGGAAACGTCGAGATATGTTCTAGTTTGGTTCGCGAATCGGGTCAAGGGAAATCGGACGGGCGATTTCCGAAACCGGCTCAATATCCGGGCGGGATTTCCAGGATATCTACCGCATCGCCAGCCTTTGCAGCCGGGGCATGCGGTGGTCTTACGACAAAGCAGTCGGCACCGGCAAGCGGCACCATCATGGAACTGTCCTGTTTCTTGAACGCTGTTGCGATCCGGGCACCATTGTCACCGTCGGTGAGCGTGGCGCGAAGGTAATCCTGCCGCCGGTCGTTCTCGGCCAGCGCATGCCCGATCGTCGCCGATCGGCGAATCAAGCCGCCATTCTCGATGGTTAGCAGGGCCTTTATCGCCGGTTGCACGAAGACGAGCGCGCAGACCAGGCTGGAAACCGGATTGCCGGGCAGGCCGATCATCAGGCTCTCGCCCAGCGTGCCGAACATGAGCGGTTTGCCGGGGCGCATCGCGATTCGCCAGAAATCGATCTCGAGTCCCTGTTCGCCCAACACGCTCTGCACCAGGTCATGGTCGCCCACCGAGGCCCCGCCGGTCGTCAGCAGCAGATCGGACCCCGCGGCACCATGGGCCATGCGGCTGAGCGCCTCCCGGTCGTCGGGCGCGATGCCCAACAAAACCGGTTCGCCGCCGAAGGACTTGATGGCCGCGGCCAGGGCCAGTGCGTTCGAACTGACGATTTGATTCGGCCCGACCGGGTCGCCCGGCATGACAATTTCGTCGCCGGTCGCCAGGATCGCGACGCGGGGTTTCCGGCGCACCATCAGCCAGGGCCGGTCCATCGCCGCCGCGAGCCCGATATCGCGCGCCGTCAGAACCTGACCCGCGGTCAGCAACCGCTCCCCGGCGGAAAAGTCCAGGCCCGCCGGCCGGACGTAATGACCCGGCGGCGACGATTCCTTGACGATCACCGTGTCGCCGTCGCTCTCGGTATCCTCTTGGATGACGATGGCGTCGGCGCCGTCCGGCACCGGCCCGCCGGTGAAGATGCGGACCGTCTGGTTGGGGCCGATCGTCCCCGTAAACGCGTCGCCCGCCGGCGCGTAGCCGATGACCTCCAGCGTCACCGGCACCATCGCGACGTCTTGCGCGCGCACGGCGTAGCCGTCCATCGCCGACACGGCCGACGGCGGCTGCGTGCGCCGCGCTTCCAGGTCCTCGGCCAGTACCCGTCCTAGTCCGTCCGCCAGGCCGCATTGCTCGGCGGGGACCGGCTTTGACGCCGCGATGACGCGGCTTTGGGCTTCTTCCACCGACAGCATCAGGGCGCCTCGTAGTCGCCGGACTTGCCACCCGCCTTATGAGTCAGGCGGATATCGGTGATCTGCATGCCGCGATCGATCGCTTTGCACATATCGTAGACGGTCAAGGCGGCGACCGAGACCGCGGTGAGCGCCTCCATTTCGACACCGGTTTGCCCCGTCGTCCTGCAGGTGGCGGTGATGTCGACCGCGTCGCCGGTATCGGCGAGCGCGAGGGTGACCTTGACCGACGACAGCGGCAGCGGATGGCACAGCGGGATCAGGTCGGCCGTTCGTTTCGAGCCCATGATCCCGGCCAGTTGCGCGACCGACAGGACGTCACCCTTCTTGATGCCGCTCTCCGCGATGCGTTTGGCGGTTTCCGGCAACATCCGCACCGTGCCTTTGGCCGTCGCGGTGCGCGCCGTCACGTCTTTCGACGAGACGTCGACCATCACGGCGTTGCCGTCCTTGTCCAGATGCGTGAGATCGGCCATGCAGCGCCTTCAGGCCGGCTGAGTGAGCGGTCGGGCGAGGAGGGTGCGGGTGGCGCCCGCGACGTCCGATTGGCGCATCAGCGACTCGCCGATCAGAAAACAGGATGCGCCGGCCGCCGCCATCCGTTCCAGGTCGGCGGGTTCGGACAAGCCGCTTTCGCTGACGAGGATGCCGCTCTCCGGTATGGAGGCTGCCAGCTCTTCGGTCGTCGCCAGATCGACCTCCAGGGTCTTGAGATTCCGGTTGTTGATCCCGATCAGCCGTGGCGTCAGCTTGAGCGCGCGCTCCAGCTCCTCGGCGTTGTGAACTTCGACAAGGACATCCAACCCCAATTCCTGGGCGATCCCCTCGAGATCGGCCGCCTCGGCATCGTCCAACGCCGCCATGATCAGCAAGATGCAGTCGGCGCCGATCGCCCGGGATTCGTAAACCTGATAGGTGTCGAGGATGAAATCCTTCCGCAGGACGGGCAGGGTGGTGGCGATCCGGGCGGCGGTGAGGTAGTCGTCCCGGCCTTGGAAATAGGGAATGTCGGTCAGGACCGACAGACAGGTCGCCCCGCCGGATTGATAGGCCCGGGCCAGCGCCGCGGGCGCAAAATCGTCACGGATCAAGCCTTTGCTGGGCGATGCCTTCTTGATCTCCGCGATCAGGCCGTACTCGCCGCGCTCGACCGTCGCGGCCAGCCGGTCGGCGAACGGGCGCAGGGCCGGGCCATTGGCGGCCTGTGCCTTGATATCGTCGAGCGGCACGTCGGCGATGCGCGCGGCCACATGCTCGCGTTTGTCGGCGCAGATTTTATTCAGGACGTCGCTCATACGGCTTTCCCGACGAAGGTCAGCATGCGTTCGAGGGCGGCCATTGCGGCACCGTCATCGATCGACCGGGCGGCGACCACCGCGCCCTCGCGAAGATCGGCGGCGCTGCCGGCAACGACCAGGGCGGCGGCGGCGTTGAGCAGCACGATATCCCGGAACGCACCCGGTGTCCCGCCGAGAAGACTGCCGATGGCTTCCGCGTTCTCGACCGGCGTTCCGCCTTTCAAATCGTCGAGCGTTGCGGTCTGCAATCCCGCATCCTGCGGGCTCACCTCGAAGGTGAGGACCTTGCCGTCCTTGAGTTCCGCCACTTTCGAGGGGCCGGTGGTGGTCAGTTCGTCCATGCCGTCGGAGCCGTGGACGACCCAGACGCGTTCCGCGCCGAGTTTTCCCAACACCTGGGCCATCGGTTCGATCCAATGTTCCGCGAAAGTGCCGACAAGCAGGCGCGTCACGGTGGCCGGGTTCGACATGGGCCCCAACAGATTGAAGATCGTCCGAATGCCCATCTCGACGCGGGCCGGCCCGACATGCCGCATCGCGGAATGGTAAATCGGCGCCATCATGAAGCCGATGCCGGCCTCGGCGATCGATTGCTGAACGGTTTCGGGTGGCGCGTCCAGGTCCACCCCCAGCGTGTCGAGGACGTCGGCCGCACCGGATTTCGAACTCGCGGCGCGGTTCCCGTGTTTTGCGACCGGGACGCCGCAACCCGCAACGACAAGCGCGGTAGCCGTCGAGACGTTGTAGGTGCCGTGCGAATCACCGCCGGTTCCCACCACGTCGATCGCGTTGGTCGGGGCTTTGATCTTCAGGGACTTGTCGCGCATCGTGCGCACGGCCCCGGTGATCTCCTCGACGGTTTCGCCGCGCAGCCGCAGCGCCATCAGGAAGGCGCCGATCTGTGCCGTGGTCGCGTCGCCGGACATCATCACGTCGAACGCAGCCGCCGCGTCCGCTTCCGACAGGGTTTTCCCGTCCGCCACGGTGGCGAGGAAGGGTTTGAGGTCGGGTCGTTGTTCGGTATCCGGTGCCATGCGCCTCTGTCCCTTAATTCTTCTTGCGCGACGACAATGATAGAAAATTTTTCAAAAGCTTATGGCCGTTTTCTGAAGCGATGCTTTCGGGATGGAACTGGACGCCGTGGAGCGGCAGGCTACGGTGAGCCAAACCCATAACCACGCCGTCGTCGGTTTCGGCCGAGACGTCCAGGCAATCCGGCATCGAGGACCGTTCGATGACGAGCGAGTGGTATCGGGTCGACCGGAAGGGCGACTCCAGGTCGGCGAAAACGCCCGACCCATTGTGCTTGATTGCGCTCAGCTTGCCGTGCATCGGCTCCGGCGCCCGCACGACCTTGCCGCCCAACGCCTGGCCGATCGCTTCGTGCCCCAGGCAGACGCCCAGCAGCGGGAGTTCGCGTTCGGCACAGACATGAACCATGTCGAGGCTGATGCCGGCACTGTCCGGATCGCACGGCCCCGGCGAGATCACGATGCCTTCCGGGTTTTGATCCAGCACATCGTCGACGCTGACGGCGTCGTTACGATGGACGACGACCTCGGCCCCCAACTCGCCCAGGAAGTGATACAAGTTGTAGGTAAAGCTGTCGTAATTGTCGATTAAGACAAACATTTCAAATATTTATAGCCAGAACCTCCGGCTGCCTCCACCATGCCCGTTGTCACGATTATATAGCAGGGAAGGGTATGGTAAGAAAGCAATCCCGCGCAGGGTTCGATCTGAAATTCAACGGCCCGTGAATACCGGTTTGCGCTTTTCGACAAAGGCGCGCTTCGCTTCTTTCGAATCCTCGGATTTCGACACTTCCACCGTCATGTTCTGTTCGAACCGGTACCCGTCGCGAAGCGTCATCTCCTCAATCGCGTTCAAGGCGTGTTTTGCCAGCTTGATCGCAATCGGGCTTTTCGACGCGATGTCGCGGGCGAAGCCCATCGCGGCGTCCATCAGGTCGTCCGGCGCGACACAGGCCTCGACCACACCGAGCCGGTACAGTTCGGGGCCCGCGATCTGGTAGCCCGTGAGCATCATGCGGCGGACCGTCGAGTGGCCGAAGAGCCGCATCGCATGGCGCCCGCCGCCGAGCAGGCCGACATTGATTTCGGGCAGCGCCAGGATTGCCGACTCCGAGGCGACAAGGATGTCGCAGGAGGCGGCCACCGCGAGACCGGCGCCAAGGGCGGGGCCGTTGATCGCGCCGATCACCGGTTTCTGGCATTCCATAATCGAATAGAAGCAGCCGCGAACCCGGCGGTTGTGCTGCCAGGATTCCCCGGGGCCGCGTTCCTTACCGGCCTGGTCCTTGATATCCGCGCCGGCGGAGAAACACTTTCCGGCGCCGGTGAGGACGGCGGCCCGGACATCGCCGTTGTCGCTGATCCAGTCGAATACTGCCGCCATATCCGTGTGAAACTGCGCGTTTTGCGCGTTAACCGGCGGCCTGTTCATGGTGACGGTGGCGACGTGCGACTCGATGGAACAAAGAACGGTTTCCGTTTCCATGGCGGATTTCTCCCATTTTTTGGACCGGCTGCGCGGCGGGATGGCCGGATCTTCGGACGGTCGGTGGAAAGGATTTACCCCTTCGCGCACCGCTTGGCGAATCTTCCGGGCGTGTGATTTCGGCGTGGAACCAATCTTTTAACGCCATCGTTCAGTAAACGTTCATGTTTTTGAGACATCAGTATTCCGCTGCTATGGGATGTGAATCCTAGTTCGTTAACCGTGGTGGTGTGCCCGCACAACATCGCCTATACATGCAAAGGGCATCGTCGCCGAGCGAAGGCATGGAAGACCGCATAGACGATCAAATGGGCGGCCGCGAGGACGCAGCGGCCGGCAACCCTGTCCCGATTCGTTTGCTGCACCGTCTCCGCAGCGGCGTATGGTGGCGTGCGGCAGCCGAGCATTACGGCCCGTCGGCGGCGAAAGTGACGTCGACCCTGGCCTTTGCATTCGCCATCGGAATCGGCCTGGGCGTCGTCTTGGCGTCCGGATTGGATGACGCGACGGACTACGACCAAGCCGGGGCGCACGCATCCGAAACGTCGGACGTTGCAGATACCGCCGTGCCGAAAGCGGAGCCGGAACCACCCTACGCGATCGAGGTTCGTGTACGGGAGAATACCCAGCCGGCAGCGGCGCAGCTCGGTGATATTTTCGCCAATGTCTCTGCCGAGACCGACCCGACGGAAACACCCAAGGCCGGGGCCGCCAAACCGGCGGAACCGGCGCAGAGCGAGACGGACGCAACGCGGGAATCCGTCACATCGGTCTCGAAGGCGACCACCGCGACGACGACGCCTGCGGAACAGGAACCGAAATCACAGCCGGTTGCCGCCGGTCCGGCAACGGACAGTCCGGCGCCGGTGAAGCAGGTCGGTGATACATCCGAAGGCGCGGCGGCGGCCTCGTTGGAGCCGGCGGCTGCGTCCAAGACGCCGAATATGCCGACCGATGTGGCGGTGACCGCTGCGGTTCCGGTCGCGGACCCCGCGGAAAAGGCCGCTGCGCCAGCATTACCAGCGAGTGACGACGGGGACGCGGTGCGTGACACCGACGAAACCGTTAACGCGGCGGACGATGCGGCGGCCGGTGGCGAGAGCGACGGTGCGGACCGCTTGACCGGTCATCAACTTGCATCCCTGCCGGGACCGCGGGACGCGACATGGCTGCGGCACGCGGTGCGGACACCCCGTGAGCCCGGCAAGGCGATGATCGCGATCGTGATCGACGATCTGGGTATCGATCAGAAGCGGACCCGCCGCGCGATTGGGATGCCGGGCCCAATGACCATGTCCTTCATCCCCTATGGCTACAATTTGCCGAAATTGACCAAGATCGCGCGGGCCGGGGGACATGAGATCCTGCTGCATCTTCCGATGGAACCGCTTCGGCAGTCGGTCGACCCGGGTCCGCACGCGATGCTCACCACGCTCAGCGCGAAGGAGCTCCGGAAGCGCTTGGTGTGGAACTTGGCGCGCATGGAAGGGTATGTCGGGGTCAACAATCATATGGGTAGCCGGTTTACGGCCTGGCGGCCCGGGATGCGCCTCGTGATGCGGGAAATCCGGGAACGCGGATTGCTGTTCCTCGACTCTTGGACCAACAAGCGGTCCCATGGCATCAAGTTGGCCCGGGAAAACGGGGTCCCCAGCGCCGTACGCGATGTCTTCATCGACCATGACATCGATGCCGCATCGATCGGAAAACGACTGCGGCAACTAGAATCTATCGCCCGCCACCGGGGTTTCGCCATCGGAATCGGTCATCCCTACGACCTGACGACGAAGCTGCTTCCGGCCTGGATGGCCGAGGCCCAAGCGCGCGGCATCCAGTTCGTTCCGATCAGCACGATCGTTCAACGCCGGATGACCGCCGGCTAGTTTTTCTGGTTGGCGTCTTCTTCCTGGGCGAAGCGGACGGCTTCTTCGACCGCGCGCATCAAGGCGCGGGCCTTGTTCCAGCTTTCCTGATATTCCGCTTCCGGATCACTGTCGGCTACGATGCCGCCACCGGCCTGGACATAGACTTTTTCGTCTTTGACGACGGCGGTCCGGAGCGCGATGCAGGTGTCCATATCGCCGCCGGCGCCGAAATACCCGATGCATCCCGCATAGGCGCCTCTGCGTTCGCTCTCAAGCTCGTCGATGATCTCCATCGCACGGACCTTCGGCGCGCCGGAAACGGTGCCCGCCGGGAAACCCGCGATCAGTGCCGAGAGCGCGTCGTAATCCGGCCGGATCTTGCCGGTTACGTTCGACACGATGTGCATCACGTGGCTGTAGTATTCGATGATGAACCGCTCATCGACATCGACAGACCCGATCTCGCTGACGCGGCCGACATCGTTTCGGCCAAGATCCAACAGCATTAGATGTTCCGCCCGTTCCTTCGGGTCGGCCAGCAGATCCTTGGCGTAAAATTCGTCTTCGGCGGCATCCTTGCCGCGCGGGCGCGTTCCGGCGATCGGCCGAATGGTTACGGTGTCGTCGCGCAGCCGGACCAGGATCTCGGGGCTGGACCCGACGATCGCGAACTCGTCAAAATTCAGGAAGAACAGAAACGGCGACGGATTGAGCCGCCGTAACGCGCGATAAAGCGCAAAGGCAGGCAATTTGAACGGAATCTCGAAGCGCTGGCTGACCACCACCTGGAAGATGTCGCCGGCGAGGATGTATTCCTTCGAGCGTTCGACCATCTCGTGGAACGCTTCGCGCGTCATGTTGGATGACGGCGTCGGCGGGTCGCTGATCGTGGGCGCGTCGCCGCCCCGCGGGAGGGCGCGGCCGAGATCGGAGACGATCTGCCATAGCCGTTCGGTCGCCGCGTCATAGGCCGCCGTCGCGTCCACCGCGCCGTCCGGGCGGACCGGTGTGACAACCGTAACCGTGTCCTCGATCGTGTCGAACACGGCGATGACCGTCGGCCGCAGGAACAAGCCGGACGGCAAACCGACGACTTCCGGGTTGGAGTCGGGTAGCCGCTCCATCAGGCGGACCATATCGTAACTCATGAAACCGACCAGACCGGCCGCCATGGGCGGTAGCTCGTCGGGCAGGTCGATCTCGGATTCCGCGAGAACCGCGCGAAGTGTGTCGAGGGGACTGCCGTCGCAGGGCTCGTAAGTGTCGGGCGCCGTTTCGGGGGTCCGGTTGATTTCGGAGGTGTCGTCCTGGCAACGCCAAATCAGGTCGGGGTTCAATCCGATGAACGAGTATCGCCCACGGATCGCGCCGCCCTCGACGGATTCCAGGAGAAAGCTGTAGGGCTTGTTTTCGGCCAGCTTAAGCATGGCCGATACCGGTGTTTCGAGATCGGCGACCAACCGGGTCCAGACGACTTGCGCGTCGCCGGCTTCGTACCGGCGCGCGAAGGAGTCAAAGTCAGGATTCGCCTGCATCGGGCGGCGTGTTGGCGTTGAAGTGGTAATTCACCGCGTCCTGGTTGATCGAGACGTTGTGGCGATTCCGCAGGGCTGCGCCGAGCTGGGCCGTGATGTCGTTGGCGATGTCGGTGACCAAGGTGCGCGAAATCGTCTCGACGCCGTTCTTATCCGCGTCCGGCGTTGCGGCCTGAATACCCGTCAACTGGGCGATGTCGACGCCGTTGACGCCATCCGCCATCGCGGCTTTGCCGATCTCCTCTAGCGCGAAAAGCTGCGAGATCAGCCCGGCAGGCATGTTCGCGGGGGCCTTGTCGCCGGAACGGGTGAAGGCGTCGGTCGTTTGCGTCTCGGTATTCAACTCATTGGCGATATCGGCCAGTTTCGCGCCGCCGTTCAGGCGTTCGACAAATTTCTGCGCCGACGCGCGGGCGTTTTTCCATCGCTCGTCCGCTTTCCAGTCCTTGATCGCCTCGGCGCGGACCGTATCCAGCGGCCGCAGCGCGGGCGCGATGACCGATTCGACGTGGATTACGAAGAATCCGCCATTGGCCGTCTCGCCGAGCAGCGAATCCTGACCGCTTGGCGTTTCGAAGGCCGATTTCAGGAATGGCGCGGGCGGCAGGCCGGCGACGGGCGTGTCGCTCTTGCCGCGCCCTTCACTGTCCACCGCATCCACCGTGTTCAGTTTGAGATCGAGGTCGCGCGCCGCATCGGTCAGGGTCGAACCGCCGCCCAACGCCTCTTCCAGGCGGTTGGCGATGTCGAGCACCTGATTAATGCCTTCCTCTTTGGCCAGATCTTCGTTCAACGACTTGCGCGCCTCGTCGAAGCTGGGCGTTTCACCGGCCACGATCTCCGAAACCAGAAGGATTTGCAGGCCGAAGGGGCCGCTGATCGGGTCCGACGGCTGACCTTTCGACAATTTGAAGGCCGGCTCCGCCAATTGCGCCGGCAAATCCGCCTTCGTGAGCGTGCCGAGTTGCGTGGCGCTTTCGTCCTGGCCGGCGATCTCCTTCGCGACCTTCGCAAAATCTTCGCCCGCGCGGATGCGGTCGAGCGCCTTGTCAGCCGTAGCCTGATCGGGCACAAGCATTTGCAGAACGGTGCGTTTCTCCGGCGTGCCCAGCGTATCGCGGCGTTCGTCGTAGACCTCGCGCAGCTTCTGCTCGGAAATCTTAACGTCCTTCGATACCTCGGCCGGGTCGAGATAGACATAGCGCAACGCACGGTATTCCGGCGCGGTGAAATTCGCTGCATTGGCCTTGTAGTAAGCCTCGAGTTCTTCCTGGGTCGGTTCGCGCATCGGGCTGTTCTGATCGACCGGGACTGTCAAATAGGTCGCGGTACGCCGCTCGTTTCGCCAGGCGTATAGCTTGTCGACCAAGGCTTTGGGCGCGGCGGTGCCTTGCGTCAGGCTGTTAAGGTACTGGTCCCGCATGAGCCCGGCGCCGAGCTGGGCGAGGAATTGCTGCTCGTTCGTCCCGTTGTTTCGCAGGATGTTCTGGAACTCATAGGCGCTGATATTGCCGAATTGCCGCTTTATCTGAGCGCGAAGCGCGTCTTCACCGGCGGCGAGGCCCATATCCCGGGCCGCTTCGTCAAACAGGGTGAGCGTGACGATCTGTCCCAGCACCTGGTCCAGGACGCCGAGTTGTCGGGCGCGCTGTTCGTCGATATTCAACGGGCGCAGCCGTTCGACTTCGCGTCGGAAGGCGGTGCTCAGCTGGTTCGTGGTGATCTCGCGATCGCCGACTTCGGCGACGGTGTTGCCGACATTTCCGCCGAAATAGGAATCGCCGATGCCCCAGACCGCAAAGCTGAGGACAAGCAACCCAAACAGGGCCTTGATAAAGATCGACCCGACAGAACTGCGAAGCGACTGAAGCATCTCACCGTGCTCACATAATTGACGAAAGTGGTGGCCCATTTGCGGCGGCGGGGCATGATAGAAGCGGCCCTATCCCCCCGCAACCTACAAATCGTTCAGAAACGGACCTGTGATTTCAACGTCCTCGGGCTTTCCATAGGGCCTCGGGCTTTCCATAGGGGGAGTGGTCTCGCCCGCGGCCACCATGGTATCAACCGGCATCGCCGGAACACGGCGCTGCAATTTTTTCGACAGGCTGGATGGCCGAACGGGCAGAAGAGAGATAACCGACATGGCTGCAACACGGACCCCGGTGATCGCCGGAAACTGGAAGATGAACGGGCTCAAGCAAGACGGGCTCGTATTGGCGCGGGACGTTGCGGCGGGAGCCGGCGCCCATAGCTGCGAATTCGTCATTTGTCCGCCCGCGACGTTGCTGGCCGCTGTCGCGGATGTCCTGAAGGGGAGCCGCGTGCAGCTGGGCGCACAGAATTGCCACGCCGAGCCAGACGGTGCCCATACCGGTGATATCAGTGCCGGCATGCTGGTCGATGCCGGGTGTTCGCATGTCATCGTCGGGCATTCCGAGCGGCGGGCCGATCACGGCGAGGACGATGCGGCGGTTATGGCCAAGGCCACCGCCGCGCTTGCGGCCGGGCTGACCGCGATCGTCTGTGTCGGCGAAACGGAGGCGCAACGCGATGCGGGCCAAGCCTTGGACGTGGTCGCGGCGCAGGTGGCCGGATCCGTGCCCGGAGATGCGACTGCGGTGAACACGATCGTCGCCTATGAGCCCGTTTGGGCAATCGGCAGCGGGCGGACGCCGACTCCGAGCGAAATTCAGGATGTTCATGCCCGGATCCGGGTGGCGCTTGCGGACCGGTTTGGCACCGATTCCGCCGGGGCGATGCGGTTGCTCTATGGGGGCTCGATGAAACCGGGCAACGCCGCGGAATTGTTGGCGATCGAGGATGTGGATGGCGGGCTGATCGGGGGCGCCAGCCTCAAAGCGGAAGATTTTCTCGCAATTGCCCAAAGTTGTCCCTAGCCATGACCCCCTTTAATGACTAAATACTGCGGGCGGCGAAGAGACAGCGCTTGGGGATTTGTCGTCTTTCGGCTCGTGATACCGGTATAGGAAGAAACGTGGAAACGATCGTCCTTGTTATTCATCTGATCTTGGCGATCGCGTTGGTCGGCGTCGTGCTGCTCCAGCGTAGCGAAGGTGGTGGTCTGGGAATCGGCGGCGGTGGCGGCGGCGGTGGCGGATTGATGAGTGTCCGCGGTACCGCGAACCTGCTGACCCGGGCAACCGGTATCCTTGCGGCCGCATTTATGGCGACCAGCCTGATCCTCGCGATCATGGCCGGAAACCAAACGGAACGGCGGTCGATCTTGGATCAGCCCGCCGGCACCACCGCACCGGCACCGCAGCAAGCGCCGACGGAACCGAGCGTCCCGCTGTCTAAATAATCGCCAATTGGGGTGTGCTGTCACGCGAGGGCCGCATAGGCGCCGGCCGGGTTGATGTGTGGCAGGCTGAACGGGAAACGGTGGTTTAGCGGGCGATGTCGCGATTCATATTCATCACGGGTGGCGTGGTTTCTTCTTTGGGTAAAGGGCTTTCGGCGGCTGCCCTGGGCGCATTGCTCGAAGCGCGGGGGTTCAAGGTCCGGCTGCGAAAGCTCGATCCATATCTCAATGTCGATCCGGGAACGATGAGCCCCTATCAGCATGGCGAGGTTTATGTCACCGATGATGGGGCCGAGACGGACCTGGACTTGGGGCATTACGAACGGTTCACCGGCATCTCATGCCGGCAGAGCGATAACGTCACCGCCGGCCGAATCTATTCGCACGTCATCGCGCGCGAGCGTCGCGGCGATTACTTGGGCGGCACGGTGCAGGTCATTCCGCATGTCACCGATGCCATCAAGGAATTCATCACGTCCGACCTGACCGACGAGGACTTCGTTCTGGTCGAGATCGGCGGCACGATCGGCGACATCGAGGGACTGCCTTTCGTCGAGGCGATCCGGCAACTCGGCAACGAGCGCGGGCGCGACCATACGCTTTATGCCCATGTCACGCTGGTGCCGTATATCGGCGCGGCCGGCGAGCTCAAGACCAAGCCGACGCAGCATTCGGTCAAGGAACTGCTCAGCCTCGGCATCCAGCCGGATATTTTGCTGTGCCGCTGCGATCGCGAGATTCCGGAGGATAGCCGCCGAAAACTGGCGCTTTTCTGCAACGTTCAGCCGGACCGCGTGATCCAGGCATTGGATGTCGACACGATCTACGACGTGCCGATCGCCTATCACGATCAGGGCCTGGACGAGCAGGTGTTGAAGTATTTCGCCATCAACAAGGGCCGCGAGACCGAAGTCGAGCTGAGCCGATGGAATGATATCGTCGGCACGGTCCGGTCACCGGAAGGCGAAGTGACGATCGGCGTCGTCGGCAAATACACGAACTTGCTGGACGCCTATAAGTCGCTCAGCGAGGCGTTGACCCACGGCGGCATCGCGAACAAGGTCAAGGTGAACCTGAACTGGCTCGAGTCCGAGATCTTCGAGCAGGGTGACACGCTGCAGCATCTTGAAGGGTGCGACGGCATTTTGGTGCCCGGCGGTTTCGGCGAGCGCGGCGCGGAAGGTAAGATCAACGCGGTCCGTTTCGCCCGCGAACGGAACATTCCCTATTTCGGCATCTGTTTCGGCATGCAGATGGCCGTCATCGAGGCCGGGCGGTCCCTGGCCGGAATGCCGAACGCGGGATCGACCGAATTCGGCAAATGCGAGGAGCCGTTGGTCGGCCTGCTGACCGAATGGTCACGGGGTAATGTGGTCGAGCGGCGAAACGAGGACGATGATCTGGGCGGCACGATGCGCCTCGGCGCCTATCCCTGCCGGCTGCGGCCCGGCAGCAAGGCGGCGGAGATCTACAGCAACAACAGCGAGATCAAGGAACGCCACCGCCACCGCTACGAAGTGAATATCAACTACAAAAAACGGCTCGAGGAGGCCGGATTGGTCTTTTCCGGCATGTCCCCGGACGGCGAATTGCCGGAAATCGTGGAAATTCCGGACCATCCGTGGTTCGTCGGCGTGCAGTTCCATCCGGAACTGAAATCGAAGCCGTTCGATCCACATCCGATCTTCACCAGTTTCATCAAGGCCGCGGTCGACCAATCGCGACTGGTCTAAGGAACCAAGGGTATGGGCGCAGACATCCGGCACGTCAAAATCGGCGACTTCGAGGTGGGAAACGATCTGCCGCTGGCGATCATCGCCGGGCCCTGCGCCATGGAGAGCCGGCAGCACGCGCTGGATATGAGCGGGGCGCTGAAGGAGGTTTCCGACAAGCTCGGCTTTAATCTCATCTACAAAACATCCTACGACAAGGCCAACCGCACCTCCGCGAGAAGCCCGCGCGGCGTCGGTCTGCAGACGGCGGGCCCGGTCTTCAAGGAAATTCGCGAGACGGTCGGCTGCCCGGTGATCACCGATGTGCATGACCCGCGCGATTGCGATCCGGTCGCCGAGTGCGTCGACGTGCTGCAGATACCGGCGTTTCTGTGCCGCCAGACCGAACTGATCGAAACCGCGGGCCGGTCCGGCAAGCCGGTTCATGTCAAGAAAGGGCAGTTTCTCGCCCCGGGCGATATGAAGAACGTGGTCGAAAAGCTCGACGGCGTCGGCAACCGCGACGTCTTGGTGTGCGAGCGGGGCGTCAGCTTCGGCTACAACACGCTGGTATCCGACATGCGCGCGATCCCCATCATGGCGCAGACCGGATGCCCGGTGGTGTTCGACGCCACCCATTCGGTGATGCAGCCCGGCGGCGAGGGCGACCGTTCGGGCGGCGACCGCCGTTTCGTGCCGGTGTTGGCGCGGGCCGCGGTCGCGATCGGCGTCGCCGCCGTCTTCATGGAGACGCATCAGGATCCGGACAATGCCCCGTCGGACGGGCCGAATATGGTCCGGTTGGCTGATTTCCCGGCCGTGGTGGAGACGCTGCTCGAACTGGACCATCTGGCGAAGAAGCAGCCGATCAGCCTTTGACGGCCCGCCGGGTTTCCGACCATCGATCCAATCGAGAGTAAGCCTCCTGGCCGCAGGAGAGTGCTTGAACGCGCGCGGTTCGCGGTGTATGCGGATCGAACCGGCGGTTCTTGACCGCCCTCTATGTTTGCTACGCCAGAGATGTTCTTCGGTACTCCAGAAAAGGCCCCGTCATGACCGCCATCATCGATATTCATGGCCGCGAGATCCTCGATAGCCGCGGCAATCCCACCGTCGAAGTCGACGTCACCTTGGAAACCGGCGCCTTTGGCCGGGCTGCCGTGCCGTCGGGCGCGTCCACCGGCACATTCGAAGCGGTTGAACTGCGGGACGGCGGGGATCGCTATCTCGGCAAGGGCGTGTGCCGCGCGGTCGATGCGGTGAACGGCGAGATATTCGATCTGCTGTCGGGAATGGACGCCGAGGACCAGACCCGCCTCGACACGATGATGATCGATCTCGACGGCACGCCGAACAAAGCCCGTTTGGGTGCGAACGCCATTCTCGGCGTCTCCCTGGCCGTCGCGAAGGCCGCGGCGGAGGAGGCGGCGCTGCCGCTCTACCGCTACATCGGCGGGGTCTATGCCCGCACCATGCCGGTGCCGATGATGAATATCGTTAACGGCGGCGCCCATGCGGATAATCCGATCGACATCCAGGAATTCATGATCATGCCGGTTGCGGCGGAAACCGAGGCGGCCGCTATTCGGATAGGAGCCGAGGTATTTCAATCGCTTAAGAGCGCTTTGCACGACGCCGGGCACAGCACCAATGTTGGCGACGAGGGCGGATTCGCGCCCAATCTGAGTTCCGCAAATGAAGCGCTCGACTTCATCATGCGCGCCGTTGAGAAGGCCGGCTACAAACCCGGCGACGACGTCATGCTCGCGCTCGACTGCGCCTCGACCGAATACTACAAGGACGGCGCCTATCATATGGCCGGCGAGGGCAAAACCCTGGATGCGGCCGGGCATGTGGACTATCTCGCGAAACTCGTCGATGCCTATCCCATCGTGTCGATCGAGGACGGCATGTCCGAGGACGACTGGGAGGGTTGGCAGGCGCTGACCGGCGCGATCGGAGATCGGGTGCAACTCGTTGGGGACGACCTGTTCGTGACCAATCCGGAACGGTTGGCGCGCGGGATCGAGGAACGCGCGGCCAATGCGATCCTGGTGAAGGTCAACCAGATCGGCACGCTGTCCGAGACGCTGCAGACCGTCGAAATGGCCCATCGCGCCGGTTTCCGCGCGGTGATGTCGCATCGGTCCGGCGAGACCGAGGATTCCACCATCGCGGACCTGGCCGTCGCCACGAATTGCGGTCAGATCAAGACCGGATCGTTATCCCGGTCGGATCGGCTGGCCAAGTACAACCAGCTCATCCGGATCGAAGAAGGCCTGGGCGACGAAGCGCAATACGCGGGGCGCGGCGCGTTGAATAACGCCGCCTAAACCGATGGCTCGCGCCTCCCGATCTGCGGAGATTGCAAGGGCTTGCGGACGGGTCTTAAAGGCAGTAATGCCAAATGCGGACATATTGGTACCCCGTACGGGGTAGGGTAATCCAAAATTAATCTAAGAGATTGAGGGGGTTATGCTGCGGCAAAATTTACCCATTGACCCCGATTCGCCGCATGTGATTCGTTCCCCTTATGTTATTGATTCGCGAGGCAAAGAAGCGCTCCCGGCAGATCGTCGTTCCGATCTGTGCAGCGGTCGTGGCGGGATACTTTTTGTATCACACCGTGCATGGCGAGCGCGGCGTGTTTGCCTATGCGGAATTGTCCGAGCGGGCGCGGGATGCGGAGTTGAAACTCACCGATATCCGACTGCGGCGGCAAGCCATCGAAACGGACGTCCGGTTGCTGCGGCATGACAGCCTCGACCTCGATCTGCTCGAGGAACGGGCGCGGACGGTGCTGAATCTCGTTGGTGAAGACGATCTGCTGATCCACAGCGGCACCGTGCAATAACCCCCCAACTTCTTTATTCGGTCTTTGACGGCGCACCATGCCCGGCTTTGGGTGTGCGTAATTATATTTCGTGCTGCTTGCCTCAGCGGTTCGTTTCATTCAACGCCTTTAAATTCCCTATTAACGTAATTCAAGTTAATAATACATTTATTGTTTTTTAACAATGATTTATTATATTGTCGTATCGTTGGTGTTTCGATCTTAACTATGTCACACTTCTCATATCCTACGGGATAACAACAGCAGATGCTGGGGAGCACACATGGCCGTTAGCGCGAAAGCGAAGTCGACCAGTTCCCGCGGGCGCACCAAGAAAGGCCGGGCAAAGAAACCGGTCGTCGCCGCCACGCCGGAGGAAATGCACCAATTCTACCGTGACATGTTGATGATCCGCCGTTTCGAAGAGAAGGCGGGACAGCTCTATGGCATGGGACTGATCGGTGGTTTTTGCCATCTTTATATCGGCCAGGAGGCGGTCGTCGTCGGCATGCAGGCCGCGATAACGGCCGAGGACGCGGTGATCACCAGTTACCGGGATCACGGCCATATGATCGCCTGCGGTATGGACCCGCGGGGAGTCATGGCGGAGCTGACCGGGCGCGAAGGCGGATATTCGCGCGGCAAGGGCGGCTCGATGCACATGTTCTCCCGCGAGAAGAATTTTTACGGGGGGCACGGGATTGTTGCGGCGCAGGTCCCGATCGGGACGGGAATCGCCTTCGCCCACCGCTATAAAGGCAACGACAACGTGAGCCTGACCTATCTCGGCGACGGCGCGATCAACCAAGGCCAGGTCTACGAATCCTTCAATATGGCGGCACTTTGGGATTTGCCGGTTATCTATGTGATCGAAAACAATAAATACGGCATGGGTACGAGCATCGAGCGCGCATCGGCCAATCCGGATTTGCATATCCGCGGACAGGCATACGGCATCCCCGGCAAACAGGTGGATGGCATGGATGTGGTTGCGGTGCGTGCGGCCGGGGACGAGGCTGTGGCGCACTGCCGTGCCGGCAAGGGGCCGTACATCCTGGAAATGCTGACCTATCGCTACCGCGGCCATTCGATGTCCGATCCGGCGAAGTACCGGACCCGCGAGGAGGTCAGCAAGGTCCGTCAGGAACGCGACCCGATCGAGCGCCTCCGGGCGAAGATGTTGGAAGAAGAGATCGCCGACGACGATGCGTTGAAGCAGGTCGACCGCGAGATCAAGGACATCATCTCCGACGCCGCGGAATTCGCGCAGGACAGCCCGGAGCCGGATCCTTCCGAACTCTACACCGACGTCCTGCGGGCCGAGTAGCCGGCAACCATCATCCGCAAACACGCACAGGATCTGCCCCATGCCAATTCAGGTATTGATGCCGGCGCTTTCGCCGACGATGACCGAGGGAAAGCTCGCGAAATGGCTGAAATCCGAAGGGGATGAAGTTGCCGCGGGCGACGTTATCGCCGAAATCGAGACGGACAAGGCGACGATGGAGGTCGAAGCAGTCGACGAGGGAACCGTCGGAAAACTGCTGGTCGACGAAGGCGCCGAAGGCGTAGCGGTCAACACGCCGATTGCGCTGCTCTTGGGGGAAGACGAAGACGCCGATGCTCTGGACGACGCCGACACAGAAATGTCCGGCGAAAAGACCGAAGCGGAGTCTGAGGCGAAGGCCGCCGACGCAGATTCAGAAGATGAATCAGACGAGAAGAGCGCCGACGCGGAATCAAAATCGGAATCCTCCGATTCGACGTCCAGCGCGAAGTCGACGTCGGCGAGCAACGGCGCTTCGAGTGCCGCAAGGCCCGAGACGGCGGCGCCCCCCGCCGAGGTGGAATGGACCGGTGAATTCGTCGATCAAACCGTTCGCGATGCTCTGCGGGACGCCATGGCCGAGGAAATGCGCCGGGACGAAACGGTCTTCCTGATGGGGGAGGAAGTCGCGGAATACCAGGGTGCCTACAAGCTCAGCCAAGGGTTGCTCGATGAATTCGGCGATCGCCGTGTGATCGATACCCCAATCACGGAGCACGGCTTTACAGGGCTCGGTGTCGGCGCGGCGTTCATGGGCCTGCGGCCAATTGTCGAGTTCATGACCTTCAATTTCGCCATGCAGGCGATGGACCAAATCATCAATTCCGCCGCGAAGACGCTCTATATGTCGGGCGGCCAGATGGGATGCCCGATCGTGTTTCGCGGGCCGAACGGCGCAGCGGCCCGGGTGGCGGCGCAACATTCGCAATGCTATGCGAGTTGGTATGCCCATTGCCCCGGCCTCAAGGTCGTGTCGCCCTGGTCGGCGGCCGATGCGAAAGGCCTGCTGAAATCGGCAATTCGCGATCCCAATCCGGTGATCTTTCTCGAGAACGAGATCCTCTATGGGCACACGTCCGAGGTGCCGAAGGATACCGATTGGGTCGTGCCGATCGGCAAGGCGAAAGTGCTGCGCAGCGGAGACGACGTGACGCTTGTGGCGCATTCGATCATGGTCGGAAAGGCGCTTGAGGCCGCCGAGACGCTCGCCGAGGAGGGCATTGACGCCGAGGTGATCGATTTGCGCAGCATCCGGCCGTTGGATATCGAGACGATCATCGAATCCGTGAAAAAGACGAACCGGATTGTCTCCTGCGAGGAAGGCTGGGCCTTTTCCGGCGTCGGGTCGGAAATCGCCGCGCTCATTATGGAGAAGGCGTTCGATTGGCTCGATGCCCCGGTGGCGCGGGTTGCCGCGGAAGACGTGCCGCTGCCCTACGCGGCCAACCTCGAGGCACTGGCGCTTCCACAGGCGGATGATATAGTTTCTGCCGCTAAAACAGTTAGTTACGCTGAGTGATGGGGCGGAGATAGAGCGATGCCGATCAAAATACTAATGCCGGCGCTGTCACCCACGATGACCGAGGGAAACCTGGCCAAGTGGCATGTGAAGGAAGGCGACGCGGTGACCGCCGGCGACGTCATCGCCGAAATCGAAACCGATAAGGCCACGATGGAAGTCGAGGCGGTCGACGAGGGCACCGTCGGCCGGATTCTCGTGGACGAAGGCGCGGAAGGCGTCGCGGTGAATGAGCTGATCGCGCTGCTGCTGGAAGAAGGCGAAGACAAAGCGGCGCTGGACTCGGTCGACGCGGACGATGCCGGGGGCAAATCCAACGGTGAGTCCGACGCTTCGTCGGCGGGGAAAGACAAGGATGAATCCGATCAAAAATCCTCGGAAGCGAAAAAATCCGAGCAGCAGGATTCCAAGGGCGACGGCGCCAAAGGCGAAGACAAGGGAGAAGAGGAGGCGCAGCCGAGCGCCGACGCATCGGAGACCAAGTCGGCCAATGGGTCGGGCGACCGCGTATTCGCAAGCCCGCTGGCGCGCCGGATGGCCGAACAGGCGGGACTCGATCTCGCCTCGGTGACCGGCAGCGGCCCGAAAGGCCGGATCGTCAAAAGCGATATCGAAGCGGCGGTTTCCGGCGAAAAACCGGGGGCGCAAGAACCGGCGGACACGGCCCCTGCCGCGCCGCCGCGCGATTCCGAAAGGTCTACGTTCGAGCCGGAATTCGAACTCGAGCCGCTCAGCTCCATGCGAAAGACGATCGCGCAGCGACTCACCGAGTCGAAGCAGAGGATCCCGCATTTCTATCTCACCGTGGACTGCGAACTCGAAGCGCTTCTCGATCTGCGCAAACGCCTGAACGAGAAGGCGGATGGCGCCTACAAGCTGTCGGTCAACGATCTCATTATCAAGGCGTGCGGCGTGGCGTTGCGCAAGGTGCCTGCGGCCAATGCGTCCTATACCGACGAGGGCATCAAGCTATACCGCTCGTCCGATGTCGCGGTGGCCGTTGCCATCGACGGCGGTTTGATCACGCCGGTCATCCGCGATGCGGCCAACAAGGGCCTGGAATCGATTTCGGCCGAGATGAAGGACATGGCGGGCCGTGCCCGGGAGGGTAAACTCGCGCCCGAAGAGTATCAGGGCGGCACCTTCAGCATCTCCAACCTCGGCATGTTCGGAATCAAGCAGTTCGACGCGGTGATCAACCCGCCGCAGGGTGCGATCCTCGCGGTCGGCGCCGGCGAACAACGCCCGGTCGTGAAGGATGGCGCGCTTGCGGTCGCGACCGTGATGAGCTGCACGCTGTCCTGCGACCACCGTGTGGTGGACGGCGCTGTCGGTGCCGAATTCCTCAAGGTCTTCAAGGCGATGATCGAAGAACCCTTCGCCATGCTGCTCTGAGACCGACATGCCTGAAAAGGTCAATCTCGACGAAAAGTTCGCCCTGTTTTCCGCGCCATGGACGCCGAAGGTGATCGGCGAGGTCGATGATTACGAGATCAAGATCGTGCGGATCGCCGGAGAGTTTGTCTGGCACGCTCATGACGATGTCGATGAAGTCTTTGTCGTGCTTGACGGCGAGATGACCATTCAGTTCCGCGACGGCGATGTATCGCTCGGGGCCGGCGATTTGCTGGTGGTGCCGAAAGGCGTCGAACACCGGCCGGTGGCGGATTCGGAATGCAAGGCGATGATTTTCGAGAAAAAGGGGACCGTGAACACCGGTGACACCGAGAGCGACTTGACCGTCGCCGCGCCGGAACGACTTTGAGGGTACCGGCGGGGCAGCGCGATACGAAAGGAACACCATGGCCGACACATCTTTTGATTTGATCGTCTTGGGCGGCGGGCCGGGCGGCTACGTCGCGGCGATCCGGGCGGCACAGCTTGGCATGAAGGCCGCCGTGGTCGAGGGCGAGCATCTCGGCGGCATCTGCCTCAACTGGGGTTGCATCCCGACCAAGGCGCTGCTGCGCTCGGCGGAGATCTATCACAATATCGAAAATGCGGAATCCTTCGGCCTGTCGGTGAAGGATGTTTCCTTCGATGTCGGCAAGATCGTCGACCGGTCCCGTAAGGTCGCCAAACAGTTGAGCGGCGGCGTTGCGCATCTGCTGAAGAAGAACAAGGTCACCGTGTTCGACGGCTACGGCAAGCTGGCTGGCGGGTCGGCCGGGTCGCGCAAGGTCACGGTCGAGAAGGACGGTAAATCGGTCGCCGATCTCACCGCGAAACACGTCATCCTGGCCGCGGGCGCGCGGGCGCGGACGCTGGAAGGGCTGGAGCCGGACGGCAAACTGATCTGGACCTACAAGGAAGCCATGGTGCCGGACGTCATGCCGAAGTCGCTGTTGGTCGTGGGGTCGGGCGCGATCGGGATCGAGTTCGCAAGTTTTTTCCGCACGCTTGGCGCCGAAGTGACGGTGGTCGAGGTACTCGACCGGGTGTTGCCGGTGGAGGACGAGGAAGTGTCCGCCTTCGCCCATAAGGCCTTCGAGAAGCAGGGTATGAAGATCATCACCGGCGCGGCGGTCAAGGCGTTGAAAAAAGGTAAGGATTCGGTGACGGCAACCGTCGAGGCCGACGGAAAATCGACCGAAATTAAAGTAGACCGGGTGGTCATGGCGGTCGGGATCGTCGGCAATGTCGAGAATATCGGCATCGACGGCACCAAGGTGAAAGTCGAGAAGGCCCATGTGGTGGTAGACGACTGGCTGCAGACCGGCGAGCCGGGCGTTTATGCGATCGGCGACTTGGTCGGTCCGCCCTGGCTGGCGCATAAGGCGTCGCATGAAGGCGTGATCTGCGTCGAGAAGATCGCCGGCGTGAAGGGCGTGCATCCGCTGAACACGTTGAATATCCCCGGCTGCACCTATTGCCATCCGCAGGTTGCCTCCGTCGGCATGACCGAGGCGGCGGCGAAGGAGAAGGGCCACAAGGTGCGGGTCGGCCGGTTTCCTTTCATCGGCAACGGCAAGGCCATCGCGCTCGGCGATTCCGAAGGGTTCGTGAAGACGGTTTTCGATGCGGATACGGGCGAGTTATTGGGCGCGCATATGATCGGCGCCGAGGTGACCGAGTTGATCCAGGGTTTCGGCGTCGCCAAGACGCTCGAGACGACCGAGGCGGAACTGATGCATGCGGTCTTCCCGCATCCGACCCTATCGGAAATGATGCATGAGTCGGTGCTTGACGCCTATGACCGCGCGATCCACTTTTAATCTGAGCTTAAGCCACAGGCATTAAGGCTTCTCCATGACTTCCGTTTCCGAACGCCTGCGCCATCCGGAAAAGCGCAATAATCCGGACAATCCGATCCAGCGGAAGCCGGACTGGATTCGCGTCAAGGCGCCGACATCGAAGCAGTATTTCGAAACCCGCGATATCGTGCGCGGGAACGGGCTTCATACGGTTTGCGAAGAGGCGGGTTGCCCGAATATCGGCGAGTGCTGGGCGAAGAAACACGCCACCTTCATGATCATGGGTGATACCTGCACCCGCGCCTGCGCTTTCTGCAACGTGGCGACCGGGCAGCCGAACCCGCTCGACCCGATGGAGCCGGTGAACGTCGCCGCCGCAGTCGCGAAGCTGGGGCTGGAGCATGTGGTCATTACGTCGGTCGACCGCGACGACCTGGCCGACGGCGGCGCGGACCATTTCGCCCAAGTTATTGGATATATTCGGGAAATGTCGCCCGGCACGACAATCGAGATCCTAACGCCGGATTTCATGAACAAGGACGGCGCGATCGAAACCGTCGTCGAAGCATGCCCCGACGTGTTCAACCACAATATCGAGACGGTGCCGCGGCTCTATCCGACGATCCGCCCCGGCGCGCGTTATTTCACCAGCCTCGAATTGCTGAGCCGGGTCAAGAAACTAGACCCGAGTTTGTTCACCAAGTCGGGTCTGATGGTCGGATTGGGCGAAGAGAAGCGAGAGGTCTCGCAGGTCATGGACGATCTGCGCGCCGCTGACGTCGATTTTATTACGATCGGGCAGTATCTCCAGCCCACGCCGAAACATGCCGCGATCGACCGCTTCGTCACGCCGGACGAGTTCGACAGCTATTCGACGCTGGCCCGGGGCAAGGGCTTTCTGATGGTGGCGTCCTCGCCGCTGACCCGGTCGTCCTATCACGCGGGCGACGATTTCCGGCGCCTTCGCGAGGCCCGCGCCGGTCAGACGGCCGCCGCCGGATAGCCGACGAGGGGCCGTGCCGAGTCACTCCGAAAAACGAAAGCTTCCGTATCCGCCGGAGCATCTGTTCGATCTGGTGGCGGATGTCGAAGAATATCCTGACTTTCTGCCCTGGTGCGTCGCGTCGCGCATCTTGAGCCGTGCCGAGACGGAGCTGCGGGCCGAGTTGGCCATCGGTTTCAAGGGCATACGGGAACGGTTTATCAGTCATGTCATGCTCGATCGGCCGAATCGCAGGATCGACGTGACCTATGAGGACGGTCCGTTCAAGTATCTCGAAAATCACTGGGTCTTCCACGACACGGGAGAGGGCGGATGCCTGCTCGATTTCCATGTGGATTTCGAGTTCAAATCCCGCTTGCTCGCGATCGTGATGGGGCCGCTGTTCGACGACGCGGTCCGGCGCATGGTTCGAGCATTCGAGGATCGCGCCGCCGCGTTGCACGCCGCCGCGTCGGCCTGACCGCGCCGGCTCGCAAATAGCCATTCAGTCCTACCGAACATCCTGTGCATAGATGCACGGCTGGTTCGAGTCGTTCCGAGTCGCGGATTTACTGGCTGTCCGATCGCCGCACAGAAGCTACTTCATCCGCAGACTATTCATTTCTATATCGTAACGAATAAAGGGCGGCGCCAACGGGCCATCAACAACTGGTGCGTGTGCTTGCGGCGGCTACAATATCTAGGCGAACACCGCGCTGACAGACGCAGTTATCCCTAGTATATTAGGTATCATATATAATTAGATCGGCCCTGAGACCGTTTTGTGAATTTTGTCTCATGGACGGTGGGGAGGCGAATACCGCATGAGCCCGTCGCAAATTCGGGCAGCGCGGGCGCTCATCGGGGCGAAGCAATCCGATCTCGCGCGTGCCGCCGGCGTCTCGCTCGCGACACTGAACAACATCGAGCGGGGGGTCGGTGACCCCCGCAGCAGCACGCTCGAGCGGATCGAAACGGCGCTGGCCGGTGCGGGCGTCGAGTTCGAGGAGGACGCCGAGCGCGAAACCGTCACCCTCCGCCGGATCGATCGGCCGTCGGCGTATGAGACACTGTTCGCCAGCCAACGCGTATTGGAACTGCTGAGCCCGGACTCCCTGACGCCCGTTGAAAAAGTGCTGTTTTTCGCCCGCCGAGACGGCGATACCGAGGACGGTATGGCCCGCATTTGTCTCTTGGTCGAAGGGCATAATCGGGCGGTTCTGCTGGATCAGGTGCAGTTCAGCGTCGCGAACAGCGGCCGCGCCGCCGAGGTCGCCGCGATCCTGCTCTGGGCCTTCAGCTTTCACGCCGAAGCGTTGTACTATCTGGATCAAGTGCTCGACGATACGACCGCGGGCGATTTGCCGGACGTGGTGCACCGGCTGCGCGCGCTGCCCTGGCGGGAATTGCGCCATCCGTCGGCCTTTTTCGACGTTTTCGACGACTGGGAGGGGCATCTACGGCCTTTCGCCGACCGGGAGGGGCACCCGATGGCGGAATTGCTCGCCTTGGTCAATGCCGCTCGGCAAGCGTGATCAGCATCTCCAACGCGACCCGGACGGAGTCCGCGCGGATGGCGTCGCGATCCCCGTCGAAGCGGTGCTCCCGGACCTCGACGCCAATGCCCCGCCGCGCCGCGCCGATATAAACCAGCCCGACCGGTTTCGCGGCCGTCCCACCCCCGGGGCCGGCGACGCCGGTAATGCTTGCGCTCAGGTCGACCGGGGCATGATCCAATGCGCCCATCGCCATCGCCTGCGCCACCTCGCGGCTGACGGCGCCCTGCGCGTCGATGACGGCC
This sequence comes from Alphaproteobacteria bacterium, assembly GCA_965228695.1. Taxonomy (GTDB): domain Bacteria; phylum Pseudomonadota; class Alphaproteobacteria; order UBA8366; family UBA8366; genus JAJFJD01. Next base: position 3,665,422 of record CBDDIB010000002.1, on the reverse strand, counting down.
CGGTCGACCCCGACCTCCTCGGCCTTGGCCTCGTTCGAATAGGTGACGTATCCGCGTTCGACGACGGCCGACGAGCCGGGAACCGCGGTCAGGAGGCCGGCAAGCAGGCCGCCGGTGCAGGATTCCACCGTTGCGATCTTCAGGCCTTTGCCTGCGCAAATCTTTAGTAATCTCTCAGCATTGTCTCGCATTACTTTGGAATACAACATTAATTATTCCATCATATGACGAACGTAAGCCCGAACACGACGATTGCAGCGTAGATGCCGGCGACGATATCGTCGAGCATGACACCGGGCGCGCCGGGCAGTTTTTGGTCGCACCAGCTTGCCGGCCACGGCTTCACGATGTCGAAAAGGCGGAAGGCGAGAAAGCCCGCGGCGTAGAGCCACGGGTCGAGTGGCCAGACCGGGATGAGCGCGATCCATTGGCCCGCGACCTCGTCGATCACGATCCGGCCAGGATCCTTCTCGCCGGTCGCGTTCTGAATGTGCGCTGTGGCCCAGAGTCCCAACGCCAGCGCCAGGAGAGCCGCGGGAATCAACGCGAGCGGGCCGAACCGATCGGCGATGAACCAGGCCGGGACCAGGGCCGCGGCGCTGGCCCAGGTGCCGGGCGCGATGGGCAGGTATCCGATTCCGCAGGCGGTCGCCGACAGAGAGGCGGGATGGAAAGGCGAGAGGCTCGAATTTGCCATGGAATTACAGCCGGATGGCCGCCGCGGCCTGGGCCGCGATGCCTTCCGCCCGGCCGGTAAAGCCCAGGCCCTCGGTGGTCGTGGCCTTGACGCTGACCCGGTCCGGGTCAATCCCGCAGATTTCGGCGATCCGCCGGCGCATGGCGGCGCGGTGCGGGCCGATTTTCGGCAATTCGCAAATGATCGTGACGTCCAGGCTGGTGATCACGCCCTGTCGCGCCCGCACCCGTTCGGCGGCTTTGGCGAGGAAAATAGCCGAATCCACGGATTTCCACTGCGGATCGCTCGGCGGGAAGTGATCGCCGATATCGCCTTCCGCCAGCGCGCCGAAGAGGGCGTCGGTGATGGCGTGCAGTCCGACGTCGGCATCCGAATGCCCCTTGAGGCGCGCCGAATGGGGGATGTCGATCCCGCAAATCGTGACATGATCGCCCGGCTCGAAGCGATGGACGTCGAAACCGGTGCCGAGCCGGGTTTCCGCCGTCACGCCGCCGCCAAGGGATTCCCGGAGGATGGTTTCCGCCCGCATGAAGTCTTCCTCCGTCGTGACCTTGATGTTGTTCTCGTGCCCCATGACGAGCTGCACCGGCATGCCCGCGGCCTCGGCAACGCCCGCGTCGTCGGTCAGCTCCTGGTCCCTGACGGCCGTGTGGGCGTCCAGGATGGCCTTGTAGCGAAATCCTTGAGGTGTTTGCGCCCGCCACAGGCCAGCGCGCTCCACGGTGCCTGAAACGCGCTCCTGGGCGTCGCCGCGTTTGATGGTATCGATGACCGGTACGGCGGCGATCGCGGCGGGACTGGCGGCCAGCGAGTCGATGATCCGGCGGACCGTCGCGCGATCCGTGAAGGGCCGGGCGGCATCCTGAATAAGTACCGAATTTGGATTAAATTTATCTATACTTAACAATCCATTATAGGATGATCCTTGACGTGAATCTGAGCCGAATACCGGCTCCAGGAGGTCCAGCCCCCGCGTCGAATCCCGATACAGGCCGGTGTCGTCGGGATGGATCACGGCGCGGACGGCGTCGACGTCCGGGTGTTCGGCGAAGGCGGCGAGCGTGCGCCGCAGCATCGGCACGCCGCCGATATCGCGGTATTGTTTCGGCACGCCGCCGCCGGCACGGGTGCCTCTTCCGCCGGCGAGGACGAGGGCGACTGTGCCTGTCATGCGCGAAACCTCGAATTTAGCTTGATGGCGTCGAAATCGCGGGCATATTGGCGACAAAGGTTCGTGTTGCCAAGGTTGGCGACGATTCCCGGGCGATGCATGGTAGGGTCCACAATGGATGATCCCCTGATTCACAATTTAATGGCCGCGCTGGCCTTGGCGCCGGCGACGTTGTGGGTCGTGTGGGGGAGGCCGGAAAAGAATGCTATTTTTTGGGGTTTATTCCTGTTGGCGGCGGCGGGGCCGCTGGCAATCTTTGCCCGTTTCGTTCAGGCCGGCTGGCAGACCGGGTTCGCCGCGGCCCTTTGGGTGACGATTGCCGGATCTTTGCTTGTCTTTCTCATGCTGTCGGCGCTGACCCGGAACGCCCACCGGCTGTCCTGCCTGTTGATGCCTTATTTGCTGATCCTGTCGTTGAGCGCCGCGGTTTGGGGCAGCGCAACGGCAGAGACCTTGCAGGGGCAACCGCCGGCGTGGATTGTCATGCACATCACGACGTCGGTTTTCACCTATGTCCTGTTGACATTGGCGGCGATCGCCGGGGCGGCGGTCGTGGTGCATGAGGCGGCGCTGCGCCGCAAAAAACGGTTTCCAATCTTGGATCGATTGCCATCCGCGGCGGATTCCGAGCGGCTCGAGTTGACTCTGCTGCTGGCGGCCGAAGCGGTGTTGGGGCTCGGCATCGTCAGCGGCATCGTGCTGCAGTATTCGCTCGATGGCGTTTTCCTAACCTTCGATCACAAAACACTATTCAGTTTCTTGGCCTTCGCTGTGATCGGAGGGCTGTTGATCGCACATTACAAGGTCGGCGTCCGCGGACGTCAGGCGGCGCGATTCGTGCTGGTCGGGTATTTGCTGATCACCCTGGGGTATCCTGGTGTCAAATTTGTGACCGATGTCCTGATCGCTTGACAGTCTTCCTTCCGAAAGCGCCAAAAAATATTGCAGACGCGAAGGAAATCGCTATTATGCTCACAGATTGATCATAATTCAGAAATGATTAAATATTGAGCATAAATATCGGACCGCTTGAAACCCGCACCCGGGTGATCTTGGCCCCCATGTCCGGCGTTACCGACGCACCGTTCCGGCGGCTCGCGCGCCGTTTGGGTGCGCGGATGGTGGTCTCCGAGATGATCGCCAGCGATGCGATGATCCGCGAAGTGCGTGACGAAATGCGCAAGATGTCAACGAATTGCGCCGACGAGTTCCCGATGGCGGTGCAGCTTGCCGGGGCTGATCCCGATACCATGGCCGAGGCCGCGCGGCTCAATGTGGACCGCGGGGCGGCGGTCATCGACATCAACTTCGGCTGTCCCGCGAAGCGCGTCGTCAACAAGCTGTGCGGCTCGGGAATCATGCGGGACGAGGCCCTGGCCGGACGGATCATGGAGGCGACGGTGGCCGCCGTCGACGTTCCCGTGACCATGAAAATGCGCACCGGATGGGACGATTCAAGCCGGAACGCCCCGCGGATGGCCAGAATCGCAGAAGACTGCGGTATTCAGATGATCACGGTGCATGGCCGCACGCGATGTCAGTTCTATAAGGGAGCGGCGGACTGGACGTTTATCCGGTCGGTCAAAAACGCCGTATCCATTCCCGTGGTGGCCAATGGCGACATCACCGACGTGTCGTCCGCTGCCGCGTGCCTTCAGGCATCCGGGGCCGACGGGGTCATGATCGGCCGCGGCGCACAGGGGAAGCCGTGGTTGATTGGCCAGGTCGATGCGGTGCTCGGCGGCCGGCCGATGCCCGCCGATCCCGGCGTTGCCGAGCAGCGCGAGATCGTGTTGGCGCATTATGAAGACATGCTTCGGCACTATGGCAAACATCAAGGCAGCCGGATCGCGCGGAAACATATCTGTTGGTATTCCAAGGGCCTGTCCGGATCCGCTGAATTCCGGGCATCAGTCAACCGGATCGACGATCCTGCCGGGGTCCAAGCGTCGATCAGCGCCTTTTACACCGCGGCGGCCGAACGGATGGCGGCCTGATCATGAATTCGAGCATCACACCTATCCCGAAACGCCGGTCGGATGCGCCGGACACCGGCTCGGTCGTTATGGCGTTGCCGGTGCCGGTCTTCGCGGTCGACGGCGCGGATAACATTACCTTCGTCAATCCGGCGGCCGAGGGGTTTTTCCAGGGTAGCGCCGCGACGCTGGCGGGCGTGAACCTCCAGGACATCATTCCGCAGGACAGCCCGATGCTGGCTTTGGTGCATAAAATCCGGCGGCGCGGTTACAGCATGTCCGAAACCGGGATTCGCCTGTCGACGCCGCGGATCGGAACCCATACGGTTGCCATCGACGCGGCGCCGTTCGGCGAGGAGGCGGGCGGCGTCCTGATTACCCTGCACGAACGGTCTATGGCCGGGCGGATCGATCAATCGATGATCCATCGCGATGCTGCGCGCTCGGTGACGGCGATGGCCGCCGTGTTGGCGCATGAGATCAAGAATCCGCTCTCCGGCGTGCGGGGCGCGGCGCAATTGCTCGAGGGCGAGGCTGGCGGCCAAAACCGCGAACTGACGCAGCTCATCGTCGACGAGGTCGATCGTATTTGCAAGCTGGTCGACCGGTTCGAGGTGTTTTCCGACCGGCCGCCGGTCGAACGCAGCGCCGTCAACATTCACGAGGTGCTCGAACATGTGATTCGTCTGGCCCGGTCCGGCTTCGCACGAAATGTCGTTATCGAGGAACGCTATGACCCGTCGCTGCCCCCGGTGTTCGGCGATCGGGACCAACTGATCCAAATATTCCTAAACCTCGTAAAGAATGCTGTGGAAGCCACGCCTCAAGAGAACGGGGAGGTTGTCGTTACTACCGCCTTTCAGCAGGGAATACGCCTCGCGGTGCCCGGCAGTGACAGCCGGGTCGACCTGCCGTTGGTCGTGGGCATACAAGACAACGGCCCCGGAATTCCCGAAGATTTGCGGCGACAGATCTTCGATCCCTTTATTTCGACCAAGCCTGGCGGGTCTGGATTGGGCCTCGCCCTCGTGGCGAAGCTGGTCGGCGAACATGGTGGGGTGATCGACGTTGAAAGCCGGACGCGCCGGACCCTATTCAACGTGATGCTGCCGGTCATGAAATCTTGGGAGTACCGCGATGAGTGAGTCGGTTATTCTGGTCGCGGACGACGATCGCGCTATTCGCACTGTTGTAACGCAGGCGCTCGGCCGCGCCGGGCATCACGTCCGGTCGACCGGCAATGCCGCCACCCTTTGGCGGTGGGTCAATGAGGGTGAGGGCGATCTCGTGATCACCGACGTGATCATGCCGGATGGCAACGGGTTGGACCTTATCCCCCAGATCCGCAAGCGTCGGCCTGACATCCGCGTCATCGCGATGAGCGCGCAAAACACGCTGCTGACTGCGGTGCAAGCGGCCGAACGCGGCGCCTTCGAGTACCTTCCGAAACCGTTCGATCTGAACGAATTGACCAATGTGGTGAACCGCGCCCTGACCGAATCCGCCTCGGACCCCGGCGCCGAGCCTGTGTCCGAAGAAATGCAGGAACATCTACCGCTGATTGGCCGGTCCGCGGCGATGCAGGAGATATACCGGGTCCTGGCCCGCCTTATGTCCACCGACCTGACGGTGCTGATCAATGGCGAATCCGGTACCGGCAAGGAACTCGTCGCGCGGGCTCTGCATGACTATGGCAAGCGGCGGAACGGCGCCTTCATCGCGGTGAACATGGCGGCTATACCGCGTGAGCTGATCGAGAGCGAACTGTTTGGACATGAGAAGGGCGCCTTTACCGGCGCGAATACGCGTTATGCCGGCCGGTTCGAGCAGGCCGAGGGCGGCACCCTTTTCCTCGATGAAATCGGGGATATGCCGCTAGAGGCCCAGACACGGTTGCTACGGGTTCTGCAGGAAGGCGAGTTCACCACGGTCGGCGGGCGCACGCCCATTCGCGCCAACGTCCGGATCGTTGCGGCCACCCACCGGGACCTGACGACCCTGGTCTCGCAAGGACTATTCCGGGAAGATCTGTATTACCGGCTCAACGTGGTGCCGCTGCGCTTGCCGCCGCTGCGTGAGCGGGCCGACGACATTCCCGACCTGGTACGGCATTTCCTGGGTAACGCGACGGCCGAGGGGCTGCCGGCCAAGACCATCGACCGCGATGCGATGGAGCGCCTGAAACGCCACCGTTGGTCGGGCAATGTCCGCGAGCTCGAGAACGTGGTGCGCCGGTTCGCGGCTCTTTACTCTCAGGAAACGATTACCGTGGAAGTCGTCGAAGCGGAACTCGCTGATATCCCGGTTGCCTCGGACCGCGACGGCGCGATCGAGGACGAGAGCCTGTCCGAGGCCATCGAGCGGCATTTGAAGTCATATTTCGACGCCCATGAGGGCGCATTGCCGGCATCCGGTCTCTATGACCGGGTTTTGCACGAAATGGAGCGCCCGCTCATTCAACTCAGCCTGTCCGCGACCCGCGGGAATCAAGTGAAAGCCGCCCAACTCTTGGGATTGAACCGCAACACGCTGCGCAAGAAAATTCGCGAGCTTGACATAAAGGTCATCCGCGGGTCCCAATAGCCGCGCTCGTAGGCAGCCGGTGCTTATTGAACGCCCGGCGGTTTCGGGATTTTCGCGGTACTCCGCGGCAGCCGACGCTTGCATTCACGACACGGTCCGAGCCTTCGCATGAGCGCAACCGAACAGCCAGGCTCATCAACGCCCCGTCTTATGGATCGCATAATGGCTTGGGCGCAGGGCATTCATCTTGGGCGGACCCTGGCCGTCTCGCTTGCGGTCGCCGCCGTGATCGCGATTTCGGGAACCTACGCCGCCATTCGCGGCCTGCCGCCGTTTGGATCGGGACCCGATCAGGTGCTGCTGTGGCTGTACGCCGATCTCATCGTTCTGTTGCTGCTGGCCGTCGTGATCGCGTGGCGCGTGGTTTCGTTGTGGGTCGAACGGCGGCGGGGCTCCGCGGGATCGCGGTTGCATGTCCGCTTGGTTTTGCTGTTCGGATTCGTCTCGGTCGTACCGGCGATCATCGTCGCCGTCGCATCGATCCTGTTCTTCAATTTCGGACTGCAGTCGTGGCTGAGCGGACAGGTCCGCACGGCCTTGAACGAATCGGTCGCCGTGGCTGAGGCCTATCTGCACGAACACAAACAAACGATCCGCGCCGAAGTGCTGGCGATGGCGAAGGATCTCAGCCGCGACGCGGCGGCGCTGGAGAATAATCCGGCGCTATTCAATCGCATCGTCGACTTCCAGTCGCGTATCCGTGAGTTATCGGAGGCGGTGGTGTTCGACGGCAACGGCGCGGTGCGCGGCCGTTCCGGGTTCGCCTACATGCTCGAAATCGACCCGATTCCGCCGTCGGCAATGGAACGGGCGCGCAAGGGCGAGGTGGCGATCGTCACCGGTTCCGACGACGACCGCGTCCGGGCGCTGATCCGTCTCGAAGGCTTCCTCGACATGTTCCTGTATGTCGGCCGGGTCATCGATCCGAAGGTGTCCGCGCATACGACCCGCACGCGCGGCGCGGTCGAGCGGTTCGAACGGCTGGAATTTCAGCGCGCCGGGATGCAAATCAGTTTCGCGCTGGTATTTGCTGGAATCGCGCTGGTGATGACCCTGGCGGCGTCATGGGTCGGATTGCTGATGGCGACGCAACTGTCGCGGCCGTTAAGCGCACTGATCGCCGCGACCGAGCGCGTGCGTGCGGGCGACCTGTCCGCCCGTGTGCCCGAGGCCACCGCGCCGGACGAAATCGGATCGCTGAGCCGGGCGTTCAACCGGATGACCAACGATCTCGAACAAAACCGGCAGGAACTGCTCGAAGCGAACCGCCAACTCGATCAACGCCGCCGCTTCACCGAAGCCGTTCTCGAAGGCGTCTCCGCCGGTGTCATCGGTCTCGACGAACGGGGCCGGGTCAACCTGCCCAATCTGTCGGCGACGGAATTGCTGGGCGTGACCGCGGACCGGATGGTCGGCCGCGAGCTTGGCGAGGCGGTGCCGGAAATGGCGGATCTGCTGCGGCAGGCACAGGTGCAGCGCGGCAGCCGGCCCATCGAGGCCGAAATTCAACTGCAACGCTCGAAGGAAAACCGCACGCTGTTGGCGCGGATTACCGTCGAGCGGGACAACGACGAGATCAAGGGATTCGTCGTGACGTTCGACGACGTGTCGGATCTCGTCGCCGCGCAGCGCAAGGCGGCATGGGCCGATGTTGCGCGCCGGATCGCGCATGAGATTCGCAATCCTTTGACCCCAATCCAACTGTCGGCGGAACGATTGAAGCGCAAATATCTCGGGGAAATTACCAGCGACCGGGATACCTTCGTCACCTGCACCGAGACGATAGTGCGGCATGTCGGCGACATCGGCCGTATGGTCGATGAGTTCTCGAGTTTTGCGCGTGTGCCCGAACCGGTCATGCGGTTGGAGAATCTCTCCGACCTATGCCGTCAGGCGGTCTTCCTGCAACGCAACGCGTATCCCGAGGTTACGTTCTCGACCGAATTGCCGGAGGATGCGCTCTACTTTCAATGCGACGGGCGGCAGATCAGTCAGGCTTTGACGAATCTGATATTGAACGCCGCGGAAGCGATCGAGGCGCGCCAGGGTGACGGCACGGCCAAAGGGCATATCGACGTTCGGCTCGGCGTCGAGGACGGCCGCACATTCATCGAAGTGCAGGACGACGGTAAGGGTTTACCGGAGTCCGCGCGCGAACGTTTGACCGAACCCTATTTCACGACGCGACGGAAAGGGACGGGTCTCGGCCTTGCCATTGTAAAGAAAATAATGGAAGACCATGGTGGTCAGCTGCTTTTGGAGGATGCGCCCGACGGCGGAGCCAAGGTCCGCCTGGATTTCAACGGGGCGCCCGCAACGGCTGAGCAGGTGCAGGAGGCGCTGGATACGCAGGGACACGGCATGACCGTGGCCCCAGGGAGGTAAGGCCATATGGCCAACGACATTCTTATTGTCGATGACGAAGCCGATATCTGTAAGTTGATCGCCGGCATCCTCGAGGACGAGGGATACGAGACGCGCGAAGCCAGCAGCAGCAGCGAAGCATTCGCCGCGATCGAAGCGCGGCAGCCGAGCCTGATAATTCTCGACGTATGGCTGCAGAACAGTCAGTACGACGGACTTCAGATGCTCGAGATCATCCGCCGCGACAATCCCGATCAGCAAGTGCTGATGATCAGCGGGCACGCGACGTTCGACATGGCGGTGCGCGCGACGAAGATGGGGGCGTATGACTTCCTGACGAAGCCGTTCAAGTCGGAGGTCCTGCTGCATACCATTTCGCGGGCGGTGGAAGACAATCGCCTGCGGCGCGAAAACCAGGAATTGCAGAAGCAGGTCGGCGACCGGTTGAGCGATTTGACCGGCAATTCACCGGCCATCGCACAGCTGCGGCAGGCCCTGGAAAAGGTCGCGCCGACCGACAGCCGGGTCTTGATCACGGGATCGCCGGGGTCGGGCAAAAGCGTGGTCGCGCAACTGCTGCACGACCGCTCGGCGCGCGCCGCCGGACCATTCGTCGCCCTGAACTGTGCGGGGTTGGAGCCGGACCGGCTCGAGACCGAATTGTTCGGTGTCGAGGCGACCGATAAGATCGCGCGTACCGTCGGCGTGTTGGAGCAAGCGCATGGCGGCACCTTGCTGCTCGACGAGGTGGCGGACATGCCCCTTGAAACCCAGGCCAAGATCGTGCGCGTTTTGCACAAGCCGCGGTTCAACCGGATCGGCGGGGCGGGCTGGGTCGAAGTGGATGTGCGGGTGATCGCGACCACCAACCGGGACCTGACCCGCGAGATCGAAGCGGGAATGTTTCGCGAGGATTTGTACTATCGCCTCAACGTTGTGCCGTTGACCGTGCCGCCCTTGGGTGTCCGGCGTGCCGACATACCGGAACTGTCGACCGAGTTGATGGCACGGGCCGCGTCGGCGAAGGGGCGTCCGCCGCGGGCGCTATCCGAGGAGGCGTTGATCGCGCTGCAGGCCTACGAATGGCCCGGCAACGTATGGGAATTGGTGAACGTGATCGAACGGCTGCTGTTACCGACCGTCGGTGACGTCGATGCCTCGATTGGCGCGGATGCGGTTGCCGAGGCGATCGGCGGCGGGTCGCCGGATTTTCTGCGGTCGGATGCGTCCCTCGGGATCATGAACCAGCCGCTGCGCGAAGCTCGCGAGGATTTCGAGCGGCAGTATCTGACATTCCATCTCGCCCGGTTCGGCGGCAACATCAGCAGGACCGCGGGTTTTGTCGGCATGGACCGCGCCGCCCTGCATCGCAAGCTGAAGGGCCTGGGTGTGCACAACTCTGAACGGGCGCAGAAGACCAGTGCCTGATTATCGTCTGGAACATCGTCGATGAAGGTAATAATTGGCGGAGCCGGCCAAGTCGGCTACCACATTGCGTCTTATCTCGCCGGCGAACAGAACGACGTGACCGTCATCGATCAGTCCTATGAGCTGATCGGCCAGGTAAATGAATCGTTGGATGTGCAGGCCTTCGTCGGCAACGCGTCGCAGCCCAACGTGCTGGAGAATGCCGGGGCCGCGGACGCGGACATGATCATCGCGGTGACATTCGCCGACGAGGTCAACATGGTGGCTTGCCAGGTCGCGCACTCATTGTTCAACGTGCCGACCAAGATCGCCCGGATTCGTCAGCAGAGCTTTCTGGAACCGATGTGGGCCGACTTGTTCAGCCGTGACCACATGCCGATCGACGTGATCATCTCGCCGGAGATCGAAGTGGCGCAGGCGATTTCCCGGCGCCTTGCCGTGCCGGGCGCTTTCGACATGATTCCACTGGCCGACGACAAGGTGCGGGTGATCGGGGTGCGCTGCACCGAGGATTGCCCGATCGTCCACACGCCGTTGCGGCAACTGACGGAACTGTTCCCCGACCTGCATATCGTAATCGTCGGTATCGTGCATGAGGACAACGCTTACGTGCCGAAATCGACCGATCAGATGCTGCCGGGCGACGAGGTCTATTTCGCGGCCGATACGGCGCATGTGCCGCGCGCGCTGGCCGCATTCGGGTTTGAGGAACAGGAAGCGCACCGGCTCGTCATCCTCGGCGGCGGCAATATCGGCCTCAACCTCGCCAAGCTGATCGAAGCCAATCCCGATATGTCCGCCCGTATCATCGAGCGGGATCAGATCCGCGCGCGTAAGGCCGCCGCGATGCTGCCCGATACGATGGTGACGAATGGCGACGGGCTGGATTCGGACATTCTCGAAGAGATCAACATCCGGTCGGCCGATACGGTCGTTGCCGTAACCGACGACGATGAGACCAACATACTCGGATCGTTGCTGGCGAAACGGTATGGCGTCGAGCGGACCATCGCGCTCGCCAACAAAACGACCTATTCGTCGCTTGTCACGACCCTCGGCATCGATGTCCTCGTCAATCCGCGGGCGATCACCGTATCAACCATCCTGCAGCATGTCCGGCGCGGCCGTATCCGCGCGGTTCATTCGCTGCGCGACGGGTTCGGCGAGATCATCGAGGCCGAGGCGCTCGAAACGTCACCGTTGGTCGGATCCAAAATTCGCGACGGTAAGCTGCCGTCGGGCGTGATCATCGGCGCCATCGTGCGCGACGGCGTGGTGATTATCCCACGCGGCGACACCGACGTTCGCGCCCAGGACCGGGTCATTCTGCTTGCGACCGCCGGTTCGGTCCGAAAGGTCGAAAAACTCTTTGCTGTGCGGCTCGAATTCTTCTAAAGCCAGAGCGGGGAAGGCGCGTCGCCTCTTTTACACCGACATTTGGGAAAGGGCTGAGATGCCGAGATTCGCATACGTAAACGGTCGCTATGTCCAGCACGGCGCCGCCGCGGTCCATATCGAAGATCGGGGTTACCAATTTTCGGATGGCGTGTATGAGGTCGTGACCATCGTCAACCGTCGCATGGTCGACGAAGGCCCCCATCTGGACCGGCTGGAACGTTCGTTGTCCGAGATCGAAATCCCGATGCCGATGACGCGCACGGTCCTGCAGATGGTGATGCGGGAATTGGTGCGCCGCAACGGTGTCGAGAACGGGTTGCTCTATATGCAAATCACCCGGGGCGTGTCGCCGCGCGATCATAAGTTCCCCGATCCGCCCTGTACGCCGAGCGTCGTAATGACCACACGCAAGGCCGATTTCGCCGGTCAGTCCAAATTTTCCGACGGGGTCAAGGTTGTGACGGTGCCCGACATCCGCTGGCAGCGCTGCGACATCAAGACGGTGTCGCTGCTGCCGAATTGTATCGGCAAGACCGAAGCGGCCCGCGCGGGCGCCTACGAAGGGTGGCAGGTCGATGCGGACGGGAATGTGACCGAGGGCACGTCCAGCAATGCCTGGATCGTCACCAAGGACGGCAAGCTCGTGACGCGGCCGGCGACCCACGACATCCTCAACGGCATCACGCGGATGACGATCCTGCGGATCGCCGAAGAAGAGGGGATCGAATTCGAGGAACGTGCGTTCACCGTCGAGGAGGCGCAAAACGCGCGCGAGGCCTTCACGTCGAGCGCGACGTCCTTCGCGACGCCCGTCGTCCAGATCGATGATGCCGTCATCGGCAACGGCCATCCGGGTACGATCAGCACGCGCATCCTCGAAAGCTACATGGCGTATTGTAACGGCGGTTCCGTGCCGGAGGATGGCGCCGGTCCGGCATCCGCCTGAGTCCGGCATGTCCGCGTCACTCCTGCAAATCCCCAGGCCGAAGGCCGTCGTTTTCGATTGGGACAACACGTTGGTCGACAGTTGGACCACGATTCACGCTGCGCTGGAAGTAACCTTTACCGCGATGGGGCATGTGCCGTGGACGCTCAAGGAAACGCGCGAGCGCGTGCGGTACTCGATGCGCGAGTCGTTCCCGAAGCTGTTCGATGATGACTGGGAACGGGCCGCCAAGATATTTTACGATGCGTTCGAGCGGCTCCATTTGGAGCGGCTGGCACCAACTTCCGGTGCGACGGAGATGTTGCGGACATTCCATGACGCGGGACTTTGTCTTGCCGTCGTGAGCAATAAGACCGGACGGTATCTCCGGCAGGAGGCCGCGCATCTCGACTGGGACCGGTATTTCCACAACGTGGTCGGGGCCGGCGACGCGGCGCGCGACAAACCGGCGGAAGATCCAATTCACTTGGCGCTTGCCGGCAGCGGTATCACGGCGGGACCGGATGTTTGGTTTGTGGGAGATTCCGGTGTCGATATGGAAATAGCGCACTGCACAAATTGTGTCCCGGTCTTGGTACGGCCGGAAGATCCCATCGAAGATGAATTCAATGATTTTCAACCGAGAGTTCATTTTCGGTCGTGCATAGAGCTAGCGAGTCACGTCATCACGTTGTAAAGTGCCAGCCGCAGTCCGAACAGTTATTGCAGTTTCTTCCGTAAGGGCCATATGATTGCGATGAACTACCAGTTGCCGGGTTCGTATAAGGCCCCAACGACAACAAAGGGACTTAATCCATGTCTTCGGAGAAGGGCCAGAATTTGCAGGACGTGTTCCTCAATCACGTTCGCAAGGCCAAGATGCCGGTTACCATTTTTTTAGTTAACGGCGTAAAATTGCAGGGAATCATTACCTGGTTCGACAACTTTTGCGTCTTGCTGCGCCGCGACGCGCATTCGCAGTTGGTCTATAAGCATGCCATTTCGACGGTAATGCCCGCGCAGCCTGTACAGCTGTTCGAATCGAAACCCGAGGACGGTGACGGTTAAGCTGACCGAGGATAACGCGAAAAATCTCAATGGTGTTGCGCATGGGGACGCGCTCTCGATCGGGCGCGCGCTCGTCATTTGTCCCGACGTTCGCCGAACGGGCGGGAATGCATCTGTGCGCCGTCGCAGCGCCGAGTCGCAACTTGCGGAAGCTGTCGGCCTGACCGCTGCCATCAACCTGGAAGTAGCCCACAGCGAAACGGTGAAATTGGCGCGGGTGATCCCGTCGTCTTTTTTGGGACGCGGCGTCATCGAGCGGTTCAAGGATTTGATCCAAGCGCTGGAGGTCGACATCGTCATCGTCGATACGGCGCTGACGCCGGTGCAGCAGCGCAACTTGGAGCATCAGTTATCGGCGAAGGTGATCGACCGGACGGGTCTGATCCTCGAAATCTTCGGAGCCCGGGCGCGAACGCATGAGGGCAGCCTGCAGGTGGAGTTGGCCGCGCTGACCTACCAACGGTCGCGCCTCGTGCGCAGCTGGACCCATTTGGAACGGCAGCGCGGCGGTCACGGTTTCCTCGGCGGTCCGGGTGAAAGCCAACTTGAAATCGACCGGCGTTTGATCGATCAGCGGATCGCCCGGCTCAAGAAGGAGTTGGAAAGCGTCAAGCGGACGCGCGGCCTGCATCGCAAGGCGCGCAAGAAGGTACCGTATCCCGTAGTGGCCCTCGTTGGGTATACCAACGCCGGTAAATCGACGCTGTTCAACCGGCTTTCCGGCGGCACCGCCTTTGCGGAAGACCTGTTGTTTGCGACTCTCGATCCGACGATGCGGTCCGTGACCTTGCCGTCGGGGCATCAGATTATCCTGTCGGATACCGTCGGGTTCATCTCGCAGCTTCCGACACAACTGGTCGCGTCGTTTCGCGCCACCCTCGAAGAGGTTGCCGAGGCCGACGTCATTCTGCACGTGCGGGATATCTCGCATCCGGAAACCGATGCGCAAAATGCGGATGTGTTGAGCGTGCTCGCTGAAATGGGGCTCGATCCGGATCAGCACCGATTGGAGATCCTGAACAAGATCGATCTGGTGGCGCCCGAGGAGAAGGAGGTTATCGCCGCCCGTGTCGCACGGGACGATGACGCGGTGGCGTTGTCCGCCGTATCGGGCGAGGGGTGCGATACGCTACTCGACCGGCTTGCGGAATTGCTGTCCGAGGCGCGATCCTATCAGCAATATCGGCTGGACCTGTCCGATGGCGCGGCCCTCGCATGGCTTTACGCCCATGGCCGGGTCATGGATCGCGCCGAGCAGGACGACCATGCCGTGATCGGTGTGGCGTTGGATCCCGCCGATGTTTCGCGGTTCGAGCATCGTTTCCGAATTAAGTCTCTCGGAAATACCGAGGAAACGCCGCCGGACCGTTGACACGCCGGCGCAGGCTTCCTATATGCCTTGGCACTCGATGAGCAAGAGTGCTAAAAGCGCATTAATCAACCCATTCGAAGCACATAAGACAAAGAAGGAGAGAGCCGCATGAAGATCAGGCCTCTGCATGACCGTGTCGTTGTTCGCCCGCTGGAATCCGAAGAGAAGACGGCTGGCGGCATCATCATTCCCGATACGGCGAAAGAGAAGCCGTCGGAAGGCGAAGTCGTTGCCGTCGGCCAGGGCGCCCGGACGGAAGAAGGCCGTGTCGTGCCGTTGGACGTCAAGAAAGGCGACCGCATTATGTACGGCAAATGGTCGGGCAACGAAGTGAAGGTCGACGGTGAAGACCTGTTGATCATGAAGGAAAGCGACATTATGGGCGTCATCGGCTAGCGCCGTGACGGCTCGGATAGGCAAGAAGGAAAGCAACGCAAATGGCTGCTAAAGAAGTAAAGTTTTCGACCGATGCCCGGGATCGCATGCTCAGGGGCATCGATGTCCTGGCGGACGCGGTCGAGGTTACCCTGGGCCCGAAGGGCCGCAACGTGGTTCTCGACAAGTCGTTCGGCGCGCCGCGCATCTCCAAGGACGGGGTCTCGGTCGCCAAGGAAATCGAACTCAAGGACAAGTTCGAGAACATGGGCGCCCAGATGGTGCGCGAAGTGGCGAGCAAGACCAACGATCTCGCCGGCGACGGCACGACGACCGCCACGGTGCTGGCGCGTGCGATCGTGCGCGAAGGCGTGAAGGCGGTGGCCGCCGGCATGAACCCGATGGACCTGAAGCGCGGCATCGACTTGGCCGTGGAAGCGGTCGTCGCGGACATCAACAAGCGGTCCAATAAGGTGAAGACCAGCGCCGAGGTTGCGCAAGTCGGGACCGTGTCGTCGAACGGCGACAAGGATGTCGGCGACATGATCGCGAAGGCGATGGAGCGTGTCGGCAACGAAGGCGTGATCACGGTGGAAGAGGCGAAGAGCCTCGAGACCGAACTCGACGTTGTCGAGGGCATGCAGTTCGACCGCGGCTACCTGTCGCCGTATTTCATCACCAATGCCGAGAAGATGGTGTGCGAGCTGGAAAGCCCGTTCATCCTGCTGCACGAATCGAAGCTGACGAACCTGCAGCCGATGCTGCCGGTCCTCGAAGCGGTCGTGCAGTCGGGCAAGCCGCTGCTGATCATCGCCGAGGACATCGAAGGCGAGGCGCTGGCGACCCTGGTGGTGAACAAGCTGCGCGGCGGCCTGAAGGTCGCGGCGGTGAAGGCGCCGGGCTTCGGCGATCGCCGCAAGGCGATGCTGCAGGACATCGCGGTGCTGACGGGCGGCCAGGTCGTTTCCGAGGACCTCGGGATCAAGCTGGAGAACGTGACGCTGGACATGATGGGCTCGGCGAAGCGGGTGTCGATCGACAAGGACAACTCGACGATCGTCGACGGCGCGGGCAAGCGCAAGGACATCGAGGCGCGCTGCGGCCAGATCCGGGCGCAGATCGAGGAGACCTCGTCGGACTACGACCGTGAGAAGCTGCAGGAACGCCTGGCGAAGCTGGCCGGCGGCGTTGCGGTTATCCGCGTCGGCGGTGCGACGGAAGTCGAGGTGAAGGAGCGCAAGGACCGTGTCGAGGACGCGATGAACGCGACGCGGGCGGCTGTCGAAGAGGGCATCGTCCCCGGCGGCGGCACGGCGCTGCTCTACGCGACGAAGGCGCTCAGCAGCGTCAAGCCGTCGAACGACGACCAGCGTGTGGGTGTCGAGATCGTGCGCCGCGCGATCCAGGCGCCGGCGAAGCAGATCGCGGAGAACGCCGGCGAAGACGGCGCCGTCGTGGTCGGCAAGCTGCTGGAAGGCAAGGATGCCAAGCAGGGCTTCGACGCGCAGAGCGGCAAGTATGTCGATCTGGTCAAGGCGGGCATCATCGACCCGGCGAAGGTGGTGCGCATCGCGCTGCAGGACGCCGCGTCGGTGGCGGGCCTGCTGGTGACGACCGAAGCGATGGTCGCCGACATGCCGGAGCCCAAGGGCGACGCCCCGGCCATGCCCGACATGGGCGGCATGGGTGGCATGGGCGGCATGGGCATGTAGTCCTCACGCTCACAATCCTGTACATAAGGGCCGCGCTCGTTGCGCGGCCCTTTGTCATTCCAGCACAGGTTCCCTGCCCAAATGAATCCCGACCTCGACCGTGTTTGCGAATTCCTGCGCGAAGCCGCCGAGCAGGACGTCCTGCCCCGGTATCAGGCGCTCGCCACGGGCGACATTATCGAGAAGAAGCCCGGCGATCTGGTAACCGTGGCCGACCTGGATGCGGAGCACCGCCTGACGCGCCTGCTGACCGACCATCTGCCGGGGTCGCATGTGGTGGGCGAGGAGGGCGTGCATAACGATCCGGCGTTGTTCGACACGCTCGAAACGGTCGACCGGCTGTGGATTCTCGATCCCGTCGACGGCACGCAGAACTTCGCGGAGGGCAAGACACCCTTCACGATTGTGCTCGCCTATCTGGTTGCGGGCGCGGTGCGCTGCGCCTGGATCCATGATCCGGTGGCCGGCGATACGGCGGTGGCCGAGGACGGCGCCGGTGCATGGGTCGGAAAGCGTCGATTGCGTGTGGCCGACGGCGACGCGGTCGGCCGCATGACCGGGTTGATCAACTCGAACGGTTACGGGCGTCCGCATCGCGATTCCGTTCGAGCCAAGAAGGAAGGGTTTGCGGAAATCATCCGATACGGCTGCGCCGGCCATGCCTTCCGCGAACTGGCCGCCGGCAACCGGCATTTCTCGATCTACAATCGCCTGTGGCCGTGGGATCATGCGGCCGGTGTGCTGATTCACCGCGAAGCCGGCGGCCATACCGCGCGCGTCGACGGCGAGCCGTACCGTCCGACGGAACGGGTGCCGGGCTGTCTGTCCGCGCCCGACGTCGATACCTGGCAGCGCATACACGAATTCCTGAAACCCGATTGAGACGCCGTCCGCCGGGCGGTAGTATGCGCGCTTTCGCGGCGCCGCCATCCGGCCCGGTTCACAATGATCTTCGCGCAGGGGGAAAGTTCGACATGACTAAAGTTGCGTTCATCGGTCTGGGCGTCATGGGCTATCACATGGCGGGGCATCTCAAGAAGGGCGGGCACGACGTCACCGTCTACAACCGTACCGCGGCCAAGGGGCAGAAATGGGTCAAGAAATTCGGCGGCAAGGCGAAACGCACGCCGCGCGACGCCGCCAAGGGCGCGGACATCGTCTTTACCTGTGTCGGCAACGACGATGACCTGCGCAGTGTCATCCTGGGGCCGAAGGGCGCGTTCGCAGGCATGTCCAAAGGCAGTATCCTGGTCGATAACACCACCGCATCGGCCGAGGTCGCGCGCGAGTTGGCGGCCGTCGGCAAAAAAGAAGGCATCGGCTTCATCGACGCGCCGGTCTCCGGCGGCGAAGCCGGCGCGGTGAACGGTGTCCTGACCGTCATGTGCGGCGGCACCAAGACGACCTTCAAGAAAGTCGAACCGGTGATCGACTGTTACGCGCAGAAGGTCATGTTGATTGGCGCGACGGGCAGCGGCCAGCTGACCAAGATGGTCAATCAGATCTGCATCGCCGGATTGGTTCAGGGGCTGTCCGAAGGGGTCAACTTTGGCCTGAAAGCCGGCCTCGACATGGAGAAGGTGATCGACACGATTTCCAAGGGTGCGGCCGGATCCTGGCAGATGGAGAACCGGGCGCCCACCATGTGCAAAGGCGAATTCGAGTTTGGGTTCGCGGTTGATTGGATGCGCAAGGATCTCGGCATCGCGCTGGAGGAAGCCAATCAAAACGGTGCACGGCTGCCGGTCGCGGCGCTAATCGATCAGTTCTACGCGACGGTGCAGGCGCGCGGCGGCAACCGCTGGGATACCTCCAGCCTGATCCACCTCTTGATGAAAGACTAAATCCGGCCGACATCGGCGGCCCGGAACCAAACGGCCAATGGATGGCCGGGGAGGGCGGGCAACGTGCAGCGGCAGTATTCCGGCGGCTACACCCGCGCGGCGAGGGGAACGGCGGGGTTCTACGCCGAGATTCCGGCGTTTTCGGATTTCGTCTCCTTCACCGATCCGCAGCACTACCGCGCGGCCCCGGCCGACTGGTTGGTCGTCATCGCCGATATCCAAGGATCCACGGCCGCCATCGAGGCTGGCCGCTACAAGCACGTCAATATGGTCGGCGCCGCCTGCATCACGGCGGTCCTCAACGCGATTGATGGTATCGACATCCCTTTCGTCTTCGGGGGTGACGGCGCGACATTGCTGATCCCGCCGCAATCGGAAGCGCCGGTGCGCGCGGCGCTATCGGGTTTGCAACGGTTGTCCGAGAGCGCCTTCGGGTTGTCCTTGCGTGTTGGGCTCGTTCCGGTTGCCGAAATCGCCGCGCGGGGACGGGCCGTCCGGATCGCTCGATACGGATTGAGCGCGCAAAACTCGCTCGCCTTCTTTGCGGGCGGCGGCATCGAATTGGCGGAATCCCTCATAAAAGGGGCCGTCGATGATGGCCGGTATTGCATGGAAAGCTCGGACAGCGCGGACGATCCC
This sequence comes from Alphaproteobacteria bacterium, assembly GCA_965228695.1. Taxonomy (GTDB): domain Bacteria; phylum Pseudomonadota; class Alphaproteobacteria; order UBA8366; family UBA8366; genus JAJFJD01. The sequence continues at coordinate 3,645,870 of CBDDIB010000002.1, read as the reverse complement.
GATCTCTCCGGTCTGTCCTGCCGCTGGGAACCATTGAAGTCCCGCAACGGCGTGATGATGGCGGTCCTGGTGCAGACGCTTGACCGGGCACCGGATAGCGCCGGGGAAACCTATCGCGCGGTCGCCGCGCGCATCACGGAAATCGTCGGCAATGCGCCGGGCGCGGGCAATCCGGTGTCGGAGTCGACCTTGCGGTTCCGTTGGCCGCCGCGCGGACTGGCGCTCGAAGCCCGGACCGCCGCGACCCGGGAACCCCTGTGGCGCGCGCGCCTTCGCGTGTTGAAGGAGAGTTTCTTCCAATGGATCGCCAACCGCTACGACCTGACCATCGGTCCGCTGAATGCCAAGCGCTACCGCACGGAACTGTCGCTCAATGCGGATTTCCGGCGGTTTGACGACACGTTGCGGCTGGTCGTGGACGCGACGGAGGGCAAGCCGCCGATATCGCCGCATTTCTGAACGATCAACAGGCAGCGGGAAGGGTCGCCTACGGCATCCACCGGTCGGACGAAGCCTTGATGACTTGCCTGGTTTTCTCGATCGAAGCCAGTGATCATCTGCATTTCATCGACGGCGCGGACGGCGGCTTCGCGCTGGCGGCGCGGCAGCTCAAAGCGCAGTTGGCGGCGGTGAAAACGCCTTAGATCACTGCGTGTCGGCTTTCGACGCCTGCCACCGTTCTTCCATTTCGTCCAAGGATGCCTCGGCGATGTCACGGTCGTCGGCCTTGAAACTGTTTTCGACCGCGCGGAAACGCTTTTCGAACTTTCGGTTGGTGCGGCGCAGCGCTTCCTCCGGGTCCACCTTCAGGTGGCGCGCGAGGTTGGCGACGCAGAACAGCATGTCGCCCAACTCGTCCTCGAGCCGGTCGGCGGGCGCGCCGCGGTCGATCTCGGCCTTTAGTTCGCCGATCTCCTCGGCGAGTTTGTCGAACACCTGACTGACCTCCGGCCAATCGAACCCGACGCGGGCGGCGCGCTTGGTCAGTTTCTCGGCGCGGGTCAGCGCGGGGAGGGGGAGCGGTACGCCGTCGATGGCGCTCGGCCGTTGACCGTCCTCTTCGGCTTTCTTGGCGCGTTCTTCGGCTTTCTGGGCTTCCCAGTTCGCGGTCTGCGCGTCCGCGGTCGCCACGCTGTCGTCGCCGAAGACGTGCGGATGCCGCCGGATCATCTTGTCGGCGATGGTCTGGGCGACCGAGTCGAAGTCGAAACTCCCGTCTTCCTCGGCCATGCGGGCGTGATAGACCACTTGCAAGAGAAGATCGCCGAGTTCTTCTTTCAATGCGGGCATGTCGTGTTGGGCGATCGCCCTCCGCGACCTCGTAGGCCTCTTCGATGGTATAGGGCGCGATGGTCTCGAATGTCTGCTCGATATCCCAGGGGCAGCCGGTCTCCGGGTCGCGAAGTTCGGCCATCACCTTGATCAACCGGGAAATTTCAGCGCTCATCGGGCTGGGACCTCGCAATGTTGTGTGTTTGACCCGAGTGTTTGACGGGCTTACCATCACGGCTCATTTCCTATTCCTAACCCGATTCTGTGGAGCGCTGCATGCGTAATCTGGACCTTCCAGGCCGCTCACCCGTCCGGTCGTTGAACGGAATGGCGGCGACCTCTCATCCGCTGTCGACGATGACCGCGATCCAAGTCTTGCAGGATGGCGGCAACGCGATGGATGCGGCGGTGGCCGCCTGCGCCGTGCAATGCGTGGTCGAGCCGGAATCGACCGGCATCGGCGGCGACTGCTTCATGCTGTTCGCGCCGGAGGGCGAGGAGGAGATCATCGCCTTCAACGGTTCGGGCCGGGCGCCCGCCGGGGCGGACCCGGAGTGGTATGTCGAGAACGGCATCACCACGATCGAGCAGCACACGCCGCATGCGGTGACAGTGCCGGGCGCGATCGACGCCTGGCAGACACTGATCGAAACGCACGGCACCAAGAGCCTCGGCGAATTGCTGCAGCCCGCGATCCGTTTCGCGAAGGAAGGCTATCCACTGTCGTCCCGCGTCGCCTACGATTTCGCGGGTAATGTCGCCACGCTCAGCCACGATCCGGGAACGAAGGCGGTTTTTCTGCCGGGCGGAAAGCCGCCGCCGGAAGGAACCGTCCACCGTCAGGAGAAGCTGGCCGCGACGATGGAAGTGATCGCGGAACAAGGCCGCGACGGTTTCTATACCGGCTGGATCGCCGAGGACATCGTCTCTCATCTGCAGGAACTCGGCGGCCACCACACGATGGAGGATTTCGCCTCGGCCCGAGGGATGGGCGAGTATGTGACGCCGGTGAAGACCGACTACCGCGGCCACACCGTCTACGAGTGTCCGCCGAACGGGCAGGGCATCGTGGCACTTGAAATCCTCAATATCCTGTCGGGCTACAATTTTTCCGATATGGACCCGCTCTCGGTGGAGCGGCTGCATCTGGAAATCGAGGCGTCACGCCTGGCGTACGGCGACCGGGATTCGGTCGTGGCCGATCCGGCGCGCGCGCAGGTGCCGACCGACTGGATGCTCAGCGACGAGCATGCCGACGAATTGCGCAACACCATCGCGATGGACCGCGCCATGTCGGAGATTCCGCCGGCCGTTCTGCCGACGCATCACGACACGATCTACCTGACGGTGGTGGACAAGGACCGCAACACGGTCAGTTTCATCAATTCCCTGTTCAGCGGTTTCGGCAGCGGCATCATGGGACCGAAATCCGGCGTCATGCTGCAGAATCGCGGCTGCGGGTTCGTCGTCGAGCCGGGTCATCCTAACTGCATCGAGCCGGGCAAACGGCCGCTGCATACGATCATCCCCGGCATGGTGGCGAAGGACGGCAAGGCGACCATGCCGTTCGGCGTGATGGGTGGAGCCTATCAGGCGCTGGGGCATGCCCATGTCCTGTCGAATATCATCGATTTCGGGATGGATGTGCAGGAAGCGATTGATTTTCCGAGATTTATGTCGGCGCCGAACACCAAGGACGTCGATGTGGAAACCGGTGTGCCAACGGACGTGCGCGACGGATTGAAGCGGCTGGGTCACGACCTCATCGATGCGGCGCGGCCGATCGGCGGGGGGCAGGCGATCCAGATCGACTGGCGGGCAGGGACCCTTGCGGGCGGCTCCGACCCGCGCAAGGACGGCTGCGCCCTCGGATACTAGGGGTTCGCGGAGGGTGACGGCGCCCGGCCATCCGGTTACAAAGGACGCTGGCGCAAACCGTACCGTTGAGTTGTCCTGCATGGTGCCGGCCCTGGCGTGGTGATCGGCGGTCCGAGAATCGGCGATCCGGGACTTGACGGTCCGAGAAGGGAGTGGGCCATGGCCACGGCGAAATCCCAACGCAAATGGCGGAACAAGAACCGTTTCGTCAAAACCCAGCTCAACGTCATGGCGCGGCGGCTCGTGCATGACGATCTCGACGACATCGCGGTGCGGTTCGACCTGCGCGGCAAGGCGGAGGCGGTGAGCTTCGCGTCTTTCATGACGAAGGGATTAATGCAATATGCCGAGCACAACGTCGAAGCCCAGCGGCTCGTCGAGTTGTTCGCAGACGCCTTCGAACGCGACCGCGATCTCTATAAGTAGAAGTGATCGGCACATAGCATTTCGGAATTCGCCCCGCCGGGCGGAAAAGGTTAAGATCGCGCCGCATCATTTCACTGCTTCGAGAGACGAAATCCTTTCATGACTGAATCCGCTTTGAATTGGCCCGCGGAGGTCTTCGAGACCCTGCAGGCCGAAGGCATCACACAGGTGTGTCACGTGCCCGACGCCGGGCACAGCCGCCTGATCAAGATGTGCGAAGAAGACAACGCCATGTCGACCGTGACCTGCACGACCGAGCAGGAAGGCATCTATGCGCTGGCCGGCGCGTATCTCGGCGGTGTGAAGGGCGTGATGCTGCTGCAGAGCAGCGGCGTCGGCAACATCATCAACGCGCTGGCGATGCCCAACACCTGCCGTATCCCGCTGCTGATGGTGGCGACGATGCGCGGCGAGTGGGGCGAGTTCAACTCGTGGCAGGTGCCGATGGGCCAGGGCACGCCGGGCAGCCTGGAAGCGATGGGCGTGCGTTTGATCCGCGTCGACGACCCCGAAGAGGTGCCGGCGGCGGTCAAGGCCGCGTCGCGGCTAGCGTTCGACGGACAGCAGATGGTGGCCGTGCTGATCTCGCAGAAGGTCCTCGGCTTCAAGGATTTCAGGGAGTTGGCGAAATGAGCGGATTGCATCGGCGCGAATTGGTGATCGACCTGTTGAAGGACCGCCCGAAGGATCTTTTGGTGGTCTCTGGCCTCGGCTCCTCCTGCTGGGATTTGGCCAATGCCGGCGACGTGGCCGAGAACTTCTATGTTTGGGGCGCTATGGGCGGCGCGGCAATGATCGGCTACGGGGTTGCGCGCGCGCAGCCGGACCGTCGCGTGCTGGTGCTGACCGGCGACGGCGACATGCTGATGGGGATGGGCGCGTTCGCCACGATCGCGAACAACCCGGTCCAGAACCTGGCCATCGTCGTGCTCGACAACGGCCGCTTCGGCGAGACCGGCGGCCAACCGACCCACACCAGCGGCCCGGCCGACCTGGCCGGCATCGCCAAGGCCGCCGGCATCCCGACGACTGCGACGATCACCAAGGAGTCCGAGTTGGAACCATTGAAGGAATTGGCGCTCGAGACGCCGGGACCGGTGGTTGCAGTGGCGAAGGTGCTGTACGAGGATTTGAAGTTTGTTCTGCCGTCGAACAGCGGCAGCTACCTTAAGGACCGGTTCCGGACCGCGATCCTCGGCGAGGGCGCTGCATAACGCTCCCGGTTCCACGGCGTGACCCGGCGCATTTCTCCTGGGTATGCGCCGGCAGTCCCGCGCCTCCGAACGCGTAGTCACCTCTAAAACTTGAAATCGTTGCCGAATCTGTCGGACCGCGCCGACGGAATGCTTGGAGATCCGACGGCGCGGCGAATCCGGGATTTGTGACCGATCGCGTTCATCCTTGGGCCGTCGGGCGCCGGTCTAATGGCGCTCATCGAGTCGATCCGTCCGCTCTAACCGCGAAAGACGTTCTTAACGAAACAGGAATTACGATCGCACATACTCGTCTGTGAATTAGAGGCCATAGAACTAGAGGTTACGATGCAACGATTCACAGCCAGCGAGTTAGAGAACTTACAAGGGCATATCGATCTTACCGAGGAAACCGTTGGACAAATCGGCCTGACCTTGAAGGTCAGTACAGATATGGCGTCCTTCATCGATTACCTGGGAAACGAACCGGCGAAGGACACGCATGGCACGCCCACCACCCACAATCCGGAACTGAGTTACCTGCATCCCGGGAACAGTTTTTGGGTGTACCTGGAGGACGCGCGGGGCGAGATTGTGGCGTGCCACGGACAACGGCTCTGCGAGACGCGGGATTTCATCAACGACTGCCTGCGCCAGACTTATTTCCAGGACCTCACGCCCAAGATACGCCAGGACCCCTTAGACCTGTACCCGGAGGCGAATGAAATCCAACTCCGGGGCAGGCTGGCATTCGGTGGCGGACTATATATTCGCCGGGAGTGGAGGGGGAAGGATCTGCTGATCTTCAACCGCTGTTCGAGGACCCTGGCGCTTCGGCACTTTGATGCCGACTACGTCGTCGGCACGCTGCGGAATACACCTAGTCGCCAGGGGATGGCGCTGGGAGGTGTCGCATATGCGGAATGCAGCCGGTTCGTAAAGGGCGCCTTTCCAGGCAAACCCGAGTCGCGCGATACGATCGTGGCGTGGTCTAGCCGGCGGCAGTTGCTGCAGACGATTGCACAAGAGGTTGACGCTCGATGTGGCGATACACCGTCGCAAGCCGCGTCACCCGGCCACTCCCGTCGCAGAGCGGCAGGAGCAGCCGCACATAGTCCCGCATGAAGCCGTTGATGCTGTGCTGGATACGCTGGGCGAGGGGCCGATTTGACGACCGGCACTCGAAATACTCGCCGGCGCACGGATGGGCGCATTGTTGGATCGGAAACTCGCCCAACGTCTTGCCGCGCATTTGCCGGAAGTTGACGCCGCCGTAGTGGATGAAATGAAAGCCCAGCGGGTCATGGGGCGTCGCATCGACGATGCTCGCGCCGTCTTCGAACCGAAACTGGGCGGCTCGGACGAATCCGACTGTATGCCGCTCCGACCAATATTGGAAAGCGCGCCGGATATTCGACGACGGCTGGCCGAGCCGCTCACCAATTCTTTCGATCTCCAAGAGCGCGTCGACCGTTATCTCGGTTCTTTCTTGCCAATCTTCCATTCGATACCGCCTCAATCGACCATCGTGGCGGTCTGGGCCGCGACATCGAAGTTGTTTGAACCTCCAACGAGCGATCGGCACACGGCGTACACGCGCGTCACTTGGAAAATAGCATCGCAGATCGGCAGCAGTATCCTCATATATGATTGTTTCTCGCCGTTCGAGCTGTGCTCGATGTGTTCGAAGCATGGCCTGGCACGGCCTTTACGGACGGTGAAATCCGAGACGAATGCGCGTCTCGTCAACTTGCCCGGAATATCCCGTATACGCACCGGTCGGCGGTGCGGTGTCACGACAACGAAGTCCCCGGGATGATCCGCGCACGTCTCGACATAGAACATTCCGTCGTCATCGAGGTCCAGGGCGTCCGCGACAGGTGGCGGGTAGAGGGAGGCGAACCCGGACCGGCCGGCAAGGGCCGATACGTCGTCGGGATCGTAGGCGTTGCTCACGCGACGCTTGGTGGGGACGGGCGGGCTTGATGGCCGCGCCGACATCCAAGTCATGAACGCCGTGCCGATGACGGTGCCGGATTCCGTATGCCAGAAGTCGTCGAGCGATCTATCGGTCCATCGCCAGACATTCGGCTGGCCGTTTGCGGTCGGAACGACAATGGTTGAATCCATGGCTATCACCTCGCAAATGACCTTAGCGAGATTCGGTCATGCTTGTTAATAAGAAACTGGACGGCGGCGAAATTCTGAAAGACCCGTTCCCCATACTATCCGGGGTGAGATCGCGGCGTGGAAACACACGAAAACCGGCCGACCGAAGCGCATCGTGTGCTTGGTGGAACCCCGCCGTCGGTTTACACTCATGCCGTCGTCCAACATGCGGAAAGGGTCCGACAGATGATCGAGGTAACGCAGCTTCATCCCAAATTCGTGGGCGAAGTGAGCGGGATCGATCTGCGCGAGCCGGTAGACACCGGCAGCGTCGCGGCGCTGATCCAGGCCATCGACACGCACGGCATCCTGGTTTTTCACGATCAGGATATCGACGACGAACAGCAGTTGGCGTTCAGCGCGAAATTCGGCGATTTGCGCATGTCGTCGCGTAATATTCGCGCCGACTACACGCCGCGGATCGATCCGCGGATGACCGACATTTCGAATATCGACGCCAACGGCGACGTGTTGAAGCCGGACGACCGCGAACGGCTATACATGCTCGGCAACCGCTTCTGGCATACCGACAACGCATTCCGGCGGGTGCCGGCGAAATACTCGCTGCTCTCGGCCCGCGTCGTGCCGCCCGAAGGCGGCGAGACCGAGTTTACCGACATGCGCGCCGCTTATGACGCGCTGCCCGACAAGATGAAAGCCCGGCTCGAAGGGATGGTCGCGATCCATTCGATCATGCATTCGCGCGCGATTATGGGCTTCACCGACTACAGCCAGGAAGAACTGGACGCACTGCCGCCGGTGCCGCACGCGATGGTCCGCACGCATCCGGGCTCCGGCCGCAAGGCGCTGTATATCGCGTCCTATGCGCACGAGATCCGGGGCATGGATACGCCGGATGCGCGCATGTTGCTGCACGACCTGATGGAGCATGCGACGCAGCGGCAGTTCGTCTATACGCATGCGTGGCGGGCCGGCGACCTGGTCATGTGGGACAACCGCTGCACCATGCACCGGGCCCGCGACTACGACATGACGCAGCGGCGCGATCTTCACCGGTCCACGGTGATGGACGACGGGCCAACCGTGCCGGACGCGCAGGTCGCTTAAGGGCGAGGCTACTCCAGCGACTTCATAACGTAGGCCGGCGAGGCAGGAGACGGGGCGCTGGCTGTTGCGAGATGTGCCGATTCACGGACAATCATTTGTCGCATAATGTATATTATGGAAAATATCGATGTGGCCGAGAGGGCGGGTTTGCGCCGTTCCGCATGACCCCTCCGCCGTTAACGAAGATAAACGCGACAACCAGTCGCCCTTAACCTTCGACCACCATCCCGTCATAGGCCGGCTCGATGCCGTCGGGCAGTTCGGCGCGCAGCGTCGCGTAGTCCAGGCCCGAACCCATATGCGTGATCACCGCCCGCTTCGGTTTGACGCGGTCGATCCAGTTCAGCGTCAGGCCGATGTCCGCATGTGTCGGATGGTTCGGTTCGCGGCGGAATGAATCGACGATCCAGGTCTCGACGCCGTCGAGCGCCGCAAAGGCCGCCTCGTCGAGCGCGACGACATCGGTTGAATACGCGATCGGACCGAACCGGAAACCCAGCGTCGTCGAAAAGCCGTGGTCCTGTTCGAACGGCACGATGTCGATGCCGCCGATATTGAACGGCCCGTCGATCGTGTTCGGCTGCAGCACGGGCTTGAAATACCGTCCTTCGCGCAGCGCGTTCTCGGGTAGCGGCTCGAAGGCGTACCGGAAGCGGTGATCGAGTTCGGCCATAGTCTTGGCGTCGGCATAGGTCGGCACCGGCGCCGACATGCAGATGTTGATCCAGCGCAGGTCGTCGATGCCGTGGCAATGGTCCGCATGCGCATGGGTGAACAGCACCGCGTCGAGACGCGATACGTCCGCGTCGAGCAATTGCGTGCGGCAATCCGGCGAGACGTCTACTAGGAGCGTCGTGCCGTCCTGTTCGACCAGGATCGAGGCGCGCCGCCGCCGGTTGCGCGGCTCGTTCGGGTCGCAGGCGCCCCAGCCGAGCCCGACCATCGGCACGCCGCCCGACGAGCCGCATCCGAGGATCGTGATCCTCATGCCGGTTTTGGCTCCGGCGTCTCGGTCTCCGGGCGGGCCACGCGGTTGAACAAGGTGAAGAAGTTCTCGGTGGTGGCTGCGGCCAGCGCATCCGGACTCAATCCCTTCAGGTCGGCCACGGCGGCCGCCGTGTGCACGACGTAGGCCGGCTCGTTGCGCTTGCCGCGGTTCGGCACGGGCGCCAGATACGGCGCGTCGGTTTCGACCAGCAGCTTCTCGAGCGGCAGCGCCTTGACCGTCTCGCGCAGGTCATCGGCCTTCTTGAAGGTCACGATGCCCGAAAGCGATATGTACAGGCCGATGTCGATCGATTTTTCAGCCAGTTCGCGGCTCGTGCTGAAGCAGTGGATGACGCCGGTGAACGGACCCTTGGCATATTCGTCCTGCAGGATCCCAACCGTATCGTCGTCGGCGTCGCGGGTGTGCACGATCAACGGCAAACCGGTTTCGCGCGATGCCGCGATATGGGCGCGGAAGCTGGTTTGCTGCGCCTCGCGTGGGCTGTGCTCGTAGAAATAGTCGAGCCCGGTTTCGCCGATCGCCACGGTCTTCGGATGCCGCGCCAGTTCGACCAGCCGTTCGGTCGTCACCGCCGGTTCGCTGTCGGCTTCATGCGGATGAATCCCGACACTGCACCAGACATCGTCGAACCGGTCGGCGATGCCGCTGATCGTGTCGAACTCGGTGACCTTGGTGCAGATCGTCAGCATGCGGCCGATATCCGCGCGCCGGGCGCGGGCGACCACGTCGTCGAGGTCGCCGTCGCGGGCGAGGTAGTCGAGATGACAGTGGCTGTCGACGAGCATGCCCCTACCCCTTCGCTTCCGCCTCTTCGTCCACATAGCGCGGGAATACCGGCTTGGGCTTTGGCAGCGCCGCGCCGCCGGTCAGCCGGCTGTCGAGCGCATCGAAGGCGCGCGCGTCGTCCGGCACCGCGAGCTGGTCGAGGATCTTCGCGCCCGACTCCGGCATGAACGGCTGCACCAGGATGCCGATCTGCCGGATCGTGTCGGCCAGCACATACAGCACGGTCGCCATGCGCGCGGGATCCTCCTTGCGCAGTTTCCACGGTTCCTGCGCGTCGACATAGCGGTTGGCGTCGCCGATCACTTCCCAGATGGAGGTCAGCGCCGAATGGAACTGCTGTCCGTCGAACGCCGCACGCGACGAGTCGAGCAACGCGCCGGCGGCGTTCAGCAACGCCGCGTCGGCCTCGGTGAAATCCCCCGGTTCCGGTACGGTGGCGTCGCAGTTCTTGCCGACCATCGACAATACGCGCTGGCACAGATTGCCGAGATCATTGGCGAGATCGCCGTTGATGCGGTGGATCATCGCCTCGCGCGAAAACGAACCGTCGTTACCGAACGGCACTTCGCGCATCAGGAAGTAGCGGATTTGATCCAGCCCGAACTCACCGACAAGGGCATCGGGCGACATGACGTTGCCCAAGGACTTGGACATCTTTTCGCCCTCGATGTTTAGGAATCCGTGGGCGAACACGCGTTTGGGCAGCGGCAATCCGGCGGACATCAGGAAAGCAGGCCAATAGACGGTGTGAAAGCGGAGAATATCCTTGCCGATGACATGCAGGTCGGCCGGCCAATAGGTCTGATAGGGGGCGCTGTCCGTATCGGGATAACCGACCGCCGTGATGTAATTGGTAAGCGCATCGAGCCAGACATACATGATGTGGGCGTCGTCGCCCGGCACCGGGATGCCCCAGTCGAAACTGGTGCGGGAAATCGACAAGTCGCGCAATCCTTGGCCGACAAAGCTTACGACTTCGTTACGCCGTGATTTCGGCAGTATGAAATCGGGGTTGGCGTCGTAATGCTCGAGCAGCTTGTCGCCATAGGCTGAGAGGCGGAAGAAGTAGCTCGGTTCTTCGACCCATTCGACCGGTGCGCCGGACGGTGCGGTGAAGGTGCCGTCCTCGCCCTTCGTCAGTTCGTCCTCTCCGAAGAAGGCTTCGTCGCGCACCGAATACCAGCCTGCGTAGGTGTCGACGTAGATGTCGCCCGCTTCCTGCAACAGCTTCCAAATCGCCTGGACCGATTCGTGGTGGCGCGGCTCGGTCGTGCGGATGAAGTCGTCATTCGAAATGTTCAACGACGAGGTCATGTCGATGAACGTCTGGGCGATCTCGTCGCAAAAGGCTTGCGGTTCCTTGCCGGCGTCGCGCGCCGTCTTTTCGACTTTTTGGCCATGCTCGTCCGTACCCGTGAGGAACCGCACGTCATACCCGTCGAGCCGTTTGAACCGCGCCATGACATCGGTGGCGATCGCTTCGTAGGCATGCCCAAGATGCGGCACGCCATTCACGTAGGATATCGCGGTCGTCACATAATAGGCTGGTTTACCGGCCATTTTTCGTCTCCGCTGACCGACGCCTTTAGCGGGCTTGTCCAGGGCCCGGTTTCAGCACGGCCGCCAATGTCAGAAAGGCGCTTACGACGGTGTGTTTCCGGTCGAGATTAGCGCGATCCGCCTGATCGAGCAGGCGGACGACCTTTTCCCACACCTCCAGCCATTGTTCAAGCGATGCCCGCGCGCGCAGACGGGCGGCGATTTGCGCTTCGCCGGGCACGACTTCCGGCGCATCCTGCTGCCGCGCGCCCGACAGCACGAGCTGTCCGAGCCAGCGCCCGATGAGCCGCCGCAGGGTCGCGAAGGCGGCGGCCCCCTGCCCGGCGCGCGCCACGGTATCGCCGAGCGCGTGGATGGCCTGGATATCGGGATTGTCCAATCCGTCCATCAGCCGCAGCATGGCGCGATATAGGTCCAGGCCGCCTGACTCCGCCAGCGCGATGGCGTCGCCGATACTGCCTTCGGTCAGGGTCGCGAGCGCCAGGCGGTCGCCCGGGTCCATGGCCGGCTGGTAGTGCGACAGCAGGTCGACGACGGTATCGGTATCGAGCGCGTCGAGGGTCAACCGGCGGCAGCGGGACCGGATGGTTGGCAGCAATCGCCCCGGCGCATTGCAGACCAAAAGGAACAGCACCATCGCCGGCGGCTCCTCCAACACCTTGAGGATGGCGTTCTGGGCGTTCGGGTTCAGTTCGTCCGCCGGATCGACGAGGACGATCCGCCAGCCCTCCTCCGCGGACGTCAAACCGGTAAATTGCACCGCCTTGCGGACCTGGGAGACGACGATCTGCTGGGTTGGCTTGCCGGTATCGGGATGCAGCATGCCGGGTTCCAGCACACGGAGATCCGCATGGCCGCCCGCCGCGATGCGGGTCGATACGGGATGGTCGGCATCGATCGTCAACGTCTCCGGCGTTACGGGCGGCAGGGCGTCGCCGAACAGACTGTCGCCGGCGTCTTCCGCGCCCTGGGACAGGACGAACCGGGCGATCCGGTAGGCCAGGCTCGCCTTGCCGATTCCGCGCGGCCCGGTGATCAGCCAGGCATGGGGCATGCGTCCCGCGTTCCAGCTCTCGAGAATCAGATTTTCAGCGGCATCGTGCCCGATCAGATCGATCGGATCGCTGGGCTTCGGGGCGGAATCGGGAGCGTCGTTCACGCCGTCGGTTCCTTCAGCGACAGTCCGAGACGCTGCGTCACGGCCTCGATGATCCTCGTGTGAACGGTATCGGCGCCGGCGGCGGCGTCGATCACGATACAGCGGTCCGGCTCGCGCTTCGCGATATCGAGAAAGCCGTCGCGTATCCTCTGATGGAAGTCGCGATCCATCCGTTCATACCGGTTGGCATCGCCGCCGTCGCGCGCCTGGGCACGCGCCAACCCGATATCGAGCGGCACGTCGAGGATCACGGTGAGATCGGGACGCGTATCGCCGACGGCAAGGGCATGGGCGCGTTCCACCACGCCGCGGCCCAGCGACAAACCGTAGCCTTGGTATGCCATCGTCGAGTCGGCGAAACGGTCGCAGATCACCCAGGTCCCGGATTGCAGCGCCGGCAGGATGGTTTGGGCCAAATGATCGCGGCGGGCGGCGTAATGCAGCAGCAGTTCGGTGACCGCGTCCCAGCGATCGACCGCGCCTTCGACCAGCAACGAACGGATCGCTTCCGCGCCGGGTGAGCCGCCGGGTTCCCGGGTGGTGAGAACAGGGTGCCCGGCTTGCTTCAGCGCAGCGGCAAGGCGCTGGATTTGAGTGGACTTTCCAGCCCCCTCTCCTCCTTCAAGCGTAATGAAGCCGCCCTTTGCCGTTTCAGCCATGTCGGCATTCTACGCTTACGATCCCGAATCCCATACCAGATATGCGATCGCGGCCTTCAAGCGGCCGAACATGCCGAGCGGTTCGACGTCCTTGCCGGCGAAGAGCGGGTATTCGATCGGCGGCATATCCGGTGCGGTGACCTTCAGGCTGCCGATCTTCGCGCCCTTCCTGATCGGCGCGGCAACCGGCTCCTCGAACTGGGCCGAAACCTTCATGGATTTGCGCGCGCTGCGCTTCATCACCGCGACGACGTCCTTCTCGATCAACAGCGGGACACGGTCTTCCGCGCCGAGCCAGACCTTGGCCTCGGCGACCGCATCGCCGCTCTTGAACAGCGGATAGGCGTTGAATTCGCGGAACGCCCAGTCGAGCAGCCGTTGCGTTTCCTGCGAGCGCTCGCGGACCGACGCCATGCCGTGCGCGACCAGTACCAGCCGCCGTTCGCCGCGCTTCGCCGACGCGGTCAGCCCATAGCCGGCCTCTTCGGTATGACCTGTCTTAAGGCCGTCGGCGCCCATGTTGCGATACAATAGTGGGTTCCGGTTGCCTTGCTTGATCTTGCTGAAGGTGAAGGACCGTTCCGCGTAATAGGGATAATACTCGGGAAAATCGCGGATCGTCGCCATCGCCAGAATCGCCAGGTCGCGCGCCGTGGTGACGTGGTCCGGGTCCGGCCAGCCGGATGCGTTGCGGAACGTGGTGTTGTTCATGCCCAGCTCGCGGGCCTTCTTGGTCATCTGCTCGGCGAAGGCTTCCTCGCTGCCGGCGAGCCCTTCGGCCACCACGATCGAGGCGTCGTTGCCCGACTGCACGACGATGCCGCGGATCAGGTCTTCGACCTTGATGCGCTTGCCCACCTCGACGAACATCTTCGAGCCCTTCTTCCGCCACGCCTTCTTGCTGACCGGCAACGTATCCTCGAGCGAGATGCTGCCGGTTTTCAGCCGGTCGAACAGCATGTAGACGGTCATCATCTTAGTCATCGACGCGGGGTGCATCGGGACGTCGGCGTCCTTGGCGTAGAGTTCCGCGCCGGTCGCATAATCCAAGATGATCACCTGCTTGGCCCGGGTCTCGAATGCCGCCTGGGCCGTCAACGGCGCGAACAGGACTGCGACGATGGCGACAATGGCGAAAAACGCTATGAGGGCCGCGTGGACTGCATTTCTGCGCATTTCTATGGTTCCTGCCTTGGTTCTTCCGACGCCGCTATAGGACGTGTTTAGGCCGAAAATATGGCGGTGCCGCTAATCGACGACGATACGGGCATTGGGCAGCCCGGACGCCACGACCCGCGCCAGCAGCGCGTCAGCTTCCTCGACCGTGCCCACGGGACCGAGCCGAACCCGGAACATGCGGGATTGCGCGCCTTCCTTTTGGGTGATCGCCGTGGGCGCCAACCCGTTCAGCATGACCTGCAGGCGATGGGCGTTCGCGTATTGCGAGAACGCTCCGGCCTGGACGAAGACGGTCGGTGTCTTCGCAACCGGGACACGGCTGACCTGGCCGTCAACCTTCTCCAACGGCGCCGGCGGACGGGTGTGCCGCCTCGGCGGGCGGGTCGTCGTGGCGATCTGATGATTCGGGTTCGGCGGCGGCGCGGTGCGCGCACCCGGCGGCGGGGCCAGCGGCTTGCTGGTCACCGCGACCCGGGGCGCGGCGTTGGGCACGGGATGCTTGTCCGCCCGGGCGACCGCGCCCGGCAGTTCGCCGGCCAGCTTGCGGCTTTCATAGGCCAGGATTTCCACCCGCACCGGCGCGGTGCCGTTGCGCTCGAAGCCGAGCAACTGCGCGCCCCGGCGCGACATGTCGATGATCCGCCCGCGCGCGAAGGGCCCCCGGTCGTTGACCCGCACGTTGAGGGTGCGGCCGTTCTTCAGATTCGTCACCCGAACCATGCTGGGCAACGGCAAGGTCCGGTGCGCGGCGCTGATTTCGTTCATGTCGAAAATCTCGCCATTCGCCGTATCGTTGCCGTGGAAATCCGGCCCATACCATGAGGCGATGCCGGTTTCGGAATAATTGTAGTCGACCAGCGGAACGTACAGTGTCCCGTTGATACGGTACGGCTTGCCGACCTTGTATCGGCCGTTCCCGGAGTCGGAGCCGACCCCGAGCGATTTGACCGAACTGGCGACGAATTCGGTTTCGGCGCACCCCGCCAGAAGGGCGCAGGCGCAAACGGCCGCACATGCGGTTCGGATCGGCCGCGATGAGCGACCATGGACGATCTTGTGACAGCTATCCATCATGAACACCGCATGTTGATAATAGGGATGCCGCCGGATATCAACCGGCGTGTGGCTAGCCGCCCCTCAATTGGGTTAATAAATCGATCGTGGGGAAGCCGTC
The DNA here is from genome assembly GCA_965228695.1 of Alphaproteobacteria bacterium. Lineage (GTDB taxonomy): Bacteria > Pseudomonadota > Alphaproteobacteria > UBA8366 > UBA8366 > JAJFJD01. The sequence goes on along the minus strand of CBDDIB010000002.1, from coordinate 3,630,338 downwards.
GGGCGGCAGCTTCATGGCCTTCTGGAAGGCGCGCAACGCCGCCCGGGTCATCGGGCCGACCACACCGTCCGGCGTGCCCACGTCGTAGCCGCGGGCGGCGAGGAGTTGCTGCATTTCCCGGATCATGTCGCGGCTGAGCGGTGTTTCGCTGGCCGGGCGGACGCTTTGCAGCGGCCCCTGCCCCACGAGGCGGTCCGCCAGGTGGCCGACGGAAACGGCGTACAGGATCGACCGATTCCAATTCAGGATTCGGCGGAAGTTGTTGTAGACGATGAAGGCCGGTCCCTGGTGGCCTTGCGGCAGGACGATGGAGCCGGCGATGTCTTTCTCCGGCAAGGGCTCGCCGTCCATCGTGCGGATGCCGAGCGCCTGCCATTCGCCGAGGGATTTCTTCGTGCGCAGCGAGGCGAGCTGTACGTCGAACCCCTCGGGCAGCCGAACCTCCCGTCCCCATGTCTCGTCGCCGCGCCATCCGATTCGGGACAGGTAGTTCGCGGCGGACCCGAAGACGTCCGGCAGACTGTTCCAGATATCCCGCCGTCCGTCGCCGTCTTCATCGACCGCGTATCGGACGAATGTCGACGGGATGAATTGGAGATGGCCCATCGCACCGGCCCAGGAGCCGCGCATCTTGCCGGCGGTGATGTCGCCGCGGTCGAGGATACGCAACGCGTCGAGCAATTGGCTGCGGAAGAAGCGGCTGCGGCGGGGGTCGTAGGCGAGCGTCGCGACCGCTTGCACGACAGGGTAACCGCCGAAATGATCGCCGAAATTGCTCTCAAGGCCCCAGAACGCAACGAGGAACCGCGGCTGGACCTTGTATTTCGCTTCGACGGCCTTGAGCAAATCCGCGTGCTGCACCAGCAACGCCTTGCCGCGGGTGATTCGTTTCTCGTTCACTCGCAAGTCCAGATAACGCCAGAAGGTTTGCGTGAATTCCGGCTGCCGGCGGTCGAGTTCGATGATGCGCTCTATCGGCGTAATGCCGGTCAGCGCGCTGTCGAGCGTGGCATCGGAAATACCCTTGCTGAGCGCTTCCTTGCGGAGTTCGGAAACCCAGGCGGTAAAGGCCGGATCCGGGGCCGGCTTCTGCGGCGTTTGGGCGTGTGCGCCCAGCGCCGAAATGCCGAAGAAAAGCCCGGCCAGAAGGCCGAGCGGTCTTCGGAGTCCATGCGGCTTGCCCGCGCTGCTGTCGACTTTGGATGGGTCTTCAGGGGTCGCGGACAAGCTCTGCATGAACGAATGCCATTTAGTCGTTGAGAGGACGACGGGGCGTTCGACTTATTGGAAGTAGTCGTATTTCCCGTTCTTCCACTCATACATGACATAACCGGGTGCCGTCACGTCACCCTTTTTATCAAACCCGATCTTACCGAGCACGGTGTCGAACTCCATGGAGCGGAGATTCTTGATTACACTGTTGAGCTTGGTGTTGCCGGCCTTCTCGGTCGCCTGTTTCCAGGCCTGGATGGCGCCGTACGTGTAAAGGACATAGCCTTCCGGTTCGATATTCTTGGCGCGGAACGCCTTGACCGCGTCGGCTGCGGCCGGGTTTTTCCGGGGATCCGGGCTGAAGGTCATCAGCGTGCCCTCGCCGGCGTTGCCGGTGATGTCCCAATACTCGTTGGTCACCAATGCGTCGCCGGATACAAGTCGGGTCTTCATGCCCTGGCTGCGCATCTGGCGGACGATCAAGCCGGCTTCGGTGTGATACCCGCCGACATACAGAACGTCGATCGATGCGCCCTTCAGCTTGGACACGAGCGCCGAATAGTCCTTCTCGCCCGCGCTGTAGGCTTCGTACATCGCCTCGGTCACGCCTTGCGCCTTCAGGGTTTTGCGGGTTTCGTCCGCGAGTCCTTTGCCGTAGGCGGTCTTGTCGTGAACGATGGCGACCTTCTTGCCCTTGAACTGCTTGGCGAGGAACTTGCCGGCGATGTCGCCCTGCTGGTCGTCGCGGCCGCAGACGCGGAAGACGTTGTCACCGCCCTCTTCCGTCAGCTTCGGGTTGGTGGACGCGGGCGAAATTTGCAAAACGCCCTCTTCCTCGTAGACCTTCGAGGCCGGAATCGAGGAACCGGAGCAGAAATGCCCGGCGATGAGCGTCACCCCCTTGCCGACCATCTGGTTGGCAACGGCGACCGCCTGTTTCGGATCGCAGGCGTCATCGCCGACCAGAAGCTTGATCTTCTGGCCCAGCACCCCGCCCTTCTTGTTGAGGTCGGCGACGGCTTGTTCCGCGCCCGCCTTCATCTGGGCGCCGAAGCTGGCGTATTGGCCCGTCATTGGGCCGACGACCGCGATCGTGATGTCCGCCTTTGCCGCTGACATGCCAAACGCCAGCGCGGCAGCGGCCGCTGTAATCAATAGCTTACCCATGTGGGAGAACTCCTTGCTACGTCGTTGAATTATCGAACATTCAATTGCAACCGGACGGGGCTATCCAAGTAGGTAAAACTCTAACATTGGGACGCCCGGCATCAATTAATTTTTGCGGATATGCGCTTTATTCCTCGCCGAGACGCCGCCATCCGAACGGGCCGCGTCGGCGATAAAGCCAGGGGTATTGCTGGACCATCTTGCGTGCGACGGTCATTCGGTAGGCGCCGAGACCGATGATCGTGAGCGTGGCGGCGTCGACGGCATACCCGGCGGGTGAAAGCAGATCGCCGCCGAACAGCGACCAAACGATGAACCGGTCCGCCAAGGTGAGCAACAGCATATAGAACACGACCCAGCCCGGCTTTCGCCAGGTCGTCGCCAACGCTTGCCCGGTCATGAAGGCGGCGAACCCGAAAAGAATAATCGTGACGCCAATATAGACGGCCCAGCTCATGCGCTACATGATCCCCTTGTCGTCATTTGGCCGATGCTCATCAATGTCCACCCTCCAGATAAGCGGCACGCACTTCGCGGTTCGCCAACAATTCCTGCCCGGTTCCTTGTAAAGTAATCCTGCCGTTCACCATGACATAGGCGCGGTGCGCCAGGTTGAGGGCATGGAAGGCGTTCTGTTCGACCAGGAAGATGGTCATCGACTGCCGTTCGTTGATGTCGCGGATGACATTGAAGATTTGCTTCACCACCAACGGGGCCAGCCCGAGTGAGGGCTCGTCGAGCAACAGCAGCCGCGGCCTGGCCATCAACGCGCGGCCGATCGCCAACATCTGCTGTTCGCCGCCCGAGAGCGTACCGCCACGCTGATCCTGCCGTTCCTTCAGGATCGGAAACATCTCGTAGACGATCTCGAGATCGCCGTCGAAATGCTCGGGATTGCCGGTAATGGCGCCCATCTGCAGGTTTTCGAGGACCGACATGCGCGGAAAGATGCGCCGCCCTTCCGGCGAATGGGCGATGCCGCGCCGGATGATATCGAAGGTGGCGCTGCCGGTGATGTCCTGGCCGTCGAACTGAACGCTTCCCCGCGTGGGCCGCGGATTGCCGCAGACGGTCATCAGCAGGGTCGATTTCCCGGCCCCGTTCGCGCCGATCAGGGTGACGATCTCGCCTTTGTTCACCGTCAGGTCGACGCCGCGCAGCGCTTCGATGTTGCCGTAGAAGGTATGGACGCCGGAAACGGAGAGCAGGGTCATGCAGTATGGCGGACCGGGCCGATCAGGCCGGGTCTTTGGCCCCTCCCTCGTCTGTTCCTTTTTCGGCCGCCAAATCGGCGGCGACTTCGGGCGGAAGCTCGTCGTCCTCCTCCTCGCCGAGATAGGCGCGGATGACGGCGGGATCATTCCGTACGAATTCGGGGGTGCCGTCGGATATCTTCCGGCCATAGTCCAATACGATGATGTGGTCGGAGATTTCCATCACAACGGTCATGTCGTGCTCGATCAGCAGCACGCCGATCTTGTGCTCGTCGCGGATGAACAATAGCAACTCGTTCAACTCGAGCGATTCGATGGGGTTCAGTCCCGCCGCCGGCTCGTCGAGGCAGAGCAGCACCGGGTCTGTGCACATGGCCCGCGCGATCTCCAGTTTGCGCTGCTCGCCATAGGCCAGATTGCCGGCGTCGGTATCGGCGCGGTCGGTCAGGTTCACCCGGTCGAGCCAATACCGCGCGACGTCGACCGCGGCGGCTTCCGCTTTTCGGTACCCGGGAAAGCCGAGCAACCCGAGGAAGCTCATGCCGGAGGAGCGCATCAGCTTGTTGTGTTGCGCGACCAGCAGATTCTCCAGCGCGCTCATCTGCGGGAAAAGGCGGATATTCTGGAAGGTCCGGGCGACATGGGCCTTTTGCGTTATCAGATACCCTTCCATCCGTTCCAGCAGGTAGGTCGAATTTCGGGCACTCAGCGTCAGTTGGCCGACAGTCGGGCTGTAGAACCCGGTCAGGCAGTTGAACACCGTGGTTTTCCCGGCGCCGTTGGGACCGATAATCGCCGTGATCTCGTTATGCTTCGCGGCGAAGGAGACGTCGTTGACGGCCACCAAGCCGCCGAACCGCATGGTCAAGTGTTCCACGTTGAGCAGCGGTGCGCTCGCATCGACCGATTGTTCCGCAATCATGCCCATGTCCACACTCATGAGCCGCCGCCTTTCGCATCGTGCAGGCGGATCGTCGGATCGCGATGCGCCAGCAAGCCGCGCGGCCGCCAGACCATGATCGCGACCATGCCGGCGCCGAAGGCCAGCATCCGGAACTGCTCGAGCTCGCGGAAGAATTCGGTCATGCCGATCAGGAATATCGCCGCGAGGACGATGCCGAGTTGGCTGCCCATGCCGCCCAGTACCACGATCGCCAGGATGATCGCCGATTCGATGAAGGTGAAGCTCTCGGGGCTGATGAAGCCTTGCCGGGTCGCGAAAAACGATCCGCCGAACCCGGCGAACATCGCGCCGATCGCGAAGGCCGTCAGCTTCGTGTTGCGCGGATTGATGCCGAGCGAGCGGCAGGCGATTTCGTCCTCACGCAATGCCTCCCAGGCGCGGCCGAGCGGCAGTTTCCGCATGCGGAGGGTGAAGAAATTGGTGATCAGCGCCAGGATCAAGATCACGTAATAGAGGAAGATGATCCGATGGGTGGACGCGAACTCGAGATCGAAGAACTGATGGAAGGACGTTACGTCCTCCGATGGATTTCGCTTGAACGGCAGGCCGAAGAAGGACGGCCGCGGAATACCGGAAATCCCGTCCGGTCCCTTCGTCACCTCGTACCAGTTCAGCAGTATCACCCGGATGATCTCACCGAAGCCGAGCGTCACGATGGCCAGATAGTCGCCGCGCAGCCGAAGTACGGGAAATCCGAGGATGATTCCGAAAAAGGCGGCGAAGAGCCCGGCGAGCGGCAGGCATTGCCAGAACCCCAAATCGAAATTGATCGCCAGCAACGCGTAACTGTAGGCGCCGACCGCGTAGAAGGCGACATAGCCGAGGTCGAGCAATCCGGCCAGGCCGACCACGATGTTCAGGCCCCACCCGAGCATCACGTAGGTCAGGACCAGGATTCCCAGATCGAGCAGCCAGCGGTCCACGCCGGGAAAGGTCGGCCAGAAGGCGGCGACGATCAGCAACCCGACCAACAGGACGGTCTTGGCAATTCTGATGAGATTCTGCAGGGATTCCGCGGCTTCGGGCGATCGGGTGCCGCGCCGTTCGCGCATCCGCTCGGTAATCGACCGAACGGTCGGCATGAGGATCAGCCGCCCGACGAAGACCGCCGCGACCGCGATGGCCACCAGGTCCCAGCGCTGTTCCAGCCCGAACCCCTGCCCGGTGCCGAGACTCGAAACCCGGAAGCCGAACAACGGGATCGCCAGCGCAAGCGCCAACAGCGCGCTGATGCCGGCATCCTTGAGCATGGCGGGAAGATCGGCGGCGGCGATCCCGGTCGGCTTGTCGCTGGTGTCCACCGCCATCCCGATCAGACCTTCTCGATCTCGGGTTTGCCGAGGAGGCCCGTCGGCCGGAAGATCAGCACCAGAACCAGAATCGAGAAGGCTGCGACGTCCTTGTACTCGACGGTGAAATAGGCCGACCAGAAAGTCTCGATCAGGCCGATCAAAAGCCCGCCGAGCATCGCGCCCGGCAGCGACCCGATACCGCCCAGGACGGCGGCCGTAAAAGCCTTAATCCCCGCGAGAAATCCGATATAGAAATCGATCACGCCGTAATACAGCACGAACATCAACCCCGCGACCGCGGCCAGCGCCGCGCCCATGACGAAGGTCAGGGAAATCGTGCGATCGACGTTGATGCCGAGCAGCGCCGCCATGGTACGGTCCTGTTCGCAGGCGCGTTGCGCCCGGCCGAGCGAAGTGCGCGCGATCAGCAACGAAAAGGACGCCATCAGGATCACGGTCACCGTGACGATGATGATTTGCAGATAACTAAGCGAGACGATGAAATCGCCCCGTTGCATGACATTGAAGCCGCCGTCGACGACCGGCTGCAGCGGTTTGACCCGCGCGCCTTGTAAAATCTGAACGTAGTTCTGCAGGAAGATCGACATGCCGATCGCCGAGATCAGCGGGGCCAGACGAAAGGACCCGCGCAAGGGCCTGTACGCCAGCCGCTCGACCGTCCAGCCGTAGACCGACGTGAAAACCATGGCGATCAGCAGAACGAGCAACAGCGCCAGCGGGATCCAGGTGATGCCGACCAATGCCATGAGCAGGAATGCGATCAGGGAGACAAAGGCGCCGATCATGAATATTTCGCCGTGCGCGAAATTAATCATGCCGATGATGCCATACACCATCGTGTACCCGATGGCGATCAGACCATAAATTGCCCCCAGCGTTACGCCGTTAATGAGCTGCTGGAGGAAATACTCCATACAGTCTCCGCCCCCCTTCCCAGTTCTTCTTTTTAGCCAGTCTTATTAAATCAGTTTTATTCAGCCAGTTCAGCCTCCGCGAACGACCCTCCGCAGGGGTTGTGCGGAGCATCCTTTTCACTCCACCATATCGAACCGGCTGGCGCAACAAGCGGATAGCCAGAGATGCGATTCGATGCCGTCGGGTGGCTAGGCATGTGGTCCCGGCCCGTGATACAAGGCAGTCAAGTCTCTACTAAGCCGGAACAAAAGCGCTTCTTCGCGACAAACGGCCACACTATCGACCAAGGGAATCAGTATATGCCCCATCAACCCGCCTCATCGGCGTTGTCCCGCTTTACCGTGCTCGATCTGACCCGAGTCCGGTCCGGCCCCACCTGCGTGCGTCAGTTGGCCGACTGGGGCGCGAATGTCATCAAAGTCGAATTGCCCGCGGCCCTGGACGCCGCCGAGGGGCTCGGCGGCAGCCGACACGGCCCCGATTTTCAGAACCTGCACCGCAACAAGCGGGCAATCACGCTGAACCTGAAGGATCCGGATGGGATCGGGTTGTTCAAGAAACTCGTCGAAAAAGCCGATGTCGTGGTCGAGAATTACCGACCGGACGTGAAGAATCGGCTCGGTATCGATTATGACTCGCTGGCTGCGGTCAATCCGGGGATCATCCTCGGCAGCATCTCCGGATTCGGGCAGGACGGTCCGTATAAGGGCCGCCCGGGGTTCGATCAGATCGCCCAGGGTATGGGCGGCCTGATGTCGATCACCGGCGCGCCCGGCGAAGGTCCGATGCGGGTCGGCATTCCCATCGCCGATCTGTGCGCCGGCCTGCTCTGCGCCCATGGCATCATGGTGGCGCTGCTGGAGCGCGAGGCGTCCGGCAAGGGGCAATGGGTGCAAAGCTCGCTGCTGCAGGCGCAGATCTTCATGCTCGATTTCCAGGCGGCGCGTTGGACCTTGTCCAAGGATGTCGCCAAGCAGGCGGGCAATAATCACCCGACCAGCATCCCGACCGGCGTGTTCGAGACGGCGGACGGCCATATCAACATCGCGGTCGCCGGCGGGGCGATCTGGGATCGCTTCTGCACCGCCGTCGATGCGGAGCGCTGGCAGAGCGACGACCGGTTCAACACGGCGGCGGCCCGGTCGGAGCATCGCGACGCGCTGAGCGACGAGATCAACGCCATCACCCGGACCAAGAGCAGCACGGAATGGATCGACCTGTTCAACGAGGCCGGTGTTCCGGCCGGGCCGATCTACTCGATCGATCAGGTGTTCGCCGACCCGCAGGTCCAGCATCTCGGCATGGCGCAGCAGGTGCATTCGGACGAACTCGGCGATATCGAGCTGGTCGGCCAGGCGATCGGCTTGAGCCGCACGCCGAGCAGCCTCGCGGTGGCGCCGCCGGAACGCGGCGAGCACACGGACGAGGTGCTGTCCGATCTCGGGTTCTCCGCCGATGAGATCGCGGATTTGCAGAAACGTAACGTAATTTGAGCCGCACGGTCCCTCCGCGGACCGCATTCGGCACGGGAGCTAAGGAATGAGCAGCAAAAAACTGATCGCCGAGAAGGATGGCTCGATCGGGTGGATCACCTTCAACAATCCGGAAAAGCACAATGCCGTCTCGCAGGAAATGTGGGATGGCTTGGCGGACGCCGTCGATCGCTTCAACGCGGATGACGATGTCCGCGTGATCATCTTGAAAGGCGCCGGCGAGAAAGCCTTCGTCGCGGGTGCCGATATCTCGAAATTCGAGGACGAGCGCGCCTCCGAGGCGGCGATCGCGGCCTACGGCGAGTCGGTCACCCGCGGGTATGACACGGTCATGAACTCGCCGAAGCCGACCATCGCGATGATCCGCGGATACTGCATCGGCGGCGGCACCGGCATCGCGATCTGCTGTGACATGCGCATCTGTTCCGAGGACGCCCAATTCGGCGTCCCGGCCGCGAAACTGGGCCTTGGATACGCCTACAACCATATCCGCAAGCTGGTCGACCTGGTCGGCCCGTCGGCGACCAAGGAAATCTTCTACACCGCGCGGCGGTTCAACGCCGAGGAAGCGAAGGCGATGCGGCTGGCCAATCGGGTCGTCCCGGCGGCGGAGTTGGAAAGTTATGTCCGCGACTACGCCGAGACGATTTCCGGCAACGCGCCGCTGACCGTCCGCTCGGTCAAGCAGATCGTCGGCGAAATCGTCAAGGACCCGGAGGACCAGGACCTCGACCTGTGCCAACGGCTCTACGATGAATGCTTCGACAGCGCGGATTACGTGGAAGGCCGTACCGCGTTCATGGAGAAGCGCAAGCCGAATTTTGTCGGGCGGTAAAGCGACGATTAGGCATATGCGAACCAAGTCTGGATTCCCGCTTTCGCGGGAATGACACTTGGGATTCTAGGGTCAGCCAATCGCGTCATTCCCGCGAAAGCGGGAATCCCCCGACGCCGGAGTGTTCCCTACTCTGCCGCTTCCCGATCGCGCTGTGCCGCCAGCGCGGCCCTGTGCGATGGGTCCAATTCCACCTGCATGACGTTGTTGAAGGCGTTGAAGAACCCCGCCAGCGTGGCGAGCAGGGTGATCTCGACGATCTGCGCCTCGTCGAAATGGGCGCGCAAACCATCGAAAACGGCATCGCGCACCTTATTCGCGTCCGCCGAAAGGGCGACGGCGTAATCCCGCACCGACCGTTCGGCATCGGTAAGCCCCGGACAGTCGGGATCCAGGATGGCGTCGATCACCGCATGGGGCAGCCCGGCGTCGTACAGCCGCGTCGAATGGCGGCCGACGCAATGGGTGCAGTCGTTCGCTTTCGAGACGGTCACGACGATGAGTTCGCGGAGCCGCTTCGGGAGAACGCTGTCTTCGGCGAAACTCCCCATTAGATCAAGAATATGGCCGAGTTGCCGCGGCCGGTGACCCGCCACCTTCTGCCAGGTGGGCTCGCCGGTTGCGCGGCGGCGATCCTCGAGAACGTCAAGCAGCGGTTGCGGCAGGCTGCTTAGGTCGATTTCGGTGATACGGGGCATCCAATACATCCCATTCCGCTGAGGTGGATTACGACGTTCCACGGCGAGATCGGGAGCCGCCCTGTCCCAACCTTACTTCTTTGTAAGGTAGCGGAAATCGGGGCGTAAGTCTGGGATCGGTAGGGTGTGTCGCATACCGGGGCGGTTGTGCGGCTTTTCTTCTCCCCTTCTCTATCACTTGCCCCCGCCGTGCGGCTGCTCCGGTAACCCCTTTCGGACGATTTACAGAAGGAGTGCCTTCATGATCCCCAAAGCGATGCGTCCCGGCACGTGGAAGTCCGGTGGCCTCTTGGCGACGGTCGGCATTTTGGTTCTGGCCGGTTACGGCGCGACTGTTGTCGGTGACAACCCGGTGCGGGCGAAAAGCCCGGAAAAGGTCGTGCAATCCCAGGCTGCCCTGCCGGCTCCCTTCAGCTTCTCAAGCGTAATCGAGCGGGTCAGCCCCGCTGTCGTCAGCATTCAAGTGACGCAAAAAGGACCTGCCATCGCCCAGATGGGCGACAGTAACTCGTCGTCCCGCCATCCCGACGGGATGGAAGAATTCTTGCGCCGCTTCTTCGGTGAGGACCGTATGCGGCAATTCGGCCAGCCCCATGGCGGCGACACGCCGGGCACGCCTCGCGGCCCGTCGCAGCGCCAAATCGGCAGCGGCTCCGGCTTCATCGTCGATCCCGCAGGCTACATCGTGACCAACGATCACCTGGTGCGCGGCGCGGCCGAGATCGTCGTGAAGATGAAGGACGGCAAGACGCATGAGGCCGAACTGATTGGACGCGATTCCCTGACCGACCTGGCGCTATTGAAAATCGACGCGGGTAAAGACCTGCCCCATGTCAGCTTCAGCGGTACCGAGAAGCCGAAAGTCGGCGATTGGGTCGTGACGATCGGCAACCCGTTCGGCCTCGGCCATACGGTGACCGCCGGTATCATCTCGGCGCACCACCGCAGCATCGGCCAGGGTCCCTATGACGACTTCATTCAGATCGACGCGCCGATCAACCGCGGTAATTCCGGTGGCCCGGCCTTCAACACGAAGGGCGAGGTGATCGGCGTGAACACCGCGATCTTCTCACCGACCGGCGGCAGCGTTGGGATCGGCTTCGCCATCCCGGCCTCGACGGCCGGTGATGTTATCGCGCAGCTCAAGGATAGTGGCAATGTCGAGCGCGGCTGGCTCGGCGTTCAAATCCAGGCCGTTACCGAGGATGTGGCGTCCAGCCTGGGCCTCGAAGAGGCCAAGGGCGCCCTCGTCTCCAAGGTGACCGCCGAGAGCCCGGCCGATGCGGCCGGGGTGCGGCGGGGCGATTTGATCGTCGGCGTGAACGGCGAGAAGGTTTCCTCGGTCCAGACGCTGCCGCGTCTGGTGGCCGCCGTGAAGCCGGGCAAGACCGCCAAGCTGACGCTGCTGCGGAAAGGTGAAGAGCGCACCGTGTCGGTCAAGGTGGGCCTCCGCCCCGGACCGAAGCAGGTGGCGTCCGCCGAGCAATCGAAAAAACTCCTGCTCGGCATGCGGCTGCAGGCGCTCGACCCGGTGACCCGCGATCGCTTCAACATCACCGATGACGTCAACGGCGTGGTCATTACGACCGTCCATCCGCAGAGCAAGGCCGCGGCCAAAGGTCTCTCTGCGGGCGACGTGATCGTCGAAGTCGGCAACGAGCCTGTCGCTTCGCCGAAGGACGTTGCCACGAAGATCGAGGCGGCCGGCCGCTCGTCTCGGAAGGCCGTGTTGCTTCTGGTTCGCAAGGAAGCGGACCAACGCTTCGTCGCTCTCCCGCTGCGAAAGGCATGATTAGGTTTAGACACCCTCCACGATAGACACCCATAGTCTCTCTCTCCCCCGAGACTATATAACTGACCCACGCGACCACCCACGCGTGGGTCATTTTTTTCGATATTCGAACAGCTTCGATCCCGCCGCCGCCCAAAATCGGGCATAGGCCTTTTTTACTGTAAAAATACAGGCAAAAATGTTATTAATAATGAATGTAGAAATTAATTCATCTAAGAGACGGTTTTCTGGAGGGTCGTTCTATGTGGAAAGTCCAATCTCTTCGCGGCCGCCGTTTGGTGGCGCTTGGCACGATCGTCGGCAGCGCCTTGTTGTTGAGCGGATGTCATTACTACCACGGTTATCACGGTGGATATGGCGGTCATGGCGGGCACGGCGGATACAAATACGGCCCGGGCTACGGCTACGGCAAATACAAGCATCACGGCTACCGGCATCATGGCTATCGGCACAATGGGGGGCATGGATACCGCCGCGGGCATCACGGCCGGTATCACAAGCGGCACCATCGATACGGCGACGATTAGTCCGGAACCGGTTCGGCCTCTCATGGCGCTCCGGGATGTGTGAGGCGATGTGATTCGCGATCCGGTGCCGACCGTCATACGATCCTAGCGTTCCCCAGTACGAGAGTTCCCCGCTCCTAGGAACTCCCCTGACCTGCCCCGGGACCACATCAATTTTCTGGTGTGGTCCCGATCTCTATTCCCGGGAACCAATCGAAACGGCGTCCGGCCGTTCGGTTCACGCATAGAAAAACCGCCCCGCCGAACGGCGGAGCGGCCAGTACACTCAGGCAAAGGCCAAATGGCCGGTGCTTACTCGTCGTTGCCGAAATCTACGTTGACTTCGACGGCAGCTTTCGTCGCCTTGGCTTTCGGGGCTCCGGGAAGTGCGGCGGTCTGGGCGGCAGGCGTCGCCGCGTAATCGGCCTTCCACTCGCCGAGCGTCGCGATCGCATTCTGCGTGGACTTGAGCGCCCGCGGGCACGGCTCGCCGGCCAACTCGAACGCCATCGCATTGTCGTCGTCCATGCAAAGGCGCGCCTTGGCGGCCTTGTCGTGGCCCTGCATCTTAAGCTCGCGGGAATTCTTGAGCATGATGCAGTTGGAGTCGGTCCACGTGGAGCCAACGCTGAACCCGAACTGCATGCCCTGCACGCCGAGGCCGGTTGACCCCATGCAGGTATCGTTCGAGGTGGTCAGCGCGACCGGTGCGGCACTGGACGCAGCGACGTCGTCGCCTTCTACGTTGACGTTGGAGTTACCTCCGCCGCCGCCGTTTCCGCCCTCGCCGCCGGCGGCGCTCGATGTGGCGCTGCCGCCGGTCGCCGTGGCCGTTGCGTCGCCGCCCGTCGCCGTGGAACTGGCACTGGACGTCGAGTTCGAGTTTGCATTCGCGTTGGCGTTGGATTTCGCCTTGGCGGTGCTGTTGTTGTTATTGATGCTGTTATTGTTGTTCGTGTTCTTATTATAGTTATCGTTATAGTTTTTATTGTAATTCTTGTTGTAATTGTCGTTGTGATTATCGTTGTAGTTTTTGTTGTAATTGTAGTTGTCGTTATAATTTTTATTATATCCGCTGCCGTATCCGCCGGTCGCGCTGGCAACGCTCGCGCCGAACATGATGGCGACGGCCGCTGCAAAGGCCAATACCTGGTTTCTCATCACTAGTACTCCTGATACCACTATTATATTTTTTCTAACAACTTCGGTACAAAGTTATTAAAATTGTAGTAATCATTTTGCTAAATTTGGTCAATTGGGAATAATAAACTAGTAACAACGGGTTAACCCGGGTAATTACTTTCGTACTACATGCACAGGTCGCGCCGGCGACGGAAAATAGCCGGCATAGATATATAGTTATTTGAAAATACTAGCTTTTCGCCGTTGACCGAACCCGGCCTTTCCACGCCCCGCCCCGCCCGCGCCAATGGGCAATGGCCGAATCCAGGGTCATCAGGCTGTACATCAACCCGGCCAGCGGTAACAGCGGGGCAAGCAGAATCGACTGTTTGTAGAGCCGCAGGGTCGGCAGGAAGGCCAAGATCATGAGCCCCCACACGACCGCCCCCAGTGCAAAAATCAACTCTACCCCGAAGACCCATCCGTATAGGACTGCGATCGGCGGGACCCAATAGATCACCGCCATTCCGAGCAGGGTGCCCGCCAAAAGGACCGGCGACCGGCCGAGCTGGGTATAGGCGGACCGGGCGACCATCCGCCAGATCCCTTGGAGGCCGTGATACGGCCGCAGGCTCTCCGCCGCCGTCGTCAGGCCAAGCCAGAGCCGGCCGCCGCCTTCCCGGCCCGCCCGTTTGATCAGGGCGGCCAGCGTGCAATCGTCGATCAGGGCGTCATGCAGACCCTGGAACCCGCCGATACGCTCGATGGCGCGCCGGTCCAGCAGGACACACCCGCCGGCGGCCGCGGCGGTTCGTTTCGCCGGATCGTTCACCCAGGCAAAGGGATAGAGCTTCTGAAAGAACAGGACGAATGCCGGAATCAACAGGCGCGCCCAAAATCCTTCCGATACCAAGACGACCATCTGCGAGACCAAATCGAGGTCCGCCGACCGCGCCATGGCGGCCAGACGGCGCAAATTGGCCGTGTCATGCGCGATATCGGCGTCCGTCAGGAACAGGTATTCGTAGTCCGGAACCGTGGCGGGCGCCTGCTTGAAGCCTTCCGCGAGCGCCCAGACCTTGCCGGCCCATCCGGATGGCAGCGGGCCGGACTGCATCACGGTCAGGCGCGCTTCCTGCCCCAGGTCGATCGCCGTTTCGCGGGCAATGTCCGCGGTCCCGTCGTCGCTGTGGTCGTCGATCAGGATGACGTGAAACGTGCCCGGATAGTCCTGCTGCAGCAAGGAGGAAAGGCTCCGGCGGAGTACTTCCGCCTCGTTTCGGGCCGGCACCAGGGCGGCAACGGCCGGCCACGCGGCAAGATCATCCGGCGGTCCGTCCAGCCGTTCGCGGGCTCGCCAAAATCCTCCGCGGGCCGTGATCAGGTAGATCCAGATCACAAAGGACGCGAGCGCGAGCCCTGAAAGCACATAGACCGGCATCCGGCAGGAGATACAGATCTTTTACGGAGTCGTCGACCCGGCAAAGCCGAACGGGCCCAAACCCGCGGAATCCCTGCCCCGCAATAGGCCCAATTGTGGCCACAAATCGCCCTTATTCTGCATATAATACGACGCTGGGATCGTGCCGCCGCCCGAATCGCAGAAATTCGGGCGGCCGAATGCCTGAAAAGGCCGGCACACGGGGCATATAAGCGGTTGGAGTGCGCTCGACTGTTAAGTAAATGGCAAGGTCACGCCGTTAACCTTAATAATTGAAATGTACCTAAAACATTATCGATTGAGTGCATTACGATGTTAAATCATGCGGATAGAGGGAATTTCGGCCTGTATGCCGACGGCCGCGAGGGATTGGCCGAACGGCGCGAAGCCGAACGACGGAAAGCCCGGGTCGGCGCGTATATCACGTTCGGCAGCGGTACCGAGGAACTGGACTGTCATATCATCGACATCTCCAGCAAGGGCGCCCGTCTCCGGTCGGCCGACGTGTCGACATTGCCGAAATTCTTCGAACTGCACACCCCTGCCGGCGAGGCGTTCCTGTGTGAGATCATTCGCCGCAAATCCGACTATGTCGGGGTGGAGTTCCTGCAGCGGTCATAGTTCGGCCGATTGTCCCGGCTTTCGGCGCCCGGCTTGCCCGGCGCCGCGTGTCCGCACGCGAGCGCCGCGTGATTGATCCTCCAAAACAAATATCCAGAAATTCGTTTCATCGGCCGTCCCGTCGTCTGGACGCCGGACGGGGTCAGGTGCTAGGAGACTGCTCCGGATTCAACGGCCCCGCCGATTCGGGCGCGGGGCATCGTATTCGGTCGGTGGAGAGGTGGCAGAGTGGTCGAATGCGGCGGTCTTGAAAACCGTTGAGCCGAAAGGTTCCGGGGGTTCGAATCCCTCCCTCTCCGCCAATGACCATTATAAAGAACTGATATTTAATAATATATTTTTGATATTGTTTTTTAACTACGTTTCTACCCACAACAACTTCTGCTCTTTCGCTGTGAAATAGGATAAACTTTTGGAAGAAGGCGATAGGGTGACCAGAAAGAGCATCGCTTTCAATTGGTCAAACTTATATTCGAAGATGAGGTAGCTCGGGAACAAAGGCCTTCACATTTCGGGCCGGACCATAAAATTCCCATAGATAAGATCCAAATTTGGAGATCGTACTTGTATCAGGATCCAAATTTGAGTGGATGAAACGAACCACACGCCTGAACCGAGAAGTCCGCGTATTACTCAAATGACGGTCCGCTTTTTCGATTGCCTCTTTAGCTTTATCCGAATCATAAAGTTTTTCATATGCCAATGCTTTGACTACCTGGTTCAGAGCTAGTTCCAGATCACCACGATCTTTATCGTTTTCAAATTGTGAAGCAATTGAGCACGCATGTAACGGATCACCGGCCCTAAGGTAGCAGGCTGCAAGCTGTGTATGCCGGTTTTGGGCGGTCGTCTCTTTTAGGTGAAGTTGACTTTCTAAATTTCTGCTTATCTCTTCAAGTTCTGTCGGCGAAGGGTCTCCGCCGGCTTTTGCCAAAATGGAATACTCCTCGCAGCTGGCAGCTAAGAATTCCAATTCGTCAGATTGGGGTTGCAAATCAGCCCTCGAATCAGCGATTAGGCCGCCGAGATGTTCTGTCATTTTGATTAATTCATTCCAGCCCTTCGCATTGCGGGGCTTTTCCCAAGCATGCTGAGTTAGCCCATTACATAACTCCCGGGCTGCTTGTGCACGAATGAGATTTGATAGGCGATCAGAATTAACGGCGTTCAAAAAATAACTACCGGCTTCATTAAATTTGCCAACTGCTGACAGGGATTTACCAAACCGAAAGTTTACAAGGGCTTTTGTCTCCGCTGATTTGTTTGGATACAGTTTCTCAAATTTTACGAAGCTGATATTTCCCTCATCAGGCTTACCTTCGAGATGTTTTAAGAGCGCATCACAAACTAAGCTGATTGGAGAGGCTTCAAGATCTTCACGCCAGTGCTCTTTGATGTACGGAATGGCTTTCGCGCCTTCGGAATTGACTGTGTGAATAATTTCTTGAATGGTTTTTTGGTCTTTGGAATCAACCGTTCGGTCTTCAACTTTGTTTCTTCGCCATTGGTCAAATGCCATCCGCGTTCTTACTAGCAAAACAATTGCTGCAAGAGTTCCTGGAGCGAATACCGTGCCCCACATTTCTGGATCGGCTAAGAATTCAGGAGCGATCTGATAAAAGCCCTGCTCAATTGCGTAAATAGAGCCATCGCTCTGAGCCGCCTCGACAATAATTTCTAGTTGAGAAAATTTCTCTTCGTCTATTGTCAGGGAAGCAAGGTCGGTGGGTAATCTTTGGAGAGGTTCATCCGGAATACTGCCCAAGTCAGTCATGCGAATCTCAACCTATCAGTGAACGCAATTTCAATGATACTAAACGCAACAATAGTGACAGAAAAACCCCCGCCGAAGCAGGGGCATAAAGGGAGGCTGTCGGAATGACGTATGCCGATCTTATAAATTCCGGCGGTTACGGTGTTATGACGACTATGTCTCGATCATGCGCGCCGGGTTGCGCGTGATGCCGATGTCACTCGTCATGCACGAGTTCCCGCTTCCGCGCCGGTTTAGCGGCAGTCGGGGGATTGTGCCGCGCAACCACACCTAAGCCTTTCCAGTTCGGCCGGGCGTGGATGTCCTTTGTCCCGCAGACCTGACAACACAGCCGACCGTGAACCGCGGGGAACGGCGTGGCGGCGCCGCATTGCGCTATCAGGACGCCGATCGGCAGGACGGCATGGTGACTGCAACGGTTGCACCAGCAGAACACGTCGACGCCGTACTCCCTAACCTGTGCCAGGGTCGGAGGGCTCGTCATTCACTCAGGAGAGCGTGATTCGCGGGCAAAGAAAAGCCCGGCCGAAGAGGGGCCCTGTCTTAGGCGGTGTAGGCGCACTCGCGCCATTCCTTTGGATCGAAGACCGTCATGACAGCGCCTCCAAGAGTTCATGAGCTTTTTCGCGTGTTGCCTTGGCGCCGTCCATCGCCTCACCCGATAGCCATACGAGGGCCGCGCGCATCTGCTCGTCTTCCTCAAGCATGACGTTCGCCTGACGGGTAAGCTCAAAGAGTATTCGGCTCGCCGCTGCGGCCTTTTCGGTATCGAGTTCAAGCTGACTGAGAATGTCAGGCGTCGTCAGTGCAGCTTTCGCCGTTGGGAATTGTGTCGTGTTGCCCATAGTCGCCTCCGTGGATGTGCCTGCGGAGGCTTGGCCGGATTCCCGGACTCACGTATGAAATGGGGAGCCATTGACCTAGCCTCTCATCAGGCGGGTTACTGGTGAGGCTCGGCGTGGTGTTCCACCACCGCGCCGAGCCGCTTTCATTTCCGCACACTATGGTCAAGGGGCACCGCGCTAGTGTGCCCTGATTTGAGAGCTACGGTTACGGTTGTCTTTTCCGCTTCAGGAAGAGCACAGGATCGCCGTAAATGCCGCCGCCCAGCCCTCGTAGCGTATGGGAGATATCGATGCTCTCCCCCAGTTTACTTGTCCAGTCGCCATTCGCCAGTTGCCGAGCGGCATGCGTTGGCAGCCCTAACAACGCAAAGATCGCTACCTTCTCAAATTCGGGCTCAAGAGAATCATCGTCGCATTTTGCGTAATCCAGCGACTCAAATAACTCCTGCATTGCCCCAATCGTCTCCTCGCGAGCGATTTTTTCGGGCCAGTGGAGCAGGCCAAACTCGTCGGGCCACCAAAATTTGGAGGCGTCGCCTGCGGCCCACGCGATGCAATTGTATTCAACCGTGGCGGGGCTGGTAGGTTTAAAGCCCTCCGCCTGTAGCCTAGGGAATTGGTGTTGCATCCTTGCCGATTTTCTCCCTCTCAGCCCAAAGGAGCCAAGCCTCTATCATTTCGCGCGGCTTTCCCTTCGCGCTATCCGGCGTCGGGTCGATCCCGGTAATCAGATGGAGGGCCATGAACAGAAAATCTGGCGCCGTTTTCAGTTCCGAGATGATATAGGGAACAGCCGAATCTCCCATTTCGACGATTTCCTTAAATTCAGGATTCTTAATCTTTTCTGAGACAGAAGACGCGTAGCAAGTTTCAGCACGCCATTTGGTAATCAAATTCTTGATGCGCACTGCTCGGTACGGTCCCACTACGGACCAATCGATCGGCTCGATCTGCTGCCGCTTCGAATCGTCAACGGAGAAATTTCGACCATACCAACCTCCAGGCGCCGACGCTGGGTCTGTCGTCATTTACTATCCTCCTCAGATGAACGTTCCGACAAATCGCGAGCCCGTTCCCACTCGACGATTTTCTGCCCTAACCAAGTGTGCAAATTCCGTGCAACGTCAATGTTCACAAAGACATCAATCTCCATTTCGCGCACTATTGCGTCACGCTTGATCGTCTCGGATTCGATGGCTTTCCCAAGCTGGCCCGATTTGTCCAAGTCATGGACTGTCCGACGTGGGATCGGCAAACGTTCTGAATAGAGCGCTAGATGTATTTGCCCGGCCGGCGTCACTCCACCGATCGCGCCATCCGCTCGAATTGCTCTAAAGTTAGCCGCCTTAATGTAATCGAACGCTATCCGATTTTCAGGCGTCACAGGCTCTTCGGGCTCTTCTGGCCGGTCGCCTTCCATTTATTCCTCCCGCCGTTAATTGGAGGATGACTCACAGATTTTAGCCTTACAATTAAAATTTCCTAAATAACGCGAAGAAAATCAGCCCATCAGTACTACGATTTAAGGTTAACGCGGCGCCCGCCTGCGGCTCGCTGACGCGCCTTGGCCGGTTTCGGGTGGTTATTCCCCCGGCACCGCTGCGGCGCTAATAGCGCTCGACCATGGACCCAATCTGCCCCGTAAAAATGATAGCAATCCAGTGGGCGATTGACATTAGCTTGTCTATTGAGGAACGCTGCTTTCATGCGGCGTGCTGAATACGTTGTCCTGTAAGACAGCCTGTCTTGAAACTATCGAGCTCTCTACATTGCCTCATATTTATTCTGCACAGAGCCATGACTGGGATCTGACCCTTCGTGCGGCTCATGACCTATTACGGTTTGGCCAAGTAATAGATCGGCTACCGCGGGAAGGGACATTGAGCAGCGGCTTCTCTTGTTTAACTGGATCGATGCTGCTCTCATTCTGTGCAATAGAGAGCTTCTCCGCATCGGTTGCCTTTTCGTTGCCCAACGACGACCGATTTCGACATTTTGATTTTGAAGAATACAAACAAACGTTCAGGTTCTGGGACAAGATCGAAATGCTTTGCGGCGCAATCGGTGTGGAACTCGATAAATCGCAAGGCATGTTTCAAAAAATTGGCGAAATGCAGCGGTGGCGAAATCTCGTCACCCACGCGTCACCCTACGAGATAGTGCCTATCGAAATAGCAGAGACCGTCACTTCTCCGAAGAAATTGCACAAGCAATACCAACACAAACAATTCCCGAGATTGACCACCGTAAAAAACGCTGAGGAATTTTATACGACTGCGTACGACTACATAGTGCTGATACGGGAGCGTTCGCAAATTGATCCACGGCCGGTTGCGGAATATCAAGTGGGTGGCGCAATACCACCGAAAGACACTGAGCAGTCTTAGGCTCCAACATTAGAATATTTCCATCGCTTGCCAATTGTGATGCAGTTTGCGTCGATCCGCGCCATGACCAACTCGCCGCCGAGCAAAACGCCGTCCGAAAACTTGCCGGCGGCGAAGGCAGCGCCGCTCAAGCCGATTCCGGCGGCTACGGGGGCCAACGCGCCGAACGAAACGACGGTGGCCACGATGAGGACGGCAATGAGCAGGATTGTACGCAGAGGGCTCTTGCCACCACCGCCCCCGCCGTCCTGCGGCACCATGCGGATAGACACCATCGCTCCAGCTTTCGGACGGACCTGCGCCCAGTACTCGGGCTGCACATACACACCCCCAATAAATACATGAGCGAAGCAGCGTAGATAGGGCTCGGGCTGAAGCTCGGCAATCATTTCGGAGATTGAAAGCCCGGCCGGAAGTTCGGCAAAGCGGTGTTCCGTCGTGAACGGGCGCGGGCACGCGGTGACCGGCACCGTATCCGTCGGGAGAAGTATTTCTTGCTGCATTGCTCTTTCCTTCTCAGGGCTGCGGCGCCATCACGGCGCGGCGGTATCGTCGCCTTCCGAACGTCCGGTCAGGCGTTCCAAGTCGTAGAAGTCGCGGGCCAGCGTGCCGGTCTTCCGCATCTTCGCCGCGGCGTTTTTCAAGTCGCGTTCGATTTCTTTGCGAAGGCCGATCAGCCAGTTTGCCACCTGACCACATACGGCCCGTGCAACATCACCATCCACATGGCCTTGAAGTTCGGCATGTAGCCAGGAAGAAACGGGTTGTGCGCGGAGGGACCAGTAATGGCATAGCAAGTCAATCTGTGTGTCTTGCCAATCGAGCGTTTCTGCGGTGCCTTCCTTTGCCGCATTCTCAATTTCAATCCTCCTTGCTTGTGCCTGGATAAGCCGAACCCGTTCCGCCCGCAGCTCATCACCTTCGGCAGGTGCCTCGACCAGCGCCAAGTAGGCTTGCGTACACTCAATCAACGGAAATTGGCCACGACCGCGCCTCGGGAACACCTCGTCTTCGGCCAGCTGTCTCACACGACGCGCCGTTACGTTCAAAACCTTGCCAAGATCCGCTGCGTTCAATGTGAATTCGTTTATGTTCATAGACTTACTGCCCAAAAGGAAACGGAAGTGAAAACTAAACCCTTGAAACTAAAGTGAAATCGCGCTCGCGAATTACCTGCTTTTCTAGAATTGGCAGGGGCCCTCGCATAAGAGCCGACCTGGCCGATGCCGAAGGAGAACCGAAAGCATCGACCAGGCCGGCACGCCTGCACCCAACAGGCGCCGCAGCTACAGCTCTCATGGCTTTTGGCTTACTGCAGCCGCATAACAACAGGCGAGTACTCGAAGGCGCCGGGATGCTTCGCTTTGATATCAGCAATGGCAGCCTGGAAATGACCGTCAAAGTCGATACCGATGCGACCGTATAGCTTCGTCGCCTCCGCATAATTCGCCTGTATCTCGGCGTACGACGTGGAGGTGATGATCTGCATCTCACCGGGCCGAAGCACCTCGTCTACCTCTTGCCCACGCGCCATGGCTGCCCGCGCACGGGTGGTGAGGACGAGCAGCCCAATGAGTTCGAGCAGCAATTCTTCGCCACGACCGAGTTTCATCTGTTCAGTCATTACGCCGTCCCACGCTGCAGCATCTCCGGGCGGGTACAGATGAACAGCGGATAGCTGTAGGCTTCGAGCCTGAGCCAGGCGTTGCGCTCCCGGTCAGGGATTGAGATGGCGTAAATGTCCTGCCCAGGCGAATTGACCGAATCAAAGAATTCGCCAGGGCTGTAAGCGACCTGGAAAACGCCCGTGGCGCCGACGGGGAAGAACTTGGCCTTATCCGCTGCGACGGCCACCGTGGTCATGTCGTCGGTGCCGCGATAGTTGTGGAAGAAGATTCCGCCGTACGGAAACACCCGAAACGATTTGTTTTCCCGGAGGTCCTGCGCAGAAGCCCAGTTTTGGAACGTGCCGCGGACGTTGTCGTGGTCGATCAGCGCGTCGAAGAAGTCGTCGCCACATAGGGCGTGAACCGTGGTCAGTTCGCTCCAAGCGCCCTTCGCGGCACGCTGCATTGCCCGAATTACGTCCTGACAAATCGGCCGAATCTTTGTGGTCGACGTGCTAAGCGCGAAGTCGACCTCGGCCGGCTGCGCAATTCCCCAATCGGTGTACCAGTTGTTGATGGTCGAAGCGTCCGCGTCGGTGACGATGCCTTGCACAGCACCAAGGCGCATGTTCTCCCAAGTTAGTTCGATGTCATCGCGAATCCGCTCCATCCGACGCAGCGATTCGGACATCACATTCTGCAGCTCGCTCTCCGAACCCATCGCCCGAACATCTTGGAGTTCTTGGGCATAGAGCGTGTCACCCTTTGCAATGCGAACGGTGTCGAAGTCGCGGATATCGCGCTTGGTATTGACGTGCTCAGTCAACGGCGCACCGCGTTCGGATGTCTGAATGAGGGACAGGACATTATCGCGTTTTTCGATGGCGACCTTGGTCGTCGGCACCGGGCGCGGATCGAAGATGTTGAGAGAGCCGAGAAGTTGGGGCCGGTGAGGTACTTTTTCCATCGCGGCCGTAAGGCTGGCCATGGAAAAGGCGTCGGAATCGAATACGTCGGAAAATGGCATGAATGCCTCCATCAAAGGGCTTGCCGCGTCGTCACGACGGGGCTGTTGGTTGAAACTAGGTCGTTTGGAATGTGCGCTCGAGAGCGGCCGACCAATCATCCTTCTCGGCCGTTTCGGCGTCCTTCTGGTCACTCCGTTGTTGAATTAGGTCATCCCAGCCGAAATTGCTTCTCTCCGCCGCTGTCTTCGCTGCGATGTCTTCGGGGTAGACCTCTATCCACGAATTCTTGACCGAGTCCGGCGCTTCGATTCCGTTCTCAGCGTAGTATCGCCGCAGCCATACGATTTCGCGCGGGCGCATCAATTTCAGGTGCCCCCAACGTACGACGGCGTCGGCAGGTCATCGGCAAGGCCAAGGTATGCCCTCGCGTCGTGGTCCGGCCGCGGCATCAATGTAATACCGTCCGCGGCGGCGCTTCCGAGGATGGCCGCCTCTTCCCGCTCGACCGTCAGCATTCGTCTGGCAAGGTCCGCAAGGCGCTTCTCGCGTTCGTCGGATGCCAGCGCAAGGTCGGGTTCCGCAAGGCGGTCGACTTCCGCTTCAAGGCGAGCCTTAAGGTCGTTCTGGAACAACCATGCAATTACACCGATAGCGTCGGGCACATCGCCTCGGACAACGCCAGTTTCACCGTTAGAAAGCACCGTATGAAGCAGAGCCTCGGTCGTCGGCATTTCCAAGGCGCCGAGCGTCATGACGTTATCGATCAATGGGGCACCACTGCGGGCAAGCCGGTCAATTTGGCGATTGAGTTGTTCTTTGATTTCGTCCGGTGGGAACGGTGCTGCAAGCACGTCCAATTGTTCTTCGCGTAAAGCGACCCGTTGGGTTCGAACCGTTTCCAGATTGTCGGCCGGGTTGCCCTTCGCCAGCTTCGTCGACTTGCCGCTGTAGAGCGGTATGTCCAGGCCAACCAGCAGGTCGTTAGCAACGTATCCGTCGATGTTCTGGCGCAGCGCAGCAAGGTCACTCGCCTCGGTGCGGTTCTTCTCGACGGCGGCCTGACGCTTGCGCCATTCGGCTTCCAAGCGGGCGACTTTCGACCGCTCCGCCTCCATAAGTTTGTCATCCGGCGCTACGCGAATGCGCTCGACGACCTCTCGCGTCCGAGGATGAAGCTCAAGGTCATCCAAGCCGTCGCCGCGGGGAATGCGCTCACGACGGCGGCGAAGGACATGGCCTTTCGCATAAGCGTCTTCGAGGCGCTGCAGGCGGTCCGCGGCAATCTGGAATTCCTTCCTCGCCTCGTCCGCCCGGCGCGCCTCGTCCCTTTGGACGGCAAACGCGCGTTCGGTGCGGTCGCGGAGGTCGTCAAAACGGATCTGCGCTTCCGGCGGGAGGCGGTCAATGGTGTCGTTCATTGCCAATGCTTGCGACATAAAGGTCTCCAATCTGTGCGGATTTTACCGCATGTTTCTAGGCGCCTGTTGCGTTGTCACATTTCAGCCAGTTCATCGAGCAGCCGGCCAAGCGCCAGTTCGCGTTCCAGCGGATCGTTCAACTCCTCCTCGGTAATTAGGCCAAGCTCGACAAGCCGCGGCACCGTATCGATATCGACGGCAACCTTCTCCAGGCACAAGCCAAGCTCCCGTCGCGCGCGGGTTCGGTGCATTCGGATGGCGCTGTCCTTCGGCATCAGTGACCTACCCGGCGCGCGGCGGCGGCGATGGAGGGGGCAGAGACTGTCATTCACATGGCCCAAAGCGCAGGCTCCGCAGCATTAAAGGTGCTATGGAGCCTGCTTCTGGTCCTAACGAGCCTTAAAACGCCGGCTCGTTTTCGTGATCAACAGCCTCGTGACGATCGAACCGCTGTTGATAGACGAGGCCGATGGCAACCCGAAGGGCATCGATCGGACTTTTCTGTCGCTCGGGATGTTCCGCGGCGAAATTGTTGGCGTATTCCGATTCCGCCCAAAGAGCGGCCTTACGAAGCAGCACAGCAACTTCTCTCGGCGGGACGTCATGCGGGATAAGAATGCGGGCATCGGAGCCTTGCATCAGCTCGGTGGTCATATCGAAGGTCATGCCTTGTCCATTTTCATCGTGTCCTACGACGCCATCTCCGTTCCTCCACAAATCAATTTGCAGGAAACTTTTCGGCTCGCGGGTAGCGTAGTGCGCTAACTGTTCTGCTTTGTCCTTCATTTCTTCAATCTCCGTTGTGAGTTTTCAGTCAATCGGCGCCGTGCGTCAGCCAATTACGTTTTCCGGCAGATCGACGCCTTCTTCGGAAGCATGGGCACGGATCAACTCCCAAAGATTGGCCTCGGTATCGCCGTTGGCCCGGGCGAGCATTTGCTCGAAGATCGTTTGAACCTTGAGAATTTTCAGATATTCGAGCCGAGCCTGATTACCGTGTTCTTCGAGGTATCCTTGAAGATCCTCCAGGGTCGTGAACTGAAGTAACTTCCAAATTTCTCGGTCCGCGAACTCCTCGCCGTCGCCGTTCCGGGCAGCTTCAAACTCTGCGCGTGTTTGCCCGTCTTTGGTTCGACCAACTGGCAACATTCCCGGCAGGTCAGAGAGGCAGGGTTCGGGGTTTTTCTGAAACATCTCTGCGAACTGAGGGTCGCGAAGTTCTATGGTGGTTGTCATTGGTTCACTCCTTTTGAATGGCTGCCCGCCAGTTGCTCGGTCACTTCCCAACAGGCCACTGAGGCAGGCATGCCAGCGGCCAACAGAAGACGAATTGACGAAATCGCCAAATTCGTCCGCGATGGTTTTGAGGGGTTTTGTTGAGGGAACAGGAAGCCGGAAGAAGCAAGGGCACCCTGGTAGACTAATAGTGTCCCTGTAGTGGAACCGTGGAAGGGTCGGACGGTTTCACCCATGAAACCGTAGAGGGCCTTTTTGGGCGATTTTGAAAACGACGGTTTCATGAGAGGCCCCGTTCGGTTTCATCACAGGTACCGTTCGGTTTCATCACAGGTACCGTGTTTTGAATTTTCCAGCTGGCGAATTCTTTCGTCGGAAGTGCGCCCGTCACATCGCACGGGAATTCGGTCAACCTCCATTCCGTTGCGTGTCGCTGTTTGAGACTGAAGGTTCCGCGCTTGGTTTGGACAACGAAACCGACTTCGCCAAGTCGGCGCATTGCCCGCCATGCGGTGGCCTTTCCGACATTTAATGCGGCCGCCATCTCGCGCGCGGAATAGGGAATGCGGCCGTTGTTCGAATTCGGACCGCCGTATCGGCTGGCTAGCTCGACATAGGCGCAACGTGCAACGCAATCGAGCGCACGCCACGCCTCTGTTTTCATAACCGAGTGATAAAGCCGAACATGCCTTGGAGAACGGGTAGACCGGCCCTTGCCGTTAATGCCAGCCATCGCTCTAACCCGCGGCCCGCTTTTCGGAGTCCTCGACCCTCGAAATTGGTGATTTTTGGCTTTGAAAACGTTGGGGAATTTCCGGCGAATTGACGGGGTGTGCACCATAGGTAGCCGGCCCCATCACTGGATGCCGTTTTGCCCAGCCAGATACGGCGTCACGGAAGCGTTTCGAAGCCCACTTCCAGCCGATCTTTTGCATCGAGATGATGAGCTGTTCACCGCGCGTCTCAAGGAACTGTTTTGTGCCGGCCGGACCGCCGCCATCCATATTGGTGCATCGATTGACCGCAGCGATCATCGCCTCATTCACACGGCGACGATCACGCGGTGTCAGCTTTTGGAAAAGCCTTTCATATCGGGTCGGCGGCTGGTTGCGGCGGACTTGCTTATTTACATGAACGCGGTGTAGATTAGGGCGTTCCCGTTTTCCCCGAATACACCGCGTTCCCCGTCGCCCACCGGCGGGGTTCGCTTTTCTGTGCATGGCCGTTACCCCGCATCGCGGGCAGCGATCCGATCATCGATCCATGCCTCAACTTCGTGTTGCACCCATCCGACGGCACCGTTCGGGCCGTGGCCAAGCTTGATGGGTTTGGGAAATTCGCCGCGCTGGATCATGGCGTAGAGCTGGCTTCGGCGAAGGCCGACCAACTCTTCCACGTCCGGGCGACGCAATATTACATTCACCATGTTCGATCCTCTCGAAGGCTCCAAAATCGGAGCGACATGGTGTTATTTGAACGATGCTAGACTTGTCTGGCAGTGGCCACGTCAGGTCACCTCGTGGCCATCCTCCTGAGATTGGGTAGTTCCTTCAGACCACGCAACTACCTTGCGCCTTTGCTGGTAGGTTCTCATCTCACGCCAACGCCTTAGCGTTTGCCGCGATATGCCAGTTCGTTTTTCGAGCGCTAGCAGAGATATCGGGGCACCGGCCGCATCCGCCTCGCCGTCGAGCGCCGCTGCGTCTAAATATGCGGATAGGTTAGAAATATTTTCTGGTAGCCCAAGATTTCGTTCGAGCGCCCTGCTTGGTTGACCTTCCTTCAGGCTCAGAGCTTCGAATGTCAGCCAAAGCAGTTTTTGGGGCGCCGGCGCCTTATGCTTGGCGCAATACGCATGGAGCATGAAGCACCAAGAAGCAATTTCATGGGAGAGCTTTGGGAAATGAGCTTTTTTCCCCCTCGCCTCGCTGCGGTCTGATCTTAGGTCTGCCAATAAGCTGTCGGCCAACTGTTCGACGCCGATTTCAGAATAACTTGTATTTTGAACGCCCGAGACATCTTCGCCTCTATCGAGACGTGCGGCGGTACCAATTTGCCGAATATATTGTTCGATTTCGCCCGGAACGCCTTCTCGGCCCCAAGGGAACAGCATTGGCGTATCAGACAACAGCGTCTCCCCGGATTGGCACGACTTCGCCTAATGTCGATGTCTGACAATACTTGGCCCAATCGGCCATAAGCCGGCGTCGTTTTTCGAAGAGATCGCCGCGGCGGTAGGCAGCCTCAACCTTGTCGCCGACGGTATGGGCAAGCGCCATTTCCGCAACCTCGTGGGCATAGGCAGTCTGCTCGGCGCACCAATCGCGAAAGGTCGATCGGAAGCCATGTACGGTCAGCTTGCGGTCATCCAGACGTCGTAATGCGTTCAACATTGCCATGTTCGACAACGGAGCTTTTGCCCGACCGCCTGGGAAGACATATTCGCCTTCGCGCGGCAATGCTTCGAGGATTTCGAGCGCGCGTTCACTTAGTGGAATGCGATGCTCCTTGCCTGCCTTCATCCGATCCGGTGGCAAGATCCATACTTTGTCGTCCAAGTTAAATTCTGACCACAACGCACCGATCGTTTCACCAGTCCGGGCGGCCGTCAGGATTGTAAATTCAAGCGCTCGCGAACTGATGCTGTCGTTGTCGCGCAACCTTTCCATGAACGCCGGCAGTTCCTTATAAGGCAGCGCTGCGAAATGCTTCACGCGCCGGACCTTGCCGCGGGCCGGAAGCAGTTTGTCGAGATGGCCGCGCCACCGGGCCGGGTTCTCACCTTGTCGGTATTGCCTCGCCGTTGCCCAGTCGAGGACGGCCTCGATGCGTCCCCTCACCCTTCCGGCGGTCTCCGGTTTTGTGCTCCAGATCGGCTCGACCGCTTTCATCACGAGCGCAGTGTCGATATCCGCAATAGGCAAGTTTCCGAATACGGGATAGGCGTAGGCATTTAGCGTCGAAGGCCATTGGGCAGCGTGCTTCGGGTTCTTCCAGCTTGGCCGGTGCGCCTCGATGTAGGCTTCGGCGCATTCTTGGAAGGTCATTGCGCGTGCCGCATCAAGCGTGGCCTGAGTGCGTTGGCCCTTCCGATGGTCGATTGGGTCGATGCCATCAAGGAGAAGTTTCCGGCAATCACGCGCCTTCTCGCGCGCCTCTGCTAAGGTGAGCGTCGTCACTGGTCCAAGGCCCATATGTCGGTCGCGACCTTGCCTGCTGTATCGGAAAATCCAGCTTTTGGTCCCCCACTTCGAGACCTGCAACCACAAGTGTCCGCCATCGGGATAGCGTCCAGGCCTGGATTTCTGCGAAACAGCTTTTGCGGTGAGTCGATTTATGCGTCGCATGTCCGCCTAACTCATTGGCCTACGTTTCTACCTACGTGCCAAAGCCGGATTATAGCGGAATGGTTTGGAATATTCTAGACGAGAAATGGGTCTGATAATACTGGAATCAATATAGTTTTCGGACTTCTGTGGAATTGGCTGGAAATGTTGTTTTTAGACTCCCTCTCCGCCATTCAGCGCACAATGTCGCGATAAGGCGCCAATCAATCCTTTCCGGAAATCAGGACAACGCGCGTGAAGCTGGCCTAGGGAGCGTTTGCTTGTTTGCGGCAAGCGCGGGCACGGGCCCGCACCGACGCTGCCGGGTCCTGTTCCGCAACGCTCAAGGCGGTTTCGGCGCGCCCGGCCAAGTTCGGGTCACTCCGCACGAGATGCTGCAAGGCGTCCATCGACCACGCGCGCAGGAACGGCCGATCGTTGTGAAGCAAGGGGGTCAGCCAATCCGCGCAGCCCTCGGCCAAATGCTCCGGTATCTCGAGATGCCGGATCGATTGACTGAGATGAAGCTGGGACTGCCAGGATGGCGCGTCCGATAGACGGCCGATAAGGTCATCGGTCTGCGACGGGGTCAGGCGGATACCGTCATCTAGAAGAGCCTTGATCAGCCACGTCGCGCCATCGCGGACGTGCGCCTCGTCATGCGCGGCAAGCCGAACGAGGTCGGAGACGAAAGACCGGCTGTCGCCGAACGCCGCACGGATTTCGGTCAGAATGGTGGTGGCCTTGCCGTCGAAACTTGCAAGGGCGTCTTCCAGTGTTTTCATTCCCATACCCATCGGAAACCACACGACGATGTTTCCCGTCGACTTGCTGGCTTAGCGGATATTCGATATTCGAGACATGACGGGAGAATATCGAAGACAAATCCGCAACGAAAAGCGCCGTCAGGCAAACACGCAAGGAGTACATCTATATGTCGAAACTCGTACCGCCGCACGGCGCGGACGCCCTGAAACCGCTTTTGGTGCCGGAGACGGAGCGCGCGGCCGAGACGACGCGGGCGGAGAAACTCAAACAGGTCCCGTTATCGAGCCGAGAGGTCTCGGACCTGTTCATGTTGGGAATGGGCGCATATACGCCGCTTGACGGGTTCATGGGCGAGCAGGATTGGCGCGGATGCTGCGTGGACATGAAGCTGTCGAACGGTCTGTTCTGGCCGATCCCGATCACGCTCTCCTGCAGCCAGGACATGGCCGATTCGATTGAGGTCGGCGAGGACGTCGCGCTTGTCGACGGCGACGGCGGCGACATTCTCGGAATTCTCACGGTCAGCGAAAAATACGGAATCGACAAGGAACTGGAATGTTCGCAGGTCTACCGGACGACCGATACGGCGCACCCCGGCGTGCAGAAGGTGATGGAACAAGGTCCGGTCAATCTCGCCGGCCGGGTCGCCGCCCTTTCGGAGGGGCATTTTCCGGAAACATATAAAGGCCTTTATCACCGTCCGGCGGAAACCCGAGCGCTTTTTCAGGAGAAAGGGTGGTCGAAGATCGCGGCCTTTCAGACGCGCAACCCGATGCACCGCAGTCATGAGCATTTGGCGAAGATCGCCATCGAGATCTGCGACGGCGTCCTCATCCACCAGGTGCTCGGCGCGTTGAAGCCGGGCGACATCCCCGCCGATGTCCGGGTCGCGGCGATCGACGCGCTGGTCGAGCATTACTTCGTGCCGGGAACGGTTATACAGGCCGGGTACCCGATCGAGATGCGCTATGGCGGGCCGCGCGAAGCCCTTCTCCATGCGGTCTTCCGGCAGAACTTCGGGTGCTCGCATCTCATCGTGGGGCGCGATCACGCCGGCGTCGGGGACTATTACGGCCCGTTCGACGCGCACGATATCTTCGATACGCTGCCGCCGAACAGCATGGTGATAGACCCGTTGAAGATCGACATCACCTTCTATTGCCGGAAATGCAACGGCATGGCGACCGGCAAGACCTGTCCGCACAGCGCGGAAGACCGACTGAATATTTCCGGGACCCGTTTGCGCGAGATGTTCGACAATCATGAAACGGTCCCGCCGGAGTTCAGCCGACCGGAAGTGCTCGAGGTGCTGCAGGCCTACTACGACGGGTTGAAGTGACGGGAATTACGGCTTTTGAGTTCGACGGCGCAGCCCCAACCGGCGGCGGGCAGGATCGAGTATCGGCGGTATCCGGCAACGGTTTCTCAATGTGCCGCGAGTCTCATTTTCGCGGCGCGTTGCGGCAAATTCCGTTGCGCGAAATGCCGCGGCACGGCGCATTTGCAGTCGGGGTATCAAATCGTTAGGCTGCCGTCCGGAAAGGGTTTTACAGGGGAACGTCGGCCTAATGCTTGTTGCGGAATCGGTGCGCCCACGCGGCGCATCCCGTGGCCGGCCGGCACTTGTTCGGCACCGTCGACCACCCGGTCGGCGACCGGCGGATGCAGCGGCCAATCCCTCGCGAACCCAGAAAAAATAGAACGCGCTAGCATTCGGGGGAAACTTAATGTTCAGCAGCAATCCCTTCGCCGAACTTTCGGCGTCCATACCGCCCGGGGTCATGCAGACATACGTCGTCATCATGGTTATTTTGGTCGCGGGCGGTACGCTGTACGACGTCATTCATAAGAAAAGCGCCAAATACTTCTTCGACAATTGGCGGAAGACCCAAGACAAGGGGGAGAAGCAGGTCGGCACCGGTCAGTTGGCCGCGCTGACCGTCCAGACCGCCGCCGTCGAGGTGCTGACCTCCTCCGAGTTCTGCAACGCCCGACGTCGGGTCGCTCACCTTCTGACGATGTACGGGTTCATCGCCTATTTGGTCGCGACGGTCGTCATGGTGTTCGGTTACCCGACGCCCGCCACGCCGACGCCCGCCATCTGGCCGATCTTGTGGTATTTGGGCGCCCTGCTGGTTTGCGGCGGCGGTTATTGGTTCTGGTTCTTCATCCGGGTCGATGTCGCGGCGGAGGGCCACTCCCCTTTCCGAATCGTGCGCGCCGACATGTTTATCCTGTCGCTGCTCGCCAGCGTGACGTTTGGTCTGATCTGGGCCGTTCTCCAGGCGGCGGATAGCTCGGGGGCAATCGTGTTCCTTGGCCTGTATCTGCTCGCCACGACGTATCTGTTCGCGTCCATTCCGTGGTCGAAGTTCTCGCACATGTTCTTCAAGCCTGCCGCCGCCCTTCAGAAACGGGTCGAGGAGGCGAATGAGACGCGCAGGAACTTGCCGCCGCCCGTGGATCAGCCCGAGATTTTTGGCAGCGCACGCCGCCAACCTCGCCATTACTAATCAGCACATCATCGGTCTTCGATAGAGGAGATAAGGGAATATCATGCCCACATTTGTTTACATGACGAGTTGCGACGGTTGCGGACACTGCGTCGACATTTGCCCGTCCGACATCATGCACATCGATACCACCTACCGCCGCGCCTACAACATCGAACCCAACATGTGTTGGGAATGTTACTCCTGCGTGAAAGCGTGTCCGCAGAATGCGATCGATTGCCGCGGTTACGCCGATTTCGCCCCGTTGGGCCATAGCGTTCGGACGCTCCGCGAGGAGGAGAAAGGCACGATTTCCTGGCGGTTGAAGTTCCGGGACGGCCGCGAGAAGAATTTCGTGTCGCCGATCCGGACCACGCCCTGGGGGTCGATCAAATCGGCGGAAGAGTACGAAGCGCCTTCCGAGGCCGCGTACAAGTCGGAGGAATTGGCGCATGAGCCCGATGCGTTGAACATCGAGGGCGGGTTGCCGAAGTTGGATCCCGCAAAGCTCAAACAGGGAGTTGTTTGATGGGCCTTTTCTCAAGAAGAAAAAAAATAGTCGTTGAGTCCGACGTTCTCGTCGTCGGCGGCGGTATGGCCGGCTGCGGCGCGACATACGAATCCCGCTACTGGGGGCGCGACCTGAAAGTCGTCTGTGTCGAGAAGGCCAACATCGAACGCAGCGGCGCCGTCGCGCAGGGGCTGTACGCCATCAACTGCTACATGGGCATGCAGTGGAACGAGAATCAGCCCGAAGACTTTGTGAAATATGCCAGTAACGACCTGATGGGGCTGGTCCGCGAGGACCTGGCCTACGACATCGGACGGCACGTCGATTCGACGGTGCACAAGTTCGAGGAGTGGGGCCTTCCGATCATGAAGGACCCGGAGACCGGCCGCTACCAGCGCGAAGGCAAGTGGCAGATCATGATCCACGGCGAGAGCTACAAGCCGATCGTCGCGGAAGCGGCCCGCAAGGCCGCGACCGACGTTTACAATCGGATCATGGTGACTCACCTTCTCATGGACAAGAAGAACCCGAACCGGGCGGCCGGTGCGGTGGGCTTTAACGTCCGGACCGGGGATTTTTACGTATTCAAGGCGAAGGCGGTGATCGTCGCCGCGGGCGGCGCGTCGCATATCTTCAAGCCGCGCTCCGTCGGCGAAGGCATGGGGCGTACCTGGTACGCGCCCTGGAGCAGCGCGTCGGCCTACGGCCTGCCAATTCAAGTCGGCGCTAAAATGACCCAGATGGAGAACCGCATCGTTCTGACCCGTTTCAAGGACGGGTATGGGCCGGTCGGCGCGTATTTCCTGCATCTGGGCACCTACACGCAGAATGCCTACGGAGACGAGTACGAATCCAAGTGGTACGACAACACCAAGGAACTCGTCGGCGACTATATCGACCGGCACCCCGTGCCGACGTGTTTGCGCAACCACGCCCTGCTTCGGGAAGTCGCGAACGGCGGCGGTCCGATCCGGATGGTCACCAAGGAAGCGTTCCAGGATCCCCACAAGGAAACCGTCGGCTGGGAGAACTTCCTCGGCATGACGATCGGCCAAGCCGTCGTGTGGGCGTCGCAGAACATCGACCCGAAGGAGATCAACCCCGAACTGACCACGTCCGAGCCCTATGTCATGGGCTCGCACGCGACCTGTTCCGGGGCTTGGGCCAGCGGTCCGGAGGATTACGCGCCGCCCGAATACCGGTGGGGCTACAACCGGATGATGACGGTCGATGGGTTGTTCGGCGCCGGCGACGCCAGCGGCGGCACCCCGCATAAATTCTCGTCGGGGTCGTTCACCGAGGGCCGAATCGCCGGCAAGGCGGCGGTCAACTACATGAACGACGTGGGGGAAGATACCCAACTCGACGAGGCCGAAATCGACCGGCTCGAGGCCGAAATTTATCAACCGCTCGAGAATTACGAAGTTGGCCGCAACGAAATCGTCGGTGGTACGGTATCCCCGAGCTATATTCTGCCGCTTCACGCGCTGCAGCGTCTGGAAAAGCTCATGGACGAGTACTGCGGCGGCATTTCCGTGAATTACATGACCAACGAACCGTTGCTCACGCGCGGTCTCGAACTGATGGATATGTTGAAGGAAGACGCGGAGCATATCGGTGCCGAGGACTATCATCAACTGCAACGGACCTGGGAATTCAGGCACCGTTTGTTGGCGTCAGAATCCGTCATGCATCACACGCTCTTCCGGAAGGAAACGCGGTGGCCCGGTTACTACTACCGGGGCGACCACATGCAGTTGAACGACGAAGATTGGCACTGTTTCACGTTGTCCCAATACGACGCCGAATCCGGCAAGTGGACGATGGAAAAAGCGCCGGTCTATCACATCGTCGAGTAACGCCGACCGATAGAAGTTATGGCTGGAGGGGCCGACCAAGCCGCGAGAACGGCGGGTCGGCTCCTTGGCTTTTGCGGCGGACGCTCTTGCGCTTCCTCCGACGGTACAGGAACCGTCACAGCTCAGTATATTTGCGCGCGTTCCCGCGCGCTTTCTCCACCGGATACTTCTTCTCGTTGACGTCGATCTTTGCCGCCGCGGCGGCCGCGAGGTCGAACCCTGCCCGCTCCGCTATCAGCAGCAGGTAGAGCAACACATCCGCGCTTTCCTCCCCCAGCCGGCGGTTGAATGCCGGGTCCGCCGCCGCGGATTCGACGGCGTCATCGTCCTTCCACTGCGTCAATTCAAGCAGTTCGGCCGATTCGAGATTGGCGGACAGGATGAGATTCTTCAGGGAATGGAATTGCCGCCAATCCCGGGAGTCGCGAAAGGCGATGAGGCGGTCCGTCAGCTCGGCAAGCGTCGGTGACGTCACGATGGGTATCCTCCGGGAGTTTGCATCCCGCATTAGATCTAACGGCCCGCGACACGGCAAGAAGCCTGCGCAGGGCCGTCGTGCGCCGGTCTAAGCCGCCGTCCCCATATTGGCGACTCCGGCAGGCCGCATCTCACTCACGAAGCCGCCTGTGCCGTCGAATGTGTGGACCTGATACAGCGGAACCGATCGATACGCCTCCGGATAGTCGCCGAGGCGCAGATCCACGGCGACGCTGGGGGTGCTGCTGACCGGTATCGCCCCGATCTTGCCGGTCGTAGCGCGATGGGTGTGCCCGCAAAAAGCCCGTATGACATGCCCATGCCGGTTCAGCGTCTCTTCCATCCGCGCCATCGCGTCCCGCGATTCGAACTGGATCGGGTACTTCGACTCCACGACTTCGAAGGCGGGATGATGCATGAACACCGCGGTCGGTTTCGTCGCATCGTCGGATAGCGCGGCCGACAGGCTGTCAGCCCGTGCCGCGCAGAAATCACCTTTGTTCGTGTCTTCGGTAAGCGTGTCGAGAATCATCAGACGCACCGGGAAGTCATCCACCCGGTACTGCACGAAATCGGAACCGGGCATCAGGTTTTGGCCGTCGGTGAAGACCGTCCGAAGCGCCACCCGGTCATCCCGATTGCCCGCCGCGATGTATAGGGGCGGCCGCAAATCGCCGAGAATCCTCTCCGCTTTCTCATATTCCGCCGGATGGCCGGTATTCGTGAGATCCCCGGTGTGTATGACGACATCCGGTAAAGGGTCGAGCCGATTGATGCCGTCTACGCATTGCTCGAGGTTGCGAATTCGGTCCGTGCCGAGCGGATGTTTAAGGTCGATATGCGTGTCGGAGATTTGAGCGATGATCATGATGCGGATGTATAGCAAAGGGAACGGCGGACGGAAAATCCGTCTTTACGACAAATCTTGACGCCCCCGGGAATCGTTAGAAGTGATAGGTCGGTACCGTATCCGGTTGGTCCGCGGCGGGCTTGCTTCGGGGCAATGTGGCACGCGGATGGTAGGACAGCCCGTGTTCCTTCATGAATCCACGTACATCGTCCTGACTCCAGCCCGCTAAGGGGTCAATTCTCAGCAGCCGGCCTTCTTCGCGGATGCGGGGGCCCGGTTCGCCGCCGTAGGGACCGTGGTACACGCCGCTTACCCAACAGTCGAAATCCGACAGGGTCCGGTTCAAACGGGTGGTTGCATAGACACGGGTATGATCGACCGGGTCTTCCGCCCAAAGGAATTCGCTGTGATCGCAATCGCCCGGTAATGCGTCGCCCTCGTTGTCCGCGGTGTCGCGAATGGCGGTCAGGCCCAATTGCGCGACGAGTTTGGCTCTGAATTCCTGGCTGTCGGGATGGGAATTGGGTGCATGGCAAAATACGATTGGGGTGGATGGGTCGATCTTGGCAATCATCTGGAGGAGGACGACGCTGCGGCCACGCAGAGAGGCGCTGACAATCGTCTTCGCCGGAAACGCGTCGGTGATCAGATATTGCAGTAGGTCTTCCGCGCTCATATCCTTGGTAGCGGCTTGAAGTTCCTCGATATTCGACATCGCACCCTCTTCCGTCGCCTGACCGCGCGGTCAGGCCTTCATGTCAGCCTTTTCCTTGACGCCACTATACAAGCTTCGGCACCGCCGCGCATTTCCGGTATCCGCCGGTATGGGAAATCAGATTTCGGTCGCTGCAAATTTCTGTGGCATTTGCCTAGCGTGGTCCAATACTCTCTGGCCATGAGTGCCCGACCCGATTTCGACTCCTCTCCGCCTGCGGCGCATGAATCCGCGGATCTTTTGATCGATGCGCGGAATCCGGCCGTCGATCCGGCGACGCAGCTGCTGGGGCTGAGCCTGCTGCGCCGGTTGGTGTTGGCGGCGCGGCGTGCCGGGTTTGCGGTGCAGCACATCGTGGCGGCCGGCGAAGAAGATGCCGGACGCATGCGTACCCTCGTGGCGGGCGTTCCGGGCGTGAGCGTTTCGGCGGATTCAGATCCAATCGTCGACGCGCCGGTAACGATCTCAGTCGATACCTTGGGCGAAGTGGACGGTCTGAAAGTGCTCGCCGATCAAGGTGACGCCACCTTACTGCATCGGGTCACGAATTTTGCCGGGCTGGACACGGCCCGTTCCCGGCTTCTCGGGGCACTGGTCAAGACGACCGACGGATTCATGTCGCGGCATTTCGCCCGGCCGATTTCGATCTTCGTTTCCCGGCGCATCGTGAATTGGGGCGTTACGCCCAATCAGATGACGATCGTGAGCATGCTGATCGGCCTGGCGGGCGCGCCCTTCTTTTTGTCGGATACCGCCGCGCTGCAAACCGTCGGTGCGCTGCTGTTCGTGACGCATTCGGTTCTCGACGGATGCGACGGCGAGTTGGCGCGCCTGACCTACCGGGAAAGCCGGCTTGGCGGCATTCTGGATTTCATCGGCGATAACTTGGTGCATATCGCCGTTTTCGGCTGCATGGGTTGGGGCTGGTACATCGCCAGCGATACGCCCTGGCCGCTCTATCTCGGCATCAGCGCGGTTATCGGGGCCGCGGGATCGGCGCTCGCCGTGTATGGCCTGACCCTGCGCGCGAAGGAGGTCAAAGACCGCAGCGATACCGGTCCCGTTTACACATCCGTTGCCGGCGCCGGGCAGCAGTCGGCCCGGTTGACCAAGCTTCTGGACGATCTATCGCGGCGCGACTTTATCTATCTCGTTTTCGCGCTGTCGCTGTTCGGCAAGGCCGCGTGGTTCCTGGCGCTGGCCGGCATTGGCGCGCCTATCTTTCTGCTGCTCGTTCTGTTCGTGGCGTGGCGCGAGCGGCGGTCCTAAGCCGCCCCTCGTCTCGCTCGGCCCGTTAGCCGACCGACCGGGCCGATCCGGCCAGGAACTCTTCCGCCATCCGTAGTGCCTCCGGCGTGTCGACGTCGAGCCACCAGGAACCGGTGACATCGCTGACCTGTGCCTTGCCGCTATGCGCCAAACGGCGCAACCCGTCGGAGAGGCCGTGTTCTCCATCCGCCGCGGCTTGCCGCAGCGCATCGAACAGACCGGCGGTGCAATACATCACGCCGGTATCCGCGGCATCCCAATCGGCCAACTCCTTATTGATTTCGCGGATATTCTCCCCGTCGATCGTTACCTTGGTGGCGTCGTCCACGTCGAAGATCGCCTGCTTGGCCATATCGACCGCGAGCCGCATACCGCCCGACGTCGGGGCGTCCTGAACCAACCGTATCGGCAAGGACGGGTCGTAGAGATGATCGCACATGGTCAGCACGAACCGCTCATCGGCGAGCAGCTCGGCGGCGGCAAGCGTACTGGCGCCGTTGCCGGCTTCCCAGTTGTCCGACTGCACGAAATCCACGGCAACGTCGTTGCGGCGGGCGACCGATTCGAAATGCGCACGGACCATGTCCGCCTCGTGGCCGAGCGTGACGACAAAACGCTTCGTTCCGACGCTGTTCTTCAGCGTTTGGACGACCCATTCCGCCATGGTTGCGCCTGCCACCGGTGCCAGCGGCTTCGGCAGGCTCGCATTCGGGAACAGGCGCGAGCCGTATCCAGCAGCGAGGATCAGCGCCGTTTCGACACGGTCACCGGCATCAATCGATACGTTTTGCGATCCCGGTTGAGCGAAAGCCAGCGTCGGCGACTTGCCCGAGATAAAGGCATCGGTCGAAATGCGGGCCGCGTGGTCGCGCACCTGCACCGGCGGGCTTTTCATGTAATAGGACGACGGCGCTTCCAGCGGGCCGCCGATTCCACGGTCGAGGCCGAGTTTGGCGCAGCGCAGCGCATCGATCACGACGCCCGCGCTGTTCGGCGAGTCCTCGACGGAAAGGCGAAGCTCCAAATGCATCGGGACATCGCCGAAGCCGCGTCCCTCCATCCGGATGAAGGCGACCTTGTTGTCGTTCTGCCAGGGCACATAGTCGGACGGGCCGATGTGGATGTCGTCGCCTTCCATCTCCTCGTCCAACTGCGACTGGACGGACTGCGTCTTGGATTTCTTTTTCGACTTGAGCCGGGACTTCTCCAGCATGTTCAGGAAGTCCGTGTTGCCGCCTGTGTTGAGCTGATAGGTCCGGTCGAGGGCGACGCCGCGGTCGTTGAACAGGCGGCCGAGCGTCCGATGGACGATCGTGGCGCCGACTTGGCTCTTGATGTCGTCGCCGACGATGGGAACCCCGGCCTCGCGGAAGCGCGCGGCCCATGCCGGATCGGATGCGATGAAGACGGGCACGCAGTTCACCATGCCGACTTTTGCCTCGAGGCACGCTTCCGCGTAGTGCCGGACCGCTTCCTCGGAGCCGACCGGCATGTAGCAGACGAGTACTTCGGCGCCGGTTTCCTTCAGCACTTCGGCGACGTTCACCGGCTCCGCGTCCGCTACGCGAAAGGCGCGATCGTCGTCATAGTCGTCCATATGATCCGCGATGCCGTCCAGTACCGGCGCCATCGATACGATGACGTCCGAAACCGGCAGCGCTTGCTGGAACACGGTTGTGCAGTTGGGGTGTGCGAAGATCGCTTGTTCCAGCGGCTTTCCGACTTTCCGGCGATCGATGTCGAACGCGGCGACGACTTCGATGTCCGCGGGTCCATGTCCGGCGATTTCGGAATGCATCAAGCCGGCGGAGTCCGCCGCGTTGTTGGTCCGGTAATACTCCAGCCCCTGAACCAGGGAAGATGCACAGTTACCGACGCCGGCGATGGCAATCTTGATTTTTGACATGCGAATACTCTTTGTCCTTGTTCCGCCACTCGGGCGCTAAGGCATGGTGAACGTCGATACCGGATTTAGGTCAACCGCATCGAACCACAAGAGACGAAGTCGGCCACTCTTTATGGATCATTGTGCTGGAGAGCCCCCCCGGCCCACAGGCGAATACCCTAATTGCGCCATAGATAAAACACGTTGCTGTGGGTTTTGACAGTAAAGTTACCGCTCTTGTCAATGGCCGTCTGACACTACGGGTGCGGTGCGTGACTCAATGTCGCGATGAACCCGCCGCAAGGAGATGGGTCGTGTTCCGATCCGATCGTTAACGCGCGATTAATCGTAGCAAGGATACCATAGTAGTATCCATCACTACGGGTTCATCCGATGGTAGAGGCAAACGACGATACAATATGGGATTTGGACACTCTTCCCGCTGGCAGCAGCGAGAAGGTCCGCCGGTTAATTCAATATTGGCGCGCGTTGCACCAAGGCGACCGGCTGCCGGGACGCCAGCATATCGATCCGCTCGATTTTCCGGATCTCCTGCCCAATATAAGACTGATCGACGTTGTCGGCGATCCACCTCGATTCAGGGTGCGATTGACCGGTGAACGCATCAGCGATCACTTCGGACAAAGCTACTCGGGCCAATTTCTCGACGAGGCATTCGATCAGTTTGAATCCCGATCTTCATATCGGGCTTTTATCGCGACCATCGACAGCCGCAAACCGTTTTGGAATTTAGGTGTTTGCGATCTCAATCCGGAAAAGGATTTCGTGCCTTTTGAGCGTCTGGCCCTGCCCCTGGCCAGCGACGGCGTGACGGTGGACATGCTTCTCGTGTTATCGCTCTTCGGCGAACGTGCGCTGGATCCGGCATATTTCGCGAGGGTGATCGCCGGGTAGTGGTTCCGCCCGCTTGTCCGCCAAGCATCCGACGACCGTAAAATTTCCGTAATGCCCGCGGCGTATTTTAGATTGGGGCGTGTTCTCCGGACGTGTCGATAACCGGGGGCAAGACCAAACGCCCCGTCGCCCCCTCTATTTGTCGGAAATCCAGCAGCGCTGCGGGGCAACCATCTTCTTCTCCGGTCCCGAGTGATCGCCCTCATCCCTTGCTTATCAACGACACTTCGAGGCCAATGACGGTCATGGCGGCGGCCATGCCCTGGCGCACCGTCGGACGGCGGTTGCGCCGCCGATTTATCCCCGCCCGTCGAAATCTCGCGTAACAAGATCCGTCCAGGGGGTATGCTCGATCCCCGAAGTTGGCGGCGCCATCGCAGGATGGGCCGTGGTCGTGGGCCGCAGCGAGTTGCGCGTGAAGGTGATCGTGTCGTTCGTCTCGGGACGTTGGTCGCGCGCGGCGATCGCGGGCTTTTTGCGTTGTGGAAACCGAATTACGGTGCCGGCCATCGAATCCTCCCCTATTCGAGTCGCCGGTCGTTAGAATCTTGCCGGCGTAAGCCCAGCATCTTCTGAACTTTGGTGGGAGACAATCGAACCAAAGGATTGGATGCGGCGCATTTGGGTAGCGCAAATGGGGGAGATACCGCGGTAGCGGCACGCGCCGTATGGATCGTCCCAACTGTTTGGCGATGTTGCGCGATGCCCGATACCACTTTGGATGCGCCGATCCGAGGGGTTACCCGTCAGATGATATTAAAATCAATAACTTACGCGGAAGTGGTAAGTAGAAATACCTGTCCGTGCCACTTTATTGGGCATTGTTGTTCAGGGTGCTCGGACTTTAAGGTCATGGCACGGAGGGATGCTGGGTTGGTCTATTAGGGGAAGTCTGTGCGGGAGCATTTATGATGAAGACATCGTTTAAAGGATTTTTCGCGATTGCCGCGGTGGCGGGAGTCGCGTTCGTGTTGAGTATGGCGCCCGCTCGGGCGGCCTCGGTCGACATTGCGCCGACCGATACGGGCATGACGGTGGGTACGAACAGCAAGCTGTTCAGCGTCAGTCTGTCCGGGCTCGGCCTGAGCGTGGTGAGTTCGATCACGTTGATCGACGACGGCATCGTGCAGGGTGGCGCGGATGGCGTCTTCTCGGGTTTCGATTTGGACGGGTTGATCCTCGACGGTGACGGCGACCTGACGACCACGAGTGACCAGTTCACGCCCTTGAGCTTTGCGTTCCAAGCGGGAACTACACGTCCGACCACCAATACGAACCAACTGCCGAATCTCGGCGCCGCGGGTCCCGCGGGTCCGGTACCGGGGCCGGTTTTCGGTGCGGTTGACGCAACGACGATCAACACCGGTGTGGCCACCTTGGATACGTTCGACGCGATTTCGAGCGACAGCATCTTCGCGGCCAACGGGTTCCTCACCTTCGGTGACGGCGGAACGCTGGTCGTTAGCTTCGCCGATATCGCGATCACGCCGGGCCTGACCCTGTTTATCGCGGAAGTGGGCGGCCAGGCTGGCGAAGAAATTCTGGTGCGGGTCTCGCAAGTGCCGTTGCCGGGCGCCGTTTGGTTGTTCCTGACGGGGCTGATGGCCCTGATCGGCTTCACGCGCCGGCGGAAGATCGCTTCGACGTAAGCCACCGAAACAAAGACTTTCTCACCGTTACGCGCGGTCCGGAAATAATATGCCGGGCCGCGCGTTTCTTTGTGGCTGGCCGTTTCTTAATCGTCGCCGGCGGCGGCAATTCTGGGCCTAGTTCCGCTACGGCCAAACGAAGGATCGAATCGGGGCGCGACATCGGCGGCGAAACGGCGGTACATCTCGCGCCGCACGTCCTTCGGCACGCCGGGCGTTGCCGACGACACGAGGAAGTAATTGAAGCCCAGGCCGCGCAACGCTTTGATGCGGTCGGCGATGGTGTCGGGACCGCCGACAAAGTTCAAATCCATGACCGGGTCAATATTCGCTGGATCCGCCATCTGCTTCATGTTGGCGAAAATCTTGGAAAAGACCTCATACTCCGGGATGTCCTCCCAGGGATTGGCGTCGATCTCATAGTGTTTCACCTGGGCCTGGAAGTTGCGCGGCAAATAGGTGCGGGCCAGGTCCCGCGCCGCGTCGTCGCTCTCCGCGATGAACAGTTTGGCCGCGATGGGGATGGTTGCATCGGTGGGCCGGCCGAGTTGGCCGGTTCGCTGACGCCACGTCGTGACAATCCGGTCGAGCAGATGATCGGGGAACTGCGCGATGCACAGCGGCGGCAGCCCGAGATCGGCCATGATGCCGGCACTGCCGGGACTGCCGATTGCGCCGTAGAAGTTGATCGGCTTGCCGAACGGTGACGGCCGGATCGTGATTTCCCTGTCGATCTTGTGGAACTGGCCGTCAAAGGTGAAGGGCTCGCCCGTAAGCGCGGTGTCGATAAGCCGGTAGGTCTCGGCGAACCGGGCACGCGCCTCGTTCATGTCCACCCCGTAGGCGTCATACTCCGACTTGGCCGTCCCCCGCCCCATGCCGATGTGCAGCGTCCCGTCGGTCAAGGCGTTGACCATGGCGATTTCCTCGGCGATGCGCAACGGGTGATACCACGGCAGCACCAGAACCGACGTTCCCAGGCCGAGGCTCGGACATTCGGCCGCGATGTGCGCCATGAACACCAAGGGACTGGGAGTCGGATAGTAATCGCTGAAATGATGTTCGAGGAACCATGCCGCTTCGAAGCCGAGATCAGCGCCGATGTGGCAGTCCTCGATCACCTCGCGATACAGGTCACGGTCCGGCTTTGGGGCTTCGCTGGTCGGCGCCGCTTGAAAGGCGAATGTGATATCGGATTTGTCTGACACGCGGCCCTCCTAGAATTCGCTGATTTGCGCCCCTCCCGATGCTAACAGACGCGCTTCCAGCTAGGGAAATCGCAGGGGCCGAAGGGCGGCGATTGCCGCTTCAAGTACCGATGCTTGCTTTTGCAATTCGTCGAGATCGAGCGCCGGTAGAAGGCCGAGATAGGCGGGATCGACCTCGTGGGCGTAGCATGGCGGGGAACTGAAAGCCTCGGGCGGTTGGTCGACCGTCGGAACGGTGGTTTCT
The DNA here is from genome assembly GCA_965228695.1 of Alphaproteobacteria bacterium. GTDB lineage: Bacteria > Pseudomonadota > Alphaproteobacteria > UBA8366 > UBA8366 > JAJFJD01. The sequence goes on along the minus strand of CBDDIB010000002.1, from coordinate 3,586,642 downwards.
TTCGGTGGCATGTATCGATCCTACCACAGGTCTGTCCATCGGCGCTGTTTAGTCCAAGCAATCGGATGGTTGCGGGGCCCCTCGTTGCGCGGTTTGCGGGAAAAACGTCCGATTGCTTAATCGTTTCTTAAGGCCGGATACGGAATATTCGCGTCTGGAAATCACCGGATTTCCGGCATTCTTGAATGATCGGAAGGCAATCCCGATGAGCGACGCTGCCGCCCACCCCGATATCATCGCCGACATCGAAGCCAAGGGCTCGATCACGGCCGACGACGTCCTGGCGCTACGCCAAAACGTTTTTCAGGACGGCGCCGTCAGCCGGGCCGAAGCGGAAGCGATCTTCCATCTGGATCATTGTTGCGAGGACAAGGTTCCGGTCTGGCGCGAATTTTACGTCGATTCACTCACCGACTACTTCGTCTGGAAGTCCGATCCGGTGAAATATGTCAGCGACGAAGCCGCCGAATTCCTGGTCGGACAGATCGTGCATGACGGCAAGATCGATGGCGTGACCGAGCTGGAACTCCTGGTCAACATCGTGCATTGGTCGGTGTCCTGCCCCGATTCACTCGCGACCCTTGTGCTCCAGGCGGTCAAAGACAGCGTCTTGGAGCCGGATACGGCGCTTTACGGCCACGGCCGGAATGCCGGCGTCATAACTGGCGCCGATGTACTTCTCGTGCGCCGTGCGATCTACGCCGGCGGCGGTGGCGGCGGCTATACCGTGACCCGCGAGGAAGCCGACGTCATTCTGGACCTCAACAACGCAACAAGCGCCGCGGAAAATCACGAGAGTTGGCGCGATTTATTCGTCCAGGCCATCGCCAACTACCTGATGTTCCCGCGCAGCGCCCCCGTCGTGGAATCGGCCGAGGAATACAAGCGGCGGGAGGATTGGCTCGAGGAGCGGCGCGGCGTAGGCCGCCTGCTGATGGAAACGGGTCAGAACCTGGTGCGATTCAACATCGCCGAAGGATGGCGTGCGATGGACCTGTTCGGGGCGAAGGATGCCGCCGCACAGAAAGAGAAAGACAATGCCGCGATGCGCGAAGCCCTCGTACGCGAGAGCATCGACGAGGAAGAGGCGCGCTGGCTTCTGAGTCGTATCGCCGAAGACGGCGTCATCCACGAGAACGAGCGCGCATTGCTGCAGTTCATTTGCGATAACTCGCCAAACGTTCATCCGTTGCTCAAGGCCTTGTTTGACGAAACCGGCATGTAATCGCGAGCCGTCGCGGCGTTCGCCAGATTCCTCTTTACGTCACTCCGTTTCCTGAGGAAAATTGCGGGTACGGCATACCGCAACAGGGATATCCCATGGCGAAAAAGGCAAAAGCTGCTAGAGGTCCAAAAACCTCCAAGGCAAAATCGAAACGCAAGGTCCGGCAGCGCCGCGCGACCGTATCGTCCGCCGCCGACAGCTCGATCAGCGTGACCGACGGCGCAATGAAGGACGTCTTCCGAAGCGCTTTTCTGAAACGCGAGTAGGCGTTCGCCCGATTACTGTAAATCCGCAAGCAGCGGCCGGACTTCGGCGGCGAAACGCCGAAGTTGAGCGTCCCTCTCCTCCACCGTTCCCAACATATCCAAAATGAACGTGCGGACGCCCGCCGCATGGAATTTCCGCAACGTCTCGGCGATGGCCGCCGGGTCGCCGAGCGCCGCGTACCGCGCCGCCGCCTTTCGAAAATCCATCGCATAGCGTTTGCTGAGCAGGTCCGACGCGTCGTCGAGTGCGGTGTCGTAACTGTCGTCGATCCGCGTGAACAGCAGATGCGCGGTTCCGAAGGGCGAAACCGTCCGTTTCGCGGCGACTGCGGCCGCGTCGATTTTCGCAAGCCCGTCGGCGAACTGCTCCGGTGTCACGACGTAGGAGATCCAACCGTCCGCCAGCCGCCCGGCGCGCCGCAACGCCGCGTCGGACCGGCCGCCGCACCACATCGGCGGGCCGCCGTCCGTATAGGCAGCGGGCTGCATGTGGACGTCGTCGAAGTTCCAGAAGCGGCCGTGGTGCGATACGGGGTCGCCTTGCCACAGTTTGCGAACCACTTCCATGCCTTCAGTCAAACGCGCGCCCCGCTCCTTTACCGGCACGCCGCAGGCGTCGAACTCGCGCGGGAACTCTCCGCCGACCCCAACGCCGAAGATGAACCGCCCCTCGGAGAGATGATCCAGGCTCGAGGTCTGTTTCGCGACCGCCGCGGCCGGGCGCAACGGCAGCAGATAAACCGACGTGCCGACCGTGAGCGTCTCGGTAAAGGCCGCGGCCTGCGCAAGCTGAAGCAAGGGATCCAGCAGCGGCGTCGTGAAGGCAATGTGATCTCCGACCCAGACCGAATCGAATCCGAGTTCCTCGAGAAGCGCGGTCGTCGTGCGGGTTACGTCGCGGGTCGGCAGCCGCGTCATCAATCCGAAGCGGATGGTCGTGTCCAGAGGCAGCGGCATGGGGCGGGATTCCTTTCGCAGTCTATTTCATTCGACTCTGCCACAGACGTCCGTGCCTGTCTCCCAACTGCTTTTGGCGAAGCTCGAAGATGCCGGAAATACAAGGCTGTGGGCGGCTCTTCCCGGTGCGCGTCAATGAATTGTTCATCTTTGCTCTCTACGGTTTTTCGTCTGCGTTGGGGCAAGCGACGTCAACAGACTTGCCCGTAAAAAGGATGATGAAAAGTCATGGGGAGTTTGATGCCGTCCGGCGCGGCAACCGCGCCGACGATCGAACAGTTTTCGCGGTCCGCGCCCAATCGGGCCGCGTTCTGGACGTGGTTTTCGGAAGAGATAGCGTCGAAGGGTATCGCCGGCTTGGACGATGACGCCTTGATCGGTGAGATCGATGCACAGCTACGATTGGTCCATCCGGACCTGGCCTTTGAATTGTGGGGGCCGGATGAGGGTGTCGTGCATTTCGTGATCAGCGCGGACGGGCTCACGCCGTTGTTCGAAGAGGTTATCGAGTTGGTCCGCAGCGCGCCCGAAATGCCCGGTTGGGAAGTTGTCGCATTCCGGCCGCGCCGCCCGGTCAATGCCAAGATTCAGGCGCTGGATACCGTGATCTCCGGCGATCAGATTTGGTACAACTTCGAGCCGGAAAACGGCCGCCTGCGCCTCGCCCTGTTCATCGAGGGGGACGAGGCTGGCAATTGGGACATGATGTGCGCCGCGACCGGGGTTCTCTTGGAAATGGCCTTGGGGGAATTCGATGCGGCGACCATGATTTCGCGCCTGGAATACTGCCCCCTCACTCCGGAAATTCAATCGCTCGGCCTGAAACCGCTCCGCGACTTGGCCAATGACGTGGACCGATTTTTCGCGACCACGCTGAACTAGAGTCGGACCGATTTTTCGCGACCACGCTGAACTAGAGTCGGACCGATTTTTCGCGACCACGCTGAACTAGAGTCGGTTCGGTATTTAGGGTCTGCGCACACCGCTAACCGTCTCCCCACATCCTAATCCCAAGTGTACCCCGCGCCGCGGCTGCGCTATTTAGGACGCGTCGGCCGTGCGAATGCGCGCGTCCGTACGTTGCCCCAGCAGGAGAACATGAAAATGCGTGAAGCCGTCATCGTCTCGACCGCGCGGACGCCGATCGGGCGTGCCTATCGCGGCGCGTTCAACAACACCCACGGCGCCGACCTTGGCGGCCATGCCGTGCGCCATGCCGTCGACCGGGCGGGTATCGATCCCGCCGAGGTGGAAGACCTGTTGATGGGCTGTGCGCTGCCCGAGGGGGCAACCGGCGGTAACATCGCGCGCCAGATTGCGATCCGCGCCGGATTGCCGGTCACGACGTCGGCCGCAACGGTCAACCGCTTCTGTTCGTCCGGGTTACAGGCCATCGCGATGGCGGCGCAACGGATCGTCGTCGACGGCACACCGGTCATGGTCGCGGGCGGCTTGGAATCGATCAGCCTCGTGCAGAACGAGAACATGAACGCCTATCGCTCTAAGAACGAATGGATTTTGGAAAACAAGCCTGCGCTCTATGACAGCATGCTGCAGACCGCCGAGACGGTTGCGGAACGCTATGGCATCTCCCGCGACGTCCAGGACGAGTATGCGGTGGAGAGCCAGGCCCGCACGGCCGCCGCGCAGCAGGCCGGCCGCTTCGACGACGAGATCGTCCCAATGGAAACCGTGAAGATCAACGTCGACCGGGAAACCGGGGAGACGAGCGAAGAGACGGTCACGCTGGAGCGGGACGAAGGCAACCGTCCCGGCACCAGCAAGGACGACCTTGCGGGTCTAAAGCCCGTCGTGCATGAGGATGGCTTCATCACCGCCGGCAATGCCTCGCAACTGTCGGACGGCGCTTCCGCGGCGGTCCTGGTGGACCGGGAGCTTGCGGAGAAGCGCGGCCTGAAGCCGTTGGGAGTATTCCGGGGATTGGCCGTTTCTGGCTGCGAGCCCGATGAGATGGGAATCGGGCCGGTCTATGCCGTACCCCGTTTGCTGGAGCGCAACGGGCTGACCGTCGCCGACATCGACCTGTGGGAACTGAACGAGGCCTTCGCGGTACAGGTCCTCTATTGCCGGGACACGCTGGGTATCCCCGGGGACAAGCTGAATGTGGACGGCGGTGCGATTTCCGTGGGCCATCCCTATGGCATGAGCGGTGCCCGCATGGTCGGTCATGCCTTGATCGAAGGGAAACGCCGGGGCGCCAAGAACGTCGTCTGCACCATGTGCATTGGCGGCGGCATGGGCGCTGCCGGCCTGTTCGAGGTGATGTAGCACGAGACACTGCAGATTGCGTATCGCCACGGCGGTGATCGCCCGGTAAGCTTTCCTCGACCGAATGAAGAGAGCACGGGGCACGGACGCATGGCACGCATCGCAATCGGCGGATTTCTGCACGAGACCAACTGTTTCGTACCGGTTCACACCGACTTTCAGTATTTCGCGGATGGCGGCGAGATGCCGCCGCTGGCGCATGGCGCGGAAATATTCGAGAAAGCGGCGGATAACAGCTTCGGCATGTCCGGCTTTCTCGAAACGATCTCCGCGTCGCATGAGCTTGTGCCGCTGGTCTGGGGCCATGGTGGTGCAGGCGGCTACATCACCGACGACGCCTTCGAGCGGATCGTCGGCGAGATGATCGGCCGCCTGTCCGAGGCGATGCCGGTCGACGCGGTCTACCTCGATCTGCACGGCGCGATGTGCACCCTGACCTACGAGGACGGCGAAGGCGAAATGCTGCGCCGTGTGCGGGCCTGCGTCGGGCCGGATATTCCGATGGTGATCAGCCTCGACTACCACGTCAACATTACCCGGCAGATGGTTGATCTGACGGACGGAATGGCTATTTATCTCACCTATCCGCATGTGGACCGGGATGGCACCGGGTCGCGGTCGGCGAAGATCCTCGAGCGCGTGCTGATGGACGGGCAGCCGACGGCCCGCGCCTTCCGCAAGACCGAGTTCCTGATTCCGCTGAACTTCCAATGCACGATGGTCGAGCCGTCCAAGGGCATCGTCGGTGCGTCGGTTGCCGGCGAAGGCGGTCCGGTGTTGAACCTGTCCTACGGTGCGGGATTCCCGCCATCGGACCTGGCGGAATGCGGCCCCGCCGTCGTGAGCCACGGCTACGACCAAACGGCGGTCGATGCGGCGGCCGACAAACTGTTCCATATGGTCAACGAGTTGGAGCCGGCCTTCGCGGAGGAACTGCTATCGCCGGACGACGCCGTCCGACAGGCGATGGAGATCGCGAAGACCGCGAGCAAACCCGTCGTCCTCGCCGATACGCAGGACAATCCCGGCTGCGGCGGCACCGGAGACACCACGGGCCTGCTGGAGGCCATGGTGCGCAACAAGGCCGAGGGCGCGGTGATGTGCGTCATGGCCGACCCGGCGGCGGCCGAGGCCGCGCATGCCGCAGGCGAAGGCGCGGAAATCACTGTTGACCTCGGCGGCAAGCATGGGCCGGACGGCGTCGAGCCCTTCCACGGAACGTTCACGGTCACGCGGCTCAGCGATGGGCATTTTACGGCGACGGGCCCGTGCATCGGCGGACGCCGGATCAATATCGGGCCGACCGCGCTGTTGACCATCGGCGGCGTCAGCGTGGTGACCGCCAGCAAGCGCATGCAGGCCTACGATCAGGACATCTTCCGGCATATCGGTATCGAGCCATCCGAGCAGAAGATCGTCGCGCTTAAGAGCACCTGCCACTTCCGCGCCGACTTCCAGCCAATCGCGGAAAAGGTCATCGTGGTATTGGCGCCGGGCGCGCATATCGTCGACACGACGCAATATCCGTTCAAATACCTGCGGGAAGGTGTGCGGCTGGAGCCGATGGGCCCGGCATTCCGCCGCTAGCGGACCGGCGTTTTGGCCCCTCCCGTCCCCGCGTCCGCCCGCGTGGTCGTCATCGGCGGCGGCGCGATGGGCTGCAGCACGCTGTATCACCTCGCCAAGATGGGCTGCGACGACGCGGTTTTGCTGGAACGCGCCGAACTGACGTCCGGAACCACCTGGCATTCGGCGGCGCAGGTCCGGGCGCTGCGCTCCACCGAGAACCTGACCCGGCTGATCAAGGACAGCATCGCGCTCTACACCGGGCTGGAGGCCGAGACCGGGCAATCCACGGGCTGGTCGCAGTCCGGCAGCCTGAGTCTCGCGACCTCGGAAGACCGGTTCACACACATCAAGCGGCAGGCCGCCCTCTCCCGCGCTTTCGGGTTGGAGGCCCATGTCGTGGGACCGGCGGAAGCGGCGGACTTATGGCCGCTGATGCGAGCCGACGACGTGATCGGGGCGGTGTACAGCCCCGGCGACGGCCGGGTGAACCCCAGCGATCTGTGCGCCGCGCTGGCCAAGGGGGCGAAAGCGCGCGGCGCAAAGATTTTCGAGCACACGCCGGTAACGGGATTCGATATTCGGGACGGCCGCGTCCGGGGCGTGGAGACGGCGCAGGGCCGGATCGCTTGCGAGGCGGTGGTCTTGTGCGCGGGACTGTGGAGCCGTGCTGTCGGTGCGCTGGCGGGCGTGTCCGTGCCGCTTTACGCCTGCGAGCATTTCTACCTGCTGACCAAGCCGATCGACGGTATCGACGGCCATCTGCCGACCCTCGGCGACCACGACGGCTATCTGTACATCCGCGACGATGTCGGCGGATTGCTGGTCGGTTGCTTCGAGTCCGAGGGCAAGGCGTTGCCGCTCGGCGCATTACCCAAGGATTTCTCCTTCGACCTGTTGAACGAGGATTGGGATCACTTCGAGCCGATGATGCTGAACGCGCTACACCGCATCCCAGCCCTGGAAACGGCGGAAGCGCGGACCCTTCTGAACGGCCCGGAGAGCTTCACGCCGGACGGCAGCCCGCTGATGGGCGAGAGTCCCGAGGTCGGCGGGTTTTTTCTGGGGTGCGGGATGAACTCGATGGGCGTCGCGACCAGCGGCGGCGCGGGCAAGGCCCTCGCCCATTGGGTCCTCGAAGGTCATCCCGAATTCGACCTCTGGCCGGTCGATATCCGCCGCTTTGCGCCCTTCCATTCGGACGACGCGAGCCTGCGCGCCCGGGCGCCCGAAGTGCTCGGCGATCACTATGCGATCAGCTATCCCGGTGCGGAATTCGAGACCGCCCGGGACATCCGCCTCGGACCGCTACACGAATGTCTTGCGGCGAAAGGCGCGGTGTTCGGCCAGCGCATGGGCTGGGAGCGCGCCGATTGGTTCGATCCGTCCGGCGACCGGTCCCGCGTGCTGCAATTCGGCAAGCCCGCCTGGCACGATCTCGTCGCGGCGGAACATCGCGCCGCCCGCGATTCCGTTGCGCTGTTCGACCAGACGTCTTTCGGCAAGCTGATGGTCGAGGGTGCGGAGGCGAAGGCGGTGCTGCAACGGCTGTGCGCCAACGACATGGCCGTCGAACCGGGGCGGATCGTCTACAGTGGCATGCTGAACGACCGTGGCAGCTACGAAAGCGACTTCACGGTCACGCGCATGGCGGAAGACCGCTATTTGATTGTGACCGGCACCGCCCAGCCGATCCGCGACCGGCATTGGATATCGGGTCATCTGGAAAGCAATGAACGCGTCACCGTGACCGATGTCTCCGGCGACATGGCGGTGTTGAGCCTGATGGGGCCGAACGCCCGCGATGTGTTGTCCCGCGTGACCGATGCGAACCTCGGCAACGACGCCTTCCCGTTCTACACCTCGCAGGAGATCGTGACGGATGCCGGCACGATGCGGGCGAACCGCCTGTCCTATGTGGGCGAATTGGGGTGGGAACTCTATGTGCCCAACGCGATCGCCACGGCGGTTTACGACGCGCTGCAGACCGTTGGCGCCGACTTTGGGCTGCGGGATGCCGGAACCTACGCCCTCACCTCCCTGCGGCTCGAAAAGGCGTTCCGCGCCTTCGGGCATGAGCTGACGACCGATGAGACGCCGTTGGACGCCGGGTTGGGCTTCGCCACGAAGTTGGATAGCGACATCCCGTTCCTGGGTCGGGAGGCCTTGCTGCGGCAACGCGACGCCGGACCGGCGAAGCGGCTGTTCGTCTTCACCGTCGACGATCCGGAGGTGTTCCTGATCGGCAACGAACCGGTTTTGCTAAACGGCGAAGTGCTCGGACAACTCACGTCGGTTGGCTACGGCCACACACTGGGCCGGTCCGTCGGCCTGGGCTACATGAGATTACGCGGCAATACGGCCGCGGCCATGGCCGCCGAAACCGGCTATTCCCTCGACCTCGCCAGGGAAACGGTTCCGGTTTCGGTATCGCTGCGGGCCGCCTATGACCCCATCGGAAACCGGATGCGCGGCTAGCGCCGCGCTGGTTTGACTCCGCGCCCCTCGGTTCGCAAGATCGGCGAAACCGAACAGGGAACGGAAACACATGGATTTCAGCGGAAAAACCGTTGTCGTCACCGGCGGCGCGTCGGGCATCGGCCGGGCCACCGTCATCGCCTTCGTTGAAGCCGGCGCCGACGTCTTCTTCGGCGACGTGAACGAGGCCGGCGCGGAGGAAACCCTCTCGATGGCAAAGGGCGCGACCTTCCACAAACTCGATCTGGCCGACGGTGACTCGGTCAACGCCTTCGCGGCGGCGCTGCACGCCCGCGCGGACAAGGCGGACGTGCTGGCGAACGTGGCCGGCTGGGACATCCAGGAACCCTTCCTGAACAACACGCCGGAGTTCATGGAAAAGGTCATCGACATCAACCTGATGGGCACGATACGCGTTTCCCGCGCCTTTCTGGAGCCGATGATCGCGTCCGCCGGCGGCAGCATCGTGAACGTTTCCAGCGACGCCGGGCGGGTCGGCAGTTCCGGCGAGACGGTCTATGCGGGCGCCAAGGGCGGCATCATCGCCTTCACCAAGTCGCTGGCGCGGGAGATGGCGCGCAAAGGCATCCGCGTGAACTGTGTCGCGCCCGGGCCGACGGACACGCCGTTGTTCGCCGCGGCGTCCGAGAAGCTGCAGGCGGCATTGATCCGCGCGATCCCCTTGGGGCGTCTGGCGGAGCCGTCGGAAATTGCCGACGCCATCATGTTCTTCTCCAGCGATTACGCGAAATACGTCACCGGCCAGGTGCTGAGTGTCAGCGGCGGCCTGACGATGTCCGACTAGGGATATCAGGCGGTTGGCATGACACACTCACCCGACGCCGCAGCGACTTTCGGCCCGCTCGCCGGGTGCAAGGTGCTGGAATTGGGGTCGATCGTCGCCGGGCCTTACTGCGGCCGCCTGCTGGCCGATCATGGCGCGGACGTCATCAAGCTCGAAGCGCCGGGCGGCGACCTGCTGCGCGGCCTTGGCCATCACTACCGGGGCAAATCGCTGTTCTGGGCGAGCATTCACCGCAACAAGCGGATTATCTCGGTCGATCTGAAACGCCCGGAAGGCATCGATATTGTCCGCCGCCTCATGCTCCGAAGCGACATCGTGGTGGAAAATTTCAAGCCGGGTACGCTGGAAAAAATGGGGCTTGGCTACGATGCCGTCTCGAAAGACAATCCCGGCCTCGTCATGGTGCGGATCAGCGGCTACGGGCAGACCGGTCCCTATGCCGACCGGCCCGGCTACGGCGTAATCGGCGAGGCGATGAGCGGGCTGCGCAGCATCATCGGTGATCCCGACCGCCCGCCGCCCCGCGCCGCCGTTCCGTTGACCGACTACATTACCGGCGTACATGCGGCCTATGGCGCGATGGCTGCGCTGTTCCATCGCGAGCGTACCGGGCAAGGCCAGGTCGTCGATACCGCCCTGTATGAGTCCGCGTTCAGCTTGATGGAGAATTTCGTGCCCGCTTTCGACAAGCTTGGCGTCGTGCCGCAACGCACCGGGCCGCGGCTGCCGCGGTCGGCGCCGAACAGCCTGTATCCGACGAAGGACGAGAAATTCATCCACATCGCAGCATCGAACGACTCCATCTTCGGGCGACTCCTGGCCGCAATGGGCCGGGAAGATTTGGCGGAAGATGCCGAGGTCGGCGATCTCATGTGGCGGCGCAATCACGAGGATGAGGTCGATGCGCTGGTCGCCGAGTGGACGGTCGAACACGATATCGACGCGTTGGCCCGCATTCTGCGCGACCATGCGGTGCCGAGCGCGCCGATCTTCACCATCGAGGACGTGTTCGCGGACCCGCACGTGCAGGCGCGCGATATGCTGGTGGAAACGCCGGACGCGGAGGTCGGCCCTCTCACCCTCGGCGGGATCGTGCCGAAAATGACGAAGACGCCGGGCGAACTGCGCTGGACCGGCCGCGCCTGCGGGGCCGACACGCGCGACGTGTTGCGGTCCGATCTAGGTATGAGCGACGATGACATTGATCGCCTGCAATCGGAGAGTGTGATAGTCTGCGCCGATAACGGCCGCGATTAGACGTTCATGCAACTGATGTCAGGACTGCCGATGTCCTTCCGAGCCGGTTTCATTGCAGCGCTGACGTTGATCGCCTTCGCGTCGTCCGCCACGGCGGCGGTCGTCCGCTACAACCTCACCGTAACGAGCACCTGGGGCGTTGCGACGCATCCAAATTACCCGGCAGGCGGCCATTTCTCCTTCCTGGGCGGGGCCACGCATAAGGCGGGCACATCCTTCTGGTCGGTCGGAAGCCTGGCGACGCCCGGAATCAAGAAGATGGCGGAGTCGGGCGAGATCAAGGACCTAAGACCCGAGGTGCAGGCGGCGATCGACGCGGGGACGGCGGGCAGCTTTCTTGGGTGGGAACAGTGGTTCTGCCCACCCTCGGTAACAAGCTCGCGCTGCGGCCCGAACACCGTGTCCTTCGAGATCGACGAATCCAATCCGCTGGTAACCTTGGCGAGCATGCTCGGGCCGACGCCGGACTGGTTCATCGGCGTCGATAGTCTGGCGCTGTTCCAGGGCGGCGTATGGCTGGACAGCGTGGTGGTGGACCTGCGTCCCTACGACGGCGGTACGCTGACTGGCAACGAGTTCCGGCTGTTCAGCGGCGTGGAGAACGACCCGCCGGAGCCGATCAGCCTGATCACCGACGAGACGGGTCAGATCATCGGCGGCGGCAGCCTCGGGACCTTCACCTTCACCCGCGTCTCGCCCGTTCCGATTCCGCCGGCGCTGCCGTTCTTCATGGCGGCGCTCGGCGTCTTGCTGACGGTGATGGTGTTCCGCAAAACCTCGTGGGACATGGTGCGGCACTGAGGCCGCTACACCACCCGGAACCGCGCCAGCGCGACCCCGTCCTCTTCCTCGATCACCACTTCGACCGGTTTGTCCGCCGCCATCCCGTCTTCCGGGTTGACGATGTTGGTGATCGCGCGGGCACCTTCCTCCAGTTCGACGACGGCGACGTTATACGGCACTTTGTCCGCGAAAGCCTTGTTGAACGCCACGTGGTAGACGACCCAGCTGATCAGCTTGCCCCTGCCCGACGCCTCGATCCAGTCGTTGTCGGGGCCGAGGCAGTTCGGGCAATCCTCGCGGGCGGGCAGCCAGTGATGGCCGCAGTCGCGGCACTTCTGGATCTTCAGCACGCCGTCCTTCAACGCGGTCCAGTGCGGTTCGTTGACCGGGCTGATATCCGGTGCGGGAATAGCGGGTTTGGTCTCTTGCTCGGCCATCGCTCTATTGCCCCAGGATCAGCGTGGAATGCGTGTGCATGACCCCGCCTTGATTGCTGACGATGCAGGATAGCGCGTTCTTGACCTGCCGGTTGGCGGTGCCGCGCATCTGCCGCACGCCCTCGATGATGAGCTGCATGCCCGGCATGCCGGTTTCCGACAGGAGGCCGCCGCTGGTGTTCATCGGCAGGTCGCCGTCGGGTGCGATGACGCCGCTCTCTACGAAGGGGCCGCCCTCGCCCTTCTTGCAGAAACCGTAGTCCTCCAGGGTCATGATCGGCGTGATCGTGAAGCAGTCGTAGATCTGCGCCACGTCGATATCCTTCGGCGTCATCCCGGCCATGTCGAAGGCGGTCTTGCCGGAGATTTCGGCCTCGGTGGTGGTCATGTCGGGGCGCTGCGCCACCTCCCACGACGTTTGGCCCTGCCCGAAGCCCAGGATCGGCACCGGCGCGGGCACGTTCAGTTCCTTGGCGCGCTTGGCGCTCATCACGACGACCGCACCGCCGGAATCCGACACGAGGCAGCAATCGTCCCGCCGCAGCGGGTCGACGATCCAGCGGGACTCGAAATAATCGTCCAGCGTGATCGGTTTGCGAAGCTGCGCATTCGGGTTCGCCGCCCCATTGTCCCGGCAAGTCACGGCGACCGCGCCCAACTGCGCATGCGTCGTGCCGAATTCCTCCATATGACGGCGGGCGATCATCGCGTAGCCGGGGGCCACGCCGAACCAGCCGTAGCTCGCCACGCCGTCGCCGTTGCGCACCCGCTGATAGGCCTGCCGCGTGCCGGTCTTGGGATTGTCGGACGCGGCAATCAGCGCGACCTCGCACTGCCCCGCCTCGATCGCCATGGCGGCGAAGCCGATCATCGCGGCGTTCGACGCGCCCGCCTGGTCCCAGACGCCGCCGATGCGTGGGTGCAGGCCCATCGCCTCGGCCAGGGTCTGGCCGTATTTGCTCTCGTAGGCCGAGGTCGGATACTTCACGTAGAGCGCGTCGACCATCGATTTCTCGATCCCCGCGTCGGCCAGCGCCGTGCGGCACGCCTCCACGTTCATCGAGATGGTCGAACGGCCGGGCAGCGCGCCGAACTTGGTGTGGCCGATCCCGGCGATGACGGTCTTGCCGCGCATGCGGTCTATTCTCCCTTGAAGTTCGGCGGACGCTTCTCGGCGAAGGCCTTGGTGCCTTCGTCCAGGTCCTTGGTGAAGCGCAGCATGCGGTTGGTCGCCGCCTCCCAGCGCAGGCCGGTCTGCAGGTCCATGTCGTAGGACCGGATCGCCAGCTCCTTGGCCGCCTGAACGGCCAGCGGCGCGTTGGCGGCGATCCGCTTGGCATGTTCCATCGCGGTGTCCATCAGCTTGTCGCGCGGCACCACCGCGTTCACGAGACCCCAGCGTTCCGCCAGATCGGTGCCGAACCGGTCGCCGGAGAGCAGGATTTCCATCGCGATGGCGTAGGGAAACTGCTGCATGACCCGCTGCGTGCCGCCGTTGCCGGGCACCAGCCCGCGCTTCACCTCGGAAAGGCCGAAAGTCGCCTCCTCGACGGCGATGCGGATGTCGGTCGCCATCATCAGGGTCATGCCGCCGCCGAGGCAGTAGCCGTTGATCGCCGAGATTATCGGTTTCCAGACTTCTAGGCCGCGGTTGAGGATCTGGTCCTTCTGGGTCAGCCAGTTCTCCGCGATCGGCGGCTGCTGGTTCACGAAACTCTTGAGGTCCGTCCCGGCGGTGAAGGATTTCTCCCCCGCCCCGGTGACGACGGCGACGCGGATCTGCGGATCGTCGCGCACGGTTGTCCAGCAGTGGGACAGGGCCGCGTAATGTTCGGCGTCGAGCGCGTTCATACGCTCCGGCCGGTTCATGGTGATCAGGGCGACGCCGTCGCTGTCGACGTTGAAATCGATGGGCATGGGTTTCGGGCTTCACGGTCGTTGCGGGTTGGTGCAACGGTAGCACGGCGCAGGATAGGCTGTGGAATCCGCGGCGGCCGGGGCATCAACCGAGGGCGCGGCGGACCGCCTGGGCAAGCAGCTCGACGATGCTCACATGGACGTCGAGCGGCAGGCCGTCGACGGTCGCTTCCAGGGTACCGGCGGTGCCGTCGATCAGCCCCACCATCGGCGAGGACTCGATGAGCCGCCGTTCCAGTTCCGGCGTGTGCGCGAGACGGGCGCTGCCCGTCAGGATCGCGAGGGCCGCGGCAAGGCCGTAGCATCCCCAGTTCGAGACCCCGGCGGGGATGACGATGTCGGTGGCGGTCTCCGCGCACAGGTTCGGCCCATGGGGGATGTGTTCGTGAACGGCGTCCTTGATCGCGCCCATGCCGATCTCGTTGCCGCCGTCGCCGACACCGATTGTGGGAATGCCGCGCGCCATCGCACCGGTCACGATGTGGTCCAGCCGGGCCCGGCCCATGCTGTAGTCCTGCCCCAGCATGTCCCGGTAGGTGCCGTCGTGATGCAGGCCCGCGCGCTCCACAGTGATCACCGCTTTCGGGCGAACGTCGTCGAGCAGTTTCTCGCAGTCTTTTTGCGCGGCCGCGTCGTCCTTGCTGCAGGTATCCGTGGCGGCGACGCCGGTGAACCGCTTGAGGTCGGCGGATGCCCGCGCTTGGTCCAGACTCATCACGGTGCACCCCGCCAACTCGGCCATCTTGCCAACCGGTGCCAACACCGTCGCGTCGCTGAGGATCACCGGCACGGCGCGGAATCCGAAACTGATGGCGCGCGCCAGCACTGCCGCGCCGATCGGGCCGTCGTTTTCGGAGATTTCATTGCTGATCTGTGCCCGCGACAGCGATCCGGTGATTATGAAGACCGCGTCGCCCGGCTGCAGCCCGGTCAGGGCTTGCGCCGCAGCCTGGCACACCGGGCCGGACGCCAGTGCGCGGGCGGGTTCATACAGTCCAGTGACCCCGCGCTGGCCGATGTCGAGATTTATGATCCGGTCGATCAGGTCAAACATCATCGGTGGCCCCCTCATGCCTTGCTGTGTTGTTTGCATCTTATCGGCGTGAATTGACTGCGGGCAAATTACTTAGGCAATTAACGGAACCATAAGTTATTGACTTAAAACGCAATTCTCAAGCGCCGTAATGGTATTCAATTTATTGAACATTGTATTTTTATGTGATAACACAATTGAACAATGTTTATTTTTATGGAGCAATGCCATGTTTTGGTTGCATCGGGCTTTAAAGACTCCTCTTGCCGGAACTTCCGGATTCGCCATCGCAATTTCTTTGCTGCTGGGCGCGTGCGCTACCGAGATACAAAAGAATCTACTTGAATGGCGGGCTTACGAAATGACAGCCGATATGGTCGTGGATGGATCGCCGGTGCGATTGCAGCGGACTGTCGATTGCGAGGTGGAGGTCAGAAGGTTCGGATTTGGCATTACACACCCCAGCGCACGATGGGAGGAGAAACGAAAGAGCGTTGGGATGGCTCTACCATCGGGCGCCGCAATAATGCTGCAAACGCCAAGCATCTGCAGACGAGGATGGAAATCCGGGTTCCCCGTTCCTGCCGATCATATGCCTTTGGTGATGTGGTTGGATGACGCGAAGAATCCACAAACGATGGAGATGTACTACTCGTCGGAAGCGTTAAGACAACCGAACGCTCGTATTCAATTTAGACAGTTCAAAGTTCGCGAAGGTACATCTCTCCCCGCGCGATCGAGCGATGGGTTTGATGCATTCGGAGCCGCCAAGGCAGGAAAAGGCGTGCCAGGTCATGGTTATATAGTCCGTACAATCGCTGAAGCGGATTGGTCTGAACAAGAAGCAGTTCGCCAACACCTGCAAACGATAACGCAACCCACTGACGTGCGAAGGTTCTTGCTTATGCATTGGCGTTCGACGATGTGG
This sequence comes from Alphaproteobacteria bacterium, assembly GCA_965228695.1. Taxonomy (GTDB): domain Bacteria; phylum Pseudomonadota; class Alphaproteobacteria; order UBA8366; family UBA8366; genus JAJFJD01. The sequence goes on along the minus strand of CBDDIB010000002.1, from coordinate 3,570,701 downwards.
GAGTTCCGCCGCGCGATTGACGATAGCGCCAGTGTAACAAGCTTGTACCTATACCCAACCCCAAGGGATTCGTCGCGGAAGCGTAGCTTGGCAGAATACAATAGTCGCAAGAGGAAGATGATAAATGCTTGGTCTAATTCACAACCCTTAGTAAAGCATGCTGGTGTTTACGAACTTCAATCTGACAAGCGCGGCTATGTGATTTGTTACAAGGATTCAGATGAAGAAAAATCCATGATTGACGATAGGAAGCGGCGTCAATACCGCATGAAATTTCGCCTTCCAAATTCTTCAAACGTTCTGTCAGTCAACGGAAATATCTTTGAGAAACGATTTGCAATTTATGATCCACGAAGCCGAAACATCTTTCTTATTTACAGACAATATTGTGCTTTCCCGAAGCGGTAGAGTCGGTGGGTTTATGAAAACTTTCGACAAATAGGGTGGCTACTGCGTGGCCTCGCAGTGCTGCCGGAACTTCGGCATCACCTCTTCCGCGAGCAGGGTCATGGAGTTGCGCCACAGCCCTTCCTCGTCCCAGTCGTGGCCGGTGGCCAGCAGGGTGCCGAAATGGCCGGTCTGATCTCGGAAAGCCACCAATTGGTCGAGCACCGCTTGCGGGTCGCCGGCGATCACCTGGTCCTCCAACGCTTCGTTCACCTGGATGTCGACCTCGGCGCGGACCTCGTCGCTGGGTTCGCCCGGCGTCGCCCGCATAGCGGCGAGCATCCGCAGGTAGCGGAAATAGAAGCTCATCCCCTTCTCCGGGTTTTGCACATAGTCCTGCGCCTGCAGGTTGGTCTCGCCGACCAGGATGCTGCGGGCCACGCGCCAGATGTTCCGGTCTGCGGGCTTGCCGACGGAGTCGCGCGCCGCGGCGTAGTCGTCCCAATGCCCTTTGACGAAAGCGGTCGGGATGAAATTGCCGGAGATCGGTATCCAGTCGCGTTCGGCGCAGAGCAAGGCGCTGCCCGATTTCGGGCTGCGCAGGGCCAGGGCGATCGGCGGGTGCGGTTTCTGCAAGGGCTTCGCCATGATGCCGACCCCGTATTCGGGCATGACGAAGTCCTTAACGGTGATGTCCCAGAATTCCCCCTTTAACTCATAGGGCGGGTCCTGGGTCCAGATCGCCGTCATGGCGTCGATGGCTTCGAGCATCATGCGGCCGCGTTTCTCGGACGTGGATTTGAACAGCTCGGCGTCGCTGGCCATGCCGCCCGGTCCGATCCCGAACAGGCAGCGGCCGTCGCTCATCTGGTCGAACATGGCGACCTGGGCCGCCAGATGCGCGGGGTGATGGTGCGGAATATTCACCACCGCGGTGCCGAGCATTATCTTGGACGTCTCGGGGATCACCGTGGCGAGAAACATCAAGGGCGAGACGATGGGCTCGGCCGTCGTGGTCAGGTGCTCGCCGATCCACGCTTCGGAGTAGCCGAGCTTGTCGGCGAGGATGACCGCCTGCCGGTCCTCTTCGAGCACCGTCTTCCAGTCCCGGGTCGGGGGATGCAGGGGCATCGCGAAATAGCCGAGTTCCATACGTTTCGTTCCTTTGTGAGCGTTGGTGATGGGAGTTTAGGGGGGTGGCGACGCTTCCTGCAAATGAACGACGCGTTCCGCCGGCAGCGGATCGGGCAAGAGCAATAAGGGGGCCGTAAACTTGCGCCGCGGCGTGATTTGAATATCCTGTTCCCGGCCCGAGTAATCGTTCCAGGACAGCGATATAGCGGGCGGAATTTGACCGTCGCGGAGACCATCATGCCCCTGAAAATCAAGCAGTTACATCCGACATTCGGCGCCGAAGTGATGGGCGTCGACCTCGCGTCGGAAATGGATGATGCGGTCTTTGCCGACATGCGGAATGCCTTCGAGGAACACTCCGTCCTCGTCTTCCGCGATCAGAAGGTCGACGACGACCAGCAGATCGCCTTCAGCGAGCGATTCGGCCCCCTGGAACGCATGTTGATCGGATCGCAGGGCGCCGGAACGCCGATCGCCTATCTAAGCAACGTCGACCGCGACACCGGTGAAATCATCGAGCCCGACGACAAGCGGATGATCCGCAATGCCTGCAACATGCTGTGGCATTCCGACAGTTCGTTCAAACGCGTGCCCGCGCTCGGATCGATCCTTTCCGGGCGCGAGGTGCCCGAAGGCGGCGGCGAAACCGAATATGCGAGCATGCGGGCGGCGTATGACGCGCTTTCGGAGGACATGAAGCGGCGCATCGACGGTCTCGTGGCGGAACACAGCTTCGACTATTCGCGAAGCCTGGTGGATTCCACGCTCTTGGATGACGAGCAGCGGGACGAGGTGCCGCCGGTTCCACAGCGCATGGTGGTGCAAAACCCGGTGAATGGGCGGAAGGCGCTGTATGTCGGCTCGCACGCCTCGCATGTCGTCGGCATGCCGGTCGACGAAGGGCGGGCGCTGATCCGGCAGCTTCTGGAGCACGCGACCCAGGACAGGTTCGTCTACCGGCATCAATGGCGGCAGGACGAGATCGTCATGTGGGACAACCGGGCGGTGATTCATCGCGGCCGGCCCTGGGATTTTCGGGCCGGACGCCGAATCATGCACCGGACGACGCTCGCTGGGTCTCTGCCGACTGTCGAACAGCCGGTCGAGGCCTATCAGGGCGCGTGACCGGGATCGTTTTGGGCGGCACCGCCGCTTTTCTTCGCGATACCAGTGAGTTGGCCCTGTAGTTCGAGACCCGCTCCGCCCCAGGCCGATCCGGCGATTAACCAATTCTTAATCGTGAAAATCGTACGGTATTCCGTGAGTTAGCCGGATTTCCCGGCCCGGAAGACCGACGAAACATGAAGATCTCAGTCATCGTTCCGATTTACAACGAGCGCGATAGTCTCGAGCCGCTCTACGACAGCCTCGTGCCGGTATTGGAAGGCATGGGCGGCGCGTATGAAATCGTTCTCGCCAACGACGGCAGCACGGACGGGTCGGCCGCCCTGCTCGACGAGTTGGCGCAGCGCAACCGGTCGATCAAGGTGGTGCATCTGCGGCGCAATTACGGCCAGACCGCCGCGATGATGGCGGCGATCCAGCACAGCAGCGGCGACGTGATCGTTCCGATGGACGGCGACTTGCAGAACGATCCGGCGGATATCCCGAAACTCATCGAGACGCTGGAAAGCGGCTATGACGTTGTCTCCGGCTGGCGCGTCGATCGCCAAGAAGGCATGGACCGGCGTCTCCCCTCGCGGATGGCGAACTGGCTGATCTCGAAGGTTTCCGGCGTGCGCCTGCATGATTACGGCTGTACGCTGAAGGCCTATCGCCGCCGGTTTATCGAGAATGTCCGCCTCTATGGCGAAATGCATCGGTTCATTCCGATCTATGCGGCCTGGGAAGGCGGCAACGTCACCGAAATCCCTGTGACGCATCATCCCCGGCAGCATGGCAAATCCAAATACGGTCTCGGCCGCGCGCCACGGGTGTTGCTCGACCTGATCGTGATCCGCTTTCTCGACCGGAGCCTCGACCGGCCGATCCAATTCTTCGGACGCGCGGGGATCTACAGCCTCGGCCTCGCCTTCCTTGCCGGCCTATATGCGCTCTATCTCAAGTTCTTCGACGGCGTAGCCTTCATCCAGACGCCGCTTCCCATGCTGGTCACCATGCTCGCCTTGGTCGGCGTCATGTTCGTGATGATGGGGCTGCTCGCCGAAATCCAAAGCCGGGTCTATTTCGAAACGCGCGAAAAGCTGCCGTATTCGGTGCGCGCGACACGAAACGTCTTCAAGGTCGCCGACGCGGCGTGACGGTGCGGCTATGCATGCGGATCATTACGGACTAGATGCCGAGCTGGCGGATACCCATTGGTGGTGGGTCGCCCGCCGTCGCGTCCTGCGGCACTTGATGGGCCGCCTTCTCTCGCCCGAAGACCAACGGAAAATTCTTGAAGTCGGCTGCAGCACCGGTTCCAACCTCGCCATGTTGAAGGATTTCGGCTCGGTCTACGCGATGGAACTGGAACGGTCCGCGGCGGAGGTGTGCCGGTCCCGTAATCCCGGCATCCGGGTCTATGAGGGCGGAATTCCCGATCCGCTGCGCGACCGGTATGACGTCATCTGCCTGTTCGACGTATTGGAGCATATCGAGGATGACGCGGGCGCGCTCGAATGGATCGACGACCACTTGGCGCCAGGCGGAACGGTCTTGATCACCGTTCCCGCCTTCCGCTTCCTGTGGTCGCGGCATGACGAGTTGGCGCATCATTTCCGGCGTTACACCCGGCCCGAGCTCGAGGCATTGCTCGGGTCACGGTTCGAGGTTTCCTACACGTCCTATTTCAACACGCATCTGTTCCCGGCGATCGCCGGTGTCCGGTTGATCCAGCGATTGTTCGGCATCGACGGCGGCGAGAACGACAAAGCCGTCGCCAGCACCGGCCCGGCGAACTGGCTACTCAAAACGATCTTTGCCGTCGAACGGTTTTGGATGCCGATGATTAAACTGCCGTTCGGGGTTTCCATTTTCGCCGCGGCACGAAAGGCATCGGCAGCCTGATGTGCGGTATCGCCGGCTTCACCCGACCGGACCGCAACGCCACCGTCATCCTACGCCGCATGATGGCGGAAATCGAACACCGCGGCCCCGATGACGACGGGGTCTGGATCGACGATCAAGTGGCGGTCGGTCACCAGCGGCTGACGATTATCGAACCGGTCGGGGGCGACCAGCCCCGGTTGGACCCGGTGACCGGCGACCTGCTCGTCTTCAACGGTGAAATCTACAACTATCGGGACCACGCGGCCGCGTTGCGCGATGCCGGGGTCCGCCTGCGGGACAATTCAGATACCGAGGTCTTGTTTCAGATGATCCGGCTGCATGGCGTGGGGGCCGCGCTGCGGCGTCTCGACGGGATGTTCGCCTTCGCCTATCGCGATGGGGCTAGCGGCATCGTAACCCTGGCGCGGGACCGTTTCGGCGAGAAGCCGTTGTTCTATGCGATGGTTGCAGGACAATTGGTTTTTGCGTCGGAAATCAAAGCGTTGCGGCAGCATCCGGTATGCGCGGCCGCCGAAATCGACGTGGAAGCTATCGGGCAGTATCTCGCATTCGACTATGTGCCTGCGCCGCGAACCGGCTTTGCCGGCATCCAGAAGCTTCTGCCAGGTCGCATCCTGGAATTCGACCACGGCCAGATCAGGAACGAGGCGTATTGGGATCTGCCGGCGGGCGACCCCGCGCAGTCGACCGCCGAGATGCCCGCAACCGAAGACGAAGCGGTCGACCGGCTGGACGGTCTGCTGCGGCATTCCATCAAGGCGCGGCTCGTGGCCGATGTGCCGGTCGGCGTTTTCCTCTCTGGCGGCATCGACTCCGCGCTTATCGCCGCCATCGCCGCGGACTACGCGCCCGGGATCAGCGCGTATACGATCAAAATGCCGGGTGACGGTTACGACGAAACGCCCTTCGCCGCGCGTGTCGCGAACCAGTTCGGTCTGCGCCACGAGGTGCGGACCCTCACCGATGCAGACGTTCTGCATGCGCTGGACCGTGTGGAGGCAAAACAGGACGAGCCCTTTGCGGATCCGTCGATTGTTCCGACCTACCTGTTGTGCGAAACCGCGGCGCACGGCGTGAAAGTCGCGTTGGGCGGCGACGGCGGCGACGAGTTGTTCGCCGGATACATCAATTTCCAAGCACGCAAGGCGGCGGCCGTCATGGCGCATTTGCCGGCGCTGACAGGCATCGCGTTGCGCAAGGCCCTATCCGTGCTGCCGCCATCCGACCGTTACATGGCCCTTCCCTTCAAGCTCGCGCAATTGAGCCAAGGGTTCGGGCAGTCGGAGTATATGCAGTCGTTCCTCTGGATGGCGCCGTTCGACGCGGATGCCCGCCGGGCGCTGCTTCGCGACCATACGCCGATCCAGCAAAGCCTTCGTCCGGTAACCGACTGGGTCGAGCAACATTCCGCCCGCGGGCCGGTTGATCGATTGCAACGGCTGTTTTCCGCTTTCTATCTTCCGGACGATATCCTGACAAAGGTCGATCGCGCGTCGATGTACAATAGCCTTGAAGTCCGTGCGCCCTACCTGTCCGAAGACATCGCCGGTTTCGCCTTTGTGATGCCCGAGCGGTGGCGCGTCAACGGCTACACGACGAAATACCTGCTGCGGCGCCTGGCGGCGCGGTATCTGCCGGAGGATGTGGTGGCCCGCCGTAAACACGGTTTTGCGATCCCCGTGTCCGGCTTGATGCGCGGACCGCTGCGAGAGCGCGTCGGCGACGTCGTGCTGGACGCGGCCAATCCGATCGCGGATCTGTTCGACCGGACCGAAATCGAACGGATGCTCTCCGCCCATATGGATCGCCGGGAAGATCATCGGAAACGGCTCTGGTCGCTGTATTGTCTGTTTCGCTTCGCTGCCGGAACGCGCAAGTCGGGGATGGCGCAGGCGGCCTAGAGTCCTTGCCGGCGCCGCGTCCCCGATCAGCGTGCCGTATTCCTGTATATCGAAAAGAACGAGCCTGTGTGCGTGAGCTTCAGAAGACCGGGCACCGGATTTTCCGCCTCACCGTGATCCAATACCAGCACGAAATCGAAGTGTCGGTGCCAATTATCCCAATAATTGCTGTCACCTGTGCTAGTCGACGAAGTTACGGCGGCGTTGGAATGCACGAGGCCTTCCCGTAGATATTCGTAGCTCAGCGGTTGGCCTTCCCGCCCCGCGAATGCTTGTTTGGCGGGATGGAGCTTGATCGGCTGATATCGGGTCGTGAAGGTCAAGGGTACGAATGCGGCTCGATCGATGACGGCGAAGGATGCCAGATGCCATATCGCGAAGGCAGCGCCGGCCGGCCAATCGGCGCCGGCCTTGGAATCGCCTCGCCGTGCGACGAGCAGGTTCGTTCCTTGCGGCAGGACCGACGCCGCGGTACGGAATTCGGCGTAGCCTTTGTTGATGAATTGCCAATCGATCGACAAGGATACGATGCGCCACGCGAACAGCACGGAAACGATCGATCCCAAAACCATGGCGGTGCGGAAGGTCGGCAGCGTAATGCGCGCAGACGCGATCGCCAGCAAGGCCGCCACGACCGCCATCCGCTGGTCCACCGCGAAGATACCCATGAACAGATGAGGCAGCACGATCGCTAGCGCCAAGAACCCCCACAGGGCCAGTCGCGCCTCCTTCGCAAATCGCAGTGTCCGGGTCCACAATCCCAAGGTCAGCGCGACGAAGAAGAAAGTGATGATCGCGATATCCACCGGCTCGACGAAATAGCGGAACGGGGCGGTTGCGGTGAACAGTTTCAACAGAGGCGATACGTAGTTTGCGCCCCAATTCATGCTGCCTTCGGGTTGGAGACTCCAAAGAACGGCCACCGGCCAGAAATGAATACCGAGGACTATCCAATGCCGCCAACGGTCGGCGGTCGGGTGGCCCCTGCCCTCCCAGGCTTTGGTGGTTTCGTAGGCCAGGACGATGGCCGCATAGACCGCCAGTGCCAGCAAGTGGCAGAAGAACAGGATGGCCGTTGCGGCGGAGAATACCGTGAAACGCAGGGTTGAATGCTTGTCGCGGAGCAAGATCCAGCCGCCGGCCGCCAAGAATGCGGTGCCAAGGCCGAACAGAAAATTCAGGAACCCCCACGCAAGCACCTGGTTGTACAGCGCGAGGAAGATCAAGCCGTGCGAAACGGATATGCGTTTGTGTAATGCGTAGTGCAACACCAGTGTGCCGGTTGCGACGCTCACGACCGTTATCGCCACGAACAGGCGGCTCGCGTCCAAGACCGAAATGATCGGCGTGAGCGCGACCACGAAAGCATCCATGGCCAAATTCGGGAGGATGCCCCATGCAACGGAATAGCTCTCTTGTAAAACCGGATCGTTCGGCAAGGCCGTGAGAATATGCATCCGGGAAATGTGGTTCGGTAAATCGACCAGCGGCGGCACGTCGACCAGCCAAATGGGAACGAGGGCGACGGTTAGGAACAGCAGGAACAGGGCGAGCACGCTACTTTCGGACACCCATCGGCCGCCGGATGCGATATCGGCAAAACCTGATGATCCAGTGCTGGAAAGCAATGACATACGGAATGATCCGGTAAGTTAGTGGCATGGCGCGCAGACGCTGCGGCAGCCGCCAGGGCTGCCTCCCTATCGATCGTATTGATTTAGGGTTTTCAGTTGGTTAACGCGGGTAGAAAAGCGCCGTAATCCGATGGCGGTTAAGGAGCACTCCGGCGGCTTCATTTAAGTCTCTCTTAATCAATTTAACTTATTCAAAATCAATGCTTTCGAGCCAATCTCCCGGATACGCCGCCGACACGGCCGATGCCTCTGGGGAGGCGTTGTTCGACCGCCGCTGGATAGCGGTGACGGTCTATACGCTGATGGTAATCGTCGCTCTCTATCCGGTTTTCGCCGTCGATATCCCGCCTCTGGTCGACTATCCCAATCACTTGGCCCGGGTTTTTCTGCTCGCAAACCTGGACCAGTCCGCGGCTCTGCAACAGAACTACGCGCTGAACTGGGGTTTCCGGCCCAATATGGCGATGGATATCATCCTGTCGCCGCTGGCGAAGGTTTTCCCAATCTATGATTTGGGGCGGGCGTTCGTAGCGCTCACCCTATTGGTGAACTTCGGCGCCGTTGTCGTCCTGCGACGGGTTGCGGTCGGGCGGGTCGGGTATTGGCCGATCCTTGCGATGCTGGTGCTGTACAATCACGCGCTGTTTTGGGGATTCCTGTCGTATTTGTTCACGACAGGTCTGGCGTTGCTCGCCTTTGCCGGTTGGCTTGCCTTTCAAGAGCGTTCCGTTGCGTTCCGTTTTACCCTTTTTTCGGTAGCGGCCTTTGTGCTGTTCGTCTTTCATACTTTCGGTTTGATGATCTACGGTGTGCTCGTTGCCGGGCACGAGATCTGGCGGGCGCATCGGAATAGCTGGTCCTTGACCTGGATTGTCCGCGAATGGCCGGTTTCCGGCGTACAGTTCATACTTCCAGCGACGTTGTTTTTGCGCTGGGCGATGCTGGATGAGGCGGTAGGCGACGCGATCAACAAATATGGCACCTGGCGCGACAAGCTGAACGCTCTTTTCTCACCCGTCAATATCGGGTTGCCGATAATCGATACTCTTACAGCCGTGTTTCTGGTTTCCGTGCTGGTTTGGTGCTTTCGGTCGAAGCAGATTGCTATCGCCCCGGCGCTAAAGGTCCCCGTGATCCTTCTGACCGCCGTTACGGTCATGATGCCGAACTACCTATCGGGTGTCTGGGGTACCGATTTCAGGCTGCCTGCGATTCTCGTTTGCGTGCTTCTGGCAAGTGTCGTTTCATCTTCCAGAGCCGCGAAACAGGTACAGTTCATCGTCGTTCTCGGTGCCGCGTTATTGATAGGACGCTCTTATTTCATCGCCGACCACTGGAAGGCGCTAGACAGACATTTCTCGGAATTCAGGACCGCTTCGGCAGCCATTACCAGCGGAGCTGCGATCTTGGAGGTTCAAGATCCGCGTGACAAACCGGATACGCCCGGACGCATCGTCTTGCCGGCTTATTGGCATCTGGGGGCGCTCGCGGTTATCGATCGGGCGGCGTTCTTCCCAACGCTCTTTACCGGGCATACGTCAATCAATGCCTCACCGGCCCGGGAAGCCATCAATTCACCGGTGGGGACACCGGTCACCCGTGATGTGTTCCTAAATGCCGCCAATGCCGAAAATAGCCCGTACCCGCTGGGGCACCGCTTGAGCCGTTACTTTCGGCTCTATTTCATCGGATGGGAAAAGACATATGACTATGTGCTTGCCGTCCGGTTCGACAATGCATCGCCCCTGCCCTCGGACGCGCTCGAGCGCGTTCATGTCGGCAGCTATTTCGACATTTATCGCGTAGAGCGTCCATGACCCCGGCCAACGAAAGCGCATATTGACTATGAAACAATCAGCAACAGCCTTAAATCTTGATACCGCGGAAGCGACCCGGCAGACGATCACCGATTTCGGCGAGCAGTGGACACGCTATACAGAGAACGACGGGTATTACGCGTCGGTGGATTTGTTCGAGGACATCTGCGGTCCGCTGCTTGCCATCGAAGAAGTTGCCGGCCGCCGTGTCGGTGATATTGGCAGTGGCACCGGGCGGATCGTATCGATGTTGCTCAGCGCCGGGGCGGATCGTGTTATTGCAGTCGAGCCGTCGGATGCATTCACGGTGCTGAAGGAGAACACGAGTGGCGCCGCTGATCGCATCAATTATGTGCATGGTCGAGGCGAAGCCATTCCGGCCGGGGCGGATCTGGACTACATCTTCTCAATCGGCGTGTTGCATCACATTGCGGACCCAGCGCCGGTCGTCCGCGCAATCTACGATGCGTTACGGCCCGGCGGGCGCTGCCTCATCTGGCTTTACGGACATGAGGGCAACGAGGCATATCTGCGCTTCGTCCAGCCGCTCCGGCGTTTGACCGTCAAACTGCCGCAACCGGTCCTGGCGGCGATCAGCCATCTGCTGAATCTGTGTCTTGGCGTTTACATCCCGTTATGTCGGGTGTTGCCGTTGCCGCTCCGAGGGTACATGAACAACGTCATCGGACGGTTCTCATGGTCCAAGCGGTTCTTGGTGATCTTTGACCAGCTGAATCCAATGGTGGCCAAATACTACAAGAAACAGGAAGCTGAAGACTTGCTGTCGGCGGCCGGGTTTCAAGGTATTCAATTGCATCACCGGCATGGGTACAGCTGGACCGTGATTGGCGAAAAGCCGGCGGCATAGACAAAAGGATGCTGATCGGTTTTCCCGATCAATGGCCGCTTCTTAATGTGCTGCGATCATCAAGGATCGACAGTTTCGGACCGATCTTCGAGGTCCACTAAACACACTATCGCGCCTTTGTCGGTGACTATCGTCGCATAGTATCCGTCAAGCGGCAGTTGTTGGCGGCACCGCTCTTCGCTATCCACCAAAAAAGTTGGTGTCGGGTGTACAAATTTACGTCCGGAAGCCTCCTCGAGGATCGCTTTCTTGGACCAATTGCTGGCGAAATTGCTCGTCTGAATATCGTAGTAGCTTTTGGTTTTTAACATTGGGTATGGGGAACTTCGACGAATGCGACCGATGACGGCAACTGGATCTTCAATGTTGAATCCGGGTGTAGACGTAAGGTCACCCACGATTTTTTTCCCCAGAAGAATATCCTGTGCATACAACGCTTTGGCGCCGTTGACTAAAGTCTCGGTAGTCGCACCTGCCCAGAACACAAATACCGCAGCACAAATTCGGACGATGTGGCGCACCTTCCCATGATTGAAGGAGATGGCAAGCAGTATCAACGTTGCCCATACTCCGCTGGCATGCGCCAACACACGAGGCGCAATAAAGTCGTCTTCAATAAATAGATGGATAGGGCTGCCGAGCAGCAAAATTAAGAGTAAGACGAGAAAGCTAATTCTGTTGTAGTTCCAACGATGCCTTGCCGATTCCATTCTCTTCGCGCGGTTTGTGTAACTCCATGAGAGAAAACTCAACGAAAATACCGCTAGCGCAATGAGTTTTGCATAGATTGACAAAACCGGTTCAGGTGCAATTAAAACCCGCAATATGGAAAATAGATAAACTGCGCCGGATCCAAGAAAGCCGGACAGACCATTCGGTTTTGAGCGGCCACTTAAATAGTATTGAGAAAGTTCTCCGTCGACTAACGGAGTGAATGCTTGCAGCAGGAAACCCGTGGTCAGTATGTAGGCTGAGAGATAAACACCAAGCCCTAAAATAACCGTGGCCGCACCTCTTAGCAGGATTTGCCTAATATCCAACCACGAATGGCCATTAAATAAAGCAAAGCCGCAAGCGAAAATAACAAAATAATAAATCGATGTTTGGTAACTAGATGTGGCAAAAAATATAAATAGAGAGCATATAGGAACAATTTTCCAATTTTGAAATTTCCTAAATAAATATATCGCAATAGCAATACTACTATACGCCAGTATAAAATTGCCTAGATTGTTTTTGTTAGTTAAAAAATTGATGCTAAATGGAAACAATATTACAATAGAAGCACAAAGAAATTTGTCGATCGGTGCTGTGCGAAGTTTCAAATTGCTGACAAATACATAGCCGAATGTGGCGAATGTCACATAGGCGACCGGTTCCAAAAGGTGCCAAATATCGTAAATCTGAACTCCGGCGGACGATAGTAAATGAAAGAAAATACCGGGGATGAATCGGCCATTGCCATAGCTTGCCACCGCTAGCGAGAGGGTTCCACGGTCTGCGTTTCTGAAAAAGACGTCGTCGCGCGCAAGATAATCTTGCGGCCCCCCGTAAGCGGCTAGAGCGCAAAGTGACAAACCAAGGATAATTACAGCAGGGTGCCTCAGCGATTTCGACCAATGCTCCGCATCACGTGTCAGAACGTATCTATGAAAGTCCAATGCGAACATTTGCCGTCTACATCCGGGCAAGATTTGGCGATGCTTGAATTCGAATGGGGCTTGTCGAATGAATTTACGACTCACGGAGCTTCAAATTTACCGCCATTGTTATTGTGAATTGGTTAACGTTTCTGACGCACCGCTTGCCTGACTGCCCGAAGTCGATGATGAAGTGGCGATATAGAGTGCAGCCACCAACATTGATACTTGAGATTGAGTCGGGCGCGAGAATCGAACCGGCAATTTGATGTGCGATGTCGCCTACTGCTGATTTGAACAGGTCGGGCGAAGAAAAAGGACTAGCGTGCTGCGCTGATCGATGCTTCCCAATTCATGTCGCAAATATCCATGTGCCACGGCATATGCGGCCAGTTCGCGCTCCGCCTTCATGTTCGAATAGAAGCCGACGAGTATTGCGGTAGGGTTCTTCTGCAATTCAGACTGGAGATCGGTCAGATTGTTACGTTCCGGCACGCGAACCTCCAGGAATCCGGAAAGTTGCGGCAGAAATGGGCCAGTTGCGGAGAACTTCGGCAGTTGAAAAGATGTGCCTAGAAATGGCACTGGACTGAATGTCAGCGCAGTATGATCGCAACGTCCATTTAGGAAGCTCTCACTTGTTATATCGCTGATTTGCTCGCTCATGCGGGCAATTCTAGATGGTGCAATTCCTTGTTTGCTAACGCTTTCCAGACTGCCTATAGCAAATACCGCCAGATAGGGAAGCGCCCAGGACGTAGCCACCACAATCGATAAAACAACAACAAACTTTGATCGCCAGACAACTTTGCTCACGTTTGTCCCGATGGCCAGTGCCGTTGCGAGGCAGAGGAACGATACCAAGGGTGCTAGGTATTGAGCGAAAATAATATTCGGCAATATGGCTACGAAATACGAAAACGCTGCGAGAACGAGAATCTTATAGTGTCTTCGGCATTTGCTGTCGAAGACATCATTCTTGATTGAATACGCAATGAGAAAAATCTGTGGGAGGAACCACAAGAATATTTTTATGGAAGCGATCGTAACACTATCAAATTCATTTGGAAGTTTCTCATGCCGGAACTCATTTATCAGATGGTGAATTTGGACATTGAAGAAGTAGAAGTCTTCAAAGTTGGAAGCCGCGTGGAAGATCAGCAAAGTACTGCCGGCCACACCGCCAACAACATATGCCAACGCTTGCCGAGACCGGATCCCTGAATCCGTGGCAATGAAGGCACCAAATGGAATTGCAAACAATGCGTGGTTGAGCTTTGCAGAGGCGGCTAGGCCGATTAAGAGGCCGATCAGTGCGGATGTTTGCCATGTTAGTCTGTGGCATAAGTATAAATATGCCGACACACATATAAAAAATAGAGAAAGAGAGTAATTACCAATCTCCATGGATGTATAGGCGACATGATATGATGAAAAGAAAAGAAAAAAGAATATACAGCCCGAGATCTTCCCACCAATCTTATTCGCCGCAATGGTCAGGAAGATGCCCGATGCGACGATCAGCGATAGCGAAAATAGGCGGAGAGAAAGATAGAGTGCGCCTTCGTTGACGAATTTGGAAATAAATTCAAATGTGTATATCGAAAACGGTGCCTGCAAAAATGGCAGGTCTTTGTATAACGTTGCGTCTTTGAGAAACAGCGGTGCAACCGCATACATGAAGTCATTTTGATTAAAATTGGCAAGACTGGTCAGAGTGAACAAACACAGTATTATTGCCAAAACCGCGTAAACCCAAACGTATCTGGAACTTATATTTGCCGTATGCAAATATTTGGAAACAGTCATCATCGCGGCACGAAATTAGCTGACGTATTGTTAGGTCATTGGAAGAGACCATCGTATTTACAGCTACTGTTCGTTTATTTTTGATGAATATGTGACGCGACTATCCCATGAAAACACGATATGGGTCTTACAGCCCGAATGGCATTGTTTTCATATACCGATAGATCAGAATTCTGAGGTATCACATGGGTTTGGACAAAATGTATCGAATTGTGGAGCTTGCATCTTAATAGGGTACCCCTACCCCACCTGCTTCCAGTAACTATCCTTCACCGCGATCTTGCCGTCGCGGATTTCATAGATGTCGATACCGCGCTTGTCGATCGCTTTCCCGTCGCGGGTGCGGCCGGTGGCGCGGAAGCTGCCGAAGACCTTGCCGTCGGCGATCGAGACCGCGGTTTCGGAAAAGCGCATCTCCTCGATCTCGCGGTCGCGGTCTTCCAGGGCCTCCCGAACAGCGTCTTTGCCGCGCACGATTTTGCCATCCGGCGCGTCCGGTCCGGCGGCAAGCCGCCATTCGAAGTCGTCCGTGACGCAGGCGAGAATGCCGTCCACGTCGCCCTTGTTGAAGGCCTTCCCGAACTGTCTCAACAATGCCATGACGGCGCCCGTGTCTGTCTTGCCGGTATCGTTGCTCACGATACTACTCCTCGTCTTTTTGTGCATAGGGCGGCGCCTTGAAATACGGCGGATAGGCGCCGATGGCGGTCATGTCGACCTCGATCAGCGACGGGCCGCCGACGGACAGCGCGCTCGCGACCTTGTCGCCCAATTCCGACGCCTTGGAAACCCGGTCGAAATGCAGCCCGGCCACCCCGGCCAACCCCTCGTAGTCGGGTCCCAGCAGATCGTGGAAGTACTTCCGCCCGCCGTAGAGGATTTCCTGGATATGCCGGATGACGCCGTAGCCCTTGTCGTTCATCACCAGGAAGACCACGTCGGCGCGTTCCTGCACCGCGGTCCACAACTCCGTCAGGTTCAGGTTGAAGCCGCCGTCGCCGCACATGCAGACGACCTTCCGGCCGCCGCCGCCGAGCGCCGCCCCGATACCGAGCTGCATCCCGGGGCCGATCGCCGCACCGATCGGATAGATGTTTTGCGTCGGGTCGTTCAGCGGAAAAATCCGGTTTCCCCAGGTGCTGTTCGAGAGCGTGATGTCGCGCACCCAGATCGCATCGTCCGGCATTACCGCGCGCAGGTCGGCGGCGAATGTGTCGTAGGGCGCCTGGGCCTTGCGGTAGTTCTCTGTCGTCTGGGTCTTCAACTCGGCGATTTCGTCGCCGTATCCCGCCTCGATCCGCGTCTTGCCCTCCACCGCGTCGGCCAGCGCCGCCAACGTCAGCGCGCTGTCGGCGCAGACAAAAAGGTCGTTGGTATAGGTCCGGCCGTCGGCGGCGGGATCGATATCGATCTGGACGCGCCGCGCCGGTAACTCCAGCGACATGTCCGCCGTCTCATGGCCACGCAACCGGCACCCCGCGACGATCAGCAGGTCGACGGATTTGTAATACTCGACCACCTCCGGCGTGGCGTTCAGCGCGCCCAGTGTCATCGGCTTCGTCTCGTCGACCACGCCGCGCCCGTTCCAACTGCTGACATGCGGCACGCCCAGCGCCATCAGCCGGTTGACGGCGTCGGTCGCGTGCGTCGCCCCGTTGCCCGTCCACAGCAGCGGTCGCTTCGCCGACCTGAGCATGTCGCCGAGTGTCTCGATGCCGGTGGCATCGGGCGGCCGGGGCGCCGGAATCGGTAGGACGATGTTGTCCAATCCCGACGGCACGGGAATTTCCATGCGCTGGATGTCGATGGGAATTTCGACGCTGACCGGGCCCTTGGGTGGGGTCAGCGCATCGGTCGCGGCCTGAATGAGCGTGCCGAGCGCGGTTTCGGCGGATCGCACCCGATAGGCGGATTTCGAAACGGATTTGAGCATGCCGAGTTGGTCCGGCACGTCATGGACCGTCCCCTGCCCTTTATCCAGATTGCCGGTCGCGGTCTGACCCGTGATGTGGAGGACTGAACTGCCGGCGAAGCGCGCCTCGACGATGGCGCCGCAGGCATTGGCCGCACCCGGCCCCGTGCTGGTGAACAGCACGCCCAGTCCGTCGCTGGCCCGCGCATAGGCGTCGGCCATGTGCCCCGCGCCCAATTCCCCGCGCGCCATGACGAAGCGCAGCAGATTGCCGCGGCCGATCGCGTCGAGGACCGGAATGTTGTGGACCGAAATGACGCCGAAGGCCGTCTCGACCCCGATCCCCTTGAGAAACTGCGCGACCAGGTCGCCGACTTTGATCGTTTCGCTCATGGCGCTCCCTTTTTGCCTGGGCTGGCTTCGGCCAGCCGGATTGCAGCATAGCAAAGAGCGCCGCGGGCATCACATTGGCGTCACATCCGCTTCAGGCGGGCCATTGCGGTGGATGCGTGCCGAGCGGCACGGCGGGACGGTCCCATCCCATCGGCGTGTCGGAAAGTGCGATCGGCGGTTTCACATGCGTCAACCGCCCGAAGGGGGAATCGCTCTCCATCAGAAGGTCGCGGACGTCGTCGATACCGGGATCCGCGAGTGTCCGGCCATCGACATCGCCGTCCAACCGGCCGAGACCCTTGAGCCAATGGCCGGTTTGCGCCAACGACAGGCGGACCAGCCAGCTGCCGCCTTCCCGCGCCCGCCGCGCCAATGCCGTCATCGCCCCGTAGGCGGCGAGATACCCGGTGACGTGATCCAAGGCCTGCGCCGGTAGCGGCCCGGGCGCGCCGTTCTCCCCGCCTTCGTGCGAGATACCGCTCGCCGTCTGCACCAAGCTGTCGAAGCCGCGTCGGTTCTGCCAGGGGCCGGCATGGCTATACGCGCAGAGCGAGACGCAGACGATGCCGGGACGCGCCTCGGCCAGCGCCTCCGGCGAGAAGCCGTGCCCTGCGATGGCGCCGGGCCGATAGCCTTGCGTGAAGATGTCGGCGTCGCGCACGAGGTCCATCAACGCCGCCCGGCCGGACTCCTCGCGCAAATCGACATGCGCCGACAGTTTTCCGAGTCCTGTATCGGCGATTAAAACGGGGATGAACGGCAGGTGCGGCCCGGCGATCCGCATCACGTCGGCCCCCAGCCCGGCCAGCATACGGCCGCAGACGGGCCCCGCGAGCACCCGCGTCAGGTCCAGTGCCCGGACGCCGGATAGCGGCCGTTTCGCCGCCGGCAGCGGTTCCGGGTCGCTGTCGCCGATCTTGATGATTTCGAGCAGCGGCAAGTCCGCGATGGCTTGGCCCTGCGGGTGTGCCGCCCATTCGTCAGCATTGCGCAACATGCTGGCGCACATGCCCGCCTCGGCCAACGCGTTTTCGAGGTCTTCGCCGTTCCACGTCGCGACCGCCAGTCTTACCTCGTCGGGATCGTTGGCGCATTGCAGGACGGCCAACACGCCGTCCCGGTGGTGGGGAAAATTGCAATGCAACTGAATCCAACGGTTGTCCTTGGTCCGATAAACACCCGAGATGGGCGCCCACGGATCCTCCGGTGGCTCGTCGCCGACCCGCAAGTAGCGTTCGCTGCGCAGCGCGACCGAGGCGAGCCGGGTATCCACGGTCACCTGCTGCCGCGCACCGCCGCGCACCGCCCAGATATCGGCCGCCGCCAGCCCGACTGCCGCTAGGCTTGTGCCGGCCGCCGTTCCGAGCAGGAAGTTGGTCGGCAACACAGGATCCTGTCCTTCGATCGTAACGGAGTTGATCAGGGACGCGTCGTTGCCACCCAATGCCACAATCTGTTCGAGGATTTTTCGTGTATCGGTCATGTCGCGTCCTTCCCCATCTTCGCTTTTTTCGCAATGCATGCTAAACGCGCTGTAAAATTGTGCGTTGCAACATTAATTGATGCATTTATATCGCAATTGCGAAGATCAGGGAAGGTCGCGGCGCGAAACCGGCGCATTACCCGGTTTGTCCCGGATCAGTAGGTGACGATCGTGGTGAAGAAAAACCGCCAATCGTTGTCGTCCTCGGTGTTGACGTCACGGTCAAGCGGCTTGGCCGCTTCGAAATTCGCTTGAAGCGTGTCGAACACCTTGACGCGCACTCCGGCTCCGGCCGAGGACAGCGAACTGCGCACATCGCTGTTGCCGCTCACGATATTCCACACCGCGCCGATGTCGTAGAAGCCGTAAAGCTGGTATTCGTCGAGCCATTGCCACGTGCTTCTCCGCCCGACCTGAAGTTCGACCGACCCGGCGACGCCATGCTCGCCGGATAATTCCGAGAAATCGTAGGCCCGGCCGTACTGCTCGCCGCCGACCGCGAATTCCTCGTAGGACAGCAGCGGCACTGCGGCCCATTGGCCCGCGACAGCGGCCTGAACCGCGACCAGGTCCGTTAGCGACTGCCGGCGTACGATATCGCCGGCCACTTTGGTAAAATCGTTGCGGCCGTTGGACCGCGACCGTTTGGCGGAGTTGTTATCCGATGCGTCCAGCATATCGAGCCCCTGGCTCACGCCGACACTGACGCGGGTCTGCCCCTTGAACCGGTCCTGCAATTCGTAAATCGCGCCCAGACGCAATGTCCGAAGCCGGTCGCTGACGACGGTCGATCCGAATTGCCTTTCTCGAAAGTTTCTAAAGTCGAAGGACCCGTTGATCCAGAGGTTCTGTTCCTTGGAACGGATCACCGGGTGCGAAAGACGGCCGATGACTTGGTAGGAGCGGCTTTCGGAATCCAGCGGTTCGCTGCTGCTGCCGGCGTCGATCCTGCTGTAGGCGCCGAAAAGCGATAGCGATGTGCCGTGCGCTCCGATCGGGATGTCGCTGGAGACGGCCCCATACAGCAACTCTTCCGGTTCGCTTGGAACCGTGATAAACGTGGCTCCAATTCGCTCGCCGAACCCCAAGAGCGAGTTCACCGACGCGCCAAGCCATCCCTGCAGCCGGCCGACTTCCGGCGTACCGCGATTGTCCAAGCGGGCGAACCCATCGACCGCCTTATGCTTCAGTTGGATGACAAGTTCGTATTCGCCGGCGGCTTCGTCGATGGGTCGGACGCTCGGATCGATGGTCAGCCCGGCGTTGTCGTTCATCAAGAATAACGCGCGCTCTAGCGTCGCCATGCTAGCAGGGCGCGCGGCACGGATCGGGGCGGTATAGCGACGCAAGGCCCCCTTGCTGGGATAGTCGCCTGCGAAGGAGACCTTCTCGAAATATCCTTCCACCGCCCGAATTCGCAACAGCCCACCGATTATATGCTGCGGCGGTGCAACGGCTCTGGAAAGGAAATATCCGGCGTCGGTGTAGATCTTAGTGATACGGTCGACGATAGTCTTGATTTCGGGGCCGCCGACCCGTTTCGCCAAAAATCCTTCGTATGCCTTGGTGAAGGCCATGCTGTCGAATGCGGTTGCCCCTTCGACAACGACGCCGCTCAGGATGAACGGCTGGATACTGCGGTCTGTCCGCTGCGGTTCCTGAGGTGCCTGCAGTTCCGGGAGCTGCCGATCATCCCG
Source organism: Alphaproteobacteria bacterium (assembly GCA_965228695.1). Taxonomy (GTDB): domain Bacteria; phylum Pseudomonadota; class Alphaproteobacteria; order UBA8366; family UBA8366; genus JAJFJD01. The sequence continues at coordinate 3,551,014 of CBDDIB010000002.1, read as the reverse complement.
CCGAATGGGGGATTGTTCCCGTTCAAAGCGCCGATCGATATTCGGCAAATCCGTGGACTGCTGTGCAGCTGCCGCTCCCATACCGGCGAGCCAAAGCACGAGCCACACAAGAAAAGTCACTATAACGTAAAGTTGCAATGACAAACTCTATCGAATACGAGTGAAAATTTAACAAAATTTGCCTTAAAACTAATATTCGAGAGTAAAAAAACGCGCAATTGAAAAATATGTGAAAAGAAGGGAATTTTCTTCTTTTGGCAACCATGATTTTGTCCGTACATTTTTGCCGATGTACATCACCACATATTGTACCAATGGATCGGGCTCCGCCAATATAAGGCTCCATTCGGCAAAAATGGCCCTTTCGTTAACCAATTTTGTTCATAAAATCATTGCATTATAGATTTTTCTTCACGTTATTTCGTGACGATTATCACAGTATTTAACATAACTTTGGATCATATTCCCTAATATCGAATCTGTATTGGGGGCGCCCGCGCGTCGGGTCGTAATGGCCATGAACAAAATTCCACATGCGGTTAGGATTTTTCTATCGGCTTTACTTCTCCACTGTTTGGTCGGTTTGCCGGCCTTCGCCAGTGATTCGGGACCATGGAAAGTTGCCCGAGTCGCCGGGGAAGCAGTGATCCAAAAACCCGGCAGCGATTGGCAAAAACTTACGAGGGGGGACATGGTATTGGTCGGGCACCGTTTGCGGACGGGCCGATCAGGCGAATTGATTCTGACGCGCGATGACGAGCGTGTCACGGTAACGCCGAACAGTTTCCTAGAAATTCAGCCGGGTGGCGGCAGCTTCACGACGCGCCTCTTTCAGAAGGCGGGGACCATGATGTTCAAGGTGCGCAAAAAGGCGCGGCAGCATTTCGAGGTTAGGACCCCCTATCTCGTCGCCGTGGTCAAGGGGACCCAATTCACGGTGTCCGTGCATGAACAGGGCGGCGCGGTGCACGTTACGGAAGGCCTGGTCGAAGTGGCCGATAGCGGCGCACAGAACAGGATTATGGTGCACCCGGGTAAGACGGCGAGCGTCGCCGCTGCGAAAGGCAGTAAGGTGCAGTTGGGCGTAACCCCACCGGCAACGCGCAAAAAGGGCTCGGGAGAAGAGTCGAAGCGCGGCAGGGCGCCAGGCAAGCAATCCCGTGCGCCGCGACTGATGCAGCCGATTGGTATAGCGAAAGTCAACATCGATAAGCGCTCGAAAGGCTTGTTAAAGCGCCGCGGTAACCCGGCTGACGGCCGGATAGTGTCGAATAAAGCGGAAAAAACCGGAAACGCCGCATCCTCGAAAATAGGGGAATCTGCTGCGGCCGGAAATCCGTTCAGTAAGACAGCCGGGGTCGGTCTCGGCAATGCCTTCGGACTGGGTAAAGGCGGCAACGCCGGCGGCAATGGCAATGGAAACGGTGGCGGGAACGGCGGCGTAAGTGCTGGCGGCAATAGTGTCGGCAAGGCGCTTGGACTTGGAAACGGCAAAGGCAATGGAAACGGGCTAGGACTCGGCCTCGGGAAAAGCAATGGAAAGGGGTTAGGGCTCCTTAAATAGCACCGCCCCGTTATTCATCAGGAAATCCCGATTTCGGACGATGCGTCGGAGAAATTCGGCGCATCGTCTTCATTAGATTTGCAATTCAACGTAATCCTTCGCGCCTGATAGTCTTCGTAACGGATGGGACCTTCGTCCGGGAAGACGGGCGTCGGACACGTTTCTCAAAGATTTGATAGCTGGACGGCGAATACCCCTCTCACTAGAGAGAAAATTTAGCCTTTCTAAAGGTTTAACGACTAAAACCTGGATCGAATGACGGACCCGGCGGCGATGAAGTTCGCCACTAAATAGTGGAATTCCTCCCTGATGGCGCTCACCCGCCCCTTCCCCTTGGTCGGCAATTGTCGGTGCGGCGCGTCGTTTGTCGGGCGAATCCGTTCTTGTGCCGTAATTACCGCAATCAATTAGGTCATGAGCACTGACGCTAAACCTTTGGGCACAGGGAATCGTTTCCGCGGTTGGTGGGCATATGCGATTGTGTGGCTCACGATCAGCGTGGCCTATACGCTGGGCGTGTTCGAATTTCTTGACCGCAAATTTCAAGATCTCCGCTTTCTTGCGAATACCAGGCCGGCGACGGGCAATGTGGTCGTGGTCGAGATCGATGCGTGGAGCTTGGCGGAATTTAACGGTTGGCCTTGGCCGCGAAAGTATTTCGCCCGCACTATCGAGAATTTGTCGGCTGCCGGCGCGACGAGAATATTTTTCGACGTCGACTTCAGTTCCCTCTCCGATTTCGAGAACGACGAGCTGCTTGCCCGCGCGATCGCCGCGTCGAACAGTGGGATCGTCCTGCCGATCTTCCAGCAGTGGTCGTCGAGCACCGGCGCCAACACCGGGGTCATGACATCGCGTCCGCTGGCTCAATTCGAAGAAAACGTCTCGCTCGCCGCAATTAACATACTTCCGTCATCCGACGGCATGGCCCGCGAGATGAACTATCATCAAGTGATAGACGGCAATGTCTACCCGATGCTGGCAACAAAACTGGCGGCGGAAGACACCATGCGGTTCGAGGAGCGCCCAGCCTACTCGATCGACTACGGCATCGATCCGTCGACGTTCCGGAGGCTCTCGATGGCGGATGTCATTCGAGGGCGTTTCGATCCCGCGGTGGTGAGAGGGAAGCAGGTCGTAATCGGCGCGACTGCAGTTTCGCTGGGCGATCAGCTTTCCGTCCCGGTTCATTTGATATTGCCCGGCGTCTATGTGCATACGCTTGGCTATGAATCTATCGCTCAACAGCGGGCGATGACCCCATTAGGGCCCGTTCCGACTTATGGTCTGATTTTGCTCTTTGTGCTGTTGGTTGCGGCGCTATCCCGGGACTTGTCGTTGCTGCGAGGCCACGCTGTCGGGTTCGGTTTCGTAATTCTGATCGTCGCGGTTTCGGTCATCACCCAACACCGAGTGCCGGTCATAATCGATATTGCGCCAATGATCGCTGCGGTGGTGGTGAGCTATTACGTGACGATTTATCTCAAGATTTATGCTCAGACCATGCGCCTGCTGTTCCAGTCGTCGGACATCAGACGCAAGGAGAAAATGATTCACAATCTGGTTCAGAACAGCACGATCGGAATTGTCACGATGGACGTGACCGGCAAAATCGAGACGATAAACAAATCTGCGGCAGAAATGTTTGGCGATGACTGCGACGCCTTCGTCGGAACCAACATCGACTCGGTCATTCGGCGCGAAGATATCTCCGAGGGGAAAATTTCGGACTACCTGACCTATCTCCCGGTTACCGGAACGCAGGAAGTCATTGGACAACGAAAAGACGCGAGCGAGTTCCCGGCCGAAGTCACCTTCAGCAAGGTCGAGGTGAACGATGAAGTCGTAATGACGGCCTTCGTCAGCGATATCACGATCCGAAAGCAACAGGAAAAAACACTGCAGTACCGGGCGTCGCATGACTCATTGACCGGTTTGTTGAATCGCGACGCGTTCACAAAGCAACTTGAACGAAGCATCAGGGATGCCGCCGAAAACGGCGGTGAAGCGGCGGTGTTCCTGCTGGACCTGGACCGTTTCAAAGAAGTTAACGATACGCTCGGACATCCAACGGGTGACTTGCTGTTGCAGTTGGTCGCGGAACGCCTGGACGAGATTGCACCGTCCCAAGCGACCCTGGCGCGGTTCGGCGGGGATGAGTTCGCCGTCCTGCTTCGCGATACTGCTCGCGTAGGCGACGTGAATGACTTTGCCGAAAGCGTCTTGGACCAGGTGCGGGAACCCTTCGAACTGGACGATATCAGTCTTGAGGTTGGCGGTAGCATCGGCGCGGCCTTGTTTCCGGAGCATGGCGATGCGGCGGACGACCTTATCCAGCGCGCGGATATCGCGATGTACGCGGCCAAACAGAACCATGTCGGATTCGCGATTTACGCGCCGGCCTCGGATGCGAATAGTGTCCGCAACCTTACGCTGACCGGCGATCTTAGGCGCGCTATCGAGACCGGTGAATTGGAAGTCGTCTTCCAACCGAAAGTTCTCGTGCCCGAACGCCGGGTTTACGGCGCCGAGGTGCTGTCGCGGTGGTTCAGGCCCGGCCACGGGCAAATTTCACCCGATGAATTCGTGTCCCATGCCGAACAGACCGGCTTGATCTTCCCGATGACCGAATGGGTGCTCGATAAAGCGCTGGAGGAAGCCTCGGCGTGGCGATTGATGGGCTATGATCTGAATGTGGCGGTCAATCTTTCGGCGCGATTGCTGCAACATTCAGGCATTATGCCCCTCGTATTGTCGCAGCTTGAAAAATGGGAGTACCCGCCGGAACGGCTGGTCTTAGAAATCACGGAGAATGCGCTCGTTGCCAGCCCGAAGGAAGCGATGGCGATGGTCGAGCGTTTCGCCGAACTCGGTATCCGCGTATCGATCGGCGATTTCGGGACCGGCTACTCGTCCCTTGCCTATCTGAAGACGCTCAAGGTTCAGGAGCTCAAGATCGACAAGAGTTTCGTTCTCAATTTGACCGATGACGAATCCGACCGAAAAATCGTCAAAGCGGTCGTCGGTCTCGCGCACGACCTGAATCTCAGCGTCGTGGCCGAGGGAGTCGAAACGATGGATGCTTTGGCCGAGCTCGATAGACTCGGCTGCGATATCGGACAAGGATATTTGTTCGGCCGGCCGATGCCGGGGGCGGATTTTGTCGATTGGCTCGGTAATGCCGAATGGAGCACAACACGGATCGAAGGTTCTGAACCGCAGCCGACGCTGCGGGACGCCTCGTAGCGATTGAACGCGATAACGGACCGCTTAGGGCGTCTTCCGCCGCGGCAGCGACTGAAGATATTCGGCCACCGCCTTCAAGTCGCTGTCGGTCCAATGCGAGGATGAATTTTCGATCACCTCCGTCATGGAGCCGCCGAGAAAATCGCCGTCCGGCATCATCCCGCTCTTGAGCGCGAACTCGATGTCGCTCGCCGACCAGTCCCCGATCCCATCCTTTGGATGCGGCGTGATGTTCGGCACGGGTTTTCCGTCCGCCCCTTTGCGAGTCCCGGCGAGCGCGAAATCAGCGCCCGTGGCGCCGAAGAAGTTCCGTGCGGTATGGCATTCGCCGCAATGCGCCGGACCGGTGACGATGTAGGCGCCGCGGTTCCAGGATGCGCTTTTCGCCGGGTCCGGCTCGAATGTACCGCGCTTGAAGAACAACCACTTCCAGGGTCCCAACATGATCCGAAGATTGTAGGGAAACTGCATGTCGTGGTCGCGCACATGCTGCTTCACCGGAGAAACGGTGTCGAGATAGGCCTTGAGGTCCACCAGGTCCTGACGCGTCATGCGGGTGTAGGACGTATAGGGGAAGGACGGAAAATAGTGCGACCCGTCCGGCGCCAGGCCTTCGGTCATCGCGCGGATGAAGTCGTCCGTGCTCCATCCGCCGATCCCGGTTTCCTTGTCGGGCGTAATATTCGGCGCGTAAAAGGTGCCGAACGGCGATTTGAGCGCGACGCCGCCGGCGAGGTCCGGGCCTCGGTTCTTCGTATCGGTGTGACAGGATTTGCAGCCGCCGAGGCGCGCCACATACGCGCCCCGCTTGGCGTCGCCCGCTTCTGTCTCTGATTTGGTTTGGCCGGCCCCAGGGGATGATACCGCCGCCCCGGCGAGGATCGCCGCGAAGAAAAATACTCTTCGCCGAATTCGATGAATCATACGGCCTATCGTGTCATACCCTTTGGCAAATTGCCATCGCCTGGCGCCGCTACGGTTTCGCGAGATCGTCCAGGATGGGGCAATCCGGAAGGTGATCGCCCTGGCAGTCGGCGATGAGGTTTTTGAGCGTGTCCCGCATCCCCTCCAGTTCGGCGATCTTCTGATTGATATGGTCGACACGGTGCTGGGCAACCCGCTTCACATCGGCGCTGGATCGTGACCGGTCCTGATACAGGGACAAAAGCTCCCGGCATTCCTCGATGGTGAAGCCCAGAGATCGGGCGCGTTTCAGAAATTGCAGGGTGCGAATGCGCGTTTCGTCGTAATGACGGTAGTTATTCGCCGCCCGTAAGGCCGGTTGGATAAGGCCAATTTCTTCGTAATACCGGATCGTTTTCGCCGGAACCCCGGAATGATCCGCCGCTTCGCCGATGTTCATCGTCAAACCCTAATGCCGTTGCCTCCGCAGAATGCGGACCGTTCTCAGATCAAGTTATGGCGTGAACATAATCTTTCTAGTCACTAGAAGGTCAAGGTGGGATTTTCTCGGTTGGGAGGCTTGACCTTCCAGGGATCGGAATTGCCGTGATCGGGGGACGGCATTTTGGAAACTTGGGGCGATGATGCAACGGCCGGCCTTGGCCGTTTCCATCGCGGTGGGCGTGGCCGGCGCCGCCGCATGATGCGATTGGGCACGCATGAACGCGCCTCGACGGGAGGCGTCCGCCATCAATCCCTGCCCACGCGGGTCCTCAATTCGGCGATTTCCAGGCGCATCGCCTTCAACTCTTCCAGGATCGCACGCCGGTCCGACTGCCCCTCCTCCGCCATCGCTTGTTCGGCGGCGCGTTCGGCCTCGTGTTCCGTTTCGTGCTGGCGCTGCATGGCGTCGACCACGATCCCGATGAACAGATTCAAGACGGTAAAGGACGTGATCAGGATGAACGGCAGGAAGAAAGCCCAGGCGAGCGGAAAACTCTCCATCACCGGACGGACGATTCCCATGGACCAGCTTTCCAGCGTCATGATCTGGAACAGCGAATAAGACGATTCGCCGATCGTGCCGAACCATTGCGGAAAAGTTTCCCCGAAGAACTTCGTCGCCATGACGGAGAAGACGTAGAAGATCAGCCCCAACAACATGACGATCGATCCCATGCCGGGGATCGCTTGCAACAACGCGCTGACCACTCGGCGCATCGACGGGACGGCGGAGACCAGCCGCAGCACCCTCAGGATCCGCAACGCCCGGAGGACCGACAGGTTGCCGGTGGCGGGCATCAACGCGATGCCGACGATGACGAAATCGAAGATATTCCATGGGTCTTTGTGAAAGCGGCTGCGGTAAACGATCAGTTTCGCCACCAACTCCACAACGAAGACCGCGAGGATCGCGCGGTCGATCATCGACAGCAACGAACCGGCCGCCGCCATGGCCGCTTTGCTTGTTTCGACCCCCAGCGTCACGGCGTTGATGATGATCAGAACCGTAATCGCCCTTTGAAATCGCGCGGATTCAAGGATGTCTTGGACCTTGCCCAATGGGCCGGATTGTCGGGGCGGAATGCGCCGCAAGCTGTCGTCCTGGTTGATCGTGTCTTTCATGCCCGTCGTTACCCGCGCTGTGCCAAATCCAATCGTGCTGGGCGCCATTTTGTGAGGCAGGTCGCCCGCGTCAAGGTCGATGGCCGGCTATCGCAAGCACAATCCCGGTTTCGCAGCGAATACCGTTGCGCAATTTCCCCCATGCGTACAATTCTTGATTGAACATGCTTGACATACAGCGGCCCGATACGATCACGATTAGTCCTTGAACACACCCGAATTTTGCCGTGATCGCGGGCAACCCTGGATGCCGCTAAGAGGATCAGATGCAACGAGAGACCAGCATACTTACCGATCTGCAAAAAGGCGCCGTTCAGGCCATCGTCAACATATTCGAGACCGGCGCTCCGCTCGGCGACTACGCCAGCGTCACGCTATTGGAGGGCGATACCGGGCATCTTACCTATGGGCGGTCGCAAACGACGCTGGCGAGCGGTAACCTCTATTTGTTGATTAAGGATTATGTTTATACGGACGATGCCGTGCTCGCCGACGCGCTGCAGCCCTATCTGCACCGGCTCGACGCCATTGACCTGACGCTGGACGAAGATAGCGAGTTTCACGCGCTTCTGCGGTCGGCCGGTTCCGATCCGGCGATGCGGCGGGTCCAGGATGCCTTCTTCGATCGGGTTTTCTGGGCACCGGCGGTGCGTTCCGCGGCCTATATCGACAGCACCATGGCGCTCGGCATGGCCGTCATATACGACAGCCGGATCCACGGGTCATGGCATACCATACGGGATCGGGTCACCAAGGAATATGGATCGTTAACCGATGTCGGCGAAAAGACTTGGATGTGGCGCTATGTGGCCTATCGCCGAAACTGGCTGGCGACGCACCAAAACATGCTGCTGCGGAAGACCGTGTACCGAATGGAGTCGCTGCAGACTTTGATGGGGTCGGACAAGTGGGACCTCAGTCTGCCCTTCTCGGTCCGAGGAATCACGATCGACCGGTCGGTTTTGATGGGCGGCCCGGCGGTCCGGGTTTCCGCCGACGAGAGTTCGCCCCGCCTTCTCCGTCTGCGAAATCCGCCGATGCGCGGAGACGATGTTCGGGCGCTGCAGAAGGCATTGTCGGCATTCGGTGCATCGATCCGCGTCGATGGCGTCTTCGGCGCCAAGACCGAAAGCGCGGTCACGCGATTCCAAAAGAAAAACGGATTGTCGGCGGACGGAATCGCCGGGCCGGCGACGCGGGCGGCCTTGGGGATCGATCTCTAACGGTTATTCGGAAGCCGTGCTCTGCGACGTTTGGCCGAACAACAGCTTGCGCGATTCTTCCGTATGCGGCCGCCCGTAGTCGCGCCATTCCTTGCCCACATCGACGCCTTTACGCACCGCCGGCCGCGTCTTCATGCGGTTGTGCCAGGCCTGCACATTGGGCAGATGGTCGAGCGATTGCTCGAATCGCTTATACGGAATCAGCCAGGGCCAGGACGCCATGTCGGCGATGCTGTAGTCGCCGCAGATGAAGTCCTGCCCTTCAAGCTGCCGGTTCAACACGCCGAGCAAGCGGTCGTATTCGTTGGCATATCGTCCCCGGGCGTAGGGGTTTTCCTCCTCGACATAATTCACGAAATGGCTGAGTTGCCCGGCCATCGGACCCAGTCCGCCGACCTGCCAGAAGACCCACTGCTGCACGTTGTAGCGGCCCTTCAAATCCTGCGGCATGAACTTGCCCGTGGTTTCGGCAAGGTAACTCAGGATCGCGCCGGATTCGAAGATCGTGATCTTGTTGTCGGGATCGCGCTTGTCGACGATCGCCGGCATGCGATTGTTCGGGCTGATCGCCAGGAACTCCGGCTTGAACTGGTCGCCGTTGCGGATATCGACGGGGATCGCTTCGTACTCCACGCCGCATTCCTCAAGCATGATGGTGATTTTCCAGCCGTTCGGCGTGGGCCAGTAATACAGATCGATCACGGGGTTTGTCCTGCTGTTCCGGTTCGGTTGCGACGGTAGCCGCCGCCCCGCGTCCGTGCAAGCCGCCCGCTCGAATTTGCCTGCTATCGGATTGGTTGAGACAATCCTATCGGATAGTCACGCGCCGCAGCCGGAGGACATCATGGAATACAAATGCATCTCGGCGGATTGTCACATCGACTTGATCTGGCTTCCGCCCGACCTGTTCACGTCGAACGCCTCGGCGGCGGTGAAGGACCGCATGCCCTATGTCACCGATGCGGAGGACGGGCCGACCTGGGTGACCGATCAGGGTGCGCGCTTCGGTTTGATGAACGGCATGGGGTCCGGCGGCCGGAAATACGTGCCGGGGCAAATCCATCGCTCCGACCGGATGGCGGAAACCGGCCTGTACGCCGATGGCGAGAAAGGCATCCGAAGGCTCACCGACCCGGACCTGCGTCTGAAGGACCAGGACCGCGACGGCGTGCAGGCCGAAGTACTGTACGGCATTCTCGGTGCCGCGCAGCGGTTGAACGACCCGGAAGCCGCGACCGAGGTCATGCGGATCTACAACGAATGGCTCGACGAGTTCTGCAAGACGCATCCGGAACGCTATGCCGGGATCGCATCAATCCCGAACCACGACATGGACGCCGCAGTCCGTGAAGTCGAGAAGGTCGCGGAACGTGGCGGCGTGCGTGGGATCGAAGTGTCCAAGACGCATGACATGAAGCAGCTCTTCGATCCGTCCTGGAACGCGCTGTGGGCCGCGGCGGCGGAAGCGGACCTGCCGGTGCATTTCCACACCATCGGCGGCAAGCGCCCGAACTTCGAGGACATGCCCCCGTTGCAGGCGCGTCAGGCCTTCGCCGTGCACATCACCGGCTTCCAACTCGCCATGGCGTGGACGCTGATGGAGGTCTTGTACGGCGGCGTCCTGGAGGCCCATCCGAACGTGAAGGTGGTGATCGGCGAGAGCGGGATCGGCTGGATTCCCTATGTGCTGGAGCACATGGACCTGGAGTGGGAGGATCAGTTCAAGGACCTCACCCTCACCATGAAGCCGTCGGACTATTGGCATCGCCAATGCAAGGCGACCTATCAGAGCGATAAGGTCGGCGTCCGGCTGCTCGACCTGCTGGGCGAGGAAAACGTCATGTGGGGATCGGACTTCCCGCACCCGGACGGCGTCTGGCCGGACTCGCAATCCTTCATCGACGAGGAGTTCGCCGGTGTCTCCGCCGAGACACGCCACAAGGTCACCTGCGAGAACGCAGCGAAGCTTTATGGGTTCGTTGCGTAACGCAGGGCCGGCCGTCCCGGCATTGCGCGTTCCTCATCCTGAGCCTGTCGAAGGATCATGCTTCGATAAGCTCGGCATGAGGCCGTATTGGATATTCGGTGGTGTTTCGGCAACCCTCATCCTGAGCCTGTCGAAGGATCATGCTTCGACCGGCTCAGCATGAGGCCGTATGGGATATTCCGTGAAAACGGCTCTATTTCGGAAGGGTGACGGCGGTGTCGTAGAGGTCGGAGACGATGCCGCCGAGCGCCATGCGCACTTCGAAATCGAGTTCGGTGAGGCTGCCGACAACGCTGATCGCAAGCAGAATGCCGACGAGCGCGTATTCCATTGACGGGATACGACGCCCGCCGGCGAGTGCCCGGCCAAGTACTTTGGCCATGAGATACCTCCTCTGCCTCTCCTCCGAGGCGATGCCGAGTTCTTCTTTTTCTTCGGCACGCCTAAGGAAACCGCAGGGATCGGACGCCAGCAACGAACCTTCCGTGTTGGTCCGAAGGAGATGTCCGGGCTACCCGGCGGACTAGCCCGTTGAGAGCAGAGGTCTTGGCGGAAGGGACTAGGCCTTTGGGGGCAAGCGGGCAGCAGGCAGACGGTGCGGATTTTGTTGAACGCCTGGATTCCCGCTAAAAAGAAGGTTAACGCCGTTGATGGCCATGGGAGGGAAACGATGACCGAAGACGTGACGCCGAAGCTGATCCTGCGTCAGGCCGCCGAACTACAGAATCTCGACATCACCGAGGAACGGGCCGAACAACTCGCCCCGGAGGTCCAGGCCATCAACCACGACGTCTCGGACGCCGCCTTCGACCTGGAATTCGACGACGAGCCGGTCGGCTTCTTCCGCGCCCTTCGGCTGCAGAAACCGGCGGGAGACGGCCAATGAGCGATCCCGCCCTGCTTTCCCTGGAGGAAACCGCCGCCGCCATCCGCGAAGGCCGCCTGACCTCGATCGAGGCCACCGAAGCCTGCCTGTCGCGCATCGAAGCGTTTGAAGGTACGGTGAACAGCTTCATCTCACTCGACCGTTCGGCGGCGCTGGAAGCCGCCAAGAAGGCCGACGCGGAGATCGCTAAGGGCGATATCCGTGGCCCGCTGCACGGCGTGCCCCTCGCCCATAAGGACATGTACTACCGCCAGGGCCACACCACGACCTGCGGCTCGGCGATCCGCCGTAACTACGTCCCCGACGTGACCGCGACGGTGCTGGAGAAGCTGGAAGACGCGGGCGCGCTCAATCTGGGCGGACTCAACATGTCGGAATTCGCCGCCGGGCCGACCGGCCATAACGAGCATTTCGGCAACTGCCACAATCCGTGGAACCCGGACCATGTGACCGGCGGATCATCCAGCGGATCGGGCGCGTCCACGGCGGCGCGTTTCGTCTACGGCGCGATGGGGTCCGACACGGGCGGATCGGTCCGCTTGCCCGCGGCGCTCTGCGGCGTCGTCGGCCTGAAACCCACCTATGGCCGGATCAGCCGCTACGGCGCCATGCCACGCGCCTGGTCGAACGACACGATGGGGCCGCTGACCCGCACGGTGCGCGACTGCGCGATGATGACCGCCGCGATCGCCGGCCGCGATCCCAACGACGCCACGACCGTGGACGAGCCAGTGCCCGACTATCTCGCCGCCATCGACGCCGGGGCCAAAGACCTGCGCGTCGCCGTGCCGAAGAACTTCTTCTACGATACGGTCGAGGACAGCGTGCGCGAGGTGTTGGAGGCCAGCGTCGAAGCGCTCCGCCAATTGGACATTACGGTGATCGAGGCCGAAATCCCGGACCTGCGCCCCCTCTTCCGCCTGGGCGACGCGATCTCCAAATCCGAGGCGGCGACGATCCACGCCAAATGGATGCGCCAGCGCCCGCAGGACTACGGCCGCCACACCGCCGCCCGCGTCGAGGCCGGTTTCCACCTGCCCGCGACCCGCTACATCGAGGCGCTCAGCCTGCGCGGCAAATACATGACCGAGTTCTGCACCGCCGCCTTCGCCGAGGCGGACATGCTGCACTGCCCGGTTATCCCCATGCCGGTGCCGACGATCGAGGAGACCGATTTCCACGGCAACGACACGGTTGGCGACATGGTCGCGAAAATGACCATGTTCACCCGCCCGTTCAATTATCTGGGTTTGCCGTCGCTGGCGGTGCCGTGCGGCTTCACCGAGGGCGATCTGCCGGTGTCCTTCCAATTGGTGGGACGGCCGCTCGGCGAACACCAGTTGTTCGCGATGGGTGCGGCGTATCAGGCGGCGACCGATTGGCACGAACGGGTGCCGGATTTGGCGTAGCGCAGGACTTCCGCTGCCAGTTCCTGCGGCGCGGACATCTATATCGAGGTTAGTGGCTGGGCGAATGCCCCTCGCCGTCCGTGTCCTCACGCAGCGGCCAAACCCGGGGCAATCCAATTCCAAACGCGGTGAGGACCGCCATCAGGAAGATCGCCGTGAAGGAACCCCAAAACGGCGCGAAAATCCAGACCCAGGACCAATCCAGCAAGCCCGAGAGCTTTGAGTAGATCAGGATCGCTGTGGCCCCGTAGACCAAGGAGTCGAAGGACCCCAGCGGCATCAGAATACGGAGGATGTACATGGTTTCGCGGTTTTTGGAACGTTTCAGATTGGAAAACGCTACCAAGACACGGTTAGGGCTTTCTTAAGCCCGTTAAGTACGATTCGGATGAGTATTGATCGTCATTAGTGGTCTACTCCGCCGTCGCGCTCTCTGCCCGAAACACTTCCTTCGCCACCGCCAGCCGCTCCACCACCTCGTGGTTCAGCTGTGCCTTGTAGCCGGGCTGCAGGACGATTGCGCCGTTCTCGAAGGTCAGCGGCGTTTCCAAGAGTTGTTCGCGGTTCTTGAGGAATCCGCAATTCTCGCCCGCGTTGTCGATGGTGCTGCGGGCGACGCAGGCTTCGATCCAGCATTCGATGTCCGTCGCCGCCCCGTTGCCGAGAACGGCGCCCAGGCCCCTCTCCTTGATGCGGTTCAGGCCGTCGGTCAGCATGTCGACGCCGGTCAGTTTGGCGATCTTCAGTTTGACGAAGCCGCAGCCGGGCATATCGGCGGCGCGGTCGATGTCCTCCACCCCGTAGATCGATTCGTCCATCATCACTGGCACGGTCGAGACCGCGGCGACGGCGGCGTTGGCGGGCCAGTCGTCGCAGTCGCACGGCTGCTCGAACAGGGTGATCGAGTCCGGGTTCAGGGCGTCGGCGAAGCGCTTGCCGTCATCCTCAGAGAAGCCCTGGTTGGCGTCGAGCCGCAGCGTCGCGCGCCCGGCGTTGACCTTCTGGATCAGGGCGACGCGCTCCAAATCCTTGTCCACGTCCCAACCGACCTTGACCTTGAGCGTGCGGAAGCCGTCGGCGATGTGGCGCTCGATCTCGTCCGGAATTTCCGTCAGGTCCTTGCTGTTGACCGGCGTCAGGATCGGGACCGGCAGCGGTGCCTCCGGGGCATCGAAGATCGGGTTACTTTCCAGCATCTCGATGGCGACCTGCAGCACGCTCACCGCGTGCGGATCACTCTTGCGGTAGGGATCGAGGGCCGTCTTTGCCGCGCCGCTGTCCATCCCGGTGAGCGCCCTGCCCCGGCTCTTGCAGAATTCCCAGCCGCCGTCTCCGGTTTCGTGCGTGTAACCGGGGATGATCGTCGTCTCGCCGATGCCGATGTTGCCGTCGGCGTCCTTGACCTCCGCGACGATGCTGTCCAACTCGGCCAGCGCCGCGAGTGTGGTGTTATAGGGCGTGTACAGCGGCACGCGGACGCGCCAGAGGGCGATGCTCTCGATTTTCATGATGTTTCGTGCCGATCGCTGGCGGTCACCCGGTGTAGAACGGCACCTCTCCCTTGAGCTGGGTGCGGTGCATCAGGCGGCGGACCGACGGGTCGAAATCGTCGCGCCGGTGCATGACCGCGCGATTGTCCCAGAGCAGCACGTCGCCTTTGCGCCATCGATGCGTCCAGACGAAATTGTCATCGGTCGTATAGCGCCAAATTTCGTCGAGAAGGGCTTCGCTCTCGCCCACGTCCATGCCGACGATATAGCTATTGGTGCGGCGGCCGAGGAACAACACCGTTTTTCCCGTTTCCGGGTGGGTGCGCAGGATCGGGTGATGCGCGCCGGGTGCCTTGCTCGCGTCGGTCGGCGGCTCCAACCCTTTCCGGAGGCCGCCGGCGCTGGTGAAGGTTGCGTCGTGGATCGCCTTGCGCCCGCCGATCCGCTCCTTCAGGGCGTCGGGCAGCGCGTCATACGCCTTGTACATGTTGAGGAACGCCGTATCGCCGCCCGCCTCCGGGACCTCGAGGGCATAGAGGGCGCTCGCGTCCGCCGGTTCCGGGTTGTAGGACATGTCGGTGTGCCAGGCGCATTCGGAAGCGCCGAGGGAGCCGATCTCCACGCCGTCGACGACCACGTTCGAAATGATCGCGACTTCCGGGAGGTCGGGGCTGTAGCCGTCGCTTAGTTTGTTCGCCGCTTCGTTGGGCGGGGCCTTGTCGCAAGTGCCGAAATAGTTGCTGAAGCGGACCAGGTCATGGTCGCTCAGATCCTGGTCCCGGAACAGCAGGACCAGATGCTCGAACCAGGCGTCCTTGAGGTCCTGAACGGTCTGGTCGTCCAGTGGATGCGAGAGGTCGACGCCACGAATTTCCGCGCCGAGCGCCGGTGAACACGGGGTGATTTCGATGGCCATGAAAGGCTTCCTTCCGATTGGCAATGCGTGGCCGGAAGGATAGCGCATCGCGGCGAGCCGGGCCAAACGCCGCGCGCTCGGAGCACGGCAAGAGGGATCGAGATTGGTTTTCGGCCGATTCCCGGAAATCGCCGACCCCGCGCTATACTTTCCGGTCAACGGGCGGAGTCGGAAACAAATAGAGCTACCGGGAGGCTCATATGACGGTCCTTGTAACGGGCGGCGGCGGCATGATCGGCGCGCGGATTGCGCGGCATATTCTCGACCGGGGAGACAGGGTCGTGTCGATGGACACGGACGCCGGTCAGCCGCGTCTGGAGGCCTATGCGGAAGACCCGAATTTGGAACGTGTCGCCTGCGATGTCCGGGCCTATGACGATCTTCTCGATGTAATGATCCAACATTCGGTGACACACGTCATCCACATGGCCGCGTTGTTGGTCCCGCTGACCGAGGACGAGCCGGCGCTCGGCCTTTCGGTGAATGTCGGCGGCACGAACAACCTCTTCGAGGCGGCCCGCCATACCGGCGTCTCGCGCGTCGTCTACCCCACATCGATGGCGGTCTATGGCGATCAAAGCGAATACGGCGACGCCGCGGTCGACGAAACGTCGCCGCGGAACCCCTATAGCCTGTACGGCTACGCCAAACTGATGAACGAAGAGGTCGCCGCCGCCTACACCCGGAATTTCGGCCTCGATACGCGCGGGCTTCGGATCGCTTCGGTCTTCGGGCATGGCCGCGTTACCGGCCGCAGCGGGGCGATTTCCCGCATTATCTCCGGTGCCGCGGTCGGCGATCCGGTTGTCTCCGCCTTGCCCGAGAACCAGGTCACGCCGGCGGTCTATGTCGATGATGTCGCCGCCAGCATGGTGCGCGTCTGTTTCGCGGACACGCTCGATCTCCCGGTCTATGTGGCCGGGAACGTCAAGACCACCGTGCGGGAGGTTGTCGATATCGTGAAGGACTATGCCCCGTCGGCGGAAATCGGCTACGAGCCGGATGCGGTGCCGTACACGGTGATCCAGAACCTCGACTGCCGGCGCATCGAACGGGCGATCGACTATCGCCTGCCGCCGCTGCGCCAGCGCATCCTGGAACAGATGAACGAAGCCCGCCAGGAACGGCAAATGCCGCCGCTGGAATGAGCGGGGTGACTCCGCCGCCGCTCAACTTGACGGCTTTCAAGGCGTTGTAGAAAATCGGCTTAACAAACTGATGTTGTAAATCATCCAGAATCAACACGGATGACGATCAACGGTCTGCCAACGCCGCTGAGACGGGTGGCGTCAAGCGCAAGGCCAAGCGTTCAGCAATTTGGGAGGAATGACAATGCGAACTATCGCGAAACATGTATTGATGGCGGGCGCCGCCGCATTTGCCATGGCCGGTATGACGGCTGTTGCGTCCGCGGCCGATCTCAAGAAACCCGGCGCGTATCCGAAACGGCCGATCACGATCATCGTGTGTTTCGGCAAGGGCGGGGGCTCGGACCAGGCGGTTGCGGCCATGCAGGGTCCGCTGTCGAAGATCCTGGGCGTTAAGGTCAACAAGGTGAACAAGCCGGGCGGCGGTGGCGTGAACTGCCTGCCCGACTTCCAGCAAGCGCCGTCCGACGGCTACACGATTCTTCAGCACGGCGACGGCATGGCCTCGAAATACGTGTCGGGCGATATGGACCTGCACCCGACCCGTGACTTGACCCCGATCGCAATCACGAATGTTGCGCCGACCGCGATGTTCGTGAATCCGAAGGACGAACGGTTCGTGTCCGACGGCAAGGCGGACTGGGACAAGATCGTCGCCTATGCGAAGGCGAACCCTGGAAAACTGAACGTCTCGAACATCAACGTCGCCATGGAGCTGGCGACCATGGGCAAGATCGAGGAACACTTCGGCATCAAGACCAAGCAGGTGATGTTCGACAAGCCGGCGCAACGCTACGGCGCGGTGATCGGCGGCAAGCTCGACGTTTTGATGGAGCAGCCGGGGGACGTGATCAAGCATGTCCAAGCCGGAAAACTTTTGCCGGTTATCGCGATCTGGCCCGACCGCTTTAAGATTTTTGCCGATACCAAGGCGACCGGCAAGGATTACGGCATGAAGTGGAACCCGCTTCTGCGTATCCGTAGTTTTTGGGTCAAGAGCGACACGCCGCAACCGATCAAGGACTATCTCGATGCCGCGTTCGCCGAAGCCTACAAAAGCGACGTCCATCAGGCCTTCCTGAAACGCAAGGCGCTCGACATCGTCAATTCCTATTACAACGGAAAAGACATGGCGAAGATCTTTGACGAAGCCATTGGCACCTATGCCAAGGTCTTCAAGGCGACGGGACAGCGCGTCCGCAAGGATCTGCAATAGTCGCCGTACGCTGTTAGCGAACCTGCGCCGCGCGTGATCTGCGCTTTATCGCGGATCGGCGCGGCGCTGCCGTTCCTGCAATCGGGGGGATATCTGGCTAATGTCGCAAAATTCGGTCCGGGCAGCCGGCTGGCGTGATCGGGTGACCTGGGAGGCCGTCGCCTGGAGCTGCGCCATCCTGTTGGTCTTTTGGCTATCGTTCGATTTCGACGCTCCCCTGCCCCATTACCCGCCGGGTGCGGCGCTTTGGCCGCGGATTGTCCTGGTTGGGATGGCGATTGCGGCAGCCGTGCTTCTGGTGTCCCGCTTCATGCCCCAAACGGCCCGCGACGAGGCCGGGGAGACGCCTGAATACATTGAAGAGGCGCCGGACGACCTGACCGGGGTGACGTGGCGCACCATAGGCGTGTTCGTCCTGCCCCTCGTTTGGGTCTATGCGATGCACAAGATGGGCTTCCTGCTGGTCACGCCCTTTTTCTTGATCGCCTTTACTTGGCTGATGGGCGTGACGCGTTGGCGGACCCTTCTGCTGTTCGGCTTCGGCTTTTACGCCATGCTTGTGGTCGTCTTCTACAAGCTGATCTTCACGCCGTTGCCGATGGGGGCGGGTTTCTTCCATGCCCTCAACGGCGAAATTCTGGCCGTTATTCAGTAGGCGTCGGCGATGCAGGATTTCCTTACCGGTACCGCCCTTCTCTTCAGCGATCCGATCGGGGTTGGAATCTTCATCGGCGGGCTGATCGGCGGCCTCGTCTTCGGCGCGATCCCGGGTTTGAACGCGCTGACCCTGGCGGCCGTGTTGCTGCCCTTCACCGCCTGGATTCCCGCCGAATACGCCATCATGCTGTATGGCGTGATCTATGTCGCCGGGGTTTATGGCGGCGCGATCACGGCGATTCTGTTCAACATTCCGGGGTCGGTCGAGAACGCGCCGACCGCCTTCGACGGCTATCCGATGACGCGCCGGGGCGAGCCGTCAAAGGCGATCGGCTATGCGGTGACCTGTTCGGCCATCGGCGGCACGCTATCCGCGGTCCTGATGATGATCGCCACGGAACCCATCGCGGATTTCGCCGTCTCCACCTTCGGGCCGGTCGAGATCACGGCGCTGATCTTCTTCGGTCTGACGGTGGTCGCCGGCGTCGGCTCGAAATCGCTGGCCAAGGGCTGGCTCTCGCTTGGACTAGGGCTGATGATCGGCACGATCGGCAGCGACCCCGTCGGCGCGACGCCGCGCTACGATTTCGGCACGCTCTATCTTCGCGGCGGTGTGGGGTTCATTCCCTTGATCCTGGGTCTGTTTGCCGTCAGCGAGGTCTTTATTCAAGGGCAGCGGATGGTACGCGGCACCTATACGTCGCCGAAGCTCTCGGTCAGCTACCCGTCTTTTGCGGAATTCTGGGCGATGAAATGGGCGGTGGTCCGTTCCACGGTCATCGGCTGGTTCAGCGGCATCCTGCCCGGCGTGGGCGCGACGCTTGCCGCTTTTCTGTCCTACAACGAAGCGGTCCGCTGGTCCAAGACGCCGGAAAAATTCGGCACCGGCGAGCCGGAAGGCGTCGTGGCGCCGGAGACCGCCAACAATGCCGCCACCGGGGCGGCGATGATCCCGCTGCTGGCCTTGGGCCTGCCCGGCGGCGCACTGACCGCGATGATGATCGGCGTGTTCAACCTGCACGATATGGAAGTCGGGCCGCTGATCATGGTCGAGGCGCATGATCTCGTCTGGATCCTGTTCGCCTCCATGTTCTGGGCGAGTTTGGCCATCCTCGTCTTGGGCATGGTGGAATCGAAGGGTATCGTGCACCTGCTGCGCATTCCCTTCACGATGCTGGCGCCGGGCATCCTGGTCTTCTCGACCATCGGCGCCTATGCGCTACGCGGCAACGTCTTCGACGTTTACACGATGTTCATCGCGGGCATCGCGGGCTATTTCCTGCGGCGCAGCGATTACTCCGTCCCGGCTATCGTGATGGGCGTGATCCTGGGTCAGATCGGCGAGAACAGCATGTCGCAAGCCCTTACGATGCTCGACTATAACTTCCTCGGCTTTTTTGCCGAGCCGGTATCGGCAGTCCTGGTTTCGATTGGTTTGCTTACGGTATTCTTCAGCATTGGCAAACGGGCCCATCGGTTTTTCAGCGGCCCTCCCAAGGGCTGACATCGCGGCCCGGCGCCCTATAGTATTTGGATACCGTGTCTACGGGATAGAAGGAGGCCGGCATGCCCGACAGACCCATCATGACGCTGAGCCATTTCGCGGTTCCGGTGAAGGATATGCCGACGATGGAGCGGTTCTATACCGAATCGCTGGGGTTCGTCGTCACCGACCGCCGGAAATTCGAGAAATCCGAGCTGGTATTCATGAGCCGAAGCCCCGACGAGCACCATCAATTGGTGCTTCAGGGCGGCGGCAAGCCGCGCGATGAATTCAACCATCTCGCCTTTCGAGTGGATACGCTCGCTCAGGTGCGTCAGATGTTGGAAGTCCTATCGCCGCTGCAGGGCACGGCGGTGGAGACGGTATCGCACGGCACCACTTGGTCGATCTATTTCCGCGACCCGGAGAACAACCGGCTGGAAATCTTCACCCGGACGCCGTGGCATGTGGAACAGCCGCTGCGGTTCGAGGTCGACTACAGCTTGTCGGATGAGGACCTCATCGCGGCGACGGAAGCGCACATTCGCGACCTGCCCGGCTTCGGGCCCCGCGACGAATGGTATTCCGCCCATGCGGCCAATCTATAACGGCGGGGTCGCCTAACCCCAGCGCCAAAAATCGTTGCCTTCGGCCATGAGGTTGCGCGCGAGGACCATTTTGTGCACCTCCGACGCGCCGTCGACGAGTCGCGCCTGCCGCGCGTAGCGGTAGATCCATTCGAGCACGGTATCTTTGGAATAGCCCCGCGCGCCGTTGAGCTGGATCGCCGTATCGACCGCCTTATGCAGCGTGTCGGCGACCTGGATCTTGGCCATGGAGATTTCCTTGCGGGCGTAATCACCTCGGTCCAGCTGCCATGCCGCGTTCATCGTCAGCATGCGGCCAACCTGGATTTCCATCGCCGCCTCGCCGAGCAACCATTGCACGCTCTCGCGGTCGGCCAGCTTTACGCCGAAACTCTCCCGTTTCGAAACATACTCGGTGGCGATTTCCATCGAGCGCTTGGCGAGGCCGAGCCAGCGCATGCAATGCGTCAGCCGCGCCGGCCCGAGCCGAATCTGAGTCAGCTTTAACCCGTCGCCGACTTCCATCAGGCGGTCTTCGTCCGGAATTTCCATGTCTTCGAACACGAGTTCACAGTGACCGCCGTGTTCCTCCGGACCCATGATCGGGATACGCCGCTTGATGCGCCAACCGGGCGTGTCCTTGTGAAACATGAAGGCGGTCAGGCCCCGCCGGGCATCGTCCGACGTCCGCGCCATCAGGATGAAATGCTCGGCGACGCCGGCACCGGTAATGAACCATTTGGTGCCGTTGACGATCCACTTGCCGCCGTCCTTCTTCGCCTCGGTCAGCATCATCGACGGGTCGGAGCCTGAACCGGGATGCGGCTCGGTCATGATGAAGGAAGACCGGATCGTGCCGTCCGCGATCGGGCGCAGCCATTTCTCCTTCTGGTCCTCGCGCGCGACTTGGCTCAGGACCCGCATGTTGCCGTCGTCGGGGGCCGATGCGTTGAAACAAACCGGACCAAAGATGGAGCGGTTCATCTCCTCGTAACAGGGCGCGATCTCGGTCATACTGAAGCCGAGACCGCCCCACTCCTCCGGCAGCGAGAGTGACCACAGACCCTCCGCCTTCGCAGCGGCCTTCAGCGTCTCCAACGGTTCTGGCGCTATATTTTCGTGGTCGTCGTAATTCGCCGGGTCGGCTTCGACCGGCAGGATATGCTCGTCGACGAACCGGCGGATGCGCTGTCGCGTCTCTTCGACATGCGGACTGAGCGTGAAATCCATATCAGGCGTCTCGGAGTTCCGGCGACCAGGGCGCGGGCACCAGGAGTTCGTTCTCCTGCGCCAGCAGGATATCCGCTTCCTTGATCTTGCCGAGATAGGTGTGCCAATCGGGATCGGCCTGCATCGCGGTCCGGCGGGCGGCGCGGTCGTTCAGATCCTCGTACTGCCACATATGCGTGATTTGGTTGAGGCCGCCGACCTCCGAAAAATACCAGCCGACCGGCTGGCCGAGATGCTTGCTCTGGGTTGCGTAGCCGAACTCCTCGTAAATCTTCATGTAGACGGGAACGCCGCCGGGTTTCACCGTATAGACGCGCTTTTCCACGAACATCTCAGTTTCCTTTCGCTAGGGCGCCGCCGTCAGGCGAGCACCACGTTATGACCGCCGTCGACGGGGATCAGCACGCCCGTGACGTATTTTGAACCGTCGCCCGCCAGGAACATCAACGCGCCGTCCAGGTCCTGCGGCTCGCCGAAGCGGCGTTGCGGAATCGACTTGGCCATGCGCTGGCCGGCCTCGCTTTGAAGGAAGGCGCGGCTGATATCGGTCTCGAAGTAGCCCGGTGCGATTGCATTGACCCGAATGTCGAAGCGCGCCCATTCGAGGGCGAGCGCCTTGGTCATCTGCAGCAGACCGGCTTTAGAAATCGCATAGGGGGCGGTCCCTTTCTGCACGCGAAGCGCCAGCACCGAGGCGATGTTGATGATGCTGCCGCCCTGCCCCGCTTCGATCATGCGCCGGGCGGTCTCTTGCGCCGTAATCCAGGCGCCCTTCAGGTTGACGTCCATCACACGGTCCCAGAGATCTTCGTCGACATCCAGCGCGCTTTCGGACGGCGCGATCCCGGAATTATTGATAAGGATGCCGATCGGTCCGAGATCCTGCTCGGTTTTTTCCACGGCGGCGCGGATTGCCTCGGGATCGCCGACGTCGAGGGCAACCGGCAGGGCGTGACCGCCCGACTTCCCGATCTCCCCGGCCAAGGCCTCGAGATTTTCCATGCGCCGTGCGGCGATCGCGACCTTTGCGCCATTTTGGGCCAGGACAGTCGCGAAGTGACGGCCGAGGCCGCTCGACGCGCCGGTGACGAGCGCGGTGCGGCCCGACAGAGACCCTTCAGTCATTCAATTCTCCTTTGCGCGGTCACGCAGGACGAATTTCTGGATTTTGCCGGTCGAGGTCTTCGGCAAATCGCCGAAGACGATCTTCGTCGGGCATTTATAGTGTGCCAGGTTATCGCGACAATACGCGATCACGTCGGCGGCGGACAAATCCGCGCCGTTGGAAACCGTGGTTACGAAGGCGCATGGGGATTCGCCCCACTTTTCATGCGGCATCGCGACCACCGCCGCTTCCATGATGTCCGGATGCCGGAACAACACCTCTTCAACCTCTAGGCTGGAGATGTTCTCGCCGCCGGAGATGATGATGTCCTTCGCCCGATCCTTGATCTCTGCATAGCCGTCCGGATGCAGCACCGCGAGATCGCCGGTATGGAACCAACCGCCCGCGAACGCCTCCTGTGTCGCCGCCGCATTCTTTAGATAGCCCTTCATGATCGTGTTGCCACGGAGTACGATTTCACCCACGGTTTCCGCGTCCGCCGGCACCTCTTCCAGCGTATCCGGATTGACCACGCGTTGTTCGTGCAGCGTTACCACGTTAACCCCCTGTCGAGCGACCTTACCGACCTGCTCGTCGAAGCTGAGAGCGTCCCAGTCGTCCTGCCAAACGCATTCGGTCGAGGGGCCGTAGGATTCCGTCAGGCCATAGAGATGCTTTACCTTGAAGCCCATCTCCTCCATCCCGGCAATGACCGCGCTCGGCGGCGCCGCGCCGCCGGTGGCAATGTCCACGATGCCGTGCGAGAATCTGCGTTTCGCGGAATCCGGGGCGTGGATCAGCATGTTGAGGACGATCGGCGCGCCGCTCATATGGGTTACGCTGTGCCGTTCGATCAGTTCGAAAATCAGCCCGGGATCAACTTGGCGCAGGCAGACATGCGTGCCGCCGACGACCGACAGTCCCCAGGTATGGGTCCAGCCGTTGCAATGGAACATCGGCAGCGTCCAGAGGTAGGTCGTGTCGTGCCGGTACCCGTTGCTCAGAACATTCCCGATCGCGTTGAGATAAGCGCCCCGGTGATGAAACACGACGCCTTTCGGATTGCCGGTGGTGCCGGATGTGTAGTTGAGCGCCAACGCCTCCCATTCGTCGTCCGGATAGTGCCACTCGAACTCCGGGTCGCCCGCGGCGATAAAGGCCTCGTAGTCTTCCTCGCCCAATAGCTCGCCGCATTCGGCCAATGGGTCGTCGATGTCGATCACGGTCGGCGTCGCTTTGGTCAGGGACAACGCTTCCTTCATTACGTCGGAATACCCTTTGTCGGTAAAGAGTATCTGCGTGTTTGCGTGTTCCAGAATGAAGGCGATCGCGGCCGGGTCGAGCCGCGTATTCAGCGCATTGAGAACGGCGCCGATCATGGGGGCGCCGTAATGCGCTTCCAGCAACGGCGGAATGTTGGCGGCCATGACCGTCACCGTATCGCCCTTGCCGATCCCATGCCGTGTCAGCGCGGAGGCGAGTTGCCGTGCCCGGGCATAGAAGTCCCGGTAGTTGCATCGCCAATTGCCGTGGATGAACGCCGTCTTGTCGGGAAACACCGCGGCGGAACGGCGAAGGAAGGTCAGCGGCGTCAGGGGTTGGTGGTTCGCCTCGACCGGGTCGAGGTGAGTGTCAAAAGGCGACGGCAACGGCGGGATCCTCCTTGGCGGGTTGGGCCGGTTGCCCCGGCCTTCGACCATATCGTTCTTCGCGGCGTGACATACGTCAAGCTGGCAAGGCATCACGATCCGATGCCGGTCGGCGAGCGAATCGAGGGGGCGCCGCGTATTTTCGCGAATGCAGTCCTCGCCGATCGCGGCTGGAAACCAAAAATTACAACAATATTAATAAATTAACTGGTTTACAGTTTTTGACAAATTCTTAATGCCGCTTGTGTATAATGGCATCTGTCATCGTCTCTCCGGTTGGTTCGAAGGAGTGGAATAATCCGGAGTTGAGGGAATGCGAACACCAAAACAGCCTTAAATTACAAAGGGCTCACGGGATGTTCGCTTGGACGATGAATGCGAAATATGACTTCTGCCCCGCTGGGGCGTTATAACCGCGTTGCACAGGCTAGTTTTTTGGGATGGGGTTTCTAGAATGACGCCGAATAATCCGCAGGTCCGTTTTGTCCAACCGCCGCATCAGATTTCCGAACGCGTATCGGGCGGCGGTGACATCAGCGATAAGATGGTCGCTCGCGCCGACGCTGCGGTTAAACGCCTCAGCGATCAGTTTACCGATTTGGCGCTCGAAGAAATCGGAAAGTTGGACCCGTTGCTGAAAGAGGCGGTCGCCAATCCCGACAAGCGCCCCGATATCGTCCGCAGTATCTTTATGGTCGTGCATGACCTGCGTGGCCAGGGAGCGACCTTTGACTATCCCCTGCTCACCCGGATCGGCTCGTCGCTTTGCGCCTTTACCGAAAACCTGGACGATTCGAGCGACAAGGAATTGCAGGTAATCGGTGTCCATGTCGACGCTTTGAAAGCCGTGATGACGCATAAGATCAACGGCGACGGCGGTCCGGTCGGCCGCGAGATCGCCAAAGGACTCGAATTAGCGGTCCAGAAGATTATGGCCTAAGCTCTCCGGTGCCGTTCTACCGGCACAATCGAAGGCGATGGGCATGAACATCGATGTCTTTTCCGATCCGATTTGTCCGTGGTGTTTTATCGGCAAGCGCCGCCTCGAACGGGCCCTTGCCGCCCGTCCGTCCATTCCCGCTTCCATCAATTGGCGTGCCTTTCAACTCAATCCGGCGATGCCCGCGGCCGGCATGGACCGCGATGCGTACCTGACGACGAAGTTCGGCAGCGCGACCGAAGCCGACCGGCTTTACCGCCATATCGGTCAGGTCGGGGCGATGGAAGGTCTCGCCTTCCGATTTGATGCGATCACGGTGACCCCGAATACGATCGACGCGCACCGGCTGATTCGGCTTGCCGGCCTGCATGACTGTCAGGATGCCGTTGCCGAGCATCTGTTCAGCGCGTATTTCATGCGTGGATTGGATATCGGCGAACGGCAGGTCTTGCTCGAAATCGGCGAGGATGTCGGTTTGGAGGTCGGCCTGGTCGATCGTTACCTTTCCTCCGCCGAGGACTTAGAGGCCGTCCGTAACGAGGACATGCATGCGCGCCAGATCGGCATCGAGGGGGTACCCTGCTTCATCGTGAACGGCCGGTACGCCCTCTCCGGGGCGCAGGAACCGGAAGCCTTCTTCTCGCTGTTCGATATGGTGCAGGAGGAAGCGCGTCAGGCCGCGCTCTAGCGCCGTTACGCCGCTGCCGTCGCGATCCGCGCCAACGTGCCCACCAAGTCACGGACACCGTCCAACCGCTCCTGCTGCCGGTCCCAGCGACGCATGCACAGCAGACTGTGATCCGGGCGCAGGCGAACCCGACCGGCCTCCTTCTGAATGAATCCGATCAGCCCCTCGGGGTTTGCGAACTCGTTGCTGCGGAAGGACAGCACCGCGCCTTTCGGGCCGGCATCGATCTTTTCTATGCCGGCCGTTTTGCAGAATTGTTTGATTTCCATAATTTCCATGAGATTCTTCACCTCATCTGGAAGCGGGCCAAAGCGGTCGATCATCTCGGCGGCCAAGCCGTCGATATCGTCTCGTGTGGACAGTACCGACAGGCGCCGGTAGAGGCCGAGCCGGACGGATAGATCCGACACATACGTGTCGGGGATCAGGACGGACGATCCGACGGAAATCTGCGGCGACCAGCCCTCCTCCATGATTTCTTCGGTTTCGCCTTCGCGCAGCTTGGTGATCGCCTCTTCCAGGAGCTGCTGATACAACTCGACGCCGACTTCCTTGATATGTCCGGATTGCTCGTCGCCCAATAGATTGCCCGCACCGCGAATATCCAGGTCATGGCTGGCCAAGGTGAAACCCGCGCCCAACGTGTCGAGTGATTGCATGACCGCCAGCCGTTTCGATGCGGTTTCGGTGATCTTCTGGCCTGGCGGCAATGTCAGGTAAGCGTAAGCGCGGGTCTTGGAGCGCCCGATCCGCCCCCGAAGTTGATAAAGCTGCGCCAGCCCGAACCGGTCGGCGCGATGGACGATCATGGTGTTGGCGCGCGGGATGTCGAGCCCGGCTTCGATGATGTTGGTGGATAGCAGGATGTCGTACTCGGCGTCGCCGAACCTTGTCATCACGGTCTCGAGTTCGGCCGTGGGCATCTGGCCATGCGCGATGCCGACCTTCGCCTCGGGGACCAACTCTTTCAGCCGCCCATGGACACGGCTTAGGTCGGACACGCGCGGACACACGTAGAATGTCTGGCCGCCGCGATAGGATTCGCGGCGGATCGCTTCGCGGATCATCACGGGATCGTATGGCAGCACGAAAGTGCGCACGGCAAGCCGGTCTACCGGGGGCGTTGCGATGATGCTCATCTCGCGCACGCCGGCGAGTGCCATCTGCAGGGTTCTCGGGATCGGGGTCGCCGTCAGGGTCAGGACGTGAACATTAGCCTTGAGTTGTTTCAGACGTTCTTTCTGGGCGACGCCGAAATGCTGCTCCTCGTCGACGATCAGCAGGCCCAGATTGTCGAATTCGATGGATTTCGCGAGAAGCGACTGCGTGCCGATCACGATGTTGACCATACCGGCCGACAGTTCTTCGCGGATCGCGGCGGCCTTGCCGGACGGAACGAGCCGCGACAGCTGTTCAATTCGAATGGGCAGCCCCGCGAACCGTTCGGTGAAGGTCTTGTAATGCTGCGCCGCCAGTAGGGTCGTCGGCACCACCAAAGCGACCTGTGTCCCGGTCATTGCGGCCACGAAGGCGGCGCGCAAGGCCACTTCCGTCTTGCCGAATCCGACATCGCCGCACACGAGACGGTCCATCGACCGGCCGGATCCTAGATCC
The DNA here is from genome assembly GCA_965228695.1 of Alphaproteobacteria bacterium. Taxonomy (GTDB): domain Bacteria; phylum Pseudomonadota; class Alphaproteobacteria; order UBA8366; family UBA8366; genus JAJFJD01. Next base: position 3,523,447 of record CBDDIB010000002.1, on the reverse strand, counting down.
GCGACCACATCGTCGATGGCTTGCTGTTGGTCTTCGGTTTCCGAGAAGGAGAAGCGCGCGCAGAATTCCTCGAACTCGGCGGACTGCGGCAGCATCTCTTCCCCGTCCTTCATCGTACGCTCGGCTGCAACCTTGAGCAGTTGGTCGGCGATTTCGCGAATGCGTTCCTTGACCCGCGCTTTACGCGCCTGCCAGGCGGTCGCGCCGAGCCGGTCGAGTTGCATCGCCGTATCTTCCGCGCCGTATCGCGACAGTACGTCGATATTCTCGACCGGGACGTACAAGCGGTCGTCGCCGGCATAGAGAACGCGCAGGCAGTCATGCGGCGCGCCGCTTACCGTCAGCGTCTCGAGCCCTTCGTAGCGGCCAATACCGTTATCGACATGCACGACGATGTCGCCCGCGTTGAGACTGGAAACTTCGGTGATGAAATGTTCGGCTTGCCGCCGTTTCCGGGCGGCCCGGATGAGCCGTTCGCCGAGGATGTCCTGCTCGCTGACGACTATCCGGTCCGGCGCGGTGAAGCCGTGGTCGATGTCGAGGATACCCAACAGGGTCTTCCCGGAATCATGAGTATCGACATCACGCCAGCTGTCGATCAGCACGGGTGTCGACGCGCCATGTTCGGTCAGCATTGCCGCCAGCCGGTCTCGGGATCCTTCGCTATGCGCCGTAATGACCACGGGGCGCGCGGTTTCCTTTTCGATCAGCGCCTTCGCCGTATCGAACGGGTTCAAGTCCGGATTGGTCCGGGCGATCGAAAAATCGGGCGGTGGCCGCCCGCCGGCATTGACCACGCCGCCCATGTCTTCCGGCGCGTCGAAAGGCGTGAATTCGACCGTGCGCCGCCGCGCCACCACCGTGCGCCATTGTTGATCGTCGAGGAACAGCGTTTCGGGCGGAACCGGATGGTAGACCGGCGTCGCCTCCGCGGCCGCATCGCGCTGCGTCGATGGCAGCATCTCCCGGCGAGCCTCATAGTAATCCGTTATGAGATCCAATCGTGCCGTGACGGCTTCTTCGGTCCGATCGTCGACGGAAAGGATTGCGTCGGGCAGATAGTCGAAGAGGCTCTCCAATCCGTCCCAAAAAAGCGGTAACCAATGCTCGACGCCGGGATGCCGCTGTCCGGCGCTGACGCTTTCGTAGACGGCGTCGTTGGTGGCCGGGACTCCGAAGATCGTCCGGTAGCGGTTGCGGAAATCGACGATGCTTTCGTCGTCCAAGATGACTTCGCTGACCGGAATGAGTTTGATTTCCTGCTCTTCGCCCAGTGTTCGTTGCGTCATCGCATCGAACCGGCGAATGGATTCGAGCTCGTCGCCGAAGAAATCGAGCCGAAGGGGCGACTCCTCACCGGGCGGGAAGACGTCGACGATACCGCCGCGCAAGGCGTATTCGCCCGGTTCACGTACCGTGCCTGCCCGGCGATAACCGTTGTGGGAAAAGAAACTCAGCAGTTTTTCCTGCGGCATTTGACTGCCCGGACGCCCGGCGATGGCCACGCCCCGAAAGGCGTCTTGCGGCGGCATCAGTTGCAACGCCGCGCTGACCGTCGTCAGGACCACATACGGACCCGACGGTTCATCGGCTAAATAGGCGATTGTTTCGAGCCGCCGTGCGGCAAGTTCCGGGTTCGGCGAGACCCTGTCGTAGGGCAGGCAATCCCATGCTGGAAGGTCGAACACCCGGACGCCGGGATCGAAGAACGCCAATGATTCCGCCATCCGCGCCATCCGCGCATCGTCGCGGCAGATATGGATGATCGGTTTGCCGTATGCCCGCAGGCCTGCGGCCAACAGGCAGGCGTCATATCCTTCCGGCACGCCGCAGATCGTTCCCTTTCCGCTAGCGGGCAGGTCATGCCACAGCGTGCTCAGCAGGTCGGTATCTTCTGCGTGAAGTCCGTTATCTGCTGTGTCAGGGAATTCCTCAGAGACGTCGGCCATGGCTGCTCACCGGTAACCCAACCGTAAAGATCCTGATCGGCTTGGCCCAAAACGGCTTCATAGAGATCGAGTTCCTGTTCCGAAAGTGTTTCGAGACGTGCGTCCGCAAACCGGCCGAGCAGCAGATCCATCTCCTGGGTTCCGCGATGCCAACTGCGGAACTTGAGCCGTTTCAGTCGGATCGAAGCCGCGTCAGTACCCTGTGCCGCCGTGTCGGATGTCATCGGATGCATATAGGCCGTTGTGGGGTGAAGGTAAATCGGGAATTTGCGTTGTCATATGGTTGCGCGCCGGTTTGTAGTCTAGACTTCGTTGCCGAGAGTCGAATCGAAACCGCCTTCAGAACGAGTTCATTTGTGCGCCCCGAGGTCCTGTTTCCGTTATTCGCGCCGGTAACCTCGCTGCCGGGGGTCGGGCCGCGCATGGCCTCGCTGATCGGCAAATTGGGGGGCACGAATGTCGTCGATCTTCTCTGGCAGCTGCCCCGCGATCTGATCGACCGGACCCTGTCGCCCTCCATTGCCGAAGCACCAACGGGTCAAATCGCCACGCTGTCGCTTGTCGTCGACAGCCACATGCCGGGACACGGTAAACGGCCATATCGAGTACGCTGCGCCGACGATAGCGGTTTCGTTACCCTGATTTTCTTCCATCCGCGGAAGGATTATCTGCACCGGACGCTGCCGGAAGGCCAGAAACGGATAATCAGCGGTGTGATCGAGGAATGGAACGGCGAATTCCAAATCACACATCCGGACTATATCCTCGCCGAGGAAGATGCGGATCAAATGCCCCGCTTCGAACCGGTCTACGGCCTGACCGCCGGACTGACGCTGAAGACGCTGGGTAAGGCGATCCGGGAATCGATCTCCCGCGCACCGGTGTTACCGGAATGGCAGGATGCCGCCTACATCGCGCGTCAGGGCTGGCCGAGTTGGCAGGACGCGGTAAAGGCGTTGCACACACCGCAGGGATACAAAGATATCGAGCCGGCCGCCCCGCCGCGGTGCCGGCTGGCCTATGACGAGTTGCTGGCCAATCAACTGGCCTTGGGTCTCGTGCGCCAGAAGATGAAGAAACTGCCGGGCCGCGAGATCACCGGCGATGGCCGCCTCAAGAGCCGCGTCCAAGCCGCACTGCCGTTCAAGATGACCGGTTCGCAGGAGAACGCGCTTGCGGAGATCTTCGCCGACATGGCGTCGGAAGCGCGGATGCTGCGGCTGCTGCAAGGCGATGTCGGCAGCGGCAAGACCGTGGTCGCCCTGTTCGCGATGCTGAACGCGGTCGAAGCGGGCGGTCAAGCCGTACTGATGGCGCCGACGGAAATCCTGGCCCGCCAGCATTTCGCGACGATCAAGCCCCTCGCCGCCGCGGCCGGGCTAAACCTCGCCATCCTTACCGGGCGGGAAAAAGGCCGCGCGCGTACGGCGGTGTTGGAAGACCTGGCCAACGGCACGGTGCCGATCGCGGTGGGCACACACGCGCTTTTCCAGGACGACGTGGCGTTCCAGAACCTGATGCTGGCCGTCATCGACGAGCAACACCGGTTCGGCGTGCATCAACGTTTGACATTGGCCGCGAAGGGGCGCGCGATCGATACCCTAGTGATGACCGCGACCCCCATTCCCCGCACGCTTCTGCTGACAAGTTTCGGGGATATGGAGGCCTCGCAACTCACGGAGAAGCCGGCCGGACGGAAGCCGGTCGATACCCGCACCCTGCCCCTGTCGCGAATCGAGGACGTGATCGCGGGTGTGGATCGTGCGCTCAAGACCGGGGCGAAGGTGTACTGGGTCTGCCCCCTGGTCGAGGAGTCCGAGGTCAGCGATCTTGCCGATGCGGAAGCGCGCTACGCTGACCTGAAAAGCCGGCTCGGCGATGCCGTCGAGTTGGTGCACGGCCGGATGAAGGGCAAGGAGAAGGACGCGGCGATGGCGCGCTTCGCCGACGGCTCCGCAAACGTGCTGGTGGCGACGACGGTTATCGAGGTCGGCGTCGACGTTCCGGCGGCCACGGTGATGGTGATCGAACACGCCGAGCGGTTCGGCCTGGCGCAATTGCATCAGTTGCGCGGGCGCATCGGACGCGGGGAACGCGCGTCGTCCTGTCTTTTGCTCTATGCCCCGCCCTTGACCGAAACCGCACGCGCGCGGCTCAGCATCCTGCGCGAGAGCGACGACGGGTTCAGGATCGCCGAGGAAGATCTGCGGCTGCGCGGCGGCGGCGAAATTCTCGGCACGCGGCAGAGCGGTTTCCCGGAATTCCGGCTCGCCGATCTGGCGGTCCATCAGGAATTGCTGGAAGCGGCGCGCGACGATACCAAGCTCATCTTGTCGCGGGACCCGGAACTGGCCGACGAACGCGGTCAGGCGCTGAGAGTGTTGCTGTATTTGTTCGAGCGCGACAGCGCCGTCGCGAACCTGCGCTCAGGCTAGCTTACCCGCCGCGGCCGGTGACTGTCGTCCGGCAGCGCCGGCGCATCATAGGTTCGGGCGGAGACCTTCGGCACATTGCGTTCCGCCTCGGGGCGTTCGTCCTCCGGCGTCACCATGCCAACCGATACGACCATCTTGAAAGCCTCGTCCACCGACATGTCGAGCAACACGATGTCCTCGCGCGGCACGAACAGCAAGAAGCCGGACGTCGGATTGGGCGTGGTCGGCACGTAGATGTTGACGATATCTTCCTGCGTGAGGTTTTGCACCTCGCCTTCGGTTTCTCCGGTGATGAATGCAATGGTCCAAAGTCCGCGCCGCGGATATTCGACGAGCACGGCTTGGCGGAAGGCTTCCGATTGGTTACGGAAGACGGTCTCGGTGATTTGCTTTACCGCACTGTAGATACTGCGGACTACCGGCATCCGTGCGACGATGGTTTCGCCGGTGCGGACCAAGAACCGCCCCATGAAACTGGCCGTCAGCCACCCGATCAGCGTGATCGCGATGAACAGAATGACGACGCCGATGCCGGGCAGACTGAATTCGACGCCGAAATATTCGTGCAGATACGTATCCGGGTTCCACTGCACCGGGATGAGCGGGACGACACGGCTGTCGACGAAATCGATCAGCCAGAACGCCACCGCGAGCGTGATCGCGATGGGCGCCGTCACAAGGATGCCGGCCAGGAAATAAGCGCGCAGCCGCACCAGAATCGGGTGCCGCGATTTCGGCAACGCCGCTGACAGACCGGTCTCCGGCTCATTCGATCGCTTATTCGGCATCCTTATCCTAACGGTTATCGGGTCCCGGCGCGGTACCTCAACCGGTATGCCGCTAATATGAGCACAGCAGCGCCAAATTCAAACACAAAAGACAGATGAATATTTCTCCTTAAGAAAGCGTTAATTACACAACTCTCCTCAATCGGCGCATGACGAAAACGTGAGAACCGGCCGCTTGGTTTTCGGGCCAACCCTGCAATATTGGGGAACATGGAAGCGGTAGCCCGATAAATGACCAAGTCAGACACGTCGTCACTCACGCCTCGGCTCCTGTCCTTGGCGACTGCTGTCCCGCAATACCAAATCGCGCAAGACGACGTAAAAGCTTTCGGCCGGTTTATCTTTGCCGATCGCGGCAGTGCGTTCGAACGGCTCTTGCCGGTCTATGACAATGCGGGAATCGAGACGCGGTATTCCTGCGCGCCATTGGAATGGCTCGGCGATCATAAAGGGTGGCGGGACCGGGATCGTCTCTATATCGACACGTCGGTCGATCTGTTGGAGCAGGCCGCCGGGAAATGTCTCGACGCGGCGGGGATGTCGCCGGAAGACATCGACGGCATCGTTGTGGCGTCCACGACGGGAATCGCGACCCCTAGTCTCGATGCGCTCTTGATGGAGCGCATGCCGTTCCGCCGGAATCTGCAACGTCTGCCGGTCTTCGGCTTCGGTTGCGCCGGCGGGGTGTTGGGATTGGCGCGCGCCGCCGCGCTTAGCAAGGCCGCGCCCGGCGAGCGCTGGCTCTTTCTCGTCGTCGAACTATGCTCCCTCACCTTTCGCCCGGGCGATCATTCAAAAAGCAACATAATCGCCACGGCGTTGTTCGGCGACGGCGCAGCGGCCGCCCTTGTCGCATGTGACGGCGGCGGTCTCAAACTGACGGGATGGGGTGAACACACGTGGCCCGATTCCCTGGATGTCATGGGATGGCGGGTCGAAGACGACGGGCTGGGCGTTTTGTTCAGCCGGGATATCCCGACGTTGGTGCGTGAAAAATTGCGGCCCGAGATGGAGGTTTTCCTGCAGCGCAACGGCCTTGCGGTCGGCGATATCGCGAAATGGCTATTCCATCCGGGCGGCGTTAAGGTGCTCGATGCCTTGGAGGATGGATTCGATGTGCCGCGGGGCGGCCTTGCACTCGCCCGGTCGGTGTTGCGCAATTTTGGCAACATGTCGGCCGCAACGGTGATGTTCGTGCTCGAGCAGGCCTTGGAAAATGGCGTCAACGGGAAGATGGTCGCCGGTGCGCTCGGCCCCGGGTTTACGGCCGGCTTCCTGTTACTGGACGCAGACGGATGACCACCGTCCAAATCATCGTCCTGTTGGTCGCGCTACAGCGCCTTGGCGAACTGGTGCTGTCGCGCCGCAACGGCGCCTGGCTTCTTGCCAATGGCGGCCGGGAAATCGGCGCGGGACACTATCCCGTCATGATCGCCATTCATGTGGGATGGCTCGCGGCAATGGCGTTCCTTATCCCGGCGGACGCGCCGGTTTATTGGGCCGTGATCGGGGTCTATCTACTCGTGCAGCTCGGCCGCGTCTGGGTCATTGCGACGTTGGGCCGGTATTGGACGACGCGGGTGATCCACATGCCCGATACGCCGTTGATCACCCATGGCCCGTACCGCTGGGTGCGGCACCCGAACTACGTCGTGGTCGTGCTGGAAGTGGCGCTGCTGCCATTGGCCTTCGGCGCATGGGAAATCGCCCTCCTCTTCTCCATCGCGAATTTTGCGATCCTCGCGTGGCGGTTGCGCACCGAAAACGCTGCCCTCGATGAACGTATGGACCTATCCGGCTAAATGGCCATAAAAGGGACAAAATCTTGCTATCAAGTTCCTTAAACCAAAATTAAGCGAATTTCGGTAGTATACGGTTCACTGCGTTAGGGTTTGCCCCGGATATGCTGTAGCGTGCCGGGGCAACGGGGTTGGGGATGAGCAACGGACAGACCGATACACTCGCGAATGTCGAGTTATTCAGCGACCTGGCGGCGGAGGATATCGCGCGGCTGGAACAACGTTGCAGCTGGAAAAAATTCAAGAAACAGGAACTGATCATCGACCGTCAGGCCGAGAGCCGCGACGTGTATTTCATCACGTCGGGCCGGGTACGCGTCGTCAATTACTCGTTGTCGGGCCGCGAGGTCACTTTCGACGATCTGGAGTCGGGCATCTACTTCGGCGAGTTGGCGGCGCTCGACAGCCAGCCGCGGTCCGCGAATGTCGTCGCCCTGGAACCGACCTCCGTCGCGACGATGTCCCACGAGACCTTCCGCGAATTGCTGCTGGAACATTCAGAACTGGCGGTTCGCATCATGGTGCATATGGCGCGGATCATTCGCACCTCGACCGAGCGCATCATGGATCTCAGCACCCTCGGGGCGAACAACCGGGTTCACGCCGAACTGCTGCGCCTGGCGAAATCGTCAACGAATGACGAGGACAATACCGGCATCATCAAGCCGATCCCCATCCACGGCGATATCGCCAGCCGGGTTTCCACCACCCGCGAGACAGTCGCCCGCGTCCTCGGCGATCTGGCGCGAACCGATTTGGTCACGCGTGAAGACGATTGCCTGATCATTCACGATATCGAACGCCTGACCGACATGGTCGAGGAATTCCGCGGCACCTAACGGCGCTTTCCCTGCCTTGACAGTCCCGTAGCCCTCTCCCAGGGTAGCCCGCGATGGTCGCGGGAATATCGGGCAACACATGAACCGCCAACAACGACGGCAAGCAGCGCGCGGCGCGCGTAAGAAGGGACCGGCGGCAAGCATCGTCGCTGCGCCTCTCGAGTTGCAAAGCCGGTTCCAGAACGCGGTCGAGCACTATCAATCCGGCGATTTGGCAGAGGCCGAAACGGCCCTGCGGTCGATCGAGGATGAAGTTTCGGGCCTGGCGGAGGTCTGCCACCTCTACGGATTAATACTGCTCAACAATGGGCGGCCGCGCGATGCGATCCCGCTGTTGGAGAAGGCGATCAAGGCGGCTCCCCGGGAACCGGCCGTCTACAACGTCCTGGGCGGTGCGCTGCGCGCGACCGGCGACGTCGACCGCGCCGCCGATATATATAAGCAGGCGCTTCGGTATGACGCCGATTTCACCGATGGCCATTTCAATCTCGCCAATACCTATCGCGAGCTGAACCGGTTGGACGAGGCGGCGGCGCATTATGCGAAAGCCGTTGCGTTGGAGCCGGCTTTCGTAGACGCGCATTTCAATCTCGGTCTGACACTCAACGCATTGGAAAGGTTCGACGACGCCGAAGCGGCCTACCGCGAAGCACTGACCCACGCGCCGGGCGATGTGGAGGCGATGATCGGGCTCGGCAAGGCGTTGTCGATGCAACTGCGCTACGACGAGGCGGAAACACATCTGCGCGCCGCCATCGAAGCCGACCCGCTGTCGATGGAGGCGCACAACAATCTCGCCCGGGTGCTGCAAGGACAAGGCCGCACCGCCGACGCGCAGCGGATGATGGAAAAGGCGCTGGCGCTGGCGCCCCACCGCGGCGACCTGTCGATCAACTACGGGAACATCCTCGAGGACCGGGGCAAGGTCGACGAGGCAATTGCCGCCTATCGCGCGGCCCTTGCCCAGCTTCCGGACTCGGCGGAGGCGCATACCAATCTCGGACTCCTGTTGCTGCTCGACCGCCAGTACGACGAAGGCTGGCGCGAATACGACTGGCGCTGGCGGCGCGACGGCCGGGCGCCCCGTCCCTTCCCGCAGCGGCGTTGGCAGGGCGAAGACCTGACCGGGCGATCCGTCCTTGCATGGGCCGACGAGGGCGCGGGGGACGAAATCCTCTTCGCCAGCATGCTGCCCGAGCTATCGGATTTGGCCGGCCGCTGCCTCGTCGAGTGCGACCCCCGGCTTGCCGGCATGTTCAGCCGGGCCTTTCCGGACATTGCGGTGCATCCCCGCCGGCCGAAACCCGCGCGGGATCTGACCGCGGACAACATCGATTTTCAGACACCGTTCAGCGAGTTGGCGCGGCGGCTTAAACCGGACTTGGCCGCGGCGCAACCGCCGGCGACCGCGTATCTTTCCGCCGATCCGGATGTCACGGCGGCCTGCCGCGCCCGCTACAAGGACCGGGGCGACGGGTTGATCGTGGGGATCGCCTGGGCGAGCGGCAACCTTCACCGGCCCGAACGGAATGCGCCGCTCGCGCTGTGGGATCCGGTCCTGACCATGCCGGGATTACAGTTCGTCTCGCTGCAATACGGCGACCATTCGGCCGAAATCGCCGAGACGCGGGACCGCACCGCCGTCGAAATCTATACCGACCCGAAAATCGATCAGTTGGCCAGCCTGGAAGATTTCGCCGCACAGGTCGCCGCGATGGACATCGTCGTCTCGATCACCAACACGACGGTGCATATGGCGGGCGCGCTCGGCAAGCCGGTGTGGACGATGCTGCCCTTCACGCCCGACTGGCGCTATCAGCGCGAGCGCGAGGACACGGCGTGGTATCCGGCCATGCGCCTGTTCCGCCAATCCGAACCGCGCCGCTGGGACGACCTGCTCGCCCGCGTGGCCGACGCCTTGGCCGAGTTTCGCGACGGCGCGCAATAGCCGCAGGCGGGTTTCCTTGTTTGCGCCGGGGCGAACGTGTATTCAACTCCCGCAATCATCAAGAAAGGCATTCCCCACATGCCTCAAGACCTTATCCGCGTGTTCGTCGGATACGACCCGCGCGAGGCCGTCGCCTACAGCGTGTTGGAACACTCGATCCAGCGGCGGGCGAGCCGACCGGTGGCGGTCACGCCGCTGCGGCTTTCGCAGCTGGGCGACCTGATGTGGCGGGAACGGCACCCGCTGCAGTCCACCGACTTCTCCTTTTCGCGCTTCCTGACGCCGTATCTCTGCGGTTTCGAGGGTTGGGCGATCTTCATGGATTGCGACATGCTCGTGCTCGATGATATCGCCAGGCTGTGGGACCTCCGCGACGACAAATACGCGGTGATGTGCGTGCATCACGACCACGTCCCGACGGAAACCACCAAGTTCCTCGGCCAGCCGCAGACCAAGTTCGAAAAGAAGAACTGGTCGAGCGTCATGCTGATGAATTGCGCCAAATGCGATGCGTTGACGCCGGATTATGTCAACACGGCGACCGGCTTGGCGCTGCACCGCTTCCAATGGCTCGACGGCGACCACCTGATCGGCGAAATCCCGCGCGGCTGGAATCATCTGGTCGATTACGACCCCGCGCTGCCGGTGTCCGAAATTTCCAACCTGCACTATACGTCGGGCGGCCCGTATTTCGACGACTACCGCGACTGCGGCTATGCGGCGGAATGGATGGCGGAACGCGACGACATGCTGTCGGTGCAGCAGGCCTGAAGACGCCGCCTACGTCTGCCCGTTCAGCACTGCCCGGACGTAGTTGACCGGTGCGTGGTCGATCAGGCCGCGCAGCCACAGCTTGTCCCACTGCCCCATCGTCGATTGGAAATGTTCGGTCCAGGCCGCAACTTGGTCGGCGTCGGATTCCGCCGCGTGGATCAGCCGTCCCGCGGAATCGATGTAGCGCAGCGTGCCCACATGGGCATAGAGCGCGGGCGGCATGCGGCAGACCAGATCGGTGCAATTCATATAGCGGTAGATCACCGTTCCCTGCAGGGTCTTCGCGAAGTCCGCATCGCCGACGGTCGGCGAGCCGAATGTGTAGAGCGTTTCCGGCGCATGCCGGCTGGCCGCCAGCGTGGCGAGGGCCGCGCCTAGGCTGTGCCCGGTGAAGATGACGGGCATGTCCAGACCGGCGAGTTGATTGGCGATTGGTTCCCACACCCGGTCGAGCGCCTGCGCGAAGCCGCGGTGCACCCGGCCGGCCGGCGCGCCATCAACCATCCAATCGGCCGGCGCGAAATCCAGGTCGGTCAGCAGGTCCTGCAGCTCGGTCATCAGGTGTGCCGAGACCTCTTGCATATCGGGCCGCAGGCCGGCCATGAAGCTCTGCGCCGCCTGGGTCCAATCGAAGCCGCTTTGGGCGAAGGCGCGCTGCAGCCGGGCCGGGTCGGTCAGATGCCGAAGCTTGGGCCCCTCGGTCCCGCGAAAGACGAGCACCGCCATATCCGCGCTGCGGGTCAGGAAAGCGTCCGTGCCCTTCTCCCGGAACCACAGCGGATCGCCGTAGCCGGCGCGCCGTAGCGCCAGGCTAACGCGGTTGAGGTCGCTGCAGTAGACCAGCCGCGCCATTTCGGCGGCCAGCGCGGGCGGATGGTAGCGCGGCGCCAGCCGAAAGAAATCGTCCGCATTGCCCGGATCGAACAGCGATCCCGGCGTCGCGTCGTAATTCCAGATGTGGTCCATGCCGGATGATACAGCGGGGCGCCGCGCGGCAGAAGCGATTATGCCCGCTAGCGGTTGACCCGGCGCGAATCCGGCCCTATTTTCCGCCGCAAGTCGGGGCCGGGTGCCCGCCACGGACGGCGCAATCCCGAAGGCATGCCAACCGCCCGACGCCGTCCAAGGCCCACGCGCCCGAAACGGCACCGCGCCGGACATCACCGGCCGCCCGGATGGGCCCGTAGCTCAGTTGGTAGAGCACCTGACTTTTAATCAGGTTGTCGCAGGTTCGACCCCTGCCGGGCTCACCATTATTTCATATATCCCTGTCGAATAGGCCTTCGGCAGACTAGGTGCCCGGCTTTTGATGTGTGCCACCGCATCGTTTTGCCTGCCCTATCCGCGCCTAAGCGGAATCATCGTGCCGTCCCAGCGTTTCTATTGGGCGGATGCCACGACAAAGCTCCCCAAGGTTGATCGCGGATCCACGCTCCTTCGATTCCCGCCTAAATTGCCCCGGCTTTGGCTGGGGCTTTCTTTTTTCGGGGAACCGGCGGCCGCGAAGCGCGTTCCCTGTTCGTGGCGGCCGCACGGGTCCTCTTCGCGATGCGGCCGCCATCGCTCCCGAGGAAGCGGCAACTCCGGTTTCGATCGGACATCGCCGCGTTGCAAACCTTTCGGAGCGTGATGCGCCGCTCACCCTTCGGTGTCGCAAGCTCCCCAAAGTCTTGATGCGCCGACCGAGCGACGCGACCTGAGCCCCGTCTCCCGCGGGGCTCTTTTTTCGCTGCGGAACGTCTTGCCCGGTCGCGCGTTGTTCTATTGTCGGCGCCGCAGCAGTTCGCGGACCCTCCCGGTACCCCTCCTAGGTTTCCGGTTCGGCAGTGGCGCCGGCTTTTCCGGCGATTTGGGATGCCCTTATCATCGTTGTAATCGCTATGATCGTTCTGCCTCTCGAGATGTCTACGGCGCGGTTTCGCGATCGGGTGGTGCGCCATCTAGGGTTTTGCCGAAAATGAGTAACGATCATCAACACCGCGATGTTCAACGCCTTCGCCGGGTCGCCCACTGGCTGGATGACCGGTTTCGGGTGCCGGGCACGAATATCCGCTTCGGTCTCGATGCGGTTATCGGCCTGTTGCCGGGCGTCGGCGATTCAGTCTCCGCGCTCTGGGGCGTGTATTTCATCCGGCGCGCGCATCAATTGGGCATGCCGATGTCGTTGAAGTCGAAGATGGCGGTGAACCTCCTCATCGATCTTCTCGTCGGCGCCATCCCGATTGTTGGGGATCTGTTCGACGTGGGGTTCAAGTCACACGTCCGCAATCTCGCCTTGCTCGACGAATTCATCGCCGGAGAACCGAACCGGCAATCCGCCGGTACGCAGCAGGCGCCGGAACCGGGCACGCCCCACCGAAACACCTGAAAGAGCTCGAAGCCGGCGATTTCGCGGTATTCGGGGCGTCCCGTATTCCGCGGTTGGATCCCAGGATGGACTCGGTCCCCAGGGCCGTCGATCAGCGGTCGAGGCCGAAACTTGGTCAATATGCAATGGTAAAATAGATATGAAATATCAATACCTAACCGACCTTCGTTAAGAAATTAATTCTCCAAACAATTGTGATTATCTTTACTTTCGCGAGTAATAATGGCGGCTACTACCGGCCGCGCAGGGCTGGGCTTTGGAATGATAGGACTCTATGAACGCACATCCCTCCGCCGAGATCGTCTTGGTAACGGATATGCCATCGATGTCGGAACAGCTTCTTGACGTGCTCGCGCCGTGGTTCCAGGTAGACGCCATTCCGGTTGAGAATATGGCCGCTATCGATCCCCCCGCGCGATCGGTTTTCCTCATAGCCGCGAACCTGGAGAAGAGCGCCACGTTCCGATCGGTCCAGGAAGCGTTGGATCGTCATGACCGGCCGAGCATCTTCGTGTTTCCGACCTTCAATTCGGGTGCGATGGCCAAGGCGGAAGCCCTGCGGGCAATGGAATGCTTTGTCTGGCCCCTCAAAGCGGTCGAGTTCATGCTCGCCATCCGAAGAGCACTCTCGATGCAGGTGGAAAAGAGCTGGAAACTGCTCGATCCAGCCCAAACCGATGCGCTCGAATCGTGTGCATCGACCATGAGTGCTTGCTTCTCGGAGTGCCGGAACGGGCAGGACCTGCCGCACGATGCGATACAGGACACCACGGAAAAGATTGCCGCCGCGGCCAGCGATACGAATCTCAAAACATGGCTTGGTTCTATCGAGCATTACCACGACTACACGTATACGCATTGCATGTTCGTTTGTTTCACGATCGTCGCCTTCGGCGAAGCCCTCGGTATCAAGAAAGGCGACCTTTCCCACCTCACCCTTGGCGCCCTGTTGCATGAAATCGGCAAATCCAGAGTTCCCATCGCGATCCTCGACAAGCCGACCAAGCTGACAGCCGACGAGTGGCGTGTCATGGAGGGACATCCGGAGATATCGCGGCAGATTCTTGCGGCGGAAAACGGCATGGACAAAGACGTCGTCGGAATGGCGGTCCATCACCATGAGAAACTGGACGGCACCGGCTACCCCGACGGGCTGAAAGGAGCGGAAATCAGCGATCTCGTGCGGCTGACGGCCATCGCGGACGTCTATTCGGCGCTGGTCGACAAACGATCCTACAAACCCGGATTTCCACCGCAAAAAGCCTTGAAAATCATGGCCGATATGAAGGATAGCCTGGACCAGGATTTCGTGCGGTCCTTTACCGACTTCATCACGAGCGCGAACCAGCCCGCGCAGAAATTGGCCAGTTAGGTTCGAGGCCTGTGGCCCGAACGGGTCGCGGATATGGCAAAAAAACCGGTCTTGCCGAGGCCGGCGGTTTGGCGCTGAAAAACCCTGCCCTAAAGAACCTGTCCGTGTCATTGATCAGGCAAAACCGCGGTTTTTCGCGGAATATCCAGGGGCGCCCCGGCGCGCAGCCTGCCGACGGCCTCCTCCTCATAGACTAGTCTGTATGGGCAGATTGCCCATTTCGGGTGGTTTTCGCATGATGTATTCCAGGATTGCGTCTTGGAATACCCGTCTTTCGGGCCGGGATCCCGAGGAGCGTATTACGCGAGCCGAAGCGAATTAATTGTTCGAAATAACAACGATTTTGGCAGAAATAATTCAAGGGCAGAGTGATGCACAGGATGCAAGCGTATAAGACGTGCGACGGCAAGCTGTTCGACAGCGAGATCGAGGCGGCCCGACACGAGGCGACGATTAAGATCCATGAATGGGCCAAGAACCGGAAGATCGGCGAAGACGGCAAGGTGACCTGGGAGACCGTGGCCGACGCGATGATCGAGGATGCCGGCGAACTGGCCTACCTTTTCATCAGCCTGGCCCGCGCGCTGCCGAACAGCGGGGGGCCGGCCGAATTCGACGTGCTCCCCTTCCAATCGGATCAAGCCGATTGGATGCTCCGAAAAGAAGGCTAAACGTCGTCCAGCAAACCGATGGCCGTGTGCGCCATGGTTCGAATGACCGATGAACTAGGGCCTTGCCAGATCGCGAGACGGTCGGGCAAGGCCTTTCTGTTTGAACCAATGCCAAGCATGAAGGAGGATGTTCGAGGGGGCCAATACGCCCCAATGGCAGTATCGAGCCCACATCCGCCGGCGGCCTATCTGCTATCGTGCTGGGATGACAGCGACCAACCGATACACATTTCGTAAGGCAACGAAAGCTGATCTCGATTTGGTACTGGGATGGCAGTCAAGACCCCATGTCCGTGAGTGGTGGGATTCAATTGAGCCCTGTGACGAGAAGGATCTGGAAGACCCTCGTGTGGCACGATGGATAGTCTCAACAGCCGGGCGCTCTTTTGCGTACATGCAAGACTACACCGTCCATGGTTGGGAAGATCACCATTTTTTCGGCCTTCCAAGAGGCTCACGGGGCATCGACCAATTTATTGGTGAGCAGGACATGATCGAAAAAGGGCATGGCTCAGCCTTCATCGCCGAGCGGTTGAAAACGCTGTTTGAGGAAGGAGCCCCAGTGGTCGCGACCGATCCGCACCCCGAAAATACACGCGCAATCGCAGCGTATAAGAAAGCGGGATTCGTTGAATTCGGCGAAACTCGAGAAACCCGGTGGGGCCTGATACTTCCGATGAAGGTCTGTCGGTAGACGGGTTGTTTTGGCCGTCCGCTTCATCCCGCACACCGGCCGCTAGCGCGTGATGATTCAGACTTGGCCCGCGCATTTGAAAGGCCGTATTGGGAGAGCGTCGCCGGATCGTGAAACGGCCGAGCGGCCCCCTCTTGTCGCACACGTGGCTTTACGCAAGCCCTCCTTCATCCGGTCCGAGTATCGGCAGGCCGCGAAGCGCTGGAATAGGCGATTATCGGCCGACATTGTATCGTAGTCCTCGAAAACGGCGGATTGCTACGGCGTAGCCATTCGAATTCGGGAGAACCAACGGCAATGGGCATGAAAATCGGTCTCGCGATGTTCTGCACCGACTACGCGATTCCGCCGGCCGAATTGGCGGTGGCGTTGGAGGAGCGCGGCTTCGACTCCCTGTGGCTGCCGGAACACAGCCACATTCCCCTGTCTCGCGCGTCCGAATGGCCTCAAGGCGGCGAGTTGCCGAAGAAATATTACGACGTCATGGACCCATTCGTGGTGCTCGGCGCGGCGGCGGCGGTGACCACGACGCTGAAGATCGCGACCGGTATCTGCCTGGTGCCGCAGCGCGACGCGATCCAGACCGCCAAACAGGTCGCCACGGTGGATCAAATCTCGAACGGCCGCTTTCTGTTCGGCATCGGCGCGGGCTGGAACAAGGACGAGATGTCGAACCACGGTGTCACCTTCAAGACGCGCCACAAGGCCATGCGCGAGAAGGTCGAGGCAATGCGGCGAATCTGGACCGAGAGCAAGCCGGAGTATCACGGCGACATGGTCGATTTCGGGCCGATGATGGCGTGGCCGAAACCGGTCCAGAAATCGCCGCCGGTCTATGTCGGCGGCGAATTCCCGTACGGAGCGCGGCGCGCCCTCACCTATGGCGACGGTTGGCTGCCGCACGCGAAACGGCCGAGCTATACCTTGCTGGAAAAGGTGCCGGAATTCCGCGCGATGGAGGAAGCCGCGGGACGGTCGATTCCGATCAGCGCCTTCGGTGCGGAACACGATCCGGACCAATGGAACGCCTATGCGGACGCCGGTGTGGAACGCATAATCCTGAGTATCGATTCCGATCCGGCCGAGATCGTACTGCCCAAATTGGATGCGTGGGCCGCGCGTATTTAGGCCGGTTACCCATACCACATATGATGCAGTTCCAGTGTCGCAATGCAGGCGATACAGCCTCGGATACCAGCCCAATCGGTTGTGATGATTCTACAAATATTCGCAATTTTAGTGATGTGTTTGGGTATCGAGTATATCTAAAGTGTAGAGTGCCGATTCGTAAGGTATTGAAATATAGTTATTATTATAATTACACCTTACAGTAAAATTTTTTCCAATTCTATCGTTTTCCGATTATGAAATTTAAGTAACATTAAATAAGATTGTATTATCGTTACCTAATACAACATTTAAATAGTCCAACGGTCGTTATTCTCTCCGCACATAACCTTCGGAAAATTCACATGCCTCATGACGGCAGCGCTCGCCCGGATATTTCCTTTAGCGAGCAGGACTCATTACATATTCTGCCATTGTCGACGATCCCCTTACGGACGGGCACGCTGCGTAGATCCCGGCTGGTCAAGAACTCAGAACTGCAGGGAATGGTCGAGATCTTCAACGACGGTTCCGCCGGCAGCGGACAAATACCCCCGCAAAACCTGGCGAGCGTGTTCGATATGTCCGGTGACCGCAAAGCCGATTTGGATATCGTCGGCGCGCTGGGCGGTTTGCCGAGCTACGACGTGTACAGTCTACGGATCAGCCTCAGAAAACTCGGCATCGAAGTCGACGGTCAGGAGAGCCTTCAACTTTCGCCCGAAAAAGCGAAAGAACTGGCCGATTACATGCGGGTCTTTACCGGGCCCCTGATGATGGCGGTTTATGGGAATGAGAGGTCAAACGACGCAACGTTCGGCGACATCGTAAAGCTCTTCTCGAGCCCGGACGTCGAGGCCGCGCGGCGGAATCTCCGCGATCTGGCGAAGACGCTCAATTTGAATATCGCGCAAATCCCGATGTTCTTGCAGGACTATTCGGATGTCTACCTATCGCTCGCTTACTATCAACACTGCCTTGATCTGATTTCCCCATCGCTTATCGCGTTTCTGAAGTCGATTGCGGAGCTGAAAAAGGACCCAACGCTCCGGTCCAACGCGGCTTTCATGGATAGCTGCAAGAAGATCGAAACACACTTAAAGCGCCTATATTTGGAAGTTCGCGATGTCTTGGAGATGTTCCGTTCGCAAACGAAGGACATGTGGCAGGGCCTCTCGGAAGAACGGTTTCGGGCGGTCGAGAGGATCATCCACGACTACCAATTGGCCATTGGTGGCGCTTTATGCGCGGTAACCGTCAAGATCAATGCATGGGATCGAGAGTTTCCGACGCCATCCGCCGGCGGGCCGTCGAAACGCGCTGACTTCATCGTCCGCACGATGCACAAAGGGCTGGATCGGATCGACCCGATAGCAATCCCCGCGCCGTAATCGATTCGGAGGCGGGAGTGCGGGTTGCCGCTGATCAGCCGCGCCTTTGCGGGGCAGGAATTCAGCCAATTTGGTCGCACCATAAAATTGTCATGATCGTTGTGTACGCATTACGACATGGACGATTTCGATATTTACGAAACCGCACTAAAGCTCATCAAGCAATATGGCCGCGAGGCGCGCGTGGAGGCCGCCATGCGGTCGGACCGCATGTTGGATCGTGGCGATCAACACGCGGTCGGACAGTGGAACAAGGTCATGCAGGCGGTCGAGGAATTGCAGTCGCCGGGGTTCCGGCTGCGCCATTAGGCGCTCCTCGATCCTCTACCTGCCGTCATTCGAGCGGCTTGAGATCACCGAGCAACGTCGGGATCAGCTCCGAGACCGTCGGATGGATGGGAACGGCGCGCTGTATTACCGAATAGGGCGCATCGGCATACATGATGTCGATCAGGGCGTGAACCGCCTCGTCCCCGCCGATACCCAGAATCGTTGCGCCTAAGAGTCGGTCGGTTTCCGCATCGACCAGGACCTTCATGAAACCTTGCGTCTCGCTTCGTTCGCGCGCCCGGCCGACCCGCGCCATCATCATTTTGCCGACGAGCGCCTTTTGGCCCGAATCCCGGACCTGTGCTTCGGTCATCCCGACACGGCCGAGCGGCGGATCGATGAAAAGGCCATACGCCGTAATGCGATCCGATACCTTGCGCGAATCGTCGTCGAACAAATTGGCGGCGAGTATTTCGTAGTCGTTGTAGGCCGTATGCGTGAACGCGCCCCGGCCGTTGACGTCGCCGATTGCCCATATTCCCGGCACGTTCGACTGCAGCCCGTCGTCGACGATGATATAGCCGCGTTCGTCGGTTTCCACGCCGGCGGCGCCCAACCCCAGATCGTCCGTGTTTGGAATCCGGCCGACGGCCAGCAGCACATGGCTGCCGGTGATGGTTTCTATCTCCGGGTCGCAGTCGGCGGTGACGGCTACGCCATCGTCGTGTCGCGCCAATCCGATGCAGTCGGCATTCAGCCGAATGTCGATTCCCTCATGCGTCAGAATGTCGTGCACGGTTTCGGAGACATCATCATCTTCGCGGCCGATCAGCTTCGGCGCCATCTCGACCACGGTAACCTTGCCGCCGAACCGGCGGTACATCTGCGCGAACTCGAGGCCGATATAACTGCCGCCAACGATGATGAGATGCTCCGGCAATTCGTCGATATCCATCATGCCGGTATTGGTCAGGTACTCGACGTCCTCGATCCCGGGCATATCGGGAACAGCGGCGCGGCCGCCCACGTTGAGAACGATCCTCTCGGTTTCCAACAGGTCGCCGTTGACGCGGACGGAATTGGCGCTCTCAAGCCGGCCATGTCCCTCATATACGGTCAGGTTCTCCATTGACTTGAGCCAGTTCGTGACCCCGTCGTTGGATTGCTTGACGATGGCGTCCTTGCGCGCCTTGACCTGTTTCATATCGACGGCGATCGGCCCGTCGATGGCGACCCCGAAATCGCCGCCGCGCCGAGCCATATGCGCCGCCCTGGCGCTGGCGACCAAAGCCTTGGTCGGGGTGCAACCGACATTGACGCAGGTACCCCCGAACAGCTTGCGCTCGATGATCGCCGTCTTCATGCCCTCGCGCGTCATGCGTTGAGCCAGTGGCGGTCCGGCTTGGCCGGTGCCGATAATGATCGCGTCGAATTGTTCCGTCATATCCCGCCCTCCGTGCATAAAGACTCACAGTACAGCTTTGACACGGCGGACGCATGCAATTGGACGTTACAGGGGCAGCCGGTATAGCGTCACGGCATGGGAACGCTTCGCACATGACAGGACATCCGCTTTCGATCGCCATCGTCGGCGCCGGTATCGGCGGCCTCGCCGCGGCGGCAACATTGCGGCGTGTCGGCCATGACGTACACGTTTACGAGCAAGCGCACGCCTTTGCCCGCATCGGGGCGGGAATCCAGCAGAGCCCGAATTCGATCAAGGTGCTCCGGGCGCTGGGCCTGGAACCGCGTTTGCGGGAACTCGCCTTTCAGCCGAATTCATCGCTCAACCGGCAATGGGATACCGGCGAGATCACGTGGGAGCGCATGCTCGGCGATACGGTCGAACGGAAATACGGCGCGCCCTACTTCTACATGCACCGGGGCGACCTGCACGCGGCCTTGGCGGATTTGGTGCCGGACGGCATCGTGCATCGGGACCGTAAACTCGTCGGCCTGGACGAAGCGGCGGACGGCGTAACCCTGAAATTCGCCGACGGCAGTACCGCAAATGCCGCCATCGTGATTGGCGCGGACGGTGTGCATTCGGTCGTGCGTGAAATCCTCTTGGGTGCGGAGAAACCGCGCTTCACCGGCCGCGTCGCCTACCGCACCACCTTCCCGGCGTCTTTGCTGGGCGATTCCGCGATCGACGATTGCGCCAAGTGGTGGGGCCCCGACCGGCATATCGTGATTTACTACGTGAACCCGCGGCGCGACGAAATCTACTTCGTCACCAGCACGCCCGAACCCGACTTCGAGGTTGAATCCTGGTCGGCAAAGGGCGACTTGGGTGCGCTGCGCGAGGCCTATAGGGATTTCCATCCGAATGTCCGCGCCGTGTTGGACGCCTGCCCCGACGTGCATAGATGGGCACTGTTCGAACGCGATCCGCTGCCGAAATGGGGCTCCGGCCGGGTGACGCTGCTCGGCGACGCCTGCCATCCGATGACGCCGTATATGGCCCAGGGCGCGTCCAGCGCGATCGAGGATGCGGCGATTCTGTCGCGCTGCCTCGACGGTGTCGGAGAAGCGGACATCACGGCCGCACTGCTGTGTTACGAAAACACGCGAAAGGACCGGACGGCGCGCATCCAGCGGATCTCGCGTTTAAACGACATGGAGAAAATCAAGGCGGAGATCGAGAGCGTCTACGGCTACGACGCCTGGTCGGCGCCGCTGGCGGGCGCGCGGTCGTCTGCCCGAATTGGCGGCGCGTAATCCGCGAAACTATGTTTGCGACAATCTAGCCAACCGTATCGACTCCGCTTGCGCGTTGGATGCAGCTGGCAATGATCTGGTATTCTGATCCGACGGACGGCATTGAAGTCTCCCGGTTTCGGAAAGGCAATTGTTATGGGACGTTTGACATCGATCCATGCGGCGGCACTTCTTGCCATGGCTCTGTTCTTTCCGTTACCGGCATCCGCGGCAAAGTCGACCAGTGTCGAGGCGTTGCAGTCTTGCATGAGCGCCCTTGAGGCCTTGCAGGAGAACCGTCCCGCTGCACCACCGAAGACAGCACCGAATACGGATCACGCCAAGTACAAGGCTGCGTTGAAAAAATGGGAGAATGCCTTGAAAAAACGTCAGGCCATGTGCCGGAAATTGCAGGCCAACCTTCCGGCCAAGACCGGTAAGCGCCAGTAGTCTCCATCGATATTATTTGATGGGTCTCGATCCTCGCGCAGTCGCCCGCCCCCACCGGAGCCCCGTAGAGTTCCGTTGCAATGCAGGGGCGGGACTTGTGCGCTAGGGCCGCAGAATCGCGTCCGAACGGACTTCTGTCGACCACCCCCGGAGCATTAGACCCCCGGGCGCTCTTCGATTGGTTTACGGCAATGGTTAAAGGTTCGGCGCTCGCCCAAAATAGGTAGGGGTGGTATTGAGCGGAAAATCCGCCTCCTTACAATGCGCTTTTCCGGTTTCGTCAGCGTTGGAACGTGGATCTCAAAGGTTAAGATACCGGTGACCCTCGCCCACATTACCTAACCCCTTAGGACTACCCGATATGGCTAATCGCAACGACCTGTCGCCCCGCAGCCTGCTTCCGCAGGCGATGCATTACATCGACAAGGAGACCGGCGCCGTGGTGCCGCCGATCCATACCTCCACCACCTATGCCCGGGATGCCGACTATGAGCTGACCGGCGACTATACCTACAGCCGCTACGGCAACCCGACCGATACACCGGTCGAGCGGCTCATCGCGCGGCTCGAGGGCGGCGCGGAGGCCCGTCTGTTCGCGTCGGGCTTGGCGGCGGCGACCGCGGTGTTCGAGACGCTGTCGACCGGGGATCACGTGGTCGCGCCGAAGGTCATGTATCACGGCTTGCAGGACTGGCTCCGCCGGATCGTCGAAAAGCGCACGGTGGAAGTGGATTTCGTCGATCCCCGCGACTTGAGCGCCGTGTCGGCGGCGATGCGGCCGGGCAAGACCAAGATCCTCTGGGTCGAGCCCGCCGCAAACCCGACCTGGGATGTGGTCGATGTCGCCGCCTGCGCCGAGATCGCCCACGCCGCAGGGGCCGCGGTCGGCGTCGACAGCACGGTCGCGCCACCCGTCACGACCCAGGCCCTAAGCCTTGGCGCCGACATCGTCTTCCATTCCACGACGAAGTATCTGAATGGCCATTCCGATGTCTTGGGCGGCGTCCTGATCACCAAGGCCGACGACGCGATGTGGGAGGACATCAAGACGGTGCGCGCGAAGCTCGGCGCGGTCATGGGGCCGCACGAGGTTTGGCTGCTGCTGCGCGGCATGCGGACATTGGCGGTGCGTTTCGAGCGCCATTCGGAGAATGCGCTCCGCATCGCGACGCATTTCGAGGGCCATCCGAAGATCGAGCAGGTACTCTATCCCGGCCTGCCGTCGCATCCCGGCCACGACATTGCGGCGCGCCAGATGGCCAACGGCTTCGGCGGGATGATGTCGGTCTGCGTCGCCGGTGATGCCGATGATGCCCGGAAAGTGGCGGCGGCCTGCAATCTATTCATCCCCGCCACGTCGCTCGGCGGGGTCGAAAGCCTGATCGAGCACCGCGCCACGGTCGAAGGACCGCACAGCCTCGTGCCGAAGAACCTGTTGCGCCTGTCGGTCGGCATCGAGGATGCCGACGACCTGATCGCCGATTTGGAACAAGCGCTGGCACGGATGAACTAGGCGATTAGGCCTGCTATTGGTTGCTCTTGTTTCTTGATCAGTTGCGGCTTGCCGCCGATTTCGGTCGCTTTTCGTCGCCGCGCACCATTGCCATAACCCCCCGCCGTAGCATTGGGTCCTTATCCTTCAGCGCATCCGAGAGGATCGATATCAACAGTGAACGGCCGGGTAGCCCCCGCGCATCGGTTTCGACAATCCAGTCCTGCCAATGGGGCAGCGCTGCTGTCCGGGTAATCTCGAGCCGTTCGGAAACGCTGAATTCCACCCGTTTAATGCCGCGTGCATCGAAAAGCTTCAGACTTTGTGCATCCTGCTCGCGGTATGCGGACAACATCGCGTCGTAGGCGACCGCTCGGCCTTCATCCAATATCGTTTTGAACTTTTCCGGTAACGATGCGTAGGCAGCTTTATTCACGATCACCGGACAGTGGATCGCGCCCAGCACCAGATTCGACGTATACCACTCCGCAATATGATGAATCTTGTAGGCCTTGAATGTGGACGTGTAGGGGAAGGCAGCGGCGTCAAGGTAGCCCGATTGCAATGCCGGATAAACGCCCGTCGACGGTTGATACACAAGCTCCGCTCCCCAGGTTTGCATCGCTTGTCCCATCGCGCCAAGCGCCCGTATCTTCTTTCCTTTCAATCCATCAATGGTCTGCGGTGCATCCCCCATACCCATGATTTCATAGCGCGGTAAGAGCGCGGTGAAATGATACCGAACACCGGCCGCCGCCATATCGGCGCGCACATCCGCCCTTGCATGATAGGTGTCGTAGACGCGGCGTTGCGTCGCTAGATCGTCGAACGGCAGAAATGGCAGGTCGAGGCCCGACACCGATGGCGTCCGTGACGGATGATAGGCGTTGCAGTAATTCGCCATCTCAAATGCGCCGTTGCCGACCGCCTGCAAATTCCGTTTCGACTTGCCCAGTTCCTCGCCGTAATGAACGGAAATCGTGAACTTGCCGTCAGATTTACGATCGACGTACTCGGCGAGGGCATCAATGCCACTGCTGAAAGCGCGCGGCTTGCCCCACGTTGAGAATTTCCAATGAAACTCGCCAGGCGTTCCCGAATTCGGCTCGGTTGTCTGACATCCTGCTAGAAGAGCAGCGGCAAGCGCCGCCACGATAGCGGTTGAAACGCCTCGCAGCGCGGGACTTCGGCAAAACGGCATAATTCGATCCGGGTTCAACGGCCTTAGCGGGCCAGAAAATTGAACCCAGATTATCGTGCCGCAATCGATGGTGGCAATAACCCGGAAATTTCGACGCTCAGCCGTCCGCGTACTTCCCCGTCAGTTGCGGCGTGTGGCGGCCCTCTCCGCCTTTCTCCGCATGCTCCAGCCGGGTTTCGCGCGACCAGGTGCGTTTGAGATCGTCGCGCACCGAGAAGCGCAGTTTGCCGAGCCCTTCGGTTTCCAACTCCACCGTATCGCCGTCCATGAAGGAGCTTAGGCCGCGATGGTTGGTGCCGGTCGCCAGGATATCGCCCGGAGACAGCGGGTGGATCGAGGAAATCCACTCGATGCAGCGCGGGATCTTGTGCGCCATGTCGTCGGTGTTGAAGTTCTGTTTCAACTCGCCGTTGACCCACAGCTTGATCTGCAGGTTCTGCGGGTCCTCGATTTCGTCGGCGGTGACCAGATAGGGACCGATCGGCGCGAAAGTCTCGCGCGATTTCATCTGGAAGAAGGTGTTGTTGCTGGGCGGCAGGCCGCGCGCCGACCCGTCGATGAAATTGATATAGCCAAAGATGTGATCCATCGCGTCGGCTTCGCTTACGTTGTTCGCCGGTTTGCCGATGACGAGCGCGACTTCCGCCTCGCCCTCGAAGATGGTCGCCGGGATATCGGGCAGCACCATCGTGTCGCCGTGCCCGATGACCGTACTCGACGCCTTATGGAAGGCGTTGATCGGCGCCGGTTTATCGAGCGTACCGTCCTCCATGTAGTTGACCGCCATGCAGTCGATGTTGCCGGGTTTCGGCAGCGGCGGCCGGATTCGCACCTCCGCGACGGGCACGCCTTCGCCTTTTGACGCGGCGTCCTCGAGCTTCGAACGGTATGCGTCGAACCGCTCGATCAAACCGTTGATCAGGTCATGCGGCCCGGTATGCGGGATATCCTGCACCAGCGCCGACACATCCACCACTTTGTCGCCGTCGAGCACTCCCAATTTGAAGTCGTCGAAATAGAGCAGTTTCATCCCTCGTCCTTTCCTATGGCCCGCTTGGTATGTCGATGATAGCACGGGGTGCAATTTGCGCCTGTGCACGCCTGCGCGCGATAGTTCTTGCATTTCAAGCCGTGCAACCGGGAGGATATACAATGCCGAATATTGCTCATGGGAAACTTCAAGCGACTGCCGCGATCCTGTTGGAATGCGCGGGCGCGAGCGCGAAAGAAGCGGAGATCGTGTCCCGGCACAGCATCGCCGCCAATCTATCCGGCCATGACTCGCACGGCATCATCAAGATCCCGACGTATATTGCGCGGATGGATGATGGCCATATCGTCCCCGGCGCGCCCTTTGAAATTACCCAGGAAACCAGCACGACGACCGTTATCAACGGCAATTGGGGTTTCGGCTATGTGGTGTCCGAGCGCGCGATGGAGATCACCATCGAAAAGGCGCGCGAGCACGGCGTCGCCGCAACCACGATCTTCCAACAGGGCCATGTGGGACGTCTCACCGACTATCCCCTGATGGCGGCCGAGGCCGGAATGATCAGTTGGATGACCGCCGATTCCGGTCGATCGCCGAAGTCGGTCGCGCCGTTCGGCGGGCGCGAAGCCCGGCTCGGCACCAATCCGCTGTGCATCGCGGTCCCGTCGAACCTGGACGGTCCGTTCTTCATCGATTTCGCCACGTCGGCCGCTGCGGGCGGCAAGATCGAGGTCGCGGTGTCGCGCGGCGAGGAAATTCCCCTCGGCTGGATCCTCGACAAGGACGGGAAGCCGACCACGGACCCGACCCAGTTCAAGGCGGGCGGCGTCGGGCTGCCGCTCGGCGGCGCCGAAGGGTACAAGGGGTACGGCCTGTCGGCGATGATCGAGATTTTCTCGGGCATCCTTCCCGGCTTGGGATTCGGTGTGGAACCGACGGGCAAGCATAACGACGGCGTCTTCTTCGCCGCCTTCAACGTCGAAGCCTTCCGTCCGCTGGAGACCTTCAAGCGGGAAGTCACCGAGTTCGCCCAATACCTCAAGGACACGAAAACCGCCGACGGGTTCGACGAGATCCTCTATCCGGGCGAACTGGAACATCGCCGCAGCCGAGAGAAACTGGCGGAAGGAATTTTCGTTGAGGACGCGACCATCGCCAAATTAAACGGGCTCGCCGAGAAATACGGCGTCACGGATAAGATCGATCTGAGCTGACGCCGCGCCTGCCATGGAAGGATGATAACTATGCGCATTGGTATTTCGCTGCCGGTCCGCGAGTTGCAGGACGATCTCGGGGCCCTGCGGGCTTTCGCCGAGGCGGCCGAGGAATTGGGGTTCACGCATCTCCGCGTGCCCGATCAAGTCATCCGGCCGGGAACGGGACCGTTGAACGAACCGATGACCGTGCTGAGTTTTATCGCGGCGGTTACCAGCAAGATCGAACTGGTTCCGTCGGTGATCGTCCTTCCGGCCCGGCCCACCGTCTTGGTTGCGAAACAGGCGGCGTCATTGGACCGGTTATCCGGCGGGCGTCTGCGCCTCGGCATCGGCGTCGGCAAACACCCCGAGGAATATCAAGCGCTCGGCGCCGATTTCCACACCCGCGGCGCGCGATGCGAGGAACAAATCGACCTGCTGCGCCGGCTGTGGACGGAGGACCATGTGGATTTCGAAGGGCGCTGGGACCGTGTCTCCGGCGTCGGCCTTGATCCGCTGCCGGTTCAACGGCCGATTCCGATCTGGATCGGCGCCAGCGGCTTGCCGGTGACGCGTGTCCGGCGGCGCATCGGCCGACAGGCAGACGGCTGGTTCGTCCTCTGCTCGCCCGAGGAATTCCCCGGCCTTCGGGACGATATCTACAGCGCGGCGGAGTCCGCCGGCCGCAACGCCGCGGATATCGGCATGGAAGCCGGCGTTGCGGTCGTCGGACCGCGCGAACACGAATGGCAAAGCCGGGTCGAAGGCTGGTCGAAAATCGGCTTGACCCATATTTGCCTCAGAACGCTCGGCGGCGGTTTGGCTGCCGAGCAGCATATCGTGCGCATGCGGCAAGCGGCGGGAGAGTTACCCGTTTCCTAACGCGCCGCTCTCTCTCAGGAGTTTTTCCAGATTGCCCGTTGGGTGGAAGACGGCAAGCCGGGCCGGCGTGTCGCCGACCGCAAGCGACGTCTCCGCATCCTTCGGGATATGCAGGATGTCGCCCGGACCGACAGCCTTTCGTTCGGAATCGATGGAAACGTCGAGCGTACCTGCGATGATGTAGACGAATTGCTCATGCGCCGACGGCGCCGGTCCTTCTTGGTAGCCCACCGGGCGCTCGAGGAAACCGAAGGCCAGCCGTTCGCCCTCGACCCAGTAACTGCGTTTGGCCGATGGCGGCTCCCTGTCGAGACGGTCGACCATTGGGAAATAGCTCTCGCCGGGCGCTTCCGGAATGCCCTCGGACGGCTTCGACGCAGCCTCCCCCGCCGGGTTCTCGCCGCGGGCCAGCTTGTCCTTCAACTCGTCGATCGACAGCGCTTCTTCGGGCGGCGCCGCATCCGCCGCCACGCCGACCATCGACCAGGTCCGGTCCTTGACGTAGAGGTAGCTCAACGTGCCGTCCATCGTCGCCTTCATCGAGTGCATCACGTTCGGCGCGACATGCACGAAGGTGCCGGGATCGACGATGCGGTGATCGGTGCCGACGATCGAATCGATCTTGCCGAACAGCGGGAAGACCATCAGTTCGTTCGGATGGTAATGCAGCTTGGACCCGGTGCCCGCGTCCTTGTTGTTGAGCCGCAGGTTCATGTAGTCGCCTTCGATGATCGGCCCCCGCCCCGTCGACAGATGCGGGTTGGAGACGATGTCCTCGAATTGCTCGAAACGGTAAAACGGCAAGGTTGGCGCTCCGGTCATTATCGTGCACCTCCAGTATAACCGCGGTTCGGTATGGCCATCTAATCGGAGATAAATCAGTACATAGCTCTGTTCCATCATTCGACGCCGCGCCGTGCCGGGAACCGTGCGCGAATCTCTGCTATACCTAGTTTTTAGGTTTTCTCATCCAAACCGTCCGGTAAACCGTTGAGGAGGCAGCCGAGCCGCCGATGACCGCGGCAACCAGCGAACCTACCCTCTCGCCCGGCGATCGCATCGCCGTCGCGCTCGGTATTTTGCCGGCGGGCATGATGACCGGCATGGATACCTTCGCGGTCAGTGTCGCGCTGCCGCGGATGCAGGGCGTCATGTCGGCGACCCTCACGGAAATCTCTTGGATTCTAACGTCTTATCTCGTCGCCTCGGCGATCTTTACGCCGCTCTACGGATGGCTGAGCCAGCGGATCGGGCGGCGCAATCTCTTCCTTTTCATCATCGTCGGCTTCACCCTTTGTGCCATTCTGATCGGGCAATCGGATTCGCTGCTCGAAATCGTCGTCTTTCGGTTCATCCAGGGCTTCTTTGGCGCGGGCTTCAATCCGTTGCTGATGCAGACAGTGCTCGCGACATTTCCCCGCGAGCAGCAAGGCACCGCCTTCGGGTGGCTGACCACGGGCCGGATGAGCGGCATCATCGTCGGCCCGATCCTCGGCGGATTCCTGACCGAGTTCTTCAGCTGGCGTTGGGTCTTCCTCGCCAACGTGCCGCTCGGTATCCTGGCGCTGGTGCTGATCGTCCGTTATGTGCCCGCCGGCATGTCGACCACCAAGAAAAAATTCGATTTCTTCGGATTTCTCGTGCTGAGTATCTGCATCGGCGCGTTTCAACTCATGCTCGACCAGGGACAGCGTCTCGACTGGTTCGATTCGCCGTTCATCATCGCGATGGGCGCCATGGCGCTGGTCACCTTCTACGTCTTCGGCGTGCATGTCCTGACCACGCGCAACGCCTATCTCAATCCGAATGTCTTCCGGAACCGGGAATTCGTCGTCGGGCTGCTGATCGGGTTCCTGCTGAACTTCATGGTGTTCGGGTATGCCGGGCTCATCCCGCCGATCCTGCAGGACCATATGGGGTATCCGGTCCTGACCACCGGATTCGTGATGATGCCGCGCGGAATCGGCACCATGGTGTCGTCGCTGATCGCAGGATTCCTATTGTTCCACTTCCAGCCGAAACCCGTCGTCGCCATGGGGATGTGTTTGATCGCCTTCTCGACCTGGATGCTGTCGCAATTCACGCCCGACGTGGACGTGGTCACCGTAATGATCGCCGTCTTTATCCAGGGCGCCGGATTCGGGTTCCTGTCCGTGTCCATCATGACGCTCGCATTCCAGTCGATGCCAACGTCGATGCGTCCGGACGGCACGAGCGTTCTGAGCCTGTTCCGGCGGTTGGGATCGAGTATCGGGGTTTCCGTCCTCGTCGCACAGCTGGCCCGCAGCACGCAGAGCGCGCGCTCGATGCTGTCCGAGAATATCAGCGTCTACAACGATCGGATCCGCGACTATCCGTTGCCCGAGAACTGGAGCCTGGAGCAACTGAACGGCGTGATCTCGCTTAACCGGATGATCGACAAGCAGGCCGAATTCATTGCCTATTTGCACGATTTCAGGTTGATGACGGTGCTGATGCTGATGCTGCTGCCGCTGGTCTTGATCCTCAGGAGCCCGGAAAAAGCCAAGCGAGTGACGGACGAGTAAATCCTGCGCGTCTATTCCGCTTCTTCGATCTGCACCGGCGGCTTCGGCGGTGGGGCCGGAACGACTTGTAAATCGCGCGCAGCCACCCGCGGATTCGGTGCGGGCGGTTCGGCCGGTGTGCGCGTCACGCCGCGCGGCCGGATATTGACGCGGATCGCCGTCTCGGGGCTTTTACGCCGCACCTTTGCTGCTTTTTTTTCCGTGACCGACTTCGCTGATGCGGCAGGCAATGTGATCGAGTAGACGCGTTTGGGCTTCCGTCGAATCACGGCGGGTTTCGACGCGATAACGGGTTTGCCGGCCTGCATGGTAGTGGCGGCGGATGCCGGCATGATGATCGGCTCCGTCGGCAGGTCGCTGGCGGATGGCCGCGACTCGGGGGATGCGATGCCGTCGGCCAATGCGGTTTCCCGGCTCGGCCGTTTAACTTCCTGGATTGCCGGATTGACCGGTTCCTGCCGCCGTTCCGTCGTGACCACGACCCTGTCCGACACCGTCGAACCGTCCGGCGCATTCCACATGAAGTAACCGCCGCTACCGACCGCCACACCAAGCAACAGGGCAAAGACCACGCCGAAACCGATCGCCTTTTGCTGCGGCGAGATGCGCTCCAACACGCGGTTCACGGCATCGGAAATCTCAACGGCGAACGGCGTCTCCGGCACGTCGCCGCGAGCATCTTCTTGATTTTCCTGGGCGGACATGGCGTCGCGCGCCGATTCATAATCGTCCCGCGCTTCGTTGTAGCGTTTTTCGGCGGACAGGATGCTTTTCTGATCGGCTTGTTCTCGGGCCGCGTCCAAGAGCGCCTTGAGCCGAGCGGCATTCGCCTCTTCGGCAATCATCGTCGCGGCGGCGGCCCGCTGCTGCGCCTGGACACTGTCGGACACCTCGGGCACCGCGGCGTCTTGCCCGTCGGGCGCACGGTTTTCTGCGCTCGTGGCGTATTCGCGCCACCATTGATAATTTTTACGCACCGAAACCTCCGCCGGTATTTTACCTCCGTATCGGCAGGACCCGGCACCGGTCGAACGGATTACTTCATCGGTATTAGCAATTCCTTCCTGTACCGCTTTCGGTATGGAACCCTGGCGCGCCACGAATGTGCCGGAAACACGGCGTAAATTCGGCATCGCTTGCCCTTGCCCGGTCATCGCGCGCAGAATGAAAGAGCCATTTTTCAAATGCATGACAGTCGGGATGTCGCAAATGGATAGCGTCGAACATGCTCCAACGCCGTTCGTGGGCCCTCAGGCATGGTACGGACCGGAAATGCGCCAACGCGAGCCGGAGTGGAGTCACACCTGGACGTCCGATGAGATTGCCGAGATCGAAGCCGCCATCGATCGCGTCGCGACCCGGGGCCTCGACATTCTAGGCATTGGCAAGGACGACTTCCCGCTCCCGACCGTGGCCGTGCGCCTCAGGGCAATTCGGCACTTTCTATTGGACGGGCCCGGGTTTTACCTGGTTCGCGGCCTGCCGATCAACGGCTGGACGCTCGAGCGCGCGGCGACGGCCTTTTGGGGCCTTGGCGCGCATATCGGTCAGGCCTGCTCGCAGAACGGCAAGGGCCACGTGCTGGGCCACGTCAAGAATTTAGGGCTCGACTACAACGACCCGGCGGCGCGGGGATATCAGACGAGCGCGCGCCTGCCCTATCACACCGACTCGAGCGATATCGCCTCGCTGCTGTGCTGGCGGGCGGCGAAATCGGGCGGGTTGTCGTCGATCGTCAGCTCGACCACGCTCTATAACGAAGTCCTGGCGCGGCGTCCGGATCTACTGCCGGTGTTGATGCAGCCGTTTCACCGCACGCGTTGGGGCGAAATCCCGGAAGGCAAGCTACCCTGGGCGGAAGTCCCTGTCTTCATGCCGCAGGACGGGCGGATCATCTCGCACTACGTCCGCAGCGCCATTCGTAAAGGGCAATTGATCGACGGTGTCCCGCCGCTGACCGATAAACAGAACGAAGCCTTGGATTTCGTTGACAGTCTGGCGCAAGACCCGGACATCCATCTCGACATGACCTTTCGGCCCGGCGACATGCAGTTCGTATGCAACCATTGCACGATGCACAGCCGTACCGCCTTCGAAGATTGGGATAAACCCGAGGACCGGCGTCACCTGCTTCGGCTATGGCTGGCGTGCGAAGACGGTCCGGCTTTGCCGCATTGGATGACCGAGAGCTACGAGGGCAGGACAAAGAACGGCCGCCCGAACGGCATCGTCGTGCCCGGCGTCGCCTTGAACGCGCCGCTCGAAGCGGTTTGAGCACTGCCCGATGAACAATACCGAGACGAGGCCGGTTGCACTCGGCATTGGGGCCGGTGACGCGATCGGTGCAGCGTTTGCCCGGCGATTTGCCGCGGGCGGCTACGCCGTGGCAATTGCGCGCCGGGATGCGGCGAAATCGGATGCGCTCATCCGTGAAATCGAGGCGAACGGCGGAACGGCGAAAGCCTATTCGGTCGACGCCCGGGATGAACAGGCGACGGTGGATCTGTTCGATGCGGTGGAAGGCGACCTCGGGCCGGTCGACGTATGCCTCTACAACGCCGGGGCCAACGCACGTTTCCCGATCCTGGAGACCGAGGCGGACATGTTCCGCAAGGTCTGGACGCTCGGCTGCTATGGCGGATTCCTGACGGGGCGCGAAGCCGCCCGCCGGATGGTGCCGCGTGGATCCGGGACGATCCTGTTTACCGGCGCAACGGCGAGCCTGCGGGGCGGCGCCGGGTTCGCAGCCTTTGCCAGCGCCAAATTCGGCCTGCGCGCCGTGGCCCAAAGCCTCGCCCGCGAATTGGGACCGATGGGCATTCACGTCGCCCATCTCGTGATCGACGGCGGCGTCGACAGTCCTGTGGTCCACGCGCGCCGCCGGGCGGCCGCCAGCGACGATACGCTGGAATTCGCGGAGGATAGCTTGATGAACCTGACATCGATCGCCGAGGCCTATTGGACCCTGAGCCAGCAGAAACGTGATGCCTGGACGCACGAGCTCGATATCCGGCCCTTCGTGGAGCCGTGGTAGGGCCATGGGGGATCAAGCAAACGATCTCGTCGTGTGGGGTATCGGCTCGTCCCGGACCATCCGCGCGCACTGGGCGTTGATCGAACTCGACCTGCCCTATCGCACCGTCCCGCTGCGGACGCGCACGATTGAAATGGAAGATCTGACGTTCCTGTCGATCAACCCGCGCAAGAAAATTCCGGTACTGCAAGACGGCGATCTCATCCTGACCGAAAGCGCGGCCATCGTGACCTATCTCGCGGAGCGGTATTCGACGGCCGATAGGCGGCTCATCCCGGAAAGCATTAAGCATCGAGCACGTTATATGGAGTGGCTTTCCTTCATCTGCATGGAGTTGGACGCCACGTCGCTCTACGTCCTGCGCCGCCACGAGGGATTGCCGGAAATCTATGGCGACGCGCCGGAGGCCTGCGAAGCGGCCAGGGAGTATTTTCAACGCATGATCAACGCCGCCGCGATGCGTCTGGGGGATGGTCCTTATCTGTTGGGCGAGGCCTTCAGCGGCGTCGATATCCTGATGATCAGCGTGTTGAATTGGGCGCACCGATACGGTTTGCCGATGCCGGCGCCATTCAAGAACTATCGCGCCGAGATGCTCGATCGTCCGACCTACAGGGCAGCGGTCGAGGCGAACACGCGAGACTAAAGACCTGGCGTCTAGGCCTCCGTGTAGACCAGCGAAACGACGATCCCGGCAAGAATACCCCAGAGAATCACAGCGCCGACCCAGATCGCGGTCAGTGAGACGGTGACCGGCATCCACACGTAGCTTGCGACTTGCGGCGCACCCAGCAGCAGCCCGGCATACAGGCCGTAGCGCAAACCCTCACCGACGCCGTTTCCTTCGTAGTTCCGCGTGAAGATGAACGTGAAGATCAGGGCCAACAGGAGTTGGGCAATGGCCATCAGCGGCATCAATGCCTGCATCTCGGCCTCGGGGCGCCAAAGATTCTCAAGGCTTTTGTATGTATCGGCCAACAAAATGCCGTGCACCACGAAATCGTACGCGAAGGTGAAGACGAACACCGCGACAACCGCAATGATGTACCGTTTGACGTTCATAGCGAGTCCCCTTGAGTGAATTGCGCTGTTTCCCCTAACGCCGTCTCCGTCGAGAGTCCAGACCTTCGGTCGATGCTGCGAACCGCCGGGAGCCTGGGTCGCGCCAATCAAATCGCAAACCGGCGGCAATACGTGAGGCTTGAACACCTAATTCACTTTAACGATTTAAGCGCGGTAAATTCCACCTAGGCATTTCCTTGCCGACCGTCCGTGATACGCTGATCCTCAACTTCCAATACGGTTCGCCGCGAACGCGCGACGACGCAATCCGCCGGAGGAGGAATTATGATCTACGAAGTACGCAGTTATCAGATCACCCCGGGCTCCCTGCCCGAGGTCTTGCATCGGTTCGAAGAAGGATACCAGCATCGCAAGGAATTCTCGGAGCTTGCGGCCTTCTGGTACACGGAGATCGGCCCGCTCAACCAGATTATTCATGTCTGGCCGTATGCCGATGCGGCGGAACGAGAGAATATTCGCGCCGAAGCGGGCGAAAGCCCCCATTGGCCGCCGGCGATCAAGGATTTTCTTGTGTCGATGAATTCCGAAATCTTTACGCCGAGCCCGTTCACGCCGGAATTGATGACCGGCAACAACGGCCCGATCTACGAAATGCGGAGCTATACGCTCAAGCCCGGCAAACTGCCGGCGATGATGGATGGCTGGAAAGAAAAGATCGACGGACGGCGCGAGCGCTCCCCCCTGATCATGGGCATGCATACGGAGGTCGGCGACCTCAACAAGTTCGTCCATATTTGGGCTTACGAAAGCCTTAATCAGCGGATGGAGGTACGGGCCCAGGCGAAGGCGGACGGCATCTGGCCGCCGGGAGGCAGCGGTGACCGGCTCGTCGCGCAGGAAAACAAGATCATGCTGCCGGCGTCCTTCTCGCCCGCCCAATAGCCGGGGCCGTTAGCCGGAAACGTGGGGCTTCGGCCCCACACCGCTACTTGCGGGGAATCCTCGAAATGAAACGCCGGGCATCGCGCGTTTTTTGGACGCAATTCTGATATTCGCCGAACTGTTCCTGCACCTTCGCGGCGCTGATAAGGCTCGCCGCCTTGGTCCATTCGAGCGTGCCGCCGAAACCGGCAACCTTTGCCGCTTTCAATTCCTTCGACGCGGCGGAAAGGCCGGCGGCGCAACTCGGCCCCAATCCGCGATCCCCCGCCTCGCCCGCACAAGCGGACAGGGCGAGCGTCAGAACAACGGCGGCAATAGCGCGTAACAGTGGGGTCATGCGTGTCGGCTCCGTGGTGTTGCGATTGCGAGTTTGCATTTACTTCAGAGTGCGGTCCCAGAGGTCGAAAAGTTTCGCCCAGGCTTCCTCCGCCGCGACCGGCGCATAGGATGCCCGCTCCGAGAACATGAATCCGTGTTCCGTGCCGGGATAGACATCGAGCGTATTCTTCGTTCCTGCCTTCTCCAATGCCACGCGCATATCCGGGATGACATGGTCCGGCACCGATTGGTCGGTTTCCGCGAAGGCGTAACACAATTCCCCCTGGACCCGATCGAGGAGAAGGTGCGGCGAGTCTTCCTTGTCAGTGACAAGCCCGACGCCGTAAGCCGACGCTGCGGACGCAAAGCGCGTCGGGAAGCGTGCGGCGACCGTCGTGATGTATTGCCCGCTCATGCAATGCCCGATGCAACTCACCGGTCCCGGTTTGGCTTTGTCCTGCGCATCGATCCAGGCCAGCATGCCGCCGGTATCATCTACCACATCGGCGTTCGTCAGATGGTTCATCGCGGCCTTGATAACGGCCGACATCACGTCGTTCCGTCGCGGCAGATCGAAACGGCAGATCCCGAGCCGGTAGTACATATCCGGCAAGAGGCAGAAATAACCGTGTTTGGCGATCCGCCGGGCCATGTTCTTGAGTTCCTCGCGATACCCGGGGGCATCCATATACAGGATGACCGCCGGAAACGCGCCATCCGTTTCCGGACAGGCAGCGAACGACGGCATCCGCCCGTGTTTCGTGGTCACCACTACGTCTTTCTCGATCAGCGCCATGGGTCTTTCCTTGAATCCCTGTGTCTGTGCGGAAGTATGTCGTCAAAACTAAGCGGTTCCAACCCCAACCCGACTGATGAACGACAGCATGAGCTAATATCGATTGTCTTCTCCGACATCGGGCTGGTTCTCCGGCGCGGCGGCCACGAATGCCGGCAGATCGATGCACGCCCGCTCGATCGCCAATAGAGTCGGCGCCGCGGATAAGTCGACGTCGCGCCGGCGCCAGTTGTAGAGCTGCGCCACCAGGAAACAATCCGCCGCGCCGGGCGCATCGCCATGAAAAAACGCGCCGTCGGGCCGGTCTTGGACCGCCAGATTTTCCAGGATAGAGAGTCCCTCGGCGGACCAGAACTGGTACCACTCGATCAAGACGTCGCGGGAGAACCGCTCGTCGATATACTCCCTGACCCGTTTTTGGGTCCGCGGTTGCACGTCGCCGATACAAGAATTGACGAACCCTCGCACGCGTATCTTGCCGGCCGGATCTCGGGGGAATAGCGGGTTATCGGGATAGGTCTCGTCGAGGTATTCCGCGATATTGACGGTCTGACCCACGACCAGATCGCCGTCCACCAGCGTCGGCACGAAGCCGTTGGGGCTGATCCGCCGATAGGCTTCGCCGTGCTGCTCGTGCTCCTTGATATTCACCGGCGCGTAGTCGTAGGGCAGCCCCTTGACCGTGAGGAGCAGCCGCGCCCGGTAGCTCGATGTGGACCGCCAGTAGTTGTGAAGTTGCAGCATCGCCGTCCCCGTGACACTCATTCTGTTTTGCAGGACCGTCGCACGGACGGACGCAGGTCGACAAATTTGACTCCGTCGCTCGGGCCATGCGTTAACGGAAAGACCGCTATCCGCATCGAATTCTATCGGAGAAAGCGCATGTCCGACGCAATGAAGATCGAGAACGCCGATGGCCCGATCGGCGCGGCAATCACCGGCATGGACCTCTCCGAGGCGATCGACGATCAAGTCTTTGCGCGTGTTCAACAGGTCCTGCACGATCGCGCGGTCCTCGTTATTCGGGATCAGACCCTGACACCGGACCAGTTGGCCGCCTTCTCCCGCCGCTTCGGCCCGCTACAGGTCAATGTGCGCGCCGAAGCGAACAGCGACGAATCGCCTGAGGTGTTCTGGGTTTCCAATGTCATGAAGGCTGGCAAGCCGCTGGGATCGCATGATGCCGGCCGCTACTGGCATTCCGACCTCTGCTACTTGGAGAAACCCAGTAAGGTCACGCTCTTGAACGCACTGGAGGTGCCGGCTCAAAACGGGGAGACTTACGGCGATACGTTGTTCGCCGGCGCCGCCGCGGCCTATGACGCCCTTCCGAACGATATGAAAAAGCGCCTCGACGGACTAAAAGCGGCAAACGGTTACCGCTACATGTGGAACAAGAAGGCGCGTGAATTCGGCAAGCGCCCTGTCCTGAGCGACGAAGAGCTGCTGAAATATCCACCGGATGCGCTGCATCCTGTCGTCCGGACGCATCCCGATACGGGTCGGAAGTGTCTTTATGTCTGTTACGGCTACACGCATGAAATCGTAGGCATGGACAAGGCGGAAAGCGACGCGCTGCTGGCGGAATTGTTTGAGCATGCTGTGGATCCCGCATTCTTGTACCGCCACAAATGGCGCGTCGG
Source organism: Alphaproteobacteria bacterium (assembly GCA_965228695.1). GTDB lineage: Bacteria > Pseudomonadota > Alphaproteobacteria > UBA8366 > UBA8366 > JAJFJD01. Next base: position 3,485,828 of record CBDDIB010000002.1, on the reverse strand, counting down.
CGACCTACTTATTTGGGACAACTGTGCCGTTCAGCATAAGGCGACTTTCGATTACGACACTTCACTGCGCAGGGTCATGCAGCGATGCACCGTCGAAGGATCCATTCCCTACTAAGATTCTGGAGTCCTGCCGCCCGCGTACTACATAAGCGGGTACCATTGCGTTAATTTTTCTATTTATATTAGTCCGCGCCCTGTATTCTATAAGGAAGAATGGATCCTAGGGCGATGCCTGACCTGACGCAGCAGGAAGATGACGAACCGGCCGAAAGCGCGGGCAATATCCCCGCGGAATGCCACCCCATGGTGGCCGAGATGGCGTCCTATTGGCGTTCAATCCACCCCGCCAACGGCCTTCCCGGGCGCCAGCATTTCGACCCGGTCGACATCCCCAGTCTCCTGGCAAACATTCGTCTGGTTGACGTTCATGGCACTCCCCCGCGCTTCCTCGCGCGCCTGGTAGGCACGAGTTTGGTTGACCTTCACGGTTTTGACTACACCGGGCAATGGCTGGAAGACGCATACGAAAACTTTGAAGCATCCCGTACGCATCTCGGCTTGCTGAATGTCCTGTCTTCGCGCCAACCCGATTGGCGCCGAGGACAGCCGATACTCTCCGAAGGGAAGGAATTCAACCAGATCGAGCGTCTCAATCTACCGCTCGCGTCGGACGGCGAAACGGTCGACATCGTGCTCTCATTCATCCTGATTCTGCAAGCCTAACGGGCCATCGCAATCGCCCGCCAGATTACTTCCGGCGTTGCCGGCATGTCCAAATGCGCGACGCCGTAGTCGCCGAGCGCGTCCAAGATCGCATTCATGACCGCTGCCGGCGCGCCGGTCGTGCCGCCCTCGCCCGCGCCCTTGATCCCCATGAGGTTGTTGGTGGACGGCACTTCGTTGTGCAACAGCCGGAAAAATGGAACGTCGTCGGCCCGCGGCATCGCATAGTCCATGAACGAGCCGGTCAACAATTGCCCGGCGGAGTCGTGCCGGCAGCATTCCAGAACCGCCTGGCCGATCCCTTGCCCCAACCCGCCTTGGGTCTGGCCATCGACCAACAGCGGATTGACCACGCGGCCCACGTCATCGACACCGGTGTACCGCAGGATCTCGAGCGCGCCGGTATCCGGATCGATCTCCACCTCCGCGATATGGCACCCATTGGGATAGGCGGGCATGGGCACGTCGATATCCGAGACGGCAACCAATCTGCCCCGAAGCTCGTCCGGCAGTCCGGGCATGTCGGTCGAAGCCGTCTCTGCGGCTTCGAACAGCGAGAGTGACCGATCCGTGCCCGATACCTGAAACCGTCCCGCGTCGAAAACGATATCCTCCACGGCAGCTTCCAACACCTGTGCCGCGATCCGTTTTCCTTTGTCGATGATCTCGTTCGCTGTTTGGCGGAACAATTGCCCCGCCAGGCGCATCGATCGGGATGAATGGGACCCGGACCCTTCAGCCACGACGGCGGTATCGCCGGTCCGCAGCCGGACGGCATCGAACGGCACACCCAGGAAATCGACGGCGAGTTGGGCGAAGCTCGTCTCATGCCCTTGTCCGCTGGCCTGCGTGCCGATGACCAGATCGACGATTCCGTCCGGCAGGATCGTCATCTCTGCGCGCTCCACCGGCCAACCCGTCGCGGTCTCGATATAATTGGCGATCCCGATACCCCGCAGCATTCCGCGGCCCAGGCTCTCCGCCCGGCGCGCCGGATAATCGTCCCAGCCGGCATCGTCGAGCGCCAAGTCCATGCTGTGGCCGAATTTACCGGTATCGTAGGTCACACCCATCGCATTCGTGTAGGGCAACGCGGCATCGGAGATGAGATTGCGGCGGCGCAGCGTCACGGGATCGATTTCCATTTCCCTGGCGGCGATATCGATCAGGCGCTCGATCACGAACACGGCCTCGGGCCGTCCCGCGCCGCGATAGGCCGTGACCGGCGCCGTGTTGGTGAAAACGCCACGGGTGACCACATGCGCATGCGGGATGTCGTACAGGTTCGTGGTCACGGTTGGGCCTCGCGCGATCGGCACGAAAGACACATTGTGCGAACCCAGATTGCCTGTGTTTTCGGTCCGGACGGCGAGAAAGTTGCCCTCGGCGTCGAGCGCCAACTCCGCCGTCGTCACCAGGTCACGGCCGGAATAATCGCTCAAGAAACAATCGCTGCGCGTCGCCGTCCACTTTACGGGTAGACCCAGACGGCGCGCGGCCCAGACCACGAGCGTGAATTCCGAATACAGATGATTGCGGGTGCCGTATCCGCCGCCGACATCCTCGGACACAACGCGAATGTTGGGCGGTTCCGCCTTGAAAACATGTGCCAATTCACGTTGAAATCGATTGACCCCCTGGCTGCCGGTCAGAAGAAGGATTTGTCCGGTTTCGGCATCGTAGTCGCCGATCGCCGCGCGCGGTTCCATCGGAACGCCGGTGACACGGTTGTTTACAATCTCCAGCCGGACGGAATGGGCAGCCGTCTCGAAGGCCGTTGCGACCGCTGCGGCGTCGCCTTTCACGTCGTCGACGCACAAGTTGTGAGCCAGATCGTCCCACAGCACCGGCGCGTCGTCGTCGAGCGACGCCAGGATTTCGGTGACAGCGGGCAACGGCCGATAGTCGACGACAATTCGCTCGGCGGCGTCCGCGGCTTCCGCGGGAGACTGCGCGACAACCATGGCGACAATCTCGCCGATATGGCGGACTTTGTCGGTTACAATCGGAAAGACCGGCGTGCTCGGGATCGGCGATCCATCACGGTTTTTGAGTTCGACATCTTTCGGATTGCCGCCGGCAGGCATCGGGTTCAATCCGTCATTCAGATAGTCTTCGCCAGTAAGGGCATCCCGAACCCCGGGCGCTGTCAAAGCATCCTGAAGATCGATGCCGCGTATCTCCGCATGGGCGTGCGGCGAGCGCACGAAGGCGGCATAGCGTTGCCCATCGACGCTCCGATCGTCGGAGAACCGGCCACGGCCCGTGAGAAGCCGAAAATCCTCGATCCGGCGAACACCCTCCCCGATACCGTTTTGCATGCTCGGTCCTTCAACTTTATTGTTTTGCCTATCGTAACATCGGTGAGGCTCCCGCCTCCAACCGTCACCCGATCCGGAAAGGCCCGCCATGCCCGCCAAGGCCACGAATCACGATTGGCTCGCTCAATATGACGAAGAGACCCTCGAACCGGATTTGCCGATTTGCGATCCGCATCATCATTTGTGGGACTTTCGATATGAACGGACTTCGCCGCGGTATCTCTTGGACGAAATCCTGGAGGACTTGAACAGCGGCCATAACGTGGTTTCGACGGTCTTCATCGAATGTGGCGCCATGTATAAGACCGATGGACCGGAGGAATTGCGGGTGGTCGGCGAAACGGAGTTCGTGAACGGCATCGCGGCCATGAGCGCATCCGGTGAATATGGCCCGCAGCGTGTCGCCGCCGGGATCATCAGCACGGCGGACATGATGCTCGGTGCGGCGGTCGGCGACGTGCTGGACGCCCACATCGCCGCGGGCGGCGGGCGGTTTCGCGGCATCCGTTGCAGCGCGACCTGGGAGGAAAGCGACGCGATCAAGAACGGACGGTGGCCCTATGGACCGCATGCGCTGCTCGACCCGAGATACCGCGAGGGCGTCAAGGAACTGGTCAAGCGCGATCTCACGATGGAAGGCTGGTGCTATCACCCGCAGATGCCGGAACTGATCGATCTCGCCAGAGCCTGCCCCGATGTAACGATTATCCTGGATCACTTCGGAGGTCCGTTGGGGATCGGCCCGTATGAAAGCCGCCGGGACGAGATATACGAGGAATGGAAAGGCTATATCGCCGATATTGCGCAATGCGAGAATGTGGTGGCGAAGCTCGGCGGGCTGAATATGGACTACAACGGGTTCGGCTGGGAACATCGCCCGAAACCGCCGACCAGCACAGAGCTCCTCGAAGCGACCCGGCCCTATTTCGAATACACGATCGAGCATTTCGGCGCGGATCGGTGCCTGTTCGAATCCAATTTCCCCGTCGACAAGCTGAGCTGCAGCTATAACGTGCTGTGGAATTCCTTCAAGCGGCTGACCGCGGATTATTCTGCCGAGGAAAAGGCCAAACTTTACCACGACAATGCGGTTCGGATTTACGGCCTGAGCGTGTAGCTCCTGGAAGCTCTGCGGTACAACGGTCCGCCCTACGGATATCGGCCCATCGCCTCTGCCGCGAGAAATTTGTATATAGTATTGTTATCGCTGCATTTTATATTTCCCCGTGGTTAATCGGTAGCGTTAAATTTTTGTCAACGACCATGCGGTACCGTGCCGCCCATGTCCGATCCGATGGGAAAACTAGACGATCTCATATCGGTCCTGAAGGGGGAGCGCGACGAACGCCGCCGGCACAAGCGGGTGAAGGCGTTGAAACGTACGCGCATCCATTTCGGCGACCGATCCGAGACCATGCGGTGCTACGTTGCCGATCTGTCCGCTACCGGCGCACGTCTGCGCCCGGCGGATGCGCCGAAGTTGCCGGACAACTTCGAGCTGGAACTCGAGCACGACCTTTTCCTGCGCTGCGTCGTACATTACCGCAGAGATGATGAACTCGGCGTCTCCTTCGAGATACCGCCCAATTCGGCCTAGGTTCCGAATCCAAAGGCCTATTCTCGATGCGATTTGCCGCTTTGTCGCCGTATTGACCAGGCAAGTTGTGCATGCGCGGGAAAGTTAAAATATCTATGATATCCGGGCGCAATGGACTAAAGGATGTTCCGTTATGAGGAAATTATTCCTGACTGGAAAATTGCTCGGCGCCATGATTGCTCTGTCCTCATTGCTCATGATTACCGGCTGCGGCGAGGACAATGCGTCGACTCCCACCGGTGCTTCGGTTTCCTCGACCCAAGCCTCACTCAAGGCCGCCGGCGAGAAAGCCAAGGAAGCGGCCGCGGAGGCCGGCAAAGCATTGAAAGAGGCCGGTGAAAAAGCACTGGAAGCGAGCAAGGAAGCTGCGAAGAAAGCCGGCAGTTCCTTGAAAGACGCCAGCGAGAAAGCCGTCGATCTATCGAAAGACGCCGCAAGCAAGGCGGGGGAAACGTTGAAAACCGTTGGCGAAAAAACCAAAGAAGTCAGCAAGGAAGCCGCCGAGAAAGCAGGCGACGCTCTTCAGGACACCGGTTCGAAAATTCGAGAAGTCGTCAAATAACATCATCGCGGTCATCGTATGACGAATTCCGGATATCCCCGCGTTATCCCCAGGAATATCCACAGATTTACAACGATGACGCGCGGGCGTTTGCGCGAATTCACGGCGATCGCACGATATCCCCGTTATCCACAGGGTCTCTACACCGTTGATGTGGATAACCGGTCACTGGAATTAATCGCCCCGATCCCAGGCCGGACCGGGGCGATTTGGTATTTGCGCTAGGCCCGCAGCCGATAGAAACGGAACAATTCGTTGTCGATCGGCAGGAACTCGACATTGGTGAACCCGGCATTTACCGCGCAATTCCGAACCGTCTCCGGGCGAATGGCCGTGCCGATCGCTTCCGACGGTGAATCAGACATCGCGACCGGCAAACAGTGCGAAACGCTCCAGCCGTACATCATGCGCTCCACATCGTCGCCGGGAGCCGTGAATGTCTCGGCGACCCGCTCGTCGACGACTACGATCGACCCATGCGGCGTCAACGCAGACCGCAGCGCGGACAGCGCCTTCGTCGGCTGCGACATGTCGTGCAGGCTTTCGAGGATCAGGATGAGATCGAACGGTCCATCCGCGGCCATATCGGCGGCGTCGCGTTGATGGAACACCGCATTGGATCCAACGGATGCCGCATGGCCGGCCGCCGCCTCGATGGATGCCTTGTCCAGGTCGTAACCGATGACCGTCGCATTGGGATAAGCATTATCGAGGGCGATCGTGGACCAGCCTTCTCCGCATCCGACATCTGCGATGCGGGCACCGTCGGTGCGGTCGAGATAGTCATGAAGATCGGGAATAGCCGGCATCCAGTCGTCGACCAGATCCTGGCGGAACGCCGGGCGATTGATTCCGCCCTGGCCCTGCCGAAAATCGACGCCGTAGCGCTCGTAGGCAACGCCGTTGCCGGTGCGATACGCGTCGACGACATCCGGCAATGCCGCGGCGATCCCGACGATCATTTGCGCGAAGGGGGCCACGTGCGCCGGATCGTCGTCCTTGGCCAGAACGCCCGCATGTTCCGTGGGTAAAACGTAGCGGCGCATCATTGCATCCGCATGCTCGTGCTCGACGACCAGGAAACCGGCCACGGCTTGCTGTTCAAGCCATTCACGGGCATATCGCTCGTGAAGTCCGGCGGCCCGCGCCAGATCGCCGGGCGTCATCGCACCTTTCTTCTCCAGGACCGTGTAAAGACCAAGCCGCTTACCGAGATAAATGCCGAAGAGTTCGAGGGACTGAATGGCCGAATGAAATATTCGCTCCGACAGCGTATCCTCCGCCGGGACAATCGCATTACACATATCTGAATCTCCAAGAAACAAAGATTAAGGCAAGGACGGTCCGGGCAAAGCTGCCGTCGCGCCACGCTAATGACGGGCACGTTATCCGCAGGCTGTTTCCCGCCAATTTCTGGATTCGGATCGAATTGTTTCAATTGTTTCCGCCGCGCGCGGCGCAGGCTTTGCCTGTCCGGTCGTCCTCGGGCATCATGCGGAGCACAGGGAGGACGAATTCATGAAACTCATCAGTTACCGCGATAACCAGGGCGATACAGTCGGTGTCGTGGATGGCGACGGCGTGATCAACGTCGGGCGCGCCGACGGCGTTAAGGGCAACACGCTTCGGCAGATCTTGGCAAATGATGCGCTGGGCGCCGCGCGGGCCCATGCTGAAGGCCGGGCCGCCGACGCCGCGCTCGACGATGTCACCCTTCTGCCGCTGATCCCCGATCCGGAAAAGATCATCTGTGTCGGGCTCAACTACGCCTCGCACGCAGCGGAAGGCGGCAACAAGTTGCCCGAGTTTCCGAGCCTGTTTCCCCGCTATAGCAATACCCAAGTCGGCCATGCCCAGCCGATGGTTCGGCCGATGGTGTCGGAAACGTTCGATTTCGAAGGCGAGTTCGCGTTCATCGTCGGCAAGACGGGACGCCACGTGAAGAAGGCGGATGCCTATGATTATGTCGCGGGATACTCCTGCTACAACGACGGCAGTATCCGGGAATGGCAACGCCATACGACGCAGTATCTCCCGGGCAAGAATTTCGTCGGCACGGGCGGGTTCGGTCCCTGGCTCGTCACCACCGATGAAATCCCCGATCCAAGCGTCCTGAGCATTCAAACGCGTCTAAACGGCGAAGTCATGCAGCAAGGCACGCTGGACGACCTGATCTTCGACGTGCCGACGCTCGTGGAATACATCAGTACCTTCACCGAACTGGTGCCGGGCGATGTCATTTCCACCGGTACGACCAGCGGCGTGGGCGCGTACCGCACGCCGCCAGTTTGGATGAAGGCCGGTGATACGATCGAAGTCGAAGTGTCGCAGATCGGCGTATTGCGGAATCCGATCATCGACGAGTAGCGGACCGACCAAGGATCATGAGCAATCCCTTGAAACAGCGTCTCGCGGCCGGCAAGCCGGTGACCGTGGTGAATGTCGATCACGTGTCGCCGAGCCTGGTCGAGGTGCTGGGCGCCCTGCCCGTGCACGCCGTCTTCATCGATTGCGAGCAAGGGGCGCCCGATTTCCTCGCCGTCGAAGACATGGCGCGGGCTGCCCGTCTGACCGGCCTAACCTCCCTGGTCCGGATCTATCAGCCGGAGCCGTGGCTCGTCGAGCGGACCTTGTTCCGCAAAGTGGACGGCATCGTGGTGCCCCGGATCGATACGCCGGACCAGGCGCAGCGCATGATCGACGCCGTGAAATACTGCTATCCCGACGATCATGGCGATAAGGTTCTCATCATTCAGATCGAAAGCAGCGAGGCGTTGGATAATCTGGATGCGCTCCTCGCCTTGGCGGGGATCGACGCTTACTTCATCGGTCCGGTCGACCTGTCCAAGAGCCTCGGGCATGGCGGCGACTACCGATGCCAGCCGATGCAAGACGTCATGGACGAGTCGATCGCCCGAATCCGGGCGGGCGGCCGGAACCCGGGCATCATGGTCGATCGGGACAATGTTCAGCGCTATGCGTCGCTCGGCGTCACATTTTTCTACGAGCATGTGAACGGCTTCTTGCGATATGGCGCGGAGATTTTCGCCGACGAGGCCGAACGGCGCTAGAGCTGCCCGCCCGCCATTTCCGACCGGACATGCAGGAGTTTTCCGGACGGCGTTCGTTCGATGGCATCGACATAATCCACCGAGATTTTCATGTCGCCGCCGATGTGCTTGCGCGCAACCGACAGCAGAGCCGTTTCGTCGGCCGCCGTGTAGGCCTTTCCTCTCGCCACCCGGAGGCGAACCTCTCCAGTACGCTGCTGAAGTATCTGCGCCTCGCGGATATTCACCATACGGCGAAATAGGACATCGAGCCGCCCGAGACGCGATCCGTCGGGCCGGATGACGTAGTCGTCGCTACGGCCTTCGAGCCGGGATACGATCCGCCGGCCATTGGCGCCCCGGCCGCCGGCCGGCGCGGCAAGGTCGCCGACGCGATACCGCACGAGCGGGAAGATCGGATTGCTCAAATTGGTACCGACGACCTCGCAAACGCCTGCGTCGTCTGTCGGCAGGAATTCGGCGGCGGCGAAATCCTCGTCCACGTATAAGTTGCCGTCCGGGGCTTCGGAAATGTTGGCAACGGCTTCGGTCATGCCATAGATCTGTAGCGGCCGAACACCGAATGCGGCCTCGATCTTCTCGATTTGATGGGGATAGACCTGTTCGGACCCCAAGGTGACCCAACGAACGGGATAATCGAGACGGTGCCCGGTCTCGAGAATGAAGGATGCGAGTGTCGTCACCGTCGATCCAAATCCATAGATCCACGGTATTTGGCGTCGGTTCATTTCCTCCACGTAAAAGGGCAGATAGCGGGGACTCATGTGGTTCCCGCTGAAGAATGTCTCGTTCGTCGCGTGGTTGCGCCGCCAGAACGGCGGCTCGGCGCGGTCCAACGGCACCAGCAGGGCGCTGCGGAACATGGCGCACTCGGTGCCGAATTCGATGCCATGGGCATAGCGGAAGCGCCACCAGATCGCCCACTGTTCGCGGGTCGAGGCGAGCGTCGAAACATACCGAAGCCCGGCACCGGTCGTTCCGCTCGTGAACTTCACCTGTCGGGCGGAGGCCGGAAATGCCTCCGATAAGAATTCCCGCCACCGGTCCCGGACCGTCGACCGGTCGAGAGTGGGTAACTGCGCCAGCGCATCAAGCCCCGTGATGTCCCGAGGATCGACTTTCAAATCCCGGTACAGATCGCGATAGTACGGAACGGTATCCGCGCAATGCCGGATGAAACGGCGGACGCGATCGTCGCGATGCGCCGCCGTCTGCTCCGGGCTCCACGCATCCCGACCGCGGAGTGTGTCGAGCTGCCGAAAGAATGTCTTGTTGTACCGTGTGAGCCGCGTGTACAGGCCGTATGCACTCAGCGCGCCGTTCTGAAAACAGATCGGCACGCGATTGTAAATGTCCTCGAGAGCCTCCCGATCCAACGTCATGCGCCCGCCGCCGCGGATCCAATTGGTTGTTGCGCCAGCCGTCATCATACGATTTTGCCTGCACCTTGCCGACGCCCTATATTGCGTGGACGGACGGTTTCAGACGACCGGCCGTGCACGTTCTCGGGGCGGGGTGGAATTCCCCACCGGCGGTGATTGCGTTCCGGCGCATCAGCCCGCGAGCGCTCGGCGGTTCGATTGTCGAGGTCAGCAGATTCGGTGAGATTCCGAAGCCGACGGTTAAAGTCCGGATGGAAGAGAATGGGACAGTATCGGCTTTGCGGCCCGAATGCCGCCGACCACCGCGTCCTTCACGCCCTGATTCTGGTCTCGATATTTAGGGAAAAACCATGAATCAGATACTCACGACCGACAACACCAACGACCGCGCCGCGCCGCCATCCGGCGGGGCGCACCGGATCGCTATTATCCGCGCCTGTTGGCACAAGGAAATCGTCGATCAAGCCTGCGTTTCCTTCATCGAAACTCTCGAGGAACTGGGCGTCGGAACGCTTGCCGTGGACACCGTCGACGTTCCCGGCAGCCTGGAAATCCCGCTTCAAGCCAAACAGCTCGCGAAGACCGGCCGCTACTCGGTCATCGTCGCAGCGGGACTGGTGGTGGACGGAGGCATCTATCGTCATGACTTCGTCGCCAAATCCGTCATCGACGGCATGATGCAGGTTCAACTGGAAACAGAGGTTCCGATTCTCTCGGTCGTTCTGACGCCGCATCACTTTCACGAGCATGGCGAGCACGCGCAGTTCTTCATCGAGCATTTCAAGGTGAAGGGCGCCGAAGCGGCCCGCGCCTGCGCGCTAACGTTGGAGAATCAAGCGCGGATCGCCGCTATGGGCTAACCGCCGCGCGTGCCTTCCAGCAGATCTATGTCGGACGCCAGGGATCGTGCCATGAAGTCCAGGAAAGCGCGCACGCGCGCGGTGGTCCGCAAGTCTTGATGGGTCAGCAACCATAATGCCGAGGCGATCTCCGGATCCGGCGCGGTGATCCGCTCCAATTCAGGCTCCGGATCACCCATGAAGCAGGGCAGCGTGGCGACCCCCAATCCCGCCTTGGCCGCGCCCAGCAGCCCGAGCAGGTTGTTGGACCGGACCTGAACGGTCTCCGCCCCCTCGATCCCGCGCTGCCATTTGACCGCCGCGAGATGCGCCAGACTTTCGTCTAGGGCGAGCCAGCGATGCGTCTCCAAATCAGCGCCCGGATTGACGGTGGCGAGATAGGACGTCGCGGCGTAACAGGCAAACGCCACCGCGCAAAGGCGCCGCCCCACGAGCGTTTCCGGCGGCGAAAGTGTCGGCCGGATGGCGATGTCCGCTTGCCGCTTAGACAGATTGTAGAACTGGCTGTCGAGCACGAGGTCGACATTGATGCCCGGAAACGCATCGCAGAACGCTTTCAAATGCGGTCCGAGAAATTGGCAGGCCATGGTATCGGTGGTCGTGACGACGATGTCGCCGCTCAGTCGAAGATCTTGCCCCGCGATCTGGCGGTCAAGCGCTTCGACCTCCCGCTCGACCCGTTCGGCTGTTTCCTGCATTTCGCTGCCGGCGACAGTCAACGCGTAGCCTGATGGCATTCGGTCGAACAGGCGCACGCCGATCCGGTCTTCGAATCCTCTGATCCGGCGGAAAACGGTTGAGTGATTGACGCCAAGCGTCCGGGCCGCGCCGGACAAGGATCCTTCCCGCGCAACCGCGAGGAAAATCCTCAAATCATCCCAGTCCATAATTCGAATGTCCTATCGATCCCAATGGCAACACCGTATGATCAAGTTGTGCATATTTGCAAATTAAATATTGTATTTTGGTGAATTCATAGGCGAGAAAAAACAGATATCTTTCTCCTCAACAAACAATTGCAACCAACCAAACGGTCCGAGGAGAAATCCAATGAACACGACAATCGATACCCGCACGGCCCCGTATGCGGCCCTGCTCCTCCGCCTTTCACTCGGTGTGATGTTTCTCGCGCACAGCGTCTATCTCAAGCTGTTCGTCTTTACCCTGCCCGGTACCGCGCAGTATTTCGGCTCTTTGGGATTGCCTCCGGAAACCGCCTATCTCGTCTTCGCCGCCGAAACGGCCGGCGGACTGGCGTTGATCCTCGGCTTTCAGACCCGGACGGTCGCAGCACTGCTCATTCCGGTCCTTCTCGGCGCGACCTGGGCGCATTCCGGAAATGGCTGGGTGTTCTCGGCCGAAGGCGGCGGTTGGGAGTATCCGATGTTTCTGACGCTGACCGCCGCGGTTCAAGCATTGCTCGGCGGCGGCGCTTATGCGGTAACGGATCGGGAACCGGTCGTCGCCGCGATCTTCAAGCGTCCGAGCCCGGCGGCGTGAGGGACGTCCCCGCGATAGGCGTTTTGCCGTCTGCCGCGGGGGCCGCTTTCCGCAAGCGGGGGAAATACCCAGCGCGTCGGAAATACCCGGCGCGTCAGTACGGGCCGGGCCGGCCGCTAGAGGGCGGCGATCATGAATAGGCAAACGACGGCGAAGCACGCGACGAGGACGACCGTGCCGATCAGCATTTCGCTGGACTGGGCGGCGTCCCAATCGGCGGTATCGGATTGTTCGACGGCGTTTTTGAACATGCCAAGCGCTCCTGTTCCGAGTGAAATCTCGAAAGGAAAGCGTAGCGGTTATGCGGTTTTGGCCTAGCATGCCGACGGACTAGTCCGAAGGGACTAGGCTTGGGGACATTCGTGCAATTTATTGAAAAATAACAAAAAAAGCCCCGCAGGGAGAGATGCGGGGCTTATTTAGGTCGAATTTAGTGCGTCATGTAATGCTCGCATGATAGGGGATAGGAATGAATACATGGTTAACGCCGCCAAAATTGACGTCCCGCCTTTTAACTGCCGAAAGCTCGCAAGCCTGCACTACGGATCAGGCGGCGGATTTGGGGTCCCGAATTGTCTTTGCGAGTTCGATGACCTTCTCGCCGACGGCGATCGCTTGGAGGATTTCGCGCCGGTCGACGATCGGAACAATCGTCTCGCATTCCTGACAGACATACTCGGAATATTGGCGGATATAAGCCGCGGTTTTGCCGGTCTCATGGCCGCATTTAGGGCAGCCGCAGTCGAAGTTGATACCCTCGATGTCGATCTCGTGGTCCGGTTTCATTGATTTGCTCTATCCCGCGGATTGGCGCTCTTTCTGGCGCGATACGACCAGGGAACCATGCGGCGCGGAACGGGTCGATAGCTCTTCAGGGGTCGGCCTTTCGAGCCCGGGACTGCTGCCGGCGACTGGTATTTGGACAGATCCGCATGCCCTCTCCAATCGCGGCGAGTCGCCAAATTCGGTGCAGGAGCTCCGGCGCGGCGTTGGTCGCGCATCTCTGTCACCTACGGCACTGCAGTTGGAATATCGCAATGCATCAGCAGGATAGGAATCGAATCAACTTCAATGCCCGATACGGCTTGATTTATCGAAGGGGTTGAAATACCGCTTTTGAGTAATCTAGTGGCATGCTTGCCGATCGTTCGATAAAATCCTCAGGGTAAGCTGGTACACGTCTGGGAGATGAGGGCGCGTCGTGAACCTGCAGCGAAGGCCCTTGTACGGCGCAATTGCGATTGGCGTGTTTATCACGTCCTGTATCGCCCTGATGACCCATAATCTTGATATCGCTATCGCGCCTTGGGTCTTGATTCTGATTTTCGTCGCATCTGCGATCGCGATCTATGAAATGGCGGTGCGAATGTTCGGCAATACCGAGTCAATGAATTCCCCGTCCGCAAACTCACACGACGAAATGAGCGAGTCCTAATCGGACGGCCCGCCGGCCAGGCCACCCGGATTTCTGTAATTTGGTTGCTAATTTGCGTGCACGGCATCGTCGCGCGCACAATTCCCTTCCGCCGAATTACCGGCATTCACCTGGCTACCGAGGGAGAGGAAAATGACCTTTACGATCATGGGACGATGCAAGGAATCCGGACGCCTAGGCATTGCCACCGCAACGAATGCCCTAGCCGTTGGCGTGCGGGTCCCGTTTATCCGGCCCAGGGTGGGCGCGGTATCGATCATGGCCATTGCCGACCCCCGCCTCGGCGACACCGCGATGCGATTCCTCGAACTTGGGTACAAGGCGCCAAGGGTCATCGATGCGGTCGTGGCCGGCGATCCTTACGCGGAATACCGGCAGTTGGGCGCCATCGACGACGATGGCTTCATCGCCTGCCGGAACGGTGCGGAAAACCGCGATTACACCGGCTATCACATCGGCGACAGTCATCTGGCGCTGGGGAACGCCTTGAAGGGCGAACATGTGTTGTCGGCAATCGAAGAAGCCTATCTCGCCTCGTCCGACGATCCGCTGGAGGACCGGCTCATGCGCGGCATCGAAGCCGGCCGGGATGCGGGCGGACAGCACGGCGGACAACGGTCCGCCGCCATCCTGGTCTATGGCGACAAGGAATTCTCCGAGGTCAACCTCCGGGTGGACATTCACGACGAGCCGGTCGGTGAACTGCGGCGCGTCTACGATATCTATAAGCCGACCATCCCCTACTACAATTGGCGCCTGGTCGATGCCCGGGTGCCCCGATTGGACGATTGGCTCGCGGAGCAGCAGTCCAAGGAATGACCTGACGATCAGCCGCGGATCATCGCCCGTTCGACAGGATCCACGTGGCGATGCGGCCGACGGTTTCTTTTTCGATGCCGAGAAAACCGTGATGTGAATGAGAGCCGCAAGGGGCGGTTAGGTCTCCCGCCTGCCCGCCTGAAACGCCGACCGACTGGACCTTGCGCGCTTTCGTGAGCTTCCCGGCCAAATCCGCTTGTTCCGACCACGGCGTGACATAGCAGTCGTCGTCCTTGTGGCCCAGTATCAGGGCCGCGGCTGTAATCCGGTCGAGATCAATATCCGCAAGCGACGGTCGAACCTTGTTGCCCCCGTTGGTCACCGACGCGGTCAGAACGATCCCTTCCGGCCCGTTCTTACGGATCCGCGCCGCCGCACTGGCGGCGGAAATCGATCCTCGGCTCGTTCCGACCAGCCATACCGGGACATCCGCTTCGCTGCGCAGAAAGGCAATGAGAGCGGCAGCGTCTTGCGCGTGCTCCTTGGTGAGGCGGTAAGACCACTTGTCGCCGCCCGCCCAATCTGACGGCCGATCGGGCACGAGCACGAGGAATCCTTGCGCCGCGAACATTGCCCGCGTCCGGACGAGAAAATTCCCGCCACGCTTCAGCAACCCGTCATCACGTAGGCCGATCGATCCGCTGCCGCCGGCATAAAGCACCACACTGGCGTTCGGCGGGCCGTTGGGCCGCAACAGGAGGAATGTCTGTTTCGCGCCAGGGCGAACTTCCAAAACATGCCGTTCCGCAGCGACCGCCGACGGCCCTATCGCCGCCACGAGGCAACCGAGGACGGTCAGGAATATCACCGGTCCCAGTTTGGTCGTCGACACCCAACCCTTCCTCTTGTGGTCCGCGGCAAATCGCTTGCTCGAAGGGCCACGATGATAGCAGACCGCGCCGGCAACTGAATTCGGCTTGGTCAACTTGACCTGCGGCGCGTCTCGGTATCTGTTCAAGACAGAACTCAGACAGTGTGTGGAGGAAATGCCGTGAAAAAGACAACGCAATTACGCGAATTGATGAAATCGGGAAAAACGCTTTTCGTCCCCGGCTGTTACAACGCGCTGAGCGCGAAGATTCTGGACAAGGTCGGCTTCCCGGCGATCTACATGACGGGGTATGGGACGTCGCTTTCCCTCCTCGGCATGCCGGACGCCGGACTTGCCACGATGACCGAAATGCATCTCAACGCCCGCAACATCGCGAATGTCACGGACGTTCCCGTCATCGCCGATTCCGACAACGGCTATGGGAACGCCATCAATGTGGTGCGGACCGTCAAGGAGTATATCCAGACCGGTGTCGCCGCGGTCCATATCGAAGACCAGATCATTCCCAAGCGCTGCGGCCACGTCGCCGGCCGCCAGGTCATTCCCATCGAGGAAGCCGTTGGCAAGTACCAGGCCGCGGACTACGCCCGGAGAGAGATCGACCCCGATTTCGTCTTGATCGCCCGGACCGACGCGCGCGGCGCGCATGGCGGCACGCTCGACGATGCGATCACGCGCGCCAACGCCTATCTCGACGCCGGCGCCGACATGGCGTTTGTCGAAGGCCCTCGCGATGTCGACGAGGTGAAGCGGGTTTGCGCCGAGGTGAACGGACCGATCCTCTACAATCAGACCGGCATCTCGCCGCGATTCAGCGAAACCGAGATGAACGAACTCGGCATCGCGATCACCATCGTGCCGGGCGCAACCCTCCGTGCGACCATGGTCGCCGTCTACGATCTGGCGGTTGCCATGCACAAGGACGGCCCGGACGCCGAGAAGCGCTTCAACGAGCAGTTCACCGATCATCCCTTGGGCGATTTCCACACCTTCGCCGGTTTCGACGAGGTCATGGAGCTGGAGAAGCGGTTCATGGGCGAAGAGGAATTGGAGAAATATTCAGATTCCCTTGGCCATCGGCCGGCTGCCGAATAGCGGTCACACTTGTCGAACGCCAAGACGTTCTGATTTGAAGGAGAGAAGCAATGGATAAGGTCGCCATTGTGACCGGCGCCGGATCGGGGATCGGGAAAGCGTCCGCGCTGGCGTTGCTCGAGGCGGGTTACGCCGTCGTGCTTTCCGCACGTCGGATGGAACCGTTGGAGGAGGCAATCGCGGAATCCGGCGCACCGGCTTCCAAGGCCCTCGCGGTCTCGGCGGATGTCGGGGACCGGGATGCAGTGAAGGCGCTCTTCGCCAAGACCAAGGAATCGTTTGGCCGTTTGGATGTGGTGTTCAACAACGCAGGCACCGGCGCACCGCCGGTTCCGCTCGAAGATCTGACCTACGAGCAATGGACGACCGTGGTGAACGCGAATCTGACCGGCACCTTCCTGTGCACGCAGGAAGCCATCAGAATCATGAAGGACCAGGATCCGATGGGCGGCCGGATCATCAACAACGGATCGATCTCGGCACACGCCCCCCGTCCGAATTCCGCCCCGTATACTTCGACGAAACACGCGGTCACCGGGTTGACCAAATCGACGTCGCTGGACTGCCGGAAGTACGACATTGCCTGCAGCCAGATCGATATCGGCAACGCCGCGACGCCGATGACCGATCGCATGAGCGATGGCGTCCCACAGGCCAATGGCGACGTGGTGCCGGAACCCCGAATGGACGTGAAACACGTCGCCGACGCCGTTGTTTACATGGCCAATTTGCCGTTGGACGCTAATGTGCAATTCATGACCGTCATGGCGACTAAGATGCCCTTTGTCGGGCGAGGCTAACCCTCCTTTAAACACGAAACGTTAATCTTCCTCTGCGGTAATGGCGTGGAAAGGCAAGACCATGGACCCCATTGAAAAACTGGCCGAAATCTACGGCACGGCCGGATGCGAGATTTTCGAGGGCGATCGGGCGGTCACGCAAACGTCGCATGCCCTGCAGACGGCCATGATCGCCGAGGAAGCGGGCGCCAACGCACCGATGGTGACCGCCGCCCTGCTCCATGATATCGGCCGGATCGTCAATCCCAAGGACCGCGCGATTACCGACCGCGGCGGCGACGCAAAACATGAGATCGTCGCGCAGAAATTCCTCGAACCATGGTTCGGCCCCGACGTCACCATGCCGATCTACTGGCATGTCGCTGCCAAGCGGTATCTGATGGCGACCGATCCGGCCTATCAAAAGAAAGTCTCGGGCGGGTCACACCGCAGCCTCAAAGGGCAAGGCGGCGTGTTCACCGAAACGGAAGCCGAAGAGTTCTTGGCGCAGCCGTTTGCCAAGGAAGGGGTCGAACTGCGCCGTTGGGACGATCTCGCGAAACTACCGGATGCGGAGACGCCGGATTTCGGTCATTTCATCCCGCAGCTTCGCGCGAGCCTGACGCGGTAGGCGTTCAGGCCTTTTCGAGACGGTTACTCTTACGGTCCACCACGAAGGATGCGCGCGTGGCAATCGGCGCACCCGGCTTCGACACATACGGCAGAATTCGCAGATCGGTCCTCCAAGCATCAGCGGTGATCTCGCACCGCGTGTATCCGCGTTGACCGTTATGGAACATAAGATGCGGGTTCGCGTCGATAATCCGTTGGCGGCTTTTCTTCGTGTCCTTTCCGTCGCCTTTTGACGAGATCGAAGTGCCGACGAATTCCGCTCCCAATGTCGCGGAACCTGAATTCGCGAAATCGGCTTTCAGGCTACCGATCCAATTCTCATGTACATCACCGGACAGGGCGACTAGCCCGCCGCGGCCGCGCCGCTGAATCGAATGAACCAGGCGTTCCCGCGCGCCGACATAGCCATCCCACTTGTCCATATGATGCATGAGTTGCCCATCGCGCATGCGCCCGCGCTCCATGATCGGCACTTGCTGCACCAGCACGTCCCAGTGCGTCTCGGATTTGGTCAACGCCGTATCGAGCCAGTTTTCCTGTTCCGGTCCAAGCATCGTCGCCAACGGGTCGAGAGCATCGTCACAGCGCGGGCTCCATTTAGCCCAGCACTTCTGGTCCGACCGGAATTGCCGCGTATCCATCATATTGATTGATGCAAGCCGGCCAAATTTGAGCGACCGATGCAGCCGCATAGCGGGCCCATTCGGCCGGGACGCATGCCGGAACGGCAGATGCTCGTAGTAGGCCTTGTACGCGGCGGCGCGGCGCTTCAGAAAATCTTCCGGTGCCTGGCGTCCGTGTTCCTCGATTTCGTTGGCATAGTCGTTCTCGACCTCGTGGTCGTCCGGCACCGCGGCCCAGGGAAAGGCCGCATGCGCCGCTTGCAGATCCGGATCGAGCTTGTAGAGGGCATATCGGTTGCGATAGGCGTCGAGCGTCTTGATCTCGGCCGAATTATGCCGCCGCGGCCGATCGTCCTTGGCGCTGTATTCGTAAATGTAGTCGCCGACATGCAGGACGAGGTCCAGATCCTCTCGCGCCATGTGGTGGTAGGCCGTGTAGTGGCCGTGTTCGTAATGCTGGCAGCAGGCCAAGGCGAGCCGCAGCCGCTCATTCGACCCATCCAATGCGGGCGCGGTGCGGGTCCGGCCGACCGGGCTCGCGATGCCCATCGCGTTGAACCGGTACCAGTACCAGCGATGCGGGTCGAGACCGCCTGCTTCCACGTGCACGGAATGCGCATTTTCCGCGATTGCCGTCGCGGTCCCTTTCCGGACGATGCGCTGAAACCCTTCGTCCGCCGCAATTTCCCAGTTCACGGTAACCGGCGCGTCGCCCATATCGCCGCCGTCGAGCGGATCGCGGGCCAATCGGGTCCAAAGGACCACGCTGTCGGGCCAAGGATCGCCGGACGCGACGCCGAGCGTGAATAACGGATCGGACGATGCGGCATGCGCGGTGGAGACAATTGCGGGTGCAATTGCGGGGCTCAGGAAGGTCACCGTGGATAGCGCCGCCGACCGCTTCAGAATGCTACGCCGGGTCCATTTGATCATCGCATCGTCCTTAACGCCGGAATTCCGCCCCTTCTCACGCAGTATACGCGCCGGGCATAACCGTTTGACGAATGCTAGTCGCTGGAGGCTTTCCGGTCCGTTAACACAAGCGCTTGCGCCACGATCACGGATTCACCGTTGAACGTGGCCGCGGGCGAGCCGTACAACTCGTACCCGTCGTCCAGTGCCGCTGAAATCCGTTCGCAGAATTTCCGGTCGTCGACGCCGGTCAGAAGGCGGTAGCGAAGCTTTTCCGCCATCCGTCAGGCCCCTTCGTACCGGCCCACGATTGAGACGCTGCTGACGTTCATGTGCGGGAACCCGCCCAAGTTATGGGTCAATCCGATCTTGGGGTCCGCCAACTGCCGCTCGTCGGCCCGCCCTAGGAGCTGCGTATACATTTCGTACAACATCCGCAGGCCGGACGCCCCGATCGGATGACCGAAACACTTCAGGCCGCCGTCGATCTGACAGGGCACGTCGCCGTCGGCATCGAACACGCCGTCGAGCACGTCCTTCACCGCCTCGCCCTCCTGCGACAGGCCGAGGTCCTCCATGGTGATCAGTTCCGTGATCGAGAAACAATCATGCACCTCGGTCATGCTGATCTCTTCACGTGGGTTTTTGATGCCCGCCTCCTCGTACGCCTTCTTGGCGGCAATCCGCGTCGTCTTGATATGCGACCCGTCCCATGAGTTATGCCCGGCCTCCGATCCGTTCGAGACGGAGAGCTGCAGCGCCTTGACCGACACGAGGTCTTGCTTGCCGAGGCTTTTCGCGAGTTCCGGCGTGCACACGATCGCGGCGGCCGCGCCGTCACTCACCCCGCAGCAGTCGAATAGCCCAATCGGCTCGGCGACCATCGGCGCGCCGAGGACCTTGTCCATGGTTACCGGCCGCTGCAGATGCGCTTTGGGGTTCTTTGCACCGTTGGCATGGCTCTTCACCGACACCTGCGCCATCGCGCGTTTCAACTCGTCCCGTTCGACGCCATAGGCGCCACGATATCCCGCCGCAAGTTGCGCGAATACGCCGGGCGCCGACAGGTTGGGCCAATACATCGAGTTGGTGACGCCGCGCGTGCGCTGCGGCAGGCCGCCATAGCCCGTGTCCTTGAGCTTTTCGCAGCCGAGCGCCAGGGCGATGTCGCACGCGCCCGACGCCACGGCATAGACCGCGCCGCGGAAGGCCTCGGTGCCGCTGGCGCAGAAATTCTCCACGCGCGTAACCGGAATGAACGGCAGCCGCAACGCCACCGCAAGCGGCACGCCGCTCGGGCCCACGTTGACGGAATCGATCGCAGTCGACAGCCACGCCGCCTGAATCTCGTCCTTCTCGATGCCGGCATCGTCGATGCATTCGGCGAACGCCTCGACCATAAGGTCGAACGGTTCCGCGTCCCAGCGCTCGCCGAACTTCGAACAGCCCATTCCCAAAATGGCGACCTTGTCGCGAATTCCACTAGCCATCGTCGCTCCTCCTACGCCTCTGCGCCCGGCGATGCCGTCTGCACCGCCTTCCAGAAATATTTACGAAAACCCCGCTCGTCGTCGTATTCGCGGACCCGGAACTGCATCCGCACGGGGACGCCGATGTCGAAACTGTCTCGGTCCACATCGGTGAAGTCGACCATCAGCCGACCGCCGCCGTCGAACTGGACCATGCCGAAATAGGCCGGCGGGTCCAACGAAAAGGTTAGCGAGTCCGCGGTATAGGTGTTCACCTTACCCGGCGTATCGGCCATCGCGTGATCGTCCTGGGTGTCCAAGGCACCGCAGTTCGGGTTGACGCAATAGCGCGACTTCGGGAATTGCACCGTGCCGCATTTGGTGCATTTGCCGCCGATAAAGCCGGTCAGCATCTTGCGGTTCCGGTATAGCGTCGAAAGCGCCGTTTGCTTATCGACCTCGCCGCGCTTACCGAAGTCCTTGTCGACCGTCTGATTGAATGACAGGAACTTGTTGTAGTTCTCTTCCGGCGCCCGCAAAGCCAGGCTACCGTTGATCCCGCGCCCCGGGCGGCCCGATGCAATCTTGCCGGTCGTTTCGAACAACAGCGCGTCGCAACCCTGGCCGAATCCGACAACGAGGATCGTCTCGCCCGGCGCCGCTTCTTCCAGGGCCTTCGCCAACAGGACGACCGCGTGCGCCGCGCCGGTGTCGCCGCAGATGCCTTGCAACACGTCGCAGACCGCCTCATCCTTGATGCCGAGGCGCTTGGCCAGCATGGCCGGCACACCCCGCAGCGCGGTTGGGATGATGAACCGGTCCACGTCCGCCGGTTTCTTGTCGACCTTGGCGAACAACGCGCCGACCGCATCCGGCACGATCTTCATGTAGCCTTCGTCGCGGATCCACCGTTCTTCCCAATCGTAGTCGAATTCATGGTGCTGGCCGCGATAATGATCCACGAAATCGATGGACACCGTATGGCTACCGAGGAACGTGGCGATGGGATCGTCCGTGCCGAGCGTCATCGCCGCCGCGCCGTCGCCCGCCAGCAATTCCTGCGGCGTACCGTTCTGCGACCGGCGATGCTCGGCCGCGGCGAACAGGACCGGTCCGCCGTTGGCGGCCATCAAGGCATTGATCAGTCCGGACGTCCCGGCGCGCTGCGACGACGTGATGTCCAACGTAGCGAGATTCTCCGGCAGATTGAGCGCTTCGGCAACGATCCCTGCATTCTGGCGGTCTGCGAACGGCAGCGTGGTAGATGCCAAATGCACCGCGGTAAGGTCATCCCTCGGCGTGTCATGCAGGCAGTCCCGGGCGGCCTCGACCGCCATGGTGACACTGTCCTCGTCCCAGTTGCACATGGACCGCTCGCCCTTGGCGTATCCTTTCAACGCCGAGTTCGCCCAGGCGTTCGCTTCCACGATTTTCGCGCGCTGCATCCGCAAACGTGGGATGTATCCGCCGACGGCCGTGATTCCTGTGTTGCTCATGATCATCCGGTTGGTCTTGTTGCATCTTTTCCCTAACCTATACGCCGACGGTACGATTGGAAATATTCAACCCCTAGGAAGGCCGCATATGATCCCACGGACCTTGTATTCGGGCGAGCACGAACTGTTTCGCGAAACCGTGCGCGGCTTCATCGAAGCCGAAGTCGCCCCGCATCACGATCAGTGGGAGCGCGACGGCGTGGTCAGCCGCGAGGTATGGCAAAAGGCAGGCGCTGCGGGCTTGCTCGGCTGTACCGTTCCCGAGGCATATGGCGGGCCCGAGGCGGATTTTCTGTTCAGCGCCATCGTCGTCGAGGAGCTGGCGCGCGCCGGCACGTCCGGCCCGGCGTTCTATCTGCATTCGGACATCGTCGCCCCCTATATCCGGCATTACGGCACCGAAGATCAGAAACAGACCTGGCTGCCCAAGATGGTCCGGGGCGAGACGATCGGCGCCATCGCCATGACAGAGCCCGGCGCGGGATCGGACCTGCAGGGCATCCGCACCCGCGCAATACGCGACGGCAACCACTATGTCCTGAACGGGCAAAAAACCTTTATCAGCAACGGACAACTGGCCGACCTTGTCATCGTGGTTGCGAAAACCGATCCGGACGAGAAGGCGAAAGGCATCAGCCTGATCTTGGTCGAACGCGAGTGCGACGGATTCGAACGGGGCCGCAACCTCGAAAAGGTCGGCTATAAGGCCCAGGACACATCCGAACTGTTCTTCAACGACGTGCGCGTGCCGATGACCAACTTGCTGGGTACGGCAGAGGGCGAAGGATTCATCCAACTGATGCAGCAACTGCCGCAGGAACGGCTGCTGGTTGCCATCCGCTGCGTCACCATGATCGAGGCCGCGCTCGAGTGGACAGTGGACTACACGCAGGAGCGCCAGGCCTTCGGCCGGCCGTTGGCCGCTTTCCAAAACAGCCGCTTTCAGCTCGCCGACGTGAAGACCGAGGCGGCCGCGGCGCGCATCTTCATCGACAGATGCATCGAGCTTCATCTTAACGGCGAATTGACCGCCGAGGATGCGGCCATGGCCAAGCTCTACGCAACCGAACGGCTGTGTCAGGCGCTGGATACCTGCGTCCAACTACACGGCGGCTACGGTTATATGTGGGAATATCCCATCGCCCGCGCCTGGGCCGATGCGCGGATGAGCCGGATCGCCGGTGGCACCAGCGAGATCATGCGCGAGATCATCGGCCGGGACCTGTTGAAATAAGTCGAAAAGAACCTTGCTACGTCTTCACGGTGCGCTGAAACCACGCGCATAGGTGAGAAGAACGCCGATGGTCTGCGACTCCACGCCGCCCTCTTCGGCAATCTTCCAGCCCAAGTCGGCTGACAGGCCGAAATCGAAGCTGTATCCGGCGGAAACCTGATACAGGGCATCATCGATATCGCCGGCGTTCGGGCGGTCGGTGTCCCGGCTGGTGCGCGACAGCGCCAGGTTCCAGTTTTGCCACTCCACACTCACAGCGGTGGTGAGGAACCCGCGCTCCTGGTCGTTCACCCCATCGGCATCGAAGAAATGCGCGTATTCGACCAGCGGAGTCACGGTGAAGCCCTGCATTTCGACGGTATAGCTGCCGGAAACCACCACACCCTTTTCGTCCTCGGCATCACCCCTGCCCTTACCGCGCAGAATGAAGGCCGTGTGATAGGCGAAGCCTGGTGCAAATGGCATTTCCGCGCCGTCGAGCGAGACCGCGAAGGAGGAAAAGTCGCCGGTGTTGCCGACACCGCCGTCGCTCACACGGGTTTGTCCCCGTCTGGTGATCGCGGAATCGCTCAGAATGCTGTAATCCTGGAAAAAGGTGCTGGCCGCAACGGTGTGCGCGCCGACGGCTTCGGATGCATAGACCAAGCCGCCGCCGAAACCGATATTTTCAGAGAATTCATAGTCTTCAGCGAAATCGCTGCCGTAGACGCCGGGCGCCGTGTCCCAGGCGAGGCCGAAGTTCGGCGCGAATTTTCCGCCGAAGCCGAAAACCCAATCCGCGTCATACTGCAGGACGATCTCTTCGAGATAGAATCCGTGATCCTCGAAATACCGGTCTTCCCGCGGTCCCGGATCCTCCACCGGCTCCAAGACGCCATGAATCAACAGCGACAGATACCGGTTGAAATTGAAGGTTATTTCCGGCTCGGTCGTCGTGTACAAATCGTTCAATTCGGCGGCATCGTCCTGCGATGTGTAGGTGTTGTCGTTTTGCACCTCGATCGAGATGCTCGCGTCCACCCTAGGATAGGGCCTGTCGTCGTTGGCGGTGACCGGGAAAGGGATGATGGCTACGACAAACAAAGTCAGGAAAGCGGATAAAGGCGCGGCGCGCATGAATTCTACTCTTATCTCTTCTTATAGATTGCACAATCACACAATAACGCAACCAACGCGCTAAAGTTCCGCTATCAGCACCGAAAAAATGGGCAAAGCAGTTTGCGAACGTTTTCAAGGATTAATTTGGAAACGGTAAGGCCCGAGCCGGCAAACTTGCCTCTTCGGCCTGCCACCGCGAACGTTTTCGTCCGATTAAGCTTTAGCTCTTCTTCTGGCTCCGGTCGGGCAGGTCGAGACCAACGCCTTCCAGGTGGCCGAACAAACTGTGGAGCTTCGTCACGTCGGCTTCCGGCAATGGCGGTGAGATGATGGACTCGATATTCGTCCGCAGGTGTTCCTGACTGCCGGTGCCGAACAAGACCACGTTAACGCCGGGTTGGTGCCGTACGAACCGGTAGGCGGCGTCGGTCAAGCTCGTGGCGCCACCGTCATGGATCAGGAAATCGAGCGGATTGTCGCTTTTCGCCAACTCGGCGGGAACTTTCCCTTCGGCCGCCAGTTCGCGCATCGTATTGGCCAGATACCCTTCCTGGCTGAAGATATTGCGCACGACGAACATCAGCAGCGTGCCGACGTTATTCTCGATCGCATGCGGGAAGACTTTCTGCCGTGCCTTTTGATGCATCATGTTGAAACCGAGCATCATCACTTCCCAGACCCGGTCATGCACCGCGCGTTGCAGCATCTCGTGACCGTGATCGTTCGGCGACGTCTCGGTCAGGCCGATAAAACGGATCTTGCCTTTTTCCCGCTCCCGCTCCAGCGCGGGCGCCAGCACCTCCAGCGCGTGGTCGTAGCCCTTGGGCGGAACCGCATGAAGCTGAAATACGTCGATGTAGTCCGTGTCGAGCTCCCGCAGCGAATTATCCAGGCTGCTGATGACTTGCTCGGGCGTTAAAAAGACACCGTTGGTCTGGAACCTGGATTTCGTCGCGATGACGATCGAATCCCGATCCAGCGGCTTGATTGCTTTACCGACGACGTCCTCGGTCTTGTAGTTGGCCGCCGTGTCCAGAATATTGACGCCGAGATCGACCGCTCCTCGAATGATGGCGATGGCTTCTTCTTCGCTGCGTCCCGTGCCCAGCCCCAAGCGGCTGTTGCCGCCGCAGCCCAGTCCCGCGACGCTGACTTTCAAACCGGTCTTTCCGAGTGTCGTGTATTCCATTCTGTCCTCTATCTTGGTGCGCCCATTCGTCGCCGTCGGACCGGAAATTTGCCATTCGCATCGCCTGCCCGGCTACAATGGCCTGATTGTAACCGTAAAACGCGCAGGGAGACTTCAGAATGGGCCGGGTCGACGGCAAAGTAGCGATCATCACGGGCGGCGCGTCCGGGTTTGGCGCAGCGACCGCGCAGTTACTCGCCGATGAAGGCGCGAGCGTCGTGGTAACCGACAAAAATGTCAAGGACGGTGCCCGCGTTGCCGAAGAAATCGGTGCGGCCGCGAATTTTGTTGAATTGGATGTAACCAAGCCCGGGGACTGGGAGCGGGTCGTAAATGACACCATGGAACGTTACGGTAAGATCGACATCCTGATGAACAATGCCGGCGTCTATGGCACCGGCGCGCCGCAGGATATCGAGACAATCAGCCTGGACGAATGGCGCTTCGTCAACGGCATCAACCTGGACGGCGTGTTCCTGGGATGCCGGGCGGCGATCCCCGCCATGGCCAAAAGCGGCGGCGGCTCGATCATCAACATCTCATCCACGGCGGGAATTCGCGGCACGGCGCCTCTCGTCGCCTACGGCGCCAGCAAGGGTGCGGTACGCCAGCTTACGAAATCGGTTGCCCAGCATTGCGGGCGCAAGGGCTACAGGATCCGGTGCAACTCGATTCACCCCGGCATGGTGCGGACGCCGCTCGGCAACGATGTGTTGAAACTGCGTTGGGGTGACGAAGAAGCGGGTGCGGCAGAACGCCTAAAGGCCGTGCCGATGGGCGAGTTGGGGACCGTCGAGGATATTGCCTATGCCACGCTGTTCCTGGCTTCGGACGAGAGCCGGCATGTCTCCGGCACCGAGTTGCTGGTCGAGGGCGGCATGCTGACCGGCGGCTAGGTCCACCGTTCGCCCTTAGAACCGCTGGAAAGTTCCGTCTTTATCGCGTATCGCGATGCGCCGTCCGCTTTTGGACTCCCGCAGTATGACCGATTTCGCGCTGCCGGAATCATTTTGGATGTGGTGCACGAAGGCAGCCCGCGCGTATTCCTCGACGTCATCGTCGGGTAGCGCGATGAAATGCTCGCTGACGTAATGCGTGATCGCCGATTCGTCGGTTTCGATCCGGATTATGACGCCGAGTTCACGCAACTTCTGAAGAGTATTTTCCGCTTTTCTCCGCATCGCGCCGTCGACCGTGTTCGGGTCGATGGCAACGATGGCGGCGGCAGCCGGCGCTTCCAACTTGCGCACCGCCCCGTTGGGATTGAACAGCACGGCGATGACCATGCAGACGATCGCACAACTACCGTAAGCCCGGACCCGGTTTACCGGTCGGTCGAGCCGCGGCAACATCGAAAGGTAAAGCCCGAAGACGGCAATCACCGCGACGGCGACCCCAAACGCCGAAACCGCGGCCTGTCCCAAAAGCAGCGCGGTTACCGCATACTCAGAAATTTCGTGAGTTCCCGTGTCCGCGTTCACGACACTGTGGCGATATGTGGCGACGAACAGCAGCACATAAATCAGGAACGCCGGCAAGCAATATGCCAAACCGGAACGCCGCTTCCAATGCACCGCCGCCACATACACGGCCGCGGCCATCAGGACGCCCCCCAACAACCCGATGGCGGTGGCGGCTATAGGGTCAATCTCGGCCCACATGCTTTGCCGTTAGAAAAAGTGATGCAAACGTTTGCTTTGCCGGTCCTACGTTTATTCCATGCAATGGTGGAGATACCGTTAAGGAAAGTTAAGGATGCATCCGGCCGCACGCTCGCCGATCATCCCATCCAACCGTCCGTGGACGCTCTGCCCGCATCCCATACGCGTCAAAAATGCGCCCCTTCAAATAATGGTTGAACAGGCAATTCATTATAAGCCTTTGATATTTAATAAAAGCGATCCGCCGCTTGTCACAATTCAATAAAGTATGATCGAATAATGCAGGTCCACGACGCACCGCGGCCAATCAATCAATTCCTACGCATCCGGCTGCAGCGAACATGGGCGAATAATCACGCCTACCGGGCTGATGGCGGTTGCCATCTAAAAAAGAAAACATCGCCCGGTCGGATGGGAACAAAAGTTCACACCGTGGGAGGAACACGATGAACCGCACATTTCTACGAACGGCAATGGCGGCAGCCGTTGCGGCCGTGATCGCACTACCCGGCACGGCGAGCGCGGACAGTGATCGCATCGCCAAGCTCTACGAAGCGGCCAAGAAAGAAGGCGAGATAATATTCTATACGACCGGCCGGAAAGCCTATAACAAGAAATTCAGCAAGTTCTGGAAGGAGAAATTTCCTGAGGTAAAACTCAAAATCCTTCGTAAGAACTCCGGCAAGTTGATCCAGACATTCGCCGCCGAATTGGCGGCCGGCAAACCACGGCCCGACGTGATCAGTGTCTCGGTTCCCTACATGGCAGAGATCTGGCTTGAGAAAGGCCTCTATGCGCCGTACAAGCCGGCGACCTTCGACAGGATCGATCCGGGCCTGCGGGATCCGGACGGGCATTACATTTCCCGGACGGTCTTCCTGCTGCTTGGCGCGTACAATACCAATCTGATCAAGGACACGTCGGTGCTGCCGACGAAGTTCAAGGATCTGCTCGATCCGAAATGGAACAAGAAGCTTCTCTCGGCGCATCCTGAAACTGCCGGGTCGTCGCGCACCTTCTACGCCACGATGGTGCACAACAATCTTGCCGGCGGTTGGGATTTCCTGAAAGAGCTCGGCAAACAAGATTTGTTCTACACGCGCGGCAACAGCGCCGCCGCCCGTATGATCGTCGCCGGTGAGCGTCCGCTCGCGGTCGCCATCTCCTCCCATAACATCGTGGTTGCGATGGACAAGGGACAGGCGATCAAATGGTATGCGTATGAAGACGGCGCCATCGTGAATCACTCCCCGATGGGCATCTTGAAGTCCGCCAAGAATCCGAACGCGGCGAAGCTTCTGATGGAGTGGACCTTCTCCGTCGAAGGTCAAAACCAGTTGGCCCGTTGGGGACGTCAGTGGGGCGTCGTGAAAGGCGCGGAATCGCCCAAAGGCATGCCGCCGCTGGACAAGTTCAACATGGTCATTCCGGACTTGAAGTTCATGATCAAGGGACAGAAGGAGTTCCTCGACAAGTTCGGCGATCTGATGGGCAAGCGCGGCTGACATAGGCTGTTTGTTCTGACCGGCTACCCTCCTGCCCGTTCCGCGGGCAGGAGGCATGCCGGGCAGTTCGACGTTATTTCATCGTTTCGAAGAATGACACGCGCGGCAGCGCATGATCGGGTCGCAAAATCGGCAGCAAAAGCCGTTGGCGGGGACCGAGAAATTTATAGGTCGGGAGGTTCGACAACATGGTGGACGGCAGCTCCAAACTTGAACTCCGGAAACTAGCCAAATATTTCGGCGACGTCCGCGCGGTGGATGGCATCGATCTTACGATCGCCACGGGCGAGAGCGTCGTCCTGCTGGGGCCCAGCGGGTGCGGCAAGACGACGACCTTGCGGTCGGTCGCCGGCTTTATCCAGCCGGATGGCGGCGAAATCCTGCTCGACGGAACCGTCATCGCCACCGATACGAATATGCTGCCGCCCGAGAAGCGCAATCTCGGCATGGTCTTTCAGAACTACGCCGTCTGGCCGCACCGGACGGTGTTTCAAAATGTGGCCTACGCATTGGTGATCCAAAAGCGGCCGAAACAGGAAATCAGCGACCGTGTCTATCGGGCGCTGGAACTCGTTCAGCTCACCGGCCTGCAGGATCGCTACCCCGGCGAATTGTCAGGCGGTCAGCAACAGCGCGTCGCCCTCGCCCGCGCGATCGTCGCCGAGCCGTCCATGCTGCTGCTGGACGAGCCTCTCTCGAACCTCGATGCCGGGCTGCGCGAAGAAATGCGGTTCGAGTTGAAGGAACTGCAAGAACGCATCGAAATGACAACGCTGTACGTAACCCACGATCAGGAAGAAGCCCTGGTGCTGGCCGACCGGATCGTGGTGATGAGCGACGGCAAGATCGAGCAAGTTGCGGCACCGACGGACATTTATCTGCGTCCCGCGACCCAGTTCGTCGCCGATTTCGTCGGCATCAACAACATCATCGAAGGAAAGGTCGAGGATACTGATCAGACCGGCGGCCGTGTCCGCGTCGCGCAGGAATACGGTGAACCCTTTTGGGCGAGCGGCCCGAAAGACGTGGTCGCGGGCCTATCGAAGGGTGCAGGCATCTCGGTCTCGGTCCGTCCCGAGGCAATTCGTGTGAACGGTGCGGCGGAAGACGACAATCCGCCGATCAACGCCCGGGTCAAGGCAAGCGCTTTCCTCGGCAACCGCTTCGACCTTCGCCTCGACATCAAGGGCCGCGAATTCCGGTGCCAGGTGCCGCAGATGGACTTCGGCGATGAAGTGAATGTGAACATCAATCCAGAACTGGCTTGGGTGATCGCATAATGGCCACAACAACGGTAGATTCCGGTTCATATCTCAGCGGTTTAGGCACTAAATTCTCGCGCGGTTGGGCGGATTTCCGTCTCGGCTATGCCCGGGAGCCGATGAAATACTCCCTGCTGATTACGGCGGTGATTATCCTCGCGCTCCTGGTCGTCTATCCCGTTTGGCTGCTGTTTCAATTCAGCATCGTCGATCCGAAGGGCGGCCTGACGGCGGCCAACTACATCGAGGTTATGCAGCGCAAGGATCTGTTCAGCGCATTGCTGAACACGCTCCTGCTGGGTGTATTGGTTCCTCTGGGTTGTTTGCTGCTCGGCCTTCCCATGGCGTGGCTGGTGTCGCGCACGAACATGCCCGGCAAGCTGTTCGTCCGGGCCTTCGCCGGGATCGCCTTCGTCATCCCCTCCTTCATCGGCACCATCGGGTGGATTTTCCTGATGGCGCCAAACTCGGGGCTGATCAATAAGACGCTGGTTTCCTGGTTCAATCTTGATTCACCTCCGCTCGACATCTTCACGATGGAAGGACTGACCTTCGTTCTGGTCATGCATTTCTATCCACTGGTGCTGTTCGCGGTAAGCGCATCCCTGGACAATATGGATCCGTCCTACGAGGAAGCGGCGCGAAACCTGGGTGCCGGCCGGCTCCGCACGGCGATGTCGATTACGCTGCCGCTGGTCACACCGGCGGTCCTGTCGGGCGCCATCCTCTGCATCCTGGACGCGTTAGCGTCGTTTGGCGCGCCGGCCGCGCTTGGCTTCGCCGGCGGCTTCCATGTCCTGACGACGAAAATCTATACGCTTATCCTGCATCCGCCGAAGTTCGAGCTCGCCGCGGCCGTCGCGGTGCCGATCGTGTTCTTCACCGCCGCCTGCCTCTTCGTGCAGAAATGGTGGCTGGGACGCGGGCGGTACACGACGCTGACCGGCAAAGCCGGACAGGCCCGGGCCACGGATCTGGGGCCATGGCGCTGGGCGGCCTTCGGTTTCTGTTTCATCATCATCACGTTCAGCGTGCTGTTGCCGATGGCGGGCCTTGTCATTCTGTCCCTGCTGAACACCTTCGGCGCGCCGATCGAGTTCAAGAACATGGTATTGGAGAATTATGAAATCTTCTTCGATGACTCCTTCATCGTGCTTCAGTCCATCGAGAACAGTTTCATCCTCTCGATCAGCACGGCCACGCTGTGCGTGTTGTTGGGTATTGCCTATGTCTGGATCGTCGAACGCACGGAGATCGTAGGCCGCGGGTCGGTCACGGTGATCATCATGATCACCTTCGGTTTCCCGGCGGTCGCCATGGGCGTCGGCATCCTGATCGGCTACATCAACTGGATCTACGGAACGTTGTGGATCCTCTTCGTGGCCTACATGGCGAAGAAGATTCCCTTCGCCTTCATCTTCCTGCGCAACGCGATCAAGCAGATCATGGAAGAACTCGAAGAGGCCGCACGCATCGCGGGCGCCTCCTGGGCGCGCATGGTGTGGGACATCACGATCCCGCTCATGAAAACCGGTATCTGGGTCGCCTGGGTTCTGATCTTCTCGATCTCGCTGCGGGAGCTGGCGATGTCGATCCTGCTCGCGCAGCCGGGCACGGAAACGATGGCCGTCGCGGTCTTCCAATTCCTGGATGACGGCGCGGTCGAGCATGCCGCCGCGATCTCGGTCCTGATCGCATTCCTGAGCGTCGCCACCGTGGTGATCGCCCGCAAGATTGCGGGTAAAGGCGCCCTCGAAGTCGACTAGGGCGTCGGCGCGAAAAATTACGGCCTGGCGTCGCATATGGGACGCCAGGCCGTTCTTTTATAAATCGACTATCTTTTGCGTTTATCGCGGGTCGGGACGGTAATACCGGCGTGTCCCTTGAACGTCTAAATCAATTCGTCAAACCAGCTGCATCCGAATTAAAACCGGACTCCATCGCCCAGATCGCTGCCTGCGTGCGGTTCTGAACGTTGATCTTCCGAAGCAAGGACTTCATGTGAATCTTCACGGTCGATTCCGTGATCTCGAGGCGGCGCGCGATGAGCTTGTTCGAATCACCTTCCAACAGGCAGCTGAGGATCTCGCTCTCCCGATTGGTGAGGCTGTGTTCCAGCTTCTTTGCGCATTGCAGCTTGCGGTCGAGACCGCCGCTCATCCAGATTTTCGCCAACTCGGTCGCGAAAACCTTTTCCCCCAGCATGATCAGCTTGATGGAATGCAGCAATGCATCGCGAGAAATATCGCTCAACAGGTACCCGCTGATCCCAGCGCCAAGGCAGTCGCTGAATTCCGCCGGCAACAGACTTTCCGCCATGACCAGGAATTGAGTGTCGCCCATCTGCTCACGCATCTCGGTGATCGCTGCTGCCGGATCTTGTTCGGCATCGGACTTGGCGTACAGAACCAGGTCCGGATCCGACATGCGATCCTTGGCATTCAAGAATTCGGTGTGCCCGTCCGCTTCGCCCAAGATCTCGAAGTCCCCGCCGTCGAGGTAGCTCCGCAGTCCGTGCCGGAAGAGGTTTGAGCCCCCTACTAAGTAAATACGCACTTGATCCATTGGTATCCCCATTTGCGCCACTCCCTAACAATTGAAATGCTAGTATTAATGCTTCGCAAATGTCACTCAAATTTTGGATTAATACTTTATTAATAAGACATATGTCTTTGGTTTATGTGTAGGAATACGAACTGTATTATGGTTAATTGTAATAAATCATTCCTATTACTTGGAAATTCCCAGTCACATACCCTAATTTTACCGTACGAACCCTCTCCGCCCCGTCATAGGTGATCCGATAAACTTGTGGCCTTGTGACGTCGCTCACTGAGCCTCGCGCCGGATGCAAGTAATCTTTTCGAGCAATTACAGGTGATAGACCGTCGCTGCGGGATTTTGGTGGAACCGTCGGCGGTCACGGATGCGGCGTAGCGACCTGGCCTTGCCGCACTCGCGCAGGCCGGTAAATTGGGGAGAGCCCGTTTAACGGGTTACTTAAGGAAGAAAGCCCCGCCAATTACGGCGGGGCTTTCCCTTGTCCTTCTATCGATGTGCGCTCGCAACGAGCGCCTTATCCCAAATGCCTGCAATGCAAGGCCCTTGCGGGCGGAGTAATGCCGTCCGGAAACCGGACGGTCCAGCGAATACCTAATGAATTGTCGTGCTTAACGGGGTATCCAGTTCCTCTTCGATAGCCTGGATAACGCGCGTCCAATAGGCGAAGCCGCCGGAGTTGCCTTCGGCACTCAATTCGTCGGCTTTCTCGATGGCCAGCGTATGGCTCTGAGCGCCATGCTGGTGGATCAACATCCTGGCAATGATATGCACATCTGGCTTTACGAACACGGTTACCCATCCCCTTGCTGTGTTAAGCGCAGACATAGTTTCTCAAATCTTAACCTTACGGACTGTGATGACGATCACGGTCCGAACACAAAATCACGAGAATCGCCAAAAAGATTGAGACGATTACCGAGAGAGCCTTGGAAATATGAGGGTTTTAGGAAGGAATTCGTATCGTCACGGTGATTTCAATGGACCTTGCCGGTCCATTGGTTCTCCAGCAGCGTTCCCACTGCCCGCGCCACCCGCATCCAGGCGGCGCCGCCTTGTATGTCATCGCCGAACAGAAGCTTTTCCGCATTATTGCGGGCATGTCGAAGAGCTTTTTCCCCATGCTCTTCGATCAGCATCTTGGCCAGGCGCCAACTTTCCTGCTCGCTGATCATGATTTCTCTATGCAATCAACCCACCCTCAAACAAGTGGTAATGAACCACTTTATGAGTAAACTCGAAGTGATAATGATCACTCGAAAAGGATTCCGTTCCCGTCCAAGGTGTTATGGGTAACTGGGTCGACCGAGAAAAATATTCTCAGACCAATGCCTTGGGCGAAGGTCCTGAGACTACGCTCGATATGTTAATTTTGCCTTGCACCATTGGCGTCTCCAATCGACGCGCCTATGATTCTCATAGAAGACGCCGGTGAAATAATTTTCTATAGTATCGGCAACGAAAGTGGGAGGTCGGGACGATGTGGGGTCGGCTTTTGTCGCCGATTTGCTTGGCAGCATTGCTTGCAGGCTGCGCGCTGCAGCGCGATGCCGAGGTACCCTTTACCGATTCGCTGCAAACGGACCTGCCGCCGGCGGAGTTGCCCACCTATGCCAAGGGCGACGAGTACATTTTCGATAATCCTCGGGAAAAGTGGACCGTCGTCTCCATCCAGGATGAATTGATCATCTGGGAAAGCACGCTCGGCCACCGTCAGACGACGATGTTCGATCCGCTACTGCCGCCGATCCGATGGCAAAAAGCCGACCAGTCTACCGGCGAACGCCGCATCGTGGAGTGGACCGGCAGTTTGTTCCCGCTCAAGGCCGGCAACAAGTTGACCTACAAATCGGCGGTCCGTGTGGGCGGGGAACGGGGGCACGCTCTCTTCGTTTGGAATTGCTACACCGGCCATCCGCGGCATGTTTCGGTCCCGGCCGGGGATTTCGCGGCCTTTCCGGTTTATTGCCGGCGCAGCGACGGCCAGAAAGTCGAATCCTATTATGCCCCCGCCTTGAACAGCACCGTGTCGACGACAGAAACCAATGCGAATGGTGAAGAGGTCGTTCGGACCCTATTGTCCTTCAAGCCGGGAAACACGCCGCGCATCACTTCGAACGGCTCTGAATCGCTGCCCGGCGGCTGGTCCAACGCCGCCATCGCGAAATGGGATCAGAACGGCAACACCCTGCCCCGCGTTCAACCGGAAAAGGTCGCCGCGGCCAATCCGCCACTCGGCCTGACCCGGCCGTCGGAAACTTCGAAAACCAACGCCGAAATCCCGACGCCGTCACAACGGACGCTCGTCGCCAGCCGTGACGACACGCCGATTGCGCTTCGCATGCCCATGGTCGAAAAACCGACGCCCGCACCGGGCAATATCGCACCGCCCAAACTCGACCCGCCGAAATTGAAGCAACCATCGGAAAAGAGCGGGTTCGGCGTCCATATCGGTTCTTTCTCCAGCCACGAAAAGGCCGATCGTGCTTGGACGATTTTCGGCCGCAAATACGCCTCGCTGGAGGGATTGACGAATTACACGGTCCAGCCGGTCAAACTGGATAACCCGAAGCGCACGCTGTACCGCTTGCTGGCCGATCCGGTGCCGAGCCGGTCTGATTCCAAATCCCTCTGCGCCAGCATCAAGGCCGAGGGCGGGTTCTGCCGCGTCATCAAGGTCGCCCCGTAAAACGCTCCCGACGCCGTCCAGCGCCGGCTGCGCCCGGCCGGTTTTACCGCGCGCGCCGGTTTGCATTACCGTAGACCGAACTTCATCGGCAAAAGGCGGCTCCCATGCGGCAAATTCATCTCGTGGCCTTCCTTCAGGCGCAGAATTGCACGACGCTCCCTGCGTCCTGGCGGCACCCCGAGGCACGGACCGATACCTACTCGCCCGACTACTACCAACACATCGCGCGGGTCCTGGAGGCCGGAAAATTCGATATCGGCTTCTTCGACGACCGGCTTGCCATGCCCGACATGTATTCCGGCGATCACGCCCATACGGTCGAAAACGGCATCCGCTGCGTCAAGATGGATCCGGTAGCCTGCCTGATGACCATGGCGGGGGTTACGGAGAAACTTGGCTTCGGCGCCACCTACTCCACAACCTACTACGAACCCTTTCATGTGGCGCGCGTGTTTCAGACGGTCGATTTGATGACGCGCGGCCGGGCCGCCTGGAATGTCGTCACCTCGGTCAACGACAACGAAGCCCGCAATATGGGCCGTGAAGGCGTGATCGAACACGACACGCGCTACGATCGCGCCGACGAATTCCTGGAGGCTGTTCTCGGTCATTGGGATAGCTGGGACGACGATGCGATCGTTGCCGATAAGGCCAATAACATCTACGCCCATCCGGACAAGGTTCGCCGGCTCGACTACGAGGGCACGTTCCTCAAGTCCCGTGGCCCTTTCACGGTGCCGCGCTCACCGCAAGGCCATCCGGTCGTAATTCAGGCGGGGCAGAGCGGCCGCGGCAAGCAGTTCGCCGCCCGCTGGGGCGAGTTGATCTTCGTCGTCTATCCCGACGTGGAATCCGGAAAGCAGCGCTATGCGGAACTGAAGGCGTCCGCTGCCGCTCTCGGGCGGGATCCGGATCGCATGAAGATCACGACCCTGGCCTACATCATGACCGGTGAGTCGAAGTCGGAAGCGGAGGATAAAAAGGCCGCCTACGACAAGCTGACCACCGACATCGATCAGCTCTCACTGCTTTCCGAGGCCCTCAATTACGATTTCGCGACCAAAGGGCTGGACGAGCCGTTCACCGAAGAGGAATCGCCAGTATCCAGGGCATGCACGCCCTCCGCGACCGAGTCACGTCGACCGGCATCCAAAACCCGACCGTGCGGGACTTCATGCGGATCACGCGGCGCGGCCTGCTCAACACGAAATGGATCGGCGGTCCGACGGAAATCGCCGACATGATGGAAGAATGGTTTACCGCTCCCGCCTGTGACGGCTTCGTCATCGGGCCAACCCATCAGCCCGGATCCTTCGAGGATTTCGTGAAATACGTAGTCCCGGAACTGCAGAAACGCGGCATCTACCGTAAGGACTACACCGGCAATACGCTGCGCGACCATCTCGGGCTGTCGAAACCGGGAATTGGCGACTGGAAGACCACGGCGGACGCAGCCGAGTAGGCAACACCGGAGGACGCCGGCTCAAACGCCCTGGCGCACTCGGGGGAAAACCTCTTCCGCCAACAGTTGCAGCGTGTCCAACACCAGGTTCTGCGGCATCCCGGGCCACTGGCAGCTCAAGACATGATGGTTGATGCCGGTCTGTTTCGTGTAGTCGATGATCTGTTCCGCGACCTCGTCCGGCCCGCCCAGGAAAAAGCGGTCCTTGATCAACTCGTCGAAGTCGAGCCCCAGATCGTTGTCCCCCTCGGGCATCACCTTGTCCTGACCCCAGGCGTGATAAACCTCGTATTTCTTGGCGAGATACGGCCGGCATAAACGGATAGCCTCTTCGCGCGTACTCGCGACGAAACACTCGCGGCGTCCGGGAAACTCCTCGGGGAAGGGCTTGCCGGCCTCGTCCAGGGCCCGCTTGTAAACGTCGATCTGCTTATGGATCGTGTCCATCCGGTTATGCGGATTGACGTACCAGCAATCACCGATGCGGGCCGCCCGCTCGATCGCCGGGTCCGCGTTGGCGCCGATCCAGATCGGCGGGCGGGGCTTCTGCACCGGTTTGACCGATACGTTTGCGTCGAGCAGTTCAAAATAGGTGCCCTTCATGGACACCTTGTCCTCAGTCCAAAGGCGCTTGATCGCTTCGATGTTTTCCGTGAAGCGCCGGACAATCTGTTTCCGCTCGACACCGAAGGCCGCGAGTTCGACCTCGCGGTAGCCGAGCGCCGCGCCGAAGATCACCCGCCCCTTCGTCATGACGTCGAGCGAGGCGAGCTGTTCGGCGATGTCCAAGGGCTTATGCAGGGATAGCAGGATGATCCCGAAATTGAGCCGGAGGTTCTGCGATTCCGCCGCCATACGCGAATGAAAGACGGTCTGGTTGAACGCCTGCAGCGGATGCGACGAATAATGCATCCCCTTCGTTAGCGACGCGAAGCCGAGCCGATCGATCAGACGAACCTGTTCCGCCATCTCCTCGAACCGCGCGCCCATGTCCTCGTCCTGCGGAAACTGGCCGCGGATCATCAGGCCGAATTGGATATCGGTCATTTTCGCTCTCTTTCCGCCGTTATTTCTTCCGGTTCAGGAAGGCCGTCATCATGCGTTTGGGTTCGTCGGTCCGATACGAGTCCACGTAAGCCTGGATGCCCGCACGGGCGCCATCGGTCGTCGACATGCGGTCCCAATCGATGATCAGGCGTTTCTGGATACGCACCGCCAGCGGGCCGCACGCCAGCAACGATTGGATCCAACTCTCCACCGCCTCGTCCAGCCCGGCCGTCGGCACCAGGCGTTGCAGGAATCCGATGCGATACGCCTCGTCGGCGTCGATATGGTCGCCGGTCAGCACCAATTCGACCGCCTTTCCCCACCCGATGATTTGCGGCAGGATCGACGCCTCCATGCCGGAAGGAATGCCGAAGCGGGTTTCGGGCATGCCGAACTTGGCGTGGTCCGCACCGACCCGCATGTCGGCACAGGCGGCGATCTCCATCCCCGAGCCGAAGCAATAGCCGTTGATCCGAGCGATCACGGGTACCGGAAAGGTGCGCACCGCATCGCACACGCGGTGGGTCTTCGTGGAAGAGCCTTCGGCGTCGTCGAGATCGAAATTCGCCATCTCGGCGAGGTTGGTCCCGCCAACGAAGGACCGGTCGCCGGCCCCGGTCAGAACGACCGCGCGCAGGCTTTCGTCATGCTTAAGGCCGGTCATCACCTCGATGAACTTCTCCTTGCCCGCGAGGCCGAGCGCATTTCGCTTCTCCGGGTTGTTGAAGGTGATCCGGGCGATGCGGCCGGCATCGCCGCGGTCGTCGAAATCCAGGAGAACCGGGCTTGATGCATCCGATTGCGTTTCCGTCGCCATTGTTCCCTCCACCAATTCGGTTCATTCTTCGACGCATGCCATCGCGGCCTAACGGATACTATTCGGTGAAGGGGAGAGCGGACAAATGGACGACTTGAGAGATATCGCCGGCGCAATCGATCCGATGACCTGCGCCGACCCGGCCGATTGCGGATTCGATCCCGAAAAATTGCGGGACGCGATCCAATATGCGGAGACAGAGGCGGAAACGCCCTGGCCCTACGACTTGAGCGAGGGCCTTGCCGCATCCGGAGATATCGAACCGCCGCCCTGGAACGAAGTCCTGGGGCCGACCAAGCCCCGCACCGGACCGAACGGGGTCGTGGTGCGCGGCGGCAAGTTCGTCGCGGCCTGGGGCGACGTCGCCCGTGCCGACATGACCTTCAGCATCGCCAAGAGCTACCTCTCGATCCTCACGGGCATTGCGCTCAAGGACAATCTGATCAAGGATCTGGACGATCCGATCCGCGGCTACGCGCTCGACGACGGCTATGACGCGCCGCAGAATCGCGCCATCACGTGGCGGCACATGCTGACGCAAACCAGCGAGTGGGAAGGCGAATTGTGGACCAAACCGGACCTGATCGACCGCAACCGGCAGGTCGGCGCCGGGGCAGACAACTCGCGTAAGGGACAGCATCGCGACCTACAGGCCCCGGGAACCTATTGGGAATACAACGACGTCCGCGTCAATCGCTTCTCGCTGTCATTGATGCAGCTTTTCCGGCGGCCCCTGCCCGATGTCCTGCGCGAACGCGTGATGGACCCGATCGGGGCTTCAAACGACTGGGAATGGCACGGGTACCGCAATTCCACCATCGAAGTGGATGGCCGCGAGATGCAATCGGTGCCGGGCGGCTCGCATTGGGGCGGCGGTCTCTGGATCAGCACGCTGGATCACGCCCGCGTCGGACAACTGATCCTGCAGAAGGGGCAATGGCAAGGCACTGAAATCCTGCCCGCCGGCTATGTCGACGCGCTGCACAAGCCCTGCGACATCAACGACGGCTACGGCTTGCTCTGGTGGCTCAACCCGGACCGGTCCTATTACGCCAATGCGCCGGAAAGCAGCTTCTTCGCGGTCGGCGCGGGCACCAGCATCATCTGGCTCGATCCGGCGCTGGACCTTGCGGTGGTCGCCCGCTGGATCGATCAGAACAAGATCGACGACTTCGCCGGCCGTATGATGACGAGTATCGGCTAGACCGCTGCCTTAGAAGGATTCGGTCCAGGGCCGGAGTTCGACCTCCCAGCTCCAGGCGCTGCGGTGCTGACGATGCACATTCAGGTAGGTTTCGGCGATCGCGTCCGGATGAAGCAGCCCGTCCTCCGGCCGCCCGTCGATCCGCGGATCGTCGTCGCCTTGGCGGATCCCGCCGTCTATGGGGAAATGCGCCACATGGATGTTTTGGGGCGCGAGTTCCCGCGCCATGCTCTGCGCCAACCCGCGCAGGCCGAACTTGCC
Organism: Alphaproteobacteria bacterium; assembly: GCA_965228695.1. Classification (GTDB taxonomy): domain Bacteria; phylum Pseudomonadota; class Alphaproteobacteria; order UBA8366; family UBA8366; genus JAJFJD01. The sequence continues at coordinate 3,445,731 of CBDDIB010000002.1, read as the reverse complement.
CATCGCGAATGAGGAAGAGTTCGGATACCCCTTGTAGCTGGCCGACGCGCCGGTAAACAGGATGGTGCCGTGGCCCCGCTCCGTCATGAGCCGCGCTGCCACCTGCCCGACCAGAAAGCCGCCATAACAGGTCACTAGGATCGCTTGCCGCACGGCCTCGGGATCGAGATCGACGATCGGGCCGCGGCCGCCGCGGTTGCTCGCGTTGTAGACCACGATGTCCGGCACGCCGCTGCTCTCCACCAGGCCGGCGAAGAGCTTCTCGACATCACCCGGCAGGCTCGCGTCGCAGGGATAGACCGCGGCATCGGTTTCCTTGGCCAGATCCGCAAGTTTATCCACGTCCCGGGCCGCCAAAGATACCTGTATCCCCTCGCGGGCGAACAGACGCGCCAAGGACGCACTGAGCCCCCGGCCGCTCCCGACAATCACTGCTGTTTCTTTCGTGGCCATGTGAAATTCCCTCCCTTTTAGGTCTCGACCCCTGCAAATCCGGCCCGTATCGGCCGGGCATCAACCTCACGTTAATCCCCGGTCCCTACAATCCTCAATTATGCCGCGTCTGTCATTCATCAATGGCCGGATCGCCCGCCTCTGCCTGATTCTCGGCGGACTCTGGGGAATTTTGCTGCCGACCGAGATCGGCCATGCCGACCCGGTGATGGATCGAGTCCATCGGGGCATACGGCTGATGGCGTTCGCCCCGACCACCAGCAGCCGGTTCGATGTCTCCGTGCCGCCGGCGGCGGAAAGCCTGGACAAGATCGCCGCGGCAATCGAGTTGATCTACGACCGGTCCCCCCGCAATGCCCGCCGGATCGACGCCCTGAAACGGCGCGGTCTGGTGCTTCTGGCGTATTTTCCGAATAATTTCCGCAGCCGCACCGGCCTGAACACCCAGAACGTGGCCCTCTTCCTCCCGGACTTCCTCCGCAAGCGCGGCATAAAGCTGAGCGACGGCAAGGAATTCGTGGTGGTGATCAACCAGTTCGGCGTCAAATGGCCGGTGCCGGAACTGGCCGCCATCATCGTCCACGAGTTGGCGGGCCACGGCGGGCAGCATCTGCAAGGCCGCATCGCGACGGGCCGCCAGTTGGACCTGGAATGCGAAGCGTCGCTGTTCGAGGAACAGGCTTACCAGGATTTCGACGTGCCGAAGAAGTCCCGCTCCATCGTCCTGTTCCGGCGGCGCATGGAAAACCGGTACTGTGCCGACTTCCGGGACCACATGCGCCGGCAAACCCCGTCACAGATGGCGTTGTGGGATACGCTCAACCCGGATATCCGGCAATTACTGGCTCATTTCCGCCGCTACAGCCGCGCGCAAACGGCGGCCCTGCCGCCGCGCGTGCCCCCGCCTAAGCCGGATAATCGATAAAGGTCGCGAATCCCTCGACCGGCGCCCGCTCGGTGCTGAACTGGTTCACCTGCGCGTCCAAATCCGCATAACCCACCGACATGCCGCAGATGATCGTGTGATCCTCGGGAATGCCCAGATGCTCGCGGATGATCGCGTGATAGTCGCTGAACGCCGCCTGCGGGATCGTGTGCAGGCCATGGCCGCGGGCGGAGATCATGATGTTTTCCATGAACATGCCGTAGTCCAGCCAGCTGCCGATCTCCAGCTTGTCGTCGATGGCGAAGATCAAGCCGACCGGCGCGTCGAAGAAGACGTAGTTTCGGGCCCGCGCCGCCTTCATCTTCTCGGTTTCGCCGCGCTCGATGCCAAGCGTGCCGTAGAGGTCCCAACCGACCTTGCGGCGGCGTGACTTGTAAGGCTCGAAGAATTCGTCCGGATAATATTTCCAGCTTCGCTTGTGCTCTTCGCCCGCCTCGAACGCATCGACGATCGCTTGCGACAACCGTTCCTTGGTGGCCCCGGCCGCCACATAGACCTTCCACGGCTGCATGTTTGTGCCGCTCGGCGCGCGCGACGACACTTCCAGGATATGCTCCATCAGGGGACGCGGCACCGGGGTCGGCAGGAAGGCCCGGATCGACCGCCGGGAGGCGATCGCGTCGTCGACGGATGTGGCGACATCCGCCTCTTTCGGCGGGGTCAGATCGAAGGGTTTGGCGTTTGCGCTCATTGTCGTCCTTGGTCGGTTCGTGTTATCGGCTGGGCGGCATCTTATACGGGCAGCCGGGCCCTACGCCAACCGCGTAAAGAAAAGCCCTATCGGGCTGTTCGCCAAAAGACCCATGGACAAACCGGCCAGTCGGTACTATTTAACCGTCCATGCATCACTCAACCGCCACGTCCTATTTTTGGTTTTTTGGTTATCCGAAGCCTTCGGCGGCGGAAGGGATGCTTTTGGTCTAAAGCAAAGACCGAAGAAAGTCTCAGAACCGCCAGTCCCTGGCGGTTTTTTTGTGCCGCCGGCGTGACGCACAGACAAGGAGTTTACGCCGTGCTCGACACGACAGACGATATTCGCATCCGCGAAATCAAGGCCCTCGACACCCCGGCCCAGGTGATGGGCGAACTGCCGCGCGACACCGCGGTCACCCGGACCGTGACCGAGGCGCGCAGCGCGATCCAGCGCATCATTCACCGGCAAGACGACCGGCTCGCCGTGATTATCGGCCCCTGCTCGATCCACGATCCCGAGGCCGCCATGGACTACGCTGAGCGCCTGGCCGCGCTGCGCGACCGCCATGCCGATACGCTGGAGATCATCATGCGGGTCTATTTCGAGAAACCGCGCACCACGGTCGGCTGGAAAGGCCTGGTCAACGACCCGAATTTGGACGGCAGTTTCGAGATCGAGCAAGGGCTGCGCCTGGCCCGGAAACTGTTGCTCGACATCAACGCGCTCGGCCTGCCGGCGGGCTGCGAGTTCCTCGAGATGACTACGCCGCAATACATCGCGGATCTCGTGTCCTGGGCCGCGATCGGCGCCCGCACGACGGAGAGCCAGGTTCACCGCGAGCTTGCATCCGGCGTGTCCTGCCCGGTCGGGTTCAAGAACGGCACCAACGGCAACGTCCAAATCGCGGTCGATGCCGTGGGATCGGCCTCCCATCCGCATCATTTCATGGCGGTGACCAAGGACGGCCGGTCCGCCATCGCCGCCACCGCCGGCAACAAGGATTGCCACATCATCCTGCGCGGCGGCCGAGAGCCGAATTACGACGCCGACAGCGTCAACGAGGCCTGCGCGATCGCGGTGAAATCCGGGCTGAATCCGGCGGTGATGATCGATGCGAGCCACGCAAACAGCGCGAAAAAGCCGGAAAACCAGCCGGCCGTCCTCGCGGATGTCGGCCGCCAGGTCGCCGACGGCGACGGGCGGATCATCGGGGTCATGGCGGAGAGCAATTTGGTCGGCGGCCGCCAGGATTTGGTGCCCGGGCAAGAGCTAACCTATGGCCAGAGCATCACCGACGGCTGCATCGATTGGCAGGCGTCCGAAGCGGTCCTAGAGCAGTTGGCGGCGGATGTCGCGGCGCGCCGGGAGAAACCCTAGCCCGGCTCGCGGACTTCCTCGAACAGCCAGTCCCGGAAGGTCATGACCTTCGGGCGATTGCGGCTGCGCTCGGGATAGACGACGTAATAGCCGAAGCGGATCGGCAAGCTGAGCTTGAACAGCCGCACCAACCGGCCGGCGGCGATATCGCGGCCGATAAGGGCGGTGCGCCCGAGCGCGACCCCGACCCCTTCGATCGCGGCGCTGATGGCCGAACTTGCACTGTCGAAGCGCATGCCATGGCTCGCATCCACGTCGGTGACGCCTGCCGCCAACAACCACATGGCCCAGTTCGGATGCGCCTCATCGAGTAAGGGGCTCTCATCGTGCAATAGCGTGAAATGCCGCAGATCGCTCGGCTTCTCGAGCTTTGGGTGGTCGCCCTGCAAGAGCTCCGGACTGCAGACGGGCGTGACCTCGGAACTGAGCAGCGGTTCGACCACCAAGCCGGCATATTCGCCACGCCCGAAGCGGATGCCGATGTCGACCCCTTCCTGCTCGTAATCGATGATCTCCATCGTGGTCGAAATCCGGATATCGATCTCCGGATGCGCCGCGTTGAAGTGTTCCAAGCGCGGAATCAGCCATTTCGCACCGAAGGACGGTGTAACGGCCACGTTGATCTGTCCCGTCTGGTCGTACAGCCCGAAATTCTCCATCGCCTCCTCGAAGGCGGAAAACCCCTTGCGGACGCCGGGCATGATGCGTTGCCCCGCTTCGGTGAGCATGAGTGTCCCCTTGGCCCGCCGGAACAGTTTTGCGCCGAGAAACTCCTCAAGCCCCTTGATTTGATGGCTGATCGCCGCCGGGGTCACGCTCAAGTCTTCGGCCGCGCGCGTGAAACTGCGGTGTCGGGCCGATGCGTCGAATGCCCGGAGGGCGTTCAGTGGCGGCAGTCGGGTCGCCATCAAGTTCTCCTAACTTTAGATTTTCTAAAATTAATGATGAAAAATGATCGTTTGTCCAGAGGAGGAATCAAGCATATATTCCTTATCAACGCTACGGAATATAAGCGATATCATTAACAAACGTTAAACGCTTGCCAGACGACACGGAATGTTACGGTTAAATTTCTCTGAAATTCGGATGCAAGCAAGGAGTAGAAAATATGCCATATAATCGAGACATCAAGGGTGTTGCCCCGCTGCCGAACGGCGCGCTGCCCACCGACGACGAAATCGCCAGCGTGATCAGCAAGGCCAGTCGGGCCCGGGCCGAGTTTTTGGTCCACGGCCTACGCCGGATCCTTCATCAAGGCCGATAAGACAAGGTTACTCCAGCCTCCTCCCAGTGGCTGAAGCCTAAGCCTCGCCGGGCATTCGTCCGGCGAGGCTTTTTTGCGCCGTCGCGGATTCGGTCGCAATCCGGTAATTTGACACCATACGGACGCCATATTTCCGTGCAGTCATATGCCCCGGTGGGTACAGTGCGCACCGCATGGGCAGGGCACTCGGGTAGAGACAGGAATAGAGATCAGATATGAAAAAGGTTCTTATTGGACTGGCGGTACTTGTCGTCATCGTTGCCGGCGGGCTGTATTTCGTGTGGTCGAATCTGGGGTCCATCATCAAAACGGCCGTCGAAGAGACCGGTTCGAAAGTCACGCAGGTCAGCGTGACCCTCGACGGTGTCGACGTGGACAAGCTCACCGATGGCCAGGCCGGCATACGCGGCCTGACGGTCGGCAATCCATCAGGTTTCAATACCGATTCCGCGCTCAAACTTGGCGAAGTCAGCGTTAAGGTCGACCCCGCCACCGTCACATCGGACGTCATCGTCGTGAAGGAAGTCGTCATCGCCGCGCCCCAAGTCACCTATGAGTTCGGCTCGGGCGGCAGCAATATCGGCACGATTCAGAAGAATGTGGAAAAGGCCGCCGGCGGCGCGTCTTCCGGCGGCGGCAGCGGCGGTTCGTCGAGCGCCGGCGGCGATAGCAAGAGTCCGAAACTCGTGATCGAAAACCTGTATGTCCGCGACGGAAGGGTTAATGTCAGCGCGGACTTCCTGAAAGGCCAGTCGCAGGGCGCGAAGTTGCCTTCCTTGCATCTCAAGGACATCGGAAAATCCGGTGGCGCCAATACAGGCGCAACGCCGGCCGAGGTCGCGAAGAAAGTCATTGCGGCCATCAGTGCGGCGGCGACGCAAGCGGTCGGCAAGCTTGATGTCGGCGCCATCAAAGACGCACTCGGCAAAGAGCTGGGCGGCGCCGCGGCCGGGATCCAGAAGTCCCTGGAGAAAGGCGGCGATGCCGGTAAAGCCTTGAAGGAAGGTGCGGGCGAAGCGGAGAAAGGCTTGAAGAAGCTCTTCGGCAAGTAGACCGCTCTTCTGCAAGAAATGATGCGGGCGGCTGCTTGGACGGTCGCCCGTTTCCTTTTGTCGGCTAGGAAGGCGGCATCGCCTTCTTGAGAAGTCCGACCACCGGGATCATGCGTGAAATGGCGTTCTCGTAAAAATCCTCGAGTGTCGCCACCGTCGCGGCCCGCGCTGCACCCTGCGGCTCGGATGCCGCGGCCAATCGGGGCGCCAGCAACGCGCCGCGGGATCGTCCATCGGCAATGACGGCATCGATACTCGCCGCAAGCCGCCCGTCTTCATCCAACGGCGCGATGACGGACTTATACAGGTCAAGATAGGCGGGCCAATGAGCCAGATGGCGCGGCATGCTGACCATGATATGCGTCCGGCCGCGCGCGCCCAATGCATTTACCGCGCGGGCGAGATCCGCCGTCTCCGCCGTCATGTCGTCGAACGACAACAATGTGGGCAAATCCCCTGAAACGGGCGGTTCCGCGTCATGGTCGGCCGGTGCGGCCGCCGGCGCATCGCCGGATCTACCCTGCAACACCACGAGCAATGCGCCGATCGCGACCAAGTTCAACGGATTGCTTCGCTCATAGGTGTCGAGAATGGTCCCGATTGTCGTCAGGTCGGTCTTGGACAGCCCCGCCTCAGAGAGTGCGGACGGACTGAGTGCTGTGACCTCCGGCAGCGACAGGCCCACACGCAGCGCGCGGGCTTCGGCTTGGATGCCGCCGTCCTCGTAGACCGGCTTGAGCGTGGTCCATGCCCAATCAAGCGCGCCGGGGACCGTCGCAAGGTTCCGCCAGATCAGATTGACCAGCGGCACGCCCAGCGTCTGCCGTATATCCGCGTAAAGCGCCGCTATCTCACCGGTCGCATTCGCCTCCGGTATGCTCGGGACTGGATCTCCTGATGTCATCGACGTCTAATCCTTCCTATCCGACACCGCCGCCGCCGCAAACATACAGCGTCTGGCCCGTCACGAAGCCCGCGTCGTCGCTCAGGAAGAAGACCGCGGCGGCGGCGATTTCTTCCGGCCTGCCCATTCGGTTCATGGGGATGCCGGCGATGACGGTTTCATACTCCGGGGAACCTGGCGGCATGTTGGTCTTGAACATTTCCGTGGCGATCGGGCCGGGCGCGATCGTGTTCACGGTGATCCCGGACGGCGCGAGTTCAAGGGCCCACGTCTTGGTGAGACTGAGGACGCCCGCCTTGGCCGCGGCATAGGCCGTGCGTTTTATCCGGCCCAAGGTCGCGCGGCTGGCGATGTTGACAATCCGTCCTCGTCCGCGCGCCCGCATGGCCGGCAAACAGGCTTGGGCGCATTGCACATAGGCGCGCAGGTTGACGGCAATCTGGGTATCGAATTCTTCCGATGTTGTCTCATCCAAGGTCGACGCAATGAGATATCCCGCGTTGTTGACGAGATGATCGATCGAATGCGTGGCCGTGACGTCGCGGAGGCCTTGCTCGGTCTCTTCCCGGTTGGACAAATCGATTTCGAAATAGGTACCGGGAAAGTCTCCGTCCGGCCGCCGGCGGGAGACGCCGATCACCGTGCTACCGGCCGCCGCCAACCGGTTTGCGATCGCAAGACCGATACCGCGACTCGCCCCGGTTACAAGTGTGACATATGGCTTCACGGCACGTCCGGCCCCCTAATCCACAACAACGGATTTCCGGTCGACCGCCTGCCCCAGATGTTCCATCACGGTGTCTGTGATCCGCACGATAAGGACTTTCCGGTCGCCCACAAGGGCCGTACCGCCCTCCCCGCGCCACAGGCATTTCCCCGATTGCCTGTCGTTGATCTCGAACGACATGAAAAGATAGGTCGCAAACCGTGAGCCGGACTTGCCCTTGCGGCCGCCCAATATGCTGTCCTCCCGGGTCGACCAGACGTTGAGCAGTAACAAGGCGCGCTGCCCGCTGCGGGTCGTATCGACCTCCAGCCGCCCCAGGGACGGACCGTCCTTGCGATAGGCGACCGGTGCTTCGGTGATGGTGTAATACACGTCAACGCTGCCGCCGTCCGATATGGGATGGCCGGCGTTTTTCAGCGCGTGACGCAAAGGTTTGTCGACCCATTTGTAAAGGTCCGCATCGTCCGCGGGCGAGAGCTGCATCGCCGCCCCCGCCGGAATCGAATCGCAAACCTGGGTGGATACGATGACATCCGCTGCCGCCGCGGCCGTCCAGAACGCAATACCCGCCGCGACAAAACGAATACTCAAGTTGCGCAGGGTCACGGTCATGCATCCGCCTTGGCGGACATGCTCGGGATCGCCGGGAAATGAGTATATCGCCCGGATTCCGTGTCGAATTGGACGCGCTCGTGCAGTACATGCAGGGCGGTGCCGTACATATGAAAATGCCGGGTCGGCTCCTCGCTGATGACGTGGATGCTGTGGATCGCGTCGGGCATATAGGCGAGTCCGTCGTCCGCGCGAAGGACCTTGCTGTCGATCTGCTTCAACTCGGCTTCGCCCTCGATCGAGCCGTCGTCTGAGCGCGCGTAGATGCGGTTTTCCTCTTCCCCCGACATGCCGACGATAACCGCCCAGGTCGTGTGGTTGTGCGGCGGCGTTTCACGGCCCTTCCGGCCCACCGATAGATACAGGGCATAGCGGTCGTCGTCATCGATCGACAGTTTATAGAAGTTGCTGATGCCGTCCCGATCCGGCGGCGGGAACGCCCGGTCGTCGAACAGCGCGCGCTTTTGAGCCAGCTGCAGCAGCACGCCTTTGATCTTCTCGAGCGAAGCCTCGGTGACGCCGTTGGCCGCCTCAATGGCCCTGATTTCAGCTAGAGAGGCTGCAACCGCGCGGTCCCGTTCGTCGGTTTCCGTCATCCAAATCTCCACAATCTGACCCTGCATGCAATTCACTGTATCATACCGGCATAGGCGGCAAGACCGCCACAACACCGCGATAAGAAAGAGGAGACGGCAACCGTGAGCAAGCGTTGGACACACCGCCCCGAAGGGTCGACCTGGGGCGATTTCGGCGAAGACGACCAACTGGGACGCCTCAACCTGCTCACACCGGAAAAGGTCCGCCAAGGGGTTGCCGAAGTGAAAGAGGGGAAGAATTTCTGCCTCAGCCTGCCGCTGAATCTGCCCGGCGGTACGGCGCTGAACCCGCGGAGGCACCCGCCGGAGCTGAAGCCGGTCTACCGCGAGGGCGAGGTCGCCTTCTGCCAGCCGATGAGCCGGTTCAACCCGTTGGTGACCAGCGCCACCTGCGACGACGCGATGTATTTCCATAGCCAGTATTCGACCCAATGGGACGCCCTCGCCCACTACGGCGGCGAATTCGATATTCACGGCGACGGCAACCCGAAGGTGGTCTTCTACAACGGCTTCGCCGTGGTCGACGAAGAGACCGGCAAGCCCACGCAGGGCGAAGTCGGCGCGGTCTCGCTCGGTATCGAACATATGGCTGAATCCTGCGTCCAAGGCCGCGGCGTCATGATCGACCTGCATGCCCATTACGGGACCGACCATAAGCCGGTCGGATACGACGATCTGATGGGAATCCTGGATGTCGACCAGGTCGAGGTCGAGGAAGGCGATATCGTGCTTCTGCACACCGGCTGGAGCGACATGCTGATCGACTTTGCCGGCGATCCGGATCCCGACGTCATGTTCGAATCAGGCGCCGCGTTCGACGGCCGGGACGAAAAACTTCGGCAATGGATCACCGACAGCGGCCTCGCGGTCCTCGTCTGCGACAATCGCGCCGTCGAGTACGAATGGGGCGGCGTCATGGACGCGACCGAACCGGGGCCGCTGTTGGCGCTGCACGACCTCTGCCTGTTCCGGCTCGGCGTCCATCTGGGCGAGATGTTCAACCTCGGCCCGTTGGCGCGCTGGCTGCGGGAGAACAAGCGCTCGTGTTTCCTCTTCACCGGTCCGCCGCTGCGCATGCCGGGCGCGGTCGGATCGCCGGCGACCCCGGTGGCAACGGTCTAGGGAGACACATCATGGCGAACCGCTGGAAAAATCGGCCGGAAGGTTCCAATTGGGGCGATTTCGGACCCGACGATCAATACGGCCGCATGAACCTCCTGACCCCCGAACGGCGCTTGAAGGCCATGTCGGAAGTGCGTGACGGTAAGGTTTTCTGTCTCAGCTTGCCGCTCGACTATCCCGGCGGCAGCGTGCTGAACGCGTCGCGCTTCCCGCCGAAGTTCGAACCCGTGCATTCACACGGCCATGTCTATTTCCACATGGAGGCATCGAAGATCGACCCGCGGTTCACCGACGTCAGCTGCGACGAAGCGGTGACGCTGTACAGCCAGTATTCCACCCAATGGGACGCCTTCGCGCACAAAGGATCGATGTTCGACGCGGACGGCGACGGGGTGCCCGAAAAGGTCTACTACAACGGCCACACGGTCGTCGCGAGCGATACCGGGGAGCCGACGCAAGGCGAGGTCGGGGCCGCCGCGCTCACCGTGGACCGAATGGCCGAAACCTGCGTGCAGGGCCGCGGCGTTATGATCGACCTGCGGCATCATCTCGGCGACGAACGACAGTCCGTCGGCTACGACACGCTCATGCGCATCATGGATGAGGACACGGTGGAGGTGGAAACCGGCGACATGGTCTGCCTGCACACCGGATTGTCCCAACGGCTGTTGGATATGAAACGCGATCCGGATGACTCGGTCCGGGAGCTCTGCGCCGTTCTGGATGGTTTCGACGATAAACTGCTGCAATGGATAACCGACAGCGGGGTCGCGGCGATCATCTCGGATAATCTGGCGGTCGAACGATCTTCAAGCCTGGGTCCGGACCCGCGGCTCGGGGACCGGGGCGCTGCCCTGCCATTGCACGAACACTGTCTGTTCAAGCTGGGTATCCATCTCGGAGAGTTGTGGTACCTCACCGAACTGGCGGGTTGGCTGCGCTCCAACAACCGGTCGCGGTTCCTGCTGACCGCGCCGCCGCTTCGGCTGCCGGGCGCGGTCGGATCGCCCGCAACCCCGGTCGCGACGGTCTAGCCAATCCTAGTCCCGCCAACTCTGTTGCCCGAAGGAGAAGAAAAAGAATGCTACGACGCGAAGACACACGGGTCGGTTTCGGCGTTACGCTCCTGCCGAACGCCCTGGACGAGTTCCTGTCCTGGTGCCGAACCGCCGAAGATAACGGATTCGACACCATCGGCATCGGCGACTCCCAATCGCTCTACCGCGAGGTGTTCATCACTGCGGCGCTTTGCGCGCAGGAGACCGAACGGGTGAAGTTCGGACCGCGCGTGATCAATCCGATGACCCGTCACCCCGCGGTCTCGGCCTCCGGCGCGGCGACATTGGCGGAAATGGCCCCTGGCCGGGCGGTGCTTGGCGTCGGAAGCGGCGACAGTTCGGTCCACAACGCCGGGGTCCGACCCGCCCGCATGGCCGAGACCCGCGAATACACCGCATCGATCCGGGAACTCTTAAAATCGGGCGAAACCGTCTATCAGGGTGAAACCGCGAAGCTGACCTGGGGCCCGGCCGACGTTCCGGTCTACCTCGCCGCGTCGGGGCCGAAGACGTTGGAATTGGCCGGTGAAGTCGCCGACGGCGTGATCATTCAGACCGGCTTGCTGCCGGAAGTGATCGAAGACGCGCTTGCCTGTATCAGGCGCGGCGCAGAACGCGCCGGGCGCGACTACGACGCCATCGACAAGACCTGGTTCCCCTGGGTCAGCGTGGCGAACACCCGGGACGAAGCGGTGGACAAGATCAAGCATTCCCTCGCGTCGGGCGCGAAGCATCTCGGCCGGTTCACGACGGAAGGCAAGCATATTCCCAGCCAGTTCCTCGACAAGATCCGGGAGGCCAAGAAGCGCTACCGGTTCGATCAGCATCAGATGCCCGGCAGCGACAACGTGAAGATGATCGAGGACCTGGGCTTGGTGGATTACCTCGCCGACCGATTCGCCATCGTCGGGACCGTCGACGACTGCGTGGCAAAAATCGAGGCCGCGGCGGAGGCCGGCGCCCACCATTTTTGGATGAGCGTCCATTTCGCGGACAAAGAGCGGTTCATGCGCGAATGGTCCGAATCCGTTATGACGAAGTTCAAGGTCTGAGATTAGGGCAGGCTAAATCCCGAGCCCGAGTCATCCAATCCTGCTTCGGATTCGTAGATAATGCTGATGATATACAATTTGCAGTATCTGCGATTCGGCCTCGCGGCCGCCGCACTTTTGCTTATCCCCGGTTGCTCGCCCTTATCGGCCATCAACGCGTTTGTGCCGAAAGACGGCCATGAGCGCGCCGTCGATATCGCTTACGGCCCCGAGGCCCGGCAGCGTCTCGATGTCTACAAGCCCGACGATGCGAACGGCGATAAGCCGGTCGTGGTCTTTCTGTATGGCGGAAGCTGGAAGAACGGGAAGCGCGAGAATTACCGATTTGCGGGGCAGGCCTTCGCCTCGCGCGGCTATGTCACCGTCGTTCCCGACTACCGCACCTATCCCGACGTGCGGTTCCCCGCCTTCGTCAACGACGCCGCCGCCGCCGTCGCCTGGGTCCGAAAGAATATCGAACGCTACGGGGGCAACCCGAACCGCATCGTGCTGGCCGGACATTCGGCCGGTGCGCATATCGCTGCCCTCCTCGCCTATGACGACCATTATCTGAAGGCCGCCGGCGTTCCCATGACGTCGCTCGCCGGCCTCGTCGGACTTGCCGGCCCTTATTATTTCGACCCGCTGAAATACGCCAGTCTCCGGCCTATCTTTGAGACGGCTACACGCCCGGACGAAGCGCGTCCGGTTACCTTCGTGATGCCCGGCCAAGCGCCGTCGCTCCTGCTGCACGGCAAGGACGACACCACCGTGTGGCCCGAGAATTCGATCGAATTGACCAAGAAACTGAAGGAAGCCCGTGTTCCCGTCCAGCTCGTCCAACTCGACGATGTTGGGCATATCGGTATCCTGTTGGCGCTCGCCGAGCCCTTCCAGGAAAAAGGCGGCGTGGTCGATACGATCGCCGATTTCATCGAAAAACTGCCGCGCCGTCCCACGGTTGGATTATCGCGCTGATACCTAACAAATAGGCAGAACCCGATCCTATTCTGAGCTTCCGAAATCAAGGGTCGCCAAGGTCGCGGTGACGATCCTCTCAAATACCTCCGGGTCGCCAAGACTCTGGGCCACTAAAAGTGCGCCTTCAAGCGTCGCAACGAATTGCATGGCCCGGTCGTCGACCACATCTTGAGTCGCCGCCGGATCGGCCGACCGAAAGACCTTGGACAGCCATTCGATATGACGTTGGAAGAAAGTTCGGGTGCCCACGCTGACCCGATCGGGCAATGTTCTTACCTCCGAACCCAACAAGCCGCATAGACACATTCGGTGCTCTACAATCAACGCCCGGCGAAACAAATCTATGTAACGGTCAATCAGTGCCCTCGGGGTTCTACCGGGATCGTCGGGATCGCCAAGCGTCTCGATAAAGCGCTCCGTATAACCGTCGACGACGGCGGACGCCAAGTCTTCCTTGGCCGGAAAATGATGGTGCACGCTCGCGCTTTTGATACCGACGTCCGCGGCAATCTCGCGAAACGAGAAGCCGTGATAGCCGCCGTCGCGCATGCGGAACTCAGCCGCCGCGATGATACGGTCTCGTGTGCTCGGCATCTCAGGCATCCTTGCACCCTCCTTTCTCACGATCTTGTTATGACCTATCGATAGATAGGTATTGAACTGCCTTTCAGCAAGCTCTATGTGCCTATCTATCGATAGATTGAACACAGAGCGAGAGATGATGACAAAATTCGAAAACAAAGTGGCGATCATAACGGGCGGCGGAACCGGAATTGGTTTCCGGGCAGCCCAACGGTTTGTCAAACAAGGCGGGTCGGCCGTTATTCTTGGTCGCCGCGAAGACGTCATTACGGACGCCGCAAAAGCGGTCGACCCGACCGGCGAACACGTCGCGATCTTGGCGGCCGATGTCGGGCATCCGGAAACCGGCGAGCGTGCCGTGGATGTCGCCCGCACGCACTTCGGTGGCGTGGACATCCTGTTAAACAATGCCGGAATCTTCAAACCGACGCCCTTTCTCGACCATACGGAAGAAGATTTCGATCGCTACATCACCACCATCTTGAAAGGGAAATTCTTCATGGCTCAGGCGGCGGCCAGGGCGATGGAACAACGCGGCGGCGGTGCAATCGTCCAAACCGGGTCCATGTGGGCGGAACGCGCGGTCACAGCGACCCCTTCCAGCGCTTATTCGGCGGCAAAAGCCGGCGTACACGCCATGGTGCGAAATCTGGCGGTCGAGCTTGCTCCGTCGAAGATCCGGATCAACGCCGTCGCGCCGGCGGTGGTCGAAACCCCGGTTTTTGGCACTTTCTTGACCCCCGACGAAATCAAGACCGTGCTGCCGACCTTCCATGATTTCCATCCATTGGGCCGAAACGGGCAGCCAGACGATGTGGTTGGTGCAATTCTGTTTCTGGCCTCCGAAGAAGCGTCCTGGATCACCGGAGCGGTTTTGCCGGTGGATGGCGGTGTCATGGCAAGCCGCTGACCAAGCTGAAAGGCCGTAAACCACGGGGAGCCGGCGGGGTATTGCCCGCTCCCCGCCCCTTCCCGCCGATAATTAAAGGTACGGCGCCATATCGCGTCGCCGACTGAGCAATTCCCGCTCCCGCCGTAGTCTCGCCTTATTCTCGCCGCTAAGGGATGGGACAGTATTCATGCGCATCAACCCAATATTCGAATTCGAATACAGCTTAAATATTTGATTTCATAGAATATTGAACCGATCGCATTAACCACGAAATTAACGAAACCTTAGTTTTAATTAACGAATTGTTATCAATATCGGCCAATCATTCGGCCAGGAGAATGTCGGAGGGTGACCGGCGAGCGATGGTCAAACGGCCACGGTCGACCGGTCATGGAGGGGGTTAACAATGCCGTTCTTCAACTCGCTGTCGGCGGGGTCGGGATCCGTTTTGACCTGGCTGACGGTCATACTTCTCGCAGTCATCGCCCTATACCTGACCCGGGCGCCCGCTCATAACGCCATCATGTCGCTGGCGCGCGTCCTGCACGCGACGATGCGCCTTGCCGCGCATTCCGTATTCAAGGCGGAAAAGCGGATGACCGAGCGTAACCGCGAGGTTCTGCTCGCCGCCGGGCGCGAAGCCGCGGAACACATCATCGAGCGTGAATTCGAGCGGATGGACGCAGCCGTTCAGCGGGACCTGGCCGAATGCCCGGCCCTGCAGCGCAAGATCGAGGAACAGATCGCAAGCGTGGAGGAAGACCATAGGCAGAGTGCCGAAGTCCCCCCGACGCCGCCCGGATGGGCCAACGCCGTCGAGGCGGTGGCGAACATCCCGTCGAAAGGCGACCCGATGGTCGCGAATATCCTCGACAAGATTCACGAATCCCTGGTGGAAGCGCAGCAGAAGGCCCGCGATCAGTATCGCGACGCCACGCGGGACCGACACAAATTCCTGCGGAACATGCTGCCCCATTGGCGCAAGATTCAGCAGCAGCTTTCGGCGACAGACAAGAACGTCAATACCCTGTTGCATCGCGCGAAGGTCATCGACCGCCATATGGAGGAGTACGAAAACATCCTCCAGGGGTCCGACCGCGCGGCGCGCATGCTGTCGTCCTCGTCCCTGGTCCAGTTCTTCGTATCCGCCCTGGTGTTGGCGATCGCCATCGGCGGCGCCATGATCAACTTCCATCTGATCGCGCGCCCGATGGCGGAGATGGTCGGCGGCAACAACACCATCGGCGTCTTCAAGATCTCCGATATTGCAGCCCTGGTCATTATCATGGTCGAGATATCCATGGGCCTGTTCCTCATGGAATCGCTTCGGATCACGCGGTTGTTCCCGGTCATCAGCGCGCTGCCGGACAAGATGCGCGTCCGCATGATTTGGACCACCTTCACAATCCTATTCCTGTTGGCCAGCGTCGAGGCCGGCCTCGCCTATATGCGGGAAATCCTGTTACAGGACGAGTTGGCCACCAGCGCCCTATTGCGCGGCGCCCAGCAGAGCCTCGCCGTCGATGCATCCAACTTCGTGTGGATCACCACGGCGGCTCAAATGGGGATGGGCTTCATCCTGCCCTTTGCCCTGGTGTTCGTCGCAATTCCGCTGGAAACCTTCGTGCACTCGCTCCGGACCGTTCTCGGACTCGTCGGGGGTGGCTTGATGCGGGCGCTGGCGCTCTTCCTGCGGCTGCTGGGCAGCGTGTTCCATCACATGGGCGCCATCCTGGTGGACCTGTACGACATGATCATCTTCCTGCCGCTGTGGCTCGAACGGCGTATCAAGGCGCATCACGCCGATATGCGGGACGACCGCGATACGGCAACAGCAAGAGAGGTGCTGTAATGAAACGTCTAACCTCATGCATCGCGGCTTTGGCCCTGCTGGCGTTGTCCGCCTGCGGCGAGGCGACCCCGCAGAACCGCGGCGTCTACCTGCTGCTCGATACGTCGGGGACCTATACCGAGGAACTGCGCAAGGCCCAGCAGATCATCAACGTGATCCTAACGCGCCTGGATCCCGGCGATTCCTTCGCGGTCGCCCGGATCGACACCGGCAGCTTCAGCGAGAAGGACATCGTCGCAAAGGCCACCTTCGACGATCGCCCGAGCGTCGCGAACAAGGAGAAACGCCAGTTCCGCGACGCCATCAACACGTTCGTCAAGCGGGTCCGCCCGGCCCGGTATACGGATATTACCGGCGGACTGCTGCAGGCATCGGAATACCTGACCGAGAAGAACCCGGGGAATAAGACGATCCTGATCTTCTCGGATCTCGCCGAAGACCTGAAGAAGGGATACATCCGCGACATCTCCCTGCCGCTCGACGGAGTCAATGTCGTCGCGCTCAACGTCACCAAATTGCGCAGCGACAACGTCGATCCGCGGGACTACATGAACCGCTTGAATAATTGGCAGGGCCGCGTCGAATCCGGCGGCGGCGCATGGCAGGTCATCAACGATCTCGACCGATTGGATAATGTTTTGTTGAACTAACCACTCCCGGACGTTCAAGAAAATTTCGACCGACTCGCGGGCCCCATTTCGATGGGGCCCGTTTTTCATTCGTCGCCCTCGCCTTGCGCCACGGGGGCCGAGCGCATAGCCTTTTCTTTCCTACGCCGCCTTGGAAGATCATCGTGACCGACATAATCCATATTCCGAAAGACGACCTACACACCGTTTGCCGTGCCGCCTTCGAGCGGGTCGGCGTACCGGCGGACGACGCGGACGCCGCCGCAGGTATTCTTGTCGTCGGCGACCTGATGGGCATCAGCACACATGGGACCCGCCGCGTCATCATCTATTGCCAGCGCATCCTGGACGGCGCGATCGTTGCCGACCCCGAGATAACGGTCGAGGAACGGTCGCCCTGCCTGGCCGTTATCGACGGCGGGAACGGCATGGGGCCGGTCATCGGCAGCCGTGGTGTCGCGGCCGCCATCCGAATGGCCAAGGAAAGCGGCATGGCCTATGTGGGGTGCCGGAACAGTCACCATTTCGGCCCGGTCGCACCCTATGCAGCGCGCGCGTGCGACGCCGGCCTGGTTTCCATTATGGGCACGAATACGCAACCGGTCATGGCGCCGTGGCGCGGCGCGGCCCTCGCACATGGCAACAACCCGATCGGGATCGCCGCGCCCCGCCGCAATGGACCCGATTTCATCCTCGACATGGCGCAGAGCGTGGTGGCCTACAGCAAGCTGCGTCATGCCCACGAGGCCGGCGAATCGATCCCGGAAGGCTGGGCCGCCGATGCCGATGGCCATGTGACGACCGATCCGCTGGCTGGAATGAAGGGCTGGGTGCTGCCGATCGGCGGCCACAAGGGCTATGGATTGGCGTTGGCGGTGGACATGCTGTCGGGGGTACTCTCCGGCGGACAATCGGCCACAGGCGTTAATCAACTCTTTCGTCGGGATGAGACGCCGCAAGGCGTCGCGCATTTCTTCATCGCGTTGGATCCCGCCCGTTTGCTCGGCGAAGAGGCGTATTTCGAGCAAATGGAGACATTCTGCAAAACCATCAAGGCCACCCCGGCGGCAGACCCGGCGCTTCCGGTCCTGATTCCCGGCGAGCCGGAGGCCCAGAGCATGGCGCAAACGCTCGAGGCGGGCATTCCCATGCCCCGCGAGCGTTTCGAGGATATTCAGCGCATCGCCGACGGAAAACAGCCCCGCACGATGCCCGATCAATAAGCCGCAATCCCCGTCGAATGGGCACGAACGGATGATCCCGCGACCGGGCCGGTCGGTGACGGGATAGATCGGCTCGATATCACGCTATAACATTTTGAAAATACATTGATAATTGACTTAATGGTATTTAACGATAGTTAAATAAATTGCGGTGTATCCCTGGTGTCCGGTACGCATTCCCGGCCTTCGGGCAGGGTGGGACACGCATGGAATTCATCCTCAAGGGATTATTCGGACTCTTCGGCTTCGTCGCCATTGCGTGGTTGCTAAGCGAGAATCGCTTGCAAGTCGCAGGGCGAACGCAAGCCAAGACGATCATTTGCGGCCTCGCTTTTCAAATCATCATCGCCGTCCTGTTGCTGAAGCTCTTCGAATTCACCGAAATCTTCATCCTGCTGAGCAATGCGGTTCGGGCGCTGCAGTCGGCGACCACGGCGGGAACGACGTTCGTCTTCGGCTTCCTCGGCGGCGGTGACCTCCCCTTCAAGCCGACGAAAATGGGCGCGACCTACGTCTTCGCCTTTCAAGCGCTGCCGCTGGTGATCGTCATGAGCGCCTTGTCCGCAGTGCTCTTTCATTGGCGGATTCTGCCAATCATCGTGCGCGGCCTTGCTTGGATCTTGCAGAAAACCCTCGGCGTCGGCGGTCCCCTTGGTGTGGCGGCGGGCGCCAACGTCTTTCTCGGCATGGTCGAGGCGCCGCTGCTCATCCGTCCGTATCTGAACCGGCTCAGCCGCGGCGAACTCTTCGCGGTCATGACCTGCGGCATGGCTACGATCGCCGGGACGGTCATGGTCCTCTTCGCGACGATCCTGGAACCGGTCATACCGAATGCGATCGTTCAACTCCTGGCGGCATCGATCATCACGCTTCCCGCCGCATTGATGATTTCCAGAATCATGGTCCCGGACACCGCGCCGCCGACCGGCGCGGATGTTCCCCTGCGCACCATCGATTCCGACGACGGCCCGCACGACACGCTCGAGGCGCTCACCGAAGGTACGATCGATGGCGCCAAATTGGCGATCAACATCATTGCGATGTTGATCGTCGCGGTAACCTTCGTCGCCCTGTCGGATCACCTCTTGGATTTTCTGCCCTACGTAGATGACGAGCCGATTACCTTGTCGCGCCTCTTCGGTTGGTTCTTCGCACCTGTGGCTTGGCTGATGGGCATCTACGATTGGTCACAGGCGCAGATTGCCGGCGAATTGCTCGGCACCAAACTGATCCTCAACGAATTGATCGCCTATACGAAGCTCGCCGCCCTGCCCGAAGAGGCATTGAGCGACCGGACCCGACTGATGATGACCTATGCTCTGTGCGGTTTCGCCAATTTCGCGGGTCTCGGTATCATGCTGGCCGGCCTGACGACCATGGCATCGGAGCGGCGTCGCGAAATCATTAAATTGGGCTTCAAGTCCT
The DNA here is from genome assembly GCA_965228695.1 of Alphaproteobacteria bacterium. GTDB lineage: Bacteria > Pseudomonadota > Alphaproteobacteria > UBA8366 > UBA8366 > JAJFJD01. The sequence goes on along the minus strand of CBDDIB010000002.1, from coordinate 3,426,311 downwards.
TGATCGCGGGCACGATCGCCACCTGCATGACGGGTACGGTCGTCGGTATGCTGCAAATCGCCTAACCGCGGAGTTCCCGCCAAGATTACTGGGACGAGGCGATCGCCCTAGGTATAGTGCTTCGTCCGGCGCCGTCCTCGGCCCTGCAGGACAAGGAGGAGCGCAATGGCCCAGCAATTCCCGAAGATCGAACCGAAGCACCGCGACTTCATCGCGCGTCAGCATATTTTTTTCACCGCGACGGCGACGGATGCGTCGCGCGTCAACATCTCGCCCCGCAGCACGGATGCCCTACGCGTGCCGGACCCCCACACCGTGACCTATCTGGACCTGACCGGCAGTGGAAACGAAACAGCAGCCCATTTGCGGGCGGACGGCCGCATGACCATCATGCTCTGCGCCGTCGAGGGACCGCCGCTTATCCTTCGCCTCTACGGCAGAGGTCATACGCTGCCGGCCGGCAGTGCCGATTATGAGAAATTACTCGCGGACGCCTACGATGGCGAAGCGCCGCTGGGCGCCCGCCAGATCGTCCAGCTGGATGTCGACCTGGTGCAGACATCCTGCGGATTCGGGGTCCCGCTGTTCGACTATACGGGCGAGCGCGACACCATGGCGCGCTGGGCCGAAGCCAAGGGCGAAGACGGCCTCGTCGCCTATCGATCGGAGAAAAACACCCGCAGCATCGACGGATTGCCGACCGGCCTGCTTGACGACAAAGACGCGGCCGACTGACGGCCCGCCGCCTTCAGCCCGCGCGCTGCTTTTTCAGCTCGATCCGGCGCGCGTGGAGAATAGGCTCGGTATATCCGCTCGGTTGTTCCCGCCCCTTGAAAACCAAGTCGCAGGCCGCCTGAAAAGCGATGCTGTCATCGAAATTCGGCGCCATCGGCCGATAGGCCGGATCGTCCGCGTTCTGACGGTCGACGACGGCGGCCATCCGCTGCATCGTTTCGACCACTTGCTCCTCGGTACAGATGCCGTGGTAAAGCCAGTTGGCGATATGCTGACTGGAGATACGCAGGGTCGCGCGGTCTTCCATGAGCCCGACATCGTTGATATCCGGAACTTTCGAACACCCTACACCCTGATCGATCCAGCGGACCACGTAGCCGAGAATGCCCTGCGCGTTGTTGTCCAACTCCTGCTGAACGTCATCCGGAGACCAATTCGGCCGATCGGCCAGCGGAATCGTCAGGATATCGTCCAGATTCGCCCGATCCCGGGACTTCAGCTCCGATTGGCGCGCCGCCACATCGACCTGATGATAATGCGTGGCATGCAGCGTGGCCGCGGTCGGCGACGGCACCCAGGCGGTGTTCGCGCCCGCCTGCGGATGGCCGATCTTGGCCTCCAGCATATCCGCCATCATATCCGGCATGGCCCACATGCCCTTGCCGATCTGGGCGTGCCCTTGCAGGCCGCATTCGAGCCCGATATCGACATTCCAATCCTCGTAGGCCTGGATCCAGGCGGCCGCTTTCATGTCGCCCTTGCGGATCATCGGCCCCGCCTCCATGGCGGTATGCATCTCGTCGCCGGTGCGGTCGAGGAACCCGGTGTTGATGAACACGACGCGGTCGCTGGCAGCGCGAATGCATTCCTTGAGATTGACCGTCGTGCGGCGTTCCTCGTCCATGATTCCCATCTTGAGCGTGGCGGAATCGAGGCCGAGCGCCGATTCGATCCGGCCGAAGAGCTCGCTGGCAAAGGCGACCTCGTCCGGGCCGTGCATCTTGGGTTTGACGATATAGACCGACCCGGCCCGGCTGTTGCGGAAATCGCCATGTCCTTGCAGGTCGTGCATCGCGATCATCGACGTGATCATCCCGTCCAAAATGCCCTCGGGCACCGGATTGCCGTCTTTGTCGAGAATTGCATCGATCGTCATCAAGTGGCCGACATTCCGGATCAGCAGAAGGCTCCGCCCCGGCAGCGTGACCGACCCGCCGTCCGGTGCGGTATAGGTCCGGTCGGGGTTCAAGCTACGGTCGACCTGCCCGCCCCCCTTCGCAAAGCGCGCCGTCAGGGTCCCGTTCATCAGCCCCAGCCAATTGCGGTAGGCTTCGACCTTATCCTCGGCGTCGACCGTCGCGACCGAATCCTCGCAATCGACGATCGTCGTCACCGCGGCTTCCAGCACCACATCGCTGACCCCCGCCGGGTCGTCCATGCCGATTGGGTGGTTGGTATCGATGCGGAGTTCGATATGCATGCCGTGGTTCACGAACAGCAGGGTGGTGGGCGCAGCCGCGTCGCCCTGATACCCCACGAACTTATCCGGGTCTTTCAGGCCGACGGTCGCGCCGGACGACAGGGTCGCAGAAAGCGACCCGTCCACGACGGCATAGCCCGTCGAATCCCGGTGGGACCCGGACGCGAGCGGAACGGCATCATCCAGAAAATCGCGAGCCCAGGCGATCACCTTCCGGCCTCGCGCCGGGTTGTAGGCGTCGCCGATGGCCGCGCCATCCTCGTCGGAAATAGCATCGGTGCCGTATAGAGCGTCGTACAGGCTTCCCCAGCGCGCATTGGCGGCGTTCAGAGCATAGCGGGCGTTGGTCAGCGGAACGACGAGCTGCGGCCCCGCAATCGACTTGATTTCGGGATCCACGTTGTCGGTGCCAACCGAAAACCCGTCCCCTTCCGGTTGGAGATACCCGATTTCTTCCAGAAATGACCGATAGGACGCCAAATCGAACGGCTGTGCCTTACGCTCGCGATGCCATGCGTCGATTTGGGCCTGCAATTCGTCGCGCCGCGCCAACAGCGCCCGGTTTTTCGGCGACAGATCGTGCACGATCGCGTCGAGATCAGACCAGAATTCGGCCGCGTCCACGCCGGTTCCCGGCAGCGCTTCGTCGTTGACGAAATCATACAACACCTTGGCGACGGCCAAGCCGCCGGTTTGAACTCGATCAGTCATGAACAATTCTCCAACATTCTCACCTATCGGACGCGCAATTCTGGTCAGTTTCCCAACCGGTCACGTGCGTTTCGTCGCAAATACGGTTTTCAAGGGTTCTTTTTTGCCTGCGCCGAAGGTCGCAGCGCCGCGAATTTCTCTCTTGGGCCGGTATGGCGACCGCCCCGAAGCGGCACGAGGTATACGGATATCGTGCCACCGACGCCAGCCATTTATGCCGCGTCGACGCGCCGAGATATCGCTACCAATTTGTCTGACGAAAACCGTCCGTCGCCGGCAAGGCTGCCCGCTGCGGGCCGCGACGGATCACCTCGTTGGCGATCACCAGGCTGCGGCCGCGCGGCATACCGGCATGGATGCGTTGGTTGTACAGCAGTTGGATTGCCAGGATGTCCCAGCTCGAGAAATCGGCCGTTCGCTTTTCGGTATCTCGAAGCGCCAACACGGATCGGATATTGGTCCGTCCCGCCGGCCGCCAATGTGAATCGAACCCCAGCACATGCATGAACTCGTGCTTCAGGCAATCCACATAACGCTCGCTGATAACCATGTATCCGGTGTGGAGCGCCCCGCCCATGCCATGCGTCTCGGTTTGGCAGACAATGTCGCCGGAGGAAAACGTCGCGCCGGTATCGGACTGCGGAATGAGCCGGACATTGATGACATTGCTGCCGTCGACGACCGGCCGGCTGCCCGGCGCCGCGACGGTAAATGACAGGCCGGTCCATTGCGAGACCCGGCGGGTCAGCCGCTCGATGTCATCGCGCAGCTTCTCTGCCGGGGCCGACAGGGTGACGGTGACCGGGCCATTCCATTTGCGAACCCATGCCGGACGACGGTTGAACGGCCCGAAATCCGCCGTCAGCGCCAACGTGTCGAAGAATTCGATAAAGCTTGGGGCAAGCCGCGACGAAACCGTGGGTTCAACGGAATTTTCGGCTCCCGAGGGACCCGATACGGTCAAGAGACTCGTCAGGAAAAGGAGGAAAACTCGCCGATTTCTGCGCATGCCCGCTGAGTCACGTTCAATGACCAGCGGAAACGCCGGCCCCAGCGGGTATTAAACGAAGAAATGCTTAACCAAATCTTGTCAGCGGGCGAATTTCGTATCGACGATTTCCGCGATTCTTGAGGGCACGAAGGGTTTGATGTCTCCGCCCAGCATGGCGATTTCCTTAACGAACCGCGACGAGATGAAGTGGTTGCGATCCGACGCCATCAGGAAGGTGGTCTCGATGCCGTCGTCCAGGCACCGGTTCATCGAGGCCATTTGGAACTCATACTCGAAATCCGAAACGGCGCGCAGGCCCCGGACGATCATCCCGGCGCCGTTCTCGCGCGCAAAATCCACGAGAAGGTTGTCGAACGACTTCACGATGATATCGGCCCGAAGCCGGTCGCCGTTCGCGGTGACCTCGTCTTTTACCATCTGGACGCGCTCGTCGACGCTGAACAGCGGCCCTTTACCGATATTGCGGGCAACCGCCACGATCAGCGTATCCACCAGATGGTTCGCCGCCCGCGTGATGATGTCGAGATGCCCATTCGTGATGGGATCGAACGTTCCGGGATATAGGCCAACACGATCCTCAGACATTCTTGGTTATTCCTTTTCTCCGAGGTCCCTTATTGCTCGTCTTCGTCGTCTTCGTCGCCAACTTCCCGCAGACGCGCGACCGACACGACCTTCTCGTCATCGTCGACGCGGAACAACGTGACACCCTGTGTCTTCCGTCCGGCGATACGAATATCGTCTACCGGGCACCGAATCAATTGCCCCGCATCGGTCACAAGCATGATCTGATCGCTTGAATCGATCGGGAAGGTCGCGGCGACCGGCCCGTTTCGGTCGGTAACGTCAAGATTGCCGATGCCTTTGCCGCCCCGTCCCGTCACCCGGTATTCGTAGGCGGAGGTCCGTTTGCCGAAGCCCTTTTCGGTCACGGCGAGGATGAACTGTTCCCGTTCGGCAAGCTCGTTGTATTGGTCGTCGGCCATCTCGGGCAGGTTATCCCCGTTTTCGACGCCATTTGCTTCAGTCCGCCGGTTGTGGGCGGCAATGCGCAGATAGTCATCGCGCACGTTCATATCGATTTCCGCATGCGACAGAATCGACATGGAAATCACCTCGTCGCCTTTGTCGAGGCGAATGCCGCGGACGCCGGTTGATGTCCGGCCCGTAAAGACGCGAACGTCAGTAACGGGAAACCGGATGCACATCCCCTTCCGGCTGGCGAGCACAACATCTTGATCTTCTCTACAGATTCGGACGTTCACCAGACGATCGCCGTCGGCAAGCTTCATCGCGATCTTGCCGTTCGCCTTGATGTTCACGAAATCGCTCAGCCGGTTCCGGCGCACGTTGCCGCCAGCGGTCGAGAACATCACGAACTTCTCTTGCTGCTCCTCTTCCTCCTCTGGCAAGGTCATGACCGTGGAGATCGACTCCCCTTCCTCGAGTGGCAGAAGGTTCACCATTGCCTTGCCGCGCGCCGTGGGGCTGCCCAGCGGTAATTTGTAAACTTTCATCTCGTACACGATGCCACGGGTCGAGAAGAACAGCACCGACGTGTGCGTCGATGTCACGAACACCCGGCTGAGGAAATCGCCGTCCCGGGTGCTCATCCCCGCCCGGCCCCGTCCGCCGCGGCGTTGAGCCCGATAGGTCGACAGCGGCACCCTTTTGATATAGCCGGCATGGGTCACCGTCACGACCATGTCTTCGCGCTGAATCAGGTCTTCGATATCGTGCTCGAACTCTGCTTCCTCGATGGTCGTGCGGCGATCGTTGGCATAGGCCTCCCGCATCTCCGTCAGCTCTTCCCGCATAACCTCGATGAGGCGCTCGCGGGATTGCAGAATCTCCAGATAACCGTTTATCCGTGCTGCGAGTTCGTTGGTCTCCTCGGCCAGCTTCTCGCGTTCCATGCCGGTCAACCGTTGCAGGCGCAGTTCAAGGATCGCGCGCGCCTGGGTTTCCGACAGGCGGTACTTGCCGTCGACCACCTCATGTCCCGGATCGTCGATAATCTTGATGAACGGCTCGACATCTGTGGCCGGCCAGTCGCGGGCCATCAACTGCTCGCGCGCGGTCGCCGGATCCGGCGCGGCGCGAATCAGTTCGATCACCGGATCGATGTTGTTGATGGCGACCAGCAATCCGGCCAGGACATGAGCCCGCTCGCGCGCCTTGCGCAGTTCATAGACGGTCCGGCGGGTGATGACCTCTTCGCGGAACTCGACGAAAGCCGCGATGATCTCCTTGAGCGGCATCATCTCGGGCCGGCCCTGGTTCAGGGCCAGCATGTTGACGCCGAAGCTCGTTTGCAGCGGCGAATACCGATAGAGCTGGGCCAGGATGACATCGGCGATGGTATCGCGCCGCAGTTCGACCACGACGCGCAGACCTTCGCGGTCCGACTCGTCGCGCAGGTCCGAGATGCCTTCGATCGTTTTGTCGCGCACCAATTCCGCGATGCGCTCCAGCATCCGCGCCTTGTTCACCTGATAGGGGATTTCGGTGACGACGATCGCTTCGCGGTCCTTGCTGACCGATTCGATGTGGGTCCGGCCGCGCATCACAACGGAGCCGCGGCCCGTGTGATAGGCCGCCCGAATGCCGTTGCGGCCAAGGATCAGTGCCCCGGTGGGGAAATCCGGCCCAGGGACGATCTCGATCAATTCGTCCGGTGTGATTTCCGGATTCTCGATATAGGCCAAGCAGGCATCGATAACTTCGCCGAGGTTGTGCGGCGGGATATTCGTCGCCATCCCGACCGCGATGCCGCCGGCTCCGTTGACCAGCATGTTGGGGTACCGGGCGGGCAGAACCGCCGGTTCCTCGATGGAATCGTCGTAGTTGGGCTGAAAATCGACCGTTTCCTTGTCGATATCGTCCAGCAGGGACTCTGCCGCCTTGGCCAGCCGGGCCTCGGTGTAGCGCATCGCCGCGGCTGGATCGCCGTCCATGGACCCGAAATTACCTTGACCGTCTATGAGCGGCAGCCGCATCGAGAAGTCCTGGGCCATCCGCACCATTGCGTCGTAGATCGCCTGGTCGCCATGGGGGTGATACTTACCCATGACCTCGCCCACGATCCGGGCCGACTTGCGATAAGGCTTGCTGGAATCGTATCCCCCTTCCTTCATGGAATAGAGGATGCGCCGATGCACAGGTTTCAACCCGTCGCGCACGTCCGGAAGCGCCCGGCTCACGATCACGCTCATCGCGTAATCGAGGTAGGAGCGCTTCATCTCCTCCTCAATCGTGACCTGGCTTATGTCAAACGGCTTATCGCCGGTGGGCGGATTGCTCAAATCGGGTTATCGGATTCGATGTGGGTTAAGGGAATGGTTTGCTTGAGAGAATGCCTCTTAAACCCCTCCCAAACGACGCCCGAAATGTAGCAGAAACGCGCCGCACAAACAATGCGAGGACGCGACCGCAGCGCGGACTGCGGCAAAAGAAGAGACGGAGAGACGAATTCTCGTCCCTCCGCCAAATCGTCTTGTAACTAACTGTTACTTATTGAGAAAAATTTCAGCCCGCCGGGCTTTTTCGCCGCTGACGGAACTTGTCGCGTCCGTCTCGCCGGCACCGGCGACCTCGATTGCATCAGCGCCGCTGGTCGATAGACGTTTTTTGATCGACTCGGCCCGTCGCATCGAAAGTTGCTGGTTATATTTCGGGCTTCCCTTACTGTCGGTGTAGGCGACGACCCGCACTTTCTCGACCTTGTCCTGACGGATCTTCTGCATGACGTCATACAGCGTGCCTTCGGACGATTCGGTCAATGCGGTAGAGTTGGACCGGAAGTAGACAACGTATTTCTTGTCCCCTTCCAGGGCGACCCAGCTCTTCATCTTGTCGCCGTATTCAGACATCGTTTGGCACGCCCCCAACAAGGTGAGCGTGGCGATGCTGAACAGAATCGTTCTTACCTTCATTCTCTCTTCCTCCGTGCGAAAACTCACGTACGGAACGCCCAAACGAAACGGGGCACTCTCGTCCTATGAAGGGCCACGGAAGCCAGTCTGTGAATTATGGTTAACACACTGGCATCACGAGATAATCCGCCGTGACTAGTTCCCAGGATTCTTGCTCGTGGGGGTTAACACACTGTTAACGGATTAAAGCCAATGCCAGCGATCAAGCATCGGGAATACATAGAAAAAAGCGCCGGAAGCCCAAAATGACCTCCGACGCCTGTCGTTGTTCGCGGAAAAACGCCGCGAAAGGCGATACGGCTAACTTTGCACCATGTGAATGTCGTGTTGCGGATACGGTATGGAAATGTTGTCCGCATCCAACCGTTCCTTGATCGCCTTGGTGAGATCGAACTTCAGCGGCCAGTAATTTCCGGCATCGCACCAGACGCGTATCACCAAATTGACCGAGCTGTCGGCCAGTTCGGTTACCGCTACAAGCGGGTCGGGACTCTCATGCGCCCGGTCGTCGGCCTTGATCACGGCGTGAACCGCTTCCATCGCCTCGTCGATATTGTCGTCATAGCCAATACCAACCACCAAATCGACCCGCCGGGTTGCGTTGAAGCTGAAGTTCTTCACCGCAGACCCCCATATCTGACTATTCGGCACGATGATATGGACATTGTCCGGCGTATTGAGTTCGGTAACGAACAGGGTCAATGCATCCACTGTTCCGGTTTGCCCGCCGGCGTCGATGAAATCCCCAACCTTGAAAGGTCGGAAGATCAACAGCATGACGCCGGCCGCTACATTGCTGAGCGTGCCTTGCATTGCCAGGCCGATGGCCAGGCCCGCCGCACCGAGAACGGCGATAAGACTCGTCGTCTGGACGCCGAATTGGTTGAGCACCGCCAGAACGACGATGACGATGACGAAATATTTTATGATGCTGGCGAAGAAGCTGCGCAGCATCGGGTCGAGCTTGTCGATCTTGGAGAAGCCCTTCAGGCTCGTTCGATGCGCCCAGCCGGCAAACATCAACCCAACGATGAGAATGACGATCGCACCGACGACATCAAGACCATATGTGGCCACGACCTCGATAATCGCGTCGACCGTTTCAGTTACTGTATCTTCCATCTTCACCGATTCCCTGAATTATCGCGGTTCGATTATGGCGCCGGCGGAAAAAGTATGGCGGGCGGTCGTAGACCGGTTCTTCCGCCATCCCACCGGCTTTTGTCCCATCTTCTAGCGACCGGTCGCATCGGGTGCCCCGTCCGAGGCGAATACAAACCCGCCGGTCCGGGGCAAGGCATTTGCCCTACCCCGGTTCCCGCGGATCGCTAGACAACGTTACTTTTTCTTGAAGACGATGATGGCGCGCCGATTGGGTTGGTTCGGTTTGCTCGTATCCACGATCGGATCTGCCTCACCCTTGGCTTCCACCGTTACTTTCTTCGCACCTGCATCCTTGAGTTTCTTTTCAATATCCGCCGCGCGTTTCTCGGCAAGCTTCGCGTTGTAGTCCGCGTCGCCCGAAAGATCGGTATACGCGACCACATGCACGGCTTTCGGCTTGAACTTCCGAACGTCCTGCATGACGTCGTAGAGCGCGCCTTCCGACTTTTCGGTCAGGTCCGTCGAATCGAACTTGAAATAGACCGTATACGGACTCTTGGAGGATGCCTTTTTCTTCTTTTTCTTCTTCGGCGTCAGCAACGCCATGGCCTTTTCGTAGCCGGTTCGGCAGGCCTTGATGTCCTTCGACTGCCAACCTTCTTCCTGCTCCTGCATCCAACAATCGAACATACCCTGCGCCTTCGCAGCCACGGCCGGCTTACGCTTGGCCTCCGCGCCACCCAACGCGGAAATCAGACGCGTGCGCTCGCCCTTTAGGGTCTTACCCGCCGGGCCGCCGATCGTCCGGATCTTGAAGTCGTCCGGCGCCACCGACTTGCCGGTCGCGGCCTCTTTCGCCTTGAGTGCGAAATGCGATGCATCGCCACGATCGCCCTCGGCGAGTTCGGCTTTGGCCAAGTCTACATATTCCTTGTGCAGGCTTTGGCTAAAGGCGGATCCAGTTGCCTTTGCGTTCGCCGCGTCCGTGACTTGTTCGGAACTTGCGCAGGCGCCCAATATCAGCGCACAGGCAGCGCTTGCCAGTACAATCCTCTTAGTCATTGTAAAGATACCTCTCAAAAATTAGTGCCCCGAGTACGTCTAAACTCCCAACTTCAGATTGGGGTTTTACGAGAGTTATGCCCCTCTTCCGGGGAGCGTATGCCCATAACGCGGTATGCGCAACTCTGTGGCGAAGTCGATTTCTTCTACAACGCTGAATTTAGTCAATCTTTGTCGAGGCACCCGATGCGCAAAACGCGAAAAGCGGGTCTAAATTGACCCGCTTTCCGAACCTATCCGCGTCCAAATCCGGCGCGGTAAGAAGAACCGATTACTTCTTCTTGAAGATGATGATGCCTCGGCGATTTGCCGCGCTCGGTCCCTTCACGTCAACGATTGGCTGGGTATCGCCTGCCGCTTCCGTGGTGACGGTCTTTGCGCCCGCACTCTTCATCTTCTTCGCAAGATTGGCCGCACGCTTCTCGGACATCTTCTTGTTGGCTTCCGCCGAACCGGTCAGATCGGTGTGCGCTACGATGTGCACGGACTTCGGTTTATGGGAGCGCACCTTCTGCATGATGTCGAACATCGCGCCTTGCGACTTCTCGGTAAGCTCAGCAGAGTTCTGCTTGAAGTAAACCGTGAAGGGACTACCCGAAGCCGGCTTTTTCTTTTTCTTCTTTTTCTTCGGCGCGTCGGCCTTCTTGGCCATCGTGTCGGATTTACCGGAACCGCTTTCCATGCTCGCGCAGGCACCCAATGCGCCCACGGCAAGCGCACATGCCAAAATCAGAATTTGTTTCATTGTCCTTCCAGAACCTCCTTCTTTTTAGATCACCACACGAAGACTGATTGAGGCGTTCGCCAACCCGTATGCCAACTGCTCATCCGCGTAGTATTGAACAAACTTAGAGACATCCAAACACAAGCGCAACTTAGACCGTTCGCAGATACCGCGCCGTCGGCCGAAGCCGGACCAGCGCGGGCATACGAACATGTTAGGCGTTAGAACGGAATTTCATCATCGAGATCGTTCGACGCCCCCGACGACATTCCGTCGTCCTGCGGGAAGTTGTCTCCGCTCCCGCCGCCGCCGCCATAATCGCCGCCGCCTCCACCGCCGCCGCCGCGGCTGTCGAGCATCGTCAGCACACCCCGGAATCGGCGCAGCACGACTTCTGTCGAATACCGGTCCTGTCCGCTCTGGTCCTGCCATTTGCGCGTTTGCAGTTCACCCTCGAGATAGACCTTGGACCCTTTTTGCAGGAAGCGTTCGGCGACATCGCAAAGCCGGTCGTCGAATATGACAACGCGATGCCACTCGGTACGTTCCTGGTTTTCACCGGTGTTGCGGTCTTTCCAACGTTCCGACGTGGCGACGGATAGATTGCAGACCTTGCCGCCATTCTGCATCGTCCGGACTTCCGGTTCACGGCCGAGATTACCGACGAGAATGACTTTGTTTACGCTCCCTGACATCGCTTCATTACCTATACCGTGACAAATTACGGCGGCATCATACTCCGTCGTCCAGACTATCGCACGGTCAATTTTCCTGCACGACAAGGGTCGCTCTCGCCGACCCGTCGGCCTATATTCGCTATACGGATCGAGAGCGATTCCTGACGCACCGGATCACCAAAACATGCCCGACACGATTACCATTCGCGGCGCACGCGAGCACAACCTTCGGAACATCGACATCGATCTGCCGAGGGATCAGCTTATCGTCGTGACCGGATTGTCCGGCTCGGGCAAGTCGTCGCTCGCCTTCGATACGATCTACGCCGAAGGACAACGCCGCTACGTCGAGAGCCTGTCCGCCTATGCGCGGCAATTTCTCGAATTGATGGAAAAGCCCGATGTGGAGACGATCGAAGGACTGTCGCCAGCGATTTCGATCGAACAGAAAACCACGAGCCGGAATCCGCGCTCGACCGTCGGCACGGTTACGGAAATCTACGACTACATGCGATTGCTGTTCGCCCGGGTCGGCATACCCTATTCGCCGGCTACCGGCCTGCCGATCGAAAGCCAGACCGTCAGCCAAATGGTCGACCGCGTCATGGCGATGGACGAAGGCACACGCCTTTACCTGCTGGCGCCGATCGTGCGGGGCCGCAAGGGCGAGTACCGCAAGGAATTCGCCGATCTTCAGAAACGCGGGTTCCAGCGCGTCAAAGTCGACGGCGCGCTTTACGAAATCGAAGACGCGCCCGCGCTCGATAAGAAACGGAAACACGACATCGAAGTGGTCGTGGACCGGGTGATCGTGCGGGACGGCCTCGCATCGCGCCTGGCGGACTCGTTCGAGACGGCCCTCGAGCTCGCCGACGGTCTCGCTTTTGCCGAGGACGCGACGACCGAGCAACGGACGATCTTTTCCGCTCGCTTCGCCTGTCCGGTGTCCGGTTTCACGATCGACGAGATCGAGCCGCGGCTGTTCTCCTTCAACAATCCGTTCGGCGCCTGCCCGACCTGCGACGGCCTGGGCACGACCATGCATTTCGATCCGGACCTCATCGTGCCGGACCGCGACAAGTCGCTTTCCGATGGCGCGATCCGCCCCTGGGCCACGTCGACGTCGCCGTACTACCGCCAAACCCTGGAAAGCCTGGCGAAACATTTCGCGGTCAGCATGCACACGCCGTTCCGCGAGTTGCCGGACGAAGCCCAGAACGCCATCCTGCAAGGCACCGGCAAGACGCCGGTGACGATGGAATACGACGACGGATTGCGCAGCTATAAAACCAAGAAGCCGTTCGAAGGCGTCATGCCGAACATGCAGCGGCGCTGGCGGGAAACCGATTCGAGCTGGGTGCGCGAAGAGTTGGAGCGTTACCAGAATGTTTATCCTTGCTCCGCCTGCGACGGGCATCGGCTGAAGCCCGAAGCGCTCGCCGTCAAAATCGATGGATTGCAGATCGCCAACGTATCGCGCATGTCGATTGCCGAGGCGCGCGACTGGTTTCTGTCGCTCGACGCCACATTGAACGACAAACAGAAGGAAATCGCCGAGCGGATCCTGAAAGAAATCAACGAACGGCTCGGCTTCCTCGTCGACGTCGGCCTCGACTACCTGACGCTGGATCGCGCATCCGGCACGCTGTCGGGCGGCGAGAGCCAGCGGATCCGGCTGGCGTCGCAGATCGGTTCCGGCCTCATGGGCGTCCTATATGTCCTCGATGAGCCGTCCATCGGCCTGCATCCCCGCGACAACAACCGATTGTTGGAGACGTTGAAGCGTCTGCGCGATCTGGGAAATACCGTGATCGTGGTCGAGCATGACGAAGAGGCGATGCGCGAAGCCGACTATCTCGTGGACCTGGGCCCCGGCGCGGGCATTCACGGCGGCCGGCTGGTCGCACACGGCACCCCGTCGGAAGTCATGCAGTCGAGCGAGAGCCTGACCGCGCAATACCTCACCGGCTTCCGGCAAATCCCGATGCCGGACATGCGGCGCGAGGGTCATCCGGGACAGAAGATTCAAATCTTCGGCGCCCGGGCAAACAATCTGCAATCGATCGACGTCTCGATCCCGCTCGGCACTTTCGTATGCTTCACCGGCGTTTCAGGCAGCGGCAAATCGACCTGCGTTGTCGAGACCCTCTATCGCGCACTCGCCCGGCACCTGCACAACAGCCGCACCCATCCCGGCGAGCATGACCGGATCAAAGGCCTCGAATTTCTCGACAAGGTGATCGACATCGATCAATCGCCGATCGGGCGAACGCCGCGGTCCAATCCGGCCACCTATACCGGCGCTTTCACGCCGATCCGCGAATGGTTTTCCGGCTTGCCCGAGGCGAAGACGCGCGGATACGCACCGGGACGGTTCTCCTTCAACGTGAAGGGCGGCCGGTGCGAGGCGTGCCAGGGCGACGGCGTCATCAAGATCGAGATGCATTTCCTGCCGGACGTATATGTCCAATGCGACGTCTGCAAGGGCAAGCGCTACAACCGGGAAACCCTCGAAATCACATTCAAGGACAAGTCAATCGCCGATGTCCTTGAAATGACGGTCGAGGAAGCCGCGGAATTCTTCCAAGCCGTTCCGTCAATCCGCGACAAGCTGGAAACGCTGAAGCGTGTCGGCCTCGGCTATATCCATGTGGGGCAGCAGGCGACCACCCTGTCCGGCGGCGAGGCGCAGCGCGTCAAGCTCGCCAAGGAACTATCGCGCCGGGCCACCGGGCGGACGCTTTATATTCTGGACGAGCCGACCACCGGGCTTCATTTCGAGGATGTCCGCAAACTGCTGGAAGTACTGCAGGCGCTTGTCGATCAAGGCAACACCGTGGTCGTGATCGAACATAACCTGGAAGTCATCAAGACCGCCGATCACGTGGTCGACCTGGGCCCGGACGGCGGGAACCGCGGCGGGGAGATCATCGCCACCGGCAGCCCGGAAGAAATCGCGAAGGAACCGCGCAGCCATACCGGCCGCTATCTCCAGCCGTATTTCCGGAAACAGACGACGCGGCGCAAGAGCGCGTAGCGGCGCTAGCTCCCAGTTTCGAGCGCCTCCCAGAATTCCGTGTTCAGCGTGCTGACGAAGCTGTCGTGATAGCTTTGCAGGCAGGTGGACAGGCCGCCCTTGTACCAAGCGCTCTGGTTGAGGTTTTCGCAGAGCTGTATCCGGTTCGCCATCATGTCCTGGGCCGGCTCGGACACGGTCGTTTGCTTCAGTACGCGTTTTGCGACCGTTGACTGCGCCACCTTCGGCAGCGGGTCCGCATTGCCACGCAAACGGTTGATCATCGCCATGGCGGCCTGCGCCGCTTCGGAGAGTTTGCCGCCCTGCTCCACCATGGTTTCGCCGATGCGCCGATGCTGGCCGACGGCTTGTTCGATTTCGGCGACGGTCTGCGGATTGGAATCGGTCGCCAGCGTTTCCGGCAGGAGCGTCGCCCGGACCGGCACCACCAGCGCCGCCGTTTCGCCACCGAGGGCACGGATCGCCTCTTCATCGATACTGATCGTCACCGACGTATAGTGACTGGCGCTGCGGATCGTTAATCCCTCGCCGGGCACCATCCGCTGATACCCGTCCTTATCGGTGACCACCAAGTGCAGTCGGGTTCCCTCGGCCGGCACATAGGCTTGCCCGCTCAGAGGAGCGTCCCGCTGTTGCTGCAGGCAAAACGCCGAAAAACGGGCGCTGCACATGCCATCCTTGCAGTGCAGTTGCGTCGGTGTCGGCCCGCTTGCGAACAGTCCGAGAATTTGCGGGGCGGCCTCGGCCAAACCGATCGGAAACGCGAAGAGCAAACTCACAACAAAAACGATCCGGCGCATCAGACAGTCTCCTGTGGTCGACAGATTTCGCAGTATGGTCAGCTTTCCATCATGCCTTCGTCCCGTCAATCGGCACGTGTAGGCCGCTCCCTCACGGACACGTTACCCTAGTAGGGTTCGCAATTTGAGGTATCGTCTCTACATCTGCTTCGACAGCCGGAAATAGCCGCTTGGGAAGGGGTTAGGACATGATCGACGTGCCGGTCGATATACTGCGTTGGCTGCATGGCGGGGCGCGCGATTTGACGCTCGGCGGTCTCTTCAAAGGGACTTGCGAACGACTGGTCGAAAAGGGCGTTCCGATTCGGCGCGCCTCGTTGAGCGTGCATGAGCTTCATCCGGAATATCTGGCGCGGAGTTTCGAATGGCGCCGAACCGGCGTTGAGATGCGCCGATTCTACCGGACCAATACACCGCTCGAGAGCGCCGCCTACGAAAATAGCCCGGTGCGTATGATCTTCGACGGATCGCCAATGATTCACCGCGGCATCGATCCCGACGACACCGCTCTGGAATTCCCCATCCTCCAGGACTTGCAGGAAGAAGGGTTCACCGACTACGCGATCTTTCCGATCCCGTTCCGGGGCGGCGACCGGCAAGCGCTCAGCATCGCGACCGATTGCGACGGCGGCTTCAAGGACGATAACCTGGCGCTCGTCGAATCCGTCCTAACCGCAGCCTCCCTGCAAATCGAAGTGCTGGTGCTGGACCAAATGGTCCACACCATGCTCGACACTTATGTCGGACCGTCGGCCGGACGGCAGGTCCTGTCCGGCGAAATCGCCCGCGGCACCGGGAAATGCATCAACGCCGTGCTGTGGTATGCCGATCTGCGCCAGTTCACCCAATTGTCGGAACATTTGCGCAGCGACGACCTGATCTCCCTGCTGAACGCCTATTTCGAGTGCATCGTCGGACCGGTCGAGGAAGGCGGCGGCGAGGTCCTAAAATTCATCGGTGATGCCGTCCTCGCCGTATTTCCACTTCCGTCACGGGCGGTGGCGGCCGATGTCGTTTGCGAGGTCGCCTTGGCCGCCGCTGAAAACGCGGTCGAGAACGTGCTGTCGCTCAGCGCCTCACGGCAGGCCGCCGGCGACCCGCCGGTCGATTTCGGGGTCGCGCTCCATGTCGGCGATGTGGTCTTCGGGAATGTCGGGTCGGAGCACCGGCTCGATTTCACCGTGATCGGCCGCGACGTCAATCTGGTCAGCCGGCTACAGGACCTGTCCTCCCGGCTGAGTCAGACGCTCATCCTGTCCGACGCGTTCGTACGGCACAGCCGCAGGGAATTCGTCGATCTGGGGAACCACGCCCTGAAAGGCATCACGGCCGACCAGCGTGCTTATTCGCTCAAGCCCACGGTGGACACGGTGATCGGCCATCGATAGGTCCCGTGGGTTCGCGCCGCGCACGGCTTGCAGCCATCGGCCGCCCTCCCCATTTAATGGGTGCGATTTATTGATCGGCAGACAGTCGAAGGACGGAATTCGATGAGTGAGCAAATCAACCACGGCCCCGGGGCCGGCAACGACGTCAAGGAACACCTGAAATCCCGCAGTACATGGCTGCGCCTGGTCTTTATGGCGCTCTTTGTGGTGATCCTCTATATCTCCAAGATCGTCTTGTTGGCCGTCGCCATACTGCAGTTTCTCTCGACCCTGTTTACCGGTACCCGCAACGAGCGATTGACGGATTTCGGCGAAAAACTGGGCCGGTTCATCTATCAGGTCGTCCGGTTCCTGACCTTCAACACGGACGAGATGCCCTTCCCCTTTGCCGATTGGCCGGGTGACAGGCCGTAGGACGGAGTCCTTGCAATCGCGTTATGGCTGCGCGACATAGGGCCTGATTTCTCACCATTCAGGACTTAGAGGACACCCACGGTGCCGCAACGACCCGTTCATATCGTCGGCGGCGGTCTCGCCGGATGCGAGGCCGCGTGGCAACTTGCGCGCCGGGCCATTCCTTCCGTTCTGTACGAGATGCGGCCCCAGGTCGCAACCGACGCCCACCAGACAGACGGCTTGGCGGAACTCGTCTGCTCCAACTCCTTTCGCTCGGACGATGCCGAATTCAATGCGGTCGGCCTGCTGCACGAAGAAATGCGCCGTTGCGGATCGCTCATTCTGTCGATGGCGGACAAGACCCGGTTGCCCGCCGGGGGCGCGCTCGCCGTGGACCGGGAAAGGTTCAGCGACGCCGTCACCGAAGCCCTCGACATCGAACCGCTGGTCACGGTCGAGCGGCGTGAAGTCAATGAATTACCGCCGGCCGATTGGGGGTCGGTCATCGTCGCCACCGGACCGCTGACATCCCCCGCCCTCAGCGAGGCGGTCTCGGACCTTACCGGCGAGGAGGAACTGGCCTTTTTCGACGCGATCGCGCCGATCGTTTACCGCGACTCGATCGACATGTCGAAAGCCTGGATGCAATCCCGCTACGACAAGGGCGACGGCGACGATTACGTCAACTGCCCGCTCAGCGAAGCGCAATACAAAGAGTTCATCGACGGCCTGATCGGGTCCGAAAAGATCGAGTTCCGCGAGTGGGAAGCGATTACGCCCTATTTCGAAGGCTGCCTGCCGATCGAGGTGATGGCGGAGCGCGGCCCCGAAACCCTGCGGTTCGGCCCGATGAAACCGGTCGGCCTGACCAACCCCCATGCGCCGGAGAAGCCTTATGCCGTTGTCCAGCTTCGCCAGGACAATGCGCTGGGAACGCTCTACAACATGGTCGGCTTCCAGACGAAGATGAACTACGCGGAGCAAAAGCGGATTTTTTCCGCGATACCGGGTCTGGAAAACGCACGGTTCGCCCGGCTCGGCGGCATACATCGGAACACCTTCCTCAACAGCCCGCGCCTTTTGGATGCGACCCTGCGGCTCAACAAAGCCCCGCATCTACGGTTTGCGGGCCAGGTGACCGGGGTCGAAGGATACGTCGAATCCGCCGCCATCGGATTGCTCGCGGGCCGCTTCGCCGCGGCGGACGAACGGGCCGTTTCGCAATCGCCGCCGCCCGAGACCACGGCGCTCGGCGCGCTCCTCACCCACATTACCGGCGGCGCCGTGGCCGACAGCTTCCAACCGATGAACGTGAATTTCGGACTATTCCCGCCGCTGCAAAATGCGGGAACCGGCAAGCGCCGCCTGCGCGGCCGCGACCGGAAGCGCGCCTATTCGCAGCGCGCCCTTTCCGATCTCGATCGCTGGCTGAACGGCGCCCAGGCCGCCGCCGAATAACCGGGTCAGTATCGTCCGGCCATCATTTTCCAAGCCAAACGAATGCCAAGAAACCGGACCGGCATTGTAAGGCGGGTATCGAACGGATCGTATCCGACCTTCGCCAACCGCCGAAGATGCAGTTCGGCGATCGCTGCCGGCAATAATGCCGGAAGCGCCTTTTTCGGGATGTCGCCCCGGAGCGCCCGCGCCTTCTCCAAACGCCGCCTTGCCCTTGCGGCGATGTCACTGACGGCTGCGGCAATGGCGGGTTCTGGCCGCATCTCCATGAGATTTCGGCGGTCAATTCCATGCCGGCGCACAAGCTCGTCCGGCATGTAGACCCGCCGTTGCGATAGATGAAACGGCATCGCGCGCACGAGGCCGGTTAATGCCCAGGCTATTCCGATGTGATGCGCTGCGCTCGTCGTGACGGGGGACCTAACACCGAGCATTTCGAGCGCTAAAAGGATTATGGGTACCGACGTCCCTTTCGCATATCCGACGAGGGCCGCCACCGACTCGGGCGGCTCGTCGGAAAGGTCCGCCGCGCGTGCCTCGATTAGATCATCGAAGCACTGCCGCGTCAGCCCGTGTTTTTCCAACGCTTTGGCCAGTCCCAGAACAACCTCGTGCCGGCGCGGCGTCCCGGCATAAATGCCCTCGATCGCCTCGCGCCACCATTGCAGCCGGATTTCGCCCAGCATCGGTTCGCTGACCGCTTCCCGCGTTTTCGCGACTTCGAGATTGAAGGCGTAGAGGCTGAACAGGCCCTCCCGGCACCCTTCCGGTGCCAATATTGCGGTCGCGAAGCGGTCCGGATCGTACCGCCGCACCTCATTCCCGCAGTATGAAAGGTTCCGCATGGCGCCGGGTTCGGTTGGCATTACGTTGAAATTTCCCTTTTCCCTGACCCGACTAGCCGAATGTCGAGCCTGTGCTATATTTAGTCGCAATCGCACCTTGGGGGAGAAAGAAAGACATGGCTGCAATTCTTACATCATTGTCCAGGACCGTGACCGCGGGATTCATTCTCGCGGCAATACTGTTCGGCATATATGCGACGCAGCAGTTCGACAACATAGCATTCTGGAAATTCCTGTTCCGCTGGCTCCATGTTTTGAGCGGCGTGATGTGGATCGGCATACTCTGGTACTTCAATTTCGTTCAAATCCCGAACATGCCCAACATTCCGGACGAGCAGAAACCGGCGATCGGCAAGGTCATCGCGCCGGCCGCGCTCTGGTGGTTCCGTTGGGGCGCCATGGGCACGCTCATCACCGGGCTGATCCTGGCGATGCTGAACGGCTATTTGATCGACGCCCTTGCCGTCGGCGCCACGAGCGGCGCGCTGGGCCATACCATGATCGGTATCGGCATGTGGATGGGAATCATCATGTGGTTCAATGTTTGGTTCATCATCTGGCCGGCCCAACAGAAAGCGCTCGGCATCGTCGAGGCGGATGACGCGACGAAAGCCGCGTCGGCCCGCACCGCGATGCTGTTCTCGCGCACCAACACGTTGCTGTCGGTCCCCATGCTGTTCGCCATGGTGTCCGCGCAGAACCTGTTCGGAACCTCTTAATCGGCTTTCCAGCCGGATTCGACGGGAAACGGAGCCTTCGGGCTCCGTTTTTCGTTGGACCGGCTTCGGTGGGTCAGGCCGGCAATGCGATCAACGCCGCGGCAACACGGCGTTCTTCGGCAATCAGTATGTTATAGGTCCGGCAGGCCGCGCCCGTGTCCATGACGTCGCATCCGATCGCGTGTCCGCGAAGGACGGACCGCAGGTCCGGCGTCAGGAATTGCAGCGTTTCGCCGCATCCCAGAACCAGAATTTCAACGGATGGTTCCGCCGCAACGACCGAGGCGAAACTGTCGGCCGCCAGGTCGCCCATCCGGGCGACGTTCCAGGGAATCGTCCGGTCCTGAAACACCAGGACCGAGCCGCTGTGTTCCACCCCCGACACGCGAAACCGCCCCGCGCCATAACTTTCGATGACCTGGCGGTTTTCAGGGGCCGTGGTCGAGAATTCCATGGATCGGCGGTCCGCCCGCTAGGGCGTCACCTCTTGGGCGCTGCTCGGCTCGTCGCCGCGATGCACGTTGAGATACAACAGCAGCGGCACCGCAAGCGCCACCGACGAATAGGTTCCGATGATGACGCCCCAGATCAAGGCAATGGTGAAGCCGCGAATGACCTCTCCGCCGAAGGTGTACAACGCCCCCAACGCCAGCAAGGTGGTCACACTCGTCATGACCGTCCGGGATAAGGTCTCGTTGATCGATTGGTTGAACACGTCGGGCAGCGGCATCTTCTTGTATTTCCGCAGATTCTCCCGCACGCGGTCATAGACGACGACCGTGTCATTGATCGAATAACCCGCGATCGTCAATACCGCAGCGACCGTCGCCAGGTTGAATTCGAGGGCGATAAGCGAAAACAGCCCGATCGTCGTGATCACGTCATGCGTCAACGCGATCACCGCGCCGACCCCGAACTGCCACTCGAACCGGAACCAGATATACAAAAGGATCGCGCCGATGGCGGCGATCACGGCCCAAATGGCCGATTCCTGCAGTTCCGCGCCGACCGTGGGCCCGACCAGCTCGGTCCGCCGGTATTCCACCACCTGATTGCCGATGGCGCCCTTGATCTTGGCCACGGCTTCCTGTTGTGCGTTGTCGCCGCCCTCTTGCCGCTGGACGCGGAGCAACACCACTTCCGGCGAGCCGAATTCCTGCAGGCTGACGTCCCCGAGGCCGAGACCGCCGACCTTGCCCCGCAGATCCCCGAGATCGGCCGGCCCCTTGGTTTCGATTTCCAGCATGATGCCGCCCAGGAAATCAATACCGAGATTCAATCCCTTGGTCGTGTAGAGACCGATCGACGCGACGATCAGGAAGATCGACAACCCCATCGCGATGAAGCGTTTGCCGATGAAATCGATCTTCGTCCCGGCGGGAACCAACTTAAGGGTCTTCATACCAAACGTCCTCCGGCCCGGATCAAATCGGCAAAAGTTGCGGGCGGCGTCTGCGCAGCCACAAAACGACCTGGAAGCGTGTCACCATGATGGCGGTGAACATCGAGGTCATGATTCCAATCGACAGTGTGACGGCGAAACCCTTGATGGGCCCCGATCCGAATGCGAACAGAAGGATCGCGGCGATCAGCGTCGTCAGGTTCGAGTCGATAATCGTCGTCAGCGCACGCCGGTAGCCCGCGTCCACCGCGTTTAGCGGTGATCGCCCGGCGTTGGTCTCTTCCCGTATGCGTTCGAAGATCAGCACGTTCGCATCAACCGCCATGCCCATGGTCAAGACGATCCCGGCGATACCGGGCAGCGTCAGCGTGGCCTGAAGGAAGGACAATAATCCGAAGATCAAGGCGACGTTAAATGCCAGCGCCACATTCGCCATGACCCCGAACAGGCCGTAGGTGACGATCATGAAGACCACCACCAGAACCATGCCGATGATGCTGGCAATCTTGCCGGCGTCGATCGAATCCTGGCCAAGACCCGGCCCGACGGACCGCTCTTCCAGATAGGTCAAGTCGGCCGGCAGCGCCCCGGCGCGCAACAGCACCGCGAGGTCCCGCGAGCTCTGTGTGGTGAAGTTGCCCTGGATGATGCCGGATCCGCCGAGAATCGGTTCGTTGATCCGCGGCGCCGAAATAACCTTGCCGTCGAGCACGACAGCGAACAGACGGCCGACGTTCTTCGACGTGATATCGCCGAAAATCCGGGCGCCGCGCGTGTCGAAGCGGAAGCTGACGACCGGCTGGCTGTCCTGGAAACTCGGTTGCGCGTCCACCAGGTTTTGGCCGCTGAGCCGCACGCGCCGGTGAATGCAGTATTGGAACGGCTGGCCGTCGGGCCCCAGTTCGTCCGACGGCAGCAGCTGCGATCCCGGCGGCACCCGCGCCCCATTCGGATCGCAGGCCATGTTGATCATGTGGAAGGTCATCTTGGCGGTCTTGCCGATCGTGGCCTTCAGCCGTTCGGTGTCGCGCGCGCCCGGAACCTGGATCAAAATCCGGTCCTCGCCCTGGCGCTGGATGATCGGCTCGCGGGTTCCCAATTCGTCGATCCGGCGGCGGATGACCTCGATCGACTGCCCGATGACCGTCGTGATGCGGTCGCGCAGCGCCTGCTCCGACAGGCTGGCGCGGAATTTACCGCCACCCTCCGAAGAGATCAGCAGATCGGGATTCTCGAGCCGAATGCGCGACCGGACCGCGTCGGCCTTGTCCTCGTCCTGTATCTGGAAGATCAAATCGCGACCTTCGAGCGTGACGGTGCCGCGAACCCGCTCGCTGCGCATGGCCGTCCGGATCGTCGCCTTGTAACTCTTGTCGAGGATGTCGTTGACGTAACCGTCGGTGTCCACCTGCATCAGCAGATGCGCACCGCCTTGAAGGTCGAGGCCGAGATTGATGCGCTTGCCCGGTGCCCAATCCGGCCCGCCTTCGAGCGATCCGCTCGGCAGAAAATTCGGGATGGCATAGACAACGCCCAGCAGGCAAACGGCCAGGACAAGGATACGCTTCCAGGTTGGGAAATCTAGCATAGGCCTCTGTTTCAGGTAAGGTCCGGAACCGGTCTAGCTCGCCTTGGCATCGCCGGCGGCTTTGCCGCTCTTTTCCTTCTTTTCGGCTTGCACCGGCTCGGTCTTCGATAAGACTTCGGCGATCGTGCCCCGCGAAACGCGGATCCGTACGCCGTCCGCGATCTGCACAACCAGTTCGTTCTCGTTGACCACCTTGGTCACGGTCCCGTAAATGCCGCCGCCGGTGATGATCTTGTCACCCCGCCGCACCGCGGTGAGCATCTCCCGATGAGCCTTCATCTTCTTTTGTTGCGGCCGGATCAGAAGGAAGTAGAAAACGGCGAAAATAAGCACCAGCGGGATCATCGCCTCCAGAAGGCCGCCCCCGCCACCGCCGGCCCCCTGGGCCCAAGCAGTCGAAATAAACATCAAAGTCTCCCAGATGGGCTTGCACGCTTGTGCACAGAGAGCGGACTATACCGGTCCGTGCCGTAATTTCAATCGAGCTAAACGCCCGATCCGCCACGCCGCCCGATAATTGACGGCCGCCCCTCCCATCGCTAGGGTCCGCCGCCGGCGTGAAAAAGCACGCCATTTCCGGTATATCGATGCGATGGACGACAATAACAAGACCCATACCCTGTTAACGCGGATCGCCGACGCGCTGGAGCGTTTGGCCCCGGAGACCGCCGCCGCCGCGGATTTCGACGCCGCCGACGCCTTCGTATGGCGTGCCGAGGCCAACACCCTCGATCCGGTTCCCGTGGTCAACCGCATCGATATTAATCTTCTCAAAGGCATAGGACGTCAGGTTGATATCCTGCTGGAGAACACCCGGCGCTTTGCCGACGGTCTTCCCGCCAACAACGCCCTGCTGTGGGGCGCGCGCGGCACGGGTAAAAGTTCGCTGGTGAAGGCCGTTCATGCCGAGATCAATGCGGAAGACGGCCGCAGCCTGGCCCTGGTCGAAATCCATCGCGAGGACATCCCGAGCCTGCCGCATCTTCTGAGCTTGCTCCGCGGCAGCAATCGCCGCTGCATCGTCTTCTGCGACGACCTGTCCTTCGACGGCGACGACGCCAGCTACAAATCCCT
The DNA here is from genome assembly GCA_965228695.1 of Alphaproteobacteria bacterium. GTDB lineage: Bacteria > Pseudomonadota > Alphaproteobacteria > UBA8366 > UBA8366 > JAJFJD01. Next base: position 3,402,164 of record CBDDIB010000002.1, on the reverse strand, counting down.
GAAAGCGATGCTGGAAGGCGGGATCGAAGGCCGCCCGAGCAACGTGATTTTCTACGCGACCTCCAACCGGCGGCACCTGCTGCCGCGTGATATGATGGAAAACGAGCGTTCCACGGCGATCAACCCCTCGGAGGCGGTCGAGGAGAAAGTGTCGCTGTCGGACCGGTTCGGCCTTTGGCTCGGCTTCCACAACTGCGACCAGGATACCTTCTTCGCGATGATCGAAGGCTACATCGCGCATTACGGCCTCAAGACCGCCGATATCGATTGGAAGGCGGAAGCGAAGGAATGGTCGGTCACCCGCGGCGCCCGGTCGGGCCGCGTGGCCTGGCAATATGTCCAGGATTTAGCCGGACGGCTTGGCCAGCACCTTGACGGTTCCTGACCCGTCCAGGCCGGCGCGCCGCTGACGCAGATATTTCTTCGGATTGACAGCGCGGCGGCCCTTGCGAATTTCGAAATGAAGCTGCGGTTTGGCCACATTGCCCGAACTGCCGACCTTGGCGATCGTCTGCCCGCGCGAAACCCGCTGCCCCCGTTTCACCAGGATTTTGTCGGTATGCGCATAGGCGGTCATGTATCCCTTGGCGTGCTTGATCAGGATGAGCTTGCCGAATCCGCGCAATTCGTTGCCGCGATAGGCCACCACGCCGTTCTGCGCGGCCAGGATCGGCGTCCCACGCGGCGCGGCGATGTTGATGCCGTCATTGTGCAATCCGCCCCGTTTCGGGCCGAACCGCGAGATCACGCGCCCGGAAATCGGCCACATGAAACCGTCCCGGCTGAGCCCCTTCGGCCGCGGAATGTTGGTCGATGGGGGCACGATGACCTGTCGCGGCGGCGCGATGGCTACCTGCGATTCGGGCGACGGTGTGGGTCGCGGCGGCGTGGCCGACGCAGGCGGAGCGTTCGGCCGGTTCCCTTCGCCGGGATCCACGGCCGCCACCGTCGTTACGGCGGCCTGGGTCGCCGGCAGCAGAAGCGTCTGGCCGATCTTGATCGTGAAGGGCGTGCCGACGCCATTCAGCCGCATGAGCTCCTTGCGCGATACGTCGTAGCGCCGGGAAATCGAATAAACCGTGTCACCCTTGCTCACCAAATGCGTGCGTTGCGCCGGCACCTTGATCTTCTGTCCCAATGCCAGGATATACGGCGGTTCGAGCTTGTTGATGATCAACAGGCTGCGTACCGGCACCCCATAAAGACGCGAAATCGCGTAGACCGTTTGTTTCCTGGTGACGATATGAACGCCGCTCGCCGGCACCTGCTGATACTTTCCGGCAGCGCCCTTCCGATCAAAGGCCGTCATCGACGTTTTCCCGCGGGAAAATCCGCTGAGCGCCTGCTGGCGGGAGGCGCCGCCCGCCGGCGGCAAAGGTTTGCTCTCGATGATACTGCCGCTATTGCTGCTGCGTCCCCGCCGCGGCTTGGCGCGGGGTATCGGCGCTTGTGGGTCCTTGATTCCGCGGCGCGATGCCAATTGCCGTTCCTTCGCGCGGGCGTTCTCCTCGTACAACACCACATTGGCCGGCTGCGCACAGGCGCCGCCCAACAAAGCAAACAATGTCGCTGCGAGTCCGAGGGTACGGGACGAAGACCGCTCCATCGCCATTACACCGCGATCTTCCGTTGCGCCCGTCCGGAAACGAGCGGCACGAACCGGACCGGGCCGAGGTCTTGCACGTCCGGTGCGCCGTCCGTTTTGACGAATCGCATAATTCGCTGCTCGCCGCGGTCCTCGCCCAAGGGGCAAACCATGACTCCGCCGACCGCGAGTTGATCCCACAACAATGGCGGAATTTCCTCGGACGCGGCGGACACCAGAATCCGCTCGAACGGCGCTTGTTCGGTCCAACCCAGGCTTCCATCCCCGGTGCGGCCTGTCACGTTGTGACGGCGCAGCTCCGCGATACAGTCCTCGGCGCGTTGCATCAAAACTCCCTCGCGTTCGATCGCATAGACCCGGCGAAACAGATACGACAGAATCGCAGTCTGATACCCCGAACCGCTGCCGATCTCCAGCACTTTCAAGTTCTTGTCGGGAGTCAGCGCTTGCACCATCCGTGCCACGACGGTCGGCTGACTGATCGTCTGACCATGCCCGATCGGCAGCGCCGTGTCTTCCCAGGTCTGGTCCTGAAACGCATCGGGGACGAACAAGTGCCGCGGCACATTCTCCAACGCCGACAGCAGGCCGATATCGGTGATACCGGCGCGGCGGAGCTCGAGAATCAGACGGATTTTTTGGGTCGGCGGCGTCACCGCGGGGTCCCGTGTGGTTTGCGTCTAGCGTTCGGGCCTTGTTGTAGCAAAAAGCGAGCGAATAGTCGTTAACGAGCCGCGATGAGTCAGATCGACGTGCAACGGTGTGATCGCGATGTCATTCCGCTCGATCGCTCGGAAGTCCGCATTGCCCCGTTTGCGCCGATCGTCGTGTTGCGGTTCACCGATCATGTAGTACTGGCGGCCACGCAGCGGCACGCCATGAATCTCGTATCCGGCGCTGCGCCGGCCCTGCGGCACAACCACGGTATCCCGCACGTCCTTCACCGGGCAGGCCGGAAAATTCACGTTCATGAAGACATCGCGCGTCCATTCGACGGACAGCAGTTGCCGAACGATCTCCGAACCGTAATGGCGCGACGTCGACCAGTCGATCACGCGGCCGGGACCGGTGGCCTGACTCATGGCGATCGACCGAAATCCCAACAGAGCGCCCTCCATAGCCCCCGCCACCGTTCCGGAATAGATCACTTCCTCGGCGAGGTTGGCCCCCTTGTTGACGCCCGAAAGCACAAGGTCCGGCGGCGAGCCGGCCATGATTTCGCCGACCGCCAGCAACACGCAATCGGTCGGACTGCCGGAAACGGCGAATCGCCGGCGGCCAAGTTTCTCGACCCGGATCGAATTGGTCACCGTAAAGGCGTGACTGGCGCCGCTCTGTTCGGTCTGCGGGGCGACGACCCACACTTCTTTGCCCAGCGAGCGGGCAATCTTTTCCATAACCTTGAGGCCGGGCGCGGCGATCCCGTCATCGTTCACCACCAGAATTCGGGCCTTCGCCAAATCCGCCATTGTGCTGCGCCGGCTCCTCTATCCCCGATCTACCTCGATACGGTCCTGCCCGCCCATGAAGGGCTTGAGCACATCGGGGACGGCGATCGACCCGTCTTCCTGCTGATAATTCTCCAATACGGCGATCAATGTTCGCCCGACCGCCAGACCGGAGCCATTCAGCGTGTGAACGAAGCGGGTTCCCTTTTCGGTCGGCACCTTGAAGCGCGCGTTCATGCGCCGCGCCTGAAAATCCCAGCAATTGGAGCAGCTGGAGATTTCCCGGTACCGATTCTGTCCAGGCAGCCAGACCTCGATATCGTAGGTCTTGCGGGCGTTGAACCCCATGTCGCCGGTACACAGCGTCACGAGCCGGTAGGACAAACCAAGGCGCTTCAAGACCTCTTCCGCGCAGCCGGTCATCCGCTCCAACTCGTTTTCCGACTCGTCGGGATGGGTGATGCTGACCAGCTCCACCTTGCTGAATTGATGCTGCCGCAGCATGCCGCGCGTATCCTTGCCGGCCGAACCCGCTTCGGAGCGGAAACACGGCGTCCAAGCCGTTACACGGATCGGCAATTCATCGACATTGGTCACCGCGTCGGCAACGAGGCTCGTCAACGGCACTTCCGCGGTCGGAATCAGCCAGAAATCGTCACCCGCGCGATAAAGATCCTCCTCGAACTTCGGCAGTTGGCCCGTACCGTACATGGTCTGCGAGCGCACCAGCGCCGGCGGCACGACCTCGGTATAGCCGAACTCCTCGGTATGCAGGGTGAGCATGAAAGTCGCGAGGGCCCGGTCGAGTTTGGCCAACGCGCCCGACAGCACGACGAAACGGGAGCCGGACAGTTTTGCCGCGGTTTCGAAATCCATCATGCCGAGCGCTTCGCCGAGATCGAAATGTTCGCGCGCCTCGAAAGTCATCTGGCGCGCTTCGCCGACCACGCGTTCCTCGCGGTTGTCGTCCTCGTCCGCCCCATCCGGCACATCGTCCGCCGGCAGATTGGGCAACGTTTCGAGAATTTGCTTCAAGGCGGCGGCCTTGGCGCGTTCGTCTTGCTCGGCGGCGTCCATGCGATCCTTGATCGACTGCACCTCGGCAATCAAATCGGCCGCATCTTCGCCGGACTTCTTGGCCGCGCCGATCAGCTTCGACGCCTCGTTGCGGCGCTGCTGCATCTCCTGCATCGACGTCTGCGCCGCGCGCCGTTGGACATCCAACTCCAGAATTTCCGCCGAAGCGGGCGCAAGACCTCGGCGGGCGAGGCCCGCGTCGAATGCGTCCGGGTTTTCACGAATGAAGCGCAGGTCGTGCATGGCTCTAAACCGGTCTCGTATGAGAATTTATGGAGAATTCTGCGGCTTTATACGGGGCCAGCCGTCAGATGTCATCATCCTCGAGCTCCGCGTCCAATGCGTCTTCACGCTCCTTGCGCTTGCGCTCGACGAGCCGAGCGCACCAGATCGATATTTCGTACAAGGCGATGATCGGCAGTGCCAGCCCGATTTGGCTCAGCGGATCGGGCGGCGTCAGGATTGCGGCGGCGACGAAGGCCCCGACGATCGCATAGCGGCGTTTCTCGCGCATGCCTTGGCTGGTGGCCAATCCGGCGCGCGCCAACAGCGTCAGCAGGACGGGCAATTCAAAACTGATGCCGAACGCGAAGATCAGGCGCATGACGAGCGACAGGTACTCGTTGACCTTCGGTTCCAACTCGATCGCAAGCTGACCTTCCCCGCCCGTCTGCTCGAAACCCGCGAAGAACTGCCAGGCGACCGGCAGCACGAGGTAGTAGACGAAGGCCGCGCCGAGCAGGAACAGGAAGGGTGTCGCGATCAGGAACGGCAGGAACGCCCGCTTCTCGTGGCGGTACAGTCCCGGCGCCACGAACATCCATACCTGATTCGAAATCAATGGAAAGGCCAGGAAGGCCCCGGCGAAGAAGGCGACCTTGATTTCCGTGAAAAACTTTTCGTGCAGCGCCGTATAGATCAACCGCCGGGATTCCTGGCCGGTCCAAAGATCGGCGAGCGGCGCCACGAGGAAATTGAAGATCGGGTCGGCGAAATAGAAGCTGACGAGGAAACAAACGAGAAAGGACACCGCGCTGTAGATCAGCCGGCGCCGTAGCTCGATCAGATGATCGAGCAACGGCATTTTTGCTTCCTCGATATCCCCGCTCATCCGGCGCTTTCCGTCTTGCCGCCGGCGATTTTCGGATCAGGCTCGGCGGCATCGCCCTCGACCCGCTTGGGCCTGTCCGCGGCGATCTTCGGGTCGTTGACGGCGTCCTTGGTATCCTCGACGGCGCCGCCGATCTCCTCGACGGCCTCCCGCATCTCCCCGGACGGATCGATGGTCCGCTCAATCTCGTCTCCGAAATCGACACCGGCCCCCTTCTCGATATCCTTGCGGAGATCCTCCAGGTCGGCTTCGCGGGCGAGATCGTCGATGCCGTCCTGGAATTCGCGCGCCATCGACCGAATCTTGCGAATCCAAAGGGTGACGGTGCGCAGGACGCGCGGCAACTCTTTCGGCCCGACCACGATGATCGTGATCAGGGCGACGAGGAAGAGTTCCTGCCAGCCGATGTCAAACATGGCGGCTCGTCATGCGTTGAACGGGTATCAGGACGGTGACGCGGCTAGCCCTTCGCGGCCTTGTCATTTTCCGCTGCCGTCGGAGAGGCGACTTGCTCCGCCTCCGTGTTATTCGTGACCGGCTGGGATTCGGCGTTGTCGCCGTTCTCGTCCTTCACTTGTTTCTTGAAGGACTTCAAACCTTTACCAAAATCACCCATAAGCCGCGACAGTTTCCCGCCGCCGCCGAATAAGATCAGGACAACGGCCAGGACGATAAGCCAATGCCAAATACTGAATGTGCCCAAGCTGAAGTCTCCTTGTTACCGGCGCGGGTCGATACGCGTCAGATGGCGCCGATCATTGCAGAACATGCTCTACCCCGCAACGATCCATTGATACCAGGAGATATCCCGAAATCCCAGCATTCCAAGCCGTTGCGCGCCCTGAATTTCGACTTCGAGCGTCGTCCCGCGCGACGCTTATTTGGTCAACTCTGTGCGGCCGGGAACACGAACGCCTGCGTCGAATCCAAAGTCACCTGAAGGATTTCGTTCTCCTTCGGCAAAAAGCGCCCCGGAACCCGCGCATGAAGATGGATTTCCTCGCCGATTTGATGGCAGGTGCAAAGATGAACCAGGCTTGACCGCCCCAGCATACGGGACGCCAGCACGCGCGCCGTTCCTTCTTCGCCGTTGGAAACTGCAGACAAGCGCAACGCTTCCGGCCGGATCAGGATTTCGGCGGATTGACCATCCAACATCGGTTCGGCCGGCAGATTGCCGAACGGCGTGTTGACGCTTCCGTTCTGAACCACGCCCGTCAACCGGTTCACGTCGCTGAAGAATTCGGTGACGAAGGCGTCTACCGGCTCGTAGTACAGCGCGTCCGGTCGATCCGTTTGGACATTGCTGCCGTCGCGCATGACGGCGATACGATCCGCCATGAACATCGCTTCCTCGGCATCGTGGGTGACCATCAGCGTGGCCTGACCGCTATGCTTCAGGAGATGCAATGTCTGATCCCTCACCTGGTCCCGCAGTCGGGAATCGAGGCCGGAGAACGGTTCATCCAACAGAATTAGCGGCGGGCTCGGCGCCATTGCGCGGGCCAGCGCCACACGCTGTTGCTGACCGCCCGACAGGGCATGCGGATAACGGTCGGCCAAATCGGCCACACCGACCCGGCGCAATACCTCGTCGCAGCGCGCCCGGCGATTTTCGCTGCTCATGCCTGTCAGCCCGAAATCCACGTTTTGGGCGACGGTGAGATGGGGAAACAACGCGAACTCCTGGAACACCAGCCCGACGCTGCGATCCTCGGGCGGGACCCAGATTCCGGGTCCGGCGACGTTCTGACCGTTGATCGCGACACGCCCCCGCTGCAACTCTTCAAGTCCCGCGGCCAAACGCAATACCGTCGTTTTGCCGCATCCGGAAGGGCCGAGCAGGCACACGACTTCGCCGGCGGCTACGGAAAGACTGAAGGATTCCACGGCGGTAACGTCACCGTAGGTGTGGTGGAGCCCTTCCAATTCAAGTGCTGCCGGTGTGGTCACCCGTCGTCCCAGATACTGTTTCTGCGTCACGCGACATTAATAATGCTACCAAGATTAAGTCGCAATTGCGTTAACGCAAGATGTGCATCCGGACTATTCGCCGCCTCGGGACCGGGCGAACTGCGGCAAATCGACGACTTCGGCCGTCGGCCGCTTGTCGCCTTCTTCCGAATCCGGCGTTCCTTCGGCGGTTTCCTCGGGTCCGGGATCCTCGCCGAAATCCGCCTCGACAGCATCCGCTGCGGACAATTCCTCGTCCTCGGGTGATTCCTCGTCCGATTCTTCGGTGGTGGGCTGCTCGCGAATTTCGCTCAATGGCCCGAAGCCCGGCTTGCGGTCGAGCAGGCCCGCGGCCTTCAATTCATCGACCCCCGGCAGCGCGTCCGCACTTTCCAGCCCGAAATGATCCAGGAAATTCTCGGACGTACCCCAGGTCACCGGGCGGCCGGCGGTACGGCGGCGTCCGCGGGGCCGTATCCATCCCGCCTCTAGCAGCAGATCCAGGGTCCCCCGGCTGAGCGCGACGCCGCGCATTTCCTCGATCTCGGCGCGGGTGATCGGCTGGTGATAGGCGATGATCGCCAGCGTTTCGATCGCCGCCCGCGACATCCGCCGGGACACCGTATTCTCCACGCGCAAATGCGGCGCCAAATCCGGCGCGGTCCGGAACCCCCACCCCTTACCGATACGGCACAGATGGACGCCCCGGTTGGCATAGATGCCCTTCAGCTCCTCGAGCAGTGCCTTGACGTCCGACCCCTCCGGCATGCGGCTAACGATCGTCTTCACGGGCACCGGTGCGGCGGCGGCGAACAGCATGGCTTCAAGCAAACGAAGCTGCTGGAAATGATCCATTCCTAAGATGTCCCCATTGGCGTTTCTTCGGTCGCTTTTCGAACGTAGATCGGCGCGAACGTTCCTTCCTGCCGCACCATCAATTCGCCCGCCTTCACCATTTCCAAGCTCGCGGCAAAGGTCGCGGCCATCGCGGACCGCGCCACCAAGCCGCGCGGCATGTCGTCCGGCAGGAAGGTCGATAACGTCGCCCAGTCCGGCACGTCGCCCAGTAGGGACCGCAACCGATCGAGCGCGGCCTCGGTGGAAAACAGCTCGGTCGGATCGATCCGCAGCGAGGTGATGTTCTCGCGCGTTCGGAACTCGCCGTAGGATTTGAGCAATTCGAAGAGCGTCAGGTCGTAGACCGGATGGTTCACGACCTCGACGGGTTCCGGCGCGCCGCGCGCAAAGAAATCCCGGTTCAGCCGGGGCCGGTCCATCAAGGCGCGGCCGATCTTGCGCATCGCTTCCAGCCGTTGGAGCTGGAACGCCAACCGTTCGGCCATTTCTGCGGCGGACAACTGCTCGCCGTCCTCTTCGATCGTCGGTAGGAGAAGCCGCGACTTGAGATAGGCAAGCCAAGCGGCCATGACCAGATAGTCCGCCGCGAGTTCGAGGCGGAGTTCCCGCGCCTGGGTGATGAATTCGAGGTATTGATCGGCGAGCTTCAGGATCGAAATCTTGGTGAGATCGACTTTCTGATCCCGCGCCAGCGCCAACAGGATATCGATCGGGCCCTCGAACCCATCCAGGTCCAACAGCAACGGCCCAGACGCCCCCGGCTGCGCGGGGCGGGTATCTTCTTCGAAAAAGGGCGTGCCGTCCTGCGGCGGTGGTTCGTTCGTCATAAGCCGCGCATCATACTTTAGGAGAATATTTTATCCCATCGGGAAGATTGCAGCGTGAAATGCTTTGCTGCTTCTCAACCTTAAAAATAACCTTCAGCCGATTGTTTTCGTGACTATTTCATCAAGTGCGACCAATCGGTCCCCGGCATCCCCGATGCCGCCGCCGGCCACGAGAGACAGTGCGCGGTTCAGCCGGTCCACGCCCGAGTCGGACAAAGCCGGTGTCCCCGCGGCCACAGCGCGCATTTCCGCCATATCGCCGTTACAGTGCAGGGCGATGTCGCATCCGGCCCCGACCGCATCTCGCGCCCGGTCTTCCAAACCGCCCTTCAGCGCCTTCATGCTCAGATCGTCGCTCAACAAAAGTCCGTCGAAGCCCATCTCGCCCCGGATAGTGTCCTCGATCACGGTCGGCGACGTTGTTGCCGGAAACAGTGGATCGACCGCCTGATAGACGATATGGGCGGTCATCGCGATCGGCATGTCGGACAGAGCGGTGAACGGCCGAAAATCGGTCGCACGCAACGCATCCAAGGGTGCATCGACCGTAGGCAGCGCTTCATGTGTGTCGACTACGGCCCGTCCGTGTCCCGGGATATGCTTGATCACAGGCAGGACGCCCGCCTCGATCAGGCCCTCGGCCGCGGCCCGTCCGAGCGTCGCAACGACCTCGGGATCGTCCGAAAAGGCCCGGTCGCCGATGATGTCGTGCGCGCCGTCAAACCGAAGATCGATCAACGGCAGACAGTCCACGGTGATGCCCAAATCGAGAAGCTCGGCGCCAATCACCGCCGCGTTCAGCCGGGCTGCCTGAATCCCGGCCTTGGCGTTTTTGGCATGGATTCTCCCGAACAGCTCGGCCGGCGGGGGCTGCCGCCAATGCGGCGGCTTCAGACGGGCGACCCGGCCCCCCTCCTGGTCGATCAGGATGGGCGCATCGTCCCGCTGCACCGTCGCCCGAAGGTCATCGGTCAAACGCCGGACCTGATCCGGCGACTCCACGTTGCGCGCAAAGAGAATGAACCCGACGGGATCGCAGTCCCGGTAGAAGGACTTCTCCTCCACCGTCAGCGACAGGCCGGCGCATCCGAAAATCGCCGCGAGCGGCATTCAACCTCTCCCGGGCGGGACGACGATGCAGCCGATCTTACGGGCCTTCAGTTTCCGGCAAAGATCCGCGGCGGCGGCCCGGCTGGGCAAAGGCCCGCCCTGGATGCGATAGAAGACCTTCCCCTTGATCGTGGCCTTCTGGAGATTGAGGCTCAATTTCCCGAACAGATCGCGGTGCTTGGCGCTTTCGCTGTCCCAGAACTTCTTGCCCTGCACGTTGGACGATACGGAGCCAATTTGAATTCGGAAGGCCTTTCCGGCGGGTACCGCCGGCTTGGCCGGTTTCGCTTCCGGCGTCGCGCGCGCCGATTTTTGAGCGGCCGGCGGTTTCACCGCGGCTTTCGGGGTTGCCGCCGCGGGCTTGCCCGAGGCGGCGGGCGGCGTCGGCGTCTTTGCAGGCTCGGACGGCTTAGACCGCGCACCGCCCGGCGTCAACGGCACCGGTTTTCCGGCCGCCGGGCCATCGCCCGCCCGGTCAGCGGCTCGCACACGCGACCCCGCCGAGGGCTCGCTGGGCGCCACGGCCGGCGGCGGCACCGGTTTCACCGGGATCGACATGGGTTTCTCGGGCGGCGGCAGCAGCCGTTCCACGCCTTTCTCCTTGTCGCGCCCGTCGATCGCGTTGAAGACGGTCTTATCCTGATGCGGTATCGCCAAACCGCCCGGATTCTCCGGCGCGACCTTCATCGGCCCCTTCGGTTTGAGCAACGGCGCAGCCCCTTCGCTGCCTTCCTTGATCCCCGCCGTATAGGAATACCAGGCAATCGTCACGCCGCCCGTCATGACGATCATCGTGATCAACAAGGGCACGATCAGCGACAGCGACCGTTTCTTGGGCCGCCGAATCTCGTCCTCGAGCTCATCCAAGGCGGTCAATTCATCGTTAAGCGGATCGGAACGGCGCGCCCTCATCGCATCTCCTCGACCGGATCGACGCCAAAGATGCGCAGTCCGGCTCCCACGACCGTTTGCAAGGCCCGCACCAGCGCCAGCCGTGCGGTGGTCAGCGCCACATCATCCTCGACGATGAAGCGCAGCGTCGCGTCGTCCTTGCCCTTGGTCCAGAGGCCATGGAAGGCCGACGCAAGATCGTACAGGTAAAACGCCAGCCGATGCGGCTCATGGGCTTCGGCGGCGGCTTCCACGGTGCGGGGCCAGTTTCCCATGGCCCTGATCAGAGCAAGCTCGGATTCGTCCGTCAAGCGCTCTAACTCCGCGCCCTGCAACGCAGAATCCGACAAGTCGATATCCGGAACCGCCGTTTTCGCCATCCGCATCACCGAATGGCTCCGGGCATGGGCGTATTGCACGTAAAAGACCGGGTTGTCGCGCGACTGCTCCGTCACCGCGCTGAGGTCGAAGTCGAGGCCGGCGTCATTCTTGCGGGTCAACATGATGAAGCGCACGACATCCTTGCCTACCTCGTCGACGAGATCGCGCAAGGTCACGAAGGTCCCCGCCCGTTTCGACATCTTCACCGGCTCGCCCTTGTCCATCAGACGCACGAGTTGGCACAGTTTTACGTCGAGATCGGCTTTTTCTTCCGTAATCGCCCGCGTCGCGGCCTGCATGCGCTTCACATAGCCGCCGTGATCCGCCCCGAGAACATCGATCAAGTTGGAGAAGCCACGCTGATACTTGTCCAGATGATAGGCGATATCACTCGCAAAATAGGTCCAGCTTCCGTCGGATTTTTTCAACGGCCGGTCGATATCGTCACCAAAATCGGACGCCCGGAACAAAGTCTGCGGGCGCGCCTCCCAGTCATCCGGCAGTTTGCCTTTCGGCGGCTCCAACGTGCCGGTGTAGATCAGATCGCGGGACTCCAGCACGTCGAACGCTTCGGTTACCTTGCCGGCCTCGACAAGGTTGCGCTCCGACGTGAAGACGTCATGCGCCACGCCCAAGGCCGAAAGATCGTCCCGGATCAACGCCATCATGGCGTCGACGGCAAAATCCCGAACATGCGGCAACCAGTCGGATTCCGCGGCGTTCATCCATTTATCGCCGTCCTTGGCCGCCAGCCCGGCACCCGCAGCCTTCAGATAATCGCCGGGATACAGCCCTTCGGGAATTTCGCCGATATCTTCGCCGAGCGCTTCGCGATAGCGGAGATAGGTGGACTGCGCGAGCACATCCACCTGCGCGCCGGCGTCGTTAATGTAGTATTCGCGGCATACATCGTAGCCTGCAGTCTCCAGCAAGGAAGCGAGCACGTCGCCGAAGACGGTGCCGCGCGCATGGCCGATATGCAGCGGGCCGGTCGGATTCGCCGAGACATACTCGACATTGACGGCCTGCCCCTCGCCGACTGTCGACCGGCCATAACTCGTGCCCTGTTCCAGGATCGTGGCGATCGATCGGCACCAGATCGCATCATTCAAACGAATATTGATGAAGCCGGGCCCCGCGACATCGACCGCCCCAACATCGGGCAATGCTTCGATCTTCGCCGCCAACGCTTCGGCCAAGTCGCGCGGTTTCATCTTGGCGGGCTTCGCCAGCACCATGGCGGCGTTCGTCGCCATGTCGCCATGCGATGCGTCGCGCGGCGGTTCGACCGAGATGCGGGCGGTATCCAAATCCACCGGGATCGCGCCGTCGGCGCCCAACGCGCCGATTGCGGCCACCACCTTGTCCCGCATGTCCCGAAATAGATTCACGTCGACGCTTCCTTCGTACCGAACAATCGCTCATGTTCCCGTTTGGCATAGCGATCGGTCATGCCGGCGATATAGTCGGCGGCGACCCGGGCGGTCTCCCGGCTTCCGGACGCCGTCGCGGACACCGACCATTCGTCGGGCATCGATGTCGGATCCTCGACAAAGCGGCCGAACAAATCTTTCACGATTCTCCGTGCCCTGTCCGTCTCCCGTAAGACGTCCGGATGGCGATACATATTCCCAAACAAGAACTTCTTTATGGCGCGGTCCTTTTGAACCATTGCGGGCGAGAAGGCAACGACCGGCTGATCGAGCGCGCGGATGTCCGCCGCGGATCCCGGAGACGCCGCGGCCAACCGCGCCCGCGTCTCCTCCAACACATCGATGACCATGGCATCGATAAGGCTCCGAACCGCCTCATGGCTCAAGCGATGGCGTTCGAGTCGCGGATACCGCTGCCGCACCCGGTCGATCGCCTCGGCCACATGCGGCACTGCCGAGAGCTCGTCGATGGTGAAAACGCCGGCCCGCAGGCCGTCGTCCACGTCGTGATTGTCATAGGCGATATCGTCGGCAATCGCCGCCACCTGCGCCTCGGGACCGGCAAAACTCTCGAGTTCCAAATCCTGAACCTCGGTGTGGCCCGCAATCGTTTCCGGCAGGGGCGCGCCGTCCGAATACGGCCCGAGAAGCGGCCCATTGTGCTTCACCAGGCCCTCCAACGTTTCCCAGGTCAGGTTCAATCCGTCGAACGCCGCATAGCGTTGCTCCAGCCGCACGACGATCCGCAGGGTCTGATCGTTGTGGTCGAACCCGCCGAAGGGCCGCATCACCTCATCGAGCGCCTCTTCGCCGGCATGTCCAAAGGGCGGATGGCCGAAATCATGGGCCAGCGCCAGGGCTTCCGCCAAATCCTGGTTCAAGCCGAGATTCAGCGCCAGCCCGCGCGCGATCTGGGCGACCTCGAGGCTATGGGTCAGCCGGGTGCGGAAGTGATCGCCGCCGGGCGAGACGAATACCTGCGTCTTGTGCATGAGCCGGCGCAAGGCGGTGGAATGGATAATCCGGTCCCGGTCACGCTGGAAACACGTCCGGGTGGGGCTTTCGGGCTCTGCCAGAAGCCGTCCGCGGCTCGCCTTGGGATCGCTAGCATACGGCGCTAAGTCAGAAGGCATGCCGGACCGTATCGACGGCTCCGTCGGAAGGCAATGCCTCAAAAATCAACAGGTCCCGCATAACGTTTGGGATTGACAAATCCTGAGGAAACCCTATCTAAACCCCTAGAAATTAGCCATTCTATCCAATTCGGAGCAACCAATGAGCGACGCCTTCGCCAGCGTGGAAGCTAAGCCTGACCGGAGTTTTTCGGTCAGCGACAGCGCGGTTAAGCGAATCACCACCCTGCTGGAGGGTGAGGCGGACGGTACCATGCTACGCGTAACTGTCTCGGGCGGCGGCTGTTCCGGCTATCAATACGGCTTCGGCTTCGACACGGATACCACCGCCGACGACCACCTCTTCGAGAAGAACGGCATCACGGTCGTGGTCGACGATGTTTCGCTCGACCTGCTGGCCGGGTCTGAGCTCGACTTCGTGGAAGACCTGATCGGCGCCGCCTTCCAAGTCAAGAATCCGAACGCGACGTCTTCCTGCGGCTGCGGAACGTCTTTCGCAATCTGATCCGCGCCGGGGCGCCCGCCCCGATCTTCCCCGTCATTAATTTCGCTATGGGCATGTCATCCGGCATCGTTTCCGCTATTGTTCCGGAAAATGACCGGCGCATTCAGGGATGATGGCCTTCCGATGACGGAACCAATTCGGCGAATAACGATCGTTGGCGGCGGCACCGCCGGGTGGATGTCGGCTGCCTATCTCATGATCCATCTCAACCGGCGCAGCATCGACCAGCAGGTCGATGTGACGCTCATCGAATCCCCGAACGTGCCGACGGTCGGCGTCGGAGAAGCGACGGTACCCGCGATGATGCATTGGCTGAAGCATCTCGGGATCGAAGAAGCCGACTTCATGAAACGCTGCAACGCGTCCTTCAAGCTCGGCGTGCTGTTCGTCAACTGGGACAAAGACCCGAAGACCGGCCAGCGCCGGCGCTATCTGAACCCGTTCGACGGCATCGGCGATGACATCTGGGGATTCAACCCCGCCTACCATTTCCATCGCTTCGCGCCGGATGCCGACCGTACGCATTTCAGCGACTACCAGTCGCCGATGCACGACCTGATCAACAACTACCGGGGTCCCAAGACGCTGGGCGCCGAAAGCTATGAGCGCAAGGTCAACTACGCCTATCATCTTGATGCCGGCCGGTTCGCGGGATTCCTTCAGGAAATCGCCGTGGCCTGTGGTGTCGAACACGTGCTGGACGACGTCGATGACGTGGAACTGGACGAACAAGGCTTCGTTTCGGCCCTGCAATTGCGGGAACAGGGCCGCCACGAAGTGGAGTTGGTGATCGACTGCACCGGGTTCAAAGGCCTGATCCTCCAGCAGAAGCTCGGCGTGGGGTTCGAGACCTACGACAAGTACTTGATGAACAACCGCGCATTGGCCGTCCAATTGCCGCACCCGGATCCGACGAAGCTGGAACCCGTCACCACCAGCACCGCGCTCGGCGCCGGATGGTCCTGGCGCGTCCCGCTCTATTCCCGGCTCGGGACCGGATATGTGTTTTCGGACAACTTTCGAACCGATCAGGAAGCGATCGACGAGTTCCTCACCTTCCTGGGGCCGCAGGGCAAGGATGCGGAGCCGCGGGCGATCGGCATGCGCGTCGGCCGCACCGAGAAGGTCTGGGAGAAGAACTGTATCGCCGTCGGCCTATCCAGTGGATTCATCGAACCGCTGGAATCCACCGCGATCTTCATGATCGACATGGCGCTGCAATGGCTGACCAACTACTTCCCGGACAAGAGCTACAACCCGGCGGTGCAAAAGCGGTTCAACGACCGCATGCGCGACCTGAACTACGAAATCCGCGATTTCATCGTGCTGCACTACTGCACGACGAACCGAATGGATACGCCCTATTGGAAAGCGGCGCGCAACGAGTTGCAGATTCCCGACGCGGTGCAGGAAGACTTGGAAATCTTCCGCCATGTCCTGCCGCGCTCGGACGAGATGGAGCGCGGCCATCTGTTCAGCTATCTGACCTATCTCATCGTGCTGTTCGGTAAGGGATTCTTCGACGACATCGAATTTTCGGCGGAACGCTTGATATCCCGCCGCGATTGGAAGGAATACCAGCGCTATGTCCGCGACGTGAAATCGCACCTGCTTCAGACGCTGCCGGACCACTACACGCTGATCAACGACATCCGCAGCCGGGCGCATGATTCGGCGCCGGACCTTCCGGCGTCCCCCCTTCCCGGCGCGGCGACAATCGCCGCGGGCGCGGATCCGCTTTCGCCGGTCATCACGTTCAAGGATGACGGGTTGTCGAGCGGCAACATCCTCTAGCCAGACAGGACGGCAAACACGCGATGAAGATCGCCACATTCAACGTGAATTCCATCAAGGCGCGCCTGCCGCGCGTCCTCGAATGGCTTGAAGAAAGCAAGCCGGACGTCGCCTTGCTGCAGGAAATCAAGACGCCGGACTTCCCGGAACTCGAATTCAAGGCATTGGACTACAATGTCGCGGCCCACGGTCAGAAGAGCTACAACGGCGTCGCCATATTGTCGCGGCATTCGATCGAAGACATCAAGACGGGTCTACCGGGCGATTCCGACGACGATCAAGCGCGCTATATCGAGGCGACGGTCAAGGGAGTTCGGGTGGGCTGCATATATCTGCCCAACGGTAACCCGGTGGATACCGAAAAGTTTCCCTACAAACTTGCGTGGATGGACCGGCTAACCGCGTATGTTCGCGACACGCTGTTGCCGACGGAAATGCCGTTCGTCCTCGGCGGCGACTACAACTGCTGCCCGACGGACCGGGATGTCTACGATCCCGAAGGGTTCGCCAACGACGCGCTCTGCCGGCCGGAAACCCGCCGCCGGTTCCGCGAATTGATCAACCTAGGTCTGACCGAGGCCTGGCGCGCGCTGCACAACGAGATCGCCTATTCCTATTGGGACTATCAGGGCGGCCGTTGGAATCGCGACGAGGGCGTCCGGATCGACCATCTGCTGCTGTCACCGCAAGCGGCCGACCGATTGGTCGCCAGCGAGATCGAGCGCGGTCCCCGCGGCAAGGAAAAAGCCTCGGACCACACGCCGGTCTACGTGGAATTGAGCGAGGACTAAGCGCACCCGCACGCTAATCCAGCAGATACCCGAATTTTTCCCGGGCCCGGCGTAACGAGTCAGCGCTCGGCTGGTTAATTTCCGGGAATTCGTCGCGCCAGTGAAACGGCATGCAGGCGTCGATGATCATCCGCGAATTGGTGAAGTTCTTCACCTCGCGGTCCCACGGGGCGAGCCGAGGGTCCGACACCGCGCCTTTGGCGCCCCGGATGATATCGACCGAGGTCGCCGGGTCCGCCCGCGTCAATGCGGCGAAGATCAGTTCCTCCAGATTGGTCACGTCGACGTCGCTGTCGGTGACGATGACCCAGCGATTCCCGTCGACGCCGGTGCGGCACATCGAGGCCACATGGCCCGCCTGCCGTGCGTGTCCGGCATACCTTTGCTCGATCGCGACGGCGAGCAGCATGCGTGATCCGCCAACCTCGTGGCACCACGCCGCGGTGACGCCGGGCACGCCGGCGGCTTCCAGGTCCTTTATCAAAAAGGGGGACCGGGTGATCGCGCGGAACCGGGAATATTCGTCCGGCAGCCGTTGCGGCGCGAAACCCAGCAGGATCGGATCGTCGCGGTAATACACCGCCTCGATATCGACCACCGGATTGACCCGGCCTTTCTCCGTATAGGTGCCGGTCCAATCGCCGAACGGCCCTTCCGGCGCCAACCGGTCACCATCCACGTAACCCTCCAGGACGATCTCCGCATTGGCCGGTATCGGTAAGCCGGTCATCTTGCCGGCCACCACGTCGACCGGCTTGCCCCGCAGCGCACCCGCCACGTCGTATTCCGAGACCCCCTCGGGGATATCGCAACCGCCCATGATGAAGGTCAGCGGGTCGCCGCCGACCACGATGGCGACCGGCATCCGCTCGCCGCGCGCTCGGTATTTCTTGAAATGAAGGTCGGCATGCCGACCGGGTAGCACATTGTGGCAGACCTGCCGCTTGCCGTGGATCATCACCCGGTAGGAGCCGAGGTTGATCACTCCTGTCTCCGGGTCCCGCGTTACGTGATAACAGCCGGTGCCGATATACCGGCCGCCGTCCTTCTCGTGCCAATGCGGAGCCGGAAAGGTCTCAAGGTCGACGGCGTCTCCCCGCATCACGTTCTCGAACACCGGCCCGCCGTCGACCTCCTTCGGCGCGACAAGCCCCTCATTCCCGGCGTAAATCCCGGCGAATGCGTCGCTCAGCGCCACCTTGCCGAGATCGGTTGGAAAGCCGAGCGTCATGTTCTTACGGCGTCCGCCGAACATATTAACCAGCACACGCGACCCCTCGAGGCTGCCGGGAACGTCACCGAACAGGACCGCCGGCGCGGTATCGTCATGGCTTACCAACTCGGCCGCCATACCGATCTCTTCCTGCCAGGAAGCGCCGTCTACCCGCCGCAATTCGCCGAGGCGCTCGGCTTCCTCGATCCAGCCACGAAGATCGTCATACAGGATCCGATGCTCCTGATTGGCCCCGGCCCGGCCCTTGATTGTCCGATCCATGGATATGCCTATCCCACGCCTGTTTCGCTGTTGGGGGCGATTATGCGATCTGGTCCGCCGCCGTGTCACATCGGCCGGCGGCGACACCGCAGGCAACACAGATGAGTAACCCCATTGGACCTCTGGCCGCAGCACCGCGCATCGCACATACTTCAGTAGGAAGTTGATGATGGATAACAACGTTCTACCTGCCCCGCAGCGGTTCGGCACGATGTATGACGTCGTGCGGCATTGGGCCGGCGAAACGCCGGATAGCCCCGCCCTGCTCCAGCATGGAAGAGCTCCGCTCACCTTTGGTGAATTGCTTCGCGCGATCGATGCCATGGGTACGACATTGAATGGCTGGGGTCTCGGCCGAAACGACCGCATCGCAGTCGTCCATCCCGGGGGCCGTGACATGGCCGCCGCGATTATCGGCATTTGGAACTATGCGACGCCGGTTCCCCTGAACCCGGACAACACGCTGGGCGAAATCGCCCTCCAACTCCGCGATATGCGGGTCAAAGCGGTCGCGATTCTCGCGGATATGGATACACCGGCCCGGCGTGCGGCAGCGGATCTTGATTTACCCATTCTCGAATTACGGCCCGGCGAGAACGGAGCCATGAGGTTCACCGCAACCACACGGGCCGGCGCGCCTGCCGGCGTGAATGCCGGCCCCGTCCAGCCCGATGACATCATCGCCGTCCTCGCAACCTCCGGCACCACCTCGCACAGCAAGATCGTCCCGATCCGCCACCGGCAGTTGACCGCCCGGAACGAAATCGCATCGGCCGACTTGGGGCTGACCCCCGATGACCGCGCCCTCAACATGCTGCGTCTGTACCACAGCGGCGGGCTCGGTCAGGGCATCTCCACTCCGTTGATCGCCGGCAGCAGCGTTGCCGTGCTCACCGATTTCAGCGTCGAGGGCATATTCGAAGCGTTGGACAAAGAAGAGGTTACATGGTGCGCGGCCTCCTATGCGGTCTACCACGCGATTCACCCGCATCTGGAGACATATCGTCCGACAATCGATCGGATCGCTTCCCGCCTGCGGTTCATGCGGTCGGGAACCGGTCCGTTGAACACCGCAATCGCGGAAAAAGTCGAAGCCGCGTTCGACGTACCGATCGTGGTGACCTACGGCACCTCGGAAGCAGGATCGTCCACCAGCGATCCGCCGGACGACCCGAGACCCGACCGAAACAGCGTCGGCAAACGCGGGCATCATGGCGTCGCCATCATCGACGAAACGGGTAACCCGGTGCCGCAAGGCTCGACCGGCGAAATCGCGGTGCGCGGCCCCACGGTCTTTGACGGATACGAGAACGACGATGCCGCCAATCGCATCGCCTTCATCGGGGAGTGGTTCCGAACCGGCGACCTCGGCCATTTCGACGACAACGGTTACCTGTTCATCACCGGCCGCATCAAGGAGATGATCAACCGTGGGGGGCAGAACATCACGCCGGTCGAGATCGACGACGCGCTTCTTGCCTATCCGGACATCGTCGCCGCATCGGCGTTTCCGATACCGCATCCGACACTCGGCGAGGATGTCGCCGCGGCGGTCGTGACCCGGAACCGCACTCCGCTCGATCAAGCCGCCCTAACCCAATTTCTGCGCAATCGTTTGGCCGACTACAAGGTTCCGCGCCAGATATTTCTAACGGCCGAGATCCCGAAAGGGCCGACCGGAAAAGTTCAGCGGCACAAGCTGGCCGAGGTCTTCGCATCGATGCCGAACCGGTCGACAGGCACGACAACTGAACCGCACCGGGAACCGACCGAATTGGAGCGCCAACTACTGATTCTCTGGGCCGCTGCGCTAGGGCGCGATCAGGTCGGTCTCGACGACGGCTTTTTCCAATTGGGCGGCGATTCCCTCCAAGCCGTTGAGCTTTTCCTGCGCATCGAGAAGACACTGAGTCATCCGCTCCCCCGTTCAGTCCTCTTCGAAGCCGGAACGGTGGCGGCCATGGCCAAACTGATCGAGAACTCGGCAGCCACCGGATGCGTCGTGCCGATCCGTCCCGACGGCCGCCGAGCGCCCCTATTCTGCGTCCATGATATCAACGGCGAAGTCCTGAATTTCCGCGGTCTTGCCCGGTATCTGGATGCCGATCAGCCGGTCTACGGCATTCAATCCGTCGGCCTGGACAAATCCGAACCCCCGCTGGTGCGGATCGAGGACATGGCGGCGCGATACATCACCGAGATGCGTCGCGTGCAGCCGTCCGGCCCTTATTATGTCGGCGGATATTCGATGGGCGGCTGGATTGCCTATGAGATTGCGCGGCAATTCCAACAGATGGGGCAGCCGGTCGCGCTTCTGGCCTTGTTCGACACCAATCCCCGGCAAGGACAAGGCCGCGCTCCGCTATCGCAATGGCTCGGACATCACCGCGATCGGCTGGCCGACTTGAAAGCGGCCGAAATGGCGCCGTATCTGGCGCAACGACTGACCAACATCGGCACGGTTGCCGCCACGAAGGCGCGTGGACGCATGTTCGCGGCAGCCTGGCGAAAGGCGGAAACGCAGGGAAATGCGATCCCGGCGAAGCTGTATCGCCCGGCCGAAGCAAACCTGATGGCGGTCCGGGCGTATCGGCCGCAGCGTTATGAAGGCGATGCCGTGCTGTTCAAAGCATCACCCTATGCCTGGATGCCGAAGGACGCCCATAAGGGATGGCGCGACCTCATCGGCGGCGCACTCGAAATTCGGTCCGTTTCCGGTAATCACGACACCCTGTTGGAGGAGCCTCACGTCCAGACCGTGGCCGAGAAGCTCTCGGATTGCCTGGACGCCCGTCAACCGGGACTGGCTACCCTTCAACCGGCTGACCGAAAACCTCTTCGTACCGCGACTTGAACCGGTCCCATGCCTCGGGATTGATCAGACGCGGCGGGCGCTCGCCGCGCAGCGTGCTGACGACCTGGACCGCGTTCCATTCCGCCATGTTCTGGCGCGACTCATAGGTCACACCGGCCGTGTGATAGGTCGCGATCAAATTATCGAAGGCCAGCAGCCGGTGGTCCATGGGCGGCGGCTCCACGTCCCAGACGTCCAGGCCGGCCCCGGCGATCGCATTCGCGTCCAACGCGTCGGCCAGCGCATCCTCGTTGATGATACCGCCGCGGGCGCAATTGACGATAAAAGCACCCGGCTTCATCAAGGCGAGTTCGCGCGCATCGACCAAGTCCTTGGTTTCCGCGTTATACGGACAATGGACGCTGATGAAATCCGACCGCGCCATCAACTCGTCGAGCGAGACGGCTTCCGCCCCCCGCTCCTCGAAATCCGACGGTTCGAGGTAAGGATCGCTCGCAATCACTTGCATATTCAGGCCTTTGCCGCAGATGCGCGCCGCGCGCCGGCCCGTATTGCCGAGACCGATGATGCCGACGGTCTTGTTCTCGGCATTCCAGCCCTTGAACACTTCACGGTCGATACCGCGTTCCCGGCGCAGCGACCGATCCGTCTCGACCATCTTCTTGGCCAGCCCCAGCATCATGCCGACCGCATGTTCCGCCACGGCTTCGGCGTTCGCACCGGTCTGATTGACCACCAGCACACCGGCATCCGTGCAGGCCTGCACGTCGATCGGGTCGTAGCCCGCCCCCGACGTCGAGACGACGAGCAGTTTCGGACACCGCGAGAGCAAGTCCGCCGCCACCTTGTATTGATCCGGCACCTCGTCCCGCGCGCTGGTAATGCAGTAGGCGTGACAGGTCTCCATGACCGACCAGTTCGCGTCCTCCGCTGCCTGGAAATCGAGCCGATGCATGGCGACTTCGGACTCATTCTCCAGATAATCGGCGACGTTCGGCGTCTTCTTGTCGTCGAACCAACAGACTCGGCGCGCGTTATCGATGGCGGAATTCTTATCGGACATTCTTTTTGGATCTCCCGGTGGCCGGCGGTCGGCGTCGTTTGGTTCCGATGGCCTTGATTGGCTAGTCGTCGAGGCGGCGCAGGCAATCCCCGGCGGCCTAATGTTATGCAGGCCCGCCGCGGCAATGCAAATCCCGCCCCGAATTCGGCTTTTCCGGAAATGCGCTAAACTCTCCGGGCGAAACCAGACAGGAAAGAATCCCATGGACGCCAAGCCCCTCGACGGCATCCGCGTGCTCGACCTCACGCAAATCTATCAGGGCCCCTACTCGACATTCCTGATGGCGATGGCCGGCGCGGAGATCGTGAAGGTCGAACCGCACGGCGGCGAGCGGATGCGCCAGGGCGTCGGGGATAAGACCTCGCTCGCCTTCGCGATGCTGAATTCGAACAAGAAAAGCCTAACGCTCGACCTCAAGCATCCCAAAGGGAAAGAGATCCTGAAATCGATGGCCAAGGAAGCCGACGTGCTGGTCGAGAATTTCGCCGCCGGCACCATGGACCGGCTGGGCCTCGGCTATGACGTGCTGCGTGAGATCAATCCTCGGCTGATCTATGCATCGGGAACCGGCTACGGCCTTTCCGGGCCCGACCGTGACATGCTCGCCATGGACCATACGATCCAGGCGGCCGCGGGCCTGATGAGCATCACCGGCGAGACGGGCGGCCCGCCGGCGCGCGCCGGCGGCACGCCTTGCGACATCATGGGCGGTGTCCACCTCTATGCGGGCGTTCTGCAGGCACTGCTCGGCCGCCAAGCGACAGGCAACGGCACGTTGGTCGAAACCGCGATGGTCGAAACGATGTATTTCACGCTGACCAGCGATCTTTCCGCCTATCACCGGACCGGGGAATTGCCGCAGCGCCGCGGCGACAAGTCGCCGGCAAATACGGCGCCGTATAGCCGGTTCCGCTGCAAGGACGGCTGGATCGCCCTGATCTGCGTCAGCGACGCGCAATGGGACCGTATCCTGACTGTGATCGGCCGCGACGACCTGATCGGTAACCCTGACTATGGAACCCGGGAGGACCGTCATGCCCGCGAGACGGAGATCAACCGCATGATCGAGGCGTGGTGCCGCGACCTGCCCCGCGACGAGGCATACGCGGTCATGCGCGAGAACCGGGTCCCGGTCGCGCCGATCCGTACACTGGCCGACGTCCGCGCCGATCCGCATATGCACGAACGCGGCATGTTGCGATGGGTCGACCACCCGGACATGGGCGAAATCGTCCTACCGTCCGCGCCGATCCGGCTCTCGAGCTATGAATCGGAGGACGTGCGGTTCTTTCCCACGATCGGCGCCGACAATGCCGATGTTTTACGGGAATGGCTGGGGTTGAACGACGCCGAAATCGCAGATCTTACCGACGGCAAGGTCATCTAGCCGTGTTTTAAGTCTTCTTAGGACCCTGGCCGAAGCTTTCGCCGTTTTCGGCGAGAAATGCGATTTCTTCTTCCGTACTGGCCCGCCCGAGCACGGCGTTGCGGTGCGGAAACCGGCTGAAGCGGCGAACGATGTCCCGGTGACGGCCCCAACCCCAGATGCTGCGGTCGATATAGCGGTGCCACTCATCCGGCGCCGACGCCCGGACCTGTTGGAGCAATTTCCCGCCCCGCTCTTGCTCTTCGATGGATTCGGAATGGTGGAACGGGTGATAGAGCCAAATCCGGCACACCTGGTGCAACTCCTGGTCCAATTTGTTGTCGATGGCGTGGTTCACGACCTCGAAAGCGCACGCATCGCCCAGATAGGCGTCGGGCGTGTTCCGATAGAGATTGCGGGTGAACTGGTCCATCAACAGGATCAGCGCCAAAGCGCCATTCGGCGATTCCTGCCAGGCCATCAATTCGCGCCCGCAAGCACGCGGAACCAAGTCGCCGAAGCGCGTCCGGATTTCCTCATCCACCGCCTCGCCGCCCCGATACCACCAGTTGCGGCGGTCGTAGGCGGCGTCGGGCCCGTCGAGGCTGCCCCCCAGCCAGAATTGAACGATGTCGTCGATGATCTCGGCACTCAATGCGGAAGCTCCGGATGAAAGGAAGGAGAAGAAACGGGAAAGTCGTTGATCGTCGGTGGTGAGTCGCTCGTGACATGGTTACTGTTGACGGACCGACCGTACAGAATCGATCGACGCAAAGGGAGGACTTCATGCCCACCGTACTCATCACCGGCTGCGACTATGGTATCGGGTTCGAGTTCGCCCGCCAATACGCCGAAGACGGCTGGACCGTGCATGCGATCTGCCTTGATGACGCAAGCCGCGACAAGGTGACCGCCCTTTCCAGCGACGTCCATTTCCATCGCCTGGATGTCTCCGACGAGGGCGGGCTGGCGGCGTTGGCCGACGCTCTGAAAGACCAGCCGATCGACCTGCTGATCAACAACGCGGCGACATTCGCCCCGGACGGTCCGGGAACGCTGATGCTGCCGGACATCGACGAGTACACGCGCGTGATGAAGATCAACGCGGTCGCCCCGGTCTACGTCGCGAATGCGTTCGAAGATCACGTCGCCCGCAGCGACCGCCGGCGGATGGTGTTCATCGGCACCCGGTCCGGCTCGATCGGCGATAACGGGTCCGGCGGACACTACGCCTATCGCTGCAGCAAGGCCGCGTTGAACATGGCGGCGAAGAGCATCTCTATCGATTTCGCCAAGCACGGCATCGTCACCGCCGTCCTGCACCCCGGCTCCGTCGCGACCGAAACCCGGAAAGGCGGCCAGATCCCCGTAGACGAGAGCGTTACCGGCATGCGGGGGATCATCGACGCCCTCACCCCCGAGACGACCGGGACATTCCAGCGCTATGACGGCGGCACGATCGAGTGGTGACCCTGTAACGGTAAGATCAGGCGACACCGTCATCGACGCGGGCGGGCATCTCCAGAAAGGCCGCCAAAATGTGCCAGAACCGGCGGCGGTTGATGCCGACCGTCATGTTGTGGGCCTGACCGGACAATATGATCATCTGCTTGTCCTTGGTCGGCAGCTTGGCATAGAAGGCGGCATTGTCTTCATCGGTCGTGATGCCGTCATGGTCACCCCGGATGATCAGCACCGGGCAGCTGATCTTCGTCGGGTCCACGAGCGGCAGGTTGATGCACATGTCGACATAGGTGCCGTTCGGCACAGTGCCGCCGCCATTCGCCATTTCCGCGGCCGCCGCGGCAGCGGGCAGTTCGGGTGCGGTCAGCCCCACCACGTCGCGGGTGAACATGTTGTGGAAGTATTCCTCACCCACCTCGCGGCTGTTGGTCGCCTGCCATTCGGCCAGCCGCTCCCGCCGTTTGACCAGCGACGGCGCGTCCTTGGCGATCCAAGGGAAAGCCGATAAACCGAGCCGCTCGACCCGGTCCGGCACGGCATTGCAGAACGCGCCGGCGCGCAGGGCGCCGGAAGACGTGCCGAAAAACGCAAACTTGGATTGACCGGTCGCCTTCTCGACCACGGGCGCCGCGGCCTTCAGATCCTCGACCCCATCCAGGATGTAGGAGAACCCTTCGGTGCGGCTGGAGCGACCGTAGCCTTCGTGATCCATGGTCCACACATCGAATCCCCGTGCGGCGAAGACATTCATCACCGAATATTCGCCGGCGTTCGTTACGGTCAGGTCGTAACTCGTGCGCGCGGCCTGCGACGATCCATGCACGAGGAACAACACCGGCCGTTCTCCGTCCTTGCCGACATTCGATGCATATTTTCGAAACATAAACAGGTCTACATCGCCCTTCTTTGCCCAATGCTCCTCTGCGACAATTTCGGCGTTACCGTTTTCAGCGCTCATCGGCGCATCTCCTTCATCGTAATTCTAGTCAATTCCGATTGTTCTAATTCCGACATCTCGGAAACACGGTTTCCCCAAGCGCCTTGATCAAGGCCGGGCGCTCGTCGACAAATCCGGAAAACAGCAGTTGGTGAAAACCGGAACTCCGGATCGACTGTATCCGCGCGACGCATTCGTCGGGCGTGCCGACGACAGCGAACCGCTCGGTCATATAGGCAAGCAATTCGGGGTTTCGCATAAGGCCAGCATTCGGGGATTCGCCGAGCTCCTCATGATGGGTCGGCTGATACGCTTTCTGAACCTCGCGAATTGCGTCCGCGAGCTCCGGCGGCACCAGCTTGCCTTCGAGCGTGAAGCGGAAGGCATGGTGCGCGGTGGACGCAAGTTCCATGCGGATCTCATCGATCAACGCGCTGCGATCTTTTCCGACATTAACGCGGGCCAATCCCCAGATATCGATGTCGTCGAGTTTTCGGCCGGCGCGCTCGGCGCCGATCGCCAAATGATCCAACGTCAGCTCTGCGACGTCAGGCGAAAGCCCCATACCGCAAATCACGCCATCGGCGATCTCCCCGGCCAATTCCAGCGTCTTGGGTCCTTCCGCCGCGATGTATATCGGTACCGGATTATCCGCCTGACCCGCGACCCACTTGGTGTGGATGTCACGCCCTGCGTACTCGGCGTGTTCGCCCCGCAGCAATGACCGTACCGCGAGGATGTATTCCCGGAGCCCCTTCAGGCCGCGCGGCCGCTCGTTGATGTTGTAGATCGCGCTGTCCCCGGTCGCGATGCCAAGCATGGCCCGGCCGCCCGACAGCTCATGCACGCTCGCGATCGCACTGGCCATGACGGCCGGATGCCGCGTCAGCGGGTTGGTGACGGACGGGCCGATCATCACACGCTCCGTCGCATGCGCGATCGTAGAAAGGGTGACGAACAGCTCACGGAATAAAGACTGTGAATCGGCCACGCCGATCCAATCGAAACCGGCTTGCTCCGCCAAGCTCGCATTTTCGATCGAACTCGAAATGCTACGGGAAATTTCGATCAGGCCGAAACGGGCTTTCATGCGATACCTGCTCCTTTACAGCGGCTCTACGGCGACGGAATCATCACGTCGCCGCGCATGATCAGGCGCGTGGTCCTGAGAATCCCGGCGCTCACGACATTTAAGTCCGCCCCGGCCCCGCTGGTTTCGAGCCGAACATCGATCCGCCCCGACGGATGCTCGATTTGGACGTCGCGCGGATTGGACGGGTCCGGCCGGCAGAGTTCGTGCGTCACCGACCCTTCGATCATCGAGGCCGTCGCCACACACACCGCGCCGGTGACGGCGTGGGCGGCGTGGACCTGCCAGGGCGTGAAATAGCGCGAGGAGATGTCGCCGCCCTTCTCCGGCGGGGCGACAAGACCCACTTTCGGGATGACCATTTCCGACACGTCGCCGAGGCCCATGCGCTCCCCCGCTTCCAATCGGACCGGTTCTATAAGCTCGAAAAGCACCCGGTTGCGGTTAATCTCGTCCCGGCTTTCATATCCCGACAATCCGAAATCGGCTGCCCGCAAAAAAACCATCGGCATCGCGACATCGACGCAGGTGGCGTCCAGTCCGTTGATTCGCTCGATTACCTTCCCGGTCGGCAACAATGCGCCCGTCTTCGCGCCGACGACGTCCATGAAGTTCAAATACACCGGCGCCGCCGCGCCGGGCACGCCGTCGATCTGCGCGGTTCCGTCGTAGTTCATGGCGCCGCCGGGCGTTTCGATCCGTGCTTCGATCCGCGCCCCGGTATTGACGTTGTAGATCATCACGCTGGTATGGTCGGATGTCGGCGTAATCATGCCGGTTTCGACGGCATATGGCCCGATGCCGGACAGCATGTTGCCGCAGGACGGTGCGATATCGACGACGGGCTGATCGATCGAGACTTGCGCGAAAAGATAGTCGACGTCGATGCCCGGCCGTTCCGATGCGGAAACGATCGCGACTTTGCTGGTTAGCGAATCGGCGCCGCCGATCCCGTCAATCTGCCGCGTGTCCGGCGATCCCATAACCGCGAGCAGCGTACGGGCCCGTTCCTCCGGGTCCGCCGGCAAATCTTTCGAATTGAAGAACGGACCTTTCGAGGTTCCGCCGCGGAAAATCAGGCAAGGGATAGGGCACAATGGCATTAGGGGCGTAATTCTACAGATTGAGAGTTTATCATCCTCCATCGGCCGCCGCCTATGCGAGCAACCGATCATCCTCCGCACCTTATCGACGGGAAGTATCCAATTCAAACCGACGTTACGATGCCGAACGTATTTTGCATTCTGCCCAAATGCACTTAATCTTGCCGCCATGTCCGATACCGATCAGCAGTCCACCGGCGCGGCGGATGAAACGGTTACCGTCGCGTCGATCCCCACGGCGACTCATTCCATTTTGCCGCGCGCCATCGCCGCCTTCCGCGAGGCCGACCACGAAGGGCGCATTCGGATCAGCGATCTCTCCGCCAGCGAAGTCCTGGACGCGGTCGGCAGCGGCGATGTGGATTTCGGGATCAACTTCGTCGGCGCTCAGGACTCGAATTTCGAATTCCATCCCTTGGCCGAAGACCGTTTCGCATTGGCGATGCGGCAGGATGATCCTCTGTCGGAGAAGGACACGATCAAATGGACCAATGTCGACCCCACGCGCTTTATCGCCGTCTGGAAAGGCAGCGGGAATCGCATGCTGATCGACAATGCCTTGGCGCGGGCGCGGATTTCCATGGATTGGGCCTATGAGGCGCGGCACCTTTCGACCGCCCTCGCCCTGGTCGAAGCCGGGGTCGGCGTCAGCGCAATGCCCCTCTCCGCCATTCCGGACAGCGCCCAATCGATGATCGTGGCGCGCCCCCTCGTCGAGCCCGAGATCGTGCGGACGATCGGCCTGGTCCGGCGGGCGGATATCACGCTCTCGCCGACCGCCGAAAAGCTCTATGCGACGTTGCTGAGCCTCGCCAATACCGACGCCTGAGCACAACGAACACAAGCGGTGACGGTAGGAATTCCTGCGGTCACAACTTTAGCGCTACACAAACTCAATTCCGATACGCTACTGTAACAATGCTGAAAGCCCGGCGACGACCGGACGATCGCGTTCGGCCTGGACCACGGCTAAGCATGTCGGAAGGGGGAAACCGATGTCTAATACGTTTCTCGTGGCCGTTGACGGCAGCGAGGGTAGTGTGCGAGCAGCAGATTTCGCGACCGAACAGGCGCTCGCCAGCAACTCGAAGCTGGTTCTCGCCTATGTTATCGAATGGTCGCCTTACAGCTTCCACACACCCGACGAACTGGCGGAACGGCATAAACGCCGCGAAGAGGAGATCGAACGCGCGCAGTCCACTGTGCTTGGACCCGTATCCAAGTCGGTGAAGGATAAGGGCGTGGACGTGGAGGTCGTGGTGCATCACGGCCATCCATCGGAAACGCTCGTCGATCTCGCGAAGGATCGCGGCGCCACGCAAATCTTCATCGGCCGCAAGGGTCAATCGCGCGTGGCATCACTGTTGTTCGGCAGCGTGGCTGGATCGCTCGTCCAGACCTCAACTGTACCCGTCACAGTCGTTCCATAAAAAGTTAACAAGCCGGACACACCAAAGGGGGGTGTCATGAAACGTATAGTTCTTTCTGCGGTCATCATGCTATTGGCGACCGCAACGGCGCATGCCGCCGGCATCGACGAAACGATCAATACCGCAACCGCACCGATCGCCGCCTGGGTCGGTAAAATCGTCTTCTTCAAGATTCCGGTCTTCGGGGCACAGCTGCCGCTGGTCGTCTTGTGGCTGGTCGTCGGCGCGGTGTTCTTCACCTTCTACATGGGGTTCATCAATATCCGCGGTTTCAAGCACGCCATCGAGTTGGTGCGCGGCGACTACGCCAACCCGAAGGACGCGGGTGAAGTCTCGCATTTCCAAGCCTTGGCCACCGCGGTATCCGGCACGGTCGGTATCGGTAACATCGGCGGCGTCGCCGTCGCGGTCACCGTCGGCGGTCCCGGCGCCACCTTCTGGCTGATCATGGCCGGGTTCCTGGGCATGTCGACGAAGTTCGTCGAATGTACCCTTGGCGTGAAGTACCGGAACGAAAACCCGGACGGCTCCGTTTCGGGCGGACCGATGTACTATCTGCGTAAGGGCTTCTCCGAGCGCGGCATGGAAGGCCTCGGCAAGTTTCTGGGCATGTTCTACGCCATCGGCATCTTCATCGGCGCCCTCGGCATCGGCAACATGTTCCAGTCGAACCAGGCCTATGTGCAGCTCAACAACGTTGCCGGCGGCAGCCTCGACGGGCTCGGCTGGCTGGTTGGCCTGATCATGGCGGGAATCGTTTTCCTCGTGATCGTCGGCGGCATCAAGTCGATCGCCCGCGTGACCGAAAAGATCGTCCCCTTCATGGCGATCTTCTACTGCTTCTTCGCGCTGATCGTCATTTTCATGAACGCAGCGGTCATTCCCGACGCCATCGCGAACATCTTCACCGGCGCAATGACCGGCGAAGGCGTGGCGGGCGGTGCGCTGGGCGCCTTGATCATCGGTTTCCAACGGGCGGTGTTCTCGAATGAAGCGGGCATCGGCTCGGCCTCCATCGCGCATTCGGCGGTCCGGACCAACGAGCCCGTAACCGAAGGCACGGTGTCGCTGCTGGAGCCGTTCATCGACACGATCGTCATCTGCACGATCACGGCGCTTGTGATCGGCACGACGGCCGCGGCTGACCCGAATTTCGCCGGGGACGCCAAGGGTATCGCCATGACATCCGCCGCATTCGAGCGCCAGATTTCGTGGTTCCCGATACCGCTGGCCTTCGCCGGGGTCCTGTTCGCCTTCTCGACCATGATTTCCTGGTCGTATTACGGGCTGAAGGGCTGGACCTACATCTTCGGCGAGAACATGCGCGGACAGACGATCTACAAGCTGATCTTCTGCGGCTTCGTGATGCTGGGATGCATCGTGCAGCTCGGTCCGATCCTTGATATCTCCGACGCGCTGGTCTTCCTGATCTGCGTGCCGAACATTCTGGGGCTGTATTTCCTTGCTCCCATCGTGAAACGGGAATTGGAATCCTACCTCGCCCGCATCGAAAGCGGTGAGATCAAGCGGTTCAAGGGCGGCTAGGCTACGCCCAACCCGGAAAGAAAGGCCCGGTCTCACCACGAGACCGGGCCTTTCTCATGCTATCGTGACGTCTTCGACCATAGGGAAAACTCTTTGACGATGCTTGCGCGATTGCTCGCCGCCCTCTGCGTTCTCGTCATCGCCGCCTGCGCGACGGCGGCGGATCGGCGCGTCGCCAAGTCCTGTGCCGCGTCCGGCGGCAAGTGGATCGCCGACACGCGGGAATGCGAAACCGGGAAAACGGATTGGTGCAAGGCCCGGTCCGGCACATTCGATCCATGCGCCTCGGCCTGCCGTCACACCGGGCAACGACCCTGCATCATGGTGTGCGTGCCGGTGTGCAAACTGCCTTAAGCAGCCTGCAGAACCGGCAGCACCTCTTTCTCGATCAACGCCTTCGCCTCGACGCCTTCGGGCGTTTGGGTCAGCCGGATGTTGCCGCCCATCGAGAATTTATCGAGGCCGAGTAAGGCAAGCTCCTGCAATCGCTCTATGCAATGGTCCGGCGCGCCGACCACGGCGAAATGATCGATGAATTCCGGTGTCAGCGTGTCGGCCTGCCGGGAATCGCCATGGGTGTGTTTCCGCATGTCGTAGTTCTCGCGCAAGGTCTGCAGCGCCGTCTCCATCGCCGGCGTGACCGGTCCGGAAGTCTTGCCATGCATCACCGAGAAGCGCGCGAAGGTCGTCAGGCCGCCTTTCACAAGGCTGCGCGCCGTGTCCAGATCGCGATGGCAAACGCAATTGAGATAGGCGCCGAATGCGATGCCGTCCGGGTCCAGCCCGGCGTTCCTGCGCGCAGACTTTGCAAGCTCGATGCCCCAGGCAAGCCGGTCCTTGTCCGCCCCCAGGGTGAACATGAGGCGATCCGCATGGAGGGCGGACAGTTCGATGACCTTCTCCCCGCTGACCGCTACCTCCACCGGCGGTTTATGCCCACCGGCCATCCAACTGATCCGGCTGTCTTCCGGTGAATCGGCGAGCTTGAGGCTGCCGACCGCAGGCGCTACGTCGTCCGGCATCTCGATCTCGTCGAAGGGCACCGCCTCGCCCCGCAGATAGATCTGGAGGTGCCGCAGATAGGTCTCGAACTGCTTCAACCGTGCCGGTCCCCGGCCGAGATGCGCGAGCGCGGAATCGCCCCGGCCGATGCCGAGGACCGCCCGGCCGCCGGAAACCCGGTCGACGCTGGTGATCGACGTGGCGGTCGCCGCCGCGACACGCGTGACCGAGTTGGTCACCGACGTGCCGAGACCGATCCGCTCGGTTACCGTCGCCGCCATGGCGAGCGACACATAGGGATCGCCCGACAGGTTCTGGGAGTCGACGACCGAAAGGCCGTCCCACCCTTTCTCCTCGGTGTCGCGCGCGACCTTCATGATGCCGCGCGGCAGGGCAGCGCTGTGGTTCCAGATTTTCACCATGTCATTCTCCGCACCCTACGCGGCTTCGCCTGCTATCGGTCACTTCTTCTGGCTGTCGAGGAACTTCTTCGCCCCTTTGGCAAACCAGCCCGACGCGGTCAGGTATTGGTTCAGGTGTTTGCCCATATCCAGCGCGTTATCCAGGGGCATGTTCTCCGCCGCCCGGAAGGTTTCGCGGGTCAGGGCGACAGCCTTCGGGTCCAGCGCCATCAACCGGTCCACAAAATCGGCCTCGACGGCTTCCAGATCGTCCGCATCCTCCGCCAATCGGTTGATCAGCCCCATCTCGTACAAGCGGCTCGCCTCGACCAGATCGCCGAACATCGCCAATTCCAATCCAAGCCTTGGCCCAACAAGGCGAGCCAAGATCGGCGTACAGACCGACGCCGGGAACCCGTTTCGCATCTCAAGCGCGCCGAACCGCGCCGACCGCTCGGAGAGGACGAAATCACAGCCCATCGATAGGGTGAACCCGCCGGCAACCGCGTAGCCGTTGACCACCGCTACCGACGGTATCTCCAATTTGTGCAGGATATGGAAACTGCGGACCCAGGCCTGATCCTTGGCATACGCTTCGTCGGGCGTCGGTTCGGTCCCGGTCTCGGCCTTGAGATCGCGGCCTGCGCTGAACACCCCGCCGGCCCCTTTAATAACGAGAACACGGGCGTCCCGGTCCGCCGCGACCTCGGTCAACGCATCCGCCAACGCAAGAGTCGTCGGGATGTCGAAGGCGTTTTTTCGTTCCGGCCGATCCAGAATCAGTGAAATTCGGCCGTTATCGTTTTCCATTCTTATCATGGGGCCCCTGTTAGGAATCGGCAGGCCGATCCCTTAATCCATTGGCCCGCACGAATGCTGGAAGTTGGAAAGGACCGGGCGGCAGCCAAGCCGCCCGGTCTAGGGTCCATCAAATATCGGCGTAGACGTGTTTTTCCGCCTTGGCGCCGGGATGCGTGACCGCGCCGCCCCGGGCATCGCCCACGGTCTGAGCGTAGCGCCACAACGCGCCCGACTGATAGTCGTGCTCGCGCGGCTCCCAACCCTTTCGGCGCTCGGCCAACTCGTCCTCGCTGAGGTCCACATCGAGCGTTCCCTCGACCGCATCGATGGTGATCATATCGCCGTCCTTCAGCAGCCCGATCGGCCCGCCGACCGCGGCTTCGGGACCGACATGGCCGATGCAGAAACCACGCGTCGCGCCGGAGAAACGGCCGTCGGTGATCAGGGCGACCTTGTCACCCATCCCCTGGCCGTAGAGCGCCGCCGTCGTCGCCAGCATCTCGCGCATGCCGGGGCCGCCCTTTGGACCCTCGTAGCGGATGACGAACACTTCGCCTTCCTCGTAGCCGCGCTTCTCGACGCACTCGAACGCGTCTTCCTCGCAATCGAAGACACGGGCCGGGCCGGAGAACTTGAGCGTATCCATGCCCGCGACCTTCACGATGGCCCCGTCGGGCGCAAGATTGCCCTTTAGGCCGACGACGCCGCCGGTCGGGGTGATCGGCTTGGCGGTGGAATAGATGATGTCCTGATCGCCCGGCACCGTCACGCCTTCGAGATTCTCGCCGATGGTCTTGCCGGTCACCGTCATGCAGTCGCCGTTCAGATAGCCGCCGTCGAGCAGCGCCTTCATCAGGACCGGCACGCCGCCGATCTCGTACATGTCCTTGGCGACATATTTGCCGCCCGGCTTGAGATCGGCGATATACGGCGTGTCCTTGAAGACATCGACCACGTCGAACAGGTCGAAATCGATGCCCGCCTCGTTGGCGATCGCCGGCAGATGCAAGCCGCCGTTGGTCGACCCGCCGGAACAGGCGATGATGCGCGCCGCGTTGATTAAGGCGTCCTTGGTGACGATATCCCGCGGCCGGATATTCTTCTCCAACAGATCCATGACCATTTGGCCCGAAGCCTCGGCATAGGCATCGCGGGATTCGTACGGCGCCGGCGCACCCGCCGATCCGGGCACCGCCAGCCCGATCGCCTCGGAGACGCAGGCCATCGTGTTCGCGGTGAACTGGCCGCCGCAGGAACCGGCCGAGGGGCATGCGACGCATTCCATCAGATGCAGGTCCTCGTCCGACATCTCGCCGGCGCTATGCGCGCCGACCGCTTCGAACACGTCCTGCACCGTCACGTCGCGGCCCTTGAACCGCCCCGGCAGGATCGATCCGCCGTACATGAAGATCGACGGCACGTTCAGCCGCACCATGACCATCATCATGCCCGGCAGCGACTTGTCGCAGCCCGCGAGGGTCACCATGGCGTCGTAGCAGTGCCCCCGCATGGTCAATTCGACCGAGTCGGCGATCAGGTCGCGGCTGACCAGCGAGCTTTTCATGCCCGCATGCCCCATCGCGATGCCGTCGGTCACGGTGATCGTGGTGAATTCGCGCGGCGTGCCATGCTTCGCCTTGACGCCCAGCTTCACCGCTTGCGCCTGCCGGTTCAGCGAAATGTTGCACGGGGCGGCCTCGTTCCAGCATGTCGCGACGCCGACGAACGGCTGGGCGATTTCCTCTTCCGTCATGCCCATCGCGTAGTAGTAGGAACGATGCGGTGCGCTTTCGGGCCCGACGGATACATACCGGCTGGGCAGCTTCGACTTGTCGAAGGCCATGAGACTCCTCCTGTGAGACCTGTTTTCTTTCCGTGATTTCGCTGCAGTGAACAGAGCCACCGACCGCAATTCCTAAGGGATTTCTGCGGCGATGGCCAGTGGCCAGCGGAACCGGACGGTGACCCGGAGGAATAAGTGCTTTTAGCGGCGCGCCTCGGCGAACAACCAGTCGAAATAGGCCCGCTTGTCACGGCACCGGCCATCAGTGAAGCAAGAGCCGAGCGTGCCGACGATCGTACCGTTCTTCCGCAATGTCAGTTCCCACGGACGCCGCATCAGGACCGTGTGGACATACATGGCAAAGCTCTCGGCAAAATCCTCGGCCGGCATCGTGGCCGCGTAAAGCGACGGAAAATTCGATTTCTCGAGCCGCTGGAACGTGTCGGGCAAGGATCGCACATAGTCGTCGTGATTGCCCGATTGCACCTGGCTCAGCGCGGCGTTGAGATAGCGCGAATAGCGGTGACGTTCGGGATTGATCCACGACAGGCAAGCGAACGCGCAGTCGGCGCGCGCTTCGTCATGGGAGAACCATCCGGACACGATGTCGCGCTCGAAATCGATCAAATGGCCGAATTCGTGCAGCAACACATATCGGAGAGTCGTCACGCGATCGTTTTCGCCCTGGCGCGCGAGCCGCGGGGCCACCGCCATGCCGCGATAGTCCCGGGACGGGACATATTCCATCCCCGCCATCGCTTCGTTGGCGCGTTTGTCGGTGTCGTTGCGATCGATAAGGATGACCGTACCGACATGCTGCCGCCAGAACCCCTGCACCTCGAATGCCATGCCCAGGCTGTCGGAATTCTCGCTTTGGGCGAGCCCTTCGACCAGATAGATCCCCACCAGCCGATCCTTGACGAGGTCGCGCACTTCCTGCGGCATGTCCTCGATGGCACGCCGCACGTCCTGGATGACGTATTTGGCGTTCTTGGCCGGCACGACCTGACTGATGAAGTGATGGTCGCTGAGCCCGTCGCGAAGCGACGGCAGCGCGTCGGCCGGAAGCACGCTGACCCGGTCGGCCAATGGTGTTCCTTGCCATCCGTCGCCCCAAAAAGAAGCGCGGCGCACCTCCGGCGCGGTCAGGTAAGTCATGGACAATACGGCGAGCGCCAACCCCGCCATCACGGCCCAGCCGGTCCATCCCTTGGTCATGCTTCAGCCACCTGAAAACAGCTAGAATGTTGATATAGATCGGCAAAATAGGGATTCAAAGGCTCTACGGCACCCGAACGGCGAGAGTCTAAGACCCGATTGGTAACATTTTGTTAAGGGTGGGCCGCCGCTAGGGCTGCGAAAGCGCCCGGTCCAACGCGGACAGGAGAAGAAATTCAAAGGCCGCGCTCCGGCCGGCCGGCAGCGTCTGGTGTTCGCAAAGCATCCAA
The DNA here is from genome assembly GCA_965228695.1 of Alphaproteobacteria bacterium. Classification (GTDB taxonomy): domain Bacteria; phylum Pseudomonadota; class Alphaproteobacteria; order UBA8366; family UBA8366; genus JAJFJD01. Next base: position 3,365,503 of record CBDDIB010000002.1, on the reverse strand, counting down.
TCGGACGGCTCGCCCATCATCGCGCCGCTGTCAAGCGTGAGAAAGCCGGCAACCGTCCTGCCGTCGTCTCGGACCGGATATCCCCGAAGGGCACAGCCTTGCCCCGATACGGTGAAGACACCGATCAAACGGCGCTCGACCTTGCCGTGCGCCGATCCCGTTAGCTTAAGGACGGCCGCGCGAAACATCGCCGCCACGGGCCGTGGCGGCTCGAGGCTCCTTATCGCGGGATTTTCAACACGGCGGAAGGCGACGACCGGCGGGATAGCCGGTCCGATGCGATTCTGCGGCGCCTTGAGTTGCCAGCCAATCCCCCAAGAACCGATATCCTGAACGGATTGGGCGTCGATGGTTCCGCACCCGGCGAGAATCGCGGTAACGACAAAAACCCGCAGATACGCGCGCATCGTTCCTCCGTGGCGTTGCCTCAGGCGACCGCTGAGAGCCGCTTCAATGCCTCGTCGAGTTTCACGCGCGCCGTTTCCTCGTCCGCCAACCGGCCACGCTGCTCGTCGACGACGGTTTCCGGCGCCTTGCTCAGGAATTGCTCGTTTGACAGCTTTTTCTGGAGTTTCTTGATTTCACCGTCGACTTTGGCGATTTCCTTCTCCAGCCGCTGCCGTTCCTGCTCGATATCGATGACATCGGCGATCGGCAATGCCACCGTCGCTTCGTCGTGAACGAACTGCACCGACCCCTGGGGAATAACCTCGTCCATGCTGATCCCGTCGAGACGGGCCAACCGAAGGATCAACGGTTCATGGGTCCGCAGCCAGGACGCCGCTGTACTGCCGGCCCCTTTCAAGATCATCGGAATCTTCGCCCCCGGCGGAATGTTCATCTCCGACCGGACCGACCGTGCCTCGGAAATCAACCGGACCACCCAATCGAGTTCCTTCGCCACGTCCTCGTCGATAATGCCGGCCGGATAGACGGGCCACCGCGACCGGATCAGGTCGGCGGGCCGGTCTTCGGCCAAGGCGCCCCACAGCTCTTCGGTAACGAACGGCATGAAGGGATGCAGCATCAGCAAAATCTGGTCGAGCGCCCAGCCCGCCGTCGCCTGCGTCTCGGCCTTCAGCGCGGCATCGTCGCCGTTCAGTAGCGGTTTGCAGAATTCCAGATACCAGTCGCAAAAAGTTCCCCAGGCGAACTGATAGAGCGTGTTCGACGCCTCGTTGAACCGGTAGTTGGCAAGCTGTTTCGACACGTCCGCTTCGCATTTGGCGACTTCGCCGACGATCCATCGGTTCACGGTCTGGCTCGGCGATGCCGGATCGAAGTCTCCGCCCGAGACACACCCGTTGATCTGACAAAAGCGTGCGGCATTCCAGAGCTTCGTCGCGAAATTCCGGGACCCTTCGACTCGGCTTTCGGACATGCGGATATCGCGCCCCGGCGCGGCCAGCGCCGACAGGGTGAAGCGCAACGCGTCCGAGCCGAATTGATCGATCAGGTCGAGCGGATCGATGACGTTGCCCTTGGATTTGGACATTTTCTGTCCGCGTTCGTCGCGGACCAGCGCATGGACATAGACCGTATGGAAGGGCACCTCGCCCATGAAATGCAGCCCCATCATCATCATCCGGGCGACCCAGAAGAAGATGATGTCGAACCCCGTCACCAGGACGTCGGTCGGATAGTAGCGCGCCAGTTCCGGCGTCTCGTCCGGCCAGCCCAACGTCGAAAACGGCCACAGCCCCGACGAGAACCAGGTATCGAGAACGTCTTCGTCCCGGCTCAGTTCGACCGCCTTACCGTAATGCGCATCCGCGGCGGCCTGGGCCGCAGCTTCGTCCAATTCGACGAAGACCTGGCCGTCCGGACCGTACCAGGCAGGAATTTGATGGCCCCACCATAGCTGGCGCGAGATACACCACGGCTGAATGTTCCGCATCCATTCGAAATAGGTCTTCGACCAGCTTTCCGGGAAGAACTTGGTGCGGCCATCCTCGACCGCCGCGATCGCGGGCTTCGCCAATTCCTTGGCATCCGCGAACCATTGGTCGGTCAGATAGGGTTCGATGGGGACGCCGCCGCGGTCGCTATACGGCACCGTATGAACGTGATCCTCGATCTTCGCCAGCATGCCCGCGGCCTCGATGTCCCGGACCACCTTTTCGCGGGCGTCGAACCGGTCGAGCCCGCGATAGTTCTCGGGTGCGTTCTCGTTGATGCGGCCGCCCACGTCGAAAATATTGATCATTTCCAAATCGTGCCGGCGGCCGACCTCGAAATCGTTGAAATCATGCGCCGGCGTAATCTTGACCGCGCCGGACCCCTGTTCCGGATCGGCATACTCGTCCCCGACGATGACGATACGGCGGCCCACCAACGGCAGTATGCAATGCTTGCCGATGAGGTGGGCGTGACGCTCGTCTTCCGGATGAACGGCAACGGCCGTGTCCCCCAGCATGGTCTCGGGCCGGGTGGTCGCGACGGTAAGGTAGACGCCATCCTCACCTTCGACCGGATAGCTGAAATACCAAAGCTTGCCCTGCGTCTCCCGTTGCTCGACCTCGAGGTCGGAGATCGCCGTCTCCAGCTTCGGATCCCAATTCACGAGCCGCTTGTCTTTGTAAATCAAACCCTTGTTGTAGAGGTCCACGAATACCTTGAGCACCGCGCGGCTCAAGCCGTCATCCATGGTGAAGCGTTCCCGGCTCCAATCACAGGACGCGCCGAGGCGGCGAAGCTGTCCGGTGATCGTCCCACCCGACTCCTCTTTCCATTCCCAGACGCGCTCGATGAATGCGTCACGGCCCAGTTCACGGCGAGACACGTTGCCCGCCTCGGCCAATTGGCGCTCGACGACCATCTGTGTGGCGATACCGGCATGATCCATGCCCGGCTGCCACAACGCGTCACGCCCGCGCATCCGCGCATACCGGATCAGGATGTCCTGCAGCGTGTTGTTGAGGGCATGCCCCATATGCAGGCTGCCCGTGACATTCGGCGGGGGAATCACGATCGTATAGGGATCGCCGTCGGGCGACGCACCGCATGCGAACGCGCCGTCGGATTCCCAACGTTCGTAGTGCTTCTTCTCAACCTCTGCGGGTTGGAAAGTCTTGTCGAGGACCGGCATTTACACTTTGTTCCAGGCCAGAAGTCGGATTAACCGGCCCGGATGGGGAGACTTAGCCGTCTTCTCCCGTGCGGGCCATGCGCTCAATTTCGCGTCGAACGAGACGTTCGACCATATCGGGGAGGTTCTCGTCAAGCCATTGGCGCAGCATCGGACGCATTAGTTCTTCCGCCAACTGCTCGACCGTCATGCCGCCCCGTTGCGATTTCACGGATTTGGACAGTTCCATAAAGGAGGCTACTCCGGACGCAGCGGTGTTGTCGGACAAGATCGAATCGACCGGTGCCAGCGGCGCGGGGTCCATTTCGGCGACGGGTTCTGGCTCTGGCTCCGGTTCGGCTTCCGGCTCGTCGAATATCTCGATCGCGTGTTCATCCGACGGTTCGATCTCCTCCGTCAGCTCGAGCGGCTCTTCCGCCGGTTCGATCTCATCGGTGAGTTCGAGCGGCTCTTCCGCGACCGGCTCGGGTTCCGGTTCCGGTTCGGGCTCAGGTTCCGGTTCGGGTTCCGGTTCCGGCTCGGGTTCCGGCTCAGGAACGGGCGCCTCCGCCTCGACCTGCGGCGCGGCTTCCTCTTCCCCATCCTCGGAGATAATCTTTCGAATGGAAGCAAGAATTTCTTCCATCGAAGGTTCTTGTTGGTCGCCTGCCTCACTCATCGTTCGATCATCCTGACTGATTTCAACCGAGTGCCTTCAAATTTTCGGCCGCTTCATCATCGGCGCCGGTCCTTCGTCGGCCCCGGTTATTTTTCCTTCGACTTAACGGGGACTTTCCCCAGTCCCCAAAGCTTGTCTCTTACCGAGTTATAGTACACTTCAGGAGTATACAACTCCGTATTGAGACTCAAGCCATTGCCCGTCAAGCGGCCGACGGCCGAGAGTAATTCATACTGCGCGACAATTTCATCACGCTCGGCACGGACCAGATTGACCTGCGCATCAAGCAGCTCCTGTTCGGCATCCAAGACATCCAGAACCGTTCGCGACCCCACTAGGGCCTCTTGCTGAACCCCTTCCAAAGCAATGCGATTCGCCCGGACTTCTGCGGAAAACGACCGGATGCGGGCTCGCGCCGTGACCAGCGATTCCCACGCACTGTTCCCAGCCTCGGTCGCCTCGCGATGCGCTTCCGCCAGCAACAACCGGTTCCGTCCGACAACCTGCTTCGCTTCACGGACCCGGCTCGAAACCGAACCCCGCTGATACAGCGGCACGGTCAATTGGGCGGTAATGCTCGCCGAGTCGCGCGTCAGGTCGCTTGCCGACTGGTTCTGCGCCCGTCCGCCTTCGCCGACGACATCCACTCTCGGCAGCAGCTCGCTTTTGACGACTCTGACATTCTCCTCGGAGGCGCGTTCCTCGAACAAGGCCGCCGTCACGACCGGATTGTTGTCCCGTGCCAGCGCAATGGTTTCGTCGCGACTGGACGGCAGATCCCGCACCGTGGGCGGTTTGGTCAGGTCTTCCGGCGGTTGACCCACAACCTGGACAAAGACGCCCCGTCCGATCTGAAGGTCTCCTTCCGCTTGAATTCTATCGGCGGTCGCGCGCGACAATCGGGCTTCGGCCTGCGAAACGTCGGTTCGCGTGACTTCGCCCACGTTGAAGCGATCCCGCGTCGCCTCGAGCTGACGCGCCAGAACCTTTTCGTTGTTTATATTCAGGCGAAGAACCGCCGCATCCCGGAACACGTCCATGTACGCGCGCACGACGCTCAGCAGCACATCCTGCTCGGTCACCGCCAACCGCGCCCGCTCCGCCCGAACCGAATTCTTGGCACGCCGAATGTCGGCCATCGTGCCGCCGCCGGAAAACACGTTTTGCGTCACCCGCAGATTGGCGGAATACCTGCCCCGGTTATCCCTCTCCAACGTGGCGCCGTCGGTCTCCTCCGCAATTACGCCGCCATCGCCCAATATTTCAACCGTGGGACGCCACCCGGATTTCGCTTGCGGAACACCTTCGTCGGCAACACGGACATTCGCCCGCTGCGCTTGCAGCGTCGGATTGTTCTGATAAGCCAGGATAATTGCATCGACGAGTGAATCGCCTTTGGCGGCACTCATGGGCAACATCAGAAAGCCCGCACAAACCAGCGCGGAAACGCTTCCTAAGGCCCTCTTGGTCAACTTGCGTCGGATGTTGAGCAACTTCGATCGATTGCCACCACCCGCGATCTTTAATGTTCTAGACAGAGCGTGTACGTCCTCTTGTCAACAAACCCACCAAAATCGAACTGCCGGAGCCAGTGCCCCGTTCTCGCACCAAATTTCTGCAAATCACATGCCAACGATCGCCTTCTGTCGGCTATGCAAATGCACGCCATCGGGCAACTTCACCCGATGCGTAGGTTTGCGGCATGGCGCCGGTTGATCGGTACCAGAACTGGCCCAACAAAAAGATGCGGTTTGGCCGACTCCCCCTCGTCCAACACCTAACATCTCGATAAAACCACAAAATGTTGACCCATGACAGTCCTAAAACACAAAACCTGCTGATTTCGCGAAGCCAGGAAGCACCGGCGTATTGGCATCGAACATGGTTCGGCTCGACACGATACCACCGCGCTTTTCCATCAACGTAGCCCGGCCGACACCCTGTTCGTCGCAAACGACCGCGACCAACCGCCCGTCTTCGGCGAGCTGGTCCAGAATCGCGTCGGGTACTTCCGCCACCGCCCCGTCGAACATAATCAGGTTATACGGCGCTTCGCCGGGCCAGCCCTTGTCGAGCGGTCCCTCGACCACAACCGCGTTGTCGGCGCCAAGCGTCGCCAACAATTCGGATGCCTTTTCGGCAAAGGTCGCGTCACTCTCCAACGCAAACACGGCACCGCATAGTTTCGAAAGGACGGCGGCCGTATAGCCGGTTCCACATCCAATCAAGAGCGCCACGTCATCAAGGCCCGCGCGGCTTTCCTGCAGCAAACGGCCCAGCACCATCGGCTCCACCAAGTATCGCTCGCCGCCAACGGGAAGATCCTCATCCACGTAGGCAATATTCGCGAGATTGTCGGGAACGAACCGCTCGCGCGGCACTTCGCCCATTGCGGCGATCACCGCGTCCTGCGTAATGCGGTTCGTTCGAAGCTGACACTCGACCATGTTGCGCCGGGCAACGGCGAAATCCATGGAACTGATACTCCCCCCAGAAATCTGCTGAAGAATTTAGGACCGAAAATCCTAACATATCGCCAACACAGTTCTGACCGTTTATATCTTTCTATTCTCAGGAAAACAACGGATACGGGTGACGGCGACGGCGCTTGACCCTCGGCGGCGGGACCCGTATATGACGCCAACATATCGAATGCGTTGGTCCGGTGGCAGAGTGGTTATGCAGAGGCCTGCAAAGCCTTGTACGTCGGTTCGATTCCGGCCCGGACCTCCAGCCCCCCGCGAAATTCCGTGATCACTCCAGGCCAAACTATGTATCAAAGGCCTAGGTCAGAATTCGCAATTCAGCCCGATAGATGAAAAGCGTGCCGGATTTTCGGGTCGCAACGGCGATGGGCAGCCCAAAAAAAGCCCCGGCAGAGGCCGGGGCTAAGATAAGTGATCGCATGTTTAAACCGAAGCCCACAACACCCTCGGGAGAAGAGACTGCGGCTCCGATACTCTATTCAACGCCGTCAAAGCATTAGAGTTCCGAATGAATCCTGAATGGCGGCATACAGCGCCTCCGACATAGAACTTTCGGGAAAATTCCGGAACCAATCAAAATTTCCCGCGTTTCTCAATTAACCCACATCAACTATCGGCGGTCGAGCAACCGCACGATCGCTTCGTGGGCAAATCAATTTACGAATTCAAATTTGCAACGGAGAGACACGGAATGAGCATTCGACAAGTATTGATGGGCACCGTCGCCGCGACACTCCTCCTGGGTGCTTCCGGGACCGCGATGGCGAAATGTGAAATCGTCGATGACGAACTGCGTAAAAGCGTCGTGGAAAATGAAAAGGCGCGCCGCCAGATTCCCGTCTCACTCATACGCGATGCCCGCGAATTGCGGAATGCCGCCGCCAAACTGGCAGCCTATGGCAAGGATGATGCGTGTGAGGAAGTCGCTGAGGCCGTTCGGGAACTGCTGCGCGACCCGAAAAAGGCCCAACAAGTTTATTTGAAAGATGGAACCGCCAAACGGGTAGGCACCATGCGGCCATTGGACGACCGCGGTTGGGCCGAGTATCGGCAACGCCGTATCGCCGCGGCAATACCAGTCCAAGAGGTTCTGGGCCGGCTACGCGCGGACGAAGTGATCGGCGCGGACGTCGAAAATTTGAAGGGCAATGACCTCGGCGAGGTGGAAGATATCCTCATCGGTACCGGCGACAAGAGCGGCTATTTGATTGTTTCGCATGGCGGATTTCTTGGGATCGGCGACAAGCAAATCGCAGTGCCGTTGGAAAAATTCAAGGTCTCCCTGGACCGCGATACCTTCTACATTGCCATGTCGGAAAAGCAGATCGAGGCTGCGCCCAGTTTCGATCGAGGCCGCTTCGAGTGGGTCGAAGATGGTGATTGGCTGAAGAAGAATGACGCCTACTATCAGAATGTCCAGGTCTCGACCGGCAATAACACCGAGGCGGACCGCAACCAGTCGGCGGACAAGAAGCCGATGTCCGGGAAACCGTCAAAAACCGATTCGAAGAAGTAATTTCACGACCGAATTTATAAAGCGCGAAGTTCTTTTACAGCTCACGGATTTAATCTTTCGTCGCCCGCGGCAATTCGTTGCCGCGGGCGCAATTTTTCGAATTTGGCCATCGCCAAGCTTTGTCGCGGTGACGGATTCGACTATACACCGCTATACGACACCTGCATGAACCGCTCGCCTTAGATAAAAAATATGCTTTCGGATCGCAGCGCAAAACGGGTTACTGGCACCATCCAGCGCTGGGAACCGTTACTGCGCGCGGCTTTCATCCTTGCCCTGATCATCGTCGCCTATCTGTCCTTGAAGCCCGGTATCCCGGGTCAAATCTACGACGGCCTGGATAAATGGCGGCATATCGCCGCCTACGGCGTATTGGCGTTTTCGGGGACACTCGCTTTTCCGGCGCGCCGGTACTTTTGGCCGCTGCTAGCCGGATTGACGCTGTATGGCGCGGCCTTGGAGCTTGCGCAGATAGCCGTCCCTTATCGTACGGGAAGCTGGCCCGACTTCGGCGCGAATATGGCCGGCGTGGTGGTCGGCGTTCTCCTCATGCGAGGGGTCGTAGCGGTCTTCGGGATCGGTACGACACGGTCGCGCCAGGACACGTCCTAGCCGGGCTTGCGGCGGCTCGCCCCCAGCAGCAAGACGCTCAGCCCGCTCAGCATGAGCCAAATCGCGCCCGGCAACGGCGTTTGCGCGACGGGCACCACAATGGCCTGGAAACTGTACCGGCCACTGCTGGACGTCTCGCCGACCGGGAAGAACACGTCGCCGGCCGCCGCCAGCGCATAGAGCACGCCGGGTTGCAGCACGGAGAAGGACAGCAGTTGATCCGACACCGTCGTCCCGGCCGCGTTCACCGTCACGGAGGCAAGCGTCGTATCGGTGGCAACCTCGAACAGGCGAAGATTGAAATCGACCATATTCTCGACACTCAGGGCCGTCGTCCGCAGGGTCAGCGCCTCGGTGACCTCGAACGTTCGGGAGATGCGCTCGTGATCGATACAGGACGAATTGGTCGCCGCGTTCGGCCCGGAGCAGGATAAGGAAGTGTTCGCGTTCCAGACGGCATTGCCCGGACCGACGGTCATTGCCGACGCCGGCAATCCGGCCAAAATCACGGCAACAATAAAAACCGCCGCGATCCAAAATCCCCGTAACATTTTCCTGCAAACCCCTGTAATTGCTTCAAAAGAGGGCTTCAAGCCATCTTGGTCACAATAGGGGGTAGCCGATCGGCGGGGACACCTATCTGTCTGGCTAGGGCGGCGTTCTTTCGGACTATTATTAAAGGATTAAGGCGCGCCGGACCTGTGACCGGTCTATCGGCGCGCCCAATTTTTCAACCGCGGAGACCCCAACGCTAGAGCGATTCGAGGATCTTCTTGGCTTCGGCTATTTCCGGGTACTTTTCCACCTGAGCCACCGCTTTTTCGAGATGCGGTTTGGCCTGCTCGGCTTGTCCGCTCTTGTAATAAGCCATGCCGAGATGGAAGTTCAGGTAGGGATGATCCGGCAATTCGTCGACCGCGCGCTTTAAAGTCACGACCGCCAGGCTGTAATCGCCTTTGCGATATAACAGCCATCCCAGGGTATCCAGATAGAAAGGATTTTCCGAGGTCTGGAAACGCTGCGCCACCGCGAGGGCCTTCTCCAAAGCTTCCGCATCCTCATACCGATGGTCCGCAACCAGCGCCGCCATGTTGTTTGCCGCGACATCCATCTTCGGATTTTGCTCCAGCATGTCGTTATAGGTCGCGATGGCCGCGTCATATTCCTTCGCGGCCTGCTGGGCGGTCGCCAGCGTGAAGAGCAGCGTGGCGTCCTTCGGAGAGGCTTTCAGGCCTTTCTGCAGCACTGCGATCGCTTCTTCCGGTTGACCTTGCGCCAGAATGAGACGGCTCAAATTCACGTATGGCAGCGTCCATGTGTCGCGCAGTTCGGTGGCCCGGATGTACGCCTTCTTGGCATTCTCGACTGCCTTATCCGTGGCGTATACCTCGCCCAGCAGATTGTGGGCGTAGACATTATCCGGCGCCTTCTTAATCACGGCCTTCAGACGCACGACCGCCTCGTCCACCTGCTTCATCAGCAGATGCGACCGCACGATACCGGTCAACGCCGCCGTCGAAGTCGGCTCGAGCGACAACGCCTTATCGAAGGCGGCGAGCGCCTCGACATGGCGGCCTTCGGCCTGGTGAACCCGGGCAACGGAAATATGACCTTGCGGCTTGTCATCGGCGACGTCCCGCAATTTCTCCGCCGTGGCCAATGCCGGTCCCAGTTTGCGCTGCGCGATCAGAATGTCACTCCGCAGCCGCAACGCCTGCTCAGACGAGGGTGTCCGGCTCAGCGCCTGATCGGTGAGCGCGAGCGCCGTATCGTAGTTCCGCTGTTGCACATACAACCGGGCCAGCCGTAACCGCGCCGCATCGTTGGTGGGCGCCACGGTCAGCAGCTGCCGCAAGCTCTGCGCCGCCAAGTCGATTTCATCCGCGCGCAAGTGGGCATCCGCGACGAGCGCCAACGCCTGTGCGGAATCGGGATTGTCCCGCAACACCCGCCGCAAATCGGCGATTGCTTCGTTCAGCTGGTTCTTTTGCAGGTGGATACGGCCGCGGGTAGTGAGAGCGTCGCCATTCGACTTGTCGGTACTCAGGACCTCCTCTACCAACGCTTCCGCTTTCGGCATGTCGCCCGCGACCAACCGCAATCGGGCGAGTGCCGTCTTGGCCCGGATCACTTCGGGATTGGATTCCGAGGTGTCCGCTATGTTCTGCAGTACCTGTTCGGCCTCGCCGGTTTTTTTGTGCTTTGCGTAGAGCTGAGCCAAACCGAACCGGAGCATGTTGTTGTCCGGCGACTTGTCGATAAGGTCTTTCAGCGTGCTCTCGGCATCGGCAAGCGACCGTTGATTGGCCAGGAAGTCGATAAGGATCAGCTTGGGCCGGTTATCCGTCGGGTCGGCGGCAACCCCGTCGCGCAGCACCTGCTCCGCGTCGGCCTTCTTGTCGAACCCGATCAGCAGTTTCGCCAGATCGATGCGATGCCCATGGTTCTTCGGATCGATCTTGAAAAGATCCGCATAGACGCTCTTGATCGCATCCACATTCTTGGTACGCCGGTACATCTCGATCAACAGAAGCCGCAACGCGCTTTCGGACGGGCTGCCGGCAACCGATTTTTCGAGCAGTTCGATCGCCTCTTTGTTCCGGTTTTCCTTCTGATAGATGCCCACCAGTACCGAAATCGCCCCGGTATTGGCGCCATCCTTCTTCAACGCCGCTTGCGCCTCGGTGCGAGCATCCGACAGCCGGTTCCGGCGGAGATACACAGCGCCACGCAGAGCGCGGCCGTCCGCATTCTCCGGTTCCGCTTCCAGGACCCGTTCGGCCCGCAACAGGGCTTCGTCGATCTGGCCCGCCGCCAGCAAAATCCGGCCGGCATGAACATTCGCGCCGACATGCTTGGTGTTCTGCTCGCTAACCTTGCGGAAAGCGGCAAGCGCGGCACGGTAATCCTTGGACCGTTCCGCGATCAGACCGAGATAAAACAACGCCTCCATGTTGAGCGGATTGATCTGGCGGGCGTTCTTGAACTCGAGGCCCGCCTTGGTGAACTTGCCTTCCTCGTAGAGGGCTTTGCCCCGCTCGAAATAGGCCGCCTCGCGCTCCTCAGCGCCATCGCAGCCAGCAAGCGTCAGCATGCCCAGAATCAGGAATATCTTGAATACGGAGTTCAGCCGAAACGGCTGTTTGGTCGATCGTGAATCAAACATGGATGATTGAACTTGTTTTAGTGCCCGCTGCATTCAGCGCCCCCAGATAATTTAGATCCAGCGGTCGCCGGCCGAGCGAAGGATATCGTGGAAGACCCTGCCATTGGGGAAGTATCCGCCGGCGCGGCCGAAAATTTCGAGTTAGTACCTCCGGATTAGCAGCCCCGCCCTTCGGCGGGAAAGCGCCCGGTGTACCAATCCGCCGTCTCCGGCACGGTCCAATGCTTCGCTCATGGACGGCAATCCGCCATGAAAAACAGTCCCCCGACTATGTCCGGCTAACCTTGCCGGGTGCCGAACGGAAGGCCGCCGCTATGCGGCGCTTGTCCGGCATCGTCCGCCCGTTCGTCCGGGCCGTTGTTGCTCGTCACCGGCGAATCAGCCGGCAAGTGCGGTAGCAAGGTCTTCTTGCCCTGCCCCACCGCGTAAATCGTTTCCGACAGCCGCGTGCGGATCAACTCGTTCCAGCCTTCATCAAGCGCCTCGTCCGCCGCCATCTGTTCGAGACGATCGATGATGCGGTTCAATCCGTCCACCGCGGCATAGCTGTCGTGCACATCGGTCGCCGACTGCTGGTCCAATGCCCGCAACCGCTCCGCAACATCCACACCGGCGCTGAAACCGGAAATTCGCAGCCCTTGCACGTCTTCCAGCAGCAACCCGCGGCGATGCTGGATATGATCCGCCAGAACCGTCATGTTGTGTTGCAGGCTTGATGTGATCCGATCCAGGCTTCGCACGATATCGGTGGCCGCTTTTTCGGCATTCCGTCTCTCGCGCGACGACGTATCGACAGTCGGATTCAGCGGCTGGACGACGCCCGCACCCGGCTCGACCGGATCGGGTGCCGCAGCCGAGTCGGCCCACCATTCCGTCCGGTCCAAAGCCGGCGGCCGCAATCCGTCTTCGTCCGGCCCGGGTTTTTCCGTCCCGGTATCGTCGGCGGAACCGTTCAACTTCATGTCCAACGGCAAATCCGCCGATCTCACCGGGGGCGTATATACCGGGGGATTATCGACGGCCTCCCGCGTCGTTTCCGGCGGCTCCGGAGACTGTGTCTCCGCGGTGCTGTCGTATCCCGCCTTCAGGTCGAAGGACGTCTCCACATACGGTGCATCGCCAGGTTCGACCGAAACGGCTTTATCCGTCCCGGTTCCATCGTCCAACGCCGGCGCCTCGGGAACTTCCCGTGTATCAACACGCAGCGACGGCGGATCCGCGGTTAGTGTCGGGACCGGAACAATCGGCGGTTCGGGTTCATTCGGGAATCCCGGAAGATCGGACGCAAGATCATCCTTCGCCCGGCCCATATCCCGGTCGATGGCAGCAGGCTCATCCGCACCTTCTTCCCTTTCGGTCGGGTCCGACGCCGGCGCGACCGTCGGAACCCGCAGCAGCAAAGGCTCCCGAACGCCGTCGTCCGGCCGCTCTGTGCCGACATCGGTGTTCGGTCGATCGTCGATGCCAACCCTAAGGGGCGGATCGACGGGAGGAGCCGTTTTTTTCGACCGCCGCCGGCGCAACCGAAGGCGCGGCTCTCGGTCTGGGACCGGGTCCTTGATCGGCGGTGTGTTGGTAATTTCGCGCAGGAAAGCGGCCGTGCCCTCATCGCGCAGGTCCGGCGACCGTTTCTCGGCCACAAGGTCCTCGACGGATTTGTTCAGCCGCCGGTTATAGATCTTGCTGGCGATGTAACCGCACAGCAGGACGATTGTCGATACGACGAGGAAAGGCAGGACATAGATTTCGAGGATCTGAAAATACTTCTCGACATTCTCGCCGGACAAATTGATCTCGACGGCGTTTGCCTGACCAGTAGTCAGCAAACACACGATCAACACTGTCAAAGCAAAGCGGCAAATGTTCATAAATATATTTTCACAACTCAAAGAATTCGAGCAGATACTAACAGCAGTATTACGGATTTCCAAGGGGTTAGCGACGCCCATCATTACCATAGTAACTGACCGCGCAGCACCAGCACGCAGAGGCATATTAGCGCGGAATATCTCAATAAACGGTTGATAAACCGCATCAAACTATCCACCCGCGTATCGCGTTCCCGGCCATGCTGCTCCTGGCTGAGCAAAAACTCAGTGATGTAAAACAGCACCAAAAGTCTGAACACAATCTCACCGACGGGATAACGGGTTAAATATTCCGACGTCAGATTGGGAACCACGAGTGCGAAAAAGACGATCAGCAAGTCCTGCGGCGTGACGCGAAACAGGTCCCGGCGCGTGACCCGAATGCCGAAGACCAAGACCGCCGACGCCACGATCAGGAAGGCATTGATCGAAAAATCGTTAACCCAGTCGCCGTCCGGCATGTCCCCCAGCAGAAACACCACCACGACGCTCGACATATAGACGCCCGCCCGGGTCAGCAGGCGCCAACTGCCCCGCAGGAAGATCGTGCCGGCCACCAAGACGACGATCGCCGCGACCGCAACGACGACAAAATCGCGCGGCAGCCAATCCACCACAAAGGCGCCGCCGATCAGGAAACCGGATACGGCGATTGCCAGGAATTGCGCGGTGACGATCGGCAGCCAAGCGCGTTTCCGGAGCCAAAGATTTCGGCGTTCGACGGCAACGTTCTTCGTCGATGCCTCGGGCCGGAACCGCCATCCTTTGATCTTTGCAATCGACAGGGGCCCGATCACGGCGGCACAAAATCCGACATAAATCAGGACGATCAACGTATCCGACGCGTACCGCAGATAGTAGGCTGAAAAGATCAGCAAGCCGTGCAGCGCATAGATGAGCGAAACCGCTTCGTATTGCTTGAGGCCAAGGCGCAGCAACTGATGATGCAGATGGTTCCGGTCGGGGCTGAACGGCGACCGCCGCACGCGCATCCGGATGACCATGACCCACAAGGTGTCGAGGATCGGCAATCCGAGCAGAAGCAGCGGCAATGCCGGGCTGAGGGCGGTATTGACCGTTGCAACCAAGTGAAGCGTAAGTGTCGCCGCGGTGAATCCAAGGAACTGGCTGCCAGCGTCGCCCAGAAACACGATCGCCGGGTGGGTGTTATACCGCAGAAATCCCAGAATTCCGCCCATGACGGTCAGGGCTAGCAATACGGTGGAATACCCGTCCGATTGGTAGGCGAGGAAGGCGATCATCGCCAATGTCAGCAGCGTGCAACCGGCCGCCAATCCGTCCAAGCCGTCGGATAGATTGACCGCGTTGGTGACGCCGATGATGAACAGGCCGGAAATCGGAACGCAAATCCAGACCGGCAACGGATCGAGCCCGGCGAACGGATACCGCTGAAGGAAGATTCCACCGTAGAGAACGATCACCAGGGCAATGATCTGGCCCAGTAACTTTATCTTGTAATCCAGGTCCTTTACGTCATCCCAGAGTCCGAACAAAAAGACCACGATCGCCCCTGCCAGCAATGCCGACATGGCCGTCTCCTTGGGCATCCACATGATGAGCGGCAGCAGAACGCCCGACGCGATCGCCAAACCGCCGCAGCGCGGCACCAGATCGGTGTGGATCTTCCGTTCATCGGGAACGTCCAATAGGCGCAATGGCCCCGCAATCCGCATCAGGGGCGGCACAAGGACCATTGTGACGAAAAGCGCGCCAACGAAACTAAACGCCAGGATCATCGGCACCTTTCGGGGAAACAGCAACATGCCGTCGCATGAGGCGGCCTTCCGCTCGCAAACGTGACGCATCAACAACGTCGAAAATCATTCATACCATTGCGGTATGAACAAAAACCGACCGTGAATGCCGGCCTCTCCCCAAGGCCCTTCTTACCAGAGGCAGGACCGTTTCATAAAGCCTCCGGCGCCGGCTAAGCCGGAATATATTTACCGATCTTTGGATAAATCGATTTCAAGAGCGATAGGAGCCGTTTATCGGCGGCACTTGTGTCTTCATTAGGGCGGACCGGTGTCACAAGCCGTACCAACGCGCCATCGGTGCGATTGCGGGTGATTCCGTCCCAGAACAGGTACCATTTCACGAGATACTCGT
The DNA here is from genome assembly GCA_965228695.1 of Alphaproteobacteria bacterium. Classification (GTDB taxonomy): domain Bacteria; phylum Pseudomonadota; class Alphaproteobacteria; order UBA8366; family UBA8366; genus JAJFJD01. The sequence goes on along the minus strand of CBDDIB010000002.1, from coordinate 3,349,979 downwards.
TCGTCAGGTTCCGGCCGCGCTGTGCGAACCAGTAATAAACGACCTGACGGACCGCCCCCTTGGCAATGATCACCCGATTGACTTTCAACGGCTGCCCATCGGCCCGCGTCACGTCCGGCACGGTCTGTCGCTCGACCGATTCGATTTGCCAACCGCCCCCCGGGATGCAGGACCGCGGGGAATGCACCGCCTCGCCCTTCCGCTGCGACGCATAATACGCGGCATAGAGGTTTACCGGCATTCTATCGCCGGGCCGGGAATAATTTACATTCACGTAATCTGTAAGCTTAAGCGCATCAACTATTTGATTTTCAATCGGTATACTCTTCCCGTACCAATTATCATGCTGTACCGGGAAGGCTTCGAGCGATTCGCGTTGAGCAACGGTTTCGGTACGCTGCGCGATCGCCACGGAACCGACGGTCGCCAGCACCAGCACCGCAACGGCGGCCAGCCAGGGGCGCGTCGGTGTGCCACCGAGCTTCGGCAGCCAGCCGTTGGTCCGGTCGGGCAGCTCGATGCGGAAGGCGTCGGTGAAGCTGCGCTTTCCGCCGGTAAAACGGACGAAGACCCAGATTTCCAAGAACAGAATGGCGACACAGGCCATGAAGATAACCCACCCTTCGAAGAAATGAAGGGCGCCTTCCGCCATCTCGATGCCCCAGCGGTCAACCGCAATGCCGATCACGCCGATCCGGAAGCTGTTCATGATGATGGTGATGGGGATGGTCGACAGGAACAGGACCAACCGGTGCCACACCGGTCCCCGATAAAGATAGGCGCTGAGATACCCGAAGCTCATGAGCGGAAACAGGTACCGCAATCCGCTGCACGCCTCGACCACCTGCAGCTTGTAAATGCCGAGGTCGATTACGTTGCCTTCGAGGAAGACGGGGATATTGAACCACCGGACGAAAGCGACGCCGAGCTCCGACGAAATAAGCTGCAGTTCGGCCGAGAGGTTGGCGTAGAGAAAACTCGGCAGCGGCACCATGAAGACCAGATACAGCAGCGGCGCCCAGATTAACTTCAGCCCGCGGAACCCGACCAATGTCATGGCGGCGCCGAGGATGGTCATCAGGAAACCGTACTGAATGATCAGATAAATCGTGCTGAGTTCACCAACCAGCCCGACGAAGATTCCACCAGCGACGACCAACGTCCCGATCCACGCCGCCGGCCCGACCAAGGACGTACCAGCCCCAATGGCCGCCAGAGCGTCTTTTTTCTGCCAAATCAAGAAGATCGTGATGATCGGAATGAGGGACCCGTGGCTGTACTCTTCCTGGTCCCAGCGTTCGATCATGTAGATCAAGCCGTCCCGGAAAATATAAGCAAACGCCGCGGCTCCGAGAATGGCGCTGATGATCCACAGCAGCCGGCCGGTCGCATGGGCCTCGTCGGCTTTCAAGGGATGAAAATTTGTGGTGTCAGGCAATGGGCAAAGCCAAGTTGTTAACAACCAATATCACGACATAAATCAGTCTATTCCAAGGCAGAATAGACTTCGCTCAGTATTCGCTCCCATGGCATGCGATCAAACATTCAAAAGACAACCTATTCAACCGAGAATACGGTTTGTCTCGAAATTGTGATCCAGCGCTATAATATGCATGAACAAGCTACTAAAGTATTGAATTTCTTTGGGATGACTAACGATTTCCAACGCTGCCGGAAAACATCCCCAAAGACGCGAAATCTTCAGATCTTGAATCCAAGTTTGCTGGAATTCGCGGAGGGTTGTTGCCATTGGACTTGGCGAATACCCTGACCGTCGATCATCGCAAAGTCTTCCGTGTATTTACCGTTTTCAGCCGATAAACAGTCAATCAATCCCCGGCTCGTTTGGTGTGAGAAATGCGCAGTATCACCATATCGCACGTCAAATTTTCAGAGATCGCATGGATTGCAATCCTTGCCACCGCCGCACTCGTTCACTTAACGGGATTCCGAGAGGGCCTCGCATGGGGCGCGGACTATGCCTGGAATTGGGCGCAGGCAATCAGCCTGTTGCAAGGTACTTCGTCCGAAATCGCAGCCATGGGCGAATTTCGAATTCGGGAAATGAAAAACCTCATTGTCGGACCAGCGGTTTATCCGTGGGGCTATCCCACAATTCTGGCAATTGGCCATGCGATCTGGGGCCACAACGTCATGGCAATGAAAATCTATATGTTGGGCTTCTATTTCGGAGGCTTCGCAATTTTCTATCATCTGATTCGAAGCCGAATCAGCACGGTTTCAGCGGCCGGTATATTGGCAGTAATTGCGTTTGGACCAAACTTCTTCGACGAAAAGGATAATCTCCGATCAGAAGCACCCTTCTTGCTCTTTTTTATGCTGGCCATCTTCATGATGGCTCGCCAGTCCCGGGACCGGGATAACAATGATCTAGGGCGAAACATTCTTATCGGGTTGGTCATATTTCTGGCGTACTGGACGAGAAGCCATGGCATCGTTCTACTTGCTCCCCTCCTCATCGCACAGATACTCCATAAGCGGTTCAGCATTATTCCTTTCTTTGTGTTCGCTGCCGGAGTTGGCCTTACGTATCTCCTGCCCGGGGATACATCCTATGTCGGCACCGGGCATTTTGACGGGCTCTTCGAGAAACCAGTCGACACCGTCTGGCGGAACGCCGTTTTCTATTTCGCCCGTCCGGGAGCTTACTTCAATGCATCCGGGTTCTTCCTGTTGGCGATCAGCGTCGTTGTTTACGGTTTAGCGCTCTATGGCGCTTTCACCCGACGCAAAGAAGACCTGATCCTTCTGGTCGCATGCGCGGCATATGTCTCGATCTTGATCATCTACCCCTACCGGCAAATGAGATTTCTGTTCCCGATAATGCCGTTCATCTTCTATTTCGCCTGCCACGGCCTCAGATTTGGCCGAATTCAAGACATCACCACCACGGCCACCGCGGCAACGTGCATACTGATATCCCTCGTAAAATGGACAGGAGACCGCCCGCCAATCGAAGGGCCGTACACACCGGAAGCGATCGCTTTCTTTGATTATGTAAGGTCGACGGCGCCAGATTCGATTTTCTTATTCTGGAAACCGCGAAGCCTGTCCTTCTATGGGAAGCGGGCTGCGATCATGCGCACGGACACAGCCTGCCCAGCAAACTACGTTGCCGTTTATACACCGCCTGGGCGACAGGATTCGGCACTGAGAAACAGTGTGCTAGGAAAATTCGCATCCGGCCCGCCCTTGTTTGAAAATAACCGTTTCAAGGTCCACAAAACGAATTGTGTCGCCAGCAAATCGTGATGGGCGAACATAATTTTGGAGCCGCCCCCGCGGCGCAATGAATAGGCGCGAAAATTACACATTCGCGGACAAATGTTCAGTAGAGGCAAGAGCAGCGCGGACAACAATGTCCGAAATCTCCGGCGCCATCATAGATGAGTCCTTCGGAGAGAACCGTTCGAGGGCGAACCACCCCAAAAATCGACATTATTCGGATTTAGGAACAAACGGGAATCAATGTAACGGCTACCGTTTCCTATTAGACTCCACCAAACCCTGACGCCATTCCTATCTCTCGTAACAGCTCGATCCTTCGTAGGCGAAAGAATGACTATCAAGCCGCAGTACCTGCAATTGACGAACTATCTGCTCCTGTTTCTGTTCGTCGCCTACTTGGGATTCATGTCGTTCAATCGCCCGTTCCACAACTGGGACATGGTCATCTACGCCGCAGCCGCGGAAAAGACCGCCGGCGAACCCAATGCAGACCTGCATAAGCGGATTTGGGCCACCGTCCGAGGCGTCGTGTCGGCGGAGCGGTTTCAAGAACTCTGTTGCTCGAACGAGTACCGCCGAGATCGGTTCGAAAAGCCGGAGGTCTTTCAGTCCCACTTCCCGATGTACGAGGTGAAGGCCGGTTATGTCTGGCTGCTGAAGGGCCTTTCCCGCATGCTCGGCTCTATCGAGGCGATGATTTGGATCAGTTTCCTCGCCAGCGTCGCAATCGCCCTTTGTGTCTATGTTACCTTTAACGACCTGCCCGGATTTTACCGATTTATCTGGATACCGGGCTTGGTGCTTTTGCAACTTCCGAACCTTGCGCGCCTATCGACGCCGGACGCGCTCGCGACGGCTCTTTTCGTCGCGGCTGGTCTATGTTTGCTTAAACAACGCCCCAACAGCGCAATCCTACTGCTCCTCGTCGGGCTGACGGTCCGGCCGGACAATGTCATCACATGCCTGTTCCTGACGTTTTTTTTCCTAGTTCAAAGGCATATTTGGCACGCGGTATTCCTGGGTGTCGCGGCAATTGCGGCGTATGTCCTGATAACGCGATCGTTCGAGCATATCGGGTGGTGGAATCATTTCTATTACACGTTCCTGGACCGGCCGAAATCGCTGGTGGGCTTCGATCCGGATTTCGAACCCGCGCGCTACTTCGAAGTCTTGGCAAAACGCGTCGTCACAGTCGTGAACTGGAAGAATTGGGGCGCGTTCACCATGCTGTCGCTCTGCATCGCGATCGGCGCGCAACGGACCTACAAACTGTCGCATCTATCCTCGGAACAATACTTCGTTATCCTTATGGCGGCCTCCACTTTTGCTCACTTTTTGGTCTTTCCGATCACCGACGGCCGGATATACGGGGCAACCCTATTTCCCATCCTGCTTTTCATCCCCGCATTGCTCGCGCTCCGAATGAGGACCGGGCCAGCGGCGGGATAGAGTCAGCGTGGATCGTTTACCGGAAAATCGCATAGACAATGACACAGATTAACGCGAAATTGACGCAAGCTCCGGCTTGCCGTCGGTAAAATGCATGTACCAGCGAATTTACGCGACACTCCCCGTTTCGTTGCAAAACATGGCGTGCAGTTTCTACAGCTGGAAACTGAACTCGCGCCGGTATGCATCGCCCTTCGATAAGGTGCTGGCGGAGGCGGAAGAACGGCTCGGCTGGGCGCCCGGCAAGCTGATGGAGTTTCGGAACGCCCGACTGCGCGCGTTTGTGCGGCACGCGGCGGACACCGTTCCCTATTACCGCCGATTATTCGCCGAAATCGGTTTCGATCCAGACACCGTCCATGCGCCGGAAGACCTCGAAACGCTGCCGATCCTTACCAAAAGCGAGGCGATCAAGCAGGGTTCGGACATGTATTCCGAAAGCGTTCCCAAATCCGAACGGATGATGACCCATACCAGCGGCAGCACCGGTGCCGGGTTCCATTTCCCGACCACGATTCGGGCCGACCGCGAGCAATGGGCGATGTGGTGGCGTTATTATCGAATGCACGGCATTGCGCGGGGAACACCGAGCGCCGCCTTCCTTGCGCAGCATCTCGTCCCGATCGATCAGGTCAAACCGCCATTCTGGCGTCATGATTCAGCGACCAAACGGACGTTCTTCAGCGCCTATCATATGTCGCAAGAAAATTTACCCGCCTATCTCGACGCACTGCGCCTGTTGGAGCCTCGATGGATTCAGGGCCGCCCCTCGTCGCTGGCGATACTGGCGGGCTATATCGCCGATAGCGGCGACCGGCTCGACCATCCCGTGGAATGGATCACGAGCGCGAGCGAAAACCTGACCGACCATCAGGCAGGATTGATCGAAACGGCGTTCGGCGTGCGCCCGATCCAACATTACGGCATGGCCGAAGCCATCGGGAACATCTCGCAGCAACCCGACGGCGTACTGCGCGTCGATGAGGATTTTGCGGCGATTGAATTCTTGGATCATCCAGAAACGAAGACGAAACGTATCGTCGGAACCAATGTCACGAATCTCGCAACCCCGCTCATCCGATACGATCCAGGCGATTTGGCGTTGATGGGCAGCGCCGGTTTCCCGAGAGAGGTGGAAAAGTTCGAAGGCCGCGGGGAGGACTTCATCGTACTCAAAAATGGCCAGAAGATCGGCGCGGTGAACCGAATTTTCGAAGACTCGGTAAACATCAAGGAAGCCCAAATCCGGCAGAAGACACCCGGGAAGATTTCTGTCCTCGTGGTTAAACGAGCCGGCTACGCGGCAAAAGACGACGCGACCTTAATCGCATCGCTAAAGCATTACCTGGGCTCTGATATCGAAATCGACATCGAATACACATCGATGGTCGAGAGAACGCCGTCCGGCAAAGCCCGCGCAGTGGTCTCTGAAATAGGAGGCGCCCGGCGAGAATAGTCCCGCCGGTCAAATTCGCTCGTTTTTCGACAAACTTATGACATCGCACACATCATGGATTTCAAGGTTCGAACCTCCCCCTCCCTCCCGCCGCTCGCCTGGCATGTCCGATGCACCGCGAAATCGGCATCCGCTACCTGTGGGACCGGCGTAGAAGTTTTCGAGAACGGGTTCGTTGAAGGGTGCTGGGACGGCAGGTTCACGGAACACGATTTCGCCGATGCTACGAATTTCTTCGGCTCGGGACTGATCCTCCAGGGTGGCCAGATCGTCATTGCCGGCGCGAGCCATCCGATCGACAACTTGTTCATGTTACGCTCGGACGGTCATACCGCGGTTTCCAACTCGCTGGCTTTTCTGGTGGAGGCCGAAGGGGTCGAATTGCCGGTCGGTGTCCCGTATGGCCAACGGTTCGCATCCCTGGCGAACGGCATGGAGGTGGCGGAAAATTGTCTTTACGCGGGCGACCGCGGCGAAATTCATCGTGTACCCGTAGCCAATATCGAGATCAAAGACGGCGCCGCGACGGTAAACACCAAACAGGCCGAGGTCGGTTTCGATAGTTATGAAACCTATCGGCATTACCTGGAAAATACCCTGTCGGCTACATTCGAGAACGGTGCGGACCCCGCCCGACAATTCCCTTACACCGCTTTGTCGACCTGTTCTTCCGGATACGGCTCCACGGCCTGTTCGGCCATGGCCGCGCGCCTCGGATGCCGCGAAGGCGTGACCCTGCGGACGGCGCGCGGCGGCGCCGACGATTCCGGCCGCAACGTCCTGGAAGCCCTTGGGATGTCGGCCATCGAGTTCGAGCGGGATGCCCGGGCCAATTGTGCTAATTTCGAAGAGGCCGAATTTCTAACGACCGGCATGGGCGGCGAAGATTTTATCTATTCGGCATTCGAGCCGAAACTGGCGGGACGCGTCCTTCTGACCGGATTTTTCGCGGATGCGGCCTGGCACGGGGGCACCAAACCGGGCTTCAGTTTCGAGCGTGGCGACAACAGCGGCGCGAGTCTAAGCGAGTTTCGGCTCCGGGTCGGATTCACGCACCTGCCGATGCCCGTCATCGGATTCAGCCGGGCGACGCAACTCAAGCTGCTCAAAATCGCCCAACACGAAGACATGCAACAATTCAGCGTCCGGGGGTATTACGACAAGCCGGTCCCCCGCCGTATCGCGGAGGAAAGCGGCGTTCCAAGAGAGCTGTTCGGGCAGAGCAAGAAAGCCGCAAGCATCCTGTTCCATCGATCCGCAAGCGCGCTTTCGGACCGATCGCTCAACAGCTTCCGCGCCTTCCGGAAAGGCGTGCCAGGAAAGGCACGTATCGGTGTTAAGCAAACCGTATGGTGGACCTGGTGGCAGTTTTGGCGCAGCTTTTTCTTTCTTTGCCGCAAAACGAACATCAGGACGCCAGCAAGAACAATCGAACGGACACTCTTTCAGAACTTTGCCGTCTATGAATATTCCTCACCCGTCACCTCGGATCTCTTGTTTCTATGGGGGCTCGGTAAGACGCGGGTGCGATACCGGGACGTGGTTCCACCGGACAGGAGTTCGTGATTTCCGGCATGTAGGTTGGCTGCCCCGAACCATCGGCAAGGATGGCCTCCGACGGGAAAAGCCCCACCAAACCAGGATCTCAAGTTAATCTGATGAATGTAAATCTCGGATGCGGCGGCGACACGCCTGACGGTTGGGTCAACGTCGATTTCGGCCCGGGCGCCAAGCTCAGTAAAGTGCCGGTCCTGAAACAGCTCTCGCGGCGCTTCTTCAGCCATGAATGGAACGACTCGATCTTTATCCACGATCTCCGTAAGCCTTTGCCATGGAGAGACAATACGATCGACTATATCTACTCCGCCCATACGTTCGAGCATCTGACGAAAGATGCCGGCGAACGTCTCGCATTCGAAACCTTTCGGGTCCTGCAGCCGGGTGGCGTTTTAAGAGTCGTCGTGCCGGATCTCGGTCACACGGTCGGCCTCTATGCGAACGGCGAATTGGAAGCGACCGATTTCCTGACGATGCTCAGCGCCGTCGACACGCAACCGCGCTCTTTCCCCAAAAGGATATTCAGTCTGTTCTCCGGGTCGGGACATCGTTGCATGTATGACGCCAAGACGCTAACCGATCTCGTTAACCGCGCCGGATTTGCCGCAAAATCGATGTCGCCGCTCGAGAGTGCGATACCCGACATCGCCAATGTGGAACGGCCCGACCGGACGGAGCATGCGGCAATCGTCGAAGGAACAAAGCCAGATTCTGTACGATGAAAGAGGACATTAACGATCCCCATCTGACATCCGAAGGAGGGGGCCATAGGCAACATGCAAAGTTCAGCATAGGTTTACCGGAACATGGTAGATTCTGCGGCATTCAGTGAGGAACGAACCTTGCCCAGGCGGCTACTATGAGCGTTTCTATTCAGTTCCGAAGGCAGAAGAGCATAAAGAACTTTCTAGTTCTATTGTTCCTCACAAAGCCAACGATCGACTTGTTCTGGGGGTATTCATTTAGTTTTTTAGGCTTTACTGTAGGCCCACTACATGTCGTCGGCTTAATAGTATTTTTTTACCTAAGCGTTTTGCTGATCATTTCGCCGAAGCAGAAGGCACCGTTTTTCAAACTCATGATCCTCTTCGTTGCGTTGAATTTCGTCTCCGCGATATTCGGATTCATGCTGCACGATCGGTTTGAAATTCAAGGCATTTTGAACATGTTCTTCCGGGTCATGGATTCGGTCGTGGTTTACGGTGCGGCGTTTGCACTCGGTCTGCGGGACGAAGACACTGACTGGGATGACATCATCAAGGCCATCGTCGTCGGCGTCAGTATCGCGATCCTGTTGAACCAAGTTGCCATTCTTGCCGGGTACAGCGGCGGAATTAAGGAAAACGCCGCAAGCGTTCACAGTTCGCTGCGCGAGCGCGGGCTGTACTACGACCCGGGTGGGCTGGCAATCGTCGCACTCTATGGGTTTATCTTTATTTCTTACGCGCTCAAGAACGTGAAACTAGGATTCTTTAGGTTTTCACTTTGCATTGCAGCAATGCTGTCATCCTTTTATTTGATGCTCGCCGGACTTTCCAGGTCGGTATTTATATTGCTCGCTTTCTATGCTGTATTCAACTTTGTAATATTTGGAAAAGCGAAAGAAAAATTTCTTTATATTGTCTTGATCGGCGTTATGGGGGTTTTGGTTGCGAGCTACTCTCTCGTCAACTACGAGCGACTGACTGCCCGTTTCCAAGGCGATATCGGTGCCGTGGAAAGCATAGCGTCGGATGTCGCAACGGGAAAAGAAATATCGACCAACGATCTTGAAGCGCTCGGCAGTAATCGCGGACGCAATTGGATCATCTCCATCAACTGGATTGCCCAACGCGGGCCGATGGAGTTGTTGTTCGGCAATTTCATGTCCACCCCGGCCCATTCAGACTACATAGACATCCTTAGCCGCAATGGAATAGTCGGATTTACCTTGTACTTGATAATATTAATCTCACTTCTTATTACAATTTTTAAAGCCATCAATTCACCTAACCAGCGTGAATACTATTCTTTACACGTTTTTTCTTTTCTTCTTATTGCGGTATATCTGCTTTATTCCATACCGTTCAGGCCGCTGAGTTACACGACGACGGCGTGGTACATGTGGGTTGCCGTTGGCTTCTCGATGGCGAAAATCCGCCTCGGCGCGTTGAACCGGCGCGCCAAGGTTCGGCAGACGTCGCTTGGCCTGCAATCCAACAGCGCTCATCGAGCCAAACCGAACACGCTCTCGCCGTAAAAATCAGTTATTGACGGGCGACAGCGTTGACGTCAGAGCGGTCGTCATGTGGTCGACCATTTTCGCTTCGGTGAACTTCGCCTCGTACAATTCGCGGCTCGCCTTTCCCATGCGGTCTCGCAAATCCCTATCGCGGCACAACGCAATGACTTTGTCCGCTATGTCGCTGGGCGCCTGTTTCTCGACCAGGAATCCGTTGACGCCATCCTCGACGCTTTCGCGAATAGCCGCATGGTCGGTGGAAACGATCGGCAGGCCTGCCGCCATTGCCTCTACGATCACCCACGGATGACCCTCGAATGGGAAATATGTCGGAAAAACAAGCATATCGGATTCCAGCAGCAAATCGAGCTTCGCCTGCCCCACGACGCTCCCCGGTAACTTGACGACATCCTCGCCGTGGTCCCGCTGACAGGATTCCAAGGTCTCCCAGATGTATGAATTGTTGCAAGATCCGGCGAATACGAATTCGACCTGACATCCAGCATCCCGGATCTGCGGGATCGCGCGGGCGACGTCGAGAACGCCTTTCGTCTCGAACAGATTCCCGAGATAGAGGACCCTAACGGTGCTACCGGATCGATCCGTATCCGCCGACGGTGCGAAATCGAAATCGCGGCCGTTCGGAACGACCAATATTGCATTCGCCGGCACCAGACCGTCGAATAACGGCCGCAAGCATTCGCCGAGAACAATCTGCCCGTCGACCGCGGAATGGACCATCCGAACGTAGCGCCGAACCAATGCGTTCGCGCTGTCGAACCATTGTCGGAAATAGCCGCCTCGAAGATGGCATACAACCTTGCAGCCCATGGCTTTGCTAAGAATGATGAAGAGCGAATCCTTGAGGTACCCGATTGTGGTCTGGCTGATCGGAATGTAGACGATATCCGGCCGCTTCTTGACGATCACCGCCACCAACTGCGCCGAATGCTTCAACGCAGAATAGACATTTCGCTGGCTGATCGCGCCCAAGGTCGCCAACGTGTCGTGATGGGACGTGTCGAGATGCAGCAATTCGAACGTCTCCGATAGGCGGGAGTCCAGGATGATTTCCGTGGCGAGCGTCGGCCCCATATAGGGCGGCGGGGTCGGGCCTATGATCAATACCCGCGGTCGTTTCCGGGAATCGGCGACGATGGCGTCAATCCGTCCCCTGTGATCACCCTCACCTTCGTTGGCAGCGCGGTTATCGACGTTCTGAATGGTACTGGTCCTTCGCATTCCGTTAGCTGCCCGGAAGGGCCCGTTTCACGGCGTCGAGGAAGCCCTCGGCCGATCTTTGGAGGGTGACGTTCGATTCGATAAAATCCGCCGCCGCCGCCCCCATCGCCAATGCCGCGTCACGATTATCAAGCAGCCACGCCATCCTGTCGGCGACCCTTCTCGAATCCTCGAAATCCACCGAAAAACCCGTCACCTCGTCCCGGATCAAGTCTTCCGCCGCGCCGGCCCGATCCGAAGCAATGCAGGGTACGCCCGCGGCCATGGCCTCAACCAAAACCAGGCCCCATACATCGAACCCGCTGGGGAACAGCAAACAGTTCGCAGCCGCAAGTATATCGGCGACCTCGTCTTTCTGCTTGTACCCTTCGAAACACACGATGTCCGATATTCCAACGTCCTTCGCCATGCTCTCAAGCGCCGCCCGCTCGGGGCCGTCGCCGATTAACCGCAGCCGGAAATCCCGCCGAACTTCCGATACAAGCGCCACCGCGCGTAACGCGAGGTCGACACGCTTACGGGCGCTCAAATCGCCAATGCAGACGATATCGAAGCCGTTCGCCCGACGGCGCTCCTCGCTACCAACGAGCGCGCGCTGCCGATAGAATTTCGTGTCGACCGTATTGATCCCGATGCTGATCCGCTCCGGCGCCGCTCCGAGCGATTCGAGGTACTGCTTCGCACGGCTTCCATAGGCAACAAATGCCGTGGCAGCCCGAACGAGAACTCGACGCTGTATGACGCGCAGCCGAGGCGTCCGCACGGATGCATCGGCGATGGCGCCCGACCAGATTACGTAGGGCTCACCGAAGATAATCTTTCGAACCCATAATTTGATCGTGCCGAGGGAATAGCCGGTAATGATGGTGACAGCCGGTTTTTCGCGCCGGAGCACGCGCCAAAGGCCCCGATAGGTAAAGGAAGCACTCTCCGATTTCCCGATATGAAATGGCGTACTGGGCAATATCTCGTATGCAAACCGGCACTCATCCATATCGATGGCCCAATTCCGGCGGGCATACCCGGACGCGGCAAAAGCGACCTTGAGATTGAAACCGCTCCGCTCGAAGGCCTCAGCGACCGCATTGAAGAGAGGAATGCGGTACGGTGTGGGAATATTGGTCACCAACAGGACGGTGTCAGTTGGCGTCATCGATCGAGGGGCCTATTACGCCGAATTGGATCGTGTATCGCGCTTGGCGAATGCGAAATGCAACCGGCCGAAAATTCCAGTAAGACTATCAATGCTCTATATCCGTGTCCGGCAATCTAACCGTATCTTTCTCAATCACATTCGCAAGAGACAACACGCCGCCATGACGCCGCAATTTCGGCTTAGCTTCAATTTAGGTATTCCATCGAGCAATGCATAATAAAGGTGGCAAACCACCAAGACCTAATACGCCAATCAAATTGTTTCTGTGATAGCACTAAAGTATAAAATCACCCAAGCGAAGCTTTTGATTTTTACCGGTTTAGTGGAGTCATCGGTCAAAATATGAAGGTCCTGCATTTACTCCATGGATTTAGCTTCGGTGGCATCGGCTCCGTCGTTCGCAGCATTGTACAGGCGCAATGCGAGACCTCGGAGGTCGAACCCGCAGTGCTATACGGACGGCTCAGCGACGCCATATTTGAAGAGCATTTAAAGTCGGGCGCGACGCTACACCACGTGCCACTTGGCGGCGGATACGACATTTCTCCGTTTGCCGCATACCAAATCACCAAAATATTCAAACAAGTCGATGTTCTTCATTTTCATTTTTTCCACCCGATGTACATGGTTTGCGCGGTATTTTCCGGTACGCCAATCGTATATACTTTCCACGGCAATTTTGGCCTCAATAGAAAAAAGACAATAAAAGATTACGTTAAACGAATAATACTTAAGTATTTTATTAGATTATTTGTTGATTTTATTACCTTCAATTCGAATTTTACAAAAACACTTGCGGAAAAATTGTACTCGATCCGGAGAACGGACTCATCCGTGGTCTACAACGGGCTAAACATCGACCGCATTGCAGGCGTACCTTCAAATTTGCCCAAAGAGTTTCTAGCGAACCACCGTGATAAATTCGTGGTGGGTGCCTGTGGTCGGCTGGTGCAAACGAAACGCATCGATAGGCTTATCGACGCCTTTGCAAGTTTTCGGGTAGGCAAGTCTGACGTAGCCCTCGTCATCGTCGGCGACGGAATTCTTCGTGAGTCCTTACAACACAGCATAGAAGCCCATGGCGTTGAGGATCTCGCCCGAATTGTCGGCTTCCAGCACAACGTGTTCGATTACGAGGCCATCTTCGACGTCTGCGTTGTGCCATCCCGTGGGGAGGCTTTTGGGCTGGTGGCACTGGAAGCTTTGGCGATGGGTAAACCCACAATCGTCTGCGACGACGGCGGCGGCCTTATCGAACTAATCAGCGACCTTGAACCTGCTGACATAGCTACCGGCATTGACGGAATAACGAAACGCCTCGACCATTATTATGAAAATCGCGGTAAGAAGCACGAAGAAGCGCCGCGAAGGGTTAAATACGCCAAGCGCTTCCATATCGACATCACCGTCGGAGAATTTATCAAAGTCTATAGAAAGACCAGGGCCCGGGCCACACCGAAAACATTGATCATGGCAGATTGAAGTTTATGCGTCGTTGTTGCTTCAAGGCCATTTTACGGGACAGATTCGCCTTTCTGGCGAATACATTAAAGCCGTTTCTATGACGCGCGTTTATCTCACCTCTTGAAAAACCAGGCAACTGCGGACCAGCCGATTTTTCGCGCCGGAGCGCGCGCCAAAGGCCCTGATAGGTAAAGGAAGCACTCTCCGATTTCCCGATGTGAAAAGGCGTGCTGGGCAAGATCTCATAAGCAAATCGGCACTGATCCATATAAAAGGCCCGATTCCGGCGCGCATACCCGGACGCAGCAAAAGCGACCTTCAATTTGAAACCGCTCCGCTCGAAGGCCTCCGCGACCGCATTGGAGAGAGGAATCCGGTACGGTGTGGGAATATTGGTCACCAACAGAACGGTGCCAGTTGCCGTCATCGATCCAGGGGCCTGCGAAGCCAGGTCGGATACTGTCCTGCACTCGACCGACGTTGTATGTCGCCAAGGGCATCTCAGGATGCCGACTAAACATTCGCCAAAATTAAATTAGCCAAACAAGGCCGCATTGTTCTCATTGCCTCTAAGACGGAAAAAGCCGTCATTACGCCGTATTCTCAGTTTAGGCTTAAACGAAAAGTAATATATCGAGTATTGCGGAATTTACCGAGCAATCAACTAAGCCTCGTAACTCCGATCCGATTGTATGTGTGATATCTCTGCCGTATAAAACCGACCAAGCGAAGTTTCTGATATAACGCGATTAAATGGTTCCTTCGGCCGACAAATGAAAGTCCTGCATCTGCTCCATGGATATGGCTTCGGTGGCATCAGCACAATCGTCACCAGCCTCGTTCGGGCGCAATGCGCAACCACCGAAGTCGAACCTGCGGTCATATACGGGCGACTCAGCGATACCATCCTTGAAGAATATTCAGACTCAGGCGCCAGCCTGCTCCACGTTGAGCTTGGCGGCGGGTACGATATGTCTCCAATTGCCGCCTATCGGATCACGAAGATCTTCAAACAGGTCGATATTCTGCATTTTCACTTTTTCCATCCGATGTACATGATCTGCGCGATGTTATCGGGCACGCCGGCCGTCTATACTTTTCACGGTAACTTTGGGATTCATAGAAAAAGGTCAGTAAAAGATCACATAAAGAAACTTATATTGAAGTATTTCATACGTTACATTGTCGATATGGTAACGTATAATTCAAAATATACAAAAGAATACGCAGAACGTATGTATTCCATTCGAAATTCAAAAACGGTAGTCATCTATAATGGGCTAAATATTGAACGTCTGTCCGGAAATATCTCGCGATTGCCCAGTAAAGTTCAAGCAAAGATCAAAGGCAAATTTGTGGTTGGCGCCTGCGGGCGGCTTGTCCAAATGAAACGAATCGACAGACTCATCAGCGCCTTCGCCGAATTTCAGACAGATAAGCCGGATGTAGCGTTGCTAATCGTCGGCGACGGAACTCTTCGTCAGACGCTGGAGCATCAGATACGGTCGCTCGGACTTTCCGACCACGCAACGATTACGGGATTTCAACGCAACGCCCTAGATTTCGAATCGGCATTTGATGTTTGTGGCATGCCATCATCGGGCGAACCGTTCGGTCTCGTCGCATTGGAAGCGATGGCGATGGGAAAACCAACGATTGTTTTTGAAGATAGTGGCGGCCTTGTCGAAATAGTCGGCGGATGTACCCCTGAGAACATCGTCTCAAGCATCGAGGAATTGACGGAACGTCTCGAAGCCTATTACGCCCGACGCCGTAAAATGGACGAAGAGTCCGCGCGATTGCGGTCCCACGCACACCAATTTCACATCGAGAAGACCGCCGGTGAATTCGTCGAGGCCTATATGCGCACGTTGGCCACCCGTAAATGCTCACCATAACCGACGGGTAACAGCCCAGTATGTCCCCCTGCTTTTTCGGCGTCATTTCGAGGAACCCCTCCGTCTCATCGAGCGCACTACTACCGAACGATCGGGCGCGCAGAATCGATAGCATTGGATCTGCCGCCGCGATTTACACAAACTCGGAACAAATCCCTATCAGACAGGCGACAAGCCGCGGCCGGACACGCATTTTGGCTGGCACCGTTTTTGGTACGCCTGAGGGTAGCAACGATCGTTGTGACCCGGGCGAAGAGATTGCATTCGCAAGTGTCTCAGAACTCGACGGAAGCTTTGTCCTCGTCGATGTGGAAGAAGGCGACGCACCGACCCGAATATCGATCGCGACGGACAAATACGGCACCCGTCGCCTCTATTACACTGTTACAGATCGTTTTGTGAGGTTTTCGACCCACGTACATGGACTAAATTTATTAGAACAAAAACTAGGCCGGACCATCCAAGAAGATACGTTACTGCATTACTATAATTTCGGTTTCGCGCCCTCCAACGTTTCGTTATTTCCGGGCGTCATGAGGCTCCCCGCCGGCTCGCGGCTCGTTATCCACAACGGAACCCCGATCGTGGAGCGATATTTCGACATCAAGGAAGTGTACCGGCCCCAAACCGAGGCCGTCGACGAAGCCGCGTTGTGCGGCAAGATCGACGCGGCCTTGGCGGATGGCATCTCACGTCGGGCCCATGCGGGTGAACCGGTGGGTATATCGCTCAGCGGCGGGGTCGATTCCGGCTATATCGCCCAGAAATTGACCCAGACCGGCGCAAAAGTCCAAGGCTACAACATCGCTTACAAGGACTATTACGATGAAGAAGATCGTGTCGATTTTCTCGCGGGATCCCTTGGCATCGACGTCACGAAAATCCGCCTGAGCGCCGATGACATCATCGAGAACTTCGAACGGATTTCGGCGGTCAGCAGCGAACCCGCGAGCCTGAACGGGTCGATCATGCGCTTCGCCGCCGAACGGGCCAAGGCCGACGGCCTTACCAAGCTGTTCGACGGCGACGGCGCCGACCGCCTGTTCCTTGGCATGAACCGGTATCTTGGATACAAACGCGCCATCGACATTTACGATCGTGTCGCCAAACTCGGAATGGCCGGCCCCCTTCGGCTGATTCTGGGACTGTTGCCGGGCGACGAAATTCAGAAGTTCCATATTCTCGTGTCGAACTGGCGTGCCGGCATACCGCCCTATCCGGAACGCAAACTCGGTGGCGTGAAGAAGTATGACCAAGCCTATGAATCGCGCGTCTTCCAACTCGGCGCGAAATCATATTTTGAACGCTTCCAACGGGATTTCGGTGACTTCGAATTCGGCTCCTACTTCACCTATCAATCGTTTCACATGTGTCCCGAGATGTTTTTTCACGGCTCCACCGAGATGATGACGGATCTGGGCGTCACCCCTATTCCCGCATTTTTTACCGACGAAATGGTGAAGATCGCGTTCGATATCCCGACCGAATGGAAGCTCCGCGACAACACGACAAAATATATCCTGCGCAAGGCTGCCGCACAGCATATGGACAAGAAGTACTGGATGCTGCCGAAGATCGGGCTGCAGAGCGCCCTCAACTACGTGCTGCAAACGGATCGGGGCCAACAGTGGTACGCCGCCCTGCGCGAGAAAGTACTGGAATCGGAGGAGTATCGAAAACTGTCCGAGCTTGCGGAGGGACAAGAAATCGAAACCGATCGGCTGGTCTCGCTGATCGCCTGGAAGGAGGCTCAAACAGCGCCCACCCGATAGGACGCGGGCCGCCGCAACGCCGCCGGCGGCCGGGCCTATCCCCCCATGCGCTTCGGCAGGTATCGTTCCAATCGGGCTTTTTCCACAATCGACCGAACAAAACGTCTCTCGAACGCATCAAGATCGATGCAAACGAGCAGGAAAAGCATTGCCGCGGTCAGAAACAAGGCAGCGATGGCCCCCAAGTTGACGAGATTCCCCGGTGCCCACGGCAGCAACGTGACACCGACGGTCAACCCGCCCCAGAATAAAACGGCGCGCAACCAGGATCGTCCGATTTCCAAAACCGGAACCAAGTCGCGGACATACCATGCGATAAACAGGTTTTTCAGCAAATGCCCGCCGCCGACCGCATACACCGCACCCCAGATGCCATAGTGGGGCACCGCCAGCACGCTTGCCCCCAGGCTGAGAAGTCCGAAAATCTTGCTATAGAGGATGATGTCGACACGCTCGCGAAGCTGTGCGGCCATACTGACCGGAAACCCAAGGGCGCCGACCGCGGCCACGACGATGCAGGCCGCGAAAATGCCGGCGTACTCCTGATACTTTCCGAAGACGATCGCGATGAAAGACTCCCCCGCCAACAGCGCGAAGCAGAAAACCGGCACGTAGAACCACAGGATACATTTCATCAGAAATCGCATCATCGCGACGATACGGTCCTGCTCCGACTCGATTCCAAGGCTGAAAAAAGCCGGGCGCACGACTGACGCCAAGTAATTCACCGGACTGATACGCGCAAAACGGCTCGCCAACTGATTGCTGAAGGCATACACGGCGACCTGTGTCGGGCTCATATAGTAGGCGACGATCAGGTAGCTCGTCCCATTGTCCATGAACCGGACGCCGATCGAATTGAAATTGTTGAATAAGGCGTAGCGGATGATCCGCCGGCGATCGATGGGTCCGAAAATCCGCTGCTCTCCACCGTCGCGCGGTACGGCCCGCGCATACAGCACCCAAAACGACGCCGCTAAAACGAGATAAACCCCGGTGTCGATGATAACGATTTCAAGTAAACCGAAGCCATTTAGGAAACACACCAAGTAGGCCGCGGCACGGGCCGTCACGACCGCAATTTGAATGAAGAAGGCGAATTTGTGCAGGAAATGCGCCTCGACGGTCGCGGTCAGGATGCCCCATTGCTGGTAGGCGATGATACAAACGCAAAATATTGCAAAATAATTCTTGTAATCTTGTATCTTAATGAGACCCGATAAGACATCCCAATACATAAATATTGCGAATATTACAGCTATACTTACAATAGTTCTGATAAAAAATACTCGGAATACTAACTTCGCTGCCAATCTGAATTCATTTTTTGTATAATACTCGGGTAAAAAACGTTGCAGCACCTCCTGTAAACCAAACGAACCCACGATGTTCAGCATCGGAATTACCGCATACAGGATGCTGTAAATGCCGAACGCCTCTTGCGAGAGTGTCCTTACAAGCAGAACGGTCGCGCCGAACGAGATTATCTGATGAAATACCTTGAGCACGGCCGTGCTCACGCCCGCTTCAGCAGCCTTGTCAAATATCTGCCGTGATGTCATTCGCGATCAGCAGGCTTATGAAAACTATCCAGTCGGTGTATACACCGACAACACGCTCAACACCATTATGGTATTAAATGAATATTTGCATCGTCGCTAAGTATTATTACGGCGAACGTGTGGGCGGTGCCGAAGTCCAGGCGTGGCTAATAGCCCGTGAATTGGCGTCGCGCGGCCATACCGTATCCTATGTTTGCGAGAGTTTATCCGGCCGGGGCGGTACGATCGAGACGCTCGATGATGTACAAGTCCATTGGCTGAAACATCTGCGCCACTTCAATCTCCTCGCGATGCCCGGTTATGCGGCGGCGTTGCGCCGCATCCGTCCCGATGTCGTTCTCCATCGCTATACGTCGGGATACGAGTCGGCGCTTGGCCGGTACTGCCGGAAACACGGTGCAAAATTCGTTTGGATTTGTACCGACAACGCTTCTCCGGTGCGAAACCGGTTCATCGGTATGCTGCGGGAAATCCTCAACCGCAAGGCCCGGCCGGCCTATAAGCGCTGGCCGCTTTTCGCTCATGCTTGGCTCAAGGACCGCAGCCGGGAATACGGCATGCGGCTAGTGACCCACCCCTGCGTTCAGAACCCGATCCAGGAACGCCTGTTTCGCGATCATTTTCGTCGAAAGGCCTTCCGATTTCCGTCAGGACATCACATTCCCGAGACGGTGCCGGAGAAAGACAAGCCACCGGTCGCGCTCTGGGTCGGGGGTTTCAGCAAGGTGAAACGGCCGGAACTATTCCTGGACGTCGTCAAGAAATGCAAAGATCTGGAAATCGAATTCATCATGATTTCCAAAACCGTCCCGAAGGACCCTCACACGCCCGCCGAACCCTTCCACGAATACGAGTCAGATGCGCCGAATTTTACGTGGCTTACCAACGTGCCGTTCGAGGAGACCCTGACCTGGTTCGACCGGGCGGCCCTCTTCATCTGCACATCGGAGAGTGAGGGATTTCCGAATACATTCGTGCAGGCCTGGTCGCGGGGCATGCCGGTCGTCTCCATCGATGTCAATCCGAACGGCATTCTCGACAATCCCGTTCTAGGCCGATGCGTCACCTCGGTCGGCGAAGCTCGGGACGCAATTTTCACCTATCTCAATGATTCTACAGAGGCTCGACAACGCCGCCAGGACTACGCACGTGCCCATTTCAGCATCGCGCATGTCGCCGACCATCTGCTCGAAATTTTGGATCAAACGCCCGGGTCACTCAGCGACTGAGATGACCGTCGTGATGGTGGGGTCTGCTTCCCCGCGCCGATAATATTTGTGCAGAAAGATATCCTTTTTCCCGCGTTGCAACAGACGCCATTGGGGAAATGCGTCCGATGACGCATCGGACCGTGCGTCGACTATGACCTTCAAGCCGTTACGCATCGCGAAGACGTAGTCCACCGGCGTCGTGCCGCCCGTGGGAACCGGCGGCTTTTCGGCGGCGGACGGCCGCTTGGTCCCGATGACGATTCGGCCGCTTTCCCGGCGCAATTTCGTTTTTTTGGGAAGACGCCGCACGTAGCTCGCCCCATCCACCAGGTCGGCCGGGAATTTGCCGGGCTCCAGGAAGAACGATCCGGCATTGGACGGTATCGCCCAAGTCACGCGGAATCCCTGTTCGGTCGCCTCGTAACGGCCTGGATAGGACGACTGCCGCTGCCGCATGACTTCGACCCAGCCGAGTTTCCGGGATCGATACCAGAGGCTGATGTTCGGGCGGTGCCGGTACAGGCCGTCCTCCAGCCCTTCGAGAACCGCGTAGCGACCGGCCTTCGCGGCCGATTTCGCCGGCGGCAAGCGATCGATGCGGTATTCGGCATTCCGCATGGCCGTTTCCACACCCGCGGCCAGCGCGCGTGGCACCTCAAGGAAAACCGGCTCTCGACCGAACTTCAATTCGACGCCCGCTTTATTTCCGGCAAACGGCAGCGGGTTGGTGAAATGATCGTAGAGCACCATTCCTTCATTCGAGGCTAATTTCAGCCGAACGGATTGATCCGTACTGCCGTTCCCCCACAGGACGAAGATCGTCTTGCCGTCCTTCCGATCCACACGATGGGCCGACCATCGCCTTTCCCGCTGGCCGGTCGCCACTTCCGCCGCGCGTTCGAAACCATCCAGGAACCATGCCAGCGCGGCGAACTGCGTGCCGGTCGGCTTCAGCCCGGCGTCGGCCTCGAACCAGGAATACTTGTTCGTGTTGCCAACATAGGTTGCGGTGTACTGGTAGAACCGGTCGAACCCCAAGGCGAACGTTCGAACGACCGCTTTCGTAAGCTCGATGTTGAGCGCGCGCCAACTGTCGTCATGCACGTTCTTCAGGCGGTGTTTTGCGATCAAACGCCGATAGAAGGTCTCGATCCCGAAACCGATACCGGGCGCCCACCGCTCCTTGACCCCGGCGGCGTCGAACTCCCGCCGGGCTTGCGGCAGGTAACGGTCCGGCAGATGAAAAGCATTTACACCGCCGATATCGACCGTCGCCGGGTCCAAGGTCTTGAACAAGTCCGCATTGAACCCGGGCCACCCGTTCAAAACGACCTTCGCCGACGGATCGGCCGATTTGATCGCGCGGTGCCCGCTGCGGTGCCAGTCGGCATACTCCGCAGCCGAATTCCAACATTTTCGCTTATAGGATTTCTTGCGGAGATCGCCCACCTCGTCGCCGATGGTCCAGTAATCCACTCGGCCCTTGTAGTGCCGGACCATCTCGCCCACATAATTCGCCCACGCCGCGCGCCGTTCGTCCCGCGACATCTTTTTTGCCCAGCGCGGTATACGGCACGGTTCCAAATTGAAGACAAGATCGAAGCCGCGCGCCCGTGCCATATCGATTTCTTTGTCGAACCAGGTGAATTGGCCGCGCTTGCGCTCGACGAGATCCCAATAGTTCATCGCCCGGTTGGAGGTAAGCATGGCAATGCTGCGGAACCCCATGCGCTGCGCGATCTCGAGCGGCTCCGGCGCGATCGTCAGGTACGCCCCGAATGCGCCGTCCTCCGGCTTGATGGGGCGTGGCGGCGGCAGCACCGTGAAATGCAGTTCGCTTTCCGGTTCGGCGGCACCAGCGCGCCGAAGAACGGCGCGAAAAAGTCCTCGGGGGTTCTGCGTCAAGCTGACCGGTACCGCCACGGTGGCGCCGGCGGGCAATTGCTTCGAGATAGGATCGTCGCGGAGCTTCCGCCCGTAGAAATCGTAAATTGCCAGGCGATAGGACGCCGTTGCCGCCGACTTGCCGTCATTGCGCATGCCGATCGTCAAGGTAACGGGCTCGGACGGTGCGAATATCCGCCCCAAGCGGGGGCTGGTCAGCGCCGCCTCCACGGGTGCCGCAACCGCAAAGTTTCGCAGCCCGCCTTCGGCGAATTGGACCGCATCGAGCCATAGATGTCCCGCTTTCCGCGACGGTTTCGAAATCGACCAATACAGGAGATCGTCCTGTTCGGCCGTAAAGCTCATGCTGACGCGTCGCCACGTGCGGGTTAGTTGGATTTGGCTGGACGCGACCGGCCTGGACTTGGAGTCGGTTGGCGCCCCCTGCCCCACCAAGATCCGGCCCGAACCCGGGCGGTCACTCTTCACGTAGACCGAAAATGTGTACTGCCGCCCCTGCGTTACGCGGACCGGTAATGCGGACCGAAAGGTTATGCCGGCAAACCGGTCTCCGGGCGTATTCGCTGTCCTGGAAAACGGTATCTTGAGGCTGACGCTTCCATGGACGCGCGTCGACTTATCCAAGCTAGCGCTCGGCAGACCGTCGACAAGCCATCGGCCAACGGCAAACCGATAATCGATGCCGGCCTCGAAACTGCTGTTGGGGATGAGATTCTCGGACTGCGCGCCGGAAATTGGGGCGGAAAGCATTGAAAGCAGCACTGCCACCCATCGGCCCAAGGTCAAAATTCGTCTCCACATTCTGCTAGTCCAGACGACAAGCGTGCATTTCTATTCCAAGACAATGCCGTTCCAACAGGCTACCCGCACGCCGTTACCCTGTCTTGGGTTTTAGACGCTCGGCGATGATGGCCAGCGCAAAGAACAAAAGCACCCGCTGCCGCCAAAGCCGTTTCGGTTCGCGCAACAAACGATAGAGCCATTCGAGGTTCAACCGTCGAAACAACTCGGGGGCGCGCTGGACGCGGCCGGCCAGGACGTCGAAGGTTCCGCCCACGCCTTGCACGGCCTTGACGCGAAGCGATCCGATGTTCCGGTCGATCCACTCCTCTTGCCGCGGGCTCCCCAACGCGATGAACAGCACGTCGGCGCCGCTTCGGTTGATCTCGTCGATCAAGGCGGGCATCGCGTCCGCGTCGACATATCCGTTGCGCCGTCCCGCGATCCGCAGGCCCGGGTACCGGACCGGCAGGACCTCCGCCGCCTTTGCGTTGACCTCTTCCTGCGCGCCGAACAAAAACACGCCAAAGCCCTTTTCCGCCGCACGGGCGCAAATGGCCGGCATCAATTCGGCGCCGGGAACGCGGCCGATTTCCGCATCCGCCAGCAACCGGGCTCCCCAAACCGCACCGATACCGTCGGGAATCAGTAGCGCCGCTCGCCGCAAACTGTCCAACAAGAAGGAATCGGCCCGGGCCCGCATGATCTTCTCCGGGTTTACGGCGACCACCGCCGCGCACTCCTTACCGGAGGCGACGCGCGCATCGATGAAGTCGACCGCCTGCGCCATGGTCACGCAGTCGACCGGAACGCCCAGCAATTCAATCCGTCGCGGCGTCACGTACCCACTGCTCCATCCGGGAAATAAGTTTCTCGACGAGTGATCGATCGGGCGCAGCACCGCCGATCCCGACAACCGTCCTGAATTGGTGCGGCAGCGGCCCTTTATACCGGCTCCGCAGGGTCGTCGCCCCGCGATAGCGCCCATAGATCGGCGAAACCCAGCCGAGCCGCGGGTTCTCCGATGCGTGGAATCGCTGAACAGGCGCACCGTCGACCTTGACGAAGATCGATGGATCCGCCGCCAACAGCCGGAATCCGTCGCCGTCCACGTCGATATCATCACAATGCCAATGCAGGTCCACGGTATGGTCCTCGTCGCCGTCCAGATAGTCCCAGATCACGGTCCAGGCACCGTCCCGGCAGGCAATACCGCGCCAATGTGTCACCCCTAAGGCGGCATAGCCGTCATGCCGGGCCAGGATCGTCCGAATCGATGCTTCCGTGTCCTCCTGCCGAACCACCGTGCAGATGTACGGATCAGACCATTGAAAGGGCGTTTCCTGTCGAGCCTGATCCTGTTCATCGACGGTGACCGTGTTATGCGCGGGCGTGCCCCGGAAATACCGCCGCCACAGGGCGTCGCCCGTATAAGTCAACGTCCCGGTATCGAGAAGCAAGGCGCGATCACCCTGATACAGGGAAACCGACAGGGCATCGGCGTGACCATGGCCATAGGCAGGCGCCATCCCGAGGCCGCCATGATCGAAGATCAGACGGCTGGACGACGCGCTATCGGCCGTCATCACGGTGTACCCGCTGTCTTCGAATGTGGCGGTCCGCGGCGGCACCCTTTCGCCATCCAGAGCGAGATGCGGCGACAAGGCATGCCCGCCGTCGCTGTCACCGAACGGCGGCAGCGTGTTCGGCCCCGGAAAGGCCGTCAGAAACCGGCGCCCCCGCTCCACGGCGCTCGAGAGGCGCTCCGGCACCTCCTCGTTCCGGTACGCCAGCAACCGGACAACCAGATCGAGCAGATCGACGACGAAACGGTGATACCAGATTGCCTGTTCGATCCCGCCGCCGTCGGGAAGCACCTGTCGTTCGGCCTCCTGCTCAAGGATCGCAAATCCACGCCGCCGCCAGACCGAGGATTCCGGGATTTCCGGAAACAGGGTGCCGGCGTAGACCAGGGCCGCACATTCGGCGATCGTATGGTTGCCCGCCGACGAATAGAGCGACAATCGCCGGAGGATGAAGGGCGCGTGCGTACCGACAATGCGCAGGCCGGCGGTCCAGGTTCGGACAGGATCCTCAAGGGCGCCGCGGGCGATGTCGAGCGCATGGCAGACCGCGATGATGCGCAAGCCGCACTCCATTGCCGAAATGTAATGGACGCCGCGAAAGGGTGGATTGGCGCCAAGCCAGGACCGCACCTGGTGTTCCAACAAATCGGCCGCCGCCACGGTGTCTTCACTCGGCTCCCGTGCCGCAAGAAGGGCAAGCGGAATGAGCTGCTGCAGCCGCGACGGCTCCCAGATCAGCCGCGCATCCCCATAGGAATTCCCAAGTCGATACGGTATATCCGCGAAAAAAGACTTGGGCCATAGTCGCCGGCTGTCCGGTCCGGTGTGCCAAACCGCGGGGTCGTCGCGCCAGCGCCAACGAAATCCGAGGGCGGACGCTTCCCCTTTCAGTAAGGCTTTCACCTCTTCCGGCGTAGGGGAAAAATCCCATGGGAGAGACGGCAATTGCGCGTCCGCCTGCCCCACGCATCGGTTGACGGCTTCATCCTCGGCGCGCGCCGAATTGGCGCGGTCCAACCGGTTCTGCTGGCGGCGCAGACGGAAGATCCACGCATGTTCGCGGAGGCGATGCGGCACTTCGCGCATATCCATGATGGACAAGCGCTTTAGGTACCAGGAGAGCCGTTCCATAGGATGTCTTCAGCAGCAGCGGGTCGGATGATCCGCCATTCTATTCGATATCGAGTACGGTGCGGGACCGCATACTATCGACGGCGGCCAGGCACGCCCGGGTCACCGCGACGATCGACTCGAAGGACATGCCGGGGCCATCCGGTTCGGTGATCGAATTACAGAAGGCCGCCATTTGCTGCGCGAACCCTTTGTCGCGACCGTTGGACTTGAACCGCGTCCGCTGTCCGCCGCGAAAGAACTCGGAGCGAGCAAAGTCGTCCATGACGATGCTGCAGCCGTCGCCGAAGACCTCGCAGCGTTCCTTGGCCAGGCCCGGGTCGCCACCGGCGGCATACACAACCGTCCCGACGGAGCCGTCCGAAAAAGTCACTGAGATGATCGACTGATCCTGCGTTATCCCCGACGTGTGCTCGGCAATACTGCTGGCATGAACGGTTTCGACCAATCCACCGCACAAGGCCTGCATGTAATCGACGAAATGACATGCCTCGCCCAGGATGCGGCCGCCGCCGACATCCGGATCCTGCGTCCAATGATCCATAGGCAAGGCGCCGACGTTGGCGCGATAAACCATAACAAGCGGATTGCGCCGCTCGCCGAGAAACTTCTTCGCCTCCATGCAGTGATCGGAAAACCGGCGATTGAACCCGACCGAAAGCCGCAAACCGTCCCGCGCCTTCGTTGCGTAGAGCGTTTCGATCTCCTGCAACTCGTCCGCCGTCAGACAAAGCGGTTTCTCGACGAAGACATGCTTGCCGGCCCGCAACGCCGCTAGAACCATCGGTCCATGCAGGTTATGCCGTGTGCCGATGATTACCGTGTTGATCGCAGCATCGCCGAGAACCTCGTCCATATCCGTGGTGCAATACCCGGCCCCGAGGCGTTCGGCCAGAGTCTTGGCATTCATCCCGCGCTGGGTGCAGACGGCGGCGATATCGACGCCTTGCAAGCCCTTCAACGCCGGAACCAGCATATCCTTCACATGGCTTCCCGCCCCGATGAGGCCGATGCGGACGCGCTCCGCCGACACGCTGGCCCGCAATTCGATCTTGCGGTCAGCCGCATCGTCGACCGCGCCCGGATAGGTCAGAAGAACACCCAGCGGACTTTCCGCCGCGTCTAGAATCTTGCCGTAGGCCGCCTCGGCCTCTTCGATGGGAATGCGGTGATGGGTCAGGGCGGCCACATCTAGGCTGCCGTCCGCGATCAAGGCCAGGAACGCGCCCATGTTGCGGTTCTCGGTCCACCGGACATAGCCGTAGGGATAATCCCGACCCTTTTCCTCGTATTCCAAGTCATACCGGCCGGGGCCGTAGGATGTAGACAGGCGGAGTTCCAACTCCTTCGCGTAATACGGTTCGCGCGGCAGGTCCATGCCGACCGCGCCCACGACGACCACCCGCCCCTTCTTGCGTACCACCTCGCCCGCGGCGATGATCGGCGCATTGTCCTTCGTGCTGGCGGTCACCACGGCGGCGTCGGCCCCGTGCTCCTCGGTGAGCGCCGATACCGATGCAAGCAAATCGCCCGGCGCGACACTGACCTCGGCCCCGAGCAATTCGGCGACGGTCCGCTTTTCCGCTTCCGGATCGGAGGCGACCACGCGGCAGCCATTGGCCTTGAGCAATTGGACGGTCAACTGACCGACCAGGCCCAAGCCGATTACGGCCACCACATCGCCCAACTTAGGGTCGGCCTGCCGCACGCCCTGCAAGGCGATCGCGCCCATAGTGACGTAGGCCGCGTCCTCGAAACTCACCGCATCGGGAATTCGGACGCAGAGATTGCGGGGCACCGACACGACCTCCGCATGCGAGGCGTAATTCTGTCCGGCGCAGGCAATCCGGTCGCCCACGGAAAAACCGTCGACGCCCGCGCCGACGCCGAGGACTGTGCCGGCACAGCTATAGCCAAGCGCAACCGGCGCATCCAGCCGCGACGACACCATCTTCGCCGTCTCGACGATCCCGTCCTTCTGTGCCTTTTGGATCACCTTCCGGACCATGTCCGGCCGATCCATCGCCTTGCCGACCAGGTTTTTCTTGGCCATGCCGACGGTCGCCCGCTCGGTTCCGACGCTGATCAGGGACGCCCGCGTGGACACCAGGAGGCATCCCGGCTGCACGGTGGGCGCCGGCACGGTTTCCACGCTCAGCTTGCCGCTGCGATAGTGCTGTACGACTTGCTTCATGCCCTTATGTCCGTCGCCCGGACATCTCCCCCAGAACGAGTGAATTCCGCTGTACCGGCATCACAACCGCCATACCCGCAGCCCGGCCGCCTGCAGCGCTGCGCGATCATACATCGACCCCAGATCGATAAAACAGCCGCCGGCCCGAACTTTACCAACCAAGTCGCTCAGCGGGCGGTCGAGAAAGGCATTGTGCGCCACCGCCGCAATCAAACCATCCGATTCCGGCAGATCGTCCCAGGACACCAACTCGATGTCCTCCACCCGATCGATCCCCGTGTCCGAGACCATCGGATCATGCACGGAAACGTCGATGCCATAGCTTCGAAGTTCCCCGATGAGGTCGAAGACCTTCGAGTTTCGAAGGTCGGATACGTTTTCCTTAAACGTGATGCCGAGGACCGATACCTTGGCGCCGTTGACCGGACTGCCGGACTTCGCCAGACATTTGACGGTCTGCTGCGCCACGAACGCTCCCATGCCGTCGTTGATCCGCCGTCCGGCCAGAATCACCTCGGGATGATATCCGAGCGCTTCGGCCTTGTGGGTCAGGTAATAGGGATCGACGCCGATACAATGCCCGCCCACCAGCCCCGGCCGGAACGGCAGGAAGTTCCATTTCGTCCGTGCGGCCGCCAACACATCCATCGTATCGAGGCCGGCGCGGTCGAATATGATCGCAAGCTCGTTCATCAAGGCGATGTTCAGATCGCGTTGAGTATTCTCGATGACTTTTGCCGCTTCGGCGACGCGAATGCTCGCGGCGCGATGCACGCCGGCATCGATGATCTGTTCGTACAAGGCGGCCACGCGGTCCAGGGTTTCCGCATCGTCACCCGCGACCACCTTCGTGATGGTCTCGAGCCGGTGTTCCGGGTCGCCGGGGTTTATCCGCTCCGGCGAGTACCCGATATGGAAGTCCCGCCGCCAGCTCAATCCGCTGCTTTCCTCTAGAACCGGCAGGCAGACCTCTTCCGTCGCACCCGGATACACGGTGGATTCGTAGATGACGACGGCGCCTTTCTTGAGATGAGGGCCGATCGACCGGGTCGCTGCGATAAGTGGGCTGAAATCAGGGTTATGCGCACCGTCCACCGGCGTCGGCACCGCGACCACCACGAAATCAGCCGCGGAGAGCGCTTCGAAATCCGTCGTAACGGTCAGCTGGGATGCCGCGTCGAACGCCGCTTTCGGCACTTCGCCGGTTGGATCATTCCCGGTCCGGTATTGGTCGACCTTTTCCGGCGACAGATCAATGCCGATCGTTTCGGTCACGCGCCCGAAGGCGACCGCCAACGGCAACCCCACATATCCCAGGCCAACGACAGCGACTACGCTCATGCCTTTGCCCTACCCGCGCTGCCTGCGGTCAATGCACCACCGCCAGGATCCGCCGAACCGATGCTCGCCCATCCCTCGATCGCGCCGAGAATACGCTCCGCGGCCTTGCCATCCCCATAGGGGTTATGCGCCTTGGACATCCGTCTGTACGTCTCATCGTCGTGCATTACAGTTTCCACGCCGGCAACGATCTTGTTCCTATCGGTTCCGACCAACCGAACGGTTCCCGCCTGCACGGCTTCCGGCCGCTCCGTTACGTCACGCATGACTAGGACCGGCTTGCCGAGCGACGGTGCTTCCTCTTGGATACCGCCGGAATCGGTCAGGATGACATCCGCCGTATCCATCAGCCACACGAAGGGTAAATAGTCCAAAGGTTCGATCAATGCGACGTTTTTAACGCCGCCCAGAATTCGGCGCACCGGCTCCTGCACATTCGGATTTAGGTGCACGGGGTAGATGACCCGCCAGTCGGGATGACGGGTCGCAAGATCGGCAATCGCGTTACAAAGATTCTCGAACCCCGGTCCGAAATTCTCGCGGCGATGCCCGGTGACAAGCAACCGCCGCGCGCCGGGCTTGAGCCAGTCGGACCGAAGACTGTCGGCAAAGGGAAACGCCGCGAGTGCGGCGGCCCGGTCGCGGATGGACAACAAGGCGTCGATAACGGTGTTGCCGGTGACCAAAATACTTTCCGGTGCGATTCCTTCGCCGAGCAGGTTTTCGCGGGACTGCTCGGTCGGCGCGAAATGCAGCGTGGTAATCCGGGTCACGAGGGAACGGTTCGCTTCCTCCGGAAACGGTGCGGCCAAGTCTCCGGTGCGTAATCCGGCTTCGATATGCCCGACCGGCACTCCGGCGTAGAAAGCCGCCAGCGCGGCGGACAGACATGTCGTCGTATCGCCTTGTACCAGAACGATATCCGGCCGTTCCTGATCCAAAACGTCCCGCATCGCAAGCAATACGCGGGACGTGACGTCATACAAATCCTGTCCCGGCCGCATCACATCGAGATCGTAGTCGGGAACGATATCGAACAGGTCCAGCACCTGGTCGAGCATCTCGCGATGCTGTCCGCTTGCGCAGACCGACCCGTGAATCCCCGGCGCATCCCGCAAGCGCAGGATCACCGGGGCGAGCTTGATGGCTTCCGGCCGGGTACCCACGACGCTGAGGACACGCAACGGCATCAGCGGATGACCCCGCGCGTATCAATGACGGTCTTGTCGCCCATATCCTCCGGGCGGAGCGATCTGAATTCCTTATGGTCGACGAGCAGGACGATGACGTCGGCCCGCGCCAAGACCTCGTCCAATGTCGAAAGCGTAAACGCCGCGTGGTCGGAGATGTTCGGCTCACACACCATCAAGTCGCCGATCGCCTCGTCCTGGAGCCGGCGCGCGATGAATTCTGCGGGAGAGCCGCGCAGATCGTCCACATCCGCCTTGAAGGCGAGACCGAGGCACCCGATGACCGGCGACGACATGCCGGCCACCGCGTCGCGGACCTTGCCGATCACCCAATCGGGCTTGCCGTCGTTGACCTCCCGCGCGGTGCGGATGAGCCGTGCGTTCGGCTCGCCGGCGGCAATGAACCAGGGATCCACCGCGATACAATGCCCGCCCACGCCGGGGCCCGGCTGCAGAATATTGACCCGCGGATGGCGGTTGGCGAGCTTGATCATTTCCCACGGGTCGATCCCGTGCGGGTCGCACACCACCGACAATTCGTTCGCCAACGCGATATTGACGTCGCGGAAGGTATTCTCGGCCAATTTCGCCATTTCGGCCGTTGCCGCGTCCGTCCGGTAGACCTGACCGTGCACGAAGGTCTCGTAGAATTCGGCCGCCGCGGCCGCAGAATCCTCGTCGATCCCGCCGACGATGCGGTCGTTGTCGATCAACTCGATGAGAATACGCCCGGGAAGCACCCGTTCGGGACAATGCGCCAACCGCACGCCCGCCGCCCCATCCGCGCTCTCCCGCTGCAGGATCGGCAAGACCGCGCCGGTCGTGGTTCCCACCGGGATCGTGGACTCGATAAGGACGAGATCGCCGTTCTTGACATAGGGTGCGATGCTGCGCGTCGCCGCTTCCACGTAGGAAATATCCGGCGCCTTGTCCCCGTCGTCGAGCGGCGTCGGTACGGCAATGATGAAAATATCGGCCGACTGCGGCTCGGAAACGGCGACCAGATTGCCGGCGTTCACCGCCGATCGGACCAGAATATCAAGATCGGGCTCGAAGAAATGAATCTCGCCGCGATTGATCGTCTCGACGACCTTGGGCGACGCATCCACACCGACCACACGATACCCCTTCGTGCCTAGAATAGAAGCTGTCGGAAGCCCGATATATCCGAGCCCAACCACGCAGATCGTTTTATTCATCATGCAATCGGATTTACCAGAGAGCCGGCTTGGCCCGTTCTTGTGCGAAATTTCCGTGACCGGCGCGCACCGCCTGTCACACCATGAATGGACTGAGCGGGCCTTGGTTTTTGTCTAAAACGACATCGAAAATCGTATCAATATCAATCTGTTCCCTATCTTCCGCGAACCCGTAGACGAGGGCCGCGTCACAGAGCGTGTTGATCAGCCGGGGAACGCCTTTGGTCTGATAATGCACGGCGCCGCAGGCCATATCGTCGAAGATGCCGGGCGCGCCGCCGGCCACCGATATGCGGTGGTGGATATATTCCCGGGTATCGCGGAATTCCAGCGGCGTCAGATGAAAGCCGGAGGAGATGCGCTGAGCGAATTGCCGCAATTCCGGCTGGCGCAGCTTGTCGTTCAATTCGGGCTGTCCAACGAGAAGAAGCTGCAGGATCTGATCCTTATCGCTGTTCACATTCGTCAGCATCCGCAATTCTTCGAGCGTCTCGATATCCATGTTCTGCGCTTCGTCGATAATCAGCAATGTCCGCCGGTTGGCGGCATACTGATTGACCACGAAATCGAAGAAGATGTGATACAGCTCGGCTTTGTCGCTGCTGCTGTAGTCGAGGTCATAGGCGAACAGGACCCATTTCAGGAGTTCGCCGATGTTGCGATGCGTGTTGTTGATCATGCCGACCGTAAACTGCGGGTCGAGCACCTGCATCGCGCGCCGGATCAGCGTCGTCTTGCCCGATCCAACTTCGCCGGTAATCACCGTAATACCGCCATGCAACGTCAGCCCGTATTCCAACATCGTCAGGGCATTTTCATGCTGCCGACTCATGTACAGGAATTCCGGATCAGGCGTCAGGGTGAACGGCTTCTCCTTCAATCCGTAAAACGATTCATACATGGCATCGTGTCCCTGATGCTTGCCGGTTCTCGAAACATCCGCGCTGCCCCGTCCCACCCGGAGGCACGGCAGACCGGCCTAAAGATAA
Source organism: Alphaproteobacteria bacterium (assembly GCA_965228695.1). Classification (GTDB taxonomy): domain Bacteria; phylum Pseudomonadota; class Alphaproteobacteria; order UBA8366; family UBA8366; genus JAJFJD01. The sequence goes on along the minus strand of CBDDIB010000002.1, from coordinate 3,317,427 downwards.
GCGTTGTATTGTTCTTGGGCTGATTTGTTCAGTACCGTACCGATCAAAGGGCTGTCGCCGAGCAACATCAGCGCCCGCTCGATATCGGGTTGCGGCGTTTCCCCTTCAGCCACGACGAACAGCGTCGCGTCCACATTCGACATAAAGGCGAGGCAGTCGTCCGTCGCGAGCAGCGGCGGCAAATCGTAGAGCACGATCCGGTCCGGGTAGCGATTCTTCAACTCGTGAGCCAACTTCGCCATTTTCGGCGACGCCAGCATTTCCGAGGATTGCTCCATCGGCGCCCGAACCGGCAAAATGACCAGCCGCTCGGTCCCGGGATTGATCAGGCATTGCGGCAGATCGGCGGTATCGTGCAGAAAATCGTCCAATCCGAATTCAGGCTCGATCCCCAACGTGTCGGCGACCGACGGGCTGCGCAGATCCAGGTCCACCAAAAGTACGGTCTGGTTCACGTCCATGGCGAGACTGATCGCGAGGTTCACCGCGGTCAGCGTCTTACCGTCGCCCTTGTTGGCGCTGCAGATCGCCATCGTCGACAAGCCTTCCGCCGCCAACCGCCGCAGCACATGTGTCCGGAGAATTCGATAAATATCGGCCAGCGGCTCATTCTCAAGCCCGGAAATCACGTTGTTCGCCCGCAGCGTCTTGGGCGATAACGGCAGGACCTTTGTCTGCTGGTATTTGACCGGCACCGGGTTCGCGTTCAGCGTCGGCAGCGGCGATACCGAAAATATCGGCCGGCCGCCAAGCCGCTTTTCCCGGGCCTTATCCAGAGCTACGCGGGTTCGATCCATGCTGTGCGCCCTTATCCTACCCGAACCCAAATCGCCGAAGCGTCGAGAACCACATTACGTCCAAAGGCCTTACGTAAACGTGAAAGCCATACAGCCCGGCGGCGATGGCCGCCAGGATTATGAGAACGACCGCCGCGATGAGCCACCGCCGCCCGGTCTTTGCCGTTTTTTGCTTGATAAGCGGGACAACCACCAAGGGCTGGTGACCGATAATCGCGGCCAATTGCTTTGGCCCGTAGATCGTCTCGTCCATCGTCTCCGCTAGAAACACGTTACCGACCCCCGCCGCCCCAGCAAAGACGAGGCCGATGAACAGAATGGCAATCCGATTCGGGCGAACCGGCTTCAACGGCAGTTGCGGCGGTTCGATCAACGAGAACCGCTCGCTCTTGCGCTCCGTCTCCAAGGACTGGGCAAGCTGCGCCTGAAGCTGTTTCGCCTTCACCTCTTTGTATTTTATGTACGCATTGTCATAGTCGCGTTTGAGCGCCAGATATTCCCGTTCGGCTTCGGGAATTTTCAACACGCGTTCTTCCTGAATCTTAAGCGACTTTCGGATTTCCGCTTGCTGCTGAACCAACGACCGAATTTGTGAGTCGAGGTTCTTGAGCTGCGTCTGCGCCATTATATAGGCGGGATTGTCCGGTTTCGGCGTCAACGAGCCATTGCGTTTCGAGGTCCCGGCATTTCGGATGGCGGCCTTGAGACTGGCTATCTGCTTTTCGGTGTTCACCACGTCCGGATGTTTGGGCCCGTATTTTTTTCGGGTTGTAACCAAGGATTGGTTGGCAATCTGCAACTGCGATTTCAGTGCGTCGACGTTGGTCCCCTCGCCGGTTTCTTTTTGCAGCGCGGTAATCTCGCGGCGCATCTTCACCACGTCGGGATGGTTGCCCCCATAAACGCCCTGCATGCTGATGAGCTTCGTCTGCAACGCTTTCAGACGTTCCGACGGGCTCAGCACGGTTTCGCCGTCGATCGTCCGGGCGCCATGCGGGCTGAGCTGCGATAACTCGGATTGCAGGACGACTTTACGTTCTTCCAGCAGTTGGATGCGCCGGGCCGTATCCGCCAAATCCGCCTCGGCACGGCGCATCAGTCCGAGATTGAGCTCGAGTTGCTCGGGCAGTTGCCCCGCATTGCGGCGCTTGAATTCGGCAATCTTGTTTTCGACTTCGCTTACAAGTTGCCCGAGACGGCGCGCTTCCTCGGCAAGAAATCCAGTAGTCTCCGCAGCCTTTTCCCGGCGATCCCTAAGATTTTCATTCAAATAGAGTGAGACGAGTTCGTTGGCGACCTGCTGTGCGACGCGGCGGCTTGAATCCTGATAGGAGATGTTGAAGGCGATGGTCGCCTGCATAGATTGGCCACTCCGCGGATCAATCACCTCGGCGCTGACCAGGTCCATCGAGATATTGTCGCGAAAATCACTCGCAATTTCGCTGATCGGTTTTTGCCGCCGCTCATCCTTGAACAGGTCGAATTTGTTGATGATCGACACAAGGTTTTGCGTCGTCATCACGCGTTGTTGGATGACCTGCAGCCGCTGCGCGGCAAAACTCGTGATCGTCGATTGGATGAATTCGCGCGGTACTTCGGGTTCTTCGATCAGCACCGTCGCCGTTGATTCATAGACCGCAGGAATCGATACCGCGACGATCGACGCGATGATCACAACCAGGAATGCCGGAATGATCAAGCGCCAACGTCGGCGCTTCACCGCATCCAGGTAGTCCTTTGGCCCTTTGACGTCTTCTTCGATCGCCATTGGCGAAAAAGCCTTTCGTGCGTTCCTACTTAACGCCGCCCCTCGCCCCCCAACCAGGCATGCGCCAAGTCACGGACGCGCGCGCGCCGTTGGAATATGCCCTGCCATCGGTATCCCGATCTTGAGTGCGGAACTTATAGGCCACCCTGAAGCTCCAGTCCGGTAAAAACTGCCAACTCACCCCCGGTTCGATACTGAAGAACGTACGGCCGGTGGAATCGTCCGTGTTCGACTCCTGATCGATGAAGGCCGTCGTCAGGTCGGCGGTAATCATCGGTGTCGCCCTATAACTCGCATTGAGACGAACCGAATTCCGCTCCAGCAACTGTCCTTCGCCGCTTGGGGTCAGCGAGCGGTCGAAACTGCCGTTAAGCTGCCCGCGCTCCTCGGTGTAGGAAACCGTGAATCCCGCCTCAAATCCGGTGTTGTTCTCCGAGCGGGACACTACGGCCGAACCGTTAAGTTCTTCTAAATCAGTGCGGACATGGTTTGCGCCGCCCCGCACGCTTGCGCGAACTTGTTCCGTGAAGATATGCGTGAACGTAACATCGCCCGAATAGGCGTCGCTCTCACGGTCCAATCCGCTGAGCCGCTCGAACCGGGTGTATTTGGTCGCGAATTGTACACTGTCTTTTTGCGAAAGCTGCACGGAGACGAAGGGACCAGCCGAAACGCTAAAGAAATCATCGAACGCGTTGGTGTCATAGGTCGTATAGACCCCGCCAGTCTGCGCGCCGACCCCGATCAATTCGGTCAATTGATAGCTTCCCGACAACCCGCCGCTGCCGGAAAGCCGGACCGCATCGGAGAAATCCCTGCCGGTGTCCTCATCTTCGGTGCTCCGCGTGGTCTGGCGCGTGAACGCGCCGTTTGCCGATACGCGGCTGCGGGGACCCTTTTTACTGATGGTTCCATCAAGACGCTGGTCGAAGGAATTTTCGTCCGAATTCTCGGGAAACAAGCCGTAGCTGATGTCTCCGCCAAGAATTAGGTCCACGGTTGGCGTGTGCGTCTCAAGCGTTACCCGCGGACGCGTCGTGAAGCCCCACAAGGTTTCTTCCGATGTCGAACTGAGGCGGAAATTGTCGTCATACTCGAATTCCTCGGACACGGACGCCTGGAGGAGCCAATCCGATGCGAATGTTTTCTGCGGCCCGATCATCGCGACGCAAAGCGCGGCGGAAACCGCGAGCCAAGTCTTCCCTGCCATAGCCATTGAAAGCCGGCCATGCCTACCGTGTGACACAGTCACCCCCTAGAATATTCCACTTGTGGGAACGACAACGACGTCGCCGCTCCGCAAAACAATGTTGCTGCCCAGCGCCTTACCCTTTGCGACATCGGAGTAACTGAACTTGAGCGCTCGCTGTTTTCCCGTCGCATCGCGGCGTAAGATTCTAATGTCGTCCTGTGCCGCAAAGGTCGTCAATCCACCGGCAAGACTTAGCGCTTGCATCACGTCCACCGGCCGGTTCGCGGGAAACTCGCCCGGCGCCCGAACCTGGCCGATGACATATATCTTATTGCCGGTGACCTGGAGCACCGAAACGGTCAGCACCGGATCCGCGAAATAGTTTTTCAGCTTCTTCTGGAGAACCGTCTTTAATTGTTCCGGCGTCATGCCGGCGGCTTTGACGTGCCCCGCCAACGGAAAGGAAATGTTGCCATCCGGCAGCACGGCAACCTGCCGCTGCATGCCATCCTCTTTCCAAACGGAGATTTCAAGCACGTCGCCGGGGTTCAATTTATACGGCTCAGCCGCCTGCGCGCCCGTCATGAACAGAGCGATCGAAATCACCGCTAGACATACTCGTAACATCGCGCCCCCTCGGCACGGCCGCAGCATTTTTTGGTTAACGCGACCAATATTACCTGAATATCGCACTTTCAAACCTTAATCCACTTACTTTCATTTACTTGTTCGATTGAGATGAACCGATTCGCTGTCCCGAATTGTGCATTCGATGACATTTTAGGTATTGGTTCATATAATCTGTCGGTCTCTTCCCGTAACCCTGTGACATAAAGGGCACATTTGCATCAACGCGCTTCATCCGTATTTCGTTCCAACGGCTAACAATTACCATTTGATAACCATGATAATGTCGCAATTATAAGGCTTTATTAAGGTAATTTCTTATTCCGCCGCGGTACCACGCGTTTGGGTTACCACCACATTGATCCGCGAAAGGGCCAATACTTCAGATGAAAATTCCGTATTGGTGGTGTAGTTTCTCGATATGGTAAATTTCATTTTGGCAAACGTGTGATACACTGTAGTTGTTAACAAATAAAAATTTACCAATTAAGAAACTCGATTTGGCGTGACGAAACGGCGGGTAGCCGGGTCGTCGATCTGGAGACTGAGTGGGGAAGATCCGGAAGTCACTTTAACTCGTTGAAGACACGGGGGAATACAACGGTGAGAGAAACATTAGGACTACTTAAGACCACTCGACTAGTCGCAGTCGTTGCTGCGGCGATGCTGCTGGCGGGATCATTTGCCAGTTCTGCCCGGGCGATGACGTTGTCGCTCGATGCGGGCGGAATAGCGGGAACGATCCCAGCATCCGGGTTCAGTCTTGAAGCGGAGACGGGCCTAACGGCTGGCGTATCTCCGATCACCATTTTTGACAGCACCACGCCAGGATTGGGGCTTCAGCTTTCGAGCCCCGCACAAGTGGAATTCACGTTCCTGGGTATCGAAGCCGATGCGACGAACGCTTTCGACGTTCTCGGCAGTGAGATTTTCACGGGGGCAACCGCACCTGGGACGACCGATACCATTGGACTGGCTGGTGGATTGCTCGACTTTGCCTTTCAATCGACCATCGGCGGCACGGCTGCCAATGGCGCGATTGCGGCGGGGATTTCGATCGCATTCGCGGATTTAGGCGATGGAACGTTCATCGCGCTGTTTAACGACGGCGGGACGGACGCGGACTTCGATGACTTTGCCGTGAAGATCGCGGTTTCGCCGGTACCGTTGCCGCCGGCAGTCTGGCTGTTTATTTCCGCAATTCTGGGTCTCGTATCCTTTACTCGGATACGCCGGACGCAGAATTCGGCCTGACGACAACCTCCGAGGACATTCTTGCACCTCCGTTGACCGGGGTGGGCTCATGGCCCATCCCGGTTTTTCGTTTGGTTAACGCCTGTCCCGCTATTCTTGGAAATCCGCCTCAATCTCCTACGGAATAGGTATTGGGAAGCCCGGAAAATTCACGTAGAGAGGTAGTGAGTCCAAAAGGAATAACCCGATGGCGCAATCGATGATTTATCCCGTGATCCTCTCCGGCGGCGCCGGCACCCGGCTTTGGCCGCTCTCCCGGACGCTGTACCCGAAACAGCTCTTGCCGTTGACGGCCGACGACAGCCTGCTGCAGGAAACCGTGGCGCGGGTCAGCGACCCGGCCCGCTTCGCGCCGCCCGTCCTGATCTGCAACGAAGATCACCGCTTCATCATCGCCGAACAGCTTCGCGACGCGGGATCGGAAACGACCGCCCTCATGCTGGAACCCATGGGCCGCAACACAGCCCCGGCCGTCGCCTGCGCCGCTCTCTTGCTGGCACGAACCGATCCCAAGGCGATGATGCTGGTACTGCCCTCGGATCACCTTATTGAAAAGACAGACGCCTTTCTCGCGGCCGTCGCGACCGGCAGCACCGCCGCCGAGAACGGCGCACTCGTCACATTCGGCGTAAGGCCGGACCGGCCCGAAACGGGTTACGGCTACATCCGCCGCGGCGCAGCCTACGCGAACCGATCCGGTCCCCTGCCCGGCTGCTTTCAGATCGAACAATTCGTGGAAAAGCCGTGTTTGGCCGATGCCGAACGGTTCGTCGCCGACACGGCCTATGCCTGGAACAGCGGCATGTTCCTGTTTTCCGCCGAGGCCTATCTGGCGGAGATGGAACGGCATCAACCCACCATGCTCGCCCACTGCCGCGCCGCTGTCGCCGACGGCAACCCCGATCTGGATTTCTTCCGGTTGGACAAAGCCGCGTTCGCGGATTGCCCGGCGGACTCGATCGACTACGCCGTCATGGAAAAGACGGACAACGCGGCGGTCGTGCCGGTCGACGCCGGATGGAGCGACGTCGGCAGCTGGTCCGCGCTGTGGGGTGTCGGCGACAAGGATGCCAACGGCAACGTCATGCAGGGCGACGTGATTGCCGACGATACGCGCAACACCTATCTACGCGCCGAAGGACCCTTGTTGTGTGCCGTCGGCGTCGAGGACATGGCAATTGTCGCCACCGAGGACGCCGTACTGGTGGTCCCCCGAGACAAGGCGCAAGCGGTTGGCCAATTGGTCAAGGACATGGCGTCGAAGGGCCGAAACGAACCGCACGCGCATCTAGAGGTCTTTCGGCCCTGGGGCTCATACCGGACGATCCGCATGGGCGAACGGTTTCAGGTGAAGCACATCATCGTCAAATCCGGCGGATGCCTGTCGCTTCAGAAGCATCACCATCGGGCAGAGCACTGGATCGTGGTCAGCGGTCGGGCACAGGTCGTCCGGGGCGATGATGAGATGACGCTCAATGCGAACGAATCGACCTATATCCCTCCGGAAACGGTGCACCGCCTCGAAAACACCGACGACGAGCCGCTGCACCTCATCGAAGTCCAAACCGGCGGGTATCTCGGCGAAGACGACATCGTGCGGCTGGAGGATATATACGGCCGCAACTAGCGAATTCTAAGGCCCCCACCTGCCGCAATTTTTTCGTCATGAATTGCTGGAATGCAGTGCCGGCTTTTGCTATAAGCCCGCCACTGATCCGCGGTAGCTCAGTTGGTAGAGCAGGTGGCTGTTAACCACCTTGTCGCAGGTTCGAGTCCTGCCCGCGGAGCCAATAACAAAACCAGGGTTAGCGAACCGATCGCTAACCCTGGTTTTTTTTGCGTTCGGAGACGCGTAATCCTGCCAATCTGCGGCTACGGCAAGCCGGCATAGTGTTTCCCGAATGAAAGGGTATCATGCGGCATGCCGCCGCTTCCCGAGCGGCAATGCAGAAGAAACATGAGAAACGCCCATTGGTTTTCGCGAAAATCCGCTCCCTGGTAAAAAATCTGCTCCTGTCGGTCGCGGTCATCGTCGTGAGCTTCGAACTGCTGGCGTGGGCCACAATCGAGACGAAGTTGATCCCGGCCGACGCGCCCAGTTACGAATGGCCGACCTTCGTTCCGTTCTGGGATCAACTCGACAAGAAATTCAGCAATTGGCATTCGCCGAATGCCCGCTACGTCCACGTCAACAGTTGCTACAACGTCACCTACCGTTCGAACCGGCACGGCATGCGGGACCGCGACCGGACCGTCACCGCCGACAGCAAGCGCATCGTGTTCCTGGGCGACTCATTCGCGGAAGGTTACGGCCTCGCGCGGGCAGACCGTCTCTCGGACCGGTTGGAGGCAAAGACCTCTGTGCCGCATCTGAACTTCGGCGTCTCGGGAAATTTCGGCCCGACCCAATATTTTCTGCTCTATCAAACGCTCGCCAAAAAATTCGATCATTCGAGCGTTCTTGTCCAACTCCTGCCGGACAATGATTTCACCGATGATGATCCAGAGTACTGGCGACGCAATCCCCGGGTCTGGTACCGCCCTCTTTTCTTCGAGCGGAACGGCACATTCGAACTCGACTACATTAATAAAAAGAGGTTCGAAAAGACGGACGCCTGGAACCGCCGCGAATTCGTGAAAGGCCTCCGCACCATCCACCGGAATTACACGTACACAAGCAACCTGATCGCTTACTTCCAGGTCTTGTTCGAGGATCAGAACACGGCCGGGCGGACGGGATCCTATTCCGGATACTACGACTTCACCGATCAGCAGGCCGCCCGGTTCGAATATGTGATCGACAAATTCATGAAAGCCGCCGGAGATAGAAAGGTGCTTTTCGTCGTCACACCCCGTGCATCGGATATCGACCGATTTCTCAAATCCGGTCCGGCACGCCGGTTCAACGCGCTGCTCGACCGGATTACGACGAAACATGCGACCGTGCGGATCCTAGACCTGCTGACGCATTTCGCCGCCCGATCAGACATCGACGCGTTCTACAACGACTGCGATGGCCATTGGACGCCGGAGGGCACCGCGGCCGCGTCAGAAATCATTCTTCGAAGCCCAAATTACCAAAGCCTATTTTGAAAGGATCTTGGCAGCGGCCTTCGACGGAATGCGGTATAAGAATGCCCTTTGTGGCGCAACGAACAGGGCATAACCGGCAACGGATGGAACAGATAACGCACCAGATCGGGGACGTACGGCGTGGGTCGAACCGCGGGTTCGGCATCACGTTCGCAGTCGTTTTCGCGCTGCTCGGCGGATACTTCACGATTCTCTCGCCGGCCGCCGCTGGCCCCTGGCTTGTCGGCATCTCCGGCGCCTTTCTCGTCGTCTCCCTTATTCGGCCAGCGACGCTGCGGCCGCTGAATGTCCTTTGGTTCAGGTTTGGCCTGTTGCTGCACAAGGTCGTTAGCCCCATCGTCATGGGATTGATGTTCTTCCTCGTCATCACGCCCTTCGCGATTGTAATGAAGCTGGCCCGACGCGATCATTTACGTTTGAAGTTCAATGCCGAACAAGAAAGCTACTGGGTGAAACGCGAGGTGCCCGGCCCAGCACCCGAAAGCTTCAAGAAACAGTTTTAGGAAGGAACGCGCGACCGATGGCATTTCTTTTGGAAATGTGGGAGTTCTTGAAAGTCCGCAAGAAGTTCTGGCTGTTGCCGATCATGCTGGTTCTGCTCGTCTTTGGCGGGTTGCTCGTCGTCGCGCAAGGCTCCGCCGTCGCGCCGTTCATCTACACGATCTTCTAGGACTATCCCGTGCGCATCCTCGGCGTTTCCGCCTTCTATCACGACAGCGCCGCAGCGTTGGTCGAGGACGGCACAATCATCGCCGCGGCCCAGGAAGAACGCTTCACCCGCAAGAAACATGACGCGGGTTTTCCGGAACACGCGATAACTTACTGCCTTGAAGCGGCCGGCGTTCCGTTTGCGGAGGTCGACTATGTCGCCTTCTACGACAAGCCGTTCCTGAAGTTCGAACGGCTGCTCGAGACCTATCTCGCCTTTGCGCCGCGCGGCTTCAAGTCATTCGCCCAAGCGATGCCGGTCTGGATCAAGGAAAAGCTGTTCCAGAAGGACCTGCTGCGCAAACAATTCGCGGAATTCGACGACCGCTTCGACTGGCAGAACAAGCTGCTGTTCTCGGAACACCATCTGAGCCATGCCGCCTCCGCCTTCTTTCCGTCGCCGTTCGACGACGCGGTCGTGCTCACCATGGATGGCGTCGGGGAATGGGCCACGACGTCGGTCGCAATCGGGCGCGGCAACACCCTCGAGGTCGATAAGGAAATCCTGTTTCCCCACTCGCTCGGCCTGCTTTACTCCGCATTCACCTATTATGCCGGTTTTCGCGTGAATTCCGGCGAGTACAAGGTCATGGGGCTCGCCCCCTATGGCCAGCCGAAATATGCCGACGTTATCAGGGACAATCTCGTCGATATCAAGGACGACGGGTCGTTCCGGCTGGACCAATCCTTCTTCAACTACTGCACCGGCCTGACGATGACCAATGACCGCTTCGCGGCGCTCTTCGGCGAACCGGTCCGGGCACCCGAGGCCTTACTGACGCCATTTCATATGGATATCGCCGCATCGATCCAGGCCGTCGTCGAGGAGATCGTGTTGAAGCTGACGCGGTCGTTGCGTGCGGAATACGGCATTCCCAATCTCTGCCTTGCGGGCGGCGTGGCGCTGAACTGCGTCGCCAACGGCAAGGCGCATCGCGACGGAGCGTTCGAGGATATCTGGATTCAGCCCGCCGCCGGTGACGCGGGCGGCGCGTTGGGGGCCGCGCTCGGCACCTACCACATCCATCTGGGCGAACCGCGCAAACCGGCCAATGGCATGGATCACATGAGCGGCGGCTACTTGGGGCCGGTCTTCGAGCAGAAGGACATCGAAGACCGGCTGACGGCCGCCGGCGCGACATACCATGTCATCGACGACGCGGCCTTGATCGAGCGAACCGCGGCGGGCCTCGCCGACGATAAAGCGGTCGGATGGATGACCGGCCGGATGGAATTCGGTCCCCGCGCCCTCGGCGGCCGGTCGATCCTCGGCAATCCGATGTCACCGGGGATGCAGAAAACCCTGAACCTAAAGGTCAAATACCGAGAGAGCTTTCGACCCTTCGCACCCGCGGTTCTGCGCGAAGACGTGGCGTCCTGGTTCGAGCATGACGCCGATAGTCCCTACATGCTGCTCGTCGCCGACGTGAAGGAAGAACGCCGCCGCAAGATGAGCGACGAAGAAGCCGCGCTGTTCGGCATCGACAAGCTGAATGTAGTGCGATCGGAAATTCCGGCCGTGACGCATGTCGACTACTCGGCCCGTCTGCAAAGCGTCCATCGCGAGACAAACCCGCGTTTTCACGCGCTACTGTCCGCCTTCAAGGCCAAGACCGGATGCCCCGTGCTGGTGAACACCAGCTTCAACATCCGCGGCGAACCGATCGTGTGCACGCCAGAGGATGCATTCCGGTGTTTCATGGGAACCGAACTCGATCTCTTGGCGGTGGGCAATTGCCTTCTGCTGAAAGAGGAACAGTCCGCCGACCTCAAGGTCGACTATTCCGACAGTTTCGACCTCGACTGACTTGACCCGCTACCGTTCAACCCTAATCCTCGGCCCGAGCAACGGCATACGGAGGATCCCCGCATGAGAGCGGTACACACCGCGCGCAAGCTGCCGAATGACGGCGTGCAAAACGGCTGGTACGACATGCTGCCGCAACCGGACGCACCGCGGCGGGTCACGTCCAGAGTCACCGCCGATTGGGCGGTGCTCGGCGCCGGCGCCTGCGGACTGGCGGCCGCCCGGCGGCTCGGGGAACTGCGGCCGGACGATACGGTCGCCCTTGTCGACGCCATGCGGGTCGGCTACGGAAACTCCGGTCGGAATGCGGGCTTCATGCTCTCCCATCACAGCCATGGCGGCATCAAAATTCTGGATGTTGCCCGTCAGGCCGACCGTCTCTTTGGATGCGGCTACTCCTATTTGCGGGATACCGTGGAAGCGCACCAGATTCGATGCGACTGGTCCGACTGGGGGCAGATTTACGTCTCGGCCAGCCGCGAGGGCGATGCCCACCTGGATGCGGTCGCGGATGGTTTCGATGCCCTGGCCGTGCCGCGGAAACGCATGGAGCAAGACGAACTCGAGGCGATTACCGGATCCCGTTTCTACACCAACGGCGTCCACGTCGACGGGGCCGCGCTGGTGCAGCCGGCGGCGATGATGCGCGGTCTCGGCGCAACGTTGCCGGCCAACGTGACACTTTACGAGGACAGCCCGGTTACCGAACTCCACACCGACGGCGACAAGCGCCTAATCTGTCCCGACGGCGAGATCGTGGCCAAACAGCTTATCCTGACCAACCACGTGTTCGCCGAGGAGATGGGTTTTCGGCGACATCGCGTGGTCCCGCTCGGATTGTTTGCCAGCCTGACGCGGCCTCTCACCGCCGAAGAACGCCGCCATGTCGGCGCCGGCGGCCAATTCGGACTGTTGCCCGCGAGCCCGAACGGCAGCACCGTGCGCCTGACCGTCGACGGCCGCATCCTGATGCGCAACACGTTCACCTACGCGCGGGATAAGCGGTTCGGCGAAGACCTCATCGCAAACGCCGCCGCCAATCATCGCACCAGCATTGCCAAGCGATGGCCGGCGCTCGACGGCGTCGATCTCTCCGCAACATGGGGCGGTATCATGGCGATGACGCGCAACGAAGGCCGCGTCTTCGGAGAACTCGCGCCCGGCCTGCACATCGTCCTCACAACCGATGCGGCGCCCATGACCCGCGGTACCGCCTGCGGCAAGCTCATGGCGGAGAAGTTGTGCGGTATCGATAGCGACGAACTTCGCTTTGCCGAGGCGATCCCGGAAGCCGCAATTCTACCGCCCGACCCGCTGCTTCGCTTCGTCGCCAACCATCGCCTGAACAAGATCGAACGGACCGAGCCCGCCGAACGGTAGCGCTACTGTTTCGGAAGTTGTCCCATCTTCTCGAGCATCTTGCGAACGTGCTCCGGCATGGCGCCCGGCGGCATCGCCCGGCCGCCCTGGGGCGGCGCACCGACCGGCGGACGGCCCATTGCCGGCATCTGCTGTAACGTCGCATTCTTGGGTATCGCGTATGATTTTGCCGGTCCGGTGACGCCCAGTTCAACCTCCGTCGCTGTCATTACCATCCCGCCAATATTAATGAACGGCGCCAGTCCGTTTTCCGCCATACACATTTCCCGGCCAGGCCCGCGATAGATCTGGCATTTGAGCCCTGCAACGACCCTATTTTCGCCGGTCGGCTGAAACCCGATCGACGCCGCGAATGCCTTCGGATCCATGTCGGCATTCATCGCATCTGGAACCGGATCCTTCATCTTGGTCGCCCGGCCCGTCAGCAGATCGACATTGTAGATCATGCCGTCATACCGCACGGTTCGCTGCTTCTGCCGTTGCTTCATGGATCCGAGGTTGATGGTCGTTTCGCGCATTTCGAACATACGGTCGCCGTTCCGGCACTTGTATTCCGTGCCGGACATCATGCCGTTCATACCGTTGATCGTCGACCGCATGCAGAACTTCTCGATCATGCCCGCGGTGGCCACTGTGGATGGCACACCCAACAGGGCGAATACCATACAGATACTTAGGATTTTTCCGTTCATAAGGTCCTCGGTCGACTGAATTTCGAATCGCTATGGCCGCGTCGAAACGCGCGGCGCATGGGATGATCAAAATTTACGGACGGCCAACAGACCCGGACCATCGACGGAGTCCAATTGGCGAATGCTGATATCGTGCTTCTCCAGGAAGGGATTGTAATGCGCTACCGTCTTCGCGACCGCATACCCGATGACGCCTCCTAGGAAGACGTCGGATGCCCAATGTTTATTCCGATCGACGCGCGACAATGCGGTTCCCGCCGCCAACGGATACACAATCCAGGGCACCCATCGATATTCGGGGCCATACAACTCAGATACCGTGGTCGCCAGCGCGAAAGCCACCGTCGCATGGCCCGATGGGAATGCCTTGTTATCGCCGTTGCCGGGGCCCTTGAAGTCGAACCGGCTGTCGGTTTCGTTTGGCCGGTCACGGCCTGCAAGCCATTTAATGCTGCCGGTGATGCCCTGTGCAATGAGCACGCTCTGCGCCGTCAGCAATCCGGTCGCTTTTGCCCGGCGCGCATTCATGACACCGGTCTGATCCAATGCCTCCGCGACAGCGTACAGACCGATCGAACCGCCCAAGACATATTTGGTCTCGCCGAAGACGTTAAGGACGTCAAAAACGTCTTCGCTGGTGGATCCCGTAACGTTATCCTGCCAGAAGCTTTGAATCTCTTCGTCGAGCGCCAGGAAAATTCCCGTTGCGCCAACCACGCCGGCGGTTATCAACCAATCCTTTTTGTCGAAGCGGGCCGGCGCGGTCGCCATACGCCACAGCGTCAGCGGATAATTCAGCCAATAGTCCTTTTCGATGACGTACCAGCCGTCCTTGTATCCGCCGGAGTCCTTTCTCGGACCGCCAGCGGGCGCCGCCTGCGGTGATTTTGGAACGGTGTCATAGCTGCGGCGCGGACCCTCTCTCCGGTATTGCGCCGGTTTGGTATTGCGTATCGTCCGCGGCACAGCAGATGGCGCCGGTTCGTAAGGATTTCGGATCATCGCCGGCGCGGGCGCAACGGGCGGCGCCGATACGGCACCGGGATCGGCGGGCATGTACCGAGGATCAGCGGGCGTGGGCACTCGTGCCGGCACGGCACCGGTCGGCGACTGCATCGAGGACAAGGACGCTTGCATCGACGCGAATACCGCATCGGCATGATTTGTTCCGGCAGCCATTACCGATGGCGCGGTCATGACGAACAACAGCGCAAGAACTGCAATGACACAAACGCGGCCCGCCGGTGCGACCCCGAGCCCATGGCCATTTGCGGAATAACCGAACATTTCCCCACCAGCCCCCAACAAATTTTTTCTTCAATCGCAGCGTATTGGAATACTGCGTCTTCTCCCATCCCTGGCTAGAATCGGAGTGGATGCGAATAATAGAGCATCAGCGTTTCCGTTCCGGGGTTAATCTTATCCAAGCCGGCATTCGACAAATGATGGAACCCGACACCCAATCGCGCATTGTTGTCGAACCGCCAGGAAATGCGCCCGCCCGTCCGAAAATTAAAATCGTGCCCTAAGGTTTGCCCATTGCCCTTGTCATAACCGCCGGCACCGGCATCCAGGCTCACCACGATGCGCTCGAAAAACGTCATGTCCGTGCTCAACCCGAACCAGGCATATACTGACTCGTCCGTGGTGGCCAATATCCCAATGACAGGACGAAGACGCAGAAATTCGAATGATTTGCTGGTCCGGTACTCGATCGAGAACACACCGGCCGAATCGCGATCGGACCAGACGTTGCCGATACTCCCGGCGCCACCGGTCACAAGGGCAGATGGATCTTTCTGCCCGAACGAAAAGAACTCATTCGCGTGACTGGTTTTCGAGGCTGCAAGTCCAAACGTAAGGCACGCCGCCAGACACAGTCTTACCGCCGACCTCGATAATTCCGACATCATCGGATGTTTGCCCACCTCCCGCACGTGATGCGCGATCTTCTGGAAAATTCAACGTTCCGTCAAATCGTTAGTAACGGGTCCGCGCTTTGGGAGCGGTCGGTTGTCTCAAAATGGCGACAATGCCGATTACCCGGCGGAGAGTTCCATTTTTGCAACGCCGCGCGCGTATTGTCTGCAGCTTTACGGATAGACCTTTGTTTTGACGCATCATTGATCAATAATTCGGCCGGCACGGACTGGTGGCGTGCTCGTGGGAGGGACAATTGCGAAGGTACAAATTAAGTGCCCGCCAATCTCGTCGGCAGGGAACGTTCGGCAACGCATTTTTCGGCATTTCGGCAATTCCGCGTCACGGCCAGCGCGCTGGCCGGGCGAAGCCGTAACGCGCACGACGATCCGAGCCGTGCAGTCGCTTCCTTCCATCATACGGTGGTTCGTCTTTCCACTGCTTATGTTGGTCTTGTCGGGCCAAGGTCTTCATGCTACCGGCGCGGACCATACGAACGCCGTGATGTCATCGATGCAATCGGCGCTGTCGTCGATGAACCGGCCAACCGGCCCTGTACCTTCCGCCTACACGCCGGCTAGAACGCCCGCATACAGGAACGACCCGCTACCGTCGGCCGAGCCCCGGTCTGCTGCGCCGATCGCAGTTCCGGCGGCACAACCCCGCGGTTTCCCGGCACAGCAGCAGCCAGATACGGTCGGCGGCGCAGCGGAACCCGAGCCCAGTTGGAAAAACCTCTACGGCCACGCCGACGCGCCGGGTCCGCGACCGTGGTCCGTGATGCTCTTTGGCGCCGCCGGGACGAGCTCCGATATCGCCAGCATTCTTACCTTCGATGCGGATTTCGTCGATTCCACGTTGGTGGGCGCCGCGTTCAATCGGCGCATGTTTAAATTGACGCGACACTTCGCCGTCGAGCTCGAAGGCCAGATCGTGCGCCATTTCCGTAAACAGGACCATTGGGAGTTCAACGGCCTGGCCCTCATTCGCTATCTGACGTTCCCATGGGATCGCTACGTCGACACCAGCTTTGCGGCCGGAAACGGACTGTCCTTCGCTACCAGCACGCCGGAAATCGAGCGGGACGACGACAAGCGAACATCGCAGCTCCTGAATTTCCTGACATTCGAACTCGATTTTACCTTGCCGCAATACCCGGCGTGGACCCTGTCGACGCGCATTCATCACCGTTCCAGCATCTTCGGTACATTCTTCGGCGCACGGGCCGGTTCGAACTTCTTGGCCACCGGGCTCAAATACAATTTTTAGGGGCACCGCGGAGTCCACCGGTCCCAAAGGGCCAAGGGACGGTTCCGACGCGGAATCTGTCGAATCGTCATCCTGTTCCAATTTTCCGATCCGGCGTATAGCGGCTACCACGATTAGCTAGTACCCTTAGCCAAAAGTTAGTACTAGGATGCCGCCTCTACGTGCATTACTTCCAAAACTAATCGCCATAGGAGGCCATTGATTTAACAATTGGATGGTAGCGTCGTAGCGCGGACAGGGACCGCGATAAGAATAACACGTTGGGGACACATGCTAATTCATCCGTTAACCTTCACGCCTTTATTCCGCCACAACAATCGTGCTTGTTCAGGCGTGAACAATCGCGTCATAGAACGCCCTTTAGCAGGGTCCGGACTGTAACAGATGAATACAGCATCCTGGATCTACAAGACCCTGCGCCGATTGCAGGCGCGCACCCTCGGCCAATTGCTCCGCGGCGGTCTTATGCGTGTTTGGCCCTTTTCCATTTTTATTCATCGCTACCACACCGCCCGGCTCAGCCCCGACCGCTGGAACGATCTCAACAAACGCAACATTGAGATATTGCGGTCCCTTGCACCAACTTTGGACACGACCCAACAGACGGCATTGAGCGACTTGAAGGCCGATGGCATCCACGCAACGTCGATGGGGCGTCTTCTAAAATCCAACGGCTTGCTCAAAGAATTACAGGAAGAAGCCGAAGCGCTTTTTCAACGGCCGGAAATCCGCGATCAAATCAAGCAGCGAATAAGCAAGGAAGGGACCAAATGGTATGTGGTCCGCGTGTTCGGATTTCATCCGACGATGGCGGTACCGGCTTCGGTTGCCGCGCTAATTCTCGACGACCGTATTCTCGATGTCGTGAATTCCTATCTGGGCGTTTGCAGCCGCATCAAGTATCTCGATATCTGGTACAACCTGCCCTGCGGCGATGAAGATCCGCCCGTCGATTCCGAGCGCTGGCATCGGGACAACGAAGATACCCAGCTCGTTAAGCTATTTTTGTATCTGTCCGACGTCGATGAGAAGTCGGGCCCGCTCTCCTACATTCGCGGCACCCAGCCCGGCGGACGGCACGGTACCATCTATCCCAACAATCCGCCGGCCGGTTCATTCCCGCCCGATGGCGCGCTTGAGGAAGACCTGCCGAACGAAGAGATTTATAGCTGCGTGGGCGACGCCGGCACATTGTTGCTGTACGACGCGTGCGGCTTTCATCGCGGCGGACGCACGACCAACAAACCGCGAATCCTGCTGGTCGCGACCTATGCGTCGGAAGCGGCCCTCGACCCGCTGACCTATGAGCTTCAGGACAGCGAGCAATACGGCGATCTCAGCGTTCCCGGCAAGTTCGCTATTCGCGCGATGAACTGAGCGGTCACGGCGTTCGCTATTCGAAGGATGCCCGCGTCAATCCGCGTGTGATCTCAGGAAATCGAGTGACGGAGCAAAGAACGAAGCGCCGGTCACCGCGGTCGTGTAGTCCATCAAATGGTCATGCTGGCCGTCCGCATCCGCCACCATCATTTGCGCCAGCATCTTGTCGAAATTGTCCGGCGTGCCGCAATACGCGATGAAATAAAGGCCATGCTCGTCGGCGGTCCCGTATGGCATGCTGTGCCGCAACAATTCCAGCGATTTGCCGTCCTCCTTGATCGAGGCGCGCTTGATGTGGGCGTAGGGCGCCTTCTCGTCGCTCTTGAACTCGACATTGTCGGTTTTCGTCCGGCCGATGATCTGCTCTTGCTCCGGTACCGCGACTGTTTCCCATTTCGTCAGGTCATGAATGTAGCGCTGCAACGCCACATAGCTGCCACCGGCAAATTCCGGGTCCTCCCCATCGACCAGCGCAACCTCGGCCCGATGATCGCCGGTCGGGTTCTCGGTGCCATCGACAAAGCCGGTTAAATCGCGCGTGTCCAGGTACCGGAAGCCGTGGATTTCCTCGACGATCGATACGGCATCGCCGAAATCGGCGTAAACCCGCCGGGCCAATTCGAACACCAAATCGGCCCGGTCACTGCGGATATGAACCAGGATATCGCCCGGCGTCGACGGCGCTTTCCGGGGGCCGTCTTCGAGTTCCGCGAAGGGCCGCAAGAGCCTCGGCCGAATTCCATCGAACATGCCGTCCCAGGCATTCGCACCGACCGCAACCACGCTATGGAGATTTCCTTCCTTCCCGTCTCGGCGGACCTCCTCCGTCAGGTTCGGAACATGCGAACAGGCTTTTCGGGCGCGGGCTGAATTCTCGGCACCGGGCGCCACTTCAAGTGTCATGAATGTGGCGTGCATGTTCCCGTCGGGAAGCACGCCGGATTGCGGATTGGACATCGGAATCTCGTTTAAAATGGGTCTGTTGCCCTAAGCCATACCCATCTTAACGAAACCGCGCAATCCCTGGTCGACAATACCGGAAGCATGCCCGCTCAATGCGCAAAACTTATCGGGCGCCGCTGCGGTTCCGACGACTGCGATGCTCGAGCCGGCGTAGTTCGCCATTGTTCCAATTCTGGCGCTGCTCGTTGCGGCGGATGTCCTGGCGCAATGTGCGCTGGACCCGGAACGGATGCTTCGTACGCTTTTCGAACTTCAGAGTCCGACGTTCGCTCTTCAACCGGCGTTGCCGGTCCTGAATCACACCTTTGCGCCGCACACCCCGTTCGTTTTCCTTCTTTTGAAGTTCGGTGGTTGCGGGGACGTCGTCTTCATCGTCGACATCCGCGTATGAGGGAACCGCAACGACCGCCATGGCGAGGAAGATCGTGAATGCCGTAAGAACGCAGCCACGACGGATCCGCTTTTTCGCATTTCCTGTTTGGAAGGATGGAGTCAATGAGTTGGCCTCGGCTCTGCGGTCGCGATACGTCATCCAATTTAAGGCGAATTTCAGCCTGAACAACGGGTTTGCCGGTTTATCCCTCCGCACGATCACGGTATTCAAGGACAGGGCCCGACCGACAGTGCGGCAATCCGGAGATGACGAAGACACCGAGCCCCCTCACCGCATGCGCCGCGGCATTGGTATTTGCCGCCGTGCTCTGCGTTACCCCCTCAATACCGGGCCAGGCGTTCGTCATGGGCGAGGACAATCGGCGTGCCTTGACCGCGGACGAAGCCTGGCGTTTTCAGAGCGTCGGCGTCATCGCCGCAAAATGGTCGCTCGACGACAATTTACGCCGGATTGGAACCGGAATCCTGATCGCGCCGCCGGGGTCCAAAAGCGACATCGTGCTGACGACGGCGCACAACTTCATGAACCATCTGACCGGCCGCCCCCGCGCCAACGAGTTCTTTTTCCTTACCAATCGCGGCGAAAAAATCCGCATCCTCAGCGCCAAGCTGGGACAATCTTTTTCGTCCCGCGGCAAGATCAATACCGCGATCGCCCCGCGCGATTGGGCAATTGGCATTCTGGAACGCCGCATCAGCAAACGCAGCGGTTCGCTCGGCCTCGGCATCGTCGACGCAAAAGGGGTCGCCGCCGCGCGAGAATCGAATACTCCGACATTCGCCGTCGGATACGATCCGGAAAGCCGGGATTTCCGGATCAGCGACGGATGCGTCGCGCATCTACTCCGCCCCGGCACCGGACTCATCCACGATTGCGATACCAAGCGCGGGTGGTCCGGCGGCCCGCTGATCCTGATGGTGGAGGGTAAGCCCTGGGTCGTCGGCATCCTGACCCTACAGGTCACCGAGAAGAAAAAGCGCCGGCGAAACTTCCATCCGTACCGTCACTTCAATGTGGCGACACCGACCAACACGGAACTTCAGGAACTGATCCGGCAAGCGAGCACAACCGGCCGGCTGCGCGGCGAAAACGTCCTGCGGTTCTTCGATACGAAATAGTCCCGACGCTACTGGAGCACCGCCGCCCGCACCGCCTTCGCGGCGGAGAGCAGCCGATGGTCCCGATGAAGTTGGCCGATGACCTGTACGCCGAGCGGCAATCCATTTGGGCCGGTCCCGGCCGGGAGCGTGAGCGCGGGCAGATGCGTGGTCGTCCAGATGTTATTGAAGATCGCATTTCCGGTAGCCGCAATGCCTTCCGGCGCTTCGCCCGGCGCGCTGGGCGTCAGCAGCAGGTCGACGTCTTGCATCGCCGCATAGGTGCGTTGGCGATAATCCTGGATCACCGCTTCCGAGGCGCGGTATTGGGCATAGCTGCAGCGCAATCCATCCGCGACACGCCCATCCAACAGGGCATCGCTGAGCTGGTCCTTATGCGCCATCCGCTCATGCATCATCACGCGGGAGAATTCGAAGCCCGACACGTTGATCACCTCGCCCGGCAGCGTGGCCTCGCCGTCCGGCAGACAGAAGTCCGTAACGGCCGCGCCGCCGGCGGCCAACGCCTCCGCCGTCCGTTCCAGCAAAGCCTGCGTCGCTGCGTCGGCGTTGTCCCAAAACGCCGTTCGGCAGAAGCCGACCTTCAAACTTGACACGTCTACGGCCTCGAGCGGCTCGTGCGGCAGCGCCATGACCGCCGCGCGAAACAGCGCCAGGTCGTCCACCGACCGGGCAATCAGCCCCAGCGTGTCGAAGGACGGCACGTTATCGCGCACGCCGGTGGTGCAGAAATCGCCGTAACTCGGCTTGTACCCGACCGTGCCGCAAAAGGCCGCGGGCCGTATGATCGATCCCGTCGTCTGCGTGCCGAAGGCGACCGGCACCATATGCGCACCGACCGCCGCCGCGGAGCCGCTCGACGATCCACCCGGCGTATGATCCGTGTTATGCGGATTGCGGGTTTCGTTCGGATGCCGGTGGGCGAACTCCGTCGTCACGGTCTTGCCGAGCGCCACGCCACCGGATGCCCGGCAGGCGGCGACGCAGGGAGCGTCCCAGCCAACTCTATGCCCGGTATAGATGGGCGATCCATGGCCGGTCGGCATATCAGCGGTATCGATGATGTCTTTCATGCCAAAGGGCACGCCTTGGATGACACCGCCCTTCCCCGCTTTGTCGACCGCTTGGGCCTTGCGGATCGCCAAATCCGGATCGAGATGGGCGAATGCGTGCACGTGGTGTTCGACATCCGCAATGCGGTCCAGGCACGCCCGGGTCAGGGCTTCCGCCGTCAGGTCGCCTCGGGCGATCTTCTCCACCGCTTCGCTTGCGGTCAGGTCCGCGTCGGTCCCCACGGTGCCGCATACATTCGCCATTGTTACCCTACTCCGCTGCTTTGTAAGCCAGAAAGGCTTCCGG
Organism: Alphaproteobacteria bacterium; assembly: GCA_965228695.1. Lineage (GTDB taxonomy): Bacteria > Pseudomonadota > Alphaproteobacteria > UBA8366 > UBA8366 > JAJFJD01. Next base: position 3,295,706 of record CBDDIB010000002.1, on the reverse strand, counting down.
CCAAGTGGCGGGCCGGCTGCGCTCATACTGTACCGGATACGCCGCGACCGCGCCCAATGCCTCCGCCGCATGCCAAGCCCAGCGCGGATTGTAAAGCATGCCCCGCGCCAGCGCGATCATGTCCGCGGCCCCATCCGAAACCAACGCCTCGGCATGGTCGGGTTCCAGAATCATGCCGACCGCCATGGTCGGGATGCCGGTTTCCCGTTTTATTTGCGCGGCGAAGTTTGCCTGATATCCGGGCTTCAGTTCGATTTTCTGCGCGCCGGTACCGCCGCCGCTGGACGCACAAATGTAATCGCAGCCTCGATCCTTCAACGCATCGGCGAGCACCACCGAATCCTCGATCTCCCAACCGCCGTCGATCCAATCGGTCGCGGAAATGCGCACCCCGAGCGGCTTGTTCTCCGGCCATGCGGCGCGGACCGCATCGAAGACTTCGAGGGGAAAGCGCATCCGGTTCTCGATTTTGCCGCCGAACTCGTCATTCCGTTGGTTGCTCAGCGGAGTCAAATACTCGTGCAACAGATAACCATGCGCCATGTGCAGTTCGATCAAGTCGAAACCGATCCGTTTCGAACGCTCGGCGCCGGCGACGAAGGCGTCTCGAATCTCATTCATCCCGGCGCGGTCGAGCATCCGCGGCACGGGCCAGCGCTCGCTCACCGGAAGCGGCGACGGCGCCACGGTTTCCCATGCCCCTTCGTCTTCCGCCAGCGCATGGCGGCCGTCCGCGGGCCGATGCGCCGACGCCTTCTTGCCCGCATGGGCAAGTTGAATGCCCAGCTTCGCATTGCCGTGTTCGCGGCAAAAATCGACGACCCGCTGTATTGCGGCCTCGTTCTCGTCCGAATACAGGCCGAGGCAATACGGGGTGATGCGTCCCCGCGGCTCGACGGCGGTGGCCTCCAAGATCAGCAGGCCGCTGCCCGATAGAGCGAGATGGCCCAAATGCATGAGGTGCCAGTCGGTGGCGTTGCCCTCATCGGCGCTGTATTGGCACATCGGCGATACGACGACGCGATTTTCGAGCGTCAGACCACGCATCGAGAACGGTTCGAATAGTTTACTTGTCATACTGTTATCGAAAGTCCCTACGGATTTGGTTCGGCCTGCCGCTACGACCGCGAAGCGCACAACCCATTGCGCCGGACGGATGTCATTCCGCGGCTGGCGGTTCGGTAACGACGATCCCCTTGGCTTCCAGGTCGCCGATCGCCCCGTCGTCCAACCCCAGTTCGACCAATATTTCCCGCGTGTTCTCGCCGATTTCCGGCGGCTGACGGCGCAGGCCCAGATCATGGTCGCCGATCTCGACCGGCAACCGCGGCAGCTTGGTCATCTTGCCGTTCGGCAAGCGGGTTTGCAGCATGCGGCCGTTGGCGTTGAGCTGCGGGTCGTCGAACAAGTCCTTGGTCTGTGCGACCGGCGCGAAAGGAACCTCGATCCTCTCGCAGATTTCCAGCAACTCCGCTTTGGTGTGCCGGCCGAAAATCTCGTGCACGATCGGCTTCAGCCATTCACGGGCTTTGACGCGGTCTTCGTTGGTCTTCAGTTTCGGATCGTCAAGCAAGTCTTGCCGCCCGAAATGTTCGCAAAACCGCTTCCAATGGTTGTCGCTGGTCAACCCGATGAAGATTTGATCGCCGTCCGACGTGTTGAAAACCTCGTAGATGGCCCAGGCGCCCCACCGTTTCGGCATCGGCGGCACTTCTTCGCCGGTCAACGCCTCGCCCGCCATATGCTGCATCATCAGCAGGGCGGTGGATTCATAGAGCGCGCTCTTGACGAATTGTCCCTTACCCGTCCGCTCCCGGTCACGCAGCGCCGCGATGATGCCCAGCGCCCCATAGGTCCCGCCCAGTATATCGATGATCGACGCACCGGCGCGCAGCGGGCGGCCCGGCGGCCCCGTCATGTAGGCCAGCCCGGCCATGAATTGCACGACCTCGTCGAGGGCGAGCCGGTTTTCGTAGGGACCGCTGAGAAACCCCTTCATCGAGCAATAGATTAAGCGCGGGTTCAGCTTCGCCATGTCCTCGTAGCCGACACCCAGCTTCTCCATGGTGCCCGGCGCATAGTTCTCGGTCACCACGTCGGCTGACTGGATGAGCTTGTGAGCCAGTTCCCGGCCCTCGGGCGACTTCAAGTCGAGGGCCACGCTGCGCTTGTTCCGATTGAAGCTGGCGAAGAATCCGGCCGCGAAACCATGCAGTTTACGGGTCTTGTCGCCGCCCGGCGCCGGTTCGACCTTGATTACATCCGCGCCCAAGTCGGCCAGGACCAGCCCGCACGACGGCCCCATGATCGTCTGACAGAACTCGACGACCCGCACGCCGTCCAGCGGCAGCGGCGCGCCGCCCGATTCCGTGGATGACATATGTTCTCCTTATTCTTGAGTCATCTTATTCTTGCGTCATCGCCAAAACACCTGCCGGTTAGAGCACGCCCTCGGATTTGAGCAGATGAACCGATTTCCGGACGGCATCCGCACTGTCCGCGATGTCCTGGTCGGTGTGGACTGCCGATACCTTGCAGGCGAGCTTTCCGTTCAGGTCCATACCGTTGATCATCAGCCCGAGGCGGAAGCGCGTCGTCACCGTCTTGTCGGCCTTGAAGTCGCTGTGCTTCATCGCGAACAGATCGAAGGTCGTCGGATCGATCTCCTGGCCATCCGGGTTGGTGAAGAAATGCACCTCCGAGAACTGGCCGTAGGCGGCCCAGGGAACGCCCTCGTCCTTGAAGACCGCGTTGATCTCCTTACGGAGCTTCTGCGCGGTCTCGATCGCCTTTGCCGTGGCGTCGGTCGTATCGACGATGTTCAGCATCGTGACACCGGCCGCCGATGACATCGGGTTGGCGTTGAACGTGCCTTGGTGGCCGATCTTCTCCAGCCCTTTCTTCGCCGTGGCTTCGAAATCCAGCAGATCGAGGATGTCGGCCCGTCCGCAGACCGCGCCGCCAGGCAAACCGCCGGCAAGAATCTTCGCGAGACTTGAGAGGTCCGGTTTCAGGCCGAAGACCTGCTGCGCACCGCCCTTGGACGCCCGGAACCCGGCCACGACCTCGTCGAAGATCAATAGGATGCCCTGGGCCTCGGTGACCTTGCGCAGTTCGGTCACGAACTCCTTGGTCACCGGTACCTGGCCGAAACCCGAACCGGTCGGCTCCAAAATGACCGCGGCGATATCGTCGTCCGATTCGAGGATGCGCGTGGTCTCCGCAATATCGTCCGACGGCGCGAGAATGATGTTCTCGGCGATGCCATTCAGCACGCCCGGTGTCGGCGTGCCGTCGAAATGGTTGCCGACACCGAAGGCCACATGATCCTGCCAGCCGTGGAAATGCCCGAGGAAGCGGACGATCTTGTTTCGGCCGGTAAAGGCTCGTGCGAGACGGAAGGCCATCAAGTTGGATTCGGTACCCGATCCGGTGAAGCGGACCTTCTCGGCGCTCGGAATGAGTTTCTTGACCAATTCGCCCCATTGGATCTCCAACTCGTGTCCCGAGCCGTAATGGGTGCCGCTGTGGACCTGCTCGTCGACCGCCTTCACGATATCCGGATAATTGTGCCCCATCAGCAGCGCGCCGTGCCCGCCGAAATAGTCGACATACTCGTTGCCGTCGACATCCCATTTCCGCGATCCCTGGGCGCGTTTGACGTAGAGGCAATACGGGTCGAGCTGCCGGGAATCATGCGTCAGACCGCTCGGGAAGACCGAGCGGGCGCGCTCGGCGAATTCACCGGATCCGGGCGTCTTTTCCCGGTAGGCTGCAACGATGCGGGAATTCGTCAACGTGCTGTCAGGCATGGCATAGCTCCTTTACGGCAGTGTTTGGTCGCATGGGCGACGGCGGCGGGCCGGGTTTTCAATCCTTGAGGAACGTCGGTACGGTGCAGGCACAGCCCAACGCACCGCATGCGATCCGTAGCGTGCTGCGCCATGATACTCGATTCCGGCGTCGAGAAAACACGTAGAGGGAGAAATCACGCATGGTCGAAAAGACGCAGCGACGCACCTGACCCGAACAAATGATCGATACGCTCATGCCTCCCCGAACCCCTGTCCCGCCGCTTTCCAATGCGGCGCGCGCCGAAAGCCTGCGCGCCGCCCTCGCCGCCGCGCCAACGCGGGCGGAAATCTGGGTCTTCGCCTACGGGTCGCTGATCTGGAATCCGTGCTTCACCGCCGCCGACAGCCGCGCCGTGACGCTTCCCACCCATCGGCGCGCCTTTAATGTCTGGAGCATGCTGGCGCGCGGCACGCCGGACCGGCCGGGGCTCGGGTTGGGCCTTGAATCGGGCGGGACTTGCTCGGGCGTCGCCTTCCGGCTTGACGACGCGACCCTGGAGAAAGACTTGGATACCCTCTGGGCGCGGGAAATGCATAGCGGACTCTACCTGCCCGAGTGGCTGCCAGTCGCCTCGGATGAAGGGTCGCTCACCGCGCTATGCTTCGTTGCGGACACCGATCACCCGCAATATGCCGGTGCCCTCCCCGATGACGACGTCGTGGCCGTTATCGCGGCCGCCGAGGGCAAGTTCGGAAGTTGCCGGGAGTATCTCGCCTCGACCGTCCGTGCCCTCGAAACCCACGGGTTCACGGATGCCGCCCTGCAATCGATTCTGGATCGGGTCGAGGCGATGGCTGAAGCCAACGGAAAATCGTAGCGGACCGGCACAGGTTCAGCGCGGCTTTGTATCAACGGTAAGAAGCTCGTAGCCGCGCCGCTTCATACAGCGCCGGAACATATTCTCGGCTTCGATTTGCTTGTACAGCGCTTCTTCCGAGGCCGAGACGTAGCGGTGTGGGGGGCCGTAGTCGTAGAACGGATTGAACTCTTCATCCACATATTGGACGCAGGCTTGGCGGTCTTTCTCGAACGCCGCAGCGTCGGTGCCCGGCTTGGACCAGCGGTATTCGGGCCCGGCGCAGCCCGCCAGCGACCCGAGCACCAGGATTCCAATCAATCGTAGAGACATGCGCACCTACGCCCCCTATTCCCAAGAGATATAGGACGGCGGACGAAAGACAGCAAGGAAGCTGAATTGTGGGAACCGGTCCGCTCTATCGCTTGGGGCGGGCCCGCCCCTCGATCGCATGAAGTGCCACGGCAAGGCGGGCAAAGGCGCGGGCGCGCCACCATTTCGCATCGATATCCCGGCCGGATTGCCAAGCGGCGTCGAAGACCCGCGCCGCTTGGTCCGGCAGGCCGGCGCCGGCGCGCGCGATAGCGCTGTCGCTCAACAGGATCGTGCGGTCGAATGCGCTCGGGACGTCCCGTGTCGCCGCAAAGGCCCGATCCTCGGTCTCGGCGGCACCGGACGCATCGCCCGACGTCGACCGCAGAACGCTGATTTCCCAAAGGCCCTTGGCCCGCAGAACAGGATTTGTCAGCCCAAGCATCGCGGATTCAGCGTGTCCCGCCTCTCCGATACGCGCCCAGGCCTTCGCCACGGTAAAGCTGGCAATCGCGGCGGGGTACCCCTCGCGGACCCGTCCCGCCGCTTTTTCCGCCTGTTTCAAGACCTTCGCCGCGGCCACGGGATCGCCGAGCTTGGCGTGGACAACGGCAAGATTGGACAGCGTCGTGACCCGATACCGGTCGCCCTGGGCCGCCGCCGCCTTGGCGACAGCCGATGTCACGGTCGCGGATTGATCGCCGGCCGGATTCGCGGTGAGTCGGGCCAATGCGTCCATCGCTTTCTTGAACTGCCGAGTGTTGGCCAACGCACCTGTAATCATGCCGAATTCGACCTGCCGCGCCGCGCTTTTATCCTTCGCGGACGCGAAACGGCGCGCCCCGGCGATGGCTGTCCGTGCCGCCTCGATATCGCCGGCATCCGCCAAGCCGGACGCCATCGCGGTCACAATCGCAACCTTGCCCGACACGTCGTCATGCGTCTCCAACATGGTCAGGACGCGTTCGACGGACGCCCTCGCCTGTTTCCGATAGCCCAGTCGGGCTTCGGCGATGGCGATCGAGGAGAGAGCACGCACCTTGTTGACGGCATCCGGAATCGTCTCTGCAATCTTCGTCGCATCCGCCGTCCGGCCATCCTGGGCCAGCGCCTGCACCAATTCGCGCAAGGCCACGAGGACCAGCCGAGGATCGCTCAAACTCCGTAGGCGATCCCGCATATGATCCGTTCGGCCGGTCCGTACCTCGGCGACGGCGACCTCGCGAATCGCCCAATCTCGGAAATAGGCGCGATCGACCGCACCGGTGCTGTCCGCCGCGCCCGCCAGAAGGCAAGCTACGGTCGGACGACCGTCACAATCGCCCGCCGATCCGGCACGCCATTGCCCGCCGCCGCGTGTCACAAGGTCCCGGGTCGCCGGGTTGCTTCGCAACGCCTGGGTCGCCGATATGATTTGAAGCCGCCGGGTCTCGTCGAGGCGGTTACGCAGGCGCACGGCGTCCTTCACGGTGGCCATGCTGCGCAACGACTCGGGCAAGGCCTTGCCGCGCCCGATACTGCCGTATTTCTTCTCGAAACGCTCGACGGCGCGCCGGACGGCGGCGCTGTATTGGCCATCGATCGGTCCGTCGTACAGGCCGAGTTCTTTCAGCGATTTTTGGACATCTTGGATGGTCCTGTCCCACAGACCGTCGGGCGCACCGGCCCCGCCGTCGGGCACGACGGTATCGACCGCGGCGACCTGCCGATCGGCGGCAGCCGCCCCATAAAAAGCTACGAGCAGGCACAGGCCGGAAAGCGCCAAAATGCGCCCCGATTTCACTGAGTTCCGTAGAGAGATAGCGCTGTCGAGTCGCGCCCAGTCGCCTAGCATTGCCCCACCCGCGCCAGAGAAGATCGCCGGCCGACATTCAAGATCAAGGTGCTTAACAACAGGTTAAGGATGCGCCCTTTCCCCTTGTAATATCGACGCAACCTGCCTCTTTGGGCGTGCAAATGCAAGGCGGTAGTTGCAGGGCGATTTCGGATTCAACCAATCCCGCCCGGGGGATCGCCGAGAGCGCTGTTTCTGGCGGGCAACGCGGATCAAAGGTGATCCAGAATATCCGTCCGCAGTCCGAAGGAATTGCTGTCGACGTCGGGTGCACTGGGCGCAGACGACCCGATATCCAAGATCGAGTCATCCACCTGTTCGGCCAGCTCTTCCCGCTGGCCTTGTCGCGGCCCCGAGCGGGATTCAAGGCGTGGACGCGCCGCCGGAACGGGTACTGGCGTCACATAGGAGGCAACAACCTCGTCCGTCAGCGTGCCCCACGGCCGTTTCGGGGGTATAGGGGCAGACTTGACCGGCGAAATCGCGATAACGTGCTCAGGAATAACGTTCGTGGCTTCCCGCAATTCAGGCGCGCGATCCGTTACCCCGCTGTCGTAGGATACCAGCGGTTCATCCAGCGCCGCCGTTCCGGTGGGGGTATCGGACGGCGCCGGTGGGCGGACGTTCTTGATCGGTGCCTCTCGGCCTTCGACCCCGTCGTCGGCAAACCCCGGTTCATCCAGGACCGACGTCCCAACATCGCCGCCCTTGCCGCTCGGCGCATGAGGGACGGCCGCAGGTCGCTCGATACGCTTATCAACGTCGGCATCCACTTCATTGGGCGTCTCCCGGACCGCCAATCCGACTTCCACGTTGGCGCCATCGGAATCCGTGCCCGTCGCCGTTACCTGCGGTTCCGCCTCCACCGGGGTGACGGCGACACTGGGCTCGTCCAGCACAATCGCATCAGCGACACCGACGTGAACCGGGTTGTCGGTCAAGGAGGACGTCCCCAAGCTGCGCCAAGGCCGAACCGGTGGGACGGGTGCCTTCCAACGGGATTTCTGGCGCTCGGACCGCAAATCGAGATCATACCCGAAGTCTTCCACGCCGTCGGGCATCATCCGGCTCGCCGGTAGGGACTGCGGCGTCCGCTGTGGCGCTGCGCGCCGGTTCGGGACCGTGGCCGTCCCAACCGGATTCGTGTTCGCCGGGGCACTGGTCTCCGGTGTTCCCCGCTGACCGGATGCTCCCGGCGCCGCGGACGGAGCCGATGGCTTGGGCGGCAGCGGCACGGCGGTGACGCGGCCTGCTGACGGCGGCGGGGTATCGAGCCGTGCCCGATCCGGTAGGGCTGCCGAGTCTCTGGTCAATCGCCGTGGCTGGCCCGAGGCGACGCGTTGTTCCAGCGGCTTGGGCACGGTGACATCGGCCGGAGCGGGTGCGGTTGACGGCGTTGCAGGTCGTTCGGGCGCACGATCCGCCGATACCGCCACCGTCCCGGTCGGCTCGTCATCGAGATCGGGAAGATCGACCGCGGTTTCCGCCGGCTGCCGAACCGGCGCAGAGGTCTTGGGCGGAACCGCTTCGACAACCGGTACCGCCGGGTTCGGTTTTTCGGCGGCATAGGTTCTCGGTGTGGGATCGGCCGCGGGGCGTTCGGTATCGCGGGCCGCTATGAGTGATCGGGGCCGCCCGGTGGCCGGCGGCGCGGGTTTCGGTGACTTCGGAACAGCAACGGACGCCACCTGAGATGCGGGATCGCGCGGCGGCACGGACGCAGGGGGCGCGGTAGACGGCTGCGCTGGCGCAGGCTTATCAGTTGCCGATGCCTGAGCGGCTCCCGTTCCCGCGCGGTTCGCTTGCCCGGCGCTGGGCGCAGGATTTGATTTCGTTCCGGTCTGGGCAAAAACCGGCATTTCACGCACCGGTTCCGACTGCTCGCCTTCGTCATCATCCGCATCCGCATAGACGCTTTGATCGGCATCGGGCTCAGCGCCGGCGACAGCGCTGAGTGCGGGATCAGGCGCCGGTGCGGGCGTCGTGCGGGACAACGGCACATTCGGCGTCGCGCGGGCGACAGCGACGGATTTCTCGGCTGTCGGCGGCGCCGGCGGCGGCGTGCGTTCTGGTGATTTTTCAATCGGTGCGGTAGCCCTCGCCGCGGGTGCCGGCTCGGGTTTCGCCGATGGCGCGGCCGCAACCGGCGATTTGGATGCCGGGGGCTTGCTGGCAACCACGGCCGGCGGCGGCGCCGGTTTCGGCGATGCCGTCGACGCCGGCGGTGTCGCATCCGGCAGCAGTGTAACGCTTACCGGCGCCCGGGGCGCGGCGCGCGGCAACATGGACGGATCGTCGATGCCGATTTCGGCGGCGGTCGGTGCGGGCTGCGGCGTAATCGGCGCACTGTCGATTGAAAGCCCGCCGGGACCGGCGCCAAGGATGATCGGTTCGGTCGGTTCGGCTTGCTGGGCAGGCGGTTCTTGTATGACCGGTGCAGCCCGGCGCACCTGCTGCTCGGCTTTTTTCGCCTGCTCGGCAAGCGCCGAAACGGCGTCCGCCCGCGCCGTTCCCGGGCTCCCGGACTTCTGGCCTTGCAGCAGCTCGGCAGCGCTCTTACCGCTTTTTTCCGGCGTCGGCGACAGATCGGCGGCCACGGAACTGCCCTCGCCCTTCCGCGGGACGACGCTGATCAAAGGGGTGCCTTCGTCCTGGGTCTTGCAGTTCGCCCGGAAAATCAACCGTCCTTCCAGTTCCCCGTCCCAGGCCACGGCCGGCAACGGCCGCTTGTTCGCATCGTATTGCTGCTTGTATTTCGAACCGTAAACGACCACCAAAAGCGCGAATACCTTCTCCGATAGCCGAATGCAGCGATACGCGCGGCGGCGGCTCAGTTTCGGGTCAAGCTTGGCGATAACCTTATCCACACGCTCGCGTTTCTCATCGAGGACGGCGTAAATCACCGCTGGTTCCTCGAATACCGCTGCTTTTACGATTAAGCATTGGCGGTCTTCCGCCAATTCACCGCAGGCGCCTTCCTTTGCATTGGGATCGGCCTTTTTGGCGTCGGCCAACGGCATTCCGACCTTATAAGGACCGAAACTGTCGATCCTGGGCGGCGCGCGCTGCTCGGCTTCGGCCGGCACGCTGCCCGCGGCCGTCATCATCACGGCAAACACCGCCGCTACCGCCGTTTCGGCAGCGCGAAACCGCATAATTTCCCTGACTAGCGATGCGCCCAAGGCCACGAGTGCATTATCCCTGGTTCGTATTATTTCTTTGGGTGGTCTCCCACCATTCGACATAGCAGCCGACGGCGTACTTCAAAAAGGGTCAATTTGGAAAAATGGAGGTAATCTGTTGTGCAGCACCCCAACAGATACGGCGCAGGCCGTTAACCTGGATACAGACCGACCTTCATCCTATTGATTTTGTTGTGGCTTTCTTCAATTAACCATATTCTCCAGACCCTTGTCCAAGAGCTTATCGCATCCACCGAAAATCCTGTAAAACCCCAGGACTGTAATCCCTCAATTTCCGATGAGAGCGCCATGACCGACGAGGACGCGGAACTTCTCGACCGATCGATACTGTACAAAGGGTTCTTCGAAATGGCCCTCTATACGATACGCCACCGCCTCTTCGCCGGCGGCATGAGCCCGTCGTTTACCCGTGAAATCTTCGTGCGCCCGCCGGTCGCGGCGGTGTTGCTGTACGACCCCGGCCGGGACAGTGTGGTGCAAATCGAGCAATTCCGGGCCGGCAAGATGGCTTCCGGACGACCGAATCCATGGATGATAGAGATCGTCGCCGGAATCATCGAGCCGGGCGAAAGCGCGGAGGATATGGCGCATCGCGAGGCTATGGAGGAAGCCGGATGCACCATTCTGGCCCTCGAACCGATCGTGGGCTTCTACCCCAGCGCCGGCGGTTGCTCCGAGTTCGTGCACATGTATTGCGGACGGGTGGACAGCGCCGGCGTCGGCGGCATCCATGGGCTCGATGACGAGCATGAAGATATCCGGGTTTTCGTGGAAACAACCGACGAAGCGCTCGCCCGGCTGGCCCGCGGTGAAATCGAAAGCTCCATTGCAATCATCGGTTTGCAGTGGCTTGCGCTGAATCGTGACCGGTTGCGAGCAGCCTGGACTTGACCTCATGGACTCCCTTCGCGCTTGATAAGATCAGTCGTGTGCCTAGCTCTAAAGTTAAATCACACATAACAACCGGGATTGCGCGTAATCATGCAAATTCGTGAGGACTTTACCGACACGGTCGGAAACACGCCGCTCATCAAGCTCAAAAAAGCGTCCGAGCTGACCGGCTGTACAATCCTCGGGAAGGCGGAATTCCTCAATCCCGGCGGATCGGTCAAGGACCGCGCGGCCAAATACATCATTCTGGACGCAGAGGCGCGCGGGGACCTGAAACCGGGCGGCGTCGTCGTCGAAGGCACGGCGGGCAATACCGGCATCGGACTCGCGCTGGTCGGCAATTCGCGCGGATACCGCACGGTCATCGTCATCCCGGAGACCCAAAGCGAAGAGAAGAAAGACATGCTGCGCCTCTGCGGCGCGGAATTGCGAGAAGTGCCCGCGGTCCCTTTCAAAGATCCCGGCAACTACGTCAAGGTCTCCGAAAGGCTGGCCAAGGAATTGGCGGAAACCGAGCCGAACGGGGTGCTTTACGCTAATCAGTGGGACAACACCTCGAATCGCGAGGCCCATGTACGGTCGACCGGGCCGGAAATCTGGGACCAAACCGGCGGTACCGTCGACGGGTTCACCTGCGCCATCGGCACCGGCGGCACGATCGCCGGCACGGGCGAGTTTCTGAAGAGCAAGAACAAGGATATCCGCATTGCCGTCGCCGACCCGATGGGGTCCGCGATGTACGAGTATTTCAAGCACGGCGAGCTGGAATCCGAGGGCGATTCCATCACCGAAGGGATCGGCCAAGGCCGGATCACCGGCAACATCGACGGTGCGATGATCGACGACGCCTATCAGATTCACGACCGGGACGCCCTCCCCTTGATCTTCGATCTGCTGAAGGACGAAGGGCTTTGCCTTGGCGGTTCCAGCGGGATCAATGTTGCGGGCGCCATCCGAATGGCGCAGGATCTCGGTCCCGGGCACACGATCGTCACCGTGCTCTGCGACTACGGCACACGGTATATGTCGAAACTCTTCAACCCGGCCTTCCTGCGCGAGAAGGAACTACCGGTACCCGACTGGTTGGAACGATGAGCCTTACCGAAGAACTCTTCCGCGAAGACGCCTATCTCAAGGAATGCGACGCGACGGTCGTGTCCGTCAACGACCTGGGCGGCATCATCCTGGATCGCACGATCTTCTATCCGACCGGCGGCGGCCAGCCCGGTGATTCCGGCCTGCTGCGCACCGCGGACGGCACGGAAATCCGTATTGCGACGACCGTGAAGGGGGCCGGCGAGGAGAACGTCGTCCATGTCCCGGATACGGATCAACCGGTACCGCAGCCCGGTGACACGGTGAGCGCCGTCATCGACTGGGACCGCCGGTATAGCCACATGCGCATGCATACCGGCCTTCATTTGCTCTGCGCCATGGTACCGCACGGCGTGACCGGCGGCCGGATCGGGGAGAAGAAAAGCAGTCTGGATTTCGACATCGGCGACGCCACGCTCGACAAAGAGGCGATCACGGAAGGCTTGAACCGTCTCGTCGGCGCAGACCATCCCGTCTCGCCGCGTTGGGTCACCGACGCGGAACTCGACGCACAGCCCGACCTTGTCCGCACCATGTCCGTGCAACCGCCGCGCGGCAGCGGTCAGGTCCGCCTCTTGGAGATTCCCAACGTCGACCTACAGCCCTGCGGCGGCACCCATGTGGCGCAAACCGGCGAGATCGGCACCCTCCGGGTCGCCAAGATCGAGAACAAAGGCAAACGGAACCGGCGGGTCAACATCGTCTTCGCCGACTGACGGGCGGTCCGAAACAAGGCGCAGATCGGCTAAAACGGCAAGAGGGACAACTCCATGGGCGAGATGGTAATCGTCGCGTACCGGCCGAAACCTGGCCACGAAACCGACTTACATGAATTGGTGAAGGACCACGTTCCCGTTCTGCGGCGTCTTGGCATGGTAACGAACCGCCCAGCCCTGGCCATGCAAGGCAGCAGCGGTGTCGTGATCGAAGTTTTCGAGTGGCAGGAAGGTGCGATCTCGAAAGCGCACGATAACGCGGAGGTTCAAGAATTGTGGGCGAAATACGCGGCGGTATGTGACTACGTGCCGTTGCGGGATCTTCCGGAGGCCCGGAATTTGTTTGCGGAATTCACCCCGATCGACATTTGAGTCATGCGTCGAATTCCGTTCTAACGCAGCTGAATTCTCTAGGCATCGGGCAGATGGGCTTGCGGCGCCTCGCATGATTTAACAAGATATCGCGGCAACAATTCGGTCCGGCACTCGACGCGAGTAGACTTTTTCTGGGGCGCAGTGTCGGACGAATTGTCATTTCGTCACCGATAACTCGCGGCTAGCTCTCCCCTCCAGATTGTCGCCCGGCAACCCGTTCGGCATACTGCGCTCATGCGCAAGATAATCCTCATCGCCGCCGCCTTATTGCTGCTCGGCGCCCCCGTGCAAGCCGACTACCGAGAGGGCGAAGCGGCCTATAAACGCGGCGACTACGCCGCGGCGCTTCGCGAACACCGGGCCGCCGCCAATCGGGGCGATTCTCGCGCGCAATGGCGCCTTGCCTTCATGTATCGGTTCGGCAAAGGCGTACCGCAGGACTATGCGGAAGCGCTCACGTGGTATCGCAAGTCGGCGGCGCAGGGCAACCGCGCCGCGATGATCGGCCTTGCGTCGATGTATTCCAAGGGATTGGGAACACGCCGCAATTACGCGGAGGCGGCGAAGTGGTACCGCAAACTGGTCGAGAGCGGAGATCTGCGGGCTCATATCGATCTCTACGTGAATGGGCGCGGCGTAAAGCGGAACTATGCGGAGGCGCTCCGTCTCTACAGTGCCGCCGCGGTGCGCGGTTCCAACGCTGCGGCGTATAAAACCGGTGAGATGTACACCGCCGGACGCGGGGCGAAACGCGACCATGAAGAAGCCGCCCACTGGTATCGCAAGGCGGCCGACGCGGGATACGCCTCGGCGCTTTTCAAGATGGGCTACATTTACAGCAAGGGGCTGGGCGTTCCGGCGAATCCGGCCGAGGCGGTCAGTTGGTATCGGGAAGCGGCCAAGAAAAACGTCGCCGCGGCCGAATACAATCTCGGCCTCATGTACTCCCAGGGCCGCGGCGTAAAGCGCGACTACCGGCAATCCCTGTACTGGTATCGAAAAGCGGCCGGCCGCGGGTACGCCCTTGCCCAATTCAATATCGGTGTAATTTACGCCAAAGGCCGGGGCGTCAAGCGGAATCAAAAAGACGCGGTCAAATGGTATCGCCGCGCCGCCGACAAGGGCATTCCCGAAGCCCAATTCAATCTCGGTCTGGCGTACTACAACGGCAGCGGCATCATCCGGAACTATGTCCAAGCGCACAAATGGTGGAACCTCACCGCTTCCCGGTCCAAACGGCAGGCGCTTCGCCTGAAGGCGTCGAAAAACCGGCGGATTGTGGAAGGCAAGATGACGCAAAACCAGGTCGCGACGGCGCAACGCCTCGCGCGAGCTTGGAAACCCAAGAAATAGGGCGCGGCCGCTCGCTGCGTCAGTAGTTCACCGAGGTGCCGGACCCGCCGTCCACGGCAATGCATTGCCCCGTCACCATATCGGCCATCGGCGAACAGAAGAACAGCGCGGCCGACGCGATGTCCTTGGGCTGAATGAATTTGCCCATGGGGATCTCGCCCGCCATTTCCGTCTTCATCTCGTCGATTCCGACATTCGCATCCGACGCCCGGCGTTTCACATTGGCCATCATACGTTCCGTGGCGGTCGCCCCCGGATGGACGCAGTTCACCGTGACATTGTCGCCGGCAACCTGAACGGAGAGTTGTTTCGTGAAGTTCGCGACGCCGGCGTTGACGATGCCGTTGGTCACGCGCAAGGGCGCCACGATCCGCGCCGTCATCCCGCCGATATTGACGATGCGCCCGCCGCCCTGCTCCCGCATGAAGGGCAACACTTCCCGCGCGCAGCGGATATAGGCCATCAGCTTGACGTCGATGTGATAACGCCAGTGATCATCGGTCTGCTCGTTGAACGGTGCGTGCAAAGACGTCACCGCGTTGTTGACCAAGATATCCAAGCGTCCGGCGGCCGCCGTCGCCTCGCGAACGAAGGCCTCGATATCCTCCAACCGGCTCACATCCGCTTCGAAGGGCCATGCCTGGACACCCAGCGCCCGGATCGCCTCCGCGGTTTCGTCCAGTGTTTCCCGTGTTCGCCCGCAAAAGGCCACGTGAACGCCCTGCGCAGCCAACGTCAGTCCGACCGCCCGGCCGATCCCGCGGCTGCCGCCGGTAATCAGCGCAACCTTTTCCTGCAACCCGAAATCCATTCCATCCCTCCGATCCTCGAAAACCAGCCGATATTAGGCCGCACACCGTTACCCCTCAAACTCGGAGCGCCGTGCTTAAGATCAGTGAAATAAAAAACAACATTAAATTGCACTCGATCGACATGAGTAAATATTTCTATATAATTTTTTTATCATGGATTAATAATCTTGATCCTATTCGCCGTTTCAATAAACAAATCAACACCGAATATTCGATTCCATGTAAATCACTCTTCATGAACACGATAAAAATACTTTATCCATATCTCGGATTTTATCGGGACGCCGGCGGCGAACACTCACCGCTGGCGCTGGCCGAGGAATTGGATCGAGACCGCTTCACATTCGAGATCGTCACGCTCGAGCCGAACACATCAACGATCTGGGCCGCCGTGAAGAACAGCGGCTGCACGGTCCACGAACTCGATACCGGCATTCCACGGCTGAAGGAGCCGGTCGCGATGATCAAGACGATCTTCATCTATTACGACATGTTCCGCCGGCTGAAGCCCGACATCGTCCAGACGCAATCGGGGTTCTGCAATCAATGGGCTCGCCTCGCCGCGATCGCCGCGCGCGTGCCGGCGGTCATCGTGACGGTCAACTACGACGAGCCCGAACCGAAATGGTATCTGGGGCCGTTCCTGCGCCGGCTGGACCGTTGGCTAGCGAGAGGCACCGACGCCTATGTCTGCATCGCCTCCCATCTGATGGAGCAGCAGGTCCCGGTCGGGTTTCGGGACCGGTCCGTGATCATACCGCAGTTCTTCGACATCGACCGCTTCGTTGGCGGCCGCGCCGACCTGCCCGCGATCGACGCGTTCTCCGATCCGGCGCGGCCGATCCTGGGTTTCGTCGGACGGCTCGAGCCGGAGAAGGGTATTTCTATCGCGATCGCGGCGATGCGCGGCATCGTCGACGCCGTTCCCGGCGCACGGCTGAGAATCATCGGAACCGGCAGTCTGGAATCCGATCTCAAAATCCAAGTCACCGAGCTAGGGCTGACCGACCATATCGAGTTCGTGGGACACCGGACCGACATCTGCGATCAAATGGCGGCGATGGACCTGTTGCTGATCCCCTCCTACAACGAGGCCTTCGGCCTTGTCGTGCTCGAATCGATCGCCGCCGGCGTCCCCTTGTTAGGCAGCCGCAGCGGCGCATTTCCCGAAATCCTCGAAGACGGGAAATACGGAACGTTGGCCGATCCGGACGCGCCCGATGCCTGGGCCGAGACGGCGATCGACCTCATCGGCGATCCGTCCCCGGCCCTCGCCAAACTGGAGAAGGCCCGTGCCGAAGTGCTCGGCCGATACACCCGGTCGGCGAGCGTCCGGCAGCATGCGGCGCTATACGAACGGTTGCTCGAGCGGTCCAAGAAGCGCCGCTAACGGCGCGGAATTCCCGGCAATTATTCCCCTGCGATCATTCCGCCGTTTTCATCCGGCTGGCCCCTTGATAGGATTTCGTCCTCGCATCGGAAGGACCGCCCCATGACCTATGTAAACCCAGACGCGCTCGTCACCACCGACTGGCTCGCCGAACATCTCGATGATCCAAACATTCGCGTCGTCGACGGCTCCAGTTTTCTGCCGAATGTCCCGCGCAGCGCGCCGGAAGAATACGCGCAGAAGCACATTCCCGGCGCGGTCCTGATCGATATAGAAGAGGTCAGCGACCACGGTTCGGACCTGCCGCACATGCTGCCTACCCCCCAGGACTTTGCGGCGAAGGTAGGCGCATTGGGCATCGGCAACGACCATAAGGTCATCGTCTATGACAGCCAGGGCGTGCGCACCTCGCCGCGGGTCTGGTGGATGTTCCGGGTCTTCGGCCACGACAACGTCGCGGTCCTCGACGGCGGGCTGCCGAAATGGGAAGCGGAGAACCGGCCCCTCGCCGACGGGTCGGAATCACCGTCGTCTGCATCCTTCACCGCCAGCTTCCGTCCCGAACTCGTGCGAAGCTTCGATCAGGTCGCATCTGCGGTCGATAGCAAGGCGGAACAGATTATCGACGCCCGCCCGGCCGGCCGGTTCGCGGGCACCGACGACGAACCGCGCCCCGGCATTCCCAGCGGACACATGCCGGGTTCCTGCAGCATGCCGGTGGAAACGGTTGTCGACGCCACGAACGGCACCGTGCTGCCCGCGGCGGCGATCAAGGCGAACTTCGACGCCACCGGCGTCGATATGGATGCGCCGATCATCACCACCTGCGGCTCCGGCGTCGCGGCCTGCACTACATCGTTGGGCCTGTATCTGCTGGGCCATAAAGAGTCGGCCGTGTATGACGGCTCGTGGAGCGATTGGGGCAGCCGGGACGACACGCCGAAAAACACCCTCTAGGCCGACCGCATCCTGACCGCAACGGTTCGCATCCAGCCATGTCCGCCAAGAACGACCGATTGACCGTCACGGTCACCCAGCTTGAAATGACGTCGCGGCCGACACACCCGACGGCCCCGGCCCCCATGCTGCAACACCCGATCGCGCTGATGCGGGCGCACGAACCGACACCGTCCTATTACCGCTACCTCTACGATACCGTCGGCGAACCGTGGCTATGGTATGAGCGTCGGCAGCTCGATACGGACGCTCTCAAAGCGGTTATCCAGGACGAACGTATCGCGATCTATGTCCTGTCCTGTGGCGGCGTGCCCGCGGGATTCGCCGAACTGGACATGCGGCCGGAGAATACGGTCCGGCGAAACGACACGCTGCTCGCCTATTTCGGGCTCGTGCCGGATTTCATCGGCCGCGGCCTCGGCCGGTTCTTTTTGAGTTCGATCATCGATATTGCCTGGCAGGAACCGGATATCGACCGGCTCGTCGTCCGCACCTGCACGCTGGATCATCCGGCCGCGCTGCCGCTCTACCAGAAATGCGGGTTCACGGCGACGCGGCAGCAGACGACGACGATCATCGACCCGCGGAAAACGGGGCTACTGCCGCCCGACGCCGGGCCGGTGAAGGTTTAAGTCACCGCGACGCCTACTGGACGCCTACTGTACGTATTCCGCCTTTTCGCCCGGCGCCGGCGTCCCCTGGAACGACCCCCTGTTCAGCACCGCATCGCGCCCGCCATGCTTCTCGATCAGGGCAGCTTGGGACGCTTGCGCGGCGGCATTCACCTTGTCCGGGTCCACCCGTTTGAGCAGTTCCGCTTTCAAATCTTCCAGGACACCGGCATGGGCCGGATCGGCGGCCAGATTCGTTTCTTCTTCCGGGTCCGCGTCCTCGTCGAACAACTCGGGTTCGTAGCCGACATAGTGAATGTACTTGTATTGGCCCTTGCGGATCATGAAGACCGCCGTGTCCGCACCGACCGCATGGTACTCGCTGAAGGCCACCCGGTTCGGATCGTCCGGTTCGTTGGCGATCTCGCGCCAGGACCGGTTCTCCGGGTTGCCTTCTTCGCCTAGCCCCACGGCGTCGAGAATCGTGTTCGCCCCTTCGGCCAAGGTCACCGGCGTGTTGACCAACTTGCCCGCCGGAATACCCGGCCCGGACAGGATGAGCGGAATACACGCGGCCTCCTCATACATGTTCGACTTGCCCCAGAGCCGCCGGGTCGCGAGATTCTCGCCGTGATCGGCGGTATAGACGATCAGCGTATCGTCGCGAAGCCCCGCCTCCTCCAACGCCGCCAACACCTGCGCGATATTCGAATCCAAGAATGAACAAAGCCCGTAGTAGGACGCCATCGCGACCTTTCGGGTTTCGTCGGTGAAGAACTCGTCGTGGTTCTGCACCTTGCGGAAGGCTTCGATCCAGGGATGCAGCGGATAATCCGGATCGCCCCCTTTCGGCGTCTCCAGCACGTCGTGCGGATAGAGTTCGTAAAACTCCGGCGGTGCGATCAACGGGAAATGCGGCGCGACCAGCGAGCAGAACAACGCCCAGGGCTGTCCTTTTCGCTTCGGCGCCTCGGTCTTCAACCATTCGCAGGTGTTTTCCACGATCGACCGGTCGTAACGGATATAGCCCGAGTCCCCCGGCCCGATGTCCCGGGCGAGTTTGCTCTTCGTCATGGGCGGCGCCATCGGCTGTTTGATGGCGCCCGCGACACTGCCGACGCCATCGACGACATGTAA
Source organism: Alphaproteobacteria bacterium (assembly GCA_965228695.1). Lineage (GTDB taxonomy): Bacteria > Pseudomonadota > Alphaproteobacteria > UBA8366 > UBA8366 > JAJFJD01. Next base: position 3,276,369 of record CBDDIB010000002.1, on the reverse strand, counting down.
CGGCACGACCTGCTCGTCGAAACCCGTCGGATCGGTTTCATTGCGGTAGTGCAACTTGCCGATCGACATACAGTGGATGCCGTGTTTTTGCAGCACGTTGCCCCAGCCCTCGACGCGTCCGTCATAGGGATGGGCGTTGTCCCAATAGCCGATATCGTGCACCGCACGGCCCGTCGCAAAGCTTGCCCGCGCCGGCACGCAGATCGGGGAGTCGGTATAGGCATTCGTGAACCGCGTGCCGCTTGCCGCCAGTGCGTCGATCGTCGGCGTCTTGACGAAACTGTGGCCGTAACACCCCGCCGATTTCTGCTGATGCTCGTCGGACATGATGAATAGAACGTTTTGCGCCACGGGCCGTACTCCCTATTTGTTCTTATTCGCTGCGACGCGCACGCGACCGAATACTCCGCACGGCCCACCGGCGTCCACGGCACATTCTATAGCCAATCAGCGATGTGTCGAATTCAGGGTTTCGTCCCTGCGGCCCCCTCGGGAACGGCGAAATGCGCCGGGTCGAGGAATATCGTCGTCCGCTTGGCGAAACGCGGATAGGTTTCGTCGAACGGTTCGCGCCGGTGCAAGAGGCGCCCGTTGTCCCACATGATCACGTCGCCGTTGCGCCAGTTGTGCTCGTAGACGAATGCGTCGCGGATCGCATGGTCCAGGACCGCATCGAAGAACGCCTTTCCGTCCTCCTCCTCCTCCATCCCCTCGATGGCGAAAGTGTGGTTGGGCGAAATGTAGAGCGTGCGTTGGTCCGTCCCGGGCACGTCGAGCGCCATTTCATGGACTACTGGCGGCGTCCGGTCATCCACCTCCTGCACCTCGTCCTCATCGAGAAGGGCATGGAAACTCGCCATCCATTTATGCCCGTATTTGCAGCGCGCCCGGCTTTCGTCGACCTGCCGGCGCAGATTGTCCGGCATGGCCCGGTAGGCGAGCACCATGTTGCAGAAGGACGTCCGCCCGATCCCCTGCGGCATTTCGGTGCCGTGAAAGATGGAGCCGGTCGCGGGCCGTTCCCGATAGATCTGATCCGTGTGCCAGGTCAGTTCGTCGCTCCCCAGACCGCCGACCGCCGAGCCGTCGCTGCGCTTCAGCGGGGATACGTAGATGACTTCCGGCGATTTCGGGGAATGCGCATCGCTCCGTGCGGTGACTTCGAGCTTGCCGAAGCCCCGGCTGTAGGACACCAACTCTTCCTCATTCAAGCTCTGGCGGCGGAACAGCAGCAGCGGGTCCTGACGCCAAAGGTCGTAGATCGCATCGAAGGCCGCTTGATCCAGTTGCGCAAGATCAACATCAAGCACTTCCTGTCCAAACTCCGGGTGTAATGGCCGTGTGCGTAGCGACATGGGATGCTCCTCCTACCCTAATCCGGCAGCCGCAAGACGGCCCTGCCGAGGCGTCATTGAAATCCAAGGATATCCCATGAGCCCGGCGGATGTCAGCCGACGGCGGCCTAGTCCTAATCGGAGAGATGCTTCTCTAGGCTCGCACATAGCGCATCCGCAGCGGCGGGATCGACATCCAGATGCGTCACGATACGGATTCGTCTTTCACCGAACGCCCCGGTCAGAACGCCGTCCGCTTTCAAAAGCTCGACCAAACGATTCGCGTCCGGCGCCGCCGGCGACAGATCGAAGATCACGATGTTCGTTTCCACCGGCTTCACCGCCGCAACACCCTTCATGACGGCAATTCGGTCGGCAATCGACGTCGCCAAACGATGATCGTCCGCAAGGCGATCCACATGGTGATCGAGCGCGTACAGGCACATCGCCGTAAGGACGCCGGACTGCCGCATGGACCCGCCGATCTGTTGCTTGATACGCCACGCCCGCGCGATGAAGTCGGCCGATCCGGCCAGCACCGCACCGACCGGCGCGCCCAAACCCTTGGAAAAATCGATCCAGCAGGAATCGAAACCCTCCGCCCACTCCTTCGCAGGGATCCCTGATTTCACGGCCGCGTTCAGGAGACGCGCGCCGTCCATATGCGTGGCGATTCCGGCATCCTTCGCGGCCGCGGCCACCTTTCTGATCTTATCCAGCGGCCAGACGGCGCCGCCGCCCATATTCGCGGTCTGCTCGACGCAAACCAACCGGGTTTCCGGCATGTAGCGCGAACTCGGACGGATCGCCTGCACAACCTGGTCGGATTCGAATATCCCGTTGACCCCGTCGATGGGATGCATCATGACGCCGCTGATCGCCGCCGGACCGCCGGTCTCGAACCCGATGATGTGGCAGGACCGCTCGCAGATGACCTCGTCGCCGGGCCGCGTGTGGACGCGGAGAGCTATCTCGTTGCACATGGTGCCGGACGGCAGAAATATCGCCGCTTCCTTGCCCAGCAGCGCCGCGACACGGTCGCACAGTTCCAGAGTCGTCGGGTCCTCGTCCTTCTGCTCGTCCCCGACATCCGCCTGTAGGACGGATTCCCGCATCGCCATGGTCGGCTTGGTCTTGGTGTCGGAGTAGAAGTCGTGCATATCGGGTATCCGCCCTCTCTAGGAACAAGAAAGCCGCCACTATACGGCGCGTCGGCCGGACGATCGGCAAAATCCTGCGCATAGGCGGTCTTTATTTCTGAACGGCTAGAAGCCCACGTTGTCCCCGCCCTTGAGCGCCAGCATGCCGCGGGCTTCGTCCGGGGTGGCGACGTCGAGCGACAGTTCCTCGACGATGCGTCGAATCTTCGCCACCTGCTGCGCGTTGTTTTCCGCCATCTGGCCCTTGGCGATATAGAGGCTGTCCTCCAATCCAACGCGGACGCTGCCGCCCAGCATCGCCGCATTGGTGCAGAAAGCCATCTGGTGCCGTCCCGCCGCCAAAACCGACCAGACATAGTCGTCGCCGAACAACCGGTCGGCGGTGCGCCGGGCGAACAACAGGTTGTCCAATTCGGCGCCGATGCCGCCGAGGATGCCGAAGATCGACTGCACGAAGAACGGCGGCTTCACCAACCCCCGGTCGACGAAATGCGCCAGATTGTAGAGATGGCCGATATCGTAGCATTCGAACTCGAACCGGGTGCCGTGGGTCTCGCCCAATTCGCGAAGGATTCGCTCGATATCTCGGAAAGTATTGCGAAAGATGAAATCGTCGGTGCCGCGCAGATAGGGTTCTTCCCAGGCGTGTTTCCAGTCCGAAATCTTGTCCGCCGCCGGATAGATGCCGAAATTCATCGACCCCATGTTGAGCGAGCACATCTCGGGCTTCGCCTTCATCGGCGCGGCGAGCCGCTCTTCCAGCGACATGTTGAGGCCGCCGCCGGTGGTCACGTTCACGACCGCACCGCTCGACTGCTTGATCCGCGGCAGGAAGTCCATGAAGACATCGGGGTTCGGCGTCGGCTCCCCGGTCTCGGGGTCGCGCGCGTGCAGATGAATGATCGCGGCCCCCGCCTCCGCCGCATCAATGCTCTGGCGGGCGATTTCGTCCGGCGTGATCGGCAAGGCGTCGGACATGCTGGGCGTATGGATCGCCCCGGTGACCGCGCAACTGATGATGACCTTGTTGGATCCGCCCGCCATGACGCCGCTCCCTATCTGTTAACCGTTCAGCAACTCTACCACGCGGTCGGCGATCGGTTTGGAACTGGTCAGCCCCGGCGATTCGATACCGAACAGGTTTACCAGGCCAGGCACACCGTGATCCTTGGGGCCTTGCACCATGAAGTCCGGCTGCGGCTCGCCGGGGCCGTGGATCTTCGGCCGTATGCCGGAATAATCGGGCGTGAGGGAATCGTCCGGCAGTCCCGGCCAATAATGCCGCACGGCTTCGTAGAAGCCGTCGCAGCGCGACGGGTCCACGTCGTAGTCGATCTCCTCGATCCATTCGACGTCCGGACCGAAACGCGCCTGCCCGCCGAGGTCGACCGTGATGTGAACGCCCAAGCCGCCGTCCCTCGGAACCGGGTAGACCAGCCGGCTGAACGGCGACTTTCCTTGCAGGGAATAGTAGTTGCCCTTGGCGAAATGGGGTTGCGGGACCTTGTCCGCCGGAAATCCCGCCATCTTTTTCGCCAACCACGGCGCATGGAGGCCCGCGCTGTTGACCACCTCGCGGCAGCGCAGACGCATCGGCTCCGCCCCGCCGACGTCCAGCACGATCCCGTCGTCGCCGATCGACGCGCTTTCGACCGGGCTCAGGAAAGCGATCATCGCACCGTGGTCTTCCGCGTCGCCTTGATAGGCCAGCATCAGGCTATGACTATCGATGATGCCGGTCGATGGCGACAGCAGCGCCGCCACGCAATGCAGCTCGGGCTCCATGGCGATCGCCTCGTTGGCGCGCAGGAAGTCCAGGTTATCCACACCGTTGGCTGCGGCATGCGCGCGGATGCCTTCGAGCGTTTCGATCTGTCTCTCCTCGGTCGCGACGATCAGCTTGCCGCATTGCTTATGGGGGATGCCGCGCTCGGCGCAATAGCCGTAGAGCCATTTGCGCCCTTCGACGCAAACCCGCGCTTTCAGGCTGCCGGCGGGATAATAGATGCCGGCGTGGATCACCTCGCTGTTGCGGGCGCTGGTGATCGACCCGATCATGTCTTCCGCTTCCAACACGATGACTTCGCGTCCGGCCATCGCCAATGCCCGTGCCGCCGCCAAACCGACCACGCCGGCGCCGATCACCACGCATTCCACGTCTTCTACTGGTGCTGTATTCATGCCTGTCCTTGGAAAATCCCGCTGGCCCGCCGTGTCGAAGGGTGCTTGAATATGCATTCCTGCACCGTAACCGCCGACACCGGCGTGATATAAACCGAAAAGCTGGGATTATGAAAGAACACACCAAACTGGCCCATGCCGGCCGCCACCCGTCTGAGCATAACGGGGCGGTGAACGTTCCCGTCTATCGCGCCTCCACCATCCTGTTCCCGACGATGGAACAGTTTGCGAACCGGGCCGATCCTTCGGTGAAGATCCGCTACGCGCTGCGCGGAACCCCGACGAGTTTCGCACTGGAAGAGGCCCTGACCGCGCTGGAAGGCGGCCATAATACGGTGCTGGCGCCCTCCGGCCTACAAGCCATCACGATAGCGCTGATGGCCTTCGTGAAGAGCGGCGATCATGTGCTGGTGACGGATTCGACCTATGCGCCGACGCGGAATTTCTGCAACCAGGTCCTCGCCAACCTGGGCGTCGAGACGGAATACTACGACCCGTCGATCGGGGCCGGCATCAAGGACTTGCTGCGCGACAACACGACGGTGGTTTGGACGGAGTCGCCGGGCAGCCACACCTTCGAGGTGCAGGACATCCCGGCCATCTCCAAGGCGGCGCACGAGGTCGGCGCGGTCGTGATGATCGACAACACGTGGAGCGGCGGCTACTTCCTCAAGCCGCTGTCGCTCGGTGCGGATATCTCGGTGCATGCGATCACGAAATATGTCGGCGGCCATTCGGACCTGATGATGGGTGCGATGATTTGCAACGAGAAGACCTACGACCGGCTCAAGACCGTCGCCGGCCTGTTCGGCAATTTCGCCTCGCCCGACGATGTCACCCTCGCCCTGCGCGGCCTGCGGTCGATCGGCGTGCGGATGCCGCGACACTATGAAAGCGCGGTGACAGTCGCCAAGTGGCTGCAGGACCGGCCGGAGGTCACGCGGGTGCTCCACCCAGCCCTGCCGGACGATCCCGGCCACGAACTGTGGAAGCGGGACTTTACCGGCGCCAGCGGACTGTTCGGGTTCGTCATCAATACGGAGGACCGCAAAAAAGTTTCCGCCATGATGGATAGCTGGAAACTGTACGGCATGGGATCGAGTTGGGGCGGTTACGAGAGCCTCTTGATCCCGGCCTGGCCGGCGGACAACCGTACCGTGACCACCTGGGAAACGGACGGACAACTCCTGCGAATTCACGTAGGATTGGAAGATCCGGAAGACCTGATTGCTGATTTGGAGGCTGGCTTCGACCGCTTGAACGCGGCCTGACGCCATGGAGCGACGATGCAGGCGATACTCGACGAGATTAAGTTCGACAAGGACGGGCTCGTGCTGGCGATCGCCCAGCAGCATGACACCGGCGAGGTGCTCATGGTCGCCTGGATGAACGCGGACGCGCTGACCGAAACCTTGAGCACCAATCGGGTCTGCTACTGGTCGCGGTCGCGACAGCAGCTTTGGCGCAAGGGCGAATCCTCGGGCCAGACACAGGCCCTCAAGGAGTTGCGGCTGGACTGCGACGGCGACAGCATCCTGTTGTTGGTCGACCAGACCGGCGTCGCCTGCCACACCGGCCGCCGGAACTGTTTCTTCCGCGCCGCGCGCGACGGCGCACTCGAAACCATCGCCGAGCCCGACGTCGACCCGAAAGACCTTTACGGCGGTTAGGCCGCAGCCCGGCGATGCCGCTCCTTTCCCCCCTAGAGATCGAAGCGCTGCTGCTGAGCCTTCGCGTGGCGGCGGTTGCCACGATCGCCTCCCTGCCGCTCGGCTTGGCCGCGGCTTGGCTGCTCGCCCGGACGCATTTTCCCGGCAAGGCCATTGTCGATGCGGCCATTCATCTGCCGCTCGTACTGCCGCCGGTCGTGGTTGGTTATTTACTCTTGGTCGTCATGGGCCGCCGAGGCGTCGTCGGCGGATGGCTCTACGACACGTTCGGGGTCTCGGTCGCCTTTACTTGGAAAGGCGCGGCATTGGCGGCGGCGGTCATGGCGTTTCCGCTGATGGTCCGCGCCATGCGATTGTCGCTTGAAGCGGTCGACCGGGGCTTGGAATCCGCCGCTCGGACGCTCGGCGCCGGACGCAGCCGGGTCTTCCTGACGGTAACTCTGCCCTTGATGACGCCCGGCATTCTGGCCGGCATGGTTCTGGCCTTCGCCCGCGCGCTCGGCGAATTCGGCGCGACGATCACCTTCGTTTCCAACATTCCGGGCGAAACGCGGACGCTGCCGCTGGCGCTTTACACGCTAACGCAGACACCGGACGGCGAAGCGGCCGCCGCCCGGCTCGCCATCCTGACCATCGCCATCGCGGTCGTCGCCTTGATCGCCTCCGAATGGATGGCCCGCCGCGTCAAGGACCGGGTCGGCAGCCCGGAGGACGCGCGGCCATGATCGAGGTCGACGTCCAATTCCACCGCGAAACGTTCCGCCTGAATGCCGCGTTCAAAGCCGACTCCGAGGGGGTGATCGCGATCTTCGGCCGGTCGGGGGCCGGCAAGACCACGCTGATCAACCTGTTGGCCGGATTAGAGCGCTCGAGTTCAGGGCGCATTGCGATCGACGGAACCGTCCTGTTCGATTCCGACGCCGGCATCGACAAACCACCCGAGCAGCGGCGGCTCGGCTACGTGTTTCAGGACGGCCGGCTGTTCCCGCACATGACCGTGCAGCGCAACCTCGTCTACGGGCGTCGCGGTGCGTTATCCGATGCCGAGTTCGATGCGATCATGCGCTTGCTCGACTTGTCGCCGCTGCTCGACCGGCGGCCCGGCACCCTGTCCGGTGGCGAGAAGCAGCGGGTCGCGATCGGCCGCGCATTGCTGGCGCAACCGAAGCTGCTACTGATGGACGAACCGCTCGCCTCGCTCGACGCCGGAAGAAAATCGGAAATCCTGACCTATATCGAGCGGCTGCGCGAGGAGGTGCGGCTGCCCATCGTCTATGTCAGCCATTCCTCGGACGAGATCGTCCGTCTCGCCGACACGCTGGTCCTGTTGTCCGACGGCGCGGTGGCCGCGGTCGGACCGCTCGAGGACCTGATGAGCCGCCTCGACCTGCGCCCCCTGACCGGCCGGTACGAGGCCGGTGCGGTCATCCCCGTCACCGTCGCCCGAACCCGGCCGGAAACCCAATTGACCGAACTCGACTTCCCCGGCGGCACATTGCTGGTGCCGGCAACGGACCTGCCGACCGATCACGCCCTGCGGGTTCGCATCCGGGCGCGCGATGTCGCGTTGGCCCTGACGCCCCCGGACGGGATCAGCATGCTCAACATCCTGCGCGGCACCGTCACGGAAATCGGCGACGATGAAGGCCCGCTGGTCGACGTGCTGGTCGACATCGGCTGCCCCATCTGGGCCCGCATTTCGCGGCACGCGCTTCAGGCGCTGGACATCGAAGTCGGCAGACGGATCTACGCCCTCATCAAGGCGGTCTCCTTCGACCGGCGGAGCTTGGGCTATGGGTCCGCCGACCGCCTTTCAAAGGATGGCGGGTGATCGAACCGAATCATTGCATCGGATTCGCAATAAATAGGTGGGAAAACCGGGCGCGCCGGCATCGGCAACCGACAATGCGCTGTTCGGCGGCCAGATTTAATTATTGCCTTCATTGCGAGGACTTAACAGATGTTGTTGTATCCTTCGGTCGATTACGGGATCCGGTCGCCCGTAACTCTATTGTAAAAGAGATTTCGCTACATAAGCTTTGCACTTCGGACGATGCCACGATTATTTGCGGCAGGTACCGATACGGGTTTGAAGGGGATACACGTCGCGTATGGGGAGTCGTTTGCAGAAGCCGGCTGTCGCGCCCACGGTAGAGGGGAGCGCGGGAGACCGGACGAAACTCCGCTCGGTCAATGAGCTGGCGGAAATTTCGTACACCGAACGTGAAATGGGCCGCACCGTGGTCGTGTGCCATGGCGTTTTTGATTTGCTGCATATGGGGCATGTGCGTCACCTGCAGCAAGCCAAGAGCATCGGCGATGTGTTGATGGTCACGATCACCGCCGATGCATTCGTCAATAAGGGACCGGGCAAACCCGCATTCTCGGAGCATTTGCGAGCCGAAATGCTTTCCGCCTTGTCGTGTGTCGATTGGGTCGGCATCAACAATGCACCCGACGCGACGCCGGTGCTCGAAGCGCTGAAACCCGCCTACTATGCGAAAGGCGCGGACTATGTAGATGCCGGCGCCGACGTGACGGGAAAAATCCTGCTTGAACGCGAAATCGTCGAAGCAAACGGCGGACAGATTGTCTTTACCGACGACATCATGTTCAGTTCCACCGAACTGCTGAACCGGCATTTCGACGTTTTCGAACCGCGGGTGCGGGATTTTCTCAATCGGATGCGGGCAACGGACAGCCTCGACCGTATTCAAACACTGATCGATAAAGCCGCGGATCTGCGTGTCCTGTTGGTGGGCGATACCATTATCGACGAATACCGATACGTCACGCCCATGGGCAAATCGCCCAAGGAAAACCTGATCGCAACACGATTCGAGGATATGGAGTGTTTCGCCGGCGGCGCGGTGGCCACGGCAAATCATGTAGCCGCGCTCTGCAAACAGGTCGACGTGATGACCTGCCTTGGCGATGACGGCCAAGATGAAAAAACCATATTTGACCGGCTGTGTCCGAATGTTCAGCTCATGCCGGTTCGCCGGCGCGGCGTACCGACGACGCGAAAGGTCAGGTTCATCGACCGCTCCTACCTCCGTAAGCTCTTCGAGGTCTATCATTTCGACGATACGCCACTGTCGCCCCGACTTCAGCGTCGCTATGACAGCATGATCAAGGAACGCGTTGCGGAATATGATCTGGTTATCGTCAATGACTTTGGGCATGGATTGATTGCCGACTCCACGATCGATACCTTGTCGGGCGCGGCGAATTTCCTCGCGATCAATGCGCAAACAAACAGCGCCAATCTCGGCTTCAACCTGATAACGAAATATCCAAGAGCCGACCTGATCTGCATCGACGGACCGGAGGCGAGACTTGCCGTACGGGACAAATATTCGGACCCGGCAACGATTGTCAGCAAATCTCTACCCAGGATGATGAATTGCGAAAAATTCGCGCTAACTCTCGGCAAGGATGGCTGCGCCACGTGGCGTAAAGGAGAAGCCGTTCAAACGGTTCCTGCCTTCACGAATTCGGTCGTGGATCTGGTCGGCGCCGGCGACGCATTTCTGGCGGTAAGCGCTCCGCTCGCCGCCGTCGGCGCAAGCATGCAGGATCTCGGATTCGCCGGAAATGTTGCCGGCGCGATCAAGGTCGGCATCGTCGGCCACCGGAAATCGGTCGACCGGCCAACCTTGATCAAATCGATCCGGGGTCTCCTCACGTGAGCGGTCCGAGACGGGTATTGGTGACCGGCGGAGCAGGCTATGTCGGCAGCCGGCTTGTTCCAAAACTCCTTGCGGCCGACATCGGCGTCACCGTGCTGGACCTATACCTTTACGGGCGCGAGCCGCTCGCCGGCGTTCGGGATAATCCATTGCTGCGTGAGATTACCGGCGATCTTAGGGATCCCGCGGTCGTGGCAAACGCTCTGAGCGATTGCGACGCCGTCCTCCATCTAGCCTGCATATCGAACGATCCGTCCTTCGAACTCGACCCGCAGCTGGGCCGGTCGATCAACTACGATGCTTTCCGTCCGCTCGTTCGCGCTGCGAAAAAAAGCGGCGTGACGCGGTTCATCTATGCGTCATCGTCATCGGTCTACGGTCTCAAAAGCGAGCCGAACGTGACGGAAGAAATGACGCTCGAGCCGTTGACCGACTACTCGAAGTTCAAAGCGCGTTGCGAAGACGTCCTGCACGAGGAACGCGAGGACGGTTTCACGACGCTAATTCTCCGCCCCGCGACCGTATGCGGATACGCGCCGCGTCTGCGGTTGGATCTTACCGTGAATATCCTGACGAACCACGCGGTGAACAATGGCAAGATTCGCGTGTTCGGCGGATCGCAGCTTCGGCCAAACATTCATATCGAAGATATGACCGACCTTTACCTATATTGTTTGCGGGAAGCCCCGGACCGCATCGACGGCAAGACCTACAATGCCGGCTACGAAAACCGATCCGTCATGGAAATTGCGGAAATGGTTCGGAGCGTGGTCGGGAATTCGGTGGATATCGCCGTGGAACCGACGGATGATCTGCGTTCCTACCATATCTCATCGGAATTGATTGGGTCGGAACTTGGTTTTCAACCTCGTCACACCATACCCGACGCAGTGGAAGGACTCACCCGGGCCTTTGCGCAAAAATCCGTTCCCAACGCCATGCAAGACCCCCGCTACTACAACATCCAAACGATGCAGGAGGTTGAGTTGCGGTGAGCAACACTTTCGAGACGCTGTACCGAGAAATGCTGCGCATTCGATTGATCGAGGAATCGATCGCGGCCGCATACGGTGATCAAGAAATGCGCTGCCCCGTTCATCTCTCAATCGGACAGGAAGCACCGGCGGTCGGTGTCTGTCAGGCGCTCCGGCGCGAGGACGTGGTCCTGAGCGGGCATCGATGCCATGCCCACTACCTTGCCAAGGGCGGCGCCTTGAAACCGATGATCGCCGAACTCTACGGCAAATCTTCCGGATGCACCGGCGGTAAGGGCGGATCGATGCATCTCGTCGATATTGCCGCAGGATTCCTTGCGGCCGCGCCGATTGTCGCCAGTACGATCCCGATCGCCGTCGGCACCGCCTTTTCCGCAAAACGCCACGGTATCGATAGGGTCACCGCCGTATTCTTCGGCGAAGGCGCGACGGAGGCCGGCGCCTTTCACGAAAGTCTAAACCTAGCGGCATTGCATAACCTGCCGATCGTGTTCGTCTGCGAGAACAATTTTTATTCCGTTTACTCGCCGCTCGATGTGCGGCAGCCGGACGGCCGTGAGATATCAGACGTCGCCCGTTCGCTCGGTGTAACGTCCGGCAGCCATGATGGAAACGACGTCTCAGCGTGTTTTTCAGCCGCCAGCGCCGCGATTGCCCATGCACGGGACGGGAACGGACCCTTTTTTCTGGAATTCGCCACCTATCGATGGCGGGAGCATTGCGGACCAAACGTCGACGACGATCTTGGTTACCGTCCGCCTGATGAAACGGCGGCTTGGCGATCGAAATGCCCAATTTTTCTTGCGGAGGAACACATGTCCGCCTCCGGTTCGGACATCGAAACGATGAAATTAGTAGCGCGGGCCGAGATCACCAAGGAAATCGCTGAAGCCTTCGAGTTCGCCCGGACAAGCGACTTTCCCGACGTTTCAAACGCGTACCAGCGGGTTTACGCCCGATGACCCGGGACAAACCAACGCGCGAAAAATCGTTCGCCTCCGCGATCAATGAGGCAATACGCATCGCATTGGAGAAAGACCCGTCGGTCTTCGTTATCGGTCTCGGCGCCCCCGATCCAAAGGGCATTTTCGGCACCACGACGGGATTGGTAGAGACCTTCGGATCCGACCGGGTCTTGGACATGCCGGTGTCGGAGAATGCGGCGACCGGTCTCGTCCTCGGCGCCGCCATTGACGGGATGCGCCCGATCATGACCCATCAGCGCATTGACTTCGCATTTCACTCCATGGAGCAAATCGTTAATCAAGCGGCGAAATGGCACTACATGTTCGACGGCCGGATGAAGGCGCCGATTGTCATTCGGATGGTGATCGGCCGCGGATGGGGACAAGGCCCGCAGCATAGTCAAAGCCTTCACAATTGGTTTGCGCATATCCCCGGCTTGAAGGTCGTGATGCCCTCGCTTCCCGCCGACGCCAAAGGGTTGTTGCTGGCGGCCATCGCCGACGACAACCCGACGATCTTCATCGAACACAGATGGTTGTACGATATTGTCGGACCTGTCCCCGACGGTTATGAGGAAATCCCCCTCGGCGCCGCGAAAGTCGCCCGTGAGGGCGCGGACGTCACAATCGTCGCTTCGAGTTTCATGACGATCGAGGCGTTACGGGCGGCGACGACATTGGGCGACGCCGGCGTTTCGGCCGAAGTTATCGATGTGCATACCCTGAACCCTCTGCAGCCCGAGACAATATTCTCGTCCGTCGAAAAGACCGGGCATCTCGTCGTCGCGGACTGCGGCTGGGCCCATTGTGGGTTTGCGGGCGAAATTATCGCGCGCGTGGCGGAGCATACCCTTGGCAGTCTGCGCGCGGCGCCACGCCGCATCGCACTTCCCGATTGTCCGACGCCAACCAGCCCAGGTCTTACAGACGGCTTCTATCCCGAGTCCAACGATATCGTAAAACTTATCGCCGAAATGCTCGGCATCCCGAAATCCCGGTTCGAATTTCCATCCGAAAGACGCATGCCGCACGACGTACCCGACAACGATTTCGCAGGACCATTCTAATATGCGTATCGCGGTGATCGGCAGCAACTCCTTCTCCGGAAGCGACTTCATCGACCTACTGCTAACGAGCGGTGGACACGACGTCCTGGGCATTAGCCGCTCACCGGAAAAATCGGCGATCCACCTACCGTATCTCACGCGCGACCTGACAAAGTTCCGGTTTCTACAAGCCGATCTGAATCATGCCACCGACGAGATCGTCGCTGCGCTCGACGCGTTCGGGCCGGAAGCGATCGTGAACTACGCCGCCCAAAGCGAAGTCGGCCCCAGTTGGCAATACCCGGACCATTGGTTCCAAACGAACACGGTCGCCCTTGCACGTCTGTTAAAGGAGTTGCGGCAACGGACCTACCTGAAACGATACGTTCATATATCGTCTCCGGAGGTCTACGGCACATGCGATCACGATGTGCTCGAAGACCAGCCGATGAATCCGTCCACCCCCTATGCGGCATCAAAGGCCGCCGCGGACATGTTGATCCGGACCTATATCGACGAATTCGCGTTTCCAGCGGTTTCCATCCGGGCGACAAATGTCTATGGCGCGCATCAGCAACTCTTCAAGATCATTCCGCGGAGTGTCATTTATGTGAAACTCGACCGCGTCATCGAACTGCATGGCGGCGGTCAGGCGGTCAAATCGTACATTCATATCCGCGATGTAAGCGATGGCGTCTACGCGGCGGCCACGAGCGGGCGAATTGGCGAGATCTATCATTTTTCACCCGACGGCGGACATCGGGTTTGCGATGTGGTGCGCCATATCTGCGAAAGGACCGGCGCAGACTTCGACCGCGCGACCCGAAGCGTCGACGATCGCCCCGGCCAGGATGCCGCCTACCTCGTGGATTCCCGGAAAGCCCGGCGAGAATTCGGTTGGCAGCCAAAGATTTCACTACCGGATGGCATCAATAAGGTGGTCGATTGGATTGATTCCAATTGGACTGAAATAGCGCGTGAGCCGTTGGACTATGAACACAAGGCCTAAGCCATGCGCAGTGTGCGGCTATGACGAGCCGGACGTGCTTGTTGATCTCCCGGGGCTGCCGCTAACGGATACCTTTTGCCGTAAAGCACCTAGCGAGCCGCCCTCTGCCTACGACCAATTGCTTGTCCAATGTCCCGAATGCGGTCACGTCCAACTCGCAACGTTCCTGAACCCGGCGCTCCTCTATAGCGCCGATTACCATTTTCGCACCGGCGCCAGCCCGACAGGGCGGCGTGGAACGGCCGCATTTCTGGCCGTGCTCGAAAAACTTGTCGGGCAGCGAACCTTCCGCTTGGCAGTGGATATCGGCTGCAACGATCTGTTCTGTCTGAAACAACTCCATGGGCGCGCGCAACGCCGGGTTGGCGTCGACCCCATCTGGACCGGCAGCCAACCGGACGACGACGAGGTAGAAGTCATAGGGGCCACGATCGAAGATGCCGACCTCGCACACACGCTGGGAGACGAACCCGATTTACTGGTCTGCCGGCATACGCTCGAACATCTTTGGGATCCCCGAGCGGTGGTTCGTTCGATGCTTGGAATGCTGTCGCAGGACGGGATACTTATGCTCGAGGTGCCGGGCCTCGAAGCAATGGTCGAGAAATTCCGGTTCGACCACGTTTTTCATCAGCACCTTCACTATTTCAGCCGGCCGGTCCTCCACCGCTTGGTGGCCGATTGCGGCGGAACGATCGTTCACGACACGGTCAACTGGCATGACTGGGGCGCACGCCTTGTCGCCGTTCGGAAAAACGACACCGCCCGGTCCGCGGATCAACCGGCACGGCCCGTTTCGGCGGGCGAAATCCGTCAGCGTTACGACACGTTTCGCCGGCGAATGGATAACGTGATCGAGTCGCTGGAATTTCTCCGCAACGACGTACAGATCGTCGGATACGGCGCCGCGCAAATGTTGCCGGTGCTGGCGTGGCACCTCCGCACCGACCTTTCTTACCTGCAGCACGTCGTTGATGACGATCCTGCGAAGAATGGCCTGCGATACAGCAATCTGCCGGTTAAGATTAAAAGCGATACGGCAAATCATGACCTCGTCGATAGCGCCGTGCTGATCACAGCCCCCGACCACGCGGGCGCGATCATCGCAAAGCTTCAGGCGTTTCGACCGCGCCACATCGTTCATCCGCTCGGAATGTTATGATAGGCAATAGGCAGCAGCAGGGGCTCCGATGGATCTTGGATTGAGCAAGAAGCGCGCGCTCGTTACGGCATCGGGTCGGGGGTTAGGCCGGTCGATGGCGCGATGCCTTGCCCGGGAAGGCGCGCATATCGCGGCGTGTTCCCGGACCGCATCCGATATCGAATCCCTTCTTGCGGAGTTGCCGAGCCGCGATCGGACGCATGTCGGAACCGCGGTCGATCTGGTTGATGATGACGGACCGAACCGCCTGATCGAGTTTCTCAAGGAATCGGATTTCTGGCCGATCGATATCGTCGTACACAACCTAGGCGGAACATTGGATATCAACGATCCCTTTTGCAGCGTCGCCGATTGGCGGAAGGTGTGGCGCGCGAATATGGAGGTGGCGCTCGAACTGAACGAGGCGCTAATCCCGACCATGCAACAGCGTGGGTGGGGCCGTATTGTCATGGTGTCGTCGATATCCGCGATGGAAAACCACGGCCCCGTTCCCTATTGCAGTGTGAAAGCCGCCCTCACCGCATATACCCGGTCCATGGGCCGCGTGCTCGCGCCGGACGGCATTGCGATGACGGCCGTACTGCCGGGAGCGGTTTTCACGGAGGGCGGCTATTGGGACGAGACGCGAAGAACCAACCCCGGCCATGTCGAGAAATATCTTGCGGACCGGATGGCTATTCATCGCTTCGGCGAACCCGACGAAATCGGCAATGTGGTGACCTTTCTCTGTTCCGAGATGGCGTCATTTTGCGTCGGTTCGATCGTGCCGATCGACGGCGGCCAAGGAAGAGGATTTTTCGGCCAATGAGCGATACCGCCCTCATCCAGAACAAAGACCTGCGCCGCCGCATCGTCGACATGGTCGTCCGCGGCCAGGACGGACATATCCCGAGCGCCTTTTCGATCGTGGACATCATCGCCGAACTCTATCGCGACTTCCTGAAGGTCGATCCGGCATCGCCCGATGGAGCCGACCGCGACTATTTCATTCTAAGCAAGGGCCATGGTTGCCTCGCCCTTTATGTGGTGTTGGCGGAACACGGCTTTCTGACCGACGAAGACCTGCACGGCTTCTGCAAACAAGGCGGCATCCTCGGCGAGCACCCCGACGCCACCAAAGTGCCGGGCGTCGAGGCCTCGACTGGATCGCTGGGACACGGCCTGCCCTTCGCCGCCGGGATCGCGCTCGGCTTACAAATCGACGGCCGCCCCAACCGGGTGATCGCGCTTTGCGGCGACGGCGAATGTCACGAAGGAACGATCTGGGAGACCGCGCATGTCGCGCTGAACCGGCAGCTTGGCAACCTCTGCGTGATCGTCGATTGGAACGGATCCGGCCAGCAGCTGCTGCCGATCGACGACCTGCCGGCAAAATGGCGCGCCTTCGGGTGGACCACCCATGTCGTCGACGGTCACGAACGCGGCGCCATCGGCGACATCCTCGCGTCGCACGATTTCTCCGCCAACGAAAGGCCGCTGGCGATCATCGCCCGCACGACGAAAGGCAAAGGTGTGTCCATGCTCGAAGGGCACGGTCCCTGGCATCACCGCATCCCGAAGGACGACGAGTTGACGGCGATCATGGACGCGCTGTCATGAGCGCCGTTCCCAAGCCGCCCTCGCCCCAAGAGCCGACCAAGAATATCCGGCAGCAATTTGCCGACACGATGCTGGAAGTGGGCCAGTTCGACCCCCGCCTCGTGGTCATGGTCGGCGACATCAGCCACTTCGCGCTGCAACCATTCGCCGAAGCATGCCCTGGACGCTTCTTCAATATCGGAATCTGCGAACCGACGTCGGTTTCCATGGCCGCGGGGTTGAGCAAGGTCGGATTTCATCCCGTCTTCCACACGATCGCCCCTTTTATCGTGGAACGGTCGTTCGAACAGATCAAACTCGACTTCTGCTATCACAAGCTGGGCGGCAACCTCATCACCGTCGGCAGCGCCTTCGACTATTCCAACCTCGGCGCCAGCCACCATTGCTACGGAGACTTCGCGCTCGTGAAGACGCTGCCGAACGCGGAAATCCTACATCCCGGCAGCGCGACCGAGTTCAATGTCCTGTTCCGCCAAGCCTATGCCAACGAACGCCTGACGATGTTCCGGATACCCGGACATCCCCATGGCGAGGAGATCGCGGCGAGCGGCGTCGAGCTTGGCAAGGCTCTCCCAATAGCGACAGGGACTGACCTGACGATCATCGCGACCGGATCGCAATTGCGCAGCGCCATCGACGCGCTACCCGCGCTCCGCCAACTTGGATGGGACCCTGATATTCTCCACGTCCATACGATCCGGCCGTTGGACGTCGAGACTATCCGAACCAGCGTGCGAAAAACCGGCCATGTGGTCACGATCGAAGAACACATGGAAAGCGGCGGCCTCGGCGACGATGTGCTTCGCGCGACCCAGGACCTGACGAATACCAAATACATCTCGATTGCCATCCCCGACAGTTTCGTCACCGAATACGGCAGCTACGCCGAGCACTGCGCCCGGTTAGGGCTGACGGCCAACGGTATTGTCGAGCGTGTTGGACGGGATTTCGGACGGCGAGACCAATAACCATTTCAAAGAGGGCGACCATGCCGGCGACCGTCAGCCGAATTGACCTACCTTTCATCGTATGGGGCGGATCTTATTTCGGACAATTCTTCAATTTTTCTTCCCGTCTGCATTCAGGCGAGACGGACGAGGGGTTTTGGACTGTCGCGCAGGAGGAGTCGGGAAGACTTGCAATTACAACCCTCGAAAACGCACTGAAGTTGATCCGGTCGGGGTTTGCCGCAAATCTCACGGAAAGGACGGCCACTCTTGGCATAAGCCATAGCAATGCTTTCCATTTGTCAAAGGCCGTTGATGAATATCCAGCAACATATTTGCGAAATCGTCGAACTGATTGAAGCAAACAAGGCCATAAATGATCAATCTGCTCTATCAATTCTGGAAGTTAAAGGGTAACTGTTTCACACCTAAACTTTCTTATTCACACGACAATCCATCCTAGGTAAATGCTGAAGAAAAAAGCAAAAGAACCACAGAATCAGGTTCAACTCGACAACTACGATGCCTCGGGTCCAGTCCAACTAGGGCCTTGGACAAGCTACGCGTGGCGAAACGATCCACGCCACCTCGGGTTCACGCTCGCCCGCTATAAATTTGTCGCGAAGATGCTGAGCGGCAAGAATTCCGTTCTGGAAGCTGGTTGCGGCGACGGCATTGGCGTACCAGTTCTCTTGCAGGAAGTTGGATCGCTGCATTGTATCGATGCCGACCCACATGTCCTGCGAGATGCGAATAAAAGATGCCAGGCGGAAGGTATAAGTGCATGCAGTTTCGAGTGCCTGGACCTGACCGAACACCGACCCATGGGGCATCACGATGGCGCATTTACGTTGGATGTCATTGAGCATATTCCAACTAACCTGGAGCGCGTGTTCCTGGATAACTTCTGCGCAACACTTTCGCCGCACTGTGTCGCAATCATCGGGACGCCAAACGAGACAGCGGCCGCCTACGCATGCGAACAAGACCTTAACGGACACATTAACCTTAAGTCAGCCGAAGAACTGCATTCGCTGATGTCGCAATATTTCGAAAACGTCTTCATGTTCTCGATGAACGACGAGGTCGTGCATACCGGCTTTGCGCCGATGGCGCATTACCTGCTCGCGATGGGAGTCACCTTGCGGTGACCGAGAGTGCGCTCGAGCTTGCCAGGCGACATTATTCACAAGCTGCCGAACTAGAGTATCCCGAGTCTTTCCGCGCCAGCGAGCGATGGCAACATTGGTCTGCTATGGCGGCACGAGCTATTGCGGGATTTCGAAGTCCCGCCGAAGCCATCGCATTCGCGCAGCAAAAAACGGGCTTTGAGCATCGGACGTCGGTGGAAAAATCGCGTTCGCACTGGGAAAGATACGAACAGGCGCTGGTGAGCGATTTCCCGGATCACCGCGATCTCATAGCACAGATCGGCGATACGGAACTGAGTCATCCGGACACCATCGCGGAATTCGATGGGCGGCTGATGAGCAACATGATGTTCTGGCATGCCTATGAATTCCTGGCGACCTTCACTCGAACAGACGGGATAAAGCGCATTGCCGAGATCGGCGGCGGTTACGGGGCGCTGGCGCGGTTATGGTTTCTCCATGGCACGCGACCGCTCAAATACCTAATGACGGACTTTCCGGAAAGCCTGTTCTTTGCGGAAGTCTATTTGAGGGAGCATTTCCCGAACTTGGTCATTCGATACGTTACGGACGCCGGTGGCGAGGGCAACACCGACGATGCCGACATTGTTTTGTGTCCCGCGCAGCTCGCAGAGTCGGTCGATACGGATGACGTCGACCTACTTATCAACTCCGGTTCGATGCAGGAAATGACCGAAGCCGCGATGTTGTGGTGGTGTGATTGGATCGAGAATAGCTCAACCGAGTATTTCTATTCTTTGAACTATGGGCTTCATCCGGTCCACACCAAGCGCGGTGGTTCGGCCAATTGGTTGTGCCCACGACTTCGCCCATATTGGGATGCAGTCCATCTCCGCCTCGACCCGCCCATCGTTCGTGAACAGTCCCTCCGCCATTTTCGGGAAGTGATGTACAAAAGGGTTCCGGAGGGGAACCGAGATGAAGCTGAACGGGAGAAGACCGCCCGCGAGGTTCTCAAGACCCACGACACGCCCGTGAGTATTCATCGGGAACATGCCGTGCTGGAGCTATTGGATGCGTTGAGACTCGCGCCAATTCCGGAGTTGATCCTAAAACTGCACGAAATTCTCGGCACACACTACGATTATCGTCCCAAAGAACTTGTCCACGTCTGCCAAATTGGATTGAAAACAGAAGAAATTTGCGAGGCGGACCGGCTTAGGCTTCAGGAAACACTCAATGATTTGACGAAAGTCGCGTCCGAAGAACACAGCAGCGCAATTCCGTTAACGCCACTATTTTAGAGGTGACGTAATCTGTAAAGCGCGACCGACGATTCATTGGGAAGCCGACGTGAAGGTCAATACGGCAATAAACCCACGTTTACCCGGCCCGCTTTTCCCGTGCAACACATGACCATTAAACTAATTAATAAGGCTGTTTCAGGCGACCGTACCGCTGAATTGAGGGCACGGGCAGAATCTGTTTTTGATCAAATTAAAATGGATTATTTCGCTAAGAAACCGACCCACGAGTTTCAAAATCACCATCTTGGACACTCATCGTTGGTCGCGAAGATAGCGGCATACCGGTTCCTATCGCATGAGTTGTTTATCGAATTGCGGGATGCGGTCCTGCCCGCGGCCAAGCGTCTCTACGACGTCGACGACCTCATATTTCATCCGATATTTTATCTGCGGATCAGCTATCCAGGCGTAATTTATTCTGATTTGCACGCCAATGCCTTCTTGGACAGCCAACCGCATTTCGACCGCTCCTTCGGTATAAATGCATACAGTTTCTGGATTGCGTTGGATGACATCGATGAGGAGAGTGGCGGTCTCGCTGGTTTCGCCGGAGCAGATATCGAAGAAGTGTTTTGGGACGATGGCCGCAACCGCTATGATTACGAGCGCTATTTGCTCGCCGCCAAGGACCTTGATCCACTCCTGCAAGAGACGGTCGAAACATACTCGGTTGATGCTGGCGATGTGTTAACCTTCGACAGCGACACACTTCACGGCGCGACCAAACCGAAATCGAGACGCCGTCTAAGTTTCGATTTCCGCCTCGCGAAGCCCTCCGAGGTTGCCGCCGCCACGCCGCAAACACAACATATCTTTGAGCGGTTTAACGAGAATGTCACGTTGAGCAACGCCAAAAATCTTGAGCGGATCGGCGACACAATCGGCGCGGGACGCATTCTCGATGGCCTTGGCGTTAAAAAATCGCTGGATAAGCCGTCCGAACGCATCCGCGCGCGCAGCGCGCTCATGCGGTGGCAAGACGAGTATGCCTATCTTCGAGCGGCCGCCGGTGACTGAGATAAACCTGCTCGACCGGTACCCGAAATCGAACCGGCCGCTGGACGAACGCGCATCGATGATAACAGAAGCCCACCGGGCAGAAGCGCGAAAATTCGGCGAAAGCTTCTTCGATGGGGACCGCCTGATGGGGTATGGCGGTTACAAATATCACCCAAGATTCTGGACCAATACGGTGCGGCGCTTTCGGGACCACTACCGACTCCCAGAGAACGGATCGGTTTTGGATGTTGGATGTGCCAAAGGCTTCATGATGCATGATTTCAAGAAGCTCATGCCCGCAATGACGATCGCCGGCATCGACATTTCATCCTATGCCGTGGCGAATGCGATCGACGATATGCGGCCATATATTAGGACCGGTAGCGCGAAGGAACTCCCCTACCCCGACAACTCGTTCGATCTCGTTATCTCGATCAATACGGTTCACAATCTTCCGCTGGAAGACTGCAAATCCGCCTTGCAGGAAATCCAACGGGTGAGCCGCAAACATGCTTTCGTCACCATGGACGCGTGGCGGAACCAAGAAGAAAAGCGCCGCATGCTCGAATGGAACCTGACCGCCCTGACATACATGCATGTCGACGATTGGAAGGCATTGTTCCAGGAGGTCGGCTACGCCGGTGACTATTGGTGGTTCATCGCCGAATGACCGTTGAATTAGCGATCATCATACCGATGCTTCCGATTTCACTGGCCGGATAGGGCATTCTTCATCCTCCGAGACCACGAAATGGGTTGGCGGCAAGTCCGCGCAGTAGCGTCGCCACATTTCGGCAAACGCCCGTTCGACGCCCCGCATATACCTTGCTCCATCGCAAAACATTGATTCCGATAGCCTGCCCCTCAAGGATTTTCGAAGGCCGATCAATAGGTCTGGCCGATGCGACAACAATTTTGCGATCTCGACAAACCGATCTTTCTTGGTTGTCACCAAATCCGGCACGCCGACTTGATTCAGAATTCGCATACCGGCATGACATTGACGTTCGGAAGACATATAGGCAATGACTGGGACGCCCATCCAAACAGCCTCCAAACCTGAAACACCCCCTGTTCGGGGAAAGAATCGAGCATAACGTCGATCTCGTTATAGGTTTCAAGGTGCGTCGCCTGGTCAGACCATGGTCGGAATTTCAGCCGATCCACCGCGACTCCCGCCCTGTCAAAAAGCGTTGCCAACCGACTTGCGATATTCCCCGCTATCTTCATATGCTTGAATGTAAAAGTGGAATTTGGCACCGCTCTGAGAACGTCCGCCCACAAAGCAATGGTCTCCGGTTGGAACTTTACGAGCCGGCTGAAGTTACCAAATGAAACAAATCCGTTTCGCAGAATAGGCGGCGGCGCTATGTCGGGCGCTACATTCGGGGGCGACCACGGTAATCCTGAACCAGGCAGAAGAACCACTTTCTCCTGATAGTGATCCTCTATGCCGAGCGGCACCAAATATCTGTCGGCTAAGAAATAGTCCACGACCTCTATTCCGGTCGCTAAGCCCAAACCAAACCATGACACAACGATAGGTGCGGGTTTGGGGGCGTATGCCAGCAGTCTATTACCGGGCATGTGACTCGTTATGTCGACAAGGATATCGATCCTGTCTGCCCGTATCCGGCCATTCAACTCGGCATCAGACCACGTGCCGACGTCCACGAATTCATCAGAGTTCTCACGAAACACCGGATGGATCGGATCCGACGGGGGACCACTCGAGTAGCAAATATACGCGTGTGACGTACGGCTGCGGTGAGTAAACCACGGCGCCAGTGTTCGATTACACGAATGGCTACCGCCAAAATCGAGCGAGACGAAACCTATGCGAAGTTGACGGGTCGGGTTCTTGTTCGTTTCGGCAACTGGACCAAGACTGACGAGAGGACGAACGAATCTATCGTTCCATCGTTTGAATTCCTCGAACGCATCTTTGCAGTCGTCCCCGTAAAGCTGTTTGATCCGATGAGATCACTATGCGTCTGTTTCGCGAAGCAATCACACCGGAGAATCTCGTTGTAAATTTTACTGGCGTAAGCGATCCAGCCGTTTTGTTGCAGCATCCGTCCGAGAGGCAGGAAATCCGTTTCCGGTTCCGGCACCCTTGAAATACAGGCCAACACCGTTTCCACAGCGTCGTCGAGTTCATCCAAGATCACCGCCGCATTCAGATACTGGACCCAAACATTCAGATTGGAGGGTGCCTCCTTCAACAAAGCGCCAAGTTCGAGGTATTTTTTGCGAAGATCCGCCGTTCCGTCGATACTGGCGCCACTCGCATTTTCTACGCTGTTTGAGAATTTTTGCATCGTTAACCAACGAAATTCGATGCTTCGCGGGAATTGCGGCATGCAGTAACGAGCGCGTTATCCTTCATCCCAAGCATAAAGCGTAACATGGCATCAAGCCCAGTCTGCAGATGCTCCGTCAGCACACATCGGGGTAAATTCGATTTCATCGAAACGCATGTCCCATCTCGGAACAGTACCTTGTAGAGTTTCAAGTAATTTACAAATTGAATTAGCGGAAATCTACAGTTAAAAGGTCTATTCCACTTTCGGCAAGATTTAGTCAATACTTAGGTTTTCTTCACACGATAAGATTTGGGATCGACAAACTGGAACCCGATGATTCAGTAAGCGAAGTCAATGGAAACAGCGGACCGTTGTTTGCTGGTAAATGATCTTTGGTGCAGACACCATTTCCGATTGCTCATTACGGTTCACCGTATCAAAGTTGGAGGCGTAAATTCCGCAGAAAGTCCAATTTATCTAACAGCGCTAAATCATCGATTACCGATGATTTATCGCGGTATAAGGATCATATGATCGAAGAATGCACCGATGCCGCAGTTTTAACTGCCGTCGGGAACCCTCTAGACCTGCAAAAACTGAAGATACCTGAGCCAAAGCCTGGCCAAGTTCTCGTCCAAGTCATGTGGAGCGCGCTTTGCCATAGCCAGCTAAACGAGATTCGCGGCAGGAAAGGTCCTGACCCTTATCTACCGCATACTCTTGGGCACGAAGGGAGCGGCGTCGTGCTGGCAACGGGGAAGGACGTATCGAAGGTCGAAGTCGGCGATCCGGTGGTACTTACGTGGATTGTCGGCGACGGCCATGACGCCGGACCCACGACTTACGAAGGACCGAACGGGCCGGTCAATTCGGGACCGATCAGCACATTCCTTCGCATTGCGGCAATCAGCGAAAACCGCGTCATTCGGGTCGATCACGACATGCCGTTGCGAGAGGCCGCGCTATTCGGCTGTGCAATCCCCACCGGCTTTGGCATGGCGAAACACGATGCGGCGATCAAACCGGGCGAATCCGTTGCGGTCTTCGGCGTCGGCGGTATCGGCCTTGCCGCATTGACCGGCGCGGTCGCCCAAGATGCGGCGATCGCGATCGCCGTCGACCGGTCGGATGAAAAACTGGACCGAGCCCGGCGCCTGGGCGCGACCCACATCGTCAACGCCGCCAAGGTAGACCCGGTCGCGGCAATACGGGAAATCGTCGGCGTGAACGGTCTCGATGTCGCCATAGAGGCGGTCGGCGCCACCGAAGTCATCGAACAGGCCTTCAGCGCCATCCATGCTTGCGGCCGAACGGTTATCGCGGGGAATCCGCCGTCGGGCGACCTGATATCGCTTGATCCGATGGAACTGATAAAAGGAAAATCTCTGTCGGGAACGTCGGGCGGCGGATGCAATCCCGAATTGGCGACGCCGGATTTTCAGGAACTCTACAGATCCGGCAAACTTCCGCTCGCGGATATGATTACGCACGAGTATCCTTTAAACCTTATAAATCGAGCCTTCAACGATTTGGAACAGGGCAAGGTCGGCCGCGCATTGATCAACATGGCCGAGGACGCCGAATACAAGATTATGGATGCCATTAGGGCGCCCGGACTCTCATGACGCACCGCACGCTCACAGCGTTCTACGACTTGCAACTCGCAACGGCATCGTTCGACGTCGTCGCATTCTTGGCGCTCGCGCAGATAAGCGCGGCGCGGCAAGCTTGTTCGACGATCCACATTGTCTTCGTGCCCGGCCCCAAAGACGGATTTCGCGACGACGACGCGTCATATCCGGTCTCGGAGAAATTGCGGCGCCTGCATGCAATCCTGGTTACCTGCTGCACTCTGATGGATGCGACGGTCACGGTGACGATTTGCAGCCATAGAACCGAAGCCGAGGACGTCGCCGGCGCCGTCCGCGGCCCCGTCTTTCCGGAAGGATACACGGTCGCAGAACCGCGCGCCGACTTCCTGCTTTCCGGCGTTACCGCCGCCGCCGCACAGGGCGAAACAATTCCAAGCCTGAGCGCCAGTGACTATGCAAAAAATTTCGCCCACAAATGGCTGGAGAACCACACTGAAGGGCGCCGCCCGATCGTCATAACGTTGCGCGAAGCGCAACACGCATCGGTTCGTAACAGCAACATCGACGCATGGATTCAGTTCGCACGTCGGCTCACGGCGGATGGATATTGCCCGGTCATCGTGCGTGACACGGAAATGGCCGTCCACCGCCACCCTCCGGAGTTTGCTGGGCTCGCCGTTTGCGAGTTCGCGCCCATCGATATCGATCTGCGGTTGGCTCTTTACGAGCTTGCCTATCTAAACCTGTTCGTCCCAAACGGTCCCGCTACGCTCTGCTGGTTTGACCGAAACGTCCGGTTCCTCATGTTCAAGATGATCGTTGAGGATGTCGATGCCACGTCGACTGTCTATCACACGTCGATGGGTTTTGAGATTGGTGGGCAATTCTCCTTTGCGACCCCCTATCAGCGCCTTGTGTGGGAGCCGGACGACCTTGACGTTATTCAACGCGAGTTCGATGCGATGGTCGAGCTAATCGGCAACGACAACGATCGCGATCAACCGCCTGCCCCGGATCCTCGAAACGCCGAAGACCCGAT
The DNA here is from genome assembly GCA_965228695.1 of Alphaproteobacteria bacterium. Lineage (GTDB taxonomy): Bacteria > Pseudomonadota > Alphaproteobacteria > UBA8366 > UBA8366 > JAJFJD01. The sequence goes on along the minus strand of CBDDIB010000002.1, from coordinate 3,250,254 downwards.
GGAAGTAGCCCTCCGGCTGCAAATGACGGGCCGCCTGGAAGAGGCAACGGCCATCTACCAGGACATCGTCGGCAAGGACCCCGACAACGCCGACGCTTGGCATTTGCTCGGCCTGATCGCGCATCAGGCCGGCCGGCCGGAAGCAGCGGAAAAAATGATCTTGCGGGCAATAGGCCTTACCGGCGGACAGGCAAATTACTACGTAAACTTGGCCGCTGTCCTGACGAAGACCGGACGCACCGACGAAGCGGCCAATTGCCTATGGCGCGCCATCGCGCTCGATCCGGAGGATGCGGGCGCACACGCGGATTTGGCCGAGCTGCTTGCGCAAACGTCCGAAATCGAAAAGGCCAAATCGGCAATGCTGAAAGCGCTCAACCTCAAGCCGGAATCGGTCGATTTTTGCGAACGGGCCGGACAGCTGTTCCACAACACCGGCGACATCGAAATTGCCGCCAACCTCTACCGGCAGGCGCTCGATCTTCGCGAGAAGATCACCCGGAAGCGATTGGAGGCGAGAGAGCAGTTGCCCGAAATACCAGTACAAACCCTCAAAACGGCATAGCCCGGATCGTCCCGTGCCCGGGCGTCGGAAGCGGCCCGGCAGCGCCTGCCGAGCCGCCCGGGAATCACGAATTTATCCAGGTTTAGCCGCGTAATCGCTACGCCGTGTTCGGTGGAAGCTTAACGCGTCTGCACGGCGACAATTGGCGGCGCACAAACCGATGCATCGCCCCCCAGCCTCGAGCCAGGACCCGCGATAAACCGCGCGCCCGCATGGCGTTCGCCTTGGCGACGTAGTAGTCGATGACCTCCTGGTCCGGAAAGTCCTGCCGAATCGTCCCGGTGCGGCGCCGGGCGGTCGCCGGTTCGGATTCGCGTGTCGCTATCAAGTCAGAATCAGGCCACATTGTCTTGTCTCCTTTAAGATCACCCGTGGCCTTGCCGCACGTCCTCCGTCATTCCCCGACAATTCTCATCGGATTTTTTGAAAACCAAATCTTGCGCGCAGCGTACGGCGCGAATGTTTCTGTCCTATGTCCCGTGTCGTAAGAAACTGTTTCAGTTGTAACGCCGCTTGATTCATGCGGAGGATTTCGGCATCCAGTCGCCACCGTAGGAGCATCCTCCCGCCTCGGCCTAGGTAAAGAGCACCCACATGCCCGCACGCGAACAGTGGAAATCACGAACTGGGTTCATCCTGGCCGCCGCCGGATCCGCCGTCGGTTTGGGCAATGTCTGGCGTTTTCCCTATCTCGCCGGGGAACATGGCGGCGGCGTCTTCCTCGCGCTCTATTTGGTCTTCGTCTTCACCATCGGCATCAGCATCCTGTTGGCCGAACTCACCATCGGCCGGGCCGCCAAACGCCAGCCCGCGGGGGCCTTCCGCGTCTTGGGCGGCGGCCGGTGGCACGCCGCCGGGTATTTCGGCGTCGCCGCAGCCTTCTTCGTGCTGTCTTTTTACAGCGTCGTCGGCGGTTGGACGCTTGCCTACATCGTCAAGGCGGTGACCGGCGGACTGGACGGTACGACCGCGGCGAGCGCCGGCCAGACGTTCACCACGCTCATCGCCGATCCCTTCAAGCCCCTGGCCTACCACGGCGCGTTCATGGCCCTGACGATCGTCGTCGTGATGCGCGGCGTGGCGAGCGGGATCGAAGCGACGAGCAAGCTACTCATGCCCGCCCTGTTCGTTCTTCTCCTCATCCTCTTCGGTCGGGCGTTGACTCTGCCGAACGCCGGCGCGGGTCTGGCGTTCTACCTGCAACCCGATTTTCAGAAGGTTACCGGCGGCACGGTGATCGCCGCGTTGTCCCAGGCCTTCTTCTCATTGTCCGTCGGTCTGGGCGCGATGATCACCTACGGTTCGTATCTCAGTATGCGGGAAAGCCTTCCGAAATCCGCGGCCTGGATTGCCATCATCGACAGCGGGGTCGCGTTCCTGGCCGGCCTTATGATTTTCTCCGCGGTGTTCGCATTCGGGCTCGACCCCGCGGCCGGTCCAGGGCTGACATTCGTCACACTGCCCACGATCTTCGGACAAATGCCCGGCGGCCCGCTCTTCGCCGTCGCTTTCTTCGTCTTGCTGGCGGTCGCCGCCCTTACATCGGCGGTATCGCTGCTCGAGGTCGCGGTCGCCTATCTGATCGACGAGCATGGCGTGAGCCGCGCCGGCGCGGCCCTTTTACTGGGCGTTGTCATATTCATCCTGGGCATTCCCTCATCGCTCTCGCTCGGCGTTTGGAGCAGCTTTACCCTCTTCGGTCTCGGCGTCATGGATTTCATGGACGGCGCCACGACGAAAGTCATTATGCCGCTCGGGTCGATCCTGCTCAGTTTGTTTGCGGGATGGGTAGTCTATCCACGCCTTGCCCGGGAACTCATGCATCTTCAGACCAGCGAGCGTATCGCCATCCCGCTGCGCGTTTGGGGCATCGTTTGCAAGTATCTCGGTCCCCTCGCAATTATTTGGATCATGGGCGCCGGCTTATTTGCTGAGCTTTGATCGGTCGCTCTCGCTATGAATCGACGGCATTCTGGACGCGGCGCCATGACACTTTCTTGCCCGCCATCCTGCGCCAATGCTGTCGCGAAATGGGTAGGATCGCAGACCGCCCCGCCTGCCGAAGTGATCGACGCCGTTTGAACCTCTAACGGTATTTCGGCACCGTTAATTGGGCGCAAGGCAGGACTCGGCGCTCGGCCGCACAATGACGGTGCAGCAGACCAGCCGCAGACTACTCACTACCACCCCAATCTGTGCGGAACGCATTCGAAGACCCGGCGTTATACCCTAAGTATCAAAGGAATACCTGATCCTGCCTGGCGCGGTAATGAAGGAAAGCACCCTGGTTCATGACACATCACTCTCATTATCGGCTCGCAAACGGACTGTATCGGGCCGCATGGACTTTACGCCCGAATTCGCCCGTCCCTTGTCATGCGCAGACCCCAAAACAATCAAGAGACGATCGGCGCATCGACGGAACAAAAGGAACGGCATCGCAAAAGGCCTAGTCCATGGAAATTTCGAAGCAATCAAATCGAAAAGCCGATCCGCCAAAGGTGATGTCCGCGAAAGACCTCCTCCAAGCGTTCCGCATCGCCACGATTGCCGTCTTATCTTGGGTCACGCCATCGAGTGGCTGGCCTCGATTGTCAGCCTTCCTTGGCGCTATCGATCAACGGATTCGCCCCAAGGACACAGCGCGCCAAGTCGAAGAAATCGCGTCGAAACTCGGCGAAAGCTCTCGCGCGTCCGCAGTGGAAATCGTGCGGGAAAGCACGGCGGCGATATATGAAGACCGGCTGCAGTTGCTCCGCGAATACCGCCCTGGCGGCTGGCAGCCGGAAATGGAAATCAACGGCGAAGAGCATCTTCAAGCGGGATTGGCCCGGGGAAAGGGTGTCATCCTGTGGGTCAGTTACCATGCTTTCAGCTGCCACATCACGAAGAAATCGCTAAAGAAGGCCCAATACGACGTGACGCATCTAAGCCGCCCGGACCACGGATTTTCGACCTCGAAGATCGGAATTCAAATCCTCAATCCGATCCAGACCCGGATAGAGGAACGTTTTCTCCATGAACGTGTCGTCATCGGCGAGGACGGGAGCCTTCCGGCATTGATGAAGCTGCACGCATGCCTGCGCCAAAACGGCATCGTTTCGATCACCTTGGGCACGGAAGCCAGCGCATTCGTCTCGGCGCCGTTCTTGAACGGCAAAATAAGATTCTCGACCGGCCCCATCGACCTCGCACGGTTGACGGGCTCGGTCCTGCTACCGGTTTGCACGGTCCGTGACGGCTATTGGCGGTACTCAACCCATATCGGATCACCACTGACATCGCCGAGTGACACTGACCAAGACGCCGCTGCGGCCTACGCCGCATGGCTCGAGCCCATTGTCCACCGACAGCCCGCGCAATGGCGAAGTTGGGGATTGGTTGACACTTAAACCGGACCGCTCAAAACCGATAGACCGGGAGTCAGGCGCGCCATAATGCGTGGATCTCTATAATTGGCCCTCGGGAAGGTGCGACAGTACGTGGCGCATTTTGCCGGCAGGACCGCGTTCGATCGCCTCGACATACTCGAAATCTATTCCGGTCCCAGTGCCGAGCCGACGCTCGGCTCGCAGGCGAATACGCGATTCATCGCGATCCGAATAGCCGCCGCCGCGTACGACCCGAACCGTGATTTCACCCATTCGGTGCTGTACGACTTGCGCCTCGCGCACATTGGCGTTGCCCATGAATAGGAAATCCAGCCTGCCGATCCGCGCACCGGTGGCCAGCACCACATAGTCGTCCGCCCGGCCCTGCACGCGATCGACGATTCGCCGTCCTCTCCGGTCGCGCGCGCCGTCGAATTGCACCAAGTCATCCACCTGATAGCGGATTAGCGGAAAGGCCGGGTTCGTCAGATTCGTTCCGATGATCGCGCACAGGCCGGATTTTTCATCCGGCGCGAGTTCGAGGGGCCCGAAATCTTCGTCCACGTATGACTTGCCATCCGGATCCTGCGAGATATTCCCGACCGCCTCGACCATGCCGTAGTGATAAGTCGGCGTCACGCCGAATGCCATTTCGATAGCCTCGATCTGATGATCCATCACCTGTTCCGACCCCAAACTTATCCACCGGGGCGAATAGTCCAGCCGCACATCGTGTTCCAACATCAAAAGCGCCAGCGCCGCGATTGCCGACGGATAGCCATGGAGCCACGGAACACGCCGCCGATTTAAGTCATCCAGAATAAACGGCATCGATGCGGCGTGAATCCGGTTGCCGTTCACATAGATCTGCCGTTCGGCGTGGTTATAGCGGCAATACGGTGGGGCATCCTGATCGGTCGGGAACAAGGATAACCCGCGAAATATCGCGCAGGGCGTTCCGAGCGCAATGCCGTGGCGCAGCCGATGCCGCCACCACACCGCCCATTGCAGGCGTAATGCCTGCATCGTCACATAGACCGGCAGCCCCGCGCCGGTCGATCCGCTGGTCTCGACGCGAATCAATTGGGCCTTCGGTACCGCCTCGGAAATGAAATCCTCGATGCGATCCTGGACCTGCTGCTTCCGTAAGATGGGGAGCCGGGCGAGATCGGCGACGTTGGACACGTCCGCCGGGCCGATCCCTTCCCGTTTGAACAACGCACGATAGTACGGCACCGTCGTGGCGGCGTGATGCACGAAGGACCGCACGGCATCGTCGAGATAGCCGCGCAACTGTTCAGCCGACCACTCGTCGCGCGCCTGCATATCCTGAAGCGCCCGAAAAAAAGCGCGGTTATATCGTTTGAATTTTATATGGTACCCAAGACCGCTTAGGCCGACATTTTGGAGCCATACCGGCAATCGATGATACGTGGATTCGAGTTTATCGACATAGTTCAAAAGCACTTTCGCTACGCACCTTACGGATCCGCCAACTCAGCGGCGCACGAATTGATCAAAAAGACGCAGCACAACAATCGCCGCGAATAGCGGATTATTAGAGGGTTCGGAAACGGCATAGTCCATGGAAAATTCGGAACCGTCCGGCGGGACAGCGCATCCTCCCCCAATGATCACCGCAAACGACCTTGTGCAAACAGCGCGCCTTGTCGTCGTCGGTACATTGTCCTGGATCGTCCCGGCGGTTTTCTGGCCGCGCTTGGCGGTTGCGTTGGCAGCGCTCGACCGGCGTATTCGGCCAAACGAAATTGCGCGGCAAACCGAATTGTTCGCCGCCCTGCTCGGCGACACCCCGCCGCCGGCCGACGTCGTCCAAGCGAGTATCGCCGCCAACTACGAGGACCGGCTTCAGCTCTTTCGCGACTATCGACCGGGCGGCTGGCGGCCGGAAACGCGGATCGTCGGCGAACAGCATCTGCGCGACGCTCTCGCCCGGCGCAAGGGCGTCATCCTGTGGACAAGCTATTTCGTCTACAGCGGGCAAATGACCAAAATGACCTTCTCGCGGCACCGTTACAAAGTGAGCCATCTGAGCCGGCCGACACACGGGTTCTCGAATTCCCGCTTCGGCATGTCGGTCCTGAACCGGATTCAGACCCGGATCGAAGACCGGTATTTGCTGGACCGCATCCAAATCCAGGGCGACGACACCCTGCCCGCGCTGATGGCGATGCGCCGGCGGCTCCACAAGAACGGCATCGTCTCGATCACCCTCGGAACGCAGGCCAGCCAATTGATCGAAATACCCTTTCTGAACGGCAACATCCGTATCCCGACCGGCCCCGTGGAGCTTGCCCGGCTGACCGATTCGGTGCTGCTGCCGGTCTATACGGTCCGCGACGGGTATTGGCGGTATACCACGCATATCGGCGCGCCGATGGCGTCGGCGACGGAAAGCCCGGCGGACGTGGCGGCGGCCTTCGCCGCATGGCTCGAACCGGTGGTTCGGACGCGCCCGGCGCATTGGCGAAGTTGGAGGATGGTGGAGGCACCCACGGTCGAGTCCCGAAGCGGCGCGGCCAAATTCACGCAGACCGACAATCGACAAACGACGTGAACCCGACTGGATAAGAGAGCAACGGCATGGACAAATCCGCAGACGACAAATTCGCCATCAACGACCTGTTGGCCCGCTTCTTTCAGGCTTTCGACGACAAGAATTGGCGGCTGATGCGGAACTGTCTCCACGACGAGGTTCAGACCGACTACTCGTCCTTCCGCGACGTGCCGGCGGCGACGATTTCTTCTGACCGCTATGTCGAACAACGCCGCGCAGCGCTGCATTCGCTCGACATGCAACATAATTTCCTGAACCTTCAAATTGAATTCGCACCGAACGGCCCCGAGGCAACGGCGCGTTGCAACTATGTTATCTACCGCTTCGATCCGTCATCCGATAATCACGCGGACAATTTCTTCCATTCCTACGGGCACTATTTATTCACGTTGATCGTGTCAGACCGTGATTGGCGCATTCGGGCGATAACGCAAAAGCTCATGTGCAATCGTGGGAATCCTGAAATTCATGGGGCGACCCGAGCCGAAAATAATACCAAGCACGTCTGAACAACGCGCCCAACGTCGTCTCAATCAAACACGAGGTAAGGCCGGCGAAACGCCAGCCTTACGCCATTAGTGTGTGGTTTTCCCGGTCGTTACTTGGGGAGAAGTCGTTACTTGGGGAGGACCACAGTATCGATCACATGGATCACGCCGTTCGACGCGGCAACGTCGGCGGAGATCACCGTCGCATTATCGACCTTCACGCCCTTGGTCGCGTCAACCGAGAGCTTGCCGCCCTGAACGGTCTTGACCATCTGGCTCTTGCCCGCGATGTCGCCAGACATGATCTTGCCGGGCACCACGTGATAGGTCAGCACGGCAACCAGCTTCTCTTTGTTCTCGGGCTTCAACAGGTCTTCCACGGTGCCCTTCGGCAACTTGGCGAACGCTGCATCGGTCGGCGCGAACACCGTGAAGGGGCCATCGCCCTTCAGCGTGTCGACCAGACCGGCGGCCTTCACGGCGGTGACGAGCGTGTTGAACTTACCGGCCGAAACGGCGGTGTCGACGATGTCGGCGGCCTTGGCCGCGACCGCGCCGAACAGAATCGGTGTTGCCGCAACCGCGACGACGAGAAAACGACGAATTTTATCCACGATGTGCCTCCTCAGGGGGTTTAAGTTCCGATGAACAACACCACCCTCTACGGGAGCCCCCGCGGGGCGGATCAATCGTTCACGAGAGAATCAACGATGCGACGAACACGCGCCGGAAATGCCCTCGCCCGTCCAACGGGTTACGCCTTCCCTAAATTCTTTGTAAGATTTGCCGCCGTCTTGATGGCCCTGTCGGCAGGAATCCAGACGGCCTCCGCCGACGAAGCGGCGCTCTGGCAAGCGCTCCGCTCGCCCGGGCATCTCGCCATCATGCGCCATGCGCTCGCACCGGGAGGCGGCGATCCCGATACCTTCCAACTGCGGGATTGTTCCACCCAACGGAACCTATCGGACGGCGGCCGTGACCAGGCGAAACGGATCGGCGCCCGCCTGCGCAGCAACGGGATTTTGGCGGCGCACGTCTATTCCAGCCAATGGTGCCGCTGCCTGGAGACCGCAAGATTGCTCGGCTTCGGCAAGGTCAAGGAACTGAGCGCGCTGAACTCGTTCTTCCAGTCGATGGAAAGACGCAGCGCGCAAACCGCCGCCCTGCAGGATTGGATCGAGGACCAACCACTGGAGAGCCCGACGATTCTGGTCACGCATCAGGTCAACATCACCGCCCTGACCGACATCTTCCCCGCCTCCGGCGAGTTGATCGTCCTCCGCCGCGCCAGCGACGGAACCCTCACCGTGGTCGGCTCGGTCGAGACCGATTGATCTGTCGAAAAATACGCGCGCGATGGCGGATTGCCAGATGCAAGTGGCCGCGGACTTCCTTCCGGCGAATCAGAAATCCGTTTATGCGTTGCGCCAAACTTACAGAAACTTCCGCAACGCTGAACAAATCGTGCATCAAAAAAGGACGGCGTGTTCTTCACAAACACGCCGCCCTCCGCAGCTACGAACCCGTCGACTAACGCAACCAGGGAGTACAAGTCGAGTTCGTAATTGGCAACCTCTAAGCAAACCCGGGAGAATTACCCACCACTGCCCGAAGCATTTGTCTCGGCTTCGTCCAGCTTATTGGCGACCGTCGAGAACATGTCATCCAGCGACGTTCCCATGGCGGTAAGCGCTGCAATTGCAGCCACTGAGACCAGTGCGGCAATCAGGCCATATTCAATGGCGGTCGCGCCGCGTTCATCCCGCAAAATGCGGGCAATCACATTAGAATTGAACATTTATCTTTCTCCCTCTATCAGAGGATCTAAGTATTATAATAGTATTACTAACAAAACATTAATGTAATACGTTTCGAGTCTGAAATATAACGGTTTTTTCTACAATAAAGCCGTGCAACTATGCTTACTATACAACCTTGTGATCAATCTATTAAAAATTGTTTTTCCCCATTTCAGGCTACACCATGCGATGAATTCCGGCCTAACGAGCTCTGGAATCCCATCGAACCGCGATAACGAGAGGCGGCCGTTTCGAGAGGAAGGTTTTTGGACGGGAACCAGATGAGCCGGCCCCGATGGGAGCCGCGCGTGGTGGGTACAACAACCACCATAACCAGAGCCGGTCTAGGACGGCGAAAACGACCTTTCGGGAAACTGAGCGAAGGGCGGAAAACGAAGTCAGGCCACGCCACGGCCAACGCCGGCCCGATAACCCGAAGGCGCTAGACGCCTGCTTCGATCGCATCGCAACCGGCGGGCGGCGACATCGTTCGCCGCCAATACTTTGAGGCCGACGGAGAAAGATCACGACATTGGCGGATTGGCGACCCCGGGAGGACTCGAACCTCCAACCTGCGGATTAGAAGTCCGCCGCTCTATCCGGTTGAGCTACGGGGCCCGCCGAAAACGGGCTATCCATATCAGAAAATACCGGCCCGGTCGCCAGACTTTCATGTCCTGTCACCCGGCTCAGTGCGTCCAAGGCTCCATCCGGGAATAGGCGAAATTGTCAGCATAGGCCTTGGGCTTGATACGCCGCTTTTTCGGCTCGCGCACGGTGTAGGTGTAGCCGTTCTTGCGGGCATGGGCGATGGCGTCTTCCTTCGAGTCGAAGGTCAGCCGCACTTGCCGGCTGGTATCCGCCGAGCCGTTCCAGCCGATGATCGGGTCCGGCCGCGACGGGTCGGACGGTTCGAAGACCATGACCCAGTCCTTGGTTTTCCGCCGGCCCGACTGCATCGCGGTCTTCGCCGGTTGAAATATTCGAACATGCTTGCTCATGACTGTCCCTGCTGCCCCTACTTTGTCCCCGCATCGCCGCGGACTTCGACGCCGGCCCAGCCCTCGATATGCTTGATCAGCGAGACCGACACCTCGTCGCCGGTGCCTTGGCTGACGGCGTAGGTCAGGAACTGCCTGACCGTGTTGCCGATCCACATGGGGACACCCTGCGCGGCGGCCTCCTCCATACACAGCTTCACGTCCTTGTGCAACAAGCGCTGCTTGAAGCCCTTGGTGAAGTCCCGCGGTAGCACGTAGGTCGGGTAGCGGATTTCGCTGACGTCGCTGCGGCCGCTGCTGGCGTTGATCACGTCGAGCATGACCGCCGGGTCGATCCCCGCCTTGACGCCCATGACCAGCGCTTCCGCGCAGGCGATATTCGCCGTCGCCGACAGGTAGTTGTTGGCCACCTTCATGGTCTGGCCCAACCCGGGCGCTTCGCCGATGTAGAAGGGGTTTTCACCGATCGCCGCAAAGGCCGGCGTCAACGCCGCCGCGACGGTCTTGTCGCCCGACTGCATGAGCGAGAGCGTCCCCGCCTCCGCACCCGACACCCCGCCGCTGACCGGACAGTCGAGACAGGCGATGCCCTTTTCCGACAACGCCGCCGCCACGGCGCGCGCCGTGACCGCGCCGGTGGTCGACAAGTCCACGTAACGCTTGATCTTCCCGCCCGCGATCAATCCATCACCGGCCAGCGCGACCTGGCGCACCACGTCCGGAATCGGCAGGCACACCATCACATCCTCGACCGCATCGGCCACCGCCTTCGGGCTGTCGGCGGCCACCGCGCCCTTGTCGACGAAGGGCTTCATCGCCTCCGCCCGCACGTCGAACACGGTCAGCGGGAAGCCCGCGTCGACCAGCCGCATGGCCATCGGCCCGCCCATGGCGCCGAGGCCGATAAATCCGATCGGCGGTCTGTCATTCGCGTTGCCGCCCTCGATCGCCGGCGGCGCGGCTTGCCCGGCTTTCACCTGCACGCCGGCCCAGTCCTCGATCATCGTGATCAGGCTGATCGACGGATCGTTGCCGCGGCCCTGCCCGACAGCATGGGTCAGGAATTGCCGGACCGCGCTGGCGAGCCAGGTCGGCACGCCCTGCACTTCCGCCTCATCGGTGAACAGCGTGATGTCCTTGAGGATCAGTTCGCTGCGCATACTGCGGAAATCGCGCGGCACGACGAAGGTCGGGTATTTGTCCTCGGTCGCGTTGTTCCGGCCGCTGCTGACGTTGATCACGTCGAGCATGGTCTGCAGGTCGAGCCCCGATTTCGCGCCCATGACCGTGGCCTCGGCCGCCGACAGGTTGCTGGTCGCCGACAGGTAGTTGTTCGCGACCTTGACCGTCTGCCCCATGCCCGCATCCGGGCCAATGTAGAAACTCTTCCTGCCGATCGCCTCGAGGATCGGCTGCGCCGCCGCGTAGGTGCCTTTCGATCCCGATACCATCAGCGACAACGTCCCCGCCGTGGCACCCCGTTCGCCGCCGCTGACCGGCGCGTCCAGGCATTGTATGCCCTTGTCGGTCAACGCGGCGGCCACCTTGCGGGCAATCACCGGCCCGGTCGTCGAGAGGTCGATATAGGTCTTGATCGCCGTGCCCTCGATCAGGCCGCCGGCCCCCAGCGCGACCTGTTCCACCACCGGTGGGGTCGGCAGGCTGACCAGCACCGTCTCGGCCACCGAGGCGATCTCCGCTGGGCTGGCCATCGCTTCGCCGCCGGCCTCGACCACGGGCGCCAGCGCTTCCGGGCGCGTATCGAGGACCAGCAACCGGTATCCGGCGGCCAGCAGGTTCTTCGCCATGGGGCCGCCCATCATGCCGAGGCCGATGAAGCCCAGCGTCTTGTCCGTCATTCGATCTCTTCCTCCTCGTTGCGGGCCTCCGCCTCTTCCTGCGCGTCGAAGAATTCCTTCGCCGTCCGAAAGCCCTGAAGCCCGACCGGGAACCCGGCGTACACCGTGGTGTGCAGCAGCACCTCCATGATCTCGTCCTTGGTGACGCCGTTGTTCAGCGCGCCGAGGATGTGATTCTGCAACTCGTCGGGCTTGCCGAGCGTCGCGAGCAGCGCAATGCTCAGCATGCTTCTGATATTACGCGGAAGACCCGGCCGCGCCCAAACCTTGCCCCAGCCCACCTCGGTGGTGAGCTGCTGGATCGGCTTCATGAACGGGTCGGCGGCGGCCCGGCTGAGCGACGCCTCCACATGCGCCTCGCCCAAGACCTGCTTCCGCAGATCGACACCGGCATCGAAGTCCTGGTTCCGCTCGAACTTGCTCTCTGACATTGATTGATCCTTTCGCCGTTTGAGAATTATTAGCCAAATCAACGAACAAGCGACCCGTACCGGGCGCGCCCGCGCTGAAACAAATGAAACAATTTTCCCGTAATCGGGAAATACCCCAGAAACGGGACGCCCTTAGATTGGTAGTCAACGGAATGACCAACGGACACAGAACGGGCACACGACGGCCCCAGACGCCAAGGAGTAGACACGATGTTAAACGAGATTACCTGCATCGGCCGGCGGTTCGTCAACCGAATGGCCGCGCGCAACACCTCCCACGCCTTGCATTCGCTGGACAATCGCATGCTGAAGGATATCGGCCTTCATCGCTCGCACATCACGATGATCGCCAACGGCGTGGACCGCCCCTACCGCCCCGCCGCCTGACCGGCACCAAAGGAGATTCCCGCACTGAATTACCCTGGGCCCCACAGCCCAAAGCTTATCGATCTCCCGGATCGACGGAAGCTTACCTCCCTAAAACTCTAAAAGCGCCCCGACCCCTACGGGGCGCTTCTTTTTTGGAAAATTTCCGAATGCGATCGCTCAGCCGACCGCGACGTCGAAGAACCGGTCGATATCCGCTTCGTTGTTGTAGAAATGGAGCGACAGGCGCACGAACCCGTCCTTGTAGCTGGTGACCACCTTCTTTTCCTGCAGCCGAGCGACCAGCGCTTCGTGATCGACACCCAGGTCGAGGCTGACGATCCCCGCCCGGTGTTTCCACTCGCGCGGCGTGCGGACGGTGACGCCCCGCGCATCCGCCTGCTCCATGACATAGTCGGTCAAATACCGCACCCGGGCCTCGATATTCTCCAGTCCGACGGATTCGACGAACTCGGCGGACCGGCGCTGCACCCAGACGCCGAGGAAATTCGGATTGCCGTATTCGAAACGATGCCCGTCCCCCGCCAGTATTGGATCATCCTGGAACCGGTCGTTCGACGTGAAACTGAACTTGGCGGCATAGGGCGGTGATATCTCATTGATCAGTGCCTTCCGCATATACATGAAGCCGGCCCCGGCGAGTCCGAACTGCGCCTTATGCCCGCCGGCGATGACGACATCCGCGCCGAGCGACGCAATGGGGTCCGCCAATATGCCGACCGCCTGAATGCCGTCGACCACCAGCAACGCACCGTGCTCGTGGCAGAACTCGGCAAGCGCCGGCAGATCCTGCCGAAAGCCATTGCCGTAGGAAACCCAGGCCGCCGCCACGACGCGCGTCCGGTCGTCCACATGCGGCGCGTAGGCCGACACTGGCACGGTTCCGTCGGCCGACGGCGGCACCATGCGGACCTCGACCCCGCGGCGTTCCAGATAGCGCCACGGAAAAGTGTTGTTCTCGTGCTCGAATTCGCTAATCACCACGTTGTCGCCGGGCTCGAAGCCGACGCCGTTGGCGACGATGTTGATCCCTTCCGACGTGTTCTTGATCAGCGACAAGCAATCCGCCGGGGCGCCGAACACGCGGGCGACCGTCTCGCGGGTCGCCTCGATCGGCGCCATCGAGAAGGCCGTCTCGCCTGCATTCTCGAAGATATCGCCAAGCCATTCCTGCATCGCGGCTTCGACCCGGCGCGGCAGTAGCGCCTTGTTGGCCAGCGCCAGATAGGCATAATTCTCCGTCGTCGGAAACTCCCGCCGCAGCGCCGCCCAATCCGGCTCGTTGCCCGGTTGACGGTCGGCTTCTTCCGTCTTCGCCATTTGCGTCACGGTTGTCTCCCCATCGCTTGATCGGCCAGTACCGGCAACCTCCGCCAATCGCCCGCAAATTACAAGTCCGGCCACCGCTGATCCCACCCGCCGCGGCGGCATGAAACGCCAAATGGCGCTTGCTAAATCCGGTGGTATTCCTTAGGTATCCGGAGACTCGGGGAGTAGCTCAGCCTGGTAGAGTGCGTGCTTTGGGAGCACGATGTCGCTGGTTCGAATCCAGTCTCCCCGACCAGGTTCTCCGCACCGCAGCCGATCGGAACCGCGACGCGCACCGGTAGATCTTCCCCGTCGCGCGCCGCAATGCCGTTCCCACTGCTACTTCTTTTTCTTCGCGTTCTTGAGTTCGGCCACGAGCGGCTGCCATTCCTTGATCAGCCCCCGGTAGTAGGTATCGGCCTTTGGACCCGAGAGGTACTTCGTCGGAAGGCCGGCCTTCTTCAGTAATTTGCCGTATGCCTTATGCGCCGTCATCTTCGCGCAGGACGCATCGAACTTCTGCAGTATCGCGTCCGGCGTCGCCTTGGGCGCCATCACGAGCATCGGCGTGAAGACCTGGGTAAACGCCACGCCTTCTTCCTTCATGGTCGGGACGGTCTTGTTGTTGGGGTCGCGTTCCGGGAAGAGCAAGCCCAGCGCACGCACCTGTCCCTGGAAGCCATTGATCAAATGGATCCCGATCACGCTGAAATCGACCTGTTTTCCGATCAACAACCCCCGCGCCGGCGCGCCGCCCTTGGCAGGCACGTCTTGCGCCTTGATGCCGTTGCGCTTGACGAAAGCTAGCCCGGCAATTCCCCATGTACTGGTCCGTCCCGGCGTGGAGAAGCGCATCTTACCGGGGTTCGCTTGCGCCTCGGCGACGAGCTGCTTTGCGGTCTTGATGTGGCTGTCCTGATGCACGAAGACGGCCGGCAACAGGCGGCCGACCATGCAGGCGATTTTGAAATCCTTGAACGGATCGACGGGCGCTTTCCGGAACTCTGTCGAGAAATAGAACGAGCCACCGGAGGCGAGATACAACGTGTGGCCATCGGGCTTCGCATCCGCGACGAACTTCGCCGCCGGGACACCCGAACCGCCGGGTTTGTTCACCACGATCAATGGTTGGTTGTTGATATATTCCGGGGCTACGCTGGCAAGCGCACGCGCGTAGGAATCCGTGCCCCCGCCCGCGCCGAAGCCGACGACAAGGGTAATCGGCTTACGCGGATATTCCGCCGCCTGAACCGTCGACATCACGCCGAGAGTCAGCGCCGCAGCCATCCCAACTACGATTGCATTTGGGGTTTTCATAACTCCTCCCTTTCTGTCTCAAATCTTTGTTCACTTTTTTTGCAACGATCGTCCGATCAAACTGCGACACCTTGGCGGTCCGTCTCAAGAACGTCACCTAGAGGCCCGTGTCTGCTCGGATTAGTGGTAACAGTGTAGCAGGTTATATCAATCCGCGAATTCGGCGCTGCGTTCCCGCGCGTTCGGCCCCGAGGGGCACGGTCCAACGCGTCTCGATTCGGCGTCCAACACCGTCCCGGCAATGCTTCTCGGCGGGAATACGCGGCACAGCTTGAGCGAGCAAAGCACCTGCATTTGAAATGCGGTGACGAGAAAAAATTTTTTTAATTTCTACTTTTCGATGCAAGAAAAATTCGTCACTATAGGGAGAGATCGGAAGTGTAGCTCTGCCCCTATGGATTAATTCCTTAATTATTAATCTCTTAGATGCAGTCTTTCTGCGAACCGATCGCTGAAACGTAAGGTATATCGGCTAAACCGGCCAAAATCATCGAATCTTCTGATTTATGGATGAGTTGAAGTTTGGTCAATCCGAGCAAGAGCGAAAAAAAGCATCAAGCAACAGCGTGACTGTAAAATAGGGTATTGGAACGCGATGATTGGGAAACCGAAAGAAGCGCACCTTTCTATTAAGTGCGGAGACGACGAATGGTATTGCAGTTCCTACTCGCCTAATTTTATCGTCGACCGCGAAGGTGGCGGTCCGACGGTGATCTATAAGGCATATCAGCATTGGCGCGAGCACCAGCACGACGACATCCCGATTGACCGCGAATTCATTCCCCATCGTTTTCTGGACCGGGACGAGCAGCGTCAGCTCTTGCATGTCGAGACGAAACGCGCAAACCCGCAAAATTATCTTATCGTTTCGCGCCGCGCCGCGGAGCAAACGACGGTGCACTGCACGCTGCAAAGCCTGCTGAATCCACTGCACCGTCGCATACTGCAATTCGACCTTCTGGAATGCAAAGAGACCCGCAAACCACTATACCAAGGCATCAATCAAATTTTTGACGGGACCGAAGTGAGCTACCGGCGGATTCTGCTACCGGTCAGGGACATCGCGGGTCCGGTCACGAAGGTGTACAGCGTCTATCATCTTATTGGGTCCTACAGCACGACACCATTCGATTTGGAGTCGATTTAGATGGATTTGACGACAGAGGTTTGCGACGAAGCGAGCCACATCCGCGAACGCATTTCGATCGACCGCCTCATGCGGACCGAGATCGCCTATGAAGAGGCAACGGGACAGTCCTCGCCGCTCAAATCGCTCTACCTCGCCTGGCTCAACAACCCCAAGGCCGACCTCGATACACAGATCATCGAGCGCCCCTATCTCCATGCGGACGCGCGCCGGTCACATAGGTTTCCTTGGATCGACGTCTCCGGCGAATGCCCGCTAGATTACGTTTTGCACGACCACAACGGGGTGACGTTCGGCGACCATTCGGGCCAACGCGTAGCAGCCTTTCCCGTTTGGACGCACGCGCGCTGGTGCGCGATCGAATACGAACAATGCAAATACGAGGAATGCCCGGTCGCGCACTACATCGACCAAACGATTAGAGGGGTCTATCGGGAATATCTGCGTTTGCTTGTTCCGGTCCTCGACGAAAAGGCCGGCGTGCAGAAAATCTACTATTCCTATCGCGTCCTTACGCTGCCGCAGGCTGCACCCTGATTTCATGCGATATCTGGCGCAAGATGTCCGATCGGCTCATGTACATTAGTTGGATATCTTCCCGTCGCCCATAGGGCGGAAAATAGCCGTTCAGGAGCGGAACGGAGTTGGAGAACGCCGCGCCTTGCCGCCCGAAGCGCCTGCGGCGGTCGGTATTCAGGAAAAACGCCACATACCATTCCAACGAATACTGACGCAGTGCGATTGCGCGGCCAACGCGCGAAAAGATTTCCGTCAATCCCTTGCCGCGCCAATCTTTTCGAATCCAGAATCCGCCACCGATGCCGATACGGCCGGCGATGAACAGTTCGGCCGCGTCCGGGTAAAGATCTACGCGACGGTGATCCAGCGTCGGGGCAAGATCCATGAACACGCTGTGCGTCCGGACCAACTCAATCAAATTGCGTGTTTCCACCCACCGCTGCGCATGACAGGCAACGACGTCAGAACCATGCCGCAGTTGCAGCCAAAAGAAATTACCGGGCCTAATATCTGTCATTGCAGGATCGTGCGTCGTCGGCACTCCATGCGTGTCTTCTTGCGCGGCGAGAAATGCACGAAACGCCCACGGGTCGGTCTCGACAACTAATCGAAGGCCCTTTGAGTCGGCGCGCGCGCGGGTCATATCGACATAGTCTTGTATCGCGGCAAGGTCCTTGTCGGTCAGCCAAGGCATTGAGAATTCTCCCTCTTAGTTGACATTTTTTAGGAGGATATTCTCGAAAAGCTTGTGCCGCGTGGCCACACTTTGCGTTCGGTCATTGATCCTAACACCACCGGTTTGCGCCTATACCATCGGTGGTGGAGGAATAGCGTCCTAATGATTAAGCCGCACGCGCACCGGGCCCGCTGCACAATGTTGTTTAGAAGTGCCGTCTAATTTCAGCAATCTATGAAAGCAATCGGGCACGCCGCGGGCTTAGCGAATTTGGAATCGCTGCGACTGGTGTTACACTTCCGCCACGGACAATCGGAACCGTCTGTCCCTTAACGATCCTCGCAACGCAGATGGTCATCCACAGAAAATCAGAATTCTCTTTCGATAGGGAGGTAACATGAAGTTTAAGAAACTAGCCCTGGTGTCGACGGCTGCCCTCGCGGCCTTCACCTTCGGCACCGCAAACGCGGCAGAATTTCCCCGCAAACCCGTGACGATGATTGTCGGCTACGGTGCCGGCGGCGGCACCGACTCATACGCCCGCGCACTGGCGAGCGTGGCGCCTGAGTATCTCAACCTCCAACCGCTTATCGTCGTCAACAAGCCCGGCGGATCGGGCGTTCCCGCGGCAAAATTCGTGGCGGACTCCAAACCGGACGGCCACACCATCCATCTGGCCTCGAGCGGCGCGCTCTATTTTTCGACCCAGTTCCGGAAAGCGCCGGTCGATCCGTTCGACGACTTTAAGATCGTCTGCATGGTCGGCCGCCTGCTGCCCGCCGTCTTCGTGCATAAAGACAGTCCGATCAAGACCGCCAAGCAGCTGGTGGCCGAGGCCCAAGCGAACCCGGGCAAGATGCGGTTCGCGACGCCTGGCCGCACCAGCACATGGGGTATTGCCGCCCTCGCCTTCGCGAAGCGGAATAACATCCAAGGCCAGGACGTTCCCGCCAAGGGCGGCGCCCCGGCACGCGGCCTCGTGATCGGTAAGCAGGTCGATTACGGCGTCTTCGGAATCCATCTGCGCAGCGGTTTCCAGGATCAGTTGCGCGTATTGGGCTTGCTCTTCCCCGAGCGGGACCCGAACAATAAGGACGTCGCGACGATGAAGGAACTCGGCGTGAACTTCACCGAGGTCTTCACACCGATGATCGTGATGGCTCCGAAGGGTGTTTCCGACGAGCGGATCAAGATCCTCGACGCCGCCTGTCAGAAAATGACGGCCCACAAGGCGTTCAAGAAACTCCTGGGCAAGGCCGGCTTGCCGTCCAAGTACAAGAGCGGACCAGAGACGTTGAAATACTACAAGTCTCTGACGTCGCTCTGGCAACCGCTTGTCGACGAACTGAAGAAAAAGTAATCGTCGAGACGATTGTAAGCCAACTATCGCGGGACGGACCTAATTGTCCGTCCCGCGGTTTCCCCGCAGGTACACGATGACGGCACGACGAGATCTAATTTCAGCGATCGTGATGCTGATTACGACGTTGATTTTCTATTGGGCATCCCTGGCAATCGAGGAAGACCCGTTCGGCACCGGACTGCAGCCTTATGTCTTCCCGCAAGCGATCTTATACATCCTGTTTGCCCTTACTTTGATCATGTTGGGCGGTGCGGTAATGCGCTTCCGCAGCGCCACCGCGCCCACCCAGAACGACGGAACGAACGAGGTTCGGATCTTCTTTTTCTGGGTCATTCCGATGGCGGTAATCGCCTTCATCTACCTTGGCCTCATCAACCTGTTTCAATATCTCATACCGACAATCATCGCATTGTCCGCGACCTTGGCGATATTCGGGAACAGAGGTTTCAAATGGCTCGTGGTCATCCCGGTGATAGCCGCCATTTTCTACTACGTAATTTTCTTCGGCATATTCCGGCTGTTGGAGCCAACGGGCATGCTCCTCGAGTACGACAATTATTATCTCTTCGGCCCGATGCAGAAATTCATCGGCGTATAGGGACGACAGGATATGGAACACCCGATTTTCGACGGTATCGTTACGCTGTTCAGCAGCGGATGGGCCGTCTTTTACGCCATTTTGGGCACGACCATCGGCCTACTGGCCGGCGCGACACCCGGCCTGACGGCGTCCGCCGCCATTTCGATGATCATCCCCCTGTCGTTCTACCTGGAACCGTTATCCGCGCTTGTCTTCGTCTACACGATCGGCAAATCCGCGAGTTTCGGCGGATCGATCCCAGCCATCCTCTTCAATACGCCAGGCACGCCACAGGCATCCGCAACCCAGATTGAGGGATACCCGCTGACCCGGCAGGGCAAACAGGGCAAGGCGCTAAAGATGGCGGTCACCGCATCCGCGGCAGGCGATTTCTTCTCTGAATGCCTACTGATATTCGGCGCGGCCTTTATTGCGATCTACACGGCGCGCATGGGGCCGCCGGAAATCTTCGCGGTCTATTGCACCGCCTTCGTCATTATCGGCAGCGTCATCGGTAATTCGGTTATCCGCGGCCTTATAAGCACGATGCTCGGAATCCTGTTGTCGATTATCGGCCTCGATCCGATCAGCTCGATGCCCCGCCTCACCTTCGAGGTGAATTATCTGGAAACAGGGATCGGCCTCGTGCCCGTTCTATTGGGCGTGTTCGTCGTCTCCGAAATCTTCATTCAGATTGCCGACCGGGGCGCCCTCGGCGCGGAACGAATGTTGTCGAAGAAATCCGACGTACCGCAGGACAACTACGTCACCTGGCGCGATCTCAAGCGCAGCTTGCCGGTCATGGCGAAGTCGACCGGCATGGGCACCATCATCGGCATGCTACCGGGCGTCGGCGCGTCGGCGGCCTGTTTCGTGGCCTATGCCGAAGCAAAACGATCGCGCAAACCGGATGACAAATGGGGTGAAGGCGAAATCAAGGGCGTCGCGGCCGCCGAAGCGGCCAACAACTCGGTTTCCGGTGCCAATATCATTCCGCTCCTGACACTCGGCATTCCGGGCAGCGTGTCGGCTGCCCTACTCGGCGGCGTCTTCCTGATCCACGGGATGAATATCGGACCGAAGATCTTCGAGACGGACACCAACACGATCTACGGCCTGTTCGCATCCGGGCTGCTCTGCATCATCACCTATTTCATGATGGGCTATTGGGGCAGCGACATCATCGGCCGGATCATCGCAAAGGTCCCGGTTCGGGTCATCTATCCCTTCATCTTCATCACGTCGATCATCGCGGTCTACGCGCTGCGCAACACACTATTCGACGTCATGATGATGTGCCTATTCGGGTTCGTCGGGTATTTCTTCAAGAAGTTCGACTACAGCCTGCCGGCCTTCATCATTGCCTTTATTCTGGGACCCGGCGCCGAACGTGCCTTGCGGCAAGCGCTGCTGCTCTCGGAAAACGGACCGATGATCTTCTTTGAGCGGCCGCTCGCCATCCTCTTTATCCTGCTCGCCCTACTGGTGATCGGGGTCCGGATTTACCAAACGGTCAAGCAAAAGCCGGGCGCTGAAGCCAGGCCCGCGGATGGATAGGATACGGCCCGAACGGTTGCCGCCGAATTCGTCGGTCTACAGCGGATAGATCAGCGATGTGTCGATAACGCTCGTGTCGAAGACGCACAGTTTTTCGGCATACTTCAATCGGCCGGCGTCAGAAACGACGCGGTCCAAATACCGCCCGACACTAAAGACGTTGTTTGTCTCGTCGGCGGTATTCTCATAGACGACGTAACTCGTCTGACTGTGGACCGACCCGTCCGAATCGATTCCCAGGACACGCATGCCGCTGGTAATATGCCGGAGCGTGCGTGGCTCGAACAACAGCGTCTCCCGGATTGCGGTGACCCGGTCCCGCAGCATTCCCTGCCCCTCGCAGCTGAACACGGCAAGCGGAAGATCCATCTCGAAATTCTCACGCGGAATGATCCGGTAGACGCAGTCTTCGACGAAGAAGTCCGGCCATTGATCTAGCGCGTCTCCATCCAATACGGACGCATAATCGGCCATCAGTGCGTCCAGCGCGATCCGGAGATCGGTTGGCGCCATGGACCTAAGGTCTGCCGGGACGGCAATCGGCGTTGTCTCCGCCCCGAACTGCCGGCCGCTCATAACGCCATCACCGAACGGTAGTATCCGTAGAAACCGCGGACCGCCCCTTCCGAGATCAGCGTCTCGGCCTCGCGAACCTCCGCACCGCCGTCCATCTCGGTCACCTGGCAGGCCCCGCCATAGGCCTCGCTTCCCCGTTGGACGAATGCAACGACCTCGCTGTCATCGATCGACACGAAACCGGACGGCCCCATCAGATTGGCCTGCAGGAGCCGCTTTTTGGTCATCGCGGGGTCGTCGTCGGCATAGCCGAAGAAGGTCCACGACAATTCGTAGCTGCCCGGCCCCCGCGGGATGATATGGCGGACGGCAAGCGTATTCGATTGCTGCTGGATGATGACCGACGGCCAGATCGAGTTGATCACCACCGTATCCGGCCCGATGAACTCGCGCTCGGGCTCCAGCATCTGGGTTCCCTCCAGCGTAAGCGCCGCATCGTTGTGCTTCATTTGGTCGGTGCCCGTGAACACGCCCTGATCGCCCTTCTGGGACGTCAGCGCGGAATGCCGGCCGGTCGAATCCATCTTCACGAAAGACGGCTCGGTTGCCCGGAATAAGCCGAAACTGATCAGGAAGTAATGCAGCAGCGTCGCGTGATAGGGATCTTTCTGGTTATCGACATAAAGCTTCCAGTTCGCCGGTATCGATTGGCGCATATATCCCAACACCCGAAGGCCGCGACCATCGAATACGCGATCGAAATATCCCAGCATTTGCCCGCCCAGATAGTCTTCGAACGGTTCGACAGCCGGATCGAAGGACGCAAAGATGGCCCCGTTCCGCTCGGTCACGCGTAGCGTTTCGAGACCGTGATCCTCGAGCCGGAAGTCCGCCGGCATACCGCCTTGCTTGCGAAGGCCGCGCCGGAACGGAACGCCGATCAGGTCGCCCTTCAGATTGAAGGTCCACTGATGATAGGGGCACATGAACTCAGGCGAGTTGCCGCGATGCTGCCGGCAAAACCGGACGCCCCGATGGGCACACCGGTTGACGAATACGTTGGCGTTGCCATCTTCGTCCCGCGCGACGACAACCGGCATGTCCCCAACGAAATTTCGTTTGAAATCGCCGGCATTGGGAATTTCACAACTCAGCGCCACATAATTCCAGCTCGGACCTCGAAAAATGACGTCGCGTTCGCGAGCGTATATATCGGGATCACTGAAGATCCAAGCCGGTACGCGCGCAAGCCCCTCCTCAGGCCATTGATGGGAATTCGGATTGATCGCCATAGCTCAAACACTGCAGATCCGTGTGACCCACGGCAAAGATACGGTACCGTCGAGCCTTGTGCCGCCAAGTATGCGACGTGTGTTAGGCTCAGACAAATCACGCCGCGCCAGCATGGCGCCTGGCGCAAAAAATGATCGAACCAGAGGATATTGATGCGAATAGGTGTTGCCTTCCCCACCACGGAGATCGGGACCGACCCTGCCGCCATTCGGGATTTCTCGCAGGCGGTCGAAGATCTCGGCTACGACCACATCACGGCGATCGACCACGTACTCCAAGCGGAGACCGCGGAAGCGGACGACTGGCGCAGCTACTACACCCGCGACAACACCTTCCATGAACCATTCGTTCTATTCGGTTTCATGGCCGCCGTGACGCGGACGCTGGAGCTTTCGACCGCCATTTTGATCCTGCCGCAACGCCCTGCCATCCTGGTCGCGAAACAGGCGGCCGAATTGGATGTCTTGAGCGGCGGACGGCTGCGGCTGGGCGTCGGAATCGGATGGAACGCGTTGGAGTTCGACGCGCTGGGCCAGAGCTTCCGAAATCGTGCACGGCGCATCGAGGAACAGGTCGACCTGATGCGGAAGCTCTGGACGAACGAGATCATCGATTTCGACGGCGAGTGGCACACGGTTGCAAATTCAGGTTTGAACCCCCTGCCGGTGCAGCAGCCGATACCAGTCTGGTTCGGCGCATTCGAGCCCCCGGCGATAAAGCGCGCCGGTCGGCTCGGCGACGGCTGGTTCCTGAACCCCCGCATCGCGCCCGGCGCAGACGCTGAAGCCCAAATCGCAATATTCCGGGAAGCCGCCGAAGACGCGGGCCGCGCCCCATCCGCGCTTGGCATCGACGCAACGCTGCACATAGGAAACCGAAATCCGGACGACTGGGCCCGTCAGGTCACCGAGTGGCAGGGACACGGTGTCTCACATGTGACGTTGCGAACGATGTTTGCGGGACTTGCAACGCCCGCCGAGCACATCGCCGTACTCAAAGACTTTAAAGCGGCTTATGGTTAGGCGGAGCCATCAATGCATGGGCGAAGGCTTTGTGATTATCTTGAGTATCCAGGTACCCCGACCGGCGCAACGGAGTCTGATACGGTTCGCCGGTCTTGCGGCCCGAACGTATGTTCCGGGTGTCCGACAGCGCCAAATCCTATGACAACCGGATTTCTTACGGGGGCTTAGATGGAGTTCAGGTATCTCCTTGTTGCCAGATTCACGCTGTTTAATCTGATGTTCGCGAGCATCTTGCTGGCTGTCTATATCGAAGGTTGGCTCGACGCGATGCTGGTGCCGAAAACGATCGAACTCGTCGGCATCATCGCCGCCGTGTTCATTTACGGACTCGTCGTGTGCGGCGTCAAGATCTGGCAAACCAGCGTCGAACTGAATGACATCAAAACGGGCCAGCCGCCGGCCGACTCACGCGCCGCACGGTACATGCAAAGCGTCTATGACAACGACAAGGACGGCCGTACGGTTCTCATGTCCGCGCTTCGCGCAAAGCTCATCAATCGGATCACGATCGTCCGGCATATCGCCAACTCTTTGGTGTTCTTGGGCCTGATCGGCACGGTCATCGGCTTCATCATCGCCTTGTCGGCGGTGGATCCGAACGCAACCGCCAGCGCCGATACGGTCGCGCCCGTGATCGGACGTTTGATCGGCGGCATGTCGATCGCGCTCTACACCACCTTGGTCGGCGCGATTCTGCATCTCTGGCTTATCGTGAACCATCGAATCCTCTCGACCGGGACCGTTAACTTGTACTCGGCCATCGTCGATCTCGGAGAAAACCGTGGACGAAATTGACGACTTCGAAGACGACACGTCAGGAACCGTCTTCCGGGACGTCATCTTGTTGGCGCTCATCGGGTTCGTCGCGATGGTCATCATGCTGCTGCCGCACATCAAGACCACGACCGAAGAAGCGCAGGACCACAAAGCGCCCGGCAACGTCATCGTCGAAATGCATTGGCCGACCGATCAGCCCTACGATGTCGACCTATGGGTCAAAGCACCGGGACAGCAACCGGTCGGGTTCTGGAACCAGGGCGGCCGGGTCTTCAACCTCTTGCGGGACGACCTCGGCGGTGAAGGCGACGCCACGAAAGAGAATTACGAAATTTCCTACAGCCGCGGTATTTCCGCCGGCGAGTACATCGTCAATGTCCACATGTACGGCCATCTGCCTTCCGGGATCACAATTCCGGTCACGATCGTGGTAAGCGTTCGCCAGAAATTCGACACGACGCGGCAAATCCTGAAAACGGTCGTGCAACTCTACAAGCGAAACCAGGAAGAAACGGCCTATAGTTTCCGTCTAACCAAAGAAGGTGACTTGATCGACGGCAGCGTTAGCACGCTTCGACATCCCCTCATAACCGGTGCAATCCGATGAACACGGTGCTCTACCTATTCATTGTCACGATCAGTCTCGCCGCCGCCTTAGCGACAATCGCAATCTGGGCGCCACGGGCGCCGAAGACTCGATTCGTGGCTTTACTCGCGACGACCCTATTCATCCCCCTCGGTTACCTGCAGATCATTGAGCTGCTGGCCAAACCGAAACCGATGAGTTTCGAACTCTTCAAACGCGACGTGCAGCTCGCTCATATTCTCGGGGCAAGTATGGATGAGGGCAGAGCAATTTATTTATGGCTGCGACTGGAAGACGAAATCGAACCGCGATATTACAAGCTTCCCTGGAAACGTGAAGTGGCGGAAAAGCTCGAGGACGTGATCGACAACGCCATCCGGAAGAACGCGACGGCCGTCCTGAAAAATCCATTCTTCCGTAAGTCGCTTGAGGAATTGGGCGATTTGAACGCGTATGTCATACCGCCGCCGTTGCCGCCGCAGAAACTGCCGCAACTGCCGCCGCAAATATTCAACCCGCGCCGACAGGACATCTAGTCCGGACGGTTGTTTGCGAGGCGCAATCTGCCATTGAAATAATAAAAATCTCATTCCCCTCTTCCGCCGCCCTCGGCCGAATTTCATCAATCCGAAGGCTGGAACGCCGCCGTGAAAACCCCGGCCGATGGTGCGATGCGGTATACGGAAACCTGCATACCCTATTGTCGCAGCACGAGAATTCTGCGACCTTGCAGAAGATCGGATACGCGGAATGCACTCCCGAATTGAGAGATTTGGGATGACTAAAGCCGGAAAAAATTTAGCACGCCATGGTTTTCGGCAAACGCCGGCGCGGCACACCGAACTTGGTTACAACAACCTGACTTCGTTAGGATGATCGTTCTCGAGCACGACGCGAAAGAGTTGTTGGCCGTCCAAGGGGTGCCCGTTCCGGGCGGGATTCAGCTCACCCAAGTGCCGAAATACGACCTGGAACAAGAGAATGAGAAAGCCGGCCCCTGGTTGATCAAACCGCAGATCGAGTCACTGGACCGTATCCCCTTCGCGGATATCACCGTTGCCGTCACCCGGAAAGAAGTCGCCGATGAATGCGCCAGACTGCTGGGTACACAGATCAACGGACATCGCGTCAACTCGGTTCGCGTAGAACGACAAATACTGTCCGACACACGCGGATTTTTGAGCTTATCGTGTGACCCGATCGCACCGGGCGTCCGAGTGACCGTCGCGGCGGATGACAACGGGCGTGGGCCCGGCGAACCGTCGCAAGATGTCGCGGCACCGGACCCGACCGCCGTCGTCGCCTGCGTAACGCGGCTTGCAGCAACCCTTTCCGAACCTCTCCTGGACCCGATCGTCGCTGCCGCCACGCAACTTGCCCCGCTCTATTTCGGGTATGAGGCGCTCCAGATCGAAATCGATCCTCTCATCGTCCTGCCCGACACGTCATGGGTCGCGGGCGACGTCAAGATGATCATCGACGAACGTGCGCTCTTCCGGCATCCCGAACTGATTTCAATGATTGAACGGCGCGATTTCGCCTATGACGCGATTCGGCGCCAGCGGACGTTCGGGCTCGACTACTTAGTGCTCGACGACGCAGGCGACATCGGAACGCTGACCACCGGCCAGGGTCTCGGCGCGCTTCTGGTGGACGAGATGCGGCAACAAGGCCTTAGGCCCTATAATTATCTCGAAGCCGACTCAGCCACCTTGATCGACAGTCCCGCATCGATGGTAGAAGCTTTTCGGCTGTTGTCTGAAGCCGACGCGTTGAAAGCCGTCCTTATCACCGCCCTCGAAGACGAAACCGACCTCACGGAGTTGGCCGGCCTGCTCGCCCAATCCTTGGCGCAGGCCGCGACGTTGACGTGCCCCATCGTCTTGCGGCTGACCGGGCCCAATGCCGAGCCCGCGGCCACTCTGCTGCGTGACGCGCGACCCGATGTCGAGTTGCATACGTCAACAGAAAGCGCCTTCGAACAACTGGCTGAACTAACCGGATCAAAGGCAGCATCGTGCTAGATTTGCGCCTCACGTCGACAACGCCGGTGCTCGTCCAGGGCATATCCCGGCCCCAGGGCGTGCGGCAGGCGGAAGAAATCAAATCCTATGGCACGAATGTCGGCGGCGGCGTTTCAGCCGATGGCGGCCCAAACGATTCGGGTGATATCACCGTATTCCGAAGCTGCACCGAAGCCGTATCGGCGACCCATGCCCTTGCCTGCGTGACGACGACACCCCCTGAGACCACGGCGGATGCCGTATTGGAAGCCGCCGAAGCCGGCATCCGTGTCATCGTATCGCTGGCCAAGGGCGTGCCTGCCCACGACACGATCCGGGTCCTGCGCCGGATCCGGGAGCTTGGCACCATTTGGATCGGATCGGCCAGTTCGGGAATCGCAATTCCATCGGAACATTTGAAGCTCGGTTGGATTCCGAATTATTGCCTCGGGCCCGGACGCTTCGCGGTAATCGCCAAATGCGACGCTTTGGCCTACGAGGTTGGGCAACAGATGGTTGCGTCGGGGCTCGGTCAGTCAATTTGGATCGATGTTGGAAACGAACCGCTCAAGGGAACGCGCCTCGCGGACCTGGTCCCGTTCTTGAAACAGGACGAGACAACAGTCGGCATCATCCTGGCTGGAAGCGCCGGCGGGACGGACGAGGAAGAATTCGCCGATGCGATCAAATCCGAAGGGCTCGAAAAGCCCGTGGCCGCCCTCCTGCCGGGCCTGTCTTTTCCCGAGACATTTGCGGCGACCCATGTGGAATCGCTCCCAGGCGCTACCGCAACGTCGGCCGCGCGGAAACGGGCCGCGCTGGAAGCCGCAGGCGCATCTGTATACAATTCGGTCGGTGCCCTCGTTAAGTCTCTCCAGGACATCGAATAGAAACAACGTTACCCGCAGGAGTGTTACCCATTGCTGGACTTCAGCCTGACCAGCGATCAGCGGCAGATTCTCGAAACCGTTGAACGCATTAGAAAAGATGTCATCGAACCGAATGCCATGCGGTGGATGGACGGCACGTTCCCCTACGACAACATGCACGTCCTGGCCGAGGCCGGCGTGCTGGGCATGGCGGTGCCCGAGGAGTACGGCGGCATGGGCGCGTCGATCCTGGATACCGTTCTGGTGCTCGAGGAAATCGCGAAAGGCTGCTACGTCACGGCCATGGCGGTATTGGGCGAGGTCGGCGTGCAATGCCGCATCATCTCCACCTACGCGCCCGATCCGTTCAAGGAGAAATGGCTGCCGAAAATCGCCGTCGGCGAATGCATCCTCTCGGTCTGCATGACGGAGCCGAATGTGGGGACGGATCTGGGCAACATGACGACGAACGCGGTCCTGCATAACGACCGGGTCGTGATCAATGGCACGAAGACCCTGATCAGCCGGATCGAGGAAGCCGACGTCTATGTCGTCTTCACCCGCGTGAACGACATTCCCGGCAGCCGGGGGATCGGCTGTGTTCTGCTTGAAAAAGGCGATGGAATCCCGGGAATATCGACCACCGGCACGTATCACACGATGGGCGGCGAGCATCTGGCGGAGGTCCAGTTTGACAATGTCGAGGTGGCGCCCGAAAACCTGATCCTGAAGGAAAACTCGCTGCGCACGCTGATGAGCGCCTTCAACACGCAGCGTTGCCTGAACCCCGCTATCTGCCTCGGCATGGCGGAAGCCTCGCTGGAACATTCGGTCCGCTATCTGCGTGAGCGGGACGCTTTCGGCCATCCCATCGGGGATTTCCAGGGCATGCGCTGGAAAGCAGCCGATATGGCGATCCAGATCGAGGCCGGCCGCGGCTTGCTCTACCGGGCCGCGGCGACCGCCGACCCCTTCCCCGACCCGACCCTGGCGGCAATGGCCAAGGTCTTCGTGAACGAGATGTCGATCGCCGTCTGCAGCGAGGCCGTGCAGGTGCACGGCGGCTATGGGTTCCTGGACGAGTTCCCGGTATCGCGCAATTACCGCGGCGTGCGCTATGGCACGCTGGGCGGGGGCACGACGGAAACCCTCCGCAATTTGGTGGGCCGGACGCTGGTCGAGAAAATGGACCTGGAAAGCGGCATTGCCGGGCTAGATTTCTTCTAGCCCGGCCCGGTGCCGTCCCGGCCGCCTATTTCGCCAGACGGAGGTTACTGAGCTGCGTGCCGATGGCAATAAATGCTGCAGTTAGTTCATCTTCGCCGGGAGAGTTAAAGTAATGTCCCGTTGACGTCGCGCAATCCTCATAGGTATCACGGATTGCCTGGTTCGAGGACCCTTCGGTGTCGAAGGTGATCGTATAGATGATGACGCCTTCGTCCTTCATCAGGTCGCAGGTTTCCAACATGCGAGAGTTGATTTCCGCTCGAATTGCGGAGTCTGACGTCGCACCGAGACGAGCCCATTGGCGCATTCCATAAGCGGAATAATGATTGTAAACGATATTGTTCTGACCGTCGGTCATCATCACGACGGCCTTGTCCGATAACGGCTCGCTGTTGGCTAACAGGTCTGCGATGTAATCCTTCGGTAAAATAGTCGGATCGTCGCCATCCCAGAGGCCCCGCCAACGCGGAGAGATCGTTCGCCAACCCCAGACGAGCCCGGCGTTACCCATCGTGCCGCCGTGACGCCAATACGTCATGGCATTGAGAACAGTCTCAATATCCGTCTTAGACTTAATCAGCGGCTGAATTGGATCAGCACAGTTCGCGTTCGGACCTCGTGCGCTGGATTCGTTGGTTTCGTCGATCGGCGGCCAGTCTTTACTGGTCGCGGTTTTTGGCCAACGGGAGGGATAGAATTTGTTGACCGACGGCGGATCGTCGTTGCGATCCTGCATCCCGACCGTCCGGGCCTCAACACAGCCTTTCCAGGTTGTTGGATAGAAGCTGTCAGCCCACAAGGAATGGTTATAACTCGAGTCCATGAACCCGATCTGCGTGCCCGCTGCATATGGGGTATTGCTAGACTGATTTTCACCTGGCTTCGGCACAAATGGATGCAACCAATCCTCATGCTGATTGCCGACATTCACCGCCGCAGTATATGGAACAACCGACATATAGAAGTCATCGATCTCTTCTCGACCTGCGTAGAGAATATCAACCAATTGGAGGGCTGCGTCCTTCAAGTCCTCGACCTTCGATTGCGACGAACCCGGGGCGATATGACGCATCGAACCGGTGTTATCGAGCACCATCGCCAACTCCATACCTTTGACTTGGCGCTGCACTTCCGCGGCTGCGGCCACATCCACATCATCAACACCTAGGACCTGCATCAACGTGGTTCCGACGTTCGCCGACGCTTCCACTTTGATCGTCTGGTCCGTCGTGTTGACCGTGGTCGTCGGTCCGGTCAGGGTCGCGCCCATATAACCTGCTGGAAAATTGGCGTCGAAGAAGTCCTGAATCGCCGCATCGCGGGCGGTCGCGTCGAACATCACGCGCCCGCCGGCCAGCGCGGCGGAATCGAGCGCATAGTTCAAGCGCGTCTTCACCAAATACCCGCGCGCGGTATCGACCGCGAGACCCGTAAAGGCCACGAGCGGTAAAGCGGCGGCTGCCACGAAGGTTGCGAGACTGCCGCGCCTATCCTGTATGAGATCTGAGAAAATACCTCGGGCAAAACCAATCATGCGCTTCATTTTAATAGTGCCCATGTTGTTGCAACCGAATTACTTCGTAAATTACTTCACTATATCAAGTAAAATTCCTCGTCTACTAAATTCATTACAAAAAGGACGTTAATTCTTTTTTAATATTATTTTAGCAATATAATTTCCCACACCACAGAAAAACCAAAATTTAATAACGGCAAATGATTAGTAAGTAAAAAATTTACTAATTAAGTCATTAATATGTTATTAACCATTTTTATTATTACCATATTAACTATAATAACCTTTTTTATTTGACTTTCACTGTGAAATGATATTGAAATGCGCAGATCGACTAAACGCAATTTTGCGAATCACACGGGAGTATGTCGATGTTTGGCAACATTACGAAGCTTCTCAAGGACGAGTCCGGCGCGACCGCCATTGAATATGGCCTCATTGCGGCACTCGTCTCGGTTGCGGCTATCGCCGCTCTGACGGCGATGGGTACGTCGCTGGAAACGATGTTCACTCGCGTTTCGAATGAGCTGGAAGGTGCGGTCAACGGTTCGACCGGCTAGTCCGCTCTTAGCCATTGGCTCCGGTGTGTCCTGCCCACCCCAACCGGAGCCTTCTGTGACATCCCGGAGCGGTTTGTTCGAAAAGCCGCTCCGGCGTTGTCCATGGCTCGAATTTCATCGTCGAGACAACTTTATCGAGGCGATATGCCATGTCTGGCAATCAATGGATGGGTGGCCCTTCAGATTCGGCTCTCGTTGAGCCTACCCTAGTTCCGAATACCACGGCCGTAATCGAAATAGCTGGCGTCGGGATTCCCCTGACGGCCCAGGCGACGATCCTGTTATTGCTGGCGGGGATCGTGACCTGGGCCGCCATCAGCGATCTGCTGCGCGGAACCATTCCCAACGCGGCCAACACGGCAATGTTTGTCCTGTGGGTCGCATGGGTGATTAGCGGCGCCGACACGTCAATCGGCTACTCGTTCTTGATTGGCGCGGGTGTTTTCACATTCGGCGCCATCTTATTCCATTTCGGCCAAATGGGCGGTGGCGACGTGAAGATGCTCACCGCGCTCGCCATCTGGGCGGGGCCGTCGGAATTTCTTGTCTTTCTTATCCAAGTCGCGTTTGCCGGTGGCGTTCTCACCATGGCGTGGCTCACACATATGCGGTTCGTCGCGCCGGCAATGGGCCGGATGCCGGGAAACGATGCCGATCGGTTTGTTCCGTACGGCGTGGCGATCGCAGCCGGTGCGTATCTCATGATCGCCAGGTTGTGGACCGGGTGATCCGGAGGGGGGATCGAAAATGAACGTTCGAATGATATTGCTGGTCGGTTTTGCGCTGTTGTCCGCGGCCGCCACATTTTTCCTCGCGAAGACATGGATCGATTCGCAGCGTGACGCCATCCGGCGTCAGGCTGAGTCGTTGAAGCCGACGACGACCGAATCGGTGAATGTCCTCGTCGCGAAAGCCGACTTGCCGTCCGGCCTGATCGTGAAACGCGACCATATGGAATGGAAGCCGTGGCCTGAGAAAGGCGTCGGAAAGAACTTCCTGATGGAAGGCCGCGACAAGATGGAAGACGTCGTCGACTCCGTCGTCCGTGGTGGCATTGTGACGGGTGAGCCGATTGTTAAGGGCCGCGTTATCAAACCGGGCGACCGTGGTTTCATGGCAGCGGTCCTGAAGCCCGATATGCGCGCCATTTCGGTCAAGGTAAAGGTCGACAACAGTGTGTCGGGCTTCATCAAGCCGGGCGATCACGTGGACTTGCTTTTATCGCACACGGTAACGCCGAGGAATTCGGTTCCGCCCACGCCGCATAAGATTGCCGAGACGATCTTAAGCGATCTGCGTGTCATCGCGATCGACCAGACCAGCAATGATCAAAACGGACAGGCATCAGTGTCCAGAACCATCACGCTGGAGGTCACACAGAAGCAATCGGAGATCATTACCGTCGCCAAAAACGTCGGTGGCCTTTCCTTCGTGCTCCGCAGTCTGCCCCGCCCGGACGCCAAGCCCAACCAAGTCGCGAAACGCAAGAACCGGCGAAGCCGTACTTGGGACAGCGAAGCCAGCCGCGTGCTGCCTTCCGTCGGCGGCCCCCGAAACCAGATTGAGGTCGTTCGAGGCGTCGAGCAGCAAAGCATATCTATCCCGCTGTTTGGTGGGCAGAACGGTGGTCTTACCGTCATCCGCCAAGGCCTCAGCACAACCACGACGGCCGGAACCAATGCCGGCGCTGCCGCCGCAGGAGCACTTGGACAATGAAACGCCTAATCAAAATCGCGGCATTCCTGCTCGCGCTGCAGATCCTGCCTGCCTATGCGGCAGAGCGGAACACCGCACAGGTCTTGAGCCCCGCCAACACGGTTCTCGACATCCAAACGAATAAGGGACAGCTCATCCGCTTGTCCAGGGCCGCTTCGGCCGTATTCGTTGCCGACACGCGGATCGCCGACGTCACGGTGCGGTCGCCTCGCCTGATCTATCTTTTCGCGAAGGAACCCGGCGAAACGACGCTCTACGCCGTCGATGGCCGCGACCAAATCGTTGTGGCGCAACGGGTGGTCGTATCCGCCAATATCGACCGAATCCAGGACCTATTCCGGAAACTGCGCCCGAACGCACCGGTTAGCGTGAAGTCGATTGGCAACCAATTGGTGCTTTCCGGCACAGTCGATCATGTCGACGTCGCGGAAGAATTCACTCGCGTCGCGGCGGCGGCGGTCGGCAATCCCGCATTCGTCGTGAACAGGATCAGGGTTTCCCAGCCGACCCAGGTGAACATCCGCGTGAAAATCGCGGAGGTAAGCCGGGACATCAACAAGAAGCTCGGTTTCAACTGGGAACTGATTGGACAAGCTACCGGGGATTTGGCCTTGGGCTTTGCCGTCGGATCCGACATCGTGCGACAAGCGGGCACCTTCATATTTCCCGCCGATCCGCAAGACCGAATTGTTTCGTCGTTTCAGAACAATAGCCTGTCCGCAGACACCGTTATCGAGCTGCTGGACGACGAAGGATTGATCACGGTCCTGGCGGAACCCAACCTGACGGCGATGTCCGGCGAAACGGCAAGTTTCTTGGCCGGCGGCGAGTTCCCGATCCCGGTCGCGCAGGACGGCGGCGTCACGTCGATCGAATTCCGGCAGTTTGGTGTCGGACTGTCCTTCACACCGACGATCCTCGGCGAGCGGCGCGTCAATTTGAAGGTCCGCCCGGAGGTCAGCCAATTGAACGCCGCCGGATCGATTCAAGCCAACGGCTTCAATATCCCGTCGCTGACGACACGGCGCGCGGAGACGACCGTCGAACTCGGCAGCGGACAGAGCTTCGCTATCGCCGGTCTATTGCAAAACACGACGAATCAGAACCTGTCCGACGTTCCGGGTATCAAGGAAGTTCCGGTTCTCGGCGCGCTGTTCCGCTCGGACTCGTTCCGCCGTCAGGAGAGCGAACTGATGATCGTCGTTACACCCTATATCGTCCGGCCCACGTCGGCGCGCCTGCCCTTGCCCACCGACAATTACGTGCCGCCGAAGGACCTTGAACGGTTCCTGCTCGGCCGTAGTCACGTCGGTCAACCAGCACCACGACCGTCCGCACCGCTTGACCGGAATGGAAAACCCGGTTTGGCGGGACCGGCTGGCTTCGTCTTGCAGTAGGAGGAAAAGACATGCGAGGCACAATTCAAAAGTTCTCTGTTTTGGCATCGGTCGTGCTGCTGTCAGCGTGCAACTTTCAGCTCAACGAACATGTGATGGAAGCTAAGAACAGTTACGAGCTCCGCGAACCGAACCGCGTCGATATGGTCCAATATAGCCATGACGTGAATTTCTCCGGCGGCAAAAGCATTCCGACCGATCCGGAATTCGACAGGCTCGATGCCTTCGTCAATTCCATTCAGATGGGGTATGCGGATCACATCGTCCTCAAGGGCAGCGCGCCGGAACGACGCGAAGTTCTCGCCGCATACATCCAGCGCCTCGGTCTCCCGGTGACCATCAAGATGGTGCCCGGAAGCAAAACCGAACGGACCGCGAATAAGGTCAACGTTCAGGTCGAGCGATACGTCGTCACGCCGCCTTCCTGCCCGGACTGGAGCAATTTCGACGGCAACGAGGAACGGAACACCCCAGGCTCCAACTACGGATGCGCGGTGGACTCCAGCCTTGGTTACATGATCGCCAATCCGCGGGATCTTGTTGAAGGACAAACCCCCGGTCCGGCGCTCGGTACGCCGGTCATCGAGGCGCAACGCCGGTATCAGACCGGCAGAGTTACTCGACCGGCAGCAACTGGTACGGGAGGTCTCTAATGTCCGGGGCAACAGCTAAATCGAATGCGCCCCTGTTGGGCGGCGGTAACGGCGAAGCGCTCGTCTTTACCGACAATCCGGAGATCTGCGACACCGTCGCGCGGATTATCGATACCGGTGCGGTTCAACGCGTGACCGTGCTGGAAGGCGGTATCGCCGCAGCGTTGGAAGCGCCCATTCCGGACGCGCCGGTCACGATCGTCGATATCTCGTCGTCACCGGATCCCGTAACCGACGTCGCCATGCTGTCGGAGGTCGCCCAAGGCCGAATCGTCGGCATGGGTCCGGTCAACGACGTCACCTTCTACCGGACTCTGATCGCCGCCGGCGCTTCGGACTATCTGGTCATCCCGCCGACCGACGACATGTTGATCGACGCATTGACCCCGCCGAAGGTCGAAGTCGAAGCCGAGGAAACCGAAGACTGCCGAATCATTTCGGTGGTCGGTGCCCGCGGCGGCGTCGGATCGACCACCGTGTCGGTTAACATGGCGTGGCATCTCGCGCACAACTTCGGCCAACGAACCGGATTGGTCGATCTCGACCTGCATTTCGGGACCTGTGCCTTGTCGCTGGACCTGTTGCCGGGCCGCGGCCTGCGCGACGCGTTGGACAATCCAGAGCGGATCGACCCGCTGTTTATCGCCAGCGCGATGGTGAACGAGAGCGAAAACCTCTTCATTCTTGGTGGTGAAGAACCGCTCGAGGCGAAATCCGAATTGAACGCCTACGCGGTCGATCCGCTGATTTCCGCCCTGCGGGCGAATTTCTCGGCCTTGGTGTTCGATATGCCGAAATCGGTCGCGATCTCGCATCCGGCGCTTATCCAGGAATCGATGGGCGTCCTGCTGGTCACCGACTTTTCCCTCGCCGGGATGCGCGATGTGCTGCGCCTGAAGTCCTTCGTCAAGGATTTCTGCCCCGACACGAAAACGGAAATCGCGGCGATCGGTGCAAAAGACAAGCGCGGATCGCTGACCCAGCGCGATTTCGAAAAAGGCATCGAAGGCAAGGTCGACTACGTCATTCCCTTCGACTCAAGGCTCGCGACCGAAGCGGCAAACGGCGGGAAAGCAATCTCCGCCCTGGCCGGCGGCGGTAAGAGCATCGGCAAGGTCATCGCGTCGATTACCGAATCGCTCGGCGGGGAACTCGACAAGGTTGAAACGAAGAAGAAGGCCTGGTGGAAGAAATGAGTGAACAGCCGGTCCTGAAGTTTCCGGACGGAGAAGGGTGGAAGGACGGTCTCGCCGTTTCGCTTGAACGATTGCGTCCCATCATCGAGACGCATATCGACAAGCAAATGGTTGCGAAGCTGTCACGCGGCGCCTTGGCGCAGCAAATTCGCATGATCGTGTCGAAGAATGCGCCCGGCGTCGGACTGGACCTCAATCTCCTTCAAGAACGGGATCTCGTTACAACCCTGGTCACCGCCCTCGCAGGCCCGGCCCCTGAAGCACAACGGCAGCCGGTTCAAGCGCCGCCGCCCCGCCCGAACGGGAACGGCGCCGCTCAGCCGAACGGAACGCCGGCCGCAGCGCCGGCCCCCTCGAACGGCGTAACGTCGCTCGAGGCGACCAATGGCGCAGTTGCCGCAGACGATGGCATGGAAGACGGCTTGCAGATCAGCGCCGCCAGCATGACCAGCGTGCGCGAGGCCGCGGATTCGATTCGCCCTCTCATGATGGAACGGATCGACGCCGCCGCCGCCGCCAGTCTGCCGCGCGACGAATTGATGTCGCAAATCAGCGGCTTGGTCGGCGAGCTTCTGATCGAGAACAAGATCCGTCTCAACCAGATCGAACAGCGGAGCCTGGTCACCAACCTTGTCAACGACATGATGGGGCTCGGACCGCTCGAACCATTGCTGGGCGACGTGGACATCACCGAAGTCATGGTGAACGGACCGAACCAGATCTACGTGGAACGCGGCGGTAAGCTGGAGCTTACCGACGTAACGTTCCGCGATCATTCGCATCTGATGAACATTTGCACGCGGATCGTCAGTTGGATCGGCCGCCGTGTCGACGAATCCAGCCCGATGTGTGACGCCCGTCTGAAAGACGGCAGTCGTGTCAACATCATCATCCCGCCCCTCGCCATCGACGGTGCGTCGATCTCCATTCGTAAATTTGCGGAAAAGAAAATCACGCTGGAGAAGATGGTCGAGTTCGGCAGCATGTCGCCGCAGATGATGAAACTGCTGCAAATCGCATCGCGCTGTAAGCTGAACATTCTGATTTCGGGCGGTACCGGTTCCGGTAAGACGACCCTTCTCAATGCACTGAGCCGCATGATCGATGGCGGCGAGCGCGTCGTCACCATCGAGGACGCCGCCGAGTTGCAATTGCAGCAGCCGCATGTCGTCCGATTGGAAACACGCCCGGCCAACCTCGAAGGGCAAGGTGAAGTCACCATCCGCGACCTGGTCAAGAATTCACTGCGTATGCGCCCCGACCGCATCATCCTCGGTGAGTGTCGTGGCGCCGAAGCGATCGACATGCTTCAGGCCATGAACACCGGTCACGAAGGATCGATGAGCACGGTCCATGCCAACAACCCGCGAGAAGCCCTCACCCGTCTGGAAAACATGATCAGCATGGCTGGGTTCAACCTGCCCGCCAAGGCGATGCGCATGCAGGTCGCGTCGGCCATCGACTTGATCTGTCAGGTATCGCGTATGAGAGACGGCGGACGCCGGATCACGCATGTTGCCGAAGTCGTCGGTGTCGAGGGCGATATCATCACCATGCAGGACCTGTATCTCTACAAGTACAAAGGCGAGGATGCCGGCGGAAAATTGGTCGGCAGCTACGATTCGACAGGGCTGCGACCGAAATTCATGGAGAAAGCCAGCTACTTCGGACTCGATAAGGCATTGTTGGAGGTCATGTAATGGCCGAACTGTTCGGCGAATTTGGATTGCTTGAGCTTGGGATACTGGCGGGCGCCTTGCTCATTGCCGGTATGCTGGTGGGGATCGTCGTTGTCGTTACGGATGGCCGGCGCCGGAACGAAGCACGGCGGCTGGAAAACACCCGCAATCGGGCGATGGGCACCACAATCCTCGACGAGGCCGGTGAACTGGCCAGCGCGGTTCGGCGCGAATCCGAGACCAGTCTCGACGTATTGGTAAAACGGTTTCTTCCTAAACCGGACCAACTTCGCATACGGCTCCGTCGAACCGGACGGAATATTTCGATCGGCAAATTTGGCGTCGCGATCTTTGTGACGGCGTTGATCATCGGTGCAATCTGCTGGGCTTTCTTCGGATTTCAGCCCGCCTTATCGGTCTTGATTGGTTTGGGCGTCGGCATCTGGTTGCCCCACATGTCGATCGGATTCATGATTTCGCGGCGTCAGGAAAAGTTCACGACCCGTTTTCCTGAAGGTCTCGACGTTATCGTCCGTGGGCTTCGCGCCGGCCTTCCCATCGCCGAGTCAATCGTGAACGCGCGATCCGAAGTCCCGGAACCGGTTCGGAGCATATTCACCAGCATCTCCGACTCCGTGAACCTCGGTCAAAATTTGGAAGAAGCAATTGCCGACGCGGCAAAGGTGCTCGACACGCCGGAACTGAAGTTCTTCGCGGTAAGCCTCTCGGTGCAGCGGGAAACGGGCGGCAACCTCGCCGAAACTCTCTCCAATCTTGCCGACATTCTGCGGCGGCGGCGGCAGATGAAGCTCAAGGTCAAGGCGATGTCCTCGGAAGCCCGAGCCAGCGCCTACATCATCGGTTCCCTGCCCTTCATCATGTTTGGCCTGATCTTCTTCGTAAACACGGGCTACGCCATGGAACTCTTCACTGATCCACGCGGCATGGTGATGGTCGGCGTGGGTGGCTTCATGATGGCACTTGGTGTCTTCATCATGATCAAAATGGTGAACTTCGAGATATGAATCTGCAAGAATACATCCCGTTCGGGCTGCAGGTCGAAGAGCTTATCGCCTTCGGTGCTGCCGTATTCGTTGCGATCAGCGTCGTTACGGTTTGGCGCACTTTGCTCGAAAAAGCGCCGGCCCAACGCCGCATCAAAGCGATCAGCGATCGTCGGGCACAGCTTCGCCAAGATCTAGGGGCCGCCAAGCGCCGGCCAAAGGTCGAAACGCTCAACGTCGCACGGCGGACGCTGCGGTACTTCAAGCTGATGACCGGTAAGCCGGTCGAAAACGCAAGCGCCAAGCTAGTCCGTGCGGGTCTCCGGTCCCGCG
Organism: Alphaproteobacteria bacterium; assembly: GCA_965228695.1. Classification (GTDB taxonomy): domain Bacteria; phylum Pseudomonadota; class Alphaproteobacteria; order UBA8366; family UBA8366; genus JAJFJD01. The sequence goes on along the minus strand of CBDDIB010000002.1, from coordinate 3,210,958 downwards.
ACGCCGTGACCCTGTTCCTGTTCGCGAAACTATGCCTGCCGGCCGGGCTGGGTATCGGCGCGGTCGTCTGCATCTATGTTTTGGAGATGTTCAATCTCGGTCCGCAGGGCCGATTGTTCGCCTCTGTCGGAACGGTGCTGATCGCCTTCTATCTTCCGGATATCTACATCAAGAACCTGATCGACAAACGCATGCACCTGCTGACGCGGGCAATGCCGGATATGTTGGATCTTCTGGTGATTTGCGCCGAGGCGGGTCTGGCGCTGGATAACGCCCTTGTCCGGGTATCGCGCGAAATCCGCATGAACAGTCCGGAAATGGCGGACGAGATGGAATTGACGTCGGCGGAACTCGGGTTCATGTCGGAACGGCGGATTGCGCTCGAAAATCTCTACAAACGTACGAATTTGCCGGCAATGCAGGCCTTGGCCAATACCCTCATCCAGAGTGAGCGGTACGGTACGCCCCTCGCCCAATCGCTGCGGGTCCTCTCGAAAGAACTGCGGGACGAGCGGCTGATGAAGGCCGAAGAGAAAGCCGCGCGGCTGCCCGCAACGCTGACCGTGCCGATGATGATCTTCATCATGCCGACGCTCTTCATCGTCCTGATCGGCCCGGGCATTCTCCGGGCGATCGACGGCCTAGGCAGTGTGCTAAAATGACCTTATCGGGACTTCAGCGCATATCCGGCGCGAACGGACCGCACGCGCAACACCGGGTCGGACATCGACCTGAGAGCGGCGTAGTAGCTCATGTTGCGCTCGACACCACGGCTGTCCATGTCCATCCGGGCGAATTTTTCGGCATTGACGGTATCGCCGCCGAGCCCGTAGGCCAGCGCAAGATTTTGCCGATCACGCGGGGTCGCGCCCGGGCGCAAGGCCAGCGGCCGGAGGATCTCGACGGCCCCCTTGTAATGCCCGGCAAAGGCAAGCGACAGACCAAGGTTGTTCCGCAAGTTGACGTCATCGGGCGCAATCTCAAGACCGGCGTAGTAAAACTCCTGGGCCTTGGCATGATCGGCCATGGAATCATGCGCCACGCCGAGACCGCTGTACGCGCGGTAGTCTTTCGGATCGGCGGCAATCGCTTTTTGAAATTGCTCGACCGCGAGATCGAGCTGGTCTTGGGCGATCAGCGAGTTCCCCAAGCCACGCAAGGCGCGCTGGTTCTCGGGATCGATGACCAACGCCTTCCGGAAGGCGTCGGCCGCATCCTTGATCAAGCTGGCCGCGATGAGAGATTCGCCAAGACCAACAAGCGGTTCGACCTGATTCGGCTCAGCCTGATGCGCCCGGCGGAAGAACTCGATGGCTGCGTTCACGTCGCCACGCCGCCGGCTCGCTTCGCCGGCCCGCATCATCGCGCCTGCCACCGTCTTGCCCTTCGCCAAATCGGCGGATTCTTTTTTGGACGACGACGCTTCGTCATTACCAGCGCAACTGGAGAGAAGCGCTGCAAGCAAAGCCGCAGTGATAATGCGGCGCTTATTTATAATAAATACAGTCATCATGCGGGAAATCTACAACATTAGGTAAGATTTGCCATGAAAAAAATGCGTCATATGAAGAAATTTTTCAGTAAAGTCCGCCGTAATGACGACGGATCCGCTGCAATTGAATTCAGTTTCACTGCACCGTTGCTAATAGCGACCATAGTCGGGATCATGGAGTTCTCGATGATCCTGTTTCTAAATTCGGTGCTGGAAGGCAGCCTCCGCGACGCGGCCCGGTTCGGGATCACTGGATTCACACCAACCGGTGTAAACCGGGAAGACGTGATCATAGATAAAGTCCAGTCGGCGACGATGGGCCTTGTTCCGATCACGGCAAGCAACATAACAACGCTCGCTTACTCGGACTTTAGCGAAGTCGGGCAGCCCGAACCCTATATCGACGATAACCCGGCAAACGGGATGTACGATGCCGGCGAGAGCTTCACCGACGTGAACGGGAATGGCCAATGGGATGCCGATATGGGCACGCCCGGCCTCGGTGGCGCATGCGACGTCGTCGTTTACCGGGTGGAAACGCAGTGGTCGCTGATGCTCGGCCTGCTGGCATCCAGTGTCGGACAGACCATTGATTTGAAAGCAAGTACCGCGGTGCGCAACGAACCCTACGGCAACTCGCCCTGCTAATCGGCGCGTTCAGCAACGATACGAGGAGCCATACCATGCAAATTCTCCGGTCTCTTGGAATTCCCGGACGCTTGCTTCGCAGCAACCGGGGCGGCGTGATGATCGAATTCGGTTTCGCCATGCCCGTGCTGGTTCTGTTGATGCTCGGCGGTGTCGAACTCGGACGATATGTCCTACTTCATCAAAAGCTCGATCGCACGGCGATGACGGTTTCGGATTTGGTCGCACGGGTTCAAACGGTAACAACCGCCGAGGTCGATACGATCTTCACCGCTGCGAACCTCGTCATGGAGCCCTTCGCGATGGGAACCCAAGGCGCCGTGGTCATCTCGTCGGTCAAAGAGGACAGCGGCTCGCCGAAGGTCATCTGGCAGCGCAGCGGCGCCGGAACACTGTCCGTCACCAGTGCTGTCGGAACGCAGGGCGGCAGCGCAACGATCACGGACAATGACCTGGTCGACCCCGACCAAGCGATCATCATCGGCGAAACCTACTTCCAATACACGCCGTGGTTCATCGATCTCATTCCCAGTACCACGCTGCGGCATACAGCTGTATTTCGCCCTCGCCTCTCCGGCGAAGTGACCTGCAGTGACTGCTAGGATGCATCCAAGCTAAACGCGCCTGCCCAAGTTAGAAGCGCAACTCCTGCCTAGACGAAATGGCGCCTTTCGATTGAAAGGCGCCATTTCATTTCACCAAGAAACAAGCATCGCCAAATGCAGCAAAGTGCGCCTTGTTCCAACAGGCTAAAATTCGGCAATAATTTTACTAAACCGTCGCTCCATTTATTATCAATCCGTTAAGGAAATAGTGCCAGACTTTTCAAGAAATCTACTATATAAAGAATCTCGTCTTTATTTTACTTCGAGAACTTGCGGCAACAGCAGGTCAAATTAACGATGCTTGGCAAACTGGCCTTTTTCGCGGTGCTTCTCACCGTCGCACTCCCGGCGTCGCTCGGTGGCGCGGAACACAATGACGAGGCGAACTGCGGCGAGCGGAAGATCGTTCTCAAATACCTTTCCAAGAAATACTCCGAACAGCCCATCGCAATGGGGCTGGCGGCAAACGGCGGATTGATCGAGGTCCTCACGTCCCGGAAAGGCCTTACCTTCACGATCATCGTCACCATGCCCGAAGGCGATACCTGCATGGTCGCCGCCGGCGAAGGCTGGGAAAATCTGCCGCAATCGCTGGCGCAGCCGCAAATCTAGTTAGCGAAACACCCTATGGATAACGCGGTCGCCGGGTTTGATCCCGAGCCGGCTGGCCGTTCCGCCATTAAGCTCCAAAACAGCCCGAACCGGACCGTTCGACCCGATCAGCTCGGTGGATTGCGGCACCGTGCGCTCCGCAATATGCGTGATCCGTCCATCCGACCCGATGAAGAACATATCGAGAGGGATGAACGTGTTCTTCATCCACATGGAAACCGGCGCGTCGCTGGGATACACGAACAGCATGCCGGCATCGGCGGCCATCTTGCGGCGATACATCAAACCCGTCGCTTGCTGATCAGCTGTCGTGGCCAGTTCGACGCGAAATTCATGCGCACCGGACGACGTCCGGATCGTCAACGGTTCGTGCTGCCGCTCGGCACCGCCCCAACCGTGAGTCGGCGCAAGCAAGACACCGACGAACAGCAATACGAATAAGGATCGCCAAATCATGACCGGATTTATAATGATTTTAAGTACCGGAAACGAGCGTTCATTGCGCTATCGCCTGCGCCACCACCCTTTTTACCGCATCGCGGACCGGGCCGCGGTTCGGCGGATCGGCAAGCGTCTCGAACCAGCGGTCCGGCGGATTCCGGGCGAGCCGATGCCGCCACACGACGCCTTTGAGTATCGATTTGGCGGCATCCGGCAGGACGGACGGAACAGCGCGACGATTCAAGACCGCCCACACGCCGGACCAGCACCGCGCCAACGACCAGGGATTGTACCCTCCTCCTCCGAGCACCAGCAGCGGCGCCGGCCGTCGATGGAGCGTCTCAACGACATCCCATAACGCGTTGTTGGATAGGTCCAACTTGCTCAGCGGATCGTCCGACAGTGCGTCGGCGCCGCATTGCAGGACGACAATCGATGGCTCGAACTCATCCAGCAGCGGAAGGATTGCACAATCCATCAGATGCACCATCTCGGCGTCGTTGAATCCCGCGGGCACCGGCAAGTTTCGGGCAACACCGCCCGCCCGGTCCCCGGCGGATCCGGTACCCGGCCAGCGCCCCGCCTCGTGAACGGAGATCGTCAACACCCGGTCGTCGTCATGAAAGGCGTCCTGCACGCCGTCACCGTGATGCGCGTCCACGTCGACATATCCGACCCGCTCATGGCCATCGTCCAACAAAGCAAAAATTGCCAGGACCGGATCATTGAAATAGCAGAAACCGCTCGCTGCATTTGCCCGGCCGTGATGCGTGCCGCCCGCAGGACTGAACACCGCATCGGTATGGCGCAACAGCGCCGCCGCATGGATCGACGCGCCGCTGGCCGTTGCCGGCCGCCGAAACATTTCCGGAAAGATCGGATTCCCGTTGATGCCGATGTTGAACCGGCGCCGCGTGCCTTCGTCGGCGGATTGCGTCCGCTCCGCCTCGATCACAGCGGCGATATAGTCGGCATCATGGAATCGGGCGAGTTGTCCGGCCGTGGCCTGCGGGCTGTCGACATATTGCGACGCAGGCAGCCATTCCAAGGCCCGGACAAGGTCCGTGGTCAGCGAAACCCGGGGAATGCGGAGGGGATGCCAAGGGGCATAGCTTGAATCGCGGTAGATTTCGGACCCGATGTAAAGCGGCGACGGCATTGCGCACCTATGTAACCATCAACCGGGCCGGCGCCCACAGCGTCATCCCGATCGACATGGCTCACGAATCCTACGGTTTGGCCCCACCGGATGTGGCGCGGCGCTGCTTCTCCCACAGTGCGGCATATTCGCCGCCCAAGGCCTGCAGTTCGTCATGGGTGCCGCGTTCGGCGATCCGTCCATCCTGCAGGACCAGAATTTCATCCGCATGAACAACGGTCGAGAGGCGGTGGGCGATAACCAGCGTCGTTCTTTCGGCCGAAACTTCATCCAGACTCCGCTGGATTTCCTGCTCCGTATGGCTGTCCAGCGCCGAGGTTGCCTCATCGAACAGCAAGATCCGCGGCTGTTTCAGGATCGCCCGTGCGATCGCCACCCGCTGTTTCTCGCCGCCGGAAAGTTTCAGTCCCCGTTCCCCCACCATCGACTGATAGCCATCCGGCAGCGCGACGATAAAGTCATGGATCCGCGCCATCTTGGCCGCTTCCTCGACCTCCGACGGTGAAGCGCCCGGCCGGCCATACGCGATGTTGTAATAAACCGTATCATTGAACAGCACGGTGTCCTGCGGCACGATCCCGATGGTCGCGCGCAGGCTGTCCTGCGTAACCTCGCGAATGTTCTGTCCGTCGACCAAAACCTGCCCCTCGCCCACATCGTAGAAGCGGTACAAGATCCGGCTGATCGTGGATTTGCCAGCGCCGCTGGGGCCGACGATCGCAACCGTCTTGCCGGGCGGAACCGTGAAACTGACGTCTTTGAGAATCGGTCGGCGCGGATCGTAGCCGAAGTTCACGCTCTCGAACCGGACTTCGCCGCCGGCGACTTTGATATCCGGCGCCTCCGGAATATCGACGACCTCCTGATCGACATCGAGCAGCTTGAACATGTCATCCATGTCGATCAGCGACTGCCGGATGTTCCGGTAGACAAACCCGAGGAAATTCAGCGGTAGATAAAGCTGAATCAGGTAGGTGTTCACGAGAACGAAGTCACCGACGGTCATCGATCGGTCTACCACCCCATTTCCCGCCATCACCATCACCAGGACAAGGCCGATCGAGATGATGAACCCCTGCCCGACATTGAGTGCCGACAGGCTTACGGTGTTCTGGACCGCCGCACGCTCATATTGCTGCATCGCCTCATCGAAACGCCGCGCTTCGTGTGCTTCGTTGCCGAAGTATTTGACGGTCTCATAATTGAGCAAACTATCGATCGCCCGCGAATTCGCTTCGGTATCGCGGTCGTTCATTTCGCGGCGGTACTTGATGCGCCATTCGGTGACCAGCAGCGTGAAAACGATGTAGGTCACAATCGTGACGAAGGTGACCAGTGCAAACCAGATATCGAACAATCCCCATAGGACGCCGCACACCAGGAAGATTTCCAGCAGCGTCGGCAGGATGTTGAACAACATGAAACCGAGCAGGAACTCGATACCCTTGATGCCGCGCTCGATAACCCGCGACAGGCCGCCGGTTCGCCGCTCCAGATGATAACGCAGGCTCAGGGCATGAATGTGCCGGAATGTTCGAAGCGCCGCTTGTCGCATGGCCCGTTGGGCCACCTTGGCGAACAGGGCTTCACGCAATTCCGAAAAAGCGACGGACAAGACCCGAACTGCCCCATACGCGAACAACAACGCCAATGGGAGAATGATGACATCATCCACGCCTTGTCGCGTCAGGGCATCGATCGAATCCCGATAAAGCAACGGCACATATACCGTCGCGGCCTTGGCGCAGGCCAGCGCGGCAAGTGCCCCAAGCACGCGGAGACGCATTTCCAACCGGTCCCGCGGCCAAAGATAAGGCAACAGCGTCAAAACGCCGTGTTTGCGCGGTTCGCGGGGCACCTTTTCAACCCCCGTGGGTGTGGTGGCGGTCACTGACCTATTCAACTTTTCGTCGGTTGGTGCATCAAAAAAACTACAAAGACATCAATATATTCGGCGAATTCCCATCCGCTGGTTTAGGATACGTTAACCAGTCAGGAATTACTTTAGGCAACGCGTGCAAACACCCCGCGGCGGTAATTCCGCCCGCGCGCCGGTTAGGGTGGCATTCGACGGTTTCGGTTAGATCTGATGGATGAAAGTAGACGCCTGCGCCAACGCGTCAAGGAGCTTGAAGGACAGGTCGCCGACCTTACTGCGGCTCGCTCCGACGCATTACGGGATTTGGCCTTATATCGAAAAGCCGTAGAGACGAGCCGCGACGGTATCGTTCTATACGACGCCGATGCGCGCCTCGTATTTTGCAACGAGCGCTACAAGACGCTGTTCAGCGAGAGCGCCGAGCTCCTGACGCCCGGAACCCATTTGAACGAGATTTCCCGCGCCATTGCCGAGAGCGGTCAGGTCGTCGACGCGAGAGTGCGTCCCGACGAATGGGCTTCCGGCCGCCTCAAACTCCATCAGGAGGCAAGCGACGAGCCGTTACACATGCAGCTATCCGACGGCACATGGCTGCGCGGCCGCAACTACCGGACGGCGGACGGCGGCATGTTGGGAATCCGCACCGACGTGACCGATTTGATGCAGCGGGAAAACGAACTGCGCGCCGCAAACGCCGAATCCCAAGGCCGGCTTCAGGCATTTTTCGACAATTCGCCGATCGCGCTTTACATCAAGGATACGGACCAGCGCTTCCTGGCGGCCAACAAGGCATTCGAATCGATCTATGGCATCGATGCATCGGCCCTCATCGGGCGGCGCACCGAAGAGGTCATGCCTTGGTTCTCCACGATCGCCGAAGAGAAGCTCGACCCGATAGTTCTCGAAGACGGCACCCTCCAGTCGCAGGAACACGCCATCCCGGGCCCGGATGGACCGGTCGGGCGGGCGTTTACCACCAAATTCCCGATCCGCGATACGAACGGCGATATCACGGCCATCGGATGCGCCGGCATCAACGTCACGAAATTCAAGGCTGTCGAACAGGCGCTCGAGGAAAAATCGCGTGTGCTCGAAATGACCCTCCGCGCGATCGATCAGGGTTTCGCAATGTTCGACGCGGACATGCGGGTTATCACCTGCAACCAGCGCTTCTTCGACCTGCATTACTATCCGGGACAATTGCCGACGGATGGCATCCCGATGCGCGAGATCATGCTGGAATACGCCAAGACGGGCATCTACGGGACCGAGGATCCGGAACGCCGGATCGACGAGCGGATCGCCTTTCTCAACAGCCCCGACCGGCCGGAGCGCGAAGAACGCCTGCAGCCGGATGGCCGCATCATCGACGTCCGTCGGAATCCGGTGCCGTCGGGCGGATACGTTGTGACCTATACCGACATCACCGACATCAAACAGGCGGAAAAGAAATCGGAAACCTCCCGCCAATTGCTGCACGAAACGCTGCATTCGTTGCCTGCCAGCATCGCATTTTACAACAGCAACGAAGAACTGGTCTTCTGCAATCAGGCGACATTGAACCTCTATCCGTGGCAAACCGCACTGCACACACCCGGACACACCTTCGAGGAGCAGATCCGGGAGTCCGTTGCAAGCGGTATGGTGCCCGACGCGATCAACCAAGAAGAAGCATGGATCGAAGAGCGGATTCACCAATACCGTAATTCCGCGCAGAACGTCGAAACGCATCACTCCGGCAATCGCTGGGTTCTCTCATCATACCGAAAGGTGTCGGACGGCGGGACCGTCGCAATCCGTCACGACATCAGTAAGCGAAAGGAAGCCGAGCGCGCGCTGCGCGAAAGCGAGGAAAACTATCGCAGCTTGATCGAGAATTCGATCGTCGGCATCAACATTACGCGGTATGGGCAACTGCTGTTCATCAACCAGGCCCTCGCCGAAATTTTCGGATACGACAGCGCCGAAGAATTGATGAAAATCGGCAGTGTCGTCCATCTCGTGGCGCCGCACGAGCGCGAACGAATCGCTCAGTACGGCCGCGACCGGATGGCTGGGCGCCCCGCCCCGTCGCTTTTCGAGTATGAGGCCCGCCGCAAGGACGGCAGCACGATTTGGCTGCAGCGGTCGGCGCGCGTGGTGAATTGGCGCGGTGTCCGCGCGGTACAAGGCACCTTGGTCGACGTGACCGAACGCAAGAACGCGGAGGAACGCCTGCGCAACGCCGTAACCGTCGCCGAGGCGGCAAACCGGTCCAAGTCCGAGTTCCTTGCCAAAATGAGCCATGAACTGCGGACGCCGTTGAACGCCATCATCGGCTTTTCCGAGGTCCTTTCACGCGAAACCTTCGGTCCCTTGGGACACGAAAAATATAGCAATTACGTCGGCGATATAACGGCGAGCGGACGCCACCTCTTGGATATGATCACCGACATATTGGATATGTCCAAGATCGAGGCCGGACGCCAGGACATTCATCCCGAACCCATTGACGTTAGCAAAGCCGTCCGCGAGGCGGCGCAAGTCGTACGCGGCCAACTCGACCGCCAGCAATTGACACTATCGATCGATATCGCATCCGATACGCCTTCGATCTACGCCGATCCGCGGGCCCTGCGCCAAGTCCTGCTGAACCTGTTGTCGAACGCCATCAAATTCACCGATGCACTGGGGCAGATCACCGTGTCGGCCCGCCCGGGCGACAGCGGCAACGTGCAAATTTCCGTGTCCGATACCGGTATCGGGATCAAGGAAAAGGACCTGGAAAAGGTCCTGCAGCCGTTCGGTCAGGTCGGCAGCGCCCAAACATCGGCACAGGCAGGAACCGGTCTCGGACTGCCGATCGTCAAATCCCTTGTCGAACTGCACGGGGGCTGGTTCGACCTAACCAGCCAACAGGGCAAGGGCACGACCGCAACGGTGTCCTTCCCCAGCCGGGACGCCGGCGAGATGACCGTCAAGACCGCCTAGACGAAGTAGATAATCAGGAATCCGCCGAGCAGGACGAGCACCCAGAGAGCGGCGCCCCCGATCGCCCAGGTCCGGGCCAGCAGACCATCCGGTCCGTGATAGTGGAAAACCACCACCAGCAAGTGGTTCAGTGCCCGGGCCGCCACCCGCACGATCTGCCCCTGTACGGACGTCGCCCCTTCCCAAATCGCCCGAAAGACCCTAGGCGCCAGCCGTCGGTAGAACCAATCGGTATCCAGGTTCACCGACTTCAACTCAGGCGGATAAATGCCGAAGCGCATCAGAAACGCGAAGGCAAGCGCGGAGAACATCAGCAGTTGGAGCTGCGTGATGACGTGGGTGACCGTATACGGCACGAAATCCACGGGGAACGGCAGAATGGCATAAAGCGGGCCTGGGAACACGCCGATCCCGACGGAGAGAAACGCCGTGATCGCCATCGCCAGCAGCATGTTGAAGGGCGCTTCCTTGACCCTGATGCCGCTGTCATGCGCGAAGAATGCGAAATACGGAATCTTGATCCCGGAATGATGGAAAACGCCCGCGGACGCGAACAACAGCACGCCCCATACGAACCAATACCCGCCTTCCGCGGAAGCCGTGATGATCATCGATTTGCTGATGAAGCCGCTGAACAGCGGAAAGGCGGAAATCGATGCCGCGCCGACCACGCAAAACCCGGTCGTCCAGGGCATCGATTTATAGAGCCCGCCGAGTTCCGACCCCTTCACTGTCCCCGTGCGCAGCAGCACCGCCCCCATCGACATGAAAAGCAGCGCTTTATAGAGAATGTGACAGAACGCGTGGGCCGCGGTGCCGTTCAACGACAGCTCCGTGCCGATACCAATACCGACGACCATGAAGCCAAGCTGGTTGTTGAGGCTGTATGCCAAGACACGCCGCAGATCGTTCTCGATCACGGCGTAAAAGATCGGAAAGGCGGTCATCGTCGCGCCGATCCAGATTAGCATTTCCGTTCCGGCAAAGCTCCGCGCCAAGGCATAGACGGCGAGTTTGGTGGTGAACGCACTCAGGAAGACCGTCCCCGTCACCGTGGCTTCGGGATAGGCATCCTGCAACCAGTTATGCAGGAGCGGAAAGGCGCATTTCACGCCGAAGGCGAGGAAAATCAGCGTCGGCCCCAATTCACCGAGCGTGAGCTTGGAAAACGCGATACTGCCGGTCTGCTGCTGATGAATGACGATGCCCGCCAACAGAACGACGCCGGACCCGACCTGAATGATGAGGTAGCGGAGCCCCGTGTGATATGAATTTTCCTCCCGGCGCGCCCAGATCAGGAATACCGACGTGACGGCGGTCAGTTCCCAATAGACGAATAACGTGATCAGGTCGCCGGCGAAGACCGCGCCGATCGCAGCACCGGCGTAGGCCATGCCGGCGACATGCTGCACCGTGTCCCGCACATGAAGCGCATAGATGGCCGACAGGAAGGCGGCGATGTGGAAGATATACCCGAAAACGAGGCTCAACGAATCGACCCGCAGGGTCGTCAGCGTCACGCCGAACAAATCGATCGTACCGTGGGCGCCGGGCTCCAGCATCAATGTCTGCCAGAACCCGATCACCGGCACCACCAGCATGAACCCGCGCTGCCAATTACCCCGCAACAGCGGCAGCAGCGCCGCCCCCGCGATGAGGATCAGGCCCGGCGAGATCAGGTCAGTCATCGTAATAGTCTTCCGGGCGGATCAGGATTTTGCGCAACACCTTCGCGGCTAGAACGAGGCCGACGCAGGCGACGAAACCGAAGATACCGTAGAAGCCGAACCAGCCTTCGACGGCGAAATGGATATGCTTGTGATAAAAGGCGTCGGCCACGAAGACCGCCGCGCACAAAAGGCATACGGCCCAGAAGACCTTCTTGACGTTGTTGGGCTCATCCAACCAGTATTTCTTTTCGTCATCCATTACCCGGGCCCTCCTCCGATCGGCGCCAGTAACGTGTAAAGGTCGTCGGCAAAGAAAAACAACAACAAACAGCCGAAGGCCGTCAAACACAACGGCACGACACAGAACATCGGTGCTTCGCGTATCCCTTCGCCGTCGTCGCTTCCCGCAAAGAATCCGCGCGCGACGACCGGCATCAAATACGCGACGTTCAGCAGCGACGAGATCATGAAGACGGCGACGAAAATAACGTGCCCCGCATCCATGGCGCCCAGCGCCAGGAAGTACTTGCTCCACGCTCCGCCGAACGGCGGCAGCCCGATCACGCTCAACGCCCCGATACAGAATGCCGCGACCGTGACTGGCATCCGCCGCCCGATCCCGTCCATGTCGCTGATTTCGGTCTTGCCGCTCGCCACGTAGATCGCGCCGGCGCAGAAGAACAAGGTAATCTTGCCGAAGGCGTGCATTGCGATATGCATCGCGCCGCCGACGATGCTCAACGGCATCAGCAGCGCCGCGCCGAGCACGACATAGGCAAGCTGGCTCACCGTTGAGTAGGCCAGCCGCGCCTTGAGGTTATCCTTGGTCAGCGCAACGATGGATGCCAGCAGCAGCGAGGCCCCGGCGACATACATCAGCCAATCGGCATAGCCGCTTTCGCGCAGGAAATCTGCACCGAAGATGTAGACTATCACCTTCAGAACCGTAAAGACGCCGGCCTTCACGACGGCAACAGCATGCAACAGCGCGCTAACCGGCGTCGGCGCGACCATCGCCGCGGGAAGCCATCGGTGGATGGGCATCAACGCCGCCTTGCCGATGCCGTACATGTACAAGAACAGCATAAGGCCGATCAGCGGCCCTTCGAGCTTGCCGTTCAGGATGCCGCCCTCGGTGAAATCCAAAGTGCCGGCCGCCGCCCAGGTCCAGATGATGGCGCCGAGTTGGAAAAAGATCGACGTGCCGAGCAGGATGCCGAGGTAGGTCCGTCCCGACCGGACCGCCTGCTCGTCCCCATGATGGGTGACCAACGGATAAGTCGATAACGTCAGAATTTCGTAAAACAGGAAGAGCGTCAGCATATTGCCCGCCATGGACGCACCCATGGCGCTGGCAATCGCGATGGCGAAGCAGGCATAAAAGCGGGTCTGATGCCCTTCCTTCTTGGCGCGCATGTAGCCGATCGAATAGATCGAATTCAGAATCCATAAACCGGACGCGACGCAGGCGAACATCATGCCGAGCGGCTCCAGCGTCAGCCGAATCTCGAGACCCGGCAGCATGGTGAACAGGCTGACGTCCGGCCGCTCGCCGGCGTAGACGGTCGGCACGAGGGAAACGACCACCGCGAACAGGCAAACGGCGGTCAGCAGGGTCACGGTCTCGCGCTGATTGGGCCGGCCTTCGGACATCAAGATGAGCACCGTCCCGATCGACGGTATGGCAAGCGCCAAAATCATCAGCTCGGCAGGCGTCACGGGCCGCCTCCCATCAAGCTTTGAGCGGCCTGTTCCGCGATCCCGACGCTCACCCGCGTATCCAGCCCGAAATACACGTTCGCAACGACCAACACCCACAAGGGCACCAGCATCTCCAGCGGCGCTTCCTTGGGCGCCGCCACGGCGTCGGACGGCGGCCGGAAATACGCAACTTCGACGACGCGCCAGACATAGATGATCGCCAGCAACGACGATAATAGGATCAGGACAGCGGCCCACCACCAATCGCGCTCGAGCGCCGCCAGAATGAGATACCATTTAGAGATGAAGCCCGCAGTCGCCGGCACGCCGATCAGGCTCAATCCGCCCGCCACGAAAGCGCCCATCGTCCACGGCATCGTCTTTCCGATCCCATGCATCGCATCCAGGCGCACCGATCCCATGCGCAGGAAGACACATCCCATCGCCAGGAACAACGCGCCCTTCATCAGCGCGTGGTTGAACAGGTGCAGGATGCTGGCGGTCAGTCCGACCGTGGTCGCGATGCCGATTCCAAGGACCATATAACCGATCTGCGCGACGCTGGAATACGCCAGCATTCGCTTGATATCCGGCTGGAAGATCGCCACGGCCGATCCTACGAACATTGCCAAGATCGCCAGCGGCAAAAGGGCATCGCCCAATCCCATGGTCTGGATCGCGAAGGGCGTGCCGAAGATCGTGAAATAGACGCGCAACAGCAGATAGATCGACACCTTCGTCGCCGTCGCCGCCAGGAACGCGGTCACCACCGACGGCGCATAGGCATACGCGTTGGGCAGCCAGATATGCAGCGGGAACAACGCGGCCTTCATCCCGATGCCCACGACCATGAAGGCGAAAGCGACGCGAACGGTGCGGCTGTCCGTCACTGTCGAAACCCGCTCGGCAAGATCCGCCATGTTCAGCGTGCCGGTCGCCTGATACAGCATGCCGACGCCGATCAAATAGAAGGTCGCCCCGATCGTCCCGAAAATCAGATAACGATAGGCTGCGGTCAACGCCCTGCGGTCACGGCCGAGGCTGATCAACACATAGGACGAAAGCGAGGAGATTTCGAGGAAAACGAAGACATTGAAAGCGTCGCCGGTGATCGTGACGCCCAGCAGACCGGACAGACACAGCAGATAGGACGTGTAGAACAAATACCGGCGTTCCGGCGCGATCTCATAGGCGACGCTCGGCCGGGCATAAGTGATGACCACCGCGCCGATGGCGGCGACGATCAACAGGACATAGGCGTTGACGCTATCGACCCGGTACTCGATGCCCCACGGCGGCTCCCAGCCTCCCATCGCAAAGGATATCGTTCCGCCCTCGAGGACCGCTATCAAAAGCAGGACGGACAGGACAAACGACGCCCAGGATGCAACCAGTGCGATGCCGTAACTGATGTCTTCGCGCCGCAGGAGAACGCAAAGCGGCCCGGCCAGAAGCGGCACCACGATCTGAAGGGCGGGCAAGTTCGACATCGTCACGATTGCGTTTCCCGCCCGGCTTCTTCGGTTTCTTCGTCTTTTTCGTCCAGTTCGTCTTCTTCGATCGAGCCGTAGGCTTCCTGAATGCGGACCACCAGCGCAAGCCCCAGCGCCGTCGTGGCCACGCCGACGACAATCGCGGTAAGGATCAAAACATGCGGCAGCGGATTGGAGTAGGCGCTATATCCTTCGGCGAGGATCGGCGCGGTGCCGCCTTCGACCTTACCCATGGTGATGTAGAACAGAAAGACCGAGGCCTGAAAGACATTAAGCCCGACAATCTTTTTCACCAGGTTGCCGCGCGCGATGACCACGTACAGGCCCGCCATCATCAGGAACACGACGATCCAATAGTTATAAAGACCCGGTTCGATCATCGGCGTCCTTACTCCGCGTCCAGTTCTTCATCGCCGCGGCGGCCGGCGAAAAGGTTGAACAACGTGACCATGACCGACGCGACGGTGATCCCGACGCCGAGCTCGACGACGAAAATGCCGATATGCTGACCGCTCGGCGGGGTAGACGCCAGCGGCGTGTAATCCAGATAGTTGAATCCGAATATCATCGAGACGACGCCGGTGCCGCCGAAGATCAACACGCCCAGCGCGATACCGACGCGCAGCACATCATCCGGCAAAATTTCCCGCGCCTTTTCGACACCGTAGATCAAGGCGTACAGAACGAAGGCCGAGGCGAAGATCACACCCGCCTGGAAACCGCCGCCGGGACCGAAATCGCCGTGGAACTGGACGTAGAGTCCGAACAGAAGGATGAACGGAATGAACAGCTTGCCGACAACGCGGATGACAAAATGATGGCTCACTCGCTGCCCTCCGGCCGCCGGCGCCTGCGGCGCCTGCCCCCCAGCAGCAGCATGACCCCGACCCCTGCCGTGAAGATCACGGCTACCTCGCCCAGCGTGTCATACCCGCGATAGCTCGCCAGAACCGCCGTCACGACGTTCGGGACGGTCGTTTTCGTCTGCGCCTCAGCAAGATAGGTCGGCGCGACATGCTGTTGGATGGGCGCATTCGGATCGCCGTAATGCGGCATGTCCAATGTGCCGTAGATCAGCGCGGCGCCCGTGATTAATACGACCAGCAGCGGCAGTATACGGTGTCGACTCGCCACTTTCTCCTTCGTGTTGGTCAGTGACAGCGCTGCCAACATCAGCACCGTCGAAATTCCCGCGCCGACGGCGGCCTCGGTGAAGGCCACGTCGACGGCGTCGAGCACAACGAACATCGATGCCGCCATGAGACTGTAGATGCCGCCCAACATGACCACAGCGAACAGGTTGTGCAGCCGCACGATCATGAAAATCGTCGCCGTCATGAACCCAAGCAGCACAATGTTGACTAAGGCTTCGATGGCGCGTCCTCCTCATCCACCAAAGCGGGCTTGATCCCTTGCGAATACATCGCATTGGCCAACGCGTTGGTGGCCGTCGGGCTGGTAAAGAAGATGAAAATCAGGATCAGCACCAACTTTACCGTGACCAGCGTAAAACCGGCATAGAAGGAGAACCCGACCAACAGGAAGAACGCGGCCACGGTATCGACGACGCCCGCGCTATGGATTCGCGTATAGACATCGGGCAGCCGCAGAAGCCCAAGTGCACCGACGATCGCGAAGAAGCATCCAATCAGGATGAAAATCCAGCCAAATATATCGATGACCAAATCCATTACCGCGAATCCTCACCGGTGCCGGGCCCGCTTGCCTGCCCCATATCGGCGTAGCGGATGAACTTCAGGACCGCGATGGTGCCGATGAAGTTGATCAGCGCGTAAAGGAGCGCGATGTCGAGGAATTCGGGCCGGCCCGCCAGGAACCCAAGAACCGCGATCAGAAGCACGGTCTTGGTCCCGACGCTGTTCACGGCAAGAACCCGGTCGTAAATGGTCGGGCCGAGGAAGGCCCGCACCAGCGCCAATGCCATTGCGACGACGACGGCAACGGTCGCAACAGCAAAAATCATGTCAGCCCCTCCATCTTGGTGACGCGCCGGTCCATTTCTCCCGTCAACAACCCATCGACGCCTTGCTGGGTCAATGCATGCACCAGCAGTTGGTCGTCGAAGACGCGGATCGTAAACGTCCCCGGCGTCAGCGTGATGGAATTAGCGTAGATGACCTGCCCCAGTTCGGATTTCTGGGTCGCCTTTACTTGCAGCATGCCGGGGCTGATCGGAAGTTTCGGCGATAGGATCACCTTGGTGACGTCAATTGCGGATATCCAGATTTCCTTGACCAGCCAAAGCCAGTACGGCACCGCGCCCCAGGTCAAGTGGATCGGCAACGTTTCATGGTCCAGCGCATCCATACGCACGGCAATGAATACGATAACCAGACAGGACAGAACCCCAAGCGTTACAACGAATGCTTGGTAATGACCTGACAGCAGCAACCATGTCACGAAGAGGATGACCGCGAGCGAGAGCGCGCGACCGACATGATCGACCCGTTTGGGCCGCTGCCCTTTTTCTTGCCCCCCTTGCGCCGTCGCACCGGGTTGCGAGGAAGTCTCCGGCATCCTCTCTCCCTGCCTCATCGTTGAACCGCACCACGAATCCGACACGGGTGCGATTTTGCCCGCAGTATGCCGAACAGTTACCGGGTCGCCAAGGCTCATCCTGACACTTTGTGGCGTTGCCGGCTCGGAGGCCGGGCGGTGTGCTCGAACCGGGACGAATTACTGCGGACGCCGGCGGACCGATCGGGTCGGAATCCATTTCTCGACCGTGCGCCCATCTGCAGTTCGGACGGTCGTCTCGGCTTTCTCCTTTTCCTTTATCCTGAATGTCTCTTGCATCGACGCGAAGGGAATTTCCTCGCCATCGCCCGCCATGACCGCCACCTTGTACGCCGGCTGCTCGAGGATCATGGCATTCAGGCGGTCGACGGCGTGGCCGCCGAACCGACGCCAAATGCGTTCCAGAAAATCTTCCACCTCCGGCGGTGGGGCGACAAAGACGACCGACGGACGCCCCTCCTCGAATAGGCGAAAGATATTCGGCTCGATCGGCCCAAGTTCATGCACCACAAAGGTTGCCGGCATGAGCTTCCGTCCGTATTGCTCCTGCGCGTAATGGCCTTGCGCCAGATAAAGCAGCCGCTGCAGTTTGTGCGGCTGCAAATACGAGTCCTCCGCGCTGGCCCGGTTGAGAAACCAAAAAGCGATGTCGATTGTTGATTCGACGGCACTGGATGCCATATTACCCCCTACGTCCAACCGACATAGTATACAGCAACGCACAAGACGCCATACTGGCCTGTCTCGTCGATGGGTCGTCTATGGCCGTCGGCACATCGCCAATTGCCAGTCGGCGGCCGTAGAATTATGGTCGTGGCCGTTCAGGCCCCGACCATTTCACGCAAGCAATAAGGAATTACGACGATGGAAATGACCGGAGAATATCGAATTCCGGCATCGCGCGAGGCGGTGTGGCAGGCGCTGAACGACCCGGACGTCCTGAAGCAATGCATACCCGGCTGCGAGGAGATCGAGAAAACGTCCGACACGGAGTTCTCGGCAAAGGTGACGGCCAAGGTCGGACCGGTAAAAGCCAAATTCAGCGGCGCGGTAACCCTGTCGGATATGGATCCGCCGAACGGTTACACGATCTCAGGTGAGGGCACCGGCGGCGCAGCCGGCTTCGCCAAGGGCGGCGCAAAAGTCGCGTTGGCAGAGGACGGTAGCGATACGATCCTCACGTATGACGTCAACGCGACCGTCGGCGGAAAGCTGGCCCAAATCGGCAGCCGGCTGATCGATTCAACGTCGAAGAAAATGGCCAACGAGTTCTTCCGGAAATTCGCCGAGATCGTGGGCGGACCGCCGTCGAGCGATCGGCCGGAAGGGCCGGACGCGCCGACGCCGGCCGACCGTCCGGTCACTACGGAGAAAGCGGGCGTTCCTCCTACGGAAGACGTGCCGCCGCAAACGGATGCCGCACCGCCCGCTCCGACGCCGGCGGATCGACCACCCTCCACGGAAACGAAGCAAGGCTTGCCCCCTATGTTGTGGGTCGGCGGGATCATCGTCATCGTTCTCATCGGCGTTTGGGCGTTTCAGCAATAATCCGGGTCGGCTACGCCTTGACCAAAAGGCGGACGGACTCCACACTCTTTGATAACGCTAGGGAAAGATGTCTGCCGCAACCGGCGGACGAGGAGCGCGGGTAAACGCCCGCACCCTTGGAGGCTAGGGAGTTACCGAATATGTCCTACACCGTTTCAATGACGGTGAACGGTAAGGCTGTCAGCGGCGACGTCGAAGGCCGCACCTTACTTGTTCAATTTCTTCGCGAACAATTGCGCCTGACGGGTACGCATGTCGGATGCGATACCAGCCAATGCGGCGCCTGCTGCGTGCATGTGAACGGCACGTCGGTCAAGAGTTGCACCATGCTTGCCGTTCAGGCGGACGGGGCCGACGTCACGACGATCGAAGGCCTCGCCGACGGCGACGAGCTTCATCCGATGCAGGCGGCCTTTCGGGAGAACCACGGCCTGCAGTGCGGCTTCTGCACACCGGGCATGGTCATGAGCGCGATCGACCTGGTTCAGGAAAATCCCGACCCCTCGGAAAAAGAAATCCGCGAATGGCTCGAAGGCAATCTGTGCCGCTGCACGGGCTACCACAACATCGTGAAATCGATCGAAGCTGGCGCAAAAGCAATGCGCGGCGGCTGAGCACGGCCGCCGGCGGGAGGAAGCACCAATGACCGCCACGGGTATTGGCGCCGCGGTAAAGCGGGTCGAGGATTTCCGCTTTCTGACGGGGCAAGGCAACTACACCGACGACATCGACCGGCCGAACCAGACCTACGCCTGGATTCTGCGCAGCCCGCACGCCCACGCGAAGATTACGTCGCTGGATATCAGCGCGGCGGAAAAAGCGCCCGGCGTGGTTGCCGTTTTCACCGGCAAAGACATGGAAGCCGACGGCGTCGGCAGCCTGCCCTGCGGCTGGCAGGTCAACAACAAGGACGACTCGCCGATGGCCGAGCCGCCGCATCCGCCGCTGGTGATCGACCGGGTGCGCCATGTCGGCGACCAGGTTGCCGTCGTCATCGCCGAAACGAAGGACCAGGCGCGCCAGGCGGCGGAGACGATCGCCGTCGAGTATGAACCTCTTCCCGTGGTGACCGATATGGCCGCCGCGATCGACGGCGGACCGCAGGTCCATGACGATGTCCCCAACAACCTTTGCTACGACTGGCATATCGGCGACAAGGACGCGACCGACGCCGCCTTCGCCGACGCCGCGCATGTCGCCGCCATCGATATCGTCAACAATCGGTTGATCCCGAACGCCATGGAGCCGCGCGCCGCCATCGGCGATTACGACACCGCGACCGGCGATCATACGCTCTATACGACGAGTCAGAACCCGCATGTGATCCGGCTCCTGATGGGCGCCTTCGTCCTGAATATCCCGGAACACAAGTTGCGCGTGGTCGCCCCGGACGTCGGCGGCGGCTTCGGGTCGAAAATCTATCACTACGCCGAAGAGGCGATCGTCACCTGGGCCGCGAAAAAGGTGCGCCGGCCGATCAAATGGACCGCCGAGCGCTCGGAATCCTTCATGTCCGATTGCCACGGCCGCGATCACGTCACCAAGGCCGAGTTGGCGTTGGACAAGGACGGCAAGTTCCTGGCGCTGCGGGTCGGCACGCTGGCGAATATGGGCGCCTATCTGTCCACCTTCGCGCCCTGCGTCCCGACCTATCTCTACGCGACGCTGCTGGCGGGCGTGTACACGACCCCACAGGTCTATTGCGAGGTGAAAGCGGTCTTTACCAACACCGTGCCGGTCGACGCCTACCGGGGCGCCGGCCGCCCGGAGGCGTCCTTCCTGTTGGAACGGGTCGTGGACCGCGCCGCCCGCGAAACCGGGTTGAGCCAGATCGAAATCCGGCAACGCAATTTCATTCCGACCGACGCCTTCCCCTATCAGACGCCGGTCGCGCTGCAATATGACAGTGGCGACTACGATAGCACTCTCGATCAGGCCCTCACGGCGGCCGACGTCGAAGGCTTCGAGGCGCGCAAGACCGAAGCGGCCAAGCAAGGCAAGCGGCGCGGCATCGGTTACTCGACTTACATCGAAGCCTGCGGCATCGCGCCGTCCGCGGTCGTCGGATCGCTCGGCGCGCGCGCCGGCCTGTTCGAATCCGCCGAGGTACGGATCCATCCGACCGGCTCCGTCACCGTCTTCACGGGTTCGCACAGCCATGGCCAAGGCCACGAAACCACCTTCTCGCAGCTCATAGCGGATACGCTCGGCATTCCGATGGACAGCGTCGAGATCGTGCACGGCGATACCGGCAAAGTCGCATTCGGCATGGGCACCTACGGCTCGCGCTCCCTCGCCGTCGGTGGCGAGGCCATCATGCGCGCGACCAATCGCATCATCGAAAAAGCGACGAAGATCGCGGCCCACATCATGGAAGCGCCGGAAGCCGATATCGAATTTAAGGACGGCAAATTCACCGTGTCGGGCACGGATAAGGAAATGGCTTTCGCTGAAATCGCGCTGGCGGCCTATGTCCCGCACAATTTCCCGCATGAAACGCTCGAACCCGGCTTGGACGAGACGGCCTTCTACGATCCGGCAAACTTCACCTATCCGGGCGGCTGTCATATCTGCGAAGTCGAGGTCGATCCGGATACCGGCGTGGTCGAGGTGGTCAACTTCTCCGCGATCGACGACGTTGGCCGGGTGATCAACCCGATGATCGTCGAAGGCCAGGTCCACGGCGGCGTCGCCCAGGGGATCGGTCAGGCGTTGCTGGAAGGGTGCAGATACGACGAGAACGGACAACTCGTCACCGGTTCGTACATGGATTACACGATGCCGCGGGCGGGCGACCTGCCCTCTTTCACGGTTGGCACGCACGCCACGTTGTGCACGCATAATTCGCTCGGCGTGAAAGGCTGCGGCGAAGTCGGCGCCATCGGATCACCGCCGGCCGTCATCAACGCCATCGTCGATGCATTATGGGATCTCGGCGTGAAAGACATGTCGATGCCCGCAACGCCGGAGAAAGTCTGGCAAGCCATTCAGAGCGCGCAATAAGCGTTCGACGAGGATTGGGAGAACACGAGAATGTATGACTTCAACTATCATCGCGCCGAATCGGTCGCGGACGCCGCGGACAAAATCAAAGCGGCGGAAGACGGCAAACTGGTCGCCGGCGGGATGACCTTGATCCCGACGCTGAAGCAGCGGTTGGCGAGTCCTTCCGATCTCGTCGATCTCTCGGGTGCGGACGATCTTGTCGGCATCTCGGTCGACGGCAACACAGTCACAATCGGGGCCATGACCACGCATGCGACGGTCGCGGCGTCCGACGACGTGAAGCAGGCCATTCCCGCCCTCGCCGCGCTTGCGGACAATATCGGCGACGCTCAGGTCCGGCATCGCGGAACGATCGGCGGCTCGATCGCCAACAATGATCCCGCCGCCGACTATCCGGCGGGATGCGTCGCCCTCGGCGCAACAATCGTCACCAATACTCGGGAATTGTCCGCCGAGGAATTCTTCGTCGGTCTGTTCGAAACGGCGTTGGAAGAAGACGAAGTCATCACCGCCGTGCGTTTTCCGGTACCCAAACGGGCCGCTTACATGAAATTCCCCAATCCCGCGTCGCGCTATGCGCTAGTCGGCGTATTCGTCGCCGAAACCGATGGCGGCGTGCATGTTGCGGTGACCGGTGCCGGACAGGACGGCGTATTCCGGGTCGCGGAAATGGAATCCGCGCTGGCCGGTAACTTCTCCGCCGACGCGATCGAGGGGATTTCGGTGCCGGATAACGATTTGAACGCTGATATCCACGCCAGTGCGGAGTATCGCGCGCATCTGATCACGGTAATGGCAAAAAGAGCGGTTGCCGCGGCCGGATGAACCGGAATTCGACCGGGTTGGCAGGGGGCCGGGGCCGTTATAGGCTCCGGCCTTCTTACTTGATGAAACAGAGATGACGGAACCGGAAAAGCAACCCGCGGCTCCCCCGACGAAAAGCCGTTGGAAAAGGTGGTTGGCTTTTTCCTCGGCAGGTGTCGGCCTATTCATCATCCTGTCCATCGTGGGCATAGCGCTCGCCTGGGCCAACCGGACGGACGTGGCCGAATGGGTCATCGCCGCCTATCTCAAAGACAGCAAGACCAAGTCGGTTTCCGTCACCGTGGAGAGCCTTGAGTCCGACCATATCCGCATGAAAGATTTCCGGATCGTGGCGGAACAGACCGTCTCCGTTGACTCGATCCATGCGACATATGCCGTCGACGACTGGATCGAGGGCATCGTCGATTCGATCAACATCGCCGGCCTCGCCATCGATACCGGAGATCACCGGGTGAAGGTCGACCGGATCGAAGGATCGGGCTCCTTCTCTGCGACCCTCGCGGGCCTTCAATCGCTGCAGGCAGGTTTCGATCTCATCCGTATTCAGACCAGCGACGAAATCTTCGAACCGAGCCGCGTCGATGTCGGATTCGAAAACGGCATCCTCTCTGTCGACTCGGCGATCGCGGCGCCGCATGGCTTCGTCACCGTGATCGGCACCGGCCCTCTCGACCCCGAAGGGGATCCGTTTGAACTTCACGTTGCGGGAAGCGTCGATGCCACCTTCGCCGGAAACCTGCTTGCCCGGAAACGCATCCGGACCGCCGGCTACATATCGATCGCGGCAAACGCAACGGCGCAAGACCCCCTCTTCTTCTTGGATAAGCATCCGTCCGGCCGGGTGGCGGTTCCACCCGACTTTGCTGTGAACGGTCAGATTAGATTGGGTCTCGAGAGACTCGCAATCGACGGCACGGCCATCCCGATGGCCGACCCGGACGTTCTGAACTTCGATTTCGCCGACCTCGTAACCACCGATGACGGGTCGAAGGGGTCATTCAAGCTGTCCTTCGATGCCGCAAAACGGAAGACACCGGAGATCGGCTTCACCAAAGCGAACGTCACACTCAACGGTGCCTATGTTCTGGAAAAGGACAGGCTGTCGTTGACAATCGGCGCCGGCCCGGTGGCGCAGGTTCGCGACGTGCGGCTGTCGAAGGGCCTGCCGGTCGCCGGCGACTTGAATCTCGAACTCATCGACGACACGAATACCCTTGCCCTCGACCTTGGCAAGGGCATGGCGCGCCACCGCATCAACGCCAAACTGGCCTGGCGCGACGGCACCATTTCGATGCAGTCGGAAGGGCATCCGACCGACCGGGCCGACCCGGTGATCTTCACGCTTCGCGGCGCGTTCGACGCGACCCCGCTGTTGACGTCGATCCAGGAATCCAAGGGCATCAGCGGCAATGCAAATGTCTTCCTGGCCGGCCGGATTACGCAACCGCTGCTGATCGCCGATGCGATGGAGGAAGGGGCGGATCCTTGGCCCGGCGATGTGCGGCTCGACGGCGCGGTAAAATTGGACACGATCGGACTGGCGGTTCCGGGCGCCAAGGCCGCCAAAAAGGCCAAGGACAGCATTGAGATTACGCTGAAAGGGTTTAACGGCAGCAGTGGGCATCAGCATGGAAAGGTCGCAATTTCCGCGAAATTGGACACGCGTTCGTTCGGCGGCGCCCAATTCGACGAAGCGCTGTTATCGCTCGACGGGCGATTGACGTTCGGCACGCGGGGTCATCAGTTCATTCCCAGCTTCGACAGCACGCTGTTCCTCAAGAATGTGCGAACCGATAGCGGTTTGGTGCTGCCGACCGGGCTGACCCTGCAACTGACCGGCGACAAGAACCACGTCACGGTACCGACAGACCTCTCGGGGGTCTATCACGCCCTGACATTCGCGCATCTGGACGCCAACGGATACATCCGCTCGAAAGGTGAGAAACAGCCGATCCGGCTGACCGTTCCGCAATTGATCAGCCGCCAGGACGAGAATGCGCAATTTCAACTCTACGCCACAGGCGCTGTTGTCGATCTGCCGAAATCCCAACTGTCCGCCCATGGCATCAATGCCTCGGTCGAAAGTATCGCCACCGGCATCAAATTCGGGTTCGAGGCGGGCGACATCCGGCATGCCGCGCAGCCTCCCCTAACGACACCCCTATCCTTCTCCGCCAAGGGACAGGTCGGAAAACAAACGGTGCGCATGACGCTTCAGGCCCGGCAGCGATTCAGCCCGCTCCAAGCCCGCGCCACGCTACGGCATAATCTGAAGACCAATACGGGCCGTGTCGATTTTCGCGTGCCCCGGATCGAACTCGAAACGAAGAAACATACGATCGCCGATCTCTTCCCGCCGGCCGCTCAGATGTTCGAAGTGGCCAAGGGCGCCGGTTCGATGAAAGGGCATCTGTTGTGGGACAAGGATGTCCTCTCCGGGCAGATGGCGCTGCAGTTGGACAAGTTGAGCCTGCACACAGCGGACATGAAGCTCGATGACCTCGAAGGGACCGTGAACTTCATCGAACTCGTCCCCCTGTCGATGCCGCCACGGCAGCGCATCAAGGGCTCGGTCACCGTCGGCGATCTAGGCCCGTTGCCGATCCAGCTTGAATTCCAACTCCGCGAAGACGGCGCGGTCGCCGTCCAGGATTTGGATGTCGGTTTCGCGGGCGGGCGCATGCGGACGCGCGGCCTCGTCAAAACCGGCGACGAATTGGACGCGGACGGCATGATATACGTGCAATCGGTCGACCTGGCGCAGGTCTTTCAACTCATCGGGCTGGACGGACTGGAAGGCACCGGCCGGATCACCGGCAAGGTGCCGGTGCGGCTGCTCGGCGAAAACCTCACCATCGGCAAAGGGACGCTGAACGCCGAAGGTCCTGGAAAACTCAAATACACCGGCACGGCGCTGCAGCAGCAGCTATCGAACCGCGAGGATACGGTCGGCACCGTCGCGCAGGTGCTGTCCGACTTCCGGTACAAGAAATTGAGCATGGAACTGACCAAGGAAGCGAGCGGTACCGGCGCGATCATGCTGCGCATGGACGGCGCAAATCCAGCGGTGTATGACGGCTATCCCTTCGCCTTCAATATCCGCATAGAAAGCGATTTCCATAAACTGGGGCGCATCGCCCTCGGCGGCGTCGAGGCGGTGACCGACATAATCCGGCGGCCCGAACGTTCCGTAGGGCAAGAATGACCAAATCCATCTGCTGGCGAAATCCCGCATCGCGCGGTAAGGTACCGGTCTTGCGGCATGCGGGGATGCGGGCCGCGCTACGGGTCAGCGAGGCTCCGGCATTATGAAGCATGTTTGTTGGGCGGCCGGCATTTTAATCGTGTTCGCAGCGTGTACGCCGAAGGTCGCGGTCGAAGCGCCGAAAGAGCCCATCACCATCAATCTCAATATCAAGCTCGATGCCGACGTGCGCCTGCGCGTCGAGGAGAAAGCCAAAGACGATGTCGAAAGCAATCCCATCTTTTGATCGCCGGCCGCTGATCGCGGCGCTCTTTCTGGCGCTTGCCGCGCTGCTCTTCACCCTGCCGCCGGCGACCGCCGAGGCCCGGCCGCTGGATGCCCCGCGTGCTTCAGGCGTGGTCGGCGAGCGCTTCGACGGCTATGCGATGGTTCGCAGCGGCAGCGCATCCGAGTCGATCAAGAAATTGGTCGCTCAGACCAATGCGCAACGCCGCGCCCTCTACCAGAAACGCGCCAAGGAAACCGGGGCGTCTGAGGCCGATATCGGCAAGATCTATGCACAACAGATCATGAAATCCGCCCCAAAGGGCACCTGGTTCCTGACCCCGGGCGGGAAATGGATCAAACGCTAGCGCGTTAGCCGATTTTTCGCGTTCATCCTAGGCCGATTTCGCCGCGATTCCAGAATGGCTAGATCCTCTGCCGACTGGTCCTCGGGCCGTCGAATTGTGCTAAAATAACCGAATAAGCCATGATCCACGCGCGGTACGGCCGGACTGTCGCCGTGCACGTATTTCCCGACACTTGGACAGATGACGCCTCATGACAAAGCCGATCCCCGACACCGTCGATGCTGCGCTGGATTTGCTCTCCGACGGCGCCTATGTCGCGGACCGGAGCCTGGCCACCGCCCTCTTCCTCTCGCTCAAGCTGAATAGGCCTCTATTCCTCGAAGGCGAGGCCGGGGTCGGCAAGACGGAAATCGCCCGCGTCCTGTCCGAAACCCTGGGCCGCCGTCTCATCCGCTTACAATGCTATGAAGGCCTGGACGTCTCCTCGGCGGTCTACGAATGGAATTATGCCCGCCAAATGGTCGAGATACGCCTGTCGGAGGCATTGGGCGACCGGGACCGCGACCGCCTGGAAGCCGATATCTTCGACGAGCGCTTCCTGATCCACCGTCCCCTTCTGCAGGCCCTGGAACCATCCCCGGACGGCGCACCGGTCCTGCTGATCGACGAGCTCGACCGCACCGACGAGCCGTTCGAGGCGTTTCTGCTCGAAGTATTGGCCGACTTTCAGATCACCATTCCCGAAATCGGCACCGTGAAGGCGACGGAACCGCCGCTCGTCGTCATCACGTCGAACCGGACGCGCGAAATTCATGACGCGATCAAGCGCCGGTGTTTCTATTATTGGGTCGACTATCCGGACGCGGCGCGCGAGCTCGAAATACTGCGGGTAAAGGCTCCCAATGCATCGGCCGACCTGTCGGCGCAGATCGTGGCGTTCATCCAGAAACTACGCGGCGAGGACCTGTTCAAATTGCCCGGCGTCGCCGAAACCATCGACTGGGCGCACGCGCTGACACAACTCGACTGCATGACCCTGGACCCGGACACCATCAACAATACGCTCGGCACGCTGCTCAAGTATCAGGACGACATCGCCAAGATCCGGGGCAGCGAGGCCAGCCGTCTGCTCAGTGAGGTCCAGACCGAATTGGCGGTCGCCGGAGCCGCCGAATGACGGCGTCGCTGCCGGACGACTCGGCCGTTGCCGCATCGGGCGGCCGCATACCCGACAATATCATGCATTTCGCCCGGACGCTGCGAGCCGCCGGGCTTCCGGTCGGCCCCGGCGCGGTACTGGAGGCGATCCGCGCGGTCTCGGCGCTCGGCATGTACAGCCGGACGGATTTCTATTGGGCCCTACACGCCGTTTTCGTCAACCGGCGCGACCAGCGCGACCTTTTCGATCAGGCCTTCCATATTTTCTGGCGCAATCCGAAGATCCTGGAGCGGATGATGGCGTTGATGCTGCCGCAGACGGACATGCCATCCGATCCGGACCAGGGCGAAACACTCGCGCCGAGAATCGCCCAAGCCCTTGCGCAGGGCGCTGACGACCGCTCCAAATCCCGCGAAGAGGAAGAATTGGAATTCGACGCGGCGATGACCTGGAGCCAACAGGAAATCCTGCGTACCAAAGACTTCGAAAAGATGACCAACGAGGAGATGGCGCTGGCGCGATCCGCCATCCGGCGTCTGCGGCTGCCGATCATGGAGGTGCCGACGCGGCGCTTCCGGCCGGATCCTTCCGGTGCCAGGGCGGATATGCGCGCGACGTTGCGCGCGGCCCTGCGGTCCGGCGGCGACACCATTCCGCTCAAATACAAGCAACGCCTGATGCGGCGGCCGCCGCTGATCGTGCTGTGCGACATATCCGGCTCGATGGAGCGATACTCCCGCATGCTTCTGCACTTTCTGCATGCGATCACGAATGACCGGGACCGGGTCCACACCTTCCTGTTCGGAACACGGTTGAACAACGTCACCCGCTACCTGCGCTACAAGGATATCGATGTGGCATTGGCCAAGATCGCGGAGGGCGTAGAAGATTGGTCGGGCGGCACACGGATCGGCCATTGCCTGCGCGATTTCAATCGGAACTGGTCGCGGCGCGTGCTCGGCCAAGGCGCGGTGGTGCTGTTGATCACCGACGGGCTGGACCGCGAC
The DNA here is from genome assembly GCA_965228695.1 of Alphaproteobacteria bacterium. Lineage (GTDB taxonomy): Bacteria > Pseudomonadota > Alphaproteobacteria > UBA8366 > UBA8366 > JAJFJD01. Next base: position 3,182,428 of record CBDDIB010000002.1, on the reverse strand, counting down.
GCCGGCGTCGGGCTGACCGCGGAAATCGACCGGCTTCACCGGTCCTGCCGGCGGCTCATCTGGACCAATCCCCTGCTGCGATATGACGGATTCGAGCCGAAATCGCTCGGAATTCGGGCGATTCTGCCGCATGTCGACGACTTTCGCCCGGTCCACAACCTTGAAAGCCTGGTACAGTTGGCCGACATTCTTAGTGAACCGGCTACGCGCCGGCACCCCGGCGTTTCGAAATGGCTGGAGGCAGCAGCATGACATCGGACATCCCGACCTCGGACATCCCGACGGATGACGCGATCCTTCGGCAGGCGGTCGATTGGCGCAAATCCGGCAAATCGGTCGCCATCGCAACCGTGGTGAATACCTGGGGATCGTCGCCGCGCCCCACCGGCAGCCAACTCGTGGTCAATCAGGACCGGGACTTTATCGGCTCGGTTTCCGGCGGCTGCATCGAAGGCGCCGTAATCGAGGAAGCCTTCAAAGTCATGGACTCCGGCGCACCGTCGCTGCTCGAATTCGGCGTCACCGACGAAATGGCCTGGGAAGTCGGCCTCGCCTGCGGCGGGACGGTCGAGGTCTTCGTGGAGCGGCTGGATCAATGAAATCGCAAATCCTAAATGCAATGCTGCAGGCCCAAGCGGATAAGAAATCGGTCGTGCTGGTAACCCGGATTTCGACCGGCGACCAGACCCTGATGATCGATGGCGAACCCTCCGGCGCGCTGACATTGGACAGCGCGCTCGACGCCGCCGTGCGGAAAGCGCAATTGGACGACCGCAGCCTGACCGTCGAGTCCAAGGGCGAGCGGTATTTCGTCCATGTCTTCAATCCGCCCCGCCGCTTGATCGCCGTCGGGGCGGTTCATATCGCGCAATCGCTGGTGCCGATGGCCGCCATCGCCGGTTATGCCGTCACCGTGGTCGATCCGCGCGGCGCTTTTGCCACCGGATTGCGCTTTCCCCGGCGTGACCTTGATGACCGAATGGCCCGACGACGCCTTGACCGAACTCGCCCCGGACCGCCGCACCGCCGTCGTCACGCTGACCCACGATCCCAAGCTGGACGATCCCGCGCTCGCGATAGCGCTGCGCTCGGATGCCTTCTACATCGGCTCACTCGGCAGTCGGCGCACGCATGCGCGCCGTCTTGACCGGCTCCGCGAAATGGGATTCACCGATGCGGATTTCCGCCGCATCCACGGTCCGATCGGACTCGACATCGGGGCGGTATCTCCGGCGGAAATCGCCGTCTCGATCCTGGGCGAGATCACGCAAATCCTCCATCGGCCCGTGGCCGACAAGGCGGCATGAGGTTTGGCGACACGCCCCTAAGCGACGCAGACGGCGCGGTGCTTGCGCATAGCGTTCGCAGCAAGGGCATTTCCTTCAAGAAGGGCCGCCGGTTGAACGCGGGAAGATGTCGCCGCGTTGGGCGAGGCCGGCGTCACATCGGTGATCGCAGCACGCCTGGACCCCGACGATGTCCCCGAAGACGATGCGGCCGCGCGCATTGCCGCGGTGCTGCAAGGCGATCATCTGACCGCCAGCGCCGCCTTTACCGGCCGGGTCAACCTGATCGCCACGCAACGCGGCCTCGCCGTCATCGACGATGTCATAAACGCTCTCAACCGAATCGACGAGGCCATCACGGTCGCGACCGTTCCGGCCTGGGATGTCGTCGCCCCGCGCCAAATCGTTGCCACGATCAAGATCATACCCTTTGCGGTCGCCGAACCGCTCGTGGCGCAATGTGAATCGCTCGCACGGCTGGTCGGGCAGCCAGTCCGGGTTGCGCCCGCTCGCAGCGAAATCCGTCGGCCTCATTCAGACCCAATTGCCCGGCACCAAACCATCCATGCTGGACAAGACCACCGCCGTGCTGACGGCCCGGCTGGAACGGCTGGACAGCACACTCCGCGGTGAATTGCGATGCGATCACGACGCCGCCCCGCTGAAAGAGGCCATCGAGACGCACCTGTCGAACGGCTGCACCATGGTGCTGGTCGCCGGCGCCTCTGCCATCACCGACCGCCGCGACGTCATTCCCAGCGCGATCGAAGCCGCCGGCGGGAAGATCGAGCATTTCGGCATGCCGGTCGATCCCGGAAACCTGCTGATGCTCGGCCGGATCGGCGGCACGCCCGTGGTCGGCTTGCCCGGATGCGCCCGGTCGCCGAAGTTCAACGGAATCGACTGGGTGCTGCAGCGCCTCTGCGCGGACATCCCGCTAGCCCCCGAAGACATCATGGCGATGGGAATCGGCGGGTTGCTGAAGGAGATGCCGGGACGGCCGCAGCCCCGGACCGGTGAGGCAAGCGAACAGACGGCCCCCCATGCGCCGCGCATCGCCAGTATCATTCTTGCCGCGGGCCAATCGCGGCGAATGGGGAAAACCAACAAGCTGCTGGTCAAGATCGACGGCAAACCGATGGTCCGCTGGGCGGTCGAGGCCGCCCTCGCATCCGCCGCGACGCCGGTCTTCGTCGTGCTCGGCCATCAAGCGGACAAGGTGCGTGAGGCCCTCGCGGGCGTCGATGTGACCTTTGTCGAAAATCCCGAATTTGCCGACGGTATCAGCGCATCGGTGCGCCGTGGCATCGCCGCCCTGCCTGCGGACGTGGATGGCGCGTTGGTCATTTTGGGCGACATGCCGAAAGTTGGCAGCGCGCTGATCGATCGCCTTGTCGCGGCGTATAATCCGGTCGAAGGCCGCGCGCTGTGTATCCCAACGTGGCGCGGCAAGCGCGGCAATCCAGTCCTGATCGGGAAACAATTCTTCGCTGAGGTCCAGGACCTCTCCGGCGATGTCGGCGCCCGGCCGTTGATCAGCCAGTATCCCGAGTTGACCTGCGAGGTCGATATGGATGATGACGCCGCCCTGGTCGACATCGACACGCCGGAAGCGCTCGGCGCGCTGAGCGATTGACCCTGCGTCAGGCGGCGAAACGGCGGTTCAGGAATTCCAAGATCACCCGGTCGATCCCGAAGTCGTAGAGGTCGGCATGCGCGCCGCCGGGCACGAAATGCGCTTCCTTGGGTTCGACCGCCGCGCCGAACAGTTCCCGCGCGAGGCGCACCGGGATCATGGTGTCGGCATCGCCGTGCAGGATAAGAAGCGGCGCATCAAGCTTTGCGATGCGGCTCATCGAATCGAACCGGTCCAACAAGATATACTTGGCCGGCGTGTACCAATAGTGGATCTGGGCGACGTCCGTGATCCGGCTGTACGGCGCTTCGAGGACAACGGCGCCGACCGGATTTTCCGACGCAATCTTCGTAACGACGCCCGATCCGAGCGACTCGCCGTACATGACGATTTTGTCGGTGCCGATGCCCTGCGCGAGCGCGTAGCGGTAGCCCGCGCGGCCGTCCTCATAGACACCGCTCTCGCTCGGCTTCCCGCCTGTGCCTGCATTGTACCGGTAGCTGACCATCAGCACCCCGTAGCCGGCATCCAGGAAATGGCGCGCCTTGAATGCCCGGTCACCGATATGGCCGGCGTTACCGTGCAGGTAGACGATGGTCGGCTTGCCGTCTCTGGACGGCGACCGCCACCATCCGTGTAATTGAAGCCCGTCCTCGGTGGGAATCTTTACCATCTGCATTTCCGGAACGCCGAAGTTGGCCGGGTCCGGCACCAACTTGGTCGGGTGGTACATCAGCGACCGCTGGGCGGCAAACAGCAACAGCAAGATGCCGATGTAACCGCCAATGATCCAACCGATAATTCCAGGCATTCAGGACTACCCTCGCCTCAATGACATATCGCTGCCCGCACTGCCGGGCGGAGCCGGGAGAAATCTTCGAATTTTCGTTCAATCAGTCAATGATCTGAACCGGTTACGTCACCAAACCGTAATATTATGAAGGTGTTAAAGAATCGTATTCGCGGCGAGCCGTATAATGGCCCAAATAATTTCATGATCAAGACTTCCTTAGGTCCCGTCCGTCCACTAATACCGGGATTAGGCGGTGTTCAATCCCGGTATCGCTGTTAACAACCATGGACAACCCATGCATCGATTGACCCGAATCGCCCCGTTATCCGCGGTTCTGCTGATACTCTTCACGCCGCTGCGAGCGGAAGTGCCGGCGAAGACAACCGTCACCGCGATACTGCTGGACCCGGACGACCGGCACCGGTCGCGAGTCGGCGATTTGGTCTGGCGCGGCGGGGTCGATATTCAGCATAGCGACCCGCGATTCGGTGGCCTGTCGGGCTTACACGTCAGCCCGGATGGCAAGCGGTTGATCGCGGTCAGCGACCGCGGCTATCGCGTCAGTGCACGTTTGGAATATGCGCGGGGTTCATTGTCGAATGTGAAGGACATCCGCATCGCCCGCCTGAAACGATCCAACGGCGCACCGGCGAAGGGCGGCTGGCACGACGCTGAAAGCCTGTCGCCGGACGGGAATGGCGGGTTTCTCGTCAGCTTCGAACGGCGCCACCGCATCGTGTCCTACCGGACGAAGAACGGCACCGCGCTCGCCGACAGGCCACGCCGGTTGGCCTTGCCGCGAGACGCCGCGACGCAACCCTTCAACGGCGGAATCGAGGGGCTGGCCCGCCTTTGCGACGGCCGCTTCATCGCCATCTCGGAGAAAGGGAAGTCTGATGGCCGCAGCGGAACGCGAAGCATGTGGATCGGCCGCGGCGACAGCTGGCGCAACGCCGCCTATCCCGCCTATCAGGCGTTCTCGCCCACCGGGGCCGCGACTTTGCCGGACTGCAGCGTCCTCGTGGTGGAACGCAGCTTCAATGTCGTCGAAGGCGTCCGCGCGCGGATCGTCCGGCTGCCCGCCGCCGCATTCGATCCGGGAAACGAAATCAAGACGCAGGAGCTTGCCTATCTTGCCCCGCCGCTTTCGGTCGACAACATGGAGGGGATCGCCGCACGCAAAGGTGCCGCCGGCGAGACGCTGATCTACCTGGTATCGGACAATAATTATTCGGGATATCAGCGCACACTGCTGATGATGTTCGAACTGACGCCGCACACCCTTGGCTCCGCTAAGAGCCGCTCAACCCCAAAGTCTTCTGATTGAGCAATCCCGTCGCGAAGATCAGCCGATAGGCGGCCAACCGGGAATCGTAATCCGCCCCGATCAAATTGATCTGGGCGTTGAATACTTCGCCCTCGGCATCCAGCACGTTCAGCGCCGTTTCCTTGCCCGCCTCGCGCAGTTGCCGGCGGGCGCGCAACACTTCGTCGGCGATCGCCACCGCATTTTCCAGAAGCCCGACGCGCTCCCGTTGCGTCTGCAGATTTTCCCAAGCGATGCGCACCTCTTCGTCCACCTTCCGCAGGGTGAAGCGCTGGGTGCTCTTGCTGGCCTCGTAGGTCCGGTTCGCCGCATCGACGCGGGCGCGCGACTTGAAGCCGGAAAAGAACTCCCACCGGCTGCGGACGAACAAGGAGAGGATTTCGCGGCTGCCTTCGGTCCCGCTGGTGTTGTCTTCGTATTCGGCAGACCCCACAAGGTCGAGCGACGGATAAAATTCCGCCTTTTCAACGGCCCGGCGCGCGTTGTTTGCCTGCGCCGTGAATTCGCTGATTTTGGCGTTCGGATTGTTCGCCCGGCCGGCCCCCAACGAATCGTTCAAGCTCGCCGGCACCAGGGACTGGGGCGGCTTCACGTCCTCCATTGCGCCGATATTCGGCGCTTGATCGAACACCTGCTGATAGGTCGCCGCCGCGGCGCGCAACCGGCCCTCGAATGCGACACGGCGTTCCCGCGCGATCTGCAGGCGTGATTTTGCCTGCAACACGTCGACGGTGATCCCCGCGCCGCGCTTCACACGCTCGTCTTCCAGGCGAAGCTGATTCTGGATATTGCGCTCGTTCAGTTGCGCAACCTCGATCAAACGCTTCTCACGAAAGACGTTGAGATACGCGTTTATGCCTTCGAGCAGCACCGCCTGCGTCGTCGCATCCAGCGTTGCCGCCAACACCCGGGTGTTGAACTCCGCAGCCTTGACCCGCGCGCTGTCGCCGAACCCGTTGAACAGGTTCTGGGTGATCGACATCTTCACCTTGTCGCGCCGCTCTTCCAGGTCGTCGCCGTTGGCGCGCGGCTCGTTGTTGTCGACATACTCCGGGCCGGTTTCACCCAGGAATTCGGCGCGCGGCAGGAAGTCCGAAAAGGCTTCGGTCTCGCGTTCCTTGCCGGCCTGTTCCAGCTTCTGCGCGGCTTCGATCTGAGGGTGCGTGGAAAGCAGGCGGGACAATTCGGAATTCAACGATTCCGCATAAGCAGCCTGACCGCCCCAACCGGCGACGATCAATGCCCCACTCCACAGCAAGGCTGTGGCAATTCGTGCTCCGCCCGAAAGTAGTGTTCTTATGACACCCTCCTCCCCGAAAGGTTAACAACACTCATAAAGGCGTTTACGGGAGGGGTCAATTTTTCTTAACGCGTTACCGTGCGTTAAGGCGCTCCTAGCGTTCGCGGAATGCTTCGTGTCGCAATTTGAGCACAGGTTTGATGAGGTAATTCATGACCGACCGCGTGCCGGTGTGTATATCCACCACCGCCTGCATACCGGGAGTGATCGGAAACTCGCCCTGCGCCGATCCCAGATAGGTTTTGTCGGTACGGATCACCACTTCGTAGAAGGGCTGGCCGCTGTTCGGATCGGCGTTGGTATCGGCGGCAATACGTTCGACCACACCGTCCAGCGACCCGTACCGGACGAAGTCATAGGTGGAGATTTTGACGACCGCCTTCTGGCCTTCCTGGACATAGCCGCGGTCGACCGGGCTGAGTCTTGCTTCGACGACCAGTTCGTCCCCGATCGGCACGATTTCCATAATTGGCTCGCCGGGCCGCACGACGCCGCCGATGGTGTTGAACCGCATGTTCTTGACGATGCCGTCGATCGGACTGCGAATCTCGGTCCGCCGCACGCGATCCGACGCCTCGTCCAATCCTTCGCGGCTGCGCGCGATCTGCAACTCGACCCGGTTCAATTCCTCGATAGCCCGCCTGCGAAAGGCCTCGGTCTCCTCGGTCACCCGCGCGGCGGATTCGGCCAGGGCGGACTTGGAACGCGGGATCGCCTGCCCCAAGACCTTCGCCTCGCCATTGAGGTTTTCGATCTCGCGCCGGATCTCGAGATGCTCCATCCGCGGAGTCAGGCCGCTTTCCAGCAACTGATCCGACAGCCTCAATCGTTCGCGCTCCAGCTTGAGGTTCGCCAAAACGGCGCGGCGTCGGGCCTGCAATTCTTTAACTTCGAGTTCCCGCTGCCGGCTCTGCTGCAGAATGACGTCGAGCTTGCTTTTAAGACCGAGCTTCCGCGCCTCGAAGGTGTCGCGTTCCGCGGCCACCAGGTCGGGCCGGCGCTTGGCGATATCGGCTGGAAAGGTCAGCGGCGCGTCCGCGCTCTCCGCTTTCAGCCGCGCGCGCGACAGCAACAGGGAGTCGAGCTGCACCTGAAGCTCCTCGCGGGTCGTTCCGGCACCGCCCACGGTAAGCTGGACGAGCACTTGATCCTTGGACACCTTTGATCCTTCGGCCACGTCGAGGCGTTGGATGATGCCGCCTTCCAAATGCTGCACGACCTTGACCTTATCGATCGGGATGACCTCGCCGGACGCCACCGCGACCTCGTCCAACTGCGCGAAGGCAGCCCAACCGAAGAAGCCGGCGATTAAGGCAATCACGGCCCAGGCCAGGCCTCGAAATGCCGGGCTGCGGTTGGATTTCCGCAAGGCGTCCAGCGGCTTTTCCGTGTTCGACGCCGCGGCTTCGGGTTCGGGCGTTTGGGTTACGTCGGTCATGCGCGCTGCTCCGAACGAACCTCGGTCGGCCGCGGCTGCAAACGCTGCAGGACCTCGCGCGCCGGCCCGGCCATCGCGACCCGGCCACCGTCGAGCACCAGGATCGTGTCGCAGGCGTTCAGCAGGGCCGGACTGTGCGTCGCGACGACCACCGTGTTCTCGCGCGAGGTTTCGTGCAGCACGCGGGCAAGATTGCGTTCGGCATCGTTGTCCAGGTCGCTGGTCGGCTCATCGAAAAGCAGAACCGACGGTTCCCCGAGAAACGCCCGCGCGAGCGCGAGCCGCTGGCGTTGACCGCCGGACAACCGCGCGCCCGCTTCGCCGATGTCGGTTGCATATCCATCCGGCAAATCGATGATGAACTCGTGCACCAGCGCCCGCTCCGCCGCGGCAATAATCTCATCATCGGTGGCGTCGGGATTCGCGATGCAGATGTTGTCCCGGATCGTCCCGCTGAACAGGATGCATTCCTGCGGTAGATAGGCGACCCAGCGCGCCAGTTCGCGACGGCTGAACTGCAATATGTCGGCGCCGTCCAACAGGACCCGCCCTTCTTGCGGTATATACAGGCCGGCAATCAGCTTCAGGAAGGTGCTCTTGCCGCAGCCGTTGCGGCCGATGACGCCATGAAGGCCTGCCGGGCCGATCTTGCCGTCGAGACCATCGATCACCACCGGGCCGCCCGGGTCGTAGGAAAATCGCACTTCTTCCAGCCGCAACACGCCCTCCGGCCGTTTCAAGGCCACGGCGGTCTCCGCGCGCTCGCTCTCCAGCGCAAAGACGCCGTCGAGGCGCGTAACGGCCTGGCGAAGTTGGGTCAGAATGCGCCACTGCCCGACCAACTGACTGAGCGGGGCCACCGCCCGGCCGCCCAGCATGTTCGCGGCAATCAGGGCGCCGATCGTCATTTTCTGGTCGAGGATCGCCAACGCGCCGACCGCGGTGATCGCCACGGTCGTCATCAATGTCATCACATGGCCCAACACCTGATGGCCGTCCGTCGTCTTACCGCGCTCCTTCGCGTGCACGATACTGGCCGCGTGCTTGCTCTCCCATTTCGGCTGCATGGCGTCAGCCAGCGCGAGGGATTTCACCGTCGCGCGCGATGTGATCAATTCGTTCAGCAGTTCATCCCGCGACAGCGACGCATCGCGCTCCCGCTTCGTGGTCTGCCGCGCCACCTTGCCGGACCGCCACGCCAGCAACAGGAAAGCCGGAATGAACAGGCCGATCACCCACGCCACGGGCGGCGCGAGAACGAAGATCAGGATCAGGAAAAGAACCGCGAAGGGAACATCGATCGCCAGCGCAGCGGACGGGCCCGCCAGAGCATTGCGCACGACCTCGACATCGCGGAACAACGCCTGCCAATAGGCCGCAGGACGCCCTTCGAGCGCCCGCAGGGGCAGCCCCAGTATCTTGTCGTACAAGGCACGGCCGACGGAGATATCGATGTTGACGGCGATCGCCTGGAAGATCCGGCTCCGCGCCTGCCGCAGAATAAAATCGAACAGCATCACCACGGCCATGCCCAGGACCAGTCCCTGCAGGGTCGTCAGGCCGGCATGGAACACCACGCGGTCGTAGACCTGGAGCACGAAGACCGGCGCCGCCAGGGCGAGCAGATTGACGAAGAAGGACACGAAAAGGATGTCCCGCAGCGCACCACGGGCGTCGCGCATCGAATTCCATAACCAGCGATGTTTCGAGCCGTCTTCGACGGCCGGTTTCGTGGCAGGCATAGGGGCGGCCAACAGTCCTTTTGGCGAAAATCGCCGATATCGTAGCGGTGCTTTGGTAAACAGCAGCTTAATACTTTATTCAGCACCTTTGGGAGAGATTGCCCCAGGTACCGCCGGAATGCCAGCAAACTCAACGGTTGCGCCCGGCGGAAGATATCGGCCAAGCTGCGCCGTCCCGGGCTCGTGCCGGAGACAGCGGGTATGAGTGAGGAACGCGTCGAGTGACGGAGTCCACGGGGGACGGAAACCGGTCATTGCGGAAATTCCGGTGGCGGCGGTTGGTGCCGACGGCCGGCGTGATGGTGGCGTTTTCGCTGCTGCTGGCCGCCACGACGATCCGCATCGCCGATCCGGCGTGGCTTCAGAACGCCCGTGTTCTGACCTTCGATCTGTATCAGCGCTTGGCCCCGCGCCCGATTACCGAAAGCCCCGTCGTCATCGTCGATATCGATGAAAAGAGTCTCGCCGCACTGGGCCAGTGGCCTTGGCCACGGTCGCTGATCGGCGACCTGATCGACAGGCTCGGCGCGAACGGGGTGAAAGTCGTCGGCTTCGACTCCTTTTTCCCGGAATACGACCGCATGTCGCCGGCGGTCGTTGCGGAAACCTTCGAAAGCCTCGATTCCGAAGCCCGGAAATCGCTGCAGGCGCTGCCCAGCAACGAATCCATCATGGCGGAAGCCATGCGCAAGACCAAGACCGTGCTTGGCCAGGTCGCGCTGCACACCCCGTTGCCGCCAAACCGGCAGACTACCCGAATTCGGACACCCTTCCGCGCGGAGATGGGCGGCGACCCCCGTCCCTTCCTCGCGCGCTACAGGAGCCTCGTCGCAAACGTTCCGGAACTCGAAGAGGCCGCCGCGGGACACGGGTTCTTTTCGATCGGCGCCGAGTCCGACGGCAAGGTTCGCCGGGTTCCCCTGCTCGCCATTGCCGGCGGCGAAATCCGCCCCGCCCTGACCGTAGAGATGCTGCGCGTGGTGTTCGGCAACAACACGCTCATCAGCCGGCGGAACGCGGCCGGAATGACCGCCGTGCAGATACAGATCCGCCGTGAATTCGGCGGCGGCAGCTTCATCCTGCCGACCGATGCGCAGGGCCGCATCTGGGTCCACTTCGCCCAACCGGATCTCTACAACACCCCCGACAACACCGGCCGCCTGTATATCTCGGCGTCGGACATTTTGACGGGGCAAGTGCCGAAATCGCGGCTCGACGGCAAATTCGCCATCGTCGGCGCGTCCGCCGCCGGACTGGTCGATATCCGGGAGACGCCGGTCGCAAACCGGATGCCGGGCGTCGAGGTGCACGCGAACCTGCTTGAATCGATCTTCACGGCGGAGACCGCCTACACGATCGCGGTCCAACAGCGCGTTAAGGAGTTGTCGGCGGAGGGTGCAGACGGACGCACGGCGATGCGCCAGGCCATCGCCGATATCGACAAGGCCAGCTTCTTTTTGCGTTATCCGAACTACGCGAACAGCGCCGAGATGTTCATGGCCATCGTCGCCGGGATCATCCTGATGATCCTCGTCCCGCGTCTCGGACCGCTGTGGACCCTGGTCGGATTGCTCATCGCGGGGGGCACGCTCGCCGGGATTTCCTGGTATCTCTATAAATCGCATCTTCTGCTGTTCGACGTGACTTATCCCGGGGCCACCGTCGTAGCGCTCTATGCCGTCCTCACCTTCAGCAATTATGCGCGGGAGACGGCGGAGAAGCGCCGGGTGCGCAGCGCCTTCGGGCAATATTTGTCGCCCGCACTCGTCGAGCAACTCGCAGAAAATCCCGAGCAATTGACACTCGGCGGCGAAACCAAATCCATGACGATCCTGTTCTGCGACGTGCAGGGATTCACGTCGATTTCCGAGTCCTACAAGACCGATCCGCAGGGCCTGACCGTGCTGATCAACCGGCTCCTGACCCCGCTCAGCGACGCGATCCTGTCGCGCAACGGAACCATCGACAAATATATGGGCGATTGCATCATGGCGTTCTGGAATGCGCCGATGTCCGTCCCGGACCACGAATTTCAAGCGTGCGACGCGGCGCTGGCCATGCAGTCCGAACTCGAAGCCCTGAACGCGGCGCGGCGGACCGAGGCCGAGGAGGCCGGCGTCCCCTATCAGCCGCTCGCGGTCGGGATCGGCCTGAATACCGGCGATTGCGTGGTTGGCAACATGGGGTCGGCGCAGCGTTTCGACTATTCGGTGCTCGGCGACGCAGTGAACCTGTCCGCCCGGCTCGAAGGGCAATCGCGCGACTACGGCATGTCGATCATCGTCGGCGAGGAAACCGCGGCGAAAACATCGGACGACTTCGCGCTCCTGGAACTCGACCGGATCGCGGTCAAGGGGAAGTCCGAGGCGGTGACGATCTACGGGCTGCTGGGCGACAAATCCTACCGGGAGGCCGATACATTCCAGGCGCTCCTTCGCGCCAATACGGCGATGCTCGACGCCTATCGTGCTCAAGACTGGGATACCGCCGACCGGATGGCCGACGAATGCCGCGCGCTGAACGACACGACATCCGGCTTTTATGCGCTCTACGAGGAGCGCATCGCGACATACCGCCGAAATCCGCCGGGCGCGAACTGGGACGGCGTGTATGTTGCCACGACAAAATAGCCATCGCGGGTCTACAAGGGACGGTGTTCGGTCCCCTCACCCCAGGTGACGAACATCATTCGCCCCGGTTCGACCACCACGGCCCGGTGCCACGCGCCGGCGGGAACGACCACACCCGGGTCTTCCGGACGCAGGGGAACGCGCTGTTCCCGGTCTCCTTGCTCGATCAGGATGTCGAGCTTGCCGGACAGGAGATAAAGCACCTCGTTGCCGTTCGGATGCATTTCCCAGTGCGGGATGTCATAGCGGATATCGGACACGGTGATCAGGTACCCGTCCAAACGCCGTGTCCCGTTCATAAGGCTCGCCCAGAAGTCTTCGGTGCCCTCAATCCGCTCGGCCATGCCATTCGCATCGAGGTTCACATACGTCTTTCGAAGGTCGAACGTCGTTACGTCCGACATGAATCCATCCTTTTCCAATCGGCACCTCCCAGACCACAAGATAGTCACTCAAGCATAGGAAAAACCACCGCTGATTTGACGACAAGGCTCCGGCACGGTTAAGTCGGGATCAAGAAAATCGCGGCCCGAAACACCGCAAAAAAACAGCCCCCAGGCGGACGGCCCCACCCATCCGGCACGACCGCAACGGCGCATATCTTGGTTGGAGGAATCGTGACGGCAAAACTTCCGCTAGACGGCATTCGCGTGGTCGAACTGGGCACCAGCGTGGCTGCCCCCTACGGCACATGGGTGCTGGGCATGCTGGGCGCCGAAGTCATCAAGGTCGAACGGCCGGAGGTCGGCGACGATTGCCGCCAATGGGGTCCACCATCCGTTCAGGACGGCATGCGGTCCTTCTTTCTGGTCTTGAACAGCAACAAGAAATCGGTCGTCGTCGATTTCAAGGACAAAACAGAGGTCGATCGACTGCGCGACTATATCGTCGAGAACGCGGATGTGGTGGTTCAGAACCTGCGCCCTGGACTGGTCGAAAAGCTGGGCCTCTCCGCCGACGATCTGATGCCTTTGAACCCGCGCCTGATCTACTGCCACAGCGGCGCCTTCGGCAACGCCGGCCCCTGCAAGGACCGGCCCGGCTATGACCCGCTGATGCAGGCCTGCGGCGGCGTCATGAGCGTCAACGGCGAGGAAGGCCGGCCGCCGGCCCGCGTCGGCACGTCGATCATCGACATGGGCACCGGCATGTGGTCGGTCATCGGCGTCCTAACCGCGCTCAACCAACGGCACGAAACCGGCAAGGGCTGCCGCGTCGACGCATCGCTGTACGAGACCGCGCTCGGCTGGATGAACTATCACGCCGCCGGGTATTACGGCACGGGCAAGCCGGCCAAGCGGGTCGGCTCGAAGGCGCCCGGCATCGCGCCGTATCAGGCCTATGAATGCGCCGACGGCTATCTTGTGATCGCGGGCGCCAACGACCGTCTGTTCACCAAGATGTGCGGCGCGCTCGGCCATCCCGAATGGGCCGACGATCCGCGCTTCGAGTCAAACCTGACACGTTGGGACAACCTCGACGCGCTGAACGAATCCATGGAATCGGTCCTCAAGACCGAGCCGCGAAAGGTCTGGCAGGGGAAACTGGATGCGGTCGGCGTGCCCAACGCACCGACGCAGAGCATCGACGAAGTCCTGGTCGACCCGCAAACGCTTGCGCTCGGCATCCTGCAGGAAACCGACGACAAGGTCTTCAAGCTGCTCGGCCTGCCGCTGCAGTTCGACCACGAGCGGCCCCCGCAACCGAAGGGGGCGCCGCAACTCGGCGAGCACACAAAAGAAATTTTCGGAGACTAAACCCACCATGCGCACCGATTTCGAAACCCTCAAGCTCGACCGCGTCGAGGACCATATCCTGGTCGTCACGCTCAACCGCCCGGAGCGGGCGAACGCCATGAACACGCAAATGGGGCTCGACCTGCGCGACCTCTGGCGCGACCTGTATGTGGATCAGGAAGACGTCCGCTGCGTCATCATGACCGGCTCCGGCGAGAAGGCCTTCTGCGCCGGCGGCGACCTCAAAGACCGCGACGGCATGACCGACGAGCAATGGCAGCACCAACACGCCATCTTCGAGCAGGCGGTGCTCACCATGATGGACGTCCCGCCGCCGATCATCGGCGCGATCAACGGCGTCGCTTACGGCGGCGGCGTCGAGTTCGTCCTGCTCTGCGATTTCGCCTACGGTGCCAGCCATGCCCGCTTCGCCCTGACCGAGGTGACGCTCGGCATCATGCCGGGTGCCGCAGCCACGCAGATGCTGCCGCGCGCGGTCGGCATCCGCCGCGCCAAGGAATTTCTGATGTGCGGCGCGCCCTGCTCCGCCGAGGAAGCGTTGGAATGGGGTATTCTCAACAAGGTCTGCGAGCCGGACCAACTCATGGACGAAGCCCTGACGACCGCGCGGCGCATCGCCGCCAACGCGCCCATCTCCATCCGGCAGGCGAAAAAGTCGCTCAACATGTCGATGCAGACCGACGCGCGGAACGGCTACATGTTCGAGATCGAGGCGTATAACCGCATGGTCCCGACCGAGGACCGCCTGGAAGGCATCCGCGCCTTCAACGAGAAGCGCAAGCCGGTCTACCGGGGGAAGTAAGCGCGCACCGAGCGTCCAGGATTACTTTATCGCCTTCAAGAACGGTGCATCCGCCTCGGGGTCGAGAAAATCCCGCAGTTCCGCCGAGACCGGCGCGCCTGCCGCCACCAGCAATCGCGCGACATCCGGCTGCGTGCGCGGAACGCCCGGTTTGTTCTCTTTCCACCCGTGAACCGCCCAGCCGAGCGGCGATCCGTCATGCTCGCTATCGGACCTGCGAATATCCGCGCCCGCGCTGATCAAGGCCCCGGCCAGCCGGGCCAGGCCGTGCATCGCCGACCAATGCAGCGCGGTCGCGCCGAATAACCCGCGCACCGAAACGTCGGCCCCCGCCTCGACCAACCGCAGGCCGACATCCTCGACCAGCAGACTCGCCGCGGCGATCAATGGGGTATCGCCATGGTATTCATGCCGCGCATCGACGTCGGCACCCGCCGCCACCAGTGCCTCCGCCAGCGGCAGGGCGTCGGCCGCATCAAGCGGCCCCTCGAACACCATGTCACAGACATATTGCAACGGCACCGACGGGTTCTTGCCGTCGGGTCCCCACCGGATCACCGTATCGGCGAGCGCCGGGTCGGCGTCGAGACACGCTTTCAGGATATCGACGTCCCCTTGTTCGATGGCCTGCTGAACCGGCGTCGTCATGACGTGGAATCCTTCTTTCGGTCGAGGGGAAACCTACCACGCCGATGTTGCCGTTCCATGCATTGCTTCCGGCTCGCCCGGCCTCCGTCCGGTTACGCGAGCCTTTCAATATTTTCTACCGCAATGCTTGCAACGAGAACTCTGTTGAAACAAACTATTTGTCCGGACAAATGCGCCGGATTGACCCTTCTACGATTACAGCACGAGGCAACACTTCGAATGGAAACACGGCCCTTGGAGAATTTCGGCGTCGAGGTGACCGGCATCGATCTGGCGCGCGACCACGACGCGGCGACGGTGGATGCACTGCGATGGCTTTGGGCGGATCACGGCCTCCTGCTGTTCCGCGATCAATCCCTCGAAGAGAGGGACATCGTCGAATTCAGCGGCCTGTTCGGCCAACTCGAAATCCATGTCCGGGAGGAATATCTGTCGCCCGACCATCCGGAACTCCTGATCGTCTCGAACCTGAAGAAGAACGGCGAACCCATTGGAATCCTATCCGATCACGAGGTCGGCTGGCATCACGATCAGATTTACCGCGAACGCCCGGCGGTCGGATCGCTGCTCTACAGCGTGAAAATCCCGCCGAGCGGCGGCAACACGTCCTTCTGCAACCTGGCCGCTGCCTACGCCGCCCTGCCCGACGACCGGAAGGCCGCGCTAGACGGTCTGCGCGGCCTGCACTCCTACGCCTATTTCAACAAGCAATGGAGCGAACCGACCAACGCGAAACAGAAGGCGATGACGCCGGACATCAGCCATCCGCTGATCCGCACCCATCCGGTCACCGGCCAGAAAGCGATCTACGCAGACCCCGGCATGACCGTCGGAATAGAGGGCATGCCCGAGGACGAGTCCACCGCCTTGCTGCAAGAGCTATACGACTGGTGCCTGCAGCCGCAGTTCCTCTACGACCACGAATGGCGTCTCGGCGACGCGCTGATGTGGGATAACGCCTCCACCATGCACCGGCGCGGCGACTTCGACCCGTCGGCGGAACGCCTGATGAAACGCACGACGATATTGCCGCCGGCGGAATTGGCGGTTCCGTTTTAGGGCGAGCTCAAACGCTAGCTGGATTCCCGATTTCGCGGGAATGACAACGATTTTTCAGGTACTGCTCAAATCACGTCATTCCCGTGAACCAGCGGAATCCCTTTACGGCGTTCAAAGTGCGATACTGCCCACGTCGCACAATTTATGCGCTACGCATTGAAACACCCGAACCGAATCCATTCATTGCGCGATCTTCTGACCCCCACGGTTCTCATACCGTTGCTCGCGATGCTGTCGATCCAAACGCTGATGTCGACGGCGGATTTTGCGGTGCCGGTGCTGGCGCCGGTGGCGGCGGCCGATATCGGGGTCTCGGCGACGCTGATCGGCGTGTGGGTCGCCGGGCTGTACGGCACCGCCATGGTCAGCGGGCTGGCCGCGGGGCCATGGCTGCAGCGCTACGGCGCAATCCGCGTGAGCCAGTCAGCGCTGATCCTGTCGGCGGCCGGACTCGGGCTGTTCGTCCTCGCGCATCCGGCCTTGGCCATGCTGAGCGCGATCTGCCTCGGCCTCGCGTATGGCACGGTCAACCCGGCAAGCTCGGACGTACTCGCGCGGCACACCCCGGCCCGGTGGCGCGCCTTCGTCTTTTCGGTCAAACAATCCGGCGTGACCTTGGGCGGCGCGCTCGCCGGTGCGGTCACGCCCCTTTTGGCGGCCTGGTACGGCTGGCGGACCGCCGCCTTGATCCTCGGCGGTGTCTTGATCCTCTTGGCGTTGCTCGTCCAGCCGGCACGCGCGCGGGTCGATACCGCGAGCGAACCGGACGCCCCCCGACGCAAGGTCTCGATCATCGCCCCGATCCGGCTGATCCTCGCCCATAAACAGCTCCGCTGGTTGACCGTCGCGGCGGTGCTGTATTCCGGCGTACAGGTTTGCCTGTTTTCCTTCCTGGTCGTGTATATGACCGGCGCGGTGGGCCTGCCCCTGACCGTCGCCGGATTTGCCTATGCCGCCTTTCAAAGCGGCGGGATTGCCGGCCGGATTTTTTGGGGCGGCCTGGCCGGCGGCGTCATTTCGGCCAGAGCGCTGCTGATCCTGCTCGGCCTCGCCACCGCCGGGCTTCTCATTGTCATCGCGCTGTTCGCCCCGTTTTGGCCGATCGCCATCGTATTCGTCCTCTCCGTCGTCCTCGGCGGCTGCGCCCTCGGCTGGAACGGACTGTATATGTCCGAAGTCGCCCGCCTGGCACCCGACGGCCGCATCGGCGAGGCCACCGGCGGAGCGCAGTTCTTTTTCTTCGCCGGGGCGATGGCGGTGCCGCCGGCCTTCGGTTTGCTGGTCGATCTGTCGGGTGGATACGATATCCCCTTCGCCGTGATCGCCGTTATGTCCATCGGCGCCAGTACGGCCGTGGCGCTCGCCAACGAGCGGGCTTCCGAAACCGGGAATGAATGATGCGGGACCTGCTGCGCAGCGACGCGAAGATCGCCCTGCCCACAATGTTCGCGGCCCAATCGATCATGACCATGGCGGCCTTTGCCATCCCGGTCGTGGCCCCGGCGGCGGCGCCCGACATCGGCATCCCCACAGTCTACGTCGGCGGATTCACTTCCCTCGTGTATCTGATCGGCATGTTCGGAGGGTTGTTTTCAGGCGCCTTGGTGATCCGTTTCGGCACGGTTCGCGTAATGCAGATCCTATTGCTTTTCACTGCGGCCGGAACCACCGCTTTCAACCTCGGTACAGCCGCCACCGCGGTATTTTGTGCCATCGCCATCGGCATCGCGAACGGGCCGATGAATCCCGCCGGATCGCATGTGCTCGCCCGAACGACGCCGCGACGCTGGCGCGCCTTCGTCTTTTCAGCGAAGCAATGCGCAACACCGATGGGGGGCGTCCTGACCGGCGTCGTCATGCCGGCGCTGCTCCTCGCCTATGACTGGAAAGTCGCCGTCGGCACGGTCGCAATCGCGGCAATCACGGTGA
Organism: Alphaproteobacteria bacterium; assembly: GCA_965228695.1. GTDB lineage: Bacteria > Pseudomonadota > Alphaproteobacteria > UBA8366 > UBA8366 > JAJFJD01. The sequence continues at coordinate 3,164,081 of CBDDIB010000002.1, read as the reverse complement.
TGGTGTTGATCCAGCCGACGCGTACACGGTTGGACGTCGACCGTGACCGGACACACCCGGTCCGCACCGGAAGCTTCCTGAAGCCGCTGCGCATCGCGGTCAGCCGCGCCGACCTGCGCGCCTTAGCCGTGATGGGGTTTATCTATGCGGGTGCGCAGGTGACTTTCGCATCGTATTTCGTGGTCTTCCTGACCGAGCGGGTCGCCCTGTCGATCGCGAGTGCCGGGTTGCTCTACGCCATTTTCAGTGGCTGCGGGATCCCGATCCGGCTGTTCTGGGGCGTCATCGCCGAACGCGTGCTGAGTTCGCGGACGATCCTGATCCTAACCGGTATCTGCATGGCCATCGGGTTCGCCTTGACGGCCCGGTTCGAGTCCGCTTGGCCCTTCGCGGCGCTGATCGCGGTTTCCACGCTATTGGGATTGAGCGCCAACGGCTGGGTCGGACTGTTCTTTTCCGAGATCGTGCGACTCGTGCCCGACGATCAGGCGGCCGACGCCAGCGGCGGCGGCCAGTTCTTCACCTATGGCGGCATCATGACCATGCCGCTCATCTTCGGGGGCATCGTTGCGGGCACCGGAGAATATTACTGGGCGTTCTACCTGTTGGCGGCGCTCTGCCTGATCGGTGCGTTCCAACTCCTGATGACGCGGCCGCAGCCGGCGCCCGCCTAGCCGCTAGGTCCCGACGCGCAGGGTGCTCGTCAACCCGCGCAGCGTCGCGATGACGCTCAGCGGCGTCAACAGGCCAGTCGCCGGATTGTCCGGTGTCGGGATGCCCTCGATCACCATGGTGAAGCGCGTCGAGGTCGCATCCACCGAAATCGTGTGCTTGTTGCGCGGCTGATCCGGGTCGGCCCAGATCTCGATCGTCGTTTCGTCCGGCCCGATGCCCGCCATGCTGAGCGCCGCGGCCACGTTGACGTTGGCCGGAAATCCGACGGCGGCGTCGCGCGCCGACCCTTTGAAAATTTGCAGCGGTTCCGTCAGATTGCCGACGTCGATGCCGTGCTCGGCGAGATAGGGCGCGTCCTTGACGCTTTTCGGCGGCTTTTCGGTCTTCATGGTGACCGAGTTGATGCCGCCCTCGGCCGCACCGCGCACCGCGTCGAACCCGACCAGCGCGCCGGTCGGCACGATGATGCGGGCGCCGGTCTCCGCGGCGCGCTTTTCGAGATGCGGGCGCGACAGCAAGGCGGCACAGGACAACGGCATGAAGATCTTGCCCGCCTCGATCGCGGCCTCCGCAATCTCATCGAAAACCGCCGCAGGCGCGCATTCGATGATCACATCGGCATGATCCGCCAGATCGCCCAATCCCATCACCGGCGGCGGCGCCTTGAAGTCGGACATGCGCTCCGCCGCCGCCTCGCGATTGTTCGCGGATACGGCGGTCAAGGTCAGGCCGGGAATGCCATCGTCCAGCGCACGGGCGACCTTCAATCCGATCGCGCCCAAACCGCCGAGTGCCACGCGATAACCCGCTCCGTTGGCGTTCATCCCATTCTCCTGATTGATTTACAGTGTATGATACCGATATGAGGGTGATAACCTTACCCGCGAAAGGGCTGATATTCCATGCTAACGCCGTTCCGCAACGCCTGTCTCGCCGCCACGCTGTCCGCAATAGTCGCGATGCCGGCGCACGCCGCCGACCAGAAAGACGATCCGTCGCGCCTCGCCGCCGAAGGATTGGACAAGATGGTCCGCGCGCTCGAATCGCTGATGCGGTCGATCCCGCAATACGAAACGCCCGAGATCACCGAGGATGGCGACATCATCATCCGCCGGAAGAAGGGTACCGGGCCGAAGCGGCTGCCCGAGCCGGGTGCCGACGAGCCGCCGAGCGGCAAGACGATCTGATCCGAGGGCCGTAAACCGATATGGCAGCACGCGCCTGGCAGCGGATGCTGAGCGGGCGGCGGCTCGATTTGCTCGACCCGTCCCCGCTCGACGTGGAAATCGAGGACATCGCCCACGGCCTGTCACGGGTCGCGCGGTGGAATGGACAGACGGCAGGCCGGTCGGCGTTCTCGGTCGCGCAACATTCCTTGCTCGTGGACGAACTCTGTGGGTTCATCGATCCCAAACTGGCCCCGCAATGGCGGTTGGCGGCGCTGTTGCACGATTCGCCGGAATATGTGATCGGCGACCTGATATCACCGTTCAAGGCCGCGGTCGGGCTCGATTACAAGTCGCTCGAGAACAAGCTATTGACGGCCATTCACATCCGCTTTGGGCTGCCCGCGACGCTCCCCGCGAAAGTGTCGAAACTGATCAAACGCGCGGACCGGATGTCGGCCTTCCTGGAAGCCGTGCAGCTTGCCGGATTCACCGAGGCCGAGGCGCGGCGTTTCTTCGGCCGGTATCAGCGGCTGCCGAAAATTCAGCTAACGCCCGTGCCCGCTGTCACCGTGAAATCACGTTTCGTGCAGCGGTTCAAAAGCCTATACCCGGAGAAGACCTAGAACAGTCCTTTGCGGATCAGGTTCAGGCCAATGACGACGAGAGCAACCAAGAGGATGCGCTCGAAGCTGTCCTGCGAGATGCGGTCGCGAATCCGTTTGCCGGCCGCCATGCCCGCCAGGACCGGCACTAGGCCCAAGGCCGACAAGCCGATCTCGCGCCACCCCAGGACATCGTTGAGGATCAGATTGACATAAAGCGGCGTCGTCCCGCAGAGCGCGATCAACGCAAGCAGACTGATCAGCAAATCCTTTGGGAGTCGCAACGCCGCGGAATAAACAATCGTCATCGCCAGCATCCCCGCGACACCGCCGAAGACGCCGCACACGGCGCCGGCGATCGGGTTGAGCCAACGTTGGGTCCTGACCGGGATCGTAATGCGCCCCATCAGAAGCTGCACCGCGCAGATCACGATGACGACGCATCCCATCACCAGCGACATCACCCGCGGATCGGCCTTCGAGAGCACCTGTGCGCCGCCGTACACGAAAATGGACAGGCAGAGCAGAAACGGCCAGAACCGCCGGAGGGCATCGCGGTAGAGCCCGCCCTGCACGCCCTGCCAGACGTTCGAGACGACGACCGGCACGATCAGGATGGCGACGGAAATCGCGGGGTCGAGCACCATGGCGATGGTCGGGACAGCCACCATCGGCAAGCCGGCGCCGATCACGCCCTTTACCGTCCCCGCCACGAGGAAGGCGCAGAAGACAAAAGCCAAGGCGAGATGGGACAAACCGAGATCGATCATGGCGTCAACCGGGGCAAACGGAGCCTCACGCCATCAATCCTTTTCGGATCATATTCGCACCGATCGCGATGAGCATGATCAGGACCGCTTTGCGGAAGAGTTCCGGCGATACCCGCTTTCGCACCCATTGCCCGCCGACCACACCGATCAGGATCATCACCGATGCGGCCGTCGACCCGATCAACTCTTCCACGCCAAGCTTGCCGCTTACCGCCAACCCGCCGAAGAACGGGATGCCTGCGATCAGATAGAACAACGCGATCGCACCGACGAACTGATCCTTGGAAACCCGCAGCGCCACGAGATAAATCACCATGAACGGACCGAGGAAACTCGACAAACCGCCGAGCATGCCGGAAAACAGCCCGACAATCGGTGTGGTCCACGGCTCGAAGCCGTGCGGCACGGACAGCCGCAGCGGAAAGAGTTGGCTCACCGACACGAAGATGACCAGCACACCGACCATCGCGGTCAAGGTGCCCGCATCCATCCGGGTCAGGAACGACAAGCCGATGGCGACCCCGAGAATGGCCAGCGGATAGGCGGTCCAGAAGCGCTTGAACGCCCCGGTCAGATACCCGCTCTGGATCACCTGCCACAGGTTCACTGCAAAGGTCGGGACGACCATATAGGCCATCGCGGTGACCGGCCCCATCGTGCCGGCAAGCAGGGGTAGGCTGACCAGGGGCAAGCCGATCCCGAGCACGCCCTTTACGGCGCCGCTCAGGACAAACACGAACGCCACGTAGAGCAGCGTCTCAAGGGTCGGCTCGAAGCTCATTCGGGATTGGATCGGTGCTTTGTCGACGGAATGGTCCTACCGCGACTGCGGCGGTGCGCCAAATTACACTGGAGACGCCAATCCGGGAACTCTATATATAAAATCACCTTTCGGATTACCGCGGTCCCGATTTTCGGGGCCTTTCACTTAGGGGACGGAAAAGAACCATGACCGAGGCAACCTGGCACTCCGTTGCAGCAAAAGACGACGTCGCACCCGACGAGCCCATCAAGGTCGAGGTCGGCGATACCGCAATCGCACTCTTCAATGTCGACGGCGACATATACGCGACCAGCGATATCTGCACGCATGCCTTCGCGTCGATGGTGCACGGATTTCAGGAAGGCGACGAAATCGAATGCCCCCTGCATGAAGGCCGGTTCAACATCAAGACCGGCGAAGCCCTCTGCCCGCCCGTGTCCGAAGGACTTCGCACCTTCGAGGTAAAGGTCGAAGACGGCAAGGTCCTGGTCAAAGTCTAGCGACCGACACCCCCTCCCCGGAGATACTCGCCCATGCCCGGTTCCGAAACATATGTCGTGGTCGGTGCGGGCCATGCCGGCGGCCGTGCCGTCGAGGCAATGCGCGGCGCGGGTTTTGCGGGCAAGATCATCCTGATCGGCGACGAGCCTCACCTGCCCTATGAACGTCCACCGCTGTCCAAGGAACTGCTTCAGGGACGGCCCGAGGCGCACACGCCGGTCCGGGATGACGCCTTCTACACCGAGAACGACATCGACTGCCGGCTCGGCCGGCGGGCGACCGCGCTCGACACCGATGCGAAAACCGTGACGCTCGACGACGGCAGCAGCGTTTCCTACGACAAGCTGCTGCTCACCACCGGCGGCGCAGTCCGGCGGCTGCCGCTGCCGGGCGCCGACGGCGCGAATATCCATTATCTCCGCACGCTGGACGACAGCCGCGCCATTCAGGACCGTTTGGGCGACGGCAAACGCGTCGTCGTGGTCGGCGGCGGGTTCATCGGACTCGAAGTCGCCGCCAGCGCCCGGCAACAAGGCTGCGCCGTTACCGTGCTGGAATTGGCCGACCGGCTGATGGGCCGCGCGGTCCTGCCGGAAGTGTCGGACGCGTTTCTCACCCTCCACACGGCGCAGGGCGTCGACATCCGTTTGAACACCGGCATCGATTCCTTCGAAGGCGACGGCTCCGTGACCCATGCGGTGACCGCCGATGACGAGCGAATTCCGGCTGACCTCGCGGTCGTCGGTGTCGGCATCATCCCCGAGACCGCCGTCGCCGTCGGCGCGGGCCTCACGGTCGATAATGGTATCGTCGTCGACGAATTGGGTCGGACCTCCGCTCCCGACGTCTACGCGGCGGGCGACGTGACCAATCACCTGAACCCGCTATACGGCCGGCATATCCGGCTGGAATCCTGGCAAAACGCCCAGAACCAGGCGATCGCCGCCGCCAAGACCATGTGCGGCGACGCGCAGCCCTATGGCGAGGTACCGTGGATGTGGTCGGATCAGTTCGACGCCAATTTGCAGGTCGCCGGCCTGCCGGAGAGCTGGGACCGCGTGGTGTTTCGCGGCATCCCCGGATCGGCCGACTTCATCGGCTTCCAAATGGCCGGCGACCGCGTGGTCGGCGCAATGAGCGTCAACCGCCCCCGCGACATGCGCATTGCCCGCCGGCTGATCGGCGGCCGCAAACCGCTCGACGACGACGCCCTGGCCGACGAAAACATCTCGCTGCGCGACCTGATGCGGTAGATCGCCGCTGGGCGACGCCGCAAGATATTCCGGTTTCTTGCCTCACTCATTTATTAAACCAATACTGCTTATCTCTTTTTTCTATTTGTTCAATAGGTAGGTTCGTAGGACCATTAACATCCGCGGAATTATGGACCGGGTGGTGGTGAATTCACGTCTGAATTTTCCCACATTCGCTGCCAATTTCACTGAAGGAGTAGGTTCGCACTAAACTGAAACAATAAAATCATAGAAACAGTGAGGCTAAACGCTCACAGACAGGGAAAGGATACGTCATGGACCCGAAATCGGTATTTACACGTCGGTTCGTCATTGCAGGTGCAGGGGGCACTGCAGTCGCTCTAACCCTCGGAGACATCCTTTTTCCCGGCGCTAGTTTCGCGGCGGAAAAGCCAAAAAAAGGCGGAAAACTGGTTTATGCGGTCCTCGGGCACAATTCGAAACACAAGAGCCTGAAGAAGGCGAAGCATCCCTACGCCGGGATCGAGATCCGCTCCAAGAACGTCTACAACGCGCTGACCTGGGTCGATCAGGATTTGAATGTGCGTCCGGAGGTGGCGACCAAATGGGAAGCCGTCAGTGACGACCAAACGGTCTGGGAAGTCGATATTCGCGAAGGCATCAAGTTCCACGATGGCCGCGACCTGACGGTCGAGGACGTGATTTCCTCATACGATTTTCATCGCAATAAGAAACTGGGAACGTCATTCGCCAAGAAAATGTTGGCGAAAGTCGAAAAGGCCGGCCCCAACAAGGTTCGGTTCCATCTGCAGTCACCCAATGCCGAATTCGGTTGGTGGGCGGCCGAATACCGTCAGGCGATCATGCCGGCGGCGCCGCTGGATAAGATCGGGATGGACGGCATCGGCAGCGGCCCGTTCAAGTTCGCCAAGATCGACCCCCAACGCCGCGTCATCTACGAGGCGAACGACAAGTATTGGGGCGACGGACCCTATCTCGATTCGCTGGAGGTGGTGGTGCAACCGATGTCCGCCGCGATGAACGGCTATCGATCGAAGCAATTCGACATGGTGCTCGGCATCGACCCGGCCATGGTGCCGCAGTTCGAGAAACTGCCCGACACGGTCGTGGACATCGCCAAGGCGGGTTCGCAAATGCTGGTCGTGATGCCCAAATACGAAGGATCGCCCTTCAACGACAAGCGAATCCGTCAAGCACTGACGTTGGCGATCGATCGCCAGAAGATCATCGACATCGTCTATGGCGGTAAATCCGCGTGGATCACAAACGACACGCATATGGCCAATTTCAACGCCGACTTCCTACCCAAGGACGTCGTCCGCGATGTCAAGAAAGCCAAGAAGCTCCTGGCCGAAGCCGGACACCCCAACGGCATCACCCTGCCGACGCTGTACTATTCGAGCTACTACCCGGAAATCGACCGGGTGTTCCAGGTCATGTCGGAATCGGTGAAAGACGCAGGGATCACCCTGCCCATCGAAGCGCGGCAAAAGAGCGGCTATCGCAAATGGCGTGTCGAAGACAAGAAAAAGACCCGCAAACACCGCTTCGCCATGGGTCCCGTCGGCCCGAGGAACCCTGCCGCGAACCTTTTCCGCATGGCGCGCCCCACCTACAACGAAAGCGGTTACTGGCATCCCAGCCCGAAGGGCGACGAGTACATCGCGCTGTACAAGAAAGCGATGGCGACGGGCGACCGAAAGGAACGGCGCGCGATCTATCACGAGATGCAACGGATCCTGCACGACGAAGTGCCGACCCTGTTCCTCATCGGACGGCGCTCGATCGACGTTTACCGCTCCAACGTTCAGGGATGGAAGGCACATTCCCAGGCTTGGTCCGGTAAGTTCGATACTGTTTGGAAGTCATAAGTTGCACCTGCAAGGATCGGGTTGATCGGCGGTACACACCGCCGATCAACCCGTCCGCCGCTTTCGCCTTCGTGCCTTACGTCGCGAAAACATTGAGAGTGACCCAATGCTCACCGCAATGATCCGACGGACAGGCCTGTCCGTTCTCGTTATTTTTCTAGTTGCGGTATTTGTCTTCTTGGCGACCGAAGTTCTGCCGGGGGATGCGCTCGACGTCTATTTGACCGAAGACGACGTCAGCGTGATGACACAAGCCGAAATCGAAGAAATGCGGCGCGACCTGGGTCTCGATATACCCGCCCCGATCCGGTTCTTCACGTGGCTCTCCGGCGCCGTCGTCGGAGATTTCGGCGTGACAACGGTCGAAAAAATTCCGATCGGTGAGATTATCTTCGACCCGCTGCTGAATTCACTGCAGCTCGGCGCCGTTATTACCTTGATTACCATGCCGGTCGCCTTCGCCATCGGCGCCGCCGCCGGATACTGGCGCGGCCGGCGCACCGACGCGATCGTCTCGACCACCTCCATCATCGGATATTCGATCCCCGACTTCGTCATCGGAACGGTATTGATTATCATTTTCGCCGTCTGGATTCCGTTGTTCCCGGCGGTCATCACCGTCTTCAACGACGCACCGCCACTGCAATTGCTCGCGGTTTCCCTGCTGCCGGCGATTACCGTCATCATCGGCCATGTCGCGCATTTGAGCCGCTTGTTGCGGGTCGGATTCGCGGAGACGATGAACAGCGACTTCGTCGAGCGCGCGCGCCTGTCCGGCGTACCGGAGCACCGAATCGTGCTCCGGCATGTTCTGCCGGCATCCGTGATCCCCACGCTCAACGCGACGGCGCTTTATGTGGCCGGCGTCCTGTCGGGACTCATCGTCGTCGAGAAGGTCTTCGGCTATCCGGGGCTGGGTATCGAACTGATCGAGGCGGTCGATACCCGCGAAGTCCACGTCGTTCAGGCAATCGCATTTTTGGGCGCGTTGCTGGTCGTGCTCATGAACCTGCTGGCGGACTTCGCCATCATTGCCCTCGACCCCAGAGTGAGAAGCCATGTTAGCGAACGATAAATCGCTAGGATCGATCCTGACCCACAGTCCCGGCACGACCATCGGTGTCGCGCTGGTAGCGGTTCATCTTTTCTGCGCCCTGTTTGCACCATTGCTGATTCCGTATGGGCCAACCCAACTCGTATCGATGCCGATGATTCCGCCGGGCCACAGCGACTTTCTGCTCGGTACGGACGTTATCGGACGAGACTATCTGTCGCGCCTGTTGATGGGCGGCCGTACGTCCATCACCGTTGCGATGATCGGCGTTCTCGGCGCGGTGCTGATCGGTACCTTCTTCGCGGTTTCATCCGCCTATATCGGCGGCCTCTACGATGATGTCGTCATGCGCATCGTCGATACCAAGCTTTCCATTCCGGGCATCTTGTTCGTCGCCCTGTTCGTGGTTGGGTTCGGCCGTTCGGTCGTGGTTTTGACGATTGTCGTCGGCCTCAGCTATTTCCCGGGCGCGGTGCGAACCATCCGGGCGCAAGCGTTGACCCAGGTGCCATTGGCTTATGTGAAGGCTGCCCGTCTGCGGGGGGAATCGGTGTTGTCCGTTATCCTGCGGGAACTCACCCCGAATGTCGTCGAGGTCGTTGTCGTCGAATTCGCGATCCGCACCTCTTCGGCCATTTTGATCGTCAGTGCATTGTCGTTTCTCGGCCTCGGTATTTCACCGCCGACACCGGACTGGGGGTTGATGGTTTCCGAAGGCGTCGGGCAAATTTACGCGGCGCCGTGGCTCATCCTGCTGCCCGCATTTTTCATCAGCACCCTTGTCATCGGGCTGAATTTTGCCAGTGACGGACTTGCGAACGCGCTCGGCCTCGACGCCGCGCGCGGTCTGCACTGAGGGTCGCGATGACGCTCCTCGACGTGAAAAACCTCCAAGTCGGCTACGGCAATCCATCATCGGGCGGTCTTACGATGGCGGTCGACGACGTCAGCTTCACGCTCGACAAGGGAGAAACACTCGGCATCGTCGGCGAGAGCGGCTGCGGCAAATCCACCGTTGCCCGCGCGCTGATGGCCTATACCCGGCCCGGCGGCACGATCCTCGGCGGCGAGGTACGGTTCAACGGCGAGGATATCCTGCAATTCGACGACGAAAAGATTCGCGGATTGCGCGGCAGACGCATCGCAATGGTACCGCAAGATCCCCTGACGTCATTGACCTATCACATGAAGGTCGGGGACCAGATCGATGAAATCCTGCGCATCCACCAAAAGCTCGACGCCCTGCAGGCGCGCGTCCATACCCTTAAACTCTTCGAGGGCACCAACCTGCCGACACCGGAGACGATCTACGGCCGCTTCCCGCACGAAAACTCCGGCGGCCAACGCCAGCGCATCGTGATCGCCGGCGCGTTGGCCTGCGAGCCCGATCTGCTGATCCTGGACGAGCCGACGACGGCCCTCGATACGACGACCGAGATGCAGGTTCTAAAACTGGTCAAGGAACTGCGCGACCGGTTGGGAACAGCCCTCGTCTACATCACCCATGATCTGACGCTAACCGACTACATGTGCCAGAAGGTGCTGGTCATGCTCGACGGCAAAGTCGTCGAACGCGGCGACGCGTCCCGCGTTTTTTCCGCGCCGCAAACCGACTATGGCAAGATGCTGGCGGCCGCAATCCCCCGCGTGGACGCAACCGTTGCCGCGCCGCCTCCCAAAAAATCGGTAGCCGAGCCACTTCTAACCACAGACCGGCTTTCGTTTCGGTATGCGCAACGATGGTCGGTCGCGGCATTGTTCAAGCCGCGGGACGAGGCCCTCGCGGTCGACGACGTCTCCTTTCAACTGCATCCTGGCGAAGCATTGGGCCTTGTCGGCGAGTCGGGAAGCGGTAAGTCGACCATAGCGAATATCATCGCGGGTCTGCTCGCCCCGACATCCGGCTCGGTTACCTTCGACGGCAATTCAATCGACATGGTCGACAAGCACCGCACGCCAGACCTGCGGCGCAGGATTCAGCTCGTGTTTCAGGATCCGCTGTCCTCGCTGAACCCTCGCCGCCGTATCGAGACCATCCTGACCCGTCCGCAGGAGATATTCTTCGGCGTAAAGGGAAAGCCGGCCCGGGACAGAGCCGTCGAACTCCTCGAGGATATGGAGCTATCGGCCGACCTCTTGAGGCGATTCCCGCGACAATTGTCCGGCGGTCAGCAGCAACGTGTGGCGATCGCCCGTGCCTTCGCCGCCGAGCCCGACCTGCTTCTCTGCGACGAGATCACGTCGGCGCTGGACGTCTCGGTACAAGCCCATGTGCTGGAACTCCTTAAAGGCATTCAGCGAAAATCCGGGGCCGCCTGCCTGTTCATCAGCCACGATCTCGGCGTCATAAAACGGGTCGCGGACGAGACGGTGGTACTGAAGGATGGAAAGGTCGTCGAAACGGGTCCGACCCACAGTATTTTTGACAATCCATCGCACGCTTATACGCGGCTACTTTTGGCGGCCGCATCGCGCCGTGAAGACTACACCGAACTAACCGGATCACACTCATCCGCGGGGATGCCATGAAATTCATTCACTTCACCGATACCCACCTCGTGCCGCGCGGCGAGATACTGCACGGCTTGAACCCGTGCGAGCGCCTCGACGCGTGCATCGACGACATCAACCGGAACCATGCCGATGCCGAGCTATGCGTTCTGACGGGCGACCTGGCGCATGTGGCGCAGCCGAAAGCCTATGAAGATCTGAAGGCGTCCCTGGCGAAACTGCGCGTTCCGATCCATCTCCTGGTCGGCAATCATGACAAGCGCGACAGCCTGCTCGCGGAGTTTCCGGATATACCAAAGGATTCGGAGGGTTTTCTGCAAACCACGGTCGATACCAGCGCGGGCCGGTTCGTGATTTTGGATACCGTCGAACAGGGTAAGGGTTGGGGCAGCTATTGCGACGCCCGGTTGGCTTGGTTGCGGGACACGCTCGACCGGTCCCGCGACAAGCCGGTGTACCTGTTCATGCACCATCCGCCTTTCGATGTCGGCATTCCGTGCATCGACCGGATCGGACTGGGCGCCGACGGGGACCGGATCGGCGATGTCCTCGCGGATTTCGACAATGTCCGCCACATCTTCTTCGGCCATGTCCATCGCCCCATCGCCGGCAGTTGGCGCGGCATTCCCTACACGACGCTGCGCGCCACCAGTCACCAAACGCCGTTGGACTTCGACGTCATCGAAACCGTGCCGAAAAGCCACGAGCCCCCCGCCTACGCGGTCGTCTTCCTGACCGAGCAGCAAACCACCGTCCATTTCCACGACTTCCTGGATACGTATCGGGTGCCCTACGAGCGGAAGAGCGAAGGCCGGCCGGATTGGACACCGGCCTGACCGTTATCCTTCGGCGCTCCCGGACGGTCGCAAGCGGTATCCCGGTTACCGCGTTTGATCGGCAACCCTGAAGAACGCCGCCACCAGATGTTCGTCCCGACGCTCCTTTAGACAGGCGAGATAGCGGTTCAGACGAACGTTCACATCCGTGAAAGGAAGCACTTTGAGGCGCGGATCGATCGGCAGCGATCGCTCGCCGTAGACGCCTATCCCGTGCCCTTCGGCGACGGCTTCGCGGATGGCCTCGCCGCTTTCGATTTCGAGGACCATCGTGGGCGAAACGCCGGCACCGGCGGCGGCGGTTTCGAAGGCACGGCGCGTGTTTGAACCGACTTCCCGGAGAACCATGGGCTGGCCGTCCAAGTCACCGAGGCTGATTCCCGGACGGCGCGCCCAGGGATGCCGGCGGCTGACAATCGCCACCAAGGCATGGCTGTCGTGGATGTGGGTGAAAAGACGGTGATCCGGATCATGATCCGCCAAAATGCCGACATCCGACTCATAGGCCAGAAGGCTTTTCCGCGTCGTCGCCGAGTTTCCCGCCGCGACCGACACTTTGACCTGCGGATGTTGTTGGCGGAACGCGGTCAGAATCCCGACGATGAAGAACGGGAGAACGGACGACACGCGCAGATGCCCTGCCCCATAGTCCGCCGCCGCGCGCAGGAATTCGTCGGTTTCATCGACGATCCCGAAGAAGCGTTGGGTGATTTCGTAAAGGGATCGTCCGACCGTGGTGAGCCGGACCTGGCGCTGGGTCCGATTGAATAACTCGATCGCGTAGGTCGCTTCCAACTCACGAACCTGTTCGGTCACGGTCGGCTGGGAAACGTTCAAGTTCCTGGCCGCCCGCGTGAAGCTCCCGTCCCTGGCAACCGCGTGAAAGGATCGTAGTTGCGTGTATTTCATCGTGTTTTCCTATGAAATCTATAGAAAAAATATATTTTTCCTATAATGCCTTTTAACCGAACATAGTATCAATGGCCCCGTTAGAGGGTCCGGGGGGTAAGAATCGGGAGGCGACGTTCGGTGTCGCTCGATGACCTACAGAGTGATCGTTCAACGATCCCCGGCAATTCCGGGCATGGACCGATTCAGCAACCGCCCGCCCCAATCGATCTTGAAACACCGACCCACCGTGGCGACGTCATCGCGGCTTCACTCTGTTTAGGCGCCGGACTGGCTGGATACCTCTTCGTTGTTCCCGCCGCCGTGCACGTTCCCGCGAAATTCGCCGGCACCGTCAACTCACCGGCATTCCTACCGAACGCCCTGTTCATCCTGCTTGCAGGGTTGGGCGCCGTCTATCTGGTGCAAAGCGTCATCACCTATCTGCGCGAGGCGAATCAGGGCCGCGCGCGGAATTCCGATTGGGCCCTAGCGGGCGGCACGGCGCTGATCTGCATCGGCTATATCGGCGCGATCTATCTCGTTGGCCTGACCCTCGGCTCGGCGCTGTGCGTCGCAGCGACCATCTTCTACTTCGGCGAACGTCGGCCGTGGATCATCGGCCTCATCGCGGTCGTTCTCCCATCGGTCCTGCTCTACTTCTTCGTCAAGGTGGCCAATATCCTGCTGCCCTCCAATGCGCTCGGACTTCTGGATTGGCTTGAGTCGTCGCGTCCGTATGACGGCTTCATGAACGTGGCGGCGCTTTCTGCGCCGCTGTTCGGATAGAGGGCGGCATGGTCGATTTCGACGCCTTCTTACAAAGCATTGTCCTAATCCTCCGATGGGACGTCATCGCAGCGTGTTTCGGCGGTGTGGTCTGGGGAATGTTCGTCGGCGTGACACCGGGGCTTACGGGCATCATGGCGGTCGTCATTGCCCTGCCCCTCACCTTCTTCATGGACCCGCAATCCGCCATTGCGCTGTTGTTGGGCATCTATGTCACCGCGATCTACGGCGGCTCCGTAACGGCGATCATGATCGCGACACCGGGCACCCCCAACGCCGCGGCAACGGTTCTCGACGGGTACCCGCTTGCCCGGAAGGGCAAAGCGCGGTTGGCCCTGGAGATGGCGCTTTACGCGTCCTTCACGGCGGGAGTCCTATCGACCGTGGTCGCCTTGGTGATCTTCCCGATCGTCGCCACATTCGCCCTCGAATTCGGGGCCGCGGAAGTCTTCGCGGTGATCCTCTTCTCGATAACCATCATCGCCGGCGTGTCCGGGGAATCGCTGTTGAAGGGATTGATCGCGGCGAGTTTCGGATTTCTGGTCGCGACGATCGGTCAGGACCCGATACACGGGTCCAGCCGTTTCACATTCGGAATCCACGATTTTCAGGCCGGAATGCACATCCTTACCTTGCTGGTGGGCCTGTTCACGATTCCGGAAATCATCGTTCGCGGTGTCGAAGCCTACAAGGCTCGGGAAACCGTCTCGGTCGGCGAGATGGGGCCGCGTTTGGGCTTCCGCCGATTCTTGAGTTACTGGCCGACGTATCTCAGGTCCAGCGCCGGCGGCTCCCTGCTTGGCGCCCTGCCCGGTCTCGGCGGAAGTCCGGCCGCCTTCCTCGGATATTTCTTGGCGCAACGTTTCTCGAAGAAACCGGAAGAGTTCGGCAACGGCTCGTTGGAGGGTGTCGCCGGGGCGGAAGCGGGCAACAACGCCGTCTGCGGACCCGCACTGGTTCCGATGATGAGCCTTGGCATTCCCGGCGACACGACGACGGCGGTCTTGATGGGCGCGCTTGTCATTCATGGCCTGAGCCCCGGGCCGCTGCTGTTCGAATCGTCACCGGACTTCGTCTATAGCGTTTTCTTGTTACTTTTCGTCAGCCTCGTGTTCCTGCTTTTCGTCGGCACCGGCGTTATCCGCATGGCCAAGTGGGTGGTTCGCATGCCCACGCAAATCCTATTTCCGGTGGTGCTGATCCTGGCCACCTACGGCACCTACGCGGTGCGCGGCACGATGGTCGACGTCGTATCCATGTTTGGCGTGGGCTTCCTGGGATTCTTGCTTCGTATTCAGAAGATTCCGGCCGCCCCTTTCGCCATCGCATTCATTCTCGGTCCGTTGTTCGAGAACGAGCTTCGCAAGGCGCTGATCATTTCCGGCGGGTCCTTGGAGATATTCGTCAGTAGCGCGATCTCCGTCACCTTCCTCGTCCTCGCCGTTTTGAGCGCGGGCGCCTCAATTTTCGTTCACTGGCGGCTTAAAGGGACGAAGGCCGCAAAAATCATCACCGACTAAAGGAAAAGGCACCATTCGTCCGAAAAAAATCGAGACCCATAAATCGATACAGGAGGAGACCATGAAATACCAACGACCAAAAGGACTGCTAACTGCCGCCGTTTTGGCTGCCGGCGCAATCGCGTTCGCACCGGCAATGGCCGGAGAGTACCCCGACAAGCCGATCAAGTTGGTGGTTCCTTCGGGAGCGGGCGGCTCGACGGATACCGCCGCCCGGATCATGGCGATCAATATCCAGGATCACATCGGCCAGCCCATCATCGTCGTCAACAAGAAGGGCGCGTCGGGCGGTATCGGCATCAATTACGCATTGAAGGCGAAGCCGGACGGATATCTGCTGATGGAAGGCATGATCGGCGGCCATGTTCTGCATCCGGCGATGAACACGTCGACGGGGTATACGCCCGCGGATTACACACCGATCGCGATGACGCAGATGAATCCCAATGTGCTCGTCGTGCGCGCGGACTCTCCGTACAAGAGCCTCAAAGACCTGCTTGCCGGGATCAAAGCCAATCCCGGAAAGCTCAAATTCTCCCACGCCGGCGCCGGTAGCATCCATTTTTTCGGCATTCATCTGCTGCTGAAAAAAGCGAATCTCGGCAACGATTCAGCCGTGGCCGTTCCGTATAAGGGCGGCAAGAAATCCATGGCCGGACTCCTGCGCGGCGAGGCCGATTTCCACCAAACCAACCTGGTTTCGGCGATCGATTTCATCAAAGCCGGCAAGGTCCGGGCCTTGGCGGTAACCACGAAGAAACGCCTCAAAGGGTTTCCCGATGTTCCCACTTACGCCGAGCAAGGATATCCGGAAGTGGATATCTTCGGCTGGCGCGGCGTCATCGGACCGAAGGGACTGCCGCAACCGATCGTCGATAAATGGGCCAAGGCGGTCCAAGACACCATGAAGCGCAAGGGCTGGAAGAAGATGGTCAAGGCCGTCGGCGACGTGCCGCGTTACATGGGACCGGAAGAGTTCAAGAAGCATATCGACAGCGACTTCAAGCGGTATCGCCAGATGGCCACGGATTTAGGAATCCTGGTCAAATAGCGGCGGTATCCGGTGGGTGTCCACGTCGGATGCCCGGTTGACCGACACCACCCGGCGGCCTTCGGGCCGGTCGGGTGGCGCCGGGCCGTTTTTCGATTTTCGCATCTGTCCGATCGATGCTGAATTGCGCCAACCCGAGCGGAACCGAAAACCATGGGTAAAATTACCGAACGAAACACGGACGAAACGACAATCAAGACATGGGGCTCGGTGGCCATATCGCCGACCACCGACGTCGTCGTCGGAAGCTTTTCGACCTGGACCCTGACCTTCACGGTCGGCGCGTATGCGATGGATGTGGGGGGCGGTCTCAAGATCGGGACCCGCCGCCAAGCCGATTTCGGGCAACCGCAATTCGACGATCCGGCAGCGGATAACTATGCAACTGTCACATGCTCCCGCGAAGGGGCGAATTTCGAGACCTTCTTCGACCCGCGCGGGCACAAGCGGCCCTTCAATGCGGTCGCCGTCGTCCGGCTCGCGGGCGGGCCTCTCTATCCCGGCGACACCATCACGGTGATCCTTGGCGATACGTCCGGCGGGTCGCGGGGTCTGGCGGTCCAATCCTTCCCGGAAAGCGCCAGCGACTTCGCCGTGTTCATGGACCCGCTGAGTTCAGGCGAATACAAACGCGTCTACTGCACGTCACCCAACTTTCGAATCCTCAGCGGACCCTCCGAATATTTCACCGTTGTGGCGCCGACGATCATCGAATCCGGCAAACCATTCCGGGTTCAGGTTCGCGGCAACGACAAATTCGGCAACCCGACGCCGGTCGACGCGCCGGGGCTGACCCTGGATGCCGATCCGGCCGTCGACGTGTCTCTGTCACAAAAGGATGGCCGGGCGTCATGGATCGACGGCGTCACGCTAAACGGCGCGGACGTGCGACGCCTAAAACTCAAGGACGGTGACGCGACGCTCGCCGTATCCAATCCCATCATGGTTCGCGACCGGGTCGACGAGATTATCTGCTGGGGCGACACCCAGGCGCAAACTGCCTCGACGGTCGGGGTTGGGACGCCCGACGAGTATTTCGCCTATGCACGCGATTTGGCGGCAATCGATTTCACGACGCATCAAGGCAACGACTTCATCCTGTCGGATGCCGACCTGGAGGAAGTTCGCCAAGCCGCCTTGAAACACAACGAACCGGGCCGGTTCGCGGCCTTCTTCGGCTGGGAATGGTCCGGCCCGACCGGAACCGGCGGCGACCGCAACGTGCTGTTCCTGGATGACGAAGGCCCGATCTACCGCAGCAGCCATTGGCAGCTCTGGCCCGAGGAACTCGGGGAAAATCCGACCGGTACGGAATGCGTCCATGCCAACGACCTGCAAGCGAAAATGAAGGAGTACATCGCGGAAACCGGTCGTAAGGTGATTATGGTTCCGCATATCGGCGGCCGGCGCTCGGACTTCGAGGCCCAGGATCCGGAACTCGAACCGATCTTCGAGATATGCTCCAACCACGGCGTCTTCGAATGGCGGCTGCACGAGTTTCTGGCGGCCGGCGTTCGGGTCGGTGTCGTCGGCGCCAGCGACGATCATACCTGCCGCCCGGGCCTGGCCTATCCATCGACACCGGAAATGACCGTCCTCGGCGGGCTCGGCGCCATCTATTGCCGCGCCCTCAGCCGTGAGGGAATCTACGACGGGATGATGGCGCGGCATTGCTACGGCACGACCGGCGCCCGCATGTATCTCAACGTCACCGCGGACGATCATGTCATGGGCGATATCGGCGCGGCCGCGGGGCCCGTCCGGATCGGCGGCGTGGTGCACGGGACCGCCCCGATCGAGTCCATCAGCCTGTTCAACCGCAGTGACGAGGTGAAGCGCTTCCAGCCGAATGCGGCGGCGCGCAATCCCAACCGGATCAAGATCATCTGGTCGGGCGCGACCCATCAGGATCGGGGACGGTTCATGAAATGGGACGGCGGCCTGCGATTCGAGAACGGCCGCATCAAGGCCGCGTCGCCGCTGAACATCTACACGGCGAAATACGGTATCGACGATTGGGGCGACAATCACGTGCGCTGGCGATCGGTCACGTCGGGACAAGAGGAAGGCGTCCTGATCGATGTGGATGCCTCCGACGACGCGGTCATCGCCTTCAAAGCAGGGCCCGCCGAATTGACCTTCTCCATTGGCGACGTCCGGTCCCGCGATCTGCGGTGGGAACTGGGCGGCCTCGATCAGTACGTCACCGCTTCCACAATGCACACGGAGGAAGGATCCTGCGACGCCGACTTCGAATTCATCGATGAGGATTTCGGCGACGGCGAAGGGGCCTACTGGGTCCGCGTGGTGCAGACGGATTTCCACCGCGCCTGGAGCAGCCCGATCTACATCGAACCCAAATGACAGGAATATCCCGATGAACCGCCCTAAAGCCAATTTGTTGTTCGTCTTCGCGGATCAGTTGCGCGCTTCCTCGGTCGGATATGCCGGCGAGGAGAATGTCCAAACGCCGAATATCGATGCGTTTGCCAAAAGCGGTGCGACCTATACGAACGCAGTTTCGATGCTGCCGGTCTGCGGGCCCTACCGTGGCTCGTTGATCACCGGCAGAACGCCGCTATCGACGGGTCTGGTGATCAACGACGTTGCCTTGAAGACCTCGGAAACAAGCATCGGGCATTGCTTCAAACAGGCCGGCTACGACACCGCCTATATCGGGAAATGGCATCTCGACGGGCCCAACCGCCCAGCCCCGGTACCGCCCGGTCCGCGCCGTCAGGGTTTCGACTACTGGATGGGCGCCAACTTCGAACATAACTACGACCGCTCGTATTTCACCGACAGTGCCGGCACGCAGCGGAAATGGGAGGGCTGGGATGCAATCGCCCAAACCGACGACGCGATCCGGTATTTGAAAGACCGCGACAGCGACAATCCCTTCTGCCTTTTCCTGTCCTGGGGACCGCCGCATCACCCCTATCGCCTGGTCCCCGAGGAATATCTCGAGATGTACGATCCCGATGCGATCGAGGGCCGGCCCAACTGTCCCGACGTGCCGCGCCAGGACCTCTGGGGCTATTACGCCCAGACCACGTTTCTGGACGACCAGTTCCAGCGGCTTCTCGACACCATCGCCGAACTCGGCTTGGCGAACGATACGATCGTGGTGTTCACGTCGGATCATGGCGACATGCACGGATCGCACGGCCTCTACAAGAAACAGTGGCCGTGGAGCGAGGCAATCAAGATACCGTTCGTCATCCGGTATCCAGGGTCCGTGCCGGAAGGCATTCAGGTCGAGACACCGATTAATGTCATCGACGTCATGCCCACATTGCTCGGGTTGGCCGGCCTGCCGGTTCCGGAACCGGTCGAAGGGACCGACCTCTCGCCCTTCCTGACGGGCGAACGCCAAGACCCGCCGGAATCGGTATTGATCATGAACCCCTGTCCGTTCTCGATCGGCGATTCCAGGGGCGATGACCAATACCCCGATTTCAGAGGCATGCGCTTCGAATACCGCGGGGTCATCACGGACCGCTATACCTACGTCCGCACCATCGACGGGCCATGGATGCTGTACGACAATCGGGAAGACCCCTACCAGTTGGTCAACTTGATCGACGATGCGGGCCATACGGAGACCCGGGAGCATCTCGACGGCCTCATGCGCGCGCATATGGCGTCAATAAACGACGAGTTTCTCACGCGCGAAGAATACTACGAACGCCTCGGGATCGAATTCGATAACCGCGGCAAAGTGGTCGATCTCGTCGAGAACATGTACGACCGCAACGGATAGACACCCGCACAACGGCGGCACCCTAACAGCAGGATTTCTCTTCGTATTCCCGCCGTAGCCGCTCGAACCGCAACCGCCGCTCGCAACTCTCCCATTCGTCATAGCGGCATTGGGTCTTGCTGCAGTCGAACTCGCAGAGGGCGATTTCGTTCGGCACCGCCTCGACTAGATGTGACTTGATGTTTGGAAAGGGTTTCCGGAACCATTCCTTTAGACGGCCGAGTTTTGATTTTTTGTTTTCGGCGTAAGGCACGGCATAGCCTCCTCCACCTCGAACAATATCAAGGCTAACGCCATGCTTAGTTGATTCACATCAACGGAGTTCGGGGCAACCGCGCTGCCCAGCAGACTATGGGCGCACGCCGGATTTCATCTTCGGGCCGACCCCTTGTTCGAGGCGGTCCTGCATCGCATCGACGAACTGGCAGAGATAGGCGCGCGTCTCGCGCGGATCGATAATGTCCTCGACGCCGAAGGCCTCCGCCGTCAGGAAGGGCGACGAATAGCTGCGCATTTCATCTTCGAGTTCTTTCGTGCGGGCCGCCGGGTCGGGTGCGGCGGCGATTTCCCGGCGGAAGGCGGCGGCGACCCCGCCCTCGACCGGCAGCGACCCCCACTCCGCCGATGGCCAGGCGATCTTGAAATCCAGGCCGTTGTAGTCGGTCATGGCGGCGCCGGCCATGCCGAAACAGCGGCGGATGATGACCGACGTGATCGGCACGGTCGCCTGCATCTGGGCGTATTGCAGGCGCATCCCTTCCACCAGTACCGCGTCGGCTTCGGCCGCGGTGCCGATCGCGAAACCCGGCACGTCGGCGAAGAAGATGATCGGGATATGAAAAACATCGCACAGGTCGACGAAGTGGGTCTGCTTGCGCGAGGCCCTGGCGTCGACGGCACCGCCGAGCATGGGGTTGTTGGCGATGATCCCCACGACACGCCCGTTCAGGCGGGCCAGCACCGTAATCGCGGCGCGCCCGTAGGTCGGCTGGATTTCAAAGACGGAGTCCTTGTCGACGACGAGGGAAATCAGTTTCCGCATGTCATACGGTTTGCGCCGGTCGCGGGGCACGATGCTCAGCAGCGCCTCCTCGGCGCGGTCGGCCGGATCGTCGCACGCGGTCTTCGGCGGCAGGTTCCAGACATTCTGCGGCATGTAGCTGAGGAACCGGCGGATCGTCTCGAACGCCTCCCCTTCGCTGTCCACCGCGTTATGAACGGTCCCCGCCTGTTCGACCGCGATCTTGTAGCCGCCGAGTTCTTCCTTGGTCGCCGTTTCGCCCAATCCCCGCTCGACCACCGCCGGGCCGGACGCGAAAATCTGGCTCCTGCCTTTCACCATGACGGAGAAATGCGACATCACCGCGCGCCCGGCCGGGCCGCCGGCGGCGACGCCGAGCACCGCCCCGACCACCGGCACCTGCCCCAGCAGATCGACGAAAATCTGTTTCGGATTCTGGCTGTGCCCGGGAATGACGGAATAGCCCTTGCTCTTGGCCGTGCCGGCGCTGCCACCGAATCCTTCGATGAGCCTTACCAGGGGAATTTTGTACTCCAGCGCTAGATCGTCGACGAACCCGCCTTGGCCGCCCTTGCGCCGCATCCCGCCCTGATAGGTGCCGCCGCCGACCGTCGTGTCCTCGCCGCCGATCGCCACGGGACGGCCGTCGATTTTCGCGATGCCCATCACGTAAGGCGCCGGTTTGACGCCCGTCACGACGCCATCCTTGTAGGTGCCGCTGCCGGCGAGCTTGCCAACCTCCCGGAACGACCCGGGATCGGCCACACCGTCAATCCGCTCGCGGACGGTCAGGAGGCCGCGGTCCCGATGGCGCGCGATACGGTCCGCCCCGCCCAATTCTTCCGCCCACTTCCGGCGTTGGTTGATTTCATCGACTTCCCGTTGCCACGACATCACTTAAATTTCCTGCAGAATTTCAATCATCTCCCCATCATAGAGTTTGCGGCGCCCGGGTAAAATTCGGCGTCGGTGGAAGTCGAAGGAAGACCGGGGAACCTCAGTCGAGATACACTGCAATTGCCCCCCCGCCCCGAAGGAGCCGATTCATGCAGAACCGCCGCATCTATTTCGTCCAACAGCCCGACGGCCCGGTGACGCCGGCTTGCTACGACGTCCGCGACGAACCGGTGCCCGAGCCGCAGGATGGCGATGTCCTCGTCCGCAATATCTATTTGTCCTGCGATCCTTATATGCGGGGCCGTATGGGCGGCACCGCCAACTACCCCGGGTCCGGAGACTTTGCGCTGAACGCGGTGATCCCGGCCCGCGTCGTGGGACAGGTCGAAGCCTCGCGCAATCGGGACTTCAAGAAAGGCGATTTCGTCTGGGGCTTTCTGGGATGGGAGATGTATTCGCTGGCCAAGGGCGGCGGCGACCTGCGGGTGATCGACCCGACACTTGGACCAATCACGCACGCCATCACCGTCATCGGCATGCCGGGCCTGACCGCGCGGGTCGGTATTCTCGGTATCGGCAAACCCAAGCCCGGCGAGACCGCCTTCATCTCCGCCGCCAGCGGCGCGGTCGGCAGCGTTGCGGGGCAAATCGCCAAGCTGGAAGGCTGCACCGTGATCGGCAGCGCCGGCAGCGACCGGAAAGTGCGGCATATCGTCGACGTGCTCGGCTTCGACGCCGCCTTCAACTACAAAACCGTCCCCTCGATCGGCACGGCGCTCGACGAATACTGCCCAAACGGCATCGATATCTATTTCGAGAATGTCGGCGGGGAGACCTTGGAAGCCGTCCTTGACCGCATCAACCAGGGCGCGCGCATCCCGGTGTGCGGCCAGATTTCGCAATACGACAACGCCGAACGGTCCGTGCCGAAAAACATCGGCAACGTGGAGGCCAAGGGCGCGGTGATGCAGAAGTTCAGCATCTACCAGCACATGGACCAATATGAAGACTTCCTGCCGTGGATATCCGAGCGGGTGAAGGACGGACGAATCGTCTACTTCGAGGACATCGTCGATGGCTTCGACAATACCATCGACGCTTTCATCGGCATGATGAACGGGAACAATTTGGGCAAGCGGCTGGTCCGTGTAAGCGACGATCCGACGCTCGCTTGAAACGCGACTTGGCACGTCCGGCCCCGGCATGCGATTTTGCGGGCCTCATGGTTGCGCTATGGAGTTTTCGATTTGACTGAGATCGTTACATATTCGCTGACTGACGGCATCGCTACGCTGACGATGGACGACGGGAAGGCCAATGCCATGGCACCCGCCATGAGCACCGCCCTCAACGAAGGACTTGACCGGGCCGCAACGGACGCGAAGGCAGTCGTGATCCGCGGCCGGGACGGCCTGTTTTGCGGCGGTTTCGACCTCAAGGTCATCCAGGGAGACGACGACCCGCTGAAGACGCGAATGCGCGACGCCGGCATGACCCTCTTGAAGCGGCTCTATCTGTCGCCGCAACCCATCGTCTTCGCCGTGACGGGACATGCGATTGCGATGGGCGCACTGCTCCTGCTGGCCGGCGACGCCCGAATCGGGTTCGGCGGCGATTTCCGCATCGGCCTGAACGAGACGGCCATCGGCCTCGCCATGCCGGCTTGCGGCGTCGAGATCGCCCGCGACCGGTTGGCGCCAACACTCTTTCAGCGCGCCGTGATCAACGCCGAACTGTTTTCTCCGGACGGTGCGGCGGCGGCCGGATTCCTCGATCACGTGGTCCCCGCGGCTGATTTCGATGCGACGGTATCGGAGGCCGCGAAGACATTAGCGAATTTGGACGCCGCGACCTTCGCCGAGGTCAAACGGCGCATGCGCCAAGCGACACTCGACCGCATTGCCGAATTGGAAACCTGAGTCCGCTGAAGCTTATTTTTTCAGCACGGTCCTCAGATCGTGTACATGGTCCTGGGTTTCCTTCAACAGAGGTGCAAGGGCTTCGGCCACATCCGGAAGACCGATCTCGGTCGCCTGTTCGACACGCTCGCGGTACCGGTTGAGTTGGCGTTCCTCGAGTTCAAGATCCTCCGACAGCGCCTGATGCGGATCTTTCGTGGGATCGATAGCCGGCACGTCCGTCGATGGCACGCCACCCAGGAAATCGATCTGTGTCGCCAGGGTCAGCGCATGATTCAGTTCTTGCGAGAGGTGTTCGCGCAGTTCTTGAAGGGTTTGCTGATATTCCGGCCCTTTGACCGACGCGATATGTTGCACGTATTGGACGATAGACTGAAATTCGAGTTTCAGATCCTCGTTAAGCTGGTCGACAAATTCTTCTTTCGTCATTTGTTTCCCCTCCTTTTCTATATGGACGCAGCGCAATCCAGGCCGCGTTCGGAGAACAACGCGAAAAGCGCGTCTTTGGTTCCAATGGGAATAACGGGCCGGCGCGAAAGCCGGGCCGGGTGCGCGCCGCTAGCGCGGGTTTCTGGCAAGAAGGGTAAGGTTGTTCACGACCGACGCCGCACCCGCGCGATAGGCAAGCTCCACCGCTAAACGGTGTTCCACGGCGCTTTCAACGGTCCCGCTCAACAGCGCCGTCCGATCCTTCACCGTAACGGTGATATCCGTCGCATCGATAAAGGGCGATTGTGCAAGCCGCGATTCGATCGCGCTTTTTATGTCCGCACTGCTGCGGCTCGTCCCGGGTGCCTGGTATTCGTACCACTCGTACCATTCGGACGACGGATCGCCGGCATAGGGGTTGGCGCTCATGGGGCGGCGCTTATTTCGAATGTCGATGTAATTCTCCACGTCGACGACTCCATCGACACGGGCGGCAATCTCCTCCGCGCGGGCCTTTTCGAAAGACAGGTCCACGAAGCCGTAGAGATGGGCAACCCCATCGGAGACCGCGACCGAGACTTTGTGGCGTTCGATATAGGGATCGAGCTTGAATGCGGCGCGGACGCGATTCGCCACATCGTTGTCCTTCTGCACGGTCGTAGGACGGACCCGAATGCGATTGATGACGCCCCGCACGCCCACGGTATTGTGGGCGTTTCTCTCAGCCGCACGCTTGGCGGCAAGATTCCCGACGATACCCCGCATTGTGATGATGCCTCCCAGGGCATCGACGCGGATTTTATAGGCTTGAATCCTTGGATCCTGACGCAGGGCCGCGCCCAACCCCGCGGCCAGCGCTTCGTCGCTCTTCACGACGTATTTGGTTTTCCGCAGCGCGGGATCACGCGCCCAATTCTTGACCTCGAGGCCCGAGAAATCGACTGCCTTCACGCCGGGAACCCAAGCATCGTAATGCGCGTAGCTTCGTTCGGCGGGACTACCGACGATTCCGGTCAAGCGCACCATCCCGTCACGCACGTCGACATCGATCAACTCGTGGTCCAACAGGGCATTCCATCGCATCAGCCCAAGAATCTCGGCCTTGATCTGCGAATCCGGCCTATCGGACTTGTTCTCGAAAGTAAGCTTATTGTCGATCGCACGGACGCCCCGCACGCCGCCGACCAATTTTTCCACCAGGTCGCGTTGTACCCACGAATCGACGGTGCCCGTCAGCGTGACCGTTCCGGTGTCGTCGACGCGAACAGCTATTCTGGAGTTGGCGGTCGCCGCATCGAGCGCCAAAGCCCGTGTCACATCATTCTTCAACGATGCGCTGGCAATCTGGGTCGACGGCCGAACCTCGATGCGATTGACCACCGCACGCACGCCCTTGACCAACATGGCGAGACGTTCCGCACGCTGTTTCGCCAACATGTTTCCAACGGTCCCAGACAATGTCACAACGCCATCGACCGTCTTGACGTCGATCGTCGTCGGGACGGCCGAATCGAACAGGAATTCGTCTTCCACGGCATCGGTAACGGTCTGGGCGGAAATGGCGCCAGCCGCCTTCTCCGCGGCGCGCGATTTATCGGGTGCCATAACAACGCATGCGAGCAACACCATCGCAAAAACGCCACTTGTCTGGCTAAACGGCATGGTAGGACCTCCGGTCTTCGTCCAACCTGTCGAACGCATGCAGCTTCGCATGCCAGCAGGCTCTCGTTTCATCAACGCAAATTTGGAAGAATGGTTCCGTATTGCGTTAATTTCATGACACGATGGTGCTACGCCGTACGAAGTAACGGATCGACGTCCGGAACCAATTCGTGTTGGCGTGCGTTGTTGCGGGTTGGGATACTTAAACTTGAGAGGGCATCGCGATGAGTGAGACGCCCGGCGAACCGGGGCCAATTAAAGAACCGCCGCAAAAACCCATAATCGTTCCGCCTGAACCGCCGGCCGAACCGCGGCCACAGGACCCGCCGCGGCCGCGGCGGCATCCGCCCGAAATCGTGCCGGAAGAGCCGATCCCGCCACCGGGAAAACCCGACGAAGCTCCTGAGCCCGTCCGCGAGCCGCCCGCCTAGCGGGCATTCGGAAGCTTGTGAAATGTATCGGAGATCCAATGTGTTAGGGATCGGATTCATTGACACCGTGATCGGGATTGCCGTTGTATGCGCCCCTTTCACGCATGTCGAACTGGTTTGGAACAATTGATATGGAGAGTGATTTTATGATTCGACGTCCTTTGATGACGAAAATCTTCGCCGTCGCCCTGTTCACCGCCGCAGCGGCGCCCGCAATGGCCACGAACGCGCCCAGCGAAATCACCGGCTTCAACAAGATCAATGTGGAATTCACCAAGAACGCGAGGGATTGCGGGTTCGAAGGTCTAGAGCCGTTCGAACGGAACCTCCGGAGGAGTCTCGCCGAGGTCGGCGTCCTGCCGAACAGCAACAGCATCATCGAAATCAATCTGGAGGTCGGCGGCATCAACTACGGCGCGCTCTCTGCGCAATGCGCCATCGACGTGAATCTCGATTTCCGCACGACGCTGCGCGCCGCCAACATCAATACCGACAACACGACGGTCCGCCGCGCGGTCGACCGGTTGGGCGTTTTTCCGGTGAGCCTGTACAAGGTCGGCGCATTCGCGGTCAGCACCACGCTCTACACCGTGTATGACGGCCGCAATATCACCAAGGCCGAGGCCGAGGTCATCAAGATCATCGACCGGCTGGTCAAGCGCTTCGAGGATGCGCGGAAGAAGTAATAACGGCGCGGAGACACGGCCGGCTTGCGCCTTAAAACCCGCGTTTCCCGTTTCCCGTCAAGCCGCGGTGTCCTGTAAGATCAGGAGGTCCTGTATCGGGATGTGACGAAATCTCCGGTACAGGCCGAAGGCCATATCCACTGATCAGCAGGGCGCACGCATGAGCTGGACGTTCGGAATCGAGACCGGCGGGACCTTCACCGATCTCTTTCTCGTCGGGCCCGGCGGTCAGGTCGTCGCCGACAAGATCCCCTCGACCCCGTCCGCCCCGGAACGGGCCGCGGCCCAGGCGTTCGAGCGCGGCCTCGCCCTGGCCGATGCATCACCCGGGGACGTCACGCGGCTGCTGCACGGATCGACGATTGCGGTCAACGCCTTGATCGAACGCCGAGCCGGACAACCCGGTCTGATCGCGACGCGAGGCTTCCGCGACATGCTGTATATCGGCCGCCAGGAAAAGACCCACATCTACGACATGTTCTACCGCAAGCCGCCGCCCTTCGCGGATCGGGCGAATGTCTACGAGGTCGCCGAGCGCATCGGCGCCGACGGCAGCATCGTCGAGGCGATCGACCGCGATGCGGTGGCCACGGTCGTCAACCGGATGGTCGCGGAAACCGGAGTCGAGTCGATCGCCGTTTGCTTGCTGCATGCCTATGCCAATCCGGCGCACGAGCATGTCGTCCGGGACGTCATCGCCGAGCGGCATCCGGACGTGCGGGTCGTCCTGTCATCCGATGTGTGCCCGGTCCATCGGGAGTTCGAGCGCGCCAGCACCACGGTGGTCAACGCCTATCTGCAACCGATCGTCGATCGCTACCTGAACGGTTTCGCCGCGTCGGTCGGCGACGCCGGATGCAAGGCCGAACCGCTGATCATGCAGGCCAATGGCGGTGTCCTGCCGGTCCCGGCCACCTGCCAACGGCCCGCAGGCCTGTTCCTGTCCGGTCCCTCTGCCGCGGTGGCGGGTGCGGCGCAACTCGCGGCACAAGCCGGGCTGCCCTCGCTCATCACACTCGATGTCGGCGGCACCAGCACCGACATCTGCCTGGTGACCGACGGCGAGGCGCACGAGACCGGCCACGGCGGGACCTACAGCCAGGTCCAAGGCCAGCCGCTCAACATGGTCATGACCGATATCGTCACCATCGGCGCGGGCGGCGGCAGCCTCGCCTGGGTCGACGACGGCGGCATGCTGAACGTGGGCCCGCAGAGCGCCGGGGCCGATCCCGGGCCGGCGTGTTACGGGCGCGGCGGCGACGGGTTTACGCTAACCGACGCCATGCTGTGCCTGGGTCTTCTCGCCGACGGGTCGGAACTCCCGGGCGGCATACGCCTGTCCTTGGATCACGCCAAAACGGCGGCCGCACCGCTTAAGGAAACACTCGACGTCGACATCCTCGAACTCGCCGAATCCGTTTACCGCATCGCGATCGCCAATATGGCGGAAGCGATCCGCACGGTGACCATCCGGCGCGGCTACGACCCCCGCCAATACGCGCTGTTCGCCTGCGGCGGCGCAGGACCGATGGTCGCCGCCCCCTTGGCGGCCGAACTCGACGTCGGAAGCGTCTTGGTGCCGCCCGATCCGGGCGTGTTCTCGGCATTCGGGCTGACGTCGGCGGGCCTACGCATGGATTTCACCCAGGCGGTCGAGCAAGGTGCAAAGTTGATGCAGAGCGCGGCGGCGTTCTCGACGCAACTGACCGCGCTGCGCGACGAGGCCGTGCAAGCCTTTCGCGAGCAAGGCGTCGATCCGGACTCGCTGACCCTCGCCTACACCGCCGACGCCCGCTACGCCGGGCAAGGCTTCGAACTGCGCGTGCCGCTGGATACCGACGCCGCGATGGCCGACGGCGCGGCGCATGTCGCAAACGAATTCCATGGCGTGCATACCCTCCGATACGGCCACGCCTTCGAGGATCAAGATGTCGAGATTACAGCCATTCGGCTGACGGCCACCGCGCCATCGCCTGCCGTTCTCTCGCATTGGAAGACACTTGCCACGGGGCAAGCCGCGGATGCGCGAACCATCTCCGTCGGTGGCCAGGAGACCGAGGCGCGTATCGCCGACCGCGCCGGACTGACCACCGAAACGCCGACGCCCGGCCCCGCGCTTTGCATCGAGCCCACGACGACGACCCTGGTGCCACCGGATTGGGTCGCGCGCGTCGACGCCTTCGGGCTGCTGCATGTGGAACGGGGGAACGCCTGATGCGCCTGTCGCCCGGAGATTTCGCGGTGATCAGCGGGGCCCTGCGCTCCGCCGCGGGGGAGATGAGCGAAGCCCTGATGCGCGCCGCCCATTCGACCATCGTCCGGGAGTCGCGCGACTTTTGCACCTCGATCCTCGACGCCAAGGGCGAAACCGTGGCGCAGGCCGAAGGCACGCCCATCCAGATGAACTCGCTGTCGGCCGCGCTCGAGTGGATCGGCGACAAATACGGCTTGGACACCGTCCGGGCGGGCGACGCCTTCATCCTGAACAACGCCTATGAGAACGGCCAGCACCTCAACGACATCATCCTGGTCCTGCCGGTCTTCGACGACGACGGAACGCTGATCGCCTTTGCCGGCAACATCGCGCATCACCTCGAAGTCGGCGGCGCGCTCGCCGGATCGAATGCGGGTGCGACCGAAATCTTCCAGGAAGGGCTCATCCTGCCGTCGATGCGGATCGACTTCGAGAAGGATCTCTACGGCGGCCCGATCGAGCAGATCATCGAAGCGAACGTGCGCTGCCCGGATGTGGTGCTGGGCGATCTGCGAGCGCAAATCTCGTCCGTCCTGCGCGGCAAGGCGCGGCTGCTGGAGATTCTGCAACGCTATGGCCGCGAGAAGACCTGCGCCGCCATGACCGAGTTGCAGGACTACTCGGAGCGCATGATGCGGTCGGTGATCGAGCGCATCCCCGACGGCGTCTACCACGGCGAGGACACGATCGACGGCCAGCATGCGGGTGATCCGCTGGTGCCGATGCACGCCAAGATCACGGTCGCGGGCAGCGATGTCGAGGTCGACCTGTCCGGCTGCGCCGATCAGGTCGTCTGGCCGATCAATGTGCCGGTGGCGTCGACCCAGTCGGGAACACTGACCCTGTTCGCCACCCTGCTCGGCCCGCAGGCGATCACCAACGCGGGCACCTACCGGCCGATCCGCATCGTCACGCGCAGGGGATCGATCGTCGACCCGGTCCATCCCGCCCCGGTGCGCGGCCGCATGACCGGCGTGTACCGCATGGCCACGGCGGTGAAACGCGCCCTGGGCGCCGCCATCCCCGACCGCACCGCGGCGGCCGGATGCGACAGCACGCTCACCATCACCCTCGCCCATCGCGACGGCGGGCGATACAACATGTTCACGGAAATCCTCGCCGGCGGGAACGGCGGCGCGAAAGGCTGCGACGGCGCGGAGGCGATCCCGCAAATCCTGTCGAATACCGGCAACGCCCCGGTCGAAGCCATCGAGCGCGGTCATCCCTTCGTGCGCGTCGTGGAATACAGCCTGATTCCGGATTCGGGCGGCGCCGGCGAATTCCGCGGCGGCCTCGGCATCCGCAAACGCTTCGAGATCCTGGTGGACGAGGTACTGCTCAGCACCAACGGCGACCGGCACCAATCGAGCCCGTGGGGACTCGCCGGCGGCGACCCGGGCAGCCGGACGGCCTTCATCATCCACCGCGACGGGACCGAAATCCGCATCGACGCGGCCAGCAATCACGCCCTGCGGCGCGGCGACGTGTTCGAAATGGTCATTTCCGGCGGCGGCGGCTGGGGCAATGCGGCCGCGCGCAACCCCGCGCTGATCCAGGAAGACCTCCGCAACGGCCGCGTGACCCAAGAGGCGATGGAGAAGCTGTACCCGCACGCCTTCGAGCCCGGCGTTGCCGCCGATTGAGGTGACAAACGACTGTAACCCGGGCACAATCCGCCATCCGGCCCCAACCGACGAGCACATCATGCCCCAAGCCACGGTCACCCATCTGTTTACCACGCCCGCCATGTCGCAGCCGATGATCGGCCATGACAGCATCTCGGCCCTCACCGGCGAGGGTATCGACGGCGACCGGTACATGTTGAAGACCGGCACTTACTCGAAGAAACCGGAACCGGGCCGGCACATCACCCTGACCCAAGGCGAAATCCTCGACATGCTGAAGGAGGAACATGGGTTGGACGTGCCGCCGGAAGAGTGCCGGCGCAACGTGGTGACGCGCGGGATTGAGCTGGCGCCGCTGGTCGGCCGGCAGATCACCGTCGGGCCGGTCCGGCTGCACGTGCACCGCATCAACCAGCCCTGCCGCTATCTGGAAAAGAAACTGAACCTGCCGGGCCTGTATGACGCCTGGTGGGACAAGGGCGGCATCAACTGCGAGGTCCTGGAAGGCGGCAGGATATCGGTCGGCGATACCATCGTCGACCTGGGCGCTGCCGAGGCGGCCGACTGACCGCCCTGCCTAAGCCACGTTGGAGCGTCAGCCGGCCGGTTTCGAGGCCTGCCAGTCATCGAGCGCCGACCGCGCCTCGGCTTCGGCCTTCGACGTATCGAACCGCTCGTCCGATTTCTTGGCGGTCAGCTCGACCACATACCCATTGGGATCGCGGAAGTAGATCGAACGGATGAACCCATGATCGACGGGCCCACGGGTGTCGATGCCGGACTCTCTGCCCCGCTCGACCATCCGTTCCAGTGTCGCATCGTCGACCTCGAGCGCGATATGCAGGTCGAAGTCATGCTGCTCCTTGAACTCGAAATCCATGTCCGGCGCCTCGAAGAACGCCATGAAGGACCCGTCGTCCATGCGGTAGAAACTGTGCAATACGCCGGTCTCGCGGCCCGTCTGCGTTTGCGTGATCTCGAACGCGTTGGCGAGCGGCAGCCCGAGAAAATCTTCGTAAAAAGCGCGCGTTTCCTCTGAATCGCGGCAGCGGTAGGCGGCGTGGTGCAATCCCTTGATCATCGGCGGTCTCCCGGCATGAGGCGTTAGGCAACTCCCCTAATGTGGCATTCCCGAACGCAGTTTCCAGCGCGTCGGATAACCCGATGGGATCGGCCCTGCGCCTACGGCCGGGCGTCGTAGCGTTTCTCGATATAGTCGTCGACGATCTGCTGGAATTCCTCGGCGATATTAGCGCCGCGCAGGGTCGCCGCCTTCTCGCCGTCGATGAAGACGGGGGCCGTGGGCTGCTCGCCGGTGCCAGGCAGGCTGATCCCGATATCGGCGTGCTTGCTTTCGCCGGGGCCGTTTACGATGCAGCCCATGACGGCCACGTTCATCTCCTCGACGCCGACGTATTTCTGCCGCCATTCGGGCATTTGCGTACGGATGTATCCTTGGATCTTCTCCGCCAGTTCCTGGAATACGGTGCTCGTCGTGCGGCCGCATCCGGGGCATGCGGTGACCAGCGGCGTGAAGGAGCGGATACCCATGGTCTGCAAGACCTCCTGCGCCACGATGACCTCCTTGGTGCGGTCGCCGCCCGGCTCGGGCGTCAGCGAGATGCGGATCGTGTCGCCGATACCTTGCTGCAACAACACCGCGAGCGCCGCGGTAGACGCAACGATGCCCTTCGATCCCATGCCCGCCTCGGTGAGGCCCAGATGCAGGGCGTAATCGCAGCGCGACGCGAGATTCCGATAGGCGGAGATCATCGCCTGAACCTCGCTCACCTTGCAGGACAGGATGATCTTGTCGCGGCCCATGCCGAGTTCCTCGGCGCGCGCCGCACTCGTCAACGCGGACTGCACCAGCGCCTCTTCCAGAACCTCGGATGCCGGTTTCGGCTCGGCCGCCTTGCCGTTCTCGTCCATCATATGGGCCAGCAATTCCTGATCGAGGCTGCCCCAGTTGACGCCGATCCGTACCGGCTTGTCGTGCTTCAGAGCCATCTCGATCATGGTCGAGAATTGCACGTCCTTCTTCTCGCGAAAGCCGACATTGCCCGGATTGATGCGGTATTTATCGAGCGCCTCGGCGCAACCGGGGTTGTCGCTCAGCAGCTTGTGGCCGATGTAGTGGAAATCGCCGACGATGGGCACGTCGCAGCCGCGCTGATCCAGCAATTCGCGAATTTTCGGCACCGCCTGGGCAGCTTCCTGCCGATCAACCGTGATCCGGACGACCTCCGAGCCGGCTTCCGCGAGCGCTTGAATCTGATCGGCCGTGCCCTGCGGATCCGCGGTATCCGTGTTGGTCATGGACTGCACCATCACCGGCGCGTCGCCGCCGACGGCGGTATCCTTGATCTTGACCTGAACACTCTTTCGGCGGAATGCCGGATCGTTGAAATTCAACATGCTTAGGACGTCCCTTGCTGGCGCTGACGTGCGCTTAACGTGGGGCTGAATGGCCCGGAAATCAACGCTGGCCTAGCCTAGCGGCACAATCGCTGTAAAGGGAAATTTTCATGACCGCGCCGGAATGCCGGTGTCAGGGCACTGGCATCCGGACCGACGCTGTGGCAGAGAGTAGAAACTGGGCCGGATCGCCATTTCGGGCCCGAAACGAGAGAGCATTGTCCCGCCCATGACGGTCAACACGGCGGAAGCGGCATCCGGCAAAGGCGCGGCCGACGAGAATTTTCCCGTCGGCTCCTTCCTATTACCGAAACGTCTTCGGCCGCATGTCGCCGTCTTCTATGCCTATGCCCGGGCGATCGACGACGTCGCCGACAATCCGGAACTCGCCCCCGACGAAAAAATCCGCAGGCTCGAAGGGTTCGACGCCGCCTTACTGGGCCAGAACGACCATCCGGATTTCATCAAGGCGCACCGCGTCCGCGACAGCTTCACCGAAAAGGATATCCCGATTCGGCATTGCCGGGATTTGATTTCGGCCTTCAAGCAGGACGCCACCAAGCTGCGCTACCGCGATTGGGACGATCTGATCGACTACTGCGACCGGTCGGCATCCCCGGTCGGTCGGTATCTGCTCGACCTGCACGGGGAATCGCGGGACGGCTATCCCGCGAATGACGCCCTCTGCAACGCGCTGCAGGTGATCAATCACTTGCAGGACTGCCAGGATGACTACCGGGCGCTGGACCGGGTCTATCTGCCCGGCGATTGGATGACCGAAGCCGGCACGACGGTAGAAGATCTCAACGGCAGCGCTGCCTCGCCCGGGCTCCGGCAAGTGCTCGACCGCTGTCTCGACGGGACCGAGGCCCTGATGGACCAGGCCCGCACCCTGCCCGGCCGTTTGAATAGCCGCCATCTTGCGATGGAGTCCGCGGCCATCGTGCGCATTGCGGATCTTTTGGTGAAACATCTCCGCAACCGGGACCCGATAGCGACCCGCGTCGAATTGACCAAGCCGGAATTCGCCTGGTGTTTCGTCCGGGGCGCGGCGCGGCATCTGTTCTGAGAGTCCTCGGGAGGGGATCTGCATCCGACGATGAAAACGTATGACTTTCCAAGCAATATCTAAACACGTCACGCGATAGGCACCGCACTGCGACCATCCGTCCCTTGCCTGCGAAAATCAACGGCGGCAGATTTCCCGTATTCCTATGGGGATGGGCTGGAAATGCAAAGGAAATCTCTGTGACCGATCGAGACCGACAGCTAACCGACCGGCACCTCTCGGATTTTGCCCGCGACGGTTTCGTTGTCGTGCGCAGCATGTTTTCTGCGGATGAAATGGCCGAAATCGAACGCTGGACGGATGAGGTCGAGGCCTATCCCGAGAGTCCGGGCCAATACATGATGTATTTTGAAGAAAGCCTTAAGGGAACCGGCGAACGCCTTCTAAACCGGCTGGAAAATTTCTACCCCTACCATGACGGCTTCCGGAAGCTGTTCGACTGCGACGCCCTGCGGGGGGCGACATCCGAATTGCTCGGCGAACCAGCCGTCCTGTTCAAAGACAAGATCAATTTCAAGATGCCCGGTGGCGACGGCTTCAAACCGCATCAAGACCAACAGGCGGGCTGGAGCACCTACGCCGATTTCTTCATCACCGCGCTGGTCTCGATCGACGCGGCGACGGAAGAAAACGGCTGTCTCGAACTGGTTGCCGGCTATCACGACAAGGGCCTCGTCGGAAACGAATGGGAACCGCTGACCGACGCACAGGTGGCGGAGATGAAGCCCGTCGCCTGTCCGACCGAGCCGGGAGACGTGATTTTCTTCGATTCCTATGCGCCGCACGGATCGGGACCCAACCTATCCGACCGTAAGCGCCGGGTGCTCTACGTGACCTACAACCGCCTATCGGCCGGCGACCACCGTAACCAATACTATGCGGACAAACGAAAAAGTTACCCGCCGGACGTGGAACGCGACCCAAACATGCAATATGAGTATCGGGTCTAACGGGTCCTGTTGGAGTTTAATCCGCAACCTCCGCAGTCGACATCACCAACGCCGGGAATCGCGGGTGGCGCGAGAGCAACAAATTGCATTTTTTTCTACCACCCCCTGAACGTTTCGGCGTAGGTGTAGTAGGTTGAAAGATGAGGTTTTGCGAGTTTGTCCCGGCCGCGACGGCGCAAGATACTTGCGCTGAAGCATTGGTATTGCGTCATTTATGTTATATGACGCTCGCCTGCGCGACCGGGGCGCGTGTTGAAGGAGGCTATTGTGGCACCGAAAACGCCGTTGTTGGATCAGATTCGCACACCTGCGGATCTCCGCAAATTTCCGGAGAGCGACCTCCGGCAGATCGCGGATGAACTGAGAGCCGAGGTAATCGATGCCGTGTCCGTCACCGGCGGTCATCTTGGCGCGGGGCTCGGCGTTGTCGAGCTGACGGCCGCGATCCACTACGTTTTCAATACGCCCGACGACATCCTGATCTGGGATGTCGGCCATCAGTGCTACCCGCACAAGGTGTTGACGGACCGCCGCGACCGCATCCGCACCCTACGTCAGAAGGACGGCCTGAGCGGTTTCACCAAGCGCGCCGAGAGCAAGTATGACCCGTTCGGCGCCGCGCATTCCTCTACATCGATCTCGTCCGGCCTCGGTTTCGCCGTCGGCCGCGACCTTAAGGGTAAAGACAACGATGTGATCTGTGTCATCGGGGATGGCGCAATGACCGCCGGCATGGCCTATGAGGCGATGAACAATGCCGGCTGGCTCGGCAACCGCCTCATCGTTGTACTGAACGACAATGAGATGTCGATCGCACCGCCAGTCGGCGCGCTGAGCAACTATCTCACCCGGCTGCTGTCCTCGAAGGAATACCGGAACCTGCGGCGTCTAGGCCAGGAAGTGGCCGAGAAGCTGCCGCACCCGATCGAAGTCGCCGCCAAGCGCGCGGAGGAATACGCGCGCGGCATGTTCACCGGCGGCACATTGTTCGAAGAGTTGGGCTTTTACTATGTCGGCCCGATCGACGGCCACAATATGGATCAGCTCATCCCGGTCCTGAAGAACCTGCGCGATACCGACTTGCCCGGCCCGGTGCTGCTGCACGCGGTGACGGTCAAGGGCAAAGGTTACGACCCGGCCGAGCAATCCGACGACAAATATCATGGTGTCGGAACGTTCAACGTCGTTACGGGCGCGCAGGACAAGGGCAAGTCGAACGCTCCCTCCTATACCAAGGTCTATGCGGAATCCTTGATCAAGGAAGCCGAGGAAGACGATACGGTCTGCGCCATTACCGCCGCGATGCCGGACGGCACCGGCCTCGACATCTTCGGAAAGGCATTTCCGGACCGAACCTTCGACGTCGGCCTCGCCGAGCAGCACGCGGTGACCTTCAGCGCCGGCCTTGCGGCCGAAGGGTTGAAGCCGTTCACATCGATCTACTCGACCTTCCTGCAGCGCGCGTTCGATCAGATCGTGCACGACGTCGCCATCCAGAAACTGCCGGTCCGGTTCGCCATCGACCGCGCCGGATTGGTCGGCGCGGACGGCCAAACCCATGCGGGCGCCTTCGATGTCACCTATCTCGGCTGCCTGCCGGGTATGGTGGTGATGGCCTGCGGTGACGAGGCGGAACTCCGCCATATGGTCGCCACGGCCACCGCGTATGACGAAGGGCCGATCGCCTTCCGCTTCCCGCGCGGCGAAGCCGTCGGCGTCGATATGCCGGAACGCGGCGAAATTCTTGAGATCGGCAAAGGCCGAATCCTTCAGGAAGGCAACAAGGTCGCACTCCTCAACTTCGGCGGCCGGCTGGCTGAATGCATGAAAGCCGCAGACGAGTTGGCCGCCCGTGGCTTGCCGACCACGATCGCCGACGCGCGTTTCTCCAAACCGCTTGATACGAAGCTGGTCGAGACCTTGGCGCGGGAGCATGAGGTCCTCATCACGATCGAGGAAGCCTCGATCGGCGGGTTCGCGACGCAAGTTTTGAATCATCTCGTGAAGAACGACATGATCACGGACGGCCTCAAGGTCCGCCCGATGTTCCTGCCGGACCGGTTCCAGGACCAGGCAAAACCGGCCGAAATGTACGAAGACGCCGGGTTGAACGCGCATCAGATCACCGAGATGGCGCTCAGCGCGCTCGGCGAGCAGACGTTGGACCAGCCGGCACGGGCGTAACGTGACAACACTGGCTGGCGCGCAAACGGGCAAGACCGCCCGAGACGACGGCGCTCCGACAGCGCACGAACACGCTGCTTCACAACAGGACTGCCGGGCCACCGACGCCGATCTGGCCCATGTGGAAGCGGTGGTGCGTGACTCCGGCACATCCTTCTACGGTGCGATGCGGACGCTTCCCAACGATCAGCGGGAAGCCATGTACGCGGTCTACGCATTTTGCCGCGAAATCGACGACATCGCGGACGACCCGCTGCCGCCGCGGGAAAAGATCCAGGGCCTGGCACTGTGGCGTACGGAAATAGATCAACTATTCGCCGGCGCGCCCCAAAAACCGACCGGGCGTGCCCTCCTCCTCCCGATCGAGCGATATGGCCTGCGCAAGGAGGATTTCTTCGCGCTGATCGATGGCATGGAGATGGACGCGAGCGAATCGCTCCAAGGGCCCGACATGGCGACGCTGCAGCTCTATTGCGAGCGGGTCGCCGGCGCAGTCGGGTTGCTGTCAATCCACATTTTCGGTGACACCGGCAAGCGCGCAATGGATGTCGCCTGGTCGCTCGGACAAGCGCTGCAACTGACCAACATCCTGCGGGACATGCGTGAAGACGCGGACCGCGGACGGCTTTACCTGCCTTCGGAAATCCTCAACACGCACGGAATCGAAAGCCGCGATCCGGAAACCGTCCTCGCGCACCCCGCCCTGCCGAAGGTGTGCGCCGAACTCGCGGTGCTTGCCGACAAGCGTTTCAATGAGGCGATCGCCGCCATGGCCGATTGCGACCGCCGCAAGATGCGACCGGCCGTCGTGATGATGCATGTGTATCATCGCGTTCTGGAGAAACTGATCCAGCGGGGCTGGACACGGATCGACGCGCCGGTCCACGTATCCAAGCTCACAAAAATCTGGATCGCGGTCCGGTACGGACTGCTGTAACGGCAATGCCAACGGTCCACATCGTCGGAGCGGGCATGGCGGGGTTGGCCGCGGCGCTCGAGGTTTCCCGCCGCGGACTACCGGTCGTACTGCATGAGGCTGCCGGTCATGCCGGCGGGCGTTGCCGGTCTTTTTTCGATGATACGCTCGATTGCGAGATCGACAACGGCAACCACCTGGTTCTGTCCGGCAACACCGGTGTCGCCGCGTTCGTGGACCAGGTCGGATCGGCCGACACCTTCCTCGACCTCCCGGAGGCACGATTTCCGTTCGCCGACCTGGAGACGGGCGAGCGATGGGTCATTCATCCGAACCGCGGCCGTATCCCCTGGTGGGTGTTCAAACCTGACCGCCGCGTCCCCGGCAGCCGGGCGTCCGACTATCTGATCGCGCTGCACCTGCTGGCTGCGGACAAAAACGCGACCGTGGACAGAATTTTCGGGAAAAATGCCAATGTCTATCGCCGTTTTTGGGAACCCCTCGCCGTCGCGGTCCTGAATACGCCGCCGGCCGAGGCCTGTGCGCGGCTTCTCTGGCCGGTCTTTGCCGAGACCTTCGCCCTGGGCGGCGATGCCTGCCGGCCGCTCATCGCCCGCCAAGGCCTGACACACAGCTTCGTCGACCCGGCACTCACCGCGTTGCGGGAACGCGGCGCGAATATCCGGTTCGGACAGCGACTTCGCCGCCTCGCGACGTCCGACTCGGGGGTGACGGCACTTCGCTTTCGGGAGGATGCAATCGATGTCGCGGCGGACGATGCGGTCATTCTTGCCCTGCCGGCCGCCGTATTGGCATCGGTCCTTCCCGAATCGGCACCGCCCGACACCTTCCATCCCATCGTCAACGTCCATTTCAAGCACGACGCGGCGGCGGCGAACCCGCTTCCACCGATCCTCGGGGTGATCGGCGGAACGGCGGAATGGATATTCTGCCGGGGTAATATCCTGTCGGTTACCGTGAGTGCCGCTGTCGATTTGGCCAACGCGCCCACCGACGAGATCGCGGATGCGACCTGGCGGGACATCGACCGAGTTCTGGCCCTGAATACCCCGCAGCGGCCCGCAACCCGCGTCGTGAAGGAAAAGCGAGCGACCTTTGCGCAGACGCCCGAGAACGAAAAACGGCGCGCCAATGCGCGCACGAATCATAAGAATCTTTTCCTTGCAGGGGATTGGACCCAAACCGGGCTGCCGGCCACGATCGAGGGCGCGATTCGTTCAGGCTTTAACGCTGCGAAATTGATATAGAAGCGGCGGCAGAACGGGAAATTGTGTCGCTTTGCCAAAGTGTTGCTCCTTTGCCACAACGTTCATACGTTACGAAAGTGTTACTGCCCCCAGCTTGACTTTGAACCCTACCTAGACGACGTTAGCTAACGTATGAGTGTGTCGCAAAGCGAATAAAAACATAGATTCCCGGAATGAATGCTGCTGTTGAAGCCCTCGTTGGCGAACTAACCGCCAGTAACGATTCTGCACGTCTGGATGAACCGGATCCGCAACTCCTTGACCGTGTGATCGCCGAATGCGTCGCAGGGCTCAAGACGCTTCAGCGGGAAGACGGTCACTGGGTGTTCGAACTCGAAGCGGATGCGACGATTCCTGCGGAATACGTCCTGCTGAAGCATTTCCTGGGCGAGCCAGCTCCCGAAATCGAGCAGAAAATCGGCGTCTACCTTCGTGGCCTGCAGGCGGACCACGGCGGTTGGCCGCTGTTTTATGAGGGTGCCTTCGATATCAGCGCGAGCGTCAAGGCCTATTTCGCGCTCAAGTTGATTGGCGACGACATCGACGCCCCGCATATGAAGCGCGCCCGCGAAGCGATTCTCGAGCATGGCGGTGCGGCGAACTGCAATGTCTTCACCCGGATCGCCCTCGCGCTATTCGGCCAGGTGCCCTGGCGCGCTGTGCCGGTGATGCCGGTCGAGATCTTCCATCTGCCGCGATGGTTCCCTTTCCATCTGTCGAAGGTGTCCTATTGGTCGCGCACGGTCATCGCGCCCTTGTTGATCTTGATGACGCTGAAGCCGGTGGCCAAAAATCCGAATGGCGTGGATATCCGCGAACTGTTCGAGGTCCCGCCGGAGGATGTCCCCAAATATTTGCGGAATCCGACCGGGTCGCGCTGGGGCGATACGCTGTTGTGGCTCGACGGATTTCTCCGGCTCGCCGAACCCTTCTTCCCGCGCAAACCGCGCCAGCGCGCGCTCGACAAGGCGTTGTCCTTCGTGACCGAACGGTTGAACGGCGAAGACGGACTCGGCGGCATCTTTCCCGCCATGGCCAATACGGTTATGGCGATGACGGCGCTCGGCTATCCGGAAGATCATCCGGATTTGGTTACCGCCAAGAATGCCATCGACAAGCTTTTGGTCGTGAGCGACGAGAGCGCCTACTGCCAGCCGTGCCTGTCACCGATTTGGGACACCGCCCTGGCGGCGCAGGCATTGATGGAAGCCGGCACCGACGGCGACGACCCCGTCGTTCAGAAAGCGATGGACTGGCTCGCCGGCAAGCAGATCATGGACGTTTACGGTGACTGGGCCGAGTCGCGCCCCGGGGTCCGCCCCGGCGGCTGGGCGTTCCAGTACGAAAACGATCATTATCCCGACGTCGACGACACGGCCGTCGTGGCGATCGCGATGCACCGGGCCGACAGCACCAAATACGCCGAGAATCTATCGCGCGCCGAAGAGTGGGTCGTGCCCATGCGCAGCGAGAACGGCGGCTGGGGTGCCTTCGACGCGGACAATACGCATTTCCACTTGAACCACATTCCGTTCGCCGATCACGGCGCATTGCTCGACCCGCCCACGTCGGACGTCACCGCACGCTGCATCGGCATGCTTTCGCAGTTCGGCTACGATCAGGAGCACCCGGTGGTGAAATCCGGCGTCGAATTCCTGCGTCGCGAACAGGAAGACGACGGTTCTTGGTTCGGCCGCTGGGGCACCAATTACGTCTACGGCACTTGGTCGGTTCTCTGCGCGCTGAACGCCGCCGGCGAAGACATGTCGCAGCCCTATATCCGCAAGGCCGTGCAGTGGCTTAAAGACAACCAGCGACCCGATGGCGGCTGGGGTGAAGACGGCGCAAGCTACTGGGACGGAACACGCGGCACCGGCAAGGAAAGCACGGCATCGCAAACCGCATGGGCCGTGCTGGGCCTGATGGCGGCCGGCGAGGTCGAAGCACAGGCCGTTCGCGACGGTATCAACTACCTGCTGAAATCGCCGCGCGACGGCACGCAGTGGGACGAAAAATGGTTCACCGCCGTCGGATTCCCGCGGGTCTTTTACCTGAAATACCATGGCTATAGCGCTTTCTTCCCGGCTTGGGCCCTTGCCCGATACCGCAGCCTCAAGAAGGGCAACTCCAAGAAAGTGCCGTTCGGCATGTGACCGGGACTGGCTTCGTCACAGGGTTTCTCGCCGAGCAGCGCTGCCTGGAAGCCGCGTTCAAACAGCATCCATCGTCAAATCCACACCGTTACTTTTGCGCCGGCGCAAGCCTGGAGCGCGCTTATGCCGGCGCACGACGGCTCATCGAAGACGGCGCGGGCGCGTTGGTCAGCTTCGGCATCGCCGGCGGGTTGGCCGCCGGCCTGACGCCCGGCACCGCGATACTCCCAACGACAGTTGTCGATACCGAAGGCGGCCATTGGGATACATCCGCGCCATGGCGGAGCGCCGCCGCCGCCGTTCTTTCAGACGTGACGGCAGGCGCCCTGGTCAGCACAATCACGGCGGTAACCACGCCCGGCGAGAAAGCCCGGCTCAATCGCGATCATCAAGCAATCGCGGTGGATATGGAAAGTGCGGGCGTTGCCCGCGCGGCCGAAGAAGCCAAGTGCCCCTTCCTCGTGGTCCGCGTCATCGCCGACCCGGCCGACCGAAACCTGCCGTCCGCGGCCCTTCAAGGAATTGACGCGGAAGGGCGGCAGCGGCCCTTCCGCGTCATCTCGAAACTCGTCCTGCGCCCCTGGGAACTTCCAGGCTTGATCCGGCTATCCGGCGACAGCCGAACTGCCCTCGAAGAGCTAGGCCGCGTTGCTGCGCTCGGACACGGATTTCTCGGACGGCCGCCCCTTTGACACGTCGCCCGCAGGCGCATGCGCCTCGTCCATGAAGTCGGCGACCTGAGTGTCGAAGACATACTCGGCGGAACGCTGTTTCGACATATCGATTTCGGCCGCCATCGGGCCCTCGGTCCGAACGCCGCGCAGCGACGTCAACAGCGCCTTGATGGGATGCGCAATGGCATCCGCAGCCGCCGTCGGCTCATAACCGCAATGCGCCATGCAGTTGGCGCATTTCTCATAATTGCCGGTTCCGTACCGTTCCCACTCGGTCTCTTCCATCAGCGCCTTGAAGCTCGGCGCATATCCTTCACCCAACAGATAGCACGG
This sequence comes from Alphaproteobacteria bacterium, assembly GCA_965228695.1. Lineage (GTDB taxonomy): Bacteria > Pseudomonadota > Alphaproteobacteria > UBA8366 > UBA8366 > JAJFJD01. The sequence continues at coordinate 3,121,194 of CBDDIB010000002.1, read as the reverse complement.
CCGCTGCCAGCCGAAGATGTTGCGGGTCGGCATGCCCCATGGCGTGCACTGATAGGTCTGATTGCCCGCCAGGAAATCCAGGAACAAGGTGGAATGGCTGATCGGCCACTTGCGGTTCTTGCCCCGCTTGAAGATTTCACGGAACAGGTTCTTGGTTTTCTGGCGGCTCAGGAAATGCTCCTGGTCCGGCGCGCGCTCATACGCGTAGCCCGGCGAGATGCTCACACCGTTGATGCCACTGTCCTCGCAATAGTCGAGAAAGTCCGCGACCCGTTCCGCCGGCATGCCGTCGAAGATCGTCGCGTTGACATTGACCGTGTGCCCGGCGTCCTGCGCTGCCTTAATCGCCTTGACCGCCCGATCGAAAACACCATCCTGACAAACCGATTTGTCGTGGTCTTCCTTCAGTCCATCGAGGTGGACCGAGAAGAATAGATACGGCGACGGCTCGAACAAGTGCAGCTTCTTTTCCAGAAGCAGGGCGTTCGTGCAGAGCGACACGTATTTCTTGCGCGCCACGATGCCTTTGACGATCTCGCCGATTTCCTTGTGCAGCAGCGGTTCGCCGCCGGGAATCGCGACCATCGGCGCGCCGCATTCGTCAACCGCCGCGAGGCAGTCTTCGAGGCTCAGCCGTTTGTTTAAAATGGGATCGGGATAGTCGATCTTGCCGCAACCCGAGCATGCAAGATTGCACCGGAACAACGGTTCCAGCATCAATACCAACGGGTACCGGTCATTACCGGCCAACCGCTGTTTCATCATGTAAAGCCCGACGTGAAGACTCTGCCGAAGTGGAACAGCCACGTGTGCCCCCCTCTCCTATAATTAATCCTGGCGCGGGCCGCCTCACTGGCGGCGTGCCGTTAGCGAAATTCAGTTCCGTTCCCTAGGCTGCGAAGTCCCGCAACTCATTCGGCAGTTTGAACTGCACGTTTTCACTGATCCCATCCAGATGCTCGACCTCGATCTCATCGAGTTCGCTCAACCGCGCGATCAGTTCCTGCACCAATGCTTCCGGCGCCGAAGCGCCGGCGGAAATTCCGACGGTGCCCGCGCCGTTGATCCACGCTGGATCGAGCGCACTGGCATCGTCGATCAAATAACTCGGAATTTGCATTTCCTCGCCGATCTCGCGCAAGCGGTTCGAATTCGAACTGTTCTGCGCGCCGACGACGAGAAGGACATCAACTTTCTGGGCGAGTTCCCGCACCGCGGTCTGGCGGTTCTGGGTCGCGTAACAGATGTCTTTTACGTCCGGCCCCACCACCTGGGGGAACCGTTGGCGCAAGGCTTCGATGACGTCTCGGGTGTCGTCGACGCTGAGCGTCGTCTGCGTCACATAGGAGAGCTTCGTCTCGTCTTCCACGTTGAGCGTGGCAACGTCTTCCGCCGTCGATACCAAATGCACCCGGCCGGGAATGCGCCCCATGGTTCCGACCACCTCGGGGTGGCCTTCGTGGCCGATCAGGATGACTTCGTAGTCGGACTTCGCGTAGCGCTGACCTTCTTTATGAACCTTGGCGACCAGCGGGCATGTCGCGTCAATGACCGGCAGATCGCGCTTCTCGGCCGTATCGGCAACCTTTTGAGAGACACCGTGGGCGCTGAACACCGTATGGGCCCCATCGGGCACCTCGTCCAGTTCTTCGACGAAAACCGCCCCTTTGGTCTTCAAATCCTCTACAACGCGGCGATTATGGACGATTTCATGGCGCACGTAGACCGGCGGCCCGTATTTCTTCAGCGCAAGCTCGACAATGTCGATCGCGCGCACCACACCGGCGCAAAAGCCCCTCGGTTCCGCTAGGATAACCCGCATCCCTCTCGTCTCCCTGCTACGGCAATCGGACAGGCATAGCCAAACCGCGCCGACACGACCAAAACTACAGAATAGGCAGTCATATCAGCCGGTCCAAGCCAAGTAAATAGCAGCAAAAACAACCATTCCAGCCTGTGATAAATCGACAACGCTAAGCAACACCGGATGGCGCCACTCGGTCTTTATGACGATCAGAAATGGATGCTGCAGCGCAAAATTTCAAGCCACGATCGAGGTTTGTTCGCGAATATTTGATCCGTTTTGGAATCCCTCTGGATTCTAGGATCATCGCAGCGGGTTTTCGTGGCGAACGGTGCTGACAATCGTGAAGATCAAGTATCCGACCGTCCCGATCCCGTACAAAAGGAAAAATATCATAGTGCCGCCAAGCCAAACGATCGGCCCAATCAGGTAGATGAAGTCCTCCAATTCGAAGCCATCGACACTGGGATGGGCAACCGCATCGCTCCCATGCCGAAGATCCGTCAACAGCCGCAGGGAACAGATGATCGGGTTAGTAACCGCAACCACCGCGCCGAACAAGATCGCCCAATCGCCCAGTGCCGAGTCAGCCAATCCGACGCCCAATCCGGCGAAGAGCATGGCATAGTTGATCGTCCCGACGATGTAATCCAGGCGGTGACCCAACACGCTGGTCTTGCCGGTCAGGCGCGCCAGTTCTCCGTCGCCGTGGTCGGCCAGAACGGCGGCCATGAACAACGCGGCCGCCAGCCACGCCCAATCTTCCATCGCGATGGCGAACAGTATCGCCGACGTCAGAGCGAGAACGAAACTCAACGCGGTAACAGCGTTCGGATGAAATCCTATATGGGCAAGCGGCACTACGAGCTTGCGTGCGAGGCGTTGGTCGTATGGTCCGCCCGACTGCGGCCGGATGGCGGTTCTGCGGAATAATGTGCCCATCGTGCCCGATGCGTCGCCGCGGCGCTTCCCTCACGGCAGCCGCAGCGTCTCAAAGAGTTTTGTATTGTTACAGATATATGAAAGGCCGATACGGGTTTGAACAAATCAAAACAAGAAAATCGGGCGATATCTACACGCGCGGCAGGTACCCGTTGTCCCGGAACCAATCGACCGCGTCGCGCAGCGCTTCTTGTGCCGGGCGTGGCGCGTAGCCCAGTTCCGCCCGCGCCTTGGCGGCGGAGAAATACATGTGCTTCTTAGCCATTTTCAAGCCATCGACCGTAAAAAGCGGTTCCCGGTCGAACAATCGGCCGAAAACCTCGGCGACATGGGCAAAGGGCATCAGCAAATCGTGCGGAATCCGGACGCTCGGCGGCCGCTTATCGGCGTATTCCGCCACGGCGATCAGGATTTCCCGCAGCGACATATCTTCGCCGCCGAGAATGTAGCGTTCGCCGACGATCCCCTTTTCCATCGCGAGCAGATGACCTTGAGCCACATCGTCCACATGGGCCACGTTAAGCCCCGTGTCCACATAGGCCGGCATCTTGCCCGCCGCCGCGTCCAGGATCATTTTGCCGGTCGGCGTGGGTTTGATGTCGCGCGGCCCGATCGGCGCCGAGGGATTCACGATAACGATCGGCAGATAGTCCTCTTCAACCAACGCCCGCACCGCCTTCTCGGCAAGAAACTTGGAGCGTTTATATTCGCCGACCATATCCGCCAGCGTGGACGGCGTATCCTCCGTTGCCGGTGTGCGGTCGGGATTGATGCCAAGCGTGGCGACGCTGCTGGTATAGACCATACGCGAGACGCCGGCGTCCGCCGCGGCGCGAAACAAGGCCACGCTGCCGTCGATATTCACTCTATTCAACGCTTCGGGATCCGGTACCCAGAGCCGATAGTCCGCCGCGACGTGATAAACAGTGTCACACCCGTCCACCGCGGCCCGCAACGAGGCGGGATCGGTTAGGTCGCCGACGACGATCTCGCACTTGATGCCGTTAAGGTTGCTGCGGTCGCTATTCGGACGGACGAGCACGCGAACGTTCTGCCCCGCCTCGACTAGACACCGCAATACGGCCGACCCGACGAACCCGGTAGCCCCGGTAACAAATGCAGTCATTACGATCCCGCGTCGCTTGACCGCGAGCGGCGATACACGCCCAACGCTTGCCAAGTAACGCAAAGCAGGAAGATCGGCGCGCCGACGCCAGCGGCGATGATGAAGTACTTCAATACACCGAACCAGGTCACCGGCGCGAGCACGTAAAGCGTATCTTCGATCTCGAACCCGCAATGCACGCCCTGGCGCACGGAGTCGTGGCCGTCGCATATTTCGATGTAAAGGCGCACCGTCATGATGGCCGCTACCGAGACCCCGGCTACGATACCGAGAATGAGCCCCCATTCGCCAAGTGCACCCTTACCCAAGCCGATGCCGGCGCCGACGAACCCCGCGACGTAGTTGGTCATAGCCGCCGCATGGTCGAAATAGTGCCCGAAGGTGCTGGTCCGGCCCGTCTGGCGCGCCACTTCGCCGTCCAAATGGTCCATCCATACCGCAATGGCGAAAATGACCGCACCGATATGGATTAGCCAGTCGCCCTGCGCCAGCAACCATCCGGCGCTCAATCCGACAAGAATGCTGCTGCCAGTGACCGCATTGGGGTGGACCGACAAGCGCGCCAGCGGCCGCGCCGCCCATTTTGCTATTCGTTGATCGATCGCGACGGCGGCCGCACTCGACTTAGGATTCATTCCGGCATGGCCTCAAGCTGCGGAAGAATATCGGCTTCCGCTTTCGCTACGTCTTCCATGAAGTCGATTTCGATCCAAGGCAAACCGGTAACGTCTTCCACGCCGAAGGCGCCCGATTTATCCGCCAGCAGCAGGTCCCGAATCGCGACTTCGTACAACACGCTTTCCGCCTCGTTCTCAAAGTATGGCAAGGTCGCATCGGGAACCTGTGCCGCCATGTCGGCAGACAATTTCAGGAACCCGATCCATTCGCCATAGTAGTCGTGGGCCTCGGTCGGTTGCTTATGGAAATCCACCAACTCGTCGCCCCGCATGCAGAGCTTGACTGGCTCCTCCCCCGGTTCGACGTCCTTATCCATCAGGAAGCAGTTCCGCACGGGCGATCCGATCAACCGCGGTAGCATGCGGTGGTCGTATAACACGTCCGCATCCATGAGAATAAGCGGCTCACCGGCGGTCATTTCATCACGAACGGACCACAAGGTCGTAATCGGACCGCGCTTGTAATAGGGATTGAGAATCGTCCGGACGAAATCGCCCACGCCCAGATTCACGATTGCCTCGTCAATCATCTCGGCCTGATGCCCGACCGCGATGACCAACTCACGCACACCGGCATGGCGGAGTAGTTCAACATGGCGTTGCAATAGCGTCTGCCCACCGAATCGCAACAGCACCTTCGGAATATAATTCTCGCCCTGTCCCAAACGGGCGCCGACACCCGCCGCGAGCATGATAGCCTTCATCGCATTCGTCCTTCAGGCGACATGCAGCGCGCCGTATCGGAGAAAATTGTAGCGTACGCGAACCCGGTCGGTAATTCCCGGTGGGCGCGACAAATCGGACGATTCTATTACACTTGAAATAGGGAGAGATTGATACCGCAAAATCCTACCCCTTAGGCATTGACCAATTTATTGTGAACACCATCTATTGGCACAGCCGAGTAACGCTGCTGTACTGTTACCCAGCTGAATGCATCCGCACGGGATACTGGATTAAAAGTTTGATTAAGAACGCTATTTTTCGCTTCCACCGCATATTCACAGGGCTTCTGGCGGCCGTGCTCATCGCCGCTGCGGCCCCGGTTTCCGCGGGATCGGCGACCGCCGTCATCAGCGATTTCAACAAGAATCTGCTGACCGTGATGCAGTCCGCCGAGAAGCTGGGATTTGACGGTCGGTACGACAAGCTGAAGCCGTCGGTAAAGGCGACCTTCGATCTCGATTTCATGACCCGCTATTCCGCCGGACGCCATTGGAAAAACCTGTCGAAAGAACAACAGGCGAAGCTGGTGAATGCGTTTTCGCGGTTGACGATCGCGACCTATGCCGACCGTTTCAAAGGTTATTCCGGCGAGAAATTCCAAATCATCAAGGAAGAAACCCCGCGCAAGGGAACCCGGCTGGTCCGCACCGAACTGATAAAAGCGGACGGGGAACGGGTCAAAATCAACTATCTGTTGCGGGCGCCCAAGAAAGACGACTGGAAGATCATCGACATCTTCGTAAAGGGTACGATCAGCGAGCTGTCCACCAAACGATCGGAATATAGTTCAACCCTGAAGAACAAGGGCTTGAACGGATTGCTTGCGATCTTGGAGCAAAAGATTTCAGTCCTCGGCGCACAGTCGAGCTGATTCCGGGTCGCGGAGAACCCGCGTTCCACGCTACACTTTCCAGATGCGACAAATCCGTATCACCGTCGGATCGATTGCCGTCGACGTAGAACTCATGGAAACGCCGACCGCCGAGGCCATCCATGCCGCTCTTCCGATAACGGCCACCGCGATGACGTGGGGCGAGGAGGTGTATTTCTCGACGCCGGTCAGCGTTGACCGCGAGGCAGACGCCCGCGCCGTCGTGGAAGCGGGCGAGATCGCGTTCTGGCCCGACGGCGACGCCATCGCGATCGGCTTCGGCCCGACCCCGATTTCCCAGGGCGACGAAATCCGCCTGGCCAGCCCGTGCAACATCTTCGGCAAGGCGCTCAACGACGTGCGCGACCTCGCCGCCGCACGGGCCGGCGAGACCGTTTCCGTCGAAGCCCTCGATTGACCCCTAGTACTTGCTGAGGACACCCCGGATGAGTTCGAACATCCGGTCCAAATCCGCCTCCGTGGACACGAACGGCGGCGCGATCAGCATCGTATCGCCGGTCATCTTGGTCATCACGCCGGCCTCGTAGAAATCGCGAACGGCTTGGTAACCCCGGACGCCCGGATTGCCGTCCGGCGCGAGATCGACACCCGCCAGCAAGCCAATTCCCCGAATGTCGGTGACGATGCTCAGATCCTTCAGCGCGTAAAGCTGCTTCAGGAACGGCTTCTCGAGTTGCTTCGCCCGATCGAACAGTCCCTCTTCCTCATAGATCGTCAGGGCCGCGATCCCGGCGGCACAGGATGCCGGATGCGCGCTGTAGGTATAGCCATGGAAAAAATCGACGCCCTGTTCCGGTGCGGCGTCGGTGATCGTCTTGTAGATCGTATCGCTGACCGTAACCGCCGCCATCGGGATCGAGCCGTTGGTCAACGCCTTCGCCATCGTGATGATGTCCGGCTGCACGCCGAAGCGGGTCGCCCCGAAATTGCTGCCGAGACGGCCGAAGCCGCAAATCACTTCGTCCATGATCAGCAGGATGCCGTGGGCGTCGCAAATCTCGCGCAACCGCTCCAGATAACCCTTCGGCGGGACCAGACAGCCCGTCGACCCCGCGACCGGCTCGACGATACAGGCGGCGATGGTATCACCGCCATGGAGGTCGCAGAACCGTTGCAAATCGTTTGCCAATTCGGCGCCGTTTTCCGGTTGGCCCTGGCTGAACCGCTGTTCTTCCATCCAGGTATGGCGCATGTGCAGGACGCCCGGCACCCCGAGACCGTACATTTCCCGGTTCTTGACCATGCCGCCGACGGAAAATCCGGCGAAGTTTACGCCGTGATACCCGCGCTCGCGCCCGACCAGCCGCATCCGTTGCCCTTCGCCGCGCACCCGGTGGTACAGCAAGGCCATCTTCAGTGCCGTCTCGACCGCTTCCGAACCGGAATTCACGAAGAATGTGTAATCCAGGTCGCCCGGCGCCAGCGCCTTGATCCGGCGCGCCAGTTCGAAAGCCGCCGGATGACCGTGCTGAAACGGCGGCATATAGGACATCTCTTTGAGTTGCTCATACACCGCTTCCGCGATTTCCGGGCGGCTGTGACCGGCCGGCGAACAGAACAGGCCCGATACGGCATCGATCAGGTCGTGGCCGTGATGCGACTTGAAATGGACGCCCTTGCCCTCGACGATCAGACGCGGCTCTTTCTTGAAATGCTTGTTGGACGAGAACGGCATCCAGTGATGTTCGAGATCGTTGGTCGGGTACCGCATGTCACACACTCCTGATGATGGCCCGCCGGTCCGCGGGCGTCGCGAATCCTAGGCGGTATTCTATATCAAATGCTTGTCTAATAGACGGTATTTCACAAGCGAATCTTCCCAAGATTCGCCCGAAACGGCATTTTAGGCCGCTATTGCATCGCCGTATACAGCACGCGGATCAACAGGGTGGCCCCCATCACGATGAGGACGACAAGCGCCCAGCGCCGGGCGCGTTCGGGATCGGCTTTCCCAAAGGCGTGCGATCCTAGATAGGTCCCGGCGAGCACGATCGGGAACAGCAGCAACGCGCGCACCACCGCATCGGTATCCAGCATGCCCCGGAACGCCGCGAAGACACAGCCTAGAACGCCCGCGCCCAGGATGTAGGCCATGATCGAAGCCCGCGCCACGCGGATATCCAGCGGTGTCGACAGATAGTACAGGAAGACCGGTGGGCCCGGGATGCCGACCGCACCGGTCAGGAAGCCCGCCACAGCGCCGACCCCGGCGGTTGCCGGCGTAGAGAACGTTCCGCTCAACCGGGTTCCGCGCCACAGGATGATCGCCGCGACGATCACCGTGAGCGCGACACCGGCCCGTGTGATGTCCGCCGGAACGGTGGCGATCAGCGCCAGTCCGATCGGCACGCCCACGAGCGCACCGAGCCATATCCGCCAAAGCGACGGCCAGTCCGCATCCTTTCGAATGGTCGGCGCCAACTGCAGGCTGATCAGGATTTCGAGCAGAAAGGTAATCGGCACCACTGCCACCGGCGGCAGGACCAACGACAGGCTCGGCACCCACATGAGCGACGACCCGAATCCGGTGAACCCGCGTATGAAAGCCGCAACGAACATGGCGGCAAGGCAAAAGGCCAAAACACCGGGGCTTAAACCTTCGACGGCGGAGACGATCAGATCCACGGCAAACTACACGGATCGGGCATGAGAAATCCCAGCGCGGCAGCATGAGAAACGGGCCCATCCCGTTCGACGAGAGAGGCCCGCTACGAAATCGCGCCGACCGTATCGCCGTTGCAGCCGTACGGCAAGGCGTCGCGACAGGGTTTCTCGGCGCCGGCGAAGTGTTATGAAGTATCTCCACCGGCCTCCCCGCCCAGAACCAAGAAACAATCCGTATGGCTCCCAAACTGGTAATCTTCGACTGCGACGGCGTTCTGGTGGACACCGAACCGATCGCGAACGAGAAGCTTGCCGAGTTTCTCTCGGATTTGGGCCTCGTTCTCAGCCGCGACGAGTGCCGACGGCAGTTCCAGGGCAAAACGATCGAGGACGTGTGCCGCCACGTTGCGGATCTGCTGGACCAACCATTCGACCCGTCCTTGCCCGCGCGCGTGCGCCGGACGATCGAAGACGCGGTCGCCATCGACGTGAAACCGGTTCCCGGCGTCATCGCTCTGGTTCATCGGGTTGCGGCGAGTGACATTTCGTATTGCGTTGCGTCGTCGGGATCGGTTCCGAAGATGCACAGCACGCTCGGCCCGGTCGGACTATTACCGCTGATGAAGGACGTGCTGTTCAGCGCCCAGGATGTCGGGCGGGGCAAACCGCATCCCGACATATTCCTGACCGCGGCGGCGGCAATGGGCCATCGCTGCGAAGATGCCGTGGTGATCGAAGATTCATTGAGCGGCGTCCAAGCCGGGGTCGCCGCCGGCGCGCGGGTTCTCGGCTATGCCGGCGATCCCTTCACCGACGCCGATGCCCTTCGAAACGAAGGCGCGGAGATCGTCCACGACATGGAGGATATCGGGGATCTGATCGGATTGGCATGAGCCGGCCGCACCGACCGGGAACGCCGCTAGACGCGGTGTCGGCTTCAAATGCCCACATCGCTCCGGTCATCACGTCAAATGAACTGGATTGAGCCCTGGAGGGTTGAATTCAGCCTTGATCACCCGCCGGCCGGGCCGCCGCCACGGGCTCGGAATCGGCGTCATCGGCCCCCTCGACCGCAGGCCCTTCGCCGGCCTGGGCCTTCTTCCGCTCTTCACGCGCTAGCTTGCGCTCGGCCTTTTTCTTGGCCTTCGCGCGCTCGCGCTCCATCCGTTCGAACTTGTAGTTGGGTTTCCGGGGCAAACGGCACACTCACTCAATGATCGAACAACGGGCGGATAACAAACGAAGAACGGGACGGCCAAAGACCGCCCCGCAGCCGGATCAGTCTGCGAGAGCGATATTCTCGGCAGCCATTTTTCCGTCCCGGCCAGGCACCAACTCGAAGGTGACCCGCTGGCCTTCCGTCAACGTGGACAGACCGGACCGCTCTACCGCACTGATATGCACGAATGCATCTTTCGAGCCGTCTTCCGGCTCGATAAAGCCATAGCCCTTGGTGGGGTTAAACCATTTGACAACACCGTTCGCCATGATCTTTTCCTTTCACGACAATCCAATACCGGAACGCCGCCGCGTGCGGCTTTCCCAAGAATCACGTTCAAAATGCCGCAGAAGTAACCTGGCTAACCGTCGAAACGGGTAAACATGAGAGCAACAACGACGTAATAACGCAGACCGACCATACACCGCCGAGACTAATACTCAAGAGATTTATCCGGTTTTTGACCCCGATTCGCGCCTGAATTCATCGGCCTGAAATGTGGTGAATATCCTGATTTTTAATAAAAAACGGGCGCCGGATCACTCCGGCGCCCGCTTCCGTCGCTGATGGGTGTCTTATCGCGAAACGGTCAGGTTCTTGTAGCGGTCCAGCAGGCAGGCCTGGTCCTGCATGGCGTCGCGGCGGAACGGCGCGCCCAGTTCCTGGTTCACCACCACTTCGATCAGCGTGGTCGTGCCCTTCTTCTGGGCCGCACAGCCCTCGGAAACGGCCGAGGTCAGCTCGTCCATCGTCTCGACACGAAGACCGTCCACGCCGAAGGCCTTGGCCACATCGGCGTAGCTGAAGTCGTCGCCCAGCTCGGTGCCGACGAAGCGCTCGTCGAACCACAGGATGTCGTTCTTCTTTTCCGCTCCCCATTGGCCATTGCGGAAGACGATGATCGTGACCGGAATCTGCATCCGGTTGCAGGTCGGCAGTTCGTTCAGGCTGATGCCGAACGCGCCATCGCCGACCAAGGCGACCGCGGGCCGGTCCGGGCGCGCCATCTTGGCGCCCATGATCGACGGGAAGGCGTAGCCGCAGTTGCCGAACATGCCCGGCGCCAGGAAGCTGCGCGGCTCTTCGAACGGCAGATAGCTGTTCGCCATGGCGCAGATGTTGCCGATATCGGTGGACACCATGGCGTCCTTCGGCAGGCCGTCCTGGATCGCGCGCAGGACCTGACGGGGCGCCATCTTCTCGGGCTCCCGCTCCCGCGCGCGCGCGTTCCACGTGCTGCCGGGATCGTCTTCTTCATGATCCCAGCCGGCGAGTTTCTGGAGCCAGGCGGACTTGGCGGTCGCCGCGTCGGCCTTGCGCTTCTCGCCTGCCGAGCCGCTGGAATGGCCATCCAACGCCCGCACGAGTTGTTGCGCCACCGCCTTGGCGTCGCCGCAGATGCCCACATCGATCGGCTTGGCAAGCCCCAGCATGTCCGGGTTGGAGTCGACCTGGATGATCTTCGCCTGCCCGGTCCAGTATTCGATATTGTGCTGCGGCAACGTGCTGAACGGGTTCAGCCGCGTCCCGAGCGCCAGAATGACGTCGGCCTGCTTGATCAGCGTCATCGCCGATTCCCAGCCTTGGTAGCCGAGCGGCCCGACGGCCAGCGGATGGCTGGCGGGGAAGCTGTCGTTGTGTAGATAGCTGTTGGCGACCGGCGCGCCCAGGCACTCGGCCAGGGTCTTGCATTCCTCGACCGCGTCGGCAAGGCCGACACCGGCGCCGGCCACGATCATCGGGAACTTCGCCCCGGCAAGCAGGTCCGCCGCCGACTGGACCAAGGCTTCGTCGCCCATGAGACGGCCCGGCATGATCGGTTCCGGAATTTCCAAGTCGACGATTTGGCAGAACATGTCGCGCGGGATGTTGAACTGGACCGGCGCGGAATGCTGACGCGCGCGTTGGAAGCACCGGTTCAGCGCTTCGACGATCCGGTTGTGATGCGTCAGGGTTTCCTGATGGCAGGTGATTTCCTCGAAATACGGCAGCTGGCGGGTTTCCTGGAAGCCGCCGAGCCCTTGGGTCATCGCACCGGTTTCCGGCGTGATCACGACCATCGGCGTGTGGTTCCAATACGCCGCCGCGACCGCGGTCACGAAATTGGTGATGCCCGGGCCGTTCTGCGCGATGCAGACCGCGACCTCGCCGCTCGCCCGCGTATAGCCGTCCGCCATATGGGCGGCGCCCTGTTCATGCGCGACGTCGACAAAGCGAATCCCCGCGGCTTCGAAGACATCCAAACCCGGCATAAAGGCCGATCCGACGATACCGTAGGCAACCTTCACGCCTTGCACGCGAAGCGTTTCGACGAACGCCTCTTGCGAAGTCATTTTCATGGTCTTTCCTTTCTCTTACGATCCCTGCCCGGACCCCACGGCCCTAGAGCATCGATCAGCCCATTCGGTCTTGACTGCTCAGAGGTTCAGGAATGCCATCCGTGCCCACACGTGCCGGGCGCCCCTTGCCCGGCCCGCACGCCTTAATCTGGAAGAACGCGTTTGTCTCGATCGAGAGCACCGCGCCGTGGCACTCATCCTCCCCCGTTTGCTTGCGCAAAACTGTCGTTATTTCATTTAACGGTACAATTCGTCTCAAAAAAAGCGTTGCTTGTCGACTCAAATTGTCATCTCATGGAAAAAAAGTTGTGGATTGTTCACACCGCAGCCGCCCCGCAGCATGCTAAACAGAGTGTCGGCGGGGCCTGACGCAGCCGTGAGCGCCCGCCGGGACCATGCAACGAGGACACCGATGCCCGAAGCCGATCGCACCGACACCACGCGCCGAGCAAACGGACGCGGCGAGCGCAGCTCGGCGGTGCAGCGAACCTTCGCGCTGCTGGAGATGATCGTGTCGCAGACCCGGCCGATGAGCCTGGCGCAAATAGCGGACCGCCTCGACCTGCCGAAACCGACGGTGCATCGCCTGGCCAGCCGGCTCGAAACCGAGGGCCTCCTCGCGCGCGAACCGTCGGGTAAGCAATTCACCATCGGCCCGCGGCTCAACACGCTCGCCATCGATACTTTGATGGCGTCGGCCCAGCGCGCGCCACGTCACGCGGTCCTGCAGTCATTGGCCGAGGAGACTGGGGAGACCTGCAATCTGGGTATTCTCGACGGCAACCAGGTGGTCTATCTCGACCGGGTCGAGACTCATTGGCCGCTGCGCCTGCAACTCTCCGTCGGGAGCCACGTGCCGCTCCATTGCTCGGCGATGGGCAAGCTGTTTCTCAGCCAGATGACCAAACGCGCCCGCGAAAAGATCTACGCGGCCGGCGAGCTGCAACGGTTCACCGAACAGACCCTGACCGATCCGCAGACGTTGGAAAAGGAACTGCAGCAAATTCGCGCCGAAGGCGTGGCGGTGAACGACCAGGAATACATGGTGGGCCTTGTCGGGCTTGCCGTACCGGTGCCGGACCCGGAACGCACGGGCCGGTTCGCCGCCGCCCTCGCGATCCATGCACCGCAGCCACGCCTGGACGCGGAGAAGATACGCGGATGCATCCCGGTCCTTCGCAACGCGGCCGAGCGGCTGAGCCGGGTCCTCGGCGCCCCCGCCTGACCATGTTGAGCCGCCGACCCTTCCAGTGCCCGCCTGCCCTGTTGGCGCGCGCCCAATCGACGCAGCCGGTCCGAACGGCGATCGCCAACGCGGGGGCCGATCTGCCCCTGGAAAGCACCCGCCTCGCCGTCGATGCCGGGCTGATGGAACCCGTGTTGGTCGGCGACCGCGACGCCATCGCGGCGGCCGCCGATCGGATAGGCTGGGATGTCGGCGGGTTCGAGACCGTCGCTGCACCCGACGAGGCATCGGCCGGCATGACGGCCGCGAAACTTTGCGGCGACGGGGCCGCGGACGCCCTGATGAAAGGGCACATCCACACCGACGCCTTCGTGCGCGGCATTCTCAGCCGGGACTCCGGCCTCCGGACGGGCCGCCGCCTCACGCATGTCTTCCCACATGACCGTGCCCGACGACGACACGGCCTTGCTGATCACCGACGCCGCGATCAACGTGGCCCCGGATATCGAGACCCGCCTGCAGGCGGCGGCGAATGCGGTCGACCTCGCCATCGCGCTCGGTATCGAAAACCCGAAGGTCGCGGTCCTTTCGGCCAGCGAGGAAGCGACCGAGACAATGCCCTCGACCCTGGACGCCGCCGAGATCACCGCACGCGCCGTTTCGAAAATCCCAAATGCATCGGTCTACGGCCCCCTCGCCTTCGACAATGCCGTTTCGCCGGACGCCGCGACGCTCAAAGGGATCGACCATCCCGTGGCGGGCCATGCGGACATCCTGTTGGTGCCAACGATCGAGACCGGCAATGTGCTGTTCAAGATGATGGTCTATTTCATGAGCGCCTGCGCCGCCGGCGTCGTCATGGGGGCCAAGGTTCCGGCGATCCTGACCAGCCGCGCCGATCCGCCGGAGGCCCGGCTCGCCTCGGCCGCCATCGCCTCGGTCCTTGCGCAACGGCCCTGATATCGGCTATTGCGCCCCTGCGCCGAGGGTTTAAAACCGGCGTCACCGCCCACTCAGGATCACCCGCCGGGAAAATACCGCACGTGCCGTATTTGATTCTCTTCATCGCGACGATCTTTCTCGCCAACTGGTCTATCGAGACCTATGGCCTGGTCCCGGTCGGCCCGGATTTGATCGCACCCGCCGGCGTTTACTTCGCCGGGCTGGCCTTCACCTTTCGCGACTTGGCGCAGGAACGGCTGGGCCGGGGTTGGATCGCAGGCGCCATCGTCGTCGGCGCGGTGATCTCCGGCCTCGTCTCGACCAAGTTCGCGGTCGCCAGCGGTGTCGCCTTCCTGATCTCGGAACTGCTCGATTTCGCGGTCTATACGCCATTGCGCAAACGAAACTGGATCGGCGCGGTCATCGCATCGAATGTCGTGGGCTTGGTAGCCGACAGCATCATCTTCCTGACACTCGCCTTCGGCAGCCTGAAATACCTGCCGGGCCAGGTGGTCGGCAAGGCGTGGATGACCCTGCTCGCCGTCGCAGTGCTGTGGTTCCTTCGGCGCCGGTTCGCGCCCAGTTCGGACCGCTGAGGGCACGCGCGTGCCCCATCGCATCGGACAGATCCTGCTGTCGGGCGGCCTCGATTCCACGACGTTGGCCTGTGTCGCGCAACGCGAGTGCGACGCCCTGGCGGCGTTGAGCCTGGACTATGGACAGCGCCACCGCCGCGAGCTCGACGCCGCGGACCGGGTCGCAACCCATTTGGGGCTCGATCATCAGGTCGCGGATGTCCGCTTCTACGGCACCCTCGCGTCCCATTCCGCCCTGACCGACGCGGATCGATTCGACCTGCCGGAAAACCGCGATACGGACCAGATGTCCGAGGATGTTTCCGATCACCTATGTGCCGCTGCGCAATACCTTCTTCCTGACGCTGGCCGCGGCGCAGCTGGAGAGCATCGTACTGCGCCGGATCGAGAATGACGGCGTACCGCCCGAAGACATCACGCCGGTGCTCTATATCGCCGCGAACGCGCTGGATTACAGCGGCTACCCCGATTGCCGGCCCGATTTTTACGCCGCCGCGGCCGAGACACTACGCCTCGGCAGCAAGATCGGTACCCATTACGGTTTGCCGATTCGGATCGAGACGCCGTTGATCGATAAGACGAAGGCCGACATCGTGCGGATGGCGGCCGACCTCGACGCCCCGCTTCACCTGACGTGGAGCTGTTACAATGCCGGGCCGCGCCCGTGCGGCACGTGCGATAGTTGCCATTTGCGGCAGAAGGGATTTGCGGAGGCCGGGCTCGACGATCCGGCGCTCTAATTCACGGAGGAAACAGGTCATGCAGCTTGGCGTCTTTATCTTTTCGACGGATTACGCCATCGATATCTCTGAACTCGCCCGGGAGCTGGAGGACCGCGGCTTCGGCTCGCTGTTCGTGCCGGAACACACCCATATCCCGACGAGCCGTAAGACGCCGTTTCCGGGGGCGATCAGGAACTGCCCAAGGAATACAAACACACCTACGATCCCTTCGTGTCGCTGTCCTTCGCCGCGGCGGCGACCAAAACCCTGCAGGTCGGCACCGGCATCTGCCTGGTACCGCAGCGCGACCCCCTGGTGACGGCCAAATGCGTCGCCAGCCTCGACCGGCTGTCCGGCGGCCGTTTCATCTTCGGCATCGGCGGCGGCTGGAACGTGGACGAGATGGAGAACCACGGCGCCCGGTACAAGACGCGTTTCAAGCTGCTGCGCGAGCGCGTACTGGCGATGAAGGCGCTCTGGACCGAGGAAGAGGCTGAATTCCACGGCGACATGGTCGATTTCGACCCGGTCTGGTCGTATCCGAAACCGGTCCAGACCCCGCATCCGCCGGTCATCCTCGGCGGCGAAACAGATTATACGCTGAACCGTGTGGTCGAATTCTGCGACGGCTGGTTTCCCCGCGCCGGCGACGGCTTCGACCCGGTCGAAACCATGACACGCCTGCGGAACGCCGCCGACGAAGCCGGACGGGACATGTCGACCCTGTCGGTCACCGTCTTCCGCGCGCCCGCCGACAAATCGGCTTTGGACCGCTGCGCCGAGGCGGGCATCGCGCGCGGGCTGCTGGGGCTGCCCTCCGCGGGTCGGGACGAGATACTGCGGCGGCTCGACGACTACGCGCCCTTGTTGGCCTAGCGCCGCGGAACCACGCTACAGCATCCAGGCCTTGCCCCTGCCGCCGATTCGCGGAACACTCCCCTTATGAGCACATCATCCCTTCCGAATACCCAATTCTTCCAAAATTGGAATATCCGCAAGCCCGTCGCCGCCGGAGACGCGGGCGTCGTGTCCTGCCAGCATCGCGCCGCCGCCGAAGTCGGCGCCGAGGTTCTGCGCGCCGGCGGCAACGCCGTCGACGCCGCCATCGCCACGTCCTTCGCGATCTCGGTGGTGGAGCCGTGGATGAGCGGCATGGGCGGCGGCGGTTACATGCAGCTCGGCCTCGCCGCCGAGAGCAAGTTCCGCTGCTTCGCCATGGGCATGGCCGCGCCGCGCAGCCTGCGGGTCGAGGACTATCCGCTCGACGAGGAAGGCGGCACCAGCGGCGATCTGTTCGAATGGCCCAACGTCTTCGAGAACCGCAACATCGTCGGCTACCACTCGATCGCCGTGCCGGGACAGGTCGCGGGATTGGGCTTGGCCTGGGAACGCTACGGCACGATGCCGTGGAAAGAGCTACTGCAACCCGCAATCGCACTGGCCAAACAGGGGTTGCCGGTCACTTGGTACATGTCGCTGCGGACGCTCGGCGCGGCCAAGGATCTTTCGAAGTTCCTGGCCAGCCGTGAGGTGTATTTGCCGGACGGCTTCCCGCCGATGCCGGAACAGGGCAAGCCCATCGCGTATCGCCCGCTCGGCCATTTGGCGGATACGGTACAGCGGCTCGCCGACGCGGGCGCCGCCGACTTCTATACCGGTGACGTCGCCAATCAACTGGTACGCGACGCCCGCGCGGGCGGCAGTGCCCTGTCGCACGAGGACCTGGCAAGCTACGAGGCGACGGAAGTCACCCCGCTCGAGGCCAAATTCGGCCCGGGAATGCTGCATGCCGCGCCGGGCCTCACCGCCGGACCGACAATGCTGCGCGTAATCGACCTCTGCGACGGCAAGACGCCGGGCGACGGCGCACCGGATGCGGACATCTACAGCGCCTGGGCACAAGCCTTCGCCCAGGCCTATGAAGAGCGCTTCCGCACCATGGGCGACGTGGACGACAGCAAGGATCCGGCCAGCACCACGAACTTCACCATCGCCGACAAGGACGGCAACATGGTGTGCATGACCCAGACACTGTTATCGGTGTTCGGCAGCAAGGTGGTGTTCCCCGGCACCGGGATCCTGATGAACAACGGCATCATGTGGTTCGATCCGCGGCCCGGCGGCCCCAATTCATTGGCGCCCGGCAAGAAGCCGCTGTGCAACATGTGCCCGGTCATCGTCTCGCGCGACGGCAAGCCCTGGTTCGCGATCGGCGCGTCGGGCGGCCGTCGGATCATGCCGGCGGTGTATCAGGTCGCCTCGATGCTCGCGGAACGCGGCATGTCGCTCGACGACGCGGCACACCAGCCGCGGATCGACGTCAGCGGCGAAGGCCGATGCACCGTCGATCCCGAACTGGATATGTCCGTGTTCCAGGCCATCGAGAAGCACATGCCCGTGATTCCGGGGGAACACGCGATCTTTCCGCATCACTACGCCTGCCCGAACGTGGCATTGCGCGATCCGGACAGCGGCGAATTCAGCGGCGTCACCCATGTCATGACGCCGCCTTCCGGCGCGGTGGCGGTTTAACGGGAACTTTTAGGATACCGGCACGACACCCGACAGTGACCCATCGGCGAGTCCGCGCAACCGGTCGTACTCGGCCGGTGTCATGGGAATCCCGTCCGTCCTATTGCGGGCGAGGCGTTCCGACGCGCCCTCGCCCGGCAACCGCCCCGGCGTCGAAGGGTCGACCGACGGCTGGGCGTGAATCCACTCGGCGAAATCCAGGATGTTCTGCTGAAAGGCATCCCGCCCCACCGTGGCCGCCGGATCAATCAGAAGGAAAAAGTGTGACACGTTAGAGGGTTGGTCGGGCTGCTTAAACTGATGCCTGATGCCGGGTCCGATCCCGCCGCCGCCGAGCACGGCGGACAGAATATCGATCGCCGTCGCCAGCCCGTATCCCTTGTGTCCTCCGATCGGCAGCACGAACCCGTCCAGCGCCGCGCCCGCGTCGGTCGTCGGCAGGCCGTCCTTATCCAGGGCGACGCCTTCCGGGATCGGTTCGCCCTTCTCCCGCATGGCGCGCAGCTTGCCGCGCGACGCGATGCTCAACGCCATATCCAGGATGAAGTGCCGGCCGTCGGGCCCCGGCGCGGCGTAGCCGATCGGATTGTTGCCGATCGCGGGCGTCTTGCCGCCCGGTGCCGCGATCGTCGGTGTGCCGTTGCTGCCCGAGATGCAGACGAGGCCTGCTTCCGCCGCCTGCCAGCCATAACTGGCGTTGCCGCCGAAATGGTTGCTGTTGATACAGCTTACATAGGCGATACCGTTCTCTTTCGCGCGCCGAATCCCCTCCTCCAGCCCGCGCGAGGCCACCACCGTCCCGAGGCCGCCGTCGCCATTGACCACGGCGACCGCGGGCAGTCGCGACGAGACACGAATGGTGGGTTTCGGATTGATCCCGCCGATCTCGATACGGCCGATATAGTTGCTGAGCCGCCGCAGCCCGTGGGTCGGGATTCCCAGCAGATCGCAAAGGATGAACTGCTCGGCCGCCCGCTCGGCGTCCTCGGCCGGAACGCCATGCCGCCGGTACGCCGCCATGCACAGCGAGCGCGCTTCCTCGACATCGACACGGATTAATTCGGTCATGCGTCAGCCGCCGGATTTCTGCTTCAGCGCGTCCTGAAGATAGGAATAGTGGACCTGCCGCCCGATCCCGCGGCGGAACCCTTCAAGGCGCAATACCTGTTCCGGCGTCACATTGCACAAGCTGACATCGGCGCCGAATTCCTGAATCAGCTGAACATGCTGGTCCGGAAAGCGGTACGGGTCCGGCTCGATCACGATATGCGGATACCAACGCTGTTTAGGCAGGGCCTGGTAATCCGCCGGCGACTGCTCGGCCAGCATGTCGAGTTCGCTCTGCTCGACGATGACGTGATCGCAGCCGAGCTCCATCATCTCCTCGACCACCGACCCCATGTAGTCCAGCGTGATGGGTTCGGTCGGCTCCTTCCGTCCGAACTCGTAAATCACCTCGAAACCGGCCATTTGAAAGCGGCCGATCTCGCGGCGGCGCTCGTCCGGCAACAGTTCCAGATAGTTCTCGGAAATCTCGAGCGCCGTGGCGTCGATATGCTTCAAGTGCGTGATCAATTCTTCCACCGCATTCTGCTGGAATGCGGTTTCGAACAGGATGCCGCCGCAGAACGGCTTCACGTCGTAGTCACGGTAGAGCGCGGTGATCTTTTTGATCAGATCGGATGGATACATCAGTCCGTTGACCGCGAAAATCTTGGCGTAGTCGATGAAATCGCACCCATATTCCAAAAGGTCCTGAAGTCCGCTCGGCCCGGTCCAGCCGAAATCGGTCGGCCCCATGTCGATCATGGCGGTCAGCCCGGTCTTGCGCGGCTTACCAGGACGCGACGGGGCCGCCAGCCGCTCGTATTGGGGAATGCTCCGGTCGGAAATCTTCATACCACTTCTCTTGTTGGTGTCGTTGAAGGGTGTGGTCAATACGCCGTCAGGAATACCCCCATCGGCGCGCGACGAGTATACCCGAACACCTTCACGCGCACCGAATTCCATCGCTTCCCCGCTGACCGCCCAGCCGCCGACGCCCCGACTGGCGCCATCGCCAAACGCTAATTAGTATCCCTACATCCGGATACCGCGGACGAAATATCGATTTGAGCCGGGGCGCGTGCGGCCTCGACAATTGCAGGGAAAGTCAAGGAATGAAGGACGGTTTCAAGGTTTACGCTCCATTCGTCCTGTTGGTTATCGCCGGTTTCGCAGTCGCCGCCTATTTCATAAGGCCCGCACCGCCGTCCAGTATCCGCCTGGCAACCGGTTCACCGGGCGGGGCATACGCCGCGTATGGCAAACAATTCAAAGCCGCCTTGGCCATCGAAGGCATCGAGGTCAAACTGGTCGAAACGTCTGGTTCGATGGACAACCTGCGGCTTCTTGCCAGCGAAGACGACCCGGTCGACGTCGCCTTCCTTCAGGGTGGGATCGGGGACAAGGATGAGCATCCCGACCTCGTCTCGCTGGCAAGCCTGTATCCAGAACCGCTTTGGTTGCTCATTCGGGCCGACAAACGTCCGTCGCCATCGAATGGCCTCGCCGGTCTTCGAATCGCCATTGGCGCGAAAGGAAGCGGGACCGGCGTTCTCGTCGAGACGCTGCTTTCGCTGTCCTATCACGAGGATGCCGTCGAGCGCCTTCGCATCGGCGGTGCGGCCGCCGCAAATGCTTTGGTCGCGGGCGATGTCGATGCGGCCTTTTTCGTCGGCGCCAAGACATCGGTTATCCAGGATCTGATGACCACACCGGGCATAGACGTGATGCCTTTCCCCCGCACCGAGGCGTTTCCGCGCTTGTATCATTTCCTGTCGGTGGAAACGCTGCCCGAGGGCATCATCGACCTCAAGAAGAATATCCCGCCTCGACCGGTTTCGCTGTTGTCCACGACCGCCAATTTGGTCGCGCATGAAGATCTGCATCCTGCGATCATCTCGCTCTTGCTGCGGGCCGCGGACGAAATCCACAGCCGCGGCGGCCTGTTCTCGACGCCAGGCGAGTTCCCGTCGATGCGTTACGTGGATTTTCCCATAAGCGAAGACGCCGCCCGATACTTCGAGAAGGGACCCGGATTCCTCCAGCAATATCTGCCGTTTTGGGCCGCGAATCTGGTTCAGCGTTTGATCGTGCTGCTGATCCCCATCTTCACCTTGCTACTGCCGCTGGTGAGGTTCGCGCCGCCCTTGCTGCGGTGGCGGATACGCCGCCGGATATATCGTTGGTACGACGACGTGCGCGATGCCGAAACGGCGGCGCGTGTCGGCAAGACCGAAGGCGAGCGCGACCGTGTGCTGAAGGAACTGGATAGGCTGCAGGCGGAGGTCGGCGCTATCGACGTTCCGCTAGGCTATGCGGATCAGCTGTTTCAACTCCGGCTGCACATTCAGTTCGTGCGCCAATTGATCACGAAGGGCGAAATATCCGAGCAAGCGGCTTCGGATTCTCAACCAGCCTCGCATTAGGAACGGCGCGGGCCGATGATCGCGGTGAAAATGGCTTGCGACTCAGCGACAGCCGCAGACGCTAATACGAATCCAGGCCGGTTACAGCGGGCAGCTCACCCGTCGATGCCGAGCAGCCCGGCGGCTGTGCCGCCCAGAATCGCGATCCGCTCGTCGTCGGTCAGGTCGGGCGTGTTCAGGACCAAATCGACTTCGGTGCTCGTCCATCCGAACGGATAGTCGGTTCCCACCATGATCCGGTCCGGTCCCGTTTCGGCGATGAGATGGCGTAGGGCTTCGGGCGTGAAAACGATGGAATCGAAATAAAGCTGTCCGTCCTTCAAATAGGCCGTCGGTGCCTTCTTGGGCAACGGCCCCACGCGATCCGGAAAGGTGCGGCACACCGCGTCGGACCGATTGGCGTAGGACGGCAGGTAACCGCCGCCATGCGCGGCGCAAATCTTGAGGCCGGGAAAGCGGTCCAGCGTCCCTTCGAAGATGAGATGCGATAGCGCGATGGTCGTCTCCAACGGGTTGCCGATGGTATTCGTCAACAGGCCGCTGCCGGACAAGCGCCCGCTCGGGTGGAATTCCTGCGTGCCCTGCGGGTGCATGAAAATCAGGAGATCGAGTTCCTCGCACGCGGCCCAAATGGGATGGAATCTCGGATCGGCGAGTTCCTCTCCCTCGATGGAACAGCCGACGCTCACGCCGCGAAATCCATGCGTCTTGACCGCATGTCTGATCTGCTCGACCGCAAGATCGGGATGCTGCAGGGCGGCGGTGGCGAAGGCCACGAACCGATCCGGCGTGGCGGCGCAAATCTCGACCAGGGCGGTGTTCTGTATCTCGATCAATTCGGCGGCGGCGTCCCGATCGGCGTGGTACCAGTACGGGTTGATGCTGAGCGCCGCGACATCGATCCCCTGCTCGTCCATCGCGGCGATCCGCGTGCTGGTATCGGCCATCAATAGTTCGTCGTTGCCGTGCTGCTTGGAGAGGACGGCGAGCGCTCTCGGCACCACGCAATGGGCATGCACGTCCACGGTTTTGACCCGGTTACCGTTGACGACGACCTCCCGGCGGCGGCCATGGCTGTGCGGTGCGGACCCGGTCGACTGTCCCCGTTCGGCCGGGGCACGACCAAACCCGCACTCTACGAAACCAAATCCCGTCGGTCCCTTACCCATTTGTCATATCCCTCAATTGCCGTAAAAATTGGGGTTGGTTCACCGACCTCACCGCCCGTCGCAATGCGTCTGGATAAATTTGCGCACCCGGTCGATCGTGCGCGCCTTGAGCTCGGGCGGCTCCTTCCAGGGAAACACCGTGATTTCCGCGTTCGGCGCCAACGAGGCAACATCAATCGAAGTTTGAAGCGGGTGTGCCGGAATGTCGTCGGGCAGCACGAGAATCGGCGTCGCACAATTACGGATCAGGTCGCGCGACACGCTGTAGAGGAAGTCGGGGTTCACGCGATAGAGGTTGTGCAGATATTTGTCGATCGTGTCCTGGTCCAGGTCGGGTCGCCCCTCCAACAGCTCCGGCGCCCAAATTTCCTGGCCGGACCGGTACATGACGTCGGGATCATCCGGCAAGTGCCCGACCGTCTGGCAGAACACGGCGGCGACGACCCGCTCGGGCGCGCGCTCGATGAGCTTGCCCGCAAAACAGCCGCCGATGCAGTAGCCCATAAAGGCGAATTCGCGGATGCCCAGGTGGTCCATCAGCCCAAGCTGATCATCGGCGAAGCCGCCCCACGGGTCATCGACCGGCAGCGGCCCGGTGCTTTCGCCGCCATTGGCGTTGCGCTGGTCCATCGTAATGCAGCGGAAATCGTCCTTGAATTCGTCCATCGCATTGATCACCGCGGTCGGCCAGTTGCTCATGCGGGAGTTGAGGCCGCCACCCGGGGTGACCAGCAGCGGAAAGCCGCTACCGACCTCTTCGTAACAAATTCGGACGTCGCCCTTCTTGTAGAACGGCATGGGTATCTCCTTCCTGCATATCGGGTGGTGCGCGGACACGGCCCGAATGGGTCGCGCGCCGAGAAGCTCAAATCGATTTTACCGCCCGATTACCCCGGTGGGTCAAGGCGCCCGGCCCGCTCGACGCCGACGGCGCGCGAGACAATCGATCGAAACCGATCGGTTCTTACCACCAACCGGTACGTGAATTGATTTTTTGGCAGCAGTAAATCGGGATGTCCTGAGGGCGAAACCTACGGATCAGTTCATGCCGTAAAAGCCGAGTGCACCACCAGCCATCACCTGATGCGCCGCGTCGGCGGACAAGGGTCCCAGCCGATCCCGCATCATCTTTGGCGCGCCGGGAAAGAAACCGTCCTGATGCGGGTAGTCGGTCGCCCACATTATCTTATGTGGACCAATGTAATCGGCCAGCACGGCGATGCTATTCTCCACCGGCTCGAAAGAGATCCAGCAATTCCGCTCGAACAGCTCGCTCGGCCGCATGCTCGGCGCGGTCTCGCTAAACCCCTTGTCGTCGAAGTGCCGGTCCATGCGGTCAAGCCAAGGCGCGATCCAGCCGCCGCCGGATTCCAGGAAGCCGACGCGCAGATTGGGATGCCGATCCACCACGCCACCCCAGATCACGCTCAACGCCGCCAGCATCATCTCCATGGTATGGGAGATCATATGCCGAGCGGCACGATCGTCTTCGAAACGATCGACACCCACGGTCGGCATGGCACCGTTGGACGAGCCTTCGTGGAAACCAATGGAGAACTCGAGATCTTCGGCCAACTGCCAAAACGGCTCGTACATCGGGTCGCTTAACATTTTCTTGCCGTGATATGGGTTCGGCCGCAAAAACCCACCGCGCATCCCGAGCGTTTCGCGGGCGAAGCGCATCTCGTCCATTGCCAGCTCGACCGACTGCATTGGCAGCATAGCGACGCCGAAGAGCCTGTCGGAATAAGGCTTGCAGTAATCCACCAACCACCGGTTATAAGCCCGACACATCGCGGCGGAGAGATCGGGGGCCTCGACGGCGCCGGTAAACAGACCGAGGCTTGGATAGAGGAATGCGGCGTCGATCCCGTCTGCGTCCATGTCGACGATCCGCGCGTGTGGATCGAACCCGCCCTTACGTCCCTCGTTGTATTTCAGTTTGCCGAGTTCGACGGTGCCTTGTCGAACGCCGATGGAACCAAGGCTGCCGATGCCCCTAGGATTTCCCAACAGCTTGCCTTCGACGGAAATCCGCTCCTTGCCGTTGTCGTCGATGACGAACTGCGGCTGGCGTTCGCGAAACGCGGGATCAAGGTAGTCATCCCAAAGAGAAAGCGGCTCGAGGATATGTCCATCGGCATCGACGGTCTCGTAAGTCCGTGGCATCGCCTTGTCCTTCCGGGTGTGTGAACCCTAGAACACGATAGCGCGAAGATCGAGGCGCGGCGAATCTGCGCAATGGGATCATTGCCGCGGGATTGCGGCAACCACGTCCGCCGCTATGGCCGATGCGGACAATTTGGTGAGCCAGTCCGGCCCGAAGCCGCAATCCCTCGGCTATATCGATTTCCGTGTGGCAATCGACCGCTCGCTCATAACGACACCGAGCGAAAGCTAGGAGTCTCGTCCATGCCGGACGTTATCATTGTCGGCGCAAGCCCGGCCGGGTTTGCCGCATTGCGAGGGCAGCGGCACCGGCTCAGAAAGCCCGGCGCAACATGTTGAGCCCAAGCAACAGCAAAAAGACTAGCAGTATTTTGGTAAACATCGTTTCGCCGCTGCGGCGGCGCAGCCGGTCTCCGAGGACCGTGCCGGCGAGCACCGGAACGGTGGCGAGCGACGACGCGACGAACGCGTGCTCCGTCATCGTGCCTTGCATTGCCAGGGCGCCGACCAGAAAACCGCCGCTTGCGACGAAGATCAATGCAGTCGCCGCCACCAATCGGTCCTTGTCGAGATCGAGATGGGCGACGTAGGCAGTGACGATGGGCCCGAACATTGTCGTCATGCCGCCGACGATCCCGGCGGCAAACCCAAAGACGGGTCCGGCGACGCCTTCCCAACGACCCGGAATGCGCATGTTGAAGCCCGTCAGCCCCATGATCGCCAGGGCCGCGACAAACGCGCCAAGGACTGCAAACAGAATGTCGCCGTCGATGCCGAACAACAGCCGTGTTCCAATTGCGGTGCCAACACCGAGACACAGGATCAACCGCCACATCCGTCGCCAGGATTCGCGCACGTGGCCGCCGGCGAACGCTTGCCAGATGTTCGATAGCAGGATTGGTACCGCAAGCAGTGTCACCATTTCTGGAACGCTGACAAACAGCGTCAACATCGGCGCGGCGACGAATGTAATGCCGAGACCAAGAAAGCCCTTTGCCGTCCCAGCCAGCAGCAGTACCAACGCGACGGCGGCCAGTATAGTCGGGTCCAGTCCAGCGATTGCGTCCGCACTCGACATCAGTCGCCTTTTCTAGTTTTGCGCCAATGAGGATTGGAAACTGATCTGTTAAATAGGTGTGAATCCCTCTGTCCCGCCGCGGGACTGTATCCCAACGGCTCGCCCCACACCAATTCGAATGCCGCCACGCCCGCTCAGGGTCGAACCCGGAAGTTTTGTGTGTCCGCCGGAATCTCTGGATTTCGCGTAGAAGCGGAAACCTTCTGCACGCCGCACACAAATTTACACTCGTGAATATCGGTTCAAGCCGCCGAGGTTTTGGAACGCGAATTGCCACCGGCCGGATTCAACGGTGTCCGGACGCGCAAACTGCTGATTGATAGTTGGTCAGTTGTTTTGGAAAAACCCCGTACCGGGGCTTGACGCGCCCAGGCACGGGGATCGATCGGAGATTTAAAGGAAGATGCGCTGAACGGACTCAGGCGCTCCCAATTTTATCGTTCTTCTTAGCGCCGGCCCTTCGCCCCCACCCGACGCCCTTGAACATCGGTCGCGATGCAGGTGTACGCCCGGACCAGCACCAATCTTAAGACCCTGATTCGCCCATCGCGGGCAACGAAGCATCGGTAATACCGCTAAGAGAGAAACTAAGCCGAAATTGCGCGCTCTCAGGCAGCGCGGGCCGGCAGCGATACCCACCGGCGGGGACAAGTCTCGTGGATTCGGTGATAACAACGGCGAAGTAACCGACATTGAGAGGCGCATTGTCTATGCGGTTTCC
Source organism: Alphaproteobacteria bacterium (assembly GCA_965228695.1). Taxonomy (GTDB): domain Bacteria; phylum Pseudomonadota; class Alphaproteobacteria; order UBA8366; family UBA8366; genus JAJFJD01. Next base: position 3,094,280 of record CBDDIB010000002.1, on the reverse strand, counting down.
GGGTTGGGTTCCGCGAGCAAGCCCTTCTGTTCCATCATCGGATAGATGCCGCCGGCCTCCATGACCTCCATGATCACCGCGGGAAACCGTTTTCCTTGCAGAACCTCTCCGGTGCGCTTGTTGCGGACCGTGAACTGGCCGAATTCGACCTCGATCTCGTCGCCTTCTTCGATAAGCTCGGAGATTCCTGGGCACTCCAGCGCGAACACCCCGTAATTCGCGCAGTTCCGGAAGAACAGGCCATTGATCGATTCGGCAATGATGCAGGTGATCCCGAGTTCCTTGAGCGAGCGCGCGGCCGGCCGGCCCGAGCCGGTCCCGAAATTATGCCCGCCGATTATCACGTCGCCTTGCGAAACCTCGTCGACCCAGCCGGGGCGATTGGCCTGAAACGCGTATTTCGGTTGCTCGTCGAATGGCAACAACATGACCGGGCCCGGAAGAATAAGGTCGGTGTTGATATGATCGCCGAACTTCCATGTCTTGCCGTTGATGCGCATATCGGATTCCCTTACATCAATTCGCGCGGATCGGTCAGTGTGCCGCGGATGGCGGTTGCAGCGACCGTCGCCGGGGACGCTAGAAAGATTTCAGCCTCAGGGCTACCCATCCGGCCCTTGAAGTTCCGGGTCGACGCGGTGACGCATTTCTCGCCGGGCGCCAGGATCCCATTGCTGTAGCCACAGCACGCTCCGCAGGTCGAATTCGTCACGATGGCGCCAGCTTCCATCAATGTTTCGACATAACCGCGCCGGATAGCCTCCAAATAGATCGCCTGCGATCCGGGCGTAACAATGAAGCGGGTGCCCGACGCAACCTTCTTGCCAGCAACGACGCGAGCGGCGATTTCGAAATCGTCGAGCGTCCCATTGGCACAGGAACCGATAAAGGCCTGGTCGATGTGAGCCTGATCCGCTTCCGAGACCGGGCGCGCGTTTTCCACGACCGTATCGGGATAGGCCACCAACGGCTCGATAGTGCCGAGGTCGATCCTACGCTCCGCCGCGAATTCGGCGTCAGGATCAGCGAACTGCGGTTCGAACTCGACGGTTGGATTTCGCTCCCGGACATGCGCCTGGCAAATCTCGTCGGCCTCGAACACCGCGAACTCGGCGCTGATCTCCGCACACATGGTGGCCAGTGTGCGGCGGGCATTCATGCTCATCTTGGTAACGCCGTCTCCGACGAACTCGACGTTGTGCATGGCGTGTTCGCCGTAATCGTTGGCGATCTGCAGGATGATGTCCTTGCCGTTCAGGAGCGGCGCCAATTCGCCCGTCAACTCGTAGCGGATCGTCTCGCACACCGGGAACCATGTCCGACCCGTGGCGCAGACATAGCTCATTTCCGGATGGCCGATACCACGCGCGGCACAATTGAAGGCGCCGGCGCTGCAGGTGTGGGAGTCGACGCAGGCAAGTAGCGTTCCCGGAATCGCGTATCCGAAATCGGCGACGAGCTGGTGACAAATGCCCAGACCATGATTCACGTCGTGGAATTTCGTAATTCCATGCTTTTCGGCGAAACGCCGCGCCGCCTTATGCATGCTCGCGCGCATGGGGCTGTCGGCGGGCGCGATATGGTCCAGCATGATGACGATTTTGTCGGGATCGAAGACTTCTTTCGGTTCGCGCATGCGGTTGTGCATGAAGTTCTGGTCGATCACCACCGCGGTTTCGACGTTGACGGTGACCAGGTCGCCCGGCGCCACCGACTCCAACTTTGCCGCGCGCGCGAGGATTTTCTCCACCATCGTCATGGCCATAAGCGCGTTCCTTCAACCAATCACTTGACGGTCAGACCGCCAAATTTCGAGTTTCCCGCCCCGCGTGCGACCATGCGTTAGACACGTTGGCATGGGAATTTGAAAGGTCGCATATGATGAAGCATACGAAAAAACTCCGCAAACTCATCGAAGCGGAGGACATTCTGATGTGTCCCGGAACCTATGATCCGCTTATGGCGAAGTTGATTAAACAGATGGGTTTCGAGGCGATGTATATGACCGGTGCGGGCGTGTCGCATTCGACCCTGGCCATGCCCGACCTCGGGCTGACGACGATGACGGAGATGGTGCAGCGCGCCGGGCAACTCGCGGACGCATCCGACCTGCCGCTGATCTGCGATGCCGACACCGGCTACGGCAACGCTCTGAATGTCGTGCGCACGGTGCGCGAATACGAGCGGGCCGGCGTCGCCGCCATTCATATCGAGGACCAGGAAATGCCGAAGCGTTGCGGCCATTTCATGGGCAAATCCCTGATCGAGACTGATGAGATGGTGGGCAAGCTCAAGGCGGCGCTCGACACCCGTCAGGATGCGGACTTCTTGATTATCGCCCGCACCGATGCGCGCACGGCCGTCGGTTTCGACGAGGCCCTGGATCGCGCCCACGCCTATGCGGAAGCCGGCGCAGACGTGATCTTCTTCGAAAGCCCCCGGTCCGTGGAAGAGTTGACCGCGGTGCCGAAGGCCATCGACAAACCCGTTCTCGCGAACATGGTGGAGACCGGCCTAACGCCCTTGCTGTCGGCCTCAGAGCTGCAGGACCTCGGCTATGGCGTCGTGATATTCGCGGGCGGGTTGGCGCGGTTCCTCGCCCGGCAGGCCGAGGGATTCCTCCAAAATCTCAAGGAAACCGGGACGACCGCCGCCTATATGGACCGCATGAACAGCTTCCAGGAACAGAACGAACTGTTGGAGCTGCCGAAGTTCGAGGCGATGGCAGAGAAATACGGTTTGTAACGGCAGCCTGAACCGGCGGCCGCGGTCAGGCGGCCAACGCCGGCAGCGATACCGACCGCCGGTATGCCGGGTCGAAGATCTTGGTGCCGAGCACTTGGCAGCGCCGCATCAAGCGGTACTCGTCGGGACCGTAGTCCGCGATTCCGCGATGCAGGGTGCCGAAGTTGTCCCAGACAACCACATCGCCTTCGGTCCATGTAAAGGTATGGCGGAACCGCTCCTGAAGCTGGAACTCGACCAGCCAGGCGATGGTGTCGTCGCTTTCCTGCTGCGACATGCCAACGATGCGCTCCGCGTAGCCGGGATTGGCGTACAGCACCTTCCGGCCGGTGATCGGATGGGTCAGGAACAGCGGGTGTTCCACCGGCGGCCGCTGGCGGCGCTGTTCGTCGGTCATCGGCGCGCGGCCGCTCTTGCGCACCGTGCGCATGTATTCCCACATCTTCTCGAAGTTATGCACGACCACCGCGTCGGCCAGCCGGGTCTTCATCTCCTCCGGCAGCGCATCGTAGGCCAAGTGCATATTCGCGAATTCAGTGCCGCCCAGCGTCCTGCCGTCGCGGCGCGGAATTTGAAGGCAGTAGAGCACGTTCACGAAGCCCATGACCTCGCGGTAGGTCATGTCCGTATGCCAGTCCTGCCCGGCATCGGCGAACCCGATATACTCGCCGTCCACCTTGATGTTCGACAGGATGCCGACGCCCGGGCAATCCACATGCTTCGAAGGTTTGGCGACGCCCGCCTGGATGTCGCCGAACCGTTCGGAAAATGCCTTCAGCTCGACCGATTCCAGCGTCTGTCCCGGAAAGCACAGATAGCCGTTCTCGCCCAGCGCCGCCAGCAGCCCGGCAAAGGTCGCGTCGTCCATCGGCCGCGCGAGATCGAGCCCGTCCACGGTCGCGCCCAGAATGTCGCCGGTAGGCGTAATCGTCAGCATGGAATGTCCTCGTGCAATCGTATCGTCTTGAAAGGTTCCGGCGGGCCCCCGGATAGGCCGAATTATGCGGCAAAACGAGGGGAACTGACAAACGACGATTGGCCGCTTTGCGCGCGGTTACTCCACCACGCCGGGCTTTCTCGTTGCGGGTCACCGCACTCGGATCGGTTCCGGAGCCGTGGCGGGCCGTATTCTCGCGCTCAACACACCTTCGTGGATTGACACGACGTCGGGAACCATCGTTCGCCCTTCACCGTTGTTAAAGAACTGTCAATGATTCACACGCGATCGGAGAGGTGAAGATGTATAAGGCAGCGTTAGCGGGAGCGATGCTCGCGGCAAGTCTCGGGCTGTCAGCATGCGAGTCGAGTGGCGGCAGTGCCCTTCTGGGCGGCGTCGGCGGTGCGGCCGCCGGCGCAGGCGGGTACGAATACCATCTGAAGCGCCAAAAGGACCGCGTCGAAGAAGATCGTAAAGCCGGAAGAATCAGTCAATCCGAGTATGAAATTCGGATGGATCAGATTCGGCGGGATTCGCTCCTCCAGTGAGTAAACACATGCGGCGCTCAACGCGTTTTGCCGCGCCGATGATCGTCTTCCGGATATTTCGGGGAAGGCGTGTTTGAACTGCGTGCAGCCCACCCCTTTCAACAGGAGCGCAGTTCGGTCCCATGGATGCCGACGATCGGTGGCGGTTCTATCTTCATGTCCGCGCCGGTCAAACGTTTTTTTTCGACTTATTTCGGAGTCGATTTTCCTACCAACGATTGGACTCTTATATGCTGACGAATATTCGTGTCGCGATTTCTCGGGCTGACCGGTCCGTATCTTTGACAATGCGGGCCTTGCTCGCGGTGTTGGTGATACAAGCGATTTTTCTGACGGCAAATTCCGCAACCGCGAAACCGGATGTCGCGCAAGCGCGCGAGGTGGTCGAAACCCTCACCAATGAAGCCCTCGGTGTTCTCGGCGGTCCGAAAAAATCGCAGGCAAAACGAGCGGAAGCATTCCAGCAGTTTCTCAAAAAGTATTTTGCGTTCGACCAAATAAGCCAAGTGGTCGCCGGCCGATACTGGCGGCAAATGTCCGACCGTCAGAAATCGCAGTACAAACAGCTCTTCGCCGCCTGGACGGCCAAAACCTATGCGGTCCAACTCGGCAACTATCAAGGCGAAACCGTAACGATCGATAAAGCGTTACCCATGGATGACGATACGGTTGTCGTCCGAACGAATGTGGCCGGACGCGATCGTAAATTCACTGTTGAATGGCGTATCCGGGAAATCGAGGGCGCGCACAAGGTCATCGACGTCAGCGTCGATGGCATAAGCATGGTGGCGACCCGTCGCTCCGAAATCACGTCGATCATTCAGCGCGAAAACATCGACGGCTTGATCGACAAACTGCAAAAAAATATCTAGGCGTTCGAATCTCTGGCGTTTCGCTGGGAAATTCGCGAACCGGAAAGCACTCGGCGAACAATCCTGCCTGCAAGCCGGCCCCATTTTTCACCCATGATGTTCTGCACCCAGCCCCAAGAACATGGTCGGGATGTCGACCGTCGATTGCGCACCGAGGTGATCGAAGTTGGCGCCAATCCAGTCGTCCGCCGTGGTCCGCCCAACCTCGAACAGATGGCGCAGGAATCGCCATTCGGTATTGAGTTTCGAGGAAGCACCCAGAGGTTTGATTTCCTCGTGCGCCTGGATCATATGGACGTGGAGCCGGCGGTAATCCGCCGGATCGATCTTCCCTTGGTCCAACAACCGTTGAACGAAATCGATCGCGCGAAGCTCCTTCAATAGGCTGCTGTTGAAGGTGATCTCGTTCACCCGGTTCAGGATCTCCTGCGCCGAACTGGGCGTACCTTTGCGCTCCATCGGATTGATCTGGACGATTACGATATCGTCCGACTCACTCTCGCTGTAGAATGGGAAAAGCACCGGGTTCCCCATGTAGCCCCCGTCCCAATACGGAATGCCGTCGATCTCAACCGCCTGGAAGATGAAAGGCAGGCAAGCGGACGCCATGACCATGTCGCAGGTCAGTTCGTGGCGGTTGAAAACCTTCACGCGCCCGGTCTCGACGTTGGTCGCGGAGATCAGGATTTTCATCTTGTCGCAGGAGCGGACCACCTCGAAATCGATCGTATCCTCCAAAATCGTCCGCAGCGGGTTGATGTTCAGGGGATTGACGTTGTAGGGCGAGGTGAGCCGGTTGAACATGTCGAAGAAGACGTAGCTGGGACTGTTGTCCAGGCTCCAGTTTCCCATGAAGACATCGAGGGGACCGCGCTGAATCGGGCTCAAGCGGCCGGCATCGCTGACGGCGCCCCAGAACTTCTCGAGCGCCGCGCGGGCGCCGTCCGCGCCGCCGCGCATGATCCCGTCGGCCACGACGACCGCATTCATCGCCCCGGCGGACGTACCGCTGATCGCCTCGATCGCGATGCGATCGTCCTCGAGAAGCCGGTCCAGCACACCCCATGTGAAAGCGCCGTGCGCCCCGCCCCCCTGAAGCGCAAGGTTGATCGACTTTCGGGCGTTCTTTCCGTTTCGACGTGCCATGGCTTCATTCCAATACGTGGCGCGCCACTGTAGATCGGGTTTATCCCCAAAGGGTTAATGCGCGGTCCAACCGCCGTCCATCGACAAGGTGGTTCCGGTTATCTGCGACGCGTCGTCGGAGCACAGGAATACCGCAAGCGCGCCCAGTTGTTCGACGGTAACAAACTCCTTCGTTGCCTGAGCCTCCAGGATGACATCCCGGACGACTTCATCCTCACTGATCCCGCGCGCTTGGGCGGTGTCCGGGATTTGCTTTTCGACCAACGGTGTCCGAACGTAACCGGGGCAGATGGCGTTGCAGGTGATGCCGAATTCCGCGACCTCCAAGGCGACGGTCTTGGTGAGCCCCACCATGCCGTGCTTGGCGGCGACATAGGCCGACTTGAAGGGCGACGCCACCAATCCGTGCGCCGAAGCGATGTTGATGACGCGGCCCCATTTCCGCCGCTTCATCTCGGGGACGGCAAGACGGGTCGTCAGGAACGCGCTGGTCAGATTGACCGCGAGAATCGCATCCCATTTCTCGATGGGGAATTCGTCGACCGGCGCTACGGTCTGAATCCCGGCGTTGTTCACGACCACGTCGACCGGGCCGATCGCCTCCGTCGCAGTGGACATCAGTTCCGCGATTTGGTCCGGCTCGGTAACGTCCGCGCCATGGTATCCGACCTTGACCCCGTGGCGCTTTTCGAGATCCGCCCGGGACGCCTCGATCTCCCCCGCATCGCCGAAACCATTGAGCGTGATATTCATGCCGGCGCGCGCCATGGCCTCGGCGATTCCCAGGCCGATGCCGCTGGTGGACCCGGTGATGATCGCGTTCTTACCTTTTGCCATAAAATCCTCTCTCGGTACCGTCGCGTAACAAATTGGACGGCCGGCGTGATTGTAAAGGCCGCGACCGGAATAAAGATCCTGCCGAGCCCGAAACCGAAGATACCTCAGGCGCCGAATAACGCCGAGGCCGGTCCAGCTAACGGATAAATTTGCCATGGTTCGCTATCTCGACTCTAATGTGCCGTCATGGCGGGAATGCCGACCACGAACGGATACTAGTTGGAGATAAAGAGACGCCGATGATCGATAAACGCTTCGATTCAATGGACGCCGTGTTGGATGGCCTTGGGGACGGGGCATCGATATTGGTGAGCGGGTTCGGCGGCGCCGGCGTGCCCTTCGCGCTTCTCCGGGCCCTCGAGCAGAATGGCGCGCGCGATCTGACCCTGATCATCAACGGCATCCGCTACGTGGAGGGGTTTTGCCCGAAGATTTTCGGGGAACGGCGGGTCTCCAAGGTAATTTGTTCGGCCGCCCGAAGCCGGGGACGGGAAACGTCCAACTACGAGCGGCAATGGCTGGACGGCAAACTCGAAATCGAGATGGTGCCGCAGGGCACTTTCGCCGAACGCATCCGCGCCGGCGGCGCCGGGATTCCGGCCTTCTACACACCGACCGGTGTCGGCACGCAGCTAACCGAGGGCAAGGAAATCCGGGCATTCGACGGAAAGGAATTCGCCTTGGAAACGGCCATAAGGGCGGATTACGCCTTCATCCGCGCGGTACGCGCCGACAAATGGGGCAATGTTCGGTTCCGGGGCACGCAGGGCAATTTCGCGCTGCCGATGGCGATGGCGGCCGGCACGACGATCGTCGAGGCGGGCAGCGCGACCGACGATCCGATCGAACCCGACAACGTCCATATTCCGGGCATTTTCGTCCATCGGGTGATCGAACAGGAAGACGCCAGCCCCGAACATCCGGGAGAACTCTGATCATGCAACCGTTGACGCGGCATCAAATAGCCTGGCGCGCGGCGCAGGACCTGGTCGAAGGCAGCTATGTCAACCTCGGCCTCGGCATGCCCGTGTTGGTGGCGAATTACAAACCGGAAGACCGCGACCTGATGTTCCATTCCGAGAACGGCATTGTCGGCGTCGGCCCGCTGGCCGCCGAGGGAGAGAAGGATTCGGACTTCGTCGACGCCGGAAGCCAGTACATTACGCTCCTGCCGGGCGCGTCGCTCTCGGATTCGACAATGGCGTTTGCCATGATCCGGGGCGGCCATGTCGACGTCACGCTCCTCGGCGGGTTCGAAGTCTCGTCCAGCGGCGACCTCGCGAACTGGGACGCAAAGATGACGCACAAGGGCCAACTGGTCGGCGGCGCCATGGATCTCGTCGCCGGCGCGAAAAGCGTCCGGGTAACGATGCAGCACACGACGAAAGACGGCGCTCCACGCCTCGTCGAGACGTGCAGCTATCCGGTAACAGGCGTCGGTGTGGTCGACCGCGTGTACACCGACCTCGCCGTGATGGATATCGCGCCCGACGGATTCCTGGTGCGTGAAATCGTAGAGGGATTGTCGCGCAAAGACCTACAGGACCAAAGTGGCGCAATTTTGAGTTTCGCCGACGATTGTGGTGTCCTGAACGCTCCGGAACTGCCCGCACGCTAAGCGACGATCGTACGCGATCACCTACCTCTCAATCTGCCTATGCCGCCGGTCCGCTAGTCGGCGGGAGCCTTGCCGGCTTCTTTCTGCGTAAAGGATTGAACGATAGGCGTAATCGTAAAGGCCACCACCGGGATCAGGAGCATGCCGAGCGCGAGACCGGCGACACCGTCGAGACTTGCCGTCACGATCCACTGAATTGCGCCTTGCGCCGCGCCCGCCGCGTCGGCCGCCGCCACGGCGACGTGATGGATCGTCTTGTAGGGCAAGACCCAGCCCAGATCCTTCAGGCCATGGACGATGATGCTGCCCCCGACCCAAAGCATCGCCGCAGTCCCGACGGTCGATATGATCGCCATGAGTTTCGGCATGAAGGCGACGATCCCCCGTCCAATTGCGCGCGTCGCGGCCAACCGGCCCACCTGGGCGATTTTGAGACCGACATCATCGGCTTTTACCAGTAGTGCGACCGCGCCATAGACCAACGCGGTGATGCCGATACCCACGCCCGCGAGCACGGCCCCCTGCGTCCACGCGCTATCGGACTCGATCGCGGCGAGGGCAATGGTCATTATTTCCGCCGACAGGATGAAATCGGTTTTGATCGCGCCCTTCACGCGCTGCTCTTCCAAATGGGCGGTGTCGAGCGTCGACGTGTCGTCCAGCTTGTGCTGATTTTTATGGGCGATCAGGTGCCAGATTTTCTCCGCCCCTTCGAAAGAAAGGTACGCGCCGCCGAGCATCAACAGCGGCGTCAACAGCCAGGGCAGGAACGCGCTTAACAACAAGGCGGCGGGAAGCAGGATGACCAGCTTGTTGAAGACCGAGGCACGGGCGATTTTCCAAACGATGGGAAGCTCGCGCGCGGCCGGAAGGCCCGTGACATATTTCGGTGTCACCGCCGCGTCGTCGATAACCACCCCCGCAGCCTTGGCGCCGGCTTTCGCCGCCTGGCCGGCGACATCGTCGAGCTGCGACGCGGCAAGTTTCGCGATCGCCGCGACATCGTCCAACAAGGCCAACAATCCGCTCATTGTCGCTTTACTCTTGTTTCGCCAATGCTTTCAGGGGGGTCTCGATCGCACGCCGATCCGTCGATAGGACATCGCATCAACGATCCGCCTCCCCGGGAAGCTCCATCGGGAACCGACATTGCGTCCTTATTCCACGACGAACCCGTTTCTTACGCCATCCGGTGATCTTGCCGATATTGGAAACCGCGCGCTACTCGGCCGCGTCGGGCTTTCTCCGCGCGGGCGGCAGGTCGCGGACCGGTTCCGGCACCGCCGGCGGACTGCAGCCTTCGACGCAGCAGCGGCCGGGCTGGCGGTTGCGCGTTGGTTTGCCGTCCTCCCCGGCCAGGACGCCGCGGTCCAGGAGCTTCTCGACCACGGCGACGCGGTCCTCGATCGGATAGTTGCGGTAGATTTCCCGCTTCATCGCCTCCGGCGATCCGCCGCCGTGCAGGCTGATCAGCGAATACCAGCCGGCCTCTCCCGAGGCGGTCAGGTCTTCCATCAGCCGGGCGACTTCCATGCGCTGCGCATAGGGCACGTCGGGCCGCGCGGTGAGCATTTCGGCGAGCTTGCCGCCGGTTTCCGGGTTGTGGTCCTCGTCCGGCCCCGGCAGCGCCACGACCAAGCCGCCGGAAACCTCATGACCGATCCGGTGCATGTCGTAGATCTGGGTCGATAGAAGCAGCTTGCCGACATTCGAGAAGACCGGTTCGGGCTGGAAGGCGCCGGACGGGTCGCCCTGCCCGTAGGTCGACGCCGCCACGCCGCAGGCGAAGAATCCCTCGACGATCTTGATCAGTTCCACGAGCCGATCCCGCAGATGCGGCGTGCCGCCCGGCTCCAGGCCGTTCGCCTCGCACATCAACACGCCCGCGCCGATCAGCAGGTCGCCGAAGCCCGCCCGCGCGCCGATGCAGCTATGCCGGTGATGGGTCGCGTAGGTCGTCGTCAGGAACTGCGAATGCTCCCACTCGTCCGCCAGGAACACCCGATCCCACGGCACGAAGACGTCCTCGAACATCACCACGCCGGTCGACTGGCCGTAGCGCGCACTGAACTTGGCCGCGTTCTCGCCGGGCCGGCCCGCGGGCCGCGCGACGATGGTCACGCCGTCAGCGTCGAGCGGCACGGCGCAACACACGGCATAGTCCGCATCGGCCTCGGTCATGTTCCGGCTCGGCATCACAAGGAATTCATGCACGTAAGGCGCGGCGGTCACGATCGCCTTCGTGCCGTTGATGACGACGCCGTCCTTGCGGCGTTCCTTGATGCGCACATACACGTCCGGATTGGTTTGCGCGTGCGGCCGCTTGGAACGGTCGCCCTTGGCGTCGGTCATCGCGATACCACAGGTCAGGTCGTCGGCCTGCACCTGATGCATGTAGTTCACGAAACGCTGGTGATAGTCCGTGCCCTTGTCTTCGTCGATGCGGGCGGTCGCCTGGAATAGCGCGTTAAACGCATCATGGGTCAGATAGCGCTGCGCGCAGCCGCTTTCACGGCAGACGAGGCGCACGGCTTCCAGCTTGTTCAGCAGGTCCTGTGTGCTGCGGTTGATATGCAGCATCCGGTTGACCTGCTTCCCGCTGGTATGCTGCGTACCGGTCATCACCGCCTTGTAGTCGTCGCGGCGCGCGAAATCGTAGGTCACGCCGATCGCCGCGATTCCGGGCGCCAGTTGCGGATCGTCGGCGATCGAGTCCACCCGCCGGCCATCGACGAACACCGTGGGATCGAAGCGCCGTAAAGACTCCCGAAAATCCTCGCCAGACATCAGCATGTCTTTGTCCCCTATGCCATTCGCCGCCTAACCGCCGTTGAGCGCGTCGCCCAATTCCGACAGGTCGGCCGCACGGTCCAGTTTCATCACGAGGTCGAGCACCCGTTGCGCTCGGTCCCGGCTCACGCAGCGGGTCGCATTCGCGAAGAACTTCTCTTCGATATCGGCGGCGCTCAGCGGGTTAGCGTCCGAGCCGCAATTGTGATCTTCGCGATGGGTGAACTCCTTGCCGTCCTTGGTCCGCACGCTCACTTCGCCGGAGTAGTAGCGCGGATAGTTCGATTGCGGGTCGACCTCGTAACTCACGCGATCGCACAGCGCCAGGATCGCAGGGTCGTTGAAGGCATTGGGATCCAGCTCGTCCAGCGTGAAGCGGCCGCGCGACAGGGCCGCTGCGATGATGTAATGCACGCTGAACTGCGCCTCGTACTCGTTGCGGGGTCGGCGTTTGTCGGCTTCCGGCTCGCAAACGACCTGCACCTGGCCGTCCCCGATCCGCGCCACGATCGAATCGATGTCGCCGGGCCAGATGTTGTGTTCTTTCTGGAGGGTCAAGGCGGCGTCGGCGAAAGCGTGATTGAAGTGGCAGGCCGGATAGGGTTTGAAGGCGACATTCATCAACTCCCAGGATTCGCCCAACCCTGCCGTGACAACGTCGGCATCATAGTCGGCGGTTGCGCCGATATGATGTCCCAGGTGCAGGTTGAACAGGCCGTAGCGGCCTTCGTAGGCCTGCATCGGGCCGACGAAGCCCTGCTGCGCCATGGTCGCGGCGGTCACGCCGCAGACGCCCGCCCAGCCGGGATGCTGACGCTTGGTCCACGCCCCGTCCGCCAGGAATTCGAGACTGCCGCCCGCCATGCTGAGGGTGATGCCTTGCGCCAACGCGAGTTGGGATGCACTGAGGTCCGCGAGACGCCCGGCCGCCAACGTGCACCCGAAAGCGCCCACGAGACCCGTCGGATGATGGCCCGCGCGATGGAAATTACCGTTCACTGCCATACCGATCCGCGATGCCGTCTCCACCGCGATCAAATAGGCCGACAGCACGCCCTTCCCGCCTACCCCATGCGCCTGCGCCATCCCCAAGACCGTGGGAACCGCGCTTGCCGAGGCATGGATAACCCCGCCGCCATGGGTGTCGTCGTAATCCAGGCCGTGGATCAGTGTCCCGTTCACGTGGATCGCGTCGCGCAGCGGCAGCCGCATCGGCAGGCCGATTATGGGATACGGCCCCTCGCCGCCGAGCCCCTGCATCGCGTTGGCCATGATATGCCCGAATTGGTAAGTCGCCGACGCCAGGCCAATCCCGAGGCAATCGAGAATATGCAGCTTCGCGCGTTCCCGCACTTCCTCGGGCACTTCCTGATAGGCGAACCCGGTTGTAAATGTCGCGAGCCGCTCGGAAATCGTCATTGATGCGTCGACATAATCCGCGGGCGTCACATCGGCTGGGTTGGCGACAGAACTCATCCGTAAATCTCCAAAGTAAAATACAATCTGACCGCGCTCTCGGCCCGGTATCCCTATCATAAATTTGTCCGGACCAATACGGGTTTTTACGCATCGGCACGGACCGGTATAGTGCGCCAATATCAACATCAAAGCGAGGACACCGGTTGTGCCGGATACCCAAAAAGAGCCTACCGTGACCGCCAACCACCCGAAACCGCTTGCCGGCATCCGCGTCATCGACATCGCCACCTATATCGCCGCGCCCTACTGCGCCACGATCATGGCCGAATTCGGCGCGGAGGTGATCAAGGTCGAGCAGCCGAAGGTCGGTGATCCCTGCCGCCGGCTCGGCAGTGTCACGGAATGCGGCGACACGCTGGTCTGGCTCAGCGAAGCGCGCAACAAGAAGTCGGTGACGCTGAACCTCAAGTCGCCGAAGGGCGCCGAGATGTTGAAGCAACTGATCGCCGACGCCGACGTGCTGACCGAGAATTTTCAACCCGGCACATTGGAAAGCTGGGGGCTGGGCTGGGAGGTGCTGAAGGAGGTCAACCCGCGCCTGGTCATGCTTCGGGTATCGGGCTACGGGCAGACCGGCCCCTACAGCGAGAAACCGGGGTTCGGCCGGATCGGGAATGCCTTCGGCGGAATCTCCTTTCTCGCGGGCGATCCGGACCGGCCGCCGGCGACGCCGGGATCGGCGACCCTGGCGGACTACATGTCCGGCCTTTACGGCGCGCTCGGCGTGATGATGGCGCTGCGGACCCGAGACGCGACCGGCATCGGGCAGGAGATCGACATCGGCCTCTACGAGCCGATCTTCCGGATCCTCGACGAATTGGCCCCGGCCTACGACATGTTCGGCTATATCCGCCAGCGCATGGGCGCACCGACGGTGAATGTGTGTCCGCATAGCCACTATGAGACGAAGGACGGCCGCTGGGTGGCCATCGCCTGCACCAACGATAAGATTTTCGCCCGTCTCGCCGGGGTCATGGGCTGCCCGGAAGTCGCCGGCGACGGCATCTACGGCACGATCAAACAGCGCGACGCAGACCGGGAAAGCGTCGACGGTATGGTGACCGACTGGACGAAGAGCCATACACAGAAGGAAGTCATCGCGCTTTGCACCGAGGCCGAGGTGCCCTGCGGCATCGTCGCAGCGATCGACGAGATCTTCGAAGACCCCCATTACGCCGCACGCGGCAATATCGCCCGCGTCACCGATCCGCGCGCCGGCGAGATCGCGGTCCCCAACGTGGTGCCGCGGCTGAACGAAACGCCCGGCGAAGTGGCATGGCTCGGCCCGGCGCTCGGCGCCCACAACGCGGAAATCTACGGCGCGTTGCTCGGCCTCTCCGACGATCAACTGGCGGCCCTGGAAGACGAAGGTGTGATCTGACGCCACAAACGCCGAAATCCTCGCAACCATAGGACGCGATATCTTTACTAGATTACCGACGCGTGTAATCCTTCCCGGAGAAGATTCCTAATCATCAAGGGGACAGGATACGCATGGTGGGTTTAAACCGGTTTTCGCGGCGCGCAATCATCACGGCGGGCCGCTTTTGTCTGATACCCATCCTCGCGATTTTCTTCACTGCCGTCGCAACCAGCAATCCCGCCCGCGCCGACTTCACCAAAGCGGTCTATCACGGCAAGGCGTTCTGCCCGAAGGGCACTCATTTCAGCCCCCGCAAGGGCGGCCAATGCTGGGATTGTCCGTCGGGGACGAAACGCACCGTGCTGCCGATAACCGGCAAGAAGGCCTGCAAGAAGAAAAGCCGGAAGGTCTACAAGCGGGCTGCCTCGATCAAGAAGGACAAGAAGGCGTGCAAGAAAGCCGATCTGATATGGCGAAAGAAGCAATGCTGGTCCTGTGCGCGGGGATACAAGCGCAGCCTCTCCGGCATTAAATCGGCCAAGGCGTGCGTCCGGAAGATCAAGGCCAAGCATTACAAAGCGAAATACGTGCAGGACTTCGGCTGCGGCATCGGCCTGTACATGTCGATCAAGAAGTTCGGCCAGTGTTTCAAATGCCCGGCGAGCCACAAATACCGCACCATCAACAAGCTAACCGGCCCGAAGGCCTGCACGAATTCCTTCGCCAAGGTCTTCGCTGCCGACACTTCCGGCATTTGCCGCAAGGTCGTCGGCGCGATCCGGGACGGCACCAACGGCATGGCGAAATTGCGCAAATCGGTCGGCAAGGTCATCGACCCCGCGATCAAGCCCGTCGCCAAGATTATCGACAAGGCCACGCCGGACCTGAAATCGCCCAAGGCGGTCACCAAGTTCTTGCGGAAACTGAACCTCGCCAGTCCGCGCAACCAGCCGGTGATGGAGGAATTGGCGCGCGTCGTGTCGCTCAATCAGAACCCCGCGAGGTTCTCGAAAATCGTGCTGAATCCGGACATGGTCTGTTCCGGCAACCGGGCGAAGGTGAACAAGGCCCTCATGGCCGCCGGACTGCGCAAGAACCTGAAATTCAAGAAGGCCGGCCTTTTCGACGGACTGTTCGTCTCGTCGGCACATGCCGCGTCCTACAACGAGAACGCCAAGACCGTCCTGCACGTGATATCGGCGTCGGGCGACGTGAAATTGAAGGGATATCCATTCGCCTTTGCGCCATCGATCGCGATCGTCACCGACCTCGGCCCTCGCTTCCACGTCTATTTAAGTTTCGGCGGTTCGCTCACGTCGTCGCCGAGTTCCGGCGCGGCCCTCGGCTACATGATCTTCCCGAGCGCGGCGATCAAAGGATTCAAAGGGATAAACCTGCTCGGCCTGGAAGCCGAGTTCGGTCTGCGCCGCCTCGTCGACGTGGTTAGCCGGAACAAGACTGCATTGGCCCGGCTCGAGTGCATCAAGGATCGCGCGGACGGAATCGGCAACCGGCGCAAGAAATGCGGCTGGGACGGCGACGTGACATTCAACGTCTCCTTCAGTCCGAAGACGGCTACGGATTTCCGGAACAACATCCCCGGCATCGGCGTGACCTGGAATCCGCATTACGATCCCGGTTCGCTGACACCGGGCAAAGGGCCGCGCCAAGCATCCTTCACGGCCGACTATTCGATCAAGATCTTCGGCAAGTAGGCGGGTTGGCGACGCATCGCGCGGCACTACCAATCCGGGCAGTAACTTTACGTAACCATCGGAGCGTGCAACACTAATCGCAACAAGAGCCCAGGGCACAGGGACAACAAGCATACATGGATCAGACTCACCGGGTCTTCCCGCGCAACCCGCATCGGGCGCGCGGTCCCGCAACAGGTATCCCGGCAGCCCTGGTGTTGCTTCCCGTCCTTTTCTGGTCCGGTGACGCCGCCGCGCATGGCAAGCGCCCGGACCTCCTGAAACACTGCATCGACGTGTACAGCGGCAAGGGCATCAAGCTGCCCTTCGACCGCAAATGGCGCATCCGCTACAGCAAGAAAAACCGGCGCTGGGAATGCTATCTGCCGCAGACCATGGGTTTCAACACCGTGGTTCCCGAGCATGTGAAATTGCTGGACGTGGCCGACGCCTGCTGGCGGCAGTTCCGCACGCCGAAGGTCCATTTTCATGCGGGGTCCAACGTCAAGAGCGCGAAATCGGTGCATTGCGGTAAGACCGACGGCACGGTGGCCAAGGGCGATACGGGCAAATCGACCGTCCTGCGTCTCTGCAACCGGTCGAACACACCGAAGATCTTTGCGTCCTACGCCTTCTGGGATACGCGCAACCGGCGCGACAAAGGCTGGACCTCGATCGGTTGGTATAAGGTCGAGCGCGGCAAATGCCGCGACCTGAAGATCGGCCGTCCTTACAAGGGGGACGTCTACATCCGCGGCGAAGGCGGCGGCAAGACCTGGTCGGGCGGCGCCGGGTCCAGCTTCTGCATCGATAGCAAGAAGAGCTTCGAATTCATCCGCGGCGACAAAACGTCCTGCCGAGGGGGCAACCGTAAGCGCGCGAAGATGACCAAATTCACGCTCCGCCATGGCACCGTCACCTACAATTTCCGCTAAACGCACGCATGAATGAAATCCGATAACCCCGTCAGAAAGATCAGGAAAACCTAATGGCCCACATCAGATCGCTACCAAGCGCCGCCCTCTCCGCCCTGGTCGTGACGGGACTGTCCCTCGTTGGCATCACCATGGCCTCTCCGGCTGAAGCCGATTTTTCTAAAGCGACATATCGCGGAAAGATGGGCGTTTGCGGATCGACCTACGGCGCGCGGAATTATGGCAAGACTCGGTACGACCGGGCCTTCCTGCATGTCTGGAACAACACATGCTGGTCCTGCCCCTCCGGCTACCGCCGCACGGCCAACCCCGACGTGAAGAGCCGGAATGCCTGCCGCCGGGCCGGGAAGACCACCTATAAACGGGCGACCAAACACAAGAAGGTCAAATTCCTCGGCAAGTGTCCGAAGGGTCAGTTCGTCCACACGCTGAACCAAACCTGCTATTCCTGCCCGAAGGGCTATCGCCGCAGCGGCAACCCCAATGTGGCCGGCAAGCATGCCTGCAAGCGCAGCACCAAGACCTCCCTGAAGGCGGCGAAGTATCGCGGCAAACCGGCCCGTCTGTGCCCCAAGGGCAGCTTCTTCGACCCGCGTAAGGGCGGCGAATGCTGGTCCTGCCCGTCATCGCACAAGCACCGCACCGTCAACGCGGTGACCAGCAGCAAGGCCTGCGCCAGCAAGTTCACCCAAGTATTCGCCGCAGACACGACGGCGCTGTGCCGCAATCTGATTTCCGCCGTCAACGCGGGCAGCCAGGGCGTCGCCAAGGTCTCCAAGAAGATCGAACGGGTGACCAGCCCGCTGATGGAGCCGGTGCAGAAAGCCGCCGACAGCTTCTCGTCCAAAATTAAATCGCCGAAGGAACTCAACAAGCTCCTCAACAAGGGCATCACGCCGCTGCTGCGCGACAAAGCGGCGTTGCGCGGGCTCGACCGGTTCGCGAAAAACGTGAATGCGCAACGCAGCAAGATCAAACGCGCGATGATGGATCCGAAACTCGTCTGCAACAATCGCGGCCGCGGCTTGGTCAACCTCTTCACGTCGATGAACCTGCTGCCCCGCAAGCGCGCGGATTTGTTCGACGGCGCACTCATCAAGAGCGCCAACGCCAGCACCGGCCTGCGCCCGCATGTCGCGATCGCCCTGAGCAACAGCGGCCGGTCGGCGGCGAACTGGCACGGCGCCACGGTGGGGCTCACCTTCATTTCGAACGGCGACCAGCACCGGATATTCCTCAGTCTAGGGCCGGTCACCTATTTCTCGACCCGCGCGGGTTACGACATCACGTTAGCTGGAATGTATTTCCACCGCGCGAACATCACGAATTTCGACCTTGTCGACCACCTCGGCGTCGAATGGGGCTTCGCCAAAGGCAAGTGGCTCGACGATTGGCTCGATAAATTGACGAAGAAATACCCGACGCGCGGCGCGGTGCTCGCCTGGTTACCGGGCGGCATCAACATCTCGCACGACCCCTTGTTCCAGGAGTTTCCCGGCATCGGGACCAACTTCATCAGCACGGACGATCCCGATGAGAAGGGCAAGGGGCTCGGCCCGGTCGACGTCAGTGTGTCGTTCGACGTGACGTTGCAGTTGATCAAGATCCGTTAAACGAGTGCCCTAGGCCGCCTCGGCGATCTGGCGGACGGTCTCCAGCGTCCGTTGCGCCTTGTAGACGATCGGGTAGTCGATAAAGTAACCGTCCATCTGGATCGACGACGAGCCTTCCTTCTCGGCCTGCTCGAAGGCGTCGACCACGCGCTGCGCGAAGGCGACCTCCTCGTCGGTCGGCGTAAAGACACCGTTCACCACGTCGACCTGCGGCGGATAGATGCACATCTTGCCCTGGAAGCCGATCTGCTTCACATGCGCGGCGGATTTCTCGAGATTTTCGAGATCCTTGATATGAATCCAGACGGTGTCGAGCGGCTGCTCGATGCCCGCCAAGCGGGATGCCATGACCATCTCGGCGCGCGCGGGCTCCAATTCCGTCTCGGCGATTGTCCATTCCATATTCATGTCGAGCGTGTAATCGCCCGCGCCGAAGGCCATGCGCTTCACGCGGGTCCCGGCCGCGGCGACCGCCCGGGCGGCGGCGATCCCCTTCCCGGTTTCGATGATCGGGATGATGTCGATGCCCCCGACGGGGAGGCCGCGCTCGCGCTCCAGGTTCCCGACCAGCCAGTCGAAGGACCGTATCTGGTCGGCGCTTTCCACCATCGGAAAGATAATGCCGTCCAGCCAGGGCCCGACAATCGCCTCGGCATCGCCATAGCAAAACTCCGTCGCGTAGGAGTTGACTCGAACATATCCCCCGCCCCGGCGCGGATTCTTCAACGCCTCTACGACGAGATCGCGGGTGGCGATCTTTTCGGCATTCGCGACCGCATCCTCCAAATCGAGGATGACGTGATCGGCGCCACAGCCGAAAACCTTCTCCACCTTTCGTGCATGATTGCCGGGCGCGAAAAGGAAACTGCGGAATGCGGGCATTGGGTAATCCTCTGGTTTGGCTGCGAACCGCCCGATCATGCCAAACAGCTGCACCGGGGACAAACCGGCGATCCGCGCGGCTTTGCAGGGCCGAGCCAAATTGACGCAAACAGCAATTTCTTACTGTATCACGATAATTAATTATTGCACGGCTTATCGGGCGAGGTTAGGGTCGCGAGACACCAGAAGAAACGGGCACAGTATGCAAAACATCGATCGTATCCAGCGGATCAGCCGCCTCATGCGCCTGTTCTGCACGTTCGCCATACCGGCAATCCCGCTAACATTGGGGGTAATGTGGCTCAATTTCGAACTTTGGGGCCGGACGCATCCGGACATTATCGGCCTCGGCCCCCTGCCTCAACCGATGCCCGCGATGTCCTTGATCCTGGGATTCGTCGTCTCGATGATCCCTGGAAGCCTCGCCGTCTACGCGGCGCTACGGCTTCGGCAGCTCTTCGATTTCTATGCGCGGGGCCTGATCTTCACCGCGGAGAACACTCGCTGCCTGCGTGGTTTTGCCCTGGCGATCCTCGGGTTTGCGTTGGCGAAGCCGGTTGCCGGCGCGCTGATGAGCGTCGTCCTGACCATGACCAACCCGCCGGGCCAACGGATGCTGGCGATCAGTTTCGGCTCGTCCGAACTGACCACGCTGTTCGTCGGCTGCATCTTCTTGATCATCGCCTGGATCATGGACGAAGGCCGCGAACTCGCCGAAGAACAAGCGCAGATCGTTTAGGAACGGAGCCGCCCCTCATGCCCATTGTCGTAACCCTCGACGTGATGCTCGCGAAGCGCAAGATGAAGTCCAAGGATCTGGCCGCGCGGGTCGGCATCACCGAACAGAACCTGTCGCTGCTGAAATCCGGCAAGGTGAAAGGCATCCGGTTCGGCACGCTGGAAGCGATCTGCGATCACCTGGACTGCCAGCCCGCCGACCTGTTGTCCTATGCCCGGGCGAACGTCAAATGACATTGCGCCGATCCGCCATTCTGGTTGGACTGGCGCTGGCGCTCGCCGGCTGCAGCAAGGCGCAGCTCGGAAACATGGCGGACGCGTTCTGCCGCGGCCTGGAGAATTGCACGGTCTATGACGAGGACGGCGACCCCAGCAACCGCGATTGGAAACCGCCGGTCGACCGGCGGCGCTGATACCGACTAGCGGCCGCCGACCGGCAGCCGCCATTCCCGCTTTAGCACAATGGAATAGGTGAACCGTCCTTCGGGGTGGACACTGACCGACGCCTCGAACAGCCGGTTCTCCTTGCCCGTATAGCGCCGGACGATGGTCATCGCCGACGTGCCCGGGGCCACGTCGAGCGCCGCCTCAAGCCGCTCCGGCACGGTACTCGGGAACATCTCGACCGAGACGTTCTCAACCTTCTCGCCGTACTCGCTCTCGACCATGCTGTAGACCGGTCCGGCCCGCTTGCCGATCATGTCGAGGATGCCGGCATATTCCGGAATGAGATAAATATCGCTCCAGCAGATCGGCTGTCCCGAAGCGTCGACCCGGCGCACGCCGCTTATCCGGTGACGCTCTTCACCCGGCCGGCAGCGCAGCACGCGGGCAAGACCACGATCCAGCGTCAGATCCTCGGTTTCCATCACATACAGGCGGGTATCGGCGGAGTATTGCAGCAATTCCGACAACGACCCGATCTGCTGCACATAGCCGGGCCCGAATTCGGTGGCCTGCACGACCGTTCCGGATCCTTGCCGGCGGGCGACGAGGCCGACCTCCTCCAGCCGCCGCAGCGCTTCCCGGATCGTGTAGCGGCTGACGTCGAAACGTTCGCACAACTCCAACTCGGTCGGCAGCATCGAACCGATGGGAAACTTGCCGTCCCCCACCTCCTTGATCAGCTCGTCAGCGACGTCTTGATACCGCGGCTGCGCCTTGGGTGTACGCGTGTCGTCCATTTCGCTGCCCATCAAAGCCTACCAGCGCGAGAATTCCAAGGCGTTTAGAAAAAGTGGAGCGGGACAAGGCGACGCAGTACGATAGGATACGGATCGCACCATGCACCGTCCTCCTGCCCAATCTGTAAGGCCGCTTCATATGCTCCTGCCCTCTTCGACGCTCTACACAACCAAGGATTTCGGTCTGGAAAAGGGCGGCCGATTTGCGACGCTCGACATCGCATACGAAACCTACGGCACCCTGGACGCGGATGGCGGCAATGCCATCCTGCTCGGTCACGGTTACACCAGCAATCCACACGCCGGCGGGCCTGGCGGATGGTGGGAGGAGTTGATCGGCCCCGGTCGGGCCATCGATACGGACCGCTTCTGCGTGATCGCGCCCAACATGATCGGGTCGTCCTACGGCAGCACGGGACCGGGGCATGCCGACCCGGACACCGGCAAGCCCTATGGCCTGGCGTTTCCCGAAATCACCACCGGCGACATGGTCGAAGCGCAATGCCGGCTGCTCGACCATCTCGGCGTCGGCCAGTTGGCGGCGGTGGTGGGATTCTCCTACGGCGGCTATCTGACCTTCGAATGGGGCACCCGACACCCGGACCGGATGCGCGCCCTCGCCCCGGTCGCCACGGGAATCACCGGCCGCGGCGACCCGTCGTCGGTCACTGCGCTGATCGACCGTTTCGCCGCTTGCCCCGGCTGGAATGGCGGCGACTATTACGCCGACAGGAAGGGCAGCGGCGTCTACGACGTGCTGGTCGACATGCGGGTCGAGACGCTGACCAACTACGGCATCGCCAAGCAGTTGGAGGATACGGTCGCCGATCCGCAAGAGCGGGACCGCCAAATGCGCGCCATGGCGACCGGATGGGCCGAGGAATTCGACGCCAACTCCCTGATCGCGCTGCGCAAGGCAGCGATCCTGTATGACGCGAAGCCGCGTGCCGCCGCGATCAAGGCGCCGGTCTTCTACGTGCTGTCGCGTACCGATACGCTCTTCCCGCCGACGCTCGGCCCCGAAACGGTCGATCATCTCGCGAACGTCGGCGTGGCCGCGGAATATCATGCCCTAGACAGCGAATACGGCCATCGCGGCCCGTCCGTCGACTGGGCGGAATGGGGACCCGCGCTCAAGACATTTCTCGAACAGCACGGCTAAGCCGCACCGGCACAGGCCAAGGAAAGGAACCATCATGCCCCGGGGAATGATTACCGCACCGCAGCCCGAAGCCGTCGAAGCCGGCGCCCTCTGCCTCCAGCGCGGCGGAAACGCCATCGACGCCGCGGTCACTTGCGCGCTGGTGGAGACTGTGGTCGACCCGCAAATGTGCGGCGTCGCCGGGTTCGGCACGATGCAGGTCTTCATGCCGAAGCGGAACATGCACGGCTTCATCGATTTTCACACCACCGCGCCCGCGGCGGCGACCCCCGACATGTGGGCCAGCGAAATCGAGGCCGAGGCGCGCGACGGCTTCGGATTTTTCCTGAAGGACCGGGTAAACGAGGTCGGGCACCAATCGATCATGACGCCGGGCAGCCTGAAAGCGCTTTACGAGGCGGTTGCCGAATACGGCACGATGGACTGGCGCGACATCGTCGCCCCCGCCATCGCCGAGGCGGACCAAGGCGTCGTCATCCGCCCGACGATGCATCAATACTGGTCGAAATTCTACGATTACGGCCGCGTTCCGACGATCGAGAAACTCGCCCACACACCGTCAGGCAAGCGCATCTATTTCGACGAAAGCGGCAACCTGAAACGCCCCGGCGACCTGTTGGAAAACCCGGACATGGCCTCCGCGCTGCGCCGCATCGCCGAGGGGGGCGCCGAGACCTTCTACACCGGCGACATGGCCGAGCAGATGACCGAGGATATCGGCGCGAACGGCGGGCTGCTGTCGCGCGAGGACCTCGCCGCCTACGAAACCGTGCGCAACGACCCCCTTTGGGGCAGCTATCGCGGGCATCGCATATCGACGGCCTGCCCACCGGGCGGCGGAATCATGATCGTCGAGATGCTGAACATCCTCGAGAATTTCGACTTGAAATCCATGGGGCATAACAGCCCGGAATACATCCGCACCGTGGCGGAGGCGATGAAGATCGCGACCAGCGACAAGGACCGCTTCGTTGGCGATCCCGCCTTCGTGGACGTGCCGGTCGACCGGCTGACCAGCAAGGACCACGCCGCGACCCACGCGGACGCCATCGGCCGCGGCGAGAAGGCCCATGTGGAACGCTTCGACCCGGCCGACGAGCCGCGCGACACCACGCATATCTCCGTCGTCGATGGCGAGGGCAACGCGGTCACGGTGACGCATTCGCTGGGCAGCCCGTCCGGCGTCATCACCGACGGTCTCGGCTTCATGTATAACGGCTGCATGGCGGTGTTCGACCCACGGCCCGGCAAGTCGAACTCGGTCGCGCCGGGCAAGCGCCGCTTCACCTCGATGGCGCCGACCATCGTATTCCGGGGCGACAAGCCTTATATCGTCATCGGCGCGCCGGGCGGCACCTTCATCGCCATGGGCATCCTGCAATCGCTACTCAACGTGATCGATTTCGGCATGACGATCTCCGAGGCGGTCGCGGCACCCCGTTTCACCTGCAACAGCGACACGATCGACTTCAGCAACCGCATCCCGCGCTTCATCCAGCAGTCGCTCGGCCAGATGGGCTACCCGACGGCGCGCAGCCACATGTCCTACACCTACGCGGGCGTGCACGGCATCCTGATCGACGACAAGGGCGTTTGGCACGGCGCCGCCGATCCCGGACGCGACGGCATGGCGTTGGAGGTGTAGAATAAAATAGATCGAAGGAACCGCGGCTATGGACCATGTCGGCAGGATCATCGAGGCCTACGACAAGCAGGGTATTCACCGCACCGGCACCGATGTGGACAGCGCCTCGGCGGATTGGCTTGCCGATGAGTATGCGGCGCTCGGGGTAACGCCCGAACGGTCGACCTACGGCCTGAACCGGGTCGATGTCGTCGCGGCGACGGCGATGGTCGAAGGCGAGACGCTGGAAGGACTTCCCCGGTTCGACGGCAGGACGACCGGCCGGGCGGGTTTGACCGGTACGCTGGGCCCGATCGGCACCGATGCCCCGGTCGGCCTTGCCAAGACGAACCCGCGGTCGACGGCCGTGGTCGAGCAATTCCGCCGCAACGGACCGCACCGGGCGATCATCCAGATCACCGACGGCGGCCGCGCCGGCCTCTGTCCGATCAACGCGGACAGCTTCACCGATCCTTTCGGCCCGCCGGTCCTGCAAGTTTCAAACGAGTACACGGCGCCGCTCGAAAAAGCCGTTGCCGATGCCGCGACGGTCTCGGTCACCATCGACATCGCACGCACGCCGTCCACGTCGGAAAACATCGTCGGCCGCATCGCAGGGCGCGACCCGTCCCTAGCCCCGCTGGTGGTCATGACACCCCGCAGCGGCTGGTGGAGTTGCGCGTCGGAACGCGGCGGCGGGCTGGTCGTACTGCTGGAAATCATGCGGACGTTAAGCGACGCATCCCCGGACCGCCCGGTGATCTTCACCGCCAATTCCGGGCATGAGTTGGGCCATCTCGGCCTCGACCATTTTATCGAGGAGAACCCGGGGATCGTGCCGAACGCCCATTGTTGGATCCATCTCGGCGCGAATTTCGGCTCGTCGGTCGACGGCAAGGCGAAGCTGCAGGCATCGGACGAAACCCTGTTGGAACTCTGCCGTAACAAGATGCGGGACGCGGGCGCACCGCCCGAGTTGGAGACGCCCCTCGACGAGCGTCCCCGCGGCGAGGCGCGTAACATCTACGACCTCGGCGGCCGCTATGTCTCATTATTGGGCGAGAACGGGCTGTTTCATAACCCGGACGACCACTGGCCGGACGCCATCGACGTGGACAAGACGGGCCGGCTGGCGAAGGCCTTCTCCGATGTCGCGGTATCGCTGAGCGCGGCCTAGTAGCGAACCGAGTTCACGATCCCGGTCGCGACCGTCTCGCCGTCGCCGTTGACCGCGCGCAGGGCGGTGAGAGTACCGTTCTCACGCTTCCCCTGCACCGAAACGGAATCATCCCAGAACACGGGCTTCAGGAATTTCAATTCCACGTCCATCTCGGCGGGAACGCCGTCCAAGGCCAAGGCTTCGAGCAGGAAGTTGACGGTCTGGTTGCCGGCGATGATCGGCGCGCGGAACCCGTATTCCTTGGCCACCTCGGGCACGGTATGGATCAGGTTCGTCGTGCCTTCGCAGTAGCCGAGCGTCGTCTCCGGCGTGCACTGCTTTTCCAAAAGTGTTTCGAAGCCACTGTCGTCGGCGGCGGGCCGCTCCTCGCGCGCGCCTTTCTTGCCATCCGGCGCCTTGCTCGGGTCCATCATCATCACGTCGGGCTCCACCGTCAGCACATGCGTGCCGTCGGGCCGGTGGAACTCCCATCGGCTCTTGGTGACCCAGCCGCGCGAAATCTCGGGGATCGCGATATATTTCCCGGTCATCGTCACGGTTTCGCCGAGACGGACCGGCGCATGCACCTTGAGCCGGTGGACGATATGGACCGGCGCACAGTCCGGCTTGCAGGCCTGGATCGCTTCCGTATTCAGCAGGATCGTCCGTCGCGCCAGGAAGGTCGGGTCCGCGACATCGCCGTACCGCTCCGGCGGCATGCCGCAAAAGCCGTGCTTTTGGCGTTGGTCGGCTTCCGACACGGTGATGTCCTCCGGGGGAAACTCGTACCCCGGCTCCATCCGGAATTCCGTTGCTGTTTGCGGCATGGGTGTCCTCCCCGGGTTGAGATCAGTGCTGTTCCGCCTTCATCATGTCGGCAGCTTTTTCCGCGATCATGATGGTCGGCGCGTTGGTGTTGCCGGATACGAGGGTCGGCATGATCGAGGCGTCGACCACGCGCAAGCCTTCCAGCCCGTGCACTTTGAGCTGATCGTTGACGACCGCCATCGGGTCCGACCCCATCTTGCAGGTGCCCACGGGATGATAGAGCGTGGCGCCGGTCTGCCGTGCGAAGTCGAGAATCTCGTCGTCGGTCGAACAGTCGGGGCCGGGCAGCGTCTCGGCATCGACATATTGCGACAAGGGGGCGGCCGAAATCAGCTTGCGGCCGATTCGCATCCCGGCCACCAGGGTCGCGCGGTCCATCTCCTCGGCCAGGAAATTCGGGCGGATCGCCGGGGCATCGAAGGGATCGGCGGACTTGATGTGGATCGTGCCGCGGCTTTCCGGGCGCAATTGGCACGGGCCGATGGTAAGGCCCGGTTCGCGGTCGAGGATGCGCTTCTTCGGATCCTTGAAGCTGGCATGCGCGATATGGAATTGCAGGTCGGGCGACGCGACCTCGGGCCGCGAGCGGACGAAGCCGTACACGATCCCGGCGGTATAGGTCAGGATGCCGCGCCGTCCGACGGCGTATTTCAGCACTTCGCGTACCATCGACAATCCGCGCGTCTGTTCGTTCAGGGTGATCGGCCGGTTGATGCGCGCCACGATCCGGGCGACGTAGTGATCCTGTTCGTTCTCGCCGACGCCGGGCAACTCATGATGCACGGCGATACCATGTTGCCGCAGCACGTCGGGACGGCCGACGCCGGAGAGTTCCAAAATCTGCGGCGACTGCACCGCCCCCGCCGACAAGACCACGTCGCGTCCCGCCCGCGCTTCGGTCTCGCTGCCGCCCTTGTCGTAGACGACCCCGACGGCCCGTTTCCCGTCGAAGACGATGCGTTTCGTATGCGCGTCGGTCTCGATATGCAGGTTCGGGCGCTCCCGCACCGGGTTGAGATAGGCGATGGCGGCGCTGTTGCGGCGGCCGTCCTTCTGGGTGACCTGGAAATAGCCGAACCCGTCCTGCGACGCGCCGTTGTAATCGGGGTTGCGCGGATACCCGAGGCCGTCCGCCGTCTCGATCACCGCATCCAGCAATTCGTGCTTTTCGCGCATGTCGGCGACATTCAACGGGCCGCCCGTCCCGCGATAGTCCGACAGGTTGGTTTCCCGATGTTCCGACTTCTTGAAATAGCTCAGCACGTCGTCGTAGGACCAGCCGCGATTGCCCAGCTGCGCCCAGCCGTCATAGTCGAGCGCATTACCGCGGACGTACAGCATCCCGTTGATCGAACTCGACCCGCCCAGGACGCGCCCGCGCGGAATGGGAATCGGCCGGTTATAGGTGTAGGGATCCGGTTCGGAATCGAACAGCCAGTTTAATCCCGGCATCGCCATCGTCTTGATGTAGCCGACCGGGATATGGATCCACGGATTGCTGTCCTTGCCGCCGGCCTCGAGCAGCAGGACCCGCACCGACGGGTCTTCCGTCAGGCGATTGGCCAGCGCACAGCCGGCGGAACCGGCGCCGACGACGATATAATCATAGGAGATAGGCTGGGAGGACATAGGCGCTTCCGAACAGTCGTTCTTATTCGATCGTGCCTATTAGATACCGAAACGTCCGCGCCGTCAGCCGAGACGTTTGCCGCCCCCGCCGACGGCGCGAATAACCTTATCCTTTTGGTCCGGCGAGCAGCCAGATAAGCAAACCCAAAACCGGCAGAAGAAGGATCACAACGATCCAAATTACTTTCGCGCCCGTGCCGGCGCCGCTTTGAACGATTTTCACGATCGCCCAGACATTGGCGATCAGAATGATCAAACCAAGAATGCCACCAACTTCAATACCCATATTTCAGTTCCCCTGTTCCATATGGTGCGTGCCCCCGATAAAGAATGCCGCGCCTAGTCGCGCGCGACGAGCCGAACGTAATCCTCCATCGCGCCATTATCAAACTCTCGCAACACGTTGAAAAGTTCCGCGCCGTCCCGGTCGCCCAGAACCGGCACGACCAGCGCGTCGAACTTCACGCGCATATCGTCCCAACTCATCGGATTATCCGGATTGCCCAGCGCCAGCGGCGTGTCGGAGTCCAGCGACGAGCCGTCCGAGAATTGAACCTCGATCCGCGCGGATCGCACGTCGCGGCCCTCATCCGGCACCAGTTCGACCCGGCTCACGAGGTTTTGCAGCGACGGATCCTTGATCCGCTCCTCGGCGAAATCGTTGGCGGTCGCCATATGGCCCTGCAGCCCCAATGCGGCGCAATAGGCCGTGCTGAACTTGCCTTCGAGACCAGTCTGCGGACCGGGTTTGCCCGCCATCTGAATGCAGAAGGGGCTGACCTGAACGCGGATGCCGTCGATCTCTCGGTCCTGAACCGCATCGGAAACCTTGCGTGCCGAATCGATGACCGGATGGGTCAATAGGCAGGACGCATAGGGTTTGAATGTATTCCGCGTAATTTCCCATTGGCCGGCGGGATCGAACGGCCGGACGGCTGCCGCACCGTCCTGGATCAGCGCCCGCGCCAACGGCCCTTCCTCCTCGATCAGGTTTTCCGCGGCCACGAAGCCCTCGGCGGCGAGTTCCGCCGCCAGAATGCCGTTCAACGCCGCCTTGCCCGCATGGAACGGCTTCGACATTGTGCCGAAAGACCCGATCAATCCGCCGACCTGCGTCGCCGCCGCGCCCAACGCATTGCGGATACCCGCCTCGTCCAACCCCAGCAGGACGCTCGCCGTGGTCGCCGCGCCAAGGCAGCCGAATACGCCGGTCGAGTGGAAACCGCGCTCATTGGCAGCTTGGCCGAGCCCGCCGCTGCCAAGCCGAGCCGCGGTCTCGAAACCGACGATATACGCCGCAAGAATGTCACGCTCCTCCACGCCGTGATGGAGCCCCAACGCCAAGGCGGTGTTCCAGGTCGGGCTCGACAGATGCGCCACCGCGCCTACATGCGTGTCGTCGTAGTCGAGGCAGTGCCCCAGCGTCGCGTTTACCAGCGCCGCCGCCGCGGGCGCGGCCTTGCCACCCAGCAGCAATTGAGCATTGCCGGTGGTGCCCCACTTGGATGCAACTTGCCGGACAGTCTGCCCGGCCCCTTCGGCATGCGCCCCGATGCCGACGCCGACCGTATCGACCAGGCACATCCGCGCCGCGTCGATCACCTCGGCCGGGAAGTTCCGCCCGCGCGCGGTCGCGATAAACGCGCCGGTGCGGTCTGCATTCGGTGTCTGTGATGTCGTGGTCATGGCGTTACGACTCCTGCTTTCTTGAGCGTGTCGCGCTCGTCATCGGAATAGCCTAGATCGGCCAGCACATCGTCGGTGTCCGCGCCCAATTCCGGCGCGGCGGTGCGGCCGCCGCGCGTCAATCCCGCCCGTGCGAAGGGGCTGACCAGATGCGGCAAGCGTCCTTCCGTCGGATGGTCATAATACTCGATGTTGCCGCGAGCCGCGACGACCGGCTCGGCCAGCGCCTCGTCCGGCGCGTTGATCGCCGAGATCGGGATTTGATGCTCCTCCATCACCGCCAGCAAGTCGGCGCGGTCATGCGTGTTGCAGTACGCTTCGATGGCCTCGCGGAATAGCCCTGCGCGCTCGCCGTGATCGCTGTGCCGGTCCTCGAATCCTTCGTCCTCGAAGATAAGGTCCTCGCGGCCGATGACGCGGCAGAATTGCGCCCAGTTATGCGCCTCCAAAAGCGACACCGCGACCGGTTTACCGTCCTTGCATTGGTAGGTGTTGTAGCGGGGGTTGCCGCCGAACGCCTCCAGCATCGGCAAACCGGCCCCGCCGGCGAGGCGCGACATGCCGCCTGTCAGGACGATATTGCACATGTACATCAGGCTATCGAACATCGAGAGATCCAGGTAACAGCCCTCGCCGCTATCCTTGCGCCGCGTCAGCGCCGCCAACACGCCGATGGCCGCCATCGCAGCCGCCGCATAATCAGCCGACTGAAAGCCCGGCACCGGCGGCACCGGCTCCCGCTCCAGGTCCATTCCCATCAGGCCGGTCATCGATTGGATCACCAGATCGTGCCCCGGCACCCGCGCCAGCGGCCCGTCCTGCCCGTAGCCGCTGATCGAGCAGTACACCAGCGCCGGATTGACCGCCTTCGCCGCCGCATAGTCGATCTTGAGCTTGCCCGTCACGCCGGGCCGGAAGGACTCCAACACCACATCCGACGTCTCGAACAGGCGGTAGGCCACCTCGCGTCCCTCGTCCGACGCCAGATCGAGGGCGATGGCGCGCTTGTTGGTGTTGACGCTGTTGAAATAGACGCTGCTGTCCGTGTAGTTCGGCGGATTGTGCCGCGCGTAATCGCCGACGCCCGGCTGCTCGACCTTGATCACGTCCGCGCCGAAATCGGCCAGCAGTTGCGCACACCAGGGCCCCGGCAGAAGCCGGCTGAAATCGGCGACCTTGACCCCCGCAAGAGGCAGATGCGCGTTGTTCTTATTGTTATCGGTCATCGGGGTTCCCGTTCGCTCCCATCAATCATTTTCCTTTGAAGGTCGCTTCGCGCTTCTCGAGGAACGCGCCGATCCCTTCCTTGCGGTCCTCGGTTTCGTAGATCGAGGTCACGACGAAGGCTTCATAGTCAAGCGCCGACGTCAGGTCCATCTGCATGCCGTTGTAGACGACCCGCTTGATGAAGGCATGGCTGAGCGGCGCCCGCGTCGCGTAGAGGTCGACGATCTCCTTCGCCCGCGCCAAGGCCCCGCCCTTCGGCGTGAGTTCGTTGACCAGCCCGAACCGGTAGGCCGCGTCGGCATCGATCGGCTCCGCGGCCAGCATGATTTCCAGGGCGCGCGCCGTGCCGACGATGCGCGGCAGCCGTTGCGTGCCGCCCGCCCCCGCGACCGTGCCGATCCGAGCGCTGGTGATCGCGAAACTCGAATCCTCGGCCGCGATGCGCAGATCGCAAGCGAGCGCGAATTCGCAGCCGCCGGTCATGCAAAAGCCTTCGATCGCGGCAATCACCGCCTTGGCGTTTTCCTCGAAGGAACGGCACAAGCGGTGCCATCGGCGCATATAGGCGTGCGTCTCGCCGGGCGAACTGAGCGCTTGCGCGTCGTTCAGGTCGGCCCCGGCGGAGAAGAACTTCTCGCCGCCGGTCACGATGATGCCGCGCACCGAGTCGTCGGCCTCGCACGCCGCGGCGGCGTGCATCATCTCGTCCATGACGACGGTGCTGATCGCATTCCGCTTGTCCGGCCGGTTGAAGGTGATGATGAAAGCGGGACCTTCCTTCGCCGTCGTGATGGTTTCATACGCCATTGCCGTTTCCTTCCCTGCTTATCCGCTATCGGCGGTCAAGAAATCGATCACCGCCCAATTGACCGCCGCCGCCTGCTCGTACTGCATCCAATGTCCCGCCCCTTGGATCATGTCGATCCGCACATCGGGCCGCGCTGTCCGGATATGCGCGATCCGCCGCGCGTGCGACGGATAGAGGACGGTGTCGTGCTCGCCCAACAGGATTTGCAGCGGCGCCTCGATCCGCCGTATCTCGTCGAGCAGGCAATCGTACCGGCTGACACGTCGGCTGTGAAATCGGGTATGCGCAATATTTTCGAGCTGCATGTCGATGGTCTCGTCACTGACGGACGCCGGATGGTGCAGCATCAGTTGCAGCAGGTTATGCCGCACGACCTCCCGGATTTCAGCCTCGGGCGCATCCGCCGGCGGCATCTTGTGATAGACCGGATTGCTTTCCCGGATCGACTTCAATCCGCCGGGCGAGATCAGGGAGACTTTCTCGAAACGATCGCCGAGCGCGGCCGCCACATAGGCCCCGATGACGCCGCCGAAGGAAAACCCCAGCAGAAACGCCGGCCCGTCCGGCAGCATCGCGTCGATCGACCGGATGCACAGGTCGACATAGGCGTCGGGCGCCATTTTCTCGTCTGCGATCGGCGTGCGGCCGAAGCCCGGCAGATCGACCGCATAGACCGAGAAATGCGCGCCCAGCGCGTCGACATTCCGGGCCCAATGGTTCGACGACCCAACGCCGCCGTGGATCAATACCAACGGCGGCCCGTCGCCGCGCCGTACGGCAAATAGTTCAGGTGGAGTGTCGCCCATTGCGGGATCGGCCGCCGGGGGCCGTCAACCCGTGCTCGTGAAGAAATCGATGAGATGCCCGTTCACCTGCGGCGCATTCTCATAGGCCGACCAATGCCCGGCTTTCTCGATCCGGTGCAGCCGCAAATCGGGGATGACCTCGCGAATCTGCCCGATCATCTCGTCGGCGGGCCGGAAGTCGAAATCGTCCTTCTCGCCCCACAGCACCATCAACGGACAGGTGATCTTCGCCAGGTTCTCCCGCAACCCGCCGCCCCGGCTCACCTTGCGGCTGTCAAAGCGGGTCCGGTCGACGCAATAGCGCTGGATGGCCATGGCTTCCTCGTCCACGGATTCGGGAAAGAACAGCATATGCTGCAGCAGGTTGTGGCGGATCGTCTTCCGCATCAGGTCTTCGTCGCCGAGGGCGGCCTTGTAGCTCATCATGTTGCGGATGCCGGTCTCCCGCGGCGGGAACCCGCCCGGCGAAATGATCGCGAGATGGCTGACCTGATCCTTCAGCCGGCCGGCCAGATAGGTGCAGATCGCGCCGCCGAAGGAAAACCCGACCAGTCGAAGCGCCTGCTCCGTGCCGAACCGCTCGACGATCTGCTGGTAGACGATCTCGACATAGGCCTCGCCGGACATCGTCTTGTCGATCGCCGCGGACTCGCCGTAGGACGGCAGATCGAAGGCATGCACGGTAAAATGCTCCGCCAGGGCCGGAACGTTGCGCACCCAGTGCCGCCAGCAGCCATACCCGCCGTGCAGCATGATCACGGGCGGTCCTTCGCCCTCCACATGGGCGGCCATCACAGGCCGCTCGATATCGGTCCCGGCGTTAGACATGGTGGCTCAAATCCTCCCGACCTGACACAAAACGAATACGGCGCTAGACTCGCCGTGGCGGATGGAAAATCCGCCCCTTCTGATGCCGGCCGCAGGCCGGACCGGGAGAATACAACAAAGACACAACGGGCAAAAACCGTGGGAGGACGCGCCTGATGGAGTTCGCGCTTACCGAAGAACAAACGCTTATCCAAGAGTCGGCGCGGCGCATGGTAGAGCGCGATATCCAGCCGATTCTGGACGCCAATGACCCGGATACCTCGCTGCCGAAGGCGGAGCTCCTCAAGATCTACGCGATCCTGAACGAACAGGGGCTGATGGCGCCGCGCCTGTCCGAAACGGAAGGCGGCAGCGGCATGCCGATGGTGACCTACGGCATGTTCTACGAAGCCCTGCCGCCCTGGGTCGCGATTTCGCTGATGGGGCACGAATGCACCATCGCCCGCATCCATGCCGAGGCGACGCCGGAACAGCGCGCGCGTTTCCTGCCCGCCCTGTTCGCCGGGAAAGGCATCTGCGGCACGGCGACGACCGAACCGGGCGCGGGATCGGACCCGCGCGGGGTCAGCACGCGGATGCGGATCGAAGGCGACGAGGTGGTCATCAACGGCCGCAAGATGTGGATCACCAACGGCTCGGTGGCCGACGTGCTGGCCGTCACCTGCGTCGACGATGTGGACGACAAGGGCCGCACGACGCTGAAACGCGTCATCGTCGAGCAGGAAAAGCAGCCCTTCGAGATTCGCGAGATCGAGACCTTCGGCCTGAAACAGGGCCATCTGTCCGAGGCGGTGTTCGAGGACTACCGCGTGCCGCGCGAGAACCTGCTGGAATCCGGCGGCGACGCGGCGCGCATGCTGACGGTGACCTGGAACGGCAACCGGCCGCTGGTCGGCCTCGCCGGGGTGCATCTGGCGCAGAAGGCGTTCGATCTCGCCCGGGAGTATGCCGGCGTGCGCACCCAATTCGGCAAGCCGATCGCGGGGCACCAGTTGGTCCAGAAGAACCTGGCCGACATCGAGACCGCCGTCGTGACCAGCCGCCTGTTGTGTTACAGCGCGCTGGAAGCGCTCGACCGCGGCGACCGGTCGAACGGCATCTCCGCCATGGCGAAACGCTACGCCACGACCGCCTGCGAGCAGGCGATCAATCTGGCCATGCATGTCCACGGCGGCATGGGCATCGCCTGCGAGACGGGGCTGGAACGGCTGCTGCGCGATTGCCGCATGCTGCCGGTGCCCGACGCAACGAACGAAATCCTGACCCTGATCCAGGGCCGGGAGATCACCGGCACCGCGGCCTTCCGGTAAGCCGATGGCCGAGACTTCCCTCGACGGCGTCGTCGTCATCGAACGCGCGGGCCGCCTCGCCGCTGCGGTCGCCGGCACGTTGCTCGCGGAACTGGGGGCGACGGTCCTCCGCGTCGAGGACCCGCGCCTTGACTGGCCCGCCGAGCCGGAGACATGGCGCGATCATCCGGTCGCCCTCGCGGGAAAGACGCTGCTGCGGCTGGCCGACGATCCGGCGGCCGCCGACGGCCAATGGGCCGCCCTGCTCGCCCGCGCCGACGCGGTAATCTACTCGCCGCCCTTGCCCGCCGCCGATGCCGTCGACCCATCGCTGATCCGCTGCGACGTCTCCGCCTTCGGGATCGACGGCGCGGACGGCCTGCGCGACGACTGCAGCGAAACGATCATTCAGGCACTCGGCGGAATGATGTCGACGACCGGGGCCGCCGGTGGCGCGCCCGAATTGACCGGCGCGCCGATGATCGAGTTCTTCACGGGCGCCAATGCGGCGACATCGGTCGCCGCCGCCCTGCGCATTTGCGACAACGGCGGGTCGGGCCAGCGTATCGATATCGCCGCCCTCGACGCCAGCATCGCCCTGACCGGCGTCTATGCCGGCCATGTGCATATCGGGAAAGGGCACGGATTGCGCGCGGGGTCGCGCCATCCGCTCTGCTGTCCCTGGAACGCCTATAAGACCGTCGACGGCTGGGTCCTGATGTGTTCCAGCACCGAACCGCAGTGGCGGCGCATCCTCGACCTGATCGGGCGGTCCGACGCCATCGAAGATCCGAGATTCGCCACCGCGACCGACCGCAACAGGCACGAAGACATGGTCGACGGGATGATCGGCGCGTGGACCGAGACCAAGACGACGCAAGACGCCGTCGCCGCCTTCGAGAAAGCGGGGATTCCCAGTGGCCCGATCGTCACCATCCCCGACCTGATCGCGCAGGACGGCGGCCCGCCGGCACGGCCGGTCCGCATGCCGTCCGGCGAGACGGTTACGGCCCCGAACTCGATCCTGACGATGGACGGATCGCCCCCGGTCAATGCCGAAACCGTTTCGCACGTCACCGGAGATGTCGAAGGTGCCTTGGAGGGTCTTTCACCGCGCGCCCGCGATTCACAGGCGAACGAAGGCACCCTGCCGTTGGCGGGCCTGCGCGTCGTCGACATCACCCTGTTCACCGCGGGTCCGTTGGGCGGGCGCTATCTCGCCGATCTCGGCGCGGAGGTGATCAAGGTCGAGCAGCCCGGCGGCGAGACCGGCCGCGCGTGGCAGCCGAATTTCGGCGGTGTCAGCGGGTATTTCGCGACCTACAACGCGGGCAAGCGCTCGGTCACCCTCGACCTGCGGGCGGACGCGGACAAGGCCGCGCTGGAGGACCTGATCGGCACCTCCGACGTGTTGCTGCAGAACCTCAAGGCCGGCGCGCTCGACCGGCTCGGCTTCGGCCCCGATACCGTGCGCGCCCGGCATCCCCGGCTCATCTACTGCTCGGTCTCGGGCTACGGCAGCACCGGATCGAAGGCCCCGGCGCTCGACACGGTGATCCAGGCGAAAAGCGGCCTGATGTCGCTGATCGGCACGACGGACGACCCGATCAAGGCGGGCCTGTCGGTCGCCGACCTGCTGGCGGCCCATCTCTCGCCCCTGGCGATCCTGGCCGCGCTGCGCCACCGCGACCGCACCGGAAAGGGGCAGCATATCGACCTGTCGATGCGCGACGCGCTGGCCTGGACGACGCAGTTGAACTGGCCCGACGGCGCGTGGTCCCTGCCCCCGCATAAGCAGATCACCTGCGCCGACGGCTGGGTGGTGGCGGAGGCCGAGCCCGGGCGGATCGACGCCGGTCTCCAAGGGAACAACCCTCTTAAGAAGAGTTGCGCTGAAATCCGCGCCATCCTGCACGAAGCGGGCATTCCGGCGGCGCAGGTCCTGGAACTGGACGACGCCTATGCCCATCCGGTCAGCACGCGGCGGAAGCTGTTCGGCCTCGGCGATACGGAGGGCGGGGTTCCCGCCACCGTCCTCGCCTCGCCCTACGCCCTGCGGGGCACGCCCTTGCCGGACGGCCGGCCGGTCCCGGCGGCCGGAGTCGACAACGCCATGCTGAAGCGCGGCTAGACGCCCGGAAACCCGCAGTCAGCCTGCATTTACCGCCAATCCCGCTACCTACGGTGGCAGCCCGACTCTTAACGATTTGTTATCCGCCACCGCCTAGCGTGTCTGGCGCAGGGCGGCCCGCGCGGCTCCCGCCCCGGAACGGCAGATCGTTTGGCGGGCCCATCCGGGTCCGCCGCAGCAATAACCAGCAAGCGTGAAGACATGGACGGTTCCCAGGCCATCGCCACCGACGTGATCGTCGGACGCATCATTTCCATCACCGGGGCCCAGATTTCGGCCCAGCTCGACACCAGCCGCGGGCCCGACGACCCGCATGCGCTGCAGATCGGCACCTTGGTCAAGACCAAGACGCCGCACAGCGTCGCCTATGGCGTGGTGCGCAGCCTGACGATCACCGACCCGTCCGAGGACAACCCCAACGGCGGCGTGCAGACGGCCGAGATCACCCTGATCGGCGAAGTGCCGACGACGCCGGACGGCAAGATGTACGCCTTCCGCCGGGGCATGGCGCGGTCGCCGTCGCTGGCGCGGGAGATCTATTCCACCTCATCGCAGGATCTGGCCCGCGTCTACGCCGCGCCGAGCCTGCCGTCGGTCAAGGTCGGCGTGATCCACCAGGACACCACCCTGCCCGCGCATGTCCTGACCGACGAGCTGCTGGGCAAGCATTTCGGCATCCTCGGCACGACGGGGTCGGGCAAGTCCTGCTCGGTCGTGCTGATCCTGCGCGCGATCCTCGACCAGCACCCGAACGCCCATGTGGTGATGCTGGACCCGCATAACGAATACAGCCAGGCCTTCGGCGAGCGCGCGGAGGTGCTGAACACCGAGACGCTGACGCTGCCCTACTGGCTGCTGAATTTCGACGAGTTGATGGAGGTGCTGTTCGGCGCGCAGGCAGACGAAGGCAGCGGCGAAGCGGCGATCCTCGCCGAGCTGATCCCGCTCGCCAAGCGCGACCATATCGGCGACCCGGACAAGGGCAACCACTTCACCGCCGACACGCCGGTGCCGTACAAGTTCGCCGACCTGATCCGCCGCCTGGACGACGCGATGGGCCGCCTCGACAAGCCCGAGGCCGCCGGCCCCTACCGCCGGGTGCGGCAGCGGCTGACCTCGCTGCAGTCGGACCTGCGCTTCAGCTTCATGTTCGGCGGCATCTCGATCACCGACACGATGGCCGAGATCCTCGGCCAGCTGTTCCGCATACCGGTCGACGGGCGGCCGATCTCGATCGTCGACCTGTCGGGCATCCCGTCGGAGATCCTCAACGTGGTGGTCTCGGTGATCTGCCGCCTGACCTTCGACTTCGCGCTCTGGGCCGAACGCTCGGTGCCGATCCTGCTGGTCTGCGAGGAGGCGCACCGCTACGCCCCCGCGATCCCGGAACGGCGCTACGAGATGACCAAGCAGGCGCTGTCCAAGATCGCCAAGGAGGGCCGGAAATACGGCGCGTCGCTCTGCGTCGTCAGCCAGCGCCCGTCGCAGCTCGCGCCCGACCTGCTGTCGCAATGCAACACGCTCTTCGCCATGCGGATGAGCAACTCGGACGACCAGGCGCATGTGCGCGGCGCCATGTCCGACTCCTCGGTCGGCCTGATGGACTTCCTGCCGAGCCTCGGCAACAGCGAAGCCATCGCCGTCGGCCAGGGCGTGACCCTGCCGTTCCGGATGAAGTTCAACACCCTCCCCGACGACCAACGCCCGCACAGCAGCACCGCGGTCTTCACGAACGCCTGGGATACGGGAACGGAGGATCTGGATTTCGTGCGCGATATCGTAAGGCGGTGGCGGCGGGTTTAGGCATTACCAACCAACGCTTGATTCCAAAAATAGAATCCGCGACTATCACACGAATATTTTTTCAAATCGTGTTTGTTGTATGGTCGTACTACACAAAACTGGCCGTCGCCAAATATCGTAACGAGGCCATTTCGAATCCTCCCTGGGAATACTGGGCGAAGGATTGATTTGTTGTTTATGTCATACACACGTTTGAACGCGGATGTTGGCTAACCCGCTTGATGAGTGAGACTTTGAGTGAAAAGGATCCGGTCATATGGGTATTGATTTCTCAGACTTGTTTGACGAAGACGGCGAAGCCGTTCTTCACCCACGTGATATATTTTTCACACTTGATCGAGACCCAAATTTTTCGTTTCCACGAGATATTCAAACGGAGGTATTGAACCGCTGGTTCGATCAGCGCGACGCACCTGATAATGTCATCAAGCTGAATGTCGGCAGCGGCAAAACCCTTGTAGGCCTGCTACTTCTGCAAAGCTCATTAAATGAAGGTAACGGTCCCGCCCTATATGTTTCGCCTAACAGGCAGCTCTCTGAACAAGTCATGCAGGAAGCTGCTGCGCTAGGTATTGATGTAACAGATGAACCACGGGATGCAGCTTACGCTGCCGGTCAACGCATCTGCGTTGTGAATGTTTACAAGTTATTCAATGGTCGGTCTGTATTCGGTGTCGGCAAGAGTGAGATCAATATTGGCGCGGTCGTCATTGACGACGCCCACGCGTGCGTTTCAACCATTACTGAGCAATTCCGAATTATGCTCAATAATGGTCATAAGGCTTATCAAAAAATTTTCGACGCCCTCGCCGAGGACTTGAGAGGGTATAATGAAGCGCGGTTTCTAGAAGTGAATGATGGTGATCCGCGCGCCCATATGGAAGTGCCTTTCTGGTCTTGGGACACCCACCAGACAAAAATACTGCACGCTCTCCACGAGCACCGTACCGATAACGACCTAAGATTCACGTATCCCCTATTGGCCGAAATCCTGCCTCAATGTCGTTGTACTGTTGGAGGCCAACATCTTGAGATTGAGCCTTACTTTCCGGCTACTAATCTTATTCAATCTTTCCGGCGAGCAAATAGGCGAATTTACATGACCGCAACGTTGTCTGATGACAGCGTCATTGCCACGCATTTCGGTGCCAATCCAGACAATCTCGGTCAGCCGATCGTGCCGACATCCTCACAATCGATGGGTGAGCGCATGATCCTAATGCCGCAAGAGTTAAATCCCGATCTTACGACCGCAGAAATTCGATCCATGCTGACCGAGCT
This sequence comes from Alphaproteobacteria bacterium, assembly GCA_965228695.1. GTDB lineage: Bacteria > Pseudomonadota > Alphaproteobacteria > UBA8366 > UBA8366 > JAJFJD01. Next base: position 3,054,638 of record CBDDIB010000002.1, on the reverse strand, counting down.
GGCAAAAGACGTAAATGTCGTGGTGATCGTCCCATCGAGCACGGCAGCAAACGACTGGAAAGAAGCCGCTGACCAAATCCTGATGGGCGATGACGTTTCCGACGGCATAGCGAAACTACGCAATGAAATCGTAGGACTCACCGTCCTCGTCAATCGATATGATGGAATCGACTTACCGGGCGACGCCTGTCGCGTTCTTGCGATATCTGACCTGCCCGAAGTGAGTTCTTATGCCGACCTTGTCGACAGCGAAGTCTTGAGCGGTACGTCCGTGAATCTCCGACGCCAGATTGAGCGGATTGAACAGGGGATGGGACGTGGCGTGAGGTCAAACGATGATTATTGCGCGGTACTTCTTCTCGGCGCGAAACTTACTGGACGGCTGCGTTCTCCAGGAGGCCAGGAAATGTTAACGCCGGCTACAAAAGCGCAGCTTGATCTATCACGAAAAATCGCAAGGAAGCTCAAAGAACCGACACTTGATGAAGTCAAAGAGGTCATACTTCAATGCCTTAGTCGAGATGCCGACTGGATTAAGGTTAGTAAGAAGATTTTGGTGAACCTCAAAGCCGATGATGAGCTACGGCTGGATTCGGGAAAGTTGGCAATTCGCAGTGCATTCGACAGCGCCTGCTCGAACCAGCACACGGATGCCGTGATGGAGCTCGATAAAGTGATAGATGCAACTGATAACTTGCAGGAAAAAGCGTGGTTGCTCGCGAGAAAAGCGGCATTCCAACATGCGATCGACGCTGACGGCGCGCAAAAAACTCTTATCGCTGCACACTCGATGGAGCCAAGTGTTCTCAAACCGATGCAAGGCACAAAATACAAAAATCTCACACCGGCTACAGGACAGCAGGCGAGCGCATTAATCGCCAATCATCAAGGTCGATTTATGGATGCGACCGCAACGAAGTTATTTGCCGATGAGTTATGCGGTGATCTCCAGTTTAGACCAGATACATCGGACAAGTTTGAATCAACTGTCAATGATCTGGCTTGGTTCGTGGGAATCGGCGGACAGCGGCCGGAAAAAAACTATAAAGAAGGGCCAGACAATCTTTGGGCACTCCCGAATGGTGATTTTCTTGTCATCGAGTGTAAGAACGGCGTAACAGCTGGTGGAGGAATTTCGAAGAAAGATGCGGGTCAGCTTGGCCAATCTGTTGCATGGTTCGAGGCGCGCTATCCAGCTTCGACCTGCGTACCGCTAATGATCCACCCGGAACGCTCACTTGGCCAAGGAGCAAGCCTCGTTGAAGGCATGAGGATCATTGATACTGCCTGTCTCGAAAAACTACGCAAAAACCTAAAGGCATTTACGGCACAGCTTGCTGCCCCTGATGTTGGGTCAAATACAACGGAGATTGCGAAACGGCTTGCGCAGTTTGAGTTAAACGACAATGCATTTGTCAACGCATTCTCAAATCCCGTGAAATGAAGCACTTGAACGTTACAGGTAACGCGGCGGGGTAGATTGCACCCTAGTCGGCGATTCCGCTTTAGGCAGTTTCTTCCTACGTGTTTTCTCAATTTTTCTTGTTTAGTCTGGAAGAAAGTTCGTCGTCTCTGAGATCGCGTCCGCCGTCTAACCCATCCCCATAGGACTCCCCCGCCCCCATGCCCGCCTCTTTCGAAGCCCTGTTCGGGCCGATATCATCCGCTGCGTTGGCGTTGGGGGTGGTTACCATGCTGGCGGCGGGGTTCCTGCGGGGGTTCGTCGGGTTCGGGGCGTCGCTGCTGATCGTCATGGTGCTGAGCCTCGTGCTCGGGCCGGTGGCGGCGGTGCCGATCGCCAATCTGACCGGCACGCCCGCGTCGGTGCAGCTGCTGCCGGCAGCGATGCGCGACGGCGACCGGTCGTTCGTCATCCCCTTCTTCGTCACCAGCGTGATCGCCGCGCCGGTCGGCGCGCTGGTGCTGATCACCCTCGACGCGGCGCTGATGAAAATCACGATCTCGCTGTTCGTGCTCGCCATGCTGGCGCTGCTCTACCGCGGCTGGAGCCTGCCGACGACGGTCAATCCGGGCATCATGGTGAGCTTCGGCCTGGGCGCGGGCTTCGTGCAGGGCGCGGGCGGGGTCGGCGGGCCGCCGGCGGTCGTGGTGGCGCTCGCCCGGCCCGGCACCGCGCAGAGCCAGCGCGGCAACGTGATCGGCGCGGTCAGCGCGCTGTCCCTCGCCTCGCTGATCCCGTTCTGGTATCTCGGGCTGTTCACCCGCGAGGTGCTGCTGCTGAGCCTGTTGTTCTTCCCGCTCTACAGCGTCGGCACCTGGGTCGGCGCGCGCTACTTCGCCGGCAAGGGCGGCCAGCATTACCGCAACGCCGCGATGCTGGCGCTGGCGGTGATCGGCGTGGTGACGTTGGGCTTCGCGGTGAAGGACTTTCTGGCGGGCTGACGCAGGTCGTCGCCCTGTGCGCGACTATCCGGCGGGCTGAAGCCCCGGAGCGCCCAGTACAAAACGGCTAGTCCGAATGCGTGATTAATCCGAAGTAACGCCCATCATAAGATGGGTGAATGTCGATCTATACTTCGATAGCTATTGCAGCTTTTGGAATAGTAATCATCTACTATTACTATGGCTTCAAAAAAGCGACGGGATTACTCATTCTTATTGTTGCGCTGTGCGCCGCGAACTTGTGGCTCGAGATGCAGTGGCCGGACCACGGCAACATCATCTTCCTGGTCAGCCTGCTGCCGCTCGCCGCCGTCTTGTATGTCACCCGGTCGCGGCCGGGACAGGGACCCGCCTCGCGCTCCTAAAGTCCGCCGCCGACGATTATTCGGCCGCGTCCCGCGCCCCGCCGACCAGCCCCTGTACCACATCCTTCTGGGCCGCCGCCGCGTCGCGCTCGGCCGGATCGCCGTAGCCGCCGCCGCCCGGCGTGCGCAGCGTCACGATCGTGCCCGGGTCGATCACGTATTGCCGTTTCGGGTCGACCGCCTCGCCGTCGATCAGGACCTCGCCGGTGGCCCCGTCCGCGCCGCCGACGATGCCGGGCGCGGGCTCCTTCGTGCGCTCGGCAAGGAAGCTGACGGCGGTCGGGGTCTTCGACAGATTCTCGATCACGACCTCCTGGCCCAATCCGCCGCGATGCCGCCCCGCCCCGCCGGAATCCGGCCGGAAGACGCGGCGGTGGATGCGCATCGGCGCGAGCTGTTCGATCACCTCGGTCGGGGTCGACGAGATGTTGCTCGGCCAGCTCAGGCAGTGCTCACCGTCCTTGAGGTCGGTCGCCCCCATGCCGCCGTTGAAGAAGAACAGGCTGGCGAAGGAGCGCCCGTCCTCGCGCACGCCCGACTGGGTGATCGACCAGAGCGGGCTGCCGGTGCCGGCGGTCACCCGTTCCGGCACCACCTGGGCCAGCGCGCCGTAGACCAGCGTCGGCACGAAATGCCCGGTCAGCGCCCGCGAGCCGCCCGAGGCGGGCCAGCGCGGGTTGATGATCGAGCCGTCGGGCACGTCCACCTTGATCGGCGCGATCGCCCCGTCGTTGTTCGGCAGGTCGGGCGCCGCGGCGCATTTCACCGCATAGGCAGTCATCGCATAGGTGTAGCAATAGGCGCAGTTGATCGCCCGGTCGACCTGCGGCGAGGAGCCTTCGTAATCCGCGTGCACCTCGTCGCCGTCGATGGTCAGCTTCACCTTGAGTTCGAGCGGCACGCCGAGCCCGTCGGTCTTGACCTGGTTGCTGTAGGTGCCGTCGGGCAGCTCACGGATCGCCGCGCGCATCGCCTGTTCGGTGCGGGCCTGGATTTCCGTCGCCAGGTCGGCCAGATCGGAGATCTTGTAGTCCCGCATCAGCGTGCCGACGCGATCCTCCATCAGCTCCAGCGCGGTGATCTGCGCCCACAGGTCGCCGACCACCTCATCCGGCGCGCGAACGTTCTTGCGCAAGATGTTGAAAAAGCCCTCGTCCGGCTCGCCGGCGCGGATGATCTTCATGATCGGGATCTGCAGCCCTTCCTCGAACACCTCGCGCGGCTCGGGCGAACGGATCTTGCCGCCGATATCCGGCGCATGCGCGGTGCTGCCCGCGAACCCGACCAGCTTGCCGTCGACGAAGATCGGCTTGCCGACACTGATGTCCGGCAGATGCCCGGTGCCCTGCCAGATATCGTTGGTGGCGAGGATGTCGCCTGGCTCCAGCGTGTCCGCCGGGATCTCGTTGAGGAAATGCTGGATGGTGCGCGGCAGCGTGCCGATGAAGGACGGGATGCTGTCCGTCGCCTGCACCAGCGAGCGCCCGGACGCGTCGGTGATGACGCAGGAGAAGTCGTGGCTCTCCCGCACCACGGTCGAGAAGGACGTGCGCACCAACGCGGCGGCCGCCTCGTCGACGACGGAGATCAGCCGTGTCCACAGGACTTCCAGCGTAATCGGATCGAATTTCCCGGTATTGGTCGATGAACGGTCAGTCACTGCCTTGCCTTCCCTTCATTGTCATTCCCGCGGACGCGGGAATCCAGGTTGCCGGATGGTGTGTGGATTCCCGCTTTCGCGGGAATGACGCGATGGGAGATATCGGATTCCTGCGGATCATTCCGACGCCTCCAACAAATCGACGATGATGTTCCCGCCCTCGTCCACACGGATGGTCGCGTTCGGCCCGACGACGAGGGTGGATTCGCTTTCTTCCACGATGGCGGGGCCGCTCAGTCCCTCGCCCTCGGGCAGCGCCGCGCGGTCGTAGACCGGGGTCTCGACGTAATCGCCATTCTCCGGGAAATAGACCTTGCGGGTCGCCTTCGGCTCGGCCGCGCCGCCGCTCCCGGCGTGAAAGGTCAGGCCCGGCCCGGGCACCTTGGCGCGGACGGAGACGCGGATGTTGATGAGTTCCGCCGTCACGTCCGGGGGCAGCCGGGAGAAGGAGCGCTTGTAGGATTCCTCGAACGCGCCCAACAGGGCGGGTTCGGACGTCTCGTCATACGGGCCCGGCGGCAAGGGCACGACCAGCTCGAAGCCCTGCCCCACATAGCGCATGTCGGCCAGCCGCGTGATTTCAGCCGCCGCCGCGTCCAACCCGGTCTCGGTGATCACGCCCGCGGCCTCTTCCTCGAGCGCCGAATACTTGGCCTCCAGCACGGGCCAATCCATCGCGTCCAGCCGCGACGCCACGGTGGTGACCCGGTCCACCCGCGCGGGCGCGATGAGCAATCCCAGCGCCGAGGCGACACCCGCCGCGACCGGGCACATGATGCGTTTCAGCCCCAGCTTGCGCGCGACATAGAAGGCATGCACCGGCCCGGCGCCGCCGGTGGCCAGCAGGGTGAAGTCGCGCGGGTCCTTGCCTTGCTCGGCGATATGCACCCGCGCCGCGCTCGCCATGTTCTCGTTCACCACGTCATGGATGCCCCAGGCGACGTCGGTCGCGGTCAGCCCGAGGTCGTCGGCGAGCGTCTGCGCCGCCGATTGCGCGGCGTCCAGGTCGATCTGCATGCTGCCGCCGGCGAAATAGTCGGCGTTGAGGTAGCCGAGCAGCAAGTCCGCGTCGGTCACCGTCACGTCGGTGCCGCCCTGCCCGTAACAGGCCGGTCCCGGCTGCGAGCCGGAACTTTCCGGCCCGACCTTCAGCAAGCCCAGCGCGTCCACATGGGCGATGCTGCCGCCGCCCGCGCCGATCTCGATCAGTTCGATGGTCGAGATATTGACCGGCAGGCCGCTGCCTTCGATGAAACGCTTCTCTCGCGCCGCCTCGAAGCTGTAGGTGACATGCGGCTCGCCGTCCTCGACCAGCGCCAATTTCGCCGTCGTACCGCCCATGTCGAAGGCCAGGATGTTCGCCTCGCCCGCCAGCCCGCCGAAATACGCGCCGACCAGCGCGCCCGCCGCGGGACCCGACTCCAGAAGCTGCACCGGCGAGCGCTTCGCCTCGTCCACATGGGTCAGGCCGCCGTTCGACAGCATCATGAAGAAGGGCGCTTCGACGCCGAGGTCGCCGATCTCGGTCGCCAGCCGGTCGATATAGCCCGCGGCCAGCGGCTTGAAATAGGCGTTGATCACGGTCGTCGACGTGCGCTCGTACTCGCGGATTTCGGGCGCCACCTCATGCGAGGCGGACAGAAAAATATCGGGGAATTTCGCTTGGATCGCCTCGACTGCCGCCTTTTCATGGGATGGGTTGGCGTAGGCGTGCAGGAAGACCACCGCGAGGGATTCGGCGCCGTCTTCGGCCAATTTGCCGACGGCGTCCAACAAGGCTCCCTCATCCAATGGTTTCAGCGCCGTGCCGTTCGGGTCCATCCGTTCCGGCGCTTCCAGGCGCCGGTTGCGCGGGGCCAATGGCGTCGGTTTCGCGATATGGACGTCGTACAGCTCGTATTTGCGCTCGCGGCCGATCTCCAGCGCGTCGCGGAAGCCCTCGGTCGTGATCAGCCCGGTCACCGCGCCCTTGCGCTCGATCAGCGCGTTGGTGAACAGCGTGGTCGCGTGAACCGTGCGGTAGATCTCGGTCGGCGGGACGACGCCGTTCAGCGCGTTGTGGACCCCGGTGATGACCCCGCGCGCGGGATCGTCGTGGGTGGTCAGTTCCTTCGCCTTGTGAACCTCCCCGGTCGATTGGTCGAATATGATGATATCGGTAAACGTGCCGCCGATATCGATCCCAAGCGCGTGCGTGCCTGCCACGGGCCGAAGTCCTCTCAAATGCGATGAATTGATCTGCAACGATGACGTGGCGCTCATCATAGAAGTTTGCGCCTCTCCGGCAAGATCGTCTCTCGAGAAAGGCCCCTGCCACACGACGCGGTTGAGTTCGGATATACTTACCAGCCAAGGGGTAAGGGTTCTCTCCGAGCAACCCCGCCTCAGTTGCAGCCGACACCCGGCACCGATCAGGACACGCGATGACTGCGACCACCGGCGACACGGCGAAACGGGTTCCGTTTCGCGGGCTGATCCTCTTCGGGGTCACGCTGGGATCGGGCCTGCAGGGCATGGATACGCTTTTGGCGGCGGTGGCCCTGCCCAACATGCAGGGTGCGCTGTCGGTTTCGCAGGACGAGGTGTCCTGGGTGCTGACCGCCTATTTGATCGCGGTCGCCATCGCCTCGCCGCCGATCGGCTGGCTCAGCCGGCGCTTCGGGCGCAAGCGGTTCTTCCTCAGCGTCATCATCGGTTTCCTGATCTTCTCGATGCTCGCGGGCAGCGCCGACTCGTTGGCCGAGATCGTGACCTACCGATTCCTGCAAGGCACCTTCGGCGCGGCCCTCGTCCCACTGTCGCATCACATCCTGTTGGATACCTATCCGCGCGAGGAGCACGGCTTCGCCATGGGCTGGTGGTCGGTCGGCGTGATGATCGGCGCGATTATCGGCCCCACGCTCGGCGGCGCGCTGACCGAATTCCTGAGCTGGCGCTGGGTGTTCTACGTCAACGTGCCGCTCGGCGTGGTCGCCTTCACGATCCTGGCGCTGTTCCTGCCGGAAACCGAACGGGACGTGGAAAAGCCGTTCGACTGGTCCGGCTTCCTGATCCTGACGGTGGCTCTGGCGTCGATGCAGCTCATGCTGGACCGCGGCAACCGGCTGGACTGGTTCGACTCCACCGAGATCGTGATCGAGGCCGCCAATTTCGTCGGGTTCCTGTATCTCTTCATCGTCCATATCCTGACGGCGCGGCAGCCCTTTCTCGACCCGAGGATTTTCCTGAACCGCAACCTCTCCATCGCCCTGCTGCTGACCACGCTGCACGGCGTGATCCTGGTCGGCCTGACCGGGCTGCTGCCGCCCTTCCTGCAGAACCTGATGGGCATTCCGGTGCTGACCGTGGGCCTGATCCTGGCGCCGCGCGGGGTCACGACCGCAATCACCGCGACCCTGTCGGGGCGATTGCTGGCCCGGTTCGATCCCCGGCCGGTCATTCTGGTCGGGATGTCGCTGCTGGCGCTGTCGATGTGGATGCTGGCCCGCTTCACGCCCGAGACGAGCGTGCTCTATTTCGTCATCGTGGTGGCGATCCAGGGCGCCGGTTTCGGCATGTTCTTCGTGCCGGTCAACACCATCGCCTTCGGCACGCTGCCGGCGCATTACCGGGGCGACGCCACCGCCTTCATGAGCCTGCTGCGCAAGATCGGCAGCAGCGTCGGCGTTTCCATCCTGGTCGGGCAGTTCATCCGGCAGGCGCAGACCAACCACGCCGTCCTGTCGCAGAACGTGACCCCGTTCAGCGAGACGCTGCGTCATCAGCCGCTGCCGGACCCGTGGAGCATGAACAACGTGCCCGGCCTGGCCGCCCTGGACCGCGAAATCATCCGGCAGTCGGAATTCATGGCTTATCTGCACGATTTCGAATGGCTGGCCCTGTTCATCGTGGTCCTGATGCCGCTGGTCCTCTTCATGCAGGACCCGCGGCGGCATCCGGGGAATTAGCGGAGTCACCACCCCTTGCCCGGTCCCGTCACCGGCATGCTATACAGCGCAAAAGCAGCGCCGAATAACCCTTCCGGGAGTCCCGTTCCATGTATATCGACGGCCAGTGGGCCAAGACGAAAGGCACGTTCGAGGTCCTCAATCCCGCGACCGGCGAGAAGATCGCCGACGTACCCGACGGCGGCCGGGACGAGGCCGCAGCCGCCATCGCCGCCGCCGACCGCGCCTTTCCCGCCTGGTCCAACCTGACGGCCTACCAGCGCTCCGCCTATCTCTACCGCGCCTACCAGATCATGATGGAGCGCAAGGAAGACCTCGCCCGCACGATGACCGAGGAACAGGGCAAGCCGCTGCGCGCCGCCCGGAACGAGGTGCAATACGGCGCGGATTTCCTGCTGTGGTATGCGGAGGAAGCCAAACGCGTCTACGGCGAAACCATCCCCGCCCCGCGCGGCGATCAGCGCTTCATGGTGCTGCATCAGCCGGTCGGCGTGGTCGCCGCCGTCACGCCCTGGAACTACCCGGTATCGATGATCACCCGGAAGGTGGCACCCGCGCTCGCCGCCGGCTGCACCATCGTGTTGAAACCGGCCGAGGCCACGCCGCTCTGCGCCATCGAGATCTTCAAGATCCTCGCCGAGGCGGAAATCCCGGCGGGCGTCGCCAATCTGGTGACCGCCGCCGATCCGAAGCCGATCGGCGCGGAATTCGTCACCAACCCGGCGGTGCGCAAGATCACCTTCACCGGCTCGACCGGCGTCGGCAAGATGCTGGCGCAGGGGGCGGCGGAACAGATGAAGCGGATTTCGCTGGAACTCGGCGGGCACGCGCCTTTCCTGGTGTTCGACGACGCCAATCCGCAATACGCCGCCAAGGGCGCATCGCTGGTGAAATTCCTCAACACCGGGCAGGCCTGCATCAGCCCGAACCGCATCTTCGTCCACAAGAGCATCGTCGAGCCCTTCACCGAGGAGTTCGTTTCGCGCGTCACCCGCCTGCGCGGCGGTAACGGCATGGAGGACGGCGTCAGCATCGGCCCGCTGGTCAACCAGGCCGCCGTCGACAAGGTCGAACGGCAGGTGACCGACGCGGTCGGGAAAGGCGCAACGGTCGGTTGCGGCGGCCATCGCCTGATCGACGACGGGCTGGACAAGGGCCATTTCTTCGCCCCCACCGTGCTGACCGGCGTCACGCCCGAAATGCGCATCTACCGCGAGGAAACCTTCGGGCCGGTCGCGCCGATCATCGCCTTCGACGACGACGAAGAGGCGATCACCATGGCGAACGACACCCATTACGGCCTCGCCGCCTATGTCTACACGCAAAACATCTCGCGCGCGCACCGCATGTTCGAACGCCTGCGCTTCGGTATCGTCGGCATCAACGACATCAATCCGACCGCCGCCGCGGCCCCCTTCGGCGGCATGAAAGAGAGCGGACTGGGCCGCGAGGGCGGCCGCGAAGGCATCGCCGAATACCTGGAAACAAAGCTCGGCGGTTTTTCCGTGTAGCGCACCGCTCGGTGTAGACTACCCCTGTAATCCAGAAACAGGGGGCATCCATGCGGCAACGCGACTTCGGCAAAACCGGGCTCAAGGTCTCGGAAATGATCTTCGGCGGCGGCAATGTGGGCGGCCTGCTGATCCGGCAGGACGACGACACCAAGCGGGCAGCAATCCGCACTGCGCTTGGCGCAGGCGTCAACTGGATCGACACGGCGGTCAGCTACGGTCCGGAGATTTCCGAACAATCCCTCGGCTGGCTGTTGGAGGAGATCGAGGACACACCCTTCGTTTCCACCAAGTTCCGCATTGACCTGGACAGCCCCGACGACATTGCGACCCAGATCGAGAACAGCCTGACGGGCAGTCTGAAACGGTTGCGCCGCGACAGCGTCGATCTGCTGCAACTTCACAACCACATCGGCCCCGAGGCGGGCGGCCGGGTGATCACGGTGGATCACGTGCTCGGCGCGAACGGCGTCGCCGACGGTTTGGATCGCCTGAAGGACAAGGGATTGATCCGATTTGCCGGGATCACCGCCCTGAACGACGCGGAATCCGTGTGCGCGGTGATCGAGAGCGGCCGGATCGATTCCGCCCAAGTCTATTACAACATCCTCAATCCCAGCGCGGGCCAATCGATGCCGGACGGCTGGAAAGGCCACGACCTCGGCAACATGATCGCAAGCTGCAAGGCGAACGGCGTCGTGGTGATGGCGATCCGCGTGCTCGCCGCCGGTGTTTTGGCGACCGCTGAACGGCACGGCCGCGAAAGCGTCATCACGAAGGAAACCGACCTGGCGAACGAGGAGCGCAGCGCCAAGGCGATCATGGACGCGCTCGGGTCCGAATACGGCACGCCGGCGCAGACCGCGCTGCGTTTCGTGATCAGCAACCCGGATATCTCCGGCGCGATCGTCGGCATGGCCGAACTGTCGCATCTGGAGGAAGCGCTCGGCGCCATTGCGCTCGGCCCCTTGCCCCAGAACGCGCTGGACCGGATTCAAAGGGTCTACGCCTCGAATTTCGGCGCTTCATGACTCTGCAATCGTCGGGTGCATAAATTTCAGAGGCTTAGCGCCGCAGGCTCGTTGTAATATAGCCGGGTGACTACCACCGAGAGCGACCCCGTACCGTCAATTTCCCTCGGCCGCCGCCGGCTTATCGCCTGCGCGATGACCACGGCCGCCGCGATTCAGGGAATGGACACGTTTGCGACGGCGGTGGCGCTGCCGGAAATCCGCGGCAACATGTCGGCCACGCTCGACGAGGCGGCCTGGGTACTGACATCGTTTCTGGTTGCGTCGGCGATCTTCACGCCGCTCTTCGCGTGGCTCAGCAAACGTTTCGGCCAACGCCGGCTGCTGATCCTGATCACGATCGGGTTCCTGGCCTGCACCCTGCTGGTCGCGCAGGCGACGACGCTGGGCGAGCTTGTGTTCTACCGTTTCATGCAAGGTGTCACCGCGGCCGGCATGGGGCCATTGAGCCATCAGGTCATGCTCGGCGTTTATCCGCGCTCGCAATACGGCTCGGCCATCAGTTGGCTGACCGCCGGCCGGATGAGCGGCGTGATGGTCGGGCCGCTGATCGGCGGAATCCTGACCGAATATTTGAGCTGGCGCTGGATCTATCTCAGCAATATTCCCCTCTGCATTCTCGGCCTCTACCTGATCATCCGCTTCGTTCCCGAGGCGAAATCCAAGGATCCGCCAAAGTTCGATTTCTTCGGGTTCATTGCCCTCAGCATCGCCATCGGCGCACTGCAACTGTTCCTCGACCGCGGCGAGCGCCTCGAATGGTTCGATTCCGCGGAAATCGTCATTTGGGCCGGCCTGTTTATTGCGGCGATGTATCTTTTCGTCGTGCACGTGACGACCCAGCGCAACACCTACGTCAATCCGCAGATATTCCTGCAGCGCGATTTCCTGATCGGATTTTTCTTCATCATCGTGTTGTCGATCATGATCATGGGCTTCGCGGGCCTGCTGCCGTCGGTGCTGCAGAATCACATGGATTATCCGGTTTCCACCGCCGGTATTCTGATCATGCCGCGCGGCATCGGCACGCTGATCGCGACGATGATCGCCGGGCCGCTGCTGACGCGCATCCATCCCCGTCCGATCGTGATCGTCGGCATCATCTGCATGGCCGCGTCGACGTGGCTAATGTCAGAATTCACCCGCGAGGTCGACGCCTGGACCATCGGCTTGATCGTGACCTTGCAGGGCGCGGGGTTCGGATTCTTTTCCGTCGCCGTCACGTCGATGGCGTTTCAAACCCTGTCGCCGCAGCTCCGCCCCGACGGCACCAGCATGTTGAGCCTGGCCCGCCGGATCGGGTCGAGCGTGGGCGTCTCGATCCTGGTCAGCCAGTTGGTGCGCGCCACGCAGGAGAACCGGTCCGCCTTGATGGAGCATGTCAGCCTGTACAACGAACTGCTGCGCGGCGACCTGATACGCGAGCATTGGGACATCAACACGCTGCGGGGTCTCGGCAGCCTACAGCGCGAAATCGAGCAGCAGGCGGAGTTCATGGGCTATCTGCACGACTTCCGCCTGATGACCGTGCTGATCCTGCTGCTGCTGCCGCTCGTCTTCCTGATGCGCGGCCAGCCGCCGCCGAAGAAGTAGCGTCAACTGCGCTCGCCCGGCATTTCGACACGTCTCGAAAAGACCGCTATCTTTCGCCGTAACAATCACCCAACGCAAAATCAGGGAATCAAGCGCCATGAGCCGACTGCCCGCCATCGACCCCGCCGATTATTCCGACGAGCAAAAGACCGTCGCCGACGCCATCACGGCCGGCCCGCGCGGCGAGGTGCGCGGCCCCTTCGTCCCGCTGATGCACAATGCCAAGGCCGCCGACGCGGTCCAGCGGATGGGCGCCTTTCTGCGCTTCGACGGCACCTTGGACGGCCGGCTGCGCGAACTGGCGATCATCATGGTGGGCCGCGTCTGGACCGCGCAATACGAATGGTTCGCGCATGCCAGAATCGCCGCGGAGGAAGGCCTCGCGCAGGACGTCATCGACGCCATCGCCAACCGCGAACGCCCGACTTTCAAGAACAGCGACGAGGAAATCGTCTACAACTTCGTGACCGAACTGCATGAAACGCGGAAGGTCAGCGACGCCACCTACAAGGCGACCCTGGACCTGCTCGGCAGCGCCGGCGTCGTCGAGTTGATCGTCGTCTGCGGCCACTACTCGGTTATCTCGATGGTGCTGAATACCTTCGAGATCGAAGTGCCCGGCGGCGGAAAACCGCTTCCGGAATAGCGCCGCCGCCACGGCCCGACGACATAAACAGCAAGACCAGAAATTAAGGAGACGCAGCCCATGCGAGCCTCGACCAAACTCAAAAAACTGCTCGACACCGGCAAGACCTTTATCGTCCCCGGCGCCTATGACGGCATTTCGGCCCGCATCATCCAGAATGCCGGCGCGGAGATCGTCTACGCCACCGGCGGCGGCATCGCCCGCAGCACGGGCATCCCCGACATGGGGCTGATGTCGCTGAAGGAAATCACCGACCGGCTGGAAACCATGGTCGACGCCATCGATCTTCCGCTGATCGCCGACATGGACACCGGCTACGGCAACGCCCTGAACGCCCGCCAGGGGCTGAAGGCGTTCGAACGGGTCGGCGTCGCCGGGTTCCACTTGGAAGACCAGGTCTTTCCCAAGCGCTGCGGCCACTACGAGGGCAAGGCCGTGGTCTCCACGGAGGAGTTCTGCTCGAAGATCAAGGCGATCCGCGACGCACTGACCGACGACGACATGACGATCATTGCCCGAACCGACTGCCTCGCCGGGGACGGCGTCGATGCGGCCATCGAGCGTATGCACAAGGCGATGGAAGCCGGGGCCACCATGGCCTTCGTCGAGGCGCCGACCACGATGGAGGAGATCGAGAAGATCGCCAGGGAACTGCCCTACCCCAAGCTGCTGAACATGTTCTGGAGCGGCAAGACACCGGTCGTCCCGCGCGACAAACTGGAGGAACTCGGCTTCAACCTCGTCATCGTGCCGAGCGACCTGCAGCGCATCGCGATCCAGGCCATGAAGGAAGCGGCGGAATGCCTGCTGCGCGACGGCCATACCGAGGCGCTGAAGGACCGCATGGCCTCCTTCCAGGATCGCGAGGCCGCGGTGAACACCGAGCATTACATGGAACTGGACGAGCGCTACGCGATTTAGCGGTTGGGGATCGGCAAGATGCTTCGACAAGCTCAGCATGAGGCCGATGTTCGATAAACACCTCACCCTTCGACAGGCTCAGGGTGAGGACCAATGTCTAAGTCACGCCCTCACCCTGAGCTTGTCGAAGGGTGGGCCTCTTGCGGGGGTAAGCACCACCCATCACCGTGTCATTCCCCGCGCAGGCGGGAATCCACGCTAGACCCCGGACGCCCGAATTCCGCTTTCGCGGGAATGACGGTAATCTTGCGGGAGAGCGAACCCACATCCGAGGCACCCGATGAAAGACGCAAAATCGAAACGCCGCGCCCTGCGCGACCGGCTGAACAGCGGCAAGTTGCTGGTCGCCCCCGGCGCGCATAACGGCCTGAGCGCCCGGCTTGTGCAGGAGGCGGGCTTCGACGCGGTCTACATGACCGGTTCCGGCGTCGCCAACACGCTGACCGGCGGCGCGGACGTGGGCCTGCTGACGATGAGCGAGATGACCATGATGGCCCGCTTCATGGCGCAGGCGGCGGACGACATCCCCGTCATCTCCGACGCGGACACCGGCTACGGCAACGCGATCAACGTGATCCGCACCGTGCGCGAGTTCGAGCTGACCGGAATCGCGGGCATCCATATCGAGGATCAGGTGAACCCGAAACGCTGCGGCTCGATCGCGGGCAAGGAAGTCATTCCGATCGACGAGGCCTGCGGCAAGATCCGCGCGGCGGCGGACGCCCGCACCGACCCGGACTTCACCATCATCGCCCGCACCGACGCGCGCGGCGCGGTCGGCTTCGACGAGGCGGTCTCGCGCGGCAAGGCCTACGCCGACGCGGGCGCGGACATGATCTTCCCGGACGCCCTGCTCTCGGTCGAGGAATATGAGACCTTCGCCAAGGAAGTGCCCGGCCCGAAGCTGTTCAACATGGGCGGCTACGCCAAGAAGCGCACCACGCCGAAACTGCCGCTGCAACAGGTCGAGGACATGGGCTACGCGGTCTGCATCCTGCCGCTGCTGGCGCTGCGCGCGGGCGTGCAGGCGATGATCGACACCCTGGCCGGCTTCAAACAGGACGGCATCGAGTACGAACTCCGCCAGTTGGAGGCGTTCAACGACCTGCCGGTCGAGAACTGGTACGAATTCACCGGCATCGCCGCGATCCGCGACCTGGAAGACCGCTACATGCCGAAAGACGCCATCGAACAACGCTACGCCGGCACCGCCGGCCACAAGCCCGGCGACAAGGACAACGCGCAGGGGATGGAATGACGGGAGACATCGCATGACCAGCAACAGCCTTGGTGCGAAATCGACGCTCGATGTGGGCGGCAAATCCTACGCCTATTACAGCCTGGCGGCCGCCGAGGCGGCGGGGGCTGGGGATTTGGCGCGGCTGCCCTTCTCGCTCAAGGTGCTGGCGGAGAATCTGCTGCGCAACGAGGACGGCCGGGCCGTCACCGCCGACGACATCAAGGCGATCGGCGGCTGGACCAAGACGCGGACGTCGGAAGACGAGATCAACTACCATCCGGCGCGGGTGCTGATGCCGGACGTGTCGGGCATTCCCTTGCTCGCCGACATGGCGGCGATGCGCGACGCGATAGTGCGGCTCGGCGGCGACCCAGCGGCGATCAACCCGCGCACGCCGATCGACCTGATTGTCGATCACTCGGTGATGGTGGACTTCGCCGGCACGCCGGACGCGATGGCGCGCAATGTCGAGATCGAGTACCAGCGCAACCAGGAACGCTACGCCTTCCTGAAATGGGCGCAGAACGCCTACAAGAACGTGCGCATCATTCCGCCGGGCTGGGGCATCCTGCATCAGATCAACCTGGAATACCTCGCCCGCGTGGTGTGGAGCGAGGAGATCGGCGGCGAGACGGTCGCCTATCCCGACTGCCTGATCGGCATGGACAGCCACACGCCGATGATCAACGGCATGGGCATCTTCGGCTGGGGTGTCGGCGGCTTGGAAGCGGGCACGGCGATGCTCGGCCAGCCGGTCTCCATGCTGATCCCGGAAGTGGTCGGCTGCCGCTTCACCGGCGCACTGCCGGAAGGCGCCACTGCGACCGACCTGGTGCTGACCGTCACGCAGACGTTGCGCGAAAAAGGCGTGGTGCAGAAATTCGTCGAGTATTGCGGCCCCGGCCTCGACACGCTGGCGCTGACCGACCGCGCAACCATCGCCAACATGTCGCCGGAATACGGCGCCACGATGGGATTCTTCCCGGTCGATGCGGAAACCGTCGCCTATCTGCGGACGACCGGACGCGACGACGCGCAATGTGCGCTTGTCGAGGCCTACGCCAAGGCGCAGGGCCTATGGCGCGACGCGGACACGCCGGAGCCGGTCTACACCGACGTGGTGGAGATCGATCTCGCCAGCGTCGAGGCGAGCATGGCCGGCCCCTACCGCCCGAACCAGCGGACGCCGCTGTCGCAGGTCCCCGCCGCCTACCGCGACGCCCTGCCGGACCAGACGAGCAAGCCGGACCAAGCGCCTGTCGCCGCCGGCGATTTCGAGATCGGCCACGGCGCGGTCGCCATCGCGGCGATCACGAGCTGCACGAACACGTCGAACCCGGCGGTGATGATCGGCGCGGCGCTTCTGGCGCGGAAGGCGGTCGCCAAGGGCCTGACCGCCAAACCCTGGGTGAAGGGCTCCCTCGCCCCGGGATCGCGTATCGTCGCGGACTATTTGGAAGCCGCCGACCTGCAGAAGGACATGGACGCGCTCGGCTTCAATCTGGTCGGGTTCGGCTGCATGACCTGCATGGGCAACTCCGGGCCGCTGGCCCCGGCCATCGCCGACGCCGTCGAGCAGAACGATCTGGTCGTCGCCTCGGTCCTGTCGGGCAACCGCAATTTCGAGGGCCGCGTGCATCCGCTGTGCCGGATGAACTTCCTGGCGTCGCCGCCGCTAGTGGTCGCCTACGCGCTGGCCGGCACCGTCACGGCGAACCTGCGCGAGGACCCGCTCGGCGAAGATACGGACGGCAATCCGGTCTACCTCAAGGATATCTGGCCGACCAATGCCGAAATCCAGGACGTGATGGCGAAGACGATCACACCGGAGATGTTCAAACACCGCTATGCCGACATCATGGACGGCGGACCGGAATGGCAGGCGCTGGAAGCAAGCGGCGGCATCACCTTCGACTGGGACGAAGCCAGCGACTACATGCGCCAGCCGCCGCATTTCAGCACGACCGAAAGGCAGCCGGTGCCGGTATCCGATATCAAGGGCGCGCGGCCGCTGGTGATGGTCGGCGACATGACCACGACCGATCATATCTCGCCGGTCGGTACCATCGACGCGGGCGGCGCGGCCGGGCAATACCTGATCGCGAACGGTGTCGAACAGAAGGACTTCAACAGCTTCGCGTCGCGCCGCACCAACCATGACGTGATGGTCCGCGGCACCTTCGCCAACATCCGCATCCGCAACGAGATGGCCCCCGGCACCGAGGGCGGTTTCACCCGGCACATGCCGTCCGGCGAGCGGATGACCATCTTCGACGCGTCGGCCAAATATCAAGCCGACGGCACGCCGCTGGTGGTGATCGGCGGCAGCGAATACGGGACCGGTTCGTCGCGCGACTGGGCGGCCAAGGGCACCAAGCTGCTTGGCATCAAGGCGATCATCGCCGAGGGGCTGGAACGCATCCACCGCTCGAACCTGATCGGCATGGGCGTGTTGCCGCTGCAGTTCAAGGCGGGCACGACGCGCAAAACGCTGAAACTGGACGGCAGCGAAACCTTCGACATTACGGGATTGGAGGCCGGCATCACGCCGCGCATGGATGTGAACTGCCGGATCACGCGCGCTGACGGGTCGCAGGAGGATATCCCGCTCACCTGCCGGCTCGATACCGCGGTCGAGGTCGATTATTACGAGAACGGCGGCATGCTGCACTACATCCTGCGGCAATCGCTCGGCGAGGCGGCCTAGCTGCGCCTGCCGTCCCGCTGGATCCAGCGGGTGATCGCCAGGGACACGATGCCGTAGACCGCGAAGCCGCCGGCCATCGGCAGCACGGTGCCGTCGTAGCTCTGGCCGATCAGCGTGCCGAGCGACAGCGAAATGAAGGTCATCAGCGAGCCCACCACCGCCGCGCCGATCCCGGCGATATGGCCCAGCGGTTCCATCGCCAAGGCGTTGAAGTTGCCGAACAGCATGCCGATGCAGAAGAAGCTGACGACCATGTTGGCCATCAGCATCCACAGCGGCGGGTGCCCGTCGAAGGCATAGGCGACGGCGAAGAACGCGACCGACAGAAGGCTGACGGCCCAGAGCGCCCAGCCCGAGAGACGTTGCATGCCGAATTTCATCACCAGCTTGGAATTCACCAGCGACGCGAAACCGATGGAAAACGCCAGCACGGCGAAAAAGGCGGGAAACAGCGTGCCCAAACCATATTGCACCTGCAGGATTGGTTGCGCCGACGTCAGATACCCGATGAATGCGCCGAAGACGAACCCGGCGGCAACCGAATACCCGAAGGCGTAGCGGTTGGTGCAGATTTCCACGACCGCGCGCGCAATCCGACCCAAAGTAAAGGGGATGCGCTTGTCCCGTGTCAGCGTCTCCGGCTGCCGCACGCCGACCCACACGGCCCCGATGAACGCCAGCGCGAACAACAGGCCGAAGATCATCCGCCAATGCGCGACCAGCAGGATCGCCTGCCCCAGCGCGGGTGCGAGCACGGGCACCAGGATGAACACGGACATGATGAGCGACATGATGCGCGCCATGGCACGCCCTTCGTACATGTCGCGGACCAAGGCGATCGAGATGATGCGCGGTCCCGCCGCACCAATACCCTGCAATACGCGGCCGAGCAGCATTACGTTGAAGTCCGTGGCCGTGATCGCCAGCAGCGTGCCCGCCGCAAACAACGCGAATCCGAGATAAATCGCGGGCTTGCGCCCGAAACTGTCGGACAGCGGGCCGTACAGCGCCTGCCCGAAAGCCAGCCCCAGGAACAGGGCGGTCACGATCAGCGTCACCCGATTGCCTTGTTGCACCCCGAGATCCGCGGCAATCTCCGGCAACGCGGGCAACATCGCATCGATGGACAGCGCGATGAGCGACGTCATCAATGCCATCAGCGTCACGAATTCGGCTGTCCGCAGCGGCGGTTTCTCCTGTTCCGCGCTCAACACCTTTGCCTTTCGAGATGAAAATTAACGCCCAAATGTGTCGAATCGGGCGGTGGTACCCCTACTACGCCGGGCTAAGTTTGAATGAACTCCGCTTCTATCCCAACGGCAGGCTGTGTCAAGAATGTTCCGCAAATCATTCTATTTTGGGAATATTTCACCTGCCGCGTCGGGCCGCGATTTAGGTGTAGGCCGAACCAACAGCGGTATGTCCAATGTTTCGTTGCGCCGAAACATCGAATCAATGTTCCAAGGGGCCTGCTAGCTACCTCGTGTTTGGCGAATCAGGTATGCGTGCGGCGTTTTTGGGTGCTCTGGGTGGAGCGAGGGGGAAACGCGCACGCTAATTGAGGGAGGGCTACGGCAAGCCACTTATGATGAGCAGACTCGTAAGATTCGAGACGGTCGCTATCGGCGACCTGTTCAGCAAAATCGACAAACATCAATCGACTTGGGAAGTCGTCGAAATCGTGACGCCGACCGGGCATCAACCGCATGCGCGGCTCGCCTGCGTCGACCGTCCATCCGACCTGCGGATGATTGCCATCGCGGCATTGCACGATAAACGGCTGTATCTCGATGCCGGTAGGTCGCCCCGTCTTGAACGGGACAATCTGCCGATCGACGAGCCGCATGTCGAGATCCCGGCGGCGAAACCGGCACGAGAGCCGGAACCGCCCAAGGCGGAGATTCCGAAACCGGCGGCGGCCGAAACCGGCACGGCGCCGGATCCCGTCGCCGCGCCGGAGAATGAGGCACGGGCGGCTGACCCGGCGGAGACGCCGGAAGAGCAGCTTCAGGTCGATCCGAAAGCGCACCGGAAGTCTTCGATGCGGGCGGTGTTCGATCAATTGCAGCACGACCATCAGGCAGCCTGAGTCGCAACCGGTGACTGGCCGGATACGTTAGAGGCTGCGCAACCGCGGCGCCGCGAAGAAGACCACGATGCCGACCACAATTAGCATCGTGCCGTTGAAGAGCAATGCGTTGCCGATGCCGATCGCAACGGCGAGCGTCCCCATTTCCAAGTGACCCAGCGGTGCGGAACCGATTGCCAGCGTCCAGGCCCCCATGGCGCGTCCGCGCAAGGCGTTCGGGACGCTGAGTTGCACCATGCTCTGCGTCAAGACATCCGACGCGGTCGCCAGCGCCGCCACGACGCACAGCGCCGCGACTGCCAGTATCAGATGATCCGCCACCGAGAGCAGCATCAGCCCGCTGCCGAACGCAAAAATCACCCCGATATAGGCAACGCCCCTGCGCGTCATCGATCCCATGCCCGCCAAGGTCAGACCCGCGATGATGCCGCCAATCGAGCGCGCGGCATGCATCAGGCCCAACCCCTCCGCCCCCATATCGAACCGCACCGTCGCCAGTTCCGGCAGCGCGGTGGCGAAGGAGAAACCGAACACTTCGACCGACGCGGTCACGAGAACCAGCATCAACAACACCCGGTTGGTTTTGAGTTCGCTAAGGTATTCGCGGACGTTTTGTGCGATCGGTGCGCGGACCTTTTCCGCCGCTTCCCCCGCCGTCTCTAGGCGGCGGAACAGGAGGAACGCGCCGCCATGGCATGCCGCTAAAGTCAGGATCGCGGCGGGCGCGCCGACCCGCTCCATCACGAACCCGGAGACGAGCGCCCCGATGAGCTGACCGAATCGCGACCCCAGATTCAATAAACCGAGACCGGCGACCACCTGATTGCCGCCGACGATATCGTAGGCATAGCTGAACCGGGTCGGATGATGCAGCGCCCGGAAGCAACCAGCGAACAGCGCAAAGGTCAGGATCAGCCAAAGCTCGACGAATCCGGCGGCGATCGTAGCGGCGAGGACGCAGGAATTCGCGATGATGCACAGCTCGACCCGCCGCAACAATTGCCGCCGGTCCATCCAGTCCGCGATTGCGCCCGACAACAGCCCGAAAACGAACATCGGCAGGAAATAGACGGCCATCAAGGCGCCAACCCAGGCGCTCGACCCGGTAATCTGGAACACCAGCAGTCCGAGAACGACCTGCTCGCCACTGGTGCCGAGTTGGTTCAGACCGGCGCCGGCCCAGAACCGCCGATAGTCGGCGAGACGGAAAGCCGGGTTCCGCAGGATGGGCAACCGGCCGAGCCGTGCCGCCATACCGCCGTTCGGCGGTTCGGAATTGTCCTGGGTCACATGATGCTCTCTTGCCCCGGCGTGATACGGCCCGACGGCCTTTGCCACACAGCTAACGCTTCATCCGTGCCGAATAGTCCCAACTCATCAGTCGGACCGGGTCGATCCGAATAGCGACCTCGCCCGCACTGCGGTCGAGCAGCCAGCGGGAAAACGAGGTTTCGTCGGGCCCAAGATAGCGCTCGATCAATGCCCGCAATTCCGGCACCCCATTATCCCGATCCAGCGTGGCCTTCCCCTGTCCACGCACGCCGCGGTATGGCGGCGCATCGGCGGCAATTTCGAATCCGCAGCGGTCGTCCCGCGCCAACAGCTCGACGATCCGGGATTGCGGGTTGGACGCGCACCAAAGCGCGCTGTCCCGCCACCGAAACCACAATGAAAGGACCACCGGCCATCCGCGGCGTCCGAGCACGGACAATCGCACCGGAATGACGGTGCTTGTCAGATAGCGATCGATCTGCGCGTCCGACCAGGGGCCCTTGATCTTCATTGCGGTATTAGACCACCGGGCTCATACCGCCGTCGACATTGATGGCGACACCGTTGATGTAGGACCCTGCGTCCGAACAGAGGAAGCACGCCATATTGGCGAACTCTTCCGCGGTGCCGAGCCGGCCCATCGGCAGCTTCAGGTCCTTCGCCATGTCCGCCAGATATGACTCATAGCTTTCGGACTTGTCGGTGGCTTCCCAGCGGTTGCGCCACTGGTCGCTCTCGATCCGCCCCACCAACAGCCCGTTGACCAGCACATTGTGCGGCGCGCCCTCGCCCGCCATCGCCTTGGTCAACGCCATGCCCGCCGCGCGGGAGACGGCCGTCGGCGCACCGCCCGCGGGCGGCGCCTTCGCACCGGTGTTTAGGACATTGATGATGCGGCCCCATTTACGCTCGCACATGCCCGGAAAGGTCAGGCGCATAGTCCGGATCGCACCGAACAGCTTCAGTTCCAGATCCTCGCGCCACAGTTCGTCGGTAATCTCGACGAACGGCATGCGGCGCGACGTGCCCGCATTGTTGACCAGGATATCGACCGGGCCGAGTTCCTTTTCGCAGCTTGCAACAAGCCGTTCGATATCCTCCGCCTTGCCGGCATCGGCGGGACAGGCCAGGACCTTGCCATCGCCGGCAACATCGACCTCTGCGCAGGTTTCCTCCACGACATCGGCGCGCCGGCCGGTTACGCACACATGCGCCCCGGATTCGGCAAACTTCAGCGCCATTGCGCGCCCTAAACCCCGGCTGCTGCCGGTGATCAACGCCACGCGTCCATCCATTCTGCAATCCATCTTGCGTCCTTCCTTCTCGTTATGCGTTTGGTATCTTGATTGGATCCGGCGTATGCCGGGGTCATGATGTGTTCGAGCGTATCCAGTCCTGCTGCTCCGCCTTGAATCCGACGGCAAAATCACCGTCGACATCGAAAACGGGGCGCTTAATCAAAGTCGGATTGGCCAGCATCAACGCCGCGGCCGACGTTGCGTCGACATTCTGCGTATCGCTGTCGGGAAGCTTGCGCCAAGTCGTCCCGCGGCGGTTCAGAAGCGTTTCCCACCCAACGGCCGCCAGCCAACGTTGGAGCGCAACCTGCTCGAGACCGTCGACGCGAAAGTCATGAAACCGCGCTTCGATGCCCTCCGCCTCGAGCCATTTCAGCGCTTTTCGGCACGTATCGCAATTCTTGATGCCATGAACGGTGATCATGTCCCCACCCCTTCCTATTCGCGCCCAGATAAGTTCCTTCGTCGAAGGTATCGCGTGAATGCCGGGCACAACAGACTGAAATCACGGACAAAAGTTCCCAGCAATTTTGAAGAACATCTCCTAAATGCCCGATATTATTAATCTTTCGGGAACTGACGCGGCCGTAGCATAGGATTGAACGAAACAGAGAATGTGCTTCCCTGCCCGGCCATGGCACGATTCGCGAACCGAAATTTCATCCTGAGCGCGCTGGCGACCATAGCGTTGACCACGCTGGGCGCCTTCTTCGTGCCCTATAGCTTCTCGCTTCCCCGCACGATGGAATATTGGGCCGAGGACGCCCGCCGGGCCCTGATGCCCCGCGCCGAACCGCAGGATTCCCGGATCGTCATCATCGCAATCAACGAGAACACCGTCAGCACGCTGCCCTACCGTCGGCCGGTCGACCGGGGCCTGCTCGCCGACGTGCTCGAAACCCTGTCGGTCTCGGGTCCGCAAACGGTCGGTCTTTACCTGCCGCTTACCGAACCGACCGAGCCCAACAAAGACCGGCGGCTCTACGATGTCATGCGATCCCTACCGATCCCGTTGGTCGTTGCGACCGCGCCGCCGGACGACACCTTGACGCAGCGGCAGCAGGTCTACGAACGAACATATCTGAACGGCCTGCGGTCCGGCCCCGCGCTGCTCGGCAAGGACGGTTGGGGCGGCGCCGTCCGGCGCATGGTGCCCGGCACGACGGTAGACGGCGTGTGGATATCGAGTTTCACCGGGAAACTGGCCGAGGTCCTGAACCTGTCCCGCGCGGATCGGCGGCGGCTCGCCTATCACGGCGCGCCGAACATGAACACGCGGCCCTTTCTGACGGTCCCGGCCCATAAGGCGATTGGCTTGCCGGCGAAATGGTTCGCCGACAAGGTCGTGCTGATCGGTCTCGACCTCAACGACCGGGACAGGCACCGTATTCCCGGCGGATGGCTCCATACGCCGCCGGAAAACCGCATGCCGGGCGTACAAATCCAAGCGCATGCGATATCTCAACTGTTGGATGCCCGGCACCTGCCCGGATCCAACGAACTCACCGTCCTGTTGGTGGCCTTTGCACTGTGTACGTTCGGAAGCCTGCTGGCTCTAATTACCGTGGGACCGTTCGCCCGGGTCGGCGCCGTTATCGGGACGGTTTTAGGCTTCGTCGTCTTCTCGCTCGCGGTGTTCTATTGGACGCGCGCCGCGATTCCCGTCGCCATGCCTATTTTGGGATGTCTAACCGCATATGCCCTCACGCGAGCAGCCGTGCAGCGTTTTGCGCAGGGCAAACGGGATTATCTGCGCGCGGGTTTCACCGCGGTCGCGTCCGCCGACATGGCGCGGCAAATCGCCCAAGCGTCGGACACCGTTACCTTGGACGGGGAAAACCGGACCGTGACCGTCCTTGTCGCGCGGCACGCCGATTTTGCAAAACTCGCGGAGGACCTGCCGCCAAACGAGCTCATCTCCGTGCAAAGCGCGTATATCGCGGGAATCGGGAATGCGGTAAAGGCGCATGGCGGCGTACTGCAGCGGATCGACGCGGATCAGGTTGTCGCCCTCTTCGGCACACCGCTAAAGCAGAGCGATGCGACGAGCCGCGCGGTCCGATGTGCTCTGGCGATCGACGCTTTCGCGGAGGGATACCGGGAACGCCGCATGACCAATGCCGGCCGGATCGGCAAGACCTTGATTGGCATTCACAGCGGCGAGGCACTGGTCGGCAATTTCGGCGGGGACGCCGCCTTTGCCTACGGCGCCTATGGCGAAGCCGTCGAACAGGCGGGCCGCCTCGCCCTGGCCAATGCCGAACTGGGTACACGCATTTGCGCCAGCGCCGCCACGGCCCGCGACGCGACCGACGTCATCTTCCGGCCCGTCGGCCGGTTGCGTTGGCCCGGCGTTGCCGATTCCGTCGAAGCGCTGGAGCCGCTACCCGAAAATCAAAGCGATACGTCGGAACTGGAGGCCTATATCCGCGCCTTCCGGCTGATTCAGCGGGAAGACGCCATCGCGACCGAGGAGATTGCACGTGCGGCGGCGATCGCCCCGAAAGATCCCTTGTGCCGGCTATACAGCGAGCGCCTGTCGCAAGGCCTGCCGGGCACCGTCATCGCGCTCAGCGGATAATCAGAACGGCCGGTCACCCAGGATTACCGTCCGGTGCATCAACCGCCGGCCGTTCGGGTCGAAGCTGTCCCGGCAATGCATGGCGCAGCGGTTGTCCCACATGATCAGATCGTCCGTCTCCCATTCCTGTGCCCACTGGAAGGCCGGATTGCCTGTCGCGTGATCCCACAGGGCATCCAGCATTTCCTCGCTTTCGTCGACCGGCAGGCCGACCAGGTAGGAACGCGCCCGGCGGCCCAGATACAACGCCTTCCGGCCGGTTTCCGGATGGGTCCGCACGATCGGATGCACCGCGCCGGGGATCTTCGTCACGTCGTTGATTTCGACACCCTCTAGCCCCTTGCGCAGCTTGCCCGAGCTGTTGTGCGTCTGGTCATGCTTGATCTGCCGGCCCTCGATCGCTTTCCGCAACCCTGCGGGCAAGGATTCCAGCGCGTCATACATGTTCAGGAACTTCGTATTCCCACCCGACTCCGGGACTTCATAAGCGTGCAGCAGACTGCCGGTTGGCGGCTCGTCCAGATAGGACATATCGGTGTGCCAGACGAGTTCGCTGTTGCCCAACGATCCGGTCGGCTTGCCGTCGATCCTGATATTCGAAATACGGCTCATCTCGGGATATTCGGGCTTCCAGGATTCGCCGGAGAACCGCTTGCCCGGCGAGATGTCCAAGGGACCGAAGCGGCGCGCGAAAGCCAGGTGTTCCGCGTCCCCGAATTTATGGCCCCGAAAGCGCAGGACGAGATGATCAAGCCAAGCGGCCCGGACCGCCGCAATTTCATCGTCGCTCGCGGCCCCGATGTCGAGATTCACAATGTCCGCGCCCAGCGCCGCGCCAGACGGGATCACGTCCACTTTCGATAAGGTCGCCGACATCCGCCGTCACTCCGCCGCCGACGCCGCTGCGTCCGTGACGGTTTCCGCCGCCGCGGTATAGGCGTTGACGTCCGGCAGATCCACGAAGTGATCGATGACGTCATAGAGAGCCGCGATACGGTCCGCCGGCAGCACCAGCGCCGCGCAGTTCTCGAATTTGCCCCGCAACCTGTCCATCGGCAGCGGATCGACCGATCCCCGGCCGCGCGCCTGTTTCACGCGCTCGGACAGCACCCGCCCGTCCATCAATTCGACCCGGACTTCCGCGCCGAGATATCCGCTGTCGTCGTTCAACATCTCCGGATGCGGCGCGGCATCGACCTTGTCCATGACCGCACGGACATCCTTGTCGAGATACGCCGTGTCGTCGAAATGCGGCAGCGTGACCTTGCCATGCATCAGCGCGCGGGCCACCACGTATTGCACGCTGAATTTGGCATCAAGCGGGCTTTGCGGGTCCGGCCGGTTGGTATGCGCCAGACGGCGCGGATGGGTCCAGGAATCAACCCGTTTGACCATCTCGGGCGTCAGCCCTTCGCGCTCCACCAAGTTGATCATCGCGTCGACCGCCGGATGCGTGCTGCCGCAACAAGGATACTGCTTCACCGCGATGGCGGGCTCGACGATGTCGAAGGGTTTCATCCAATGTTCGAAAATCTTTTCGGGATGATAGTTGCCCGCCCCGTTGAACACTTCGAAGAAACCTTGCTTGTGCTCGAACGCCACCGGGCTGGAGGTGAACCCTTCCTTCGCCATCATCGCGGCGAACAATCCGTTGCGCGAGCAATGCCCGACATGCAGCGGCTTGACCATCGTGCCGAAATTCGACTTCACGCCCGACGCGAGGGACACGGCGATCTGCAAGGCGGTCGCCGTCGTCTCCTTGTCGAGGCCCATCAACTTGCAGCAGGCCGCCGTCGACCCGAAGACGCCCATCGTCGCCGTCGGGTGCCACCCCTTCTCGTAGTGATGGAAGTGAACGCTGCGGGCGAGACTGGTTTCCGTCTCGAACCCGATCACGTAGGCCAAGATCATGTCCTGTCCGCTCGCGCCAAGCTGTTCACCCAGCGCAATCAGCGCCGGCAGAATCGGCGCCGACGGATGGCCGCCGATGGTGTTGTTGCAGTCGTCGAAGTCCTGGGCATGGGACGCCGTGCCGTTGATCAGCGCCGCGTTCAGCGGCGTTGTGCGCGCAGTGGAGCCGAAGATCAGGCTCGGTCCCGTCTGATCGCGGCCGCCGACCACCACATCGGCGATTTTGCCGCTCGGTTCGGTCGAGCCAGCCAGCGTGACGCCCGTATAGTCGATCAATCCAACCTTGGCCCAATGCAACACGTCCTCATCCAAGTCCTCGAACCGGGCCTTTACGATCAATTCGGCAATATCAGCGGAAATTCCCATTTACTTCTCCTGCAACAACGCCACTGGCTTTGGGTTTGCCCTATTATATCATGTTCTCGGATTCGGAGGATTCATGGCGATACGACGGCCCTTATGCGGGCTTTTGGTAGGCCTGCTGTTTCAGCTTTCCGGCGCGGCGCGGGGCGACGAGCCCCGCCTGTCGAACCTCGACTCCTATATCGAGGCCGCCATGCGGGAATGGAAAACACCCGGCCTCTCCCTCGCGGTCATAAAGAGCGATAAGGTCGTCATCGCCAAGGGCTATGGCATACGACGGCTTGGCGGCAGCGACCCGGTCGACGCCAACACGGTTTTCGCAGCCGCCTCGATCACCAAGACCTTCACCGCCGCCGCCGTCGCGACCCTGGTCGCGGACGGGAAAATGCGCTGGGACGACCGCGTCATCGATCATTTGCCGGCGTTCCGCCTCCATGACCCCTACGCCACACACGACATGCGTCTGCGCGACCTGCTGTCCCACCGTAGCGGCGTGCACCGCGGCGACATGATCTGGTATTACTCGAACTTCGACAGGGCGGAAGTCCTAAGGCGTTCGCGGCATCTGAAGATGAAATTCCCGCTCCGCGCACGCTTCGGATATCAGAACATCATGTTCACGGCTGCCGGCGAAGCGGTCGGCGCGGCATCGGGCAGTACATGGGACGCCTATATCCAAGAGCGCTTCTTCGCGCCGCTCGGCATGACCAACAGTTCCACGTCGATCGACGGCGTTCCGAAAAATGCCGCGACACCCCATGCCCTCGTCGATGGCGACTACCGGCCGATTGACTGGCTTCGAGTCGACAACATCGGCGCGGCGGGGTCGATCAATTCCAGCGCCGCCGACCTGGCGAAATGGATCAAGCTGCATTTGAGCGGCGGTAAAATCGGTGGCACCGCCATCCTCCGCGCTGAAGACATCGACGAAATGCGGCGGGCGCACACCGCGCTCACCGTATCCGATACGCGCCGTGGGTATATCCCGCACACCAATCTGCGAGCCTACGGCCTCGGGTGGTACATGGCCGACTATCGCGGCAAGAAGGTGCTGTATCACGGCGGACGGCTGGACGGCATGTCGGCCCAATTGGCGTTGTTGCCCGATCTAGACCTCGGCATGGTCGCGCTGAGCAATCGCGGCCGGTCGAGCCTGCCCGCCGCATTGATGTATCGCATCTTCGACGCCTATCTCGGCGCGCCGGCAACCGATTGGTCCCGCCGCTTTCTCGATTGGAACAAGGCCTATCAGGCGAAACGCAAGAAACGCCGCGCCAAGAACCGGGGCCAACAAGTTCACGATACGCGTCCGTCCATGCCGCTGGCCGGATATGTCGGGTTCTATGACAGCCCGGTCTATGGCCCTCTCGACATCTGGCCGGATGGTGAGAAACTCGTGGTCGTCCGGAATGACCAAGCGATCGGCGATCTCTCCCATTGGCATTACGACACGTTCAACGCGGACTTCCGCACCCATGCCCTGCGCGACCGGCTTATCACCTTCCGCATCGGCAGACGCGGTAAGGTCGATGCGATGTCGGTCGAGCTGACCGGCGATTTCACACGATCCGATCCGCCCCTGCCCGCGGCTCTCCGCAAACCGGTGGCGACGGATAAGTCCAGCTTCGTGGGAACCTGGATGGGCCGCTGGGACAACGAACAACCGCATACCCTGACCGTGGAATCGGTGGAGAATACGTCGGCCAAGTCCATCTACGCCTGGGCGACGTCGGAAACCTTCAAGATATCGGAGGAAGGATGGAAATCGGTCGCCGGAACCGTCAAGGACGGAACCCTCACCCTATCGCCATTCGACGGCACGACCGTGACCTATACGCGCCGGAACGCCCGGACGCTCGACGCAACCTACACCGACCCAGCGGGTGAACGGCACGCGATTCTGCGGCGGATTCCATAATCCGTGGAATCTATCCGATCCTCCTGCCTACCCGTTAATGTGGCAGACGGCCGTCGGACACACGTTATTCCCGAAAAAGAATGAAACAACTTCAAAGCGATAAAACGGATTAGATTTTCGTTAAGCATTCGGGACGAGTATTGCGCCATCCTTAATACATGAGGCGTTGGCCTGTTTTGAAGATTCGACTTCGAATATTACTCGCAGCGTTCTTCACCATCATTGCGACGGTGCCCGTCCTCATACTCGGCATCTGGGTCGAGCGGACCGCATTGCAAACCGAAATCGACCACGTCCGGGAAAAACATCTGCTTTTGGCGAAGAACACCGCGTTCGTGCTCGAACGGTACGCGCAAGATTCCGCGCATGCTTTCGAGCATATCGTGTCGCGGTATCAAAACGGGGCGGACCTGAAACTCGGATCTTTTGTAGAGGCAAGCTACAAGTTCACTCACTTCCGAATTGTCGATAACGACGGTAGAGCCGTGGCCATTGCGCAGCACGGCTCGGCGGAAATCCCTTTTTCGATCGACGAGCGGATCAGGTCGATCCTCGCCGCTGCCGCTGCGGAGATCGACTATAGCGACGTCATGCCCGACAGCGCCGGTGAGCCCACGATTTACCTCAATCAACGAATTGCCGACAACCGGATCGCCATCGCCGCGTTGCGGCCCGACTTCATCGTCGAATTGCAGACCGCCATTACATTCGGCCAGAAGGGACATGCCGCCATCGTCGACCGGTCCGGCAACGTCATCGCGCACCCGAAACGCGTCTGGCAGCGCTCGATCAAGAACATCGCCAAGGTCAAGCCGGTGCGACAAATGATGGCCGGCGAAAGCGGCGTGACGACCTTCTATTCGCCGGCGGTCAAGCAAGACATGATCTCGGGATTCACGACGGTGCCGCGGACCGGCTGGGGCGTCATGGTTCCGCAGCCGATGGGCGAGCTGATTGAACGAGCGCAGGCTGTGAAGCAAGTTGCGTTCACGCTCGCGCTGTTCGGCGTGCTCGCGGCGGCGCTGCTGGGATGGATGGTCGCCGGCCGGATCACCCGCCCAGTGGACGCCGTCCGGCGGACCGCGCGGCGTATCACCGAGGGCAAACTAAATGCGCGGGTGCCGCCCCTCCGCTGGTCGGCGACACCGGATATGCAGGAACTGGCGGACGGCTTCAATGAGATGGCCCAGCGCATCCAGGACAACCAGCAATCGCTGGCGCTTGCGCTCGACCACGCTCAAAACGCGGACCGCGCAAAGACGAAGTTCCTGGCCAACATGAGCCACGAATTGCGAACGCCGCTGAACGCGATCATCGGCTTTTCCCAGACTATGGAAAACCAGGTCATGGGGCCGGTGGGTAACGAACGTTATCAGGAATATGTCGTCGACATACGGCGTTCGGGCGAACATCTGCTTTCGATCATCCACAACATCCTCGACCTGTCGAAAATCGAGAGCGGCAAGGTGGAAATCGAAGATGACACCGTTTCCGTCACGGATTTGATCGAAGATGCCGTAAACATGCTCCAAATTCAGGCAACCGAAGCACGGATCGATCTGGCCGTTCGGATGGAGGACGGCCTGCCCCTATTTCGCGGCAGTTCGGTCAAGTTGAAGCAGATCCTGGTCAACCTGCTGTCGAACGCCGTGAAATACACCGCGGCCGAAGGCCGTGTAACCATCACGGCGGCGCGCGATTACGGCGGCGGCATCGCGATCGGTATCGAGGATACCGGTAACGGTATGTCGCAGCGGGACTTAGCCGTCGCGCTGATCCCGTTCGGCCGTGTAACCGGCGGCGCCACAGAGGTCATAGGTGGCACCGGCCTCGGACTTCCCCTCGCCAAACGTCTCGCGGAACTTCATGGCGGCCGCCTCGTGATCAAGTCCGACGAGGGCGTGGGCACAACCGTCATTCTGCATCTTCCTGCGGCCCGGACCCTCGACAGCGCCGCCTGATCCTCCAAACGACGTGATTGAGCGACCGTTCCGGTCGCGGCGCGGGCGGCGATGACGTATGCTCTCCGGCAGCACCGGCGTTCCAACCGCAGCCCACCGTATGACGAACCCGCCGCCTCTCGTTCTCGACAGCATCACCCGCCTGGACAATAGTTTTCGCGGCAAGATCCTCGTCGCCGGATCCCATGGCGGGGTCTACGCGACCTATCTTGCGGCCCTGGGCCGATTGCGCGGCGTCATCCTAAACGATGCGGGCGTCGGCAAGGACGACGCGGGCATCGGGGGACTCGCCTACCTCGACGAGATGGGTATGGCCGCAGCCACGGTCGCGCATACGTCGGCGCGGATCGGCGACGGCGGCGACATGATGCGCCGCGGCGTGATCAGTCACGCGAATGCGCATGCGCTCGCGGCGGGCTGCACGGAGGGCATGTCCTGCCGCGAGGCGGCGGACCACCTTCATGCTGCATCGGTTCCGGACACCGATCCGCCGGAAAAGCAGGAAGCCCGGTTCCTGCTGGCCGCCGACCCGGGCTTGCCCGAGGTGTGGGGGATTGATTCGAATTCGCTGGTGTTGCCGAAGGACCGCAATCGCATCCTGGTAACCGGTTCGCACGGCCAACTGCTCGGCGGCAAGCCGGAGACCGCGATCAAACACGACGTTGTCGCCGCGCTGTATAACGACGCGGGCGTCGGGATCGACGACGCCGGGATCAGCCGCCTGCCCGCCCTCGACGCGCGCGGGATCGCCGGGGCGACCGTGTCGTATGACAGCGCCCGCATCGGCGACGCCCGCTCGACCTATGAAGACGGCATCGTCACGCATCTCAACAACACCGCAATCGCTATGGGCGGCAGAGCCGGCATGACGGCAAAGGCGCTTGTTGCCGCGATCGCGCAGGCGTCGGCCCGCTAACGACGAAGAAGGAACCAACACCCGTGCCGACCGCATCCGAAATCCAAGAGCGATCTCTCGTCATCGACGGCCTGTCCTATTACAGCGACGGCTACACCGGCGACCTGCGCACCGGCGGCGTCAACGCGCTGAACGTCACCATCGCCAATTTCGAGGCGGAGTATGCGGAGACCTGCGACCGCATCGCCGGGTGGCTGCACGTCTTGAAGGAACCCGATTGCGAATGGCGGCTGATCGAACGGGCGGCGGATCTCGACGCGGCGAAACAAGCGGGACAGATCGGCCTGATCATGGGTTGGCAGAACATGCGGCCCATGGGCGACCGGCTCGACCGCTTGGAACTGTTCCACCGGCTCGGCGTCCGCGTCATGCAGATCACCTACAACTACCGCAACGCGCTCGGCGACGGTTGCCTGGAAACGGAAGATTCCGGGCTCAGTGTGTTGGGCCGTGACGCCGTGAAAGCGATGAAC
Source organism: Alphaproteobacteria bacterium (assembly GCA_965228695.1). Lineage (GTDB taxonomy): Bacteria > Pseudomonadota > Alphaproteobacteria > UBA8366 > UBA8366 > JAJFJD01. The sequence continues at coordinate 3,021,832 of CBDDIB010000002.1, read as the reverse complement.
GACCTCGGCATGGCGATCGACCTCAGCCATGTGGGGCAGCGCACCTCGCTCGACGCCATCGAAATGAGCGAAAAACCGGTGCTGGCAACACACGCCAACGCCAGGGCGCTCACCGATCTCGTGCGCAACAAATCCGACGACGTGATCAAGGCCATCGCCGAGACCGGTGGTGTGATCGGCGCGAGCGTCTACGGCCCGATGCTCTGGGACGGTGACGTGACCCGCCGTCCTACCGTGGACGATTTCGTCCGGCATATCGAATATATCGTCGACCTGGTCGGGATCGACCATGTCGGTTTCGGCACCGACCTGCCCGCCTCACGCGACCTCCAGAGAACCGCCTACGAGGCCGCGAACCGCCGACTCTGGACCGGCATCTCCAGCTACGGCGACGCATTCGGCCATGACATCCCCGCACGCTACATCGAGGCGGCGAATTCGCACGCCAAGCTGCCGGCGGTCACGCAAGCGCTCGTCGCGCGCGGCTGGAAGGATGCCGATATCGCCGCCTATCTCGGCGGCAATTTCGCCCGCGCGCTCGGCGAAATCTGGGGCGGGTGACGGACGTTTAGACCGGCCGGTCGCCCTTCTCGACCTTGAGCACGCGGCTGTCCACGGCGGGCAGCATTTTCGCCGGGTCGCGGGTGACGATCATGTCGATCACGGTCGGGCGGTCAGTCTCGTCGATGCCGGTCTGGATCGCCTTGCCCAGATCGTCGGGGTCTTCCACGCGGATGCCGGTGCAACCGAAGGCATCCGCAATCTTGGCGTAGTCCATCTCGACCAGGTCGCTCGACTGATACTTGCCGTCATACATGGAATGCTGCAGCGCCTTCACATAGCCGGACGCCGCGTTGTTGACGACGCAGATCGTGCAGCCCGCCTTGGTGCGCAGCGCGGTTTCCAGGTCTCCGATCGCCATGTTGAACCCGCCGTCGCCGGTGATGCCGACCACCGGACGGTCGGGCACGCCGAGTTGCGCGCCGATCGACCCCGGTAAGCCATACCCGATCGAGGCCATGCCCCGGTCGGCGATATAGGTCCGGCCCGCCAGCTTGGTGTCGTAGAGGAAGCCGGTCCAATGCCCGGCGAAGCCACCGTCGGCGACCAGCACCGATTCCGCGGGCATCACCTTGTTCAACTCGTTCAGCATGCGCGCCATGTTGATCGGACTCTCGGTCGAGTTCAGCCGGTCCGCAGCCTCGGTCTTCCACTTCTCCATCCGCACCGGCACCTCGGCGACATAGTCTTGGCGCATGGTGCGTTGGCCGGTAGCGCTGTCGGACAGTTCGGTCAGCAGATCGGTCAGGCCTTCGCGCGCGTCGCCCCACAGGCCGACCTCGGTGCGCGTGGTGCGGCCGATCTCTTCCTCCAGGATATCCAGATGAATGAGCGGCACACCGTCCGGCATCAATGCGAAACGCTTGGTCGGGATTTCGCCAAGCTTCCCTCCTACTACTAGTAGACAATCCGACTTCTCGATCAGATCGTTGGCGATGCGCGAATAACGGCCGTACAGCCCGGCGGAAAGCGGATGCGTGCAGGCGATCCCGCCCTTGCCGCTCATCGTGTGCGCGACGGGAATGTTCAATGTTTCGGCCAATTCCTGCAGCGCTTCGTGCGCATAGGACAGATGGATACCGCCCCCCGCGAGGATCAACGGCCGCTTCGCCTTGCCCAGGATCGCCGCGGCGCGCGCCAAATCATCGGCGGCCGGACGCATACGTTGCCCCGGGATCGAGCGGTGCGACTCGTCCACCCAGAAATCGTCGGCGGCGAACTCCAATTCGGCGTGGCAGATGTCTTCCGGCACGTCGAGCACGACCGGCCCGGGCCGCCCGCTGGTCGCCAGCGCAAAGGCGCGGCGCACCAATTCGGGAATGCGCGTGGCGTCCTCGATGCGGATCAGTTCCTTCGACGCGGGTGTCAGGATGTCCACCTGCCGGCATTCTTGCGTCATGTTCTTCCAGGCGTGCAGCCGGTTGGTATCGCCCGCCAGCACGATCATCGGGACGCCCGCGTTCAAGGCCTCGGTCATACCGGTGATCAGATTGGTCACGCCCGGGCCGAGCGTGCCGTCGCACACGCCGGGACGGCCGGTGACGCGGGCATAGGCATCGGCGGCGAAGGCGCCGCAGCGCTCGTCGTTGATCAGCGTGTGCTGCAGCCCGAGGGCGCGCGCGGCCTCGTAGAACGGCAAGAGCTGAAAGCCGCCCATCCCGAACATCCGGTCCGCACCATGCGCCTTCAGCATTTCCGCCAAGGCCTCGCCGCCGGTCATCCGCCGCGCGTAATTATCCGCCGTCCCACTCATTCGATGATTCCTCTGTGCTTGGTCGTGTTCGAATTGAAACTACCTTAGGAGCCCGATGGACTCCCGCTTTCGCGGGCGTGACGCGATAAGGGGACCAATCCATTAACCGTCATCCCCGCGGAATCCAGGTGCGCCCAGAAATACATCCTTCGACAAGCTCAGGATGAGGACCGAACTTTAGAATAACCCTCATGCTGAGCCTGTCGAAGGATGACCCGGCCCGGTCACGCCATCTCTTCGAGCGCCGCGACGACCTCGTCCACCTGAACCTGGCAGACAACTTCCATTTCCGGCGCGAAGGGCACCGGAATGCGCGGCGCGCCGAAGCGACGGACCGGCGCTTTCAGCTTGTGGCCGATCTTCTCGGCGACCGTCGCGGAGATTTCCGCGCCGAACCCGCCGACCTGCACCGCCTCATGCACGATGACGAGCCGCCCGGTCTTCTCGACGGAGGCCAGCACCGCCGCCTCATCCCACGGCCACAGGCTGCGCAGGTCGATCACCTCGGCGTTGATCCCCTTCTCCGCCGCCGCGTCCGCCGCCGTTTCGACCGCGGGCAGCGCGCCGGACCATGTGACGATGGTGGCATCGCCGCCGATGCGCGCCGTCCGCGCCTGTCCGATCGGCACAACATGGTCGCCATCCGGCACCTCGCCCTCGGCGTCCCACAGCGTCTTGCTCTCGAAGAAGATCACCGGATCGTCGCATTCAATGGCCGCAGTCAGCAGGCCCTTGTTGTCGGCGGGTGTCGCCGGGGCCAGCACCACCAGACCCGGCACATGGACATACCAGGCTTCGAAGGATTGCGAATGCTGCGCGGCCGTCGACGCCCTCAGTCCCGTCGCCTGCCGGATTACCACCGGACAGCGCGCCTGGCCGCCGAACATGTAGCGCGCCTTGGCCGCTTGGTTGATCATCTCGTCGACCGCACAAAGCGCGAAGTCCGCCGCGCGCAGTTCGACGATAGGCCGCGTGCCGACCAGCGCCGCGCCGACACCCGCGCCCATGATCGTGGCCTCGGAAATCGGCGTGCTGACCACCCGGTCCGCATAACGGACGCCCAGGTCGCCGTATTGCCCGTAGGTGCCGCCGCGCCCGATATCCTCGCCCAGCGCCCAGACGCGCGGATCGCGGTCGAAGGCTTCCGCCACCGCGTCGATGGCGGCCTGACGGTAGGTTATGACGGCCATTGCGGTGCCCCCACGTCCTGGACCTCGGCATAAGCGTCCGCCGGCGTCGGTACCGGCGCCGCCTTGGCTTCCTCCACCGCCGCCGCCATCTCGGCCCGCGCGGCATCGTCGATGGCGGTGAGGTCGCCGCCCGCGATCCCATTCTCCACAAGATAGGCGCGGCACCGTTCGATCGGGTCCTGTTCCACATAGGACGCGACCTCGTCCCGGCTGCGGTAGGCCTGCTTGTCGGACAGCGTGTGGCCCTTCTGCCGGTATGTCTTGCAATGCAGCAGCGCCGGCCCCTTGCCCGCGCGGATGTCGGCGACGACCTGCGTCACCAGCGCGTCCACCGCGACCAAATCGTTACCGTCCACCGTGTACCCGGTCACGCCCAGGCTGTCGGCGCGCGCCGCCGGGCCGTCGCCGCCGGTCAGGTCGCCGGATTTGGTGGTCGCCGCGTATTGATTGTCCTCGCAGACGAACAGCACCGGCAGGTCGTAGATGCGCGCCCAGTTGAGTCCTTCCAGGAAAGGCCCGCGGTTGATCGCCCCGTCGCCGAAGAAACACGCCACGACGCAGTCCTCGCCCATCATCTTCTTGCCCTGCGCCGCGCCGACCGCGATGGGGATACCGGCGCAGACGATGCCGTTCGCGCCCAGCATGCCGACGGAGAAGTCGGCGATATGCATCGACCCGCCCTTGCCGTCGCTGGTCCCGCCGATGCGGCCGAACAACTCCTTGAACATCGCCACCGGGTCGGCCCCCTTGGCCAGCGTGTGCCCGTGGCCGCGATGATTGCTGGTGATCAGGTCGGTCTGCGTGAGGTTCCCGCAAACGCCGGCGGCGATCGCTTCCTCGCCGATGTAGAGATGCAGGGTGCCGTTCACGAGGCCGTCCGCATGCGCCGCCTCGGCCGCTTCCTCGAAGGCGCGGATGCGCGCCATGGTGCGATAGCGCTCGACCAACTCGCGCGGCGCATTCGGACGCGGCGCGCCCGCCGTTCCGTCCGCTGGGGTGTCTGCCATGATTGGGATCGCTTCCTGCGCTTTATAGGGTGTTGCCATAAACTTAGCCGACAAGACGCAGGGTGAACAACGGTGTCGGTCCGCAACCCGGCGGGACCGTGGACGCATCGGCCCGTTTGACGAAAATCAATGTTCCCGATGCGGTACGATGCTCTATATGACTCACAACCATAAGCGCAACTTGCGACAGGGGTGGATCATCGAATGCTCAAACGCGGTTTCAAAGCGATGCTCGCGGAGGCGAACGCCATTATCGAGACGGTATCGATCCAGGATTTGCCCTATCTGCTCGATGATCCCGAGGTTGTCGTCGTCGACGTGCGGGAGACGGTCGAACGCGACAAGGACGGGATGATCCCCGGTTCGGTCCATGCGCCGCGCGGGCTGCTCGAATTCCAGGCCGACCCGGAAAGCCCCGCCTACAACAGCGACCTCAAACCCGACAAGCGGCTCGTCCTCTATTGCGGCACTGGCGGACGGTCCGCGCTCGCCGCGAAGACCCTGCTCGACATGGGGTACGGCGAAGTGGCCTCACTCGCGGGCGGCTACAGCGCGTGGCAAACCGCGCAGGACAACGACGGGTAGACGGTCTACGGTAGCGCCCATCCGAATGAGGCGGATGGAAACTACTAGTAGACAACGATGAGCCGCAAATCCGACTTGGAAGTCTCCTGGCAGCGCAACGCGGAGAATTGGACCCGCGCCGTCCGCGACCGCCTGATCCCCAGCCGCACTGCCGGCACCGACGCCGCCATCGTCGACGCCATCGTCCGGCGCAAGCCGACGCGGTTCCTCGACATGGGCTGCGGCGAAGGCTGGCTTTGCCGCGCGGTGACGGAGAAAACGGGCTGCACGGCAACCGGCGTCGACGGCACCGCCGCGCTGATCGCGGCGGCGCAAGCGGCGGACCCGGACGGCTGCTACCGCACCCTGTCCTACGACGACGTGATCGCGGGCGCGCCGGTCCCGAACGCCCCCTTCGACGTGATCGCCTTCAACTACGCCCTGTTCGAGGAAGACATCGTCCCCCTGCTCCACGCCATGAAAAATCTACTAGTGGACAACGGCGCAATCGTCATCCAAACCCTGCACCCGGACAACGACCCCGGCGACGGCAAGGACGGCTGGCGCGAGGAAGACTTTTCCAATTTCGAGAACGAGGCCTGGGCCAAGATGCCCTGGTATTTCCGGACGGCGGAGAGTTGGGAAGCGGTGTTTGCGGAGGTGGGGCTAACGCTCCAGGAAACAATCGAACCGACTGTCGAGCCGGACGGCGTTCCACTGTCGTTGGTGATGATTTTCAGTTAGCGACGCCCCCGCAAGAAACCCATACCTCCCGCCCTTTACACCCCGCACCCCACCGGTCACGATAAACGCTCCCGCCGCGCAACCAGCCCGGAGCGCCCCATGGCCAATCATCACGAATTGCATCCGTCGCCCGACACCGTTCACTGGGCTTTCTTCGACGCAGCGTTGGAACCGCTGATCGAAATCGAGTCCGGCGATAGCGTCACGCTGCACACCGTCTCCGGCGGGCGGGATATCCTGCCGACCGACGACGCGCTGGAGATCCTGCCGGCGCATCTGGACATCCACGAGAATGTGGAGCCCGGCGGCGCGGGGCACATCATGACCGGGCCGGTCGCGGTGCGCGGGGCCAAGCCCGGCGACATGCTGGAAATCCGCATCAAGGACGTGCAGCTCGGCACCAACTGGGGCTGGAACCGCATCCGCCCGCTGTCGGGCGCGCTGCCGGAGGATTTCCATGAGATGCGGCTGCTGCATATTCCGCTCGACAAGGACAAGATGGTCGCGAACCTGCCCTGGGGCGTGGACCTGCCGCTGAAGCCCTTCTTCGGCGTGATGGGTGTAGCGCCGCCGCCGGAATGGGGCCGCATCACCTCGATCATCCCGCGCAGCCACGGCGGCAACCTGGACAACAAGGAGTTGGGCGCGGGCTGCACGCTTTATCTGCCGGTCTTCAACGAGGGCGGGCTGTTCTCCGCCGGCGACGGCCACGCGGTGCAAGGCGACGGCGAGGTCTGCGTTACCGCGATCGAGACCTGCCTGTCCGGCACCTTCGAGATCCATCTGCACAAGGACACGCCGCTCCTCATGCCGCGCGCCGAGACCGACACGCACTACATCACGCATGGCATCGACCCCGTGCTCGACAACGCGGCGAAAGAGGCGCTGCGCGAGATGATCGTCTTGATCCAGGAGAAATCGAACCTGTCGAAGGAAGACGCCTACACCCTCTGCAGCATCGCCGCCGACCTGCGTGTCAGCCAGATCGTCAACGTGCACAAGGGCATCCACGTGATGCTCGCCAAGTCGGCGCTGCACGGCTAGGCGGGAACCGCAGGGGGGAAAGCGCATGGAGCCGGACCGGATCGCCTATTCGCCGATCGTCGAGCGGCCGAAGCTGAAATGGCCGAATGACGCGCGGGTGGCGCTCTGGGTCTGCCCCAACATCGAGCATTACGAGTATCTGCCGGACCCGGTGCGGGTGCGCGACCCCTGGCCCCGCATGCCGCATCCGGACGTGCTGGGCTATGGCGTGCGCGACTACGGCAACCGCGTCGGCCTGTGGCGCATGTTCGAGGTGATGGACAAGCACGACCTGCGCTGCACGGTGTCGCTGAACCTGTCGGTGATCGAGCATTATCCCAAGATTTTCGAGGCCTGCGAGGCGCGCGACTGGGACTATTTCTGCCACGGCATCTACAACACGCAATACCATTGGGGCCTGCCGGAGAACGAGGAACGCGCGATCATCCAGCATTGCGTGGGGAGCTATGAGCGGCTGACGGGCCGGCCGCTCGCCGGGTTCTTCTCCCCCGCCGCGTCGCATACGGTGAACACGCCCGACCTGGTCGCCGAGGCGGGCATCAAGTATTTCTGCGACTGGTATCACGACGACCAGCCCTTCCCGATGACCGTGAAGACGGGGCGCTTAATCACCGTGCCCTACTCGATGGAGCTGAACGACGTGGTCGTCTACTACCAAGCCTTCGAGGGCGACGACCTGGCGCGCATGATCCGCGACCAGTTCGACACGCTCTACGCCGAGGGCGCGGAGAGCGGCCGCGTGATGTGCATCGCGCTGCACCCCTACATGATGGGCCAGCCGCACCGGTTGAAGCATCTCGACGAGGCGCTGGGCTATATCCTGTCGCATGACGGCGTGTGGAAGGCGACCGGCGAGGAGATCGCGGACTGGTATTACCAACACGCCTGGGACGACGTGCAGGCCCATCTCGCCGACCGGAAGGAGGGATAGATATATGCCCCTCACCCCCCACCGCGGCATGGACCACGACCTTTACCGTTACGCGCCGATCCCCGACCGGCCGCGCATCGTCTGGCCCGAGGACGCGGCGCTGGCGCTCTGCGTCGTGCTGCATTTCGAATACTGGGAATACGACCCGCCGGAGGACGCCTACCGCGACCCGCGCTACCGCAACGTGATCGCCGACTTCTTCCCCGACGACCAGACCTATTCGATCCGCGAATACGGCAACCGGATCGGCGTGTTCCGGCTGATGGACGTGCTCGACAAGCACGGCATCCAGGTCACGGTCGCCGCCAATTCCGAGGCCTGCCGCCGCTATCCGTCGCTGGTCGCGCGGTTCAAGGAACGCGGCTGGGAATTCGCGGCCCACGGCAGCCACGCCACCCGCATGATCACCAGCCGCATGAGCGAAAAAGAGGAGCGCGCCTTCATCGAGGAATCGCGCGATGCGGCGGCCAAGGCCGCGGGCGAAACGCCGCGCGGCTGGGTCGGCCAGGACTTCGGCGAGACGCCGCGCACGCCGGGCCTCGTGGCCGAGGCCGGGTTCCGCTACATCGCCGACTGGCCGAACGACGACCAGCCCTACGCCATGACGACGAAGACGCCGCTGGTCTCCCTGCCCTATCACTGCGACCTGGACGACACGCAACTGCTCTGGCTGCGCCAGCTCAGCACGCACCGTTACCCCGGCTTCGTGCGCGACGCGGCGGAACGGCTCTGCGCGGAGGGACGGGAAAGCGGCCGCATGCTGACCCTCGGGATCCGACCCTGGCTGCTCGGCATGCCCCACCGCATCCGCTATCTCGACGAAGCGCTGTCCGCCGTCATGGCGATGGACGGCGTCTGGACCGCCACCGCCGGCGACATCGCGGAGGCATACGTGTCACAGCAGAAACCAGCCTAAACCGATAGGAAACACCATGGCCCGTATCGGCATCGCATTTTCCGGCGGCCCCTCGGCCCGCGAGATCGTCGATTGCGTGCGGCTTGCCGAATCGCTCGGCTACGAGTCCGCCTGGGTGGCCGAAGGACATGGCGGCGACCAGTTCGCCACGCTGGCCGGGTGTGCGATGCAGACGTCCAACATCCAGCTCGGCACCGCGATCTCGAGCGTTTTCGTGCGGTCGATCCCCACCATCGCGATGGCGGCCGCCACGGTCGACGACTTGTCGGACGGGCGGTTCATCTTGGGCCTCGGGTCGAGCCACAAGGTACAGGTCGAGCCGGAACACGGCGTCCCGTATGGGAAACCGCTGTCGAAAATCCGCGATAGCGTCGCGATCATCCGCGCCCTGCTGCGGGACGGCGAGGTCCAACACGACGGCGCGACGGTGCGGATCGAGAATTTCGATCTGTGGTTCACGCCGCACCGCGCCGAACTGCCCATCTACCTCGCCGCGGTCTTCCCGAAGATGACGGCGCTCTGCGGCGAGATCGCCGACGGCGTGATCCTGACGCGCAGCACGCTGCGCACCGGCGCGCTGGTCCGGGACCACATCGCCGAGGGCGCCGCCCGCGCCGGGCGCGATCCGAACGATGTGGTGGTCAGTTCGCTGTTGCCGACTGCCGTGGCCGAAACCCGCGACGAGGCGCTCGACAGCATGCGGCCCGGCCTCGCCTTCTATGCCGGCTTCTTTCCCCGGTATAACCAGCTCATCGCCGATCACGGCTTCCCCGAGGAAGCGGCGTCCATTGCCGAGGCCTGGGCGCGGGACGACCGCGACGCGGCGGTGCGCGCCGTCAGCGACGCGATGATCGACGCCACCAGCGTTGCCGGCACGCCAGCGCAATGCCGCGACAGGCTGGAGGCGTATCGAACGTCCGGGATCGACCTGCCGATCATCAGCCCCTTCGCGCGCGGCCCCGGCGCCAAGGCCAAGTTCGCCGCCGCCATCGAAGCCTGCATCGCGACCTGAGCCGCCGGCCCCTCCGCCGCTACGACATCCCGAAAGGAACCGCCCCATGAAGATCGAGTCCGTCACCGCCAGCATCCACGAATTCCCGATCTACGTGCCGCTGATCGACGACCCGATCACGACGCGCAAGCTGGTGGTCTGCAAAGTCGCGGCCGACACCGGGGTCGAGGGCTGGGGGATCACCGGGTCCTTCCTGGCGCCCGCCATCGTCACGGCGCTCGAAACCGACCTGCGGGACACGGTGACCGGCATGGACCCGCGCGATACCGAGGCGATCCACCACCGCGTCTGGAAGAAGCTGAACGGACGGGCGTTCACCGGCGTCATCTCCAACGCGCTATCGGCCTTCGACATCGCCTGCTGGGACATCGCGGGCAAGACCAGCGGCCAGAGCATCGCGCAGATGATGGGCGGCTTCCGCGACCATGCCCCGACCTATGTCACCTTCGGTAACCTGCACTACGACCGGGACCAGCTGGTCGAATGCGCCGCGATGTTCGCCCGGCAGGGGGTGCCGCGCCTGAAGATGGAGGCCGCCTGTTCCGGCGGCTGGCAGGAGGACGTGCGCCGCATCCGCGCGGTACGCGACGCCATCGGCGACGACGTGGAGCTGATGATCGACGCCAACTACAAGATGACCGAAATGGAGGCGCGGCACCTGGCGCGCGCGGTGGCGGACTGCAATCTCTCCTGGTTCGAGGAACCGGTGCTGCAGAACGACGCCCGTGCGCTGGCCGACCTGCGCCGCCACATCGATATCCCGCTCGCCGCCGGCCAGATGGAGGGCAGCCGCTGGCGCTTCCGCGAGTTCTTTGAGCATCAGTCGCTCGACATCGTGCAGCCGAACGTCATCTATTGCGGCGGCTTCACCGAGGCGCGCAAGGTCGGCCACATGGCGCAGGCGCATAACCTGCCGATGGCCAACGGCGCGGGCTGGCCGACGCTGAACGTGCACCTCATGGCCGGGCTGATGAACGGCACCTATGTGGAACTGCACCTGGGCACGACGCATATGGAATCGATCGCCTTCACCGGCGCGCCCGAACCCGAGGACAACAAGATGCCCGTGCCCGACAAGCCCGGCATCGGCTTCGAGCCGAACTGGGACGTGTTGAAGGATACCAAGGTGTCGGGGTGAGCTGCCTGTCGTCGCTCAACGACCCGGCAACCGTCGTGCGGACAAAATGCTTCGACAAGCTCAGCATGAGGGTCGTGAGAAGATTGATCGAGGGGTTTCCCTCACCCTGAGCTTGTCGAAGGGTCCTCGCCGTCGCCGAACGTCTAAATCAATTTCCGCGGCGCCGGTCCGTGGATCGGCACGTCGAGCAGGTCCTCGGCCCAGATCGCGTTGCCGTCGTAGATATCGTGGATGTCGCGCAGCAGTTGCTCCTTCACGCCGGGGGCGTCCATCTGGTCGGTCAGGTGGCTGAACACGCAGTTCTTCACGCCCGCCGCCTGGGCCACCTCGGCGACCTCCTTGTGGCCGGAGCCGAACTTGAGCTGCGCCTCGGTCAGGTGCGTGCCGGAGATGCGCTGGCACATGTGGATCAGCACGTCGGCCCCCTCGGCGAGACCGATCAATGTCTTCGACGGCGCGGCATCGCCGGAATAGACGACGCTGCCCGCGTCGCAGTCGATCCGGAACCCGAGGCAGATCATCACCGGCTGCGCATGCGGCACGTTGACGGCCGTCAGCTTCCAGTCTTTGCCCTCGATCACGTCATGCGCCTTCATTTCCTGGACGATCGGGTTCGGCCGCGGGCGCGGCTCGGTTCCGCCCCGGGTGCGGTAATAGGCGATGCTCGGTTCGAGTTCGATCCGCGCGCGAATATCCAGAGTGAACGCGCCATCCTCGCCGAACAGGCGCTCGTTCATATGCTCGGTTCCCCGCGGTCCGTACACCTTGAGGTCCGGCACGATCCCGCCGCCCTGGTCCCAGCGGTTCAGCATCAGCCGCACATAGTCCGAGAAATGGTCGTAATGCAGATGCGTAAAGAACATGTGCGTCACGTCCACCGCCTCCTTGCCGGCCTCCAGCAAGCGGTGATGCGCGCCCGGCCCATGGTCGAACAGGATCACGTCGTCGCCGATCTCGATGAGATAGCTGGAACTCATGCGCTTCAGGGAGGGCGTCGGGGTGCCGGTGCCGAGCAGTGTCAGTTTCATTTCTTATTCTCCTTTGTTCGGCAGCTTAGCATGCGCCGCCGCAGGCCCGCTTGACCAGATCGGCATACAGCTCGCGGATGCGCCAGAAGACCGGGCCGGGCTCGCCGTCGCCGATCAGGCGGCCATCGATCTCGCGCACCGGAGTCTGCGCACCGAAGGTGCCGGTCAGGAAGGCCTCGTCCGCGCCGTAAGTGTCGACCAGCGAGTAGTTGTGCTCGAACACCGGGATGTCGTTCGCGCGGCATAGCTCGATCACCTTGCGCCGGGTGATGCCGTTCATGCAGTAGTCGCCGGTCGAGGTCCACACCGCGCCCTTGCGCACGATGAAGAAGTTGCAGGCGTTCGTCGTGTTCACGAAGCCATGCGGGTCGAGCATCAGCCCCTCGTCCGCCCCCGCCTTCTCCGCCTGGATACAGGCGATGATGCAGTTCAGCTTGGAGTGCGAATTCAGCTTCGGGTCCTGCGACATCGGCAACCCGCGCACCTGCGGCACCGTTGCGAGCGTTATGCCCCTCTGCAGCAGCGATTTCGCCGGGGCCGAATGCTCGATGATGATGACGATGGTCGCCCCCCATTGCGAGAGATGGGGGTGCTGGAACGGTTTCGCCTTGCGGCCGCGCGTGACCATAAGCCGGGCGTGCGCGTCGGTCGTCATGCCGTTCTCCCGCCGGGTCGCCTCCAGCGCGTCGGTCAGTTCCGCCGGGGTCAGGCCGACGTCGAGATCGATCGCCTTCGCGGCCTCGTATAACCGGTCCAGATGGTCGGCGAGGAACGCCCACGTCCCGTCATACAGGCGCAATCCTTCCCAAATGCCGTCGCCGAGCATGAAACCGGAATCGTAGACCGACACCTTGGCTTCGTCCTTGTGGACGATCTCGCCGTTCACATAGATCTTGATATCGTCGTTCCGGGCGTCGTGATCGCTGTCATGGGTGCTGTGGGTGTCGGGCATGCGTCTCTCCTCGCCAATCGTCCTGCCGGCCTGCGGAAGCGTCACCATACACCGCCGAGTTGCCCGCCGCGAAAATTCGCGCGATGCTTCACCGCTCAGGATTCCCACCGGAAGACCCTCTAGAGGCACCGAAATGAACGTCGACGACGCAATTAACCTGGACGACCTGCGCAAACTCGCGAAGAAGCGTTTGCCGAAGGTGATCTACGACTTCATCGAGGGCGGCGCCGACGACGAGAAAGGCCTGACCGTCAACGAGAACGCCTTCCGCAAACACCCGCTGATGCCGCGCTACATGGTCGACATCTCGACCATCGATCAGCAGACACCGCTGTTCGGCCACACCTATTCGCATCCGTTCGGCGTGGCGCCGACCGGCGGGATCGGGAATTACCACTGGGGCGGCGACCTGATGCTGGCCGCGGCGGCCCGCGACGCCAACATTCCCTTCATCATGTCCGGCGCGGCCACCGCGAAGATGGAGGATCTGGCCAGGGTCGCGCCCGACCACGGCTGGTATCAGCTCTACACCGCCAAGGACAAATCGATCTCCGAAGACATGATCCGCCGCGCCGCCGATCTCGGATTTTCCACGTTGGTCGTCACGGTCGATGTCCCGGTCAGTTCCAACCGCGAACGGAACCGGCGCAACGGCTTCGGCCGCCCGCTCCGGCTGTCGCTCGCCTCCAAGCTCGACGCGCTGCGCCGCCCCTTTTGGTTCAAGAACTACATGCAGAACGGCATCGCCCGCATGGCGAACTGGGAACCGTATGTGGGCCGCGCGGTGAGCGCGGAGGAACTCGCCGAGTTCGTCGCCGGGCAGATCCACGGCGTCCTGGACTGGAGCGTCGTCGAACGGTTCCGCGAATTGTGGCCGCGCACCATGGTGCTGAAAGGCGTGATGCGGCCGGACGACGCCATCCGGGCCGCGGATATCGGGATCGACGGCCTGATGGTTTCGAACCACGGGGCGCGTCAGCTCGACCGCGCGCCCTCGCCGATCGACGTGCTGCCCGCCATCGACGCGGCGGTCGGCGGCCGCATGACCTTAATGCTGGACGGCGGCGTGCGGCGCGGATCGGACGTGGTGACCGCCTTCTGCCTCGGCGCAAAGTTCATTTTTCTCGGCCGTCCGACGCTGTATGGACTGGTCGCCGGCGGCCAAACCGGCGCGGCCAAGGCCATGTCGATTCTGCAACGCGAGGTCGAACTCACCATGGCGCAAATCGGCTGTACCGAAATTTCGCAGCTTGGCCCGGATTTCCTCTACCAGGATCCGGACGCACTGGGCCGCAACCGGATTGGATAGTGTCCGGTTCCCCCTTCAGGGGATTTCACAAAACCCGGCGAATTGGGTAGCTTATCGATCGCAGCGCCGGCGGCACGGTCCGGCACGCAGCCGTTAGGAAAGAATGCATGTCGGAGCAGGTCAAGGCATCCCCGTCGGTCGACGCGGTCATCGTGGGCGCCGGATTCTCGGGGCTCTATCTCCTCCATCGCTTCCGGCAACTGGGACTGACGACCCGGGTATTCGAGCGCGGCGGCGATGTCGGCGGCACCTGGTACTGGAACCGCTATCCCGGTGCCCGCTGCGACGTGGAGAGCATGCAGTATTCCTATTCCTTCGACGAAGACCTGCAGCAGGAATGGAAATGGAGCGAGAAATTCTCGCCGCAGCCGCAGATCCTCGCCTATATCGAGCATGTCGCCGACCGATTCGACCTGCGGAAGGACATCGACTTCAACGTCGAGGTGACCGCCGCCCATTACGACGAGGGCGCGCGCCGCTGGACGGTCGCAACCGATTCCGGCGAGCGCGTTTCCGCGCAGTTCTTCATTATGGCCACCGGCTGTATCTCCACGGCGCAGGTTCCGAAATTAGAGGGCTTCGACGACTACACGGGCCGCACCTTCCACACGGGCAATTGGCCGCATGAGAAGGTCGACTTCACCGGCGAGCGGATTGCGGTAATCGGCACCGGCTCATCCGGCATCCAGGCGATCCCCGTGCTGGCCGAGGAAGCGGCGCACCTCACCGTTTTCCAGCGCACGCCGAACTATTCGCTGCCGTCGCGCAACGTCCCGATGACCGAGGAATACGAGCGGTCCTGGAAGGACGTGTATCCGGCGAAGCGTGAGGAGATGCGCTATTCCGGCCATGGCAGCCTGAAAGACCTGAACGACAAGCCTGCGCTTTCCGTCAGCGAGGAAGAACGCCAGGCGGTATTCGCGGAGCGCTGGAAAGTCGGCGGGACAATCTTTCTCGGCTCGTTCAACGACATCCTGACCAGCCAGGAAGCCAACGACACGGCCGCGGAATTCGTACGCAACCAGGTTCGGACGATCGTGAAGGATCCGGTAACCGCCGAGTTGCTGGCGCCGAAGACCTATCCCATCGGCACCAAACGGATCTGCGTCGACAGCGGGTATTTCGAAACCTATAACCGCGACAATGTGGACTTGGTCGATATCAGCGGCGCGCCGATCGAGCGGATGACACCGGATGGCCTCGTCGCCAACGGCCAGGAATACGCCTTCGACAGCATTGTCTTCGCAACCGGCTTCGACGCCATGACCGGCACGCTGTTCAACGTGGACATCCGGGGCCGCCGCGATCAGGCGCTCAAGAAGAAATGGTTCGCCGGGCCGCGCACCTATCTGGGCGTGATGTCGGAAGCTTTCCCGAACATGTTCATGATCACCGGGCCGGGCAGCCCCTCGGTCAAGAGCAACATGGTGATGTCCATCGAGCAGCATGTGGACTTCGTCATCGACAGCATCGTCCATATGCGGGAACACGGGTTCGAGGTGATGGAACCGACCGTGGAGGCCGAGGACGACTGGGTCGATCACGTGCAGGAGGCCGCGAACAAGACACTCTTCCCGCGCGCCAACTCCTGGTATATGGGCGCCAACATTCCCGGCAAGCCGCGCCTGTTCACGCCGTATATCGGCGGCGTCGGCGTCTATCGGCGTATTTGCGAGGATGTCGTCGAGAACGGCTACAAGGGCTTCCGCTTCGAAGCGAAAACCGCCGCCGCCGCGGAGTGAATGCAGCCGGCATAAAGCCAGCGCGCTCGACCCGTTGCGCATGCAGATGACCGCGAACAAGCCGTTCTACGCCATCATGCCCTTTCGCTCCGCAATCACGGGACCGGTTCGCAATCGGGAAAGCGGAAATTCACCGCCGCCGAAGGCGGCTCCGGCAAATCACCATCGATATGGCGCCCCCCATTGCTCGTTTTGGAGAATTGCGCGCGCGAAACGGCAAGCCTCCACCCCTTAATTCGGGATCCGGCCACCGAATTTACACCTTTTAGTATTTCAAATTATAAATCTTTCAATCGTTTAGATTATTCACGAAACTTTAATTCACGTTCGGTAGCAATAGTCTCGATTGTGATCATCGGATACAAACTTCTGCCGCCTCAACCTCTTTATTCGTTGGGTGAAGGCACAAGAATTAATTTCTGCGTCCGAATCCCTCACTTTCAATTGGCCCCGTATTAGGGTCCGCCGCCCCGCTTTCGTCGAGGCTACCCGTTTTAAAGGATCTAACGATCATTCGGTTTCTTCAGACATAAAAGGAAGCCAGTAATGCCCTTTGCCGCATTCACATCCCCCTCAGCGCTTCGCATAAGCCACCGAATTTATTTAATGCTGTTGCTTCCTTTTCTGGGGGCGCTTGCATTCAGCAGTATGGTGCTAATCGGTGATTGGAAACGCCAATCCGACGCGAATGCAATCCTGACAATCGGAACCATCGCGCCGAAAATAAGCGCTCTGGTCCATGAGATGCAGAAAGAACGCGGCATGTCGGCCGGTTTCATTTCGAGCAAAGGAACAAAATTCGGCGACGCCCTGCGGCAGCAGCGCGCGATGACCGATCAAAATCACGCCGTTCTGGCGCAAGCGTTCGCGACGTTCGATGTTGATTCGTACGACGCCGCATTGGCGAGCAAAATCGAGAGCGCAACGGCGGCGCTGACGCCATTGGCCGAAAAGCGGCAGCAGGTGAGCCGTTTCGAATTCACCGTACCGCAGATGGCGGCCTACTACACGCCGACGATTACCAAGCTTCTCGCCGTCATCGAAGAAATGGCGGTAATCGCCTCAAACGGTGAGGTCGCCAACGCGATCACCGCTTATACGCTGATACTTCAGGCCAAGGAACGGTCCGGGATCGAGCGTGCGATGGGCGCCGCAGGTTTCGGCGCGGGCAAATTCGCGCCACCGGTTTACCGGAATTTCGTACGCCTGATCGCAATGCAGGATATTCTCAATAAAACTTTTGCGAATTACGCCACGCCCGAACAACTGGAATTCTTCAAATCCACGATGAGCGGACCGGCGGTGGACAACGTCAACCGCTTGCGCAAGATCGCCATCGAGAGCCCGCAATCGGGCAATACCGGCGGCATCGAAGCGGGTCAGTGGTTCAAGACAATTACCGAAAAGATCGGGCTCTATAAGACTGTGGAGGACCGTCTGGCAATTGATTTGATCGATATGCTTAAGTCGATCAAATCCGCCGCGACTTGGGAATTCATCATTATTTCAGTGATCGTTGCCGGCATGATGTTAGCGACTGTCGCGACGGCGATCATATTGATCCGCGGCATTGTCGGACCGATTGCAACGACAACCGAAAACATGAACAAGCTCGCCGCCGGTAATACGGACATTGAAATACATGGAACGGAGCGACAGGACGAGATCGGGGATATGGCCCGATCAATGACGACCCTGCGCGAGGAGGTGTCCCAATCCTTCAAGCTCGGTCAGATGGTCGAGGACATGCCGATGAACGTGATGATGTGCGATGTCGACGACTTCAAGTTCACCTATGTGAACAAGTCGACCACCACCACGCTGAAGACGCTGGAGCAACTTTTACCCTGCAAGGTCGACGAATTGCTCGGAAACTCCATCGACATCTTCTATGAGAATGCGGATGAGCAACGCAATATCCTTTCGGATCCTAGCAATCTGCCGCACTCGGCCAATATCAAGCTTGGAGACGAGCACCTTTCCATCAAGTTCAGCGCAATTCGAAACAAGGCCGGCGACTATGCCGGGCCGATGATGGCGTGGTCGGTCATTACCGAGCAGATGAATATTTCGGAAAAAGTAGCGGATGTCGTAAGAAACGTTTCCGCCGCCGCGACCCAGATGCGATCAACGGCGGAGTCGATGTCAGCGACGGCAGAAGAAACCAGCCGGCAGGCATCCGCGGCAGCGGCGGCCTCCGAGCAGACCACGGCCAACGTACAGACGGTCGCGTCCGCCTCCGAAGAGATGTCGGCTTCCATTCGTGAAATCGACCGACAAGTTAAACAATCTACGGAAATTGCGGTCAAAGCCAATACGGAGGCCGAGCGAACCAACGAGACAGTGCAGAGTTTGGTCAACTCGGGGCAAAAGATCGGAGAGGTCGTTAATCTGATCAGCGAAATTGCCGAACAAACAAATCTGTTGGCGTTGAACGCGACGATCGAAGCTGCCCGTGCCGGCGAGGCCGGCAAGGGCTTCGCAGTGGTCGCGTCCGAAGTTAAGAATCTCGCCAATCAGACAGCGAAGGCCACCGAGGAAATAGGCGGCCAGATCACGGAAATGCAGTCCGTAACGAACGATGCCGTCGACGCGATCAACAGCATTGGTAAAACGATTGGCGAAATCAATTCGATTGCTGAGACGATTGCGAACGCTGTAGGCGAGCAAGGGACAGCAACTCAGGAAATCTCAGAGAATACGCAGCAGGCGGCGTCCGGTACGCAAGACGTCAGTAATAATATCACGGGCGTCAATCAGGCGGCTTCGGAAACAGGTGCGGCCGCACAACAAGTCCTCAGCGCCGCGGATGAACTTGCTAAACAAGGGGAAACGCTGAGTATGGAAGTCGAAGCGTTTATCGCCCACGTAAAAGCCTCGTAGCTGGCCCGGGACAAGAATCGGCATAAAAGACCGGTGGGAATCGGATGCACCGGTCTTGCGCCGGCCCGCGTTGGCGCTGCCGCCGCGGAGTGAGCGCCGGCTAACACTGCGCCGCCTGCTCCGTTTCCCACCAATGCGCGAGCCAGCCCTTGTTGCCGCCACAGGCGATCAGGTCCTGTAACCCGTCCGGCACACCCGGAAACTGCGCGGTCAGCCCTTGGGTGTGATTGGTGAATGCGCCGCTGATGAAGTCGACTTCGATGTCGTCGCCCATCTCCGCCTTATCCGTCGCGCCGGCGCAGTCGGTCAGGGTTCGCAGCCCACAGCCGACCGCCGCCCGATAGGCGAGAAACGGCATGGATTCGCAAATCAAGCCCAGCCCCAGCGCCTGCATCGCTACATAGCCGTTCATCTTCGGCCCCATCCCGAAGTTGCGCCCCGCGACGATGATGTCGCCGGGCTGGGCGCGTTCATGGAAACCGGGATCGATCTGCTCGAACAGGTGCGGGATCAGCATCTCCGGGTCGAGGAACCGCCCGGCGATGATCCATTGCGGGATGACGTCGCCCGCATGGGGCACATCGTCGCCGAGCTTGTAGCAGCGTCCGCGCAGCGTCCAATCGAACCCGCTCATCGGCCCGCCTCCGCATGCATCGTCATGAGCGCGTCGACGCTCCGCGGATCGGTCACCTTCCCCGCCACCGCCGACGCGGCAACCGTGGCCGGGCTCGCGAGGTAGAGCTCGCAGTCCTTCTCGCCCATGTCGCCCAGCAGATTGGTGGATGCGGTCGAGATCGACACTTCCCCCTCATGCACCGGCCCCATGTTCCCCGCGTTGCACGGCCCACAGCCCGGCGGCAGCATGATCGCGCCCGCCTCCTGGAAGATATCCAGCAGGCCGGTACTGTTCAGCCGGCGGTTCGAATCCTCGGTGCCCGGCACGATGAACAGGCGCACCCCCGGCGCGATCCGGTTGCCGTCGAGCACACGGGCGGCGATCTCCAGATCCTCCCATTTGCCCGACCCGCAGGACCCGATGAAGGCATGATCGATACCCGTGCCCTCGACCTGGGACAGATCGACGCCGTTCCATGCCCCGTGCGTCAGCGACACCTGCGGCTCGAGGTCGCTCAGATCGAGCGCTAAGTCCGCCTCGTAAACCGCGTCCTCATCGCTATAAACCGGTTCGAAGGGCCGCTCGGCGACGGCTGAAATCTGCTCCAGCATCGCGGCATCCGGCGGGATGAACACGCCGATGGCCCGCACCTCGGTCGGCGACGTGCACAATGCTTGCTTGCCGTCCCAGGTGAATTGATCCAATCCGGGACCGCAAAGCTCCAGCAAGCGGTAATCTATATCGACGCCGTAGAAGCCGCCGGCCCGCAATCCCGCCGCCATACGGAAGCCCACGTCGCGCGCATAGACGCCGGGCTGCAACACGCCCTTCAGCGTCATACGAATGGTCTTCGGGACGACCGTCCATACGGTGCCGGTGGCCAGGACGCGCGTGATCTCCGCCCCGACGCGCAGCGAAAACGCACCGACCACGCCATGGTTCGTCGTGTGCCGGTCGTTATCGAACACGAACATGCCCGGCAGGATGATCCCGCGTTCGTTAAGAAAGATATGGCCGTGTCCGCCGCGGCCGACGTCGTAGAACTGCTCCACCCCCCAATCGCGCGCCGCCTTGCGGATCGTCGCGCCGATTTCCGCCCCGCGCTGCGACGTGTACAGCACCTCGTGATCGGTCACCATGACCACCCGATCGGGATGTTTCAGACGGTCGATGCCGATCT
Source organism: Alphaproteobacteria bacterium (assembly GCA_965228695.1). Classification (GTDB taxonomy): domain Bacteria; phylum Pseudomonadota; class Alphaproteobacteria; order UBA8366; family UBA8366; genus JAJFJD01. Next base: position 3,001,262 of record CBDDIB010000002.1, on the reverse strand, counting down.
CGTCCAACTCGTTCTTGCTGGGCAGCACCAGCGCGTCGTGAATGACGATCAGATCCGGGTCCGGGAAGACAAGGTCGCCCGGTTCCACCGACTCTTTTCCGCTCGCACGTGCGATGATCTTCTCGACCGCGGTCATTCCCATTCAAGTAGTACTCCTTCACCGAACAGCAGAAATCGAGGGGGAGGCCGTCCCGTCCGGCAAACGGGGCCGGTCGGAAACGCGCCGCGTCACTCTTCGGCCGGTTGATTGCACCAGGACCATATGAAGGCGATCAAATGCTCGACGCAGTCGACGTATTCCTGCAGCGTGATGTTCTCATCCGGTTTATGCGCCTGGGCGATCGATCCCGGCCCGAAGATGATCGTCGGTATGTTTCCTTGGTTGACCAGATGCCGCATGTCGCAGGCGAACGGGCCGGCCTTCGGGTCGCCGGATATGCCGCGTTCCGTCAGCACTTGCCCCATTTGCACCGCCAAGGGAATTTGCGGGCTTTGGCGCGTGCTGTCGTCGTGATGCAGGAATTCCAGCCGCGCCGGATGGGACTTCAGAAAGTCGTCCCCGGCATTGGCGTCGGCGACCGAGTCCCGGAACTTCCCCATCACCTCGTGCACCTCGCCCGCGACCGGCGAGAAATAAGCCCCGCCCCGCAACACCGCCTCGGACGCGGTCGCCGTTTCGTAATGACCGCCGGACACCTTGCCGATGGTCAGGGCGAACGGAACCCGGCCCTGCTCCATCGGGTCGTCGGTCTTCGCAGCGTTGTAGATCTTTTCCACATGCAACAGCGCCTCGATCACCGCGGGCAGCTTCTCGATGGCGCTGACGCCTTCCATTTGTTCGCCCGCCCATCGCGCGCCGGGCGACCGGACGACACCGGGCACGGTGACCTGCCAATACAGGCCGCCGGGATGGCTGACGCAAATCGCATTGTTGGTCGGCTCCAGGACAATCGCCGCATCGGCCCGGTACCCGCGGCGCACCAGGTCCAGTGTACCGTTTCCGGCATGCTCCTCGTTGACCACGCTTTGCAGGATGACATCGCCGCGCAATGTGGCCCCGGCTTCCTTCAAATATGTCATGGCCAGCATCGCGGCCATGAGGCCCCCTTTCATGTCGGAGGTTCCGCGCCCATACATCAGCCCGTTGTCGATTTCCGCGCCGAAGGGATCGCGGGTCCATTCGTGAGTCGGCTCGATCGTCACCGTATCGATGTGGCCGTTCAGGATCAGCGACCGCCCGCCCCCGGTGCCGCGGAAGGTGCCCACCACGTTCGGCCGGTCTCGGTAGTTCAGGACATCCTCCAGGCCGCTTTTCCGCAACGCTTCGTGCGTCGGCAAGTCGGCATAGGGCAGGATCAGGTCGTGCTGCCAATGGGTCGGATACTGGGCGACCATCGGGAAGCTCTCGAACAACGCGGCGACATCGGGCTCCAGCGATTCCGTTTCGGCGCCGAGGTCGTCCAGCAGCCCCGCCATATGCGTTTGGGCATCCCCTTCCTCGCCGGTGAGGCTGGGCACGCGTACCAGCGCCGCCAATGTCTCGATGCTCCGGTCCCGGTTGCTGGACGCCCGGTCCAGGGCCTCGCTTAGGATATCCGGCATTGGACTGTCTCCTTGTTATTTTTGCTGCCACGCGGGCGGGAAGTTCGGCGGCGTGTCCGGGTCGAGCGGATAGATCGGGCGGCGCACCCGGTCCCACGGGAACAGGCCGTAGTCCGACGTCGTGATGCCCGGCCCCGAGACCATCACCACATGCTCGATGATCGGTTCGAAACCGGCCCGGAAATGTTGACGCGACTTGATCAGGATGAAGCGCTTGGCCGCGGGATCGATCCCCGCATGGGTGAAGACGCCCGTATCGAAGGGTTCGTGACGCTCCGTACTGACCAGGATCTCGGCGCTGCCGGTGTCGAGGACGGCGCAGAGCCCCATATTCTGCTGCGTGCCCGTGGCCATCGGCCCGGTCACGATGAACTTGCCGTCGGTGATCCGCCGCACGGTGCCCGTGACGTCGAGCGGGCGGCCTTTCTGCCCGATCGCCGGGAAATCCGTCTTGCCGCCGAGCCGTAACGTGACCGTGGCGCCGACGCCCGCTTCCACCATGTGCGCGACCGATTCCGGGTCCCAAAGCGGGCCGACGCAGATATCCTCCAAACCCTGACGCATCGCTTCCTCGAAGACATCCATGACGTCGGTCGCGCCACCGGACCCTGCGACGTCACCGTGATCGGCGAGCAGAACAGGCCCGCCGCCCAGAGATTTGGCATGCGCGATCGAGGTCTCGACCGGCTCGACCTCGAAAACGAAGTCCGCCCGCCGGTCCCACGCCATCGTCATAACCTCGCGCAGCAGCGCTTCCCCGGCGTCCTGACCATGGTTCCGGTCGACCACGACGATCGCGTGCATGCCGACATACGGGATATCCGCCAGGGGAAAGCAGCCAAGCAGGCCCGCGTTCAGCACATCGCCGGCCGCCTCTGCGGCGATCGCCATGTCCATGATGTCCTTCATGGGTTGCCGGGACGGTGTCTGCTTGTTCAGGTGCGACAGGATCGGCAGCGAATGCCACAGCATCATGGGCTCGACCTCTCCCTTGATCGTCCGGATCAGCGTTCCGCCGGCGCGCGCGCCGGTCTCGTACTGATCGATGTGGGGATAGGTTCGATAACCGGTGATGACCGTGGCGTTGTCGATCGTCGCCTGCGACAGGTTGGTGTGGAAGTCGAACGCGACGGCGATCGGTAGGTCGGGCGCCGCGGCGCGAATACGGGCCAGCAATTCCCCTTCCGGATCGTCATAGCCCGGTGTCACCATGCCGCCATGAAGGTCGAGAAACAGCGCATCGCACCCGCTAGTGACGGCGGGGATGATCGCCTCGGCCGCATGATCGATCAGCGTATCCTCCGGGCAACCGCCGGGCGTCGCATTCGCGGCGATGGGAAAGACCAATTCCGCCCCTTCCCGCTCGGCAATATCGATATACGCCGCGGCCGCCGAATTGGTCCCACGATAGGCATGCAGCGCCAGATCGCCCGAGATCGGCCCTGGCTCCGGTCCGTGATGGCCGAATTTAGCAAGCGGCGTCGGAATCGGCGAGAACGTGTTGGTCTCATGCTTCACGACCGCGGTCACGAACCGTTTCATGGCGAATATCCTCCCCGGCATAAACTTGGCCGTGGGCCGACTTTCGAGAAATCGGAGCGCAGCGGTACGGAAATAAGAACCATGCGGCCGCGGGCCGGCCCTCTCAAAAGCCTACATTGATTGGCGCGGCGGGTCGACACGGCGCCAGGCTTCAACTTGTGCTAGTGCGAAAATCCAAACATAATGAAGGACTACGGGTGCATTCGGCGATGCTGATTTGGTCTCATGATCCGGGGATACATGCCTCCGACATTTCAAATTGCGGCCGTTGGAGAGTTGTTTCCGAGCGAGATCTGACCAAGCACCCCTCGACATCCAATGACATGGAGCGCGCCGACACCGGCGACGACATTCCATGCGCGGAAAAAGGGAGGATGTAATGCAGATTCGGAATTTAGTGATAGCAGCGGCGTTTCTTGCGGCTGCGACAACCGCGTCAACTCACGCTCTCGCGGCCGAAAAGAAAGCAAATCTTACGTTTGCGGTCATTCAGACCGAAGATATGAGCGTCCTGGCGAGCCGCTGGGAACCCATGCTCAAATATCTGAACAAGAAAGCCGACATCAAAATCAGCTTCTACGCGACCACCTCCTATTCCGCGGTGATCGAGGCGATGTTGAGCGGCTTCGTGCAGATCGCCCAACTCGGTCCGAAGGCGTATCTGATCGCCAACGAAAAGTCGAAAGGCCGGATTCAACCGCTCGTCGCCGCGGCGCGGGTGCCCACGGCATTCGATCCGACACCCTGCGCCTGCTATTACGGCACCTTGATCACCAAGAAGGGCAGCGGACTTGATTCGATCGATAAGCTGAAGAAGAAGGTCCTTGCGTTGGTCGATCCCGGCTCGACATCGGGCAACGCGATGCCGCGCGGCCTTTTCACGGTGGAAAAATTGAACGGCCAGCCGCTCGAAACCCATTTCGGGAGGATTTTCTATTCCGGTCACCATGTCGCCAGCGCGATGGCGGTGAAAAAGGGCAAGGCCGATGCCGCCTTCGTCTCGGAATCGATGATCGCCCGCGCCATGGATCGCGGAAAGGTCAAGAAGGAGGACTTTAACTACCTTTGGCGGTCGCCGAAAATCGCAATCGACTCCGTCAGCATCGATACCGGAAAGATTTCACCCGAATTAGCGAAGAAAATTCGCGAGGTCTATCTCGGCATGGACAAGGATCCGGAAGGCCAGAAGATCCTCGCCGCGGCGAAATACTCCCGGTTCGTCCCCTCCGAGGACAAAACCTATGACGCCGTCCGGAAGATTCTGGCAGCCAAGGAGCGGCTGAAGGCACAGAAGAAGAAATAGGGGGTGGCAACGAGCCGGCCGGAAATCCCGGCCGGCCCGAATTGCTGCGACGTTTTTGGCTTACGGATCGAACGCCCGCGCATTTTTATGCCGGGCGGCGGGGGAAACGGAATGACCTTCCTGGAAGTTCGCGACGTCAAGAAGATCTACCCGACCGGTGAGGAGGCGCTGAAAGGCGTCGACCTCACAATGACGGAACAGGAAGTCGTCGCCCTGCTGGGCTTGAGCGGCTCCGGTAAGTCCACGCTTCTTCGCTGCATCAACCGGCTGGTGGAACCGAGCGCCGGCACCATTACCTTCGACGGCACCGACATCACCGCGATCAAGGACCGGCGTCAATTGCGCGCCGTCCGCCAGCGGATGGGCATGATCTTCCAGGAATTCAATCTCGTGAATCGATTGACGGTGCTGGAGAATGTCCTGGCCGGATGCCTCGGGTATACCGCGACATGGCGCTGTTTCCTGCGCGCGTTTCATCGCGAGGACGTGGAGCGCGCCATCGAAACCTGCGACCGCGTCGGGCTGATCGACCATATCCGCAAACGCGCGGATCAATTGAGCGGCGGCCAGCGGCAACGAGTCGGGATCGCGCGCGCGTTGATGCAAAGGCCGAAGATCCTGCTCGTCGATGAACCGACATCGAGCCTCGATCCGAAGATCGGCCGCGAGGTCATGGACCTGATGTCCCGGTTGGCGGCCGAGGAACACATCCCGATGCTGGTCAGCGTGCATGACCTCGGACTGGCCCAGGCCTATACGAGCCGCATCGTCGGCCTTCAGGGCGGGATCAAGGTTCTGGATTGTAAGACCAGCGACGCGGACGCCGACACGCTCGAAAACGTCTACCAAATCGCCTCGGCGGCGTAAGGGCTGCGCCCATGGCAGATGTCTCCGGCAAATATTCGCACATGGGAAACCCATTACGCGAACGGCCCGTGATTCTGAAACGCTACGGCTGGAACGCCCTCGCGGGTGTCCTGCTGGCAGCGATGGCGTATCACATCTTCGTACTGGAGACCGACTGGGCGCGGATGGGCGGCCTCGGCGATATCCTCAGCACGACAGCCGAATTTCTCCCGAACCTGGCATTCTTCCCGATCATTATCGAGCCGTTGTTAGAAACGCTGTTGATCGCCTTTTGGGGCACCACGCTCGCCACGGTGGTCGCGATGCCGGTCGCCTATCTCGCCGCGCGGAATGTGACCCCTTACTACCGGATCACCTACCCGCTGGGCCGTGCGATCATCGTCATGTCCCGGTCGGTGCATGAGCTGATCTTCGCCCTGATCTTCGTCTCCGCGCTGGGGCTCGGCCCCTTGCCCGGCATCGTCGCGTTGGGATGCCGCTCCATAGGGTTCCTGGCGAAGACGACATCGGAAGCGATCGAGAATGTCGATCGCAAACCGATCGAGGCGATGGAGGCGACCGGAACGAACCCGATCTCGGTATTCCTGTTCGGAATCTTTCCGCAGGTGTATCCGGTCGTCGTCGGCAACGTGATCTTCCAGCTCGATATTAATCTGCGGCGTGCAGCGATCCTCGGCATGGTCGGCGCCGGCGGCATCGGATACGTCTTCTCCGAGCAGATGCAAGCGTATAATTGGAACAACGCCGGGACGGTGGTGCTCGGCATCGCGCTCATGGTCATCATCGGTGAATTCGTCTCCAACCGTGTCCGGACCCGCTTGATCGGCGGCGCGGGGAGCGAATGATCATGTCGGACCACCTCGCATCGGTACAACAGAACTACTTCTCCAGCGCCCGTACCGGGCGATTGATGAGGTTCTGCGGCCTCTTGCTGTTCTTGAGTTTCGCCGTCTGGACAATCCACCACCTGAACATTCCCATCGAACGCATCTTGGGAATCTTCGGCCGCGTTGGAGATATCGTCTTCAACCGGATGATGCCGCCCGACATGGCTTATGCCATGCAGCCGGGCATCCTATATCGGGTGCTGGAGACAATCGAGATGACCTTCCTCGGCGCCTTCGCCGGGACAATGATTGCTATTTTCGTCTCTTGGTTCGCCGCCTGGAACGTGACGCCCAACAAGAAGATCCTGTACCCGCTCGGCCGCGGCATCCTGGTCCTGGCCCGCTCCGTCCCGGTGTTGATTTGGGGCATGTTGCTGGTGGCCATCCTCGGATTCGGACCGATGGCGGGCGTCATCGCGCTGACCCTGCTGACCATCAGCTTTGCCGGCAAACTGATGTCGGAACAGATCGAAGCCATCGACATGGGACCGGTCGAGGCGATGCGCGCCACCGGCGCCGGCCCGACCCGGGTGTTCATCTTCAGTGTTATCCCGCAAGTGAAACCGGCATGGATCGGCATCGCGATCTACAACTGGGATTCGATCTTCCGGGCGTCGACCATTTTGGGCTTCGTCGGCGCGGGCGGACTCGGCATCTATCTGCGCATGAATATCCAGGAACTGGAATACGAAAACGCAATGGGCGTGATCACCATGATCATCGTCCTCGTGATTATCTCCGAGGTCACGTCGCACTATCTACGCGGCCGGTTCTATCAGGACTGAACGGGTTGAAAGGAAATCGAATTTGAACATCCAAACAATGACCTCCGGCGATTTCCTCAACCATCTATCGACCTTATTCACGACGCATGGCGCCCAAGATGACTCAAGCCAGCGCCTATCGAATGCGGACCACATGCTGCAGACGGCGGCCGCGGCCCGTGCGGCAAAAGCCGACGATGTCCTGATCGCGGCCTGTCTGCTGCACGACATCGGCCATTGGCTCCATTCGGAGCCGGTCGACGCCATGAAACGCAGCCGGGACGACCGGCACGAGGAAATCGGCGCGCAGTACTTGGCGCCCCATTTCACGGAGCCGGTGACACGCCCGATCGCGCTGCATGTCGCGGTCAAGCGATTTCTTTGCGCGACCGAACCGGACTACCTCCAGAAACTATCGCCCGCATCGGTCCGGACGCTCGAACATCAGGGCGGCCCGATGGATGCGGCCGAGATCGCCGCGTTCGAGGCGATCCCGGATCACCAAAACGCCGTCGCGATCCGCCGTTGGGACGAATACGGCAAGGTTCCCGGCCTCGACGTGCCCACCTTCGATAATTACCGGCCGATGTTGCGCAACCTGATGACCGCCGCGTAAGACGGTTCTACCGCCCCCACCGAAGGGCAAGGGGATCCAAGGGCCGCGCCAGGTCCAGAAGCTGGCGCCTACTTTCCGCGTCGAGCGCCGGAAACGGGTGGCGCACGAAGTCGGACTTGATGACGCCGCCCTCCACCATCGCGGCCTTGCAGGCCCGCAATCCGCACTGCCGGTTCTCGAAGTTGATCAGCGGGAGGATGGCCGCATAGTGGGCCGCCGCGGCATCCACCTGCCCGTCGGCATGGCGGGTAACAACCAGCTTGATAAGGTCCGGCAACAGCGCGCTCGGCATCGTCCCGGTTGCCCCGGCGTTCAGGTCGGCCATCAAGGTGATCGATTCCTCACCGTCGAACGGTCCGACGATCGCAGCGCCGCCGGACGCGATCAGCGCGCGTAACTTGGACGCCGCCGCCGGTGTCTCGATCTTGAAATACGAAACCTGTTCGATTTCCCTCGCAAGCCGCACCAGCAGGTCGACGCTCAGCGTGACGCCGCTCAACGGAGCGTCCTGGATCATGATGGGGATACCGGCGGCGTCGGCCACCGCCGCCAAATGCTCATAAGTCCCCTGGTCCGATGCCTGCAACGATGCGCCATGATAGGGCGGCATCAGCATGATCATGCGAGCGCCCATCTCGGCCGCAGCCCGCGATCTTTCGGCCGCGATCTGCGTCGAGAAATGCGAGCAGGTCACGATGACCGGCACCCGGCCGCCCACATGCTCAAGGCAAAGCGTTAACAGGCCGCTGCGTTCCTCGTCGCTGAGAGAAAACTGCTCCGAATAGTTTGCGAGAATACAAATGCCGTCGACACCCTGATCGATCATGCAATCGAGGACGCGTTTTTGACCGTCCCAATCGACGGCGCCGTCCTCGGTGAACGGCGTGGGCGCGATCGGGAATACGCCGCGATATGGCTCCGTCATGTCATCGTCCTTCCCAAATCCTGAAACTGCCGCCGTGGTCCGACTTACTCGATGATCGTGAAGTCATCCATATACGTGTCGGAAATCGTCAGCCCGAGTCCCGGCACCGTATCCGATAGATCGATGAACCCGGCCTCCGGCTCCGGGTCGCCATCGAAGATGTAATAGAAAAGCTCATTCCCGACCTCGACGTCATGCACCGGGAAAAACTCGGAAATCGGGCAGTTCAGGTTCGCCATCGTCAGATGGTAGTTGTGCATCTGTCCCGCATGCGGAACGACCGGCACCTGATGCGCCTCGGCCAGTGCGTTGATTTTCTGGGCGGCGGTGATGCCGCCGACCCGGTTGGTATCGTATTGGATCACGCTGACCGCTTTCGCATCCAGCAACTGCTTGAAGCCGAACAGCGTGAATTCATGCTCGCCGCCCGAGATCGGGATCAAGCCCGTCGCGTTTAATTCGGCATAGCCGGCAATATCGTCGGCAACCACTGGCTCCTCCAGCCAACGCGGGCGATAAGGTGCCAGCAACGGCAGCATCCGTTTCGTGTATTCGAGGTTCCAGCCCATGTAGCATTCGAGCATCAGATCGGTGTCGTCGCCGATCACCTCGCGGATTGCCGCGACCCGGTCCAGGTTCTCCCGCATCCCCTCGGGACCGTCCTTCGGCCCCCAACCGAAGCGCATCTTGAACATGGAGAAGCCCTGATCGACATAGGATTGCGCCTCGCGCTGCATCTCCTCGATCGGTGCGGAATAGAGTTTCGAGGCATAGACCGGGATCTTCTCCTTCGTGCGGCCGCCGAGAAGCTTGAAGACCGGCTGGCCGGCGGCCTTGCCCAGGATGTCCCAGATGGCGATGTCGATCGCGGAGATCGCCACCATGCCGACACCCTTTCGACCCCAGGCATGGCTCGAACGATACAGCCGCTGCCAGATATACTCGTAATCCCAGGGGTCCTGCCCGATGACCATCGGCGCCATATACGTGTCGACGATCGACTTGGTGATCCGGGGTGCGAGCGCCGCGTTGCCGATTCCGATGAGCCCGGTATCCGTCTCGATCTCGCAGGTCATCCAACCATGGAACCGGAACGATCCCATCGCGTCGCCGCGATCGTAGAGCGCATCCATCGCATTCGTGCAGAAATTGGCGGACGGCGGGACGGTCTTTCCGGTCCATTCCCAAACGCGTGTTCGGATCGAGGTAATTTTCATCCGATCAATCCCATGATCTAGCCCCGTCTCAAGCGGCTGGAGAAGCGGCGCTTTCCGAGCGGTACCGGGCGCCCATCCGGCAAAGCACGTCGAATGCCTTGCGGATCGCCCCGACATTGGCGGTGCCCTTGCCCGCGATATCGAAGGCCGTGCCATGGGCCGGTGTCGCCACGGGAATGGGCAAACCGGCGCCGATCGTCACGCCGCTTTCGAAACCCATCAGCTTCATCGCGATCTGGCCCTGATCGTGATACATGGTGACCACCGCATCCAGCTGGCCGTCGCGTCCCTTCAGAAATACCGTATCCGACGGCCAGGGACCGTCCACGTCGATCTGCAGCGCCCGGGCCTGCTCGATGGCCGGCGCCAGGACATCGATTTCCTCGGTCCCGAAATTCCCATTGTCGCCCGCATGCGGGTTGAGCGCCGCAAGGCCGATACGCGGCCGGGACACGCCCATCGCGCGCAGCGTGTCATGCGCCAGCCGGATCGCGTCGATCACCGCACCCGCCTTGATCTGCTCGGCGACGTCCCGCAGCGCTATGTGGCTCGTGACCCGCGTCGTAATGAGATCGTCGAGCATGTTGATTTCGGAGTGATAGCCCGGAAATTCGAGATACCGCGCGATATAGCGATGCTCGTCCTCGACGCCCATGCCCGCCAAATGCAGCGACGCCTTGTTGAACGGCGCAAAGAGGATCGCGTCCGTATGACCGGCCAGGGTCAGGTCGATAGCCCGGTCCAGTCCCCGCAGGCTCGTCCGGCCGCCGGCCTCGCTGACAGCCGCGAGTTGGACTTCATCCGGCTGTATTGTCTCCATCGGACATAGCGGGAAACCATCGGCTCCCCACCATCCGTCAGGCCGGGCCGGATCGACCTCTCGGATCGGCCAATCCGTTCCCGCCTGCTGTTGTCCCTGGTCGAAAACATGCCTGTCGCCGACCAAGACGATGTCCGCAAGGTCCGAAACATCGGGCTGCGCCAGCAGTTTGGCGATCAACTCCGGACCGATCCCAGCGGGATCGCCGTGTGTGACGGCAATGCGCGGTTTCATCCTAGCCTCTCGTACCGTGTGTATATGAACCGGCCATCCGTCTTCTCATTGCGCCGACGGCACGCCGACCGCCTTCGCTTCGGCGATCAGGTAGTCGCGACCGCGAAGCATATCGTCGAGGGTCCCAAAACCGTTGGTGTAGTGGCCGGTATATCCCATGCTCTCGAGACGCGTGAACAAGGCCCGGAAATCGATGCTGCCCTCGCCCGGGAACATGTGATGCTCCTTGTCGCCCAAATTGTCGGCGACCCGCACCTCGCGCATGCGCTCGATCCCGAACGCATCCAAGAAACCGTCGATCCCTTCGGGCACCAGCGTCGCGTGATTGATGGTGAACGTCCAATGCAGGTTCGGCGATTGAAGGTTCTCGAAATAGAACGCGCATTCCTCGACCGTGTAGCCCAAATAATTGACCTCCGCGTCCACCGGTTCGCGGTTCATGTTCTCCAGCAGCAGATGAACGCCCTTCTCCTCGGCATAGTCCGATGCGCGTTGCAGCCGCTCGAGCGCAGCCTGTTTACGCTGTTCGTAATCCGCCGTGAAATGATACCCGGCATGGACGACGATCCACTCGGCGTCGAGCCGCGTCGCCATGTCAATATACGCCTTGAGATACTCGTCGGCGGCCTGCCGGAAGTAGTTGCTGTACTCCGCCATATTGACGCCCGAGAGCGTATGCAGCCCCAGATGGATATTGCCGTCGCGGCACAGCCGTTTCACCGCCTCGCAGCGATCCGCGTCGAACGTCTCCATGGCGTTGGCGTCGCTATCCAACTGAATGTCGACATAGAAAACATCGTTCTCGGAAGCCCATGCCAACCCATCCTCCAGTTTCGCGCGCCGGCCAATATCCACACCAATTCGTTGTTTAAGATTGGAAGGCATGGTCACTCTCCCTCGAATATAAATCCGGTGGTCAATACCCCTGGTTTGGCATACAATTTCTCTGTGGGTCAATAGAGACCGTAACGACACGCTTGCAACGGGCCGTTGGACTCGACGGATAGACCGCTCCCCACGCGGTGGCAGAGCCGGTTCGGAAGTGCCCCCGTTCGGTCGGCGCATTGCGTTCGGAGAAACCCTTCGGAGCAATTTTCGGGCGCGGATTATTCGGTGCGCCAATAGGTGCCGGCCTAGTTGAGGAAAAATATTTAGGAATCGAGATTGACGGAAACAAAGCGACGCATCGGCACCGACGGCCCCGTGGACAACGGGGGTGACGTTCCATCCGGTTCCGAGAAAGCCACCGTGGCGAGCCTGCCTCTTGCCAGTCAGGTCGCCTCCACCCTCCGCGACATGATCGTGCAGGACAAACTAGAGCCCGGCATGCGCATCCGAGAGCGTCAGCTATCGGAACAGCTGAGCGTATCGCGGACGCCCCTGCGCGAGGCGATCAGGATCCTGGTGAGCGAGAAACTGGTGGAAAGCCTGCCAAATCGGGGCGCGGTCGTAGCGGATCCGGACCCGCGCCGCGTTCAGGAATTGCTGCAGGTGCTGGGCGCCCTCGAGGCCCTTGGCGGTCAACTCGCCGCGGAAATTGCGACGGATGACGAGATATCGGAAATCCGCGCACTGCATTTCGAGATGCTTGCGGCCTACCACCGGAAAGACAAGCTGACCTACTTCAAGCTTAATCAATCGATCCATAAAGGCATCATCGCAGCGAGCGGCAACGACGTTCTGGTCGATACGCATGCCCAGCTCAACGCCCGCCTCTACCGCATCCGATACATCTCGAATCAGCGGAACGAGTTGTGGCACGAAGCCGTCGAGGAACATGAGAAGATCGTGGCCGCCTTGGAGGCACGCGACAGCGATCTCATCAAGGATCTTCTGACACGGCATCTGGGCCGCACCTGGGTCAAGGTTCAGGAGACCGAAGGCTCGCGCACCGCGGCAGATTGATTCAAGCGGCAGCGTGCCGCGGCTCGGAATTATGGTATACCATTTTTTGGTTGACCCGAATTACCCCTTCCCGCAGTCTACTTTCAGAACAAATCCGAACAAAAACGCAATCACCGAATTGCATATCGCAATCGAGAGCGACGGGAGAAGCGATTATGACGATGAATCCGACGCGGAAAAGCGTCCTGATGCTAACCGCGATCACGGCCGGTATCGGCGCCGTGGTATTGGCGAGCACTGTCACCGAAGCGGCCGAAAAACCGGCAATCGAAGTCATTACGCATGCGGGCGCGGGCGGCGGAACCGACGTCAATTCGCGCATGATGATGTTGCGCAGCCGGCGGGTCCTTAAACAGGACATGGTCGTCGTCAACAAACGCGGCGGCGGCGGCGCGGCGGCGATGAACTACTTCATGACGCGTCCGGCGGACGGCAATACGATCATGACGTTCACGGTCGGCCACGCGATCACCATGGGTAAGGGCAAGACCAAGCTGAAGCTCGAGGATATCGCCCCGATCGCGCGCGGCACCAACGACCCCCAGATCCTGATGGTCAACTGCAAGACCAGCCCGTACAAGACGCCGGAACAGTTCGTCGCGGGCATGAAGAAGGGCGACAAGATCAAGTTCGGCGGCACCCAAACCGGCACCATCGACCACATTACAGTCTTCCTCTGGGCCAAGCGTCTCGGCGTCCCGATGCCGACCTACATTCCTTTCAAGGGCGGCGGGGAACTGGCCACGCAACTCGTCGCAGGCTCCGTTGATGTCGGCACACTGAACCTGTCCGAAGCCGCGGCTCCGGTGGAAGCCGGCGATATCTGCCCGTTGGTCATTCTGGCCGAACAGGGTATGGCGCCGATCCCGAAAGCCAAGACAGCGAAATCGATGGGCATCGATCTGGTTCTATCGACCACGCGCGGTTTCGTGACCCACGCCGGCGTTCCCGAGGAAAGGCGCGCCGAGTTGGAGAAAGGGCTCATGAAAGCGATGAAGCATTCGCTCTACCAGGCGTATCTCCAGAATTCGGGGCTCGACGAAACGTCGCCGCAACCCTCGGGCCCGTGGGGCAAGCAGATCAAGGCCATGGTCACCGAGTTCGGCCCGGCCCTGAAGGAAATGGGACTGGTCAAGTAGTCCACCACCCAAACTGAGGAAACGGTGCTTCCTTCGGGGAGCACCGTTTACGCGCATCATGCGGATTTTGGTGATCCCGGGCGTGGTTGCGGCATTCTCCCTCGCCGTGATTTGGGCCGCGCTGCAACTGGACGTCTCACCGGCTTTAATTGTCGGGGACAGCATGCAGCCTCGCGTTTTCCCGATCCTCCTCATGGTGCTCAACTTGCTGTTGGCGGCGTGCCTCGTCATCCAGTACCGCAAATCCCCTCCCCGGAAAGTCCAATGGGAAGGTTTCCAGACCTGGGGCTCGGTCGTCCTCTTCGCGATTTTCTTCCCGCTAACGGTGTATGTCGACATGATGATCGCCATCGCGGTTGTGATGTTCGTAATGTGCTTCATGTGGGGCGAACGGCGTATTCATGTCGCCGCCGCGGTTGCGCTCATAACGCCCACGGTAATCTTCTTTCTGTTTGACATCGTCTTGAGGGTCCGCTTTCCCCGCGGCCTGCTGACGAACTGGTATTACGGATAACCGGTGACGCCATGATCGAAGCTCTACAAGCAATGGCGTCGGTGATCCTCGATCCCTATCTCATCGCCTTAATCCTGCTCACCACGGTCATGGGCGTGGTGATCGGCGTGTTGCCCGGCCTCGGCGCGACAACCGGCGCGGCGCTGCTGTTGCCGTTCACGCTCACCATGGAGCCCGTACACGCCATCGCGGTGCTGGCCACTATTTATGTCTCGGCGACATTCGCCGGGTCCATCACCGCGATCCTGATCAACACCCCCGGAACAGCGGCCGCGGCCGCGACCACGTTCGACGGCTATCCGCTCGCCAAGCGCGGCGAAGCAGGCCGGGCGCTTGGCATTGCCGTAATCTCGAGCACGTTCGGGGGCGTGTTCTCGGTAATCGTGCTTTGTATCGCCGCGCCGGTGCTTGCCCGGGTCGCCTATGAGTTCCGCCCGCCCGAATACTTCGCGCTCGCTCTGTTCGGCCTCTCGATGCTGGCGTCCATCAGCGCCGGGGGCGCCGTGCGAAACCTGATCGGCGGGGTCTTCGGGGTTTGGCTTGCGACGATCGGGGTCGAGCGCACCACCGGGATCGAACGGTTCATGTTCGGCAACTACGAGCTTTACGAAGGACTATCCTTCGTGCCCGTTTTCATCGGGCTTTTCGCGCTCTCAGAACTGCTGGTTCAGTCGAAACGAATCAACGAGGTCGTCGACGCCATCACGCTCAAGGCCGTGAAGCTGCCGACGCGAGAAGATTACAAACGTATCTGGAAGACGGTGTTGCGGTCCTGTGGGATCGGCACGTTCATCGGCGTGCTCCCCGCCGAAGGCGCGACCGTGGCGTCGATGATCGGCTATTCGGAAGCGCGGCGCTGGTCGAAAAACAAAGAGGAGTTCGGCAAGGGGGCGATCGAAGGGATCGCCGGCGCCGAGTCCGCCAACAACGCAGCGACCGGCGGCGCCATGGTGCCGACGATGGTCCTCGGCATCCCGGGCAGCGGCACGACCGCGGTCATCCTCGTGGGCTTGATGGTGCACGGCCTGCGTCCCGGCCCATATCTCTTCACCGAGCAGGTCGACAAGGTCTACCAGATCTTCGGCGCGATGCTGTTGGCCAACATCGTCTTCATGGCCATGGGCCTCTATGCCGCGAAACTGTTCGCACGCATTTCTCTCGTCCCGCTGCAAATCCTCTGGCCGATCGTTTTCGCATTGGCTGTGATCGGCGCATACGCGCTCAGTTCATCACTCCTGGACGTGTGGATCGCGCTGATCTTCGGGGTCATCGGCTTCCTCGCCCGCCGTCACGGCTTCGCCGTCGCCCCCATCGCCGTCGGATTGATCCTCGGCGAGATGGTGGAGACCAACTTCCAGAATTCCCTCAAGATGTTCGAGGGGGAGTGGTGGCGGATATTGACCCAGCCGCTGGCGGCGATGTTCCTGTTGTTTGCCGTCCTCGGACTTTTCGGTTCCTCCATCCTCGAGGGAATTTCCCGTCTCCGGAAGAAGCCGGAATAAGCGGGCACGGTTTGGATTAGCCGGCGCGGCACCGTCGTCAAATTGCCGGGCAAACTCAAGGGAGACTGAATAGATGCGTCTGGTCTTTGTGCTGTTCGATAGCCTAAACCGACGAGCGTTGTCGCCGTATGGCGCATCTTTGCAGACGCCCAATTTCGAACGGTTGGCAAAACACGCCGTTGTCTTCGACGATCACTTCGTCGGCTCTCTGCCTTGCATGCCCGCGCGCCGAGACATCCATTCCGGACGGCTCAATTTCCTGCACCGGAGTTGGGGCCCCCTCGAGCCGTTCGACGACAGTTTTCCGTCCATTCTTAAGGAGGCCGGCCTCTATTCGCATCTTGTTTCGGATCACTATCACTATTTCGAGGACGGCGGCGCGACCTACCATACGCGCTACAACACCTGGGACTTTATCCGGGGCCAGGAATCGGATCCTTGGATTGCGATGGTGGCACCGCCCCTTGAGCGGTTCCGCCGCCAATACCATCCAGAGCAGTTCGAAGCGACGCGCAACGGCCATCGGCTCCAAGGCATGATCAACCGTACGCGCATCGTCGAGGAATCGGATTTCCCATGCGTGCAATGCTTCGACGCAACGCTCCAATTCCTGACCCAAAACGGCGGGGAGGATGATTGGCTGGTTCAATTGGAGACATTCGATCCCCACGAACCTTTCGCCGTGCCGAAGCGTTTTCGCCAGGATCTGGAAACCGGCTATGACGGCCCGAAATTGGACTGGCCCCGCTATCGAAAGGTAGATGAAACCGAACAGGAAGTGACCGAACTGAGAGCGAACTACGCAGCGCTGGTCCGGCTATGCGATGCTCAGCTCGGGCGGCTGCTCGACGATTTCGACAGCAACGACCGATGGGCCGACACGGCCCTTATCCTGACCACTGATCACGGGTTCATGCTGTCCGAACACGATTGGTGGGCGAAGAATCGCATGCCCTTCTATAACGAGATCGCGCAAATTCCATTCTTCCTCTATCACCCCGATCTAAAGGACCGTGGCGGCGACCGAGTCAGTGCGCTGACGCAGGCTATCGACGTCATGCCGACAATTCTGGAAATGTTCGGACTCCAGCCGGACAGAACGGTTCAGGGCAAATCGCTATTGCCGCTAGCATCCGGCGATGCGGACTCCATTCGTGATATCGCGCTCTACGGAATTTTCGGCGGTGCGATCAATGCGACCGACGGGCAGTACTCCTACTTTCGCTATCCGCGCAATATGGAGACACGCGACCTGTTCGAATACACACTCATGCCCATGCACAACCGGTCACTCTTCGAAGTCCGGGAATTGGAGAATGCGACCCTGCACCGCGGCTTTGACTTCACGCGCGGCGCGCCCGTCCTGAAGGTTCCCGCCCTACCGGACGCCAAACGCTCACCGCGCCAAGGGGGATTTGCGGATACTCAGACAGTGCTGTTCGATCTGACGAAGGATTCGAAGCAGATGACTCCGATCGACGCACCGGATGTGGAACAGAGGATTCTTTGCGAGATGCGGTCGGAAATGAAAAAGCACGCAGCGCCCGCCGAACTCTATGCGCGTTTCGATATAAATCCCAACGATACGTAGCCGACTTACATACGCCAGCCAAATCGATGCCGGCTCCGGCGTTACACCCGGTCCAGTAAGCTGGGTCGGACGGGAACACGGACTGGCCATGCTTGCCTCTTTTCACCCATGCGATTAACGCGCTAGATAGGATCAGAAGCATAGTCTCCGGTATACTTTGCCCCTGACATGGAAGGTATGGAATGAAACCCATAAAAGACAAAGCGGAGGTTTCTATCGACTTCCCGGAGAAGTTCTATATCGGGTCGTTCACGCGGAGTTCGAAATTCGAAGCCCGCACGGAGGACGACGGTCTGCTGATCAAACTCAGGAACGAGAGCGATCAAAAACGGTCGGTCGAGATCCATCTCCATCATCATCTGCTGGCCGATATCCTATCCGAATAGGCTGAATCGCTGGCGGACGATCCGCTCCACGATGAGGATCACCGCAAGACGCTGGTCTCCGCCCTAAAGAAACTTCAGAAAGCGGTTTCGGCGAAATAACGGCCGCCTTACCGCTTATTCCTCTTCTCGCCTGACGCCTTCGCCTTGATGATCGCGCCCAACAAGGCCAACGGTACCGTCGGCGCCATGGCCTCGTACCAGGTTTCGTCGCTATCGACGAACGCGTAGACGCGAATTCCGATCGGACCGTACCCGACGCGCCAACGCCAACCCGGCAGCACGCGATCGACCAGCTCGATGCAGTGGTCGACCGACGCGGTGTAATCGGGCACGGTTGCGCTGGCGTCCATAGTGTCCAATTCGCGGGCGATGCGCCGATCAAGCTTCCGGTCGGCGCCGGTCGCGTCGGACACTTTCGAAAGCAACGCCCCTAAGTCCTTGTCCATGGTGCGGCTCCGGTTCTACGACTGACGGCCTTTCTCCCGGGCCCGGTCGATGCGCGGTCGCACTTGTGGCCCCTTGATAAGATCCGCCCCTTTTTCGGCAATCGCAATCGTCGACGCGAACGTATTGGCTGACGGTAGCATCGGCATGACCGAGGCGTCGATCACCCGCAAATTCTCAACGCCATGAACTCGGAGTTCGTCGTCCACCACCGACCGGCCATCCGTCATCGGCCCCATGCGGCAGGTGCCGACCAAATGATACCCGGTGTTGCCGCGCCGCCGCGCGAAATCGAGCAGCTCGTCGTCGGTCCGGACCTCCGGGCCCGGCAAGGTTTCCGCGTCGTAGTATTCCGCAAGCTCCGGACGGTTGAGGATGGCCCGCGCAAGCCGCAGTCCGGCCAGGGTGATGCGCTGATCCGCCTCGGCCGCCAAGTAGTTCGGCTGCACGACGGGCGCATCGGCCGGGTCGCGCGATACCGCCCGCACATAGCCCGAACTCTCCGGTCGCGGCTGCGCCGCCCCGACGGTCATGCCGGGATAATCGTCGAGGACGTAGGTCTTGCCGTCCTGATAACTGCCCGGCGTAAACAGGATGCGCAGATCGGCATCCTCCAGGTCGGGATGCGACTTTCCGTGCACGAAGGCGATCGTCGGGCAGATCGATAGCACGCTGGGTTTCCTGCCCAACCATTTTGCGATTTCCACCGGCAGCCGGGGCCACCGTGCATATTCGTTTATGGTAAGCACGTTGCGCGCCCGCGCCGTCATGCGCACCGAATAATGATCACGCAAATTCTCCCCGACCCCTTCCAACGGGACACGAACAGAAATGCCGAGATCGTTCAACAAGTCCGGCGGCCCAATGCCGGTCAGCTGCAGAATTTTCGGAGAGTTCACCGCACCGGCGCTCAGAATAACGTCGCGGCGCGCCTGAACCGTCCTTTCGGTGCCGGCCCCGTCGCGATAGCGGACGCCGGTGACCTTGCGACCCTCCATGACAAGGTCGACAACCTGCACCCGCGTCCGCAGTTCGGTCGACCGGCGGCGCAGCGCCGGACGCAGGAACGCGGCGGCGGCGCTGACCCGCTTGCCCTCGTGGATGTAACGCTGGAAATAGCCCGCGCCGAACTGGAATCCCGAATTGTAATCCTGGGACCGCGGAATCCCCATCCCTTCGGCGGCGGCCAGGAACGCTTCGGCGACCGGGTTGATCCAGTCCAGATCGGTGATCGGCAGTTCGCCGGTCCGGCCGCGCACCCGGTCGTCCCCAGGCCCCAACCGGCGTTCGGACCGCTTGAAATACGGCAATAGATCGTCGAAGCCCCATCCGCGATTGCCTATCTGCGCCCAAGTGTCGAAATCCGCCCGCTGGCCGCGGTTGTAGATCATGCCGTTGATCGAACTCGACCCGCCGACCACCTTACCCTGCGGCACGGCAACGGATCGTCCGCCGAGCGCATCGGACGGTTCGGTCTTGAACGGCCAGGAGAACCGCTCGCTGTAGACGTTCTTGACGAAGCCCGCCGGGATCGAAATGTAGGGGTGCCAATCCCTTCCGCCCGCCTCGAGCACGCAGACGGTCGCCGCGTCGTCTTCCGTCAAGCGGTTGGTCAACACGCAACCCGCGGCTCCGGCGCCGACGACTACATAATCGAACGATTCCATGCGTTGCTATACTCGCCCTAAGCGAACGGGGTGACCTTGGCTGTAATATTACTCGCCCGTCCAATAGGCCGGGTCAGAGGGGAAGACCGACCGGCATTCGACGCGCTCGACCGGGCCGTCCAAGGTATGGGCGGCCGCCTGCCAAACCGCGTAATGCGGGGCCGCGCGATGCGCCTCCACCGCCGCTTCGTCCACGTAGACCTCGTAGAAGTAGTATACGTTCTCGTCGGAATCGTCCTGCAGCACGTTGAATCGCACGCAGCCCGGCTCATCCCGCTCGGATCCCAAGGCGTCGACTTCGATGGCGTCGAGGAATTCCTGGCGTTTTTCCGGTTTGATGCGGACTTTGATCCATTTCGCGATCATAGGTTTCTCCTGTTTCGCGTGGGTGGGACGGCGCGGCGGCCATCCTTCAATTGGTGAGAATGCATTTGCCGACGACCTTGCGGTCGATGATCGCCTGCATTGCGTCGGCAAACCGGTCGAGAGGGAATGTGTGCGAGACATGCGGCGTAATCTTTCTCTCTTCGGCCCATTCCACGAGGACCTTGAGGTTCGCCGCCGCGGTATCGGGCTCGAATTCGTTGAACCCGCCGACACGCACGCCGACCGCCGACGCCCCCTTGATCAGCAGGTGATTTGTCTTCGCCAGCGCCGGTTTGCCGCCGACAAACCCGAGGATCAGGATACGCGCTCCCCAATTCAGGCAGCGCATCGATTCGTCGAAAACCTCGGCGCCGATGGGATCGTAGATCACGTCCGCGCCGCGCCCATCGGTGAGTTCCTTGACCCGGTCGCGAAAACCGTCGCGAATGTTGATCATATGGTCGGCGCCGTTCTCCTTCACGACGGCGAGCTTCTCGTCGCTGCCGCCGGTGGCGATCACCGTCGCTCCCAATATCTTACCCACCTGCACCGCCGCCAGTCCGATCCCGCCGCTCGCGCCATGCACGACCAACACCTCGCCTTCTTGCAGCCGCCCGCGCTGGACCAGGGCGTGATAAGCGGTGGTGTAGGCGGACCGGAAACCGGCCGCCTGCTCCAGGCTCATGGTTTGGGGCACCGGGAGAGCCATGTTTGCGGGAATCGTCGCCATTTCGGCATACGCCCCCGGGGAATGACGGGTCATGACGCGGTCGCCAATCGAGAAATCCGTAACGCCGTCTCCAACCGCGACGACCTCGCCCGCCGCTTCGCTGCCGGGGATAAAGGGCACGTCGGGCTTGGTCTGATACTTGCCCGCGATCATCAGAACATCGACGAACTGAACCCCGCGCGCCGCCAGCGCGACCTTGATCTCGTCGGGACCCGGGGCCGGCGGTTCCGGCAGGTCACGGAGCAGAAGATCGCTGGGCATTCCCAACTTTTCGCAAAGCACCGCCCGCATCCGCTTCGTTTCCTTTCAAAGAATTGGACGGGGACATGCCCCCCGCCCGAGGCCCTGTTTCTGTTCCAGGACGCTATTACTTGCAAAAGAACCGCGTCAAGTTGCGCCAGTCCGAGTTATCTTGATAGCTTCCCGCCTCACCGAGGGTTCAATGCAAATGCGTGATTTGATCATCTTTGCGGAACCACAAGTCGGTTTCGCACCTGCCTTGCTGGATTCATTTCTCGCCGCACTCGGGAAGCGCCAATCGTATCGCCGCGTTCGCGTCTGCGTCACCTCGCGCGACATGCCGCTTTGGATCCATCGCGCCCGGTTCTCGATTGGGTATTTGGTAAAGGCGCTGTTCAATCGAAGCCTGCGAAGACGGTTCTACCCGGGAAGTTTCACGACCGTTACCGCGGTCGCCCGAAAACACGGTGCCGAGATCGTCGAGCCGCTCGGGTTCGATGTAAACGGCGCTGAGTTCATTCGCCGGGTAACGAATGACTCGACCCCCGTGGATGCGCTCAACCTTGGTTGCCTGCAGATTTGGAGCCCTGCATTGCTCGGCTGTTTCCGGCTCGCGGTGAACTATCACAACGGCTATCTACCCGATTATAAGGGTCTGTGGGCGACACGATGGTCCCTCTACAACGGCGAAGAATTCTCGGGATACGCCTTTCACCTGATGGATGCCACGATCGATACGGGCCCAATTCTATTGCGCGATCGCGTTCCCGTACCGCTCGGCGGCGACCCGGTCCCCGTTGAGCGCGACAAACTCGCCGCCGCTTGCGGGGACGCCGAAAAGCTTCTGGATGCAATGCAGGCCGAGACGATTACGCCGCAGCCGCAACAGGATAAGGGATCGTATTTCTCGCACCGCGATACGCTTGCGCTCCGACGGATCGGTGACCCTGCGGCCCTCTCCGCCGAGGAAATCCAACGCCGCCTGCGTTATTTTCCACCGCTCGAGATCACGTTCGGCGGTGAGACCCTGCCCGTCACGGCAGTCCGTCCAACAAACGCCATGACACACCGGCTCAGCTTTGTCACCGCTGACGGCACTGCCCTGGCAGCCACTCGCCTGAACCACGTGCCACCCTGGCTCTTCCGGCTGACGCGCGCATTGGGCCTTCAGAAACGGCAATTGTCGCCCTGAGAGCGACGCGCGGCGTTAAAGCCGCGACACCTCGGTTTCCTTGCAGGTAATGAACTCCAGCAGCGCGGGCACGCCGTTTTGCGTCTGCTCGATACCGCGCTGGATCGCCGGCACGATATCATCCGGCTGGGTCACGCGTTCGCCGTATCCGCCGAAGGCCCGCGCCATCGCGGCATAGTCGCCGGAGATGTCGGTGCTGCGGTATTTCTCGGTCGACACCGGCATGACCTTGAGTTCGATCGCCATCGAGAAGTTGTTCAACAGGATCGACAGGATCGGAATGCGCTCGCGCACCGCCGTCTCGAAATCCATGCCGGTGAAGCCAATCGCCGCGTCGCCCCACACGTTGATGCAGAGCTTGTCGGGACAGGCCAGTTTCGCCCCCATCGCGAGGCCGAGGCCGTAGCCGAGCTGCGTGGTCTTGCCCCAACCGATATAGGACAGCGGGGTCGTAGACTCCCAGAAGGGCGATAGCTGGTCGCGCGGGCTGCCCGCGTCATGGGTGATGATCGTGTTGGCCCGGTCGACCGTATCGGCGAGGTCGCGCAGCACGCGATAGGGCGACAACGGCGTCTCGTCGGAATCGCGCTTGGGCGCCCATTCGGCGAGCCAGCTTTCCTTGATCGCCGCGATTTCGGTCGGCGTATCGCCGCGGTCCCGGTCCTTCCCGCCGGTCGCCGCCTCGGCCTCGGCAATCACCGCATCGAGCGTCAGACCCGCATCGCCGACCAACTGATATTGGCTGACAAGATTCTTGTTCAGGTCGAGCGGGTCCAGCGTTGCGTGGATGACCGTTTTGCCCTCGGGCATGGTCACGCCGAAATTCGTGGTCGTGAAGCTGCAGCCGATCCCGAAGATGACATCGGCATTATCCAGGAATTCCCGCACCGTCTTCGGCATCGCCAATCCGCCGGAGCCGAGCGACAACGGATGATCCTCGGGGAAGGCGCTCTTGCCTTCCAGACTGGTGCAGACGGGAATGGCCAATAGCTCGGCAAGCCGCTTCAGTTGCGGCCACGCCTTGGCGTAATGCACGCCTTGCCCGGCATAGATCACCGGGCGCTTGGCCTCGATCAATGCCTTGGCGGCTTCCTTAACGGCGTCCGGGTCCGGGCCGTAGCGGTTCGCGCGCACCGGCGTGTACTCCAATTCGCCCTCGAAATCCTCGGGGAACAAATCGGACGGGATTTCGACCAGCGCCGGACGCAGCCGCCCGTTGCGAAGCTGCGTGAAGGCGCGCCGCATGACGTTCGGGATTTCGGCCGGCGTCGTAATCGGTTCCGCGGATTTCGTGACGTGCTTGAAGTTCAGCGTCGAGTTGAAGTTCGGATCGACATGGGCGATTTTCCGGGCATATCCCATCGGCATCACCAGGACCGGCACGGACTCGCCATAGGCCTGCGCCACCCCGCCGAAGGCGTTTTCGGCCCCGGGGCCGTGCTGCATGCAGAAGACCCCGACTTTCTCGCCGCTGGTCAGCCGCGCGATCGCATCGGCCATGTGCAGGCCGATCCGTTCCTGCCGAACGATCACCGGGCGAATGCCCGCCCGCGCCGCATATTCGATGACGTGGTTGACCGGATAGGCCAAAAGGATTTCCACGCCTTCGCGCTTGAGAATCTCGCAAATTGCTTCCGCCGACTTCATGCTTTCCTCCTCCGTCCGATCCCATGCCTAACGTTGACGACAAGCGTACCCGGTTTTTGCGGGCGGTGCGAAATTGGATGATCGATACCGCACGCATTTGCGCCACCGGGTGTTTGCCGTATCCTGAAACTTCACCCTGGCCTTCCCGGCCGCTGGCATACCGCCTACCTTGAAAGAGACTGAGTTTCATGGCGTATCGCGTCGGCGTCGATATCGGCGGCACCTTCATCGATTTCTGCGTCTTCGACACGGCGACGCAGGAGCTATCGACGCTCAAGGTGCTGACCACCCCGGCTGACCCGGGCGCGGAAGTCATCGAAGGCATGCGCCGCCTGTCGGACAAATACGGCATCGATCCGGCCGAGGTCGAGAGCTTCATTCACGGCACGACGGTCGGCGTGAACACCGTGATCCAGCGGAAGGGCGCCAGGATGGCATTGTTGACCACGGAGAATTTCTCCGACGTGCTGGAAGTGGCGCGGTTGCGGATGCCGGAATCCTACAGCCTGTTCTCGACCCGGCCGGAACCGTTGGTCACCCGCGATCGGGTCTTCGGCCTTAGGGAGCGCATCCGCGCCGACGGCAGCATCCAAACGCCGCTCGACCCCGCGAGCGTGCGCGATGCGCTGGACCGGGCACAGGCGCGCGGAATCGATGGCGTGATCGTCTCGCTGCTGCATGGCTGGCGCAACCCGGCGCATGAAGAACAGGTTGCGGCGATCATTCGCCGCGACGCGCCGAACCTGTTCGTCTTCACATCGCATGAAATCTGGCCGGTTATCCGCGAATACGAACGGACGACCACGGCGATCATCAACGGTTATGTCCATCCGCGGGTCGCGGCGTATCTCGGCTCGCTGCAAGCCGCGCTCGAGGACAGCGGCGTCACCGCCGAACCGCTGGTGACCAAGTCGAACGGCGGCGTCATGAGCGCCGAACTCGGCAAGACCTCCTGCGTCAACATGGTGCTGTCCGGCACCGCGTCCGGCGTTATCGGTGGCGCATTCGTGGCGCGGTCCTGCGGGGTCGAGAACGCCATCACGTTGGATATCGGCGGGACCAGCGCCGACGTCGCCGTGGTGATCGACGGCGCCCCGCAATACGGCATGGGCGAGAAGATCGGCGAGTTCCCGCTCTACATCCCCTCCGTCTCGGTCACGTCGATCGGCGACGGCGGCGGGTCGATCGCGCGGGTCGACGAATTCGGCGTGCTGAAGGTCGGGCCGGAGAGCGCCGGTTCCGATCCCGGCCCCGCCTGCTACGGACAGGGCGGCGACCGGCCGACGATCACCGATGCCTTCGCCGTCTGCGGCTTCCTCGGCCACCATGCCATCGCCTACGACTCCGTAAATCTCGACATCCATAAGGCGCGCGAGGCAATCGGCACCCTCGCCGATACCCTCGGCCGCGGTGTCGAGGAAACCGCCGAGGCGATCATCCAGGTCGCCGTTTCGGGGATGTATATGGAGATCAACAAGCTCACCGCGCGCTACGGCATCGATCTGCGCGACTTCGCGCTCGTCACGTTCGGCGGTGCGGGGCCTATGCTCGGCTGTTTCCTCGCAAAGGAACTGCAGATGCGGCAGGTCGTCATCCCGACGACGCCCGGCGTGACCAGCGCCCTCGGCGGCCTGGTCGCAGATATTCGGAACGACTTCGTCAAAACGGTTTTCGCCGCCGCGGAAGACGCGATCGGCACCATCCCGGGAGACTTCGAGGAATTGTCGGCCCGGGCGCTGGACTGGCTGCACGGCGAACAGCATCACGCGGGCACGCATACCCTGCACCCCTCCGCGGACATGCGCTACACCGGCCAGTCCTTCGAGATCGAGGTGCCGCTCAAGCCGGACTGGCTGGTCACCGGCAATCTCGCCGCCATCCTCGACGCCTTCCACCGGCGGCACGACGAGGTCTACGCCTTCAACGACGCCGACGCGGAGGTGCAGATCATGAACCTGCGGCTCGTCGTTGCGGGCACGATCGAAAAACCAACGCTGAAAGCGCTGCCGCATGCCGACGGTCCGGCCGACCCGGTCCGCGACATCGAAGTATGGTTCGACGGAAAGCCCGTCGCCGTGCCGCTTTATGAACGCGACCGGCTATGCGCGGGCCAAACGCTCGACGGCCCTTCTGTGATCGCGCAATCGGATACGACGAGCTGCATCCCCGACGGTTTCGCGGGCACGGTCGATGTGCGCGGCAGCATCATGCTCGAGCGGCGGGAGGAGTCCTGAGATGACGATCGACAAGGTGACGCTCGAGATCCTTGCGAACCATTGCCGCGCCGCGACCGAGAGCATGGCCTACACATTGTACCGAACGGCGCATTCGACCTTCGTGAAGGAAACCGAGGATTTCACCATCGGCCTGTTGACCCCGGCCGGGAAGACCTTCGCCATCCCGCTCGATCTGGGCGCAACCTGGTTCCCCGGTCTCGATTACGGCAACGCGCTGGACCTGGTCGACGGCGGCTACGAAGAAGGCGATATCGCCTTCACCAACGATCCCTATAGCGGTTACGTCTCGACGCATTCGCCGGACCTGCACATGTGGAAGCCGATCTTCCACGAGGGCGAATTGGTCGCGTTTTCCTGCGGGCATATCCACAACACGGACATCGGTGGTGCGGTGCCCGCAAGTCTGTCGCGCAGCCTAGTCGAAATTCACCAGGAGGGAATCCGATTCACGCCCTGTAAGCTCTACAAGCGCGGCGAACTGAACCGCGAGCTGCTGGACGTGATGATGACCAACGTCCGCCAACCGGAGCAGAACTGGGGCGACCTGAAAGCATTCGTCGGCGCGATGAACACCGGCGAGCGCAAGGTCAAGGAGATGGTCGCCAAGTTCGGCGTCGAGACCTTCCATCAGGGCGTCGAAGACCTGATGGATTACGCGGAACATCAGGCGCGCGAAATCCTGCGCGGCATGCCCGACGGCGAATACTTTTTTTCCGATTACACGGACGAAGATTCGGACAGCGAACGCAACCCGTGCCGGCTGGCGCTCACCCTCACCATCGACGGCGACAACGCGACGTTGGACTTCACCGGCTCGGACCCGCAGCTCACGTCGTCGATCAACGTACCGACCGGCGGGTTCGCCCATCACACGCTGATGCTAGTCGGCGTCTACTACGTCCTCTACACGCTGAACCCGAACATCATGCTGAACTGCGGCCTCACCCGGCCGTTCAACTGCATTCTGCCGAAGGGCACCGTGGTGAACCCGGAGTATCCCGCCGCCGTCGGCATGCGGAGCCTGACCTGCGGGCGGTTGCGCAGTCTGGTCTTCGGCGCCTTCGGGCTCGCCATTCCGGACCGCATGCCCGCCGCCCCGGCCGGCTCCAGTTCGATCGTCAACGTCATGACCACCGACAACAGGAGCGGCCGGCGCATCATCGCCGCGATCGATCCCGTGGTCGGCGGCGCGGGCGGGATGCCGCATGCGGACGGGCCCGACGGCTCCGGCGCGGATGCGTCCTATCTGAAGAACACACCGGTCGAATTGATCGAGGCCGAGGTGCCGATCGAGATCATGCGCTACGGCTTGTCGCCCGATTCCGGCGGCGCCGGCGAGAACCGCGGCGGGCTCGGCACTTGGCTGGAATTCAAGGTCTTCTCTCCGGGGACCCGGATCACCGCACGCAACCGCGACCGCACCCGTTTCCGCCCGTGGGGCATTCTCGGCGGCAAGGCGGGACGGCCGTCGAACTTTATCCGCAACCCGGACACGCCGACGGAAGAAATCCTCGGCAACCAGGACACGCTGACCGCGGAACCCGGCGATGTGCTGCGCTTTTACGGCCCCGGCGGCGGCGGCCGCGGCGACCCGCTGAACCGCGACCCGGACCGGGTGCTGCGCGACGTGGAACGCGGCTGCGTGTCGATGCAGGCGGCGCGCGCCGACTACGGTGTCGTGATTGTCGACGGCGCCGTGAATACCGCCGAAACCGAATCGCTCCGCGCGGAATTACGGCACGCCGGCCAAACGGGCGGTCATTTCAATTTCGGACCCGAACGCGAGGACTACGAAAAGCGCTGGACGCGCGAAGCCTATGACGAACTGACAGCGATCCTGGCCGATCTGCCGGTGCATTGGCGGTTCTTCGTGAAGTCGCGGATTTTCGACGCGATGAACGCGTCGGACACGGGCGGGGCGGAGACGGTGCGCGCCGCCTTCGCCGCCATCGCGGGGGATCATCCGCAAATTCGACAGCCAAATAGAAATTCTAACGAATAAAGTTTGCCGCCGGGCCCGGCGTATTATATCGGATAGGCGAAGCCATCCGCCTATCCCCAAAATTCTCCAAGGACCCTCCCGACGTGGACCTGACACTTGCTGCGCAAAATCTGATTTCGCCGCCCGTTCTGTTTTTTGCGCTGGGGGTGTTTGCGGCACTGGCGCGTTCCGAGTTGGCGATCCCGGAGGCCGTCGCCAAAGCGCTCTCGCTGTATCTGATGCTTGCCATCGGTTTCAAGGGCGGCGTGGCGGCCGGGGAGCACGGGCTCGGCTTCGACCTTGTGCGCGTCATCGGTATGGCCGTCGCCCTGAGTTTCGTCATCCCATTGATAGCCTTTGCCCTGCTCAAGACGACAACGAACCTTTCCCGGGTGGATCAGGCCGCCATCGCGGCGCATTACGGTTCCATCTCCATCGTCACCTTCATCGCCGCGACCGCGGCGCTGAACGCAGCGGAAATCGTCTATCCCGGAATCATGGTCGCTGCAGCTGCCGCCATGGAAGTTCCAGCCATCATTACCGCTCTATGGCTGGCGCGCCGCGGAATGCAGAACGGCGGCGGGACGCAGCCGACCCCTTGGCGCGAAGTCCTGTTGAACGGGTCGGTGGTTTTGCTGATTGGCGCCTTCGCGATCGGCATGGCGACCGGGCAACGCGGCTACGACGATGTCGCCCCCTTCATCATCGATCCATTCAAAGGGGTGTTATGCCTGTTTCTGTTGGACATGGGACTTGTCGCCGGCCGCGAACTGCGCCACGTGGGCAGAACCTTGTCGCCAGCGCTGCTTTTGTTCGGGTTGTACATGCCGGTGATCGGCGGTGTGCTCGGGGCATTGGCGGCAATGCTGATCGGGCTCGACCGCGGCGGGATCGCGATGTTATCCGTCCTGACGGCAAGTGCATCCTATATCGCGGTTCCGGCGGCAATGCGCCTGGCGCTGCCGGAAGCGAAACCATCGCTCTACCTGACCCTGTCGCTTGCGGTAACCTTTCCGTTCAACCTGACGATCGGCATACCGTTTTATATCACTCTGGCTGGTTGGCTTTCCTAGGAGCCTCGACATGGCGGATTTTCAGACCTACCCGAAAAAGCGGCTCTCGATCATCATCGAGGCGCCTTATCTGAGCCGGCTTTTGGAGAAGCTGGATGGCCTCGACGTGCCCGGTTACACGGTGCTCCCCGCGCTCGGCGGCAAGGGCGCCGCAGGTTCGTGGCGCCGCGATTCCCTCTCCTCGGATGCCGGCCGCATGGTTCAGGTCTTGATCGTACTGGACGCCGAAAAAGTCGATGCCGTGCTCAAGATGGTGCGGGAAGTCCTGGACCGGCAAATGGGGATCGTCACGCTGGCCGACGTCGAAGTGCTGCGGCCCGAGTCATTCTAACCTTGGTATCTATTCCAAAACGACGGCACGCCGGAAGCCGAAGGACACGAAGGCAGGTTACCGGTGCAATAACTCGGGCACGTTCAGCAATCGGATGGTCGAGTCCCAAAGCGCCATCGCCAATGAGTTGCCGTCTTCCGAGAAAGCCAGGGACTGAATGACGAGGCCGGTGCGGCGCTCGAACAGCCGCTCGCCGGTTTCCACATCCCAGCCCCGCAACAGGCCCTTCTCATCCCCCGACACCGCAACTTGGCCGCTCGGCGAAACCGCCAAAGCCCGAACCCAATAGGACTTGAAACCGTTCTGCTGCCACGATATATCGCCGGTCTGCGGTCGGATGGTGCGCAGGCCCGACTTGCCGTCGACCTGCGACCCTACGATCAACGCCTGCCCATCCGGCGCAAAGGCCATTTTCCACATGCCGAGTACGGTTTCGGGATCGTTCAACGAGGCGGTGCGCGTCATCCGTGACTCGCCGGAAACCTCGAATATTTCCAGTGCCGTCCGGTGCCCTTTCCGGCGCCCGATGGGATCGGTCTCTTCGGTGTAGGTCCCCGTTGCCGCGGCTACGTACTGCCCATTGTTCGACATGGCCAACCCGTTGCGCACCGACATTTTCGTCGCCGCGGCGGCATATTTCGTCACGGTATCGGATTTCCAAACCTCGACCGTCCGGGAGCCCTCGCCCGCGATGGCGAAGCTAGAGCAATCCTTGCTCCACGCCGCATGATCGTACGCGCCGCTGACCACATGGCGCTTCGCATTCGAGGCTACATCGACCAGGACGACATTGTTGCTGGCGTTGATCAAGAGCAGTTCGCGTGCCCGGCAATAGGCGAAAAGCGATTCGGTCCAGACAATCAGCCGGGATTTACCGGTGTCCGTATCCCAGGCGTGGATGTTGCCGTCGTCCTGCCATGCGATCACGCGGGACCGGTTCTGCTCGAACACGATATCCAGCGGAAGATTCGGCAGCCGGCGGGTCTCGTTGTGCGGGCCGGCCTTGCCGAGTTGCGCGGCATAGTCCGCCGCCGGTGCCCGAAGGAAAATGTCGTAGATCAGCCATGCCGCTCCGAGCACGGTGACTGTCATGCAAAAGGCGAATAACGTCCGGTTCATCGCGAAGCCCCCCGAGCCCCCGCGCCGTTTTCCCGTGTCGTCCTCCTAGACCGGCGCGTCGCCCGCAATCGTCACGCGGTGCATGCGGCGGGTGTGCCCGGCATAGTCGGCAACCGCATAGTGACAGGTACAGCGGTTGTCCCACAGTACCAGTGTACCCGGTTCCCATCGCACCCGGCAGGTAAATTCCGGCCGCTGGATATGCTTCATCAAATAGTCCAGCAGCGGTTTGCTGTCCTCCGCCGACAGCCCGTCGAAGCGTTGAACCTGATCGCCGATGTAGAGGCATTTCCGGCCGGTCTCCGGATGCGTGCGGACCAAGGGGTGGATGCCGATGACGGGCGCCTGCTCCGGCGCATTGAGTTTTTCGGCCATCCCGCCCTTGGCATACCATTGCTCGCGGGTCAGCCCCCCGTATCGCGACTTGTCGGCGCCGTCGCAGTAGATCTTCAGCCCCGCCAGCATGGTCTTCATGCCGTCGGACAAGCTTTCATACGCCAGTTCCAGATTGGAGAAGAGCGTATCGCCGCCAACCGGCGGCAGGTCCTTGGCGTAGAGTAGCGTGACCTTGACCGGATTGGGGTCGTACATCTGATCGGAATGCCAGCGATTGCCGAAGAACCGCCGCGCATCCGGCTTTGCGAGGATTTCGAAGACCTCCGGTTCTTCCGGCAAGCCGTCCATATAAGGGTAGAAATGTACGTCGCCCCACCGCTTGGCGAAGGCCAGGAAGGACGACGGATCGAGCGTCTGATCGCGGATCGCCAGCACCTTGTGATCAAGGAATGCGGCGACGATCGACGCCCATATATCATCGGATAGCGGTTCCGAGATGTCGATGTCCCGAACGTCGGCGCCAAGCGCACCGGCAATCGGCGTCGCCAACCCGTTTGGACTTGCGCTCTCCATATGCCGATCCCCTCGTTTTCAGCCCATGTTTTTCGCAAGCTTCAGTATCATCGGATGGGATATTCGGGTCAAAACCGCCGGTCGCGCGCCTCAGATGGACGCCGCCCGCTCAAGGCTGGCGATCATCGACACGCGCTTCAGATAGCGCCGCGTCTTCGCCGGATCGGCCTTCGTTTCGCGCAGCTCCCGCCGGAAGGACGCCTGCTCGTCGGGGTCATCCGTTTCCAGGTTTCGCTTGTTCCGGATCGTGTGCTTGTTGATGTATTCCAGCGCCACCGGCCGCCGCTCCTTCTCGTACCGGTCCAGCAAATCGTCCTCCGCTTCTCCGGCGATAACCTGCACAAGCTTGCTTGCGAGATTGTGCGCGTCGTGAATGCCGCCGTTCATCCCCATGCCGCCGAGCGGGTTATTGATGTGCGCCGCATCGCCGACCAGAAAACAGCGCCCCGCCCGATAGCGATCGGCGACCCGCTGATGCACGCGGTAGAGCGTCTTGTGTTTCACGTCGTAAGGCCGTCCGCTGTCGAAGACGCGCCGCAGCCGGCGCTGCGCCGTCGCGTCGGACATGATGCTTTCGTCGTCCTCGTCGGCGGCGGTCGGGAACATGGCCCGCCACAATCCCGGGACCTTCAAAAGGAAATACCACTCTTCCGGATCGGCGACGTAGTTGACGCAGCACAGGTCGGGAAACGGCTGGGAAAAATCGAATGGCGTACTGAGCACCAGAAACCGCTCCGGCCATGTGAAACCGTCAAACTGTATGCCCGACGAGTCCCGCACCGCGCTGTTCGCGCCCTCCGCGCCGATGAGATATCGTCCCTGCACCCGTTGACCCCCGTCCAGGATCGCCGTCGCACATTCCGCGTCCTGCTCCACCCCCACGACACGGGCGCCGAAGCGAATATCCGCTTGCGGCATCGTTTGCAGCTTTTCGAGCAGCACCTGGTTCAATCGAAACTGTTCGCACTGAACCCGGAAGGGGTGCCGGGTCAAATCCGCGATGTCGCCGAAGTCGAATTGTGCGATAAGGCCGGCCGGCCGGTCCCGGAACTGCAGCGTCGGCGCTTTCAGCCCCTGGTCGATCAACGGCTGCGCGGCGCCGAGATCGTCCAGCATGTCGAGCGTCGGCGGGTGAAAGGTGGACGCCCGCAAGTTCAGCGGCAGCGAAGGTTCGGATTCCAGCACGGTCACGGACACGCCCGCCCGGGCGAGAATCGTCGCGCTGACAAGACCGGCCGGGCCCGCGCCCGCGATTACAACCCGACTATCACTCACGGGCTTCACCCAATTGCATCGGAGCGTTCACCTGCTCTACGAAAGTGTGCGGGAGCATATCATACCGGCGCCCCTTCCGCTTCCGTATCGGAGGATCCAATGCCACAGCCGGCGGGCGATGGCTCTATTGCGGGTTGCGGCCGGTGATGACCCAGGACGATGAGTCCATAACGATGCCGTCGGCTTCCTGCTTCTGTGCATCGATCGCCTCGGCCAGTGCGGCTTCAATCTCTCCGCGCTTCGCTTCGGCCATGTCACCCGCCTCGCGGAACACTTCCCCGGCCGGGCCGAGCGCGAGTTGGAAATCGATGGCGTCCTGAACCGTGCGGCCGACCAAAACGAGCGCATCCACCCGCTTGAAGGTGACGTCTTCGTAGCCGGCGGACTTCATCATACCGGCAACCATCTCTTGGTTCGCCATCGAGAACGGCCCCGGACCGCAGGTCCGCGCGTCTTCGCCCGGCGCGGGCAGATAGTTGAGCACCACATCTTTCGCCATGCTGAGCCAAGGATTGTCCGCCGGCGTCCGCCACACAATATGCGTCATCAAACCGCCCGGCTTGAGGGCCGTCCGCATGTTGCGCAGTCCGGCAACCGGGTTCGAGAAGAACATCGTACCGAACCGCGAGAAGACAAAATCGTAAGTCGGATCGAACCGTTCCGACAGCGCGTCCCCCTCGACGAAGGCGACATTCTTCAGGCCTTTCGCTTGGGCGTCGGCACGGCCATAATCGAGAAAGGCGCTGCAGCAATCCAGCCCGACGACAGTTCCCTTGGCCCCCACACGCTCGGCCAGGTCGACCGCGGTGTCGCCGAAGCCGCAGCCGATGTCGAGTACCTTGTCGCCCTCCTTAACGGGCAGGTTCGGAAAGATTGCCGCGCTGTGATGCGTCAACCCGTCGACCAGAACGTGTTTGAACCGGGTAAATTTCGGAACCAGGATTTCATTCCAGAAATCGACATATTCATTGCTTTGCGTTTCCGCAACGACCGCACTCATGGCTTTTCTCCGGCCTTTGGTTGCTAAGGCGAAACCGGCAATAGCACCGGTCCCGATCAAGATGCATCCTAAGGTCGTGATGTTTCCCGCCGTTGTCTGCGGCGGCGGGAAATTGTTTCAATTGTTGCTGAGCGGCGAACGGGCGGCCGCGACCGATCTATTTCTCGGCGGCGAGCCACGCATTAAAGCGGTCGTCGCATTCGCGGAAGACAGCGCGCGTGTGGTCCATATTCCACGGCTCCTCGACCAACGTCTCGTGATCCCATTGCGCGCGCGGCTTCGGCGGCTCGAAGAAGTTGCCGCCATACACATGGATCGCGCTGGTCAATTTCTTGATCGGATTGGCGACCGAATGGATGATATCGGGGCCCATCGTCACCGCCTGCCCGGCGCCCAGGGAATCGGACCCGGCGGCTTCGATCATACGATCGCCCGGTTCGGCGTCCTTGATGCGACGCCAAAACATGTTGTCCTCGCGACCGCCATAAATGCCGATCACGGCGAACATGTTGTGGTTATGCGGCAGCAACGTCATGCAGGGCGCCCAGATGAAGTTGATGATCGTCAGGCTGTCGTCCTGATAGAGCGGGAAGACGCCCGCTTGCGTCGGTTCACCCAGTTCGGCGCAAACGCCAGAAGGGTCCGCGACCGCTTCGACGACGAGTTCACGAATGGCCTTCTGTCCCTCGCCCACCGCCGATTTGCAATCCTCGATGAACCGATCCTGCTTGAACACGTCGCATCCTCCCTTTCCAGGCGATTGTTTTGCGGCACTCTAGCGTCCGCGTGACTACCGTGCCACCGCAACGGATGCGACATTTAGCAGCCGAATGTTTCCCGATGATGTCTAGGATGGCTGGTGAGACCTAGGCTCGTTGAGTCCGCACGGGAATCCAACCGGTGAGCGTTCGGAAAGCAAGCGAAATGGCCGCAATGACGAGTGCAATGGGCACATAACTCAGCGCCGGCAGTAGAATGTAGGTAAGGACCGCATAGAAGACACCGTCTATCGAGCCGAAGGACAACTCCTTCGTCGGGTCGTAGATGCCGAAGGCGGCATCCAAATGGACGGAAATCAGCAGGACCAGCAAATAGGCCGGCGCCCCGACCGCCCCGCCCAGCAGCAATAGACGAAACCCTTGGTGCCGGGTATGGCGCCAGGAATGGCTCAGCCGGTAACGCTCGTCCACGGCAGCGGCCGGGAAAACGAAACTGAACCGGAACATCAAGTAGGGAATTCCCAAATAGAAAACCACGACGATGAGAACCACCCCAACCGATGAAAGCCAAAAGAGAAATTCACCGGTATCGAGCGAACCTGAAGACCACCCTTGATCTGCCCCAAATCCAACAACTCGGACAGGCAAGTGATAGATCGAGGTGACGATCGCAGCGAATATGAAAAAGACAACGTGCCGACGGCCCGGCCGCGGCAGCAACGGCGGCCGCCCTTCGTCCGGACCGAGAAGGGTCAGACGATGCCACGCCACGCCGAAAAACGCGTAGGGAATGAGATCGATGTAGAAGGCCGATACTTCCAGGACGACCGATTCAACGTCCGACAACAAATCCCAAAAAAGCGACAGCGCGATACTCAGCAGCAGTGGCAGCGTGACCGCTCTGACGAACAGCGACGGATACCCGAAAACCGCGGTGAGGGTTTCCTTGATGGACCCTAGAACCGGCAGTGTCTGAATGGCGGTTTCGGGAGGGGAATCGGTCATTGCGGCATCCGCGCAGCGTGGTTCGGCACCAC
This sequence comes from Alphaproteobacteria bacterium, assembly GCA_965228695.1. Taxonomy (GTDB): domain Bacteria; phylum Pseudomonadota; class Alphaproteobacteria; order UBA8366; family UBA8366; genus JAJFJD01. The sequence goes on along the minus strand of CBDDIB010000002.1, from coordinate 2,965,481 downwards.
CTCAACACGAATCTCAACTGTATTGAAGCCATATTAAGCGCCGTCGCGATCATCCATCTAGAGTACACGGAAACTACCGGAACGCGGATCAAGGCTCCGCGAGCCGCCGCTGTTGCGCCCTATCCTTCTCCATCGGCGAGCCGCGCTGCCCGCCCGGGCGGAAGTTCCTCACTACCCCGGCAGCAACATGAGCACCACCGTTACAAGGCTTCAGTGCGCCCAGCGTCTGAAACCTATCGCCGCACATTTGGACAAAGTCGACGCCGCGATCGAACCATGCACCGTCATTTCATCCGTTCCCATTTGTCGGTTCTAGTATCGCCACACGGCACTACAACTCGATGATAAGCCCGTCATGGGCGCATTCCTCGGGCACTTTGTCCGCCATTGCCAGCATTTCCGGCCCCATATGGGTGAGAATCATGCGCTTGGCGCCGAACGCCTCTTTGTGCTCCTGGATCGTGGGATAGTTCAGGTGCCACTTGACCGGCTTGGTGTGGAAGTAACATTCGGCGATGAACAAATCCGCATCCTTGGTCGCTTTCGCCATCTCGGGCGTCCAGTCGCCGTCCCCTGAATAGGTCACCACCTTGTCGCCGACACCGACGCGAAGCACAGTCGGGTCCGTCTGCCAGGTATGCTTGGCGGGAAAAGGACTGACCTGCAGGCCAAGCACGTCCGTCGTTTCGCCGACCGGCAGTTCGACGTAGTCGATCGAAAATTTGGGCTGCATCGTTTCCATGCCGGGGAATAGCACCTCGGCGGCTTCATCGAGCCGCGCCTTCAGGTTCTTCGGCCCGGCGATGGTCAACGGCCGGTCGCGTTTCGCACCCAGCATTGCATCCAACAACAAAAACGGAATGCCCGCCGAATGGTCGCCGTGGATATGCGTCAACAGGATGGCGTCGATCGAGTTATGCGCAATCTGCTGCGCGTTGAGGGCCACCAGCGACGACGCGCCGAAGTCGATGGTGAACCGGATTCCCGGCCTGTCCACCAGGATGCAGGTGTTGAACCGGCCCCCGCTGCCGAATGCGTCACCCGATCCGACGAAATTCACCTTTACCGACATTAATTGCTCTCCTTACCGTTGCGTCGGGCAGGATTAGGCCGGATCGAGCGGGACATTCGGAACTGTGTCCGGTCCGACAATGCCGCCGGGCCATTCGACCTCGCCCAATTTTCCGTGGCGCTCGAAAAACGGGTCCGGCAGCGGACGGCAGCCCTTGATGCCGAGCCAGATGCGCAACAGATGACGGCCGTGTCCCGGACGCGGGTCGTCGACGAAGGCGCTTCGCGTGTGCATCGCCACGTGATTGTTGAGAAATTGCATGTCACCGGGCGCGAAGGCGATGTCGAGCCTAAGCTCTTCGGCGATCTCTCCGACGAAGTCGAGCGCCTCATGCTGTTCGGGCGTCATTGCGGGCACGTCGGGATGACGCTCCGCCGTCCGCATGTAATGCGGTTCGACGGTCGTGCTGAGATAGCCTTGGTTGTAATGAAACACAGCCGAGCGGTACCACGGGTCCATCCCGCGCGGCACCTCGCCCCGCCGGTCGCGATAAAATGGCTTCGCGAGGATACGCAGCAAATCGGGCCGCCGCTTCAGGATTTCATTGTGCACGGCGACGGAACTGGCAATGCCGCTCTCGCCGCCCGATACCGCGGTCCGCAAGCACATGAGGCCGACGATGTCGGAACAGTCCACATGAAACGGGATCGAGTCACTCGAATAGGGTCCGCGCTGATCGGGGTTCTTGTTTGTCTGGCCGATATCGTAGACATGCCCCAGCAGATGTCCCTTCGCATTCTGTGACAACACCGTGTCACCGAGATGCAGGGACACGCCCCAGAACGCGATGGCCGCCTGCAGCCGCGAGTAACGCGCTGCCGGGAAGCCCCGCAATTGCACGAAACCGCGTCCGTCGATCAATTCGTTGCGGATACCGGCCAATTGCCTTCCGAATTTCGGGAGCGTGAAATCGTCACGAGTCAGATCCGGCAGCGAGATGCCGGATCGCTCGACCGCGCCGATCGCATCGTCGAGCTCGTTAACCTGCCCTTCCGTAAGATGGAACAGGTAATCTTCACCCGCCGCCAAATCTTCGGCGCGCCAATCCGCCGGATCGATCACCGGCTCGAACCGGACCGCGGGCTCGCGGGGACTCATCGACCGGCCGCCGAGCGGATGCTGCATGGCGCACCTCCTTTCCACCCGAGGATAGCCGATTTGCCGGCTCGGTGCGCGGCCGGCGCATCGAAAGCCGCCAGGCCGCTTGCTACATTGGGTTCGACCTGGAAATCCGTCGGAGTGGGATCAATGCTCGGCCGGGATCCGGGTGAGCGCATTCCGATCCGCTTGGTCGAAGGACCAATCCCGAGCGCTGCACTCGAAGGCGCTGTCCTTGAAGTAGAATAGAAAGTTTCGTTGCCGTTCAGCCGTCGCCGCGTGGAAGGTCCAAACGATATCATTCGCCGTGTCCTTGAAGTCGCCGGTCACTTCGTAAAATTCGCCCCACCGGGGCGCGAAGCCGCTGAACCGGCACTGTCCGCGGTGCCAGCCCTCGTCGTTCACATTGCTGAAACGGTAGCGCGAGCACCCCTGAAAGCGAAGGAATCCCTTGTCGCCTTTGCTAAAGGACGAGAATAGGAACGAATTGAGCGCAAAGCCCAACACGACATCATCGGCATCCTGTTCCACCCGCGGGTCCGGTGCGTTGGGGTCCGCGTTCCAGCCGTGATTGAGATGAAAGAACTCGGTCACGTCAGCCACCTTGGCGACTGTTCCGGTCGAATCGCGCTAGAGTATCAGACCAGCCGGTCCGTGGCAGCACCCGCTACGGGCAATGCGCTTTCAGGAAACTCCGGATGTGCCGGATCGCCAAGGGGATGCGGTCCTTGGGATCTTTCCATGGAAAAAGACTCACCTGCGCGTTCGGGGCGAGCATGGCGGATTCCATGGCCACGGCGTAGGGATGAACCGGGATGTCGTCGGGCAATATCAAGACCGGGGTCTGGCATTCGCGCACGAAATCCCGGGACACGGTGAAGACGAAGTCGCGGCCGTTGCGGTACATGTTGTCCAGAAACGCCGCCGCCATCTCGATCGTGACGTCGGGCCGCCGCGCGCAGATATCCGGCGCCCATCCCTCCATATTGGCGTCGTAGAACAAGTCCGGCAGTTCGGGGGTCACGCCGCTGGGTTGGGCCAGCACACCGGCGACCACCCGATCGGGCGCGCGCTTCAACAGGTTCCAGATAAAGGGCCCGCCGATGCAGAATCCCAACACCATGAATCTGTCGATGCCAAGGTGATCCATCAAACTGATGTGGTCGTCGGTAAAGGCATCCCACGGCCGGTCGATCTCCAGCGGGCCGGTGGACTCACTCTCGTTGGAGTTGCGCAGATCCATCGTGACGCAATGGTATTCGTCCCCAAACTCCTCCATTGGGTTGAACGGCGCGCCACCGCTAAGGTTACCGATGGACGAGTTTATCCCGCCGCCGGGTATGACCAAGAGCGGGAAACCGGATCCGGCCTCCTCGTAGCGAATGCGGACCGCACCATTCCCGAAGATCGGCATTAGATTCTTCCTTTCCTAGCGGGCGATTCTGTTTTCGTGGATCGGCTCTAGCTGTCCGCGGCCGGGAACCGCGGGGCGTTCTCCAAATCGTCCTTAAGCGCCTCCCGCCCTTCCGTCGGCAGCAATTCGAGATAGTTCAAACCCGCATCGATATCGTTTTCCCACATCTCGCGCGGCAGTTCGTACAACAGCTCGACGCCATATCCGTTCGGATCGTTGATATACACGCTGTGCGTGACGCCATGGTTGACCCGCATGTTGAACTTGACGCCTTTGGCCTGCAGGTCGGCGAGTTTCTCCATCCAGGATTCACGGTCCGGCATCGCGAAGGCGACATGATTGATCGCCTGCGGTGTGCCGAACGGGTCCCAGGATTCAGGGCGCGGCGGCAGATTCTTGTTCTCGACCAACGCCAGGTCGTGATGGGTCAACTGGCCGTCGTGATCGCCGCTGTAAAAGCGCATCGCCGGCAGGTCGCCCATATCTTCCCGCGGATGCAACGTTCCCACCTGCTTGAGTCCGATGACCTCGGTCCAGAATTCATGCGACTCCTCGATGTCATGGACATTGAGAACGACGTGATTAACGCCGACCGGGGTCGCGCTGTTTGAACTGTGTTGCGTCATTGATTCCTCCCAACGATTTGTGCACCCGTGTGTATATCATGCGGCGATTGCATCGATGGTCCCATTTGGCGCGGCGGGTATCAATCGTTACGTCTAAACGCGGCGCTTGCGGAACTTTCGAACACACCGCGCCTATTCCGGCGTGTCGAACCGGGTTTCGACCATTTCCTCATACGGAATTGCGCGTTCGATAAAGCCGCCGGATAGCAGCCCCGCCCGCAATCGTTCGAGGCCGGGTTTGCTGATGGCGGGGTTTCGGCTCCATAACCCGGCGCTTTTGTAGCGATCGATCGATTGCGTGAGCTGTTCGGACGGCACATCGGGAAAGTACTGGGTGACGACTTTTGCAATTTCCGCCGCCGTCGCATCGTGAATCCACCGCAGCGTCGCCGCCTGCGCCGCATATATAGCGCCGACTTCATCCTGGTGGGCGTCGATGAAGCTGCGTTGGGCGCTGAATGTCGTATAGCAACAGGGCCCCCGCCAGGCGGTTTCGTACCAGATATGTCCGTGTCCTCCGGCCACCAACGCCTCGGCGTAGGGTTCCGGGACCTGCACCAAGTCGAACGCGCCCGCCCGAAATCGATCCATGATCTCCATGACCGGCAGGTCGCCGGTCCGGTCGATCGTGTCGGGATCGATGTTCTCGCGCCGAAGATCTTCCTGCAAACAGAGCCACGGCGTCGGCGCCTCCAGAAAGCTGGCGAACCGGATACCGACGAGGTCGGGAATCTTGAAGTCGGATTTCGGCGTCCGGCCGACCAACTGGAACGGGTCCCTTCCGACGACTTCACAGAAGGACACGAGATCGCTTTCCGGGTCTTCGTCGTGATTCCGCATCACCCGCATGGGACCGCCCCACGTCATCGCCTCAGCGCCGCCGAGAATGGCGACGCTGCCGTCGCCGGGCGCGGCCATCGGAGCAAGCGTTACATCGACATTCTCCCGTTCGTATGCTGAGATTCCGAACGCGGCGTAGAAAGGGGCATAGAACAGGGCGCGAAAGTTCTCGAATAGCGTGATACTCATGTTTGGATCTCCAGTCCGGGTCCGGACGGCTCGAAACTCTGGAAATTACGGCTGCGGAACGACAGACAACACGGCACGAAGTACGAACGGCACGAGTGGATCATCACCAAATTGCCGTTAGTCGCCGCAGCCATCATAGCTGTTTTGTCCGCCATGAAACACGCCTGGCACCGCCGACAGCAGCTGTAAATTTACGACTTTTCCGTTTTTCGGTCATGATGGGAGCTAATTGACTATTCGGAACACCGAAGATTCAGAAAATGTACTGGGAGAGGAACCGATGAAACGTTTAGCGATTTGTGCACTGGCATTGGGCGGGCTTGGCACGGCCGGCCTTTCGACTCCGGCATTGAGCGCCGAGCAATACACCATGGCGGTGGGCTCGCTCGGCGGCACGTTCGGCCGATTGGGCGCGGGCCTAACGGAAGTTTTCAATCAGAACAACAAAGACCAGAAACTCAGCGTCGTCCCCGGCGGCGGCAAGGCCAACCCCGCCCGCATCGGATCCGGCGGCGCGGATATCGGCTTTTCGTTTGGTAACCTGGTGAATAACGCGATCAAGGGCGAATTCCCATACGCACCGAAGAAATTCCCGAATCTGCGAATGATCGGAGCCTTCTACAATTCCTGTTACCACCAATACGCATCCAAAGAACGTTTCGATGCCGGGATCAAAACCGTCGACGACCTGGTGAAGTCGAAAGAGCCGCTCGGTGTCAGTGTGGGCAAGAAGGGCACCAGCACCGAATTCGTCGCAAGCGTCATGATGAAGCATCTTGGGACCAGCTATAAAGAACTTGAGAAACGCGGATACAAGATCGTCTACGCCGGCGTCGGCGCCAGTTCCCGCCAGATCCGCTCGCGGAGCATCGATTTCTACTTCCACAACTCCGGCATCCCGAATGCGGCCGGTATCCAGGCCCATTTGGCGCGCGACCTGACCTTCCTGCAAATGAGCGAAGGTGTGCGCGGCGCGCTGATCAAGGCCGGCTTCAACGACTGCGTCATCCCCGGCGGGCTGTACAAGGGCGCGCCGAACGACGTGAAGTCGGTCGGCACCAGCGGCATCGTCATCGGCACCGACAAGACGCCGGACAAGTTGGTCTACAACTTCATCAAGACCGCTTGGGAGAAGCGGAAGACATTGCATGAAGTCCACAAGATCTTCACCCGTTGGGACCTGAAGAAAGCCTCCAAGGACCTTGGCGTCCCGTTCCATCCCGCCGCGGTCAAGTTCTACAAAGAACAGGGCGTTATGTAGCACAGCGCCGTTAGCGTATTGGGTATCGGTATTCCCCGCGTGGTTGCAGCTCGCACCGCGCGGGGATTATCGTGACGAGGGGGAGAACGGGACATGAGCAACCCAACGCCGAAGGCGGTACAAAGGGACGCCGAAACACAAAGCCACATGCAGGTTCCGGACGAACGGAACATGGTCGATTGGCTGATCTCGATTATCGCCGTCGGCATGGCGCTCTGGCACATTCACATCGCCTATACCGGCGGGTACGAGTCGACATTTCAGCGCACGGTTACCTACCTGTTCGGCATGTCGCTGGTGTTCCTCGTGTTCCGCGACCGCAACGAGAAAGGCTGGCGCCTCGCGGTTTCGGTGATCCTATTCTTCGCCACCGTCGCCGCCCTTTCCTACCCGATCTTCAATTTGGATTATTTCCTGGGCCGGCTTTTCCTCGTCGACCCGATCCGGACCGAAGACTTCATCTTCGGCACGATCGCCCTGTTCGTGACCTGGGAGGCGTCGCGTCGGACGATCAACAACGCCCTGCCCGCAATTTCCGCCTTCTTCGTCGCCTACACCTATTTCGGCCCCTACTTCCCCGGCGCGCTCGCGCATAAGGGCGCTTCCTGGGAACGCATCATCGATCACCAATACATGACGACCGACGGCCTCTATACCCTGCCGGTCGGCGTCTTCTCCGTGTTTATCTTCCTGTTCGTGTTGTTCGGCTCCTTCCTGGACCGGATGGGGGCCGCGGACTTCTACGTGAAGCTGTCGATCGCCGCCGCCGGACGGCTGCGCGGCGGGCCGGCGAAAGCGGCGATTTTCGCCAGCGGCATGACCGGGTCGATCACCGGCAGCGTCAACGCGAACGTCGCGACCACCGGTCCCTTCACCATCCCGCTGATGAAACGGACCGGTTTCAAGCCGGAGACCGCAGCCGGCATCGAGACCGCGGCGTCGACGGGCGGACAGATCATGCCGCCGATCATGGGCGTCTCCGCCTTCCTGATCGTGGAATTCACCGGCATCTCCTATTGGGAGATCGTCAAGGTCTCGATCCTGCCCGCGGTGCTGTATTTCGCCTCGGTCTACGCCATGGTGCATCTGGAGGCGCGCAAGGGCGGCGTCCGCGGCATGGCGGCGGACCAGCTTCCACCGGTGATGCCGATCCTGAAGGACGGCTGGTACTACCTGCTGCCGCCGCTCATCATCATGGCGTTGATCATGGCCGGGCGTCCGGTGCCGCAGGCGGGTTTGCTCGGCATCGCGTCCGTCGTGCTGATCGCCTTCGTCAAAGGCGCCATCCAACTTTTCGCCACCGCGCCGAACAACAAACCGTCCGCCGCCGACATCTTCGGGGCGATCAGATACGGCATCTGGAATGTCTTCTACGCCATGGAACTGGGCGCCCGCCGGTCGCTGCCGATCCTGGCCGCCGTCGGCTCCGTCGGCATCATCATGGGCGTGTTGTACCAGACCGGCCTCGGCCTGAAATTCTCGTCGCTGGTCATCACGCTGTCCTACGGCAATCTGTTCCTCGGCATCGTCATGGTGGGCCTCGCCTCCTTCGTGCTCGGCATGGGGCTGCCGACCAGCGCCGCCTACATCGTGTTGTCGGTGATGGCGGTGCCGGCGCTGTTGGAGCTGGGCGAGCCCTTTGCGCTGACCCTGATGGCGGCGCATCTGATCGTCTTCTGGTTCAGCCTGGATAGCAGTTTCACGCCGCCGGTCTGCGTGCCCGCCTATACCGCCGCCGGCATCGCCGACGCTCAGCCGAACAAGGCGGCCTGGGCCGCGTTCCGCACGGCGAAGGGTATGTATGTGGTGCCGATGCTGTTCGCGTTCAGCCCGCTGCTCCTGCTGGATCAACCTTTCGATCTCGGCGAAACGGTCATTACCGCGTTCATCGGGTTCATGGGCATGGCGGCGCTGATGGTCGGATTCCTCTATGTGAAGATCGGCTGGCCGGAGCGCTGCCTTTGGGGCGTGGCGACATTCTGCCTGTTCTGGCCGAACTGGCTGACCCATATCGTCGGGCTCGTTCTGTTCGTCGTGCTGTTCATCTCGCAGCGGCAGCGCTACATCAAGCAACACGGCGAGGCGCCGAGCCGTGCCTGACCTGTCCAACAAGCGGATCGCGGTGATCGGCTGCGGCGCGATCGGCGGCTCGGTCAGCGCCGACCTGACCGAGGCCGGCCTCGACGTCACCGTCATCGACCAATGGCCCGAACAGGTCGAAACCGTCCGCACCGCCGGGCTTTCGGTCACGATGCCGGACCGCGCGGTACACGAATTGCTCAGCGCCATCCACATCCACCAATTGGCGTCGCTGACTCCGTCCTTCGACTTGGTGTTCCTCGCGGTGAAATCCTACGACACCCGCTGGATGGTCGAACTGATCGCGCCCTACCTGAAAGACGACGGCGTCGTGGTCGGCCTGCAGAACGGTATGAACGACGATGCCATCGCCTCCATCGTCGGGCGGGAGCGCACCGTCGGATGCGTCGTCGAGTTGTCCGCGGAAATCTTCGAACCCGGCATCCTGCAACGCGACACGACGCGCGACGGCACCTGGTTCGCGGTGGGCGAGTTGGACGGGTCGGTTACGCCCCGGCTGAAGGAAATCAAAGCGGTCATGGATCATTTCGCCAAGATCGAGATCAGCGAGAAGATCCAGGACGCCAAATGGACCAAACTGATCACCAACACCATGGTAATGGGGCCGTTCGGCCTGTTCGGCATCACGAATTGGAAGGCCAAGGACCTGCCGGGCATGCTGGAGATCTGCGTCGCGCTCGGGCGCGAGTCCATGGCCGTCGGCGAGGCGCTCGGCTACGAGATGCAGCCCGTGTTCGGCCTGACGGCGGAGGAGATCGCCGGCGGGGGCGACGCGGCGCTGCTGACCGCGATGCAGACCCTGATGCGGCATATCGGCCAGCACGGCACGACCGCGCCCATCCACGACCACAAGAAAGGCCGCAAGAGCGAGATGAATTTGATCAGCGGCCTGGTGACACGCGGCGGCAAGGCGCACGGCATCCGGACGCCCTGCAACAACGCCGTCGTCGAGATCGACCGGCGGATCAACCAAGGCGAAACGCCGATGCAGGTGGAAAATCTCGATCTGCTGAAAGACCTGATCAACCGCGCCCACAACCAGTGACGGGCGGGCGGTGATTTCAAGCTCCAATCCAACCGCCGGAAAGACCTGCGACCGTTAATCTTCCGATCCCCGTGATCGCGCGGCATCTCGCATCTTGTCACGCAATTCGGTCAGAATGCGTTCGAGTTCGTCGGTATCGGGGTTCGAAAAGACGCCGAATTTGAAGAGAAGAAGATCACCTAAATCCTCACGTTCTTTCTCGCTCGCCAATTGGTCGATTTCACGGACCAACTTCGCGATGTCGGATGAATACACATCCCGCCCATGGATCACGATGTCCGTGTAGGGATGATCTCCAGGTTTCCCATTTGGCATTTGCCCTTCCTTCGCTGAAATTCAGCTCGTACTCCCAGCCACGCCGGATTGCCGCTGACTGGTTTCCAACGACCGGACAGCGCCAGTCTGCGGTCGCGCGTCCCTAGCCCGCCCGCTTCCACTTCACCCAGCCGTGCATGACCCGGCCGTCGGGCCAGGCGCGCGACAGTTTCAGGATCAGGTGGCCATCGTCGGTCATCTCCAAATCGCGTTCCTGGTCGCCGCCGATCCAACCGGGGTTGAGCGCATAGGCAACCCGCGTCGAGAGGCGGCTGTTCTCCACGGTCCACTTCCCGGCGTAGGACAGATAGGTGTCGAAGGCCCGCGCCTTCTCGGCCTCGGGCGCGTCCGCATGCCACGCGGGATTGCCCGGCAGCTCGGACCGGCCGCCCCAACAGACGATGGCGTTCATCCAACCGTCGGGCGCGAAGATCATGAAGCCTTGCGGGTCGTCGCCGTAGCGTTCGAGCGCCTGCTTGGCGTCCTCCTCGCTGTCGGTGCCCCGGTCCACCATGACCCAGGACCCGAGAATATCGTCGCCGGTTACCATTCATTTCACTCCGGTTGTTTGTCCGCCATGCTTCCCAGGCAGATTCCCACTCTACGCCTGCACAACGCTCAAGATAGTCCGGCGCACTTCGTGGAGATCAGAGGCAACAAAACTGCAGAGAGCTCGGATTTCTTCCGTGGGCATGAGAAGGTCCGGCACCATTACCGTCATCATTCCGGCAGCATGCGCTGATCGAACGCCATTATGAGAATCCTCCAGCGCCAAACACAACGAGGACTTGGTCGAGAGCCGTTCGGCAGCCACGAGAAACGGATCCGGGGCCGGCTTGCTGGCAGTATAGTCGCCATGACCCACAATCACATCGAATCGCCCCTCCAAGTTATGAGCGACCAAATGGCCTTGAACTCTGTGATGAGCGGACGACGTAGCGATGGCCCGAGGAAGCTGTAAATCGTCTAAGGCATCGAGCAATTCGACCACACCCGGCTTTAACATAAGATGGGTCGCCGCTATCAGATCAAAGTGCCGGAACACGGCCCCCAGGAATTCGTCCGCTGGAAACATCGCACCGTAGAGGTCCAGGAGAAGTTGGCGACTTCGATCCACCGGAACGCCTATCATTTGGCTGCTGACCGACGTTAGGTCATGCCCGCCTTCGGCCGCTGCCGCGGCAATTGCTCTCTGGTACAGTGCCTCGGTGTCAAAGAGCAGACCATCCATGTCGAAGACAACGGCGGCTGGGGTTTGAGGAAGATGCATGGGAAGGTTCACCTTTTCTACGCACAAACCCGAGGGATTGATAGGTCGCCTCTTACCGAACAGCCTTCTATCTCGGATACGGGGAGCTACTCCCTGCCGGTGTCGCGATAGTGCCGCTGTGCCGCCGGGCTGCTGAGAAATTTCTCCACGATCGCACCGGTCCACGGCCGGCCGTTCCGCGTCGTCAGCCCCGCCGCGTTGAGATGCGCCGCGATCGCGTCATGCGGCATCTCACCCGCCGGATCGGCGGCGCGCACTTCGGCGGCGATGCGGCGGAGAAAGGCGTCGATGTCGGGGCGCGGCGTCATTCTCCGACTATAGCGCACCGGTGCGGCCGGTCGCGGACCCCATCCCTCAAAAAGGCGCCCCGCCCTCGACGGCGCAGCGCTGCATGCGCCGCCGCAGTTCCGGCGGATAGTCGAAGGTCGCCTTGTGCTGGACCGCGCAGTTGTCCCAAACCAAAAGATCGCCGAGCCGCCAATTGTGCCGGTATACGAACTCAGGCTTGATCGCATGCGCGAACAGCTCTTGCAGCAAGGCGTCGCTTTCCACCGCCGGCATGTCGGCGATATGGCTTGTATAACCCTCGCAGACGTAGAGGCATTTGCGGCCCGTCACCGGATGCGTGCGGACGATCGGATGGATCGCGTCTTCGGGGTACTGTTCCAACTCTTCGTCGCTGAGCACCGGCCGCACGCCGAACTCCCGCGCCTTGCGGTTCCACATATAGCGGTAGCTGTTCGCCGCCTTGCGCCCTTCGAGCCGGGCCTTCATGTCGTCCGGCAGCGCGTCGTAGGCCGCCGGCGCGCTGGCGAAGCGGGTATCGCCATAGGCGACGCCGTCGCGTTCCGGCACCTCCAGCGCGTGCAGCAGGGTCAGCTTGCTCGGCTCGCCGAGATAGCACAGGTCCGAATGCCAATAGCGCCCGGCGTCGCGCGAGCCGATCGGCTTGCCGTTCTCGGTGATGTTCGAGATCAGCGTGATCTCCGGCGCGTCCGGGTTCTGGATTTCCGCCCGCACATTCGGCTGCAGCGTCCCGAACCGCGCGGAAAACGTCACGAGTTGCTGCGGTGTCAGGTCCTGGCCGCGGAACACCACGACCGAATGGCGATAGAACAGCTCCTCGATCTCGGCGAAGGCCGCGTCGCTCAACGGCGCGGCGGCGTCGACGCCGATGAACTCGCCGCCGATGGGCCCGTCGCCGGGGCGGAATTCGAAATCGGCCATGGCCTTGCTCCTATCGGATAATGCTTACATCATCTCCGATGCGGCCCCGTCGAGGCAAATACCGTCGGTGCATGCACCGTCACGGGACAACGCTATCCGCCGGACACCGGACCTGATAGTAGTGGCGCGTCACTTCACAGCAGCACGGCGATAGAAATGTTCAAGGTTGGAGACACCGTCCGCAACGTGTCCCGGAACGTGGTCGGGACCGTCCTCGAGATCGACGGCGACACGGTCTATATCGAGCAGGAGAACGGCGCGGAGGTCGACTTCGAGGCCTCCGCCCTGGTGCTCGAAGACCAATTCCAGGCGCGCCACGACACCTCGGTCCAAGACGACGCCAGCGCCCGCGCGAACGACCCGGTCTACGACGCCGTCCTCGCCAACCTCTATCCCGCCGTGATCGAGATCGGCCAACGCGCCCACGCGAATGTCCCACCGGTGCCCGGCGTCACGCCCAAGCGGTGGGACGACCTCAGTTCGCTGCAGAAACTTAACGCGATCTCGGAGGCCACGAATGTCCCGGTAAAGGCCTGGATCGACGCCAACCAACCCGGCGCAACCCCGCCGTTGAGCACGCTGCAGCTCTCGGTGTTGGGAGACCGGGGGTAGACGGCGCGGCTGATCCATAGAAATCCTGGCCTTGCAAGCTATCTAACGTCAGGCGACACTCCCTTTCACCGAATTACACCAGGAGCCGTCATGGCCGAGCCGATCACGTTACAGGTCTACTCCGACTACGTATGACCGTGGTGTTATCTCGTTACCGGGCGTATCGAGAAACTCCAGGAAGAATTCGACATCGAGGTCGAGTTGGTGCACTTCCCGCTGCACCCGGACACGCCGCAGGAAGGAAAGTCCCTGCAGCAGCTGTTCCCCGGCCGCAGCGAGGCGCAGTTCGACGAGATGTACCAGCGCATGAAGGGCCTGTGCGAGGCGGAGGGCCTGCCCTACGGCAAGCGCACGCATACCTATAACAGCCGGCTGGCGCAGGAACTCGGCAAGTGGGCCGACACGCAGGACGGCGGTGCCGCGCTGCACGACGCGCTCTACCGCGCCTACTTCGTGGACGCGCGCAACATCGGCGATGCCGACGTGCTGCTCGACCTGGTCGAGAAGGCCGGCCTGCCGGTCGAGGACGCCCGGACCGTGCTGACCGACCGCACCTTCAAGGACGCGATCGACGCGGACTGGTCGCGCTCGCATCAGATCGGCGTCACCGGCGTACCAACCTTCGTCGCCGGCGGCTACGGCGTGGTCGGCGCGCAGCCCTACGAGGCGCTGGCGCAGTTGATCACGCATGTGAAGACGGAAGCGGCTAAGGGTAACTAGATTGGTCCATCTTCGCTAAATGCGCATCCAACATCTTCTTGCAATTGAGCGTTAGTTCGAATCAGAAACAAAGTTCTGTCGACTTTTACCCGACGTAAGAATCACTTAGCGCCTCTACTGCGAAGTTAGCAGGTTAATCGAAAACGGAATTTACAATTTCAAGTTTGCATCAAATCCCGCATAATTCATCTTTAAAATTGCAGGTATGCGACAGTTTCGAGTTCTGGCGGTTCTTGGAGGTGCAAAGCGTTGAAACTTCACAAAGCGAGAATACGAAATTATCGAAGCATTCGAGATACCGGATGGTTTGATGTCGAGAGTGATAAGACAATTCTTGTTGGACCTAACGAAGCTGGAAAAACAGCTTTGTTGCAGGCGCTTCAACAAATTAACCCACCCAAAGGTGTCAAAAAGTTAGACCCGCTTAGAGACTATCCCCGCGCACTATACAACGACATCACGACTGGCAAAGTTCGTGCCTCTAATATCACCGTTGCTGAAGTTGAATTTGCGCTTGATGAACGCGAAAAGGAGCTTATTTCGGAAGACTTTCACAACTGTACATACACATACGGTAGAAGGCTCGATAACACTGCATGGCATCGCGTAAACGGTGGACCAGAAACTCCAATTCTTAGTGAAATTAGAAAGGATCTACTTCGCCTCGAGAATCATGTGGGAAAGCAGGCGGCAAAAGTCGAACAGTCTAAGGATGAAGAGCCTAATCGGGCACATAATCTTCCTGAAACAATAAGTGATTTGGCGAACGAAACTCCGATTCAAGGCGACGTAGCAAGCGCTATTTCGAAATGGCTGAACGACGTAACATCGCTTGTCGATGAAGAGAATACCACCGAAGAAAATCGGCTCGATCGATTGCTTGAATCTGTTGAAATCGCTTCGAGACGCGACTCAGTAGCAACCGCATTGTCGAAACAACGCCCAATTTTCGTATTATACAACAACTACTTCAGAGTCCGACCGACAATTCATCTTGAACATTTGGCTGCTCGCATTGAGTCGAAAATTCTCGACGACGAACAGTATGACTACGGGAACCAGTGCCTATTAAAGCTGCTCGGGTTTACTGCGCGCCAACTCTCTGACTTAGGATACGCCCAGGAACCTGAAGCTGGCGACCCTAACGCGCTTCAAAAATATCGAGATCAATTGGACCAGCGTAGTTATCAGTTGAATGCAGCCAGTGTACAGCTAACGAATGAAATACGCTCGATTTGGCAACCTGATCCAAACAAAGCAGAGGCAGAAAAACTAAGGGTTCTAGCCGACGGACAATATTTGAAGGTTGTTATTGAGGATGATCTGGGAGTCGAGGTTGAACTCGATCAACGGTCTGAAGGGCTTCAATGGCTTGTATCGTTTTTTGTCGTATTCTTTGCGGAAGCTGCTGGAGAGCACAAGAACGCGATACTCCTTCTTGATGAACCGGGTCTAAGCCTACACGGCCTAAAACAAAGAGAATTTCGCACCACCATATCTCGACTGGCTGAGACAAACCAAACTATCTACACCACCCATTCGCCATTCCTTGTCGGTCCTGAAGAATTGGACTTGGTTCGCGTTGTGGAAATGACCGACCGAAGCAATGGCACAAAGGTTCATACAACGGTTACTGCTAGTGATCCGGCGGCGCTGCTTCCATTGCAAGAAGCGCTTGGGTACGACTTAGCTCAAAGCTTGTTTGCCCAGCAACGAAATTTGGTATTAGAGGGTTTAACCGACTATTGGTATTTGACGGCAATCGCGGAGCTACTGATTGCTGACAATAAAATCGAATTGAACCCAAAAATCGCTCTTGTTCCAGCAAGCGGTGCTGGAAAGGTAGTTTATTTTGCAACAATTCTACACGCACAGAGTTTGAAAGTTGCCGCGCTATTAGACTCCGACGCGGCGGGAGATGCTGCCGCCCAGCAAGAGGAACTGGTGCAAACTTTAGGGAATAAGAGAATTCTGCGTACAAAGGACTCCTATCAAGGAGTTGTTAAAAAGACCGAAATCGAAGATTTATTGCGTGATACTCTTGTTGAAATTGCAAGAGTTGATCTTGGTTGGGACGTATCCGACACTTCGTCTAAACAGCAATCACGCCCGATTGTAAGTATTTTCAATGATGAAATCAAAGAATTCTCCAAGTACAAATTAGCTAAATCGTTTATTAACTGGACACGGAATCATACAGTAGAAGACCTAACAGTTATAGAACGAGAACAATTTTCTATGTTGATCGAAAAAATCAACCGAACTCTTAAATGATATTTGCACATTTAATGGCCTTCTCTGCCAATATTTTAAGTGGCGCAAATATTCATTAGGATTTTTCAACATTTGCGACCACCGATGGACTCGAGGAAGCAATCGTCACCTCGCCCAACAGCCAGTCGCGGAAGGCGCGGAGATTCGGGTTCGCCGCCTTCGCCTCGGGATAGAGCAGGTGCATCGCCCGGCGCGAGCGCCGCAAGGGGGCGAAGGGCTGGACGAGCCGGCCCTCGGCCAGATCCTCCCGCACCAGCGCCTCGATCCCGATGGCGACGCCGAGCCCTTCGATGGCGGCCTGGATCGCCAGGTTCAGGCTCTCGAAATGCAGGCCCCGCGCCGCGTCCACGCCCACGACACCGGCCGTCTCCAGCCAGCGCGCCCAATCCTTGGGTCGCGGCTCGCCGTGCAGCAGCGTCGCGGACTTGAGGTCCGACGGGTCGCGCAGCGTCGCCGCCATCGCGGGCGAGCAGACCGGCATCGTATCCACCTCGATCACCTTATGCGCGATCAGGCCCGGCGGCGGCGCATCCGTCTCCGCTACCTGGATCGCCAGATCGTACTCGTCGCGCGCGAAGTCCACCGGGGTCAGCGACGTGGTCAGGCGCACGTCCAGGCCCGGATTGCGGTCGTAGAAGCGGCCCCAGCGCGGGATGAACCAGCGGATCGCGAAGGTGGGGTAGGCGCAGATCGACAGCGCGGCCTCGGCATCGCCGCCCCGGATACGGGCGGTCGCCGCGCCGATCCGGGCCAGCGGCGCGCGGATATCCTCCAGGTAATCCCGGCCCGTCCGGGTCAGTTCCACCCGCTTGTGGTGCCGCACGAAAAGCGGCCGCCCGAGCAGCGATTCGAGCGCCTGAATCTGCCGGCTGACCGCGCCCGGGGTCACGTGAAGCTCCGCCGCCGCCTGCAAAAAACTCAAATGCCGCGCCGATGCCTCGAACGCGCTTAAGGCCCTCATAGATGGAATCTGCGACATCGCCTGTTTCCTTGATTGAGTAAAACGCAATCATAGGATACCGATAAATCGGTTGCGGCGATACCTCGCGATCTTCATCTTTTAGGGTAGCGTCCACCGTAACCGCCGACCGACCGGGAGCCCCGCATGAGCCACGCAGAAGCCTTTGAAATGCCGCAGACCCTCGACGACTGGATCGCGCCCGACTGCCACGGCGAGAATTTCTTCACCCTGGACCGCAGCCTGCAATCGCTGCTGCCGCTCTATATGGACGGCGCGCTGCTGAGCCACCTGACCCCGCATTACGAGCGTTTGGGCGAAGTTTCGGGCGGGCGGCTGGACGAGCTGTCCCGCCTCGCCGACCGGCACGAGCCGGTCCTGCACACGCGCAACCCGCGCGGCCTGGACGAGGACTGGATCGAGTTCCACCCCGCCTACCGCGAGATGGAACGGATCGGCTTCGGCGATTTCGGCATCCACTGCATGACCCACAAGCCGGGCCTATTCGGCTGGCGGGAGAAGATGCCGCCGATCGCGAAATACGTCTTCCAGTATCTCTTCACCCAGTCGGAATTCGCGCTAATGTGCCCGATCTCGGTGACCGACACCTCGGCCATGCTGATCGAGCGCTACGGCGACGAGGAGACCAAAGCGCGCTTCCTGCCGGGCATGATGAGCCAGGACATGAGCACGATCCTGAAGAGCGCGCAGTTCATGACCGAGAAGACCGGCGGCTCCGACGTGGGCAATATCGAGTTGGAGGCGCGCAACGAGAACGGCGCCTGGCGGCTCTACGGCGAGAAGTGGTTCTGCTCCTGCGCCGACGGCGACGTGGCGCTGCTGCTGGCCCGGCCGCAGGGCGCGCCAGCGGGCAGCCGGGGCCTCGGCCTGTTCGCCCTGCCCCGCCGGCTCGACGACGGCACCCGCAACAGCTACCGCATCGTGCGGCTGAAACCCAAGATGGGCAGCAAGTCGATGGCGTCGGGCGAAATCATCTTCGACGGCGCGGTCGCTTATCCGCTGGGCGACGTGACCAGCGGGTTGAAGCAGATGATGGACCAGGTGAACCTGTCGCGCCTGTCGCACGGCGTGCGCGCCGCCGGGATGATGCGGCGCTGCCTGAACGAGGCGATGGCCGTCGCCCGCAACCGCATCGCCTTCGGCGAGAAGGTGATCAACAAGCCGTTGCTGCGCCGCCAGCTCCTGAAGCTGATGGTGCCGACCGAGCAGGTGCTCTCCGTCGCGCTGCTGATCGCGCAGCAGATCCACCCGGACAAGGCGAGCGACGCGCGGGCGCAGAAGCTGCTGCGCATCCTCACGCCGCTGCTCAAGTTCCGCGCCTGCCGCGACAACATCACCGTCGCCACCGGCGCGATGGAGGTGCGCGGCGGCAACGGCTATATCGAGGACTGGATCAACGCCAAGCTGGTCCGCGACGCGCATCTCGGCGTGTTGTGGGAAGGCACGTCGAACATCAACGCGCTCGACGTCACCACCCGCGCCATCGCCAAGGTCGGCGCACACGAGGACTTGCGGGACGATCTGGCGCAGCGGCTCAAGGACAATCCCGCCCTGCCCGGCCAGTTTAAGGGCGAGTTGGCGGCCACGGTCGACCGCGCCGTCGCCTTCGCCAACGAGGTCGCGAAAAGCGACAACCAGCCGATGGCCCGCCAGGCCGCCGACGCGCTGTACCACACGGCGAGCGCGGTGCTGATGGCCTGCGAGGGCGTGGCGCTCGGCGCGCAAGGCGGCGACGCCCGCCGGCTGCTGCTGTCCCGCATGGTGATCGACCACCGCCTGCGCCCGCAGGACCCGCTCGCCCTCGGCGACGACGCGACGGCGATGACCGACGCGGTGCTGGGCGACGCGCCGGTGAGCCTGCAGGATGCGGTGGCGCTGGTCGCCGCTTAAAACGCGCCGTCGATCGAGGTTGCCCTGCCGCGTCTCGGCTGACACCCTGTCGGGAATTGCCCCAGCGGAGATTTGCCCAATGCCCCATCCCGCCTTCTCACCCGGCCGGGTCGCCGTCGTGACCGGCGCAGCGCTCGGCATCGGCCGCGCCGCCTGCCGGCGCTTCGCCGAACTCGGCATGAAGGTCTGTATGATCGACATCGACGACGAGGAACTGGAGACGGCGCGCGCCGACCTCCTCGCCGAGACCTCGACAGCGGAAGACAACGTCCTGGCGGTCGCCGCGAACGTCGCGCGGCTCGGCGATTTCGCGGCGGTGCACAACGCCGTCTATGCGGATCTGGGCGAAGTCGGCGTGCTGATGAACAACGCGGTGACGCGGCTCAACGCAAAACCGTGGGAGGACGAGGAAACCTGGCGGCAGGCGCTCGACGTCAACCTGTTCGGCGTGATCCACGGCGTGCAGGCCTTCCTGCCGTCGATGCTGCGCCAGGAAACGCCGGCGCTGGTGGTCAACGTCGGCTCGAAACAGGGCATCACCAACCCGCCCGGCAACACGCCGTACAACGTCGCGAAGGCGGCGGTAAAAGCCTACACCGAGCTGCTGCAGCACGAACTGCGCAACACCAAGGGCGCGCAGGTGACGGCCCACCTGCTGATCCCCGGCATGACGACGACCGGCAAGCGCGAACACCGCGCCGGCGCGTGGCTGCCGGATCAGGTGGTGGACTTCATGATGGATGCGCTGGAGCGGACCGACTTCTACATTCTCTGCCCGGACGGCGAGGTCACGCCGGACATGGACCGCAAGCGCATCCTCTGGTCCGCCGGCGACCTCGTCGAAAATCGCCCTGCCCTCTCGCGCTGGCATCCGGACTATACGAAGGCGTTCGACGCGTTCGAGCCGTAAGCGGGCCCGGCCCGGCGCGGGCGGCCATCGGTCGGTCCGGCACGGGCTCGTCCTTCACACGGGCGTCTTGAGCCTGCCATTTCCCGAAAGAGAGAGCGGGACAAATGATCATCCGAGCCCCGGAAACCGGCGACCATCCCGCCGTCCGATCCCTCACCGAAGCCGCCTTCGGCGGGACCGCCGAAGCGACCCTCGTCGATGCCCTGCGCGCGTCCGGCGACGCGGCGTTCGAGGTCGTCGCCGAGAGGGACGGCGAGATCGTCGGACATATCCTGCTTTCGACCTTGACCGCGCCGCCCGGCGCCTTGGCGCTGGCCCCGGTTTCGGTCGCGCCCGACCATCAACGCCAAGGCATCGGCTCCGCCCTGATCCACCACGCCATCGGCCGCGCCACGGCGGCGGGCTGGTCCGCCATCTTCCTGCTCGGCGACCCGTCCTATTACACACGCTTCGGCTTTTCGCTAACGGCGGCGAAGACGTTCGAGACGGACTATCCCCGCGAGTTCTTCATGGCGCTGGCGCTGAAACCGGATGCATTCAAGAGCACACCGAAGAAGGTGGACTACCCGGCACCGTTCCGGCCGTTGGGGTAGGACAGTAAATTCGATCTAGCGCGTAACAGCATGTTCCCAAACAAGTTGCAATAAACTCACGAGGAAATAGTGTGACTAATCCATCTTCATGATATCCAGAGATTGAATAAAAAAGTTCTAACTGCAATTTATGAGTATTATCTTTCAATTTCGCGGACCTTGAAAAAGCGTGTCATAGCCGAATGTCAAAACACGATTTCTACGAGTTTATGTCCGACGTGAAAGACGCAATAGCCAAGGAATACACTCGAGTAGGAGAACGAGCAGTAGAAGATCCAGGGACCGCAGGAGACCAAATCGAAGAAAGCTGGGCAAAATTTTTACGTGGTTGGCTGCCGAGCAATTACCCAATTGTCACGAAAGGCCGACTCCTGTTCCCTGATGAAACATCAAGCCCACAGCTTGATATATTGATACTTAGTCCCACCTATCCCGAGCAACTGAGAGATCGAAAGTACTACTTTTCAGGTGGAGTAGTTGCTGCTTTTGAATGCAAACTGACCCTCAAGAAAGATGGTATCCGAAAGACTTTTAGGAATGCAGCAGAGATCAAAAGACACACTAAGGTCCAAATTGGAAGCCCTTATAAAGAACTCTTTCAATCTCCATACATAGGTCTTCTGGCTCACTCACATGTGTGGAAAGGAAAAGATCGGGTCTCCAAGATTTATGATCGCATAGAAGAATTCCAGGTCGAGTTTGCCGAAAGCCCACGAGAACAACTCGACATCTTGTGTGTCGCAGATACGGCAACCTTCGCCCTAGCTAAATCGATTGAGATTGGTTCAACAATACCCCCCAGTATCAAACAAGACATGAGTGACATCGGAATAGATGAAGCAATTACATCTATGTACACGATGCAGCATGAAGCCGATTTAGAGGGAAATTGGAGCCCTCAGAGAAGAGGCGACATTCTAGCTTCTCTGCTATTCTCGATTATCAAGCATATGGCTCAAGAGGATACGTCTATTCGATCTTGGTGGCATCATCTAGGTGAACTAGGAATATTTGGTGGAATTGGCCGCCCAATATTCTGGACCCCAGAAATCCTATCCCAAGAAGTCCTAACGCGGATTAGAGAAGAAGGACTTAGTCAGGATAGCTGGAGCCATTGGCGCGATGTTATGTAGACATCGTTGATCGAAAACGGACAGGATTTGTTTCGGATGGCTTAAGTCCTCATACAGGTTTCTCGCCACTGTATTTTTCCATTGCAGGCAAAGTTCAAAATGGGAGATCAGTCCAGCAACTTTCAAGGTGATTGGGAGTCAAACTGTCCCTTTTGTGGTGCGAAACAGAAAACTCACCAGATTGACCTTGGCACGATTGAAGGCATCAGGTACCTCCACAGACAACCATGTCCCGAGGAACAACGTCAGATCGTGAAGAAACGAATGACCGAAACAAACCTGCTAAGGCTCATTGTGTCACTGTATGAAATCTTCAAATATTTCTGGGATAAAATTCCGTTCAAAGCCGAAGCGATTCTAGCCCTCGATATTCTTCGGAGAGTTTATGTAGGGATTAGGGGATACATCTTTTTTCGAAAGAAATCCCGCAAGTAACGTTGATGCGGTCATGCGATGGTGGACCACATGGTTCGGGCATGTTGATATCAATGATCGCCGCATGGTAAGAGGGCACGTTCAGGTAACGCGCCACGCGCGGCCGATAATCGCCTTCTTCTCCACGTCGCCCGGCAGCGTGCCCAGCGTACGGCCGCCCGCGCCGTCCAGGCGGGAGGCGCAGAAGGCGTCGGCGACGGGAGCCGGGGCGTGCTGCACCAGCAGGGCGGCCTGCCAGGCCAGCGCCAGGCGTTCGACCAGGACGCGCGCCTGCCCTTCGTCCAACGCACCGGAATCCATGTCCTTTTCGAGACTCGCTACGTATGTGTCCAGCCGGGCGTCGCCGCCCTCCGCGGCGCGCAGTTCGTCTACCATCGCAGCGAGCGCCTGCGGCTCGCGTGCCAGGGTGCGCAGGATGTCGAGGCAGATGACGTTGCCCGAGCCTTCCCATATGCCGTTCACCGGGGCTTCCCGGTAGAGGCGCGGCATCAGCGATTCCTCGACATAGCCGTTGCCGCCGAGACACTCCATCGCCTCCGCCGTCACAACCGGGGCGCGTTTACAGATGTGGAATTTTGTTACCGCCGTGGCGAGCCGGACGAAGGGTTCTTGGTCGGAATCGGCGGTCGCGTCGTCGAAGCCGCGCGCCAGCCGCATCGCCATCGTCGTTGCCGCCTCGCTTTCCAACGCCAGATCGGCGAGCACGTTCTGCATCAACGGCTGGTCCGCCAGCCGCGCACCGAAGGCCGACCGGTGGGCCGCGTGATGCAGCGCCTGCACGACCGCTTGGCGCATCACCGCCGCCGCGCTGATCGCCGCATCCAGCCGCGTGTGGTGCACCATCGGGATGATCGTGCGCACGCCGTCGCCCTCGCCGCCGACGCGCCACGCGAGCGTGTCGCTGTACTCGACCTCGGCGGATGCGTTCGACCGGTTGCCGAGCTTGTCCTTCAGCCGCTGCAACAGGAACCGGTTCCGCGTGCCGTCCGGCAGCACGCGCGGCACCAGGAAACAGGTCAATCCGCCGTCGGCCTGCGCCAGCGTCAGGAAGGCGTCGGACATGGGCGCGGAACAGAACCACTTGTGTCCGGTCAGGCGATAGACGTTGGCTCCATCGTGCGGTGCGCGCACCGCTTGCGTCGTGTTGGCGCGAACGTCCGACCCGCCCTGCTTTTCCGTCATCGCCATGCCGACCAGCACGCCGCGCTTCTGCGACGCCGGGATAAACCGGGTGTCGTAGTCGAGCGACAGCAGATGCGGCTCCCATTCGGATGACAGTTCCGGCTCGACGCGCAATGCGGGCACCGCCGCGAAGCTCATCGCCATCGGACAGCAGACGCCGTTCTCACCCTGGTTCATCAGATAGGCCAATGCCGCTTTCACGACATGCGCGCCCGGCTGCGGGTACCGCCAGGGCAGCGCGTGGACACCATGCGCCACGGCGAGCGCCATCAGGTTGTGCCACGCCGGGTGATAGTCGACGCGGTCGACCCGGTTTCCAGCGCCGTCATGGGTACAGAGCGCCGGGGTTTGCCGGTTGGCGTCGCGCGCCCAGTGCAGCACCTCCGCGCTGCCGACCCGGCCGCCGAGCGTGCGGGCCCGGTCCGCGCCCCAGGCGCCGCCTTCGCGCAGCAGCGCGTCGCACAACACGGGATCGCTCTCGAAGACATTGTAATCTTCAAGCACCGGCGATTGATTCTCGACAAAATGCGTATCGGTACGCGTTTCGGTCTTGGACGGTGCGGACGACGCCATCGCGCAATCCCCTTTGTCGCACATCGGGACTCTGTTCCCGATGAAACCGCACCAAGGTTAACAAATCAGTGCAGGAATGCGGAGCGAAAACCTATCCGTGAATTCCGCAAATATCCCCTTGACGTACGTAGGGGTGGCGAGTCAATATCCGTTCGATGGAATTGTGTCACGCGCTACGCGAATTCCTTTGGGGAATTCTGCGGCGGTTTTGGCTTTGGATTCCGGCTTTTGTTCTCGATCCGTACGATATTTGGGATCGGATAGTTAAGCCAATGCTGCCGCCCGAAGTTCAATTTGATCTTCCCTGGTCGCCTGGTTGGGCGCCAATAGTGCTACTTGCCCTGATAGGTTGGGCGGCGTTCTTGACGTATTTCGAGTTGCGCAAAAGGATGCCGGCGCAACGTCGACCAGATGCGTCGGTACGATGGCTGTTCGATTATTTGAACAATAAATCGGTGTGGGCAATTGGCGATTCAAATGATGACGGGAATTTAGTTTTCCGAATTGAAGCGGAAATACGAGACGCAGCTAAGGCGGGCCGAATAACCGTATGGGGAAGAATTTACCCGTCAAACCACGTAACCACATCAAGTACACAGACCGATATTGGGAAAGACTACTGGTTGAATGCAATGTTCGATTTGACAACAATTTGCACAGGAAAAGATAAAACCTCAAAAACGGAGGGAGTTGATAAATATGTTTCACCTATATTTGAGGATTTGAAGGTAAACAAAGCTGAGTGTTTTAACGAATGGCCAAAGTCATCTTGGGTTCGGCTGTTATGTGATTGGCACAACTACCGAATGAGGCATGTTGACTTAAGGGGCGGCGATGGCACGCGGTAAATATCTAAGCCTGGAAGAAGCCCGTCGCGAAAAGCAGTTAAAGCAATTCGCGAAGGAACATCCTTCAAAGGGCAGTAAGGCGGCGTTTGACCGCCTGTTCGAAGCTATGGCTTCGGGAAAGCCGCCAGCAGGAAATCGAACATTAGATGAGGGGAATTCCGAAGATTGAACCGGAATTCGAATTCACCGAGATACTTGGGCAGATGTTTGCGGGATACCCAAACATGCGTGCCGTTGATGCCACGTTTCAGCCAGCCCCAGAACGCTTCGATAGTGTTTGTGTGATGAATGCCGTCAGCCCATTGCTTGGCGGAGTGGTTGACCGCGCCGTGCTCGTATCCGAGAGCGGGAAGGATTTTGTAGACCGAGTAATCGTCAGTGCTGATTGTCGACCCCGGCTCCACCTTATCGGAGATATGCGGCTCAATATGGAAGCGCGAGCGGCTCTTGACCGGAACCGCGCGAACGATGCCATCCCGTTCGACCATACCAAAGACGATGGTCTTATTGCTGTGCCCCGACTTACCCTGTGTCCTGCCGCCGATCCACGCTTCATCGGCTTCGACATGCCCGCCAAGCATCGGATCGCCATCGACATAGCCCATATACTTGCGGATTTCGTGCCCGATGCGCCACGCGGTTTTGTACGTCACGCCAAGCTGGCGTTGCAGTTCTTTTGCGGCCACGCCGTTGCGCGTCGTGGTGAACAGATACATTGCATAGAACCACTTTTGCAGCGGCGTGCGGGATCGTTCGAAGGGCGTTCCCTGCATCGGGTGAATGTGATGGCCGCACCAGGGGCAGGAGTAGGCGGGCAGCTTCTTGAGGCGGGCAAAGCGACCTTCCTTGCCGCACTTCGGGCATTCAAGCGTTTCGCCGTAGCGCACCTTCATCAGGTGATCCAAGCAGGAGTTATCGTCCGGAAAGCGGCGGAAAAACTCGGTAATCGTGAAACCCTTGGCCATATCCAATCTCCTTACACTCAATATGTGGATTGGACTTACGTACGTCAAGGGGATATATGCGGTGAATTCTACTAGTAGATTTGCCCGCCAAAATATCGGTTTTGCAAAAATTCGGTGTCGGACTCGTTAACCAAGGTGAGCGGGAGTCGCCACCGAACCTGCTGAATCGCCCTAATTTAGCAAGGAATGTTTAACCAATTTGCAATCAAACCGGCGGTAGGTTCGACGTGCCGACATGCCGTTACGGGCCGGCGCGCCTCCAAATCCGAGGCCCGGCCCGGTTTTGCCTGCGCGGCTTCACAGGAGGGGTCTGACGACGCATGACGACCGGCCCGACGATCGGACTTGCCCTAGGCGGCGGCATCGCCCGCGGCTGGGCCCATATCGGGGTGCTCCGGCGCCTCCAGGAACTCGGCCTGGTTCCCGACATGATCTGCGGCACCTCCATGGGTGCGCTGGTCGGCGGCTTCTACCTCGCCGGACAAATGGACGCGCTGACCGATCTGGTCCGCACGCTGACCCGGTTCCGCATGGTGCGGTTGCTCGACTTCATGGTGCCGGATAACGGCATCATCGGCGGAAAACGAATGTTTCGCGAGTTGGAGAAAATGGTGGGCGACCGCCAAATAGAAGACCTGCCGACCCGCTTCGCCACCGTCGCCTCCGAACTGCACACCGGTCACGAAATCTGGCTGACCGAAGGTCATTTGCTGGACGCAATCCGCGCCTCCGTTTCAATTCCAGGCATTTTCAAGCCGATCAAGGTCAATGGCCGCTGGCTGATCGACGGCGCATTGGTCAATCCGGTGCCGGTCTCGGTCTGCCGGGCCATGGGCGCGCGGGTGGTTATCGCGGTCACCCTAACCGGAGACACCATGAGCGGCATGGCCGACACGGACGAGCGAAATCCGGGTGCCGGACCAGACCAGGAGCCGTATACTGGCGAGGAACGCCGCACCTGCACCCCGGAACGATTGGGACCCGCGATGCGCCAACTCCTTGCGGCCGAGCAGGAAGAACCCAATTTCTTAGGGACGATGGCCGCAAGCTTCAGCATCCTGCTCGACCGAATTACCCGAAGCCGATTGGCCGGCGATCCGCCGGATGTCTCCATCACGCCCCGCATGGGACATATCGGACTGCTGGACTTTCACCGCGCCGAAGACGCCATCGAAGAAGGCGCCAATGCCGTGGACCGCATCGTACCCGAATTGATGGAAGTGATCGGCATGCTGGCGCGCCGGGAAAACCTCAATTCCGGGCCGATTCGCGCGGAGGCGGGTTAAAATTTCCGCAACCTTATCAAGGGATAAATAGAAACCTTCAGGGCAAATCGCCGCAAAAATCGGACAATCGGCCCCCACCGGCTAACATTTGCTCTAAAGAATGCAGGTTATGAATTTGAAATTTATCAATAAAAATAGCCTCTCCAAGCTTGGCGCCGCGGTCCGGTCCGCCGTCGCGTCGCTCGGCCCGAAACGCGCCGGTCTACACCGCGTCGTGCCGCCGGAGCGCTATCCGTGGGAGGATTCCTATCCGACATCGCTGACCTGGGCCGCCGAGATCGAAAGCCATCCTGTCACCAAGATCCTCGACGATGCCGTCGCCGACTTTCCCCACAATCCATGCCTCGAGTTTCTCGGCAAGCGCTACGACTACAAGACCGTCGACGGCTTGGTGAACCGGGTCGGAAAAGGGCTGCAGGATCTCGGCGTCCGCAAGGGCGACCGGGTGGGCCTGCTGCTGCCGAACTGTCCCTATTACGTGATCTTTTATTTCGCCATCCTGCGCATCGGCGCGGTGGCCGTGAACTACAACCCGCTGTATGCGAAACGCGAGATCGCGCGGCAGATCCTCGATTCCAACACGCGCATCATGGTGACGCTGAACCTGAAAACGCTGTATCCGAAGATCGCGGACCGTATCCAGGACGGCGCCCTCGAGAAGATCATCACCTGCCGGATGCGCGACATCCTGCCGTTCTCGAGCGGCTTGCTGTTCGCCTTCACCAAGCGCAAGGAAATCGCGTCGATACCGTCGGACGAAGCGCATATCACGTATGATTCCTTGATCGATAACGACGGCGGCTATGCCGCGCCGGCGATCGATCCCGCGGTGGACATGGCCGTGCTGCAATATACCGGCGGCACCACCGGGACGCCGAAAGGCGCGATGCTGACCCACGCGAACCTGTATGCGAACGCGGTCCAGACCAGTTTGTGGGCGACATCGGCGACACGCGGTGAGGAAAAATTCCTCGGCATCCTGCCCCTGTTCCATGTCTTCGGCATGACCGGGGTCATGAACAACGCGCTCTACAACGCATCGGAATTGGTGTTGCTGCCGCGCTTCAACACCGAGGACGTGCTGAACGCGATCGACGAACACAAGCCCACCGTCTTCTGTGGCGTGCCGACGATGTTCTCGGCGCTGAACGGGTATTCCGCGATCGACAAATTCGACCTGTCGAGCCTCGAGCTCTGCATCTCCGGGGGCGCGCCGCTGCCCGCGCGGGTGAAGGAAAAATTCGAGGCGGTCACGGGATGCACCCTGGTCGAAGGCTACGGCCTGACCGAGGCGAGTCCGGTCTGCACGGTCAATCCCTTCGAGGGCGTCAACAAGACCGGCTCCGTGGGTCTGCCGCTGCCCGGCACGCTGATCGAGATCACCGACCGCAAGGATCCGGACAAGTTGCTGCCCTTCGGCGAGCATGGCGAAATCTGTATTTCCGGGCCGCAGGTGATGGCCGGCTACATGGACCGACCCGACGAAAATGCCGACGCCTTTCGCGGCGGCCGGCTGCATACCGGGGACGTCGGCTATATCGACGAGGACGGCTACCTGTTCATCATCGACCGGATCAAGGACCTGATCCTGAGCGGCGGCTTCAACGTCTATCCCCGGATGGTGGAGGAAGCCATCTATCTGCACCCGGCGGTCGAGGAAGCCGTCGTCTGCGGCGTGCCGAACCGGCACCGCGGCGAGATCGTCAAGGCATACGTCAAGCTGCACCCCGGCGCGAAGATTACCAGCGCCGAACTGCGCGCCTTTCTGAAGGACGAGTTGGCGTCCTTCGAAGTGCCGTCCAGGGTCGAGTTCCGGGACAGCTTGCCGCAGACATTGATCGGCAAGCCGTCGCGCAAGGATCTGATGGCCGAGGAAGAGCGGCGCAGCGCCGGGTACGCCGCGGACACGGAGGACACACCGGACGCGGACTCCTCGAACAGCCCGAAGAGCGTTTCCGCCTAGGCGGAACCAGGAAGGTCGGACATGGCAGGTCTATTTCACGGACTACGGCGGCAGTTCATCAGCGCCCCGATGCTCAACTGGTACCGCAAGGTGTTGCCGCCGATGTCGGACACCGAGCGCGATGCAATCGAAGCCGGCACGGTGTGGTGGGACGGCGATCTGTTTTCGGGAAACCCCGACTGGGAGTCGATGCGCGCGCTGGCGCGTCCGACCCTCAGCGCCGAGGAACAGGCCTTCCTCGACGGGCCGACCGAAGCGCTTTGCGCCCGCCTCGACGACTGGGAGATCACCGCGGAACGCGGCGACCTGCCGCCGGATATCTGGCAGTTCATCAAGGATGAAGGCTTCCTCGGCATGATCATCCCGAAGGCGCATGGCGGGCTCGGGTTCTCGGCCCTCGCGCATTCCGCCGTGGTCATGAAGATTTCGACGCGCAGCCTCGCCGCCGCGGTGACCGTCATGGTGCCGAACTCGCTCGGCCCGGCCGAACTGCTGTTGGAATACGGCACCGACGACCAGAAGAAACACTACCTGCCGCGGCTTGCCGCCGGTCAGGACATTCCGTGTTTTGCATTGACCGGGCCGGACGCCGGATCGGATGCCGCTTCTCTGCCCGACCGGGGAATTGTCTGTTACGGCGATTACAACGGTGAACGCGTTCTCGGCATGCGGGTGAGTTGGGAAAAACGCTACATCACGCTGGCGCCGGTCGCGACGATCATGGGGCTGGCGTTCCGGCTGTCTGATCCCGACGGTCTGCTGGGCGACGAGGAAGACCTGGGCATCACCCTCGCCCTTGTGCCGACGGACACGCCCGGCGTGGAAATCGGACGCCGGCATTTTCCGGCGAACCAGGCATTCCAGAACGGCCCGACGCACGGCGCCGACGTGTTCATGCCGATGGACTGGATCATCGGCGGCCAAGACTATGTCGGACAAGGCTGGCGTATGCTGATGAACTGCCTCGCCGCCGGCCGTTCGATTTCGCTCCCGTCCGCCAGCACGGGCGGCGCTAAGTTCTGCGCCCGCACCACCGGCGCCTATGCGCGGGTGCGGAAACAGTTCCGCCTGCCCGTCGGCAAGTTCGAAGGCGTCCAGGAAGCGCTGGCGCGGATTGCGGGCAACGCCTATCTGCTGGAAGCCGCCCGCGCGATCACGGCGGCGGCGGTCGATCTCGGCGAGAAGCCCGCGGTCCTGTCGGCGGTGGTCAAGTATCACACCACCGACCGGCTGCGCGACACGATCAACGACGCGATGGATGTCCACGGGGGCCGGGCAATCTGCAACGGGCCGAGCAACTATCTGGCGAACGTCTACTACGCCCTGCCGGTCAGCATCACGGTCGAGGGGGCGAATATTCTGACGCGCAGCATGATCATCTTCGGCCAAGGGGCGATCCGGTGTCATCCGTGGCTGCAGCGCGAGATGGCGGCCGCACACGACCCGGACCGGGAAGCCGGGCTCGACGCCTTCGACGAGGCCCTGTTCGCCCACCTCCGGCACCAACTGAACATCATCGGGCGGTCGTTGTTCCACAACGCCACCGGCGGTGAATGGGCCAATGCGCCGGATGCCGGCGTCGCCAAGCACTATTACAAGCAACTCAGCCGGGCGAGCGCGTCCTTCGCCGTCGTGGCCGAAGCGGCGCTGGTGCTGCTCGGCGGTGGCCTGAAACGGCGCGAAAGCCTGTCGGCGCGGCTCGGTGACATTCTCAGCGAGATGTATTTGATGGCGTGCGTCATGATGCGGTTCGAGCATGACGGCAGGCCGCAGGCGGACGAACCGCTGCTGCATTGGTGT
Organism: Alphaproteobacteria bacterium; assembly: GCA_965228695.1. Taxonomy (GTDB): domain Bacteria; phylum Pseudomonadota; class Alphaproteobacteria; order UBA8366; family UBA8366; genus JAJFJD01. Next base: position 2,934,861 of record CBDDIB010000002.1, on the reverse strand, counting down.
TGCCAGAACGCACTGTATGAAATCCAGCGGCGGCTGGACGAGATCCTCGTCAACTTCCCGTCCCGGCCGATGGCCTGGGCGCTGTGCGCCATCGTCTTCCCGCTCGGCATGCGCCGCAAGGCCCCATCGGACAAGCTGGCCGCTCAGTGCGCCGGCCTGATGATGGAACCGTCGGAGGCCCGCGACCGCCTGACCGACGGCATCTTCGTTTCGCACGATCCCGCCGACATCACCGGCTGCCTGGAACACGCGCTGGAACGGGTCCTCGCGGCCGAACCGGTCGAGCGTAAGCTGCGCGACCGCAAAATTCGGACCGCCGCCGAAGGGCTGGCGCAAGGTGTCATTTCCAAGGCCGAATCGGCCCTTCTCGACGATGCGGCCGAAGCCACCCGGACCGCCATCATGGTCGACGACTTCGCACCGGAGGAAATCGGCAAAAAAGGAGTGGAGCGATCAGCACCTCAGCCACCCGTCGCCCTGTCTATGTAGTCGACGGCAACCGCACGCCCTTCCTGAAGGCGCGTGGCCGTCCAGGGCCCTTCTCGCCGGTCGACCTCGCGGTCGCTGCCGGCCGTCCTCTCCTGCTGCGCCAGCCTTTCGCACCGGAGCAGTTGGACGAGGTCATTCTCGGCTGCGTTTCGCCGACGGCCGACGAGGTCAATCCGGCGCGGATCGCTGCGCTGCGGCTCGGCTGCGGGGAACGGGTGACCGCCTGGACCGTGCAACGCAATTGCGCGTCGGGCCTGCAATCGATCGAGACCGCCGCCCGGTATATCGCCGACGACCGCGCCGATCTGATCCTCGCCGGCGGCACCGAGGCGTTGAGCCATTCGCCGATCCTGTTCAATGCCCGCATGGTTAATTGGCTGGCGGACCTGAACACCGCGCGCGGCACACTCGCGAAGGCCAAGGCCGCCCTGGCCTGGCGCCCCGGCTTCCTGGTCCCCGTCATCGGGCTCATGAAGGGGCTGACGGACCCGGTGGTCAATCTCAATATGGGGCAGACGGCGGAGGTCCTTGCGGACAAATTCTCCATCAGTCGGGAAGCGATGGACGCATTCGCCCTGGAGAGCCACAAGCGCACGGCGAAGGCCCAATCGGAAGGCCATTTCGAGGAGATCGAACCGATCTTCGATACGCGCGGCAAGCATTTCGAGCAGGACGACGGGGTTCGGCCCGACAACGATATCGAAAAACTGGCGAAACTGCGCCCGGTATTCGAGCGCCCGTTCGGGACGGTGACGCCCGGCAACAGTTCGCAGATCACCGACGGTGCCGCCTGGCTCATCCTGGCGTCCGGGGATGCCGTCAAGCAGCATGGACTGACGCCGATGGGCCAGATCGTCGACAGCGAATGGGCGGCGCTCGATCCGGCGCAGATGGGCCTTGGCCCGGTGCATGCCTCGACGCCGATCCTCACCCGCAACGGCTACGCCCTGGACGATATCGACGCCTGGGAGATCAACGAGGCCTTCGCGGCGCAAGTCCTGGCCTGCCTCGCGGCCTGGACCGATGCCGACTACTGCAAGAATCAACTCGGCCTCGACGGCCCGCTCGGCGCGGTCGATCCGGACCGGCTGAACGTCGATGGCGGGGCGATCAGCATCGGCCATCCGGTCGGGTCCAGCGGCGCGCGGATCGCCCTCCACCTGCTGCATGTCCTGACGCGGCGCAAAGCCAAACGCGGGATCGCGTCGCTGTGCATCGGCGGCGGTCAGGGCGGCGCCCTGTTGATGGAGGCCGCGTAGCATGGCGGCAAAAACAAAACGGATGACCGGCAAGTCCAGCGCGGAAACCGTCCGCACGCCGCCGGAAAACGCGGCACAATCCGAGACCACGACCGTCAAGTCGAAACCGGCTGCGCCGAAGCCCGCCGAAAGCGCCACGGTCGCCACGCCGCGCCACTGGCATGCCCATCGGGACGAGGACAATGTCCATTGGCTGACGCTCGACCGGTCGGACGCGAGCACCAACACCTTGTCGAAGGACGTATTGGCGGCGCTGGACGAGGTGCTCGATGACCTCGACCGGGACAAGCCGTCCGGCCTGATCATCCGGTCGGGTAAGGAAAACGGATTCATCGCGGGCGCGGATGTCAGTGAATTTCGCCGACTCCAGGACCCGGATGACGTGGAAGAACTGGTGCTGCGCGGCCATGCGGTCCTGAACCGGGTCGAGAAACTGCCCTTCCCGACCGTCGCGCTGATCCACGGCTTCTGCCTCGGTGGCGGCCTGGAGCTGGCGCTCGCCTGCCGTTACCGGGTCGCCAGCGACGACGCGCGGCTCGGATTGCCCGAAGTCCGGCTCGGCATTCATCCAGGACTCGGCGGCACGGCGCGGCTGACCCGCCTGATCCCAGCGACTGCCGCGATGGGCCTGATGCTGACCGGCCGCAGTCTGCGCGCCCGGGCGGCGAAGCGGACGGGGGTCGTCGACGCCGTCACCCAGCCGCGGCATTTCGAGCGTGCGGCAAAAATGGCCATCGGCGGCAAGTTGCGGGTCAAGCGACGGCGTCTCTCGGTGATCATCAGCAATCTGCTGCCGGTCCGATGGGCCCTGGCGCCGATCATGCGGGCGCAGGTCCGCAAGAAAGCGCGTCCCGAGCACTACCCTGCCCCCTACGCGTTGATCGACCTCTGGGTCCGCCATGGCGACTTCCGCGACCGCATGATGCGCCAGGAAGCCCGGTCGATCGCAGAGTTGATCACCGGATCCACCGCGCAGAACCTGGTCCGTGTGTTTTTCCTCAGCGAACGCCTGAAAGATCTCGGCAAGGCGTCGGACAAGCCGTTCGAGCATATCCATGTGATCGGCGCTGGAACGATGGGCGGCGACATCGCCGCCTGGTGCGCCCTGCGCGGGCTGCGGGTCACGCTGCAGGACCGCGGCGCCGAATACATCGCCCCGGCGATGGGGCGCGCCGCCAAGCTGTTCAAACGGCGTCTCAGGGCGCCCGGCGAAAGCCGCGCGGCCCTGGACCGGTTGATCCCCGATATCGATGGGAACGGGATACGCCACGCCGACGTGATCATCGAGGCGATTCCGGAAGACATCGACCTCAAACATACGCTGTACCGTTCGCTGGAGCCGCAGATGAAGCCGGGCGCCCTGCTGGCGACCAACACGTCAAGCATTCCGCTCGAGGACCTGGCGACCGTCCTGAAGAAACCGGGCCGATTGATCGGGCTGCATTTCTTCAACCCGGTCGCGCAGATGCCGCTGCTGGAAGTCGTACGCGGCGAGAATTCCGATACCGCCGTGATCGACGACGGACTGGCCTTCGCCCGTCAGATCGACAAATTGCCGCTGCCGGTGCGCAGCGTACCGGGCTTCCTCGTCAACCGAGTGCTTACACCTTATCTCCTCGCGGCGGTCGATCTGCTCGACGAAGGCAACGCACCCGCCGCGATCGATGCCGCCGCCGAGGCATTCGGCATGCCCATGGGCCCGCTGGAACTTGCCGACGCGGTCGGTCTCGATATCTGCCTGCACGTCGGACAAATCCTCGCGGGCGGCGATGGATGGGAACCGCCGGCAGCGCTCAAGCGGCTCGTCGGGAAGGGCGACCTCGGGAAGAAAACGGGCCAAGGATTCTACCCGTATCGCAAGGGAAAGCCGGTCAAAGCCAAATCGGGCAACACGGCCCCGTCGGCCGAACTTCAGGACCGGCTTATTTTGCCGCTGCTCGATACCTGCATCGCGTGTTGGCGGGAAAAGATCGTCGAGGACGCCGACCTGCTGGATGCGGGGCTCATTTTCGGGGCCGGCTTTGCGCCGTTCCGCGGCGGGCCGATCCACTATCTTCAGTCGGGCGATGCCGAGGCTTTGCACCGGAAATGGGTCAAGATCGTCGAAAATTCAGGAGCGGCCGCCGAGCCGGATCCCGGATGGCAAGCCCTGGTCCGGGTCTAGACGGTTCCGTATCCTTCCGGAGCCGTGGTCGAGGGCGGCCCTAATTCCGCCAGCGGCCCTCTTCATCGATGAATCCCAACCGCGTCGCCATGAGGGCAAGCTGCGTACGGTTCCGAACCCGAAGCTTGCCCATCATGTTGCGGATATGAGCCTTTACCGTTCCCTCGATGATATCGAGATCGCGGGCAATCTCCTTATTCGAGCGTCCGTTCACCAGACCCTGCAGTATTTCTTTCTGACGCGGCGTCAGTTCGACAGGTAAGTCGGCGGCCGGTCGCCGCACCGGCTCGCCCCGGTCCGCCCGCCCGAGAGCCATAGCCGGCGCGTCCGCCTGCAACACCGGATAGAACCGCTCCCCCGACAGAATGAGTTGGATGATGTTCTTCAAGACGTCGGGACCGAAACTTTTCTTGATATAGCCCATCGCCCCCGCAGCCATGACCCGGTTCACGTCATGCACGTCTTCGGAGGCCGTGAGCGCCGCCGCAGGGGTGTCCGGTGAAATGGTTCGGAGGCGTTGAATGGCGTCAACCCCGTCCTCGCCGGCGAGGAATAGATCGATCAGCGCCAGGTCGATCGGTCCGCCTTGTTCCGCCAGCGCCATGCCCTGATCGATGGTCGCCGCCTCGAGTATCTCGACATCGGCAAACTGCTGTTGCAGGGTCAGGCGCAAGCCGTGACGGAACATGCCGTGATCGTCGATCATCAGGACTCGCACATCTTACCTCCACGGGCGACGTGACTCGGGAGGCCACTCCCGTATGCGCGATCGAACCAGCCGGGCATTGTGGATCAGACCAGCGACGGCTGCGTCTGATGGGTGATTCGAACGAGATAGCATGAGAGGGTAAACAACTCGTTACCCTGCACCGGCAAGAATTAACCATCGTCGCCATATAGTTGAAATATTTTTCATATTTGATTTCAGATGGTTACCGACGCGCCTGCTCCTTTTGCGTCATTAGATCGGCTTTAACCAGAATTGCCTATTGCACAACGCAATGGTTAATCATAAACAGAATTAAGTATCTAAGGAGGTATGACACTTGAGTTCCAAATTTCACCATCCGGGCGATATTTCGTGTCACAAATTAGGATTACCATGAACGACAATCATAACAACGCCTTAGCCTAAATGATCAATTGAAGGCGGTTGATCGTTTTATAGGGTAATCCTTATTGGGGATATCAAGATGGACACGGTGGCAACGCTCCTCTTCGGGCGTAACAAGTTATTTCGCGAAGGCCTGAAGAGCCTACTTAACGGATCGCAGTTCGACGTTATCGGCGAGGCCGACGATGTGGGAACGATTGATCTCGATCCGGACGTTGTGCCCGGCTTGATCCTAATCGATCTCTCGTCAAACCCCAGTCATATCGTTGACGACCTAAATCACCTGGGCAATGTCCTGCCGGACTCGCCGGTGGTGATCCTCAACGACAACCTGTGTTCCAATACCCTCGCCTCCTGTCTCGCGGCCGGCGCCAGCGGGTATCTGATGAAGGACATCTCACTCGACGCTTTGCTGATCTCGCTTCAGCTGGTCGTTCTCGGCGAGAAGGTCTTCCCGACACATCTGGCCGCCTTGTTGGTCAATGGCGTCGCGAACGCGGTGCCGGCGAACATTCCGGCAGACAACACGTTCGGCCTGTCCGAACGCGAGATGCAGATCCTGCAATGTCTGGTGCAGGGCGACTCGAACAAGTTGATCGCCAACCGGCTGAGCATCACCGAGGCAACGGTGAAGGTTCATATGAAAAGCCTGCTTCGGAAGATCAACGTCAGCAACCGGACTCAGGCGGCCATCTGGGCCTTGAACAACGGGCTGCTGCCGGGCGGCGGCGCATCCAACGAGACCGACACACCGCAGTCGCAGTAGGCGGCCGTACTGCGGGCGACGGCGGCGCCGACCCCTTCGCCGATCGGCCCGCAAATCCTTACCTTCAAAGAATAGAGCGGCGGATGGCGTTGCGTGATTCGCCGTCACCGCCAGCCGGTTCTCCTTGCAGAACGCAGAACGCGCCCAGCGTCATGCCGGGCGCGTGATCTGAAATGCGGTATTCGGTGGTGCGGCGAACCGCCTGCGGACTGTGCGTTAGCCGCCGACTTGGCTGGTCCAGGCATCCACGGAGTTGCCGCCCCGATACCGGCTGTTGCCGGAAACCATACCCGTCCACCCGGAAATCGCGTTGCTCGTATGGCGGCTGGCGAATGACAGCGTCCCGCTGCGGCGTCCCGAACTGCCCAGGAAATAGGGATTGAAGATGCCGACTCCGCCGCTCACCGCGCGGCTGGTTCCCTTGAAGCCGGGAATGGTCGCCCCATCGGCGCCGCGGGCGATCGCGTTATTGCCCGGCCCCCGGGTGATGGTGATCAGGCCGGAAAGGCCCCTGCGGATATTGTCCGGCGTGCTGCCGGTCAGTTTCTGTTGGAGGATCGCCTGCTTGCCGGCATTGCTAATGCCCAAGGATGCGCCACCGCCGAAAGAGAATGGCCGGTTGTTCATTTGGGCCGCGGCGTCCGTGGCGAACAACGCCACCAAAGCCACGAAGACCAAGCCACCCCGGATACTGGACCCCATGCTTCCCACTCCATAAGTTAAGGCGCTGTTGCGATATGCCCGGCGCACCACACTAATAATTAACCCACATCGGGTGATTCGCAACCGGCTATTAAAGATAAACGACGCGTGGTACCGCTAATTGATAAGTCCTGCCTCCTTAAGATCAGATTAACCCTAAATAGACAATGCACCCGTACAAATGGATGTACGGATGTTTACTTGCCTTTCGAACACTGAAAATCCCGAATCGGCGGGCCGCGGGACGACTACGAGGGAAAGACGGGAAGCCCGAGTGCATCGCGCCGGCGGCGCGCGATAAAGACCGCCGCCTCCGTCCGATTCCGGAAGTGGAGCTTCCCGAGGATATTGCGGACAATCGCCTTGGTCTGCGGTTCCGAAATTTCAAGCCGCACCGCAATATCGCGGTTGCTGTGACCGAGACCGAGCTGCTCGAGGACCTGACGCTCCGAGTCGTCGAGCTTATGAAGCAGTTGTACCCGCAGATTGTCCAAGCCGAAGTCGCTGCCCACGTCGGACGGCACGACGGTGTAACCGCTATCGCTCAACCCCACGAGCTTGCCGATCTGATCGAGCACCAAATCGGTGAACAACCACGCATCGGCGAGATGGAGCGTGCTGGCAGCTTCGAGAAGGCGATCGCTCGTGAGCGCAATAATGACGCGCGCATGCCGCGACATCTTAACGAATGCGTTGGCATCGACCTCCCTCAACTTCTGCAGGGCTTCGAACCATACGATCAGATAGTCGATCCGGTTCGCGTCGTTGATCGAGGCGAAATCCAGGCCTTTCGCTACTTTCGTCTCGTAATTCGGAAAATGCGCCAGCGCGGTGATCATCCGCTCGCGCTCCAAGGATGGGCTTATCGAAACCAGAATTCTCGTCGGGCGTCCATACCGTGACCGCCCCTGAGCCTGCGCCGCGATCGCGGCATCAAGCGACATGCTTCCGTCTCGCCACCGTTCATCCGACGGCATTGAATTGCCGTGCTCCGGCCGGTCAATTGCTGACATATTCTCCCGCATCTGGCTAGCGCCATACCCCTTTCGATCGGTCAAATTCGGCTGGACCTCATCAAACGACACCACCCTACCATCGACATCGCGTCCCGACCGAGTTGGTTATCCATAGTCCCCATATCCACCCGAACGGTGACACACCGACTTTCGGAGCGGAGAGTTTCGGCTACCTGTTACAAAAGAGTCAAGAGATCGTCATCGCGCGCCGGCGGCGCCGGACCTGGACTAAGGGTGTAGTCTGGAAACGACAAAACCATTTGAAAAATATCCGTAATGCGCGTTTCGAACGGCGGTTGAGCACCCCCGTGCGACGGCAGAATTACTCACTTTTTCATCAATTCACTGCATTCGATGCGCGGGCTGGTCCGGTATCAAATTGCACCCGAATTGGCGAATAAAACACTGCTTTCTCGGTACAAAAGAAAAAGCGCGGTACCCACAAAGTAAATACATAGGCCGGGTAAGCGCAAAAGCACTAAACGGGTTACCTCACATCCCCCCAAACTTATACGCAAGTTTGCTTCAAGAAATCACGACCTCAAACCTAATATTAGGAAAGGCCGCTATTACAACATGTACTCATATTTCGAATAGATGGTCTTCATAGGTTTACCGGTCGTGATCGCGTTGGGTGGAAAACACGGCCCCTAGTCCAATTAAGGCTCAAAGCCTGAGTGGGGAGAGATAAATGAAGTTGCGAAAAGCAATAGTGCTTGTCGGGGCCATGGCAGGACTGGCGGCCTGCCAAACGAGCGGTCCGTATCCAAGTGAAGGGGTGAGCCCGATATTCAGCTTCCCCGTAACGAGCAACGAGACTCCCTACACGCAATGTTTGGCGGCGCTGCGGAAAGTCGGCGGCAAGAACAAGCCAGTGTTCTCCGTCGGCGAAGTCGCGGACAAGACGGGCCAGATCAACTACGACGACAATGGCCACGCGCTAACGCAGGGCGTCTCGGAAATGGTCATCAGCGCCCTTTACAAATCAGGCAAGGTTCGCCTGGTCGAGCGACTGGATCTGCGGATCCCGCTCGCAGAGATGAAGCTCGCAGAACAGCGCAAGCTGGCGCGGAACATCGACGAATACAAATTGCCGGCGAGTGACTTCATCGTCGTCGGCGCGCTCACGGAATTGAATTACAACATCACCAGCGGTGGTGCGCAGCTGTTCATCGAAGGTATCGGTGGCGGTGCGCGAACCGTTGTCATCAACGTAGCACTGGATATGCGTGTCATTAACGCACGCAACTTCTCAGTCGCGTATTCAACCAGCCTACAAAAGCAAATCTACGGCTACGAAGTGGAAGCGAATATCTTCCGTTTCTTTGGCGATAGGCTGGTCGAATTCGATGCCGGGCAAATTCAGAATGAACCTTTGCAACTCGGTGTCAGGTCCGTCGTGGAAATGGGTGTCTATCAAGTCATGACGGATTTTCTTGGTCTTCCCGTGTCCGGTGGATGCAACCTAGTGAGGACCGATCACATGGCCAACTATCTCAATAAGTAAAGGAGAGAGACATGAGGCTCAGTAAGACAGCCTTATTGGGAGGCGTCGCAGCACTCGCACTTGGCGTGGGTACCGCGGGCTTCGGCGTCGAAGCGGAAGCATTCGACGATGTAAGCTGGAAGTGGGACAAAGATATCAACGAGATCATCACGAAAAACGTGACGATTACCGTTGACATCAATCCGATTGGTGACATTTCCGATCAAGTTCTGCAGATGCAGATCGGCAACGTCAATGCCAACTCCAGCACGAGCGACATCACCAACTACAAGCCGTTGGAAGAGGTCGAGTTCAAGGTCGGGTACGAAGCCGACATCGGGCTGACCGTCGACAAGGCGTTTTCCCAGTCGGCGACTCAGTCTGCCAGCCAGGAGACCAACTGGAGCACGAAGGTCGAAAAGACCCTCGACGCAGACCTGACGGCTTCCGCCAGCTTGGCGACGTCGAACAACTCGCATATCGCCCATACGGCGAACGGGTTCGTCGAAACCAATGGTGAAGGCGCTGCCTTCTTCATCGGTGGTGACATCGTCGCCTCCGGCGGCGGGTCCATTCCGCCGGGTGCCGGCCTAATCGTCGGAACCGGTGGTGCCGCTCTTGCCGGCGCGTTCGCCAAGAACGGCCGTGCGGACTTCGGAGCTGCGTTCAACAGCACCACCGATGCCCGGACGGAAAGCGCCGCGAACCTGAACGTCGATATCGACGGCTCGCTCCTGTATTCGGAGACGGGTTCAAAGAGCAAGTCCCAGACGATTACAGAGAGTCTTTCGAAGACCGAAAACTACTCTGAAACCGTCAAGGTTCGTGAAGTCGTGACTGTTTACGCGATTCAAGAAGCCGTTCAGGACGCAGTTCTCGAGCTTCCGGAAGTCATCGACCAAGCAACCGCGGTCGGCAACTTGGTCACGGTTAACGGCGACGTCATGGTGCAGGAGCACAGCGGACAGTTCTTGTTCGATACGGTCGACAACCGCCGCGTCTGCAAGAACGAGCAGTGCGAACCGGGACCGGTAGCCAAGGTCAACTTCGAGGATGCTGATTTCGACCTCGACGCCGACCTAAGCTTGAACGACATCGAGAAGGACCTGCACACGAATAACCAGTTCCACGACCTGGCCCTACTGTTTGGCCTGGCCGCGGGTGCTGGCTTGATCGAGCAGGCCGATATCTCGGCGAAGTCCGAAGTTTACAACATCTACAATGCGACCGGTTCGGCCGCGGCAACGGCGATCGGCAACTTGAAGTCGATCGGTGTTGACACGAACAACCCGAGCAACGGCGTCGTCCTCGCGGACGTCACGCAATTGTCGGTCGCCAATGTTAGCGCCAGTGCTCGCGCGTATAACATTGACGTTGTGAACTACACCAACCTTGGCGGCCTGGATCGCGCGATCGCACGGTCGACTGCCACGGCAATCGGTAACTCGCTCAACATCACGGTCGACTCCGGCCAGAACAGTGGTGGCGGCGGCAACCCGTAAGGGATGCTTACCGATACGTAAAGCATGTGCCAGCAATGGCACGACTGGGAATGGGGAGCGGATTTATCCGCTCCCCGGCCCCGCTCAAGATCTTAAAAACGCTATTTAACTTATTGAAACTTAAATTCATTCGTTAGTTCCTTTATTCGCATCAACCCTGTCAGGAGCAAGCAAATATGTTTCAGGCCCAATTCATTCGGAAAGCGAGCTTGATGGCGGCCGCGGCGGCCGGCATCGCCCTCATCGCCAGCACAGCCTCGGCGCAGATGTTCGAGCAACCGCGCCAGTTCAAGCAGCGCGACGGCGCCGGATTGGCTGTTTTCATGCGCAGCCTGCAAGGCACGAATACCAGCGCGACCGCCGGCGGCGACTCGACGATCCTGGTGTGCGGCGGCAGCGGCGGGCAATCAACCGCGACCGCGAACTCGTCCTGCATTATCCTGAACAACTCGGACGCCTCGGCCCTCATCGGTCAGGAATCGGACGGTGATCAGGGCGCCGACGCCAATTCGGAGTCGACGACCACGACGACCACCGCAGACGAAGTCAGCAATATCCTGAACACGCAGACGACGAAGTAACGGGAGGAATAGCATACCGAGCATGCGAGACGCCGCTGCCTGAAACGGTGGATCTCGATAGCTCGGGTTTCCGCGCCGCGATGCGATACCCGGTTGCGAGAGCCGGGGGAACAACGAAGCCATCACCGTGATGGCCTCCACACACGATTAGGCCCGGCAGAGGCGAAGAACCTGCCGGGCCTTTTTTTGGCGATTATGTATTTTACAAACCAAACATTTCGATGTAGAGTGAGCTTCAAATAGTGAGGTTCGCAAATGTCAATTCTTTCGAAGCCCTACTTCCACGACGAGCTTGCTGCCTTTGAGCACCTTGAAGGTGTGCTTTGGGGCGGAGAGTCGGTTTGTCCGCATTGTGGTTCGATCAACAACGCCACCAAATTGCAGGGGAAAGCGACGCGGATTGGCGTATGGAAATGTAAAGACCGCTATTGCCGTAAGCAGTTCACCGTCAAGGTTGGGACCGTGTTTGAGCACGGGCGCATCCCCCTTCATAAGATGTTGCAGGCCGTTTACCTGATGGCTTCGAGCAAGAAAGGTATCAGCGCTCACCAGCTTCATCGCATTCTTGAGATTCAGTACAGGAGTGCGTGGTTCCTAGCGCATCGGATTCGTGAAGCTATGGCGTCTGGCGACCTATCCCCGTTCGGTTCCGACGGCGGCGCCGTCGAGGTGGATGAAACCTTTATCGGCAACGACCGATCCATCAAGCCCAAGGGGCAGAAGAAAGGTCGCGGATTTCACCACAAACATAAAGTCTTGGCTCTGGTGGACCGTGACACCGGGAAAGCTCGGAGCATGGTCGTTGACGACTTAAAAGCCAGTACTCTTGGCCCAATCGTTATGGAGAACGTGGCGAAGGAAGCTCGCTTAATGACCGATGAGGCGTCTTACTACACACTGGTTGGACGCCAGTTCGCGGAACATGGCGTCGTGCATCACAATCGCGGTGAGTACGGTCGAGGTGACATCGGCACGAATACGATTGAGGGCTACTTCTCAATCTTCAAGCGCGGCATGAAGGGCGTTTATCAGCATTGCAGCAAAAAGCATCTTCATCGCTATCTTGCGGAGTACGAGTTCCGCTACAACCACCGTGCCGCGCTTGAAATTGACGATGCTGAGCGCGCTGATGCGGCACTCATGGGGGTCGTCGGTAAGCGCCTCACGTATCGGATACCTGACCGCCCCGCAGCCTAAGCGCAAGCTGACACCGCGAGAGCTTTGGACACGAATGAAGTTCGAATCCCGCTAGGAGGCCGCTCGGTATTGTGGTCGATGTACCTGCGCGCCGCGCAGCCTCTCGGGCACCCTTAGCCCCTTCGACGCTATCAGTAGCTCTGATCCTACACGCTTAACCTGCGCAGAATAGTTTAGGGAAACCTCAAACTGCCTGCGTGAGGTGTAGAGAGCGCTAATTTCATCGCAACGGTCATAGGAGATAATCCAGGGCCGGTCGAGACTGAGAACTTTTGCAGCAACTTTCGCGTGGTCATCGGCTCCATAGAAGCTCGTGTAAAGCGTTGCCCCCTTGTTGAAGTACGGGGGATCGATGCAGAGGAACGTTTGCTCAGGTAAGTTTCGTTCGACGTGCCTGAGAAAGTCTAGAGCATCCTTGCGATGCAAATGAATGTGATCTCGATACTTCCGAATGCGTCGGATGCGCCTTTCCAACTCGCTCTTGGTGAAGCGGCAGTCGACAGTGTACTTGCCAGACTGACTGAGACCGCCGATCACGCCAGCGTTTTTGATAATCCCGGATCGATTGGTTCGATTGAGAAAGAAGGTTGTGAAGGCGATTTCAAGCTGGTCCAGCCTCCTCTGGTTTCGCTGCATTTCCCGCCTTCGCTTCCATTCTCCGAGCGTCACGGGCGTGCGGTTCATCAGATCAATGAACTCGTCCGTTTGGTTTAGAACGGCGTCCCAGAACGCCCAAATTCCTCGGTCAATGTCGTTGATATGGATGTCGCTCACATGACCGCTATATAGCAATCCAAGCGCGAGCCCACACCCGCCAGCATAGGGTTCGGCATAGTGTCCGTACTGCAATTTATTCAGACGGATGATGTGGGACACCAAGCCCAAGAGCGAAGCCTTTCCGCCCGGATAGCGAAGTGGTGATGTTGCGAGCGCCATGTTGATCGGCACCTTCCTCTTGAAACAATTGGAATTCTAGCGAAGGTGCGGCCGCACGGCCATCTATTTCTTGGGATCGATATCCTCTGCCGTCTTTATCAACAGCGGGGTAATCGTTCCCAGATCGTTCACTAACTGCGCGCCATCGAAATTGCCCGAGACTTTGTGGTGCTTCGTGGCATTCCCATTCCTTGAAATTCGCGTGAGGGCATCTCGGACGGAACCCAATGCCTTCCCCTTGCCTAGGCCATATTCCGCAAGCCGCTGGTTGTTATAGAACGCGACGAAATCAACATGGTCTTTCCTCCCGGCGAGAGCTGTCAGCGACTCGACGAATGCCCATACACCGATGGTGAGCAGCAGTGTGTGCTCAATCGGTACTGCACAAATCGAGTAATAGAGCGCTTCAAGCTTCTTGTTAGTGTGCACCTCCAACGCCGTTGCGAGATTCTTGTCGTACTCCAGATGGGATGGCGGACGAGGCTTCGTCGGTTTCTTCCGTCGTGAGGTCGCCCGTTTCGTCTTCGCTACCGCCGCGAGGGCAGCAGGCGCGATCCGCTCGGAACTAATCTCAGGATTGCTGGCGAGCTTTCGACCGTATGCGTCTGCCTGCGAGCTGTTGAAGCGCGACGTGATGGTGCCGTCCTCTAGGTCCCCAATGAACCGAGACAGCTGTTTCTTGAGGGTTTCGAGTGGCCGGTTATAGGTGATGTCCTCGGGATTGCTGGCGTCGATTCCGATCGCTTCGCGCACGACAGTGCGGTTTAGGAATCGCTGTGCCGTTGTCAATTTGCCCTTTCGATTTTCCTTCGAAATGATACCCAGTTCCTCGGCGGCATCCAGAACGGCGAGCGCCACACGGTTTCGGCCCGATCCGAAGTGGCGCTCCTTCTGTTGGGCATCCCAATCAAGGCGTCCGACCCCCGCTTGTGCGCCATCGTGGATGATCCCCATCCAATACTTCAGGTCGTCGTGGTCGTCGAATATCACGGCCGTCAGTTTCTTGATTGGAACATGGCCTGACTCGGACGAGAGACGGGCGAAATCCTTCCTGAGGTGCGGCGGCGCGAGATCGGGGTCGTTCAGAAGCTTGATAGCGCATACGCGCCTATTGCCCTCCCAAACCTGATAGACCTTCTTGGTCGACGCCGCGCCTGACCCCGAAACCTGAACCAGCCCGAGCAGCTCTAGTGGGTTGGTTCCCGCGTCGGCAATGTTCCGTGCCAAATTGAACACCTGCTCGTCTTTGCAGAGGTGTTCAATGATTTCGTCCTGGGTATCTATCGGCTCGTGCCGGGGGTTTTCTTCGTAAAGATAGATTCGGTCGACCTCTACCGAATCCAAATGCCGTGTCGTTGCCATCGCGTCCCCCCGTGAATTGCGCTAATATGTTAATCACCAAAGACAGCAATACAACTGGCAGTATGATGGACAAGAAAGAACTAACACAAGGTGAGAAGTTCCGGCAGGCGGCGCGCGATCTCGACTGTGAAGAATCTGAAGACGATTTCGACGCGAAACTGCGGAAAATCGCCAAACAAAAACCAAAAGACCCGCCTGACAAAAAGGGGGGCAAGAGGAACTCTACTGCGGAGAGCCGGTAGACGTTCGACTGCGCCCCTCCAATCTCAATCTAGTGAGTGGTTTGTAAAATACATAATCGCCCTTTTTTTGTCGCTCCGAATACCGAAGCCGATGACGCTAGAACAGGCGCTGTTTACGGCAGGAGCCGGGTCCCTGATACGGGTGGACCTTTTGGCTAACGATGAATTCGCCGCTGATCCGATTGATCGTCATACGCATCGGAACTTTCTTCTCGAGCTGGCTCTGGGACACCTGCAACCGAGACCGGACCCCGGCCACGACCACCCGTCCGGGATTGAACTGAAGGACCTTTAAATTCTGATTCTCGTTAACCCAATAGGCGCCCTTGTTGACGGTATCGACGATGATCGTCTCTTTATTCACGCCATAAGCCGACCACGTGCAGACAAGCCCGACGATTTTCGCCTTTTTCAGCTTCGGTTTCGAAGGCTTCTTTTGCGCATCGGCCGAAGCGGCCCCAATGCAGAGCGCCGCCGCGCACACGATCGTAAATAGTTTTTGTTTAAACATCTTTTCTCCCTTTCGGGCTTAACGAGATTTCCAGCAAATTTATTCCATGAAGCTGAACGACTGCTTAAGACAGTCGGGGAAATTTGTCATCCTTAAGTTCGTTAAGGGTTTTCTGCGGGGAAGTATCAGAGTTGCTTCGACGGATCCTGTTCCCAATTCCAATCCGCCGCGCCGCCCGTTGGCTCGACCGGAACGATATCCGGGCCGACATCGTTCGTATCGGCCGCCCCGACGCTCGGGTCGACGACGGCAACACCCGCTTCAGACGACGTTTCGACCTGTTGTTTGCCGCCGCACATGAGCATCAGCGTCGGTTTCGGCGTCCCGGGCAAACAAACCAGCTTGTGACGGCAACCGCCCGGACCATGGTCCGCGGCAGCGGAAACCGGCTGGACCGCCGTCCCGTCCGGACCGCCCTCGCCCTGCGGCGCCTTGGCCGGGGGGCCGTACTCGGCCGCGCTGTCGGTGCCGTCCGTCGCTTTTGCCGGCATCGGGGTCTGGCCGCCGTGCGTCTGCTGCCGCTCATCCAGGATCTGTTGGCAGGCCGGATCGACCTTGTCGTTCATCCGGCTGAGCGCTTCGCGAATTTCCCGGCCGGTCATCGGTTTATCGATCGGGTTCCGCATTCCCTGCCCGCCGGGCTGCCCCCCGCCGCCACTGACAATGCTTGCCGCCGTCGACGCCAGCATTAATCCGGCGGTCACGCAGCCGCTCAGGCTCATGGAAAGCGCGGTCGCAACGAAAAGTGTCCGTAGCCCTGACATGCTCCCAACTTGCGCCAAGCGGCCCTGTAAGGGAACGGCGCAATTGGTGTAGCCCGCCCGTAGTATTCGATACTTTAATGTGGAATATCAGATGTTTAGAGCGAAACCCCGCATGAGGGTGGGGCGGCAGCCAGAGGACTGCCGCCCCCGAGGGGGGTGTGTTGAGGGACTATTGCCACAACATGATGAGACTATCCCGAAGATGGCCCCCGCGCCGCTGTGCAAACGGCCGAAATTCCGCGATTAAGAGGTAGTTCTTTGATGTGAGTCTCTGATGCGCCGCCAATAGGGTTAAGCAGCGTCAGCGCATATACCTTTTGAGCAAATCCGGGATATGCCCGATCACACAGACGGTCTTATCGGCCTCGAGCGCGGAATTCACCAACGCGACGCTGAGCACATCGCCATATTCCCTGATCATCACATGGTAATCAGGTGTCACCCGGTTTTGGCATCGGCGCAGGTACCATGATTCGGTCGCTTGGGTATCGTCGAACCGGACATCGAGACGCTCGCCGGCGCCACGCCCGAACTTCACGGAGAAATCCTGCGCCGATACCGGCATGACACCAGCCGCAAGCCAAACGACGGCCGCCAGTAAGGACCTAAAGAACATCCTGTAACTATGCCGTAGCGGCCGCCCGGCGTCTAATGGATCGTTCCCGCGGGCTCGGTTTGCAACAACTGCTGCGCCGCCCGTCCGGCACGCTTCCAATAGGCCCAGGCTTCAAGGTCCGCCCAGTCCAACAAGAGCTTGCTGGCGCTGGCTTCGGCTTTCAGGGGGGCATCGTTGCCGTATTGGTCGACAAGGACCTGTGCGACGAGGATGCATTCTTGGACGTCATCCCAGCTGTCGGTCAAGACGGCGGTATCGATCTGCACCGCGTTCCCGCCAGCCGCCGGGTTGGCTTGAAAATCAGCTACTGAGACTTTCTTGGTCATGGCTCCCTCTCTGTTGCCACTTCCGTGTTGTCCTCCCCCAGCCCGATTCGCCGCCAACCAACTGTATATCTGACTTTATTAATATTGGTTAACGTGATGGAAAATCGAGATAAATCATGCTCGAGAAGGTGTAATCCCATCCAATCGTCGAATAAAGAGAAAATTCGAAGTAACCCTTAGTGGCTAGATTTATGCCATTCCGAACCGGCTGGAAAAGGGCCGTCGACCGCCTCCGCCCCTTTGCTATTTTTCGAAGTAATACTAGTACTTAGGGGCATTTTCGATAAACCCTAAGTACTATAATCAAGATTACTTCTTCAGATTATTATCGCTTGAAAATAACAAGTACGATTCAATCAAATAAAAATGACAAAGAAGAGGAAGTAAAAAATGACTCCATCACCTGTATATTTGGTGGGGGGATCGAAGCTCTTTCGACAGGGATTGCGTGTTTACCTTGAAGGCACACCGTTCGAAGCCGTACGCGACATCGAACATGCAAGTGACGCCAAGAGCCGTACAGAGGGCGAAGTGCCGCCGGCACTGATCCTCTTTGCACTGTCCCATGGTCAGGATGACTATGAGGCATCGATCAAAACCCTAGGGGTAACCTTTCCCGACACACCGGTCGTCGTGATCGCCGAGAGCCTTTCGCTCGAAGACGTGACGCGCTGTCTGGCTTCCGGTGTCGGCGGATACCTGCTGAGTGATATCTCGACGGACGCGTTGTCCTACTCGCTGCAACTCGTGATGCTGGGCGAGAAGGTTTTCCCGACGCAGATGGCAACTTTTTGGACGCAATCGCCGACGCGGCCAAGTGCGTCGGCATCGAAGGCAATTGCCGACAAGCTGTCCAACCGCGAGAGCGAAATCCTGCACTGCCTCGTCGACGGCAGCTCCAACAAGGCAATCGCACGCCGGTTGGAAATCACCGAATCCACGGTGAAAGTCCACATGAAGAGCCTGCTGCGGAAGATCAATGCCGCCAACCGCACACAGGCCGCTATTTGGGGCATGGAAGCGGGGTTCGGCGACCCGGTCGGCACCGAAACGACAACGGGCTAACCGACGGTGACAGGGGCGGCGCCTGGATTGACGCACCCCAGAACGATTGAACCCGGCGCCAATCTCGCGCCGGGTTTAATCCTTTCAAGTTCCCTTGATTGGCCGTCAGGGCTTACGCTTGGCCAACTCGGCCATCGCTTTCGAGAATCCACGGAGCGAGAAAACTTCGATCTGGAGCTGCTGACCGAGCTGATACGCCATGCTGCCGCTCACTTCCTTCTTGAACAGGTTGGCCACCTGGCTCGTACGGTCCGCGGCCGCGGCCGCGGTGCAATACGCCTTGCCGCAGGCATCGACACGCAGATGCAATAACGCACCGCTCTTGTGCAGCCGCAGAACCATCGGTTTGTTTTCCGATGCTTCCGGAGGCAGCCGGACCTGCATGACCAGTTTTCCGTCGGATGCGTTATATCCGAATATCAGAACAGCCCGTGTGCCCCGATGCGCCGCAGCGCAGGCCTTGTTCTGGCATATCAGGCGCCATTGATTGAAGGCCTTCGATTGGGTCGTGGCGCCCTGCGCGGACGCCGACTGCGGCGTCAATGCCAGCCCGGCCAGCGCTACGACGGCTATTGCCGCGCCACGCCCAAAGAACGACGCGACTAGGGGAATTCTTGGTGAGATATCCATCACTTTCGGCCTCCGCCTGAAATTCAAGCTCATACTACGAACCCTGCCAATGCTGCCCCGACAGCGGGTCCGTCCAAAACACAGAAAGACAACGGGCATACGTGCAGAATGCATACCCTGTTCGACTATCCCGTCCTAGCACCTAGGCTTGCTGCAATCTATCGACTTTCTCCAACAACGCGGAAAACTCGCCCGCAAACCGAACATCCCCCGTTCGGTGGTTCAAAAAAATATAACTCCCGGTCGCGCATCGCCCGACGCTGAAGGCAATATCTTCGTCGCCCACAGGGCGGACCTGGAAGTAATCGGTCTGATCGTCATGATTGCGCGTAACCTGTGCCCATTCCGAATGCCTGATCATGCCGTCCGCTACACGCTCGAAGAGTTGTACGTCGTCTGCCGTCAACCGATGGTTCTTCTGACTTTCCTGTTCCGCCACCGCGCCCCGCCGTTCGTCGTCAATATTCTCATAACCTACTCTAACCGAATGAATTTTCACAAAATTTCATGAGGGGCAGTGGCGGCGAAGACGGGCTACCCTCATGGTGGGATTCGGACCGTCCCATGCCGTGGCGCATGCCTGTGCACCGTTGCAGTATTCCAATCAGCCTACACCCTTCGGACTACTTTCAACGCGAGGACAGACCACCCATACTATCGGGCGCTGTCCCGGTGACAGCGCTTGCCGGACAACCGATTAATCCCGGCATTGCACAATAAAGGGCCGGCGCTCATGCAAACCGGCCCATCACGTCGCCCGCATTAATCGGATGGGCGAACGGGAGCTGTTTGGTGATTCCACGCGCGGGCCGAAATCCAGAGCGGTGGCAGCAGCTGACGTCTGGACTGGACCAGCTGTCCGGACCGCTTGTGGTCATCGGCAACTGGCGCGGCGACGCCGGCGTCATCCTGCACATCAATCCCGCCTGGACCGAGCTAACCGGTTTTACCGCGGCCGAGGTTCTGGGCCGCCCGGCCCATACGATACTATTTGCCGTCGAGACAGACGCGGTCGAATTCGATGCCGTCCGGGATACCGTGAAGCAAGGCGTTCCGTATAGCGGTTCGTTCACCTGCCCGCGCAAGAACGGGAACCCGTTGGGCATTCGGATCCGTATCTGGCCGGTCCGCATCGCAAAGGACGGTGAGGAATATCTTCTCGCGGCAATCGCCGGCATCGACGACGATTTCGTCGACGCCGCAAAAGGCAATTGGCGGCGGCCGGGCCGCGGCAACATCTTATCCTTCGGACGGCCGAATGCCGGAGAAAGCGACGAGAATCAGCGTCTCGCCGAGGAACTCGTGAATGCGCAGCTCTCCTTCCAGCACCAATTGGACTCCTGCCCCTTCGGGGTCGAGCGCATCGATACATCGGGCCGCATCCTGTATGCGAATCCGATCTATCACGACTTCCTGGGGTATGACGAAAACGAGCTTATCGGCGAAAACGTCTTCGAGCGCCTGCAGGACCCGACCCATGCGCGCGCCCTCGAATCCTACGTTCGCCACATCATCGCGAACCGGCCGAAATCGACGCCGATCTTCACGACCTACCGGCGAAAGGATGGCACGCCGATTCCGCTGCGCCTGGACTGGTCCTACGACCGCAGCCCGGGCGGCGCGATCACCGGACTCATCTCGGTGGTGGCGCCGATTTCCGGCCTCGATACGGATGCCGGCCCGGTCGATCCCGAAACGTCAACGTCGGACCGTCCGCAGCCCTATGGCATTGATCCCGACGCCCCCCCGGCGTCTCCGCCGATCGGTCCGTCGACGCCCCGGCTCCTGAAGGAAACGCTTCACGCCGCGCGGGTCTGGCTTTCGATTCTGTCCCATCATCACCCGGAGGGCGATGATGCAGAGATCGTGGACAAAGCGGATCAGGCGTTGGACGATGCCTTGCGCCTTTTGGGAAGCGAACGGCGGCCGCTGTCGACGGCATCGAGCTATTACGAGGAAACAACCCCGCTACAGGGTCTGGTCGTCGCCGTCGTCGAGCCGGTCGGTATCCTGCGGGCCAGTTTAAGCGATCTTCTCCAAAGCTGGGGCTGTCACACGGTGGCGGTGGAACAGCCGGGCGAAACTGTGCCGGCCTTACAGAAGTCCGGCCGGTTGCCGGACATGGTCATCGTTGACCTCGATGCCGCCATCGGGGCAAGCGGCGACAGCGTCGTCCGCGCCATATGGGAACGGTACGGACCGGGCGTGCCCGCCGCCCTCGTCGCCGACGACATCGCGCCGGAAACAGAATTGTTCGCAGATTCGGTAGGAATGAAGATCATTCGGCGGCCGGTGCATCCCATCGAGTTGCGCAGCACCATGCTCGCTCTCTGGCGCCATACGCGCCGAGGCCGAAAAAAATAGGCCGGTCGGCGGGCGTACGGCAAAGCCGCCCCCTACTCGTTCAGGATAGCCGCAACATCGTCGAGGTTGGCGATGTCCACAATCGCCGCCGGGTCGAGCTGCTTGCCCAATTTTTCTTCCAGCGCCAGGATCAACCGCATATGCCCGAGACTCGTCCACGCGTCGAGCGTGTCGATGGAAGCATCGCCATCGACTTCGTCGGCGGTGATTTCCAACGCATCGGCAATGATCTGGCGCGCTGCCGTCACAGTATCGGTCATAGCTTTATTTCCTCGCGGATTTCGTCCCATTCACTGCGGAGCAGCCCGAACATCAAGATGTCGCACCGCTCGCCGAGCATGGAGATATCGTGGTCCTTCAGAACGCCCTCGCAATGGAAACCGAGGGCTTTGTAGTTGAAGATGGCCGGGACGTTCCGGGCCATCACCATGCCGTATACCTTGTGACAGCGCAGCCGGTAATAGGCAAAGTCGAGGATTTTGTGACGCGTCTCCAGGACGACATTACGTCCCCAATACTCACGATCACCGATCACCACGTCGGCCTTGCCGGATTCCGTGTTCGCGTAATACTCGAATTTCTGCAAACCGATGACGCGATTGGTTTCCAGGCAGGTGATGTTCAAGAGAAACCGATGCCTATTGTCGAACCGCTTCAACCATTGTTCGAGTGCTTGACGGCTCGGGAACCGCGGCAATCCGGAATAGTTCGTGAGTTCCCTATCCATCATCCAGTTGAAGACATAGTCGTCAATCTGGAACGGCCGCATCGACCGCATGACATAGTTTTTCGTTGCCAATCGCAGGGGTTTGCCCGGTGCCCACGCCATCGTTACTCTCCATCCTTCATGCAGTGATCGCGGACCGCGTCACGGTTGATCTTGCCGCGATCGGTCTTTGGGATCGATGAGACAAAGAACCATTTGTCGGGAACCGCCTGCGGCTTGATCCGGTCCTGACACCATCCCCGAAGATCCTTCACTGCGACCGCGTCAGCGCCATCGGCAACAACAACCGCGGCCCCGACCGCCTCGCCCTGGACCGGATCCGGCACGGCAAAGCAGCATGCCTCGGCGACATGCGGGTTCTGCTCCAGCAACAAATCCACCTCTTCCGGATGAACCTTCATCCCGGCCTTGTTGATCATCGCTTTCTGCCGCCCCGTCAACCGCATGGTTCCGTCGTCGGCGATCTCGCCGATATCGCCGGTCAGATACCATCCGTCGCGCAACACTTCCGCGTTGAGGTCGTCCCGCCCGTGATAGCCGTTCATCAGCGAGGGCGTCTGTAAGACGATCTCGCCATGGCCCCGCCCTTTGATCTCGCCGGACGCGTCGAGAACCGCCGCCGTTCCGCCGACCATGCGGCCGATCAAGCCGTCTTCCGGGGGGTATCGGCTGGCCAGTGCCCCCGCCGCCCAGTTCGCGGTTTCCGTAATCCCATACATGTTCGCTACATCATCGGTGCCGCACCAGTCGACAACGCCCTGCCACAGATCGGCGGACAGCGGCGCCGAGCCGATATGAACACGTTTCAGCGTTTGCTTCTCCAGCGGCGGCAAGACCCGCAGCGCCATGCGCCAAAAGGCCGGAACCGAACTCATGAAGCTGATGTCGTTCTCCGCCACCGCCGCGCCGATCCCCTGAATGCCCCGCAGGCTTGTGTCCGGATAGAGAAAGAGATCGTCACCGCCCAACAGCGGCGTGAGGCAATTTCCGATAAGCCCATGGCCGAAATGGGTCGGCAGGACACACAGTGATCGGCGCAATGCGCCGGCGCCGACAAAAGCCCGATTCAAGGCGACCCGCGCCAGAAGCGACCGGAAACTGTGCACCACGCCCTTTGGTTGGCCGGTCGTTCCCGATGTGAAAAGCATTACCGCCGGCCGGTCCAGGGCGTCGCTGGTCGGCGATACGGCGTCCCTGCCGCCCGCGGGCCGGTCGACCGCACTTTGAAAGACCGGTACCGTCACGCCGCTCAGATCCGGGCCACCGGACCGACCCATCAGAACCGCCGACGGCGAGACGAAATCGCAGATGACCCCCAGCTCATTGGCTGTCAGGTCGGGCGCGATGCAGACCGCGCAGGCGCCGGCCTGCCAAACGCCGAGCAAGTCGCCGAAGAAATCGGCCGTCCCGCCATGAGCGATGATCACGTAATCGTCGGCGCCACCCCGGACGCTGCCGACAAGCGACGCCGTCCGGTCGGTCGCAGCCCGCAAATCGTGTTGCGAGCAACGCTCACCCGAAATGAGATCGGTAACACTTCCGAGCGAATCCGAAGCAATCCGCATCTTGCCTCCGTGTGACATGCCGGTCCGGTGTTCCGGCGGCAAAGCGCCTCCCAGGGGAATCCGGAAAACTGCTCTCCTTGGACTAATACAGAGAGGATCGAATTCTCTCAAGCAATCCTATTGGGTTAGCCCACTATGTCACGGCGACGGCGGCCTTCGGCGCCGCCCAGTATAGCGCGCTGCGCCGAATTGCCTCGTCCAGAAGGGTGAGCGGCCTAGTCCCGAAGCGTAATTCGGATTGCCCGCCGGATCGAGTACAAGCGTTAAGAACCGCCCTACTCACGAAGCTGCTCATGATGCAGGGACCATGAATCAGGAGTATATGGAGCGTTATCGCCGCGACGGCGTCGCCGTGATCCGAGACGTATTCGACGAGAACGACGTTTCGGCCCTCAAATCGGCATTCGACGCCATCCAAGCCCAAGGCATGCAGCTCCGAGCCAGCTACCGGCACCAAAACGTTCTGTTCCGGCTCTCACAAGATGACCATCTCGGCAAAACATTGCGGCTCGTCCAATGGCCGTCCTATTTCAACGATGTGCTGAACCGCTACCGGACCGACCGCCGGATGCTCGATATCGTGGAACCGCTGATCGGCGGTGACGTCAAGCAGATCATCAATCAAATGCATTGGAAACCGCCCGGCGCGGCGCACTCGAGCTTCGGGTTCCATCAGGATATCTGGTTTCGGCGGCCTCGCCGCGCCTACCGGAACTCCGCCACGGCGTTCGTTCAAAGCGGGATCGCCGTCGACCCGCAATCCGCCGCCAACGGCGCCATGACCTTCTGCCCCGGCAGCCATCGGCTGGGCGAGCTATCGATTGACGATCACGGACGAGTCATGGACCGGCAAATGACACCGCAGGACCTAAGGCAACTCGGGCTGTCGCCGGATGATACGTTAACGCTCGACATGAACCCCGGCGACGTCGCGATTTGGAGCCTCTTCACCGTCCACGGATCAGGCGTCAACACGAGCGCCCTCGATCGGAGGTTCTATCTGAACGGATATGTCGCGGCGGCGGATTGCGACCGTGGCGAATGGACATTCCGGGACGGCACGCCTTGCAATTTGGGTGACCCGGCTCTGGTCCACTACGAAGACCTGTATGACCGCCCCGACCCGCACTACATCGATGACCGCTAATCGGCCGCCGCAAGACGCCAGTCACCTCACATAGACGACGCGAAAAGTACGCTGAACACCGTCATGTTCGGTGACCGACAGGTATTCACCCTGTTTGAAGGCATGGTTCTCCAATTTGAAGAGCGGCTCGTCATCTTCATCGGTATCGGGATCGTAGGAGAGCGCCCAGCCGTTCCCCACCTGGATCAGCCGGCCCATTTCATCGTCTTCGCCTTCCCAGAACCGGCGCACCGTGCACTCTTCCTGCCTATCCGGCCATGCAGACATGTCGAAACTGCCCTCAGGCGTCAGCGGCAGGTTCAATTCATAGCCGCAATGTATGCTGCCGTCCGGGTGATCCGGGGTCCGGGCAAGTTCCAATCGAACATGTCGCATCGCCATATGCGCTCTCCTCCTTGATTTCGCTAGTGGGCGATCAGGGCCGGCAAGGGCGATTCCTCCAGCATATGCTGAGTGACGCCGCCCAGGATGAATTCGCGCAGGCGGCTATGGGAATAACCGCCCATGACAACCAAATCCGCGCCGCCGGCGACCGCCTCGTCCATCAGCAACTCGCCGATCAGCCGCTCATCCGGTTCGAACCGCTTGATGCTCGCGGATATGCCATGCCACGCGAGATAGTCGTCCAGTCCGTTCAGAATGAAATCGTCCTCGACATCTTCGTCGACCCACATGATGTCGACCGCCGCCGCGTCATGAAGAAGCGGAAGCGCGGCGGCGACCGCCCGCGCGGCCTGCGTTCCGCCGTTCCAGAAGACGGCGGCGCGACCGACTTTTTTGAGGCCCGCATCCCGCGGTGTCAGCAACAAGGGCCGGCCGCTATCGAAAATCGAACTCTCGATGGCGCCGGCACGCATCGAATCGGGTTCCTCGCCGGTTGCGGATAAGACGACCAGATCGCGCAACCGTGCCTCTCCGGCAATGGTGTTGTCTTCGGCACCGGTTCGCTCGCGCCACGTCGTCGTGACCTTTCCGGAACCGCCCGGGCCGTCGACCACGGTGACCCCGGATTCCGCGACCCAGGCATCGAAGCGGGCGCGCGCCGCCTTGGCGTTTTCCGAGACTTCCACCTCCAACGATTCGATGAGTTGGACATAGGCGTCACCGGTCATGGCATCGCCTGTGAAATCGACATAACCACGCGGGTCCGGCCGTACGTGCATCACGTCGATATGACTATTCATCGGAGCAGCCACCGTATGAGCGGTTTCAAGACTGGCAGGGTCGCCGTCGCGGCCGTTCAAAACCGTCAAGATCGTGCGAAATGACATCGTTCACCCTTTCTCGAAGGAGCCGTCTTCCGGCCCTCCGGATGTTCAGCGATGCCACTATCGGGGAGCGGCTCCCGCCGCACATTGATCTGTCTCAAGCGCCGGACAGGCGGTCGAGTTTCAGGAAGTATTTAAAGGGCGGCGACGTTCGGCTCGATGCCGGAATCGCCTGAACCGCTTAGCTCCAAAAGGCGGTCCCGATCGAGAATGATGATCGTATGCGCCGCATCCAATTGGATGATTTCCTGCTTGCGCAACCGCGTGAAACACCGGCTCACGGATTCCGTCGTCAGGCCCAAATGGTCACCGATATCGTTTCTGCTCATCGGCAGGAACAATTCGTCCTGGCGCGCATGGCGCCGCTTGGCGCGGGACGAGAGGAGCAGGAGAAAGGATGCCAGTTTCTCACTGGCCGTTTTTCGGCCCAACAGCACCATTTGATCCTGCGCCGCGGCAAGCTCGTTCGTCGCCACGCTGAGAATGTGTTTTTCCAGGACCGGCAACGCCACGAACATCTTCTGAAGCGCTTCGCGCGGAAACCGACACAGACTGATCCGCGTGACCGCTTCACAGGAATAGGCGTAGGTCGCGTCTTCAGCCAATCCGACGATATCCGACGGAAAGAAAAAGCCGGTGATCATGCGCCGGCCATCAGCCAACACCTTGCAAACACGCGCACAGCCATCCCGCAGGACAAACAGATGTTCGGCCGGATCGCCTTCAAAGAAAACCGCCTGGCCCGGCGTTATCGATATGTCGGTAACGATTGCCGCCAGGCTCGACAGTTGCGCCGGATCGAGAACACTGCACATGCTCAAGTCCCGAACGGTACAGGCCGAACATGGAGACTGCACGTCGCCGGGATGCCGTTTGGGCATATCGAGTATCGTCCCACGAGTCATGGCAATTGCCGTGTTGTTGCACCCTCAAGTCAGGCTGAATCCTTTGACCCGCCTTACATATAGAGCATGGGGAGCGCAACGCCCGACTTCAATTCGGGAAATGCGGTGGCGTGTTAGGGCAAATTGTCGCGGAAATTAGCGGACGACCGAATTGGAACCGGCAAAACGCATTAAACGCCTGCCCACGCAATGTCGAAACGCCGTTCCAATCGGCCGTCCGCCATGTCCGGATACTAGTTACGAATGGTTAACGAAGCCTTAGCCGAATGTCACCTCTGCTCGAGGCAACGTCCGATTTCGCGGCCGCCAGCCGACCGGCGGTGTTCTCGGAAACGGCGGTTTTTCAGGCTATTTTGGGCCATACTGGCGCCGGGCAGCGTCCGGCGAGATATAGCCGTCCTTCAGATCGGCGGCAATCGCATCAGCCGGCCTGTCCATTACGGGACCGTAACCTCCACCGCCCGATGTCTCCAAGCGCACCACATCGCCTTGCCGCAATTCATACCCGGACAATTTTGACGCCTCTTCGAAAACCTGACCATTGCGCCTGATCAGCAAACGGCCGGGCGCGCCGGGCGCACCCCCATCGAGACCGTAGGGCGGAATGCGAAACCGCTCGAAACTGGTCGAGAGCACGCCGCGCTCGGCATCGAGTCGCCACTCCCGGTGCAATCCCAGCCCGCCGCGCGTGCGCCCCGGGCCGCCCGAGTCCGGCGTCAACCCGTAACCCAGGAACGTGACCGGATGGCTCGCCTCGACCATTTCCAACGGCGAATTGGCGAGATTGTGAAAGCCGGCCGAAAAAGCGCTGGCCCCGTCGGCCTCCGGATGCGCACCCCAACCGCCGACCTCGATCTCGAGATAGACATCGGGTGACCCGTCTTCCTTCTTCGATCCCAAAGAATACACATAGCTGACGCCGTAATACGCCGCCGGGATCCTGCCCGGCACCGCCTGCGCCAAAGCCCCCAACACGGTGGTCACGATGCGGTGGCCGGTGAGCATCCGATTGACGACCGGCGCCGGGTGCCGGCAATTAACCACCGTCCCCTCCGGCGCCACCACCGAGACGGGCCGATAGCATCCGGAGTTCGCCGCGAAATTCCCGCCGGCGCCGCTCATCACCGCGAAATAGACTGCCGACTTCGACATATTGAGGGTGCAGTTCACCGAACCGTCCGCCTGCGGGCCGGATCCCGTGAAGTCGACGTCGACCGTATCGCCGGAGATCGTTACGGACACGGCAACCCGGATGGCCGTTTCGGTAATGCCGTCATCGTCGACGAAATCCTCGAAGGTGTAGGTCCCGTCCGGCATGGCGGATATGGCCGCCCGCATCGCCTGTTCCGACTGTTCGAGAATTCGCCGGGTCGCGCTCTGCAACGCCTCTTTTCCATACCGGCCGGCGATCCGGAGAATTTCCGTCGCACCGACTTCGAGCGCCGCCATCTGCGACGACAAATCGCCTGCGAGTTTCTCGGGTTCCCGGCTGTTGTTGAGAATCAGTTTATAGACGGCGTCGTTCCGGACACCGCCGTCGAACAACTTCAATGGTTGAATCCGAAGCCCTTCCTGGAAGATTTCCGTGGCCAGCGGGTCGTAGCTGCCGGCGGACCGGCCGCCGACATCGATATGATGGCACAGCGTGCCGACGATCGAGACGACTTCGCCGTCGATGAAGACCGGGCGGAACGCCAAGATGTCCGGCAGATGCTGACCGCCGCAATACGGATCGTTGGTGACGATGATGTCCCCGTCCCGCCATTCCGACAGGGGAATATGATCGGCCAGCAAGTCTTCCAGACAGGTCGCCATCGAATTCAGATGAACCGGAATGCGAGTCGCCTGGGCCACGTTCTGGCCGGAGGCGTCGAACAGCGCGGTGGAGTAATCCAGCATCTCGCGGACGACCGCCGATCTGCTGGTGCGCCAGATTGTGACGCTCATCTGTTCGCAGGTCGCGACGAGCGCGTTCCGAATGACCTCGAGCTGGATGGGGTCGATTGTCGTCATGCGGTCTTCCTCCATACCTCAGCCCACCCGCCGGGCGACAAGATCGCCGGTGGCCCTTACGCTCAGCGTCCACCCGCCTTTCAGCAGGATCGTCGTGTATTCCTCGTCGATGATCGCCGGTCCGGTAATGGGCGTGTCGGCGGAAAGCACCGCGCGATCGTAAATCGGCGTCGCGTGCCATGCGCCGTCGACGAACACCTTCCGGATCGATTTCGCATTCGAACCGCCGCCCCGCTCATCTGGCCGAAGCTGGGGCTTCGCCAGCCGCCCGATGGCCGTCACCCGAAGCGTCACGATCTCGACCGGCGTCTCCCGCTCGTCATAGGCGAACCGCTCCAGATGCTGCCGGTGAAACGCTTCGGTCAAGGTATCGAGGCTTTCCTCGGTGGCGGCGGCATCGGGCCACGGCACCAGCAATTC
This sequence comes from Alphaproteobacteria bacterium, assembly GCA_965228695.1. Lineage (GTDB taxonomy): Bacteria > Pseudomonadota > Alphaproteobacteria > UBA8366 > UBA8366 > JAJFJD01. The sequence goes on along the minus strand of CBDDIB010000002.1, from coordinate 2,905,724 downwards.
GAAAGCCTGCCCGCGATAGCGCATGTCCGCGGCAATCTGGAACTCGCGGTCTTCGTCCGCGATTCCGTCGCGCTCCAGAACACGGTCGCCGTCGGCTCGCAGTTCGACCAGCATTTCCCGAAGATCGCCGCACGCATCGGGCGTCGCGGTCAGAAGCCGCGATCGCGCCAGGTCGTGCGTGATATCGGAATAAAGAATGCCGTAGGCCGACAACGTGCCCGGGTTCTTGGGAAAGACGACCCGCGAGACGCTCAACTCCTCGGCCAGGTCGATGGCGTGCAATCCGCCGGCGCCGCCGAAAGACGCGAGCGCGAAGTCTCGAGGGTCGAGGCCTTTCTCGAACAGGCTCAACTTGATCGCGGATGCCATCGAGGCATTGGCGACGGCGAGAATGCCCTCGGCCGCGGTTTCCACATCCATGCCGAGCAGCGCGCCGATGCGCCGCTCGATCGCCGCCCGCGCCGATGCCTGGTCGAGCGCCATCCCGCCGCCGAGGAAGAAGTCCGGATCGATTCGGCCGAGCGAGACGTTGGCGTCGGTGACGGCCGGTTCCGTGCCCCCATGCCCATAGCTGACCGGCCCTGGATCAGCGCCCGCGCTCTGCGGCCCGACACGCAGGCCGCCGCCCGGATCGATCCAGGCAATCGAACCGCCGCCGGCGCCGATGGTGCGGATCTCAACCATCGGCACGCGGACCGGCAAGCCGTCTATATCGCCCTCGGTCACGACCGTGCTGCGGCCGTCTCGCACAACGCAGACGTCGAAGCTCGTGCCGCCCATGTCGATGCCGACGAGGTTCGGTTCTTCCAGGCTCTCGGCAAGCCGGGTCACCGCCAGCGCACCGCCGGATGGGCCCGACAGCAGAAGGCGCACCGGCTGATCGGCGGCGACCGCCGGCGTCGTGACGCCACCATTGGACTGGACCAGGTAAAGCGCCGCATCGAACGCGCTATCGCGCATGCGGCCCGCCAGTTTTTCCAGATAACGGGCGACGACCGGCATGAGGACGGCATTGAGGACCGTGGTGGAGCTCCGCTCGAATTCCCGGATTTCGGGGCTCACGTCGCTCGACAGCGAAACCGCCACTTCGGGCCATTCGGCGCGAACCGCCGCCGCGACCGCCCGCTCATGTTCCGGATTGGCGTAGGCGTGCAGAAGGCAGATTGCGATCGTTTCGACCGCATCGTCGTCGCCGTCGGATCGGGCCCGGTCGATCACCGACGCAAGCGTCTTTGCGTCCAATGGGGTTTCGACACCGCCATCCGCCGTCAGCCGTTCGCCGACGCCGAAACGCCGCCGCCGGGGAATCAGGACCGACCGGTCTTCGGCCTTCAGGCTATAGATTTCCTTGCGGACGTGCCGGCCGATTTCCAGCACATCCTCGAAGCCTTGCGTGGTGATCAACGCGCCCGCCGCAAGTTTCCGTTCCAGGACCGCGTTGGTGGCGATCGTCGTGCCGTGCATCACCAGGGCAACGTCGGACAGTGCGAAGCCATATCGTTCCGACGCGCCCAAGATGCCGTTCATGAAACCGACCGACGGGTCGCTCGGCGTCGTCGGCACCTTGAACGCCCAGGCGTCCTGCCTGCGGCGGTCGAATATCTGCAGGTCGGTGAACGTCCCGCCGATATCGACTGCGATCCGGACCGGTCGAGCGGATTTGTCCGCCTGTTCGTTCATGGCTTCCGCCTATTCTTCCTCGACTGCCGATGCGCCGTAATGCTCGGACATGTACGCGTCGCTGAACTTGCCGCTTCGACGGTCGATCCGCAACGCAGCCGGGTCTCGCGCGCCCGGCTCCCCGTAACCGCCAGCGCCCGGGGTCTCGACGACGACCTGCTCGCCGGGCCGCACGACGATCCCGCTCGGCTTGATCTCGAGGCCGCGTTCGGCCCCGTCCTCTTGTACATGCACGAACCGGCCCATGGCCCCCTCGCCGCCGCCGAACACGCCCCACGGCGGATTTCGGAAGCGTTCGCCCGCACCGTTGAACACGCATTCATGATCCACGGGGGTCACCACGCGCCGCAATCCCATGCCCCCGCGGTACGTGCCCGCGCCGCCCGAGTCCGGCACCAGGCTGTAGCTGACGACCCGCAAGGGATACTCCATCTCGATCGCTTCGACCGGCAGATTGGATGTGTTCGTGATGTGGACCTGTACGCCGTCCTTGCCCTCGCGGTCGTTGCGGCCGCCGAACCCGCCCCCCAGCGTTTCCAGGTAAAGATAGTCGCGTCCCGATGCCGGGTCGCGCCCCGAGAAGACCGCGGTCGTGTTCGCGCCGTTCGCCGCGCCGACCGCCGCATCCGGCAGGGCGTCCTTGAGCGCGCCGATCACCACGTCGACGATGCGCTGGCAGGTATTTGCGCGCGCGGCCACCGGGGACGGCGCCTCGCAATCCAGCAACGTGCCGCGCTCTGTCGTGATCTCGCACACGTTCAACACCCCTTGGTTGTTCGGAACCTCGGGGTCGAGCAGCGCCTTCAACGAGTAACAGACCGATGCCTGCGTCGCGTTCAGCGTGACATTCACGTTGCCGCGCACCTGCGGGGCGGTGCCAGTGAAGTCGAAATGCACCCGGTCGCCCGAAACCTCGACGCGCAGCTTGATCGGAATATCGACCGCGCCCAGACCGTCGTCGTCCATCACATCGCCGAACGCATAGACGCCGTCGGGAACGTCGGCGATGGCGGCGCGCATGCGGTGTTCCGTCCGGGCGACGATCTCGGCGAACGCCCCGCTTAACACATCGGCGGAATACCGTTCCGCGATTTCTCCCAGCCGGCGCGCGCCGAGGCGGCAGGCGGAAATCTGCGCGTAATAATCCCCCTGCCGTTCTTCCGGCAAGCGCACGTTCAACAGCAGTAGATCGAAGATGTCCTGCTGCATCTGGCCGGACCGGATCAGGCGCACCACCGGAATACGGAGTCCTTCCTGATAGATCTCGGACATCCCGCCCGCCATCGATCCCGGCGCCATGCCGCCGACATCCGCGTGATGCGCAATATTGCAGACAAAAGCCAGCAGACGGCCGTCGACGAAGACCGGCATCGCCATGTTGATGTCCGGCAGATGCGTGCCGCCGGCGACATGCGGGTCATTCGCCACGAAGAGATCGCCCTCCGCGATGCCGTCGAGCGGGAACTTGGCCCGCAGCGCATCCATCATGCCGACCATCGACGCCAGATGGATCGGCAGCGAACTGTCCGCCTGCACGATCAGCCGGCCCTCCGGATCGCAAATCGCAGTCGAGTGATCGCGACGCTCCTTGATGTTCGTCGAATAGGCGCTGCGCATGAGCGCGACGAAGGTTTCGTCGGTCACCGACCGCAACGCATTGAACAGGATTTCCAACGTCACCGGGTCGAGGCTGTCGTCGAGTCCGTCGCCCGCTTCATCGCGATGCCCGCTCATTGCGCCAACTCCATGATCAGATTGCGCTGCCCGTCGACCCGTGCCGTATCGCCCGGGAAAACAAGCACCGTCGCGTCCAATTGGTCGATCACCGCCGGACCGGGGATGTTGTGCCCGGGTTGCAGCGCCGACCGGTCGAAGACCTGGCTATCCGTCGGCGCGTCCCCGTCGAACCAAACGGAACGGGTCTCCGCGGCGATCGGATCATCCGCCGGGTCCCCCTCTTCGGCCGCCGGCTGCGGTTTCGGCAGTTCGCCCCGCGCGGTCAGGCGGATATTGACGATCTCGACGGCGTCATCGGGATTGTGAAAACCGTAATTCCTGTCGTGGACATCGAAAAACAGCCGGCGCAGCACATCCGCGTCCGGCACCTCGGGCCCGGCACTGACATCGCCGGCCGTCGCGACGGATACCCGGAGCTCGAAATTCTGGCCTACATAACGCATGTCGAAACTCAGCTCGAGTGAATGCCGGACCGCGTCAGTGGCGCTCGACTCCGCCCATCCGCGCGCGTCCGTGGCCAAACCATCGACCGAGCGCGCGACATCCCGCAACGCATCGTCCTGCACGGGATATCGGCCGCTGACGACGAAATCCTCCTTCAGGTCCGAAACCACCAATCCTTCCGCGCACAGAATCCCGGGCGATGGCGGCACGACGATCTCACGCATGCCGAGCGACCGCGCGACATCCGGCGCATGCAGCGCGCCCGCCCCGCCCATCGGCATCAGACTGAAGTCGCGCGGATCGTGTCCCCGTTCGACCGAGATCGCGCGGATGGCCCGCACCATATTGGCGACCACAACGCCGAGGATGCCATGCGCGGTCTTCGCGACCGTGAACCCCAAGCGATCCGCCACGGGCTCGACCGCCGTGGCCGCCGCCGCCCGGTCCAGCGCCATGGTCCCGCCCAGCAGCCCTTTCGGCGACAACCGTCCAAGCAATAGGTTGGCGTCCGAAACCGTCGGCCGGTCGCCGCCGTTGCCGTAACAGGCCGGTCCGGGCACCGCGCCGGCGCTTTCAGGTCCAACCTTGAGCAATCCATCGCGGTCGAACCACGCAATCGAACCGCCGCCGGCACCGACCGTGTTGATGTCCACCATCGGCAGCCGCACGGGGAAGCCGGCGACTTCCTGCTCGTTGCTGATTTCAGTCTCGTGATCGCGGATGAGGCAGACGTCGGCGCTGGTCCCGCCCATGTCCAAGGTGATGACATTGGGCCGTCCGGCCAGCCGGCCGATGTGGACGGCGCCGACCGCGCCCGCCGCCGGTCCCGACAGGGCCGTTCGGATCGGGTAATCGCCGGCGCGCTCGACGGACATCAATCCGCCGCTCGACTGGTTGATACCGATGGCGGCCTGCGGCGCACGGGTCGCCAGACCATCGCGCAGATTCGCCATGTAGCGGGTGACCACCGGCTGCAGATACGCATTCTGGACGGTGGTCGAGAACCGCTCATACTCGCGGAATTCCGGCTGGACGTCAGACGACAGCGAAACGTGGACACCCGGCAAGGCCGCGCGCAGAGCATCACCGACACGGCGTTCGTGCGCCGGATTGCGAAAGGCGAAGAGGAAACAGACCGCACAGCTCTCGACATCCGCCGCCGCAACATCCTGCACCACCGTCCGCACGGCGTCATCGGTGCACGCCACGAGTTCCTCCCCGCGCGGCCCCACGCGCTCGACCACTTCAAACCGGCGCTCCCGCGGCACCAGCGGCGGCGGGTAGTCGGCCTTCAGATCGTACATTTTCGGCCGGGTCTGCCGGCCAATCTCCAGCAAATCGCGGAACCCATCGGTCGTGACCAGGGCGACGGTGGCGCCGCGCCGCTGAATCAGTGCATTGGTTGCAACAGTGGTCCCGTGCCCCAGCCGCCCAATGTCGGCGGCTGCAATCCCCTCTTTACGGCACAGCGCATCAAGGCCGGACAGGATGGCGCGCGAGGGATCATCGGGCGTCGACGGCGTCTTATAAGTGTGTTCCGTACCGGACACCTGATCGAAGGCGTACAGATCGGTGAAGGTTCCGCCGACGTCAACACCGATAAACCAAGCCATGTCGCAGGAACTCGTTTTTTGTTTCTTAGAACGCCGCTACAACCTCGTCACGTTACGAAACGCATTCACGTTTTGAAAGCAATGTCTGTGCGTTAGCGGCCGCCGCTGACGTTCGACCGACGCACTATCGAATAAATTGATTCGCGATCGGCGACGGTGCGCGACGATACGTCAACCTGGCTTCCCCACTTCATGCGCCTCCTTACAAATTTGATAGGAAGGCAAAATATCCTTGTCCGAAAGAGTCTTAGAACCCTTTTCGTAAGGCCTGCGGTCACAATAACGGAAGGTTCAGAAAAAAGTGTTTTGAAGCGTACGTCACGAATACTATCTTTATCTACTAGTATTCCGAAATGAAACTACGGATAATGCAAACAAAGTCGTTGCGCTAATCTTTTCTTAAATTATAAAGAGCAAACTTTGTAGCGTGATGTAATAAAGAGTGCCGTAGTCCGTCCGCGTTGAGACGGAGAGCATTCTGCGCCGACGACACATGAGCCGAATCGGCCCACAGGGGATCCAAGAGAAAAAGGTGAAGCGGGACTAGATCGACGATCAACAGCATATCGGAAGGTGAGTGCCATGGATATCTTCGACGTTTTTTCCGAAGTCTACGCGCGGGAAAAGCAGGAGGATATGAACCTCCAAGACTATCTCTTGGGGTGCCGCGATAACCCGATTATGTACGCCAGCGCGCCTGAACGCATGGTCGCCGCCATTGGCGAGGCTGAAGTCGTCGATACCAGCACCGATCCCCGGCTCGGCCGTATTTTCATGAACCGCACCATCAAGCGGTACCCCGCCTTCAGCGAATTCTATGGCATGGAAGACACGATCGAGCGGATCGTGGGGTATTTCCGGTATGCCGCGCAGGGCCTCGAAGAACGCAAGCAGGTCCTCTATTTGCTCGGACCGGTCGGCGGCGGCAAGTCGACGCTGGCGGAGCGCCTGAAGACCCTGATGGAACTGACGCCGATTTTCGTTCTCAAGGCCGGAGACGAGATCAGCCCCGTCTTTGAATCGCCGCTCGGCATGTTCGGCCGCGAGAAATTCGGCGACATTCTCGAAACGAAATACGGCATCCCGCGCCGGCGCATCACCGGCCTGGCCTCGCCCTGGGCGGTCAAACGCCTCGACGAATTCGAGGGCGATCTCAGCAAATTCTCGGTCGTGCGCCTGATGCCGTCCAAGCTGCGCCAGATCGGCATCGCCAAGACCGAGCCCGGCGACGAGAACAATCAGGACATCTCGACGCTGGTCGGCAAGGTCGATATCCGCAAGCTGGAGCATTTCAGCCAGCACGATCCAGACGCCTACAGTTATTCGGGCAGCCTGAACCGCACGACGCAGGGGCTGCTGGAATTCGTGGAAATGTTCAAAGCGCCGATCAAGGTGTTGCATCCGCTGCTGACAGCGACCCAGGAAGGCAATTATATCGGTACCGAGTCGCTCGGCGCCCTGCCCTTCCAAGGCATCATCCTGGCCCATTCGAACGAGTCCGAATGGCAGCAGTTCAAGAACAACAAGAACAACGAGGCCTTCCTCGACCGGCTTTGCGTGGTCAAGGTGCCCTACTGCCTGCGGGTCAGCGACGAAACCAAGATCTATGAAAAGCTGCTGCGTGAGAGCGAACTCGCCAGCGCGCCCTGTGCGCCGGAGACGTTGGAGATGCTGTCCCGGTTCAGCATTCTGACGCGCCTGAAGGAGCACGAGAATTCGAACCTCTACACCAAGATGCGCGTGTATGACGGTGAGAACCTGAAGGACACCGGTCCGCAGGTGAAGACCATGCAGGAATATCGCGACGTCGCTGGCGTGGACGAAGGCATGACCGGCACCAGCACGCGGTTCGCTTTCAAGGTGCTGTCGGAATCATTCAACTACGACACGCTCGAGGTCGCGGCCGACCCGGTACACCTGATGTACATCCTGGAGATGGCGATCAAACGGGAACAGTTCCCGGAAGACGTCCAGGCCAAGTATATGGAGTTCATCAAGTCCGAGCTTGCGCCGAAATACGCAGAGTTCATCGGCAACGAGATTCAGAAAGCCTATCTCGAATCCTATACGGAATACGGCCAGAATCTGTTCGACCGCTATATCTCTTACGCCGACGCCTATATCGAAGAACAGACATATAAGGATCCCGACACCGGGCAAATGTTCGACCGGGAGATTCTGGAAGAAGAATTGGCGAAGATCGAGAAGCCGGCGGGCGTTACCAACGCCAAGGACTTCCGGAACGAGGTCGTGAAGTTCGCACTGCGCGCCCGTGCCAAGAACGACGGCAAGAACCCGGATTGGACCAGCTACGAGAAGCTGCGCGAGGTCATCGAAAAACGCATGTTCAGCAATGTCGAGGACCTGCTGCCGATCATCAGCTTCGGTACCAAGAAGGACTCCGACACGGACTCCAAGCATACCGAGTTCGTGAATCGGATGACCGACCGCGGCTACACCGAACGCCAGGTCCGCCGGCTCGTCGAGTGGTACATGCGGGTAAACAAGGCGGGGTAACCCCCGTCGCGTGACCGCCATGCGTCACTTTGTAGACAGACGCCTCAACCCCAAGGATAAGAACCTCGGCAATCGCCAGCGGTTCATGCGCCGCGCGCGTGAGCAAATCAAGAAGGTCGTCAGCGACTCGATCAAGAACCGCAGCATCACGAATGTCGATGAAGGCGAGACGATTTCCATCCCGACGAAAGGAATCGCCGAACCGCGATTCAACCACTCGCCGACCGGCGGGTATCGGGAGCGGGTCTTTTCCGGCAACAAGGATTTCTCGACGGGCGACAAGATTCAGAAGCCTTCGCAGGGCGCCGGCGAGGGCGGCAAAAAAGCGTCCGACGATGGCGAAGGCGAAGACGCGTTCACCTTCGCGCTGACCCGCGACGAGTTTCTCGACATCTATTTCGAAGATCTGGAATTACCGGATCTGGTCCAGAAGGATCTGAAGGAAATTCGATCCTTCCAGTACCACCGTGCGGGCTTCAGCCGGACCGGGACGCCGAACCAGATTTCCGTCCGCCGGACCATCCGCAACAGTTTCGGGCGGCGGCTGGCGCTCGGCCGGCCCAAAGCCGCCGAAGTCGAGGAGGTCGAAGCGGAAGTCGACGATATAGAGACCACCGGCCCAAAGTCCGAAGCGGACCTGTACCGGCTCAGCACGCTTAAGACGAAGCTGCTCGAACTCGAAGAGTCGCGGCGCAACGTTCCCTATCTCGACCCGATCGACATCCGCTACAAGCGCCTCGACAAATTCCCGCGTCCCAACACCAAGGCGGTCATGTTCTGCCTGATGGATGTCTCCGGCTCGATGGGCGAGCGTGAAAAGGACCTGGCGAAGCGTTTCTTCATCCTGCTGCACCTGTTCCTCAAACGCCGATACGAACAGACCGACATCGTCTTTATCCGCCACACCCACGAGGCGAGCGAGGTGGACGAGGAAACCTTCTTCTATAGCCGGGAAAGCGGCGGCACGGTCGTCAGCACCGCCCTTCAGGAAATGATCAAGGTCCTGCAGGACCGCTACCCGGTGAGCAGCTGGAATATCTATGCCGCGCAAGCCTCCGACGGCGACAACTTTCCGGACGACGGAGACCGCTGCATCGCGCTGTTGCAGGAAAAGATCATGCCGCTCTGCCAGTACTTCGCCTATGTCGAGATCGTCGACGAGCGGGAACTCGACATGTTCCAGACGGCGACTTCCGGCGCAGAACTCTGGCAGGCCTACAACACCGTTCGCGAAAACTGCCCGAACTTCGAGATGAAACATATCGCGCGGCCAAGCGACATCTACCCGGTATTCCGGGAACTGTTCGCCAAGCAACCGACGGAAGCATAAACGCCGCACAACGCAGGGACGCCCCATGACGGTACAGGCTGATACGAAGCCGCTGTTCGACGGCCCCGAATGGACATTCGACATCCTCTCGCGCACCTATGACGCGATCGAGGATGTTGCGCTCAACGATTTGGGCCTGGATACCTATCCCAATCAGGTGGAAATCATTTCCGCCGAACAGATGCTGGACGCGCATTCGTCGGTCGGCATGCCGCTGATGTATCACCACTGGTCGTTCGGCAAGCATTTCGTCCAGGAAGAGCAGATGTATCGCAAGGGCTATTCGGGCCTTGCCTACGAGATCGTCATCAACTCGAATCCCTGCATCAGTTACAACATGGAACAGAACACCATGCCGATTCAGGCATTGGTGATCGCGCACGCCGCCTTCGGCCACAACCATTTCTTCAAGAACAACTATCTGTTCCAGCAATGGACCGATGCGAACAGCGTCCTCGACTACTTGGAATACGCGAAGAAATTCGTGGCGCAATGCGAGGAAGAGCATGGCAGTGCCGCGGTGGAGGAAATCCTCGACGCGGCGCACGCACTGATGGACCACGGCGTCTCGCGCTATCCGCGGCCCCACGAACCGACGACGAAGGAAAAGAAAGCCCGTGCTGACGAAAAACGGGCCTACGAGGAAAGCACCTTTAACGACCTCTGGCGCACGGTTCCCAAGAGCGACGTGAAAGGCGAGAACTCGGACGAGCCGGACGAGGCCGCCGCGCGATTGCGCGAAATGAACCTGCCGGAGGAGAACATCCTCTATTTCATCGAGCAGCACAGCCCCGTCTTAAACGGTTGGCAGCGCGAATTGATATCGATCGTCCGCTACATTGCCCAATATTTCTATCCGCAACGCCAAACGAAGGTCATGAACGAGGGCTGCGCGACCTTCGTGCATCACTACATCGTCAACGCGCTTTTCGACAAAGGGCTGCTCACCGAAGGCGCGATGCTCGAAATTCTGCATAGCCATTCGAGCGTGGTCTACCAGCCGGAATTCGACGCGCCGGGCTATCGGGGGCTCAACCCCTACGCGCTCGGCTTCGGGATCGTGAAGGATATTCAACGCATTTGCACCGAGCCCAAACCGGAAGACGAGGAATGGTTTCCCGACATCGCCGGCTGCGGGGACTGGCGCACCGTGCTCAAGGACGCCTGGGCGAACTACCGCGACGAATCGTTCATTCAGCAATTCCTGAGTCCTTACTTGATCCGGCAGCTCAAGCTGTTTTCTCTCGGCGACGACGCCAGCGACCGGCACTACACCGTCACCTCTATCCACGACGAGGGCGGGTATCGGACGATCCGGGAGAAACTTGCCCGCTCCTACGACATCGGCGTGATCGAACCCGACATTCAGATCATCGACGCCGACATGCGGGGCGATCGTGAACTCAGGCTGCAGCACACGGTCCGTGACCGCGTGCCCCTGTCGGAAAAGACCCGCGACGAGGTCTTGAAGCATTTGAAAGTGCTGTGGGGCTACGATGTCAGTCTCGTCGGCATCGACCGTGAGGACGAGAAAAAAATCTACGAAACGCGCGTTTCCTGACGCAGCGCACTACCGGCTCAAATCGTCCGGGACGCAAGACCGGCCGCCCAATGACTCCGGCCGGCATGTCGGTTGAAAAAAGCCTACCCCAATAAAATTCGCGCCTAGACTCCTTCTGGTCCGCACGGCATCATGACAGGCGCCATAACGGCCAATGAACGAATGAATACATCCGCATAAGCGGTCTTACATTCCAGGGAGGAATTATGTTCGCAAGGAGTAAACTTCTCGCACTCGGTGTCGGCACATTGCTTGCGGCGTCCGGCGCGGCTCTTGCCGGCGAAATCAAATTGCCGGCGCAGATGACATGGACCGCCTACGGCACGACCTCGACCGGTTATCAACAGTCGGTCGCGATCGGCAATGCGCTCAAGAAGAAATACGGCATGCAGTTGAACATCAAGACGGGCAAGAACGACGTCGCCCGGATGTTGCCGTTGAAAGCGCGTAAGGCGGATTTCTGTGCCTGCGGTATCGCCTTCTATTTCGCGCATGAAGGCGTCTTCATGTTCGGCAAAAAGAACTGGGGACCGCAGCAGATCAGCATGTCCTTCGCCTCGATCGGCGGGGCCGGCATTGGTTTGGCCGTCGCTAGAGATACCGGCGTAAAAGCCTATAAAGACCTGAAGGGCAAAAGAATCGCATGGGTACGGGGTGCCCCTGCCCTGAACCAGAACGCCGCGTCATTCCTCGCCTATGGCGGACTGACATGGAAAGACGTGAAGAAAGTCGAATTCGGCGGATTCAAGGATTCCGTCAACGGGATCATCAACGGCCAAGTCGATGCCGCCATCATGTCCACCGTGACACCGCACGCCAAGCGGGTGGAGGCCTCTCCGCGCGGCCTGATCTTTCCGAATATGGACCACAACGACAAGACGGCCTGGAAACGGATGAACGCCATCGCACCCTGGGCCCAGCCGCACATGGCGACCAACGGTGCGACCATCTCGAAGGACAAACCGTGGACCGGCTCCGGCTATTTCTATCCGGCGCTCGTCAGCAACAACGATTTGGACGCCAACACGGTCTATAACCTCGTCAAGGCGATGGACAAGAGCCACGGCGAGTTTGCCGGTACGGCGCCGGGCGTCGACGGCTGGCACCGTGACCGTCAGAACTTCCAATGGGTCGTGCCCTGGCACCCGGGTGCGGTCAAATACTGGAAAGAAGCGGGTAAATGGAACGACGCCGCGCAAGCGCATAACGACAACCTCATGAAGCGCCAAGGCGTCCTCGCGTCGGCCTGGAAAGCCTACAAGGCGAAGCCCGATAGCGGTGATTTTCAAGCGGGATGGATGAAGGCACGTGCAGCGGCCCTGACGGCCGCCGGTTTGCCGACCATTTTCAACTAAACCGCATCTGAATCGCCGCCCATGTCCATTCGGGCACCCGAAGGCAAAGCGGCGGTGGTGGAAAAATCCCGCCACCGCCAGCTTTCCGCATTCTGGCACCGCACGCTGTTGACGGCCTCGGTGCTCGCCATCCTGTTGTCGGCCTATCAGCTCTTCAACGTCGGCAGTTTCTTGATGGACGACTCGAATCTGGGCGGTCTTCCACGGCAACTCAGCCAAGCCCTCGACATCAACCTCAACCTTCTCGGTCTGCAGTATCTCTACTGGCTGCTGTTTCTCCTGTTGCCGTTCGTCTTCATCTATTGGCCCGCCCATAAAGGCGCGCCGACGGACCGCGTGCCCTGGTACGACGTCGGCCTGTTCCTGCTGACCGCCGCGGTGTCGCTGTATTACGTGATGCAGGGCGGCCGCATCCTCGACGAAGGCTGGGAATACGAGGTTCCGGAGGACGCGATCGAGGCGCAGTATCTCGCCTATGTCCTCTGGGTTCTCGTGCTGGACGCCACGCGGCGCGCAGGCGGCATGGCGATTTTCATCATCGTCGCGCTGTTTTCCATCTATCCCTTCGTCGCCGATCAGCTACCGGGCATCCTGCTTGCGGACTCGCCCGACTGGACCGAAATCGGCAACCGCATGGCGATGTCCAACGAGGCGATCTTCGGCATCCCGATGCGCGCCTTCGGGACGTTGGTCATCGGGTTCCTGATCTTCGGCGTCGCCTTGCAGCATACCGGCGGCGGCAGCTTCTTCCTGAATCTCGCCTTCGCGCTATTGGGTCATGTCCGCGGCGGGCCGGCGAAGGTCGCGATCTTCGCCAGCGGTTTGATGGGTTCGATGAGCGGCAGCGTGGTCACCAACGTCCTGACCACCGGCGTCATGACCATCCCGACGATGAAGCGCGTGGGCTTCCGCCCGGCCTATGCCGGCGGTGTCGAGACCTGCGCCTCCACGGGCGGTGTGCTGATGCCGCCGATCATGGGGGCCACAGCCTTCGTCATGGCGCTGTTTCTCGAGGTGCCGTACAAGGAAGTCGCCATCGCGGCGGTCATCCCATCGGTCCTTTATTACTTCGGCCTGTTCATGCAGATCGACGCCTACGCCGCGCGCCACGACCTCGAAGGCCTGCCGCCCGCGGAGATGCCGTCGCTGAAACAGACGATGAAGGAGGGTTGGTATTTCATCGCCGTCTTCGCGCTGTTGATCTGGATGCTGGTTTTCCTGAACCAGGAAACCATCGCGCCGTATTACGCCTCCGCCCTGTTGATCGTCCTCAACCAAATCTTCCCGTATCACCGGTGGGACAAAGCGAAGTTCTGGGAGTTTATCGCCGCGGTCGGCAAGCTCTTCGCCGAGCTGGCCGCGCTTCTCGCCGGCATCGGCTTGATCGTCGGCGCGCTGGTCGTGACCGGCAAGATCGGTAACCTCGCCAGTGACCTGCTCGCCCTGGCCGGCGGCTCGACAATCATCCTGCTCCTTATGGGAGCGTTCACCAGCTTCGTTCTCGGCATCGGCATGACCGTCACCGCGGCTTACGTCTTCCTCGCGATCGCGCTGGCCCCGGCCCTGATCAAAGGCGGCATGGATCCGATGTCGGTCCATATGTTCATCTTCTATTGGGGCATGTTGAGCTTCATCACGCCGCCGGTCGCCCTCGGCGCCTACGCCGCCGCGCCGATCGCCAAGGCGCCGCCGATGCAGACCGGATTCGAGGCCATGCGGCTCGGCAGCATCATCTATTTCATCCCGTTCTTCTTCGTTTTCGACCCCGCCTTCATCTGGCAAGGCCCGGTCAGCCAGACCGGCCTGCTCTTCACTCAGGCGGCGGCCGGCATCATCTTCGTCGCGGGGGGCTTGCAGGGCTATCTGCTATTCGTCGGCTCATTGGCGCTAAATCTGTTGGGATGGATCGCGCGCGTGGGCATGATCGGCGGCGGCCTGTTGCTGGCCATGCCGGGCAACGACATCATCGGCTGGAATAACGCCGAATTGGCCATCGGCGCGGCAATTCTCATCGGGATCGGCGTCGGCGCCGCCATCGTGGGTGGGAAAACCCAGCCAATTGCGGAAGGCGCCGGCTAGCGGCGCTCCAAGCCGATCAAATCTTTGGGAATTGCAGGACGAGCATCTCCAGACCGTCCGGTCCGGCCTCGACCTCATACTCGGATTCGTCCGAAAATACGAACAGGCAGGACAGCTTCGGCATGACCTTGCCGGCGCGCATCAAGCCGCCGTTCACGACGACATGATACTGCCCGCCGCCGTCCGACGGCGCCGGTACCGGCATGCGGGCATTCGACCCCAGACGCAGGACGTAGGCCGCAAGCGCATCTTCCTCGCGTTCCATCAGGATATCGAGCGCCGGTTCAGACCGCGCGGCCAAGGCGGCCGCATCGCTGATGTCGACCGGATCCGCCATGCGATGCCGCCGCGGCACGGGCTTCAAGAGATCCCGGGATTTCGGCATGTATTTCGCGCCGGGATCCCAGGCCGCCCGAAGCGTGAAGTACTGGACCCCCTCGTCGCCCGCCGTTATAGGGCCGTAGGGCGTGTGACCGCCCGCGTAATGCACGGTAACCGGCTGGGCTTCCTGCTTGCCCATCGTGCCGGTTCCACCGACGAAGACTTGGAATTGGTTCACCTCGTGGAAATGCGGCGGCGTTACGCTGCCCGGCGGCTGTTCGACCAGGAACCCCTGTGGCAGATCGTTGTCATTGACCTCGTTGCCCTCGACATACATGCCCCGGACCGGCGCCGCACCGATATATTCGCTGAGCACGTAGTCATATCCGTGAACATGCACAACGCGTTGGTTCTGCGCCGCTTCTTCCGTCGATCGCGCCAAGAGCATGGTATTTCCTTCTTGCCTGTCTCGTCGTCATGCCACCGCCGGGGAATCACCGACCGACGGCGATCCGCATCCTAGCATTCCCGGCGGAATTTCAGAAAATCCTTTGTCTCGGTCGTGTTTCGGTGCCGGCGACCGGTGTCAGAGGTCCTGTTGAAGCGTGTGCAGCCGTTCGCCGACGAGACCCGCAACCGAAGCCGGGTCGAGCGGTTTCTCGATGACCAGGATGTCGGCCTCCTGCACGATCTCGGACAGGTCGACGCCCAACGTGTCCCCGGTCATGAAGAGGATGCGGCGGTCCAGATCGGTGTTTTCCGCCCGCAGCGTCCGATAGAGGCCGGGTCCATCTACCCCGGGCATGCGCACGTCGCTGATGATCATGTCGTACCGGCTTCGCCGCGCCATATCGATCCCTTCCTGTCCGCCGAAGGCGGTGTCGACGTCGTGGCCGCGTGTCCGCAGGAAATCCGCGAGCGTCTTGGCGACCTCCTGGTCGTCGTCAACCACAAGAACCTTGCCGGTCGTCTCCGGACCGACCGGGATCAGTTCCTGATCGGCGCTCTCCTCCAAATTCTCGCGGAGCGGCAACGTGACGCTGAAGACGGTGCCGCGCGGATCGTTCGGCTGGAACTGTATCTCACCGCCATGGCTGAGCACGATATCACGGCACAGCGCCAAGCCGATCCCCGTGCCGACCGCCCCCGCCTTCGTTGTAAAGAAAGGTTCGAAGATGCGTTCCGCGATATCCTCCGGAATACCAGGCCCGGTATCGGCGACCGTCAGGACAATATGCGCCCCATCGTCGCCCGCCTGCGTGCGCACGGTCAGACTGCGGTTATCATCGACATCTTTCATTGCCTGCTCTGCATTGACGACCAAATTCGTCACGACGTGATGCAGTTGGTCGCCATCGCCGACCAGCGGCGGCAATTTCCTATCGAGATGGACCGATAGGGCGACGCCGGAACTCTGCAGACTGTAGGACGTCAGGTCGAGGGCAGACCGAACCGTCTGATTGAAGTCGATCGCCCCGCTTGACGGCGCCTGACTGCGGGCCATCGAAAGGAATGTCCGCACGATACGGCTGCATCGCTCGGCCGCATCGCGAATACGGCGGGCGCGTCGGGAAATCGCGTCGTCGGAGACGGCTTCCTCCATCATGAGTGCCTGACCGCTGACCACCGACAAAGGATTGTTCAATTCATGCGCCAATCCGGCAAGTAAGGATCCCAGCGCAGCGATCTTTTCTTTCTGATGGAAGGAGTCGCGCTGCTGCGCCAATTCGGCCTCCGCCTGAACCCGTTCGGTCAGGTCGACAATGGCGTAGATCAGCGCATCCTGACCTTCGTATTTCATCGGAACCGTGGTGACGCGGGCCCAGAACTTTTCGCCGTTCGGCCGCTGCGCTTCCATCTCCCGGCTGTCGCGCTCGTGATCGCCGCCGGATAGGGTCTCCAAGGTTTTCCGGAAACCGGGATCGCGGCAAAGATTGAAGATCGTCAGTTGGTCGAGAAAGTCGCCGTCGATGCCCAACTGCATGCACGCCGCCGGGTTGATATAGCGGAGCGTGTATGTCTCGGTATCCGAGATGAGAATCGGCAGCGGGATCGCGCCGGAAATCGCCCGGAACCGCTCTTCGCTCTCGCGCACCTCCCGCTCCATCGCCTTCCGGCCGCTAACATCGCGGAACAGCACCAATGCCACCACGTCGCCGTCCTGGTTGGTAAAGGGCGTCGCCGTGACCTCGATGAATTTCTGGCGCCCCCGAACATCCGTGATGCGGCGCTCGGCCATCGGGATATGCCTGGCCTCGTCCATCACCTGGGTGATGCGGCGGCTCGCCTGTTCCTTTTCGTCGTCGGAAACGAAATCGATATAGGAACTGTCATAGGCCTCTTCGGGGCTCGCGAATCCCAGAATCGCACAACCGGCCGGGTTCAGGAATGTAATGCCGTCGCGATCGTGCAGCATGATCGCTTCCGGCGACAATTCGACGAGCTGCCGGTGACGCTCTTCACTTTCCTGAAGCCGGTCGAGGACTTCCCTGTTACGCCGGAACGTCGCCCGCAGCAGCGACAACCAAGGCTTCCAGATCCTGGGCAGCACCGGCGGCGCTTCTTCTTCGCCGCGTGCGCCCGTCCGGATATATTGGGCGAAAGACAGCACGGGCTGCACGAACTGCGACCGGACCAGCAATTGCCCGAACACAAGCGTCGCGATCAATCCGGCAATGATCAATCCGTAAGGCAGGAATCGCCAGGCCAACCCTTCGGTCAGGACCGACGACGGCACGGCATATTCGACATTCCAGCCAATGCCGCTAAGCGGCAATCGCAGCAGGTAGTAGCCGTCCACTTGGTAGAAGGAATTCGCATCCACGTCGCTCATCGCCTGGTAAGCGACCGGTGCGTCCAACAAGGCGTCGTAGATATCCGGCTCCGCGGCGCCGATCGACGCAAGCGCCCTGCCCCGCTTGTCCAGGAGCTGGCCGGAAATATTCTTGAACTTCGGCACGCGCAGCAGCGCCCGCATTCCGGATTGCGACAGGTCCGCGCCGACAACCCCGACAAAACGGTTGAGTTCGTATACCGGCGCGGCGTGAGAAATCAGCACATCGCCGTCGATGACGCTATTTTCACCGGATATCCAATAGGCGGTCCGGTTAGGTCGTGCGTCCGGCATCGCCTTGGAAAAAACCGATCGGTCGAAAAAAGGATATACGGCCGCACCGATTTTCGAATTCCCGGTGAGCGTACCGTAGATTTCGCGGTCGGATGCGGGACATATCGAGAGGAAATCACGGTAAAGCGGCATGAAGTAGCTGTGCCGGATCGCCAAATTGGCGACATGCCCCAGTTGCTGGATCGAGAAGATATCGAGCGACAAACTGACGACGCGCAGTTTCTCGGTCCCGCCGGCGAGCGCCAAACTGCCGCCAAGAAAATTCCCGGTTCCGCCGGGTTGGAGCGAATCCGCGTTCTTGTCGAGGAAATAGCCGGTGATGTCCTGCGTCTTCTCGTCGGCTTCGACCGTCAGCAAGGGCAACAGGCGCGACAGCCGCTGATCCTCGTTCGCCAGATAGGCTTCCGCCCAGCGCCGCATCTGATCGACGTGGTTTTCCGTCGCCCGAAGCGTCCGATGGATCTTTTGATGCCGCTCGTGCAGCGAAACCAGGAGGTTCTCAAGCCGCCGCTGATGCTGCTCCGCGTAATGGACATAACCCAGCGCGATGACGAGGATGATGAGCGGCACCGAACTGGCAACGGCCAGCTTCGCGTAGTGGCGCGACAAGGTGCGTTCGGATCGGGTCGCCATGTCTGCTCGTCTCTCGCCTCCACCGACCGGCTAATTTTGCCGTACAGCCGGAATATTCTAAACCGTCGAACTCTTGCCGTCGGGTACGAAGACATAACCTGCGCCGCGGACGGTCTTGATTATTTGCGGCTTCTGAGGATCGACTTCGATCTTGCGCCGCAACCGGGCAATACGGATATCGATGCTGCGATCGAACGGATCCCAGCGCCGGTGATGCGCCAGGTCGAGCAACTGATCGCGCGTCAGGACACGATTGGGGTGTTCGACGAATGCCGCCAACAGGTCGAATTCCATCGCCGTCAACGACACCGGCGAGCCGTCTTCCGCAAATAGCTCATGCGCATCAAGGTCGAGAACAAAACTGCCGATCGCCAGCCGCCGATTGTCCCCGCTCGGCACCTTTGCCGGAGGATTACCCGCGCGGCGCAGCACGCTCTTGACACGGGCAGCCAGTTCCCGCAAATCGCAGGGCTTGCCGATATAGTCGTCCGCGCCGAGTTCCAAACCGATAACACGGTCCACCGGCTCTGCTGCGGCGGTCACCATGATGATCGCGGCCTCTGTCTCTTCGCGCAGGAACCGCGCCAAGGTCAGACCGTCCTCGCCGGGTAAATTCAAATCCAGGAGGACCAGATCGAAAGAACCTTCTTCAACGCGCGCGCGTAGCGCCTCGCCGGATTCCGCAGTGGATACGTCATACCCCCGCATCGTTAAATATTCCGCGAAAGTGTCGCGCACATCCTCTTCGTCATCGACAACGACGATACGTTCACGGTCACTCATGCCGTGCCCCTCCCAACTAGAGATGTTCGCAAGGCGTGAGAAGGCCTTGGGAAACTCCCAATCTTTCGCTCAATCCCCAAAAATTTTGGCGCGGTGATCCAGAAACAATTGAAACACGTATTGGCTTAAAGCGACATCACTCAGAAATTTCCTGCCCGCATACTCCTGAGCGTAGTTACACGCTAACTGGGAACAGAGCCATGCAAGAGTATCATCAAAAACAGCAAAAATCGCCAATCGACGCGCAAGCACGGATCATGGGCAGCCTGCAGCCACGCAAGCCGCGTCCGCCGCGTCTCTTGTACGCGCTGCTGATTCTACCCCTGATTATTTTCGCGCCGACCGGTACCGCCGCGATCGGGTCGAATGTCTTAGGTGCCGACGCGACACAGGAGCGCCAACAGGGCAACCGGAGCGAGCGCGCCACGCAAATGCCGGTGAATGCCTGCAGTTGCTCGAGCGCGTCGCCACGGCAAACATTATACCGCTTGCCCAAGCTCAACACCGGCAATTCGGCACGATGGCAGCGCGTGTTGCCCCAGTCGATCCGGTCGCGCATCGGTGCGGCCCCTTCGAAAAAGAATTCGCGCTGCGTCATGACCGATAATCACGTCTGCAAATCCGAACTGTCATTGCCACGGACGATGCCGCCCAGCGCGGTTCGGAACGGGAACCAAAGCGTTCAACTCCACACACCGTTCAAGAGCTGACACCCTCCCCACGTCGGCTTGACGACGCCGGGCCCCGGTTTTCCGCGGCCCGGCGTTCTTCGTTGCCGGTTATGCGTTTTAGGGATTACGAGAAATCGGAGCGGAGGTGATCCCGTTGGCGGATTCCTCGCGGCAGGGTGTACATGCGCAAATCCGCCGGCGCCGCGCCCGCACCGCGAATACCATCGTTTCGGCCCAAGCGGATCGTTTTCCAACCACCCCACCGTCCCAGTCTCCCGACTTTCCGGCAGTACTTGACCAAAACGCCCATTTCGATACCTCCTTGTAAGCATTACCGGCCCGGTCTCACGCCCGGCCGCTCTGCATTGCGGCACACAAACAACAGCCTGCCGGCGGTATCTTTCCGTCCGATGTCACCGGAAGGAATTTAATGTTTCAATTGTTTCAGATGTCCGGACAAGCCGTGGCGGACCGGCGGCGGCTGTACGAAACACAGAACTATTGTCACGCAAAGAAACAGGTCTATGTGAATTCTAATAACGAGAATCTCCCCATAACACTCGCCAGCCCCGCATTCGGCAAATCCCCCCTCTGCTCCCGACTCGCGGGGCTGGTCTTTCAGGCTCGACCTGAGTGCCAAACCCCGGCGGACAACCGCAATTGTGCCGATGGAATGGCCGATGCTATAAGCCGGTTTCCGTGCCTCGCCGCATAAGGAAACGTGACGATCGAAAATAACGGTTTTGGCCGGCGGTTCTTCGCCCGATGGATCGAAGGCGCCTGCCGCTTTGCCTGGTTCATCATCATCGGCACGGCACTGCTCACCGCGGGCGCGCTGTATTACGCGGTTAACAACGTCTCGGTGGACGCCAGCGTCGATAAGATGCTGTCGCCATCGTTGCCTTTTCGCCAAAACGAAATCGCCATCAACGAAGCCTTTCCGTTATCCAACGGAACGCTCTCCATCATCGTCGAGGCGCGTACCGCGGAACAGGCGGATGACGCAGCCGGCAAGCTCGCAAAAACCCTAAGAGCGCGCACCGACCGGTTCAAGAGCATCTTCTTCCCGGAAGGACTGACATTTCTAAGGCAGAACGGTCTTCTCTATCTGGACGAAACCGAGCTCGAGTCCCTCGCCGACCGCCTGGCGGAAGCACAGCCCCTACTGGCAGGGATTAGCGCGGACCCTTCGCTCCGCGGCCTCGCCGATATCCTGTCGCTTGCCCTGGAGAATGCGACCGCCGAGTCCGCAACCGCATTCGGCCCGGCGCTGCGCAGGATGACGGCAACCGTAAATGCCCTCGCTGAGGGCAAGGACGCGCGCCTGTCTTGGCAAACCTTGCTGTCCGACGATACGGACGACAAAACCGCCAGCCGCCGTTTCATAATCGCCCAACCAGTCGTGGATTTCGGATCGCTCTCCCCCGTTTCCGAAGCGATGACCGTCATCCGCGACGTTACCGCGAAGCTGGGGTTCGATACCGACGACACCGTGCGCGTCCGGGTGACCGGGACACAGTTGATGCGTCAGGAAGAGCTCCAGACGGTCAAGGACGGCATGGGCCTGGTCGGCATCCTGTCTTTTACGATCGTCCTCGTCCTGCTCGCACTCGGACTGCGGTCGGCACGGTTGGTGATTGCGGCGTTGATGACGCTCGTGGTCGGCCTTATCCTCACCGCGGCCTTCGCCGTCGCGGCCTTCTCCGCCTTGAACCTGATATCCGTGGCCTTTGCGGTTCTGTTCATCGGGCTCAGCGTCGATTTCGGCATTCATTTCACGCTGCGGTCCCGGGAAGAGATGGCCAATGCGGGGAGCACCGGCGATGCCCTTCGGGAGGCAGCCAAGGGTGTTGGCGGGCCGCTCCTGCTGTCCGCACTGGCCGCGGCGCTGGGCTTTCTGTCCTTCCTGCCGACGGACTATCGCGGGGTATCGGAATTGGGCGTCATTTCCGGCGCCGGCATGTTCATCGCCCTGGTCGCGAACATGACGCTTCTCCCGGCGCTGCTCTACGTCATGCGCGTGCGCGCTTCCGAAAATCCGGGCAGCGGCCAGGCGCGCAGCCCGCTTCGCGGTTTGGTCCAATCGCACCCCCGTAAGATCGTGATCGGTGCGGCAATCATCGGCATTGCCGCAACCGCCATCACGCCGTTTGCGCAATTCGACGAAGATCCGCTCAATCTGCGCGATCCCAACTCGCCGTCGGTCGCGACCTTGCTCGATCTGCTGAAGGACGCGCGGACCGAGCCTTACTCTGCAGAACTCCTCGTTCAGGACCTCGCGACCGCCGACCAGCTCGCCCGGCATCTGAGGGCGTTGCCGGAGGTGAAAAACGCCACGACAATCAGCGATCTCGTACCGGACAATCAAGAGACGAAGAAAGAAATCATCGAAGAGACGGCCCTCGTCCTGACGCCGGTCTTCATGGGCACGGGCGGCGCCGAATCGCTATCGGACGCGGCGCGGCAAAAGGCGCTCGCGTCGCTACAGACGGCCCTAAAAGCACCGAACTCCGGCATTCTGCCCGACGCTGAAAAGCTCGCGGCGGCGCTTTCCAAGCTCCCGGCAACGGCCGAGGCGCGGAAACGGCTTGAAGATGCCCTGCTCGGCGACTTCCCACTCTTCCGTGACCGTCTGTCCGACCTGATGCAACCGGACGGCATTACCCTCGAAACGATCCCCGCACCGCTGCGCGACCGGCAGATCAGCAAGGATGGCCGCGCGCTTATAACCATCAAGCCGCGAGACGACCTGCGGGATGCGGATGCCCGCCGTCGGTTTGCCGCGGCCGTCCAGAAAGTGACACCCACGGCAAGCGGGTCGGCGATCCGCTATTCGGCCGTGAAAGATGCGGTGGTCGGATCGTTCCAGCAGGCGGCGGTGCTGGCGCTTATCATGATCGTCCTTCTGTTATTCGCGGTCCTTCGTCGCATACCCGATGTCCTGATGGTGCTGAGCCCGCTTGCGCTCGCGGTTGTGATCACGGTCGCCGTTACCGTGATCTTCCAGACGCCCTTCAACCTGGCCAATATCATCGTCTTGCCGCTGATTCTCGGTCTGGGCGTCGCCTTCGGCATCCATATCGTGTTGCGCCACCGAGACGAGGGTGACGACAAAATGCTCGAAACCTCGACACCCCGCGCGGTCCTGTTCAGCGCGTTGACGACGATCGGCTCCTTCGGGGCGCTGACGTTGTCCAATCATCCGGGCACCGCCAGCATGGGCTACCTGCTGACGCTGTCGGTGAGCCTGACGATGCTGTGTACCTTGATCGTCCTACCGGCACTGCTCGAGCTGTTCGGGCGGCGCGAGGCCGATCGCTAACCGTTCACCGCCAAAACGAGGCGCGGACCATGGCAAGCAACGACGCCTTCGACGAAAGTTTCCGCCGCCTTCGCGGCATCCTGCAGCGCCATGCTGACCGTTTGGTCGTGACCAAGGACGAGCCGGCACTCTACTATCTCGACACCACGCATATCATGAAGAACAAGAAGCCGCTTTTCTTCGGTTCGGTTCAAATCCGCAAGCGCTACGTTAGCTTCCATCTCATGCCGGTCTACGTCTTTCCTGACCTGCTAGACCCGGTTCCGCCGGATCTGTTGAAACGGATGCAGGGGAAGTCTTGCTTCAATTTCAACGCCATCATAGACGATCATGTGACAGAGCTCGAACGGCTCGCGGCAGCGGGCTTCACGCGATACAAATCGGAAAAACTGTTGGGACCGCCGTAGCTTTCCGCGGTCTTCGAAATCCGCATACCGGCTTCCCTACGCCGTAGCGCGCGCGATATGCGCCATCTTTTCGGGATTCCGCATGGAGAAGATGTGGCTGATCCGGCCGTCGGGGTCCACATGAACAGTCATAATTGCGAACATCGCGCCATCCTGCGTGATCACCGCCGCGGTTGCCCCGTTTACCTGCCGGTATTCGACATCCAGCGTCATGAGACCTTTCTCGACAAGCCCGAGGAAGAACCGCGCGGCCGCCGTGGCCCCGGTGATAACGTTGCGTGCGGCGATCGCCTTGCCGCCGCCGTCCGCCCAGACCTCGACGTCCTCCGATAGCGTCGCCTCGAAAGCCGCCGCGTCACCCGCTTCCAACGCCGCAAAGAACGACCGGGTTAGTGCCTCACGCCGTTCGCCATCGACACCGAAGCGCGGTTTGCCGTCCCGGAGACGCTTGCGCGCCCGATGCACCGTCTGCCGCGTCGCCGATTGTGACCGTTCGAGGATCTCCGCGATTTCGCCGTAGGAATAGTCGAAAACGTCCCGCAACAGGAAGGCCGCCCGCTCAATCGGCGAAAGCCGCTCCATCATCAACAGGAAGGCCGTGGAAACCGTTTCATAGGACTCCAACCCGGCATCTTGTCCGGGCATGTCTTCCGTTTCCAGCGGCTCGGGCAGCCATGGGCCGACATAGGTTTCGCGGGTTCGGGCCGCCGACTTCAACCGGTCCAGGCAGAGCCGGCCGCACACCGTGGTCAGCCAACCGGGCAGGTTGCGGATGTCGTCCGCGTCCGCCCGATGCAGGCGAATATAGGTTTCCTGCACCACGTCCTCGGCATCGGAGACCGAGCCGAGCATCCGATACGCGATGCCGACCAGCCGCGCGGACGCAATCGCGATAACCAATTCCGTCATGACCCTGGGAGCCAATCGGTCGGACAACGCGGCCCGCAGCAACTCGATATCGTCCGAGTTGGTGGCGACCGCTACCGCGAAGCGATAGATCAACGTGTAGTCCCTACTCAGCGCCTCTGGCGTAAAGACCGTATTCTCAACGATTTCAGGCGCGACCCCGTCGTGCAACGCGAAATCGACGTTGAGCTGCAGGCAGGGTCCGCAATCCTCCGCCTTCACAGCGGCGATCCGCGCCACCGCCAGCGATTCCGCCGACGCGTGCTTGCGATGCCCGGACAAGGGCATGAAGAGGCTGAATTTCCAGAACGCCGCCCGGGACGACCGTAGAATATCCCGGACATAGTCGAGTTTCCCGCCGACGCGTCTCTCATACGACCGGATAAACCGATTTTCCAACCATTGCATGGGATGTGCTCCTCTATCCCGTCGTTACCATAGCGGCGGAACGCCGCCGCTACACTGATGACGACAGAGCAATGCTGTTTGTGACCGAATCGGGGAAAATTCTTAGCAGCCGAGCAGTGCATCATCTTGTGAAAAAAACAACATTCTGCAAGAGTATGCATAACCGAATTGCTTCGTTACGGGCCGAATGAGCGAATATCTGACGACCAAGGAACTGGCGGAGTTGCTTCGCATCAAGGAGCGCAAGGTCTACGATCTTGCCGCATCCGGCGATATCCCCTGTTCCCGCGCCATGGGGAAATTGCTTTTTCCGCGTCAGGCGGTGAATGCCTGGCTGGCGGAAAACAGTTCCGGTTTTTCGCCGCAGACGATCGCCGAACGCCCCGCCGTCTTTCTGGGCAGTCACGATCCCTTGCTCGACTGGGCCTTGCGCGAATCCCGGTGCGGCCTCGCAACCTTCTTCGACGGCAGCCTCGACGGGCTGGACCGCTTCGAGCGCAGCGAAGGTGTGGCAACGGGGCTTCACATCTACGCCCCGGCGCACGAGGAATGGAACATGCCCGCCGTCGCGAAACGCTTCGGGGCCACACCGGCGGTGCTGATCGAATGGGCCTGGCGCGACCGCGGGCTGATTGTCGGCCCCGACCAAGCGGACACGATCACGTCAATCGGCGACTTGAAAGGGCGCCGCGTCATCCCGCGCCAGCCCGAAGCCGGCAGCCACGCCCTGTTCGCCCATCTCTTGGGCGAAGCAGGGCTCGGCGACACGGATATTGCCCTCCTGCCACCGGCGCGGAGTGAGACCGACGCCGCGCTGGCGGTCCTCGAAGGCAAGGCCGACGCCGCCTTCGGGCTGAAAGCCTTGGCAAAGCAATACCGCTTGTCCTTCGTGCCGCTTATCCGGGAAAGATTCGACCTGCTGATCGACCGCCGGGCCTGGTTCGAGCCGCCGATCCAGACGCTGCTCGATTTCTGCCGATCGACCGCTTTCCGCGATAAGCTACGGGAACTCGACGGCTATGACGCCGGCGGCTTCGGCCGGGTGCATTTCAACGGCCTCTAGGCACGCTCGCCTGTAGGCGACGCTGATTATTTCCCCTTTGGTTGGACCACCGGCGCGGCATTGGGGAAGAACAACTGCTGCCCATCCAGCCGGTAGGATCGGATGGCCTGCTGCCCCTCCTTCGACAGGATCCAATCGATAAAAGTTTGCCCCGCCTTGGCCTTCACCCTCGGATGTTTCGCCGGATTGACCAGGATGACGCCGTACTGATTGAACAGGTCGTCATCGCCTTCGACAAGGATCTCGAAATCCCGCTTGTTCTTGAAACTGATCCATGTCGCCCGGTCGGTCATAACATAGGCGCCCATCCCAACGCCCGCGTTGAGCGTGGCGCCCATGCCCGATCCGGTCTCGCGATACCAGGTGCCGCTGGCGTCCGCGACCGACAGCGCCGCCTTCTTCCACAGCCGCATCTCTTTCTTATGCGTGCCGGAATTGTCGCCGCGCGAAGCGAACACCGCCCTGGCCGCCGCGATCTTCTTGAAGGCATCAACAGCCTTTTCCGAACCGGCAATTCCGGCCGGATCCGACGGCGGCCCGACGATGATAAAGTCGTTGTACATCACATCATGCCGCGCGACGCCGTATCCATCGGCGACGAAGGTCAATTCCACCGGTTCGGCATGGACCAACAAGACGTCGCCGTCGCCGTTCCGGGCGTTCTTGATCGCCTGACCGGTCCCGACCGCCACCACGTGTACCCTGATCCCCGACTTCTTCTCGAAAATCGGCAGGATATGGTCGTAAAGTCCTGAATTTGCGGTAGAGGTCGTCGATTGCAAGATGATCGATTCGTCCGCAGCCCGGCCCGGCGCGGGCAGACCGAAGAGTACCACTGCCATAAACACGACGCCGAACGCGAAAGCCGGTCTTGCCATTGATGCCTCTACCGATTGACTCGGCGCTACAGCAGTATGCGCCCGGAAAGGTAGTCCCGCGCCGCGTCGGACTCGGGGCGGTCGAAAAATCGGTCTGCCGCCGTATGCTCGAGGACCCGGCCGCGGTGGATGAACACCACGTCGTCGGCGAGACGCTTTGCCTGGCTCTGCTCATGGGTGACGAAGACGACCTTGGTGCCGTTCCGGCTGGCCGTGCCGACGATCTGCTCGATCCGTTGCATGGATGCGGGATCGAGGCTCGCGGTCGGCTCGTCAAGGAAGAGCACTTCCGGTTCGATCGCCAAGGCGCGCGCGAGGGCAAGCCGCTGTTGCTCGCCACCCGACAGGAGCCGCGCCGGCAACGCGGCATGGTCTCCCAGCCCGACGTGGTCCAGCAAGAAATCGCGCCGGTCCGACGCAGCGTTGCCGCGCAATTTCAAGACAAAATCGACATTCGCCGCCACCGACCGCCGCAGCAGAACCGGACGTTGGAACACCATCGCCTGGCGCGCGCGCACCGATTCCGACAGCGGCGCGCCGCCCCATGTGATCCGCCCGGCCGTCGGGGAAATCATGCCGTGCAGCAATCGCAAGAGCAGGCTCTTGCCCGCCCCGTTCGGCCCCATGATGACCGTCACCCCCGGCGTGGCGAGGCGAAGGTCCACGCGATCGATCAGCCGCGCGCCATCGACTTCCAGGACCAACCCGTGCGCCGCGCCCGGCAGGATCGGCGCAACACGCCCTGATACCGCCCCGAGCGCCCCGACGACATACAGGGCGGCGTCAAACATAGGCGTGCCGCGCCGCGGTCGACCGCACCGCCATCACGGCGGAATTCACCAACACGGCAATCGCCAGCAGAACGATGCCCAGGGCCAGCGCCAGCGCCAGGTCCCCCTTGGACGTTTCCAGCGCGATCGCGCTCGTCATGACGCGGGTCAGATGATTGATGTTGCCACCGACGATGATCACGGCCCCGACCTCCGCGACAGCACGCCCGAATCCGGCCAACGCGACCGTCACCAGGCTATAGCGCGCATCCCACAATAAGGCGGCCACGGCGGCATGGGCCGGCACGCAGAGCGAGCGGAACTGTTCGGCATATTCGACGTGCAGGTCCTCGATCACCTGCCGCGACAATGCCGCGATGATAGGCGTGATCAGGATCGTCTGGGCGATGATCATCGCGGTCGGCGTATAGAGGAGCTCCAGCCATCCGAAGGGGCCCGCATTCGACAACAAGAGATAAACAAGCAGTCCCACCACGACCGGCGGCAGCCCCATCAACGCGTTCAGGATCACGACAACTGCACCGCGCCCCGGAAACCGTGTGATGGCGACGACAGCGCCCAGCGGCAGGGCGACGGCGCAGGAAACCAGCATCGCCGTGACGCTGACCCGCATCGACAGGCCGACGATTTCCAGCAAATCCGGATTCGCGGAGAACACCAAACTCAAAGCGATCTCGAAGGCGCCGCCCAATTCCTGCATTTTATAGTGTAACCTGCATAATTTCCGATAATTGCAATATCCTGCATTTAATAATCAAGAATGGCAATATCGGCGGACGAAGGCGCACGACGTTGGGCGGAAACACCGACCGACTTCGGTCCTGCTTGTTCCTTTTGGACGAAGGCGGTACCAAGGACCGCATTCCGCAAGTATCGATAAAACGCATGGCCCGCCCCGCAAAACGCTGTCCAACCGCCACGATCACTCGGCATCGCGTCTTGCTCGCCGTTCTCGTCATGGCGACGGTATTGCTGGCCGCCGGCACGGGCCGGGCAAACGACACCGTCACGATATTCGCCGCATCAAGCCTGACCAGCGCCGTGACGGAGATCGGTAAACGGTATACGAAAATATCCGGCCAGCGGGTTCGGCTCTCCTTCGCCGCGTCCTCGGCCCTCGCCCGGCAAATCGCGGCCGGCGCGCCGGCGGACATCTACCTGTCGGCCAACCGAGACTGGATGGATTATCTCGCCACGCGTGGCTTGATCGATGCGGATAGCCACACCGCACGGGTCGGCAATCGCTTGGTCCTGATCGCCCCGGCGGACAGCGCGTTCCGGCGAATGGCGATCAACCGGTCGCTCGACCTACCGGGACTGCTTGCCCCCGACGGGCGGATTGCCGTCGGCGACCCGGCGCATGTGCCTGCCGGGGCCTACGCCAAACAGGCGTTGAGCCAGCTTGGGCTCTGGCCCGATGCCGCCCCCCGATTGGCGCGGTTGGACAATGTCCGGCACGCCCTCGCGCTGGTCGAGCGCGGCGAGACACCGCTCGGCATCGTCTATGCGACCGACGCGCGCATCACCGGCAGGGTCCGCATCGTCGGAGAATTTCCCGCCGGTTCCCACACGGCGATCGCCTATCCGTTCGCCATCCTGAAGGATCGGCGTACCGAAATCGTCAATGCGTTCTACGCGTATCTTACCGGCAAGGCGGGGTTGGCGGTATTTCGGCAATTTGGGTTCTCGACCCCATAAACACACGCTCTTTGAATTGCATCACCAAAGAGATTGTCGTGCCCGATCCGGCCACTCCTTGTCATACGACTCCCCGCCGACCGCGTTGTCGCTCTGTGCGGCGAGAATACGGCCCGGCGTCGGCAGCGTCTTCGGATCGACCTGTATCTCGGGATCCCAGAGCTGCGACCGCACGATGGCGCGGGCGCATTGGAAATAGATTTCGTCGATCTCCAGGACCAGGACCGACCGCGGCGACTTGCCGTCGACCGCGAAGGAGTCGAGCAGCGCGGCGTCAGCTGACAGGTGCGCTTTGCCGTTCACGCGAACGGTCGTCCCCGATCCCGAGATCAGGAATAACAAAGAAGCACGCGGGTCGCGGACGATGTTGCGCAGCGAGTCGATGCGGTTGTTGCCGCGCCGATCGGGTAGCATGAGCGTCCGGTCGTCGTGAATGCGGACGAAACCGGGCCGGTCGCCGCGCGGCGAGCAATCAATCCCTTCAGGCCCGCACGTCGCCAGGACGGCGAAGGGCGACGCCTCGATCAACGCACGGTATTCCCTCGTGACGACAGGCGCGACCTTGACGAGTGAGGGATCGGCGGGCTGTCCGTAAAGCGCTTCCAACGCTTGTTCCGTCGTGATCACGGTCATGGCTCACTCCAAATGTTGGAAATTGTCGGCGGATGATATATCGCGCCCGATATCTATCAAGGGTCGATGATAATCCGATGCCGGGAGCACGGCCCGCCCGAAACCAACGAGATCGTTCCGTGATATGGTCCGGCATGGACATCCCGATACCGCCCCGCCCGCACCCGATCGCGGCCCCCGCCCTGTGACCCGTTAATTGCGCCTTGATGATGAACCCTAACCGCCTCGTCGCCCGTGCTCCGTTCTTCTACGGCTGGGTCATCGTCGCCTGCGCGATGTGCGCCAATTTCGCCCGTCAGGGGTCGGCGGTCGCCACCTTGTCGATCTTCGCCGTACCCATGTCGGACGAATTCGGCTGGTCGCGCACCGCCTTTTCCGGCGCGGTGTCGCTCGGCGGCGTGCTGGGGGCGGTCATCTCGCCCAAGGTCGGCGTCATCGTCGACCGGCAGGGCGCCGGACGGGTGCTGGCCATCGGCACCTTCTTGATCGGCGTCAGCGCATTGGCCCTGTCCTGGACCAGTTCCCTGCTATGGTTCTATGTCGCCTTCTGCCTCGGCCGCATGGCCTTCGCCGGCCCGTTCGAGATCGCCGTGACCAGCGCCGTCGCCAATTGGTTCGTACGCTTCCGCGCCCGCGCCATGTCCTACGCCGCGGTTGCCCACAGCCTCGGCCTGACGGTCCTGCCGATCGTCGCCTATGCGGCGATCGATTTGTGGGATTGGCGTGCGGGGTGGCTCGGCATCGCGGCGCTGGTCCTGGTCGTCGGCGTCCTGCCCAACGCCCTGCTGATGATCCAGCGCCCGGAAGATGTCGGCCTCCGACCCTACTCCGACAAAAAGGACGACAGCGACACCGCGGACGCGACATCCAGGCTAGGCAAAGACCTGGAGGTAAGTTTCACGCGTAAGGAAGCATCGAAGACCCCGACCTTCTGGCTGCTGATCGCGTTTTCCATGCTGATCTATCCGGTACAGGCGGGGGTCAGCCTGCATCAGGCGCCGCACCTGATCGAACGCGGCGTTTCGCTCGCGGTGGCGGCGACGGCGGTCAGCAGCTTTTCTTTCACCGCCGTCCTGGGCGGACTGGCGTTCGGGCATTTGGAGGCGCGTTTGGGCATCCGCCGGAGTCTCGCCGGCTGTGCGGCGCTCATGGCGGCCGGCACGATCGTCATGCTGTATGTTTCGGGCCCGGCGACCGCCTACCTGTCGGCCTGCACCTTCGGCGCGGGGATCGGCGGCCTGATGACGCTCTTGCCGGTCGCCTGGGCGGACAGCTTCGGCCGGCGCAATATTGGCGCGATCCGCGGCATCACGCTGCCGCTGCAAACGATCGCGCAAGCCTCCGGGCCGCTGGTTTCCGGCGTGCTGTACGACGCGACCGGCAACTACGACACGTCCTTGATGGTGTTCTGCGGCAGCGGATTCGCGGCGGCGACACTGGCCTTCTTCATCCGGCCGCCCCGCGAGCAGCAATTCGCGTAGCGGGTCGGCCCCTATGCCGCTCCCTCGCCGATCTCAAAGCTCATCAGATCCTCGCCCCAGATGAGCCGGCCGTCGTAGACGGCGGCGATGTCGGCGATGACCCGCTCGCGCACGCCGTCCGTATCGATCAACGGCCCATGATGCGAGGTCACCAATGTCTTGACGCTACAATCGCGGGCCAGCTCGCCGATCGCCTGCTGTTTCGTGCGCGCCGCGGCCGCACCCTCGCCCGGGGCGAGTTCGCGCGCGACGTTGAACGAGTTGAGATAGTGCACCAGCAAGTCGGCGTCCTGTGCGAGGGAATAGAGCGGCCTCGCCGGCGATTTCTCCGGCGGCAGCGTGATGTCGCTGGAGTAGGCGAAGATTCCGCCATCCGCCTCGAGACGGACGCCATAGCACACCAGATACGGCTGATGATGCGGGACATTGGCGAGCCGGATCGACCAATCGCTGCCTTCGATCACATCGGTCTCGCCGACTTCGGTGATCTCCGCTTCCGGCCATGGCCGCGGCGGCGTCCCGCCCCGGCCCTCGTAGATGCTAAGGCTGTTGGCGTGGTTCGTCCGTGCGGTCAGGTCGAATTTGAACGCACCGTCCTCGCCGAACAGGCGTTCGACGAAATGGTTGAGACCGGGCGGACCGAACACCTTCAACGCCGGCGTGCCCGGCGGGCTGATGTCCCAGCGGTTCAGGAACAAGCGGACGAAATCGAGACAATGGTCGAAATGCAGGTGCGAGAAGAAGACATGGCTCACGTCGGTCGCGGACACGCCCGCCTGCATCATGCGCTGAAACGTTCCCGGCCCATGATCGATCAGGATCACGTCGTCGCCGGTCTGCACCATGTACCCGGCCGACGCGCGCTTGAGGGACGGCACCGGGCTGCCGGTGCCCAACAACGTTACTTTCATCGCGGATCATCCTCGGTCTCGTGAGAACCACGAGTATAAGCACGGGCGCGGTTTGTGGGCCAATCACCACGGCCCCGCAGGTGCCCTTGACACGGACCGACCCTACGCCTATTTCATTTCAGAACATTCGATATGAAATGAGCAAATCATGGCCCGGCCCAAGGAATTCGACCCGGACGACGCGTTGGACAAGGCGATGCACCTGTTCTGGTCCAAGGGATATCACGACACGTCGATCCGCGACCTGGTCGCCCGAACCGGCGTGAATTATTACGGCCTCTACGAAGTGTTCGACAACAAGCACGGACTGTTCCTCGCCTCGCTCGACCGCTACCGCGAAACGGTCACCGCACCGGTCATCGAGGAACTAAAACGTCCCGGCCCGGCCAAACCGGCAATTCGCCGCGCGTTCAAACAACTATTCGGAATGCTGCAAACGGTCGACGGCCGCGTCGGCTGCATGATGTGCAACACCGCCGTCGAATTGGCTCCGCACGACAGCGACGCGGCGGAACGCGTCCAGTCCCATATGGCGCAGTTTCGCGACGCCTTTGAATCGCGGCTCGAAGAAGGCCAGCGCGCGGGCGACATCGACCCGGCGGCCGACCCGCGTGCGCTTGCCGAATTCCTGACGACCACCGCCTACACCCTCGGGATGCTGCTGCGCACCGGATGCAGCGACGCCCATATCAAACGCCATCTCGACACGGCCCTATCCGCGATTTGATATTTTTTTGCGCTATTTCATATCAATCGTTCAGAAATGAAAATAAGGATATTGAAATGTCATACCTAAGCTATTCGACGTCGTTCCAAGGCGTTGCCGATGTCTTCCTCAGGAAACCGGACCGGTACGCCCCGCTTCTGCAGTTCATTGAAACCGTCATGGTCGGCCCCTCCGCCTTGACGCAGGCCGAACGCGAGATCATCGCCGCCCATGTCTCGAAATTGAATGGCTGCGGATTCTGCCTCGGCGCGCATACCGCAACCCTGGCGGCCCTGGATATCGATTTCCATGCCCTGGATACGGCCGATTCCGGGCCGGATACGCGCAACGTCGGCGCGAAGCTTCAGGCGGTTTTGGACTTCGCCACCCGGGTCACGCAGGAACCGGCTTCGATCCGTCAATCGGATATCGACACGCTCCGCGACGCTGGTTGGGAAGACGAGACGATCGAGGACGCAATCAACGTCATTGCCCTGTTCAACTACGTGAACCGGCTCGTCGACGCGTTCGGCATCGAAGGCGACGACGCGTATTTCAAACATGTCGGCGCGACGCTGGCGGCGCAAGGCTACGCGCCCCTGATCAAATCGGCGCTCAAGAAAGCCAGCTAATCAAAACAGACCCTTCGAACAGGAGAACGAGACATGCGCAACACCCTGCAATGGGTCCGTCCCGGTGAAAACTTCGAGGACGGCAGCCGCTATGCCGACTGGACGTTGATCGAGGAAAGCGGCGTCTGGCATTGGCAATACGATACGCACGAACTGACCTTCGACATCTACGAACACGACGGACAGTTTTGGAAGCTGTACCGCGCCCGGTTCGTACCGGATAGCGGCACCGAATACACCTATGAGTTCGGCGGACAGGCCTGCCGCATGGCGCTGGTTGAATACCGGCGGCAATGCCGCTCTCCGCATTCCAGCAAGCTCATGCGGGCCGGCGGTTTGGAATGGGTCCGCACCTACGAAGTCGACGAGGCGATCCACATCGTCCGCAAGGCCGGGCGGGACGACGCAAAATACGGCGCGCCCTATGGCCGGAGGAGCGCGGCATGATAGCCGCGTTCGACGGCCAGCGGCCGGTCTGCGTGATTACCGGCGTCGGTGACTCAACCGGCGCGGCCCTGGCGCGTCGGTTCGCCGCCGGCGGGTATCGCGTGGCGATGATCGCCCGCAACCGGGACCGGCTCGAGAGGCTGGAACGGGAAATCACCGGGTCCCGCGCTTTCATCTGCGATATCGGAGACCTCGAGGCGCTCGCGTCGACCGTCGCCGAAATCCGGTCGTCGATGGGCGCGCCGACGGTCCTCGTCCACAACGCGGTCGCGCATACGTTCGATACCTTCCTCGATGCCGACCCCGCCGACCTGGAGCGCAACTTCCGCGTCAACACCACCGCCCTGCTCCATCTCGCGCGGGATCTGGTCCCCGATATGATCGACGCCGGGCAGGGTGTGATCATGGTGACCGGCAATACCGCATCGCATCGCGGCGTCCCGAAATACGCCCTGTTCGCGCCGGCCAAGGCGGCGCAGCGCATCCTGGCTGAGTCGTTAGCGCGGGATCTGGGGCCAAAAGGCATCCATGTCGGGTATGTCACGATCGATGCGGCGATCGACGTCACTTGGCTCGGTCCCGACGACCAACGCCCCGACTGGCTGCTGCCGCCGAAAGACTGGCCGCACGATCGCGACGACTTCTTCGCCAAACCCGCGGCAATCGCCGACGAAGTCTTTCATCTGGCCCATCAGGACCGGTCCACCTGGGCCTTCGACCTCACGATCCGGCCGTTTGCCGAGAAATGGTGATTCCCGTGACCTTATCCCTGACCCCTTTCCTGCTCGCCGTCGAGTTCGGTTTTTTGTTCTTCATTGCCTGGCGGTGCGGCCGCCGCGATTCGCTGCCGGGCGGCAACGGCCCGATCTACCTTTATCTGCTGTGGCTCGTCGCCTACGGCATCGCCAGCAGCATCGCCGGCGCCTATGGGCTCTATGTCTGCGAGGCGCTCTTGCGGTGGCTGCCCGGTTTGTGGCTGCAACTCATCACCGTTGCCGTCTTCGTCGTCCCGGTTCTGCTGATCGCCGAGGTCCGAAACGGCCTGCGCCGCATCGTCGATACGACACCCTTGCACTGGTTCGCGTATTTCCATGCCATGCGGATCGCCGCCCTCGGGACGGCCGCGAAAACCGCCTCCGGTGAATTTCCACTGTATTTCGAACTCTTCGTCGGCATTCCGGACCTCCTCTTCGGCATTTCCGCCCTATGGATCGGCAGCCGTCTTCGCAGCGGCACAATGTCCGAGCGCGGTTTCATGCTGTGGAACCTACTCGGCGCGCTCATCATCGTGCCCGGCGCACCGGTCCTGCTGCAGCTTGGACTGCCGGGACCGCTCCACGTCTTCGACAGCGTGCCGGACGCCCGGGCCGTGTTCACCTACCCCATGTCCATTGCCCCAATGATCGGTGTGCCGATGTTCGTGTTGATGAACATCCTGCTCGCATGGCGGCTGTGGGAGCGCCGAACAAAACCGGTGATGTTTGCCGCCCCTTAGCCCGGCCGTTAGAGTACGGCTCGAACCCAACGGCGCCAGAAACATCGGAAGGCCATGCCGGACACAAACGACCGCTCCGCCGGGGCACGTGACTTCGACGCGCTGATCATCGGCGCCGGTTTCTCGGGCTTGTATCAGCTTCACTGCCTGCGCGACCGTCTGGGTCTCTCGGCGCAGGTGCTGGAGACGGCGGACGGCGTGGGCGGCACCTGGTATTGGAACCGCTATCCCGGTGCCCGCTGCGATTCCGAGAGCCATTCCTATGCCTACTACTTCTCGAAGGAGATCTTGGAGGAATGGGAATGGTCCGAGCGCTATCCGGAACAGCCGGAGATCATGCGTTATTTGAACTATGTCGCGGACAAACTGGATTTGAAACGCGATATCCGGTTCAAAACCCGTGTCGTGTCGGCCCGGTACGACGAGGACGCGAACCGCTGGCGCCTCACGACGGAAACGGGCGACCAATTCACCGCAACATTTCTGATCACGGCGGTCGGGTGTCTGTCCTCCGCCAATATCCCCGACATCCCCGGGCTCGATAGCTTTGCCGGGGATTGGCACCACACCGGCCAATGGCCCCATGACGGCGTAGACTTCACCGGAAAGCGCGTCGGACAGATCGGCACCGGGTCGACCGGAATTCAGGCAGCGCCGGTCATCGCCGCCGCGGCCGGCCACCTCACCGTGTTCCAGCGCACGCCCAATTACAGCGTCCCCGCGCACAATGGACCGTTGAGCGACGACTTCAAACGGTACATGCGGGAGAAACACGAAGATATCCGCGAGATAATGCACAGCACGCCGAACGGCCATCCCTTCCGGATCGCCGACCGGAATGTGGCGGACGTGACCCCGGCGGAACGGCTGGCGATCTACGAAAAAGCGTGGGAAATCGGCGGGCTGCGGTTCCGCGCCGCGTTCCGCGACCTGCTGCTCGACAAGGCGGCGAACGATACGGCGGCCGAATTCCTCAAGGAAAAGATTCGTTCCGTCGTCAAAGACCCTGAAACTGCAGCAATACTTGCCAACATCGATCATCCCTACGCCGCCAAACGGCCGCCCATCGACACGCATTATTTCGAGACCTTCAACCGCGACAACGTCACCCTGGTCGATGTCCGCGCCGCGCCCATCGAGCGCATTACGCCGACCGGTATCGTCACCGCGGATGGGGAATATCCGCTCGACGTCATCGTCTTTGCGACCGGGTTCGACGCGATGACCGGCCCGCTGCTGAGTATCGACATCCAAGGCCGCGCCGGCGTTACGCTGAAAGACGCATGGAGTGCGGGCCCCGAAACCTATCTCGGCTTGGCGGTGGCGGGATTCCCCAACATGTTCGCCATCACCGGCCCCGGCAGTCCATCGGTCCTGTGTAATATGCCCGTCGCGATCGAGCAGCATGTCGAATGGGTTACCGATTGCATCGCCCACATGCGCGAGAACGATGTCGATCGGATCGAGGCTGACCCCGAGGCCATGGGAAAATGGGTCGCGCATGTCAACGACGCCGCGAACGCCACCCTGTTGCCATCGGTGGAACACTCCTGGTATCTCGGCGCAAACGTGCCGGGCAAACCGCGCGTGTTCATGCCCTATGCCGGCGGCATGACCCGCTATCGCGCCGTTTGCGACGACATTGCGGCCAAGGGCTACGAAGGCTTCCGGAAGTCCGGCGGCCAAAATGGCAACGCATCCGAGGGCGCAACGGTCGGCGATTTCTCCCCGGCAACGGCAATCGATACGCCGGGCGTTTGACTCCCGTCCAACGACGCAGGTCCCTCAACCGAAAATAAGCGCCAAATCAGGTCGCCCAACCAAACCGATGCGTCGTTATGACAAATTCACGCGCATAGTGCGGTAACCGAATGCGGTGATACTATGCGCTGGGATTGGGG
Source organism: Alphaproteobacteria bacterium (assembly GCA_965228695.1). Lineage (GTDB taxonomy): Bacteria > Pseudomonadota > Alphaproteobacteria > UBA8366 > UBA8366 > JAJFJD01. Next base: position 2,868,194 of record CBDDIB010000002.1, on the reverse strand, counting down.
CCATCTCATGTACACCTGGGAGCGTTCTAGACATGAAATGGCGCGGACGGCGGCAAAGCTCGAATATCGAGGACCAACGCGGAAGCGGCGGCGGATTCGGCGGCATCCGATTCCCCATGGGAACCGGCCGCCGACGGGTCGGCAAACGAGCGGGAATCGGTGGCGTCGGGCTGGTCGCGGTGGTGCTGATCTCGATGTTTCTCGGAATCGATCCGGGCCAACTGTTATCGGATCTTCAAGGCTCGCCGGGCGGCGCGCCGACAACACAGCAAGCCCCTCAGAAGCCGGGAGCCGATCCGCTGCGTGACTTTGTCGCGGTGGTGCTTGCGGATACCGAAGATGCCTGGCATGGGTTATTCAAGGAAAATTTCGACCGGCCGTATCGCGAACCGAAGCTCGTGCTGTTTTCAGGCGGCGTGCGCTCCGCCTGCGGCTATGCCGGATCGGCGGTCGGTCCGTTCTACTGTCCGGGCGACCAGAAAGTGTATCTCGACCTCGATTTCTTCCGGCAACTCCGGGATCGGGTCAAAGCGCCCGGCGATTTCGCCCAGGCCTATGTGATCGCGCATGAGGTCGGGCATCACGTGCAGACATTGCTCGGCATTTCGGCAAAAGTGCACGATGCCCGCTCCCGCCTTCCGAAGGCGCAGGCAAATGCCTTGTCCGTGCGCCAGGAACTGCAGGCGGACTGTTTCGCCGGTGTCTGGGCCAATCGTGCGGACCGCGCCAAGAACATCCTGGAAAGCGGCGACATGGATGAAGCGCTAAACGCCGCCAGCGCGATCGGCGACGACACCCTGCAACGCCAAGCGCAAGGCCGCGTGGTGCCCGATTCATTCACCCACGGAAGTTCGGTCCAACGGCAGCGCTGGTTCAAGCGCGGCCTGCAAGGCGGGCGCTTGGATCAATGCGATACCTTCAATGCCCGATCCCTGTAGCGCCAGGATGTACGATTTTTCGAAATATGCCGGTTGAGCATGTGTGGAGATAGTCATGGAAAATAAGAACAAACTGTTTATTGGGACCGGCACGGAGAAGCAGTTCCTGGAACTGTCGCGGGCGAACCGGCACGGATTGATCGCGGGTGCGACGGGAACGGGCAAGACCGTAACCCTGCAAATTCTCGCCGAAGGATTCGCCGAACAAGGCGTGCCGGTCTTCATGGCCGACGTCAAAGGCGACCTGTCCGGCATGAGCCAGCCCGGCGAGCCGAAGGACTTCCTGTTCAAACGGGCCAAGACGATCGGTCTCGACGACTACGACTTCAACCCCTCTCCCGTCGTGTTCTGGGATGTCTTCGGCAAACAGGGACATCCGGTCCGCAGCACCATCTCTGAAATGGGGCCGTTGCTGCTTTCGCGGCTTCTCGAATTGAACGAGACGCAGGAAGGCGTCCTGTTCATCGCCTTCGAAGTTGCGGACGATCAGGGATTGCTTCTGCTCGATCTCGACGACCTGCGGTCGATGCTCACCTTCATCGGCGAGAACGCGAAAAGCATCGGACTTGAATACGGGAATGTCTCCGCCGCCTCGGTCGGGGCGATACAACGCCGGCTTCTGAAGCTCCGAACGCAAGGCGGCGATCTCTTTTTCGGCGAACCGGCGCTGAAGCTCTCCGATCTCATGCGAACCACCTACGAAGGGCGCGGGTTCGTGAACATCCTGGCAGCCGACCGGTTGATCGAGACGCCGCAAGTCTATGGGACTGTTCTGCTGTGGCTGCTCTCGGAATTGTTCGAGGAATTGCCGGAAGTCGGCGATCCCGACAAACCGAAGCTCGTGTTCTTTTTCGACGAGGCCCATCTGCTGTTCGACGATGCGCCGAAAGCGCTGATCGACCGCATCGCTCAGGTGGTGCGGTTGATCCGCTCCAAGGGCGTCGGCGTCTTCTTCGTGACGCAGAATCCGTTGGATGTGCCGGACGAGGTGCTGGGACAGCTCGGCAACCGGGTGCAGCATGCGCTGCGCGCCTACACGCCCCGGGATGCGAAGGCGGTGCGCACCGCGGCACAGACCTTCCGCCAGAACCCGGACCTGGACACCGAGACCGTGATCACCCAACTCGGCGTCGGCGAAGCCTTGACGTCCATGCTCGATACGGACGGCGTGCCGGGTATCGTCCAGCGCACGTTGATCCGGCCCCCCTGCTCCCGTCTCGGGCCGGCGGGTGACGACGAGCGCGCCGAAACGCTAAAGCGCAGCCCGGTTGCGGGTATCTACGACGAAGAAATCGACCGGGAATCGGCGCACGAAATCCTGACACGCCGGGCGGAGGAGACGGCGCGCGACGCCGAAGAAGCGGAGGCGGAAGCGGCCGCGGAAAAACAGCGTAAACGAGAGGAACGCAGCAAGAAGTCCGGCGGACGGTCGAAGCGCCAAAGCGTGGGCGAAGCCTTCGCAAAATCCGTCGTGCGGACGATCGGCAGCCAACTGGGCCGGGCGATTCTACGCGGCATCCTTGGGTCGCTGTCGAAAAAGTGAGCAAGCGTCTGCGTGCCGCCGGCCCCCAACGACGGGCCGGCTCGACGGGCACCGTCGGGGTTGCATCCTGCGCCATCGCCAACTTCGCACCGTCGCCGCTTCGTTAGGCATGGCGCATTACTCGTAGTTGCTCTCACCATCCGGCACGGTGTCGGGCTCCAGGAGGAGCCGCTCCGGCGAACTCTTCAACAGCTCCTCCGCCGAACTGGCGCCCGGCAGTCGTCCCGGCAACCCCTCTTCGAGGATCGGCATGCCGCGAAGCTGGCGATCCGGCGGCTCAGTCCCGGATAATGCGCTCAAGGGGTCGTTGTCGACCGCGCGTTGCTCCTCGATGCAGCGGCGCATCGGCATCGTTCCCGGGATATTGCCCAGACGCTTGCAGATCTCGAAGTATGTGCCCATTGATCCGGACTGCGCCCATGGCTGGCCGGTGCCCGCGAAGGACATCATCAACGATAAGGCAAGTGTCCGGGCGGCGACCTTCGCCACCGAAACCAAGGGGCCGGATGTCTCATTCACCGCGCCGTTCGCTCCAAATCAGAATTCATCTTGGCGAGTATGCGCTATCGGCGGCACCGGCGCATTTATCGAATTGGGATTCTACGGGGTTTTCTGGGGCCGGCAACTCGGGGCCAACGTGCTCATGGGATATCACCGTTTCTGTACCCGCGGCTGAGCATGACGCTGGTTGGCCCGGCCTCGGTGGTCTAAGCTGCGGTCCCGCCCAAGAGCTGAAAGTTCCATGCCGAGCCAATCCGAAGACCGCGCAGCTTTGAGACGTTACGTCGTGATGGCGGCGTCTTTGTTGTTCCTGTTGATCGGCACGGGCAGCATTTATTTCATTGTCGTCGCGTTGAAGTCGATCAGCGCGGAGTTCGATTGGCCGCGGGCCGTGCCCTCGCTCGCCTACTCACTGCAGTATTTCGGCGGCGGCATCGGCGGTATCTTTATGGGCTACCTGCTGGACCGGTCGGGTATGGGCATGCCGGCGTTTCTGGGCGCCAGCATGATCGGCATCGGCGGTATCCTCACGAGCGTTGTCTCCACGCAATGGGAACTGTATCTGATCTACGGCGTGCTGACGGGGTTCCTCGGCCGGGCCGCGCTGTTCTCGCCCCTGATGGCGAATATCACCCGTTGGTTCGACCACAAGAAAAGCATGGCGGCCGGGATCCTCGGATCGGGTCAGGGACTCGCCGGCGCATTTTGGCCGCCGATCTTTCAGTACTTCAACGACATGATCGGCTGGCGTCAAACGTCTTTCTGGTACGGCGTGTTCGCGCTGGCGACGATGCTGCCGCTCTGCCTGATTTTGCGGCAAAAACCGCCGCCGGTGGCCACCACGCCCCCGCCGTCGAACGGTGCCGCGTCGGACACAGCCAGGCAACTCATTGTCCTGCCCGTGTCACCGCGGGCGATACAGATAAGCCTCTCGTTCGCCGCGATCGGGTGCTGCGTTGCGATGGCACTGCCCCTCGCGCATGCGGCGTCGCATGTCAGCGATATCGGATATTCCCCGGCGCGGGGTGCGGAAATCCTATCGCTGATGCTGGCAAGCGCGGCCGTCAGTTGCCTCATCGGCGTCGGTTTCCTGGGCGGACGCTACGGCGGATTGCGGGCGATTTTCATATTTTCGGCGGCGCAGGCCCTCTTCCTCTTCGTCTTGGCCTTTGTCGACAGTCTGACGGCGATCTATGTCACCGCCGTGCTGTTCGGGTTGGGCTATGGCGGCATCCTGCCCTGTTATCCGGTCATCGTGCGCGAACACCTGCCCGCCCGCGAAGCCGGCCGCCGCACCGGCATGGTGATCCTCTGCGCCGGCGGCGGCATGGCGATCGGCGCATGGCTCGGCGGCGCGGTGTTCGATGTGACAGGATCCTACAGGCTCGCCTTTCTGATCGGTGTCGTTTTTAATGTGGGAAATCTCGCGATCATCGGCGCGCTGATCGCGAATACGCGGGCCCAACCGGCGCCGGCGTGACGGCCCGCGACGATGCGGGAATGAGGCGGAGAGCAAAACCGATCGTCACAGTAAGCAGCGATGTATCTTCAGGCGGACGGTATGATGCCGTCATCTTCGATCTGCTCACCGCGCTGATCGACTCATGGTCGCTGTGGAACGATGTGGCCGGCTCGGCGGAAGACGGGTTGCGATGGCGCAAGGAATACCTGAAGCTCACCTACGGCGCCGGCGAATACCGGGCCTATGAATCGATCGTCGCCGAAGCGGCCGAAGAAGCCGGTATCGGCAACACGGCGGCCGATGCGCTGGCGCGCCGCTGGGACGAACTCGATGCCTGGCCGGAAGCCGAGGGCATCCTCACCGACCTGAGCGACCGGGCGCTGCTTGGCGTCGTAACGAACTGCTCGGTGCGGCTGGGTCACGCCGCCGCAACGAGTGTCTTCGCCGGATTCAAGGTAGTCGTCACGGCGGAGGAAGCCGGGTTTTACAAGCCCCGCCGCGAGACTTACGCAAAGACGCTGGATGCTTTGGGAAGTGAGCCCGCCCGAACCCTATTCGTCGCCGGCTCCGCAGCCGACGTGCCGGGCGCCGCCGCCCTGGGCATGCCGGTTTACTGGCACAATCGCATCGGCCTGCCGGCGGTGGACAACGTTTCACCGGATTATGAAGAACGGTCGCTCGACCGCCTTCTCACACTGGTTTGAGCACCGCGGCCAATGGGCCGGCCGATCAGGTTTCCGGTCCGACATGGCGGATTTTCAAAGCCTCTAAGGCATCCGCGATCGGTATGAACAGGTTGAGCGATTCGGTCGTATCCGCGATTAGTTTGAGGACGCTTACGCCAATGACATTGCCTTTGGCGTCCAAGAGCGGTCCACCGCTATTGCCGCCCGAAACGGCGGCATCCGACTGGATGAACTTCAATTTCGTGCGGCGATCGGTGCGAACGGCACTAACAATTCCCGTCGTCACGGTCGATCTAAGCCCTTCGGTAAGCGGCGTGCCGACAACATAAACCTTCTCAAGCCGACGAGCCGGCACGGACCGAAGAGCAAGTGCAAGCGGAACGCGAAGCGGGACCTTCACGAGGGCAACATCCCTCTCGGCGTTCGTCCGCAACACCTCGCCTTCAAGCTCCAACCCGTTACTCAGGATCACACCAACGCGCTTTGATGCACCGACAACATGTTGATTGGTCAAGATCATCCCGTTCTCGGCGATCACGAACCCCGATCCGTGCCCGCGGCCTGCTCGGAGAGTTACAACCGATGGGATAATGTCGTCGAGAGATTCATCAATTGGTTCTTTAAGTAATGACAGTCGAGGGATAAATAAATCAGCATAATTCTTACCGCTATTTTTGGGTTTATACTTTCCGAGAGAAATTTTCTTAAAGTCGTCAGACGTCAGTATATTTTCCGCCGCCGACGCGAACGCATTGTGAAATGTCGATGTTATGCCGCTTCGGTTTGACCTTTTTTGTTTATGATACCCGTCGGTTTTGAACTTCAACACTTCTCTTTTCATCAAATTGGAAAAGACCGTCCATTCGACGGAGACGTACATCTCGCCGCTGTATTTCCTGAGCGGCCGGCCGTCCCACCAGTGGTGAGCCTGGCAGAAGTTGCCTCTTATTTCGGTGATTCGGGCGCCGATGAGATACTCGGCAGAACGGACGGATTCGCCTCGCTGGAAAAGGGATTTCGGGTCACCGGCAATATTCAATCCTTTCTGCGAGAGCGTTTCATGAAAAATTTCACCGAGTTCGTTGCTCCAATCTCCCAACACGGAACTGCCTGATACCCATTCGATAGTCGAATCGCTCCCATGCCTATAGTTGCAAAGATATCCATCGACACCGGGTACGCCCCCGGTCGGGAAATGCGCTATGGGCGTACCTCGGCGGATGTTGGCAATGACCTTGCTCAACGCGAAGCTGGCTTGTTTCTCGGCCGGTGCGCCAATACCAGCGACGTCGGGCGACGCTACTTTTGGAATGGACATCGTGTCGGTCATACCGCACCCCGCAGCGATCAAGAGAACCGACAGGGTCGTTGCAACATACCGACATGCCATCACCCACACTCCGTTGATTGACGATAAATATAAAACAACCTCAAGATCGGATTTTAGTATCGATGGAATTTTGTCGGCAAGCCAAAGATTGCATTGCGTTTCCATCGAGTCAGGCTAAAGCGATTGACCGAAGGCGATTTCTTTCCGAACCCGTAACGCCCGCCAACTCAGCACAAACGCGCATACCCCTTCGACCGAATGTGTCAGGGGCCTGATTTAATTTCGCGGTGGGGTTTGGTTGCCACGGCGCGCAACCATCTTAATTTGCTTTTTAATGCACCAAAGCGCAGAGGGTTCTAATCTGGTGGAAGGTAGACCCTTTTCCCGAATTTAATTCTCATGGGCAGAGGGCTGTTATCACATCCCTGTTATTCATCATATTGCCGTTTGTGAAATACGTACCATAGAGTGCCGGATCTGCGAGGTGCAGGCAATCAACGCTAAGCAAAGGCCTTTCGATCGTCTATTGGTGCGGCACCCCCCTTGTTCGCGGCGACCAATTGCCGCCGATATCGACCGCTGAATCGACCGAGATACCCTGCTTACGACAATTTTCAGCAACGCCGCGAGCGGAGCATTCGCGATAGAGCGATATCAAGACGCAACTCAACACCGCACAGGCCCGTGTACGATCGGCAGTCTTCGGTCGCCGACCCCATCGTCCAACTACCGCAACTGTTTGAGGGCGGCGCTGGCTGCTTGCTCCAACAGGCCCATGGCGCATTCGAAACGATCGCGCCGTTTCATCCAGTCGTGATCATCGGCAGTCCGCAGTTCACTTAGCCTATTTTCCACGACGAGCTTCTGTCCCCGCAGTTTAGTCAACTTGCGTTCTCCCACCGTTCGATTGCGCCGCTGTGCCACATACAAGCGCGATCGAAATACGTTGAGCTTTGCTTCGATCTCGTTCACCCGGCCCTGAGCTTGTTCCTGGTAATCACCTCGCACAAACACCACCGTCACACCTGCCTTTCGGATCAGGACGCGGCGGTAGCGCCGCCTCCTATAGGAACAACGGGAGACAGCGCCATTTAGTTCGATTGAAAATCGAGTATTCCCGATTTCGCCCTGGCTGGGAACTTTAGGCCGCGTCGCGTTTCGGCCGATCGATTTCCAGCGGTTGATCAAACGTCAGCGTGCGATACGGGAAGGGAATTTCGATTCCGGCTTCGTCCAATGCGCCCTTGATGCGGGCCACGACTTCATCTTTCGAGGCACGCGCTTCGGCCGGCTTCGAGCCGGTCCACCACAGTATTTCGAAATCGATGCTGCTTGCGCCGAACTCGACCGCGCGGACCTCGGTGGTCTTGTCGGTGTTTACGGTTTCACACTCTTTCAAGCACTCATGAATGATTTCGCGCGCCTTGTCGACATCCTCTTTGTACGCGACGCCGCAGACCAACGAAATGCGCCGCTGCGCCTGATCGGTAACGATGAAAACCGGGTTCTTGTACAGCAAGCCGTTCGGGACCAGGACAAGCTGCCCATCGGTCTTGCGTATATACGTATCGCGGATGCTGATCCTCTCGACGACCCCCTCGACGCCCTCGCATTCAACGAAATCCTCAATACGCATCGGTTCCCGCAACAGGATCAAAATGCCCGCCAGGAAGTTCTCGAAAATGTCTTTGAATGCAAGCCCGATCGCGATGGAGCCGACGCCCAACCCCGCGAGTAATTTCGCCGGCGTCAGCGTCGGAAATACGACCGTGGCGGCAATCAGCAGTCCAACGATCCAGATGGCAATACGGATCAGTTTTTCGAAGACATCCTTAAGCGAGGGCCGCAGGTTTGTTCGCGAAGTCGCGCGCCGGTAGGCGTATGTAATGACCCGAGCAACCACCCAGGTGACGCACAGCAGCACGATGGCCACGACAATCTGCGGCAGCATCTCTATAACGCCGCTGCCGATCTCCCTTAGCCGATCGATCAGAATATTGATTGGATCCATAGTCTCCCCCGCTTCCCGATGACGCCGAGCCGTCGGAATTCAAATTTCACGCACCGCGACAACGCCGCCGATGGGCGTTAATCCGGTGGCACCCACTACCAACGCGCGAAGCTCAAATAGGTTCAAGAAAATATGTCCGACGCAATTTACCCCGCCGAATCAGCCCGGACTCACTCCCTACAAATGGTTGTTCTTGGGGATTTAAAGCGGCCAAACAATCAAAATCATCGGAACGGCCACCAGGCAGACAGCGATGGAAAGCGGCAGCCCCAGCCGGAAATAGTCACTGAAGCGATACCCGCCCGGCCCCATGACCAGGAGATTCGATTGGTGTCCGATCGGCGTCAGGAACGCACATGAACTGCCGACGGCCACCGCCATCAGCAGGGCATCGGGATTGACATCGATATCACTCGCAATGGTCAGAGCGAGCGGCGCCATGAGGATTGCGGTGGCGGCGTTGTTGACCACATTGGACAACAACATCGCAACGATCAGCAAGGACGCGACGACGACAGCGGGCTGGGCGCTGCCAAGTACCGCTGACATTCCAGCGGCAATTTCCTGGGTCAGCCCGACAATTTCGAGCGATTGGCCGACGGGCACCATTGCGCCCAAAAGAACAATGACCGGCCAGTCGATGCTCTCATAGGCGTCGCGCAGCGAAAGCTCGCGAGTCAATACGACGAGCACCGCCGCAAGCATCAACGCGATCTGAACCTCCAAAATTCCGACACTGCTGAGCCCGAGGGCGCCCAGAAACAATATCAAGGGCAGAATGCTGTAGCTTTTGTCGAGATCCAATCCGCTCCCTTCGAGCGGAAGGCAACCGATCTGGCTAAGCGTTTCCTGCATCGATTCCGCATCGCCCTGGAGCAGCAAAACGTCCCCGACACGCAACCGCTCATGTCCCAGCCGCTTTACAATCCGAGCTCCCCGCCGGGACAGCGCCAGCAGATTGATGCCGAATTCGGACCGCAATCGCATCTCGACCGAACTCCGCCGGTCGAGGTCAGAGCGCGGCATGATCACGGCTTCGGCGAAGGCCACCTCATCGGATTTCAGATGCGCTTCGTCGAACTGCTTCTCGTGGGCCAGTTCGAGTTCACCGCCGGCGAGCAACAAGTTCAATGAATCCGGATCCGCTTCGATCACGAGAACGTCGTTTTCCCGCAATTGGTGGCCGCCGCGGGGCGCCAACAGCGATTCGTCCTCCCGGATGAGCTCGATGACCGACGCGTCACCGTCGGCGCGCGCCTCGACACTTTCCAACAAGGCGCCGGCGAACGAGCTTCCCTGCGGTACCAGCAACTCGGTGACATAGGGTTCCAACTGACTGTACACGTCGGCGGCGCCCGCATTGTCCCGGTTCGGCAAAAGGTGGCGGGACAGTACTGCGATCAGCGCAACCCCGGCAATCGCAACCACTAACCCGACCGGCGTGAAATCGAATATGCCGAACGGCTCACCCGCATGCTGCGCACGATACGATGCGATGATGATGTTCGGCGGCGTTCCAATAAGCGTGGTCAACCCGCCGAGGATCGATCCGAACGCAATCGGCATAAGTACGATGTTGGGCGACAATGGACCCTTACGGGTCATCTGGAGTGCGACCGGCAACATCAATGCCAATGCGCCGATGTTGTTCATGAACCCCGAGAAGAATGTGGCCAACGCTGTCAGACTGACAATCGCCACGGCGGGCCGTTCCAGCACACGCCTCAATCGACGGGTTATAAAATCGACGATGCCTGATTTTTCCAGGGCCTTGCTGAGGATGAGCATCGCCGCCACGGTCACGATGGCCGGGTGCCCAAATCCCGCAAAGGCATCCGCTGCCGGGACGACACCGACAAGCACAAGGATCAGAAGCGCCAACAAGGCGACGATGTCATATCGCCAATAGCCCCAGGCGAACAAGCCGAGCGCGCCCAGTAGGACAGCACCGACCGCAATTTGGTCGGCCATTATTCGCGCGCTCCCATCACGTCGCTACCCGATTGCGCTGGGAAGAGCGACGGCCTCGCCGCCCGGAACCGCGTCTTCGGGAGTTTCGAGTTCGACGATCTTGTCTTCGAGAATCACATCGCCGGCCAGCCGAACGCCTGGACCGCCCGGCCCGGTATAGGGACCGGGATCAATGAACGAAATACCGGCCGTCTCCAGCGCGCTGCGCACCGCCGCCACAATCGGTTCGGATAGGGTCACCGGCCCCCGGGTTCTCTCGAGTCTGCGAATAGCCCCAAGATTCACGTGCGCCAGCTCCGCCAATTGAAGCTGATTGATGCGCAACAGGGCCCGCGCCGCACGAATCTGCTCGCCGTAGGTCATGAGATCAGTTCCCCCCTTAGTTCCGCTGCCCGACATCGGCAATCGGATATATCGATGTTTAGCCGTGGAACCATTAATTGATATTCCGAAGAAAATCGACATTCTCTTCACTCACCGCTGCCCGCAGCGATTCACGTGCCCGCGACAGGCGCGAGCGAATTGTGCCGATTGGAACGCCAACGATCGACGCGACGTCATCGTAGGCCATGCCTTCCACCGCCACGAGAATTACCACTTCCCGCTGTTCATATGGCAGTCCCTTCAAAGCTTTATCCACCTGGCCAACAAAAAACGCGTCGAGTTGGCCGCTCGGCGTGCTGTCGGCCGTATTCCGCTTTATTTCCGGGCTCGCGTTGTTGATGCGCGCCTGCCGCCGGACTCCAGAGAGGAAAAGGTTTCGTTGGATCGTGAAGAGCCACGCCCGCAAATTCGTCCCCGGCTCCCACTGATGCCATTTTTCAATCGCGCGGCAGAGACAATCCTGCGCCAGGTCATCCGCATCCGATAGATTCCCGGTGAGGGAAATTGCATGGCGTCGTAGCCGCGGAATTTCGGATTCCAACGCCGACAGGAAGTCTTTGGGCGGATTTTCCTTCTTTTGGTCGGTCATTGCGTGAACCGGCGAAATGCGTGCGGTGCGGTCGCAGGGAGGACGAAACCTGCAATGATCGCCGGAATACTCATCTCTCACTTCTTGGAAAGGTGACGACCCGCAAGGACACCGACCACCAACGCGGAGATAACATAGGGCGACTGCAGGCTCCGGCTGATGGCCGCAACGGGATCGTCTGTGAGCGAGTTGTTTGCGCCCGCTGGAAGCGGTAATGCAGCTTCCCGCCGCCGCTCGCTGTCGAGCGTCGCGGTCGCAATTCCCTCTATCTTCTTGTAGACGAGCAACCCGCAAATCACGCCGCCGAGGAGAAGGACCGCGGCCACCGCCGATGCCGCCGGTACAGCGCCAATCTGCGGCGCGAGGCCCAGGTAGACCAGCGCAGCGGCCGCAGCAACACCGACCAAAACACACACGGCGCCGACGGCCGCAAGGAGAATGATGGCAAGCGCGGATCGTTTCGCCTTGAGGTATTTAGCCCGAGCGTTTCCCGCGAGGACGCCGCCGGAAAGCAGGAGCTTGATCACCGTAAGCAAGTTCAGCGTCGATCAAGCAGATGGCCAATCAGCAAGCCGATGCCGAACGCGGTAAGAACACTCGCAACCGGGCGCTGTCTCACCGCTTCTTGGACGGTATCGGCAGCCTCGCGGCCCCGTTCGACCGCCTTGTCGACCGTCGCACCGACCTGCTCCTTAACGTCCTCGGACTTCGCCTTGCCCAAGTCGCTGACAGTAGAGGTGAGCGACTTCAGGTCTCGGCGCAACGCTTCCATATCGTCTTCCAAAGATTTTGCTTGGGCTCCCGTGTTTCGGTCCGCCATGATCCGTGTCCTCTCATTAAGGTTTCCTGACATCCGCCGTTGGTCTGGGCCGTCAAGCCGCTAACGGTATGGATGCCGACCGGCGCCGCGGTAGGTCGCGACACCAAGCAACAACGCGGCATGTCCGTGTTTGGTTCCGCCGAAAAATGAGGGAACCGATGGCTGCTCTAGCGCGTTACTTTCTATGGATGCTGGTTGGTCCGCGCCCCTAGGACCGGCGCGGTTCGACCGGTCGCCAATTGGTGGGAATCGGGTTTGGAGCCCGGTCTTGTCGCGCAGACCTAGACGGTTGATCTTCCCTCCTGCACTGCAAGGCTCCCCTGAAAACACTCGAACCCCGGCGCCTTCTGCGTCGGGGTTCCTTTTACCGTGTTTACCGGAGCAAGAGTCTGCGGAGGTTTTTGGAAACCGGACGCGGCCCCAACCACTGATCAAGCAGCGCCGCCATGAGGCCGTGACCCTTATCGGTGAATAGGCGGCGCCCATTGAGAAGCGCCTTGGTCCCGCGCCCCGGCGCATACACAAACATCACAACATCCCCGGCTTCCAAATCGTCGTAGACCCCCATCATTCGACCCAACAACTCCCTCGAGAGTTCTTGACGGAAAGTCGCTTCCCATTGGTCGGGCGGGTTCGACGGCGGATCGTAGTTCACCACAATCCGGATGGCCGAGGGCGTTTCAGGTGACAGGATGTAATCGAGAGAGGAAGATTTCTCGGGCAAATAGAGCGCGCAGCCGTAGACGTCCATCATCCACCGCTCCCGCTCGCCAAAGCCGTTGAGAACGAGCCGCTCGCCCAATACTTGCAATTGTCGGGGAAAGGAGCGCGGACGTTCCTCTGCGGCGACCTGCCAGGAAAGAAAAACACACAGCGCAAAGCCTGTGGCGATCCGGATCAGTGTCAAATCGTCCTCTCTCGCCTGATACAGCCTTACCTGCCTCTATCGCGCTTTATAAACCGCCATCGCTTTCGGCATGAGCGCGCGCAATCGACCAATCCGGCTGTCCGGCGCAGGATGCGTGGACAGGAATTCCGGCGGCCGGCTTCCGCCGTAGGATCTGAAATTTTGCCAAAGCGTAACGGCCTCCCGCGGATCATACCCCGCCCGGGCCATTAACATGAGGCCTATTTCGTCGGCTTCCGCTTCCTGCTTTCGCGAGAACGGCAGGATGATGCCGAGCTTGGACGCCGCGGCCGCCATCTGAACATATTGCCCGGCTTGGGGACCAGCCATGCCAAGGCCCGCCAAGCCCACCTGGAGCGCCATTTGTTGCGATACCCGCTCCGCGCTATGCCGGGCGATGGCGTGCGCCACTTCATGGGCCATCACGGTGGCGAGCTGATTGTCGTTCTTCGCAACCTTGAACAATCCGGTATGAACCCCGACCTTGCCGCCCGGCAGCGCAAATGCGTTCGGCGTGTCGTCCTCGATGACGTTGAATTCCCATTTGAGGTTCGGTTGGCCACTGACCGCGGCGATCCGGCGGCCAATTTTGCGGACACGCTCGACTTTCGATTTGTCGTTGGAGAGCTTCGCCTCGCCGAGAATCTTCTGATAGGCCTGCAGCCCCATCTTTTGCGCATCCCCCTCGGACATGAGGATGAGTTGCTGGCGTCCGGTCACCGGGGCCGTTTCACATCCGAAAAGCGGCACGAGCAATAACAGAAGAACGATCGCCGACTTTAAGCGGTTACGGTGCATCTTCATGGACCCTTCTTGCAAGTTTACGGCGCACGCCATCAAACGACGGACAAACAAATACAGTGTTTTAACGCGGCGGGACACGTAACAGTTCCGACAACGTTAATCGCCTGGAGACGGGATACAACCCAAATCCGAGATTCGTCTCGGGGGGCCGATTTTCCGAGAATTCTACGACGCGATGCCGGGAACGAATCTCGGGTTGACGCGTTTTCCAAATAACGATCGCTCAAACAACGCAGTCACACTCCTTCCCGGAAATACAACCAACTGAGGTATTCGATGATCCGTAAAACCGTGCTTACCGGCGCCGCGATGCTGATGTTCGCAACGCCAGCCCTTGCCGACTGCAAGGACAATTTCGGAGAACTTCAGAAAGTCACGTCGTCGACGACGATGTCGACCGAGTTGCGCCGCGACATGAACAAGATCCGCTCGGCGGCACGGACCCTCATGGAATATGAGAAGACCGGCACCTGCGAAGACGTCATCGACGCGATCCAGGAAATCGTTGAGAAGCGCAAGGAAAAGCGTCAGGACCGGCTGGAGCGCAAAGCCGATCTGGCCCGCTACAGAAACGCCGAACAGGTTTCCGCGATGAAGGGCATCGTGCGTGTCGACGATGTCCAAGGCATGGACATCTACAATATGCAAGGCAAGGAGATCGGTGTTGTCGAAGCGGTCACGCTCGACGCGGACAAGGGCGAAATCGCCTATGTCGTCATGTCACACGGCGGATTCCTGGGAATCGGCGACAAGCTTTTTGCGGTTCCGTGGAAGTCGTTCCGCATGACGAAGGATCAAGACGAATTGGTTCTCGACATCAGCGAGAAGACGCTGGAGAAAGCTCCGGGATTTGAAGACGACAAGTGGCCCAACATGGGCGACCCGAAGTGGCGCAGCCGGATCGACACGTATTACGGCAGCAATCGGGGTTAAACCGACCTCACGGTTCACCCTCTGCGTCGCTTTCCCAGTGTGCCCTCACTTTAAGCGGCGACAGAGACGTGAAGCAGCGGCGCGGAGCGGAGAAATCCGTTTCGCGCCGTTCGCATTTAATTGTCGCCTCGGAGATTGGAACCAAAGCCGCTCAACTATCGTTGTTAGACAGTTTCGGCAACCGGCCAATCGGCCCACGCCGAATGAGCATACGCCACGACGAAAGGAACTATGTTCATGAAAACCGTTGCACGAGGTAAAAAGTTACTGACGCTCGCCGCGACCCTCGTGGCCGGCACCATCCTGCTGGGCGGTTGCGAGCAGGAAGGACCGCTGGAGCAAGCCGGCGAGAAGGCCGACGAAGCGGTGAACGACGCGAAACGTGCTGTGAAAGACGCTGCGGACTGACCAGCAATTTGCGGTTGTCGGAAAAGAGAAAACCGGGCGTGGCGCCAAGGCCACACCCGGTTTTCTAATTCAGCGAACGAATTTGAAATTCAATTCAGTTCTTTTTCGGCATCGCGTTCGGCTGTGATTCCTTGTACAGCGCCTTGCCTTGGGTCGCGGCGCACGGATTCACCGATTTCGGGTTCGGCGCGGCGTTGGCATTCGGCTGCGATTCCTTGTACAGCGCTTTGCCTTTGGCGGGAGCGCACGGCTTCACAGAGCCCGCCGCGGGTGCGGCATTGGCATTGGGCTGCGATTCCTTGTAGACGTTCTTACGGGTTTCGCCCGCCGCCGCCGCCGCCGCCGAGACCGACAATGCGGTCATGAGAACTGCAGTCTTCAATAATTTTTTCTTCACTTCTTACCTCCTGGTCAAAAATCACGCTGAATGATGTCCTTAAATTCAGCACCAGTAGGTAAAACGCCTGAGGGAGGCGAAGGTTCCGCAAGGAGACATCACGTGTTCGTGAGGTGTTGTTTTTGCGGAACTGGCGACCTTCGCCGTTGATCCATGGAACGAAACGAGTGGCTTTTCCGTTACTGCCGTGACTGTAACTGACAGGTGACCCATGGCTGAAATCGTAACGCTCAAACCCAAAGGCCCATCGCCCAAAGAGGATGGAGACTACATCCAAGTCATTCGGCGGTTCGACACGGAGAACCCGCAACAGGCGGTGATCGATACCGACGTTTTCGTCGCCCTATCCCAAAAAAAAGAATCGATCCGTGCAGGACAACTCTCGGAATCGCCCGAAGATCTCGAAGAGGCCGTCGATCAGGCGCAGAGAATCGCCCAGAAACGCGATATCGACACAATCTACATCGCCGACATGACCTCGGAAGCATGGGACTAGCCGTAGGCTACTTCAACTGGCCTTTCGGCATCTGACCATGCGGCGACGGCATGGCACCGACGGCAGCCGAGCGATAAATTTCCTCGGCAATCGCGATCAGCTCTTTTCGATCACCGTCGCCGACCAGGATGTACACCAGCGGACCGTCCAGCCAATACAGAACGGGGAATCCGTCCTTCGTGCGGTATTTAACCGGCAAACTCTTGCCGCCGGTAAATTTTCGAACGAACAAGGTCCGCCGACGGTTCTGGCGATCCGCATAGGTGACGGTTACGCGTGAGCCCTCTGCGCCGGTTCCCGATGCAAGGGCCACGGGGTGCAGTTCGGACCTGCGCAAAGTCGGAAGCTTGACCGGGACACCGAAATCCGCAGGCAGATACGACGGCGATAGATTGTCCGGGTCGATCTTGTTGATTGTCAGCCCTTTGGTCTTTTCCGTAATGGCCAGCTCATGGGCCAGCACGGCCTCTCTCACGAATGGTTCGAGTAGAAAGTCCTGGCTGGCGAAATACGCGTTCGCGAACCAGCCGCCGGCAGCCCCGACGGCCAAAAAAACCACCGAGGCGGCAATCCGCATCGTGGTCTGACGCCGCGCGCCGCGCCGAGCTTCGCGGACCACCTGGCGAAGATGTTCGGGAACGGGCTCCGCCAACACCGGATCGTAAAGTTGCTTGATCGCGACCCGTTGGGCCCTAAAAGCCGCCAGCTTCTCCGCAATGTCGGTATCCTGCGCGATCGCAGCCTCCACCGCCGCGACGCCCGCGTCATCCAGCTGCCCGTCCAGATAAGCATGTAGGTCGTCGTCACTCAGTAGACGCTGCTCGGACATGACCTTCTCCGTCGGTTAATGAATCAGGTTGATCGTTTGAATCTACGCACAGCTTCCCGCGTGCCCGAGCTAGGTGGCCGCGGGCAACCGCCTCCCCTGTTCCCATTACTTCGGCAATCAAATGATAGGCCAACTCTTCGGTCGTGACGAGAACAAGCGCGGCACGTTCGGGCAAGGAGAGAGACATCAATCTCTTGGCAGCATTCGACAAATCGGGTGCCGCATTCGCCGCAACGGGCCGCCCCGCGCCAGTGCGATCCTGCACCTTGAGATCGGCGTAAATCGAGGACAGCAAGCGGCAAAACAGTCTTTTCTTATTCTGCGACGCGAACGGCTGTTGCAATGCATCGACGATCGCCGATTTCACGGCGTCGTCACCCGCATCGGCGTCGCCGGAGATTGCCCGTGCAAAACGCCGCAACCTTGGAACTAGTTCGAGTATCAGTTGGTGTTGCTCAGCCATCGAACACCCTCCCGCCAATAAAGGGGAGGAGCGAAACAGCGAGCCTACGCCTCAAACCGGGCTGAAAAATGCAACAAATTCAACCAGCCTAGCGCCCAAGCTCCACCAAGTTTCTCGCCCCTTGGGGCACTATGGGGCGATTGCCCGGCTTGCGCAAATTCAAAAGATTTGCGCCCGGTGGTTGTTTGCGGCAGCCGATCGCGACGCCACGTCACAAGGCGGCGGTTATTAGGTCAATCAGATCCGTCGGTCGAAACCGGGGAACGTGTTGTCGCCATACCGCCGGCGACATCGCCCAAATCGATCAAGTGGGCGACGCTGTATTCCGCAACGTGGCAGCGTACTTTGTAGCGAATGTTCGCGTTGTCGCCGACAGCCGCCAGAATTCGGTCATAGCTGGCTTTCGTCAATCCCTCGCGATGGATGGCGGTTCGGATCGCACGACGGCCAAGCCAGCTCACGATATCGGCCTCGGCACTCGCTAAGATCATTTCCGCGCCGTACCGCCGTTTTATCCTGAGGACGGCGACGACCGCTCGGCTGAACGCTTTGAGTTCGGCTTTATGGGGACGATATCGGTTGAGCGGAATGACCGTCATTATCGTCCCCAATAGGGCGGCACATCGTAGTAGTCGTGCAGCAGCGTTTCGTAACTGCGCTCGATCATTGCCGAGGGATCATATTCGGGGCTCGATGCAATTTGATCTTTCGTCATCCGGACCGCGAAATTCCGACCGGCCCAATCGATATCGGTCGCCCAACGCGGCGATATGACAATTTTGCGGCCGGGCCACCAGTTTCCGGTATCGATAATCACGTAGCGGAGGACCCAGCTGTCGTCCTCAATAACAAAGCTTTCGACCTGTCCGATGTCGCCGTCTTTGGCCTGCACCGTGTAGCCGCAAATCTCCTTTGCGCTGCGAAGGTTCGGGTCCCCCTGCGCCGAGACGGTCTCGGCATCAACCGCTTGCCCCAGTGCACCCGCACCGACCGCATCCTCACCGATGCCGGCAATCGCCATCGACGACGGATACAACCAATATTCCGGCCAGCCATAATGGCGTTGCAGCGCCTTCTCCTCTTGCCGGCTCACCGGTGCGTCCGTGTCGACCGATGGGCTGTCCTCGACCTGCTGTTTTGTCAGCATGACCGGAACGGTTTTGTCATCCTTTTGCGGAATCCCCACGGCTGCGGGGGATAACAGCACCCGCCTACCGAAGAGCCAAGCCGTATCCACAACGAAATATCGCATCGTCCAGCTTGCGTCGTCGAACAGTAGGTCATCGACCCGTCCCAGACTTCCGTCGCGGGCGTTGATCGAATACCCGCATAATTCGTCGAAATTCCACAGCACAGCCATTGTCCCTGTCTAGATTCGCGCCTCAAAAGAACAACGCGCACGGAAGGAGACGGTTCCATAGCAATGCCCTTGCTGGGCCCCCGTTACCGAACAGCCGGTGGCTGGAATCAATCGCCGTCCGGCAACGCCGCGCCGACATAGCGGAACGAGGCCATGATCGGGAAATGGTCCGAGTTGATACTCGGAAGCCGTTTCATCTCGATGAGATGGAACCGGCGATCGACAAAAATATGATCGAGCGGCCATCGCACGAACGGGATTTTTGCATGAAAGGTATTGTAAAGCCCGCGGCCGATCCGCGGGTCCAACAAGCCGCTATCCTGCTGGAACTGCCGTGTCGATCGCGACCAAGCAACATCGTTCAAATCGCCGGCCACAATGGCGGGGTTCGGCATCTTCTGGACATGCTGCGCAACGAGACCCAGCTCATCGTCGCGATGGGTCGTGTCCTGACCAATGTCCGGAGGGCGGGGATGAACGGCATAGACATCGACAAGGACATCGTCGGCGATCCGGACGGTCAGAAAGACCGACGGAACCTGGGGGTCCGTCAGGTATTTAACGTCGCATTGCATGACGTCAAACCGGGTGAAAACGACCATCCCATAGGTATTGTCCAACGGAACCTTGGTGACATGCCCATAGATCTCTTCGAACTCAGCAAGCTGTTCGATCCACCAAGAATTGGTCTCGACGATAACGGCGATATCAGGACTTGCCTGCCGCAAGAGATCCTTCAACGGGTCGCTGTTCCGGTTCGGCATATAGACATTCGCCACAAACAAGCTGACTGAGGCGGTCTTCGCGTCCTCCTCGGCGGCCGGTAACGGCCGGGCCAGACCTTTCGTGTACGGCAGCAACTTGAGTCCCTGAAGCACGACGCATCCCGTCACGGCAACGAGAACCGCGCCGGCCAGCGAACTCGCACCGGGCACCACAACGAACCCGGAGAGTAGAACCAGCAGACCCAACACAAGTATCTGCATGCGCGGAAAATCGAAAAACCGCAGATACCAGCGCCGCGACCGCAGCAACGGCGCAATGGTCGCACCAACGACGGCCGATCCAAGCGCGACTTGAAGGATTTCAGGAATCATTTGCATGATCGGCGCGAAATAGCCTCTTGACCCGTGATGGAGGACACAGTTCGACACCGGATTTCGACCTGCTGTCAACCAGGCCGTCGAATTCCGAAGGCTGGGGATTGGAACTCCAACCCCTTCCCTGTCGTTCGCTATCTGCGCGCAAGCGATCATCCGCCGCCGCACCCAATGTCACAGACTGAATCTGGATTGGAAAAACTCATGCTTGCCGAATTGGCCGATAGATTTCTCGATTTTCACACTCCACCGCTTGAGATGGCCTTTCGGCTCTCGCTCGCGGTCGCATTTGGCTTGGTGGTTGGCTGGGAGCGAGAATCAAAAGATAAGCCCGCTGGACTGCGCACCCACATGCTGGTCAGCCTTGGGTCGGCAAGTTTCATGCTCGCCACACTGGATCTTGCGTCTGGGCCATTGCGCTTTTCGGACGAAACGTCGATCGACCCGTCCCGGATCGTTCAGGGGGTGATTACAGGAATCGGATTTCTCGGCGCCGGCTGCATAATCCGCGGGGATTCGGATGTTCGGGGGCTGACCACCGGAGCAAGCGTTTGGGTCGTCGGCGCGGTCGGCGTCTCCTGCGGCGGCGGGCTTTACGTGGTCGCCGCCATGATCGCCTTTTTTACATTCGTCGTGCTGTCCATCAATCGTTTGTCGAAGGTCGCGAACCCTGATTCGGACTAAGGCGAAAGCAAAATCATCCGCCGGCCCTGGGATGGGCCGGCGGATGTTATTCCCGACGTTAAACGGGCGGTCGGCGGCCGCGAACCACGTGAATGACCAAACTGACAACGAGCAAGACCAAAAACACGAAGAATAGAATCTGGGCGATGCCCGCCGACGCGGACGCGATCCCGCCAAATCCGAAAACACCGGCAATGATCGCGACGATTAAGAAAACGATTGCCCATCCGAGCATGATAAATCTCCAATCCGTTAGTTACCGTGACCGTTGCTGCTACCGCACGCTGATGTTCACGCGCCGGTTTTCCGCCTTGCGCACACCGTCACCCGTTGGAACTCTTGGTTCGGTTTCACCTTCTGCCGAAACATTGATCGCCGCCGGCGTGACGCCACGGGCGATCAGATGCGCTTTGACAGCTTCGGCCCGGCGCATTGACAGAATCTTGTTGTATTCTTTCGGTCCCACGCGATCCGCATGGCCCGTCGCCGAAATTGTGTATTGCGTGCCCGATTTCTTGAGTGCGTCCGCAATGCTGTCCAATTTGGATTTCTGATTCGGCTCGATCGTGTATTCGTCGAAATCGAAGAAGATCAAGGTCTGCATTCCGGCGACCGACGCCTTCTCGGGCTGCCCCTTGTTCTTATCGCGTTCCGCAACGAATGCGGCTTCCTTCTCGTACATCGAGCGCATGGCCGTGATAAACTGCTTCTTGCAGTCGGCGATATCCTCCGGTTGGTAATTCTCTTCCTGCTGTTCGAGCCAACAATCGAATTTCGCCTGGGCCGTTGCGGCCGTCGCGGGGTACAAATTCTTTACGTCGTGATTGAACGCATCGACGAGGCTGGCACGCGCACGGGTAAGTTGACCGACATGTTCCTTCGGAATAACACGGCTGCTCACTTCGTCGGGCGCAATCGCCTTACCTTGCGCGGCGACATTTCCTTTTCTCGCGAAATGGGCGGAATCTTCTCGGTCGAGCATTTTTTCCGCTTCGTATCTTGAAAGCTTGGTGTATTCCACCGCCAAGTTCTGATCGAATGCGCTGCCTTGCTTTTCGGTGTTGGCCAGTTCCTCAACCGACGATGACGTACAACCCGCCGCAAGCGCGACGAAACTCGTCAAACAAATACCCCTAACAAATTTCTTCATTTACTCACTCCTCACGAACTCGGGCCGCGCTGACTGCCTTCGCATGTACTCGCGCTTCGCCCTAAACCATTGCCGAAATTTTTCGGCGTCTACCCATGAACGCCGTAACCCGCACCGCGGTTCCACCGACATGCGAATCGGCATTCCATCGGAGACTCCGGCGCACCGAGGGAACCATCCGCCGACCGGAGCGTTGCCACCAGAGAAGTAAGAAATCCGCTTCTAGCCTGCCGCTGGATAACGACAATGTCGTGCGGCCGCCGAAAAAATGAATTTTGCGTCAGCACAGGCGGGCGGCCTATGCGAAACCACATGGGGGTATGACCATGATGAAATCAGTTTTGTTGCCAACAATAGCCGTGGCCGCACTGGTTGCGCTTGCGGGATGCGGCGAGACCAAGGGTGACCGCGCAATTTCCGGCGGGGCGATCGGCGCGGGCGCCGGCGCGGTCGGCGGCGCGCTTCTTGGATCGCCCGGCGCGGGCGCTGCAATCGGCGGCGCGGCCGGCGCCGCGACGGGCGCCCTTACCGACAAGGACGACGTCGATTTGGGCAAGCCGGTCTGGCGTTAACGTTCGGTATTCACGACGAACCGGAACGGGCAGCAAGGCGCACACTGCGATCGTTGCTGTCCGTTTTCGCGTTCGATTTCGAAGTCGGCCGTGTCGGTGCTATTTTTCGTCCTCGCCGAACAGCTGTCCGACAATATCCTCTGTCACCTTGGACAGTTCGGACTGCTCCATTTCACCGACCACGGCGTATTGCAGCGGGGCCCGCTGCCAAAAATAGATCGACCGATCGTCGTCCTGCAGGAAAAACGTATCGAAATCGCCGAACCGCTGCGGCTTGAAGGCCGCCATATCGCCAGCGTAGTCATTATTCCGGCCCTTGACGAAGTACAAGGTGACACGGCGATCCTCTTGGTCCCGGTAGGTCATTTGCGCCGCCGGCCCGACCGCCGTCGGCAAGAGACGGCCGCCGGCAAAGGAGAATCCGTTCGAGTCCAGTTTCGGCGGCGTGAATTTATCGCCGAAGCTGTCGTACATCCACTGAACGAAGTCCTTCATGCGCTCGGATCTGAATTTACCACCGCGATCCGTATCGCGATCATACAGGACATACGCGTTGGCCGCTGACCGAACGAATTGCTGAATAACCATCGCGTTGAGGCGGGCAGTCTCCTGATAACCACGGTAGTACCATCCGCCGGCAATACCGGCGAGAAACAGCATCACCGATGCCGCAACACCGATCAGCATCCATTTGGCGCGAGTACCGTTCCGGTCATCACTCTGCCCGACGGCGGCCCGGCCTTTCCGCACAATTTCGAGAAGATCGTCCGGCACCGGTTCCTGCAGGATCGGATCGAAGGCGGCATTGATCGCCGAGGCCTGGCGACGATATTCATCGACGACCTCGGCATCGGCCGGATGCTCGGCCAAATGCGTTGCGACATTGACCCGCGCATTGTCGTCTAATTGACCATCGACATACTCGCTCAGTATCTCGCGATCCAACGCTAGTGCATTATTCCTATCCGGCACGCGATTTGCCTTCCACTTTAAAATTTTCGCGCATCGCCTCGCGGGCGCGCGATAACCGGGACCTCACAGTGCCGATTGGAATTTCCATTATTTCGGCAACTTCCTCGTAAGACATGCCCTCCAAGGCAACAAGCAGCAGCACCTCACGCTGTTCCGCCGGCAACCTATCCAGCGCTTCCCCCACTTGCGTCAGCTCCACGGAATGTTGCTGCGACGCCGCGACGGAAATATGCCGGTCCGGATCCATCGAATCCTGCAGCCGGACCACGCGCGCTTGGCTGCGCTTCTCGGAAATAAACAAATTGTACATAATCTTAAACAGCCAGGCGCGCCGATTAGTTCCTTCCTGATACAAGGAAGATCGGCTAATCGCCCTCTCGAGGCATGCCTGCACGAGATCATCCGCGGAATCCCGCTCTTTCGTGAGCGACCGCGCATAGCGTCGGAGGTGAGGAATCTCACCTTCCAGATCGTTGAAAAAGTCAGTCATATGCTGATTTTACCACTCTGCCTCCAGGCCGAGCGTCTCATGCGGACCGACTAATGTAAAGTTGCGACCGAATCCGGACAGTCCGGATTGCGCTTGAATTTTCGGTCTATGGTAACATTCTGAGGGTAGGATTAGAGTCCTTCTGCGGCCCCAGGACGATGAGGACCGCACCGGCGGACCCGATGTTAAGCTGCGCTATCCAAGGCCGAATACAGCGCATTCAACCGAGATTTAACATCCTCGCGATCGTTTGGCTCGAAGATGAACTCCGCCGTCGCCCGTTCGATCATTTCCGCGTGCCGGCGAAGAACGGCCCGTCGACCCGGCGTCGCGACGAATCTCGACAACATCGTCAGGGTATGAACCAATCTAATGCTGACCGCGGCATCGTCCGATGAATTCTGCCGGATATCGTGAAACGATGCATCCATCAGGCCTTGGAAATCGGGTAGATCCCGCTTCACGAGTATTTCCCCGCGGTCGGACCGGATCAGGGCGTCCGGCATTTCACGGCGCAGAATTCGCGCAAGCGCCGCCCCGAGCTGATCGATGCAGGTCAACGCCGTGTTGAGGTCATTCACGCCCGCCGATAGCGCTCGGACGGCAATTTCCACCAAGGCCCGGATTTGAAATTCGATGTCTTGCGTCGGCGTCCGTTTTGGGCCGACGACAATCGCCTCCAAAACGGCTGCCTCTATATCATCGTCGAGCGGCCCATCGGCGACGACTTGGGCAACGGGACACGTCTCGACGACGAAATGACCCGGGCGGCAAAGCAACTCTAAACGAAATCCGTGCTTCTCCGCGAGGTCGCGAAGCGCATCCACATCGATCGCTTGAATGTAACCGGTGTCGGGCGTGTCAATTTCGGTCTTGTTCCGATCTGCACACTCGGCTTCGGCTCTCTTAGGGCCCTCCGCCACCTCCGCCGGATCAGCGTCCTTTTCCGGAAAGGTCTTGTCGATCGAGTCCACAAGATTCTGAAATACCTGTGCGATAACGAAGTCCGCCTCGATCGATTCAGCCATATGGTGAAAGAAAAAAATCAGAACGCCGAAACTGCCGATCGCCAGAACAACGGCCACGACGGCGGAGCAGTAGGGCACGAAAAACGTATCGTCGGCACTACTGACCGTACCGAGAACGAGCAGCGAGTAGACGAAGGTCCCGACGAAAACGCCCAGAACGAGTTGATTCGCCCGGTCCTCCTTGAAACTCGTCAGCAATCGAGGGCCCAACTGCTGCGACGCCAGCGTCAGGGCGACAAGCGTGATGGAAAAGACGAGGCTGGCCACGGTGATCATAGATCCGGCGATCGTCACGAGCATCTGACGAACGCTTTCCGGTTCGGCGGTGAACAACCAATCTTTCGAATAGGCCGACGCCCCGATCCAGGCCCGATCTGTGTAGACGGCCGCGAATGCCAATGCCACCGAACCGATGGTGATCAGGCTGGGTAAAAACCAGAAACTGCTGTTGATCTTGTAGCTAAGATACGCGATTTGCGCCTTCATCGGAAACTCCCATCAGCAATGAACCGGTCTGGATCGAATTCGTCTACGAAGTCGATGACCGGGGATCAATCGCAAATGTCGTCCCGATCGGCCGCTCCTTAGCCTGCGTGACGGCGATACGGAAAACCAAGACTTACGCGCGGGATCACGCGCCGCTTGGTTCGCCGCATCACCAATCAACCTTGCCGGCTCTTAAGACACTAGGACGTCGCGTCCTGCCAAGCCTCTTCGAGCTCACTCATCGCTTCATTGAAGTTTCGCTTGGAGGCGTCCCAAGTATCCTTGGACGCCTCTTTCATCTCGGCCCATTTCTGCTTGCTGTTGGCCCACGCTTGGTCGAGCTTCGCAGACGCCTCTTTCGACATTTTCGAGGCTTTCTTCTGCAACTCTTCCGACCGGCGCTCGATCTTACTTTCCCATTTTTCGAACCGCCAGCGCGCAGCATCGACGAATTGATTACGGGCTTCCTCATCCGTTTGGAATTCGTAGGAAAATGCCGGACGCTTCTTCAACTCGTCCTTGGACACGTCGTACAGCAGTAAACCTTCGACCTCGAGAACGCCGACCGAGATATTTTCGAACGGAACCGCGACAAGCCTATCGCCGACACCGAGAAATCCGCCAACGGACAAGATCGCATACATGACGTTGTCGGACTTGCTCAGGATAAGGTCATCGACCGACCCGACGATCTCTCCCTTGCCGTTACGCACGGACTCACCCAGAAAATCGGTTGCCCGCAGATAGGCCGGCTCCTTTGCCGCCACCGTAAGCACGTTTCGCGGCCCGGCATTATCCAACGGCGCCGCGATCGACGGCACACCGAGCGACGCGGTGCTGGACAGCGCCAAAACCGCCCCGGCGAGCATTAATTTTCCAAACATAATCAATTTCCTCTTTGTGACTGTGAAAACTCCAAGTCACAACAACGCGACAGAGCGGCGGTTTGTTCCCTCCGATTTTTTGGCTCGTAGCGGGGGACCGTCATTCCCACGGTGTATCGGGAACCAAATGGCATGAGGGACGTTGTTGCACAGTTGCGGTGCCTGAGGGTCCGACTGCGACCTTTTCTGTCACATCAGCTCGACCGGCGCCGCGGCACCCGTACAAGATTTGTCATTTGAAAAAACCGACTTGAAACACCGAACGGCGTGCTTTCGACTTGCACCAGCCGGTCAGGGGTACTCAATTTGATTCAGGCTGCCCTTCTTTGTTTGGCTGCGCTCTATACGCTCTACTTTGCGCAGGATTTCTTGATACCTGTAACGGCCGCGGTGATTCTTGCCCTCGCTTTCGGGCCGCTGGTTCGTAAGCTCGCGCGACGCGGGCTGCCCAGCCCCGTCTCCGCCGGCGCCATCGTCGTTGCCCTGATCATGTTGATCGGCACGGGGATCTGGCAGCTGTCGGATTCCGCTTCGGAATGGCTCGCCCGCGCGCCCGTTATCATCAGCGAACTCGAATATCGCCTGCGGGACATCCGCGAACCCGTCGAGAAGGCAAAGGAAGCCACCGAGCAGGTCCAAAAGATGGCTGAGATCGGGAACGATCCCGCAGCCCCCGCCGATGTAGTCGTCAAGCCGCCGAGCATTCTCGAGAACTTTCTTGGAAAAATCCGGAATATCCTGGTGCAAGGGACCATTGCGCTGATCTTACTGTTTTTTCTGCTCGCATCCGGAGAGGCCTATAAGGTCAAACTCATCACCGCCTTATCGGACCGTGGCCGGCGCCAACAAATTCTGTCGGCCTGGCGCAAGGTTGAGAGAGATGTTTCAGCGTATCTCGCGACCGTGTCCACGATCAATATCGGGTTCGGCGTTTTCGTCGCGTCGGGCCTCTATATCGTTGAAATGCCCAACGCCCTGTTGTGGGGGGCGATGGCGACCGGACTCAATTTCGTGCCCTATATCGGCGCCTTGGTCGGCGTAACGGTCATTACCGTGGTTTCCATCATCACCTTCGACGCGCTGAGCTACGCCTTTGTCCCGCCAGCAATTTACGCGGCCCTCAACATTCTCGAAGCGCATTTCGTTACGCCGATGATTCTGGGAAATCGCTTCGCCTTACAGACAGCCGTGGTCTTCATCTCGGTCGTCTTTGGCGGTTGGCTATGGGGGGCGCCCGGCGCCCTTCTCGCGATTCCGGTTTTGCTCACGGCGAAGGCCGTTTTCGAACAGTCACAGAAGATGTCGATCATTGCGGAACTTCTCACACCAGCGTCTCGCAGATCTTCATACAAATAGGGCCGGCGCATTGCCGCATATCGTAGCTTCCATGCCGCGCCTCACAGACATGTGAGGGAACCAAGCAGCGATTTCTTCGTTTTCATTAGCGTGGGCCGACAGTCGAAACCGGCCTGGATCTTTGAAATCAAAGGGATGGATTATGAAAACTGCAATGAAATTATCGCTCTCTGCCGCTTTGATGTCGGCCGCCGTCATGGCTGCGACGCCGGCGACCGCCGACACGACGAAAGTCCTCGTAATCGACTACTACAAGAATTGCGCGGAACGGATCGACCGGTTCGTCGACAAAATCAATGCCGCGAAACGTCCCAGCTTCCGCCCGTACACTCTGTCGCAGGCCGTCGATGCCTGCCGCGAGGGGCGCGTGAAGCATTCGAACATGATCCTGACGGAACTCGAAGACGAGTGGGACTTCCGTAGCAAGATTTACGGGAAGAAACGCCCCGAATAGAACATCGTTCGGCGCCATCGGATGAGTGGTACCGACGGGAAATTCGCGGCCGGCTTTCTGCTTGTACACCCGGGTAATGTGGATGACGGGTAGTAGACCGGTCGCCAATTTCGATTTCGAAACGGCTGGGAAGCTGCGGCGTAACTTCTCACCAGATTTATGAGCCATTCCGCCAATCGTTTTTAATTTATCCCGCAAGAGTAACTCGATGCGCAAAATACTGCTGCTAACTCCGATTGTCCTCGGTCTTATTTCGACCAGCTCACAGGCTGGAACTTGCGAAGAAGCGGTCCTGTCCTTTGCCGAAAGGCATCGCCTTTCAGTGGACGCTCCAGCAGCCTCGCTTAAGGGCAACAAGATCACAATTCCCAACACTTCGGACACTGATGGCGTGATCCGTCCGCCCAAATTGGGCACGGACACCGTCATCACCCCGCCGAAAATCGGTGACAGTATGCCGACGACACCAAAGATTGCCCCGGGCCACACGACCACGCGAAAACCGAGCCCCGGTCAGCGTGCACGTGCGGAATCACTGCTGATGGCGGCGCGCGCCGCCGGCCGTTCGGGTGATGAAAAAACCTGCTACGCGAAATTGAAACAGGCACAGCAACTGCTCATGCCACCGCAATCGGGGCGACAAGGGTGACCGAGGGTCAGATTTACATTTCGATAAATGGCGTTCGCCGATAAGAGGGTCCCGTCATGCCGTCATGCCAGACACCAACTCATTCAGTACCGTCGCGAGATCACGGCACCAAAACTTCAAAGACGACCGGCGTTAAAGCGACGGTGCACGAATTCCGGCGATTGACCCAATCAACCATAGAGCCCGGCAAACCGTCGACACTCGATTGGGGCCGACTTCGTCCGCTGCTGGCTTTCATCGCGGTTTTTGCCGCCCTCGGCGTCACCGCGATGATCTATGCGCATTTAGCGCTGAATTAGTCTCGGGCTCGAGAACGCGCCGTACTCAGATAGCATGTCATTCAAACGGCCTGGGCCATTTGAATGACATTTCGTGGATACACTACCCTTGCGCGTCGGCCCAGTCGTCCGCCTGTTTTTCAGCTTCCTCTTTCTCGATGCCGTAGCGTTCCTGCAATTTTCCGACGAGCTGTTCGCGCTGCCCTTCGATCTGGTCGAGTTCGTCATCGGTCAGCTCGCCCCATTTTTCGCGCGCCCGACCCTTCATTTGGTTCCAATTTCCTTTTACTTGCTCCCAATTCATCAACATCTCCTTGCGTGCGGTTTACGGTTTCCAAAGGTTTTAGTCGCGTCCACACATAAGGAACCGATCACGCGCCGCTTGGTTCCATCCCTTCCGGAACTTGGCCGCCGGAGTCCAAACCGCACCCGGGTCCGGGAACCTACTTGGATGGATGGTCGTTATTCTCGGGAGCATGTTTGAAATTGTTTAAAGGAACTTTCGCGATGGACCTCATTCGCCTCTTGCTGGCGATCCTGTTGCCTCCGGTCGGCGTCTTTCTCCAAGTTGGGATTGGCCCACAGTTTTGGATCAACATAATCCTGACGCTGCTTGGATATATCCCCGGCATCGTCCATGCCGTCTGGATCATCGCCAAGCGTTAGCCCGCAGCGACCCGCGCAATCCTGCCAAAGGGAACGCCCTGGCCCCAGTGCCTTTAGATCATGAATGAGGTCGTCCGTTGAAAACCGAAAACACCCGGCTGACGAAACAGGAAGCGTGCAAGATCGCCAAGATCCTTGTACAGCACGAAAAGGAAGCCGCGGCGGCGGTCAACTCGCTGCACGACGTCATGGAGGCTTATCCCTACGACGTTCGGTGGCGGGGGATTACGGTTGTCCTCCTCGGTCTCCTTGCGAAACACCTCGCGCCAAGTGCGAAGCATACGGATATCGAAACAATTCTCGATCTCGTAAATGTGCAGCTTCGCGACGCGATCGAACAACACAACCGAAAACTTTGACGGAGAACACCATGGCCGCATCAAGCGGAGAACTACATGCCCCGCGCGAACGTCTAAGCGAGGACACGATCCATCTTCATCACGCGATCGTCTCGCTTATGGAAGAGTTGGAGGCCGTCGACTGGTACCGCCAGCGGGCGGACGATTGTGCCGACGATGCTCTCAAATCGGTCCTGTTGCACAACATGCGGGAGGAGATGGAACACGCCGCGATGGTGCTCGAATGGATTCGGCGCAACAACAAGGACTTCGAGAATTATCTAAAGGAGTTCCTGTTCACCGACGGTGATCTCGTCGATCATTGACCGGTAAACCGGCGACAAACAAAACGGCGTGCCCGAATAAATTACGCACGCCGTTTTGATCGATCTCTCGCGTGGCTAGCACCGGCTCCAACCGAGCGGGCGAAGCCGGGACGCAAGACGTCGCATAATAAGCGGCTGTTACTTCTTGATTTTTTCGCCCGTCTTTTCGAGTACTTCGCCGGTCTTTTCAACATTGTCGCCGGTGTCTTTCTTCACACCACGCCAAGTATCGCCACAAGCCCCAACCGCGCCGGCGAGAGACAACGCAAAGAGAGAAACGATGATCCGTCGCATAACTTGATTCTCCTGTTCAGAATTTTAGCAAGATAAAAACGGGTCAATCAGCATTTGGTTCCAAACTTTGTGCGCATGGTCCAACGCCGTGGCCCGCTTGCCACGACGAGTAGCGACGCGACCGCCCGACGCCCGGCGGTCCGCTCAGCCGGGTTTAAAATTTCCCAGCCAAATCGAGGAACCTATTCCGTGCGCCCCCCGTTTTTTTTTCTTGAGGCAAATTCAGAGAAGGGCAACGTCATGCACGGAATCATCTATATCGTCGGACTAATCGTCGTAATCCTGGCAATTCTCTCGTTCTTGGGATTGGCGTAGCGAGCCACACCGCAACGTATCTTGAATAGCAAACGGCGCCGCACCACGGCAGCCGTCGAGAACCACTTGAAAGGCATCGATCATGGCCGCGGATACAACGACGGTTGAAGCGAATTTCGCGCCGGCGGGCGACACGACGACGGACCATCATTCCTATATCGATTGGAGCGCCATTATCGCCGGCGCCATTCTGGCCGCCGCAATCTCGTTCGTCCTGATTACTTTTGGATCGGCAATCGGATTGACGTTGACATCACCCTACGAAGGCGAAGGCGTATCGGTCATCTTGTTCGGTATCGCCACCGCCCTTTGGTTTATCTGGGTTCAGGTATCCAGCTTTATGGCCCGCGGCTATCTGACGGGTCGCATGCGCCGGCGGGTCGCCCTTGCGACCGAGCATGAAGTCGAGGTGCGCGATGGCGCACACGGACTATTGGTATGGGCGCTTGGCGCAATTGTCGGCGCCGCATTCGCAGTCCTCATGACGGCCGGCGCGGTAACAACCACCGCCGATATTACAGACACGTCGGTTCAGGCAGCAGTTTCCGCTTCGGCCGACGACGCGACGGCCGACACCACGCAGTCCGAGTTGGAATATGCTGTAAGTACGCTTTTCCGGTCCGAGTCCGCGCCGCCAGCCGCCGACTCCGATGCGGCACAGCAGGAAATCCTGCGGATCGTCGCGCGGAGTGCCGATCAGGGAAATTTATCGGATGAGGACAAGGCCTATCTTGCCCGCGTCGTACATGCCCGCACGGACCTCTCGGCCGAGGAAGCGGAAAAACGCATCGACGCGATGATCGCCGAGACGCAGACGATCGTGACCAATGCAAAGGAAGCTGCCGAAACCGCCCGGAAGTCGGCGATTATCGTTGCCTTCCTGACCGCCGCCACGATGCTCGTCAGCGCCGCGGGCGCATGGTGGGCTGCCGGAATCGGCGGTAAGCATCGGGATCGAGGCACGGTCTTTGTCTAGCTTGCGATGTGGCGTTAAACGCCATTGCCGGTCCAACAGGCAGCGCTGTTGGATCGGCGTTTCGCGTAACCCGGATTATCTCATCCAATTCAGAGGAAACAGTGACCATGCCCATCATCTTGTGGCTGTTAGGTGTTCCGCTATCGGTGATCATCCTGCTCATCATCGTGCTGTAGAAACCGCCATCCGCTTGCAGGGGGTAGTCCCGGCGATTGGGCGCTGGATCTCCGTATCGTGAGGATCATGCCCCATCCTCGCGCCGAAACGTGAAAGCATGATACCCATGGAAACGCTCTCGGATTGGCTCATCGCTGGCGCGCCCGATTGGGTATTGGTCTTGGTGAGCACGGTTATCTGCTACGCCGGGGTAACCATATTCGTTTTTATATCGGGGCTTCGAAGTTTCTCGAAAATGTCGAGCACCGAATTCGTCACGACGGTGGCGGTCGGCTCGCTTACGGCAACGATTATCGTCTCGCCGACACCATCCGTCATCGTCGGACTATGTGTTCTGGCGTCGGTCTTTCTCGTGAAATGGGCGGCCGCGTTAGCCAGAAGCCGAACGGACATTGCGAACCGAGTTCCGGATAACCGGCCACGATACCTGAGGTACGGGGACGAAATACCGCGCGAGACATTGAATGAGGTGAATGTCTCCCTCTCCGAAATGCATGCGAAGCTGCCAGAGGCCAATGTCTGGAGCTACGAACAGCTTGTCGCGGCTGTTCTGGAAACAACCGGCGACGTGTCGGTCCTGCATAGAACACTGGACGACGCGACGCCTTCTCCCGAGATCTTCGCGGATATGCAAAAGACCCACCATGTAGGGCCGCGGCATTCCGCTCCCGATGCGTGGTAGGATGATGTATGATGAGATACTGGTGCTTCGGTTTGCTCGTTTTCGTGTCGGGTTTTCTGACGACGTCCGTCGGATCGCAGGAGCCGACCGCCAAGCCCCCGAAAGCGCTTCCGGCCCCTAGTCAGGCGGTCGCCGTCGATCCCGTTGCGCGCGATGATGAAATCAAGCAGCGCATCGCGAAAATTCTGACCGCGACCGGGTGGTATGAAAACATCCAGGTCTCCGTAAACGACAGCGTCGTATTCCTCGACGGATCGACACAGACGGACGAACGGAAAAATTGGGCGCGCGAACTCGCCGGCAAAACGCAGGACGTTGCCGCGGTCGTCAATCGCATCGCGGTGCAGCCAGATGTTCAGTGGACGCTCGAGCCGGCGTTGGAGGAGATTCGGGCGTTAAGCCGTGCGGCCATCACCGCCATGCCGTTGTTTGTCCTAGCGCTCATCATCCTGCCGATTTCCTGGTACGCCGCCATTCTCGTTTCGCGGGTGACACGGCGCCTGATGTCCGGTCGAATACCATCGCCCCATCTGCGCAACGTCGTCGCGCGTGCGGTCGCGGTTCCCGTTTTCCTTCTCGGTCTCTATCTCGTGTTACAAGTCGCCGGCCTTACCCAATTGGCGGTCTCCGTGATCGGCGGCGCCGGGCTGCTCGGAATTATCTTCGGACTGGCCTTTCGGGAGATCGCTGAGAACTTCCTCGCGAGCCTTTTGCTTAGCATCCGTCATCCATTCAGGCCTGGGGATCTCATTAGCGTGGGGGAACATCGCGGTATCGTTCAAAGCATGAATACCCGCAGCACGGTTCTGCTATCGACCGAGGGCAATCACGTTCAGATTCCGAATGCGAGCGTCTTTAAGAGCGTCATCGTCAACTACAGCACCGCCCCGGCCCGGCGCGAAGCGTTGGATGTGGGGATTGGGTACGACGTATCGATCGCCCATGCGCAATCGGTCATCGGGGCTCTGCTGGAAAGCCACGATGCGGTAATCGACGAACCGGCCCCCCTCGTCCTCGTGCATTCGCTCGGCAGCGCGACCGTCCATCTTCGCGTCTATTATTGGTTCAACGGCGGCATCTTTTCCGCCATGAAGTTGAAATCGGCTTTGTTGCGGCTGATCAAGAAGGCCCTGATCGAGAACGGCATCTCGATGCCCGACGAGGCACGCGAGATCATCTTCCCGCACGGCGTTCCCGTTATACAAGGCGATGCGCAAATGCGTGAGCCGGCCGCTTCACGAGACCAAACGTCTGACCGTGCGCAGGATGAGGTGGAAGAGACAGACGAAGAGGCGACCGGCGCGGAGGGAAATCTCACAAACGAAGAAGCAGAGATTCAAGATCGCGCCGGAGATGTTTCGCGGGGCGATGAAGCCGTCGATCTACTCAGCAACAAACAATAACCGGCGGCAACGAAGAAGGCCGCAAACCGAAACATCAGAACCCCTGACCTGTTTTGGCGGGGGTTTGTTTTTGTGTCGTTTTGTGGTTATCGAGAGATAGCTGACATTTCATTCCGATCACATGGTTTACCCAATATGGCATTTGGAGAGCGCTCCGGATGCCTTGGAAAGAGTGTAGACCTATGGATGAACGTCTTAGATTTGTCGCCCGTTCTGCTCGACGGTGAGAAGATGGCAGGGCTCTGCCGGGAGTTCGGGATTTC
This sequence comes from Alphaproteobacteria bacterium, assembly GCA_965228695.1. Lineage (GTDB taxonomy): Bacteria > Pseudomonadota > Alphaproteobacteria > UBA8366 > UBA8366 > JAJFJD01. Next base: position 2,833,819 of record CBDDIB010000002.1, on the reverse strand, counting down.
GCGTGTCACCGGCTATAAGATCTGGGAGCGGTACAAGGAATGCGGGCTCGATGGCCTCAATGACCGGTCCCGCCGGCCCTATCGTCAAGCCAACAAACTCCCCTTCCAGATCGAACGCAGCATCCTTGGGATCAAACGCGCGCATCCCTCCTGGGGCGCCCCGAAGATCCGTGCCAAGCTGATCCGTGAGTTCCCGATGGTGAAGCCACCGGCCATCAGCACAGTTCACGCGGTGCTGGACCGCAACGGTTTGGTGACCCGCCGCAAACGCCGGCGCTATAAGGCGCAAGGCACGCCGCTCAATGCCGCCTCTGAGCCAAACGGGCTTTGGTGTGCCGATTACAAGGGCGAGTTCAAGCTCGGCGACAAGCGATACTGTTACCCGCTCACCATCACCGATTATCGCTCCCGGTATCTGTTGGCTTGTGAAGGAATGGCCTCCACGAAAGCAGACTTCGCCTTTGCTGTGTTTTGAACGCACGTTCAAGGAGTTCGGTCTGCCCCGTGCCATCCGTACCGACAACGGCCCCCCCTTTGCCAGCCCTCATGCGTTGTTCGGCTTAAGCAAACTCTCCGTCTGGTGGCTCAGGGCTCGGCATTTGAGGTCCTCACGGACTATTTTCTGCCGGCTCTTGAGGGACTGGATATTCCGGTGGGAGATGCCGCCGTTCTCGCGCCGACCTGGTATTCACTCTTTCCCCTCGGGCGGCGACTACGGGAAGACGGCGTGAGTATCGTTGGTCCAGGTGCACGGCCATACCGCCGCAACCGCCTCTTTGCGCCGCTCGCTGAGCAAGTGTGTGGCTACCTGATGGAGCCAGACCCAAGACGCTATAGTCAGGATTGAACGCTCCCTGTTCGACACTGTTCTAAACGCCACGGGGCGCATCTGTTTCGATCTCTTTTCCTATAGAGGCCGTGTTATCGTCTTTCGTCTTCTTGATAGCGCTCGCCAACTTCATGATGTTCACATGGGCGGCGTTGCTTGGCTTGTAGCGGCGGCGCGCGCTTCCACCGAAATCCTCGTAGACGAAGATTATCTATGCCCGTCAGAGAATGATCTCTTCGCGATGTCTGTCGAGGAGATGAAGGTAGATATGCGCAACAACAAGGTGGACTTGCCTAACCTGACAATCGCTGATCTCGGCATCTACGCGAGTCCCGACGCGGCGCTCGAGCTGTCAACGCTTCATAACGCGAAGGGACGTGAATACCGGGCTGTCGCGATGATCGACCTGCATGAAGGACGAATCCCCTTTTACCAAGCCACGACAGACGAAGAGATCGCTGAGGCCAAACGACTATTCTATGTCGGTGTGACCAGAGCGGAACAGCTCTTACTCTATGTCACGGATAGTAGCGACTACCGCAATTCGCCGTCTCGCTTTCTTCGCACCGATACCGGTGTCGGTGTTTGTTGAGGACCGCACTATCCAGTTCTTTGGTCGCAAAGAGATATCGCGCTATTTGCCATCTCAATATTGAGGGATGATGCCGCAACTATCTGCCAGTTCGCCTTCCCGTTCGGTTTGGCCACGATTCTTTTTAGAGGCTTTGCAGAAATAGTGCTTGTCTGAAATCTGATTGAGTTGGTGTACGACACACCTTATGCCCGCTTTGATCTACTCCGGGCAGACAGTTGCTTATATCAAGTAAGCGCAACAAACTCTCTCTAGTGCAGGAGACTATTCTTTCGTGAGGCGTAATGGATCTATCATCCGCCAATACTGAAGCGCTGCTGCGCTTCCACCGCTTTCACGAGCGTCTCAATCGCTCGATCAAAATGCAAACGATTGGCCTCGGCCTCCTTGCTGACGAGATCGACGCTGGCACACCCGAAAAGGCGATTAAACATAAGCTATACGAGCGACCGGGCTGGCTATGGGGCGGTATGCCGAGTTGGTTACATCCAAAGGATGAGGTGGAGGCCGCTTTGCGCGATATTGGGCAAAACGGCACTATCAGAGCCTTTTCGGCATTTGATTTGTTTCTGGACGATATTCAAGCTGAGTTGACCAGCTGGCGTGACTTTTCCGGCGAACTCAAGATGCGTGCGGAGGTGTCCGACGCGACGACAAACGTCGATTCTGACGCCGATAAAGTCGATCGCTTTTACCAACGGCTCGGCGCGACGCGCAAACGAATTTCGCACCTTTATGCCGTATACCGCTACTTCCGCAATGCTCGAAATTGCATCGTGCACCGTGAAGGCATCGCGAGCCGCGCCTTGGCAGAATCGTGCGCCGCGTCCGACCTCGCGCCCACGCTAGAGTGCTGGGAGGACCAAACGGGCGATTTGGCCGCACCATTGCTCGTCCCAGTCGAGGAGGGTAAACAAATTGGCTTTACCCATCGGCAAGCTATCGCCGCTTCTTCTACTCTCCGCATGATCGCAATCGACCTTTCCCAACTTGCGATCCAGCAGCTCGGTGAGCGCGGCTTTGTCTATCGAGCTGCAAGGCGCGCATTCTTCGAATGTCCGCCACTGCCCGAAACACTAGAGATGACCTCGATGGTCGCTACATTCGACGAGGTCATGAACAACCGTTATCGAGTCCGAGCTTATGAGTCCGACGAAGCGCTTGGTATATTGCGCGAGCTCGGGCTCACCAAGAAATGTTCAGCACGATTCGGCGACATCAAGAAGAGTCAGCCATCTTGACTGGTGCGGTCCCACTGGCAAAGCAGGCAAAATAGTCAATCATCCTCCGATGACATAACATCCGTAATTTCACGTTGGCAATTTGCGAAACGAATGCACAGGGCCGAGACTGCCCGCTGCTTTCGTAGTCGCCTGTATAGTATGGAACTCTACCAATGTTGGATGGACCCGTTGTCGAATACAATTGGGTCCTCCCAGGCAATAAACTCATACGCGGTGCGGCAGCGCTGAAGGTGTGGATCTCCAAAGATATTTTCTCTTTATGAGATTGTTGTTCAGATTAGCCTCTGGAATTTGTCACGAATTCATTTGAAACGAAATTTGTGATGATTGATCAACTTGGCTCTGACGTCGAATATCCGATCCAACACCAAATGAAGGTTGAGGGCGATCCGATTTGATAGGAGACCGGATTGATAGGAGACCGGATTGATCAAGTAGGTAATGCCCTATTTTTTGCCACCATCCTTTGCCGTCGCGGGATTGTCTCTGCAGGCTTTCTCAAGACCCGCGAAGAGCGCCTGTAAGAGATTCGAACTATCGGCCGAAATTGGGAATGTCACACCCCGACCCAGTTTCGAAACAAACCCTTGGTAAATGCGAATGGAGGCACCCGACACAAGGAATATCGGACTGATTTCCAGACTGTCCAATGCATCAGCCACCTGAGCTTGACTGGGATAGTCTTCATTCAATGGCTTGCTATCGCCCTTTCCATCTTCCGGCCCGGGAGAGTAAAGCCGAGCGAACCGCTTCGGAATCCGCCTTCCCTTTGGAGGTTTGCGCCAGTGCCCGGCCACATGCGGCGGCGCGTCTGTAACCAAGGCCACAAAACTGCGCACACCCTTTCGAAACCCGATGGTCTTTGCTTTGCCCACCATTTCGACGAGCGCCTCGAATTGGGCTTCCGGGACGTCACCACCGGGAGCCACACGCAGAGATTTTACTGCAGGGACGAGTCGCGCCACATCCAACGTCAGGCTCTGATGGTTCTTGAAGGTATACATTTTGTGACGGCCGAAAGGCGCTTGCGGTTTGTCCATAAACGAGCCGAGGCCCAAACGAACGTCCTTTCCGAATTCACCGGACTGTATCCGTTTCACCAAATCCGCCATTAACCGGCTCATATTGTTGAGGTCATCCTTGAACGAGCCGGTCAGATCCAGCAGAAAATAGACATCAACCGGCTGTGCTTTGCCCTCGTCGGTTTCGCATAAAGATTTTTCGGGTTCGGGTTTCTCACTCGGCGGTTTTACTTCGTCCTTCGGCGGATCGGGAATGCGCGCGACGCGCGGGCCACACCGATCAGGATGCCGCAGCGTGCGTTCCAACCGCGCAATCTGTTCACGCAGTACATCCGAACGTTCGCGGTCAAGCGCCACTGGTGGAATCGCAGCTTCCGCGCGACACCACGCGAAACTAATATCCCCCAATGGCGTGCGAACGCCGCAGGCGGCAAGAACCGTCCAACCGATAACGAAAATCAGGCCGGCAAAAACGACCCCAAAGAGTACCGACGCCAACGATCGAGTCCGTGCTGAACCTGCTTGCGCCGACGGAGCACCGTTTTTCATTTGGTCGTTGTCCGAAGCGGACATGAGTGGAGCCTTACAATTCCCTGTACTGTGTAAGCCTAAATCAATTCAAGGACCTACGCCAGGGCCCGGCGTTCCGAGCATGCATCGAGAAGGTTTCAGCGAAATTTTCCATATTCCCACAGGCTGCAGGGCTATTTCTCAATCGCCGGCCGGCAAATTCCTTGCCCCTCATAGCCAGCCGCTTCACGCACCGCCCCCTCCAGATCGATCCTGTCACCAATGATACGGTGGAATCCACCAGTGACTTCCGCGACGCATTTGATAACGGGCCGGCCGGTAATTTCCAGCACGTTTATCACAAGTCCTGGCATCTGATTTTTCAATTTTCTAGCAACGTCGCACGGGTCCCCGCGGCAGGATTCCCTACCATCCGAAATGACAACCATATTGACCGGAGTGTTCGGCGAGACCCCACGGGATAGTTGTGCGTGTGTCTGCGACATTGCCTTGGCGAGGGGTGTCCCGCCGGACAACCGAAGTGATTGTACTTCGCGAATCAGCGCAGCGCGTTGACCATGATTATAAATGCCATGATCCTTAGCTTGTTTGCGGCATCCCGCGAATGAAACGAGGCCAACTTGCACCGTTTTGGGCGCCCGCTGAACCGCCTGAATGATTGCAGATTTTGCCGCCTCGATGCGCCGCGTCTTGGGCTCTTTCCGCAACCGCACGGCGCGCCCTCTGAGCCAAGTCGCCATGCTATGGGATGTATCCACAACGATGACCGTGTTCTTGGGGAGTTGGGCAACTTTATCGACGGGGCACGCTGGTAATTTCTCGTCCATCGACTTGGTTGGCAGCGTCGCCTGCGGCTTAGTAAGCGCGACACGTGGCCCGCACCGGTCGGGATGGCGAAGCGACCGCTGCAATTGAGCAATTTGTTCGCGCAGCAGGCCCTCACGCTGACTTTCGATGTCGAGAACGCCGGCCATAGGTGACGCCTGACACCAGCCGAACTCGATAACACCCAGCGGCGTCCGTATTCCGCAGGCGGCGAGCAAAGTCCACCCGATCACCGCAAACAGGGAAACAAACATTGCCGAATACAGCAGATTGAGCCAACGCGACGCAATGTTGCTTGGTTGGCTCATGACCGTTGGATAAAGGTGCAGGACCTTAGATTCACCTCCATCATCCGCCCCTTTAGGCAACCGCTATCCGGTATCGAGAATACCCTGCAATCGCTGTACATCCTGCTCCAACGACTTGATCTCAGCCCGCACTTTTGCGGTCATTGGCCCACGGCTCACAGCTTTATGCCGCGTCTCGAGTGCTTTCAGTTGGGCATCCAAACGCTTGTATTCCTCGGCACTTTTCTTTTTCTCCGCCCGCGCCTTCGAGAGTTTCGTGATGAGCCCAGCCAGTTTCTCGTTGGAATTCCGCAGTCGCCGCGCCGCGCTTCGTTCTTCGCGGTTCAGCTTCGCCATTCGCGCATTTAGTTGTTCATTCTCGGTCCGGAGCGCCGCCGCGCGAGTCTGCGATTCCGCTGCCTGACGCTCCAGCTCCGCGGTCTGTTTCTTATAATTTCCCGTAAATGGATCCGACACTGCACAACCCAGACCATCGAACCGCGGATCGTTGCAATCGCCTGCGCACCCTGAAAGCATCAACGAGAGCGCAGTTACGACGCCAAGTAACATCGTCACCGTTCTTCCGCGTCGATCCGTTGTGGCCGTCGCACTGTTCTCAATCGTCACCATTGTCGGAACCTCGCAATTACGTCGTTGCAGGCCGCACTTCCGGAGGCATGTTGTCATATGTTGCGGCGAGCAAATCCACCTTCTCCTCAAGTTTATTGCGCTGGGCAACTAGCTGCTGACGCTTCCGCTCGAGCTCACTCGTGTTCTTGCCGGCCCCCTTGAGTTGCTTAATATCACTATTCATAAGCTTGATATTATCGTTAGCTTCTTTGACCTTTTTCTCGAACAAAATTTTGTTGTTCTCAGCCGACGCGACCTGTTTGCGATAGCCTGCCGCTGACAATTCCTTGCGCTTGTAACGATCGTTCAAATTGGCAACTTTCGCGCGTTGCTGCCGGACCAACTTGTCCGCGTTGCTATTTAATTCCTTGTATCGGGCGATATCAGCATCCGCAGCCTCAATCAACGCCCGGGACGCTTGCTGTTCATTTGCAAAACTCTTATTCCGCGAATTGACGTAGTATCCCGCAGCGGCCCCTGCAGCACATCCCGCAGCTGTAGCAATCGCCGTCGCTTTGATGGTGCCTGCCGTAGACAGTTTCTTCGCTTTTGAAACAATGAAACCAATGGCAGCGCCGCCAAGGCAACCTACAACGATTCCCGTTTTGAACCGCTTATCCTCAGCCCGAAGCGCTCTTTCCTCATTGGACAACAGCGCTTCGTTTTCAGGTTTGGCCGAAGTCGTGGTACAGGACGCTACCGCGAGCACAACCACCATCGATTTCGCGATAAGACGTAGGCGCCGCGATGGCGCACACAATTGAGACATGGTGCTTTCCCCAATTTGGATGACGGAACATCGTCGCCCCAAACGCACATCCGTTCTTAGCTTTTCATTGACGGCAATAATGTTACCACCAAGGTTGTTCGATTGTAAGAGCTTACGGGATTAGATAGGTCTGATTGCATTACGATTCCCGTCGCGCCAACGTCACTGTTATTTCTTCAGCCATTTTTGCTGGCCGACAAGTCGTTCGAGCAATTTCATTCGGCTGAGCGACGGGTCGAGTGCATAGCTACTCGTTTCGTTTTGGAACACGCGAACATGCTCCACCAGAGATTGTTGCTTTCGCGCCCGTAACTCGGTGATCAATGTATTCGATTGCTCATTCTGGTTCTGCGGCGAAAAATCATCTGCGACACGGATAAGAACCTCACCATAGTTCAATGATATCTCGTGGAATTCCGATAGGATGCGCTCTTTCCGCCTATTTGTTCGCTTCAGTACTCTCTCGTCCGACTTCGGATCCAATTTCGCGATCAAATCATCCAATCGACCAATGAGAAACGCATTGGCTTTCAAGGCGCGAACCAATAGCGCACCATTCATCATCAAACTTTTCAGTGCACGGCCCTCTAGCTCGTTCCGAGCTGCCGTTTCCTTTACGAAACTCAGTTCGACGGCCTTCAGCCGCGCCTTCAGCTGTTCGTCGGTCGTCTCCGCCGCCAACCTGCTCAGCACGTCGGCCGGATTCTCCGGCAGCTTAGCGCGAGTCTTCCGGGCGTCCTGCCAAGCTTTCTGAAGGTCGGTCGCACGCGACAAATCAGCTAAGACCGGTGCGGCGATTACAAGTCGAAATCCGAAACTTTTCCGCGCCGTCGCGCCTTTCAATTTGGCGGTGAAGAACGAATACTCCTGGCGGAGCGACGTTCGAAGTTGGGATTTCGGCGTGCGGAATGAGCCACCCTTCACGACGAATCCGCCGGGTTGACCATGTGGCCGTCCGACCATGTTCATGCGAAACGGTTCGAAGGCAAACTCTTCGACATTGCCCAGGATGTCATACAGGCCAAGCGGGTTTGGCTTCTTAAGACCGATGAAATTCAACCGGCCATCCGCCGACCCCGATCCGCTGTGCCAAACGTAATCGGTAATGTCGCCCTTGACGGGAAACAACTTGTCGCGCCGTTCGATATCGCTGACGGCGACCCCGCCACGCGCTGCGAATTCCCATTCGGCTTCGGTGGGCAATCGCAGGAAAGACTTGCTCGCCCCTTCATCGGGCAGCGCATCGGGATGCTCCTTATAGAGCCATTCCGTGAGACGCCGACTGAATTCGACTGCGTCGAACCAGCTCAATGTGTTGGCTGGTATCGCTTTCTCGGGATCTAATTCAGGGCAAGGCGTCGTCATGACCGCGTCGAACTGCATCGCGGTTACTTCGTATTTGCCGATATAGAAGAACCGGTCCTTGGCTTTTTTGTCCGTAAGCGACCCGTTGAGATACGCCACCCGCGAATAATCGATATAGGCGGACTTGGTCGCACCGCCCCATCCCAGCCGGATCTGTCGATCCTTCATGATCTGCGCGACTGTCCCCCCGCCCGACCCGGTCGATACCTTACGAAATGCCATCGCCCCGCCGCATGGCAACTGAATGATGTAGTCGCCTTTGGTCCGAACGGGGTTGTAGTCTTCAATCGACCAGCTGCTTTCCTGTGCCTCAAGCGGCCGAATGTCGAATACCGGAGTCGCCATCACCATCGACACCAACAAACAAACCGGCACTCCATGGCATGCCTTCCAAGCTTTGCCCCTAAACATCGCGTAACGCCTCGCTTGGTTGTAAATAGATCATCCGAGCGCCGCCGGCTGCCGCCGCGACGAAAGCGCTGACCATCGTGAATGCAAATGCATAAGCGAAATGATGCCATTCAAGGACACAAATCTGCCCACTTGTCCCTACGGTGCCGCCCAACAAATTATTCACCGCAAACGCCACGCCAAAAAATACAGCAATCGCCAGCGTCGTTCCGGCAGCGGCAATGACGATGGCCTGCGCCAAAGGGAATGCGACCAGTTGCAATCCCGACGCTCCAAGTAACCTGAATACGTTGAGCGGCTGCCGCTTCCGTTCCACGTTGGCCCACAAACTCACCGCAAGCGAAATCAAGTACCCGATTCCGCCAACCAACGCGAGAATTGCAAATGCCGCCGCCAAGTTTGCGTCAAGCTTGAGTATCCCCCGCACCTCTTCGGCACGCGAGACAACTCTAAAACCCATATCGGTCAGCGCAACGTCAAGGCTGGCGACATCTTCGATACGTCGCGCGTACATCCGAATCGTCTCATACTCAATGACGCGTTCGGAAAGCGGTTTTCCTGCCAAACCGTAAGCGGGAAGTTCATAGCCATCGAAGAACGCCTCCAAATAATCGAGTGTCGCCACAGCCAATAGAGCCTGTTCGCCCTCCAGCACGCCTCGCGCAAAGACATGCACGACGGTAAGCGGAATTTTGAGTTGCTCTGGTCCGGACGCCAAATGTCGGACATTGCTGCCAATCAGGCGATCACCGACATCGACTCGTAACCGCTGGGCGAGACGCGCGCTGAGGGCAATATCGCCTTCCCCCAAAGAAGCAAAGTTTTTCGGCAGCAACGGGTCACCCGGCCCAGTCGGCAACACCGTCGCTCTGTTCAGTCCGCGATCATTCTCGCCGACACCGGACAGTTCGATCCGTGCCGCTATCGTGCGCGTAGCCGGAACAAGAAAATTGACGCCAGGCAATGCTCCGATTCTCGCAAGGTCCGCCGCTTTCAACGAATAATTTCCGCGGAACGCTATTTCAAGATTGCGAGGGTTCGACCGCAACTCGGAAAGCAAAGTCGTAACGATGCCGTATTTCAGACCGAAGAGGACAAGCAGCGGGCCAAGGACGGCCGCCAGCGCAACCGCAAAACAAGCAAATATGGCTGGCTCGCGACGGAGATCCTTTAGTCCCAGAAATGCGCCAATCATACTATTCCGCCTTTACGTCGGCCCATCGACGTCATCGAAACGGGTCCACCAGCGCCGTCCAACCGAACCCGTTTCGATCGGCAGCTTGGGAATTGAGAAATGATCGGCCAAGGCATGATCATGGGTCACAATCAGCATGCCCGCACCGATCTCATTTGCGAAGCCGAGACAGGCGCTCAGTACCTCTTCCGCAGTCGCTGGATCGAGAGCTGCCGTCGGCTCGTCGAGCAAGACAACGTCCGGGCTATGTGACAATGCCCGCGCGACGGCGACGCGCTGACGTTGCCCCACCGAGAGCTGCGAAGGATAGGCGGACAGCGTTTCGGCAATCCCCAACTTTTCGAGTATTCCGCCAAATCGGTTGCCGACGCGCCGACGCGCCAAACGTTGCGGAAGTTCAATGTTCTCCCGCACGGTCAAAAACGGAAGTAATGCGCCGGTTTGAATGACATATCCGAAGTTGCGAGCCCGTAACCGAGCCAGCGGTTCCTGCGCACCGGACATGACGAGACTGCAGATATCTTCCGCGCCACCGTCCATCTGAAGGTCGTAAGAGGCAAGCGAATCCGGTGTGAGCGCCAACGCAATCATGTCCAAGATCGTACTCTTGCCGCAGCCGCTGGGGCCGACAAGCGCTTTGCATTGATCCGACCGCAGGCTAAGCCGCACAAGTTCTACGTCAACGATCCGATTGGCATCTTCCCACCGCTTAGCCATTCCGGATATTTTGAAAATGCCCGCCATTCGAAAAGCAGCTGATTAGGGCATAGCGTCGAGCGGAATCGCGTAGACCTTTTCGCCTTCTGGCGATCCCTTATAGAGGGCAGTCCAGAGTCCCGGCGTGTCATGCACTCGCTCGAAAAGTCTAACCTTACCTCTCAGGTTATCGATCAGCTCCCGCTGCGCCCCACCGGTCATCGTCACCCAATCGCGCTTCGTCAGTGATGTGATGTCACTCTTATAGGGAAGTCCCGAAAGATACTCGCCCAGGGCGTCGCCGAGCGTCTCGAATTCGGCATTGACCACGCGGTCGGGCCGGCTACGCATCATCGCCGCCACCGCGCTGCGCAGTTGATCGAAGAAGGCGTCGGGATTGAAATCCAAAGTCGATTTCTCGGCCTTTTCGATAATCGCTTTGGCGACGTCGCGCATCGTCGCAAGCTGGTTCTTCGACAAAAATACGCGAACGTCCAACGACGTCTTTCGCAAATCGGTCAGGTCTTTTTCCAATACCCAGCCTTCAAAAACATCCGGCGCTTTGGTTCCCTCACGTTTGCCCAAATAGGCAAGCTGCATTGCCAGCCCAACCAAACCGACATCCGCTTTGGGTCCCTTGGATTTCTTGCTTTTCGTCTCCGCGAGTTTGCCTTTGATGGCGCCCTCGACTTGTTTAATCAGCGCATCCGCAAGATCGTCGACCGTCTTGCCAAAGGCTTCAACGCCGCCATTCTCCACGCCGTAGTATAGTTCCTGATCGCCGAACTTCGAAAGTCTTCGATAGGCGCTTTCGGCGTAAGGATGATCGAACGAACCTTGCGGCGTCATTAGGTGCAACGCAAAGACAGCGATCCCGTTCTCTTGGGCCAACGTATTCAGTTCCTTGGGGCCGAGATTTTTGACCCCAGCGGTCGCTTCCTTCCAATCACGCGGCCCGGCATCGGTTACGAGCACAATGTACTTGCCGCCAAATTGCTTCCAGTCGGTGGTGGTGACCGCGGAATGAATCGCTGCAAGTGAGTCCTCGTTAAATCCTTTGCTGGACGTCTTCGACGGTTTCATTGTCTGAAGCGCTTTGATAATCGCATCCGGATCCGATTTTCGATCCAACGGCTGGAAGGTTTTCGTCACGTAACCGAGGCCCGGCGCCAACTTGGTATTGTCTCTGAATCCCACGAGGCCGAAGCTCACGCGCTCTGATATATCGGACTTCGCTATTCGCTGATAAAGCGACTCCACCGCTTTCCGAGTTCGGTCGATAAATGGCCCCATCGACGTCGTCGTATCGATGACAAAGACAATGCCCACGTTGAAATCCCGCAACACGTCATCGCGCGATTTCGTGTCGCTCAACGGATTTACATCGAGCGGAACCGAGGCGACCTTCAGCACCTTCCCGGTCAACCGGCCAGGCAGTCGCCGTCGCTGATGCTCCATGATAGGCAGCAAGTAGAACTGCTTGTTGATGTCGATGAATGTCTCTGGTTCGATCGACACCACCGGGCTATCCGGCGGCAACTTGCCGGCCACGGCTTTTTCACGCAATGACTTGGCGCGAGCGATGAGGTCTTCAGAATTCAGGACGTCCAGTAGGCCTTTCTTGGATTTGAACAACAACGACCGTCCTCGTCCGGCCGGATTGTTGAACGCAACGACGATCGATTGTTTCCAGTCGATCCCCTTTGCCGCCAGCATCCATCCAGTTGGTGGCTTGTCGATCGAACGCCCAACACGAATCCAATCAACGCCGTCAGCATTCTTTCGTTCGAATACGTAAAACAGGTTGAAGGGTGCGATCTTCCCTTCCACGACTCCTGCGCCTTTGGCCGGTGCGGATACAACGGTTGCCCCCGGCTTGGTGAGGACTTTTTGGAAGAGGGTCTTCTTCTTATCCTGCAACAACGGTTTCTGTGCGTTGGCGGAATTGATCGACGAGACCGCCAAGACACAGATCAATCCGACAAGTCCGCAAATCAGCGCGGTCCCTATGCGTGCGACGCGGATTCTGTATTGGCCATCCATGATATTGCCCGGCTCCCTATTTTATTTTTTGCAGGTTCGATCGAAGGCCGCCTTCGCGAGTTCCCCCGCCGCACCCGATATCGCTTTCTTAATGTCATCGCACGCGGCGTCGAGAGCAGGTTTCGCCTCTGCCGAACCGCCCTCTACGGCGCGCTTGTAGTAGTCGGCCGCCGCAATGAGATTCGGTTTCGAAATACCGATTTTCGAATCGAAGCTTTTTGGATCATACCATTTACCGATCTGGTACAGCGCTGGCGCGTGTCCCTCCGTTGCGGCGCGGTTAATGGCGCTGAATCCGGCGTTTGATTTGCCACTCTCGATGAATTTCTTGCCCTGCTCGTAGAATTCTCTAGCCGGTGCGTTGCGTTTCGCCATCTCGCGCAAAACCTCCATCGGCTCGCGCACCGGAGGCTTCGGCTCACTATCGTCCGCCGTCTTTTCGGATTCCGACTTTTCCTCATCGTCCTTCTTCGACTTGTCGGTATCTTCCGACTTTTTTGTTTCATCGGTCTTCTTGTCGGTGTCTTCGACGACCTTCTCGTCTCCACCTTGTTGCGCTTGGTACCAAAAGTAGCCGCCGACGCCGAGACCGACGATCACAAGCGCGCCGATGATCATTAGCCAAGGCGACTTGGGCGTCTCCTCGTCGACCCCCGGGCCAGGGCCTGGCGGATCGCCAATCGTCGTCTGGCCCTCCTCTTCCTCGTCGCGCTCGTCTTCCTCTTCCTCGATTTTGTCGTCCTGGTCGTCCTCTTGCTCGTCATTGGCGCCCGGCTGATCTTGCTCCTTCGGTTCGTCAGCAACGGGGACATGAGTCTGCCCCATGCCTAGTGCGCCCTGACCGTGCGCCGACGGTGCCACATAGGGCCAAAACAGGGTTTCCTGAATGCCAGCGCCGGGGACGGAAATTTCTACCTGGGTATCGTCCTCGATATGATCGCAGACGTCCGGACCGACCAGCAGCGCCGTGCCGTCCGCCCCTTCGACCGTTTCCGGGGCCTCTAACAAAGCGTCTGAGTTCTGCCACCCTTCGGGGCCAAGATTATCAGGATCACCGGTCAAGCGCCGTATCTTGAAGCGCAAATCCGCACCGGCAGGCACGGATCCGAGCGTAACGATCGCATGGCCGCCAGCCTTGGTAGTGTCTTCCTCGATCCGTATTGCCATTTTTTCTTATTGCTCTCCCTCAAACTGGCTGTTCGAGAAGACCCATTATGTTGCCAAGCCGTGTATTTTGTTCGCGGTCGTATTGCTCGCCACCATCGCTCGACGCATTGTCCTCAACCAGCTTGTAAAATGCGAATACCCAATCGAGAAGATAGTCCTCTCGATAGGCGACTGGCTCGTCCCCAATGGCCGACAAATCGAAGGCAACCGCTCGCGGTGCGAAAACCGGCCGATCGATACCTTCGCCCTCGACGACCGGGCGCTGGCCTTCGGGAACAGCGTCGAAGCCGAGATGGTCAACGAACCGATTGATCATGCGGCTGGCGATCAATGCCGCTTTCACCGCCGACTGCTCGCCACGTTCAATGTAAAGAATATCACGGATTTGCGACGCGATTTCGTCTGCAAGATTGAGCCGCCGAACGCCGGCAGTCAGCTCGCCGACGAGCTCCGTCAAACTTTCATTACTAATATTCAGCGAACGCGCTATCCGCGTATTATCAGCGAGACCATGAGCGGTCTTCATCCAATATTTTAGAGCTGCCCCCGCATACAGCTCCTCCAGCGTGACGGATTTCGGCGTATCTGTCTCCGAGCCGTCACCGTTGCCTGCGGTCTCTTCGGTCTCCGCTGCCGCTGCCTCGGCCTCTTCCACAGGAGGTGCCTGGCCCGGCCGCGGCCGACTTGAACCTGGCCGAATACGCGCCGCCGACGGACGCGGCGCCCGTGTGATCACAACCGGCTTCTCCTCTGCATCCGGCGCGCGCATGTGAACCTGATACAATACGTCGGTAAGATCGCCGGGATTGACCTGAAGCATCCGCAACAAGACGCCGAAACGGCCTTCATCGGCAGCGCCGTAGAGCCCGTCGATGACCTTGTCGGCAACCAGGCGCCGCTCCGCGAGGCGTTTCTCGACGTCGTCCGAAATGTAGAAGCGATCGAGTTTGTCACGCATCCCTTGGCGCAACGTACGGAGGCGTGCCGCGATCTGATCAAGTTTTAGCAACGGATTACATACTGGGCCCAGTTTGTCGGCGAGGAAACTGACGCCGCCGTCGTTCAGCTTCAACGCCTCTTCCCAAGCCGTTTCCGGATCGACGAAGTGATCGCGAATTTCCGGCACGTTCAGGCATCCCGCTTTCAGCTCGGCGATACGGTCGATCTTATTGGGTAGGAACGCGACTTCCTGCCGTCCCTCATATTCAATAATCGATTCTGCCGGGTAATTCGGATTTCGTAGCCAAAAGCAATTGTTGAACGGTTTGCCAGGTGTCCATTCTTTCGGCCATTTATGGGCTTTCGCGTAGTAGCCCAACATGGAGGCGTACATACGACTCTTGAATCGCTCGCCTGGATCTCCGCCCTCTTCGCCGGCCTTTTCCACAAAATGCTCGTCGAACATCGTGAGAACGAAGAACAGGACAGTCGGGCGGCCCTCACGATCCGCCGGCTCGGGTCCATGGGTCGTCGTAATCCAGCCGTCGATCATATCCGGCAGTTCCGCAACCTCCTGGTTGGAGCCTTTGACACAGAGCAGCATGCTGGTGAGTTCCTGCTCAGCGACATACCGATCGAACAGGTAGGCTACCCGGCCACGCAGGAAGGTCTCCTTCAGGGCTTCTTCTTCTTCCTCAAGAAAGTCTTCCAGGCGGAGTTTTTGACGGCTGCGGGCGCCGGGAAAATCCAAAAGGTCCGTGTGATCGAAGAATGCCCACGGTTTGTCTTTGACGACGATCCGCAGTTCCGCGACCAGCGCGGTAACGACCGCCCGCGGCAGCGCTATTTCATTGCCCTGTTGCGGACGAATCTTTAGCGTGTCCGTCGTCCCCTCATCGCCCAATCCGGCCAAGGTCGCAACGTCGATGATGCTGTTCTGCTTCGGGATCAGTGCATCCAAGGTGCAGAACGCCTCGCCAGCAAACGCCAGTTGCGACAATGCCTCGATCAACGTGATGTAGAGGTTGGTGAATTTTTCGTGGCGTCCCCACAGCACGGCGAAGAGTTTCGCCCGGTCCCGGATTGACAGTTTGGGCGCGAGCACGCAGGCCTCGTCCCAGAATCCCGATAGGGCCTGTAAATACGGCGTCCCGGTAAACTGCTGCTCGAAATACTCCTGAATGTCCCAGATATCTTCTTCTGTTAGCGTGTCGGTCGGCGCCGCGCTGGCAACACTCGACGCCGCGGCAACCAATTCGCCGATTTCCTCGGCGGTCGGCGGCGTTTCCCGTTTAAGGTCGCCGTCCATAAAGAAAGTGTTGCCGAGAATCTTGACGATGTCCGATTGCGAGAGAAGCCGGAGGCACACAGGAAAGCCCGGCGGGTGCGGGTGCGGATTGATGGTGAAGCGCGTGACCAGCCCGGTGGATTCCTTGCCTCCCGACGGATTGATCTGACTTATGAAATCGACGCCATCTTCCTCCCCCTCGAAAAGCGCCATGAGGGGGTTGTCGCCATGGCGCGCCAATACCGAAACCAAATAGGATTTGCCGGCTTGGCTCGCGCCGAACACGCCGACGCACATGGGGCGTTCAACCGCGGCTTCGAGCTTTCGGGCCTGCGTCGTGCTCCGGCGGAAATCACGTTCCAATGCCCCGCGCTCTTGGCCCAACTTTTCCGAATTGGCCTCATCGTTGAACCACTCAAGCGCCGAAGCCGAAGCATCCGCTGTACCTCGACATCTCGTTTTGAGAACCTCACCCGATAGTTCTGGGCTGCTATCGTTCATTCGTTACCTCTTACGGGACCGTCAGAATTCCGGTGTCGAGCCAATACCCTTCGTCGACATTCAGCGTGTCCAACGACAATTCAAATTGATCTCTCTTTAGAGGCGCACCGGTTGCGTCCTCGGCCTCCCGAATCTGAAAATCCTCTTTCAGTGCTTCCGCCTGCCGCTTCTCCTGGTCGTTCGCTTCATCGTCGACCTCTGCCGCGGCGCGTTCAATCGTCAGCGACACCGGGAGCTGAATCTGTCGCATGGACGGCGGGTTGCGCATCTCCAAGCGGTATAGCGGGGATGCCGCCCAACGTTCATACGGCAATTGGCGATACCCGATCCGCATCGGCGCGAAGTACTTGATCGTCGCCTCTTCTTCTACCTGCGCAGCGCCTTTATCGAGATCGACTTCCGAAAACAACATCCGATTGTCGAGCAGTTGACCGGTCAATTCCAGTTCACCGATGAATCGCGCTGTCGATCGCATCATCAGACGGTTGGTATAGAGCGTGAAATTCTGAATTTGCCGTTCGGCCAAGGCGCATAGCATACCACCAACTGCGGCCGCCGTTTTCGGATCGTCGATCCGACTGTTGTCCCTGCCGCGGAACGGATACCAAATGCCTGCCCGATATTCATGCAACGGAATTATGCGGTCCGGCGTAACCGCTAGTTTCTCAACAACCAAATCGACAAGTGCAGGCAGGCGCGACGGGCGTCCCGATAACAACACGACATCGCAATCAAACGCATGAATTGCTTCCGAAAGGTTCTCGATCACCTGACCGAGCACAGCATCTACGCAGTCGCGTACTGCGAGAAGATCAATCGGAAAGGATAAATCCTCTAAACGAAATTCCGGCGCACCCTGATTGCGTACCGATTCCTCCAGATACTCTGCAATTCGCTGCGGGATGATCGGTTCTTCGGAGTCCGCTTCGGCCGGATCAACATCGAAGAACTCCGCGAAATTGACGATGTCCTTGGCATCCTCGGCCACCGCGGAAGCCTGCTCAGCCGTCTGTAGAATTCGCAACGCGATTGGCTGAAGCACGCGCAGCACGAACTGCCGCCGCAAATGCTTTTCTTGTTCGGGAATGTCCGCCCGGTCGCCGCCGAACCGGGCTCGGATCAGCTCGCGCGCGCCGGAAACTCCCCGTTGCGTCAAATCCATTTCAATTGCCGGCAGCACAAGCCGTTCGATTACCGCTCGTAGAATATCGTCGCCAGCGATGCGAAACCCTTCACGAAACACCTGGACGGGCTTGATCGCTCGGTCTTCCTCGACGTAATAGGTGGTGATCATCAAATCCGTCGTGCCGCCACCAACATCGACACTGGCGATCCGGAGCGACGGCTCCGGAGGCGCATCGGGCGCAGGCAAGGCTTCCGGCTCCGCAAAGGGACGCGGTTTGCCCATCAACTCGAAGAACCGGGTAGCGGCACCGCCGAATTTCTGCGTGATTTCGCCATATAAGTAAACGAAGTGAATACAGCTCGCTTCGTCCCACTCGACATGGATGCGCGGCTCCATCATGCCGCTCGGCCGCTTGTCGGTCCATTCCATGAGATCCCACACCAGCTTGACGGCCGCCTCCGCCCGACTGTGCAGGATGCGTTGTTCTTGTATGGGTGTCGCGGGCGGCAAGGTGATGATGATCCGGTTTAACCGACGCGGTGATTCCGACTGGCGACGCCGGGAACGCACGCCGGCATCATTTATCATCACCATCGCCTGGAAGATAATTTCGGAAAGCATGAACTCGAACAGCGATGAGCGCGAAAACACCAATCTGTCCGCGGGCGCCTTTTCTTCCTCACGCACACGCTTCTTGTTGCGTTTTTCATCGGCTTCTATTTGCCGGATTGAATCGCCGCGCCGATTGACGAAGCGACGAATCGCGCGATCGATCGTCGGCCCGGATCCGTCAGCGCCATAGTCATTCGACTGAAACCGCCATTCCTGATTTACCGCTGCTAAGTCCCAGAGGTAACGCTTCGGACTGGACATGCCGGTTACCGCTTCGGTCCCTTGCGCCTCTTCACGGAACCGTAAAGCTTCAGGCCCGACGCGCACCAGGCTCGGCCAGAAAAATGCGCGCGGCCGCGTCGAACGCCGAGACAAATGGTCCTTGCCGAAATTGCCCTGGCTCATTTCGATCTGGCTCTCGAACGGCTCGTTGTACACATTCTCCGGACAAGTGAGATCGCGAAGCTGCAGGACGAGTGAGTTATTCAGGTCGATCGTTTTTTCGTTCGGATAGGACTCGATCAGAATCCCGCAAGTACGGCTGTTGCCCACGTCCAACACAAAGTCGACCAAAACAGGCTTGTTGGAGGGTTCCGGCGACACCGTATCCACCAATTTCACCTTAGCCGGCTTTATCGCAAGCTGCAGCGCTTCGAGAAACGTGATGTAGCGCGCCCAATGCTCCAACTGATAGGGAATGTCCTCTTCGCGCAGCGGCCGGCCGGGACGTTGCGCCGTCTTGAATTCAACGAATAGCTCGTTAAGCCACCCATCGACCCATTTTTGGAAATCGGCTTGGGCGCCGGTTTCCTCGTTACTTTGCGGATCGGACAAGAACCATGCAACATCTTTGACGCGGAATGCGAAACGATAGTCCTGTTCGTCCATCGCATCCTCCATGCTCGGCGCCGTGTATGGGCGGTTCGGAACCCGATCGAGCAAATCTGTGTCGAATGCGAAAACGACACGGTGAGTCAGTTCACGTCCGCCTTGCCGATCCGCCATCTCGACGACCCGAACACGCGCCCAGTTGGTAGGCCCTTTGTCGAGGATCTCCTCGCCAAGCGAACCCCGGCCCGGCATTACCCGCAAGAACGGCACCGGCACCCATTTACCGAGAAACGGCTCGAGCGCCCGCTGTTTGTTGATTTCGTACACCTCGTCATCGCCGGTAGGCGATGTCGCGGCCGGCTCGTTCGGGTTGTCTTCGTTCCACAGATGATAAAGCCTGACCGGAATTTTATTGGTCACGGCATCCGGAACCGCGGTCGGCTCGCGGCGCTCCAAGAATTCCCGCGATAGCCTACCGACATCATCGATGTGAAATCCATAATCGATGAATTGCACGCCGCTGTGCGGAATTACGCGGATTGTTTCACCCCATTCAACAAGTTGTGCGAGCATACTCATCAAATCCAATTACAAATTTAAGCTCTAAACACCAGAATACCCGGATATGCGCCATCAACAACGCGCTAAGCAAATTTCCAGTTAGGGTACATCAAAAACCGACACGAATTGGCTCTTGTTGGCCTGATCTACGACACCTTCGGTCGTCGTAACCCGACCGTTCAGCTTGACCCGAACCGTAAACGGAATAGCGGCGCCGCTATCATCCCGACGATCATAAAGTTTTACAAAAACACGATACCTTCCGCTGGTCGGCACTCCTGCCGGCCATGTGACATTTTCCACCGGATCCGCCGAGATATCCTTGCGGTTCATATCGATGTCCAATACACCACCGCCGCACGTCTCCCGAGATTTCCAATAGATTTGCCCGCCCGCGGGGCAGGCAACGATGAGATCCAAATCCGAGCGGCCATTCCACGCCAAGGTAACCTGGTAGTCTCCGGATTTTGCGCCCTGTTTCTCAAGCCGCCGATCGATCTCGCTATCCTCGACACTGGGCGGTTTCGGCGCGGGCGTGGGAGTTGGTGTGGGAGCTGGCGTTCTCGCCGCGCGCGCCTCATCATGGCGCTGTTTACGGCAAATCGCCTCGCGGCGCGCCAATCCGAGTTCCAATTTCCGGATTTGGCTACGGAGAATCGGGCCGCGGTCTTCCTCGGATCTCGCGACTGCCGCTTCTGCGACCGCGATGGGGCACCGATTTACAAATCCGCGCTCTTCCAGCCATGCACGGCCCGGAAACCCGACGCCGCAGCCAGACAGCAACAGATACATGATCGCGGCCAGCAACAGCGCGAGGATGAGCCATAACAGCCAAGCCAACCACGGAAACGGCGCGTCCTCAATATGCGCCGGGACGGTGATTAGTGTCGTCGGGCCCGCTGCGGCTGGCGTTTCTTCCTTCGGCGGCGGACGCCGATGCCGCCGCCGCAATGCCCGGGCCTCGATCAACGCTTGGAGAACAGTGGATTTGTCTCCCGCCGCATCCTTTGTATAGGACCATGCGAGCAGTATCGGATGCCCGTCGATCACCCGGACATAAGATAGGTCCGGTACTTCCATCGCCTGGCGCAACGATGCGGCATTCTCCCGGTCGGTCGACGAACCGCTTTGATCGAGCGTATCGGCAAACGACAGTATGCCGGACCGCAAGGTATCGAGCTCTTCTTCCGCCGCTTCCCGAATTTCCGGGTTGACCTGTTCAAGCGGGACAGCATCGCCCTCATGCGGTCCGTACCAGTCAATGGTGCTGCCGTCGGGCGCCGGGACAGGCTCCGCCAGCAAGGCCGCATGATCGTCATCGAGCCCTTGCCGGATGATCTCGACAAGCCGCGTGTACGACCGCGCACCGGCACGGCCTACCGGCCGCAGACCTTTCTGCGATGTCGTGGCGATATGGTGGCTATCCATCGAGATATGTCCTCTCGACGGCGATTACTTCTTCACCGGCGGCGCGGCCGGAGGCGACGCGCCTGGCGCTGCCGGTGATTTGGGAGCACCATCTCCGGACACCCCAGACGCCGGCGGTTCGCCGACCGGCGCAGGCGCGCGAGCGATTGTCGGCTGACAAGCGTCTCCGACCTTGCTGTGGTCCACGCCCTTACTCTGCAGGAAGGCGGCCAGACTTCCGGATTGGATCGCGTAATAGACCGTTCGTGTCTTCTGAGTCCGGCCGAAAGTGTTGATCCCCACAACCCGGCCGCAACTGTCCACCAATGGCCCGCCGCTATTGCCCGGAGAAATCGTCGCGGTATGCGCTATCACCTCCCGTCCGCCCGGCATGTTTTGAAGGACGGTGACAACGCCTTGGGTCACCGCCATTTGCGGAATGGCCGACGCGTCGCCCTTGATCATGCGATGCCAGTTGAGATCGCTGCTCAGCAAAATCCCCGGGTAACCGGCAGCAACCACGTTGTCCAGCCGGCCAACAGTCGTGCCCAGTGCGAGATACGGTTGTTCGGCCGCCCCCTCAATTTGCAGGACAGCGAAGTCTTCCTTCTTGGCGGTGCTGACGTGCACCACTTTTGCCGGCACCGGCTTTCCGAGCGCGCGGTTTGCGACGAAGAATTTGCTTTGCCCTGGCGACTTTCCAACAACATGGGCATTGGTGACCAACAAATTCGGGCCCACAAAGAAACCGCTCCCAGTGCCCAGTGACTTTTTCGCCGTGCGCACCACCAGCGCCGTTGTGTTGTCGAGCAGATTGAGGACCGACTTGCCATCCAGGCCTTTAGCACCCGGCGCCGCCGGCGGAACCTTGAGATCGGCCGCGTCCGGCGGCACCAGGGTTTTCGATGGAATTGGTGTCGTCCCACCCTCTCCTGGCACCAGGCCGCGTGGCGTTTCACCGGACGGCAAAATCAGATCGCCATCGGCCGTGCAGACATTCTTCTCATGCGCCTTCCGCAGAGCCGCCAAGCGATCCCGCAAAGCGTCATTCGTCTTTTTCCGCACCTCCGGATTTGTCGCAGGGTCCGAGACATTGGCGACCGCTTTTTCGGGATAAATAAGCACGCCCGGCAAGAGCAGGTATATCAACACCAATGCGGCGATCACGACTGCGCCGATCAACGGCAGCGAGGGTCGGCGATACCAGGCGACTCGTTGCGGCGGCAATGGTGGTACACCGCCGACCGGCGGGACTGCAGCGCCGCCCTGCGGTACGGCCGCCGTGGCAGCTGTCGCCTCTGTTGCCGCTTCGGCTTGCGGACCTGCTTCGGACGCTGCGGCCAACGGTTCCTGCGCGAGGAAGGCGCTCCATTCCTCAGCTGTTACTGCTGGTCGTGCGAGGCCGGGCATGAACGATCCCAGCGTATTGCCGAAATGTGCCGTGCGACTGTCCTCGCTCGACAGGGCGTCTGCCGGGGCCATGCCCCAATTTGTCAGAACCGGTTGGCCGTTGATGACGTAAACATCGTCCATGCTCGGCAGGTACAAGCTTTGGGAAACGCCAAGCCCGCGTTCCGGGTCGCGCATCGCCGGGTCCAACGCCTGCAGCCGTTCTTGGAGAATCCCCTCGGCCGCGGCCCTTGCATCGGGATCCTGATCGACGAGCCTGAGAGGTTCTCCCTCATAAATTGAATACCAGGATACCGTGCTGATCCCGGTCGATTTATCTTGCGTGACGACCGGTTCGGCAAAAAGCGCAGCAGCGTCCGATCCGCACCGATTGGATAAGAACGACCGTTGTGATTCGAAATTGTCGTAGAGGCCGCCATCGGGCCCGGCTGCCGACGCCAAGTCGCCCAACGAATTACTACGCAGAAAAAATGAATCGTCGACCATGGACGCCGCCTCCCCACGACACCCGAATTATAAGGAAACCCAACGATATACCAAATGTTAAAATGAACGTCGGCCCAACGCCATTCATTCAAAACGCCAACGGCCACAACCGTCGTTTCGAATTTGGAGATATTCACGGCGAAAATAATCTTGGATCGTATAGTGGTACTTCAATCGCGCCATCGGTTCGTCCGCCTGCCATTTGACGACTTAAAGTGCCGACTGTTTAATTGCCAATGCGGTATTTCAATCGGATCATGCACTGGTTTTTGCTGCAACTTATCGGAAAGTTGAAAAATCTTCCGGGATTAAGGCACCAACAATCAGCGGTTTCGAATATGCAATGGCTAGTATGGGAGCGGCTGCCATGAATGCCCCGACGACAATTTTGATATCCGTTTGCGCCACCGTACTTTGCGGGTGCCAATCGACGAATCTGGGTCAAGACCTGGGCCGCGACCTCGGGAACATGCTCGGCAGGGATTCGGGGTTTAGTCGCGGCGGTCACTACGGCAGTAAAATGGGCAAATGGATCGAGTCAGAAATATTCGCGAACCTGAACGCCCGGGAAGAAGCCGAATTATCCGTTGCAACCCAACGTGCCGCCGAGACCGGAAAATCCGAACGCTGGGGCTCGAAAGGCTCGACCGCGCATGGCAGCGCCACCGCAAAGGCACCGGCATCGACGGGGTCCAGTTGCAGGATCGTCGAGCAATCCGCGACGCTGCCCGACGGCCGCGAAGGCACGAAACAAGTGCGCGCCTGCAAATCGCCGGACGGCAGTTGGACGATTACGCCGGTGAGTTAGAGGAAAAGCAATGACGGCAGGCCTTCGGCGAATTCGACGATGGAGTCTTAAATGCGCCGAATAACGTCGTGGACACATAACGTCAGATCGGTTTGGCCTTTCTCAGCTGCATGGATCGTAGCTCTATGCATCCTAGCCCCGTTGTCCGTTCTCCCGAATTCAGCGTCGGCGCAACGAACAGTCGAGGCGCAATTCCACGTCATTGCACCCGATAAAAAACCCAATGGAAATTTTTGGGACTCAGCAACCGGCGGCATACTCGCCGGCCGGGTGCGAGGAATTCTGCCGGACATCATCGTGTGTGCGCGTTCCGCCAGTACACGGCAAATTTGCGCACCGGTTTGCCAAGACAGCAGGGAATGCCGAGGAACGCTGCGGCTACCATCGAACGAACAAGTGAACATTAGCGTCATCGATGTGGATATCGAGCAACACGACCCAATGTTTACGCTCGCGATTGATCAGCCGGAGAAATGCAAACCCTGCCAGTTCAAGCACAAGGACGGTTCTATTCCGCTAACGATCAGTGTGCAGGGCGACCTCGGGCATCACGCAACGAAGAGCTGCCCCGTATCATCGGCACGCAGTACCATCGAAAGCATGATCAAACAGAGCTGGTGGGATACCACTGACTATCCTCGGCGTTGGAGTAATATCCGTCTTCCGGCCTTCCCGAACCGGCCAACGGTCGCGCAACTGAACCGGTATACCCGCAATCTAGAAACGGAATTCCGGAAAATTGCCGACAAGGCGCAGGCCAGCGGCGATGTGGTCCGCATTTACTCCGCCGCCCGCTGGTTCATCGAGCATTCCGATCCATCAACCTTCACTATTCGCCGGACATCCTATAAGGGCCAGGAATGTGACATTATCCGGAATAGGATTGTCGTGATGCTCGGTGAGAAAGCTTGGGATAAGGTCAAGACCAAGCTCTTGAAATTCCTTCCCATCAACCGCCGAAACCTGAAGCATCTACTGGAAGTGGGACTCCGGGAAGCGATCGGCAGCGTGCCAGAGTATGCTCAGAACCTTAAAGGATTGAGTGACGACTATAAGGCGGCGAACGATCTCATCGATCATCTGACTCGCCCGCCGACCTACGCGTCGGAGCGCAGACGTATCCTCAATTCTGTCGCCCAACGGACCGCCCACGCCATGACCCGCACGGGACAGGGGAGCTGTCTTTACTACGGCAATGTTGTACTCGCCTGGGACTACCTTTCGTGGAAGCACCAGACGTTGCGCATGGATGTACCGCTGGATTGGGAGCACAACTTCCTGGATAGCGCGGCAAAATGCCTGTTGAACGAATGACCAGCCGGAGTAGCGCTCTCACCCCACTCTAGCCTGCCCCATCCGCAACTGGTTTTGCGTCGGGATAATTTGGGGCAGACACCACCAAATCGGGTAGTAGACGCCCGCGAAATGCATTTGTATCCTTTCGTTAGCCGCGAGCGAACGAAAGGGAGTGTCCACTGTGCATTGTAGAAATGCTCTGACAGGCGTGATGGCCGCATGTTTCTTGGGCCTTTCCGTCCAAGCCGTAAACGCGACCGATATATTGGGCACGATGTTGAAAGGCCGGATGCATGAGGGTGTCAGCGATGCCCAATTCGGCGACTGCAAAGGGCTCGCGGATCATCTTGGGATGGATTGGCTGCATTTCGCCGCAACCCTGGCGGTCTTTCCGGACGACACGCGCCAACTCGTGTATCCAAGCCGGACCGACGAGAGCGTTAAGTTCATCGTCGATACATGCGCATCCCAATTGCACCGTCATCTGTGCTCGAAGAAGATCATTGGCTTCGCCGGAACATTCCTCACCGCCGGCCGGCCAGGCGGCGCGGCGGTAAATCCGCGAGCGACCGTCGGCGGCATTCTCGGCGGCGTAATCGGCGGCGTTGCCGGCGCTGCGACGACGGGCGATCCCGGACGTTACGGCGCGATGGATTGGGCCCGTTCCGGCGCCGAGAAAGGGGCCAGCTTGGGTAAACGTGCCGATAGCACGATGGGAATGCGCGCGGCTCTCACCTGCGCCAAGCGCAAAGCCACCCTGGTCAAATATGCACGGAAGGCAAACGGCCAGTTGCCGGCGGAATCAATCGATGCCTTCAACCAATTCATGCGCCAGAATGTGGCTGACGGAACATTGCAGAATGCTGAGGCAAACGCGCTCTCAACCACGGCCAACAGCTTAGTAAAACACGCTCATATCATCGCGACGCGGTAGCCTCGTTACGCGCTAGCCTGGCGATGATAGCAAGTGCGGCTAGCGTTTTCTTTGCTGCTGTTGGCGCACCCAGATTTGACGCCGGCGTTCCTCCTCTTGAGCGGCACGCTTCCGCGCGGCTTGTCGACGGGCGGCCGCCTGACGTGCAGCTGCAGCCGTAGCAGCGCGCCGGCGGCGGGATTCTGTTTCGATGGCCTGCCGCCGCTGTTGCTGTTTGATTTGGTTTTGCCGAGTTAGATTCTTCTGCCGCGCCCTACCCTGCAAGTCCTTGAGACGCCGCTGTTGGGTGTCTCTCGCCTGACGCCGTTTCTGATCGTTCAGACGAACGCGCCGCTGGCGATTCATCTGCTCGTCGAGGCGCTGTTGCCGCTTTTTGGCAGCGTCGATGCGCTGATTCAGCTTTTTGAGCTGCTCGCGTTCTTTCTTGATCTGTTTCCGCTTACGCAATTGATCCGCCTTGTATCGTGCAGACCCGAGCAAAGACTTCTTGCGTTGCGCCTCTGCCTTACGGGCCGCTTCCTTCCGCGCCATATCCTTTTTTGCCTGCTCGGCCTTTTTCAACCACGCTCGGCGGTTGATGTATTCGAGACGCTGCTTTTCCTTCAGGCCGCGCAACCGGTCGACATCGCTTTTAACGCGTGCCGCTTCCTTTTGCCGTGCATCTTTCAGCTGTTGCTGACGGACGATGTTGCGTTTTTGGCTTTGCGACCGCTTCACGGCGTCCTTGCGACGCAAGTCCTTCTTGCGCTGTTCCGTCTTACGGATTTGGTCGCGCCGCTGCCGATCTTTCTTGAGTTGTTGGGCCTTGCGTTGCTGATCCTTCCGCAATTGATCCTTGCGGCGCTGTTCCATCTTACGGAGGAAGTCTTTCTTTGCTTGTTCCTTGCGCAATGCCTCTTTCACATCGATCGGTTTTCCACCTTTGTTGTAGACCTGGCCGATAGCTTCATGGCCCATCGGAAAAACAAAGAGGAGCCCCAAAACCAGGAAAGCGCCCGCCCAAGCCGACACGCGACCGCACATCAAGGTTAGTTTGTTGCTATTTCTCTTTGATCTAGCGGCAGCAAGTCGACCGCGGAATAACGATTCCTGCCTGCAATGTTCGCACATCAATTTTGTATCCTCCCGAGCAATACACGCGGCGCTTGGCAAGAATATCATAAGGAACTAAAGCCTAGAATATCCGAATGGTGGTACACATTTGGCGGCTGCCTACCCTAATTCTCGGCGAACATCGTGACCGGCCACGGCGGCATTTCGGCAACCGGCGCCGACGTTACCGGCCGTACCAATCCCGCTCCGAACCACGGGACCGCTTGTTCTGGAGCCGGTCCGCCCCCCATAGATCGCCGGCACGGCAAGCCTGGCGCGCGGCATGGTCTGTGTAGCGGCGATCGCAGCGCGCAGCAGCAGCGTCTTTTCCGGTTACCGGCGGCCTTCCACTACCGCTTCCGCCACCCAATCCTTTTAAGAAGGGTGCGAAGATACCGCCAAAACCGCTGCTCCGCTTGCGGAGCGCCTCACGAAGGCTCCGTTCGTCAAGTGATGCACCTTTGTCGAACGGCGGCGGCGTCATCGACGATGCCGTTTCCGGGCGACCGGTTCTGAGCGCCTGCTTGAGCCCCACCAATGCTTTCAGGACATCGTTCAAAACGGGGTAGCGGCCTGGTGGCGGCAAAGCCGTAAGCAAGTAACTGTCGATGATGTGAGAGTTGATACCGGGCGCTTGAATGGCATCCCATTGGTCGTGCCGGCCGCCGCGCTGCAAACACAACAGAAAATCCATCCAAGCGTTCTTGCTGCGCTTCACGACTTCGGCCTTTGCGTCCATTTCCGGCTGCGGCACCATATTAATCAAGTTGAAGGGCGGGAGATTTGCCGGCGCCGGCCGCCGAAGCGGACGAACACCGTACTTCTTGAACTTATCAAGCAGTAGAATCATATCGTCCTTTCGCGTCAGCATCGTCAATGCCACGCCGGTCTTCTTGGCGTCCGCATAATTGGTCGGCGAGGCCAACGAGAGGACGCCGACCCGCCGCAACAGATTCCGATTCGACTTGTGAATGTGCTGCACAAGGCCCTCGGCGATAAAATTTCCCTGCGAATGGGCGACGACGATGAAGAAAGCCTGCCGACCGCGAAGTTGGTCGTTCGCGGCGCGCCGCACCATGCTGTCCATGATTCGGCGCACCAGCCGTAGCTTCGAC
The DNA here is from genome assembly GCA_965228695.1 of Alphaproteobacteria bacterium. Classification (GTDB taxonomy): domain Bacteria; phylum Pseudomonadota; class Alphaproteobacteria; order UBA8366; family UBA8366; genus JAJFJD01. Next base: position 2,805,807 of record CBDDIB010000002.1, on the reverse strand, counting down.
GAGAAATTCGTCCCGGTATATGGCGAGTTCGGCAGTGCTTGACGCAGAGATTCCCACGCATCGCCGGGGGTCCCCGAGAAATTCATATCGCGCCGAATACAGTCCATCGTTCGGCCCGGAAACTTGCACTCGGCAATCTTAAACTTGGGATAATAGCTTGCCGCCCAGGCACAGAAGCCCGCGAGCGCGGGCTCGAACCGGGGGTCAGCGCCGGAGGAATTATGGGTTCGTTCAGCTATTTGGTCTATCTCGCCCGCAGATCGCGGATCATATTTTCGAATATTCGAAACAAGATGCTTATCAACCAATCCGCGTTCCCAATTGTAGTTTCCGCGGCCGTATCCCTCGCCGAGCGGCGTGTTGATTCCGTTGATGTAGTAATAATAAAAACTACGGTTCGACACCGTCTTCTTGAAAGGGCTTTGCGTCCCCGTACGTTTCGACGTTCGGCCGGGAGAGCCTCCGGGGTGCCGCGTCGCCGGCTCGCCGGGATGACGCGTCTGCGTGCGCGTCTTGCACGACCATCGCTTCGGCGTGTAGCCCAACCCGGTAGGCGGCGGGCAATGATTGTCGGCAACGACAATCGAGTTCGCACTGTCATCGGCAATTGCGCCCATTGCCAGGCAGAATGACACAGAGCCTAAGAAACCCGCCGCGAAGACGACCGCATGCGCACGAAGCATGACAACCTCTCCATATCGCTTTGACAACGCCGTATCGGTCGATGCGCGGCCGTTCGTCGATAACGGCGTATTGATTCTGATTTCAATCTAATGCAGTCAGCCTACCGCCGATGCAGCGGTGCGGGCAAGAACAAGCAAGATAGTTTAGGACGCGTCCAATTCATCATGCGCCCATTGATAGATATCGCGCATCGACCGCAATTGCTGCGCGATATTCTGATAACACGGTTCCTGTTGTGGGAAACGCTTGCGCGCGGCCTTCAACATCGGCAGAAACCAGGTATCGATTTCAGCCATGTAGGACTCTTGTTTTTCCCGGTCGAAGACGCCGCGCATCGTCCAAATGTTGTGACAACGGTCCAACCCTTTTACCACGGACGCGACTGGATCCTGGGACAAGTCCGAGAAATAGTCAGCATAGGCTTTTTTCGATTGGCGCCGCTTCTTGGTAAGGCGCTCTGTAGCGTCCGTCACCCTAGGCCCGAACCTGGTCTCGATGTCGCCCATCGACGTTTCCGGGAAATCCTCCAGCACGTCATGCAGGAAGCAACAAGCGATGGTCTCTTCCGGGAACAGAAAAAACGGCGTCAGCGTCCGAGCATTCAGTGCGATCTGTACTTGATGGTGAAACTCCGGCGTCTCACCGTCTTTGCGGAGCCCCGTGTGATGGGTATGAGCGAATTCGAGCGCATCATGGGCAGTCCACCACTCCTTGCCGAGCAGCCAAGATCTCAGAAATGCCAAATCTTTCGCGAACTTCACAATGTCTTCTTTCCGATTGTGTGGGATTCCAAAATTCACGAGATGACGAAAACTCCATGCATTATTGAGGAGCCTCGTAGTTAAGCGCCCCTACGGCAATTAAATCAAACCCTGGTATTCGCCCCCCTGTGTCGAGACCTGTAATCCGCACCGCAAAATAAGACCCACTCAATCCAAACTTTTTCAAATCAATCAGCTGTGGCCCCGCGCCCTTTATCGTCCCGACAGAGCTAAATTTATCTATACCCTCGCTTACCTCTACCTTGGCTAACTCGCCGGCCGAACTGTTTGCGGCAATTGGCTGAATAAGAATATCCGGTCCTGGACCATCGACTATGAAAGCTTCTGAGAATCCTACGGTAATCGAGGAGCCTTTAGGCAATCCGAGCAATTCAACGTCCGGATTTTTCAACGGATCAAATGGCCCGTCACCAGGATCCCCAAGCACCAGTTCCAGATCGACCGGCCGCGGCTCGATCTTCGATGCCAACATACCATACGGTTCTTTCTTATACGGCCAAGCACCGGCGGCGAAATAATCCAGCACCGCATCCGCATACAGAATTTTTCTTGGCGTTTTGCCGCCGCCGGTTACCTCCAGATTTGCGGTTGCAAGTGCCTTATATGCCAACGTCAATCGGACTTCATATGAACCAATTTTCAACTGCGGCATCGGATACCATCGGTCAAAATTCGGTCGGGCCGCAATTGGGTGCAGATATTGAAAATTCACCCTTTGATATTTCTTACCCTTCCCAATCCGTTTGAACACCTCGATCGCGGGCTGCGGCCCTGTTCGTTGTGTCGGTACGTTCATGAGACGCACATAGTTGATCTCGTCGGTTCCGGCCGAATTATGGAGAAGAAAAATATTTGGCGGCTCAACTGGCTTCGGCGGCACCGCTTTCTGCGCCAATGCGGATAAACCTGATAGCATCATGCACGGTACGTAGACGGCTGAAATGCCTTTCCACAGTTTCGGCAGTCGCAATTTCAGAGTGCATGACGACATGATTGATCGATTCCGTTTCAGTTCGCCCGCTTCTGACCATCCTCGGGCTGGAGAAAATTGCATGTCTCTAAAGCCGCCGACTGATCAATATTTTTCCTGGATTCGGCGCCGTTTTGGAGACGGGATACAGAAAGCGCGATTTCATCGACGGCCAAGGCGTGCCCTCGATCGTTATCAATAACGAAACCGAATACGTCCGTTTCTAAATCTTTCCAGATGAATGTTCCTTTGCCGTAATCGCCGACCTTGGGCGGAACACTGTAAATCAGCTCCCCCGTTTCGATCACATCGCCCTCGATAGGTGTAGGAGGGCCGGCGGTAAAATCGCGCAAAGTTTCGCCGGGATAGATTCGCGAAAAACTTATCCGGAACTCGGCCACAGGACGGCTGAAGCAGAATAGGATGAACGCGGGGATCCCCGTTAGCTGATCCCGAAATCCCGTTTCACCCCATGGTTCAGTGTTTGTCGTCACCAGTTGAACCTGAACATCATCCAAGGTCACAAGGCCGCCGAAAGGCCGTCCCTCACCAAACTTGAAGTTTGTCGAGCGAAGCGTTTCCGAATGACTGGTTGACGTGGATAGGGCCGCACAAAACCCAACGAGGAACACAAGGACGGAACCTAATCTCATCTTTCCTTCTCCCCGGCACGGTCTCCCGGCAGGGCCGGTCCCGAAGCCCGTACGCGCAATATATCGACCTCTCGATCAATTCGCGCACACAGAAGGTCGTGAAATAGTTCCGGCCCGATCGCCTTCTTATTGCCAGTATCCCGGTCGACAAGAGAATCGCGGATGAAGAACGGCTCCAAATCGTACCGTCGAACCACACGTTCGCTCGCGGCGCCGGCCCCCTGAAGCGACCCGACGACGGAACTCAGCATGTCGCTATTCTCGAATATCGATTTGCCGTTTTGCAGAATGACATTGGCGTCGGGCAATTCAACACGGGATCGCAGGCGGCCGCCGAATTGCCCCGACTCGCGCAGGACCACACTCGTCATGCCGCCTTTGTCTCTGTCGTCGGCATCATACCACGGCGCTACTCGCAGCCGGAGCACGCTTGTTCGGTCGTCCTTGTGGCGTACCCGGTGCAATCCGGTTTCCAGGCGCAGAAAACCGTACGCAAAGGGGAACCGACCCAACATCAAAACCGGATCATCGCGCCGGAGTGGTTCGCACAGTAGCTCGACATCGCAATCGTGCCACCCGAACCAATCGGCATAGATCTGGTAGAGAAAGCGCATGTCATGCTGCGACGCACTTATCGGCGTGATTTCGACAAGCGCGGGTACGTCCATTTCCTCGCCCAAATCGACAAGTTGGCGTCGGACCCGCGTATGCCGGCGGATCAAGCGGTTGTAGTCGAACGCCCAACGCTCCAGGTCGGCGCGCACGGTCATCTTCGCAGACGCTTCCTGCAGCAAATGAAGATCATCGCGCAAACGGTCGATTCGTTTTACATAATCCGCATAACGCGATTGGAGCGACAGTCGGCCCGCCGCGTGCACCGGTTCCTGCCAGAAATTGTGATCATCGCGTTCTGCCTCGACCTGGTCGATAACCTGACGCATCTTTTCTTCGTCGGCGTCCTTGCTAAGCGTCCGAATGAGGAATTGTGCCTTAGACAAACTGGTAGGCAAGTCCTCTCGCGTCAGCTTAGAACCGCGCGCGAGTTTTACCGGTCGTGCCTGTTCGCGCTGTCGTAGCGTTTCTTCCGTTTCAACGATGGCGACCGCAATGTCATTGTCGCGCATATAGACGCGCAGGATACTGCCAGGTCCCGGCCCGCGTTCCATGATCGTCATGGCGAGCGGCAATAAAATTCGTTTTTGGAGCACGCGTTGCAGCGCACGACCGCCATACCGGGCGTCATATCCGATGGAGACAGCGAACTTAAGAACGTCCTTATCCACATCGATTGCCATGTTGCGGTTTACGATGCCTTCCCGCCGCATAATCTTGTTCAATTCGATTTCCGTTACGCGCAAGGCTTGATCCTTGTTCAAGGGCCTAAATTGAACGATGTGCTGAAAACGATTGAGAAATTCCGGACGAAAGTTGGCCTCAAGTTCCTGGCCCGCTCGATCCGGATCGTAAACGTCGTCGACCTGGTTACCGAAACCCGGGACACGCTTGGTGGCGGCCGCCGCACCGACGTTGGAAGTAACGATAACGATTGTATTGCGGAAACTCACCGCCGGCCCTTTCGGCGGCGACACCGTTCCCTCATCCAACAACTGCAACAGAATATCCCGAACGTTGAGATGACCTTTTTCGATCTCGTCGAAGAGAATCACCTGAAACGGTGTAGCCCCGACTGGTTCCAACAACCGCGCCTTCTTTTTCGGCTCGTCCGGGGAACCCACAAGCATTTCGAAAGAATTGTAATGCGCGAATTCCGACAAATCGAACCGGAGCAGACGGTCCTCGCTACCAAATAGGAATAACGCCAACGCTTTCGCCAGTTCAGTCTTGCCGACGCCGCTCGGCCCGACGAAAAAGAATGTACCGATCGGCTTATTGGGATTATGTATCCCGGCCTTGTATAGAGCGATCGCTTCGATTACCGCATCGATTGCCTGTTCCTGCCCTATTATTCTTTCACGAAACCATTGCCGAATTTCGCCGGACCGCATGATCTGAGCGGGAGAAATCACCGCCTCCGGCAATCCTGTCTGTTTCGCGAAAACCTGATCGACATCGCTTTCATTGGGACTGCGCCGATCATGACCAGGCCTATTCGCAATCGCGTGTTCGACCAACGCATCGATGATTTCAAGCTTCGGCTGCAACCCCGTCGACTGGAGGCTAAACGCTTGGCATAAATGAAAAATCCTCTTCAATACGGCTGTCGACAATTGAAGGTCGCATTGCTCGGCATATCCGGTGACGATCGCCTGACTTTCATGCACCGACAACGCCGGCACCCGTAACACAACAAACGACCTCAGAAATTGCGGATCTGTGTGAAGGGTCTCGAAGGTCGCCAAATCGGCCTCTCCGACAACCTGTACTCCTCCTTCCCGTAAGACTTCAGGTTGGATCATATCCCAGAAGCCGCTATCCGCCGTGGCCCCGGTCCCGGCATCGGGCAAATTCCAGACATCATGGAAGTACAGGATCGTATTGTTGCTCGAGGCGTCCTTAAGAATCTTGTCGAGCTTGGACTGCCATTCTCCCACCCAAACACAACCCGCTTGAATCTGGTTTGTGCTGAATGCCAGCATCGATTTGTCGCTATGGTGTTCCAGTTGCTCGGCGACGGCGGTGGCAATCGCCGTCTTGCCCGCCCCAGTTTCGCCAACCAGCAAGACAGATCGCCCTCGCCCGAGTTCCGTCAGGGCGCGATCGATGATATCCGAGCGAAACTGGACGTCTAGCCGATGGCTGAGACTATCGGCAATCGGTCGGCCTTCCCGAAACGCATCCGAAAATTTTTGCATTATATCGTTCATATTCGGCCTGCGTTTCAGTCGGCTCGCGCTGTCGACGACAGCGAGAACCTAATTAAACTAGGACGATAATTTCGCTGCAAGATGTCATCTTCCCGTTTTTTCCCGGGGAACGGCCTCACAGGCCGAACAAAATAGCGCTCTTTCTTCTCGGACTAGGCGTTCAACTTTGGCACTTAACGAGCCAATACAGTTAGCACTAAAATTAATCCGCCTAGATTCGCCGGTGCGGCGGTTTTGCAACGCTACAATCCTGCACGCCTACGCTGAGCGTGGCAGCGACGCCGCTGATCTACAGTCTGTTTTGTCAGTGGTATATTTCGGACACAGTGCGGACATGAGAAAGCCTCCCTGTTGGGAGGCTTTGTAAGCTGTGTGGTTATCGAGAGATAGCTGACATTTCATTCCGATCACATGGTTTACACAATTTGGCATTTGGAGAGCGCTCCGGATGCCTTGGAAAGAGTGTAGACCTATGGATGAACGTCTTAGATTTGTCGCCCGTCTGCTCGACGGCGAGAAGATGGCAGGGCTCTGCCGGGAGTTCGGGATTTCGCGTGTAACCGGCTATAAGATCTGGGAACGGTACAAGGAATGCGGGCTCGATGGCCTCAACGACCGGTCCCGCCGGCCCTATCGTCAAGCCAACAAACTCCCCTTCCAGATCGAACGCAGCATCCTTGGGATCAAACGCGCGCATCCCTCCTGGGGCGCCCCGAAGATCCGTGCCAAGCTGATCCGTGAGTTCCCGATGGTGAAGCCACCGGCCATCAGCACAGTTCACGCGGTGCTGGACCGCAACGGTTTGGTGACCCGCCGCAAACGCCGGCGCTATAAGGCGCAAGGCACGCCGCTCAATGCCGCCTCTGAGCCAAACGGGCTTTGGTGTGCCGATTACAAGGGCGAGTTCAAGCTCGGCGACAAGCGATACTGTTACCCGCTCACCATCACCGATTATCGCTCCCGGTATCTGTTGGCTTGTGAAGGAATGGCCTCCACGAAAGCAGACTTCGCCTTTGCTGTGTTTGAGCGCACGTTCAAGAAATTCGGTCTGCCCCGTGCCATCCGTACCGACAACGGCCCCCCCTTTGCCGACCCTCATGCGTTGTTCGGCTTAAGCAAACTCTCCGTCTGGTGGCACAGGCTCGGCATTCATATCGTGCGCATCAAGCCGGGCCATCGACAACAAAACGGCCGTCATGAGCGCACGCATCTCACCCTCAAAATGGAAGCGACCTTCAGCTAGGTCTTTGCAGGCCAAATCCTTGGCCTCAGAGAAGTCGACGATCAAATCTGGCAGGTGACTTTTATGAACTACGATCTAGGCTTCTTCGATCAAAAGGAAAACCGTGTCGAACCGGGGCCAAACCCTTTCACTCCGGAGAATGTGTAAACCATGTCTCCGTTATAATCTGTAAACCATGTCACAAGAATGGACCATGACATCAATGGTTGCGGGGGTAGGATTTGAACCTACGACCTTCAGGTTATGAGATCGTTAAAGCCCATTTTCCCGACATCGGACCAAGTTAGCGGTTCCTGGATAAAACGCTGAGTAAGAAGGGTTATTCTGACTCCTTTGGTTCGATAAAGTATGCGGTAGATAGCGTGAACTTGCGTCTAAGTGGTACCCATATGATACCCAGAACGGCCCGGCGCGAGGTGCGATCGGGAGCCGCAATTTGCCGAAACTCACCAAACGTCTTGTCGATTCCCTGAAGCCGGAAGCGTTTGATATCGTCCATTGGGATGATGCCCTATCGGGCTTCGGCGTTCGTGTGCGCCCAACCGGCCGAAAGTCCTACATCGTCAAATGCCGCTGTCGTGGTCGCCAGATCAAAATGACGATTGGCACCCACGGCCCAATCACCGTCGAGCAGGCCAGGACCAAGGCGCGAGGGATCATTGCTGAGGCCAAGGCAGGCCGGAATCCGTCCGCTGAGCATTCCCAGATACGTAAGTCCCCGACGATGAAGGAACTGGGTCAGCGCTTCCTGGACGAGTACGTTCCGACCCATTGCCGTCCCTCGACCGAGCGTGAGTATCGTCGGTCGGTTGAACTGTTCATCAACCCGGAAATCGGCACGCGGAAGGTCATCGATATCGAACGCACCGAAATCGCCAAATGCACCATGGCTTGCGCGACAAGCCATATCAAGCCGACCGGACGCTCGGTGTGCTTTCGAAGATGTTCAACCTTTCAGAGGTTTGGGGCCTCCGCCCGGACGGGTCGAACCCTTGCCGGCACGTAAAGAAGTACAAGAAGGAAAAGCGCGAGCAGTTTCTCTCCGACGAAGAGTACAAGCGGCTTGGTAAGACGCTGCGTAAAACGGAGGTCGAGAAGACCGAGACCCAATCGGCAATCGATGCGATCTGGCTACTCATGCTAACGGGCTGCCGACTGAACGAAATCTTGACGCTAAAATGGAGCTACGTCGATCTTGGAGCCAAGGCGTTCCGTCTCCCGAACTCGAAGACCGGAGCAAAGACAGTGCATCTAGGCACCGCCGCCGTCGACCGGCTCAAGGTGATTAAGAAGCTAGAAGACAATGAATTCGTCATTGTCGGAAAGAAATCCGGGGCATATTTGACGGACCTCCAGCACCCCTGGAGGCGTGTTCGAAAAATTGCCAAGCTAGACGATGTGCGAATTCACGACCTTCGGCACTCGTTCGCCAGCGGCGGTCTCGCGGTCGGCGAAGGCCTTTCAATGATCGGAAAGCTGCTGGGACATTCGCAGGTACAGACGACAGCGCGGTATGCCCATCTTGTCAATGATCCCATCAAATCTGCGGCTGATAGAATCGCCAAACGGATTTCGGTGTCGGCAGGCGGAAATAAGGCGCTGCGGACCGACGAAGCAGCCTGATTTAGGCTCGGCCGCATCGGAGTTCACAAGTTCAAATCAAGTAATTTGTAGTACTCCTCACCTTTGCTACGGAGTTTGTTTAGATGTCAACGAAGCGGTCAGCCACTGCGCGACACTGGTCGAGCTTTCATTTGCCGCCGCATTAGTTTACTTCTGAGACAAGAGGTTGCAGCTTGAGCGGAGATCTAGCACCGCCATGCCAAGAGGATAGTGACCCAGCCTATGCCACTTCTTGCAGCCTACGATCCGCGTCATTCCCTCAACGCGATCTGTCCTTATTTCACGATGTTCCCGCTCGAATTCCCTTTAAGCGCGCTGAGCCGCGTTCCAGATGCGGGAATCGTCGTCGATCCATTTTGCGGGCGCGGCACGACCCTTTATGCGGCGCGTGCCACACAGCGCAAAACCTTCGGTGTGGACTGCTCCCCCGTCGCCGTCGCCATATCCAAAGCAAAACTTGCCACCGCTTCGAAAAGCGATGTTCTCGATCTCGCGCGCAATCTGTTAGAGCAATCTGATGATGTCGACTTACCGCACGGACGCTTCTGGCGGGTCGCTTACAAACCTAGCGTCCTCAAAAAAAGTCTGCGCCCTGTGAATGGGCCTTTTGACCGATGCATCGGACGAAGCCGCGATCCTGCGCGCCCTTGTAATGGGCGTCCTGCACGGCCCTGTCACCGGCGTTGGCAGCTATCTGTCCAACCAGATGCAACGCACCTTCGCTCCGAAACCCGATTACGCCGTTCGATTCTGGACCGAGCGCGATATGAAAGCACCGAAGGTCGATGTGCTCGCCGCGATCGAACGCAAGGCCAATCATGTATTCCGTTCGCCGGCCTTCGACTTTCAAGAGACTAAGCTTGCTGACGTTGTCCATGGCAACGCCGGCGAAACGTCAACCTGGAAACGCGCCCACGGGCGGATCGCAACGCGCTATCGGCGGCATCTGCAACAGATCGCCGGCCAGCACCAATTGAAACCCATCTCGCAAAAGACCGAGCGGCGGGATCGAAATCGCCCTATCGGCCTGCGAGCTTTCATCGAACAGCACGAAATCGAAAAGCGGCCGCCATGCGTCCTCATCACCATAAAGCTTCGCCGCCTGTTCGGTGATGCGCGGAAATTGATGCGCGACTGCGGCGACAATGTTGACGCCAGCGCCAGCGTTAAGGGCCTCCATCATATCAGCGAAGACCGGTTCGCTGCGATCCGTCAGAGTCATCTCAACGAGTTCGTCTTCGCGGTCTTCGCGGTGGATAACGTAGAAATTTGCGTTAGCTGCTGCGTCGGCCGCCATGCGTCGCATCACCCGCTCGGCGAGCTCGCTTACCGCCTTATAGTTCAGCCCGGCCAGAAGAATGTTAAAAGCGCGAGCGGCGCCGCGCGCCGCTTCATGATTGGCGAGTTGGTGAACCAACGCCGCACAAGTTTGTGTCTTGCCGGTGCCGGGAGGGCCCCAAATCACGCTCAATCGTTTCGCCGCGGCGTTGGTGATGGCGCTGCGTTGAGAGGCGTTGAGGGGCGGCGTTGAAGACGCAACCGCAGCGTCCGCTATGGCGTCCGCATCCGCGGGCAGACGCGCCAGTTCGGCGTTTAGGCTCACGCCATCCCAGAGGGCGGCAGCCGCCGGCGTCATCGGGGCCGCGCCCGCGCGGATCCGCGCGCCGCGTTTGCCGAGCGCAAATAAGGATTCTTCCGTCGGTTGCGCGATAGCGGGATTGCCGATGGCGCGCAGCGTGTTGGTGAGGCGGCGCACCTGGACATTGCTTCCCGCAGAGCTGACAATCGTCACATTCCGACACACCCGCTCGCCCAGGGCACGAAATACCGCCGCGCGCAGATCTTTCTCGTCGTCCCAGTAATTGTCCCATTCGACCCGGGCCCAGAGCGCCTCCCGGTTGAAATCCACGAGCTTGACTTTGAAGACCATGCTCATTGGCCGGTTCGTAAAACTGAGATCGTGAAGATGGAGCGGCAGGTCCGTATCCTCCACAACCTGGCGGACGCGTTGGACTAAAAACCCGGGCGTGTCGTCGAGCGAGAGACACAGAAAACCCGCTGCGATGCGCACTTTGGCATCGCGCGAGTCCGGAGACACTGAAAAGGTCAGCGATCCGTCGGCCTCTTCAGCGACCAAGTCTTCGAGTCGCAAGCCTTCATAACGCGCTTCGATTTCCTCTGGGGCGCTTAAAAAGTCCCGCTGTGCCATCACGTCGTCATAGGCTTTGGAAAACGACGCCCAAGCAATCCAGAGTTTCGCTTCGAATGCGACGCCCGCGCCCCAGCGTGGCACCGTCAAATCAAGCTGCGGCGCAGCCGCCTTTAACCGGTTGCCGAAGTCCCGCCGGACCCTCCAGACCACCATGCACAACTCAGCTGTCTGGGTGCACATGGTCCGCCGGAACCCATCCATCAATTGACTGAAATCCCTCAGAACAGAGCCCCAGCGCACCACATAGCCGCCGCCCGCCGCCGACGCGCTCCAGATCTCATAGATGCGCTCGCGCGGGATCGCGTCCGATAGAGGCTCGCGGTAGAACGAATCCGGTACGCGAAAATCATCACCCCAATGATAATGCTCGGCGACATTGAACAGGGTCAGCTCGTGCAGTGCCGGCGCACGGACAAGGCGGCGGACAATGTCGCTGACAAAAGCGACGCCGGGGCGTTTTGCGTCTATCGCGTCGCGTTCCTGAATCTCTTCCGGCGGAAACAACCACACCAGCGCTTTGACCGTACGCTCTTCGTCGCCATAGAGGATCGCCGGCAAATGCCGCCCTACAGCAAGGCACAGCTCCTCATATTGGCGCTGGTCCCAGAAGATAAGTTGCGCGGTCGTTCTCGACGCGTGCTCGCCACCGCGCTGCGGATTTTCATCGCGGACCCAATCATAAATGCCGGCGAGATAGTTGAGAAAAGCCCGCACCGAACTGCCTTCCGACGCCGCCGATTTCCTTGAAACGATCCATTGCTCTTGCCAGGTCCTGCGCACGTCCGACTGTTCGCCATACGGCGTATGCTGTCGAAATCGTCCCTCAAGACCGAGCCCCGTCAATTGTCCGGCGCCGGCGTCGAAATTCACCGAGATGAACACATCGAGATCAGCGTATCGCGCGAGCCCGCCATCCGCGCGCTCTTCATCGATACTGCTCTCGCCGGTTGCGATCGCGCTCGCAAGAGCTGGCAAAGACCGGCGGTCGCTTTTCAGCCCCGTATGTTTGCGAAACACATCCTCATCGCCTGTGGTCCACACAAGCTCCGACACGGTGGAGACCTGATCGGCCTCCAGGACCCGTCGCGCGCCGCGCGTGATCATCGGCACCCGGCTTAAATGCTCGTCTGCCGCAGCCAGGTTCGCCTGCGCCAGGAACGCGACACCCGATGGGTCTTCGCGTTCGTGAAGGCGAATCAGGCCAGCTAACCGATTACCACGATGTGCCGGCTGCTCGGTGTCTCCACTAGCGGCTATTACGCGTGGCGCTGCCGCCAGCCGAGCCGGCGGTCGCTCGATGACGCGGCACTGCCATGCCCACCATGTCCGCCATGCATGAAGAAGTGCATGCCCACGCACACTCCCAGGATAAGGATCAGCGGCAAATAACCGAGGATATGCGCCTCGTGCTCTTCCCACAGGAAGTAACCCGCCACTGCCAGGAACCCGAGCAACACCATGCTCGAACGGGAGAAAATGAAGCTCCGGAAGCCGCCGGTTTCATGCTGCGCCATGCCGCCTCTCCTCTTCCGACCCTCGTCGTTTCCGAAATACGGTCGAGGTCATCCGCCCGCGCCCTGGACCATCTGATGGCCTTTGCCGCCGATCTGGATCTCTCCCCGGACCGTCAGATCCCGCTGGTCGATCACCCAGATCTTTGGCTCGTTGGCGCTGGAGACGTAAAGTTTGCCCGTCCCGCGAACGACGGCCAGGTGATAGGGAGCGGGAGCCAAGGGAACACTGCGCTGGGCGCCGGTAGCGAGATCGACCGCGACCACCTTGTCGTCGCCTAGGACCGCGATGAAGAGCGTGCCGCCGTCATCGGACAGGTCGATCCCGTGGAGAGTCGTTCCGAGGCGAATCGTCTTCACAACCGTCTGGTCGCCAACGTCGACGACGGAGACCGTGCCGGCGTCGACGTTGTTGACGTAGAGAGTCACACCATCTCTGGACAGAACAACGTGCTCGGGACTGCTGTCGACCACGGTGTTCGACCGGACGATCCAGCGTGACGTGTCGATCTCGCTGACAGTGTCGTTGCCGGCATTGCTGACATAAAGACGGTCGCCATCAGGCGCAAAGGCCGCGTAATTGGGCAGCGTCCCGGTCGCGACCGTCGCGACCACCTCATAGGAGCCGAGGTCGATGACGCTGATTGATCCGCCGTTGGGATGGGTGACAACGGCGAACCGGCCGTCGCCGCTAACCCCGACGTGATGAACGGCGCCGGGTACGTCGATGCGACGGACCACGGACCCGTCCGCCCTTCGAACGACCGAGATCGTGCTGACCTCCGCAATGGCGTTCTTACCATCGGCCGACGCGGCGCCATGGTGCGCGGCATGCTCGTCTTCGGAGACGTCCGCCGGCTTCGCCACCGCTTCACCCCCTAATGCACGCGTCTCGAAGCTTCCGGCTATCAGGAACCGCCCGTCGGGCGTCCCGGCGAGGCCATGAACCGCCGGCAGACCGGTTATCGTATCGACGATTTCGTCCTTCGCGGCATCGACAGCGACGATCTTGTTCTCTCCGCCGAGGGGCACATACACGAGCGGCTCGGCAAGAGCCGTTTGAGTTCCGAGCGCCAGAGTGAACAGTCCCGCTCCGGCGGCGGCCCGGAGAATCGATATGGCTTTCATTACTTGTTTCTCCTTTCCGTAAGGGAAATTTACTTCGTGAAACACTTGTTAAATCTTGACCGAGCGCAGCCGAAGGGCATTGCCAACCACGGAAACGGACGACAGGCTCATGGCCGCGGCCGCGAAGATCGGCGAGATCAAAATCCCGAAGAACGGGAAGAGGACGCCCGCCGCCACCGGCACGCCGGAAGCGTTGTAGACCAGTGCGAAGAACAGGTTCTGTTTGATATTGCGCATGGTCGCGCGCGCCAACCGGCGGGCCCGAACGATGCCGTTGAGGTCGCCCTTCACCAGCGTGAAGCCGGCACTCTCGATCGCCACGTCCGCGCCGGTGCCCATGGCGATGCCGACATCGGCCTGGGCCAGCGCGGGCGCATCGTTGACGCCGTCGCCAGCCATGGCGACCTTTCGGCCTTCGTCCTGCAACTCCTTGATGATGCGCGCCTTGTCTTCGGGCAGCACATCCGCGCGGATCTCGTCGATCCCGAGACGTCCAGCGACCGCCTTCGCCGTACGCTCGTTGTCGCCGGTCGCCATGACGATGCGGAAACCTTCTTCGTGCAACGCTTTCAGCGCGTCCGGAGTCGTCTCCTTGACCGGATCGGCGACCGATACCAGGCCAGCGATCTCGGAACCGACGACAACGAACATCACCGTCTCGCCCTCGTCGCGCCGGGCATTTGCAGTTTCCGAGAGTTTGCCACCGTCGAGGCCCAGATCGGCGACCAGCTTCGCGTTGCCGAGCGCCACCGGCTTACCGTCGACGACGCCCTTCACACCCTTGCCGGTAACCGCCTCGAACTCCGCGGCTTTTGCCAGTGGGACGCCACGCTCCTCGGCCCCGGCGACGATCGCTTCAGCGAGCGGGTGTTCCGAGCCCCGCTCCAGGCTTGCGGCCAAGCGCAGAACCTCGGTCTCGTCATGGCCGGTTTCCGGCAGGACCGCGACGAGCCTCGGTTTGCCGACGGTCAGCGTGCCGGTTTTGTCGACGATCAGCGTGTCGACCTTGGCAAAACGCTCCAGCGCTTCGGCATTTTTGATTAGAACACCGGCTTGCGCCCCCCGGCCCGTGGCCGTCATGATCGACATGGGGGTCGCCAGACCCAGCGCGCAGGGACAAGCGATGATCAGCACGGCGACGGCTGACACCAAACCATAGGATAGCGCCGGTGCCGGTCCCCAAGTCGCCCAGGCGATGAACGAGAGAATTGCAATGACGATCACGGCCGGCACGAACGAGCCAGCCACGGAATCTGCGAGCTTCTGGATCGGGGCGCGACTACGCTGTGCGTTCGCGACCATCTCGACGATCTGGCTAAGCATGGTGTCGGCGCCGACTCGTTTCGCTTCCATCACCAGGCTACCGGTACCGTTGATCGTAGCGCCGGTGATCTTGTCACCCTCGACCTTCTCGACCGGAATGGGTTCGCCGGAGATCATGGACTCGTCGATCGAGGAGCGGCCCTCGACCACCACCCCGTCGACCGGGACCTTGTCACCCGGGCGCACGCGCAGCCGGTCGCCGACCTGGACATCTTCGAGCGGGATCTCCTCCTCCCGCCCGTCCTCGCGGATCACGCGGGCGGTCTTCGCGGCAAGATCCAAGAGAGCGCGGATCGCCGAACCCGTGCGCTCGCGTGCGCCGAGTTCCATCACCTGGCCGAGCAGGACCAGAACGACGATCACCGCGCCGGCCTCGAAGTAGACACCGACATTACCCTCCGGATCGCGGAACCCGTCCGGGAAAATTTCCGGTACGAGCACGGCGACCACGCTGAAGAGATAGGCCGCGCCAACGCCCATGCCGATGAGCGTAAACATGTTGAGACTACGGTTTATCACCGACTTCACGCCACGTACGAAGAACGGCCAACCGGCCCAGAGAATAACCGGCGTACCCAAAACGAGCTCGATCCAGAGAGTCGCGCGCTCGCCAAAGATGTCGCGGACGAAGCCGAGCCCGACATAGGGTCCCATCGTCAGGACCAGGAGAGGCACGGTCAGAACAGCGCCGACCCAGAACCGGCGGGTGAAATCGACAAGTTCGGAATTTGGCCCCTCGTCGGCGGCGGGAACCCCCATGGGCTCCAGCGCCATGCCGCAGATCGGGCAATCGCCCGGCGCGTCGCGCACGATTTCCGGGTGCATCGGGCAGGTATATCGGGTGCCTTTGGGCAAGCTTTCGCTTGCCTGCTTGTGCGCGCCGGACAGGAAATGTTCGGGATCGGCGGCGAACTTGTCGTGACACTTTTGAGAACAGAAATGATAGGTCTCGGCCTTGTACTCCCGGCTAAGCTTGCCCTGATCTAACCGTACCGTCATGCCGCAAACCGGGTCTTTCGCCGTCGCGGCGTGGAGCGGAGCAGTCGCCTGGCTGTGATAGCCGCTGTGCTTATCATGGTCGTGTTTATGCATCGGTCTATCCGGCTTTCCGGTTTGATCGATTGCGAAATACGACCGCTTCCAGAGAAAGGAAAAATGATGCAAAACCATCACTCTTGTTTTCGCCGAGCTTCGCGTCGCTGATCGGCACTATGACCTTGTCCATTGCACTCTCCTTTGACTGACGGACGTTTTCGCTGGATTCACGGCGTCTCAGGCGCGAATTACTGTTAAGACGGGGCAAGGTCCGTAGCGTTACAGTGCGCCAATCCATGCCATTCCATTGGCGCGGGCGTGACTCCGCCCATAACCACAAGACCGGCAGTCGATACGCGACAGCCGAAGAAATCGCGTGGGCGCCTGCCGCATGAGTAAACCGTCAAACCCAGGAAGGACCTCAATGGGCAATGACTGCATGAACAGCTAGCTCGCCGATCGTTTCTGGCCCCCTGGATACAAAGCGGCGCGATTCTCTTTACTGATGAAATTGCACGCGCCAGAAGGAATGATCGGAACCCCGACCTCATCGATCCTGCGACGGATGTGGAGCGCGTGCGGCGGCTGTAGTGGCTGATTATCGTCGGCATCTGCGCGCATCTGACCGCGTGCCGCTTCGCCAGAGGACCGGCGACCCACTGGGTAAATACCAAAGATGGTTTTGCCCTCGCCACGGATCAGTCTACGACACCACAAGTCGTGTCCGGCATAGCCCAGCGCCGCGAAACCTCGATGTTCCGCCCTATGCGTTCATGGATGGTTTTTACGAATCCGGACCCGGTAGATGTGAATAAAAAATCTTACGGCTTCGATTTTACTGGATTCTTTGAACAAGTGGCCGAATTCACCCCCCTGAGCGCCATAGCTGCAAGGCGAAAATCAGTTGATCATCAATGCCTTGCGAAGATCGTTTGTCCGTTCTGGCTGAACAAAATCACCTCATAGGGTTGCTTGCGACCGTCGACCTCCATGCCGGGCGAACCAAAAGGCATTCCTGGGACAGCGAGACCGATCGCGTCCGGTCGTTCCTCCAATGACGTAGCCGTCAACGATGGCCGTGTGGCAACTCCCGAGGCGCAAAGGAAAACCATAGGCCACCTTAACCGACGTCAAGTTCTCATGATCCTCAACTTCAACCTCGAAGCCTTCCGCCTCCAGATGGGCGACCCCTAAGCTGCAACATCCGCACAACGGCGATTTATGCACCGGTATCTCGGCGGCATTGGCTGTCGAAGAAACCATCACGGTGCCAAGGATCAACGTGCCCGCTACCTAGAGCGAAATGCCAAACGATTTCATTTTGTTCATCATATAACTTTCTTTTCGATAAATGTGATGGCCAAAGTGCGCTGCCATCGTTGTTTAGACGCTGCAGTTATACTCCTGTGCATGCTCAGTTGCAGGATCATTGTTCCTAAGGCTCCGGGCTTCCCCAATAGTGCTCTTCTATTCCTTGTCGCGCGGACATCTGCTCCATCATGTCGTGCAACATCGTCATATGCCGATGACAGCGCTCCTTGATCGCAGCTCGATCACCATCGCCCACTACCTCGGCCATACGATTCGCCATCATCTTTTGATGTTGTGCCAGCAGTCGTGCTCGTTCTTCGGGGTCTTCAGTGACACGTGCCCGTTCTATCAGTTCGCGCATTTGCTGCATTTGTTTACGATGCAGTTGCATGGCCTCAGAATCCTGCATCATGGCGCCGTGACCATGCTGGCCACTCTGGTCATTCTCCGTGCCGTCCGGTTGGCCATGCTGGTGTTCGGACTGTTGTGCCAAGACCGGTGAAGCCGCCAAACTGGCAACGAAGACACCCGTAATGAGAACGTGTTTCATGGAAGTTCTCCTCTGATTGCTAGGGAGTGTTCTTTCGTGCAGCCTGCGGCCGGCTCTCAGAATATTGCTCCGGCGCGGCCAGAAAGAACCTGTGACAGGCGTTCGAGCAGAAGAAGAATGCCCAACCTTCGTGCTCCTCTTGGGCGACGGCCTTCTCGAGCGCCAAATGCGTCCCGCACACCGGGTCGGTAACCGTGACATCCTTTTCGGGTCCGAAGTCCGCCATCAGTGGAACACCATGCCTTCGATATGAAAGCCCGCATCGACATAGAGGGTCTCGCCAGTGATGGCCGTCGTATAATCGCTTGTCAGCATGAGTGCGGCGCGCCCGACTTCACAAGCGTCGACCGTGCGCCGCAAAGGCGCCTTGCGCACGGTCTCGTTCAACAACTCGTCGAAGTGCTCGATGCCCGAAGCAGCGCGGGTGGCGACCGCGCCCGCGGAGATCGCGTTAACCCGGATCGATTTGCGGCCGAGCTCATGCGCCAAATAACGCACCGAAGCCTCGAGCGCGGCCTTGACCGGCCCCATGACATTGTAGTGGTCGACCACTTTCTCGGCACCGTAATAGCTCATTGTCATCAGGCTGCCGCCCTTTTGCATCAGCGGCTCTGCAAGCTTCGCCATTCGAATGAAAGAGTGACAGGAAATGAGCATCGACTCGGCGAAGCCGTCGGCCGAGCAGTCGGTCAGCCGTCCGTGCAGGTCCTCCTTGCGGGCCCAGGCGATGGCATGGAGCAGGAAGTCCAATCGGCCCCATTCCTCGTCGATCGCCTTGAACACGGCCTCCAGCTGACCCGGCTCGGCGACGTCGCAGGGTAGGAACAGCGGCGCCCCGACCTCCTGCGCAAGCGGTTCGACAAAGTGTTTGGCCTTGTCGTTGAGATAGGTAATGGCCAGATCCGCGCCTGCATTCCTGAAATGCTGCGCAGCCGACCAGGCTAAGCTGTGCTCATTCGCAATACCCACCACCAAACCTTTTCGGCCCTTCAGATCAATGACTTCCATTAGCGTTTATGCCTCCTTTGGCACGACCGATTGTGCGAAATCCGTTGCGGCGTGGCCCGCACCGTGGCGGCACCAAACGCAGCCGCAAGAGACATGGTCACAGCTCGGATCGGTAAGCGGCGCCCGATAGCGCCATCGCGCGACCGGATAGACGAGAAGGCTCAGAAGCGACGGCCGATAGAGTCGCCGCAGCTTTGCCGTGGTGTCCGATCGGCTCAGCCCGCGCAGCGCCCAGCGCCGACCACGCTCGCCCGCGCTGTTGAAGATGAAGCGGTTGCTGACGCCGGTCCTGAGCAGCGGCAGGAGTTCTTGGCGCCAGAGCCGCGTATAGTCCACGTCCTCAAGCAGGCTGCGGGCCGCGAGAATGCCCGAGCGTAGGGCGTAGCGCATGCCGAAGCCGGCGAGCGCATCCTGGAAGCCGGCCTGCTCGCCGACCACCGGATGTCCTCCCTGCAGGGCGGTGCGCGGCAGACGGAAGTTGGCGTAACCGCCAAATGGCTTAGGGTCGCGCATTTCAAGCCCGGCCTTCTCGGTGAAAAAGGCCACTGTCCGTTCGACATGTTCCGCTTGGCGCTTGAAGCCGGTGAACATGCAGCTTGCCACCGTGCCGCGGCCGCCATGAATTAGGAGATAGGCGTAGCCGAGCGGCGCGAGCCGGTCACTGAAGGCAATCCAATTGCCGTCGGGTCGATCGGTCTCGAACACGTAGCCGGCAGCGATGGCATCGGCTGTGCGTGGCCCGATCGCGAGAACGGCCCGACCCTCCGGGTTTGCGACACGGTCTCCAAACCGCACCTCGGCGCCGGCGCCATACGCCTGTTTAAGCAGAGCGAATTCCAGGCTGCCGCCGTGCGCGCCGCGACGCACCAGGTAATAGAGCGGCCGGTCGCCGCGGATCGGATAGGTTTTGCCCCGGGCGTCGAAGGCAGCGCCTTCTCGCACCGGATGATGGTCGAAACTTGTCTCGATACCGGACCCGCGCAGTTCGTCGAGGACGTCCCGCGCATCGCTCCAGTTTTCGAGCCCTTGATAATCCCCATGAAACCGGCTTCCGACCGTCTCGTGCCATTCACGCACGATGACCGGCCGGCCGGCCCGGGCTAGCACGATGGCACAGGCAAGCCCGGCCAACCCGGCGCCGACGATGGTGACGGGTTCGTCAGGCGACAAGTGCCTGGGCCGCGCCAAAGGTTCAGGCTGTGCGTGTCGCCGCATGAATACCCTCCAGCCGCGTCCGTTTCAGGAGCATGGCGTTGACAGCGACGAGCGCCGAGCTTCCGGACATGGCGAGCGCGGCCACCTCCGGGCTGATGACAAAGGGATAAAAGACACCTGCCGCCGCGGGGAAAGCGACGACATTGTAGCCCACTGCCCAAAACAGATTCTGATGCATCTTGCGCAGGGTCGCGCGCGACAGCTCGATCGCGCCAACGACGTCATAGGGGTCGCTTTTCATCAGCACCACGTCGGCGCTCTCTATGGCAACGTCGGTGCCGGCGCCGATGGCAAACCCGACGTCGGCTTGAGTCAGAGCCGGTGCATCGTTCACACCATCTCCGACCATGCCCACCCTCTTGCCTTGGCCCTGCAACTCCTTGACCTTGTCAGCCTTCTGCCCCGGCAGCACGTCGGCGAGAACGGTGGTGATGCCAAGACCCGACGCGATCCGGTCCGCGGTCTCCTGGTTATCGCCGGTAAGCATCGCGACCTCGACACCGCGTTCGCGCAGCTTTGCCACCATTGCAGGAGCCGTCGGTCGCGGCGCATCGGCGATGGCGATTAGGCCAACAAGCCGACCCGCTTGTGCGATATGGACAACCGTCTGGCCGGCGCCTTGCAACCGCTGTGCCTCGGATTCCAGGCCGTTCATTGCGACCTGGCGCTCATCCATCAAGCGACGGTTGCCAAGAAGGATTTCATGGCCTCCGATTTCGGCCTGCGCGCCTTTGCCTTCGATGTTCTGGAAGCCGGACAGTGGCTGCATTTGCAGGTCCGCCGCGCGCTTCGAAATGGCCCGCGCCAGCGGATGATCGGATCCTTGCTCGACGGTGGCCGCCAAAGCGAGAACTTCGTCAGCCGTCACATCGGGAGACGCGACCGTCTCGACCACCTCGGGTTCGCCCATCGTCAGCGTCCCCGTCTTGTCGAAGACGATCATGTCGAGCTTGGTCGCCTCCTCCAGCGCACCGGCGTTTTTGAACAGAATCCCGTTCATGGCCCCCAATCCGGTGCCGACCATGACCGCCATCGGTGTGGCGAGCCCAAGCGCGTCCGGGCAGGCAATGACGAAGACGGTGATCGTCAGCGTCAGGGCGAACAGTAAAGGCTCACCGATCCACCAGAACCAGATTGCAAACGTCGAAAGGCCGATGACCACCGCGATCAGCACCAGCCATTGGGAGGCCTTGTCGGCAAGCAGCTGCGCCGGGGCCTTGGAGTTCTGGGCTTCCTGCACCAGTTTGACGATCTGCGCGAGCGCCGTATCGGCGCCGACCTTGGTCGCGCGATACTTAAAACTACCGCTCTTGTTGATCGTCGCGCCGATCACCGCGTCGCCGGGCTTCTTCGCCACCGGCATGGACTCGCCGGTCAGCATGGATTCATCGACTTGCGACTCGCCCTCGAAGATCTCGCCGTCAACGGGGATCTTGTTGCCGGGCCGGATCACGACGATGTCGTCTTGACGAACTTCCGCGGTGGGAACCTCGATTTCACGGTCGCCGCGCAGAACATTGGCCATCGGCGGCGCCAGGTCCATCAGGGATCGAATGGCGTCGGAAGCCCCGGCGCGGGCCCGCATCTCCAGCCAGTGCCCGAGCAAGATGAAGACCAGAAGTACGGCCACAGCTTCGTAGAACTGCACGCCGGGAAAGAAGAAGGTTGCGCCGACGCTGAATATATATCCGGTGCCGACCGACAGAACGACCAGCACCGCCATGTTGAGAACGCCGTTGCGAAGCGCCCGCCAAGCGGCGACGAAGAATGGCCAACTCGGATAGAGCACGGCAGCGCTCGCTAGGAAGAATAGCCAGAGATCCAGGCGGAGACCGAACGGCGGCGCCGGCGGCGTAAACAGTCCGCCCATCGGCGAGTAGACGAAAATCGGAACGCTGAAAGCCAACGCCATCCAGAAGCGGTTGCGCATGTCGCGCACCATCGCTTCCATACTCATGCCGCCGCCATGGCCCATCTCATGCGCCGCGTGATCGACGTCCGGCTCTTTCTCGGCTTTCGCCTTTGCCCGGCCCGCCGCCGCATGGTGTTCATGCACGGGCATCGTGACGGCGACGCTCTCCCCTGGCGGGTCCTCGGGCGCGCAGACGTGCTTCGGCACGAGCTCGCCACCGCAGTGATAGCCGCACTCGCCGACCTTTGCTTTAATCGCCTTGAGGTCGACGCGCGTTTCGTCATAGGTGACGGCGGCGCTGCCGGCGACGTAGTTCACCTCGACCTTTTGCACGCCGGGAAGCCGGGCCAGTTGTTTTTCAACGCCTTTCGCGCTCAGCGTAGAGATCAGGCCCGCGACTTCGACAATAGCCGTCTTCATACTCCATCCTTCATTGCATCAACACATAGGCGCCGGGCGCGTCCCCAAGGACCCGATAGCCCTTGCGCCGCGCGCCCATGGGCGGAGGCGTGACGGGCTCGCCCGAGTGATCGGCGAGCCAGCCCTGCCAGCAAGGCCGCCAGGAGCCATCATGGTGGACCGCCTGCTCCTGCCAAGTTTCAGGGTCGAGATAGGCGGCGAGATCGTCGTGGTTGGCGATCTGGTGGTAGCGCCGGTTGTTGCTCGGCGGGCTGACAATGCCGTCATCGAAGAGGCTTTGGCATCAGACATGACGGTTCTCCAGTTGAGGCGGTGGGCTCTCGGCGCCGTGTCTCACATATTGCTCAGGCGCGGCCTCGAAGATTTCGCGGCATTCGCGTGAGCAAAAGTAATAGACGCTGCCGTCGTGCACGCTGGGCTTCGCTGCGTCGGTGCTGACAGTCTTACCGCAAACGGGGTCGAGGTCCTTTGCCGGCGGAATCCACCGCAAACCCGCGGATTCTCCCGACTCTTTTGCGCCGCCGTCACCGTGCTTGGCCTTGCCGTGGCTGTGTCCCATGACATGGGCGCCGCAGCCAAAACGCATCATCACAAAGATGATCACCGCCCAAACTAGGAAGTAAAAAAGCGCGCTCATAACCCTGTCCGCTGCTAATTTTTTACCGTGATCGCCTTCGAAGCTGCGAGACTTTCTTTCGCAGGCTGTTTCGTACGGCTCTTCGCAGTGGGACGATCAACCTTGTTACCGGATGCTTCCTTGCTAGGACCGCAGCAGCATCCAGCTTTCTTCGCCGGCTGTTGCGCGCGCCTTTCATGCATGGGAAGGTCAATCATGTTCCCAGTCGCCTCCTCCACCAAGCTGGCACAGCATTTGGAAGTAATATCAGCGAGTTCGCCAGCATGAGTGGCAAGCGCGCCGAACAATTCACGATAGGCCTCGGTCTGGCGGTCGAAGATTGCTTTCGGATCCGATAGACCGTCCTCGCTCTCGAACGCTCCGCCCATCTGGTCGGCACTTGCCTTGAAGAACGCGGCTTGGCGCTCGGTGATCGCCTGGGTGCTGTCGAACATTAGATTCGCCATGCGCCGGATCGCATCGATGTTGCGCATTTGCAGGGCTGTCATGGCTTCAAGGTCAAGTCCCCGGAAGCGCAGCACGGCGGGACTAAGCATTTCTGATGAGGGTGTGTCTGGCACGGTCGACTCCTTTGGACAGTTAATCAGGTCGAATATTGGCGGCTCGGAGCGGCACGCATGGTGTGCCGGCCTTTCCGAGCTGACGACCAGATAGACGGTCCGAAAGGGCCTCCGTTACAGTTCGGTCGTGTCTTGTCCGATTTGGGTGCGCAGATGCGCGCCATAGTCGCAGTCGCAATCCAAATAGCCATGGATCGGGCAAGTGCGACAGGTCTCTTCCAGCCGCTGCCGTAGAGCTTGGCGGGCCCGATGCAGGCGGACGCGAAGATTGCTCTCGCTGATGCCTAGCGCATCGGAAATGCTTTCACGGGATTCACCGACCAGGTCGGCGCGCCACAAAACGTCGGCATATTCTGACTTCAGGGTAGGCAGGAGCTTGTAGAGGCACATGCAGACGATGAGATCCAGATCGTCTTTGCCATCGCCCGTCAGACGCACCGATTCGAGATAGTGATGCTCCTTCTCCGCTTGGCGTTTTTTGCCCTGCGCTCGGTAATAGTCGACCAAGCTTGTCTGAAGCACGCGGCGCATCCAGGCTCGAAGCTTTTCGGTCTCACGAACGTCTCCGATCCGCGTGAGCACCTTAACGTAGAAATCGTGCAGAACGTCGGCGGCCTCATCCTCATTACCGAGCCGGCGGGTGAGGAAGCGCAGAAAATCCTGATGGATTTCGACCATGACGGCATGCACGGCGTCGCTTGGCGTTTTGCTATCGTCATCGTCCGTCATGTCAACTCCCGGCGCCTGTCCTGGGCTCCACCGCATTCGGTTTGCCGATTTCCCGATCTCTCAGCCGACTGAGGCTTCTATCCCGCTTATCTCACGGTCGAGCGCTCCGAGCTAGGTCATAGGACTGTAACGAACGGCCCAGTTCGTCGTCTCTAGAGCGGTCACCCAAGGGGCGAACAAGTGCCAGTGATTCAGCTTCGACGCCGAAGCTGAAGATCAAATAGTTCGAGGAAGTAATCCTTGTAAAGACCTAAAGGTCGCAAAGGCGGGAAAAGATGATGTGGGCCAAATTGCTGTCTGTTTTTCTAAAACGCCTGATCAAGAAAGGAGCCTTGATCGTCGTTTACCCCGATGGGCGAGCGGCGCGTTATGGTGATGCGACATCGTCGCCAGTAATCGTCCGGTTTCATGCGCGGTCGCTATCACGCAAGCTCCTGATCAATCCCGACCTCGCACTCGGTGAGGCCTATACGGACGGGACACTCACCGTCGATGAGGACGATCTTTGCGGCCTAATCGAGCTGCTTGTGGTCAATTTAGCTCACCAACCCGACGTGTGGCACTATCGCTGGCTAGCACGCTTCCGGTGGCTCTACCGGAGACTCGCGCAGTTCAATCCAGCCGAGCGGGCTCAGCGCAATGTGGCACATCATTACGACCTATCGGGGGCGCTCTATGACCTGTTCTTGGACGCCGACCGTCAATATTCCTGCGCTTATTTCCGGAATCCGGACGACAGTCTGGAGGCTGCCCAGGAAAACAAGAAAGCGCTCATTGCCACCAAGCTTCTCCTGGAGCCGGGCCAACGCGTCCTCGATATCGGCTGCGGCTGGGGAGGACTTGGGCTTCATCTGGTGAACGAGCATGGCGTTCGGGTAATCGGCGTCACGCTGTCGCGGGAACAGCATCGGATCGCCGAAGAGCGCGCCGCCGCCGCTGGACTTGCCGGTCGGGCCCAGTTCCGTCTTCAAGATTATCGGAAGGTTTCCGACAGCTTCGACCGGATCGTGTCGGTGGGTATGTTCGAGCATGTCGGAGTACCCCACTATCCGGAGTTTTTCGACGTGCTGCGCGACCGCCTTTCCGATGACGGGATAGCACTGCTGCATACCATCGGCCGGGCCGATGGTCCTGGCGCGGCCAACCCCTGGATCGCCAAGTACATCTTTCCCGGCGGCTACAGCCCGGCGCTATCGGAAGTCCTCGCCATTGTCGAACGGTCCGGTCTCTATGTCACCGACGTCGAGGTTCTAAGGCTGCATTACGCGGAAACATTGAAGGCCTGGCGCCAGCGATTCGAAGCCAACGTGGACCACGCACGCGAACTCTATGACGAACGGTTCTGCCGCATGTGGCGCTTCTATCTCGTCGCCAGCGAAGTAGCTTTCCGGCACAACGGTCATGTCGTCTTCCAAATCCAAGTTGCCAAAAAACAGGACGCGGTGCCGCTTACCCGCGACTATCTGATCGCCCACGAAACACGGGACGAGTTGGTTACCACCGCAGCGTAGAAACCATTCGTTCGCTCGATATCGGTGGTCACGTCACAGTTCTCCATGCCGCCAGAGGCATTCGCCGGCGAAGCCGGTTTAATTGGTCAATGACTGTCATCGACCTGTAACGAAACTCCCCGCTGGCCGTCATTAAAGACAATAGGGCTCTGTGACGCCGAGCGTCTGTAACACCGTCACGAAGCCATAAAACTGGCCGCCAACCCGATATTTAAGGAGCACGGAATGTCCAAAGTGCAGACTGAACGAAAGAATGGCCGGATGATCACGACATACATACCGGTTTTCAAGGACAAGCTGGCGAAACTCGAAAAACGCGGGCTTGGGCACTGCGAAGAAGCGCGAAGGCTAAGAGACACGATAGCCCACGCTGAAGCGACTTCGTCGCCATTGGAAGAAGAAGGTGAACGCCGTTTTCTCATTGCGGCGGAATGACGGTTTAACCGCGACATCCCGACCGGCTTATAGGCACAAGGCAGCTGCGTGCGGGATCAGGATAGAAAAATGCCAAAGAACCGCGAGATAGAGCTAAAGGCCACAGTTCAGCCGGAGCAACTCGACCGCATCAGAGACCTTCCAGCCGTCAAGAAACGGGGGGTCGGACGGGCACGATCGAGAAAGTTCGCGACGGTCTATTTCGACACGCCGGATCATGACCTGCGTCGGCAAGGTCTGTCACTGAGGGTACGCAAGGTCGGCCGCGCCTACGTGCAGTGTGTGAAACAGACGCACAAAAAATTGGGTGGCATTCCCGTGCGGATAGAATGGGAAGGTCCGGTCCCGAGCCAAGATCCCGCCATTTCCGTCATCGAAAACAAAAACCTTCGTCGGCTGATACGGCACGCCGGTGTGGAGCGTCTGCAACCGGTTTTTCGCACGGACGTTCAACGGAGATCGCGAACGCTCAAATTCGACGACGGCAGCACGGCGTCCTTCGACCTCGACGTCGGCGAGGTCGTAGCTGGCGATGTCTCCGAACCGATCCGCGAATTCGAACTGGAACTCAAAAGCGGCGCGCCCGAACGGCTTTTCGAGTTGGCCTCCGAGATTCGCCAGGTGATCCCCTTCCGGCTTGCCACTATGAGCAAAGCCTCGCGCGGCTACGCGCTTCTGACCCAGGACGAGCTCCAACCCCGAAAGTCCATCAAACTCAGTCTCAACAAAGACGCAACCATCGAACAGGTTCTGACCGAACTGGTCCAGCATTGCCTGGATCATCTGCGGGCAAACGAAGCCGTCGTTTTGATGACCGATGATGCCGAAGGCGTTCACCAGATGCGTGTCGCCCTAAGACGGCTGCGGGCTGCCTTGCGGCTCTTTAAGTCATCTCTTCCTAGCGACCAATATGGTTGGGCCGTCGCCGAAGCGAAATGGCTGACGGCTGAGCTATCGGCGGCGCGTGCATGGGATGTCTTTGCCGATGAATTCGTGGTGCCTGTGGTGCGGCTCTACGGTGAGGATCCAGGCTTCGACGCCCTGATGGCGGCGGTGGAGCAGGCAAGACAGAAAAGCCGCCAGCGCGCTCGCGATGCGATCGAAACGGAGCGGTACACGGAGTTCCTGTTGCGCCTCAGCGCCTGGCTGTCCAGTCAAGCTTGGCGTGATCAGTCGGTCACGGAACGTACAACACGCCTTCTCGATCCCATCGGCGACCATTGCGTTAAGCTGCTGCGGAAGCGAGATCGGAACGTTCGAAAGCGAGGGCGGGATATTGAAAATATGTCCGAGGATGCTCTTCATGAACTGCGACTCGCTGTAAAAAAACTGCGTTATGCGGTGGATTTTTTCGAAAGTCTCTACAAAAAAAAGCAGGTTAAAGCATACGGAAAGCATCTCGCCGGTCTTCAAAATGGTCTCGGATATCTTAACGATGTCGCCACCGCGGACACGCTTGTCCGGGAATTGGCCGGCGCCGCCAAAAACCAGGCATCCCAAACCTCGGTCTATGCCGGCGGCCTCATCGTCGGCTGGCACCGCCACGCTGCTATCGCGGCCAGGCAGAGCCTCGTCAAAGACATGGCGGCGTTCCTGCGCACCAAGCCGTTTTGGCGTGGCGCATGAGATTCCGGAGATGATGGGATACGGCACGACCCGTTCGGTCCATTCGACACCGCTGACAAACCGATGACCGGCATCATGGCGCTCATGATCGCCGGCGTGCTAATCGTTCTCGTATTCGACTACACCAACGGTCTGCAGGACGCCGCTAACATGCTGGCAACAATTGTGGCGTCGCGGGCCACAACGCCGATCCAGGCAGCCGTCCTCGTCTCGTTCTTCACCTTTCTCGGGCCCATCCTCGGCGGCACGGCGGTCGCCAACACGATCGGCAATTTCGTTGACGTGACCGACCTTGAGACCATCGCGTCATTGACGGTGGTACTGGCCGGGCTCGCGGGCGCCATCGCATGGAACTTGCTTACCTGGTGGCTCGGTCTGCCGGCGTCGTCGTCTCAGGCGCTCGTTGGTGGCCTCGTCGGCGCCGTCGCTGTCGCCGCAGGGCCGGAGCACGTCGTCTGGGGTTTTGCCGCAGCGGCCACCGGCCAACTGACCGGCGTCACCAAGGTTTTGGGCGCGCTGCTCATCTCTCCGGTGCTTGGATTCCTATTCGGCTGGGTGATCCATCGGATAATGAGCCTTGCTTTACGCGGTGCGCCTCCTACCGCCAACCAATATCTTCGTGGATTTCAATGGCTAACCACGGCGGCGCTTGCCTTCTCCCACGGCACAAACGACGCGCAAAAAGGTATGGGCATCATTGCCATGTTACTCGTGCTGGGCGGCGTAAACGCCGAGTTCTATGTGCCGTTGTGGGTTATCGTCGCCAGCGCGACAGCAATCACCCTGGGCACGCTTGCGGGCGGCTGGCGGATCGTGCGGACGCTGGGTTTCGGCATCTACAAGGTACGTCCCATACACGCCTTGGATGCCCAACTGACATCGGCCGGTGTAATCCTAACCGCATCCGCCATCGGGGGCCCGGTCTCGACTACTCAGGTGGTCAGCACTTCCATCATGGGCATCGGCGCCTCGGAACGGCCAAAGTCGGTCCGTTGGGGCACAGCCAAGGAGATCGTCGGCACATGGCTCATCACTATGCCGGGGGCCGCCGTCGTATCGATCGGGATTTACCTCCTAATCCAAATGCTGTCCGGCATCGTCTAGGCAGAAGGCTGGCGCGTGATGGGAAAAGGAAGATGAGATGACGAACGACGCAGGCGCGATGGCGAGCGAATCCGAATCGCGGTTCTCAAGACTTCTGAACGCAATGTTTCCTCGCATGCCCGACTTTCATCGGCTGCTCAATGACCAATGCAGTCTGGTCGTGTCCGGGATGGATGTCTTCGTCGCTTTCATGGAGACCGGGGACGCTGCCAAGGCGAAGGAAGTGCGGCGGATCGAGCACGAAGGCGACAAACTAAAGGCTAGAAACATCGACGTGCTCAACCGGTCTTTTTCGACGCCCTTCGACCGCGAGGACATCTACCGGGCGATAACGGCCATTGACGAGGGACTCAACTACGCCAAAACCACGGTGCGCGAGATGGAGGTTCTTGGCGTCGAGCCCGACAGGCACATGCTCGAGTTGGCCAAGTTGCTTCATCAGGGCGCGAAAGCACTGCAAGCGGGCTTCGGGAAAGTGAAGACGAACCTGCCGGAAGCGGAGCGCGAGGCGGCCGCTGTCCGCAAGACCGAGCGCCGAGCCGAAAAGGTCTATCGCAGGGCGATCGCCGAGCTGTTTGACCCGGAACATTATGCTCAGGATCTCATGATGCGGCGCAAGGAGCCGGGAGACGACCTGGCGCCGTTGCTCGAGCCAATGGAGCAACAGGAGTGCACCGCAGTCGTGAGGGGGCTCTCCTTCGTCATGGAGGCGTTAAAACGGCGGGAAGTCTACCGTCACCTCTCCAACGCCTCCGACCATATGGCGCACGCTGGAGACATCTTGCACGACATCGTGGTGAAGACCGCCTGAGGCGCACCGGGCGGCACATCAAACTTTCAAGGAGTTTTGAAATGAACAAGAAGGCGAAGAGAAGCAAACAGCTTGAACCAAAGAGCTATAAGGAGACCCTACGGCACCTTCAAGTTGAACTGGTCAAGTTACAACGGCATCTGATTAAGAACGACCTTCAGATTCTCATTCTTTTCGAGGGCCGTGACGCCGCCGGCAAGGACGGTGTCATCAAGCGGATCACCCAGCATCTGAGTCCGCGCGAAACCCGTGTCGTGGCGCTCGGCAAGCCGTCGGACCGTGATCGTCGTGCCTGGTACTTTCAACGTTACGTTCCACATCTGCCCCCGACCGAAGAAATGGTCCTGATGAACCGGAGTTGGTACAACCGCGCTGGCGTGGAGCGCATCATGGGATACTGCACAGACGCGGAATATGAACAATTCATGCGCTCGGTGCTGCCATTCGAACACATGCTCGTGGATTCTGGAGTTCAACTATTCAAATACTACCTGGATATTTCAAAGGAAGAACAGAAGCGCCGGCTCGAGGACCGTCGCGTCAATCCTCTCAAACAGTGGAAGATTAGTCACATCGACAAGGTCGCGATAAAACACTGGGACGACTACAGCGCCGCGCGGAACGATATGTTCGCCCGCACACATAACGCGATAACGCCGTGGCACGTGGTTCGAGCGGACGACAAGAAGCAGGCTCGGCTCAATGTCATCCGTCATCTCATGTCGCTAGTCGACTGTCCCGACAAGGACAAGCACGCCGCCAATCCGGACCCGGAGATCGTCTTCACCTATGACGACAGACATCTTAAGACCGGCGCGATCGCCCAATGATGAACGATCGCCAGACAAAGCTGCTGCCTGGTGTGCTCGTTGTCGGGTCGATCTTCAACGCCTTCTGGACGGCGGCGTTCCGGTCCTGACATCTATTCGTTTCGATGGCTTCGCCCATGCCCTGACCGACGCGTAGAGGGCAAAGTGAAATTCCGGTCTTCAGTGACCGCCATGTTCTCCCTCGGCGGTCCAACGTGACAGAAAGACTCGCTCATAGGCGAACACCGCAGCGATGGCGACGACCGCGACCGCCACGATGAGCGGATCGGATTGCAGCTTCATGGCACCGAAGACGCCGAGCACCAGCGCGTCGAGCGCGATGGCCGTAATCAGCACCCAGCCCCTCGCGCCAATCTCGTGGCGCAGGCGGCGGAACACGCCCCAATGGATCAGGATATCCATCACCAAATAGAAGAAAGCGCCGAGCGACGCGATGCGGCTGAGATCGAAGAACACCGTCAGGACAGCCGCGATCACCACGGTGTAGACCAGCGTGTGCTCGCGGATCGGGCCGGACATTCCGAAATGGCTGTGCGGGATCATCTCCATGTCGGTCAGCATCGCCAACATGCGCGAAACGGCGAAGACGCTCGCGAGTAGACCGGAGGCGGTGGCGACAACCGCGAGCACGATCGTGAAGTAGAACCCATAGGAACCAAACGCCGGCTCTGCCGCCTCGGCCAGTGAGTAATCCTTGGCAGCGACGATCTCTTCAAGCGAGAGACTGGAGCCGACCCCGAATGCGACGAGCAGATAGACCACCACGCAGATCGCAATGGAAAAGACGATCGTTCGGCCAACATTTCGGTGCGGATCGACAATCTCGGCACCGCTGTTGGTGATCGTCGTAAAGCCCTTGAATGCGAGGATCGACAACGCGATGGATGCTGTAAAGCCTGCAATCGGGATGGTTTCCGACGACCCGGAGCCAGGCTCAAACGTGAAGCCGCTGACGGCGAGCGCCGCAATGCCGAAGACGGTGATGCCGCCGATTTTCAGGAACGCCATGACAACCGAGAAGAGGCCAATGGAGCGGTTTCCGGAAATGTTGACGAGGTAGGCGAACACGATCAGCCCAACGCCCAGCACAGGCACAAGGATACTGTCCGTCTCCAGATCGAACGGCCTGAGGATGTAGGTGCCGAAGGTCCGCGCGACGAGGCTTTCGTTGATCACCATCGAGAGCGCCATCAGCAGAGATGCCGCCGCAGCGATCGCCCCCGGCCCATAGGCCTTCTGCAGGATCATCGCGATCCCGCCAGCAGAGGGAAACGCGTTCGACATCTTCACATAAGTGTAGGCGCTGAACCCGGTAACGATCCCGCCCGCGATGAAGGAAAGCGGAAACCATGGGCCTGCCAGCTCCGCGATCTGGCCCGTCAGCGCGAAGATACCCGCGCCGATCATGACGCCGGTACCCATCGAGATTCCGCCGATCAGAGTGATGCTGTTCGCTTGGTACTCAGATTTCATCGTTTTCTATCGCCTACTTCATGGATTCGGTTGGACGAGTGGGCTCGGCGCAAGTTTGCCAGGGCCAGAGACGTCCCATGGCGATGTAGATGAAGGAGCCGGACCAGGCGATCAGCAGTAAGCCGTTCAAGGCCTCAACGCCAGTGATGAAACGGAGATGATCTGAGGGGAAGACATCGCCAAGCCCGAGCGAGGTGTAGCTCACGATCGAGAAATATAGGTAGTCGAGCGGCTCGGTGACCGCGAGACCGCCAAAGCCGCCGAGCGCAAGCACACCATCGCCGAGCGCATAGGCGACTGCGTAAAGACCAACCTCGACGAGATGAGCGGCAAGCGCCATGAGGACGATGACGAGAACACGCATGCCGGCGGTCATCGCGATGCGCGCCATCCCGCCGGACAACCAACGCAAAATCATGTAATGAAACAGAAACGTTAGTACGACCAGCGATACCGTCAGTATTGTCGCCACAAGCATCTCGGCCTCCCCCTCTGGTTTGAATTTTCACTTTGCTCAACGCAGGTCGTTAACAGTCGGGACAGTGGAAGACCCACGTCATGGGGCTTATCGCCGGGGGCTGTTGGAGAGTTGAACGAATACACGATTAATTCGCTTTGCTCCCGGCTGACAAGCCTCTTGAGGATTCGAGAGTATTTTCGGGTGCCTAGAAAGTAGAGATACCGGCGTCTGGTATTGTCGCGGTGAGCCAATGGCGGGTTCGCACGGCTTCTCCACGCCTCACTGGTCACCTGCGGAACCGACAATCGGCATCAAGGAATCCGCTCCAAGGCGAGGGCAATCCCCTGCCCACCGCCGATGCAGAGCGTAACAAGGCCCCGCTTGACGCCATCGCGCTCCATACCGTGCAAGAGCCGTGTCGTGAGAACCGCCCCGGTAGCGCCAATCGGATGGCCATGCGCGATGGCGCCGCCTTCGACGTTCACAATGTCCTCCTCGAGGCCGATTTCGCGCACGAGCGCGACGACAATGGCGGCGAAAGCCTCGTTGATCTCGACACGGTCTAGATCGCCGACACTCCAGCCCGCGCGCTCCAGGGCTTGATAGATGGCCGGCACGGGGCCGAGCCCGAACATGTCCGGCTCGACCGCACCCACACCGTAGGATACCAGCCTTGCCAAGGGCTTGAGACCGTTCTTCTCTGCCCAGGCTGCTTCAGCAACAATCATTGCAGCCGCACCGCTGTTCAGCCCCGGCGCATTGCCGGCAGTGATCGTGCCGTCCTTACGAAAGGCCGGCTTGAGCTTGCTCAGGCTGTCGACACTCGTATCCGGACGGTTATGTTCGTCCGTGTCAAAAACGGCCGTTCCCTTGCGGGTTTTCAGCTCGACCAGGACGATTTCTTGTTTGAAGGTGCCTGCGGCTTGCGCCTCGGAGAAACGCCGCTGGGAACGCTGGGCCCAGCGGTCCTGATCCTCGCGCGTGATCTGGGCCTGTTTCACCAGATCTTCGGTATGCCAGCCCGAATGTTCCCCGGAGAAGGCATCGTTCAGACCGTCATGGAGCATGCTATCGTATATCTGAGCATTGCCCATGCGATAGCCCCAACGGCCCTTTTGCATCAGATAAGGTGCCTGGTCCATGTTCTCCATGCCGCCAGCGATCGCGCAGTCGGCATGGCCGAGCATGACCTCTTGAGCCGCCGAGGCGATCGCTTGAGCGCCGGAGCCACAAACCCGGTTGACGGTCATCGCCGGCACGTCCACGGGAATGTCGGCGCCGATCGCCGCTTGGCGTGCCGGGTTCATCCCGGCCCCCGCCTGGACCACTTGGCCCATGACCACCGCCTGCACTTGCGATGGATCGAGACCGGATCGCTCGACCGCCGCTCGGATCACCGCCGCGCCGAGTTCGGGTGCCGGAATGTCTTTCAAGGACGCGCCATAAGTGCCGATCGCTGTGCGAACGGGGGAACAAAGTACAGCCTGCTTGTCGGTCATGGATACGTCATCCTTCCCATCGTGCTTGGATTGAGTTGTTTCGAAACATCGCTCATAGGTGCCCCTTCGGGTCTGCGGGTTTGGCCGCATCGTCCGATAAACTTGGTGTCTTGGAGACGAGTTCCGGACGAATTCGTTACAGACGACGTCTTATCGGGCTTCGTCGTTAACCTTCGGTTCCGGACGATCCACTCGCGCTGTCCCGCCCACCGTCAAAGATTTGTGTAACGATGTGTGACCACTTCGCGTCTTTAGTTATGTCTTGAGAGTTAGGTTCTCGCGCCGGTTCGTCATGAATAGCGGAAAGTCGAAATCTGTTGGCTGACAAAGGTGAAAGTGAAACCAGTGCTGCTTGCAACGCAGACATGGGTACGCACAGCATCGAACGGCGCGCTGGCTCGGAAGACAGCCAAACACCCCGAAGCTGGCCGTCCCGATGCGGTAAAAAAGCGCAAGACGGGCGGCCAGATTGTTATTGCACCGCGGCAGCCTCAACCGGGGACGGGCATGGCAACAATCACGGCGGGCACTGGGGTCCGACAGACCCGGACGGCTTCGACGACGGCGAACTGAAGGAAATTCTGCGGGAGTTCATTGGGACACTCATCGGCCTCTTGCACCCCCACTATGCCGAGGTTGTTCGGCGTGCGGAAATATTGGATCAGCCCCCATCCGAGATTGCGCATGAAATGAACCTCAGCGAATGGGAGGTTGCTAACCGGCTGCAGGCGGGCCGTCGCGCCCTTCTCCATCTTGTCATGTTGACGCTGCAACCGCGCCTCCAGGAATAATCGAGCCGCCCCTCCGCGCC
Organism: Alphaproteobacteria bacterium; assembly: GCA_965228695.1. GTDB lineage: Bacteria > Pseudomonadota > Alphaproteobacteria > UBA8366 > UBA8366 > JAJFJD01. The sequence continues at coordinate 2,770,916 of CBDDIB010000002.1, read as the reverse complement.
GGCAGCGGTCAACGCTCCCCGGTCCCGTCTCCGTTAGTTGGCAATGCTATCTATCGCGTCGGCCATGTCGGCGGTGACCATGCCACCGCGACGGGGCTTAGATTATGCTGCGCCCACCGACTGGAGAGACCGGCTAGCCTGGGCGGCCGATGGATGAGACTGTGAGGGTCTTCCAGGTGAAATGCTCATAGACGCCGGACCAATAGGCCCCAAATGTGATGGCGAAAAGAAGCTCCTCGATCGGCATGCCGGCGATGGCCAAACCCGACAGGGCCTCAAGGTTCCAGACCCTCGCGATGTAGCCGGGCGCCGTCCATTCGAGTCCGATCAGGAAAATCACGTAGTATCCCAGGAACAGGAGCCCTCCGATCCAGGTCTTTCGGATCAGGTCGGGGCGGCACAGTGCGGTCGCAACGGCGCCAATCACCATGGCGACGATCGCGGGATAGATCGGATTCCAAGGGAACAGATAGAGGATCGGAAAGGACAGGAACGGCGCTGCCAACGCCCACAGATGCAACCTGTGTCGCGGCCGGCGCCGCTCCGGCGGATGCGTCGGCTCGAGCCTTTGTCGTGTCAGAAGGTTGTAAAGGACGGCGCCGATACCGCCGATACCAAAGCAGAAAATCAAGCTTTCGATATCAAAGCCGGTTCGGCGCGCCAGATCGAACAGGCTGGGCGGGCTCCAATATTCCGGGACGAACAGAGGCTCCGTTAGGCCGAAGGGCATTGTAAACAGGCTCGCCCAAAGCATCACCCGACGATGGGCTGGGAAAGCAAGGTAGGCAACGGCCCACGGCACCAGGAAGGCGCTCGACCAGACCAGCCAGACGTAAGTCTCAGAAATCATTGTCGCGGCGCCCCGGCTCCCAGAAAGTTGCTATTGGACGGTCGATGCTATTGCATCGTCGCCATTTTCCAAGGACGTTGTGCTCCGTTGTCTGCGAGCGGCGATAGTCCGCGAATAGATTGTCGGTCCTAGGAAAAAGAAAAAGTAAGAGGCGCTGAACAGGTGACCATTGCAACGATCGCACAAATTACTCTGGTGATGCTGCTTTGGGCCGCCTGCTTCCCTCTGATCACTGCTGGCATCGAATTCGCTCCCCATCTGACTTTCGCGGCGCTGCGCGCGGTTCTGGCAGGCTTGACGCTGACTATCCTGGCGGTTGCGCTGCGGCGGCCGCTGCCCAGGGAACCCCGTATCTGGGCGATGGTGGCCATCGTCGGCCTGGGGGCCACCACCCTGGGATTTCTGGGTATGTTTCATGCTGCGGAATTCGTCTCCCCCGGCATTGCGACTGTGATCGCCAACACCCAGCCGCTGCTGGCGGCCGTGCTGGCGGGCGTCGTCCTCAACGAACGGCTCACGGCGCGCGGCAAGGCGGGGCTGCTCCTGGGCTTTGTCGGCATTCTCGTCATCACCTCGCCGCAACTCTTCTCTGGCGGGCAGGAAAACTACATTATCGGCGTGGCCTATATTATCTTGGCAGCCCTCGGCATCACCGTCAGCAACGTGTTGATCAAGCGGATCGCGGGCAACATCGATGCCCTCATGGCCATGGGTCTCCAGATGCTGATCGGCAGCCTCCCGCTCGCTGCCGGCGCCTGGGCCATGGAAGATCCGACGGCGATCCGGTGGTCACTCACATTCGTAGGGGCCCTCCTCGGCCTCAGCCTGTTCGGAACGGCGCTCGTCTACTGGCTATGGTTCTCCGTGCTGGAGAATGTGCCGCTCAACAGGGCAAACGCATTCAGTTTTTTGATCCCGATCTTCGGCTTGACGATGGGCACCTTATTTTACGGCGAGACCGTGGGCTGGCCCCAACTGGTTGGCATCGCGCTCACAATCCAAGGGGTGGCCCTGGTCACGCGCGGAGGGACGAGGTCCGAGGCCGCCGACAAATAGGAAGCCGAATCGGACCGATAGCATCCCGAATAATCCCAGCGGTGATGCGCCGCGCCTCGAGACGCAGGCATTGCCACTCCGGATCGCATGGAACTAATTGACCCAAATCAACGACGTTTTGGGAAACTCGTGGATAGTAGAGTTGGTATTTGATGCGCGTTGTCCGCAGCAATTCGATCGACAGAAGAGAGCTAAGGGTTAGGCTACGCCAAGGATAAGGCCGCGAGGTTGAAAGTATTCGCGGTTCTTCCAATATCCTGGAGTGAGGCCAAGGAATTTATCGATGATCTCAGCGCAACATGACAGGGTGGAACATGATCCTACGCTCGGCGAGCCGGACGAGGTTCTACGGACGATGGACCCGGTGATCGAGGCAGCGCTTACCGAAAATCATCGCACATTTCTTCGGTTTCTCGTTCGCCGGCTCGGAGACCAGAGCGCCGCGGAGGACGTGTTTCAGAGCTTTTGTCTGCGGGCCGTCAGAAAGGGCGCAGAGCTGAGAGACAGCGAAAGCGTGATTGCTTGGCTCTACAGCGTGCTCCGATCGGTACTCATGGACCACTATCGAAGCGAAGCGGCCCGGCAGCGCCGGGAGGCAGGCTACGCGCAAGAACAGATCCTGCTTGGCAATGACCACAACGACCTCGAGTTGGAAGAGAGCATCTGCAATTGCTTCCGCGGTCTGTTGCCGGCGCTCCGCCCAGACTATGCAGAGGTTCTGCGGCGGGTCGACTTGTCGGGTGATCCGCGCGATAAAGTCGCGGCGGATCTCGGCATCACACCGACGAATGTGAGAGTTCGGTTGCACCGCGCGCGCCGGGCATTGCGGAAAGCACTGGACAGCTGCTGTGGCAGCTGCTGCGAACACGGCTTCCGCGATTGCGATTGCCAGAGCGCACACGATAGCGCCGGGCTGGTGCCAAGTCGCGACGCCGCCCTTACCTGATCCGGCAGGCCCGGCCCCTCTGTTCTCGATGTATGTCAAGAAGATCGCCACTGGAATGCGGCCTCCTCGTGCTGACATTACCTGATTTGCAACTCGCGGCGCCTGGAGCGTCGATTGCCAAACTCGACAGCTGGATGACGTAAAAGATCTTTCGCACATTTGAATGGGGTTGGTGGCCCCGAATCCGCTCAGGCTTGAAGTCGCCGGATAGCCAAGCCAGAGAAGGAGCCGGAAGCGTCCCGGGTTCGTCACATCTCTTGGCTGAAGTTTGATTCCAAGGGATACCCATGTGGTACCCGACGCCGAATTCAGGTCATAGCCAAGAATCAGAAAGACCGCCAGATCGTTGATCTAGCGGTCTTTACGTTCTTGTTGGTTGCGGGGGTAGGATTTGAACCTACGACCTTCAGGTTATGAGCCTGACGAGCTACCAGACTGCTCCACCCCGCGGAAGGGTTTTTGTGTCGCGCTATCGGCTTTCGCCTGCTTGAGCGCTTGTCCGGAGTCCTTCGTTGTCCGCTATTGGCGGTCTGGCCTTTTGCGGTGTTCGAAGGAGGTTTGAGATTGTGAAGAGGGTTTTCCGTGCTTTCTTTTCTGCGGATGGAAGGCCTGGCGGCGACCTACTCTCCCACGTCTTAAGACGCAGTACCATTGGCGCGGAGGGGTTTCACGGCCGAGTTCGGGATGGGATCGGGTGGGTCAACCCTCGCTATGACCACCAGGCCGTCGATCCGCAGAATCAGATGTCAGGTGACAGAGGTCAGATGTCGGTAAACGGGAGTGCTCCGACATCGCTGTCTGTATTTGACGCAGTTGGGTTTTATGAAAGCTGTTTTCGTGTGCGCTACCGGCCGCCGCCTATATGAGCGCGTATTAACTGCGCTCAAGTAGCGAGCAGCGCGAGCGATAGCGCCCACGAACCTGCGCTCAAGTAGGCCAAAGGCCGGTAGCGCAGATTAACAAGCAACAATCAGGTTTTCCTGATTGTCACGGATGGTTTGGTATCAAGCCGATCGAGCGATTAGTACCGGTTAGCTCCACGCATTGCTGCGCGTCCACACCCGGCCTATCGACGTGGTGGTCTTCCACGGCTCTCAAGCGAGACCTGGTTTCGAGGGGGGCTTCCCGCTTAGATGCCTTCAGCGGTTATCCTGTCCGTACTTGGCTACCCGGCGGTGCGGCTGGCGCCACAACCGGTACACCAGAGGTACGTCCACCCCGGTCCTCTCGTACTAGGGGCAGCTCCTCTCAAGTCTCGTACACCCACGGCAGATAGGGACCGAACTGTCTCACGACGTTCTAAACCCAGCTCACGTACCACTTTAATCGGCGAACAGCCGAACCCTTGGGACCTGCTTCAGCCCCAGGATGTGATGAGCCGACATCGAGGTGCCAAACACTCCCGTCGATGTGAACTCTTGGGGAGTATCAGCCTGTTATCCCCGGCGTACCTTTTATCCGTTGAGCGATGGCCCTTCCACGCGGGACCACCGGATCACTATGACCGACTTTCGTCTCTGCTCGGCCCGTCGGCCTCACAGTCAGGCGGGCTTATGCCATTGCACTCCACAGCTGATTTCCGACCAGCTTGAGCCCACCATCGCGCGCCTCCGTTACTCTTTGGGAGGCGACCGCCCCAGTCAAACTACCCGCCATGCAGGGTCCCGGCCCCGGATCCACGGAGCGCGGTTAGACATCAGAAACATCAAGGGCGGTATCTCAAGGGCGCCTCCACGTAAACTGACGCTTACGCTTCAAAGGCTCCCGCCTATCCTGCACAGAACATTCCTAATGCCACTGCAAAGCTGTAGTAAAGGTGCACGGGGTCTTTCCGTCTGACCGCGGGTACTCCGCATCTTCACGGAGAATTCAATTTCGCTGAGTCGGCGTTGGAGACAGTGGGGAAGTCGTTACGCCATTCGTGCAGGTCGGAACTTACCCGACAAGGAATTTCGCTACCTTAGGACCGTTATAGTTACGGCCGCCGTTTACCGGGGCTTCGGTTCAAAGCTCTCACCTCTCTCCTTAACCTTCCGGCACCGGGCAGGCGTCAGACCCTATACGTCGCGTTGCCGCTTCGCAGAGCCCTATGTTTTTAGTAAACAGTCGCCACCCCCTAGTCTGTGCCCCCCACACCTGGTTGCCCAGATATGGGGCACCCTTATCCCGAAGTTACGGGTGCAATTTGCCGAGTTCCTTCAACGCCGTTCTCTCAAGCGCCTTGGTATACTCTACCAGTCCACCTGTGTTGGTTTAGGGTACGGTCTACTACTGGGGCTGTTTCCTGGAACGCCTTCGCCGCCACCGCAAATCCGATAAGCGGTAACAACTTACGGCATTCGTCACATCCCAGAAGGCCCAGGAATATTAACCTGGTTCCCATCGCCTACGGCTTTCGCCCTCGGCTTAGGGGCCGGCTCACCCTGCGCGGATTAGCCTTGCGCAGGAACCCTTGGACTTTCGGCGAGAGTGTTTCTCACACTCTTTATCGCTACTCATGTCAGCATTCTCACTTCCGATACCTCCAGCATGCCTCGCGGCACACCTTCACAGGCCTACGGAACGCTCCGCTACCACTCCAGAGGTCAGATATCAGGAATCAGGGATCAGGACGGCGCTGCCCGCCCTGGCTCGTGTGCAAACCCTGAAGCATCTTGGCAATCGAACGATACTCGTCCCGCCAATGCTTCAACGTCGGCTCGTCAATGTATCCGAGATCAAAACAATACCGCACCCAAACCTGCATTTCGTCCGCCGAGCCAATCGACATCATCAAATAACGTCTGTACTCGGCCTTCGAAAGCCGCTGCTTGCCGAACCCTTCGGCGATGTTCACCGGGATCGATTTCGATGCCCGGCGCATCTGATCACCAAGAGCGCGTTGTTCGATATCGGGAAAGCCTAAACTCGCCCGATGAACGACCAGAGACAAACGATACGCACGTTGAAAGACATCTAAATCCTCAAACGATCGAACCATTATCTCCAATCATCCCTCTGATACCTGATTACTGATAACTGACCTCTGGAATCCGCAGCTTCGGTGGACGACTTAAGCCCCGTTACATCTTCGGCGCAGGACGGCTGTTAGACCAGTGAGCTGTTACGCTTTCTTTCAAGGATGGCTGCTTCTAAGCCAACCTCCTGGTTGTCTTGGCCTTCCCACATCCTTTCCCACTTAGTCGTCACTTAGGGACCTTAGCTGGCGGTCAGGGCTGTTTCCCTCTCGACCATGGACCTTAGCACCCATGGTCTGTCTGCCAGGCTGTACTCCTCGGTATTCGGAGTTTGGTTAGGTTTGGTAAGACTCGCGTCCCCCTAGCCCATCCAGTGCTCTACCCCCGAGGGTAATCACCTGACGCACTACCTAAATAGTTTTCGCGGAGAACCAGCTATCTCCCGGTTTGATTGGCCTTTCACCCCTAACCACAGGTCATCCCCCCATTTTTCAACATAGGTGGGTTCGGTCCTCCAGTGCGTGTTACCGCACCTTCAACCTGCCCATGGCTAGATCACCGGGTTTCGGGTCTAATCCGACGAACTGAAACGCCCTGTTCAGACTCGCTTTCGCTGCGCCTACACCTAACGGCTTAAGCTCGCTCGACAGATTAACTCGCTGACCCATTATACAAAAGGTACGCTGTCACCCCTCCCATCAAATCGCTCCGCGATTTGAAAGTCTTTCAATAACCAACTTCAAATCGCAAAGCGATTTGAAAGGGGGGGCTCCAACTGCTTGTAAGCATTCGGTTTCAGGGTCTCTTTCACTCCCCTCATCGGGGTGCTTTTCACCTTTCCCTCACGGTACTGGTTCACTATCGGTCGTCAGGGAGTACTTAGGCTTGGAGGGGGGGCCCCCCATGTTCAGACAGGATTTCACGTGTCCCGCCCTACTCAAGAACACACAACAAGCAATACCCGTACGGGGCTATCACCCACTCAGGCCCGACTTTCCAGACGGTTCCGGTCTCTTGCCATGTGCTACTGGCCTAGTCCGCGTTCGCTCGCCGCTACTGACGGAGTCTCGGTTGATGTCCTTTCCTCCGGGTACTGAGATGTTTCAGTTCCCCGGGTTCGCTTCCCATGGCTATAGATTCACCACAGGATGACCCTAAAGGGCCGGGTTTCCCCATTCGGATGTCCACGGATCAAAGCTTGCTCGCAGCTCCCCGTGGCTTTTCGCAGCGTGCCACGTCCTTCATCGCCTCCTGACGCCAAGGCATTCACCAAATGCTCTTAAACGCTTGATCCAAACCATCCGTCACAATCAGGAGAGTCCTTCCCAGATTTTGCCCTATCGCCTGACGGCTACTTGAGAGCAAAACCTGATCAAACCTCTGAATCACGACAGACTGTTCAGCGATCATAAAACCCGCGTCGCTCCAAACAGACATGAGACAAACTACGCACTCATATAGGCGAAAGCCGATAGTGCACGTAATAGTTCACGCCCGAATCAGAGCAACTACGTCAAAACCCTCTTCACAATGTCAAACAACAAAACTCTTTGTCCGCGCTATCGCCTTGCGGCTACTTGAGCGCCGGCGCTAAGCGCCTGTCATCCTTCGACGAGTGTCTCTCTATGTGCCCTACCGCCTATCGGCTGCTTGAGGGCAATCCGCGCTCAAGTAGGCGAAAGCCGGTAGCGGCATAAAATGGTGGGCCTGGGTAGATTTGAACTACCGACCTCACCCTTATCAGGGGTGCGCTCTAACCAGCTGAGCTACAGGCCCTTGTTAGTTGGCCCTATCGCTCGCGATGCTCGCTACTTGAGGGCTTTCGCGCTCATACAGGCGAAAGCCGATAGAGCAAACAATACGCGCTCATTTAGGCGAAAGCCGGTAGCGCCACGATGGTGGAGCCAACCGGGATCGAACCGGTGACCTCCTGCTTGCAAAGCAGGCGCTCTCCCAGCTGAGCTATGGCCCCGAAGGGCAAACAGTCAGAATCTCATGTAGCCCAAAGGGCGATAGATTCTGACTGGATAAAAGTCTTCTCGTCGAAGGAAGGGATGCGGAGGCGGCGGCCATGATGTTTTTCAGGAGTTGATGTAAGTGAACGCGAATAGCAAAAACAAGTTCCGCTACGCACGATCCTTAGAAAGGAGGTGATCCAGCCGCAGGTTCCCCTACGGCTACCTTGTTACGACTTCACCCCAGTCGCTGACCTTACCGTGGTCGGCTGCTTCCGAAGTTAGCGCACCGGCTTCGGGTAAAGCCAACTCCCATGGTGTGACGGGCGGTGTGTACAAGGCCCGGGAACGTATTCACCGTGGCATGCTGATCCACGATTACTAGCGATTCCGACTTCATGCTCTCGAGTTGCAGAGAACAATCCGAACTGAGACGGTTTTTGGGGATTTGCTAACCTTCGCAGGCTCGCTGCCCTCTGTCACCGCCATTGTAGCACGTGTGTAGCCCAGCCCATAAGGGCCATGAGGACTTGACGTCATCCCCGCCTTCCTCCGGCTTGTCACCGGCAGTTTCCTTAGAGTGCCCAACTGAAAGATGGCAACTAAGGATGAGGGTTGCGCTCGTTGCGGGACTTAACCCAACATCTCACGACACGAGCTGACGACAGCCATGCAGCACCTGTCTCCGGTCCAGCCGAACTGATAGGGTGTGTCTCCACTCCCCAAAACCGGGATGTCAAGGGCTGGTAAGGTTCTGCGCGTTGCGTCGAATTAAACCACATGCTCCACCGCTTGTGCGGGCCCCCGTCAATTCCTTTGAGTTTTAACCTTGCGGCCGTACTCCCCAGGCGGTGTGCTTAATGCGTTAGCTCCGACACCGAATGCTGAACACCCGACGTCTAGCACACATCGTTTACGGCGTGGACTACCAGGGTATCTAATCCTGTTTGCTCCCCACGCTTTCGCGCCTCAGCGTCAGGTATGGACCAGAGAGCCGCCTTCGCCACTGGTGTTCTTCCCAATATCTACGAATTTCACCTCTACACTGGGAATTCCACTCTCCTCTTCCAACCTCTAGCCTGCCAGTATCAAACGCAGTTCCCAGGTTAAGCCCGGGGCTTTCACGCCTGACTCGGCAAACCGCCTACACGCCCTTTACGCCCAGTAATTCCGAACAACGCTAGCCCCCTCCGTATTACCGCGGCTGCTGGCACGGAGTTAGCCGGGGCTTCTTCTGCGGGTACCGTCATCATCTTCCCCGCTGAAAGGGTTTTACAACCCTAAGGCCTTCTTCACCCACGCGGCATGGCTGGATCAGGGTTGCCCCCATTGTCCAATATTCCCCACTGCTGCCTCCCGTAGGAGTCTGGACCGTGTCTCAGTTCCAGTGTGACTGATCATCCTCTCAGACCAGTTACGGATCGTCGCCTTGGTAGGCCGTTACCCCACCAACTAGCTAATCCGACGCGGGACCATCCCAGGGCACAAAAGTTTTCCCCCGGAGGGCGTATGCGGTATTAGCCACCGTTTCCAGTGGTTGTCCCCCACCCCAGGGTAGGTTCCCACGCGTTACTCACCCGTTCGCCAGTGTCCACAGAACCGAAGTCCTGCTTCTCCTTCGACTTGCATGTGTTAAGCCTGCCGCCAGCGTTCGTTCTGAGCCAGGATCAAACTCTCATGTTAAATCAGACATCCATCAATGACAGACATCCAAAAAAACACGGATCCTCGCACTCAAAGTATTACTCTTTGGCTCGCTTCAAACGTCCCAACCAGACCAAGCAGTCCAGCCGGAACACATAAAGGCTCGCTTAAAAGAGATACACAGACTGCAAAAACAAAACGATCCGTGCACAAAAAACAGCACAAACCGCCGCCCGCGCATCCCTTCCTAATCATTCACTTGTCAAACAACAGGCGACAACGCTGGACCCGTTTTGTCCTGCCGTATCATCCTATTTGAAGGAGATCGTGCCCGGAACCGATTGCCGGTTCAGGCACGGTCGCAAGAGAAGAATATAACGCCGGAAACCCTGTTCGGCAACGGCCTAATGCCGTCCCTCGTCAATTTTCTTATCCACCGCCTTATCCACAGGCTGCCCGCCCCCGATGTGCCATCCCGTTATAGCAGCCCGAGATCCCGCAGTTCCTCGATCATCTCCTCCGGCATATCGTCATCGGCCTGTCCGCGCGATCGGTCCGGCGGGGCATCCTTACCTTCCAGATAGCGCCAGCCCTGAAAAGGCCGGTGCGGCCAGGGATCGGTCGGTACGAGCCCTGGCTTTAGCATGAGACGGCAGAATTTCCGCCCTTCCTCGTCCACGTCGCTTTCGAAGCCGACCAGCCGCTGCCGCGCCCGCGTCCGCCCCTTGATGACCCAATAGATCGAGCCGCCGTCGAGCAGTTCCTCGCTGCGCCGGGGCATATGCCGGGTGCGATGGAACAATCGGCCCTCGCGCCCGTCGGCCGCCGCCTGTCGGAGCCGTCCTTCCTGTACGCGGGCGAGGTGGTCGATATTCTCGATCCCGACCGAAAGCTTGATCAGATGAACCGTCATCGCCGCCGAAACCTTATGCCGCGCCGCCGTCCGGCGCGTCGAGGACGACCAGCTCCGCCCCCTCCTCGACCTGCTGCCCGACGGCGAAATGAACCGCGGCGACAACGCCGTCCGACGGCGCGGTGATGACATGCTCCATCTTCATGGCCTCCAGGACCATCAACGGAGCGCCGCGCGCAACGATGGCCCCGGCCTCCACATGCACTTGCACGACCGCCGCCGGCAACGGCGCCGTGAGCTTACCGCCGCCCGCCTCCCCCTGCGCGGACGGCGCATCGGGATCACGCAGAACCAAACACCGTGCGCGGCCATCGATCAGGACGTGGCGTTCCAATCCCCGCTCGATGACGCGGCCCTTGAGGGTCCGCCGACCGAGAACCGCGCGGACGGCGCCGTCGGCAGCGAGGCTTCCGAAAACCCGATAGGTGTCATCGGGCAGGCCGAGCAGCAGTGCATCCCCATCCCACGTCACGGAAACGGTCGCGTCGGCGTCACCGTCACGAAAACGATGGAGAACGGGTGCCCGGCCAAAGCCCCGCCAGCCGTCACGGCGGCGCCATGGCGAATACGGGTCGGGCCCTTGCACCGCAGTGTCCCGGTCGGCAAGCGCCGCGTAAACGCCGGCGAGGATCAAGGCATCCGTCCCCGGCAGTTCCGACCCGGCCATCAACGCCGCACGATGCAGATGAACGAAGGTCGTATCGATGTCGCCGACCTGAAACGACGGATGCCCCAGCAATCCGGTCAGAAAGGCCAGGTTCGTGGCGGGCCCGATCACCTCGGTCCGTTTGAGTCCTTGTTCGAGGGTCGATAGGGCCGCCGCACGCGTCCCGCCGGATGCGATCATCTTCGCGATCATCGGATCGTAATGCCGCGTCACGGTATCGCCCTGGCGAACACCGGTGTCGACCCGGATCGGCGATCCCTCGCCCGGGAACCGAATGTGATCGAGACGGCCGGTCGACGGCAGGAAATCCCGCCGGTGATCCTCGGCGTATAACCGCACCTCGACCGCATGTCCGTTCGCATGAATGTCGGCCTGCGTCTTCGGTAGCGCGCCACCCGCCGCCACGTCGAGCTGCCATGCCACCAGATCGATCCCCGTGATCATTTCCGTTACCGGATGCTCGACCTGCAGTCTGGTATTCATCTCGAGGAAGTAGAACCCCCCATCGTCGGATATCGCGTCGCGGTCGACGATGAACTCGACCGTGCCCGCGCCGACATAATCGACTCGGCGTGCGACATCGATCGCCGCCTCGCCCATGGCCATTCGCAGGACATCACTCAAGCCGGGCGCCGGCGCTTCCTCGATGATCTTCTGGTGGCGGCGCTGCACCGAGCAGTCCCGCTCGAACAGGTGAACGATGTTGCCATGAGTATCGCCGAACACCTGCACTTCGATGTGGCGCGGCCGGGTGATGAATTTCTCGATCAAGACCCGCCCGTCGCCGAAGGCCGCCTTGGCCTCGCGGCTGGCGCTATCCAGCGCATCGTCGAACAGCGATGCCTCACGCACCATGCGCATACCGCGCCCGCCGCCACCGGCCGACGCCTTGACCATCACCGGATAGCCGATCTCGTCCGCCGCAGCCTTGAGGTCACCCCGCCCTTGCGACAGGCCATTATAGCCGGGCACCACCGGCACACCTGCGTCCTGGGCCAGCGCCTTCGCCTCGATTTTCGACCCCATCGCCCGGATCGCTTCCGGCGATGGCCCGACGAACACGATCCCCGCCGCCGCACAGGCCTCGGCAAAGTCGGCATTTTCTGACAGAAAGCCATAGCCGGGATGAATGGCTTCCGCCGCGCTTTCCCGTGCGATTGCCAAGATTCGCTCGATCGAGAGATAACTCTCCGCCGCCAGGGCCGGTCCGATCCGGTAGGCCTCGTCCGCCATATCGACATGCCGGGCGCCGGCATCGGCATCCGAATAGACGGCGATCGTCCGCATGCCCATGTCGCGCGCGGTCCTGATGACGCGGCAGGCGATCTCGCCCCGGTTGGCGATGAGAAGCCGTCTGAACATGGGCGGCTAAGACCTTCCCTTGTGCGTGCGGGTATAGGCGATGATCTCGGAGAAGCCGAACAATAGCAACAGCACGCCGCTGACGATCTGGATCGAGACGATCACCCGCACCGAGTCCGACAAGGGCACCACATCGCCATAACCGACCGTGCTCAACGTGATGACCGAAAAATAGAGGGCCTGGGAGAAAGTGATGGTCGTCGGGACGTCGCCGACAAGGAAAAGCGGGTCGTCGGTAAACCGGTCCAAAATTCGATAGATACAGCCGAATATGATGATCTGCAGCGAATAAAAGGTGAAAAAGGCGAAAGCCGGCACCAACAATTTCGACGCGCTCTGGAAGAACTCTTCGAACAGTAAGCCGGAATCGAGCAGAAAGACGGCGATGTCGCGGCTGGCCATGAACACGATGAACGCCAGCGCTGCCATGGCGGATAGAAAGACGATCGTGACCGTATCTTGCCCCGACAGGTGTTCCGGCACCAAAAAGGTCAACGCACCGATGATCGAAACGGGCAACAGCCACAGGAACGTGCGGCCGAGATGCCGTTCATCCCTCAGACGTTCGGATTGCACAATCGATCGGAGTTCCGTTCGCTTCAGAACCGCACCTCCCAGGAAGGCGAGGATCGGAAAGCTGAATCCCAGATGAAAGGCCCATGCGCTAGCGTCGTAAAAATTCGTCACGACAAAAAAAACGTAGAAACTGGCGTAGACGCCAAGGAAATTTGCCAGCGAGATCGAGAAGAATCCACTTCCGCGGAAAACCAGATAAAACGTCGCAACGGCGAGCGACAGGATCAGCAGCATGACAATCTGGAAGATCGTTCCGATTTCACCGGCCGCAAGCGCGATGAGGCCGAGCAGAAGTACCGTGAATCCGGTTCCAACCAGGCGGGGCGGCTGCTTCGGCGTCACGCATCTGCCTCCCTTGCCCAACGCGGCGGCCGTTTCGCGATGAACGCATCCGCGCCTTCCGACGCCTGCGCACTGCCGCGCCCGGCGACGAAAGCCTCCAGCGTCCGGTCGATCATCGCCTGATCGATCGGCGGATAACCGTTCTCGCCAACCGACGCCTTGCTCTCCGCGAGCCCGCCGGGCGAATTCATCAGAATGGTGTCAGCGACAGCCGCCACCTTGTCGTCCAACGAGTCCTCCACGACGATATCCGCCAGCCCGATCCGGAACGCTTCGGCGGCCGACATCGCCTCGCCGGTCAAGCACCAGCGGCGGCACTCCCGCTGCCCTATCCGGCCCAGCAGATAAGGCACCATCAGCGATGGCGTGAAGCCGTAGCGTGCTTCGGTGATCGCGAACTTCGCCGCGCTATCGGCGATGACGACATCGCAGGCGGCCGCCACGGCGACGCCGCCGCCATAGGCGCCGCCCTGAACCCGGGCGATGACCGGCTGCGCGGCGGCATAAACCGCCTCCCCCATCGCCGCATACTTCCGGGCATCGGCCTTGTTGTCTTCATAGGACAGGCCGCCGGCCCATTTCAGGTAATTGAGATCCGCCCCCGAGCAGAACACCGACCCGTTGCCGGCAATCACAATCACCCGAACGGCAGAGTCCGCCGTCACCTGCGCCATCGCATCGTTGAAGGCGGCGATCTGATCGGCGTTGAAGGCGTTCAACGCCTCCGGCCGGTTCAAGGTCAACGTCGCGATACCGCGATCGTCGATCGATACCAATACTTCCTCACCCATTTCGCTTATCCCGGATACCAACTGGGGTTTCGTTTCTCGATGAAGCTGAGAAGACCTTCGTCCGCTTCATCCGATTGCCGCTTCAATGAGTGCTCCAGTGCCAGTTCCTCGGCCCGATCGTCCGGCACGGCGATACCCGCGATGTCCTTGATCAGCTTTTTCGTCTCGCGCAACGCGGCCGGGCCACCCGACAGGATCCCGTCGATCAAGGGTGCGGCCGTGGAATCGAGCTCGCCAACGGGACAAACCGAATTCACCAGGCCCATCTCATAAGCCTGTTGCGGGCCGAAGCGTTCGCAGGTCAGCGAGTACCGCCGTACGAAGTTCTGCTTCATCCGCGCATTGAGTTGCGGAAACGCCGGCCCCGCCATAACGCCCCATCGCGCCTCGGTGATCGCAAAGATCGCGTCCTCCGAGGCAATCACGATATCGCAGGACGCGATGATCCCGGTGCCGCCGCCGAAACAACCACCATGCACCAGCGCCATCGTCGGCTTCGGGAACTCGTTAAGCCACCGGATCGCATTGGTCGTGCGCCGCGATATTTCCAGATTTTCCTCCGGCGTCATCGTCGAGACCTGCTTCAACCATTTCAGGTCCGCGCCCGCCTGAAAATGCCGCCCGTTGCCGCGCAGCACGACCAGACGAACCGAGTCATCCGCCGCCAACTTGCCCGCGATGTCGATCAGGCTGTTGACGACATCTGAATTGTAGGCGTTGTTGACCTCCGGCCGGTTGAACGTGACCGTCGCGACACCTCGGTTATCCGTTTCACACAGAACAACGGGTTCCGCCATCGATCAACCCTCCGTCCCGGCCATCCAGGCCGGTTGCCGTTTTTCGAAGAAAGCCGAGATGCCCTCCTGTCCTTCCGGGGTCGCCCGGATCGCGGCAATCCGGGCTGCGGTATCGTCCTGGATATCCTCGGTGATCGGGCCCGCGCAGTCGCGGATCAAAGTCTTGCACGCCCGCAGGGACGCCGGCGCGTTCTTGAGAGTGTTTTCAATGATGCGGTCGATCGCGCCATCAAGCGCGTCTGCCGGGACGGCGTCATGCAGCAGGCCGATCCGCTTTGCCTCGGCCGCGTCGAACCGTTCCGCGGTCTGGAAGTAGCGCCGCGCCGCACCCGCGCCGATCGCCGCAATGAGATAGGGACTGATCGCCGCCGCGATCAATCCGAGCCGGACTTCGGTTACCGCGAACTTCGCGTGATCCGCGGCCACGGCGATATCGCAGGCCGCAATTAGGCCAAGGCCTCCCGCAAAGGCCGATCCTTGGACCTTGGCGATCGTGGGCACGGGCAGCGTGTTCAATTTGTCGAACATCCCCGCCATGCGCTTCGCGTCGGCGACGTTCTCCGCTTCGGTGAAGGTGCCGATTTCCTTCATCCAATTGAGATCAACCCCGGCGCAGAAACTCTTGCCCTCGGCCTGTAACACCACCGCCCGCAGATCGGCGCGGCCGGCGAGGTCGTCGAAACACTCCCGCAGGCCGGTGACCACGCCCGCGTTGAAGCAGTTGTGCACCTCGGGCCGATTGAGCGTCACGGTCGCCACGCCCCGCCCGTCGATGTCTATGAGTACTGTCTTGCTCGTCATTCCCTCTACATCCTGAAAACACCAAACCGCGTTTCTTCGATCGGCGCATTCAACGCCGCAGATATCCCGAGGCCGAGATAGGTGCGTGTCTCGGCTGGGTCGATCACCCCGTCGTCCCACAACCGGGCGCTCGCGTAATACGGATGGCCCTGTTGTTCATACTGTTCGAGGATCGGTTTTTTGAAGGCTTCCTCGTCGCCCTCGCTCCAGGTATCGCCGCTGCGCTCCAAGCCGTCGCGGCGGACCTGCGCCAGCACGTTCGCGGCCTGCCCGCCGCCCATGACCGAAATCCGCGCGTTCGGCCACATCCACAGGAACCGCGGCGAATAGGCCCGGCCGCACATAGCATAATTCCCCGCACCGTACGAACCGCCAATGATCACGGTCAATTTCGGCACGTTCGCGCAGGCCACCGCCATCACCAGTTTGGCCCCGTCCTTGGCGATGCCGCCTGCCTCGTATTTCTTGCCGACCATGAACCCGGAAATGTTTTGCAGGAAGATCAACGGCACGCCGCGCTGGCAGCACAGCTCGATGAAATGCGCGCCCTTGAGCGCGGATTCGGAGAACAGGATCCCGTTATTCGCGATGATGCCCACCGGATACCCGTGAAGCCGGGCAAAACCGCAGATCAACGTCGCGCCGTAGAGTTGCTTGAACTCGTCGAAGTCGCTGCCGTCCACGACCCGAGCGATGATCTCGCGCACATCATACGGCTTACGGATGTCAGCCGGCACGACGCCATAGAGTTCTTCCGGATCGCAGAGCGGCGCCAACGGCTCGGCCACCTGCAGCGATACCGGTTTGCGCCAATTCAGGTTGCCCACGATGCGCCGGCAGATCGCCAACGCATGATCATCATCCTCGGCGTAGTGATCGGTGACGCCGGAAGTCCGGGAATGTACATCCGCGCCGCCCAACTCCTCGGCGCTTGTCTCTTCACCGGTAGCGGCCTTTACCAACGCAGGCCCGCCCAAAAAGATTGTCCCCTGCTTCTTCACGATGATCGACTCATCCGACATGGCCGGAACGTAGGCGCCGCCGGCGGTACAGGATCCCATTACGGCGGCGATCTGCGGGATGCCTTGCGCCGACATGGTGGCCTGGTTGAAGAATATGCGGCCGAAATGGTCGCGGTCGGGAAATACCTCGTCCTGGTTCGGCAGGTTCGCACCGCCGGAATCGACCAGATAAATGCAGGGCAGCCGGTTCTGCAGCGCGATCTCCTGCGCCCGCAAATGCTTTTTCACCGTGACCGGATAGTAGGTACCGCCCTTGACGGTCGCATCGTTCGCCACAATCACGCATTCGACGCCCGAGACCCGCCCGACCCCGGTGACGATTCCCGCCGCCGCAATCCGGTCGTCATACATGCCGTACGCCGCAAGCGGGGAAAATTCGAGGAACGGAGCGCCGGGATCGACCAGCCGGTCGATCCGGTCCCGCACCAGAAGTTTCCCGCGTGAGAGGTGACGGTCCCGCGCCGCATCGCCACCGCCCTGCTCCACCGCCGCGATCGTCTCGCGCAAATTGTCGAGAGCGCCCTTCATCGCGTCAGCATTTTGCCGGAACGCATCGGCATTGGTATCGAGGGATGTCGCGATTACAGCCACGGACCTATCGACCTTTTGTGTCCTGCGCCGGCGCAAATCGGGATTTGATCGTCAGGGACACGATCTCCGGCGGCATATTGAAACGCACGGGTATAATACTGCTTCCGACCCCAGCGGTGACAAACATCGTTCGCCCGTTCTCGCGGATCAGCCCATAGGCGTGACGGCGCGGCGCACGACCGGGCACGATCAGGGCCCCAATGCCCGGAAGATATACCTGACCGCCGTGGGTATGCCCAGCCAGCGTGAGCATGACACGGTCCGTCACATCTTCGAAGACGGCGGGATCGTGGGTGATCAACAGAATCGGCTCGCCAACCGGCAGCGGCGCGACCGTCCGCACGACCTCCGGGGTCCGGGTCGTGTCGTCGGCGATCCCGGCGATCCAGACTCGGCCTGCCGGCACCGCGAACGGCACCGCCTCATTCTCGAGTACGGTCATCCCGTTCGCCTGCAACGCGCGGATCACGCGCGGTCCATCGAGCCACCAATCGTGGTTGCCCAATACGGCGTAGACGCCATGTTTCGCGCGCAACCGGGACAGCCGCCGTCCGACGATTTCAGGCGAAACGAAGCTACCAAACAGGACACCTTGCACGACATAGTCGCCGAGCAGGAAGATCACGTCCGGCTGCATTTCATTGGCGGCCGCCACCACGGTGTCCAGTTTGGCTATGTCGATATGCGGCGCGCCGGCGTGCAAGTCGGCTATGACGGCAACCTTCAGCGGCGGCATTGTCGCCGGCCAGGCGGCGGACGTGACCTCGACATGGCGTATCCGCAGCATGTCGGGCTCGATGACGCTCACCCAAATTGCTAGACAGGCGACAACGCCGGCGAGGACCGCAACGGCCCAATATTTTGCCTTCACAGCCATTCCGCCCGCCAAGCCTGAAACATCAATACGGTCCAAAGATCGCCGCTGCGGTCGACCGTACCGTCGCGATGCTGGCGCCATGCCGTCAGGATCGGCTCGGCCCGGAGGAGATCATCCTCTTTCAACTGTTCCGGCGACAGCAAATCTTCAGCCCAATCGGCGAGCGGACCGCGCAGCCAATCCGCCAGCGGCGGACCGCTGTCTACGATATCGGCGATCTCCAAATCGCCGCCCGCATAGCGCTCCGCCAATTGCATCAGCGCACGCTCGGCCATGTCCTTTCCGCCGCTCTCGGTGGTCGGCAGCGAAAGGACGAATTCGACAAGCTCCCGGTTCAGCATAGGCGCGCGCATTTGAACGCCCATCGCCATACTGGCGCGATCCAGAGCGACCAGGCTGTCGTTCGGCAGGGTCGTCGATACGTCGGCATTCAACAATCGCGCGGAGGAAGGTGTCGCCGGCATCCAGGACGTCGCGTCTTCATCCGGCATGAAGTCGAACCGATGCATCGGGTTATCGATGCCCTGCCAGAATGTCCGATACCGCGCCAGCAGGAATTCCGGCGTCGGTCCGGCGGATTTCGACAGCATCTCGAAAAGCCTATCGCCGGCCGAGGACAGGCGATTGAGAGCGCGGAACGGACACCATCGCAGCGCCAGTGCCGCAAGGCGCCGCCGCACCGAGTTGTGCCGAATATGCTGCCAATGATTGTGCGCTGCCCGGCGGCGGGGGCCGCCCCCGAAGAGCGCTCCGCCGCCGATATCGGAAATCACGGCGCTCGTATGCTCGCGCAGCGCTTCTGCAAGGAAAACCGCCTGCAACTGAGACCGTCCGGCAAAGGGTTCGTCGAATATCCGCGGCAGTCGATCGATCGTCCGCATCGGCGCCTCCTTGGGCGCCTCCAGTGTCGTGTGTTCGGTCCCGAGCCACCGCGCGACCGCGCTTGTTTGGTCGACCGCCCGCCGGTCCCGGTCGTCAAATCCGATCGAGAAGGTCCTGATCGGCTCCATGGCGGTTTCCGACGCCATCGCGGCAATCGCATGGGAAGCAACGGTACCTGACAGATGCATCCCGACCTCGACGTCCGCGGACAAACGCCGCTCCAACGATCTGCCGAGTATCTGATCCAGCCGTCCAACGGCCGTGTCGATGTCACCGCCATAGGGCGCGTCCACGGCGTGTTCGATGAGCGCACGCCGGTTCCAATACCGCCGCGGCACGGGCAGTACGCCCGGCTTCAACCCATCGAGGTCCAAGGTGACCCAATGCGCGGGCGGTAATTTCTGAATGCCGTGGTAGATCGTCAACGGTGCCGGAACATAACCGAATTGCATATACGCGGCGGCCGCCTGTCGATCGATTGCCCCTTGCCACGACGGGTGCGCGACCATGGCCTTGAGTTCCGAGGCGAAGAGGAACGCGGTGCCGCACCAACCGTAATAGAGCGGCTTCTCGCCCAACCGGTCCCGCACGAGATGAAGCCGTTTCGCCTGTTTATCCCATAGGGCAAAGGCATAGACGCCGTCACCACGATCCAATGCGCCCGCCACCCCGATCCGCGAAATCGCGAACAACAGCACTTCGGTGTCCGACGTCCCGCGCCATCCCCGCATACCGCTCGACTGGAGTTCATTTCTCAATTCCCGGAAATTGTAGATTGCCCCGTCGAATGCGATCAGATAGCGCCGGTTGGCCGACTCCATCGGTTGCAGGCCGTTTTTGCTGCGGTCTTGGATCGCCAACCGCCGGCATCCCAAAGCGAGCCCCATCGACGCATCGACGGCCGAACCGCCATCATCGGGGCCACGATGGAGTAATTGGATCGTCATGCGGTCGATGACGCCGGTCAGGCCCGCTTCCGACAGGTTCAGTCTCGTATCGACGAAACCAGCGATCCCAGACATCCGCGCGCCGCCTTAGGCCGCTGGAAGGGAAATTGCGGGCGCCAGCCCAATCGGCCGAACCGCCACCGCCGCCGCGCCGCTCAAATCCGATTTCGAATGCGTGACCATCACCAGGGAATCGGCTCGCCTGCATAGTCTAGGAAGGCGCCGGTCTCGCTGATCGACCAATCCTCGATGACCTGCTGCATACCGGTAACGCTGGTCCCCGCGTCGATCGCAGCGCTGGGTCCGCCCATATCGGTCTGAACCCACCCGGGATGGAGCAGCAGGCATCCCACATCCATCGGGCGGATATCCCGCGCCAGTGCGGAAACGGCTGCATTGAGCGCCGCTTTGGACGACCGGTAGATGTACTGTCCCCCACCCCCACCGCCGATACTGCCCATAATGCTGCTGAGGAACACCATCAACTTCCGGTCGGAGCGGGCGACCGGGGCCATCAACGCCGCCGCCACGCGCATCGGCGCCAGTACGTTCGTCCGCAGCACGCTTTCCCATTCGTCATAGGGAATCGAATCAGGGCCGTAGTTCCGTGCACCGTAGATGCCGGCATTGTTGATCAGAACGTCGATCGCCTCGCCACTCAACGCCGCGCCAATGGCATCGACGCTGTCCGGGTCGGTCACGTCCAATGCATGGCGCTCGCAGTCCAGATCGGTTCCCGCCGGGTCTCGACAGGTCGCGATGACCCGCCATCCGGCATTTTCATATTGCCGGACGAATTCCCGCCCAAGCCCTCTACTCGCGCCGGTGATCAGTACCGTTGGCATCCCTGTTTCAGGCTCCTCGTCATGCAGTTTCTTCGAACAACTCGCGGCCAATCAACATGCGCCGGATTTCCGACGTGCCCGCACCGATTTCATATAGCTTTGCGTCCCGCAGCAACCGGCCTGTGGAGTATTCGTTGATGTAGCCATTGCCGCCGAGGCATTGAATCGCCTCCAACGCCATCCACGTCGCCTTTTCGGCCGCGTATAAAATGACCCCGGCAGCGTCCTTGCGCGTGACATCGCCGCGGTCACAGGCCTGCGCCACCATATACACGTAGGATTTCGCCGCGTTCATGGTGGTGTACATGTCGGCCAGCTTCCCTTGGATCAATTGAAACGAGCCGATCGGCTGACCGAATTGCTCGCGTTCGTGAACATACGGCACGACCACATCAAGGCAGGACTGCATGATTCCCAGCGGCCCGCCGGCCAGAACCAGCCGTTCGTAATCAAGGCCGCTCATCAGCACGTTGACGCCCTTGCCCTCGCCGCCAAACAGATTTTCCACCGGCACCTCGCAGTCGTCGAAGACCAACTCGCATGTGTTCGAGCCCCGCATACCCAGTTTGTCCAGCTTCTGCGCGGTGGTGAAACCCTTCATCCCCTTCTCGATCAGAAAGGCGCTGATACCGCGCTTGTCGGCATCCGGATCGGTCTTGGCGTAAACAACCAGAACATCGGCATCGGGACCGTTGGTGATCCACATTTTCCGGCCGTTCAGGACATAACGGTCGCCTTTCTTCTCCGCCCGGGTGCGCATCGAGACCACATCCGACCCGGCGCCCGGCTCGCTCATCGCCAGCGCGCCGACATGCTCACCGCTGATCAACTTCGGCAGATATTGCGCCTTGTGCGCGTCCGACCCATTGCGGCGGATCTGATTGACGCAAAGGTTCGAATGCGCACCGTAGGACAGGCCCACCGAGGCTGACGCCCGGCTCAATTCTTCCATGGCGACGACATGCTCGGTATAGCCCATCCCGGCGCCGCCGTATTCCTCCTCGACGGTCACGCCGAGAAGGCCGAGTTCACCCAGCTTCGGCCACAGGTCGCGCGGAAATTCATTGGTCTCGTCGATCTCGCCCGCGCGCGGCGCGATCGCATCCGACGAAAAGTTGCGCACGGTGTCGCGCATCATGTCGGCAGTTTCGCCGAGACCGAAATCCATGCCCGGAATATCGTTGGGAATCATGCGACGCGCTCCTTTGTTCGACGACCGCAGACTATAATAGAGTCAAAGCGGCAAGCCCCAAGAACGAGAGAAAACCGACCACATCCGTCACCGTCGTCAGAACCACGCTGGACGCCACCGCCGGATCGATCCCCATGCGATCCAACGTCAGGGGAATCATGGTGCCGGCGAACCCGGCCACCAGCAGGTTGGTGACCATCGCCGCCGCGATGATGCCGCCGATCTGGACGCTGCCGAACCAGAACCAAGCGATGAGCCCCATCAGAGCCGCGAACAGGATGCCGTTGATGCCGCCGACCAGCACCTCCTTGCCGACGATCCGCATGGCGTTCGTCGGGGTCAGCTCCTTCACGGCCAGCGCCCGCACCGCCACGGTCAGGGTCTGCGTTCCCGCATTGCCACCCATCGACGCGACGATCGGCATGAGGACCGCGAGTGCCACGACCTTGTCGATCGCCGCATCGAACATCGCGATGACCATGGACGCCAGGATGGCGGTCGCCAAATTGACGAGCAGCCAGGAAAACCGGGACCGGGTCGTGTCGATCACGGCATCGTAGAAATCATCCTCACTGACGCCGCCCAGCTTGAGCATATCTTCCTCATGCTCTTCCTCGATCACATCGACCACGTCGTCGACGGTGATCACGCCCACCAACCGGCCATTTTCGTCCACCACGGGCGCGGAAACCAACCCGTATTGACGGAACAGAAAGGCGACGTCCTCCTGGTCCATGGTGGCGGGGATCAGCTTCAACTCGGTATCCATGATGTCGCCGATATCGACCGGCCGCTCCGTCCGCAACAGCCGGCTGACCGGCACCAGACCCACCGGGCGGTAGGTCGGACCGACGATATAGATATCGTAGAAGCTCGACGGAAGGTCGGCATCGGACCGCATGTAGTCGATGGTCTGGCCGATGTTCCAGTAGGACGGCACGGTCGCGGCTTCACGGTCCATCAGCCGGCCGGCGCTGTCCTCCGGATAGCTGAGCGCCTCCTCGTAGAGGACCCGCTCCGCCGGGGCGACGGCGTTGAGCAGCTCTTCCTGATCGCTCTCGTCGAGCTTCTCGATCAGATCGACGGCGTCGTCCGTTTCTAGCTCGTTGACGACTTCGGCAAGCTGCTCGGTATCGAGCACCTCGATGACGTCCTCGCGAACGCTTTCGTCGAGATGGGTAAAGAATTCCGGATCCAGATCGGCGCCGGCAAGGGTCACCAAAATGTCGCGCTCGTCGGACGTCAGATGCTCGAAAAGATCGGCCAGGTCCGCCGCATGCAACGGCTCGATGAGCGCGGTTACGACATCGACCTTAGTCTCCGCGAGCGCCTGCTGGACCTCACGTACCAGCGCATCGGTAGCGCCGTATAGGCCCTCCAACTCGTCGCGATCTTCGGCAGCGGATTCCGGTGCGTCGGTCACGGGGCCTCCGATCAGGCGTGGGATTGGCTTTCAAACGCTTGCGCATCAAGGACAGATAACGCGGTCATATTCAAGAGGCCACGGGCGGAAATCGACGGTGTCACGATATGAACGGGCATCGCGGCCCCCAGCAGCATCGGGCCGACGCTGATCAACCCGTCACCGAGCACTTTGACGAGATTGTAGGCGATATTGGCGGAGTCGAGATTCGGCATGATCAACAGGTTGGCGCTGCCCTCCAGGCGGGCATCCGGGAAGATACGCCGCCGGATTTCAACATCGATGGCCGCATCGGCATGCATTTCGCCCTCGACCGCCATGTCCGGATACGCCTGATGCAAGCGGGACGCCGCCTCGCGCATCTTTTCCGCCGAGCCGTGCTGCGACGTGCCGAAATTCGAGTGGGATAGCAGCGCCACTTTCGGCTCGATCCCGAAGCGTCGCACCTGCTCGGACGCCAGGATCGCCAACTCCACGATTTCGTCGACCGACGGGTCCGCCGTGACATGCGTATCCGCGATGAAATAGAGGCCGTTCGGCAGGACCAGCAAGGTCAACGCGGAGATATCCAAGGCGCCCTCGCGTATGCCGATGATATCCCGCACGTGGCGAAGATGCGTCTGGAACTGCCCGATCGCGCCGCAGATCAACGCGTCCGCGTCGCCACGCCGCAGCATCATCGCGCCAATCGCCGTGGTCCGCGTCCGCATGACCCGGCGGGCGATATCCGGTGACACGCCCTTCCGCGCCATCAGTTCGTAATACTCGGTCCAGTAGTCGTGATACCGGTCGTCGTTCTCGGGATCGACCAATTCGGCCTGATCATCCAGCCGAATACGCAACCCCATGGCCTCGATACGGGACTGAACGACGGCGCGGCGGCCAACCAGGATTGGCCTGGCCAGACCGGCATCCAACGCCTCCTGCACGGCGTGCAACACCCGCTCGTCCTCGCCGTCGGTGTAGGCGACCCGTTTGGGATTGCGGCGCGCCTGGTCGAACACCGGCTTCATCAGGAGCCCCGTCTTCCACACGAACTGGGACAGCGTCTGCCGGTAATGTTCCAGATCGGCGATCGGCCGCGTCGCAACCCCGCTGTCCATCGCGGCCTTCGCCACCGCGGGTGCTATTTCCAGAATAAGGCGGGGATCGAACGGTTTCGGGATCAGGTAATCCGCACCGAACTGCATCGGTTGATCGCCGTAGGCCTTGGCCACGATATCCGAGATCTCCGCACGTGCCAGGGATGCCAGGGCATCGACGCAGGCGATCTTCATTTCCTCATTGATGACGGTGGCGCCGACATCCAATGCGCCCCGGAATATGAACGGAAAGCAGAGGACATTGTTGACCTGGTTCGGGTAATCGGAGCGCCCGGTCGCGATGATCGCATCCTCGCGGGCGTCCCGTGCGTCTTCCGGCGAGATTTCCGGCGTCGGATTGGCCAGCGCCATGATGATCGGCCGCTTGCCCATCTTCTTGACCATATCCTTCGTCAATACACCCGGCGCGGATAGGCCCAGAAATACGTCCGCGCCACCGATGACCTCGTCCAACGTGCGGGCCGAAGTATCCTGCGCATACGGCTCCTTGTACTTGTCCATCTCCTGCTGCCGCCCCTTGAACACAAGGCCGACAATATCGGTGACCCATATGTTCTCGCGCGGCATGCCCATGTCGACCAAGAGGTTGAGGCACGCCATCGCCGCCGCGCCCGCGCCCGACGTGACGAGCTTCGCCTCCTTCAGGGGCTTGCCGACGAATTGCAGCGCGTTGGAGATCGCGGCGGCGACGATGATCGCGGTGCCGTGCTGATCGTCATGGAAGACCGGAATATTCATTCGTTTACGCAGCGCCGCCTCGATCTCGAAACATTCCGGCGCCTTGATGTCTTCGAGGTTGATGCCGCCGAAGGTCGGCTCGAGCGAGGCCACGACATCGACGAAACGTTCGATGTCCAACTCGTCCACCTCGATGTCGAATACGTCGATGCCGGCGAACTTCTTGAACAGCACCGCCTTGCCTTCCATCACCGGCTTGGACGCCAGCGGCCCGATATTGCCGAGCCCCAGGACGGCGGTACCGTTGGTCACGACGCCGACGAGATTACCCCGCGCCGTGACGGTCGCCGCTTCGCTCGCGTTTTCCGCGATCGCATCACAGGCCGCCGCGACGCCCGGCGAATAGGCCAGCGCCAAATCCCGCTGATTGACCAGCGGTTTGGTCGGAACGACGGCGAGCTTACCGGCGGGCGATCGACGGTGATACTCAAGCGAATCTTCGACAATGCGGTCATCAGCCATGCTCACCCCCGGGTACTCGGCGCCCGCGCTTTCGAGCAGCCGAAAATAAAAAGACCCGCCGGTTGGTCAGCGGGCCTCGAAAATTGGTGCGGTCGAGAAGACTCGAACTTCCACGGTGTTTCCACCACAGCGACCTCAACGCTGCGCGTCTACCAATTCCGCCACGACCGCATATATAGTGCGCGCTCCCTCGAATCTTGATCATAATAGCATTATGACCGGACACCACGGAGAACACCCGTTGACGCGGGGATACCAAAACCCCGAGGGGTTATCAAGGGATGCATAAGGCTACCGCCCGGCAGGCGGAAATCGCCCGGAAATCGGGGGTCGATTGGCGGGTCAGCGACGAACTCGTGCCCTATGAGGATGCCGTCACGGCGATGGAGGCCCGCGTTGCCGCCGTTCGAGCCGGCGAAGCGCCCGAATTGGTCTGGCTGCTGGAGCATCCGCCGCTTTACACCGCCGGGACCAGCGCGAACCCCGAGGACCTGTTGGACGGCAACCGGTTTCCCGTCTATCACACCGGCCGGGGCGGCCAGTTCACCTATCACGGTCCGGGGCAGCGGGTCTGTTACGTGATGCTGGACCTGCAGAAACGCAACCCCGACATCCGGCAATTCATACGGAATCTCGAGGATTGGGTGATCCTCGCCCTTTCCGCCTTCAACGTTAAAGGGGAGCGGCACAACGACCGTGTCGGCATCTGGGTCGACCGCGGCGGCGGCCGCGAGGACAAGATCGCCGCCATCGGCGTCCGGATCCGGCGCTGGGTGACCTTCCACGGCGTGGCGATCAACGTCGAGCCGGACCTCAGTCATTTCGACGGAATCGTGCCCTGCGGCATCGCGGACCGGCGTCTGGGGGTCACATCGCTGGTCGATCTGGGCCTTCCGGTAACGATGGCCGACCTGGACGTGGCCCTGGCGGAATCGTTTCGCGACATCTTCGGAAACACCTGAGACCGGGCTGTAAAGGAACGCCGCTGTGCATTGTCTTAAATTGATAATCGGCGTGATCGCGATCGCCGCGACGGTGCTTCTCACCGGCTGCGTCACGCCGGAGAAGGCGGGCCCGCCCCGCATCGATACCGGCCCTGGTCGGTTCCTGTACAAGGACCCCGCCGCTGCAACCGGAAAATCGTTATGGGTCTGGACCTACCGTCCGGCATCCTTTACCGCCGATAGCCCCGTCGTCTTCGTGATGCACGGCGTTAAGCGCAACGCGGACGTCTATCGCAACAACTGGATTGCCCTCGCCGACTTCCACGGCTTCCTGATCGTGGCGCCGGAATTCAGCCGCGACGATTTTCCGGGGTCCTGGCATTACAATCTTGGCAACGTCCTGTACCGGGCGGACAGCAACGGCACGCTGGCCGCCAACGCGAGGAGGTACTGGAGTTTTCCCATCATCGACAGGGTCTTCGATCAGGTGCGCGACCTGACCGGAACCAACCGCACGTCCTTCAGCCTGTTCGGGCATTCCGCCGGCGGCCAATTCGTCCATCGGTACATGACATTCACCGGCGGTCCGCGGGTCGATCTGGCAATCGCGGCCAATCCGGGATGGTACACGATGACGACCCGCACCGAGACGTTCCCATACGGTCTGGGCGGCGCCAACGTCACCGACGACGATCTACGGAAACTCTATGCCAGTCCGCTGGTCGTCCTGCTCGGCGAGGAGGACACACGGCGCGGCATCTACCTTCGCACCACCCCCGAAGCGGACCGGCAAGGCGCCAACAGACTGGAACGCGGCAAAACCTACTTCGCCGAGGCGAAGCGCAACGCCCGGGCGGCGGGTATGCCATTTGAATGGAAACTGCGAACGGTTCCCGGCGTCGGACATAAGAATGCCGGAATGGCGGGTCCCGCCGCCGTGCTGATCAAAGAAGCGGCCGCTGCCCCATAGTCAGTACACGTTATCGTGACCTCGCGTTGACCTGGTCCGGCGGCATATTAAATCGACCAACTGACGATCCGCGTGCGCAAAGTCCGAACGCTATCGGGCGCTACAAACGCGGCTTTTTTTATTTGGAGAATACAATGACACTTGCTGCACAACTGGACGCCCTTCGCGAAGGGTCCGCGAAGCGGATTCCCGCCGAAGCGCGTGCCGCCATGGGTCAGGCCACGCAAGACCTGCGTGAGTCCGGCATCATGGACGGCGTGCCCAAAGTCGGGGACGCCCTTCCGGCCTTCTCACTGCTGAACTCACGGGGCGAAGAAATCAACTCGGGGAGTCTGCTGGCTCAAGGTCCGCTGGTTCTTACCGTTTTCCGCGGAAGCTGGTGACCCTACTGTAATGCAGAGCTGTATGCTTTGCAGGCAGTTACCGACCAACTGAAGGAGCATGGCGCCAACCTCGTGGCGCTGACACCCCAGCCGGCCGAGCATAGCCAGACGATGGTGGAGAAGCATTCGCTCAAATTCGATATGCTCTCGGACCCCGGCAACGCCTATGCCAGCGAACTCGGCCTGACCTTTACGGTGCCTGCGAATATCCAGGAAATCTACCTCGGATTCGGCATCGACCTCCCGAAACACCACGGCGAAGACAGCTGGACGCTACCGGTCCCGGCGCGTTTGGTGATCGACACCAGCGGCTTTATCACAGCAGCCGATATCGATCCCGACTACACACGCCGGCCGGAACCGGACAAGACGGTCGCCGACGTGGCGGCGATCGGTTAAGCCAAGCGACAAGGTTCATCCGGCATGAACGGCGGCATACAAGCGGGCCGCCGTTCATGCCGAGCTATCTGAATTGCTGGAAACCCGATTGTGCCGGCACGTCCGCCGGCGTTTGTTCGATAGAATCGACATTGGATAGGCGCGGACCGCGCCGGCTGGCCTCGATCAAGTCCTGCACCGCCGCATCCGGGCCCGACACCAGCGCCTCGACGCTGCCGTCCGAGAGGTTCCGCACCCAACCATTCAATCCGCGCTTTTCCGCTTCGCGGGTCATCCAATATCGGAATCCCACGCCTTGGACCCGGCCGCGAATGACGAGACGAAGGGAAAGGTCGGTCATCGCAACTGCCCGTGCCGCCCGCGGCGGTCACTCGAATTCGAGGATCGACTGGTCGACGGCGAGGCTGTCGCCCGCCGCCGCATGAACCGTCTGCACGACCCCGTCGCGCTCGGCCCGTAATACATTTTCCATCTTCATGGCCTCGACGACGGCAAGTTCCTCACCCGCTTTGACCTCGTCGCCCTCCTCCACGGCGACGCGGATCAGCAATCCCGGCATCGGCGACAATAGGAACCGCGACAGATCGGGCGGCTCTTTCACGGGCATCATGCGCGACAGTTCGGCCGCGCGCGGCGGCAAGGCCTGGAGGTCCGCCTGCATACCAGCATGAAACAGCCGCCACCCGATACCCAGCCGGTCCGCTTGGACGCGGATGTCCTCGCCGTCGACGGTCCCGGTGAATATGGCATCGCCGGGACGCCACGCGCTCGTCAGGTTTTGCTGAACCAACGTGTCGTCGATCTCGATCGCGACCACGCAATCGTCGCCGTTTACCGCGATCTCGACCGGATAATCGTCACCGCCGATGCGCATGACCCAGGCCGATCCAGCGGCCTCCGGCCGACGCACTAGGTTGCGATGTTGCAATACAGCCGTCACGGCAACGAAGAGCGCGGTCTCTGTATTGGTCAACGGCCGTGGCTGTAACCCGTCGGGATATTCCTCTTCGATGAACCCGGTCGAGAGCCGGCCTTCGATGAAGCGAGGATGCGCAAGCACGGCCGCCAGGAACGGAACATTGTGCGAAATGCCGCGAATGTGGAACGCGTCCAGCGCGTCCCGGATCTGTGCAATGGCCTCGTTGCGTGTTGCGCCCCCGACAACGAGTTTGGCGATCATGGGGTCGTAGAACATGGAAATTTCACCGCCTTCGTAAACGCCCGTATCCACGCGGACATGGGCGTCTTCCGCCGGCGCGTGATACCGCACGAGCCTCCCGGTCGACGGCAGGAAGTTGCGGTATGGATCCTCGGCATAGACACGCGCCTCGACGGCCCACCCCTTCAAGGTCACCTCGTCCTGCGACAGCGGGAGCGGCTCACCGGCGGCGATACGGATCATCTGTTCGACGAGGTCGAGTCCGGTGATGTACTCCGTGACCGGGTGTTCGACCTGCAACCGGGTGTTCATCTCGAGAAAATAGAAATTGCGGTCCTTGTCGACGATGAACTCGACGGTCCCCGCGGACTGATAGTCGACGGCCTTGGCCAAGGCAATGGCCTGCGCGCCCATCGCCTCACGTGTCTTTTCGTCCAGAAAGGGCGACGGCGCTTCTTCGATGACCTTCTGGTGCCGCCGCTGGATCGAGCACTCCCGCTCACCGAGATGGATCGTGTTTCCTTTGGAATCGGCCAAGACCTGGATCTCGATATGCCGCGGCTCCTCGATGAACCGTTCGATGAAGATGCGGTCGTCGCCGAAGCTGGATTTCGCCTCGCTGGCCGCGAGCGTGAAGCCCTCGCGCGCCTCGTCTTCATCGCGGGCAATGCGCATCCCCTTTCCGCCACCGCCGGCGGACGCCTTGATCATCACGGGGAAGCCCACCTCGGCGGCTATGCGCACGGCGGTGTCCGCATCGGGAACGATATCCGGATGGCCCGGCACGGTACTGACGCCCGCTTCCTGGGCCAGGCGCTTGGACTCGATCTTGTCGCCCATGGACGCGATGGCCCGCTGTTTCGGGCCGATGAAAACTATGCCCTCTTCGTCCAAGCGGTCGGCAAAGGCGGCATTCTCGGAAAGGAAGCCGAAGCCGGGATGAATCGCCTCGGCCCCGCTGCGTAGTGCGGCATCGACGATCTTGTCGATCGCCAGATAACTCTCCGCCGCCGCATTGCCGCCGATGGCCATCGCTTCGTCTGCCATCCGGACATGCAGCGAACGCGCATCCGCGTCCGAGTAGACCGCGACGGTGGCAATCCCCATGCGTTTCGCGGTGCGCATGATCCGGCAGGCGATCTCGCCCCGGTTCGCGATCAGAATTTTTGAGAACACGTCACGTAAACCCGTTGTTTTTCTTGCCCCTCCACGACCGCGCCGCGCCCGCTTCATCGCCTAGTCTATAGGGAATTGTCCGATGCAAAAACAAGTTGTGCCCAGGGCGGGCTACTTAATCGCCTGCATGTTCAGGCTGATGGACACGCCCGCAAGTTTCAACGCGCTGGTATCGGCGACGAGATCGAACGTCTCGACCCGCTCGATGGATGTGAATCCCGCGACCTGCAGGTAGTCGGTCATGAACTCTTCGGTCATGCCCGCCTTATGGAAATCATGCGGGGTTGTCTGGCCGCCGAACATTACCCGCATGACATGAAACCGCGACGACATATCGAGTTTCGGATGCAAGAACAGTCGGCACAGGGTTTCCAGGTCGGGCACGCTCAACCGCAACCGCCCGCCCGTTTCAAGAACGCGATGAAATTCCTTCAACGCATTCGGCAGATCGTCCAGATAACCGAGATGTTCCAACACGTGCGATGCGTAAATTTCCAAAACCGAATGGTCGGCGAACTGCGACAGGTCGGAGCAATCGCCGACATAGTCGACAAAATCCGCGGACTCGATATTCAGAACCTTCCAGCCTTCGAGCGCCGATTCGCCGCCGATATGAAGCCGCAGCGGATCGTCATCTGAGCTATTCGTCATACCGCATCCCGTGTGACCCGCAGACGGATCAATGTTGAGGGCCCGCAACAATCCTTCCGCCGCATGCCGCCATGTGTGGCGCTCCGCGATATGGCCCACCGCGCAGTTGGCCGCCCGCGCCCGCCAGTCGCCGTCCTCGATGCAGCGCGTCATCCGGTCGATCAGGCTCTCCGTTGACGGCACAAGCATGCGACGCCCGTCGTCCAGGATTGCGTCGACATACAGCGCGAAATCGGATGTCGTGAAATCGTCCGTGGCACCCCCCGCCGTGCAGATGACCGGCAGTCCGCAGGCCGCGCCCTCCAGGACCGGCAGATTGTAGCCCTCCGCGCGATAGGGCGACACATAAGCGTCGGCGACCTGATAGAGCGCGATCATATCGTCGAGCATGTAGCTGTCGCCGATATAGGTCAGCCGTTCCGCGACCGCATGCCGCCGGTCGACCGGCAGGTCGGCGAGATACCCCGCGACGAGATCTCGCGACCGGAAGATCGCGTCCGCCCCCTTCAGCACAAGCCGCGCCCGCGGATGCGCCGTCAGAACCGCCGCGAAAGCTTGCAAGAGCAAATCGATCCCCTTGTTCTCGGTCATCGCGCCGACATTGAGAAAGACGAAATCGTCGCTCCAGCCGAAACGCTGCCGAAAATCGGCGCGGGCGGAGCCGACGGGCGCCTGCCAAATCGACGGATCGATGCCGTGCCCGACGATATCGATGCGATCCTCGGGAATGCCGCTCAAGACGAGACCGTCGCGCGACCACCGCGACGGCGCATAGATCCGCGCATCGGAAGCGGCAACCGCGGCCCCGGCAGTCTGCCCGCCTGCAATGTTTTCCGTCGGAATTTCACCGGCTTCGGCGGTCGCCATGACCAGCGTCGGACCATCGCGCGATGCCGAGAAATCGTAGGGCACGGCAACCCGAATGACACCGGATACCGGCCCATCCATCCTCCCGGACGGCATCCGCTTGAGGCGGTCCTCCAACGGCCGCGGAAGCAGCCCGGATACGGGCGACCAATCCCCGAAGTAAGGTAGATCGCGAATGGAAATGTCCGCGCCCGCGTCTTCAAGGCCCAACGCCTGGAATTGATGGACCACGGCAAAGGACTGAGGCACGAACCGCCAACCCTCGCACCGGATACGCGGCGGACCTTCGCCCATGCCTCCCCTAGCCCCGCTGTCCGCGTGCAAATCCACGGCAATGTCCGATCGTGGTCGGCGCCTCGCGGACAAGCTTCCAAACGTCGACCGACGGGAATCCGGCGGCCCGCACCATATGCCCTAGGCAATACAGTGTCGGCGCCCACCAATTCGTCTCATTGCCCGCGAGTTCATCGCCCGGGAAGAATTCCATCACCATCTGCTCGCCGGGATAGCCCTTCCCGAGGCCGCCTTGGAACGCGCTGTAGTCGTCGGCGATTTGCGATTCGACGATCAGCGTGCCGTCGCAAATCGACGCCAGCCGGTCCAGCGCCAGTAACGGATAGCGCAGATGATAGAGCGTGCCGAAAAAGAATACCACGTCGAAACGCCCGAGTAGCTCTTCACTGACGTCGTAGACGGACAGCTCCGTTCGCCGACAGATGTCCTCGGTATATCCCAGCGCGTCACGGCAGAAGTCGAAAGTTTCCCAACCGGGCCGGTCGCGGGTTTCCAACTGACCCAGATAATCGGAAAAGTCGTCGATCGCGACCGCCTCGGCCGCCCCGCGCTTCAGCGCTTCGAAGGTCCAATACCCGTCCCACGCCCCCACATCGAGAACCCGCTTGCCGGACAAGTCTTCGGGAACGCCATATGTTTGCGGGCTGAGCGGATTCATGCCCGGTGTCGTGACGCCGCCCGGCAATTCGATCCGGTGATACCAGAACGGAAAAGCGGCAACCCGATCCTGCAGTTCCTCGGAGGTCATCCGTCTATCGCCGCCCCATCCATCCGGCAATGCGGGCCGGCGGCATGCCTACGCGGCCGCCGCCTCCACGGCAACGGTGCCCAGGACATCGGCCGCTTCGGCGAGCTGTTCCTTGCTCACGTCGAGATGCGTCACCGCCCGCATGGACGACCCGGCCGACGCGCCGATGCGGACGCCATGCTCCAACAGCCGGTCATGGACCTGCGCCGCCGTCAGGCCGGTTTTCTCGACATCGAAAAACACCAAGTTGGTTTCAACCGATGACGGATCGATCTCGACACCCGGGATTTCGGCGATGCGTTCGGCGAAGAATTTTGCGTTCGCGTGATCCTCGGCCATTCGGTCCACGTGATTTTCCAAGGCGTAGACGCCGGCCGCCGCGATGACGCCCGCCTGCCGCATGGCGCCGCCCATCCGCTGCTTCCACTGCCACGCCGCGTCGATATCGTCTTTGCTCCCGAGCATCACCGCGCCGAACGGGCATCCCAAGCCCTTGCTGAGGTCGAGCCACAAGGTGTCGAACGGCTCGGCGAAATCCTGGGCGGATACGTTGCTCGCAACCACCGCGTTAAGGACCCGTGCACCGTCCATATGCATGGCCAGGCCGTTTTCCCTTGCGACGGCCCCGACCTCGCGGATCGTCTCCAGCGGCCAGATCGTCCCGCCGCCGAGGTTCGACGTCTGCTCGATCGCGACCATGCGCGGCTTCGGCGTATGGCGGCGCACCGCGCGGATATTGTCCTGAAGCTGCTGCGCGCTGAAGATGCCCCGTTCACCGTCGATCGGCCGGATCAGCGAGCCCGCGAAAACCGCGGCGCCGCCGCCTTCGAGGTTCAGGATATGCGCAGTCTTGTCCGACAGCACCTCGTCGCCCGGCTTACAATGGACCATCAGGGCAATCTGGTTGCACATGGTGCCGGACGGCATGAACACTGCGTCCTCCTTGCCGAACAGTTCCTTCGCCATGTCCAGCAAACGGTTGACGCTCGGGTCCTCGCCCTTTTGTTCGTCGCCGACGACGGAGTCCGCCATAGCCTGCCGCATACCGGGGGTGGGGCGGGTCTGCGTGTCGCTGTGCAGTTCGATGCGAATGTCGGTCATTAACGGTATCCCATTTTCGATTGCACCGGAGCCTAATCCTTGGAGGAAAGTATATCAAACAAACCCATCGCCCAGGCAGTATGAATCGCCAAAACGCTCCCCCATCCCACCATGGGCCAGATAAACCACGGGGTCTCGGGAGTCACGATCAAATTGATGGGGACGAGGATCAGCATCAGCAGGAAATAGGCCCCGAAATGCAGGCGCAGCCCGCGACTCCGCCGCGCCGCGCGTGTCGTGTCGGGGTCTTCCGAGTGCGTCATGACGTCTCCAATAACTCGATGCCGCGCAATCAGGTCTTTGGCCGTGAGCGCAACACTTTCTCCAACAGCCAACCAAATCCGCTTGACCCTATTTTTGCGCCGGTACGGCGCCAATCAACGAGATGAACAACTACCAGATTTTCTGATGGCGCAACCAAAACGTATTGACCGCCGTTCCCCCGTGCCGAGAAGGCATCGTCGCCCAAGTGGTTCTTAAAATGCCGCTTACCGGGCAGCGCTGTCCACCACATGTAACCATAACCGACGCCACGCCGCCCCGTGTCTTCGGTGTGCGCCCTGGTGCTTTTCGCGACCCAGTTTCGCGGAATGATTTGACGGTCGTTCCATCGCCCCTCGCAAAGGAAAAGCATGCCAAAACGGGCAAGGTCTCTGGCGCTCATACGGAACGGGTACGCAGGATGGCGAGACACGGACTCGGAATGGAAAGACTGATCGGCAGCGGTGTAGTCCTGCATTTGCAAGGGGGCGGCGATCCGTTTCTCAAATGCGTCATACACCGTGAGGCCCGTGAGGTTCTGGAAGATCGTGCCCAGCGTATTGAAATCCCAGTTGTTGTAGTAAAAGTGCGCCCCCGGAGCGTGCGCACCCCGCTTGGGCCGTCGTTTTTTCATGCTGGCTGGCTCATACGCTGCCGGATGATAGACGCCGGAGCGCGCGCGCAGCAGGTCGACCACCCGCGCCGATTTTTCGGCGTCGGTCAGGCCGTCTTCGTCATCGATGGCCAAGTCCTGCAAGGTGCGGGACGTATCTATCTTCCCGTCTCCAACGAAGACCCCATAAAGCGCACTGAGAAGACTTTTTCGAACCGAGTAAATCGACTGCGGTTCCTCGATATCGCCCCAGGCAACGACCATCCGGCCGTTGTCGATGAGGACGAATGCCGTGGACTCCAGAGCGTCGAAATATCGTTTCGCCTCGGCCAATTTCGGCTCGGACCATCCAAGAACGCCGGGGTTCTCAACAATCTGCCAATCAGCACCGGGAAAGCGGTCGCCAGCGGCGGCGGGACCGACTAAAAGGACGCCAATAGTAAGGCCGAAAACGTAGAGCGCAGACCTCATCGCATCACCGTGCGGTTGGTCGGGCGGGCGCGCTTTATGATAATTCGCCCGTAGACGATCAGCCCCAGTCCCGTGGCGGCGAGAAATGCGCCCGCGAACCACCAGTAGCCGCCCAAATCGGCCGCCACCATCGGCCCCCAGAAGGGTATCGAGGCGCCTAAACCCACATCCGCAAGGCCGAGAAGCTGAATCACCCTGCCATTTCGAACCAGCGTCGCGTCATCCATCGAGGCGTTGGTGCGGTTATCCATGGAACCCAGTCCTCTTTGCCGGAAGATCGGACCTACGGCAGCGATCGGGCCGAGTCCCGTCCCAACATCGCTAAAGCGGGATGTTGCTGTGTTTCTTCGCCGGGTTTTCAAGCTGCTTGTTACGCAGCATGCGGAGACCGCGGCAGATGCGCCGCCGTGTGTTGCGCGGCCTGATGATATCGTCGATGAAACCGAGCGATCCCGCGACGAAGGGATTGGCGAATTTCGCCCGGTATTCCTCCGTCCGCTTCTCGATCTTTTCCGCATCGTCAAGATCGGCGCGGAAGATGATCTCCACCGCCCCTTTCGGCCCCATCACCGCGATCTCCGCGCTCGGCCACGCGTAATTCAGGTCACCCCGCAAGTGCTTCGAACTCATGACGTCATAGGCACCGCCATAGGCCTTGCGCGTGATGACGGTGATCTTCGGCACCGTGGCTTCGGCATAGGCGAACAGAAGTTTCGCGCCGTGCTTGATGATGCCGCCGTATTCCTGGCCCGTCCCCGGCAGGAAGCCCGGGACGTCCACGAAGGTCAGAATGGGAATGTTGAAACAATCGCAAAACCGCACGAAACGGCCGGCCTTGCGCGCCGAATCGATATCCAGGCATCCCGCCAAAACCATCGGCTGATTGGCGATGATGCCGACGGTCTGCCCTTCCATCCGGCCGAATCCGGTCAGGATATTCCCCGCATAAGTCGGCGCAATCTCGAAGAAATCCCCTTCGTCCACGATCTTCCGGACCAATTCGCCCATATCGTAGGGATGGTTGGGGTTTTCGGGCACCAAGGTGTCGAGCGACGGTTCCGACCGATCGAACGGATCGGCGGTCGGGAGTTCCGGCGACTTTTCGCGGTTCGACGCCGGCAGAAAATCCATGAAACGGCGCAGTTCGATCAACGCTTCGATATCATTCTCGAAGGCGAGATCAGCGACGCCGGATTTCGTCGTATGGGTGACCGCGCCGCCGAGGTCTTCTGCGGTAACCTCCTCATGCGTCACGGTCTTCACCACATCGGGGCCGGTGACGAACATGTAGGAGGAATCCTTCACCATGAAGATGAAGTCGGTCATCGCCGGCGAATATACCGCCCCGCCGGCGCACGGCCCCATGATCAAGGAAATCTGCGGCACCACGCCCGACGCCATGACGTTGCGTTGAAAGACGTCGGCATAGCCTGCCAAGGATGCCACGCCCTCCTGGATGCGCGCGCCGCCGGAATCGTTGAGCCCGATCACCGGCGCGCCGACCTTCATCGCCTGGTCCATCACCTTGCAAATCTTGCCGGCATGCGCGGCGGAGAGCGATCCGCCGAAGACCGTGAAATCCTGGCTGAATGCAAAGACCAGCCGGCCGTTTATCGTGCCGTGTCCGGTCACCACGCCGTCCCCGGGGACACGCTGTTCGTCCATGCCGAAATCGTGGGAATCGTGTTCGACGAACATGTCCCACTCCTCGAAGGACTCCTCGTCGAACAACACCTCGAGCCGCTCGCGAGCGGTCAACTTGCCTTTCTGGTGCTGGGCGTCGATTCGGCGCTGGCCGCCGCCGAGCCGCGCCGCCTCGCGTTTTTCTTCCAGCTGCTTAAGGATATCGCTCATTGGGGCCCTCCGACGTTGCAATCCGGCATAGCACCCCGGTTTCACGCTCGCAAGAGAGCGAGAAACCGAGCCGCGGAATGGATATCCGTACGGAGGCGTTCGCGGCGCGCTTCGGCCTCGGGATCGCTGCCCCATTGTTCCGCCTGCCAGGTTTCGTCGATTTGGCTGGCCGCATAGGCCGCCTCGGGGTCGATCTCGTCTTCCCGGACCGCCAGTGCCAGCACAACGGACCCGCAGGCCACCGTCAGCGAATACAGCGCTGACAGGCCGAAATCATCACTCTCGGCAACGGCGGACCGCACCGCCGCCATGCTGTTTTCCGGTTGATCGACAGGGATGACGCCCCCCGTCACCAATAAGGGCGCGTCGTACCGCAACGCGACCCAATCCAGCAACGGCTGCCAAACCGTCCCTTGGCGTTCGACAAGCGCCGCCGGGTGCTCGGCGCGATAACACAGCAGATCGGTCCGGCCATAGGCGGCAATGTCGTCGATGACCGTATCGCGACGCGGTACGACCCGGTCTACGGCGGTGCTGGCAAGCTGCATCATCGGCATGCTGTCCGCGTCGATCTCGTCGCCCTGGGCATCCCATTCCCCTGCGACGACATCTGCCAGCGGCTTGCTCGGCAAGGCCAGCAGCGCCCTTCCCGGCGTCTTTATCGTTCGCCCATCCAGCGTGACCGCATGCCCGCCCTCCGTACTTTCGACCGCACAGAGCTTATAGAAGCGCTTCAACGCCATTACTTGCCGAACAGCCCCTTCAGCCCTTTGTCGAGCTTCTCCTTGACGCCGTCGCCGACGCCTTTCACCGCATCGGTGATCCCCTTGGACGGCGGCGTAGCGCTCTGTCCGCCTCCCTTGGCGCCTTCCGACGCCTTCTTGACGCAGGGGTTGTCCTCGCCGGTGCCCAGGTCACCCAGCGCCACGACGGCCGCCGGCGGGAAGAAGACCGATCCGACGATGCCGCCGACCTTGGCCGCGGCGGCCAGCTTGTTCAGCGAGATAGACGGGTCACCGATCATCCCGGTGATCTGGACCGGCACCGCCGTATTGACGGTGACCGATTTCGGCCGCGGATCAACCTGATAGTCGATTTCCTCGGTGCCGAGATTGATCGACCCCTTGCCGGTGACGGTCGTATACTCCGTATCGAACAACAGGATTTTGCTATTCGCAACGCCTTGCTGAACATCGAACTGATTTACGAAGCAGTTGATGACGGTGTATTCGCTCTTCTTGCCGACGACGATCTGCGTCAGGAGCTTGGCCGCACCACCGGCGTAGATATCCAGCGCATCGCTTTTCATTCGGCCCTTGCCCATCACGACACTGGTCCGGCCGTTCAGACTGGCCATGATCGCCCGGACGGATTTTCCCTGACCTTTTAGCGTGACGTCACTATTCAATGTACCGGTCAGGAGATCCGTCACCTCCATCGCCGCCAAAAGCTTACCGACGTCGATCTTCTTACTGGAAATGGTCAAATCGAGGCCCGGCGTCGCTTGTGCGGCATTCAAACGAACGGCGCCGTCGATCGCACCGCCGGCAAGCCGCGCAGCCAGCGGTTTCACGGTCAGATCGCCATTCTGCAGGCGAAGCTTCATCTGGATATCGTCGACCGGAATACCATTGGCGAGCAGCTTCTTGATGGCCACATCCACATTGGCATCCGCCGCTTTCAATCCCTCGACCGGCAGCGGGTCCGCGGGGAACACACGCTTGTCCCCCGCACCGCCACTCGCCGCCGGTTTGTCCGCGCCCGTGCCGCTGTCCGACGATTTACCAGCCGGCGGGTCCTTCACGAAATCCGAGAGTTTGATGAGATCGGACCCCAAATTCGCGGTAAGCATCGGACGTCCTTTGAGCTGGAGCGTCGCCTTACCGGCCAGAGCGCTCTCACCCATCTTCACTGTCAGCGTCGGAACGTCGATGGCCTTGTCGAGCGCACCCTTAATCTTTGCCTTGATGGCATACGGCCCAAGCGGCGGCACCGGCGCTTGGGCGATCGCGCTCATCGCCGACAGATCCTCGCCTGTGACCGATACCGACAAGTCCAATCCCGACACCGCGGCAGGGTTGTCGATCTTGCCCTCCACCGCGACGGTCGCACCGCCGGCCTCCGCCTTGATGGCAATCGGCCACGGGTCCTCCCCGCCGACCAACGCGGCAATGCTGCCCAGGCCGCCGGTTACGCTGAAAGGTGCATCGTTGTAGGAACCGTTGAACTTGAGGTCGACCGGCAGGTCCGATCCATCGCCGAGCGCCAGTTCATCCACCGCCATCACAAGCATTTGTCCCGTCTGCGCGTCCTTATAGGTCAGCCGGGAATCCTTGATGCTGAGTTCGCGCAGCGCCAGGCTGAATTGTTGCCCCTGTCCGCCAGGACTTTCCGGCTCGGCCGGCTTGGCTTTTTCCATTGCCGGAAATTCGTAGTTGCCCTTACCGGCTTTGTTCCGTTCGAGCAGAATTTCCGCCCCGCTCAGGATCACGTGATCGACATCCAAGGTTCCGCTGAGCAACGGCAGAATGCTCACCTTTACCTCGAATCGCTTGATCGCCGCCATATCGGGCTTGGAGCCCCAGGGGGCATTGGCGAATCGCACTCCGTCGACGACCAAACCCGGATTCAGCGTGAAAATATTGAGGCGCAGATCGCCTTCGATGGCGAGATCCCGGCCGGTGGCCTTCTTCGCTTCATCCGCGATCTGCTGCTTGTATTCGTTGAAATCCAGCGTGCTCAAAAAGATCGCGGCCGCGCCGAGCAGGACGACGACCACGACACCGACAATCGACAGAATTTTGACCAACCGCATCAAATTTTCCCCCAGAGGGTTTTCAGCAAATTCGGTAATTCGCTTATTTCATCAAGTATTACATGGGCACCCGCGGCATCGAGTTCCACCGGTTCATGATATCCCCAATTGACGCCGACGGCATGGGCCTTCGCCGACCGCGCCATCGAGATATCGAACACCGTATCGCCGATCATGACGGTCGAGCCCGGATCGGCTCCCGCCTCGGCGATGGCGTCGAGCAGGATCGTCGGATCGGGCTTGCCGGGCCCATCGTCCGACGTTTTCAGTATCGCAAAATGCTGTTGCAAATCATGTCGCTGCAGCGTCTTCTTAAGACCACGCTTCGATTTACCAGTGGCCACCGCGAGAATAGCATTCGTATCCGATAGCTCCCTGATCATATCGCCGATCCCGGGGTAAAGCGGTTCTTCGTGACCGGGTTCGAGCCGCAACTCGTATGACGCCGTGCGATAGGCCTCACCGATGCTCCGCAACGTGTCGTGCGGTGCGTCGGGCAAAAGACGGTCCACGGACTCCAGAATACTCAGTCCGACGGTACGCCGGACCTCTTCCGGTATCGGATCATGCAGATCATGCCGGCGAAACGCACGCGTCATCGCCGTTACGATGTTGTGCTGACTATCGACGAGCGTCCCGTCGCAATCAAACACGATCAACCGGTTCGGCATCGCCACCGTCATTCGGCTCCTCGCCACTGACTAATCCCACGAAGCATATAATATTGCAGGTATCCGCCGTCGACTGTGACTCGCTACACAGCCGCGCCAACAGTCCAACGCGTTTGCCCCGCTACGACGTCGCGTTATCCGCGAATGGATCTTCCATTTCGTTGGGATCCAGGCCGAACAGCGACCATGTTTCCGCCATATGATCCGGCAACTCCGCCGAAACGGACAGGTCGCCCTTCCGCGACGGGTGCGGCACGGTCAGCGACCGGGCATGCAGATGCAGCTTGCGCGATACCGGATGGCCGGTCACAAAGGCGTCCGCGCCGCCGTATTTTCCATCGCCCAAAATCGGGCATCCGATCGCGGCGCAATGAACCCGGAGCTGGTGCGTTCGGCCGGTCCAGGGCCACAACGCGACCCACGCAAGCCGGGTGCCGATGCGGTCGACGACGCGGTACACCGTCGTGGCGCGTTGTCCTTTGGCGCGGTCGACGACCATGCGCTCCCCCGCCGGGCCCGGCAATTTCGCTAACGGCAGGTCGACGCGGCCGGATTGCAGCTCCGGCACGCCGACGGTAATCGCCCAATAGAGTTTCCGCGCGCTTCGACTCCGAAAGGCCTTGCCCAGTGTTGCCGTTGCCGCCCGCGACCGGCCCAACAGCAAGACACCGCTGGTGTCCCGGTCCAGCCGGTGCACGAGCCGCGGCGTCTCATTCGCGTCGAACCGCAGGGCATCGAGCATGCCGTCGATGTGCCGGTGCGTGCCGGTTCCCCCTTGCACGGCGAGGCCGGGCGGCTTGTTGAGCGCTATCGCGTCCCTGTCCTTGTAGAGGACGAATGATTGGATCAAATCGGCATCGGCCTTGCTGACGGTAGGTTCAGGCTTCTTGGATGGCTTCCCGGTCCGCATAGGGCCGAGTGGCGGCACCCGCACTTGCGCGCCCGCGGCAAGCCGGAACCCCGCCTTTGCCCGCCGGCCATCGACCCGGACCTGCCCCGTCCGCAGAAGCTTTTGCAAACGGCCGTGCCCCACTTCGGGGAAATGGATCCCGAACCACCGGTCGA
Source organism: Alphaproteobacteria bacterium (assembly GCA_965228695.1). Taxonomy (GTDB): domain Bacteria; phylum Pseudomonadota; class Alphaproteobacteria; order UBA8366; family UBA8366; genus JAJFJD01. The sequence goes on along the minus strand of CBDDIB010000002.1, from coordinate 2,728,735 downwards.
GGCGCAGACCGACTTCATCCTCGCGGACGACCCGTATCTCGACACCGGTCATTGGATCACCGCCCGGACGACGGCAAGCCCGGCAAACAGCCCGCCGATCGATAGCACGACGGATGCGATAACATAGCCCGCCGCGAGTCCCATCTGACCCCGCTCGTAGAGCACGATTGTGTCGAGGGAAAACGTGGAAAAGGTGGTAAACGCCCCCAGCACCCCGACCGCCAACATCGCTCGCACCGCCGAATCCGGCGACCAGACAAGCGCGGAGGTTTCGACAAGGACACCCATCAGGAACGACCCAAGGATATTGACCGTCAACGTCCCCCACGGGAACCCGAACCCCATCAAGGCCACAGCCTGGACGTTGACGAGATGCCGGGCCACCGCCCCGATCGCACCACCAACCGCGATTGCAAGAATCAGCTTCACCGTATTCGCTCAATTCGCTGGAGACAGCGGATTTCGCCGCCGAAAAACAAACCTACAGCGCGTTCGCGCCGGTCTCACCGGTCCGGATTCGCACCGCTGCGCCCAGGTCCATGACAAAGATCTTTCCATCGCCGATCTTGTCGGAATTGGCGGTTTCGCGAATCGTCTCGACGACCCGTTCGGTCAACGCGTCATCAACGGCAATTTCAAGCTTCACCTTCGGCACGAAGCTAACGGCGTATTCCGCGCCGCGGTAAATCTCCGTCTGTCCCTTCTGCCGGCCGTATCCTTTGACTTCCGAGACGGTGAGACCTTCCACGCCGATGGCACCGAGCGCCTCGCGCACGTCATCGAGCTTGAAAGGCTTAATGATCGCCACAACCATTTTCATGGCATTGCTTCCTTATCTGTTCGCGCCGGATGCCGACCGGTGCCGGCAAAGGGGCTTAGAAATTATACTCGCGTTCGCCATGCTCACTGACATCGAGCCCTTCGGTCTCGGCTTCCTCGCTGGCACGCAATCCGCCGATCGCGCCCACAACCTTGAGAATAATGAAGCTGAACACGGCGCTCCATGCGACCACGGCGACTGTGCCCAACAATTGCACGCCGAACTGTTTACCGGCTGTCATGCCATCCGCAAGGCCGAGCCCGCCAAGCGCCGGCAGCGCAAAAGCGGAAACCAAGAGTATACCAAGGATGCCGCCGACACCGTGTACGGCAAAGACATCCAATGAATCATCGATCTTGAGCTTGTGCTTGATCGTTCCGACCGCCCAATAGCAGATAGAGCCCGCCAGCACTCCATAGACCAGCGCGCCCGCGGGGCCGACGAACCCGGAAGCCGGCGTAATCGTCGCCAATCCTGCAACCATCCCGGTGACGATACCGACGAGACTGGGTTTGCCGAACTTGATCCATTCGATGGCCATCCAGGTCAGCGAGGCCGTCGCGGCGGAAATATGCGTCACCAACATCGCCATGCCGGCGCTGCCATTCGCCGCCAGGGCGCTGCCCGCGTTGAAGCCGTACCAGCCGACCCAGAGCATCGCCGCGCCGACCATCGTCAGCGCGGGGCTGTGCGGCGGGCGCAACTCGTTGGGAAAGCCTTTCCGGCTCCCCAGCATCTTCGCAATGACAATGGCCGAGGTACCGGCGGTCGCATGCACCACGAGCCCGCCGGCGAAATCCAGCACGCCGAATCCGGCGAGCCAACCGCCGCCCCAAATCCAATGGGCGACCGGGGCATACACGAAGATGAGCCATAACCCGCTGAATAGCAGAACCGGCAGAAACTTGATGCGCTCGGGATAGGCACCCACGATCAGCGCTGGCGTAATGACCGCGAAGGTCATCTGGAACATGATGAAGACTGTCTCGGGGATATCCCCGGACAACGAATCGGTTCCGACTCCGGCAAGGAACGCCTTGTCCAATCCGCCGATCCACTGGTTTGCCGTACCGCCATCGCTAAAGGCCAGGCTATAGACGATCACCAGCCACAATACGGACGCCAGGCACGCGATCGCAAAACAATGCATGAGAACGGATAGGATATTCTTGGCCCGCACAAGTCCGCCATAGAACAAGGCCAGACCTGGCAGGGTCATAAACAGCACCAGCGCCGTTGACGTCAGAATCCAGGCCGTGTTCGCCCCGTCCATCTTCTCGGCCGCCTGCGCCGCTGCGTCCGCGGGGACAACCGCCGACAAAACTATCCCCAAGAGCAACGGAAAACCGACCGTTGCACCCTTCCCAAAATACACCATTCCGTAAATCCCTTTGTCGTACTTCGTTGTTCTTCTTTGTTGAAACAACGCGGGCGGGCGGATCGTCGTCACAGCCTCGCCAAACGGGGCACATACTATCCCGCAACCGCTCTACGCGCCAACGACCATGGGAATCCCGAATCAACCGCCCGTCGCCGCGGATTGCCGCCCCTCGAGAATCGCCGGACCGGCCGGATCGTCGTAAATCCGCCAACCCACGGTATCCGCGGCAATCTCGAACACCGCCGTGGCCAGCGTATAGCCGCCGTCCGGCCCGCCACGGGCCTTACGGCAAATCGGCAATCCATCGCCGCCGCTATCGCCGAGGACAACAAGCGGGTTCCGGCCGACCCCGCCCCCGCTCAGAAGCCGTTCCGCACGAATCTGCCGGTCGCGCGAGGAGTCGGCGATCCGCTGGTCGGTATCCTCGAAGCGCTCGAAGATCAGATGGTTCGCGTGCGCGCGCGGTTTTTCGACGGGAATGATCTCGCAGCCGCTGGCGGGCGCCTCCACCGCCAAAAATGCACCCCCGCATTGCCCGAGATTGTGATGAAATCCGGCGGCCCGGTCGCCGCGCTCCAGGATCGCTGCCGCGTCGCTCAGGTTCCGGCACCCCAGAACCGCGCGCGTCACGACATGCCGGCCGATCCCAACCTGATGGTCGCGCGGCCGGATATTGTTGATCGTCTGCACCAGCCCAGCGTCGTTCACGCCGAAAGTATGGCCGGGCAACAACCCCGGCACGCAGAAACTGGTAAACCCGGTCCGACCATCGTTCGGCCGCACCGTTGCGACGAAACAATGCCCATCGAAAGACGGGGAATCGTCCTCATTGTGGCCGATGACGGCCGGCAAACCAGCTGCCTCATCGGCCGGGATCATCACATCGGTACAACCTTGTTCACCCATGACCTCGGCGCTGTTGGGCAGGTCGCCCCGGCAATTCCACAACAAGACGTCCTGAAAACCCGCGTCCGCCCCTGCAGCGATACCTTCCATCTCACGCATAAGGTCGGGGTAAGCCCTGCGGGACGCGGCCTCGATCGCCGACAGCCGCTCGCTGTCCCGCCACGGCTGCAACGCCTGGAAGCGATCCAGGTTCCGGACGACGTCGCGAAACGCCGACGCCCCCTGCTTGCCGAGCGCGACACCCAACGCAAAGGGGTCGCCGTCCACCGAAATATGCTCCAATCGCATCTTTCTCACCCGTCGTTGTCGTCTTGCCGCCCGGACCGCAAACGATCCCAGTACGCAAGCCGTTTCCGGATTTCGCGCTCGAAGCCACGATCGACCGGCGTATAGAATCCCTCCCGCGGCATGTCGTCCGGGAAATAATTCTGGCCCGAGAACCCGTCCTCGGCGTCATGGTCGTATTGATACCCGGCGCCGTACCCTAAATCCTTCATCAGATCGGTCGGCGCGTTCAGAATATGTTTGGGCGGGCTCAACGATCCGGTCTCCTTGGCCGACCGTGACGCGGCCCCGAACGCGCGGTAGGCGGCATTCGACTTCGGCGCACTGCCCAGATAGATCACCGCCTGCGCAATCGCCAGTTCGCCCTCGGGCGAGCCGAGCCGTTCGTAGGTCTCCCACGCGGTCAGCGCTTGAACGGCCGCGTCCGGATCGGCCAATCCGATATCCTCATAGGCGAAGCGGAGCAACCGGCGGGCGATGTATCGGGGCTCCTCGCCGCCCGCCAACATCCGCGCGAGCCAATACAGGCCGGCGTCGGTATCGGATCCACGCAAGGATTTGTGCAACGCGCTGATCAGGTTGTAATGGCTGTCTTGCCCCTTGTCGTAGACCGGCGCGCGCCGTTGCACCGTGTCGGCAAGCCGCGCGCTGTCCAGGGTGTCGCCCTCCGGCAAACGAAACAATTCCTCGCATAGATTCAGCAGGAACCGGCCGTCCCCATCCGCCATCGCTATGAGGCTTTCCCGCGCTTCGGCGTCCAGCGGCAGAGAACGCTCCTCAACCGCCTCCGCGCGCGCCAGCAGCGTTTCCAGCGCTCCCCGGTCCAACCGATGCAGCACGAAAACCTGACAACGCGACAGCAATGCAGCATTCAGTTCGAAACTGGGATTTTCCGTAGTCGCCCCGAGCAGAACGACGGTTCCGTCCTCGACGTATGGTAGAAAACCATCCTGTTGGGACCGGTTGAACCGGTGAATTTCATCCACGAAGAGCAACGTGGCTTCGCCCGCGACACGCCGCTGCTTGGCCCGTTCGAAAACCTTGCGGAGATCCGCAACGCCTGAAAAAACCGCCGACAACGGCTCGAAGGCCAGCTTGACCTCGTCGGCCAGCAATTGCGCGATCGTCGTCTTGCCGCAACCCGGCGGCCCCCAAAAGACCATGGACGCCAGCGTGCCGGAATCCAACATGCGCCGCAGCGCGCCCTCGCGACCCAGCAGATGATCCTGTCCGACCACCGCGCCCAGCGCCGACGGCCGAAGCCGCGCGGCAAGCGGGCTCGGTGCGGAACTCTCAAACAGACCTTGTTGTGCGGGTCCGCTCAATACAATTGCCTTCTATCCGACTTCTACTCGAAGCGTCCGGCGGCCGCGGCGAATTTCCAACCGCCATCGGTCCGCCCGACCGGCGGTCGCGCGTTCGACATCGTCAACCAACTTTATCTCCTCCCCGTTCACGGTGAGGATGATATCGCCCTTTCGCAAACCGATGCGCGACGCCCAGGACCCGCGGGCGACATTCACAACCAGCACGCCTTCCGCCGAATCGTCCAATCCGATCTCGCCCGCCACCGCCGGCGAGAGGTTCAAGACATGCGCGCCGGAAAAGGGATGCTCGCCCCGCAATTTCGTCAAATCGCGCGGCGGGTCCTCCGGCGGGGCCTGCAGCTCGAACGACAAACGCCGTATCTTTCCTTTACGCTGCACGGAAAACTTCACCCGTTCACCGATTTCCCGGGTGGCCAACCGGAAGCGCATGCCCTGGACGTCATCCACCGGCTTCTCATTAATCGCCACGATAACGTCGCCGCGCCGAATTCCCGCGCGGGCCGCCGGCCCTTTGCGCGAAACGGATTCGACGAGGACACCGCCAGGCCGCGGGAGCCCCATCGCCGACGCAATATCGGCGGTCACCTCACGGGCGCGCAACGATAGCCACGGACGGACCAGCGGCTTGCCGCTGACGGCGCTCCGGACAATCGTCCGGACCATATTGCTCGGCACCGCGAAGCCGATCCCGACGGATCCCCCGCTGCGCGAATAGATCGCCGTGTTAATACCGATAAGCCGGCCGTCCATCGACACCAGCGCACCGCCGGAGTTACCCGGATTGATCGCGGCATCGGTCTGAATGAAGGACCGAAAGTCGGTAATCCCGACCGACGTGCGCGCCAGACCGGAGACGATCCCGGAACTCACCGTTTGGCCCAGACCGAACGGGTTGCCGATGGCCAGCACCAGGTCGCCGACCTCCAAGGCATCCGCATCGCCGAAGTTGACCGACGGCAATGTCTCGCCCTTCATCGCGACCCGCAAGACGGCGATGTCCGTCTGCTCATCGGTGACAAGGACCTTCGCGTCGAACTCGCGCCGATCGCTCAAGACGACGGTGATGCTGTCCGCCCCCTTGATGACGTGATGGTTGGTGACGACCACGCCGTCGCCGCGGACGATCACGCCCGAGCCGAGGGAATTCTCCATGCGTTTCCGGCTGCCGCCGAAAGGTGAGCTCTCACCGAAAAAACGCCGGAAAAACGGGTCGTCGAAAAACGGAGACGCCGGGCGCTGCTGGACCACACGCTTGGTATAAATATTCACGACCGCAGGGCCGACCTTGCGGACGATGGGCGCAAAACTCAGTTGGATCTCTGCCCCGCCGGACGGAACCGCCCGCTTCTGCGCCAACGCGGAGCCGCCGCCCGGACCGGTCAACGGCAGTGCAAACACGGCAATCGCGATAATGAACCTAACCATGGAAGGCATGTACTCCTCCGGGTTTCGTCAGGCAACTACCGATAACACAAAAAGGGGCCGGCCCCGCGGCCGCCCCCCATTTGAACCGATATGCGCCGAGGCCAGCCTAGGCCGCCTCGGTCTCTTCCAGATCTTCATCGATTTCGACCGGCCCTGAGTCCAACCCTTTGGCGTCCTCGTCACGGTCGACGAATTCAATCATCGCCATCGGCGCGGCATCGCCATAACGGAAGCCCGCCTTGATAATGCGGATATAGCCGCCGTTTCGATCCTCATACCGGGGACCCAGCGTCTCGAACAGCTTTGCCGTGGTCGCATCGTCGCGAAGCATCGCGAACGCCCGGCGGCGGTCATGCAGCGTGCCCCGCTTTCCCAACGTGACGAGCTTCTCCACGATCGGCCGAAGCTCTTTCGCCTTGGGCAAGGTGGTCTTAATCTGCTCATGTTTGATGAGTGCAGCCGCCATGTTCGAGAACATTGCCTTGCGATGCTGACTCTTCCGGTTGAGCTTTCGCCCGCTCATTCTGTGGCGCATTGTCCGCCGCTCCTCGAGTTCTGTCGTTTGACCGTCTTTAGAACGGTTCTTCCAGCCGCCGCGCCAGGTCTTCGATATTGTCCGGCGGCCAGTTGCTGATCTCCATGCCGAGATGCAATCCCATCTGCGACAAGACCTCTTTGATCTCATTTAGCGACTTACGCCCGAAGTTCGGCGTGCGCAGCATTTCCGCTTCGGATTTCTGAACCAAATCGCCGATATAGACGATGTTGTCGTTCTTCAGGCAGTTCGCCGACCGGACGGAAAGCTCCAACTCGTCGACCTTGCGCAGCAGGTTCTTGTTGAACGGAAGATCCGTTGCCTGTTCCTGCTCGACGCGCTGTTGCGGCTCTTCGAAATTGATGAAGAGCTGAAGCTGATCCTGAAGAATGCGGGCGGCCAGCGCCACGGCATCTTCCGGCGTCACGGTGCCGTTGGTTTCCAGCGTCATGGACAGCTTGTCGTAGTCGGTAACCTGACCGACGCGGGTGTTCTCGACCTTGTACGAGCACTTGCGGACGGGACTGAACACCGAGTCCACCGGGATCAACCCGATCGGCGCATCGGCCGGCCGGTTCAACGACGCGGCGACGTAACCCTTTCCGGTGTCGACCGTCAACTCCATGTTGATGCTGGCGCCCTTGTCCAACGTGCAAATGACGAGATTGGGGTTCATGACCTCGATGTCGTGCCCGGTCTCGATCTGTGCCGCCGTCACCTCGCCGGGCCCCTTGGCCGTCAGGGCCATCCGCTTCGGTCCTTCGCTGTGCATGCGCAGGGCGAGCGACTTGATGTTCAGAACGATATCCGTGACATCCTCCTGCACACCCTGGATGGATGAAAACTCGTGCAACACGCCCTCGATCTGGATCGACGTCACCGCCGCGCCCTGCAGGGACGACAGAAGTATACGCCGGATGGCGTTGCCCAACGTGAGGCCGAAGCCGCGCTCCAACGGTTCCGCAACGACGGTTGCGGTGCGCGATGAATCGGCCCCCGGCTCGATATTTAGCTTGTTTGGCTTGATCAATGCTTGCCAGTTCTTCTGGATCACCGTTGCGACCTCGCTCTGTCAAAAAACCGCGCTGCTCTCGGCAGCGGCGTTGTTCCGTAAATCCGGTCCGTCGTTCGAACGGCGGATCAAACCCGCCGACGTTTTGGCGGACGGCACCCGTTATGGGGAATCGGCGTCACATCGCGAATGGCGGTGATCGTGAAACCAACCGCCTGCAATGCCCGAAGCGCCGACTCACGCCCTGACCCGGGTCCTTTTACGCAGACTTCCAGGGTCTTCATGCCATGTTCCTGCGCCTTCTTGCCGGCATCTTCCGCGGCGACCTGCGCCGCATAGGGAGTCGATTTCCGACTGCCCTTGAACCCCATGCCGCCGGCCGACGACCAGGCAATCGCGTTGCCCTGCGCGTCGGTGATAGTGATCATGGTGTTGTTGAACGACGCATTCACATGCGCTACGCCCGACGTTATGTTCTTCCGCTCGCGCCGACGTACGCGCGCTGTCGCTGCCTTAGCCATCCGTGCCGCTCCTTAGACCGCTTTTTTCTTGCCAGCAATCGGACGGGCCGGCCCTTTGCGGGTGCGCGCATTCGTATGCGTCCGCTGTCCGTGAACGGGAAGGCCCTTACGATGACGCAGGCCGCGATAACAGCCGAGATCCATCAGCCGCTTGATGTTCATCGCGACTTCTCGGCGAAGATCTCCCTCCACCACATAGTCGCGATCAATCACCTCGCGGACGCCCATTACTTCCTGTTCGCTCATCTCATTCACGCGACGTTCACCGGGAATGCCGCACTTCCCGCAAATTTCCTTTGCTTTGGTGCGGCCGATGCCGTGAATGTATGTGAGCGCAATTTCGACGCGCTTTTGCGTCGGAATATTCACGCCAGCTATGCGAGCCACGCCGAGTACTCCTTGTCAGACACTACGATAGGCAAATCGCCGCGTACCGGCTCAAATCCGCCGACCGTGCACGTAGTTGCCAGGATGTTTCGGTTTGCCGGGACAACCCCGACGCCGGAAACCATAAATTCGGCTCCGGGGCGGCGGATTATAGGGGAATTCAACATGGTGTCAAATCTCCTATCCGCCCTGCACCAGAGCATCGATCTGGGCCGCGACATCGTCGATATCGGCCATGCCGTCCACGGTTTTGAGGATCGATTTGTCGCGATAATAGGGAAGAACCGGTGTCGTTCGCTCATGATAGACGGCGAGTCGCTTCTTCAATGTCTCTATATTGTCGTCGGCGCGCGAACGACCGGCAGCAGCCTCCTCGGCGGCGCGAGCCGCGATCCGCGAAACCAGCACATCGTCGTCCACTAAAAGCTCTATGACATGGTCGAGCGTCAGCCCCTTTTCGGCCAAAAGCTTGTCCAAGGCCTCGGCCTGCGGAATTGTCCGCGGAAATCCATCCAGGATAAAGCCATTCGCGCAATCCGGTTCGTCGATGCGATCCGAAACGATCTCAACCATCACATCGTCGGGCATGAGCTGGCCATTTTCTATCACCGCCTTCGCCCGTTGGCCGATCTCGGACCCGGACGCAGCGGCGTCGCGGAGCATTTCGCCGGTGGACAATTGGACAACGCCATATTTATTGACCATGCGCCGGGCCTGCGTGCCCTTACCAGCGCCCGGCGGCCCAAACAACACGATGTTCATCCCCGCCGTCCCCGCAGCTTGGACTTCTTGATCAGCCCTTCATATTGGTGGGCCAACAGATGCGAATGGACCTGCCCGACAGTGTCCATCGTTACGGTCACCACGATAAGCAGACTCGTCCCGCCAAAGTAGAACGGCACCGAATACTGCGAAATCAGCCATTCCGGGATGATACAGATCACCGAGAGGTAAATCGCCCCGATGACGGTGAGCCGCGTGAGCACGAAATCCAAGTAATCCGCGGTGTTCTTGCCGGGGCGAATACCCGGAATGAAGCCGCCATACTGCTTCAAATTATCCGCGGTTTCCTGGGGATTGAAGACGATTGCCGTGTAGAAGAATGCGAAGAACACGATCATCGAGACATAGATCAACAGGAAGAGCGGCTGGCCGCGGCCCAACAGGGCGTTGACGGTATTCAGCCATTCCGGCCCCTGCCCGCCCGAGAAGTTCGCCACCGTCAACGGCAGCAAAAGCAACGAGCTGGCAAAAATCGGCGGAATAACGCCGGACGTGTTCAATTTCAGCGGCAGATGCGAGGACTCGCCGCCGAACATGCGGTTGCCGACCTGCCGTTTGGGATATTGCACCACGATACGCCGCTGCGCGCGCTCGACAAAGACGATGATCATGATCACGATGATCGAAAGTACCAGGAAGCCGATGATCGCGATGGTCGGCAGAGCGCCCGTCCGGCCCAAATCCAAGGTGCCGGCCAGAGCCGATGGTAACTCCGCCACGATGCCCGCGAAGATGATCAGCGAGATACCGTTGCCCACGCCGCGCTGGGTTACCTGCTCGCCAAGCCACATCAGGAAGATCGTCCCGCCGACCAAGGTAATGACCGTGGTCGCCCGGAAGAAAACGCCCGGCGCCATCACCGCGGCGCCCGCGCTGCTTTGCATACTCTCGAGGCCGACAGCCAGCCCGTAGGCTTGGAATGTCGCCAGGAAAACCGTGCCATATCGCGTAAATTGATTGATCTTCTTGCGGCCGGCCTCACCCTCTTTCTTGAGCTGTTCCAGCTTCGGGGACACCGCCTGCATCAGCTGCATGATAATGGCAGCCGAGATATACGGCATGATGTTCAGCGCAAAGATCGACATGCGGCTTAGCGCGCCGCCCGCGAACACGTCGAACATGCCCACTATGCCGCCCTGCTGCTGCGAGAACAGGTCCTGCAGGACGATGGTATCGATACCGGGAAGCGGGATATACGTGCCGAAACGGTAAATGACCAACGCGCCCAGCGTGAACCAGATCCGCTTTTTCAACTCCGTTGCCTTTCTCAAGGCCCCGAGATTGAAGTTCGACGCTAACTGTTCGGCCGCTGATGCCATGCCAGTGTATCCCGTTTGCCGCTAAACGCGACCGCCTGTGGTCAAGCGCTCGCGTCCTCGGACTTTTCCGACTTCGCCTTCTTGCCGCCTTTGCCGTCCGACTTCTTGACGTGCTTGCCTTCCTGCTTCGGCCTGGCGATCACAGTGACCTTACCGCCTGCCTTTTCAACGGCTTCGATGGCCGATTTCGACGCGCCGGCAACCTCTATTGTCACATTGGCCTTAATCTCGCCTTTTGCAAGAAGGCGCACGCCATCGTGCAGACGGCGGATCACGCCCGCCTCGACCAACACGTCACCGTTGATCGGTTTTTTCGCGTCGACTTTCTTCGCGTCGATCGCCTGTTGCAGCCGACCGACATTCAGTTCCGCGAAGCGAAGCCGGAAAACATTGGTAAATCCGCGCTTTGGGACACGCCGATAAAGCGGCATCTGACCGCCTTCAAAACCCTTGATGGATACGCCGGACCGGGACTTCTGTCCCTTATGGCCTGAACCCGAGGTTCCGCCAGTACCCGAGCCGGTGCCCCGGCCGACGCGCTTGCGGACGGGTCGAGCGCCCGCATTATCCGAAATTTCGTTGAGTTTCATGCCTTGAACCCTTGTCCTACCGGCGCCTAGTTCGCGTCTTCGACGCGCACCAGATGGTGAACCTTGTTGATCATCCCGCGAACCGACGGGGTGTCTTCAAGTTCGCTGGTTTTGTGCATCTTATTCAGGCCGAGCCCCACCAACGTGGCGCGCTGATCCTTCCGGCGCCGAATGGGGCTGCCGATCTGCGTTACCCGCACGGTTTTCTTCGCCTCAGGCATTGGTCTGCTCCCGCTCGGCCGACGTCTCTTCGCGGCGGCCGACGATCTCACCCACCTTCTTGCCCCGGCGGTTCGCGACCTGGCGCGGTGAATTGCAGTTCATCAATGCCGCGAAGGTCGCCTTGATCATGTTGTGCGAATTCGACGTCCCGACCGACTTGGCGACGACGTCCTGCACGCCCAACGCCTCGAACACCGCGCGCATCGGACCGCCGGCGATGATGCCGGTTCCCGACGGTGCGTTCCGAAGAACCACGCGGCCCGCGCCGAAACGACCGGTCACGTCGTGATGAAGCGTCCGTCCTTCGCGCAGCGGCACCCGAATTAGCGACTTCCGCGCGCGTTCGGTCGCCTTGCGGATGGCTTCCGGCACCTCGCGCGCCTTACCGAGGCCGAAGCCGACCCGGCCCTTGCCGTCGCCGACGACGACGACCGCCGAGAATCCGAAGCGTCGGCCGCCCTTCACGACCTTGGCGACACGGTTGATCCCGACGAGCTTCTCGATGAACTCCTGCTCGTTGCGATCGTCCCGTCCGCGCCCTCTTCCGCGACCTTGACCGCGCCCTTGCGATCCCTGTCCGCGACCTTGCGGTGGTTGAGCCATTACCCGCGTCCCTTCCTAAAACTTCAGCCCACCTTCGCGGGCAGCTTCGGCCAGTGCCTTGATCCGGCCGTGATAGTTGTACCCGCCCCGGTCGAACACCACGTCCGACACGCCCGCTTTGGACGCCCGGTCGGCGATTTCCTTACCGATGGCGGTGGCGGCCTCGATGGTCGCCCCCGTCTTGAACTTGCCGCGCAAATCCTTTTCGACCGACGACGCGGCAACCAGCGTGCGGCCATCCCCATCGTCGACGATCTGCACATAGATATGCTTGCTCGAACGGAATACCGACAAACGCGGTTTGCCATTCGCGCGGCGCCTCAGGTTGTATCGATTCCGCCGCTTGCGACGTTCGAAGAGTTTTCGTGAATTCATCGCCGCCGTTCCTACTTTTTCTTACCTTCTTTACGCAGGATGATCTCATCCTGGTATTTGATGCCCTTACCCTTGTACGGCTCCGGTCCGCGGAAACCACGGATGACGCTCGCCACCTGCCCGACACGCTGCTTGTCGGCACCGCTGATCGCGATGATCGATTGCCGGTCGCCTTCGAGGGCGATTTTCACGCCTTCGGGAATTTCGAAGCCGATATCGTGGCTATACCCAAGCTGCAGGTTGAGCTTCTTGCCCTGCACCTGCGCACGGTAGCCAACGCCATTGATCTCAAGCCGCTTGGTAAACCCTTCGGAGACACCGACGACCGCGTTGTCCACCAGGCTCCGGATGGTGCCCCAGAGCGCCCGCGACTTCTTGGTGCTGCCGACGGGATTGACATTGACCTTCCCGTCCTTCAGCTCGACCGTCACCTCATCCGTGAACGGCACCTGAAGTTCGCCAAGTTTGCCCTTCGCGGTCAGGATGTTGCCGGCCAGCGAAACCTCGACGCCATCGGGAACCGTGACCGGATATTTGCCAACACGTGACATGGTTCTCTCCTAAAACACCCGGCAGAGCACTTCGCCGCCGACATTGGCTTCGCGTGCTTCCGCATCCGACATTACGCCGCGCGGCGTCGACAGGATCGAAATACCCAGACCGTTATAGATCCGCTGCAGATCCTTGATCTTGGAGTACACCCGCCGGCCCGGCCGCGAAACGCGACTGATCTCGCGAATAACCGGCTCGCCTTCCGAATACTTCAACTCGATCGTCAGTTCGGGGATGCCTTGACGCAGCTCCGCCCAACTGAACCCACGAATAAATCCTTCACGTTCCAGCACACCGAGGACGTTGGCCCGAAACTTGGACGCCGGGCAGCTCACGGTGTTCTTGCCGACCCGCTGCGCATTCCGGATGCGCGTGAGCATATCGCCCATAGGATCGCTCATCGACATTACAGTCTATCTCCTACCAACTGGCCTTAACCATGCCGGGGATGTGCCCCGACGACGCGAGATCGCGCAAAGCAATGCGAGAAATCTTGAACTTGCGGTAATACGCACGCGGGCGTCCCGACAACTCACACCGGTTGCGGATGCGGTTCGGCGCGGAATTCCGCGGCAGTTCCGCGAGTTTCAAACGGGCATCGAAACGCTCTTCCGCCGGGAGTTCCCGGTCGCTTGCGATTGCCTTGAGACGCGCCCGTTTGGACGCAAACTTCTTGGACATCCGCACTCGACGCTTGTTCTTCTCGATCGCGCTTTTCTTGGCCATATGTAACCTGCTCCTCCGCCAGACGCTTAATTCTGGAACGGTAAATCGAAACCTTTGAGAAGCAGCCGTGCTTCGTCATCGGTCTGTGCTGTCGTGCAAATCACGATATCCATGCCGCGAATTGCATCCACCTTGTCGTAGTCGATTTCCGGGAAAACGATCTGTTCCTTGAGCCCCAAGGCATAGTTGCCGTTGCCGTCGAAGCTGTTGGGCGACAATCCCCGAAAATCCCGGACGCGCGGCAGGGCCACCGTGACCAGCCGGTCCAGGAATTCATACATTCGGTCGCGCCGCAGCGTGACCTTGGCGCCGATCGGCATGCCCTCGCGAAGCTTGAAGTTCGCGATCGACTGCCGTGCCCGCGTCACGATCGGCTTTTGTCCGCTGACCGCCGCAATATCCGCGCAGACGGCGTCGATCTTCTTCGAATCGCCGACCGCTTCGCCGACGCCGACATTTACGACGATCTTTTCCAGCCGCGGAACGGACATCGGATTCGCGTACTTGTATTCATCGATCAGAGTCTGCCGGACGGCGCTCTGATAATGCTCTTTCAGCCGCGGTGTATAATCAGTCTCAGCCATCAGCTCGCACTACCTTCTCAACTGTCGATGACTTCGCCGGAGCGCTTCGCATAGCGCACCTTGCGGTCCCCATCGAGCATCTTGAATCCGACACGTGTCGGTTTGTCGTCCTTCGGATCCAGGTGCGCCACGTTCGATACGTGAACCGACGCCTCTTTCTCGACGATCCCGCCGGCATTCGTCTGCGACGGAGCGGTATGGCGCTTCACCATATTCACGCCGGACACGATGACGCGCTTGTCCTTCGGAAGGACCTGGACCACTTCGCCCGACTTGCCCTTGTCCTTGCCGGTAAGCATGACGACGCGATCGCCTTTTCTTACTTTTGCCGCCATCACAACACCTCGGGCGCTAGCGAAATAATCTTCATAAACTGCTTCTGCCGCAGCTCACGCGTGACCGGGCCGAAGATACGGGTGCCAATCGGTTCCTGCTGATTATTGATCAGCACCGCCGCATTGCGGTCGAAACGGATCGCGGTGCCGTCGTCCCGGCGCACTTCCTTGGCCGTGCGCACGATGACCGCCTTGTGGATGTCGCCCTTCTTCACACGGCCGCGCGGAATTGCCTCTTTGACCGACACCACGATGATGTCGCCGATACCGGCGGTCATCCGCTTGGACCCGCCGAGCACCTTGATGCACTGGACCCGGCGAGCACCGGAATTGTCCGCGACATCAAGATTGGTTTGCATCTGGATCATGACTTACTTTCCTCCGCGCCCGCTCTAACTTGCGGTCTCGCCCAGAATTTCCCAGCGCTTGCGCTTGGAAAGCGGCCGGCATTCGCGAATGCGGACCAGATCGCCGGCCTTGCTCGCGTTGCCCTCATCATGCGCCATGTACTTCTTCGACCGGCGAATGAACTTCTTATACAAAGGGTGCTTAACCAGACGCTCGACCTTGACGACGACCGTCTTGTCTTTCGCGTCCTTCTGGACAACTCCCTGAAATACCCGTCTTGGCATTTTGCCGATCCTCTACGATGCCGGTTTGCGCGTGTGCAGCGTTGTCTTTATGCGTGCGATATCGCGCCGCACTTCACGAATACGCGCCGTATTCTCAAGCTGGCCGCTCGCTTGCTGGAAACGAAGGTTGAACGCTTCCTTTCGCAGGTCGAGCAGCATCTCGCCCAATTCGTCGTCGGTCTTCTGACGGACATCCTCGGCTTTCATCGAATGCTCCTAGCCTCCCAACCGGGTCACGAATTTGGTCTTCAACGGCAGCTTCGCCGACGCCAATTCGAATGCCTTGCGGGCGATTTCCTTGTCCACGCCGTCCAACTCGAACATGACGCGGCCCGGCTTGACCCGGCACATCCAATATTCGGGCGAACCCTTACCCTTACCCATCCGGACTTCGGCGGGCTTTTGGCTGACCGGCACGTCGGGGAACACGCGGATCCACACGCGGCCTGCGCGGCGGATATGACGCGTAATCGCCCGGCGGGCGGCTTCGATCTGGCGGGCCGTCACACGCCCCGGCGTGATCGCCTTGAGGCCGTAACTGCCGAAGTTGATGTCCGTGCCGCCCTTAGCCATGCCGTGGACACGGCCTTTGTGCTGCTTGCGGAACTTCGTTCTCTTTGGACTAAGCATTGGTCCCTATCTCACCTTCTTCGCGTCGCCGGCAAAACGCCTAGCGAAGCTGCTGCTCCTGGAGTCGCTTGTCCTGCGCCATCGGGTCATGCGCCAGGATTTCGCCCTTAAACACCCACACCTTCACGCCGCAGGTGCCGTAAGTCGTCTTCGCGGTCGCCGTGCCGTAATCGATATCCGCACGCAGCGTGTGAAGCGGCACGCGGCCTTCGCGATACCACTCGGTCCGGGCAATTTCGGCGCCGCCGAGACGGCCGCCGCAGTTGATCCGAATGCCTTCCGCGCCAAGCCGCATGGCCGACTGAACCGCCCGCTTCATCGCACGGCGGAACGCCACGCGGCGCACCAGTTGCTGAGCGATGTTCTCGGCGACGAGTTTCGCGTCGATCTCCGGCTTGCGGATTTCCACGATGTTCAGCGCAACCTCACCCTCGGTCATCTTGGCGACGTCCTGGCGCAGCTTTTCGATATCCGCGCCCTTCTTGCCGATGACGACACCCGGCCGCGCCGTGTGGATCGTGATGCGCGCCTTTTTCGCGGGACGCTCGATGACCACGCGGGATACCCCGGCCTGGCTGAGACGGTCCATGATGTAGTCGCGCAGCTTGAGGTCCTGATGCAGAAGCTCGCCATACTCGCGGCCGGCGAACCACCGTGAATCCCAGGTCCGGTTGATTCCGAGCCGAAGCCCGACGGGGCTGACTTTATGGCCCATTATTCGGCCTCCTCGCGTTCCTTGACCACGACGGTCAAATTGCTCATCGGCTTCTGAATTCGGCCGACACGCCCCCGCGCCCGTGCGCGAAACCGCTTCATCACCAGCGTCTTGCCGACGAACGCCTCTTTGACAAACAAGCGGTCGACATCGAGCTGATGGTTGTTCTCCGCATTGGCGATCGCCGATTCCAGAACCTTCCGCACGTCATTCGAGACGCGCCGGTTCGAAAACGTCAACTCAGCCAGCGCCGCATCGGCATTCTTGCCGCGGATCGCGGCCGCAACCACGTTCAGCTTCTGGGGACTCGTCCGGATGTGCCGCGAGATCGCCCGCGCCTCGTCATCGCTCAACCGACGTTCGCCCTTCGGTTTACCCATCGCCTCAGCCTCTCTTCGCCTTCTTGTCGGCCGCGTGGCCGTAGAAGGTCCGGGTCGGCGAAAACTCGCCGAACTTATGCCCAATCATGTTTTCGGTGACCAACACCGGAATGAACTTCTGGCCGTTGTAGACGCCGAAGGTCAGCCCCACGAATTGCGGCAAGATCGTCGACCGCCGCGACCACGTCTTGATCACGTCGTTCCGGCCGGAACCGCGGGCCGCCTCTGCCTTTTTCAGCAGGTACCCGTCTACAAATGGACCTTTCCATACGGATCGCGCCACGACTGTCTACTCCTGTCTCTACTTTCTCGACCGGCGTCGCCGGATGATCAGCTTGTTGCTGGGCTTCTTCGGCGCCCGGGTACGCTTGCCCTTGGTCGGCTTGCCCCACGGGGTGACCGGATGCCGGCCACCCGACGTGCGGCCTTCGCCGCCGCCATGCGGATGGTCGACCGGGTTCATCGCGACGCCGCGCACCGCCGGCCGCTTGCCGATCCAGCGTTTCCGTCCCGCCTTGCCCAAGTTGATGTTGGACTGATCCGGGTTGGAAACGGCGCCGATTGTCGCCATGCACTCGCCGCGCACCATGCGCAGTTCACCGGACGACAGCTTCAATTGCGCATATCCCTGGTCGCGTCCCACCAACTGAACGTAAGTCCCGGCGGAGCGGGCAATTTGGCCCCCCTTGCCCGGTTTCATCTCCACATTGTGGATGATGGTACCGACCGGAATGTTGTTGAGCGGCATCGCGTTACCGGGTTTCACATCGACCCGGTCGCCGGCCACGATACTTTCGCCCGCGCGCAAACGCTGCGGCGCCAGGATATAGGCCAGTTCGCCGTCGCTGTATTTCAGCAGGGCGATGTACGCCGTGCGGTTCGGATCGTATTCGATGCGCTCGACCGTCGCCGGCATATCGAACTTCCGCCGCTTGAAATCGACCACCCGATACCGACGCTTGTGGCCGCCGCCCCGCCGGCGCGCGGTGATGCGACCGGTGTTGTTGCGCCCACCCTTTTTCGTAAGACCTTCGGTCAAGCTCTTGACCGGCTTACCTTTATAGAGCGTCGACCGGTCCACCAGCACCAACTGGCGCATGCCGGGCGTAATCGGATTGAAATTCTTCAACGCCATGCGATTAGATCCCTGTCGTCACGTCGATCGAGTGGCCTTCCTCAAGCCGCACGACCGCTTTCTTGTAATCGTTCCGGCGGCCCTTCCGGCCGCGGAAGACTTTCGTTTTGCCTTTTTGGCGCAGCGTATTGACCGAAACCACCTTCACGTCGAACACCTGTTCGACGGCCAGTTTGATCTCCGGCTTGCTCGCGTCGAGCGGCACCCGGAAGGTGACTTGGTTATGCTCGGAGCCTAGCGTCGCCTTCTCGGTGATCACCGGGAAACGCAGCAGCTCGAACCGGCGCTCGTTGCTGACCGTTTGCTTATTGAAATACTTCCAGCTCATGTTAGCCGCGCCTCCAGCGTCTCAACCGCTTCACGCGTGAGCACCAGCGTGTCGCGCCGCAAGATGTCGTACACATTGGCGCCCTGCGTCGGCAGCACATCGACACCCGCGATATTCTTTGCCGCCCGGGCGAAATTCTCATCGACCTGCGCACCCGCCACGATCAAGGCGCTCGAAACGCCGAGCTTGCCGAGCTTCTCGATCAAGGCCTTGGTCTTGCTATCCTTAAGCGCGACCTCGTCGATGATGATCAGCTTGCCGTCGGCCTGTTTCGAGGACAGGGCCGCACACATTGCGGAGCGCCGCACTTTCTTCGGCAGCTTATGGCCATGGTCGCGAACAACCGGGCCGAATACCGTGGCGCCGCCGCGCATCTGGGTTGCGCGAATGGTGCCCTGGCGCGCCCGGCCGGTTCCCTTCTGGCGGAACGGCTTGGCCGTCGAGCCGGAAATCTCGCCGCGCGTCTTCACCTTATGCGTTCCGGCGCGGCGCTTGGCCAATTGATAATTGACCATCCGCGACAGGATATCCTTGCGGACCTCCGTCCCGAAAACGGCATCGTTCAACTCGATGTCGCCCGCGGCCTTGTTGTCGAGGGTGATGACTTTACTCTTCATTCTTCACATCCTCGGTCTTCTCTTCGGGGGCCGTATCGCCCTCAGGCGCAGCCGCTGCCGTGTCATCGTCCGCCGGCGCATCCGCCGCCGCGCCGCCTTTAACGGCGCCCGGGAACGGGGCATCTTCGGGCTGCGGCACCTTCACCGCGTCGCGCACGAGGACCCAGCCTTCACGCGATCCGGGAACAGCGCCCTTCACCAGGACGAGACCCGCATCCCCGTCGGCCGATACGACCTCCAGGTTCTGCGCGGTCACCTGCTTATTGCCCATCTGTCCGGCCATCTTCTTGCCTTTGAAGACCTTGCCGGGATCCTGGCATTGGCCGGTGGATCCATGCGAGCGATGCGAAATCGACACGCCGTGACTGGCGCGAAGACCGCCGAAGCCATGCCGCTTCATCGCGCCGGCGAAGCCCTTACCAATGCTCGTTCCCGTTACATCGACCTTCTGACCGGCGATGAAATGTTCAGCCGACAACTCCGCACCGACATCCAGCAACCCGTCCGGACTGACCCGGAATTCGGCCAGCTTCATCTTCGGCTCGACCTTGCCTTTCGCGAAATGTCCGCGCATCGCGTTGGTCGTGTTTTTGGCCTTGGCCTTCCCGGCGCCCAATTGAACCGCCGAATAGCCGTCTTTTTCATCCGTCCGCACCGAAACGACCTGGCACTCGTCGATGGCCAACACCGTTACGGGAATGTGCCGCCCGTCGTCCGTAAAGACGCGGGTCATTCCCTTTTTCCGTGCGATCAATCCGCTACGCATAACGCTCACCGTTCCCTGGTATCAACGCCGTTAGAGTTTGATTTCAACGTCAACGCCGGATGCCAGATCGAGTTTCATCAAGGCATCCACCGTTTGCGGCGTCGGGTCGACGATGTCGAGAAGCCGCTTATGCGTGCGGATCTCGAACTGCTCGCGACTCTTCTTGTCGATATGCGGTCCCCGCAGAACGGTGACCCGCTCGATACGCGTCGGCATGGGAATGGGGCCACGCACCTGCGCACCAGTCCGCTTCGCGGTATTTACGATCTCCTGCGTCGATTGATCGAGCACACGGTGATCGAACGCCTTCAACCGGATCCGAATATTTTGGTTATCCATTCAACTATCCTCCAAAAAAGAGCGCCCCGTTTAAGGCGCCCTGATCCGGCATCTTTCCTTATTCGATGATCGAGGTGACGACGCCCGCGCCGACGGTCTTGCCGCCTTCACGGATCGCGAAACGAAGCCCATCGTCCATCGCAATCGGCACGATCAACGACACTTCCATCGAGATGTTGTCACCCGGCATCACCATCTCCGTCCCGTCCGGAAGAACAACCGAACCCGTGACGTCCGTCGTCCGGAAGTAGAACTGCGGACGGTAGTTCGAGAAGAACGGCGTATGACGCCCGCCCTCTTCCTTCGTCAGGATGTAGCACTCGCACTTGAACTTCGTGTGCGGCGTGATCGAACCCGGCGCCGCCAATACCTGGCCCCGCTCAACGCCCTCCCGGTCGATACCCCGCAGCAGCGCGCCGATGTTGTCGCCCGCCTCGCCCTGGTCCAACAGCTTCCGGAACATCTCCACGCCCGTGCACACCGTCTTCGACGTCTCGCGGATCCCCACGATCTCGATCTCGTCGCCGACCTTCACGATGCCCCGCTCAACCCGGCCCGTCACAACCGTGCCACGGCCCGAAATCGAGAAGACGTCCTCGATCGGCATCAGGAACGGCAAGTCCTTCGGGCGGTCCGGCTGCGGAATATACGCATCCACCTGCTCCATCAGCTCGACGATCGTATTCGCGCCGATCTCCGCATCCCGGCTCTCGAGCGCCGCAAGCGCAGACCCCTTGATGATCGGAATATCGTCGCCCGGGAAGTCGTACGAAGACAGAAGTTCACGAACCTCGAGCTCGACAAGCTCCAGAAGCTCCTCGTCGTCCACCTGGTCGACCTTGTTCAGGTACACAACGATCGCCGGAACGCCGACCTGACGCGCCAGCAGGATATGCTCCCGCGTCTGCGGCATCGGGCCGTCCGCCGCGTTCACCACCAGGATCGCGCCGTCCATCTGCGCGGCACCCGTAATCATGTTCTTCACGTAGTCCGCATGACCCGGGCAATCAACATGCGCGTAGTGACGGTTATCCGTCTCATACTCCACATGCGCCGTGTTGATCGTAATACCGCGCTCCTTCTCCTCCGGAGCCTTGTCGATCTCAGCGTAATCCGTGAAATCGGCACCGCCGCCTTCCGCAAGCACCTTCGTGATCGCAGCCGTCAGCGTCGTCTTGCCATGGTCAACATGACCAATCGTGCCAATGTTGCAATGCGGCTTCGTTCGCTCAAACTTCTCTTTCGACATTGGTCTAGAATCCCAGTTCCCGCTCGTTAATTAGGCCAACTTCTCGCGTACCTCTTCCGCAACGGATTGAGGCACTTCAGCATAGTGATCGAATTGCATCGTGAACTGCGCCCGGCCCTGAGTCTGGGACCGCAGCGTGTTGATGTAACCGAACATGTTCATCAGCGGCACCATCGCGTTGATGACCTGCGCATTGCCGCGTATCTCGGTGCTTTGCACCTGACCGCGCCGACTCGCCAGGTCGCCGTTAACGGCGCCCAAATAGTCATCCGGCGTCACCACTTCGACCTTCATGATCGGCTCGAGCAGCTTCGGGCTCGCCTTCTGCATGGCTTCCCGGAACGCCGCCCGCGCGGCGATCTCGAACGCCATGACCGAGGAGTCCACGTCATGCGACGCGCCGTCATGCAAGGTCACCTTGAAGTCGATCACGGGGAAGCCGAGCAGCACGCCGCTTTCACGCGCTGACGCCAATCCCTTTTCGACACCGGGAATGTACTCCCGCGGCACCGATCCGCCGACGACCTTGCTTTCGAATTCGTAGCCCGACCCCGGTTCGCCCGGCTCGAAGAGCAATTGCACCCGCGCAAACTGACCGGAGCCGCCGGTCTGTTTCTTATGCGTGTAGTCGCAATCGTAAGCCTTGCTGATCGTCTCGCGATACGCCACCTGCGGCGCGCCGATGTTGGCGTCCACATTGAACTCGCGCTTCAAGCGATCGACGATGATCTCGAGGTGCAGTTCGCCCATGCCCTTGAGCACGGTCTGGCCGCTTTCCTCGTCGGACGTGACCCGGAAACTCGGATCTTCCTGCGCGAGCCGCGCCAGTGCGACCGACAGTTTGTCGTGATCGCCCTTGGTCTTCGGTTCGACCGCGATCTCGATAACCGGATCGGGGAATTCCATCTTCTCCAGGATGATCGCGTGCTGACCGGCGCACAGCGTGTCGCCCGTGGTGACATTCTTAAGGCCCGCAATGGCGACAATGTCGCCGGCGCGAGCCTCTTTGATGTCTTCCCGGTGATTCGCATGCATGAGCAGCATGCGGCCAATACGCTCTTTATTGTCTTTGACCGAATTCAAAACGCCGGTGCCCGAATTGAGAACACCCGAATAGACGCGCACGAAGGTCAACGACCCGACGAACGGATCGGTCATGATCTTGAACGCCAACGCCGAGAACGGCTCGTCGTCCGACGATTTGCGTTCGGCCGGCTCGTCGTTCGGCAAAACGCCCTGCATCGGCGGCACGTCCAGCGGTGACGGCAGATAATCAACCACAGCATCAAGAAGCGGCTGCACACCCTTGTTCTTAAACGCCGATCCAAGAAAAACAGGAACGAAGGCTCCACCGATCGTACCCTTGCGGATACAGGCGATCAGAGTCTCTTCGCTGGGCTCCGTACCTTCGAGATACGCTTCCATAGCGGCGTCGTCCTGCTCGATCGCGCTCTCGACAAGAATCTCGCGATATTCGGCCGCTTGATCCGCCAGATCCGCCGGGATGTCTTGCGCTTCGAACTCGGCGCCCAGCGTCTCGTCCTTCCAGACAATCGCCTTCATGCGCACGAGATCGACCACACCGACAAAGCTATCTTCGGCACCAATCGGCAACTGCATGACCAGCGGCTGCGCCCCGAGGCGCTCCGTGATCATGTCGACGCAGCGGAAGAAGTCCGCGCCAATCCGGTCCATCTTGTTGACGAAACAAATACGCGGCACACCGTACTTATCGGCCTGCCGCCATACCGTCTCGGATTGGGGTTCCACGCCCGCGACACTGTCGAATACCGTGATCGCGCCGTCCAGGACCCGCAGGCTGCGCTCGACTTCAATCGTGAAGTCCACGTGGCCCGGCGTGTCGATAATATTTACGCGATGATCGCGCCACTCCGCGGTGGTCGCGGCCGACGTAATCGTGATGCCGCGCTCCTGTTCCTGCTCCATCCAGTCCATCGTGGCGTTGCCGTCATGGACTTCGCCGATCTTGTGCGACCGGCCGGTGTAATAGAGAACGCGCTCCGTCGTCGTGGTCTTCCCGGCATCAATATGCGCCATGATGCCGATGTTGCGATAGCGCTCAATGGGTGTCGTGCGTGCCATGGCTTTTCAGTCCAGTAAAGGAGTTGCTTACCAACGGTAATGGGAAAAGGCGCGGTTGGCCTCGGCCATACGGTGCGTGTCTTCCCGCTTCTTGACTGCCGCGCCGCGATTATTCGCCGCGTCAAGAAGTTCCCCTGAGAGCCGCTCTGTCATTGTGTTTTCGCCGCGGCTGCGCGCCGTCTGAATGATCCACCGGAAGGCCAATGCCTGCGCCCGGTCGGACCGGACCTCCATCGGCACCTGATAGGTCGCACCGCCAACGCGCCGCGACCGCACTTCCAAGTGCGGCTTCACATTCTCGACTGCATCGTGAAACGCCTTCACCGGATCGTTGCCGGTTTTCTGCTCGAGGATATCGAGCGCCCCGTATACGATCCGCTCGGCAACCGACTTTTTGCCGTCCAGCATGACGCTGTTCATGAACTTGCTGACGGTCGTGTCGCCAAATTTGGCGTCTGGAATAATTTCGCGTTTTTCTGCGCGTCGACGTCTCGACATTGTCTTTTCCCGCCGCCCTACTTAGGCCGTTTGGCGCCGTATTTCGAACGGCGCTGCCTGCGGTCGTCGACACCCTGCGTGTCGAGCGTTCCGCGAATGATGTGATAGCGAACACCCGGTAAGTCCTTGACCCGTCCACCACGGATCATCACCACCGAATGTTCCTGCAAGTTATGACCCTCACCCGGGATGTAGCTGGTCACTTCGAACCCGTTGGTAAGACGTACGCGCGCGACCTTCCGCAAAGCCGAGTTCGGCTTTTTCGGCGTCGTCGTGTAAACGCGCGTGCAAACGCCGCGTTTCTGGGGACACGCTTCGAGCGCAGGAACCTTGTTCCGGGTCGGCTTGTCGTGTCGACCCTTGCGGATCAGTTGATTGATCGTCGGCATGCTAGCCCTCAATCCTCCTCGTCACACCCAGCGAGATACTTGTTAACCCTGTGGAGCACCGCCGGGGTTCGCTCCAGTTTCGTGCCGCCCAACTCCCTACCAAAATGCCGGTAGGACAAAATGACGAAGTCCGCCAGCAAAGCACTCGTTTGCTTCACTGCGGGCCACGCGGACCGAATTTGCAGCCGGCTTTCCGGCTTATGTCAAAGCTCAGTGTTCCCGAAGCTGTGTCTAGTGGCTTGGCCTAGCCTCCCTACGCCAGCCACTACTACCTAGCTCCTTCAAGAAGTCGCGCATACTAGTGACGGCCCTATGGGGCGTCAAGCAAAACATCGCGCTTTTCTTACCGTTTCAGCGACTTTCGAGCGGTGCCGCCGCCCGCTCTTCCGGAAGTCCGGATCAGGCGGCGGCACGTCCCGATTTTTCTTTCTAGGCGACCTCCGATTGCTCCGACTGGTCCTTGTTATCGTCGTCCAGACCAGCGGTTTCAATGGCCGGGCTTTCCTGAGCCTGCACGGCGGCAAGCTCGCGGTCACGCTCGGCCGCAACGATCTTCAGACGGTTCATGACACTGCCGGTCCCTGCCGGGATGAGGCGTCCGACAATGACATTTTCCTTAAGGCCCTCAAGCGTATCGACCTTGCCGTTCACCGCCGCTTCGGTCAGCACCCGAGTGGTCTCCTGGAAGGAGGCCGCGGAAATGAAGGATTTGGTCTGCAACGAGGCTTTCGTGATGCCCTGGAGGACCGGCGTGCCGGAAGCCGCCTTTCCGCCATCGGCGGTCGTCCGGTTGTTGTTCTCGTCGAACTCCTCGCGGTCGATCTGCTCGCCGGTGAGCATGATGCTGTCGCCCGGATCGGAAATCTCCACTTTCTGGAGCATCTGACGGACGATCACCTCGATATGCTTATCGTTGATCTTCACGCCCTGGAGACGGTAGACGTCTTGGATTTCCTTGACTAGGTAATCCGCCAGAGCCTCGACACCCATGACCTCCAAGATGTCGTGCGGCACGGGGTTACCGTCCATCAGCAAATCACCCTTCTGGACGAAATCGCCCTCCTGAACGGTAATGTGCTTGCCCTTCGGGACGAGATATTCGCTCGGCTCCTTATCTTCCTCCGGCGGGACCACGACGATCCGGCGCTTGGTCTTGTAGTCCTTGCCGAATTCGACCCGGCCATCGGCGTTGGTGATGATCGCGAAGTCCTTCGGTCGGCGTGCCTCGAACAGTTCGGCGACACGCGGCAGACCACCGGTGATATCACGGGTTTTCGACGCTTCGCGCGGAATACGCGCCAACACGTCGCCCGCCTTGACCGCCTGCCCGTTCTCGACCGACAGGATGGCATCCACCGACAGGAAGTAACGCGCCTCAAGCTCGTTCGAAAGCTTGATCACCTCGCCCTTCTTGTCCCGCAGCGTAATCCGCGGACGCAGGTCGGCGCCCTTGGGTTGCTGCTTCCAATCGGTCACCACCTTGCTCGAAATACCCGTGGTCTCGTCCACCGCTTCGCGCATCGAAACACCGCCGACGAGGTCGACATAATTCGCGATGCCGTCCTTCTCGGTGATGATCGGAATGGTGTACGGATCCCACTCGGCGAGACGATCGCCCTTCGAGACGGTCCCGCCATCCTTGACCAGCAAACGGGCGCCATACGGAATACGATGGCGCACGCGCTCGCGTTTCTGCGCATCGCGAACACCGATTTCTGTGCTCCGATTCATGACCACATCGCGGCCGCTGGAATCGGTCACGAGGTTGCCATTCGAAATTACGACGGTGCCGTCGATGGTCGTTTCGAAACCGGACTGCTCGGCGACCTGCGCCGCACCGCCGATGTGGAACGTCCGCATCGTCAACTGTGTGCCCGGCTCACCGATCGACTGGGCCGCGATCACGCCGACCGCTTCACCCATGTTGACCTTCGTACCGCGGGCCAAATCGCGCCCGTAGCACCGGCCGCACGCGCCGCCCTTGCTTTCACACGTCAGGACCGACCGAACGCGGACATGATCCAGTCCGGCCGTCTCGATCGCATCGAGGCTTTCCTCGTCGATCAAATCGCCCCCCTTGACGATGACCTTTTTCGTCTCCGGGTCAACGATGTCCACTGCGGCATGGCGTCCGACGATTCGTTCGGCCAATTCCTCGATGACGTCACCGCCCTCGATGACCGCGACCATGGCCAGGCCTTCCTTCGTCCCGCAATCGTCTTCGACGATGATGCAGTCCTGGGCCACGTCCACGAGACGGCGGGTCAGATAACCGGAGTTGGCGGTCTTCAGCGCCGTGTCGGCCAAACCCTTCCGCGCGCCATGCGTGGAGTTGAAGTACTCGAGAACGCTCAGGCCTTCCTTGAAGTTGGAAATGATCGGCGTTTCGATGATCTCGCCGCTCGGCTTGGCCATCAGGCCGCGCATGCCGGCGAGCTGCTTGATCTGCGCCGCCGAGCCACGTGCGCCGGAATGGGCCATCATGAAGACCGAGTTGACCTCGCCTTCTTCGCCGGCCTCCATGGCGTTCATCATCTCGTCGGCGACCAGATCGCCGCACTCGGACCAGACATCGACGACCTTGTTGTATTTCTCGCCCTTGGTGATCAAGCCGTCGAGATACTGCTGCTCGTATTCCTTGATCTTCTCCTTCGCTTCGCCGATCAGCGACTGCTTGGCGGCGGGAATGATCAGATCGTCCTTGCCGAAGGAAATGCCGGCGGTGCAGGCATGGCGGAAGCCCATCTGCATCAGCCGGTCGGCAAAGATGCAGGTCTCCTTCTGACCGCAATGGCGATACACCTGATCGATTACGTGGGTGATCTCCTTCTTGGTCAGCAGCTGGTTGATCAATTCGAACGGGACCAGCGGGCTACGCGGCAAAATCTGCGACATCAGCATCCGGCCCGGCGTGGAAAGCACCGACCGAACCACCGTCTCGCCCTTCTCGTCGACAGTCTCGTAACGCGCCTTGATCCGGGCGTTCAGGTCGATAGAGTCGGTCGACAGCGCATGCTCGATCTCGCCCACGGTGGCGAAGCGGGGCACCCGATGAACCGACATCTTGCCGCCCTTGATTGCGCGCCAAGTCTTGGTCATATCGTCCGGACCGACGTCGACGACGGTCTCATTTTCGGTTTCGAGAACGATCAAGTCCTTGCTTTCGATGCCCGCCGCAAGCTCGTCTTGCTTGCTGAGTTCGAGCGGCGCACCGACCCGCTCGGGTTTCTCGAGCGACAGGTAGTACAGGCCGAGAACGATATCCTGCGACGGCACGATGATCGGCTTGCCGTTGGCCGGCGACAGGATGTTGTTGGTCGACATCATCAATACGCGCGCTTCGAGCTGAGCTTCCATCGACAGCGGCACGTGGACCGCCATCTGGTCGCCGTCGAAGTCGGCATTAAAGGCCGCGCAGACCAGCGGATGAAGCTGGATCGCCTTGCCTTCGATCAGCACGGGCTCGAATGCCTGGATACCGAGCCGATGCAATGTCGGCGCCCGGTTCAACAGGACAGGATGCTCGCGGATCACCTCTTCCAGGATGTCCCAGACTTCCGGCCGCTCCTTTTCGACCATGCGCTTGGCGGCCTTGATCGTGGACGCCATGCCATAGACTTCGAGCCGCGAATAGATGAATGGCTTGAACAGTTCCAGCGCCATCTTTTTCGGCAGTCCGCATTGGTGCAGCATCAATTCCGGGCCGACCACGATGACCGAACGGCCGGAATAGTCGACGCGCTTGCCGAGCAGATTCTGACGGAACCGGCCCTGCTTGCCCTTGAGCATATCGGACAGCGATTTCAACGGCCGCTTGTTGGCGCCCGTGATCACCCGGCCGCGGCGGCCGTTGTCGAACAGCGCGTCCACCGCTTCCTGCAGCATCCGCTTTTCGTTCCGGACGATGATCTCCGGCGCGCGCAACTCGATGAGCCGCTTCAGACGGTTGTTGCGGTTGATGACCCGGCGGTACAGGTCGTTCAGGTCCGACGTGGCGAACCGGCCGCCATCGAGCGGCACCAGCGGGCGCAGCTCCGGCGGAATGACCGGAATGACCGACAGGATCATCCATTCGGGACGGGTGTTGGATTCGATGAAGGCCTCGATCAGCTTGAGGCGCTTGACGTATTTCTTGCGCTTCGCTTCCGAGCCGGTCTCCCGCAGGTCGACGCGGACCTGTTCCCGCTCGGCCTCGAGGTCGATGGCGCAGAGCATGTCGAGCAACGCCTCGGCGCCGATCTTCGCGGTGAAGTTCTCGTCGCCATACTCGTCCTGGGCGTCGAGATACTCATCCTCGCTGAGGAGCTGCCGCTCCTTCAACGCCGTCAGTCCGGGTTCGATGACGATGTAATTCTCGAAGTAGAGAATCCGCTCCAGCTCTTTCAGCGTCATATCGAGCAGCAGGCCAATTCGGCTGGGTAGCGACTTCAGGAACCAGATGTGCGCCACCGGCGAGGCCAGCTCGATATGGCCCATGCGCTCGCGCCGGACCTTGGAGAGCGTGACTTCGACACCGCACTTTTCGCAGATGATGCCGCGATACTTCATGCGCTTGTACTTGCCGCACAGGCATTCGTAATCCTTGATCGGACCGAATATGCGCGCGCAGAACAGGCCGTCCCGCTCCGGCTTAAAGGTTCGGTAGTTGATCGTTTCCGGCTTTTTGATCTCGCCGTAGGACCAGGACCGGATACGATCCGGGCTGGCAAGCGAAATGCGAATGTGATCGAACCCTTGCGGGCCCGTCGGCTGGCCGAAAATGTTCATCAACTCGTTCATCAAGTCTCTCCTGACCTATCGGTTCGCGCCACGATCGGCGGGAACCATGTCATGGGCCGTAAAACTGCTTAGACGTTCTCCTGCATCAACTCGACATTGAGCCCGAGCGAACGCAATTCTTTGACGAGAACGTTGAAGGATTCCGGAATGCCGGCTTCGAAGGTGTCGTCGCCGCGGACAATGGC
The DNA here is from genome assembly GCA_965228695.1 of Alphaproteobacteria bacterium. Classification (GTDB taxonomy): domain Bacteria; phylum Pseudomonadota; class Alphaproteobacteria; order UBA8366; family UBA8366; genus JAJFJD01. The sequence goes on along the minus strand of CBDDIB010000002.1, from coordinate 2,699,301 downwards.
TTCGTAGACCTTTGTCCGACCGGAAACGTCATCCGATTTCACCGTCAGCATTTCCTGCAAGGTGTAGGCGGCACCGTAGGCTTCGAGGGCCCAGACCTCCATCTCACCGAACCGCTGACCGCCGAACTGGGCCTTGCCGCCCAACGGCTGCTGAGTGACCAGGCTGTACGGTCCGATCGACCGCGCATGGATCTTGTCGTCCACCAAGTGATGCAGTTTGAGCATGTAGATGAAGCCGACCGTGACCTTACGCGAGAACTGCTCGCCGGTCTGGCCGTCGGTGAGCGTGACCTGACCGGACACATCGTGCCCCGCCTGCTTCAAGGCGGTGACAATGTCGTCCTCATGCGCGCCGTCGAAGACCGGCGTCGCGAACGGCACGCCGTTCACGAGGTTACCGGCAAGCTCGGTGATCTGCGGCTCGTCCATGGACGCGATGTCGTCCTTGAACGTGTCCTTGCCGTAGACCTTCTCGAGCCCTTTCTTCAGTTCTGGCGTCCCGCCGGCGCCATTCTGAACCGCTTCGACCATTTCCCGTATCTGCCGGCCCAGACCATGACTGGCCCAGCCCAAATGCGTTTCCAGGATCTGACCGACATTCATGCGACTGGGAACACCCAGCGGGTTCAGCACGACGTCGACCGGTTGGCCGTCGTCCAGATACGGCATGTCCTCGATCGGGACGATCTTGGAAATGACGCCCTTGTTGCCGTGTCGGCCGGCCATCTTGTCGCCGGGCTGCAGCTTGCGCTTGGTCGCCACGAAGACTTTGACCATCTTCATCACGCCCGGCGGTAATTCGTCGCCGCGCTGCAACTTCTCGACCTTGTCTTCGAAGCGGTTCTGCAGTTGGTCGATCGACTCGTCGTGCTGCTTCTTGAGCGCTTCGAGTTCGTCGTTCACAGATCCGTTCTTGACCACGATCTGACGCCACTGACCCGGCGTGTAATCGCTCATCAAGGCATCGGTGATCCGCTTGCCGGACGCCATACCCTTCGGCCCGCTGACGACGGTCTGGTTGCGCAGCCGGTCGGCGAGACGATCGTTGAAAGATCCTTCCAGGATGGCTTTTTCGTCGTCCCGGTCCTTGGCGAGACGTTCGATCTCCTGACGCTCGATGGCGAGAGCACGTTCGTCCTTGTCGACGCCGCGCCGCGAGAACACGCGCACTTCCACCACCGTGCCCATGCCGCCCGGCGGCACGCGCAACGAGGTGTCGCGAACGTCGGATGCCTTTTCGCCGAAGATCGCACGCAGAAGCTTCTCTTCCGGAGTCATCGGCGACTCGCCCTTCGGCGTCACCTTGCCGACTAGGATGTCGCCCGCCTTCACTTCGGCGCCGATATAGACGATCCCGGCCTCATCGAGATCCTTCAGCGCCTCTTCGCCCACATTCGGAATATCGCGGGTGATTTCTTCCTGGCCGAGCTTAGTATCCCGGGCCATCACCTCGTATTCCTCGATATGGATCGATGAAAAAACGTCGTCCCGAACGATGCGTTCGGAAATCAGGATCGAATCCTCGAAGTTGTATCCGTTCCACGGCATGAAGGCGACGAGCACGTTCCGGCCCAGCGCCAGCTCGCCGAGCTGGGTCGACGGGCCGTCCGCGATGATGTCGTCCTTGGCGACCTGATCGCCGACCTTCACCAGAGGACGCTGCGTGATGCAGGTATTCTGGTTCGACCGTTGGAATTTCAACAGGTTGTAGATATCCACACCGGACGCCGCCGCCTCGGTCTCTTCCGTTGCCCGGACGACGATACGGGTGGCGTCCACCTGATCGACCACGCCCGACCGGCGCGCGACGATGGCCGCGCCGGAGTCGCGTGCGACACGCTCTTCCATGCCCGTGCCGACGAAGGGCGCTTCGGCCTGCAACAACGGCACCGCCTGGCGTTGCATATTCGAGCCCATCAAGGCGCGGTTGGCGTCGTCGTTCTCCAGGAACGGTATCAATGCCGCCGCCACCGAGACGATCTGCTTCGGCGAAACGTCGATGAGGTCGATATCCTCGGGACGCGACAGAATATACTCGCCGCCGGCCCGGCAACTCACCATTTCCTCGGTCAGCTTGCCGCGGCCATCCATCTTCGCGTTGGCCTGCGCCACCGTGTAGCGGCCCTCGTCCATCGCCGACATATAAAGGACTTCATCGGATACCTTGCCGTTCTCGACCTTGCGGTACGGCGTCTCGATGAAGCCGTATTGATTGATCCGTGCGAAGGTGGCCAAGCTGTTGATCAGCCCGATATTCGGACCTTCCGGCGTTTCGATGGGACAAATCCGGCCATAATGCGTCGGATGAACGTCGCGGACCTCGAAACCCGCGCGCTCGCGCGTCAGACCGCCCGGCCCCAACGCCGACAGACGCCGCTTATGGGTGATTTCCGACAACGGGTTCGTCTGGTCCATGAACTGCGACAACTGCGACGATCCGAAGAATTCCCGGACTGCCGCGGCCGCGGGCTTCGCGTTGATCAGGTCGTGCGGCATGACGCTGTCGATTTCCACCGTGCTCATCCGCTCGCGGATCGCCCGCTCCATGCGCAGCAGTCCGACGCGATATTGGTTCTCCAGCAATTCGCCGACCGACCGCACGCGGCGGTTGCCGAGATGGTCGATATCGTCGATGTCGCCGCGGCCGTCCTTCAAGTCCACGAGGACACGGACGATCGCCAAAATGTCGTGCCGCCGCAGGGTCCGCATCTGATCGTGCGTTTCCTGGTTGAGACGGGAGTTCATCTTGACCCGGCCGACGGCCGACAGGTCATAACGCTCGGAATCGAAGAACAGGCTTTTCAACATCGCTTCCGCCGTTTCCAAGGTGGGCGGCTCGCCCGGGCGCATCACCCGGTAGATGTCGATCAGCGCGTCTTCGCGCGAATTGTTCTTGTCGCTCGCCAGCGAGTTGCGGATATAGGGGCCGACGTTGGTGTGGTCGATGTTCAGCGTCGGCAGTTCCTTGATCCCGATCTCCGCGAACTGCTCCAGCAGTTCCTCGGTGATCTCCTCGCCCGCTTCCGCGTGGATTTCGCCGGTGCTTTCGTTGATCAGGTCGCGCGCGACGTAGCGGCCGATCAGTTCTTCGCCGGGAACCAGGACTTCCTTCAATCCGGCCTGCTCGAGCTTCTTCGAGAGGCGCGGCGTGACTTTTTGACCGGCCTCAGCGACGACCTTTCCGGACTTCGCGTTGATTAGGTCCTGATCGAGCTTGATGCCGCGCATCCGCTCGGCGTCGAACGGCGTTTTCCAGCCGCCCTTGGTCTCCTTATACGTCACCGTGTCGTAGAAGTAGTCGAGTATGTCTTCCTTCGACATACCGACGGCTTCGCCCGGCTCCAGCTCAAGACCTTCCTTCGCGCGCTCCTCGCGCAATTTCTCGGTCGCGTCGTTGTCGAGGGCCATCAGCAGCGTCGTCGCCGGCAGCTTCCGCCGGCGGTCGATGCGCACGAAAACGAGGTCTTTGGCGTCGAATTCGAAATCGAGCCACGACCCGCGGTACGGGATCACCCGCGCCGCGAAAAGATACTTGCCCGACGAGTGGGTCTTGCCCTTGTCGTGGTCGAAAAACACGCCCGGCGACCGATGCATCTGGCTGACGATGACACGTTCGGTGCCATTGACGACGAACGTGCCGTTCGGCGTCATCAGCGGCATGTCGCCCATGTAGACGTCTTGTTCCTTGATGTCGCGGATCGAACGCGCGCCCGTTTCTTCGTCGATATCCCACACGACCAGACGCAGCGTCACTTTCAGCGGCGCCGCATAGGTCATGTCGCGCTGCTGGCATTCCTCGACGTCGTATTTCGGCTCCTCCAGTTCGTATTTCACGAACTCAAGCTGTGCCCGCCCGGAGAAATCCCGGATCGGGAACACCGTGCGGAACGCTTCCTCGAGGCCCGACGGAATGCTGGTGTCGCTTCCGTTCTGGACCGGCAGGAGAAAACGGTCATACGAAGTCTTCTGGACCTCAATCAAGTTGGGCATTGGCGCGACTTCCGCGATACGCCCGAACGACTTGCGAATACGCTTACGACCCGTAAAGGATTGCGGCATTATTGATCCTCGACCGTGGTCCGGGGCGAGCCCGGCCACCTCTGCATTTCCGACTAAAACATGGCGAGGGGCTGCGCCCGAAGGCGCGCCCCTGCCCGATACTTAAGAGCGTTCTGCCGCACTATTTGAGCTCGACAGAGGCGCCCACGTCTTCCAGTTTCTTCTTCAACTCTTCGGCTTCGTCCTTCGAAACGGCCTCCTTGACCGGCTTCGGAGCACTTTCGACAAGATCCTTCGCTTCCTTCAATCCGAGACCGGTAATCGCCCGGACCTCTTTGATCACGTTGATCTTCTTGTCGCCAATGCTGGCAAGAACGACGTCGAATTCGTCTTTCGCTTCGTCAGCGGCACCATCGCCCGCCGCCGGGGCTGCGCCCGCAACGGCGACCGGCGCCGCGGCGGAAACACCCCATTTTTCTTCGAGCATCTTCGACAACTCCGCCGCTTCGAGAACGGTGAGTTTGGAAAGATCCTCAGCAATCTGTTCAAGATTTGCCATTGTTACTCAATCTCCTAGGCTTAAACTTTGATACTCTGGTTCACAATTCTGCATCAACCGTCCGAGCTGCCGTATGCGCCGAACACGCGCGCGAGCTGACCGCTCGGCGCCTGTAGCACACCCGCAACCTTGGTTGCCGGAGCCTGGATAAGTCCGATAATTTTGCCGCGCAGTTCGTCGAGCGACGGAAGCTTCGCCAGCGCCTTGATGGCGTCGGCATCCAAAGCCTCGGTCTCGAGGGAGCCGCAGACGATCTGCAGCTTCTCGTTCTTGTTGGCGAACTCCACAGCAACCTTCGCGGCCGCTACCGGGTCTTCCGAAGCGGCAACCGCCGTCGGCCCGGTAAAATGGTCCGAAAGGTTTTCGAACTTCGTCCCCTTTAGCGCGATCTTCGCGAGACGGTTCTTCGTCACTTTGAACGAGGCACCCGCTTCGCGCATCTGCTTCCGGAGCTCCGACACCTCGGAAACGGTAAGACCCGACTGTTGGGTCACCACCACGAGATTGTTGGACTCGAAGGTCTCTTGCAGTTCAGCGACCAGCTCCTGTTTCTTTGCTCGGTCCACTGATTTCTCCGATGCTTGACTGTAGACCACCGTTCATTCGGCGGCCTGATGTCGGTTGCACCTGAACACCCGTCCCGGCAACGTGCCGCTTTGGATGTCCGACGGATCCTGCCCCAGAGGCTCAAGCCACTTCCCGGCAATGCCGGCCATGTCCTGTACCCCCGTCTATTGCCGGCCGGTTTCCCGTTTAAGCCCCGGGCTGTTCTACTTGCCCAGTGCACCCGCAGTCTCGGACAGGTGATGAGAGCAATGGCGAACCACCCCCTCATCGAACCGTTTCCGGGCCGAAACCCGAAAACGGAAACTCACCCAGCGCTGCCCGCGCCGGAAATATCCAATTTCACGCCAGGCCCCATCGTCGAACTGATCGCCACCTTTTTGATGTAGGTGCCTTTCGCGCCCGTGGGCTTGGCCTTGCTGATCGCGTTGACGAACGCGCGCACGTTTTCGGCCAACGCCGCCTCCGGGAAACTGGCCTTCCCGATGCCGGCATGGACGATGCCTTCTTTTTGTGCGCGAAACTGTACTTCGCCGCCTTTCGCCGCCTTAACCGCTTCACCGACATTCGGCGTGACCGAGCCCAATTTCGGATTCGGCATCAGACCGCGCGGCCCCAGGATTTTCCCAAGCCGCCCGACCACTGCCATCATGTCTGGTGTCGCAACCACACGATCGAAGTCAATTTGCCCGTTCTGCACCTGTTCTGCAAGGTCTTCCGCACCAACGACGTCGGCGCCGGCCGATTTAGCCTCTTCGGCCTTGTCGTCCTTCGCGAAAACAGCCACCCGCAGCGACTTGCCGGTGCCGTGCGGGAGCTGCACGACGCCCCGGACCTGCTGGTCGGCATGCCGGGTGTCGATGCCCAGGTTCATCGAGATTTCCACGGTCTCGTCGAACTTCGCCACGGCGAACTCCTTGACCAGCTTTACGCCCTCGTCGATCTCGTAGCTCGTATCAGGCTCGATCTTTTCGCGGGCCGCCCGCATTCTTTTTCCAAGTTTCGGCATATCGATTACCCCACCACCTCTAAACCCATAGACCGCGCGGAACCTTCGATGATCTTCATCGCCGCATCGATGTCGTTGGCATTCAAATCCGGCATCTTGGTTTCGGCGATCTCCTTGACCTGCGCGCGCGTGACCTTCCCGGCCACCTCGCGGCCCGGCTCGCCCGACCCTTTGTCGAGACGCGCGGCCTTGCGCAGCAGATAACTCGCCGGCGGCGTCTTGGAGATGAAGGAAAACGTCCGATCCGCGTAGGCGGTGATGATCACCGGGATTGGCATCCCCTGCTCCACGTTTTGGGTCGCCGCGTTGAACGCCTTACAGAATTCCATGATGTTCAGGCCACGTTGGCCCAGGGCCGGCCCGACCGGCGGCGAAGGGTTGGCCTGCCCCGCCGGAATTTCGAGCTTGATATAACCCTCGATCTTCTTCGCCATTCACTTGTCCCTTTCTTCGGACTGCGCGGTACGGTCCCCCATGGACTTCGGAGGTTGACCTCCCGCACGATTCAACGCCGGAAACCGCCGGCGCTATAATTTCTCCACCTGGCTGTACTCCAGTTCCACCGGCGTCGACCGGCCAAAGATCGAAACCGAAACCTTGAGGCGCGCTTTCTCTTCATCGACCTCTTCGACGTTGCCGTTGAACGAGGCGAACGGACCGTCCGAAACCTTCACCTGCTCGCCGATCTCGAAGGTGACGGAGGGCTTCGGCCGCTCGACGCCTTCCTTGATCTGATGCAGCAGGCGCTCCGCTTCGGCGTTGCTGATCGGCGACGGCCGGCCGCCGGCACCCAGGAACCCGGTCACTTTCGCCGTGTCCTTGACGAGATGCCAGCTCTCGTCGCTCATGTTCATCTTCACCATGACATAGCCGGGGAAGAACTTCCGTTCCGCGCTGACCTTCGACCCACGGCGCATTTCAATGACTTCCTCGGTCGGCACCAGGACCTCTTCGATATCCTCGTCGAGCCCCTTCTGGATCGCCTGTTCCTTGATCGACTGCGCGACCTTGCGTTCGAACCCGGAATACACGTGAACCACGTACCAGCGATGCGCCATGGCCTAGCCTCCGATCCCGAGGATGAGCTGGATCGCGCCCGACGCCACATTGTCCACCAGAAAGAAGAAGATCGCGGCGACGAAAACCATCAGGAACACCATGATCGTGGTGATCCCGGTCTCCTTGCGCGTCGGCCAGGTCACCTTGTTGGTTTCCTGGCGCACTTCGCGGATGAATTGGGCGGGGCTGGTCTTTGCCATGGCGATGATACTGTCCCGTCTATCCTGGTTTACGGCCGCCTAAAGAGGACGGCCCGCTCAATCTGGCAGGAGTGGAGGGACTCGAACCCGCAACCTTCGGTTTTGGAGACCGACGCTCTACCAATTGAGCTACACTCCTAGAAACACATGCTGCCGGAAGCCCGGCCTCACTCCTTGTTCGATCCTTATTCGATGATCGAGGTGACGACGCCCGCGCCGACGGTCTTGCCGCCTTCACGGATCGCGAAACGAAGCCCATCGTCCATCGCAATCGGCACGATCAACGACACTTCCATCGAGATGTTGTCACCCGGCATCACCATCTCCGTCCCGTCCGGAAGAACAACCGAACCCGTGACGTCCGTCGTCCGGAAGTAGAACTGCGGACGGTAGTTCGAGAAGAACGGCGTATGACGCCCGCCCTCTTCCTTCGTCAGGATGTAGCACTCGCACTTGAACTTCGTGTGCGGCGTGATCGAACCCGGCGCCGCCAATACCTGGCCCCGCTCAACGCCCTCCCGGTCGATACCCCGCAGCAGCGCGCCGATGTTGTCGCCCGCCTCGCCCTGGTCCAAAAGCTTCCGGAACATCTCCACGCCCGTGCACACCGTCTTCGACGTCTCGCGGATCCCCACGATCTCGATCTCGTCGCCGACCTTCACGATGCCCCGCTCAACCCGGCCCGTCACAACCGTGCCACGGCCCGAAATCGAGAAGACGTCCTCGATCGGCATCAGGAACGGCAAGTCCTTCGGGCGGTCCGGCTGCGGGATATACGCATCCACCTGCTCCATCAGCTCGACGATCGTATTCGCGCCGATCTCCGCATCCCGGCTCTCGAGCGCCGCAAGCGCAGACCCCTTGATGATCGGAATATCGTCGCCCGGGAAGTCGTACGAAGACAGAAGTTCACGAACCTCAAGCTCGACAAGCTCCAGAAGCTCCTCGTCGTCCACCTGGTCGACCTTGTTCAGGTACACCACGATCGCCGGAACGCCGACCTGACGCGCCAGCAGGATATGCTCCCGCGTCTGCGGCATCGGGCCGTCCGCCGCGTTCACCACCAGGATCGCGCCGTCCATCTGCGCGGCACCCGTGATCATGTTCTTCACGTAGTCCGCATGACCCGGGCAATCAACATGCGCGTAGTGACGGTTACCCGTCTCATACTCAACATGCGCCGTGTTGATCGTAATACCGCGCTCCTTCTCCTCCGGAGCCTTGTCAATCTCAGCGTAATCCGTGAAATCGGCACCGCCGCCTTCCGCAAGCACCTTCGTGATCGCAGCCGTCAGCGTCGTCTTGCCATGGTCAACATGACCAATCGTGCCAATGTTGCAATGCGGCTTCGTTCGCTCAAACTTCTCTTTCGACATTGCCTACTTCTTTCTACTGGTTAGCCTGCGGATGTTTCCTAAATCCCGTAGGGCGCGCGTCGCGGCAGCCCTATATATAATGTCACTCTCTAATTCTTCAGCCCGTCGCGCATGCCGCGTGCACAAATTGGAGCGGACGGCGGGAATCGAACCCGCATCTCCAGCTTGGAAGGCTGGGGTAATAAGCCATTATACGACGTCCGCACATCTCAATTCGGACCCGCTACCTCTTTGCCTCATTCACCGGATTTGCCGTCCAATCTCACCCAATCAAAACACGCCCGCCGGACCAGTGGTGGAGGGGGTTGGATTCGAACCAACGTAGACTTTCGTCAACGGGTTTACAGCCCGTCCCTTTTAACCACTCAGGCACCCCTCCGGCCCCGCGCGTTTTTACCGCGACGGCGGAGTGCGCATAATCGTGATTTACCACTGATTGTCAACGCCCAAACCGCAATCCAAGTAGCACAAAAGACGCCGCCCCCGCATCTTTCGCCGAATTGGCGTCGACGCGCGAGTTGCGTATCTGTGGCTTAAGAAATAGTAAGGTCGGTCATGGCAAAAATCAAGGCAGGGCGCGGAAAGCGACCACATGCGGCAAAGCGCCGCCGCGGTCCCCGGGGCGGCGCGGCCGGGCATTGGCTTTACGGCCACCATGCGGTGGCCGCGGCCCTCAAGAATCCGGCCCGCCAGGTCTCCCGGCTCCTCGCGACGCCTCAGGCGGCCGAGCGCCTTCGGGCCGAATGCCCGGAGGCCAAGCCCGAAACCGCCGAGCGCGGGATGATCGAGTCGCTGATGCCCGAGGGCGCCGTCCATCAGGGCATAGCGCTTCAAGCGTCCCCCCTGCCCGCGCCCGCCCTGGAGGACGTGGCCGCTTCGGTATCCGACTCCGGATTGCTGCTCGTGCTGGATCAGGTGACCGATCCGCAGAATGTCGGCGCCATCCTGCGCAGCGCCGCCGCCTTCGGCGCGCGCGCCCTGATCATGCCGGAACGGCACGCCCCGCCCGTGACCGGCGCCCTTGCCAAGGCGGCGAGCGGCGCGCTGGAACATATCCCGCTCGTAACGGTGACGAATCTCGACCGCGGCCTGAAAACCCTCAAACAGGCGGATTTCTGGATCCTCGGGCTCGACTCGGAGGCCGACACCTCGATTGCCGACACGACGATCGACGGCAAACTGGTGCTCGTTCTCGGCGCGGAAGGGTCCGGGCTCCGGCGCCTGACCGCGGAGCGCTGCGATCTCCTCTTGCGGCTGCCGATGACCGGCCCGATCCCCAGCCTGAACGTCTCGGCGGCCGCGGCCGTCGCCCTGTATGCCCTGTCCGTCCGCCTCAACGCATAAGGAATGCCATGTCCGCCGACGATAGATGTTATGTCACCCACTTGGAATGCAGCGCCACGGGGGAAAATCATGATGCCGACACCCTTCAGACGTTTTCCCGGGCGGGCAAACCCCTGTTGGTGCGCTACGACCTGGACGCGGTGAAGGCGAGCCTGACGAAGCAGCGGCTGGCGGAACGGCCGGCGGAGATGTGGCGCTACCGGGAACTGCTGCCGATGCGCAGCGTCTCGGACATTATCAGCCTGGGCGAACCGATGACCCCGCTGATCCCCCTGCCCGGCATGGCCGGAAAGCTCGGCGGCGGCGAGATCCTGGTCAAGGACGAAGGCCGCATGCCGACCGGCAGCTTCAAGGCGCGCGGGCTGGCCGTCGCCGTTGCCATGCTGAAATCCTTCGGCGTGACCCGGGCCGCCATGCCGACCGCCGGAAACGCGGGCGCCGCGCTCGCCGCCTATTGCAGCCGCGCCGGGATCGAGACGTTCGTCTTCTGCCCGGAAGACGCGCCGGAGGTCACCGTCCGCGAGATCGCCCTGCAAGGCGCCAAGACCTGGCGGGTCAACGGCCTGATCAACCATTGCGGCGCAATCGTGGCAGCCGGCACCGAGGAGATGGGCTGGTACGACGCCTCGACCTTGAAGGAGCCGTATCGGATCGAAGGCAAGAAGACGATGGGCCTGGAGATCGCCGAGCAACTCGGCTGGGACGTGCCCGACGTGATCTTCTACCCGACCGGCGGCGGGACCGGCCTGATCGGCATGTGGAAGGCGTTCGAGGAACTCGGCGCCCTCGGCCTCATTGGCAACAAACGGCCGCGCATGGTCGCCGTCCAATCGACCCGCTGCGGTCCCTTGGTGAAGGCCTTCGACGAAGGGCACAGTGAGGTCGTGGAACCCTGGGACCCGGTGACCACCGACCTGCACGGCGTCCGCGTGCCAAAACCCTTCGGCGATTTTCTCTGCCTTCAGGTGATGCGCGACAGCGGCGGGTTCGGCTCGGCGGTCGACGACGACGAGGTCGCCGAAGCCCGGCTCGAGGTGGCGCGGGAAGACGGCGTGCATCTGGGCCCGGAGGGCACCGCCTGTTTCGTCGCCTATCGCCAGGAGCTGAAGCGCGGCCGGGTCGGTCCCAAGGACCGCGTCGTCCTGTTCAACTGCGCCAGCGGCCTGAAATCCGAGATGCCGCCGATGACGCGGCACTTGGACCGGGACGCAAAGATCGACTTTAAGAGTCTCTAAAACCCTGCCGTTCTAGTCTGATCGCCGATCCGGTCCGGCCCCTTACGAAGGGCTGGACAGGCCGAGGCCGCCGGAGTAGAGGATGGCTCGTCAAAACTGATGCCAGTGCCCGTGTAGCTCAGTTGGTAGAGCAGGGGTTTTGTAAACCTCAGGTCGGGAGTTCGAGTCTCTCCGCGGGCACCATCCTCCCACCCCAGAACCATATGCAAATCGGCGGCAGGTTAGACTTGGCCGGCCCGGACCAAGCGGCCGGGCAACGCGCCGGTATGCTCGCCATTCTCGAAGACCGGCTCGCCGCCGACGAAGGTGGCGACGTAGCCATCCACCCCCTGCACCAGACGTTGGCCGCCCGCCGGCAAATCCTGCACGAGACGGGGCGCGTGAATGGTGAGGCCGGCATGGTCGATGACGTTGATATCCGCCCGAAGCCCCGGCGCGAGCCGTCCCCGGTCGGACAAACCGAAGAAATCCGCCGTCTCCGACGTCTGCGCCTTCACCACCGTTTCCAGCGGAATACGGGGCCCGCGGCTGCGGTCGCGTGCCCAATGAGTCAGCAGATAGGTCGGCATGCTGGCATCGACGACCGAGCCGCAATGGGCACCGCCATCGCTGAGGGCCGACAATGTCGCCGGGTCCATCAGCAATTCGCGTGTCGAATCGAGGTTACCATCCACGTAGTTGGAGACCGGGCAGTATAGGAACCGGTCGAGGCCTTCGACGATGTAGTCGTAGGCGACCTCCTCGGCGGTCTGGTTACTGCGCGACGCGATTGTTTCGACGCAGCGGTCCTCGGACGGCTCGTAATCCACGTCGGGGCCGAAGGTATACATCCGGTGCCACATGGTCGTCGCGCGTACCCGCGACGGCGACAGCCGGGCCATCGCGGCATCCGACAGGGGCGACTTGAGGATGCGGTCGCGGACTTCCGGGTCGCGCATGCGGCCAAGCCGGTCCTCGGGCGAAAGGTCGCGCAATTCCTGAAACGCTTCGCGCGCCGAGAAGGGTGTCAGCGTCGCGCCGACGCCGAGCAGCACGCCGACGGGACGGCAGGCAACCTGCGCCGCCACCGGCGCGCCCGTCTCGCGCGCCTTGTGGATACCATCGAGCAACCGCCGCCACCGGCCGGGGTCGTAGGCGCCGTGCGTGATAAGGAACCACACGGGGCGGCCGGTCTTCCGGGCGAGGTCGGCGACCCAGGCAAGCTCGCCTTCTTCGTCGTCGAAATCGCTGTTCATCCCGAACGCGCCATACCCGAACTTCGCCAGGCACGATCCGATGCCGATCAGCTCATCGACCTCGGAATATCGGCCCGGGACAAAATCGCCGGTCAGGGTCTTATGAGAGTTGGTGCGCGATGTGGTGAAGCCGAAGGCGCCGGCGGCCATGGCTTCCTCGGTCAGGTCGCGCATGATTGCGATATCGTCGGCGGTCGCCGGTTCGCGCCGAATGGCACGTTCGCCCATGATGTAAACGCGGAGCGGGTTGTGCGCGATCTGCGCCGCGACATCGATCGTGCGGGGCTGACGCTCCAACGCGTCCAGAAACTCCGGAAAACTCTCCCAATCGTAGCGGACCCCCTCGGCCAATGCGGTGCCGGGAATCTCCTCGATCGCTTCCATGAGATCGATGAGTTCCTGATGATCCTCCCTGCGCACCGGCGCGAAGCCAACGCCGCAGTTGCCGAACATGGCCGTCGTCACGCCGTGCCAGGACGACGGGGCGAGAATCGGGTCCCAGGTCGCCTGCCCATCGTAGTGCGTGTGGACATCGACCCATCCGGGTGCGACCAAAAGGCCATCGGCATCGATCTCCCGGCGGCCCGGCCCGGCCTTACCGCCGACCAAAATGATGCGCCCGTCGTCGATCGCAATGTCGCCCGAATAGGGCGCGGCGCCGTCGCCGTCGACGATCGTCCCGCCGCGAATCACTGTTTCATGCATTGCCGTCTCCCAGCACTTACTTCAGGGAACACCTACCAGCCAAATTTGGATTTGCGTCAGTGTACACCGTTTCGGCCGCGACACTGAAATGTGCGCCGAATCGACAGCGGCCGCCCTCGACCAGCCAATTCACGATGCCGACGCGTGTCGAGTCGTGCTTGACATGCCCTGCGACTCAAAGCGATCTTTCGCACTCTGGATCAACAATCGAAAGGAGGTGGTCGAATGTCTAAACCCTTGGTGACGGTGTTCGCCGCGATGGCGACGGTGAGTGGATTGGACAACTACGGTTCGATCACGCTCTGACGCTTCGCTGTCACAAGCGAACATGTGCACACGCGGCCCCTTAAGATGCCGTGGTGCCACCAAACGGTTTCAACACTCGCCGCCCCTAATCGGGGCGGCGATTTTTCTGTTTTGAGACCTCTAGAGCGTCATCGGACCGGACGGTCGCTAACCAGCGAGTTATGGATCCAACCGGTCTTGCCCTTGGCGGTTCGGATTCGGACCCAGTTCGCTTGCTTTTCTATCCGCCGGATTTTGGCGCCTTGCTGCACCACGCCGACAACCGTCGCCTCCATCGACGGGCCACCCCGCATATTCACCGCGCTGGAACGCAGGTAGACCGCAGACGCGCCGCCGCCCCCGCCGCCGCTTGTCGTGGCGGCCCCGCCATCAGCGCCAGCGCCTTTGGCGAAGGACTCAACCTTGGCGGCGATCGTCGAGCTCAGCGGCCCCAAGCCGCCAAGCATCGGTTTGACATACGGGTATAAGAAGACACCCGCGGCGATCACCGCGGCTAGCGTGGCCGCGCGTTTCAATCTACGCGACTTGAAGGCTCCGAACGCCGCGCCGATTCCCTCGGCAGTGCTGCGTGCCGTCACGCCAATCACGGTGCCGGCCTTTTTCTCTTCCTCGGCCGGCGCATCGCGCAATTGCCATTCGCTGCCGTCGATCCAGACCGGCTTGTGCGGGTCCGGCTGCGCGGCCGAAGCCGGCGGCGTTTCAGCGGCGTCGGGGTCGGCCGGCCCCACCGGCAAGGGCGCGTCCGAATCAGGATCCTTCGGCGTCTCGTCCGGTACCGAAACTCTCGGTTTTTCATCCGGTGTCACGATTTCCGCCGGCGGCGGCATTACGGATTGCGGGGACTCACCGTCCGCCCCGTCCGCCAGGCGCTTGTCGAGTTCCGCCTGCCAGTAGGCGTCGCGGTCCGCCAGCGCTTGTTTCTGAGCCGCTTCCCATTCGCCACGCACGGCGGCGAGCCGGGCTTCTTCTTCGGCCAGCCATTGCACCCGCGACTCCTGAAGGCGCTCCTCGAGTTCGATCTTCTGCAGACCGTCGCGCTCGGCCAGATACTCGTGCTGAGATTCCTCCCACGCCGCCTTTGCCGCTTCGGCGCGCTTCTCTTCCTCGGCCTTCCAGGTTTGCTCCGCCTCTTCGAGACGCGTTTCCATGTCCTTGCGCCACAGGGTTTCGCGCTCCTCGAGCACCGCCGCCTGTGCCTCTTCCCATCCGGTCCGCGCCGCCGCCAGGCGCTGCTTCTCTTCGTCCTCGCGCGCCGCGAGCGCAGCGGCCACTTCTTCCTGATGCGCCGATTCCCACTCGGTTTTCGCGTTCGCTACGGCGGTTTCAGTCGCCTGGGAAACCGTTTGCTGGACCGCGTCCTCGACCTCCTGTCCCCATTCGGACCGGGCCGCGTTCAGCCGTTCTTCGATTTCCGCCTCGATGCGCTGTTCGACGTCGGCGACCTTCTGCGACAGTTCCGCCGTGTGGTCTTCGCGCAACTTCTCCATTTGCTGATTGTGTTCGGCGCGCAGCGCTTCCTTGAGTTCCTGCCGCGCCACCGATGCATCCGACTCCTTCGCGGCCAATTCGGCCTGGACGGCTTCCAATTGGCTCTGGACCGACTCCAGTTCCTGCCCCGCGGCAGCCACCGCTTCCGCGTGCTGCTCTTCGAGAGTGGCGACCGAAGACGCCTGGGCCTCTTTCTCCGCCAACGCCGTCTGGGCCGCTTCCAAATCCGCGCGCACGGACTGCAATTCCGCTTTCGCCGCCTCCAACTCCTGCGCCGCCGCCGCCGCGGCTTTGGCGTGTCGTTCCTCCAACGCGGCGGTCGAAGACGTTTTCGCCTCTTGCTCCTGCAAGGCGACCTGGGCGGCGACCAGTTCGTCGCGCAGCGACTGCATTCGCTCTTCCAGCCCCGCCAGATCGCGGTCCCGGTCGGCTAGCGACGACCGTGCCGCTTTCAGCTCATCCCGTAGCGAGTCGGCCTCCAACTCCGCGGTCGAGACGACGTCGGCCTCATCCGAATCATGGGCTGCCTTCATCGCCGCCAGTTGGTCGCCAAGCGCCTGTGCTTCCTCTTCCAGCGCGACATTCTCGGCCCCGCGTTTGTCCAGGACCGATTGCGCGGCCTTCAATTCCTTTTGCAGGGCCTTGACCTGCGCATCCATCTCGGCGCTCGCCGCAGAGCCGGCACTCGTCTTTTGCAGGGCCGCTTGCGCCACGGTGAGATCGGCTTGCACCGATTCCAGTTTCTGTTCCAAAACCGAGATCGCTTTGGTTTGCTCGTGCGACAGGTCGTCGACGCCCTTGAAGTTCTCCAACGCCGACTCG
This sequence comes from Alphaproteobacteria bacterium, assembly GCA_965228695.1. Taxonomy (GTDB): domain Bacteria; phylum Pseudomonadota; class Alphaproteobacteria; order UBA8366; family UBA8366; genus JAJFJD01. Next base: position 2,683,400 of record CBDDIB010000002.1, on the reverse strand, counting down.
GCCTGTTCGGCCCGTCCCGTCATTTCCGCCAATGCCTGTTTGGTATAGGCAACCGCCTGCTCGGCCACCCGGGCTTTAGATTCGGCAGCATCGACTTGCGCCTTCATCGCGGAGGTGGAGCCCTTCGCGTCCGCATCCCCCGCTTTCGCCGCTGCCGCTTCCAACTCCTGAAGCTTCGCCGCGAGCTTCTTTATCTCGGCATCGGCAGCCGCCTTCGCCTCGGCGACCTGCGCTTCCGTGTTGGCGGCCCAGGCGGCTTCGGCTTCCTTTAGGCGGCTGTCGTCATCGCCCTCGTCGCTTTCGACACTTTGCAGCGCTTCCATGACGCGCCGCTCGGTCTCGGCTGCCGCCTCCGCCTTGACCGCGGCGATTTTCGCCTCGGCCTCGGCCAGGAGCCGTGCTTCGAGCGCCGCCATTTCCGGCCGTGCCGACGATTTCCGCGCCGACGATTTCCCGGAATCGGCCTCCGCCGCCCCGCCGCCAACCGCAGCCTCCGGGGCGACATCAACATCGAAAAGCGCAAGCGTATTCGCGAAACCGTCTTCCACATTGACGACGCGAACCGTCAAAGAGTGCGGAGGAAAATCCGGTTCCACGGGTTTGTAGAGCAGATTGTCCAACTCGTCGGAATTGAGCGACCAGGTCCGATCGCCGTTGTTCTGGCCCCGCGACAGGCGCGCCCCCGCCAGCAACCCCTCGACCTTGATGGAAATTCGCTCACTGCCGTTTCGTTCGGGCAGCTTTTCCGCGATGAAGAGAGGCACGCCTGGCGAATTGGCGGCGGACTTGGCCGGTTTCTTCTTGGGCGCTTTTGCGGGTTTGGCCGCTTTCGCCACCGGCTTGGCAGACACCTTCGCCCCTTTGGGCGCGGCGGTTTTCGCCGGCTTGCTGGCTGCCGTGGAAGAACGACCGGACATCGATTGGCCTCAGCTAATGCGCGTACCGCGCCACCATCACCTCAAGGGTCCCGGATGCGGCAAACCGACTTCGTCCGCCGCCGTTTCCGGCCCTTTGCCTCGGCCTATTGTTGTAAACAACTCGTTAATAAAAGGTTCAACTGGCGCGACGGAGACCGGTTAAATAAAGCCTCCGCATGCGAAGAAATTAACTGTTTAATTTCCGCATGTTATAACGCAACGTTGAGATCATGATTCGGAGTCTTCACGGGGCGTCATGGGCGGGATCGCCATCGACATCTTTGTAAAGCACATCTTGGCGAAATTTCATGATCCGGGCGTGCTCCGCAATCGCCGCCGGGTCCATGTCCCGGACCGGCGGCGTCTCATGCACAAAATTGCCGAATCGATCCTCGCCCCGCACCAACCAGGCGCTGTCCTTCCCGCCGTTGATCTGGCGCACATCGGGCGCGATATAGCGAATTGCGACGCCAATCCGGCGATCGTCGGACATGTTCGGCTCGGAAGCGTGAACCGTCCGGACATGATGCAGCGAGATTTCACCGGGCTGAAGCTCCAGGTACTCCGCTTCCGATTCGTCCACCTCAACGGCGATTTCCTGTCCCCGGGTCAATAGGTTCTTCGCCGCAAGCGTATCAGTATGCGGCAGCTGATCGAGCGCCTGACTCCCCGGAAGCATCTTCATGCAGCCGCTTTCTCTTGTCGCGGGCGACAAGGCGGTCCAGGCGGTCACCACATCGGGTTTGCTGAGACCCCAATAGGTCGAATCCTGGTGCCAAGTCACATAGCTGGCATCCTTGGCATCCTTCACGAACAAGCTCAGGCCCCAACACATCAAATCCGGTCCGAGAACGTCTTCGACCGCGTCCAGGATTCTGTCGTGGCTCGCCAGTTCGGCCGCCCAGGTTTGCAGCAGGTACAGCTTTTGCCCCTTACTGAGTTCATACCATCCGCCATTCGCGGTCTCATAGGCTTCGAAACGGCTCCGATACCGCGCCGCAACTTCGGGCGGGAATACCCGCACGGGCCCGCAAAACCCGCAGGAATTGAAGGTTTCCTGCTGCGCCTCGCTTAGGATTTTCGGCATGATTTCAACTCCGCAAAATTCGACGGTTTCCGATACCGCACAAACGTCAGATTTGCGACTCCAGAAAAGCTCGAACGTGACCCCGGCGGGGCCTTACCGCCGAAATCAAGGGCTCTGGAAAGCGGGTTGTTCCAGGAACTCAGCCGCAACGCGGCGGCGGAAGGTGGCCGAGATCGGACTTTTCCTTTTTGCCGTTCCTGTGCGGTTGAACTAATCTTAGGCTGCAAATCCGCACCCGAACCCCCACCGAACGGCAAGGACGAGGAAAGATATGGCAGTCACGACACTGAGACAGAAATCCGACATAAGCGACGCGGAGTGGGAAACCCGCTGTAATCTCGCGGCGCTGTATCGCATCTTGGACAAGCTGCGCATGACGGACCTGATCTACACCCACATGTCGGCGCGGGTCCCCGGCGAGCCGGGCCATTTCCTGATCAACCGCTACGGGGAGTTCTTCAACGAGATCACGGCCTCCAGCCTGGTCAAAATGGACTATGACGGCAACGTCATCGGCGAGCACGGCAATTTCAACGACGCCGGGTTCACGATCCACAGCGGCGTCCTGATGGCGCGGCCGGACGCCAACTGCGTAATGCATCTGCACACGCGGTCCAGCGTGGCCGTTTCCGCGCAAAAATGCGGACTGCGCCCGATCAGTCAGCAATCTCTCCTGGTTTTGGGCAGCATCGGGTATCACGACTACGACGTCGCCGGCGGCAACCTCGACGAGCGTGAAGTTCTGGGCCGCGACTGCGCCAAGGCCGACTGCATCATCCTGCGCAATCATGGCCTGTTGACCATCGGCAAGTCGATCCAGGAAGCCTTCAAGAAGATGTATTTCCTCGAAACCGCCTGCCAGATTCAGACGGCTGCCGGCGAAGGGGAATTGATCGAGGTGCCGGAACCGGTCCGCAGCAACAGTATCGCGCGCTACAAGGCGAAGTTCGACGACGGGACCTACGGCGACCTCGAATGGGAAGGCATCCTTCGCACGCTCGACCGCGAAGGAGCCGACTATCGGAATTGACCGGTTCCCGGCCGGCGTTTTCGCCGGCCGGACCGCCGTCCGCATAAATCGAAACCACCGGTGCATCCGGCGTTTTGCCGCTTGACAGGGTAAGCGGTCCGGCACACTTTTTCGGTGTCCCCGGCGGAGTCACGAAGCATGAGCGATAACGAGCCGCAACAACCCCGCGTCGAGATGGTCGACCCGCAGACCGCGCGTCACTGGATCGACCGCGGCGATGCCGTTCTTATCGACGTTCGGGAACCGCATGAATACGCCATGGAGCATATCCAGGGGGCTACGCTGGTCCCGCTGTCCGCCTTCGATCCGAAAAACATTCCCGACCATACGGATAAACGATTGCTGTTGATGTGCGCGAGCGGCGTACGCTGCGGAGTCGCATCCGAAATGCTGAAACGGGCTGGATTTACCGAGATGTTCCGTCTCGCGGGCGGCATAATGGGATGGAAGGCGGCGGGCGGCCCGGTCGTGCACGGGGATTAGGCCCCATCGTTTCGGCCAAAACGCCGTTTTCTGTGACAAAAAGACGCGTAATCCCAAAAATCACCCGGCCCGGCCGGGGCTTTCAGTTGACTTCCCAAACCGGCGGCGCATGATGCGCGTCACAATTCAAATCAGAGTCTGATTTACCGGCGTCCACCCTGCCCGGTCGCACCGCGAGTCCGTGGCGAATCCTTTGGACGCTCGTAGAAAGTATTCGACGGCGTTGCATATCTACCTGCCCATCGCCGAAATGTCGGTCAACGTTTTCCTGTTGCTCGGAATGGGCGCCGGGGTCGGCATGCTGTCCGGGATATTCGGCGTCGGCGGCGGGTTCCTGATGACGCCGCTGCTGATCTTTCTGGGCGTGCCGTCGCCGGTCGCGGTCGGCACGGAAGCGAACCAAATTGTCGCATCCTCGGTTTCCGGCGTGATGGCCCATTGGCGGCGCGGGAATGTGGATCTCAAGATGGGCATCGTCCTGCTCATCGGCGGCTTGGTCGGGTCGACTTTCGGCGTCTTTTTGTTCAAGGAATTGCGGACGCTCGGCCAGATCGATCTCGTCATCAAGATCTGCTACGTCGTGTTTTTGGGCATCATCGGATTCCTGATGCTCGTGGAGAGCATCCGCGCCATCAAGCGCAGTCAGTCCGCGACGGTACCTCGCCGCAAACTGCATCAACATAATTTCCTGCACGGCCTACCGTTCAAGATGCGGTTCCGCCGCTCCAAGCTCTATATCAGCGCACTGCTGCCGCTCGGTGTCGGCTTTCTCGTCGGCGTCCTGGCATCAATCATGGGCGTCGGCGGCGGCTTCGTCATGGTGCCGGCGATGATCTATCTCCTTGGCATGCCGACCGCCGTCGTGGTCGGAACCTCGCTGTTGCAGATCATTTTCGTCACCGCCAACGCCACCTTCTTCCAGGCCTATCTGAACCAGACCGTGGACATCGTGTTGGCGTTGATCCTACTGCTCGGCGCGGTGGTCGGGGCGCAGATCGGCACCAAGGTCGGGGCTTACCTGAAGGGCGAACAGCTTCGGGGCCTCTTGGCGCTGATGGTACTGGGCGTGTGCGTCAAGCTTGCATTCGACCTGGTGGTCACGCCGGACGACTTGTACTCGTTGGGCCTGGGCGGAGGGCATTGACGATGCCCCGCGCCTTCCTCGCCCTACTGATTCTCATCATCTGCGCCCTCCCTGCGCGGGCCGAACCGCTCGTCGCCGACATCTCGGAAAGCGTCGTCAAGATCACGACCGGCTTTACCGGCACCAAGGTGTTGCTGTTCGGTGCGATCGACGGCGAAGGAAAGGTCGTTGTGATCGTGGAAGGGCCGCGGCATTCGATCACCGTGCGCCGCAAGGATCGGATTGCCGGTATCTGGATCAACCGCGACACACTGCGATTCGAGGATGCGCCGTCCTTCTATCAGGTGTTGGCGAGCGATACGCTGGACGAATGGCTGCCGCTGCGCACCCGCGAGGATCACCAAATCGGCGTCGAATATCTCGAGCTGAATTCGAAAGACAAGGTCGGTCCCGCCGAGAAGGCCAACTTCCGGGATGCCCTAATCCGGAATATGCAGCGCATCGGCCGTTACGGCACGCTCGAAGAGAATGTCAAACTGCTGGGCGGGCAGCTCTTCCGCGCCGACCTGTACCTTCCGGCGAACCTGCCCACCGGCTACTACAATATCCGAGCGATGCTGGTGCAAGACGGCGAGGTGAAAAGCATCAAATCGACGCCGCTGCTGGTGACAAAAGCCGGGATCGGCGCCGCAGTCTTCCAGACGGCCTATGCCTACCCGGCGCTCTACGGCATCGTCGCGATCGTGATTGCCGTTCTGGCCGGACTGGGCGCGAACGCGATCTTCCGGAATGTATAGAAGACCGCGCACGGGCGCGGATTCCGACATTTGACCGATCAGGGTTTTTCGGACCACGGACCGCACTAATCTCTGTCCTAGCCGTAACGCTCGATCTCAATGCCATGAACCGGGATCGGCTCCGAAGCCGATCCTTCTCCTGCATGAATCACGAAAAATGAAACAAACCGTCTCAATATTGCCGAAAAGGTCGACGCGGCCGGCCGAATTCATTACGTTGGCAATCCCCGCCTCGGCTTACCGCAAACCCACCCACAGGGGATATACCGGATAATGTCGTTAAACCCGTTCGAAACCGTCCGCGAGGTCGTCGATACGTCGCCGCCCGTCGCCGACGAAGTGAAGACGACAACCTGTTACATGTGCGCCTGCCGCTGCGGCATTAAGGTCTATCTCAAGGACGGCCGGGTCCGATACATCGAAGGCAACCGCGATCACCCGATCAACAAGGGCGTCCTCTGCGGCAAGGGGTCGGCGGGCATCATGCAGCATTATTCGCCCGCGCGGCTCTCGAAGCCTCTGTTGCGAGTCGGCGAGCGCGGGTCGGGCGAGTTCAAGGAAATCGAATGGGACGAAGCCCTGGGTCTCGCGACCGAATGGCTCGGCAAAATCCGCGCGACCGATCCCCGTAAGCTCGCGCTGTTCACGGGGCGCGACCAAAGCCAGGCGATGACCGGCTGGTGGGCGTCGCAATTCGGCACCCCCAACTTCGCCGCGCATGGCGGCTTTTGCTCGGTCAATATGGCCACCGCCGGATGTTTCACCATCGGTGGTTCCTTCTGGGAGTTCGGCGAGCCGGATTGGGAACATACGCGCTATTTCATGATGTTCGGCGTCGCCGAGGATCACGATTCCAATCCGCTCAAGACCGGCATCGGGCGTCTCAAGACCAAGGCACAAGCCAAGTTCGTCTCGGTCAATCCGATCAAGACGGGATATTCGGCGGTGGCCGACGAATGGATCGGCATCCGGCCCGGCACCGACGGACTGTTCGCGTTTGCCCTGATCCACGAATTGCTCAAGGCCGAGAAGGTCGATTGGCAATTCCTGGTGCGCTACACCAATTCGCCGTGGCTCGTGATCCAGGATCCGACGGCGGCCGACGATGGCCTCTTCGCCCGCGACAGCGACGGAAATCCGATGTGCTGCGACGCCGCTAAACAGGTCCTGACGAACGCGATGGCCCCGGATATCTCCCCGGCATTGGTCGGCGAGTATAAACTGCCCGATGGACGGACCGCGGTCCCGGCGTTCCAGCTTCTCGCCGCCCGCTACATGGACGACCGCTACGCGCCCGACGCGGTGGCCGAGCAATGCGGTATTCCCGCGGACAAGATCAAGCGGATCGCCGCCGAATTGGCGCACGCGGCTTTCGCGCAAGAAGTCGTCCTCGACGTGGAATGGACGGACTGGGCGGGACGGACGCATGACAAGATGATCGGCCGACCGGTCTCGATGCATGCGATGCGCGGTATTTCGGCCCACTCGAACGGTTTCCACACCTGTCGCGCCATCCATGTCCTACAGATCCTGCTCGGCTCCATCGATGTTCCCGGTGGATACCGCTATAAGGCGCCCTTCCCGAAACACGTCCCGTCCTTCCCGAAGCCGGCCGGGCACGACGTTGCGCCGAATACGCCGATCGCCGGCCCGCCGCTCGGCATGCCGACCGCGCCCGCCGACCTGCTGGTGGATGCCGACGGATCGCCGACGCGCATCGACAAGGCGTTCAGTTGGGACAACCCGATCTCGGGCCACGGCCTGATGCATATGGTCATTCACAACGCGTGGAAGGGCGATCCCTACCGTATCGACACCCTGTTCATGTATATGGCGAACATGGGGTGGAACTCGGCGATGAACACGCCCGGCACCTTGAAGATGCTATCCGACAAGGATTCGGATACCGGCGAGTACAAGATTCCGCGGATCATCTATTCCGACGCCTATTATTCCGAGATGGTCCCCTACGCGGACCTGATCCTGCCCGACACCACCTATCTCGAACGCTGGGACTGCATCTCGCTGCTGGACCGGCCGATCTGCTCCGCCCATGGACCGGCGGATTCGATCCGTCAGCCCGTCGTCCCGCCCGACCGCGACGTGCGCGCCTTCCAGGACGTGATGATCGACCTCGGCGGCCGGCTCGGCCTGCCCGGCATGACCAACGAGGACGGTAGTCCGAAATATCCCGGCGGCTATCCCGACTACATGGTCAACCACGAACGCGCGCCGGGCATCGGCCCGCTGGCGGGCTGGCGCGGCGAGAACGGCGACCAGCACGGCAAAGGACCGGTCAACCCCAACCAACTCGACCGCTACATCGAAAACGGATGTTTCTGGCAGCACGAACTCGAGCCGAACCAGCTCTACTTCAAACACGCGAACAAGGACTATCTCGATTATGCGGCGAGCGTCGGCTGGATCGGCTCGGCAGACCAGATCGTGCTGCATGTCTATAGCGAACATCTGCAGAAGTTTCGGCTCGCCGCGCGCGGCCATGGCGCCGTCGTCCCGCCGGAGGAGCATCGCGCGCGGGTCGAGACCTATTTCGACCCCTTGCCGATCTGGTACACCCCCTTCGAGGAAGCCGCGGTGGATACCGACAGCTTCCCGCTGCACGCGCTGACGCAGCGGCCGATGCACATGTATCATTCGTGGGGTTCGCAGAACGCGTGGCTGCGCCAGATCACAACGGCCAACCACCTTTACGTCCATCCCGACACCGCCGCCAAGGCCGGCGTCGGGGATGGCGACTGGATTTGGGTCACCAGCCACCACGGCAAGGTCCGCGCGCAAGTCAAGACGATGGCGGGCGTGAACCCGGATACGGTGTGGACCTGGAACGCCATAGGTAAACGACGGGGCGCGTGGAACCTGGACCCGGACGCGCCGGAAGCGAAACGCGGATTCTTACTCAATCACATCATCTCCGAACTTTTGCCCGAACGGAAGGACGGCTACCGCTATTCCAATTCGGACCCGGTCTCGGGACAAGCGGCCTGGTACGACCTGCGGGTGCGGATCGAGAAATGCACCGCCGAGCACACCGTCGACACCGATCCGATGTTCGATCCCCTCCCCAAGCGCGAAGCGCCGCGCGAAGGCGGCGCGACGCTGCGCTACGGCACGGAGTTCAAGGGCCCGCCCAGCGGCAAGACCGGCGGCGACCATCTGGAATTCATCGGCAACCGAACCGAAGTCGCCGAGACGGTGCCCGGGGTTCCGCCCGGCCACGGCAACCAGAAGAAGGAGGACGTCTAGGATGACGAGCCTCCCGGAGACGCCTTCGAAGAAAAAACTGGGTCTGGTCATCGACCTGGACATCTGCGTCGGCTGCCATGCCTGCGCGGTGAACTGCAAGGAATGGAACACCGGCGGGCATTCCGCACCGCTGACGGATTTCCAGCCGTATGGTACCGATCCGACCGGCGTGTGGTTCAACCGGATCCACACCTTCGAAGCCACCGACGATGCCGGCAACAGCCGGACGGTCCATTTTCCGCGGTCCTGCCTGCATTGCGAGGACGCGCCCTGCGTCACGGTCTGCCCGACGGGCGCCTCCTACAAGCGCGAAGAGGACGGCATCGTCCTGGTCAACGCCAATACCTGCATCGGGTGCAAGCTGTGCTCCTGGGCCTGCCCCTACGGCGCCCGCGAATACGATCACGACGAAGGCGTGATGAAGAAATGCACGCTCTGCGTGGACAAGATCTACAACGAAAACCTCGACGAAGAGAGCCGCGTCCCCGCCTGCGTTTCGACTTGCCCCGCCGGGGCGCGCCATTTCGGCGATCTCGGCGATCCGGAGTCGGATGTCTCGAAACTGGTCGACGCACGCGACGGCTACGAGCTGATGCCCGAACAGGACTGCAAGCCGACGAACCGGTATTTGCCGCCCCGGCCACGCAAGGTTTCGGCGGGATCGACGGGCGCGCCCGGCGCCCTGGAACCGGTGGTGGACGGCGGGGACAGCCCTTTCCTCCGCTGGGTCGACAAAGTCCTGTCCCGCTAAGGAACGCGCATGCACCCCGCCTTTTCCGTTATCTTCTTTACCACCGCGTCCGGCGCCGGGTATGGCTTGATCACCCTGATGGCGATCCTTCAGGCAAGCAAAATCCTGCCGCCGGACCCGCAGGTGGGCATGGTCGGATTCGGGATCGCCTTCGCGCTGATCACAACCGGTCTGCTGGCCTCGACATTTCATCTAGGCCATCCCGAACGGGCCTGGCGCGCAATCAGCCAATGGCGCTCCTCCTGGCTCAGCCGCGAAGGCGTGTTGGCAATCGTGACCTATATCCCGACCGGCGCCTATGCCGTCGGCTGGGCCATTCTCGATTGGCGCGACGACCTTTTCATCCTCACCGGCATGGTGGGCGCGATGCTCAGCATGCAGACGGTCTATTGCACGGCGATGATTTACGCCTCGCTCAAGACGATCCGCGCCTGGGCGAATAGCTGGACGGTGATCGGCTATTTCAGCATCTCGATCTTCACCGGCGCCCTGCTTCTGAACGCCATTGCGTCGGTCTTCGGCTATTGGCATCCGGCGATGTTCTGGATCACGACGGGCGCCATCGCCATCGCCGGGGTGGCGAAGATGCAGTATTGGCGCTTTATCGACCGCAATCCGAGCGACAGTACGGCCGAAACCGCAACGGGCATCAAGGGCCATATCAAGCTGCTCGAATCGCCGCATACGCAGGAAAACTACCTGCAGAAGGAAATGGGCTACAAGATCGCGCGGAAGCACGCGGCCAAACTCCGGCAGTTGGCGGTTGCCGCCGGCTTCGTCGCCCCGATCCTACTGATCACCCTGGCCAACACGAGCCCCCCGGCCGCCGCCACAGCCCTCTCGGTGATCGCCGTGCCGGTGTCACTGATTGGCGTGCTGATCGAACGCTGGCTGTTCTTTGCGGAGGCAAAGCACGTGGTTACGCTCTACTATGGCGAAACGTCGGCGTAGCCGATCCCATACTCCGCCAGGACGATGAGCGAAAAAAGGACACTCGATACGAAGGGTCTGAATTGTCCGCTGCCGGTGCTGAAGGCCCGGCGGGCCATGCGCGACCTGGCGGATGGCGACATCCTGACGGTGCTGGCGACCGACCCGGCCTCCTATATCGATTTCCAGCATTTCTGCGACACCACGGGCCATGATCTCCTGGACGCGCAAGAAGACGAGGCCGACGGCGTCTTCACCTACACCATCCGCTGCGTGAAGGGATGACCGGCCGGCCGCTGCGGCGCGCCAACATCGAGGATGTGGCCGTGATCACCGGCCTCGTGGATCGGGCCTACCGCAAGTACCTGCCCCGCATCGGCCGCCCGCCGTCCCCCATGACCGACGACTACGACGCGGTGTTGCGCGGCCATGAGGTCTGGGTGGTCGACGGGCCGGACACCATCGACGCGATGCTCGTGCTGATGCCGGATTCGGGCGCGCTTTTCATCGACAACGTCGCCGTCGAACCTTCACGGCAGCGCGACGGCCTTGGCCGGATGCTGATGGCCTTCGCGGAGGATGAAGCGAAACGGCGCGGCCGGACCGCCCTCACCCTCGTCACCAACGAGCACATGACCGAGAACATCGCCTTCTACACCCATCTCGGTTTCGTCGAGACGGGGCGCGAACTGCGCCGTGGGAGTTACACGGTCCATATGCGGAAGGAATTCCTGAGCGAATCCTGATCCGCCTCATTTTTTCCATATTTTCAGCAAAAGTCTTTCACGTTCCCCGCCTAGAGTAGTCACACAGGTCGACAGGGGACCTCCGGCTCCAGACGAAAAGGAGCCGACATGATTCGTTTTTTTCTTTCCGTATTTATTTTCGCCGCAGCCGCTGCGCCCGCGCACGCGCTGACGGTCGACCTATGGAACGCGTTCGAACAGGACGTGCTTACGCTCGTCAATCAAGACAGAGCCAACCAGGGACTTGGGGCACTCACAGGTGACAGCAGATTACACGATGCCGCCCGGGCACATTCGGGAGACATGGCCACCAACAATTTCTTCAGCCATACCGGTACCGGCGGCACGAACGCCGGCAACCGAATTCAAACCGCGGGATATTCCTTCACCGCATGGGGCGAAAACATCGCCGCCGGCTACCGGTCCGCGGAAAGCGTCGTCACTGCGTGGCTCAATAGTCCTGGCCATCGCGACAACATGCGGAACGGTATCTTCACCGACGCCGGAATCGGCTATATCGAAGGCGGCGACAACGCCGACTTCTCGACGTACTGGACGCTCGTCCTCGCCGCGGGAGACGGGGCGCAGATGGTTGTGCCGCCGATTGCGCAACTGACCGAGTCGATCAGTGCGGCGCTCGCGGACGACGTCAATTCGCCGACGCCGATGCCGCTGCCCGCCAGCATCTGGATGTTTATAACGGCACTGATGTCGGGCGTCGCTTTGGTCCGGCGGCGGCGCCAAGCAGCAGCCTCTGCCTGACGACCATTCGCCGACATGGAGGAACGCCGCCGGCCCTCGTAGGACCGGCGGTCCTTTATCGGTGTCATAGTCCTAGCGTTCGAGGGGACCGCCGGCCTTCTCCCAGGCATCCATGCCGCCGACCAGATGGCAGACATTCGACAGGCCCATCGCCTGCGAGGTCTCGACCGCAAGCGCCGACCGTTCGCCATACGCGCAGTAGTAGATCAGCCGTTTGCCGGTCGCCGCCGCCATTTCGCGCAGCATGCCGCCTTGCTTCACGAACCGGTCCAATCGGGTATACGGCGCATGGATCGACCCCGGGATAAATCCGCTCTTTTCGCGCTCGGCATCCTCCCGCAGGTCCACGAGGGTGCAGTCCGGCGATTTACAGGACGTCAGGACGTCATCGGCGGTCAGCGCCCATTTCTCGCGCGACGCCACGCCCTGTTCTATCCCGACCTTGAGGTTTGCGGGCACCGCGATATCCATCATCTTGGGATTGGCCAGGTTCAAATTCTCCATGATATCGGCATATTGATCTGCCGAGTCGACCTGAAGCCGCGGATTATAGGCAATCTCCTCGGCGATCGTGCTGACCGTATCGCCCTTGTAGTCATGCGCCGGATAGACCAGCGTATCCTCGGGCAACTTCAATAGCTTGTTGAACAGCGAGTCATATTGGTCCCGCGCGTCGCCGTTTTGGAAATCGGTCCGGCCGGTCCCCCGGATCAGCAGCGTATCTCCCGTGAATACCCGATCTTCCATCACAAAACTGTATGAATCGCTGGTATGCCCCGGCGTGTAGACGACACGCAGCGACAGACCCTCGATGTCGATGCATTCGTCTTCCTTTACCCGCATCGAAACCACGTCTACCGGGCTATGCTCCCCCATCACGGTGATGCATTTAGTGCGGTCGCGCAGTTCGCCCATGCCCGTGACGTGGTCCGCATGGACGTGAGTGTCCACGACCTTGACGAGTTTCAGGTCAAGTTCTTCCAAAAGCTGGAGGTAGCGGTCGACGCGCTCGAACACCGAATCGATGATCAACGCCTCGCCGCCCGGACGACTGGCAAGAAGATATGTGTAGGTGCAGGATTCCGGTTCGAATAACTGTCGAAAAATCACCGTTTCCACTCCCGTCTCAATGGTCCTTCCGCAAGGTCAGGATGCAACAAATATGGCGCGGAAGTCATTGACATTCGTGTGCGTCGGTCCGGTTTTGATCAATCCGTCCACCGATTTGAAGAATCCATAGCCGTCGTTGTCCGCCAGCCGCGCCTTGGCGTCCACGCCGGCGGCCTCGGCGCGGGACAGCGTCTCCGGCGCGAGCAGCGCGCCCGCGTTGTCCTCGGATCCGTCGATTCCATCGGTGTCGGCGGCCAGCGCATGAATGCCGGGATGTCCCTCGAGCGCGACCGCCAAGCCCAGCAGGAATTCGGCATTGCGGCCGCCGCGCCCCTTCCCCCGCACGGTCACGGTGGTTTCTCCGCCCGACAACAGGACGGCGGGCGCCGCGGCGGGATGCCCATGCCGCGCGACTTGCTGGGCGATACCGGCAAAGACCTTCGCCACTTCCCGCGCCTCGCCCTCGATCGCGTCGCCGAGGATGACCGGGGTCACGCCTGCCGCTTCGGCAACCGTGGCGGCGGCCTGCAGCGCCATCTGCGGCGCGGCGATCATCCGTGTTTCCGCGGACACTAGGCGCGCATCACCGGGCTTGGGCGTCTCATCCGCCGCCGCCTTGAGATGATCCAACGCGGCAGCCGGTTCGGCGATGCCGTATTTTTCCAGGATCGCCTGCGCATCGGCGAATGTCGTGGGGTCGGGAACCGTGGGGCCGGACGCGATTGTCGAGGGATCGTCGCCCGGCACGTCAGAAATCATCAAGGTCAAGACCCGTGCCGGCGCGGCCGCGGCGGCCAACCGCCCACCCTTGATCGCGGACAGATGCTTTCGCACGCAGTTCATTTCGCCGATGTTGGCGCCCGACCGCAGCAGCGCCCTGTTAACGGCCTGCTTGTCAGCAAGGGAAAGCCCGTCCGCCGGCAATGGCATCAGCGCCGACCCGCCGCCGGAGATGAGGCAGACGACCAAATCGTCCGGCCCGGCGTCGCGGGCCAACGTCAGAATACGCTCCGCCGCCCCCTGACCCGCGGAATCGGGCACAGGATGGCTTGCCTCGACGATCTCGATCGTCCCACACTCGACGCCGTAGCCGTATTGGGTCACCACCAGCCCACCCACTTCGCCGGGCCAGCGTTGCTCCACCGTTCGCGCCATCGCGGCCGACGCCTTTCCCGCGCCCAGGACGATCGTCCTGCCGGCCGGCGGATCCGGTAGATGGGGCGGCACGCAGATATCCGGCTGCGCGGACGCAACCGCCGCATCGAACATATCCCGTAAGAGTTTTTGAGGATCGGTCACGGCCTGCCTCCGTCCTTTGTCCCGCGGCGGGCGCTACTTGAAGTCCGGCTCGTATCCGGGCGGCGGCGAATACCCCAGATCACCGCGCGCGATCACCGCATCCCGGCCGCCATGCCTTTCCACCTGCTCGGCTTGCCGACGCTTGGCCCGCGCATCGACCTCTTCCGGATCGCAAATCCGGCGCAGAAGCTGCTCGCATTCGGCCCGCACGGAGGCGAAATCCGGATCGGTGCCGAGATCGTTCACCTCCTCCGGATCCGATCCAAGATCATAGAGTTGCGGCGCATATTTCGGATAGTAGACGAACTTGTAATTGCCGTGCCGGATCATGAAAGCGCCCGTCGTCGACCCCATCGCGTGATACTCCGAGAATACATTCCGGCGCGGCGTCGCCCCGTCGATGGTGTCGAACAGCGAATCGCCCGGATAGGCCCGCTCCTGCTCGGTCAACGGCACGCCGTTCGCCTCCAGGAAGGTCGGATAGCAATCGACATGGCTGACATGGGTTTCGCAGATCGCGCCCTCGGGCAGCCCCGGCCCGGCCATGATCATCGGCACGGCCGCTGTCTCCTCATACATGGTCGACTTGCCCCAAAGTCCCCGCGTGCCGAGGTTGTCGCCGTGATCGCTGGTGTAGAGGACATGCGTATCATCCGACAATCCGGCCGTCTCGAGCGCCCGCAGCACCTTGCCGATATTGTCGTCGAGGAAGCTGCACAAACCGAAATACGCCGCCACGGCCACGCGCACCGTCTCCTCGTCGAAATAGTCGTCGTAATTCAAGCTGCCGGCGTAATCCAACAGATACGGATGCTGCGGCCGCTCGGCCTTGTCGTACTGCTTCGGCCAGGGAACCTGATCCAGCGGGTAAAGCTTGAAGAACTCTTCCGGCGCGGTCAGCGGAAAATGCGGGCAAACCCAGGAAACGAACAACGTCCACGGTTTGTCGCCGCTCTTCGACGCCTCTTCCCGCAACCATCGAACGGCCAAATCGGTGATATTCCGGTCGTAGTCGGTGTACTCGCTTTCTCCCATCTTGGCGGACCGGGCGATCTTGTAGGAGCCGCCCCGCACCGGCAGATCGTCGCGCACCAGTCCCATCAGGTCGCCGAGCCCTTCGACCACATGCAAGGGAATTCGCTCTTCGACGAAGCCGTTGTCGTCATCGGTGCTGCGGAAGTGCAATTTGCCGATCGACTCGACGCGATGGCCCGCGCCGCGCAGACGGTGATGCCAACTCGGCACCGACCCTTCATAGGGATCACCATTATCCCAGAACCCGATGCGGTTGATGTACTGGCCGGTCGCGAAGGTGGCGCGCGCGGGAATGCAGATCGGCGAGTTGCAGTAGGCATCGGTAAAACGCACGCCCTTTGCCGCCAACGCATCCAGGTTCGGCGTTTGCACCATCGGATGGCCATAGCAGCCGAGGGTTTTCGGATTGTGCTCGTCCGACATCAAGACGAGCATGTTCTTCGGTTTCATTCGGTGCTCCACGTTGTCGGCCGTTTCAGCAACGGCGTGCCGGTACCAATGCTCGGGAAAGGGGCCACACGGCCCGGAAGCAAGGATTGCGTTACCCTATTCGGCAGTGCGAACCGGCGCAACCGACGCTAAATCATGCCCAGCAGTGTTCGGGCATCGGGCTGAATAATGATTGATCCGCCGAACTTCCTCGTGCGTATTTCTCGTATGCCGCCGGGCAAAGCCGTTGGCCGGCGACATGATCCGTCTTCTGTAGTCGAGGCCTCAACTCCCTATGTCAGCACCCATCATCCTATGGTTTCGGCGCGATCTGCGGCTTTCGGACAATCCGGCGCTGTTAGCCGCCGCCGCGACAGGCAATCCCGTCGTCCCCGTCTTCATTCTCGACGAGGAAAGCGACGGCACCCGGCCGCTCGGCGGCGCATCCCGGTGGTGGCTGCACCATGCGCTGTCATCCCTCGCGGACGGCCTTTCCGAGCTCGGGTCGCCGTTGGTGTTGCGTCGCGGCGCCGCGGACACGGTGCTTCACGAACTCATCGAGGAAACCGGGGCGAAAGGCGTCTATTGGAACCGGCTTTACGATGCGGCATCGATAAAACGCGACAAACGAATCAAAAAGGACCTGCAGGATAGCGACTTGGTTGCCGAAAGCTTCAACGGCTCGCTCCTTCACGAACCCTGGACGATCGAAACCAATGCGGGCGATCCGTACCGTGTCTTCACGCCATTCTGGAAGGCAATCCTGGCCTTGGGCGATCCCAACAGCGGCAAGGGAACGCCTGACCAATTGACCCCGCCCGACGATCCTGTGGACAGCAATTCCTTGGATGGTTGGAGTCTGCTGCCCACCAATCCCGATTGGGCCGGGGGCCTGCGCGATATGTGGAAACCCGGCGAGGATGCGGCACGGGACAGCCTTCGAACCTTTCATAAATCGGCACTCATGGACTATGCCGACGATCGCGACATTCCGGGAACCCCCGGCACGTCGATGCTGTCTCCCTATCTGCATTTCGGTGAGATAAGCCCGCGACAGGTCTGGCACGCAACCCGATTTTGGGCGGACGACGAAGGATCGAACGCCGCTTCCGGCGCTGCGCAAGCTTATCTTCGTGAGATCGGTTGGCGTGAGTTCAATCATCACCTGCTGTTCCATTTCCCGGACCTGCCGACGGACAATGTGAATGAACGCTTCGATGACTTTCCTTGGGAGGACGATGCCGACGCACTCGCCGCATGGCAGAAGGGACGCACCGGCTATCCCATCGTCGACGCGGGCATGCGCGAGCTTTGGGAGACCGGCTGGATGCACAACCGTGTCCGCATGGTCGTCGCCTCCTTCCTGGTGAAGCACCTACGCATTCACTGGCGGCAGGGCGAGGAATGGTTCTGGGACACGCTGGTCGATGCCGACCCGGCCAATAACGCCGGGAATTGGCAATGGGTCGCCGGGTGCGGCTTCGACGCCGCCCCCTATTTCCGCATCTTCAATCCGATCCTTCAGGGCGAGAAGTTCGACACGGACGGCCGCTACGTGCGGCGGTGGGTGCCGGAAGTGGCCGATCTCCCCGACAAGTATCTTCACAAGCCCTGGGAGGCCCCGGCGGATGTCCTGGAAGATGCGGGAGTTCGATTGGGCGAAACCTACCCGTCCCCGATCGTCGACCACAAAACGGCACGACAGGCCGCCCTCGACGCCTATGACACGGTGAAAAAGTCGGACTCCTAATGCGTTACTCCGGCCGCCGGAGATGCTATCAGGCGGGCCATGAAAGACGAACTCGACGACGTCACGATCGAAACGCTCGGTGCGCGCGGCGACGGCATAGCCCATGCGCAGGGCGACCGGCTGTATGTCGCCTTTGCGGCGCCCGGCGACCGGCTTTGGGTACGGCGAACCGGCAAGCGCGGGGACGGCTTCGCCGGGGAAATTGCGGCCCTGATTAAGCCCGGTCCGGTCCGAACAGAGCCGGTCTGCCGTCATTTCGGCACCTGCGGCGGCTGCGCCACGCAGCATATCGACCCCGCGGCGACCGCCGGGATCAAGCGCGACCTGCTGATCCAGTCCTTGGCCCGGCATGGCATCACCGATGCGCCGATTGACGCAACGGTATCGATCCCGCCGGGACAGCGCCGCCGCGCCAGGCTCGCCTACCGATCCGGCCGGGAACCGATTCTCGGGTTCAACCAACGCAACAGCCGAAACACCGAAAATCTCGAGGAATGCCCGGCGCTCCGCGACGGCATTGCCGCGTTGATCGAACCGGTCCGGCGGATGGCTGCGACAATCGGCGTCCTCGGAAAAGGTGCGGACGTTCAAATCACCGAGACAGACAACGGGCTGGACGTCCTGATCATTCCGAAACGCGACGCGGAGCCGGATTTGCCGGCACGCGAAACGCTGGCCGCCTTTGCCGAACACCATGATCTGTGCCGCATTTCCTGGCAGGTTGGCGGCGACTGGGAACCGATCGCGCAACGCCGACAGGTTCGGGTACGATTCGGTCCGGCAACCGTCACCCCGCCGCCCAATGCCTTCCTGCAGCCGAGCCGACAGGGCGAGGCCGCCATCGTCGATCTTGTATGCGGTTCTATGACGGAGGCGAAACCGGCACATATCGCCGATTTCTACGCCGGCTGCGGCACCCTCACCTTTCCGCTATCCGCGCTCGGCCACGTCACAGCCTTCGAAGGGAATGATGAGATGGCCGATACGATTGCGCGCGCCGCCGGTGAAGCGCCCGTCGCCGTCGAACGCCGCGACTTGGTGCGGCAACCTTTATCCACGTTGGAATTGAACACCTTCGACGCCGCCGTGTTCGACCCGCCCCGCGCCGGAGCGCGGCCGCTCGCGGCGGCTTTGGCCGACAGCACGATCCCGACGGTGGTTGCCGTATCGTGCAATCCCTCGACGTTCGGCCGCGATCTTCGCCTGTTGATGGATGGCGGCTACCGGATCAAGCGAATCACGCCGATCGATCAGTTCCCCTGGTCATCGCATTTGGAGGCCGTCGCGGTGCTGCGGCGTTAGACGTCGTCGAACGCCGCCAATTCACCCAACGTGACCGGCTTGATCGGCGGTCGGATGCGGTAGTACCCGACATCGCGGACGCTTTCGCCGCGTTCAGCAGCGATGATCTCGGCCACGGTCAGGCCGCAAAACCGGCCCTGGCACGGTCCCATCCCGCAACGCATGTAGGATTTCAACTGATTGGGGCCGGTTGCGCCGAGCCGAACGCCCTCGCGGATCGTGCCCGCGCTGACTTCCTCGCAGCGGCAGACGACGGTGTCGTCATCCGCGGGTGCCAGGATTTCCGGGTTCGGCCGGAAAAGGCTGTCGAGCAAGGGACGGATCGCCTGGTACTTGGTCCGCTGTTTCAATAAGGGGGCCACTTCCCTGTTGCGGTCGGCAACGGTGATCTTCTCCAGGCAGCACGCGGCGTCGAGAGCGGCGATGCGCCCAGCCACCGCCGCGGCCTCCGCCCCGTAGATCCCCGCGCTGTCGCCGGCTACGGCGATCCCGTCGACCGAGGTGTTGTAATAATCGTCCAATACCGGGCGCCAGTACCGTTGCGGTTCGACCCATTCGTGATCGCACCAGAGCTGGCGGGTAATCTGCACGTTCGGCACCACGCCTTCGTGCAGCAATACCGTATCGGCCGCAATTTCCTGCGCCGAACCGCCATTCTCGAACCGGATACCCTCGGCTTTCTCGCCGCCCAACACCGACAATCCCCGGACGCCCGCGTGAATCGGAACGCCCGCCGCCTTGACGTGGCGCCGCATCGCCATGCCTTTGCGGAGATATTCCGGCGCCCGCAGCGCGCCCGGCAGGGTTCCGGCCGCCGCCACGTAGTCCGCCGTCCGGGTCGTCTCCAACATCGCGACGACATCGGCCCCGGCATCGATCAACTGTTGCGTCACCAACAGCAGCAGCGGTCCGCTGCCCGCCACCACGATGCCTCCCATGGGCACCGCGCCGGCCGATTTGAGCAACACCTGCGCCGCCCCGGCGCCCATCACGCCCGGCAGCGTCCAGCCGGGAATCGCGACGGGCCGTTCCTGCGCCCCGGTCGCGATCAGCAAACGCCGTCCGGTTATCTGCAACGCGGTCCCGTTATGGGAGAAGGAAACAGCGCAATTCGGATCGACCTGCCAGACGGATGCGCCGGGACGGTAATCGATGTCCGCTTTCGCGAACTCCCGTGCCAGCGCCGCGCCCCGCATGTAGTCTCGGCCGAGAATATCCCGCAGTTTCGACCCGTTGTCGGCGTTTCTTGTGATGTTGCGGTAGATCTGACCGCCAGGTTGGGTCTGCTCGTCAAGCACCAGAACCGAGAGGCCGTGCGACGCCGCCTCGACCGCGGCGGCCTGGCCGGCCGGCCCCGCACCGATGATGATCAGGTCGGTATCGGCGTTCATTCGTCCACCCCGCGTGCGCCCATCTGACGCTTCACCTGCATGCCGTCCCGCACTTCGACCAGGCAGGCTTGCCGGTTCGGCACGCCGTCGATTTCCATCAGGCAATCGAAGCAAACACCCATCATGCAATAGGGCAGCCGCGGTGCGCCCGTGACCGGCGTCGTCCGCGTATGCCCGGCGCCGGACACGAGAATTGCCGCCGCCACGGTGTCGCCCGGCCGCGCCGAAACGCTTTGGCCCTCGAAATCGAATGTGACGGTAAGATCCTCGCCCTCAGGCAGCCGCTTGTACATCGAACCTCTGTGCGCTGAATTGCTCGAAGCCGGGCTGCATTTCGCCATGCGCGATCCATCGCGCCACATGCGCCGCGTTGATCGCCGCCAGCGTCACGCCGCTATGGGACGTCACCACATAGGCGCCCGGGCAGGTCGTCGACTCATCGTAGATCGCCGCCATGTCCGGCGTCAGGACGCGAATGCAGCCCCATGTGCGAACGAGACGCACGCCCGCGAGTTGCGGGAAACACCTAATGGCGCGGCTCGCGATGGCGCGGGTCACATCCAACGTCGTGCCGTCGTCGTACTCCACTTCTTCCTTGGAATTGCCCAGTTGAATGGTGCCTTCGTTGGTCTGCCGGATCGATCCCATCGGCATGGGGAACAGCGGCCGGGCGCGTTCGGTAATCAGCACCTGACCGCGTTGTGGCCGGATCGGCACATTGATACCGACCATCGGCCCAAGCCGCGGTGCGCCGTGCCCCGCCGCCAACACGACTTTTTCCGCGATAATATCGCCCTGCGCCGTATGAACGGTAAAAGCGGATCCGTCATAATCAATCGAGTCAGCCCGGTGGTCCGTTAGATACCGGCCGCCGCGCCGGACGAACGCCGCATGGACTGCGCGCAGCAGCAGCAGCGGGTTCACATCGCCGTCGTGCGGCGAGAAGGAGGCTCCGACCAACTCGTCGCCGAGCTTTGCATCCGGGGCGAGTTTCTGCAGTTCCTGCCGGTCGATGATCTCGCAATCGAAGATCGAGCCGGCGGCCTGCTTCTGCATATTCGCGATGAACTGCTTTCGGGCCTCCAACTCCTCCTCGCCCAGCAACAGTTCGACCCCGCCCCCGCCGCGATAGGCCACGTCCACGCCGCTATGCTCCAGCAGATCCGCGGCGAAATCCGGGAACAATGCGGCCGATTCGCAACTCCATTCATGGTAGCGATGAACGCCAACCCCTTTGGATTGCGTCCAGACGAGGCCAAAGTTGCCCCGCGCCGCGCGCAAAACGTTATCTCCCTCGTCGAGAATGACGACATCGAGACCTTCACGACGCAGGCCATAGCCGACCGCGGAGCCGAACATGCCGCCGCCAACGACGATTACATCCGCGCTTTGCACCGGTCACTCCAAACTGTTGTCAATGCGGCTTCAAATGCCTGGGTAAACCCCTCGGCATCGACCAGGGTAGAGCCCGCCACCTGGTCGCGCAAGACCGTCCGTCCCGGCGGATCGGCCGCGATGGCGAGCGCCTTTGCGACATAGGCATCTGCTGTATCCACGGCCCACCCCGGCTGACCAATCTGGTTCAGCAGACTGACGCCGACACGCCCTGCATGCAGCGACCCTGCCAGCGCGATAACCGGCACCCCCATCCACAGGGCCTCGCAAGTCGTGGTCGTCCCGTTATAGGGAAACGTATCCAGCGCCACGTCGACCTCGCCATAGAGCGCGAGATGATCCGATGCATCCCGCACCCGCGCGCGGAGATCCAACCGTTCAGGCAACACGCCGTTCGCTTGAAAAACGCCCAACACCCTGTCTCGAACTCCACTGTCCGCGAGTTGCCTCGACTTGAGCAGAAGCTTGGTATCCGGGCAATCGGTCAACAGCCGGGCCCACAAGGCGATTACGTCGTCGGTCACTTTCGAGAGGTTGTTGAACGATCCGAAGGTAATTGGCCGCCTGCCCGGACGATCCATCAGCGCCGGCGCCGTCTCCGGCGGTCGGTAACACAAGAAGCCCTTGGGCAAGCGCAACAGGCGTTCGGTGTGAAACCGGTCCGTTTCGCCTTCGGGATCGGCCCATCCGTCCGACACCCGGTAATCCATTTGCGAAAGGCCCGTCGTCGCCGGATAGCCGATCCAGCTTATCTGCACCGGTGCGGCCCGGCGGCCGAACACCGGCAGCCGATTGTTTCCGGTATGTCCGCTGAGATCGAAAAGAATATCGATCCGGTCGCCACGAATCCGTTCGAAGAGCTCCGCATCGTCCAGCGCGACGCTATCGCACCAATGCGCCGCGGCCTGCCGCAACCGATCGGTCGTGTCGTCCGCCCGCGCCACATCCGCGTAGCAGAAAACTTCGAACCGGTCCGTATCGTGGTGCTGCAGGATCGGTTCTATGAAATAGGACACCGAATGCGTCCAAAAATCCGGCGAGACGTAGCCGATCCGAAGCCGCCGATCGGGCTGCCAATCGATGTCTTTCGGCAACGGTTCTGGTCGTTGGTGTCGGTTGGCCCACCGCCGATGTTCGGCGACCAACGTCTCGCCGTCGATTGCCGGATCGTAAGACAGGCTCATCAGCAGGTTCGAATGAAAGCTCGGATCGTCGCCATCCGCCGCGACCGCCGCCGTATACGCCTCCCGCGCGGCAACAAAGTCGCCCTGGTCCTTGAGCACGATCCCCAGGTTGTTGCGTGCCGATGCGAGACGGGGGCTATGGCGCAACGCCTCGCGATGCGCCGCCGCAGCCGCCGTCAATTCCCCCTTAGCGGCGAGAGCGGCGCCGAGATGGGTATTCGCCAACGCGTTCGCCGGCTGCAGCGCCAAAGCCCTTTGGAATGCATCGATCGCGCCATCGGTGTCGCGCTGTTCCTGAAGAACCACGCCTAGATTGTTGAGCGCCTCTGGATAGTCGGCGCGCAGCGACAGAGCCTTCCGGTAGCACGCGGTGGCTTCGTCGAGATCACCGACTTCCCGCAGGACATTGCCCAGATTGTTGTGGATTTCCGGAACATCGCCGCGGAGTCCCACCGCGTGGCGCAGCACCGCTGCCGCATCGTCATGCGCGCCGACGGCGGCCAAGGCATTGCCGAGTTCGTTCTGAAGAACAGCGTTATCCGGCTGTAGCGACACCGCGTCGCGATAGGCGGTCAGCGCAAGTTCCGGCCGCCCCATCGCCATCAGGATCGCACCGAGATAGGCGGTCGTCACCGCATCGTCGGGACGGTGATCCAATGCTTTCCGGGCATACTCTTCCGCTTCCGATAGATTGCCGGCATGCAGGAAGATTTGCGCGAGGAGGCCATGACTTATCGTTTCATCCGCGGCGGCAGCTTGTTGCGCCAAACGTTCGGCATCGGCCAAACGCCCCGCGGCAATCGCCGCTTGCGCCTGTTCGATCAATGATGCCTGCGGTGCGTCCAAGGGCGTCTACTCGATCGGTACGCCCGGCAGAAACCGCCGGGAGGATGGAATCAGGGCGGGATCGATCTCCTCTGCTTCGGCAAACGCCATCAACAGCCGCTCGTCGGATAGCAGATGATCCACGACACCCGACAAGGTTCTCGGCTCGGCCGCGCGATCACGCAACTCGTCCAGCGTCAGGCCGCTCAACAGCAAGAATCGCCGCAACCGCTCCGCGTCACCGGCGATAAAGGCCAAGGCGCGCAAAGCCAATGCTTCCGCATTTTCTGCGTCCAATGGGGGGATTGTGACCTCCGGCGGATTCCGCGCTATATCTATCGAAATGCCCGTGGCTAAGAGTGCCACCGCAACGCATGAAAGTCATCCATGGCGGAAGATCGTACCGTTCGGCTAAGTGTTCTCGATCAATCCCCGATCCGCGAAGGCGGCACCGCCGCGGACGCGCTGACCGAGTCAATCGACTTGGCCCAGCATGTCGAAGCCTTGGGCTATCACCGGTATTGGCTCGCGGAACACCACGGCAGCGAAGGCCTCGCCGGCCCCTCGCCGGAGATCATGATTACGCGAATCGGCGCGGAAACCTCCCATATTCGGGTCGGGTCCGGCGGAGTCATGCTGCCGCACTACAGCCCCTACAAGGTCGCGGAAAATTTCCGCCTGCTCGAAACTCTGTTCCCGGGCCGGGTCGATCTCGGCATCGGCCGCGCGCCGGGCAGCGATTTTGCGACATCGCGGGCGCTCGCCTACGGGTCGAAGATCGGCGCCGAGTATTTCCCGAATATGATTCAGGACCTGAGCGGGTTTCTCACCGACTCGACCCCGGCCGATCATCCGCTCGGACAGGTCAAGGCGCGCCCGAAGATCGAGAACATCCCGCCAATCTGGCTGCTGGGGTCGAGCGACTACAGCGGCGCCTACGCGGCGCATTTCGGCCTCGCGTTCTCCTTCGCCCATTTCATCAATCCCGTCGGCGGCGAACGGGTCATGCAGGCATATTTCGAGAAATTCCAGCCTTCGCCCGGCGTTCCGAAACCGATCGGCAATATCGGTGTCTTCGTCGTCTGCGCGGACACCGAGGCCGACGCCGAACGCATTGCCAAGACACGCGACCTGCAACGGCTGCGCGCCGATCAGGGATATCACGGCCCAATGCCGTCGATCGAGGAAGCAGAGGCCTATCGATATTCCCCGCCGGAGCAGCAACGGGTCGACCACAACCGCGCCCGCACGATTTTGGGCGACCCGGTTCAGGTCAAGTCGCAGTTGCTGGAACTGGCCGACCGATACAATGTCGATGAATTGGTCGTCCTCACGAATGTCTACAACTTCGCCGATCGCAAGCGATCCTATGCGCTGCTGGCGGACGCGTTCGCCCTGAAACCCGAACGAAAAGAAACGGAAGCCGCGGAATGAGTTGGGATCCCCGACAATATCTTGCCTTTGCCGGACACCGCCTGCGGCCCGTCCTCGATCTGCTCGCGCGCATCCCCGCGGAAGACCCGGAGGTCGTGGTCGATCTCGGATGCGGCGCCGGCAACGGCACCAAGATTCTCCGCCAGACATGGCCCAATGCCCGAATCACCGCGGTGGACAGCTCGCCGGAAATGCTCGAACGGGCGCGGCAGGAAAGCCCCGACATCAAGTGGTCCGAAGGCGATATCGCCACCTGGCAGCCGGATACCAAGGTCGACGTGTTGTTTTCGAACGCGGCGATGCATTGGCTCGATCACCACGAGACGTTATTCCCCGCCCTTCTCGACCACGTCAAGCCCGAAGGCTATTTCGCGGTGCAGATGCCGGCGAATTTCCGGGAACCGTCGCATACGATGATCGAGGAGGTCGCGCGCAGCGGCCCATGGCGGGCCACGATCGAGCCGCTGATCAAGGAACCGCCGACCAAGGAGCCGGGTTTTTACTACGAACTGCTTGCACCCCGGGTCCGGGAACTCGATATCTGGAAGATACAATATCAACAGATCGTGGAAGGCGACGACCCGGTGGCGGAATTCACCAAGGGGACGTGGCTGCCGCAATTCCTGGAACCGATCGAGGAACCGCAGCGAAGCGAATTCGAAGCGGAGTATAAACGCCGGTTGCGCGAGGCCTATCCGAAACAAGCAGATGGGAAGACTATTTTCCCGTTCAACCGGCTTTTCATGGTGGCGACGGTTTGACGGCGCCGAAAGGAACAATCGATTGACCCAACATCGAAAAATTCGTCCTCTGATTTTCGTCGCGGCGGCGATCGGCCTGACGGCTATTACAGCGGGCTGCGCGGATACGGTCGACTATATCAACGAACATCCGCATCGGGTCGGCGTCCCGCTCGCCGCGGGCACCGCGGGTCTCATGGCCGGGTCTGCCATCGGCAGTTCCGCTGCGGAAGCCGGGCTCGGCCTCGGGGGCGTTGCAGTGGGCGCGGCAGCCGCACCCTATCTCGAAAAGCGGGACACGGTCTTTTTCGATAAGGCCATCGACAAGGCGGCCGTCGCGCCGCGCGGTCAGCCGGTCGAATGGTCGAACCCCAACACCGGGACGACGGGTAAAATGACCCGCCTGAACGAGGTCGACCTGCAGGCGACCTCCACCTGCCGGATCTTGCGCAGCGAGGTCACGACCGCGTCCGAAATCGCGACGGAAGACCTGATCGTCTGCCGGGACGATTCCACGCCCTGGTACATCGAATCGGCGGAACTGGTCGAACGCCGGCCGAAAGGTTAGCCGCCATTGCCCGGCCGGCGATAGCTCACCAACTCTCTGAATCGCAGCCTCTAAGGATATAAAAAGACATGAAAATACTCGTCCTCAAGGGAGACGGCATTGGCCCGGAAATCGTCGCCGCCGCCGAAACCGTGGTGCAGTCGGTCAGCCGCCGCTTCAACCTCGGCCTCGAGCTGGAGTACGGGGAAATCGGATTGGAGAGCCTGGAAAAGCAAGGCCACACCTTCCCGGAGGAAACGGTCGCGAAGATGAAGGCGAGCGACGGGGTCATTTTCGGACCGCTCCATACCGCGATCTACCCGGCACCGGAGGACGGCGGCGTCAATCCGTCGGGCGGCACACGCAAGGCGCTCGATCTTTTCGCGAATATCCGCCCGTCCCGCGTCCGGCCCGGCGTGCCCGCGCATGTCAAGGAAATGGACGTGGTCATCGCGCGCGAGAACACCGAAGGCTTCTACGCGGACCGGAACATGGCCGTCGGCAGCGGCGAGTTCATGCCGACGCCGGAGCTTGCAATTTCAATGCGAAAGATCACGCGCGACGGTTCCGCCCGCATCGCCGAAGCCGCCTGCAAACTGGCCGAACAACGCAGCGGTAAGCTGACGATCGTCCATAAGGGCAATGTGATGAAGCTGTCGGACGGCCTGTTCACCGATACGGTGAAAGAGGTGGCGTCGGACTACAAACTCGACATCGACGAGTACTTCATCGATGCGATGGCGGCGTTGCTCGTACGAAAACCCGAATTCTTCGACGTCATCGTCACCACCAACATGTATGGGGACATCCTCTCCGATCTCGCCGCCGAATTGTCCGGCGGCCTCGGCCTCGGCCCCTCGATCAATGCCGGCGCCGAACATTGTATCGCCCAAGCCGCGCATGGCTCAGCGCCCGACATCGCCGGACAAAATATCGCCAATCCGACGGCGATGATTCTGTCCTGCGGCATGCTGCTGGACTGGCTGGGCACCCGGCACGACCGCCCCGAACTGCGCGAAGCGGCCAAACGGATCGACGACATCATCGAGGCGCAACTCGGCGAGGAGTCAGGACGGACGACCGATCTTGGCGGACCGCTCGGGACCGACGCCTTCGGCGACGCGGTCGCGAAACGCATCGAAGGCTAGGTTTCGGCCTGACTCTGGGCGTAAACCAACTGAGCCGCGGCAAGGTCCTCGACCGCCGCCCCCACCGACTTGAAGACCGTGATTTCCGCATCGTCGCGGCGGCCGGGATGCGCGCCCCGCGTCAGCGCGGACAGGTCGGCAGCGATATCGTCTTCCTGCAGCACACCGGCGGCGAGCGGCAGCACCAAATCGCCGGTCGATTTCAGCGCGGCCGGCGTATCGATAAACACCGTGCCGCGAGCGATCACCGTATCGTCGGCCTCCCGGCTCTCGCTGGAGTAGTTTCCGAGCAAGTCGACATGCGTCCCCGGCTGCAGCCAATCGCCGTGCAGGACCGGTTCCTGTGCGATCGTGGCGGTCGACACGATGTCCGCTTCACCGACCGCGGTGGCGAGATCCGTCGTCGCGGCGGCATCGTACCCATTCTCACGCGCCTTGGCCGCGGCGGCTTCCGCCTTTTCGGGGTTGCGGCCCCAGAAGGTAACGCGGCGGATGGGCCGTACCGACGCATGGGCGTCCACCAGATTATCCGCTGCGATCCGGCCCGTCCCGAGCACGACGAGATGGCTGCTATCCGGCCGCGCCAGGTAGTCCGCGGCCAACGCCGATGTCGCCGACGTGCGCCGGGCGGTGACTTCCCCGCCGTCGATCAAGGCCAGGACCCGTCCGTTCGTGCCGTCCAGCAACAGAACCGCGCCGTTGACCGCCGGAATGCCGCGCTCCGCGTTGCCGGGAAAGACATCCACGATCTTCACCGCGATGTTCCCGCCCGTCGACCAGGCGGGCATCAGCATCAGCTTACCGTCACGCTCGCCCGGCACCTCGATGAAATGCTGATGTTTGGCCGGCATCTCGCAGTCGGCGCGGAAAATTTCACGGATCGCCTCGACGAGCGGCCGCCAGGGCAACAAGGCGCGGGTACGCGCTTCATCTACTTGAATCATGATGCCGCCATCATAGGGCGCTGGACGGCCCAACCGTCAACGCAAATCGCGCAGGCTCAGGCGTTGGACGCTGTTCCCGACGCGGCGGTGAAGCGCGATGCAGCGGGCACGTAAAGATCCAACAGGCTCAACCCATTGCGCCGGCCCGTTGAATCGTCTAGCCAAAGCCGCACGAGATGGCGCTTGGCGTCGGGGCCGTCGCGGTACTCGGTCCTGGAATGCAGGACGAGGTAGTTGTTGAGGAACTGCATGTCGCCCTTCTGCAGCCCCATCGAGAGTTGCATGTCCGGGCGTGCGCAAATC
This sequence comes from Alphaproteobacteria bacterium, assembly GCA_965228695.1. Classification (GTDB taxonomy): domain Bacteria; phylum Pseudomonadota; class Alphaproteobacteria; order UBA8366; family UBA8366; genus JAJFJD01. Next base: position 2,654,713 of record CBDDIB010000002.1, on the reverse strand, counting down.
TCGTCGAAGCAGTCCAACGCCTCGACCTCGTGATCCGAAAGCGTGATGCCTTCCTTCTGCGCCCAATCGATCGGGTTCCGGTTGTAGCAGCAGTGCAGATAACCGTTGTGGAAACTGAACACCGGGATCCGTTCCGGCGACAGCGGCGGCTCGCCCCGATCGTGCTGGCCGCGCCGGTGATGATAGAAGCCGCGCATCAGCGTTTCGACATACTCCGGCCGGGTGCGCACGATCTCATTGTAGACCGCGGTCGCGCTGGTCAACAGGCTGAGCCCGCCTTCCGCCGCGACCTCAAGACACAGCAAACCCGCGTAGTCGGCACCATCCGTATGAAAAGGCAGCAGTTTGTTGCTGCTATACCCACGGGATTTGTGACTATAGGGAATGCCCTTGTCGACCACATCGACGACGAAATCGCCTTCGTAATTCTGCACCACGATCTCGCCCAACTGCGCCGCGAGACCGGCATAGGCGACACGGTTTTCCGCATCCGAGAAACGCTCGACCGGCCAGCCACCTATAACGGTGAAGCCCCTGCCTTCGTTCAGGTCGTCATGCGCCGCCTCGACCAGTTCGGCCGCCACGGTCAGCGGAAATTGGTCCCGCCGGATGCTGCGAAGCGGGATATCGGCATTCATCACACCCCGCATGGCCGATTCGACATCGTCGATCATGGCCGGGGTCAGAGTCCGGACCCAACTTCGCGGCGTTTTGAAATCCGAGGATTTCCAGGCAGCCGGGTCGTCAATGACATGAAGGTCCTGGGAAGACATGGCTTTTCCCTCTCAAAACTTCACCGTATCGGATGCGGCAGGCACCGTTCCGACGTTCGGTCGATTATTGAGTCTATCAGGCCGGTGTCAACGGTTTGTCCGGACAAATTCACGGCCTGAATTCCCGATCAATGCAGGTTCGGCGCCTTCAGCATGTCATACCGGCTCACCGAATCGACCACGATGTCCATTTGATCCGCGCCCCGCTGCAGATTCAGCGGAACCTGCGTCCCCGCCGAGCCGAGCGACCAAATCCGGCGGAACATGTTGGCGAGATCGGTGACCGGCTCGCCATTGACGCCGAGCACGATATCGCCGACCGAGACACCCGATTCATCCGCCGGGCCGCCGTCCACGAGACCCGCCACGACCAGGGCGTCGTTCACTTCGGTCGTGATCATGCCGAGCCAAGGGCGCGGCGCTTTCTGCCGGCGGCCGAACTGCAGCAATTCGTCGAGGATCGGCTTCAACAGGTCGATCGGGATGATCAGGTTGCCGTCATGCCGTTCGCTTCCCGGCAGCGACTGCTGCACAAAAAGCGAACCGATCCCGCAGAGTTCGCCATCCGCATTGATCAGCGCAGCCCCGCCCCACGACGGGTGCGGCGGCGACGTGAAAATACCTTCATCAAGGACATATTCCCAGTATCCGGCGAATTCCCGCTTCGAAACGACTTTCGCCTTGGTCGCGTTCTGTGTGCCGCCATGCCCGGCCAGGATCACCGGGTCACCCACGGCAAGATCGCTCGAACTACCGATCGGCAACGGCGGAACGTTCAGCTGACCCAGTGCCTGGACCAGGCCAAGCCCCGTTTCCTGATCGTACCCTAGGGCGTGCCCCGGCACCGCCAGGCCGTTGATATCGACAAGCCAGATCGATTCGGCCTCGGTCACCAAATAGCCGACCGTCAGAACATGGCCCTTCTCGCTGATGACGACGCCGTGCCCCGCGCGCTCGGTCCCGAGCATGGACGCGGTCAGCGCATCCTCGGAAATTTGAGACCGCAGCGCGACGACGGACGAAAGCGCCCGCTGAAGATCGTAGGAGACGTCGTCGGCATTCGGCTGGAATGCCGGATCGATTGTCAGGTCTTCTTCTTCACTCGACATAGAAATTTGGTCCGATAATTTGGGGCTGCGAATACGCTTGGAAGCGGCATCGCCCTGACAGCGCCGAAAATGCGTCCTGCCATTCCGGTCGAAGACGAAAAACGGCGCGATCCACGATCGTAACGACAATACTACCGCTACCGTAGGACCGGCGAAAGTCACCTCTCTGAAAGCATCAATTCTGATGCAGTTACGCCAAATCCCGTTAAAATCGCGGGCGATACGAGGTTAGGGAGCTGTAGATATGGCTTTATCCGACTATTTCAAGCCGGTGCCGGGTGGCGATACGGCATTTACCGTCGACCCGCCCCGCATAAAATTCGGAGTCGGATCGCTTGCGGAGATCGGTGACGACGCGCGCGGCCTCGGGATGACGCGGGTCGGCCTATTGTGCGATGCCACGGTTGCGGGACTCGACCCTGTTCAGACCGCGCAGAAAGCCCTGACGTCGGCGGGAATAGAGGTCACCGTGTATAGCGACGTCGAGGTCGAACCGACCGACCGCTCCTTCAAAGCCGCGGCGGAATTCGCGCAGGACGGTGGTTTCGACGGCTTTATTTCGGTCGGCGGCGGGTCGACCATCGACACCGCCAAGGCCGCCAATCTGTATTCCAGCCATCCGGCGGACTTCCTCGCCTACGTCAACGCGCCGATCGGGGAGGCCCGGCCGATTCCCGGCCCTCTCAAGCCGCACATCGCCTGCCCGACCACCTTCGGCACGGCCAGCGAATGCACCGGCATCGCGATCTTCGATCTGCTGGAAATGGAAGCGAAGACCGGCATCGCCCATCGAAACCTGCGGCCCTCGCTCGGCGTGCTCGACCCGTCGACAATGACGACATTGCCGCCAACCGTGGTCGCGGCGAATGGGTTCGATGTGTTCAGTCATGCGGTCGAATCCCTGACCGCCCGGCCCTTCACGCAGCGCGAGGCGCCGGCCAACGCCACCGAACGGCCGCTGTATCAGGGTGCCAATCCGTATAGCGACCTGGCGTGCCTGGAAGCGATCCGCTTGATCGGCGAAAACCTGATCGAAGGCGTGGCCGCACCGGCCGACGTGGCCCGCTGCGAGCCGCTCATGTTCGCCGGCATGTTGGCGGGGATCGGCTTCGGCAACGCCGGATGCCACCTGCCGCACGCGATGTCCTACGCCGTCGCGGGGCTCGTCCGCGACTACACGCCGGACGGTTGGCCGTCGAACCACCCGATGGTGCCGCACGGCCTGTCGGTGATCGTGAATGCCCCGGCGGTGTTCCGGTTTACCGGCCCCGCCTGCCCCGAACGCCACCTGCAGGCCGCCGATGCGATGGGAGCCGACACGGCCGGCGTATCTCTGGACGACGCCGGGGACCTGCTGGCCGACCGGGTGATCGACATGATGCGGCAGACCGGTATTCCGAACGGCCTGCGCGGCGTGGGATACAGCGAGGAGGACGTACCGAAACTCGTCTCCAAGGCCCATCCGCAGCAGCGGCTGCTGGTCAATAGCCCCAAGCCGGTCGGCGAAAGCGAACTGGACTCGTTGTTCCGCGAGTCCATGAGCTACTGGTAGGCCGCGCGATGGAAAAGACCGTTATCGACGCCTTGAAGGCCGCGGCCGGCCCCAGCGGCTGGCTCGAAGACCCGGGGGATATCGAACCGTTCCTGAATGACGAGCGCGACCTGTATCACGGCGTGTCGCCGCTGGTGCTGCGTCCCGCCACGACCGAGCAGGTGGCGGCGATCGTCAAGACTTGCGCCGACCATGGCATCGGCATCGTCCCGCAGGGCGGCAACACCGGCTATTGCGGCGGCGCGACGCCCGGACAAGCGGGCGACGAGGTCGTCTTGTCGCTCGGCCGTATGAATAAGATCCGCGACATCGATCCGCTCAACTACACGATCACCGTCGAGGCGGGATGCATCCTGGCGAACATCCAACAGGCGACCGACGATGCGGACCGGCTCTTTCCGCTGAGCCTCGCCGCCGAAGGGACCTGCCAGATCGGCGGCAACCTGTCGACCAATGCCGGCGGCACGGCCGTCGTGCGCTACGGCAATACGCGGGACCTGGTGCTGGGGCTGGAAGTCGTGCTGCCGTCCGGCGAAATCTGGAATGGCCTGCGGCGTCTGCGCAAGGACAACACCGGATACGACCTGAAGCATCTGTTCCTGGGCGCCGAAGGAACCCTCGGGGTCGTCACTGCGGCGGTGTGTAAGCTCTTCCCGAAGCCGCAGGAGACCTGCACCGTGATGATCGCGGTCCGGGATCCGCAAGCGGCGACGGAAACGCTGTCCCAACTGCGCACCGCCTCCAGCGACGGCGTGGTGAGTTTCGAGTATATGCACCGGGATTGCCTCGAAATGGTGTTCGCGAACATCCCCGACACGAGCGATCCCTTCGACGAGCGGTACGAACATTACGCGCTCGCCGAAATGATATCGGGACGGAAGGACGGTCAGCTGCAATCGACGATCGAGGACGCCCTCGGCGAGGCCTTCGAATCCGGCGCCGTTCTGAACGCGGTCATCGCCGCCAGCGGACAGCAAGCCGACTTGCTCTGGCGATTGCGCGAAACAATCCCCGAATCGCAAAAACACCACGGCGGCTGCATCAAGCATGACGTGTCGGTCCCCGTTTCGTCGGTCCCGGTTTTCCTGGAGCGTGCGACGGCGGCGGCAAAACGCGAGATCGCCGGCGTTCACGTGGTGCCGTTCGGGCACATGGGCGACGGCAATATCCATTTCAACCTGTCGCAGCCCGTCGGCGAGGACCGCGAGGCCTTCATCGCCCGGACCGAGCATATCGAAGAGATCATTCACGATATTGCGGTCGATCTCGACGGCAGTTTCAGCGCCGAACATGGCGTCGGTGTCCTGAAGAAGGGCGAGCTGTACCGGTACAAGTCGGAGGTGGAGGTTTCCCTCATGCGCGCGGTGAAGGACGTGTTCGACCCCGACGACATTATGAACCGGGGAAAAGTGATTTGACCGTCCGGGCCAGGGTGACGGCAAAGTACAATTCCGGTTGCGGGAATCATGTTAAGGTTCCCGCATAAACGGTATGAATTCCAAAGCAAACCTGGCACCTCCGATCCTTGAGTCGCGACATGGAACAACCGTCCGATACCGATGATCTCCGCCGCCTCCGGCAGGAACTGCTCGAGGAGGCGGTCGAGCAATCGCCGGTCGTCTACTATGTCGCGGACTGGGGCAGCAGCACCGATATCCGCTACGTCAGCGCAAACATCGAGTCACTTACCGGCAAGACCCCGGCGGAGGTGACGGCGACACCTCGGTTCTGGCGGCGCAACATTCATCCCGACGACCTCGCCAAATACTCGAACCGGGTTGCGAGCCTGGGCCCGGACAAACGATCGACACTGAAATACCGGTTCAAGGTTTGGGACGACGACTATCGTTGGTTCCGAGACCGCATTCTCCGTCGTCCCCGTCCCGATGGGTCCGGCGACGATCTGGTCGGATGTATGATCGAAATCACGGTCGAGATGGATCGGCTCGCCGAGTTCGGCGGCATGAAGTCCCTTCACACTACGATCGTCGATACCGCCCCGTTCGCGATTGTCGCGGTCGACGACGGGGGCCGCATCGTCGAATTCAACACGGCCGCCGAGCGAATGTTCCGGTATCAGCAGGACGAAGTACTCGGCCGCCAACTGGAAGAGACGATCATTCCGGAGCGGCATCATGCCGCTCATCGGAGAAGCATGGCGCGCATTCGGGACCATGGCGGAAAACTTCGCGCCAATCGGCGGATGGACGTGGAAGCGAAGCGCGCCAATGGCACACTGTTCCCGGTCTCCATCGTCGTCGGTCAGGCGGTCTCGGACGAACGGTCGGTTTTCGTCGCCGTCATCACCGATACGACCGCGCAGGTGGCGGCGGAGGAAGAGCGCCACCAGTTGGACCAATTGCTTCGCGATGCGGTCGATTCACTGTCGGAGGGTTTTGCGCTTTACGATGCGGATGACCGGCTCGTCATATGCAACGAACAATACCGCGACTATCACCAAATCGCGTCCGATATCCTGGCCCCCGGGGTGGAATGGACGGAATTGATCCGCACGGAAGCGGAACGCGGCCTGTATCCATCCGCCGAAGGCCACGATATCGACGATTGGGTCCGGAACTGGATCAAGGCGCGCCGCACCGCGCAATCACCACTGGAATACGGTCGGTCGGACGGGCGATGGTTCATCGGCTCAAACCGGAAAACGCGCCAGGGTGGCGCGGTCGTCACGCTCAACGAAATCACCGAGTTAAAGGAGCGCGAAGCGGAACTCCGCGAAGCGCATGAACTTCTCGAGGATGCGATCGAATCCCTGTCGGAAGGCTTCGCCTTGTGGGACGAGGACGACCGGCTGGTGATGTGCAACCAGACCTATCGCGATTTCAATGAACTCTGCGTCGATATCCTCGAGCCGGGCGTCAAATGGCTCGACTTCATCCGAACCGGCGCGGAACGCGGCCAGTATGCCGACGCCATCGGCCGGATCGACGAGTGGCTCGACCAGAGCATCGAGGACCGGCGCGCCTTACGGGCGAACCACGAATACGAGATTTCCGACGGTCGCTGGTGCATCGGCTCGAACCGCAGCACGCGGCACGGCGGCATCGTCGTCACGCGGATCGACATCACCGACCGCAAGAACATGGAAAAGGCCCTGCAGGAGAGCGAGGCCTTCAACCGGCAGGTCCTTGACTCCTGTCCCGTCGCCGTTCAGATGACCCTAACCGAGACCGGCAAGGTGGTGTATCGCAGCCCTGCCTCCGCGGCGCTCTTCGGGCATGGCGACGGTGAAAGCGACACCTTCGCCAGCACCTTCTTCGTCGACGAGTCGGACTACCGTGAGTGTATCGACCGTCTTCGCCGGCATGGCCAATTCGACGACGTTCGCGCGCAATTGCGCCGCCGCGACGGCTCGTCCTTCTGGGGCTCCATTTCCGCCAAACGCGTCTCGTATCAGGGTGAAGACTTCACGGTCTCGACCACGTTCGATCTTACCGAACGGCTTGAGACCGAAGAGGAGTTGGAGCGGCAGCGCAGCGCATTGCATCAAAGCGAAAAGATGACCGCGCTTGGGTCCTTGCTGGCCGGCGTGGCGCATGAGTTGAACAACCCGCTGACCGTTGTGATAGGCCGGGCAATGATGCTGGAGGAAGCCTTCGCGGATACGCCGCACGCGGACGCAGTCTCGAAACTGCGGGCGGCATCGGAGCGGTGTTCGAAGATCGTCCAGACATTCCTGTCGATGGCGCGGCAGAAGGAACCAAGCCGCCGGCCCGAACGTATCGACCGCATCGTCGAGGCCGCAATGGAGATCGTCGGCTACGGATTGCGCGCCGATTCGATCGAGGTGACCATTGACTTGAACCACGCGCTGCCGGAAATCGCCTGCGACGCCAGCCAATTGATCCAGGTCTTTACCAACCTCTTCGTAAATGCCCAGCAGGCGCTGGTTACCCAACCCCCACCACGGACGATCGACATCACCGGGCGCATCACCCGTGACGGAAAATCGGTCGCCATCGACGTCCAGGACAACGGCCCCGGCATCCCGGACGAGATCCTGTCCCGAATCTTCGATCCTTTCTTCACGACCCGGGAAAAAGAACAAGGAACCGGGTTGGGTTTGTCCGTCAGTCTCGGCCTGATCCGCGCCCACGGCGGGACGATCGACGTCAAATCCACACCGGGCGGCGGCACGATCTTTTCAATTCAGATGCCGGTCGACAAACCTGTGACTGTCGTTGAAGACCAGCCGGTAACGCCTTCGACAGACTCGCAATTGGGCAAAATTCTGATCGTCGAGGACGAATCGGAAATCGCCGTCATGCTCGCCGAGTTTCTGGAACCGCTAGGACATAAGGTGACCTTTGCGGAAACGGGACGGGTCGCACTCGACCGCGTGGAAAAAGAGGACTTCGACCTGATCCTCACGGACCTGCGCATGCCCGACCTGAACGGCCGCGAGCTTTACACGGAACTCACCCGCCGTGCGCCGGATTTGGCGGCCCGCACGGTCTTCGTCACCGGCGACACGCTGAGCGGTAATTTCGAACAGTTCCTGAGCGAAGCGGGTCGGCCGGTCATCGAGAAACCGTTCACGCCGCACGAAATCCGCGAGATCGTTTCCACGGAACTCGCTGCCGCAAACGGTTCCTCCCGAACCTGATTATCGCATCCTACCGGAAGGCGGCGAAGGCGGCCGACCTTCGCCGCGATCTCACATGCCAAGCGGGTCCGCAAGGCGCGTCAACTTGACAGTAAACGCGATTCTATCTGGTATATCGGTATGGCAGTTACCTATCAGCTTGAACGTCACCGCGCCTACCGACTCATTCTCGACCGGATACTGGGCGGCGAATTCGATGTGAGCGCATCCTTTTCGGAACGCCGGCTGTCGGAAAAACTGGATATGGGGCGGACGCCGGTCCGGGAAGCGCTTCGCGATCTTGCGCGCGACGGCATTCTCGAAGTACGGCCCGCGAAAGGAACCTACGTTCGTCCGCTCTACCTTGAGGACGTTCGCGAAATTTATGAAATCCGAAAGGCGTTGGAGGGCTTGGCATCCTCGATCGCGGCGGAACGCGGCGCCAGCGCGGACCTGCGTGCATTCGGTCCCCGGTTCAGGGATATGATTGAGAACCCGGATGCGTACGCGCCCGCGGAAATCGACGATATCGGCGCAGATTTCCATCTCGAGGTTTTTCGGACGGCACAGAACAGAAATCTGTTGGAGATTTACGAACCGATCCGCATACGGTTCAAACTCGCCCTTCGCGTTCCCCGGTTCGCCGATCACACACGGGTGCACGACTCGGTGCCCGAACATCTCGGCATTCTCCATGCGATCGAGCGGCAGGACGCGGCAGCGGCGCAAAGACTTATCGGCACTCATCTCGACAATGGCGTGAAAGCACGGTTGAAGATTCTGGATGGGCTGCGCGACAGCCGACCGGACAAGGAATCGTCGACAAAAAGAAGAACAGCGCAATAAGGGCCATCGCCGAATACCATGGCGAATGGCAACGGTTCCTCCGGATTAGACGGCAAGCGCATCGACGCTATCGCGCGGTCCGAATTGGCAGCATACGAATGACTGCCGAATATGCACGGAGGGAGAAATGATACGTAAATTAATGACGGCTGCGATCGGCGTGGCCGCGATTTCGGTGATCGCCGGCCCGGTCTTCGCGAAAGACCTGGTGATCGGCATCGGCGCCGCGCTGACGGGTGTCGATCCGCATTGGCACAACAATGGCCAGAACAACTCGAACAACAGCCATGTCTTTGAAACGCTGATGAAGACGGATGCGAAGGGCAATCTCATACCGGGGCTGGCCACATCCTGGAAAGCGCTCAGCCCGACGAAATACGAGGTCAAGCTTCGTAAGGGCGTCGCCTTCCATGACGGCTCTCCCTTCAGCGCTAAGGATGTGCTGTTCTCGTTCGACCGCGTGGCAAAGGGTGTGCCGAACAGTCCCGGCGCGTTCACCGGTTTCCTGAAAGGTATCACCGATATCGCGGCACCGGACGACTCGACGGTCCACTTCACGACCGAGAAGCCGATACCGCTCATCTTCAAGAATATCGGCCGCATCTTCATCGTGTCCGAAAAGCACGGTAAAGGCGCCAAGACCGAGGACTACACGACCGGCAAGGCGAACATCGGCACGGGCCCCTACAAGTTTGTGCGTTGGGTGCCGGGCGCAAGCGTGGAATACACCCGGAACGACGCCTATTGGGGCGGCAAGGAACCCTGGAGCAAGGTCACTTTCCAGGTCATGAAGAACGATTCCTCGCGCCTCGCCGCCCTGTTGGCCGGTGATGTTGACCTCATTTCCGCGGTGCCGACTACCGATATCCAGCGGCTGAAGGGCGATAAGCGCCTGAAGTTGTGGACCAGCCCGACCACGCGCTTCACCATGTTCGTGCCGGGATTCGTCCAGGAGCCGGACAAAACGAAACATTTCGCGGCGAAGGACGGTTCACCGCTGAAGGAGAATCCCTTCCGCAAGCTCAAAGTCCGGCAGGCGCTTAATCTCGCCCTCGACCGCGACGTTATCGTGGAGCGTGTGAACCAGGGCCAGGCCGTGCGCGCCCGCCAATACCTGCCGGAAGGCATGTTCGGCTACATCGACGGCTATGACATGTCGGTTTTCGATCCCAAGAAAGCCAAGCAGTTGATGACCGAAGCAGGCTATCCGGACGGCTTCCAGGTAACCATCCACACGTCGAACGACCGCATCGTCAACGCCGTGAAAACCATCCAGACGGCGGCGCAGATGTGGACCCGGCATCTCGGCATGAAGGTCAAAGTCGAGACCATGCCGCATTCGGTCTTCTCGAAGCGGCGCGGCAAGCTGGAACTACCGCTCTACATGAGCAGTTGGGGTAACAGCATGCAGGATCCGATGGGAATCCTGAACCCGAACGTGATGACCTACGACAAGAAAAAGCGCACAGGACGCGCCAACCGCGGCCGTTATTCCAACGCCGAGGTTGATCGTCTCGGCGAGATGGCCGCCGTCGAGGTCGATACCGAGAAACGTGAGCGCCTTTCCGAACAGGGACTGAAAATTGCCATGGACGAGGTGGCGATGATGCCGATCGTTTTCTGGGTCTTTTCCTGGGGAACGAAGCCCAGTCTCACCTATACGCCGCGGCTGGACCAAAACACGCTGGCCATGGCCGTGCGTGAAAAGAAATAGCGGTGATCAACCGGGCGGCCGAACATTGTGCCGTGCCGCCCGGCTCCGCCCCTTTCCGTCCAATTCGCACGAATAAGCCATGTCCGTATTCCTGATCCGACGACTGATGCAAAGCGTGATCGTCATCATCGTGATGTCGATGATCGTCTTCACGGGGGTCTTCGCCATCGGCGATCCCGTCGAGTTGCTGATCGCGGAAGATGCGACGGAAGAGGACGTCGCCCTCGCGCGGCAGCAGATGGGGCTGGATAAGCCGCTTTGGCAGCAATACGGCATCTTCGTCGGCAACGCCTTGTCCGGCGATCTCGGCAAATCCTTCGTATTCCGAACGCCCGCGTTGGATCTCCTGTTGCAACGGCTGCCGGCAACATTCGAACTGACCATCGTGGCGCTGCTGCTGTCGATCGGAATCGGCGTGCCGCTCGGGGTCTATGCCGGACTCTACCCGGAATCCCTGTTCGCGCGCGGCATCATGTCGGTGTCCATCCTCGGCTTCAGCCTGCCCTCCTTCTGGGTCGGCCTGATGCTGATCATGATCTTCGGCGTCATGCTGGGCTGGCTGCCGACGACCGGGCGGGGCGACACCGTCGACGTTTTCGGCATTCCCATCAGTATTCTCACCTGGGACGGTTTTCTCCATATCCTGTTGCCCGCGTTCAACCTCTCGCTCCTGAAAATGGCGCTGATCATCCGGTTGACGCGCGCGGGCATGCGCGAGGTGCTGCTCACCGACTACGTGAAATTCGCCCGCGCCAAAGGCCTGCGCACACGCCGGGTCGTCGGCGTGCATGCGATGAAGAATATCCTGATCCCGCTGGTCACCGTGGTGGGGCTGGAATTCGGCGACCTGCTCGCCGGTTCGATCGTGACCGAGACAGTCTTCGCCTGGCCCGGCATCGGCCGGTTGGTCGTCAGCTCCATCGGCCTGCTCGATCGTCCGGTCATCGTGGCCTACATGCTCGTCATCGTGACGCTGTTCATTCTCATCAACCTTGCCGTCGATATCATCTATTCGCTGATCGACCCGAGGGTTCGACTGATGCAGCAAAAATCATGAGCGTCGCCGACAACACCTCGCCGCCGGCAACCGAAGCCGATGCCGCACTTCTGGAATCGCCCTTACGGAGAATCATATCGGACTACGTCGAAAGCCCGCTGGCGATCATCGGATTTATCGGCACGTCGATCATCGTCTTCATCGCGGTCTTCGCGCCGCTGATCTCGCCGCAGAACCCCTACGACCTCGGCGCGATCGACATCCTCGACAGCCTGCTGCCGCCCGGCGCGAAGGCCTATACCGGCGGCACCTATTGGCTCGGCACCGATGACCAGGGCCGCGACATGGTGAGCGCGATCTTCTACGGGCTGCGCCTCAGCATCTTCGTCGGGATCGGCAGCGCGGCGCTCGCCGTCATCGTCGGCACCAGCGTGGGATTGTGTTCCGCCTATTTCGGCGGCCGTGTCGATACCCTGGTCATGCGGGCGGTCGACGTGCAGATCAGCTTCCCGACGGTGTTGATCGCGCTGATCCTGCTGTCGGTTCTTGGCAAGGGCGTCGACAAGGTCATCATGGCGCTGGTCATCGTGCAGTGGGCCTATTACGCGCGCACCGTGCGCGGCACCGCGCTGGCCGAACTCGGCAAGGAATACATGGAGGCGGGCCGCAGCCTCGCCCTGTCGAACCTGCGGATGATCTTCCGCCACCTCCTGCCGAACTGCCTGCCGCCGCTGATCGTCATCGCCACGGTGCAGGTCGCCAACGCGATCGCGCTCGAAGCCGCGCTCTCCTTCCTCGGTCTCGGCTTGCCCGTCACCGAGCCGTCGCTCGGACTGCTCATCTCCAACGGCTACGACTATCTGCTCGGCGGCAAATACTGGATCAGCGTGCTGCCGGGCGTCGCCCTGCTGTTCACCATCATCAGCATCAACCTGGTCGGCGACCGGCTGCGCGACGTGCTGAACCCGCGCCTGGAGAAGTAAAACGGCATATCACGGCGGTGGACCCGGCACGCCCCGCTGCCTAATATCGCGTCTCCGATGACCGACACGACCCCCCTTCAAATCCGCAAGCTCGACGCGCTGCTCTACCGCGCGCCGGTCGCCGAACCCGTCGTCACGTCCTTCGGCGTATTGGACAGCCGCCCCGCCCTGCTCGTCCGGGCGGAGGATGCCGACGGCGCGGTCGGCTGGGGCGAGGTCTGGTGCGTCTTCCCGCCCTGCGGCGCGGAACACCGGGTCGCCCTGATCGAGACGCTGCTCGCCCCCATCGTCACCGGCGAGGATTGGCAAAACCCGGCCGCCGCCTACCGCGCGATGACCGGGCGCACCCATATCATCAACCTGCAAGGCGGCGAATCCGGCCCGCTGGCGCAGGCGATCTCCGGCGTCGACATCGCACTCTGGGACCTCGCCGCCCGCCGCGCCGGGCAAAGCCTATGGCGCTATATCGACGGTCCCGGCAGTGCCACCGGCGACGGAACGATGCCGGTCTACGCCAGCGGCATCAATCCCGGCGCGCCCGAGGTCATCGCCGCCGAGAAACAGGTGGAAGGATACAAAGCCTTTAAGCTCAAGATCGGCTTCGATGCCGACCGCGACCTCGCCAATCTGCGCACGTTGCGCGACACGCTCGGCAAGGGCGTACAGCTCATGGTCGACGTGAACCAGGGCTGGGATCTGGAAACCGCGATGCAGGTCACCCCGAAGCTGCACGAGTTCGGCCTCACCTGGGTCGAGGAACCCCTGCCCTGCGACCGGCCCGACGACGAGTGGATGACCATCGCCAACACGTCGCCGGTGGTGCTGGCCGCGGGCGAGAACCTGCGCGGCGACGCGGCCTTCGATGCGATGATCGCGAGCCGCAACATCGCCTATATCCAGCCGGACATGACCAAATGGGGCGGCTTCACGGGCTGCCTGCCGGTGGCCCGGCGCATCATCGACGCCGGCCTGACCTACTGCCCGCACTATCTCGGCGGCGCGGTCGGGTTGATGGCGTCGGCGCATCTGCTGGCGGCGGCGGGCGGCAACGGCTTGCTGGAAGCCGACGTGAACCCGAACCCGCTGCGCGAAGCGATGTGCGGCGCGGCACCGCCGATACAGGACGGCCGGATGGTGCTGCCGAAGGGACCGGGGCTGGGCGTGGCGCCGGATTTGGAATTGTTGGCCGAGTTTAAGGCCTGAACCCGAACGCCCGTTTCCCCGGCACGCGCAGCGGGGCCGCCATCTCGGCGAAGTCGCAGAGCATCGGCCGCGTGTCGCGCGGGTCGATGATCTCTTCCGGCATGAAGCGTTCGGCGCTGCGCAGCGGCGAGCGGAGTTTTTCCAGCCGGTCCTCGATCTCGGCCAGACGCGCGGCCGGGTCGTCCGCAGCGGCGATATCCGCCTTGTAGGCTGCCTCGATCCCGCCTTCCATCGGCAGCGATCCCCAATCGCCGGACGGCCAGGCGGCGCGGATGCAGTAGCGGTCCGGGTTCATGTGGCCCGACCCGGCGACGCCGAAGGCCTTGCGCACGATGACCGTGGCCCAGGGGATCGTCGATTGAAACACGGCGGACAACGCCTTCGCGCCGTAGCGGATCGTGCCCTCCTGCTCCGCCTGCAGGCCGACGAGGAATCCGGGATTGTCCACGAGATACACCATCGGCAGGTGGAAGATCTCGGCCAGGTCGACGAACCGCTCCACCTTCTCGGACGCCGCCGCCGTCCACGCTCCAGCGTAGTGGTAGGGATCGTTCGCCATCACCGCGACCGGCCATCCGTCGAACCGGGCGAAGCCGGTGATCATCGAGCGGCCCCATTTTGCGCCGATCTCGAAGAACGAGCCTTGATCGGCCAGGGACTCAATGATCGGCCGCATCTTGTAGACCTGGCGGCGGTTGCGCGGGATCGCGGAGATCAGCCAGTCGTCCTTGCGCTCCGGATCGTCCTCCCGCGGGCCGCGCGGCGGTGCCTCGTAGACGCTCGGCGGCAGGTAGGACAGGAACTTGCGGGCGCGGTCGAAGGCGTCGGCTTCGCTCTCGGCCTCGTCGTCGATCGCGCCGTTGCGGGTGTGGATCTCGCTGCCGCCGAGTTCGTTCTTGCTGAGGTCCTGGCCGATCCGCGCCACCACCGGCGGCCCGGCGACGAACATCTGCGCGGTGTCCTTCACGATGACCGAGTAATGGCTCGCCGCCACCCGCGCCGCGCCAAGCCCGGCGGTCGAGCCGAGCGCCAGCGACACCACCGGCACCGTCGCCAGATTCTCGACCATGTAGACCCATTTGCGCCCGTCGTAACCCGGCAAGAGGGTGTGCCCCTTGGTCTCGATATTCTTGACCGACCCGCCGCCGCCGGTACCGTCGATCAGGCGCACGATCGGCAGCCGCAGGTCGCGCGCCATACGTTCGGACGCCAGCGCCTTCTCCAGGTTACCCGCGTCGTTCGCCCCGCCGCGCAC
This sequence comes from Alphaproteobacteria bacterium, assembly GCA_965228695.1. GTDB lineage: Bacteria > Pseudomonadota > Alphaproteobacteria > UBA8366 > UBA8366 > JAJFJD01. The sequence goes on along the minus strand of CBDDIB010000002.1, from coordinate 2,639,678 downwards.
GGTGAAGTCGTCCCCTGCGATGACGACGCGCCGTCCATCGAGCCGCGCATGCCCGAACAGGTAGTTGGTCGGCGTCATGTCCTTGAGCTGTCCGTCGTCGTCATATTCCGCGACGCCGGTCGCGGTGCCGATCTCATGGAAGCTGCCGGGATCGACCAAGCCGTCGATCCGTTCGCGGACCGTAAGCTTGCCCTGATTGTGGTGCCGGGCGATCTTCTCCTTGCCGCCCATCTTCCGGGCGAGCGCCTCGCGGTGCCGCAGCTCGTCGATCTCTTTTTGCCAGGTCATATCCGCGTCGCCCTTATTTTTCTGTGTTCTTCGGTTTCTTTTTGTATTCGAATTCCGGCCCTTCCTCCAAATAACTGTGGTCGTGGATCACCGTCGCGCCGTCCTTGACGAGTACGACCGCATAGCCAGGATTCTCATGCGTGGTCACCAACTCGTAGTCGGGGCCGAGCGACAGCTTGAACGCATGGCTGGTCGCCCGCAGGGTCGAGAACGGGATTCCCCGCCACGACCCATGGATCGGCCGGTGAAGATGGCCGCAAAAGAGATGCCGGATGTTGTCCCGGCCCGTCACGGCGTCGACGAACCGGTCCACGCCCGCGAGGCGCATGCTATCCATGCCCGCCATGCCGACGCGCATCGGCGGGTGATGCATGAAGATATAGACGTTGCGGTCCGCCGCCGCGTCGAGCTGCCCTTCGAGCCAATCGAGCCGCGCGTCGCACAATTCGCCCGCATGCGTGCCCGCCTGCACCGTATCGAGGATCAGGAACCGGCCCGCCGACACGTCGAGCGCATACTGCACGAAGCCGTTTGGGTCGACCGGTGTATCGGGAAAAACCTCCAGCAGCGTTTCGCGCTTGTCGTGGTTGCCCATCACCAGGTGGCTCGGCATCGGCAGCGCCGCGACTGCGTCCCGGAAATGATGATAGGAATCGTGATCGCCCCAATGCACGATATCGCCGGTCCAGATGCAGAACGCGGCATCCGCATGATTGGCGGCGATGCTGTCGATGCACCTCGCCAGCCGCTCGTGCACATCAAGGCCGAACAACGTCTTCCCCGGTTTGACGATATGCGGGTCGGTGACGTGGATGAACTTCATGGCGCTGTCTGCGGTTGAATTCGACCGGCATGCTACGGCATGGCTGCGGCATTGCCAGCCCGAACCGGTCTATTCGCTGTATCCAGGCTGGTTCTCCGGCATGCCGGCCTGAAACGCGGGCAGTGCGCGGCAGGCCTCGTCGATGGCGACGATCAACGGAAAAGGCGTGAAGTCGGTCTTGTAGCGTCGGCCGTTCAGGACCTGCGGCACCAGATACAGGTCCGCCATGGTCGGGCTTTCGCCGTAGCAATAGGTCGTGGCGACCGGCCGGCGGCGCAGCAGTTCTTCGAGCGCGGTGAGGCCCGTCGTCATCCAATGTCGATACCAGATAAAGGTGTCCTCGTCGCTCGCGCCGAATTGCTCCTTCAGCCGGTTGCGCACGCGGGTGACGTGCAGCGGATGCATGTCGCAGGCGATATGCTGGGCAAAGGCCCGCACGCGGCCCCGCTCGATGGGATCGGCCGGCAGCAGCGGCGGATCGGGGTAGGTCTCCTCGATGTAGTCGAGCATGGCGGTGGACTGCGCGAACAATTCGCCATCCACGTCGAGCGTCGGCATCAGCCCTTGCGGATTGATCTCGCGATACGCATCCCAGCCGATCTCCGGCACCGAGATGAACTCGAACGGCACACCTTTGAGATGCAGCGCCGTCCGCACCCGCTGCCCCGCCGAGTTGAAGGGTGCGCTATAGAGCTTGAGCATGGGCTTCTCCAAAATATCCGCGGAGTCCGATCTCAAACTCTACCGTCATTCCCGCGAAAGCGGGAATCTATGATCACGATGGACACCCGCGTACGCGGGAGCGACAAAAGGGTGGCGTCCTGTCCCGCCATGCTTCGACAGGATCAGCGTGTGGATTGCGCGATGCTTGCGCCGAACCTGTCCCTCATGCTGAGCCTGTCGAAGCATGAGGCCCGCGCCGCCCTAGCCCGTGAACGCCTGGATGCCCGTCTGCGAGCGGCCGAGGATCAGCGTGTGGATATCGTAGGTGCCTTCCAACGTGTTGATCGTCTCCATGTTCATCATGTGACGGATCACGTGGAATTCGTCGACGATGCCGTTGCCGCCGTGCATGTCGCGGGCGACCCAGGCGATCTCCAACGCTTTCCGGAAATCACCCGAAATCCCTAACTAACTCGATGGTTTTCCCGTTCTGATATCCGTCATCTAAGCGAATCGCATTGTGTCGGTACCAAGTCCGCTTCAGATAGAGCGTCCGGGCGCATGCCGACTACGATGGCGGCGTTGTCGCCCTATTGGTCAAGGTGAGTTTCGCGGTAAATGGTATTGGACGAGAATTAACCCAAGATTGAAAGCTGCTTGTCTGCCAGCAATGCCAATGGCATGCTTTTGAAGTTCTAACGGTTTTGCATTGGAAACGCCCACGAATTGGCAACACTGGCTTTTTGGCGAGTTTCGCCATTGGACAAGCAGCTAAATGCCGACTACGATGGCGGCGTTGTCGCCCTATTGGTCAAGGTGAGTTTCGCGGTAAATTGAGACTATTGGACGAGAATTAACCCAAGATTGAAAGCTGCTTGTCTGCCAGCAATGCCAATGGCATGCTTTTGAAGTTCTAACGGTTTTGCATTGGAAACGCCCACGAATTGGCAACACTGGCTTTTTGGCGGGTACTCTCGCCAAACATGATGCGAGGTCGGCAATGTCACTCGGACATTTAACACGCGCTTGGAAGGCCCTGTTTATCGGACCGATCTTCATATTTCTAATTTCGGATATCGCAACCGCCGACGATGTCGCCTCCATTTTCGAGAAGGACCCCAACGCGGCCTTAATGCTATCAAAGAAAGAGAAGCCGAAGAAATCACCATGGATCCTGTTGAAAGCTGAATGGAACGCGAAGGAAGAACTCCTACAGCGGAAGATCGGACACGCTGGGTTTGGAATATTTAAATATTATTCGCTAAAAGACCTCAGGCGCCGCATTCCCAAATGCCCCAAGGGTCCGTTTGATTGCATCGGTGATGGTACACCTGTGCTTGTCCGCGGGCATGACGAGTATGTCAAGATTTTTGGAGATCAGAAACAGGATTGGCCCTATATCGCTGTCATTCGGGGCACTCAAGAGATCATGGCGGTCGTGCCGGCATCGCAGCCGACGCGCGCTATAGATTTGCGGGATTTCGAAGTAGAACGGGAATCCTACTATGCGGCGGGAGGGAATTGTAAGACCAAGCAGAGTCCGGAAGAACCACCGATACCCAAGACGATGGCGGAGGTTGATCGCGTTCGGGCCGATGCCCTTGCCGGAAATTCCGACTCGCAATGGGTGATGGGGATTTTGCACGAGGAGGGGCTGCATCTTCAAAAGAATATCGAAAAGGCACTTGCTTGGTTCAGGAAATCTGCCAAGCAGTGCAACAAATATGCACAGAATAGTCTCGGTCGCCTCCATTATCTGGGGCTTGGTGTGGAACGCGACGTGTATAAAGCTCAGTTCTATTTTTTGAAGAGCGCCGCGCGGAAAAATTGGCTCGCCGCATTGAACCAAGGCGTGATGCTTATGAGACCCCACCACGAACTCAGTGGAAATTCTTTCTACGGACAAAGTTGGGTGGCTACGGCTTATGCAAATGGAAACCCGTATGTCAAAGGTAAGGCCCGCACTATAATCAATGCGCTCGCTCGTGAAGACGCAAAACGGGCGTTATCACAGATGAAGAGAAATAAACGTTCGGCGGGCGCGGCCAACTGCAATCCAACATTCGGATTTTCCTGCAATACTGGGATCGACATGTGGATGTTTGGAAAAGCAACCGGGCAATGGTAGCGCAAAAAAGGCGCTTAATGTCGTGCCTCAACATGACCGACAGCATCTGAAATAAGTCCCAATGCGCTGGTGTCCAATCATCCCGTGAACGCCTGGATGCCCGTCTGCGAGCGTCCCAGGATCAGGGTGTGGATATCGTAGGTGCCTTCCAGCGTGTTGATCGTCTCCATGTTCATCATGTGACGGATCACGTGGAATTCGTCGACGATGCCGTTGCCGCCGTGCATGTCGCGAGCGACGCGGGCGATGTCCAGCGCCTTGCCGGTGTTGTTGCGCTTGACCAGCGAGATCGCCTCGGAACTCACGGTGCCTTCCTCGCGCATGCGGCTGATCCGGTAGGCGCCCTGGAGGCCGAGCGTGATCTCGGTCTGCATGTCGGCGAGTTTCTTCTGCACCAACTGCGTCGCCGCCAGCGGCCGGCCGAATTGCGTCCGGTCGAGCGTGTATTGCCGGGAGGCATGCCAGCAGAATTCGGCGGCCCCCATCGCGCCCCAGCAGATGCCAAAGCGCGCGTTGTTGAGGCAAGAGAGCGGCGCGCCGAGGCCGCGGGCTTCCGGCAGGCGGTTCTCCTCCGGCACGAAGACGTCGTCCATCATGATGAACCCGGTCGGGGACGCCCGAACGGAGAACTTGCCCTCGATCTTCGGGTTATCGAGGCCCTTGGCCCCCTTCTCGATCAGGAAACCGCCGACCTTGCCGTCGTCGTCCTTGGCCCAGACCAGGAACAGGTCGGCGATGGGGGAATGCGTGATCCACTGCTTGGTGCCGCTGAGTTTGTAGCCGCCGTCCACCGCGCGTGCCCGCGATTTCATGCTGCCGGCATCGGAGCCGTGGTCCGGCTCGGTCAGGCCGAAACAGCCGATCGTCGTGCCGTCGCGGAGGCCCGGCAGGTATTTTTCCTTCTGGTCGTCGCTGCCGTACTGATAGATCGGCGCCATGACGAGGCCGGACTGCACGCCGACCCCCGACCGGAACGCCGTGTCGACCCGCTCCAACTCGCGGGCGATCAGGCCGTAGGCGACGAAACCGATCCCGGCGCAGCCGTATTCCGGGATGTTCGCGCCGAGGAATCCCAGCTCGCCGAACTCCTTCATGATCCCGGGATCGAAGGATTCGTGCCGGTTCCATTCGAGGATTTCCGGCATCAGCCGTTCCTGCGCGAAGTCGCGCGCAACGTCACGGATCTGCCGTTCGTCCTCGGTCAGTTGATCGTCCAGCAGGAACGGGTCGTCCCAGGCGAAATCAGGTCTCAGTTCCGACACGGGGAAGTATCCTCTCACGGTTTCGGGCGCCGCCGGTGGGCCGGCAACGCCGTCTCATGGAGCCAAAATAAATCCCCGTGCCGGAATTACCAGCACGGGGATCGCCAACGGGAAATTAGTCGCAGCGTTCCATGATCATCGCCGCGCCCTGGCCGATGCCGACGCAGAGCGTGGCAAGCGCGTATTTGCCGCCCGTCCGCTCCAACTGCCGTGCCGCCGTCAGGGCGATGCGGGGCCCGGAGGCACCCAGCGGATGGCCGAGCGCGATGGCGCCGCCGTTCATGTTCACGCGGCTGTCGTCATACGGCAGGCCCATGCCCTTGAGGCAAGCCAGAACCTGCGAGGCGAAGGCCTCGTTGATCTCGATGACGTCCAGGTCCTTGTGGGTCAGGCCGGCGCGGGCCAATGCTTTCTCTGTCGCCGGGACCGGGCCGTAGCCCATGATGCGCGGCGGGACACCGGCCGCGGCGGTCGACAGGATCTTCGCGATCGGCTTCATGCCGGTGCGCTCGCCGAGTTCCTTGCTGCCGATCAGCACGGCCACCGCGCCGTCGTTGACGCCCGACGCGTTGCCGGCCGTGGTGACGCCGCCCTCGAACAGGTTGCGCAGCTTGGCCAAGCTTTCCATCGTCGTCTGCGGACGCGGATGCTCGTCCTCGCTGACCGTCACCTCGCCGACCTTGCGTCCGCCGTCATAGGTGACAGGATCGATTTCGTCGTCGAAGAAACCGGCTTCCTTTCCGGCCTTGTATTTCATCTGCGACGCGAGCGCGAAGGTATCCGCTTCCTCGCGGGTGATCTGGAAATCCGACGCCAGGTTGTCGGCGGTTTCCGGCATCGAATCCGCGCCGAATTCCTTATGGATACGCGGGTTCGGGAAACGGTCGCCGATGGTGGAATCGAAGACCTTGAAGTCGCGGCCGAAGGCATTCTCCGACTTGCCGACCACGAAGGGCGCGCGGCTCATGCTCTCGACGCCACCGGCGACGATCATGTCGGCCTCGCCGACCGTGATGGCCTGGGCCGCCGAGGAAATGGCGCTGAGCCCGCTCGCGCAGTTGCGCTGGAAGACCATGCCCGGCACCGATTCCGGCAGACCGGCCAGAAGCAGTGCGTGGCGCGCGACGCAGCGGGCGTCTTCGCCGCCCTGGTTGCCGCAGCCGACATAGACGTCCTCGATCTCTTCCGCGTTGATCGGGTTATCCTCGACGACCGACTTGATGGCGCTGGCCAGCATATCGTCGGGGCGAACCTTCGCCAGCGATCCGGCATGACGGCCAAATGGGGTTCGTTTTCCGGCGTAGAGATAAGCGTCCAACATTGTCCTTCTTCCTCTCAGATTTCCGTCTTGAATAATGAAAGTCCCAACGTCGCGCGGCGGCGCAGCCACGGACTCGGACGATAGCGCGGATCGCCATAGAAGCGATAGAGCGCGTCAAGAATGCGCAGCACATTCGACGCACCCAGAACCTCGCCAAATTTCAGCGGTCCGTTCGGATAATTCAGGCCAAGCACGACAGCCTTGTCGATGTCTTCCGGCGATGCGGTGCCGAATTGCGCGATCTGACAGCCGATATTGCAGATCATCGAGATCACGCGCTGACCGATGAAGCCGGGGCAATCCCGGATTACCGTGGCCGGCACGCCGTCGTTGCTCAACAGGCCATGGGCGGCATCGCGATACGCGGCCTCGGTGGCCGGGTTGGTCATCACCGTGCGGCGCGTTGTCAGGCCGACCAGCGTGTCCACGCCCAGCGTCCGCGCGGGATCGAGACCCTGCGCCGTCGCGGTGGTGGAGATATCTTCGCCGATCGGCGTCACCAGGATCAGCGAGTCCGATCCCGGCGTGTCGCCGGTGTCGAGCTTGCCGTCGCAGGCACGCACGATCTCAGCCAGCTTGTCGTGTCCGTCGGCCTCGGCCTTGCTGATCCAGACCGGGCGGCCGTCATACTCCGGTGGGCTCGCCTCGTCCGGCACGATCTGCTTGCCGTCCTCATAGACGTAATAGCCGCGCCCGACCTTGCGGCCGAGCATGCCGGCTTCCAGTCGCGCCCGCATCACCGACGACGGCCGATAGCGCGCTTCCTGATAGAACTGGTTGTAGATCAGCTCGGTCGCCGGATGCGTTACGTCCAGGGCCGTCAGGTCCAGCAGTTCGAACGGCCCCATTCGGAATCCGGCGGCGTCGCGCAGGATGCGGTCGATATCAACATAGTCGGCGACGCATTCATGCTGAATATGCTGGGATTCGATGTTGTAGCCGCGGCCCACCTGGTTCACCAGGAAGCCCGGCGCGTCCTTCAGCCGGACAGGCTCGCGCGTCATCCGCTTGCCGAGGATCATCAGCGCGTCGCCGACCCACTCCTCGGTCAGCACGCCGTCGATGACCTCGACCAGCCGCATCAACGGCACAGGATTGAAGAAATGGAACCCGGCCACCCGCTCCGGGTGTTTGCAGGCGGACGCGATCGTGGTTACCGACAGCGAAGACGTGTTGGTCGCGATGATCGCATCATCGCTCAGGACCTCTTCGAGCTGCGCGAAAATCTGCTTCTTGATGTCGAGGTTTTCCGTCGCCGCCTCGATGACAATGTCGCAGGGCGAGAATTCCTCGACGTCGGCGACGACCTCGATCCGGCCCATCGCCGCATCGGCGTCTTCCTGGGCCATCCGGCCCTTGTCCGCCGCGCGGCCGAGCATCTTGCCGATGAAATCGACCGCTTCCTTGCACTGGTCGGCGTTTATATCGAAAAGGCGGACATTCACACCGCCCGCGGCGGCTACCTGGACGATGCCGCGGCCCATGGCGCCGGCGCCGCTCACTCCAATCAGAAGATCGTCCTTATTTGCGTCGACCGGCACAGTCCCTCCTTATCCGGGCACGAGGCGGTTGGCCGCCTCTTGGCTTATTGAAGTCTACTATATTGGATGTCACCCTGGGGCAAATCGGGCGCGACCGCCAGGATCGCGCGACGGATAGTGGCGTATCCTCTACGCCCAAGCAAGGAATTTCAGATTTCGGAACAATCCGTCTCGCTTTCGCAATGATGAGCAAAGGAGCGCCTCCAATTTGACCAACTGGCCAACCGATTCCAGCGGGTTCGAAAGCGGTGCAACCGCATGAGCGACATTGCCAAAACCCTAGCGGCCCTGCCCCGCGCGAAACTGGCGCATCTGCCGACGCCGATCGAACGGCTGGAACGCCTCACCGCGGCGCTCGGCGGGCCGTCAATCATCGTGAAACGCGACGATTGCACCGGTCTCGGCATGGGCGGCAATAAGGTGCGCAAGCTGGAATTCCTGCTCGCCGACGCGATCGCCAAGGGCGCGGATACCGTGGTGTCCGGCGGCGTTACGCAATCGAACCATATCCGCCAGACGGCGGCCGCCTGCGCCAAGCTGGGGCTGGGCTGTCATTTGGCGGTGATGGACGGCCGCGTGCCGAAGGTCGATGCGGACTACTATGAGACGGGGAACATCTTCCTCGACGGCCTGTTCGGCGCAGAGTTGGAACCGATCTCCTGGGGCGCCGACCGAAACGCCCTCCTTCCCGGCATCGCCGACCGTCTCGCGGACCGCGGCAAGAAGCCGTACATCGTGCCCTATGGCGGTTCCAACGTGTTGGGCACGATGGGATACGTTCAGTTCGTCGTCGAACTCCTGCAGCAACTGGATGACGCCGGTCTGGCCATCGACGCCATCGTCCATGCCTCGGGCAGCGCCGGGACGCAGGCCGGCATTCTGGCGGGTGTCACCGCGTTGGCGCCGGACCTGCCGGTCATCGGGATCGACATCGACGCCGAGCCCGAACGAGTGCATGCGGACGTCACCCGGCTTTACCACGAAACCTGCGAATTTCTGGACATCGCGGACCGGCTTCCACCGGAACGGATCGAGGTCGTCGCCGGATACGCGGGCGACGGATACGGGTTGGTCACCGACGGCATGACGGAAGCGGTGGATCTCGCCGGCCGGTTGGAGGGCCTGCTGCTCGACCCGGTCTATTCGGGCAAGGGGTTTGCCGGTCTGATCGGACTAATCCGCGCGGGACGGTTCAAGCCGTCCGACCGGGTGCTGTTCATCCATACCGGCGGCACGCCCGCCCTCTTTGCCTATCGCTCGGCCTTCGCGAAACCGGCCTAGCCGACCTTCTCAAGATTCAGATCGTCGCCCGGTACCGGCGTGTAACTGAAGGTGCCGCGATCGCGCACCGCGTCGACGCCGCCGTGCCGGTCCGCATGCGCCAATTGATCGGCCATGGCGCGCTGATTCACCGCTTCCGGATCCAGCATCTCGCGAAGTTTCGCTTCCAACGCATCAGCGGTCGCGTCCGCGCCGCCGCCGATCGCAAGATCGTTCGTCTCCTGCGGATCGGATTCCAAATCAAAGCGTTGTCGCGGCATGTTCACGTGATAGATCAGCTTATCCTTGCCGGCGCGCAGCAAGAAACTCGCGGTCTTGGACGACTGCGCATGGAACTCGGCGAAGGCGAGCCGGTCGGTTTCCTGGCCACCGACGGCCGGCCACAGCGACGCGCCCGGCAAGTCCGCGTCTTCGTCGGCAAGCGACGCTCCAAGCGCTTCGACCACAGTCGGGAACAGGTCCACATGCGATGCAAGCTGCGATACCACACCGCCCGCGGAAATGCCCGGGCCGCTCATCAGCAACGGCACGCCGATGGAATGCTCGTACAGGTTCGACTTTCCGAAGAGCCCGTGATTGCCCGCGGCTTCGCCATGGTCGCTGGTGTAGAGGATGCGGGTGCTGTCGAGCAGGCCCAAATCCTCGGCGGTTTTCATGACGTGGCCGATCTGCTCGTCGAGATGCGTGACGAGGCCGCAGTAGCCCGCCACCGTACGGCGCACATAGGCTTCGTCGACCGGCGCCTCTAGACCATCCACCTGCCGGATATGCGCGACGGACGGATGATCCGGCCGCGACGCGGCATCGAACTGGACGGGCAGCGGCATGTCCGCCTCCGGATACAAATCGTAGAAGCGTTTCGGAACCGCGAAGGGCGGATGCGGGCTGGCGTAGGACACGAACAGCACCCAGGGCTTTTCCTGCTTCGCGCCATGGTCCTGCAGCCACTTGATCGCGTTTTCCGTTACCACGACGTCGTAGCGCTGGTAGTCCGCCTCGCCGATGCCCGACTTGTCGTACATCGCACGCGGCCCGGTGCGCGGCGGCACGCCTTCCTGCGTCGCCCGCAACAGGCCGATCAGCGCGCCCTTCCCTTCGACGATATGCATCGGGACGATTTCTTCGGAAAAGCCGTTGTCGTTCTCGCCGGACATGAAATGCAGCTTGCCGATGGAAACGGCGGTATGGCCCTGGTCGCGAACGCGGCCGTGCCACGTCGGCGTCCTCCCGTCATAGGCGAGCGCGTTGTCCCAATAGCCCGTTTGATGCGGATAGCGCCCGGTCGCGAGGCCGGCCCGCGACGGACAACAGAGCGGGCTCGTCGAATACGCGTTTTCGAACCGCACGCCGCCGGTCGCGATTTTGTCCAACGTCGGTGTCTGGACCACCGGATGCCCCGCCGCGCCGAGGAGGTCGCGGGTATGATTGTCCGACATGAAGAAGATCATATTCGCTGGTTTGACCATGATTTGTCCCTTGTTCGCCGATGTTTCATTCCGCAGCCGATTTGAGTTGAACCCTGTGGTAACGCAGAATAAACACCGCACACAATAAAGCCCCGCGTCAGGCGGCGCCAACAAGACCAACAAGGAGAACCGGCAATGGACCTCCAACTCACAGGGCGGACAGCACTCGTCACCGGCGCAAGCCAAGGCATCGGCAACGGGACCGCGAGGATACTGGCGGCGGAAGGGTGCCGCATCGCCGTCCTCGCGCGGCGGCAGGATTTACTGGAGAAACTCGCCGACGAGATCGAAGCGGCCGGCGCGGAACGCCCCGCCGTGATCGTCCAAGACGTTACGGAACAGGGTGCGCCGGAAGTCATTCGCGATCGGGTGTATGACGCGCTCGGCCATCTCGACATTCTGGTGAACAGCGCCGGCGGGTCGCGGCCGATCCCGTGGGATGCGGGCGACGACGTCTGGTACGAAGGCATGACGCTGAACTTCGAGCTGTTGCGCCGTGTCACCATGGCGTTCATCCCCGGCATGCGGGAACAGAAGTTCGGCAGGGTGATCAACCTCACCGGTTCGAGCGAACCGCGCGGCGTGAACGTCGCGAATTCCGCCAAGGCGGCGGTTCATGCCTGGGCCAAGGGTTTGTCCCGCGAGGTCGGGGGCGACGGCATCACCATCAACTCATTGCCGCCCGGCCGCATCAACAGCGAGCAGATCCTGAACAAGGTTCACCCCGACCCCGCGGAACGCGAGGCATTCGCCAAGGCGAATATCCCGGCCGGCTATTTCGGCGAGCCGGAAGACATGGCGTATCTGATCACCTTCCTTGCATCGCCGCTCGCACGCTATATCAATGGCGAAGTCATCCATGTGGACGGCGGCATGCGGCGCTTCGCCTTCTGACCGCTACGGCTATTCGGTTCATCGATACGAGAGGGTACCTCCATGGCGCGTTTCCTGCGGTCGCACAGCGACCCGTTGTTCAGCTTCGCCGTCATCGCCGACACGCATATGCGGCCGGAGAAAGGCGATAATTCCTCGCCGTGGGCGGTGAACAAATTGGCGAACGGCCGCGCGCGCTACGTGATCCAACAGGTTAATCAACTGAACCCGGACTTCGTGATCCATCTCGGCGATATCGTTCATCCCGTACCGGTCCTGCCGACCTATGGGCCGGCCGCGCGGGTCGCCAACCGCGAACTCAAGAAATTGAACGCGCCTTTGCATATGATCCCCGGCAACCACGACGTCGGCGACAAGCCGAACCCGTCGATGCCCGCCGCATCGGTCAGCGATTACGGCGTGAAGCTGTACCGCGAACACTTCGGCCGCGATTATTACTCATTTGATTATCAGGACTGCCACTTCACCTTCATCAACGCGCAAATCCTGAATTCGGGCCTGCGCAGCGAACGGGCGCAGGAGAAATGGCTGACCAAGGACCTGGCTGCGAACAAAGGAAAACGCGTTTTCTTTTTCACGCACTACCCGCCGTACATTATGGCGGACGACGAGGCGTGGAATTACGACAACATCGACGAGCCGAAGCGGTCCTGGCTGCTGTCGCTGATCCGCAAGAACCGGATCGAGGCGCTGTTCGCCGGCCACGTGCACAATTTCTTCTACAACATCGAAGGACGGACCGAGTGCTACCTGTTGCCCGCGACCTCCTTCTTCCGGCAGGACTACAGCGAGCTGTTCCGGGTCGAGGCGGCTTCGGAACACGGCCGGAACGACGCCGACAAGCTCGGGTTCTTCATGGTCGACGTCTACCCGAATACGCACGTGCCGCGAATCTACCGGACGGCGGGCCGCACCCTCGGCAAGAGCCAGAAACTGCCGGCGGCGAAACCCAAGGTGCGCAGCCGCCACACGAAGGAAGCGGTCGTATCGCCGCTCGGCGTTCATATCCGCCACCCCTGGGCCGAAGTGACCGAGTTTCCCTATAACGGCCCGATGGACGAGTTCGAGCGCAAGCGCGTGCGCAACGATTACACGCTGATGGCGCTGTGGGAACTCGGCATCCGCAAAGTCCGCACGCCGGTCAGCGATCTGATGGATGACGACCGCCGCAAACGCATGCGGGCGCTGAAGGCGATCGGCCACCGTTTCACCTTCTTCAGCTTCGGCGTCCCCGACAAGAAGGTGCTATCGACCCTGCAGGAGAACCGGACGCTGGTCGATTCCTACGAAGTCATCCTGCCGTGGCAAGACTCGCAAAAGAGCATTCCGGCGCTCCAAGCCCTGAAAAAGAAGGCCGGCATCCGCGTCAACATCGCCAATATCGAAAGCTCGGCGCACAAGGAATCCGAAGGTTCGAAATTCTCGCATTTCGTCAGCTACGGCTTCCAGGCGCCGGAGATCGATTTGGTCGACGGCTTCCTGCGGCGGCGCGGCGCACGCCAGGCGGCGGACGGCTTCGTCTTCCGCGTAGGGCTTGGCGGGTCGGTCTGGAACGCCGTATTGGAATTCGGGAAGATCGCCGCCGAGCGCGAGGTCGGCGCAGTGGTGAACATCCGCCTCGCCTCGGAAAACCCGGCGAGCTACAACACCGACGATGCGGAGATCGCGAACCGTGTGGCCGAGGCCATGATCGCCGCGGCCGGCACCCCGAATGTGGAAGTCTTCCTCGACACGTTCATGGATTTGGACCGCGGCTACTTCCCGCGGCACGGGCTGTTCGACCGGCGCTTCAATCCCCGCCCGGGTAGTTTCGTCTTCCGGCATCTGGTCGGCATTCTCAACGATCTCCCCGGAAAGATCCTCCTCGCCCCGTCGTGGCGGGAGGGCGGCATGGAAGCGCGGCCCTTCGTGACCAAGAAGCATTTCTGCATTCTCTATCTGCCCAAACCCGGCAAGACGGCAAAAACCGAAAAGGCGATCGCCGCGGCCCGCGTTGACAGTGCGACGGGTGATGCCCGGTTCGTCAATCTCGAAACCGGCGAAATCACCCTGATACCGTGGCGGGAGCCGAAATCCGGAAAGGGCATCGGCCTGCGACGGGCAGCGACCGTGAAGGCACCGTCGCTACTGATCATCGATCGATAGCCACAAAAAAGGCGCCCGGAGGCGCCTTTTTCATTAATCCTGTTCGCGGCTACTCGTCCCAAACCTTCTCGGGAATGGGCAATCCCTCGAGTTCGGAATCGGAAACCGGGCCATCCGGCTCGATCCCGCACTCGCGCAACAGCATCATCAACTGCCGCATATGCTGCGCCGGATGCCAAGTATGGCGCTCCATCACATTATGCAGCGGCTGTTTGCCGTAATAGCTGTCGATTTCCTGCTCGCAGTCCTTGTCAGCGAAACCATCCCACCAGTTATGCAGGCGCTTTTGAACGGCCGTACCATAGGCGACCAGGTCGGCGGTCGACTGGACGTCGTCGGGTGCGGGTATATTCAGCAGGTCGCGGGTGAGGTAAATGTCCTTCTCGACCACGTCGATAAACACTTCCGTCAGGCGGAAGATGTGGTAGCACAGGTCTCGGATCGGCCGCTTCCGGTTGCGCAGATCCTGGTCAAGCTTCTCTTCCGGAATCTGCGCGACGAAACGCAGGGACGCGCTCGTCACCATATCCAGCTTGTCGATCAGTTCCTGGGGCGACAGTTTCGGCTTGGTGTCGTAGTCGACGCCCAGGAATTCCGCCAAATCCTTGAGCATTTGCCCAAAGACATATTCCTTGCCGCGCGTAACGACCGGGACGGACCGCACGCCGAGCGCCTGCAGTTCGGCCATGCCGCTCGGGTCGGCCTGGATATCAACGGATTCGAAGGGGATGTTGTGAGACGAAAGAAACTCTTTCGTACGAAGACAGCTCGTTCACCCAGGGCGCCAAAAGACTTTGTACTGTACGGTCATCGGATTCTCCTTTGCCGTCACCCTACCGCCAAGCGCCCAACGGTGCAAAACCGCACGGGATCAGCGGTACTGCACCGCCGCCTTGCCGACCTTCTCCCGGGCAATGATGAGTTTGGAGATTTGCGCCGTGCCGTCGCCGATCTCCAGACCGATCACGTCGCGCAATCGCTGCTGATGGGGCGAGTCCTTGGAATAGCCGGCGTGGCCGTGAATCAGCAGACAGTTGTGGATCACGTCCACCGCCATCTTCGGCGCGTACCATTTGCACATCGCCGCCTTGTCCGTATGCGGCTTGCCGTGGTCGCGCAGCCAGAGCGTCTCGTAGCACATCAGCCGCGCCGCCTGCATGAAAGTCTCCCCTTCGGAGAGCGGGAAGCTCACGCCCTGGAATTCGGCGAGCGGGCGGTCGAAGGCGCGGCGTTCCTGCACATGCGCCCAGCTTTCGTCGAGCGACGCCTGCCCTGCGCCAACGCATTGCAGGCCGATCAGCGCCCGGCTGTAATCAAAGCCCTGCATCACCTGATAGAACCCGCCGCCTTCCCGGCCGAGCAGGTTTTCCGCCGGCACATCCACATCGTCGAAGAACAGCGACCCGCGCCCGACCGATTCCGAGCCGAAGTCGTCGAAATGCGAGCGTGAAATGCCCGGCAGGTCCATCGGCACCAGGAATGCGCTCACGCCTTTGGCGCCCTCGTCCGGGTCGCCGGTGCGCGCGAACACGACGAACGCATCCGCCTGATCGGACAGCGAGATCGAGGTCTTTTCCCCGTTTAGCCGATAGCTGCTGTTGCCCTGCTTCTCGGCGCGAAGCTGAAGGTTGGCCGCGTCGGTGCCGCCGCGCGGTTCGGTCAGCGCCAAGCCGATCAACGCCTCGCCGCCGACCAGCTTCGGCACCCATTGCCCGACCATCTCGGGCTTACCGTGATCGCAGAGAATCTGCCCGCACAACCCGGTCAGCAGCGGTACATAGGACATGTTGAAATCGCCGTAGGCCAACGCCTCGACGATCAAGCCGCTGGTCAGGCCGTCCAGCCCGTAGCCGCCGTGTTCCTCCGGCAAGTCCGGCGCGATCAGGCCAAGCGATCCCATCTCCTGCAGCAGGTCTCGGTCGAGCCGTCCGCTGGCGGCGCAGTCGAGATAGCGCGGGGCCAGCTTCTCGCGGGCGAAGCGGTCCGCCGTCTCGCGGATCGCTTCCTGTTCCGGGGTCAGTGAAAAATCCATCTGGCGACCATATCCAGTCCGCGGCGGCGGGGAAAGATCGACGCTTTCGAGATCATTGCAAGCCAATGTTGACGCCGCTTCACATTCGGGCTTCGTTCCTGTTTCCCATCGTCATCTTTCCAACCGCACCGCATCGAGGAAGCCGCCCCATGTCCAAGGAAACGCCGGATCAGGATCAGAAATTCGGGTTTACCGAGGCTGATTTGCGCGCGCAGGAAACGGTCTACCGCGACGACCTGTTCAAGGATCAAATCGTCCTCGTCTCCGGCGCGGGCAGCGGGCTCGGTAAGGCGATCGCGACCCTGTTCGCCCGGCTCGGCGCAACGCTGCTTGTCTGCGGCCGCAACGAGGCGAAGATCGCCGGCGCCGCCGAATTCTTCCGGTCCTTCGGCGGGCGGGTGGAATACCAGGCCATGAGCATCCGCGATCCCGATCAGGTCAGGGCGCTGATCGACTATGCATGGGATACCTGCGGCGGGCTCGACGTGCTGGTGAACAACGCGGGCGGGCAGTTCCCGCAACCCGCCATCGACTTCTCGCCCAAGGGCTTCACCGCGGTGGTCGACACCAACCTGAACGGCAGTTGGTACATGATGCAGGCGGCCGCCCGGCGCTGGCGCGACGAAGGCAAGCCCGGCAACATCGTCAACATCGTCGCCGACATCTGGCGCGGCATGCCGGGCATCGCCCACACCGCCGCCGCCCGGGCGGGCGTGATCTATCTGTCGAAGAGCATCGCGGTGGAATGGGCGCCGCTGAACATCCGGGTGAACTGCGTCGCCCCCGGCTGCTGCGAGACCGAGGGCTTCAACGTCTATCCGGAAGAAGGTGCGGCCACCTACAAGGAGTCCAACCCGATGCGCCGCCACGGCGACGCCCACGACATCGCCGAGGCCTGCGTCTATCTTGCCGCGTCATCCGGCAAGTTCGTTACCGGCGAAGTCGTCACCGTCGACGGCGGTCAACAGATGTGGGGCGACCCCTGGCCCACCGGCCGGCCCGACTATTTCAAGATCTAGGTAAGATGGGCATAACAATGGTGCGGGGATGCCGGCTTGCCGAAGAGAGCGAAGCGGCCGACCGCCCCGATCCGCCATCAAAGACATGCTTCGACAGGCTCAGCATGAGGATACCGTTCAGTCTTTTCAGCCCCAACCCGGCGATAGACCCACCTCACCCTGAGCTTGTCGAAGGGTGCCTACGCTCGAAAGCTGGACGTCTGACGGCGTTCGAAACCCGACATCTTGACCGCAAGATACTCGGCCGGTTTCAGCCTTGTCACGACTCCGCGCCGGGGCTTCCTTTCATCATGCGCAGCGGGGTGTAGACGATCAGCGTCTCGCCCTTCTGATTCTTGATCGTGTTCTTCGTCCGCACCAGCGCCCGGTTGCCCTTCGAGGTCTTCTTGATTTCCGTCACCTCGAGTTCAACGTGGATGGTGTCGCCGGCGAAACACGGCCCCTCGATGTTGAACTCCATACCGAGGAAGGCCAGGCCGGTCTTCTGCATCGTCGACTGCATCAACAGTCCTTCGGCCATGCAATACACCAACGCGCCCGGCACCAGGCGGCCTTCGAAATTCGTCTCGTTCCGCAGGTATTCCTCATCGGTGAACAGGACCTCGACGGCGCCGGTCGCGCCGACGAAATTGACGATATCCGCCACCGTGATCGTGCGGCCCAAGGTCTTGAATTTCTGCCCCACTTCCAACTCGTCGAAGTAGAAGCCAATGCCGACAGTCGGCATATCGCTCATTTCAGTGTCTCCCATGGTGATTGTTCGCCCGGCTGGCCCCTAGTAGGAGCGCGGCAGGCCGAGCACGCGTTCGGAAATGTAGTTCAAAATCAGTTGCGGGCTGACCGGCGCGATGCGGCAGATCAGCACTTCGCGCAGCAGGCGCTCCACGTGGAATTCCTTGGCATACCCCATGCCGCCATGGGTCATGATCGCCTGTTGGCAGGCCTTGAACCCGACCTCACCGCCGAGATACTTCGCCGCGTTCGCCTGTGCACCGCAGGGCAGCCCTTTGTCGTAGAGCGACGCCGCCTGCATCGCCATCAGATAGGCGGCCTCCAACTCGCACCAAATTTCCGCCAGCGGATGTTGGATCGCCTGGTTGGCCCCGATCGGCCGGTCGAAGACGACCCGGTCCTTGGCGTATTGCACGGCGCGGGCGAGCGCATTCTGCCCGATGCCGATACCCTCGACGCCGACCAACACGCGCTCCGGGTTGAGGCTGTGCAGCAGGTAGCGGAAGCCCATTCCTTCCTCGCCGATCCGGTCTTCCAACGGGATCGGGAGTCCGTCGATGAAGACCTCGTTGGAGTCCACCGCCTTCCGCCCCATCTTCGGTATCTCGCGGATATCGCAATGGTTCCTGTCCAGGTCGGTATAGAACAGGCTCAGCCCTTCGGTCGGCTTGGCGCAGTCCTCGAGCGGCGTGGTCCGGGCCAGCAGCATGATCTTCTTGGCTTCCTGCGCTGTCGTGGTCCAGATCTTCTTGCCGTTGGCGACATAGCCGTTGCCGCTGCGCTCGGCCTTGGTCTTGATCTTCGACGTGTTCAGTCCCGCATCCGGCTCGGTCACCCCGAAGCAGGAAATCGTCTTGCCCTGGATCAGGTCGGGCAGCCAGCGGGCCTTCTGCTCGTCGTTGCCGAAGACAACGATGGGATGCGGCCCGAAGATGTTGATATGGATCGCCGAGGCTGCGCTCATCGCGCCGGACGACCGCGCCACCGTATGCATCAGGATGGCCGCCTCGGTCACACCGAGATCGGCGCCGCCATATTCCTCGGGCATGGCGACGCCGAGCCAGCCGGCCTCCGCCATCGCCTTGTGGAAATCCTCCGGAAAGTCGCCGGTTTCGTCCCGGTCGAGCCAGTAATCGTCGTCGAAACGGGCGCACAGGCGCTCCACATTCTCGCGGATCGCCTCCTGCTCGGGCGTGAGTACGAAATCCATTCGGTCGGTCCCTGCATCCTGTTCGTTGCGCCGGATTGTACGGATGCAGGGCGGTGTGCGCCACTCCTAGTAAGCAGCATAAAGGATCAGGCCTGAGCCGCCGCCTCCCGCCGCAAACCGAGGGCGAAGGCCCCGCAGCCGATCATCAGCACACTGGCCGAAATCACCAGCAGTTTGGCGTATTTGTGGGAAACGCCGATCAGCGGCTCGATCACCGAGAGATAACCACTGCTTTCGACCATATAAAGCCCCGCCCCGCCGATCGCGGCGACGAAAGCGACCGCGAACGCCCAGGGCGCCACCTGCCGTCCACCCCAGACGCAGAAGAAGATCACCGGGGCCAGGAACATCGAGGCGGTGCCGCTGACCGCGACGGCGGCGAACAGGTCGCGGCCGCCGAAGAACAGGAAGGCCAGACCGCCGACGAAGAACAGCGCCATCGCGATCCGCCCGTTGCGGGGCGTCGGGTCGGCCAACCGCATGTCGACGATGCTGAGCTTTGCCGCGCTCGAAAATGTGGAATCGAGGGTGGAGACCGCGGACAGGATCAGCGCCACATTGAACAGCATCATGGTCGTATCGCCGAAGATGCGCATCAGGGTGACGACCATCGTCTCGCCGTCCAACTTCACCAACCCCGCGTGCACGCCGAGCAGCCCGAACACCAGGATGCAGATCGACGACAACCACCATGCATGCAGGAAACTGCGCCGTGTGGTGTCGCGGTCGGCCACGAAGCCCCGATCCATCATGACCGGATCGTGCATCGGATAGCTCCAGATCTGTAGCAGCGCCACGGCGAGCAGGATCCATCCCGGCCCGGCAAGGTCCGGGCTGCTCGCCACGATCGCCGGGAAGGCAAATCCGTCGATCCACAGCGTCTGTCCGAACAGCACCGCCAACACGACCATCAGCAGGATCATCTGCATCACGTCGGTGCGCAGCGACGCGCGCAACCCGCCCATCATCGAATAGCCGAGGGTGATCGCCGCCACCGCCAGAATCGAGACGATATAGGCCGTCGATCCGGCGACGCCGAAGATGATGCCGATGACCAGCAGATTAGCGAAAACCTCACTGAGCAGCCGAATGCCGGCGACGCAGTTATACGCACCCGCACCGGGCCGCCCGAATCGCGACACCAGGAAACCCTGCACGCTGCCGAATCCGTGCCGGAACCGGATGCCGTCGACGATATAGGCCCCGGTCAGGAAAGATAGATAGTAGGCGGTATACGCGAGCGCGCCGGAAATGCCGTAGAAATACCCCAGAATTCCCGCATTCATCAGCGACCGCGCGAAGACCCAAGTGGTCACCTGCGAGAGGATCAGCGTCAACAAACCCGGCGCCTCGCCGGTGTCCGAATAGCCGCGGAAAAACGCCTGCACCGTCTGGACGCGCGGCGAGATCAGGTAACTGACGACGGCCAGCAGTCCGCAAAAGCCGATCAAAGCAAAGGATTCCACGCTACATCTCCGTACCGGTGGTCAGGGGCATGACCCAGGCGTGCTTAGATACCGCTGCTTAGCGAGGTTTCCGGTCGCAAACAACCTACAGGTTCGTGATCGCGGCGCGAGGACGCGCCAAGCGGCAGGCGCCGCTTCGATTGATCCGCGTCAACGCAACCGGCGCGACGTTGGCCGACCCTGCATCCCGGCAATCATGGAGACACCGGTGCGAACGCTGATCGTCTATTATTCGCGAACGGGCACGACACGGAGGCTCGCCGACGCCTTGGCCGCGAAATTGAAGGCCGACGTCGGCGAAATCCGCTGCGACCGTTACCGGCCCGGCGGCCTGCGCTATCTGCGGGCCGGATACGACAGCCTCAAAGGCAAAATGCCGCCGATCGAAATGCCGCAGAAGAATCCATCGGAGTATGACCTCTTCCTGATCGGCGCCCCGGTCTGGACGAGCTATCCCGCGCTGCCAATCCGCGCCTATCTCGACAATTCACCCGAGTTGCCCGCGCAGATCGCCGTGTTCCTGACCCATGGCGGACACTCGCCGCCTGAAAAATCGGTAAAGATGATGGCATCCCTTTTGCCGCGCCAAATCGAAGCCGCGCTCACCCTGAGCGCCGATGAGGTCAATGGAGACGCACTCCTTGAGGCGATCCGCAGCTTCGCGGACCGTCTGTTGCGCGGGGTTGATCCTACCCGCACTTAGTCCTTTTCACCGAGCAGGCTCGGCCAATCGGGCAGCCGTTTTTCATTGAACGCCGCCAACCCTTCCTTGTGATCGGCGGTCGCGAACAGCAGCGCCAGTTCGGATTGGCCATGCGCGAGCGAGTCGTCCTCGGTCATCTCCCACATACGGCACATCGCGACCTTGCCGCGGCGGACTGCTGTGGGCGATTTATCCAGGATACGATCGACCAGCCAATGGACCTTGGCGTCCAATTCCGCCACCGGCACCACATGATTCAGCAGTCCCATCTCCTTCGCTGCGGCGCAATCGACGAATTCGCCGGTAATGGCCATTTCCATGAGGACTCGGCGCGGAATAAGCCGGCGCAGCGACGCGACGATCAGCAAAGGGAAAAGACCGATCGTAACCTCCGGCAGGCCGAACCGCGCATGATCCGCCGCCACGGCCATGTCGCAGAGCGACAGAACGCCGAGCCCACCGGCCAACGCGTCGCCGTTGACCCGCGCGATCAGGGGCTTGCTGAATTTCCGCACGCCGCGGGCGAATTGGACATAGGGGTGCTCCAACGCGGCCTCGTCGAGCGTCAGCGCCGTGTACTGCGTGTCGGGTTTGAGGTCGGCCCCGGCGGAGAACGCCTTCTCCCCCGCCCCGGTCAGGACCGTCGCCCGGATTGACGGATCCGCATCGGCGGCGGCCAGCGCCGTAAGGAGCGCGTCGAATACAACGCCATTCAAGGCATTCCGCCGCTCCGGCCGGTTGATGGTAAGCCACAAGACCGCATCCCGGCGGTCGGCCAAGACGATATCACTAGCGCTGTTCATGAGTGGTTTCCATCGCTCCGTTCTTTTCCTACCCTGCGCCCGAACAAACCACGGCTCGGCCCGCAAGAAAACGGCTTTCCCGCAAGCCGATATGTGCGTCGGGCCAAACCCTCTTGAGCTGCGCAACGCATGACCGCCGACGTCGTCACTCCAGCCGAATACACGCCCTTCCGCCGGGGTGCGATTCTCGCGTCGGTCACGCTGTCTCAGACTCTGTACGGCATGACATTCCTGATGGTCACGGTCATCCTGCCGCAGATGCAGGGGAGTCTCTCGACCACGCAGGATCAGATCTCCTGGATCGTAACGCTGAATATCCTGGCGACCGCCATCATGACGCCGATGGCCGGCTGGCTGAGCGCCACCTTCGGCTGGCGCAACGTGATGCTGTACTGCCTCGCCGGGTTCACGATCGCGACGGTCCTCTGCGGCATGGCGGAGTCGCTGGAATCCCTGATCGTCTACCGCATTCTTCAAGGCGGCTTCGGCGCGCCGATGACACCGCTGTCGAATGCCATTTTGCTCGCAATTTACCCGAAGAGACAGCATGGCACCGTAACCGCGATCTTCGGCATGGGCGTGGTGGTCGGCCCGATCTTCGGCCCTGTCTTCGGCGGTGCCTTGAGCGAAATCTACGATTGGCGCTGGACCTTCTGGCTGATCGTCCCGATCAGCGCCGTCGCCTGGGCCGGGCTTTGGGCCTCCCTCACCGAAGGCGGCCGGGAGCGCGGCATGCGGTTCGATTGGGCCGGCTTCCTCTCGCTCTCCCTGGCGGTCACGTGCCTGCAGCTCATCCTCGACCGCGGGCAGCAGGAAGACTGGTTCGACTCCCGCGAGATCATCATCGAGACCGCGATCGCCGGCGTCGCGCTCTACGTCTTCATCGTGCACAGCCTGACCGCCCGCGCGCCCTTCCTGAACCCGCGCCACTTGCTTGACCGGAATTACAGCCTCGGCCTGATCATCGTTCTGGTTTACGGCATGCTGAATTTCACCCCGATGGTGATGTTGCCACCGATGCTCAAAGAGCTGATGGAATATCCTGATTCCATTATAGGATTTTTGATCGCTTGCCGCGGTATCGGCGCCGTGATCGGATTCTTTCTCGCAATGTGGATCGGCAAGCTGGATCCCAGGATCGGCATGACCGTCGGCTTCGGCGTTCAGGCCGTGTCCGGTATCATGATGATGCAGTTCGACATGACCGTCACCAATGCAGAGGTTGCGGTGACCAGCATCATGCAGGGCACCGCCGTCGGGTTGATTTGGGTGCCGCTGGTGGTCGCTACCTTCTCGACCCTCGACCGGCGCTTCCTGTCGGAGTCGACCGGCGTCTTCCATCTGCTGCGAAACCTGGGCAGCAGCATCTTCATTTCCGCCAGCGTCACCACATTGGTGCGTACCGGGCAGATGAATCACGCCTGGCTGACCGAATACATCTCACCTTTCAACGAGCGGCTGGCCTTTCCCAACCTGCCGAATGCCTGGGATATAGAGAACCTGTCGGGCCTGGCGGCAATGGGCGGCGAAATCGGCCGGCAGGCGGCAATGCTCGGGTATCTTAACGCGTTCGGCCTATATACCGCAGCGTGCGTTATCGTGCTGCCGCTGATCCTGCTGGTCCGCCTTCCGAAACAGGTGGGGGATTGACCCGATGACCGACGACGCCTCGCCCCCGATTTCCGATTATCGCGCGGTCGCCGAACTGCACCATCGGATGACGACCGGGCTGATCCTGTCGCTGATGACCCGCAAGGGCGAGGAGGTCGCAGCCGACGTGGTCTATCGCCTATTCCGACGTCAGCATTCGGAAACCTTCCTGCCGGGGCTCGAAAAACTCGGTTTGACCGACCTGCCCGATGCGGTCGCGTCGGCGCAGTATCACTATCTCAGCAACGCGATCGGCACCGTCAAAGTGGAGTATATGCCCGAGTCCGACCGCAAGGCCTGGATCCGCTATCCACCCCCGCGATGGATTTTTGACGGCACGGCGATCTGCGGCGTCACCAACGCGATCACCATCGCCATGATGCGCGGCTGGCACGCCCATAACGGCGACGCACTCGGCAATCCCAACCTCGGCTTCGTCTGCACCGGTATGACCACGAATGGCGATCCCGGGCTCGAGGGATATTTCTACGAGTATGACGGGCCACTCGCACCGGAGGACCGGCTGCGCTTTGCGCCCGATGAACAAGCGCCTACCTTTGTCCCGGATGCGGCGCCAATCGTCGATTCCGCCGAGTGGCCGGCACTGCGCCTCGCCAAGGCCGAACGCAACTATGCGCTCTACTATGTGCGGTCGATGTTCGCCGTCCTTCTCGACGTATTCGGTCCGAGTGACGCCGCCAATTTGGTGCATCTCACGGCTCGGTTTGTGGGGATGCAATTCTACGATGCTACCCGTGACATGCTGGGCCTTACCGATCCGTCGCGGAGAGGTTTCGCCGATTATCTGCAAAGGATCAGCCGCGCCATGGGCAACGGCCCATCCCTGCGTACTGAGACCGACACGATCCTCATCACGAACGAAAACTGGCGATTGATGGAACCGTTACAGTCGGAGTTGCTTCGGGCTTGGAACGGGATTTGGGAAGGCGCCTGTGCGGTCCACGACCGCAACCTGACACTCGATATCCAGATGGATAACGCTGCGGATGCCAGCGGCTGGCGGTGGCGTCTTTCCGGCTAGAGGCTACTGCCGCATTTCGACGATGCTAGGCGCTGACTGCTCGATCCGGTTGATGATTTCCATGCCGTGGCGCATATCGACCATGATGAACTCCGCGCGCTGAACCAGTCCGCCTCGGCCGTTACCGAATTTCGTATCCCAAAGGTCCATCTTGACCGCGAGACCACAGAGCACGCCACCGAGCGTCATGTGATGGCCGGCGATCATGTCGCGTACGGATTTGAACGAATCCGCGGTGACGTTTTCCCACATCTTATTAGAATGCTGGTGGAAACTTTCGAACCGGCCGGTGAGCGAGGTTGTGATATCCGTCATCTTCTCTTCCATAAAATCGCAGGTCTTCATGAGGTTGCGATCCGATTTGAGCTGGAAGTTGCCACGGATGTCGTCGAGATTGTCGAGCAGTTCTGTGATCTTCGGCACCAGCGAGTCCAGACATTCACGGAAATACGCCAACGACATGAAAATATCGCCGTAATCTTCCAGGAATTTCGGGATCTCACCCAAGCCGATTTCCAGCTTGTCGGCCATGATCTGGAGGTTCTTGAGCGCGCTCTCCTTGTCGGGCGACCGGAACAAGCCGATGAGTTGGTCGAAATCTTTGATCTCGGTTTCCATGCCGCTATACACCTGCGACAGCAACGGCCGGGTGAACGCCCCCATGTAGTCCGCGAGTTCGGCCGCTTTCTGCGGCGAGAGTTTCAGCGCCGCGTTGTCATGGAGGGGTATGCCCAACTCCCGCAACAAGCGGCGCAGAGAATAAACGTCGTAGCTGTATAGGGCCGCCAGATTGGAGAGAATGCCGCGATCGGCCGCCAATTCGGGATCATCCGGATCGCATCCGAGGACCGTCCACACTTCGTTGACATCGACTTGGCCGCTCGTCCCCTCTTCGTATTTGAACATCTCGACGACCGTTTCCAGCCGCGAGTTCTTGATCAGACACGATGAGTTCAGCGCCCGCACTTTGAACGGAACAATTTTTAGAGGAAGAATATGAAGCGAATCCATTTGGGATTCGACGTCGCTGGGCACTTCCTGATCATCGGAAACTTCAATGGATTCTGCGGTCGCTGTCATCGGCAAAGAACCAATCGTGCAAATATATCGAACAGCCGCCTCAAGTCGGATCGGCGTGTCGGCAATTTTCCGATAATGCAACGAATTTGTTTAACGCGCCGTAAACGCTAAACCTGAAAATGCCAAAGGGATCTGGCATTTTCCTAATGAATTCAGATATCTATGACAGCATCTCCAAAGGCAGGCACCAATCCACACTTGCAGGTGGCAGGCTAAAAATCGGCATATGCAGCGTCCGATGAGCAAAACGGTGCTTTCGTCCGCCACGCCGCTGCCGATAGCCTTACGAAAATCCGCTTATACGATGCTTGTAGGCCAGGTCCGCATCAAATGCTGTCCGACCCCGTTTTCCAGGCGCATCGTGTGGATCTCGAGCATATTGATCAGATATTGGCGCGTTTCCCGCGGGTCGAGGACGTCATGCGCTTCGTACATCGTCGCCAATTCCCATGGGCCGGCGTCACGCGCGAGTTCTTCGACTTTGCGTTCGAATTCTTCCGGATCGTCTTCTTTCTTAAGGCCGAAAACGACGTTGACGGCGGTACGGGGATCCATGAAGCCGACATCAGCCGTCGGCCAAACCGCCATTTCGTCGGAATTCTTGTTGCCGCCCATGTTGATGTAGGCCTGACCGTAGCTCTTGCGCAGGATGATGGAGATTTTCGGCACGGTGCATAGCGACAAGGCGTTCATCCAATTGATGATTTTGCCAGGCGCAGCCTTTCGTTCGCCCTCCACGCCGATCAGGAAACCGGGAACATCCACTAGCATCACGATGGGGATGTTGAACGAATCGCAGAACACCAGGAAGCTCGTCGCCTTGCTGCACCCGTCTGGATCGGCGGCGCCGCCCTTGAAGATCGGGTTGCTGCAAAGGAACCCGACGGTCCGGCCATTCAGCTTTGTCAGCGCGGTAAGAACCGACTTTCCATAGTTCGGCTTCATCTCGAAGACGCTGCCTTTGTCGGAAATCGCTTCGACGACGTGGCGCATGTTGTAGACACGCTGCCGTTCCTCCGGGACGATATCGAGAATCTTTTCGATCGCGTCATCCGATCCCGGCGGCACTTCCGCGACCGGCGGCGCTTCCTGATTGTTACTGGGCAGGTAGGACAGGAAGCGCTTTATCGCATCGAGCGCCTCTTCATCCGTGTCGACCGCCATGTCGACGAGCCCGCTCACCCGGGTATGGAGCCGCCAACCGCCCAGTTCCTCGTTGGTAACCGGCTGGTTGATCGCCATTGACGTCACGCGGCTGCTGGCGACCGCCATCGTCGAGCCCTTCCGCATCACAACGAAGTCCGACATGCAGGCGTACCAGGTGGAAGACCCATAGCAATCGCCGAGCTGCGCCACGGCCCACGGCGACTCGCGGAGGCGGCGGTACTCGTTCGGGTCCTGCGCGATGATCAACCGGCCTTGTGCGCCCATCCGGTCCGGCATGCGCGAGCCGGACGATTCTCCGAGAAACACCAGCGGGAATCCGCGCTTGTTGCCGGTGTCCTTCACGTGCTTCATCTTTTTCAGATTGTTGAGCGCGCTGGAGGCCCCCATGACGGAGAAATCGTTCGAGACGATACCGACCATCCGCCCATCGACCTTCCCAAAGCCGCCGATCTTGCCGTCGGCCGGCGCCTTGTCGCGGACTTCGGGCCGTGCCGCGGACGCCAGGGCGCCGGTCTCAATGAAGCTATCCTTATCCAGAAAGTAATCGAGCCGTTGCCGTGCATTGAGAAGCCCCGCCTTTTTCATCCGCTCCAGGATTTCGGGTTTGCCCATCTTGAGCGCCTTGGCGCGGCGCTTCTCCAAATCCTCCAGGGTCTCTTCAAACGGCATATCAGCCGATCCTCCTATAATGCTCCGCCGACACAAATTCCGCGCCTGTCGGCGCGGCGCCAGCCGTGCGAAGAAACTGGCGTTCCGGTCAACGGCATGTTTTTACCATGATCTTGCGCCGACACGAGAATAGGTCACGGGCGCAAAGGTGTGGCAATCCGACCAGGCGAGCCGGCCAACCGCGCGCAGCGCAAAGCGCAACCCGACCAGGTTACCGTCGCCAGAGCACCTTTTCCCACGCCTCGGCCACAGCCGCAACTTCGGGACTGGCGGTTAGTGTATCGCCGGGGGTGGAAATTCCACGGATTGGGATCCTGGCCGCGCCCGATACCGGCGCACGCAATCCGGCTCAATTGGTAGAATTTGGAACCGGCCGATGCGCGTATCTTCGCCCTCATTTCCGGCAAGACAGGATTTCAGGACTCCGAAATGCGCCGGGGTACTGCCAGTCCATGTCTGGATACCATCCAAAATGACGAACCGGACATCGTTCCGCACCAACGCATCCGCAACACGCTGTTCGAACATCGGACGTTCGGCAGCCTCCCGCACCGGGAAACTCAATCCCTCATGGAACCACAGGCTCGGAAAAACCGAAGGCCTACCGGACAGCGCATACAAGATGGTTGCATCGCCGAAATAAAGAAAATTGTCGTCTCGGGCATCGAGATACACCAACAACTTTCGATAAACCTCGGCGTCGGTTTCGTTCCCAATTTCGTCAACGCGCGCAGGAAAGCTCCAACGGAGGCCGGACAATGCTGTATGTACTTCAACACCGGGGTCGGCGGCTCTTGCGTTTAACGCTTCGAATTCATTCGCCCATCTTTGTGCCAATGGCGTGGCCGCCAACACCAGCGTCAAAAAGCCCAACGCAAGGAATAAGGCAAGAAAGGCATCCCGCTTACGGCTGTCGTCGGGAGAACTTTGCGGAAGCCGGCGACTTAGCAGTCCATAGGCCAAAGCGAGCGCCGGCGGGTAAAAGGCAAATCCAAAGATCGGGGCGTTATGCGTCGTCGCCGCATAAATAGTGGCAAACCCGAGCAACGCGGCAATGACCGCGACAATCGCAATTGTGTCATGCCGCAACGGCCCTCCGAATTTCCCGCGCATGGCGAACTGAATTCCAATGCCGATTGGCAATGAACAGGCGATCCACAACGCGGTGATCGCGAAAATGCGTACGTGCCCCGTCGCAACGCGTGCCGCACCCTCGCTCAACGGCAATTCAAACAACCAATACCAATAGTCATTCAGCGACACACCTTTTGCGGTCAATAGGGATAATCCTATTGCCAAAGTCGACAGTGCGCTTCCGGACATCGCGAGGAAAGGCACCCGAAATCGCATGGGGTCGCGGATAGCCAAGAAGAGCGCAGCGGCAGCCACAAAGACGATCGCAAATGCAGAAGGATTCTGTTTCGAGTGAAAGGCCAACACGCCGGCGATGGGCACCAATACCCAGCAAATTCTGCGAACCGATTCTCTATGTTCACAAATCCCTAGTAGGAACAATCCGAGCATTACAAATGTAAAAATCAGCGCATGCTGATCCATGAACGGCGTCCCCATTGGGGGGTAGGAGAAGCATGCCGACACCAGGGCAAAGTAAAGCGCGACCCAATTCCATCGAAAAATTCGGTGCAAGAGGATATATAGGAAGGTCGCAAATACGACGTTCAGCAGCGCGGCGTGCAGGACATATGCCAACCAAGATACGCCCATCACCTTGAACATCAGCGCCTGGAGATAAAGCGGTACTAGTCCGGTCGGCGTGAAGAAATCGACAAGCGGCAACTGGCCTGACAGGACACGCCAACCGCCATCGAAGATTATCGATTGATCCAGTGGCATGAAGCCAAGGCGACCGGTCCGAATTGTCAACGATGACGCCAGAATAACCAACACGGCCAAGGCAAATACCTTGCGACCGCGATCAAACTCACCGGCGAAGACCGGCAGTTGCTTTATGGTTCGGCTGCGGGAAGTCATGGGATGGGGCTCGCCATCGGCTATTTACCGACGGTTAAGCTAACCACACCGTTGCCTAACGGAAAATTAACAAGCGCGGGAAAATTCGATCAACTCTCCGGAACAAATGCATTTCTAGAATTTTCCGAAGCGAAAGCCGCCATGTGAAACCACAACCCAAAATTCGCCTAAGGAAGCCGGTATTTTTCGACGATTTCCTCGTTGATGTCGATCCCGAGTCCCGGTTTTTCCTCCAGCACGATGTGACTGTCCTTGAATTCCTTGATCGGCATTTGACACAAATCCCAGCGCAGCGGGTTCCGCTGTTCCTTGTTCCAGTCGCTCTGCATGTATTCATAGATCAGGAAATTCGGCGCATAGGTCGCGAGATGCAGCGACACCGTCATGATGATGTTCGAGGAACTGCCGTTATGCGGCGCGTAAGCGACGCGGAAGGCGTCGGCCATGTCGGCGATCTTGCGGGATTCCGTGATGCCGGCCGATCGGGCGGCGTCGTGCTGAACGATGTCGATGGCATCGCGCTTGAAGAAACGCGCGAAACTGAACTTGTTGAAATCGGCCTCGCCGGTCGCGATGCGGATTTTGAGCTTGTCCCGGAGATAGGCGTAGCCGTCGATGTCGTCCGGCGCCAACGGCTCCTCGTACCAATAGATACCCTGATCTTCGAGCGCCCGCCCCACCTCGTAGGCGGTCTTGAGGTCGCCGCTATAACCGCAATTCACATCCGACATTAGGGTGATGTCGTCGCCGGCATGCTCGCGAATCTGCTCGACCAGTTTCATTTCGCCCCGCCAGTTCATCGGGTCCTTGCCGATCTTGAACTTCATCGCGTTGAAGCCGTTCTCCTTATGCTTGTCGATTTCCTCGCGCAGGATCGCGATATCGCGGAGCCGCAACGACGACGCGTAGCACCAGATTTTCGGATTCGTCTTCCCGCCCAGCAGCCGCCAGACCGGCAGTCCCAGCGACTTGCCCCAGACATCCCAAAGCGCCGTATCGATCCCGGCCATCGCCTCCTGATAGAAGCCCTTGACGTGTCCGCGGTTCATCATGATCGACCACATGAGATCCCAGATACTTTCCACGTCCCGCGGGTCGCGCCCGATCAAGGCCGGCTTGATGTAATGCACGATATCCCGCAGCGCGGTGCCCGATAGCCGCGTCATGCACTCGCCCACCCCGGTAATCCCGTCGTCGGTGGTAATCCGAACCATCGTCGTGCGGTACTCCTT
The DNA here is from genome assembly GCA_965228695.1 of Alphaproteobacteria bacterium. Lineage (GTDB taxonomy): Bacteria > Pseudomonadota > Alphaproteobacteria > UBA8366 > UBA8366 > JAJFJD01. The sequence goes on along the minus strand of CBDDIB010000002.1, from coordinate 2,609,069 downwards.
GAACACGACGCTCGCGACTTCGTCGGCCCGCGGCATGCTGATCGGCGCGGCAATCTGCTCCTCCATGGGAACGGCCATGGCGATGGCTTCGATGTCTGCGATTTTCATAGGGATCCTCTCCTTCTTATTGGTCGCGGCAAGACGACCGGCAGCGCCGCCGCAAAATGTCGGCAGCCGAACAACCACACGTCCCTCCATCGGCCACGTGAAAACTCTTCGTCGTGAATGTCGGCTAGTGTAGCGGAAACTTTCGGACGGATCGAAATCCGGCTACGGGCGCTAGCGCGAAATCAGGGCTCCTGCGGTGACGGGCCGAGTTGATCCATCTTGCCGCTTGTCCGCCGAACCTGCCCAACAGCCGAATCGAAAAATGTATCGAGCCGGGACCGCATGTCGGGTGACAAACGCAACAACTTGGACCGCGCGTCATCCGGATTGTCCTCTTCGATGAGAATACCCTTACGGATCGCCGTATCGATGTATTTACCTGCAGTATGCGGGCTTTTTATACCCGTCATGAAGCGCAAAGCATCCGTTTTCCGGACTGGAAGGTCCTTATCCCAAATATTCGTGAGGAGATCCCAATATGCGGCTGAGTAGAATTCTTCATCTCCTGCAAACACAGTGAGCCATTCACTACCCAGGCGATGAGTCATTCTCAAGTATTCTTTACGTTGATTGAGGTTGTACTTCATCGTTACTCCGCCTCTCCCCAAGCCTCGGGGCACAAACTCCAGGCAGGATTCTTCGCCGCTTTGCATTCAAATTTACAATTAGATGCAACGGTTTGGTGCGAATTTCCACGAGGCCATATCTAACACCAAGAGATATACACCCTATTCCCTTGATTTTCAATAATTAATTTTCCCAATAACATTCTAGTTACAATTTTTATTTTAGTTTTGACATTACATTTAACATCATTTATGCATATAACTATGACGTTATCCTGTGGTCAGTGCCGTCGCCGGTATCCGCCATGGACTTGAATGAGAGACCCCAACCGCACACCGAATTTGGTGGCACCTTAGGGAGAGGACAAATGCGAGAACGACCCAACCGGACGAAGACGTTTTTGAAGGTAAGCGGCCTGATCATCGGCCTCACGGTCGGGATCACCGTCGCCACCGCCCCCGCAGCAGCCGGCGGACGGATCATCTATGAGAATGAACGTTACGGCACCTACGAAGGCCATGGCAAGAAGCGCGCCTATAAGAAGGGCTACGAGCATGGCTATAACAAGGGGCAAAAGCGCGCCTACCGACACGGCCATGGCTACGGAAAGCATGCCAAGAAGTATGCGTATAAGCACGGCTACAAGAAGGGTTATGACAAAGGCTACAAGCACGGCCACAAGCATGCCTACAAACAAAAGCGGCATTACCGTCATGGCCACGGATACAAGCACGGCAAGCCGATTTACAACTTCGTGTTCGGCTTCCCCGGCCAAGGCTCTTGGGCGCCGAACGGGTATCGGCAACAAAAGCGAGCGCGCCACTACCGGTACAACCGCTGCCATCCGGTCAGCCGGATCGGCTACGACCGCTACGGCCGCAAAGTAAAGTTCGGCGGAACCATGTGTTACGACCGGTATGGCGCCAGCTATATCGTAAGAGGAAGCCGCCACATTATCCACTACTACTAAAACAATAACAGTATTTCCGGACTTAATACTTGTACAACCAAGTAGACGCGGATCGGTTTAGGTCGCTTCGGCACCGCGCGTCTAGGACGACCGAAAGGAGTTGAACGATGAACATCAAGAAACTTGCACTAGTTGCGATTGTCGCCGTCTCGCTCGGCGCTTGCCAGACCTATGGCCAGAAACAGGCCGGTGGCGCCCTGCTCGGCGCCGGCCTCGGAGGACTGCTCGGGTCGCAGTTCGGATCGGGCGGCGGCAAACTCGCCGCCACCGCGCTTGGTGTCGTGGCCGGCGGCCTGATCGGCAACGAGATCGGCAGTTCACTCGACCGCGCCGACCAGGCGTATCTGCAGAAGGCCACCTATAAGGCTTCCGCGGCGCCGATCGGCGAGACGATCACGTGGAGCAATCCGCAATCCGGGAATTACGGCACCGTGACGCCGACCCGCGAGGGCGTGCACTCCGAAACCGGCGCGTATTGCCGCGAGTATCAACAAGAGATCACCGTCGGCGGCCGCAAACAGGAAGGCTACGGCCAAGCCTGCCGCCAGCCGGACGGGAGCTGGAAAATCATCTAACGGACCGATCCCCTTCGGTCCGGACGACTGGCGGGGCTTCGGCCCCGCCTTTTTTATGCGCCGCTGTCGCCGTGTCAGGGCTGCGATATACTCCCGCGAAACACGGAGTACGCCATGCCCAACCTCGGCCCGAACGAAACGCTGATCGGGAAACCCGATTCACGCCAGTCCCTCACCACCCCGGCCCTGATCGTCGACCTCGACGCTATGGAGCGGAACATCGCCGCCATGGCGGACCATTGCAAAAAGCACGGCGTCTCGCTACGGCCGCACGCAAAGTCACATAAGTCCGCGCGTATCGCGAAACTGCAGATAGAGGCGGGCGCCGTCGGGGTCTGCGCCGCCACGTTAAGCGAGGCCGAAGCCTTGGCCGACGCGGGCATACCGGGCGTGTTGCTGACCTCGCCGGTTGCCGGAGCCGCCAAGATCGAGCGCTTGATCGCCCTGAACGAGCGTGCCGACGGGTTCAAGACGGTGGCCGACAACGCCACGATCATCGATACGCTGTCCAACGCGGCGGGGGCATCCGGCAAGCCGCTGGACGTATTCGTGGAACTCGATATCGGCACGAAGCGGACCGGCGCCCGGACGCCGGAGGCGGCGCGCATCGTAGCGCGGCAGATTGCCCAATCGAACAGTCTCACCTTCGCCGGCATCCATGCCTATGCCGGTCATGTCCAGCATATCGAGGGCTACGCCGACCGCCGGAAAACAGCCGACCAATGCGCCGAGCCGCTCGCGGTCTTCACCGACCTGCTCGATCGCGACGGCATCCTGCCGCCCATCGTGTCGGGCGCGGGCACCGGCACGCATGAAATCGACGCCCTGCGCGGCAACTACTCGGAGATGCAATGCGGCAGCTACATCTTCACCGACGTGCAATACAACGCCTGCCCGCTCCGGGAGTCGGCGGCCCATCCGTTCGAATCCTCGCTGTTCGTCGGCATTACGGTCATCAGCTCGAACGGCGACGGCCTCGCCATCACCGACGGCGGCCTCAAGCGGTTCGCAACCGACGGGCCGCTTCCCGTGATCGCGCGCGGCGCGCCGGACGGATCGACATATACGTTCAAGGGCGACGAGCATGGCGCGGTGGTACTGCCGGGCGGCATGTCCGACCTGCCGGTGGGAACCGTGCTGGAATGCCTAACCCCGCATTGCGACCCGACGGTGAACCTCTACGATTTCTATCACATGGTGCGCGGCGATATGCTGGTCGATATCTGGCCGGTCGATGCCCGCGGCGCCACTTAACCGGCACTTCAGACCAAGAAAGAGAACAGGACATGCCCCAGGACCTGGAAAAACTGAAAGATTGGATCGGCAACACCGAAACCTTCGAGGATCGCGCCTCCGTACTGCCGATGCACGGCTACGCCGCCTTGCTCGACAAGACCGATACACCGAAGGAAGGCGATCCGATCGGGCCGATGGGGCATTGGTTCTTCTTCAAGCCGGTCGCCCCCGCCTCGCAGATCGGCCCCGACGGCCATCCGGCACGGGGCGGTTTCATGCCGCCGGTCCCCCTGCCCCGCCGCATGTTCGCGGGCGCGCGGACGACCTATCACAAGGACCTGATCATCGGCGAAAAGATGCGCCGCGAGGCCAGCATCACCAACGTGACGATCAAGGAAGGCCGGACCGGCACGCTGGTGTTCTGTACGGTGAAGAACGACTTCCACGGCGAGAACGGCCTGGCGCTCGAGGAAGAGCACGACATCGTCTACCGCGACAACCCGCCGGCCGACGCCAAGGGCGGCAACAGCGGTAAGACCAACACGGCGCCGGACGACCACATCTGGATTAAGGAGATCACGCCCGACCCGGTGATGCTGTTCCGCTATTCGGCCATCACCTTCAACGGACACCGTATCCACTACGACCGCAAATACGTGACCGAGGTCGAAGGGTATCCGGGGCTCATCGTGCACGGCCCGCTGACCGCCGGGCTGCTGCTCGAACTGGCGTTGGACAACAATCCGGGCAAGAAACTGACTGGGTTCCGGTTCCAGGCCCGCGCGCCGCTGTTCGACATCGCGCCGTTCCAGGTCGCCGGCAAGCCGGGGGACGAGGGCGACACCGCCGAGTTGTGGTCGGTCACGCCGGAAGGCAATCTGGGCACGCTCGCAACCGCCGCCTTCGGATAAGAAACGGAGGCACTTGAACCATGGCGGACAACAAACCCAATCTCCTGGTCATTCCCGGCGACGGCATCGGACCGGAGGTGATCCGGGAAACTGCGCGGGTCATTGAGTGGTTCGAGGCGAACCGCAAGGTGACCTTCGACATCACGCACGGGCAACTCGGCGTCGCCGCCTATCACGACACCGGCGCGATGACGCCGGACGATACGCTGGACAAGGCCCGCAAGGCGGACGCGATCCTGTTCGGCGCGATCGGCGGCGATGGGTACGAGGATATCCCGATAGGGGTGCGCCGCGAGGACGGGCTGCTCGCGCTGCGCAAGAAGCTCGGACTGTTCGCCAACATCCGCCCGGCCGTCGCCTTCGACGAACTGCTCGACGCCAGCTCGCTGAAGCCCGAGGTCGTGCGCGGCGTCGATTTGATCATCGTTCGAGAACTAAGCAGCGGCATCTATTTCGGCGAGCCGCGTGGCATCGAGGATCTGGGCGACGGCGTTCAGCGCGGCTTCAACACGATGCAATACACCACGCCGGAGATTCAGCGGGTCGCGCGGCTCTCCTTCGAATTGGCGCGCGGCCGGCGCAATCAGCTCTGTTCGATCGAGAAATCCAACGTCTTGGAAACCAGCAAGCTGTGGCGCGCCGAGGTCCGGAAACTGCATCAAGCCGAGTATTCGGATGTGGATTTCAAGGAACTGATCGTCGATGCGGGCGCGATGGAGCTGATCCGCAACCCGAAACAGTTCGATGTCATCGTCACCGGCAACATGTTCGGCGATATCCTCTCCGACGCCGCCGCCATGCTGACCGGATCGCTCGGCATGCTGCCGTCGGCGTCGTTGAGCGAGGAAGACACAAGCGGCCGGCGCAACGCCTTCTATGAGCCGGTGCACGGCGCGGCGCCGGACATCGCCGGCAACGACATCGCCAATCCATTGGCGGCCATCTTGAGCTTCGCGATGTCCCTGCGCCATTCCTTCGATGCGGAAGCCGAAGCCGAACTGCTTGAATCGGCGGTCCGCGACGCGGTCGCGGGCGGCAACCGGACGGCCGACATCAAGGGCGATGCCACGCAGGCGGTGTCGACCACCCGGATGACCGATGCCGTGATCGACTCGTTGAACCGTTTGGCTTCATAATTACGTCCTCACAACGGGAGGCCCCTATGAGCACCGACTCTTCCGACATCAAACAGCGGGCCGAGGCCATCGGCCTCACCAAGCTGACCGACAAACATCTCGAGCAATTGGCCAAGGCGACGCAGTCCGCCGCGCAGCGCAAGCAACAGCTCACGGTCGATCTCAAGATCGCCGACGAACCCAGCCATGTCTTCCGCGCGAAGGAGGGATAGCCATGACCGACCTGCACTATCTCTCCATGGCCGAAGCCTCGGCGCTGCTGCGCGACAAGAAGCTGTCGCCGGTCGAATACACCCAGGCGCTGCTCGACCGTATCGATAAGCTGGACGATCAGCTCGACGCCTTTCTCAAACTCACGCCCGACATCGCCCTGGCCGACGCGAAGCGCGCCGAGGACGAAATCCAGAAGGGCGACTGGCGCGGGCCGATGCACGGCATGCCCTATGGCCTGAAAGACATCATCGATCACGAAGGCCTGCCGACCACGGGCCATTCGAAAATCCTGAAAGACAACATCGCCAAGAACGACGCGCCGGTCGCCGCGAAACTGCGGGCGGCGGGCGGTGTCCTGATGGGCAAGATGTCGACCCATGAATTCGCCATCGGCGGCCCGTGTTTCGATTTGCCCTGGCCGCCGGCGCGCAACCCGTGGAACCAGGGCCACCACCCCGGCGGCTCGTCGAGCGGGTCCGGGTCCGCCGTCGCGTCCGGCATGCTGCCAGCGGCGCTCGGCACGGATACCGGCGGATCGGTGCGCAATCCCGCTTCCATGTGCGGCATCGTCGGGATGAAGGCGACCTATGGCCGGACCAGCCGCCGCGGCGTGCTGCCCCTCTCCTTCTCGCTCGACCATATCGGCCCGATGACCCGCACGGTGCGGGACAACGCGATGCTGCTGAATGTGATCGCGGGGCACGATTCCCGCGACCCGGGCAGCGCCGACGTCGCCGTGCCCGACTACACCGCCGGGATCGACGACGGCGTGAAGGGCCTGAAGATCGGCATCATCCGGCATTTCTACAACAAGGACGAACAGGCCGATCCCGAAATGGCGCGAAGCATCGAGGATGCCGTCGGCGTGCTCGAGGGGTTGGGTGCGGAAGTCCGCGAGATCCAGGTCGAACCGTTACAGGTCTACGCGGCCTGCAACCGGACGATTCTGCTCAGCGAGGCCTATGCCATTCACGAAAAGTGGCTGCAGGAGCGGCCGGAAGATTACGGCGACCGGACCCGCGAGCGGTTGCTGGGCGGCGCCTTCATCCGCGCGGCCGATTACGTCAACGCCACCCGCATGAAGCGGAAGCTCATCGACGGTTTCCACGCGGCGATGGACGGTCTGGACGCGGTCCTTACCGTCAGCAGCATGGAACCCGCCTGCGAGATCGACGACGATGCGAAAGTCGACCTTACCTACCCGCGGCAGGCCCGCGCGCCCTTCAACGTCACGGGGGATCCGGCGCTTGCCGTGCCGACCGGCTTCTCTTCGTCCGGGATGCCGCTGGCCATGCAGATCGTCGGCGGGCCGTTCCAGGAAGCGATGCTGTATCGCGTTGCCCAGGCCTACGAAGACGCGACCGAATGGAAGGACCGGCGTCCGCCGATCGACTAGGAGAGCCAACGCATTGAGCGGAACGGTGCCGAGCGCAGTAGAAGTTGCACCCTTGTCGGCCGCTGTCGGCGCCGACATTGTAGGGGTCGATTTGTCGGCCCCGCTCGGTGACGAGTATTTCAGCGCGATTTACGCCGCCTGGCTCGACCGCGGCGTCCTGCGGTTCCGTGATCAGAAACTGAGCGACCCCAAAATCGTCGAGTTCAGCCGCCGGTTCGGGGTGTTGGACCTTGCGCCGGTGAGTGGGCATGGCCGCGCCGCCGTCGAGGGCCTTCCCGAGATGTTCGTAATCTCGAACGTGGTCGAAAACGGCGAATCTATCGGCTCGCTCGGCGACGACGAACTCTTGTGGCATACCGACATGGCCTATACGGAAGAGCCGCCGAAGGCGAGCTGTCTTTACGCATTAAACGTGAGCGAGACGGGTGGCGAAACCGGCTACATCGACATGCATACGGTCTACGACACGCTGCCGGCGGATCTCGCAGAGGAAATCGAAGGCCGGACGATCAAGCATGATTCGGTCTATACGCTCGACGGGTATCTCCGGGACGGCAGCGGGCAACGCATCAACCCTGATGAGATCGACGTATCGACCATTGCGGGGCCGAGCCATCCCATCATCCGCACGCATCCAGAGACCGGGCGCAAGGCTCTCTATCTGGGGCGCCGCCAAAACACCTACATAAACGGTCTCACGGTCGATGACTCCGAAGCGCTGCTCGACAGGCTATGGGATCACGTACATTCACAAGCACCAACCGCCTCTTGGCATCAGGAATGGCGTGTCGGCGATTTCCTCATCTGGGACAACCGCCGCGTGATGCACCGGCGCAACGCCTTCCCCGCCGCGTCGCGGCGCCTGATGCACCGTACGCAGGTTAAGGGCGACCGGCCCTTCTAGCATCGAGGAACGAACATGCGGCTTGAGGGCAAGACAGCGATTATCACCGGCGCCGCCAGCGGGATTGGGTCGGCGATCGCGCGCAAATTCGCAGACGAAGGCGCGTCCATCGTCATCGGTGACCTGAACGCCAAAGCCATTCGGGACCTCGCGGACGAACTTGGGAGCGACCGCGCGGACATAGCGGGCATTGCCGCGGACATTACGAATAGGCAAGAGGTCGATGCTTTGGCCTCAGCGGCCATCGACCGTTTCGGTCAGATAGACATTTTGGTCAACAACGCCGGCAGCCGGATCATCAAGTCCTTCCTCGATCACACCGAGGAGGACTGGCGGCAGATGCTCGACGTGAATCTGACCGGTCACTTCCACTGCTGTCAGTCGGTTCTCCCGCATATGCTGAAGGCAGGGCGCGGCCGGATCATCAATATCGCGTCCATCGCCAGCACAGTGGGCCGGCCGGACCGCGCCGGCTATGTCGCGGCCAAGGGTGGCTTGCTGGCGTTAACGCGGGCGCTGGCCGCCGACATGGCGGGCAAGAACATCACCGTCAACGCCCTGGCGCCGGGCATGATCGCCTCGCCCTTTAACCGTCAGTTCGCCGAGGACGATGTACTTGGCGATGCCTGGAACTCGGAAAATTTGGTCGGAAGGTGGGGACAGCCGGAAGACATCGCCGGCATCGCCGCCTTCCTCGCTTCCGACGAGTCCGCCTTCATCACCGGCGAAGTCATCACCGTCGACGGCGGCTCGGTTGCCGCGCTCGTGCGCCAAGGCGAACTGTAAGGCCGCCGGTGCGGAATCCGTATATTTGCATCCGTACGGGCGGTCCGCCTAATCTGCGGCGGCCGGGCTACGAGCGACGGGAGAAGCCGCGTTGGATTTCGATTTTCCGGATGAACTAAAACAGCTCCGCGAAACGGCGCGCGGGTTTTTGACCGACCGTTGCCCGGCGTCGGTCACGCGCCACGTTGTCGATAACGGTCTTCCCTACGATGCGCCGCTTTGGCGCGAGATGGCGGATATGGGGTGGCTGTCGGCGACGATCCCCGAAGAACATGGCGGACTCGGCCTTGGACCGTTGGCGGTCTGCATCCTTGCCGAAGAAATCGGCCGCTCGATCGCTCCCGTCCCTTTCGCATCGTCCGTCTATCTCGCGACCGAGGCGCTCCTGCTGTTCGGCAGTCCGCGGCAGCAAGAAGAGTACCTTCCCCGGCTGGCGAACGGTACAGCCGTTGGCACGGTGGCATTCGCCGAGCACATCGGCCCGCTCGCGCCGGAACGGTTCGAAACCGGCGTTGCCGAGGGCCGGCTTAGCGGCGAAAAAACGGCCGTTATGGATGGCGCGGCGGCGGATTTCGCCGTCGTGGCCGTGCGCGGCGGTGGCGACGCGCCAGCCCTTTATCTCGCGGACCTCGCCGATCCAGCGGTAACCCGAGTCCCTCAGGATACGATCGACCCCTCGCGGGGACACGCAACTCTTCGCTTCCGTTCGTCCGAGGCGGAGCCATTGCCGGGGTCGTCCGATCCCACCGCGTTCCACACGCTGATCGACCGTGCGGCGGCCATGATGGCGTTCGAACAAATCGGCGTTGCGGCCGCGGCGCTCGACATGGCCTGCGCGTATGCCAAGGAGCGTTTCGCGTTCGGCCGGCCGATTGGCTCGTTCCAGGCGATCAAGCACAAGCTGGTCGACGTCTATGTCGCCCTGGAATTGGCCCGCTCGAACAGCTATTACGGCGCATGGGCGCTGGAGAGCGGGGGCAGCGAGTTGCCGGTCGCTGCCGCAACCAGCCGCGTTGCCGCCTGCGATGCGGGATGGCTGGCGACGAAAGAGAATATCCAGACCCATGGCGGCATGGGGTTCACCTGGGAACTCGACTGCCATCTGTTTTACCGGCGCGCGAAGCTGCTGGGACTGGCATTGGGCGGCGGGCGCGAGTGGAAACGCCGTCTGATGCGGGCGTACCGGGCCCAGCAGACAGCCGACACCAGAACGGCGGCCGGAGCGGTTCGATGAATTTCGAGGATTCGCCGGAAGAGGCCGAGTACCGCGCCAAATGCCGGGCCTTTCTCGACGCCAACCTGGACAAACGCGGTCCCGGAGACGTGCGGGGATATCGGCGCGGTGAAGACGGCCCCGGCGTCCTGGAGGAGGCAAAGGCATTTCAACGCAAGAAATGGGAGGCGGGCTTCGCCGGGATCACCTGGCCGGCCGAATGGCATGGCCAGGGCGGGTCGCCGATCCAACAGATGATCTACGATCAGGAGGAGGCGAAGTACAAGACGGCGGTAAACGCAATCGGACTGCAGCTCGGCATTTGCATCCCGACGATCTGCCGCTGGGGCACGCAGGAACAGCGCGACCGGTTCGCGCCTCCGGCCTTGCGCGGCGAGGAGGTCTGGTGCCAATTCTATTCGGAACCGGCCGGAGGATCGGACCTGGGCGCATTGCGCACCCGCGCGGAGCGCGACGGCGACGATTGGATCATCAACGGTCAGAAGATCTGGACCTCTTTCGCCCACAAGGCCGACTGGGGTGTCTTGATCGCGCGCAGCGACCCCGACAAACCGAAGCATGACGGCCTCACCTTCTTCTACCTCAGCACCAAGACGCCCGGTGTCGAAATTCGACCGATCAAACAGATGTCCGGCGCGCGGCATTTCAACGAAACATTTTTCCGCGATGTCCGAATTCCCGACAGCCAGCGGCTGGGGCCGGTCGATGGCGGTTGGAAAGTCGCGATAAGCCTGCTGATGGGCGAGCGCTATGCCATCGACGACGATTTCGGGCCGTCCTTCAATGAGTTGTACCGGCTCGCCGCCGATCTCGATTTCGAGGCGGGCAAAGCCATCGACGACGCGGGCGTTCAGGAGCGTTTGGCCGAATTCTACGTCAAGGCACAGGGCCTCCGGTTCACGCGCTACCGGATCATGACCTCGCTGGCGCGCGGCGAGGCGCCGGGGCCCGAGGCTTCGATCGGGAAGCTCGTGGCCGCAAGCAAGATCCAAAACGCGGCCGACTACGGGCTGGACCTTTTGGGAGCCGCCGGGGTGCAAACCGGATCGGAGATGCCTCTCGACGGACTTTTCGAGATGTCGTTCCTGGACTCGCCCGCCTTCCGAATCGCGGGCGGCACGGACGAAATTCTGCGGAACACGATCGGCGAGCGCGTCCTCCAACTGCCGCAAGAAGTGCGGATCGACAAGGGCGTCCCTTTCAAGTCGATCCCGACCGGTTCCCGGTAAGCCGCGATTGTTTATCGGAGCGGAAAGCCATTAGACTACCACCGCAACTTAAAATAGGGGTGTATCGCGTTGGAAAAGATCAACATTCAATTCACGTTGTTTTCCGCCTTTTATTCACCATTGATCTCGACGATGTCCGGCGGCTTTCTGAAGAACGAGGGGCTCGACCCCGACTGGTCGGTCGCCGAGCCGGGCACCTCGGCGCTGGAAGCCTTGGAAAACGGGACGGCCCATGTGGTGCAGTCGGCGCTGAGCCAGGGCTTTACGACGCTGAATTCCGGCGAGACGCCGAAAACCGTTCACTTCGCGCAGGTGAACGAGATGGACGGCTTCTTTCTGACCGGACGCGAGGCGGACCCGAATTTCACCTGGGACAAGCTCGAAGGCAGCGACGTCGTCATCTTCGGCGGCGGCCAACCGTTGATGATGTTCAAATACGCCTGCCACAAGGCGGGGATCGATTTCGACAAGATCAACGCGATCACACCGGGCGGCGCCGCCGACATCGACAAGGCCTTCCGCGACGGCCAAGGCGCCTATGTCCAGCAGCAAGGCCCCTTCCCGCAACAATTGGAAGCCGACGGCGTCGGGCATGTGGTGGCCCAGGTCGGACCGCAGATCGGGCCCTGCGGATTCTCCAGTCTCGCGGCTCTTCCGGCGTGGCTGGAAACGGAGATGGCAAAGGCGTTCATGCGCGCCTACCGCAAGACCCGCGCCTATATGAACGAGACGCCCGCCGCCGAAATCGCCAAGGCGGAGAAACCGTACTTCCCGAAGATCGACGAAGCGGTGCTCGCCGACTGCATCGGCACCTATCAGAATCTCGGCTGTTGGACGCCGCACGCGGAGATCACGCAGGAAGCCTACGAGAAGACGCTCGACATCTACGAATACAACGGGCTGTTGAACGAGCGTTACGCCTACGAGCAGGTCTGCGCGCTGCCGCCGTCGACCGATTGAATAGAGGCCCGGCTAAATGCCGATATCTTGAAGGTTATAGTCCTTGATATCGGCCTTCGCCGCGGCGTCCCAGCGGTATTCATGCGCCCGATCCGCGAGCGGTGCATAGACATAGGGCGTTTCCTCCGGGAACCGCTGGCGCCGGGCGTCGATGCCATACATGAGCAGCCGGGCTCGGCGCGTGATGTACTCATCGTCGTAGAACGAGACCGGATTATGGACGCCGCCGCTCTCGATCCCATAGACGGATTTCCGGCGATGGAAGCCCGCGTTCAGGGTCACCCGAATATTTGGACTGGTGTTCGCGAAGGAGCCGTGGACGATCTGCCGGTTGGTGATCGCGACATCGCCCGGTCCGCAAATATACGGCACCGCGCCCGGCAACCGGTCCGACCCTTCGGCGCCCATCATCGCCGCGATATCGATCTTGCCCTGCTTATGCGTGCCGGGAACCACCCAAAGCCCGTTCGCCGCGTCGCAGCCATAAAGCTGCGCCATGAAGTTGAAGCCGTGCGTGCCGGCATCCAGATCGGGACTGTCCCAATGCGTCCAGCCGTCCTGATGCCAGGAGACCGACCCGCCGAGCCGCGGATGCTTGACCCAAAGCCCTTCGTTAAACGGCGTGAAGTCAGGCCCGTTTACCCCTTCCGCCACCGCCAGAAGTTTCGGATGCGCATAGAGGCGAAGGCAGGCCTCGGAATGCTGCAACGAGCCCAACAGGACCTGCAGAACATAGTCCGGCGCACCCTCCGGCGCTTCCGGTTCCAGCATCTTTACCTGGTGCCGGCCGTAGCTTTGGTCGCTGCCGCCTAGCGGATCGGCCAGCGGCTTGGTCAACCGGACGGTCCGGCCCTCCAGGCCGGCGCCCAGCGCAGGACGGCCGTGCCTATCGACCTTGGCGTCGGGCGCGACCGGCACGCGCTCCAGCACATCGGCCACGTCGCGCTCCAGGTCCGCGCGCTCTTCCGCGCTAACCACATTCTCGAAGATGTAGAACCCGTAATGCCAATAAGCCTCTAGAATCGCGGGATCGAGTCTTCCGTCCTCGTCGAGGACGATCGGGCCGCGGTTGTCCATGGCGAGCGCCCGGGCCGTGCCCTCTTCCTTGTAACGGGCCATTTCGGCCTCTTCATCGCCGAAATCGACGGCAGGCACATCGGGCAGCGGCAGGTTTACGATCGTCACGGCATCCTCGCTCAAAACTGGTGCGCCAAATCTAACATGCTGCCCGGCGTCTTGCCGAGCCCCATCCGCCGGCTCATCCGGATGCCGCCTTGAGGATAAGCTCGGCGCCCCGTTCCCCGATTACGAATGACGGGGCGTTGGTGTTGGAAGACGGCATGTTGGGCATGATCGATGAATCGACGACACGCAAATTCTGCAATCCGTGGACCCGCAAGTCCGGATCGACCACATCGTCCGGTCCCCGGCCCATCCGGCAGGTGCCGATCGGATGGAAGGACGTCTGCCCGGATTCCCGCACATAATCCAGCATCGCGTCATCGCTCGTCACATCGGGTCCCGGCCGAACCTCTCGCACGATGAAGGGCGCCAACGCACGCTGCCCGGCGATCTTCCGCACCAGGCGCATGCCCCGCAGGACCACCTCGATGTCCGTTGGATGCGTCAGATAATTCGCGTTGATCCTGGGCGGATCGCTGGGATCGGTCGACGCGATATGCAGCGAGCCGCGGGACTCCGGATAAAGCTGGAAAAGACCGAGATTGAAGCCGGAGAATGGATCGACGCCGAGCTCCTTGCTGCGGGCATACCGATCCTTGCCCGAGACCAGCGCCATCTGGATCTTGACGTCCGGGTGGGCCACGCCGTCGCTGCTTCGCATGATCGCGTGCACCGTGGTCGACGATGTCGCCATCAAGCCATCCTTGAATGTCAGGTAGCGCAGCATCGCCATCGCACCCTTCACCTTGCTGTTCAGGATGTCGTTGACCGTGCCGTGCATCGTGGTTTCGTAGGTGATTCGGTTCTGCAGATGGTCCTGCAAATGCTCGCCCACGCCGGGCAGATGATGCACGACATCGATCCCGAGCGGGCGCAGGAGGTCGCTGTTGCCGACCCCGGATAGCTCCAGCAGTTTCGGCGAGACGATCGGGCCCGCGGACAGGACGACCTCGTGTCGGGCCAGGGCGATGCGTTCCTCACCGTCCTTCGTATAGGCGACGCCGGTCGCGCGAGTGCCGTCGAACAGCAGCCGGCTGACCGGTGCTTGAACGACGATGTCCAAGTTCGGCCGCGACCGGACCGGGTGCAGATAAGCGTCCGCCGCCGACCAGCGGCGTCCGTTTCGGATCGAGTATTGCAGCCAGCCGACCCCTTCGAACTTTTCGCCATTGTAATCCGAATTCTCGAACGTGCCGGCTTCGACACAGGCATCCTTGAAGGCGATAGACAGCGGGTCGCGATATACGCCGTCGCTTACTGTCAGCGGGCCGCCCTGTCCGCGCCATTCGGGGTCGCCGCCGGGCCGGTCCTCGATCTGCTTGAAGTAGGGCAGCAGGTCGTCGAAGCCCCAACCCGGATTGTTGCCGTCGCGCCAATCGTCGTAGCGGTGCGCCCCGCCCCGCGCGTAGATCATCCCGTTGACCGAACTCGATCCGCCGATCATGCGGCCACGGGGCCAATAAACCCGCTGGTCCTTCAGCTCATTTTCCTTGTCGGTGCTGAACGGCCAGACGAATTTCGGATTCATCAACATCTTGCCGACGCCCAGCGGCATGCGGACCCACGGATGCGCGTCCTCTCCCCCTGCTTCCAAAAGAAGGACCCGATAGCGGCTGTCCGCGCTCAGCCGGTTCGCGAGGACGCAACCGGATGTCCCGGCGCCGATGATGATGAAATCGTATTGGTCGGTCATTTTCTTATTCCGCGTTATTCTGCCCCCAAGGCGCGACGTGCTCAGCGTAGCGCATTTCGGCGAAGGCCGCCGGATTGCCGTCACGCCAAGGCTGGGATAGAACCGGTCGGAGGGGGCGCATATGATCGCAATCGCCCCAAACCCTCAGGATAGGCGGCAACCGTGAAACTCCTGGAACAGGCGTTCGAAGCCTTGAAGACCCTACCCTCGGAGGACCGCGACCGGATCGCGTATGAAATCCTCGCGCGGGTCGAAGACAAAACTGAGTGGGACAAGCTCATCGCCTCGCCGGAGGCGCGCGCCTGGCTGGAAAAAGAAGCCGCTCGGGCGACGAAACGATACAGGAAGATGCGCCGTCCGCTGTCCGTCGGATTCGTTTCGCTCAGCCATGACGCCTTCCTCCGCGAAGACTCGTACTGGCGCAATTTCGACGATCTTCCGGCCGACATCCGCAAGCTGGCGGAAAGCAACTACACGCTTTGGAAGGAAAACCCCAACCACCCGAGCCTGCGGTTCAAGCAAATTCACCCGACCGAGCCGATCTTCTCGTTCCGTGTGGGTATGCAGCATCGGGCCGTCGGCGCGCAGGTCGACGAGGGAAAGATCGCGTGGTTCTGGCTGGGCTCGTTCCAGCATTTCCGCGACATAATCGGCACGTAGAACCGCTCAGCGGCCGAAGGCGTATCCCTGCATGAACCGTGCGGTGGCTGCCGCCTTCAGCAAATCGCCATCCTGCGCGACCACGCACATCCGGCCCTGGGACCAATCATCGCCGTGGGAAACGTCATGCCCCCGCCGCCGCAGGTCTTCCACCACAACATCGGAGAAGCGGCCTTCGACGGCGAGCGAGCGCAACTCGGCGCGCTTCGGATAGAACGATCCCGGGAAATGCGACGTGTTGAAACTTGGCGCGTCGACCGATTCTTGTAAATTCTTGCCGTGATGGACGTGCCGCAAAAAGAACTGCAACGCCCATTGGTCCTGCCGGTCGGCGCCGGGCGTGCCGAAGGCCATATAAGGCTTGCCGCCCCGCATCGCAAATCCGGGACTCAAAGTCGTGCGGGGGCGCTTGCCCGGCGCGAGCCCGCCCGGCGTGCCGTCCTCGAGCGTGAAGATCTGACCTCGGTTCGACAAGGCGAAGCCGAGGTCCGGAATCGTCGGGGAACTGCGCAGCCAGCCGCCGCTCGGCGTGACCGACACCAGATTTCCGAACCGGTCGGCCACGTCCAGATGCACCGTATCTCCGGTCGCAATCGACACAGCCGGCGCGGATTCCGTCAAGGGTGATGGCGTACCATCCTCCGCCACGGTGTAGCGCCGCCCATCCGCAAGCCCGTAGACCACCGGACCGCCGTGCCCCGGAATGACGCCCGGGCGAATCGCGTCCGACGCCATGTCGCCGATCAGGCCGCGCCGCGCCGCGTTATACTCCTCGGACAGCAACGTCTCGACCGGTACGTCGACGAAATCCGGATCGCCATAGAATTTCTCGCGGTCGGCAAAGGCGAGTTTCGTGCATTCGGCAACCAAATGGACAAACTCGGCGCCGTTCGGGTCCATCGCATCGAGATCGAAGCCGCGTAGCAACGCAAGCTGCTGCAGGAAAACCGGCCCCTGGCTCCACGGCCCGCATTTGAAAACGGTGTAGTCGCCGTAATCGAGCGAAAGCGGTATTTCGACGCTGGCCGACCAGGACGCGAGATCGCCGCCGCGCAGAAATCCGGCATGCTTGCGGCCCGACGTGTCGAGAATTTCGTTGTCGCGGCAGAAACTGTCGATACTTTCGGCGACGAAGCCGCGGTAGAACGCGTTGCGCGCCGCTTCGATCTGCTGCTCGCGACCGCCGCCCGCGGCTTCGGCTTCCCGCACGATCCGCTCGAACGTATCCGCCAGGACCGGGTTCGCGAAGAGTTGGTTCGGTTTCGGGACGTTGCCGTCCGGGCAATAGACCGCCGCCGAGCTCGGCCAATGCTCGACGAACAGATCCTTCAGGGCATCGATCGTCGCGACGACGCGGGCCGCGATCGGATATCCGTTTCGCGCGTGACCGATGGCGGGTTCGAGCACGTCGCGCACCCGCAAACTTCCCCAATCACGCAGCATCAACATGAATGCGTCGAATGCGCCGGGCACGACCAGCGGCAGCAAGCCCGCACCTGGCATGATATCGAGCCCCAAACCGCGATACGCGTCGACCGTGGCGGCGGCCGGGGCGACACCCTGGCCGCAGATCGATCTCACACTGTCGGTTTTTGCGTCATACAGGATGATCGGCACGTCGCCGCCCGGCCCCGCCATGCTGGGTTCGACCACCTGCAGCGTAAAGCCGGTTGCGACCGCCGCGTCGAACGCATTGCCGCCTTTCTCGAGGATCGACATCCCCGCGGCCGTACCCAACCAATGCGTGGCGGCGACCATGCCGAAGGTGCCGCTGATGACGGGGCGCGTCGAAAACGGCGGCTCCCCCGGCAGGACTTTGCTCGGCGGGGTTCCGCTACCCCGAAACAAGTATTCGATTTCGTCGGCATTCATGGTCATTGCTTTTCGGTTGAGGTGTATCGGCGGTGAGAGTCGGCATCGCGGCGCCGATCCCTGACAGTACCATCATCGGCGTCGAAGCCAATTGCGGAGGACAATTATTTCTGAGCCCGCCTCGCAGCGGCCGGATTTCCGCCGAATTAACGTCGCTTGCATTGTCGTTTACACTGCCGCCACCAACACGCTATTTGGCGCAGAAAATAATAAAGTGAGATTTCTCCCATGACCTACCAGCACATCCTGTTCGAGGTGAAGGACCATATCGCGACGGTCACCTTGAACCGCCCGGAAGCCCGAAACGCCCTGAGCCTAGAGATGCGGGCGGATTTGAAAAAGGCGTTCGAGATCATCAAGGAATCGGCGGGAGAGGACGTGAAGGCGGTCATCCTGACCGGTGCGGAGGGGGCTTTCTGCGCGGGCGGCGACGTCAAGAACATGGGCAGCAAGGCGGTGACAGGGATCGACCAGCGCAAGCGCATGCGCCTCGGCCATAACCTGATCTATGACTTGCTGCATGTGGAAGTGCCGGTCATCAGCCTCGTCGACGGCGCGGCCGCCGGGGCGGGATGCAATCTGGCTCTGCTCGCCGACTTCGTCCTCGCCACGCCGCGCGCTTTCTTCACCCAGGCCTTCGCTCGGATCGGCCTCGTGCCGGATTGGGCCGGGTTCTACCTCCTGCCCCGGTTGGTCGGCCTGCAGCGCGCGCGGGAACTGATCTACACCGGCCGCCGCGTCTACGGCGAGGAAGCGAAGGAGATTGGGCTAATCCTGGACACGGTAGGCCAGGATAGCGCGATGGAAGAAGCCCGCGAACTGGCCGGCCGCTTATGCCAAGCCTCGACGACCGCCATCGGCGTCTCCAAGAACATCCTGAACCAATCCTTCAACCAGGACTTCCGAACCCTGATGGAAATGGAAGCGATGGGCCAAAGCCTGGTGCGGGACACCGACTTCCACCGCGAAGCCGTGCGCCGGTTCAAGGACAAGGAACCGCCGCTCTATGACTGGGAAACGCTGACGAAGGAACGCTCGCCTTAGGCGGCGGCTTGCGCCGGCTTCACCTTGGGCATCACGTCGCGCGCAAACCATTCGAGCTGCTCGATCATGACGGTTTGAGGCGTGCCCATCGCCGACTGCACGTTCACATCCTCGACGCCGGGATACTTCTCGCTGATCTCCTGCAGGAACTCGACGAAACCCTCCGGCGGCCCGCAATACCACGCGCCGTTGGCGCAAGCGTCTTCCAGCGTCGCGATGCCGGCATTGTCGATGCCACCGCGCCGGCCAAGCGCCTCGATCTGTGATTTCTCGAGCGGCCCGAGGAAGCCGAGCGGCCCGAACATCTTGGCATGTTCCTCGTAATAGGGACGCGCCTCGCGGATCGCCTGCTCATGCGTGGGCGCCAGGTGAAAGGAAATCCCGAAGCAAAGGTTCTCTCCGAGTTTCGCGTCGATGCCCGCGCGTTGATGCGCCGCCTGGAAGGCATGGATCGACTTGTCCGCCATCAGGGCCGAACCGCCGCCGATAATGCCCTTGATGCCATGCTTCATCATGAAGTCGAGGCCGCGATCCTGCGCGCTGACCACCGGCTGCCAGCACTCGACCGGCTGACTGAGCGGGCGCGGCACGAGACTGATCTCCTTCAGGTCGTATCCGCGATACGGCACCTCGGGCGGCAACGTGTAGTACTTGCCCTTATGGGAGAAGGATTCCTCGTGGAACGCCTTGAAGAGGATGTCGACTTGTTCCTCGAAGATGTCCCGGTTCGCCTCTGCATCCAGCAGCGGCCCACCCAGCGTCTCGACCTCGCGTGTGTGATAGCCGCGGCCGACGCCGAAGGTGACCCGCCCCTTGCTCAGGATATCGGCGACGGCGAAATCCTCGGCCAGACGCAGCGGGTGCCACATCGGCGTGATGTTGAAGCCGCAGCCGAATCGAAGGGTCTTGGTGAGATGCGCGAGATGCACGCCCAGCATCGGGATGTTGGGGATGACCTCGTAGCCCTCGTGCTGAAAATGATGCTCGGCGAACCACAAGGTGTGATAGCCGTGTTCGTCCATGCAGCGGGCCAAGGCCTCGCTCTTGTCGAATACGGTCGCCAAGTGTTCGTTCGGATACCGCCGGTCGTTGACCGGGTCGGCGTTCTGGCCCGATTCCTCGAAATCGACGTGACCGGCATAGAGCGACGAGAAACGCTTGATCATGTCAATTCGTCTCCTTGTTCGTTGGCGGCGGCGACCCTGTTTTCGATTGTAGCAACCACTCTACCGCACAACCGCGCTTTTACCGAAACGCGGCCCGGTTTTCGCGGTTGCGCAGGTCCCGTGATAGCATCGGTCGAATCCAAAGAAACTGCGGAAGCAGCGAATTGATCTACCAACACCGTCTCGTGATTTGCCGCAGCGGCCGGCTCGAAAAGCGCCACGAACAGTTCCAACGTGTATCGTTGGATGCGTTGGATGATCTTGGTTCGCGGCTGGTCGGCGCATGGGAGATTTGGATCGGCGCCGAGACGGGTTCGGCCATCTGGCAGCTCCGTGAACACGATAGTCTCGCCAGCTGGGAACAGCATCGGAAACGCGCCACCCAGGACTCGAACTTCCGCAACGGCCAAGTGGAGAACGTGTACCCCAACAACGATTTCGTCGATACGGCGATTTTGGAATTGGTGGACGAGTCGCCGGGGTTTCCCGCCGAATGGCCCGACTTCGACGACGTGCGCGGCGAACCGCGGAATTTTATCGAACAGCGCATAATCTATCTGCGGCCGCATCGAACCGCCGAGCATCACGCGCTGTATTTCGACCAGGTCGCACCGGCACTCGAGCGTGAGGGCGGCTCGCTCATCGCCTTTTTCGATACGGTCATCGGCCCCGGCACGACGAATGCCGGATCGCACCGGAGCGTGGAACTTCGGCGTTTCCCGGACATGGCGGCGTGGCAGCGCTGGCGCGAGGTCCAGGAGCAGGACCCTGCCCTCGTCCGCCTTCTCAAGACCGATTGGATCGAAACAACCGAGCATGTGGACAGCGTGTTGATGCGGCCGATGGACTACAGCCGAATTCGATAACCCATCCCGTCATGACGCAAGAACAATAAGGACAAATTCCGTGACCACATTCCTTTTGCTGCACGGCGCCTATCAAGGCGGTTGGATCTGGAAACCGGTCGCCAATCGGCTGCGGGAGCAAGGCCGCACGGTTTTTGCCCCGAGTCTCGACGGATGCGGCGAGCGCGCGGCGCAGATTCGACCGGGCATCACCACCGAGACGCAGGCGGAAGAAGTAGCCGGATTCCTGTGGTCCGAAGACCTGGACGACGTCGTTCTGGTCGGCACCTCCGCCGGCGGGATGGTCGCGGCGAAGACAGCGACGCTGGTAAGAGACCGGATCGCCCGGCTGGTTTTTGTGGACGCTCTAGCGCTGATGCATGGCGAAAAGATCCGCGATATCGTGAAAGGCCCGAACAGCATTGAAACCGACGCGGCGACCGGCCCGACGCGCGAAGAACGCCGGGAAAAATTGCTCGGCGGGCTCGATCCCGCCCTTGCGGATTGGGCCGCCGAGCGATCGACCCTCCACCCGATCGCGGTCTTCGAGCAGCCCGTCATTCTGGAAGATTTCTGGAACCGGGACTGGAAGGCGTCCGTCATCTACTGCCCGCAGGCCGTGAACCCCGGCGAGGCGCATCAACGGCGGACGGCCGAAACACTCAAGGCCACGTGGCACGAACTGGATACCGGGCACTATCCCATGCTCAGCATGCCCGATGCCCTGACCGATCTCTTGTTGAAAGAGTGAGCGCCTGCCGGGCCGATCAGTCGGAGCCGATGATCAGCCGAATGTTGTTCCAACTATCGCGGGATGCGGCCCATCCCGGCCGCACCACCGTGGTCGTGTCGTATTCCTCGACGATCAACGGGCCGGGCCGCGGCGTCCCATCCAAATCGGCGCGGCGGAGTACGGGCGTCTCCATCCATCCATGCTCCGGCCCGAAATACGCCCGCCGGTGCGCCATCGACGCCGCGTGATCGCTGCCGACCCGCACCGCGTCGGGCAAGCGCGGCGCATCCGGCACCCCGCGCCCGACAACCTTGAGCGACACGAATTGCAGGCGTTCCGCGTCCGACCGGTACCCGAACGTCTTGTCATGCGCCACGGAGAAGGCTTCGGACAATGATTCCAGATCGCTGGCCGTAATCGGCAAGCGGCCGATCGGCACCACCAGCGCCGCATTCTGCCCGATATATTTCACCTCGGCCGAACAGGTCAGGGTCCGGCGTTCCTCCGGATAGCCGTCCGCGGTCAAAAGCTCGGTCGCCTCCGCGCGCAAGGCCTCGAAGCTCCCGTTCAGGGCGTCCAGGTCCACGGAATCGATCGGCTGGTAGTATGCCCGGATGCATTGGTGTTCCACGTCCGCGAAGATCAGCCCCAGCGCGCTGAACAACCCCGCCGCCGGCGGCACGACCACCTCGGGCAGCCCGAGCGAGTCCGCCAAGCCGCAGACATGCACGCCGCCGTTGCCGCCGAACGCGACCGCCCCGAACCCCGCCGGATCGAGCCCGCGTTCGGAGGACACCGCACTGAGCGCCCGCATCATCCGCGCGTTCGCGATGAGATGGATGCCGTAGGCGGTGTCGGTCGCGGACTGCCCGAGCGTCTCGCCGATTTCTGTTACCGCGCGTTCGGCCCCGTCGCGGTCGAGCGCCAGATCGCCGCCGACCAGGACATCCGGGTTCAGATACCCCAGCATCAGATTGGCGTCGGTGACCGTCGGCTCCGAACCGCCTTGGCCATAACAGACCGGGCCCGGCGCCGCGCCGGCACTATGTGGACCGACCTGGATGCCGCCGCCCGCATCGACCCGGGCGATGCTGCCGCCGCCCGCACCCACTTCGGCGATGTCGATGGTCGGCGCCTGGACCACATAGCCGCCGCCCCGGATCATGCGATGCCCGAGCGCCGCGCCGCCGCCGACCTCGGTTTCCGGCGCGGTTCCGTACTCGCCGCCGACGATGATCGACGCCTTCGCGGTTGTGCCGCCCATGTCGAAGACGATGGTATCGCCGAGGCCGAGCCGGTCGCCGAGGCGCTGCGCGCCGACGATCCCGGCCGCCGGCCCGGATTCGATAATGAAGATCGGTTTGCGCGCCGCCAATTCTCCCGGCAGGACGCCCCCGTTCGACTGCATGATGTTCAACGGAACCGAAACACCGATCGATTTGAGCCGTTCCTCCAGTTTTCGCGCGTATCGTTCGATCACGGGCCGGATATAGGCATTCACGACGGTCGTGCTGGTCCGTTCGTATTCCTGGATTTGCGGCACCAATTCGCTCGACACGGTGACCGGCAGATCGGGATGACGCGTCCGGAACAGCGCCGCCGCCGCTTCCTCATGCGCGCCGTTCGCATAGGCGTTGATGAAACAGATGGCGACCGCGTCCACGCCTTCCGCGACGCATGTGTCGGCCACGGCGTGCACCGCCTCCGCATCCAGCGGCGTGACCACCTCGCCGTTGGCGGTCATCCGCTCCGGCACCTGAAATCGCAGCCGGCGCTCGACGAGCGGCTCGGGTTTGCGGAAATACACGTCGTAAAGCTGCGGTGCGCGATAGCGGGCGATCTCCAGAATGTCGCGGAAGCCTTGCGTGGTGACCAGCGCGACGCGCACGCCCTTGCGTTCGATGATGGCGTTGGTCGCCACCGTCGTGCCGTGCGACACCTCGGCGATCGTTTCGGCTGCAATTCCGGTTTCCGTCAGGAGCGCCCGCGTCCCCTCCTCGATGGCAAGGCTGTAGTCGTCCGGCGTCGAGAGGATCTTCTTGGTGTGAACCACCCCGTCCTCGCCGAGCAGAACGATATCCGTGAAGGTGCCGCCGATATCGATACCGAGACGATACCGGATCATCGCGCGGCGTCCCCGCCGGCCGCGCGCCGCTCCGCCGTGCGGTCCCGGTCGACCGCGAACGTGCCCGGGTCGAGGACGACACCGTATTCCGCCTCCGCATGGGAAAGCGACATTTTGTCTTGGCGCACGTCTTCGGCCACCGCGTCGGGATCGCGCTCGAACGGCTCGCCATACCCGCCGGAACCGGCCATTTCCGACCGGAAGATCTCGTCCTTCACCATCGTGCGAACGAATTTCGCCGGTGATTCCTCACGCACGCCGTCTTTTTCGAAATAGGACTTGGACAGCGCCCCCGGCTTGCCGCCGAACAAGCCCCAGCACGGGTAGATATGCCGGTCCGCGCGTTGCTGCACGATCGCCGTCTCGTTTAGCAACCGATACTGCCGCACGACGCCGAGCCCGCCGCGATATTTACCGGGGCCGCCGGTATCCGGCAGAAACCCGTATTCCTCGATCAGCAGCGGATTTTCCGCCTCGATGACCTCGACCGGTGTGTTGGACAGGTTGCCCAGCCAGTAGGGGCCGCCGTCCTGCCCATCCGCATCCGGGCCGCCGCCGCGCCCCGTCACATTATGGAATTCCACATGCAGGAAGCGCCGCCGTTCCGGCGTCAGGCCGGTGACCGACAGGCCGAACTCGTTGCCGCCCGGACAGGCCGGCATGCGGCCCGGCATCAGCTTGGCGATCGCGCCCGACACCAGCGTGCGGATGCGGTATCCGCCCTGCCCGCGCGCGCCGAGCGCCGCCGGGAAGCGCGGATTGACCCAACTGCCTTCGGGCGCGATCACGGTGATCGGCCGGTAGAAGCCCGCGTTGTTCGGCGTGTCCGGTGGCATGACGGCGCGCAAGGCGGCATAGGTCAGCGATGCGGTGAACCAGTAATTGGTATGCAGCGCGCCGCCCATCTGCGGCGACGTGCCGGTGAAATCCGCAACGATTTCATCGCCTTTCACCGTCAGCTTGACGTGCAGCGTGACCGGCCCGCCGCCGACGCCGTCGTCGTCATTGTAATCGGTAAATTCCGCCTCGCCGTCGGGCAGATCGCGGATGTAGCTGCGCACGAGCCGCTCGGTATAGTCGACCAGCTCGTTCATGTATTTCTTCAGTTCGGCGACGCCGTAAAGATCGACCAGCTTCTCGATCTCGACCGCGCCGGCGTTCAAGGCGGCGATCTGCGCCCGCACGTCGCCCAACACCGTGTCCGGGACGCGGGTATTGTGTTCGATGATGCGCATCAGCGTGTCGTTCGGCCTGCCCGCCTGATAGATCTTGCTGGGCGGGATGCGCAGGCCCTCCTGGAAGATCTCGTCGCTGTCCGCCGCCTGCCCGCCGGCGACGCGCCCGCCCAAATCCGTGTGATGCAGGATCAACCCGAGGAAACAGATACATTGACCGTCCCGGAAGACCGGCTTGAACATGAAGATGTCGTTGAGATGACTGCCGCCGGCATAGGGATCGTTGTTCGCGAAGATGTCGCCAGGCTCGATATCGTCCTCGAAGTAATCGAGGCAGCCGCGGAGCGCCGGCATGGTCGCCCCCAGATGACCCGGCAGCGCCAACCCCTGCCCCACCATGTTGCCCGCCGAATCGCAGATCGACGCGGAGAAGTCCATGTTCGCCTTGACGAGCGTCGATCGCGACGTCCGCAGCACCGAAACCATCAGGTTGTCGGAGATCATCACCAAGGAATTCTTGATGAGTTCGAGTCGGATCGGGTCGATATCGTCGGCCATGGCGGAAACTCGCGGGGTAGGAGGAAATCCCATCGAGTATACGGGCCGGACCGAAATCCCGGCAAACCGGTCAAGGGTGCGGATGTCATTTCAACCCGACCACCCGCTTCTGCTAAAATGATATCGCCGTTTGCAACGGGACGCCCCGATGGTTCCGCAGCTGTATCGGCACCATCCGTCAAGAAACCGCATTCCACAGAGGACACTCTCATGGCTCAAGAAAAACGAACCGCACTGATCACGGGATCGGGCAAAAATATCGGCCGGGGCATTGCGCTCCATCTCGCGGCGGCGGGCTACAACATCGTCCTGAACGGGTCGAGCGACCGGGCGGCTTGCGAAGAGGTAGCGGCGAAGATCAGCGACCTCGGCGCGGAATCGATGATCGAGATGTGCAACGTCGGCGACCGCGACAAGGTTCAGGCCATGGCCAAGTCCGCCATCGATAAATTCGGCAGCGTCGACGTGCTGGTGGCCAACGCGGCGGTGCGGCCCGACGGCGACTTCCTCAAGACGACCGAGGAAGAGTGGAACCGGATCATGGACATCAATTTCTATTCTGCCTTCCACCTCGCGCGCGCCTGCGTCCCCGGCATGCTGGAAAAGGGCTGGGGCCGGATCATTACCTTCACCGGCATGAACGCGCAGCAGGGATATGCAGGCAAGGCGGCGGTCAGCGTTTCCAAACACGCGCTTTGGGGCTTGACGAAATCGCTGTCGAAGGAGTTCGGCCGCCAGGGCGTCACCTGCAACATCATCTCGCCGGGCACCTTCCCCGACGAAGACAAGGACATCTCCGAGCCGCGATTCCAAAAATTGCTCGAAGCCAATCCCGTCGGCCGGCTCGGCAACTCCGACGACATCGGCGCGTTGGTCGATCTGCTGGTTTCGGACCAGGGCGGCTTCATCAACGGCCAGATGCTGCAGATCAACGGCGGCGTGATCAATCAGTTCTGACCGAGCGTGAGGCCAGTATGACCCCGGAAGCGATCCACCGGGCGGCAACGGTCATCGCCGACAACCGGCTGAACCGGACCCGTCTCGATACCCTGGCGCTGGATATCCGACCCGCCGACCTGCACGACGCCTACGCCGTTCAGGAAGATTGCAACGACATCCTCGCGGCGAAGGGGCTTGGCGACCCCGTCGGGTACAAGATCGGCTGCACCACGCCAGTGATGCAGGAATACATGAATATCCACGAGCCGGCGTTCGGGGCGGTTTTCGAAACCGCGGTGCATCGCGGCCATGCGGCACTTTCCCACGCGGATTTCGTCGAACCCGGTGTCGAAACCGAAATCGCGGTATCCCTGGCGGCGGACTTGCCCGCCGCCGGTGCGCCCTTTACCCGCGACGGCGTGCGCGAAGCAGTCGGCGCCGTGATGATTTCGATCGAACTGGTGGATGCCCGATACCGCGACTACCGCGACCTCGACACGCCGACCATGGTGGCCGACAACTTCTTCAACGCCGCCGTAGTGCTGGGCGATCCCGTGGACGCATGGCGCGACCTCGACCTCGCCGGCATGGAAGCGACGGTGAACCTGAATGGCAGCGAACTGGGGCGCGGGAAAGGATCCCTGATCATGGGGCATCCGCTGGAAGCCTTGGCTTGGCTCGCCAACCGGCTGGCCGAGCGAGGCCGATCTCTGCGCGCCAACGAATTCGTGACCCTAGGATCCGTGATCCCGACGCATTGGATGGCGAAGGGCGACCGCATCGAACACGAGATTCCTAGTCTGGGATCGGTTTCCATCGCGTTGACGTAGTGCGGCGGAATACGCCCGCATTTGCGCTTCCTTCCAAGGCGTACGGCTCAAAAGTGGAAATTTCGCGCAAACTGATCTAGATCACGGACGCCTTGCATTCTCCGCCCTAGCCTGAGAGGAGGCCCGATTTTGCGCAAACGACGCCGGGCCTACGATAAATCGGCACGAAAGCCGAGACACGTCGAGGGTATCTAGGATCGGGAGAAAATAATGAACGATACTGCAAACGCCGGTCCGGGCCTCGGCGACACCGCGCCGGCCACACCCGTCATCCTTCCTCTCGCGAATAGCGACATTCTTGAAATCTTGGCCGCCGGTCTGCGCGACTTCCGGAAGGCCCCGCTCTATGCCCTTGGTGTCAGCGGGGTTTACACGGCGGGCGGATGGGTCCTCATCCTGCTACTCGTGCAATTCGATCTGCCGTATTTGGTCTATCCGCTGGCGGCGGGATTCGCATTGATCGCCCCCTTCATCGCCGCGGCCTTTTACGCGATCAGCCGATGCCTCGAGCGGAAGGAACCGTTGTCATGGGGCCGGATTTTCGGATCCGTGCGCGACGCCGCAAGCAGCGATCTCGGCTGGATGGCCTTGGTCGCCGGCTTTTCGCTTTTCATCTGGATGGATATAGCCGCCCTGCTCTTTTTCGGATTTCTCGGCATGTCGGCGTTGAGCGCCCCGGAACTGCTGGAGGTGATCTTCACCACGCCAATGGGTCTTATATTCCTGCTGATCGGGAACGCCGTCGGCGCCGTCATCGCCTTTTCCGTCTTTTCCTTCTCGGCGACGTCCTATCCGATGCTGTTCGACCGCGAGGTCGACTTCGTCACCGCGATGATCACCAGCGTGAAAGTCGTCCTGCAGAACAAAGTCCCGATGATCCTGTGGTGCATTACGATCGCGATGCTGATCGGCGTGTCCCTGCTCTCCGGCTTGGTCGGATTGCTCGTGATATTGCCGGTTCTCGGCCATGCCTCTTGGCATCTTTATCGCCGTGCGATCGCGCCCGCGACCAGAACCGAAACGGCCTAGCGCCTACGCCGACTCTTCCTGCAACTCCTCGACGACCAGCGTCGCGCCGTCGACCCCGGTGACGCGGATTCGCGCGCCTTCCGGCAACGATGTGGCATCACCGGTCGACACGCGCCAAATACTATCGTCGACATTGACCTTGCCGACGCCGTTTACCAGCGGCTCGCTCAAGGTCAGGACGCGGCCCTGGTATCGCGCACCCCGCACATTGAGGGTGGCGTCCTCGGTCTCGATCGGATGCTTGCGCAACCAGTACCGCCATCCGGCCACCGCAACGATCGAAACGACGGCGAAGGTGAGGATCTGGCTCTGCCACGCGAAGTCCGGATAAACCAACAGTATCAGCCCAATTATGCCGGCCGCGACACCCATCCACAGGAAGAAACTGCCGGGGACCATGAGTTCGAGACCCAGCAGCAGAAGACCGAAGATCCACCAATGCCAGAACCGGATATCCTCGGAAAACTGAAAGACCGTATCCATCGCGCTACGTCCGGTCCCATGGTCCGCTGGCGGGGGCAGCGCCGGCCTCACCGTCCGGCCGCTTGAAGGCTTCCCTGGCAATTTCCGTGATGCCGCCGATCGCGCCGATTACCCCGGTCGCCTCCACCGGCAGGAAGAAGGTCTTCTGGTTCGGCGAATCCGCGAACTGGCCTAGCGCATCGACATATTTCTGGGCGACGAAGTAGTTCAGCGCCTGCACGTTGCCCTTCGCGATCGCCTCGGAGACCATGGCGGTCGCCTTGCCTTCGGCTTCAGCCTCGCGCTCGCGCGCCTCGGCGTCGCGGAACGCGGCTTCTTTCCGTCCCTCGGCCTCCAGAATCGCAGACTGCTTCCGGCCTTCGGCGCGAAGGATATCGGCTTGCCGTTCGCCTTCCGCATCCAAAATATTAGCGCGTTTCTCGCGTTCCGCCTTCATCTGACGGGCCATCGCTTCCACCAGGTCGAGCGGCGGCGCGATGTCCTTGATCTCGATGCGCGTGACCTTGACGCCCCAGGGGTTGGTCGCCTCGTCCACGACGCGCAGCAGGTTCGCGTTGATCGAATCGCGCTCGGACAGGACCATGTCGAGGTCCATCGACCCCATCACCGTCCGGATATTGGTCATCGTCAGGTTCAGGATGGCGCGCTCCAGGTCATTCACCTCATACGCTGCCTTGGCCGCATCGATCACCTGAAAGAAGACGACGCCGTCGGCCGTGACCATGGCGTTGTCCTTGGTGATAACCTCCTGGCTTTGGACGTCGAGCACCTGTTCGCGCATGTTCATCCTGGCGCCGACGCGGTCGACGAAGGGGATGATCAGGTTCAAGCCGGGGCTCAACGTCTTGGTATACCGGCCGAAGCGTTCGACCGTGAACTCCTCGCCCTGCGACACCGTCTTCACGCCCATGAAGATGACGAAAACCACCAGGAACAAGAAGACGATGACGAAAATCGCCAATTCGTCGAACATAAACGCCATGTCGCGACCTTCCCCGATCAAATTGAACCGCTCGGCCGGGTCAACCCGGCCGATCACACAACCCACTCGTAAACAGCGGCGATACTACCCCAGATTCGGCGATGGCGTGCCCGCTAATTACGTCAGCTGGATCGTCGGCAACCGATCAGGCGCCGTCCTGCAACGTCTGCATGATCGGCGTGAACGCGTCATAGGCGATATCACGCAATTCGTCCGCCGTCCGATTCTGGATCGGATGTTCGACCCACACGATATGCGGCTCGAAACCCAACGACTTGGACTGCGACTTCGCCGCGACCTTGAATTCGGTCGTCGCGACCATCAATCCCGGAACGCCTAAATTGTCGAGTGCATTCATGTCATGCAGACTGCACGACGTGCACGAGCCTCAATCGGCGAGGCTTTCGACGACGATATCCGCTTCCTGGACGATCGCCTGAATCAATTCCGGTGTCGCATTCTTGGAATTGCTCGGCTTGCGGTAGCGTTTCACCGGAAAGCCGGCTTCCGAGAATTTGACCTCGAGATGATCGAGGAATTCATCGCTGCGTTCCTTGGAGATATCCAGCAGCGCGATTGTCTTGCCCGTGATGTCGGCGGGCAGCGCCTTCGGCGGCCGCTTGGTCGCGGACGCTTCGCTGGTCGGGTCTCGAACGAATTTCATGTCGGATAGTCCTCCTTTTCGGTTTCGGGCCGGATACCGTTTTTAGAACTGGTGCGTGACCGGTTGGATCTCATCGTGGTTCCGGCCGCCGCTCCATCCGCCGATGATCGCGGTCTGCAGGCCGCCGGGACCGCCCGCGCGCATCAGCAGTATACCGTGATCGCGCCAGAATTTGGGCACCATCTCTTCGGCCAGGTCCGGATCAATCCCTTCGTTGATGCCTTGCGCCCCCTTGATCAGATCCTTCCCGGGACGGGTCGTGTAATGGTGCAGCGCCTCTTCGATCTCTTTTCGGCCCCAACCGTCATCCTTGTAGATGCGATAATGCTCGGGCGAGATCGCGACGATGACATTGGCGCATTGCGTTTTCTTGGGATGCATCTCATTGACGAGCATCAGCGAAAGCGACCGGGCGAGTTCGTCGGCGCCGCGGACCGCCGAGTCCGAGAACCCCGTCACGCCGTGGCCGTGATGCAGCGTCACGGCATTCGACCCGGGGGTACAGCCGCGCGATACATGCAGCGGCTCCCAATCCGGGTCGGTCTCGTCCTCGGCGAAACAATAGGTGTACTTCCCGGGATTGCCGAAGACGGCGCGGTCTATCTCGCCCGGCCGCCCGCCGCCGACATTCCGCACGAGCAGTTGCAGCGTACGCCCGATGGTGGCGTTCGCGCGGTTACCCTGCCCCAAACAATTGCCGCCCCAATTCATGCCGATGGATTTCGTCACAGGGCCATTGACGACGATCACGGGCCCGGAAAAGTTGAGCGTGCACAGAACACCGTGCAGCGTGAACTTCGGTTTCAAGGCGGCCTCGACGACCGCCAGAATCACAGGCATGTACTCCGGCCGCGCCCCAGCCATGACCGCATTCACGGCGATCTTCTCGACCGTGCATTCCTTCATGTCGGGCGGCATGATGCCGACGACCTCATCCGGCGCCCGGTCGGTCCCCGTCAGCATGCGCAGGATCCGTGCGTCGGTCGGCGGCACGACCGGCAGGCCATCGGTCCACCCCCGGTCGAACGCCTGTTCCATGACGTCGTCCCAGTCGGAATACTCGACCTTTCGCGACTTGAACGGCACCTCGCCGAAGCGCGCCTGGAGCTGTTCCGGGATACCGGGTTCCACGGATTTCGACCCGCAGCCCGGCTGATTCGGGGGCAACCCTTCGCCGATGCCCTGAATGCCGGTAAAGCGTTCCCATTCCTCCCGGTTCCATCCGAACACGCGGCCGGCTTCCCGCCGGTCCTCCATGCGGATCAGCGTCGGCACGAATTCCACATCAAGATGAAAGGACTTTTCCAGCGACCGGTCGTCCTGGACGTCGGCAATGCTCTCCGGGAAGGCCGGATCGTCCTGCGAATAAACGCGTACAAGGGTCCCGGCCTCTTCCAGCCGCTTCAGGACCGGCTCCACCAGTTCACAGGTCGGGCAATCGCGCTTGACGACCGCGATGATGCCATTGTCCGTGTCAGCCATATTTCTCTCCGTGGGAAGGCCGCAGCCAATGCAGCGTGTATTCAGGCTAGCACCGGCTATCGACCCCAGCAATCCGGCCGGGTTGTCAATTCAGCCTTTCCATTGTGTCTCAGAAAAGGCCGGTAACGCATTGCAGCGTTGGGATAACGCCGCCAAGGCAGGGAAGGCATCATCCTTGACCAGATAAGGTTCCGCGATGCTGACGAAGTCATATGCAACCGCCGCGTTGATATCGGCCAGCGTCATATGATCGCCATGCATCCAATCGCCGCCGGCCTTGGCCATCGCGTCCAGCGAGGCCAACGCCGACGCATTCTGCGCATCGACCTGCTCGACCCAGCCCTTATACACCTTGTCCTTGGGACGGCGGGTTCGCTCGTAGCTGGATGCCACCGCCTTCTCCATCGCGCCTTGGGCGATGGCGGAAATCCTCAACACGGCGCGGCGATCCGGCCCCGACGGCGCCACCAGCCGGTTGTCGGGATCACCCACTTCAAGTGCGTGGTCGATGATCGCCTGACTGTCGACAATGGTTTCGCCGTCCTCCAGGATCAGCGACGGCACGCGGCCGACCGGATTGATCTGCATGATCTCGCCGCCGTCATCGGCGGTCGAAAGCCCTTTGGATTCGAAATCCAACCCTAATGTTTTCAGAACAATCGCGCTCCGCCGCACAAAGGGCGAGAGGTTACGGCCGACCAAGATCATGTATCACTGCTCCCACGGTTGGTGTCTCGCCCTATTCTACCGCATCCGGGCCGCCATGCCGATTAGCATGCCGGGCGCATGCCGCGCTACGATGGCGCAGCCAGGCATTCGCACGCAGCCGGCATCGGGAGCCGCAGTATGTTCTCTCTTTCGAAGCAGTCCGATCACATCGGCGCCGAAATCACCGGTATCGACCTCTCGAAGCCCATCCCGTCCGAGACAGCGAACGCATTGCGGCAGGCCTTCGTCGACCATTCCGTGCTGGCGATCCGAGACCAGACACTCGGTGCGCCGGCTTTCCTCGAAGCCACCCGCACGTTCGGCGATCCACTGCGTCAGCATCTGAAACAATTCAATCTGCCGGACTGTCCGGATGTCGCGACGATCTCGAATCAGGAAAAGACCAAAACCGGCAAGATCAACGTCCGCGGGGTGAGCTGGCACACGGACCATTCCTTTCAACCGGAACCGCCCAAGGCGACCGCGCTCTATGCCGTTTCATTGCCACGCAAAGGCGGCGACACGGAATGGGCGCATATGGGTGCGGCCTATGACGCCCTGCCCGCGGCGCTGCGCGAAGAAGTCGATCCGCTGGAGGCGATCCA
Organism: Alphaproteobacteria bacterium; assembly: GCA_965228695.1. GTDB lineage: Bacteria > Pseudomonadota > Alphaproteobacteria > UBA8366 > UBA8366 > JAJFJD01. The sequence goes on along the minus strand of CBDDIB010000002.1, from coordinate 2,576,069 downwards.
TGCTTATACGGAAAGCCGGTTGCCGCCGAACCTGTCCGAACGGATTGCGGCCGGCGAGGACGATGCATCCGACGGCGTGGTCCACCCGCTTGTCCGCACCCATCCGGAAAACGGCCGCAAGTCGATCTACCTGAATCCGCTTCGCGTCCGCCGGTTCCGCGGCATGACGCCGGAACGCTGCGCCGATCTGATCGAACGGCTTGTCGCGCACGCCACACAGCCCGAATTCGTCTACAAACACCGCTGGCGCGCGGGCGATATGGTCATCTGGGACAATCGGTGCTGCATCCACAAGGCGAACGCCGACTACGATTTTCAGGAATTGCGATTGCTGTACCGGATCATCATCGCGGGCGACCGGCCGCGCTAAGCCCTACCAGGCCTCTTCGAGCAGTCTGAGCGACGACTGGATCTGTTCCTCCTCCGAGCGCGCGCCCGCGTTCGCGTTGAAATTCTTCACCGTCTCCTTGGCGATATTAATCAAATCATCTTTCGGGATGTCCAGCTGGCGGAGCTGCGTCGGCACGCCGGTACGCGTATAGATTTCCTCCACCGTGTCGGCGATAGCACGGGTCGCACGCGGCGCATCCATTCCATCGGACCAGACCCCGATCCCTTTGGCGACCTGACGGGCCGTCCGCAGATCGACCTCGTCGGCCAGCCGCATCGCGGGCGCATGGACGACCGACGTCGACTCTCCCTGCCCGATCGCGGGATAGCGAATGTGCAGCGCAGTCGAGACCGCGTAATTCCCCGAAAACGCGCCGCCGCGGAACCGTCCGCGCCCATCGTCCTCCGCCCGGTTTTGCAGGAAGGCCGCCAAGCACAGGTCCGTCCGTATAGCCGGATCGTCGAGATTGTCCATCAGGCGAAGATAGGCCCCCTGCGCGAGCTTGAACGCATTGTCCCGGTCCCCCGCCACCAGCGGATTGAGATCGACTTGCGAGAGGGCGCCGACCGCACTGGCAAACACAGTGGTGGCCGTGGAGCGGACGACATCCTTCGGCGATGATAGCAGCACGTCGTCGTCGAGGAAGATCGCGCTCGGGCGCGTCTTGGGATCGAAATACTCCATCCGGTGATCCAGGTCGGGATTCTTCAGCCCGCTCCCGGCCCGGTTCATCGCGCTGGTCGGCGTCGTCGGGATGTTGATGATCGGGGGTTTGGGCGCCATGAGACGCGGACTGTACGCCGGCTTGCCGTCCGGATACTGCGTCATGATCTCGAAGGGGTCGCCGGTTTCCGCCAAGAAAATCGCCACGGCGCGCACCGCCACGATGACACTGCCGCCACCGGCCGCGATCAACATATCCGCTTTCGCATCCACGGCCGCCTGGCGGGCGGCGTCGACGGATACATAGGTGGAATCCTTTTCGATCCGGTCGAATACACCGACGAAGCGATCGCCCAATGCCGCCTCTATGCGTTGCACCGTGTCGGTGCGCCGGTTGATCGACGGCGAGCAGATCACCATCGCGCGCTTGGCCCCGGTCCGATCCACCGCTTCGGTCAGCCGCTGCTCGATGACCTGCGGCCCGCAGTACAAGCGCCACGGATATCCGGCTGCCCTGAATGCCTGTCGACTCATCTCGGTTCCAACCCGGCCTAGGCGTATTGCCGAAGCGTGCGGCGGGCGATGACCATCCGATGCACCTCGGTCGGCCCTTCGTAGATGCGGGACAGGCGCAGACGCTGCGACATGATGGCGAACGGCAACTCGCGGGTCATGCCCATGGCGCCGAAACTCTGCATCGCGTGATCCAGCACCTCGGTCGCCATTTCCGTCGCGAAGACCTTGATCATCGACGCTTCGGTCCGCACATCCTCGCCGCGATCCTGTTTTTCGGCGGCGTCCATTACCATCAACCGGGTCGCGTGAATCTTGGTGGCCGCATCGGCGATCCACCATTGGATCGCCTGCCGATCGGAGAGAAGCGTCCCGAATGTCTCGCGCTGTTGGGTGTGCTCGCACATCATCGCCAGCGCGCGGGACGCCATGCCGACCCCCATCGCACCGATCTCCAGCCGTCGCACGGTCAACCGCTGCTGCATCGGCGCGAAGCCCTGCCCAACCTCGCCGAGGACCTGACTGTCCTTCAGGCGCACGTCGTCCAAGATTAATTCGTAGGTGCGCGATCCGCCCAGCATGGGAATCTCGCGTTCGATCGTGAATCCCGGCGTGCCTTTTTCCAGAATAAAGGCGGTGATGCCCCCGCGCGCGCCCTTATCCGGGTCGGTCACCGCCATCAGGATGATGAAATCGGCCTTGGGAACATTCGAGACCCAAATCTTCCGGCCATTGATGACCCACTCGTCCCCGTCGCGGATTGCGCGGGTTTTCATCTGGGCCGGATCGCCGCCCGCCCCCGGCTCCGAGATGCCGATACAGGACTTCATCTCGCCCTGGGCATACGGCTCCATGTATTTCTTCTTCTGCTCGGGCGACGCAACGGCTTCGAGCATGTGCAGGTTCGGTGAGTCCGGCGGGAAGATGAACGGCGTCACCGTGCGCTTCAGCCGCTCCTGCAGCGCCAGCATGACCGTTGTCGGCAGCGCCATGCCGCCGGCCTCCTCCGGCGCATCGAGCGCCCACAGGCCGAGTTCCTTGCATTTCGCCAGCAGCGGCTCTTCCTCTTCCGGCAACAGCGACCATGCTTCGCCCGCCGCCTCCCGCGCCATGACGGCTTTCTCCAGGGGCATCAATTCGTTTTCGACGAATTTCTCGACGAGGTCGATCAGCATCCGCTCTTCTTCGGCGAATTCGGCTGGCATGGCAGTGGATCCTTTTGCGGTGATTGAGGGGATTTCGGTAGGCGAGACCGCCTAGATTCTCGCCTCCGAGCGCCCTAGTTCTGCCCCTATTTCAACCATGTGGCAAGTTAACGCCGAGCATTGTAACGGACGCTGGATGCATGATCGGCGCAGTTAGTTTCCCCGGCCGTCCGGTAAAATCGACCCGACCGGCGCGCCATCCGTTTCGGGAAAATCAAGATCGAGCAGGCCCGCGATCGTCGGCGCGAAATCTTCCAGCCCGACAGTATGGTCCAGCCGGCCGGGTCGAACCGTCGGGCCCGACGCCATCATGAATCCCAACATCCGATGGTCGCCGGCGCGGTTGTTGTAGATCGGATCGATGCGGCCCAGCGTCGGCGACTGAATCCACGGCGGATCCATGACGGCCCATTGCACGATCAGGTCCGGAGGATCGCCATCATAGCCATCCAGATCCAGATCCTCCCGCCGAATGATTCTCTCCACCAAGGGCTTGCCGGTCCCGCCGTCTTTCAGCCCATGCAGCTCACGGCTGAGATGCGCCACGAGGGCATCGTAATGCTCGCCCGGCTGAACCAGACCGTGCTTCTCCCGCCCGGCGAGATTGAACCGAACGCCGGCCGCCGGGTCTTGCGTCGGGAGCGAGAAATATTGTCGCTTGGCGCGGTCGCCCTTGCGAAGCTCCTCGGTGACCGTCAGCGAAATCCGCTCCTTGATGGGCTGCAGCAAATCGCGCAACCACCCAGGCAACGCGGCCTGCACGCGCTTGATCGCAGATATCGTCTGCGGACCGCCGCCCGCACCGATACCTTCGATCCGCCGCAAGATATCGTCAAAGACCAGGTTGCCGTCGCTGGTCGGCCCCATGCCATGCGTCGAGACAAAGAGGATGGTGCAATCGTCCTGGACGCAATCGCGGATCGTGCCGAACGCGGCATCGATTTCCCGGTAGACAGCCTTCATGGGATCACCCATCGAGGCAGCGAGTTTCGGGTCATGCCGTGGATGTGACGGATCATGAAGATGCCAAGTTTGATGACCGACACAATGCGTCTCGTCCAGGACCGAGACGAATAGGTCCCACTCATCGGATCGCAGATAATGACAAATCAGGTCACGCTTGGCCCGCACCCGTTGCAACAGATTTTGCCGGAAGTCATGAAACTCCGCCGGCGACCGATTGTCGATCTCGCACAAGCCGACCGGGTCGCCGCCGAATCGCGAGAGCACCTCGTCGGCCAGCGACGCGGGCCATGTTCGAATTGTCCGATGGTGATAATCATGAACGCCCCATTCCGCCACCTGTATCCCATTGAGCCCTTCTTGGACGGGCGCGTAAGGCATGTTGATGACCGCGATGCGCTTGTCGCGCCAGGCCGGTTCGGTCCAAAAGGGCGGCGCGAGATCACGGTCCGGGCGGTACCCGTGATAGCGATAATTCTCAGGGTTGAAACGAGTCCGGAGATACTGCCCGTGGCGGTGCGGGCCGACCGCCGTATAGAAATTCGGCCATGACGCGCCGCTGAACCGCCGAGGCGGGTTACGCACGACGCCGAAAAGGCCCTGTTCCCGCAACGATCCCAGGCTGGGCAACGATCCGTCGTCGATCCAGGCGTCGACGAGCGACAATTCCATCGCATCGACGCCGAAGACCAAGACCTTTGCCCCCATTTAGGATTTTCCCTCGCCAAGAATAAACGCGCTGACACGCGGCAATACCTTCGCCGAATGGAAATGCGATGAAAACCTCTGTTTGGCCGCCGCACCCATGCGGCGCTGACGGTCCCGGTCTTCCATGATACCGACAAGCGTATCTGCCGCAGCCGTTGCATCGTCCAAAGGCCAATGCAATCCGTCCACCCTATCGGTGAACAACTCGTTGATGCCGCCGACCGGTGCAGCGACAACGGGCAGGCCATGCGCCATCGCTTCCACCACGACGAGGCCAAAGGACTCCATCTTGGCAGCATGCACCAGTACACGATGTGCCCTAAGGAGACCGAAGACATCGCTCGATACGCCCGCGAAATCGACCTGGTCCGCGATATCGAGATGAACCGCCAACCGATCCAAATATCCCCGGTCGGGTCCGTCCCCGACTACGGTGAGACTGTAACGATGGCCGCGTCGTTTGGCCTCGCTGAGGACATGGAGAATATAGGCCTGATTTTTTCTTGGCTCGAGTGACCCAACGGTGATCAAGTCATCGGTCTTCTCGCCGGTTGATTGGTCCCGCGCCGGCAGATCCAGAAAGTTAACGCCCACGATCGACGGCTTCGACGACAATGCGGGATGCCGGTTTTCAAGATGGTCCCGCATGTAGGAAGAGGCGTACAGGAGCCCATCGACAGCGGGTAAAACCTCCTGCTCAAACGCCCGGATCCCGGTCCACATCCGGCCACCCTCGGTAATGTATCCTTGGTCGCGCCATTCGTCGGCTTGCGAATGGTTGAAATGGACCGCCAGATAGACCTTATGGCGCGACGGATCGCGAACCATCAACGCCGCATGGGCGGAAACGGGACATTGCGCGTAGACGATCGCGTCGCCGACCGCCGCGAGTTTCTGCTGCAGGACCTGCTGAAGTATCGCGCCATGGAATCGGCGATGCCACCACACGCCGGCGGCACGGCTGAACGGCGTTATCAGCTTCCGCATTCCGAACACTGGTAAATACCTGATCGGTGAAGCGTCGAACGGCGTGACGATTTCGCCGGTGACGCCAAGACCCCGGAATCCTCTCAAAGCGGCATGCATCGACGTATGTATTCCCGTTACGCCATTCGCCCGCATCACGAATGCAAGGAACAGTTTTGGGTGCTGATGCATCTATCGGGGAATTTCTGAGCTATAAATCCAATTAACTATTACGATGGTATTTTACTACGCGGTAACGCGACATATTCTATTCGGAACTAATGTAACGAAGGGTATTACTACCCATTTGACTTACTCAAATTAGGTATTTTTAGAATTCTTCTGATCGAAGTACTTGTACCACCGGCTTTGTCGTCGACTGGAAATTTCAAGTCAACGCAGCGCAAGCCTCCTGGATCAGGTCACCGCCTTTGATGATATCCTCCTCCGGCGCGACGAAACTAGCCCGGAAATATGGCGACAGGCCGTAGGCGACGCCCTGCACGACCGCGACGCCGACCGAATCCAGCAGATACAGCGCGAAGTCCGTATCGTTTTCGATCATCCGCCCGTCCGGAGCGCGTTTACCAATTGTCCCGGCGCAGCTGCAAAATATGTACATCGCCCCTTCCGGCAGGTCGCAGCTCAAGCCTTCGGCGGCGCTCAATTTTTCGAACATCAAATCACGGCGGCGCTGCAGATTGGCCGTATTTTCCTTCACGAAATCCTGCGGCCCGGTGATGGCCGCGATGGCCGCGGTCTGGCCCACGACACTGACGCCGGAGGCGCTTTGCGATTGCAGCTTCGCCATGGCCGAGATGATCTCCTTCGGCCCGCCGGCATAACCAAGCCGCCACCCGGTCATCGAGTAGGCCTTCGAGATGCCGTTGCAGGTCACCGTGCGGTCGAAAAGCGCGGGTTCGATCTGGGCGAACGTGGAGAATTCCCGCCCGTCGTAGATCAGGTGCTCATACACGTCGTCGGTGAGGATATGAACATGGGGATGCTTCACCAACACGTCGGCGAGCGCCCGCATTTCGTCCGGCGAATAGGTCGCGCCTGTCGGATTGCCCGGTGAGCAGAAGATCAGCCATTTCGTCTTCTCGGTGATCGCTTCCTCGAGTTGCTCGGGACGCATCTTGAATTGGTTGTTCTGCCCGCAACTCACGATCACCGGCGTTCCGCCCGCCAGTTTGACCATGTCGGGATAGGATGCCCAAAAGGGTGCCGGGATGACCGCCTCGTCCCCAGGTCCAACGGTCGCCATCAGCGTGTTGTACAGTACTTGCTTGGTCCCGGCACAGGCCGTGATTTGGTCCAGCTCGTAGTGGAGCCCGTTGTCGCGCTTGAATTTGAGTTGCGCGGCTTCACGCATCTCCTGGGTTCCGTTGATCGGCGCGTAGCGGATTTCGTTCCGGTCCATCAGGTCGATCACCGCCTGCTTGGCGTGGTCCGGCGTCGGAAAATCGGGTTCCCCGGCGGTGAGCTTGATGATCGTGTGCCCTTCGGCCTGAAGCTCGCGCACCCGCGCGGACGCGATTTGGCTCGGCGAAGGTTTGAACCGGCTCATGCGCGGCGCAAGAATGTCCATGCTGTCAGACTCCCATTCGGAAATTCCCGGCCTGGACCGGCCGGTGTCGGATTGTATTGAAATCGCCGGTATTGTCCCGCGAAATTGCCCCCGCGTCGAGTTGGGCGCCTAGCGCCGCGTCACCCGGTTGCGACTTGGAACCGATGGTCGTCGTCGGTCGCCATCTGGTTCACCAGATCGATCTCCCAGGCGAGGTATTCGAGCATCGCTTCTTCGCGGTTCTTGCCCAACTCACGGGCCGACAGCCAAACGTCGTCCGCCTCGTCCGCCATATGCGTCGGGCCTTCTTCGAGCGCCTGCCCCGCGTCGACCCAGGCGGCCGTCCCACCGGACAACACGTGGACCGGACAAGCCGCTTCTTTCGCCGCATCAACCGCCGCAAGTCCCGCCAAAATGCCGTCCGGCGAGGTGAACACCAGCACCTCGGCCGAGGGCAATTTCGGCAACGCATCGGAGAGCCGGCCCCGGGTCGAAAAATGGGCGCCGGGGATATGCCCGCTGCGATACGTCCGGCTGTCGGCGACATCCACGACGACCGCGCCGCCCGCGTCGAGGCGCGCTTTCAAATCCGCGGCGTCGATCGCCGATACCGCCGACGGATCGAAGCCGAGCGCCGCGGGTCGGTATGGCCCGGTCTCCAACGAGCCGCCTACGCTGTCGATGGTCAGGGTCGCGACATCGGTCCAGCCCATCTGCTTCAGCCAGGATGCCGTCATCGTCGCGCGGACGCCGTTGTCGTCGACCAACACGACCCGGGCCCCCCACACCGCGATGTGATTGTCCGTTTCCTGCACCAATTGGCCGCCCGGCGCCGACCGGACACCGGGCAGATGCCCGGCTTCGTATTCCTCGGGCGTGCGCACGTCCAGAACGTACAGCGTCTTGGTATCCGCCTCGCCGCGCCATGCATCGAGGGTCGCGGCGTCGATCTTCGGAATGTCGCACATGGAGGCAACTTTCGCCGCCCCGTTCAGCGCGGCGTCGAACCCTTTGTCGGACACGTCCGGCGGCGTCTCGGTCGCCCCGTTCACCACGTCGAACCCGGCGAGATGCCAGGCCATCGTGCCGTCCTTCAACGAAACGATCTTGTTTTCGAAACCCGCATTGATCAGGGACTGCGCACCGATGATGCTACGTGTGCGTCCGCCGCAATTGACGATCACCATCGTGTCGGACGACGGCGTCAGGTCGGTGAAGCGATAGACCAACTCGGCCCCCGGGACACTGATCGCCGTTGGGATGCTGTTGTTGTTGTATTCCTCGTAGGACCGGCTGTCGTAGATCGCGATGTCGGCCTTGGAGTCGATCAGCGACTTCAGTTTTTCCGCGGTGATGTAGGGTGTGGCCGCTTCGTGCTCGACCACTTCGGCGAAGGCCTTGCTCGGTACATGGACGCCGCTGTAGATGCGATAACCGGCGGCTTCCCACGCCGCAATGCCGCCGTCCAAAACCGACACGTCGTCGTATCCTAGGGCCGCCATGCGCGCAGCCGCGGTGTCCGCGATTCCTTCGCCGTCGTCGCACCACACGACCGGTGTGTCGCGGCGCGGCACCAGGTCGCCGACCATGATCTCCAGCCGGCTGACCGGCACGCAGGAGGCGAGCAACAGGTGCCGCTTGCCGAAGGTCATCTCCTCGCGGGCATCAAGGATGGCGAATTCGCCGCCGTCCTTGATCCGCGCCTTCAGATCCTGCGCGCTGATACGCGAAACGGTGTCGCCCACGGCGAAATCCTCCCTGGAAGTTTAGTTCTCGGGCGCGTCGGTTACCGCGCGCCGTTGCCGGCCGTTAAACAGGCTCGATACGCGTGCGGGTCAGGTTTTCGGTGTTGACGCCTTCGATCCGGATCAACCGCGTCGGCCCATCCCGATATGGCGCATGAATCGCACCCTCCGGATAAAGATGCGCATCGCCGGGCTGAAGATTATAGGTCTTCGCAAGCTCGACCTTCGCGGCCTTCTCGCCCTCCGCCGGCGTCACGACTTTCCAATCGGTCATTTCGGTCTCGCCCTTGGCCTGCCCGTAAATCGCCCAGGTCGGGCCGTGATCGTGCGGATAGCCTTTCTTGGCGTCATTATAGACATGCGCGCAGATGCAGAACCCCAGGTCGGGATCCTCATAAATGATGTTGCGCTCGGCCTCGACCCCGTCATGCAAATGCGTCTCGACGAAATCCTTGTCCTTCAGTGCTTTCTGTACGATCTGACGAACCTGCTCTTGTCCGGCGGGGCCGGAATCCGCCTTCAACGCTTCGCGGCAGTCGGCGGCAAACTGGTCTAACGTATAGGGCATGGATGGAAATTCCTCTGTATTCACACGATGGATGGGTTGGAGCTTTGGCCGAATTGGCTCCCGATATCCTAACACGCAACATGCCGGCACAGAAATATTCGGGGACCATTTTCCCGGAATTTGCACGGATCAGTTGCAAAACAAGGTAAGATTCGTTCATCGGTAAAAGAAAGCAAGGTCTCGGAGGCAACGGCCCCGAAACCTCGCTTTGAATAACACCTTCGAGCTCTTGTCGGCGGGCTATTTGCCCAGGTCAATACCGTAGCGAGCCTTCACGTAGTTTCCGAGATAATCGCGCGCATCGGGCGACAGTGTGAGCGCCGTATTCCGGATGGCGATCGCCTCGTCCCCGATGGTTTGCGGATATTTGCCCAGGATTTTGTCCCGCTTTTTCAGAAAATCCGGATCCTTGAGCATCTTGCGCGCTGCGGTCCGCCATGCCTCGACGATATCCTTTGGCGTCCCGGCCGGCAGGTTCCAGGACTTGTTCATACCGGAACTCATCTGCATGAGCGCAAGCCACGCCTCGAACCCGGCTCCCGACGGCTTCTTACCGTGAAGCGCTTCATACGCCTCGAAATAATTCGGCACGTCCGGCCATGTCGGATCGCGCTTCGGATTGCCGTTCCCATCCACGATCCCCAACGTGTAGATCGGCACCGCAATGCCGTCCGCCAACAATTTCTGCCGGTTGTTCAAGAAGGACAGGGAGTTGTCGTAATTGACGACGAACTCGCCCCGTTCGAAGGCCAACGCCATCGGACCGTTGCCCTTCATACCCCAGACGCTCTTCACTTCGACACCGAGCAGGCTCAGGCCGAGCCGATACTGCAGTCCGGCCGACGTAGGCGTCTTGCCGCCGAACACAAGCTGCTCGACCGGAAACGACCGCAGCTTTTCCATTCGGCCCTTCAGCGTCTTGATATTTTGCAGGCCGAGGTCTTTCCGCACATAAACGATGCTGCTGCGCGGCGACAGGATGATCGGGATGTATTCCTTCAGGTCGAACTTGATCCGCGGATCGCCCAGCATGTAGTTCGCCATGACCGACGTCGACACGGCCATGATCCACGTGCCGTCCTTCTTGGCCCGCTGATGGAAGTAGTTGGTCCCGAGAATACCACCGGCTCCCGGCTTGTTGACGACCAGGATCTTTGGATTTCCCGGTAGATATTTTTGCATGTATTGTTGCAGGAAACGGCTGTAACTGTCTGTTCCGCCACCCTCATTGAACGGAACGATAATCTGAATTCGCTTTCCTTCGAAATTAGCGGCCTTCGCATCGGTGTCGGGATCTGCGACACCCAAAACGATTGTAGCGGACAAAGCCATCAAACCCGCTACGCCGTTCAGGATTGATCTTTTAAACATCAGGAGTCCTCCCATCGACGTTGTGCAATGGCGATCTCCCTGCGCACGGAGAGCCAGCGGCAATCCCACCCAGGGCGCTTCTTTTTCATTTATTTGCTGCGAGGCTCAAAACTGTAACACGGAGGACGTGTTTCCCCGAATCGGCGCCGGCAATTTGCCTGATATCGCGATTCCCGATACATCTGATCACGCAATCAATGCTCCCGACCCAACGCGTTCGGACCGTCGAACGGAAGGCCGCCCGGACCGTCCGCATCAAAAAATCAATCTGGAGAGACGCCCCATGAGCGATGGGACCGCAGACGACATCAAGTATTTTCCGGCCGATTCATTGCGCGATCAGATCGCATCCTGCCTGACCGCGTGGGGCATGCCGGCCGATCAGGTCGAGATCACCGCGAACGTGATGGTCGATGCCGACAAATGCGGGATCGATACGCACGGTCTGTCCATGCTGACGACATACGATTCCCGCCGCCGCGAGGGCATCATCACGATGGACGCGAAGATCGAGGTGGTCCGCGAAACCCCGGTCTCCGCGCTAATCGACGCGGGCGGCGGCCTGGGCTACGTGCCGTCCGTCCGGGCCACGAAGCTCGCGATCAAGAAGGCCAAGGACATGGGCGTCGCCGGCATTGCGGTCTGCAACTCCAATCATTTCGGCGCGACCGGCTACTACACCCGCATGATGGCGGCGGAAGGCCTGGTCGGCATGGCGACGACCAACGGCTCCGGCCCGCGCACCGCGCCCACCTTCGGGCGCGAGGCGAAGCTGTCGACCAATCCCATCGCCTTCACCGCGCCGGCCAAGCGCAATCCGCCCTTCAACCTCGATATGGCGACGACCACCGTCGCCGCGGGCAAGATCCGCAACAAGGCGAACGAAGGCCTGCCCCTGCCGGAGGGCTGGGCGAACGGCCCCGACGGCCGCCCGACCTCGGATTCAAGTCTCTATTTCAGCCGCGACGGAACGCAGACGCCGCTGGGCGGCACCCGCGAACTCGGCAGTCATAAAGGTTACGGCCTCGGCGCCATGGTCGAAATCCTCTCCGCGGGCCTTTCGGGCTCCAGTCTCGTGACGCATCCCGAGCATGGCTACCGCCGGCCCGGCACCATGGATATAGGCCACTTCTTCCTCGCCATCGATCCGACCGCCTTCCGGCCCGAAGGCGCCTTCGAGGAAACGGTGGACGAGTTGATCGACGCGTTGCACGCGACGACGCCGGTCAACCCGGACCAACCGGTCATGGTCGCCGGTGAGCCGGAAAACATCATCCGCGCCACGCGCGAGGATACGGGCATCCCGGTGCCGCCGGGCCTGCGCGGAAAGATCCAGGATATCGCCAAGAACTCGAACGCCGAATTTTTCCTGGATTGACGCCATGGCCAGCGATGACAGCACGGTAAAACGCTTCCCTGTCGCCTGCGTCCGCGACCAGATCGCAGCCTGCCTGCGATCCTTCGGCATGCCGGAAGCCGATGTCGAGATCACCGCGAACGTGATGGTCGATGCCGACAAGCGCGGCATCGACACGCACGGCATCTCGTGCGTACCGAATTATTTCAGCCGGTGGAAACGCAAGATCATCACGCTGGACGCAACGATCACGGTGGTGCGGGAATCCCCGGTCACGGCGCTTATCGACGCGGGCGGCGGGCTCGGCTATGTCGCCTCGGTCCGGTCCATGGAGATGGCGATCGACAAGGCCAGACAAAACGGCCTGGCGGTCATAGCCGTCCGCAATTCGGCGCATTACGGCGCCGCGGGGTATTACACGCGGATGGCGGCCCGGGAGGGCATGGTCGCGATGGCGGTGACCAACACCTCGGGGCCGAAGGTCGTCCCCACATATGCGGCGCAGGAACGGCTCGGCACCAATCCCATCGCCTTCACCGCGCCGGCCAAGCGCCACAAGCCGTTCAACCTGGACATGGCGACCTCGACCGTGGCCGGCGGCAAGATCCGCAACAAGGCGGTGGAAAAGCAACCGCTACCCCTCGGCTGGGCGCTGGACAAGAACGGGGAACCGACCACCGATTCCGCCACCCATTGGGACGGCGGGACGATGACGCCCCTAGGCGGGCTTCCCGAACTCGGCAACTACAAGGGATATGGGCTCGGGGCGATGGTCGAAATCCTGTCGACCGCATTGACCGGCGCGAGTGTCGTCACCCGCCCCGACCACGGAACGCGCGATCCGGGCACGATGAACCTCGGCCACTTCTTTCTCTGCATCAATCCGACGATCTACCGGCCGGAAGGCGCGTTCGAGAGCACCGTGGACGAATTGATCGACGATCTGCACGCAACCGCGCCGGTCGACCCGGATCAGCCGGTCATGGTCGCCGGTGAACCGGAAGACAAGATCGAGGCCGAGCGCGACGCCGCCGGCATTCCCGTGCCGCCCGGACTGCGGGAGCGCATCAAGGAAATCGCGGACGAGACCGGCGCGGACTTTCTGCTGACCTGACCGAACCTACCCTAAAGGAGGGCGTACCATGGCCACTTCGATTATCGATTCCGTCTATTACAGGGACATGTACGGGTCGGACCGCATGCATGCGCTGTTCGACGACGAAGCCCGTTTTCAGGGCTGGCTCGACTTCGAAGCCGGGCTCGCCCGCGCGCAGGCGCGGCTCGGGATCATCCCGGAGGACGCCGCGGCGGAAATCAGCGAAAAAGCCAAAGTCGCTTTCATCGATATCCCGGCCATGAAAGAGGAATTCGACAAGGTCGGATTTCCGATCCTGCCGATCGTGCATCAACTGGCCAAGGCGGTCGGCCCGGAAACCGCACGCTACGTGCATTGGGGCAGCACGACGCAGGACGTCATCGATACCGGCATGGCGCTGCAGATCCGCAACGGGCTCGACCTGCTGGACGAGATGTTGGGCGATGTCGAATCCGTCCTCGCCGGACTGGCGCGGAAGCACCGAAATACGATCATGGCGGGCCGCACGATGCGGCAGCAAGCCGCGCCCATCACCTTTGGATACAAGGTCGCGATCTGGCTCGCCGAAATTCACCGCCATCGTGAACGCCTCCTCGAAATCCGCCCGCGCGCTGCGGTCGGCCAGATTGCCGGCGCGGTCGGCACGAACGCGACCTTGGGCGACCGCGGGCTCGACGTGCTGCGCGAAACGATGAAGGAACTCGGCCTCGCCGAAGCGCCGATTACCTGGCACGTCTCGCGCGACTCCTGGACCGAGACGACATCGCTCCTCGGTCTCGTCGGCGCGACTTTGGCCAAGATCGGCCAGGAAATCGGCACCTTGATGTCGACCGAGGTGGGCGAGGTCGGCGAACCCTTCGTCACCGGCCGGGGCGCCAGCAGCACCCTGCCGCAAAAGCGAAATCCCATCCTATGCCAGCCGCTGGTCGCGGCGGGCCGCATGCTGCGCGAGAAGGTGGCGCTGGCTCTCGACACGATGGTCCAGGATCACGAACGCAGCATTGGCGGGATGCATCTCGAATGGTCCATCCTGCCGGAAGCCTTCGTCATCGTTGGCGGCGCGATCGAGAATGCCCTGTCGATCCTGGACGGCCTGGTGGTCGACGAAGACCGCATGCGGGCCAATCTGGACATGCTGAACGGACTGATCATGTCCGAAGCGGTGATGATGGGGCTCGCGCCGCATATCGGCCGCAACCAGGCGCATGACGTGGTCTACGAGGCTTGCGCCCGCTGCGCCGACGGCAGCACAACGTTGCGGGACGTTCTGCTCGCCGAGCCGGAGATCAGCGGCCATCTCTCCGAGCAAGAGATCGACGCCATGCTAGACCCGGCCAACTATGTGGGGGTCGCGCCGGAAATGGTGGATCAGGTTCTGGCGCTGATCGACGATTAGCCCAGTGCGGCTTCCGCGGCTTCGGTCAACGCCCCGTCCCGCGCCACGAGCCGGCCCCGTTTGAATACCAACCGCCGGACCGGCCGGTCCGCCACGGCATGCGCAGGCGTATCAGCATCAACCACGAAGAAATCGGCGGCGCAGCCGACATCGAGACCGTGCCCTTCCAGACCCAGCGCGGTGGCCCCCGCCCCGCTCGCCAAATCCAATGCGATTTCCAAATCCCCGTCGGTGCGGAAACCGGACCGCCAGGCGGTCAGCATGGCGCGCTCCAACATGTCGCCATTGCCGTAGGGCGTCCAGGTATCGCGAATGTTGTCGTTGCCGGCGAATATCGACGCGCCGCGCTCGCGCAGTTTCTTCACCGGCGGCAGCGGCGATGCGCCGCCGCCATGGGTCGCAATCGGAATCCGTGCCCCGGCGAGGGCAGCGGCCAAGCGCTCGAAGGTCGACTCGTCGCAGCCGCCGACGCAAAAGGCGTGGCTTGCCGTTACCTGCCCTTCGAGTCCGGCGGCGCGCGTGCGCTCGATCAACGCCTCAAGCTCCGCCACGCCGGTCGGGCCGGCATCGTGAAGATGAATATCGATGCCCACTCCATGGCGTTCGGCGATCCCGAATATCGTGTCGTAATGCCCCGGCAAATCCTCGTCGAAGCCAATCGGATCGATTCCGCCGACCAAGTCGGCGCCTTCCGCGACGGCGGCATCGAGCAGGTCCGCCATTCCCGGGCACCGCGCAATGCCGCTCTGCGGGAAGGCGACGATCTGAATATCGAGATAGTCCTTGAAACGGTCCCGCAACCCGAGGATTGCGTGCATATGGGCCAAACCGATCGGAAGATCGACATCCACATGGGTCCGGAGCGCCCCTGTCCCCGTCGTGATGACCTGCCGAAGCAACCCTGCCGCCCGTTCTTCGACCGGCATGGGAAACTGACCGCGCAATTGCTTTTCGGTCTCGATCCGGCTTTCACGGTCCGGACCGGCGGGATACGGCAGCCATGGCAGTCCGAACAGCGTCTTGTCCACATGCATGTGCCCATCGACGAGCGCCGGCAGAACCAATCCGTTCGCGCCATCAATGCCGGCAATATCAGCGGGCCCCTCGGACGGGCCGTCGGTAATCGCCGCGATCACACCGTCGCGCACCGTAATTCCTACGGTTCGGTCAGGGCTGATACGGACGTTCTGAAGTTGGAATGAAGAGGCACGATCCATGGGGCGGACTATAGCCGCCGGCGGACGTCCTGTCGCGGGCCACGGCTCAGACCGGCTGGCCGAAGCCTCGACGCAAGGACTTGGCCGGATCGACGGCATGGATCGGCGAGTTTGAGTTCGCCACCCGCGCTTTTCGGATCGCCTGACGTGTTTCCGCAATATCCCGGCTGGCCTTGGCAAAGGTTCGAAGCGGCCGCTGGAGATAAGGGCTTACGTCGGGTTCGGGGAACCGTGCGAGATCGCTGATCATCGGTGATACCTGTCCCTTGTTCCAACTTTTTTGCGTTTCTTGCCGGATAACATCGTCACGTTATCGCGGTTGGGGACGCAATTCCTCCGGCTATATGGACTATCCATTTGGAGGGAGCCGCGCGGGAATTGAAACTTTAGGGTTACTCAAAATGGCTAGTTCGCTTCGGAAACAGCGCGGTTTGTCTAGGAAAACAAGAACCCGCCGCCCAAAATGCAAACCGCTTGTGACGAAAAGATCACGATGGGCCTTCTATCCTAAAGAAGGTCTCGCTTGCGTCATACAAAACAGCGGCGGATTCAAGTAGACTTGCCGCTCAGGAACAATTCATGACCTGGAAGCGATTCTAGGTAGGGTGGTGGATATGTTACTGCGAATGGACGACGTGGCAGACGTGGATCTGTCACGCATAATTCATCGCGCTTATCGGGAGGCCGACGAAGTCGGCGCAACCTACGACGTTGCGACGAGCGCTGCCATCCAGGCGGTATTGGCGGTTTATCCGGATTGGTCCCGCGACAAAGCATTCGATCAGATCCTACGGCTGGGCAGCGGCACCTTCTGAGGCATAGGCGCAATCCGGCCTTTATTCTTCCAAATTTCCGACAGCGAACGGTTCGGCGATTGGCCGGACGCGCTATCGGTCCGCCTTCGCCCTGCTCCCGCTCAATAGGACGTGGCCGGGCGCGGTAAAACCAATGCGGCCCGACGGCAGCTTCCTAAACACGATGTTCCAGCGGGCGAAGAGCTGCCGCAGCCAAATCGTCGTGAGGACCGCCAAGAGCGCGCCACCGACGGAATCGCTGATGAAATGCTTGAATTGAAGCACGCGGCCGAACGCCAAAACCGCCGCCGCGATCAATAACGGAATACGCAGCCGGGGCGCGAAGAATCCGATCGCGATCGCGATACTGAAAAGCGTGTTGGCATGGCCCGAAGGAAATGAATGGAAGTCCCCGCTGGGCGCGATCGGCTGGAACACCGGCCAGAACAGGTCATCGGCGGCATGGGGACGCGCCCGCCCCAACAGGATCTTCACCACATTGGTGGCAATGCCGGAAACCGCGATGGACGCGAAGATAAAGCCGGACGCACCGGCCAGCCAGGCATAGAACCGCGCGCGCCGGGTCGAGGCATCCAGGAAATATAGTGTCATCAGCGCAATCGCGGCGACGCCGGTCGGGACGAGCGAGTATTTCGAATCGCCGGAGGATGCCAGGACATCAATGATCCGACGCGCCTCGCCGCCGATCCCCCGCATCATGGCGGATAGCGGCCCATCCACCGTCACCATCAGGACCGCGATAACCGCGACACCCGCCAGCACCCGCCAATCGCGCCAACTCAACGCCTGCATCATGTCGGCCCAGGCGGACTGTTTCATCGAGGACTGCATGCTCATTCTTAGGCTGCCTCACTCCCCCTTCGGGAGCCGATAGAGCGTCAAGGTAAGCCGCTTGCCTCGAGCATAATTCACGCCCGTGATTTGCCGCACGGCCTGCGGCGTCTTGCCCGCTTTCGCCAACGCCGCCAAGAGACGCTTTTCCGATTTCTGATCGACCAGACCCATTGCGCAGGCGGGATCGTCCAGTAGGTGTTTCGCAACCATTTCCGCACTTCCGAGCCGCGTGTCGGTACCTGTTAGGAAGACGAGGCTCGGTTCCGTTAACCCTGCGGACGCGAGCCGCGAATCCGGGCATATCCGCGTCTCCGCATACGCCGCGGCGCTGCGCTTGCTCAGCCAGACCGTATCGAGGGACGGCAAAAAGAAGTGAAACAGGATACCGTTGAAGGCCAGGGCGCCGGCAAACAACGCGACCATGGGATTGAAGGCATGCTCCGCTTTGCCGCGCCACCACAGGATCATGTAGATCAGCAATGCCAGCGTCACCGCGGCCATAACGAGGCCCGCGACATTCACGGTTGATTGCAGGAATGCGGTCCCAACGGCGAAAAGCCCCGCCAGGATGACGCCGCAAATGGCGAACCCGACCAAGGCGACGAAGGCCGACAGTTTGCGCAGACGCTCGCCGCCCCCCGCGAATGCATCGCGCCACGCCGCCGCCGTCAGGATGGCGAGCGCCGGATAAACCGGCAGGATGTAGTGCGGCAATTTCGTCGCCACCAACTCGAGCACGATCCAACTCGGCAAGAACCAGGCGAGACAGAAGCGCACCTGCGGGTCCCGCCGGCGTCTCCAAATCCACGGCACGGCAAGCGCCGCGACGACGGAGAACGGCCAGAAGGTCGGCCAGAAGGCGATGAAATAGAAGCCGGGCGGCGCGCCATGTGATTCCTGGCCCGTGCCGATTTTCGCCAACAAGTCGCCGCCAAGCGAGGTCTCGAAGAATGCGCCATCCGTTTCGACGGCGATCGCAACGAACCAGGGTAGAACGACGACCGCCGTGATCAGCACACCGATTAGCGGCCGCAGCATCCCAAGCCATCGGATTTCCCGTTCCGTGACCACCAAATACAGGATCGTCAAGCCGCAGATCAGGAAGATGATCGGTCCCTTCACCAGAATGCTGGCGCCGACGGCCAGCCAAAATGCAATGACCGCCGGCCAAGCACAGGGCCGAGATTGGCTCTTTAGAACAAAAATTTTCGCCAACGCGGCCTGCGCAACCACGATGGTCGCCAGCAGCACCGCATCGGTCTTGGCCAACCGCGCCTCGACGCCCAACAGCAACGTGCCCGCCAGCAAAATCGCCGCGGACATACCGACCAGTTGGCCGAAGAACAGCGTTCCGACCCACGCCGTGGCAAACACGGCGATGACCGCGCCGACCAACGACGGTAACCGATACGGCCAGACCTCAGGTTCACCATCGCTGCCGAACAGGTACGCGCTCGCCGACTGCAGCCAGTAAATCCCGACCGGTTTCTTGTGGCGCGCCTTGTCTTGGAAGGTGATGTTCACGAGGTCGCCGGAATCGAGCATTTGGCGGGACGCCTGCGCGAACCGGGCCTCGTCGCGGTCGGTCAACGGCAGATCGGCAAAACCCGGCAGGAATAAAGAAAGGCACACAACAAGAAGCAGGCCGAAATGCCCGAGGGTCAGACCCGTGTGCGGCACGGCGGCAACGCCAGACGTTGAATCAGTGGATGCCACCGGTCAGTGCCTCTCGTGCGATCCGAATTCGATCATGACGCGCCTTGTTTAGGGTACGCTCCGGGCCGCGTCAAAAGACAATATGTCCACCGGCCTCCCCGTACGCCGAAACCTTCCTGCCCAATCCCGGGAGTGCTAGGGTCCTGCCCTTGGATTTGCACGGAAACCATCGTCAAGAAGTTAGGCCCTATGCCCGATCCAGCCGGCCGCGACCTGCCCAAGAAGCCGCTCTCCATCGACGATTGCCTTAGGTTGGCCGAGGCCGGCCTTGCGGCCAAGGATGCGTCTACGTTTTGCGCGGTACTCGACACTGTCGTGGCCCGCACGATCGGTCACCGGCTGTTCACGATTTCCCGCTTCTATCCTGACAGCATGGAATTGGAACGCGTCTACAGCTCCGATCCGGCGTCTTATCCCATCGGCGGCCGGAAACAGAAAGGCGGGACGCCTTGGTCGGAGATGATCCTGACCGACGGCGACATCTTTCTCGGCCGGGATAACGATGCGATCCGCGGGGCCTTCGACGACCATGAGAAGATCATCGCGCTCGGCCTCGGCTCGATCATCAACGTTCCGGTCCGGCACGGCGGCACCGTTCTCGGCACCATGAATTCGACCCATCGCGAAGGCTGGTATGAGGATGCGGACAAGGACAGCGCCCGGTTATTGTCGACATTCCTCGCACCGTGGCTCCTCTAAGGTCTCGCCCGCCGCAATCTTGATCCACATCAGGGCATGAGCCCGGGATCCAGCCGATATCTGGTCGGAACTCGACACGGATAGAGGCCGGTGAAACATGACTGCATGCGGGCTCCGACTCTCAATTCTTTTTGTGATTTTTCTGACCGTTGCGGGCGCGGCCAAGGCTGAAAATGAAGGCCGCGGTCTTTTTCAAAACGACTGTGCAAACTGCCACACACTGAGGGCCGACGAACCCGCGAAGCGGGGTCCGCACCTGGAAGGACTCTTCAGTCGCCGTTACGGCGCCGTGCAGGGATTTCGGTACCGCATGGTCTGGAAGACGGCCGACCCTGTCTGGACCGTCGAAGCTCTCGACGACTATCTTTTCATCCACGGGCGGTATGACGATCCGGAGCGCGGCATTCTCATACGGTATTTACAAGACGCAACGCGCCCGTAGCGGCATCGCTATTCGCCGTTAGTCGCCCGCTTGCGGGGCCGGACGGCCCGCCGGGCGCACCGACCTCTTCGGTTGTTTCTCCGCCCGCCCGAGGATCCAGGCGGGAATGAGCGCAGCGATGAAAACACCGGCGATGAGCCAGAAGCCGTCTTGGAAACCCAACGTGCTCGCCTGCGCCTCGATCATTGCGCCGAGATGATCCAGCGCCATCCGGTCCAGCATGGCTGCCGGAATGCCATCGGCCGAAAGAAGGTGCTTCAACTGTTCCAGCAATTCGCGGGTCGCCGCGTTCGCCGAGGTCTGCGTCGCCGCCAGGTTCTCGCTGTGGAATTGTGTCCGTATCTCAAGAAACACGACCAACACGTTGATACCGCATGCGCCGCCGAGTTGCCGGAAAAAGTTGATTGTGCCGGAACTCTGATTCAGGCGTTCCGGCGGCAAGGCGTTCAGCGCCGACGCCATCAACGCGGGATTGATGAACCCCATGCCGATCCGCGCGACGATCGCGAACAGGGCGACGGTCCAGAATGTGCTGTTGACATCCGCGGTCGCCAGCAGCGCCACCCCGGCGGCGAAAAGGATCAGCCCGCCCATGATCGGAAATTTCGACGGCACATGATCCGACAGACGGCCCGCCAGCGGGAAAACGACCACCAGGATCAAGCTCGCCGGAAGCAGCACCAGCCCGGCCTGCGATGCCGTGTATCCCTGCACGATCTGCGTAAAGACCGGGATCGCATAGGTCATCGCGAAATTGCCCATGCCGAATACGAAGCCGACGACGACGGCCGACGCGAATTGCGGGTTCTTCAGCAACGTGAAATCCAGCAATCGCGGGCCGTCTCGCATCTGCATGCGCACGAAGCCGGCCGCCGCAGCAACACCGATCGCGAACCGAATCAGGATTTCATTCGACGTCCAACCGTCGCGCTGACCGTTGGTGGCCGCCGAGATGATGCAGAATAATGCCGTGCACAAGAGGATATAGCTGGTCCAATCGAACGGGACACGGCCGCCCTCCCGTTTCGGATTGGGCATGAAGATGCTGCCCAGGAACATCGCGAGAATGACCAGCGGCAGTGTAACGAAGAATATCGCGCGCCAAGTCAGCGTATCGATGGCGATGCCGCCGACGACGGGCCCGGCCCCGACCGCTAGCATCAGGCCGACACCGAAGATGCCCACCGCCACGCCGCGCCGGTTTGCAGGAAATACTTGCACCACGGTCACCATGGCCAACGGCTGGATCACGCCGGCGGCGAATCCCTGCAACACCCGCCCGACGACGATGATGTCGAGGTTCGGGCCAAAACCGGCGATCAACAATCCCGCCGTAAAAATCGTCAGCACGATCAAAAATGTCATGCGCGGCCCGAAGGCGGAGACGAACCACGCATTCAGGAGCTGGCTCGCGGTCATGGTGGCGATGAACGCCGTCGCCATAAGTTGCGCTTCGTCCTGCCCGACACCGAACGCCCCCATCACCTCCGGCACCGCGACATTCACGATCGTCGCACTCAACACCATGGTGAAGGACGCGACCATCGCGCCGACGGTTACAAAAATCCGGTAGGACGGCCCGTAGCGGGCAAACAGATCGTCGATCGATTCAGTACGCAATCCCGATCCCCGGCGGACGTTCCAGCAAGACCGCGCCGAAATTACCTCCGGCGCGGCTGACGACAGTTTACCGCAAACGCTCCGATTGCATCATGCGGGCTGGAATGGCGGTCACCGCCCTCCCAGCCGGATCAGAAATACGAGGTGATCAGCATGCTCGGCAGCCACAGGGCCAGCATCGGGAAGAACAGCACGATGAACAGCACCACCGTATCCGATATGCAGAACGGGAAGGATCCACGTATCACCTGCGTCACCGGAAGCCCCGTCACGCCGCTGACGGCGAACAGATTCAGTCCGACCGGCGGTATCACGCTGCCGATCTCGATGCAGAGCGCCGTCAGAATTCCCAAATGAATCGGATCGACCCCGAGCGACAGGGCCACGGGGAAATAGATCGGCACGGTGAGCACCAGAATGGCGACGCCGGTCAGCCACATCGAGAGCAGCAGCAAAGTGATCATGAGGAAGATCAGGAAGCCGTGCTTCGAAAGTCCCAGCGATCCCGCCCAGGCAGCTATCTCCTGCGGCCAGCCCATGTTGGCCAGGAAGAATTGGAAGATTCCGACGCAGCCCAGCAGGAAAAACACGATTGCCGTAAGGTTCATCGTGCGGCGGGTCGTCGGCATCAGCTCCTTCAAGAATTCCTTGCGCTTAAACAGAACGCCGTAGGCAAGAGCATAAAAAGCAGCCGCCGCACCGGCTTCGGTCGGCGTGAAGAGGCCGCCATAGAGACCGCCCAGCACCAACACCGGCATCAACAACGCCGGCAGCGCCTCCAGAAAGGCGGTCCAGCACTTGCCGGCGTCGAATGTACCGGCCGGCAACTTTGCAAAGAAAATCGATACGGTAACGATGATGACCGCGTCACTTATCGCCAACATGATTCCCGGAACGACACCGGCGAAGAACAGATCGACGATCGAGATTTCAGTGATGACGCCGAACAGAATCAGCGTGATGCTCGGCGGAATCAGCAAGGCGATACCCCCGGCCGATGCGATCACCCCGGCCGCCATCCATTTCGGATAGCCGCGCCGCACCATCTCCGGATACGCGATGACGCTCATCGCGGCCGCCATGGCGGTGGACGATCCGGAAATCGCGCCGAAAAGAACGGCGGCGATCAATGTGGCATAGGCAAACCCGCCGGGCACCCACCCGATCAGCGCGTCGGCGAAATTGAACAGGCCTTGAACCAGCCCGGTCCTCTCCATGAGAAAACCGGCGTAGATAAAGAACGGGATCGCGATCAGCGTATATTTACTGATGAAGATGAAAAACGCTTCGAACAGCGTGCTGTAGGACAGGAAATCGTCGAATAGCACCATGATCCCGGTGGCGCCGGCCAACGCGATCCCAATGGGAACGCCGATGAAAAGCAGTCCGAATAGGGTAAGCGCGAGTGCGGGCATGACAATCTCCCCCCGATTGGTCCGGCAATCGGCCGGTTATATATCCGTGGTTAATTCCATCTCGCTGTCGAGATGCTCTCCACGTATGTAACTGATGATGTCTTCGATCGTCTGCAGGAAGGCGATAAGAGACATGAGGCCGAAGCCCACCATCAAGACCAGATAAAACGGCCACAGCGGAATGAGGAGACTGTAGGTCGACAGATCCCGTTCGATCGCATAACTCAAAGTCGGCCATCCGGTAATGCTCAACGAGCCGCAAAACACACAAACGACCACCGAAACCAAAATCCGCATGATCCCCACCAGCCGGTAATATCCTTGGGCATGGCAAAGCTGCACAATGGCATTCATGACCAGATGGCTCCGCCGGGTTTGGGTGGCACCGATATACAAGGCGACGGCCGCAATCATGCCGACAATGATCGCGTCCTGGCCCCATTCAAAAACGACGCCGAAAATGTAGCGCCGCACGATTTCAAGCAATCCAAACAGTGTCAGGATCAATAGCAAGGCCGATGCGACCCAGCCCAATACCGAATGGACAAAGGTTTTCACGCCACTTGAGAATCTTAGGAACGCATCCATGTCTCACCTCCCTGACGTATGCTTATTTCGGAAACTAAAAGGGGCTGCCGCCAGAGCAGCCCCTTCAAGTTGTCCGCGTATTGGCGATTATTTACGATTCTTCGCCTTATACAGGTCTGCGCCCTTGCCGTATTTCGCGAAATAAGGCTCGTACTTGGTGCAGTCGGTCTTTTCGAGAGGATGCGACCCCGGAGGATTGGCTTTCACCAACGCCGCCGCTTCCTTGGTGAACTGGTCGACCAGCTTGTCGCCCGTATCGTTCACCTTGGTCTTGATCCACTTGTTGGTGGCGCCCGCTTCGGCCTTCTGAATCACCGCGGCCTCTTCCGGCGTCAACACGTAGATTCCCGGCGCACTCTTGTCCTTGGTGACGAACTTGGCCAGCGTGCGCTGATCGTTGCAGTAGTTGATGACGCGTTGGAACGGAATGAAATCATTCTTGATGATGTCGGTCAGGATTTCCTGCTGTTCCTTGGAAAGCTTCCGCCACCAGCGGTTCGATACGCCGAACCAGTAGTAGTCGCCGACGATGCCGTTGAGGCCGGCCACCGTGAAGTACGGGGCCTGTTCCTTGGTGGCATTGAAGCCGCCGAGCGACGTGAGAAGGCCGTCGATGACGCCGGTCTGCAGTGCCGGCGGCACATCGCCGAATGCCATGGCTTGCGGATTGGCGCCCAGCGCACTCAGCAGCGCGTTTTCGGCCGGGCCCATGGACCGCATCTTCTTGCCGGCGAAGTCCGCGGGTCCAACGAGGCGGCTTTTGACGGCGCCCGCGCCCATATACATGCTCAGATGACCGGCGCCCATAATGGTGACGTCATGGGTTTTGTTGAAATGCCCGGCAAGCGCCTTGAACGTCTCGGTCTTATCGACGGCGTCGATCGCACCGACCGTCGTCAATTTACCGGCGCCCAACAGCACGTTGGACAGCGGCTCGACACTGGAGGTCTTACCGAACTGGCCGGTGAGAACTTCCAAGTTGCCCTGGGTCAACGCTTTCAGGCCCTGCGGCACGGTATAGAGCGATTTTGCCCAGTAGATCTGGACCTTACTGCCCGGAATTCGCTTTTCCACCTGTTCGGCGAAGCGAACTTCGGCAATCGCGGCCGGATGCGGCGGACCGTTATGGTCGGACGCCCAGCGAAGCTTTACCGGATCCGCGGCGCCGGCGGCACCGGCGGTTACGCCGATGATGGCCGCGCCGAGAATGGCGGCAGTCAGTTTTGGAGTTCGTGACATGGTTTCTCCCTTTGCTAACATTTTGAGTTGAAGAACATTCGATTTGCGCGATTCAGTTCGTGCTTAATCACCTTGTCTTCATCCCGGATCTCAATATAAGCGGCTCGAAGGTGTCATCCGGTCGATGCGCCCACTCATCACAAATCGGCAACTCGACGATAACAATTTCATATGATTTGATAATTTCAAAACATACCCGTCATCGCAACACCGAAATTCGCACCGTCAGAACTGAGTCTCATGACGCTTATCGTCATGGGCTACGCCCTATGCATGAAAAAGTGGTCGATTTCAACCGAACGCTTGCGCCGATTGCGGTTCACGCGCACGCCGGAAAGCCGGCAGCGTGGGCGCCAAACATCCTCGAGCAGGCGGTTGACCCGGCCTACCCAGTGGTCGCCAAGCCGACCAAGACGCCCGCCAGCAGTTCTTTCAACCGGCGGAAATCCGGATGCGTCTTGTTCTCGCGAAGGGCCACGCGGGAATTCAGTTCGATCAGCCGCGGCCCGTCCGGGGTCATCGCCATATCGACCGAAAATAACCGTTGGCCAAAGCGTTCGAACCGTCGGTCGACGAACATCGCCATGTCCAGCATGGATTCGGGGATGGACGACCGCTCGACAACCGACATCGTCGCGCCCCGGGCAATCGCCGCCACAAGCTGTCCAGGCGGCGGTTTCCGTACGAGCGCGCAGATCACCTCGCCGTTCAGCAACGTGACGCGAAAATCGTGAACGCCGTCGACGATCCCCGGGATCCCGCCGCTACTGTCGAGAAATTCCTGAACAATGACGGGCATGTCGATACCGTTCGCCATGAGATCTTCCGACGTTTCAATCCGCACGCCCTCGCCCTGCAATCCGGATAGCGGCTTGATGACCTTGAGTTCGGTCTGAATGCATGCCAATGCCGCCGCAAGGTCGGTCTTCGACTCAACCAGAATGGAATACGGCGATTGCGCTTCGAAGAGGCCGTAGGTCTCCCACTTGTCGGTGCAGATGCGGTTGACCGCGCGGCAGTTGAAAACCGGATCGAAATCGTCCGGCGTGAAACACCCTTTGTCGAATACGACATCCGCTTGCAACGGGCCGTTTTCAACGACGCATCCATCCTGAAACCGCCAGCTCTTTGTGAAGCGGCCCTTCCCCTCATAGGTGTCCAAATGACGGACGATGCGGTATTCACAGCCAAGCGCCTCGATCTCAGCGGCGAGTTCGCGGTGAGTGTTGAGATACCGGACGCTATCGAACGGATAGTCGAGCGCACCCGGATACTCAAAGAATACGGCGATTTGTTTCATTAGACGTGTCGAACCGGACGGGCCAACCTCAACGGAGGCCGCTTGTCCTTAGCTCGAGAGCGGTCGTATCGCATTCCGGCCGCTCACCGAACTCGACCATCCAACACAGAAACCGGTCCATAAATGAGCTACCTGTCAGCTGTTCGAGACGCGCAATGCCGCCAATATTGCCGACATTGATCTCACTGATAAGCCATCGGCC
The DNA here is from genome assembly GCA_965228695.1 of Alphaproteobacteria bacterium. GTDB lineage: Bacteria > Pseudomonadota > Alphaproteobacteria > UBA8366 > UBA8366 > JAJFJD01. The sequence continues at coordinate 2,549,470 of CBDDIB010000002.1, read as the reverse complement.
ATCGTCATTCATCAAAAAATCGTACCCGAGTGTGTAGAATCCGTAATCGCGATATAGCGGCACCGTTTCGGCCACCGCCTTCCGTTCAAAATCGCTGACGTCGGCGGGATAGCACAGGCTGTCCGACGAACTCACATTGTGCACCCAGTGTCCACTCGCGGATTTCCGGATATACGCCCCGTAGATTTCACCGTCGACCACGACCACGCGCTTGTCCCCGGTCGTGACCCGGGGTAGGAACCGGACGAGTTCGACGGCCTCCCAGACGCCGCGTACATAATCCAGCAATGCACCTGCGTTGGGGAATTCATGCGCGCCTTCATGAACATGATCCGTCCGGTATACGCCGCCCTCGCGCCAAATCTTGTACACGCCGAGACCGTTCGTGCTGTTCGGCCGTTTCGCCACGACCGTCCCATGCCGAGCAAGATAAGCGTCGAGTTCGGAAGCCTCCCCGGTCACGATCGTTTCGGGGGTATAGTCCGGCGCCAGACCGCTCAAGAAGCCCGCTGAAATCTGTATTTTTTTGTTGAGCGGGTTGTTGAGAAATTTGGTCTTCCCAATCCATCGCCCGAGCCTATCGAGATGGCCTTCCGGAAACGGCTTCAGCGTCCGGCAAAATATCACATCCAACGCCGTAACCGGCACCGTTCGCCGGGGCGCCGCATTCAAATTGAGGAATGCCTCATGCGAGAGTTCACCCGTCTCGACCGGAACGACCTCGACCTCATCGGCCCCGGTTGCGTTGGCAACCGGCAGGTGAAAAAGATCGATCTTGGGATCGCGCGCCGCGGCCTTGTAGCAAACCGGGATGTCATTGTCGGCGTGCGGGTACCGCTCGGGATCGCAGATGAAAACGATATTCATGGATTCGTTCGTTCTTCCGTAGCGCCTAGGGTTATCGTAGAGGCGACAGTCCGGCAGTGCCGAAGCAGCCAATCCTCAATCGTCGCCGGCCATGCTGGCTAGCGGACAACCCTGGCGGAATTGTACAGAAAGCACTCACGACCTCGTGAGGATACTTTGGCAGATGAAGCCGGTCGCCGCTTGTAATAATGGTTCGGTAATCGGGAATTTCGAGCGTTACAACCACTGAAAAATCGGCGCGGTCGCTCGAAACATGTTAAATCGCTGCTCATAGTACCCTTCCTTCGCGGTTGTTCATGCACTGGGAGTCGGCACGAACGGATGGCAATTCCAATCAAGACCAAGGGAGCCGAATTTGGCCAATCACACCCCTTCACAAAATTTTTGCCGAGTCACGGGACTCCGTGCCGGCAATGGCCAATCTTCGTGAAATCAGCCTGGCTGCTTGTTGCCGCCTTCCTGTTGCTTTCGGCGGGGCCGGCGATCGCCGCCCCGGACGCCAACCCGCTGCGCCCGGCGGACACGACCAGCCCGCAAGCGACGCTGAAGACATTCCTCGAAAGCGTCACGGAAGCCTTCACCATTCTGCAGTCCGCGCAATTCACGCATATGACGGAGCGGGGTCTATTTACGACGGAAGCGGTCGAGAAGCAGGTCCGGCAGGCGGAAGACGCGTTGGCCCGTGCCATACGCACCCTCGACCTCAGCGACATTCCGCCGACCTCGGTTCAGGACATCGGCCTGGAAAAAGTACTGCTGCTGAAAGAAATCTTGGATCGGATCAACCTGCCTAACTTGGAGGCGATCCCCGACAGGGCGGCGGCGAAGGCCAACGAGATCGAGCAGTGGCGCATACCCGGGACGGAAATCGTCATCGCAAGGGTTGCCGAGGGTGCCCGCGTCGGAGAGTTCCTGTTCAGCGTCGACACGGTGGCGCGGGTTGACGAGTTTTACCCCAAGGTCCGAGCGCTACCCTATCAAACGACAACGACCGAGGGCTTCTACGAATTCTACATCACGACGCCGGGCAAGTTGTTGCCGCCGAAATGGCTTCACTGGCTGTGGGACCTGCCGGAATGGGCGCGGACGCCGTTCCATGGTCCCACGCTCTGGCAATGGATCGGTCTCGCCCTGTCGGTCGTGATCGGTATCTTCCTGCCCTGCGCGTTCCAAAGCCTGTGCAATCGATGGACGGTCCCGGAATCGCTGCAGAAACGCGCCTGGCGGCGATTGCTCCTGCCGACCGTCATCATGCTGAGCCTGCTGCTGGTCCGGTACCTGTCGATCGATGTGGTGAACGTCACCGGCCAGGTTGCCGACACGATCGTCTTCACGTTGGTCGCCCTATTTTATCTCACATCCGCCTGGCTCGCGGTGGTCGTCGGGATCGGTATCGCGGAATCGATCATCGCTACGCCCCGGATCGATTCCAACAGCATTGACGCCAATATGCTGCGCGTCCTTTTTCGGGTCCTCAGCAGCGCGGTGGCGATCACTTTGGTGTTTTTCGGGGCCGAGCGTCTCGGCATTCCCGTCATCCCCCTGCTCGCCGGTCTCGGCGTCGGCGGCTTGGCGCTCGCCCTCGCGGCCCAGCCGACGATCGAGAATCTGATCGGTGGGATCATGCTGTACAGCGATCGGCCGGTCCGGGTCGGCGATCTCTGCGAATTCGGCAGTCTGCGCGGCCGGGTCGAGAATATCGGCTTGCGGTCGACCCGCATCCGGTCGATCGACCGCAAACTGATAACCGTGCCGAATGCCGAATTCGCCAAGATGAACCTGGTGAATTTCACGATGCGGGACCGCATGATGCTGCGCACGACGATCGGCCTGCGCTACGAGACCACGCCGGAGCAGCTGCGGTATGTTCTGGCCAAGGTGCGGGAATTGCTGATCGCGCATCCCCGAATGCTGCCCGTGCCGCTGCGCGTCCGCTTCGTCGGCTTCGGCGCCTATTCGCTCGATATCGAGATCTTCGCCTTCGCCAACACCCGCCTCTTCCCCGAGTTCTCGGCGATCCGCGAAGACGTCCTCCTGCGCGTCATCGACACGATCAAGGAATCGGGCACCGACTTCGCTTTCCCCTCGCAAACCGCGTATCTGGCGCGCGACGGCGGTCTCGACGCCGAGCGGGGCAAGGCCGCCGCCGCCGAAGTACAGCGCTGGCGCGAGGAGGATGCGCTGCCGTTCCCCGACTACACACCGGACCAGAAGGAAGAGATGGCGGACCGCCTGGACTATCCGCCCGAGGGGTCGAATGCGGCCAAGGAAGCGAAACTCGAGAAGCCGGATTGACCGGCAATCGACCGAGTTAATAATACTTGAAGAACAGGCTGGAAGCTTTTGATCAGCCCAGCTCTTTCCGCATCAGGGGCAAAACGCGGTCGGCCAGCAGTTCGATTGTCCGAAGCACAAGTTTCTGATCCATGCCCATCCACTGCACGCGGGCGATCAATCGCGAGAATCCCGTTTTCCGGGCGAGCGTCACGAGTTCCCCGGCGCACTCTTCCGGCGACCCGATGATCACCCGGCCGGCGATCAATTCCTCGAGATCGAGTTGCGCTTTCCCGGCGCCCACGACGTCGGTGAAGAGGCCCCACTGTCCGAACACCTTGTAACTCGCTTCGAGAAACGGCCCGGCGTCGCGCAACGCCGTCTGCCGGTCCGGCGCCACGACGACATTGCGCAGCAGCGGAAAAGTTTCCGGCATCGGCTTGCCCTGCTCGGCCAAGGTCTCGCGGAAAATCGTCGCCTGCTCGGTGATGACATCCTCCGTCAGGTGCGACGACGCGACCCAGCTGTCGCCAAGGCCGGTATCGGCCAGCCGGGCAACCCGCTCCACCGCGCGCGTCACGCTGCCGCCGTACCACATCGGCGGCCGCGGCCGTTGCACGGGTTTGAGCGCCAGCGTCAGATCCTCGATCTGAAAGTGCTTTCCATCGACGGTGACGCCGTCCTCCGCGAACAGGCGTTGCACGATGCCAAGCGACTCGACGAACCGGCTGATCCGGGTCTTGTGGTTCACGCCGACGACGTTGAACTCATCCTCCTGCCAGCCGGGGGCGACGCCCAGCACCAACCGCCCGCCAGACATGATATCCAGCAGCGCCGCCTGTTGGGCGACATGCAGGGGGTGGAAGAGCGGCAGCACGAGCATGCAGGTCGCCAGCGACATGCCTTCGGCCTCCGCGGCGAGTCCCATGAGCGTTTCCAAGGGCGGAAACCATGCCGCCGATCCATATGACAGGTGATGCCCGACAGCGACGCCGTCGAAACCGACTTGCCGCGCCACCCGCACCTGTTCGCGGTGTTCCTCGAAGCGTCGATCGAACGCGTCACCCGGCGGATGTTCGGGGTTGATGAAAAGCGTAAACTGCACGGCCGAGCCGGTCCTTTCGTCCTTATTTCAAATGGCGCTCCAGGAAGTCCAGCGCCTTGGCCCAGGAGTCCCGCGCCGCCGCCTCTCGATGATTGTCCGACGTGAAGTTCATGAACGCATGCCCGGCATCGTCATAGCGGTGAAACTCATGCCCTATCCCGTGGCCGGTCAGAAGCGCATCGAGCCGATCCACGTCATCGGGCGACGGATCGGCATCGTCGTTGCCGAAGAATCCCGCAACCGGACAGGCGATATCGCCGATCCGGTCCGCCGGTGACGGAACGTTGCCCATTGTGCTGAAAATCCGCCCGCCGTACCAATCGCAGCCGCAACGCCAACGCTCGGGAAAAGCGGCCAGCCCGACGAGGGTCGTCCGCCCACCCATGCAATGGCCGATCAGGGCGAGACGGGTCCCGTCCACCCGATCCTGTTCCGCGAGCCAGTCCGCGGATGTCTCGATATCGAAGGCCATCTGCTCGTCGGTGAGATAGTCGCGTCGGTCGTCGACGCTGACCCCGTCGGGTAGGACATGGTAATGGTTCGGCGCGATCGCGGCGTATCCGTTCGCGGCCAAATCGTCGGCGAGCCAGGCGGTGAATTCATCGAGCCCGCCACGATGGAAAGTGATGACAACGCCCGGAACGGAGCCGCCTCCCGCCGGTAGTGCCGTCAAAGCCGTGGTTCGCACATTGCCGATCGCCAGATCGATGGTATCTGCCATGAACCCCTCCCCCACCGCCGGTCTCGTCGCGGATTGTTCCGCAGCCTGTTTCTCCAATTAGAGTTACAGGTCGCCACGAGGACGGCAAGCCGGTTTGACCGGAAGTTGCGTCCAATTGCCATGACAATTCGAAGACACGCGAAATCGTTGACGTGGCGGCGTTCGTAAAGCGCGCCCAGACCGCGCCGGGACAATCGAAAACCGGACACCGGCGCCCGAGACCGCAATTCATACGCCAGCAATCGACCGACTCGGTTCGGTCCGTGTTCCTTCGCCAGCTGAGAAATGTTCCCGAATACGGAGTCGATTCCGGCAAGACCGGCCTACCGGATAAACCGGCGTTGCGGTTCCGTTTACGCCGACGGCGGAACAGCGGCTAATCCTCTACCATCAAGTCCGACAACGGCCGGATCGTCAGGCCTTCGCGCTCGACGGCATCACGGATCGCGGCGGCGAACGCGCCGGCGGCCGGGGTATCGCTGTGCAGGCAGAATGTCCGCGGACGAAGCGCGACATGCGTGCCATCGACCGCGGTCACCCGGCCGTGTTTGACAAAGTCGATAAGCTGACGGGCGGCGTCCTCGGGGCGGTCGTGCAATGCCCGCGGATCGTGTCGCGATACCAAGCGTCCCTCCGGTCCATACCGGCGATCCAGGAATCCCTCTTCGATCACCGTGATGCCAGCGTCCCGGGCCCATCGCACGCTCGGCGAACCGGCCATCAGGACCAAGACCATCGACGGGTCGAACAGCCGAATGGCCTCGCTCATCGCGTCGCAAGCCCACCGTTCATATGCGACGTCGAATGACAGCGCTCCATGGCATTTAACGTGCCGAATGGACGTATCGACCTGCCGCAGGACGCCCTGCAGCGCGCCGAATTGATACAACAGCACGGCCACCAGTTCGTCATGCGAAAGGTCGATGCGAGCCTGTCCGAAGTTGAAGACGTCGGGATAGGACGGATGCGCGCCGATCTGAATCCCGCGCTCCACAAGCTGCGGCAACAACCGCTGCATCAACACCGGATCGCCGGAATGCAGGCCGCAGGATAGATGCACGGAGCTGATATGCGGCAACACCGCATCATCGAACCGTGGGCCGGTCTGGCGGGGGTGGAGTCGTAGACCCGTGTCCGGCAGCGACAGCCGGGAAAGAACGTCGACCGGAATGCCGCCCGGCGGCAGGGCAAACCCTTCCGCCATTTCACTGCTGATATCGATAGCCGTTATCGGTTCCATCCCGCTGCCGTCGCTTTTCGTGCCCCGCCGTTCCGGCAACCAGCGTATCATGCGGCGCGCAACGCCCTATAATTTTCGTGCAACGATGTAACGGCTGGGCGGCGGATGGTTTCCGGATTCAAGGATCTTGAAACCCGCTGACGCGATGCAATCCTCGAGGTCTTCGATCTCCATGAAATTCACGTGGGGCGCCTTTCCGACCATCTGCATGAGCGGCAGGATCACCCTCATCAACCGGTACTTCAGCGGTGAGCCGGCGCCGGGGCGGCAAACGGTTTTGGAGATAAAAATACCGCCGGGTTTAAGCAGGCCGCCGATCCGGCGTATCGCCGCCGGAATGTCTTCCAGAAGATGCAGCATGTTGTGCGCCAAAACCGCATCGTAGAGCTCGCCGTCGAGGACACCGTCAAAGAGGTCGGCGGTAACGAAGTCAACATTCGAAACGCCCTGTTCCCGCGCTTTCTCCACCCCCACCGCAATCATGTTGGGCGAAACGTCGCTGGCCGTGATGTGCCCGACCCCGTCGGCCAACAGCAACGCGGTCGCCCCGGTCCCGCAGCCCACTTCCAGAACCGTATCGTTCGGCGCGAGATAACTGCGGGTCCGGTCCAGCGTATAGGTGTAGGCCTCCATATCCGAGATCGGGGATTTGGCGTATTTCGGGGCGACCTTGTCCCAAAACTCTGCGGCGGTTTGCATGTGTCGTCTCCTTCGCGGGAAGGAATACATATGCACATGTAGAATATAAATTGCCGAAATTCGTCTTTCTGATATGCATATATGCATGAATTGGCAATCCGTTGCTTTCGACTGGAACCAAGCGCGTGCGTTCCTGGCAACCGTCGAGGAAGGTTCGCTTTCCGCCGCGGCCCGGGCACTCGGCCTCACGCAGCCGACGCTTGGCCGACAGGTCGCGGCGTTGGAGGAAGACCTTGGTATTCTGCTTTTCGACCGCGTCGGCAAATCGCTCGTCTTGACGCCATCCGGCGTCGAACTTTTGGACCACGTCCGGGCCATGTGCGACGCGGCGAACCGGATATCGCTGACCGCGTCCGGGCAATCGCAGACGATCGACGGGCAAGTGCGGATCACGGCTTCGGACGTGATGTCGGCCCATACCCTGCCGCCGGCCCTGGAACGGTTACGCGAGATCGCCCCCTTGCTGGAGATCGATGTCGTCGCGGCGAACGATATTCGCGACCTGCAGCTCCGCGAGGCCGATATCGCCATCCGGCATGTTCGTCCGGAACAGCCCGACCTGATCGCGCGTCATGTCAGCGACGCCACGGCGCATTTCTATGCCTCGAAAAATTATCTCGACCGGCATGGCCGTCCGGAATCCTTCGACGGGCTGGGCGGTCATACGTTTATCGGGTTCGGCGATAACGACCGCATGATCGAACGGCTGAACGCGTTCGGCCTGTCCCTCACCCGCGCGAACTTTCGCGTGGGATCGGAAAGCGGGGTCGTGGCCTGGGAAATGGCCCGGCAGGGCCTCGGCATTATCGTGATGTCGGACGAGGTCGCGGCGGATGCGCCGGGTATCGAGCGGATTCTGCCGGAAATGGAACCGTTCGTATTTCCTGTTTGGCTGACGACCCATCGCGAGCTGCATTCCAGCCGCCGAATCCGGCTTGTGTTCGACCTCTTGGACGATTTCCTTACGAAAAAGGCGGGCGCATCGGTGTTCTAGCGGGCCGCACCGTCCTCCGGCGGTTGTGTTCGCATCAACAGGAGCAACGGCAGCACGCAGAGCGCAAAGACCGTCATGATTTGGAAATCGTGCAGATACGCGATGAATTCCGCCTGTTTTTCGATCACACGGTTCAGCGTCACCATGCCGTCGATATTGTCCATCGTCCAATTGTCGGGCAGCGGAAGATGCTTCAGTCGCTCATTGTAATGGCTCACATTCTCGGTCAGCCCGGCGCGCGCCCGCTGCGTGCTGTTGACCAGTTGGGCGATCAGCAGCGCCACGCCGATCCCGGCCGCGATCCGGCGGACCGCGGTCATGACGCTGGCGGCGTCCGGGCGTAACGCCGGCGGCATGGTCTGAAACGCCGCCGTCTCCGTCGGCGTCGACATGAACCCGATGCCGATGCCCTGCAGCATGATGGCGACGATAATCGGGGTTACGTCGGTCGCCGGGGTAAGACTGGACAGAATCCAGGTGGACCCCGCAACGGCCAGCAGGCCGAACGTGATCAGCGGCCGCGGGCTGAACCGGATCAGCAGGAACCCGGCCAATAGTGCCGCCACCATGGTGCCGAAACCCCGATACATCAGAACGAACCCCGTCTCGACGACGGGAAAACCCAGTTGCCGCTGCAACAGCGGCGGCAGCAGTGCCATATATCCGAAGAACATGAAACTGACGAAGAAATCGATCACCAGACCGATCACGAATTCCCGGTTTCGGAAGACCCGCGGATTCAGGTAAGGCCGCAACGCTGTGGTGCAATGTATTGCAAACACGTAGAAAGCGCCGGCCGAAATGATGCAGTAGGTCACGATTACCTCGGAATCGAACCAATCTCGTTTCTGCCCCTGGTCGAGCATCAACTGCGTGCTGGCGATGGCGATGCTGAGGGCGAAGAATCCAAAGAAATCGAATTGCTGCGGGCGTTCCGGCGCATCCTTCGGGACGACACGCAGGATCATGATCAGCGCGGCCGCGCCCAACGGCAAGTTCATCAGGTACACCGACCGCCAGCCGATCAATTCCGTCAACAACCCGCCGATCACCGGTCCGACGAGGACGGCACTCATCCGTCCCGTCTGAAGCCATCCGAAGGCAGGACCGTGATGCTTCTTTGGAAAGGTCGCGAGCACCATTTGGAAGGTGAGCGGATTCAAGCCCGCGCCGAAGAAGCCCTGCACGAAGCGAAGGACGACGAGTTCCAACAGCGTCTCGGATTGCGAAACGAACAGCGATGCCACCATGAAGCCGATGATGACGACGATGAACAACCGCCGCCGCCCCACCCGCCGGCTCAGCCAGGCGTAGAGCGGCGTGAACATGGCGGAGGCCACGAGATACGCCGTGATGACCCAGGAAATCTCGGTGATCGTCGCCGACAGCGCCCCCATCATGGTCGGCATGGCGATACTGGTGGCGAAGGTATCGGTCGCCTGCATCGCGCCCGCCGGCATGATGGCAAGCCCTACCAGGAACCGTTGGCGCGGTGATAGGTCCGCCCCGTCCTGTTCTGCGCTGGTCGCGCTCATCGTCGCTTTTTCTGATCAGTCGGCGCGGTTGCGCCGCGAATTGGACCCGGCAGCCTGTCACATGCGGCCACCGCCCCCAGTCGCAACACCCTACGTTATTTCGGTCGGAAGGGAAAAACACGATACACTGAAAAACATAAATCCGGCCCTCAAACGAATAACGCACGGGGATTAGCGCCTTGCCTGACGAAACGCATCCTGAACTGACCAATCCCGTCCTCGATCGAATGCGGTCGGGCGATGTCGCGCTCGGCATGAATGTCCGGTTGGGGCGGTCCGCCGATATCGCCCGAATCGCCAAGACGACCGGGCATGATTTCATCTTCATCGATGTCCAGCACGGCATATTCGATCTCGAAACGATCGCGCATATCGCGAATGCCGCGTTGGCAATCGGGATCGCCCCGCTTGTCCGCGTGCGCAGCGTCGATGACCCCGATGTCTCCATGCTGCTCGATAACGGCGTGAACGGGATCGTCTTCCCCGACGTGAACACCCCGGCGGAAGCCCGGCGCGCCGTCGATACCTGCAAATTTCCGCCGGTCGGCAAGCGGTCCGCCGGCGGCAGCATGCCGCAGTTCGACTACCGGCCGGTCCCGGTCGGCGACATGGTCGCACAGCTCAACGCCAGCACCCTCATCGTCTGCATGATCGAAACGACCGAAGGCGTCGCGAATGCCGACGCCATCGCGGCGGTCGACGGCGTGGACGTCCTTCATGTCGGGTCCAACGACCTGCTGTTGGACATGGGCAAGCCGGGCCTATTCGACGATCCGGCCATCGTCGACGCCCAGAACCGCGTCATTGATGCGGCGAAGACGCACGGAAAATTCGCCGGGTGCGGCGGCAACCGCGACATCGAGCGGCAGGCGGCAACCGTCCGGCGCGGGGCCCAGTTCCTGACGACCCAGACCGATATTGCCTTCCTCTCGGCATCGGCCCGGCAATGGACCGCGGGAATCCGCGAAAAACTCTGACAAACCGGGCCCGCAGCACGCATGAGCAAGAAACTTCTCTGGCTGGTCGCGCTGGTGGTAACCGTGCCGTATTTCCTAAAGTCGCATTTCGATGAAGGGACGCGGGACCGCTATCGCCTCGAAGCCGCCGCCGTCGAAGCCTGCCGCGAAAGGGTTCGTGAAAAATCCGAAAGGCCCGACGATGTCAGCTTCAAGATCGGCACACGGCAGCGGGCGGACACCGCAACGCAGAGCTCCATCGTCGAAGGCCGCGTTTCCATGACGGATATCGCGGGCGTGTCGAAAGTCTACAGCTATCTCTGCCGCTATGACGGAAAGTCGGAGACCGCTGTCCTGGAGAAGCTGGATATCGACGACGCGCCGCTGATGGATAAGATCAACAAGAAGCCGAGGCAATGACCCGAATGACGAATTGGGCGTTTCACACAACCAAGGAGAGGAGATCGCCATGAAAGTGGTCACATTGAACGACATTCCGGAAGAAGACCTCGGCGAAGCCACGCCGATCGCCGGCTGGAGCGGCGGCAAGGTCACCCGGTCGCGCCAGACGATCATCCCGTCCGGGGATTCGGAAAATTACAACTGCAGCGTCGTCAATTTCAGCCAAGGCTCGACAACCGGTTGGCATATCCACGATTGCGATCAGATTCTCGTGGTGACGCACGGCTCCGGCATGGTGGCGAACGAAGACGAGGAGATCGAGATCAATCCCGGCGACGTGGTGCATATCAAGGCCGGCGAGAAACACTGGCATGGCGCCAAGGCCGACACGACGATGGGCCATATCACCGTGACGCTGCTCGGCAGCAAGGCAACCTGGCTGTAGATGAGCGACCGATCCGGCGGGCAAAGTCTCGCCGCGCTGCTGGCTGACGCGAGATCAAACGCGTCGCAAATCCACACGTTTCCGAGGAAATTGGTGCCCCGCTCGAACGCCGACGGGTATGCGGTGGCAGCGAACGTCGTGGACCGGCTGGGATGGGAGCCGCTCGGCTGGAAAATCGCCGGCACGACGCGGGCGGTGCGGGAGAAACTGCGCATCGACGCGCCGATCTACGGCCGCACGTTCCGGCGGTTTGCTCATTCGTCTCCGTGCACGTTGCGGCACGGCGAGCTACTCGACCCGCTCGTCGAATGCGAATTCTTCGTGACGTTGGCGCAGGACCTCCCGGCGCGGGACGAGCCCCGGTCGCTCGACGACGTACGGTCGGCGATCGGAACGGTTCACGCCGGAATCGAGGTCGCCGAATGCCGCTTCCCGAACAGCGCCCTGCCCCCGCTGCCCGCGATTCTCGCGGACAGCGCGGCATCGGGCCGCTACGTGTTCGGACACGAGATACCGAATTGGCGGGACGGCCTGTCCGAATTCGTCGTGATTTTGGACGTCGATGGGCAGGCGCGGCGTCGCGGCACCGGGCATGACGTGATGGGCGACCCGATTACGCCGCTGCATTGGCTCGCCGAAACCTTGCGCGGCCGCGGCATGGGCCTGCATTCAGGCGAAACAATCAGCACCGGCTCGTGCACCGGCATGTTTCCGGTCAAACGCGGCGCAAAGGTCATCGCGCATTTCGGGGACCACGCGCGGGTCGAAATCGACTTCTCGGCCTAGCGGGCTGCTTTCGACGGTTACGTCAGCGGACCCGATGGCGTATTGACGTTGACGGTCACGTTCTTGCGCTGCGTGAAACTGTCGAGCATCCCTTCGAGGGAGAATTCCCGGCCGATGCCCGACTGCTTGGTGCCGCCATAGGAATGCCCCGGCGACTGCCCGAGGCCCTGGTTGATCTGCACCCAGCCGGCCTCGATGGCATGCGCCGCGCGCAAGGCCCGGCCGATATCATGCGTCCAGACATAGGCCGCGAGGCCGTAATGGCTCTCGTTCGCCATACGGATCACCTCGTCCTCGTCGGTCCAACGAATCGCGCAGAGGACGGGGCCGAAGATCTCCTCGCGCGCCAGTCGCCAGTCATTCGACGGGTTGGCGAAGACGGTGGGGATCGCGAAATAGCCCTCGCTCAGCGGGCCGGAGTCCGGCGGCATCCCGCCGAACAGCAACTCGGCATCGGGCTGCTTGATCCCTTCCTCCACATAGCCGCAGACCTTGCGGAACTGCTTTTCGTTGATCACCGCTCCCATGTCGGTCTCTTCATCCAACGGATCGCCGATCTTCAACGTCTTGACCTTGTCGGCCAACTTGCCGAGGAAGCTGTCGAAGATGTCTGCGTGCAGGAAGAGCCGCGACCCGGCAGTACAGGATTGACTCTGCCGGGTGAAGCGCATGGCGGCGATGATCCCGTCGACGACCCAATCCTCATCGGCGTCCGGATAGACGATCGACGGGCTCTTTCCGCCGAGTTCCAGCGAGACCGGAACGGTGCGCGCCGCCGCCTCCCGCATGATCAGCTTGCCCACGTCCGTCGACCCGGTAAAGGACAGCTTCCGCACGCCGGGATGCTTGGACAGCGCGGCGCCGCATTCCTCGCCGAGCCCGGTCAGGACATTCAACACGCCGTCCGGCAGAAACTCCTGGCAAATCGCCGCCATCCACAGGACGCCGAGCGGCGCGTCTTCGGCGGCTTTCAGCACCAGCGTGTTGCCGGCGCAGAGCGCGGGCGCGATCTTCAACGCGCCCAGCATCACCGGCGCGTTCCAGGGAATGATCGCGCCGACCACCCCGATGGGTTCGCGGCGGGTATAGCTCAAGACATGCTCGCCGAAGGGGATCGTTTCCCCTTTAAGTTCGCTCGCCAATCCCCCGAAATACCTGAATATATCGGCGACACCGTTCGCTTCCGGCCGGGCCTGCGTGCGGATCGCGTTGCCGGTCTCCTCGGCGACGATCCGAGCCAATTCCTCGACGCGCGCCTCGACGGCGTCGGCGATCTTCAACAGGATCCGTCCGCGGTCGCGCGGCACCGATTTGGACCAGGTCTTGAAGGCGTCGGCCGCCGCCGTGACGGCGCGGTCGACATCCTCCTCCCCGCCGCGCGGGATATGCGCGATGACCGACCGGTTGCCCGGATTCTCGACGGCCAGGTCGCCGCCGCCGGCACTATCCACCCAGTCACCGCCGATCAGCATCCTTTCCTTGCGTGCCCCGTCCGTACCCATTGCAACGCTCATGTCACGATCTCCTCGATATGCCCGCGTTAAACCGCACCGGATTGTACGGGTCGCGGGCGTTGAATCCAGTCCGGCATGGGGTCTTGGGTGCGCCGATGCAAATACATCGCAAAATGGACAAATACCCGGGCTATAGTTTGACCCGATCTTTCATCAATCTAGGGCGTGTACCATGCCGGACGAGATCACCCTCCATACCCATCCCATGTCGCGCGGCCGCATCGCGCGGTGGATGCTAGAAGAAGTGGGCGCTTCCTATCGGGTCAACGTGTTGGATTACGGCGACGCGATGAAGGCGCCGGATTACTTGGCGGTCAACCCGATGGGCAAGGTGCCGACGCTGTGTCACGGCGATACCGTCGTCACGGAATGCGCGGCGATCTGCGCCTATCTCGCCGACATGTATCCCGACGCCGGCCTCGCCCCATCCCTGGATGCCCGCGGGCCGTATTACCGCTGGCTGTTCTTCGCCGCCGGCCCGTTGGAGTCCGCGGCGACGAACAAAACGATGGGGTACATCCCGGAAGGCGACGCGCAGAAAATGTCCGGTTACGGCACGTTCGAGCGAACACAGAGCACGTTGGAAGCGGCACTCTCCGGCGACGGGTTCATACTCGGGGAAAACTTCAGCGCCGCCGACGTCTATATCGGCGCTCATGTCGGCTGGGGCATGCAGTTCGGCTCGATCGAAAAACGGCCCGCCTTCGAAGCCTATTGGGCGCGGGTCACCGACCGGGACGGCTATCGCAAGGCGACTGAACTCGACGATGCCTTGATGGCGGAACACCCGATAGACTTCCCGGAATCCGGAGATTCAAATTAGAAATGTGCCGCGCGGCAGGGGAAACCGCGCGGCACCGGCCCATCCTTATTTCTTCAGGAGCGGATAGGCGTAATCGTAGACAAGGTCGGTCGACCGCGCCGGCTCATGGCACGCGAGGCATTCGGCCTTGTAATCCTTGGTCACGGGTTTCGCGGTTTCGCCGGCCTTGAAGAAAGCCCAGCCCCAACCGTCGCCCCACAACGGATTGCCGGGGAACCGGCCCTTGGAGTCCTTTACCATGACGAAGTAGCCGGCTTGGTCATTGGCGCTGGTCGCCTCGCCGGTGGTCAACGTCTCGGTCTTGCCCTTGAACAACTCCTTCACCAGGACCGTGCCGTCGGGGAACGTACCGGTCCTTCGATAGCCGTCCACGGCGCTGCGCGGGGCATAGACGATGTGCAGCCCGACTCCGCCGCCGGTATCCGCGTCGCCGACCACCGACCATGCGCCGAGCATGACATAGTCGGTTCGAAAATTGGACGGTAGCCGGATCGCCCCGTCGGCGGAAACGACGCCGCGGGCAAAGGGTTTGTCGGTCATCTGGGCGATGGCCGCACCGGTCGCGACCAGGATACCGGTGAAGAGGACCAAGGTCAGGAATTTCATCTTTTTCATGAGGGAAATCCTTTTTGGAATATCCAACCGGCAAATAGGACCGGCGGCGGGGAAGCCAACCGGTCCGGATTGCCGATAACTAGGCCGCTTGCGCCGCCGCGTCGGACCGCACGACGGGGAAATCGATATCCGTTTCGGCGATGTGATTGAAATAGTTGGTGAACAGGTTCACCGCGATATGGGTCACTATCTCGACGATCTCGCCATCGCTGTAGCCCAGGGCGCGCAGGGACTGCACCTCGGCATCACCGACACGGCCACGGTCGGCCACGACCCGTGCGGCAAACGTCAACGCCGCTTGAACCTTGGGATCGGCGGATCGGCCGCGCAGACTGTCGGTCAACTCTTGCTCGCCGAGTCCGGCGCCCTTGCCCAGCGCCGTGTGGGCGGAAGCGCAATAATCGCACCCATTCGCGCCGGCAACCGTCAACGCGATCTGCTCGCGCAATTGCGCGGAAAGCAGGCCTTTACCGAGCGCGCCGTTCAGCGCCAGGAATCCTTCGAGCACTTTCGGGGAATGAACCATCGTGGCGAAGATGTTCGGCACGACGCCGAGCGCGCCCTTGACGCCATCCAGCAAGTCTTTGGTATCGCCGGAGGCGGCGGCGTGATCCACGGGGGAAATACGGGACATATCTGTTCTCCTTGGTTTGATTGACAATAAGGAGACCGATCTGTCTCCTTTGCTGTCCATTAAGTAAACAGACCTGTCTCTCTTTTCAACATCGATCCGCCTCTCTTTCACTCAATTTTTTGTGAATTTAGGCGCGCATTACAGGGGTTGCCGTTTAATCTCCGTTGCAATCACATTCCGATTGCCGTAAATAAGAAACTATTCTGTCTCTTATAGAGAAGCGACCCATGGCCCAGTCCCAACGCCGAGAACACTTGATCGACACGGCAATCGAACTGTTTGCCGAGAACGGCTATCACGCGACCGGGATCGACACGATCCTGGCCAGGTCCGGCGTATCGAAGAAGACGCTGTACCGTCATTTCCGGTCGAAGGAGGAACTGATCCTCGCGGCCTTGAAGAAATACGACGGACTGTTCCGGAATGGATTCATGCGGCAAGTCGAGCAGGCCGCGGATACGCCACGCGACCGCCTGCTCGCGGTTTTCGATGTCGCCGCCGATTGGTTCGAGGAAAACAACTTCTACGGCTGCATGTATATTAACGCGATCGGCGAGTATTCGGCGGCGGACACGGCGATCCGGCAGGTCTGTAAGGAATTCAAAACCCTGATGCGCCGGTTCATCGAGGATCTTTGCGGGAAGGCGCAGGTTCCCGACCCGGCCGGCCTCGCCGAAGAACTTGCGCTTTTGCTGGAGGGCGCCATCGTGACGGCGCAGGTTTCAGAGTCGGGCCGGCGCGCCGCCGAAGTCGCGAAAACCGCGGCGGCCGCCCTGATCGATCAGGAAATGACGAAAGCCGGCAAGACCGGCTGACAGCCCGATCGGATCGGCGTCAGGACGCCTTGTCGAAAACCACCGCGCCGTCGATCGCGCTTGCCTGTGCGCGTTTCAAACAATCGGAGAGTTCGCGGGCTAACGCGTCCACATGTGGCGGCTTTACGATCTCGAAATGCCGCCCGGGTATCGGTCTGACCTCCAGCCCGCCTTTGACCAAGTCATGCCAGCCGTCATGCGCATTCGGGTGGTTCCACGCATAGAGTTCCGCCTTGAACAGCGTCGCCGCACCGTCGTAGGGAGCGGCAGTGTAGTCGCGGCGAATAATGTCATTCGCTTCGACGGGCCGGCGCAGGAAGCGGGGTATCTCACGCCCATAGTTTTCGTAATGCGCCCAGACCGCCGAAAACAGCCGCAGCCGGACAGCCATGAAGGCCATCTCCACGCTGTTCCGCACCCGCATGCCGAGATAGGCCGGAATCTGGCCCGCGCGGAGCGCCCGAAGGCGGTCCGCATGCCGGGAAATCCATTGCCCCAGGCCGATCCGACGCTGGCCGGTATGGCAATAGCTATCGATCAGTCCGAGGAAGGCCACCGCCTCCCCCGCCGCCATTAGTTGCTGCGCCATCACATAGGCCACGCGTCCGCCGAAGGAATAACCGCCCAGGTAATACGGACCGACCGGCTGAACCTTGCGGATTTCGCGAACGTAATGCGCCGCCATCTCGTCGATCCGCACGAACGGCACCTCCTCGCCATTCAAGCCGAGACACTGGAGCCCGAAGAACGGCTGTTCCTCGCCCACATGGCGCGCCAGCTCGCGGTAGTTCAGAACCTGTCCGTTTCCGTCGTGAATACAGAAGAATGGCGGCCGGTCACCGCGTTCCTGAATAGGCACGACGCATTGCGGCGGAATCGACCCGTCGATGTGATGCGCCATCTTGGCGACCGTTGCCGCCTCGAACAGAACCGAGCGGGGCAGCTTCCTGTCGAGTTCCTGCTCGATCCGCAGGAACAGGTCGACCGCCTGCAGTGAGTCGCCGCCGAGCGTGAAAAAATCATCGTCCAACCCCACGGAATCGAGCCCCAGCGTTTCCGCCCACAGGCGTTGAAGCTTGGCTTCCAAGGGCGTCGCCCGCCGTTCCGTATCGCCGACCGGGCCATTGGCCGCCGGTCCCTCGCGCGCAAGGCCGAACATCGATGCCAGCTTTCTACGCTCGAACTTTCCGGTTGGGCCTTTGGGAATATCGTCGACGAAGACATAGCGGCGGGGCAGCTTGAAGTCGGCGATCCGGCCGCGCAGATGCCCATTCAAGATCTCGTCGGTCAGCGCCGTCCCCTTCGCCGGTATGACGGCGGCGGCTACGTCCTGTCCCAAGGTCACATGCGGCAGCGGAAAGGCGACCGCGGTGACAACATCCGGGTGGCGCATCAAGGCGTCATCGACCTCCGCCGGCGCGATCTTCTCCCCGCCCCGGTTGATGAATTCCTTGATCCGCCCGGTGAGCGTCAGGTATCCGTCGTCGTCAAGGACCCCTTCGTCGCCGGTGCGGAACCATCCGTCGATAAACGCCTGCGCATTGGCCTCCGGATCGTTCTCATACCCTTCGAAGACATGCGGACCGCGGGTCACGATTTCACCGCGTTGCCCTATGGGCTGCCTTTTACCGTCGGGATCGATGACCGCGATCTCGCCGCCGGCCGAGATGCCGACGGTGCCCCGCTTGCGCATCTTCGGCGGCTGCGGGTTGCCCGAAATGCGGCCGGTCTCCGTCATCGAATAGGTTTGGATGACCGGTACGCCCAAGACGGCTTCGAGCTCATCGGCGATTTCCGAATCGAGGTGCCCCGACGCCGTTCGCGAGAACCGCAGATGTGATTGCTCGATTTCCGTCTTGAAGTTAGCAGCCTGCGCACAAATCGTATGGTGAAAGGTGTAGCTGCCGGAATACCAGGTGGGCTGCAGCGTCACCAGCATTCGGAAAAACGCGTCGGACGAAAAGTTCGGCAGGTTGATGAGGCTGCCGCCGGAATACAAAGTCCCCGCCAGCGAGCTGTACAAGCCGTGTCCATGAAACAAGGGCATGAGGTTCAGGCACCGGTCTTCGGGTGTCAATTCGAACAGCTGGGAGACATAGTCGGACATCGTGCTGAGTTGCCGATGGCGAACCGGCACGATCTTGCTACGGGACGTCGTTCCCGACGTGGTCAAGACCAACGCGAGGTCTAGCGGCTGCGCCGGGCCAGGCCGCGCGCATTTTCCGGGCGGTCCGGACCGGATATCCACTATGCCTGCCGCCCGGCCGGCGAGCGCTTCGATTTCGATGACCGGCAATCCGAGGTGCCGGGCGGCCGTGCGCGCCGGCGTTTCGGCATCGGCGGCGACAACGACCGCTTTCACGCCCAAATCCCGCATATGAATCGTGAACTCGCCCACGGTGAAGTCCGGGTTCATGGGCGCCGCGGTGGCGCAGTTCCACACCCCCATGACGATCGAGGCCATCGCCGCGTTGCTGGGGTGAATGATCGCGACCCGATCCTGCCGGCCCAGCCCCATACCGTTTAGGACATGCTGGAATCGGTCGATCAGCGCCGCCAGCGCACCATACGAGAGCGATGGCAGGCCCTCGGCGACCAATGCCGGAGACTCCGGCGACGCCGCGGCGTGCCGGTGAACGATATCACCGATCGTGAGATGGTCTAGGCTTTCGGACACCGTTTGGCCCCTACAATCTGCGGCAAATTGTAAGGTACGCCGTTGCCGGGAACCATAAGGCCGACGGAAGGGAGAGAGTTACCTCAATAGGATAGGGATGACCGCCGCGCGGCGGCCAATCGGCGCTCAAGACCTATGCGGTCTTTTTCATTTCTCTCAGAAGGGCGCAATGCCGCTGGGCCTCTTCGATCACCTGGTCGAGCCATTTCATCTGATCCGCGGACGCATCGGTTGCCCGGCGGACCGGACACATGGAAATCGTGATGAGACGCCAGGGTATGGCCGCGAATTCGTCGCCCTCCGCCTCGCGGACCTCATACATATGCTTGGTGAACACGACGGCGGTCTGCCACCCATCGTCTCCCAGCCGATCCTTTACGGCCTTCCACTCGAGGCCGACCGCCCCGATCTGCTTGCAAAATTCGGCAACCGCGGTCCCGAGATGCTCCAGGAATGAATCCCGGCGCTTGAGGGACAGACGGCCGAGACGGCCTCGCACTCGCACAAGAAAAAGGGTGTCGCCGATCCGGGGTTCTTGTTTACGCGCCATACTAGGCCACCACGCAAATCAACAATGAACGCGATCGCGTAAAATGCCGCTGGCACCGCCGATTATCCGTTCGTGCCGCACGCGCGCCATAACGCCGATAACCATTCCGCCCTTCGGCCAATCGCTTGCTGCGTTTATTCTCTACGTTAACTATTTCAAAACAGTAAAGGAAATGTGATTCTAGATAGCACCCGGGCGCATGCAATTCGCCTATGATTTTATCTCTCGCACGGATTTTCTCTCAATTTGACGTGCGCTCCCCCGTTGGAACCGCCCATGCAATGGGTTTCGCCTTCCTCCAAAAAAACAGACAAGAAATTATTCGATGTTAATTTAACGTGTAGTTGAATTTAAGTTTTGTGACTTTCGTCACTTAATATTACTGATCAAAATCATAATACTAATCATTATAAAATCTGTTTTACGCATCAAATACTCCATCAATGCATGTAAATGACGATTATGCTCGCATGCATAAGCATTGATGCCCGCGATGCGCGAGCGACCGGCGAGGCTTTGGAATGACCAGTCAGGCAACGACGTTTATCGAGAGACAACCGGGCTTTTTCCAGGAGCGCATCAGGATGCCGCTCGACGAAATAGCGGTGCGCGAGACCGATCCGGATACAGGCGCACCGACAGTGGTCCGAAACCTCTTCGCTTATTGGCAAGAACGGCGGGTGAACACGGTCCCGACAACGTCCTCTTTCGAACCGCAGAGCATATTTTCGCCCGATGAAATGCGGTGGGTGTCGTGGATCGACGTGAACTGTTTCGATCCAATGAACTTTGTCCTCCGCAACCATCCGGGCAGCGTATTCGGCGATTGGTCGGGGAAAGTGTTGGGGGAGTACCACAATTTGTTCCACGCGCGAAGCTGCGCCTTGGAGTATCTGACCTGCAAAACGGTCCTGCGGCCGATGTATCATGAGATCCGTCAATCGATCGGCGACGTCAGCCGCGATTACGTCCGGCTTCTCCTGCCCGTGGTCGACCGCAATCGACAAGCCACGCGCCTTTACTACGCCACGCGGTACATCGATTCGTCCATCGAGATCGATTAGACGCCGTAACTCTGCACAAGATCGCCGCCTCGCTCCCCCCCTGAGCGCAGAAATGGGAAATGTGCGGGCAACAACATCGCGACCGCCCCCTCACCGGACGGTAAAAGGCCGGCGGAACATATGTCCACCGGCCTTTGATACCGTGTCTTGTCGTCCGATTGACTAAGCGGCTTTCACCTGCGCGATGAACGCATCAACATCGGCGCTAAGCGTTTCCCCATGTTTCGCGAGCTCATCCGCGGCGCTTAGTACTTGCTGTGCCGCCGCCCCTGTTTCCGAAGCCGCCTGGGTCACGCCCGTTATGTTGCTGCTGACCTCTTGCGTGCCGGCCGCAGCCTGTTGGGTATTCTGGGAGATTTCCTGGGTCGCAGCCCCCTGCTCTCCCACGGCGGTCGAGATCGTCTCGGCAATGGAATTGATCTCGGCGATCGTATCGCTGATGACATTGATCGCGCCGACGGCGTCGTTCGTAACCGTCTGCATTTCCGTGACCTTTCCGCCGATTTCCTCGGTGGCCTTCGCCGTCTGATTGGCGAGATTCTTGACCTCGGAGGCAACCACCGCAAAGCCCTTACCCGCCTCGCCGGCGCGGGCGGCTTCGATCGTCGCGTTCAACGCCAAGAGGTTGGTTTGTTCCGCGATTTCGCTGATCAGATTGACGACCTCTCCGATCTTCTGCGCGGCGTCGACCAGGCTCTGCACGGTTTCGTTCGTGCGCTGCGCCTCCGCGTTGGCCTTGGTGGCGATTTCCGAGGACTGACCGACCTGACGGTTGATTTCGCTGATGGAAGCCGACATCTCCTCGGAGGCCGACGCGACCGTCTGTACGTTGGCCGTAGCCTGTTCGGAGGCGGCCGCCACCGCGGACGCCTGACGGCTGGTTTGCTCCGCCGTCGCCGACATCGATTCCGCCGTCGAGCGCATCTCGGTCGCGGCGGCGGAGACGTTCTTCACGACGCCCGCCACTTTCTCGGAGATCTTCATCTGATCGGTAATGACCGACCAGGACAGCATCGGCCCGGCATAGCCGCCCGACTTGTCGCGGATCGCGTAAATCTTTAGCGAAAGATGCTCGTCGCCCAGCTCGATATTGGCCGTATGCGGCAGGTTGTCGGGGTCCGAGAGAATCTTGCGCTGATGCTCCGGGCTCTCGTAAAAGATATCGATGGTGTTGCCGACCAACTCGTCTACCTTGCACGGCAACAGATGCTCCAGGGACTTCAACGTGGCGATCGCCGCCTTGTTCATATAGGTGACCTTGAAATCCTCGGGATTACACATCACCACGTTCATCGGCATGTCTTCAACCATCTGGCCTAGTTCGAAGGCCTCCTTGACCGCTTGGCGCAGCGCGACAGTCGCCCGGGCCATGTCGCCGAATTCGTTTTTCGTCTCCGGCGGAAGCTCGACGTCCACATTTCCCTCGGCAATTTCGGTTAGGGAAAATACCACCGACCGCACGGAACCGGTAAACGAGCGGATAACCAAGAAGGAAAGCGCGATCACCGCGAGTAACGTAACGATCGCAAGCGCGATTTCCTCGATCAACAGCAAGAACGCCGCGTCCTGGATGGATTCCATGCTTCGCAACAGGTCGGCGGCCAATGAATTCTCTATTTTCTTCAGGCCCTCGATCTTTTGCGTAATCGTATCGAACCAGACCTTTCCGCTGATGCCGGCGAGTTCGCCCGTTAGGCCACCCGCAAGCGCAACGGCCCGTATTCGCTTCACTTCCCGCGCGGGCGCCCCGTCCATGACCTCCTGATAGGTCTTTTTCTGGGTGTCCGTGGCGTAGCTGAGAAAGATGCTGTTGTAGGTATCCTGGGCGTTGATCAGCGCCTTGAACCGGTCCATCGCCTTCTCGGAAAAACGGCCGGACGCGAAGCCGTTGGCGCCAACCGCGCGCTCGATGCCGGCGCGCTCCTTCCCTTGAAGGAAATTGGTATAGGCGACGAATCCCGAGACAATCTGCGGCTCGTCGCTCAAATTCGCCATATATCCGATGGTGTCGAGGTTCTGGCCGTTCAACCCCGTATAGTAACCGATGGCGTCGGGCCCGCTGATCGACAGCGTGTCGACGGCGCTTCGTATGCTATCCATCTTGCCCAGCGTCGCGAGCACGGCCTCGAATTTCGTCGTGAACGTCGCACTATACCCGTCATGCTCGAAACCCGTTAGGAAGTCCTTCAATTCCTTGCGCTTCACGTCGGTATTCGCGCGTTGCGCCGCCAACTCCTGTTTGAACTTGGCGCCTTTGCTCCCCAGAAAAACCGCCGTCGCACCGCGTTCCTTCTGCTGCTCGTGAACAAGGTTGCTCATTTTCACCGAAAGCGCCGTCAACTCGGACAGGTCGGTCAAATTGCTATTGTGTTTCGCTTCGTTGAATATCAGCAGGGAGGCAAAAATCAGGGCGGCTATCATCGGCACCGCCGTAATCAGCATTATAGTGCGGCTAATTTTCATGTTTTCTATAAAGCGCATGGATCCTATCCATAAATTTGGTCAGTCGGCTCAAACGGCACCGCTGCACTGAAATATGACGTAACGCGTATCCGCGAATCATCGGCCCACCGGCGTCCAATTCGCTTCCGAATTATCTCCACGCATACGTCGAGGACTAATAGTTCGGTACACGTTTTAGAATCCAAAGCTTTAATCTTGGTAAATGCGAAGTGTGGTCGGCCGGAAGGCCATCACGGGGCCCAATCGTCTTTGGACACACACACGCAACAAGCTCGTCCGGGAACGGGAATCGCCTGACAGCCGATTTCAATCGCGGGACGGGCCAGACCCGACATCAACGAGGCAGCGACGACGCCAAGGCCTCGGCTATAATCCTGTAATACTTTGAAATATTTGGTAGCGGAGGGCGGACTCGAACCGCCGACACGCGGATTATGATTTAGTTTATTCTAAAACTCATAGCTAAACATGATTTCACATAACCTATTAATATTTCGTTGTTTTTCATCTAATTTGTTCATATAATAGAACACTCCTGAACCGGTCTACGCGCCTCATTTATGAGGCTATAGTGAGGCTAAGATTTTGCCCGTTCTCCAGCTAACCGACATCTCGGTACGTGCGTTGAAGCCCCCAACAAAGGGCCAGCGGCTCTATCGCGACAAATCGATACGCGGATTTGGTGTTCGAGTGTCTCAAGGTGGCACCAAGACCTTCGTGGTGGTGCACGGTTCCAACCGACAATTCTCTACCATCGGCCGATACCCAACACTCTCACTTAAGGATGCACGTACCGAGGCAAAGCGACTCCTTGCGGAGATGACGCTCGGCAAGATGCGTCCCGTTTCGATCCGCTTTGACGATGCGCGGGATCGCTTCATTGAAGCGTGCAAGGCGAAGAATAAGCCACGGACGGTCTATGACTACAACCGCATCCTCAATCGGCATTTCAAGTTTGGTACAACGACGCTTGGCAATATCACGCAGCATGAACTCATGCGTCGGATACAAAAACTCTCAGGCACACCATCAGAACAGAACCATGCCTTTGTCACCGCGAAGATCTTCTTCCGCTGGGCGAAGCGAAATAACTACGTCGACGTAAACCCGCTTGCCGACCTACCCCTCCCCGCACGGACCCATGCACGCGAACGAGTGCTCACACCAAGCGAACTGGCAACGGTCTATAAGGCAAGCTTGGAGTACCTATATCCATTCGGCCTTATCGTATCGCTCTTGGTGCTCACCGGACTGCGTCGCGGCGAAGCCGCATCGCTCAAGTGGGAG
This sequence comes from Alphaproteobacteria bacterium, assembly GCA_965228695.1. Taxonomy (GTDB): domain Bacteria; phylum Pseudomonadota; class Alphaproteobacteria; order UBA8366; family UBA8366; genus JAJFJD01. The sequence continues at coordinate 2,525,004 of CBDDIB010000002.1, read as the reverse complement.
TGGATCGATGCACACGAACGCCTCATCACGATCCCAGGCACAGAGACTAAAAACAAACGCGCACACAGCTTCCCTTATGGTGAAAAGGTTGCCGGCATGATCGGGGACCTGCCTGAGACGAGCGAGTATCTGTTTCCTGCTACTCGGTCTCATGTTCGAGGAAAGCCAACATCACATTTCAATGGCTGGACGAAGGCAAAACCGGCCTTTGATGCGACACTCGAAGGAGTGGCGCCATATACGCTTCATGATTTGCGGCGCACGTTTGACTCAACAATGGCATCCCTTGCGGTACCGCTTCACGTGTCAGACAAGCTCCTCAATCATGTGTCGGGAGCGGTAAGTGGAGTGCGAGCAACGTATAACCGCTACTCATATTTGCCGGAGATGCGAGAGGCGATCGCCGCCTACGAACAGCATCTCGATACACTCTGCAAATCCTGATACGCTTGTATTGCCCAAGGGCGTTGTCAACCATGGGCATCGCGCGATGCTCCCTAACCGGGAGTATCCGCGATGAGGTTACTATCAAAGCGACAGGTCTTGGATTTGGTGCCGTATAGCCCGCAACATATTCAGAGGCTTGAGGATGCTGGTCTCTTTCCCAAGCGCATGAAGCTTGGCAATGGCGGCCGAAATGCGAAGGCTTTCTGGGTTGAGCAGGAGATACTGGACTGGATTCAAGATTTCATGGATCGCCGAGAGGTATCCACCGACACTCCCTAGCGGGAGAGAGGGCGGTTAGGACGAAGTTCTAGCCGTCCTCTAATCCCCATCTCCTTACGGCCATACGGGAGGCCGTCTTGTATGGCCCATCGTATGGTCCGCTATAGCGTCGCACTCCGTTACTTAGCGTCACATGCACCGTCGCGACTTCATGGCTCTTCGAGCCATATGCCTTTTACTTTAAGTAGGCGATGCTGCCTTGACACACAATCTATGATTCCTCTCTAATTTATTAATCCATAAGTAGAGGGAGGCTTACTATGCGCGTTAACATCGAACACACTGAAGACAGTCGAGGTATCTTTAAGAAGACGACGTACTATGTCGTGACCATAAAAGTAGATTTCTCCGACGAAGAGCTACACATCATCAAAGACCAGGATATCGAGGATCTCGTAGTATTGGAGAGAAATACACCTGCCAGTCTTATAGATAAGAATTTTGATGATGAAGCAGGGTATTGGGACCTAAAGATCAAAAGCCTCATGCTCAAAGATGGCTCAAGCCACGATTTCCACACTGTCGGAGAGGCAAAGCAGTATGCGACAGCACTCGAAGAGGCGATGCCGCGCCTGAAGGATTACATTTCAGCAAACGCAGGCATAGACGAGACTTCGAAGACTTTCGAGCTCTAGCATGCCGGGGGGAGCATCGTCCGGCGAGGATATCCTTGGGATCGTCCTATCTTGTACCGTCCTCGCCCTCGCCACCGTCCTCGCATTTTTTGTCTTTTGGATAGCCGTTCCCGTCGCGGTCGTAGTCGCATGCTACTTGGGGTATCGCCTCCATCAAAATTCGCCGAGCGTCCAGGAACGTAAAGCTCGCGAACACACAAACGAGCTCTACCATCGGGCGTGTAATACAACGAGCGCCGTTCCAGAGAAGATGGAATTCGGGACCCGGGTCTACAAAGCACTTCCTCATGATCTACCTGATGCGCTCGTAGACGAAATGCTCGCAACCGCACTGCATCTTTATGACGCAGAATTATTCGCCATTCCCATTCCAGAGCCGCCACCGATCTGCAATTCCATTGAGGGGGCGCGGTATCGCGACTTCATAAGCGAGCACGCCGCGAAGCTCTCAAACGCCGCTGCACCAGAAATCGCAATACGAACCATCTCGGAGAGTTACCGGGCGTTCCTCGCTCAGGTGCCAAAGATGCATGCTCAAGATGACGCTACTTTTACCGTGCCACTCTCAGATCAGATGGCAGACATGGGAAACGCCATAGAGGCACTCGTACTTCCCTACTACAAAGAGAACGCTGAGCAGTGTGGACTTTTTCGGCTACTACGCGAGCAACTTGATCGGAACATCCATGAGGTCTCGGGAATTCCCTACACGCTCGAGAACCGTGAGCATCCCGATCTCGTACTTCCCTCAGATTATGAGGGTGACAATCCCGCCTATGCGTACCTCAAAGACACGCCGTTTTTGGATTTCTTTGACACACAGGTCCCGTTTGCGCTTCCCGAAGCGAGACGGTTTGAACACCATTGGATTGTCGCACCACCAGGTGCAGGTAAATCAACACTGCTCCAGCACCTCTTGATGCACGACTTTGAGCGTGTTGCCCAAAATGAAGCCTCAGTTGTTGTCATTGATAGTAACCGTGATCTCGCAAAATCGATCGAACGGTTAGCACGTTTTGCCAAGGGCGGTGACCTAGACGGCCGCCTCATCGTAATCGACTGTGAAGATGTTGAGTATCCCGTAGCGCTCAATATCTTCGATACCCAAACCAGCGACGCCTCGGGGCTCACGCCGCGTGATCGAGAGGCACTCCATAACTCAGCGGTTTCGATGCTCTCATACATCTTTCACGCGCTGCTTGGCGCAGAGATGACCAGCCGTCAAAACACACTCTTTACCTTCACCATTGAACTACTACTCGCACTGCCATCACCGACACTCGATACGCTAATTGACATTATGCAGCCCGATGGGCTCACAGAATACGCAGGTTACCTGCCGAAGCTAAGCACAGACGCTCAGCGCTTTTTTGCAATGAAATTCAACAGTAAGGAATTCTTTCAAACGAAGTCTCAGGTTGTCGATCGTCTCTTTGCTATTAAACGCATTCGCGCCCTCTCCCGTATGTTCTCGTCGCCAAAAACCAAACTGAACCTTTTTGACGAGCTCTCAAACGCGAAAGTCATTGTAATCAACGCAGCGAAGAGTGTAATCCAAGAGGACGGCGTCGAGATATTTACCCGCTTCTTTCTTGCAAACATTCTGCTCGCTGCGGAAAAGCGCCAGCTAATCTCGAGAGCAAAGCGTTTGCCGACCTACCTCTACATTGATGAATGCCAGGATGTGATCCGGCGCGACGAAAGGCTACCCGTCGTCTTAGATCAAGCACGAAAGCTGCGGCTCGGATGTATTCTCGCACACCAGCGACTTGGACAAATGACGCCACCCGTCCTAAACGCACTCCTCGGTTCGACGGCAATCAAATTTGCTGCAAATCTCGCCGACCCAAACCTTACGCTAATGGCGCGGAGCATGCAGACCACACCCGAGTTGCTACAAAAGCAGCCGCCATTCCATTTTTCCGCCTACATACGCGGCCAAACGGAGACCGCACTATCGATCAAAGTGCCCCATGTCGACTTCAGCGCGATGGAGCAGACGTCTGACCAAGAACATGAAGCGCTTCGGGCTACGATGCGACGGCGATACGCTATCGACCTACATGCGGCGCCGGAGAAACCAGTGCGACCGGAGCAAGGCGACGTATCAAACCCACCCCCAGAGCCAGATCTCGATAATCCACCGACTGCGCCGTCAAGTGAGTGGTGAGTTCAATCAGAGTAAATTGTGACGATTGAACATCGAGTGCTACCGACCCACACCGTAGATCACCTCGCAACATAGCCCCCGTATACAGCTACCCACTTCGCCAGTTACTGATCTCTACGCTGACGCAAGGAGGTCACCATGCGGAAAACCGACGCTATAGGCCGCCGCACACGCACGATGCGCCAACCCCGCGGCAAGCGCATCGGTCTGAGACCCCGTGATCTTCTATGGTTTAGGAAGCTTCACGAACACGGCCCCCTCCCAACATCGTATCTCTACGCATTCTCGAAACACCTTGCTCACGATCGCGTACGGACCCTGAAACGCCTCGCCGATCTATACAACGAAGGCAACCACCTCGATCGACCACATCAGCAGTTCCAAACAATCGACGCTCGGTATAACCAGCTCGTCTATGCGCTTAATGAACGCGGAGAACGGATCGTCAAAGAAGCCGGCGATTGGAGCCCGTATGCAGGTCATCGCGGTGGGCCATGGGTCCATCGCCTCATGGTCTCGTGCATCACCGCCTCGCTAGAACTTGCAGCGAGCGCCCACCCAAACCTTCGATTCATACCGCAGCATGAAATCCTCGAGCGGGCTGAGGCGGGGCTCACCGTGCCGGTATCGTATCGAAACCATTTGGGAAAAGAGGAGAAGAGAAACCTCATCCCCGATGCTCTGTGCGGCCTTGAGTATCAGCGTGGCCCGAAACGGCGCTATCGGTTCTTTCTCATCGAAGCAGACCGGAACACAGAACCCAATGTATCAAGCCGCGGTAACCGGAAGAGCTTCACGCGGAGTGTATCGCAGTACCGGGAATTCATCGGGAACGGCCGATACAAACGACACCTCAAGCTCACAACGCCCATGATGGTGCTCACCGTCACGACCAACACGAGGCATATGGAGCATCTAATCAAGACCGTAAAAGCGCTCTCGCCGAGTGGTCAAAACTCCTTCATGTGCTTTCAGACGATCACGGATTTCGCGGCTCCCTTCAAACCGCCCTCGCCACTGACCACCCTGCTTTCGGAACCTTGGCAACGTGCCGAGTGTGAGCCGTTCTACCTCGACCAAGTCTAATGCCGTGCATTGCCGGTTGGTTCTATAAGGTCAAGCCACTTTGGTTACATGGACCACCGCCGCTTCTGCGAACACCGTTTGGCAAGTGATCCGGATGCGCAAAATACGAGCGTACATCGAGTAATCGTCTTGGCGACGATACCGAGGCTTTGGTCTCTAACGCATAGTCGCGAAGCGACTGCGCTAAAGCGATGATTAGAAAGGCATGCGTAAATTCGCGGTGCGCGATACTGGCGCAGCTGCTTAAAAGGTTTCACCTGATACGAACCCTCGCTCCTTAAAATGCGTGAAGACGAGAGCAGCAGCATCGAAGAGTGCCATCCGGTGATCTTCACTCATCCAGAGCTTCCGCACCGGCGGCAGACGAAACGAGAGCGCAAGCACCTGCCCGGCAATTAGCTCTGCAATTTCATAGCGTGTTGTCGCACCAAAAGGCGAAAAAGTCGCGCGGATATTTGCTCGCGTGTACCTCGTGACCTCAATCGCTTGAACGGCTGCGTGGGATTCGATCATGCGTTGGAGCCGCGCCGCTCGCGCGGCCCTGCGAATGCGCGCGGCGCTATACTCTTCAAGAATGAGCACGTCGGGTTGCAACTGCTCGATGAGATCCCGTACCGCAGCAAGGCTGCGGCCGTTCTTGTCACTACCGCGAAGGTCCTTCATGCCCCAATCGACCGGTGAGAGTGCCCCCTCGAAATAGGCAAATGCGATGCCACGTGTATTGGGGACCACGGCAAGCACGAGGTCACGTGGGAGGTCGGACCTCATACCTGGAGCGGATTAGGTGCCTTTCCGGTAGCGCGCGCAAGCGCTGTACGAAGGAGTCGGCGCTTCTGCGCTGTCTTTCTCAATCCGTCGTTGGGCAACCGCTCGTCGAGCGCATAGGCGCGCTCAATCAGGGCCTCCTCGACGGCTTCGTAGAACTCCGGAAAGATTTCGGCCGGCGGCATGCCAAAAAGCAGGGAGTATGCTAGGATTTCCGCGGCGTTTGGTGAGGCTTTTGCCCGCTCAACGCTTGAGATCCGCGCGCGGCCACCGCGAAGCATCAGCCCAGCGAGTTCTTCCTGCGTAAATCCCCACTCACGGCGGAAGGTACGCAGGTAAACAGGTATCTTTGTCATGATGTTTTTTTGACGACAGGGGTTAGGAATCCGTCGTCAACGCCGTTCATTGTCCGTCACGCGGGGATCTGGTTGTAGTGGTGGATGTGTATGGCGAACTCGACATCAGGGATTTTAGGGACTTGAGGGACATCCGCGGGAAATGACGTTTCTGCGTGTGTCGCCGCCGCATTGGTCAATAAAACAGAAAGGCATCCAGCGATGGATGCCTTTCTGTTGTCCCTCACGTCCCTCAAGTCCCCGAACGTCAACTGTGCGCACTTTTCCCCACGTTGTCCCCACGTATCCCGTAGCGAGCAGCGAGCGCTGCAACGAGGTCGCGCTGTCCTGGTGCCAAAACATATACGCCCTCGCTCTTGTATAGCGTGAGCCCGAGACGGCGGAGTACCGATCCGATATACCGGCTCGTGATCGGCCGGTTGTATTCAGCGCCGTAAGCTTCGGTAAATGCGGCGACAATATCCTTAAGCGCCAGGCGATCGAGCGGGCGACCCTGAAGAATTTCGAGCACTTTCCCCTCTGAGGTCATGCCACGCTCAGACACTATCTGCGCTTCCCGCGCACCGGCGTGACGCAAAACCGAATTCCGCATTTCCGAATCCGGAAGCACGGAAAGGAGTGGTAACAGGATTTGATTGGTCCGTGCTTCGAGGGTCGGACCGACAAGCTCGGTATCGAGTGCGAGCGTACGCCAGTGCCGTAGTCGGTACATGAGCAGCTTATTGCGGAGCAGAAGCGCCTCTGCCTCTTGCGCCTCAGGGAGGTTGATCGGTACTCCCGTGGCCTTTCCCGGTGGCCCCGCAGGAGCGCCACTTGGGGCGCGGAATCGAGTACGCCCCCGCGCAGCCGTCAACTAAGGGCGCGGCAAGCGCCCCGCGCGAGGGATCGAAGCCGGATGGCCGAAACCTGCCGATGGCGGGGTTCGGTTCACGAGAGCCCGATCTGCCGAAGCCGTAGTGAAGGCAGACGCGCCACATTTAAATGGTGGACAAACCGGCTTGCAAAGACGCAATTCAGTCTGCGGTGGCGTAAAATGAAGAGATGTACCTGAAAAAGGGGCAGATCAAAACTGCTGACCTGCGGAAGGAACAATGAAGCGAACGAATGAGGCGAAAGCACTGGATAGCCTCATAGAAAAAGAAATTGGCGATTTGTCCGATGCTGATGCACTTGGCCATATCGCAGCACTGATCGATGCCGCGCACGATTCCCGATCGCATGTAGGAACTCAGCGTGCCTTTGCCCTCCTGGACTCAATACAGGAACGCACTCTGAGCGACGCTGATGGTGTCCTAGTGCATTACTTGCGCGCAAATGCGTGGGAAAACAGGCGCCAAGAAAGAGATGATTACGACGTATGGGCATGGGAGCAGCCGGAGATACAAGCGCAAATTCTCGAGCTGCGCCGGGCCATGCGCCATGCCGGCTTTAGTGAGCTTCCAGCAATCAGGCAATGTCAAATCGTAACGAACCTGGCCAACCAGCTCAGTCAGATTGGACGGTTCATTGAGGCGATCGCGCTGTGGGATAATGTTCTCAAGATTGATGAGCGAATCGCGATGGCGCACGGCAATCGCGGTCTAGCCCTGTGTTCCTATGCGCGTTCACTTTACGATCCCGGCCAGGCTGGTCTGATATATGCTGCTGCGTTTGACTCCCTGCACGCAGCTACGTCAGCCGAAGCGTTTTATGACAGCGCCGGTTTGGAACCCATCCGTGCCAGGTTCGAAAAACAATTAGAGGCGCTTGGTGAACATTTAAATATCGAAACGTTAAGGCAGGCGGTCGACGTAAGAAATCACAGCATGGGAGATTCCGCTGAGGAACGCGCCTACCGCACCTGGTGCCTCAAGGAGCGGCAATTTATCAATCCACTGAACGATCTCGGCAACGTGCAAATCGCAGCGCAGGACGTTCTGACGCTGCCATCGCTCACTGTCCCCGCAGTCTCGTCCGGGATACCGCCCGTGATCGGTTTTTTCAATCAGATGAAACAAGAGTTCGTTTCGGCGCGGTATCTATTTTATGAGGGGCTGCGTGGCGAAGAACCACATTTTTCCGACCGCGACGTGCTGCTCTACAACACGCTCGACTATCCGGCCTATTCTCTGGCTGTCGAAAAAATGCGCGCAGCGTTCCGGATCACCTATTCGCTATTCGATAAGATCGGCTATTTTCTAAATAGCTACCTCGACATCGGTCGCAATCCGACACAGGTGAGCTTCCGGACCATCTGGTATGAGCCGAGAGGAAAGAATCCCGCCTTGCTCGCGCGCTTCGCGGCAGGGAAAAACTGGCCGTTACGCGGACTCTTCTGGCTCTCGAAGGATTTGTTTGAAGAAGAGTTGCAGCGCGTTACAGAGCCTGATGCGGAAGCGCTAGCAACAATCCGAAATCACATTGAACACAAATATTTGCAGCTACACGACGGTTGGGCCGGGTCGCATCTAGTATCCGGGGTGGATGATCTGGAGAGCGAGCGATTGAGCTATGCGCTTTCCTGTGAGGATTTCGCTGCTCGGACACTGCGACTGCTGCAACTGGCGCGTGGCGCGTTGATTTACCTGTCACTTGCGGTGCACCGCGAGGAGGCAGTACGCATGCAGACCGGAAGCGGCGTGACTGTGCCGATGCCACTCACTCGTTTGGAAGACGACTGGAAATCGTAATCAACAGCCGTCTCTTTCCAAATACCGGGTAGAACCCACTGTTGACACATGCTTTTCTTGACCGCGCGGGGAATTTTATCTATCGTTAACGTGGCCTTGAGCACAGGCCGGTGTGCCCACCCGCGCGAAGCGATGCAGTGCTTTCATCAAATCCCTTCATGACCGATCCCTTTGGGCGGACTTGATTGGCAGTGGGCACCTAGTCAGGTCCGTGACCTAAAGGAATGGACCATGACGGACTACAACAAGCTGAACTCTCTGAAAACCATTGCCAAGCGTCTCGCACGCCGGCAACGCATCGCCCACCACAAGGCTCTCGATGCGCTCGCGAACGCATTTGAATTTCCGCATTGGAAGGCGCTGACCGTGGCGTGGGAAACCGGCTGGCGGCCAGACACTGCGAAGGTGGATGCATTCACTGATGCCTCAGTTGCAGGGAATACCAATCCACGTTCACGCCCCCCTATCGGGCTGGGTTTCGCGACCGAAGAACATGGGAATATAGACGGGCACGACTACACCCTGGAGATCGATTTAGAGGTGCTGATCGGCGGGCAAGGTTGGTCCATCTGCGTGGAACAGGCGCCGTCGGAAAGTCCCGTCATCGAGCGATATGGCGAGTCCGAGAGCAATCCAATTCTGGACCCGGCATTCCGTTCAAAAGCTCTGTTGATCGCCTACGCGGCTGCGGAGCAGCTCCGGGCCCGCATTGCACAGGATTGGCCCCGCCGCTCTACGAAGCCGGATAAAGAAGGTCGCGCACTTCATCCGTTGTTCAGGGAGAGCGGCCCCTGCAAGGAGTGGCACTGTCTGCATTGCGACGCTGTCTCCACAGGGGCGCAGATGGCCGCCAACATGTGGCACTGCCCGAAATGCAGTGCCACGCCGCTCGACATATTCGCGGAACCGTTCTGGAGGACGGCCGAAAAACAGCACTCGCAAACGCGATAGGTTCAGCCCGTTCCTTGTCGCGACGGGAATGCGTCTTCGAATGGCAGGGACTTTGCGGCTTCCGTATTCGGTGTACGAGAGCACGCCCAGCAGTGTGGGCCTGTGCATTACGTCAGCCGCGGGGCTCGGCTGAGAACTCCGCCCACATTATGTGCTAGCTTGGGTCTCTACACCAATATATTGTAAAACATCCGGGTTTCGAAGAGTCAGGATCAATGTGAGTAATGCCGTAGGAGGAATAGAAAAAGTCAGAGTGTCAGGTGCCGGGCACTCCTTCCACGAGCGGTGGGCAGCACGGCGTGCGCTGCAACTCGTGTTTCCAAAGGACGATCTCTTTGCGATCGTTGTCGAAGGTCTTCCCCCTAACGAGCATCTCAAGCTCGGCCCTGAGGTAGAGGAAATTGCCGACCTAACCCTTTATTATGGGAATGGCGATACTTTCCAGACCTGCTCTGCTCAGCAAATTTTGCAGTTCAAATACAAGGCAGCTAGAGAGCCCGTTACATCATCCTACCTCAAGAAAACGATTAAAAAATTTGCCGCAACGCTACGTGGGTTCAAGGGCAATGCAACGGCTGAAGAAATTTCGGAGAAGCTGTCATTCGGGTTCGTCACGAACGCTGAGTTCTCAGTTAATCTTTGGGATGCCATTGCTTGTTTGAAGTCGGGCGGCATACCGAACACCAATAGCGCAAAGAAACAATTTCAATACCTGAAAACCTGGTGTCAGGAGGAAAAAATCAAAGCGGAAGACATTTTTCCGCTGATCGAATTTCGTGCCTCGACAAGTGACCTACCAGCGCAGAATCGGTCCTTGCGAAGAACAATCAGTGATTGGTCGGCCGACTCCTCCGGACAGGCAGCAAAAAGATTATTCGCTCTCGTGGAGCTTGTGCGCGAGAAAGCTCAAATCGAGGGTCAGGACAAAAACTCTATCCGACGTGAAGATGTCCTCGATGCGCTTGAATGTGATGAAGATAAACTATTTCCAGCGGATACGCGGTTCGTTGATGTTGGCGACGTCGTTGAGCGCAGCGCTCTCCACGACGTCAAGGAAAGGGTCCTAAGCAGCAATCTACCTGTATTCCTGCATGCTGATGGTGGTGTCGGGAAAACTGTTTTTATTCAGAGCCTTGCTGCCAATCTGGCAAATACCTTCGAGGTCGTCGTGTTCGATTGTTTCGGCGGCGGTTCGTATCGCTCCGAAACCCAGGCACGTCACCTTCCACGGGTTGGTTTGCTGCAAATCATAAATGAACTGGCGACACGCGGACTCTGCGATCCGCTTCTTCCAGGCGACAGCGATCAATATGGGTTGGTCCAAGTAGCACGTAAGCGTCTCAAGCAAGCAAGCGAAACCATCAAAAACCAGTCCGCAATGCAAGGGGTTCTGGTAATTTTAGATGCTACGGACAATGCGCAGCTGGAAGCTGATGCGCGCAACGAGCCTGCCTTCCCAAGGCTTCTACTCTCATCGCTCAGCGAGGAGCCGATCGACGGCGTCAAACTTTTACTCACCGCACGTCCGCATAGGATGGAACGCGTTGTCGGCACGAGCCAGATAGAGAGTCTACCGCTTGAGCCATTCACCGAGGCGGAAGCGCGCAGCTTTCTTGAGACACGCCGCGAAAGCGTCACGGATTTCGAATTCTCCACGGCGTTCGCACGTTCACGGGGTAATGCGCGTGTTCTTGAATATCTTGTCGAAAGCTGGGACATCAATGTATCGGGAAATGCTCCGCAAACCGAAATAACTGTTGAGGAGTTGATCGCACAAAAGTGCGAAAAGATATCTCAAGACCTGCACACCACTGGCTGGAGTGGTACTGAAATACGCGAGTTTTTCGCGGCCCTTTCGCTTCTCCCACCACCAATTCCTTTGACTGAATTGGCCGGAGCGCTGAGTTGGTCTGAGTCCCAAGTCAACAGCGCCGCATCTGACCTCGCGCCGATGTTGGAGCTAGTCCGGCACGGAGCGATATTCCGCGACGAACCTACGGAGACATATATTAAAGACCACTATGCAGGTGAAGTAGCGGCGCAGCAGTCCATTGCACAAAGACTTCAAGATCGCCAGAAGGACTCGATTTATGCTGCCGAGGCATTTCCCCATTTTCTTGTGGTAATCGGCGATAGCAATAGAGCATACCACCTCGCCGCTTCTGATGATTTTCCTGCCGTTATCGAATCAGACTACGGCCGTCGCCGGTTAAAGCTTGCGCGTCTCAATGCGGCGTTCTCGCTTGCCACACGCGAGAAGGATCTGGACCGAATTCTGAGGCTCACGATGCAACTCTCGCAAGTAGCATCGGCCAATGCGCGGGGCGATCAGTTCATCCGGCGTTCTCCGGCGTTGGCAACAACGCTTGGAGATTCAGATGCCTCGCGCAGGTTGTTTAATGACCGGTCCGGTTGGCGTGGCGCACGCGATGCGCGCCTCATTGTCGCTTACTGTTTTTCCGATGCACTGGACGAAGCGCGCATTCACCAAAACAGGGCTGTAGGCTGGATAAACTGGTATCTCGAAAATGACGAGGAGAACAAACGTCTTGACCGCTCTGGTCCAGACGCATCCGACATCGCAGCGGTAATGTTCTTGAGTGTGCTGACGAACGAGTTCTTTTCATTCAATCGGAATATCCAGCTATGGAACTTCAGGTTTGCTCTCTCTGTCATTGAAGAGTTGATCACGTTGTGCGCTCAGCATGAAGCGTTGAACGGAAGTGAGGCTTTGCAGACACTTGCCAAGTTCGCAGCGTCAAAAAGGTGCCTGGCACTCGCACTGCATATTGGTCTGCTATCAAAAGAGTGGGGTGTTTCAAGAACACAGCTCAAGTCTGTGGCGCGGGCGGCTAGTTTACTTTCACAACGGTACAAGACGAGCGTCCCCAAGGATAACTTTGACTACGAGATGGAACTGCAGGGTGCCATCGCCAGTGCGGCTATGAGCGCCGTTATCGTGAATTCCAGGCAGTCAGCGAAGCGGCTGTTGAAGCTCTATAGGCACCGCCGGCCATCTAGTTACGACTATGGAGAGCGACACGGTATAAGCAGGGTTTGGATGCCTGTTCAATCTGCCTGCATAGCAGCGTGGTCCTCGGGCGAAAGGCTTACATATCACCATCTGATACCGGAGAACGTGAAAAGAGGGCGAAATACAAGATCAATAGGCACGGAAGCAGAATTAAGCGCATTTCTCGACAGTCTTATTGTAACGAATAACCAGCGCAATCAGCGAAAGGGACAGAAGCTCGAAAAACGAAAACAGTTTTCGCAGCATGAGCGGGATGATGTTGTCAAGGGGGCAGCCTGCGTACTACAGCTGATCAAACCTATTGAGAACGCCCTGTTTTCGAAGCATGGGCTTTCTAATGATGTTTTGGCGGATTTCTTGGCAATCTGGAAAACCGCACTGAGACCCGACCTCCACTGGAAAGCCGAAACCGCGAGAGACAATGTCGCGCGCCATGTCGGCATTGGGCTCGTCCGAATCCTGCTTCGTCATAGCGAGACGGTCGAAAAGGAAAATGCGGAAGAGATAATAGAAATCATTGGGGCGAACCGGTTCTCACTAGGTGAAAAGCTGGGTGTTCTCGCTCTTGTTGCAAGGCGCGCTAATCTGTCAGATGTCGCCGGATCGTACGCAAACACGCTTTCCGACGACATTATTCGGGATGACTATATTGAACAACGTGGCGAGTCCTACAGAGATTTAGCCGAATCGTTGATCCCAATGAGTATTGACGAGTCGCGGGAATATTACGCTCAGGGCCTGGCCCAACTTGACCAGATGGGCGGCGATGACTTCGACCTGATCTACTCTGCTCTGCACTATGCAGCTGAGCAGCCGGGAGGGATCGTCAAGCCTGCACTTTCACACCGGCTTATGAATCTCTGTCAGACGATCTTTCAACATGAGCCATCAAAATTCGGGTGGACCCTGTTCGGCCGTGCAGCCGCGTCCTCCATTGGCTTTTCGGCAATGTATAAACTGATGCGCTGGTACAATCAGGATGTTGTGAATTACTCCTATGGCCTTCCTCAGCTTGCCTGCTTTCTTGCTAAGGACGGTCACCTGGACGCGCGCCGTTCGGCCATACTGCTCACAATCTGTGAGGACCATGGTTGGCATGATTGGCAGGTCGGCAAAGGTTTGCAAGATTTGCTTTCGGTTGCCAATCCGAAAGACCGGAAAGTGATCTTCTCGCTTGTGACGGAAAAGCTAGATCGTGAACATAGTTTTGGCGGGTGGGAAGGAGTATGGGAAAGCCTGCTCGGCTGCATGGATACTTTCGATGAAATCAATGAAGCGGATTTGCGGAACCACATTCAGGCGTTGAGAGAGGGCGCACGGCGTCGGCGCGACATCGAAAATGCCAGAAGAAATTACAGCGGGAGCGGAGCTGACTACAGCCTTCAAGCCCATAGCAAAATGCAAGATGAACAGGCTCGCGAAGATGCCTTCGCTGCTATTCTGGCAAATTGTGATCCCGCATCCGCATCCTCGCTTGATGAGGCAATTCAAGGCATTCACGCTATAGATGGAATGCCGTTTGGTAGTAGAAAACGCTTGTTCGATGAAATACAGAAGACTTGTCCGTATGAGAAACGGATCAGGTTCCTAGAAGCCCTATGTGAGTCTGCCGAGATTGAATTTGATAACGCACTCGATTTGATGATCGAGTGCGTCGAGGCATGGGGCGAAAGTACGGCTCATGTAAAGAATGGCGTACTCAGTCTGATCAAGAAGCTTTTCGCTTTCAAGGGCTCGGAACTTTTCAACCTTCGCTATTCAGGCATTTCTCGCGAAGTCTACCGCTTGTCGAAATTGTGCGGCAACCCGCAATTCGTACTGCAAACTGTACTGGAAACGATAGCAAAAGAGCGTGTTGAACTTGGGGGCGATGAATGGCTTCAGATAACGACCAGCCTGTCCTGCTACACTAAACCATCGACAGCCTTGGCCGCATTTGAAGAGTTGCTATCGAGCTCCGCTGCAAAGGTTGGCGATGAGGTCGGAGAAGGCGCGTATCGCGATGCCTTTGCGGGTAAGGCCGATGAGGTCGATGTAATTGCGGATGTTTTGTGGCACTTGCTCGGTGACAGCGATGCCTTCGTCCGATGGAGTGCGGCAAGAAGCCTGAGCAGCATGCTTGATCTCGGGTTAACAGAGGATGTAGGGCGGTTGTTCGATCGCTTTGATGTGGACGAGATTTCATCACTTCTCTCCGATGAGCATCATTTCGCCTTCCTAAACGCGCAGCAATGGCTATTGATGGGATTGGCGCGCGCCGCCCTGCACCACGGCGATAAACTCATGCCCCTGAAACCGAAAATTGTAGAACTTGCAGAACGCGACGATCTGCACGCGCTCAACAAGCTCCATCTCGCCCGATGCCTGAGACACATAGAGGGCGGTAAGCCTATGAGCCCCGAACTTACACAGCTGTGGAATGAGGTTTGGATTCCGCCGCATGGCATTGTTGAGCGCGATGGTTCGCCGAACAATCAGGATCGGCGGACCAACTTTGATTTCGACTACGAATTCGATCAGCACAAGGTTACCGGTCTTGCGCGGCTCTTCTGGATTTCGAAGAACGAAGCCAGCGATTGTATTGCCGATGAGGTGATAAAACGATGGCCTGGTTCGAAGAGTATGTCTGACTTCCCCGGCGGCATTCAGTACCGGCATGACGATGACGATCGGTTTGAGACTTATCGCGAGCATATTCAGAGGCATGCTCGCCTTCATGCGGCGACGACACTTGTCAAAAGCAGCCCCGTAGCGCGTTCGGTCTATGATTGGGAGGGACGGAACCCTTGGCAAGAGTTCTTAGAGCACGGGGATGTTTCCTTTGAGGACGGATCATGGCTGTCGGATCACAAAGACCGTGTTCCGGCACAGGCGCGGGAGCACCTTCTAGGCGAGCGCAAAGGAAACCAGGAAACACTCGTAGATCAGCAAGCATTGCTTCAAAAGGTAGGCTTCCCCGCGGACACTAAAGATCGCTTCTTGCCGCTTTACGGGTATTGGTCGTCGCCAGACGGCGTACGCGTCAGTCTTAGCTCGGCCCTGATCAAGGAGAGAGGTGCGGTCGGACAGTGTGCCGCATTCTCGAAATCACCCGATCACGACCTGTGGCTGCCAAGGTTTGGCTCAGATGGACGTGTTGATCGCTACGCCAAGAAGACACCATTCGTTCCTTTGATCTGGAATCCTGAGAAGTATCCTATCGGCATCGATAGAGGTGACGAATGGGCAGCACGGGGAGCAATAGAACGAACACGTTTGGGATTGGCAATCACCAGAATACTTGGGCTAGCACCCGACAAAGACCAACAGCAATGGCATGACAGCAATGGTGCGCTCGCGCTAAACAGCGAAGTTTGGGGGGAATGGAAAATAGACCCCGATGTCCGCAGAGGCAAATATCAGGATGAGGGTTCGCTCCTGTGGGCAGAGCGCGATTGGATCGATGGAATGCTCAAATCGTGTAGGCGAAGCCTCATTATCAAACTCGGTTTTTCTAAATACAAATCCAGCAAGAGTTATGATGATTCATCTGGGGTACGGGAGCTCTATGTCGGATTGAAGCGGAATGGTGAAGATCCCCGCTTCTGGTTTGCCAAAAAGGCATCAAAAACATTGTATTAATGAGAAACAAGCGGGGACTTGATGGCGCGCATCCAATCTGCGGAAGGTTGGCCCATGTTTCCAAAGAGCACGGGTTGGCGCTTGGTCGTAGGTATCGGGTCAAGAAAGACCTGATCGGCATCCAAACCGCGCAGGGTTGGCCTCAATGGAGTTGTCATGGGGTTTTCAGGGGTAGCAGGAACGCTCCCCTGAATGGTGATGCACCGGCCACACGGTGCGAGTGACGAAACGGCGAAACGTTTCGATGGTGCTGATCAGGCTCGATGCCTGGACTGCACCAAACAAGCGGGGGTATCCAACAGGGGGGCGGCGCCTGAGCCCCACTTTGGCAAGATGGTGTTGTAGTACAACACACACCTTGCGGGTATTCTAAGACGGCTTTTTCGGAGAATATCGGCTAGAGGGTGCGTAGCCACTCTTCAAGCTTCCGGGTCGCTCTCACGTCGTCCCGGTTATAGGCTGCGAAGGAGAATTTCAGGTTTATCGTGGTGACCGAAGGGGACGGAGATAAGACAGAAATCGAGTGTCTTTACCCTCCTGCCGCTCATTTAGAATTCGTCGCTTCGCCGTGCTCCTTCAACACTTCGAGATATATGCGTGCGCGCTTTGAGCCCATATAAAAGCCGATGAGCCAACCCCATATGCCGGAGAGCGCTACGAGCCAGAGGAGCTTTACCAAGTCACCGTCGAACATTTCGGATAATCGCGCACTTGTGAACAGAATGGTGCATTCTGTTCGGCTGTCGCGAGTGGCTCACGATCCGTAGAAGGGCTGATGCAGAGCTACGAAATAGCGCCGGCAACATTGCGACGCTATTGCCTTATTCAAAGTCCTTCCAGAACCGTTCAGCTATCTTGCGTTCTTCGTCTCCCACAGCATCCGCATAGAGCGCGGTTGTGGAAATACGAGAATGCCCAAGCCACTTTCTGACCATGTTAATCGGCGTCTGGTTCTGTATTGCCGTGACTCCGAAACAGTGTCGAAGCCCCTTGGGGCACGCCCATGGTCCGGTTAAACCAGCCATAGACATCGTATCTTTGACTCGCTTCCACGCAGTAGTCCGGCTCCATAGCCAGATACGTTCCTGGACATCCTCGGGTAACGATTGCCGCCGGCGAATGTGATGCAGCTCATCGAGTAAGTTCATCAGGTCTTGTGGAATGGGCACAGCTCGGTTGATGCCCCTGCGGCGTTTTTTGAAAGATTCGATGATGATCATATCGTCAGAAAAATCGAAACGGTCCGGCACAAGAGCCAGCACCTCTGAAATTCGGGTTCCCGTATACGCGAGTGTTGCACAAAACGAGCAAATCTCAGAGTCACTCCTTTTCGCCGATTTCAAAAACTCGACACGCTCAGCGGCCGTGAGGTATTTGCGTTGTCCAGGATGGTCGTACAGAAAATTCATGAATAATGCTCTCTACGGTGGCAATAATTTAGGTATAATTGACAAACACCATAATAATAAACTGAATAAACCGTAGTCTTTACTTGATAAATAAATCACATTATTTAAGTTATCCAAGTCTTATCGGATTCTTTTCGGCGAACATCCCCCCAACTATTGCACGCCACCATAATAAAATATGGTAGAGGCGTTTTTCAGAACCTGTACTGCGGACCATTTACCTGGCCGTGTGAAGCATCTGGGCCCGAGGGGCTTATCACCTGAAGCGCTAACGCCAGGGCATCGAAATAAACAGTATTCCGGGGTTCGGTCTCCCAAATCCTTGGCTTTTTGGGAACCCAAGCTGCAATCTCAGGAAACTGTTTCCCAAGCGCCGCTGCTTCTTCGTATTTATTTTGGTACGTCGAATTTCGCGCGATTTTGACGTCAAGAAGTGCGTGTTTCTCAGCAACACCGGCGGCAGCCTCGATAAGTTGACGGGTTTTCGCGCTTTTCGAACTGTGGCCGCGAATGTCTTCGGTGACCACCACGTGAGGACCGAGTGTAGCTATCCATTTGGTTACGAATTGCGCGACCGACTCAATATTCTTCGATGCCTTATTTGACAGCCGCCAATCCCGTAACTTGCCGCCGATCAGGAACACATAGCCGACCCGACCCGTGCCCGCAGCGAAAGCGAGCACCCGAAACTTCGCCCTCATACGTCATCGTCGGTTACGTCGGAAAGGCGATGAGAGAGTGAGCGAAGGCTGTTGTCGCGGTTAAAATTTCCAAGCCATCGCGCTGGTGATTGCGGCATGCTCTTAAGGCGCTCGCGGAGCGCCCGGCGTCCCTCATGGTACATACTGGCAAAAAGGGTCTCAAAACTTCGACCATAGATGATTGAAAGCCGGCAAATGGTAGGCAGTGGCGGCACTCGCGCGCCGCTCTCGTAGCGTGAGATTTCAGACTGATGTACGTCGAGAAAGTGGGCACAGTCAGCCTGACTGAACCCTGCCTTTTTGCGCGCTACGCGCAATTCTAATGCAAAGTCGTTGATCATAGGTCGGTGGCTTATGCTTGTATAAAACAAAGCGTAACCGTCAGTGCCGTTTTGCAGTAGTACACGTAATGTGCCGATTTGGCACATTTGAGACCACAGCTACTCGCATAATAAAAAACACCACCATGAATACCGACGCCGCTTTGGAGACGGAAGGGTATGAACCCTTCCGTCCAGCTCGGATCATGGTGGTGGGTTAAGCGGAGTGTTGAATGGAGATTACGTCTTCACGCTATCAAAACGTTGCATCTCAATACAAGAGGGCGACATTTGCTGTTGCGGCACACGCAGCCCTCTACTCTGAGGAAGGAGAATCGATACACTTCTTCCATGTTCGACGAGTACGCCAGACTTTTGCGATTTTTCAACCGTTGCGCTGCCATGAGAAGACGCAGGGAAAAAGACGGCACCTGGCCGTGAATGAGCGTATCGCAAGAAGATAAGAAGCAATATTGAATTTCCTCATTATTTGACGTTGTTTTATAATGTACTAGAATTACAGAAATAGTTGCCCTGTATGCGTAGTGGACAGAGCAGTTATTTGATTAATGCTAGTACATTTAACAACTATGGTACTCGCAACCCCAGCACAGGGAAAGACGCGGGAAAGTTCGGCCACAAAAATACCCCGCTGAAAATGGGGCTGAATATGCGCCGGGCAAGCGGGTAACCTCTCCTCCACCCCGCTACATAATGCGGATTTGTCAAGTAGCGCTTCCTAGACAACACACTCCGCATGAGGTCGAGAAAGTATAACACATTTGGTGCCCGTTCGCCCGCGGCCAAGAGGTCGCGCGCCAAGGTCGGCCGCACCCAACGAGGCCGCGCCCATATGCCAAATCGGCATATCGAAGCGCCTACCAGCGCCAACTGTGTGCCTTCATACTGAGATGACCACGCGGGACCAGGGAGGAGAACTAACCAACATTATCTATGGAAGAACACATTGAAGCATTTTGCCGCTATTTCACGCGGCGGGGCCGTTCGCCCCAAACAGTGAAGGGCTACCGGAAGAAGCTCCGGCAGTTTTGCGCCGAAAAGCACATTACGAGCGTCGAGGACATCACCCGCGACTGCATCAACGATTGGCTCCTTGAGCTTCGCGAACGAAACGTATCAGACGCGAGCATCGCGAACATCCTTTGGGCGATAAAGGCGTTCTTGTCCTGGCTCCAGAAAGAGAAAGGGATCGAGTGCTATCGCTTTGACATCGCCATTCCGCGCGTCAAGGCACCCGAGTACGTCGAATACCTCGAACCAGACGAACTGGAAATCATCTTCTCGCTTATCGACACCGAGAGCCTCGATGGGATGCGACTTAGGACATACATCGAGGTCATGATCAACACGGGCCTTAGGCCGACTGAGGCCCTCAACCTCCGCATCGAGGAAATTGTTGGCGATGAGATAACGATCATCGGGAAGGGCAAGAAGCAGCGAAAGATCTATCTCAACGCGCGAGCGCGGCATTGGATCGACGCGTATCTCAAGATGAGAACCGATACCTGTCCGGCGCTCTTTGCGACGAACCCAAAATTCTCGCCCCAAATTCCACGCGCGATCTCCCTCGATCGAATGGAGGAGCATTTCAGAAACGTCTTTCGCTCGACCGGTATCAGGAAACGCGTGACGCCCCACACCCTCCGTCACACCTACGCGACCACGCTCTTAGCAAACGGCTGTCCGATCGATTACGTCGCGCGGCTACTTGGGCACTCGAAACCCGAGACCACGAGACGCCACTACATTTCCATCCAGCACAAGCACGCGAAGAAAGCGCACTTCCGCTTCCTTTCGTATCAGGAGGTCCTACCGCGCCCAGAAGACGAGATTGGTTCAAGCAATCAGGACCCGGCCGATGCCGATCCGGCATATCGCGCCCCATATCCAGGCGACGGCAGATACATACAATGACAAGGTGGAAATCAACCGCGACAACCGCATCACCTACTTCGCGCGCTCCAACGCGCGCGTCCAATCAACTGCACCATGCTGGTGCGCACCTGATAGTCACCGAACTTGGTCAGGATCAGTTTCGGCGCCAGGTCCACAATAGCAATAAAATCGGCGAACTTCGATGAGCGCCGCGATCCGCGTTGGTAACCTAGAAAAATAGAAAAACGGGGCCGATCGTCGGCCCCGAAGGAAATGTGTATCGCGTCATCTATTCTGCCGCCTCACCTATACCTGACGCTTTGGTGCAGAGAGGTTCTGGCAACCAGCCCGTTTCTTTGAGCAACTCTTCGGCACGCTGCGCCATCTGACCCTTCTTTAGGGTCGCGATGTTTTCGGCAGCCTGTTTCGATATGCCTTCGGTAACAGCACTCAGGATGCCGTCCTTCGTCACCTGATTGAAGTAGGAAACCCGCGTGGGCTGCCACCAGGCACCCATATCAAGCTCAAGTGCTGCCGCAAGCGTGTCAGCCTGTCTCAACCGATCACTCTCACGAGCATCGCTTCGGCGCCAGAGGCCGTTTACGCTTCCTGCGGTGCAATGGGCTAGGAGGGCCATATTGTCCTCGTGGCTTCGACGATTGAGCCATTCCCAGAGATCTTCGACGTCCGGGAGCAGTTTAAAGAACAAAGCTCGATCGTCGGCAAATGCCTTGGCCGCCAAACTTTCCCCGAGATCTGCGTCTTGCTGTCCGAACGAAGTGCTTGCCGGAGCAATATCGACGCACGCTTCGTGTGCTGGGTCATAGAAAGTTCTGAGCACAAGCGTATAGACGAGCGCGGCAAACGCGATCTCCGGCTTCCGGCCGAGTTCGACGCGGACAGCCATGGTGCGGTGAGCTGAAAGCGTTTCGCGAAGGGCATCCGGAATGCCACCGTTTCCGCTCCGCTTTGGCTTCTTTTCTATCGACTTTTCAGCCACGGTTTGATTTCGCGATAGGAGTCCTCGCACGACAACGAGATCGCCCTCATAGTCAATGGCAACGAACGCACCACAGTCCTTTTTTATGTCGTCACTCCATTTCTCTCGTGGCTCGGACAACGTGTTGATCTCGGCCTCGAGTGCGCTTAGCTTTTCCATGGCTTCTTCAACCGCATCCTCGCGGAGTTTAGAAACCAGTTCGTCATATTGCGAACTGAGTTTGCTAAGACGCTGGTTCTCGTCGTCCGATAGCTCTTCGATCTCGGGTTGGTGTCTACCGAACTCCGCCAGGTAGCCGTAGTCCATCTCGGGGCGCGATTCGACCCACTGCCATCCTTCCGATTGGATGGTCGAGGCAGCCTTGGCAAGCTTCTTCGAAGCTAGGTCATCGAGAAGTCCGACATCGGCAAAGTACCCCCCGTGCTCGGTATCGAAGAGATCCCGGAGGATCACACCGCCGGCGGTCTCGTATGCTTCTTTGCCGACGAAGCGAGCCCTGCGGTCGTCCGCATCGACGAGTGACCGTGTCAGCTCACGCCGTATGGCATGTGCCGGCCGCTCTTTTCGCGGATCATCGGCCCAGACCCGCTCCTGCGCATTGCGGTCATCAGAGATCGCAAAGGCAGTCAGTTGATCGAGGGTCATGTCGTCTTTTCGATAGGCTTTCATGAGCCGGGGACTGACTGCCGCAAGCTTGAGACGCTGCAGCACAAACAGTGTACCGACGCCGAAACGAGCGGCGATATCGTCGGCCGAGAGGCCTTCCGCTTGCAGCTTCGAAAAGGCGTCGAACTGGTCCGCTGGATGGACCGGGACACGAAAAAAGTTCTCGGCAAGCGAAAGCTCACTGTCGGTAGCGTCATCATCTCCAAGTACCAGGCATGGGATGGGTAGCTCCTTATCGATCCGCTTCCGCCTGGCAAGCAGCTTCATCGCGGCGAGGCGACGGCCGCCTGCAATAACTTCGAAGGTTTCCTGGTCGTCGCCTGCGACTTGCCGAACGGTGAGGTTTTGCAGAAGTCCGTGCGACTCGATACTCGCCGCCAGCGACTTGATGTCGCTCGTACGGTTGGTCTTACGAATATTTCGCTTTGACGGCTTCAGAGCCGACAACGGGATCATGGAAAGTGAATCGCCCATGGCGAACACTCCTTTCAGTTTGGATTTGTGGAAAGAACGGAGCTCGAGTGAGCTTCCGCGACCATTGTCCCGTGCTGAAACAAGGCGCGGTAGACGTGAGAATGCGCGCATTCGGATACATTCGGCGGCGCCGCGGCCGAGCGCAGAGAAACCGGACATTCTCACGCCTACGCAGCTGCCAGTGCGTCACCTAAAATGAACGCATGGAACCCCATGCCCATAACGTCACCTATTTCGCGAGAACCAACGTCCGGCAGCCGTATCGGACATTCGGCATTAGGGATGCCGATCGCCTGTCGCACATGTATGTCATCGGGAAGACGGGAACCGGAAAGTCAACGCTCCTTGAAACGCTGATCCGTCAAGACCTCGACCGTAAATGCGGCTTTGCCCTTATCGACCCCCATGGCGATCTCGCTGACCGCGTTCACGCGGCAGCGTTAGCCTCTTCTCGGGACGACGTCATATACATCGATGTCGCCGATCCCGACCAACCCTATGGATACAATCCACTTCGCCACGTGCAGCGCGGCCGCCGGCCACTGGCCGCCTCAGGAATGCTTGAGGTAATGAAGAAAATGTGGCCCGACGCCTGGGGCGTGCGGATGGAGCACCTCCTCAGGTACGCGCTCCTTGCCCTCCTCGACTACCCGACTGCTCAGCTCTCCGACATACTCACGCTCCACACCGCCAAGGCGTTCCGCCAGGAGGTTATCGCCCACTGTTTGAATGATCAGGTGCGAGAATTCTGGAAGGAGGAATACCGCGGCTATTCACCTCGGTACCGCCAGGACAGCATCGCGCCAATACAAAATAGGGTTGGCGCCTTTCTTGCCGACCCACGTCTGAAGCAATTCCTCACAAAGCCGGAGAGAGAACTGCGGTTTCGCGACATCATGGACAGCAAAAAGACGCTCATCATTAACCTCGCCAAGGGTCGTATCGGGGAGGACTCCTCAAATCTCTTGGGCGGCCTCTTGGTCACCACGCTCGGGCTCGCTGCGTTTAGCCGTGCTGATACCCCTGAGGCTGCCCGGCTCCCGTTCCTCCTGTACGTCGATGAATTCCAGAATTTCACCACGCTCGCGGTTGCCAACATGCTCGCCGAACTGAGGAAGTACCAGGTGGGCACGGTGCTTGCGCACCAGTATCTCGACCAGATCGAACCGGATGTTCGGTATGCCGTTCTCGGCAACGCCGGAACATTGATCTCGTTTCGCCTGGGTGGAAAGGATGCGCCGCATCTGGAACGGGAATTCGCCCCTGACTTTGGTGCAGAAGATCTCGTTGCGCTCCCCAACCACGAGATTTACCTGCGGCTCATGATCGACGGAGCACCCTCGCGACCCTTTAGCGCAACGACCCTCCAAGTGGACGATCTTTAAGGGCGCCGCCGTATCACTCCGGCTGCCGGCTCGGGACAATAATTTGATACAATGAAGTCGTTTCTCCGCTCCCTGCGCTTCCCGAATCATCGGGAACCGTTAGAGAGGAGAAACCAATGGTTCTTTCCAAAACTATCCCTATCGCCCTTGTCCAGGTAGGGCCGCTATGAGCGTGGATAGAGCTCGGCGCATCAGGGAACTCAATGATGCCTTTCGCGCAACTTTCTTCGGTGGAAACGTCATGATGACGGCCAGCGTGAGTGCGCTTCCGGTCGAAACGGTTGCCGCCGCGCTTCGTTGCACGCAAACCTTCACCGAATTTACCAACGACAACGATCCCTACGAAGAGCACGATTTCGGCTCCTTCACACTCGACGGCGAGACGTTCTTCTGGAAGATCGACTATTACGACAAGACGCTAAGGCATGGTTCCGAAGATCCATCGAACCCAGCGGTGACCACGCGGGTACTCACCCTCATGCTTGCGGCAGACTACTAAGCCCTCGTTCCGAGGGCTTTTCTTTGACAGGACTCCATTTGACGTCAATGCACGAGTGAATAGCCATTGCTCAACTTTCCGCAGAACGCATCACATATCCGACTAGATACATTCGCTATTTCCATTCTTTCGCAAGCGCGCTAGCGAGCTTGTCCCAGACAATATCCTGATGGTATGCGCAGGGCGAAGTCCAACCGCCAGCCTCAACGAAAAGTATCACCTCGTTTGTCGTTAAGTCAGAGACCTCAAATACCGCCCTACCAAGCTGACGGCCGTCACTCACGACGCAATAATCAACCTGGCTGCCCGGGTAAACTGAAAGTCCGTACTTGGATTCCGCTTCCTTGAATATTTCTTTCCGAGTAGATGAGACCTCCTCCTCGATCTTCTTGCGCGCCACGTATCGTTTCACTTTGAAACCCCTTCTCGACAAGTAGCGTCGCACGTCTGCGTCATATGCAGTGCGAGTGAGGAGCGCTAAGGTTTTTGGTTCGGCCGCAAGGGATTGATCCGTCATGCGGTCGACTTGTAACGGGGCGGAGCAAGCGCCAAGAAAGACCAGCATTGTAGTGGAAAACACAACCACGAGAATCCGCGCCAACGTCTGTCTCCCCTTTAAGAAAAATTCGCGAGGCCAAGGACATACAATAGCGAGTCGTGGTCAAAGTAAAGTAAGACCAAGCTGGGGTTGAAAATTGGTCGCTGCGTTTGCTTCGGCGATCGCAGTGTATCGGGAACTCTTGAACAAGTAGCGATCTCCGCTCTCCCTTCAACATTTCACCGCCCCCATGCGCCTTGTGCCCCTATTGCGTCCCCGCTACCGTTTCTAGGCTGTAATTTATAATTGTACGTTACCGCTTTTGATACACGGAATGGCAAGGAATGGAGTCGATGCAACTGGACGATACGAGGGCTGTTAAATTCGACGCCATCCATGCCGCTCAATACGTCCGGGTTTCAACCGAACACCAACGATACGCCATCCAAAACCAGATTCTCGCGCTACGGATTTTCGCGGAGAGCCGAGAAATCGAAATCGTTCGTACATACACCGATGAAGGTAAGAGTGGTCTTCATCTTCGGCAGCGTATGGGCCTGCAACAGCTGCTCAAGGATGTTGTCGATGGTAGCGCGGACTTCTCGGTCATCCTTGTGTACGACGTAAGCAGGTGGGGACGGTTCCAGGACACCGACGAGAGCGCGCACTAC
This sequence comes from Alphaproteobacteria bacterium, assembly GCA_965228695.1. GTDB lineage: Bacteria > Pseudomonadota > Alphaproteobacteria > UBA8366 > UBA8366 > JAJFJD01. The sequence goes on along the minus strand of CBDDIB010000002.1, from coordinate 2,499,432 downwards.
GAATTTCTCTGCCGCCAAGCGGGCATCCGTGTCGAGTACTGCGGCGAACATTTCGAAAATGACGGAAGCCCCATTTCGACGCTCGTTAAAGGCATGAAGCGACTCATGGCGGCAGAATACAGTCGCGATCTCTCAAACCGCGTGTATCGAGGTCAAAAACGAACGGTAGAAGCGGGCTTCCATTCAAACGGACCCGCGAATTTCGGATTGCGGCGGAGAATCGTGAGTCCCGATGGCACACCGAAAAACGTATTGGAATTAGGGGATCGAAAATCACTGGGACTCGATAGGACCATGCTGGTTCCCGGTCCACAAGATGAGATCCGCCTTGTTCGTTGGATTTTCAAGACCCGCGCGTCCGGGAAAACCCTTAGCGAAATTTCCCGGCGTCTCAAAAAGAGCAATTGGCCAGCGGCCCAAAAAAGACGCTGGGGAACCAATATGCTGGGCAGGCTGCTCGAAAACGAAATTTACATCGGAAACCGTGTTTGGAATAAGGAATCCATCAAGCTCGGCACCGGTCGTGGCGCCAATTCACCCGAAGAATGGATTCGGGTTGAGGGCGTCTGCAAACCGATCGTCAGCAAAGAGTTGTTCGAACGCGCGCAGCGTGTGGTTGAAAAGCGTTTTCCACCTCAGACCGATGAGCAATTGCTCGACGGGCTAAGGAGACTTCTCAACGAGAAAAAACGGCTCACGAGATTGCTCATTCTCGCAGATAAACGCATCCCCTGCGTCCAGATCTACGACAAGCGATTTGGTGGTCTCCTTCGCGCGTATGAACTCATTGGGTACGTGCCAAGCAAACACTACTGGAACCCGGTCAGCCATCGCACGCTGCACGAGATCCGAATGGACACTGCCAAAACAGCCGTTCGCGAGATTCGTCGTCGAGGCAAGCCGGTCGAGATGTGTCCCGGCAACAAGTCGATCATCATTAACGGTGACACAAGAATCCTGTTCATGGCAGCGCGATGCATCACGGGAGAGACCATGAAGGACTATTGGGAGGTACGATTGGCACACCGCTTCGACTATCACCTGCGGGTGATCGCACGGGTCGATGCGGACTGCAGCGAGGTCATCGATTACTACCTGCTCCCCAAGGGGGTGATTTCCGGCGTGGCGTTTCGCATCTTTAACGAATATCAGCCAAAGATTGACCGGTACCGTTGCAACAATCTCCAACCACTCTACGCAATGGCCGCATACGGTCGCCAGAAGATGCCGCGCAATCGTTGGGTGCGGAAAGCGATCGAATTTACGCAGGCACAGTAACCCTCAACGACAGAGAAAATGCCAGTACGGCAGATTCTCCGAGATCGTCACGCTTGAATAGAGGCGCCTAAATATGTCGTTGATCCGCTGCCTGCTGAACCGAAGCTCGACCGGTGTGAAGAATCGATCGTAGGCGTCTTGGCGGATGCGCTCGTAGCTGTAGCCGGCATAGTAGAACAGAGGGATTGCCGAGTTATCGAGACCGAGCCGCTTTGCGAGACCGGCAACCAACACAAACGGGTAATACGCGAAGATCGTCAATATGTGTGACAGTGCAACCCGCAGCCCCTCTGACCGTATCCGAGCTGTTACTAACCGAATGAGATTGGCGAGCTTAAAGAGCGTCCTAAATGCAACACCACGATTTTCAAAGTCGTAGTAGAGATAGCAGAGGTGCTCCTTCGAACAGCTCGCGATGTTCTTGGCCGCTGTTTCTATTCCATTGGGAATATGATGGAGGACACCAAGACAATACGAGAAGTCGAAGACATCTGCCTCAAACGATATCGTTTCGAGGTCAGCCTTGATGAAGATGATGTTTTGTTGATTGCGAAGGTTGGCGCGGGCAACAAAGATCGCGTCCGAGTAGTCCACCGCGACAAGAGTCTGGAGCTCGACCTGCTCTAAGAGAATTTGGGACCACCGCCCCATACCGCATCCAAAATCCGCACAGATTTTGCCTTCGAGCGCTCGAAGGTCAATGAGATCGAAGTAGTCATCGAACTCCTTCTCGTGTTCGGGTTTGCGGTCGGAAAAGCTCTCCCACTCTCGTCCAAAAGAGTCGATTACCTGTTTTTTCCCGGGCTCCGCAGCATCACTATCGGTCAGTATGATCACATCATCAATGATGGGGTATATCCTATCGCCGATGGCGATGCTCTCGACACCAACCGTGACCGTCGCGCCAAAAAGCGTCTCAAGCTCGGTTGACAGTTTCGCATAGTACAAAGCCGGTCTCTCTGCGGTTCTCGATCAGCAACGTAAAGGGGCTGGTTATACCGCACTTCAAGGAGAGACCCTAGCGATAGACGCGCCGGCCGTACGTGATGAACGACCGCCGTTTAAACCTAGCTAATGGCAGTGCACTGTGCCGGTCCTGGTTTCCATATGGCAGCACATCCCCGGCGGCGAACTCTTCCGGCAACCGCCGCCATGCTCCGCTTCTTCTTGTCCAATAATTGGGGTTGTTTGGACCGTTGCCACTGCGTTGGGAACGCCGAGGGCGATAATCGCTGCAAACATAATTGGCATGATCGTTCTCATGATCGCCTTCCAACAGTTAGATTTCATTGTAACTAGAGAGAGATGTTAGATTGATCTATTTCTACTTTAATATCAACATTGCCCTTGACCGGGCGAACGCGCGAGAGTCGATCTGCTGATACACGATATCGAGTTTCGGATTGCGCGCTTGACCGGAACGGCTTTCCTTGGCACTGGCCAAATATCACCCATACGGCCTTTAATTGGATGGAAATGGATGGATTTTTGGATGATTTGCTGAAAACAGCCACGATTACAATTACGCTGACGATGCTGCGGACCATCGCCGTCCTTGACAAATTGGGATTATTGTATGCGTATGGGAATTTGCCGTTTGCTGGGGGAGCAATATTAGACGTTACTTCATGTCCAATCTGTGAAGGCGGCGGCACTAGAAAAACTAAACATATCCGCGGCGAAACTTTGTCAGCCGTTCTTGCTTGGCAGGTCCCACTTAACAATTGCCTTGAGGGGATCTCGCGACCAGGCACAACGTATTGTTTTCATACAATAATTTGTTGCCGTGGGATTTGTTTTGATATATAGTTTCAATACGACTGGCTTTACCTACGTCCGTCGTATCGGTGGGATGTCTGATAGCTCCCACCACAAGGTTCTTTGAAGAACCAAAAGCGGCGTTCATGTGTGAACGCCGCTTTTTCGTTGACTCGTTTACCATACCCATTCATGCTTATAACTATAGAGTAGCCTTTATTAAGTCTATCAGCTTAGTGCTACTTGGAGCGGACGTAGGTAAACCTAAGGAAATCGCTAGCCAGTCAAATCCAAATTTTCTGTTAGACTTGTCCGCCACTTGAGAGAAGGCTGTTGGCCGATTTCCTTTCAGTCGAAGGAGATGTAGCCATGGGTTGGTTCAAGTCTCAATCCGAAAAAAACGACGAGGCATACGCCGAGGGTTATAAGGACGGAAAAGAGGGTTGGCTCTTGACGGATTTTGTCGAGAGTGTCGCGGAAAGTACGCCTCTGCCAAGCACTAAGGCCGAGGAGTGCTACGGCAAAGGTTATGCAGAAGGAAAACGACACCGTCACGATGACTAGATAGCGCAAGTGGCTTTTGCTGCTATACGAATTTAGAAACCCCGCCATTTGGCGGGGTTTCACATCGATTTGACGAGGCTATCCCACAAACCGCACGCAGTTCTTGTCTGTCGAAGGCACATTGACGTGCACTTTAAACACGTGAATAGACGCGACCCTAAACTCCGCTGACCCCGTACCGAAGTAGGTATCAACGACGACACACTCACTGCTTCTGCCATCGAGGACTTCTTGGAAATCGCCGCTCTCGGAGATCAACCGAACTTTGTCTTTGAACCCCACAACGCTCCCATAGGGCCGCCACATTTGATCGCGCGCTCCAAGGCGTCGATATGCGAAGTGATAGGTTCGCGGTTCACTAAACGTTAGTTCAGCCGTCGTTTCCAAGTAGACAGCAGCATAGTCGCCGGTGGTCTCGGATAGATCGTGCACGAACTCCTGCGCCGACCATGTGCGTCCATAGAAATTCTCCGCTACCTCATTATCTGGCCACGCTGGGCCAGGTGTAAAGATCGGCCAAAATGGAGCAAAGAAGCTCTGGGTCGCTTGGCCCAATTGAAGGAGCCGCCGCTCCCTCGGTAACACCCGTTCGATGTATTCAATGCTCAGATCAAGTATGGCGACTGGATCAATATCGAGGACACCGGTGAGGCCGAATATGTCGTCGCGTTTTCGTGGTAGCCCTCGCTCGATCCATCGATAGATCGTGGATCGGTCTCGCGCATGGCCGAAGCGTTGCACGCCAGACGCCACTCGTTCTTCCCATTCAACAACCAATTCATCAACTGACCCGAAGCGCTGTTCGATAAGGCGGTGCAGTAGTTCTTGGTTGAGCGGTATCGCCACCTCAGTTCTCCGCTTGTCTCAATCAATCTTGTGATTCTAAGACACGGTATCAGTGGAAATCTGATACCGTTGCCAATAAGAACACGGCAAGTGTTGAAAAACAAAAATAACAACCAATACCAACAAAAAAAATAATAACCATGTAAATATAATATAAAATCATAATTATTATTGATAATATGATTGTGTATCACAAAAATTAAACACTATGAGCAATTCTGTTCATTACTTTGATGATAAGTCAATGCCCTCCAATACGTGCGAAGGCGGAGGGAATTACAACGTGTCCTTTAGCTATGATCGTCATGGCAATCGAAAATATACGACGGTCAAAGAACGACGAGAGTTCTTGCAAGCGGCAAAAACCATCGCTCCAAAGCCTGTCTATACATTCTGTCTGGTCCTCACCCTCACCGGCGCGCGCATCTCCGAGGTCCTGGCGCTGACGCCGCGCCACATAGATTTCAGCGGTGGTGTTATCGTCATTCGAAGCCTGAAAAAGCGAAACAGAAGCACGCCGGTCTATCGAGCGGTCCCAGTCCCTCCTCATCTCCTGAGAGAAATTGACGCTGCACACGGGATAAGAGCAGCCCAGCACCATTCCGACCATATCAACAGTCCAATTTGGCCATGGGGTCGCACAACGGCCTGGAAACGGGTCAAGGAAGTGATGGACGCAGCCGGCATACGTGGCCCGCAAGCAAGTCCCAAAGGGTTGCGGCACGGCTTTGCCATCGGTGCGCTTGTCGCTGGCGTCCCCGATACGACGGTAATGCGCTGGCTCGGCCATGCGCGGCTTGAAACCACGATGATTTACACCGAAGCGATGGGTGCCGAAGCAGAAGCCATCGCCAAACGCATGTGGAAGCCCCTCCTCGGTCACAACCTCCTCCAGTGAACAGAATTGCTCATTCTGTTCACAAGTGCGCGATCAGCGCATTGAGTCAGGGGGATAATTCATGACGCGAAACGGCTTAGCCATCACGGCCGCAGTGCTGTTGGTCCTCTATTCATTCCTCAATTTCGCTTCAGGCTACGGACAATACCTTAAGGGCGACCTTGTCACCGGCATTACGAGTGCCGCGGAAAGCACCGGCCGCAGCGTCGCCAACATGCATGACCGAACCGTCGGTGCAAGTAGCAGAGATCGGAACGTCCGCCAGCAGGGCGACCGGTTGCGTGCTGACGGAGCCGCAATCAAAGAGAGTGGCAAGAAAGAGGCGACGGTTCTCTATGCGATCGCCATATTCATTCTCGCCGTAGCCGTTACCGAGTTGGTCGCTGCGGTTGGTGTCTTCACCGCGCGGCGCTGGGCAATTAACGCACTGATTCTTGCTGGGATCGGCGGGATCATCGTCGAAGTCCAGGACGTCATGGAAGATGGTATGGACGCCTGGAAGGTCGCTCTGTTCGCGGTAAACGGCATTGTGCTTATGGCCGCCTTTGCTGCGCGAAAACAACCTACCCCCGAAACAACTTCCTAAACGTGCTTGAAAGGAAAAATGGCGATGTCCCGGATCCTCTTTCTAATCGCTGTTCTGTGCGGACTTGCGCTCGCGGGCTGCCAGACACTATCGCAGAGTTCGTCCGTATCAAAAACGCATGCAACCTGGAAAAACAGTGATGTTTCCTCTTTGAAGAAGGGAATGACACCCAAGCAGGTTACGGCAATTTTGGGTCAACCTGATGGGCGCCAAACCAAGTCCGGCAATGCGATGGTTTGGGAATATCGAAAGCCAGCCGTAAACGGCCCACAACCGAGTGCGTGGCATCGCTTCGCCAGTCTCGGTCAAATAAGAGAGACGAGCCATCGAGACATCCTAAAAGTGAGCTTTTCGAATGGCCGGGTAAAGGAGTTCAGTCTCGAAGAGAACGTACGGCCATTGCCCTTTAACCGATGATTTGCGTGAGCCAAAAGAGAGCAACCATAATGAGAACTATTTGGTGGTGGACCTGCACAATTTGCACCGCATTTTTACTCAGTCTCTCTGCATCATATGCAGCCGACAACTGGGGAAAATTTGAACTTCAGAAAGGTGACGAATTTGAATATGAGCGGACGAACTCTAAGGGCAAAAAGAGCACACAGATTAAGATCTATGAAGGAACGGATGCCGCCGCCAACCATATCTTCGATTTGTCGAATGGCGGAAAGGAAACCAGGACACCATTTGGCGCGTGGGTGTCCAATAGCAAATACAAAACAAAAACACATAGCGGCGTTAGTTCGAAAACGATGGAAATTGGAAAAACGTGGCGGCACCGCTACGACATATATAACTCGTGGAATTCATTTGAATATACGCGCGTTCGCAAGTGCGCAGTTATAGCGGTTGATACAATTTCTGTTCCGGCAGGAGAGTTTGAAACAGTGCATGTTCGATGCACGAGCCAAAGGGAGGATAGGGCGTCGGGCCGTGATGAAAATTGGTGGTTTGATACTCGAACGGGCCAGATCGTTTTAGGGCAAGTCGAATGGGTATCAGATGGACTTTCCTATTCCTCGAGCCGGAGGCTCGTGAGAATTAAAACCGCAGGCCGGTAATTCATTGAAATAATACCTATTGATCATGAGGTGGCGGGTGAGTTCTTCACAAATCGTCACGAGGTGGCGTGAACTGCATTTCGAAAGAAATCTCCGTGTGGGAGTGGTTGCGCTAATCAGTTCCTTGTCCGCTTGTGCGGGTGGAGATTTAGAAAATAAGGAGCTGGAAGCGGAAGTAACTGAAACGGTGCTTTTTGACGCGTCTGCCGTGCTTCAACATAGCTGGCGACATTTGCCAATTCGAGGCAAGACCCAATACAGCTTGGCCGCCGGAGATGGTGGCGTCGTCGTTAAAGCTGAGGGCAAAAATTCCGCTTCGGGTCTAATTCGTTCCGTCAATATCGACACTCGAAATTGCTCAACGCTTAAATGGCGGTGGCGTGTGGACGCATTGCAGACCACAGCTAACCTGAGGAACAAGAAACAAGAAGACGTTGCCGCGTCACTATTTCTTCTCTTCGGCGACCCCGGGTTTATGACTAGTCCAGAACCGGTGCCCACATTGCGATACGTATGGACCAACGATAAGCACCAGAAAGATGAGGTAATTGAGAGCCCTTATCTACCCGGCGTCGTACGCAGCATCGTAGTTCGTTCTGGTGAAAGGGGCACCTGGTTCACAGAAACAAGAAATATCAACCTAGACTACGAACGAGCGTTCGAAGGCAAGCCAGCGGACTCAATCCATGCCATTGCGCTGTTTACCGACAACGACCAGACCAAAGAACGAACGATCGCCTACTACAGTTGGGCCAGAATTGTTTGCACGGCACCAACGCGTTCTTAGGTAATTTTGACAAAGGCAAATTTTGGTGAGCCAAAATTTTGTCGAACAGGATTATTGTATATTGAGATGGTAATCACCTTAATAGGCTGAGCTTGCGCCGCGCTATTTTGTCCTTGGCGGTCATATTTTCTCTCCTGAAAGGTTGAATGTTTTGCAAAAAAAACAATCCTGACCCCTTCCAGAAGCGGCGTGCCCACCGCCGGCCGACGGACCAACTGTCAGGTGATCACCGTCTCAGGATACCCTGTATCCTAAAAAGAGCAGCACCTGCCGATTAAAGTTGTAAACAACCGCCGAACCACTTCTCGCCCATCTTCTTGACAGTCGAAAATTGTATCTGCTTCTCTGAAAACTACTGTCCGAGGAAATGCTCTAGGTGCCACATGCCACGAATTGGTGCTGAATTTCTACTGCTCTCATGAAACTCATGCCACCAGCGCGCCGCCTGCCATATCGCCTCAGGGCAACTTGCCCGGCTTTCAAGGCCAGGCGTTAGATCATATTCGCAAGCGGTCGCCAATACCTCAACGAACGCAGCTGACGGCATTCCGTACCCGTCTAATAGTGGGTTCACTGTGCGCCCTACGCCCCAGACATAGGCGAGCCAGAGCAAGGTCAGCTCCACACAATCGATCTCTCGGCGTTGTTGCTTAAAGCGTTTCAAGATTTTCCGCATGTCCCGCAGCTTCACCGGAATGCGCATCACTGAAACGTTCGGATACTGATTCTTGCTCTTATAGGTAGCGAACCTTGCGGATTGCACGCCGTTATCACCAGGGGGATAGCCAAACCCGACTTTAGGCTCGAGGGAAATCTCCCATAAAGCGCTTGCTCGGGTCGGCCCCGAGCCTTGAAGCAGCGCTACATGCGACCAATGGCTGGGGCTCATATCCATCCGCATATGGCCCTGAGCGACGCGCAGATAGAAGTCGGCCTTCATTTTACCACCGAGCAATACCAAGTAGCTGGCCCCTCTCGCACCCTCCTCGCTCGCCAATTCTTTAAGTTGTCGGGTCAACCATGCAGCGTTGTCCTCATCCCTCACTCGCCGCGTTTGCACGAAATGCGGGTTTGGCTCGTCGGCCGTTGACGTTACGACGTTTAGCATGATGGCCTCCTGTTAGGCGCGATCACGAAGCAACCCGAGCAGAATTTCCCGGGGCTGCCGCGGCGATTTGTGAACCTCGCGATACGTGACTTTGACTTCCAGCACGCCTGCTGCCTTTCGCAGCGCAAGCATGGCAAGCTGATCACCCTGCTGCTTGTGCAGCACGTGGGTCGTATATGTCTTTCCGAAGACTTGCGAAGCAAAATATGGTTCGGGGTCCGATGCTTCGCTGTGTCGCGGCCATCTTTTTGGTGTGCCTCCAAAAAACGCCCGTATGCCCGCGCCAATGGTCTTGAGCTGATCGGAGCCGACTGTGGATACCAATGCAGATGGCGAGCACACGATCTCGTAAAACCGCGTCCGCTCGCCTTGCCTGATCTCAGTTACGCGCCCCCAATGGACGTCTCCCGTCAAAAGGAGTACTGGTCTCCCCGCTTTTGCAAGGCGCACGAGCGCGCGAACAACAGCTTCGTAATCACCGTAGTTCGCCAGCATTCTATCGGCGACTCTGCCCGCTATCTCACCAACTGGTTTATCGAGCAGCGACTGACCGGTCACAACCGCACCAAATTTTTGGTCTCGAATGAGACGGTCCACCCATATCTCCAAGGAGGCGAGCCCGTCTTGGGTCAATGTCGCGGTGCGATCGTCGCGCCGATGTGATCGTTGATCCAATACCAGCACTGATAGCTCGTCATAATCGATTTCGACTACATCACCGCGTTCTGCCGGCCAAGCAAGTTGAAACGCATCAAATGTCTGATCAGCTGCACGTTTCCAATTCCCCTGTGCGGAATGCGTCCAGGAGTTCTCGATAATTGGCGATCTATGGGGGAAATTGTTCCAATACTCATGGTCGTCTGGACAAGCGACAGACGGTGTTGCGCTCAGGATTTTCCCTAGTCCCTCACCGCTCTCCCAATTCTTTCGATAATCGGATTCGAATTTTGCAGCGAGTTTCGCTTCATCGTCGGGAAAATTGCGTAAAGTCGGAAGATCAAGATAAACCTGATCTCCCATCAGCAATGTCAAGTTGGGCTGTTCTGCTGGTGGGATCGTTTCAAACGAAAGACCTGCCTGTCCGGCTCGATCCTCGGCTTGGTGATAGCAAGAGGTTAGGAGTATCCGTAGCCATTCACCGCTTGCAACGTCTGGAATAACTTCTACCGGCGACCTCGCCGCGAGTTCAACTGATCCAGCGCCTGCGACATTGGCCTCGATTTGGTGCACCTTGGTGTGGTTTTGGATTGCAAGGTCAAATACGCCAGTAAACGTTCGTGATCCATGTGCATGTGCAGCAGTCAGCGCACGGGCTGGATTTGCATTGACGGCTACTCCGTCAAGTTTCCAGGTAACACTCGCCGGCTGGGTGTCCGCATCGAACACACCAAGCCAGACACGGAGGTGACCGACCGGTGCCACGCGTGGATGTATGACTAGGTTAGCGATGGAGATACCTCCCACCTGATAGGCTGTCTTGGCAAACCACAAACTGCCGCCGAGGTTCAATTTCTCTGAGAAGCGTGTAAGCGATCCATGCCGCCAGCAGAAAAAGAGGTCCGAAGGAAAATGCCCTTATCATTCGTCCTTCCTGCGACATCAGTCGCTCCAAACGGTAACGCGGATCGCAAAATGATCGGAACCGAAGGCTTTGCCACGTTCGGCGAGCAGCCGGGTCGTTTTGTCGAAGCGCGGCCCCATGGCGTAAATATTATCGATGGGGCTGCTGACGAACGCGCCCTTGGCGTAACTGGCGGCCAGGCCCTCCACCAAGTTTCGCATGACGAATCCTCTCACAAGGCCGCCGCCGAACAGTGCATGGGTTTGATCGTAGCCGAAGCAGCGTCCCTGTGTGCACTTGTGGTTCAAATCGAAACCAATCTTATCGGCATCGCCGGGGGCAACATTAAAGTCGCCGGCCACCACATACGACCAGCCATTATTTTTCTTACGATGTACCTTGATTGCCTCGATCAGGGCAGCGGCAATCGCCTCGCGCTTGAAACTATTCCTCTCGTCCTTGCGCCCCGACTTCCCCCCTGACGACTTTAAATGCACAGCGGCGACAACGGTATTTATACTGCCGAATTCGACCCACAGCCAGCCGCGGGAGCCGCGATTCCCGCGCTGCCACGCCGGTATGTAGGCCGGCACCGACACGCCAACATCTTTTGCCCTTGCGCTGGGTGAGTCATCATCGGCAACCGGGTCGGCTTCGCGGACCGCCGTTATCGGGTGAGGTGAGACGACCGCAACTTCAAGCTTGTGATACGGGTTGGTTTTGGCATCGTCTGCAAAATCAGAAACGGCTTGTTTCCATCCAGTCAGGCCGGATTTCTTCATGAAGGCCCTTACCTGACCCACACTCAACGTTTCCTGCAATACGAGAAAATCGACGCCGCTCATGAACCTGCCAAGGGCCGCAAGGCTCGTATCACGGTTTTCAAGCCCCCCCGCACCTTCAATGTTCCAGGTGCCGATGGAAAGTTGATCAGCGGCGGTCTCTAAGGCCACAGTTGCGGACATGATGAGGCCGAAGCACAAAGACATACTCTTATGCATCCGCGACAACCCTTTGTGATTGGCGCCAGAGGACGGTTGATAAAATCAGGATGCGCTAGTCAGTTTGACCGCATGATTCCGGATTACAGTCAGGCATTCCTTACGGGCACTTTCCCAACCGTCCTTGGCAAGATTAAAGTCAATGTCACCGATCCTTGTGGCCTCGGCCTTCTCTTCCTCGCCCATGCCCTCACGAAGCCTGAGAAAATTCTCCCGCTTTGGCGGATTGTCCGTCATCAAAGCGATACAGCCTTCGACAACGTAGGAACGGTTAATGGCTGTAGTTGCGATAACCCGAACCGCTTTTGCGATCTCTTTTGAGGCTTCCGCGTTCAACTGGACAGTCCGACCAGGTGCCGAAAACTCGCCTTCGCCAGAGGCCGCGGCGTTCGCTTCCGCCCGGACCCGGTTCTGATTTCTTTCAATCTGCTCTCGGTTTTTCTTCGCCTCGTCATATTCGGTTTGAGCGTCCGCGGCTTTCTTGTCCGCCGCCGTTTTTGCCTCTGTTTCACTTGGATCGACGGTCGCTGCGTCCGCGTTCGCTCGGTCGCGTGCTTCTTTCTTTTGCGTCTCATCCCTCTTTGCCGCGTCCAGCTCCGCTTGCACTTCATTAACACTGGCGGACGCGCGGGCACTAGCCTCACTTGCCAGGATGACCTGTTGGGCCGCCACCGGGCCAGTCAATTGCTCCATAGCCAAAATTGCGGTTGTTAGGTTTTGGCTTTGCGCGAGAAGTGTTGTCACCGCCGGCCCGGTCAGAGCGCGGCTATAGTACGCTTCGCAGATGCGGTAGAGCGCGTCGCGCATGAGCGTAATGCTCTGGGTGCGCAAACCGATGCTGCCCACCGTTGAGGCAAAAGCCGTAGACAGGGTGCCTGCCCCCGTGCCCGGGAGTGAAACGCTGGTGCCGAGTGAAGCGGCAAATGCGCTCACCGCGTCCGGGCTTGGTTCGGCGCAAACCGCGCCAAACGCCTTGCCGACAACGATACGTTGCTTGGCATCAAGATGGATCGCTTTCGCCGGAATTCCGCTCTTGTCCGGAAGTTTCGTTGTGCGGCTGATGGAATCGATATTGGCGCAACCCTGGAAGAATAGGGATACGGCTGCAATTGCGAGTAATGATATTCGCATGAGATGCCTCCTCCCGTGTTACACGATCCAGCGTATAAACATTTTCCATAAAATACAATTTAAGATTGGTTTTTTGAAGAATCTCCGCACCAACGCATTGCTACGGTGGCCGGGAGGCCATTCTTGCCCGCAGTTTGGGCATATGTATCCCCTCACTTGACGGCGGGCTGTTTACAGCCGCTGTTACTTTTCCACGTATTGATTGACAGCCGATGGAAAACATTGCTGGCCCATTATTCTGGCATTTTATGATCCATGAAGCTGACCGTACAGGATGACTAGTCCAGTTCGGTCACTGAGGAAAATCGGTCTCCATTAGAAGTGAGGAACCGCATGATTTTGAAGTCACGACAATGTGATTACCATCAATACGACCAAAGTTACTCTTTATCTATGATTTAAATCTTATTAAAGTTGTATATGCAGTGGCATTTCCAAACCAAACCCAGTCGACACGAGCAGAAATTCACATACTGGGAGATGCTGTGAGAAGCGACCGACCAATTTAAGATTTAGCGGAGGGGTGTGCGGGAGAGGTCGATATGGCGGACGTTCCTCGGACGCATGATGGAGACGACACGGCGGAAACCAATGATCAACCGTCACTGATCACCCACGAGCGGCGCGGTTTCGTTGGTCGGTTACTCGGCCGCAGAGCTGATGGGCAGGAAGAAAACCTCAGATCGTTGCGAGAGGCGGTGACAATCGAGGAAGTTGTCGCGCTAATCCATTATGTATCGGAGCGGGGCCTCGATCCGAATTCAGAGATAATCGGGCCGCTGCACTCAGCTCTAGTGACCCACGAGCAAAAGCGCGAACCTGTAGATAAGATCGGCGCCACCAAAGAGATCCTCACCGGTTACACAAAACTCTGTGCGTTGACTTTCCCCGAACAGCAGGTCAACGGACGCACGCTACGGAACACGGCGCATTCAGCCTGGCACATGGGCTGGATCATCTCCTGGGGGATTCTCTTCTTTTTAGCGGCGCTTTCAATTGAGATTGTCGGTGAATGGTTTTCGGATGTGAAGGATTTTGGCAGCTTGGCCCCCTGGCAACTCCATCTGGTCGAAATACAAAAAATCGCGTCGGAAAAGCTTATCCCTCTGATCTACGGCGGTCTGGGTGCATGCATTTACCTACTTCGCACTTTGTCTGACAAAGCTGCCAACGGCACCTTTGATTCTAGAAAACTTCAAGGAGCCGGTGCCAGAATTTTCTTGGGAGCAGTATTCGGGTTCATTGTCGTCAATCTTTTTTATGAAGCGCCGATACCTGGAAGCGATGAACTCCAGACAACTTTCGGATTTCAAAATCTGCAGCAAGGGTCAGTCGCGTTCCTGAGCGGCCTAGGGGTAAAAGCGATCTATGGTGCCTTCGAGAAAGCTGTCGATTTCATTCATTCTCAAATCCAGGGAATAGGGCAAGCAAACGATCAGAAGCCACAGTCACCCCCGCCGCAGGGAAGATCCGAAGAACCGGGAAGCGAAGAACGACCGCGATGATGAGACTAGGGGGACTCCAGATGAAGCCGGGCCAGTCGTTATTGTTCCGGACTGCAACGATCGTTCTTGCAGTATTTCTTATTGCCGGATCGGCAATATCGCATGCAAGCGAAACACGTCCCGAGGGTCTGGATAAGACTTACAATCATGACCGATGGGGGACTCAGCCTGTCGACATAGAACGAAAGTTCCAGGCCTTTACAGTCAGTTTTGATGGCGCCGATGACAGCGATGGAGATGCCAAGTCTGATGCACTTGGTGTCCCGGAGTGGGTCGCACAGGAAGTCCGCGCCTATAAGTTTGAAGCGGGCGCAAAAAAGTGTATCCCAACAAAGAAGGAGCGTCCGAGCCCATGGTTTACGGACCGGGCTCTGGTTCTTCAATCCGTCGCCCCCAAAGATGACAGTTATCGGTATTCGAGAGCGTGGAGAAGAATTCATCCGGACTGGTTTGTGCGAGGTCATCTCGCAATGAAGTTCCTGGCTGAGCGCATGGGTCATAGTGCTGCCTGGAACACGCATACAGTTCTTAATGCGGTTCCTCAACGCTCCAAATTCAATTCGGGTATCTGGCTTGATCTTGAGGAACTAACAGGTGCCTGGGCCCAGAGATACAGTAAGGTTTGGATTATCACCGGGCCAATTTTCGTTGATCGCAAGCCTAATGCCTTTATCGGGCAGAAAGGCAGGTTCAAGGTCGCCGTTCCCGAAGCACTCTTCAAGATCGTTGCGAAAGAGAATTCAGAGGATGCGGGTAAACCGGACATTCTGGCGTTCATCTACCCTCAAATCGGCGCGGGTTACCTGACTCGCCGGCGCGGCGAATATGACCACTCGAGATTTCTAACAAGTGTTGAAGAGATTGAGGAACTCACAGGCCTTTCTTTTTTCAACAACGTGCCCAACATCCAGCGTAGGAGGCTGCGTCGCGAAGTAGGCCCAGCACTTTGGACCGTAGATCAAAAGGACTTCATACCCGCCTGCAAGGGCGAATAGTCGGTTTATCCGTGTTGTGCTCTGAAACTGGGCTGGCCTTCCGCGCTGGTATTGCAGCCACGGTCTAAGTCGGCTAGAGGTTTGTGAGATAATTCACGGCCTGAGCCGCTTTTGCCGAAGCCCGGAAGTTTTAATTTCCGTCATCGGTCAGAGCTTTCGGCTAGCTCTTGATGAAAATTGTGTGGTCTCTCCTGGGAGTCCTAACTTCTCCAAATCTTAAGCAGAGAAAGGCCATGCCAAGCTCGGCCATCAATTCCTAAAAAGTATAGCCCTTGTGCTTATGTTGCGGGCCCTACTCGCACACTTTGGCCGCTAGCGTAAACTTCACCACACGCATTCTCACGGAGAAGCACATCGAGGAGGTTTGACCCTACTCACATCCAGCTTCAGCAAGATTTCGTTGAATTTTGAGCAACCCGCACGAAACCAACGTGAAATGTTGCCGTACCTAATTACGAGGCTAAGGCTGCTTACAATGAGGCTATAGCGAGGCTAACGATAATGGGGATGTCTCGTAAGTTTTTGAAAAAATTGGTAGCGGAGGGCGGACTCGAACCGCCGACACGCGGATTATGATTCCGCTGCTCTAACCAACTGAGCTACTCCGCCACGCGTGGCCGATTGGACCTGTGCGGCAAGCACATAAACCCGCTGCCAGGGACTGTCAAGCGCCCGCGAGGCGATCCCGCCTGCCCGCAGCGGCCGGATGGCCTGTCAGCCGCCGCGCTGGTCCATGCGGTCCTGAAAGCCGAACCACTTCATCATGACCGGCAGGAACCAGGGCTTTCCCGAATACAGCGGCACGGCCTTGGGCGGATCGCAGAGGAAGGCGGACTCGGTCTCGCCCTGGCCCAAAATCCGGAAGGCCGCGTGCCGGCCGGTCCACCAGGCCCAGACGACACCGGATCCGCAATAGCCGACCGCGTAATGCTTGCCCTCATGGCTGAACAGACGAGGCATGTAGTCGCGGGAATAAGCGACGAAGCCGCTCCAGGAGTATTCCGCTTGGATATCCGCCAGCTCGGGGAAAATCTCGACCAGGCGGCCCATGTGGATGCGCACCACGTCTTCCGGGCTTGCGTTGGCCGCACCTTCCCGCCCGCCGAACAGGATGCGCGTGCCGTCCGGCGTCGGGCGGTAGTAATAGCCGACGCGACGGCTCTCCACGAGCATGCGCTTTTTCGGCATCAGCCGCGCCATCCTGTCGGCCGCGATCGGCTCGGTCACGATGATCCGGCTCGGCACCGGCACCAGCCGCCGCTGCAGCCAGGCATTCGCCTTGTCGGTATAGCCGTTGGTCCCGACCAGCACGTCGCGCGCCCGCACCGTGCCCCGCGCGGTCCGCACGATATAGCGGTCGCCGTCGCGTTCCACGCCCTGAACGGCGGTGCTCGTATGGATCGTGGCGCCGGCCTCGCGCGCCCGGCCGATCAGCCCCAGGTGGAACTTGCCCGGATGCAGCCCGCCGATATCGGGCCGCACGACGCCGCCGTGATAGTAGTCGGTGCCGAGTTCCGCATGCTGGTCCTTGCACTCGACCACGGTGACACCGAGATCGACATGCTCGTTCAGCAGGTCCGCTTCGCGCCGCATCGCGTCGAAATGCTTCGGCGCCACCGCCCCGGCAAAGCGGCCGACCATCTGCTGGTCGCAATCGATGCCTTCATCTTCGAGAAAGGCGGACAGACGCTCCCGCGCCAGCTTGCCTTCGCCGTAGATGCTCTTGGCGCGCTCCAGCCCGACCGTGTCGATCAGCGTGCCGAAGCCGATGCGGATATTGCCGCTGGCGATGCCGCCGTTCCGGGTCGAGGCTCCCTCGCCCGCGCGCAGGCTGTCGAACACCTGCACCGACCGCCCCGCCCGCGACAGCACCAGCGCCGCCGACAATCCGGTATACCCGGCGCCGATGATGGCAACGTCGCAGGTCGCGGCGACATCGGATTTCGGCACGTCGGTGGGCGGCGCGGCGTCCCACCAATACGGGTCCGTTTTCAGCGATGCGACAGTGCTCATCGCAGCCTCCCCTCGTTTGCGCGGACTGTTTGTCCGGCATTTCTCCGCCAGCGTATTCGCCGCGATGCGTCGATAGTACACCCGGGTGGGTGATATGCCGAAAACGTCTATCGGCGCTTAAGCGGATCAGGCGGCCAGGGTGGCCGCCTCGCGCTCGATCCAGCCGCCGCCGAGAACACGGTCGCCGTCATAGATCACGCAGGCCTGGCCCGGCGAAACGCCGTATTGCAGGTCCTGGAACACGACCTCCGCGCCGCCGTCGGGCGCGCGAGTGACGGTCGCGGGCACCGGCTCCATCGCCGAGCGGATCTTGACCGCCAGCCCGTCGCCCTGCCGGCCGCCGCCGATCCAGTTGAGGCCGGACAACCGCAGCCGTCCCCGGCCGAGCGCCGTCTTCGGCCCCACGACCACGCGATGCGCTGTTGCATCGAGACGGATGACATAAAGCGGGTCGGACTCCGGATCACGGCCGCCGATGCCGAGCCCGCGCCGCTGCCCCACCGTGTAATGGATGATGCCTTCGTGCTGCCCGATGACCCGGCCATCCACATCCACGATATCGCCCGGGATCACCGCTTCCGGCCGCAGCTTCTCGACGACCTGGGCATAGGACCCGTTCGGCACGAAGCAGATGTCCTGGCTGTCGGGCTTATCGGCCACCGGCAGGTCAAACCGGGCCGCGGCGCCGCGGGTTTCGGTCTTCGGCATACCGCCCAATGGAAAGCGCAGGAAATCGAGCTGCTCCTGCGTGGTGGCGAACAGGAAATAGCTTTGATCCCGGCCGTGGTCCGCGGCGCGGTGCAGTTCCGCCCCGGCGGGCCCCGCCACGCGCTTCACGTAATGCCCGGTCGCCAGCGCCTCGGCCCCGAGATCGTGCGCCGTGCTCAACAAGTCCCGGAACTTGACCGTCTGGTTGCAGCGGACGCAGGGGATCGGCGTTTCGCCCCGGATATAGGCGTCGGCGAAATCATCGATAACCGCCTCGCGAAACCGGCTTTCGTAGTCGAGGACGTAATGCGGGATATCGAGGGTCGCGGCGACGTTGCGGGCGTCGTGGATGTCCTGGCCGGCGCAGCAGGCGCCCTTGCGCGCCACCGCTTCGCCATGGTCATAGAGCTGCAGCGTGACGCCCACCACCTCATAGCCGGCCTCCACCAGCAGCGCCGCCGTCACCGACGAATCGACGCCGCCGGACATGGCCACCACGACGCGGGTGTCCGCCGGCTTCTTGTCTATGTCCAGGCTGTTCATGGCGGAAATATAGGGCTCGGCGCGGGAAACGCAATGCGCCGCTCACCCGGCGCGGGTCACAGGTCGATAGCCCGCCGTTCGGCGGCGGATCGGTAGATCGCTTCCTCGATCTCGACATTGCGCAGATAATCGTCCGACCCGGTTTCCAGGGGTGCACCGTCCAGCAGATGCGCCACGATATGGGCCTGGGTCGCGTAAACGCAATCGCCGCCGAAACCGCGGTCCTCCCATGCGTATGGATGCTCGGCCTCATCCCCGCCATGGGGCTTCCACCACAGGCGGCCGCCGCCGTCGAGCCGCAAGACGCCCTTGGATCCTTCGAGCCACATTTCGCCCATGGTTCGTCTGGGATTGTCCGACACATGGTCGTTCAGCCGATTTGCGTCATACACGCCCGACGGCCCACCGGCGAAACGGAACACGACGGTCCCCGCATCCTCCCCGGCGATCGCCGGATTGAGCCGGCGCAGGTCGGCGTAGACGCTCGCGACCTCGCCCATCAGGAAACGAAAGGTATCGACGAAATGGATGCCCGTCTCATGGACCAGGAACCGCTCCATCGCCTGGAAGTAGGGCTGACGGTCGAGATAAGCGTCCGGCCCTTGCCCGTCGCCGGGCCGCATCCTGAAGGCGATGCCATGCAGCTCGCCCAGACGGCCCGCGTCGATCAGCCGCCGCGCCTCGCGGAACCACGGCTGGAATCGAAAATTCTCATGCACCGCCAGCGTGACGCCCGCCGCCGATGCCGCCGCCGCGACCGCCTGGGCTTCCACCAGGGTCGGTCCCAGGGGTTTCTGGCAGATTACCGGCAGGCCGCGTGCCGCAACCGCCGAGACGAGGGCGAGATGCGTGTCTGGCGGCGTGGCGATATCGACCACGTCCGGCTCCATCGCATCGAGCATGGCTTCCAGGTCGGCGAACGATTGGCCCCCGACGGAGGCCGCGGCCGCATCGGCCTTTGCCCGGTCGAGATCGCAAATCCCGACCAGATCGGCCCGGCCGAGCCGTGACCACGCTTCGTGATGGAACTGTGCGAAGAATCCCGCCCCGACGACGGCGACCCGGAGCCTGCGATCGGTCATGGGGCCTTCCTTGATCGGTGGCGATGCCGCATGGTCAGGCGGCGTCCAGCCCCATCTGCCAGAAGTCGGCCTCCAGCACGGTCGCCATCCGGAAGGTTTCGACGAGGCCGGGCATACGCCCTTCCCCGCCGCGCCGGGCCATCAGCTCATCGAGCGCGGCCGCCGCGGCTACGGCAACCTCCTGGTACTCTTCTCCCGCATACATCGCGATCCAGTCCGCATAGGGGTTACCGTCGCGTTTCGTCGCCCGGTCGCCGGCCAAGGTCCGCCCGATCTCGCCATACCCCACCACACAGGGCGCCAACGCGACCTGCAGATCGAGCAGATCGCCCGCCGATCCGCGTTCCAAGACGAAGCGGGTATAGGCGACGGTGGCCTTGTCCTCCGGCAGCGCCTCCATATCCATCTCGCTCAGCCCCCACTCGGCGCAGTAGGCGACATGCAATTTCATCTCGGTATCGACCAGCGCCGACATCGTCGCAGCGGCGGACCGCAACTCGGCGAGCGTTTCGGACTTGTACCCGGCCAACGCATAGGCACGGGCGAAATGAATGAGGAAGAGATAATCCTGTTGCAGGTAATGCCGAAATGCCGCTTCCGGGAGGCTACCGTCCGCCAACCGCCGGACGAAATCATGCCGGGTATAGGCCGCCCATTCGCCGGCGCAGGCGGATTTGAGGCTGTCGAACAGGGTCGGCATCGGCGGCGATGTCCTCGCTTACTCTTCGAGCAAAAGGTTGCGCGTCGTTTCGGGCAAGCGGACGGTCAAGCCATCCAACGCCTCCGTTATCGTGATCTGGCAGCCCAGCCGCGAAGTCCGGGTCAGCCCGAAGGCGAGGTCGAGCATGTCTTCCTCCTCCTCGCTCGGCGGTTTCAGCCGGCCGAACCACTCCTCCTCGACGACGACGTGGCAGGTGGAACACGCCATCGACCCTTCGCAGGCGCCCTCGATATCGATGTCGTTGCGGTGGGCGATGTCCAACAGGCTGAACCCGTCGGGCGCGTCCACTTCCTTGCGGACGCCGCCGCGCTGGATGAATGTCACTTTCGGCACGTGGAAGTCTGCCTCACGCTTTCTCGTAGACTTGATTGGCCGATTGCAGGCTGCTGACGGCCGCGATGATATCGTCCGCCGCCCGGTCGACCTCTTCCTCGGTCGTGTACCGCCCGAGACCGATGCGCAGCGAGTTATGCAGCAACGACGGGTCGGGGTCGAGCGCCTGCAGGACATGCGACGGCTCGACGATCGCCGACGAACAGGCCGAGCCGGTCGACACCGACAATCCGTCCAGCCGCATCATCAAATCCTGCCCGTCGATATTGGCGAAGGACAGGTTCAAGTTACCCGGAATACGGTGATCCAGGCCACCGTGCACATGCATGGCCGGCAGCGCTTCCCGCAGCCGGCCAAGGATGCGGTCGCGCAGATCCGCCAGACGAGCGGCTTCCGTCGGCATCTCCCGCTCGGCGATGGCGCAGGCCTCGCCGAAGCCGACGACCAACGGCGTCGGGACCGTACCGGATCGCAGCCCGCGCTCCTGACCGCCGCCGTCTTGTTCCGCCCGCAAGGCGACTTTCGGGCGCCGCCGGATGTACAAGGCGCCCACGCCCTTCGGGCCGTAGAACTTATGCGCGGTGATGCTCATCAGGTCGATCTTCATCGCATTGACGTCGAGCGGGATCTTGCCCACCGCCTGGGCCGCATCGGTGTGAAAATAGATCCCGCGTTCACGGCAGAGCGCACCGATCTCGGCCAACGGCTGGATCACCCCGATCTCGTTGTTTACGGCCATGACCGACACCAGCAACGTGTTGTCCGTCAGGGCATCCGCCAGTTCATCGAGATCGACGAGCCCGTCGGGCCGGACGCCGAGGATCGTCAGGTCAAAGCCTTCCTCCTCCAGACGCCGGCAACTCTGAAGGACGCATTTGTGCTCGGTCGCCAGGGTCACCACATGACGGCGCGACACGCCGTCGGCGTGCGCCGCACCCTTGATCGACAGATTGTTCGATTCGGTGGCGCCCGACGTGAAGATGATCTCCTTCGGCTTCGCGCCGATGATCGAGGCGACCTGTCTCCGCGCCCGTTCGACGGCCTCCTCGGACACCCAGCCGTGGCGATGGTCGCTCGAATGGGGATTGCCGAATTTCTCGTTGAACCACGGCAACATCGCCGCCACGACGCGTTCGTCGGTCGGCGTGGTAGCCTGATAATCCAGATAAATCGGCATCTTCTTATCAGGCAGGTCGGTATTGCTATCCGGCATCAAGCGGCACTCCGTCGCAAACGATGAATGAGGTCGATCCAGGCGGCGATGAACCCGTCGACCTCGGCATCGCCGGTATCCGGGCCGAGGCTGATGCGGATGGCGCAGCGCGCCACCTCGTCGTCCACGCCCATCGCCAGCAACACATGGCTGGTCTTCACCTTGCCGGAAGAGCAGGCCGACCCGGCGCTGACCGCATATCCGGCGAGGTCCAGCGCCATCACCTGCGTCTCCGACCCAACACCGGGGATGGCGATGCAACTGGTGTTCGGCAGCCGGGATACACCCGCGCCGAAGACGACGGCGTCGGGGATTTCCTGCGCAATGCCGGCCTCGATCCGGTCGCGCCGCCGGGCGATATCGTCCACGCCATCCAACGTCAGAGTCCGTCTCGCAGCCGCGCCGAAGCCGGCGATGCCCGTGATGTTCTCGGTACCGCCCCGCAGGCCCTTCTCCTGGCCACCGCCTTTCGTGTCAGGGCGCAGCAGCGACGCGTCGCGCAGGACCAGCGCGCCAACGCCCGCCGGGCCGCCGATCTTATGCGCGGAGACCGTCAATAGATCGACGCCGAGCGCCGCCATGTCCACCGGCAACCGGCCCGGCGCCTGAACGGCATCGCAATGCAGCACGGCGCCATGTTCCCGCGCCACCACGGCGATTTCGGAAATAGGTTGGATTACGCCGGTTTCGTTATTGGCCAGCATGACCGACACAATCGCATCGCCGGCATCGACCCCGTCCGCCGTCAGGGCCGCCTCGACCGCCGACGGCTGGACCACTCCGTCCGAATCGACCGGAATGCGCACCGCCGAAGGATGAGCGTCCAGAACCGACACATGTTCCGCAGCGGACACGAAGACACGGTCGCGGCCACAGCCGCGCAGCGCCATGACATTCGCTTCGGTCGCCCCGCTCGTGAAGACTACCTGGCTCGCTTTTGCGCCGACCATGGCGGCGACGTCCTTGCGCGCGGCCTCGATCCGGGCGCGAGCACGCCGGCCGTACTCATGCACCGACGACGGGTTGCCACCCTGCCGCGCGGCCTCCGTCATGGCTTCAATGACGGAAGCCCCCATCGGAACCGATGCGTTGTGATCGAGATAGACCATAGAGCGAAACCGCAGATACCTAAGTCACCGTCGAACCGGCCGCGCTACTCGGCAGCGGCGATTTGGTTCGACCGGTGGATGACGCCGCTCTGACCGAGAATACGGCGATCGACCACGTCGGCGAGCGAGATCGAGCTGAAAAACAGATGGATCAGATTACCCAGCTCTTCCCAAAGATCATGCGTGATACATCGGACTTTGTCCCCCGTGCATCCCACCGGCGAGCCCGGCACACATCGCGTCGCGCGGATCGGCTCATCAACCGCGAGGATGATGTCCGCCAGCCGCGTCTCTTCCGCCGTCCGGGACAGCACGTAGCCGCCGCCGGGACCGCGCACGCTGCTGACCAATCCGGCCCGCCGCAGCTTCGCGAACAATTGCTCAAGGTAGGATAGCGAGATCTCTTGCCGGACGGCGATCTCGGACAACGCCACGGGATTGCCGTCGCCGTGTTTCGCGAGATCCACCATTGCCATGACCGCATATCGGCCCTTCGTACTCAGTCGCACTGCCGCCTCTCTTGTTTTTTTGAAGCCATTTTCCCAGTGTTCGTCGCGTGGCGCGGCACGTTGCCGGTCCGCCGCCTAGTTCGACCCGAGTTTGGGGGTCGCCCCGGATCCTTCTTCCTGTTCGAATCCGCCAGCCCCCACCGACGGTGATTGTTCCTTCAATTGCGATTCCAGGTCTTCGATGCGCGCCTGGAGCACCGAAACATGTTCCATTAACCCGTCGAGGGCACGCGCAACAGGATCGGGCACGTCGCCCATCGGCGTGCCGTACGGCGAGAACGCATTATGTTCGCCCGTATTGCCCGACTGGATTACCCTGGCGGGAATTCCGACAACAGTCACGCCCGGCATGACATCCTTGGTGACGACGGCATTCGCCCCGACCCGACCGCAGGCGCCGACGGTGATGGGGCCTAAAATCTGTGCGCCGGATCCGACGATCACGCGATCCTCCAAGGTCGGATGGCGCTTGCGGTCCCGCTGGCTTTCCGAGTCCACCGACGGCGCGACGCCGCCCAACGTCACATCGTGGTACAGCGTGACATCGTCGCCGATCTCGGCGGTTTCGCCGATGACGACCCCCATACCGTGATCGATAAAGAACCGCTGGCCGATCCGGACCGCGGGATGGATTTCGATGCCGGTCAGAAAACGATTGAACTGCGATAGGGCGCGGGCGACAACTTGCCACCCATTTCCCCACGCGCGGTGGGCCAATCGATGCAAAACGATGGCGTGGAACCCGGAGTAGCAAAGTGCCACCTCGAGCCGCGAGCGGGCCGCCGGATCCCGTTGCATGATCGCGTCAATCTCGTCGCGCAACATCTTGAACATGGTAAAAAATGCCTAATCTTTATTTTCAAACAGATTCGCGGTTTATTAGGCGCTACCCAACCGGCATGCCCCAAGGGCTTTAGGCGTGTCTTTAACCGGTTCATATGTCGATGTGGATATAGAATGACCTAGTGCAGCGGTCAAGAATTCAAGAGGCCGCCACAATAATCGTTACACCCGCACCGCAGACCGCCGAACGCAGATGCCGGGTTCGCTCAGCCCTAACCCGGCGCAACGACTAAGGATTAAACGGTAACCCCATCATGCCAGAAGTGATCATCAACGGGCCGGAGGGCCGGCTCGAAGGCCGTTATCACCATAGCCAGGAAACCAACGCACCGATCGCCCTGTTCCTTCATCCCCATCCGCAGCATGGCGGCACGATGAACAACAAGGTGGTCTACACGATCTACCAGAACTTCGTGCGGCGTGGATTTTCCTGCCTGCGCTTCAATTTCCGGGGTGTCGGCCGATCGCAGGGAACTTTCGCGCGGGGCGAAGGCGAACTTTCCGATGCGGCGACTGCGTTGGATTGGATGCAGAGCTTCAATCAGAATGCTCGGGGATGCTGGATCGGCGGATTCTCCTTCGGGGCATGGATCGGCATGCAGTTGCTGATGCGGCGGCCGGAAATCGACGGCTTCATCTCGATCGCGCCGCCGGCGAATATGTATGATTTCAGTTTCCTGGCGCCCTGTCCCGCGTCCGGTCTGATGGTGACCGGGTCCGAGGACGAGATCGTCCCCGCAGATTCGGTGACGAAGCTGGTCGAGAAACTGCGCCAGCAACGCGGCATCGCCATTGATCATGAGACGGTTTCGAAAGCCAATCATTTCTTCACGGGCCAGCTTGAAGAGATGGACGCGGTCGTGACCACCTACTTGGATGACGCGCTCGCGCCCGCTGACGACCAATCGGCCGCCAGCTAAGCGGTGAACAATCGGCCGCCGGTCTGCGGCCGCTGCACGCCCGTCGTCCCCGGCCAGCTTAACGGCAGGTTCCGCAGCGACCGGACGGCGAGGTAGGCGAAGGCCTGCGCTTCCAGCGCATCGCCATCCCAACCGGCATCTTCCACCGGGAGGACGGGGGCATCCAGCGCAGCGGACAGCATGTCCATCATGGTCGGGTTATGCCGTCCGCCACCGGTGACCAACCACCGTACCGGCGGTTCCGGCAGCAGGCCGGCCGCGCGCGCTACCGCAGCCGCCGTAAAGGCGGTCAGCGTCGCGGCCCCGTCTTCGACCGTCAGCCCCTCGATGATTTGAAAATCGAAATCATCGCGGTCCAGCGATTTCGGCGGCGGTGCAGCGAAATACGGATGCGCCAGCAATTTTCCCAAGGCGGCTTGGTCGACGGTACCGGCCGCCGCCCTGCGCCCATCCACATCGAACGCTTTGCCGGTCATACGCCCCATCCAATCGTCGATCAGGGCATTTCCCGGCCCGGTATCGAACGCGACAAGCGTCCGATCGTTCCCGACGTCCGCCCCAACCCAGGTGACATTACCGACGCCGCCCAGATTCAGAACGGCGACCGGCTTCTCCATGGGCACCGTAATCGCGGCGTGAAAGGCGGGCGCCAGCGGCGCACCCTGCCCGCCCGCCTCGACGTCCGCAATTCGAATATCGCCCACGACATTGATCCCCGTCCGCGACGCCAGGAGGGCCGCGTCGCCCAATTGCCATGTCCACTGACGCTCGGGCCGGTGCAGCAAGGTATGGCCATGAAAACCGATCACCTGCACGTCCGCCGCCGTCCGGCCGCTGGCGCGCAGCAAGGCCTCGACCGCGGCCGCATGCGCCAGAGTCATGTCCCGTTCGACGGTATCGGTTTCGGGATCGCGGGTCTCCCGGCCGAGGCAAGCGCGCAGTCGTTCCCGCAATCCGGTTTCATAGGGTACGGTCAGGGCACCGGCCGGCGCGGCCACGCCGTCGCCATCGGTTTCCAGCAAGGCGGCGTCGATCCCGTCCAGCGAGGTGCCGCTCATCAGACCCAGGGCCAAAACCGGTTCATCGCGTTTTGCCGTGCCGGTGGATGTCATTGTTCGCCGGTACCGATTGTGTTAAACGAACCGCCCTTTTCGCAAGGCAAGACAGAACCATGACCGCGCTTCGTTCGGATTTCCTTAACGCCGTCGGCGAGCGGGGATTCCTGCATCAATGCACCGATTCGGAAGCCCTCGACAAGCTCTGCACCGAAGGACCGGTGTCGGCCTATATCGGCTTCGACGCGACGGCGGACTCGCTGCACGTCGGCAGTCTGGTTCCGATCATGCTGTTGCGGCTGCTGCAGCAGACCGGCCACAAGCCGATCGTGCTGATGGGCGGCGGGACCACCAAAATCGGCGATCCCTCGGGCAAGGACGAGCAGCGCCAACTGCTGACCGAGGCGGATATCGACCGCAATATCGACGGCATCAAGGGAGTCTTCGAGAAATTCCTGACCTTCGGCGAAGGGCCGACCGACGCCATCATGGTGAACAACGCCGAATGGCTCGACGAACTGGCCTATATCGAGTTCCTGCGTGAATACGGCCGCCACTTCTCGGTCAACCGGATGCTGTCTTTCGATTCCGTGAAGCTGCGCCTGGAGCGCGAACAGCCGCTGAGCTTCCTGGAATTCAACTACATGGTGCTGCAGGCCTACGACTTCGTCGAACTGGGCCACCGCTATGAATGCCGTCTGCAGATGGGCGGTTCCGACCAGTGGGGCAACATCGTGAACGGCGTCGAACTCGGCCGCCGCTCCGCGCAGATGGAGCTGTACGGTCTGACCACGCCGCTGATGACCACGGCAAGCGGCGCCAAGATGGGCAAGACCGCGAGCGGCGCTGTCTGGCTGAATGACGATAAGCTGCCGGCCTACGACTATTGGCAATACTGGCGCAACACGGAAGACGCCGATGTCGGCCGCTTTCTTCGCCTGTTCACGGAGTTGCCGGTCGACGAGATCGAACGCCTGGAAGCGCTGGAAGGTGCGGAGATCAACGACGCCAAGATCACGCTCGCCAACGAGGCCACCCGGCTGTGCCGGGGCGACGACGCGGCGGGCGCGGCGGCCGAAACCGCGCGCAAGACATTCGTCGACGGTAATTTCGGATCCGACCTGCCCAGCATCGACGTGCCCAAAGGCGAACTGGAAGACGGCATTCCGGCCTTCGTGCTGATGGCGCGCGCAGGCTTGAACCAGAGCAACGGCGAGGCCAGGCGCCTCATCCGCGGCGGCGGCGCCCGCATCAACGACGAGAAGATCGACGACGAAGGCCGGACCGTATCCCTTGCCGACATGAACGATCAAGGCGTCATCAAGCTATCCGCCGGCAAGAAGCGCCACGCGCTGGTCCGGCCTAGCTAGACAAGGAGTCGCCGATTAATTGGCGGGCGTCTCGCCCTGCGGCTTTCCCGCACCCAGCCCGAACAGGTTGCGCAGGAATCCCGGCGCCAGCGCCGACAACGGATTTACCGAAATTTTCGGCTTTTCGAGCGGTCCGGCCACTCGGTAAGTCGCCGCGAACACGCCTTCGTTCTCGCCACCGGTCAACAATGATCCGATCACCGGTATCTTCCCGATGGCACGGTTGAACGAATACGCGGGCACCAGCGTGCCCCCCAAATTCGCCGTATCGGCATCCAAATCCAATATGCCATTGACGGTTACCCCGATCGACGAGCCATGCGCGCTGGCTTTGGAGAACGTCACCCGGTTGTCCTTGTAGACGAATCGACCCTCGAATGCGTCGAAGTCCAATCCTTTTTTCGACATGGCCGCGCCGATGCCGGTCAGGGACGCGACCTGCAGGACCTTGGCGAGCGTCGGCGCTTTCGACAGCCTGAATTTGGAGGCGAAGAAATCTCCTTCGATCGGCGCATCGGGCGATGGCCGAACGCCCCGGACCAGCAGCGTGCCGCCGGAAACGCGGCCTTTCGTCGGCGACATCGACAGAACCTCGCCGAAGTCATCCGCGACGATCCGCAGGATTTGGCCATCGGGGCCGGGCAGGAATTTGATGTCGAGTTTCCCCTGCTTGCCCAACCGACCGTCCAGGAGCAATCCGCGCACGGCGCCCTGCTGGCGATGCAGCAGCAAATTCGCCTGCCGCAGTTTTCGGTCCGGCCCCCATCGCAGTTCATCGAAATGGGCATTCAGACGGAGGCCGGGCTCATCTGCGGCCGGCGGCTGTTCGCGCTTCTCTTCTTCGGCGTCCAGAATTGCGCCCACATCGAAGCGGCGTCCCGTTACCGTTGCGGCGATCTCCCCGCTTGCACCGATGTCGATCCGGCCGGCCAGATCGCTGCCGGCATTTTTGAATTCTTCGATATTGACCCGCCACACGGCGCGATCCTTGGCGCGCGGCTTGGCCGACCCCAGCAATTTCGAAGTCCCGGCCTCGACGCTGAATTTCTCGACCGCACGCACGCCGCTCCGATCCAGGGAAACGACGACATTCGCCGTACCCGGGACTCCGATCGGCTTGGTCCAGCCGACTTGCTTCAAATCCACGGCGGCATCGCCCAACTCGAAACCAGCGAGGATCTCCGTGCTGCCATCCGACCGCGCGGTAACGACCACGTTTACATCGGAGGGACCCTTGATCATATCGGTCGGCGGCACGCCGAATCCCGGCCGCGATAAATCCGGAAGCCGGCCGGAGACCACGAGGTTGGTCTTGACCTTCGCGTCTTTCCTGAAGTCTTCGCGCCAGTCGATGGTGGCCGGGCTGGCGAAAAGCCGCACCGTGCCGGTCGCACTGAGCCCCGCGTTGTTTACCTTCAGACGAAAGTCGCCATCGCGCGGCGTCAACCCGAACGGGGCCGGCGACACCGCCAATTTGCCCAGCCCTGCCGAAGCGGTAATCGTGATGTCCCCGGCATCAAGGTCGGTGATCAACGGGAATTCGAATTTCGTCCGGACGACCGCTTCGCCTGAAATCGCGGCCGGGCTTATGCCAATCTCAGAGACATAACCGAGCGGCTTACGATCCAGAATTTGCGCCAGCGTTCGCGCCGAGCCGCGGAGCGCGGCATCGATCGCAATCGCCTGATCCTCGGCATCGAGCCCGGTAATGTCGACCGACGCCTTCTCCAGCGCGAGATCGTTCAATCGGCCGCTGCTCACGGCGAACTTGAACCCCTGTGCGTCGAAGGTCGCCGTCCCGCCGACATTGACGACCTTGGGAAGCGGCTCCCAGTATCTGATCGACAGACCGTGATAATGCAGCGTGCCGTCGATCGACTCGACCTCAACGGTTGTCTTGTCATTTTCGACCGGCATCTTCAACGCCAGCGACACGGTCCCTTCGGTGACCGTCCCTTCGACGATGTTGCTGGTAACCCATTGCCGCGCGCTGACGCCGACTCCCGGCGGCCAATACTTCCCGAGTTCACGCAGCGGCAGCGCCGCGACCTTTCCATCGACGGCCATCGTATAGCCCGTCTCATTGCGACGGATGCGCCCGGTCGTGGAAACCTTGGTTGCGCCAAAGTCGACGGAAAACTCCCGGACCTTGGCCGTGGAAGTCGCACCATCGATATCCGCCGACAAACGCGCACCCGAGATTTTCATGGTCTCCGAAAAAACGCCCGGCAAATCCACTTGCCCGGCACCGCTGATCAGGTCGACGTCCGTTAACTGAAAGATGCCGGTCGGATCGGCGACGCCTTCGAGCACGCCGCTCACCGGAATATCCAACCCGGCTAGTGGCGACAGCGCCGGCGTCGCGCGCGCCAAGCTCGCCAGCCGAATGGCGTTCAACCGCGCGCTGACCTGAACCAGCTCGCTGCCGGATGGATACGCCATCGCGAACGTGGCCTGGCCGAACCCGCTGACCAACTGCAGACGCAAACCAAGAAGCTGCCAGTCATGCGCGATCTCGAAGTTGACGTTGCCGGAAAAGGGTGCGCGGATGTCCGCGAGTTGATTCAAGTAAGGGAACGCGCGCGCAATGACCGATGGCTCCAACCGGTCGAAATCGGCCCGCCCCCCAATTCTGCGGCTGCGGCGATCATGCAGAATAGTGGCCAGCAACCGCATTCGCTGGCCGTCGGCGTCAACCCCCAGCGCCAACCGCGTTTCGATCGCATCGCGCAAAAATTCCGTGATGATTTCGGCTTGCGGGATCGCCCAAATCTCGCCGGTCATACGGTCGATGAATTGGAACCGTCCTTCGAGGACCGAGAACCGTTGGAGGTATCGAAACGGTCCCGTCCGTTCGCGCATCGGCCGCAGAAAATCCTCCGCGGCGTCGGCCAGCGCGCCTTCGCGCTTCTTCGTCCCGTCCGCATCAGTCGGCATCTGGAAACCGAAGCGGCCGTCCGGGAACCGCTCCAACACGGCCCGCAGGCCGAACACATCCAGCCGCGACACGGCGAGGTCGCCCCGCATGAGGCCGGTAAACGAAAGGCCGATCGAGACATCCGGCAGCAACGCAACCAGATTTCCGTCCGCCGCGAAAACCCGCACGTTTCGGCTGCGGATGTCGATCACCCGCTTCCAGCCGCCCCAGACCAGCGACGTATCATCGACCTCGACCGCA
Source organism: Alphaproteobacteria bacterium (assembly GCA_965228695.1). GTDB lineage: Bacteria > Pseudomonadota > Alphaproteobacteria > UBA8366 > UBA8366 > JAJFJD01. Next base: position 2,468,756 of record CBDDIB010000002.1, on the reverse strand, counting down.
AAGGACGTATCGCTCACGGCAAAACTGCGTTCCAATGCCGGGGCGAGAAAGTTGAGCGAAACCGGTCCCTGGGACAGACGCCACAACCCGAGACTGACGAGAATCGTAACGCCTAGAATGACGGTGACAGCGACCTGTGCCACACGTATGCATATACTGCGCAAGGGTCCCCCGGGCTCCGCTTACACGATTGACCTAATATAGTGATTTTCGCCGAATTTCCCAGGATTTCCGAAGAGTTTCAGAGCCGCAGATGATCCCGATACAGGTCGAAAAACTCCCGAAACCCGCTAACCCCGAGCGCACAGCCCTGGGGATGGAACGATGGCGGGAAACCGCCGATTCTTCGGATTTCGGCGATGAGATGCGTGCCGTTCTGGAGGATCGGGTCGGCAAGTCGGTCCTAGAGGCAATTTTCGGGAATAGCCCTTACCTGGCTCAATTGCTGGTCCGCAACCCGGAAATCGCCGTAAGGGCCCTCGAACGGGGGCCCGAAAAGGTTTTCGAAGAAATCATCACTCAACTGAAGGTCGATTTGGCGGAGGAGGCGTCCGCCGAGAAGATGATGCCAGTCCTGCGCCAGGCAAAGAACCGGGCAGCCCTTCTGATCGCCCTTGCCGATATAGCGGAGGTCTGGCCCATCGGTCAGGTCACCCGCGCCTTGAGCGATCTCGCGGATGTATCGCTCAACCTCACGGTCCGGGGACTGTTGCGCCAACTATCGACGAACGGCGCGTTCTCATTGCCGCCGGGGGATACGCCCGAAGCCGAGTCCGGCGTGGTGGTCCTGGCGCTTGGCAAACTTGGCGCTCAGGAGCTGAACTACTCCAGCGACATCGACATCATGATCCTATACGAGCCGGGCAAGCTCGACTGTTCGGACCGGGATGAACTGCCGCAGGAAATGGTGCGCCTGGCCCGGCTGCTGATGCGGGTGATGGATGAGCGCACGGCGGACGGTTATGTTTTTCGGACCGATTTACGCCTGCGGCCCGATCCGGGCGCAACCCCCCTGGCCATCCCGATCCCCGCCGCTGAAGCCTATTATGAGAGCGTCGGGCAGAACTGGGAGCGCGCCGCCATGATTCGGGCGCGCGCCTGTGCCGGCGACATCGAGGCGGGCAATGCGTTCCTGCAACACCTAAGCCCCTTCATCTGGCGCAAACATCTCGATTTCGCGGCGATCCAGGATATCCATTCCATCAAGCGGCAGATCACCGCCTACCGCGGCGGCGGCACGATCGCCGTCAACGGCCACAACGTGAAACTGGGCCGCGGCGGCATTCGCGAAATCGAGTTCTTCGCCCAAACCCAGCAGCTCATCTGGGGCGGACGGTCGCCGACGCTGCGAACCAGTGACGTCTGCGAGACGTTGGATGCGCTGGCCGATCATGGCCGGATCGAAGCATCGACAGCGCGGGAGATGCAGGAGGCCTATTGCTACCTCCGCCGGCTCGAACATCGCCTGCAAATGGTCGATGATCATCAAACGCACAGCCTGCCGAAGACCGACGAGCAAATCGACGATTTTGCGGTTTTTGCAGGTTATCCGGACGGGGCGGCATTTCGGGACGACCTGGTTCGTCGTTTATCGCTCGTCGAAACGCATTATGCGGAACTCTTCGAGGAAGAACCGGATCTCGGCGGCGCGGGCACGCTGGTCTTCACGGGCAACGAAAATCATCCGGACACGATCAAGACGCTGGAAGACATGGGCTTCGGCGACGGCGCATCCGTGTCGACGATGATCCGTCGTTGGCATACCGGCCGCTATCGCGCGACCCGCAGCGTCCGGTCGCGCGAGCTTTTGACCGAACTGATGCCGCGGCTGCTCGAAGCCCTCGCCAAACGCTCGGACCCGGACGCCGCCATCGTGCGGCTCGACGCATTTCTGAGCGGGCTGCCCTCGGGCGTCCAACTCTTTTCGTTATTCTATGCGAATCCAAGTCTGCTGGACCTCGTGGCGGAAATCATGGGCGACGCGCCCAAGCTGTCCGAATGGCTCAGCCGCAATCCGCACCTACTCGACCATGTCCTGTCGCATGATTTTTTCGATCAACTGGCGGAACAGGACGCCCTGCACCGCGAACTCAAGGCCGCGCTCGCGGAGGCGCACGACTTTCAGGATATTCTGGATGTCACCCGCCGTTGGACCAATGACCGGAAGTTTCAGACCGGCGTCCAAGTTCTCCAGGGCGTCGTGGACGGTCACGCCGCCGGACCGACTTATACCGCCATCGCCGAGACGGTCATCGCGGACCTGTGGCCCGCCGTGGAGGAAGAATTCTCGGGCCCGGGCGGCGATCACGGCACGGTGCCGGGCGGCGGCATGGCGGCGATAGCGTTCGGCAAACTCGGCGGCCGAGAACTCATGCCCGAATCCGACGTGGACTTGGTCTTCGTGTACGACGTGCCGGAAGACGTCGACGAGTCCGACGGCGAAAAACCGCTTGCGACAAGTGTCTACTACATGCGGCTCAGCCAACGAATCGTCGGCGCGATCGAAGCCCTTACCGGCGAAGGCAGGCTGTATGAGGTCGACACGCGTTTGCGCCCGTCCGGGAGCAAGGGGCCAGCCGCAAGCCGGTTCGAATCGTTCAGCCGCTATTACGCCGAATCCGCCTGGACGTGGGAATTCATGGCGCTGACCCGCGCCCGCGCTTTCGCCGGCAGTCCGGACCTGATCCACCGGCTGGAGGAAGAAATTCATTCGATTCTGACGCGGCCGCGGGATCCCGATCAACTCGTCATCGACGTCGCCAAAATGCGGCAACGCATGGCGAAGGAACATCGCGGGCAATCACGCTGGGACATCAAACATCGGCGGGGCGGGCTCGTGGATGCCGAGTTCATGATTCAGTATCTGCAGCTGCGGCACGCGTCGGAACATCCGGAAATCCTGTCCAGCAACGCGGTAACGGCAATCGACAATCTGGCCGAGGCAAAACTGATCGACGGCGAATTCGCGACCGATGTCGGCGATGCCCTGCGGCTTTGGCACCGCGTGCAGACCGTGTTGAGACTGACAACCACCGACAATCTCGACGACGAAGACCGTGCCGACGGCCCCCGCCGGGCCCTCGTCCGAGCGGCCGGCGTCGCAGACTACGACGCCCTCGTCGCGACGATGGAGAAAACCGCGACCAATGTCCGCAGGCATTTCGAGGCATTGATCGAGCAACCGGCAGCCGAAGCAGCCGAGCGGCAAACCGACCCGGCATAGCCCCGTGGACTTGCCAACCCAAGCCGCTAGATCATCATACAGACCGTTCCAACCGAATACCGAGGAGTCACCCAATCCATGAGTGCAGACGTCGGCGATAAGGCGCCGGATTTTTCGATGCCCACCAGCGCGGGCGGCGAGGTTTCCCTAAAGACGCTCGCCGGAAAACCATTCGTGCTGTATTTCTATCCCAAGGACGACACCCCCGGCTGCACGAAAGAAGCGTGTGGCTTTCGGGACGCATTACCGGATTTCTCGAAACTTAACGTGGACGTGATCGGCGTTTCGAAAGACACCGTGGCGAAACACGACAAATTCGCGGCAAAATACGATCTCAACTTCCGCTTGGCATCGGACGAAGATGGCGCCGTTTGCGAAGCCTTCGATGTTTGGCAGGAGAAGCGCATGTATGGCCGCACCTATATGGGCATCGAGCGTTCGACATTCCTCGTCGACGGTGACGGTATTATCCGCCAGGCGTGGCGCAAGGTGCGCGTTCCGGGACACGTGGAAACGGTGCTCGACGCCGTGAAGGAACTCTAATGGCCCGGCGCAGACCCAAACGCCCCGGCGGCGTAAAACCGGAAAAGCTTCAGGAACAATTCCTGGCGCAAATGGCCGCGCACGAAACCGCCGAGGATCTCAACGACAAGCTAATCTCGCCCTTCATCGCGGCCTTGGAAACGGTCTGTGCGGAACGGGGTTACCTGCTCAACATCTATGGCGAAAGCAGCAACCTCGTCTTTTCGACCGAAGAAGACGCCGAAGCCATCTACGGTCTCGTCGAAGGGTATTTCGACGAGAAAGATCAGGCCTGACCGGCGCGCCCATGCAGGCAATCCGCACCCTCTTCCGAACGGCCCTCGTCCTGACCATCTGTATGCCCGGCTTCTGGACCACCGCCGCTTTCGCCCAAAAATCGCTGCAACCGGTTGATCTCGAACTCGTGCTGGCCGTCGATGTCTCCGGCAGCATCGATCCGGAGGAAGCCCGCTTGCAGCGCGACGGTTATGTTGCCGCCCTCACCGATCCGGATGTCATCGAAGCGATTACCAGCGGCATTCTCGGACGCGTCGCGATGACTTATATCGAATGGGCCGGCGAGGAATACACGACCACGATCGCGGACTGGACCATGGTCCACGATGAAGCCAGCGTCCGCGCCTTTGCCGCACGGGTCGCACGCGCCCCGATCCAGACGGCGCTTTGGACGTCGATCAGCAACATCATCGATCATGCCCTGTCGACCTTTCCCGGAAACGGCTTTGAGGGAACGCGGCGCGTAATCGACATTTCCGGCGACGGGCCGAACAACCAAGGGGGCCTCGTAACCAAGTTTCGCGACCGGGCCATCGCCCAGGGCGTCGCGATCAACGGCCTGCCGATCGTCAACGAACGCGCCAGCCCCTTCGGGTGGCCGGCGTTGCCCAATCTGGACCTGTACTACGCCAACTGTGTTATCGGGGGTCCGGGCTCCTTCATGGTCGTGGCCAACACCTTTGCCGATTTCGCGCGCGCGATCCGGAAGAAGCTGATCCTGGAAATCGCCGGCGCATCCCCGAACAAACCGCGAGAACGGATCATCCTGGCGGCGGGCCCGACACCGCCACGCGAGGCGCCGCCCTGCGACATCGGCGAACAGCGCGTTCAATGGCTCCTCGAAAATTGACCGGTCCCGCCAACGCCCCCTCGCTGACCGACGCGGCCTGCGCAATCCTTCTGACGGCCGACCCGGCCGAAAAGGCGCGTCTCAGCCATGAAACGGCGGTCGCCTGGCGATCGGGCAATCTCGCCGCAACCGGCAGCGAGAGACCATCCGCGCGGCCCGCCCGCCCGGAACGTCCCGAGTTGCTGCCGCCGGCATCGGTTCCCCGGCGGCGCATCAACACGGCGCCCGCCGGGCGGATCGCGCTGCTGCACGCGATCGCCCATATCGAATTGAATGCGATCGATCTGGCGTGGGATATCCTTGCCCGGTTCGGCGCAACCGACGGGCTGCCGCGGGCATTCTATGACGACTGGGTGTCGGTCGCCGCGGAAGAAGCCAACCATTTCATGTTACTGACCGATCGGCTTGCGGAATTGGATGCAACCTACGGCGACCTGCCGGCCCATGACGGTCTCTGGGAAGCGGCGGAAACCACCGCTCACGACTTGGCGGCCCGACTTGCGGTCGTGCCCCTCGTCCTCGAAGCGCGTGGCCTGGATGTAACGCCGCAGATGACCGCACGGCTGCGCAAGGCCGGCGATGATGCGAGCGCCGATATACTTCAGGTCATCCACGACGAGGAAGTCGGCCACGTGGCGATCGGCCGCCGGTGGTTCGACCATTGCTGCCGCGCGGCCGGCCGGGACCCCGTTTCGACATTCCATGAACTGGTGCGGCGGCATTTCCGAGGATCGTTGAAACCGCCGTTCAACGCGACCAGCCGCGATCGCGCAGGCCTGACCGCCGATTACTACACGCCGCTTGCCGCCGGTCCCTAGTCCTCCTCGGGCGCATTGGCGGTGCCGGCGACACGCGCCGCGAGCGACGCTTCCAGGAACGGATCGAGATCCCCGTCGAGCACCGCGTCCGCATTGCCTTTTTCGACCTCGGTGCGCAGATCCTTGACCATTTTGTACGGATGCAGCACATAGGATCGGATTTGATGGCCCCAACCGATATCGGTTTTCGCGTCATGCTCGGCCTGGGCTTTTTCCTCGCGCCGCTGCAATTCCAGCTCGTACAGCCGCGCCTTTAGCATCGTCATCGCGGTGGCGCGGTTGCGGTGCTGCGACCGGTCATTCTGGCATTGCACGACGATGCCCGTCGGTTGATGCGTGATGCGAACGGCACTGTCGGTGCGGTTGACGTGCTGGCCACCGGCGCCCGAAGCCCGGTAGGTATCGATCCGAAGGTCGCCGTCGTTGATGTCGATCTCGATCGTGTCGTCTATTACCGGATAGACACCGATAGACGCAAAGCTGGTATGGCGGCGCGACGCGGCATCGAAGGGCGAAATACGGACAAGCCGATGGACACCGCTCTCGGTCTTTAGCCAACCATACGCGTTGTCGCCGGTGACCTTGACCGTCGCCGATTTCAGCCCCGCCTCTTCGCCAGGCGACTCTTCGAGATATTCGAGTTTGTAGCCGTGCTGTTCCGCCCACCGCAGATACATCCGCAATAACATCTGCGCCCAATCCTGGGATTCGGTGCCGCCGGCGCCGGCATGTACTTCAAGATAGCAATCGTTGGAATCCGCCTCGCCGGACAAGAGGCTTTCGAGCTGCAGTTTCGCGGCCTGGTCGCGCAGCTTGGTCAGCGCCGCTTCGGCCTCCGCCGCGATGTCGTCCTCGCCTTCGGCCTCGGCCAACTCGATCATTTCGAGATTTTCGGCGACCCCGGTTTCCATCGATTCGTAGGAACCGATGCCGTTTTCCAAGCGGGTCCGCTCGCGCATGATCGACTGCGCCTTGTCGGGATTTTCCCAGAGTGTCGGATCCTCGGCGAGAGCGTTCAGTTCCTCCAGGCGGAGTTTCGCGGCATCGAGGTCAAAGATGCCTCCTCAGCAGTTCGAGTGACTGCTTGATTTCGTCGACGAGATTTTGAACTTCCGCGCGCACGGGATTCTCCGCTCTGTGGTAGCGCTTTCTGGACGCTGCATGTAAGCGAAGCCACCGTGTATGGCAAGGGGATTTCGGCTAGTACAGACCGCGCGACGGTGATACGGCCGACGGCCGCTCGCCCGGGGCGGCAGCGCGCACCTCACCACCCCCGATGACCGTGCGCTCGCTTCCCGGGTCCGGCTCGGTACCGGTCTTATAGGCCTCCAGGATGACGTTTCGGTCACCGCTTCGGACCGGCATGCCGCTCGCCGCATTCACCCGGACATGCCGGATGCCGGGCGGTATCCGGAACGGCACGGCCGGCCGCTCGGCCAGCGCCTTGGCCATGAAGTCCTTGAAAATCGGCGCGGCAACGGTCGATCCGCTCTCCCGCCGGCCGAGGGTGCGCGGCGTATCGAATCCCACGAAGACACCGACCGCCAAGTCCGGCGAAAACCCGACAAACCAGGTGTCGCGGCTGTCGTTGGTGGTGCCGGTCTTGCCCGCCAGCGGCTTGCCGATCGAGCTGATCCGACGTCCGGTGCCGCGCTTCACAACGCCTTCGAGCATGGAGACGATCTGATAGGCCGATGCCGGATCGGCGATCTGTTCCCGCGTATCAGGAATTGCCGGCGGCTCCTGCCCTTCCCAGGCCGTAACGGTACAATCCTGGCAGGCGCGCGTGTCGTGGCGGAAAACGGTCTTGCCATTGCGGTCCTGGACCCGGTCGATCAACGTCGGCTTGATCGCCTTGCCGCCATTTACCAGCATGCCGTAGGCTGCGGTCAGCCGAAGCAGCGTCGTTTCGCTGGCGCCCAGCGCCATGGCCAGTTGTTCGGTCATCCCGTCGAACAGGCCGAATTGTTGCGCCGTCTCGACGATCGGTTTCATACCAATCGTCTGCGCAAGCCGAACCGTCATCAGATTGCGCGACCGCTCGATGCCGATCCGCATTGGACTCGGGCCATAAAAGCGTTTCGTGTAGTTGGCGGGCTTCCATTTGCCAAGGCCCGGCCCCTGATCGATGACGAAGGGCGCGTCGAGGATAATGGTAGACGGCGTATAACCCCGATCCAATGCCGACAAATAGACGAACGGCTTGAAGGCGGATCCCGGCTGCCGCTTTGCCTGGACGGCCCGGTTGAACTCGCTCGTCTCATAATCATAACCGCCGGACATCGCCAGAACGCGTCCCGTATGCGGATCAAGGGCGATGATCGCGCCGTTTATTTCCGGAACCTGGCGCAGGGCATAGGTGTTCGGGGGATACTCGGTCGGTTCCTTGCCCTTGACCTTCGGCTTGCGGGAAACCCGCTCGACCAGCACCACGTCGCCCGGCGCCAGCACGTCGGTCGCCCGGCGCACTGCCGGCCCGCGCTTTTGAACCTTCAACGCAGCCCGCGCCCAGGTCATTTCCGCCAGCGGGATTTTACCCTTCACGTCGCTATCGAACCCAATTTCGGCCTCGGTACCGGTGACTTTCAACACCACCGCGGCCTTCCACTCGCCGGCCCCGGACGGTACCGAAACCTCGCGCAGATAGCCGATCCAATTCCCGTTCGTGGGAATTTTGGCGATCGGGCCGCGCCAGCCGTGCCGCCGGTCGTAGGCGATCAGGCCGTCCCGCAACGCTTGGTCCGCGATCGATTGCATCTTCGGATTCAGCGTGGTGCGGACGGAGAGCCCGCCCTCGTAAAGCCCCCGTTCGCCGAAACGTTCGACCAATTCGCGGCGCACTTCCTCTAGGTAATAATCGGCCTGGACGACCTGCGTCGCGGATCGCGGCACCACGACGAGCCGTTCCGCGATTGCCTGTTCGGCGGTGGAACGATCGATATACCCCTCCTCCATCATGCGGCCGATGGCCCAGTTGCGCCGGGCCACCGCAGCATCGTAACGCCGGATGGGATGATAGTTATTCGGCGCTTTCGGCAGCGCCGCGAGATAGGCCGCCTCGGCGATCGTCAGTTCATCGAGCGATTTGTTGAAGTAATTGAGCGACGCCGCGGCCACGCCATAGGAGCCGTATCCGAGGTAAATCTCGTTCAGATACAGCTCCAGGATTCTGGATTTCTCGAAAGCCCGTTCGATCCTGAAGGCGAGAATCGCCTCCTTGATCTTGCGCTCGAAACTCAACTCGTTCGTCAGCAGGAAATTCTTCGCCACCTGCTGCGTGATCGTCGATGCGCCGACCGGGCGTCGGGACCGCTGCGTGACGATATTGATGACATTCGTGGCCACCGCCCGCCCGAGGGCCACCAGATCGACGCCGGGATGGTGGTAGAAATTCTTATCTTCCGCCGCGATGAAGGCGCTGATGAGATGCCGCGGCATCGCCCGAACGGGAACGAAGACCCGGCGCTCCACCGCGTATTCCGCGATCAGACGACCGTCCCCGGCGTGAACGCGCGTGACGGTCGGCGGGTCATATTTGGCCAATTGCTTGTAATCGGGTAGGCCCTTGCTGTAGTGCCACAGCAGGTAAAGCGCCGCCCCCGCCCCGGCGAGCGACAGGAAGAAACCGAACGAAAAGACGAAAACCAGCGCTTTCGCTATGCGGGACATGGGCCTTCCAGGCGTAATTTGTTCAAACTGCCCCATCCCTCCACGGGGACCGGACGCTAGCCCCTAAATATGGCTAAGTTATGAACGGCTCAACCGCTCTTTACGTTCAAAATATTTATCGGCCGCCCGCAAAATCGACTGCGCCATATTGACCTGATGCTCGCGCTTTCGAAGCAAGTGCTCGTCCTGCCGGTTCGACAGATAGCCCAATTCCATCAAAATCGACGGCACATCGGGTGATTTCAGGACCGCAAACCCGGCAAATCGGTGGGTATTCCGCAACAATCGCGACGTCTTGGCGACTTCCTTGATCAGGATTTCGCTGAAAATGGCCGATTCATTCATCGTCTGACGTTGACGCAATTCGATCAGGAACGACGCCACCGCATCCGATTGGTTCGACAGATCGATCCCGGCGATGGCATCAGACCTGTTCTCCTTGGCCGCCAATGCCGCAGCTTCCTTGTCCGAGGCACGCTCCGACAGCGTATAGATCGATACGCCCCGCAAACGCTTGTCCCGGTTGCTGTCCGCATGCAGCGACACGAAGAGCTCAGCCCGCACGCTCTCGGCCGTTTCGAACCGCTTGCGCAGCGGCACATAGACATCCTCGTTACGCGTCAGGAAAACCTTGTAGCGGCCGCTCTTCTCGAGCACCCGCTTCACGGTGTGGGCAATTCGGAGGGTGACCAGCTTCTCGCGGAGACCGGACCGGCCGATTGCGCCCGGATCGGGACCGCCATGCCCCGGATCGATCACGACGACCCGCTTATGCGCCTGATATCCCTTCTTCCCCGGCCTTTTCGGCGGCAGCACCGCGGGCCGGACGATCGGCGTTGGCTTCGGGTCTACCCAATCCCGGGAAACGAATCGCCGCTCGGACCGCTGAAAAAGCGCCGGCGAGACCGACTTGAGATCGATGACCAGCCGGTTCTTGTTCTTGCCCGACGGCGGCAGCATGACATGCCGAAGCACCTGGGCCGGCGATTTCATATCGACCACCAGTCGGCTGTTGCCCTTCTGGAACAGGCCGAAGCGGTAGCTGGATATGATGCCGGACGAGCGACCCGCCTTTTTCGGACCGATCTTCCACTCGACCTGCGGCAGATCGATAACCATCCGGTACGGATCGGGCAGCGTGAAAATGCGATACGGGACCTTTTCGCTCAACTCCACAACCAGCCGAGTCTTATCCGGATGGGCCCCGATCCGGACGTCGGACACTTCCATGGCGCTGACGAAACCGATATTCGTCAGCATAAGCATAATCGTCAGGACTATCCGAACCGCCATACTATTCACAGTCGCCTAACATCCGGTAATGAATAAGGTGTCAAATCTTGCGATTCGCCAAATCTATTGGACAGACTCCGCCCGAGGCGCCGAAATTATACTTTATAATCATTTACCATCAATTCAATTTATTCCTGCTAGTTTTGGCGATAATAGAAATCGGCGAATAACGGATTGTAGTATCGGCCCTGTGGGCCTATTTTAGTTTATGCGCTGCCATGTAAGGCCCATCCGGTAATTTGTTGGCCGGATGCCGCCCTAAATCAATCTTTGCGCGAGCCGTCCACTTGAATGGCATTGCGAATAGATATGACACGGGGTAGGAGTGCTAGCGATAGCTAATTCAGTTTCCACTGCCGTGCGGCACCTAAACGCCCGGCTCGATCAGTAAGGTGACAATGCGCGACGCGAATCCGGCCTCTGACCCAACTCATTGCGCCCAGCGCTTTGACGTCAGGCGTTCGCTTGGAATCAGCGCCGTCCTGGCTGGCGATCCCGCCGGCCGTTTGACGGCGCATACGCCATTGTCGCTTCTCGAAAATCAAACAGGCGCAGATTACGGAGGATTGGTTCGCGCAATCCCCGCGGCAATCGCGCCGGAGAACACCAATGACGCGACGTATGCTTATCGACGCCTCGCAGTCCGAAGAGACGCGGGTTGTCGTACTCAAGGGGAATCGTCTCGAGGAGTTTGACTACGACTCGGAAATCAAGAAGCAACTAAAAGGGAATGTCTATCTCGCGAAGGTAACGCGGGTTGAACCCTCGCTTCAGGCGGCCTTTGTCGAATATGGAGGCAACCGGCACGGTTTCCTCGCCTTTAACGAAATTCACCCCGACTATTACAAGATTCCCGTTGCGGACCGCCAAAAGTTGATCGCCGAAGAGGCGGCAATCGACGAAGGCGAAGAACAGGAAGACGGCGACCACGTCGAGACGGTGGGCGGCGACGAGTTGGAGGATGTCGAACGCCGGCGCGCCAGACTCCGCCGACGCTACAAAATTCAAGAAGTCATCAAGCGCGGCCAGGTGATCCTGGTACAGGTCGTCAAGGAGGAGCGCGGCAACAAGGGCGCCGCCCTCACCACCTATCTATCCCTGCCGGGCCGCTATTGCGTCCTGATGCCGAACACGGCACGCGGCGGCGGCATCAGCCGCAAGATCAATAATATGCGCGACCGCAAGCGGCTGAAGAAGGTTCTCGACGATCTTGGAATTCCCGACGGGATGGCGGTTATTGTCCGCACCGCCGGATCGGAGCGCACGAAGGCGGAAATCAAGCGGGATGCGGAATACCTCCTGCGGCTGTGGGACACCATACGCACGGATACGCTCGATTCGACCGCACCGGCCTTGATCTACGAAGAGGCCAACCTGATCAAGCGTGCCATCCGCGACATGTACACGAAGGAAATCGAAGAAGTCCTCATCGAGGGCGACGACGGATACCGTACCGCCAAGGACTTCATGCGGACCTTGATGCCGAGCCACGCCAAGCGTGTCCAGCCGTACAAGACCGACGGCACGCCGATGTTCCAGCATTTCCAAGTGGAAGGGCAGATCGACGCCATCCACAGCCCGGAGGTGAAGCTACGGTCCGGCGGCTATATCGTGCTCCACCAGACCGAAGCGCTGGTCGCGATCGATGTCAACTCCGGCCGGTCGACGCGGGAACGCCATATCGAAGAGACCGCGTTGAAGACGAACCTGGAGGCCGCCGAGGAAGTCTCGCGCCAGCTGCGGTTGCGGGACCTTGCGGGCCTTATCGTGATCGACTTCATCGACATGGAGGATTCGCGGAACAATCAAGCCGTCGAGCGCCGCCTGAAGGAAGCGTTGCGGCATGACCGCGCGCGTATTCAGGTCGGTCGAATCAGCCATTTCGGCCTGCTCGAAATGTCGCGCCAGCGGCTCCGTCCGAGCCTCACGGAAATGTCGAGCGAACTCTGCCCGCATTGCGGCGGTTCGGGATACATCCGGTCGGTCGAATGGACTGCGCTCTACATCCTTCGCGCGATCGAAGAAGAGGCGTTGCGCAAGCGATCGACCGAGATGTCGGTGTCGATGCCGGGCGAGGCTGCACTCTATATGCTCAACCAAAAACGGTCGAAATTGCATGACCTGGAGATACGTTACGGCATCAAGATCCTGATCGTCGCCGATAACGACATCATGGCGCCGAATTTCTCGATCGATATCGTCCGCGGTGGCTCCGGCGAGGTCGTGCGTGTGGAAACCGAAGATCGGGATCGGGACCGGCAGGGACCGCGGAAACGGCGCGCGCGCCGCCGCCGCCGGTCCGACGCCGATACCGACACCGCCGCGGACACACAGGAAGCGGCCGACGCACACGCGTCAGAAGAAAAAGAAGAGCGAGACGATACCGCCGAGGCGGACGGCGATGGCCAACCCCGGCGCCGGAAACGCGGCCGCCGGGGCGGACGCCGCCGAAACCGCCGATCGAAGGCCGCCGAGGGCAATGAAACCGAAACCGCCGTCAGTGAAGTGTCCGACGGTGAACCCGCAGCGGAAACCGAGACCGCGTCCGCCGATCCCGGGTCAGCCGAACAGTCGGATATCGAGGATCAGCCGGCGGAAGAAAAACCGAAACCGCGGCGACGGCGTTCGCGCCGCCGGTCCGCCAAATCGAAAGACACGGCCGAGGGCGAGTCCGACGCCGATAGCGGCGAAGCAACCGCCGACGAGGACGACGAATCGCAAAACGCCGCGGCGGAAGCACCAACCGATGATGGTTCGGCCGAGGACGGCGGCGCGCCGGAGAAGGCGGCAGCCAAACCGAAGACGCCACGGCGGCGCAGCCGCACGCCTCGTAGCCGGAAGCCGAAGGACGATGCGGAATCGCCGGCAGCCGACGAAAAGGCCGCCTCGAACGGTGCATCCGACTCCACGCCGGCGGAAGAAACATCCGAGCCGCAACCGTCTCCCGAGCCCGCGGCGGCGTCGGAACCGGCCGAAGAGACACCGCCGATCCAACCCGAAGAACCGGGTGAGAAACGCACCGGCTGGTGGAACCGGGTGGTCGGCTAGTCCAACGCCGTTTCTTAGCTCCGACCGTATCAGCGGCTAAGGTTTGACCGACCCGAAAGGGTCGGTTAGCCTTTTCCGATCAGTAAGACTTGGGAGTCGAATACCGGCACCCATGGCACTGGGTGCGGTGTTCGGTAACGCACCGATGGCACAACACAATGCACCGCCGGGTCCCAACTTCCATGATACCGTCGATGCCAAGCATCGTTCGACGGACCCGGTCTTTGATACTGTCATTTATCGACTTTTCGTTCCGCTCATCCGGTCTCTGATCCGGACGGGCAATCTTGCACTTTGCTACCGCGACAATCCCGCCATTCCGGTCGGCGACGGCGATGGCGATTTCTGCTCGATGCGGGTTGATCACACCCGCTTCCTGCGGCGCGCCCTTGCCCAGCCCGATCTCGCCGTGGGCGAAGGGTATATGGATGGCGAGTGGCACCTCCAGCAAGGCGATCTCGCGACCTTTATTGGACAAATCCTGCTCAACCAGGAAGCGCTCTTGCAGAGACCAGCGTTTCGCGCCCTGACCGCCATACAGGATTGGTTTTCCGATCCGCACCGGCGAAACGGGCCGACGCGAAGCCGCAGGAATGCGTCGCATCACTACGATCTCGGCAACGACCTTTACGAGAGCTTTCTCGATGAGGGCATGAACTATTCCTGCGCCTTCTTCGAAACACCGACGCAAAGCCTGCGCGACGCCCAGATCAACAAGCTGCGGACGAGCATCAACCGGCTCGATATCCAGCCGGGCATGTCCGTGCTCGACATAGGATGCGGCTGGGGCGAGCTGACACGCCGGATCGTGCAGGAAACCGATGCCGGCGACGTGACCGGTATCACGCTTGCCGAACAGCAGTATGATTTTGCCTGCAGCAAAGCCGACGTCGTTCATGGCAATCGACTGCGATATCGACTGGAAGACTATCGGGATTTCGCAGCCGCAAACGCGGAAGGCTTCGACCGCATCGCCAGTATCGGCATGTTCGAGCATGTCGGAAAGCATCAATTCGCCGACTATTTCGGCGCTATCAAACGGATGCTCAAACCGGGCGGCCGGGCGCTGGTCCACTCGATCGTGCGGCCGACACCGGGCAAAACGAGCCCGTGGATCGACCGCTACATCTTCCCGGGCGGCTATATCCCGTTGGATAAAGAGTTGACCGACAGCGGGATCGACGCCGGGTTGACGCTGGACCGCCCGGCCTTCGTGCACAAGAGCTTCCACTACGCGAACACGCTGCGCCATTGGCGGCGGCGGTTCAACGCACAGGCCGAAGCGCTGGATCAGCGGAATTACGATGCACGCTTTCGACGGATGTGGAACTTCTATCTCGCCGCCTCCGAAGCCGCATTCGACGCGACCGGTTACTATGTCGCGCAGGCGTTGTTTCGAAAGGAGAACTCCTAACGGTCGAGTTCGATCAGGAGGGCCGCCGCCCGCTCGATTGCTTCATTCGTCTCGGCGTAGGAGAGGCGCAGGAACCGGTTGCCGCGGTCGGGATCGAAATCGAGGCCGGGTGCAAGCGCGACGCCGGTATCAGCCAGAATCTTGCGGCAAAACGCTTCGCTGTCATTCGTCTGATCGCCGATATCGACGTAGACATAGAAAGCACCGTCCGCCGGCGCGAATTTCTTGAAACCGGCCTTCGGCAACGCGTCGAGCAGTAGGGCACGGTTGGCGCGATAGGCTTCCACCCGGCGTTCGTTCTCCTCGCCGCAATCGAACGCGGCGACCGCGGCGATCTGCGACAATGTCGGCGCGGAGATGAAGAAATTCTGGGCAAGACATTCGATGGTGCGCGAGAGGTCCGGCGGCACGACCATCCACCCGACCCGCCATCCAGTCATCGAAAAGTATTTTGAGAAGCTGTTGATAATGATGACCGAGTCATCGAACTCGGCGGCGGTGTCGGCCCGGCGGTCATAGGTGATGCCGTGGTAAATCTCGTCGGAAATCAACCGGATCCCATTCGCCTTGCAATGATCGATCAGCACCGTCAGATCCTCGCGGCCCAGCATCGACCCGGCAGGGTTGGACGGCGATGCGACGATCAGGCCGTCGATCGGACCATCGCGCATCGCCTTGTCCAACAAGGCCGGGGTCGGCTGGAACCGGTCGCTCGCATCCGCCAGCAGCGTCACCGGCTCGACCCCGAACGCCGACAGGATATTGCGGTAACAGGGATACCCGGGCGACGCGAGCGCAACCCGGTCGCCGGCCTCGAACGCGGCGAGAAACGCCAGGACGAAGCCGCCGGACGATCCGGTCGTGACGACGATGCGGTCGGTATCGAGCGCCACACCGTAATAGTCTTGATAATGTCCGGCGATCGCTTCGCGCAACGGCGGGATGCCAAGCGCCTCCGTATATCCGAGACGATCGCTCGACAACGCGGCGCGGGCGGCGTCCAACACACCGGCGGGCGCGCCGGTTCCCGGCTGTCCCAATTCGAGATGGTAGACGGCTTGCTCCGCGGCGGCGCGTTCATTCGCCTCGCGCAGGACGTCCATGACCATGAAAGGCGGGATACCCGCCCGTGACGCGACCTTCAACACCATGGGGCGTTACTCGAGTTCAATGAGCAGTTCCAGGCCGGTGCCGGACCCTCGGCTGTCTGCGACGGGGCGGCAATTGACCCTAGACAAGGATGGAATGGGAATGCCGGTTGAGCAGAAGATGACATTGACCCGCCCGAGATTGGGTTGCCGCCGTATCGAATGGCCACGCCGGGCCAACGTTTCGACGCGCGGAGGTGTTTCCGACGCCTCGACGATCACCGCATCCGACCCCGGCAGCGGATGCAGCCGCGGCCCCGTAACCGCCTCTTTCGCGGATTGCTTTTCCAACAGCGTCCGCGCGGCAACGCCGACGATAACGCTCGGCACCGCCTGTCCGGCGACACCCGCGGCGGCGAAACGGAATATCTTGCCGTCGCGGCTCGTCACCATCGCGGGACTAAGCGAATACGGGTTCCGCGACCCGACCCCCGGCGCTTGCGCCATGAAAATTCCGACGCCCGGTACGAGCCGGCCGGTGCCGAACGGATTGTACAACGTTGTCGTACAGGCCACGGCCAGCCCAAGGCCGTCCACCACCGCGAAACCGGTGCCGGACGGATTTTCCGAAATTTGCACACCGCCCGACTGCGCGACACCGGGCGGCGTTGCGCGGCCGGCATCGTAAGTGGTCATGAGCTGCCGCGCCCGATCGGCCGACAACAGCCGCGTGGATTGGGTCTGCCGGTCACCGTTGATGTCGATCCACGTTTGCCGCTCGGAAAACGCACGGCGCGCCACTTCCGCCAACAGATGCGGGCGCTCTTCGGCGGGCGCCTTTTCATACCGCTGATCGGTCAACAGCATTTGCCACATCTGGGCGATGACCGCGCCGGACAACACAGGCGGTCCAGCGACGTGCAAACTATCCTTGCCGTACTGAACCGTCAGTGCGGGGCGCCATCGGGCCCGGTATGACCGCAGATCCTGTTTGGTAATGGTGCCGCCCGCTTGGCGCATGCCGTCGACCAACCGGTTCGCGAGCGGTCCGGAATAAAATGCGCCGGCACCGCGCGCCCTGATCTGGCCAAGCGTCGCTCCTAATTCGACCTGTCGGATCAGTTCGCCCTCGGTCACCGGCGACCCATCGGGCATCGAGAACAAACGGCGGGCGCCCTCGTCGACGAAAAGCGGGCGCGCGGCGCGGGCCAAGTCAGCCGCGGTTTCCTTGGATACGATGAAGCCGCCGCGCGCTAGCGTTTCCGCACCGAGCACGGTGTCGGACCAGCGCAGGCGCCCAAACCGGCTGTGCAATGCCGCCATGCCCCGCACATTTGCCGGCACGGCCGTGGGCCGGTCGCCCCCGGATGTGCCGCTTTTCGGTTCTGGCGCGATGAAGTCGAGCATCTCGGTCCGCTGCGTCCGGGAATCATGCACAAGACAAACGCCGCCGCCGCCGAGCGACGCGACCGACGGCATCGTCACCGACAAGGTGAAATACAGGGCCACCGCTGCGTCCGCGGCGCTCCCCCCCTTGGCTAAGACGTTCCGTGCCGCGACGACCGCACGCGAGTCGTCGGCGACAAACGCGCCATAGACGTAGTCACTGGGATCGGGCAGGATCGTATCCAGCGTGTCGCTGAAACGACTTTCCCCACAAGCGCTTAGAAAGAGCATGCCGGCGAAGACAGCGGCAATTTTCATACGGCCGCCTTTTTTGGACCACATTGGAACACTACATATCTTGGGTGACATTTTCGGGATCAGACCGTTGCTAGGTATCTGTAACAAAATAGCTCTTCGTTGCGCGCCGCGAATCTCAACGTTGATTCTGCTGGTCGCCCTTGCGACATCCTGGTCATCATCCCGCGTATCTGCGCAAGGCTTGGCGCTTATCCGTGATACCGAAATCGAAAATACCATTCGGGTGTACACAGCGCCACTGTTCAGAGCGGCCGGATTGGATGCATCGGCGGTCCAAATCCACCTGGTCAAAGATCCGCGTTTGAACGCCTTCGTCGCCGGCGGCATGCGCATCTTCATCCACACCGGCCTGTTGACCACCGCGGATCATCCCGGTCAAGTTATCGGCGTGCTGGCCCATGAAACCGGGCACATAACCGGCGGCCATTTGTCCCGAATCAAGGAAGGCCTGAAAGCGGCGACCGCGCAATCGATCATCGCAACGATACTTGGCGGCGCTGCCGCGGCGGCGGCCGGACGGCCCGAGGGCATCGGCGCCGCCGTGCTGGGCGGCGCCACGGTCGGGCAGCGCAGTATTTTGGCGTATACCCGCGGACACGAGCAGGCCGCCGACCAAGCGGCCGTCCGGTTCCTCGACGACAGCGGCCAATCGTCACGCGGATTGCTGGAATTCATGACGATCCTCAAGCGCGAGGAAGGCATCTACGGCGCAAGCGGCGACCCCTACTCGCGGTCACATCCGCTCACTGATGACCGTATTCGCTTTGTCCGGAACCATATCGAGAGGTCGCAATTTTCCGACGTTCCCATCGCGCCGGAACTGATAGAGGCGCATAACCGGATGCGCGGCAAGATTCTAGGCTTCCTCAATCCGCCGGTCGATACGTTGCGGCGATACAGCGCATCCGACACGAGCATGGAAGCGAAATATGCCCGAACTGTCGCGTATATGAAATTGAACGAGACCGCGAAGGCACTCGCCATTCTCGATCCGCTTATCGAAAAGACACCGAAGGATCCGTTCCTGCATGAACTGCGGGGCGACATCCTGCGGGACGCCGGGCGGACGCAAGAAGCGGCAGCGGAATACCGTCAGGCGATCGATATCTTGCCATGGGCGGCACTGATCCGTCTCAGTCTGGCGCAAACGCAGATTGAGATAAACGATCCCAAGGAACTCGACGCCACAGTCGCCAACATCAAGGAAGCCATCCGCTACGAATCCGAAATTCCGCGGGCCTGGCGCCAACTCGCCACCGCCTACGGCCGCCAGCAAAAACACGGCCTCGTGTCCCACGCCCTCGCAGAGGAAGCGCTGCTGAAGGGCGATATCCGGACCGCAGCGCAGCGCGCAAAGCGTGCCATGCGCCTGTTGCCGAACGGATCCGCGGAATGGATTCGCGCGCAGGACATCGAGCTTCAGGCGAAACGCTTGAAAAAAGACCGGAAATAGCAACATCGTTCCGAAGTCGCGGTGGCCCGGCACCGCTCACCACTTCGTGAGTTGTGCTAAAGAGCGGGTGCAAAAGCTTGCGGGCGGCGGCAGCGTAAGAGATAGTTGAACCGTGCTCGCCGACCAACGACTCGTGGAGTGACCGTACCGTGCGCAAACTCATCTTTGCCGTTCCCTTCGTGGCCGCGCTTCTGGCCCTTGGTCCCGCCCAGGCGGACGAAACATTCAAGGCCATGGATAAAGAAGCGTTCGAAAAGGCGGTTCGAGCTTACATCCTCGAGCATCCCGAAGTGATCATCGAAGCGCTTGAGAAATACGAGGCGCAGGAGCGCATCGCGCAGGAAAAGGCAGCCTCGGCGGCCCTCATCGCCCAAAAAGAGAAGTTATTCAAACACCCGATGACACCGGTGTCGGGCAACCCGAACGGCGACGTGACGGTGGTTGAGTTCTTCGACTACCAGTGCGGCTTCTGTAAGCGGACACTCAACGCGGTGCTTCAAGTGTTGGACAGCGACAAACAAGTCAAGGTCGTGTGGAAGGAACTGCCGATACTCGGCCCTGCATCGGAATTCGCCGCGCGGGCCGCGATGGCGTCGAACAAGCAGGGCAAGTACCAGCGCTATCACATCGCGCTGATGAGCGCGCGCGGTCGATTGACCCCGGAAAAGGTTTTCGGTCTCGCATCGAAAGTTGGCCTCAACGTCGAGAAGCTGAAACGCGACATGGAAGACCCGACGATCACGGCCTATCTGCAGGAAACGCTGCAACTCGCTCAGACACTCGGCATTAACGGCACCCCCGGTTTCGTGATCGGTAACAAGCTTGTGCCCGGGGCGATCGACAAATCCCGCATGCAGGAGCTGATCGCCGCCGCCCGCAATCAGAGCTAGCCGGGTTCCGCGCCGAAACGTCTCAGCGTCTCGTGTGCATTCGATCGAGCCGACATAATCGTTGGTGATAATTAGGCCGTCGGCGAACCGGCCGAATGGTTGTCGATATCGAGGGGCTCGATCCGGTCCGCGGGCTCGAAGCCGAACACGCGCCCATAAAATGCCAACTCGCCCTCCAGGGCCCGCTGAATATTATCGGCCTGGCGGAATCCGTGCCCTTCGCCTTCGAAGGCGACATACGCCACCGGAATACCCTTTTCGCGCAGCGCCGCAACCATGGCTTCCGCTTGATTGGGCGGCACCACCTTATCCTCCAACCCCTGAAAGAAGATCACCGGACAATTCAGCCCCGCGGCATGGTGTAACGGCGAACGTGCTTCATAGATCTCGCGGTCTTCCGGCCATCTCCCGATGAGACGGTCCAGGTACCGGGATTCGAATTTGTGGGTATCGCGCGCCAGGGCTTCCAGGTCGCCGATGCCGTAATGGCTTGCTCCTGCCTTGAAGGTATCACCAAACGTAAGCGCACATAATGTTGTGTAGCCGCCGGCGCTGCCGCCGGTGATCGCAAGCCGATCAGGATCCGCCAAATCTTGTGCGACAAGCCATCGGGCGCCGGCCACACAGTCCTCGACATCGACGACTCCCCACGCGCCGTCGAGGGCGCGCCGGTAGGATCGGCCATACCCGGTGCTGCCGCCGTAGTTCACGTCTAGAACGGCAAAGCCCCGGCTGGTCCAATATTGAATCTTGAGGTTGAAGCCGCACCCGGACTGCCCCGTGGGGCCCCCGTGACTCTTCACGATGAGCGGCGGTAACGCCTTGTCGGGACCGTTGAAATCGTCGTTCTTCGGGGGGTAATAGAATGCATGCGCTTGCCGTCCATCTGCGCTGTCGAAAGTTACCGGCTGCGCGACCGATACGACCGCGGAATCCGGTGCGTCGGCTGCGGACCGTCGCAGTTCGACGACCGTGCGGTCCACCGGGTCGACACCGGCCACCACCGGGACATCCTGCGCCCCACTGCCGACCAAGACCACCTGCCGCGCGTCGGCGACCAGACCATGCATCTCGACATAAGGCGTCGGAATAACATCGGCCGTGCCGTCCTCGACCGATATCGCGAGCAGCTCTGCAATCCCATTGGCGGTCCGGATGGCAAAAATCCGGTCGGCGCCCGTAAATCCATATGTGCGCATATTGAAAATCCATTGCGGCAATCCCAACTCCGCCTGCATTGGACTGACCGGCTGCGGCGCACCCCTCGACCAACGGTAGAGGTTCCACCAGCCAGACCGATCGGAGACGAAGTAAACATCGCCGCCGGGCGACCACTCGGGTTGGAACAACGCTTCGTCCGGTCCACCCGCCAAAATTTCGGTTTCTGCGACCGCGCCGGCGCCGTTGCAGGTTGCGCGTGTCAGGACGCATCCGTCCCACGGCATGTTCGGATGGTCCCAGGACAGCCAAAGCAATTGTCTGCCATCGGGCGATGGCCGCGGCGCAGCATAGAAATCGCTGCCGTCCGTCAAAACCTGTACCGTACCGTCCCTGTTTATTGCCACGATGCTGTTTGCCGGTTCACCCGGCCCTGCATGATCCTCACAGACCGCCAGCAGCCGGTCATGATGCGGATCCAAAACCAAATCGGCATACCGGCACGATCCCGCCGGTGTGACCGGTTCCGGCGCCCCGCCGTCCTCCAATCGATAGATCCGTTGATCCTTGTCATTGCTGAACCAGACCGTGCCGGCAGCGACCGCAAAGGCCCCGCCGCCATATTCGTGGACCCGCGTCCGCACGCTGAAGGGGGCGGGCACAACATCCTGGGTGGCGCCCTCCTTATTGCGCCGGACCAGCGCGACGCGGCCGCTTTCCGTCGGGCGCGACTCGGTCCAATAGACGCAGTCTTGGTCCAGGGCGAGCTGCCCCAAACCGACGTTGCCGCCGACGATGCGGTCGGCGGTGATGGGTGAACGCCAACTTCCGAATGGCGCAATGTTCGGACTTTTCATACTATCGAGTCCTTGAGTTTCAGTTTCCCGGTATTGTCGGAATGCCAGGCTTTAACGATGGTTACCATACTAATACTTGCCATTTGTTCGAATTTAAGACCAGATATAGCCCGTCTGTAACTATATCTGCAGGTGGCGGCCCGTGGCTGACCCATCAACTGTCCTTATTCTGAACGGCCCGAACTTGAACATGCTTGGCGTCCGCGAGCCGGAAATCTATGGCCGCGAAACGCTGGCGGATATCGACGCCGCATGCAAGAGAAAGGCTAAGGCGTTGGGACTGGCGGTGGATTTCCGCCAGTCGAACAGCGAAGCCGAGCTGGTCACATGGATTCAAGAGGCGCGCGGAACGCAGGATGCGCTTGTGATCAATGCCGGGGCTTTGACGCATACCTCGGTGGCCTTGCTCGATGCGCTGTCGATTCTGGACGTGCCGGTCGTCGAACTGCATCTTTCGAACATTTACGCGCGGGAAGATTTCCGGCACCGTTCCTTTATCGCACCGGCGGCAAGTGGAGTCATTTGCGGGTTCGGGGCCGCGGGATACGACCTTGCGCTCGACGCCATCCATCGCATGCTGAAGGACGGCTAACGGACAGCCTGCGGCACGAGACGACCCAGATCATCGAAGAAGGACATTTCATGCCAAAATTTCAGGTCGATAAGTCACTGATCCGAGAACTCGGTCAGTTGCTCGACGAAACGAACCTGACGGAAATCGAGATCTGCGAAGGAAACAAATCTATCCGCGTCGCACGGGGAAATGCGACGGTGACCGCCGCGGTTGCGCCGCCGGCGCTGGTGGCGACAGCCGCTGCCCCGGCCGCACAAGCCGCGCCATCGACGGCGCCTGCCGATTCCGCGGCCGATGAGGCCGGGGCCGTGCCGTCGCCGATGGTCGGGACGATTTACCTGTCGCCGCAGCCGGGCGCGGACCCCTTCGTCAAGGTCGGCGACGCGGTGTCCGAGGGGCAGACCCTGTTGATCGTCGAAGCGATGAAGGTGATGAACCAAATCCCCGCACCCCGCAGCGGGACCGTGAAACGCATTGCCGTTGAAGACGGACAGCCCGTCGAGTTCGGCGAAACCCTTGTGGTCGTCGAGTAGCCGCCTTGTTCGAAAAGGTCCTCATCGCCAACCGCGGCGAGATCGCCCTCCGCATTCACCGCGCGTGCCGCGAAATGGGCATCCGGACCGTCGCGGTCCATTCGACCGCGGATTCGGATACCATGCATGTCCGGCTAGCGGACGAATCCGTGTGCATCGGCCCGCCGCCGTCGAAGGACAGCTATCTCAATATTCCGGCCATCCTGACGGCGGCGACCATCACCGGCGCGGACGCGGTCCACCCCGGCATCGGCTTCCTGTCGGAGAACGCCCAGTTCGCCCAGATGGTCGAGGAACACGATCTCGTTTTCATCGGGCCGAGCCCGGATCATATCAGCCTGATGGGCGATAAGGTCCAGGCGAAGGAAACCGCCCTCGAGATCGGCCTGCCCGTCGTGCCGGGATCGGACGGCGCCGTCACCACGCCGGATCAGGCCGTCGCCGTGGCCGAGGAGATCGGATTTCCCGTGCTCCTGAAGGCGGCATCGGGCGGCGGCGGACGCGGCATGAAGATCGCCAACAATGCGGCCGAACTGCCGGAGGCGCTCTCGACCTGCCGCCAGGAAGCGCTCGCCGCCTTCGGCGACGACACGGTCTACATCGAAAAGCTCCTGGGACAACCGCGCCATATCGAAATACAGGTGCTGGGCGACGGTCACGGAAACGTTCTGCATTTCGGCGAACGCGACTGCTCGCTGCAGCGGCGCCATCAGAAAGTTTTGGAAGAAGCGCCCTCCCCGGCCCTCAACGCCGAACAGCGGAACCGGATCGGCGAAACGGTAACCGCGGCGCTGTCGAAACTGTCCTACCGCAGCGCCGGCACGATCGAATTCCTCTACGAGAATGGCGAGTTTTACTTCATCGAAATGAACACGCGCCTCCAGGTCGAGCATCCGGTGTCGGAAATGATCAGCGGCGTCGATCTCGTGCGGGAACAGATCCGCATCGCGGCCGGTGGACATTTGGAAATGAACCAGTCGGACATCGTCTTGGCGGGGCACTCGATCGAATGCCGTCTCAATGCTGAGAATCCAGTCTCTTTCGCGCCCTCACCCGGAAAAGTAACCGATTTCCACGCGCCGGGCGGGCTCGGAGTCCGGGTCGATTCTGCGCTATATTCGGGCTACTCGGTACCGCCGCATTACGATAGCCTCGTGGCCAAACTGATCGTCCACGGCAAGACGCGCAACGAATGCCTGATGCGGCTGCGCCGTGCGCTGGAGGAGTTCGTTATTGGCGGGATCGAAACGACGACCCCCCTGCATCAGAAGTTGGTGGAGAACCCGACATTCCTGAACGGCGATTACCATATCCACTGGCTGGAAGAGTGGCTCGAGGAAAACGCGGAGGACTAAAGCATGGAAATGCCTGACCTCACCCCGGACATGTTGCTCAGGGCCTATGCGGTCGGCGTTTTCCCCATGGCCGAAGACCGGAACGACCCGGAACTGTTTTGGGTCGACCCGCGCATGCGCGGCATCATTCCGCTCGACGAATTCCATGTTCCGCGCCGCTTGCGCCGCACGATTCGCAGCGGCGCCTTCGACATCACATACGATCGCGACTTCGAGGCGGTCATCGAAGGTTGCGCGGAATCCACCCGCGTCAGGCCCCGCACCTGGATCAACGACAGCATCATAAACCTTTATTGCACGCTGCATCGCATGGGACATGCCCACAGCGTCGAATGCTGGCAGGACGGCGTCCTCGTCGGCGGCCTGTACGGCGTATCCCTCGGCGGCGTCTTCTTCGGCGAAAGCATGTTCAGCCGGGCGACCGATGCCAGCAAGGTCGCATTGGTGTATCTTGCGGCGTCTCTTAAACTGGGTGGCTACGACTTCATCGACACCCAGTTCATCACCAAACATCTGTCGCGATTCGGCGCGATCGAATTGCCGCGCAACGAGTACAAGAAGCTTCTGAGCGCCGCGATCGACCGGAAAACGGTGTTCGTCACCGACCCGGACGCCGAATTTCTCGACCTGGTCCTGAGCGGATAGGATCGCGGTCAGGCCTAGCGCGATTCGCCGCTCGGCTCCGTAACGGACGGCGGCGGCAGGGCCTGCGTCACTTTGCAGTCGATGACCCAAACATCGTAAACGGGATGTTCCAGCCCGTTCAACGCCGGGCTCGATGCGAACATCCAACCGTGAAACAGGCTGGCGCGCTCCTCGCCGAATCGAGCTTCATAGATATCCAGAAAGGCCGTGCTCTCCGGCGGTTCTTCCGGCGGCGTGCGATCGCAGAATCGCGGCAGGATTTCCAACGTCCCGAACCGAACCTCTTGCCCGACCGGCGCGTCGAAGGTCCACACGCGCGCAGTGACCTTGTCCAGTCCCTGCAGCACCACGGTATCCCCCTCGACCGCGCCGGCCGAGGACACCGTCACGCCCGCGGTTATCGCCGCAAGCATTGCCACTTTCAACAGACGCCGAACTCTCACGATATCCCCGCGGGCCGTTCTTGCGAGCCGTCATGTCCCGAGGCCACAACGCCATTCCCCACTGAAGGGTTCCGGGCGATCCATCGATTCGCTGGCCCGATATATACCGGAATCGTCAGAAACTTCATCCTCAGATCAGATGCGGCTGACGCCAGTGAAGGACGCCGACAGGGCAAAGCCGTCTCCGGACGCCTTATTTTCCGCCATCTTCGCCGGTAACGAGGAAGATGACCTTACCCAACAATTCCTCAAGGGAAATGACGTCTTTCGTATTGGTCAATTCACCGCCGGCGGCGAGCTTTTCCTTTGCGCCGCCCGGCTCGAGCTTGACGTATTTGCCGCTCAGCAGCCCGGCGCTGGAGATGCGGACGACCGTGTCCTTCGTCAATTCGATTTCCGGATTGATCTTCATCCGGACAACGGCGCGGTACTCCTCTTGGTCGATGGTTTGATCGACGACTGTACCGATCTTGACCCCGGCGACCCGAACGTCGCTGCCGACGGCCAAACCATCGACCGCGTTGAATTTCGCGATCACGTCGTACCCTTCAGCCGGCCGCAGATCGCTAACGCTATATGAAAAAACCAGGAACACGACAGCTACCAGGATGACGATGGCGCCCGTCGCGGTTTCAATAATGTTTCGTCTCATCGAATTTTCACCGCTTCCGTCAATGTTGTCCGCTCCGTCGATGCAGGCTCCGGCGATTCGATCGACGCTTGGTTCGGTTCCGGTTTTGCGTCGTCTTTCTCTTTATCCCTACTGCGTTGTTGCTCGGCGTTGAGGATCACCTTCTCCAAAATTTCTTCGAAAGCGATCGCGTCCTGAACGTATTCGAACTCGTCGCCGCTCTGCATCATGTCGATTTCGCCGCCCGGCTGAATCTTGATGTATTTCGCGCCGAGCAATCCATCGGACACGATGAGCGCCACGCTATCCAACGGTATCTTGATGTCGTCCCGTATGGTGAAGGTGACGATCGCGCGCTGACCTTCCAAATCATAAGTGTACCCCGCGACCTTCCCGATCTCGATGCCGGTCAATAGAACTTTGGTCCCGACGCCGATGCCGTCGATCGACGCGAATCGACCGACTATGGGATAGCCCGACGCCGTCTCGCGCGGCCCGCCCTGGTGGCTGATAAAGACGACAAACGCCGCAACCAGAAGTGTTGCGGCGCCGACCAGCGTATGCAGTGTCTGTTTGTTCATCGCCATATGCCCGCGATCAATTCGGTTGCCAGGGTTCGTAGTCTCCCGTCGCCGGCGCCCGTCGCCTGCCCTCCAGGGTATGACCCGGCGGACGATAGGCCTGGTCGGTCCCGGTCAGGTTCGGCACGTGTTCCTTTTGCCAGGCGGGCGCCTTTTCGGACTTCTCGTCCGGAATGTCATCGGTCGTGTGATGCAACCAAGCATGCCAGGCAGGCGGAACGCGGCTTGCCTCGTCCTCCCGGTCGTACACGACCCATCGGCGACGACGGCGTCCGGTCGGTTTCGACCGCTCTTGGTAATACTGGTTGCCGAAACTGTCGCTGCCGACCCGTTCCCCCTGCAACCAGGTCATGACGCGCGTGACTAGTGTGGTCATCTGTCCTCGATACCCCCGCCGTATGTGACGCTGCGGAATATGGCACCAGCGGCCGGTGCCGTCCAGAGTCGCGCATTCGTGGCGACGATCTTATCGAACAGCGCCCGGCTCCGGCGCCGGCCGTTTCTACTCCAAAACATAGGGTAAAAATCACCTATTCCGAACACATTGTTTTATTTAGCCCAATTCGCCTTCACAACTTGCTAACGCTAAATATTGTAAGGAATCGGATAGTAGCCACAAAATATATTGCAAACATCAATAAATTGTGTCTAATTTCCTTCCGCTTCCCAAGTTTAGTGAATCGTTCGGTCGGCGCCCTGGGGGGTCGTTAGGAGGACGACAGACGGTTCGGGAAGCGGGGAGACCGGGGGGTCACTTTCTATTCTTACGCGGATTTTTCCACGAAGGATTCTCCGACTCCAAACATCAATGGTGGGGGCCGGTGGATAGTTCCGTCCGGCACGAGTCTAGAGAATTCGGGAGACGTGGTGGATGCGCATTAAGCGTCGTTTCACAAAAGCGAAAGAATCACCGTATGCGGAACTGACGTTCCGCCGCACGGATAGTGAGATCCGGAACCCAGACGGGTCGGTCGTTTTCAAGCTCGACAACATCGAAGTGCCTGAAAGCTGGAGCCAGGTTGCGTGCGATGTGCTCGCGCAGAAGTATTTCCGCAAGGCCGGCGTGCCGAAGCGTATGCGCCGGGTCAAGGAAAAGGGCGTTCCGTCCTGGCTGCAACGCCGCGTGCCCGACGAGAAAGCCTTGGCGCAGTTTCCGGAAGCGGAGCGTTTCGGAAGCGAAATTCGGGCAACGCAGGTCTTCGACCGGTTGGCCGGCACCTGGACGTATTGGGGCTGGAAAGCCGGGTATTTCGATACCGAAGACGACGCGCACGCCTATCATGACGAGATGCGCTACATGATTGCGCATCAGATGGCGGCGCCGAATTCACCGCAATGGTTCAACACCGGACTGCATTGGGCGTATGGCATCGATGGTCCGGGCCAGGGCCACTATTATGTGGACTACCGCAGCGGCAAATTGACCGCCTCCAACTCGGCCTACGAACATCCGCAGCCGCATGCTTGCTTCATTCAGTCGGTCAACGACGACTTGGTGAACGAGAACGGGATCATGGACCTGTGGGTCCGCGAAGCACGCCTGTTCAAGTACGGATCCGGTACCGGCAGCAATTTCTCCGCGCTTCGCGGTTCCGACGAACCGTTGTCCGGCGGCGGCCGGTCATCAGGCCTGATGAGCTTCCTGAAGATCGGCGATCGGGCCGCAGGCGCGATCAAATCCGGCGGCACCACGCGTCGCGCGGCGAAGATGGTCTGCCTCGATATCGATCATCCCGACGTGGAAGAGTTCATCGGCTGGAAAGCGGTCGAGGAACAGAAGGTCGCCGCGTTGGTGACGGGCTCGAAGATTTGCAACGAGCATCTCAACGCCATTATGGCCGCCTGTCAGGAAGAATCGTTGGACGGCCCTGCGCGAATCGATCCGAAAAAGAACCAAGTTCTTCGAAAAGCGATTCTCGCCGCACGAAAAGCGATGGTGTCGGAAAACTATGTCCAGCGCGTCATCCAATTTGCGAGCCAGGGTTATACGTCGATCGACTTCAAGACCTATGACACGGACTGGGACTCGGATGCCTATCTGACCGTATCCGGCCAGAACTCGAACAATTCGCTGCGAATCACCAACGATTTCCTCGAAGCCGTCGAGGCGGACAGCGATTGGAACCTGACCCGCCGGACCGACGGCGAGGTCTGCAAGACCGTCAAGGCGCGGGATTTGTGGGAACAGATCGCCGATTCGGCCTGGGCCTGCGCCGACCCGGGCGTACAGTTCGATACGACCATCAACGAATGGCACACCTGCCCCGTTTCCGGCCGCATCAATGCATCGAATCCGTGTTCCGAGTATATGTTCCTGGACGATACGGCCTGCAACCTGGCGTCGCTGAACCTGATGAATTTCCGCGGCGAGTCGGGAGAATTCCTGGTCGAGGAGTTCGAGCACGCCGTCCGTCTGTGGACGATAACGCTCGAAATCGCCGTGCTGATGGCGCAATACCCGTCGAAGCAGATCGCGGAACTCTCCTACGAGTACCGCACGCTCGGCCTCGGCTACGCCAATCTCGGCGGACTGTTGATGGCATCGGCCCTATCCTACGACAGCGACGAAGCCCGGGCGCTCTGTGGCGCGATCACGGCGCTGATGACCGGCGTTACCTACGCGACGTCGGCCGAAATGGCTTCGGAGATGGGCGCCTTCCCGAACCATGCCGAAAACGCGGACGCCATGTTGCGCGTCATTCGCAATCACCGGCAGGCGGCCAAGGGCGAGAGCGAAGGGTACGAAGGGCTATCCATTCCGCCGGTGGCGCTCGACCATGACCGATGCCCGGAGCCGGCGATCGCGAAAGCAGCGGTCGCGGCCTGGAACAAGGCGCATGATTTGGGCGCCCAGCACGGTTTCCGTAACGCGCAGACCACGGTCATCGCACCGACGGGCACCATCGCGCTGGTCATGGATTGCGACACCACAGGTATCGAACCCGACTTCGCATTGGTGAAGTTCAAAAAACTGGCCGGTGGGGGCTACTTCAAGATCATCAACCGGACCGTCCCGGAAGCATTGGGCCGGCTCGGCTACGATGAGGCCCAGATCGAAGAGATTGTCGCCTATGCGGTCGGACATGGCACCTTGGCCGATGCGCCGGGCGTCAGTCACGACCTGCTTAGGGAAAAAGGCTTCACGCCGGAGGCGATCGACACGTTGGAGAATGCGCTGGCGAGTTGCTTCGACATCCGCTTCGCCTTCAACAAGTGGACCCTCGGCGAAGCGTTCTGCACCGAAACGCTGGGCATTGAGGCCGGCCGTCTTGACGACCTGAACTTCGACCTGCTCGATGCGCTCGGCTTCACCGCCGCCGACGTCGACGCCGCAAACAACCACTGCTGCGGCGCCATGACGCTGGAAGGGGCGCCGTATCTCGTGGACGAGCATCTTGCGATCTTCGATTGCGCCAATCCGTGTGGCCGAATCGGCAAACGCTGCCTGTCGGCCCACAGCCACATCCACATGCTGGCGGCGGCCCAGCCGTTCATCACTGGTGCGATTTCAAAGACCATCAACATGCCGAACGCCGCGACCGTCGAGGAATGCAAGGACGCCTATATGCTGTCCTGGCGGCTCGGCCTGAAAGCGAACGCGCTGTACCGTGACGGCTCCAAACTGAGCCAGCCGTTGCAGGCCGTCGTCCTGGACGACGAGGATTTGGCCGAGGACATCGCGATCGAGCCGGCAGCCGCCGCGGTGCCCAAAGTCGCCGAGCGTATCGTCGAACGCGTCATCGCGCGCGCCGCGGAACGCAGCCGACTGCCGGACCGCCGCAAAGGCTACACCCAAAAAGCCATCGTGGGCGGCCATAAGGTCTATCTGCGGACCGGCGAATACGAAGACGGCACGCTGGGCGAGCTGTTCATCGACATGCACAAGGAAGGCGCAGCCTTCCGCAGCCTGATGAACAATTTCGCGATTGCGATCTCGATCGGTCTGCAATACGGCGTTCCGCTCGAGGAATTCGTCGAAGCGTTCACGTTCACGCGCTTCGAGCCGTCCGGCATCGTCGAAGGCAACGACGCCATCAAGATGTCGACGTCGGTTCTCGACTATATCTTCCGCGAAGTCGCGATCAGTTACCTGGGGCGGGACGATCTCGCCCATGCGCATCCTTCGGACATGCTGCCGGATAGTCTCGGCACGGGTTCGAAGGAAGGCGAATTGCCGGAACCGCCGGCAGACGCCATCGCGACTCTGCAGAAACTCGCGAGCAACGGTTACGTCCGCTCGCCCAACTTGTTTGTGATATCCGGCGGCGGAGACGGCAGTGCAGCCGTTGACGCCGCCGCACCGAACGTGGCGACCAGCTCTTCGGAGAGCCAGGTGGTCGCTGCGGCTACCGCGACGGTTGGTTCCGGCGCGGTAGAAGCCTCGGTCTCAGCGACGATCGATCCCACACTTGATCGTATCCGCGAGGCCCAGGCTCTGGGATACGAAGGTGACGCTTGCGGCGAATGCGGCAACTTCACCCTCGTCCGCAACGGTACCTGTCTGAAATGCGCCACTTGTGGTGCGACCAGCGGGTGTTCGTAGCGGGTAGGTCCCTACCCTGGCACGGTGCTCCCTGTGAACTGGGGGGTGGTTTCGACCACCCCCCATTTTTTTGCCCAGATGACGGCGATGCAGTGCCGTCGTGCGCTGCTATGCTTTCTGCTGCGCCTCGCGTCGGCTATGCTCGTGATGACGCGGGTGCACCGCCACCGACAGAAACGACAGACCAGACAAGGAGTACAGGATGGCCGGGAAAATCGATGCACGCTTGCAGGAGTTGGAGATTGAATTGCCGGACGCCGCCGCGCCCGCGGCGAATTACGTTCCATTCGTCATCACCGGAAACCAACTCTGGATTGCCGGACAGGTTCCCTTCTGGAACGGCAAGATCGCGCATCGCGGCAGGGTCGGTGACGACGCAACACTGGAAGACGGTGTTGCGGCCGCCCGGGTTTGTGCCCTTAACATTATCGCTCAAGCCCGGTCGGCGCTGGGCGATCTCGACCGGATTTCGCGTTTCGTAAAACTCGGCGGCTTCGTCAACGCGACACCGGATTTCACCGATCACCCCAAGGTCATCAACGGCGCATCGGACCTCATCGTCGAAGTCTTCGGCGACAGCGGCAAGCACGCGCGCTTCGCGCTCGGCGCAAGCGCCTTGCCGTTGAATTCCACCGTTGAAATCGATGCGGTCATTGAAATCGCGTGACCGTGGATCAGTTTCTCTAACGTCTTTCAATCCATGAGACAGCGGCGGAAGAGGATGTAGCCATGCCCGATGGACGCGACGCCATCGCAATCCGTATCGTCGACCGATTGTCCTCGGTCCCGGCGGCGGAGTGGGACGCATGCCTCGCCGGTACCGGCCAGCCCTACAATCCGTTTCTCAGCCATACCTTCCTCGCGGCGTTGGAGGAAAGCGGATCGGTCA
Source organism: Alphaproteobacteria bacterium (assembly GCA_965228695.1). Classification (GTDB taxonomy): domain Bacteria; phylum Pseudomonadota; class Alphaproteobacteria; order UBA8366; family UBA8366; genus JAJFJD01. Next base: position 2,436,278 of record CBDDIB010000002.1, on the reverse strand, counting down.
GCGCCCGAAGCGGCTGGCAGCCACAGCATCTGGTCATCGAGAACGCCAACGGGGAACTTATCGGCGCCACGCCGCTATATCTGAAGAGCCATTCACAAGGCGAGTATGTTTTCGACCACGCGTGGGCGCACGCCTACGAACGGGCGGGCGGCGAATACTATCCGAAACTACAGTGTGCGGTGCCCTTCACCCCGGTAACCGGCGCCCGCCTTCTCTACAATCCGGACGCGGACGCGGACGGCCTCAGCGCAACGGCCATCCGGTCCGCCTTGGCCGGCGGCCTCGCTGAGGTAACCCGCCAGCTTTCCGTGTCGTCGCTGCACGTCACCTTCTGTTCCGAGGAGGATGCCGATTTCCTTGAATCCGCCGACTTTCTGATTCGGCACGGACATCAATTCCATTGGCACAACGAAGGTTATGAGGATTTCGACGATTTTCTCGCCAGCCTGAACAGCCGCAAGCGTAAGAATATCCGCAAAGAGCGGCGCAAGGTTTCCGAGTCGGGGATTCGGGTCCGCGGGTTGCAAGGCGACGACATCAAACCGGAGCACTGGGACGCCTTCTACCGGTTCTATATCGACACATACGACCGGAAATGGGGGTATCCGTACCTTACGCGCGACTTTTTCACCGCCCTGCAGGAATCGATGGCCGACGATGTGGTGCTTTTCATGGTCGACCTCGACGGCCAGCTGATTGCGGGCGCCCTGAACCTGCGCGGCGGCGATGCTCTGTTCGGCCGCAACTGGGGTTGCGATATTCGGTTCAAATTCCTGCATTTCGAAACTTGCTACTACAGCGCGATCGATTACGCCATAACACACGGTATACGTCGCGTAGAGGCTGGCACTCAAGGCCCTCACAAGCTACAACGCGGTTATGTCCCCGTCCGCACCTACAGCGCCCATTGGATCCAAGATGCCGGATTCCGGCGTGCGGTGGCGGACTACCTGACCGGCGAGCGGCAAGCCGAAGCCCACGAAATGGTTGAATCCGAAGACTATTTACCCTACCGGCAAGACCCATCTCAATCGGGATAGGCGAAAACCGCATTAAATCCCGAATTTCTCGCCCTGGTGGAACGAAAATGCCCGGATTTTTCGGGCGTGCTGACCGACAATCTCAACACTTGGGTAATAAAGTCTCGATATACCCTCATAAGGCATGAGGGACGATGAAAAACCTAGTCTTAATCGATGATGACGTCGCAGAAGCCAACCAGCTGACAACTCAGCTGGGCCAATTCGGCTACTCGGTCACGCATTGCAGCGATTTGAACGACAGCGGTATGGCGGAATTGGATGCCGACGCCGTCGCGCTGCTTGTGGGCCTGCCCGCGGGAGACGAGGCCGCACCGCAGATCGACCGGATCGGCGAAGTTTGCCAGGAGTTCAATCGGCCGCCGCCGCTCATCTTCCTCTCGCCGGCCCCCAATATGGCGACGCGGCTTGCGGCCGTGCGCGCCGGCGCCGCCGCCCTGCTGTTGCGCCCGGTGAGCATGCTCGATCTCGTCGATACGCTCGACCCTCTCTCCGAACAAGGCGCGGACGACCCGTTTCGCGTGCTGATCATCGATGATGACCCGCGAATTTGTAAATATTACAAGACGATCCTCTCGGAAGCCGGGATGGAAACGGTTTTCTGCAATGAACCGTTGAAAACCTTCGAAGCGCTTGCGGAATTCCGGCCCGAATTGATCATCATGGACCTGTATATGCCGGAATGCCGGGGCAAGGAACTTGCCGCCGTTATCCGGCAGGACCCCGCATTCGACTCAATCCCGATCGTCTTCCTGTCCGCCGAGGACGATCTGTTGAAACAGCTCGACGTCATGACGATCGGCGGCGACGATTTCCTGACCAAACCGATCCGGCCCGAACATCTGGTCATGGCGGTCTACACGCGGGCCCGGCGGTTCCGCTCCCTGCGATCGCTTATGTTGCGCGACAGCCTGACCGGCCTGCTGAACCATACGACCACGAAGGAACAGTTGGCGATCGAGGTATCCCGAATGCAGCGCGAAGGCCAGCCGCTGGCCTATGCGATCATCGACCTCGACCATTTCAAGGACGTCAACGACACCTATGGTCACCCGACCGGCGACCGGGTCATTAAGACACTGTCGAGCTTGCTGAAACAGCGGCTCCGGTCGACGGATATCATCGGCCGCACCGGCGGCGAGGAATTCGCCGTGGCTTTGGCAGGCGTCAACGGGAGTAAAGCGGAGGCCATTCTGAGCAATATCCGGCGCGCTTTCTCGAAGATCCAGCAACAGCATGAAAAAGGCGAATTCACGGTGACTTTGAGTTGTGGAATCGCGACCTTCCCGGAATTCGACAACGTTTCGGACTTGGCCGACGCTGCCGACCAGGCGCTCTACAAGGCCAAGGATTCCGGGAGAAATCGGGTTGTATTGGCCGAATCGTAGGGAACGGCGGTCCAAGACATCGATTTCCGCAAAAAAAAGCGGAATTCAGCCCCAAAAATATGGTTTCGAGTGACCCCTATCACAGAAGTGCTTGACAGGCCGTGGCATAAGTTCAGTCAACGTCAAAACCAACGATTAATGGCGACATATCGATGTACCAAGAAACCACTGAGCTGCCTCGCGAATTGATGGACCGAGCGTTGCCCGAGATTTACACACGAAAGATCATCCCCGACGTCCCGCGCCTTCGCGGCAAGCGGCCGGGCATGTTCCGCACGCACCCGCTGGTCGTCTATTCCGCTTTCGTGACGGTTTCATTGCTGCTTCTGGGCAGCATGGCGGTCGCGTCGCTGCCGGTCTAGCCAGCGCGCACCCGTTTCGCGGCAACAGCCGGAAGGCGAGCAACGCGAACATCTGCGCGCCCTAGGCTAACTCCTAGTCGAAACGCTCGCAGCGCTTAGGTGCTTACAGGCTCGGGAACGCGAGGCTTCGGACGCTTCCCGCCTTTTCCTTTCGGCGGCTTCCCATCTCCCGGCTTATCCGGATAGGTAAAGACCGGCTTGCCGTCCTTAACATCCACCATAACCAATCCGCCCTTCGCAAGTTTGCCGAACAACAGCTCTTCGGCGAGCGGCTTCTTGATATGTTCCTGGATGACGCGTCCCAGCGGCCGGGCGCCGAAATTCATGTCGTAGCCCTTCTCGACCAGCCACGCGCGCGCCGCCTTGGAAAGCTCGATCGTGACATTTCGATCCGACAGCTGCTCCTCGAGTTGCATGACGAACTTGTCGACGACCTTCGCCACGGTTTCGGGCTTGAGGCTGGAGAACGGAATGATCGAATCGAGCCGGTTCCGGAATTCCGGCGTGAAGGTGCGGTTGATCGCCTCTTCGTCCTCACCGACACGCGCTTCCCGGGCAAACCCGATGGCGGGCTTCGCCAGTTCGGCGGCACCGGCATTGGTCGTCATGATCAGGACCACGTTCCGGAAATCCACCGTCTTGCCGTTGTGGTCGGTCAGCTTACCGTAGTCCATGATTTGCAGCAGGATGTTGAAAACATCCGGATGCGCCTTCTCGATCTCGTCCAGCAACAGCACCGAATGCGGCGTCTGGTCGATCGCATCGGTCATCATGCCGCCCTGGTCGAACCCGACATAGCCCGGCGGCGCGCCGATCAGCCGCGACACGCTGTGACGTTCCATATACTCCGACATGTCGAAGCGGACCAGTTCGATCCCCAACGTCATGGCAAGTTGCCGCGCCACTTCGGTCTTACCGACGCCGGTCGGACCGGAGAACAGATAGCTGCCGATCGGCTTCTCCGGTTCCCGGAGTCCGGCCCGGGACAGCTTAATCGAGCTGGCGAGGGTCTCAATGGCCGAATCCTGGCCGAACACGACCAGTTTCAAGTCGCGTTCGAGGTTCTCCAGCGCCGTCTTGTCGTCCTTTGACACCTGCTTCGGCGGAATGCGGGCCATCGTCGCGACCACGCGTTCCACGTCGCGAGGACCGATCTGCCGCTTGCGCTTCGATTCCGGCAGCAGCATCTGCGACGCCCCGGCTTCGTCGATGACGTCGATCGCCTTGTCGGGAAGCTTCCGGTCGTTGATATAGCGCGACGACAGGTCCACCGCCGAGCGGATCGCCTCATGCGTATAGCGCACGCTGTGGTGCTTCTCGTAATACGGTTTCAGGCCCCGCAGGATCTTCACCGCATCCTCGATGCTCGGCTCGGCCACATCGATCTTCTGGAAACGGCGCACCAGCGCACGGTCCTTCTCGAAGTGGTTGCGATATTCCTTGTAAGTTGTCGATCCGATGCAACGCAGCGACCCGCTCTGCAATGCGGGCTTGAGCAGATTAGACGCATCCATGGCTCCACCGCTGGTTGCACCCGCGCCGATAACCGTATGAATTTCATCGATAAATAGGATTGCGCCTTCAAGCTCTTCAAGCTCCCGCATCACCGCTTTCAGGCGCTCTTCGAAGTCGCCACGATAGCGGGTACCGGCCAGCAGCGACCCCATATCGAGCGCGAAGATCGTGTTCTCCTTGAGGACCTCCGGGACTTCGCCCTTCACGATCCGAAGCGCGAGACCTTCGGCGATCGCGGTCTTGCCGACACCCGGGTCACCCACGTATAGCGGGTTGTTCTTGGTTCGACGGCAGAGAATTTGAATGGTGCGTTCGATCTCGTTGGTTCGGCCGATCAACGGATCGATCCGGCCTTCGTCGGCCTTCTGGTTCAGATTCACACAATAGGCCTCAAGGGCCTCGCTGCCGCGCTTATTCACCTTTTCGGCGCCGGCGTCTTCGTCCGCACCGCCGATGGTGCGGGCTTCGCCCTTGCCGGACACCTTTGCGATGCCGTGGCTGATGTAGTTGACGGCGTCGAACCGCGTCATGTCCTGCTCCTGCAGGAAATAGACGGCATGGCTCTCGCGCTCCGAGAACATCGCGACCACGACATTAGCGCCGGTGACTTCTTCGCGGCCCGACGACTGCACGTGAATGGCCGCACGCTGCAGCACGCGCTGGAAGCCGGCGGTCGGCTTCGGATCCTCGACCGCTTCGATGAGCAACATCTCCAACTCGTTGTCGAGATACTCGGCGATGTCTTGGTTGAGCTTGTCGAGGTCCACCCCGCACGCGCGGAGTACCGCGACGGCGTCTTGATCCTCGGTCAACGCCAAAAGCAAATGCTCGAGCGTGGCGTATTCGTGGTTACGCTCGCTGGCATGCGCCAAGGCACGGTGCAGACTTTGTTCTAGGTTACGCGACAGCATGTATGTCTCTAGTCCTTTTCAAGCGTGCAGCGCAGGGGATGCTCGTGCTGAGTTGCAAAATCCATTACCTGCGTCACCTTGGTTTCAGCGACTTCATACGGGAAGACGCCGCATATCCCGACTCCGCGACGATGGACATGAAGCATGATGGTCGTCGCTTCCTCGCGGCCCTTCGAGAAAAACCGCTCCAACACATGAACGACGAACTCCATCGGCGTATAATCGTCGTTCAGCATCAAAACCTTGTACATTGACGGCTTTTTCGTCTGTGGCTTGGTCTGCGTGACCACGCCGGTATTCGGGCCGTTCGAATTTTCGTTGTCTCGATCGCTCATTGCCAAACCGAATATTACACTAGACCAGTATAATATTGGACAGATAAGACTTGGTAAAAGGGTGTTTCGGGTACATTTCGGAAGGTAACGCCAAACTGCGGCGTAAATGTGATTCCCAGTCTCAAGGATCGGTTAATTTGCGCCTCCGTTCTAATCTTGTGCGATTGTCCCATCATGCAAGCCCCCGGCCAACGGCGGGCCCGGTCAAGGGTGGCGATTTCCCGCTCGACCTTAGCGGCCAAATGGCGTCCCTCTTGGTTCGGAATACCGCGGCGCCGGATGTCTATAGCGGCACGCGGAATTCCCGGCATGCCGCGCTTGGCACGCCGGCCGGTCATGGCCGTTACTGCCCGATTTGCCGCCGATGGTATCGGCGGTTCCTGCCCTTCGGCATCCATCGGCGGCAACAGGCCTTGTGTCCCGGTTGCGGCGCCTTGGAACGGCACCGATACCTCTGGCTCTATCTGGAAACCGCGCTCGGCGTCACATCGCGTCGCATGTCGGTCCTGCATATCGCGCCGGAGCCGGGCATCCGGCGACGACTCCGCGATCGTCCCTCAATCCGGTACACATCGATCGATCTTCACGATCCGGGCGCAACGGCGTCCATGGACGCCAGCCGCCTTGCCTTCGACGATGAGTCGTTCGACCTGATCGTCTGCTGTCACGTCCTGGAGCATATCCAGGACGATAAAGCCGCGGTGCGTGAGTTCGCCCGAGTTCTACGGCCGAGAGGACATGCCATCATCCTCGTGCCAATGGACAAGAATCGCCCGCAAACCTTTGAAAATGAATCGATAACAAGCGCGAAAGGCCGAATGGACGCGTTCGGCCATCCCTATCATGTGCGGATCTGCGGACGTGACTATGGCGACCGGATTGCCGGCAGCGGCTTTAACGTCACAGCCGTCAGCAGCCAGGATATGTCCGCCCATAGCCGACGCTTTTTCCGGATCAACAAATTGACCCTGTTCGACTGCCGGCTGCCAACCGCCGAATAGAAAACGGCCCTTCGGACTATCCGAAGGGCCGCTGTCGACAGAACCGGTGTCAGGTTCGTCTATTCCCTATCTCAAGCAGCGGGCTGCTTCAGGATGGTCTTGATATTCTCGTTGACCTGATCCTGGATCGGCTCGAGCGCCTCGTTGGCGGCCTTCACCGTGATGTCGTTGATCTTCTTGCCCTCGGCGACGAAGGTATCGATGCTCGCCTTCGTGTAGCCGGTCTGAACGTCAACAACGTCCTTCAAGGTCTTCGCGGCGAACATGGCCTGCGCCGCTTCCACGCTCGCCTCGGCCGAAACCTGCGCGAGGTTGAAATAAGCCTTGCCGATCGTTTCGGCGCTCTTGGCCCAGAGGTTGCCGGCCTTAACCATGGCTTCGACATTCTTCTGGCTCAACGCCGTCATTTCGTCATAACCCTCCATGAGGGACTTGCTCGCCTTTTCGACTTGGTCTTTGGTCATGTTAACCGCCTGTCCATAGGTTTCCGTCGAAGCCTTAACGACTTGTTCGACTGTCTCTTTGCTCGCTGCAACGGCCTCTTCGACCTGCTTCAAATCAGCGCGAGCGGCTTTTGCTTTGGTAGCCATGTGAATTCTCCGTCGTTCAACTGTCCAATCAATCGGTCTGGCCCGCAATCGCTACGAAGCCTTCCCACGCCTCGGCTGCAATTAATTGTGCACTGCAGCATGACCTGTATATGGCACTCATCCCGGCCATGTCAACATTTTTATTGCAGTGCAACATAATTTATTTTGCATTGCACTTACATATCCCCATGCGCACCATGGCACCCGTCCGGGCAATGCCAAACAAGCGCTCGTCACTGAAACTGAAAGGATTACATCGGAAGAATTACTAGCGTCGCGAGGATCGCAGACGCTACGATAAGGAGTTAACCAGTTGCGATTAATCTTTTATCGAGAAATCAGCAAGATATCGGCCACACGCTGATAGACAATTAACGATAATTTTATTACGTTCCCTTAGAGTTTGGCGAAATCGAGTCTATAGGATTCGATAAATAGGAAAAAAATGACGGGTTTATTGGGGAAGTCAGCAAATATTGGCCATATCATTAGATATGGTTTTATTTCGTTAGTGTTTGCCGCTGTTTCGCTGGCCTCGGTCGCCGCACAGGCGCGGTACGCCTCGATCGTGGTCGACTACGAGACGGGGAAAGTCCTGCACGCGGTTAATGCGGACACGCGAAACTATCCCGCATCGCTGACCAAGATGATGACGATCTATCTGGCCTTCGAAGCCATTCGGAAGGGCCAACTGACGATGGATCGAAAGCTGACCGTCTCCGCGCGCGCAGCGGGCGCGCGGCCGTCCAAGCTGGGCCTGAAAAGGGGCGAAACCATCACGGTGCGCGAGGCCATCCTGGCGCTCATCACCAAATCCGCCAATGACGTCGCCGTCGTCATCGCGGAGGCGATTGCCGGCACCGAGCGCAAATTCGGACGGCTGATGACCAAGAAAGCCCGCGCATTGGGCATGAAGCGGACGAATTTCCGCAACGCCTCGGGTTTGCCGAACCGCCGGCAGCTCTCGACGGCGCGGGATATGTCCATCCTCGCACGGAAACTGCTGGCGGATTTTCCGTCGCGGTATCGCCTGTTCTCGACGAAGCAGTTCGAGTTCAACGGGCGCCGATACAAGAATCACAATTCGCTGTTGATCAATTACCCTGGCGCGGACGGTATGAAGACCGGCTACACGCGCGCCTCCGGATACAATCTCGTCGTTTCGGCCCACCGCCATGGCCATCGCATCATCGGGGTCGTCTTTGGCGGGAAGTCTGCCCGCGCACGAAACAGCCACATGCGGCGGCTTTTGAACCGCAGCTTCGCGAAATTGACGCCGTCGAAGCCCAAGACCGGCCCGGTCGCGCAACAAAAACCCGAGAAACAAGCGCCGAAGAAGCCGGCCGGCGTGCCCGCGGCTGCGCTTGCAATGTCGGTTCCGAAACCGCTTCGCAAGCCATCCACGCCCCGGCTGCAGAACACCGGCGGCAAGGCCGGATGGTCGATCCAGGTCGGCGCGTTCAAGGCAAAGGCGCCCGCGCGGCGTGCCGCCAAGCGGGCCGCGCGCCAGCTGTCCGGCAAGCACCGCGGCACGCGCGTGCTGATCCTTCCGACCAAGCTCGGCGATGAATTGATTTACCGGGCGCGTCTCGTGGGATTGTCGCAGAACTCCGCGACCGAGGCCTGCCGACGCCTGAAAAGCCGCCGCGTCAGCTGCGTGCCGGTGCCGCCCCAACGGGGCGACACTAAGTCCTAACTACATCGCCGGCGGTTCCAAGCCGCTTTGACGTAGATGATCGGAGACCGTGGCCTTGACCCGGTCCAGCCCTTCCTCGCTCGACGATTCACAGCGAATTACCAGCACATTCTGCGTGTTCGACGCCCGCAGCAGCCACCATCCATCGGGGGTCTTAACGCGGATACCGTCCAGGGTGGAAACATTCTCCCGATCGCTCGACAGCAACCGCTCGCGGATTTCCTCCACCAGCGGAAACTTGTTCTCTTCGGGAACCTCCAATCGGATTTCCGGCGTGTTCAGCACGGACGGCAGTGAATCCCGAATGGCCGACATGGTTTGGCCGGATCGGGCGACAATGTCGATCAGCCGCACTGCGGCGTATAATGCGTCGTCGTATCCGTAATAGCCGTCGCCGAAGAAGATATGGCCGCTCATCTCACCGGCCAGCGCCGCATCCAGCTCAACCATCTTCGATTTGATGATCGAATGGCCCGTCGGGCTCATCACCGGATTGCCGCCGAGCCGGGCGACCTCGTCGAACAGCACGTCACTCGCCTTGACGTCGGCGATGATCGTCGCGCCCGGCACCCGCTCGATAAGGTCGCGCGCAAGAACCGTCAGGATTTGATCGCCCCAGAGCACCCGGCCCTGGCCATCGACAACCCCAATCCGGTCGCCGTCACCGTCGAAGGCGACGCCGAGGTCGCATTTATCCGCTTTGACCGCCTCTTGAAGCTGAACCAGGTTTTCCTCCACGGTCGGATCCGGGTGATGCGCCGGGAACGTGCCGTCCACAACCTCGTTCAACAGGACGTGGTCGCCCGGCAGCACTTCGGTCAGGCGCGCCATAATATCGGCAGCCGCGCCGTTGCCACCGTCCCAGGCCACCTTGAGACCGCGCTCAGCCCGGTAATCCTGACGGACCCGGTCGATATACTCGCCGGAGATGTCGAGATCGGTGACGGTCCCTTCACCGGCATGCCATTCGGCACCGGCCGCGCGTTTGCCAAGCTGCTGGATGGCATCGCCCCAAAACGGCGCCTTGCCCATCACCATCTTGAAACCGTTGAAATGCGACGGATTATGCGATCCCGTGACCATGATCCCGCCGTCGGTGCCGAGCGTCCGCGCCGCGTAATACAGCATCGGCGTCGGGCCAAGACCGATCCGCGTGACGTTTATCCCAGTCGATATCAACCCCTTGATCAGGAATTCCGACAACTCCGGCGAACTCAGGCGGCCGTCGAAGCAGACCACGACGCTGGATCCCCCGTTGTCGCGAACGGTGCTGCCGAACGTCCGGCCCAACGCCAAGGCGTCTTCTTTGGTAAGCGTCTCGCCGACAATCCCGCGAATATCGTATTCGCGAAGGATCGTCGAATTGAACGTATGCCCCGTAAGCATCAGGCCGATCGCTCCTGTTTCACCTCGACATCATCCCCCGTCGGACGGCCGATCGAGTGATAGTCGAAGCCTTTCGCGATCATTTCATCGGGATTGTAGACATTGCGAAGATCGACCATGACCGGCGCCGACATGAGATCTTTTACGCGGTCGAGGTTGAGGGACCGGAATTCGTTCCATTCCGTCACCAGCGCGATCACGTCAGACCCCTTGATCGCCTCATAGGCATCGGGACACCAGTCGACACCGGAAATGATCTTCTTGGCCTCATCCATGCCGGCCGGATCGTAGACCCGCACCCGGGCGCCCTTTTCCTGCAGCGCCGAGATAATGTCGATGCTCGGGCTTTCCCGCATATCGTCGGTGTTCGGCTTGAAGGTGAGTCCCAGCATACTGACCGTTTTGCCCTTCACGTCGCCCGCACAGGCGGAGAGAATCCGATCCGCCATCGCCTTCTTCCGTTCGTCGTTCACCGTCACAACCGAATCGACGATCCGCATCGGCACACCGGCGTCCTGCGCCGTCCGCACCAACGCCAAGGTATCCTTGGGGAAGCAAGACCCGCCATAGCCCGGCCCGGGATGCAGGAACTTGCGCCCGATGCGGCCATCCAAGCCGATGCCGCGCGCCACGTCGTGGACATCCGCGCCGACCTGTTCGCACAGGTCCGCCACTTCGTTGATGAAGGTGATCTTGGTCGCCAGGAAGGCGTTGGTCGCGTATTTGACCAGTTCCGCCGTCTCCCGCTTGGTGAACAGGATCGGGGTTTCGATCAAGGAGAGCGGCCGGTAGAGCGCACGCATGACCTCCTGGGCCCGCTCGCTCTTAGTACCGATCACGACGCGGTCGGGGCGCATGAAGTCCTCGATCGCCGCTCCTTCCCGCAAGAATTCCGGGTTCGACACCACGTCGATATCCGCATCGGGGCGGACCTCGCGGATGATCCGGTCAACTTCTTTACCGGTGCCCACCGGAACCGTCGACTTGGTCACGATCACGGTATACCCGTCGAGCGCCACGGCGATTTGCCGGGCGGCCTCGTACACGAAGCTTAGATCGGCATGGCCGTCACCGCGGCGGCTCGGCGTACCGACTGCGATGAACACGGCATCCGCCGGCTCCACCGCGGCCTTGAGGTCCGTAGTAAAGGTCAGCCGGCCGGCGTCGGAATTGACCTTCACCAGGTCATCGAGGCCGGGTTCATAGATTGGCACTTCACCATTCTGCAGCCGCTTGATCTTTGTCTCATCCATATCGACGCAGGTCACGTCGATCCCGAACTCCGAGAAGCACGCGCCGGATACAAGCCCGACATACCCGGTACCAATCATTGCAATTCGCATGAAAATATCCCTTGGACAGAGGAAACCCGCGCGGAGCTCCAATGCGCGTCTGCGCGGAGGCCACCGGCGGCCCTACTCGTAAGTTATTCGCCCGTATACCGCGACAACACGTCTTGAACGGACTCTCCTAAATCGCTCCGCGCAAGCGCAAAAGCGATGTTCGCTTCCAAAAACCCAACCTTATCGCCGCAGTCGAACCGGCGACCCTCGAACCGCAGGCCGTGGAACGGCGAATCGCCGATCATCGTGGCCATCGCATCGGTCAGTTGGATCTCACCGCCCGCCCCCTGTTCTTGCTTATTCAGGTGCTCGAAGACCTCGGGACGCAGAACATAACGGCCGATGATCGACAGGGTGGACGGCGCAACCGCCGGGGCCGGTTTCTCCACCAGCCCCTTGACCGACGCCAGACGGCCATCGTCGCTCTCAATGTCTAAGATTCCGTAACGATCCGTATGCTCGCTCGGGACATCCATGACCGCGACCACGCTGCCGTTGGTTTCCGCGTGTATATCGATAAGCTGTTTCAAACAGGGCGTGTCGGCCATCACGAGATCGTCGGCCAGCAGCACCGCAAAGGGTTCATCGGCGACGAAATCACGGGCGCACCACACCGCGTGGCCCAGCCCCAAGGGCTGCATCTGCCGCGTATAGGCGATCTGCCCCGGCTTGGGCAGCCAACCGTGCATCATATCGAGCAGGTCCGTTTTGCCCCTTTCGGACAGTGTCTGGTCAAGCTCATAGGACACGTCGAAATGGTCTTCGATGGCATATTTGCCGCGTCCGGTGACGAAAATGAACTCTTCGATGCCGGCGGCCGCAGCTTCTTCAACCGCATATTGTATTAAAGGCTTATCGACGACCGGCAGCATCTCTTTCGGCAAGGCCTTAGTAGCCGGCAGGAACCGGGTCCCCAATCCGCCGACCGGGAAAATCGCTTTTCGTACTTTTTGGGTCATTCCGACGTTCAAATTCGCAATTTAGGGCCAAATAGGGCCGCTGTTCTGGCCTATGTGCCATAAGCCCATAGGGCGCGCAACCGCCACCGATTGGATACTACCGGTCACCAAGTAGTACCTCTTTCGCCTCGTTAATCCGGGCGGCCAAATAGTCCGACCCGCCCCGGTCGGGATGGAATTTCTGCATCAATTGACGATGCGCAAACTTAATGTCCTCTTCGGAAGGATTGGAAGATAGTCCGAGGATATCAAGCGCTTCATTGTAAGACATCGGGCCGGTCGATCCCGGCGCGCTTCCGGCATCGGCGCCGCCGCCGGCATTTCCTCCCATCCGATCCCGCCAGGACGCGTCGTGCATCCGGTCCAAATAGGCCTGAAGCACCTGGGCCGACTGCTCGTCCGCCGCCAGCGCTTCCCGATATACGGCGAGAACGCCATCGAGGTCCAAATCCGCCAGTTGACGCCCGGCATGCGCCCCTTCCTGCACCAGGCCTTCCATCTCGCCGGTGTCATGGTTCAACTGCATGGTGACGAAGCGGGTCCGCACTTCGGACATCTGCCCTTCCCGCGGCCCGCGCGCGGCTTTGAAGGCCGTCCGCATCCGCCGGAACCGGGTGAGCCAGGGAATGAGAAAGGCCAAGGCGGCGAACAGGAAGTGAAAACGGCCGGTCACCACCATCGCCACCAGGAACACGACCGCAAGGCTGATGCCGATCCACCGCAAAGCCCGCAGCACGGCGCGCGGGTCCGCCCTGACGAACCACCGCAAAAACAGCGCGCCGCCGATTATCGCACCCAGGGTGATGAGCAGCCACGGCATATCGTCTAGGTCTTGCCACCGAGTTGATGCGTGAGTTGGAGCGCCGCACCGCCCTGTTTCTCGCCGTAGTCCAGCAGCGCCTGGCGCCCGCCGGCGGCGTAAACGGCAACAGCCGCCAACAGGTCCCGCAACTGTTGGGCGCTGGCGGCATCGAACGGACAATAGGCGCCGCCGGTCAGCCGGGCGATCTGCTCGAAACAGCGCCGGACCAGCGGATCGTTGCCTTCCTGGAACACGAAGACCGGCACGCCCAGGAGACCGAGTTCGCCCGCGTTGTGGCAGACTTCATCGATATCCTCCTCCATCGCGTCGCCGACGAACACCATGGCATCAACCTTTTGCTTCTCGCTTTCCTTCTTGGCGTGCCGCAGCACCTTTCGGATCTGGGTCTGCCCGCCGAGGCAGCGCACGCTTGTCATCAACCGCAGCAGGTCGGCGGCGCTCGCCGCCCAGCGGCTCGCCCGGCATTCGCCGAAACCCCGGTAGTACAGAAGCTGCACCTCAAGACCACCCAGCGCCGCCGTTTCGGTGAACATCTCACCCTGGATCTGGCAGGCCTGATCCCAGCTCGGCTCGCGGCTGGCCGTGGCGTCCATCGCAAAAATCAACCGGCCGCGCTGGCCGGCCGGTTTGGCCGTGGCCGTGGTCGCAACCTTATTCAGGAAATCCGCGACATCGGTCTTGGACGAGGCTTTGGGCAGTTTGCTCATACCTCATCATATAGGGTCTTACAGGGGGTGAGTTCCAGAACCCGCAGCCACATCGGCATAATTGTTTGGCGCATCCAATCCGATCGTCGTGAGCAACGCGCGCACTTCCTGGCGGGCCGCCACATGCGACATGTTCATGCGAATACCCGATTCGGGATTGCGGAGATCCAGCAGCGTCAGCCCTTTCAGGAATAATTCCCTAAAAATGACCCGCTCTCCGAAGCCCGGCGCGATCCGGAACCCGATCCGCTTGGACAAGGCCGCGAGCACTTCTTCCATCGCCCGCGTATTGCGGGACCCGATGGTCGACAAACGATTCCGCATGACGATCCAATCGACCTGCCCGCCGTCGCGGATCGCCCGCGCCTTCTTCTGTTCCCAGACCATCTCGGCATAGCCGCTGGGCCGAATGACCTCATGCGTTTCCGGATCGACCTTGGCCAGCAAATCGAGGTCGATGAAACTGTCATTCATCGGCGTCACCAGAGTATCGGCATAGCTGTGCCCGACCTGCGAGAGGTGGCTGTCGCTGCCGGGCGTGTCGATCACGATAAAATCGTTTGTCGCGGCAAGGCTCTGAACGCACGAGTCGAGCCGGGAGAGTTCGTCGCCGTGGGCCAGCGCCCGATTGTCATAGAAGCTGCGTGTCAGGGTGTGATGTTCCGGCATCGACAGGATCATGTCCGCCGACCCCATGAAATTGCGGCGATTCTCCAGATACCGGCTCAGCGTCGCCTGCGGGTCGTCGAGATCGACGCTGCCGACGGAGTAACCGCGGTTCAACAGGCTGACGATAAGATGCATGGCGGTCGTCGACTTGCCCGACCCGCCCTTCTGATTGCCGATGACAACAATATGCGCCTGGGACATCTGAGCCGTATCCTAGGGTCGGTCCGCGCACCAATACGGGCGACGTACCCCGCCGCCGGCGCTATCGTCGATAGACCGTCCGGCCGCCTTGTATTCCCACACCTCGATCGACATTTCGCCGTTTCCCCCAGCTCGCCAGCTTTTTCTGGCCCGACTGTATTGGCCCGGCGAGATTCGGGCAAGGAATGCGGTCAGATACGGTATGATGGCGCGGCGTCTTCACTATGATTGATGCCGCCGCCTCGGAGAACCCATGGAATTTAAACGTCTCGCATCGATTTGCCGCATGCTGACTTTCAGCCTCGTCATCGCGGTCAACGGCTGCACGACATCCGATCCGCTGCGTCCGGAGGGGCGCATAACGCCCATTTCCGCATCCGAGT
Source organism: Alphaproteobacteria bacterium (assembly GCA_965228695.1). Taxonomy (GTDB): domain Bacteria; phylum Pseudomonadota; class Alphaproteobacteria; order UBA8366; family UBA8366; genus JAJFJD01. The sequence continues at coordinate 2,420,969 of CBDDIB010000002.1, read as the reverse complement.
CCCGCTTTGATTTCCCGGTGTCGACACTGCCCTCTCCCGGCCGGTTCAATCTCTACGCCAGCAACAATGGCGAGTATCTCGAAGAAACCGCGCAATGGACCGGGAAAACCTTCAAAGACGGGGAAGCCGGACTGTTGTTGAGCGAAGCCAAGGCCGGCCCGCCACTGGCCGATCCGACCGATCCGGCCGCATCCTTCGACCTGTGGCCACAGCTTCGCGGCAAGACACCCGCCTTCGGCGAAGTGCGGCAAACCGAAAATGCATTGGGCGACGCCGACTGGCAGCGCGCGGCAATCGGCACGGCGGCCTGCGTGCTGTTCGTTCAACGCTGGACCGGCAACGCATCGATCACGGACGGCAGCCGCTATGCGACGGTAGCAGGATATTATTGCAACCCGCCCGGCGAAACCTTGTCGGCCGACGCCGCCGAACGGGTGGTCAAGGCGCTGGACTTGCGCGGCGGCCCGAAACGTCAATAGTACCGCGAGGACAAGCCCGGCCGTCCGGCCGGCACGACAAACGACAAGACATGCGGAGGTAGCGATGACCCTGTTCGAAATGGACGGCATGACGGCCGTCATCACCGGTTCCACGAAGGGCATAGGCAAAGCCATTGCGGAACGCATGGCCGAACACGGCGCGAATGTGGTCATCTCCTCACGCAAGGCCGACGCCTGCGATGCCGTCGCCACCGACATCAACGAGAATTGGGCCAAGAAAGGCAACAAGGCGGTCGCCATTCCCTGCCATATCGGGCACAAGGATCAGCTTCAGCAACTCGTCGACCGCAGCACGGAGACCTTCGGAAAGATCGACGTGCTGGTGTGCAATGCCGCGGTGAACCCCTATTTCGGCCCCTCGAAGGATATCCCCGACGAGGCCTTCGACCGCATCATGGACTGCAACATCAAGAGCAATTTCTGGCTCTGCAACATGGTGGTGCCGCAGATGGTCGACCGGCAGGACGGCTCGATCATCATCGTATCGTCGATCGGCGGGTTCAAAGGCAGCCCGAGTCTGGGCGCCTACGGCATTTCCAAAGCCGCAGACATGCAGCTCGCCCGAGTCCTGGCGGTGGAGTACGGACCGCACAACGTGCGCGCCAATGCGATCGCCCCAGGCCTGATCCGAACCGATTTCGCCCGCGCGCTGTGGGAGGATCCGGATAACCTGAAGAAACGGACTTCGACGACGCCGCTGCGCCGGATCGGGGAATCCGAGGAGATCGCCGGCGTTGCCGTCATGTTGGCGACCAAGGCAGGCTCCTTCCTTACCGGGCAGACGATCACGGTCGACGGCGGTATCCGCGTTGTCTAACGCCGCACTCGGCCCTCACAGCGTCAAGGCGAGCTGAAACCCTTCGTCGATTGCGCGGACTGCGTCCAGCCCGTCGGCGTCCTTCGCACCGCCGATTTTATGGATCTCTACACCGCGGCCGGATAGATCGTCGGCCAGTCCACCCTGCGATTCCTGCCCGGCGCAAATCACGATCGTGTCGGCCGGAAAGCACTGTGCGCCGGAGTCCGTATCGCCATGCAGTCCATCGTCGTCGATGTGGCGGTAGGTAACGCCGCCGACCGTCTCGACGCCGTGCCGCCCGAGCAGCATGCGATGCACCCAGCCAGTCGAGCGGCCAAGGCTAGTACCGAACCGTCCAGCGTTCCGCTGCAGCATGGTGAGGTGCATGCCGCGGTCATCCGCATGCGGCGGCAGTTCCCGAAGACCGCCAGGGACGGTAAGCGACCGGTCGATCCCCCAGGCCGCCGCGAACGCCTCGGCGTCCACGTGCGATCGGCTGCCCCGCTCTGCCAGATACAGCGCGACATCGAAGCCGATTCCACCCGCCCCGACGATCACCACGCGATCCCCAGCCTCGGCCTTGCCCGACAGGATGTCGGCATAACTGGCAACGCTTGGGTGATCCAGGCCACTAATATCGGGACGCCGCGGCAAGACACCGGTCGCCACCACGACCGTATCAAAGCCGCCCGCGGCCACGTCTTCGGCGGCAACGCGCGTGCCGGTTCGAATCTCGACGCTCGCACGGCGCAGGCGATCTTCGAAATACGCAACGGATTCGGCGAATTCCTGCTTGCCCGGAATCACCTTGGCGAGATTGAACTGCCCGCCGAGCACTTCCTCGGCCTCATACAACACGACATCATGACCGCGTTCCGCTGCGGTCGCCGCGCAGGCCAACCCGCCCGGCCCGCCGCCGACCACCGCCACGCGTTTCCCTTCCGATGCCGGCGTCACCGAATACAGCGATTCGTTGCAGGCGCGCGGGTTCACCATGCAGGTCGACGGCTTGCCCACGAAGTAATGATCCAGGCAAGCCTGATTGCAAGCGATACAAATGTTCAAGCCCGCCCGGTCGCCGCGTTCCGCCTTCGCCACGAAATCCGCATCCGACAGGAACGGCCGCGCCAGCATAACCAGGTCGGCGGTCCCATCGGCAATCAATGCCTCCGCCGTCTCCGGCGTGTTGATCCTGTTGCTGGCCGCTACCGGGATGTCGACGGCCTCCCGGATATTCGCCGTTGCCCAGGCAAAGGCCCCGCGCGGCACCATTTGCGCGATGGTCGGTACGCGCGCCTCGTGCCAGCCTATACCGTTGGTCAACAGGTTCGCGCCCGACCGTTCAACAGCCTGCGCCAACGCCTGCGTCTCCGCCCCGGTCATGCCGCCTTCGACCAAATCCAATGCGGAAATGCGGAACAGGATCAGAAAGGACTCGCCCAGGCGTTCCCGCACCCGGCACACGATTTCGGCCGGAAAACGCAACCGATTCTCCAGCGCGCCGCCCCACTCGTCTTCCCGGTGGTTCGTCCGCGGCGAGAGGAACTCGGTGATCAGATAACCTTCCGATCCCATGATCTCAACGCCGTCGTAGCCGGCATCCCGCGCCAACTCGCAGCACGTGACGTAGTCGCCGATGGTGCGCTCGATTTCCGCCGACGTTAGCTCGCGCGGCGTATCGCGGTTGATCGGCGATTTGATCGGCGACGGCGCGACAATATTCGGATGATAGCCGTAGCGGCCACTATGCAGCACTTGCAAGACGATACGCCCACCGGCGGCATGCACCTGTTCGGGGATAACGCGATGCCGGTCCGAATCCGCGCGGCTCGCCATCGTGATCGGATGATCGACGAGCGACCCTTCCGCATTGGGCGCGAACCCGCCCGTCACCATCAGCGGCACGCCCGCCGCCGCGCGCTCCCGATAGAAAGCCGCCAACCGCTCCATGCCGTCGGGCAGGCTCTCCAGCCCGGTATGCATCGATCCCATGATGATCCGGTTCGGCACCGTCACGGGCCCAAATCGATGGGCGTGAAGAGCGAAGGATAGGAAATCGTATCCGCCATGCGTGTTCGTTCCGTGAGGTTCGCGTCGGTTCCGCATGGTGTAGCGCGCGCCCCGCCGCTTGGCAAAATTGCATGGCGACGGCGGCGCTGGCCCGCTAGCCTTGGAACACGATGCTCACCCGTGGAAATAGTTACGACGAAATCCGCCAAGCGTTCCAATGGCAGATCCCCGCACGCTTCAACATGGCGACCGCCGTCTGCGAACGGCATGCGCGGGACATACCGGACCAACCGGCGCTGATCGTCCATCGGGAGCGCGGCGATCCGCGGATTGTTTCCTTCGAACACCTGGACCGGCTGAGCAACCGCCTCGCGAACCTGTTCGTCGCGCGCGGCCTCGCCCGCGGTGACCGGGTCGGCATCCTGTTGCCGCAGACCCCCGAAACCGCCATCGCCCACATCGCCGCCTATAAGGCAGGGCTGATCGCCATTCCTCTGTCGACCCTGTTCCGCGCGGATGCGTTGGAGTTTCGGCTGGCCAACAGTGCGGCCCGTGCACTTGTCACCGACCGATCCGGACTGGCCTTACTCGCGGATATCCGGGATACGCTTACCGACTTGACTGTCGTCCTTTCGGCGGACGGTCCCGGCGACGGTGCGGCCGATCTGCACGGAGAAATACAGCGCGCATCCGACCGGTTCGCCACGGTGGACACTGCCGCCGACGATCCAGCCTTCATCAGTTTCACATCCGGCACCACCGGGCCGCCCAAGGGCGCCCTGCACGCACACCGCTCACTCCTCGGTCATTTGCCGGGCGTACAGTTCCCGCATGAATTCTTTCCGCAACCCGGCGACGTGTTCTGGACGCCGGCGGATTGGGCATGGCTCGGCGGGTTGATGGATGTCCTGATGCCGTCGCTGTATTTCGGGATTCCGGTGCTGTGCTATCGCGCCACCAAGTTCGACCCCGCCGAGGCGTTCCATCTAATGGCCATGCACAATGTCCGGAATACGTTCATTCCGCCGACCGCGCTGAAGATGATGCGGCAAGTCCCGGACCCGAAACGGCACTGGGACTTCGCGCTGCGGACGCTGGGCAGCGGCGGCGAGACCTTGGGCACTGAATTGCTGGGCTGGGGTGAGGAAACCTTCGGGCTGACGATCAACGAATTCTACGGCCAGACCGAATGCAATCTGGTGATCGGCAACTGCGCCGCGGTAATGCCGGTGCGGCCGGGGTCGATGGGCCGCGCGATCCCCGGTCACGACGTGGCGGTCGTCGACGAGGCGGGGACGCCGGTACCGTCCGGGACGGCCGGGTCGATCGGTATCCACAAGGATGACCCCGTCAGCTTCCTCGGCTACTGGCAAGACGAAGACGCAACCGCGGCGAAATTCGCCGGCGACTGGCTGCTGACCGGCGATGTCGGGACGCAGGACGTGGACGGCTATTTCTGGTTCGTCGGCCGCGACGACGATGTCATCACCAGCGCCGGGTACCGCATCGGCCCCGGCGAGATCGAGGACTGCCTGATGCAGCATCCCGCCGTCGCCCTGGCGGGGGTTGTCGGCGTTCCCGACGCGATGCGCACCGAAATTATCAAGGCATGCCTCGTCCTCCGCGACGGCGTGGCCGCGGACGAGGTTCTGAAACAAGACATTCAAGATTTTGTGAGAAGACGCCTCGCCGCGCATGAGTATCCTAGGCTCATCGAGTTCCGAGACTCCCTTCCCATGACGACCACCGGTAAGATCATGCGCCGCATGCTGCGCGCGCCCACAATCGACATTTAGGAGCACCCCGCCGATGACGAAGACCGTCGACTATTTCTACTCGCACACGTCCCCGTGGACATATCTCGGCCATGCGCGCTTCCTGAAGATCGCGGCGGATGCCGGCGCATCCATCAACTTCAAGCCCAGTACGTTCCATACGATATTCGCGCAAAGCGGCGGTTTGCCTTTGCCGAAGCGCGCGCCACAGCGGCGCGCCTACCGCATGATGGAATTGAAGCGTTGGCGCGCGCATCTCGGCATACCGCTTAACTTGGAGCCCAAATTCTTCCCGACGCCGGATGAAGCGGCGCAACGCATCGCCATCGCCGCCGGCGATATGGGCCTCGATATGGGGAAACTGTCCGGGGCGATAATGACCGCCGTCTGGACCGAAGAACGCGACGTCTCCGACGAGGACACATTGGTCGCCATCGCCAACGAGCAGGGCATGGATGGGGCGGCACTCCTCGCGCGTGCGAAAGAAGACGGGATCGGCAAGCAATACGAGGCCAATACGCAGGAGGCGATGGAGCGGAACGTCTTCGGCGCGCCGACCTACATCTATCGCGACGAGTTGTTCTGGGGACAGGACCGGTTGGACTTCGTCGAACGGGCACTCGCCCAGGACTAAAGGACGGCGGCTACAGCCGTTTGAGACGATCGACGATCAATGCATAGTATCCGTCGGCATCGATCCGGTTGATGACCCGGCAATTCGCGTCCTTGCCGGTGACGCCCCACCAGTCGGCGACGGTCTGACCCATCGTCGCCTTCGACTCCGTTTCCACCGTGACATGGCATTCCTTGCCGTCGAAAAGGTCCGGCTGCAGCAGATAGGCGATCACGCACGGGTCGTGCAACGGGCCACCCGGTGCGCCGTAGCGCTCGATGTCGTGCCGGTCGTAGAAGGTCAGCATACCGGTCACCGCTTCCGCCACCGAACCGCCGAGATCCCGGATCGCCGCCATCCGGTCCGGCGTGGTGATCGCCTGATGCGTGACATCGAGGCCGAACATGGTCAGCTTGACGCCGCTTTCCAGCACGATGCGGGCGGCGTGGGGATCGGCGTGGATGTTGAACTCCGCCGCCGGGGTCACATTGCCGGGGATGGTCGCGGCCCCGCCCATGAAAGCGATCTCCGCGATCTTGGGCAGAATTCGGGGCTCCTTGACGATGGCGAGCGCAATATTGGTCATCGGTCCGATCGGGCAGAGCGTGATCGATCGGTCGTCCGCGGCCCTGCAGATCTCGACGATGAAATCGACCGCATGGCCGTCCGCCAATGGCGCGGAGGGTTCGTCCCAGTCGTAGCCGTCCAACCCTGATTCGCCGTGCACCCGTTCGGCCGCATGCAGCGGCCGCAACAAGGGACGCGGGCAACCCGCATAGACCGGCACGTCATCCCGCCAAGCCAAGGCGCGGATGATACGCGCGTTGCGCTCCGTACGGTCCAGGGGAACGTTCCCCGCGACACAGGTAATGCCGAGCAGTTTCAGTTCCTCCGGTGAGGCGAACGCCAGCAGCAAGGCGACCGCGTCGTCCAAACCGGGATCGCAATCTATGATGACGGGGCGTGCAGGCATCGGGTTTCTAGAGAACCGCCAGTTCGGCATTCAGCCGGTCGGTGATCAACATATGGCCGGCCTTATGCGTGATGCAGAAAGGCGGCTTCGCGACCTCGATCACCGATTGCGGCGTTACCCCGCAGGCCCAGAAGACCGGCACCTCGCCATCGCGAAGGTCCACCGGGCTGTTGTATTCGGCCACATTGATGTCCTCGATGCCGATACGCGCCGGGTCACCGAAATGGATCGGCGCACCATGCACGTTCGGGAAGCGCGAGGTGATCTGGATCGCACGGATCGCGTCGGCGGGCTGGAACGGCCGCATCGACACCATCATCGGGCCGCGCAGCCGTTCGGTCGATACGGTCTCGATGCTCGTCCGATAGATCGGCACCTTGGTGCCGTTCTCGATGTGGCGCATCGGCAGCCCGCCCTGGATCAGCGCGTCCTCGAAGGAATAGGAGCAACCGAGGACGAAGCCGACGAGATCGTCGTCCCACAGCGCGCGAATGTCCGGCACCTCGTCCACCAGCTCACCGTCGCGGAACACCCGGTACATCGGCGCGTCCGTCGACAGGTCGATATCGTCGCCAAGCTCCGGAACGTGCGGATCGCCCGGCTTGGTCATGGCGATCAATGGGCAGGGCTTCGGGTTGAGCCGGCAGAATTGTTGGAATTCGGCGGCCCAATCGCGCGGCAGCATCACCAGGTTTCCCTGAACGATGCCCGGTGCGATCCCCGTCGTCACCGACTGCCATTTCCCGGCGCGGACATCCATGCGCGCCTGGCGCGCGGCATCGCGCAGATGGCGCGTGGTTCCGTGTGTGACGGTATCCATATCGCCGCTCCCTCCGAGTTAACGACGGAAGCATGATAGCGCCCAACGGCAGGAGTGTCGCGCGGCGCTTACCCCGACGCCTGCGCCGCGAGTTGCCCGGGGCGCGACTGCCGGATCGCCTTGGTCAGCAGGACGACCGGCCCGATCCCCACGAGCACGATGGTCAATGCGCCGAGCGCCGATTCCTCCAGCAATTCATCGCTGGCGTATTGATAGACGAAGGTCGCAAGCGTCTCGTAGTTGAAGGGCCGCAGCAATAGGGTCATGGGCAACTCCTTCATGCAGTCGACGAAGACCAGCAACGTGGCGGTGAGAATGCTGCCGCGCAGCATCGGCAGGTGGATGCGGCGCAGCACCGTCAGCGGGCGATGCCCAAGCGACCGGGCGGCGTCATCCATGCTGCGGGTAACCTTGGACAAACCGGATTCGACGGCCCCCAACGGCAGCACAAGGAACCGCACCACATATCCCAGCACGACGGCGAAGATCGTGCCGCTCATCAAGAGGCCCGTCGAGATTCCGAAGGTGGCGCGCATGAAGGCGTCGAGTTGGTTATCGAACCAGGCGACCGGAATGACCGCTCCCACCGCGAGGATCGCGCCGGGGACGCCATAGCCGAGGCCGGCGAACCAGGCGATTGTCCGCAAGCCGCGACCCTGATGAAGGCGGAGCGCGTAGGCCATGAACAGCCCGACACAGACGGCAACCGCCGCGGCGACACCGGAGAGTGACACGCTGTGCCAGGCGGCGGAGAAGAATTCGGCGCTTGCGCTCACCTCATAGTGGATCAGGGAATAACGCAGCAACACGGCCGCCGGGACCACGAAACCGAAAACAACCGGCACGGCGCAGGCAAGGAATGCCAACCCGCCGGCAATGCCGGTCAGCATGGGGCCGGATTGCGTACGGTAGCGGGCGCGGGTTTCCTGAAACTGGCGGCCCTGGCGCGCCTGCCGCTCCAGGTAGATTAGCACCATGACGAACCCGAGCAGAACGAGAGAGAGCTGCGCCGCCGCCTCGATGCTGCTCATGCCGAACCATGCATTGAAAATGCCGAGGGTCAACGTGGGCACGGCGAAGAAATCGACCGTACCGAAATCGTTCAGCGTCTCCATCAGCACCAGGGTCACGCCGACGATGATCGCCGGGCGCGCCATCGGCAGCGCGACGGCCCAGAAGGTCTCCCACGGCCCCTTGCCCAGCGTGCGGCTGACCTCCAGGACCCCCGCGGACTGCTGCAGAAACGCCGACCGGGCGAGCAGATACACATAGGGGTAAAGGACCAGCGTGAGCATCGTGATCGCGCCGCCGAGGCTTCGGATTTCCGGGAACCAGTAATCCCGCGGCGAGGTCCAACCGAACAGCGCGCGCAATCCGGATTGAAACGTGCCCGCATATTCCAATAGGTCGGTGTAGGTGTATGCGATCACGTAGGCAGGCACCGCAAAGGGGATCAACAATGCCCACTCGAACAGGCGGCGGCCCGGGAACCGGTAACTGCAGACCAGCCACGCCGTCCCGGTCCCGATCAGGAAGGTACCCAGCCCCACCCCGACGGCAAGGCCGAGTGTGTTCCAGACATACGTCCAGAACACGGTTTCGAACAGGTGCCGCCACACCTCAGGCGCCGGCGTCAAGGCGATGATGACAATCGTCAAGATGGGCAGCGAGACGACCGCCGCAACAACGAGCAATCCGATGGCCCAGCCGCTGAACCAACGGCGCATGCCGGCGGCGCCAGGCTGCCCCGTGGGCGCGCTTGTCGGAAAATCGCTCATGCCGTCAGAAACCGTCCGAATAGGCGCCAAAAGGGGCGCCGATGCCGACGTTGTGCACCCGGAGCTTCGGGCCAGTCAAATTTCGAGGGCAACACAGCAAAAGGGAGTTCCCGGCCACCACCGGGAACTCCCGCCAAGTTTGGGGAGAATGTGGACGATTACCAGCCGGCGCGGTCGACGATTTTCTGTGCCGTCGGGGAGAGATCGGCGATCTTCTTCAAGCTCACCTTGTCCTCTTTGAACTTACCCCAGGAGGCGACTTCCTTGTCGGTCGCGACGGTCGGATTGGCCGGGTATTCGTAGTTTTGCGACGCATACATGGCCTGCGCGAAATCCCCGCTCAAGAATTCTAGCAGTTTCACCATGTTGTCGCGGTTCTTCGCATACTTGGTAACCGCCGCCGCCGAGATGTTGACGTGCGTGCCGCGGTTTTCCTGGTTCGGAAAGACCAGGCGGACGGCCTTCGCCCATTCCTGCTGCTCGGTCTTCTTCTTGTTGAACTTCATCTTGCCGTAATAGTAGTTGTTGATGACGGCAATATCGCAGACGCCTTCCTTCACCGCCTTGACCTGCGCACGGTCGTTGCCCTGCGGCTTGCGCGCCAGGTTTGCGACGACGCCCTTGGCCCACTCTTCGGCCTTGGCTTCGCCATGCGCCGCGACCATCGAAGCGACCAGCGCCCGCATATAGACATGGCTACCCTTGCGGGTGCAGATCTTGCCCTTGAATTTCGGATCGGCGAGATCCTCGTAGGTGCTGATCGTGCCCTCCTTGACCCGGTCTTTCGAGACAGCGATCAAGCGAGCGCGCTTGGTCAGCCCAAACCATTCGTTGTCCGGATCGCGAAGATGGGCGGGAATGTTCTTCTCCAACACCTCGGACTTGACCGGCTGCAACAGCCCGGCATCCGCATGCGCTTTGAGACGGGCGATATCGACCGTCAAGATGCCGTCGGCCTTGGTGTTCCTGCCTTCGCTCTCGATCCGCTTCGCCATGCCCTTCTTGGCGAAGACGACATTCACGGTGATACCCGTTTTCTTGGTGAACTCGTCCAGGAAGGGTTTGATTAGGAAGGGCTGGCGGTAGGAGTAGATGTTCACTTCCTCCGCAGCCTGTACGGCGGTGGACCCGATGCCGACCGTCGATATGGCCACCAATGCGGCGGCATAGTGATGCAGTTTCATATCAGGAATGATCCCCGTTGTTCGTCGTCGCACACACGTACTGGCGCCTCGATGCAAATGACAATGATTCTTAACTAGCCTCACCGTATCGCAGCGCCACCTTAGTTGCAAGTGATTCTCAACACGACAAGTTGTCGCACCCCCTGCTTGTAGCACCCCTGCTCAGCACAGCACCCGGAAATCGGCGCGTTAACTCACTTTCCAGCGTTCGGTATCGGGAACGGCCGGATCCGGGGATCGACACCTCTCAAGGGGGATTTTTTGTATTTCACTTACTGCGATTGATTATTATTCGCATAATCAGTATTCAGACGTTCTTCCTCAAACCTCAGCGATAAGGATATCGCGAAAAATGCTTTTGCAACCCGCCCACCCCGACGTCGACAATCCAACGCCTATCTGTATGCTAAACTACGCGGAACGTTTATCGGTCTGGGCCGCACGCGTCTGGATCGAGTGCTTGCGCGACGATTGTCGGGCCTGCCCTCGCCTGGAGAACATGTTCCGGCATGCGCGGCTCTCCGACCATGCCGGTCCGTTTTACGAGTTCTTTACGGTGGTGGCCCGCGGCGCTCGCCGGAATTTGGATTTCCGCTGCCCCGGTTGCAAACACATCGGCGCCGATGAGCGGCTTCTCTTGACGCTCCTGTCTGCTCAACAGTGGGGCATTGCGGCATCCGCCGACGGTGTCTTGACCGATTGGCTGCATCCGGCGGCGGTACGGCGAGCGACCTACCCGGCCCGGCTTTTTGCCCACGGACTCGCCGAAGCAGGCCTAGTTCTGGATTGCCGCGTCAGTTTCCCCGGCATAGCCCGCCATGCCGAGACCGCCGCCACGCACTGACGGAACGGGCGTCGGCATGTCAGTCAATCCTCCGCTGGATCGTCCAAACTCAGCAATGCCGTATTTCCACCGGATGCCGTCGTATCGATGGATACCGTCCGCTCGGTCGCAAACCGATGCAAATACCGTGGCCCGCCGGCTTTGGGACCGGTTCCGGATAATCCCTCGCCCCCGAACGGCTGCACGCCGACGACCGCGCCGATCTGATTCCGGTTTACGTAGGCGTTGCCGACCCGCAACCGCGAACAGATATGCTCCGCCGTATCGTCGATCCGCGTGTGTACGCTGACCGTCAGTCCGTAACCGGTGGCATTGATGTCATCGAGGACCGCATCCAGCCGGTCGGCGTCGTAGCGGACGACATGCAGAATCGGCCCGAACACCTCCCGCTCCAGATACCCGATACCGTCGATTTCGAACGCCGCGGGCGCGACGAAACAACCGGGGCTGGCTTCGGCCGGTAACTCGACTTGATGGATGAGCCGCGATTCCTCGGTCAAGCGCGCCACATGGGCGTTTAACTGCGTCTTGGCGTCCGGGTCGATGACGGGGCCGACATCCGTCGCCAGCAAGGCCGGATTGCCGATCCGGAGTTCGTCCATCGCCCCGGTCAGCATCTCGATTACCCGGTCGGCGATATCGTCCTGCAGATACAAAACCCGCAGCGCGGAACACCGTTGCCCAGCGCTTTGGAATGCCGAGGTGAGGACATCACCGACCACCTGTTCGGGCAGTGCGGAGGAATCGACGATCATCGCGTTCTGGCCGCCGGTCTCCGCGATTAGCGGCACGATCGGCCCATCCTTCGCCGCCAAAGTCCGATTGATCGACTGCGCGACCTCGCCCGATCCGGTGAACGCAACACCGGCGACACGCGGGTCCGCGATAAGCGGCGCACCGACATTCGGTCCATCGCCGGGCAGATAGTGCAACACATGGTCGGGAATTCCCGATTCGTGCAAAAGCTGCACGACCCGGAAGGCGATCAACGGCGTCTGTTCCGCCGGCTTCGCCAGCACGCAATTGCCCGCCGCCAGCGCCGCGGCGACCTGGCCGGTAAAGATCGCCATGGGAAAATTCCAGGGCGAAATGCAGACGAAGGCGCCGCGGCCGTGCAACGAAATCGCATTGTGCTCGCCGGTCGGCCCGGGAAGGACTTCCGGTGCTGAAAAATCGGCGCGGGCCCGCTCCGCGTAGTAGCGCAGGAAGTCGACCGCCTCGCGGATTTCGGATACCGCATCGGGCAGCGTCTTGCCCGCCTCTCGGATGCACAGGGCCATCAACTCCGGCCGGTGCGATTCGAACAACTCGGCCGCACGGTCGAGCATGCCCGCCCGTTCACCCGCCGCCGTTGCCGACCAAATCGGAAACGCCGCAGATGCAGCTACGAAAGCCGCATCGATATCGTCAGCGGTGGCGTCCGTCACGCGGCCCACGATGTTTCGGTGATCCGCCGGCTCAAACCGTTCGGCACCGTCCTCTTCGGGCGACCTCGACGTTTCACCCGTCAAAGGCCACGCCGCCCATCGCGTATCGGCAAACGGAATCAGGGCCGCACGTAGCGCCGACAGTTCCTGCGGATCGGCAAGATCGCAGCCCTTCGAGTTGGCTCGTTCGGATCCATACAAATCCCCCGGCAATGGAATACCGGGATGACGATGCGTCTCGAGCCGATGTGTGACATCGACCGGGTCCGCGACGATTTCCTCGACCGGCAGTTTCTCGTCGACGATACGATTGACGAAGGACGTGTTCGCGCCGTTTTCCAGCAACCGCCGCACGAGATACGCCAACAAGTCCTCATGCCCGCCGACCGGCGCATAAATGCGGCAAGGCTTGTCCATCGCGTCGGGGCCGACGAGCTGCGCATAGAGTTCTTCGCCCATGCCATAGAGCCGCTGGAACTCATAATCGGTTCGCTTGCCCATGACCTCCAGGACCGCGGCAACCGAATTGGCGTTATGCGTCGCGAATTGCGGGAAGAAGGCGGTGCGGTCTCGCGCCAGGACGCCCACGCATGCGAGATAGGACACGTCCGTCGCGCTCTTCCGGGTAAACACCGGATAATCGTCCAGTCCCGCCTCCTGGCAATGCTTGATTTCGGTGTCCCAATACGCGCCCTTCACGAGACGCACCATCAGGCGCCGGCGATGCGACTTCGCCAGGTCGGCGAGCCAGTCGAGGACCGGCACCGCGCGTTTTTGATAGGCCTGCACGGCGAGACCGAGCCCATCCCACCCTTGCAACGCGGGGTCCGCGGACAGCGCCGCGATAACATCGAGCGAGAGATCGAGGCGATCCGCTTCTTCCGCATCGACGGTCAAGCCGATGTCGGCGCGTTTCGCCATTCGGGCGAGTTCCTGCAACCGCGGCACCAATTCGCCCATGACCCGGTCGCGCTGTGCGAACTCGAATCGCGGATGCAGCGCCGACAGCTTTACCGAGATGCCCGGCCCCTCGACCGGCCCCTGTCCCGCCGCCGCCGCGCCGATCGCCTCGATCGCCGCCGCGTAGGCCTCGAAATACCGGATCGCGTCGGGTGTCGTCCGGGCGGACTCCCCCAGCATGTCGAAGGAGTGGCGATAGCCGGCCTCTTCCTCCGGCACGGCCCTTTCCAGCGCTTCGGCGATCGTGCGGCCCATGACGAATTGGCGGCCCATGATCCGCATCGCCTGCACCAGCGCTTCGCGGACCACGGGTTCCCCGCTGCGTGCCGCCAGCCGGCCGATAAACCCCGGCAGATCGCGGTCGTCGGTATCCAGCCGCACCAATCGCCCGGTCAGCATCAACGCCCAGGTCGAGGCATTGACAAAGAGCGACTCCGATCGTCCGAGATGGCCTTCCCAATCCGCATCGCCGATCTTGTCGCGGATAAGCCGGTCCCGCGTGTCGGCATCCGGAATCCGCAACAGCGCCTCGGCGAGGCACATCAAGACCACGCCTTCCCGGCTCGACAGTTCGTATTCATGGAGAAACGCGTCCAGCCCATCCTGACCCGGTTGCATCGCCCGCACCGCTTCGACCAGCGCGGTCGCCGTGCGGCCGATCCGCTCGCGGCTCGCCGTGATCAGCGGTAACTGATCGAGAAGACCGTCGACACATTTTTCCTCGTCGTGCCGGATCGATGCGCGAACCGCAGTGCGCAGCGCGTTGGGCTTGGGAAGCGGGTCCTTAAAGATCATCGATACATCATTCGGTCGCTTGTCCGCGCTGTGATCATACGCGCGCATCGCCCGGCGACAAATATCGAACTACGGTATATAGAGGGCGCTATGCGCTACGTGTGCCAATCTCGCTTTCCCCGTCCGCGCCCAGCCCCGATCCGTCGAGGCGACCGGTGACGGAGACCGCGAGCCTCGCCGGAAAGAAAGTCCTGATGGTCGTCACCGAGGACTGGGCGTTCCTGCTCCACCGGCTGCCGATCGGCCGCGCCCTCCGCGACGCAGGCGCCGACGTGATGATCGCGGCGCGCGTCCGAGACGATGCCGATCGCATACGCGCCGCCGGGCTCCGCGTCGCGCCGATCCGGTTGACGCGGAGCAGCCGCAATCCGGTTCACGATCTGCGGACACTAGGCGACCTGATCAAGCTATATCGCCGCGAACGGCCAGACTTGGTCCATCACGTGGCGCTCAAGCCGGTGCTATACGGATCGATCGCCGCCTGGATCACCGGCGTCCCCGCCGTCGTGAATGCGCTGGGCGGCATGGGGTTCCTGTTTATCGCGAACTCGCCGACGGCGCGTGCACTGCGAAGCGTGATCCAGCTTCTGTTCCGCGTGATCCTGAACCGGCGCAACAGCCGCATGATCCTGCAAAATCCGGATGACATGAAGCTGCTGACCGATGCCGCCAAGGTCCGCCGCGACCGCCTCGTGCTCATTCGCGGCTCCGGCGTCGACATCGACGAGTACACACCCGGCACACCGGCGGACGGACCGCCGATCGTGGTTTGCGCGTCCCGGATGCTGCATGACAAAGGCATCGTCGAACTGGTCGAGGCCGCACGGATGCTTAAGGATAGAGGCGTTGCGATCCGTGTTCGGCTTGTCGGGCCGACCGACGATAACCCGGCGTCGATCTCCGAGGAAATCCTCATGCGATGGGCCGCGGAGGGCGCGGTGGAGGTCGTGGGACCATCGGACGACGTCGCCGGCGAATACGCCCGCGCCAGCATTGCGGTCCTGCCGTCCTATCGCGAGGGTCTGCCGAAAGCGCTGTTGGAAGCCGCGGCGTCCGGACTACCCATGGTCGCGACGGACGTTCCGGGTTGCCGGGAAATATGCCGTCACGAGGAAACCGGCCTCCTGGTGCCGGTTCGAACGGTGGAACCGCTCGCCGACGCGCTTCAACGCTTGGCGACGGACCCGGACCTGCGCAGCCGCCTCGGCGCGAATGCACGGCGCGTGGTCGAACAGGATTTCGCCGAGCCTATCATCGTCGAGCAAACGCTCGACCTGTACCGGCGGCTGCTCGATGAAACGGTGAAACGCTAGCGGCTATTCCGCGGCGGCGCGGGCGTCCGGCGTTTGCGGCACCACCAACAGCCGAACCAGATCGTCGATTTCCGTGATCGATTCGAGACCCGCCACGGCCTGCACCACGGCATCGGGCGCGCCCGCGGGCATCACGGGATCGACCAGATAACGGAACTTCTCCTCCACTTCGGCCGGCGATAGCGGATTCTCCGGCAGACCCTTCGAGAAGGGCACACAGGCCTCGATCTTCCGGCCGTCCGTCGTTTCGATCTCCAACCCGGCGCCTTCGTCGACACGTTCCCATTTATCGTTCTGGGCAACGATCACCTTCACCTTACGGGCGGTTTCGACCAAGGCCGGATCTTCACAATCCACATCGACATAGTCCCAGAAACCATTGCCGCCCTTCACGCCGCGCCCGCCGTGATGCAAACGCATCGCCATGCTGAAGGGCAGACTGAATTGCGCACCGAGGATATCGGTTGGCTCGGTGATCGACCCGATATGGCTGAGGATCGGTTCGCTGTTGGTCGCGACCGTGATCGATTTCACATTCTCCGGCGTCAACGGCGTTTCGTCGCGCGCATCGTCCAAGGCGTCGAAGGCGGCATGGATCAGATGGCAGCAGCTATACGGCTTTAAGCCGTTGTCGAGCAGATGATAGTGCGAACCCAGACCGTCCGTGAGCCGCGACAGGTCGTACTCGCCCGCGAAGACCTTACAGAAGCCCTTCTCCCCCTCGATGATCGAGTGCGGCCCCGTGATCCCCGATTGCGCGAACAGTGCCGCGCGCACACCGGCCTGCGTCGGGATAGCGCTGTGAATGCGTTTCACGCTGCCGCCGGTCTTCGTGTATTCGATCAGGCCCGCCGAGTGGCTGCCCGCAATCGCAAACGCGTTGACCGTGGTGTCGGAATCGAAATTGAGTAGGACTGCGCCCGCCGCGGCCGCGCCGAAGGGGCCGACGCCGACGGGCGGATGATGGCCGCGATAGATCAGGAAGGGCGAGCAGGCCCAGGACAGGCGAATTTGAATCTCATACGCCGCAACGACGGCGACCAGCAGTTGCTCCCCGGTGGCGCCCGCGAATTCGCTCAGCGCCAGGGCCGCCGGCACCGCGATCCCGCCGGGATGGGTCGGGCTTTTCAGATGCGTGTCGTCGGTTTCGTTGGCGTGGTTGAAGGTACTGTTCAGAAAGGCGGCGTCGTCCGGCGCCATCCGGTCGCCATAGAAGGCGACGGTCGAATGACTGCCGCTGCGGGTCGCCGTCATCATGTCGTAGTAGGTCCTGCTCCACGGCAACGTCGCGCCGGCAATCTGGCACCCGAAGTTGTCGAGAATGAACCGTCGCGCATGCTCGCGCACATCCTCGGGAATATCCTCGTACTGCAGTCCCGATACCCAGTCCGCCAAGATGCGGGTTTCCGACATGCTGCCTCTCCTTGATCCATCTCTGGCCGTCTTGAATTCGATCATTTCTTATAGGCCAGGACGCCGAAAGGCGGCAAATTGGAGACTTGCAGCACGCCGCCGAAAGATGCGCTAAAATCGCCGGAAACCGGATCGCAGCGGAGGCCACGCCATGGCGGACGAGATCAAAGACGCGCTTGCCAAAATTTTCGACCATGACACGGGGATCTACCAGAACCGCGGCTTCATGCGGCGGATCGGCTACGGCAAGCGGCCGGCGTTGATCAACATCGACCTGGCCAACGCCTGGACGCGGCCGGACAACCCTTTCACTTGCGACGGCATGGATACGATCATTCCTGGTGTGCAGGCGCTGCTCGACGCGTCGCGCGCAAAGGGCATCCCGATCATCTATACGACCACCGCCTACCGCAGCCCGGATGGCCCGAACAGCGACACTGGTCTCTGGCATTTGAAGATACCGGTCGAGGTCCTGACCGAAGGCAGCGAGGCTTGCGAGATCGATGACCGGATCGCGCCGCTGCCGACCGAACAGGTGATCGTGAAGAAACGCGCCTCCGCCTTTCACGGCACCTATCTCGCCGGGTACTTGCGGTCGCAGAATGTCGACACGGTCATCGTCACCGGCGTCACCATGGCCGGCTGCGTGCGTCACACGGTCGAGGATGCGATCGCCGAGGGATTCCGGCCGATCGTCGTGCGTGAATGCGTCGGCGACCGCGTGCCCGGCGTCGTCGAGTGGAACCTGTTCGACATCGACGCGAAATTCGGCGACGTCGAACCGCTCGACAACGTGCTTAATTATCTGCGGCGGAACGATACCGAGGCCTGACTACTCTCTTAAACCGGGCGCGTGCCGCGCACCGTGGTCCGGTGCATGTGGCGGATGTATTTCGTCTGATCGTAGGGCTGCGCCTGATGCAGCACGCAACGGTTATCCCAAAACACCACGTCGAATTGCCGCCAGGTATGGGTGTAGGTGAATTGCGGCTGGATCGCGTGCTCGTAGAGCGTCGTAATCAGCACATGCGCGTCGGCATCGGCCATGCCCTCGATCGCGATCGTATGACCCTGGTCGATGTAGAGCGCCTTCCGCCGGGTCTCCGGGTGTGTGCGCACGACCGGATGGACAGCGGGTTTCAAACTCGCCATCTGTTCGTCGGTCATCTTGGCGCGCTTGCCGCCGCTTTTCGCATCCGCGTCCTTGTAGTGATGGATGTAATCATGCACCGCGTGCAATCCGCCGATGCGCTGCTTCGTCTCATCGTCCAGCGCGTCATAGGCCGCGTACATGTTGGCGAATTTGGTTTCGCCGCCTTCGGGCGGAATCTCAAGCCCGTAGAGTAACGACCCCAGCGGCGGAATCTCGTTGTAGGACATGTCGGTGTGCCACCGTCGGCCGCCGTCCGGCAGGCCGAGCGGCTTGCCGTCCTCCGCCTTATTCGACAGCACGAGGATCTCGCGATGCTCGGGCAGCGCGTATTGATCGAGCACCTGATAATCCAGATCGCCGAACCGGCGCGAAAAGGCGATATGCTCCGCCGGCGTCAGATGCTGGTCGCGCAATACGATGACGCAATGATCAAGATGCGCTTGGTGGATCGCCTTAAACTCGTCCGTGGAAAGTCGGCGGACATCGACCCCGACGACTTCCGCACCAAGCACCGGCCCAAGCGGGCGAATTTCCATACTCATGACGTGTCAGTCCTCCGTTCCTTATTATGCGGTGGATTCAGCCATTCGGGAAAGCGGCCGGGCGGTTGCCACCATCGTCTAATTCGCAATCTTCGGTTTACCTGACCCGCTGCTTCGATAATATACACCTGCAATGACGAACCCTTCACGCTGGCCCCCCATGACAATCGGCCGTCCCTCATGAGCAAGAAACCGCGATCGGCGGCGCAAAATGACGGCTTGTTGGCGCAATACGATCACGACGAATATTTCTGCGAGATGTTCGGCCGGCGCGGCCTGGGTCACACCCGGACAATCCGCGACCGGCTAAACGCCCTGGATATCGCGACGCTACGCCGACGGGTGCGGGATGCCGAGCGGGAACTCTTCAACCTCGGCATCACCTTCACCGTCTATACCGAGAACGAGGCCATTGACCGCATCCTGCCGTTCGATGTCGTGCCCCGAATCCTGTCGCCGAAGGACTGGGAACAGATCGAGTCCGGGGTCAAACAGCGGGTCGCGGCCCTGAACCTGTTCCTGCACGACATCTATCACAAGGAACAGGTCATCAAGGACGGGATCATTCCGGAAGACCTGGTGAAGGGGAATCCCGACTACCGCCCGGAGATGTGCGGATTCGATCCGCCGCAAGGAACCTACGTCCATATCTGCGGCACGGACATCGTGCGGGACGAAAAGGGCAAGCTGTGCGTGCTGGAAGATAATGCCCGAATTCCGTCCGGTGTCTCCTATGTCATCGAGAACCGGCATCTCATGATGCGGGCCTTTTCCGATCTCGCCCGCGACATTCCCATCGCCAATGTCGACGAATACGGCAGCCGCCTGGCGCAGACACTCACCGACGTGGCGCCCGACGGCGTTTCGGATCCCACGATCGCCCTGCTGTCGCCGGGCGTGTTCAATTCAGCCTATTTCGAACATGTCTTCCTGGCGCGCGAAATGGGCGCACCGCTGGTCGAAGGCCGCGACCTCGTCGTGGAGAACGATAAGGTCTTCATGCGCACCACCGACGGTCTGGAGCCGGTTCATGTGATCTACCGCCGGATCGACGACGACTTCCTCGACCCGGAGGCCTTCAACCCGGACAGCCTGCTCGGCGTGCCCGGCCTTTTTCGCGCGTATCAGAAGGGCAACGTCACGCTGGCGAACGCCCTCGGCACCGGCGTCGCCGACGACAAGGCGGTCTATGCCTATATGCCACGGATCATCCGGTACTACCTGGACGAAGATCCGATCCTAGACAACGTCGACACGAACATCTGCCGCGAATCGGAAGGCCTGGCCAAGACCATCGACCGCCTCGACGAGTTGGTCACCAAGCCGGTCGGCGAAGCCGGCGGATACGGTGTCGTCGTCGGGCCGCGCGCGAGCAAGCGCGAGCTGAGCCAGCTTCGGCGTAAGCTGAAAGACGATCCGGCAAACTTCATCAGCCAACCCATGATCAAACTATCGGTGTCCCCGACGCTAATCGGACGGGCCCTCGAGCCGCGGCATGTCGATCTGCGGCCCTTTGCGCTGACGGGAAAATCGACATGGGTGCTGCCGGGCGGCCTGACGCGGGTCGCGCTCAAGCGAGGATCGCTGGTGGTGAACTCGTCGCAAGGCGGCGGCTCGAAGGACACCTGGGTCCTTGCCTAAATCGAATCTCCTCGCCCGGTTCGCGAACAACACCTATTGGCTGGGCCGCTACCTGGAGCGAGCGGAGAATTTGGCGCGTTTGCTCGACATCAATGAGACCTATGCGCGCGACGGCACGACCGGACCGAATTGGCAAAACGTCTTGGACCTTTACGCCGACACGGAACGCTTTTCGGACTCTTACGAGGAACCGGACGCGGAATCGGTCCTGAACTTCTATATCCGGGATTTTCAGAATCCGTCGTCTATCTACGGCGCAATCTACGGCGCACGCGAGAACGGCCGCGCGATCCGGCACTTGATCAGCACGGAGATGTGGACACATCTCAACGTCTTTCACTACCGGCTGTCGAATCTCACCCGGCGCGACATCTGGCTGACCAACGTCGCGCAAATCTGCGCCGATATTCGAACCGACTGCCAGACCTTCGAAGGGATTGCCGAGGGAACTTTCTTCCGCGGCGAAGCGTGGTGCTTCTACCAACTGGGCAAATATATCGAGCGTGCGGACCAAACCACCCGCGTCCTCGACATGGGGTACGACCGGCTGCGCGGCGAGGACGGCGAGGCGCTCGCCGCGGTCCAACGGGATGTCCTACTCCGGTCGGTTTCCGGCTATCATGCGTTCAAGAGCCAATATCCGACGTCCAATACGCCGCAGGACATCGCGGCATTTCTGTTGTATGATGAGCAATTCCCCCGCGCCGTGGCCCTCTGTGTGAACCACGTGTCGAATCGCCTCGGGGACCTGGAAAAACACCACGACGGCATCCGCGAACCCAGCCTGGAAAAGAGCCGGAAAGCGTTGGTTTTCTGCCTTGAAACGGGTCTTGGCCATCGGGTAACATCGCGCGGTCTTCACAAGTTCCTGGACGACCTGCAAATCGCGCTCGGCCAGGTTTCCGACGAGGTCGGGAAAACGTATTTCGGATAATCGCCCGCCGTCCAACGGGCCATGCAACGGAGCGGCGCTTTTGCAGCGGCTTACCGTCGATCACAAGACGACCTATTCGTATCGCAGGCCGGTTGATTTCGGCGAGCACCGGCTGATGTTCCGGCCGCGCGACAGCCACGACCTGCGCCTGTTGAACGCCGAGTTGACGATTCAGCCGCAGGCCAAAGTTCACTGGCTGCATGACGTCTTCAGCAATTCCGTCGCCGTTGCCCGATTCGAGGCGCCGTCGGACCAACTGTATTTCGAATCGATGATCGTTATCGATCGTTATCCCTTCAGCCGGGCCAATTTCCCGATCGAGGAATATGCGCAGACGCTGCCGTTCAGCTACCCCCTGCGCGAGGTGCCCGACCTCGGACGGACGATCGAACGCCACTACCCGGACCCCGAGCGGGAAATCACCGAATGGACCCGTCGCTTTCTGACCGACGTCGGCGCCACGGATACCGAACAATTTCTCGTCAATGTGACCGGCGCGATTCGCGACGAGTTCACCTATGCAGAACGGATCGAGCCCGGCGTACAGTCCCCGACCGAAACGCTTGAGCTCGGCAGTGGCAGTTGCCGCGACTATGCGGTCTTTATGATGGAAGCCGTCCGCAGCGTCGGCCTCGCCGCCCGATTTGTCAGCGGATATCTGTATGATCCCGCGATCGACGGCGCGGAAAGCGAGACCATGGGCGCCGGCGCGACCCATGCCTGGGTGCAGGTGTATTTGCCGGGCGCGGGATGGGTCGAATTCGACCCGACCAATGGCTCGTACGGCGGCCAAAACCTGGTGCCCATCGCCGTCGCCCGCGAGCCGGGACAAGCCGTTCCCGTCTCGGGGACCTATGACGGCAGTCCGGAGGATTTTCTGGATATGTCCGTCGAGGTCACCGTCCGCGCGATGCAGGTGTTGGACGGCGTCGCGTAAGGACCAACCGGCGTTATGGCGCCGGGTCTTCTCCGGATGGACGCCCGGCGCGAGGCGTGCCAAGGTTCCAGGGCTATTCCTTGAGCGCGACCAATTTCACGGTGACAGGGCGAATATGAGCAACCCCGTTGTCGGTCCCGATACCAAGACACGGCCGAAGACCAAGCGGCCACCGATGCACAAGGTCATCCTGCTTAACGACGATTACACGCCGCGCGAGTTCGTCGTGGTGGTCCTGCGATCGGTCTTCGGCATCGGCGAAGGCAAGGCGAACCGCATCATGCTGACAGCGCACGAACGCGGCGCCTGCGTCGTGGCGGTCTTTACGAAGGACATCGCAGAAACGAAAGCCACCGAAGCGACGGAGGCCGGCCGCCGGGCCGGTCATCCGCTGATGTTCACCACCGAGCCGGAAGAGTAGTCGGCGGGCTAGGCGATGCGGATCCGCTCGATCGCGTGTTTTTCCACCGCCGCCTCATCGACCACGCCCCCCAGGCCGGGCCCGCTCGGAACCGTGCACTCACCGTCCACGATCTCCATCACCGGGTCCGGCACGATCGGGTCTTCCGCGACCTGCGGCAATCCCATGGTGAATTCCGCGCCGAAGGCATGGTTCGGCACCGACGCGCCCAAATGCGCCGCCGCGAGCGCCTCCAGATGCGATCCGTTCGCCGTGCCGGCGCAGTTCACGTCATAGCCGGCCGCCTCGGCGACCAGCGCGATCTGCCGGCCGCGCCAGAGCCCGCCGCTCTTGTACAGCTTGATGCCAAGCACGTCCGCCGCCTCCGCCTGTACCACCTTGATCGCATCCTGCGGGGTGTAGACGGATTCATCGGCCATGACCGGCATGCCCGCATGATCGCGAACGCGCTTCAGCGCGGCGATATCCCAGCCTTCGACCGGTTGCTCGAAATAGGCGATCTCCACATCCCAGAGTCCTTCCGCCAACTGGATGGCCTCGCGAGCGGAGAAACTGCCATTGGCATCGAGCGCAAGCTGGACCGTATCGCCGAGCTGTTCGCGCACTTGATGCAAGGTCTCCACATTCTCCGCGAGCTTCGCCACCGGGCCTACTTTGAAGCAGACATACGGCGTCTTGTAATCGCCGAACGCGTGTCCGGCCTCATGGACCATCTGATCGACACTGCCCGCCCCGACCGACCATTCCAGCGGAATCCGTTCCTTACACGCGCCGCCCAGCAAGGCATGGACGGGAACGCCCAACGCCCGGCCAAGAAGATCGTGCAGCGCCACGTCGACCATCGCCAAGGCGGCCGAGTTCGGCGGCAGTTTCCGTGTCATCTCCCGCAGGAGCGCCGCACGATGAAAGGCATTGCGCCCGACCGCCAACGGCGCATAGTAATCGCGCAATGCGGCGACGGCGCTCGATGCCGTATCGGCCTGGAACGGATTGACGGGCCGGATCTGCCCCCACCCGGTGAGTCCACCGGCCCGCACCGCCACCAGCACCGACCGGCCGACCATACCGGTTTCGCCGTATTGGATCGGTCCCGTGGGCAAGGTCCGCCGAAGGCTCGGCAGCAAGTCGAGCGGAATGATCTCGATCTCGTCGATGATCAGGCTTTCGGTGGATACGGGCTCGTCGATACCGGTCGGCATTGGTCGCTCTCCTTTTGCCGCGACGCCGCATTAGGCGTTTGCGCGCGGTATTTGGTAAGACGGGTATCCAGAACCCGCTTTCCCGAGACTCTACTCCATGAGCGCAGTCCATAGGAAAAGCCCGGTTAACGGGCCCCCGCTCTTCGCCAAACTGATCGCCGGACTCATGGTGACCATCGGCGCGGGCATGCTCTTCCTGCCGCCGCCGGATGGCATCGAGCCCAACGCTTTGAAAGCGCTCGGCTTGGTGTTCATCGCCGTCGCCTTCTGGGCGACCGAAGTGCTGCCGCCGCATGTCACGAGCTTTCTGTTTTTCCTGCTTGCCGTGGTCCTGCATGTCGCCGAACCCGCCGTCGTGTTCTCGGGTTTCCATGCGGGCGCCGTCTGGCTGATCTTCGGCGGCATCGTGCTCGGCATCGCGGTGCAACGGACCGGGCTCGGCATTCGCATGGCGGAAGCGGTGCTGCAGCGGACGGGGCATTCCTACCGTCGGGTTCTGCTGGGCGTCGCGCTGGCCGCCTTCGGGCTCGCCTTCGTGATGCCGTCGGCTATGAGCCGCGTCGTCCTGCTGGTCCCGATCGTCGCCGCGCTGGCCGACCGCATGGGCTACGAAGTGGGCAGCAGCGGCCGCGACGGCATGATCCTCGCCGCCGCCTTCAGCACGGTGATGTCGCCGATGGGCCTGCTGCCCGCGACGGTGCCGAATGTGGTGATGAGCGGCCTGATCGAGAGCATCTACGGCGTGACGCTGCGCTACGGCGAGTTCTTCCTGCTCAACATGCCGGTCGCCGGGTTCCTGTCCTTCCTATCGATCCTGGTACTCGTGACGCTGATGTTCCGGAGCGACGCGCCCCGCGCCCTTGCGCCCGAGAGCCATACGGCGATGAGCAAGGACGAACGCCGCCTGACCATCCTGCTTGTTCTGACCTTGGCTTTGTGGGCCACGGATACGCTGCACGGCATCGCCCCGGCCTGGGTCGCGTTCGGTGCGGCGGTCATCTGCCTGCTGCCGATTGCGGGATTGGTGCCGCCGAAGGCGCTGAGCGAATCGGTCAACTATGCGCCCTGGTTCTTCACCGCCGGGATCATCGGCCTCGGCGCGGTGGTCGCGGACAGCGGGCTCGCCAAAACGCTGGGGGCGCTGTTCATCGAGGTCTCGGGCCTGTCGCCGGACAGCGACGCCTATAACTTCGGCGCTATCCTGGGCATGGGCAGTCTGATGTCGCTGGCCGCGAATCCGGCGGGCGCATCGGCGGTGCTGACACCGCTGGCCGGGGACATCGCAGCAGCGACCGGCTGGCAGCTCAAGACCGCCATGCTGTCGCAGGTCACCAGCTTCATGGTGATCCTGCTGCCGTATCAGGTCGCGCCCGTCCTGACGGCGATGCTGCTGGGCCACGTCGATTTCGGCCGCACGGTCCGGATGTGCCTCGCCTACACCGCGATCTACGTGATCGTCATCACGCCGCTGAACTTCCTGTGGTGGCGCTGGCTCGGGATGTTTTCCGGCGGATAGCCGCGCTAGTGGAAGTCCCGGCTCGGGAACAACGCCTTTGCCTGTTCGCGCGGATGTTTCGGTCTCGGGATCGGGGTCGGCGGTTTCGGTTTCTGGCGGCGGAGCGCGCGTTCCTGCGGCTCGACCGGCAGATCGCGTTTCACCTCGTCGGCGGGACTGACGGCCAGGTCGAACGTCTCCTTGTCCGCCAGGTCGTCGAGCTGTCCCGACAGATCCTCCAGCTTTTCCGCCACGATATGGGTGACGATGCCCTCGCGCTGCAGCTTGCCGGTCACCCGCAGCAGCCGCGCGGTCATCACGACGCGGCGGAACCGCTCGAAGGTCTTGCGCCAGACGATGATGTTGGCGACGCCGGTCTCGTCCTCGATGGTGATGAAGATGACGCCCTTGGCGCTGCCCGGCCGCTGGCGCACCAGCACCAGACCGGCGACGGTGACGCGGGCCTCGTCCTTCGTCTCGACCAAGCGCGCCGCAGGGATGGCGCCCATCAGGGTCATGCGGCCGCGCAGCAGGTCGAGCGGATGCCGTTTCAACGACAGGCGCATCCAGGAATAATCCTCCACCACCTCCTCGCCGATCGACATCTCCGGCAGGTCGACCATCGGCTCGTCGCCCCGCTCACTGCCCTCGATCCCGGCGAACAGCGGCAACGGAGAATCGCCCAATCCTTTGGCGATCCACAGCGCCTGACGCCGCTTCAATCCCATCGACCCGAAAGCGTCGGCGCGGGCCAGGGCTTCCAGCACCGAGGCCGGCAGCCCGGTCCGCCGCCACAGCGCCGCCGGGTCCCAATAGCCGTTGTTGCGCTTCTCGATCAGGCAAAGCGCGTGCTCCTCCGACAGGCCCTTGATCTGCCGCAGGCCGAGCCGCAGCGCCAGGCCGCCGATGGATTCCGCGTTGACCTCCAGCGTCGAATCCCAGCCGGAACGGTTCACGTCCGGCGGCAGCGCGGTCACGTCGTGATCGACCGCATCGCGCACGATCTGCGCCGGGGCGTAGAAGCCCATCGGCTGACTGTTCAGCAACGCCGCCGCGAACACCGCCGGATAGTGGCATTTCATCCAGGCGGAGACATAGACCAGCATGGCGAAACTCGCCGCGTGGCTTTCCGGGAAGCCGTATTCGCCGAAGCCCTCGATCTGCCGGAAGCAGCGGTCGGCGAAATCGCCGTCGTAGCCGCGCGCCACCATCCCGGCGACGAACTTCTCGCGGAAGCTGTGGATCGTGCCGACGCGGCGGAAGGTCGCCATGGCGCGGCGCAGCCGGTCCGCCTCGGACGGCGTGAACCCGGCCCCGACGATGGCGATCTTCATCGCCTGTTCCTGGAACAGCGGCACGCCGAGGGTCTTGCCGAGCACGTCGCGCAGCGCCTCGGACGGATAGTCCACCTGCTCCTCGCCGTTCCGGCGGCGCAGATAGGGATGCACCATGTCCCCCTGGATCGGCCCCGGCCGGACGATCGCCACCTCGATCACCAGATCGTAGAAATCGCGCGGCTTCATGCGCGGCAGGAAGGCCATCTGCGCCCGGCTCTCGACCTGGAACACGCCGATGGAATCCGCGTCGCACAGCATATCGTAGACCGCCGGATCCTCCGCCGGCACGGTCGCCAGGTCGTACTCCTTGCCGAAATGCCGGTGGATCAGGTCGAACCCCTTGCGGATGCAAGTCAGCATGCCGAGCGACAGCACGTCGATCTTGAGGATGCCGAGCGCGTCCAGATCGTCCTTGTCCCACTCGATCACGGTGCGGTCTTCCATCGCCGCGTTCTCGATCGGCACGGTCTCGGTCAACGGACCTCGGCTGATCACGAAGCCGCCGACATGCTGCGACAGATGGCGCGGAAAGCCGATCAGCGTCGCGGTCAGCAACAGCGCCTGCCGCAGCCGCCGGTCCGTCGGGTCGAGGCCGATCTCCCGCACCTGGTCCTCGTCGATGCCGTCGCTGGACCAGCCCCAGACCTGCCCCGCCAGCGCGGTGACGGTGTCGCGGCTGAGCCCCATCGCCTTGCCCACCTCGCGAACCGCGCCGCGCGCGCGATAGCAGGACACCACCGCCGTCATGCCGGCCCGGTCGCGGCCGTATTTGTCATAGATGTATTGGATGACCTCCTCGCGGCGCTCGTGCTCGAAATCCACGTCGATGTCGGGCGGCTCGTTGCGCTCTGTCGAGACGAAACGTTCGAACAGCAGGTCGAGCTTCGACGGGTCGACCGCCGTGATGCCGAGGCAGTAACAGACGGCGGAATTGGCCGCCGAGCCGCGTCCCTGGCACAGGATATGCCGCTCGCGGGCGAAACGGACGATGTCATACACGGTCAGGAAATAGGGCGCGTAGCCGAGCTGGCCGATCAGGTCGAGTTCGTGCTCGACCACCGCCTTCACCGCCTTCGGCACGCCGCCGGGATAGCGCCCTTTCGCGCCTTCCCAGGTCTGGTGGACGAGTTCCTCCTGCGGCGTGCGGCTATCCCCGGTCACCTCGTCGGGGTATTCGTAACGCAATTCGTCGAGATTGAAGCGGCAGCGCTGCACGATCTCCTGCGTCCGCGCCACCGCGTCGGGATAGGCCGCGAACAGCCGCAGCATGTCCTCGGCGGATTTGAGGTGGCGTTCCCCGTTCGCGACCAGCCGGTAGCCCGCGTCGTCGATAGTGCAATGCTCGCGGATGCAGATCAGCACGTCGGCCAACGGCCGCCGCGCCGCCTCGTGCATGTGCACATCGTTCGTCGCGACCAGCGGCACGCCGCAGGCATCGGCGATTTCCGCCAGCCGGGCGAGCCGCTGCGTATCGTCGCCGCGCAGCAGGTTCTGCCCGGCGAGGTAACACGCCCCCGGAAAGGCCGCCGCCAGCGCCGAAAGTTCCGCCGCGAACCCGTCATCTGGAACATCCGGTCCCTCCGGCGGCAGCGCGACGAAAACCATCCCCGCCCCGTGCTCGAAGACATCGGCACGGGTCAACTCGCACTCGCCCTTCGGCGCGCGGCGGCGGCCGACCGTGATCAGCCGGGACAGCCGGCCATAGGCGGCGCGGTCCTCGGGGAAGGCAAGCAGGCTCGCCCCGTCGGTCAGGTCGAGCCGCGCGCCGACCAACAGCGGCAGGTCCGCGTCCTTGGCGGCGATATGCATGCGCACGACGCCGGCGAGGCTGTTGCGGTCGGCGACGGCGATCGCCGTGTGGCCCAGCTCGACGGCGCGCGCCACCAATTCATGCGCATGCGACGCGCCGCGCAGGAAGCTGAAATTCGTCGTGACCTGAAGCTCGGCGTAGTCGGGCGCCATCATGCTTCGTTTTCTAGGGTAATTCCGTTTTCCGAAATACGAACATCGTCCAAACAAGCCACGGCATGGTCGAATCCGCCGCCCCTACAAACATTGGAAAACCGCCGGTCCGCCGTTATCAGCATGCCGCCTACCGCTTCGGCGCATGCAACGTACAGGCAGTCATAAACCGGATGGTTTAAAGACAAAGCGATTTCAAGCGCCCGGTCATTCAGAAGGATCGACGGATAAATTGCCAGCGCATCGTCTTGGATCGTCTTCGCAATTTCGAGCGCGTGCACATTCGTAATTTCATCCCGAACCGCTTTCTTCCACGCGATGTTCGTAATCTCCGGGATAATCAGGTCAGGCGCACAGAAAAGATCTTCATGCTCGAGCAAACGCACGGCGTGTTCGGTCGAAATTTCTTCGACGAACCATTTCATCGCAACGCTTGCGTCGACAACCAAGGTCATCGGCCGCGATCTTCGCGCAACAAGCCGACGCTATCGCTCTGCGGACGTCCCTTCGCGGTCATCCCCCTGATACGCGCCGCTTCTTGCAGGAAAGTTTCCCGCGTTTGGCGCAGTTTGGCCGCATCGCTCAAAAGTTGGCGCAATTCGGCCTCCAACGAGCGATTATGTTCCTTCGCTCTTAATTTCAGCTTTTCCACGACCCCGTCGTCGAGATTGCGGATCGTTACCGTTGCCATGTCGTTCTCCCATCATATGCATGCATTATGATATCATATTGAATTCATAATGCCATCATGCGAACAACCCATGCAGGAACCACCGCGACGTGCCGTCCCGCCGGGGGCGCACTTCGCGAAACAGCCAGAAGCGGCGGCCTGTCTCGTCCTCGACCCGCCAGTAATCGCGCGCGCCGCCGTCCCAGCCGGGATCGAGCCGCCACCATTCCGGCGCGATCCGCTCGGGCCCTTCCGCCGCCTTCAGCCGATGCTGCACCCGCCGCCACCGAAAGGCCGCCGGCGGGCCGTCCTCGGGCACGGCGGCGAGCGTGTCCAGCAGTTCGGGCCGGGCCAACAGGCGCAACGGGCGGACCGGTCCCGGCCGCCAGGAAACATCCCCATCCCCGGCGGCGGCCGGAACGGTCTCGACCGCATATTCCGGCAGGAAACTCGCGCGCGGCCGCAAAGCGACGACCTGATCGAACCCCAACCGGTTGCCGAGCCGGTCGAGCAACGGCGAAATATTTTGTCGCGCAGGCGGGCCTTTTTGTCCCCTACCGCTCGTTGGGCTACTTGAGGGGTCTTTTTGTCCCCTACCGGCCTTCGACCTACTTGAGGGGGGATTCGCCCGCTTGTCGGCCTTTGGTCTGCTTGAAGGTTTTTTAGGTGGCCTGTTTGAAGCGGGGCTGTCGATCTGCACCGCGCCCAGCGGTTCGGTGACCGGGGCGGCCAGAACCATTACCTCGACCCCGAAACCGGCATCGAGCGTGCCGAGACGCTCCGCGAAGAGTCTTGCGAGATGTGCCGCATCCCGTGCCGGGACGGATGTGCCGACGCTCACGGTCTGAAGCGACCCATCGACCCGGTACAGCGTCAGATCCAGCCGCCGGCAGCCGCGTTGCGCCTGACCCAGCCGTTCGCACAGGTCATGCAACAGGCGGCGCAAGCCGGCTTCGATGTCGTCGGTCAGACCGATCGGGTCGGGAAAGGCCAGGCGAACGCGATACCGCGGCGGCGGCTGGCGCGGCGATATCGGTTCCTCGACCAGGCCGAGCGCCTGATCGAGCCGCAAGGACACCTCGCCGCTGAACCGCGCGGTCAACGGCGCCCGCGGCAGGGCATAAAGATCGCCGACCCGTTTCAGGCCGAGACGCGTCAGCCCCGCCGACGCCGCCGCGCCGAGCCGCAAGGCCGCGACCGGCAATCCCGCGATACTGTCGCGGATCGCCTCGGACGGCACGATCGAGCAAGCCGCGCCGTAATGCGACAAGGCCCAGGCCGCGCCCGGCGTATCGGTCAGGGAAGCACGCCCGCGCAGCCCCATGCCCCGCAGCCGCATCAACAGGTCGTCCAGCATCGCCTGCTCGCCGCCGAACAGATGCGCGCAGCCGGTCACGTCGAGCCAGATGCCGTCGGTGCCTTCCGGCGCGGCAAAGGGAGTGTAGCGACCGCACCACGACAGAATATGGTTCCTCAGCGCCGCATCCGCCGCCGGGTCGGCCGGCATCGTCCGGAGTCCCGGCAGCACCGCCCGCGCGTCGGCCAGCGCCATCTCGGGCGCGATCCCCGCCGCCGAGGCCGCGTCGCTGACCGCCGTGACGATGATCCGGCCCGCGGTCTCGGCGACCAGCGCGACCGGTTTTTCGGGATCATCCTGCCAGGCGCTGCCCTTCCCGCGCCGCACCCGGTCGATCGGCAATGTCGGAAACCAAAGAGAGATCACGCGTCGCATCGCACCATTCCACCAACCATGTCTTGTTCATGCCGCCGATCCCGCCGCGGCAACGCAACAGGTCCAACCGCCAGCGCGTCCCGCCGATAGAGTCGCCCGTCGCGCCCGGCAATCCCAGCAGCGGCGCGGAGTCCGCCCGCCATCGGCTGAACACCGCGCTCGGCGACAGATCGCCCTTGCCCGCGCCCCGCCGCAGCACCAGGCCGATGCCGCCGCCCGTCTCGGCGGCAAGCTGCAACCGGCGGCTGGCGGTCAAGGCGACCGCGCGGTCCGGCTCGCCGACCACCGCGGCAAGGCCGGGATCGCGCAACCCTTCCTCCATCGCCCACAGCATGTCCTCCGCCGTCGTGCACCGGGCGATCACCAGCCGGTCCGTATCGAGGCCGAACGCCGCGAGGCCGGGTCCGTAGAGATCGGCGCCAGACCGCGCCATGACGCACCACAGCACCGGTCCGTCCGTCCGCCCCGCGAGCACCGATGCGAAGCCGCCCGCGGCGCTGCCCGTCACCTCATGCACCGCCCCGCTGGCCAGCCCGCCGCCCGGCAACGCCGCATCGATCGCGGGAATGCCGGACGGCATCGCCGGATAGCGCCCAATATCGGTTTCACCGCGTTCCAACCGGGCAATGCGGGCCCGGAGATCGATCAACAGGGTGCTTTCTTGCTCGGGCATACAGGGGACCTTCGCTGCTAAATGTTCTCTTTTTGTTCTTATTCCGAAACGGCCCATCGGTCAAGGGCCGGCAACCAGCCTGCGACCACCCGGCACAACCCCAAAACGCGTAAATTTGATCTCCATCAATGCGGTACCCGTACCGCCCATCAACGTTGTTCCGATGACCGCTCAATCGAACGACCTCCTCACCCGCCGGCTTCCGCGCTACACCAGCTATCCGACCGCTCCCCATTTCCATGACGGCATCGGCGCCGGGGATTACCAGACGTGGCTCGCCGCACTCGACCCGGCGGCTCCGGCCTCGCTGTATCTGCACACACCCTTCTGCCACGAACTCTGCTGGTTCTGCGGCTGCAACACGCGAGTCGTACGCCGTGAGAGTGTCATCGCGGACTACCTGGATCATTTGATCGCGGAGATCGATCTCGTCGCCGAGGCATTACCGGGCCGCCTATCGATCAGCCATATCCATCTCGGCGGCGGATCCCCCAATACGCTCGGGCATGACGGCCTCATTCGTCTAATCAAACACCTTCGGCAACAATTTGATATCAATGCGGAAAGTGAAATCGCCATCGAACTCGACCCGCGATCGAGCGACGACGATTTCATCGCGGCCTGCGGCGAGGCGGGAATCAGCCGCGCCAGCCTCGGGGTCCAAGACCTAAACCCGACGGTGCAGAAAGCGATCAACCGCATCCAGCCTTACGAACAGATCGCCCACGTGGTCGAACGGCTCCGGGCAGCCGGCATTCAGGACATCAATGTCGACCTGATGTACGGCCTGCCGCACCAAACGGTGCCCGACCTCCTGACATCGACGGAGCGGGTCCGGCAGCTTCGGCCCGACCGGATCGCGTTGTTCGGCTACGCTCACGTGCCCTGGATGAAGAAGCATCAGGCCCTCATCGACGAAGCCCTGCTGCCGTCTCCTGCGGAACGCCGTCTCCAACATGACTCGGTTTCCACCCAACTCGTCAATTCCGGCTACCTTGCCATCGGCATGGACCATTTCGCACGGCGCGGCACGACGATGGCGGACAGTCATGCGGCCGGCACGTTGCGGCGGAATTTCCAGGGCTACACGACCGACCCGGCCACCACTCTCCTGAGCTTCGGCGCCTCCGCCATCGGCATGACGCCACATGGATACGTGCAGAATGAAACGGATGTCCGGCGCTGGCGCAGCGATATCAAGGATCGGATGTTGCCGATCGTCAAAGGCATCGCCACCGACCGTGACGACCACGTGCGCCGTGCCCTGATCGAACGGCTGATGTGCGACATGACGGTGGACATCGATCAAACCGCGACTCAATTCGGCAATTCGATCAAAGACTTCCCGACAGAGACCGATGCTTTACATCAACTCTGTGAGGACGGACTCATCGAGTTCGAAAACGGAACCGTCCGCATCCCGCCCAAAAACCATGTCTTCGTCCGGATCGTCGCATCGGTCTTCGATCAGTATCTCCGGACCGCCGCTACCAAGGCCAAGCACGCCGTCGCGGTTTAGCGTCTAGTCGGCGTCCTGCGCCGCCAGCGCCTTCTCGCGGGCCGCGCTCAACGTCGTGCGCGACGACACGAGATTCTCGTCGATCCGCAATTCGATCAGCGCCGCCGTCCCGCTCGCCTTGGCGCGTTCCAATGCGGGCAGGAAGTCCTCGGTGCGTTCCACCGTCTCGCCATGCGCCCCGAAGGACCGCGCCCAAGCCGCGAAATCCGGATTGACCAGATCGGTGCCGCTGACGCGGCCGGGATAGTGGTTTTCCTGGTTCAGGCGGATCGTGCCGTAGATCCCGTTGTTGAACAGGATGACGATCGGCTTCGCGTCGTTCTGCATCGCGGTCGCGATTTCCTGACCGGTCATCAACGCGCTGCCGTCGCCCACCATCGAGACGACCTGCCGGTCGGGACAGGTGATCGCCGCGGCGACACCCGCCGGCACCGACGATCCCATGGCGCCCAGATTGCCCGCCAGCAACCGCATCGGCCGCTTGAAGCGCAGGAAGCGCAGCGGCCAACTCGAATACGCCCCGGCATCGACCGTAACGATCGCGTCTTCCGGCAGCCACTCCTGAAGCTGCAGCATCGCCTGCCCCGGGTCCAGCGGTGCATCGCAGGGCGGCGGCGTCAGGGTTTCGAGATAAGCGGCATGAGCGTCCTCGATCCATTTCGTGCGGTGATCGCTCGCCACCGGCGCCATCGCGCGCGCCGCGGCGGCAAATTCCGCCGTACCCGCCTGAACCCCCAGCACCGGCGTATACAGCCGCCCGATCTCCTCCGAGGCCGGATGGACATGGATCAGCGCCTGATTGTCGCCGAGCCGGTCGAACAGGGTGAAATCCTGCGTGATGATCGTGTTCAACCGGCTGCCGACAGCGATGATCAAGTCGGACTCCTTCACCCGGTCGGCCAAATCCGCCGGGATCGGCCCGTACCCGATGTCGCCCGCATAGCACGGGCTGGTCATGTCGAAACAATCCTGGCGGCGGAACCCGACCGTCGCCGGGATGCAGTTGGCCTCGGCAAACGCCGTCAGGTCGTTGACCGCCTGTTCGGACAGCACCGAACCCGAAATCAGGAAAGGCCGCTGCGCCTTTTCCAGCAATGCGCGGAATGCCGCCATCTGGCTTTCCGACGGTTCCGGCTGCACCGTGATCGCCGGCGGCGCGTCGGGCATGGCGATCTTGTCGTCCAGCATATCCTCCGGCATGACCAGGGCAACGGGGCCCTGCCGCCCGGACGTCGCCAGGTTGTAGGCGCGGCTGACGAACTCGGGAATGCGGTCAACACTGTCGATTTGCGCCACCCATTTGGTGAGTTCGAGATACATATACCGGTATTCGATCTCCTGAAACGCTTCACGTTGCACCTCGTAGCGCGTGGCGTGCCCAATCAGGACCAGCATCGGCGTCGAATCATGCTTCGCGTTGTGCACGCCAATCGAGGCGTTGCAGGCGCCGGGACCGCGCGTAACGAGGCAGACGGCAGGCTTGCCCGTCAATTTGCCGTAGGCTTCGGCCATGAAGGCCGCGCCCGCCTCGTGACGGCAGGTCACCAACTTGATCTCCGGCGTATCGAGCAACACGTCGAGAATGCCGAGGAAACTCTCCCCCGGCAGGCAAAACACGGTATCGACGCCGTTCTTGCGCAGGGCGTCCACGACAAGCTGGCCGCCATGGCGAGTCGGCAGATTTTCAGGCATGACAAGACAATTCAGTGGTGATCAAAACGCGGTGGATGGCGAAGAGTAACGGAACTAAAGGGCCTTGGGAAACCGGAGTCAATCGCCCTGGACAGAACCCTCCCCTCAAGGCAGATTGCCGCAACCGAGCGTTTCCGACCAACCATCAATAAGAATGGCCGATCACGCATGGCAGAAAGCATCGCGCAGTTCCGACCGGGCCAGCTCATCCACCATAAACTCTTCGAATACCGCGGCGTGGTCTTCGACGTGGACCCGATCTTTCAAGGGACCGACGCATGGTACGAACAGATGGCGCAGTCCCGGCCGCCGAAGGGAATGCCTTGGTACCACGTGCTCGTGCATGATGCGGCCCACACGACCTATGTCGCGGAACAGAACCTGGAACTCGACCACAGTATGGAGCCGGTCCGCCATCAACTGATTGGGGCGTATTTCGACCGGTTCGAGAAAGGCGCCTATGTCCTGCGCCGCCGCACAAATTGAAGGATCAAGTCCGCAATGTCCGACGATATGGCCCGTAAGGCCGCCCGTATCCTGATCGAAACCGAATCCGTCCTGTTCCGGCCCGACGATCCGTTCACCTTTACCAGCGGCCGTCTCAGCCCGGTGTATGTCGATTGCCGCCGGCTCATCTCGTTCGTCGATGCGCGCCGCACCCTCATGTCGCTGATGGCCGAACAGATCAGACAGGCTGTCGACGTTTCGGCTGTAAACGCCGTCGCCGGCGGCGAAACCGCGGGCATCCCGTTCGCTGCCTGGATCGCCGAGCTGCTCGACGTGCCGATGATCTATATCCGCAAGAAACCGAAGGGGTTCGGCCGGAATGCGCGGATCGAGGGCATCGTCAACGAAGGCGACAACATTCTGCTGATTGAGGATCTCGCAACCGACGGCGGCAGCAAATTGAGCTTCGTCGACGGCATCCGCGACGCGGGCGCGGAATGTGCGCATACCTTTGTCGTCTTCCATTACGGCATCTTTCCGGAGGGCATTCAGGGTTTGAAGAAAGCCGGGGTCACGCTGCACGGCCTCGCAACATGGTGGGACGTACTGAAATGCGCCGAGGAGGAAAATTATTTCGACGCCTCGACGATCGAGAAAGTCGCCGCCTTCCTGCACGCACCGGACGACTGGGCGCCCGCCCGCTCGAACGCCAGCGGCTAATCGTCTCCGCGGCCGATCCTAAATTCGGGGTCTCGGCCTCTTTTCTTTCGCTTCGTATCGTCTTCGGGCACAGTTGCGCCCGTGATTATTCACGCCCGCGCAAAGGCGTGTCCCGGAACGAACGCGGAGAGAGGAATGGCGTCGCGAAGCGAAAAAGTAATCGTGCAGAAGGATGGCCCAGTCACCACGGTCACCATCAACCGGCCGGAGGCCCGGAATGCGGTCGACAACGAGACGGCGGATGCGCTGGCTGATGCATTCCGCGCTTTCGATGCCGACGACAGCGCATCCGTCGCGGTCATCGCCGGCAAGGACACTGGGTTCTGCGCCGGCGCCGATCTGAAGGCGGTCGCCTCCGGCGAGCGGCAGAAGCGGTACAGCGAGGACGGCGATGGCCCGATGGGGCCGACACGCCTGTCCCTCGACAAGCCGGTCATCGCGGCGGTCTCTGGTTATGCGGTCGCCGGCGGCCTCGAAATCGCGCTCTGGTGCGATCTTCGCGTGGTCGAGGAGGATGCGATATTCGGCGTCTTCTGCCGGCGCTTCGGCATGCCGCTGATCGACGGCGGCACAGTGCGCTTGCCCCGCCTGATCGGCACGAGCCGCGCCCTCGACATGATTCTGACCGGGCGCCCGGTGGGCGCCGAAGAAGCGTTGCAAATGGGACTAGCCAACCGGATCGTGCCTAAAAATCAGGCACTTGACACCGCACAACAGCTCGCACAGGAGATTGCGGCCTTTCCGCAGGCCTGTGTACGCGGCGACCGGGCATCGGTGTATCGGCAGTTCGATCACAACTTTGAGGAAGCGATGCAGTTGGAATTCCAAGCGGGCGTTGATGTGGTACAACAGGAAGGTCGCCAGGGGGCCGGTCGTTTCGTCTCCGGGGTTGGCCGGCACGGCCGCTTCGGGGACTAGGCGCATGAAGAGCCACCGGCGACTTCGTTGTCCGCAGGGAGCAACAAGAATGCCTAAGTGGCTCGTCGCAGCAGTTTTCGTACTGGTTCACTGTGCGGTACCGGCACGCGCGAAAGACGAACTGGTCATCGGGATCAGTCAATTCCCCAACAATTTCAATCCAGCCATCGGCAGCATGCTGGCGAAGTCCTATATTTTGGCGATGGCACGCCGGCCGATAACGATCTACGACGCCGACTGGAAACTGATCTGCATGCTCTGTACCGAATTGCCGGATTTGGAGAAAGGCACCGCAAAATTCGAAGAAACCCAGGACGGCAAACCCGGCATCGCCGTCACCTATACCCTCCGGCCGAATATGTGGTGGGGAGACAAGACACCGATCACCACAAAGGATGTGGTCTTCACCTGGAAAGTCGGCAGGAACAAGAAAACTGGCGTCGGCAACTATGAACTGTACCGCCGAATTACGCATATCGACGTTAAGGACGACAATACGTTCACACTCCATCTGGATAAGCGCACCTGCGACTACCAATCGATCAACGGATTCCAACTCCTGCCGGCGCATATCGAGGAACCGAATTTCAAGGATCCCGCCGAATACCGTAACCGCACCGCCTATGACTCGGACACGACCAATCCGGGCCTTTGGTTCGGTCCCTATCGGATCAGCAAAGTGGTGCAAGGATCCTACGTCGTTCTCGAAAAGAACCCGATGTGGACCGGTAGCAAACCCAAGTTCAAGCGCATCACCATCAAAGCGATCGAGAAGACCGCGGCCCTGACGGCGAATCTGTTGTCGGGGTCGATCGATTATATCGCCGGGGAGATGGGGCTTGCGCTGGACCAAGCGCTTGAATTCGAGAAAAAGCACGGCAAGCGCTTTCAATTCGTCTACAAACCCAGCCTCGTGTACGAGCATGCGGACATCAATCTCGCCAATCCCGTCCTGGCCGACCGGCGTGTACGGCAGGCGCTCCTGCACGGGTTGGACCGGGAAGGAATCACGCAACAGCTCTTCGACGGCAAGCAACCGGTGGCGCATGGCAGCGTCAGTCCGCTCGACAGCGTCTACAACCCCGATGTCCCGAAATACGATTACGACCCGAAGCGCGCGAAGGCCCTGTTGAAGGAAGCCGGATGGGTCAAGAAGCGCGGCGGCATCCTTCACAACGCGAAGGGCGAACGGCTGCAGATCGAATTCATGACCACCGCCGGCAATAAATCCCGCGAACTCGTCCAACAGGTCATGCAAAGCATGTGGCGTCAGATCGGGATCGATGCCCGCATTCGCAACCAGCCGCCCCGGGTCTATTTCGGCCAAACCGTGCGCAAGCGCAAGTTCAAGGGCCTCGCGAAATTCGCTTGGCTTTCGGCCCCCCGGAACATCCCGCTGACCACGCTGCATTCGTCCCGCATTCCCGGCGACGACAACGGCTGGTCCGGCCAGAACTACACCGGCTACAAGAACGAGCGGATGGATAAGATCATCGACGACATGCAGGTGGTCTGCGAGCCGGACAAGAACCGCGCGCTCTGGCACGAGATGCAGAACCTCTATTCGACCGACCTGCCCGCGCTGCCATTGTATTTCCGGGCGAGTGCTTTCATTTTCCCCAAATGGCTTAAGGGCGTAATCCCGACCGGACATCAATACACGTCCACACACTGGGTCGAGGACTGGCGCGTGGAGAAATAACCGACCATGGTGCGATTTTCAGTGGGCCGGCTCCTCGAGAGCATCCTCGTTCTCGGCATCATGACCTTCGTGGTGTATGTCCTGATCGGATTGATGCCCGGCGATCCGATCGACCTGATGATCGCCGCCGACCCCAATCTCACCTCCGCCGACGCCGCCCGCCTGAAGGCGCTGCACGGACTCGACAAGCCGATCGTCGAACGATACTGGAACTGGCTGAGCGACG
The DNA here is from genome assembly GCA_965228695.1 of Alphaproteobacteria bacterium. Lineage (GTDB taxonomy): Bacteria > Pseudomonadota > Alphaproteobacteria > UBA8366 > UBA8366 > JAJFJD01. The sequence goes on along the minus strand of CBDDIB010000002.1, from coordinate 2,381,845 downwards.
CGCTGCAGGGCGATTTCGGCTACTCCCGTACCTATACCAAACCGGTCCTCGACGTGCTGTTTCCCCGGCTCGGCAACACGGTGCTATTGATGAGTTTGAGCCTCATTTTCGCGCTGGCACTCGCCGTGCCGATCGGCATCTACGCGGCGCTGCACCCCTATTCCAAGACCGATTACGCGATCAACATGTTCTGCTTCGCCGGCATCTCGATCCCGTCATTCTGGTTCGCGCTGCTCTGCATCATCCTGTTCGCCGTCTTCTTCGAATGGCTGCCGGCCGGCGGCATGGAAACGGTCGGCCGCGGCGACCTACTCGACCGCGCGCAATACATGGTGATGCCGGTCCTAGTATTGACGATTTCCAGTGTCGGCAGCTTCACGCGGTTTATGCGTGCGAGCATGGTGCAAACGCTGCGGCAGGATTTCATCCGAACCGCACGCGCGAAAGGCGTCGGCACGACGCGCCTGTTGGTCGGCCACGCCCTGCGCAATGCCTTGCTGCCGCTGGTAACCGTGGTCGGACTGAGCTTTGGAAACCTGTTCTCCGGCGCGCTGATTACGGAGATCATGTTCTCGTGGCTCGGCATGGGCAAGATGATGTACGACGCCATCCTCGGCAACGACTTCAATCTGGCGCTGGTCGGGCTCCTGTTCGCGACCGGTGCGACGCTGTTGGGGAACTTTCTCGCCGATATCTCGCAGGTCGTATTGGACCCCCGCGTCTCTTTCGCCAGCCGGGAGAATCAGCGATGAGCGCCGTTGCGCAGCCCAACCTGCAGAGCCCGACCCGCCGCATGTGGCAACGCTTCCTGCAGCATCGCCTCGCGCTCGGCAGTTTGATCGGATTGGTCCTGCTCTGCCTGCTGGCGATTTCCGCACCGCTGATCGAGATCCTACTTGGCGTCGACGCCAACACGGCAAACCTCTTCGCGCGATTCAAGGGGCCCTCGCTTCAGCATCCGCTCGGCACCGACGAACTCGGCCGCGACCTCCTGCTCCGGTTGCTCTACGGCGGACAGGTCTCGCTGGCGGTCGGAATCATCGCTGCACTGTTCTCCGCGATCATCGGCACCGCGATCGGGCTGATTGCGGGGTACCAGGGCGGCATGGTCGACCGCGTATTGATGCGCTTCAACGATGCGGTCATCGCCCTCCCCCTGCTGCCGTTGTTGATCGTCCTGGCCGCCATCGATTTGAGCAAGCTCGGCCTGCCGGAAGCCGTTGTGGAATCCGAGAATGTCAGCCTTTACCGGATTGTCGTGATCATTGCCCTGGTGGGCTGGAACACGGTCGCGCGGCTGGTCCGGGCCGAGACGCTAGCCTTGCGCCAACGCGAATTCGTCCGGGCGGCCGTGGCCCTCGGCGCGCCGAGCCGATCGATCATTCTACGGCATATTCTGCCGAACGCGGTGTCGCCGATCATCGTCGCGACCACGCTTTCGGTCGGTAACATCATTCTCTTCGAATCGATCCTGAGCTTTCTCGGCCTCGGCATCCAACCGCCCACCGCGAGCTGGGGGAATATGCTGACCAACGCTCAGGAATTGATCTGGTCGGCGCCGTTGCTGGCCGTTTGGCCCGGCTTGCTGATATTCGTCACCGTGATCGCCTTCAACTTCCTCGGCGACGGTCTACAGGATGCGCTCGATCCACGCGCGTTGGACTAAATAAAACAACACACTGCAATAATAACGATAATTATTTGGAAATTTACAATAATTTTGATAAAATATAAATATTAATTCCATTATGTGCGAATAATCACAGATCAATAGATACATCGTGTGATATTATTATTCCCACACTGAATATTGCGGGCACGCCTATACTTATTTTTACATAGGTGCGCTCCCATTCGTGGAGGGACCCATGGTAGATGCAGCTAATCTGGAAACGCGGCTTTCGGTCGAACCGCCTGCGCCGCCACCCGCCGAACAATCCGACAGGTCGCGCGAATCGGACGCAACGCAAGGTTTCGAGCCGGCGGACGTCGACACGTCGATTCCGGCGCCGGCGACCGATCGTGTCGATATCAGCGATGCCGCCCGGGAAGTCGGGCCGGCGCCCGCAGCCTCTTTGGATACCGGCACCGCCGAATTCCAACCGGCCGATGACGCTGGCACCGCGCAAACCAATGCCGCCGCATCTGCACCTACCAGCAACGACGTTACCGCGCAGTCCTCGCTGCAAGCGACGGCCAATGAAGCGACTACGCCGCCGGATGCCGACGATCCGTTGGCCAGCAACCAGGACTCCAGCCTCGCGCTGGAGGAAGCCGGAAACGACACGCTCAACCAGACCGAGGCGGGCCGGACCCTGGGTCAGGTGATCGACGTCTTCGCCTGAATACCGACTCAAGATCCTAACGCCCAAGAGCCCCGCGTCAGGGGCTCTTTTCGTTCCCGGAATCCGAATCGCCCTATTCGGCCGCTTTCGGTATGCCGTCATCGAAATCGGCAACGTTCTTCTTGGCCGCCGATTTCTTTTCCTCGAGCATCCGGCAGAACAGACTCATCAGCGGCGGCACGATACCGAGCGTCAGCACCGCGGAGAGCGCAAGCCCGCCCAACACGACCGACCCGAGGCCACGGTAGAGTTCGGAACCCGCGCCCGGGAACAACACCAGCGGCATCATACCGAAGACACTGGTCAACGTGGACATGAAGATCGGACGGATGCGGTTGCGCGTCGCCTCGACGATGGCTTCGTCCTGTGGCAAGCCTTCATCACGGATCAAATAAAGCGTCTGATGCACGATCAGGATCGCGTTGTTGACCACGATGCCGATCAGGATGACGAACCCGAGCAGGGTCAACATATCGAGCTGCTGGTAATGGAATTGGCTGAGAATCCGCATCCCGACGAATCCGCCCGCGGTCGCGACGGGCACCGACAGCACGATGATCAACGGGTAGACGAAACTTTCGAACAGAACGGCCATCACCAGGAACACGATGACCAGCGCCAGCAGCAGGTCCCATTTCATCTCGTTCGCTGTCGCGATCAGCTTATCCGCCGTCCCCGACAACCGCAGCATCACACCGTCGGGCAGCCCTTCGGCGCGTAGTTTATCGATCACATCGGTCTGCAGGATATCGATCGCCGTTCCGAGCGCGACACGCGTCGACGGCCCGATCTGAAGCGTGATGGCGCGTGTCCGGTCCGTATGGCGGATTTCGGTCGGTCCTGCCACGACCTCCAAATTCGCAAGCGACGTAACCGGCAGGATCGTGCCCGACGTCGTTACGACCGGCAGGCTGCCGATGCCTTGCGTCGCTTTGACCCCGGCATCCGGACCCTTCAACGTCAAATCCATCTGCCGGCCGCCGACGGTAATCTCCGCCACGCGAATGCCGTCGTTGAAGGCGTCAACGGTCTGCATCAGATCGCTCGCGGTCAAGCCGTTGTCCGCCAGACGAATGCGGTCGGGAATGATCCGGACCTCGGGTTCGCCCAGCTCGAGGCCCGGCCTGGGCCGCATCTTGCCACCCTCGCCGCGTGGGAAGAGCTCCTGCACGATCACGGCCGCGCGCTGCGCGACCTCGGCGACATCGGACAGGTTGGGTCCGAGAATATCGAGATCGATCGATCGTTCGCCGGATATGCCGCGCCCGAATATCGACGGCTGATAGGTGAAAATAAACGTCCCTGGCTCTTTGCCGCCGGCCTCGCGCACAAGCGGCTTCAATTCTGTGACGCGGCCCGGTTCGGTTGCCCGTGCGACCAGGAACACACGCTGCCGCAACGCGACGAATACGAAATACTTCATCTTCGGCGGGTCGCCGGGCGCCGCCTTGAAATCGGGATCTTTCGCGATATGCGGCTGGATGTCTTTCTCGATCTGATTGGCGATCGTCGACATCGTCGCCAGATTGTAGCCCGGCGGCGGGAAAACGACGCCGATGATCAAATTGCGGTTTCCTTCCGGCAGATACTCCAGCGGCGGCTTGAGGTACCAGGTCGCCACACCCGCCGCCAAGGTGATGCCCGCCGCCATCATGACCGCGAACCACCGGTTGCGGACCGACCGCCAGGTCAGCGCCGTCACGAACGCCACGAACGCCTCGGCGAACCGGTCGACGCCGGGAATGCGAACCGACTTGCCCGATTCGGGAACCGCCTTCACGAGCATCCGGTTCGCCAGCGCCGGAATAACCGTCACGGACACGAGCAGCGACAGCATCACCGCCACCGAAATCGCCACGGCGATATCGCGGAAGAGCTGCCCGACTTCCAAATCCATGATGAGGATAGGAACGAACACCAGGACCGTGGTCAGCGCGGAAACCAGGATAGCGCCCCAAACCTGGCGCGCGCCAAGAAGCGCTGCGACCGGTGCGGGCTTGCCTTGTTGCCGCAGCCGATAAATGTTCTCGAGCACGACGATTGCGGCATCGACCACCATACCGACGGCGAAGGCGATGCCGGCGAGCGACACCACGTTCAGCGACCGCCCCAGGAGCGCCATTGCGACGAAAGACGCGATCACGGACACCGGAATGGAGAGGGCCACGACCAGCGTCGCGCGGGTCGATCGCAGGAAAAGGATCAGGATCCCGATCGCGAACACGCCCCCGACCCAGATGTTCTGAACGACGAGATCGATCGCGGAATTGATGTAGTCGGTTTCGTCGTAAAGCTGTTTGAATTTTAGGTCGGCGCGCTTCACCGGACCGGCATTCAACTCGTCGACGGCCCTGTAAATCCCCTGCATCGTCTCGATGACGTTGGCGCCGGCTTCGCGGGTCGCGTTGATCGCGATGGCAGGCTGGCCGTTCGTCCGGATTTTCGCCACCGCCTCCTTGTATCCAAAACTCACCTCGGCGATATCGCCGACCGTCACGCGCCCGACCCGGCCCGACCCCGCATCCTGTTCGGCCCGCAGCACGACCTGGCTGACCTGCTGCGGCGTCAGCAATTCGCCCTCGGTCCGGACCACATAGCGGCGCTTGCCTTCTTCGACCGCGCCGCCCGTGCCGGAAACATTCGCCATGCGGAGACGCCGGAGGACGTCCGGTACGGTCAGGCGGTAGCGCGCCAGCTTGGCCGGGTCGACGATGATGCGCATCTCGCGTTCGGAGCCGCCATACACATTGACCGTCGCCACCCCGGCCACCCGTTCGAGCCGTTCCTTGATCACGTCGTTGGCAAAGTCGCCATAGGTCTGAATCGCACGATCGTTGCCTTCCACGCGCGTGAGATGAAACCAGGCGATCCGGTTGTCCTCGGGACCGGCGACTTTCATCGTCGGCTCCTTCGCTTCGTCGGGATAGTCGGTGACACCGTCCAGCCGGTTGGCGACCAGCAGCAACGCCTTGTCCATATCCGTGCCCACCGCGAACTCGAGGTCGAGACGCGCTTGGCTCTGCCGCGACCGGCTGGTCATATTTTCCAACCCGACCAACCCTTTGAGGGCGTCTTCCTGTTCGGTGGTGATCTCGCGCTCGACTTCCGCCGGGGCCGCGCCAAGCCAGTTCGTGGTGATGCGGATGACCGGACGCGACACGTCCGGCGACATCTGGATCGGGATGGTATTCAGCGCGACAAGCCCGAACAGCACCGCCAAAATGACGGCCGCGATGACCGCGGTCGGTTTGTCGATGGAGAGCCGGATCAGGTCCATGATGGGGTTCTCGCGGGACCTAACCCGCCTTTAGTGGTTTCGAAGGGGCGCGTGCCGGTTTCGTATCGTCCGAGCCGTCTTTCTTCGACGCACCGGCCCCATCATAGGTCACCTTCTGTCCGGGCCGCAGCCTTTCATTGCCCTTAACGGCAACAAGATCGCCCGGCATGACCCCGTCGAGGACCTCGAAACGCTCACCGATTGCCCGGCCGAGACGAACTGTGCGTTTCTCCACCGTGTCGCCGACCACCACGTAGACGAAATTCACCGCATTGCGGGAAATGACGCCGTCCTTGTGCAACGTCACCACGTCACGCGGGTCGGAAATCGGGATCTCGACCGTCACGCTTTGATCCGCCGCGAAACCGGAGGATGTTGCCGTATCCCCCAATCGCGGAACGAACCGCACCGGACGCGTCCGCGTCATGACGTTTTCGGTCGGGATCACCGCCCGAACCTCGGCGCCATAGGATCGCCCGTCGTCCAACTTGATGCGCACGGTCCGCCCATCCTGCAATCCCAACAGCCGGTTGGAGGGCACATCGGCTTCCACTTCGAGCACGGTATCGTTGATAAGAGTCACGATCTTGTCACCGACACGCACATAGTTCCCCGCGACAACATGGCGTTGCGCCACCACGGCATCGTAAGGCGCACGGATTTCAGCGTTCCCCAAATCGATCTGCGCAAGTTCCAGGTTCGCTTCGGCTTGGCCGACGCCGGCCTGCGCCTCGGAAACCTCACTCTGATATTTGACCACTTCATTCTGTTTGTCGTTGCGCCGCGCCTTGGAATAAGCAGCGGACAGGCGAAGCCGGTCCAACCGCGTCAATTCGCCCTCCGCCAGTTGCAGCTGTGCTTTCGCCGTCGTGAGCGCCGCTTTTTTCTCCAGTAGTTCCGCTGCCTTGAAGTCGCGAGTCGCCCTGATCCGGTTCATATGCAGCCGCGCTATCACTTGTCCTTTCGAGACACGATCGCCGACATCCACCAAAACCTGCTCCACCGGCCCGCCCACTAGCGCGCCGACGGGCCCATGCTGCCGGGCGACGAAGCGGCCAATCACCGGCATCGTTTGCGAAACCGGTTCCTTGATGACCTTGTCGACGCCGATCCGCGCCGCGAACTTGCCTTTCTTTCCGGGTTTCTGCGCCAACGCATCCTCTGCGAACCCGGCAAATGCCGCGGCAACCCAGATGCTTACAATAACGACAGCAATTCGCCTCGCTACAATCATTCGCAGCCCTTCACATCAACCGCCTGATCTACGCGGTTGCTCGCGTTTCGATCGAAGCTGGACGGCCCGATCATCCCAAGAAATGCATACTCGGATTAACCTCATTTTTGCATATAGTTTCAAGGAATATTTATTAATCCGAGTAGAAAAACACCCGCATCGTGACAACCATCCGCGGCGGGCGCCCTCGCCGCTGGACATAGACTGCGATGTACCCGTTAATAAGGGCTTGTCAGCACCCTCCCCGCAATGCAGCAAGAGTCCTTCATGCAAACCATCCTCTATACGCATCAAGCCTGTCTCGAGCACGATCCCGGGGACCACCATCCCGAGTGTCCCGCCCGGTTGCGCGCCGTCCTCGCCGCCCTGGAGGCGGAGGAGTTCCAGCATCTGGACCGCCGCGAAGCACCGCGCGCCGATATCGATCAAATTGCGCTGGTGCATGAGCGCGACTACGTGCGTGCGGTGCTGGATGCAATTCCGGCCGAGGGCCGGCGGGCCTTGGATGGCGATACCCATGTGTCGCCCGCATCGGGCGAAGCCGCTCTACGGGCGTCAGGCGCCGTTTGCGCCGCGGTCGACGCCGTCGTCGCCGGCGAAGCGCGCAATGCCTTCTGCGCGGTCCGTCCGCCGGGGCATCATGCCGAACAGGCCATCGCCATGGGTTTCTGTCTGTTCAACAGCGTCGCCGTCGGTGCCGCCCATGCCCAAGCGGCGCATGGCCTCGCGCGTGCGGCGGTCATCGATTTCGACGTGCACCACGGCAACGGCACGCAGGCAATGTTCTGGGATAAGGCCGACTTGTTTTACGCGTCCACCCATCAATCGCCGCTGTACCCCGGTACCGGCGGACTGAACGAACGCGGCAATCATCGTAATATCGTGAATGCCCCCCTCGCCCCGTCGGCCGGATCGGACGAATTCCGCTCGGCTTTCGATGAGACGGTCCTGCCGGCGCTGCGCGCCTTCGATCCGGACATGGTCTTCATCTCGGCCGGATTCGACGCGCATCGGGCCGATCCGCTGGCGATGCTGAACCTGGAAGACTCCGACTACGAATGGGCGACGACCGCACTGATGCATGTCGCGGACGAGTGTTGCGGCGGAAAACTCGTCTCGACCCTCGAAGGCGGATATGATTTGAATGCCCTGGCATCGAGCAGCCGTGCGCATGTTCACGCGCTTATGACGTCGTGACTCGGTTGCCTGTTCCGAGGGGGGCGATTACACTCCGCCGCCGTTGACCAACCGCCGAGGAGGCAAAATGGCGGAGCGAAAACCCGACGCGGATATCGCGAAGATGAGCTTCGAAGACGCGTTGCAGGAGCTCGAAGGCATCGTCCGCAATCTCGAATCCGGAAAAGGAAATCTCGACACCGCGATCGATTCCTACGAACGCGGCGCCGCGCTGAAGAAGCACTGCGAAGCGAAACTGCGCGAGGCGAAAGAGAAAATCGACAAAATCACGGCGGGCGCGGACGGTAAACTCGGCTCTGAACCGGTGGATCTCGACTGATGACCGAGTCGGCGGATTTGAATGCCGCGCTGTCGGAAGCGGCGGCAAAATTTGAATCCATGCTCGATGAGGTCCTTGCACCCGACGGTGCGCCGGAAACCTTGATCTACGACGCGATGCGCTACACGACGCTCGCCGGCGGCAAGCGTTTGCGCCCTTTCCTGGTGCTCCAGAGTTCGCGGTTATTCGACGTCGCGGAGACCTCGGCGTTGCGCACCGGCGCGGCCTTGGAATTGATCCACTGCTATTCGCTGGTCCATGACGACCTGCCCGCGATGGATGACGACGATCTGCGCCGCGGGAAACCGACCGTGCATAAACAGTTCGACGACGCGACCGCCATCCTCGCCGGCGACGGATTGCTGACGATGGCTTTCGAGGTCCTCGCCGACGACCGCACCCATGCGGACGCCGACGTACGGGCGAAACTCGTGCTTGGCCTCGCGCAAGCATCCGGCGTGCGCGGCATGGTGGGCGGTCAGATGATCGACCTTCAAGCGGAAACCCGCACGCTTACCTTGGACGAGATCACGCAGTTGCAGCGGCTGAAGACCGGTGCGTTGATCCGGTTCGGCTGCGAGGCAGGCGCGATCTTGGGTGGCGCTACGGATTCCGCACGATCCGCGCTGACCAACTACGCCCAGGATTTGGGTCTGGCCTTTCAGATCGCGGATGACCTGCTCGACGTTGAAGGCAGTGTGGAAGAAACCGGTAAGGCCGTCGGCAAGGACGCCGACGCCGGCAAGGAAACTTTCGTGTCCCTTCTGGGAGTGGATGGCGCCCGTCAGCGCGCCAACGAAATGGTCGATCAGGCCGTTTCCCATCTTTCGGCATTCGACGAACGCGCGGACCTGTTGCGGTTGACCGCCCGATTCGTCGTCGACAGAAATCACTGACAAAACGCCGCCCTCCGAGCGTTCGTGGTCGATTTCGGTCGTTCGGCGCGGAAATTGGTAATTGGATACCGCGACACCCCTCGTCTTCCCGCAAAAACATCGTCATACTCGGTATCGTTATACCGCTACCCAACATAAGGGGGCGGCGCGACTAATAATAATGTGAGGCTTTCGTTGGCGAGAACGAAAAAGCAGCGGGTCGACATGCTCTTGGTCGAACGAGGCCTAGTGCCGACTCGCTCGCGCGCGCAGTCATCGATCATGGCCGGGCTGGTCTTCACGGGCGACCGCCGGATCGCAAAGCCAGGGGAAACGCTCGATCCCGACGCCCCCTTGGAATTGCGCGGCAAGGAACATCCATGGGCGTCGCGCGGCGGGCTGAAACTAGATCATGCGCTGGATACCTTCGGCTTGGATGTAGCGGATGCGACCTGCCTCGACATCGGCGCATCCACCGGCGGCTTCACCGACGTCCTGCTATCCCGCGGTGCGGCCAAGGTGTTCGCCGTGGACGTCGGCAAAGGACAGTTGGATTGGAAACTGCGCCAGGACGACCGCGTCGTGGTCCTGGAAGAAACCAACGCGCGTTACATCACCGCGGATGACATCCCGGATGCCATCGACCTGGTCACCTGCGACGTAAGCTTCATCGGCTTGGAGAAGGTTTTGCCGGGCGGCATGGCGCTCTGCCATGCCGGATCGGTCTTGGTCGCCTTAATCAAACCGCAATTTCAAGCGGGGCCGGATCAGGTATCCAAGGGCGGCATTGTGCGCAACCCGAAAATCCACGACGCCGTGTGCGAGCAAGTGTCACAATGGCTGAATGCGCAACCGGGATGGCGGGTCATCGGCGTTACGGCGAGCCCGATTACCGGCGCGAAGGGCAACCGCGAATTCCTCATCGCGGCCACCAAGGACGCTTAGTAGCGGAGACGCATGGGCGGAAGCTGCAGACGGCCGGCCGGCGGCTGCAACAGGTCCAGATCCCCGATCAGCGGTTCCAACCGGTCCTTCAACGCATCGGAAAACAAATCGCCCAACCCCAAGATATCGACCGCCGCCACCGAGATATTCTCGGCCTCGCCGGTGACGAATTCCAAAAGGCGCTCGAACGGCATCTTGCGCCGCGGAAACTCCTGCAACAGGACGCTCGCATCCGGTTCCAGGTCGAGCGCTTCCTTCACCGCCGCAACGGCCTCGGTCAGACCGCCCAACCGATCGACCAATCCCGCATTCAGGGCGCGGGCGCCGGACCAAATCCGACCGCGCGCGACCGCGTCGATCTGCTTGTCGTCGAGCTTGCGCCGCTCGGCAACCTTGCCGGTGAAATCGCGGTAGATGAAATCCATATGGGCATCCAGCCGTGCCTGCGCGCCGTCCGGATAGTCCTGAAACGGGCTCCACATCGTCGCGTTCTTCCCGGCATGAACATCCTGCCAGTTCACGCCGAGTTTTTCCCACAATCCCGCCGTCACGAATTTCCCGCCATACACACCGATCGATCCGGTAAGCGTGCCGGGCTGCGCAACGATGACATCGGCCGCCATGGCGATGAAGTACCCGCCGGATGCCGCCGTACTGGCCATGCTGACGATCACCGGCTTCCCCAACTCGCGCGCGCGGATCACCGCATTCCAGACCGTATCGGAGGCGACATACGAACCGCCGGGGCTGTCGAGCCGCAATATGATGGCCTTGATGTTCGTATCGTTCACCGCTTTCACGATTGCGGCTTCCATTGCATCGGCCGCAAGGTAGCTGCGATCGTCGAACGGGCTGCTTTGCGGTTTGTCCGAAACGATCGGCCCGACGCCATGGATCAAGGCCACCGTCGGCCCTTCGCTATTCGGCAAATCGCCCTCGGCGATATACGATGTCAGATTCACGAGGTTCTTTTTGCCGCCCGCCCTTTTCTGCGTGTTGGAGACGAAGGCGGGCCAATAGTCCAGCGTGTCGATCAAGCCGCGGGCGCGGGCTTCCTGCGCCAGCAAGGGGCTGGTATCGATCGCCTGCCGCGCCGCCGCCGCCGGCAGATTACGTCCCTTGGCAATGCCGTCGACGATCTGCGCCAACCATGTATCGACGACGGTTTGCAGATTTTGCCGCGCCGGTTTGCTGAGGCTGCGCCGCATGAACGTCTCCGGGGCCGACTTGAATTCCTCACGCTGCCGGATTTTCGCTTCGACGCCGACTTTCTCAAGTGCCTCGGCGGCAAACGGCAGTTCAAGCGAAATCCCGGTGATTGCCAGTTCACCCGACGGCTGCATCCAGATCGTGTCGAATGCGGTCGCGAGATAGTATTCGACCGTCGCCCCGCGCGCGGAGGCAAAATTCGTCGCGAAGGCAACGGCGGATTTCCCGGATTTCCGGAACTTCGCGACCGCATCGCGCAGTTCTTGGGCCTGGGCCAAGCTGACTCCGGTGGCGCCGAGCCGCACGGCGAGCCCGACAACGCGGTCATCCGTCTCGGCTTTTTCAAGTGCCGACAGGAAGTCACGGACCGAAACCGGCCCGGGACCGCGGGACAGTAGCCCGAATGGGCCGCCGGACTTGACCTCGGTCACGCCCTTGTTCAGGTCCAGCGACAAAACCATGCGCTCCGGCAACTCCGGCGCATCGTCGTCGACGAGCGCGAACCAGATACCGGCCGACACGAATGTCGCCGCGGTCAATATGCCGATGGTGGTGAAAACCCAGAGGAAGAACCGTCCGATGCGCCGCATGCTGGCTCCCTTATACGATTAAATTCCTATGAACGAGTATTTGCCAAATCGGCGCGCCCGTCCATGCTGACATGTATATGTGAAAGCCTTGCCCGAAGGTTAAGACCTTTCGACGCAGTCTCTATGCCGCCTGAAGTGCCGCCGCCCGCTGACGGGCATCCTCGGCGGCCGCCGCCTCGCCCAATCCGTCCAACGCTTCGGCCTCGCGCTTTAGTCCCCACGGTGAATGCGGGTTCAGGGCGTTGCGTTCCGCCAACAAAGCCCGGGCCAAACGGTGCTGTCCCGACCGCAATGCCGCGACGGTAAGCAACCGGAAGAACAGATCCCGCTGTGCGTGACTCCCGCCGATGCGATACACCTGCCGCCGTATCGGGGACAACAGCGCGACGACCCGGCTATGCTCCCCGGACCCGAAGGCGGCGATGGCTTGACACAGCGGCCGGCCGACGTCGTGGAAAACCGGACCTTCCGTCGTTTCTTGCGATGCGGCCGCGCCGTCCAGCGAATCCAGCATCTCCGAAATCTTTTCCTGCCGTCCATCGGCGGCCAGCGCCATCATGTAGTGGGCATCGTGGAAAGCGAATATGTGGTCGTGAACCTTGTCTTCCGCCTTATCGGCGAGTTCGACCCACCGATCGCCGATATTCGCTCCCGCCTCTTCCAAACGCCACAACAACGCGATGGCGTTGCTCATGTCGAGGTAGTCGGCCGAGGTCGTATCCGCCCGCACCTCGGAATCGTAGAGATCGAGGATCACATCGAATTCTTCGAGTTCGAGATGGAACAGGCATTTATGCCACCAGGTGTGATAGCGAAAGTTGTTGCAGCCGTCCCAGTTGGCCGAGAGGCCGTCCAGCCACGCGATCCCGTCGCGATGCCGCCCCTGCATCTCCATCACGTGTGCCACGGCATGCGTGGCCCATATATCCCTTGCATTGATGTCGACGGCGCGACGGCCCGCCTTCTCGGCTTCGGCGTAATTGCCGGTCTCCTCCAACCCGAAGGCGTTGAGGCCCTGGACGAAACCGTATGCCGGCATGTCCGCGTGCCAGTACGGCAAGGACCGCGCGACGGAATCCCGCATCGCCGCCGAATCGCCGAGATAGAAATGGGTGAAATGCACCAGCCGCATTGCCAGAACGTCGGTCGGATAATACAGCAGGATCGCTTCCCAGGTTTCGGTCGCGCCGGCGATGTCGCCGCGGCACCAGGCATCCAGCGCCGCCACGTGCTGCTTCTCCCGCTCGGTCGCCCCGACGGCAATCAGATTCTTGGCCGCTTCCAGCGATTCCTCGGCCTTCCTCTCCAGCGGCGGCGTGCAGAACAGCTTCATGAAATTGCCCTTGGCACAGTGCGCCATCGGCATTTCGGGATCGGCGTCGAATGCTTCCTTGAGGCGGTCGCCGGTGTCGGTCCGGATCCCGAGATAATGCAGCATCATACGGTCGTACCGCGCCACGGCCTCCGCGCTGGCGGCCGTCATCTCCAGTCCGTGCTGGTCGCGAAACATGGATCGCTCCCCGTTACCGACGTCGCGGAAACGGTAATACGCCGCCCCGGCGCGAAGCAAGTGCGCAAACCGCCCTGTCGTGACCGCAAGCGGGCGACACGCGAAAAATGTCGCGTGACTACTCGGCGGGGGCTTTGCCGGCAGCGGACTGCGCGTCGAGCTTACGCCTTACGTCGCCGGGCGATCCCGTTCCGCGCGCCAACACCGCATAGGCGGCGGGCACGACAAACAGGGTGAAGACGGTGGCCGCAATCACGCCCGAGAACACGACCGTGCCGATGACGATACGGGTTTCCGCCCCGGCGCCCGAGGCGAGCAGCAAGGGAATCGATCCGGCCGCCGTCGTGATGCCGGTCATCAGGATCGGACGCAGCCGGGTCTCCGACGCGTCGAGCAGCGCGTCATGAAACGCGGCGCCCTGGTCACGCAGTTGGTTGGCGAACTCCACGATGAGGATGCCGTTCTTCGCCGCCAACCCAACCAGCATGATGAGGCCGATCTGACTGTAGATGTTGAGCGAGTTGCCGGTGACGTACAGGCCGAATAGCCCCCCCGCGATGGCCAACGGCACTGTGAGGATGATGATCAGCGGATGAATGTAGCTTTCGAATTGGGCTGCCAACACCAGGAACACGACGACGATACCGAGCAGAAACACGAAGAGCAGCGAATCGCCCGACTCCTTGAAATCCTGCGATTCGCCCTTGTAATCGATGACCGCGCTCGGCGGCAGAATCTCCCGGGCGAGCCCTTCCAGATACGTGAGGGCCTCGCCGAGCGTATAGCCATCCGCGAGATTCGCTTCCAGGGTGATGGCGCGAACCCGGTTGTAACGATTGAGCGTACGCGAATCCGCGAACTCGCTGATCGTCACGAGGTTGGACAACGGGATCAGCGCACCCGTCCGATCGGACCGGACATAGATGTTCTCGATGCTTGTCGGGGTCCGCTGTGCGTCCCGCTCCCCTTCGACAATGACGTCATATTCCTCGCCGCCATCGATGTAGGTGGTTACCCGGCGGGAGCCAAGCATGGTCTCCAGCGTGCGTCCGATACTGTCCAGTTTGACGCCGAGATCGCCGGCCCGGTCACGGTCGACGATCACCCGCAACTGAGGTTTCGTTTCCTTGTAATTATGATCGAGGCCGACCAGACCGGGGTTATCCTCGTTGATCTTTGCAATGATCTGATCGCGCCAGCTCGTTAGTTCCTGGTAGGTGCCGCCGCCGATCACGAACTGGACCGGTTTTTGGATGCGGCCGCCGAATCCTTGCCGCATCACGGGGAACGCACGCACGCCGGGCAAATCGGCGATCCGCCGCCGCACGTCGGCCATGATCTCCCAGCCCGATCGACGTTCGGACCAATCGGTCAGCACCAGAATGCCAATACCGGTATTGAAGGATTCGATGTTTCCGAAGGCCCGCGGCGCCCGGATCAACAAGCGACTGACCTCGTTCTTCTCGACCAACGGCATGAGCCGCCGCTCGACCTCGTCCATATAGCTTTCGATATACTCGTAGGACGCGCCTTCGGGGCCATTGACGATCAGGAAGAAAGCGCCCCGGTCTTCCTTGGGCGCGTATTCCGTCGGAATCTTCTGCAATAACCAGACGGCCCCGCCGAGCAGCACGAGAAAACCCGCCCCAACCAACAGCGGCTTGCGGATGATAACCGCCAGCGCGCGCCGATACCCCTTCTGCAGCGGTGCGAACCCGCGCTCGACGCCCCGGGCGATCGGCGTCTTGGTGCCGCCGCCCTTGAGGATTTTGGACGCGAGCATCGGCGACAGCGTCAGCGCGACCAGACTCGAAAAAATGACCGCCGCGGCCATGGTTAGCGCGAACTCGGAAAACAGCCGCCCGATGTCGCCTTCCAGAAACGTCATCGGCACGAATACCGCGACTAGGACAAGAGTGGTTGCAATGACCGCGAAGCCGACTTGGCGGGTTCCCTCGAAAGCCGCGACCAACGGCGGCTCACCGAGATCCATACGCCGGTGGATGTTCTCCAGGACCACGATCCCGTCGTCCACCACCAAGCCGATGGCCAGGACAAGGGCAAGCAGCGTCAACAAATTGATCGAGAAATCCAGCGCGAACAGAATGATGAAGGTCGCGATCAGCGAAACCGGCACTGCCACCGCCGGGATCAGCATGGCGCGGAAGCTGCCGAGGAACAGGTAGATCACCGTGACGACGAGAATGGTCGCGATGAAAAGCGTCTTATACACCTCGTCGATCGCGCCCTGAACGAACACGCTGGTGTCGTAGCTCTGTTTGATTTCCATCCCGTCCGGCAACGACGCGTTGATGCGCGCCGCCTCGGCCCGCGCCGCCGCGGTCACGCCCAGCGTATTGGCCCGCGATTGCTTGATGACACCGATCCCGACCATCGGCACCTCGTTGCCGCGAAAGAAGGTCCGGTCCTCGACCGCGCCCTTCTCGATGCGCGCGACATCGCCGAGCCGGACGAGATAACCATCCCCGCCGCGCGACAGAACCAGGGTGCGAAAATCCTCCGGCGTCCGGAAACTGCGGTCGACCCGCACGGTGAACTGGCGCATCCTCGATTCGACGCTGCCGGCCGGCAATTCCACATTGTCGGCGCGCAACGCATTCTCGACATCCTCGACCGTCAGGCCCCGCGCGGCGAGCGCGGTCCGGTCGAGCCAGATGCGCATGGCGTAGCTTAGCCCGCCGCCGACCCGCACCCGCGCGACGCCATCGAGCGCGGAAAACCGGTCGGTCAGGTAGCGTTCGGCGTAGTCGGTCAATTCCAGCACGCTTAGCCGGTCGCTGGCCAGATTGAGCCACATGATGACGTCGTCGTTGGAATCCGCCTTTTGGATTTCCGGCGGATCGGCCTCCTCGGGAATGTCGTCCAGGATACCGGCGACCCGGTCCCGGATGTCGTTGGCGGCCGCATCGATATCGCGGGAGACGTCGAACTCCACCGTGATCGTCGACCGTCCGTCCGCGCTCGACGATTCGACGAACCGGATCCCTTCGACGCCGGCGATGCGATCCTCGATGATCTCGGTTACCCGCGTCTCGACCACATTCGCCGCCGCGCCGGGATAGGTCGTTTCGATCGAGACGACCGGCGGATCGATATCGGGATATTCGCGCAGCGGCAGGCGATCGAACGCGACCAGCCCGAAGGCGATCAGCAGCAAGCTGATGACCGATGCGAAGACCGGCCGAGTCACCGAGAGGTCGGAAATCACCATCGTTAGCTTCCCGTCTCGGGCCGGATCGACGTCTCGGCTTTTGAATCAGACGCAGGCGAGGGCGATTGCTCCGATATGATCGTCACGGCCTGGCCAGGCCGCACCCGCGTGGTGCCATGGGTGACCACCTTTTCACCTTTGCGCAAACCTTCCAAAATTTCTACCTCGCCGGGACGTCGCGCGCCGACGGAAACCTTTTGCCGCCGCGCCGTGTTACCGGCGCTCTCGTCCACGACCAGGACAAAGTTATCCCGGCCGCGGGGGATCAATGCCTCCTCCGGAATTATCAGCGCCTGTCGTGCATTCTTCAGCAGTTCCACCGTCATCAGCAGACCCGGCCGCAGCAAGCCGTCCGGGTTCGGCAAAACGGCGCGCGCGATGATGGAGCGAGACACCGGATCGACCTGCGAGCCGATGCTCCGAAGTTCTCCTTTGAATGTGCGGTTGTTGAAGGCGCGGGCCTTCGCAAGGATCGGCAGCCCCGGTTTCAGCGTCGCCAGATAGGTCGCCGGAACCGTCACGTCGACTTTGATCAAGCTGAGATCGTAAAGCGTGGTGATCAGATCGCCCGGCTCGACCAGAGCGCCCACGCTGATATTCCGGATATCGACGATACCGTCGAAGGGCGCCCGAATGACCCGCTTGTCGATCCGGGATTTAATCGCATCCATCTGCGCTTCCGCCTGCTGGAGCGCGGCGCGGCGTTCGTCCAGTTGCGCGGTCGCGGTGAATTTTCGGCTCTCCAGGTCACGCGCACGATCGAAGGCAAGCCGCCGTTCCGTCACAATTGCCTCCGCGGCGCGAAGGTCGGCCTCTTCTTCGGATTTTTCGAGTTCGACCAGCACGTCCCCCGCGCGAACCCTTTGCCCGTCGTCGAAATTAATCTTGACGATTGTTTCGGTGACGGTGGCGGTGATGCGCACGGTCTCGTTGGCGCGGGTCGTGCCGAGTGCCTCCACCCGGTCGACGAAATCGGCCAAGCGGGCTGCCGCAACGATGACCGGCTGAGGCTTTCCCTTCACCGGTTTCTGCGACATCGCTGGCATGGCAAAGGACGCTGCGAAGACCGACAGGGCCAGACAGCGAAAATAGAACGTCCGACGGATCAAAATTGGCGCTCCCATTTTTCGATAATTGCGCCGCGAATGGACCCAAGAATCGATCTTTCAAGAACCTGCTAGACAGGTTACGTGAAAACAAATCCCCAACAGCATGCCGCACAACATCGAAATAAGGCGCGAGCCGTCAGGGACAAGCCCGTTCCAGGAGCGCACCGAATCACGATCCTGGGAGCGAACATTTAGAGAGGCCTGCTGATCAAGTAGGATCGGTTTTCCCGAATGTCCATACCCGGTATCAAGATATTTGCACGCCGCTCCTCGCGGGAAAGACCGCAAGCGCCTCGGGACCCGTAACCCACAACGCCGGTGCGCGGCCGGGCTCCAGGCCTTGTCATCCCGGAAGGGCGGTTTCATACTCGGCCCGACGTCGCCCCAAACAAGGACAATTTCATGGATTTCGACTTCTCCCCGGACCAGCGGGATTTGCAGCAACGTGCCCGCGACCTTGCGCAGAATGTCTTCGCCGCCCGTGCGCCGGAGATCGACAAAACCGAAGAATACCCGTGGGACAACGCCAAGGCACTGAACGAAGCCGGATTCATGGGCATGACGATCCCCAAGGAATACGGCGGCCAGGGCCGGAGCTTTCTCGATGCGGTCCTTGTCATCGAGCAAATGGCCATGGTCTGCGGCGTGACCGCGCGGATCGTGGTGGAATCCAACATGGGCGCGATCAGCACGGTCATGCGCTACGGCACCGAAGAACAAAAACGCATGGCGGCGGACGTGATCTTCTCGCGGGCCGACAAGCCGGCGATCTGCATCACGGAGCCGGAGGCCGGCAGTGCGGCGACCGAAATGACGACGCGCGCGGACAAGCGCGGCGACAAATGGGTGATCAACGGCAAAAAGCATTGGATCACCGGCGCCGGCGTATCCTGGCTGCATCTGATCTTTGCCCGCGCCTTCGACGAGGACGGCACGGAACTGGGCATCGGCGGATTCCTCGCCATGCGCGACGAGACACCCGGCCTTCGCATCGGCGACCGCGAACCCACCATGGGCCTGCGCGGCATTCCGGAAGCCGAAGTCATCTGCGAGGACATGGAAGTACCCGCGGACGCGCTGGTCGAATCGCCCAGCGGCTTCAAGCGCGGCTTCGCCGACCTGATGAACGCCTACAATTCGCAACGGGTCGGCGCGGGCACCATCGCGCTGGGTATCGCGGCCGGCGCCTACGATCATGCCCTGAATTATGCGCAAAAGCGCGAGCAATTCGGTCGCCCGATTGCCGAGTTCCAAGGATTGCAATGGATGCTGGTCGACATGGACAGCCAGGTCGAGGCGGCCCGCGCGCTGATCTACAAGGCGGCGGCCAGTGCCGAGAATAGCAATATGGGCTTCCCCGACGTGAAGCTCGCGGCGCAAGCCAAGATCGTCGCCTCGGAGATGGCGATCAAGGTCACCAACGATGCGCTGCAGATGTACGGCGCCGCCGGGTATTCGCGGCGCAACCCCATTGAACGCATGGTGCGCGACGGCCGCATGTTCACCATCGGCGGCGGCACCGCACAGATTCTGCGCACGGTCGTGGCTTCGCAAATCCTGGGACAGAAACTGCCGCAGACGCGCGACGGATATCTGAAACTGGCGCAGCGGGAAGCCGCCGACAAGGCGAGCAACGCTGCCGAGTAAGGAGGCGGCATCGGCTTTTCATCGGTGACTCCAGTGTTAGACTATCGGCGATTCGTTTGACGTAACCATCATCGAAAGAGGGAGCGAATGTCCTTACCCGAAATCGGAAGTATCGCGCCCGGCTTCATTCTGCCGAATCAAGACGGCGAATCGGTAAGCCTGGCGGACTATATGGGCAAGAATGTGCTGATCTGGTTCTATCCCCGCGCATTCGGCAACAATTGAACTAAGCAAGCCAACGGGTTCCGTGATCGAACCCAAGACTTTGCCGACAAGAACACCGTCCTGCTGGGCATTACGTTCAGTTCGACCGAAGACCTTAAGACCTGGCGCGATGAAGTAGGCTACACAGCCGATTTGCTGCAGGACCCCGACCGGATCGTCGCCATGGCCTATGGCGCCGCCGACAGCGAGGATCAGGAAAAGCCCAACCGAGTGTCAATTCTTGTGGCACCGGACGGCACGGTCGCCAAGACCTATGCCGACATGAACGCCGAGGCCCATCCGGCCGAAGTGCTCGCGGAATTGAGCTAGCGTCCGGCGACGCATTTCAATTCCTTTGCGTACAAAGAAAGGCGCGATACCGAAATCCGGTATCGCGCCTTTCCCATGCCATAAGTCTGGTTACGCCGCGGCCTTCACCGACGCGACCGGCGTGTCGAGGATCGGATCCAGGCCGAGCGCCAGCCGGCCCGTGAACTGCTGCTGCCGCTTCTCGGGAAGCGGATGGAATTGCACCCCATGCGCGTCGCGCAGCAGCCGCTCCAACCCAATCTTCGAATAGAAACCCGAACCGCCCGCGGTTTCCAATGCCTTCTCGACCGTGGCGATCACGGCGTTGGCGGCAATCGTCTTGCGGACGAGGATTGCATTGGCGGTTTCCGGCGTGGCGTCGAACTGCCAATCGTTGGTGATACCGATCATCGCGTCGAGCGCCAACTGCGCGGTGGTCAGCGTGTTGGCCAACTCGCCCAACTGAAACGGCGTCGCCGGATCGGCGATGCGCTTGCTCGCTTGGTCTTCCGCAATGTCGGCCGCGGCCTCGGCGACGCCGACATAGGCGGACAGAATCAGCGGCATCGCGACCGTCAGGATCACGTTGAACGCCATGTGATAGGCATGGCGCGGGCGCCGCATGACGACCGCCTCATCCGGAACGAACACGCCGTCGAGGACGACCGTTTCCGAGCCCGTGGAGCGCATGCCGAGCGTATCCCAATCGCCGGCGCGCGACACCCCGTCGCTCGCGAAGGGCACTGGGAAATGCAGCACCTGCCACCCTTCCTCGGGGTCTTCATACGGCGCGGAAGTGACCAGAACGTCGCCCTTCGGCGAGCCGCTGGCAAACGGCTTGCGCGCGGTCACACGGTAACCGTCGGCGACCCGCTCCACCTCGCCGTTGGAGCCGAGCCAATCGTTGGCGCCGGTACTGACCAGCACCGCTTCCTTTTCTGCGACGCGTTCCAAAAGTTTCTGTCCCGGCCGGCCGTTGCGGTAGTTGTAGACGGCGGCGGCCACGAGATGCTGATGCATCGAAACTGCCAGGGCCGTCGAGCTGCAGTAATGCGCCAATCCGCGCAGGAAGGCGCACATCTCGCTATGCGAGGCGCCGCCCCCGCCGAGTTCGATCGGCACCAGGGCGGAAAACACCCTTCGCTCGCGCAATTCGTCGTAGTGATCGGCAACGAATTCGGCTGCCGTATCGCGGTCAGCGACACCGGCGGCGAAGCGCGGGCCGAGTTCCTTCAGAACGGCGTTGAGGTCAAGGGAGGCGGTCATGGGTTCGGTTCCTTCTTTTCAAGGGGTTGGGATTCGGGCTACGCGGCGGCCTTTCGCATTGCGCACCAATTCGCAACTTCCACGTGGCTCTTGATGGCCACCGCAACGGTCTGCGGATGGGTCAGCGGCGACATGTGGCCGGCCCCGTCGATGATGCGGTCGGTACAGCCGGGCACACGCTCGCGAACGATCGCGCAGATACGGCGGAAACTCTTGCAGGTGGCCTCGCCGCTCACCACCATCGTCGGCGCCGCCAGGCCCATCAGATCGGTGAGCGTCGTGGTGTTGTTCATGTTCGACCTGTAGGCATCGGCGGTTTCCATCGTCATCGCGAGAAACCGGTCGCGCGCCTTATCGGACAAGCCGTTCCAGGTCCCGTCGCCGTTGTGATTGTCGATGAAACGCCGCCAGGCGGCTTCAAACCTTCCGGCCTCGGCATCGGTGATGAAGGCGCACGCCAGGATTCGACTTGATTGGAACAGCGCGGAATCGCCGGACTGCTTCAACAACGGCGTCAAAACCGGCTCGATAAGAACGAGTCCTTTGAGCTTTTCAGGATACCGCAGCGCGAACCGGGTCGCAGTCGCACCGCCGTAGGAATGCCCGACCACATGCACCGGCCCGACGTCCAAGTGATCCATCAGTCCGGCGACCAAGCCCGCCTGGTCGTCATGGGTCAATTCCCGGCCGCCGCGCCAACTGTCGGTTTCACCGAAACCGATCAGGTCGGGCGCGATCAACCGGACATCGCCGTCGAGGAGAGGCGCGACCTTCCGCCAATGGGCGGATGAAGTCCCGCCGGCATGCAGCAACAGGATCGTGTCACCCGTTGCGGGTCCGGTATCGGTGTAATTCGCATTCAAGCCGTTTACTGTGATCTCGGGCATTTCTATTCTCCTCGTTGGCGATCGGTCTTTGGCCGGCATCGGCCATCGAACCGGGTACAACGATAGAAGCGCCCGATTTCAGCCGGATTTCCGGCAACCGGGAGAAGGGTTTCAATTGTTTCAGCGAATTACGGGGGTACCGCTCGCCCTGAAACATTGGGTTTGGAGCGTTTGCGGCGGCATTGCCGCCTGTTGCGTCGTGGCCCTGCCGGGCTCTGCCGCGGCGGCGGATCTAACGGTCGAGATCGCCGGTATCCGGTCGAATGACGGCGTCATCGTGCTGGGACTGTACGACACCGCCGATGGGTTCGACCTCGCCTTGAAAGCCTTCGACAACCCCGACGGGTTCGTGCGCGACACGGACCGGTTCCTGGGCGCATCGATCCGCGCCGACACCGGCATCCGGCGCACGGTGTTTTCGAGCCTCTCGCCCGGCCGTTACGCGGTGATCGTCTTTCAAGACAGCAACCGGGATGGCCGGATCGGCAAGAACCTGGTCGGCATTCCGACGGAACCATACGGGTTCAGCCGGAACGCCACCGGATTTTTGGGTCCGCCGAAATTCAGCGACGCAGCGGTCGAGGTTTCAGAGGACGACATGTCGATCCGGATCGACATGCAATAGGCCGATAAAAGAAAGGATTAGACGAATGAGCGACAGCTACCCCCGCGACATGATCGGCTACGGCCGCACGCCGCCGGACCCGCAATGGCCGGACGGTGCCAAGATCGCGCTGCAATTCGTCATCAACTACGAGGAAGGCGCGGAGAACAACATCCTGCATGGCGACGAAGCATCCGAGGCCTTCCTGTCCGAGATCGTCGGCGCCGCGCCCTGGCCCGGCGAACGGCATATGAATATGGAGTCGATCTACGAGTATGGATCGCGCGCCGGGTTCTGGCGGCTCTGGCGAATCTTCACCGCACGCGGCCTGCCGTTGACCGTCTACGGGGTCGCCATGGCGCTCGCGCGGAACCCGGAAGCCGTCGCCGCGATGAAGGAAGCGGACTGGGAAATCGCGTCGCACGCCTACCGCTGGATCGAATACAAGGATTTCACCGCCGACCAGGAGCGTGAACACATGGCGGAAGCCATCCGCATCCATACCGAGGCCACCGGCGCACGGCCGCTCGGCTGGTACACCGGCCGCTGCTCGATCCATACGCTTGACCTCGCTGCCGAGGAAGGCTTCGAATACGCTGCCGATTCCTATGCGGACGATCTGCCGTATTGGCGGGACGCGCCGGCCGGCCCGCAGCTGATCGTGCCCTACACCCTCGACGCCAACGATATGCGCTTCGGCACGCCGCAGGGGTTCAACTCCGGCGATCAGTTTTTCGCCTATCTCCGGGACAGTTTCGACGTGCTGTATGCGGAAGGATCCGACGGCGCGCCGAAGATGATGAGCGTCGGGCTGCACTGCCGTCTCGTCGGCCGGCCGGGCCGCGCCGCCGCACTGCTGCGCTTCCTCGACCACGTCCAGAAACACGAGGACGTCTGGATCACCCGGCGCATCGACATCGCCCGCCACTGGCGCAAGACGCATCCGCCGGAAACAACGTAGGAATAACTACGAAAAGATCAGCCGCATTGGCCACGGTGGCGCAGCATGTGGTCGGCGAGGACGCAGGCCATCATTGCCTCGCCCACCGGGACGACGCGGATGCCGACACAAGGATCGTGTCGGCCCTTGGTGACGATTTCCGCATTCTGCCCGTCCACGGTAACGGTGCGGCGCGGCTTCAGAATCGAACTTGTCGGCTTCACCGCGAAGCGCACCACCACGTCTTGCCCCGACGAGATGCCGCCGAGGACACCACCCGCATGGTTCGACAGGAACCGAACGGTGCCGTCGTTGTTCATCGCCATTTCATCGGCGTTGTCTTCGCCGCGCAGCGCGGCGGATGCCATGCCGGTGCCGACCTCCACACCCTTCACCGCGTTGATGCTCATCATCGCCGCGGCCAGATCGGCGTCTAGCTTGCCGTAGACCGGCGCCCCCCAGCCCACAGGCACGCCCGAGGCAACGACCTCGATCACCGCGCCGACCGACGAGCCGTCCTTGCGGACGCCGTCCAGGAAGGTCGCCCACTCTTCCGCCGCCACGGGGTCCGGGCAGAAGAAGGGGTTGTTCGCCGTCTCGTCCCAAGTGCAGCGGTCCCGGTCCACGGTATGCGGCCCCATCTGCACAAGGCCGCCGCGAATCTCGATCCCGTCGCCCAGCACCTTGCGCGCGATGCCGCCCGCCGCAACGCGCAGCGCGGTCTCGCGGGCCGATGCCCGGCCGCCGCCACGGTAATCCCGCAGGCCGTATTTCTGGTGATAGGTGTAGTCCGCATGCGCCGGGCGAAACTTGTCCTTGATATCGCCGTAGTCGCGCGACCGCTGGTCCACATTCTCGATCATCATGCTGACCGGCGTCCCCGTGGTGACGCCCTCGAAAACGCCCGACAGGATTTTCACCTGATCCGGTTCCTTGCGCTGGGTCGTGTATTTCGATTGCCCCGGCCGCCGCTTGTCGAGCCACTGTTGGAGATCCGCCTCGGTCACCGGCAGCCCCGGAGGCACGCCGTCGACCACGGCGCCGATAGCCGGGCCGTGACTTTCACCCCAGGTGGTGAAGCGGAAAAGATGTCCGAAGCTGTTATCCGACATGAGGGCCGCCGCTGCGGCTCAGGATTTGGTCCTGAGACCGTCAATGAGTTTCGAGACTTCGTCGGCCGCGTCGACCGACACCATGCCAACCGTATGGTAGCCGGAGTCCACATGATGGACTTCGCCGGTCACGCCGCTGCTCAGGTCCGATAGGAGGTACAGCCCGGAATTGCCGACATCGTCGAGCGTGACGTTGCGCTTCAGCGGCGAGTTCAACTCGTTCCATTTCAGGATATAGCAGAAGTCGCCGATACCCGACGCTGCGAGCGTCTTGATCGGGCCCGCCGAGATCGCGTTCACGCGAATGTTCTGCCCGCCGAGATCGACCGCAAGATACCGCACGCTCGCTTCCAACGCCGCCTTCGCGACGCCCATGACATTGTAATGCGGCATCACGCGTTCCGACCCGTAATAGGTCAGCGTCAGGATGCTCCCGCCATTCGGCATCATCTCCGCTGCGCGCTGGCACAGCGCGGTCAGTGTGTAGCAGGATACATCCAGGGTAAGCTGGAAATTGGCGCGCGACGTGTTGACGTATTTGCCGGTCAACTCATGCCGGTCCGAAAAGGCGATGGCATGTACGATGAAGTCGAGGCTGTCCCACCGCTTGCCGATCTCGGTGAACAGGTTGTCCAGGCTGTCGTCATCGCCGGCGTCGCATTCGACGATAAAGTCCGACCCAATCGACTCCGCAAGCGGTTTTACCCTGCGTTCGAGCTGCGGCGCTTGATAGGAAAAGGCGAGTTCGGCGCCATGGTCGGCAAGCACCCGGGAGATACCCCAGGCGATCGAGCGGTCGTTCGCGACCCCCATTACCAGTCCACGTTTTCCTGCCATCAGCGCTTGCGGCTCAGCCATCGGAACTCCAATAAAAACTCAAGGCAAAGTGCGCGACATCTTATACAAGAAGGTCCGCCGGTCAAAGGCGGCATCCGCCCTATTTCGGCGGGTCCGGCGTTTCTTCAACCACCGGAACGCCGTCCATATGACGCATGGTCCGGATAACGATGATCCCGACCGTGACGATCACGATCAGGCCGGCAAGCGAGAGCAACCCGGCAAGCACGCCCCATACAATGCCGAATTCCTCGTACATGAGGAGGGTACCCCGCCAAACGGCGAAATACCCCACGAAACCGACGAGACTGGATAAGGCGAGGATATGCTTGATCCGAGGCAGAACGGAGCCCTCCGCAATGGCCGAAAAATGATGTTCAGCGGATTTTAATCCCGGCGCTATACTAACGCCATACGGGAGAACAGCATGGCGAAGACACCGCGCACCGCCAAAACGACCCAAGAACGGCCGGGCATACGATCGGGACTCGCTTTCCTGGTCTATGTTCTTCGCCGATTCAAACGCGACCACTGCCAGGAGCGGTCGGCGGCGCTGACGTTTACCGCGCTGTTGGCCCTGGTGCCGCTGCTCGCCATCAGCTTCGCGATCTTCGCCGCCTTCCCCGCCTTCCAGAGCATGAAGGGGGATGTGCAGTCCTTCGTGTTCCAGAATTTCGTGCCCGAAATCGGTTCGGTGGTCTATGACCATATCGACCAATTCACCAGCAAGACCGGCCAATTGACCGCGGTCGGCGTGATCTTCCTCGCGGTTACGTCGGTCCTGCTGCTGTCATCGATCAACAATACCTTCAACGTTATCTGGAAAGTCCGCGAGTCGCGGCCGCTGGTCGGCCGGCTGCTGGTCTATTGGGCGGTGCTCACCCTGTCACCGATGTTGTTCGGCGCGAGCCTTTCACTGTCGAGCTATCTGTTCGCCGCCGCGCAGGCAACGGGCGTCGAGCAGTTCACCGGCCCGCTCAGCCGGTTGGCAGGCTTTATTCCCCTGATCCTGCAGGTGGTTGGCTTTTCGATCCTCTACATGGTCATGCCGGCCTATCCGGTGCGGCGGCGCGACGCTCTGATCGGCGGGCTTGCCGCCGGACTGCTGTTCGAACTCCTGAAGAAAGGCTTCGGCCTTTACGTCAAGAATTTCCCAACCTACGAAACGGTCTATGGTGCCCTGTCCGCGTTCCCGATTCTGTTGATCTGGATGTATGTCGCATGGGTCGTCGTCCTGCTGGGCGCACAGATGACGGCCGCGATGCCGGAATGGCGCGCCGGCGTTCGCGTGATCACGCAATCGACGATTCCGGCCGCGCGCCTGCTGGCGGCGGCGCTTTCGCTTCTTCACGCGTTGCACGTCACCAACCTGAAGGGCGGCGGGCTCAGCATCCGTCGTATGGCCCGGGCAGCGCCGGCGGCGCCCGAAGCCGTCGCCGTCGTACTGGCTGCCCTCCAACGCGCACGCTACATGATGCGCACGGACAGCGGGGGTTGGACCCTGTCACGCGATTTGGAATCCGTCACACTGGCCGACCTGAAGCGCGATTTGGGTTTGGACCTGGACATCAGCGACCTGCGCTACATCCCGAGTTATGGGTGGGGCAAGCGGTATAGCGAAATTATTAAGAACATCGACGAGGCCGATGCCGAATTCACCAGCATCACCCTCAGAGAACTGCTCGCCCCGGACTCCGAGGCCGAGATCATCGAGTTTCCGGACCCGGACGACGACGATGATCCCGGCGATGAACAAATCACCGACCGCAAGACACGGCTTCTTGCGTTTCTCGGGTTAACGGTGCTCAGCAAAAACTGACGAAATTACTCCAGGCCGGCTTTCTTGCGCACATCATAGCGATGCCGCAACGCCCATCCCTGAAGAAACGACCGCAATTCATCGTCGGGCCGTTCGGGCAAAACGACTTCAAGTTCGACGATCTGATCGCCGCGCCCACCGCCGCGTTGACCGGCGACGCCCTTGCCTTTTAACCGAAGCATGCTGCCCGTGTTCGATCCCGGCGGGATCGTCACGGTGACACGGCCTTCGATCGTCGGCACGGTGATCTTGCCGCCCAACACCGCTTCATCCAACGTCACGGGGATCGTCAGATAGACATCCTTCCCCTTGCGCCGGAACATCTCGTCGTCCTGGACCTGCACGGTGACATAGGCATCACCCGCGGTCCCGCCACCCAGCCCCGGCATGCCCTGCGAGCGCAGCCGGAGCGTTTGGCCGTCTTCGGTACCCGGCGGGATCGTGACATCCAGCGATTTTCCGTCATACAGCGATATCCGCCGCCGGACGCCGCGGGCCGCCTCGGCGAACGTGACCTGCAGCGTGTACTGCACGTCCCGGCCCTTGACCCGTCCGCCGCCGCCGCGCGGGCCCGCACCGCCCCGGGGGCCGGCCTTGGCCCGGCCGAAGAGATCGGAAAAAAGATCTTCGAAATTACCGCCCGAATTGTCGCGCCCGCCGCGTTCGGCCTCACCGCCACCATGGGAATAGGCGCGATGAAAGGCATCGTCGTAGCGCGGCGAGCCGTCCGGATTGGTCTCGCCGCGGTCATATTTCGCCCGCGCGACTGTATCGGACAGAGTGTTATAGGCGGTCGAGACCTCCTTGAATCGCTGCTCGATCGCCTCGTCGCCCGGATTCAGGTCCGGGTGAAGCTCTTTCGCAAGCTTGCGATAGGCCTTCTTGATGTCGTCCTGGCTGGCCTTCTTGTCGACGCCCAGCACTGTATAAGGGTCTCGCATACGACCTTTTTTCCCTGTTCACGGCCGGCGGCCTCTCGCCCACTGGAGACCCTTGGTATTTCCGTGATTCGATACACATACTCAGTATAGGATCAAATTTGAACCAGATTTGGTTAACAACCTAACAAACAATCTATTCTTCCGCTGCTCCATATCAAAAGGGCGACCATGGCCGCACAAGACCCCATCCAACGCTTTCATGACTGGTTCGAGGACGCGAAGGAAAAAGAACCCACACTTCCGGAAGCGGTGGCGCTGGCAACCGCGGACAACAGCGGGGCACCATCGGTTCGCATGGTCCTTCTGAAAGCGTTCGACGATAACGGTTTCGTATTTTACACGAATTTGGAAAGCCGCAAGGCCCGAGAAATTGATGAGACCAAACACGCCGCACTTTTGTTCCATTGGAAATCGCTGAGCCGCCAGATCCGGATCGAAGGCGCGGTGACACAGGTCGATCCTGCCGAGGCGGACGCCTATTTCGCGTCCCGGCCCCGCGGCGCCCAGATCGGCGCGTGGGCCAGCGATCAATCCCGCAGGATGAAGTCGCGGTTCGACCTGGAAAAGCGGGTCGCCACGTACACCGCGAAATTCGGGGTCGGGACGGTACCGAGGCCGGCGCATTGGTCGGGGTATCGGATTGCGCCGGAACGGCTTGAATTTTGGAGCGAAGCAACCTTCCGGCTGCATGAGCGGGAGGTATACGTCCGCGACGGCGGCGAATGGCGAACCGAGCGTCTGTTCCCCTGATAAAGGCAAAGTAATCGTGAATGCATCCGCGGCCGCGACGACCCAACAGCAAAGCAACGAGCGCCTGACGCGCGCCGCGAGCTATGCCTCGCTTTCGGTCGCCGTTTTCCTCATCATCCTCAAAAGCGCCGCCTGGTTCTTCACGGGATCGGTCGCCGTATTGTCGAGCCTTGCCGATTCCATTCTCGACGGGATTGCCTCTCTCGTGACGCTTTTCGCGATCCGAAAAGCCCAGGTGCCGGCGGACCGGGAACATCGGTTTGGCCACGGCAAAGCGGAACCGTTGGCCGCATTGGCCCAGTCCGCCTTCATCATCGGATCGGCCGTCCTGCTATTCTACGAGGCGGGCAATCGATTCTTCCATCCCTTGCCGGTCGCTCGCCCGGAAATCGGTATCGCCGTCACCGTCATCGCCATCGTGGCGACACTCGGCCTCGTGTCATTCCAGTATTGGGTGGTCCGGCGAACGAATTCCATCGCAATCAACGCGGACTCGCTGCACTACAAGGGCGACCTGCTGATGAACACGGCGGTAATCGTCGCCTTGATTCTGAGCGGATGGCTCGACCTGCCCTATGCGGACCCGGTATTCGCGCTGCTCATCGCCCTGTATCTTGCCGGCAACGCATGGAAGATCGTCACCGAGGCGATCGATATCCTGATGGACCGTGAGTTGCCCGAGGAAGACCGGCAGAAAATCATTGAGATCGCCAACTCACACCCGGACGCGCGGCGGGCGCATGATCTTCGAACGCGACACGACGGCCAGACCAACTTTATCCAGTTCCATCTGGAGATGGACCCGGATATCTCGCTGATGGCCGCGCACAAGATCGCCGACGACGTGGAAGCGATGATCGGCAAGGTTTTTCCGAACTCCGAAATCATCATCCATCAAGACCCGGAAGGCTTGGAGGAGGATCACAGCCATCTCCCCTAACACCTGCGCATTGGAACCAGCATGAGCGACGAGAAAAAAACCGTCATCCTCACCGGCGCGAGCCGTGGAATCGGGCACGCCACGGTGAAACGCTTTTCGGCGGAACAATGGCGCATCATCACCTGCAGCCGGGACGAGGTTCCGGAAGCGTGCAAGCGCGATCCGAATTGGAGTCACCACATTCCGACAGACCTCGCCGACCCTGACTCGGTCACCGCCTTCATCGATGGGGTAAACGACGTGCTCGGCGATACGGCCGTAAACGCCCTGATCAACAACGCGGCGATTTCACCCAAGACCGAATTCAAGGAACGGCTCGGCTGTCTCAACGGCGGCCTCGACCGCTGGCGCGAAGTTTACGAATTGAACTTGTTCACGCCATTGACGCTGGGCCGGGGTTTTGCCGCCGCCCTGTCCCGCGGGGCCAAGAACGGCGGCGCCTGCGTGGTCAACGTCACCTCGATCGCGGGGCATGAAATCCATCCGTTCGCCGGATCGGCCTACTCCACGTCAAAGGCCGCCCTCTCCGCCCTGACGCGCGAAATGGCGGTGGAATTCGCCCAACTCGGCGTGCGGGTCAACGCAGTCGCGCCCGGCGAGATCGAAACCGAAATGATCGGGGAGGAATACGAGCCGCTGATCAACCGCATCCCAATGCACCGCATGGGCACGCCGGACGAGGTCGCCGGCTGCGTCTTTCAAATGTGCGGGACCGACATGGGCTACGTCACCGGGACCGAAGTCTTCGTCACCGGCGGGCAGCACCTATAAATAATTACGGATTGCCGAAATCAGGCCGGCGTCTCGATCGAGTGGAACCATTCCAGGCGCTGCTTGATCTGATCGATCTCCAGCACAAGCCAGTCGCGCAGATACCCGTCGTCGTAGCGTGACAGCAGGTCTTCCAGACGTGCGAGTTCGGTTTCGCACATCTCGACCAGTATGGTGGTCTGTTCTTCACGATCCGCATCGTCGAGCAGGTGCAGAAAGCGGAGCTTCAATGCGACAACGAGTTTGGCGACGTCATTGACCGGCGCCCGCACGTTCGAGGTCATCAAGGTGATGAATGCCTCGCGTCCGGCCGCCGTGATCCGCAGCACCGCGTCATCGGCGTTTTCCTCGCCCTCGGTTTCGGCCAAACCTTCATAGGTCAGGAGTTCGAGCGACGTGCCCAGCAGGTCAAGCGACGGTCCGATGATCCGGCCGACGAAATAGCGAATCTCCGACGCAAGGTCGGCATAGGCCCGCTCGCCTTCCATCAAATTTCCCAGGGCGACAAGGCGGACGGCTTCGGTCGGTATAAGAGTGTTGTCGCGATACATGATCAGTGCTCCCTCAGGCGGCACGTTCCAACGACAGGCTCTCCCAAATGTCTACCAGGGCCCGGGTCAGATCGTCCATCATCTCGTCGGTATGAAGCGGCGTCGGTGTGATCCGCAACCGCTCGGTCCCTTTCGGAACCGTCGGATGGTTGATCGGCTGAACGTAGATACCGTGGCTGTCGAGCAGTAGATCGCTCGCCCGTTTGCACAACACCGGGTCCCCGACCATAACGGGAACGATATGGCTGACCGACGGCATGACCGGCAATCCGGCATCCCGCAGTTTTTTCATCAGCGTTTTGGCGCGCTCCTGGTGGCGCGCCCGCATCGCCCCGCCTTCCTGGCCCTGCAATGTCCGCACGCTGCTCAACGCGCCCGCGGCGATGGCCGGCGGCAGCGCGGTGGTGAAGATGAAACCGTCGCCGTAGGACCGGACGAAATCGATCATGGAGGCCGACCCGGTGATATACCCGCCGATCACGCCGAAGGCCTTCGCCAGCGTTCCCTGGATCACGGTCATCCGGTCCATCACGCCGTCGCGCTCGGCGACGCCGGCGCCGCGCGGGCCGTACATGCCCACCGCATGCACCTCGTCCAAATAGGTCATCGCATTGTATTTGTCGGCGATATCCGCCAACTCTTCGAGCGGCGCGATGTCGCCGTCCATCGAGTAGACCGATTCGAAGGCGACCAGCTTCGGCCTTTCGGGATCGTCCGCGCTGATCAGGCGTTCCAGGTCGGCGGGGTCGTTATGCGCGAAAATCCGCTTCTCGACCCGGCTGTGGCGCATGCCTTCGACCATCGAGTTGTGGTTCAGCGCGTCGGAATACAGGATGCAACCGGGAATTTTTGACGCCAGCGTCGCCAACGCGGTCATGTTGGCGACATAGCCCGAGGTGAACAGAAGCGCCGCCTCCTTCTGATGCAGCGCCGCCAACTCACGCTCCAACAGCACGTGATAATGATTGGTGCCTGAGATATTGCGCGTGCCGCCGGCACCCGCGCCGCAGCGCTCGAGCGCGTTCTTCATGGCTTCGATGGTGCCCCGATTCTGCCCCATGCCGAGATAGTCGTTCGAGCACCATACGGTGACATCCGCCACCGTACCCTCGTCATGCCGGTACGCGCTCGGGAAATCGCCCGCCTGCCGCTCCAGATCGGCAAAGACGCGATAGTTGCCCTGACGCTTCAGATCATCGACGCGCTCTGCAAAATATGATTCGTAGTTCATGGTCTGCACCCATTCGAACAGCGGCTCACTGCTGCCGTGACGCGGTATACGTTACATATAGTTGCGTTATCCTTAGCATGAAGGTCAACGCGGCCGCAGCGTTCTATATGTCGCAGGACCGCGCCCTAGCTGGCCGACTGCTCCAGCCAGGACGCCGTATCGTCTAGCGCCTTGCCGAAACGGTCGAACAAATCGTCGATCTCGTCGTCCGTGATGATCAGCGGCGGACAGAGCGTAATCGTATCGCCCGGCACCGCGCGCACGATGAGCCCATGTTCCTGCGCTTGCGCCGCAAAATAGGGGCCGACCCCCTGCTGCGCATCGAACGATGTCTTGCTGGCCTTGTCCTTGACCAGTTCGACCCCGGCAACCAGGCCGCAGCCCCGCACCTCGCCGACCAGCGGATGATCGGCAAACCCTTGCAGCCGTTCGGCGAACCGCGGCATCACCTTCTGGACATGCCCAACGATGTTGCGTTCTTCGTAGATGTTCAGGGTTTCCAGCGCCACGGCGCAGGCGACGGGGTGGCCCGAATAGGTGAAGCCATGCCCAAACGTGCCGATCTCGCCGCTGTTCTTGTAAATCGCGTCCGACACCTTCTCGTTGATCATCAGACCGGAGATCGGCAGATAGGCCGACGACAGCGCCTTGGCGACCGTAATGATATCCGGCTGCAGGTTATAAGTTTCGGTGGCGAACATGTTGCCGGTGCGACCGAAGCCGCAGATCACCTCGTCCGCGACGAACAGGATGTCGTATTTCTTCAGGATCGGCTGAATCTTCTCGAAATAGGTGGCCGGCGGCACGATCACGCCGCCCGCCCCCATGATCGGCTCCGCGAAGAAGGCCGCGACCGTGTCCGGGCCTTCGTCCTCGATCATTGCTTCGAGATTGGCCGCCAGGCGGGTGGCAAAGTCTTCCTCGCTCTCGCCCTCTTCGGCGAAGCGGTAGTGATGCGGGCAATCGGTATGGAGGATTCCGGCAATCGGCAGGTCGAAGTCCCGATGATTGAAGGGCAGACCGGTCAGGCTCGCCGACGCGACGGTCACGCCGTGATAGCCCTTGATGCGGCTGATGATCTTTTTCTTCTCCGGCCGGCCTAGCGCGTTGTTGTAGTACCAGATCATCTTGACGGCGCTGTCGTTCGCCTCCGACCCCGAATTGGCGAAGAACACCTTCGACATCGGAACCGGCGCCATGCCGATCAGTTTCTCCGCGAGGTTGATGGCCGGATCGTGGCTCTTCGCGGCGAACACGTGATAGAAGGGCAGATCGCGCATCTGCCGCGCCGCCGCCTCGACCAGGCGTTCCTCCGCGAAACCCAGCGACGTGCACCACAGACCCGCCATCGCCTCGATATACGGCTTGCCCTCTTCGTCGTAGACCCAGATCCCCTTGCCCTTCGCCATGACCTGGGGACCCACCGTCTTATGCCGTTCCAAATTCGTGTAGGGATGCATGACATAGGCAATATCGCGGCTGCTGGCGGAATTGCCGGGCGACGTCGGGGGCTGTGACATGGATGGGCACTCCTGTTGGGCAATCAGCATCCCGGCCGCAGTCGGCCCGGATTCTGGTCGGCTCACCCTACATTGTGGAGTGAACGCGGCAAAGGAACACTTCAAATTTTCGCTATTTACGACTCCTTCGTTGACATCAATAATATTTACATCATATTAATGGAGATCATTATTTTAACATGAAAATACTGTTTAATTCGAGGACACCGTCATGACGGCCATCTACGTGTTGCATGAAAACGACGAGTGGGTCGCACCGCTTCGCACCGCCTTCGAACGCCGGGGCCTGCCCTTCGAGGAATGGCACCTCGCGGAAGGATCCGTCGACCTGGCCGATATCCCGCCGGCTGGCGTGTTCTACAACCGCATGAGCGCCTCCTCGCACACGCGCGGCCACCGCTTCGCGCCGGAATTCGCCGGCAGCGTGCTGGCCTGGCTGGAAGGTCACGGCCGCCGCGTCGTCAACGACGGAAACGCGTTGGAGCTGGAAATCAGCAAGGTGAAGCAATACGCCGCCCTGGCCGCCGCCGGCATTCCCGTGCCGCGCACGATCGTCGCGGTCGGCAAGGACGCCCTGCGTGCGGCGATCCGAAAGATCGGCGCGCCGCTCATCTTGAAACCCAACCGCGGCGGCAAAGGATTGGGCGTCCAGAAGTTCGACGATATCGCGTCGGCCGAAGCCTTCATCGACGACGACGCGTTCGACGCCGGATTGGATGGCACCGTCCTGGTGCAGCGCTACGTGCAGGCGGCGGAACCCGCCATTATCCGCAACGAGTTCGTCGGCGGCCGATTGGTTTATTCGGTCCGTGTGGATACGTCGGACGGTTTCGAGTTGTGCCCTGCCGACGTCTGCGCAATCGACGATGCCCCGGCCACACCGGAGCGGCCCAAATTCGAAATCCTCGAGGGCTTCACCCATCCACTGCATGCCCGGATGGAACGGTTCCTCAGCCGCAACGGAATCGAGGTCGCCGGGATCGAGATGATTACCGACGCCGACGGCAAGACCTGGGTCTACGACGTCAACACCAACACCAACTACAACCCCGACGCGGAAGCGGCCGCCGGCCTGACGGATACGAACCGGTCCGGCATGGGCGCGCTCGCGGAATTCCTCGGTACCGAGATTGCCGGGCTCCGGCATCTCGCCGCTGCCGAGTAAGACTTTCCTCTCCCCACCCAAGCCCTGCCGCGGTTTCGTGCCGCGGCAGTTTTCTTGGCTATACTGACGCCGACGCAGCGCGTGCTGCCGCCGCAGGGAGAGGACGCCATGGCCATCGACTACGAAAAAATCATGAAGCTCGACATTCCGGAGATCGAGCAGGAATGGACCGCGCGCGACACGATGCTGTACGCGCTCGGCGTGGGTCTGGGTAACGATCCGGTCGACCGCGACGAACTCCGCTTCCTCTATGAGAAAGACCTCCAGGCCTTGCCGACGCAAGCGGTCGTGATGGCCTATCCCGGCAGTTGGATACGACAGTATGACGTCGGGATCGACTATCTGCGCATGGTCAACGGCGGCAATAGTTTTACGATTCACAAGGCGCTGCCGGTCGAAGGGACCTTCATCGGCAAAATCCGGGTGACCGGCGTGATCGACAAGGGCGAAGGACGCGGCGCGCTGGTCAACGCCGAACGCGAGGTCTACGACAAGGCGACGGGCGACCGTCTCTGCACCGTCGGCACCAGTTCCTTCCTACGCGGCCAGGGCGGTTTCGGCGGACCCAGCGGACCGGAAAAACCGGTGGCGCAAATCCCCGACCGCGCGCCCGACATGACCTGCGATCTGGAGACGCTGCCGCAGTCCGCGCTGATCTACCGCTTGAGCGGCGACTACAACCCGCTGCACGCCGACCCGGACGTCGCCACGAAGGCGGGCTTCGACCGGCCCATCGCGCACGGCCTGCTGACCTACGGGGTCGCCGGAAACGCGCTGCTAAAAACCGTTTGCGGTTACGACCCGGCAAAACTGAAAAGCATGGAAGGCCGCTTCTCCGCCCCGGTCTTCCCGGGCGACACGATCCGCACGGAGATGTGGCGGGACGGCACGGAAATCATCTTCCGGTCGGTCGTCGCGGCACGCGACGCGGTGGTGATCAATAATGGCCGGGCGGAGATCGCAGGATAAGCCAACGAGTTTGGGAACGCGGCCCCGTCACCGCAGCCGCCAGCTTCCTTCCCAGCGCAGCGTCTGACGGCCGTCGGGCAAACGCACCAGCGTCGCCGTTTTTCCTTTGCCTTCGATCTCCGCGTATTTGCCGGTGCCGTCGATGAATTGCCAGACGCTGCCGTTGCCTTCGGCGCGCCACCAGATCCACCAGGCGTCGCCGTCCTTGTCGATGGTACTGCAGTAGCCGCTGCTGTGCGGCGGGAACCCCTTCGCCGACAGGACCGTGGTGCCGCCGCAGCTTTGCCCGGCCAGATGGAACGGCGTTTTTGGGTCGTCGGCGACGATGATGCCCTTCATGCGCGTCCGGATCACGGTGCTGCCGTTCTTTAGCTTGGTCGTCTCGGTAGCGACCGGAACGTAGGTCACGGTGCCGCTGCCCTTCCGCATCGGCGCCGGTTTGGGTTTCTGCTCGGCTACGGGTTCGGCTTTTTGCGGGGCCGGCTTATCGGCCTTCGGTTCCGCGGCCTGGACGGGTCCGACACCCCACGCCAGCAAGAGCGCGGCCACTGCGATTATGGTTCGAAAAATCACTCGACTATCCTCCGCGTTACAACATGCATTGTTCACATTATTCATGGGCCCGACGATCCAGGACGCGGCGTTCGGAGTCGGGCATTATTCTCGAGGACGATATCACAGACGGACGCGCCGCGATGTGACAAGCCGGCAGTCCCGCCGCATAATCGGGCGGCCCCAACCGGCGGCCCGGACAAAAGCCCGGGCCCGTAACCACAATTAGGGAGTTACTGAGTATGTCCGAGAGGGCGGAAACGTCGCCGCTCGCGGTATTCCGGGAATACTGCGACAAGGGCGACCTTGCGTATCAAGTCACCGAAGACGGCGAGGCGGTGTTCTATCCGCGATTGGTCGCACCGAAAGACGGCGGCGCGCTGGAATGGAAAGTCAGCAAGGGTCTCGGCACCGTCTACGCCACGACCACGCTGCACCCGCGCAACGGCGAGCCGTATGACGTCTCGATGGTCGATCTGGACGAGGGCTTTCGCATGATGAGCCGGATCGAGAATATCGATCCGTCGGAGGTCAAGATCGGGATGCGCGTGAAAGTGCGGATGATCCCCGGCACCGACGACCAGCCGGTTTATCCGGTCTTCGATCCGGTGGAGGGCTGATCATGAGCAACCTTCGCGGAAATATCGCGATCGTCGGCACGGCGGAATCCGATCTCGGCGTCGTCGCCCCCGACATGACCCCTTTCGACCTGATGGCGCAGGGCACGATGCGCGCGCTCGACAATTGCGGCCTGAAGCTGAGCGACGTCGACGGCTACTTCGCTGCGACCAGCCAGTCGCGCATGGTCGCCATGGCGATGTGCGAGTATCTGGGCATCCAGCCGACCTATTTCGACTCCACCCAGATCGGCGGTTCGTCCTTCATGGCGCATGTGGCGCACGCCCAGGCGGCCATCGCGGCCGGCTGCTGCGAGGTCATCGTCGTCGCTTACGGCAGCACGCAGCGCTCGGTCAGCCGGGCCGCGGCGTCGGCGCGTGAGCCGAATGCCTACGAGGATCCGTATAAGCCGATGATGCCGCCGAGCGCTTATGCCCTCGCCGCGTCCCGGCATATGCATGAATACGGCACGACGCGCGAGCAGCTGGCCGAAATCGCCGTGGCGGCACGCAACTGGGCCAAGTTGAACCCGGTCGCCTATCGGCAGGACGACCTGACCGTCGACGACGTGCTGAACGCGCCGATGATCAGCCATCCCTTCACGGTGCGCGACTGCTGCCTCGTGACCGACGGCGGCGGCGCGATCGTCATCACCACGCCGGAACGGGCCAAGGACCTCAAGACCAAGCCGGTTTACGTGCTCGGCACCGGGGAACACATCAGCCACAACATGATCAGCGCCATGCCGGACATGACCGTGTCGGGTGCGGCCCATTCCGGACCGATCGCCTACAAGGAAGCGGGCGTGACGGTGAAGGATATCGACGTGTTCGAGCTGTATGACGCGTTCACGATCAACACGCTGTTGTTCCTGGAAGACCTGGGCGTCTGCGCCAAGGGCGAAGGCGGCGCATTCGTCGAGAACAACGGCATCGGCCCCGGCGGCAAAGTGCCGGTCAACACGAACGGCGGCGGCCTGTCCTACTGCCATCCCGGCATGTACGGCCTGTTCCTGCTGATCGAAGCGGCCCGCCAGATTCAGGGCGTGTGCGGCGACCGGCAGGTGGACGACGTCAATCTGGCGATCGCCCACGGCAACGGCGGCGTCCTGTCCAGCCAGTGCACCGTCATCCTCGGCAGCGAAGATACGCTGTAGACCGGCGGGACATTCCGACGACCAAGGCTCCCTTCCGCGCTTCGCGGGAGGGAGCTTTTACTTTGACGGCAATCTCAAATATCCAGAAAACTGAATACTCCTGCAACAAGAGCGATTCATATATTTTAAATAATCAGCCGTAATATTTACAATCCAAGGCATCACCCACAATATGTTGGAGAAATTTATGAAAATTCTTCGATATATTCTTATTTTATGCGTCGTTATACTTCCAACGACCGCAGCGGCAACGGGCATCACCAAAGACGAAGTGCGGGAAATGCTTGCGGCAATGGACGCCGCGGTTTTGGCCGAGGACATGAATAAGTTCGGCGACTTCTTAAGTGAAGATATAAAAATGGTCGTCGATCTTCAAAATCAAGGCAACATTTTTCGAAGAACAATGGGAAAGCAGGATTTTTTGACTGCTTTATATCAAAGTATTATTCGGCTCGATGCTTATGAGCTGACCCGTGAAAACATCAATATCAAAGTAAAATCTCCCACGAGAGTAGCTGTTACTTCCCGCCTGATCGAAACGATCATCATCGGCGACCACCAAGGCACCGGCGTAACGCATGACAACTTCATCATCGAACGGGTTGGCGATTCCCTACAGGTGACTGCCTATTCCAGTAAAACGCGGATGTAGACACGCTGCCCGCAAGTATTTCGACGCCAGCGATCCGGCCTGGAACTTGCCGGCCCGCCGCGCCTATGATGTCATGCTGGGGACATGGGAAGAGAGCTGCCATGACCCAATCCATTCACCCTATCGGCGGACCCGCCGCCTGGCGCGGCCGGACGCTCCTCGAGGATACACGCTGGGTTCGCCCCGTCGACGGCACGGCCTTGGCCGAAATCGATGCTGCGCTCGAATATGTCCGCCAGCGCGGCTGCGACTGGTCCGACATCACCTGCCAAGATTTTCCGCTCGACGGCTTCGCCGGCACGTTGTCATCGGTGGCCGACGACTTGGAATACGGACAGGGTGTGGTCAAATTGACGGGTATCCCGGTCGACGACTACACGGAGATCGATCTGCGCCGGCTGCTGTTTGGCATCGGCGCATATCTCGGGACTCCCGTCCAGCAGAATGGCGGACGCGGCCTGATGCGCGACATCCGCGACAGCGGCGGCCAACGGGTCGACTCAAGCGGCCCGCTGCGCTGGCATACGGACCGCACCGATGTCGTCGGCCTGCTTTGCGTCCGGCGCGCCAAGGCCGGCGGGATCAGCCGGATCGTCAGCGCGGTGGCCATTCACGACGCCATCCTGGAGCGCCGCCCGGACCTGTTGGCGACGCTGTATCAGGACTATCACCGCAGCACCGTGGGCGACGAAGTGGGCGCGGAAACATTATCCTATCCGCTGCCGGTCTTCGCACAGCGGGACGGCCATTTCACCAGCCATTTTTCACGCACCTACATCGAGCAGGCGCAGGATATCCCCGGCGTGCCGCCGCTTACCGACACGCAGGTCGAAGCGCTCGACATGCTGATCGACCTGGCGGACGAATTTTGTTTCGAGATGCCGTTGGCCCCCGGCGACCTGCAGTTGCTGAACAATCACGTGATCTATCACGGGCGCACCCCGTTCGTGGATTCGCCCGGCGATCGCCTCGATCGGCTGCTGTTGCGGATCTGGCTCTCAATGCCGAACAGCCGGCCGCTGCCCGAGAGCCACAAAGTGGTTTGGGGCAGCGTCGAGGCCGGCGCGCTACGCGGCGGCGCGCACGCCTGAGCCTAGCGCCGCCGTCCTTCGACAAGCTCAGGACGAGGATACAGTAACGGATAGGCGCAGCGTCCAGCCACCGGCAGGCATGCCGAAAAACGCGATCCTCATGCTGAGCCTGTCGAAGCATGTATGCGGAGAACGAACCCGCGGCGAGAAGTACTAATTACCGCGCCGCTGCAATTGGACGCGCTGGTAGACGCCTTCGATGTTCATCGCCCGCCACTCCTTGTAGCGTCCCCAGCCTTTGTATTTATCCAGGGTCAGGGATGCCTTCAGGTCGTCGAGCGATTTGCCGGCCCGTGCGCCGGCGACGACGCCGTCATACAGGTCCTGCAAGTATCCGCGATGCGCGGCCACGTCCGCCTTGGTGCCGAGCTTGCCATGTCCGGGCGCAAGGATGTCGAAATCCTGCGCCTCGACCACCTTCAGCGCGTTGATCCAGTCCGGCCAGTAGGAATCGCTCAGCGTCTTATAGGGCAGCCGGTTGACCGTTACGATGTCGACCGCGAAGAGCACGCGCTCCGCCGGGAAGCGCATGACGATCGTATTGTCGGAATGACTCTTGCCGACATAGATCAACTCCACCTGCTTTCCGCCGAGTTCGAGCGTCATGCGGTCCGAGAAGGTGATGTCCGGCGGCGGAGCCGGCCGCTTTTCGCCGACGATCGTCGCCTTGGCCTTCTCATGTCCGACATAGAGCGCGGTGTCGGCGAATGCGTCCGCGCCGGCGATGTGATCGCGGTGATCGTGGCTGTAGATGACGTATTTGACCGGTTGGTTGAACCGTTTGGCGATTTCCGCCTTCAGCCAGGACGCCGCGTCGGCGTTGATCGGGTCGGTCACGATCACGCCTTGCGGCGTCACCATGAAGACGGAGAAGTGGAACTTGTTCTGGAACCGGTACACATCGCCCGCGATCTTCGTGATCGACCGTTTCGCGGCTGTTTGCGCCTGTGCCGGAACCGCCTGCACCGTCGAAACGAAGACCGCCGCAACGGCGATAAATATGAATTTAAAGGAATTACGCATCGCTACACCTCCCGATTTTCCGCGGACAACCGTGCGGGAGTGCAATGCGGAATGCAATATGCAGTCGCGCCGATGTGATTATGCGCCGGTGCCGTCCGCCGAGTCAGCCGATATGCTGATTCAGGAAGTTGACCGTCCGGCCCCATGAATCCTTGGTCGGTCCGTCGCGGTAGGATTCCTCAGACGTGAAATTCTGGAAGGCATGGCCCGCGCCGTCATAGCGGTGGAACTCGTGCGGCACGCCGAGCTTGTCCAGTTCCGCGTCGATCTTGTCCACGTCGTCCGGCGACGGGTTGGGATCGTCGTTGCCGTAGAATGCGATCACCGGAATCTTCAGGTTGCTCAGCCGGTCGAAGGGCGATGGGCCGTCATGCCCCCAGGGCACGAACATATTGCCGCCGTAATAGGCGACGACGCATCGGAAAACCGAGTTCACGCTGGCCCCCAAGTAGGCGTGCCGCCCGCCCATGCAGTGGCCGAGTATCGCGGTACGGCCAAGGTCGGCCCGGCCCGTGCTCTCCAGCCAGGCGAGACCCGCATTCGCGTCGGCGATCAAGCCATCGTCGGTCAGGGCTTCGCGCTTCGCCGCCCGGTCCAGGCCCTCGGGCTGGCGATGAAAGATGTCCGGCGCCGCGGTCATGTAGCCTTCCGCCGCCAGCTTGTCCGCGAGATCGAACTCGAATTCATCCAGGCCGCCACCGTGTATCGTCACCAGGACCGCGGGAAAGGGCCCATCGCCCGCGGGCGACGCGGTGCAGATCCGCATGGGGCTGCCGTCGACTTCGACTTCCACAAGTTCCGACATTTCACCCTCCTGCTGTTGCCCGAAGGCCCGTTTCCCCCGAGCGGGTTATCCGGCGTAAAACGGCCGGCCGCTGTTCCGGAACCACAGCCGGACAAGGTGCCGCTTGCGCTCCGGATCGGGCCAGTCCTTGAAGCCCGTCCGGCGATGACCGAGCCGCGTGTTGTTGACGATCTGAATTTGCCCGCGCTCGAAGGCGAATTCCTTGTCCATGCCGGGCGCATTCATGATCTCGAGCATCGCGTCGATCGCCCGCCGGCTCTCGGCATCGAATTCCTCGCCGCGCATCTCGAAGGCCTGCTCGATCAGCCTTTCGGAAAACCGCACCGACAGCCGCCCGTCGACGCATCGGAAAACCGGCGTCTGTGACACCAGTGCGTCATCCTCCGCATGCTCGCGCTGCCGATCGAAGTAGAACGGCTTGTACAACCGTTCGAGCAGGTCGGGATGCCGTTTCCGCAATTCGTTGTGGACCGTCTGGAAGCTCACCAATCCGCTGACCCCGCCTTCCATCGACGGTTGGAAACACATCAGTGCGACATAGTCCGGCGCCATGTCATAGGAATTATCGGTGTGATAACTCTGCCCCTTGTTGGTGATGGACGACCGCACACCGTTGCCGGCGAGCGGCTGCGCGCCGGTGTCCCGCACGTCATACTTCATCAGGCCGTTGTATTTCTGCGCCACCGCGCGGCCGAGCATCGAGCCGAGCAGCCAATAACAGGACTCGGCCTCCTCCGTGCTCAGGTCGTCGAGCGGCAGACGGTCGAGGATTGCGAACCCGATCCCGTCATCGAGTTGATGCTTCACGTCGCGCATCAACGCGCGGCAGGCTTCCAATTCGAAATCGTCCTGCCTGACGGCCAGCAGCGGCAGCGGGTTATCCCGCAGCGTCCGCGCAGCCGTTTGCAGCTCGTCCAAACACGCTTTCGTCAGGAAGGCTCTTCCGCCGTCGGGGATATCGGTGTCGCCGACCCAGGCGGGATCGCCCTCGACGTCCCGATCGAGCATTTCCGTCGGAGTGCCCACGACCTTGACGCCGTCTGTCCTTAGATC
The DNA here is from genome assembly GCA_965228695.1 of Alphaproteobacteria bacterium. Classification (GTDB taxonomy): domain Bacteria; phylum Pseudomonadota; class Alphaproteobacteria; order UBA8366; family UBA8366; genus JAJFJD01. Next base: position 2,338,590 of record CBDDIB010000002.1, on the reverse strand, counting down.
AGACATCACGCCTCCACATTCGTTCAAAGTATTGATTTGCCCGGAATCCTAACGCCGGGCTGCGAGAGCCGTCAACTCGCGCCGGCACTATATCTTTCGGCCGCCGTCCACGTCCTCGCCCCAGCGCTGCGGCAGTCCGGAATCGATGTCGAACAGGTCAAGGACCCGCCCCACCGTCTGATTGACGACGTCGTCCAACGTCTGCGGCCGGGTGTAGAAGGCCGGCACCGGCGGGGCGATGATCGCGCCCATCTCGGTCGCCCGCAGCATCGATTGGATATGCCCGGCATGCAGCGGCGTCTCGCGCAGCAACAGGACAAGGCGCCGCCGTTCCTTCAGCACCACGTCGGCGGCACGGCTGAGCAGCGAGGAGGTCACGCCGCCGGCGATCTCCGACAGGCTGCGGATCGTGCAGGGCGCCACCACCATCCCCATGGTCCGGAACGATCCCGAGGAAATCGACGCCCCGATGTCCGAGATTGGATAAACAACATCGGCTAAGGCCTTCACATCGGCCGACTTCATGTCGGTCTCATAGGCGATGGTCATCTCGGCGGACTTGGACATGACGAGATGGCTTTCCACCGGCAGCTTGCTCAAGGCCTCGAGCATCCGGATGCCATAGATCACGCCCGAGGCGCCGCTGATGCCAACGATGAGGCGGGGTTTGTCGGCCATGTCGGCTCAATCCTTATCGAAGAAATCTTTGCCGAGCACGTCGCGGATCGGGACCTGCGGATTCTCCAGCTTGCGCTTCCACTGCGCCGACCGTTCACCGTTCCGGAGATAGTCGCCCTGCGCCGCACGCTCGGCAGCCAAGTCCCAATCGTCGTTCCAATCGCCGAGGGAATACCCGTACCAGGGTGATTCCGGTTTCAGCGGCGGCAGGCCCAACTTTTCCCATAGCTCCTTGGCGTGCTCCATGTATTCCTTCTTGGGCAGCGCCACCGGCGGCATGTCGGCTTTCAGCGTGGCGTCGATCAGCATGGTCGAATCCGAGTCCACGCCTTTCAGCACCGGCCCGTGCCCGCGCGCGCGATGCTTCAGGATCTGCACGTCGAGATCCGGGTTTGCGCGATACGACAGCGCCCAGAAGACCGCATCGCCGCTGTCGGGATCGATGTCCTCGTTGATCGCGATGCAATACTTGCCGACGGCCGGCTGCAAGGCGGAAATGCCGTATAACCCGCGCCATATCTCGGTCCGCGGCACGTCGCGCTCGAACTGCACGAAGACGACACGGCGCAGGTTCGTCAGCGGCTCGTGCATCGAAACCTTCTTGACGCCCTTGATGCTGAGCGTGTCGCGCAGATGGCTGAGATATTGCGGCTCGTAGGCAACGCGTTTGATGACGCTCGACTCGCTCGGCGTGACCTGCGAGATGATCGAACTGATCACCGCGTCCTTGCGCCGGGTGATCGCCGTCACGTCCATGACCAGATTGTATTCCTCGAGCGCGACATAGCCGTGCGATTCGCCGAACGGCCCCTCCGGCTCAAGATACTCGGGGTCCATATACCCTTCGACGATGACTTGCGCTTCGGCGGGCACCATCAGGTCTACGGTCTTCCCCTTCGCCACGTTGATCGGACCGCCGCCGAGGCCGCCCGCCACGGACAGCTCATCGACGCCCAGCTTCACCTTGGCCGGCCCGGTGTATTCGACCACCGGCGGGCAGCCGAGGATAATCGCCACGGGCATCCGCTCGCCGCGTTCCTGATATTTCTTCCAGTGGTAGTAACCGCCGGCCTGCATCGACATCAGCATCATCACGGCGACGCGGTCCGGCGCTTTCAGGTTGCCCCGGTAGACACCCATATTCTGCACGCCGTCATCCGGATCCTTGGTGATCCAGGTCGCCGCGGTGAAATACGGACCGACATCGAAACCCGGCGTGGAGATCGGGATCGGCAAGGCATCCAATCCCTTGCCCTCGCCTTTCACGTCATCGCCTTGCAAAACGATTTCGTGGACCGGCGCGTCCTCGACGACATTGGGTCGAACGGGGTTGCTGAAGGCATGGTCCCATTGCGGCCCGATATCCTCGATCCGGTCCACGCCGATGCCGATGCGGTAAATCTCGGCGTTTGCGGCCAGCGCGCCGATCACGACAGGGATGTCGTAGCTACGGCCGCGGCTGTCCGTGACATTGTTGAACAAGAAGGCTTTTCGCTCCGGCTCGGGGATGCCGCCGCGGAATTGCCAACGGACCAACGGATGCATCTCCGTGTCCTTGTTGATCGGCGCGTCGATCGTCGTCAGCAATCCGGCCTTGTCCAGCGCCGCGATATGTTCGTGGAGGTCGTTGTAGCTTCGTTGGCGTGTTCCGGCCGGGGTCTTGTCGTTCATGGGCGTCTCCTGCGGCCTGGAGGCAAGCCTTCGCGTCGCACGACTGCCCTTTGCCGCTTATTCTCATCTTGCGTGTTCGGACGCCAACCTTAGAGCATCGTACCCGCGCCGCCAATTTCGGCGACCAACGGCATTCTAGAAAAATCGTCCGAACCGCCCGCGCTGCTTTTCGAAATACTGTTGGTGATAGTCCTCGGCCATCCAGTAATCCGACGCCGCGATGATCTCGGTGACGATCGGGTCCCGGAACCGCCCGGATTTGTCTTGGGCATCCTTCGATGCCCGGGCAGCCGCCGCTTGCTCCTCATCCAGGTAGAAGATGGCCGACCGGTATTGCGTTCCGACATCCGGGCCCTGCCGGTTCATCGTGGTCGGGTCGTGAATTTGCCAGAAAAGGTCGAGCAAGGCGTCATAGGTCACCACATCCGGGTCGAATTCGACGCGCACGACCTCGGCATGACCGGTCGTGCCGCTGCAAACCTCTTCATAGGTCGGGCTGGCCTTGGTGCCCCCGGAATACCCGACCGACGTGGTTTTCACGCCTTCCACCTTTCGGAAAGACGCCTCGATGCCCCAAAAGCAGCCCGCCCCGAATATCGCCGATTGTGTCTCCGCCACCTGATCGCTCCTATCGCTGGAAGTTATGCGCCGATTTCGACATGGTAGCAGGAAGCGGGCGGAACAAGTCACGAATTCGTTCGGGTCCGCCGCGAACTGAGCAACAGCGAGCATAGCGGAATGGCGAAGCCCAGCACCGAGCGCGGGTTGAGATGCAGCCAGGTATTGATGCCCGGCGGATGGGTGTCGGATCAAACGATCCGATTCGACGCGGAGGGCACGATCACCGGCATTGCGGGCACGACCGAAGCTGACGGCGGTGTTCCCGTGGCGCGCGGCCCCGTCATCCCGGGAATGGCGAACCTGCATTCACACGCATTCCAATACGCAATGGCCGGATTGGCGGAGAAAACCGAAAACGCGGGCAGTTTCTGGTCCTGGCGGGATGTCATGTACCGGGTCGCGAGCCGGGTCGATTCGGACAGTTTCGCGGCGATCGCCGCTCAACTCTATGCCGACATGCTGCGTCACGGCTACACCGCGGTCGGTGAGTTCCATTATCTTCATCACGCGCCGGACGGCCGGCCTTACGACGCGCCCGCCGCCATGTCGCTGGCGGCCATCGAGGCCGCGCGCAGCACCGGCATCGCCCTGACGCATTTGCCGGTGCTATACGCCCGGGGCGGCTTCGGCGGCGAATCGCCCGGTGCGGCGCAGCGCCGGTTCGTCCACGATGTCGAGGGTTACGCCAACCTCATCGACAGCCTGAATGGCAGTGTCGCGAAGGACCCGCACATTCAAATCGGAATCGCGGCGCATTCGCTCCGCGCGGTGACGCAGGATCAACTGACCGACGCTGCGGACCTCGCGAAGGCTGCCGAAATGCCGTTCCATCTTCACGTGGCGGAACAGCCGAAAGAGGTCGACGATTGCCTGATCCATCTCGGTGCCCGCCCGGTCGCGTGGTTACTCGACAATCATGCGGTGGACGACCGTTGGTGCTTGATCCACGCCACGCATATGACGCCCGAGGAAACGGTCGCGTTGGCGCGGTCCGGCGCAGTGGCCGGACTGTGCCCGACGACGGAAGCCAATTTGGGAGACGGGATATTCGACGCATCGCGATTCCTCGACAACGGCGGCGCGTTCGGCATCGGCACGGACAGCCACATTTCCCTCGATCCGGCCCAGGAACTGCGGTTGCTGGAATACGGCCAGCGGCTGACACACGGCCGCCGCGGCATCCTGGGATGTGGCCATGCGCACATAGGCGCGGGCCTCTACCAAGCCGCCATCCAAGGCGGGGGCCGTGCGCTGGGCCGAAGGATGGGCGCGATAGCGCTGGGATTCAGAGCCGACTTCGTCATCCTCGACTCCGATCATCCACTGCTGGCCGGCCGAAACCAGGACACGCTGTTGGACAGCTTCGTCTTCGCCGCCGGCGCCGCTGCGATCCGCGATGTCTTCGTCGCCGGACGCAAGGTCATCGAAGACGGTATCCATGCCGAGGACGCCTCGCTGAGGCCGGCGTTTCAAGACGCCCTGAACACCGTCATCGACTAAAGGCGACGCCACCAAATGCCGCGATCGCCGGCCCGAATTCGGTGCGATTTTTCTTTCTTTTTTCTCCGAAACGGCTTTTTCGACACGCAAGAACCGCAGAAATCCGGGGATGCCGGTCGGACGCCGTTTACAGAATTTTAAACAAAACACCGATAGCTTGGTTAACAGCAGAACGCTGACCAAGTGGTTTTTCATTCGGGGAATTGAAAAATGGCCCGCCCAAGAACTGGAGCGATAGAGACCGGACCGCAGGAAAAATATGTGGCCGGTCTAGCAGAACAAGAAACTGTCGCGGCGACCGTCGACACCGACCTCACGGACAAATTCGATTCCGTGCTCGACGAAGACAGCGACTTCGACGTCGAGGAAGACATCGCCTTCATGGGCGAAGAATACGACGTGCTGGATATCGATGACGTCCTCGATATGTGCAACGTCGGGAAGCGGGAATTTCTCGACTCCTAACGCCGCGTAACTCGAAAACCGCCGGCACGATCGACGCCGGCGGCGGCACCCCTTCCACGTGACCGGCAGCGCTCAGGCCCGTCTTGGGTCTGATCGACGCGTGCCGCTGTCACCTCGCCCCCTTGATTGATGTCAATGCCGTCTCGACGGCCCTCCCGCAAACTAGCGCCAGTGATCATCCGTTCAGGAGTGACTCTCATGGCGTTGAAAGATCTATTGGTGCACGTCAACAACACACGCAGCGCCAGGGCGGTGGTCGGCGCCGCGGCCGCTCTCGCCGATCGTCATAATGCTCATATCGTCGGACTGGGTATTCGGCCCCCGTTGGATATGCCGCGCTATGCCAGCGCCCGGCTGCCGGAATCCGTCGCTGAAATCATGGAACAACGGGAAAAAGAGCTGCTGGAGGCGTCGGAAGAGGTCTTCAAGTCGACGACCGCCCATGCGGGACTCCAGGACCGCAGCGAATGGCGGACCGAACTGGGCAATCCGCACGAAGTGTTGGGGCGCCACGCCCGATACGCGGATTTGACGATCGTCGCCCAGCATGAATCGGGCGGCGGCGACGGACGTTTCGCGGATCTCGCCGAAGACGTCCTGGTTAGTTCGGGCCGGCCGTTGCTGATGGTTCCCTTCACCGGCGCACCGGATACCATCGGCAAAAGAGTCATCGTCGCCTGGAACGCCAGCCGCGAGGCGGCCCGCGCGGTCGCGGACGCCATGCCGATTCTGGACAGCGCCCGCGAGGTCGAAGTCTTCATCGCCAGCGGCGACGATATCGGCGATCTTCCGGGCGCGGATATCGCCGCGCATCTCGCCCGGCACGGCATCGACGTCACGGTCTACGAGACGCCGGCTAACAACATTTCGGTGGGCGATGCCCTGCTCAACCGGGCCTCCGAAACCGGTGCGGATATGGTCGTGATGGGCGGTTACGGCCGGTCGCGCTTCCGCGAGTTCGTCCTGGGCGGCGTAACCCGGCACATGTTGCAGCACATGACCGTGCCCGTGCTAATGTCGCACTGACCGGGGGCCGCTAAACGGCGCGTTCTCCTGCTTGGGGCGACAACGAGATGATCACCGTATTCGGCTCGGTAAACGTGGATATGGTGATGCAGGTCGATGCGTTGCCGGCACCTGGCGAGACGGTTCTTTGTCCCGAATATATGGTCGTCCCCGGCGGTAAGGGCGCCAACCAGGCCGTTGCCGCCGCCCGCGCCGGTGCGGCCGTCCGAATGATCGGGACCGTCGGAAGCGACGCCTTTGCGGATACCGCCCTGAGCCTGTTGCGCGAAAGCGGCGTCGATCTATCCGCGATCGCGGAATCCGAACGTCCAACCTGCTGCGCCGCTGTTTGGGTCGACGGCAAAGGCGAAAATTCGATCGTCGTGGCATCCGGAGCCAATCTGGACACCACCGCCGATCAGCTCTCCGGCCGCACACCGGGCCCCGGCGATTGGCTCGTCCTGCAAATGGAAGTCCCCCTAGCGGAAAACTGGACCGCAGTGCGCCACACGAAGGCGAACGGCGGCCGCATTATCCTAAGCGTCGCCCCGGCCGGCCCGGTGCCCGTAGAGATTCTGGCCGAGGTAGACGTGCTGCTCGTCAACGAGATCGAGGGCAAGGCGGTGGCGGATACCATCGGTCTCCCGCCCCGGGAACCCGCGCGGCTTTTGGCCGACCTTTCCAGCCGGTTTGGCCTCACCGCCGTCATGACGCTCGGCAACCGCGGCGCGATCGCGATCGGCCCGTTCGGCGGCTTCGACGTGCCGGCATTGCCGGTCAAGGCGATCGACACCACCGGCGCCGGGGATGCGTTCGCCGGTATCCTCGCAGCGGCTCTGGAGGCGGGAGACTCGGTCGCGGACGCGGTCCGCCGGGCCAGTGTCGGCGCCGCACTCGCCTGTCAAACCATGGGTGCCCAACCGAGCCTGCCTTACCGCGCGGATATCGACTCGACGCTGCCGAAACTCCGGCCGCTTCGCCCTTTGGACTAATCCGAACACCCAAGGCCCTTCGGATTAGCGCGCGGCCCGAACTGGTTAGTCAAAGTTTCCTCAACGACTGGTGCATTCCGGTGCAATAGTGCATAAAAGGAGCCTGTCTGTTCGTGCGGAGGGGCTACGGGCAGGCGTGGAGGTATCAAAATGACCGCGCGCAGTTTAACCGCGGCAGAGGAAGCGATAGCAATCAGCGACGGCCCCTCGGCGAATGGGCTGAGCGTCGTGGTTGCCGATGCGTTGACCGACGCCGTTATTACCGTGCCGAACGGCACATTTCTCTCCGACGCCCAATATATTCGCGACGGCAGCGACCTGATTCTGGCCAAGCCGGACGGCACGGCCGTTGCGGTCCGAAACTATTTCACCGCCGACCCGCGCCCCGACCTGACCAGCGAAGACGGCACCCGCGCCATGGACGCGGAACTGGTCGAATCTTTCGTTCTGCCGATGGCCCCGGGGCAATACGCGCAGCTCGGGACGGCTCCCAGCAGCCCGCCGATCGGGCAGGTCGCCGAACTGACCGGCCGGGCCTTCGCCGTGCGAGCGGACGGCACCCGCGTCGAACTCGGCACCGGCGATCCTCTGTTTCAAGGCGATGTGGTCGAGACCGGCGACGGTGACAGCGCAATCCGCATGTTGCTGGCCGACCAGACCACCTTTTCCCTCAGTTCCGACGCCCGCATCGCGCTCGACGACCTGACCTTCGATCCGCAGACCCAGGCGGGCAACCTGTCGGTTTCGATCCTGAAGGGCGTCTTCATCTTCACGAGCGGCCAGGTCGCCAAGACCGACCCGTCGCAAATGACGGTCAAGACCCCGGTCGCGACGATCGGCATTCGCGGCACCGTGGTGACCGGCAAGCTCGACGAGCTTGGCGGGCAGTTCACGATCCTAGACGGCGCCATCAACGTCGTGACCAACGAAGGCAGCGTGCAACTGAGCGAAGCCGGCGCCACCACCCAGGTCACGAACATCAACGCCCCGCCGTCCACGATCTTCGTGCTCACGCCGAACGAATACGCGGCGATCTACCAAGCCGTCTCCACGATCGCGCCGGGATCCTTCCTGAAACCGCGGCGCCGGGACATTGACGAACGCGACAGTTCCGACGGCCTTGGCGCAGACGCGCCGACCGACGAAGGCAGCTCCAGCGAACGCGGCAGCGTGGGGCAAAGCGGCGCGCAACTCCTCGGCGCCGGTGTGGCCGGTCTGGGCGCGTTCGACCTGTTGAACCAGAACCCGAACCTGGCGGCACAACTTCAAGCGCTGCTTGAAGAAAATACGGATGGCGGCCCCGCCGACCTGGCCGACGCGCCGGGCGACGACGACCCGGTCGAGACGACGACACCGACCGAGACGACCGGACCCGTGATCTTCGATTTCAGCGGCGCCAGCGGCCCCGTCAACTTCGTCGGGAACGATAGCGACGAAATTGTAATCGGCAGCGCCTTCGGCGACACCATCGATACCCGAGGCGGCAATGATAACGTCGCAGCGGGCCCAGGCGGCGATACCGTTCTCGGCGGCGCAGGAAACGATGTGCTGACCGGCGATAGCGTGGCCGGCGGCGCGGCGATCGCCCACAGCTTCGTCACGACGGAAGAGATTCCCGAACTTTCCGACGGCACGGTCGTCGATCCGGCGGCGCGCAACGGTGTCGACCTGGCCGACCTGACCCTGGCCGCGGACAATCCGGTCACGGTGACCTTCCAAGGCGAAGGGGCGGGCTTCCAGAACTCGATCGGTTATTACACGGTCGGGCCCGACGGCACCATCGGCGATGTCGAATTCATTTGGACCAACGCATCGGAGGTCGATGGCGGTGGAGACCTTACCATCGGCGATACCGCCACCCTGGATGTCGGTACCGGTGACACATTCTCCTTCTTCATCATCGCGGACGGCTTCGGCGAGAACGATTTCGAGTCTTTCGGGAGCGGCAGCTTCGAATTTCGCGGTCCGGACGGCGAGCCGGCGACCATCGACACGGTCAATCCGCAACTCTTCTTCGTCTCGGACGACGGCGTTACGGAAATCGCGTTGAGCGGCGACGTATTTCATTCGTCGGCGACCAATCTCAACCCCGACGGCGTCCAACATGCCGTTAGCGGCATCGACGGCGAGACCGGCGAGTTGGTGATCGGGTTCGAAGACCTGCTCGGCGGCGGCGACAACGATTTCGAGGATGTCCTGATCAGCGTTGACATCGCCCCTGCCCCGACCGGGTCGGACGACACGCTGATCGGCGGCGCCGGCAACGATACGCTCACCAGCAACGGCGGCTCGGACGTTCTGCTGGGGGGTGACGGCAACGATCTCATCCAGGTATCGGACCTCACCTTCGAGCAGGTCGACGGCGGTGCGGGCACCGACACGCTGGCCTTCACCGGACCGGGCGCAAGCTTCGATCTAGGCGGCCTGACGCCAGGCCAGGTAACCGGCATCGAGGAAATCGACCTTTCCGCTATTGCCGACGCGACATTGACCCTGGATGCGGACATCGTCTTGGACGTAACGGACGGCGTCAACGCCCTGACCGGGACGGCGGACACGTTGGTCGTCACCGGCGAAGCGGGCGACGAGCTCGACGCGGGCGGGGGATGGACGGAATCCGGAGACACCTCCATCGCGGGCGAGAGCTACACGCTCTACGAACACAGCTCGGGCGCACAGCTTGCCGTGGACGACGACGTTACCTTCACATAGCCGCGTAACCGATTGAAAAAACGGGGCGGATGGCATTTCCCATCCGCCCCGTTTTTCGTAATGCCCGCCGCATGAATTTCCGGCGGAGCTTGGGGAGCATCAATGTGCGTGGTCGTCGTGACCGCCCCCGCTGACATGCACCGCTTCGCCGGCCCCGAAGGCCCATTGGAAGCCAAGCCAAACTGAGTGCGCGTCATCATCGGTTAAGAAGTCTGCGTTGTCGTAATTGTACTGAAGACGGACGTTACCGGTCGGCGCAAATTGCCACGCCAACAACGGGGAGATTCGGATTCGATCGGACCGGAACGGGTCTTGGGACCGGCCCGCGAAATCGCCGACGCTCGCGCCGCCACCGGTCGCGTATTCGCCGCGCAGACCAGCCGACCAACGCGGCAGGAATCCGTAGCGGGCGAACGCGTAGATTCCGTAGTCCTCGAGATCCGCCGCGGCAAACCCTTCATCCGACTGGCCGGCGGCTTCGTAGTGCCGGTACATGAATTCTCCCTGGAATTCGACGAAACGGCCATCGTGCAGATCGTGATGCGCCGTCACATCCACCCCGGCAATATAGGTATTCGCATCGGATCCGGTTGCGTTGGGACCGATCAAACCCGACGCCCCGACCGTAATGGCCGTGTCCTCGCCTGCCTGGAAGCGGTTTGCCAAACGGGCGAGATAGGTCAGTTCGTCGATCGAGTCCACCTCCCGGTCGCGGAATGCCCGGCCGCCGACGGCGCGTTCCTCGAACACTTCGTCATTCGCCAGAAAACTCGCCTGGGTTTCACCGGTCGCGTTCTGAGCGCCGACATGCAGCTTGCTGCGCCACGGCACCGGAACCTTCCATCCGACGCGCACGCCCTGCCCCCTCAATCCGTCCGCGCCGAATAGGCGCCCGACGATGACCGGCTGGTCGATGAAGACTTGATCATGGAAATGAACCGGGTTGTAGGCGCCGAATTCAGTGAAGAACTGACCGACCTCCAGTTCCAATCCGCCCGGCAGGACGCCGTCCTGCGTCCGCATGAACGCCTCCTCCAGCTCGAGCTTGGTCTCACCCTCCGTATCGATGTTCAAAGCGACGTGGAATTCCGCATCGAAATACGGATCGAACGCCCCCAGGACACTGAAATCGACGGTCTGAACATCGAAACCGTTCTGTTGCGGATCGTGATCCCCGCCTTGCAGCAGGCCGATGGTCGCTTTCTTTTCCGAAGAGTATCCAGACGCAATCGCGGTGTTCACGCCGATTCCGCGCAAGCGCAAGGTACCGCCGGCTACGTCGACCGCGTACAGGTCCGGGTTACCGCCATCGGTTGCTTTTTCTCGGTCGTTGCCGTGATCGTGGTCATGTTCCGAAGCATGCTTAAGCTCTTGCTTTGGACTGGGCTTCTGCGATGCCGGTTGCGGCGGTGCCGGCGCTGTCGCCACACCGCCGACATTGCCACGGTTTCCCTCTTTCAACGCCTTGATGTCGCCACGCAGGCTGTTGATCAGATTTTCCTTTTGCGCGTCACGCTCCAAAAGATCGCGGACGGTTTGCTCCAGCAAACGAATCCTTTGGTCTGCCGTTTGGGCTAAGGCGGTCCCTCCGCCGAGTAGAGCGGCAACCACGTAAAAGCCAACCACCGCAACGCAGATCGTCGGGAAGCTCCGCTGAATTTGTCCGTTCACACGCTTGAGACAAGTCATCATATTAGAATCCGTTACGTTATATTGTTACATTTGTTGTCGAAAATTCAGGTTTCCCGTGGGCTCGACGGCCCCTATGACGGTGCTTTGAGGCAGGCAATCATGCTGCTCGCCAAGTTTCGCATCAGATTCTCATACGCAAGCGGGCCTTGCCGCAGATCGACCCCAACCGGATCGAGCACACCGGTTCGTGCCTCGGTTCCCCGTACGACCGTTTCGACCAGCTTGGTGTCGAACTGCGGCTCGCTGAAGACGCAGGCCACCCTGCTGCGAACGAGCTTGGAACGAATTTCGTGCAGGCGCTTCGCGCCCGGCCGGACCTCCGGGCTGAGCGTAACCGATCCGACCGCGTTCAGACCGTACCGCCGTTCGAGATACTGATAGGCGTCGTGGAACACGACAAAGGGCTTCTTGCGCACGGGGGCCAATCTTTTCCGCAATTCGGCATTCAAGGCATCGAGCCGCGCCAAAACGCTTTGGGCATTGGAACGATACCGCGCCGCGTTGGCGGCATCGGCCTTTACAAGCGCTGCTGCAATCGCACGAACCATGGCCTCGGCGTTGGCGGGATCAAGCCAAAGATGCAGATCGTACGCGCCAGCGTGGTCGTCGTGATCCATTTTCCCGTGACCATGATGCTTTTTTTCGGCGTGGTCGTGTTTGTGTTTTTTCCCGTGATCGTGGCGGTCTTCGTGCGCGTCGTCATGCCCCTCCCAAGCGCCGCCTGCCCGGACTTTGAACAGCCGGACGCCCTCGACCGTCGATAACCTCATCGCGCCCTTCTTGCTGCGTGCCTTTAGCGCTTTCGGCAAGAAGGTTTCCAAGTCGTCGCCGACCCAAAAAATCAAATCGGCCTGACGCAAGGCCCGTGCTTCGGACGGCCGCAGGGCGGCCGTATGGGGCGACGCGCTGCCTTGGATCAGCAAGGTCGGTTTACCGATCCCTTCCATGACGCCGGCGACCAAAGAGTGGATGGGGTTGATGCTGGCAACGACCTTTGGCGCCTTGTCAGCGATTGCCGGGGTTACCGTCAAGACAGAGAGGGCGACAAACCACACGAATTTTCGAATCACCATGATGCCCCTTTGAAAGAAGATTATGAGTTCCGTTCTTAAAATGTGTTTTAATATGTTATAATATAACAATTCAAGTGATATAAGATATCATTGCAATTTCGTGCAGGAATCCTCTAAGTGATGTCGTTTGACCAGTACGGTCGAACGGCGCAAAGGCTTCTGTTATGCCCAGCAAAGCAAACCAAGAACCCTTCCCCGATCACGGCCATGACCATGACCAATGCATCGAGGAGGCGTTCGATCGAGCAGAAAAAATATGTAAAAAGAATGGGCTACGGTGGACCGACCTGCGCCGCAGCGTGTTGGAGATCATTTGGCAGAGCCATCGGCCGATCGGCGCGTACGACATTCTTGACCTATTGAAGGAACGGGGCCGCCGCGCCGCGCCGATGACGGTCTACCGGACCCTCGATTTTCTCATGGAGAACCAACTCGTCCACCGGCTTACCAGCCAGAACGCCTATATCGGCTGCGACCATCCTGAAGAGGCGCATCGCGGGCAGTTCCTGATTTGCCGGACCTGCGGCGTGGTCGGGGAATTGTCCGACGCCGGTATCGTGGCGGCGATCAAGGAAACGGCGGCAACCACCGGGTTTTCGGTCGAGACACCGGTAGTCGAGGTGACCGGCCTTTGCCGGGAATGCACCGATTCCGGCGATGGCGGCCATGACGATGCTTGATCAATCGCCGCTGATTTCGGCTTCGGACATCGCAATGTCCTTCGGCCGCCGGCAAGTATTGAGCAATATCACGCTATCCGTCCATCCCGGCGAGATCGTGGCACTTATCGGGCCGAACGGCTCCGGCAAATCGACGCTGGCCCGCATACTCCTCGGCGTGGTTCAGCCCGACGACGGTTCCATCGTCCGCCGGCCGGACCTTCAAATCGGCTACGTCCCGCAACGCCTGCCGGTCGACGGCGTCCTGCCGTTGCCGGTGCGCCGCCTGCTCGGATTGACCAACAAAGTCTCCACGGCCGCCATGCAGCGGACCCTAGACGAGGTCGGCGCAACCGGCCTAATGGATGCCGCGGTCCACGACCTTTCAGGCGGAGAGTTGCAGCGGGTCCTGATCGCGCGGGCCCTGCTCCGAAATCCCGACCTGCTCGTCCTCGACGAGCCGACGGCGAACGTGGACTTCAACGGGCAGATCTCGCTATTCGAGCTGATCAGCCGGATCCGCGACGAGCGCGGCTGCGGCGTGCTGACCATTTCCCACGATCTGCATCTCGTGATGGCCGCGACCGACCGGGTGATCTGCCTCAACGGTCACGTGTGCTGCGAAGGACGCCCCGAAACCGTGAGCCGGCATCCCGCATACATGCAGATATTCGGGCCGAGGGCGGCGGAAACGCTCGCGGTCTACACCCATGAACACGATCACGAACACGACCTCTCCGGCGGCGTGGTGGGACATCACCATCACGATCACGATCATCATGATCGTGACCATCCACCGCATCGCGAGACGGACGCCGGGCGCAAAACATGATCTTCGATGATTTTCTGATCCTCGGCCTGCTCGGCGGCATCGGACTGGCGATGGTCACCGGGCCGCTTGGCTGCTTCGTGGTCTGGCGGCGGATGGCATATTTCGGCGATTCGGTCGCCCATTCGGCCTTGCTGGGCGTCGCGTTGGGATTCCTGCTGTCGGTCAATCTGACGCTCGGCATCGCGATGACCTGTATCTTCTTCGCGCTCAGCATTGTCGCGTTGCAGCAACAGCAACGGATCGCCACGGATACCCTGCTGGGGATCGTATCGCATACCTCGCTGTCGATCGGCCTGATCGCGATCAGTCTGATGGAGACGATCCGCGTCGATCTTATGGGCTATTTGTTCGGTGACATCCTGGCGGTGACGCCGCAGGACCTGGTCGTCATCTACGGCGGCGGCTTGGTCGCGTTGATAGTCCTGATGCTGCTGTGGCGCGACCTGCTGGCGGTCACGGTGCACGAGGAGTTGGCGCGCGCCGAGGGGGTCTCCGCGCTGCGCACCCGATTGGTCTTCACCTTGCTGCTGGCCGTCGTCATCGCCATATCGATGAAGATCATGGGCATATTGTTAATCACCTCGATGCTCATCATCCCGGCGGCGACCGCCCGGCGCTTTGCGCGAACACCGGAAGGCATGGCGATCCTTGCCTGCGGCATAGGCGCGCTGTCGGTCGTATTGGGGTTGATCGGCTCGCTGCGGTGGGATACGCCAACGGGACCGTCGGTCGTGGTTGCCGCCTTCGTTCTTTTCCTCGCAAGCCTTGTTTTCTCGGGGTTTCGCGAAACCGGACGATCGCCCTCCCGGCCATAATGACAGACCCCGGCCAACCGGCTTCCACCCGGCGACCGAGGCCACCAAGGAGCAACGAATATGGCGGAGCCGCCCGCACCGAATCCCGACTACGGCCTCGCATTCGTCGTCAACGCGATGCGGCGCGGCTTTGGCGGGAAGTGTCCGAAATGCGGCAACGGGGCCCTCTTGGCGGGTTACCTAAAACCGAATGCCGCCTGCTGCACCTGCGGCGAGGAAACCGGCGAAATCTACACCGCCGATATCGCTCCTTATTTCACCATCATGATCGTCGGTCACATCGTGATACCGCTGCTGCTGGCGACCGAAAAATTGGCGGCCCCACCCGTCTGGCTGCAGGTTGCCTTCTGGCCGGCCATGGGCTTGGCCCTGACGCTGTGGTTCCTGCCGCGCGTCAAAGGCAGCATCATGGGATTGATGTGGGCGCTCGGCATGCGCGGCCACGAACAGCACTAGCCGACTGGCCGAGGCCCCGCCTTTCGATGTAGGCTCCCCGCCACAAACGGATCAGGGAGAAACATCATGAGCAAGGTCGCCCTCGTCGTTGAATTCGACGTCAAGCCCGAACACCGCCAGGCCTTCGAAGAAATCATCCGCAGTCACGCCAGCCGCACCAAGGAATCGGAAAGCGGTTGCGTTCAGTTCGACGTGCTTATCCCGCAACGCGGCGACAACAAGGTCCTGCTGTTCGAATGTTATGAAGACGCAGCCGCCTTCGACGTGCATGGCAAGTCGCCGATCCTCGCGGAGACCCGCGAGAAATACAAAGACATGATCGTCGACAGGAAGATTACGATCTGCTCGGCCGACTGAGCATCGGCCGCGCCGCAGTTACTCGGTGCGGTGGATCAAGTGATACCCGAATGCGGTCTCGACCACGCCGCTGCAGGCGCCGACGTCGAGCCCAAAGGCCGCTTCATCGAATTCAGGCACCATCATGCCCCGGCCGAATGCGCCGAGATCGCCGCCGTCGTTCGAAGACGGGCAGTCAGAATTGGCTTTCGCAAGCTCGCCGAAATCCCCGCCGGCATCGACCTGGGATTTTAGGTCGTTGATCTGCGTCAGCGCTTCTTCTTTGGTTCGGGTGGCGGTGGACCGCTCGGATCCGGCATACATGAGGAGAATATGCGACGCACGCACTTGATCGGCCATCAGGCTCTGTCCTTTGATTGAGATGCGGTCACTCGATGCCGCTTTCGCCCTGTATATCTCGCGGAACGGGTGAAAGCGAGGCCTATTTGCCCGCCGCCCCGTTCCGCGCAACACTGCCGAACCAACCCCGCCGACACAGGGACGAAACGCACAATGACAACCAAAATCGGCCTGATCCATTCCGTCATTCCCGCGATCGCCGCGGTCGAAACCGCCTTCGCCGAAATCTGGCCGGATGCACGCCCGGTTAGCCTTTACGATGAATCGCTGTATATCGACCTGGCGCCGGACCGGTCGCTCACGCCGCCGATCTTCGAACGGATGAAACGGCTTCTAGCCTATAGCGCCGACAGCGGCGCCAGCGCGATCCTCGTCACCGGTTCGCTGTTCGGCCCTGCCGTGCTCGAGGGGCGGAAAGGACTGAACATTCCGGTCCTCACCTCCTTCGATGGATTGATCGACGAAGCGCTGGCCGCCGGCAGCGCCTTCGCCTCGATTTCCACCGACCCGGGGACCAACCGCATGTTGCGGGCCGAGTTGGAGCGCCGTGCCGCCGAAGACGGCAAGACGATCACCCTATCGGAAACGCATGTACCCGATGCCACCGCCCTGTTGAACGCCGGGGACCGGGCGGCGCACGACGCGCTGGTCGTCGATGCCGCCGAGGCGGCGGCCAGCTGCGACGCCATCCTGCTTGGCCAGTTTTCCATGGGCCCGACGCGGCCGCTGGTGGAACGGCGGACCGGCCGCCCGACCCTGGGCGCGCCTGAAGCGGCGGTCCGCAAGCTGCGCCACATGTTCGAGGCCTAGCTGCCGCGATTTCCAATCCTTGCTATAATTGCCAACGCCCTGCCCGCCCGCGAACCAACCATCAATCGCGATAAAAAAACATTGTCGCTGCCGGGAGAATGAACCGGATGACGAATACCGACAGTTGGGAGCTGTCCGAAGAACTGACCATGCTGCAGGACACGGTCCGTCGATTCATGGCGAACGACGTGCTGCCGGTCGAGGATCAGGTCCCCCATGATTCGTTCGAACTGCCGCCAGATCTGCTGGAACCGTTGCAGAAGAAGGCGCGTGACCTTGGGCTGTGGTGTATTCGGACGCCCAGCGAATACGGCGGCGCCGGCCTTGATCTGATGGGCCAGATCGTGGTCAGCGAGGAAGCCGCGAAATGCCGGATGGGCGCCTACGTACCCGCCTGCGGCGCCTTCGGGTCGGACCCGCCCAACGTGATCTTCAAGGGAACGCAGGACCAGATCGAGCGGTTTGCCCTTCCCGCCATCGAAACCGGCGAGAAACCGTTCACCGCCATCACCGAAGCCGGCGGCGGTTCGGACCCGCGACGGTCGATCCGGACGCGGGCGGTGCGCAAAGGCGACCGCTATATCGTCAACGGCACAAAGATGTACATCACCGGGGCCGGACAAGCCCGTTGGGGTATCCTCTACGCCCGCACCGAGGTGGAAAACGGGCGTGACGGAATCACCTGCTTCGTTGTGGAAACCGACAAGCCGGGATACGACGCCCGGCCGATCCCGGTCATCCGCGCCTACTCGCCGTACGAGTTGGTGTTCGAGGACTACGAAATCCCGGTCGAGAACCGCATCGGGGAAGAAGGCCAAGGGTTTGCCCTCGCCGAGCATTGGCTCGTGCAGGGCCGCCTGCCCTACGCCGCCGGTGTCATCGGCATCGCCCAGGCCGCCCTCGACATGGCCATCGACTGGGCCAAACAGCGCGAGACTTTCCGCAGTCCGCTCGCGGACAAACAAGCCATCCAATGGATGATCGCGGATTCCGAGGTCGAGTTGCGCGCCGCCCGGCTTTTAACCTATCAAGCAGCCTGGCGCGGCGAGCTCGGGCATGACATCAAGGTCGACGCCTCGATCGCCAAATTGTATTCGACGGAGACCGCCGGCCGGGTGATCGATCGCTGCGTGCAGATCTTCGGCAGCCTCGGCGTCTCCAACGAACTGCCGCTGGAGCGGTGGTACCGCGAACTTCGCATCAAGCGCATCGGCGAAGGCCCGTCGGAAGTCCATCGGATGGTGATCGCCCGGGATTTGCTGCACCAAAAAAGAGGAAGGAACTAAACCCCATGGAACAGCGCGCCTATCCGCTGGAAGGGATGACCGTGCTCGATATGGGGCACATCTACAACGGTCCATATGCCGGATTCCTGCTGGCCATGGCCGGGGCGAACGTCATCAAGATCGAACCCTTGAAGGGCGAGCATCTGCGGCACCGCGGCAAGGCGAAGAACCATTCCGTGCCTTTCGCCCTGCTCAACTCCAACAAGCGCTGCGTCACGCTGAACCTGAAAGCGCCGCGCGGCCGCGAAATCTACCTCGACATGGTGAAGAAGGCGGATGTGGTACTGGAGAATTTCGCGCCCGACGCGATGGACAACATGAACCTGGGCTGGGACGTGCTGAGCGCGGCGAATCCCCGCCTGGTTTACGGCTGTTCCAGCGGATACGGCCGCAGCGGCCCGCGCCGCGACGACCTGGCGATGGACCTGACCGTGCAGGCATCATCCGGCGTCATGAGCGTGACCGGGACCGAGGACAGCCCGCCGTTGAAGGCCGGGGCCGCGGTCTGCGATTTTTCGGGCGGCGTGCATCTCTACGCCGCCATCGTCACCGCGCTGGTCGAACGCGAACGGACCGGCAGGGGCCGCATGGTCGAGGTCTCAATGCAGGAAGCGATTCTCGCCTCGCTCGCCTCCAATCTCGGGATGTATTACAGCATGGGCCAGAAGGAGCCGCCGCGCACCGGCAATCAACACGGCGGCCTATCGATATCGCCGTACAACGTGTACCCCACGCGCGACGGCTACGCCGCGATCAATTGCACCAATGACGGCCATTTTCATAATCTGCTGCACGCAATGGGTCGCGAGGACATAAAGGACGACCCGCGCTACGCGACCAACCACGACCGCGCCTTGATCCTGGAAGAAGTCAACGAACTAGTCAGCGGCTGGACTCAGACGCTCGACAAGGACGACGTGCTCGATATCTCCCGCAAGCACGGCTTTCCCTGTGCCCCGGTGCGGGGTCTCGACGAGGTGGTCAATGACGAGCATCTGCACGAACGCGGCATGCTGAAGTGGATGGATCATCCAGAGCTCGGCCGCATCGCCCTGCAGAACAGCCCCTTGCGGTTCCATGCCTCGCCGCTTATGCCAATCGAGCCGAGCGCAGATCTCGGGGCGCATAATCTCGAGGTCTACGGCGATTGGCTAGGCATCGGTGCCGACGAAATCGAAGCAATGGAACGGGACGGAGTAATCTGAAGATGTCATCCACCGCATTCGCGCCCGAAAACACGATGCCGCCCGGCCTCATTTCCGGTCCCGCAGCATGGTACGGCCGGGATTTTGCGGTCGACTTACGTTGGATTTACACGCTGAACGCCGATGAACTCGGCGAGATTGAATCCGCACTGTCCGATTTCCAGCGTCAGGGGATCGATCTGACACAAATGACCCGGGACGAGTTCCGGCTGCCCACGCTTGGCCCTGCCCTAGCCGGGATTCGGCAGGAACTCCTGACCGGGCGTGGCTTCGTCCTGATCCGCGGTATTCCCATGGAGGGCCGGTCGGTGACCGACGCGGCAGCGATCTTCTGGGGCCTCGGCAGCTATCTCGGCAAGGCGGTCTCCCAGAACGGCAAAGGCCATGTCCTGGGGCATGTCCGCGACCTCGGCTACGACGCCGACGATCCCAATGCGCGAGTGTACCAAACCGACCGGCGACAATTCTATCACGCCGACTCGTGCGACATCGTCGGACTCATGTGCCTTAAGAAAGCGAAAAGCGGCGGGCTCAGCAGCATCATCAGTTCGACGACGCTTTATAACGAAATGCTGGCGCGCGATCCGGACCTCACGGCGGAATTGTTCCGACCGTTCAAGGTGGACCGGCGGGGCGAAGTGCCGGCTGGGATGGACCCCTATTTTACGGTGCCCATTATGAATTGGTTCGAAGGGCGGCTGACCTGCTACTACGTCCGCCGTTACATCGAATCCGCGCAGCGGTTCGAAGACGTGGCGCCGTTAACGGAACGGCAAATCCAGGCATTAGACCTATTCGACGCGATTTCCGAAGAGGACGGGATCCATCTCAACATGGATTTCGAGCCGGGGGATCTGCAGTTTCTGCACAATCACCAAATTCTGCACGACCGGACAGACTACGTGGACTGGGACGAACCGGACCGAAAAAGACATCTACTACGATTGTGGTTGTGCCCGCCCGACGGCCGGCCGCTGCCGCCCAGTTTCGCGGCCCGCTACGGTGGCGTCGAGCCCGGCAACCGCGGCGGCATCATGACACCCGGCGTGCGACTTCATGCGCCCTTGGAGTCCGCGTAACCCCAATTAGCAGCATATTCCTGATAATTTATCGTTCTTATTCAAATGACTATGCGAATTAAGGCCGTGTTAGGAGATGCTAACACTTCGTTAAGAATTGGGTGCAACGCTCACTCCGCTGACCTGGCGTAGGCCCGCGCGTTGATCGCGCGCAGGTGTGGGGTCAGTGCAATGAGGGAGAGATTGCATCATGCATATTTCGACAGTGGGACGGCCGCCGGCACGGGCGGTCATTGCTGCCGCAGCACTGTTTGCCGCGGTATTGTTTACCCCCGGACACGCCAACGCGAAGGCCGTTAGCGGTATAGAATCGCAAATGAAGGTCGCCACGGTGAGCCCGGTGGATGCGGTCCAAGTGGCCGTACTTTCGCCGCGGGAACGACGGCAAGCGCGCCGGCAGTTCCAGCGGGAACGCCGGGAGGCCCGCCGGGATTTACGCCGGGCAACCCGGGAAGCAGTTCGAGACCGGCGTCAGGCCACCAGGAGTGCCGCGCGTGATTTCCGCAAGTCGGTTCGCGGTGCGCGTCGTACGTTCAGGGACGGCCGGCGGGATGATCCGCGCAACGCTCGCCGCGATTTCCGGGACCAGGTTCGCGACGCCCGCGACCAGTTGCGGAATGCCCGGCATCAAGCCCGCGCACAATTCCGGGACGCCCGTAGCGAAGCGCGGGATGAGTATCGGAAAGCCCGGGACGAGGCCCGCGAACGGCTCCGCGAAGCCCTTAGTGGCGGCGGCGGGGACACCGAACCAGGAGGCGAAATCGATCCGCCGCCGCGCAGCGACGACTGACCTGGTTACGCACTACGGTAACGGATAAACGGTCGCTTTCGGGCGGCCGTTTTCCATTATCGGCACAAACAATTGAGTTTATTACCTTAACTATATCAAATACTTACAATTATTTTCACAATTTAGACAAATGTCTTAACGCGCCTTAGGAAAACTTAACGCCGCATTAAGATTTGCCTGCCACGCTCGCCATACAGTCCTGCGCAACCCGTCGATTCGGGGTGCGCATAGGGGCGGGACTGCCACAGAGGGAGAGACTCATCATGCGTTTGAATTTGTTACACCTTCCCCGCAAAGCCGCCCTATCGGTGGCGGCTGTCCTGTTCGCGGCGGCGACGCTCGCGCCCGTAACCGGGAGTGCCGCGGCCATCGACGGTATGAACGCCACCTTGTCGGCCAAGGCCAATGCAACGGTAATCGAGATTGCCGCAATTTCGCGCAGCGAAGCCCGCAACGCGCGCCGGTCCATCCGGAACGATTTGCGGGAAAATTGCCGTGCCATCGCGGAGCGTCCGAACCGGCGCGTTTGCCGCCGGGAGGCGCATCGCGAAATGCGCAACCTGCGCGGACAGGCACGCAATATATTTCGCGAGTGTCGCGCCAGCGGCGGTTCGCGGGCCGACTGCCGGGATGCACGCCGGGCGTTCTGGCTCGACCAGGCCGGCGGCAGTTCCGGCGGCGGAGACGATAGCGGCGGCGCGCCGCCGCGAAGCGACGACTAGCCGTTTCGGATCGTTTATCGCGACTTCAGTCGTTTGCACGGACGGCCGCCCCTGTGGCGGCCGTTCTTCGTTTCCGTAAGGCGGCGAGCAGGCCCTCGAAAGACTGAAACCGGCCACGTCGGTTTCTGCACAATCGGCTTCCCATGGTATCGTTCGCCCGATCGCGCCCAACGCGATCCGCATGAAACGAATAGCCAACCGGGAGCCCACCATGAGTTTCGAGTCGCTTACCTACGAGACCCGCGACGGAATCGCGTTCGTCACGCTGAACCGGCCCGAAAAGCGAAACGCGCTGGATATGACCATGCGCGACGAACTCTCCCAGGTCGTGCTGGAGATGCGGAACGACAAATCGCTTTTCGCCGCCATCATCACGGGCGCCGGCGGCGCGTTCTGCGCGGGCGGCGACCTGCAAGGCCTGTCCGAGGACAAGGCGACACCGTCGGAAACCCGCCGCCGCATTCAGAACATCTATGTCTGGCTCTACGAACTCGTCAGCCTGGAACTGCCGGTGATCACGGCGGTAGACGGCGCGGCCTACGGTGCCGGCATCAACATCGCGCTTGCCGGCGATTTCATCCTGGCGTCGACACGGGCGCGCTTCTGCCAGGTGTTCGGGCGGATCGGGTTGGTGCCCGACGTCGGCGGCTTTTTCCTGCTGCCGCGCATCGTGGGGCTGCAAAAAGCGAAAGAGTTGATCTTCTCCGCGCGCTCCTTCGGTCCCGAAGAGGCGAAGGAATGGGGCATCGTGTACGAGATTTACGAATCCGACCATTTGATGGACGAAGCCGTCAAACTCGCCGAGCGGTTCCGCCATTCGTCACGCGACGCCATTGGCATCTCGAAGAATATACTCAACCAGTCCTTCAATCAGGATTTCCGCGGCCTCGGCGAACTCGAAGCATTCGGGCAGGCGGTCGCGTATGATTCCCAGTATCATTCGGACGCCGTCGGCCGATTCCTCGAGAAGCAGCCGCTTCTATTCAATTGGGACGAGGCCGAGAAAGCCAGCAAAGGCAACTAGGCCCCCGCCGTCCTCAGCGCGGCGTCAGCGGCGCGTTCGGCACCGTATCGGGCCCAACGATCCCACCGGGCCAATCCACCGTGTCCGGCTTGCCATGCCGTGCGAAATAGGCTTCCGGCAATGGTCTGCTTCCCTCGTTCTTGAGCCACAGCCGCAGCAGGTGACGGCGATTCTCAAGTTCCGGATGGTCCTCGAAGGCCTGGCGCGTGTGCATGATCACGTAATTGTTGAGGAACTGCATATCGCCCGGTTCGAAGGCGATATCCAGCCGCTGCTCTGCCGCAATTTTCTGCACCAACGCCAGGGCCTCTTTCTGCTCGGGCGTCATTTCCGGAATCCCGTCCAACCGGTGGGCCGAGCCCATATAGGTCGGTTCGACGGTGGTGCTCAGATAGCCCTGGTAATAGTGGAAAACCGCCAAACTGTACCAGGGCGGCATGCCCGGCGGCACCTCGTCGCGCCGATCCCGGTAGAAAGGTTCGGCCAGCACCCGCACAAGATCGGGCCGCCGCTTGAGCATCTCGTTGTGGACTGTTATCGAACTGGCCAGGCTGCTTTCGCCGCCGGCCCGCGCCGTTCGTAGGCACAGCAGTCCGACGATGTCGCAACAGTCGACATGGAACGGGATAGTATCGCTGGAATACGGTCCGCGCTGGCTCCGATCACGGACGCTTTCCCCGATATCGGTGATGTGGCCGAGCACATGACCCTTTTTGTTCTGGGAGAAGACACCGTCTCCAAGATGCATGCCGATGCCCCAAAAGGCGATGGCCGACTGCTCTTTGGTATATTGGTCCACCGGAAATCCGCGAATTTGGACGAAACCCCGTCCGTCGGTGATATCCGACCGGATTTCCCGGAGGTCGTCCGCCAGAGTGGCCAGTGGAAACCGGTCACGCGTGATCTCCATGATCGGCGTCGCTTGATCCTGCAGTGCCTTAACGGCCGCATCCAATTCCGCAACATGCGCCGGTTCGAGATGGAAAAGGAAATCGCCGCTTGCCGCCATTTCCGACGCTATCCATCCCGCCGGATCCTGGACGGGTTCGAAAGGTTTAGCGGGTTCGCGATTACGCTGTGTCATGAGCCGGTTCGCCTCTACGGTTGCAAAGGACAGGGTAGGACTGTTGGTCACCGAACACACAATAGTATAATGGGAAAGTTCTCGCCCGCAGAAGCCCCCTTCGCGATTCAACAAACCTTGGGAGTGTGACGCATGAAGGCCGCCGCCTTCGACTTTGTCCAGCCATCCAGCCTCGACGAGGCCTGCGAACATTTGGCGCGCACATCTGAGGATCCGCAGATCATCGCCGGCGGCCAATCGCTCATGCCCATGTTGGCGATGCGGTTGGTCCGGCCGGGATTGATCGTCGACATCAACAAGATCGAGGCGCTGAGCGGCATCACCGAAACGGACGGGAGCGTGACGATCGGCGCCTGCACGCGCCAGACCGATGCGGAGGCATCGTCGGCCCTGCGCACCCAATTGCCGCTGCTGAAGAAGGCGCTGAAATTCGTCGGCCACGACCAGACGCGCAACCGCGGCACCATCGGCGGAAGCCTGGCCCACGCGGACCCGTCGGCGGAGATATGCCTGACCTCCATTGCATTGAACGCCACGGTCACGCTGACAAGCGCAGAAGGGCAACGCGACCTGGCAGCGTCGGATTTTATTCTCGGCCCGATGACCACCGCCATCGAGGAGAGCGAAATCCTTACGGCGGTTTCCTTTCCGGTCTGGTTCGGGGATGGCCGCATTGGCGCCGGGTTTCAGGAAGTCAGCTCTCGGCAAAGCGATTTCGCGATCGTCGCGGCCGCCGCCCAGATCGCGATCGACCCCGACGGCGTGTGCCGTCGAGCGGCGGTCGCCGTGGCCAACGCCACTCCCGCGCCGATCCGGCTTACTGCGCTCGAAGACGAATTGCTCGGCCATGAACCGACGGCCGCCGTCATCGATCCCCCCGTGGAGGCGCTCGAAGCCGTCCTCGAACCGGAATCCGACCTGCACGCCTCCGGCACGGCGCGCATCCATATTGCGAAAACCCTCGTGAGGCGCGCCATCCTCGAGGCCGTCGAGGATGCTCAATCCGATGACTAGCTCCCGCCCTACAAAATCCGTATCGATGACGATCAACGGCGCACAGGTCACCGCCGAGGTCGAACCGCGCATGACGCTGCTCGATTTCCTGCGCGACGAACTGGACCTCACCGGCACCCATACCGGATGCGAGCACGGCGTCTGCGGCGCGTGCTCCATTCTCCTCAACGACATGCCGGTCCGGTCCTGCCTGATGCTGGCGGTTCAGGCCAACGGCGAGCGCCTGACCACGGTCGAAGGACTGTCCGACCCGGACGGCAGCCTCAGCCTCGTGCAAGATTGCTTCTGGGAAACCCACGCCCTGCAATGCGGCTACTGCACGCCGGGCATGCTGATCGCCGCGCAAGCCTTGCTGCAACGCAATCCGGATCCGTCGCGCGAAGAAATTCGCGAGGCGATAAGCGGCAATCTTTGCCGTTGTACGGGCTACGGCCAGATCATCGAGGCCATCGAACTCGCCGCCGACCGGATGAACCAACGCACCGGAAAGGCCGCGCCATGACCGAACAGGCGAACGCGGGCCGGTTCGTCGGCCGGAACCGGCGCACCAAGGAAGACCGGCGCTTCATCGCGGGGCTCGGGCGCTATGTCGCCGATATCCGGCTGCCCGACATGAAGCATGTGGCGCTCCTGACCAGCCCGCACGCGAGCGCCCGCATCGTCTCGATCGATACCCGTGCGGCCCTGGCACTGGACGGTGTGCAAGCGGTGCTGACCGGCGACGAACTGGCCGAGGCGACGAACTCCCTCCAGCATGGCGTCGACGCGCCGAACATCATCTGGCGTCCGCTGGCGCAGAACGTGGTGCGTTACGCCGGGGAATGGGTTGCCGCCGTCGTCGCCGACAATCGCTATATCGCCGAGGACGCCATCGAATTGATCGAAGTCGACTATGAAGTCCTGCCCGCGGTCGTCGATCCGGAAGGCGCTTTCGCTTCGGCCGAGTTGCTGGTCCACCCCGACCACGGCAACAATATCCTGTTTCACCGCAAGTTCGTCTGGGGCGGCGTCGACGACGATTTCGCGGCCGCCGATCACACGCTGAACTTCCGGGTCAAATGGGGCCGCAACTCGACCGTCCCGATCGAGACTTTCGGCGTGGTTTCGCGCTGGGACCCGGGGCAGGAAATGCTCGATGTCTGGGCGTCGATCCAGATGCCGAAATACTCCGACCAGATCGCCGAAGCGGTGCGCATTCCGGGTAATCAGGTCCGGGTGCATTACGACGTCGATGTCGGCGGCAGCTACGGCGTGAAGCGCGGCCTAAAGCATGCGGTGCTGACCGGCTATCTGGCGCGCAAGCTGGGCTATCCGGTGCGGCTGCTCGAAGACCGGCTGGAGAACATGTCTGGCGGCGATGCCCACGGGCCCGACCGCATCTTCGACGTGGATGTCGCGTTCAACGGCGACGGCATCGTGCGGTCGATGCGGATGCGGGCGCTGGACGATTGCGGCGCCTATCCCGGCCGCGCCCCGCTGCAGCTCGGCAAGCCGGTGGGATCGATCGTTGGGCCGTACAAAATCGGCAGCGTCGAGTACGAGGCCATTTCCGTCTGCACCAACAAGACCGGCCAGGTTGCGGTCCGCGGATTCGGACAGGCGCCGACCAATGTCGCCATCGAACGGATGATGGACCGGGTCGCGGATTACTTGAACCTCGACCGCCTCGAATTGCGCCGCCGTAACTTCATCCAATCGGAGGAATTCCCCTACACCATTCCCAGCGGCACCGAATACGACAGCGGCGACTATCAGACGGTCGAGGCGAAGGCGCGCGCCCTCTCCGACTACGACGCGTTGATCGCCGAGCGCGACGCCCAGCGCAATTCCGGCAGCCTCGCGGGCATCGGCGTGGCGACCTGTCTGGAACCGGGCGGCGGCAACGCGGCGTTCGAACCGCTATTCAACCCCAAGAACGACACGACGACCTGGATGGAATCCTGCACGGTGAAGGTCGACCGTCTCGGTACCGTCACCGCCCTGATCTGCACGTCGAGTTCGGGACAGGGCCATCAAACTCTGGTGGCCACGGTCGTCGGCGAGGTTCTAGAAATCGATCCGGCGGACATCCGCGTCGTGCACTCGGATTCGCTGTCCAGCCTGCCCGGCAACAGCCCGGTCGCCAGCCGCATGGCGATCATGCTGGGCGGGGCGGCACAACGGGCGGCGGAGATGTTGCGCGACCGGCTGATGACGATCGCCGCGCACAATCTGCAGCGCGGCGAAGACGATCTCGTCTACGCCGACGGCACGATCCACGCCCGCGACGACGACGCGGCGAAACTCGACTGGAAGCAACTGATCCGCATTTGCCACGGCCAGTACCACCTGATGCCGCCGGGCATGGAGCCGGGCCTGCAGGCCAGCTACACCATGCAAGTGCCGAACGGCGGCACGATGCCGACCGCCGACGGCAGGGTGCAGATGTATCCCTGCTTCTCCTTCGAAACGCATATCACGCTGGTCACCATCGATCCGGGGACCGGCAAGGTCGCGATCCCGCGCTACTTCATCGTGCACGATTGCGGCACCGTGATCAGCCCGGCGATCGTGAAGGGCATGCTGCTCGGCGGCATCGCGCACGGCATCGGCGCGGCGCTGTACGAGAAATTCGAATATGACGACGCCGGCCAGCATCTCAGCGGCACCTTCATGGATTACCTGTTGCCGTCGTCGATGGAGATTCCCGACGTGCAGATGGACGAGCACTGCACGCCGTCGCCGCTGACCCCGCTCGGGCAGAAGGGCGCGGGCGAAGCCGGGTATATGGGATCGCCGGCCGCCGTCGTCAGCGCGGTCAACGACGCCCTAAGCCCGCACGGCCTGACCGCCGAGAGTCTGCCGATCAAGCTCGGCACGCTGAGCGACATGCTGCGCGGCCTCGACGGCCAAGACTGAACCCGTTTCTTCCTGTGTAAGGCTCAATCATGAATATCGATATCCACGCCCATTTCGCCCCGCAGCAGATGTTCGACGCCCTGCTGAAGAATATCGAACGGTTCCCGTCGGTCGACCTGCTGCACGAGGACGGCAAGTTCCAGCTCGCCTTCGCCGGCGGTAAGCCGACGCGGCCGGTCATGCCCAACCTGCGCGACATCGAGAACCGGCTGCAGTGGATGACCGAGCGCGACATCGACCATCAAATCAACGGCGGCTGGCTCGACATGTTCGGCTACGAACTCCCCGCCGAGGAAGCGGCCGAGTGGAGCCGCATGATCAACGAGCATCTGCTGGAAGCTACCAAGGACCAGCCGCGCCTCACACCGCTCGCCAGCGTCCCAATGCAGGACGGCAAGCTCGCGGCGGCTGTCCTGACCGAGGCGATGGACGCGGGATTCCCCGGACTGATGATCGCGGCCCAGCCGAAAGGCGACGGCGGCAATCTGGACGACCCGGACCTGGACCCGTTCTGGGAGGTGGCGTCCGACCGGGGAGCGGTCATCGTGATCCACCCGGTCTTCGACCTGCGCGACCCGCGCGTCCAGGCGCCCGACCTGGTCAACACCATCGTCCGGGTCAACGACATGACAACCGCCTGCGCGCGGCTGCTGTTCTCGGGCCATTTCGTGAAATACAGCGGCATGAAGGCGGTGCTCAGCACCGGCGGCGGCGGCCTGCCCTTCGCGCTCGGCCGCCTAATCCGCAACTTCAACGCCAACCCCGGCAAATACGCCGACCCAGAAGAGGGATTCCAGCACTGTTACTTCGACAGCCTGGTCTTCCAAACCGACGCGCTGCGTTACCTTTGCGACAAGGTCGGCGTGGACAAGGTGATGCTCGGCTCCGACTACCCCTTCCCCATCGGCGACCCGGCCCCGACCAAGGTGATCCGCGAATCCGGCCTAAGCGCATCCGACCAGGAGAAAATCCTGGGCGGCACGGCGGCGACGCTGTTCGGTATTCCAGCGGGTTAGACGAGCGAAAACAAACATCAGCGGGTTGGGCGAATATCCGACGAAAAAGATCGCAATGGCATCGGTTTGCGTCGTCTTTCGGTTTTGGGGCTTAATTACCGGGTGCCTCCAATTGCCGTATGGAGCGAGCGAGCCCTTATGAGCACAGATCACGAATTACCCGACCCGTCTCCCGCCGTCGACAGCCCATCGGTTTGGCGCGGTGCCCAATTGGAAAAGAGCGAGGATTGGATACACCACGTCACCGCGGACGAGATTGCCGAACTGGAGCGCAGCACCGATCGCATGATCGCGCGCGGCGGTCATGTTCCGGATTTCGGCAAGGACGATTTTCCGCTTCCCGAATTCGGCGGCGTCCTCGATCGGATTCGAGAGAATGTCGTCAATGGCCTCGGCGTTCATGTCCTGCGCGGGCTGCCGGTCGACCGTTGGTCGCGCGAACAATGCGCCATCACGTATTGGGGAATCGGGGCGCATATCGGCGAAGCGGTGACGCAGAACGCCTATGGACATGTCTTGGGGCATGTGAAGGACATCGGTGTCGACGTCGACGACGTGAATAACCGCGGCCATCGGTCGCGTGCGGCGCTGTCCTATCACAACGATATCGGCGGGGAGATCATCGGCCTATTTTGCCTCAATCCGTCCAAGTCCGGCGGATTGAGCAGCGTCGTCAGCGCCGGCGCGCTCTACAACGAAATGTTGGATCGCCGACCCGATCTGCTCGCCGAACTGCTGCAGCCGATGTATCTCGACCGGCGCGGCGAAGTCCCCGAGGGCTGGAAGCCCTACTATCGACTGCCGGTGTTCAGCCGCCACGAGGGCCGTCTGATCGTCTGCTTCGTGCGGCGCTTCGTCGAATCGGCTCAGCGGTTCCCGGAACTGCCGCGGCTCACACAGGCGCAATGGGACGCGCTCGATATGCTGCGGGACCTCGCGGCCGATCCGGAATTCAGTCTCGACATCACCTTCGACCCCGGCGATGTCCAGTTCGTCAACAACCTGACGACCATGCATTCACGCACCGGATACGAGGATTATCCGGAGCCGGACCGGAAGCGTCACTTGCTGCGCCTTTGGCTTGCCGTGCCCGGCGGCTGGCCGCTGCCGCAGGCGTTCTACGACCGGTACGGCGCGACGACGCCGGGCGGGCGGCCGACCGGGATCGTCGTCACCGATCCGAAGGAGCCCGCGCCGATGGACGTGGCGTAGCCGGCGAAACACGGACGGCGGCAGATAGGAGCATGCGATGGGACTGACGACCGAGCTTTGCGAGAAAATCGTGGCCGTGACCGACGCCGATATTCCGGACGAGGCCTTTGCCCACGGGGATCGCGTAACGCTCGACGGCTTGTCGGTGGCGCTGGCCGGGACGACGCAGAAGGCGCCGAAAGCGCTCGCCGGCTATATCCGCGATCAAGGCTGCGCGCCGGTGGCAACCGCCATCGGGTTCGGCTTCAAGACCTCGCCTTTCTACGCCGCCTATCTCAACGGGGCATCCATGCATGTCCTCGATTACGAGCCCATGTCGACGCCGCCCAATCACGCCACGTCGCCGGTGCTGCCCGGCGTGTTGGCGCTGGCGGAGAAGCTGGGCGCCGACGGGCGCACCGCCGCGACGGCGCTGGTGAAAGGTATCGAGATGGAAGGCCGGCTTCGTTTCGCGGAGGGTCATCCGGGCCGCTACGTCTTCCACACGCCGGGCGTGGTCGGCCCGTTGGGCAGCGCCGTCGCCGCATCCTATTTGCTGGGGCTGGACGCGCAGCAGACCGGTTACGCCATCGCGATCGCCGCCAGCCGCTGCGGAACGCTGTCGGCCAACAAGGGCACCATGGCCAAGTGCACTCATTGCGGCTACTCCGGCGCGAACGGTCTCGACGCGGCGCTGTTGGCGTCGCATGGCTTCGACGCCAACGCGGATGTGCTGGAACACAAGCACGGCTGGGCCGACGCCTTTCTCAAGGACGACCTCACCCCGGACATCCTGCTCGCCTACGGAGAAGCCTTCCGCATCGTCGACCCCGGCTACAACATCAAGCTCTTTCCTGCGCAATACGTCACCCACTGGGGCATCAACGCGGCGCTGGAGGCGCGCGAACAAATCTCGGACATTTCGCATATCGAAAGCGTCACCATGACGGTGGCCCCGTCGGAACATGTCGAGCGGCCGCTGCCCAGCACCGGCCTCGACGGCAAGTTCAGCATGCACTACACGGTCGCCGCGGCCCTGATCGACGGACCGCTCGGCATCGATCATTTCCAGGACGACGTGGTCAATCGGAACGACATCCAAACGCTGATGAAGAAGGTCACGCTCGAGCCGAACCCGGCGATCCCGGACACGACAATCGGCCGCTGGGTCGACCTGGCGGTGACCCTGAACGACGGCACGCGCATCGAGGTCCATTGCGAGAAGGGTCTCGGACACTACAAAGGCGAACCGACGACGCCGGAACGCCACCGCATCAAGATCCACGATTGCCTGAAGCGCGTTTTCGACGACGCGACCGAGGAGGAATTCGTCGCCCTCGCCAGCCGCCTGCACGATCTGAGCGCCGCCGAGTTGACCCGGTTGTTGGAGATTTGCGGTTAGAACCGCACTTGGTTCTTTTCGGACGATCGAGTTGCGCGGAACTCTGCACCGGCGCTAGCATCGTTCGCAACGAAAAATGATCGGCAGGAGCCTCATATGGGGATCAATGTCATTCGCACCAATGCGGCGGTGGGCGCGGAGATCCGCGGCGTCGATCTGTCGCGCGACCTCGACGACAACGAATTCGCCGCCGTCGAGAAGGCGTATAACGAAAACGGTGTGGTCTTTTTCCGCGGCCAGACCATCACGCCGGACCGCCTCCTCTCCCTAACCCAACGTTTCGGCGACCTGCAACTCAACACGTTCGGCGAAACGCTCGGCCTGCCGGATCATCCGGGGATCGTCCTCGTTTCCAACGTGGTGGAAGACGGACGTGAGATCGGCATCAAGCGGGCGGGCGAGAACTGGCACAGCGACATGTGCTACACGCCGAAGCCGCCGCGGGGCACCATCCTGTATGCGCAGGAAGTGCCGGAGATCGACGGCCTCTCGCTTGGCGACACCTGTTTCGCCGCGACGCATGCGGCCTATGACGCCTTGCCCGAGACCATGAAGCGTCGGCTCGACGGGCTCATCGCGGAATTCGACTTCGCGGCCCGGGTGCGCGCGGTGCCGATCACCCAGGCGCAGATCGAGGCCTTTCCCCCGGTGACCCATCCCATCGTCCGGACGCATCCGCATACCGGCCGCAAGTGCCTCTATGTCATGCGCGACGACTGCACGGGAGTCGTCGGGCTCGACGACGGCGAAGCCCAACGGCTCATCGAAGCGCTCGCCGATCACATCGTTCGGCCCGAATTCGTCTACCGCCATGTCTGGCAGCCGGGCGATGTTCTGATTTGGGATAATTGCACGGTCCAGCACAAGGCAATTCAGGATTACGACCTGCCGCTGCGCCGCTTGATGCAGCGCACGACCTTCGCGGCGGACAGCGTGCCGGCGTAGATCGGAACGCAGCGTCAGGCCCCGCCGATAAAACGCGCGACCTTCTCGCCCACCTCGACCGGCGCGTCCTCGGGGCTGTAATGCCCGGCTCCGGTGAGACAATGCACCTCCCCGCCGGGAAAGGCTTGCCGGAAGAGCGGCAGGAACTGATCGGGCTGCAACGTCCGGTCTTTCTCGCCCCAGAGCGCCAAGGCGGGCTTTTTCGTCAACGCCTCCGCAACGGCGGCGTCGGGCGTCTCGAATTCATGCATGCCGGTCGCGAACCCTTTTGCCCAGCCGATGGCGCCTGCCGCGTGCCGGGGCGTCGGAAAGGGCGCGCGATATGCGGAGAGCCACGTGTCGGAGATGATGTCGTTACGCTCGAAACCGTTCAGCTTGAGCGTCGACAGGATATTGTAGTCGAGATGTCCGAGCACCTCTTCGAGCGATCCGTCCGCGTCGGCTTGCAATATCCACTGAAACCACGGCGCGGTCGCGGCGTTGGCCATCAACCGCTCCAGAAGGTCCCGTTGCCCGGCGGGCGTCGGGCCATTGACCGAGACGATTCGTTTGATGCGATCCGGATGGCGGATTGCAAGCCCCAGGCCCACCGGCCCGCCGAAGTCGTGCATTACAAGCGTCAGATCGCGCAGGTTCTCCGACAACACGAACCGCTCGAGATTGTCGATATGGTCCTGCAGCCAATAGGTCCGATCAGCGGGCGCGGCGCTCTTGCCGAAACCCATATGGTCGACGGCGACGACCCGCGCCGATTGCGCCCACAGCGGAATTTGGGCCCGAAATAGGTAACTCCAGGTCGGTTCGCCATGCAGCAGAAGCAACGTATCGGCGCCCGCCCCCTCATCGACATAATGCATAGGAAAGCCGGGCGCTTCGCTGTACCGGGCTTCGAAAGGCCAGGTTCCCGCGAAACTCTCCGCTGCCGCAATGGCGGGCGGCATGTCGTTGGATTGCGTCAACAACGGGCGGTCGGTGGCGTGGACGACGGCTGTCATAATCCTGCTCCTGCACATTTCCGGTATCGACACGGCGTGTCGCGATTTCAGCGGCAAGCAAGATTGATTTTTATTGATCTCTTAAAATGAAGGAATGTGGAAAGTTATTAATTTTTTATTCCATTTATTGGAATAACCAGCGAATAGCTCTCGGAAATCCGGCCGGTCTTCAGCTTTCCATAACCGGATGACCATCCACACTCAACCGGTTCGATTTTGGATCCACCTCCCCGCATGTACCCTTCGATCCCACGCGACGCGGAATCCGCCGATCGCGACCCGATCCGTTGTTGCGCGCAAACATCGCAGCGGCGGCGATGAGCCTGAATTCGGTGCCGGTCCACGGCAATACGCTACGGCGCCGCACCCTGACGCTGCGTTGAGGGTCAGGTTTTCTTCGGCCCCTCGCTATCGGCCGGCACCAGCGGCGTGCCCGGCCGTACCGGCAAGTCGGGCGTCTTACCCTTTTGCGGCACGGACTCCGGAGCGGTGTCGGACGCCTTGCCGCTTTGCGGCATCGACGGCTGCGGGTCCGACACCGGCTGAATCGCGGGCGCCTCGGTCGGCGCGCCCTTGTGCGGCTCGGCAGAGGTCTTCTGCGGGACCGCCTCGATCTTCGTCCTCATCGGCGGCGACGGCGGCTCGATGATCGCCGTCTGTTTCGTATCGGTGGGCGGCCGCTTTACCAGGGTGTTGGGGAGCGGCGGCACCGAATTCAGCTGCGCGCTCACCTCTTCCGCCAGTTCCAGGAGCTGTTGCCGCTCCAGTCCGCCGGCCAGGCTGTAGGCGAAGGGGCCGTCCTGCCAATAGAACACGGCGACATCCGAGTTCTGGACATAAGTGAAAGCGGTCTGCCCGGAATCGCGGTTCTTTCCAATGAACAGCGTGATCGGCCGCTTGTCCTTCCCGTGCTCATACATCAATTGCGCCGCGGGACCATTCCGCGACGGCAGAATCCTTTCGACCGTGAGCTGGTACCCGAATGGTTCGAGATCCGGCGCCTGGAGCGGTATGCCGGTCAGACGCTGCGACAACCAGGATACGACCCGGGACTTCTCGTCCATGCGGACGTCTTTCGGCTCGGCCAAACGGCCGGCGAACAAAAGATGCGCGTCGGTCGCCTGCTGCGTGAACGCAACGAAGCGATCCTCCGGCGCCTCGAACCGGTCGGAATAGGTCGTGAAGGCGCCGAACCCGGCGATGATGAATGCGGATGCCGCCGCCATCCGCATCAAGCGCTGCGTCAGACGCCGCCGGCCAATCGTTCTTTCCAACGTGGCGGTCAATGCCTCGATCTCGGGGTTGCGGGTCAACGCGGCTTCATCGCCGAGAGCATGCAAGGCCAGGCTCAGGTCCCGATACTCTTGCGCACGGGCGGCATCGTCCGGCGAGTCGGCCAGATAGGCTTCGACCTCGGCGCGGCGCGCCATGGTCAATTCGCCGTCGACATAAGCGTGCAGTTCAACGTCGGAGATCGATGAACCGGCGGTTCGATGGATTTCGTTCATTTTACCATTCGCAAATTGCTGTGAGACTCATTTGCCATCAACTGGCGCAGCGTCTCGCGACCCCGCGACAGGCGTGACATTACCGTCCCGACTGGAATTCCAAGCGTTGCGGCGGTTTCCCTGTAACTCATCCCCTCCAGGCCGACCAACAACACGACCTGCCGGTAGTCTTCCGGCAAGACGCGAAGCGCGCGCTCCAAATCGCGGATGCGCAGGCTGTCTTCCTGGTTCGCCGGGGATGACAATTTGTTCTCGACCACGTCGAGCGGCACCACGGAGCCGCGGCGTCGGTTGCGAATGACGCGATCGACATGGACGTTGTGAAGAATCGTAAACAGATAAGCGCGCGTGTTGCGAATTTCGTTCCATGCTTTCGTCCGTGCGAGGGCACGGGTGAGACATTCCTGGACGAGATCGTCCGCTTCTTCGCGATTTCCGGCCAAGGCTTGTGCGTAACGTCGCAGGGACGCGACATGCAGGGAGAGGGTGGGACCGGTTTCCGGCACGTTGAGGTACTCCTGTAACGGCAAGAGCGTTCCAATGGCGCGTCGGCAATGGCGAAACGCGTTTTCCATCGCCCAGCCAAGTCCCTCGAAGATCAAAGTGGAATCTTCTCACGTCGGTCGGTACGGAACGGCGAATGCCGTCTTTAGAGTCCGTCCAAACAACAAAGTGCCCCCTCTCGTTCATGCGCTCATGCCGCTTTCCACCACTCACTCGACGCGTTCTGACATTTTCCATTGTCGGTTCTCATAACCGGTTTTTGTGTCTGCGCATCGCACGGTTCATGAACACACGCGCTTCAACAGTAATAGACGCCGTCGAAGCGGATTTATTCCCAGCCTGTTGAGCAATTCAGACGGAAATGCGGCGACATCGTGATCAAAGGCGGTGCCGGTATGGCAATTCACCAAAAATTAAGATTTTCAAAAAATCTGACGGGCTTTCGGGAATAACCGCGGCATCAGCCGGTCTATGTGGTCAAGAACGACGCGTTGCACGATCAACATCGTCACCGAAATGCAGCGCGACCGAATGGCAAGAGCACAGGGTATCGAGCGATGCGAGTACTAAGAAAGCCGAGCCGAACCGACATAGCAGCGCTGCTGTTGATTGCCGCCGGAACAGGGTCGGCTTTTGCCACTCCCGCCACCTCATCGACCGTGGTGGCGACGAACGCCAATACGGCGCCGCATGCCGCAACCGGTTTGCAGGTCGCCGCCCGTGACGACGCACAGATCTACTATCAGGCCTACCGGCTGATCGGCAGTTACGTCCTGAACCTTTCGGGCGAACGGATCGGTCAGGTCGACGACTTGGTCATCAATAAGGAGGGCAAGGTCACCCAGATGATCATCGCCCTCAAAGACTCCATCGACATGGATGGATCACCCGTTCCGATCTCGCCCTATCGCGCGGAAGTCGTTTCCGTCGCGGGATCGCACGTCACGGTGATCCGTGTCGATTTGACACGCGAAGAACTTATCCAGGCGCAACTCACGCGCTTGAAAACCGACGCCCGGGCTCCGGTATCGCGGGGAACCGACCGGCCCGATCAGTGGCGACACAAAGATCCGTTGTTCTAGGGTGAAATTGGATACGGAACTTTGACGGCACGTCTCATCCCGCAACTTTCTCTAAATAGGAGCATCCTATGATTCGCAAAGTACTTCCAGTTCTGTTCCTTTCGGCATTCATTGCTGGCCCGATCGCGGCCCCGGCCGTTGCCGCCGGCGGCGACAAGGCGAGTGCCAAATGCGCAAAGATCCAGGACGCGAAGTTGAAGGCGCAGTGCCTTCGTGAGGTAAAGAAGCCGGCCAAGTAGGCCTCAGCAACACCTCACTTCATTTCCGGAGCTTCCCTGTTGAATCGGCCTCCTGCGAAAGCAGGGGGCCGTTTTTTTGATCGAGCCAGTGAGCGCCGCCACCCAAACGGGAGGGGCCCCATCTTTCGATGGGGCCCGGTACTTGCCGTAGTCGATGTTGGTGTTGGTGAAGGGGGGTCCTTCGTGGGAGTACTCGGAAAATCTATCGTCGGCACATGTCGAAATTAGGCGCGCGTCTGGGCAATCGCAGGGAAAATAAATGGCAACTTTGCGGCGCGTCCTAATATCAGAATCTCTTCCTAAGCCCGCAGATCACCAAAGAAAAACCCCGCCGAAGCGGGGTTTTGGGAGTGAGTGACGTTTATCGATGTGAGTTGATGTGGAATGTTTCCACAACTGGGAGAGTACCCCTCTAAAGCATTGCCATCACTGGTCCATTTTCCTTTTCCGGACTAGTCCTTTGGAACTAGCTGCCGGCCCTTATGCGGCCAATGCGGCCGGCTCGCGGTCAAAGCCGCTGTGCAGGGCGAAAAGCGCGGCCTGGGTCCGGTTCTGGACACCGATCTTCCGGATCAAGGACTTCATGTGGATCTTCACCGTCGCCTCGGTAATGCCCAACTGGCGGGCAATGACCTTGTTCGAGGCCCCTTCGGTCAGGCAGCCCAGGATATCCAGCTCCCGCGGTGTGAGATCACCCAAAACCTTCGGGTTGCATTGGTCGCTGCGGCGCAACTGGCCGGTCGCCCAGGCGGTCGCCAACTGGGACGGAAAGACCGTCTCTCCCAGAAGGATAAGACGAACCGAGTGAATCAGGACGTCCTTGGACAGGTTGCTGAGAAGATATCCGCCCGCTCCCACCCGGAGACAGGCGCCCAACTCATCCACCGACAGCTCCGCCGACAGGACCAAAATCCGGGCCGAACCGTACGCATCTTGCAGCATTGCCACCGACTCTGCGGACTCGTCAGGATCGCCGTTCGAGATATAGACGATCAACTCCGGTTCCGGCTCGGTATGAGCCGCGACACAGCCTGCCGGATCATCGAATTCGGCAACAAGATCCAACGGACTCGCCTCAATGAAACTGCCCAATCCCCGGCGGAAGAGGCTGGTACCGCCGACAATAATAAGAGGTGCTTGAGACATAATCTCCCCCAACGCAAGCACCCCTCCCACTTAGTGGTAGTACTTTACTCCACTCTCAGAAAAATTCTAGTAAAATTTTTAGTTAATTTGCAAATTATCTATTTTTATTTTAATTAACCTTAATATAAACAGAATATTCCTAAAATTAATCGTATTAATTGGAATAAATACTCGAACAAGTCGAATTGATTCTTACAGTTAACCTACTTCTCTGCCCTCGACGCAATCCGAACGCCGTCAGAAACGCGGTCGCTTGGGTATAGAACGACCTGATCATCCGCGGCCAGGCCGTCCAAAACCTGTGCAACGACCCCATTGTTCCGCCCGATCTTGACCGTCACCTGACGTGCCGTGTCACCGTCATACTTAAAGACGGCCCAAGCCTCACCGCTCCGGAACAGGGCGCTGGAGGGCACTCGGACCACCTCCTTTTTCTCCCACACGACGATACGGACATCGACCCGGAAGCCATGGCCAAGCGTGGCGCGGCGCTCCGGCGGGCCGGTGAACTGGAGAATCACGTTAACCCTTTGTTCCTCGACACCCAATGCGGACACCTTGGTGAAACCGAAGGGCTCGATCCGGTCGACGGCACCGGCCAACTCCCCCTGCCCGCCCCATTTTTCGATAATGACCCGGTTTCCTTCCTTCACCTGTACCGCGTCGGTCGACAGCAGTTCGACGACGATTTCCAAGTCGCCTCGCGGGTCACCGATTTCGATCAGGGCCGTCCCCGCGGTCACCACCGTCTCACTCTCCTGCAACAGCCGCAAAATCCGGCCGCTGACGGGGGCGCGCACCGACACGATTCCGTTCTGTTGCGGGTCATTCAATTCACTGGCGCGGGCCGGGTCGATCAGCCGGGCCCTTGCGGTCTCCAGGTCCGCCTCCCGGGCCTGAACGGCGGCGCGGCTCATTTGCAGCGTCGCGTCCGACGACCGCAGCTGGAGTTCGGCCCGGTCCAACGCCGCTTTCGACGCCGCTTTCTTGCGGACCAGCTCGCGCGCGCGCTTCAGTTCCAGTTCGGCGAATTTAACCTCGGCCACCGCCTTGTTGACTTCCGCCTTGGCCAGGGCGAGCGCCGCCGTGGCGCTACGGACCCCGGCTTCGGCCTCGGTCATCGACCGCACGTCGAGGAACGACGGATCGCTCGGTAACATCGCGGCGACAATGGTGGTTCGCGCTTCGACCGCGTCACCGGCCTCCTGCTCGATCCGCAGCAGCCTGCCCGTTACCGGCGCGGACACGACATAAACGTCGCGAACCCGGGTTTTAGCCTCCTCCGCCACCGAGACATTCATGGGTCCGGTCGTGACCGTGCCGATATCCACCGGCACAGGTTGCGGCCGAAACGCAAAGGCCAGGAAGCCGATGAAAAGGCCGAGCAACCCGATTATTAGGACACGGCGAAAGAGACGCCGGTTCATGAGCTATGCTCCCGTTACTCTCGTGTTTTCAACGCGGCGACCAAGTCCAACTTGGCGATTTCGCGATCCACCAGGATTCCCGAAATGAGCGATGCGCCGGCAACCACGGCGCAGGCATAGCCATAGCTTGCCAGTTCGATCACCAATGGGATTTGATACAACTCAGTCGTGAAGGATTCCGACAGGAACCAGGCCAAAAGATAACCGAACCCGGATCCGATCGGCAGCGCCAATAACGTCAGCAGCGCGATTTCACCCAGAAGAATGTAGGACGCCTCGTTCTTGGTGAATCCCAAGACGCGAAGGCTCGCCAGCTCGCGCGATCGCTCGGCCAGGGCGATCCGCGCGCTGTTGTAGACCACGCCGACGGCGATCAATCCGGCGAAAGTCGAAATGATCGCGATGAACGTGCCGATCCCCTGGTCCATCGTATCGTGAAACGAGCTTTGCGCCGCAGCGAGGATGCCGACGCCGCTGACGGACGGCATATCCTTCAACCGTTCATAGATGGCATCTTGTTTCGCGGTATCGATCATCAGAAAGGCGCCGGATACGCGCCGCCCCTCCTTCAGGCTGCGGTTGAGCGTTCCGATTTCGAGATAGGCGGATGTGCCGATAAAAGTCTCGGCAACGCCGGTTACCGTCAAGTCGAGCCGCGGTTTGCGTTCCTCGAGGACGTCCACTTGCAGCACGTCGCCGACCTTCGCCTGGATCAGGTCGGCAAGCGCCTTCGACAGCAGCAGCCCGCCTTGCGGCATCTGGAGGCTGGCCAAATCCGCATTCACCGCCCGGCTGAGCAACGGGCGCTCCACCAGACCGGTCAGGCTCTGGCGGCGCGCCACATGACCGTTCCGAAGCCGCACCGCAACGCTGCGAAACGGTTCGGCATGGAGCACACCGTCCATCCGGCGAAGTTCGAAAATCGCCTTGTCCGACTCCGGCTCGACGAACGTAACCGTCAGATCCTGCCGTTCCGCGACATTGAAATTGACGTCCATCATGTAGAGCATGCTGTCCCAGTTGAACCGCGCCGTGATCAATATCGCCGTCGCAAACGCGAGCCCGACACTGGTCAACAACGCCCGCACGGGTTGCCGTGCAATGCGGCGGAGGATCATCCGCGTCGGCTGATCGATCCTGTCCGAGAACCAAAGCGGCATCACGCCCGCCTGTCGGTAATTGGCCGGCGCGGGCGGACGCATCGCTTCCGCCGGCGACAATACGGCGGCCCGGCGCACGGCGGTAAGCGTTCCGAGAACCGCGACGGTCACGGCAATCGTGAAGGCCCACGCCAGCGTGTCCAGCCCCAGCGAGAAAATCAGGAAAGGAAATTTGTAGAATTCCTGGTACAAGAGCGCCATCCAGCGCCCCAACCACATCCCGACGCCGAACCCGACGAAAACGCCCAGCAGCGTGATCGCCAGCACCATCTTCAAATACTGGAACAGGATTGCCGTATTCGAATAGCCGAATGCCTTCAGCAATCCGATCTGTTCCCGCTCGGAATCGACGATTCGCGCAATTACCACATTCAAGAGAAAAGCCGACACCGCGAGAAAGATCGACGGCAGGACCGTCGCCATCGTGGCCAACTGATTCAACTCGCTTTCCAGAAATTTGTCGGAAATCTGGTCGGCGCGCAGAAAGGCGCCCGTCGCACCGTATCGTTCCAGCAGCCGGTCCAGCGATGCGACGATCTCGCTTTCGTTGGCGTTATGCGACCGCGAGATCAGCACTTCGTTGAATGCACCATCCAGATCGAAGGCCGCGGCCAACGCGTCCTTGCCGATCCAGAGAATCCCGAAGCGGAAGGGATCGGGCACCAAGGCGCCCGGCGCGATGGCATACGTGAATTCGGGCGACAGCGCAATGCCGACGATCTCGAACTCCCGTTTCGACCCGTTCATCGTGGCCGATATCGTATCGCCCGGCTCGAATCCATGGGCGTTTGCAAAAGATTCCGACAACAAAATCTCGTCTTCCCGCGTGGGGTCGAGCATGCGCCCCTTCCGCAGGAAGATGTCGTTCAGCACGGGCCGGCCGATCCTCGGCAACGAGACCGCTTGCCCGGTGATCGGTTCGGTCGTTCCCGGCGCGTCGATCAAAACGCCTGCCGAAATCCTGCCTTCGACCGCACGCACGCCCGGGATCGTTTTGATTTCGGCCAACACGCGGTCCGGCGCCCGCTTCACGGGGGCGAAGATATCGGCAAACCGGTAGCGGTCGTAATATGCTTCCCGGGTTTCCTGAAGCGACGCCAGCATGCCGTTCGCCATGATGAACAGCCCGATGCCGCAGGCGATGACCAGGGCGATCGCGACCCCCTGCCCTTTGATGCGCCAGAGGTCCCGCAGCAGTTTTTGGTCGAGCGATGTCAGCAGTAAGGACATTCAGTCACCATTCGATCCGATGGGCTGCGAGCTTCTCTTCGTTCAGGCGGGTTTCCCTAATCTGGCCGTCGCCGAACATGATCACACGGTCGGCAAGCGCCGCCGTCGCCATCGCATGGGTGATGACGATAATCGTTGTCTTCAGCTCCCGGTTTATGTCCTGCAAGGCCTGCAGCACGACGATACCGGTCTTGCTGTCCAAAGCGCCGGTGGGCTCATCGCAGAACAGGACCGTCGGGCGCTTCGCGATGGCGCGGGCGATGGCGACGCGCTGCTGTTCGCCGCCAGAGAGCTGCGCCGGAAAATGGTCCTGCCGGTCGCCGAGGCCGACCATTTGAAGCGCGTCCTCGGCCCGCATCGGGTCCCGCGAAATCTCCGTCACCAG
Source organism: Alphaproteobacteria bacterium (assembly GCA_965228695.1). Lineage (GTDB taxonomy): Bacteria > Pseudomonadota > Alphaproteobacteria > UBA8366 > UBA8366 > JAJFJD01. The sequence goes on along the minus strand of CBDDIB010000002.1, from coordinate 2,296,581 downwards.
ATCGACGTTTTCATGCGCAGTCAGGCTGGGCATCAAATTGTAGAGTTGGAAGACGAAACCCACATGGTCGCGGCGGTAGGCGGTCAACGCCTTGTCGTCGAAGCTCGTTATCTCCTGATCCCGGAAGAACACCTTGCCGTCGGTCGGATGGTCCAAGCCGCCGAGAATGTTGAGCAATGTCGACTTGCCGCTGCCCGAGGGTCCCAGCAATACGACCAACTCGCCTTCGGGAATCTCCAGATCGACGCCGCGCAGCGCATGCACGGCGGCTTCGCCCTCGCCATAAACCTTGGTCAGCCCAACTGTCTTGAAGGCGTGCACGGATGAAATCCCTGCTGCGGTTAACGGTGCCGGGTTACTCCTGGTACATGGTTACGTCAAGTCTGCAATACGAGGCATTCCGCCGCACTAGCCGGCTGCCGCGGCGGCTCCGGCCCGCTCGCCGATCTGCCGCCGAACGGCCCATACGCCGAGATAGATGAAAGGCGTGTCGATCACGGCGATGATCAGTTTGAAGAGGTAATTCGCGACGATGATTTTCGCGACCAAATCCCAATCGAGGCCCAGTCCGAAACCCAGAAAAATCGAGTTCACGATGATCGTATCGACGAGTTGCGAGACCATCGTCGACGCATTGTTGCGAAGCCAGAGATGGCGGCCGTCCGTCACCCGCTTCCAGAAATGGAAGAGCCGGACATCCAGCAGTTGCGCAACGAGATAGGCGGACATCGATCCGAAGACGAGCACGCTGGGCAAGGTGAACACGGATTCGAAAGCGGCCTGCATTTCGCCGACGGTGCCGTAGTCCGGGTTGCCCGAGGGCCACACCGGCGAGCCCGGCAGGACGACCGAGATCTGGACCAACACCAGCATCAGCAGGCTCATCACGAAGCCGGTAATGACCATCAGGTTCGCCTTGCGCCGGCCATACACCTCGCACACGACGTCGGTCAGCAGGAAAGTGATGGGATAGGTGATCAGTCCGGTCGTCAGCGTGATCGCCTCGCCGAAGAATCCTTCCGGCATCGTTTCCGGAAAGGCGAGGAAGAGCTTGACGCCGATGATGTTCGTCAGGACCAGGACAACGACGAAGGCCGCCATCAGGACGCTGAACACGGTCGCGGAACGATCGGACACGATTATCCCCTCGCTGGAAATGCCAAGGGGTCTCTTATAGCCGATTTACTCGGCCGCGGCGGCCTTCACCGGTTCCACCCGCGCGGCGCAGAATTTGAACTCGGGAATCTTGCCATACGGGTCCAACTGCGGATTGGTCAGCAGGTTCGCCGCCGCCTCGGCGAAGCAGAAGGGGATGAACACCATCCCCGGCGGTACGTCGCGGTCCGGCCGCACTTTCAGCGCAATCGTCCCCCGGCGGGTGGCCACCATAATCATGTCGCCGGCCTCGACATTTAGCTTCCGCAATTCCCCCGGCGACAGAACCGCGAAGGCTTCGGGTTCCAATCCATCCAGGTTGCTCGCCCGGCGGGTCATCGCGCCGGTGTGCCAATGTTCCAATAAACGTCCGGTGCTCAGCACCATCGGATACTCGTCATCCGGCAATTCGTCCGGCGGCGTCAGGTCGGTCGGAACGATCCGGGCACGGCCGCTGTCGGTCGGATACCCGTCGCCGAAGATGATTTCGTTGCCCGGCTGATCCGGCGCGTCGCAGGGATAGGTGACCGCGTCCTCGCGCTCCAGCCGTTCCCAGGTAATGTTGTTGAGCGAGGGCATGATCTGCCCCATCTCGGCAAACACGTCCTTGGGGTGCGTGTAGGCCCAGTCGAGCCCGATACGCCGGGCAATTTCCTGGATGATCCACCAGTCTTGCCGCGCCTCACCCGGCATCGGCACGACTTCGCGGGCCAATTGGACTTCGCGGTTGGTATTGGTAAACGTGCCGAACTTCTCGGCATGCGCCGACGCGGGCAACACGACATCGGCCTGCCACGCGGTCTCGGTCAGGAAGATGTCCTGCACCACCAAATGCTCCAACTTCGCAAGCGCCGCGCGCGCATGCGCCTGATCGGGATCCGACATCGCCGGGTTCTCGCCCAAGATGTACATGGCGCGGATCTGGTCGGCCAGGATCGCATCGACGATCTCGACCACGGTCAGGCCCGCTTTCGGATCGAGTTCCTTACCCCAGAATTCTTCATACTCGGCGCGGATATCGTCGGCCTCGACCGACCGGTAATCGGGAAACACCATCGGGATGAGCCCGGCATCGGACGCGCCCTGCACATTGTTTTGGCCGCGCAACGGATGCAGCCCTGTCCCCGGGCGGCCCACATGCCCGGTAACAAGCGACAGGGCAATCAGCCCACGCGCATTGTCCGTACCATGCACCGACTGGGAGATACCCATGCCCCAGAAGATGATCGACCGCGTCGACGTCGCGTAGAGACGGGCGACATTGCGGATCGTCTCCGCATCGATGCCGCAGACCTCGGCCATCGCCTCGGGCGTGAATTCCTGGATCCGGGCTTTCAGCTCTTCGAACCCTTCGGTGTGCGACTGCAGGTATTGTTCGTCCGTCAATCCCTCTTCGATGATCACGTGGATCATTGCATTCAGCAGCGCAACATCGGTGCCCGGTTTGAACTGCAGGCTATAGTCGGCGAGACGGGACAAATCCTGTCGGCGCGGGTCGGCGATGATCAGTTTCACACCGCGTTTCACCGCATTCTTCAGGAAGGTCGCGGCAACCGGATGGTTCTGTTCCGGCCGTGCGCCGATCACGATGATGCAATCGGAATCCTTGGCGGCGGTGAACGGCGCCGTCACCGCGCCGGACCCGATCCCCTCCATCAGGGCGGCAACCGACGAGGCGTGGCACAGCCGCGTGCAATGGTCGACGTTGTTGGTTTCGAAACCGGTCCGAACCAGTTTCTGAAACAGATAGGCTTCTTCGTTCGATCCCTTGGCCGACCCGAACCCTGCCAGTCCGGAGCCGCCATGCGTGTCGAGAACGCGTTTCAGGCCGGATGCCGCCACGTCGAGCGCTTCGTCCCAGGTCGCCTCGCGGAAATGGGTGAGCGGGTCGGCCGGATCAATTTCCAGATTGGCGTCCTTCTGCGCATCGTCCCGCCGGATCAACGGCTTCGTCAGCCGGTGCGGGTGGTCGATGTAGTCGAACCCGAACCGGCCCTTCACGCACAGGCGATTGTTGTTCGCTGGTCCGTCGCGGCCGTCGACATACAGGATCTTGTCGTCCTTCACATGAACGGTCGTCTGGCACCCCACGCCGCAATAAGGGCACAGCGTGTCGACGTCGCGATCCTCGAACTCGGTCCGCACACCCGCCTCGTTCAGGAGGTTGGCTTCCATCAACGCGCCGGTCGGGCAGGCCTGGACGCATTCGCCGCAGGCAACGCAGGTCGATTCCCCCATGGGGTCGTCGAAATCGAACACGATTTTTGCGTGGTCACCGCGATACGCCATGCCGATGACGTCGTTCACCTGAACCTCTCGGCAGGCGCGGACGCACAGGTTGCAATGGATGCAGGCGTCGAGATTGACCGCGATCGAGACATGGCTCGAATCCGACTCGACTTTCGCCCGTTCCGGGAAGCGGCTGTCGGACACGCCCATGGCGTCGGCCCAATTCCAGAATTTGGACTGTGGATCGTGCGCTTCTTCCCGGTCCGGCTGATCGGCGATCAAGAGTTCCATCACCATATTGCGGGCCGACTTCGCCCGTTCGGACGCGGTGGTCACGACCATGCCGTCGGTCGGCTTGCGGATGCAGGACGCAGCCAGCACGCGCTCGCCTTCGATCTCCACCATGCAGGCGCGGCAGTTCCCGTCGGCGCGATAACCGGGCTCCGGTGCGTAACATAGATGCGGAATTTCCTGCCCTAGTCGATCGGCCACCTGCCAGATCGTCTCGTCCTCGGACGCCTCAATCTCTTTCCCATCGAGCGTGAAGGTGACGGTGCCGGTCATTTCAGGTCCTCCGGGAAATACTTCATCAGACATAACAATGGATTTGGCGCCGCCTGCCCCAATCCGCATATCGATGCATCCGCCATGGCCGTACTCAACTCCTTCAGCAACGGCACGTCCCAATCCGTGTCGGACATCAGCTTGACCGCCTTCTCCGTGCCGACCCGGCACGGCGTGCATTGGCCGCAGCTTTCGTCTTCGAAAAAGCGCATCAAATTCAAGGCGACGGCTTTCATGTCGTCCTGATCGGACAGCACGACAACGGCCGCCGACCCGATAAAGCACCCGTGCTCTTCGAGCGTGCCGAAATCGAGCGGAATATCGGCCATGTTCGCCGGCAGAATCCCGCCGGATGCACCACCGGGAAGGTAACCCTTGAACGTGTGTCCGTCGGCCATGCCGCCGCAATACTCGTCGATCAATTCCTGAACGGTGATACCCGCCGGCGCCAGCTTCACGCCGGGCTCTCGGACACGGCCCGAAACCGAGAAGCTGCGGAGGCCTTGTCGGCCGTTACGCCCCTCGCCACTGAACCAGCCGGCCCCGCGTTCGAGGATGTCGCGCACCCAGTAGACCGTTTCCACATTGTGGATCAACGTCGGCCGGCCGAACAAACCCACTTGGCTGGGGAACGGCGGCTTGTGGCGCGGCAGGCCGCGCTTGCCCTCGATACTCTCCAGCATCGCCGCCTCTTCGCCGCAGATATACGCCCCGGCGCCGCGCCGCAGATGGATCGCGCAGTCTCCATTCAGTCCTGCCGCTTCGACGCGCCGTATCTCCTCGGTCAAGATGTGGTTCAAGGCCGGATATTCATCCCGCAGGTAGACGTATACGGCTTCCGCTTCGACGACCCATGCCGCAACCAGCATGCCTTCCAGGAATCTGTGCGGATCTTTTTCGAGATAGAAACGGTCCTTGAAGGTTCCGGGCTCGCCCTCGTCCGCATTGATGGCCATCAGGCGCGGGCCGGGTTCCTGGCGGACAAACCGCCACTTGCGGCCGGCCGGAAACCCCGCGCCGCCGAGGCCCCGCAATCCCGATTCTTCCAACTGGCTGATCAGATCTTCCGGGTCGCGTTCGCCGCTTCGGCAGGCCTTCAACACCTCATAGCCGCCGTCGGCGACATAAGCGTCAAAACTCTTGAAGTCCGGCGCAATGGGGTGCGTTTGTTTTTTCGAAACCGCCGCCGCGACGGAATCGATTCCGGCGCAATCAACATGATGATGTCCGACTTCCGCCACCGGCGCGGTGTCGCACCGGCCCATGCAGGGCGCGCGCACGACGCGAACGGTCCCCCCAAGCGCACCCGGCAAGTCCCGCAGTAAATTCGCGGCCCCCATCATTTCGCAGGTCAGGCTGTCGCAAACCCGTACCGTAATCGGCGGCGGCGGCGCCTCGTCGTCCAGGACGATATCGAAATGCGCATAGAAGGAGGCGACCTCATACACTTCCGCCATCGCCAACGACATCTCCGATGCGAGTGCCTGCAGATGGCCGGCCGCGAGGCAACCGTATTCGTCTTGGATTAAATGAAGATTTTCGATGAGCAGGTCCCGGTCGCGCGGCCGATCGCCCAACAGCGCCCGAACCTCGTCCTGCGCGGCCACCTCCAATTGGCGGCCTTTTGGAAACATCGCGGCTTTGCGCCGCCCCGACCCGGGATGAATGCGCCGCTCAAACGGACGGTCGGATGTCTTGCTTTCAGCCATCGTGGTGATTTCTTTCTTTACTCTATCTTGGGCGGCGGGCAGAGAATACGCGACAAAGATCACCTTACCAATACGTGGCGGGCGACAATTGCTCGACAAGGGCTCGCCGCATTGTCATTCGGACCGTTGCGGCCGAAGCGGCAATCCGCACGCCGCCGGCCCTGCCGCGTCCGCCGGCATGCACCTGCGCCTTCACGGCGGACCGCGCTGCCGGACAGTTTTTTCGGACAGCTCCCGGAGTCCTGGCGGAAATTACAATTTGGGCGTTCGGTACCCTAACGGCAAACCGCCTGAGCAAGGCTTTTGCCTGATACTCATGAATGTTCATGGCGTTTCACCCGCATTATTCGCGCGAACGCGACGTGCCGCGCAATCCACGAGCCGGCTCGCAGGGCCAACGCCCTCTCAAAGGATACCACGCCGAAAAATTCGCGACCTTCGTGTTCCAACGACGATCCGCGAAACATCGCAGTGGATGTGAACGTCATTCCTGGTATACAGTATTCTACATTCGATATACGAACAAGCGCCTCAAAAACAATAACCTGGCTGCATCGCAATGCATGTAGCAAACCAGGGGTGGAATATGCTTTGATTTTGTACAGGCAAACAGCCTCAGCAAAGTCACAACAAACGCATCGATTGTTCATCGATTGACTAGGGAGGGAAAAAATGGCCGATCTGAAATTGCGATTCTCACGAAGGGCATGGCTGCTCGGACTCGCCGCGGGCGTTGCGGCAGGCACCGGAACGATGGCGACGTCGCAAGACGCGCTGGCTGCCTGGAAGCCCAAGAAACCTGTTGAATTCGTCATCATGGCAGGCAAAGGCGGCGGCGCCGACAGGCTCGCACGGTTCATCCAAGGGATTATCGAGAAGCACAAGTTTTCGACGAAGCCGTTCGTACCCATCAACAAAGGCGGCGGGTCCGGTGCGGAAGCCTTACGCTATGTGAAGGACAAGGCCGGCGATCCGCATGTCATCATGGCGACGCTGAACAGCTACTACACCACGCCGCTGCGGAACCCCGGTATCGGCGTCGATATCGCCAAGTTCACGCCGATCGCCCGGCTGGCCGAAGACACGTTCCAGCTTTGGGTGCACAGCGACACCAAGATCAAGACGGTCGACGACTACGTTAAAGCCGTGAAGGAAGCCGGCCCGCAATCTTGGAAGATGGGCGGCACCGGCAAAGGGCAGGAAGACTCCCTCGTGACGGGCATGCTCGAGAAGAAGTTCGGCATCAAGATGACCTATGTCCCGTTCAAGGGCGGCGGAACGGTTGCCAAGCAGCTTATCGGCAAGCACATCAACTCGACCGTCAACAACCCGTCGGAGCAAGCGGGTTTCTGGGACGCCGGGAAATCCCGCGCCCTCGCCAGCTTTACCCCAAAGGGCAAGCTGTCCGGCAAGTTCGGCAACATCCCGACCTTCGAGGAACTCGGTTACGGCAAGGACATGGTCTACTACATGCAACGGAGCGTCGTTGCACCGCCCAAGACCAAGGCCGACGTCCAAGCGTTCTATGTCGGCGTGTTCGAGAAGGTCTACAAGTCATCCGAATGGCAGGATTACCTGAAGAAGAAGGGCCTCATTCCAGGATGGCTCACCGGCAAAGAACTAACCGACTACTTCACCAAAGAGCGCGAGGCGCACCGGACGCTGCTGAAGGCAGCCGGTGAGATCAAGTAGTCAAAGGCTGGTTTCCTAGGGTAATTGCCGGCGGGGAGGATTGTCGTAATGCGCATGGCGGAACTGGTTATGGCCGTGTGTCTGGCGATCTTTTCCGCCGGCATCATGTGGAAAAGCACCGAACTTCCCGTCGGCTGGATTCCGAACGAAGGGCCCGGTGGCGGCGCCTTCTCGTTCTGGCTGGGCGCCGGCATGCTGATCTGCTGTATCGCGATCATCATCCGCTGGGCACGGCGGCAGAGTCCGCCATCCCGTTCCACCGAACCCTTCATGAGCCCGAAAGCGCTGCATCTCTTTCTGCTCGGCGCCGGATCGCTGACCGTGATGATTGGATCGATCCATGTGGTCGGCGTCTATATCGCCATTCCGCTGTTCCTCATCTTCTACATGCGGATCATGGGCAAGCACGGCTGGGGCATTACCAGCGCCCTGGCGGCCGGCATGCCGATTGCGGCCTTCTTCTTCTTCGAGATCGCGCTCAAGATCACGTTGCCGAAGGGCTATACGGAACCGGCCTTCTATCCCCTATACGACATCTTTCTTTGATCTAGAGCATGGAAATATTTCAATTCCTGGCTGACGGATTTTTCATCGCGTTCCAGCCGTTGAACTTCGCGCTGATCATCTTCGGCTGCACCGTCGGCCTGTTCATCGGCGCGATGCCGGGCCTCGGTTCGGTGAACGGCGTTGCGATTCTGCTGCCGATGACCTTCCTCGTCCCGCCGACTTCGGCGATCATCTTTCTCGGCGCGCTGTACTACGGCGCGATGTATGGCGGCGCCATCAGTTCGATCATGCTGGGCATTCCCGGCGCATCGACCGCCGTGGCGACCACCTTCGACGGGCGGCCGCTCGCCCTGCAGGGGAAGGCGGACAGCGCGCTGGTCGCGGCCGCCACCGCATCCTTCGTCGGGGGTACGATTTCGGTCGTCCTGTTCACCGCCTTCGCGCCACCGCTCGCGGAGGCCGCCCTCGCCTTCGGCCCGCCGGAAGAGTTCGCCTTGATGATGCTGGCCTTCGCCACTTTCATCGGTCTCGGCGGCGACGACATCCCGAAGACGTTCTTTTCGATTTTCATCGGCCTGGTGCTCAGCGCGGTCGGGCTGGACATCGTCAGCGGCGACCCCCGACTGATCTTCTTCGACCTGCCCGGCTTCTATCACGGCATCAACTTCCTGGTCCTCGCCATCGGCATCTACGGCATCGGCGAAATGCTGTGGACCATCGAGACGAACAAGGGCGACATGATCATCAGCCAGGCGAAGATTTCATTTCGCGGGATCATGCGCGCGATCGGCGCGTTGCGGCATTCGATCCACACCATGCTGATGGGTTCCTTCCTGGGATATTTCGTGGGCATTCTGCCGGCGGCCGGCGCAACCCCGGGCTCGCTGATGGCGTATGGCGTGGCCAAGACCATTTCGAAAGACCCCGACTCCTACGGCAAAGGCAACGTCGACGGCGTCGTGGCCCCCGAAGCCGCCAACAACGCGGCGAGCACCGGGTCCATGCTGCCGATGCTGACGCTCGGCATTCCCGGTTCGCCGACCACCGCGATCCTACTCGGCGGTATGGTCATCTGGGGCCTGGAACCCGGCCCCATGCTGTTCGTGAACAATACGGAGTTTGTGTGGGGCCTGATCGCCAGCCTGTATGCCGCCAACCTATTTGCCTTGTTGATCAACCTCGCCTTCATTCCGGCCTTTCTGATGGTGTTGCGGACGCCATTCACGATCTTGGCGCCGATCATCTTTATTCTCTGTATCGTCGGCGGCTATGCGCCGACGAAGGACATGCACGACGTGTGGTTGATGCTGATTTTCGGCGTCGTCGGCTATCTGATGCGCAAACTCGACTATCCGCTGGCGCCTGCCGTCTTGGCGATCGTTCTGGGACCGTTGGCCGAATCCTCGGTTCGCCAGTCGCTGATCATGTCGCACGGATCCTTCGGTATCTTCGTCGAACGACCGATCTCCGCGGTTATCATGGCCATTACCGCGGTCTTGTTCGTTTTGCCGATCGTCAAGATAATGCGGCGGCAACGCGCGGCAGGATAACGCCGGCCGGCAAAAAGCCGGATCAGACCGGAGAGTCGGTGCATTTGGGACCGTGCCGCACGCAAAACCCCGTTATTGATCTTGCGCAAAATTCGTATCTGGTATACTAAATACCAGATACGAAAGCTATAGGCCGATCGCCTCGATCAGGTGCCCCCTGAGGCGACGTCGCTGCGCCCAAATTCAGTATGAAAAGATGTCCACAACGAAACTGGTGATCAAGCCGATCGAGGTGAATTTTGTCCTGAAGGACAAAGTTTATGACGCACTGAAGCAAGCCATCACCTCGATGAATATCTACGCCGAGACGGAGGATACACGGCTCGACGAACGGCAACTTTCCGAAGAATTCGGCGTAAGCCGCACCCCGATCCGCGAGGCGATCACGCGGTTGGAACAGGAAGGCTTCGTCAAGGTATACCCCCGTCGGGGCGCCTTCGTCGTCCGCAAGTCGAAGAAGGAAATCCTGGAAATGATCACCGTCTGGGCCGCGCTCGAGAGCATGGCGGCACGGCTGATCACGCAGAATGCAACGGACGCCGAGATCGCCACGCTGCGGGATATGTTCGCGACATTCGACGACGACCGCGTTCAGGCGGAAATCGACGAGTACTCCGAACACAATATCCAGTTCCATCAGGCAATCCTGAGCATGAGTCAATGCGACCTGCTCAACCAGATGGCGGAGAATTTGCTGGTCCATATGCGTTGGATCCGCATGCGGACGATATCCGAAAACGACCGCGCCAGCCGTTCGATCATCGATCACATGAACATCATCGAGGCGCTGGAATCGCGCGACGCGAATCTGGCGGAACGGCTCGTGCGGGAGCACACGCTCGGCCTCGCCGCGCATGTGGAACTGCACGCGCATTATCTAGACTGACGTTGGCAGATAAGCCCGCCGGCGCTCGCTGGCGCCCGGGCAAGACGACTCTGAGGGAGAAAAATCCATGGCGGTTTCCGAGACAGTTCCAGAGGCCCAACTGACGGACGGGTTCCACCTTGTAATCGACGCGCTGAAGCTGAACGGCATCAACGTGATCTACAACGTACCCGGCATTCCGATTACCGATCTCGGACGATTCGCCCAGGCGCAAGGAATGCGCGTGATTTCGTTCCGCCACGAACAAAACGCGGGCCAGGCCGCCGCCATCGCGGGCTTCCTCACCAAGAAGCCGGGCATCTGCCTTACCGTGTCGGCGCCGGGCTTCCTCAACGGTCTCACGGCGCTGGCCAACGCTACCACGAATTGCTTTCCCATGATCCTGATCAGCGGCTCGTCCGAGCGCGAGATCGTCGATCTGCAGCAAGGCGATTACGAGGAAATGGATCAACTGGCCATCGCCAAGCCGCTGTGCAAGGCCGCCTTCCGGGTGCTGCACGCCCAAGATATCGGCATCGGCATCGCCCGCGCCATCCGCGCCGCCTGTTCGGGACGGCCGGGCGGCGTCTATCTCGATCTGCCCGCCAATCTCTTCGGCCAGACCATGGAGTACGAGGACGGCCGGAAGTCATTGGTCGAGGTCGTCGATCCAGCGCCGGCGCAACCCCCTGCCCCGGAATCGGTAACGCGCGCCCTCGATGTTCTGAAAAACGCCAAACGACCTCTGATCATCCTCGGCAAGGGCGCCGCCTATGCCCAGGCCGACGAAGCGATTCGCGCCCTCGTCGAAAAGTCCGGTATTCCCTACCTGCCCATGAGCATGGCCAAGGGCCTGCTCCCCGATAACCACCCGCAGTCCGCAGGCGCCGCGCGGTCGTTGGTACTGAAGGAATCCGACGTCGTGATGCTGATCGGCGCCCGGCTGAACTGGCTGCTGTCGCACGGCAAGGGCAAGGCATGGGGCGAGCCTTATTCGAAGACCTTCATCCATATCGACATCGAGCCGAAGGAAATGGACAGCAACGTGGCCATCACCGCCCCCGTGGTCGGCGACATCGGATCCTGCGTCTCCGCGCTGCTGGAGCAAATGGGCGAGGATTGGACCGCGCCGCCGGCGGACTGGGTCGGCAGCGTGCGGGACAAGGTGCAAACCAACGTCGAACGCATGGCGCCCCGGCTGCGCAACAACAACGTCCCAATGGACTTCCACGGCGCGCTCGGCGCGCTGCGCGAGATCATCAAGGAACAACCCGACACGATCCTGGTGAACGAGGGCGCCAATACGCTCGATTTCGCCCGCAGCATCATCGATATCTATAAGCCCCGGAAACGCTTGGATGTCGGCACCTGGGGCGTGATGGGGATCGGCATGGGCTTCGCCATCGCGGCGGCCGTTGAGACGGGCAAGCCGGTGCTCGCGGTCGAGGGCGACAGCGCCTTCGGCTTCTCCGGCATCGAGATCGAGACGATCTGCCGATACAACCTGCCGGTCTGCGTCGTCGTCTTCAACAACAACGGCATTTACCGCGGCACCGACGTCAATCCCTCCGGTGGTTCGGACGCGGCGCCGACGGTGTTCGTCAAGGACTCCCGCTACGACAGGATGATGGAGGCTTTCGGCGGCGACGGCGTCTACGCGACGACGCCGGACGAACTGCGGCAAGCGGTCGAGAAGGCGCTGGCCTCCGGCCGGCCGACGCTGGTCAACGCGGTGATCGACGAAAAAGCCGGTACCGAGAGCGGCCGTATCGGCAACCTCAATCCGACGAGCGTCGTCGCCCAGCAGCAAAAGAAGTAAATCGAACTCTCCGCATTCAACGCCCAGCCCAATAGGAGCCCGCAATGGAAGCGCTCAAAGGCGTCAAGATATTGGACTTCACCCATGTGCAGTCAGGCCCGACCTGCACGCAATTGCTCGCCTGGTTCGGGGCGGACGTGATCAAGGTCGAGCGGCCCGGCGTCGGCGACGCGACGCGGAAACAGCTCGTCGATGTCCCGGGTGCGGACTCGCTCTACTTCACGATGCTGAACCACAACAAGCGGTCCATCGAACTGAACACCAAGAACGAGACCGGCAAGGCCGTTCTCGAACGGCTGGTCAAGACCTGCGACGTGATGGTGGAGAACTTCGCGCCCGGCGCACTGGACCGAATGGGCTTCGGCTGGGAGCGCATTCAGGAGTTGAACCCGCGCATGATCATGGCGTCGGTAAAAGGCTTCGGTCCCGGGCCGTACGAAGACTGCAAGGTCTATGAGAACGTGGCGCAATGCACCGGCGGATCGGCCTCGACCACCGGGTTCCTCGACGGCCCGCCGACGGTCACCGGTGCGCAGATCGGCGACAGCGGCACCGGCCTTCATCTCGCCCTCGGCATCGTCACCGCGCTGTTCCAGCGCGAGCAAAGCGGCCGCGGCCAGCGTGTCCTGGCCGCCATGCAGGACGGCGTTCTGAACCTGTGCCGCGTGAAGCTGCGCGATCAGCAACGGCTCGAACGCGGCCCGCTCACGGAATACAGCCAGTACGGACAGGGCATCCCCTTCGGCGACACGACGCCGCGCGCCGGCAACGATTCCGGCGGCGGTCAGCCGGGCTGGATTCTCAAGTGCAAGGGCTGGGAAACCGATCCCAACGCCTATGTCTACTTCATCACGCAAGCAGCGGTCTGGGGCAATATCTGCGACCTCATCGGCCAGCCGGATTGGAAGGACGATCCGGCCTATGCCAAGCCCGACGCCCGCCTCGACAAGATCCCGCAGATTTTCGACCGCATCGAGGAATGGACGAAGACCAAGACCAAGCGCGAGGTCATGGACGCCTGTAACCCGCTCGACATTCCCTGCGGGCCGATCCTGTCGATGAAGGAACTGTCGCAGGAACCGTCGCTTCGTGAGACCGGCACCATCGTCGAGGTCGATCATCCGGAACGCGGCCCGTACCTCACCGTCGGCTGTCCGGTGAAGCTGTCCGACAGCCCAGCGGAGGTCAAACGCTCGCCGCTGCTCGGCGAACATACCGCCGAAATCCTGCAAGAAGTGCTTGGCTACACCGGCGACGATTTCGACAAGGTCGTCGAGTCCGGCGCGGTCGGCGAGGTGAAAACCGCCGGGTCGGACTGACGCCTAACGGCGTTCCGCGAAATGAAACGGGGGCTACCGATCGGCAGCCCCCGTTGTCGTGCGGGCAATAGTTTGTTGCCTCAGGTCAGCTTATCAAGGTCGGCCAATACCTGATCGGGGTGCTCGGGCGGCTTGACGGTGTTGTAGGCCGCGAGGACCTTTCCGTCCGCTCCGATCAACACCGATTTACGCGGTGATTTTTCGGCGCCCGCTTCGGTGACGCCGTATGCGGTCGACATCGATCCGTCCGTGTCGCTCAACAGATCGTATGGAAAATCGAACTTCTGCTGAAACTTCTTGTTCGCGTCGGTCGGGTCGAAACTGACGCCGATGATAACGGCGTTGCGGTCGTTGAAATCTTGGATTCGATCACGGAACCCGTTGCCTTCGACCGTTCACCCGGGTGTATCGGCTTTCGGATACCACCAGAGAAGAACATTCTTCCCGGCATATTGCGCGAGATCGACCGACGTTCCGTCTTGATTTGGAAGACTGAACGCCGGCGCGGCCGCGCCAACGTCGATGAGTGCCATAACGCTCCTTTAGGGTCTTAACGTTGCGGATAGGCGGACAGTATATCACCTCGGCAATCGCGCACCATCCGCCGCGCGCCGTTGTCGAAGAATTTTTCGGATCGTCTGAGACCGGGCCGGCTTACGGCAACGGTTCGTCGGTCCATTCGTCGCCGTTCACCTCCGGCGTGTCGAACCCCAGCAGCCGCTCGTAGTGATGGTCGATATCTTCGGCGAGGAAAGCCGTGGCGATACCCTGGGCGAACCGGGTGGCCCCTTGTGTCACGGCGGGAATGTCGCCGGTCAGTTTGCTGTGGCTCAGGGTTGCCGCGTAATTCATGCAGTGCAGCCGGTCGAGGCCCGGCGTCGCGCCGGTCCGGCGCTCGCGGAACTCGAATATGGGCCCGAGATACGGGGCGCTGGCGAGTGCAGCATCCTGTTCCGACGGTGGCGGAACGAATGCGTCATCCCAGGTCAGGATGTTATCCGCGAAAGCCGCGAGTTCCGGCCGGCGTGTCGGGTCAAACTGGAAGCCGGTGGCGAAAATCACGAAATCGCAGGTATAGCTCCCGCGCGGCGTTTCGATCACGACCGCATCACCGGAGTCGGTCATCGACCGGATCGGGCATCCCGTATGCAAATGCCCGTTGGGAGAGTCGGTCACGCGGCGGATCGATGTTCCCGGCGGCGGCGTCTGGCAGGTGTCGTTGTAATGCAGCAAACGCCACTTCCAGGCGTCGGGCAGCGCATACCAGCCGTGCACGATCCCGGGGCTGCCGATCCCGGTCAGTTTGTTGATTCGGGGGATGTCGGGCCGTCGGCACAGCACGCGAACCTCCGCCGCGCCGCTTTCCAGCGCCACCGCCGCGTTATCGAACGCCGACGCCCCGGCGCCGATCACCGCGACCCGCTTACCGGCGAGGCCTTCGAAATCGATATCGTCGTTGCTATGCGCCCGACGCGCGGGATCGATATTCTGTGCCTCCGACGGCAGGCTCGGGCCGCCCAACCCATCCCGCCCGGTGGCCAGCGCCACGCGGCGCGCGCCGATAACCGTGGCACCCTCCGGCCCGACGGTATCGAGAAGGAAGCGGTCGCCCTCCCACCGGATGGCCTCGACGCGAACCTCATTGCGGATGGGCAGATCCAGAACGTTGCGGTACCAGCGCAAATAATCCATCCACAGGACGCGGGGGATCTTGTCGAGCGCTTCCCAGGCCGCATCACCGTATTGCGCGGCATACCAGGCCCGGAAGGTCAGCGACCCGATGCCCATCGCCGGGCCAAGCAGAATCTTCGGCGAGCGCAGCGTGCGCATCCGCGCGGTCGTCACCCACGGTCCCTCCTGCCCCTCCGGGGCGGCGTCCAAACAGACGGTGTTCTGGATGCCTTCGCGGCGAAGCGCCACGGCCACGGCCAAGCCGACCATGCCCGCACCGATGGTGACCACGTCGAAGATCTCGTCTTCACCTGCCGGCGCCAGCGGCTTCACCCAGTTCTTGGCGGGATAGTTCAGGTAAGAAAGGTCGCGCCGGAGCTGTGTTTCCAGCGCATCGAGCGAGTCGTGGTCGACGGCGGCGTCCGCCGCCGACGATTGGCCGTCATGCATCGCGCGTTTTCATCCTATCGGGCAACCTCGTCCACCGTTACGCCTCGCCAACAGGATACCGTGCCGAACCGGCTTGTCACGGATTTGCTGGGGGATCGGTAGGTCAGCACGCCCTAGAAGGCGGCGACGCAGCCATCCCCCCGCGGATCGGCCGCCCCTTCCAGCCGCCCGTCGGGATGGCGCACGATCGCCCCGGCATGACCCATCACTTCATCGAAGGGCCCGATTACTTCCAAGTCATGTCCGGCAGCGCGCAAGCGATCGATCACCGACGGGTCGAAGCGATTTTCGATGCGCAGGTTCGCCGTCTCCGCGCCCCATGTCCGGCCCAACAGCCAGCGCGGCGCGGTCACGGCCTGCTGCAATTCCTGCTCATGCAGGACGTGGCGCGAGAAAACCATCGCCTGCGTCTGCGGCTGCCCCTCGCCGCCCATCGTGCCGTAAGCCATGACGCGGCCGTCGCCGAGCTGCGCCAGCGCGGGTTGGATCGTATGGAAGGGGCGCCGGTGCGGACGCAGGTGGTTGTGATACGCCGGGTCCAGGCTGAAACTCGTGCCGCGGTTCTGCCACGTGATGCCGGTCTCATCGAGCACCGTGCCCGACCCGAATTCCCAATAGATGCTTTGGATAAAGCTGACCATCCGGCCCGCCCGATCGGCCGCGCTGAGCCAGACCGTATCGCCGCCCGGCGTCTTGTCGGGCCAGGGGGCGGCGGCCTCGCGATCGACTTCGTCGGCAATCGCGTGTAAAGCCGCGTCGGTCAGAAAGGTCGCCGGGTCGTCGGTCATATAGTCCGGGTCGGTAACGTGACGGTCGCGGATTCGGAACACGCCCTTGGTCGCCTCGACCAAGCCATGCACATAGTCGAAGCCGTCGGCTTCGGAAATACCGAGCCGCGCGTAGACACCCAGAAGCATCAGCGACGCAAGACCCTGGGTCGGCGGCGGCATGTTGTAAATCGAATGCCCGCCCGCCTGCACCGACAACGGCGGCAGTCGCAGAGCCTTGTGGCGCTGCAGGTCCTCTAGAGCAACGGGGCTGCCGGCGCGCGACAGATCCGCCGCGATCGCCCTCGCCAAGTCGCCGCGATAGAAGTCGTCCAACCCGTTGGCCGCCAGCGCCTTCAGCGTGGCGGCCATGCGCGGCTGTTTGAACCGCGCGCCGCGCGCAGGCGGCTTGCCGTCGATAAGATACGTGCCGGCAAATCCAGGGGCGTCTTTCAATTCCGGCAGTTTCGCCTGCGTGTTGTCGGCCTGCGTGTTGGTGACCGCGATGCCGTCGCCGGCGTAGAACACCGCATCCTCCAACAGACGCGCGAGCGGCAGCGAACCGCCCCATTCGGCGCTGACCCGCAACGCTTCCTGCCAGCCGGACACGGCGCCCGCGACGGTCAGGGCAGCATCGGGGCCGCGCGACGGAATGATCTTCAGACCACGCGTTTTGTAGTAGTCGATATCCGCCGCGGCCGCCGCCCCGCCGCAGGCATCGATGCCGACCGGCGGCATGCCGGGTGTATGAATCAGCCAAAAATTATCACCGCCCAGCGCATTCATATGCGGGTAGACGATCGCGATCGTACTGGCCGCGGCAATCATTGCCTCGATGGCATTGCCACCGTCTTCGAGCACCCGTTGCCCGGCGCGTGCCGCCAGGTGATGGGGCGCGGTCACCATGCCGCGATAGGATTGAGCCGTCTGTAACATGGCTGTCGGTTCCTTCGTGCCCTATTCAATTACGCGTCATGCCGCCCGGCTGCCGCCGTTGGACGCCACCGACAGTGCCTGAACGACGGCCATGAGTCCCGTCAGCCCATCCCAGCCCGACGTATGCCCTATACGGTCCACGGCGGGTATCAGCGACGACAGCGGTGTGTCGGTTTTCCCGGCCAACCGGTCGAGCACGTCGTGCAGCGGGGCGGCGCCCCACCCCTCCCGCGCGGCCGCGAGATGCGCGGCGCTGATCGGATTCGTCCGCCGCGATGCTTCCCGGTCGATGATGGCGTAGAGGCGCTCCGCCGCCCGTCCGTATCCGAAGGCGCGCAGGGCGATCATCATACCGCCGAGATAGTCGTCGCCGGACGGCGTCAGACCGGGCCCCAATCCCAGTAACCGACAGACACCGTCCAAGGGCAGCGATACATCAACGCCCTTGGTGACCAGCCGGACCCAATCCTCCAGCCGCCGGTGTGCCGGCAAGGCGGCGTCGACGACCGAAGACACCATCGCCGTGTTGCCGCCCGAGAAAATCAATGGCGCGAGACCGTGTTTCGGCGCGGACGCCCGGGCAACCGAAATCACGGATGCCGTCGGCACGGCAATTGGTATCGGGTCGGAAATCACCGGCGGCGACCATTGCCGCGCGGACCGGGCATCGAACCGAAATTGATTGCCCACCATCACGACACCGTCCGTACCCGCAACGGGCGCGCCGACCCGGAGTCCGCACGACATCCAATTCATCCTGTTCGGCACGTCGGCCGATGCGGTCAACGGGCCAAGCGCCAATTCCGGAACGCCGATGCAGGCAAAGGAGGCTCCGCATTGGATATAGAAGCTGCGATGAAACACCGCTGCGATACGCCCTTGCCCCATCCGGGCGACAGTCCGCCGCGCGGCCGGTCCCATCACGGTGATGGGAATGTTGTACGGCGCGCCGGGGTCAACCATCGGCGACCACAATGTGCGTGCCGGTTTCGCCGCGCAAAGCGGCCATCGCTTCCTGAAGGTGACAAATGATGACCCGCTCGCCACCCGCCTTCAGAAACCTGATCGCGGCATCGACTTTCGGCCCCATGCTGCCGGCGGGGAAATGCCCTTCTGCGTGATACGCCTCGAGCTCCGGTAATGTCAGCCGGCCCAGGTATTGTTCGTCGGGTTCGCCGAAGTTGACCGCAACTTTCGACACCGCGGTCAGGATCATCATCCAGCGAATCCCCATCACATTCGCCATATGCGCCGACGTCAGGTCCTTGTCGATCACAGCCGCAACGCCGGTGCGCACGCCCTTGGGCCCGCGCACGACCGGAATGCCGCCGCCGCCCCCGGCGATCACCACCGTGCCGCGCCGCGCGAGGACCTGGACCAAGGAGATATCGCAAACGTGCTGTGGCGACGGCGACGGCACCACATGCCGCCAGCCGCGCCCGGCCTCTTCTTTCATCGGCCAACCCAGTTCGTCGCCGATCCGCTTCGCCTCCTCCGCGTCGAAGAAGGGGCCGACCGGCTTGGTCGGGTCGTCGAAGGCCGGATCGTCCGGGTCGACTTCGACCTGTGTCAGCAAACAGGCGACATGCCGGCGGCTGCCCGCCTCACGCAACGCATTCTCCATCGCCTGCACCAACAGATAGGCAATGCCGCCCTGGCTATGGGCGACGCAGATATCCATCGACATGGGCGCGATGCGGTCGCGCGACAGGACCTGCCGCATCATGATCTTCCCAACCACCGGACCGTTGCCATGGGTCACGACCAGCTCGTTGTCGAGCAGGGCAAGCGGCAAGATCGCCTCGGCGGTCGCGGCGGCGATGTCTTTCTGCTCCTGCGAGGTTCCCTCGATATTCTCCGGATGCGTGGCGTTGCCGCCGATCGCCACCAGCAGACGTCGCGGAATATCGTCGATGTCCGGCATCGTCGCGATCTCGATTATGTCTTTGTTCGAACGCAGGCCAGCGCCAACGCCGCGGCATCGGCATTCGACGGTGCAACGGCGATGCCGGCCTTTTCCAACGTCGCGATTTGGGCGGACCGCCGCTGCGGATCCCGTTCGGTTCCCGTAACCGACGCGATCACCGGTTTCCCCGCCGCATCGCCCATGGACCCGATCAGGTGCCCCGCCGGATCGTCATGCGCGCCAAAGCCGAGCACTACGTCGAGCAGGATCACGCCAACCGACTCATCGCCCAAGGCTGCGTTCAGCGCATCGTCCCGGACCGACGGCTCGATCATGGGATGCGGCCGGCCTTGGGTATATTCGTCCGCGCCCAGATCGATCAATTGATGCGCGCCTCCGGTATCAAGGCCGCCCGAACCAGGTATCGGGGCGTTGGACCCAACCGCCTCGCCCGCCGTCTGCAAAACTATCTGCGCTTCCGCACAGAGCGTGCCGCCGCTGAACAAACCCCGGATCATCGTTCCGCCGGTTGCCGGCGTGGCCATTGCGACCGAATCGAACCCAGCGCCAATGACTGAACCGCCCAGGGCATTTTCCGCCGCCGCCTTCAAGGAGGTGACGGCGGTCGCGTTCTTCGGCAAAGCCATCTCCGACCCGCCGACGAAACACAACGTGCAGGGTTTCGAGCTGGCCCCGATCCGGTCGACGATCTTGGCGGCAACCACCGCGCTTGGCGGCTTGGAAATCAGGACGATATGTTGCGTCGCCGGATCGCGATCCAAGAGATCGAGCGCCATCAAGGTCGTAATACCGCCGACCGCATCCGAGAGATCGCGCCCGCCGACGCCGATGGCATGCGAAATGCCGCCGCCGTTCTCGCCGATCAGGCAGGTGACCTCTTGTATGCCGGTGCCGGAAGCACCGATGACGCCGATCGAACCGCGCGGCACCGCATTGGCGAAGGCGAGCGGGGTGCCGTTGATGATCGCCGTCCCGCAATCGGGACCCATCACCAGACGCCCGCAGTCGAGCGCTTCCTGCTTCAGTGCCGCTTCGTCCGCTACAGGTACGTTGTCGCTGAAGATCATCACATGCAAACCGCGGCGCAGCGCCTTCCGCGCTTCCGAGATCGCAAAATCACCCGGCACCGAGACAAGTGCGAAGTTCGCATCGGGCATGGCTTTGACTGCAGACCGGACCGAGCGGGGCCGCCAAGCCTCGCCGCCGCCTTTCGCCGCGGAGGATTGCTCCAGAATGGCGCGCGCTTCGGCCAGCGCGGCGTCGGCCGCATCTTGGCTTTCGGCACGAATGCCGATCACCAGATCGCCACCCTCCGCCGCTTCGCCCATCGCGTCGAGGATCCCCGCGTCCGCCATGATCTGCCGGTTCGACGGCGAGCCCATCATCATCGCGGCCTCGTCGACGCCGTCGAGCGCCGCCAGGGACTGCGACATCCGCAACAGCGCGACAGAATCGAGATAGAACCCGCGCAAAACTTCGTTGACGATCACGGCGCTCATGCCACACCTACGCTTTCCGCAAAGGCGACGAGCGCCTGTTCGAAACAGGCCATCGGTGCGCGCACGACCCCGGCCCCGACCTGGCCGACGCCCGGCTCACGATGCGCGATTCCGGTGTTGATGACTGGTGCGAGCCCTGTTTCGACGACAAGCCGGATATCGATGCCCGTCGGCACCCCGAGGTAATCCAGCGCCGGAATGGTCCATTCCGGATTCTCTCCGACAGTGATCTCGCCCATCGTTCGGGTGTAATTGGCGGCGTCCGCCGCGGTACCGGCGCCGACAAACCCGGCCACGGCCGGTGACGCGCCCATCGCGAACCCCCCAAGACCAATGGTTTCGACGATGGTCGAATCGCCCATATCCGGGTTCGCATCATCCTCCGTGAAGCCGGGGAAATAGAGGCCTTCGGGCATCTCGACCGATGCCGTGAACCAACGGTCACCGGTGCCGCTGACGCGAATGCCGAAGGTCGTGCCGTTCCGCGACATCGCGGTGACAACGCAGCTTCCGTCGATATCGCGCACGGGATCCATGATCGCCTTGCCCATGGCCATCGCGATGTTCAGGAAGAATTGGTCGTTGCCGCCAATGAACGCGAGGGATTCCGCCAGCGCCGTGGTATCGGTCGACGTCTTCGCCAGCGCCGGCGCCAGCGCCCGCAGCATGAGGCCGGAGCAACCGACATTGCGCTGGTGCATCTCGTCGCCCATGGTCAGTCCCCGCGCCACGAGACTTTTCAGCGGGATGCCGCCGGTGTCCCGCAGCGCGATGGCCATCGCCGGACCCAGCACGTCGCGCAACCATCGCAGCCGATCGAGCACCTCGGCATCGTTGCCGCCGAAGCGCATCACCTTGCCGAGGCCCTCGTTGATCGTGCAGTAGGACCGGTTCCCGTATTTCCGGTTCTCGACGACCATCACCGGCTGGCTCAGCGTGGTCATACCGGTCATCGGCCCGACCGCCGACGCGTGATGGTTCGGCCGGAACTCGAACGCGCCCGCCGCCGCCATTTCCTCCGCAGCCTCCAGGCTCGGCGCCCATCCCTCGAAGACCGCGATACCGGTGATTGCGCCGCGCATCGGACCGCACATATCTTTCCAATCGATCGGTGGCCCGGCATGCAGAATGACCCGCTCGCCGAGGCCATCGATCACGTCGCCCGCGGTGACGACGTCGATCAGCACCGGGTCGGCGGCGAACATCCGCCCGACCGCTTCCGTGTTCGCTTGTTCGATCCGTTCCATAGCGCGCCCGCTCAGGCGCCGAGCTTGGACAGGATGTCAGCCAGCCGCACATCGCCGCCGGCAGGCGGTGTCCAATCCACCTGCGTTACGGCGACGCCCTGCGCCTCCAGATCGGCGGCAAATCCTTCCAACCCGACATTGACCACGCACAGCGGGTCACGCAGCAGGCCGTCGTCAATCTCTTTTTTCATGTCATCTCGCATCAGGGTCATTGCGGTTTTCCGGCGCGCGCATGAATGTCCGCAACGTCGGAAAACCGACACGTCCGCCACCATAGAGCAATCCGATGACGCAATCACAATATTGCTGTAGCCCCGTTTGCAGCGGACCGACGCCGGGCAGGGGCGGCATGCCCGCGAGATGATCTCGGCCTACCTCCAACCGCCATAAACGCCGCACTGCCCTGGACGGACTTCAGACCCGGTCGAATATTTTGGTACTTCGGCGATTTTTGACCTGCATCAACGCCGCGTCAGCGGTACGGGACTATCAATCTCGCATCGAGAAAATCCTTGGCCCGACCCCCGGGCGCTTTCAGTACGGCTTGGAGACCATCAAAATGCGATTGTTAACGCTGCTGCAGGTTTGCGCGCTCGTTGTTGCGAGCATCATCGTCGATGTACCAACCGTTAAGGCGGGTGATTCAGCCTTCGAAGGCCTGTTGATCCGAGGGCGCGCCGCCACGGTCATTCCGCAGGAGAGCGCGGATATCAGCGTCATCGGCGGCGATATCGATATCGATAAATCGCTGATCCCCGAACTCGATATCTCCTACTTCTTCACGGAGAACATCGCAGCGGAATTGATCCTTGCGATTACGCCCCATGAAACCCAAGCGACCAATACGTCCCTCGGCCGTGTCAATCTGGGCGATGTCTGGCTGCTGCCGCCGACCCTCCTGCTGCAATATCACCTGCCGACGAAGACCGGACTCAAACCGTATATCGGGGCCGGCATCAACTACACGGTCTTCTTCGACGAGAGCGCGGCCGGCGGCACCGTCACCGACATCGATTTCGAGGACACCATCGGCTATGCGGTGCAGTTCGGCGTCGACTACATGCTGGACGAGCACTGGCTGCTCAACCTCGACGTCAAGAAGCTGTGGATCAACACCGACGTCAGCATCAACAACGGCGCCATCAACGCGGATGTCGACATCAATCCGTGGATCGTGGGCGTCGGCGTCGGCTACCGGTTCTAAAGTACCGATCTAGCCCTTTCTCCCGCGGTGCGGGCGGCGTTTGCTCCGTCCCGCCGGCGCATCGGGCCAATCTACGAAATCGTCCGGTTGCCGGCGGACCCAGGCAACGAATCGCACCATCTCGGGCTGCGACCGTACCGCCTCCGGCGACCTATACGTCGCCGCCAAGTCAGCCTCGCTGAACACCCGATGTATCATCCGATGACAAACGACATGTAACGGGGCGGCTTCACGGCCGCCCTTCGACTTCGGCACCCAATGGTGCCGGTTGACGCTGGGCCCGTCGATCATCCGGCGTCCGCAAATCGGGCATGGCCCTAGACTTGCATTCCGTCCGCCATCTCTGCGCTTCGCCATCGCCGATTACGTATTACTTGAATAGTCCGGCTGATTTTCCGGCATTGCCGCTTGAAACGCGTCGAGGCGCCGGCAGGTCCCATCGACCTCCAAGAGACGGGGAAAGCCGGTGATGGGAAACCCGAACCAGCGCGCGTTACAAAGAACCGGCACGAGATAGATATCCGCCACGCTCGGTGAATCGCCGAAGCAAAACACCGTCGATACCGGCCGCTGCGCCAACATCTCCTCCAAGATAGCGAGCCCCTTTACGATCCAGTGCTCATACCACTGCATCGACTTTTCGTCGCTCCACCCTTCTTCGCCGGTCAGGTAGTCCCGAACCCGATGGTTATGAATTGGGTGAATCTCACACGCGATGAATTGGGAGAATGACCGCGCCGATATTCGATCCTGCGGGTCGGCCGGAAAGATCGACGGGGTGGGATAATTTTCCTCGAGCCACTCTATCAAAGCCGTTGATTGCCCGTATATGCGGCCCTCTATCTCCAACGCGGGGAGCAGCCCTTGCGGATTGATCCGGCGATAGGCGTCGGTCCGCATGTCTTCGACGGCGATGTATTCGTACCGCACGCCCTTCAGATTGAGGGCGGTCCGGACACGCTGGCCTGCCGAGTTTCGGTACCGGGAATAGAGTTTTAGCACCTTAGCCGAGCTTCGCTTTCAAGAAGCCGCAGAACGCCGCGAATTCACGGGCGGAATCCTTGCCCTGCAACCGGCAGCGCAGGAAACCGTGAATCATGCCATCGGCGCAGCGGAATTGAGTCTCGACGCCCGCTGCCGTCAACATCTCGGCGTAGGTCCGGCCGTCATCCGCCAGCGGATCGATCTCGGCGATATGCACGTAGGCGGGCGGCAGTCCGGACAGGTCGCTCGCCTTCAGCGGCACGGCATACGGGTCGGCGCAGGGACGATTCTGTCCCGCGAGATACCAATCCCAGTAGGACTGCATCGATGAAGACGTCAGCCCCGGCGTGTCCGCAAACTTCTCATAGGCTGGTAAATCGCACGCGTCGGTCAGGCAGGGATAGATCAGCACCTGGGCTGTAATCTTCGGACCGTTCCGGTCGCGCGCCGCGAGGCAGACAGCACCGGTCAGATTACCGCCGGCGCTGTCGCCGCAAACGCCGATCCGATCGACATCGACGCCCTTGCCCAGGCCGCCGCCGGCGACGTAGGTCAGCACCGTATAGCAATCGTCAAAGGCCGCCGGATACGGGTTTTCCGGTGCAAGCCGGTAGTCGATGCTCGCCACCACCGCGCCGGTTTCCTGCGACAGCCCCCAGGCCGTCGAATCGGAACTGTTCAGGTCGCCCTTCATGAAGCCGCCGCCGTGGATATACAGTACGACCGGCGCCGTTTCGGCCGCCGCGGCCGGCCGGTACACTCGCACCGGCACGGTTCCGCCGTCCCGCGGGACTTGAATGTCTTCCACCTGCATACCGTCGGGATAGGGTGCCCGCGTCGAGGACGAATAGTCGTCCCAACCCGCGCGCATTTCCTCGATGGTCGTGGCCGGCGGCAGGGATTTCTTGATATCGATCAGAATCTGCATCTCGGGATGCAGCACAACATCATCGGGCATGAACGGCTCCTGACTGGAAAGGTGCCTCCAGCATCGGAGGCGTCAGCCCGATGAGTATATCCGGTTATTCAGGGAACGGCATACCGCCGCCTATTGGCGGCGCCAGGGGTCGTGGCCGGTCGCCGAATTGACGATTTGCGACCGGCGGATTCCGAGATCGGCAAGCATTCGGTCGTCGAGCGCGGAAAGCTCCCGAATCGCCGCCTGTTGCCGCCGCCGTCTCGCGATTGCCCGTCCCATCCTGCCAACGAATGCCAGCATGATATCGCTCCTTTGCTGCGATGCAAAAATCCAGCGCCGAACGGCGTTGAATCCGATTTACGCAACGAATATGGGGCCTAAAGGTTTCCGGACAATGTCTTAAAGTGTTTCAATTGTTGCAACGCAAACATGACTGTTATGCGTCATCGGCACGGCCCGGTATTTTTCTATCAACCCAACGCGTTCGGGTTCACGACATTGGACGGCGACCCGTCTGCATAGGCGAGGATCTGGTCGAAGATATCGGTGAACTGAATTTCATACTCGTCGCGCGTCACGTAGCCGATATGCGGCGTGCAGATCACGTTTTCCATCGTCAGCAACGGGTGGTTCGGGTCGAGAACCGGCTCTTCCTCGTAGACGTCGACCGCGGCCATGCCGGGACGTCCGGCGCGCAAGGCGTCGACCAACGCCCCCGCCTCGACCAACGGCGCGCGGCTGGTATTAACGAGTAGTGCCGTCGGCTTCATCCGCGCCAGATCGGCGGCGGTGACGATCCCGCGTGTCGCATCGACCAGCCGCATGTGCAGGCTAAGGATGTCGCAGCTTTCGATGAACGCCTCTTTCGTCTCGGCGGTGGCGTAGCCGTCGGCCCGCGCCCGGGCCCGTGACTCCTCCCGCGCCCAGACCAGCACCTTCAACCCGAAGACCGCTGCATATTCGGCGACCGCCTTGCTGATCCGGCCGTAGCCGTAGAGGCCGATGGTCTTATGCCGGATCGAGTTCCCCACGCCGATCTGCCATTCGCCCCGGCGCATCGACGCCATCTGCTGCGGGATCTGCCGCATCGCCGCCAGGATTAAGCCCCAGGTCAGCTCCGCCGTCGCATAAGACGGGGTGCCCGGATGCTGGCTCGACGACACGATGATGCCGAGGCGCGTGCAATCCTCGATGTCGATATGCGGGTAGACGCTGCGCTGGCTGATCAACTTGAGCGTGGGCAGTCGGTCCAGCAATGGCGCGCGGATGTGCGTCCGTTCGCGGATCAGCACCAGCGCCTCGGTATCGGCCAACCGCTCGGCCAGGGCATCCGTGTCCTGAACGTGATCGTTCCAGATCGTGACGTCATGCCCGTCCAACTTGCGAAAGCAATCGAGCGTGCGAACGGTGTCGTGATAGTCGTCGAGGATGGTGATTTTCATGGAGCGGAACGTCCTTCATGGATGAAAACGAATACGTGGGGACACCTGCATTTGTACCGGGTCTAACCGCTCAACGCCAAGCCGTACAACGGTGAAACAATTGAAACAAAACGCCGGGATGCCGGAAATACGCGGGACACACCCGGCCGGTAAATCCTTTGTCCATGAACGGACCGCCGAGCGGCCGGTATGGAAAACAAGGAATATCCAACATGACCCCCGACCAGATTTCACTCGTCCAGAAAAGCTTCGAGATCGTGCCTGCCGAAATCGCGGCGGACCTCTTCTATACCCGGCTGTTTGAATTGGACCCTAGCCTGCGCCCGCTCTTCAAAGGAGATATGAAGGCACAGGGCCAAAAACTCATGGATATGATCGCCGTCGCGGTACGCGGCCTCAGCAATCTGGACCGAATCGTGCCGGCAGTGCAGGACCTGGGCGTCCGCCACGCGGGATACGGCGTGACGGCGGAGCATTACGACACGGTCGGCGCGGCGCTGCTGTGGACGTTGGAAAAGGGCCTCGGCGCACAATTCACCGACGATGTCCGGGAAGCCTGGACCGCCGCCTACATCCTGCTGTCCTCGACCATGATCGACGCCGCGGAGCGGAAAGCGGCCTAACGCGCGGCGAAATCGACCGGCGGTTCGGCAGGAACACCGCATCAACGGTGTGGTCGAACCGTCGCTGATCTACGGCCGGGTTGCGCAAACCCGCAATGGGCGGCGCAGATGGCCGGTCTGTGATATATTAGTTTGAAAAGAACCTGCGCCATATGTGTTGCGCTTGCGGGTCTTGAGCCTTTCAGAATCATCACGGCGCGCATGTCGGGAGGTGCTGATGGCACGTTTCGTAATCCTGATATTCTTGGCAACGCAGCTCTATGCGTGTGCGTCAATCACTTCGGTCGAGCCGTTCAGCAAAGAATCGAAGCTGGGGATCGTCCTTATGCACGGCAAGAACGGGAATCCGAATTCTTTTATCGGCGGCCTTGCCGGATCCCTATCGTCGGCCGGGGCCATTGTCGAAACGCCCGAAATGCCGTGGTCTCACTTACGCCGCTACGATGTCGATTTCGAAACCGCCATGAAGGAAATCGACGAGGCCGTCGCCACGCTAAGGTCCAAAGGCGCCCGTAGAATTATCGTCGCTGGCCACAGCATGGGTGCGCTCGGGGCGGTCGGGTATGCGGCCCGATACGAGGGTTTGTCGGGCGTCATCGGCATCGCGCCCGGCCATGCCGCGTCGGGCGGGTTTCAGAAACACATCGGCGACGACGATTTCATCAAAGCCCGGAAGATGGTGGCACGGGGCGAAGGCAACAGCTATTCCTACTTCGACGACTGGAATAACAATGTCGGCGGGCAGGTGTCGCTGCACACGACGGCAAACGTGTATATCAGTTATTTCGATCCGGACGGCCCCGGCACCTACGCGAAAAACATACCGAATATGAAGCCCGGCTACCCGACGCTCGTTGTCTACGGTGATCGAGACAACACCGCCTATGCCTTCAACGGCACCAGCCACCCAAAGAGCGACGTCATCGTCATTCCCAGCACGCATCTGGGCGCGCCGAGCGACGGCGTCGACGTCATCGCGTCCTGGCTGCGGTCGCTTGAATGCAAAAAGCCGTGGTGCGGAAATCCGCCCCCGAAATTCGTCACCTACGGCCCCGACGGGTGGGGTCGGCTGAATTGCACATTGGAAGAAATCATCGCCAGCAAGAACGAGTGCTGATCGCGGGCCCAGCGTATTTGGCGCCCTCCAAGGGAGTCGAACTCCTATTTCCGACGGCTATCGAGACCACGTGGGTCATCTGTAATTTGTGCCCTGAATTTGCCGTGGTTTAACGCCGGTACACCGTCGCGGTACACGGTCTGAGCAATCTCGACCGGATCGTGCCGGCGGTGCAGGACCTGGGCGTCCGCCACGCGGGATACGGCGTGACGCCGGGGCACTATGACACGGTCGGCGCGACGCTGCTGTGGACGTTGGAAAAGGGACTTGGCGAGCGGTTCATCGACGACGTCCGGGAAGCCTGGACCGCCGCCTACATCCTGCTGTCCTCGACCATGATCGACGCCGCGGAACGGAAATCGGCCTAACGCGCGGCGATATCCACCGGCAATCCAGTACGCTCACCGCATCAAGGGTGTGGTCGGACCGCCGCTGATTTGATGCCCAGGCTGCGCTTGCTCGCAATTCGCGGTGCAGACCGTGCGCGGCGTCACCTGGCCGCCGCATGTCGCAAAACAACCCACGAAATCCGACTCGCATGCCTTCTTAAAGGCACGTTCCGCACTGCACGAATAGCCGCCGTAGAAGCTCCGGTGGGTCTTCTTGATCGGCTTGTTCAGCAATAACTGCTGAACACGGTATTCGTTGTACTTGTGGTCCGCATAGGCCAGCTTGTCGGACCGGCAGCGCTGATAGCGCTCGTATCCGGTGGTCTGGCACGCGCTCTTGATCTGTTGGCATTGCGAAGCGCACATCCGCCCTTCCGCGGTTTGCGGCGGGGTCAACTCGTAGCTGGTCTTGTAGACGGGCCCGCAAGCCGCGAGCGCGGCACCGCCCAGAGCCATGACGCCAATTTGCGCAAAATGCATCGTAAACCTCTCCCGCGAGGGCGATCTGAACCAATCCCCTCATAGCGGCAGGAGGGTTACGAATTTCTTAAGACGCCGGGCCGGGGCATTCAAACCCGTGTGAGCCACAGTCCGATTGCACGGCGCGCGGCGCGACCGAGAAATTCGCAATGTCGGTGCGTGCCGATCAGGCTGACACACCGTCGTGGGAGCGGTCGCAGAGCAGCCGGTAGACGCCGGTCTCGATCGCCGCCCCCTGCGGGCCATCGTCCAGCGCCCGCCGCACCACCTGTGCCTCGGCCTCGCGCAGACATTCGACGAACAGGCAGGCGCCGATGGTCTCGTCCCCGCCGCGCAGCTTGGCCTCCGCCGACGCGGGCCGGTCGGTCTCGTCGCTGGCGACCCATAGCTCGGCCCGGGCGACCCCGGGCAGGCCGGCAAGGCCGGCCGCCACCGCCTCGAGATCCGCCGCCAAGGCCCCGTCCGCCAGACCATTTCGGTCAAGCCGGGCCGTCACCGCGACGGCCCCCCGCATGTCGCCATGGCAGGCGACGCGGCGGCACACGGTGCGGCTCATCTCGATGAAGATGCCGGACATCATCTTGCGCGTCATCGGTGTCGGATTCTCCACCCGTTCCAAATAGGCCGCCGAAACAAAGACGTCGGGCGATACCGTCTCGTAATAGGTGAAGTAATGCGGCGCGCCGGCCAGCGCCTCGTAACGCCGGCCCCGCAGGATGCCCGGCACCGCCAACCGCTCGGGCAAATGCTCGCCCTGATACCACGCCTCGTAGTCGGCTTCGTGACCGGGCGCGCAATTGTTCCAGAGCGCGAGGATGCCGGTGCCTGTCTCGGCCGGATTCATCCCCCCGTTCCCGGCGGCATCGGTACTCTCGGCGAAAGCGCATGCATGGGACCGGATCGTAGCACAAATGTCCTCTTCCCTGGGGATGTGGATCTGTCGTCATACGACGCAAAGGCCATCGAGAGGATTATCCCTTTTGGTGTCACAAACGCCGACGCTCATTCGTCATCAGGTCGGCACCAACATTCCGACCCCGAAGGAGACACAAATGAGCAATTCGAAAGCGGTGAACTACGAAGCGAAAATCCCCGATGTTCTGCAGGCCCTGGCCGACGTGCATGACGTGATGGACGCCCACGGCCTCGACCGCCTGCTCCACCATTTGGTCCTGCTGCGCGCCTCGCAAATCAACCGCTGCGGTTTCTGCGTCCAGATGCATACGCGGGAAGCCCGAGAAGACGGCGAGACCAGCCAGCGGCTCGACCGGGTGATCGTCTGGGACCAGGTCGGTGACTTCAGCGAAAAGGAAAAAGCCGCCCTCGCCTGGACCGAAGCCCTGACCGGACTGGACCCCAAGACAGAGCTGGCGACGCTCCGCGCCCGATTGCGCGAACATTTCTCGGAGAAGGAGATCGGCGTGCTGACGGCGACGGTGGGGATGATCAACCTGTGGAATCGCATCGCGATCTCGCGGCATTGAGGGCACGATTGAAAATCGTGATGGGTGCTTGCGTTCGGTTGGCGCCGGCCGGTATCCGCAGCCGTCAGGCCATTTGGTCGCGGGCGAAGTCGGCGAGGCGGCCGGCCAACTGGCTTAAATGTCCTTGGATCTCGGAGAACCTGTCGCCACGGCGGTAGGTGTCTTCATCCATATAGAGGGAGCGATTGATCTCGATCTGGAGACTGTGGACACCCCCCTCCGGATTCCCGTGCTTGCGTACGGAC
Organism: Alphaproteobacteria bacterium; assembly: GCA_965228695.1. Taxonomy (GTDB): domain Bacteria; phylum Pseudomonadota; class Alphaproteobacteria; order UBA8366; family UBA8366; genus JAJFJD01. The sequence goes on along the minus strand of CBDDIB010000002.1, from coordinate 2,265,788 downwards.
TCGGCGCCGACAAAATGCTCGTCGCGGGTAACGTCATAGCCGAAACCTTTCAGGCATTCGATCACCGCATCGGCAAACGGGGTAGCCGTCGTTGTACCGTTGCGGGTGCCGATGTCGAAATCGGAGCGGACACGCCCGGCGTCCGCGACCGCCTTTCCGCCAACGCTCGACATGCTGTGGCAGCTGACGTGGAATGCAACGCCGTGGCGCGCGCGGAAACCATCCAGGATCGCGGTAAGTTCGTTATGGTAGGGCCAATAGTAATGATCGAGCCGGTGACGTAGGTCGGCGGCGGTGATCGGGCCGTCCTGCAGCGGGACGTCGCCCTTGCCGCAGACGCGGGGGATCAGCCCCATACCGCGCAGCGACTTGTCCGAGGGTTCGAGTGGTTGGCCCAATTCGCCTTCAAGCCAGGCCGGATCCACGTCAAGCTCGTGCCGGTTAGCGTCGATGTAGACATTGGGAAACAACGCATACAGCCACGTGGCTCCGTGTTGGGGCGCATCGCCGTAGAGTTGCTCCACATACATGGAAACCGAACGCCGTACGGCGTCGAACGGCGCCGGCGACCGAAATTCGCACGGGTAAACGTTGCCGCTCCTTGGGATATCGAATACGAGCGGAACGGCGTCCTTGCCCGGCGTACGCCGATGCAGCACGCCAGGCCGGTAGGTGCCTTCAATGTTAAGGGACTCTTTTTCGGGCATTTATCTATCGTAGACCGGGCTGTTAATCGATGTCACCAAATGTCTCGTGGTGCCCGAATAAAGCCGTGACCGCCTGCAGCATCACCTGGTCCTGCCGCGCGCCGCGCAGATCAACCGCTGCGGTTTCTGCGTCCAGATGCACCGGCGGGAAGCCCGCGAGGACGGCGAAACCAGCCATGAGCCTGTGGGAAAAAACCATCGAGAGATGTGCTGAGCAAAACTTGGCGTCCCCTAGGGGAGTCGAACCCCTGTTTCCGGCGTGAGAGGCCGGCGTCCTAGGCCACTAGACGAAGGGGACGTCGGCGTGGCTGAACCCCGGACTCTTAACCGAAGGCTTGCGGGCAAGCAACGACTTTGCTGCCCCGGTGCCGTCACCGTCCACCGCTTGTTCCGCGTATCCCGGTATGGCAGGATTTCCCGCAATAAACGAAACCCCGGGCTCGCCACAACCGATTCGGTTCCGTGCGCCGGGCAGGCGGCCACCGCCATGGGCCGTTCGGGGAAAATCAGGGAGTTTCGCCATGCCATACCGCCTTCGCGCGGCAATTCTGTTCGCCGCCGTCCTGCTCGCCCCGCTGGCCTTGTCCCAGCCCGCCGCCGCTCAGACCGCGCCCGCGGACTCGGCGATCAAGGGGGCGCTCTACGATATCAACCGGGCGGAGCAGCAGGTGAAGACGCTGACCCCGTCGCGAAAAGCCAATATCAAGCGATTGCAGCGATCGATGGACATGGCCGGCAAGCGGCTGGCGTCCTCGCCCAACAAGACGCATGCGTCCTGGACCGAGGCCAAGCAGCGGCTCGATGCCGTAAACGGCGCGCTCGCCACGCTGGCCGGCAGCGGGGCAGCGAACCCGCCGCCGGCGGCCGCCGCGCCGAAGGCGGCCCCTAAATCATCCGCGCCCGCCGCCACGACCCAGACCGCGCCCAAAGCGGCGGCCCCGAAAGCCGCGGCGGCCGATCCGTCGGTCTTGCGGGCGCAGCGCGAGATGAAGCTGGTCGAGGCGCAGGTCCGCAACCTGCGGCCGGCCGACGGCAGCGGCGCGGCCCGGCAGCTCAAGGAGCTGTACCGGATCGGCGGCTACCTCGCGAAGGCCAAGGACCGCTCCCACCCAGCCTTTCAGCAGGCGGCGCGGCAGTACAACGGCATTAAGGGCAAGCTGGTCGGGAACATCGTCGCGATCGAGCAGAAACGGCTGATGAAGGTCGCCGGCGAGATCGACAAGATGCGGCCGCTCGACTACGCCAACAAGCAGAAGGTCGATTACGGCCGCAAGTCGCTCGCCAATATTCAGAACACGCTGAAGTCGCTGGGCGCGCCGAAGGTCCCCGCGGTGCAGGACCTGTACGGGCGTACGGCCAAGGTGTCCGCGGTGTTCGAGAAACGCATTTCGGACCGTAACGCCCAGCAGGCGTCGCTCGGCGACGTGTCGGGCAAGCTCGCCACGCTCAAGAAGCGCTTCCACACCATCAAGGTGCCGGGCCGCATCGAACATCCGGCGACGGAAGCGAAGATCAACAGCTTCGTCGATTCCGTGGCCGCGGTGCGGGCGCATGTGAAAGAAGACCTCGCCTATATCAAGTCGATCGACGGCAAGGCGGCGATGAGCACGCAGGACGGCAACACCTTCCGCTACCTCCGCTCCGCCTTGCAGAGCGAGAAGCCGCGGACCCTCGAACGCACGCTCAGCACGGTCAACATGGAGATGGACCTCAACACGGATCAAGCGATGAGCACGGTCGATTTCCTCGATAAGACTGATCCGGAGGACGTCAACCACCGGAACAACCGGCTCACCGGCAAAGGGCAATACGCGAAGAACCTGGAGAATCTCGCCAAGGCCCGCAAGGCGGTCGTGGTGGCGGCGCTGTACGACGAGAAGATGGGCCGCACGGACGCGCCGGACCGTAAGGCGCAGCTCGCGAAGGTCGACAAGGTCACGGCGGACTTCAAGGAGAAGTACAAGGTCGCGCTGGGCGGCGTGCGCATGCCGGAGGCGCGGTCGGACGACGAGAAGCTGCACAAGGCGGTCGCCGAGGTCTTCGCCCGCAAGAAATACGGCTACAAATTCGAACGCGTGGTGATCAATGCGCCGCTGAAGCGGATCAAGAACCGGTCGGGCAACATCCGCGGCACCGTGTCGGGCGCCACGGTCACGACCTACGAATACGAGTGGGATCAGTTCCAGGCGACGACGGCGGAGAAGGTCGGCGACGTGTATTACCTCTACGCCAACACCTTCAAATACTACCACTCGGGCGGACCGCAGACGCCGGTCAAGGTATGGATTCTGAACCGGCGGTTCCAGTCGAGCCAGATCCTGAAGGACAACATCGACAAGTAGGCAAACGGGCAGGACAGCACCGCGCGGCCGAATTGCCGCCGGCGCTTTCCCCTACCCCGTTTGCGCGTTTCGCGATATGGTGCGCCGCCGCGCGGCCGCGGCCCGAACCGATCACGACAAGAGACACTGCCCGCCCATGGACGCCAATCATACCCGACGCCTGATTCAGACGATGCTGGACAAGGGCGATCTCATGCCCGAAACGGTCGAGGAACTGCAGGACTATCTTGCGGACCTGGACAAAGGCGACCTGGACAGCGCCGACGCCAAATACATCGACGGCCTCGCGCAACGCCTCGGATTCAGCACGGGCGGACCCGCCCCGGCGAACGACGATAGCGACGATAGCGAAGACGACCTGGACTTCGACGCCGCGGATGAGGACGACGACGATCTCGCGGAAGCGGAAAGCCGGATCGCCGAGCTCGAAGCCAATCTGGCGGCACAGCAGGAAATGGCGGAAATCGCCAGCGCGGCGGTCGAGCGGGCACAGACCGTAATCGCCGGCCTGCGCGATGCGGAAAATGCCGATGCGGAGAAACTGGATGCGCTGAACGCGGCGCTAACGGAAGCGGCGAACGCCCTCCCCCGAAAAGCGTGATCACACGTCGACGGGCGCGTTCAACGTTGCGATTGCAGGTTGATGGTGCCGATCTGACGGCCGTCGCTCAACCGGAAGACCATGATCCGAACGCCGCCGTCGGGCAGGCCGAGACGCACGAGCATCGTATCGCCGTCGAGATCGGTTCCCTGGACCGTGGCGCCGGACGGCAAGGTCGCCCGGATTGTTCCGAAAGCCGCCGCGCCATCGGCGCTCTTGGACGTTTCGAAGCCGCTGGTGAGGCCATAGACCAGGATCGCCATCCCCGCCACAATGAGGAAACCCATCCCGATTACGATTGCTTTAATCGCTTGCATGATCAGCGCTCAATCCAATTGTCCATGACTGCGCCAAAATGACGTCGCCGAAATGACCGCGCCAGACACCCTTCGATCCCGTCCCGTCGCACCGGAAGAAGCCGGCATGCGACTGGACAGATTTCTTGCCGACGCGCTTCCGGATTTGTCGCGCAGCCGCATCAAATCCCTGCTGCAAGACGGCCGCGTCACCGAAAGCGGGCAGACGATATCGGACCCCTCCTACCGGGTCAAACAACAGGCGGTGTTCCAAGTCACCGTGCCCGCCCCGGAAGTAGCGACCCCGGCGCCGCAGGAAATTCCCCTAACGGTCGTGTACGAAGACGCGGATCTGCTGGTGATCGACAAACCGGCGGGGCTCGTGGTGCATCCGGGACCGGGCCAGCCCGACGGCACGCTGGTGAATGCGCTGCTCGCCCATTGCGGCGACAGTCTGTCCGGGGTCGGCGGGGTGAAACGGCCGGGTATCGTTCACCGGCTGGACAAGGACACCAGCGGCCTGATCGTCGCCGCCAAGAACGACACGGCACACCAGTCGCTGTCCGCGCAATTCGCCGATCGGTCGATCGACCGGTCCTACTGCGCCCTGGTCTGGGGCGTGCCGATGCCGCCCTCCGGCCGGGTCGAGGGAAATATCGGACGGCACCCGAGGGATCGAAAGAAGATGTCGGTCGTGGCGCCGCCGCGCGGCAAGTCGGCGGCGACGAATTACCGGCTGATGCAGCGTTTCGGAGAGGCCGCGAGTCTCGTCGAATGCAGGCTGGAGAGCGGCAGGACGCACCAAATTCGGGTCCATCTGACGCATATCGGCTTTCCCATCATCGGCGACCCGGTCTATGGCCGCGGAACTTCCGCCCGGAAGAACGCGTTATCGAAGCAAGCGGCCCAATTGACCGGGGCGCTGAACCGGCAGGCGCTTCACGCCGCTGTGATCGGATTCCAGCACCCGCAAACGGGAGAGCGCTTGAAATTCAGCAGCGAATTACCACGTGATATGAAACGGATAGTCAGCGTCTTAAAGCGGGATCAAACTACGTCATAACCTATAAGATTCCTAAATTTCATTGACAATTCCACATGTTATGGTATTTTAGCACTCTAAAGGGGATAGTGCTAAGAGGCATTTTTACGGAGCAAACAGGATGGCTACGACCCTTCCAACCCTCGTCATCAGCCCAGAAGGCAACCTGCAACGGTATCTGCAGGAAATCCGCAAGTTCCCCATGCTGGAAAAGCAAGAGGAATACATGCTGGCGAAGCGGTGGCGCGAACATGACGACGCCAAGTCCGCCCATAAGATGGTGACGAGTCACCTACGCCTTGTGGCGAAGATCGCGATGGGGTATCGCGGTTACGGCCTGCCGGTTAACGAATTGATTTCCGAAGGCAATGTCGGTCTCATGCAGGCTGTCAAACGCTTCGACCCCGAGCGCGGCTTCCGCCTCGCGACCTATGCGATGTGGTGGATTCGCGCCGCCATTCAGGAATACATCCTGCACTCATGGTCGTTGGTAAAGATGGGCACCACCGCCGCGCAGAAAAAGCTGTTTTTCAACCTTCGCAAGCTGAAAGGCCGGCTGCAGGCCTTCGAGGAAGGCGATCTTAGTCCGGAAAACGTCGAGAAAATCGCCACCGAATTGAGCGTTCCGGAACAGGACGTCATCTCGATGAACCGGCGGCTTACGGCGCCCGATCATTCGCTCAACGCCCCGGTCCGGATCGATGGTGACGGTGAATGGCAGGATTGGCTGGAAGATGAATCAGAGAGCCACGAAATCGTCATCGGCGAAGCCGAAGAACTGACGAAACGCCGGGCCCTGCTGCAAGACGCGATGGAAACCCTGAACGAGCGCGAGAGACATATCCTAACCGAGCGCCGGCTGAAGGAAGACTCATCCACGCTGGAAGAACTCAGCAAGGTTTATGGAATCAGCCGCGAACGCGTTCGTCAGATCGAGGTTCGGGCATTCGAAAAACTCCAGAAAGCGATGCAGACCGCCGCTGCGGAAGCAAATCTGCTACCGGCCACTTAAGCGGATCCCGGCGCGCAGGCCCCTGGCCGCGATACAGGGTTACTTCTGTTTATCGGGCGTCTCCGACGCGGGGGCGTCCGGCACATCCGATGGCGTCACGGCAGCCGTGGCGGCGCCTTCCACGGGTTCCGCGGTTCTTTCCTCGGCATCCGTGCGGATTTCCGGACCCCATTCCTCTTCCATCTTTCGCTGGACGCGGCCGATCTGCTTTTCACGCAAATCCGCCGATACCGTGAGGTAGCTGCCGACAATCGGCCGGATTGCGAAGTACAACAGCCACCCCAATGCCGCGGACGAGTACATCACGAATAGCGCCATCGGGTCCGCGAAGATGTCGAAGACCCGGGCGAAATCGCCGCCGACAAGCCAATAGTCGATGACCCACGGCAGACAACCGGCAAAGTTCAGGTACCCCACCGTTCGGGTCTGGTTTCGGCTCGGGCTGCGATCGAAGAGCATCGCAACGCCCGTCGGGGCCATGCCGATCAACAACAGGACAATCGACTCGTAGAAGGCAAACAGGACAACGCCGGCGATGACCCAGGTTACGATCGAACCCGCGCGCCGCTTGCCTGAGGCTTCTTGTTTATCCGCTGTCTCTGCCATGGCCGCCGTTAGAAGAGTTTCATCAGAATAATCACGAGAATGGCCACCGTCGCCGCGACCCCGGAAACGAGGGACGCGACCTGACCAGCTAATTCATTGGTGTAGGTCGCACGGTGTTCACGCTCATACGCCACCTGCCGCAGTTGCATGATTGTTTCCTCGAACAAGCCGACCGACGCGCGATACTCGTATTCGTCATTCGTGCGATCCTCATAGTTGTCGATGATCGCCAAAAGGCGTGCGAAGCTGCCGGACGCGGCCGCCGCGCGCAAAGATTCCAGGGTTTCCGATCGCCGTGTTCGATTGTGATACTGATCGACCCCGGGCTGGAGCAATTTTTCCAAATACCCGCATAATGCCGGTACCGGCTCCGCGGCGTTGCTGTCCTGAACCACCGACAGGACACGCGTTGCCGCCAAGGCTGCGTCGAACGCGTCCTCCGGATCGTGCAATGCGCGGAACTCGGACGTCAGCGTGCTCTTTACCCGGGACGCGATGAAGGCCGCGATATGCGTATCGACGACGTTGCCCAAGATACCGGAATTCGAAATCGCGACCTGTTCGAGGGATGGCAAGAGCTGATCCAGGTTGACGACGAAATCATTCTCCAACAGAGGCGAACGGCACGGCGTCGTCGGGTTGAGGTCGTACAGTGCCCGCTCCACGCCATGCCCCATGAGTGGCGTGTCGATATACGAGCGCACGCGCTCGAACGAGGATGCATGCCGGTAGAACTCGGGATTCGGCTTGAGGCACAGCTGCATCCAAAATGCGGGCAGATTCGCATCGACGATCTTGGTGAACAACTCGACGGCCACCGGGTCGGCAAACCGCGCGGACAACAGCGGCCCGATCCCATCCAAGACGGCGCAGAAGTTGCGCATCCGAATGGGTCCATTCGGATCCAACGCGATGCAAACCTTGGCCAAAACGGCGTCCAATTTTTCCGTATCGGAGTTGTCGGCTTCCGCCCGTACCGCGCTCACCGCCTCGGTCCGGCTATCGTCCGACAGGCTCCGGCGCAACCAATTGTCCAGCGTGCCGTCTTCTACGATGGTCAGAGCGATATCCCAGTGCTTCCCCAGCCCGGCGGCGACGTCGCGCGCGGTAACGTAGGTTTCGCCGTTTATTTCGAGCGGCCGCGACGACTTGGACGGCAACACCTGCTGTTTCGGACTGAGGCGCCGGCCGCCGATCCACATTTCGAGATCTTCAAGAGTCCACCGCTCCGCCGCATCGTCGTTCAACAGACCCTTCAACACTTCCAACAGCGGCATGGGCAAGCGGTGCGACCCGACGATTGCGGTGTAGCTCCCCTGCATGATCTTTCGCTGCGCGATCGCTTCATCGCTCAGCCCATAGAGCGGGCTTTCCCCGATCAACAAAGCCGCCAGCGTTACCCCGAACGCGTAGAGGTCGTGCGAATCATCCCCTTCCCCGCGGCCTGCCGGCTCCGCCAAACCACACTCGATCGGCGCGTAAGCCGCATGCTGAATAAACCCCGCCGGTGCGGAAACACCTTCGCCGAGCATGATCGGAGCACGGTCGCGATCATGTCCGTCAAGAAACAAGTTGTCGGGCTGAATATTCCGGTGCGCCAAACCTTGATGCTTGAGTTCGGAAAGCACCTGCGCGAAGGGCTGGATCACGCGGCGGGTCAACGGCTCTTCCCGGAAAGGCTCGATCTTGTCGGCAAGGGTCGACATGACCTTCGGTCCGCCGGGCCGTTCGATAATAACCGCCGGACGCCGACGTCCTTCATCCGGCCAGTCGATGACACCCCAATCGAGAACGCGCACAAGGTTGTTGTGATCGATACGGCGTAAGGTGGGTACGATATCGAAACGGGGCGGAAACTGCGGATCGCTCATCAACGCATACACGTCGCGCGCGGTTCCACGCACTTCGGTGGCCGCGTATGCCGTGACGGGACCGCTGTCCAACTCGGGAAGTGGCTGTTGCGGATTGACCTCGTAGCGACCGCCAACCAGCAACGCGTTCCCGGAGCCACCGGAAGGGTTTAGTGCCATGGCGCCATTTTTCGGTTCACCCCATCCACCGGATAGCCGTCATGGGTGGAACGGAGCAAGCACTTTCTTCGACGCGGCGGCGTACGGGCGCTATGCCGCGAATGGATCGCGGACCGTAATGGTGTCTTCGCGTTCCGGACTCGTCGACAGCAAGGCGACGGGAGTTTCGATAAGTTCTTCTATCCTACGGATATATTTGATCGCGGTCGCCGGCAGCTCGGCCCAGGAGCGGGCGCCGCGCGTGCTCTGTTCCCAGCCTTCCATGGTCTCGTAGACTGGGGTCGCCGCGGCCTGCTGCGCCGACGATGCCGGCAGGTAATCGAACGCCTGGTCGCCGATTCGGTACCCGGTGCAGATCTTGAGTTCATCGAAGGCGTCCAGGACATCCAGCTTCGTCAAGGCGATGCCATCGATGCCGCCGACCTTGACCGCCTGCCGGACCAGAACGGCATCGAACCATCCGCAGCGCCGCGGGCGACCGGTAACGACGCCGAATTCGTGGCCTATCTCACCCAACCGTTGGCCGGTCGCGTCATTCAACTCCGTCGGGAACGGCCCGCTGCCGACCCGGGTCGTATAGGCCTTGGTGATGCCGAGGATGTAGCCCAACGCATGCGGTCCGATCCCGGAACCGGTCGCCGCCTGCCCGGCCACGGTGTTGGACGACGTCACATAAGGATAGGTGCCGTGATCCACATCCAGCATCATCCCCTGCGCGCCTTCGAACAGCACCCGCTTGCCGTCCCGTTTGAATTCGTCGAGATACCGCCAGGTCGAAGACACGAACGGCAGGATCTTCGGCGCTATGTCCAATAAGGCCGCCATCACCTCTGACTTGTCGATCTCCGCCTCGCCGAATCCTCGGCGCAAGGCATTGTGGTGGATCAGCAACTCGTCGACTTTTGCGCTCAGGACGTCCTTGTCGGCAAGATCGCAGACACGGATGGCCCGCCGCGCCGTCCTGTCTTCATAGGCCGGCCCGATGCCGCGGCCCGTCGTGCCGATCTTGCCGGCGCCGCGGGCCGCCTCGCGCGCGCGATCAAGACTGCTGTGCAGTGGCAGAATCAGGGCGGCATTCTCCGCGACCTTGAGATTGTCCGGCGTGATCTTGACGCCTTGCCCGGCGATCCGTTCGATCTCTTCCAACAGGGCCCAAGGATCGACGACCACGCCGTTGCCGATGACCGAGAGCTTGTCGGAACGCACCACACCCGACGGCAACAGGCTGAGTTTGTAGACCTCGTTGCCGATGACCAACGTATGGCCCGCGTTATGCCCGCCCTGAAAGCGCACGACCACATCCGCGCGCTCGGACAGCCAATCGACGATCTTGCCCTTACCCTCATCGCCCCACTGCGACCCGACGACCACCACATTGGTCATTCTTTTTCTCCATTATTATTCACGGCGACGGGACCGGTTTCGGCCAGATAATGCGAACAGTCCAGCCGCACGGCCTCGGGTGCCGGATCATCCAGCTCTTCGAGCGCCGCAACGGTTATCCACCCCTTGCGGCGCAGGTCGGCGGTAACCTCTTCACCGGTCGCCACAGGTACCAAAAGCCGCTTTGCCGGTTCCGGCGATGGCAGGGCGCGCAATAAGTTATGGACGAACAGCGAGAATCCCGTCGCGGGCTCATCCGCGTCTCCCGCGCAATAGCGTCCGCCGCAGCCCAGCTCGCCGCGGACGCCGCGGGCGAAAAACGTGAAACTCAGTCCGCTATGGTATTCGAACCCGCGGTTTTCCACTGCATCCACCGTGATGTCGAGATCGGGCGCTTCGCGGCGCAAATCCACGATCACGTCATGCAGTCTTTGCCGTTCCGCCGACGCGGCGGCGCTTATCTTTAGGCCGTCGATGACGAGCAACGCCTTTTCCACCGGCCCGACCGATGCAAGCAGGGCGGATAAGACCGGGGCGGCGGCGCCGCCGATCTCGGTAACGGTTGCCGAATCCTTACGATCGAGCGCCGCGCGAAACCGCCGCTGAGTCTCAGCGTCGACACTCAGGTCGTCACATATCTCCGGCACCAATGTCGGCAGGGTGAGATCGACCGACAGTCGCTCGGCACCCGAGGATTTCAAAGCTTCGTAGGCGACTAGGATCACTTCGGAGTCGGCGGCGCTGCTGGCCGAACCGATCAATTCGACGCCGGCCTGGCTGAATTCACGTTCGGGCTGTAGTTGGTTTCCGCGAACCCGCAGCACCGCACCGCCATAGGACAGCCGCAAAGGCCGCGGCGCCTTGCGAAGCCGTGTGGTCGCGATGCGCGCGATCTGCGGCGTCATATCCGCCCGAACGCCCATCATGCGCTGGCTGGCGGGATCCATCAGCCGGAAGGTGGAGAGCGCAAGCGCCTCTCCGGCGCCGTTCAGGAGACTGTCTTCGAACTCGACAAGCGGCGGCGACACACGCTCGTAACCGCGCGCGGCGAAGGCTGCCAGCATGAGATTGTGGATATCCGCTTCGTGACCGGCCTCGGGCGGGAGGCCGTCGCGCAGCCCATCGGGCAATAACGATTTGCTGACCGCCTCAGTCATTTCGCAGCAAGGCCCCGGCTTCGTCGAAGTTTCTCTTTCCGGGCGCGATACCTAACCCGGTTTGGCCGTCCGGGCAAGCAACCAAGGCCCGGCCGGCACGGTCAACGACGGATTATGTTCAGGTATCCCCCTTGATCGCCAAAGAGAATATCCGGCGTGCCGTTGCCGTCCACGTCTTCGGCTAGGATCGCGGTGGATACCGGCCGGAACAGCTTCGCCACGACCAGAACACTCAGCTTCCCGCCGGCGAAACTGATGGCGCGCAATTCCTGCCGGTCCTGCGTCGGCAGAATGATCTCCGGCGCACCATCACCGTTAATGTCGATGACCGCGAACATCTCCAGTTCGGTCGAACCGATGACATGGGTCGAGTAGCCGGCGTATCGTCCGACCTCCCGAAGGCGGCGTCCGTCGATCTTCAGCAGCAGCAGCTTGCCGCCGATATGCGGCGTCTCCACGGCGGCTAATTCGGCCTGCCCATCCCCGTCGAAATCAGCCGCGCCGATTGGGTTGAGCCATCGGTTCGAGGTTCCGATCGCTACCGACTCGGCCAACCGGACCAGACGGTTGCCTCTCAGCCCTAAGAGCAAGAGCGAAGCCCCGGCATCCTTATGCGACCGCACGATGATGATCTCGTCGCGGCCATCACCGTCGACATCCACCAGACGCGGGATCAAGTCTTCCAACACCGAATCAGACCGAACCGTGAAATGGGCGGTCTTTCCGTTGGCGGTCCGTACCTTCAGCGCCGCGGCCTCGATGGTGTCGCCCAAGACGCCATGCGCATACCGCTTCGTCCCATCCGCCAGCCACGCCAATGTAATATCATTGCTACCGCTGACGACGATGCTATGGGGAATGGCGTCGTCCGGTCGATCCTTCGGTGCCGGCCCGGAGGACCGCAATAACGTCAATTCGTCCCCTGACTTGGATATCCGGAAATACCGATCGTTGGCGCGCACCTTTACCGATCGGGTTTCCGCATCGCGAAACAACCGGTCCAGGCCCGCCAAAATCCCGACGGTTTCCGGACGCCATGTCTCCGCGACGCCGGGCGCCGCATACAACATCACCAAAACCAGAGCGACGAGTCGCGCCAATGCCTACATCTCTAAAATCGCAACGCTTTCGCTTGCGTCACATGAGGCAGCCCGGTGATCCGATCCAATAGATCGGACTCTACCTGTTGATCCACCTGGATCAATGCCAACGCCTCCTCGCCTTGCGCCGTCCGGCCCAGGTGGAAGGTGGCGATGTTCACTCCGGCGTCACCGAGCGTCTGCCCAAGTTGTCCAATGACACCGGGTTTATCATGATTCGTGGTGTAAAGCATATGCTCGCCGATCTCGGCTTCGATCGGGATGGTATCGATTTCAACGACCCGCGGCCGGTCCGACCCGAACAAAGTGCCGCAAATGCTGCGTGATCGGCGCTCCGTATGGACGGTGACCCGGATTAGATTGTCATTGTCGCCGGGGTGCTCATGAATGGTCTCGCTAATATCGATGCCGCGATCCCGGGCGATCATCGGCGCGCTGACCATATTCACGCTATCGAGTTGATGGCGCAGCATTCCGTCGAGCACGGCCGAGACCAGCGGCTTGACGTTCAACTCCGCCACATGTCCCTGAAATTCAATGCTGATCGACTTCAGGCTGGTCTCCGCCAATTGTCCGATAAAACTGCCGAGTTGCTGCGCCAACGTCATATAGGGTCGCAAGCGCGGCGCATCCTCCGCCGAGATGGACGGCATGTTGACCGCATTGGTCACTGCACCCGTCAGCAGATAGTCCGCCATCTGTTCCGCCACCTGAACCGCGACGATCTCCTGCGCTTCCGTCGTTGCCGCGCCGAGATGCGGCGTCGCGACCAGGTTCTCCGCGCCGAACAAGGGATTCTCCTTGGCCGGCTCTTCCACGAAGACATCGACGGCAGCGCCGGCGACGTGGCCGCTGTCCATCGCCGCCCGCAGATCCGCCTCGTTCACGATGCCGCCCCGGGCGCAATTGATGATGCGGACGCCCGGCTTCATTTTGGCGATCGTCTCGGCGTTGATGAGGTTCTTCGTGCTGTCCGTCAGCGGCGTATGCACTGTGATAACGTCGGCCCGTGCGAACAACTCGGCCAACTCGGCTTTGACCACGCCCATCTCGACGGCGCGCTCCGGCGACAGATACGGGTCGTAGGCGACGACACGCATCCTCAGGCCCTGCGCCCTGTCGGCGACGATCGATCCGATATTGCCGCAGCCGATCAGACCCAACGTCTTGCCGGTCACCTCCATGCCCATGAAGCGCGACTTCTCCCACCGGCCATCCTGTGTCGAGGCATTGGCCGCCGGAATTTGACGCACCATCGACATCATCATCGCGATCGCATGTTCGGCGGTCGTGGTCGTGTTGCCAAAGGGTGTGTTCATGACGACAACGCCATTTTGGGTCGAGGCCTCGGTGTCGATGTTGTCGACCCCGATACCCGCGCGGCCGATCACTTTCAGGTTCTCGGCGCGCGCCAGGACCTCCGGCGTCACCTTGGTGGCCGACCGGATCGCCAGTCCGTCATACTCATGAATACAGGCGAGCAAATCCTCGGCGCTCATGCCGGGCTTGAAATCGACCTCGATGCCGCGGTCCTCGAAAACCTTCGCCGCATCGGGGCTCAACTTGTCGGAAATCAGAACTTTCGGCATTTTCGCCCTCTTTAGGCCGCCAAGGACCGGTTGTATTCAGCAAAGGCCCAGTCGAGCCATGGCAGCAGAGCCTTCAGATCGTCCGGCTCGACGGTGGCGCCGCCCCAAATCCGCAGACCCGGCGGCGCGGCGCGATGGCTGCCAATGTCGTAGGCGACATCTTCGGCGCTCAGCATTGCCGCGATCTGCTTTGGCGCGGCAGCGAGGGCATCGCCGCTCAACCCCGATTCCGCTGCGATCGACAGCACCATCGACGTGCAGGACCGGAAACTGGAATCCCTTGCCAGGAACTCGACCCATGGCGTGGCATCAACCCATTCGGTCATCGCCGCCAGATTCGACTGCGAACGCGCCTGCATCGCCGCGGCGCCGCCGGCCTTCTCGATCCAGCGCAGCGAGAACAGCGCGTCTTCGACGCACAGCATCGATGGCGTGTTGATGGTCAGTCCTTTGAAAATGCCCTCGTCGAGCTTCCCATTCTTCACCATGCGGAAGATCTTCGGCATCGGCCAGGGCGGGGTGTAACTCTCCAGCCGTTCGACGGCGCGGGGGCTCAGCACCAACATGCCATGCGCCGCCTCGCCGCCCATCGCCTTCTGCCAGGACCAGGTGGTCGCGTCCAGCTTGTCCCAGGGCATATCCATGGAAAACACCGCCGAAGTCGCGTCACAAATCGTGAGCCCTTGACGGTCCGCCGAAATCCAATCGCCGTTCGGCACGCAAACGCCGCTGGTGGTGCCGTTCCAGGTGAAGACCACATCGTTATCCTGATCCACCTTGGACAGGTCCGGCAGATCACCGTATTCCGCCTCGACGACGCGGGCATTGCCGATGTTGAGCTGTTTGACGATGTCGATGACCCACATCTGCCCGAAGTTTTCCCAGGCCAGGACGTCGACGCCGCGGGCACCCAGCATCGACCACAGCGCCATCTCGATGGCGCCCGTGTCCGAGCCCGGCACGACGCCGATCCGGTAATCATCGGGAATCGAGAGAACTTTCCGCGTCCGCTCGATCACCTCGTTGATCCGCGCGGTGCCGTCCGGGTCGCGGTGCGATCGGCCGACGAATGCGTCGCCGAGAACGTCCGGCGACCAACCAAGCGGCTTCGCGCAGGGGCCGGAGGAGAAAAAGGGCCGGGCGGGACGGTGCTGCGGTTTGGTCATCGCTGCAAATCCTTCGATACTCTGCTGTTTCGCGGCTCTGGACATAAAGGTCGTCGCATCGAGCGGGCGGACACTATGACCCTATCCCGCCATCGTCAACGACCATTCCGGCCAGGGTTCTTGCGCCCAATGGACCGTATGGGAATGCGGTGCGTTGCCGCAGCACGGCGGCGGCCTTCCGCGCGAATTTGCATCGCGCCGGAGCCCCGCCTAGTCTGCTGCCGCGGCGGAGCAGCGGGGACCAAGCGTGACATTCGACCAGATCTACGTTTTCGCGGTGATCCTCGGGACGTTGGGATTGTTCATTTGGGGGCGCTGGCGCTACGACGTGGTGGCGCTGATCGCGCTGGTCGCGATACTTCTGGCCGGGATCGTGCCGCCGGACCGCGCTTTCGACGGCTTCGGCCATCCCGCCGTGATCACGGTGGCGGCAGTCCTCGTTATCAGCCGCGGGCTCC
The DNA here is from genome assembly GCA_965228695.1 of Alphaproteobacteria bacterium. GTDB lineage: Bacteria > Pseudomonadota > Alphaproteobacteria > UBA8366 > UBA8366 > JAJFJD01. Next base: position 2,250,299 of record CBDDIB010000002.1, on the reverse strand, counting down.
AGAATTCCGGCATCGTAGGGTTCATCGCCAAGCGGCTCGCCGAGGCCCACCTCGGCCCGTCGCTGCAGGTCGGTTCCATCGCGGCCCTGGTCGCTGCGCTCTCCGGATTCATGAACAACATCGGCGCGCTCGCCTTGCTGATGCCTGTCGTCATCCAGATCGCCCGCAAGTCCGGCCGCGAGCCGCGCGAACTGCTGATGCCGCTGTCCTTCGGATCGCTGCTGGGCGGGCTGGTGACCCTGATCGGCACACCGCCCAACATCATCGTGGCCGCCATCCGCGCGGATTACGCAGGCGAGCCGTTCGGGATGTTCGATTTCACGCCGGTCGGCACGGCGATCGCCATCGCCGGCGTGCTTTTCATCGCCGTCATCGGCTGGCGGCTGATTCCCAAGCATCATGGGCCCAGCAAATCCGGCGATGTCTTCAACATCGACGACTACATCACCGAGGTCCGTATCCCCGAGGGCTCGGCGCTGGTCGATAAACGCATTCGCGAGGCATACGGACACGGTGTCGCGGACGACATCGTATTCGTGGCGCTGCATCGGGGCAGCTATCAACGGCTCGCGCCGTCGGTCGAAGGCGTCCTGCACGAGGGCGACCATCTCCTGCTCGAAGGCAATGCGGAATCGATCGAGGAAACGGTCAAGGCGGCGGGCCTGGAGTTGATCGGCAACCGCGATCTCGACGCCGATGCGCTCAATTCAGAGACGATCGGCATGATGGAAGCCGTCGTCACGCCATCCTCCCCGCTGATCCGCCGGACCGCGCGGCTGATCCGCCTGCGCAGCCGCCACAGCATGAACCTGATCGCGGTTGCCCGGCACGGCGAGCCGGTGCGCCGGCGTCTCAACGAGATTCAGTTTCGGCCCGGCGACGTGCTGCTGCTGCAGGGCGATACCGAAACCATGCCGGATACGCTGGCGGCGCTCGGCTGCCTGCCGCTGGCGGAGCGCAACTTGAACCTGCATCGGACGCCGAGCCTCGCACCGGTGTTTATTTTTCTCGGCGCGATCCTGGCGAGCGCATTCGGGTTCGTCTCGGTACCGATCGCCTTCGTGACCGCGGTCGTCCTGATGTTGGTGACGGGCCAGATTCCCCTGCGCCGCGCCTACGAGGCGGTCGACTGGCCGATCCTGGTGTTGCTGGGCGCGATGGTGCCGGTCGGCCAGGCGCTTGAAATCTCCGGCGCGTCCGTATTGATCGCCGACGCCATCGCCTCGACCAGCGCCTATCTGCCCGCTTGGGCGCTGCTGACCGTCGTGCTGGTCGCCACGATGATGCTGTCGGATGCGATGAACAATGCGGCCACCGCCGTCCTGATGGCGCCGCTGGCCGCCGAACTGGCAAACCGCATCGGCGTTAATTCCGATCCCTTCTTGATGGCCGTCGCCATCGGTGCGTCCTGCGCCTTCCTCACGCCGATCGGCCATCAGTCGAACGTCCTGGTGATGGGACCCGGCGGGTACAGATTCCGCGACTACTGGCCCATGGGCCTGCCGTTGGAGGTGGTGATCTGCGTTGTGGCGGTGCCGATGATCCTCTGGATCTGGCCGCTCTAGCGTGCGCGGCCGGCGGAAGGACCGATACGCGCGGACAGTGAGAGCCTGTCCCTTTACCCGACGGGACCCCGCCCCCTTCCCGTTCCAGTATTGTATTATGGTCGGACCAAAGAACGCCTATGGAGCTCCCATGAAACGCGACAATCTCGACTTCTCGGCGATCGACACGTCGACCAGCTTCACTGCGCGCGGCGGCGGCGTCGCCGGTATCCACGAGAAGATCCTCTCGAACGATCTGGACCTGCAGGCGGGCACCGGCTGCCGCACGCGCCTGCTGCGGCTCGACCCCGGCTGCGAAACGCCGGAGGCGCATACCCATCCCTATTGGGAAGAGATATACATGCTCGAGGGCGAGATGATCGTCGGCGACGGCAACGGCGGCGAACGCGTCGTTCCCTCGCCATCCTACGCCTGCCGCGAACCCGGCTTCCTGCACGGCCCGGTGCGCACCGAGACGGGCTGCCTGATGATCGAATTCTCCTGGTATCCGGAGAAAGGGTAGCGCGGTCCCGGCGGATCGATCCGGTTTTGACCGCCATGCTTCGACAAGCTCAGCATGAGGCCAAAACACCATCCTCATGCTGAGCCTGTCGAAGCATGGATGCAGACCGAGCCGTATCCGGAAATCCCGCTCTACCCCACGGGCATTCCCGCGAAAGCGGGAATGACATCGGAAATCGAATGACAGCATCGTTTTCAACCATCCGGCCCTAGTCTCCCCGCCCAACCTCCGGCATAGTGATCGGACCGGCGCGCCCGCGCCGTCCCCGCAACCGCGCCGCGGACCTATTCCATGCCGATGATCACCGACCAGTCCCCGATCACCTTTGCCGACCCCCTGCCCGACGCCGCCGACGTCGTCGTGATCGGCGGCGGCGTCGCCGGGGTCGCGGCGGCCTATTTCCTCGCCGAGCGCGGCGAGAAGGTCGTGCTCTGCGAGAAAGGGCGTGTCGCCGGCGAGCAGTCCAGCCGGAATTGGGGCTGGATCCGCCAGCAGGGACGCGACCGGGCTGAACTGCCGATCATGATGGAATCCAACCGCATTTGGCGCGGGTTGGCGGAAAAGACCGGCGAGGCCGACCTCACCTTCACGCCCTGCGGCAACCTCTACATCACCGACGACGAAGCCACGCTGCGGAAGTACGAAGCGTGGCGCGAGATGGCCACCGAGCATCAGTTGGACACCAAGATGCTGTCGAAGGCCGACATCGCGGATCAGTATCCCGGCATCAAGGGCAACTGGGTCGGCGGCATGATCACGCCGAGCGACGGCCGCGGCGAGCCCTTCGTCGCGATTCCCGCATTGGCCCGCGCCGCGCAGCGGGCGGGCGCGGTGATCGCCGAGAACTGCGCGGTCCGCACGCTCGACGTCGAGGGCGGCAAGGTCGCCGGCGTGGTGACCGAAGCCGGGCGCATCCGCTGCGACCGGGTGCTGCTGGCCAGCGGCGCGTGGTCGACCCATTTCGCCGCCAACGCGGGCATCGACCTGCCGCAGCTCGCGGTGCGCTCGACCGTGGCGCGGACCGAGCCTATGCCCGAATTCGTCAGCAACAACGTGCTTACTCCGGGTCTCGCGATCCGCCGGCGGGCCGACGGCGGCTACACCATCACGTCGGGCGAGCTGGCGGAGCATTTCCTGTCGCCGAATTCCTTCAGGTATTTCGGCAAGTTCCTCAAGCTTCTCCGGACATCGGCGAAAAACGTGAAGCTGCATCTCGGCGCGCCCAAGGGCTATCCCGGCGCATGGGGCAACCCGAAAAACTGGACTGCCGACGAGGAAAGCCCGTTCGAGCGGATGCGCGTCCTCAACCCCGACCCCTCGCCGGTCGTGATCAAGCAGATTCAAGACCGGCTGCCGGGCCGCTACCCCGCCATCGGGAACGCGAAGCTGGCCGAGGCCTGGGCCGGGATGATCGACGTCACCCCGGACGCGGTGCCCGTGCTGGGCGAGGACCATCGCCTGCCCGGCCTGCACATCGCGACGGGCCTCAGCGGCCACGGTTTCGGGATCGGCCCGGCGATCGGCCGCATCGCCGCCGACCTGTTGTGCGGCCGCGACCCGGGGCACGACTTGACCCGCTTCCGCACGCAGCGCTTCTTCGACGGCACGCCGATGGAGCCGGGCCCGTATTGAGGATAAGCTTTTCGAGATAACAACAACTGTCATTCCGGAAGCCGATTTGTCCCAAATCTTCGATTTGGCCGGCAAAGTGCGCTATCCGGAATCCAGACCGCCCGGCTCCGAGCCCTTTCCCTGGATCCCGGCTCTAACACTCGCCCGCCAAAACCTCGTAGGTTTTGGACTCGTGTAACGTCCGGAATGACGATGCGATAAGGTGAAAATCTATCGAGCGAAATGGGCGCAGGAGGAAGGCAATGACGGACAACAACACCGAATTCGTCGTCGTAACCGGCGGGTCGCGCGGCATCGGTCGCGCCATCGTGGACCGCGTTCAAGCGGGCGGCCGTGGCGTGGTCAATCTCGACATCCGGCCGCCGGACGCCGCCGCCGCGTCGAACGACGAGCGGTTCCTCGAAACCAACCTGTCCGACCCCGCGGCCATCGACGACGCCTTCCGCGCCATCGACGGCTTCGGCTCGGTGGTCGGGCTGGTGAACAATGCGGGCGCGGTGATCTCGCACGCCCTGGAAGAAACCACGGAAGCGGATTTCGGCCGCCTCGTGCCGGTCAACATGGTCGGGGCGGCGCTGGCGGCGAAGGCGGCCGCCGAGCGCATGAAGGCCGCCGGCTGGGGGCGCATCGTCAACATCTCCAGCCGCACCATGGTCGGCAAGACCGACCGCACCGCCTATGCCGCGACCAAGGGCGCCATCGCCTCGATGACCAAGGTCTGGGCGCTCGAACTGGCGCCGCACGGGATCACCGTCAATGCGATAGCACCCGGACCCATCGCGACCGAACTGTACAAGGAAGGCAACCCGCCGGGCAGCGCGAAATCGGAAGCGCTGATCGCCTCGATCCCGGTCGGCCGCATCGGCGAGCCGGACGACATCGGCCGCGCCGTCTCCTTCTTCCTGGAAAAGGACAACAGTTTCGTCACGGGACAAGTGCTGTTCGTCTGCGGCGGCCTGACGGTGGGGAACGCCGGGGCGTGACCGGCCGACCCGGATTTGCGTAACGAGGGACGCCCATGCCGCTGAGCGCCATCGACATCCAGGGGTATCGCTCGGTCGAACGGCTGCACCTGCCGGTCGACCGGCTGTCGGTTTTCGTCGGCGAGAACGGCGTCGGCAAGACGAACCTCTATAAAGCGCTCGGCCTGCTGCGCGCCGCCGCCGACGGCACCGCGACCCACGCCATCGCCGAGGAAGGCGGCGTCGAGTCGGTGCTCTGGGCCGGCAAGCGGAAACGCGGCAAGCCGGTCCGACTGATCCTCACCGCCCGGTTCGACGAGATGGCCTTCGCCCATGAAGGCGGCGTGCCGCAAAGTTACGCGCTGGAGATCGGCCTGCCGACGCCGGCGCAGGCCGCCTTCGCCATCGAACCGCTGATCAAGGAGGAGCGCCTGACCGTCCATCTCGGCGGGCGCGACGTGGTGATGATGGAGCGCACCGGCCCGGCGGTGACGCTGCGCAACGAGGACGGCAAGCGCGAGGTGCACAACAACGCGGTGCTGCCGTCGGAGACCGCGCTCGCCGCCTTCCGCGACGCCGCCCGCTACCCGGAACTGGAGGCGATGCGCCGCGAGCTGTTGGACTGGCGGCTCTATCACGACTTCCGCACCGACGCGGCCTCGCCGATCCGCCAGCCCTGCCACGCGATCACTACGCCGACGCTGTCGACCGACGGGGCGGACCTCGCCGCCGTGCTGTCCACGCTGTCGGTGATCCGCCAGGACACGGTGGACCTGGACGCCGCGATCGACGACGCCTTCCCCGGCGCGGTGCTGGGCGCGGGCGACGACGGCAGCCACTGCCGCTTCGAGATGGAATACCGGGACATCCCGCGCCCCTTCGGCGCGCACGAACTGTCGGACGGCACGCTGAAATACCTCTGCCTGCTGGGCGCACTGATGGGCTACCGCCTGCCGGCCTTCATCGCCTTCAACGAGCCGGAGGCCAGCCTGCACCCCAACCTCATCGCCCCCCTCGCACGCCTGATCGCCGCCGCCGCGCAACACACACAAATCTGGATCGTCACCCATTCGGAAGAACTGGCCGACGCGCTGGAAGAAGAAACCGGCAAACACCCACGCCGCGTGATCAAGAAGGACGGCGCGACGGGGATCGAGGGGCTATCGCTGTTGGGCGAGTTTCGGGAGGAGTGAGAGCGGATTCAGTGCAATTAGGCAGCTAAATATGTAGGGATAAACCTGCTAAGCACACTAAAAAAATCGCTTCCAGTTTACTTTTAGAAGTCTCCAAAATCCTGGTCTGGCGTATCAGTATCATAAAGGCTAGAGCGACTTTCAATTGCCCGTTCCACTGTTGGAAAAGCACCTATTTCCAAATCGCTGAACGATCCTGGAAGTCTAGTGTGATCAAAGATCGAAACGTTCCTATTTGACAAACCTTCCACTAATTCATTCTCAATATTGAGCTGTCGGTAGTTCGGCCACTGGCGAGAAATCCATTGCAAGATTATCGGCCATTTTGTTCCAGATGCGTTTTCCAAAGCGATAGCTTCTCCAGCTCGATCAAAAACTTGTCGATCCACCAAGTTAATTTCTACACAGCTTAATAGTGCCAAAATCGGCATTGCTCCACAGTTATCCACTATGCGATTCGCTGTATCTAGATCGATTGCAATCTCTAATCGAATACAGGCATAGATCGCCCAACAAACCTCACTATCATTCCCGAGTCTCGCCTGCCTGTCTAAGAATGGTCTGAGAATTTGTGACCACGCATGGATGTCCAAGTCTTCGTGAGTCAATTGCCTCCAAACAATTACTTGAACTACGAAATCAATCGTATGGCCAAAATGAATTGCGGCACGTTTAAGAAATGGCTCGATCGTCTCCCAATCGCGCCACTGCAGTTCAGATTGATCTAAGTACCTGATTACATACTTCAATATGCCTTCGTCATTCTCTCTCGTTGCCAGCGAAAAGGCGTACTCAAACGATGCCCTAATTCGTTCAGAGGAACGCTGTTCTGCTAGACCAATTGCCGATTCAAATCTCGATGCAATATCCGCGGGCCACGTATCAGAATATCGAAAATCTTCGCTATAAATTCGCGTCTTGTTTTCGTTTATATCTAGTTCGTACTCTCGGATGGCTTCCCGATATCTCCACAAAGCACGTTCAGCATCCACATATGAGTTTGTACCGATCCAAACGTCGTCCACATGTCGGAGAAGTGCGTAATCTGTCACATCACAACGTTCTCGGAACATAGTATCAATCGCGTTGCTAACAATCTCAGCGAATATTCTTGACGTGTCAGGGCCAACTGGAATCCCAATTGTCTGACCATCTTGGCCCAACTGTAGAATTTGATCTGCTCGATTTAAGAAGACCTGTGCTGACCGTGCGTTGCGATCAGCTTTTGCTTGTGCCTTTCCGTGAAATGCCCATGGAATAGAGTGCGTATAAATAGAGTGATAAAATCTAGAAATATCAGTAACCGCGATAAATCGATATTGTGACAATCGGTTCAGTCGGACGGTTTCGAGTTCTCCATGCGAACTAATTTCGATAGCACGCTCGCCATCAGGCGTATGTCGAGGTATGGACAAACTGTTCGGATCCTGATTCAGAAACTCCGAAATCGAATCCCATCGAGCGTTTGCAAATTCAGATAAATCGTGGGCGGTGACAGGATGAATCACGGAAAACGTACGTCGTGTCACGCCCCGTTTGGAGCAATTATAACTCGCAGCACGTACGGCCTCTCTAGGTCTACTCAAGAAATTTTGAGTTGGATGATTTGCGAAATAGGTCGCAATTTCGGTAGAGAAATATGCAACTGGCAGGTTATCCGGAAAGTAACCTTTCGATAGAAGGTCGTTCTTCAACGTCATTGAAGGTATCTTTTGGCAGCATCCGTAAATTGGTTGCGAACAGATTACACCATACCCTTTAGTTGCGTTATATTTTTTACAATTCACCCAAATATTGTTTTTTTGATTTGGCTGCGCCAGATAACACGCGCAATTTCAACCCGCCAGATGCACATTGCATTTGTATATGTTGCTCCCCATTGACGCGAACCGAATCCCGCTTCACTATGTCTCTTGCCTGGGGGGGCCCTGCGAAAGGGCTGAGATTCCGCTATCCCATGCCATCGGTGGATGGCCGCGCGGTGACCCCGAGAACCTGATCCGGGTAATGCCGGCGGAGGGAAGGAACTCTGGACAGAGCCAACCCGAAGACCAAGGACGACACACAACAAGTCCTCAGTGGCCTGCCAGACCGCCCCGCAGACTTTCCCGGATCTCCAGCGTTACGAACATGTACGAACATGGAGGTCCGATTATGCCTAGAGATACCGACGACATCGTCATCACCACCGGCCCGATTCCGGGGTCGAAGAAGACCTATGTGGCCGGCGGCAAGGACGGCGCGCTGCGCGTGCCCTTCCGCGAGGTCGCCCTCGAACCGTCGGCCAACGAGCCGCCGGTGCGCCTGTACGATACGTCCGGCCCCTATACCGACGAGGACGTGAAGATCGACGTCTACAAGGGTCTGCCCGCGCTCCGCACCGAGTGGATCAAGGCGCGCGGCGATGTGGAGGAATATACCGGCCGCGACATCAAGCCGGAGGACAACCACCGCACCGAGGGCGACCCCCGCGCGTGTCCGGAATTCCCGGTCAAACGGCCGCCGCTGCGCGCCAAGCCCGGCGCCAACGTCTCGCAGATGCATTACGCCAAGAAGGGCATCATCACGCCCGAGATGGAATACATCGCGATCCGCGAGAACCTGGGCCGGTCGGAATTCTACGGCGACGGCGAAGGCTTCGGCGCGGAAATCCCCGAGGAAGTGACGCCGGAATTCGTGCGCGACGAGATCGCCCGCGGCCGCGCCATCATCCCCGCCAACATCAACCACCCGGAAACCGAACCGATGATCATCGGCCGGAACTTCCTGGTGAAGATCAACGCCAACATCGGCAACTCGGCCGTCTCCTCCTCCGTCTCGGAAGAGGTCGAGAAGATGGTCTGGGCGACCCGCTGGGGCGGCGACACGGTGATGGACCTGTCGACCGGCAAGGACATCCACAACACGCGCGAGTGGATCATCCGCAACTCGTCGGTGCCGATCGGTACGGTGCCGATCTATCAGGCGCTGGAGAAGGTCAACGGCGTCGCCGAGGACCTGACCTGGGAGGTCTACCGCGACACGCTGATCGAACAGTGCGAACAGGGCGTCGACTATTTCACCATCCACGCCGGCGTGCGGCTGCCGTTCATTCCGATGACCGCGAAGCGCGTCACCGGCATCGTTTCGCGCGGCGGCTCGATCATGGCCAAGTGGTGCCTCGCCCATCACAAGGAGAGCTTCCTCTACACCAACTTCGAGGAAATCTGCGAACTGATGAAGCAGTACGACGTCAGCTTCTCGCTCGGCGACGGGCTGCGGCCGGGCTGTAACGCGGACGCCAACGACGAAGGCCAGTTCGCGGAATTGCGCACCCTCGGCGAGTTGACCAAGATCGCCTGGAAGCACGACGTGCAGGTAATGATCGAAGGCCCCGGCCACGTGCCGATGCACAAGATCAAGGTCAACATGGAAGAGCAGCTGAAGCACTGCCACGAGGCGCCCTTCTACACCTTGGGCCCGCTGGTGACCGACACGGCCCCTGGCTACGACCACATCACCAGCGCCATCGGGGCCGCGATGATCGGGTGGTACGGCACGGCGATGCTGTGCTACGTCACGCCGAAGGAGCATCTCGGCCTGCCCAACCGCAAGGACGTGAAGGACGGGGTGATCACCTACAAGATCGCCGCGCATGCCGCCGACCTCGCCAAGGGCCATCCGGGGGCCCGCCTGTGGGACGACGCGCTCAGCCGGGCGCGCTTCGATTTCCGCTGGCGCGATCAGTTCAAGCTCGCGATGGATCCGGAAACGGCCGAGGATTTCCATGACCAGACCCTGCCGGCGGAGGGCGCCAAGGTGGCGCATTTCTGCTCCATGTGCGGGCCGAAATTCTGCTCGATGCAGATCACGCAGGAAATCCGCGAATTCGCCGAAAAGGGCATGAACGAGATGTCCGAAAAGTTCAAGGAGGAAGGCAGCGAGATCTACCAGCCCGCGGAGAAAGTCGCGGCGGAAGCCGCCAAGACCGACCAAGCCGCCGCCGGCGACGATTAGGACCCGGCATCGGCGAGGACAACCGGCAAAACAATCGATAAAGCACCGTGCCGGGAAAACGGGGGCGCTCAGGCGCTCCCGTTTTTGTTATTCGAAAGCCGTATCACCTTGGCGGCAGCGGTGACCGACTAGGTGTTTTCGCCAACCGCATTTTTGAACTAGTAATTTGGATGGAATTCCAACGTCCGATTTGCAACTAATGTCGCGGTTGGAGGGAGCAGCGATGATCACCAACAAGAATTTCGTGGAGAAAACAGAAGAGGCGATCGCGATTGCGACCGAAGGCTACAAATCCGATTTACGCCGCTATCTGCGCGCCCTTTTAGCGCTCCTTCTTCAAGCGAAAAATGAGCCGGTCACATTCCAGTTGCTCCACGACCTCATCGTCGGTGCGTTCAAGTGCGACCCATTGGACTTCGACCCATCCTGGCTGGAAATCGCCGACCCCGACAATGAGCTTTATGACGATGATGCAGAATACCTAACCGACCTCAGTAATGACGACCAATTCGATATCACAAGACGCACAATCATGTTCCACATCGCGGATTATCACAGAATGAAGGAAGCCGGATTGTTGGATGATGATCCGTATATATGTATCAACGGCGTTGAAACGCAAAGCGGCCGGCGATGGTACAACTTTCATCCCGTAGATTTTATTGAATGCGGTTTACACGGCCATCAAGACGAATTCTTCCCTGGTCCCGAGCGTACCTATGCCGACTGGAGTACGCTGGCTCACATCATCAGTGACGGCAGCACTTACGAATAGCCAACTGCCCGCACGAATGCCCAGTCCCGCGGTAAGCGCTGGCACCCGCGGAATAAGCGCCCGCTTTGCCAAGGGGCGCCTCGCCCGTTGACGGGCGCTCAGGCGCTCCCGTTTTTGTTATGGGGCACGGCCGTTCGGCCGCGTTATGCTGTAGGCATTGAACCTGGGTGCGCGTGCATGATCCTCGGAGTCCGCATTTTCGCGATGATCCCTCTGCTCGGGCTGCTGCTGGCAACCCCCGTCGTGGCTGAGGCTGCCTGCCCGTCCAACCCCACCCGCATGATCGACCATCTTGCCTGCGCCGCCGAGGCGCAGGCCGAGCCGGCGCGATGGAGCGCCCTCGTCGCTACGCTGAAGCGCGACGCGGTGGTGCCGACGGGGCATATCTTCCATTCGAAGCGCGCGACCCGGATGCCGCCGCTGCCGTTGCCCGAAGGGGTTTCGGCAACGCCGTCCGAGCCGTGGAACCCGCGCGACCATCTCGCCGCGCGCGGCCAGGAAATCTTCGCAGCGCGGATCGGCTGGCATTTCGACGACGCGATAGCCGCCGTCGAGCAAGGCATCGACGCGGGCAAACCAACCGTGATCGTGCTCGGCGGAGAGGACTGCCTCTGGTGCAAACGGCTGGTCCAGGACGTGATGCCGTGCAGCGCGATCAACCGCTTCGCGGGCCGCGCCGTCTTCGCCTATAGCGACATTTCGGCCGATCCCGCGGCGCGGGCGATCGCCGAGGCGCTCGGCTTCACGTACTTTCCCGCCATCGCCATGCTCGACCCCAATGCAATGATCCTCGACGTGCCGTCGCGGCTGCGCGGCTTCTTTACCGGGCGGCGCTACTCCAAGCTGATGGAAAAATACCTGGAGAAAACGCGGACGTGGAAGCGGCACGCCCCGACGATTTCGCAAACCGACGCGATCCTCGCGAAATACGCCCCGGCGACATCCGGCCCGCCGCCGCGCGCCTGCGATGCGATGCCGATCTGGATGAAGTAGCGTTTGCGGCACCGCATATGGGTCTCAATTGAAGTAACGGAGCCCAAGCACCATCCTTCGACAAGCTCAGGATAAGGATCGCGTTTGGCCCATCGCTGGCTCAACCCTCATGCTGAGCCTGTCGAAGCATGGACGGTAGGGAAGAACTTTCAGCACTCCCGCCGCCATCCCCGCTTTTGTATAAATGACATCAAACGTGGGTCCGGCATCAATGCCCTAATTCACCCTTGCCGGAACGCGCATTCTCGCCTATTTAATACCGCATGGGGCGAATGCGGTGGCCCCGTCAGGCGTCAGCCCAATCGCCGCTCCGACAGTAAAAATTTTCGGAGCATTCCTATGGGCAAATACTTCATTACGGCAGAACAGTTGTGGTCGTCCTTCGGCGGGACCGAGGCGCCGATCGTCATCGATGTGCGGCGGCGCGAGGTCTATGAGGCCGAAGATCACGTCATTCCCGGCGCGATCTGGTGGAATCATATGCAGACCGACGCACTGGCTGCCTTGGACACGGGCGGCCGGGACTTGGTGATCCACTGCGTCCACGGCCATCAGGTTTCACAGGCGCCGGCGTCGGTCCTGCGCGCGGAAGGCCGGAACGTGCGGGTCCTGCGCGGCGGCATCGAAGCCTGGAAAACGGCGGGCCTGCCGACACGCAGCCGAAAGAACCTGCCGGACATTGCCGGCGGATCGCCGAGCCGCTGGGTCACGCGGCGGCGCCCCAAGATCGACCGCATCGCCTGCCCCTGGTTCATCAGGCGGTTCATCGACCCGACCGCGGAAATCCTCTACGTCGACGCCGACCAGGTCTTGAACACCGCCGAAGAGATCGGCGCCGTCGCCTTCGACGTAGAGGGCGGCGAGATCACCCACGACGGCGACCGCTGCAGTTTCGACGTCCTGCTCGACCGCAGCGACATCGAGGACCCTGCGCTGGCCCAACTGGCCACGATCATCCGCGGCGCGGACACGTCCAAGCTCGACCTCGCACCCGAAGCCGCCGGTTTGCTGGCCATGTCGATCGGTATCTCGGCGATCGCGGGCGAGGACGATAGCCTCTCGCTGTCGATGGGCATGACGTTGTACGATGCCCTGTACGCGTGGCGGCGCAAGTCGCCCAACGAGACGCATAACTGGCCGGCGGGGAAATCGTCATGAGCGCGCAACAGGAAAACGGAGCGGCCCTGGACCGGGGCCGCTCACCCGGCCGCGCGGGTGCACCGCCGGTGAGTTTCTCCGCCGCGCTCAAGGTTTGGGCGCGGATCGGATTTCTCTCCTTCGGCGGTCCGGCGGGCCAGATCGCACTGATGCACCGCGAGATCGTCGAAGACCAAAAGTGGCTGACCGAGAACGAGTTCCTCAACGCGCTCAACTTCGCGATGCTGCTGCCGGGGCCGGAAGCGATGCAGTTGGCGACCTATTCGGGCTGGCGGCTGCACGGCATTCCCGGCGGGCTGGCGGCGGGATTGCTGTTCGTGATCCCCGGCGCGTTGGTCGTGCTGGGACTATCCATCGTCTATGCCGTTTTCGGACAGGTACCGCTGGTCGAAGCGGGGTTCATCGGCATCAAGGCGGCGGTTCTGGTGATCGTCATCGAAGCGCTGCTGAAGATTTCCAAACGCGCATTGCACCAGGCATCGCACTGGATCATCGCAGCGGCCGCCTTCGTTGCCATCTTCTTCTTCGACGTGCCCTTCCCAATCATCGTGCTCGGCGCGGGGATCATCGGGTTCCTGCTCCCGAACAAAGGGGAGGTATCGGCGGACGACGGATCGCCCGGCGTGTCGATCGGCGGGACGGTCAAAACCATCGCCACTTGGCTTTCGATCTGGATTCTGCCGCTGCTGGCGATCGCCCTGTTGCTGGGGCCGGACCATGTGCTGGCGCAGATCGGGCTGTTCTTCTCCAAGCTGGCGGTCGTCACCTTCGGCGGCGCCTACGCGGTGCTGGCCTATATGGGACAGGCGGCGGTCGAGACGCATGGCTGGCTCAACCCCGGCGAAATGCTCGACGGGCTGGGCCTTGCGGAAACCACGCCGGGACCGCTCATCCTGGTGACCGAGTTCGTCGGCTATCTGGCCGCCGCCCGATCGTCCGGCGAGCATAGCCTGCTGATGGGCCTCGCCGGGGCCGCGGTCACGCTCTGGGCGACCTTCGCGCCGTGTTTCCTGTGGATCTTCACCGGCGCGCCCTATGTCGAGCGGATCGGCCAATCGGCCAAGCTGAAGGCCGCCCTGCAAGGCATCACCGCCGCCGTGGTCGGGGTCATTCTCAATCTGTCGCTGTGGTTCTCGCTGCATGTGCTGATGCCGGGGATCGAGCAGCGCTGGATCGGGATATTTCGCTATTGGGTGCCGCCGGAGAGCGGCGCCGATCTCGTCGCCGTGGTGCTATCGGTGGTGGCTTTGATTACACTCCTATTTTTAAAACAAGGAGTTATCCGAACCCTGGCACTCTGCGCCGGCCTCGCCGTCCTGTGGCATTTCGTGGCGTAGCGCCTGCCCGGAAAAAATCTCAACTTTTTTCCAAGGATTCCACCAAAGCTGTCGTCTAATGGGCAAAACAGCACTATTGAGCCCTAGATGAGCGATCCGGCCGACGAAACAGACCTGATCAAACAGGCCCAAAACGGCGACAAGGCGGCGTTCGAGGCGCTGTTGCGCCTCTATTACGACGTGATCTACCGGATCGCCTTCAAATGGTGCGGAAATCAGGCCGACGCCGAGGACATCACGCAGAACGCCTGCATCAAGCTGGCGCGCTCGCTGGGGTCCTTCCAGTTCAAGTCGGCCTTCCTCACCTGGCTCTATCCGCTGGTGATCAACACGGCGAAGGATTGGGCGAAATCCCGTGCGCGCCGGACAACGGATTTGGACTCGGTACCCGAACCGTCCGAGCCCGCCGAGGGCGATGCGAAGGTCTATGCCCGGCAGGTGATGGATCAGGTCCGCCAACTGCCGGACAAGGAAAAGGAGGCGCTGTATCTCGTGTTCAGCGAAGGACTTTCCCACCGCGAGGCGGCGACCGTCATGAAGTGCAAAACCAGCACCGTGTCCTGGTATATCCACGAAGCGCGCAAGAAGCTGCAATCCTTCCAGAACATGGAGTGCCGTTATGGATGAGCGGCAATTGAAGGACATTCTCAACGCGGAAGAAATCCCGCCGCCCAGCGACAATGCGCGCAAGGAAGCGATGAACCTCGCGCTTGCCGCCTTCGACGAGGCGCAACGGGAAAAAACAGAATCCCGCCAAGGATCTTCGATCCTCGGTCGTCTTACCGGTCGAAACACACACCGACCCAGGAGACGATTGATGGAACGGAAATATCTTTTTGGCGGCATGGCGACCGCCGCCGTCGCATTGCTGACCGTCGTGACCTTCGACATGGTCGACCCGTATCGCGATGTCACACCGCCGCCCGCCGAGACCGCGTCGACCGGAAAATCCACCGGCCAAAGCTCGCCTGATGTAGCGGTGGCAACGGGCGGCCGTGAGGCGGAAGTGAAAGAACAGGACGCACGGACCGGTGCCGGGCAAGAAGCGTCGGCGCGCCAGAACCGGCCCGACGCCCCGGCCCAGGCGAAACAGGACGACAAGGCGCCGGCGCTAAAGGATGTCGCCCGCGCCGAACCGGCGAAAACGCCGAAGCCGGCCCCGAAGCCATCGGAGGAATTCCGGAGCGCACCCAGCGATAAGAAGATCGGCTCGGTGCTCGACCAATCGCGCAGCACGCCGGGGGTCGGCAGCGGCGGCGGGATTCTCGGGCTCGTTACCCCGCATTCGACCGCCAAGAACAAGGCGCCGGCCGTCGCTTCGGAGGCTCTGCGTCAGCGCGTGCAAAAGAGCGAACGGGTTTCGAGGCCGCCGGTCGGCGACCGGGTCGCACCGCAGTATGAAGCGACCGGCCGCGACCAATTCCAATCGGTACAAGAGAACGAGATCAAGCGGGTTGCCGACGCGCCCGTCTCCACCTTCTCGTCCGACGTGGACACGGCCTCCTATTCCTTCATGCGCCGCATGCTGAACCGGGGCGTGCTGCCGCAGAAGAACGCGATCCGCATCGAAGAGCTGATCAATTATTTCGACTATGCCTATCCGCTGCCGGAATCCCGCGAGAAACCGTTCCAGCCCACCGTGACGGTCACGGACAGCCCGTGGAAGAAAGGCAACAAGCTGATCCATATCGGGATCAAGGGCTACGACATCGCGCCCGCCGAAAAGCCGCGCAGCAATCTGGTTTTCCTGTTGGACGTGTCCGGGTCGATGCGGGCGGCGGACAAGCTCCCGCTGATGGTCAATTCCATGAAGCTGCTGCTCGATACGCTATCGCCGGAGGACACGGTCGCGATCGTGGTCTATGCCGGTGCGGCGGGCACCGTGCTGGAGCCGACCGAGATCGCGGACAAACACAAGATCCTGGCCGCGCTCGACAACTTGCGGGCGGGCGGATCGACCGCCGGCGCCGCCGGGGTCCGGCAGGCCTATGCGCTGGCCGAGAGCAACCTGGACAAGAAGGCGGTCAACCGCGTGATCCTGGCGACCGACGGCGACTTCAACGTCGGCATCACCAACCGCGAGGAGCTGAAAGGTTTCGTTGAGCGCAAGCGAAAGTCCGGTGTGTTCCTGTCGGTGCTGGGCTTCGGTCAGGGGAACCTTAACGACCACCTGATGCAGACCCTGGCGCAGAACGGCAACGGCGTCGCGGCCCATATCGACACCCTCAACGAGGCCCGGAAGGTGTTGGTCGACGAGGCCACCTCGACCCTGTTCCCGATCGCCAAGGACGTGAAGTTCCAGGTCGAGTTCAATCCCAAGACCGTCGCGGAATACCGGCTGATCGGCTACGAGACGCGCGCCCTGAAGCGCGAAGACTTCCGCAACGACAAGGTCGATGCGGGCGATATCGGCGCGGGGCACACCGTCACCGCGATCTACGAGATCACGCCCACGGCCGGCGGCACGGCGGCGATCGGGGAAAGCCGGTACCAGCAACCCGATACGGCCGCCAAGAAGCGTGCGGCGTCCTTCGGCGACGAATACGCCTTCCTGAAGATTCGTTACAAGCAGCCGGATCAGACCAAGTCGACGTTGATCACGACGCCCATCAAAACCGGCAATACCGACACGGTTTCGAAAGAAGCGACATGGGCCACTGCGGTCGCGGCCTTCGGACAAATCCTCAAAGGCGGCAAATACACCGGCGACTACAGCTATGACGACGTGATCGCCATGGCGAAGACCGCGAAGGGCGAGGATCCGTTCGGTTATCGCGCGGAATTCATCAACCTGGTCCGGCTTGCGAAATCGGCCTCCGCACTGCCCCAGCGGTAAACGCGGCCGACCAAACCGAAGAAGGCCCGCTGCGGTTCGTTCCGCGGCGGGTTTTCGCCTACGCCGATCCGCTTCGCTTCAGCTTGATCGCGTCGGCGATCGACCGGTGCACCGACCGCGCCGCCATCCCCATGTGGAACAGGGTGGGCAACAGGGCCGACGCCCCCATGATCATACCGAAATAAATGTTGCGAAGGCTTTCCCGGCTGAGCGGATTTTCCAAAACATTGGTTAAGCGCGACTGGTACAAGCCGGTCCGTTGGGACATGGTCTCGGGATTTTGCAGCACAAGGCTGACGATCCACCCCGAGAACATGAAGGCGAATAGCACCCAAAAAGTCGCCAGAACCGCGATGAATAGGTCGACGCTGAGGTAGCCGACGTAGCTGATGTTGCTTTTCACCGCTAATGCCCGGTCGATCAGCAGCAACGTCACGAACAGCGAGAGACTGTCGAACATCGCGCCGAGCACGGCTACCGGGAACCCGGTCAGGATGAACTCCACCTTTTTGTGCCCGAACACCAACCACGGATAGGCGGTCAAAAGCGCCCACCAGAAGCACAGCAAGTTGATACCGACGAAAGCGAGAAAGACCTTGGGCAGGAAATACCGGGTTTCCGCACGGCGGCGTTCGAACCATTGCTGGAAGTAAAGGAGCGAGGAACGCCAATGGGCAAAGGCGGCCGCAAACTTGGTCATGGTTCTGTTTTTCCTTAGTCGCCGGGTATCCTCCGCACTCCCACGGCATAACACCGGACCCACCCCAAGCGACAGTACCCATAAGGAGGAGCCCCCTGTCCTTTTTGATGTCCCGGCACCGGTTTGATATTTACGGCACATCCATAAGGAGAGCCGCCGTGCCAAAAACCCCCTTTACCGTCGAAACCCTGCCCGGTTCAAACGGAACCTACCGGTATGTCCCCATCGACGACCTGCCCGGACTCGACCGGCTGCCCTACTCCCTTCGGGTGATCGTGGAAAACCTCGCCCGCCAGTCCGCCCGCAGCCTGCGGAGCGATGCGGCCACCCTGGCCAGGGATATCGATAACGTCCTGAACCGTCGGATCGGCTCCGGATTGGCCTTCTACCCCAATCGGATCTTCAGCCAGGACATCCTCGGCCTGGTGATGCTGGTCGATATCGCCGCGCTGCGCGACGCCGTTGCCGAAGCGGGCAAGGATCCCGCCACCGTCGAGCCGAAGGTGCCCATCGACATCATCATCGACCATTCGCTGCAGGTCGATGTGTCGGGCATCCCGGACGCGGCGCGGCTCAACCTGGAAACGGAATACAAGCGTAACGCCGAGCGGTTCACTTTCCTGCGTTGGTGCCAGAACAGTTTCGATGGGGTCCGCGTTGTGCCGCCGGGCAAGGGCATCATGCACCAGATCAACCTGGAGCATATCGGACAGGTCGTCTGGCGCGAGGAAACGCCGGACGGCACGCTCGTCTACCCGGACACACTGGTCGGGACGGACAGCCATACGCCGATGATCAACGGCCTCGGTATTCTCGGCTGGGGTGTCGGCGGGCTGGAGGCGGAAGCCGTCATGGTCGGCAAACCGGTCGCCATCGCCCTGCCCGAGGTGGTCGGCGTCGAGTTGAGCGGACAACTCCCCGACGGCGCCACGCCGACCGATCTCGTCCTCGCCATCACGGAAAAGATGCGTGCCCTCGGTGTCGTCGGGAAATTTGTCGAATTTTTCGGCAAGGGCCTCGACATGCTGTCGGTCGCCGACCGCGGCACCATCGCGAACATGGCGCCCGAGTTCGGATCGACCGCCGTTTTCTTTCCCGTCGATGCGCGCACGATCGACTATCTGCGCATGACCGCCCGGCCGAAAGAGCAGATCGACCTGATCGAAACCTATGCGAAGGCGCAGAAGCTGTGGCGTGACGCATCGATGCCCGACCCCGAGTTCGAAACCGTCGTGTCGCTCGACCTCGGCAGCATCCGGCCCTGCGTCGCCGGTCCACGCAACCCGGAGGACCACGTTCCGCTCGATGCCGTCGCCGGCGAATTTCCTGCGCATGTCGAAATGGTTGCCGACCGGCCGATGTCCGAAACGCAGTCCCCAGTCGATGGAACCGACTACAGCCTCGGAGACGGGCATGTGGTGATCGCGGCGATCACGAGTTGCACCAACACCTCGAACCCGGCGGGCATGGTCGCCGCCGGGCTGATCGCGCGCAATGCCGTCGCCAAGGGGTTGACGGCGAAGCCCTGGGTCAAGACATCGCTGGCGCCGGGCAGCCACGTGATCGCGGGTGCGTTGGAGAATGCGGGACTGCAGGAACCGCTCGACGCGCTCGGTTTCAATGTCGTGGGCTTCGGCTGCACGACTTGCAACGGCGGGTCCGGCCCGTTGCCGGCGCCCATCGTCGATGCTTTGGAAGGCAGCGACGTGGTCGGTACGGCCGTGTTGTCCGGCAACCGCAACTTCCCGGGCCGAACGCACCCGAATGCGCGCGCGGCCTATCTCGCCTCCCCCGCCCTGGTCGTCGCCTACGCCATCGCCGGGTCCATGACCGTCGATGTCGCGCGCGATCCGATCGGCACCGGGTCGGACGGTAAACCGGTTTATCTCCGCGATATCTGGCCGGACGCGGAAGAGATCAACCGGATCGTCGCCGAAACCTTCGAGCCGAATTTATTCGAGGAGAAATACGCCGACCTGTTCGAGGGCAATGCGACGTGGGAATCATTGGCCGACGGCGGCAGCAACCGCTTCGACTGGGATGCCGACAGCACTTATATCCGGCAGCCGCCCTATTTCGACGAGTTATCGAAAACAGAGCCGGCGATCCAGGACATTACCGGCATGCGCCCGCTTGCGATCCTGGGCGACTCGATCACGACGGATCATATCTCCCCGTCCGGCCAGATCAGCCTGGGCACGCCCGCAGCGGACTTTCTGATCGGAAAGGGCGTCGAGCAAAAGGATTTCAACATCTACACCACGCGCCGCGGCAACCATGACGTGGTCATCCGCGCCAGCTTCGCCAACATCCGCCTGCGCAACCGGATGGTGCCCGGCGTCGAAGGCGGCATGACCAAGCTGCAACCCGACGGCACGGTGATGCGAATCTTCGAGGCCGCACAGGAATACCTGAAACGCAAGACGCCGCTGGTCATCATTGCAGGGCGCAACTACGGCTGCGGCTCGTCCCGCGATTCGGCGGCCAAGGGTGTCGCCCTACTCGGCGTCAAAGCGGTGATCGCGCAGGGTTTCGAACGCATCCACCGCACGAATCTGATCGGGATGGGCGTGGCGCCGCTGCAGTTCGAGGACGGGGTCAGTGCGGAAACCTTGGGCCTGGACGGATCGGAGACCTTCGACCTGCCGGACCTCGCCGCGCATATCGGTGTCACGGCGAAAGTCCCCTGCGTGATCAACCGCGCCGACGGCACGTCCGAAACCATCACGGTAACGGCGCGCCTCGATACCGAAGAAGATTTCGAGTATTGGCGCAGCGGCGGAATCCTGCCGGCAGTCTGGCGGGAGACACTCGCCTAGTCGTTCGCGTAACGGAGATATTGTCCGACCCAGTCGCACCCGACCAGGTCCACATAGGCCTTCATCAGCCGGTCGGTCACGGGGCCGGGAATCTGGCCGTCGCCCACCTGCCGCCGGTTGAAGGTCGCGGCCGGGCAGATGCACCAACTCGACGACGTGATGAAGGCCTCGTCGGCGGTCAGGGCGTCGTACAGATCCAGATCCTTTTCCTCGACCGGAATGCCCGCTTTCTGCGCCAGCTCGATCGTCGTCTGGCGGCTCACGCCGGGCAACACGAACTGTTCGCGCGGCGACAGCAACACGCCGTCGCGGACGATGAACAGATTGCTGCCGCGGCCTTCCGCCAAGTTGCCGTTGGTATCCAACATAATCGCCTGGGCGTCCGGGTTGCCGGCTTTCACCTCGAGGTCGGCGAGCACCAGATTGATGTAGTTCTGCATCTTGGCGCGCGGGCTGAGCGTGTCCGGCGGCGGCCGGCGCACCGACGCCATGACCAGATCGAGGCCGTTGCGGAAGAACCGCGCCCGGGATCGGAATGGCAGCGGGCGGCATTCGACGATCACCGTGCGCTCGGGGTAGTCCGGCCAGGCATCGCGCTCCGACGGCTCCATCCCGCGGGTGACCCGCTGCGTCACCCAGATGTCGTCTTCCGACGGCGTGTGGCGCAGATTCAATGCCGCCACTTCCTCGGTGATGCTGCAAAATTGCGCCGGCGTCAGGCCCGGGTCGATATCAAGATAGGCGAGTGACTTGAACAGCCGGTCGATGTGATCCTCGGTACGGAAGACCTTATGGGCAAAGGTCCGCGTCGTGTCGAAGACCGCGTCGCCATATTTGAATCCCCGGTCGCGGAACGGCACCCGCGCTTCCCGCTCCGGTACGATCTCGCCGTTGAACCAGACGACCCAATCTTCTGCCTCGGACATCGCGCTATCCCCTTTCGTCGGCTAGCGGCAATTCTCCGCGAGCCAGCCGATCATCATGTCGGCGACCTCGTGATTGTTCTTTTCGAGCATGACCATATGGCCGTTGCCCTTGAAGCCCTTGTCGGCCAGATATGCCAATTCGTGCTCCACGCCCGCCTGCTTCAAAAAGGCGCTGGTGATGTGGTCATAGGTCGCGTGATAGGACGCCTCGCCGATCATGATGATGATCGGGATGCCTTGCAGGTTCGGCAACTGCCGCGCCGGTTCGGCTTGCAGGTATCCCGTGACCAATTCCCGGTCGTCCGACGGCGCCTGCAGTTCGGCGGCCAACGACTCGCCGTCCTTGAGTGGTGGATCGAAAGTCAACGGCACCCGGGTCGGGCCGCTCGGCCGGTCGACCACGTCTTCGTAGACATACCACTCGCCGCCGCCGCGCATTTCGATTTCGCGGAACGGCGGGCCGTTCGGTTCCAGCGCCAGGATCGCCTTGACCAAGTCCGGCCGCGCGTCGGCTATCAGCCAGCCGAAGGGGCCGGATTGCGAATGCGTCAGCAGGATCGACGGGCCGATCCTGTCGAGCAACGCCGCGCCGGCGTCCTGATTCAGCCGCTCGATCTCGGTCCGGTCCTTGATCGCTTCGATCTGCGACGCATAGAACTGATCGAAGACCGGATCGCCCTTCTCGCCGCTGCCGGGCCATTGGGTGTGGTGGCGCGACTGCGGCCAGAGCTTGTGCTTGGCCGGGGCGGTGAAACGCTGCTCGGTCCGCAGCGTGTCGTAGAGGATCAGCGATCCCTGTTCTTCAAACACATTTGACGTATGACCGGACCGGCCGCGTTCCGGCTGATCGATCACGTAGACCGCGTAACCGGCCCGCAGGAAATCATGCGCCCAGCCGCGCCGGCCGTCCGGCGTACCGGTGTAGTTCGTGCCGGTCTGCCCGCCGCCGTGAAACATCACGACGGGATAGGGCTGGCTTTGATCGGCCGGGATGAATTTCTCGACATACATCGCGTCGGTCATAACGCTGCCGTCGCCGCGATCGACGTATTTCCCGCCGACGAAGAAATAGCCGTGATCGGCAAGCGTGATGGGCTCCTGGTCGGTCGGGTGCAGGTTGGTATCCTGAGTCATGGCGGGTTGTTCGTCTCCCTGATTTCATCCTGTGTTTGATCGGTACGCGCTAAATAGGCCGTTCGCCTTCCAACATGATGCGCATCAGCCGACGCTTGTGTTGCCGCCAATCGTAATCGTCGTTGGCCTGATGCAGCACCGTTCGGTTGTCCCACATCACCACATCGCCGACGCGCCATTTGTGCCGGTACTGGAATTCCGGTTTCAGGCAATGCGCCGTAAGCTCGTCGAGCAAGGCATCGCTTTCCGCCCGATCGTATCCGTCGATGCATTCGACCCGGATGGGGTTCAGATAAATGGCCCGCCGGTCGGTATCGGGATTACGCCGCGCCACGGGATGCAGGATGCCCTCGGGGAAGCGGTCGACCTGATCCGCCGACCGCTTGATCAATTTTCGCGGCGACCGCGAGCTTTGGTAGTTGTGCACGGCCTGCAGGGAGTTGATCCGCTGCTTGGCATCGTCCGGCAACGCGTCATATGCCGCCGCGGTGGACAGGAATTCCGTGTCCCCGCCATCCGGCGGCACGATCAAGGCGTGCAGGATCGTCGCCTTCGGCGGCTGCTCGAAATACGATGCGTCGGTGTGCCAGGACGTGCCGCGGATCTTGCGCTCGCCGGTGCCCGCGCTGTCCGTGTCCTCGCTGGTCAGCAGCCCGATTTCCGGATGATTCGGCATATTGAACTGGCCGTAGATCTGCACGATCGGCTCGCCGAAGAACCGCGCCGCCGCGAGGAACTCATGCGGCTCCAACGACTGGTCGCGAATGCACATCACTCCGTTCTCGACGAATTGGCGGTGCAGTTCCGCCCCCGTTTCCGCATCGGCCTCGCGCAAGTCGATACCGGTGATCTCGACACCGACCGCGTCGGTGAGTTTTTCTGCCTGATACGCCACCATTTCCTCCTGCTAGACCGTGACCAGCGGCATGATCTCGCGTGAGAACTGATCCATCCGCTCGACGCTTTCGTCGATCGTCGCCATGCGAAAATCGAAGATCAACTCGGATATGCCGAGACCGGCATAGGTGCCGATATCCTCGACCACCTGCGCCGGCGGACCGGAGAACGGCAACCGCTTGCCGTCCACGTCCTTGATCTCGGTGTCGTATAGCGGCGCCTTGAAGCTGATCGTCAGCGCGTCGAAGTCGCGCCCCTCCGCCTCGGTCAGACCTTTGAGGTCGTCGAGTTTCGCGCGCATCTCTTCCGGCGGGATCGGCGATGCCGCCACCGCGCCGACCGGATGCCAGCCGTCGCCATACTTCGCGACCCGCCGCAGCGCGGGCTTGCTGTGCCCGCCGATCCAGATCGGCGGATGCGGCTTCTGCAACGGCAACGGTTCGCAGCGCAGCTTTTCGAAATCGTAGAATTCTCCGTGGTGGGTTGCAGGGCTATTGGTCCACAGCGTCTTGAAGATTTCCAGATACTCGTTGCTGACCGCGCCGCGCTTATCGAAGTCCGGGGCATCCAACGCCTCGAACTCCTCCCGCAGCCACCCGACACCGACGCCGAGCGTGACCCGCCCCTCGGACAACACATCGATCGTCGCCAGCGCCTTCGCCGTGACCACCGGGTTGCGGTGCGGCAGGATCATGACGCTGGTCACCAGCCGCAGCCGTTGCGTAACACCCGCGATGAAGGCCATCGTCGAGATTTGTTCCAGGGAGTCGCCGTGCCCCGGAAAGGAGCCATCCACCGTGTAGGGATATTTCGAGGCGATCTCGGTCGGGAAGGCGATGTGGTCGGCGATCATGACGGAGGTGAAGCCCGCCGCCTCGCCTGCCTGCACGAAGCGGGCAAGATCGGCGCGGTTGGCCAACGGCCCCCGGGTCGGCAGATAGAATCCAAAACGCATGCGCGGCGCTCCCTTGACCTGTGTCGCTATTTGACCGACGAGAATGCCGTCGGCTGCAGGATCTGATTGCCGAGCGAGGCGACGATGGGGCCGTCCTTCTCGCTC
Organism: Alphaproteobacteria bacterium; assembly: GCA_965228695.1. Classification (GTDB taxonomy): domain Bacteria; phylum Pseudomonadota; class Alphaproteobacteria; order UBA8366; family UBA8366; genus JAJFJD01. The sequence continues at coordinate 2,225,814 of CBDDIB010000002.1, read as the reverse complement.
TCGGCGCGGGCCGAGAGCCAATCCGGATCGCTCGCAAAGGCGTTCCACTTCTCCTCGCGCTCGGCCAGCGATTCCCATTCAAGCATATAATAGAGGTCGTTGTTGGACTCGCCGATGGCGACCGTCCAAAACCCGGCCTGCCGGATGCCGTGTTTCTCCCACAGCTTCAACGTCGTATTCTCGAACCGGTTGAGCAGCGCCGGCAAGCGCCCGGTGACACAGTGGTAAATCCGCAGTTCGTAGAGCATGGCATTGTCCCTCCCGCGCGGTGTGTTAAACCCATTTCGACAATCCTATCCGAGATGCGCGCCGCGGTCTTCTAGGGCTGCGTCGGTTGATCGTGCGCCCCTTCGGTTGTTACTGTTTCGGTATCCCCATACCAGAGCGTTCAGGAGGTCCAGCATGCGAAAAGGCAGCACGGAAATCGAGGCCGGTGCGATCAAATTCGTTGTCCGGCAGGAGCAATGGGACGGCAACATCCACAGCCATCCCGACCAAGGCGTGGTGATCTTCGTCCTGGGCCAAGCGGACGGCGCGGAAAAGGCTCTCCTGCGCTTCAACTGCTTCGACGTCGAGCGCAGCTACATCTACGACCCCGAGGGCAAGAGCAAGCTCTGCCGGATGGACCCCATCGTCGACGGCAACCCGGTCGGCTGGAGCGTCCGCCAAATGCGCGCCAACCTGCCGAAGATGCTTGCCGCCTCGGGCTACGACAGCGTCGCCGGGGACCTCGACATGGCATTGGTCGACTCGAAGCTGGACGAGGTGGAAGCGGCCGCGCGGGAGGCGTTCGTTGACGGCCGGCGCACGGTCAAGCACAACCGCGGCACCGATATGTTCGAGGCGGGGAATATCCGGTTCGGACTGGAGTTGCGGACGCTGAATGGCGACGGCGGGCTGGCGATCCACGTTCTGACCGATCTGGCGGGCACGCCGAGCGATTCCTATTCCGAGGAGACGGAAATCCTCGCCTTCGACTGTTTCGAAAACGCGCCGCACTACCACTACGGGCCGCGCTACAAGAACCACCGCATCTATTGGGACAAAACGCTGATCCCCGACCAGTTGGAATGGACCCTCGATGTCCTGAAAGCGCGCAAGCTGCGCCCGATGATCGAGGCGGCGGGCTATCCCGATGTCGCCTTGGCGCTGGACGAGGAACTCGTGGCCGCCGTGTTGCCCGACCTGGAGAAGAAGGCGCGGGAGATGCAGCCGAAGACGGCTTAGGCGCTCAACAACCGCCGCTCAGCGCGGTGATCTGATCCATCACGCCGCCGGCCGTGGTCGCGTCCGACGGATCGATGGCGACGCCGCCCGCCTGCAAGGCTTCCGCCGTCCAGGTGTTGCAGGTCCGGGCCAGCGAATAACTGCCCTCGCCCTCGAAGAAATAGCTGCGCCCGTACAGCCCGCGTTTGACGGGCGTCGGCTCGCCATCGGCATCGCGCGTGAATTCGGCCTGCACGAAAGCCAGCATCTTGCGATACCCCGCCGCCGTCATCCGCACCGGCCGTACCGTGCTTTCGGGGAAATTCGCGGCGGGCGCGCCGTCAAAGGCATAGACATGCATCACGGCGTCGGTCGGCGAGAACAGCGCCTTGACAGCTAGTGCGAAGGACGTTTCTTCGGCCTGATAGAAGGCCGCATCGCCCCACCCCACCTCGATCCAGCGCTTGTCGTCGAAGTAGGTCGTGCGCAAAGATGCGCGCGGCTTGAAGTCCCGAGCCAACACGATCAACCCGGTGTGCCAGCCGTGATCGGCGACATAGACGGTACGGCATTCGGAATGTTGAGAGTAGGCTGTGGGTCCGTCAGCAGATACCGGCTGATCTTGATAGATCACCGCAATACAAGACAGGACAACAAACAGAACTTTTCGTGGGCTATAGAGCTGCAAGGACCAGCCCACCTATAAAAAGTTTACTTTATATATTTTTTGTTCAACCATTAGATACAAAAATCGGCTTTGCCACGAATTTGAGCATTACAATACTCTCAAATTGACCGATGACGAAAGATATCTAGACCTCGGAGATAATATTGCCGAAGAAAACATTCACGCTGTATCTCGGGAAGCCAGATGTAGAGCAATTCAACGATCTCCTGTCTGCGAACGCCTTGGAGCGCGCCAACGAGCCAACGACTCGAATAATCAATTCAGAAAACTTTGGTGACGGTGCCAGAGTGTATATTTTTGTTGGCACTGACAGCCCTCCGAAGTGGTTGAATGATCTGAGGCGCGAGTTCCCATTCGACGGCCAAATTTTGACGAAATCATCCAGTGCTCTCCTACTATTCCGTTCAGCGGGGAGACTTTTCGTTTCCACTTTCGCACACGGATGGATGTACCTAGATGAAGAGAATTTAGAGGGAAGTTTCGGGCTACGCGTTGCCATTAATGCGTTAGACGATTCCAAGCTGAAACGCCTAGAGCGCGCGAATCTCGGGGACGCACTGCGTGGCGTTTCGCTTTCTCCGTTCCAGCGTGACTTCAACTCATTCGGAATTGACGATGCGTTAGATTTAGTTCGAAAAATCAGCGGCAAGGCAAGAAACGATTCCACAGCAGAAACAATTATGGGCTCGCATTCGCTGAAAGTCTCGGGAGAGTTTTCGCTTTTTGATTTGCCCGGAATTGCTGCTGAAGCATTAAATTATTTTGACTCAACTGACTATCGAGAAACTAAATTTCGTGTTCTTGATTTCGTTGAACCGATTACCGATCGCCGACTATCTGCCACTCTAGACGGCCTTGCCGTCCAAAGCATCCGTGACGAGCAAAATGACTTCGAGCTTGGGCTACCGGCAAGCTACGAAGATGAAGGAGTCGCATATCAATTTTCAGGCCCAAGGTTGCGAGGACGGTATTCCGATCTCTTGCTTAGGAATTACACCAGTGCGATGGGAGATAGGCTCGAAGCAATCAGTATCGAAACACTACGAGATCACAAAATCATTGCCTCCTATGAAGATGACAACCAACCAGATCAAAAATGGTCTATTCGCACTGCGCTGGTTGGATCAATCGCATATGAAGGCGGCCGCTACGCTATCAATGAAGGTGAATGGTACCGAATTGATGATGCATTTCGGCAATCGATTGAGGAGAGCTTCTTAGGCCTTGTCGAAGTTTGGGCTGAACCGCCAACGCCACTTAGAAAAATCTACGACGAGCAAGGAAACGGACATTACCAATCAGAGTTTAGTTACAACACAGAGATAGCCGAAGAATGCGGCTACATACTCTTAGACCACACGCTAGTCGAAGTGCCTGGCGTACAAAGATCAGGATTTGAGCCGTGTGATTTGCTTGACATTGATGGCAAACGCTTCATCCATGTGAAAAAGAATTCAAGACGATCCAGCGTACTAAGTCACTTCTTCAAACAGGGTGCAAACTCCGCTCAAAATTTCAGTAAATTCACATCATCGTGGGAGAGCCTTTGGGAACTTGTCAGAGCATCGCACGGCAACGAAGTTGCTGAACGGTTACAACAAGCCGCCCAAGACCGAGAACGTCAGTGGACCATCGAGTTTAGGATCGCCGATACACCTCGCGCCAACGGTGAATTCAATATTCCATTCTTTAGCAAGATTTCACTTCGTGATGAGGTGATTAATCTCTCCGCAATGAACTATCGCGTTGCTCTCCGATTCATCGGATTGGAGCCTGAAAATATCTGAAATACATAGTCAATCCCTGAATCCAACACTTCTTGACCCCTATCTTTTCAACCCGCCGCAGCGCGCTTCTTCAGGATGCAGGTGCTGGTGAAATGCATGACGTCGATGTCATCCTGGTTCCGCGCGGTCAGCTTGAAGGACATGGTGCCGCGGTCGGCCTTTGAGCGGGAGGGCGTGAGCGACACGATCTCGACGGTGCAGCGCAGCGTGTCGCCAGGGCGGACCGGCGCGGTCCAGCGCACCTCGTCCAGACCGAGGCCGATGATGTTGGATTCCGTCATATAGCCCATGTCGTAGAACAGCCGGAAGCAGACCGACATGGTGTGAAAACCGCTGGCGATCAGCTCGCCGAACGGCCCCGCGTCGGCGAACACCCGGTCCACATGCATCGGCTGCGGGTCGTAGCACATTGCGTAGTCGACGATCTGCGACTCCGTGATCGTCATCCCGCGCGTTTCGACCGTGTCGCCGACGGTCCAATCCTCGAAATACCGGCTCGCCATGGTTCGCCTCGACTCTTCATGCCGTCATTCCCGCGCCCGCGGGAATCCATCTTACCGCCTCTGGACTCCCGCTTTCGAGGGAGTGACTGATGCGCCGTATTCCCTCCCTATCGTTCTACGCTCGTCATGCTTCGACAGGCTCAGCATGAGGCCCGCGCGGGACGGATCAAGACAACCTCATCCTGAGCTTGTCGAAGGATTTGCCAAAAACAGAACGAAGTCACCAAAGAGTACGTCCAGCCGGCGAAATCCACTCGGTTAAGCCCACCTACTCGACCGCGTCGGCGATGGCCTTGCCCAGGTCCTGCGTGTTCGCCTTGCCGCCCATGTCCGGGGTCAGCGGCGCGCCGGATTCCGACAACACCGTCTCGATCGCCTTGACCACGGCAGCGCCCGCCTCGGGCTGGCCCAGATGGTCGAGCATCATCGAGGCCGACCAGATCTGGCCGATCGGGTTGGCGATGCCCTGCCCCGCGATGTCCGGGGCGGAGCCGTGCACCGGCTCGAACATGGACGGATGGTCGCCTTCCGGATTGATGTTGGCCGACGGGGCGACCGCGATGGTGCCCGTCACGCCCGGCCCCAGGTCGGACAGGATATCGCCGAACAGGTTGCTGCCGACCACCACGTCGAACCAGTCCGGATGCTGCACGAAATGCGCGGTCAGGATATCGATGTGGAATTGGTCGGTCTTGATGTCGGGATACTGTTCCGACATCGCCGCGAAACGCTCGTCCCAATAGGGCATCGTGTAAATGATACCGTTCGACTTGGTCGCCGAGGTGACGTGCTTGTCCGCGCGCTTCATGCCCAGTTCGAAGGCGTATTTCAGAATCCGGTCGACGCCCATGCGCGTGAAGACGGATTCCTGGATGACGGTTTCGTTCGACAGGCCCTCATAGATGCGGCCGCCCATCGACGAATACTCGCCCTCGCAATTCTCGCGGACGACGTAGAAGTCGATATCGCCAGGCTCGTAGCCATGCACCGGGGGCGTGATGCCCGGCAGCAGGCGCACCGGGCGCAGGTTCACGTATTGCTGGAATTCGCGACGGATCGGGATCAGCAAGCCCCAGAGCGAGATATGATCCGGCACGTTGGGGAAGCCGCACGCGCCGAGAAAGATCGCATCCTTGTCGCGCAATTGCTCGATGCCGTCGTCGGGCATCATGCTGCCGACCTTGGCGTAGCGCTCGCAGCTCCAGTCGTAGTCGCTGTATTCGTACTCGATGCCGTATTTCTTGCCGACCGCGTCGAGCACCCGCAGGCCTTCGGGGACGACCTCGTTGCCGATGCCGTCGCCGGGAATATTCGCGATCTTGAATTTCGTCGTGTTCTCACTCATGGCGTCCGCTCCCTGTATTGCGGGCGGAGCCTAGCGGCCAAATGCCGGAAACGCAAAACCCGGAAACCAGCATCGCCCACCGCCCTCCGGTCAGGCGCGGCGCATTATTTCCCGGGCCAGCGCACGCACCTCGGTCGCCGCCACGCTGCGGGGCCGCGTCTCCAGCACCGTCCGCCCGGCGCCGATACTCTCGGCGAAAGCGACACGGTTGCCGAGCGGCGATCGCGCGACCCGCACCTTGTATTCCCCGAGCCGGGTGATCATCGTCGCCGTCAACAGGGCGCGCGGGGTGACGCGGTTCAAAACCAGCAATACGGGCTTTTTGTCGGCGGCGGCGATCTCCAGCGTCGGCAGGGTCGCCCAGAAATCCAGCGGCGTCGGCTGCACCGGGATGACGACCAGGGTCGCGGCCCGGATCACCGCATTCGCCGACGTGGAGGCGTGGGGCGGCATGTCGACCAGCACCACGTCGTGGCCGCGGGCCAGTTTTCGGGCCTCATCCACCGCGCGGATGCCTTTCGCCCGGCGGAAGGTGATGCCGGTCTCGTCGGCGCCGAGATAGTGTTCCCGGGCCTCGTACCATATGCTGGTGCTGCCCTGCGGGTCGGTATCGAGGATCGCGACCTTCTTGCCGCGCTGCTGCGCCCAGGCGATCGCGAGATGGACCGCCAAAGTGGTCTTGCCCGCGCCGCCCTTTTGCTGCGCGATCGTGAAGATCTTCCCCGCCATAACTCCCCCGTCGATGCCTCGAATCACGTCGGCCCCAAATTGCCGCCTGCCACGGTGGGTGGCAACCCCCTACCGCGCATCGCTTGCCACAATCGTTCGGCGCGTGTAAGGCAGCGCCATGGACCGCATTGTCCCCATGGACCCGGAGTCGATCGCCCGCGCCGCAGACCTGCTGCGCCGGGGCAGGTTGGTCGCGTTTCCGACCGAGACGGTCTACGGCCTCGGCGCGGATGCGACCGACGACACGGCCGTTGCCCGCATCTTCGAAGCGAAAAACCGGCCGAGTTTCAATCCCTTGATCGCACATGTTGCCGATGCGGACGAGGCGGCGGCTGTTGCCGTTTTGACACCGGCGGCGGAAAGAATGGCCGCGCGATTTTGGCCCGGCCCACTGACCTTGGTCCTCCGGCGCCGGCCGGACTGCCGCCTATCGCGCCTGGCCAGCGCCGGGCTCGAAACGGTCGCGGTACGGGTCCCAGCGCATGACGGCGCCCGGCAATTGCTACGCCGTGCCGCGCGCCCGATCGCCGCACCCAGCGCGAACCGGTCCGGGCGCTTGAGCCCGACCACGGCCGGCCATGTCGCGGAACAACTTGGTGACCGTGTCGCGATGATCCTGGATGACGGTCCTTGCGCCGTCGGGCTGGAATCGACCGTCCTCGACCTATCGGAAGAGACGCCGGCGATCCTGCGCCAAGGCGGCCTGCCGCAGGAAGACATCGAAGACGCCCTAGGCGGACCGGTCGCGATCGCCAGCGCCGAGGACGATGCGCCGAAATCGCCCGGCATGCTGACCCGGCATTACGCCCCGTCCCGGCCGGTGCGAATGAATGCCAAGACCGCCCAACCGGGCGAGGTCTTGCTGGGATTCGGTTCGGTGGATAATGCGGCGAAAAATCTCAGCCCGAGCGGTGACCTGATCGAAGCGGCGGCCAAGCTCTTCGACCACCTGCACGCGCTGGACTCACCAGACCACGCCGGAATCGCCGTGTCCCCGATTCCCGAAACCGGCCTCGGCCGTGCGATCAACGACCGCCTGCGCCGCGCCGCCGAGGCGAGTGAGACCTAGCCGTCAGTGATGGGGGCGGTGCAGGATGCTGTCGCCGACGCCGGTTTCGTATGAAAGTCCGGCGCGGGTCAGCGTGCAAACCATCGGGAACATTACGGGTTTGATCAGACCCTTGCGCTCCAACGCGGCCCAGACGCCCTGGTTCCGGAGGCCGCTGGCGTCCCTCAGGAACACGACGCTCTCGCCTACGTGAAAATGGTCGCCATGCGGCTGCGGCATGGTGATTTTCTTGCCGCCATCGGTCTCGTCGTCCGGCGCACCGTGATCGGTTTCCGCATAGGCCTGCATGATGGTCAGCGCCTTGAGTTGCAGCTTGTTCAGTCGCAATGGATTTTTCTTCGGTGGCATCGGCGCGCGGACCCTTCATTCCTGCGTTGCGGTTGTCGGCAGACTGACATGAATGACACGTCCGTTTCCAGAGCGATGACGGTATAGGATCGCCCCGCCGGTTTATTCGCGATGCTTTGACCTGTTGCCGTGCTTGTTCTAAATCCCTAGGAGTTCCCGTATTTCATAGGATCGCCGCCATGGCTCCCGACGCCGCGCCCGCCGCCCCCGCAAGCGAAGCCCTGGATCGCATAAAGTCTATTGTCGGCGACAAAGGCTGGAGCACGGCAGCCGACGACCAAGCCCCCTTGCTGACCGATTGGCGTGGACATTTTTCCGGGCAATGCGCCTTGCTCGTGCGCCCCGCATCCACCGAGGAAACGGCGCAGGTCATGACCGTGTGCGCCGAATACGGCATCGCGGTTGTGCCGCAGGGCGGTAACACCGGCATGTGCGCGGCCGCCACCCCGCAATCGCATGGCCACGAAATCCTTCTAAACATGGGCCGTATGAAGGCGATCCGCGACGTCGACCCGCTGAACTACACGATCACGGTCGAAGCGGGCTGCGTGCTGCAGGATATCCAGGCCGCCGCCGCGGAGGCCGATCGACTGTTCCCCCTGAGCCTGGGTGCGGAAGGGTCCTGCCAGATCGGCGGCAACCTCTCGACAAACGCCGGGGGCGTGAACGTGCTGCGATACGGCAATGCGCGTGACCTGGTGCTGGGGCTCGAAGTGGTCTTGCCGTCCGGACAGGTGTGGAACGGCCTGCGCCGCCTGCGGAAGGACAATACCGGCTACGACTTGAAACACCTGTTCGTCGGCAGCGAAGGCACCCTCGGCGTCATCACCGCGGCGGTGCTGAAGCTTTTCCCGCTGCCGAAGGACGTACAGACATGCTTCGCCGCCGTGCGCGACCTGGACGCGGTGATTGAACTGCTCGCCCGTGCCCGCGAGGCCAGCGGCGACGCCGTCTCCAGCTTCGAAATGATCGGCCGGTTCGGCATTGATCTGACGTTAAAACATATTCCGGGAATCATCGACCCCCTGCAGGATCGAAACGACCTCTATGCCCTGATCGAGTTTTCCGGCGCCCGCGCCGACAGCGGCATGGCCGGCAACATGGAGGCGTTTCTCGAATCCGCCTTCGAAGACGGGCTCGTCCTCGACGCGACGATCGCGCAATCGGATGCGCAGCGCGACAGCTTCTGGAAAATCCGCGAAGGCATCACCGAGGCGCAGGCGATCGAAGGCGGCAGCATCAAGCACGACATATCCGTGCCGGTCAGCCGCGTGCCGGACTTCGTCCGCACCGCGACCCAGGCGGTCATCGTCTATATGCCCGGCATCCGGCCCTGCAGCTTCGGCCATGTCGGCGACGGCAATCTGCACTTCAACTTTTCACAGCCGCCGGAGATGGAGCGAAAGGCCTATCTCGAGCATTGGCATGACGTAAACCGGATCGTCCACGACATCGTCGTGGAAATGGGTGGCTCCATCAGTGCGGAACACGGCATCGGCCAGCTCAAGCGGGACGAGCTGCGGCACTACAAGCCGGACCTGGACCTAACGCTCATGCGCCGCATCAAGGCGGCCATCGACCCGAAGGGACTGATGAATCCCGGTAAGATGCTGTAAAACTGCCATTAATCGTTTCGGATAGATTCTCATCTTCTTAACGCTGAGATTGAATAATCGAACGCTCCCCGGCATTTATTGCGCCGGATCGATTAACCGCTGAAATAGGTGACCTGCCATGACCTATGCCGCTCCGCTCTCGGATATCCGTTTCACGCTCGACGATCTCGGCTTACTGGAACGGGTTGCCGGGCTACCCGGCTGCGAAGAGGTCAGCGCTGACCTGGTAGACGCCATCCTGGAAGAAGCCGGCAAGCTGGCCGGCGAAGTGATCGCGCCGTTGAACGCGACCGGCGACGCGCAGGGCGCATCGGTCGAAAATGGCGTGGTGCGAACGGCGGACGGATTCGCCGACGCCTATCGCGCCTTCACGGACGGCGGCTGGGCCAGCATCCCGTTCGATCCGGGATACGGCGGCCAAGGGTTGCCGTGGCTCGTGACGGTTGCGGCAATGGAAATGTTCGCCGCCGCGAATACCGCCTGGACTCTGTGCCCCACCCTCACCCTCGGCGCCGTCGAACTGCTCACGACCCATGGAACGAAGGCGCAAAAAGACACCTTCCTGCCGAAACTGGTTTCCGGTGAATGGACCGGCACTATGAACCTGACCGAACCGCAGGCAGGGTCCGATCTCGGCGCCTTGCGCAGCAAGGCCGAACCCGAGGGCGACCACTATCGCATTACCGGTCAGAAGATCTTCATCACCTACGGCGAACACGATATGACCGACAATATCGTGCATATGGTGCTCGCCCGGACACCCGACGCGCCAAAAGGGCCGAAAGGGATCTCCCTCTTCATCGTACCCAAGTTCCTCGTCAATCCGGACGGCAGCCTCGGGCAACGGAACGACGTGCGCTGCGTCTCGCTGGAACACAAGCTGGGTATCCATGCGAGCCCGACCTGCGTGATGGCCTTCGGCGAGAGTGACGGCGCAATCGGTTACCTCGTCGGCAAGGAGAACGAGGGGCTGCACTGCATGTTCACAATGATGAACAACGCCCGCATGAATATCGGCATCTCGGGCCTGGCGATCGCCGAACGGGCCTATCAGCAGGCGCGGGACTACGCGCGTGACCGGGTGCAGTTCGGTCCGATCATCAAGCATCCGGATGTGCGCCGCATGCTGATGACGATGCGGGCCCAAACCGAGGCCATGCGTGGCTTCGCCTACGAAGCGGCCGCCTATCTCGATATCGCCAAGCGCCACCCGGATGCGGAGGCGCGTCAGGCCGCCCAGACGCGGGTGGACCTGTTGATCCCCGTGGTCAAGGCCTGGTGCTCGGACAGCGGCGTCGAAGTCGCGTCGCTCGGCATCCAAATTCACGGCGGCATGGGATACATCGAAGAGACCGGCGCGGCGCAGCACTACCGCGACGCCCGCATCGCGCCGATCTACGAAGGCACCAACGGCATCCAGGCGATCGATCTGGTCAGCCGGAAAGTTCTGCGCGACGGCGGCGCGGCCGCAAAGGACTATATCGAGAGCCTACGATCGGAGATCAAAACGCTCGACGACGCGGAGCTTGGATCCGCAGCGCAAATCGCAACGCACCTGTCCGCCGCGGCCGATGCCCTCGCCCGGGCGACCGACTGGCTGATCGAGACGGGGCCGGATAATCAAACCTTGGCATTGGCCGGAGCCAGTCATTACCTGAAACTTTTCGGCATCGTTGCAGGTGGCGCCGCGATGGCGCGGGCGGCATCCGGCGCCGCGACCGGCCTGAGGAACGGCGGCGATCATTCCTTCTATGAGTCGAAACTCGGCACCACGGCATTCTACGCCACGCAAATTCTGCCACAGGCCGATGCGCTGGCAACGGCCATCACGGACGGCGGCGAGGCCACGATGGCAATCGAAGATGACTTGCTCTAACGCGACCCAGACCGCGACCACACCGACGATATTCGGCGTAAATGAACAGGGCGGCCCTCACGGGCCGCCGTTCACGGCATGTGCAATTGAATTATGATCCGCCGCTGGGGCGGGTACCGATGCCTTACGCGGCGGCGCGAAGATCTTCCGGCAAGGAACCGAACAGCGCTTCGTAGGCGCTCGGATTCTCGAACATCAGGCACGACTTGGCGAACTCCTGAACGGACAGGCCGAAGACCGCGGCGAAGTCCGGATACAATGCGGCGGGCACTGCCTCCGCACCATGCTCGTAGGCTTCGACCTCGTCGATATCGACACCAACCTGTTCCGAGAGTTCGATCACGGTGATTTCGGCTGACTGACGAAGGCTGCGGAACCACTTGCCCGCCTGGGGCCGCAACCGTGCAATCCGACCCTCGTCGATTGCGCATTTTATTGTGGTCATAGACTTGCTCACTAATCTTTCAAACAAACTTACACTGAATAATGTGGCAAACTTTATTTATATTGCAAGTTTATTATATTTCTCTTAATCGCGGCAATTTGCCACGGATTGTTTATTGACCATTCTTTAACCCCGCCAACAACTCCCGGGACGTCCTTTTCAACACCGGGTGACGCCATTCCGGCGCGATTTCGCACAGCGGTTCGAGGACGAACAAACGCTCCGAGATCCGGGGATGCGGGACGATCAACCGCCCTGTATCCACCACTTGGTCACCATAGTAGAGGATATCAAGGTCTATGACCCGCGGCCCATTGCGCCGCGTCGGGACGCGACCGATTTCAGCCTCGATACGCTTCAGTTCGGCCAATAAAGGCTCGGGTCGTAACCGTGTCTCACCGGCAACGACCATGTTTAAAAATACGGGTTGATCAAGCACATACGCCGGATCGGTTTCGTATATCGACGACCGCGCCGTGATGCGGACGGCGGCGGTCAGCGCTTCCAGCGCCCGATCTAAATTGTCTTGCCGGTCACCGAGATTTGAACCGAGCGCAATGAAGACCCGCGCCATCACGCGGCGTCCGGGTCGGTTTTCCCGCCCCCGTCGGCCGGCGCCCGCAGGATCGCGTCCGTCATCCGCGCGACCCGCGCCATGGCCGCAACGTTATGCACACGGACGATGTCCGCGCCGCGCGCGATTCCGATGGCAATGGCGGCGGCGGTTCCTTCCTCGCGCTGCGACGCTTCGACATCCAAGACATGCCCAATGAAGGATTTCCGGCTCGGTCCGATGAGAATCGGGCATTCGAGTCGTTTCAGCGCGTTCACATTGTTCAGCAGCGCGAGGTTCTGCGTGATCGTTTTTCCGAAGCCTATTCCGGGGTCGAGAATAATCTGCGACCGCGACACCCCGGCGTTGACCGCACGCGCGATGAGCGCATCAAGGTCGGCGGTCACGTCGTCCATCAGATGGGTAAAGTCCGCGCCGACATACCGTCCCCCCAGGCGCGCATCGCGGACCACCGCCTTCGGTTGGCTGCGGTTGTGCATCAAGACGACGGGACAGCCGTGCCGCGCCACGATGCCCGCGATCTCCGGATCCGCCATCAAGGCCCAAACATCGTTCACGATCGCGGCACCGGCATCCAACGCCGCGGCGGCGACCGACGCCTTACTGGTATCGATCGACAAGATGGCGTCCGGCCGCACCTGCAGGATCGCCTCGATGACCGGAATGACGCGTTCGATCTCTTGCTGCGCGGTGACCGGATCGGCGCCCGGCCGCGTGCTTTCCCCGCCGATATCGAGGATATCGGCACCCGCCGCGAGAAAACCCTCCGCTTGGTCGACCGAGGCCCGCACGACGTCATCCGCCGCGAACAACCCGTCGCCGGAGAAAGAATCCGGTGTCAGATTGAGCACTCCCATGACGTAACTTCGCGTACCCCATGCGAAGCCTTGATCTAATCGAAGGACGGTCATTCTCTTGCCACTCTTTCACCGATCTATAGGCTGGCCTTGACGGCGCGACTATCGCACAAGATATGTTAACAGTCGCGATCGCACAGCACCGCCCGCAAGGAGCATTACAGTTGAAAACGGCACAGCGCCGACAAGACGCATCGCAGCCGCCCGCCGAGCCGGCCGGCTCGGCCGGGACGCCGCCGTCAGTGTACCGCATCATCATTCGCGATCTCGTCATACCCTGGCGCATCGGCGTGCGCGCGCATGAGGAAGAGCGGCGTCAACGCGTTCGTCTGAACCTGGAACTACAGGTTCGCGAACAGGACGATCCCACCGCCGACGATTATCAGGAAGTGATCTGCTACGAGCGTATCGTCGAGCGTATCCGCAGCATGGCGGACAGCGGACACGTAAAGCTGGCTGAAACCGTCGCACACGACGTCGCGATGATGTGCCTGGAAGACCCCCGGAGCGAAGCGATCACAGTGCGCGTGGAGAAGCTGGAAGCGATCCACGACGCCGCGAGCGTGGGCGTCGAAATCCACCGTTCCCGAGGTGATGCAACGGCGGAATCCATCGCCCCAACACTCCTCTCTGCCAATAATGAGTAACACTTATGGGTAGGATAAATCGTAATGTTTCCAATCATCTAGGAAATTCTGTTAAGGATTTCATCCGCCTAGGAGATACCCCGAAATTTCACAGCATTTTGTTTAAACCCATCTCAAAATTTAGGTATACGTTAGTCCAAGAGATCAACGGTCACGTACCAACGTATTAGCAATTGACGCTTTCGGGTGGCTAAGAAACATGATTATTCACAAGGTGGCACATTTCGCAGTTGCAGCGGCCCTGGTGACGGCCGTCGGATTGAGTTTTCCGGCGACGGCCGAATCTCGGAGCCAAACGACCGATCCGATCGTTTTCATTCAGAAACTGGCGGATCAGGCGATCAACGTCCTGTCGACGCAAAACGGCTCGCTGAAGGATCGCGAGGACCGGTTCCGCGACCTTCTCCGCGATGATTTCGCCATGGATAAAATCAGCCGGTTCGTCGTCGGTGGATATTGGCGCAAGATGAGCGACAAGCAGCGCGACACCTACCAGAAGCTGTTCAGCGAATGGGTCCTCAAGACCTATTCCGTGCGTCTCGGCGGCTATTCCGGTGAGCAATTCAAAGTGATCAAGAAATCCGCGGCCGGCAAACGCGACGTCATCGTCCATACCCGCATCGAACAGACGGCGGGCAACGCGTTCAACGCGAATTGGCGGGTCCGGAAGCTTGGCGAGCGCTACAAGATCATCGACATTTATGTCGAAGGCGTCAGCATGGCGGTCACGCAGCGTTCCGAGTTCGAGACGATCCTGCGCAGACACGGCATCGACGGATTGATCAGCCAATTGCGGAGCCGGCTCGAAAAACTCTCGACCGCGTCTTAGACGCACCGTCCTTCACACGGATTGACGTTTCCCGCGGCCGGCACCTTGCCGGCCGTTGCTTTACGGGCAATAGTGCTGCGCTCAAACGAAGCGCAAGGGAAGATTCATGCTCAAGGCAGCGATTGTCGGACTAGGGGGCTGGGGACAGATTCTCGTCAAGTCGGTCCAAGGAAAAAGCGATGCGATCCAATTCACGGCAGGGGTCACCCGCACGCCGCCGAAGGCGCAAGACTTCGCCGACAAGCATGGCTTTCCGCTGGGGAGCGACTATGACGCCATCCTGAAGGATCCGGATATCGACGCCGTCGTCCTGGCGACACCGCATCAGCAACATGCCGATCAGATCATCGCGGCCGCGGGGGCCGGCAAGCATATCTTCGTCGAAAAACCCTTCACCATGTCCAAGGAAAGCGCCGAAGCGGCCGTCTCCGCCGCCAAGGCCGCCGGCCGGGTCCTCGCCCTCGGGCATAACCGGCGGTTTCTCCCTTCCGTGCTGGAATTGAAGAAGCGGTTGGCCGAAGAAGCCCTCGGCACGATCCTTCATATCGAGACGAACTTCTCGGGCGCGAGCGGCCTGCGCTTCCATCCTGACAATTGGCGGTCCAATCGACGCGAGAGCCCCGCCGGCGGCATGGGCGCGATGGGAATCCACATGGTGGATATGATGATCAATCTCTGCGGTCCGATGACGGAAGCCCGCGCTATCAGCACCCGGCGCGCCGTGGAGATTGACATCGACGATACGACGTCGATTCTATTCCGCTTCGCGAACGGCATGACCGGATATCTCGGCACCCTTGCGGCCACCGTTCCGACGCAGCGGATTGAAATCTTCGGGTCCAAGGGTTCGATTGAAATTCGCGGCGAACTATCGTTTACGCACTATCCGATCGACGGGCCGGCCGAACCGACCACCTATCCGAAATTCGACAAGGAAGAGGCCGAACTGGAAGCCTTCGCCGCGGCCTGCGCGGGCGGGCCGGCCTATCCGCTCCCGACCGACGAAGCCATTCATGGAGTCGCCGTGTTCGAGGCAATCGTCGAATCCGCACTATCGGACAAACCGGTCGCAATCACCTGATCCGGCGGCGATTACGACAGGTAGCGGAACCAGTCTTCGGTCGCATCGGCGATCGAGTCCGGCGTCCAGATCGGGGCGTCGCGCCAATGATCGATATGTTCGAGCAGGATGGCGATGCCCTCGTCGAAGGTAACCTCGGGTTTCCAGCCGGTCGCCGTCCGGAATTTCGTGGCATCCGCAAAGGTGACATCCGGCTCTCCCGGACGTTTCGGGATGGCCACCCGGTCGCCGCCCAACAACTCGACGATCCGGTTGACGGTGTAATGCCCACCCGACCCGATGTTGAAAGCCTCGCCCGCGATTTCGGCGGCGGCGGCCGTTCGGAATGCCCGCACCACGTCGCCGACGAAGGTGAAATCGCGGCTCTGTGTGCCGTCCCCGACCACGGTAAAAGGCTCCCCCGCTAGCTTCTGCGCGAGAAAGACGCCGAAGACCGCGCCATAGGCGCCGGTGGTGCGGCTACGCGGCCCATACACATTGAACAGCCGTAGCGACGCGATGGGCAGGTCATAGACCTTGCCCCAATGCAGGGCGATCCGCTCGCCCAGATACTTCGTCAGCGCGTAGGGATATTCCGGATCGATCGCCGCGGTCTCCGGTGTCGGCGTCACCGGGTTCGCGCCGTAGCAGGACCCGGACGCCGCATACACCAGTTTCTCGACACCCGCTTCCCGGGCCGCTTCCAGCACCGCGACGGTGCCGTCCACATTGACCCGGTGATACAGCAGGGGCTGCCGGATGGACGGCACGATGTCGGCGAGACCGGCCAGGTGGAAGACCCAGTTCACCCCGGCCATCTCGACGCGCATGCCCTCCAGATCGCAGATATCCGTTTCGGCAAACCGGAACCCGTCATTCCCGTCATGCTGCGCCAGGTTTTCCCGGCGGCCGGTCATCAGATTATCGACGGCGACGACGGAATGGCCATCGCCGATCAAAAGGTCGACGAGATGACTCCCGATGAATCCCGCCGCCCCGGTGACCAGGCATGTACGGCTATCGACATCGCTCAATGATCGTCCCTCGACGGATGAGTTCGATGGGTTGAGGCGCTTCTAGGGCCGGACACCGGCCTTGAGCTTGGGTCCCAGTTCCGTCTTCAATCGGGTTCGCGCCAACTCGATGAATTGGCAAAGATACGGCCGTGTCTCGCGCGGGTCGATGATGTCCTCGACACCGAAGGCCGCGGCCGTCCGCATCGGCGACCCGTAGGCGCGCAGTTCCTCTTCGAGTTCCTGTTCGCGCTGTTTGGGGTCTTCCGCATTGGCGATTTCCCGGCGGTAGGCCACCGCGACTCCGCCTTCGACCGGCAACGAGCCCCATTCCGCCGACGGCCAGGCGATGCGGAATTCCAAACCGCGCTTGTGGCAGGTCGCCATGCCGGCCATGCCGTAGCATTTCCGAATGACCAGCGTAACGACCGGCACGGTCACTTGCGACGCCACGTAGACCGCCCGCATGCCGTCCCGCAGCACGCCGGCTTCCTCGGCCTGCAGGCCGACCATGAAGCCGGGCACGTCGACCAGGAACACCAGCGGAATACGGAACATGTCGCACAGTTCCATAAACCGGACCTGTTTGCGCGCGGCGGGGCCGTCCATAGCACCGCCGTACACCATGGGATTGTTGGCAACGATGCCGACCGGGTGGCCGTTCAACCGGGCGAAACTGGTGATCAACCCCTTACCGAAACTCGGTTGGATCTCGAAGACCGAGTCCGTATCGACCACGAGTTCAATCAACTGGCGCATGTTGTAGGCGCGGCGGCGCTGCTCCGGCACGATCGACAGCAGCTTTTCCTCGCACCGGTCGACCGGATCGTCGCAGTCGACGACCGGCGGCAGTTCCCAGACATTCTGCGGCATATAACTCAGAAAGCGGCGGACCAGCTCGAAACACTCTTCCTCGCTGTCGGCGACATTGTCGATCGCCCCCGCCTTGTCGACCGCGACCTGCGGGCCGCCGAGGTCTTCCTTGCTGATCGCTTGCCCGAGGGACCGCTGCACGACGGCCGGGCCGGCGGCAAAGATCTGACTGCTATCCCGCACCATGACGGAAAAATGCGACAGCATCGCCCGTCCCGCCGGGCCGCCCGCGGCCGACCCGAGCACCGCGCTGACCACCGGCACCTCGCCCATCAGGTCGATCGACCGGTCGAAGCTATCCACGCCGGGAAATACCGTATGTCCGCGCCGTTTGGCCGAGGTCACCGACCCGCCGGCGCCGTCAATCAGATTGATCAGCGGAATGCGATAGCCATGGGCCAAGTCCTCGACGAAGCCGCCCTGGCCGCCCTTGCGCTTGTCGAGGGATGCGGTCGTGCCGCCGCGCACGGTGAAATCCTCGCCGCCGATCGCGACCGGCCGGCCGTCGACCTTGCCGAGCCCCATGACATACGGCGCCGGGGTGACGTGTTTGAGCGTGGTGCCGTCATACGCTTCGGCGCCGGTCAGCTTGCCGACCTCCTGGAAACTGCCGCTGTCGACAAGCCCGGCAATGCGCTCGCGCACAGTCAGGCGATCCTGTGCGTGCTGGCGCTCGACATTCGCCGCACCGCCTTGTTCTTCCGCCCATTCACGGCGGCGCCGAAGCTCGTCGACGGCCGATTCCCAACTCATTGCGTCCTCGCTCTCCTGACCGGCGTTCGTCCCTTAGTCGGTCTCGACCACGGCAACGACCTGGCCTTCGGCCACCGGTTCCTCTTCCTTGACCTTAAGCTCGACAAGCTTGCCGTCTTCGGTCGAGATCACGGGAATTTCCATCTTCATCGATTCGAGGATCATGATCGTATCGCCGTCGGCCACGTCGGCCCCGACTTCCATCTCGATCTTCCAAACCGTGCCGGTCACTTCCGATTGGATTTCTTCGCGTGCCATTGTTGTTCTTCGAACTCCTGTCTCTCTGGGTCTAGCTTGAAATGACGGACTGGGTCAGTCCGGTATGCACGTCGCCGGCCCGGAACGCCTCGGATTGAAGCAGGGTGACGAGTGCGGGGATATTGGATTTCACACCGCGGATTTCGAACGCTTCCAACGCCTCTATCAGTTTAGCGATCGCCGCGTCGCGCGTATCCGCACGGGCGATAACCTTCGCCAGCATCGGGTCGTAGAACGGCGTGACGTCCTGGCCCTCCTTATACCCTGAATCGACCCGTACGGAAGACTCCGCCGGCGGCCGGAAAGTTTCCAACGGTCCCGGCGACGGGAAAAACGTCTTGGGGTCTTCCGCGTACACACGCGCTTGAATGGCATGACCGTCGATGGCGATATCCGCCGGCAGAATATCCATCAATGCGTCACCCGCCGCGGACTGCATTTGCGCCTTCACGAGATCGATGCCGGTCACCTCTTCCGTGACGCCATGCTCGACCTGCAGCCGGGTATTCACTTCGAGGAAGCTGAAGTTACCGTCCTGCCCCATCAGCATCTCGACGGTGCCGATGTTGTCGTATCCCAGGGCCTGAAGCGTCTCGGCGATCTCAGTCGCCAGCGCGTCGATCGTATCGCGCGCCACACCGGGCGCCGGTGCTTCCTCGATCACCTTCTGGTGCCGGCGCTGGACCGAGCAATCGCGCTCGAAAACGTGCCGGACGCCGCCATGCCGGTCGCCCAGGATCTGGAATTCGATATGGCGCGGCTTCTCGACCAACCGTTCCAGATAGACATCGGCGTTGCCGAAGCCGCGTTCGGCCATCGACCGCGCGCGTTTCAGCGCTTTCTCCAGTTCTTCGTCGTTTCGCGCGGGCAGCATGCCGATACCGCCGCCGCCGGCCGCCGGCTTGATCAACACCGGATAGCCCAGCTTGCCGGCCTCCGCCGCCGCATCGTCGTCCGGGCTCAGAACGCGCGACCCGCCGCCGACCGTCATGCCGTGTTCCGCGACCAGATCGCGGGCCCGCGTCTTATGACCCATCGCCGAAATCCACTTGGAGGACGGCCCGATAAACGTCGCCCCGGTACGTTCCACACGATCCGCAAACTCCGCGTTCTCGGCCAAAAAACCGTAGCCGGGGTGCAGGCCATCGGCGCCGCATTCCTGCAGCGTCTCGATCAATTTGTCCTGGTTCAGATAACTCTCGCGCGGGCTGCCCGGCCCGATTTCGAACGTCTCGTCCGCCTCCGCCAGGTAGGGGGACTCCGCGTCCGCTTCGGAATACACGACGGCGGATTTCACGCCCATCGCCCGCAGGCTGCGCAGGATGCGTGCTGCGACGGCGCCTCGGTTTGCGATCAAGACTTTTTCGAACATGTGCTTCCCTTAGTAGCTGGTGGGCCAGTTGTTCAGCAGGTGCTGGCCCACGCCGTTGCTGAGACGCCGTTCATGTACTTGCAGCATGTGCTGCAGCCAATCCCGGGTCTCCTCGGGTTTGATGACTTGTTGGACCGCATAGCAGGCCGCCAAATCCCAAACGCTGTTCTCCTGGCTGATCTTCTCGAATTCAGCCTTGAACCGCGCCGGGTCTTCCTCCTCGAGCCGCTGCCCTTCCCGGCCATGCACCACGTTCACGGCGAAGGCCGGGTCCATGAAGCTCACCTCGGCGGTCACCCAGGCGCACACGTCGTCGGCGTTCTTGCCGCCGCCCATGTTGATATACGCCTGTCCGTAATTCTTCCGGATCATGACCGTCAGCTTCGGTACCGTGACGAGCTGCAGGGCATTCATGAAGTTCATGATCTTGCCCGGCGCGCGCTGGCGCTCCGCTTCGATTCCGATCACAAATCCCGGATTGTCGACGAAGAAGACGAGCGGGATATTAAACGAATCGCACAAGACCATGAAACTGATGATCTTGTCGCAAGCCTGCGCATCCATCGCCCCTGCCTTGAACAGTGGATTGTTGGCGACGAAGCCGACGGTTTTTCCATTGATCCGGGTCAGTGCGGTCACCGCCGTGCGGCCGAAGCGCGGCTTCAACTCGAAATAGCTGTCCGGATCGACGACCGCGCGGATGACTTTGCGCATATCGTAGACCTGCGACCGGCTATCGGGCACCAACTCCCCGACGGATGCCGCCGAATCGCCGGCGCCGGCCGGAACGGCATGAACCGGCGGCGCCTCGTTGCAATGGGTCGGCATGTAGCTCAGGAAGGTCTTGATCGCGTCGATCGCCTCTTCGTCGGTATCGACGAATTGGTCGACCAGGCCCGTCGTTTCCGCATGCATCTTCCAGCCGCCGAGCGCCTCGCCTTCGACTTTCTCGCCGATGGCCATCGAGACGAGCCGTTCGCTCGATACCGCCATCACGGCCCCTTTGCGCATCACGCTGAAATCGGCGAGGCAGGTGTACCAGGTCGACGAGCCGTAACACATGCCGAGCGCGGCGGCGGCCCAGGGCGATTCGCGCAACCGGCGATACTGCGCCGGATTGTTGGCAAGCAGGTTGCCCATCCCGAACGCACCCATATTGTCCGGAATGCGGGCGCCGGACGATTCGCCGAGGAAGACCAACGGCAGGCCGCGCTCGGTTGCGGTGCGCTGCATCTGGCTGATTTTCTTCATGTTCGTCGCGGCCGAGGACGCGCCCTTCACGGTGAAGTCGTTCACGACACCCACCGCATCGCGGCCATCGATGCGGCCGTATCCGCACAGCTTGCCGTCGCCGGGACTTGAGTCCCGATCCTCCGGCCGTGCCGATGTAGCGAACAAGCCCGACTCCAGGAAACTGCCGGCATCGAAAAGATAGTCGATCCGCTCCCGCGCGTTCATGACGCCGGCATTCCGGCGGCGCTCCAGTTTTTTCTCACCGCCCATGGCAAGGGCGGTCTCGCGGCGCTTTTCGTATTCGTCGAGGAGTTTCTTGTCCGTCATCTCAAGTCCCGGTCTCTGACGCCGTATCGGGCGCCGCGGCCCCACAGTACACGACCCCCGCGTCTTCAAGCGACTTGACCGCCGCCTCATCGAGACCGCACCGCGCCATCAGAATCGTCCGCGTATCGCTGCCGACTTGCCCGCCCGCATGACGGATGACGCCCGGGGTGCCGGACAGCTTCGGCACCACGTTCGCCTGCTTCACCGTGCCGAGTTCCGCATCTTCCACATCCACCAGCATGTCGCGGGAGGCAAAATGCGGATCCTCGAATATGTCCGCCATGGTGAAGATGCGCGACGCGGGGACTCCCGCCTCCTGCAGCACCTCGTCGATTTCGTCGAGCGTATGCGCGCGTGTCCATTCCGAGATCATCGCATCCACATCGTCTTCATGTTCGGCGCGGGTCACCAACGTCGCGAATCGCGGGTCATCAAGCGCATCCGGCCGGCCGATCGATTCCATAAGGCGGCGCCATGTGGGCTCGCTGACCGCGGTGATATGAATGAACTTGCCGTCCTGCGACTCGAACAAGTTGTTCGGCGTGTTGTTGGGCAGCCGCGAGCCCGTGCGGTTCGCGACGAAGCCGGTCTTCTCGTAGGCCGGAATATAAGGTTCCATGAAATTGAACGCGCCTTCGTAGAGCGCGGCGTCGATGCATTGCCCCTTGCCGGTCTTGCCCCGCGCCAGCAACGCCATTGCCGCGCCATAGGCCGCGTGAAGGCCGGTGATGTAGTCGGTCAACGAAACCGATACCCGCGCGGGCGGGCGGTCCGGATCGCCGGTGATGTGACGCATCCCGCTCATTGCATCGCCGATCACGCCATAGCCGGCGCGCTGGCTGTAGGGTCCGGATTGTCCGAAACCGCTGATGCGCACCATGATTAGGCCGGGATTGATCGCGGCGAGATCGTCGTATCCGAGATCCCATTTCTCCATCGTGCCGGGACGGAAATTCTCGATCAGCACATCAACCTGTCCGACCAGCTTTCGGACCAGATCGCGGCCCCGCGCGTCACGGAGGTTGATCGAGGCCATGCGTTTGTTGCGGAAGATACTCGACGCGTAGAGCGACTTGCCGTCGACGCGTTTGCCCATTGCCCGCACGGGATCGCCGGTCGGCACCTCGATCTTGATCACCTCGGCCCCAAAATCGCCGAGCATCCGGCCGCAAAACGGACCGGCGACCATCGTTCCGAGCTCCAGCACCGTGAACCCCGTTAACGGCCCACCGCCAGCCTCCGCACTCATGCCTGGTTCCCTCCCGACCTAGGATCCTATCGGCGATCGCCGGCAGCGGCGCGCCGGCGCACAAAATTTGCAGGATCTCTTCTTTTGGAACCCCGCCACTCTGGCCAGCGCGTCATTTATTGTCAACAATATTGTCTACGATCCAGGAAACGACGCCTAGATCACATAGCTTTGGTATTTCTCGAGAAGCGCCCGCGCGCCGGACAGGATTTCGGTTATCGCCTTTTCCGACCGGTCCGGATCCTTGTCGGCCAAGGCCTGCAACAGCACCCGATGGCTTTTCAAAGCCACTTCAGCGCGGCCCGGCAGAATGATCACGCGCCGGGAGACGACGCGTGTCTTGTCGTAGATGAGATCCAGCATATCGGAGAGGATTGCGTTGTTCGCATGTTCGATCATGCGGCGGTGGAGTGTCTCCAGGCCGGTGAGATATCGATCGAAATCGCCCTTCTTCAGCGCTTGTTCCAGGGGATCGCCGAACAGCTCGATCAACTCGTCCCAGGCGCCGTCCGGCGCCCGCTCCGCCGCCAAGCGCGCCACATAGGCCTGCAAAACCCCGCGCACGTCATACAGATCGTACATCTGCATGGGATCGAAACGGACAACCAGCGCACCGCGATTGGGAACACGTTCGATCAGCCCGCGCTGTTCCAACGCGCCGAACGCTTCGCGGATACGCGCCCGCGATACGCCGAATTCGGACGCGAGATCCTGTTCCCGCAGCCGGCTGCCGGGCGGCAAAGCGTGACTCGCGATCCGTTCGCGCAAGATGCCGAACACGTCGACCCCGCCGTTCTGGCCATTGCGGCGGCTCTGCTTCCTGTTATCCGTCATGACGCCTACAGTCTCGCGATGGGCTCATGCGGATAACTGTTACAGGGGAATGCGAGCTTCGCAACTTCCCGCATCAACTGCTTTCATAGGCCAGGGACAGCAAATAATCGCCGTAACCGGAATTCGCCAGCGGCTCCGCCAGCGCGCGAAGCTGCCGGTCGTCGATCCATCCGTTGCGCCAGGCGATTTCCTCGATACAGGCCACCATCTGGCCCTGCCGCCGTTCGATGGTCGCAATGTAATTCGACGCATCGAGCAAGGAGTCGAATGTCCCGGTGTCGAGCCAGGCATTGCCGCGGCCCAGGAACTCAACGGAGAGATTGCCTTGATCGAGGTAACTGCGCAGCAAATCGGGAATCTCCAATTCACCACGCGCCGAGGGCGCAAGCGATCGGGCCACTTGGGCAACCGTACCATCGACGAAATACAGTCCTGTCATCGCCAGATTCGAGCGCGGGCGCTCCGGTTTTTCGGCGAGCGACACCGGCACGCCGATCTCGTCGACCTCCACGACGCCATAGCGTTCCGGGTCGGTGACGCGATAGGCGAAGACCGTAGCGCCGTCCCGCCGTTTCGCCACATCGCGCAGCTTGTCGCGCAGACCCTGACCGTAGAAGATGTTGTCACCCAGGATCAGCGCCGACGGCTCGTCGTTGATAAAGTCGTCGGCGACCACGAAAGCATGGGCAACCCCTTCCGGGTTTTCCTGCTCGCGGTAGCTGAAGGACATGCCGAGCGCCGATCCGTCGCCGAGTATCTGCTCGAACCGTGGCAGATCCTCCGGGGTGGAGATAAACATCACCTCGCGGATTTCGGCAAGCATCAGCACCGACAGCGGGTAATAGACCAGCGGTTTGTTGTAGACGGGCAGCAACTGCTTGCTTACGCCGCGGGTCATCGGGTAGAGCCGCGTTCCCGCACCGCCGGCCAAGACGATCCCTTTGCGAACCATGAAGGCCTCACTCGCCCGCGAAGAAGGCGGAGAGTTCGGCGAAGGTTTCGTCCGGCGCCTCCTCGGCCATGAAATGGCCGCAGGGCAGCCCCTTGCCTTGCAGGTCGGACGCCCAATTGCTCCAGGTCTCCAACACGTTGCGGCCCTTATGCGGGCGGCCTTCCCCGCCCCAAAGTACCAGCGTGGGACATTCGATCGTACGCCCGGCGGACCGGTCCGCGTCGTCATGCGCGTAGTCCGCCTCCGGATTGTTGCGATAGCAGTCGCAGGTGGCCCGGATCGTTTCCGGATTGCTGAAACAGCGAAGATACTCCGTCATCGCTTCCGGCGAGCACGGGTCCGGCGATGCCGCCCATTTGTCGACCACGTAGCGCAGAAAGAACTCCGGGTCCGCCCCGATCATGCGCTCGGGAAAATCCGCCGGCTGTCCCAGGAAATACCAATGGAAGGTCCCATAGGCTGAACTCGTATCGACCCGTTCGAGTTGCTCCCACGTCGGCACAATATCCAGCAATGCCAGCCGCTCGACCCGCTCCGGATGGTCGAAGGCCAGCCGGTAGGAGACCCGTCCGCCCCGGTCATGTCCCGCGAGGCGGAACCGGTCGAACCCGAGCTCGGACATGACCTCGACCAAATCCTGCGCCATCGCGCGCTTCGAATAGTTCGACGATTTCTCGCCCGACGGCGGCTTGGAACTGTCGCCATAACCGCGCAAGTCCGGAGCGACGACGGTATAGGTCTCCGCCAAGCGCGGGGCAATCAGGTGCCACATGACATGCGTCTGCGGATATCCATGGACCAGCAACAACGGCGGTCCCTCGCCCCCGACGATGAGATTGATCTTGGCTCCGGCGGTCTCGATCTCTCGCCGCTCGAACTGCTCGAACATGTGTGACGGTCTCCTGACGGTTGAACCGCTACTTTAGAACCACAAGCGCATCCGCCGCCACGATTCCCTGCCCCTTTGGCCGCACGAACAACGGATTGACGTCGAGTTCCGACAGGCGCCCGCGGTGATCCCAGGCAAGCCGCGACAGGGCGGACAATGCCTCCGCCAACGCCCCCACGTCCAAAGCCGGACCGCCGCGCACGCCGTCGAACAAGGCGCGGGCGCGCAGCTCCCCAAGCGTCGCGTGCGCTTCATCCGTATCGAAGGGCGCGACCCGATAGGTGATATCGCGCAGCACTTCGGTGTAGATGCCGCCAAGCCCGACGGCGATCGTCGGCCCGAACACCGCGTCGTTGATCACGCCGGCCAGGACTTCCGCGCCACTCACCATTTCAGACACGATTACGCCGTCGATCTGGGCATCCGGCCGCGCGTGCCGCGCCGACAGGACGATTTCGGCCACCGCCTCGGCCAGCGATTCGGCATCTTCCAAGTTGGCGCGCACGCCGCCGACATCGGTCTTGTGCGTGATATCCGGCGACAGGACCTTGGCGATCAACGGATAAGACAATCCCTCCGCGACACCTGCCGGGTCGTCACCCAGATGGACAATCCGGTCTTCGGTGACCGGAATGCCGTATGCCGCCAGCAACGCCTTGCCCGCGATTTCATCCAGCGCCCCATTGCCGGCCGGCAAGTCTGCCTCGACCGGCGGGCAATCCATGTCGGGCTTGTCCGCCAGCCGCCGCTGCCGGGCGGCGAACTCGGACAGGGTTGCAGCCGCATCGGCGGCACGGACCGGCGTCGGCACGATCGGGATACTCGCTTCCTCGAGCACCGCGTAGGCACCCGCCGCGCGTTCGCGGCGCGCCGACCACGCAACGATGACCGGCTTGCCGGACGCTTCCGCCGCCCCGACCACGGCCCGCGCCGCGGCTTCGGCCGTCGGTCCGCTGACCGACGCCATCAGGACCGCCAACTGGTCCACGTTGGGATCGTTGATCACATGGGAAACCGCGCTGGTGAAGTTCTCCACCTGATTGAACAGGTTGGCCGTCGTGTCGACGGGATTCCCGGTCGATCCGAACACGGGAATGATTTTTTCCAGCGCCTCGGTCGTGGCGGGTTCGAAGGACGGCAGTTCAAGCCCGCCTTCCACCGCCCGGTCCGCAAAGGCGATCCCCGACCCGCCGGTGATCGTGATGACGGCGACACGATTGCCTGCCGGAAGCTGGCCGGCTTCGAAGGCGAAGAAGAGATCCTGCAACTGCTCCACATCCCGCACTTCAATAATGCCGGATTGCCGGAAAGCGGCCTGATAGATGTCGTATTGCCCCGTCATGTTCGCGGTATGCGACGCGGCCGCGCGGGCGCCGGTTTCGCTGTTGCCGATCTTCCAGACGATCACCGGCTTACCGATCGACAAGCCCCGGCGGCCGACCCGCTGCAGCGCGCGGCCATCGTCAATCCCTTCAATCATCGCGAAGGCGACCTTGGTTTCGCCATCGTCCAGGAAGGCATCCAGCAGTTCCGGCGTCTTGATATCCGTTTCGTTGCCGCCGGAGACCAGATAGCGGAATCCGACCCCCTGCTGTTCGCAAAGCAGCGCGATGGTGAAGCCGAAACCGCCGCTTTGGAAGGCCATCGCAATTCGGCCCGCCCGCATGTCCGGCTCGGCCGCGATCGCACCGAAAGTGGCGTACATCCGGTCGGTCAGGTTGATCACGCCCTGGCAGTTGGGCCCAATCATGCGGATGCCGGTCTCGGCAAGAACCTGCCGCACTTCGGCTTCCAGCGCCGCGCCATCCGTGCCGCTTTCGCGGTAGCCGCCGCTTAGAACAACCGCATAGGGAATCTTCTTGTCGCCGCAGGCACGTAATACATCCGGCGTCGCCGCGGCGGCCACGGCGATGATCGCCAGATCGCACGGACCGGCGATCTCCGACACGGCCCCATAGCATTTCAGACCTTGGATCTCGTCGTATTTCGGATTCACCGGATAAACCGATCCGGTAAAACCGTAGTCGGCCAACGCCTTGACCGGTGCGCCACCCACCCGGACGGGATCTGTCGATGCCCCGATGATCGCGACGCCGCGCGGCTGGAACAGTCGTTCGAGAGCACCCATGGGTTGCGCCTAGATCGGTGCCGCGCCGAGCGTCAGCCCGCCGCAGACATACAGGACCTGACCGGTCACGAAGGACGCGTCATCGGAAACGAGGAATTGCGTTGCCGCCGCGATGTCTTCCGGCTTGCCCATTCGCTGTACCGGAACCGCCTGCGCGATATTGTTGTAGGCCTCGCTGCCGACGGGATGATGCCGCAGGAACAGGTCGGTTTCGATCGGGCCCGGTGCGATGGCGTTCACCGTGATGCCATCGGCGGCCAGTTCCAGCGCCCAGACGCGGGTGAACCCGATCAACCCGGCCTTCGCCCCGGCATAACCGGTGCGTTCTTCTTTCCCTAAGACCGACCGGCTGCTGATATTCACGATCCGGCCCCGGCCGGCGGCGCGCATCGCCGGCAGGCACGCCTGCGTGCAAATCAGGGCGCCGCGCAGATTGACCGCGATCTGCCTGTCGAAATCGTCGAAATCGACCTCGCCCAACGGTTGGGGGATCGAATAGCCGGCATTATTCACCAGGTTGTCGATGGCATGGGTTGCCGCGATGTCCCGCAATGCCGCCTGCGCGGCCGCCGTGTCTTCGAGATCGACACGACAATAGGTGCCGGGAAACGGGCGGTCCGGTTCGCTGCGCGCGATCCCAACCACGGTATCGCCGGCCGCCGCCAGCCGCTCGGCAATCGCCAGCCCGATTCCTTTGCTTGCACCGGTGATCAGGGTTGTGGCCATTTGCATCTCCGCAGCATTACGCCCGCGCGCATCGGCCCGCGTTCGTCGGGTTGGTGGGCCGGCATGGCCGTGCGTTGCCGTAACGACACCGGCGGCGATATGCTGGCACCGAACTTTAGCGACAATAAGGCCCGCCCGCCAAATCATTGAGGAAATTACAGTGAGCACCGATACCTTTCCCGTCGTCATCGGCACCTGCCTCGACGCCGAAGCGATCTGGTTCAACAAGATCGGCGAGAACGAACACCGGCCCGTCATGCTGTCGAACGGCGCCTACGCCATCCGCGAAGGGCTCGATCCGCTGCTCGATCTGTTCGACCGGCACAGCGTCAAGTCGACCTTCTTCATTCCCGGCGTCACGGCCGACCGGTATCCCGACGCCGTCCGGCAGATCGGCGACCGGGGCCACGAATTGGCGAGCCACACCTACAGTCATATGAGCGCCGTCGGCACGACCCGCGAAGCGGAGAAGAAGGATTTGATCGCGGGGATCGATGCCCTGGAAAAGATCACCGGTCAGCGCCCCGCGACATGGCGCTCGGCATCCTGGGAATTCACCGACAACACGTTGGACCTGCTGATCGAAGCCGGGATCACCGTGTCGGCCAACTACCACGACACCAGCCGGCCCTACCGACATGAGAGGGACGGCAAGCCGTTGCCGATCGTCGAACTGCCGGTGCAATGGCATCTCGCCGACGCCCCGTACTTTCTTTACGACGGCGCGCTTCCCGGCCGCATGCCACGGTCCGCCGCCACCGCCTACGAGATATGGAGCGAGGAATTCGTCGGATCCTACGAAGACCGGCCCGGCAGCTTCTATCACCAGACCTTGCATGTGCAGCTCATCGGCCATCCCGGGCGGCTTCGGATGCTCGACCGGTTCCTGACGATGATTAAGCAGCACGAACGCGCCCGGTTCTACACCTGCGCCGAACTGGCGGAAACGATCGCCTAGGCGTTTCGTTCGAACTCCACCCTCGTGCTGAGCTCGTCGAAGCATTCCACCGGTCGGAGCGAAAATCATCCTTCGACAGGCTCAGGATGAGGACCGAGTATTCCATCCTCATGCTGAGCCTGTCGAAGCATGCCGTGGACTGAAGTCGAAACCATCCTTCGTCGGGCTCAGGATGAGGAGCGAGTGTTTAAGCCTCCCGCCGAGCTTGTCGAAGCATGAGGCTGTCAAAGCGGTCACGCATACGGAACTCTCCGGTTAAGCGATCCCTGCACGGTTCAGCATCGCGTGCAGCAGCACGGTGCAGCCGGCCGCGAGGTCGGACGGCCGGGCGTTCTCGCGTTCGTTATGGCTGATGCCGTCCTCGCAGGGGACGAAGATCATGCCGGCCGGCGCGCAAAGCGCCAGGTTGCACGCGTCATGCCCCGCCCCTGAATAGATTTCACGATACGGCAGGCCGGCGGTATCGGCAGCATCCGCAACCGCCTCGACGCAGTGCCGATGGAAGACCGTGGACTCCCGCTCGCTGGCCAATTCGAATTTAAGCCCGTAGCCGCCGTCACCGGCGATCGTCTCGCAGGCCGCCCGCATATCCGCCTCGACCGCCTTCAGCGTGTCGTTGTCCGGGTGCCGGCTGTCGATCGAGAAATAGACCTGACCGGGAATCGTGTTGGGCGAGTTGGGCCGCACATTGACGAGGCCGACGGTGATCACCGGATGCGGATCGTATTTGAAGGCGATCCCATTGATCGCGTCGATCATCCGGGCCGCGCCCAGCATGGCGTCGCGCCGCATCTCCATCGGCAGCGTGCCCGCGTGCCCTTCCTCGCCCTCGACGGTGACGCGGAAACAACGCTGTCCTTGCGCCCCCAGCACCACACCGATGGGAATGGCGTCGTTCTCCAGGATCGGCCCCTGTTCGATATGCGCTTCGAAGAAGGCTTCGACGGGGATGCCGCCGACCTCTTCGGTCCCCGCATAACCAATCGACTTGAGGGCTTCGCCGAAGGTAACGCCGTCGCCGTCGACGATGCCCAACCCGTAGTCCAGATCGTACTTTCCGGCGAACACGCCGGACGCGACCATCCCCGCGGAAAACCGTACCCCTTCCTCATCGGTCCAAACGACGATGTCCAGCGGCGCCACCGTATCGATCCCGGCATCGTTCAAGCTGCGCACCACTTCCAGGCCCGCGAGCACGCCGTAAATGCCGTCGAACTTGCCGCCCAACGGCTGGGTGTCCAGATGACTACCGGTCATCACCGGCGGCCGGTCCGCATCCAGGCCGGCGCGGCGGGCAAAGATATTGCCCATATGATCGACGCGAACGTCACAACCCGCTTCTTTGGCCCAGGAAACGAACTGATCGCGGGCCAGGCGGTCGTCTTCGGTCAGGGCGATCCGTCCGACGCCGCCGCCCGGCGTCGCCCCGATCTTCGCCAAATCCATCAGCGTCTGCCAAAGTCGCTCTTCATTCGCACGCACAGTCCCGTCTGCCATTCCTATCGCCCCTGGAATTTCGGTTTCGTTTTGTCGCGGAACGCCTGCGTCCCGATGCGGTAGTCTTCCGTGTCGATATAGTCGTAGGCGCCCGCCCGTTCCACTTCGGTCACCGGCGCCGGATCCGCTAAGCGGCGGATGACCTGTTTGCTCCACCGTTGGGATAGGGGCGCACCGTCGGCGATCTTCGCCGCATAGGCCTGCGCTTCGGCGGGAAGGTCCTCCGCCGGCACCACGCGGTTGACGAGGCCGATGGCCTCGGCGCGTTCGGCGTCGAAATTTTCCGCCGCCAGGACGATCTCGAGCGCCCGCGTCCGGCCGACGATCTCCGCGATGCGGCCGAGGTACTGATGCGTGACGAAAAGACCGAGACGATTGGCCGGGAGTCCGAAAGTGCTGTCGTCGCTGCACAGCCGTAGATCGCACATGGACGCGATTTCCAGCCCGCCGCCGATGCAGTAGCCCCGGATCGCCGCCAAGGTCGGATGGCGGCAGTCGAGGATTTGCTTCATCGCGTCATCGGCCGCCCCGGCGGCCGCCTGCGCGCCCTCGACGGTGTCGCGGTTGCTGTCGAATTCCGAGATATCCGCCCCGGCGCTGAACGCGCGGCCGCCCGCACCGGTGATCACGATACAGCGCACCGCATCGTCGGCGGAGAGACCGGCCACCATATCGCCGAGCTGCGACCACATGGCCCGCGTCAGCGCGTTGTGTTTTTCCGGCCGGTTGAAGGTGATGGTGGCGACGAAGGTGTCGCGCTCGAGCAGGATGGGATCGGTCATGTCCGCTCCGGAAGCTGTGCGTCGGAGGATTTACTCTGGGCCGCCCGCGTCCGGATTCCAATGGCATTTTTCCGAAGGGCCGCGACAGGCGGGAATACCATGCGGGCATGAGGTGTAACACCCGCTGAATTCGGATATATGAATTCCGACATGGCCACAATGACCATCGCCAAGATTGCCACCGGCCCGTTCACGCCGGGAGAACGCATGTTCATCACCGTTCCGGTGCTGATCGCGTCGATTTTGCATTCCCTGGCGATGACCACGGCCTATATCGCGCTGCCCAATATGAAGGGGAACCTGGCCGCGACACCAGACCAGGCCGGCTGGATTCTCACGTCCTTCCTGGTTTCGAACGCCATCGGCGTCGCGGCGACCGGCTGGTTCAGCGTCCGTTTCGGCCGGAAACTGGTCTTTCTGATCGCGGTCGGCGGCTTCACGCTCAGTTCGATGCTGTGCGCCACCGCCGACACGCTTGAACAGCTCGTCCTCTATCGCGTGCTCCAGGGCCTGCTCAGTGCGCCGATCCTGCCGCTATCGCAGGCGATTATGCTCGATACCTACCCTCGCGAGCGGCACAGCTTCGCGATGACGACCTGGAGCATCGCCATGATCCTCGGCCCGGTGCTGGGCCCCAGCGTCGGCGCTTACCTCACCGAGGAATTCAGTTGGCGGGCGATCTTCTACATCAACATCCCGTTCGGCGTGGTCGGCTTCATCGGCTGCCTTCTCACCGTTCCGGAAACGGAGAAAAAGCAACAGCATCTCGACTGGCTCGGGTTCCTGAGCCTGGCGATCGCCGTCGGCGCGTTTCAGCTCATGCTCGACCGGGGCGAACGGAACGACTGGTTCCAGTCGACCGAGATCATCCTCGAAGCGACGCTCGCGGCGCTGGCGCTCTACCTGTTCATCGTACACAGCGCGACGACGCGGCGGCCCTTCCTGAATTTCGCCCTGTTCCGGGACCACAACTTCGTGATCGGGACCATTCTGATCTTCCTGTTCGGACTGAACATCTTCTCCGCGCTCTTGCTGCTGCCGCTGTTCCTGCAGGACATCCAGGGCTACCCGGTGATCACCGCCGGTATCGTCATCTCGTTGCGCGGCTTCGGAACGGCGCTCGGCATGGTGCTGTCGGGCCATCTCGCCGCCCGGATCGGCCACCGCAACCTGATCGTACTCTCGCTGATCCTGATCGCCGCACCCAGCGCCTACATGGCGACTTGGACCGAACAGGTGCCTGTCTTCGACGTAATCGTGGTAAACGGCGTCACGGGGTTGGCGATCGGCCTGCTGTGGGTATCGCTCACCACGGTGACCTTCTCGACCCTGCCGGCGGCCCTGCGTACCGAGGGCGCCTCGTTGTTCGCATTGACCCGCGTGGTCGGCGCCAGCATCGGCGTCTCGGTCTTCGTGGCCGTGCTGGCCCGCAGCACGCAGGTGAATTACGGTGTTTTGATCGAAAACGTCAATCGCTTCAACGATGCCTTGGCGCAACTGCAAGGCAGCGGCTTCTGGAGCACCGACAGCGTCACCGGCCTGGCGCAGTTGAGCCAGGCGGTGGCACACCAGGCACAGACCATCGCCTTCTTGAACGACTTCAAGCTGTTGGTCGCGACCAGCCTGGTCGGCATCCCGCTGGCGCTGCTGCTGAAGACGCCACCCAAGACATCCGACTAACGACAAGGAACCAAGCCATGCCCCGCCCCTTCGAAGGCATCCGCGTTATCGACATCACGCATGTTCTGGCCGGCCCGTTCGCCGCGTATCAGCTGGCGCTGCTCGGCGCGGACGTGATCAAGGTGGAGCGGCCGGGCGACGGGGATCAGAGCCGGCAGAGCGGACCGGACAAGGACCTCAACGCGATCAAAATGGGCACGGCCTATTTGAACCAAGGCTCCAACAAGCGCAGCATCACGCTCGACCTGAAGGCCGCGGACGGTCAGGCGATTCTCAAGAAACTTGCCGAAGGCGCGGACGTCCTGATCGAAAATTACCGGTCCGGCGCGTTGGCCGCGCTCGGCCTCGGCTATGACGACCTGCGGACGATCAACCCGCGCCTGATCTACTGCTCGCTGACGGCCTGGGGGCAGGAAGGGCCGCGCGGGCAACACACCGCCTACGATCAAGTCATCCAGGGCTATTCCGGTGTCATGTCGATCACCGGGAGGCCGGATACCGGCCCCCTTCGCACGGGCCCGCAGGTACTCGACTTCGGCACCGGCACCACCGCCGCCTTCGCCATCTCGGCGGCTTTGTTCCAGCGCGTACAGACCGGCGAAGGGCAGCATATCGACGGCTGCCTCACCGACACCGCCGGCATCCTAATGAGCGCTCAGGTCACCGGCTATATGCGGACCGGCAAGGAACTCGGCCCGCAGACCACCGACCGCGGGCACGCGAGCCACAGCAGCTACGACACCGAGGACGGCATTTTGATGGTCGGCGCCAGCAATACCGAACAGCATGCCCGCCTATGGGAGGCTCTCGGCAAGCCGGAGATGGGCAATAAGAGCTACGCCTACCGCGCCGAACACCGGGACGAGGAGGCCGCAATCCTGCGCGACATCTTCGCAACGCGCACGGCGCAGGAATGGGAAGATTTTCTGCAGGCCCGGCATGTGCCCGCCGCTCGCGTGCGGACGGTGGCAGAAGCGGTCCACGATCCGCAGGTGGAAACGCGCAACATGTATCACCGCCACGACGCGGTTCCCGGCATCGAGGGGGCGGTCACCGTACCGGTCGCGGCCTTCAAATACGCCAAGGACGGTCCAAGGGTGGATACGCCGCCGCCGACGCTCGGCGCGAATACCGATGACATTCTCAGGGAACTCGGATATTCGGACACGGATATCGCCCGATTCCGCGACGCGGGCGCGGTCTAGAAATCGTGGTAAACCAGACTCTTCGGCGTCTTTGCCGGAATATCGAAAGTGTAGCGTAACCGAAACAAATCGGCTCCGAAGATCCGGGTGGCCGGACCGCCGTGCCCCTATCCCCGCCTACCGATTTTGAGAAATTATTTTCTTTATTTAGAACAATCATTTATAAGACAACGCCCAACATAGTACGATTGGACTAGTCAAAAAGGCCTGCCGCGAAAGGACGGGCATCTATTACTTTATGGATAGTTCTGATTCGACATTCTCGTCCATGCGGAGAAGACCGAAAATGCCATCACACAACCCCAATGGACGAGCGGCAGGTTGAGCCGCCCAAGAAATGGAGATGAGACCCATGGCCGGCAGAAATGATTTCAATATCGGCGATCTGGTTCGCAAGGCGAACTCCACCGGTTGGATTTGGCAAGTTGCGGAATTCGTCACCCCTTCGGGCCATCAACCGCATGCCCGACTGGTGCGCGTGAACAACCCGTCGGACAGCCGCATCTTCGCGATCGCAGCCCTCAAGGATCGCCGTCTGTTTGTGAATGCCGGCGAGGCCGGAAGCCGCGCCCACGCCAGCACGCCGCTGCAATGGGACGCGCAACAGCCCGCATAGGCAGCCCGTAACGACGATTGCGGGGGCAGCCCCCGCATCGCGGCGACCCCGTTTCGCTTTTTCAAGGTATTCGTTCCGCGTCTATTCCAAACCGCAGGCCCAGCGCGAATACTCATCGTTGAGCGTCCGGGCATGCGGTGATGGCGCAACATGCGATAAGCGCAGCATCATTGACCAGCGCGATCCGTTCACTTCCGCGACGTCCTCGATAATGCTGCCCCAATTGCCCGAGCCCTTTTGGAACGGACGGCTGGGCCGGATCAAGACCGGCTTTCTATTGCGGATCCTGCGCCCCGTATTGGAATCCACCGCATACAGGCTTATCCAATGCTTGCGGTCCCATTCGACGGGCCCGTCGGTCACATAGAGGGTTTGCCCACTCTTGAAGGCAAGCGTCTTGCCATCGACCAGGTAACCCCAACCCTGCCAGCATTCCGCCGCCGAAGCCGGAGAAGAGACCAGTAAACCGAGGCCGATCAAACAGTATTTCAAAACCGAAAGTCGGTTGGTACGATGGGTTTTCATGATCCTGGTATCCGCCGTCGCAAATTAAAGCCAATTTTGCAGGCGCCACCCGGCACCCAACGACTTTGACACTCCCCAGCATCAGACACTCGATCATTCCGCATAAAGCGGAAATGCGCAACGGCGGCCCTTTCGGACCGCCGCCAACGCATTCTTACCGAAAGGCTTTCGCCCCACGCCGATTAGGCGCGGCGCTTGGCCGTCCGGCTGTAGACAACGGGGCGACGCCGGCTCGCGGCCTTACGGACCGAGCTGCGACGGGCCTTCGTGGCCTTGCGCGCCGTCGACTTACGGGCGACCTTGCGGGCCGGTTTCCGGGCCGTGGTCTTCCGCTTCATCGTCTTACGCGCGACCTTCTTCTTCGCGGGCTTACGAGCAGCCGTCTTCCGCTTGATGGTCTTGCGGGCCGTCGACTTGCGGGCGACCTTACGGGCCGGTTTACGGGCCGTGGTCTTCCGCTTCATCGTCTTACGCGCGACCTTCCGCTTCGCGGGCTTACGAGCAGCCGTCTTCCGCTTGATGGTCTTGCGGGCCGTCGACTTGCGGGCGACCTTACGGGCCGGTTTACGGGCCGTGGTCTTCCGCTTCATCGTCTTACGCGCGACCTTCCTCTTCGCGGGCTTACGAGCAGCCGTCTTCCGACGAACGGTCTTGCGGGCCGTCGACTTGCGGGCGACCTTACGGGCCGGTTTCCGGGCCGTGGTCTTCCGCTTCATCGTCTTACGCGCGACCTTCCGCTTCGCGGGCTTGCGAGCAGCCGTCTTCCGACGAACGGTCTTGCGGGCCGTCGACTTGCGGGCGACCTTACGGGCCGGTTTACGGGCCGTGGTCTTCCGCTTCATCGTCTTACGCGCGACCTTCTTCTTCGCCGGCTTACGAGCAGCCGTCTTCCGCTTAACGGTCTTGCGGGCCGTCGACTTGCGAGCAACCTTACGGGCCGGTTTCCGGGCCGTGGTCTTCCGACGAACGGTCTTACGGGCCGTCGACTTACGCGCGACCTTCCGCTTCGCGGGCTTGCGAGCGGTCGTCTTCCGACGAACGGTCTTGCGGGCCGTCGACTTGCGAGCGACCTTCCGCTTCGCGGGCTTACGAGCAGTCGTCTTCCGCTTAACGGTCTTGCGAGCGGTGGTTTTCCGCTTGATCGGCTTCCGGGCCGTCGACTTACGAACGACCTTCTTCGCAGGCTTGCGCGCCGTGGTCTTCCGCTTAACAGTCTTGCGAGCGGTCGACTTACGAGCCGGCGACTTACGAGCGGTGGTTTTCCGCTTGATCGGCTTCCGGGGCGTCGACTTGCGAACGACTTTCTTCGCAGGCTTCCGGGCCGTGGTCTTCCGCTTCACAGTCTTGCGGGCGGTCGATTTACGAGCCGTGGTCTTCTTGGCGGGTTTACGAGCCGTAGTCTTGCGGGCCGTGGTCTTCCGCGCCGTGCTCTTACGGGCGGTCGACTTACGAGCAGCCGAAGGTTTACGACGCGCCGCCGTAGCTTTGCGGACCGGACGCTTGCGCGCCGTGGTCTTTCGCGTCTTGGATTTAACAGGCATTTTAATTCCCTCGTTAGTGCGGTGATCACCTTGGCCAGTAACCGCAATACAAATAAAGCTGTGATCAAATAACTTCTAATACGCGGTCGTATTTGGCCAATAACCGCGGTTACGCAACCGTGCAATAAGAGGTTTTCGTTACCAAAACGTTACCAAAACACGGTGTGTATTTTCCCACGCTGTCAGTTTTGTTAATCGATTACTCGATCAACACAGACGTTGTTTTATTAATGTTTGGAAGAAAGCGACGGCGATCACACTGCTCCGACCGGAGTCCGCGCGTTCGATACGATTGCGAACCGCACGGCACACCGCCGCGCTGTGTTAGGCAAACCACTGCGATCTGTAGAAATGCCGCTGAAAGGCGCGGATTTGCGCCATTCCTTCGCTGCTATTTGGAATTCGGCAGCGGAATCGATAAGTAGCAGCCGAACTCTTCGACGAAGTTGCAACTGATGCAGGCGTGCACGCGCCCTTGCTTCCCGTCGAAAACCGCCGAACTCTTTAACGGAAACATCGGCTGATGCCACACGCCCGGCTTAATCGTTAAGCCAAATCGCCCGTCGAAAAAAAATGCAATAAAATTTTCCGGACGGACATTTTCACCCGGTTTCGCTAACAATGCGACGAAAGGACCGGTGTCCCGCGGAAAGAAGGTCTGACTGCTGTCGGGGTGATAATTCGCTTCGCAAACGAGCACACGCGAATGGTCGGACGTCGCCGTGTTGCTCGACGCGTGCGCGGGATCCGAAAACCACCCTATAATATAGTCACCGTCCACCGCGAGATTGCGCGCGCGAAATACATCCCCTTCATGCCAGTACTCGAATGCACCCGACGTAACGCCGCCGCCCGTCCCGGTACCCGCGTCGACCGGTCGCCATCCCGGTGCAGGCCAGGTCACTATTTCTACCGCCGCGTCGTCGAACGAGGTTTCCAATTGTCCGAACTCGGCAAGATTTTTCGCTGTCGCGTCAAGAATCGGTACGTCGAAAACCGACACATCGCGATCGTCGATCGACGGAAATGGATTTGCAGCATCACTCGCTGTCTGTCCTGAAACTGTCATGACAGTCTATCCGGACCGAGTTCCGTGACGCCCATCGTCTGCACGACATCCTGTATAGCGTCCAAGGCGGCATGGATCTGGTCGACGCCCAACCGGCCAATGCACCCGATGCGGAATGTCGGCGCGACGGTCAATTTGCCGGGGTAGAGTAGGAAACCCTTCGCGCCCACGCGGCGGTAAAAATCCTCGAAGTCGAACGCGTCATCCCCCGGCATATGAAACGTCACGATGATCGGCGCCTGCAGGTTGTCCGACAGGAGCGGCGCAAAGCCCATCTTCTTCATGCCGTCGATCAAGGCGCGGCAATTTTTCGAGTATCGCCCGCCCCGGCCTTCGACGCCGCCCTCTTCTTCATGTTCCTTCAATGCCTGATCGAACGCGGCGAGGACATGGGTCGGCGGGGTGAAGCGCCATTGCCCGTTGCCCTCCAATCCCTGCCATTGATCGTAAAGATCGAGGCTGAGGGAATGGCAATTGCCTTTACACTGTTCCAACGCGGATTTGCGGAAGACCGCGAACCCGATCCCCGGCACACCTTCGATACATTTGTTACTGGACGCGACGACCGCATCGAACGGCACCGTTGCCGCATCGAGCGGCAGTGCGCCAAACGCGCTCATCGAATCGATCAGCAGCGACCGCTCGTGCTTCTTCACACAGGCCGCAATTTCCGAAATCGGATTTAGAATGCCTGAGGTGGTTTCGCAATGAACCGCAGCGACATGCGTGATGGATGCATCGCTCTGCAGCAACGCGTCCAAGGCCGCCACATCGCTCGGCACATCCTCCGCCGTTTCCAGGGTCACGCTTGCGCGGCCGAGATAGTCACAGATCTTAACCATGCGCTGACCGTAAGCACCGTTGATCAGGACCAGCAGCTTGCCGTCCCGCGGCAGCATCGTCGCAATCGCCGCCTCCACAACGAAGGTGCCGCTGCCTTGAAGCGGCACGCAAACAGAATCGTCGCCACCGCCAAGCAATTCGACCAACCTATTCCGAACACGCGCCGTCATATCGATGAATGCCGCATCGCGCGACCCCCAATCGTGCAGCATCGCCTGCTTGATCGACAATGAGGTGGTTAGCGGACCCGGCGTCAGGAGCCAGGGGTCATTGGTTTCGGACAACATCAGGCGATCTCCTAGGAATCATGCGGGAACCGATTGCGACATAAAATCCGTGCGCCTATCATAAATCAAATCGCTATTTTTGATATGAGATATTGATTGTATTGATGATCCATTCCCAACTCCGCGCATTCCATTTCGTCGCCACCGAAGGCAGCTTTACCCGCGCGGCCGAAACCCTCTGCGTCACCCAGCCAACGCTCTCCATGCAAGTTAAGGACCTGGAGGAGCGATATCAGGTCCGTCTATTCAATCGGCGCGGCCAGCGCATCGAAATGACGGATATGGGCCGCGACCTGTTGGCGATCACCCAGGGCATATTCGATCTTGAACAAAATGCGGAAGAATTGATGTCCGCAGCACGGGTGCTCGATGCCGGCCGGCTTCGGGTCGGCGCCGACAGCACAACGCATATCATACCGGTCATCGCGTCTTTCGCGGCGGCGTATCCCGGAGTGAAGCTGGCATTGGCGACCGGCAGTGCAAGCACGACGTTGAACGACCTGCTGGAATACCGGACCGATATCGCCTTGATGGCAGATCCGACGAATGATCCCCGGCTTGAATCCCGCCCCTTCAGCCGCGATCGCATCGTCACGATCGTGCCGTCAGATCATCCATTCTCCCGATTGCCATCGGTCGGATTGAAAAAACTCTTGGACGAACGGCTGATCCTCCGTGAGAGCGGATCCGCCACGCGCCGTATTTTTGACGATGCAGCCCGCTCATTGGGCATCCCGCATACCGAGTTCATGGAGATCGGCAGCCACGAAGGCGTCTACCAGGCAATCGCCGCCGGGTTAGGCGTGGGAGTCGCATCGGAAGCGGAACTCGGCCGAGATGACCGCATCGCCGCCATTCCGATCGACGACCCGCCTTTAGTAATGACCGAATTCCTCGTGTGTCTGAAGGATCGGCTGCGCCTTGGCGCCGTCGGCGCGTTTATCGCTATCGCGGAGCAACATTCGAACATCGCCGCATCGGCCTAGTGCTATCGCCGAACCCGTTCCGACTTCGGGTCATACGGCGCGCGGAGATGCGGTGTCGCGTCATAGCGCTCCCCTGCAATCTCAATCTGGTACCGGCCGGACAGAATCTCGGCATCGCTTTGCCCGGGCTCTCGTTTAACGAAACCGCTGCCGACGGACCGGCCCAGCGTATGCCCATAGGCGCCCGAGCGGACATCGCCGATCGGCTCGCCGTCGCAAAGTATCATCTCACCGCCCCACAAGACCGGATCGGGATCGTCGACGGTGAGCATCACGAGACGCCGGTCTGGGTCATCCGCGCCGGCGGCGCACACCGCATCGCGCCCGATGAAGCTGTTCTCTTTCTCGAGACGCAACGCGAAGGCAAGCCCCGCTTCGAACGGAGTCACGTCCGGGGTAAGTTCATGGCTCCACGCCCGGTATCCCTTCTCCAGCCGCAGACTCTCCATCGCGTAATAACCGGCATCTCGCAGTCCCACGTCTTCGCCTGCCGACTCAAGAGCCTCATAGACCGCGCCGCCGAACTCAGTCGGGATATACAACTCCCAGCCAAGTTCACCGACATATGTGATGCGGACCGCCCAGATCGGCGCATGGGCGATATCGATCTCCTGCATCGTCGCGAAGGGAAACGCCTCATTGGATAAGTCCGTCTTGCAGACCCGCGACAACAGATCGCGTGATTTCGGCCCCATGACGCCCAGCACCGCATAGGCCGACGTCACGTCGGTGAGATAGGCATCGGCGTCCGGCGGAATGTGACGCGACATCCAATCGAAATCGCGGATTGCTTGGGCGGACCCGGAGACGATCAGGAACTGCTCCTCGGCCAGCCGGGTCACGGTAACATCGCTTTCGTACCCACCGCTGGGATTCAACATACCTGTATAGACGGTGCGCCCGGGCGTCACGCCGACATCGTTCGCGCACAAGGATTGCATGGCCGATTCCGCATGCCGGCCCTGCATAAGGAACTTCGAAAAAGATGTTTGATCGAAGACGCCGACGGTCTCCCGCACCGCGCGGCATTCGGCTGCGACATTCGGGAACGAGTTCTGGCGGCCATAGGAATACTCGTTTTCCGGAGCGGCCCCCTTATCCGCGAACCAGATCGGACGCTCCCATCCCATCTTGCTGCCGAAACAGGCGCCCTTCTCCTTCAACCGGTCATAGAACGGTGACATGCGGAGCGGCCGGCCGCTTTCCAGCTCCCGGTTGGGCCATGGCATCGCATAATGCATGCCGACGACTTCGCTGACGCGATCGCGAAGCCACTTCTCGTTGTTGTGGAACGGCGCGAAGCGGCGGATATCGACCGGCCACAGGTCAAGCGTCGGCGAGCCGTCGACGATCCACTCGGCCAAGGCCTTGCCCGCGCCGCCGGCGCTGGCGATTCCCATCGAGTTGAATCCAGCCCCGACGAAGAAACCGGACAGGCCCGGCGCCTCGCCCAGGATGTAGTTCGCGTCCGGGGTAAAACTCTCCGGCCCGTTGATGAATTGGCGCACCTCGACGGTCTCCAACGCGGGAACCCGGTGCATCGCATTGGTCATCAGGATTTCGAACTGATCCCAATCGTCGGGCAACAGCGTAAATTCGAACTCGTCGGGAATACCGTCCATGCCCCAGGGCTTCGCGGACGGCTCGAAGCCGCCCATCACCAAGCCGCCTACCTCTTCCTTGAAGTAGATCATGCCGTCGTAATCGCGCATGACCGGCAGATCCGGCGTAATGCCGTCGATTTGCCGGGTGACGATATACATGTGCTCGCAGGAATAGAGCGGCACGTCGACACCGCACATGGCGCCGATCTTGCGCGCCCATTGGCCGCCGCAGTTGACGACTACATCGGCCTGGATGTCGCCGCCGTCGGTTTCCACGCCGCGCACAACGCCGTCCTGCGTCTTTATGCCGGTTACCCGGACACCCTCGACGATCGTCGCGCCGCCCTGCCGCGCGCCTTTCGCAAGAGCCTGGGTCAAATCGGTGGGATTGGCCTTGCCGTCGCCGGGAATCCATACGCCGCCCTGCAGGTCGTCGCTGCGCATCACCGGCCAGCGCCGGGCCGCTTCGGCGGCGTCGACCAGTTCCGCCTCGACGTTATAGGCCGCGGCCATCGCCGCCGTCCGCCGCAGCGCGGTCATCCGGTCCGGCGTGCGCGCGACGGCGAGACTGCCGCACCGTTTCCAGCCGGTGGCCAGCCCTGTCTCCTCTTCCAGCGATTCATAGAGTTGCGTGCTGTATTGGATCAGCCGGGTCAGATCCTCGTTGACCCGAAGCTGGCCGACCAACCCGGCCGCGTGCCATGTGGTGCCGCCGCTCAATCGACCCTGCTCCAGCAGCAGGACATCCTTCCATCCTAGCTTGGTGAGGTGATAGGCGACACTGCATCCGACGATCCCGCCGCCGATAATGACCAATTGAGCTTGATCGGGCAGATTATTGTTCATGATTTATGTCCCACTCGGCCCAGATGGCCGGAAAATTTTCCAATCCAAACGGTAGCGCCGTAGGATCGACAGTGTCCATCGTTTCCTTCCGGACGATCCGGCATTCGGCCCGGGCTTATGCCGCTGGCCGCTTTGTGTTTATATCGCCACCCTGCCCAGCCTGAACAAACCACACGACAAAAAAAACTCATGAGCAACAGCACCGGTATTCTCAACGGCATCCGTGTTCTTGACCTCGGCCGCATCATCGCGGGCCCATTCTGCGGCCAGATCCTCGGAGACCTGGGTGCCGAAGTCATCAAGGTCGAACACCCGGACGGCGACGACACGCGCCATTGGAAGCCACCCGCCGTCGGCGGCGAGGCGGCCTACTTCTTCGCGATGAACCGGAACAAGTCCAGCATCTGCCTCGACCTGTCGAAACCGGAAGGGCTGCAGATTCTGAAGGACCTGGTGGCGCAGTCGGACGTGCTGATCGAAAACTTCCGTCCCGGTGTGACCAAGCGGCTCGGCATCAACTACGCCGCCCTGTCGGCCGTGAACCCGAAGCTGGTCTATTGCTCGATCTCCGGCTTCGGTCAGGAGGGTCCGATGGCCGGCCGCGCGGCCTATGACTATGTCATTCAGGCGATGTCGGGGCTGATGTCGGTGACCGGCGAACCGGAGGGCACGCCGGTCCGGTGCGGAGGCGCGGTGGCCGATTATCCGACCGGGCTTTGGGCGACGATCTCGATCCTCGCGGCCCTGATGGCGCGGCAACAGACCGACAAAGGCCAGCATATCGACCTGTCGATGCATGACTGCACGCTGCTGTTGATGAGCCAGTTGGCGGTCCAGTTCCTGGCGTCGGGCGACCCGCCGGTCCGGGTCGGCAACGGTCACGGCAGTGTCGTGCCCTTCTATGTCTATGAAACCGCCGACCAGCCGCTGATGGTGCTGTGCGGAAACGACGCGATGTTCGCCCGGATGGCCGAAGCGATTGATAGGCCGGACATGGCGACGGACCCGCGCTACGAAACCAACGCGGCCCGGGTCGAGAATCAGGCGGCGGTCCATAAAGAGATTGGCGCGGCCTTGGCCAAAGAAAGCCGCGAGAGTTGGATCGAAAAGCTCGGCGCGGCGAACGTGCCGATCGCGCCGATCCGCAGCTTTCCCGAAGTTTTCTCCGCCCAGGAAGTCTTGGACCGGGACATGGTGCTCGACATTCCGCACCCCACGGCGGGAACGATCAAGGCGCTCGGCAGCCCGCTGAAATTCTCGGACACGCCGGTGGTGCAATCCACCGCGCCGCCCCTGCTGGGCCAGCATACCGACGAGATATTGTCCGACATGCTCGATCTCGAGAGCGACGCCATTGAACGTTTAAAATCCGCGGGTATCATCGCCTAGCCGAACTGGCCTTTTCGGAAATAATTTTCCCAAAGGGTCGGCGGAGCGGCGTCCGAGCCCCATATCCATACCGAACACAACAATCTCGGTGAAACCAGCGGCCCGGCGCCGCGTACACTTCGAAGGAAA
Organism: Alphaproteobacteria bacterium; assembly: GCA_965228695.1. Taxonomy (GTDB): domain Bacteria; phylum Pseudomonadota; class Alphaproteobacteria; order UBA8366; family UBA8366; genus JAJFJD01. Next base: position 2,181,671 of record CBDDIB010000002.1, on the reverse strand, counting down.
TCACCATGTACGAAAAGCTCGAACTTCTCATCGACGGCGAATGGCGCGCCGGCAGCGACGGCAAGGCCGAACCGGTCATCAACCCGGCGACCGAGGAAACTATCGCCGACCTGCCGCACGCATCGCCGCAGGACCTGGACCATGCCTTGGCCGCCGCCGAGAAGGCCTTCCCGGTCTGGCGCGAAACGGCTCCTTACGACCGCGGCAAGATCATGCAGAAGGCCGCCGCGCTGATGCGAGAACGGTCGAAGGAGATCGCCGAGACCCTCGTCCTGGAGGAAGGCAAGGTCTTCGCCGAGGCGCATATCGAGGTGATGGTCAGCGCCGACATCACCGACTGGTACGCGGAGGAAGGCAAGCGCACTTACGGCCGCATCATTCCGGGCCGGATGCCGGGCATGCGCCAGTATGTCTATAAGGAGCCGGTCGGCCCCGTCGCCGCCTTCACGCCCTGGAATTTCCCGGCGGTGACGCCGATCCGGAAGATGGCCGGCGCGATCGCCGCGGGCTGCTCCTGCATCATCAAGGCGTCGGAAGAGACGCCCGGCACCTGCATCGCGCTCGCCCGCGCCTTTCAGGACGCGGGCCTGCCGAACGGCGTGCTCAACGTCGTCTTCGGCGTGCCCGCCGAGGTGTCCAAGCACATCATCGCCTCGCCGGTCATCCGCAAGATTTCTTTCACCGGATCGATTCCGGTCGGCAAGCTGCTGATGGCGCAGGCGGCCGAAGGCCTGAAGCGAACCACCATGGAACTCGGCGGCCATTCGCCGGTCATCGTGTTCGACGACACCGATGTGGAGAACGTCGTGAAGACCGTGGTCGGCGGCAAGTACCGGAACGCCGGGCAGGTCTGTATCTCGCCAACGCGATTCTACGTGCAGGACTCGCACTATTCGAAATTCGTGAAATCCTTCACCGAGGCGGCCAAGGCGATGAAGGTCGGCAACGGCATGGAAGACGGCATGCAGATGGGCCCGCTGGCCAATCCGCGCCGCCTGGAGGCGATGCAGGAATTCGTCGCCGACGCGCGCGACCACGGCGCAACGATCGAAGCCGGCGGCGAGCGCATCGGCAACAACGGCTACTTCTTCGAGCCGACGGTGATCTCCGACGTGCCAGACGACGCGCGCGTGATGTATGACGAGCCGTTCGGTCCGCTTGCCCCGATCAGCCGGTTCAAGGATTTCGACGAAGTGATGGAGAAAGCGAACGGCCTTGAATACGGCCTCGCCGCCTATGCCTTCACCTCATCGGAGAAGACCGCGGCCGCGGTGTCCGAGAAGCTGCAAAGCGGCATGGTCGGCGTCAACAGCCTGGCGATCTCCATGCCGGAAACCCCGTTCGGCGGCGTGAAGGCAAGCGGCCACGGTTCGGAAGGCGGCATCGAAGGCCTGGAGGCTTATCTCAACACCAAGTATGTCGCGCAGCAGAGCTAGGCGCGGAGATACGGACAGTTTGGGCGCGGCGGTGGTTTCCATCGCCGCGCCTTTTCATTGGGCAATCTTTGTGACAACACCATTACCGATTATGCCTCCTTCCCAGAATTGGAAGTCCTTTCCGATTGAGAGTAGCGGCAACACAAAATCGGGTCTGAGAAACTTGATCGAAACATTTTCTCGACGTTCACCGGGAGAAATCGGCCCCTTGCTACCTAGCAATAGTCGGCAATCAAAATTCTCGTCATCAATAACGATGACGCAGCCAAACCAATCTGATGGTGTCGGTCCTTTTCTGCCACCCTCCGAAGAAGGCAACAAAGCGACCTCAGCAATGATGTACGGCGGTTGCAATGGTTTGAGTTCCCAACGAGAGCTTCAGCTCGACCATCGATATAGAAAGGATCAGCCGATCCTATTCGACACCGGCCGACGTGAGAATGTCGCGCGCGGCCTCACTCTCCAAGAATGCTAGAAAACGCCCGGCGGCGGCCTCGTCACCGCCGGCCCGGATCGCCGCGGCATAGGTTGTCGATTTCGCCAGAGTACCCGGCAACGGCCCCGCCAGCCGTGCGCCCAGATGGGCGAGCCGCTGAATTTCGGTACTCTGCCCGAAGCCGATCACCGTCTTATCGCTGTTCTCCGCCACCGTCTCGATCACGGCGGACCCGGTCGGCGTGCAGACGGTCTTGTCCGCGATATCGGCGGCGAGGCCCATCTCCTCGATCATCGTCTTTATGTATTGCCCGCTTGAGGCCACGTTGTGGACCACCATGTCCGCCGCGAGAAGCGACTGGCGCAGTTCCTCCGGTGTGCCGATCTTCGGGTCCGGCGCGTTTGCCGGTACGACGACCCCGGCGCGGACCGACCCGACCGGCGCGCGGCGTCCTACCAGGATTGCCCCCGCCGCCTCGAACGTATCGAGTACCGGCACCGGCGCCACGATGGCATCGCCGGTCCAATCGCCGCCGGTCACCTTTTCGCGCAGAACCGGCGCGGTCGCGAACTGCAGATCGGTGCGCAGACCCGACGATGCCGCGAAGGCCTCGACGCAACCCATCACACCGTTCCGCGGCGCGCCCGCGCTCAACACTTCAAGATCGAATTCGCTCGTCGCCATCCTGTCCCGCCAGTTTGTTGTCCGGACATCATACCCCTCGTAGGGGGCCTCCGCACCACCGATTGCGCCCCAACATCCGCGCGGCGTATGGTCGAAACGCACCGACACAGCAACACCGGAGACCGCGACCATGACTTCCGTCATCAAGACCGAACAGGACGGCCACGTCCGTACCATCACCCTCAACCGGCCCGAAAAGATGAACGCGCTGAACGACGAACTCGCCTGGGGCATCGTCAAGGCGGTGGAGGACGCGGCCAAGGACGATTCGGTCTGGGTCATCGCGCTGACCGGGTCCGGCAACGCCTTCTGCGCGGGTCTCGACCTGACGGCGGAACGCGACCCCAGCCAATCGCCGCTGCCGCCGCAGGACCGGCAACTCGACGACATCAGCTGGGTCGGCCGCTTCCTGCTCGTCCTGCGCCAACGCTGCGACAAGCCGGTCGTCGCCGGCGTGAACGGCGCCGCCGTCGGTGCGGGCCTGTCGCTGGCCATGGCGGCGGATATGCGGATCGTGTCGCGCAACGCACGGCTGATGGCCGGCTATACTCGGATCGGCGGGTCGCCGGACGGCGGGCTGAGTTGGTCGCTATCGCAGGCGATCGGCTACGAGCAGGCGATGCGCTTTATGCTGGAGAATCGGACGGTCATGGGCGAGGAAGCGGTGCAGTTGGGCATGGCGGGCGAGATGGTCGAAGACGATGACATGCTGACGCGGCTTGCCGAGTACTGCCAATCGCTCGCCAAATGGTCGCCGATCACCACGCGCCTGACGAAACGGGCGATCGGCAAGGCCACCACCTCGATCGACCTGGAAACGCATCTGCGATTCGAATTGGCGACGATCCACCGCGCCTTCGCCAGCGAAGACGCCAAGGAAGCCCGAAAGGCCTTCATGGAGAAACGCGACCCGGTGGTTCGCGGACTTTAGAACGGACTGAGTTTTCCCACCGGCCACGTTAGCGATAGCCCCATGTTGCGCTAGCCAGGGTCCTCGGGGCACATCTCGTCGCTTGGATTCATAAGGGCCACCGCGCCGCCGCTGGGATCGGCGATCACCGCGATCCGGCCCACCCCGGGCACGTCGAATGCCGGGGCTTTCACCGAACCGCCCAATTCCTGCGCCTGGGTAACCGCCGCGTCCACGTCGTCCACATGGATGTAGGACATCCAATGCGGCGAAATCCCTGCAAATTGCTCACCCTGCATCTTAAACATGCCGGCCGCGGGCGTATCGCCGGCCTTGAAGACCGTGTAAACGCCGGACATATCCGGCATCGGCATTTCCTCGGCAGTCCAACCCAGCAACTTTTTATAAAATGCCGCGCAGGCCTCCGGATCGGTGGTCGCCAGTTCGTTCCACATGAAGGTTCCGTGACCAGACATGGCCGCTCCTTTCGCTCGAAAGTGAATCAGCGGTCAGGCTACGAAAGTTCCGCGCCGAAAACGACATCAATGCGCTGACAACCGCGCCGCGATCCGCAGTTTCTAATGCTCGAGATCTTCCTCGGCGATGTTCGGCGCTTCGGTCTTGTTGAAGCGTCCTTCGTAGACCGGGCGCCCGCCGGTGGTCGGGCCCTGATATTGCACGAACAGGATCTTGCAGCCGTTCTCGGTGTGCATGTCATACTCGAAATGCGGGTCCTGCAAATACACCATGTCGCCCGTGCGCAGCGTGTCGGAGCCGAAGCTGCACTCGCCCTCCAGCACGTACCAGACCTGTGCAAAATCGTGTTTATGCAACGGGAAGCTGGCGCCCGGGAGGTAGGTCAGCACACCGGCGTTGGGCTCCGTCGGCGCGTCCTCGGTCGGGTGGAACACCATCTGCGTCGTATTGGCGAACCGCCCCATCTCGGGCGTGTATTCGTCCGGCCGCCGGATGATGGGCGCATGATGGGTCTTCGACGCCTCTTCGATCGTCGGGGCTTTCTTCGCAACCGTCATATCGGTTCTCCCTGATTTAGGGCGTTACTCCGCCGGTAACGGATCCGGATGTTGGTCCCGGTCGAGGGGCAGCATCTGGTCCTCGAGGATGTCGCGCAGAATGACGTCGCGCACCTCTTCCGGGTTCAGCTTGTGCAGCTCGATCATATCCTTGGTGTCGGCGATGATGGCGTCCACGTCCTGCATCAGCTTGAGGCGCTTGAAAATGTCCTCGCGGTGCAGGCCCATGCTCGCGCCGATCAACTCCATGAAGTTCACCACCTCGAAAGACCATTGGTTCTCGTGCGACGAAAGCTCCCGGTGATCGGAATGGTAGATGCCCGCCAATGTGGTGACGCCCGATTTCTCGGCCGCCGCAAGCTCGGTCGCGATCAACCGTTGCCGGAAATCCGGCACGGGCGCGAGCGAGGTCAGCATATAGCCGACCTGCGGCATCTCGAGTTCGACGACTTCCAGCTCGGGGATCGACGACAGGAGTTGCTTGACCGCCGCCGCCACGCCCTCCGCGCCCGGATGCTCGTGCAACGCCACCTTCTTCGGCACCGGGTTCGTCATCATCGGCCGCAATTCATCGATCCGCCGGGCCAGATAAACAGCGAACATCGTCATATCGAAATCGGGATCGTTGCCGCTATGGCTCGGCAGGGCGGTTTCGCCGAACTGAATCTGGCAGGTCGGACACCAGGAGAGGACCTCCGACGTCTTGGTCTGCGAGAACCGCTCGATTGTCTTATACGCCTGCCGCCCCGCATTGGCATCGTCGCCCGGCCGCATCTGAAGGATGCCGCAGCAATTCGCCGGCCCGCCGTAGACTTCGTAACTGACGCCGAGGCGGTCCAGTACGTCCAGGCACAACAGGCCAATATGCGGCGTCCGCAGCATGTTGCAGCCGGTATAGAAGATCAGGTCGGGTGCCTCGTCGCGCTCCGGATGCGAGGACGGGTTCAGCCGCGACAGGAGATCGGGCGGAAGCTGCAGCCGGGAGAGAATCCGCACCCCTTGGCTCATCTTCTTGAAGCCTTGTTTTCCGGCGTCGCGGCGCGTCTCGACCGCCTCGCGCTTCTTCATCGCGCGGCGCGCCAAAGAGAGCATGAAACGGGGGTTCACCCCGTCATTACACACATCGATACAGTGGCCGCTGCTGGTGCAGGCGGTCGCCCAGGTTTCGGAGGCGGCGGGGCCGCTGCCCTCACGCAAGATGTCCAACACGCCGGACACGATCCGGCCGGGATCGGAGGCGTCGACGCCGACAATGCCCGGCATGGGGCATACCTCGACGCATTTCCCGCATTGCGAACAGGAATCCAGGATGGACTCGGCCCGGGCGTCGAGCGACGAGAGAAATTCATTGGGTTCGTTGGTCATACACGAACCTTAATGCCCTCGCCGCCCGATTGGCCAGAACCATTCCCAAAATACCCGTCCGAACCAATCCGCCGAGGATCAGCTCTTCTTGGATTCCAGGAAGGCGATGTAGGTCACTGCCTCTTCGGCATTGATGCGGCCAACCGGCCCCGCCGCGTACATCAGGTTGAGAACGTTGCCGTCCCCGTCCAGGATGAATTCGGAAGGCTGGATAATGCTGCGCCGGTCCTCCCAGAACGAGCCGAGCATGTCGGCCTGCTCCTTCGTGACGCCATGCGCCATCGGATAGGAAAGATCGGCGGCGATTTCGCCGGCCTTTTCCTCATCGTCGACGCTACCGGCGATGATGCTCACATCAAGGGCCTGAAGTTCCTTTAACTGCTTTTCGAAGCCGGCCAACTGCCGGCGGCAGTAAGGTCACCAGTGGCCACGATAGAACAGGATGATTGAGTAGTTCGAGCGATGGTCGTCGGGAACCGTAACCGTATCCCCGCCAACCAGATTGAGGGTCATCGATGGGAATCGATCCCCTATATCAAGCTTGTTTGCCATGGGGTCATGCTAGGCAGATCGCAGAATCCCGGTCAACGCCGGAATGGCGAATCGCGGCCCCGGCAGATGAAAAGTGATCGAATCCCAAGCGGTTCCAGTCCCGGCCACGCCCCTAATACAGTGAAAAGCGGCATTGGCCCGGCGCCACTCGATATTGAACGGCGTTATGTAAAAATCGCTGAATTTAGGAAACTCTTCTACCAAACTATCAATATTAAGGTTAATTATAGTACTTTTTTTCTTAATTTTTGTTTAAATGTGACTAAACACACAGCGTATTTTAGATAAAATTAGTACGAATTCATATTCGCCGGGTGGCGTTATTAGGGTAGTTCAGATGGATATTCTTGTTTGGCTCTCTCAATTTGCTCGCTCCATTGGAAAAAACGAGCGCGGTAGCACCGTAACCTTGATCGCCGCGGCCGCCGTGCCGCTGGTGGCCTTCGTCGGCCTGTCGGTCGATACGGCACGCGGTTACCTGCTGAAGCAGCGGATCGGCTTCGCCCTCGACGGCGCGGTGCTGGCCGCGGCGGCGACGGCGAATGATACCGACGTGAATACGGTGGGAAAGAAGTTCTTCGACGCCAATTTCCCGTCCGGCTTCATGGGTATCGGATCCGTAACGCCGACATTTACGCTGAGTACGGACAAAACGACCGTAACCGGCGATGTCACCGCCGATATGCCGACCGCCCTAATGGCCGTTGTCGGGATCGACGACGTAGGCGTCGGCGCCCAAGCTGCCGCTTTGCGCCAAACCCGGGGCTTGGAGCTCGTCATCGCGCTGGACAACACCGGATCCATGGGTGGTTATATCGACGATCTTGAGGATGCGACCGGTGAACTGCTGGACGTTCTGTACGGCACGCGTGAAACGGTGGACAATCTTTGGGTGGGACTGATCCCATTCGATACCCGCGTGAACTTGAAGGATTACAGCAGTCTCGTTTCCTTCACGCCGTCCAAAGCCAATCGCGTCTGCGCCAACCCACGTGCCGGCCATGAAACCAACGATACGACACCGGCATCCTCTGCTTTCAACAGCCAATACACGCAGTGGAATCGCGGATGCGAAGCAGCGCCAGCTCTGGCGCTCACGGCGGAACGGTCCACGCTGGATACCACCCTCAGTAACATGGACGACGACGGGTATACCCGCGTCGACGTCGCGGCGGCCTGGGCCTTCCGGATGCTGTCGCCCGATTGGAAAGGGTTGTGGGGCAATCCGGATCTTCCCAAGCCCTACAACGAGCCGCTGATGGACAAAGCCGTCATCATCATGACGGACGGTGACAACAAACCGAAAGACGGCACATCCACGGCGACCACCAACGCAAGGCTGACCTCGACCTGCGAGAACATGAAAACGGAAGGGATTGTCGTCTATACGATTCAGTTCCGCACGACGAGTTCATCGCTCGAAACTCTGCTGACGAACTGCGCGACGGATCCTTCACACTACTATCATGCCGGAACCGACGAGTTGGACGAGGTGTTCACGGAGATCGGCAACAAACTGAGCAACCTTCGCCTGCTCAACTAGAGTCTTCGAAATACTCCCTCTGGGCTGATCACCCAATGGAAACGCCCCTGCCTCGCCGCAGGGGCGTTTTCGTATGGGCATTCTATTCGCAAATAACGTTTATAAATTTTATGAATGTTAGTATATAATATATAAATTTTATTGATTTCAGGATCTTCCCTAACCTCGTCTTCGCACGAGCAACACTGCGAGGAAACCCGTAATGCCCGACACAGCCAATGACGTATTAAAGCGCGAACTCCGAATTCTGACGTTCGACCAATACGGCACCATTGTCGACATGCAGACCGGCCTGACCGAGGCCGTGACGCCGTTTCTGCGAGACAAGGGGTGGGATGGCGCGCCGCACCGGTTCGTGACCTGGTGGCGCCGCACCCATTTCGAGAATTCGATGATCGATTCTCTGTGCGACCGCGGGCACACGCCCTACCGGGAGATCGGCCATCGGGCGGTATCGTATGTGATGGACCGGCTCGACATCACTTACAGCCAAGATGAGGTGCGGTGGCTTATTTCCCTGATTGAACAACTGCGCCCTTTCGACGATGTGGTCGAAGCGCTGGCCCGGCTCGGCGAACGGTATACGTTGGTCATCCTCTCGAACGGCGACCGCGACATGCTGGAGAACGCAAAGCCGTATCTCGGCTACGAGTTCGACCATACGATTTCGGTCGAGGACGCCGGTTACTTCAAGCCCCATATCGAGACCTATGCGACGACCGCCCGTCTGCTCGATACCGATCGCTCGTCAATCATGCATGTCGCGAATCACGCCTTCGACTGCATCGGCGCCAAGTCGTTTGGCATGCGGACGGCATTCGTCGACCGGCGCGGCCGCCCGTATGGCGAGACGCCGCATCAACCCGATCTCGTGATCCGGAACTTCACGGAACTGGCTGACGGCCTGTTGGAATGACCGAAGAGTTGCGGATGAGAGCATGAACCTGCGCCAGATCGACCTAAACCTCCTCGTTATCTTCGACGCGCTGATACGGGAAAAAAGCGTGACCCGTGCCGCCTTGCATATCGGGGTCACCCAACCGGCGGTCAGCAACGCGCTCAACCGGCTGCGGCATCTGTTCAAAGATGAATTGCTTGTGCGCACCCCAACCGGTATGGAGCCCACACAACGCGCCGAAGAGCTGGGACCGGCCGTGGATCAAATCCTGCGCGCGATCAATGGCCTGGTCGATAACCCGCAGACCTTCGATCCGCAAACGGCGGATCTGACATTTCAAATCCGGATGTCGGATGTGTTGGCGTTTCTGCTGCTGCCGCGTCTCGCGCAGCGCATCGCGGGCGAAGCGCCGCTGATTCATATCGAAACCGTCCACCTATCACCGCACCGGACGGTCGAGGCTCTGGATTCCGGCGCGATCGACCTTGCGATCAGCACCGGCCTGCATGGATCAAGCGCGGTGCAGGAGCAATCTCTCTTCGACGACCGGCTGATATGCCTGTCGCGGGCCGGTCATCCGCGTATCGGCGCCAAACCCGTTCTGGAGGACTTTCTGACGGCCGATCATGTCCGGGTCGCGCAAACCCCCGTGGACGACCGGTTCGTCGATAATTGGCTCACGGCGCACGGTCATCGGCGATCCATAAGTCTGACCGTACCGCATTGGCTCAGCGTACCGCATGTCGTGCGGGAAACGGACCTGATCGCGGTCATCTCACATCGCGCCGCGAAACGCTTCGAACAAGACCCAAACATCCAACTCAGCCCCTTGCCAATCCCCGACTGCGGATTTACCTGGTCGATGTATTGGCATAAGCGGCATCGGTCGAACCCCGCGCAGCAGTGGTTACGGGATCATGTCGCCGATGCCGCCGCCCCATTTGAAGGGCTGGACGTACCCGCCTAAACGCATCACGCGCAGAGCCGGGCGTCCACGTCACCGGCGGCCAGAACGGCCAAGGCCGCGGCATCGGAAATCTCAACCTCGTTCGGATCCGAAAATCGGACGATCCCTTGCGCCTTAAGTTGGCTGAACACGCGGCAGACCGTTTCATGGGTAAGCCCGAGATAGTCGGCGATATCGACCCGGGTCATGGGCAACGAAACCGAATGACCGTCACCGCCCTGCCGCACGGCTTGCTCGGTCATCGCGACCAGGAAACTCGCGACCCGCTCGGATGCCGATTTGCGGCCAAGCAACAAAAGCTGATTCTGCGCGGCGTTCAACTCCTCGCTGATCGATGCCAGCACGCCGCGCCGCATTATCGGATCTTGCTCCATGTGAGCATCCAGGTCGGCCCGGCGAATGCGCTGTACCGTAACGTCGGTCAAGGCGTCCGCGGTATATTGATAATTCGCCCCTGCGCTGAGTCCGATGAGATCCCCGGCATGGCAGAAACGTGCGACCTGCCGGCGGCCGTCGGGCAGCAGCTTATAAAGGCAGATGGTGCCACGGACGACACGATACTGGAATTCCGCCTGATCCCCTTCCCAAAAAAGCGATTCCTTGGGCGCATGGGTGGTCAATCTGCCGATGCTCGTGAATGCATCGAGTTCCGGCCCACCGACACCGGAGTCACCATGCCGAAATACGCTAACCGGCGGTCTTGCGTCGATCACTATTGGCCTCATCGCGTACCCCCTAACCTTCTATGATTTCGGTCTTGCGATGGCCCTATAGTCGGCGACCCGCGTCGCCGTAAAAATTCGGATTTATACGTACGGGATTTCCCTTATACGGGCATCAGTTGAAACAGAATTCGAAGGAGTTCGGGCGCGCCGAACGGCTTCTCGATCAAAGCGGACGCGCCCGCGCGCCGGACGAGTTCAGCGGAGGCGTCGTCTCGGTACCCGGCCATCACGATGATTCCGGGATGACTCCAGGACCGGCGAAACTGCATCAGCATATCCAACGTGTGCTCGACGGGCGTCTGTAACTCTGCAAGCAAGCAGGATTTGCGGGGAGGCTGGAACTGTTCCAACACGCTCGGCAGCGAAGCGAAAGTTCGCGCTACAAATCCCTCCGCCTCCAGCAACAATCGGAGCGAATCGCGCACGGCGGCGTCATCATCGACGATACAGACTGTGGGAACTCCATCCATCGGCGTTTTCGCGCAGTTCTTATTGGTCGATCGAACGTTTTTGCTCGACGAAGCGATTCGTCCCACTTCACCAATAAGGCTAATTTCGCGCGACGCCTATACGGATTGTTACGTATCGACTCGCGCGGCCGGGCGACTACCGGTCCGCTCACTCAGAATCGGGATCGATTCCGGCCGCTAGGGAGAGACGGACGAGGTGGGACAGGCTTTTGGCGCCGGTCTTTTCCATGATCCGCGCCCGATGGATCTCCACAGTCCTGGGACTGCAACCCAGCTCAAAAGCGATAACCTTGTTCGGACGTCCGATGACGAGCTGCTCGAGCACGTCGTATTCGCGCGGCGTCAGCCGTTCGATACTCCGCTGTGCGGCGGCCCCTTGGGATTTCTGCCGATCGGTTTGCTCGGCCTGCTCGAGGGCGTTTTCGATACTCGCGAGCAGCGTTTCTTCGTGAAAAGGCTTTTCAACGAAATCCAAAGCGCCCGCCTTCATCGCGCCGACCGCCATCGCTATGTCGCCATGGCCGGTAATGATGATCACCGGAAGATCAGGGCAGACCGTCCGTAATCGCTCCTGGACTTCCAAGCCGCTCATCTGCGGCATACGCACGTCGAGCAGGACGCAGCCCCTGAACCCCGAATCGCAGGCGTCGATAAAATCCGGCCCGCACGAGAATGTCTGCGTTTCGTAGCCCACCGCATCAAGCAGAACCTGCAACGAGTCCCGTACCGCCTCGTCGTCGTCCACGATGTAAACTGTATAGCTCTGTTCCATCGCGTTCATCGCTATTCCACCAACGGGAGAGTGAACCAGAACTCGACCCCGCCTTCGGATCGCGGCACGGCGTCGATGCGTCCGCCATGGTCCTCCACGATCGAGCGGCTTACGGACAATCCGATACCCATTCCGTCCGGTTTGCTCGTATTGAAGGATTCAAAGAGCTTATCGGCGATTTCCTTGTCAAGTCCCGGTCCGTTGTCGGCGACCGCAACCCGGACCGCGTCAGACTCTTGCCGCGTCGTCACCTGGATCGCCGCGTCGGGTCGTCCTTCGAGGGCATCGATGCTGTTCCGCAAAAGATTGACGACGACCTGCTGAATCTGCACGCGATCGATCAACACCGGCCGCAGCGCACCATCGAATTGCGTCGTAAAGGCAACGCCTTCGGTCCGCGCGCCGACCAGCGCCAGATCGCAGGCATCGGCAACCACCTCGTTGATGTCGTCGGGCATTTTTTCCGTTTCGCCGCGCGCGACGAAACTCCGCAATCGGCGGATGATTTCGCCGGCCCGGTGCGCCTGCGTCGATGCCTTGGACAGCACATCCTCGATTTTTTCCGCCACATCGGGCCGATCCGACTTCATAACCCGACGGCCGGCCTGAACGTAGTTCATCACCGCGGTCAGCGGCTGGTTCAGTTCATGTGCCAAGGTCGCCGCCATCTCACCCATGGCACTGAGGCGCGACACATGGTTGAATTCCGCCTGGATTTCCTGAATCCGCTGCAGGCTGGTGCGCAGCTGCTCCTCTGCCTCCCGGCGTTTCGTGATATCCCGGATGAACCCGGTAAAGCGGCGTTGGTCACCGAATTCGACCTCGCCCACCGCGAGTTCGATCGGAAACGTCGTTCCGTCTTTCCGCAGCGCGACCACTTCCCGGCCGATCCCGATAATGCGCCGCTCGCCGGTCTTCTCGTACCGATGCATGTAGCCATCGTGTTCGCTCCGATACGGTTCCGGCATCAATATGTGAACGTTCTTTCCGATAACCTCGCCGGCCAAATAGCCGAACATATCCTCAGCGGCACTATTGAACGATTCGATCCGAGCCGCCCGGTCAATCGTGATGATCGCGTCCGGCGACGTCGCGATCATCGACTGAAGGAGCGTGCGGTTCCGCCGCAGCGCCGACTCCACGGCCAAACGGTCCGTGATATCGATGCCCGTCCCGATGACGTATTCGACATCACCGTTCCCGTCCAGCGAAACCGTATTCGACCACGTGATACGCCGCCGCTCGCCGCCCTTGGTCATCCAATCATTGGTGTGGGTGTTCGGCTGCATGGTTTCGTGCAGATCTTCGAAGACGGCGCGGACCGTTTCGATATCTTCCTCGGCGATCAACACGTCCCAAATCGGATTTCCGGCGACTTCGGTTTCCCGGTATCCGGTCAATATCTCGCAGGCTTGATTGAACCGAACGACCCGCCCGTGCCGGTCGAGAACGACTACAAGCGCGCCGAGAACGTCGAACAGATCGTCCACGGATACCGGGATAGAAGTATCGGATCGCGACATCCGGCAATATTCGCTCAATCGATACGCGCCGGCAATCGGGTGTCTTCGGCGAATTGATCCCCGTCAATGCCCTCCCACCCGGAGACCGGCACTCTAGGCATCATCATGTCTTCGATGAGGAGGAACCGATGCGAGAATCTGAAATCGTCGATTACGCGAAACGTTTGCTGGACGCCCATGGCAAGGATGCAGAACGCGAGGCGGCTCAAAAAGCACGTGACTTTTCCGAGAGAAACGAGCCGGGGCAGGCAGAGACTTGGCGGAAAATTCGATCGGCCATCGGCGAACTGCGCAATTCGTCGCTTTAACCTCGCCTATCAGGGTGCGACCTGCCGAATGATCGCCATCGCTTGGGATTCGAGATGGCGGGCTTCGGCGAGCCGGCCCGCCTGGCAGTGCCCGCGGATCGCAGTCCGCAATTTGGTCACTTCGTCGAACTGACGCTCGGATATCATGGCGCCGGCAGCGGTGTTCAACGCTTCATCGATATTCCGCAGAAGCGTCTCGCAGGTTTCCTTATTCGAAGTGTTAGGCATTGCCGCGTCCAGGCCCTGGCTGCATCGGAATTTGGCGGCAATTGGCATCTGCAGCATCGCTATTCGTCCCAACCCGCATCGATTCCCCTCGCGGTGTCGACACCGGACGCCTGCTCGATTCGTTGATCGTTTTTGGTATGAGATGCACGGTGCGCCTCATGGTTTCCACAATACGAATACAGCGACACACCGGTTATCACATTGATCTGCGTCACCCTTAAAGCGCCGAACCGCCCCGCGACAGTGGCAGGGCATTGACGGATCGAGAAGGTCAAGTCCGCCAACCTCCGCATGGTCACAGACCTCGGTGTTTCGATTTCGCGGCCGTATGGCGGCGAAACCGTTGTCGAAGCCATTTACCCCGGTGGACAGGCAACACTCTAAGGATCAATTTCTTGTGATAAATTTCTACAATAAGGAGCATTCTCATAAACTGGGCGCACTGCAATTACAGAAACCAAGATTTGTGGTGCCGCATTCCCAAATCGCCCGTGGTTTCCATTGAAATCATCGTAAGGGGGCAACCATGGTTTCAATTCGCAACGCGTTAGCATCGACCATGATGTCACTCGTCGCGGCGGGGTGCGGCAGCGCGGCATCCAATCCGTTGGAGAAAGACGAAGAGAAACTGGGCACGGGTGGCGACCTTGCCAAGTATCACTATCTCGTCCGCGAGCCTTACAGCATCGGCTTGCAGCACGAGGGCTTCATTATCGGTATCGAAAAGTCGCCCAAGGAAGACATCGGGTACAGGGGCGAAACGACGGGCGGGCGTGGGTTAGACACGATCATACTGAAGCCATGGACAGCGGAAGCCGATGATTCCAAAGACAAGCATCTCGTGGCTCGCAACGACCACCTGCGAAAAACCCTGGACGACGGCAAGTCAGCCTATATCTCCCATATTCTACAATACGGACCGGACACGGGCGGGACGGCACGGTTCAATGTTCATCCTGTTTACGTCGCCTATTCCGCGAGCGGATTTCCCGACGGTGTCGCGGACCACGCGCACGCTCCAAAATCAGACACGCCCAATTACTACAAAGACACCTGGGCCCAACTTGATTTATTGGAAGGCAAGATCGGCGCAATTTTGTCGAAGGCCAAAACAGCCGGAAATCGGTATACGCATGTGATCGTTGCGTCGATGGGCTGGAACAACGACCAAGTGGAATCAGTCCGCCGATACAATGCGCTGCTTGGAAATGTCATCGCCCGGGCGCGGATTGTGAAAAATGAGAACATTCCCGCGGCGGCCGAACACACAGGAACGGGTTTTAACCCCCTGATCATCGGGTTCACCTGGCCTTCGGTCTGGGGTGGAGACTCATTCTTCAACGCCATCAACAAAGTCCTGCATGTGGGCAGCTACATGAACAAGGCCAATGACGCCGACGAGATCGGTTATACGATCGCAAACTATCTCGTGAACCATGTACTGCATCGCTTAAAGGCGAAACACAAATTCAAACTCGTCTTGATCGGCCATAGCATGGGGGCCCGGATACTCTCGCGCGCAATGCTGAGCGCGCATCTTCTGGCGGACTCGATTGAAGAGAAGAGCTATGCCGCCGATCTACTTATCGGACTGCAAGGCGCCTTCAGCGTCCGGCGCTTCGAGAACGCGCACGAAACAACATGGCCAACGACAATGTTCTCAAAAGGCGAAGGCTCACCCTACCTTCTCTTCAATCATCCCGAAGTACGGGGCAAGATCGTCCTCACATGGTCCGAATTCGATCAGGCGAACCCGTTGGCGCAGCTATTGACCGGCGCCGCGCATGTCGGCGGCGACGTGGGTTATAAGGAATCGAAGGATATTCCGGACACCTTCGAATATGCCGATTGGTCGAAATCCACCCCGGATCCCGCATTGAGGAAAAACGACCAGCGGACCGGAACCAACGACACACAGCCGTGGAACTGCGAAGCCATCGGAGACAAACCGCAAAATCACAAGAGGGTTCTGATGATCAACGCCGGAAAAATCGTCACGGACCACAATGATATTCTAGACCCTGAAATGGGCCGGTTGATTTGGAACAGTATCGCCTGCTTCGCGGCAACGCGACAGTAAGGATCGAAATTCACCGCTATTTCGCTTGATACACGCCGACGTCGGAAACATACCCCTCCTCCCGATCGTGACGCAGGACATCCTCGTCTCGGTCTGCCGGATCGCCGTGGCCGCCGCCGCCCGGGGTCGACAATTGGACGGTGTCACCATGCTTCAGCACATACTGCCGCTTGGGGTCGGTTTTCTCGCCGTTGACTTCCAGTTCCCCGGTCGCGCCGGCGTTGCCGCCCCGAATGCCGAAAGCGGGAAAGATCGTCCGTTCAGCGAGAAAAGACACGGCAATCAGACTGTTCGACCGGCTCTCGATCAGGATTTCCTGGCCCAGCCCGCCCCGGAACCGCCCCGGACCGCCCGAATCCGGACGCAGCTTCTTGTGATGGAAACGGAGCGGTGCGATCTGCTCGGACAGCTCGACCGAGGTCGACGACACGTTGCTTGGCCAACTGAGGCACGTAGCGCCGTCGCGCCGGAAGGTCGCGCCCATGCCGCCGTTGTAAAAGAACATATTGGCATAGGGCTTGCCGCTGTCGTCGACACCGGACTGGTTCATGCCCCACATCGGCGATCCGCAGGCGGCAATGACACGCTCGGGCACGACGTCGCCGAGACATCCGAAGACCAGCATCGGCAGATAATGGCCGATCAGCATCCGCGATCCGCCGGAAGCGGGGAACACGGGATTGACGATGCAACCGTCCGGACCGCGCACGGTGATCGGCCGAAAGGCGCCTTCGTTGTTGGGCAGGTTCGGGCTGGTACAGCATTTCACGCCGTACACGCTCATTGCGTAGGTATAGCACATGGCACAATTGATCGCCCGGTCGACCTGCGGATCGGTGCCGGCGTAATCGATGTCGATCGTGTCGCCGTCCACGGTCAGCGTCATCTTGATCGAGATCGGCGTGTCCGCGACACCGTCCGTTTTCAGTTCGCTGCGATACACGCCGTCCGGCAACTCGCTGATCGCCTTGCGCATCGCCCGCTCGCATCGGCCTTGCATCTCGGCGGCCAACGCACTTAATTCCGCCAACTCGTACTGCTTCAACAGATTCACGAGCCGGTCTTCCATCAGGTCGAGGGCGACGATCTGCGCCCAAAGATCGCCCATGGTCTGATCCGGCGTCCGCACATTCTTACGGATCAGTTTTTCGAGCGTGCGGTCGATCTCTCCCGCCCGCAGGAATTTCATGATGGGAATCTGCAAGCCTTCCTCGAAGACCTCCCGCGGTTCGGGCGATCGGATCTTACCGCCGATATCCGGCGCATGCGCCGTCGTCGCCGAGAAACCGATCAACCGATCGTCCAGGAAGATCGGTTTGGCCAACGTGATATCGGGCAGATGCCCGGTGCCTTGATAGATATCGTTCGTGATCAGGACGTCACCCGGCCGAAGCCGCTCCGCCGGGTATTCGGCAATGAAATGCTTCACCGTCGCCGGCAACGTTCCGATGAAGGACGGAATGCTCTCCGTCGCCTGCACCAGCGACTGTCCGTGCTCATCCGTGATGATGCAGGAGAAATCATACGATTCCCGCACCAGCGTCGAAAAGGACGTGCGGACCAATGCCGCCGCCGCCTCGTCGACGGCGGAAATCAATCGCCGCCACAGGATTTCCAGTGTTACGGAATCGAATTGGGAGTCGTCTTTGGGCATGGCAGTCAGCTCTCATTCACGGGCAGGGTGACGATCAAGTTGCCGGATGTATCCGCGGTACAGACGGCTCCAGGACCAATAACGAAAGTCGATTCATTTTCCTCGAAAACGGCGGGACCGGTGATTTCATGGCCTGCCGGGACCTTGTACCGGTCATAAACCGGCGTATCGACGAACCCGCCGGTCTCGGCGAAATAGACCGGCCGCGCCCCCTTCTCCATGCCCTCCTGGGCATCCCGCGCCATCCCCATTTCCAGCGTGTCTTCGGTGACCGGCGCCGACAAGGCGACGCGCAGGTTGACGATCTGGATCGGCACGCCGGGCCGCGTGCGGGTGAACAGCTGGCGGTATCGCTCCTCGAATCGTTTGCAAATTTCGTCCGCCGAATCGACGGAATACGGGCCGGGTTGCAGAGCCACCACGATTTCCGATCCCTGCCCCACATACCGCATGTCCGCCGACCGGCGAAGCTGCAGCTTGTCCAGGTCCGCGCCGGTTTCGCGCAACACCTGCTTGGCATCATCCTCCAGCGAGGTGAACAGCCCTTCGGCCTGTTCCCAGTCGAGCGCGTCGACACGGCCGACAAGCGACGCGGCCCGGTCTACCCGCGCCGGAGCCATCAGCAAGCCGATGGTCGATCCGACGCCGGCCGCCGACGGACAAATCAACCGGCGGAGGTTCAATTTCCGGGCGAGATTATAGGCATGCACCGGCCCGGCACCGCCGGTCGCCAGCAAGGCGTAATCGCGCGGGTCCTCGCCGCGCTGGGCAATCTCCACCCGAGCCGCGCTGGCCATGTTCTCGCACACCACGTCATGGATGCCCCACGCTACTTCGGCCAGGCCCAACCCCGTTCTATCCATCACCGGTTGCATCGCCGCTTCGGCGGCGCCAAGGTCGATCGACATTTCACCGCCGAGAAAGAAGTCCGCATTCAGATAGCCCAACAGGAGATCCGCGTCGGTAACCGTCGGCGCGGTACCGCCCTTGCCATAGCAGGCCGGCCCGGGCACCGCGCCCGAACTGCGCGGACCGACCTTCAGAAGTTCGAGTTCGTCGATGGCCGCAATGGACCCTCCACCCGCGCCGATTTCGATCAACTCGATCGCTGAGATCTTCAAGGGCAGGCCGCTACCGTCGGCAAACCGTTTCGTCCGGGCGGCCTCGAAGGAATAAGCAATCGACGGATCGCCGTCGCGGATCAGACTCAGCTTCGCCGTCGTACCGCCCATGTCGAAGGCCAGGACCTCGCTGTCGTCGCTGCGCGCACCGAAGAAGGCGCCCGCCAGCGCGCCGGCCGCCGGTCCCGACTCCAGCAGGCGGACCGGGCTTTCCTTCGCCTCGTCGATATGCGTCAAGCCGCCGTTCGATAGCATCAGGAAGAACGGGCCGGGTATGCCCAAATCGCGGATCTGGTTCGCCAGGCTGTCGAGATATCGTTCGGCCAAGGGCTTGATGTAAGCGTTGGCGACGGTCGTCGAACTGCGTTCGTACTCCCGGATTTCCGGCGCCAGCTCGTGCGATGCCGAGACGGAAATATCGGGATAGGTCTCACGAACAAAGGACGCCGCCGCCGCCTCATGCGCGGCATTCGCATAGGAGTGCAGGAAAACCACGGCGATCGAGTCGACGCCTTGCGCCACGAGATCGGCCGCCTGTTCCGCAAGAGCCGCGGCGTCGAGCGGCTGCTCCACAGTGCCGGTTTCGGTCATCCGCTCCGGCACCTCTCGGCGCCAGGATCGCCGCACCAGCGGCTCCGGCATCTCGATGAACAGGTCGTAGAGTTCGTATTTTCGTTCGCGCGCGATTTCCAGAACGTCCCTGAACCCGGCCGTCGTGATCAAGCCGGTCTTCGCTCCCTTGCGCTCGATCAGGGCATTGGTGAACAGCGTCGTCGCATGCACCACACGCCCGATCGCCGCCGGATCGATGCCGGATGAATCGATGAGGCGTTTTGTGCCGGTTATCGCGCCACGCGCCGGATCGTCGGGCGTGGTCGGCTCCTTCCAGATCAACCGCCGCGCGGTGTCCGGCTCATAGATGACGATGTCGGTAAAAGTGCCACCGATATCGATCCCGAGTGAAAGGTCAGTCATGTCATCCTGTCGGCGGCGCCATTCTTGCGATAATCATTTTCGCGGCAGGCCGATTTCTTGCGGGTTGCGGGGAAAGCTAGGAGAGCAGGTTTTTGTCCGGAGGCCAAATCGAATGACCAAGAACCCGCAATTTACAACCCTTGATTTTCCTGCACACGCAGATACGCCGATTTCCGGATACAAAATGCGGGTGAGGATTAGGAGATTCCATAGAAGCACTATTATGCTGTTCCGAACTGAAGGGTTTTCCGGGGAACCACACGTCAAGGGAGTTAGGAAAAATGAAACAGTTAAATATGCTCGCGCGCACCGCCGCGGCGGCAATTGCTATCGTATTTCCTGTTGCGATGGCGCATGCGGCCGAAGGCAAAAAACCGAAACAAGTCACGATCAGCGTCGGCAACCCCGGCACGCCATGGAGTGTGGTCGGCGCGACGATCAGCCAAGTCATGGCGAAGAACGGCGTCAAGTCGAACACCGAACTCGGTGGCGGCCTTTCGAACGTCGTGACCGTCTCGAACAACCGGACCAATACCGGCTTCACCATGGCGGCCGTGCTGCCGATGGCGCGCGAAGGCGCGAAGCCCTTTCCCAAGAAAATCGACAACATCCGGGCAATCGGATCGTTCATGACCAACGCGACGCATGTCATGGTCCGGAAAGACGCCGGCGTTAAGAGCTTTGCCGACCTTAAAGGCAAGCCGTTTGCCACACAGCCGATCGGCAACGTCACGACACTCGCCTTTCAGATCCTATTGAACGCGGCCGGCATCGCCGAAAAGGACCTGAAAATTTCGCGCGGCGGCCAGAACTTCGGCGCCAACCAGTTGAAGGATCGCAAGGTCGTGGGCTTCACGGCGACGACCGGCTATCCGGCGGCGGCGTTCCTCGACGCGGCACAGACTATCGACGTCGCCTTCCTGCCTATTGACGACAAGATTCTTGCGAACGTGCAGAAGGTCAATTCGGGATTCGTGCGGCATGAACTGCCGGCCAATCTGTACCGCGGCCAGAGCAAGCCGGTGCCGACGATGGCCACGCAGTCCATGTTGATCACCAACACCAGCGTGACGGATGACGAAGCCTACTTCATCACCAAGACGATCGTGGAAAACTTGAACACGATCAAAAAGGTGCACGCGTCCGTCAAACACGTAACGCCTGAATTCATGGCGCGGCCGCCGGCAGTCGAACTGCATCCCGGCGCGAAGCGCTACTACATGGAAAAGGGTTACCTGAAATAACAGCCCGGGACCGGGGTCGGCCGTATGCCGACCCCGCCCGTTCCAAGCTGAATACGCGCCCGCAGCAATGCGCGCGCATAATTAGTTTGTCGTAACCTTGCCGTTGGGGAGTGGGGATGACGGGTTCGGTGCTAAATCTCGCGCGGCGTTTCGGCCTTAAAGGGCTTGTCGCAATCGTCGCTTTCGCCATGTCGGCCTACCACCTGACGGTCGGTTATCTTGGCGAACCCGTCGCCGAGGTCCATCGGCCGGTCCATGTTCTGTTTGCCCTGTTAATCCTGTTCTGGGCATCGGAGCGCAGCGACGATCCGGCCAAGCGCCGCGGTCAACTCGCCGTGGACCTGACGCTGTCGGGCGTCCTCCTCGCCGCCTGCGGTTATCTGTTCGTCAACGCGGTCTATATCAGCGAACGCATGATCTACGTGACACCGCTGACGCCGACGGAGATCGTCATGGGCGTCGCGCTGATCCTGCTGATCCTGGAAGCCGCGCGCCGGTCGGTCGGCTGGGTGCTGGTGATCGTCGGCGGGGTGTTCCTGATCTATACCCAGATCGGCCCATATATGTCGGGACCGTTCTGGCACAACGGGTACAGCATCGAACAGACGATCGAACATATGTACCTGACGACCTATGGCATCTGGACGACTCCGGTCGCGGTCACCGCCAGTTTTGTTTTCCTTTTCGTGCTGTTCGGCTCCTTGCTGCTGTCGTCCGGGGCCGGCGATTTCTTCACCGACCTCGCCAAAGCCCTGACCGGCCGGCAGATCGGCGGCCCCGCCAAAACCGCCGTGGTCGGCAGCGCCTTTATGGGAACGCTCTCCGGCAGTTCGGCCGCCAATGTCGTGACCACCGGTTCCTTTACCATCCCCGCCATGAAACGCGCCGGTTATCGCGGGCATTTCGCCGCCGGCGTCGAGGCCTGCGCCTCCTGCGGCGGTCAGCTGACCCCGCCGATCATGGGTTCCGCCGCCTTCATCATGATGGAGTTCGTCGGCATCTCCTATGTCGACGTCATGCAGGTCGCCATCATCCCGGCCATGCTGTACTTCATCGCCTGCTTCGGGATGGTCGACCTGGAAGCGCGCCGCGCCGGATTGAAGCCGCTGCCGGCGGAAGACATCCCGACGGTGTGGTCCGTGCTCAAACGGCGCGGCTATCTGCTACTGGCGATCATCGCGCTGCTCTACTATCTGTTCGAAGGGTATACGCCCTCGACCGCGGCCTTTTGGGCGATCCTCTATCTCGCCAGCCTGGTCGTGATCTTCGATGAAGAGAATCGCCGGCCATGGGTGTTCGCACTAATCCCTGTCCTTGCCTTTGCATGGTATTTAGCGCCCGGCTTCACCGCCATCAACGCGCTGTCCGGCGGCTTGATCACGACCGCATTGGTCGCGCTCGGACTCGACCACGCGGTGCGCTTGCGCTTCGTCAGAATCGTTTGGACCGCTGCCGTCGAAGCGCCCAAACTGATCGCACCGGTCACGGTGGCCTGCGCCGTCGGCGGCATCATCATCGGCGTCATTTCGCTGACCGGCTTGGGCGAGCGCATGAGCGCTATCGTCCTGGAGTTCGGCGGCGGCTACCTTTTCTTCACCTTGTTCCTGACAATGGTGATGGCGGTATTCCTCGGCATGGGCATGCCGACGTCCGGCGCCTATGTGGTGCTGGCCACACTGCTGGTACCCGCGCTGGAAGGAATGCTGGTGCCGCATTACGGCAGCGTCTTCGGGCTGCCGGAGGCCGACGCCAGCAAGATCGCCATCGTCGCCTCGCATATGTTCATCATCTATTGCGCGTCGAAGTCGTCGCTAACGCCACCCGTGGCGATCGCTTCCTATGCCGCCGCCGCCGTGGCCAATACCGATCCTTGGAAGACCAGCATGACCGCCTTCCGCATCGGGCTGCCGATCTTCATCATTCCCTACATGTTCATCTACGGACCGGAGCTGCTGTGGTATCTCAGCCCAACGCAGATCATCATCTCGACAGTTACGGCAACAATCGGCGTTCTCACTTTGTCCGTCACCTGTATCGGCTGGCTGATCGTGCCGCTGAACTTGATGGAACGCAGTGTCTCGATGGTTGCCGCGCTGTTCCTCATGTTCTCGGGCTGGCGGACCGACCTGATCGGTCTGGGTCTCGTTGCGCTTCTCATCGCCGTGGCGTATTGGCGGTTCAAGCGCGCGGAAGCCCGGGGCGAGAACCTTCAGCACTATGCCGGCGATATGGCGGCCGGCGAAGGAGAGGACATCGAAGACGACGCCGCGCCAGCCTTGCGCGGAAGCCCGCCGGGGGATTGAATACGGTTTGAAACATGCCGGCTCGCGTCGGCGGCGTTCACGTCTCACGATTTCCCCGTCTCCGACGAGAGAACAGCATCCGCTCAACACGGGAAGACAGGACCTCTGCGTAAATGAATGGTGGCAATAGATTGGCGGTCGATATCGGTGGCACGTTTACCGATGTCGTCGTGGAAAGCGGCGGCGAGCGTTTCAGCACGAAGGTGTTGACGACGCCCCAAGCACCGGAGAAAGGCGTCCTCGATGGCGTCAATCGCATCCTGACGGAGTCGGGCATTGCGCCGGACGGTCTCGAACTCGCAATCCACGGTACGACGCTCGCCACCAATGCGTTGATCGAACGCAAAGGCGCGCACACGGCGCTGGTGACGACCGACGGGTTCCGCGATTCGGTCGAGATCGCATACGAGCACCGGTTCGAACAATACGACGTCTATATGGAGCGGCCGACACCGCTGGTGCCGCGCTATCGGCGTCACACCGTCCCCGAACGGATTGCCGCCGACGGGACGGTCCTGCGCGAGTTGGACGAAGACGCGGTCAACGCGTTGGTGCCGGTGCTCCAGGAGCAAGACGTCGAGGCCGTCGCCGTGTGCCTGTTGCACAGTTATGTGAACCCGGACCATGAAATCCGGGTGCGCGACATCCTCGCCGCGGCATTGCCCGACGTTGCCATCACCTTGTCGTGCGAGGTGTGCCCGGAAATCCGCGAATACGATCGCACGTCAACGGCCTGCGCCAATGCATATGTCCAACCGATGATGGCGGGATATCTCGATCGGCTGCGGTCCGGGTTGAAGGACATCGGAGTCGCTTGCCCGCTGCTGCTCATGATGTCGAGCGGCGGCGTCACGACTGTGGAGACGGCCATGGCCTTCCCGATCCGTCTGGTCGAGTCAGGTCCGGCCGGCGGCGCGATCCTGGCGCTCAACATCGCCGCCGAG
Source organism: Alphaproteobacteria bacterium (assembly GCA_965228695.1). Taxonomy (GTDB): domain Bacteria; phylum Pseudomonadota; class Alphaproteobacteria; order UBA8366; family UBA8366; genus JAJFJD01. Next base: position 2,157,499 of record CBDDIB010000002.1, on the reverse strand, counting down.
AACAGCATCGGAAAGGCGCTGTCCTTCGACATGGGGGGTACCACGGCCAAGATCACCTTGATCGACGACTACCGGCCGCAGCTCTCCCGCCACTTTGAGGTGGCCCGTATGTATCGCTTCCTGAAGGGCAGCGGCTTGCCGATTCGCATTCCGGTCATCGACATGGTGGAGATCGGCGCCGGCGGCGGCTCGATCGCGTCACTGGACGAGTTGCAGCGCATCACGGTCGGTCCGGAAAGCGCCGGGTCGGACCCCGGTCCGGCTGCCTATGCGCGCAGCGGCGAACAACCAACCGTGACCGACGCGGACGTGGCGATGGGAAAGATCGATCCCGCCAAGTTCGCCGGCGGCAAGGTAACCATCGACCCCGCGCGGGCGAGAGAGGCGGTCGACCGGGTCGTCGGCGGCCCGCGCGACATGACGACCGAAATCGCCGCCGCGGGCATATCCGAAATCGTCACGGAAAACATGGCCAATGCGGCCCGCGTCCACGCGATCGAGAACGGAAAGGAGACCGCGGACCGCACGCTGATCGCCTTCGGCGGGGCCGCACCGCTGCATGCCGCGCGGCTTGCCGGTAAGCTCGGCGTGGACCGGATCATCGTGCCGCAGGGAGCCGGGGTTGGTTCGGCAGTAGGATTCCTGCGCGCACCGATCGCCTACGAGGTGGTGCGCACACGGTTCATGTCCTTGCCGAAATTCGACACGGATTTTGTCAACGACCTGTTCCGCGATATGCGCACGGAGGCAGAATCCGTCGTTCGCATGGGCGCGCCGAACGAGGCGCTCGCCGAAGTACGCACCGCCTTTATGCGCTACCGTGGCCAGGGGCACGAGATCGCCGTCACCTTGCCCTCACGGGATTATGGATCGGAAGATGCCGCGATCTTTGAATCAGCGTTCGACCGCGAGTACCGCTCGCTCTATTCCCGCACCATTCCCAACCTCGAAATCGAGATTCTGAGCTGGACGCTGTCGCTGGCCACCGATCAGCCGCTCCCCGAAGCGGTGGGCCCGCCCGATCAGCAATATGACGCCGAAGCGGACGGCACGCGGCCGGTCCTTGATATCGACAGCGGCGTCATGATCGATGCGGCGATCTACCAACGCGATGCTCTTCGGCCAGGCGCCGCGGTTCCGTCGCCGGCGATCATCGTGGAGGACGAAACATCGACATTCGTGCCGACCGGTTTCAACGCAACCGTGAACCAAATCGGCCAGATCGTCATAGCGCGGGAGGCGTAACCCGATGACCGAAAACCGACTCCATGAAATCCGCCACGAGGTGATGTGGACTCGCCTGATTTCCGTCGTCGAGGAACAGGCCCAGACGCTCGTGCGAACCGCCTTCAGCACCTCGACCCGCGAGGCGGGCGACGTGTCCGCCGGGGTTTTCGATTGCGACGGCCAGATGCTGGCCCAGGCGGTGACCGGCACGCCCGGTCACGTGAATTCGATGGCGCGCGCGGTGGTTCATTTCCTCAAGGTGTTCCCCGCCGATCAGATGAAAGAGGGCGACGCCTACATTACCAACGATCCTTGGAAAGGGACCGGACATCTGCACGACCTGACGGTCGTGTCGCCGACCTTCAAGGACGGCAAGCCGGTCGCCCTGTTCGCCTGCACCAGCCACCTTGTCGACATCGGCGGCATCGGCCTCGCGCCGGACGGCAAGCAGGTCTATCACGAGGGCCTGTTCATCCCGATCATGCCGCTGGCACGCGGCGGCGAAATGGACGAATGGCTGCTGACCCTGATCCGGGCCAATGTGCGCGAACCGGTGCAGGTCGAGGGCGACATCTATGCCCTGGTCGCCTGCAACGAAACCGGCAGCCGCCGGTTGCTCGCCATGATGGACGAATACGAACTCGACGCATTGGACGACCTCGGCGTGTATATCATCGAGCAGAGCCGCGTCGCGATGAACGAAGCGATCGCCAAGCTGCCGAAGGGAACGTGGACCAGCAGCATGCGGATCGACGGTTACGAGGAACCGATCGATCTCTGCGCGGCCGTCACCATCGACGAAACGGAAATCCGGGTGGATTTCGACGGCACGTCCGGCACATCGGACCGCGGGATTAATTGTCCGATGTGCTACACCGAAGCCTATACCGCCTTCGGCGTCCGTTGCATCGTCGCCCCTCGCGTCCCGAACAACGCCGGATCGCTTGACTCGATCAAAGTCACCGCGCCTGAGAACACCATCGTCAATGCCCCACATCCCTGCGCCGTCGTCGCCCGCTCGACGATCGGCCACATGCTGCCGGACGTCGTGTTCGGCGCGATCCACCAGGCGATGCCCGACCGCGTCCCGGCGGAGGGCACGTCGAACCTCTGGAATCTGAAGCTCGGCGCGGGGCACGGCATCACCGGCAGCGGCGCCGACGGGTCGACGGCCTTCATGGTGACCAGTTTCCACAGCGGCGGCGCGGGCGCGCGGCCCAAGCAGGACGGTTTGTCCGCGACGCCCTTTCCGAGCGGCGTCCGCAATGTCCCGGTCGAGATCACCGAGGCGATCACCCCGATCGTAATCTGGCGCAAGGATTACCGGACCGATTCCGGCGGCGCGGGCGCACAGCGCGGCGGGCTCGGCCAAACCATGGAACTGACGAACCGCGAGGACGTGCCCTTCGGCATCTTCGCCAGTTTCGAGCGCGTGGTCTTTCCGGCCCGCGGCCGCGACGGCGGTGCGCCCGGCGAAAAGGGCCGGCTGCGGCTCGATTCCGGCGCCGAACTCCGCAACAAGGGTTTTCAAGTCGTACCCGCCCTGGACCGGTTGATCGTGGAAATGCCCGGCGGCGGCGGCTATGGCAATCCCCTGACGCGCGATGCCGCGCAGGTCGCCGACGACGTCCGGAACGGCCTTGTCACCGCCGAAGCGGCGCGGCGGGACTATGGGGTCGTCACCATGCCCGACGGAAGCCTCGACGCCGCGGCGACAGAGTCGCTCCGCACCCAACAACGCTGACGCATTTCGATCAGGAGAGAAGGCATGATCAAATCGAACACGGTCCGGGAAATTCTACAGGACGGCAAACCCGCCATCGGCACCTGGGTGACGCTGTGTCCGCACCCGCGCATCATCTCCCTATATGCGGCCTGCGGCTTCGATTTCGTCATCATCGAGATGGAGCACACGGATTTCGGACTCGATACGGTGGGGCCGCTGCTGCTGATGGCGCGCGAGGCGGGACTGACGCCGTTCGTCCGCCCGCCGGGCACGCGCGATCCGCACGACCTGACGCGCTTGCTCGACTCCGGTGCCCAAGGGTTGGTCTTGCCCTCGATCGATACCGTGGAACAGATTCAGACGATCCTGTCGGCAACGAAGTTCCACCCGATGGGGCACCGCCCGCTGAATCTGCGTGGCCCGCACACGGATTACATATCCGGCGATACGGATGCCATGACCAAGCACCTGAATGCGCACACATTGTCGGTCGTGATGATCGAAAGCCAGACCGGCGTCGCCAACCTAGCCGATATCTGCGCGGTCGATGGCGTCGACGCGATCATGATCGGTCCGGACGACCTGTCGCAGGATATGGGTATCCCCGGCGAACTGGAGCATCCGGATCTGCTGGCCGTGATCGATGAGATATTTGCGACCTGCAAGGAAGCGGGCACGCCCTGCGGATTGACCAGCCATACCGTGGAGAAAGCGACTCATTGGCTGGGCAAGGGCGCGCAGTGGCTTCCTTACTCGAACGACGCCGCCATGGTGTTCAACGCCGCCAATGCGGCGCTACCGGCGCTCAAAAATGCCGCGGGTCGGACATAGAGACGAACGGCGTGCCTGAATCTGCCGGGTTGGGGCGCCGATTAGGCGATCGTGCGGAACGGTTGGCGGAATTCTTGCTGCGACGCCTGAATTTGAGCGAGCAATTCGAGGTGACGCACTTCATCGGAAGCCTGTGCGGCCGTCTGGTGTAAGCCGACCTGCTTCAACATCGCAATCTGTTGGGACAAAATCTGCGCCATGAGTTGAGCGTTCGCTGCCATTTCTCGATCCTCCGTCGTTCTTTCTAGTGCTACGCACCGGAGGCGGCTTTGGATCACTCTGCGTGCGAGGTTTCAAATAGCGGAAACCGATGTTCACCAACCGTCGGGCCGGAAATCCAAGCGGCTTCCAATCCCGTACTGTTACATGCGACCAATATTTTGAAACCGGTGCATCGATGTACATCCCGCGCGACAAATCCAAAGAGGTTACGGTTTTCTATGACGGCAGTTGCCCCCTCTGCGTGCGCGAGATCGGTTTCTACCGGAAATGTAGGAATGCCGGGGCCGTAGACTGGGTCGATGTCAGCCAATGCGCCGGCAACACGGTCGCACCCAGGTTGTCGAAAGCCGATGCGATGGCGCGGTTCCATGTCGTTGACGCCGGCGGCAGGCTGGTTTCCGGTGGCGACGCATTCCGGGAGGTATGGCGCGTATTGCCGGCGTTCCGGATATGGAGTCGGCTGTTTCGGGCGCGCCCTCTCGCGTGGTTCCTCAACAGGGCCTACGACTTGTTCCTGACCGTTCGCCCGGCAGTCCAGTCTGCGCTTCTGCGCCTTTCGAAATGCAGGGCGGCCCGGTGACGAACCCGGTGAACCTCGGTTCGTTCGGTGACGGCATCAACGCAGCCGTCATCGGCGCGTCGGGGGGTATTGGCGCTGCCGTTGCGCGCCAACTCGACGTCGCGCCGGCTGTTGAACGAATCATCCGCTTGTCCCGCTCGCAGGAAAAGTCGGCGCACACTCTCGATCTCGAGGACGAAAAATCCATCGCCGATGCCGCCGCGGCGATCGAGGAGTCGGTAGGCCGGCTACACCTCGTGTTTGTCGCGACGGGCATCCTGCATGACGGTGATGGGCTGCAGCCCGAGAAGACGTGGCGTTCGCTCTCCGCGCCGGCGCTGGAACGGGCGTTTCGGATCAACGCGACCGGCCCCGCACTGGTCGCGAAACACTTTCTCCCCTTGCTCGCATCCGACCGGAAATCGGCATTCGCCGCGCTATCCGCCCGTGTCGGCAGCATCGACGATAACCGGCTCGGCGGCTGGCATGCCTATCGCGCTTCGAAGGCGGCACTGAACATGGTGATCAAAACGCTTTCGATCGAACTCGGCCGTCGCAATCCTCATGCTCTTTGCGTGGGGCTGCATCCGGGAACGGTGGATACAGCGCTTTCCGAACCCTTCCAATCGGGCGTGCCGGCAAACGCACTTTTCGACCCGATGCATTCCGCCCACGCGTTGCTGACCGTGCTCGACCGTTTAACGCCCGAAGATTCCGGCAACCTCTATGCATGGGACGGCGCGCGGATCCCGTTCTAACGCGATCCGGCCGCCAAAGTTGACAGCAACCCCGTAATAGGGAAGCATTTTTCCTAGAACTATCGATACGGGATTTCTACTGAGGGTGCGAAGCCGACTATCTATCGGCGAAATCACGGCGGAAGACCGGAGAAGCCTTCGCACCCACGCTAACCAAATTGCCGGGAGCGAAACATGAAACCGACTGACTCGCAGGACTGCGCGCGGATACCGCTCCGCGTGAAACATTGGCCCTACTACGCGGCGGCGGCGGTTGCCGTAATCAGCATGGGCGCCTTCGCCGACACCGCGAATGCGCAGAATAAGATCGTCACCGTCGTTCTTTCCGAAGAGCCCGAAGGCCTGGACGGCTGTAATTCGAACCGGTCGACCGTCGGCCGCGTCGTGAAGCAGAATATCGTCGAGACGTTGACCGAGATCGATCCCAAGGACGGCCAGATCACGCCGCGCCTTGCAACCTCGTGGAAGAAGGTGAACGACAAGACTTGGCAATTTGAGATCCGCAAGGGCGTCAAATTTCACGACGGCGCGGAGTTGAATGCTGCGACGGCGGCGGCGGCGATCAAACGCACGATGGATACGGCCGGCAAGGGCGGCGCACGCGGCACCGGCGGACTGGACTGCGAAACCCGCACCAAATCTTTCGGCGACCTCAAGATCGTCGGTAAGGCCGTAGGCTCCCACACGCTGGAAATTTCGGCGAACAAGCCCGTGCCGATCCTTCCGACGCGGATGGGCGTCGTCTCCCTATCGTCTCCAAACACGCCGACGGACAAGCTCGTGCTGAACCCGATCGGAACCGGACCCTACATCTTCGACAATTGGGTCGCCGGTCAGGAGATCACGGTCAAACGCAATGAAAATTATTGGGGCAAGAAGCCGGTCGTCGAGGGCGCACGCTATATCTGGCGGTCGGAATCGACCGTGCGCGCGGCCATGGTGAAGGTCGGTGAAGCGGACATCGCACCGAATATCGCGGTACAGGACGCGACGGAACCGAAGATGGACTCCAGCTACCCCAACTCGGAAACGACCCGATTGCGGATCGACGTGACCCGCCCGCCGCTTGATGACCGCCGCGTCCGGTTGGCGCTTAACTATGCGATCGACCGCGAAGCTTTGCGCGGCTCGGTGCTGTCGAAGGACGTGCTGCACGCGACGCAGATCGTCGTCCCCAGCATCAACGGCCACAATCCGGAATTGAAGGTCATCCCTTACGATCCCGCGAAGGCCAAGGCGTTGATCGCCGAGGCAAAGGCGGCGGGCGTGCCGGTCGACAAGGAACTCGAAATCGTCGGCCGCATCAACATCTACCCAAACGCGACCGAGACCATGGAAGCGATGATGGCGATGCTGCAAGCCGTCGGCTTCAAGGTGAAGCTGCGCATGCTCGAAGTCGCCGAATGGCTGGACATCCTGACCAAACCGTATGCCGAGGACCGCAAGCCGGTGTTGCTTCAGGCCCAGCATGACAACAACAATGGCGACGCCGTTTTTTCGGTGTTCAACAAATATGCGTGCAAAGGCGCGCAGGCCACGACCTGCGATCCGAAACTCGACGCGTTGATCGAGAAGGCCTCGACCCTGTCCGGCGATGAGCGCCGCAAGACCTGGCAGGAAGTCTTCCGCATCATCAACGAGGACTTGGTCGCGGATGTCTGGATGTATCATATGGTCGGCTATTCGCGGGTGGGCAACCGAATCAACTTCACCCCGAGCATCTCGACCAACAGCGAACTCCACCTGGAAGACATGAGCTTCAAATAGGAACTGAAGCCACGCCCGATGAGGGCGGCCCGATCCGCAACGATCGGGCCGCCCTCTAAGTTTCACAAGGCCACAAAGTTTGCTCGCAGGGGGGCAAGGGCATGGGTCGCTATCTGGCGCGTCGGTCGGTGCACAGCGCAATTGCTTTGATTGGGCTCGTCGTCGCCGTTTTCTTCCTCGCGCGCCTGACCGGCGATCCCACCAACCTGTTCCTGCCGATCGACGCATCGCTCGAAATTCGCAAGGAATTCGCCCAGAAGCACGGATTCGACCGGCCTGCGATCGAGCAGTTCTGGAGCTTTCTCAAGGACGTATCGCAGGGCGATCTGGGCTATTCCATGCGCAAACAGCGCCCGGCGATGGAACTGGTCCTGGAGGCCTACCCCACGACGCTGAAACTCGCGGGCCTCACGATGGTCATCGCCGTCGTGCTGGCGGTCATCGTCGGCGCGCTAGCGGCCTACCGGCCGGGCGGGGTGTTCGACCGGATCAGCAGCATCGGGTCGCTTGCCGGGGCCAGCGCGCCGGACTTCTGGATCGCGATCACGGGTATTCTCATTTTCTCCGTCCACTTCCGATGGTTGCCGACGTCGGGCGTCGGCGACCTTCCCTACTGGATCATGCCGATCACCGTCCTCGCGTTGCGGCCGTTCGGCCTGCTGGTTCAAGTGGTGCGGGCGTCGATGCTCAGTGCGCTGTCGTCGGCCTATGTAAAGACGGCACGGGCCAAGGGCGTCCGCGAACATTCCGTCATCTTTGTCCATGCGCTGCGCAACGCCTGCCTGTCGGTCGTGACCGTTGCGGGCGACCTGACCGTCGGCTTGATCAACGGTGCGGTGATCGTCGAAACGGTCTTCGGCTGGCCCGGCGTCGGCAAGCTTATGATCGACTCCGTCATCCAGCGCGATTTCCCGATTGTGCAGGCGGCGATCATGGTGACCGCGACGGCGATCTTCCTGCTCAACATCGTGATCGACTTGGTCTATGTCGCGCTCGATCCGCGTATTCGTCACCAATAGCGCTGGCGGAATGAACCCATGACCCAAGCCACCGCAGAACAGGAAGCCGTCACGATCCGGCGCGGCTTGCCCTGGTGGCGGCTTCTCGCGCGCGATCCGTTGGCCTTGGCCGCGGCGGTCTGGCTCACTTTTCTGGCGCTCTGCGTCCTGATCGGCCCGGAATTGTTGGGCAAGGAAGCGACGACGATGAACCTCCGCGCCCGCAATTTCCCGCCCGGCTCATTGGAAAAGGGCTGGACGATGATCCTGGGCGCGGACCCGCTGGGGCGGAGCGTGCTGGCGCGCCTCGTCGCAGCCAGCCGCAATACGATATCCGTCGCGTTGACGTCGGTCCTTCTCGCCATGGTCGTCGGCGGTTTCCTCGGACTGATCGCGGGATACATTGGGCGCGGCGTCGGTAATGTGATCATGCGCCTGTCGGATATCATCCAAAGTTTCCCGTCGCTGCTGCTCGCCGTCGTCGTGCTCTACATGCTGGAACCGCGCGTCGGCAACTTGATCATCGTCCTTGCGATCACGCGCATCCCCTCATACCTGCGCGTGACCCGCGCCGAGGTGCTGGAAATTCGCGAACGCGTCTTCGTCGATGCGGCCCGCGCGCTCGGCGGCAGCCGGAGCCACATCCTGCTGCGGCATGTCGTGCCGGTGGTCGCACCAACCCTGGTCACCATCCTGACGGTCGACTTCGCGATCGTCATGCTCGCGGAATCCGGGCTCAGTTTTCTGGGTATCGGCATCCAGCCGCCCGACATCACCTGGGGATTGATGGTGGCGCAAGGGCGCAACTACCTCAGTCAGGCGTGGTGGCTTGCCTTCTTCCCCGGTCTGGCAATCATGTTCGCCACCCTGTCGGCCAATCTGCTGTCGAACTGGCTCCGCATCGTGACCGATCCCGAGCAGCGCTGGCGTCTCGAAATCCCGAGGAAGGCCGATGACTGACGCCGCCTTGCTCGACATCGACGACCTGCACATCGAATTCCGCAGCGGCCGCGAAACGGTACATGCCGTCAACGGCGTACGGTTTCGGGTAGCGCCCGGTGAGACGGCGGCGATCCTGGGCGAAAGCGGGTCGGGAAAGAGCGTGACCGCGTCCGCCGTAATGCGCCTGCTGCAATGCCCGCCTGCCTACATCACCGGCGGGACAATCCGGTTCAAGAGCGACGACGTCCTGACGATGCCGATCGACGACTGGCGGCGGCGGTGCGGCCAAGAGATCGCGATGGTCTTCCAAGATGCCCTCGCCTCGCTGAACCCCGTGTTCAGCGTCGGCTGGCAGATCGGCGAACTGTTCCGTGTGCACGGCGAAAGCAACCGCAAGAACGCCGAAGCGCGCGCCGTCGAATTGTTGAACCGGGTCGGGATTCCCGATGCCGCGAACCGCGCCCAGGACTATCCTCATCAATTCTCCGGCGGTATGCGGCAACGGGTCATGATCGCAATGGCAATCGCCCTCGGCCCGGACCTGTTGATCGCGGACGAACCGACGACCGCCCTCGACGTCACGGTACAAGCGCAGATCATGGAACTGCTGCAGGACCTGCAGCAGGAATTCGGCATGGCCATCGTCCTCATCACCCACGACCTGGGCGTCGTCGCGGATACAGCCGAAAGCGTTGCGGTCATGTATGCCGGCCGGGTGGTCGAAACCGGCAAGGTGCGCGACGTCTTGCGGAAGCCTGCCCACCCCTACACGCTGGCCCTGCTCAACTCGATGCCGCGCCTGCAAGACGACGGTAACCCGCTGCAGCCCATTCTCGGCTCGCCGCCGGACATGGCGGCAGTGCCCGCCGGTTGCGCCTTCCATCCCCGCTGCGGCTTCGCGACCGATGAATGCCGCATTGCCAAACCGGAAGCGGCCGCCATCGGTCCGGACCGCTGGTCGGAATGCCATCACGCGGAAAGGGTGTTCGATGGCAACTGACCGGACGGCAACCGACGCCACGGGGGACGACTCGATCCTTGACGTTCAGGGCCTCGTGAAGCATTTCCATCTCGGCGGCGGATTCGCGTTCGGCCGCGAGACCGCGACCATTCAGGCGGTGGACGACGTGAGCTTCACATTGCGACGGGGCGAAACCCTGGGCCTCGTCGGCGAAAGCGGCTGCGGCAAGTCGACCGTCGCGCGCACGCTCCTGCGGCTCGAAGAACCGACCGCGGGCCGGGCGCTATTTCATGGCCAAGACATTTTCGGGGCAAACGAGCGTGACCTGAAGAATATCCGCCGCAGGATACAGGTCATCTTCCAGGACCCCTATGCGTCGCTGAACCCGCGGCTGAGCGTGGAACAGATCGTCAGCGAACCCTGGGTGATCCATCGCGATGTCCTGCCCCGAAGCGAGTGGCCGGACCGGGTGCGCGAATTGCTGCAGAGCGTAGGACTGCGCCGGGAACACGCCGAACGCTATCCGCACGAATTTTCCGGCGGGCAACGGCAACGGATCGGCATCGCGCGCGCGATGGCGCTGAACCCGGAAATCATCATCTGCGACGAACCGGTCTCCGCGCTCGACGTCTCCGTTCAGGCGCAGGTGGTGAACCTGCTGGAGGAGATCCAGCAGAAATTCGGTATCGCTTACATCTTCATCGCGCACGACCTGTCGGTGGTGCGCCACATGTCGCACCGGGTCGCGGTGATGTATCTCGGGCGGATCGTCGAACTCGGCAGCAAGCAGCAGGTCTACGGCAATCCGCGCCACCCCTATACCAAGGCACTGTTATCGGCCCAGCCGTCGGTCGATTTCTCCGGAAACGGCACGCAGCAACGCATCCTATTGAAAGGGGAAGTGCCCAGCCCGGCGAACCCGCCCTCCGGCTGCCGGTTCCGCACGCGGTGCTGGAAAACGCAGGAAAAGTGCGCCGGCACGGCACCGCCCTTGTCGGACGAGAGCGGTTCCCGACATCACGCGGCCTGCTACTTCCCGGAGACATAGGCGCCGGACCCAGCTTGAATTATTGGTATGGCAGCCGCCGCCTGGACGGAAGCGCCAGCTCGCCCGGTACCTATGCCGATTTCAGAGAAAAAATGGTGCCCAGGGGCTGACTCGAACAGCCGACACGCGGATTTTCAGTCCACTGCTCTACCAACTGAGCTACCTGGGCACGGCGCGGAACGCGCGGACCGCATTTCATAGTCAAATCGCGGTCGCGTGTCCACCGCCAAGTGTACCCCAAACGGCGCTATTCGCCATCCTCGTTCCGCTCGAACGGGACGATTTCGGCGGAATCCGGCGGTTCGTCCGTGGGCACGCGATAGGAATCGTTGAACCAGCGGCTGAGGTCGAGATCGGCGCAACGCTTGGAACAGAACGGCCGGAATTCCCGCTCCCGCGGCTTCCCGCAAACCGGACATTTCTTCTCCGCCATCACGACCTCCCCTCGCGCAATATCTCGTATCCCTTGCAGGCCGGGTCGGCCCGCACTTCCAGCGGCTGACCCAAACGCCGGACCGTCTCGTCCAGTCCCGCCTTCAACGGCCCGTCCAGCGCCGCCGCGACGCCGGGTGCACAGCGCAACACGGGCCGGCCGGCGCCGAGTTGCCGCAAGACGCCCCGCAGCGCGGCACAGGCCTGCGTCTCCGGTTGCAACGGCGCGTCCTGCCGCCGCGCTTCCAGCATCAGGCTCGACAGCGCAACGCCGCGACGCTGGCGCGTCACCTCGACCAAACCCGCGGGGGTCATGCCGAGAATGTCGACGGTTACCCGGTCACGGGCGAAAGCGCGGCGGACCGACTCGACCAATTTGCGATTGTTCGCCTTGCTGCGCATCGTCACGAAGTCGATGACGATCAGCCCCGCGATATTGCGCAGCATGACTTGGCGAGCGACGACGTCCGCCGCGGCCCGGTTGACCGACAGAACGGCGTCCTCACCCCGCCGGCCGCCGCCGGCCGCCCCCATATTGACGTCGATTGCGGTCAACGCCTCGACCTCGTCGATGACCGCGGTGCCGCCGCGCGGCAGGGCCACGGTCCGGGAAAGCGCTTCGTCGATCTGCTCCTCGACGCCCAGGGCCTCGAACATCGGCGCGGGATCGTCGTGAAAGGCGATCTTGCCCGCGAGATCCGGCGCCACGACCGGCACCTTACCCGCCGTGTCAGCAACCTGACGCCGATCGTCCAAAATAATGTCGCCCATCGGCGCGTAATCGCGCAGAACCCGGTCGATCAGCCCCGGTGCCGGCTGCAGCACGGCGGGCCCGTCACCCGTGGCCGCGATCTCCCGCCAGCGGGTGCGCAGCGAGTCCGCCTCCGCCGCCAGATCCTCGTCTGCCGCGAGCGTGGCATTGCGGCGCACGGTAAAGCCTTCGCCGTCCCGCACGGCGGACCGGATCGCCGGCTCCAGCTCTGTCTTGACCCGGTTGGGAATCGAGCGCGGCCAGCGCACGGTCGTCTCGCCGGGCCGGTAGACAAGATAGCGCCCGGACAAAGACGGCGACCGGCTAACCGCAGGCCCCTTTTCTCCCCAGCCGTCGCGCGTGACCTGAACGACAAGGTTCTGTCCCTCGGTCAGTCCCTTGGCCCGCGGCAGGTATGCCGAATCCGGCGAGCCGATATTCACGAAGGCGCCCTGCGTCGCCTTCTCCAGGCGCGTCACACGCCCACGGCAGATCGTCCCGACGAGGCTCGTCTCGCCGAGCCGATCGATAAGCAGTTCGAGCAAAGCGCCGTCCTCGTCCAGCATCGCCGCCCGCGTTTCGCCGGGGGAACACTCGATCAAAATATCGTGGACGCGGCGGGTCATCGGTATCCGATTCCTTTCAGGAGTTGCGCCGTTTCAAACAGAGGCAAGCCAACCACATTACTGTAGGACCCGTTGATCGAACGGACGAAGGCGGCGGCCAACCCCTGAATCGCATAACCGCCGGCCTTGCCTTCCCATTCGCCGGAATCGAGGTAGCGTGTGATGTCCCGCTCCTCCAACCGATTGAAAATCACCGCCGTCTGAACGAGGCGATCCCGCACGCTGCCGTCCGGCGCGACGACGGACACGCCGCCATAGACCCGGTGCCGCCGGCCCGACAACCGGACGAGGCAGCGTCGCGCCTCATCGGTGTCCACGGGTTTCGGCAATATCCGCCGGCCGCAGGCGACGACCGTATCCGCCCCAATCACGACGGATCCGACATGCCGCACCGCCACTGCCAGTGCCTTGGCCTTGGCCAGCCGCGCCGCGTGCGCCCGCGGCAGTTCGCGAGCCGCCGGCGTTTCGTCGATATCCGCCGGGTCGATCACGTCGGGCACAATCCCGATCTGCGCCAGCAAGTCGCGCCGGCGCGGGGACGCTGACGCCAGTACCAGCGCAGGTCGGGATTTTTCGCCGTCAGTCATGGCGCGATAGGACCCGGCGTTTCGTCATACGTCAAGTATCGGAAAGCGAGGCAACGGGAAATCGTTCCCGTATTCGCGCGAAGAGGTTGTCCCGGACCTGCCGATAGGACTCGAGCCGGTTTTCGCGACTGCCCTCGGTCATGCTCGGGTCGAAGACCCCCCAATATTCCAAGTCCGCCGCCGAATGCCGGGTGAGTTCGACCGCGCTATGCTGCGCCTCGGGCGACAAACTGATAATCAGGTCGAAGGATGTATCTTCCAGATCGGTAAAGGATTTTGGCGTATGCCCGCCGATTTCGATCCCGATTTCCGCCATTACCTCCACCGTAAAACCATCCACCTCGCCCGCCCGCACCCCGACTGAATCCACATAGACATGGTGTCCATGCAAGTGCTTGAGCATCGCCTCGGCCATCGGCGACCGCAATGCGTTTTCGGTACAGGCGAAGAGGACGGAACCGGGAATGCGGTCGACCATGACGCCGGTCCCGCTTAGGCCCGGATGTGAAGAACACAGATGAGCGTAAAGAGACGCCGCGCCGTCTCCTCGTCAACGTCGATCTTCCCGTTCAAACGCTCGACCAACAAATCGGACCCTTCGTCATGCAGCGCGCGGCGGGCCATGTCGATCGTCTCGATCTGGGCGGGCGACAGACGCTTGATCGCGTCGTAGTAACTTTCGCAAATCTGGAAGTAGTCGCGAACGATCCGCCGAAACGGCACCAGGGGCAATGTCACACGCCCCTGCTCGCCGCCATTGGTGCCGCTGATATGGAACACCAGTCGCCGGCGATCCTCGATACTCAGATAAACGTGAAACGGACCCTGAAACTTACCAAGCGGCGCGAACTCGTTGCGTTCCAAGATGTCGTAGATCGCAATATTGAGTTCATGCTCGACCTCCGGGCTGCGCCGGACCACCGTCCGGTCGTCGAGAGAGATATCGACGATGCAATTCTTAGACATGCCGCTTCAGCCGGAGCTCTCCTGGTCAAGCCGGATGGAAACGGAAAGAGCATGCGCCTCCAACCCTTCCGCCGTCGCCAAGGTAACCGCCGGGGGGCCGATGTGCGACAGGCTTTCCGCATCGCAGCCGACCAGCGACGTCCGTTTCATGAAGTCGAGCACGCTAAGGCCGGAGGAAAAGCGGGCGCTGCCCGAAGTCGGCAGCACATGGTTCGGCCCCGCGACATAGTCACCGACCGCTTCCGGCGTGTGCCGGCCGAGGAAAATCGCACCGGCATGCTGGATCTTTTCCGCCAACCCGGCAGGGTCCGCGACGGCCAATTCCAGATGTTCCGGAGCGATCCGGTCCACGAGCGCTACGGCTTCGGTCCAATCCCGGACCACAATGATCCCACCGTGGCCGCGCCAGCTCTCCGAGGCAATCTCGCGGCGCTGCAGCCGCTGCAACAGGGCGTCGACCGCCGTCCCGACTGCATCGGCGAAGTCCGCATCGTCGGTAATCAGCACCGACTGCGCCGCCGTGTCGTGCTCGGCTTGCGACATCAAATCGGCGGCGATCCACGCCGGATCGTTTTCCGCGTCCGCGACGACCAGGATCTCGGACGGACCGGCGATCAGGTCGATCCCGACGCGGCCGAACACCTGCCGCTTCGCCGTGGCGACATAGGCGTTACCGGGCCCCACGATTTTATCCACCGCACCGATCGAATCCGTGCCATACGCCAAAGCCGCCACCGCCTGCGCACCGCCGATCCGATGTATTTCGTCGATCCCGGCAATATGGGCGGCCGCCAAGACCAACGGGTTGATTTCGCCGTTCGGGGTCGGCACCACCATCGCGATCCTTTGGACACCGGCAACCCGGGCCGGCACCGCATTCATCAGGACGGAACTGGGATAGGCGGCCAAACCACCGGGAACATAAAGACCGACGGAGGATAGCGGTGTCCACTTGGCGCCCAAGGTGACGCCGGCAGGGTCGGTATAGAGCAAGTCATCGGGAATCTGGCGCCGATGATAATCCTCGATGCGGGCGGCGGCCGCTTTCAATGCATCGAGCGTTGCCGTCTTGCATTGGGCCTCGGCGCCGACAATCTCGTCAGCGGTAAACCGAGTGCCCGACTCCGAAAGATCCACGCCGTCGAAGCGTTGGGTATAGTCCGCAACGGCCGCGTCGCCGCGCGACCGTACCGCCGACAGTATCTCGGCAACGACGTCTTCGACATTCGCCTCCGTGTCACGCTTTAGCGCAAGGAACGCGTCGAAGGCGTCCTCGAACCCGGCATCGGATGTGGAAAGCCTACGCGGCATCGGCCACCTCGTGGAACTGGTCGATCCAGTGGCCGAGTTCCTCCGATCGTGTCTTGAGCGCCGTCCGGTTGACCACGAAGCGGCTGGTGACTTCCGCGATCGTCTCGACCTCGACCAAGCCGTTCTGCTTCAACGTCTGCCCGGTCGACACTAGGTCGACAATGCGACGGCACAAGCCCAGCGTGGGCGCCAGCTCCATGGCTCCATTCAACTTGATGCATTCGGCCTGAACGCCACGGGCCGCGAAATGACGACGGGTAATATTGGGATACTTTGTGGCGATGCGGATGTGACTCCAGCGGCTCGGGTCGTCCGTTTTCAACAATTCGGGCCGTGCGGCCACCGACAGGCGGCACCGCCCGATATCGAGGTCGACCGGCGAATAAATCTCGGAATAGTCGAATTCCATCAAGACATCGTTGCCCGCCACTCCCAGATGGGCCGCGCCGTTCGCAATGAAGGTCGCGACATCGAAGCTGCGGACCCGGATAATGTCCAAATTCTCGATATTGGTCGAAAATCGGAGCTGACGGGCTTTCGGGTCGTCGAATGCCGGTTCCGGTTCGATGCCGGCACGCCGAACCAAGGGCATCACTTCGCGAAGGATCCGCCCTTTCGGCAACGCCATAATCAGCGGTTCGTTGGCACGCACGTCACTCTCCTGCGGTAAATCGGCGCTTCTTATCGCATAGGCCACCGGGCATTACCACACCCCCCGATGGACAAGAAAGCGCGCGCCGACAGGCCGCTAACCGTTGTAGAAGACCCGGCCGCGGTCCCGCAGCCAAAGCCGAACGAGGTGGCGTTTCCGCTCCGGCTCGTCGTAATCTCGGAAAGCGGTGCGCCGATGACCACAGCGGAGATTATCGACGATCTGGATCTGTCCCGGTTCGAAAAAGAACTGTTTCCCGAACTTGGGCTCATTCATGATCGATTCAAGCGTCTCCAGCGCCGCCTTACCTTCGGAATCCAGCGTTTCGCCGGCCAACTTGTAGCCATTCACGACCTGAAACCGGGACAGCCGCGCCCGCAGCCGGTTTCCGTCATGTTCGAATAACGGATGCCGGATCGTCATGTCATCGCCCGGCGCGTGCTCCCGCTGCCGATCGAACCAATAGCCCTGATACAGGCGCGGCAGCAGCTCCGGATGGCGGCGGCGCATTTCGTTATGCACGGCGGGGAAACTGACGATGCTGCTGATCCCGCCCTCCATCGCGGTCTGTAAACAGAGGAGGGTGACGAATTCGGGCGGGCAGAGATTGTAGCTGTTGTCCGTATGGAAGTTCTGCTCGACATTCGTGATGTCCGGCCGGACGCCGTTCCCGGGCTTTTGCCCCGTGTCGCGAACGTCGTAAATCATCCGGCCTTCCCATTTCTGGCTGACTGGGCGGGCAACCATCGTGGCCAGCAACCAATAGAGCGCGGTGATAACGGGGCGGCTGTAACGCTCCGCCGACAAGCGATCGATGAGCGCAAATCCGCGCCCATTGTCGAGCTGGTGTCGAACTTCCGCCATCAAGTCCCGGCAGGCGGATAACTCGAAATCGTCCGGACGAAGCGTCTCCGTCGGGATTGGATTGTCCTGCAACAACACTGCAGCGGCATCCAACTCGTCGATGCACCGACCGCGCAACGGGACGGTCCCGGCGGACGGCGCCAATTCACTGCCGAACCAAGCCACCGGGTCGTCGATATTTCGGTTGAGAACCCCCTGGCGCATCGGTTTGTCCCCTGATTTTTAGACTTCGGCGGATTGTACCATGCCGTCTCGCCCTCCGGCAGATCACCGGCGGGCGAAATTTAACATGCATAGCGCGATGTCAGGCCCGCATGCGCCATTCTAGATTATCCCGAAACCGCGAGATTAATTTTCACGCGACGTCGGTTCCGAATGCGCCAAACCCTTCAACGACCGACCTCGGCGCCGAAGCGTCAGGAAATTTCGGATTACTCAATTGCTCTAGGACTTTTGACACAAGCCGGACGCCGGACAATGTCAGTCGCAATGTTTTATCCACAAATTCCCAAAACGGAATTGCATCTTGTTAACTTTTCAATTTTTTGACTTCCCTTGTGCGGGTTTTCAATCATCGAGAATTCAACCCTTATTTATGCACTTTGGTAAATTTCCATGGTTAATCCAAACGGCCAACTGCGTTAACCTTTAGCAAAATTAATAACTTGTCCCTTCAATACAACTGTGGTTATGGTTAAAAGGTACGGTTAACAACATAGTGGATAATCCACAGACGTGGCGGAAAGCTGTGGAGAGCCGTACAACCCGGCATTGAGGGAGCATGCAATGTCACGGCTGACGGATGAAGAGTTCCTCGTAATCCAGGAGTTCATCGACCGTTCGCGCGCCGAGTTGGACCGACGCGGATTTACAATCGAGATCGATTCTGACCTCTCGAAATGGGTACGCCTAATGCGGCGCATCCCCGGTAATTTGGACATCGCTTCCACCCATGACCCCTCTCGGTCTTATATTCGCCCGGACAACGCCTTCTGGGTCATCATCCGTGAGCGCGACCAAAAGTTGCTGGCGCGGCTGTTGCAGCGCGAGCGGACGATCGTCGCCTGCCTGTGTTACCGAATCGTCGAGACGGACAACATCGCGGAGGAGATCCGGACCCAGCGCCTGTTCTTCGACCGGAAACCAATTCTCGATTTCCGCCCCGTCGAGTTGGTCGAACCCGACAAGCTTCCGGTAATCGGGGGTAAGGTCGGGCTTGCCGGCGGTTTCTGGGTGCACCCGAAGCTGCGCGGGTCCAAGTTGACCAACATTGTCGCACGCGTCACCCGCATGCTGGCCGTCAGGCACTTCGGCATCGATTGGCATGTCTCACTGGTCCGCGACACGCCGCGCCGCAAGGCAATGATTCATAACACTTACGACATTTCAAACAGCGTATCGATCACGCGCGGATTCTACCCGCCCTACGGACGGCCGTACGACATGCAAATGAGTTATATGCACCGCGACGAGATGATGAAGCGGATAAGACAAGACAATTTGGAGGCGGCAGAGGAGCGGGACGCATTGCCGGCGTCCGACGGCCAAGAGGCGCTGCCGGCGCCCGAGGAAAAGCGGCGCCTAGTGAATTAACGCCATCTCCGCGTTTTGCTTCACTTCAAACGGCGGACGCACGGACCGAACACCGACCAGCAACTTGTTGACGCGATTGTCGGTATCCGACAACGGCAGGATGAGCCGGCGGTAATGCCGGGAAATCCCGAAAATCAGCTGTTCGATCTCATGATACACCGGCGCGGCGCTCTCGCGCGCGATGAAGTATTCCGACATCAACGCCTTCGCGTGCATCATGCAGGGATACTGGCTGACGCGCGTATTGGTAAGCTCACTGCCGAGATTCGGGTAGGGCGTATGCCAATGGGCCACGAAAACAAAGTTCCAGGGGTTCGGATCGCTGACGTCGATTAGCGTGGTCTGCCCGTCCAGCCGCATCGTGTTCGTGTTGTCGGTGAGGACATCTTGTTCCAACGGAATACGCCCGCCCAAGCTAAGCGTTTTCCAGCACTTATACAGCAACCAGTTGGTGCTGCCCGGCGGCTCGGCATCAGCGAATTCGCTCATCGAGTATAATTCGCGACGCTGGATGTTATCACCCGATGTATCGAACGATGTTTCGAGCGGATAACCCATTTCTGATCCTCTTCCAAAAAAACACGAGTCAGCACCTTGATACCGACCGCAGACTCACCGTATATTATACGCGTAGTTATTGTAAAACCAACGGAAAAACACAATTCACTTGGGTTAGTACCACAGAAAAGCTCAGCGTTGTGCTTTTATCATGGTGTTTATTATAAATTGTATAGTATACAATCCTAGCACTTTTCGAGTGATATCTCTTTCACGCGACAAATAGTTCGGTCCGGTGGGTCCGAGACCGATTAGAGCAGAGGAATTCCAGAGCAGTGACGAAAGATCAAGAAGCAAAGGCTCCAGGTAAAAAGGGTCCCAATCCGGTCGACGTCCATGTCGGGCGCCGCGTCCGAATTCGACGGGTCTTGTGCGGTTTGAGCCAGACGGCGCTGGCCGAACAGTTGGGCTTGACCTTTCAGCAGCTCCAAAAATACGAAAGCGGCGCCAATCGGATCTCCGCCAGCCGCTTGTGGCAAATAGCGCAAATTCTGGACGTTCCCATTGCCTGGTTCTTCATGGGCATCGACGACGACACCGATCGCCTGGAGGAATTCCGGACCAAACGCGAGACGCTGGAATTGGTGCGCAACATCGGCACCTGCCCGCCGGAAGTTCAAAAGCGGTTCCGTGCGCTGCTCCACAGCATTTCCGAGCACACGCAGAAGTCGCAGTCATAAAGCAGTGATAAATTGGTAGCGGTCGCTTCGCGGCCGGCCTTCCATCAATAGAAGCCCGCCCGCAACTCGGCGGGCTTTGTTTTGCCTGCGGGATGGATCGATTGCCGGAAATCGCTACGGCGCTAATTCCCTGACATTCGTGCATTCGTCGAGCGCCTTGAGTCGGGCCAACATTCCCCCCGATGCCGGCTCCCCAAGCGCGCGGGTCGCCGCCCGGAATTTCCCATCAAACTCATCCTCGCTCATCGGCTGCGTCGGCGACCCGCGGAAATCATCCAGAGTCCGTTCTGCCTCGCGGCCGTCCCGCAAGGTCACCCGCGCACGGCACGCCCACGCCTGCCCCGGTTTCGTGGTTTCGTCGAAATGTTCGAGCGTGATCTTGCGGCTCAAACCCAGAATCGCCGGATCGGACAAGTCGGCGTCGAGAAATGAGGTTGGGTCCATCGGGTCGTGGAAAAATGACAAAGCGACCGAGAAGGGCACGCTGTATTGCGCCGCCATGAGGTCCTGCGGTTCCGGATTATTATGGTTGGCAAGAACCTTGCGGCTCGACCCTATCGAGATGCGATCTACGTCGGCCGCGGTGAAACCTACTTCCGCCCGCAGTTCCTCGAACGCCTGAACAGGTGTGTGCGCGGTCGCATGGCAGGCGCACCGCTTGAAACAGATGGTCCTCGTTTCCCAGGTATCGCCCAATCTGCCGGTCAACTTTTCCATCAGGGGATCATTGGTGTACGCATTCAGAAACCCGAATTTCCCCTCGAGAATCGATGCCGGTCCCTCGTATCCGTCCTTCGCCAGCGACGCCGCCAGTACCCCGCCCTCGGCCGCCCGGCCGATATGCAGTCGTTTGACCATGCCGCCGCTGCCGCTCTTGGCGAATTCAAGCAATCCCGAGCAGAGTGAGCCCGCAACGCCCATCGCATTGCACATCTGATCCGCATCCAGCTTCAACAGCGATCCCGCCGCCACCGTCGCGCCGAAGACCCCGGTCAATCCCGGCGCATGAAATCCTTTCTCCTCGCTCGAATGTCGCGTCGACAGGCCGATCCGTGTCATCACCTCCATCCCGGCGACGAAGGCGGTGATCAGATCGCGTCCGGACACGCCTTCCTGCTGCGCCACCGCCAACGCGGCGGGGACGATCCCGCCCGGATGGACGCCGGTGCCCGGTTTGCGCAGGCTGTCCATCTCGAAGGCATGGGTCAGCACGCCATTGGCCAGCGCGGCGAAAGGTGCGCTGATCTTGACGCCCGGCACGCCGAGCAGCGCGCTGTGCCCTGCCGCGGCGTTTCGGCGCGCATAGTCGATGGCGAACTTGCCCCAGGGCAGGTTGGCACCGAAGACCGAAATGCCCACCGTGTCCTGGATACAGGCGCGCGCCATGTCGCGAACGCCGTCCGGCAGATCGTCGTATCGGAGGCCGGCGGCATAGGCCGCGAGATCCCGTGTCTGCGTCATGATTGTTGATTTCTCCCCGATTGATTCGGCTAGGCGGCGGGCATGGCCGGCGTCGCGTCGCGCAGAATGTCCATGATCGGCGCGACCGTGTCCGCCGCCTGCAATGACTCGACAAGCCCGATGATCTCTTCGACCTTTCCGTCGTCGAGCGCGCCCTCGCAGCAATCGCGGAATTTCGCCAGCCGCTCGTCGCGGGTCAGCGGCACACCCCACATCCCGCGCGGCCGGTCGCAGCGCTGTTCGAATTCGCGCCCGTCCTGCATCGTGACTTTCACGATCGCGAAACAATCTTGGAAACTGCGCGGAATGTCGTCCCGCATATTCATCGTGACTCTGGGCAGCAGCGCCTCCGCGTCGGGCGCAAAGCGACGCGCGTCGGAGAAGCTCGCGACCTTTACCTTCCGATCGAGCAAAGCGACGGTGGTGGCGTATTGCACGCTGAACTTTCCATCGAGCCCGCTTTCCGGAACCGGCCGGTTCACATAATCGAAGCGCGGGAAATCGACGACCACATGGTCGATCTTCGCCGGGTCGATGTCGTGACGCTCCGCCAACTCGAGCGCCGCATCGATCGGACGGTGGGTGAAGTAGTTGGCGGGATGTTTCTTGAAACCGACGCCGGGTTCGATCATGCGATACGGGTCGCCGAAATCCTTCAGGAACAATTCCGGCTCGATCTTGTCCTCGCCATAGAACAATTCGAAGAAGCGGCCCGTGCCGAAGACATCCTCAGTGGCGGTCCAACCGAGCTTGGCGAGGGTCGCGCACTCGACGCCCATCCGCGCGGCATGGCCGCTGTGGCTCGACTTCGTCATGGTGCCGGTGTTGGCCGAGATCGATCCCGCCCGCGATCCCGCCAACCCGTAGGCGCGGCGGAATTGTAGTGCATCCAAATCCAGCAATACCCCCGCCCCCGTGGTCGCGCCCATCAAGCCTGAGACGCCGGGTTTGTGGAAGCCCTGCCCGGCATCGACCCGCGCCGAGGCCACGCGCATCCGGCCCTGCACCTCGAAGGCCAGGACGATGGCGCGCAGCACGGCGCTGCCGGGTAATGCGTCGCGCTCGGCGATGGCCAGCATCGCCGGCAGCGTCGGCGAGGTCGGGTGGTTCAGCGGCCACCACGTATTGTCGAAATCGAGCGCATGCCCGAAGGTGCCGTTGGCATACGCGGCGTTGAAGGCGGAGGTCTTGAACCCGCCCGCGATCACCGTCGCATCGTCGGGGCCGCCGAGCGCCCGCGTATAGTCGATCGTGATGCGCCCGAGCCCGAGCGGCTCGCCCGCCCCGGCGACCATGACGCCGAGCCCGTCGAGCGTTACCTGTTTGGCGACCTCGAGCGCCTCGGCCGGAATATCCGCAGGCCGCGTCGCGCGCAGGATATCGACCAGATCGGCGGTGATGGTCATGAAGCGCCTCCCTCTGCCCGCCGCCGCTTGCCGCGGGGCGTTGCTTTTATGCAAAGGAAGTGTACCCGCGGCGGCCGAGTCCCGCCAAACGCGCGGCGTTTCAGTCGGGATCGTGCCGGGGTACGCGCGTGGTCGGCCAGGGCTCGCTTAGATCTTTCAACGCGCAGACCAGCTTCTCGACCTCGAGCCGGATCGCGCCGCCGCCGGCGAAATGCAGCGACACCACACCGTCGTCATACGTGATCGTCAGCAGCGAGAGGAATTGCGACCGGTCCCGGGTGTCGATATTGCGGTAGCGCACGCGCCGCACCGTGTCGAAGCGCAGCCCCGCATGCACCCGCTCGCGCAAGTCGGCCTCGCCCTCGTCCTCCCAGCGGAAGCGGTTGAGGACCATGACGAAGGCATTGTCTCCCTTGATGAAAGCGATGTCGCCCAGCGGCACGATGGCGTCCTGGACAAGGGAAGCGATCACGGACAAATCTTCCACACTGCCGGCCCGTAGCCGGACGGCATTTTCACTCCCGTCGTCTGCCTTCATTACGATTTAAGCCGTTCGATATCCACGCCGCAGGCCGCGAGCTTTTGCTCCAGCCGCTCGTAGCCCCTGTCCAGATGATACACCCGGTTGACGATTGTTTCACCCTCTGCCGCGAGTCCGGCGAGCACAAGCGACACCGACGCCCGCAGATCGGTCGCCATGACGGGCGCCCCGGTCAGCCGCTTGACCCCGCGCACCATCGCCGAGGAGTCGTGCACGTTGATGTTGGCGCCCATGCGGACCAGTTCGGGCACATGCATGAAGCGGTTCTCGAAGATCGTCTCGGTGATCATCGACGCGCCGCGCGCCATCGTCATCAGCGCCATGAACTGCGCCTGCAGGTCGGTCGGGAATCCGGGGTACGGCTCCGTCTTTACGTCCACGCCGTCGACCCGGCCGTTCGGGCAGGTCACTTTGACCCCACCGTCGGTCGCGGTGACGGAGATGCCGCCCTCTTCCATCTTCTCGGCCAGTGCCGCGATCAGCGCATAATCCGTGTTGCGCAGTTCCACGTCGCCGCCGGTGATCGCCGCCGCAACCGCGTAGGTGCCCGTCTCGATCCGGTCCGCGACGATGCGGTGTTCCGCCGCCCCCAGTTCATTCACGCCCTGGATGGTCAATGTGTCGGTGCCGAGGCCGCCGATTTTCGCGCCCATCGCGGTCAAACAGTTTCCGAGGTCGACGATTTCGGGCTCGCGCGCCGCGTTGACCAGCTCGGTCTCGCCCTTGGCGAGGCAAGCGGCCATCATCAGGTTCTCGGTCGCGCCGACCGAGACTTTGGGGAAGTCGACCCGCGCGCCGGCCAATCCGTTCGGCGCGGTCACACGGACATAGCCGCCCTCCAACTCGATCTCCGCGCCCAGCGTCTCCAGCCCGCCGAGATGCAGGTCGATGGGCCGGGTGCCGATGGCGCAGCCGCCCGGCAGCGAAACCTCCGCATGACCGAAGCGCGCGACCAATGGCCCAAGGACGAGCACGCTCGCCCGCATCTTCCGCACCAGATCGTAGGGTGCGGTGGTATCCAGAATCTGCGCCGCGGTCATGTCGATGGCGCGGCCGTTGTCGCCGTCGCCGTCGCCGTCGATCGACACCTCGACGCCGAACTGAATCAGCAGGTTCGCCATGCTGGTGATGTCGGCGAGATAGGGCAGGTTGGTCAGCCGCAGCGTCTTGTCGGTCAACAAGGCAGCGGCCATCAGCGGCAGGGCGGCGTTCTTCGCCCCGCTGATCGGGATCGTGCCCGACAGCCGGTTGCCGCCGCGAATGAGAATTCGGTCCATGCCAGTCGTCCTCGGCAAATGCTCGCTCAGGGGCGCGCGGGCGCCCGTGTCCGGTGCAACCATGCTCGGTCCTTATATCTTGGGCAGGGTGACGCCGCGCTGGCCCATGTATTTGCCGGCCCGGTCCGCATAGGAAACTTCCGGCGCGCCCTCGCCCTTCAGGAACAGGAACTGGCACGCGCCCTCGTTTGCATAGACCTTCGCCGGCAGCGGCGTGGTGTTGGAGAATTCCAGCGTCACATGGCCTTCCCACTCGGGCTCCAGCGGCGTGACGTTCACGATGATGCCGCAGCGCGCGTAGGTCGACTTGCCGAGGCAGATCACCAGAATGTCGCGCGGGATGCGGAAATACTCCACCGTCCGCGCCAGCACGAAACTGTTCGGCGGAATGATGCAGACATCGGTGTCGCGCTCGACGAAGCCCTGGTCGGAGAACTCCTTCGGGTCGACGATGGCGTTGTCCACGTTGGTGAAGATCTTGAACTCCGGCGAGACCCGCGCGTCGTAGCCGTAGGACGACAGGCCGAACGATATCGCGCCGTCCCGGTTCTGCCGGTCGACGAACGGCTCGATCATTCCATCGGACCGCGCCTTTTCGCGGATCCAGGTATCAGGCATCACGCCCATGGCTTCCCTCTCCTCGCGTCGCCTGCTCCACCCCCCGATCGATCATTCGGTTTCGGGGGAGTCACGCCGCGCCGCCCCGGCAAAACTGCCGGATATGCCGGAATGGTGCGCATGACTAAACAATGAGTATGGCGATCACAAGGCCGCCGCAAGGTCAGCCTTGGGCGGGATCCTCGGCCTCGTCCGGCGCGGCCCCATCATCCTCCGCGCGGCCACGGGTTTGTTCCTTGCGTTTCAACAGGTTGCGGCGCAACTGCTCGGCCTGCCGGCGGCGCCGGGCCGCCACCGACTCCCCGGGGTTTTTCCCCGAATCCGAACCTTTGCCGGCCGGTTTGTCGCCCATATCGCCCCTTTTCGACGCCCTGAGTCGCGGATCAGGGATACGACGCCCGGCCGGGCCGGCGCAAGGGCCTTTCGACCGCAGCGGAACCGCACCGCCCAAAGGGCAAGCGACGCCACCGCTTGCGCGGCTCAACCCCCTATGGCATAAGGCGGCGGTTCATCCGGCTTTACCGGTGTTCACCCCCAATGCCGCCGTAGCTCAGGGGTAGAGCGCGCCCTTGGTAAGGGCGAGGCCAGTGGTTCAATTCCACTCGGCGGCACCATTCCTCAAAAAATTGTTGGCCTTTACTCTGCGGCTTGAGCGCCCGCCTCCCGCACCGCGCGCCACACGCGCGGCGGGGTTAGCGGCATTTCCAGATGCGCCGCGCCGATGCTTTCCAGCGCGTTGTTGACCGCGTTCATCACCGCCGCCAAGGAGCCGACCGTGCCCGCCTCGCCGACGCCTTTGACGCCGAGCGGGTTGGTCTTGGTCGGGACCGGGTGGGCGCTGATGTCGAAGCTGCAGAAGTTGTCGGCGCGCGGCATGGTGTAGTCCATGAAGGAGCCGGAGACGAGCTGGCCGGTTTCCTCGTAGACGATATTCTCCATCAGCGCTTGGCCCGCGCCCTGGGCGATGCCGCCGTGCACCTGGCCCTTCACCAGCAGCGGGTTCAGTTCGACGCCGCAGTCGTCGATCACCGTGTATTGCAGCACGTCGATCTCGCCAGTCTCCTTCGAAATCTCCACCTCGCAGACGTGGCAGCCGTTCGGATAGTTGTTCACGTCGGGCGCATATGTGGCGAACTCGTAGAGGCCCTGCTCCATCCCTTCCGGGATCGTCTTCGGGTCGAAGGCCGCGACGGCGGCGTCCTGGAACGGAATCGAGCGGTCGGTGCCGGCGATGACGAACTTGCCGTCCTCCAGCGCGATGTCCTGCTCGGACGCCTCCAGCAGATGCGCGGCGATCTTGCGGGTCTTGTCGATCACCTTGTCGGCCGCCTGCAGCACGGCGGTCCCGCCGATGGCCGCCGAGCGCGAACCGCCCGTGCCGGTGCCGTAGCTCACCTTGTCAGTGTCGCCCTCGATCACGGCGATGTCTTCCGGCTCCAGGCCGAGCTTCTCGCAGAGGATCTGTTTGTAGACCGTCTCATGCCCCTGGCCGTGCTGCGTGGTGCCGACCAGCACCGTCGCGGTGCCCGACGTATCGAAGCGCAGTTCGGCGGTTTCCGAACTCGGCGAGGCCGCGCGCTCGATGGTGTAGGACATGCCGATGCCGCGCAGCTTGCCCGCCGCTTCCGACTGCGCGCGCCGGTCGGCGAAGCCCGCATAGCCGGCCTTCTCCAGCGTGCGGTCGAGCACCGTTTCGAACTCGCCGCAGTCATAGGTGAAGGTGAGCGGCGTCTTATAGGGCATTGCGTCGGGCGCGATCATGTTACGCCGCCGCAGTTCCGCCGGGTCGATGCCCATCTCGCGCGCGGCCATGTCGATGCTGCGCTCCAGGATGTAGGATGCCTCCGGCCGTCCGGCGCCGCGATAGGCCGAGGTCGGCGAGGTGTTGGTGAAGACGGCGGAGACTTCCACATGGATCGCTGGCGTGGTGTAGACCCCGGCGAGGCCGCCGAGATTGTTGGTCGGCGGGCCGAATCCGCCCGACGACAGATACGCGCCGAGATTGGCGGCGGTGCGCACGCGCAGGCCCAGGAAGTTGCCGTCGTCGTCGAGCGCCAGATCGACCGTGCTGACATTGTCGCGGCAATGGTCGTCGGCCATGAACCCTTCGCTGCGGTCGCAGCGCCATTTGACCGGCCGGCCCACGCGTTTCGCCGCCCAGGCGGCGAGGGGGATTTCCGGATACATCGCCCCCTTCATGCCGAAGGACCCGCCCATGTCACCGGTCACGAAGCGCATCTGGTTCTGGCGGATCTTGAAGATGTTCTTGCACAGGGTCGCGCGGCCCGCGAAGGCACGTTGCAGGCCGGAATAGATCGTGTAATGGTCGCGCCCCGGATCGTATTCGGCGAGCGCGCCGCGCGGTTCCATCGTGTTGGCGTGGATGCGATTGATCACGAAGGTGTTGGTGATGACGCGGGGCGCGGACGCGATGGCCGCGTCGGTGGCGGCGCGGTCCCCGCTTTCGAACAGGAAGCATTCGTTGTTCGGGCAATCGTCCCAGATCTGCGGCTGCCCCTCATCGGCCGCCTCGGCGGTGCCTAGGACAACCGGCAGCGGGTCGTAGTCCACCTCGACCATGTCCGCCGCATCCTTGG
Source organism: Alphaproteobacteria bacterium (assembly GCA_965228695.1). Lineage (GTDB taxonomy): Bacteria > Pseudomonadota > Alphaproteobacteria > UBA8366 > UBA8366 > JAJFJD01. Next base: position 2,129,540 of record CBDDIB010000002.1, on the reverse strand, counting down.
CCGCGTTGACGCTTTCCGCGATGACGACGGCGACGATCTGGCCCACATGACGCACCCGGTCGTTGGTGATCGCCGGGCGCGGCGGGCGGAACATGGGCGCGCCGTCGCGGCGCGTGTAGGGCGTAGGGCCCATGATGTTGCCGAGGCCGTCCGCCGCGTAGTCCGCGCCGGTCAGCACGTGGATCACGCCGGGAAAGGCCAACGCCGCCGACGCGTCGATGCCCTTGATCTCCGCATGCGGGTACGGCGAGCGGACCATCACCGCGTGCGCCTGACGCGGCAGCGCGAAATCGTCCACATACTGGCCGCGCCCCCGGAGCAACCGCGGGTCTTCGGTGCGCGGCACGGACTGGCCGATCGCGAATTTCATCATGGCCATAATCTTCCCCCTGTTCCCTGTAATTTGGCCGGCGTTATTCCGCCGCTTCCGCCACCGCCGCCGGCCACTCCGGCGCGTCGCCGCCCAGGATCGGCGTCGGGCGGGCCCAATGCGGCTTGGTTTCCGACAGGTCGAGCACCGGTCCCAGATGGCGCAGCGTGCCGTGCCCCGTCTCGCTTTGGATGCGCAGGGCGTCGAGTTCCGTTTCCGACAGGTCCATATCCGGCTCTGCGACGGGTGCGGTCTTGCCCTGGCGGTAGATGAACATGCCCGACTGGCAGAGCGAGACCCGCACGTGATAGCTGCCGCCCTCGCGCGCACGCCGGGCAAGCGCCAACAGGATGCCGTAGGCGCCGAGATAGCCGGTGGTGTAGTCGTTGGCCGCCGCCGGCAGCAGCTTCGGCCGCTCGGGACTGCCTTCCTGGCAGATACCGGTCACCGTCTGCGCTACCTGTTCCCAGCCGCCGCGATGGCTGAACGGGCCGTCCGCCCCGAAGCAACTGATCGAACAGGCGACGATGCCCGGCCGGATTTCCGCAAGCTGTTCCGGCGCGAAGCCGAGATTGGCCAGCATGCCGGGACGATACCCCTGCGAGAACACATCGGCGTCGCCGACCAGTTTCTTGAGCGTCGCCGCATCATCGGCGGTCGTGAGGTCTAGGTAGCAGCTTCGCTTGCCATGACTCGTGTCGATCGCGTTTGCCTTGGTCTGCGGTAGGTGCTTGGCGGTCACCATCAGCACTTCCGCGCCGTTCTCCGCCAGGGTACGGCCGCAGACCGGGCCGGCCAGGATGCGCGTCAGGTCGAGCACGCGGATGCCGCTCAGCGGCCGGTCGCCTTCCGGAAGGGGCTCGGGGTCGCTGTCGCCGATCTTGATGATCTCGACGATGGGCTTGGCCTGCAGCACCTTGCCGTGGTCGCTGGCGAGCCATTCCGCATTGCTGCGCACCATCGCGCCACAGGCGCGCGCCTCGTCGATGGCGGCTTCCAGGTCGAGCGCGTCCCATTGCGCCACCGCCTTGGAGACCGATTCCGGCACCGGCTCGCAGCCGAGCACGTCGAGCACCCGGCGCTGCAGGTTCGGCAGGCTGAAATGCGGCAGGAAATAGCGGCCGTCCTTGGTCGGCCAGGGCTGGGTGATGCGCTTGCTGATCTTGCTTTCTTCGTCCTCGACCTCGCCGAAACTGCCGTCAGGTCCCTGAATTTGCAAATATTGCGTGCTGCGCAGGGCTGCCGAAGCGCGGCGCACGTCGATGCCCACCGTCTGGCGGCGGCCGGTCTTGAGTTCCCAGATGTCGTTGACGGCGGTGCCGACGCCCGCCAACACGGCGGCGCAGGTCTCGCCGATCTTGAACCGGGTCGAGAAGACCGGATCGGCCCCCGTGATCGATACCTCGCCCTCGGCGGGTATGCCCATGCCGCGCGCGTCCATGACTTCTTCGAATGCGGATTTCACGGAACTCATCGTCGATCCTCCCGGTTTTCGTGTGCTTTGGGTCGCCCCGTCCATGCTAGCCGCCGGGCGGCGGCGCGATCAAATCTGCGAGTAGCCCGACCCGGCGGAATCGATGCCGCGGCCGCGGGCGTTCTCCATCCAGCCGAACTCTCCCAGAATCAACTGGCTATACGTCACCCGGCCGTTCACTTTCTCCGGCGGTTCGGTGGCGAGCAGCAACGACGCCTTCGCCATATAGTCCGGCGACTCGCCCTTGGGATCTTCCATCCCCTCGACCAGTTTGTGGAACACGGTGCCCGGCGTCGGCACCACATGCGAGGGCGACACGGCGGTCACGCTGATGTTGCCGTACTGCGCAACCTCCTGGGCCAGGCCCTGAGTAAAGCGCTCGAGCGCGGCCTTGCTGGCCCCGTACATGGTGCCGCCGCGCACGGACGTGTCGTCATACGGTCCGCGTCCGTAACCGATGGCCGCGCCGGAACTGATGTTGACGATGGCCCCGCCGCGTCCGCCGGTCATGTCGGGCAGCACCGCCTGCGACAGGATGAACGGCGCATGCACGTTGATCTCGAACGCCTTGATCCAGCGGTTGATCTTGTAGTCCTCGATCGGGACGTAGTAGTTCAGCGCCGCGTTGTTCACCAGGACATCGATCGGGCCATAGGCCGCGCGGGCGTCCTCGACCAGCTTCAGGCAATTCTCGGGCTTCGAGATATCGGCGGCGACGGCACAGGCTTCACCGCCGGCTTCCTTGATCGTCTGGACGGTCCGGGTCAGCGAGCCTTCGAGGACGTGATCGCCTTCCTCAACCGTCCGCGCGACGCAGACGACCTTGCCGCCCTCGGCCGCGAACAATTCTGCGATCGCCTGCCCGATGCCCCGGCTCGCCCCGGTAACAAGCACGTTCTTTCCGTCCAGTTTGCCCATGTCTTGTCCCTCTCCCACTGCTTCGACGGATAGTATATCGGAAGACGCCGTGCGGCGACGAATGCGCTATTTGGCCCGCGCCTCTCGCTGCAGGATGTAAATCCCGCTGGCCACGACCAGCAACGCGCCGAGCAGGACGAAGGCGTCGGGCACCGTGTTCCAGACCAGAATGCCGGTCAGGATCGCCCAGAGCAGCGCGGTATAGCGGAACGGTGCGATCAACGCCGCCTCGCCCAGTCGCAGGGCCTCGATCATCAGGAAATGCGCCCCGGCGGCGAGCAGCCCGGCGAGCAGAAACCATAAAGCATCTATGCCAGTCACCGGCTTCCAGCCGAAGGGGATGGAGAAAAGCGATGCGACGACGACGATCACCGTCGACCAGAACAGGATCGAGATCGACGTGTCGGTCCGCGCCAGTTTCCGGGTCGCGATATCGCGCAACGCGTTGGCGAAGGCGGCGCAGACCGGGATAATCAGCGCCCACTCGAAACTCGCACCCGCCGGGCGCACGATAACGATGACGCCAATGAACCCGACGATGATCGCCACCCACCGGTGCCAGCCGACCCGTTCCCCCAAAAGGGCCACCGACAGCGCGGCGACGAAGATCGGGCTGGCGAACGCGATGGCGGTAACCGTCGCGATCGGCAGCAGGCTCAACCCGAGGACCATGAGGATCGCCGTCGCGACGAAAACCGCGCCTCGGAATCCCTGTCCAGCCCAATTGACGACACGCAACCCGCGCCATCCCGTCGTGGCGTAGGCATAAGGCAGGATCACCAGCAACGAGGCCGCCTGGCGTAAGCCAATGACCTGGCCGACGGGATAGCTTTCGGTCAGATATTTCGACACCGCATCGTTCAGCGACAGCAAAGCTGCGCCGAGAATCATGGCGAGAATGCCCTTTACGGGATTGGACATCGGCAAAGCGCATGCTTCTTTCGGTCGGCGGGCGGGACGCCAGCAAAGCATCCCGCCCGCACAGGGTCAACGCAGGCCCGGATCGGCCGTATCCGGCGCCAATTCCGGTATATATCCGCGCCGAGACAACCGCCGGAACCGAAGCGTCAGGAATGTGCCCGCGCAGCCGAGGCCGAACACGAAGCCCAGCCAAATGCCGACCCCTTCCATCCCGGCCCCGAAGGCGAGCCAGAGGCCGGACCCGAATCCGACGCCCCAATAACTGGCCGCCGCGATGACCATCGGGATGGCTGTGTCGTTCAACCCGCGTAACGCCCCGGCCGCCACCGCCTGCAAACCATCCGCGGCCTGAAAGAAGGCTCCGTAGAACAGATAGGTGACCGCCAGCGCCAGGACGGCCGGGCTATCGGCCCGCGCGCTGTCGAGAAAAATCGAGGCGAACAATTCCGGGATCGTGATCACGACCACCGTCATCACCGACATAAAGGCGAGGGTCAGTCCCATCGCGATCCAACCGGCCCGATAGGCGCCCACCGCGTCGCGACGTCCGACCGCCTGCCCGACCCGCACGGTCGCCGCCTGGGACAAGCCCATCGGCACCATGAAAGTGACATGCGGCAGTTGAATCGCGATCATATGCGCCGCGATCGCGATCGCGCCAAACTGGCCCAACACGAAAACCGCGCCGATGAAAAAACCGCCCTCGAGCAGCATCGTCCCGGCGATCGGCGTGCCGACCCGGAAGATCTGGCGGAACTGATACCAGTCCGGCCGCCAGAAGCGGCCGAGAATCGTGTAGCGGCGAAACGGTTTCCCGAGCACGGCGATCAACAACAACCCAAGGAACATGAAGGTATTGACCGCCGAGGTTGCGATACCCGCACCCACGAGTTCGAGCCGCGGAAAACCGAAATTGCCGAAAATCAGCGCGTAATCGAGAAATACGTTGACCACCGCGCCGGCAATCATGATCCACAGCGCGACGATTGGCCGGTTCAGCGCGGCCACGAAATTGCGCAGCACGCCGAAGGCAACCGCTGGTATCAAACAGAATTTCAGCGTGCTCATATAGGCATTGGCATGCACTAGCGTTTCGACCGGCTGGCCGAGCACGACAAGAAGCGGCTCGATAAACTGGAGCAGGAAAACCGAGGGCACGGTCAACAGGATCGTCACCCACAGGCCCTGCCGGATCACGCGCCGCACGGTGCGCGGCTTACGCGCGCCGAAGGCCTGCGCGGCCAAACCGGCCGTCGCCGTGATCACACCGAAGCAGAAAACATACAGCAGGAAGAAGATCATCAGACTTAGGGAGGCACCGGCCAGCGGTTCCGCGCCGAGCCGGCCGATCATCGCCGTGTCCGTGATCAGCATGGCGACCCAAGCCAACTGCGTCAGGACGATCGGCGCCGCCAGCCGAAACATCTCGGCCAGTTCCTTGCGCCACCATCCTTGTGCTGGCGCTTTGTCGATCGCGCCGTCAAATTTCGTTCCGTCCATCACTCGCCTCAAATCAAACTGCGGATCCGCGGGGCAAAAAAAAAGCGGACCCAAGGTCCGCCCGTTCCGCGTCGCCGCTGTTCATCAACGCACGCTCAAGGGCGGAATTCCTCCATCCAAATCGCCGGCACGCCATGGCCGACCGCCGGGAAGGCTGCAATACGCATACCTGCCGGGGCGCCAAGCGCGGGGGTTTTGTCGATGATCATTGACATGGCGCGGACTATAGCTCCTCTGCCGGAAAAGGGAAGCCGTATTCGGTCATACCCTTGGGGAAATCACGCCTGTCGCCAATTTGCACCAGCCGCCGGGTTCGACGAACGTCCGTGAAGGACTACAAACCTTCGGCGACACGGACGTCGCGGGCCCATTTGTAGGCCGATTGCGCCAAGGCTTCGGTCGGATCGACACAATGTGCGCGCGCCCACGGGTCCTGCATGCGCAGGCCCGCCGGGATTTCCGTGCAGCCGAGCACCACGGCATCGGCACCCTGATCGAGCATCGCTTCGACCGACCGGCGCAACAGCGGCTCCGCATCGGCGATCCGGTTCTGCTTTACCAAGTCGATGCCGGGCCGGGCGAACTCCTGCATAACCCCATCATCGGCCGCGATACAGCGATAGCCGCGTTCGACCAGGGGCGTCTCGAACAGCTTCCCCGCCAGCGTCGCCTCCGTTCCTAGAAGTCCGAGCGTCCCGCTCGACACCCCGCGCCGGACCAATTCGTCGGCGGTCGCATGCACGATATGGATAAACGGAATCGGGCAATCCGCCGTTAGATCGTCATACCAGTAATGCGCGGTATTACAGGGCATGACGAGACAGCGGGCGCCGGCGTCGATCAAGCGGTCCCGGCGTGCGCGGATCGCCTTCGCCGGCGCTTCGTTATTCTCCGGGTTGAGGAAAGCCGCAACACGCCGCGGGATATGCGGCTCCGAGGACACGATGACAGGGATATGATCCGGATCCTGCTTGGCCGGTGTAATGGCGATCAGCTTGGACAACAGATCGACGGTCGCCAACGGACCCATACCGCCCAAGACACCAAGGGTGTCCGGCCTGCTATCGACGGAAACCGGCCAATCACTCGCCGCCATGTATCGAAACTCCTAACAGAAAATTCGGATGCGGGGGATTATGCCGTGGCAGGGATCAGCCGCATAGGAAATCGCGAAAGCGACGCGCCACTTCCGGCGGTTTGACCGTGGGGCGGCCGAGCGTTTCGAGGCTGCCGGGCTTGATCCGGATGTGGATGAGATGCGGCCCCGGTTCCGCAAGTGCCGCTTTCAGCGCCGCCGCCAGGCCGTTCGTGCTGTCGCAGGTGCTGCTGCCGGCATAGCCGCACGCGATTGCGATCTCCGCAAAGTCGACGCCGGGCGACACCGTCGCTTGCCCGCCCGTCGAATCATGGACCCCGTTGTCGAGAACAATGTGGATCAGGTTCTTCGGCGCTTGCGCTCCGACGGTGGCGAGCGATCCCATCTTCATCAACGCCGCCCCGTCCCCATCGAGCACGATGACCGGACGGTCCACGTTCACGGCGACGCCAAGCCCCATCGCGCTGGCGCATCCCATCGAGCCGACTTGATACAAATGCTGCGGCCGGTCGGCGAGCGTGAACAACTCGCGGCCGCACTTTCCGGTGGTCGCAATAATCGCCGCTTCGTCGGGCACGGAGGCCAAGACCCGTTCCAACGCCGCGTATCGCGTCGGCCGATCGCCCCCTTCCACCCGATCTTGTAATGCGCCTTTCGGGCGTGCCGTCACCGGCTGCTCGTCGAGCGCCTCGTCGGCAACGGTTCCCTTGCGAACGATGAAGCCGTACGGCAGATCGTTGGACGCCATGGACGCGCAGGCGGCGTCGAGCGCCGCCGGAATGGCATCGTCGGACTCCGGGAACGGTCCGTTCGGGACGCGGACATCATCCAACAGCCGCGCGGTGATCTCGCCCATCAGTTCGTGCTGCGGCTCGTCTTTCAAGCCGGGCTCACCCCGCAGCGTCACCAGCATCAAAGTCGGAATCCGAAACGGCCAATTCAACGAGGTCAGCGGGTTGATCGTATTACCGAGACCCGAGTTCTGGCACATCACCACTGTCGCCCGGCCCGCGAGCCAAGCGCCGGAGGCGATACCGACTGCTTCGCCCTCACTCGCCGCCCCGACATACTCGGTCCCCTTGTCGCTGATCACGCGATTGATGATCGGCGTCAGGAACGAGCATGGGACACCCGTATAAAAATCGAATCCCCGCGCCGCGGCTTCATCCAAAAAAGTCTGCGCGTGAATCATCGCGGCAGCCGGTCCCTTTCCAATTCGCGGTGAATGTTAGCGCATATCACGTGAAGTTGCGCTCCCGGTATGGGCGCTAGTGCTGAAGAATCTTGGATAGGAATAGCTGCGCCCGTTCGCCGCGCGGGGCGCCGAAAAACTCGTCCTTGGACGCATCCTCCTCGATCCGGCCTTCATCCATGAAGATCACGCGGTCCGCCACCTTTCGGGCGAACCCCATCTCATGCGTGACGACCATCATGGTCATGCCTTCCTGGGCCAATTCGACCATCACGTCGAGCACTTCGTTGATCATCTCCGGGTCGAGCGCCGACGTCGGCTCGTCGAACAGCATCGCGATCGGGTCCATCGCGAGGGCCCGCGCGATCGCCACCCGCTGCTGCTGACCGCCGGAAAGTTGGGCGGGATGCTTGTCCGCCTGATCCTCCAGGCCGACGCGTTTGAGCAAAACCATCGACCGGTCGGTCGCCTCGTCCTCGCTCCGATTCAGGACTTTCACCTGCCCCAGATTAATGTTGTCCGCGACGGTGATATGGGGAAACAGCTCGAAATTCTGAAACACCATCCCGATGCGCGACCGCAGCTGCGGCAGGTTCGTTCCCGAATCGCCGACCGATATCTCGTTTACCGAGATGCTGCCTTCCTGGAACGGCTCCAGTCCGTTGACGCACTTGATCAAGGTGCTCTTGCCGGAACCGGACGGGCCGCACACGACAACCACTTCACCCTTGGCGACACTGGTCGAGCAATCCTTCAGAACTTGAAAGTCGCCATACCATTTGTTGACTTGTTCGATCTGGATCATAGGGCGTACTTCCTTTGCAGCCGGCGCACGCCGAGCGAGCCGAGCAAGCACAGCACGAAATAGACGGCGGCGACGGTCGAATACATTTCAATCAGGCGGTTGTCGCGGTTCGCCACGATATCGGCGGTGACCAGGAAATCCTTAAGCCCGACCACGTAAACAAGCGAGGTATCCTGAAACAGGATAATTCCCTGGGTCAGCAGGATCGGCACCATGTTGCGGAACGCTTGCGGCAGAACGATATAGCGCATGCTCTGCTGATACGTCAGCCCGATTGCCTGCGCCGCTTGGACCTGCCCGCGGCCGATACTCGATATGCCGGCTCGGATGATCTCGCAATAGTATGCCGCCTCGAACAACGTGAAGGCGATCAGAACCGAGTAGAAACTCCCGACCGGCCGGCCCAATAGCATCGGCACCAGAAAGTAGAACCAGAAGATCACGAGGATCAGCGGCATCGACCGGAAGAAATTCACGTAGCTGCCGCCGAACCACGACAAAGCGGCAAATTTCGAGAGGCGGCAGAGCGCAAGCAGGGTACCGCCTAAGATGCCGCCAAAGATCGCCAGTAATGTGAGAAGGAATGTGACCTGCATGCCCTCCCAGAGGAAAGGAATGTGGTCGAGGATGACTTTCCAATCGAATCCGCCGGACATTTACTTGGCCTCCAGCGAAATCATGCCGGGAACGACAGTGCGCTTTTCGACAATACGCATCGCCGTCATCACGACGGCCGTAATGAGGATGTAGAGGACCGTGGCCGCGGTGAACGCCTCGAACCCCTGGAAGGTGTATTCCTCGATTTGCCGGGTTTGGGCAGTAAGCTCCAAGACACCGATGGTCAGCGCGAGCGACGAATTCTTCATGATACCGAGAAAGTCGCTGGTCAGCGGCGGCACGATGATGCGGTACGCCACCGGCAATAATGCGTAGCGGTACACCTGGACCGGTGTAAGCCCGATCGCCATTGCGGCGTAGCGCTGCCCCTGCCCGATGGATTCGATCCCGGCGCGCACCTGCTCGGCGACGCGGGACGCGTGATACATGCCGAGGCAGACGACCGCCGTCGAGTACTCAGGCAGCGGCAGTTCCCGCTTGAGCCACATGCCGCTATCGCGCGGCACGATTTCCGGCAGCACGAAGTACCAAAGAAACATCTGAACGAGGAGCGGTATGTTGCGAAATATCTCGACGTAAACGGTGCCGATCGTCCGCAAGATGGTCACATTGGTGGTCCGCATTACGCCGATCACCGACCCTAGACTGATGGCGATCAGCCAAGCCGCCGACCCCGTCGCCAGCGTCCAACCGAACCCGGACAAAATCCAGTCGAAGTAGGGCTCCTGCGTCAGGACGCCCCAATTCCAATTATAGTTCATGGGCTCCCCTCATGCCGCACGCCATGCAGGACGGCCCCCGCCGAGCCGTCACCACACCTGAATGTGAGAACGGGAGACCGTTTGACCGGTCTCCCGCAATTCATCGTATCAGTACGGCAGGGCCTGGATTTCAAATGCCGTTTCAAGCGTCTCGCTCATCGGCATTTTGATCTTGGTCGGTCCGGGATTGAACCATTTGTTGTAGATCTTGGTGGCCTCGCCCGACCGCATCAGATCCGCCAGCACCATGTTGCCGATGCGGCGGTAGGTCGAATCGTTCCGCGGCACCATGATCCCATACGGATCGTAGCTGAGGAACCGGCCGGTCACCTGGAACTGGCTGGGATTCTTGGATTTGCTGATCAACCCGAACAACAGCACATCGTCGGTGGCATACGCATCCGCCCGGCCCGTCTCCAACGACAGCCAGCCTTGCGGATGATCCTTCACCATGACGTATTTCAGCTTGATGCCTTTTTCCTTGGCAACGCGCTTGATCGCCTTCTCGTTGGTCGTGCCGAGCGACAGGGCGATGACCTTGCCATTCATGTCTTCGATCTCTTTGATCCCCGACCCCTTCTTGCTCGCCAGCTTGGTGCCGGTGATAAACGTCACCGCGAGGTAATCGACCTGCTTCTGGCGGGTCAGGTTATTCGTCGTGGAGCCGCATTCGATGTCGATGGTGCCATTGGCCATCAGCGGAATACGAGTCTGCGACGTAACCGGCACGAACTTGATCTTCAAGTTCGGCATCTTGAGTTCCTCTTTGACGCGGTCGATGACCTTCATGCAAAGGTCCACCGAATAGCCCTGCGGCTTGCCATCATCCCCAAGATAGGAGAACGGAATCGACGCTTCGCGATGTCCCATATTGATGACGCCGCGTTCCTTGATCCGCTTCAGGACATAGGAATCCTCAGCCGCGGACACCTGTCCGCCCACCGTCGTTGCCAGCAGCAATGCCGCGGCGGCAAAACCAAATTTCTTAAACATGCTCGATGTCTCCCATAGTGTAGTGCCCGACAAAAATTTTGCTCATCGCCGAAATTATTCGTTATTTTCAAAGCCTAGAACCTCGGACGCCGAAGGGCCAGATATATTTCAACCTCTGGATACTCCCGCGCCGCCCCTCAACCACCCCGGGCAAACGGGACCGCAACCCAGGAGGATCACGATATCACTTGTCAGCTCAAGCTTTGGGGACGCCCGACATCCGCCCGCACGCTGAAGGTTTTGTGGACGCTGGCGGAGATCGGTCTCGAATTCGACTTCATTCTCGCCAGTGCGACCATGGGCGAAAGCGGCCACGTGTCAAAGGGCGGCGAACCCTACGGTGTCGTGGAAACATCGGACTATCGGGCGATGAACCCGAACGGGACGGTACCGACGATCAACGACAATGGATTTATTTTGTGGGAGTCGAATTCCATCGTTCGTTATCTGGCGATGCAGTACGCCCCGGACCTGTTGTACGGCGATGACATCCGCACCTTCGCGTCCGCCAGCCGTTGGATGGATTGGGAGAATAATGAACTGCTGCACGGACAGCACATTCTTGTCATGCAGCTTGTCCGCCTTCCCGAGGACCAGCGTGACCCGGCAGAACTAGAGTCGGCACGACAGGAACTGCTGAAACCCTTCGGCATTCTCGACAATGCCCTTTCGAAGACGCGTTATGTCGCCGGCGACCGATTTACCATGGGCGACATCCCGCTCGGCATCCGCGCGCATCGCTGGCACCTGTTCGACATTGAGCGGCCCGCCATGCCGAATCTGGAACGATGGTATGCCGAAATCCGCGAACGTCCTGCGTTCAAACGGTGGATCGCCGACCCGGCGCATCATCTAAGCGGCTAGCGCTCGCGACGCAGCCAATTCAATCCTTTGTCAGCCAGTCCGGCCAATTCAGCGTCGTTCCGTCGCAACCGGCGGCGACCGCCTGCGCAAGATCGGCTTTCGTCTTAATGGCATGCGCCCTGATTTCGGGGATGCGGGCCTTCGCGTCCGCGACACGTTCCGCGGTCATCTCGTCCGCCCGCGGGCAGAACTGAAAGAAACCGGCGGCGGCAGCCTTTTCCACATTGTCGGCCGAGAAGCCATCGTGACGAACCAGCCACCCGACGCGCTGATCGGGGTAGCGCTCGCGCAGATACAGCAGGATGTCGTAGTAGAAAGACGTCACGATCACGCGATCCCGGTAACCGCGATCCTCAATCAGGGCGATCAGATCATCGGCAAGCGCGAGGTTCGGCGCCTTGATTTCGGCGTGGTAGATGAACGTCTCGCCGAAAACATCGAAGATCTCCGACACCGTGACGATTTTCTCGCCGGCAAATTCACCGCCGCCGAACCAGCCGCCCATGTCCAAGGATTTCAACTCGGCAAGCGTCATCTCGACAACGGCCCGGTTGGGAAACCCGAAGCGGTCGAGGGTGTCGTCGTGGATGACCACGAGATTTCCGTCCTTCGACAACTGGATATCGAACTCGATCTCCGTGGAACCCATCGCCTCCGCGTACCGGAATGCGGCCAACGTATTCTCCGGCGCATAACCCGACGCCCCGCGATGGGCGATGTTCCGAAATTCAGGGGAAACAGTTTGTGCTGTCATGGGACCTCTTATTCGGGCGACGCCGGCAGCGCCGCCTGCCGCACCTTCATCGCCAAAACCGGGTCGTTGACCAGAACGCCGTCCACCGCGAGGCCGAGCAACCGGCGCAGCCGCTCATGATCCACCATACCAGGCGGTTCGATTCCCTTTCCGCGCCGGGTCGTGACCCATACGGCGTGATCGCCGCATCGCGCGTCCTCGAGACGCTGCTCGGAGAGATGTTCTTCCCACAGCCGCGCTATATCGCCGCCCTCCCGGTAAAATTCGGGGAAGGCATCGTAATTCGATAACAATCCTAGGATAACCATCTCATTGGACAAATTTCGAACGGGACGGACCTGTCGCACGCTCCGAACGCCTATAACCACCTGGCCGCCGAGCGACCAATCCAAGATCGATTTCGCGACCGATGCCGCAAAACCCGGCGTATCAATCTTCAAGTCAAGCAGCAGCCTCGACCGCCCCATGAATCGATCGAACACCTCATCCAACGGAACGATGCCACGCGCCGCAAGTTCATCCACGGGGAGCGACGCGATCTCCGTCCCGTCGGTTGTCGGATCGTGGTGGCAAACGAAAACCCCGTCGGCACTGAGACGAATATCCGTTTCCACGAGATCCGCTCCAGCGTCAACCGCTCGCTCGAAGGCTTCGTGGGTATTCTCCGGATACGCCGCCGAAAATCCACGATGGGCGATGACGGCCGTCGATTGGCGATTTCCTCGCTCCCGCAATGATTTCGTCGACAATTCCATCGTCCGTCCTTCTCGCAAGGTCTTACCGGTCGATCTCCCACCGGCCGCGTCATAATTCTGCAACGAATTGTGCAAAAAACTTTATTCTGCACAGAATATTGCATGATGTCGGTTCGGGTTGTAGCATAAATCGATTGAAACGCGAAAAATGACGCGAGATCGGTCACGAATGACCTTTGAAGAAACAATCGAGAAATTCCCGGGCCGCTTGACGAAGACGGATCGCCGTATCATCGACGAACTTCTTTCGAACCCACGGGAGGGCGCCCTGCTATCACTGCCGGAGATTGCGACCCGTGCAGCGGCGCATCCGACGAGCGCGGTCCGGCTGGCGCAAAAACTCGGCTATAGCGGGTATCCGGAACTTCGCTCGCAGCTTCAATCGGAAATGCTCGACGTGCTGCCGCCCGCGGAACGGGTCCGCGCGCGGCTTGCCCATATGGAAGGACCGTCAATTCTTTCCGCGCTGGTCGAAAGTGAAATCACGGCGCTACAGGATCTTCCACGGAAGATCTCGCAAGCGGACATCGAAGCCGCCGCCAACGCAATCATCCGCGCGCGCCGCATCTATGTCTTCGGCCGCAACCATGCGGCGACCTTGAAACAACTCCTGACGCTGCGGCTGCAGCGATCCGGCTATTTGGCGACGGCGATCGATAAACACGGCAAGGAAATGGCCGACGAGCTGATCGACCTGCGCGAGACCGATTTCGTGATCGGCTTCGCTTTCACCAAACCGCCGGAAGGTCTCGAAGACCTGTTGCGCTACACGCAGAATGCCGGCGCGTTGAGCATGATCATCAGCGACTACACCGGTGCGACGCTCCGGCCGAACCCCGACATTCTGCTTGCGGCATCCCGTGGCGAGCGTGGCGAGTCACAATCGCTGACCGTTCCCTTGGCGGTTTGCAACACGCTGATCCTTGAAATTTCGCGCCTAGACGACGGCAAATCGCTGACGTCCCTGGAAAAACTGAACGAGCTCGAGGAAACGTTCGCCAGATAAGAAACATCCGAGAGCAAACACAATGCCGGCTCCGCCGGCGCCTACGATCCACTGTTACTACTGATTGGGAGTACGGAGGTATGTTGAAATTTACGACACTCATGCGGCCCCTCACCGCGGCGGCACTTGCCGTCGCGATGATGCTGCCGGCAAGCCAAGCCGCCATGGCCGACACTCGACCCGACCTCACCGTCGCCGTGAACAAGTTGCCACGCGGACTAGAACCCGCCGTGCGCAGCGGCAACGTGGATGTCCGCGTCACCTATTCGATCTTCGATACGCTGATCCGCCGCGATTTCCGCACGGATACCGGGAACGCCAGCCCGAAATTGATCCCGGGCCTGGCCACATCGTGGAAGCGGATCGACCCCAGCACGCTGGATCTCGAACTGCGCAAAGGCGTTAAGTTCCACGACGGCGGCGCGTTTACCGCCGACGACGTGCTGTTCACCTTTTCGAAAGAGCGGCTGACGGGCAAGAATTCAGCCATTCCGCGTGGCCGCAGTTTCCTTGGCAATATCGACCGCGTGGAAAAGCTGGGCGAGCACAAAGTTCGCATCGTGACCAAGAAGCCCGATCTCGTATTGGAGCATCGCCTATCGTCCTATGCATCTTGGATCGTCAGTAAGGCGTCCTACTACAAATATAAGGAAAAAGGCGAAGCGGCCGTGCAAGCCGCGATGGCCAAGATGAAGGGCGGCGACGACGCCAAGAAAGGCAAGAAGAAGAAGAAAAAGAAGGGCAAGCCGCATTGGATGCATACGGCGATCAAGGAACTGACCTGGAACCCGGTCGGGACCGGGCCGTATAAATTCCGCGACTGGAAGTCCGGCGACTATATCGCCCTCGCGTCGAACGACGACTATTTCATGGGCAAGCCGGCGGCGAAGAGCGTTACCTTCAAGGTTGTCCCGGAAACGTCCGCGCGGATCGCCGGGCTCGTCAGCGGCGAGTACGACATCATCGTCGAAATTCCGCCGGATCAGGTCAAGGTCGTCAAAAACTACAAGGATCTCCAAGCCAAATCCGTCGTGATCGACAATTCGCATGTCGTGGTGTTCAACACGACGCATCCGTCCTTGAAGGACAAGCGCGTTCGCCAAGCGCTCAGCCTCGCCATCGACCGCAGCAAGTTGATCAAGGCGCTGTGGGACGGCAAGACCTTCACGGCCAACGGTCATCAACTGCCGTCGTTCGGCGAACTCTACGACAAGAATCGCGTCGGATACCGCTACGATCCCGCGGCAGCCAAGAAGCTCCTGAAAGAGGCCGGCTATAAGGGTGAGACGGTGAGCTACCGGTTTATTCCGGGCTACTACACCAATAGCACCGAAGCCGCACAGATTATCCAGGAGATGTGGAAAGCGGTCGGCTTCAATATCAAATTGGAACCTGTCGAGAACTTCAAGGCCGTCCGCGCCAAGGGCGTCGCGATCTATCCTTGGTCGAACACTTTCCGGTATCCCGATCCGGTCGGAGCCATCTACCTGAATTGGGGTCCGCTTGCCGCAGTCCAGCGCAAACACAAGCTCTGGAAAGCGCCGGCGGAATTCAACGACGGCATGAAGACGTTGCTTGGATCGGGCGACCAGGCGGAACGGAGAAAGGTCTTCCAAAGGACACTCGATATTTTCGAGGACGAGGTCCCCGGTACGCTTCTCTACAATCCGATCTCGACCTATGGCGTCCGCAAGGGCATCGATTGGACGCCTTACACGCTGTACTACATGGACTTGCGGCCCGATAACCTGAAGGTTACGGCCACAAACTAGTACGGCACTGGAAACCTGCAACATGCCGGCCCCTATCGCCCCCGGGGGCCGGCATGTCCCTTTTCCCTTATCAACGGCGGCCGATGGCAAACCTGCTCGAAATCGATGATTTGCGCATCCACTTCGACACCGAGGAGGGTGTCGTCCCGGCGGTTGATGGGGTGACGCTGCATGTTCCGGAAGGCAAGACGCTGTGCCTCGTCGGCGAAAGCGGCTGCGGAAAATCCGTCACCTGCCATGCGGTGCTTCGGCTGACGCCGCCGAACGGGCGAATCGTTTCCGGCAACATCCGGTTTCGGGATCAGGATTTGTTGTCGTTCGCGGACGCCCAACTCAACGCGATCCGCGGGCGCGACATCGCGATGATTTTCCAAGACCCGATGAACGCGTTGAATCCGGTCCATCCGGTCGGACGGCAGCTCGCCGAAAGCCTGTCGCTGCATCAAGATTTGTCGGGCGACGCCGCGCAAAAAGAGGCGCAGCGCCTCCTGGAAATGGTCGGCATTCCCGAACCGGCGGCGCGCCTCAAGGAATACCCACATCAATTGTCAGGCGGCATGAGCCAGCGGGTCATGATCGCGATGGCGCTCGCCTGTCGGCCGAAACTCCTGATCGCGGACGAACCGACGACCGCCCTGGACGTTACCATTCAGGCGCAGATTCTCGATCTCCTCCGCGATCTGCAGACCGAGCTCGGTATGTCGATCGTACTTGTGACGCATGATCTGGGCGTGGTCGCCGAGATGGCCGACGCCGTCTCCGTCATGTATTGCGGCCGTATCGTCGAGGAAGCGCCGGTGCGCGACCTGTTCTACCGGCCCCGCCACCCCTATACGGTCGGCCTGCTCGGATCCTTACCGCGCGTCGATCAGCATGTCGACGTTCTATCCCCCATTCAGGGCTGGGTTCCTTCGCCGGCCGACCTGCCCTCCGGTTGCAGTTTCGCGCCGCGCTGTCCCCATGCGTCATCCATCTGCACCGAAACCGAACCCGGATTGAGTAGCGCGGAAGCGAGCCATCCGGTCGCCTGTCATCACCCAAGGGAAGCCCACTAATGGACGGTCATGTCCCCGCCAACACACCCCTGCTCGAGGTCGACGACCTGACGCGCCATTTCCGGGTCGGCGGCGGACGGCTTTTTCGCCGGGCCTCCCATGTACGGGCGGTCGACGGCATCCGATTCGATCTGAACCGCGGCGAAACGCTCGGCCTCGTCGGCGAAAGCGGTTGCGGTAAGAGCACGACTGGCCGGCTCGTCCTCGGGATCGACAGCCCAACATCGGGCGCGGTGCGGTTCGACGGCAAATCGCTCGACACGCTATCGGTTGCCGAATGGCGACAAATGCGCTGCGAGATGCAAATGATTTTCCAGGACCCGTATGGGTCGCTCGACCCCCGCATTGCGATCGCGACGCAGATTCGGGAACCGCTGGATATACACGACATCGGCGACGCTGCCGAACGAAACGGAAAAGTCGATGAGATGCTCGACGCGGTCGGCTTGCCCCGTGCGGTGCGGGACCGGTTCCCGCACGAATTGAGCGGTGGACAACAGCAACGCGTCGTCATCGCCCGCGCGCTTATCCTGCAACCCAAACTCATCGTCTGCGATGAGCCGGTTTCCGCGCTCGACGTGTCGGTTCAGGCGCAGGTGGTCAACCTCCTCAATGAGCTTCAAGGCCGGTTCAACCTGTCCTATCTGTTCATCTCGCACGATCTCGGAATCGTCCGGCACATCTGCGAACGGGTAGCCGTGATGTATGTCGGTCAAATCGTCGAAATGGCCGACCGAAACAGCCTTTTCGAACAACCGCTGCATCCGTACAGCCGCGCCCTGATATCCGCCATTCCGATCCCGGACCCGGACGCGACCCGCGATAAGATCTTGCTCGAGGGCGACCCGCCTAGCCCGATCTCGGTGCCCAACGGATGCCGGTTCCATACACGCTGCCCCTTCGCCGAGGACAGGTGCCGGACCGAAGAGCCCGACTTTCGCACCATTGCGCCCGGCCGGGCCGTGGCCTGTCATTTCGCCGAGCGGTGGACGTCATGAACTTCCGTTTTCTTTGCGTAAAGATCCTGCGCGCGATGGTCACCGTACTGATCGTCCTGTCCTTCGTCTTCATTGTTCTACGGGTTTCAGGGGACCCGGTCGAAAATTTGGTCGGAGACGAGGCGGACCCCGAAATCGTCGAATACTACCGCGCAAAATACGGGCTCGACGAGCCGCTCCATGAGCAGTATTTCCGGTATTTCCAAGGCGTCTTCAGCGGCGATCTGGGCTTTTCCTTCAAGGACGAGCGCGACGCCGTCGAGGTGGTCGCCGAGCGTATCCCTAGGACCCTGCAACTCGGCCTCGCGTCCTTTGCCTTCGGCATATTTCTCGGCGTGCCTCTCGGCATATTGGCGGCGCTCAACCGAAATACGCCGCTTGACCGCTTCACGATGGGATTCGCCGTCTTTGGCTACAGCATCCCCAACTTCTTCCTCGGAATAGTGCTGATCCTCATTTTCGCGATGTGGCTAAGACTCTTACCTAGCTCCGGCAGTGGTACGTGGATGCATTTGATCATGCCCGTCGTGACGCTTGGCACGGCGGGCGCCGGGTCGATCGCCCGGTTCGCGCGATCCTCGATGCTGGAGGTACTGAACAAATCCTACATGCGGGCGGCGACAGCCAAGGGCGTGCCGCGCTACCGGCGAATCGCGTGGCATGCGTTGCCGAATGCCGCCATCCCCATCGTGACAATCATTGGGTTCCGGCTCGGCGATCTGGTGGCCGGCTCGGTCGTCACCGAGACTGTCTTCGCCTGGCCCGGCGTCGGCCGGCTGCTCGTGACATCGGTCAGCGGCCGCGACCTCGCGATCGTACAGACGATCCTCATCTTGGTGGCCTTGACCATGGTAACGGCAAACCTGGTCGTCGATCTGATCTATGGCTGGATCGATCCGCGCATCCGCGTCAGCAGCACGATGGACAAGGACTAGGCGATGGCGGAGATCACAAACGAACCGCGGTTCCGTATTACGCCTCGCGTTTGGGCGAAATATCCACCGCTGGTGCTTATCTGCTTCCTGTTTATCGCCGCGGTCCTGTTCATCGCGGTCTTCGCCGATTTCCTCGCCCCGAAACTCTTCACGACGCAGGACCTGTTGAACCGCCTCAAGCCGCCGTCGTGGCTGGGCGGGCCGGAACAGTACCTGCTGGGCACCGACGAATTGGGCCGCGATATCGTCAGCCGGCTGTTTTTTGCCATCCGGGTCAGCGTCTTCGTTGCCATCTTGGGCACGATCATCGGCGCGGTCATCGGCACCTTCCTTGGTTTCGTCGCGGCGCATGCGCGGGGCTGGGTCGAGGAGGTCATCATGATGATGGTCGACGTGCAGGCCTCCGTACCCTTCCTCATCATCGCGCTCGCCGTGCTCGCTTTTTTCGGCAACAGCCTGACGCTGTTCATCATCATCATGGGGATCAACGGTTGGGAAGCCTATGCCCGGTTAACCCGCGGCATGGTGCTGTCGGCCACAACCCACGGCTATGCCGTCGCGGTGCGGTCGCTCGGTGCGCGGCCGTTGCGGATATACGGCCGCCACATCCTGCCGAATATCGCCAGCGCCTTGATCGTGCAGTTCACGTTGAACTTCCCCTCCACCATCCTGCTGGAAACGTCGCTCAGCTTCCTCGGCCTCGGCATCCAGCCGCCGCTCACCAGCCTGGGGCAGATGCTCGGCGCCGGGCGCAACCATCTGATCTTCGCGTGGTGGATATCGGTGATTCCGGGCCTGACCATATTCTTCACGACTTTGTCGATCAGTATCGTCGGCGACTGGCTCCGTGATAGGCTCGACCCGACGCTGCGTGGAAGATAGGTGAAAAGGAGAGGAAAAAGGCATGGGCGACACCGCAGACTGCAGAATGTGCCATCGAATTGCCAATGCCGAATCCAACCCGAGATGGGTAGCGAGCTTTGACCGCACGATCGCGATGGTCGATGCCCGGCAGACCTTTCCCGGGCGCACGACGCTGTTGGTGAAGAACCACTACGTGGACATGCTGGTTATCCCTGACGCCGAGTACGCGGCGATCAACAACGAACTGCGCGTCCTTGCAAAGGCGATCCAAACCGCCTTCGTGGCACCCCGCATGAACTATGCGAATTACGGCAACGTCGTGCCACACCAGCATTGGCATGTCACACCGCGGTACGAAGACGACCCGTGTTGGGGCGGACCGCCGATCCAGCTGGCCGATGTGGAAGTACTTCCCGATCAACGGTATGAAGAAATCGCCGCGAAAATTCGGTCGGCGCTGTAACGATTAACATCAACAGAACTCGAACATCGACTCCCACATGCCGCCCCTCCGCATCGTCCAGGTTTCCGACACGCATCTCAGCCGCAGCCATGCGTATTTCCAGGACAACTGGAACGCGTTCCTCGAGTGTATGGCCGACGAGAAGCCGGATTACGTCTTCGTCACCGGCGACATGTGCATGAACGGCCCGAAGGTTCCCGAAGACCTGACATTCGCCCGCGAACAAATGGACCGGTTGCCGGTCCCTTGGCGCGCGATCCCGGGAAATCACGATATCGGCGATACGCCGCCCGACACCCGGCTGCAAGGGCCGATCACGCGATCCCGGCGTGCTGCGTACCGAAAAGCCTTCGGCGACGATTTCTGGGTGCAGGACCTCGGCGATTGGCGGTTCATCGGATTGAATGCGCAGCTTATGGACAGCGGCCTGCCGGGCGAGGCGGCGCAGATGAGTATGTTGACCGATGCCCTGGACAGCGCGGGCGGGCGGCACGCCGCCATCCTGATTCACAAACCGCTTTATCACGAGTCGGCCCACGAACGCGGAAAGTCCCTGCAGGCCCTATGGCCAAACAGCCGGAAACAGCTGTTATCGCTCTGTAAAGTCCACAAAGTGAAACTCGTGGCAAGCGGCCACCGCCACTGTTATCGCAGCCTGCGGCACAACGGCACCCGATTGGTCTGGGCGCCCGCCACATCCTTCATCGATACTCGAAAGCCGAAGAGAGGGCTCCGCCTCACCCGCCGCGTCGGCTACGTCCGCTATACGTTCGACGGCGCAAGCGTGACGCACGACCTCGTCGAGCCGCCGCTCTTCATCAACAACGACATGCGGAACTGGATGGCCGTGAACGGATCGACGACGAAGCTGCCGCCCCTTCCGCTCAACCGCTCGGAAAACGCCACGTATTCGCCGGTTCGTCCTTGAACCCATGATCGCGCGGAATACGTCCCGCCAAAGCTAGTGCATGCGGCGCGGCTTCCAAGACCTGACGATAGATGTCCTCCGGCAATTCGAGACCCGCCTGCGCCAAGGCCATGTCGACTCGCGCCCGCATTGTGTCGTCCACGTCGGAGATATCCGTCGACATGTCCGGCGTCCCCACCGCCAGCGGATCGTCCCCCGGCGTGAGATCGGGCCGGCGGTCCCGCCATGACGTAGCCTTCTCGAAGGCGTATCCCGCTTTCAGAACCGTCGCGTCCTCGAAGGGCCGCCCGACAATCTGCATGGGCAGCGGCAGTCCCGACTCGCTGAAACCCGCGCACAGCGATAAGGCCGGCCCGGCCGTAACGTTGAACACCGTGGTGATCTTCGGCTTCTGCCAGAAACTCACCGTCGAATGATCGTCGAGCCGAGAGGCCGGGCCGTATGTCGACGGCGCAATCAGCACATCGTATTTGTCGTAGATCGGGCGCATCGCGTCCACCAGCTTGCGGCGTTGCTTCTGCGCCTGCACGTAGTCATCGGCGGTGAACAGGCAGGCCGGTATGACACGGCCCCGGAAATCGAAGCCGAAATCCTGCGGCCGTTCGCGCAGCGTCGGACTGTGGATTGAGAACAGCTCCGATTCCGCGATCAGCAGCTTCACGTCCGTGTATATCTGCATCGGCTCGAGACGGACGTCCTCGACGACCGCGCCCAATCCTCTGAACACCTCGACCGCCGCGTCCATGGATTGGCGCGTCTCGTCATTGGCCGGCAGCTCCTCTTCCCAGAAATGACGCACCGCGCCGATGCGCAACCCGCGGATGTCCTCGCTCAACTCGGCCCGAAAATCCGGCACCGGGCGGTCGGCGCTGGCCGGGTCGCGCGGGTCGTGCCCCGCCAGGACCTGCAGCATGATGGCGCAATCCTCGACCGTCCAGGTCATCGGCCCGCAGGTGTCGAAGGTGAAGGAGTTGGGCAGCACACCGAACCGGCTGACCAGCCCGTAGGTCGGCTTCAACCCCGCCAGCCCGCACAGACCCGAGGGCGTGCGGATCGATCCGCCGGTGTCACTGCCGAGCGCGCCGGGCAGCATGCCGGCGGCGACCGCGGCCCCGGAGCCGCTGCTCGATCCGCCGGTGAAACGATCGGTCTTCCACGGGTTACGCGCCGGCGGCCACGGCAGGTCGAAGGACGGACCGCCATGCGCGAATTCATGCGTGGATAGTTTCCCCATCAGGATGGCCCCGGCGGCCAGTAGCTTGGCGGTCGTCGTTGCATCCTCGGCCGGGATGCGGTCGGCGCAGGTCTTCGAATGGCCCGTCGTCAGGATACCCTTGGTGTCGTAGATGTCCTTCAACCCGAAGGGCACGCCGTGCATCGGCCCGAGATAAACCCCGCCGGCGATGTCGCGTTCCGCTTCGCGCGCGGCGTCGAGGGCCGCGTCGGCCGTGATGGTGATGAAAGCATTGAGTTGCGGGTTCAGCGCCTCGATCCGGCGCAGCAGGGTTTCGGTCAGTTCGACCGGCGACAGCGTCTTGGCTTCGAGCGCAGCGGCCATTTCCGCAATCGTCATGAAATGCATATCGGCACTCATTGCTCCGTCTCCGCTGTGATTAGTGTTTCGGCGGCCCGACGCCCTCGACGAAACGGGCGACCACCGATTTGAACGTCAGCCCTTGTACAATAATGGAAAACACGACCACCGCATATGTCAGCGCGAGGATGGCGTCCTTTTCCGCGACCGCGGGCAGCGACAACGCCAAGGCGACCGAGATACCGCCCCGCAATCCGCCCCAAGTGAGGACCGGCACCGCGCCCGCCGTGAATTCCTGTCTTATTCCCAAAACCGAAATCGGCAGCGAGACCGCGACGAAGCGCGCCAATAAAACCAACGGGATCGCGGCCACCATGAGCCAAACGATCTTGTCCGGGAAGGACAGGACGAAGACCTCGAACCCGATGAGCAGGAACAACACCGCGTTGAGGATTTCGTCGGTCAGCGACCAGAAGGTGTTGATGTGATCTCGCGTCGATTCACTCATCGCGAAACGCGACCCGTGATTCCCGATCAGCAGTCCGGCGACGACGACCGCGATGGGTCCGGAGACGTGGATGATGAACCCGATACTATAGGTCAGCATGACCAGCGCCAGCGTGATCAGAACTTCGAGATTGTATTCGTCGATCGATTTCATCGCGTGGTAGGCGATATAGCCGGTGACGAAGCCAAGCGCCGCGCCGCCGACAGCCTCCAGCAGGAACAACTTCACGACATCAAGCGCGGTGATTTCCGGCCCGCCGCCACCGGACTGCGACATCGCAATCGCAACCACGATGGTGAAGACCACGACGCCAACCCCATCGTTGAAAAGACTTTCGCCCGCGATCTTGGCTTCCAGCGAATGCGGGATCTTGATCGTCTTCAGGATGCCCATGACGGCGACCGGGTCGGTCGGCGAGATCAAAGCCCCGAAAACGACGCACCACATAAAGGGAATGTCGAGACCGAGAAAATCAGCCAGCAGGAAGGCACCGTATCCCACGATGAAGGTCGACGTGATCACGCCGAACGTGGCCATCGCCGAAATCGCCCATTTCCGGGCGAGAAGCTGATTCAAGTCGACATGCAGCGCCCCGGCGAACAGCAAGAAGCTGAGCATGCCCTTCATCAGCGTGTCGTCGAAATCGATCCGCTCCAGCACCGAGCGGATCGTCCGCTCGGACTCGAAGTTCTGAAGCAACGCATCGATGCCCAGCACGCACAGCGACACAACGAGCGCGATCACGACCAGCCCGATGGTGATCGGCAGTTTGAGCCAGCGATGATTGATATAGCCGAACACCGCCGCGAGCGTGAGCACGATCGCCGCAATGTTGAAGAGCGTCAGGTGCTGCACAGCGTCACCCTCTTACACTCGGGATAACGCTATCCGCGGCAAAGCTCCGCGATCTCGATCAGCGACGCTTGGTCTTCCAGCTTGCCGACCGCATCCACGACCGCGTCGGCCTTGTCCGCGCCGATCGACTCCTCGGCCATATCGCGGAACTTGGACGAAAGCCTGAACCATTGGCGCTCCTGATCATCCTCCGGGATGCTGGCGTCGCCGAACTGCCGCAAAACCAAACCATCCTGCGTCGACACGATGACCTCTGAATTGGCGTGCTCGAATTTAGCGTCCGGCACCACCGTCGTCTTGTCCCGCAGATTGACAATGGTGTCGTCCTTGCAGAGTTCCTCGCTGTAGTTCGAGATCTTCGCGGTATTCTCACCGGCCAATCCCATGGCCGCGGTGACGCGCAGGCTGAACTTCGCCTCAAGCCCTGTGGTCGGTTCCAGGATATTGCACATCTTCGTGTAGCTTTCCGGCACGCGCAGCTCGATCTTCTCGATACGCTCCGGTGTAAGATTGTGTTCCGCTCGGATCTGCGACGCGGCCTCGATCGCCGCATGCGTGCCGTAGCAGGCCGCGTGATACTTGAACAGGATACCCCGCGCATGGAAGCGTTCGCCGAGCCCGTCTAGGGCAAGGTCCGGCTGGAACTCCTCGGTCTGCGTGTCGCCGAAACCTTGCACGCATTCGAGAATTTCCGGATTGCTGGTGAACCCCTTCGCGCCGAGCAGCGCCGCATACAGCCCGTTGGCCGATGCCTTGCCCGCGTGCAACGGCTTGCACATGGTGCCGAAGTTGCTTTTCAGGCCCGCCGCCTGCGTCCCGGCGATGCCATAGACGGTGACGCAAGTGTCGGTGTCGAGGCCCAGCATATGCGCCGCCCCCGCCGCCGCACCGAATGTGCCGACCGTGCCCGTCGTATGCCAGCCTTTCTGGTAGTGGGACTCGCCCATCAGCGCGCCGATCCGGCATTCCGCCTCGACGCCCGCGATGAAGGCGGTGATGAAGGCCTTGCCGTCAATGCCGTCCCGCTCGGCCAAGGCCAGGATCGCCGGCACGACCGGCACCGTGGGATGACCCGGCATCGTCAGGTTGACGTCGTCATAATCGAGCGCATGCGACGCGGACCCGTTCAGCAACGCCGCCTGGGTCAGCGACGATTTGAACCCGCCGCCGATGATGGTGGCCTGTTCCCGCGCGCCTTCGTCCTTGGCCTGCACCCGCAGCATTTCGCTCAAGGGTTCGGCAGCACCCGCCAATGTGACGCCGAGCCAATCGATCAGGCAGCATTTGGCGATGGAAACAACGTCTTTCGGCAGCGCATCGAAGGTCAGGGACGCGCTGTTTTCCGCGATTTTCCGGGTGAGGCCGGTCGCATCGGGCCGATCAAAAGCGGGCTGGGCCATGGCAAAACTCCTTACTATCAAATATCGCTTTATTCTATCGCATGACGAACGGGTTCGGCACCTCGGTCGCGGTGCTGATCCAGACGCTTTTCGTCTGCATATATTCCTGGATCGCCTGTTGGCCGCTTTCCCGGCCGAGGCCGGACCGTTTATACCCGCCGAAGGGCGACAGGAAACTGACCGCCCGATAGGTGTTCACCCAGACGGTGCCCGCCTGGATCCGGTTGGGGATTTCGATCGCTTTGCGGATGTCCTGCGTCCAAACGCCCGCGGCGAGGCCGTAGACCACGTCGTTGGCGATTTGGACGGCTTCTTCCTCGTCACGGAAGGGGATGATCGACAAGACCGGGCCGAATACCTCCTCTTGCGCGATCCGCATCTGGTTATTCACGCCGGTATAGATCGTCGGCTCGACGAACCAGCCGTCGCCGCACTCCGGCCGCGTCGCCTTGCTGCCTCCGAGCACGCACTCCGCGCCATCGTCCTTCGCCACGTCTAGATAACTCAGGATCTTCTCGAACTGCGGCGGTGTGGTGACCGGCCCGACCTGCGTATCGTAGGACATGGGGTCGCCCATCTGCGCCGTCTTGGCGAAAGTCACCAGTTTGTCGACGAATTCGTTATGGATCGACTCCTGCACCAACAAACGCGATCCCGCGATGCAGGTCTGGCCCGACGCCGCGAAAATGCCGGAAATCGCCCCCTTTACCGCATTGTCGATGACCGCATCCTCGAACACGATGTTGGGGGACTTGCCGCCCAACTCAAGGCTGACCTTCTTCAGGCCGCTCGCCGCCTTTTCATAAACGCGCTGGCCGCTCATCGAACCGCCGGTGAACGCGACCTTGGCGACGCGGTCGTCGGTGACCAACGGCTCGCCCACCTCTACCCCATAGCCGCCAAGGACGTTGACGACCCCCGGCGGAAAACCGGCCTCCTCGATGATGCGCACCAGTTCGAAGGCCGAGGCCGAGGTGAACTCGGACGGTTTCAAGACCACGGTGTTGCCGGCGGCGAGCGCCGGCGCCAGTTTCCAGGCGGTCAACAGCATCGGCGAGTTCCACGGCGTGATCGCAGCGACCACGCCCAACGGCTCGTGCCGCGTGTAATTGAAGGTCGCGGGCTTGTCGATCGGGATGACCGCGCCCTCAATCTTGTCCGCGAGCCCGCCGAAATACTGGTACCACTGCGGCACATAGGCGTTTTGCGCTGCCATCTCGGCGATCAGCTTGCCGTTGTCCGCCACCTCGATCTCGGCCATGTGGTCGGCGTATTTCGCATACACGTCGCCGAGCTTGCGGACCAGCGCACCGCGCTGCGTCGCCGTCATCGCCGGCCAGTCACCGCTGGTGAAAGCCTTATGCGCCGCCGCAACGGCCCGCTCCGCATCCTCCGCATTGCCGCGCGGGAACAGGGCCCACGGCTTGCCGGTGTAGGGATTATGGGATTCGAACCATTCGTCCGACGCCGGGTCGACCCATTCGCCACCGATATAATGCTGGTACTTCTTCAGATCCGCCATGATGTCCTCCCGCGTGGCATCGCTTGCCGGTACGATGCAGGCGAATTACAACCCTTTCCCTGGCACGAACGCAAGTCGACCCGAAAACTGCGATCTCAGGATCATATTCGACTTATGAACATCGGACCGCACAGTATTATTTACCTGTCGATCGCCGCGGGAATCATCGGTTTCTGCTTTTGGAAACCGCAATTCCCGCGCGCGGTGGCGGCCCGGATTGGGCTTCGCAGCGAAACGGCTGTCCGCCGGTTTCTGTTGATCTACTGGATCGCGGTTCCCGTTGTCATCTACCGGTTGCTGTATCTGACAACTGCGCCATAGACGCGTATCCCGGCGGCCGCCGAACATTCGGTCATGGTCGCGCATCCCGGTTTAGGGCTATGATCGACGCTCCGTCGACCAATTCCCCCTGCAACTGACGATTGGCTCGCCGCCGCCCATGTCCGCCGCCGTTTCCATTTCCCCGTTGCGCGGCATCCTCTGCATGGTGTTGTCGCTCTTCTTCTTCACGATGAGCGATGCGGTGTCCAAATGGCTGACCCAGGGATATCCCATCGGCGAGATCGTCTTCGTCCGCTGCTTCTTCATGTACGCGCCCATCGCCTTCATGATGTGGCGTCAACAGGAACGGTTCTCGCTAAAGGTGCGAAGCTGGAACTGGCATTTCGCGCGGTCGCTGCTGTTCATCGCTTCGAGCTTCCTGATCATCACGTCGATCAAGCTCCTGCCCCTCGCCACCGCCATCGCCTTTCTGCACGCCGCCCCGCTGATGATCACCGCGCTTGCCATGCCGCTGCTCGGCGAACGCGTCGGCATCCATCGCTGGTTTGCGGTGCTCATCGGGTTTGCCGGCGTCCTCGTCATGGCGCGGCCGGGCACCGACGCCTTCGAGGTCGCTGTGCTGGTGCCCATCGCTGCCGCGGCCGCAACGGCGCTGCGCGACATCGTCACCCGCCGGATGAGCGCCTTCGAGTCGACCAATGTCGTTTTGACATGGTCGATCGTCGGATTGATCGTCGCGTCGGGCGCCACGTTGCCCTTCGCCTGGAAGACGCCGACCGTGATCGATTTTCTGTTGATGGCGTCGTCCGGTGTGCTGCTCGGCATTGCTCACTATCTGATGATCGAATCCTACCGCCTGGCCGAAGTCGCGATCGTATCGCCCTTCAAATACACCTCGATCGTCTGGGGCGTTATCCTGGGCTACCTGATCTGGGCCGAATTCCCCGACGCCTATATCATCGTCGGGTCCGTGCTCATCATCGGCAGCGGCATCTACATTCTGCACCGCGAGGCGCGGCGGCGATGAGTGCAGCGGCACAGCCGACCAACCTTCGCGGTATCGCAATGATGGTCGCCGGCGGCTTGCTGCTGACGATAAGCGACACCATAACGAAATGGCTAACCGATGGTTATCCGGTTGGCCAAATCATGGCGATCCGTTCCGTCTTCACCCTACTGCCGATCGCCGTTTTCGCCTGGCACGCGGGCGGTATCCGGGCACTGCGCCTCGGCAATGTACGGCTGCAATCGCTGCGCGCAGCTTGTGCCGTCGGCTCATCGTTCCTTTTCGTCACCGGTCTGATTTACCTGCCTCTGGCGGATGCTATTGCCTTCGCTTTTTCGGGCCCCTTGTTCGTGACCGCACTCGCTCATTTGATACTTGGCGAAATCGTTGGATGGCGGCGGTGGAGTGCGGTCACGGTCGGATTCGTCGGCATCCTGATCATGCTGCGGCCAACCGGCGACGCCATACAGTGGTTCGCGGTGTTTCCGCTCTGCGCGGCGTGCTGCGGCGCGATTCGTGACATCCTGACGCGCAAGATCCGCGTGTCCGATTCTCCCGTGGCAATTCTCGCATTCACAATGCTGGCCGTCGGGGCCGCGGGATTGACGACACTGCCGTTCGGCTGGAAACCGGTGCCGATGCAGGACCTGCTCCTGCTTGCAACTGTCGGCATCGTCGTCGGCGCCGCGCAATATCTGGTAATCCAGGCCTTCCACAACGCCGAAGCGTCGCTGATCGTCCCGTTCAAATATCTGACGCTGATTTGGGGCACTGGGTTCGGCTACATCATCTGGGGCGATATTCCCGACTTCTGGGTGATCATCGGCGCGCTCGTCGTCGTCGGCAGCGGCCTCTACATCATGTATCGCGAGACTCGGCGGCGGCGGACCTAGGCGGTTTTTCGCCGTCGCACCGTCAACGGTAACACCACAATCAGCGCCCCGAGCAGGAGACTGCCGAAGGCCCAGGACCACGCCGTTGCGTCATCCCGCCCACCCGCGATATCGAGCACGATTCCGAACACCACGGGCCCGACCATGCCGCCGATGAATCCGGAAAGCGCATAAGCCGCCAGCGTGATTCCCCGGTACCGATCCTCCGCCATGCCGACGATCCCGTTGGCGAGTGTCGCGGTATCGCCGAATCCCGCCATCAGATACGCACCCACAAAGACCACGATGAGAAGGAACGGCCCCGTCTTGAACAAAATCAACAGGACCACGAGAAAGACGGTTACCGCGGACGCGAAACAGACCGTCCGGACCCGGCCGAACCCGGCCGCGACTTCCGCCACGCCGACGCTGGTCGGCATCATCAGGATCGACACCGCGCCGGAAAGGATCGCCATATTCCATCCGGTGAATTCCTCGTTGCCAATCTGCGCTGCGCTGAAGGTCAACAAGGCTACCGACCAGCCGCGCATGGCGAACACTTCCCAGACGTGACCGAAATAGGCGACGACATAGCGCAACGCCGAGACGTTCCGGAATACCGGCCGGAAATCGGGCAGCAATCCGATGTCTTTCGGCGCGGTGACCGCGCGCGATGGGACGGCGACGGCAATCAGTAGAAATGCCAGGACCGCGCAAATACCGGAAACCGTGAACACGGCTTTCCAATGAAGGAACTCGACAATCGCACCGGCGCCGATGAAGGACACCGCCCCGCCGACACTGAACATGGAGATATAGACCGCCGATCCGCGCTCCCGCGCGGTGCCGTCCAGGCGGTCTGCGATGAGTTTCAAGCCAGGAAAGTGAATGCCCGCCAGCCCGATCCCCGCCAAGACCCGAAAGGCCATGCCGGACCAAAGGCCGTCGGCAAGGAACGCGAAGCCGAAGCCGCCGATCGCGCTGAGCGCAAAGGCGAACAGCATAACCCGGCGTGAATCCAGGCGATCGGTCAGCGGCAGCAATAGCGGCACGCCCGCCGCATAGCCGCCGAAAAAGACCCCGTTAAGCCAGCCCGCCTCGGCTTCGGTGATCCGCCAGTCCGCAAAAATTTCCGGGAGAACCGCCGCGACCGGCATGAACCCGGTCATGGTGAGGACGAGCGCCGTACAGAGCGCGACGACGAGCGTCCGGGGATTCGTCACGACAAACGTCTACTCCGCCGCGGCGCCCGAAATTTGCCGCGACACGAGTTTCGCGTAGAGACCGCCGCGCGCCAGCAATTCCTGATGCGACCCTGTTTCGATAACCCGTCCCTCATCCATCACCACGATAAGGTCGGCCGAGCGCACCGTCGAGAGCCGATGCGCGATGACCACGGTCGTCCGGTCGCTCATCAATTCCGAGAGCGCGCCGCGCACGGCCTGTTCGTTCACCGCATCCAGATGCGACGTCGCTTCGTCGAGGATCAGCACCGGCGCGTCTTTCAGGAACGCACGGGCGATGGCGACACGCTGTCTCTGCCCGCCGGACAGGCGCATGCCTCGTTCGCCGACGCGGGTTTCCAATCCTTCGGGGATGCTGTCCACGAAGTCGCGTAAAGAGGCCCGGTCGACCGCCAATTGGACGTCGGTTTCCGCCGCCTCGGGGCGCGCGATTAGGATGTTGGCGCGCAGGGTATCGTTGAACAAATAGGTGTCCTGCGCGACCAAGGCCATCCGTCCACGCAGGTCGTCGAGCTTGTAATCGGTCAGCGCATGGCCATCCATCCGCACGACCCCTTTGTCCGGATCCCAGAATCGCATCAACAGATGCGCCAGCGTCGTCTTGCCGGCACCCGACGGGCCGACAAGCGCGATGGTCCGGCCGGCCGGCGCGGCGAATGTGACATCGCGCAACGCCGCGCGATTGCCGCCATGGTAGCTGTAGCTTGCCTCCTCCAACTCCAGCGCCGCACCGCCCGTACTTGCCGCGGTGGACGGCACGCCGGGGCCATCGCGCACGATGACCGGTTCGTTGTGCACGGCATACAGCCGGCGGGTCGACGCCAGCGTGTCGGCGAGCTGGCGGCCGATATGCGCGATTTCGGAAATCGGCAGGAAGGCCGCCATCGCCAACAAGGACAATAGCGGCAGATAGGCACTGTCCAGCGACCCGGCGCCGACGAGCGTCGCGCCCGTGACGATGACGGCAAGACCGCCGAGACCGGTCGCTCCTTCCAGGATCGCCATCTGCGCGGTCAAGTCGCCGAAATACGGCATGCGCACACGATGATGATGCTCGATCTTCTCGACAAACATTCCACGCCGCCGGTCCGACTGCTGGAAGGCGAGGATTTCGCCGAGGCCCTGAACCGAATCCGCGGTGAAGGCATTGAGGTCGCCGAGCACCTCGCTGGCGCGCGAGCCGAGTTCGTCGATGCGCTTGCGCATGAAGAACGGACTGAGCGCAACGACGGCGAGGAAGGGCAGCAGAACGGCAGCCAGCTGCCAGCCGAAGGCGGTCAGTGTCGCCAACACCAGCGTCGGAATGAGCACGGCGACAAAGGCCGGCGCGATGGTATGGGCGAAGAAATACTCGACCTTTTCCACATCCTGCGTCGCCATGCCGGTCAGGTCGCCGGTCCGGCGGCGCAGCAAGTAGGCCGGCGCCAATTGGTCCAGCTTGCGAAACAGATCGATCCGCATGTCCGACAAAAGCCGGAAGGCCATGTCATGCGCCATCCAGGATTCGAGCCAATGCAGGATACCCGCGGACGGGGCCGCGACGGCGAGCCAGATCAGGTAACTCTCGTAGGGCGTGCCGTTCTTGATCGCCGCGACGGTCAACGCACTGAAAACGCCGACGCCGATGAAGGCAAGCGTCCGTGCGACACCGAGGATAAATGTAAAGGTGAGCTTGCCCTTCCACGGCATCACGAAGGTCATCAGTTCCCGGACGCAGTCGGCCCAGCCCATGCCCTCGGCGCGAAGGATCGCATCCGTCGGCTCCATCTGCGCCGAATCAATCATGCCGGGGATCGAATCTTCCGCCGGCGGCGGGTCGCCCGCTTGCGCCACGAACAGTTCTGCCTCGCCCGGATCGCGGTCCTGCGCCTGCCCCGCCATCAGGCGATGATACGCGCCGCCCCGAGCCATCAATGCCGCATGCGAACCGGACTCGCTGACACGGCCGTCCTCGATCACCAGGATACGGTCCGCCCCGATGACACTGGATAGCCGGTGCGCCAGGATCAGGGTCGTCCGCCCTTCCATCAATCGGTCAAGCGCGTCCTGGATGATCGCCTCATTCTCCGCATCGACCGCCGACAGCGCCTCGTCCAATACCAGGATCGGCGCATCACGCAACAACGCGCGGGCGATCGCAATGCGTTGTCGCTGGCCGCCCGAGAGACGCAAGCCGCGTTCACCCACGACGGTCTCGTAACCATGCGGCAGACGCCGGATAAATTCGTGCGCATTCGCCATGCGTGCGGCTTCTTCCAATTCCGCCTGGGTCGCATCAGGTTTGCCGAGGCGCAGATTGTCCTCGACCGTACCGTGGAACAGATAGGTATCCTGATTGACGACGGCGAGTTGGCT
This sequence comes from Alphaproteobacteria bacterium, assembly GCA_965228695.1. GTDB lineage: Bacteria > Pseudomonadota > Alphaproteobacteria > UBA8366 > UBA8366 > JAJFJD01. Next base: position 2,096,920 of record CBDDIB010000002.1, on the reverse strand, counting down.
CCGAATGGCATCGAGGCTGAGGTCGCGAAGATCCCTGCCGCCGATCCGCACCGCGCCCTTTTGCGGATCGTATTGCCGCAACAGCAGCCGGACGATAGAGGACTTGCCGCACCCGCTCGGCCCGACCACCCCGATCCGTTCGCCGGCGGCGACGGAGAAGGACAAGCCATTGTGCGCCGGACTGCGGCCGCTGGGATAGGAAAAGGTGATATCGTCGAACTCAATCGTCGGTTCCAGCCGTTCCGATGCCGACGCACCCTCGGCATCGCGCACGATCGGCTTGGAATCGAGCAGACCGAACACCGCCTGAGCCGACGCCTGGGCGACCATGCCTTGATGCATCAGCGCCCGAAGTTCCCGGAGCGGCCGGAAGGTCTCCACGCCCATCATCAGAATGATCAGCAGCGCGGCCAGCGTCATATCGCCCTCGGTCACGCGATAGGCGCCCACCGCCAGTGTCGCCGCCGCGCCGACGGCGATTCCGATATCGGTAATGCCGCGCGCCAGGGCATTGGTCGCCAACACCCACATCGTGCTTTGGAACAGGTCATGGGCCTTCTCGGCCAGCATCTTCGCCCGGGCGCCGCTTTGCCCGAATGCCTTGAGCGTCGCCAAACCCTGTACTGAGTCCAGGAATTCGGCCGCAAAGGCCTTATATGATGTGGACCGGCGCTTGCTGTTCTTGCGGTCCATACGATGGAAAGCTTGCGGTGCGATCAGCGTGAACAGCGCGAATCCGGTCAGCGTGAGCGCGACCGGCAGGTCGAGGAACATGACGAACAGGAAGATGCCGACCGGGGTCAGCGCCGCGACGAAGAGCTGCGGCAAATACTGCCCGAAATAGGTTTCAAGCTGCTCGACCCCATCCACCATCGAGGTGATGACCGCACCGGTCCGCTCCAGCCCCAAATAGGCCGGTCCCAGCTCGGTCATCTTGTCGAAAAGCTGCTTCCGGATGTGAAGCTGCACGATCGCCGCGGTCCGATGGGCGATCATGATGCGGACATATTCCAGGCCGCCGCGCAGGACCATCACCGCCGCGACGGCGGCAAACGGCCAGAGCAGGTCTTCCAACGGCACGCCCTGGAACACCATCGCCAACAGCCACCCCAGCATCGCCAGCCTGGCCACGCCGACGGCGGCGGCCAGAATGCCGATCAGAACCGACCACGCGATGCGCCCGCGGACGCCCTTCGTGAAACCCCAAAGTCTTGTGTCGAAATACATGGAAAAGAGACCTTACACGCTGCGAAGCCGTTTGACACTGATTCTCAATTGGCGATCTAACCATTAAGATAAATGTTGATCTCCAGTCAAATTCGCATAGCCTTTAAACAATTCTGTATAGGTGGCATTCGGCAAATTTCGAATAGGATCGTCGCATGAGCTTGAGTTGGGATGACATGCAAGTGTTTCTCGCCGTTGCCCGCGAAGGCAATCTTTCGGCGGCGGCTCGCGTGCTGAAGGTCACGCAGCCGACCGTCGGCCGGCGGTTGAAAGCCTTGGAACAGAGCCTGTCCACACGGCTGTTCGACCGGCTGCCGGACGGCTTCGTGCCGACCCCTGCGGCGGAGGAACTGTTGCCGCTCGCGGAAGCGATGGAACAAACCGCCGAGGCCATTCAGCGCCGGCAGGCCACGCTTGCCGATCGGGTCAGCGGCACGATCCGCCTCTCGGTGTTCGAGATTGCCGCGCAATTCCTGACCGATCATTTGTCGGCTTTGCAGGAGCGGCTGCCGGAGGTCGAATTCGAGGTCGCGATCAGCCATTCGAATGCGAATCTGTCCAAGCGCGAAGCCGATCTGGTCCTGCGCGCCTGCTTGCCGGAAAATCCGGCGTTGATCGCCCGAAAGCTCGGCGCGATTTCCTATGCCGTCTATGGCGAAGCCGATTTGGTCCGGCGCTTTCCCGCAGCTCGATCCGAGGCACGCTATCAGGATTGTCCTTGGGTTGGATATGACGGCGACCATGCACGGTTCGACACTCAGATTTGGCTGGCCGGAAAACTTGCCGGGCAGCAGCCGGTGGTCCGGGTCAACAACGGCCTCGTGCTATACGATTCGGTCCGCAAAGGCGTCGGCCTCGGCATCCTGCCCTGTTTCACCGCGGACAACGACCCGTCGCTCGTGCGGCTGACGCCGCCTATCGAAGAGCTCGAGAGCGAACAGCATCTCATCGTGCATCCGGACCTGCGCCGGGTTCCGCTGGTGCGGGCCGTGATGGACGAGCTAATCGATCTATTCAAGCGGGAAGCGGCCACGCTGACCGGCGAAACCCGGCGCCGCGCGCCCGCCGCGTGATCGGAAGCATTCGTTTCAAGGCGACGCCGGAGGCACGCCCAAGGATTGCAGCAAGACCGCATTGAACGCCTCGGCCTGTTCGTACATCACCCAATGACCGGCATCCGCCACGATACGGATATCCAGATCGGGATGCGACCGCTGCATTACCGCGATCCGATCGTCGCGGCCGCCCTCGGCATAGACATCGCCATCGCCCCAAATCGCCGTTAACCGGCACCGGATTTGCGGCAGATTGTCCTTCAGCAGCGTATTGATCCCGCTGCGGGCGATCCGGAACCGCATGCGCAACCCGTTCTCGCGCTGAAGATGCACCGCCAGGTCATCGATCCGGGAATTGTCGTGGAACATGATGACGCCGAGATTGTTGCTGTGCCGACGATCCAATATGTCGCGCGGCAGGTCCGGCCGCCAGCGCTGCAGCCCCACGATCTTTTTCGACGAAACGCCGAGCCCACCCGGGCCGACCACGACCAGATTGTCGAGATTGCCGCCATGCGCCAATGCGATGGCGGCGGACAGGTTCGCGCCCATCGAAAACCCAGCAACATCGTAAGCCTGTTCCGTGCCGAAAAGCTGATCCAAACCCGCGCCGATTGCATCGGCCATGGCATCGCGCGTCGGACGACCGGGCAGCGTGTCGGATTCGCCATGCGACGGCATGTCCGCCGCGAAGACCTGAAAATGCCGGGACAACGGCACGACATTCCTGATCCAGTGCGTCCATGTACCGTATCCGCCGTGGAAGAGAACGAGCGGACGGCCCTGCCCCCACACCCGCCAGACCATCTCACCGCCCTCGAAGCGTGTGCGGCGCTGTTCGGAGAGCGCATCGATCCGCGCAACGGTCTCCGCCGGAGTCTCACCAGCCGTCCCGTCGGAGGCGACGGGCCGCGCGACCGTGTCATCCATGGGCATCGTCCTTCACACCCAGGACCTCCAGCAAGACGGCATTGAAACGGTCCGGCTGTTCGTACATCACCCAATGCCCCGCATCTTCGATGATCCGGAATTCGCTGTCCGGCTGGATCGACCGGAACAGGGCGATGCGTTCGTCCATGAAGTCCTTTGCGTAGCAATCCAGCGCCCCGAATATCGGGACGATTCGGCCTTCGACCGCCGGCAGCGCCGCGGCCAGGGCGTCGGTCACGGCGATCAGCCGGCCCTTGATCCGGGCGTCCGGCGCGTTGGTTGTTTGTAGGTGAACGGCCAGGTCGTCGACGCGGCTCGGGTCGCCGAACATCACGATTTCCAGATTGTTGCGATGAACCGCGGCGAGCTCGCCGGGATCCGTGACACCGCGCCAATGCCGCAATCCGGAAATTGGACCTCGGTTCAATCCGAGTCCGTTCGAGCCGCATATAGCAAGCTTTTCGACCCTTGGATATTGCGCCGCCAGGCAACCGCCGATGATCCCGCCGAACGAGAAACCCGCCGCGGCGATTCGCGGTCCTTCCGGAACAACTATCTCCAATCCGTCCTTGATGAGCGCCGCAATTGAATGCCCCGTATAAGGATCGGGCGGAACGGCCGAGTCTCCATGACCGGGAATGTCCGGCAGATACAAGGTGAAGTGCCGGGCCAATACCGGGATATTGCGGATCCAATGACTCCAGCGCCCGAAACCGCCGTGCAGCAGGACAAGCGGCGGGCCATCGCCGAAGATATGCCACACCAGATCGCCGTCGCCGCATGGCGTGATCCGGCGCTCCGCCGCGTCGACAAAGCGCCGCACGCAAACCGCGGGCGCTTCGTCTGGCCGTATCGGGTCCGGCACCGCGCCGCTCATCCGAATACGTCCCCGGGTGCGGCGGTGCGCACGGCCTGATCCAGAACGCTGTTGAACGCCTCGGCTTGTTCGTACATCACCCAATGCCCGGCGTTGTCGATGAAATGAAAGGGCGTATCCGGCTGGACGGCGTGAAAAACCGCTTTCCGTTCCGCCACGCTATCGACCACGTAAACGTCCGCCGCCCCGGAGATGCAGACGAGGCGCGCGTTGATCGCCGGCAGTGCCCGCCGCAGGGCGTCCGACCGGGCGATCGCGCTGCCCTTCACCCGCGCTTTCAACGTGTTCGACATCTGAAGCTGCAAGGCCATAGGGTCTATGCTGGCCGGATCCGCAACCATGATGGTCGCAAGGTTATGCCGGTGGACATCGCGCAGGACGGCGTCCGGCATATCGGGCGTCCATTTTCGCAAGCCGTCGATATTCGCCCGCGGCAGGTTCAGCCCGCTCGATCCGATCACGACGAAGGTGTGGAGCCGCGGCCCGAGCAGAACAGCCGCGCTCCCGCCGACGATGCCGCCCAGCGAAAAACCGGCCATCGCACAGGTCGTTTCGGGCGGCAGGACGAGATTGACGCCATTCGCGAGGATCTCGCCCAGGTTTTCCGACGTGTGCGGCTCCGCCGGCGTTCCCGACTCGCCGTATCCCGGCAAATCCGGCACGTAGAGCCGATACCGCGCGGACAAATCGGGGATGTTGCGGATCCAATGCGTCCAGGAACCGTGACCGCCGTGCAGCAGCACAAGCGCCGGCCCGTCGCCCCAGATGCGCCAAACCATGTCGCCATCGCCGCACGGCGTGAGACACCGTTCCGCCGACGCATCCAAGCGCGCGACGATCGATTCGGGATCGTCCCCTATTTCCTTATCCATCCTCGCCTCTTAACGCATGTCGGATCAGCACATCCTGCAGCAGGCGGTTAACCTGCCCCGCCGCTTCGTACATTGCCCAGTGACCGACACCGTCGAGAATGTGGATGTCCGCCGCCGGCTGGACCGAGCGGAAAACCGCCTGGCGCTCCGTCAGACCCGGTTTAGCAAAAACATCCTCCGCACCCCAAATGACCGTCATCGGCGCGGCGACATCGGACAATGTCCGGACCAGCGTATCGGTGCCGGCCACCACATGGGACCGCATCCGCGCACGCCGCACATTCTCCATCTGCAGCCACACGGAATAGTCGTCGATCTCGGACGGCGGCGTGTTCAACATGATGGCGTTCAAGTTGTGCCGCTGGACCTCCATAACCTCCTCGTTGCTCATGCCGCCGATCATTGCCCGCAATTCCTTGGTCAGTCCGGGCCATGGCACACCGAGCGCCGCCGCACCGATCAACGTAAAAGATGCCAGGCGCTCGCCCTCGCGCCGCGCCACATACCCGCCCATGACGCTGCCGAAGGAAAATCCGACGAGATGGTACCGTGCGGGCGGCGGCAACAGCTTCGCCAATCCCTGACAGACTATTTCCGCGAGATGGTCGGTCGACTCGGGAAGCCGATCGACATCGTAGTCCTGTGGCGCCATGTCGGAATCGCCGAAGCCCGGTATGTCCGCCACATAGAGCCGGTACCTGTCCTCTAGCGCCGGAATGTTGCGAATCCAGTGCGTCCATGATCCGGACCCGCCATGCAGCAAAACAACCGGCTCGCCCTGACCCCAAATGCGCCACACCATGCGGCCCTCGCCGCAAGGGGTTGTCCGTTTTTCACAGCGGGCGTGAATGCGGTCCGTAACGACCGACGGATCGCCGTCGTTCACTCTGCGTCCCTTTCAAACTCAATCGCCCACGCAGATAAGGCGCCGTTTCACATGCGCCGCCTTGCCGATGCGGACAAGAAAAGCGCCGTCCGTGCAATGCGCGAACGGCCAGGGTGCGCCAAGGTTACGAGATATCGCTCAGGCGTTAAAGCCCCAAGCGTTTCCGATCACGATACTGACCTGTGAGCGTACGACACTCCAGTTCACGGCACACTGTTCCGCCGGACAGAATTTTGTGCGACAGAGGGATACTCCTTGGCCTTCGTTTCTCCCTGCACGCGGGTTCCGTGCTGTCGTGATCAAGTTATCTAATCCTAACACGATTGCCGGATCATTGCACCCGGCAGCGGCAATTGTTCAGTTTAAAATAGCCTGCCGCGTAGAGTATGGCGCGTTCGTCAGAACGTGGAGAAAGGCCTCCCGCCATTCCGTGATGTCGTGCCGGCATATCCGGTCATACATTGCCTGCCAGCGTTCCTGACGCTCCTCCACCGACATCATCAATGCGCGCTGCAGGGCCTCGGCGACCCCTTCGGTATCGAACGGATTTACGATCAAGGCCTCCGGCAACTCCTTCGCGGCACCTGCGAAGCGCGAAAGCACCAACACGCCGGGATCCTTGGGATCCTGGGCGGCAACATATTCCTTAGCCACCAAATTCATGCCGTCCCGCAACGGCGTCACGAAGCCGACCCTGCTAGTCCGGAAAAACCCGCACAGAGTCCGGCGATTGAAACCTTTGTTGAGGTAGCGCGTCGGCACCCAATCGAACTCGGCGTAGCGACCGTTCACGCGGCCGGCCACGGCCTCCAGCTCGCGCTGGATTTGCTGATATTCCGGCACGTCGCTGCGCGAGGGCGGGGCAATCTGCAGCATCACCGTGTTGCCGCGATGCTCGGGATAGGTCTCGAGCAGATGTTCGAACGCCTCGAGCCGCTGGGTCAGCCCCTTCGAGTAATCCAGGCGATCGACCCCGATCAGCAAATCGCGCCCGCCGAGGCTGCTCTTCAAACGCTGTGTGGTCCGTGAATCGACTGCCGCGACCGCAAATCGGGTAACGTTCTCCGCATCGATACCGATCGGGAAGACGCCGGTTCTCACCGTTCGGCCATAGGCGCGCACAAGACCGTTGTCGCCGACCATCCCGCCGGCTTCTTCGAGGATATAACTGCAAAACGCTTTGCGGTCGCTCTCGGTCTGAAATCCGACCACATCATAGGTGCACATCGCCCGCACGATATGGCGGTGCTGCGGCAACGCCAGCAGGACCTGCACGGTCGGCCAGGGGATATGAAGAAAGAAGCCGAGACGTTGTTCGCACCCTGCATTGCGCAGCTCTTCAGCCATGGGGATCAGGTGATAGTCATGTACCCAAACCAGGTCTTCGGGCTCCAACATCGGTCGCAATCGGCTCGCGAACAGCCGGTTGGTCCGCCTATAGACTTCGTAGTCGCGGCGGTTGAATTCCGACAAGTCCATCCGGTAATGGAACAGTGGCCACAGCGACCGGTTCGCGAACCCGAAATAATACCCGTCGTAATCTTCCTGATTGAGCGCGATGGTGGCATAGGTCAAATTGCCCGCCGTCACGATATCGGGCTTTTGAGCGGCCTGCTCTGAGATATTGCCGTTCCAGCCGAACCAGATACCGCCGCGGTCCTTCAGCGCCGCCAGGATGCCAACCGCCAACCCGCCCTGACTGCCGGCCCTCGGCTGCTTTACCGGCGCGACCCGGTTCGAAACGACGACAAGACGACTCAAAAAGCCTGCTCCCACGACTTGGACAGCCGCATTGCGGAGTTAATGATCCCAACCATCGAATAGGTCTGGGGGAAGTTGCCCCATAATTCGCCGGTCTTGGGATCGAGATCCTCGGATAAGAGTCCGACGGAGTTTCGGCAGGCTAACATATTCTCGAACAATGCGCGGGCTTCGTCCGTCCGGCCGACCATCGCGAGCGCATCGATGTACCAAAAGGTGCAGATATTGAATGCGTTTTCCGGGCAGCCGAAATCATCCTCGTTGCCGTATCGAAAGAGATGCATGCCCTTCCGCAAGCGATCCTCGATCAACGCCAAGGTGCCGTGAAAGCGCTTGTCGTCCGGATCGATGAATCCGATCTCCGGCATCAGCAGCAGGCTCGCGTCCACCTCGTCGCCGTCGAAGGTACCGGTGAAGCTGTCGAGCGATTTGTTCCAGGCCTTGTCCAGGATACCGGCGCGGATTGTTTTGGCCTGACCCGCCCAGTAGGCCTGCCGATCCGCCAACCCGAGCCGGTCCGATATGCGCGCCAGCCGGTCGCACGCCGCCCAACACATTACGCTCGAAAATGTATGGACGCTCTGCCGCGTGCGCAGTTCCCACAACCCTGCATCCGGCTTGTTCCATAACTCGGACGCCCGCGTCCCCAGTTTCTCCAAATGCCGGAATTGGTCGATCGTGCCCGGGCGGCGCAACCGGATATCGAAGAAACTCTGCGCGCCCGCCAGGATGACGCTGCCGTAGCCGTCGTTCTGCACCTGCGTATACGCATGATTGCCGACACGCACCGGCCCCATGCCGCGGTACCCTTCCAGCGAATCGACCTCCCATTCGTCCAGCTTGTGGGCGCGGGTTATACCGAAAACCGGCTGCAGGTCGTCGTCTTCGTCGACCGTCGCGACGATATTGTTGATGTAGCCGAGATAACCCTCCATCGTCCGAGTGGCGCCTAGCCGGTTCAGCGCCTGCACCACGAAGTAGGAATCGCGCAGCCAACAGAAACGGTAATCCCAGTTCCGGGCGGAATCCGCCGCCTCCGGAACCGATGTCGTCATTGCGGCGATGATCGCCCCGGTTTCCTCGTAATGGCAAAGCTTCAGTGTGATCGCCGCGCGAACCACGGCGGCCTGCCATTCGAACGGAAGCGCCAGATAGCGGCACCATTCGAGCCAATAGTCATCCGTCTTTTCGAAAAACTCCCGACCCGTTTTCTCCACCGGGGAAATCAGGCTCTCGTCGGGCCCCAGCACCATCGTAAGGGGACGATCTAGGTTGAATGGCACTTCATCCGCGACATAGACCACCGGGGCATCCGTGGTGAGCCGCAGCGTAATGTCGGGCATGACATAGCGGAGATGGTTCGATCCCCGCGTCGTTTCTGGACGGTTGCTCCCATAGTCATAGGCAGGCCGCAACCGAACCCGCACGCGTGGATTACCGGCGCGCGGACGGATATGCCGAACCAGCATGGTCGGCCGGAACGTCCGCCCGAACTGTTTGAACCGCGGTGAGAAATCGGTGATTTCGACGCATGCGCCGTCCTTGCTGTAGAGCTTGGTCAGGAGGATCGCCGAATTCGGCCGATATTCGCGTTCGGCATAGTCGAAATCCAACAACTCGATATCGAAGAACCCATGCGCCGGCTCTCCATGATTTTTGAGAAGCGAACAGAAAACAGGGTCGCCGTCGAACCGCGGGAAACAACTCCAGACGATACGACCCTTCGGGTCGACGAGCGCGCCGATGCTGCCATTTCCGATGAGAGCCAAATCCAGGGAACTCATGCCTGTCCTTTCCTTAATCCCGGTCAGGCGCACAAACGCCGTTCCTTCCTGCACCGTCCAACGAAGCAAGATCCGAGCCATGCGGCCGCGATGAGTATCAAGATTTTGGGCGGGTCGGCAATTGTTCCGCGTAGATCGCCAGGGCCTGTTTCAAGGTACGGCTTGTATCCACCGTTTGACGGGTCTCTTGGGCAATCGGCGTTTTCACCAGCAACTCGAACATATCGGCCGCGCCTTTATGGAAATTCGGCGTCACGCCCGTGCCCTCCAACGTATGCGCGATCTCATGCATCTCTCCGATCCAACGTCCGGCGTCCAACGGCATGCGCGGCACCATCCGTTCCATCTCGGCGAAATCCTTTGGCCGGCTGAACGCGATCTCATCGTGCAGATTGTCCGTCACGCCAAGCGCTTCCGCCGCCAACAGCGCCGCCGTGTGCAGCGTCCACGTTCCCTTCGTCACAGCGGCGTAGCACATCTTAATCGCCGACGCATTGCCGATATCCGGCCCCATATTGATGACATCGATATGCGGGCCGGCAACGGTCTCCATGACGGCGGCGTCCGGGCCGCTCACGTAAAAGCGCGTCGGCTTCTCCCGGGTACCCGGCCCCGGACCGATAATGCCGGCATCGGTAAAGGAGGCGCCGGCGTTCCGGATCACCTCGGCAACGGCGTGCGCGGTCTGAGGGGAGACCGCATTGCAGTCGGCGTAGGCGGGCGTCGATCCCGATTCCGTCATTGCGGCCGCGAATGTCTTCGCGGAGTCCAAGGCCAAAGACGGCGGCATGATCGACAAAACGAGATCCGCTTCGCCCATCACCGTTTCCAGCGTCGGCAGGTCTTCGATTGCCGCTGTTTCCGCAAGGCCGCGGGTCCGCTCGCTTCGCCCGGCCAGGCATGTGATCGTCCGCAGACCTTCTTTCTTGAGGACCTTTGCGACGTTGTGGCCCATATCGCCCGGGCTGAGAATGGCAACTGTTCGTGACGGCATGTTCGTCCTCCTCGGAAATCGGGAAAGAAGGACCCGGATACCGGCGGACCCCGACTTTCGTTTCTGTCTCGGATGATATCAAATATAGGCGGGGTTTGCGCCGGACCCAGCGCCGGCCCGCCATTCCGGCGGCCCCTAGCCGAGGAGCAGAGATGAGCCTGTACCCACCGCCCGAGATTATCGAAACCGAAGTGTTCGCCGAACTACCGGCGACCTTCAGGAGGGAAGATGCCTACTCCACATGGTCGAGCGCGAACAATAAGGGCGAAACGATTCACTCCTTCATCGAGGGCCCTTCGTTCGACCGGGAAGGCAATCTTTACATCGTCGATATTCCTTGGGGGCGGGTGTTTCGGGTGGACCCCAGCGGCGCGTTCGATCTTGTGGCAGAGTATGACGGAGAGCCCAACGGACTGAAAATTCATAAGGACGGCCGCATCTTCGTTGCCGACTACAAGAACGGCATCATGCTGGTGGATCCGGCAAGCGGCGCGGTCACGCCACATTGCGACCGCTATCGTGTCGAGGGATTCAAGGGCGTAAACGACCTGACTTTCGCCAGCAACGGCGACCTGTATTTCACCGATCAAGGCCTCACCGGCCTGCACGACCCGACCGGGCGGGTATACCGGCTACGGACCGACGGTACGCTCGACCTGCTTATCGATACCGGGCCCAGCCCCAACGGCCTCGTCCTCGACCCCTCCGAACGCTGGCTCCATGTCGCCATGACACGGGCCAATCAGGTATGGCGGATGCCGTTGCTGCCGGACGGCGGCACCACGAAAGTCGGAAATTTCGTGCAAATATCCGGCGGCAGCGGGCCCGATGGGATGGCGGTAGACGCGGATGGAAATATCCTGGTGTGTCATGCGGGCGGCGGATCGGTCTGGGTGTTCAACCCGCTGGGCGAACCACTCTACCGAATTAAATCCTGCCGCGGCCTGTTCCCGACCAATGTCGCTTTCGGCGGCTCGGATAACCGGTCGCTCTTCATCACGGAATCCGACACCGGAACGATTCTGCGGGCGGAACTGCCGACGCCGGGGCAGACGCTCTATTCACATTTGGATTAGCGCCGCGGACCCCGGCATTGTCTACATGTCATCCAAGGCTTTGGATTTCGGATCCGCATAGCAGCCTGTCAAGTACCGGACAACACTGCCGGTCTCGTCCGCAAACGGCAACAATAGTCGGTGCCAGGCCCGGAAGTTAGTCAAATCCGTCGGGTGGTGATGGGTGTAGACCGGACAACGCCGGATCAAGGCCGCCCGATAGACGACATAGTAAAAATTCGCGGCCAATCCCTCGAAGTCGATCACGCTGCGGCCGGTCTTATCGCTGCCGTTGATAAAGGCGATTGCCGATCCATAAAGCCGGTACCGAAAATCGCGCCCGCTATCTTTGACATCCACGAGCATGATGTTGCCCAGCGCCGGCCGTAAATCGATCGGATCGAGATTGCCGACACGAGGCAACGCATCGCCGTCCGCCATGCCTTGCCAATACGAGAGCAAAAACTGCAGGCCGTCTCGTGACAGATCTTCCGCCGACGGTTCCCATAACACCGTTGGCGGCTGCTGGCCCGCATCCAAAAACAACTTGTCCAAGGCATGCTGATCGCCACCGCTCAAATCGACCGCGGCGGCATTCAAAATACCGAAATCAAAGCCGTTCTGCTCAATCGCCGCCATTCTGCCGGCTGCGCTCCAATTCTTGGACCGTGACGATCCCGACCATGTCTTGGAGACCTTAAGCAACCCTTAAAATCCGGCATTTCGAACAAATACGGGCCAATTTTCCGATGATGAAGACCCGCCGGCGGCCATTTGGGAATAACAGCGCCGCCCGCCGGTTTCCCGGGCGAGCGGCGCAACTCAAAAATCCTTCGGATCGGGCGGTTCTACGCCTGTCCCAGCCAAATCCTCACGGCCTGATTGGCCGCCTGTCGGGCCCGTTCCATTATTTCCTCGTCGGACAGGGTGCTCAGCGGATGCGTGATGACGACCGGCTCGAGTTCGTTCATCCCGAGCGCGTTCCGCTGGACTTCGGCCTCATGGACGAATTCCGTGGTCACGATAACGGCGGTCGGCCGGTCCTGGCCTTCGAGAGAGACGGCGTCATGCATACAGCACGACGTGCAGGACCCTCAGTCGCCGATCGCGGTGAGGACGATATCGTTCTCGGCGATGATGTCGCCGAGGAGACCCGGGTCGGCATTCTTCGAGAAGCTCTCTTTCTCGTAAAACCGAACCTCCGAGAAATCGATTTCATCCTCCAGGATCGCCTGCGTCTTGCGGAGCAGATTATTCCCGTTCCACTTCTTGTTGCTGAGAATGCCGAGCCGCAAACCGTTCAGCGCTTCGACACGCTTGCCGATCGGCACCGGCACCGCTTCGACCACGCCGCGCGGGTCGTACACGGTCTGGCCCGTTTGGGGGGCATCAAGTGGCATGTGACCTCCTTGTTTGGTTATCCCGTTCGTTAAACTTCAGCCATTCCCTGGCCGCTACAGATGGCATGTTCCGTCTTCGCAGATCATCCCGCCGGCTGCCGGCGCGCGGCCGTTCAGTTCGCGCAGCACCGGGCTCGCCATATGGCCCCAGCCCGGAATGAAGGCGGAGAATCGGCCGGCCTCGCCGCCGGCGCAGAACAGATGAATATGATCGGGGGTCGGGACGACGGGAATGCGCGCGTCCACGTCGCGCTTGTACCATTTCGGCAGGCTGCGGTTATAGACCTTGCCGTAGCGATGCTGGAACGCCACGTCGCCGAAGGTGTTTGTCGCCTGATACCACAGGTAATGCCGGATATCGTGGCGGGTCCACTGATACTTCGCCATGACCTTGGCATGCTCCGGCCCGATCACGACCGCGCAATGCCCGGCGCTGACGGCGTTGTTGTGCGCAATCGTGCTCATCGCCGAGACGATGCTGTCGAGAATACCTTCCGGATCGTCCGACACATGGTTGGTCACGCTGTGCGGCGGTTCGGCGGGCATGACGAAGACCGTGGACTCGTCCTGGTCGAACCCCTTCTCCACATGATAGGGCGCCAGGCAGCCGATCTCCTCGTTTTCGGCGATGCAATAGGTGTATTTCGCGGGCGAGCCGAGGGTGCTTTTGTCCAATTCACCGGGCCAACCGCCGCCCACATTCAACAGGACCATCCGGATCGCCCGGCCGATCGTCGCATTCGCCCGGTTACCCGAACCGAAGACGTTATGGCCGCTGTTCATGCCGATCTCGTTCCGGATCGGCCCGTTCACGACCAAGAGCGGGGATGCCATATGCGTGGTCGCCTGCACGCCGACCAGGTTGAACGCGGTGGAGCACAGCGCCAGCATCGCCGCCCGCACGACCGGGGCGTATTCCGGCTTGCAACCGGCCATCACCATGTTGATGGCAAGCACCTCGCGGGAGAGATTGCCCCAGCGCGGCGGCACGCGGGCCTCGACGTAATCGGGATCGCCGCCCAGGGCCTCGATCATCGCTTCGACCTTTTCCGGCGTCGGCGGCACGACAGGAAAGCCGTCGGAATATCCCTTGTCGTAATACCACTCGACCAAGTCGAAATCGTTCGGCACCACCGATTGCACGGTCTCCGTATCGGCGCTGCGTTTCGCGAGGGCGTCACCCGTCATCGGTTCTTCTTTCCTTGCTGGCGATAACTGTTGCCCAACTATGCGCAGAACGCGGTAATGCTTCAATACTTTCCTAATTCGTTCTATTATTCCATTTTATGCATAAATAAGACGAGCGCATACCGATGCCCGCCGACGCCGACAAACAAGACCTCAGTTCCCGGCAACTCCGCTGCGTGGTGTCGCTGGCGGAGTACGGCAGTTTCGTCGCCGCCGCCGCCGACCTCGGCATGTCGCAACCGGCCTTGACCCGGGCGATCATGCGGGTCGAGGAAATCCTGGGCGTGCGGCTGTTCACCCGCAGCACGCGGCAAGTCGCGCTGACGGGCGCCGGCCGGGAATTCGTGCCGGTCGCCGAACGCCTGCTCGCGGATCTGGAAATCAGCGTGCAGAATATGCGGGCGCTGCAATCCAGGGAGCGCGGGCGCCTGGTCATCGCCTGCCTAATGTCGGTCGCCTATGGCGTGCTGCCGAAAGTCATCGCGGACTATCACCGGCGCCATCGCGGCGTCGATTTGGAAATCCGCGAGGGATTGTTAAGCGCCGTCGTCGAAGACGTGCGCAGCGGCCTCGTCGATTTCGGGATCGGCGACATCACCAACTCACCGGCCCTGCCCGCTGCGATCGAGGCGACCCCGTTGCGCGACGAACGGTTCCGGGTGGTACTGCGCACCGACCATCCGCTGGCCGCGAGGCGACGCTTGAGCATGAAGGACTTGCGCGACGAGACGGTGATCACGATGCCTTTCGGCGCGGGAATGCGCCGCCTGATCGACGGCAGCGCGGCAACCGCGGGTATCGGTTTCGGCCGCACGATCACGGTGAGCCAGTTCGCCACGGTCTTTTCGCTGGTGCGGTCGGGGATCGGCGTGTCGATCGTGCCGGAGGCGGCGCTGGCGATCGAACCGGATGCTTCGGTCCGCTCCCTGCCGCTCACAAATCCCGCGATCACGCGGAAACTCGGACTGCTAAGGATCCGCAACCGCCCGACATCGCCCGCCGCCGAAGGATTTCTCGATCTTCTGGGGATCGCGACGCCGCAATCCGCCTAGCTCACCGGCCCGGCGGCATATTGACCGTCGGATCGATCACGCCGTCATCCTCTATCTCGACTTCGAAATTCTCCAGGAAGCGGCACACCATCATGTAGAAGCCGATGGTCAGGGTGAGTTCCGACATCTCGCGGTGCGAGAGTGCCGCGGAGACGGCGGCGTAGGCTTCGTCGCTCGCCTTCACGTCCCGCACGACCTCGTCGGTGTAGCGCAGGACCGCCCGTTCAAGCGGCGAGAACAGCTCCGCTTCGGGGTCGTCCCGCACGGCAGCGATCTTCTCGTCCGGCACGCCGACATGACGCGCTACCCGCACATGCTGGTGCAGTTCGTAGTCCGCGTCCGACAGATACCCGACCCGCAGGATCACCAACTCGCGCAGCACCGGATCCAGGTCCGCCTTGAACAGCAGCGCGTTGCCGAGCTTCATGAAGCCGTATACCGAGGTCTCCGCGTGCGGCAGCATGCGATAAATGTTCAGCATCGGCGAGATTCGGCCGACGAAACTGCGCACGTCGTCCGGCAGCGCGTCGTGATCGGGATAGGGAATGCGCGCCATGGCTCCGCCTCGTTCGGAAAGTCGGGAATTTGGCGGAAGAGTGTGGGAGTCGAACCCACCAGGAACGTTGTACGTCCCTCAACGGTTTTGAAGACCGCACGAGACACCGGCCCCGATACTCCTCCGCGAGTGATCCTAGGCAGACGCGATGCCGCGTCAAGGGCAGTACGGAAAAAGTTGGGTTAAGTCGCTCGCGTGCCGGCCTTTTCCGGCTTCAAGACAATACCGTAGCCTGGGCCCTTCACCGCGAATCGATCGTCGATCAAACTCTCCCCGGCGGCGAACTCGGTGCGCCACGGCACCTCGCCGAACGGGAACTCGAGTACTTCGGCATTGGGATTGGCGGCCATCACATGGGCGCTTGCCGCCGTCGCGATCGGGCCGCTCGGATTGTGCGGCGCGAAGGTCATGCCTTGGTCCGCCGCAAGCTTGCAAATTCGGTCCAACGGCCCCGCCCCGCCGACATATTTCACGTCCGCGATCAAGACATCGACCGCGCGGCTGCGGATCAGGGCTTCGAAATCTTCCACCAACAGCAGCGCTTCGCCGCCGGCGATGCGGGCACCCGACGCATCCCGCAGCCGTTGCATCTCGTCCGGATCGAGAACGGGCAGCGGATCCTCGATCCAGCCGATGTCCAGTTCGCGCGCCAGGTCGCCGAGATAGGGCACGGTCTCCGGCGTAAACCGCCAATGGCAATCGACCATCAAGGCGACCTCCGGGCCGATCGCATCCCGCAACGCCCGCAGCCGGTCCGCGCCCGGCTCGGCAAGAACGGTTCCCTCGGCAGCGAGCGCTTCCGGCGTGACCTCGTCGAACGGGGCGAACTTCACCCGCTTCAACCCACCCGTCACCGCTTGCCGTCCGGCCGCGGCCGCGGTCTCGGGCGACCGGTCACGGCACATTCGGTTCAGATTGGCATAGATCGGCACGTCGTCTCGAACGCTGCCGCCGCCAGCCAGCATCGCGGCGACCGACTGGCCCAAGCGGCGCGCGACCAACTCGGTCACCGCATGTTCGACGGCGCTGGCCGCCGTTCGCGGTACCTTCTCCGCCGGGGCCGAGCGCCGCAGTTGCGCCAGCAGCGCGTCCGGATCGAACTCGTCTTGCTGCAGGGGCGTCGCCATCTCGGCCAGCACGGCTAGCACACGGTCGTCGTCACCGGAACCGCTGGCCTCGCCCCAACCGGCGTTTCCCGACTCGTCGGCAACCCGGACGAATATCCAATCGCCCCGGTGATTGACCGGGATGCGGTGACATTCAAATTCCTCAATTCGCATCACTATCCGAAGACCTCCGTCGAAGACCGCTGAATTTCCCGGTTGTCGCCGGTCCGCCGCGTGAACCCTTGCTTGTCGAAAAATTCCAGGACCTGGATCGTCACGTTACGGCCGATCCCGGTCGCGTCCCGATAGGCGCGCGCGTCGAAGGTGCCGTCCGCCGCCGATTTAGCGACGCCTTCCGCAATTTCCGCCAGCTGGCGCAATGTGTCCGGCAAGTAGTAGCGGTTGTCCGCAACCCGATAGAGCATGCCCATGCGGGTCACCCGCATCAGCAGTTGTTCCAACGGTTTCAGATCGTAATCCAGCTCCTCCGCCAACTCGCGCACGCGCGGCGGACGCAGATGGTCCACATCGAGCAAGGGCCGGATGCGTTCCCACATCGCCGCGTCGTTCGGCGCCAGCGCGGCGCGATGTCCCGGCAAGTGCAGGCTGGAGCCATCGCGCAAGATGCGTTTGTCCCGGATCAATTCCAGAATCAGCGCCGAGAACAAATCTTCGCGCAGACGTTGCGGCATGGCGCGGCGAAGCTGGGCCTCGCCCGGGCCCGGCTGGTCCGGCGATCTGTCATGCCAAGCCCGGAGTTGTTCCAACGCCGCCTCCTGCATCGCAGCCCACTGCGTGCGGGAAAAACCGACGGGCGCGTCGGGCTTGCCGGTCCGGACCATATCGACACTGCGCCAGAGTTTCTCGGCTTCCGCCGACGGCAGATTCCAGGCGGTCGCCAGCCCTTGAAGGTCGACACCGTCCGATGCCCGGTCGAGCAACGCCGACAATCGCGCGTCCGCGTCTTCCAGCTCCATGGCTTCCAGGACGGCGAGGCGGTCCGGCGTCCGGCGGCCGCGCTTCGGCGAGAACGGATCGATGATCCAGCCGCCGCCGACGGTCCGCTGCGCCGACTGATCGCGCAGGATCAACCGGTCCCCGCGCAACGCCCCGACCGGATGATCGAGTACCAGTTGCACGCGGCCGGTCTCGCCCGGCTTGATCGACCAACCATCCAGGATGGCGACCCGGCCGGTCACGTCGATCGCCCCAAGATGAATATGCACCGGGGTCCAATGCCGAAGTGCCTTGGTCTCGCCCGGCAGCAATCGGATGCGGGCGTCGAGCCGGTCGGACGGCGCATGGATGGCGCCCGGCAAGACCCAATCGCCGCGATGCACCGCGTCGCGATCGATGTCGCCGCCGGTGATGTTCAGCGCGCAGCGTTGCCCGACCGTACCGACGTCGGATTGCTGGTTCTGCGCGTGGATGGACCGGACCCGAACCGGCAATCCGGAAGGTGAAAGCAGCAAGCGGTCGCCCGCCGAAACCGTGCCGGAAAAAACAGTGCCGGTCACGACGACGCCAGCCCCCGATAAGGTGAAGCATCGGTCGACGGCAAGTCGGAAATGCCCGTCGGTGCGGCGGCCGGCAATCGACGCGGCCGCACCGGAGAGATGTTGCTGTAACTCGGGAATGCCCTCGCCGGTGATCCCCGACACCGGAAAGATCGGTGCGCCGCTCAGACCGGTATCGGCGAGAAGGAGTTCGATTTCATCGCGCACCTGCGACACCCGCTGCGGATCGACACGATCGACCTTGGTCAACGCGACCGCGCCGGCATTCAATGCTAGCAGATCGAGGATCGCCAGATGTTCGAGGGTCTGCGGCATCGGGCCGTCATCCGCCGCCACCACCAGCATCGCGAAGTCGATCCCGGTCACGCCGGCCAGCATGTTGCGGACGAACCGCTCATGCCCCGGCACGTCGATAAAGCCGACGCGCGTACCGTCGGTCAATGTGTCATAGGCGAAGCCCAGGTCGATGGAAACGCCGCGGGCCTTTTCCTCCGGCAAGCGATCGGTATCGACACCGGTCAGCGCCTTCACCAGGACGGTCTTGCCATGGTCGATATGTCCGGCGGTCGCGATAATCACGGCGGTCGCTCACCTCACCGAAAGATGGCGGAGCTGGTCCGCAAAGGCTTTTTCATCCTCCAGGCAACGGAGGTCCAGCATAAAGGCGTCGTTTTGAATGCGTCCGATGACCGGTTGCGGCAACTGCCGGAACGCAGTCGCCAACCGTTTCAACGCGCGCCCCGCCCCGCGCTTGCCGGTGTTGGGCTGGATCACCAACGCCGCGCTCGGCAACAGGTCCACCGGCAAAGCACCGCTGCCGATCTGGCTATGGCATGCGTCGATCACAACCGTCATGCCGTCCCCCACGGCCCCGGCAACGACCGGCCGCAGCCGCTCCGCCAGCGCCCGAATGTCGGCGGCGGACCGCGTCAACGACCGTAGCGCCGGCATGCGCTCGGCCAGGCGGTCTGGGTCGAGATAGAGCCGGAACACCGTGGCCAAGGCGGCGATCGTCATCTTGTCCAACCGCAGCGCGCGTTTGAGCGGGTTCTTCCGCACCTTAGCGACCAAGTCCTTGCGGCCGACGATGATGCCGGCCTGTGGTCCGCCCAACAGCTTGTCGCCGCTGAAGGTAACAAGATCGGCGCCGGCGGCGATCGCCTCCGCCGGGGTCGGCTCATGCGGCAACCCGAAGGCCTCGAGATCGACCAATGTGCCGCTGCCCAAATCGACCACGCAGGGCAGGCCGTGGCGATGCGCAAGCTCGGCGAGTTTGTCTTCGGGAACCTCGGCGGTGAATCCCTGAACTTCGTAATTGCTGGTATGCACCGCCATCAGCAGCGCCGTGCGCGGTCCGATCGCCGCCTCGAAGTCTTTCAGGTGCGTCCGGTTCGTCGTGCCCACTTCACAAAGCTTGCATCCCGCCCGCGACATGATGTCAGGAATCCGGAATGCGCCGCCGATCTCGATGAGCTGGCCGCGCGACACGGGCACTTCCTTGCGCATCGCCAAGGTATTGAGGACCAGCAGCACCGCGGCCGCATTATTGTTCACCACCGTCGCGGCTTCGGCGCCGGTCAAACGGCAGATCACGTCTTCGATATGATCGTCCCGGTCGCCGCGCCGGCCGGTACCCAAATCGTATTCAAGGTTGCTCGCGCCGCCCGAAACCGCGATTACGGCATCCAGTGCTTCCTGCGGCAAGGCGGCGCGGCCGAGATTCGTGTGCAGCACGGTGCCGGTAAGGTTGAAGACGGGAACCAGGGACGGTCGCAGGATGTCGGCGACCCGTTCCTCAATGCCGTGAATCAGGTCCTCTTCGGCCAGAGCAGCGCCGCTGTCATCGCGCATAGCGCGGCGGGCAGCATCCAGCACATCCCGCACCGCATCCGTCACGAGCGGCCGCCCATGTGCCGTGCTCAGGGCCTCGATCGACGCATGCCGCAACATACGATCGACGGAAGGCAACACGGGTCGGGCTGGCGAAGCGGCTTTTGCCATAGAATTAAGGTGCAGTCTTGCTTGGGTTGGGAATACCTCAAGCTAGGACGGCGGATAATCAGCGTCAACGACCCGGCCATAATTTTAACCGATCTATGAAAAAATTCCTTTTTTGTTAACCATATTTTTGCATTTAGGCGCTTCACTACGGATGTATACGGACGAGTTTCACGCGATCCATCGAGCAATGCCGATATCGCGCGGACCTCGACAGCAAGAGGAGAAGGCGGCTGAATCCGACCATTTCAGCGGCGCAACCCAAAACTCAATTTGCCCTTCGTTGACGCAAGCCAAACCAATTTCTCTCCCTGTGCCTAAGGGCGGTTTCCAAAGACGGAAACCGCTCTCTCTTTGTGATTGCATCCGAGTGACCGCATATCACAAGCCGTCCATTTTTAGGTCATGTTGCTCAAAATTAGGGCTAAAATATTAATGGTTGTTTTTTAGGCGGCCATTAAATTTAACAATATCAATCAATTGCTTGTTTTCCTTCGTGGCACGCGTCTTGCGACCTCCTACCGGAGTTTGCGTATGCATCGCATGACGAAAGGAAAAAACATGCATAAGAGAGTGCTCGCTTGCGCCATTGCTTTCTTTTTGGCGACGGGGACGGGGGCATCCGCCGCCGAAGATAAGGACGAGGTCGACAAGTTCTTCGACCAAATCGGAACGTTTTCAGCCGAAGTCGCGGGGACGACCGACTACACCTTCCGCGGCATCTCACAGACCAATGAAGGCCCTGCCATTCAAGGTTCATTCGGATGGTCGAAGGATTTCATGGTCGGCGGTCAGAAAATCAATACTTTTGCGAGTGCCTGGGCATCGAACGTCGATTTCTCGGACGGCGATAACGCGCATATCGAGATCGACTACTCGGGCGGATTGGGTACGGAAATCGGCGGCGTCTCGCTGGAAGCCTTCGCGATCTACTACAACTATCCCAACGCGCGGGATGGCCTGGACTACGACTATATCGAAGCGGGCGGCGGTGTCGGCTACGACTTCGGCGTCGCGTCGGTCGGCGGACAGTTCTACTGGTCGCCGGACTTCTTCGGCGGCATTGGCGATGCGTATTACATTGCCGGCGATGTCAGCGTTCCGTTGCCGTACAAGTTTTCGGTCGACGGCCATGTCGGGTACAGCTTTTTCGATAATTCCGGCAGCACCGACTATACCGACTGGTCGATCTCGGTCACCCGGAACATCCTGGGCTTCGATCTCAGCCTGGCCTATGTCGATACAGATCTCAGCACGTCGGAATGCGGCGGCAGCCTGTGCGATGCCCGGGCCGTCTTCACCGTGTCGAAATCTTTTTAAGACGAAAGTTTCGGCAACCGGCCGCGTCGCGCCAGGGCGCGGCCAAACCCTCGTTACCGCCTAACGCAGCGTAAGCTGCATCCTCCCCAACGGTCAGACCACCTCGTCTTCACGCGAGGTGGTCTCTCCGTACCGTTTAAGCGCCGGTTCTTTCAGACCTTCGAACGCCTTGGAGACCATCGGCTGGGTGCGGCGATTCTCCCGCTCGAACAGGCTGTTGCCTTGCAAATCGCTCTCGACCAGGAAGGGGCCGAAATTCTCCACCTCCAGGATCCAGATCGCCTGGGCGATGCCGAGCTCGTCGAGCCACAGCACGTCCTTGACGCGCGTGATACCCCGGCCGAGCAAGGCCCCGGTGCCGTAGCCGACCGTTGTCAGGTAGATTGCCTTGTTGGGCACGAAATACTTGCGGTAGTCCTCTTCGGACATGCCGCCCTTGCCCATGATGATCTTGACGCCCGACAGCTCGAACCACTCGGTCAGCCACTTGGCGAAGCGGAAGCTCGCCGTCGCGGTCACCGCGCCGATGTTGTAGGTCCCGTCCGGCCGGACCGCGGCCGCGGGCGAGCAATGGAATGTCACGTTCGACAGCGCCTTCAGATCGACCGGCGGCTTGATGCCTTCGCCGATGGCGCGGCTATACACCCCTTCCCGGCCGGTATAAACGATGCCGTCCAGGTAGACCGCGTCGCCGAGTTCCAACCCTTCGAGGTCCTTGTCGGTAACCGGAATCTTCAATCGAACTTTTCTCATCCCGCGGCCCTCGCCGTTTCGGTGGCTGTCCAATCGACCGTGTCGCGCCGCATGTAGGGCGTGAACCACTGCGGGTCGGTGCGGTATTCGACGCTGCCGTCCGCATGCAGCCGGGCGGTCGCGCGGCGCGACGACAGGCAGAAGCTGTGCACGCTCATCGGCATCCCGCCGGTATGCGTGTAGCCGACCTCGATATGGCAATCGATAACCATGGACTTTCCGACGAAGCCCATCGGCCCCATGCCGATATTGTTGCCCATCTCCTTCAACTCGGCCTCGAGCGCGGCGATCTCCGGATCCGGGTTTGCCTCGCCGACGGTGCGCAGACAGGCCGCCTGCTTGCCGAGGGTCATGGCGATATCCTTGCTGCCGCCCAAGCCGACGCCGACGATCGCCGGCTGGCAGGCAAGCCCGCGCCGTCCGAATTCATACATGACGTCGAGGAAGAACTTCTTGATCCCATCGATACCATCGCCGGGAAACAGCATGCGGTAATCGCTGCCGAACAGGCCGCCTTTGTGCACCGACGTGACATCAACCCAGTCGGCATCCGGCTCGAAGCTGAACTCGATCTCCGGCGCGTTGATGCCGACATTGTTGTTGTTGTCGTGGCGGCTCAGGGGATGAACCCGGTTCGGCCGAAGCGGAATATCGTAGGTGGCCTCTGCCGTCGCCTTTCGCAGCATGTGCTCCAGAGCGACAAAACCACCTTCGATCTGCGCCTCGTTTCCGGCTTTGACGAAGTAGCGCGGCACGCCGGTGTCGGCGCACATGGCGCGGCGGTCTTCCTCGGCCGCATCCCAGTTTTCCAGCATCGACTGCAGGACGAAGCGGCTAAGCTCCTCTTCCTCCTGCTCAACCATCTTTCCGATGCCGTCCTTGTAGTCGCGCGGAATCTCAATCGCCGCGCGGCTCATAATTTCTTTTCCCGCTTCGAGGATCGTGTCTTTCTTAATCATGGCGCACCTCTTTCATTCGGCGGCGTCTTCGGCCAACAATGTCTCGCCGGGCTTGATCCGCGTGAAGGCAACGGGGCTCGTATCAATAGAAATAGCGTCGCCCTCGCGTCGAACAACCGTATTGGCGGAGGTCTCCAGGTCGCGGGTTTCCGGAAAATCGTCCCGGAAATGTGCACCGCGCGAATCCTCGCGCGCCAGGGCCGCCATCGCGATGGCCCGGCTTACAAGGATTTGGCTGTCCAGGTTCATCCAATCGTGCCAGGTAAGATTGAAGGCCCGATTGCTTTCCGCCAATCCGATGGACTGCAGGTCGTTTTCCAGCTCGTCCAGTCCGGCGAGACCGCGGTTGAGGCTCTCGGCCGTCCGGGTAATGCCCACCTCTTCCCACATCAGTTCGTAAAGCCGAAGCCGCAGGTCGGTGACGCTGCCGCCGTCGTTCGAGAACGGCGTGAGGCATCGCGAGATCGTCTCTTCGATTATGGCCTCGTCGGGATCGGACAGTTCGCCGTCGCGGCGCACCCATGGCGCCATGGTGTCCCCGGCAACGCCGCCGAAGACTGTCGAGTTCGCGACGCCGTTGCCGCCAAGACGGTTTGCACCATGCGCCCCGCCCGCATCCTCGCCCGCGACGAACACGCCCGGAATATCGGTGAAGCAGTTCTCGTCGAACTTGATGCCACCCATCATGTAATGCGCGGTCGGCACCACCTCGACCAAACCGCCGACGAGATCGAATCCGACATCGCGGCAGCGATCGACCATGCCCTTGAACTGCTGCACGACCATCTTCGGGTCGAGATGCGCCATGGTGATATAGAGGCCGCCGTTCGGGGCGGTGCGGCCCTGCTTCATCATTTCGTACATGGCGCGGCTGACGATATCGCGGGTCGCCCGCTCGCCGCGCTCGTCGAACTCGTGCATGAAGCGCTGCTCATTACCGTCGAGCAGGTATCCGCCGGCGCCGCGCAGGCCTTCCTCGATGATGGTTCCGGTAATGCGCGTGTCCTCGCCCGCGACCAGACCCGTCGGATGGAACTGCACCATCTCCATATCGATCAACGGCAGCCCCGCCCGTAAGGCCATCGCCATGCCGTCGCAGGACTTGTCGCCCGAGGGCGTATGGAATTTGTACATGGTCGGGCCGCCGCCGGTGCCGATCATCACCGCTTGTGCCTGGACGAAATGAAAATCGCCGGTCTGCATGTTGATCATCAGCACGCCGGCGATCCGCTTCCCATCCGTGGACGGCACCAGGGCCACCGCCCGGTGTTCTTCCATGCGATGGATACCGCGGCTCCAAACCTGTTCGGCAAGGCGGCTGATGATTTCAATCCCGGTCAGGCTTCCCTTGTGCACCGTGCGATCGAAGGTTTGGCCCGCGAAGGCTTTCTGATGGATCGTGCCGTCGGGGTTACGGTCGAAGAAGCATCCCATGTCGTTTTCCAGCTCATGAATCCGTTCGACCGCGACGTTCACGAGCTTCCAGGAAATCTCCTGATGGTTCAGCCATTTCCCGCCCAGGATCGTGTCCATGAAATGGCGCTCGACCGAATCCTCGGCGGCGATGGCGACGTTGTAGCCGCCCTGCACCATCCGCGTGCAGCCGCATTTCCCCAACAACCCTTTGACCGCGATCGTGATCGACAAGTCAGGGTCGGCCTTATGGGCATGCAGCGCCGCGAACAATCCGGCGCCGCCGCTGCCAAGGATCAGAATGTCGGTTTTCGAGCGTGTGATCTCGACCATGGTCTATCCAACCGTTTCTCTAGTAGGCGCCGAGCAGGAACACGAGCCCAACCATAAGCGCGAATCCGCTGGTCACCGCTATCAATGTCTTCTGCCAATCCCGCCAAGGCAAGAACTCCAGGGCCAAAAGGCGGAGGCCGCCGGCCATGTGGACCGCGAGCAGGATCACCAACCCGGTCTCCGCGATCTTCACCATCGGGTTTTCGGTCCACCGCAGGAACCCGTCGAGCGCCGCCTCGCCTTCCAGCGCCAGCGACAGGACATAGAGATGGGCCGGCAGGAACAGTGCGAGTCCCAGTCCCGACACCCGATGCAGGATGAAGGCCCAATAGGTCGGGTGATTGCGGGTCGGCCAGCTTTGGCTCATGTCACCGCCTCCACCGCCCGCAGCCCCAGCACCAGGATCATAAGACAGAATGCGCCGGCGGCGACGTCGAGCGATTTGCTGCGCCAGGCCGTCATTTCCCGCAGGATGGACCGGAGGCCGATCGAACCGTGCACCGCGGCCGCGATGACGAACAGACCGTAGAAACACGCCCAGAGGATGCTGCCTTCGGTGCGGCCCAATATCTCGGCCGCGGTCAATCCGTCACGGATGGCATAGATCATCGTCCCGATATGAACGATGACCAGCGGCGCCAGCACCATCGCGCTCAGCCGTTGCGCGACATAGAGCCATAGTTCGACGCGGCCGGTCATAGGTCGCCCTTGAGCGCCGCCGTCAGCGTCGCCCGCTTCAACCCGGCGATGGACGCGGTGGGGTTTAGGCTCTTCGGGCAATACCGTGTGCAATTCTGATGACTATGGCAGGCATGGCACCCGGCATCGACGGCGACCGCGGCCAAATGTCCCTTGCGGTCCGCGTCGCGCACATCGTTCACCAGCGTCCAGGCGCGGTTTAACTGGGCGGGTCCGAGATAGTCGGGATTCCATGCGACCACATCACAGGCGGCATAGCAGACGCCGCAGCCGATGCACTCGATCCCGGCGCTCGCCGCCGCGCGTTCCTTGCTTTCCGGGGAAACTTCGGCGAACTCCTGCGACCCGGGCTGGCTCGGCTCGAAGCGGCCGCCGGCCTTCTGCCATTTGTCGAAGAATTCGGTCATGTCGGTGACCAAATCCTTGATCACCGGCAGATTCCGCAACGGCTGTAGCCGGATCTTGCCGTCCTGCACCACCTTTGAGGCGTGCGTGCGGCAGGTCCAGCGCGGCGCGCCGTTGACCATCATCGCACAGGACCCGCACATGCCGATCCGGCAGGCAAAGCGATAGGATACCGTCGGATCGAGGCGCCGCTGAATATACGTCACCACGTCGAGGATCGTCTGCTTCTCTTCATGCGGGACCGAAAAGCTGTCGAAATGGCCGTCTTGGCGGCCCCGCCAGATTTCGACCGTGATGGTCGCCCCGGCCTTGTTCTGTTCGGACAAAATCCCTCCCTGGCGGTGCGCGACGCCGCCTGTCCGCCTTGGTGCTCTATTCCAGAGTATGAGCCACCAACGCCCACCGGCAAGCCACGTCCGGCAAAATATTTGTCGCCGACATTGACCCACCGGTCAAATCGTCGACAATAAAGTCAACAATTTTTCGGGAGGTCAACCACAATGGCGCTTGAAATCAATCGTCTCGGTGGCGCGCTCGGTGCCGAATTGCGTGGTCTCGACCTGTCGGAACCGCTCGGCGGCAATCTTCTGGAAACCGTACGGCAGGCCTTCATCGATCATTCGGTGCTGGTTTTCCGGGACCAAACTCTCACGCCCGAACAACTCGTCGCGTTCAGCGGATTGTTCGGCGAGTCGGTGCCCCACCTGCTGGAAGGATTTCAGCACGAAGAGAACCCGAAGGTTTTTCTCGTCTCGAACGTTCAGGAAGACGGCAAACCCAAGGGCGCGATCTATGCCGGCCAATATTGGCATTCGGATCTGTCCTACATGCCGCAGCCGGCGCTCGGCTCGATGCTGAACGCGGTTAAAATTCCGAAGACCGGCGGCGATACGATGTTCGCGAATATGTATCTCGCCTATGAAATGCTGTCAGACACGATGAAATCGCTCATCGGCGATCTGCAGGCGGTGCATGACTACACGCACGCCTATGACACGGTGTTCTCCAAACTGCCGGGACGCCCGCCGATGACCGAAGGGGAAAAGGCAAAGGTGCCGCCGGTGACACATCCGATCGTCCGGACTCATCCCGACTCCGGCCGGAAGGCGCTTTACGTCAATCCAGGATTCACCGCCAGCATCGTCGGCATGACGGAGGACGAAAGCCGAGCAGTTCTCGATTTCCTGTTCGCCCATGCGACCCGCCCGGAGTTCATCTACCGGCATCAATGGCAACCGCGCGACCTTGTCTTCTGGGACAATCGCTGCCTCATGCATCGCGCCGTGGCGGACTACGACATGGCGGAGCCCCGCCACATGCATCGCGCAACGATTCAAGGAGATGCGCCGTTCGCATAAATAGAATGCACACGCCGCCGCTAAATCATTTCAGCAAATCGCTTTTCTGGCCGCATCCAGCCAAAAACGAAAATTTGCATTTACGCCGGATGACAATATTGTAAACAATCACTCAACGGTTCCTGCGGCATGCGGTCCTCATCGCGCGCTAAAAAATGATACAATGAATTTTACGGGGAACCGATTCATCCGTTGCTGTTCCAATCAGCAATGAAAATCACATGCTTAGGGAGGCATTTAATGAAGCGCTCTACCCTCACAAAAGTCATCGCCGGTCCGGCAATGGCCGCCTTGGTCGCATTCGGCGCCGCGTCGACGGCCAGCGCAGAGACCGACACCGTCAAAATGGCCCAGCAGTTCGGACTCCTCTACGTGCCGCTGCACGCCGTTATGGAATTCGGCCTGATCGAGAAACATGCCAAGAAGCAAGGCATCCCCGCACCGAAGATTCAAATGTTCAAGATCAGCGGTGGCGCCAACATCAATAAGGCATTGCTCGCCAACACGATCGACTTCGGCGCCCATGGTGTCGGCCCGGCCCTCAAGCTTTGGGGCAAAACGAAGGGCCGCTTCAAGGTCGCCATCAGCATGGCGAATATGCCGTTGAAGCTGAACACCAACGATCCCAGCGTGAAGACGGTCGAAGATTACCTCAACGTCAAGGACCACAAGATCGCCACGCCGGCCGCCAAGGTTTCGATTCAGGCGGTGACGTTGCAGATGTTTGCGGCCAAAAAGTGGGGCCAAGCCGACAAGCTCGATCATCTCGTCGTATCGATGAAGCATCCGATCGCGCTCGCGGCCCTGATGTCCGGCGGCCAGACGGTTAAGAGCCACTTTGCGACGCTGCCGTATTCCTATCAGGAACTGCAGAACGACAAGATCCGCACCGTCATCACGTCCTACGACATCCTGGGCGGCGAGCATTCGGTTCTGGTCATGAGCACGAATGAGAAGTTCCGCAAGGACAATCCGAAGACCTACGCGGCGGTGATCGGTGCGTATCGCGAAGCCTATGCCTGGATCAAGGCGAACCCGGAAAAGGCCGCGGAAGTCTTCATCAAGTACACCAAATCGAAGCTGAAGCCGGAACTCGTGAAGGCGCTGCTGACGAACCCGAAGGAAATCGCATTTTCGGAGTTGCCGCAGCACACGATGAAATACGCCAACTTCCTGCATAAGATTGGCGATATTCCGCAAGCCAAGAGCTGGAAAGACTACTACATGCCGAACAATCACGGCTTGAACGGCGGCTAAGTCGAAGATGCCCTCAGAGGTAACGACGACCGGAGCGGTGGACGCGACGTCCACCGCTCCCCAGCCGAACGCCCCGATCCTCGACGTCGAGGGCGTTACGATCCAGTACAAGACAAAGGAACATTTGATTACGGCGACCTATCGAGTCGGGTTCCAGGTGTTCGAGGCCGACCGCTTCGTCATTCTTGGGCCGTCCGGCTGCGGTAAATCGACCTTGCTGAAAGCCGTCGCCGGTTATCTTCATCCGGTCGAAGGCGAGATGCGGCTGAACGGCAACATCGTCACGGAACCGGGACCGGACCGCGTGATGGTGTTCCAGGAATTCGACCAGCTTCTCCCGTGGAAAACGGTCAAGGAGAACATCACCTTCGCCCTGATGAACGGCGGGCGCTGCAGCAATAAGAACGAAGCCAACGACATCGCCATGGAGTATATCCAGAAGGTCAAGCTGGATCGCTTCGAGGATACCTACCCGCACATGCTGTCGGGCGGTATGAAGCAACGCGTCGCGATTGCGCGCGGCATGGCGATGGAACCGGCGATCCTGCTTATGGACGAGCCGTTCGCCGCGCTGGACGCCCTGACCCGACGCCAGATGCAGGAAGAACTCCTGGCGTTGTGGGAGGATACGAAATTCACCGTGCTCTTCGTCACGCATTCGATCGAGGAAGCCGTGATCGTCGGCAGCCGCATTCTCATCATGTCCCCTCATCCGGGACAGGTGAAAGCGGAACTGAACGCCCACGACCATTCGCACGCGACGATCGGCGAAGACGGATTTGCCGAATTGCAGACCAAGATCCACAACATGATCTTTGCCGACCGCGTTCTGGAGGATGAGGTAGTCAACCATGGCTGATGTGAAAGCGATCTCGCTTTACATCCGACCGGAGTTCGAAAATCCGGCTATCGAAAAAGCGGTGATCGGCGACATCGAGCGCCGGCTGTCGCTTTGGGAACGTATCTCGAATATGGACCCGGTACGGAAGTTTACCGTGCTCGTCACGCTGGTCGTTGCCTGGGAACTCTATACGCGACTAGGCGGCATCAACGAGTTGATGTTCCCGACCTTTACGAAGACTTTCACCGCACTGATCGACGCGCTGGTGAACGCCGGACTGCTGACCAACATCTGGAACTCGTTGAGCCTGTTGGTCACCGGTTATGTCATCGGCATCTCAATCGCCGCCGTGTTGGTGGTCTTTGGCGTCTGGACCCGGTTCGGCAGCGATCTGCTGACCACATTGACGGCAATGCTCAACCCGCTGCCGGCTATTGCACTGCTGCCGTTGGCGATGATCTGGTTCGGACTCGGCAATCAGGCGGTCATCTTCACGCTGCTTCACTCGATCATCTGGCCGGTCGCCTTGAACACGCATTCCGGCTTCCAGGGCGTCAGTGAAACGATGCGCATGGTGGGCCGAAACTACGGCCTGAAAGGGTTGCCGTATATCTGCAAAATCCTGATCCCGGCGGCCTTCCCGTCGATCCTGACGGGGCTGCGCATCGGCTGGGCCTTTGCCTGGCGCACCTTGATCGCGGCCGAACTTGTCTTTGGCGGTCAGGTCATGGACACGTCCGGTCAGTTGGGCGCCGAAGGCGGCAATGCGGGCGGCTTGGGTTGGATCATTTTCCAGAATCAAATGGAAAACCAGACGCCATACGTGTTCGCCGGGCTCTTCACGGTGATCATAGTTGGAATCGTTATCGAAAACGGCCTGTTCCGGAATGTGGAAGACCGGACGATCCGCAAATGGGGCATGCAACAGAGCTAATGCGATGAGCGATAAAGCACTCGATATCTACGTCCGGCCGGAATTCGAGGTCGACGGGCTGAAAGACGCGACGAATGTCGACGTCGAACGGCAACTGTCGCTTTTCGAGCGGATTTCCAACATCAATGCCGTCCGCAAGATGTCGATCCTATTGGGTCTGGTCGTCGCGTGGCAGGCCTATACGATGATCGCACAGCCGGAACCGCTGCTGTTCCCGAGCTTCTTCGCCAGCGCGGATGTTCTTTGGGAGACCCTCGTCAGCGGTGAGATGTTCGAGAAGGTCTGGATTTCGCTCTACGTCCTGTTGCTGGGATACGCGGCAGGGCTGGCAATGGCCGCCGTCTTCCTGGTGTTGGCCGTGTCCACGCGCATCGGCAGCGATTTTCTCAGCACCATGACGGCGATGTTCCAGCCGCTACCGGCGATTTCGCTGCTGCCGCTTGCCATGCTCTGGTTCGGGCTCGGCATTCCGAGCCTGGTTTTCGTAACCATCCACTCGGTCCTCTGGGCGGTGGCCCTGAGCACGCATGTCGGGTTCATGGGCGTCAGCGAAACGCTGCGAATGGTCGGTCGCAACTACGGCCTGCGGAGCATCCCATACATCCTCAAGATCCTGGTGCCCGCGGCATTCCCGGCAATCCTGATCGGTCTGAAGATCGGCTGGGCGTTTGCCTGGCGGACCTTGATCGGCGCGGAACTGGTCTTCGGCGCGGCCGCCGGTAAAGGCGGCCTCGGCTGGATGATCTTCGAGAAGGGCGACAATCTCGACACGCCATACGTCTTTGCAGCCTTGTTCATGGTCATCCTGGTCGGCTTGATCGTGGAGAACGTGATTTTCCGCAACATCGAACTGAACACGATCAGCAAGTGGGGCATGCAGCGCTAAGTAAGCCCCGCTTGCGTTAGCGGAGGCTGGGAATGCGCCCGCTTCCCCGAACTATATTGCAAGCAGGAGTGCATGCCATGCCGATTTCGACGAAACCCCTGACCGACAGCGACTTCGTCGTCGAAGTCGCTGGGGTCGATCTCAGCGAGCCACAGGACGCGGAGACGATCGCCGCGTTGCGAACGGCGCTCGGCGCGCATTCGGTGCTCGTGTTCCGGAAGCAATCCATGACGAGCGAACAACAGATCGCCTTCACCCGCAATTTCGGCGATTTGGAGATTCACCTCGTCCGGCAATATCTCATGCCCGAGCACCCGGAGATCATCGTGCTGTCGAATGTCGGCGCCGGCGGCGTCAAGCCGACCGCCAACGGCGGCGCCTACTGGCACAGCGATATCTCGTACCGTGCCAAACCGCCGCTCGGGTCCATTCTATATGGGATCGAGGTGCCGCCCGAGGGCGGGAACACCCTGTTCGCCAATATGTACGGCGCCTATGACACGCTGGCCGACGACCTCAAGCGCAAGATCGAGGGGCGCAAAGCAAAGCACAGCTATCTCGAACGGTTCAAGGCGATGCGCAACATCGACAGGTCGCACAAGGGCGAAGATAAATTCGAACTGGACGAGGAACAAAAGAAGAGCTTCGCGCCGGTCGTGCACCCCATCGTCCGCACGCATCCGGAAAGCGGACGCAAGGCGCTGTTCGTCAACGACGGTTTCACCATCGGCATCGAAGGCATGGACGATGATGACGGCGAGGCTTTGCTACGCGAGCTCAACATCCATGCGACCCGCGATCCGTTGGTCTATAGCCATGCTTGGCAGCCCGACGATGTGGTGTTCTGGGACAACCGCAGCACGATGCATTGCGCCACGTCATACGACCCGGTCCACACGCGCACGATGCACCGCACCACGATCCAAGGCGATACGCCCTACTAGGACGTCCGCACCGTGATCTGCTTCAAATGGACGACCTTCGAAGTCTCGCCCTAATTGTGGCGGGATTTCGTTTAGACACAATGCTGTGGTCAAATGGGGGCGGTCATTCGTAGACCAATCGAAAAATGCGAAGGGAGGGAGCTATGGACGACCACGTCTATCGCATAATTCGGGTCGTTGGCACGTCAAAGGACAGCGTCAGCGATGCAATCGATAAAGCGATCGCTCGCGCTTCCAAAAATCTTAATCATTTGCGTTGGTTCGAAGTTGTTGAAACCCGCGGAATGATCAAAGACGGCAAAGCCG
This sequence comes from Alphaproteobacteria bacterium, assembly GCA_965228695.1. GTDB lineage: Bacteria > Pseudomonadota > Alphaproteobacteria > UBA8366 > UBA8366 > JAJFJD01. Next base: position 2,064,254 of record CBDDIB010000002.1, on the reverse strand, counting down.
AAAACTATCAGGTGACACTGCGGGTTGGCTTTACATTGGATGACGATTGAGGACGCTTGCGACCGCGGAGCGGACGTTCTTGACTCGTTCCCGGCCGAGGTCCACACTCTTACTGATGGTTTCACTCGGGAATTATGCTTGAGACGAAATCATCGCGAGGATCATTTCAAGAAGGAGGGTGCATCAAGCATGGGACCACCTGACCATTCATTGAGACCTCGCCCAATGACGAGGTCACGGCTCATCGAGATAAGCCAAGAGGCCTCGGCTTAACTCTAGAGCCGCCGAAAATCTAAAAATTTAAATCGAGTGAGCGGTGCAAAGGGCCCAGTAACGCAATATCTCAGATCTGCACTCGCCATAAATGGCGAGAATAGGCGAAAGCCAAAAAAGAACCCCGCCGCGCTGAAAGCCGGCGGGGTTCGCGCGTGAAGGCGCGCCCCTGCTTCGGTGAAGCGTCAATCGCGGCAGGCGCGATGAACATGCCGAATGAATTGCGTCGCGTAATACGACCACACCTCTTTCTGTAAGGAGGACACCATGTCAATTCGAAATCTTCTTATCCCCTTAGCGGGTGCGGAACATGATCAAGCCGCTTTGGAGACGACACTCCGCGTCGCCCGGCTTTTTAACGGACATCTCGACGTGCTTCATGTCCGGCCTGATCCGATGCGACAGTTGCCGATTGCAGACGAAACCATGGTACCGGATCAACTGAAAGCGCTCGAAAACATCCAGAAGAGGATCGCAGACCGGGAACGAGCGGCACGCGCCCAATTCGATAGCTGTCTTACCTCCCACGGGGTCCACATCTGCCAGGACCCACCGGCGGCGGCTTCGCCATCCGCTTCTTGGTACGAGACAAACGGCATCGAAGCGCCGGAGGTGGCACGGATGGCCGGAGCCTACGATCTCATTGTTATCGATTTGGCACTGGCAAAGTCGCGCAACGACTCACGAGAGACGTTGGAAGAGGTGCTGTTCAGCACCGGTCGGCCCGTACTTCTCGCACCATCGCCAGAGCGGACGACTATTGGCGATACGATACTGCTCGGCTGGAACAGGACGGCCCAATCGGCACGTGCGGTGCAAAGTGCAATGCCGTTTCTCGAGCGGGCCAAGCGGGTTATCGTCTGCATGGTTGCGACAGGCGCCAAGCGGGGACCGCAGCCTCAGGATATCGCCCGAACGCTCGCGTGGCATGACATCCAAACCGAAGTTAAGGAAATCACGCCGGACGGTCGCAGCGTCGGGCGAGTTCTGCTGGATGAAGCGAGGGAGGCAGATGCCGATCTCCTTGCGATGGGCGCGTATTCCCATAGCCGCTGGCGCGAGAAGATCCTCGGAGGAGTCACGAAATACGTGATCGAAAACGCAGAGCTTCCCGTGTTCCTGGCTCATTGAATCGGGATCGACCGTAGCCAGGCTGAACGTTGGCCCGCCGCCTTATTGCAAGGGTCGCGACAGGTAAAACCCATCGCGTTCCCAAGCAGATGTCGGGGCCTTCATCGGACCGTCCATGGTGTCGAGGTCAGGCCGCAATCACGGATTCAAGGTTGTCCAAAGCGCTCGACCAGCCGTTGTTATGGTCGCTGACCGCTTCCGCACCGGGCAGACGATCATGGACGAGTGTCAGGGCGGTGCCGCCCCCGGATTTTTCGAAGGTGACCGTCACCAGCGTGGTTTCCTGCCGCGTTCCCGCCGATATCCACGTGAAGACAAGGCGGTTGGGCCGGTCGATCTCGACATATTCGCCCTCGTGTTTATGGAGCGTCTCCTCGCCTTGCATATCGATGTGGTACTTGCCGCCGACCCGCAGATCGAGATCGGCGCGCACCATTTTCGTATCGAACGGGCACATCCATTGGCGAAGGATGTCCGGCGTCGTCCACGCGTCGAATGCGTCTTCTGGCGATGCGGGCAGGTGACGCGTAATCGTCAGAGTCGTGTCCAAGACCTCAGCCGTCATTTTTCTCGTCCTTTTGCTTGCGCAGGTAGGCCTCCAAGGCATCCAGGCGCTGGTTCCAGAAAATCCGGTAGGTTTCGATCCAGTCGGACGCGGCCTGCAGCGGCGCGCCGTTGAAGGAGATGTGATGCTCCCGCCCCCGCACCTCGCGTCGGACGAGATCGGCACGCTCCAGAATCCGCACATGTTTCGATACGGCATTCAGGGACATGTCGAAGGGCTCGGCGATTTCCGTTACCCGCGCCTCGCCATCGACCAGTCGGGCGATGATCGCCCGCCGCGTCGGGTCCGACAGCGCAATCATCGTCCTGTCGAGTCCCGCTTCATCCATTGCCATTCGACTGCATCCTATATTCAACCATATGGTTGAATATAGGATCGGCCTAAAGATTCGTCAAGTTCGGATTCGAAAATTACGAGTGGCGCCGGATCTAGAAGAGGCCTTCGACCTCGCCCTGTTCGTTCACGTAGATGTCCTCGGCCGCCGGTTTCCGCGGCAATCCGGGCATCGTCATGATGTCGCCGCAGACGACCACCAGGAACTCCGCCCCCGCGTTCAACCGCACCTCGCGGATCGGCACCACATGCCCCGAGGGCGCACCCCGAAGCGCCGGATCGGTCGAGAAGCTGTATTGCGTCTTGGCCATGCAGACCGGGAAATGACCGAAGCCATCCTTTTCCAGCGCCTTGAACCGATCCCGCACGCGTTTGTCACCGGTGATGTCATCCGCCCCGTAGATGGTTTGCGCCACGGTCTTCACCTTGTCCCAAAGCGGCATGTCATCCGGGTAAAGCGGACTGAAATTCGACGTCCCGCCTTCCACCACCTCGACGAGCCTTCGGGCCAGGTCTTCGGTGCCGGCACCGCCTTCTGCCCAATGGCTACAGACGAAGGCATCCACGCCGAACCCGGCGCAATGTTCGCGCACGGCATTGAGTTCGGCCTCGGTATCCGTACCGAACTTGTTGATGCCGACCAGCACCGGCACACCGAATTTGCCGATGTTGCTGATATGGCGGTCGATATTGGCAAGCCCCGCCTTGATGGCGTCCAGATTCTCCTCACCAAGCTTGTCGCGGTCGACCCCGCCATGCGATTTCAGCGCCCGGACGGTCGCGACCAGAACCGCGGCTTCCGGTGCGAGACCGGCCTTGCGGCATTTGATATTGAAGAATTTTTCGGCCCCGAGATCGGCGCCGAACCCTGCTTCGGTGACGACATAATCGGAAAGCTTCAACGCGGTCTCCGTCGCCATCACGGAGTTGCAGCCATGCGCGATATTGGCGAAGGGTCCGCCGTGGATGAATGCCGGGTTGTGTTCCAGGGTCTGGACCAGGTTCGGCATCAGCGCATCCTTCAGAAGCGTCGTCATCGACCCTTCGGCGTTGAGGTCCGAGGCCTTCACCGGTGTGCGCTCCCGCGTCTCGGCGACCTGAATATTGCCGAGACGATTTTTCAAATCCTCCAGATTCCGAGACAGGCAGAAGATCGCCATGACTTCCGACGCCACGGTTATGTCGAATCCGGTCTGGCGCGGAAAACCGTTTCCGACGCCGCCGAGCGAGGTCACGGTATCGCGCAGCGCCCGGTCGTTCATGTCGACGACACGGCGCCAGGAAACGCGGCGCGCATCGATACCCTGCCCGTTGCCCCAATAGATGTGGTTGTCGACCATCGCCGACAGCAGGTTATGCGCGGTGCCGATGGCGTGCATGTCGCCCGTGAAGTGAAGGTTGATATCCTCCATCGGCACGACCTGGGCATATCCGCCGCCGGCTGCCCCGCCCTTCATGCCGAAACATGGGCCGAGACTCGGCTCGCGCAGACACATAAGCGTCTTCTTACCGATCCGGTTCAGGCCGTCGCCGAGGCCGACCGTCATCGTCGTCTTGCCCTCGCCGGCCGGCGTCGGCGTCATCGCCGTGACCAGGATCAGCCGGCCGTTCGGCCGGTCGGCTAGTGAGGTGATGTAGTCGTAGGAGAGTTTCGCCTTGTCCGGCCCGTAGCGGTACAGCGCATCGGGTGGGATATCCAACTTTTGTGCGATGTCTTCGATCGGCTTCAGTGTGGCGGCCCGTGCAATTTCAATATCGCTTCCCACTTCCGGCATGGCGTAACGCTCCCCGTTCCGTTATTCAGTTGGGGAAGTCTAACGTCCTCGCAGGCTTAAGAGAACCCATTCACGAAGAGTTGGTCGCGGCGCTGTCGGCAAGCCGTCGCCGGACAAAGGGATCAGTGCGTGCAATTCCGCCTCTATCGACTGTTCACCAACGCATCGGGCAACCTGCGGGGCATGATCTGGATGCTGGGGGCGACGCTGTTGTTCGCCGCCATGCACGGCGCGATCCGGCATGTGACGAAGGACGTTCACCCCACCGAAATCGCCTTTTTCCGGAACTTCCTAGGCTTGGTTTTCCTCTCGCCGCTGTTTCTCCGCTACGGCCTGACCCCGCTTCGGACCCAGCGTTTCGGTATGCATCTGATCCGGGCCGTCCTGAACGTGGGCAATATGATCGCTTTCTACACCGGCCTAAGCCTGACCCCGTTGGCCGAAGCCACGGCGCTCAATTTCACGGCCCCGCTTTTCACAACATTGCTGGCGACGGTCTTCCTCGGCGAAACGCTGCGGCTCCGGCGGACAACCGCGCTGCTGTTCGGTTTTGCCGGCGCGTTGATCATCTTGCGGCCGGGCTTCGGCGAGTTGAATATCGGGGCGCTACTGGTGGTCACCTCGGCGCTGATCTGGGGTGGTATCATGGTCATGATCAAGGTGATGAGCCGCACCGACTCCGCCCTCACCATCACGCTCTGGATGCTGTTGCTGATGTCGGTGATGTCCCTGCCGCCCGCCCTGCCATTCTGGAGCTGGCCCAGTTGGTCCGGATGGGCCTGGCTCACCTTCATCGGCGTCTCGGGCACGATCGCCCAACTCATGATCACCCAGGCGATCAAGGAAGCGGAGGCGACGTCGATCATGCCGATCGATTTCTTCCGCTTGATTTGGGCGACGCTGATTGGTTATCTGGCTTTCACCGAGGTGCCGGACCTTTTCACCTGGGCCGGCGGTACGATGATTTTCGCATCCGCCACCTACATCGCGTTCCGCGAAAAGAAACTGCACAACGACCGGAAATCCGGTTAGCCGACCAATCACCCCAGCGACAGGGAGACATCGCCATGCGCATCGCCATCCTCGACGACTATTTCAATGCCGCCCTCGATCTCGCAGACTGGAGCAAGCTCGATGGGCGCGCCGAGATCACCACCTTCACCGAATTCCTCATCGGCGAGGATGCGGTGGTCGCGGCGCTCAGCGATTTCGAGATCATCGTGGGCATGCGCGAGCGGACACGGTTTCCCGCCAGCGTCTTGGAGCGCCTGCCGAAACTGAAACTGCTGATCACCACCGGTATGCGCAATGCCTCCTTCGACATGGACGCGGCCGCGAAACAGGGCGTGACGGTCTGCGGCACCGGCGGCGTGGGCAGCCCTACCTCCGAGCTCGCCATCGGATTGATGATCGCGCTGATGCGGGACATTCCCCGGCAATCGCGCTCGATGGAGAATGGCGGCTGGCAGACCTTTGCCGGTTACGATCTGGCGGGCAAGACCATGGGACTGCTCGGCCTCGGTAAGCTGGGCGGCGCGGTCGCACGGGTGGCCAATGCTTTCGATATGAAGGTCATCGCCTGGAGCCAGAACCTGACGGACGAGCGGGCCGCGGAATGCAACGCCACCCGGGTCGACAAAGACACATTATTCAAGGAATCGGACGTCATCTCCGTGCACATGGTGCTCGGCGACCGCTCGCGCGGGCTGGTCGGGGCGGAACAACTGGCGCAGATGAAGAAGACCGCCTACCTCATCAATACGTCGCGCGGTCCCATCGTCGACGAAGATGCGCTGCTGACCGCACTGCAAAACAAGGATATCGGCGGCGCGGGCATCGACGTGTACGGCGAGGAACCGCTCCCCGCCGATCATCCGATCCGAAAGCTCGACAACGTTCTGCTGACGCCGCATATCGGCTACGTGACCGCGGAAAACCTGGCGAAGATGTATCAGGATGCGGCGGAAGACATCGTGGCCTTCCTCGACGGCAATCCAGTCCGCGTTCTGAACTAAGGGCGACGCCGCCTAGGCGTTGACGTCGACGACCATGCGGCCGCGCACCTGACCCTTCAGAATCGCGTTGGCCGCATCACCGACACCGCCGAGGCCGATCACCTCGGTCATCGCCTCGAGCTTGTCCACCGGCAAATCGCTGGCGATGCGTTGCCAGGTCCGGACACGGTTGTCATACGGTTGCATCACGGAATCGATGCCGAGCAGGTTCACGCCCCGCAACAGGAACGGGATGACCGTCGTCTCGAGCTTCGGTCCGCCGGCAAGTCCGCAGGCGGCGACCGATCCGCCGTAGGCGATCTGCGACAGCACGGTCGCGAGGGTCGAGGCCCCGACCGTATCGACGCAGCCGGCCCAGCGCTCCTTGTCGAGCGGCCGGCCCGACCCTTCGGCCAATTCCGCGCGGTCCACCATTTCCACCGCACCCAACGATTTCAGGTAATCATGCTGCGCCGGACGGCCGGTGGATGCGGCGACCGTGTAACCCAACTTGGCCAGGATCGCGACGGCGACCGATCCAACACCACCCGCCGCACCGGTCACCAAAACGGTGCCGGCATCCGGCGTCAGGCCGTGGTCTTCCAACGCCAAGATGCACAACATCGAGGTGAAACCCGCCGTGCCGACCGCCATGGCGTTCTTCGTGCTGAACCCGTCGGGCAGCGGCACCAGCCAATCGGCTTTGACCCGCGCCTTTTGCGCGTAACCGCCCCAGTGGACCTCGCCGACGCGCCAGCCGGTCAGGACGACCTTATCGCCGGGCTTGTAACGGTCGTCGTCCGAACTCTCCACCGTGCCGGCGAAATCGATCCCCGGGACATGCGGGTAGTTCCGGACCAGATTGCCGAGCCCGTTGACCACCATCCCGTCCTTGTAATTGACGGTCGAATACTCGACCGCGACCGTCACGTCCCCGTCCGGGAAGGCATCGCTTGAAATTTGCTGAATGCCATGGGTGACCTTGTCATCCTGCTGCTCCAGCATGAGCGCAGCGAATGTTCCGTCGGCCATCGGTGTCCCCTTTTTCGTCGCCATTCAAGTCGGTGCGAGCGGTATAGAGCGAAGCCGCCCGTCCCGCAACACGCTGCGTTCTATCCGAACACCGCCTAACGCAAGGGCTCCAGAATGCTGACGTAATTGGCAACACCGGCACCGCCCATGTTGAACACGCCGGCCATGTTGGCGCCCGCAACCTGCATGCCGTCGGCCTCGCCGCGCAGCTGCATCGCCGCCATGATGTGCATCGACACGCCGGTCGCCCCGATCGGATGCCCTTTCGCCTTCAAACCGCCCGACGCGTTGACCGGCAGCTTGCCGTCCTTCTGCGTCCACCCCTCTTCGATGGCGCGGGCGCCTTCGCCTGGTTTCGCCAGGCCCATCGCCTCGTACTCCATCAACTCGGCGATGGTGAAGCAGTCATGCGTCTCGACCAAGCTGAGATCGTCCAGCGACACATTCCCGTCGGCAAGCGCCCGCTTCCACGCGTGCGCCGCCCCCTCCAGAAAGGTCATGTCGCGCCGGCTCATCGGCAGGAACTCGTTCACGTGGCTGCGGCCGCGGAACACCACCGCCTTATCCATCGACAACGCGGTTTCCACATCGGTCAGGACCACCGCCGCCGCCCCGTCCGACACGAGCGAACAATCGGTCCGCTTCAGCGGACCGGCGACGATCGGATTCTTGTCCGACACGTCGCGGCAAAACTCCACGCTCAGATCCTTGCGGAGCTGCGCCCACGGGTTCTCGCAGCCGTTCTTGTGGTTCTTTGAGGCGATCCGGGCCAGCGCCTCGGTTTGGTCGCCGTATTTCTGGCTGTATTGCTGCGCGATCCGTCCGAACACACCGGCGAACCCGCCCTCGATCTCGGCCTCTTCCTTAAGATAGGCCGCCTTCATCAGGATACCGCCGATTTCCGGGCCGGGCGTATCGGTCATTTTCTCGACGCCGACCGCCAGGACGACCTTGCCGCGCTTCGCTTCGAGATAGTTTAGCCCCTGATGGATCGCCGCCGAGCCGGTCGCACAGGCGTTCTCAACCCGGGTTACCGGCTTGAAGCGGAAATCGTCATGCGCCTGCAGAACCAGCGACGCACCGAAATCCTGCGCGGAAAACCCGCCATTGTAGAAACCGACATAGACCGCATCGACATCGGCCGGGGCCAATCCCGCATCCGCGACCGCTTCAGCCGCCACTTTGACGATCAGCGACTCCGCATCCTCGCCTTCGAGTTTGCCGAATTTTGTATGCGACCAACCGACGATGCATCCGGTCATTGATGGGGACTCCTCGCACTGCGATTTATGGTTAACGAGACCTTGCGATTTTAAGCCAATCTTAAACCCAAGGCTCGACACTGCGGGCCGACACTAGCAAATCATGGCGGCCGGCGTCGACCAAACTGACATGGCTGCGCAGTCAAGGCCTGACAAGGTCTTTGTTCCTATATTATGGTTGCAGCGCCCGATCAGGGATTCCCGATATGAATGATGAACTCGAGCGAAAGATCCGGTTCCGAACGAGTGTCGCACGCGCCCAGTCGCAAGCTATGAGCGGTATCTCGGGCACCTTGATGGTCAAGGAAGGCCCGACCTATGACGGCCGCGCGGGCGAGTTGTTCAAGATCGTTTTGGTCAACCTGCTGCTGACCTTCGTCACCGCGGGTATCTACCGATTCTGGGCCAAGACCCGGGTTCGCCGGTACTTCCTGTCGCGCGCGTCGTTCCTGGGCGACCGGCTGGAATATACCGGTACCGGCAAGGAGCTGTTTCTCGGGTTCCTGATCGTCCTGGCGATCCTCATACCGGTTTCCATGGCCTATCAGTTCGCGTCGAACGCGACCGTCGGCACCAGTGCCTTCGCGGCGGTCCAAGTCGGCTATTTCCTATCTTTTTATTTCCTCTTTTATGTCGCCACCTACCGGGCGCGCCGCTACCGGCTCTCGCGGACGATGTGGCGCGGCATCCGCGGGGGCCAGACCGGGTCGGCGATGCTATACGCCGTGCAGGGGATGATGTGGAGCACGATTACCGTGCTGACGCTCGGCCTCGCTTATCCCGTCATGCGCTTGAAGCTACAGGCGTACACGACGGATCGCATGAGTTTCGGCAATCGGACGTTTTCCTTCGACGGCGGCATCGGCCCGTTGATAGGCGCGTGGCTGTTGCCGTGGCTCGGCCTCGTCATCGCGGGGACGCCTTTCGCCCTGCTGCTGATGGATATCGATTTCAGTGCCTTGACGGCCGGCAACTCGTCACAACTACCCGACATGACCGGCACCCGCGGCGCCTTCGGTATCCTCATCATCGTCGGTCTCGCCATCTTCCTGTTGACCCAATTTTGGTATCGCGCCGCCGAAGTCCGCCATTTCGCCGCCAGCACGGAATTCGACGAGCTTCGCTTCGACTCATCGCTCAGCGGGTTCAACGTGTTTTGGCCGTATTTCTTCTACGGACTGCTGTTGATCTTGTTGTGGGCCGGCGCGATCGCAATCATCGCCAGCATCGTCACGGCGGCGGCGGTGTCCGGCGGCGTGCAGGGAAACGAAACAGCTCAAATGCTCGGCTCTTTCGCGGGTGGTTTCGCGGTCCTTGTCGTCCTCGTCATCGGGGGCACCCTGAAACCGATCATCGTGCATAATCGGCTGTTTCGGGCCTTCTGCCATACACTCACGCTGCAAGGCAGCTTTTCGCCGGATCGGTTGCTGCAGAGCCAGCTGAACATTCCGCAACGGGGCGAGGGACTCGCCGACGCTTTGGATGTCGATGCCTTCTGATTCTGCCCGACCGTATTCCGGACAATACAGCGACGGCCAGTCGGCAACAGTCATCGCCGTCTCGGTAATCGCCAAGAAAGATGGCCTCCGTATCGCGACGCCCGAAGGCCGAGCCATCGCGACTTGGCCTTGGGATCAGATCGGCCTCGTCGAAAAAATCACCCAAGGCCGGCCGATCCGGCTGCTCAACCGGTCCGCTTCCGGTGCACGGCTGACATTCGATCACCCCGCCATATTGCCGGTCCTCGAATCGATGGCGCCGAACCTGGCGCGCGCCCCCTTCGGCGGAAATCAGGTCCGCACGATCGCCCTGTCGGTCGGGATTGGCGCGGCGGTCATCGGTTTCCTGGTCTTCGGACTGCCGCTGATCGCAAAGCCGCTGGCCAAGCTCGTCCCCTTGGCCTGGGAAGAGCAGGTCGGGGACGACACCATCGACGTGGTCAACCGGATGTTCGCCGGCGGCAAGAAATCATGCTCGGGCAAGAAAGGACTCCAAGCCCTGAACGACCTGGCGCAACGGTTGTTGGCAGGAACGGAAACGCCCTATCGGGTCCGTGTCTCGGTGGCGAACGCGGATATGGTGAACGCCTTCGCGGTTCCCGGCGGCCGCGTCGTGCTATTCCGCGGCTTGATCGACAAGGCCAACTCGGCGGACGAAGTGGCCGGCGTCCTGGCGCACGAATTGGCGCATGTGATCTACCGGCACCCGACCCAGGGTATGATCACCTCCGTCGGCTGGTCCGCGATCCTGTCCGCCTTCACCGGCGGTGCGTCGTTCTCGAGCGAAGTGGTGGCGCAGGTGGCGGCGCATCTCGCGACGAGCGCCTATTCGCGCGACCTGGAAGCCGAGGCCGACCGGGAAGGCGTCAAGATGCTGAACCGAACCGGGATCGGTGGCGACGGCCTGGTTAAATTCTTCGAACTGATCCAAAAGCTAGAGAAAAAGGGGATTTCCTTTCCTCAATACCTGTCGAGCCATCCGCTGACCGGCAGCCGCATCGCGGCAATCCAAAAAATCTCGAAACCTGCGGCCGCGACCGCCCTGACGGGCGCCGAGTGGCGGACCGTGCAAAACATTTGCGACTAAACCGGCCGGGTGCCCGGCAACGACGCTAGAAGGTGGCCCAATCCGGCTTGCGTGGCGTCAACGTCGCCTTACCGGCCACCAAGCGCCCTTCACCCTTCAGCGCCTTCTCGGCCTGCTCCAGCCGCAGCAGGGCGATGCCGCGGCCATCGAAGCCGGACCGCATCTCCCCGGCATTCTTGTCGCCGAGCAGAATTTCCGTCCCGGCGTCGGGGAGCGGCCCCTCGACGTCGACCGGCATCATGCGTTTCTTGATCAGCCCGCGGTACTTCGTGCGCGCCGTCAATTCCTGGCCCATGTAGCAGCCCTTATCCCAGTCCACGCCATTCAATTCGTCGAAATTGCTTTCGAGCAGGATCGATTTCTCGACGACGAGATCGCGGCTGCCGTCCGGCAAGCCGAGCGGCAGGCGGACCCGGTCGTAGTCGTCGGGCGTGCCGGCGACGAAGCCAAGCGATTGCAGCGCCGCTTCGGCATCGTCCTTGGGCAGAATGGCGCGCGCCCCCGCCTCGCTGTGCCGGGGATCGACATACACGATACCGCCGCCGTCGAGCGGCCGCACGGCGCCCGGCTCCGCGGGAAGCCCCGCACGATCCAAGGCCGCCGTGCCCGGCATAACCGCGACGGCATAGTCCTCCCCGATGCCCAGGTCGATTTGCGCCCGGAGTTTGTATTTGCTGAGCCGGCTGCCCAAATCCATTAACCGGTCGGCCTCGCAGTCGACGGCATACTGTCCGCCGATTTCAACGACGAAGAAATCATGCAGGTACTTGCCCTGCGGGGTCAGCAGCGCCGCCCAAATCGCCTGATCCGCCGTTGCGCGCCGGATATCGTTCGAGATCAGCCCTTGCAGAAACTCCGCCCGGTCCGTGCCGCCGACCAAGATCAGGCCGCGCGACGGCATCATTACGTATGGGGTCGTGCTCATCCGCCTATTCTCCGTTGCGCCTAAAGGTCACTTAGACCGCCACACCGATTTGGGCAAGTCCTGACAACGCCTTGGCAAGTCCTCCGCCGCCACGTATAACGCGCGCCTGAGGGCATTCAAAGCCATCGCATATGCGCATTCTATTCATAACGTCGACGCGGGTCGGCGACGCTGTCTTGTCGACCGGTATCTTGTCGTACCTGATCGACCGCCATCCGGATGCGCGCGTCACCGTGGTCGCAGGCCCCGCGGCGGCACCGGTCTTTCACGCAATGCCAGGGCTTGAACGGTTGATCCCCATTACCAAAATGCCTTTCGGCCGGCATTGGATCGGCCTTTGGAGACAATGCGCCTTGCATCGCTGGGATATCGTCGTGGATCTGCGCCGGTCCCTCATCGCCTGGATGCTGATCGCCGGCAAACGACATGTCATCCCGAAGATCGACGCTCCGATGCATCGCGTCGAGTTGCTTGCGGCGACATTGGGTTTGCGGGATACGCCGCCGTCACCGCGCCTTTGGACCGATCAACCGCACGAAGCCGCCGCCGCATCGATCATCCCGGACGGACGAACAGTGTTGGCGCTGGCCCCGGCCGCCAATTGGCGCGGCAAGCAGTGGGCGGCCGACCGGTTCGTGACACTCGCCGGCCGCCTGACCGGGCCTGACGGCCCCTTACCCGGCGCGCCCGTGGCGGTTTTCGCCGCCGCGAGCGAGCGGGACCAGATCGAGACCGTTCTGACGCAGATTCCAACCGAACAGCTGATCGATACCGTCGGCACGATCGACCTGCCGACAATCGCGGCCTGTTTGAAACGCTGCGCGCTGTTCGTCGGGAATGATTCCGGACTCATGCATATGGCCGCGGCGTGCGATACGCCGACACTGGGTTTGTTCGGGCCAAGCAAGCAGGAACTCTATGCCCCGTGGGGTCCGCGCACCGCGTGGGTGCGCACGCCCGAGAGCTTCGACGACCTGACCGGAACGGCGGACTACGACCACCGGACAACAGACAGTTTAATGGGCGGGTTGACCGTGGATCAGGCCGCGGCCGCGGCGCACGACTTATGGCAAAAATCACAGAGCGCCGCGCCATGACCGACACACCGCCCGTCCGTCTGTCCGCGCTCGTCGTTGCCCATAACGAGGAGGCCCAACTCGCCGCCTGCCTCGACCGGTTGGATTTTGCGGACGAACTCGTCGTCGTCCTCGACAAATGTACCGACGCGTCGAAAGAGATTGCCGCACGGTACACGGGCCGGCTGATCGAGGGGTCATGGACGATCGAAGGGGAACGCCGCAATACCGGCATCGACGCCTGCCGCGGCGATTGGATCTTCGAGATCGACGCCGACGAGCGTGTGACACCCGACCTTGCACAAGAAGTCCGCGCGACGGCCGAGAGCGACGCTCAGGGATATTTTCTCGTCCCGTTCGACAACTATGTCGGCAAGCGGCGCGTGCGATATGGCTGGGGCGCGTCCTGGGGCGTCAGCGCCGCGCCGCGGCTTTTCCGCAAAGGCTGCAAGCGATGGGGCGACCAACGGATCCATCCCGCGCTCGACCTGACCGGACCGGAAGGACGCCTGGAAAGCCGGATGATTCATTATGTGGACCGGGATATCTCGGACATGATGAAACGGCTCGACCGGTACAGCACGGCAAAAGCCGCCGATATGCGGGCATCGGGCGATATCGGGCGGTTCAGAACGCATGTCCGGCGCATTTTCTCGCGCTTCTACAAATGCTACATCGGTCGCAAGGGGTACCGCGAAGGCCGCTACGGATTTTTAATCGCGCTTTTTGCTGGGCTTTTCCCAATTCTTTCCTATTTAAAAGCGACACTGGAGGACGATTGAAACGGATCATGCAGGTGATGGCCGGCGCAGCGCATGGCGGCGCGGAAACCTTCTTCGAAAGGTTGGTTCCGGCACTCGCCCGATCTGGCCTCGAACAGAAGACGGTGATCCGCGCCAATCCAATGCGCGCCGATCTCTTGCGTAAAGCCGGTGTCGAGCCTGTCCAGTTGCCGTTTGGCGGGCTATTCGATTTCACGACCCGGCGATCCCTGGCGACGATCGTGCGTGAGTTCCAACCGGACGTCCAACTCGCCTGGATGAACCGCGCCGCGCGGTTCTGCCGGCCACACGGTCATGTCCTCGCCGGGCGGATGGGCGGTTACTACAGCCTCAAATACTACAAGCATTGCGACCACCTGGTCGGCAATACCGTGGATATCCGCGACTACATCGTCCGGAGCGGCTGGGCGCCGCACAAGGCATGGTATCTCCCGAATTTCGTCGATGCCCGGCGTGCCGACCCGCTCGACCGGGCCACACTCGCAACGCCGGCGGACGCGCCCTTGATCGTCTCGCTCGGCCGGCTTCATGACAACAAGGCCTTCGACGTCCTGCTGGCGGCGCTGGCCGACATTCCCGACGCATTCCTATGGCTGGCCGGCGATGGGCCGAAAGAAGCGTTCCTCCGCCAGGAAACATCCCGCATGGACCTCGACGACCGGGTCCGATTTCTCGGCTGGCGTGGCGATATCGCGGCGCTGATCGGCGCTGCGGACGTGTTCGTCTGCCCGTCGCGCCACGAACCGCTGGGGAATGTCGTCATCGAGGCCTGGGCCCACGAGAAACCGGTCGTCGCCGCATCCTCCGCGGGGCCGGCGGCGCTGATCGACGACGGCGTTTCGGGCCTTCTCGTGCCGGTGGATAATGCGCCGGGCCTGGTTCGCGCGATCAAGCGGGTCTTGGAATCCCCGGCGCTGGCCGGCGATCTGGCCGCGGCGGGGCATGCGGAATTTCAATCGAAATTCACCGAAACCGCGGTGGTCGCCCAGTATCGAGAATTCTTCGATCAGGTGGCTGTCTGATGTGCGGTATCGCGGGATTGATGACATGCGACGGCAGTGCGCCTAATCCTGCCCTGCTGAAACGCCTGACGTCGCTGTTGCGGCACCGCGGACCGGATGGGGACGGCGTGCACGTGGCAGGTAACGTTGCGTTGGTTCAAACGCGGCTGGCGATCATCGACCTCGAGACCGGCGATCAACCGCTTTATGAACCCGGCGGCGCGGCCCTCGTCGCGAATGGCGAAATCTACAACTATGTGGAACTGCGCCAGAAGATCACGGACGTCGATTTCACAACGAATTCGGATTGCGAGCCGCCGTTGCATCTGTACCGGCGCGACGGCTTCCGGTTCGCTGAATCGCTGCGTGGGATGTATGCCATCGCGATCCATGACCCGGCCAAGGAAACCTTGGTTCTGTCGCGCGACCCCTTTGGTATCAAGCCGCTATACTATGTGGAAGGGCCGACCCGGTTCGCCTTCGCGTCGGAACCGCAGGCGCTGCTCGCGACGGACTTGGCGGAACGGAAGTTGGTCGCCGACCGGCGCAACGAATTGCTGCAGCTTCAATTCACATGCGGCCGGGACACGATCTTTCAAAATATCAAACGGGTACTACCCGGCGAAACACTGATCGTGCGAAACGGCAAGGTGGTTGAACGGCACCGGATCTCCGCCTTGCCCGAGACGATCCCGGATCCGATCACGGACGTCGATACCGCACTCGACCGCTTGGATCACGCCCTGTCAGACAGCATTGCGGTCCATCAGCGCGCCGACGTGCCCTACGGTCTGTTTTTGTCGGGTGGCGTCGATTCATCCGTCGTGCTTGCCGTCATGGCGCGATTGAATGGTCGGCCGGTGGAAGCGTATACCGTCGGCTTCTCCGGCACAGGCGTACCCGACGAACGCGACCACGCCCGTGCCTTGGCGGCGGCGGTCAACGCGCACCATGTGGAAGTCGACTTCGGCGAAGACGATTTTTGGTCGCTGTTACCGAGCGTCGCCGCCGATATCGATGACCCGGCGGCGGATTACGCCATTCTCCCCACCTGGAAACTCGCGCGAACCGCGGCAAAGGATCTCAAGGTGGTGCTGTCCGGCGAAGGAGGCGACGAGCTGTTCGCCGGGTACGGACGATACCGAAGCCTGCTCCGGCCCTGGTGGATGGGCGGCCGGGGCATTCGGGCGAAAGGGACCTTCGACGGCCTGGGCGTCCTGCGCGAGGGCGGCACCCGTTGGCGCGACGGTATAACCGCCGCGGAGGCGACGGGATCCCTGCCCGGGCGAACACGCCTTCAGATCGCCCAAGCGACCGATTGCACGGACTGGCTGCCCAATGACCTCTTGATCAAACTCGACCGGTGCTTGATGGCGCATGGTGTCGAAGGCCGCACGCCGTTGCTTGATCCAGTCGTCGCGGAGATTGCTTTCGCGCTTCCGGATGATCTCAAGGTGCGGGATGGCGTCGGGAAATGGCTGGTGCGCCGGTGGCTCGACCGCATCATGCCCGAGGCGAAACCGTTCGAGAAGAAGCGCGGATTTACCGTTCCTGTCGGCGAGTGGATCCAGCGGCAAGGTCAGCGATTAGGGGAAATAGTCGCGGTCCAGCCCGCTGTGGAGGAGATCGCACGCCCCGATGCCGTGAGGAAATTATTTTCCGCCAATTCCAAACGCGCGGGCTTTGCAGCTTGGACCCTGTTGTTCTACGCGCTGTGGCACCGTCATCACGTTGAAGGGGTGGCCGCTGAAGGGGATGTCTTCGACGTGCTCACGTCGTCTTAGCGTGGCCGCCCGGCTCGGAAGATACCTACGCCGATGCCCCATTCTCCTCCGGCCGGTCGGATGAAATGCGCGAGCGCACGCGTGTCGCGTAGTTCGAGACCATGTCTTCAATCTCTCCGGCCGGCAATTGGCTCTTTAACTCCGGGTTGGTGCTGACCAGGATAGATTGAGATAACGGACGCATCAGATCGACCTGTTTCGGGTCGGCCTTCTTCGGCCGGCGGTACACCTCCCGCGCAACCTTGATGAGCGATTCGCAGAGCCCCTTGAGTTGCTCGAACTCGGTATTCTGGACGCGCATGACGATATCTTCCGTGCTCCGAATGATGCGTCCGATATGGTTCCGCGTGGACTTTCCGACCTTGCCTGCAGAGAACGCCTGGATCAGGACTTCGACTTGGCAGGCCAATTGGAGCGATCCCTGTTGCAGTCGGCTCGAATTGATATCCTTGAGCGTCGATTCAATATCGGCACACAAGGCCTGTTCATCGATCGGATTGCCGGCGACCTTGTCGCGCAGGGTATTTGGCACCTCGAACGAGTTTTCGTCGTGCGGCGAAATACGCTCCCGGCGATCCGGACCGATATAGTCCGCGGTCACGACAAAAGGCTTTCGCTCCACCACAAGGGCGTTAATGCGGGCAAACAACTGCGCCGGCGCCAACGGTTTCGCCAGGATGAGATCGACCCCGCTATTGACCGCCTCGTCGATCGAGATGCCGTCGGAGTCCCAGACCGTTAGAATTATCGGAACGAAGGGATTGCGGCCCAATTGACCATTGCGAATCTCGCGAACAAGCTCGATCGAATCCCCGTCGGGCATTTCCGAATCCAGAATCACCAAATCAGGCACCGTCGCCGTAAGCACTTCGCGCAGCAGCGACAGCCGGTTCAGGGTGCGAATATCGCGATATCCCTCGGATGTCAGCGCGTTGCTGAACGCTTGCCGGATGTAAGGCGCCCCATCCGCCATCAGGACCTTCACATTGGCCCGGTTACGCTGTTCCTGTATCGACTTGACCACAACGCCACTCCCGGTTAATCGAAATCTGGTGCGGCGCTCGATTTATCTAAAATCTATAATAAATTCAGCTTATTGCTGGTTCGCCGCAACAGTCACCATTGGACCAAATCGGGTCCTTTGCGACAATGATCGCGATCACAGGAATGGAGAGCCGGTATCGGCCCGATTCGGTCGATTAGGCGCCAAATTCCGCCCGAATCGATACTATTCAGACCCTGAACCAGCGCCCAGAATGGCCGCCTGCGCCGCCGCCAGCCGCGCAATGGGAATCCGGAAAGGCGAGCAAGACACATAGTCGAGGCCCGTCTTGTGACAGAACCGAACAGATGCCGGATCACCGCCATGCTCGCCACAAATGCCGAGTTTTATATCGGGGCGAACGGCCCGTCCGCGCTCGGTACCCATTTCCACAAGCTCGCCGACACCATCTTCGTCGATCGAGACGAACGGGTCATGCTCGAAGATGCCCTGGCGTTCATAGGTCTGCATGAAACTGGCGGAATCGTCGCGGCTGAGGCCGAACGTGGTCTGGGTGAGATCATTGGTGCCGTAGCTAAAGAACTCGGCAACCTCGGCGATTTCGCCGGCCCGAAGAATGGCGCGCGGCAGCTCGATCATCGTACCAACGAGATAATCGGGCGTCGCGCCCTTTTCGGCCGCGACGGTTTCCGCAACACGGTCGATAACGGCCTTCAGGATTTCCAGTTCCTTGCGGGTCGCGATCAGCGGCACCATGATTTCCAGTTGGACGGTTTCCCCGAGCTCGGCCTGTACGTCGAGCGCCGCCTCGAACATCGCCCGTGCCTGCATTTCCGGAATTTCCGGATAACTCAGCGCGAGGCGGCAACCGCGATGCCCCAGCATCGGGTTGGCTTCTTCCAGTTGCAGCGCCCGTTGGCGAACTTTCTCAACGCTGATGCCAGCCGCGTCGGCGACTTCGGCCATCTCATTCTCGCCCTTCGGCAGAAACTCGTGCAGCGGCGGGTCTAAAAGCCGGATCGTCACGGGAAGCCCCTTCATGATGCGGAAAATCTCCACGAAGTCGCCGCGCTGCATCGGCAGAATTTTTTCCAGCGCCGCCCGGCGTGCCGCTTCGTCTTCCCCGACGATCATTTGACGCATCGCCACGATACGATCCGATTCGAAGAACATATGCTCGGTCCGGCAAAGCCCGACACCCCCGGCACCGAACTCGCGCGCCAGCCGGCACTCTTCCGGCGTGTCCGCATTGGTCCGTACGCCCAGCGTCCGCGCCGAATCGGCCCACTCCATGACCCGGGCAAAATCACCGGATAGTTCCGGCTGAATCGTCGGAACCACACCCAGCATGACTTCGCCGGTGCCGCCGTCGATCGTGATTTGATCCCCTTCGCCGATCGAGACATTGCCGACCAACATCGTCTTGTTGCGATAGTCGACCTGAAGCTCGCCGGCACCCGCAACGCAGGACCGACCCATGCCGCGCGCCACGACAGCCGCGTGGCTGGTCATGCCGCCCCGGGTCGTCAGGATGCCCTGCGCCGCATGCATGCCGTGGATGTCTTCGGGGCTGGTTTCGATCCGCACCAGGATGACCTTTTCGCCATCGCCGGATTTTCGCTCGGCATCATCCGCATTGAATACGACTTTGCCCGAGGCCGCACCCGGCGATGCCGGCAGTCCCCGTGCAATGACTTTTCTATCCGCATCGGGATCGAGCGTCGGATGGAGCAATTGGTCGAGCGACGCCGGTTCGATACGCGTTACCGCCGTGCGCTCGTCGATCAGCCCCTCGTCGACCATATCGACCGCTATCTTCAGCGCCGCTGCGGCGGTCCGCTTCCCCGCACGGGTCTGCAACATGTAGAGCGTGCCCTGTTGGACCGTAAACTCGATGTCCTGCATATCGTGATAGTGCGCTTCGAGCCGTTCACGCACATCCATGAGCTGGCCGAATACTTCCGGCATTACCTCTTCCATCGACGGCAGGTCGGAGCCGTTTGCCTTGCGCCCTTCGACCGTCAGGTGCTGCGGCGTCCGGATTCCGGCTACGACGTCCTCACCCTGCGCATTGACGAGATATTCGCCGTAGAACAGGTTCTGCCCGGTGGACGGATCGCGCGTGAAGGCGACGCCCGTGGCGCAATCCTGGCCCATATTGCCGAAGACCATCGCCTGAACGTTGACGGCCGTGCCCCAATCCTCGGGAATGTTGTGCAGCCGCCGGTAAGTAACGGCGCGCGGAATCATCCAGCTTTCGAAAACCGCGCCGATCGCGCCCCAAAGCTGCTCCTGCGGGTCCTGCGGAAAGGGCCGGTCGAGTTCGTCGGCGACGCATTTCTTGTAGGACTCGACGAGCGTTTTAAGGTCGTCCGCGGTTAATTCGGTATCGAGGGTAACGCCGCGGTCTTCCTTCAACAATTCCAACAGGTCCTCGAAATTGTAGTGATCGACGCCCAGGACCACATCACTGTACATCTGAATGAAACGGCGGTAGCTGTCATAGGCGAAACGTGCATCCTTGCTCCGCTTCGCCAGTCCTTCCACGGTTTGGTCGTTGAGACCGAGATTCAGGACGGTATCCATCATGCCGGGCATGGACACCCGAGCGCCGGACCGCACAGAAACGAGCAATGGATTGACCGCATCGCCGAACTTCGCGCCGACTTGGTCCTCGATCGCGGCTACGGCGGCCGTGACATCGGATTTCAACGACGCGGGATAATCTCTGCCGTTGGAATAAAAATGCGTGCAGACCTCGGTCGTGATGCTGAATCCGGGCGGAACCGGCAGACCGAGATTCGACATCTCGGCGAGGTTGGCGCCCTTGCCGCCCAGAAGGTTGCGCATGTCCGCGCTGCCTTCGGCGGCACCGTTCCCAAAGCCGTAGACCCACTTCGTCATCGCCGCTTTTATCCCTCTATCTTCGAAAAATCGGCCACGTGATGCAGCGTGCTGCCGATCTCGGACAGAATGCGCAGGCGGTTCGCCCGGACATCCGCATCCTTTGCATTAACCGTAACCTGATCAAAAAATGCATCGACCGGTGCCCGCAAATCCGACATCGCGGCCATGGCTCCGGTGAAATCTTCCGCTTCCAGCGCGGCGGTCGCCGACGCCGATGCTTTCTCTAAAGCCTTATATAATGTCTCTTCTTCGTCTTGCGTAAACGCTTTCGGATTAGCGCCGCCGTTGTACGTTTTCTTATCTTTCTTCTCTTCGATCCGTACGATATTCGCCGCCCGCTTGTAGGCTATCAATAGGTTCGAGCCATCCTCGGTATCCAGGAATCCGGCCAAGGCCTCGACCCGGGTCAGAAGACGAACGAGATCGTCCTCCCCGCCGAGCGCGAAGACAGCCGTAATCAAATCATGCCGGACACCTTGCTCGCGCAGATGGACCTTGAGCCGGTCGGCGAAGAAATCGAGCAGATCGGCAAGCGCATCATCACCTGCGTCGGACCGGACCGTCCCGGCGTTTTCCCGCGCGGTCTCGAACACCTGACGCAGCGGGAGCCGTATATCGTTCTCGACCAACAGGCGGATCACGCCGAGCGCCGCCCGCCGCAGCGCGAACGGATCGCGCGATCCGGTCGGTCTTTCATCGATCAACCAGAATGACACCAGCGTATCGATCTTATCGGCCAACGCGAGCGCCACGGACACCGGCGCGGTCGGGCATCGATCGCCCGGTCCCTGCGGCGCGTAGTGTTCGGCAATCGCGTCGGCAACGTCTTCATGCTCGCCATCGTGGCGCGCATAGTAGCGGCCCATGATGCCCTGAAGATCGGGAAACTCCCCGACCATGCCGGTCACCAGATCGGCCTTGCACAACCGCGCGGCCGAACGAACGCGGTCCTTGTCGGCGCCGGACACCCAATCCGCTAGATCCGTCGCCAAAGCCTGCACCCGGTCGACCTTTTCGTCCAAAGTGCCGAGCTTCGCGTGGAAGACGATATCCTTCAGGGCGGGCGCACGACTGGAAAGGCTGTGCCGACGGTCCTGGTCCCAGAAAAATTTCGCGTCCGCCAGCCGCGCCCGCAAGACCCGCTCGTTCCCGGCAACGATCTGTGCCCCGCCATCGGCCGTCTCCATATTAGCGACGACCCCGAACCGCGGCGCGAGCGCGCCGTCTACCGTCAGCAGCGAGAAATACTTTTGATGTGCCCGCATCGACGATGTCAGGACCTCCGTCGGCAGGTCCATGAATTGTTGGTCGATATTGCCCGCTAATACGATCGGCCATTCAACCAGTCCCGCGACCTCGTCCAGTAGTCCCGCGTCATCCCGGACGGTGAGACCTTCGGCTTTGGCCAACGCCGCCAAGTCGCGTTCGATCACATCGCGCCGCTCCTGTCGGTCCAACATGACCTCGGCAGCCGCCAGTTTGGTCTTGTACTCCGCGAAGCCGGTGACCGGAAACCGGTCCGGCGCCATGAAACGATGACCGCAGGTTTGGTCGGTGAAGGGTAAAGTCGCACCCTGTAGGTCAAGCTGCCCGTCCAACGGTTTTCCATCGAACACGGCCAACACGGCGTGCAACGGCCGTACCCACCGGAAGCCATTGCCGGCCCACCGCATGGATTTGGCCCAACTGAGCGTGTTGATCGCTTCGGTGACCAAGCCGGGCAGCACCGATGTCGTCGCCTCGCCCCGCTTTTCCGTCACGATAAACAGGAAGTTGCCTTTATCCGTCTCGCGGGTTTCGCACTCGTCGACAGATTTCAGCCCGGCGCTGCCGAGAAATCCGGCGATCGCCTTTTCCGGAGCGTCGACGCGCGGACCACGGCGTTCCTCACTCAAGTCCGGCTGCTTGACCGGCAGACCGGTGACGGAAAGCGCCAACCGGCGCGGCGTCGAATGCGCCTCGGCGCCGTCGAAGGAGAGACTTGCGGCCTTCAAGGCATCGGTCACGAGACGCTTCAAATCGTCCGCGGCGCGTTTCTGCATTCGGGCGGGAATCTCTTCCGACAGGATTTCAAGCAGCAGATCGGGCATTACAGATGCCCCTGGTTGCGCAGCCAGCCTTCGCAGCACGCCTTGGCCAAGTCACGAACCCGCAGGATATAGGATTGGCGCTCGGTCACGCTGATTACGCCCCGCGCATCCAACAGATTGAAAAGGTGGCTTGCCTTCAGACAGTGATCATAGGCCGGCAGCGGCACGTTCGCCTCGATCAAAGACTGGCATTCCGACTCCGCATCCTTGAAATGCCGGAACAGGATTTCGGTGTCCGCGTGCTCGAAGTTATAGGCCGAATACTGCCGCTCGGCCTCGAGATAGATGTCGCCGTAGTTCTTGCCGCCCTGTTCCGCCGGAACACCGTCCCAATCCAGGTCGAAGACATTCTCGACACCCTGCACATACATGGCGAGGCGTTCTAGGCCGTAGGTCAGTTCGGTGCTGACGGGATTGCAATCGAACCCGCCGACCTGCTGGAAATAGGTGAACTGGCTCACTTCCATGCCGTCGCACCAGACCTCCCAGCCGAGGCCCCATGCCCCCAATGTCGGGCTTTCCCAATCGTCCTCGACGAAACGGATGTCATGCGCCATCGGGTCGATCCCAAGCGCACGGAGGCTGTCCAGGTAGAGTTCCTGACTGTCCTCGGGCGACGGCTTGAGGATGACCTGAAACTGGTAGTAATGCTGCAACCGGTTCGGGTTCTCGCCGTAGCGGCCATCGGTCGGCCGGCGGGAAGGCTGCACATAGGCGGTCTTCCACGTTTCCGGCCCGAGCGACCGCAGCGTGGTGGCCCAATGGAAGGTGCCCGCGCCTACTTCCATGTCGTATGGCTGCAGAATCACACAACCCCGCGCAGCCCAAAACTGCTGCAGGGTCAGTATCAGTGCCTGAAAGTTATTGTCGGAGGCCATTGCCCGGCCTGTTGTCGAACCGCCCGGATTGTTGCGGCGCAACATACTCAGCGCCCGGGGGTGGGTCAATACGGACTACCGCATTCCCCGCATTGGGTTGCGCCGGTATCGACAGCGTAGGTGCCGCAAGACGAGCATTTGACCATTTTATCAATTGTTTCAGTCTTTTGCGCCTTGTTTTCCGCTGCCTCGCGCGCGCGCTGTTGATTCAATCGGTTGACGAACTTGTAGCCGTACCACACTGCCGCGACGATCGCCGCGAGCACAATGATCTTGCCAATGCCGAATCCGAACATGCAGCTATTCTAACGGCATTCGGCGCGCGAACCCAGCGCCAAGCCGATTTGCCCTAAAGGCCGTAGCGGTTCCACAGCGCGCGCTCCTCGACGACGCCGACCACGTCACGGGCCCAGCGGTCGGCGCGATCCTCCATGCCGAACTTGCGCTGCAGCCAGCTGCGCGGCTGCGTAACCAAGCGCAAGCTCACCTTTTCGCCATAGATTTCGCGCATTTTACCCCGCAGATCGGCGATTCCATCGACGAGCCCCATGTCGACGGCCACGCGGCCCGTCCAGAAATCTCCGGAAAACAGGGTCTTCTCCGCGCCGGTCAGCTTTTCGCCGCGGCGTTCCTGGACGTAACCCTTGAATTGCGCATGCAGATCCTTCTGCAGGACCTTGAGGTGGCGGATATCCTTGGGATCTTCCGGCTGAAACGGATCGAGCTGGGCCTTGCGGTCGCCGGCGGAGTAAACCCGCCGTTCGACACCGAGTTTCTCGATCAATCCGGTGAAGCCGAACCCGGCGGAAATCACCCCGATCGACCCCACGACCGATGCGCCATCCGCATAGATCTCATCGGCGGAGCAGGCAAGCCAGTAACCGCCGGACGCGGCGACATCCTCGCAAAAGGCGTAGACCGGCACCTCCTTCTCGTCCGCCAAGGCCCGGATTCGCCCGGCAATCAACGACGATTGAACCGGCGAGCCCCCCGGCGAATTGATCGCGAGCGCTACCGCCTTGAGCCGCGGCAGCTTGAAGGCCTTTTCGATCGGTTCGGCGAGTTCCGAGAGGGCGAGGCCCCCGCGCCGCAACGATCCCATTTGGCCGATCACGCCCGACAGCCGCAGCACGGCGACGGTCGGCGTGTGTTCCATTCGATCGGCCAGACGTTGCCCAACCAAAGGCACGCGCGCAAGCCATCCGTTATTTTTGCTATCAGTCATCGCGGCTTAATGTGCGGTCGCCAATCGGGTTTGCCAAGGGGGTCGGGCTAAATTGCCAGCGGCTGTCCCAGGCGCAGGATGGCGTCCGCGGCGTCGCTGAACTCATCACCGTCGTGCAAAACCAGCCCCGCGGCGAGCCGCATCGGTCCGTTTGCCCCTTTCCGCGCCCGCACGATGACCCGGCGCGCATCGCGCGGCATACCATCCGCATCCGCCCGCGGCCAGATCGGGAAAACGACGATGTCGCCCGCATACCCCTGCAAATGCGCCAATATTTCATCCAACCGATCGGCCCGGTGGATCATTGTCAGACACCCCCGTAGCGCCGCCATCTCCAGGCAAAAGGAAATCCAGTCGGTCAAGGCGGCGTCACCCTCCACCGTGGACGCGACATCCGCCGGCGGCGTTCGCAGGTCCGCGCGGTCAACCGGGAGATAAGGCGGATTCGCCATCACCTCATCGAAGCTGCCCGCTTTCAATGCCGCCGGGGAATTCAACAGGCTCCCGATATGGACGGTGACGCGCTCCTCCATGCCGTTCAAGCGCACGTTTTCCATAGCCAGATGCGCCATCTCCGGCTGCAGTTCCAGACCCACGACCTCGCCGCAGCCGGTCCGCTCGGCATAGCACAGCGCCGCGGCACCGGTGCCGCAGCCGACATCCAAAACCCTGCTCGCCGATGCCGGCACAGCCGCCGCCAGCAGCACCGGGTCCACGGCGGCGCGGTAGCCGTTCTCGGGCTGCAACAACGTGATCCGGCCCCCCAAAAGGCCGTCGGTCGCGCCATCGGGCCGCGTGCCGCCAAGTTCGCCGGACTCTTCCAGCACCCGAACCGCGGCGGGATAGTCAGCGTCGGATACGGCCAGCCGCCGCGGAATGGCGTTGGCCGAGCCTTCCAGCACGCTCATGTGGCTATCCAGGACGACGGCGTGAATATTGCTCTCCGCCAGGAGCGCCTGAACCCAGGACAACCGCACCAAATTGGTGGTTCTTAACAGTTCGCGCATACGACCCCTGCGGTTTTTTGTCCTTCCGGCGGCGACTTGACGCTTAGGAGCGTTGCACTATGCTCCCTGCTACCCCTTACGCGTCTCCAAGGGTGGGAGTATATGACCGTGGGAACCGTACTAAGCCTGGAATCAACCCGGCAAGAACAAAAACCAAGCCTGGATTCAATCCATTCTCTTGTCGGCGAAGACCTGAAGAAAGTCAATCAGGTCATCGTGGACAACATGCAGAGCCCTGTAACTCTCATTCCGCAACTTGCCGGTCATCTCGTGGCGGCGGGCGGTAAACGGTTACGCCCGGTCCTGACCTTGGCCGCGTCGCAGCTTTGCGACTATACCGGCGACCGGCAGATCGCGTTGGCGGCCTGCGTCGAGTTCATTCACACCGCGACCCTGCTGCATGACGACGTGGTCGACGAGTCCATGTTGCGTCGCGGCCGCGACAGCGCCAATGCGCTATGGGGCAACCAATCTTCGGTCCTGGTCGGTGATTTCCTGTTTTCCCGCGCCTTCGAACTGATGGTCGCGGACGGATCGCTCGACGTGCTCGCCATCCTGTCACGCGCCTCCTCGGTCATCGCGGAGGGCGAGGTTCTGCAATTGATGACGACCAACGATACGTCGACCAGCGAGGAAGCCTATCTGGACGTCATCCGCGCCAAGACCGCCACGCTGTTCGCCGCGGCGTCGCGCATCGGCGCGGTCATCGCCGACCGCCCGAAAGTCGAGGAAGAAGCGCTCGAAAGCTACGGCATGAATCTCGGCATCGCGTTCCAGCTTATCGACGACGTACTCGACTATTCGGCGTCCCAGGCGAAGCTCGGCAAGACCGTCGGCGACGATTTCCGCGAGGGCAAGATCAGCCTGCCGGTTGTCCTGGCCTGGCGGCGCGGCAACGACGCGGAACGCGACTTCTGGCGCCGCACGATGGAAAACCTGGAGCAGGAAGACAGCGATTTCGGCTACGCCGTCGAGTTGATGGAGAAGCGCGGCGCGTTGCGCGACACCGTCGCCCGGGCCCGGCACTACGGCGCGATCGCCCGCGACGCGCTCGGCATCTTCCCGGACTCAGAGGTCAAGAGCGCGATGGCCGAAGCCATCGACTTCGCCATCGAACGCGCGCACTAGGCACCCGCCACCACCCTACAGCATCGCCAATTCCGCGTTGACCAGATCGGTCACCAGCAGGTGGTTCGGCTTGTGGGTGATCATGAAGGGCGGCTTGGCGGATTCGACGACTGCCTGCGGCGTCACCCCGCATCCCCAGAACACCGGCACCTCGCCCTTATGAATCGGCACCGGCCCGCCGTAGTCCACTTTGTTGATGTCCTTGATGCCGATATCCTCCGGCGCGCCGAAATGCACGGGCGCGCCGTGCACGTTGGGGAAGCGCGATGTAATCTGGATCGCGCGGATCGCATCCTTCGGCAGCATCGGCCGCATGCTGACCACCAGCGGGCCGTGGAACCGACCGGCCGGTTCGCAGGGGATGTTGGTTTTGTAGATCGGGCATTCGATGTCGAGGTCGAGATGCCGGACCGGCACGCCGGACTGCACCAATGCTTCCTCGAATGAAAACGAGCAGCCGATGACGAAAGCCACCAAGTCGTCGCGCCAATAGTTTGAGATGTCGGTCGTCTCGTCGATCTCCGCCCCGTTCTCGAACACGCGGTAGCGCGGCACGTCGGTGCGGATATCCACGGACTTTCCGAGTTCGGCCAAAATCGGATTGCCGGGATCGGACACGGCCAGCACCGGGCAGGGTTTCGGGTTGCGGCGGCAGAAATTGAGGAACTCGTGCGCCCAATCGGCCGGCAAGATCGCCACGTTGCCTTGCACGCTGCCGGGTGAAATGCCGGCGGTTTGCCCGTCGAAGCCGCCGCTTCGCGCCTCGGCGCGCACGGCTTGCGCGCGTGCGCGGATGGCGTCCAATGACTCGGGCTGTTCGGCAATTCGATCCAACATATTTCGATCCTCGTCTGCTTTGGCGGTACTAGTCGCCCAAGGTGATCAGGATATTTCCATAGCTGTCCAGGCTCGCGGTGGCTCCCGGCGGCACCAGACAGGTGGAATCGTATTCCTCGATGATGCACGGGCCCTCAATCGAATCCGCCAACGCCGACCGGGTTCGGACCGGCGTCTCGAGCCAGCCGATCTCGGGCCCATAGTAGGCCTGACGCGGCGCGCCGACCGTCACCTCACGGGCTGCGTCCGAATAGGTGCCGTGTGCCTGGCGGCCTGGCGGCACGCCCTTGCCGACGACCTGTGCGTTCACCAGTTCGACCGGCTCGTCGCTGCCCGCCCGGTGACCGTAGGTCCGTTCATGCTCGTCGCCGAAAGCCGCCTCCAGCTTGCGCAGCGCATCCGTATCTAGCGGTTCATCGGGCAGCGGCACGCTCAACTCGTAAATCTGTCCCTTGTAATGCAGGTTGGCCGAACGCTCACACGTGGTTTCGGCAAGGTCGAACCCGTCGGCTGCCAGTTGCGCGCGCGCCTGGGTTTCAAGTTCGTCGAAGACGGCGGCGAGCTGCCCTGCATCTGCCTCGCGCAACAGCGTGCGGACAGTGCGGGAGTAATGGTGTTCCACATCGGCGTAGAGCAGCCCGAAGGCGGAGAAGAGACCCGCCTGCGGCGGCACGACGATCCGCGTCATGCCGAGCGCCTCGGCCATGCCCGCCGCAAACAGCGCGCCGTTGCCGCCGAACGGCAGCATGACCGCTTGCCGGGGGTCGCGCCCGCGTTCGCTCGATACGGCCCGGATCGCGCGGATCATGTTGGAGATCGCAATCTGCCGCGCGCCGTAGGCCGCATGCGCCAGGTCGAGCCCCATCGGCCCGGCGATGACGCGCTCGAAAGCCTCCCGCGCCTTGTCGGCATTCAGCGGCACTTCGCCGCCGCACAGATGGTTCGGGTTCAAATATCCCAAGATGACATTCGCGTCGGTCACCGTCGGGTCTTCGCCGCCCTGGTCGTAGCAAACAGGCCCCGGTTCCGCGCCAGCGCTTTCGGGGCCGATGCGCAGGGCGCCGCCGGCATCGATCCAGACGATGGACCCGCCGCCGGCGCCCACCTCGGCGAGGTCGATGGCCGGCACCTTCAACAGGTAGCCCGCGCCCGTCAGCAAGCGCGATCCGATCATGATGCCGCCGCCGACGGAGTATTCCTGCGAGCGGGTATAAGCCCCGTTCTCGATCAAGGACGCCTTCGCCGTCGTGCCGCCCATGTCGAAACTAACCACGTCGCTGTGCCCGGTCTGCTGCGCCACCGCATGCGCGCCGACCACGCCGCCGGCCGGGCCGGATTCCACGATGTTGACGGGCTTGCGCGCGGCGTCCGCCGCCGGGGTCAGGCCGCCGTTGGACTGCATCAACAGCACGGGCGCGGTGATCTCCTTTGCTTCGAAGTTTTCCCGCAACGATTCAAGATACTTGGAGACAATGGGCAGGATGTAAGCGTTGACCACCGTGGTCGAGGTCCGCTCGTATTCCTTGATCTCCGGCAGGATGTCGAAGCTGATGCAATAGGGCAGTTCCGGCGCTTTCGCCTCGATCGCTTCGGCCAGAAGTTTCTCATGCACCGGATTAGCGTAGGAGTTGAGCAGGCACACGGCGATCGCCTCGACGCCTTGGTCGACCAGTTTCGCGACCGCCGCCTCGGCGTCCTCACGCGTAAGCGTCTGTTCCACATTGCCCGTGGCGTCGATGCGTTCGGGAACGGTCACACGCAGATACCGTTCGACCAACGGCGGCGGCTTCACCCATTCCAAGTCGTAGAGCCGCGGCATCCGCAGGTTCCGAATCTCGAGGATGTCTCGGAACCCGTCGGTGCCGATCAATCCGACCTTGGCACCCTTCAACTCCAGGATGGCATTCGAGGCGACGGTCGTTCCGTGCATCACTTCCTGAATTTCATCGGGCGCAATCCCGGCGTTGTCGAACAGCTCGGCGAGCCCGTCGACGATGGCCGTTGCATAATTCGAAACGCTGGAAGAAATCTTCTTCGTCACCAGCCGTCCTTCGGCATTGATCAAAACGATGTCCGTGAAGGTGCCGCCGATATCCACGCCGACGCGGAATCCTGTCATCGTTCAGTCTCCTACTCGGCCGCAGTCGGAAAGGGAGAGGACGCGCCATCGTCGTCCCAGGACACGTCGCCGGGGTCGCCTTGCCGCCGTTCCCGAATTTCGGCGCGACGCGCGTCGGTCGCCGCCTCGTCGATCTGCCACGCCGCCGTGTCGATCACCACGCCGTATTCCTCGGCGGCCAGCGCCGGGTTCACCAATTCGTTCCGCACGTCACGCAGGACCGCTTGCGGGTCGCGCTCCAACGGGTCGCCCCATCCGCCCCCGCCGGGCAGCACGTAACGGAACACGTCACCGCGCTTCACCTCGCGGGTGATCTTGGAGTCGACTTTCTGACAGTTGCCGTC
Organism: Alphaproteobacteria bacterium; assembly: GCA_965228695.1. Taxonomy (GTDB): domain Bacteria; phylum Pseudomonadota; class Alphaproteobacteria; order UBA8366; family UBA8366; genus JAJFJD01. The sequence continues at coordinate 2,034,197 of CBDDIB010000002.1, read as the reverse complement.
CGGGTCGACGAAGTTCTCGCCAGGCTTTCCGGCGTTCCCCCCGAACAGGCCGTAGGGCCGGACCACTTGACGGTCGGCGCGGCACTGCAGGATCGCATCGTCGGCCAGGATTCGATAGTCGCGGTAGAACGGTACGCCGCCTCTGTGTTTTCCGGCGCCGGCCCGGTCGGGCGCCAATTCATAGCGCGGTATCTGGATCGGATGTTCGCTTTCGGTCACTTCCACCGACTGTGAGGCCATATTGACGAACAGGTTGGAGTTGCCCTCCAATCCGTCGGCGAAAGGCCGGCCGCCCCAGGTACCGCAGGAAAAATCAACGTAGATGAAGGGATCGCGATTCTTGGTGTAGCCGCCGATGGAGATGCCGACATTGCCGCCGTCCGATGCCGCCATCGACCGTTCCGGGATCAACCGCGCCAATGCCCCGAAAGCGCAGTCGAGCATGCGGAAGCCGGTCAGGGCCCGCGCGGCGCAGGAGCCGGGGTGCACCACGTTGGCCACCGTGCCTTCCGGGGCCGTGACCGTGATCGGCCGGAAGACGCCGTCGTTGTTCGGCGCGTCATCCGGCAGCACCGTCTTCAATGCCGTGAAACAGGCGGCGCGCGTCACCGACAGCGTGGCGTTGATCGCGCCCCGCACCTGCGGTGACGTGCCGTCCCAATCGAACGAGATTTCGTCGCCCTGCTTCTTGACCCTGACAAAGAGACGAATGGGTTGACCAACGTCGACGCCATCGTCGTCGATCCAATCCTCGAAGGTCGCCTCGCCGTCCGGCAGGTCGGCGATCGCCGCGCGCGTCAGCCGCTCGGTGTAGTTCGTCACCTCGCGCATGTACACGGCCGACGACTCGGCGCCGTGCTGCTCGATCAACTCTGTCAGCTGTCGCGCCCCGATCTCGCAGGCGGCAAGCTGCGCCCGCATGTCACCGAAGACCTGCACCGGGATGCGGACATTCTTCTCGATCATCGACCACAAGGTGCGGTTCGGCTCGCCCCGCTCCATCAGTTTCAACGGCGGGATGCGCAAACCTTCCTGATAGATCTCGGTCGAATCCGCGGCGTTCGATCCGGGGACCCGCCCACCGACATCCGCCTGATGCGCCGTCGTCGAGGCGAACGCCACCCGTTTCCCGTCCACGAAAATCGGCTTGAAGATGAAGATATCCGGCAGATGCATGCCGCCGTCGAACGGGTCGTTCATCGCGAAGATATCGCCGTCGTGGATATCGCCCTCAAAGGTACGAATGACGGACGCAAGGGCCGTCTGAATTGCGCCCAGATGCATTGCGACGGTCAGCCCTTGGGCAATTACTTGCCCGTCGCCGTCCGACAGCGAGGTCGAGAAATCCATGTTGTCGCGCAGGATTCCGGAATAGGTGGTTCGGCAGATCGTCACCGCCATCTCGTCCGCGATGGAAAAAATGGCGTTCTTGAACAGTTCGAACGCGATGGGGTCCTTGATGTCGCTCATATCACCTCGAAAACTGGCATCACTCGCCCGCCGCTTGCCGCGCGACCGACTCCGCCGAACGGCCGACGATCCGCTCGTACACGACCGGGTCCGTGGCTCCTTCGGTTCCGAATAAGAGCACGCGGCTATCGGCGGTTAAAGCAAGTTGATCGCACGCCGACGGGTTTTTCGCGACCGCCATCAAGGCCGCGAGACCGGCGACCGCACTTTCCCCGGCAACGATGGGCGGCGTGTTCGGGCCTCCACGTGCCAAGCGGCGCATGCAGTCCTCCGCATCCTTGTCCTCGACGGCCACCACGGCATCCGCGCCCCGATCCAGAATTTCCCATGCGAGCTCCGAAACCTCGCCACAGGCCAGCCCCGCCATCACCGTATCGATGTCGCCGGTCACCGCCACCGGCTTGCCTGCCCGGATGCTCTCATACCAGCAGGCCGCCCGTGTCGGATCGGCTAGGACCGTACGCGGACGATCCGCCCCACAGCGTTGCCAGCCTTGCGCGCAAACCGCCGCGGCCATCCCGCCGACGCCGGTCTGTACGAATTGATGGGTCGCGAAGCGGTCCGCTGGAAGCTGTTCATACGCTTCCTGTGCCATCAGCGTGTATCCGTGCATGACATCGCGCGGGATGGTGCGATATCCGGGATAGGAGGTGTCGGAGACGACGGTCCAGCCTTCGCGTTTGGCGGTGACGTCGGCCTCGGCGACGGAATCGTCGTAGTTGCCGGCGGTCCGGCGCACCTCCGCGCCAAAGGACTCGATGGCCTCTCTGCGGCCCTCGCTGACCGTGGCGTGGATGAAGATCACCGCGCGGCACCCGAAGGTCTGCGCGCCCCACGCCACCGAGCGGCCATGGTTGCCGTCGGTGGCGCAGCAGACGGTTTGAGTCTTGACGATGTCGGCGTGACGGCCGGCAAGGATATTGTCGACCGTCACGGTTGCTCCCGTCTCGCGCGCGATTGCCTGGATCAGATGCCGCGCGACCGCATAGGCGCCGCCAAGCGCCTTGAAACTTCCCAGACCGAACCGCCCGGATTCATCCTTGTACTGAACCGCCGCCACCCCGGCCTCCCGCGCGATATCGGGAAGATCGACAAGCGGTGTCGGCGCGTAGCCGGGCCAGGCGCCGATGGTCGAGCGGGCTAGACCGGCCTCTTCCAGCGACAGGACGGCGCGGCGCTGTTCGCCGTAGACGGCCGCAGGATCGGCCTGCGCATTGAGAACATAATCACCGGTCTTCAGCATGAATTTCCCTGACCCAAGACGCGCTCGGCCCTCATGGGCCGGCAACCGCAAAAATTCGGCTCGGAAACCCTACTGAAAAATGCGCGAGAAGGCTTTGATGAATTTCGCCATTTCTACTGCCGGCGTTCGCTGGGGAGCAAACTGGATGAATCCCGCCTCATGCCGGTGATTTCCCAATCGGACCTAAGAAATTTTGCCCGAGTACGGCCAGACAAACGAATAGCGGCCCCTTTCGGACGCCGCTATTCGCATGATAACATTACTAAATCGACTGGTCGGGGAGAGAGGATTCGAACCTCCGGCCCCTACGTCCCGAACGTAGTGCTCTACCAGGCTGAGCTACTCCCCGGTCGCGGCGTGCCTTATATACCGCGGGCTGCTCCTTGGCAATGGCGCGCCTGCGTCCCGCGGGCCGCTTACCGGGTACAGGAGACAGATTTTCATGACCGACCTGCATACTCTCTCCCTGAGCGCCATGGCGACGCGCCTGCGCGACGGCTCCACAACGGCGACCGCCCTCGCCGAAGCCTGCCTCGCCCGCGTCGAAGCCCGGGAGGGGACGGTCGGCGCCTGGCAACATATCGACCCGGAACGGGTCCTGCAGCAGGCGGCACGGCGGGACAACGAAACGCCAAACAACGCGCTGCATGGGATTCCAATCGGCCTGAAAGACATCATCGACACCGAGGACATGCCGACGACCTACGGGTCGCCCATCTATACCGACCATACGCCGCGCAAAGACGCCATCATGGTGCAGCGGCTGCGCGCCGCGGGCGCGGTGCTGATGGGCAAGACCGTCACGACCCAGTTCGCCCACCGCTTCCCCGGCAAGACGGCCAACCCGCGCAACCCAGCCCACACGCCCGGCGGATCGTCCAGCGGCTCGGCGGCCGCGGTGGCCGACAACATGACGCCGCTGGCTTTCGGCACGCAGACGTCCGGCTCTGTGATCCGTCCCGCCGCCTATTGCGGCGTCATCGGTTTCAAGCCCAGTTTCGGCTGGACCGACTTCACCGGCACAAAGAACCTCGCCGCCTCGTTGGATACGCTGGGCTATTACGTTAGGAGCCTGGACGACCTGCCATTGGTCCATGCGGCGCTGGCCAGCGACGCCTTGCCGGGGCCAGAGACAACCGACATCGCCGCGCCGAAATTCGCGATCTGCCGCACGCCGGTCTGGGATCAGGCGGAAGATTGCGCCCAGGCCGTTGTGGAGACAACGGCAGAGCGTCTCAACGGCGCGGGTGCGGATATGCGGGACCTGGACGTCGACGCGTCTCTTGCTCCCGTTTTCGATGCCCAGGATACGGTATTGCAATATGAAATGGCGCGGCACCTCGCGGCCGAGCGGGAAGAAAACTGGGATCTTATCGCGCCCCCAACGCAAGATTTCATCCGCGCGGGCCTAGACTGCAGCGAAGAAAAGATCGCCGAAGCCCGTTACGTCTTCGGTCAGGCCCGAAGCGATTTTGCCAAGGCGCTGGGCGACGATATCGCGATCGCGCTTAGCGCCCCAGGTGAAGCGCCGGAAGGCCTCCATGCCACGGGCAATGCGCTCTTCAATCGGATGTGGACGGCACTTCACGTTCCCTGCCTTCACCTGCCGGTGGATACGGGTCCGCAGGGGCTGCCGTTGGGTGTTACGCTGGTCGCGCGCAAAGGGCATGAACAACGCCTCGTCGCCGCAGGGCGCTGGGCGGCGAATGCGCTCGACCTACCGTTGTTCGGATAAGGGATTAGGGCGTTCGGCCCGGCTAGCCGTTCTTGCCGTTTCCGTTGCCACGCCACAGCGCCTTCCAGAAATCGTAACTCGCCATCAGCAGCACGATGATAACGACGATCGCCAAATCCCATTCGGCGACGAACCCGATGACCACGCCGACGAAAGCGAACAGCATGATCAACGAAATGGCGGCAAAGATTTTGTCCATCATCGTTCGAGTATCCTTATTCGCATCGCACTCATTCCTCTGCCGCTTCCACACGGGCCGTTAGCCACCGGGCGGTCCGCAACAGGCGCGCATCGTCACCGCGGCGTCCAACCAACTGTACGCCGAGCGGCAGACCGTCACTCCCTTGCATCAGCGGTACCGTGATCGCCGGCGTGCCGCACAATGTCCAAAGCGTGCAAAAGGCCGGGCTGCCGGTCGACTCCAAGCCGGATGGCGCGGTTCCGGCGGTCGCCGGCGTCAGTATCGCGTCATAGCGTTCGAAGATCTGCTCAAGTCCCGCATTGAGGACCGCGACCCAATCGATGGCTCGATTGTAGTCGACCGCCAGAATCTTCTGGCCCTCCTCGATCATTTCGCGCAGCGTTTCGCTCAACCGGTCGGCGCCGGCGCGATGGTAATGCGCGAAACTTTTCGCCAGGTCGGCGCAGAGGATCGTGCGATGGCAGTCGAGCGCCTGTTCGAATGGATCGGGAAGCGGCACCTCGTCACACTGATCGCCGAGGAACGATGCTAGCTCGGCAAAGGCCGCTTGTGTTTCTTCGGTCGCGGTCTCCCACACGGGAGTCTTCACGAAAGCGAACATGGGGTCGAGCGGCGGCTCCTCGCCGGCAACCTCCAGCAGCCGGGGCCGTGCGCGCACGCGGGTATCCGGGTCGCCCTCGTTATAGCCCGTGATCGATTGCGCCAATAGCGCGATATCCTCGACCGACCGGCCGAACACGCCGACCGTGTCCAGCGCCCGCGACTGTTCCAGGACGCCGGTCCGGGAAATCAAGCCATGCGTCGGCTTGAAGCCGAACACACCGCAATAGGCGGCCGGTCGGATGGTCGAGCCGTTGGTCTGCGTGCCAACGGCCAACGGCACCATGCCCGCCGCGACCGCCGCCGCGGACCCGCTGGATGATCCGCCGGGCGTATGCGCCGGATTGTGCGGGTTCCGAGTTTTCCCGGGGGCATAGACCGCAAGCTCGGTCGTCACCGTCTTGCCGAGGATGACCGCGCCGGCTTCCTTGAGTTGCGACACGACGAAGGCGTCTTCTTCCGGCTGGCGGCCGGCATCGAGGACCGTTCCGTTCTCGGTCGGCAGATCGGCCGTGTCGAAGATGTCCTTTACGCCGACCGGAAGGCCGTGCAACGGCCCTGCCACATCCGCCGCGCCCCGAATCGCGTCCAGCTGCTGCGCCTGCTGGATCGCGTAGTCGGCATCCAGATGGGCCCACGCCTGCACTTCTTCCTCCGCCTCGTCGATCCGGCCGAGACAGGCGCGAACGACCTCTTCCGCGTCCACGAGGCCGTCGCGAATTTGCTGGGCGAGGGCGACCGAGGTCAGGGGCGCATCGCTCACGACGCGCGCCTCCCCTCCGGCCACGGATTATCCCAATGCATTCGCGTCATTTGCCGTACACCGCACTCGGCAGCCATAAAGCGATCTCCGGGAAGATATAGAGAAGGGCCATCGCCAGAAATACCATCGAGAGGAAAGGCAACACGCCCTTGAAGATTTCGACCAGTTGAACATGCGGCGGCGCGACCCCTTTAAGGTAATACGCCGCCATGGCCATAGGAGGTGTCAGGAAGGACGTCTGCAGGTTCAGCGCCACCAGGACACCGAAGAACAGCGGGTCGATCCCGAATATCGGCAGCATCGGCAGGAAGATCGGCACGAAGATGATGATGATCTCGGACCATTCCAGCGGCCAGCCCAACAGGAAGATGATCAGTTGCGCCAGGATCAAAAACATCACCGGGGTCAAGTTCATCGCGAGGACCCAATCCTTGATGATGTCATGCCCACCGAGATAGGAGAACACCGAGGAGAAGGTCCACGATCCGACGAAAAGCCAGCACACCATCGCCGACGTCCGGACGGTCAGATAGACCGATTCCTTCAACCGGTCCCAGGTCAACGCGCGATATGCGGCCGCCAACAGCAAGCCACCCAATGCGCCCATCGAGGCCGCCTCGGACGGCGTCGCCAGCCCGAACAGAATCGCGCCCAACACCGACAGGATCAAAAAGGCCAAAGGGAAGAAGGACGTGGCCATCATCCACAGGACCTGCATGAAGCTATGGTCGCCGACGTCCTCGTCCTTGAGCTTCGGCGCAAGCGACGGATTCAACCAAGCGCGTCCGATAACGTAGAGGATATACAGCCCGGCAAGCATGAAGCCCGGCAGGATCGCCCCCGCGTACAGCCGGACGACCGAGACATTGGAGGTCGCCGCGTAGACGATGAGCATGATGCTGGGCGGGATGAGAATGCCGAGACAGCCACCGGCACAAATCACGCCGGCCGCGAAGCTGGTGTTGTATTTCGCGCGCAGCATCGACGGGAAGGCGAGCAATCCCATCAGCGTAACCACGGCACCGATGATGCCGGTCGCCGTCGCGAACAAGGCACAGGTGGCGAGCGCCGCAATCGCCATCGATCCAGGCAAGCGCCGCGCCGCGATTTGCAACGTCACGAACAGCCGGTCGACGATGTTCGACCGTTCGACGATGTAGCCCATAAACAGGAAAAGCGGGACCGCGGTCAGAACGTCATTCGCCATCACCGAATAGGTCTGATTGACCAGCAGGTCGAATATTCGATTGTCGAAGATCGACTGCATGCGCTCCGCATCGAAATAGGCGTAGTAGCCGAAGGCGATACCCATCGCGACCAGCGTAAAGGCGATCGGGAAGCCCAGCATGATCGTCAGAATGAAGATGCCGAGCATGAAGACGGCGATTTGGGGATCGGTCATCTGTCGCCCCCGTCGCTCGTCGGCGCAGACGGCGCCGACCCGGCCGACTCCACATCGTGTTGGTGTTGGAGCACGGTTTCCATTTCCTCGACATCTTCGGAATGCGCCGGCCATTCACCGGTCTTGATGCAGATGATACAGCGGCAGACCTGTGCGATCCCCTGGATAAACAGCAGGGCGCCCGCGGCCGGGATGATCATCTTGAATTGGAAAATCGGGACATTGGCGGGGCTCATCACGCTGACTTCTTTGTAAAACCAGGATTCACTGGCGTAGTCGTAGCCGGCGAGCATCAACGCCGTAACACCCGGATAGAAGAACAGAATGTAGAGAACCAACTCGACCTTGGCCTGGGTCTTCGGCTTCCAGAGCCGGTACACCACGTCGCCGCGAACGTGGCCGTCGCGGGACAGAGTGTACGCTCCCGCCATCATGAACAGGGCGCCATACATCATGTAGCTGATGTCGAACGCCCAAGCCGTCGGATCGCGCAGGACGTAGCGCACGAAGACTTCATACCCGACGCCGAATGTAAGGATCAAAATGCACCAGGCGAAGGCCTTGCCAACCCAAGCGGTGAAACTATCGATGATGAAGATCAACCGTTCCATCGGATGCCCCCGATATATGTCCGGATAGAACAGGGGTGGGGCGGCGCGTGCTGCGCCGCCCCTTATACCGTCGTCAAATCGACGCTCCCCTGGCCGTTACCTTTAGAATGGCAACTTGCCGGGGAAGTAATGCTCGTAAGCAAGTTTGTAGTCGGCCGAGTTGACCAAATCGTAGAACGCGACCCGTTGGCTCCACGCCTTCTGACTGTCGACGACCTTCTTGAAGAACGGATCCTTGTTCAACCGCTCGAGGACCGTGTCCCATGAATCCAGTTGGGCTTTCATGATCGACGTGTCGGTGCGGTAGACGTTGACCTTGCTCTTGTTGATGAGCTTCTGAAGGTCGGCCGAATACAGGTTCATGGCGTAACCGTAGCTGGCGGTGTTCGCCGCTTCGGCCGAATATTCGAGTATCGCCTGAACTTCTTTCGGGAACCCGTCATACTTGCGCTTGTTGAAGATGACCTCGAAGAACTCGGCGGCCTGATGGTAGCTGCCCATGTGATAATGCTTCGAGACATCCTGCGCGCCAAACTGGCTGTCCGCTGTCGGGTTGTTGAACTCGAACGCTTCGATCACGCCTTTTTCCAGCGCGGGCATGATTTCGCCGCCCGGCAGCTGCGTGACCTTCAGGCCCATGCCCTGCATGATGTCCGTCGCAAGACCGACCGTGCGGTACTTGAGACCCTTCATGTCGTTGACATTGCTGACCTTCTTCTTGAACCAACCGAGCGGTTGCGTCGGCATCGGCATCGTGAAGAAACCGACGAGGTTCAATTTCAGTTTGTCCTGCACGAGTTCACGATACAGATCCTTGCCGCCACCGTAGTGGATCCAGGCAAGAATTTGCGACGCATTACAGCCGAACACCGGGCCGGTACCGAACAGGGACGCCGCCTTGTTCTTACCATACCAATACGCGGTGACCGTGTGACCGGCATCCAGCACGCCCTTATGACAAGCGTCCTGAACCTGGAAAGCCTTCACGACGGCGCCAGCCGGCAGATAGTCGATCTTGACCCGGCCGCCCGCCATTTTCTCGACGCGCTCGACATATTGCTTCGCCATGTCCGTAAACACGCTCTTGGCGCCCCACGAACCCTGCATCTTCAAGTTGATGGTTTGGGCACGCGAAACGTTCGGCATCGCCACCGCCGCGGTAACACCGGCGGTCCCCATGACGGCGCCCTTCAAAAAGCGGCGACGCGCTTTCCCACCAGTACCGTTCTCTGTCTTGATCTCAGCCATAAGAATAAACCTCCCGTTCGTAGAAACAGACAGCTTCCGTTGGCCAAAGAAGACTGTCCTACAATCCTGTTCGCATGCAGGTAGCTAATGCCGGGGCAAGCACAACTGGTCCGAAATTATCTTTTATAATTGGGCAATTAGTCCGGACAACTGAGCTCCCTACAACCAATAATCTATACACTCTGGGATTAGGTCCGGGGAGTCAACACACTCCTCCTCACCGCTAAACGCATTCACGATTTGCTGATCAAAAACTGTGCACTTCCGCTATGGAATGAGGGGTGCGCCCCTCACGCAACCCGATCGGCAGGCTCCCGTCCGGCAGCGATCGCTTCGAGATTGTCGATGGCGCGGTTCCCCATGGCGATTCTTGTTTCCGTCGTCGCACTACCGATATGCGGCAGCAGGAATGTATTGGGCCGGCTCCGGTAGCGGGGATCAATGTCGGGTTCGTCGTTGAAAACGTCGAGTCCGGCGGCGGCGAGCTTGCCCGATGCCAGGGCGTCGATCAGCGCATCGTCATCCACCACCGCACCCCGCGCGGTATTGATCAGTACCGCGCCGTCGGGCAATTGGGCGATCCGCTTCGCGTTCATCAGGCCCTGGCTTTCCGGCGTAGCCGGGCAGTGAATCGACAAGAACTGCGAGACGCTCAACAACGAGTCCAATGTGTCATGGAAAACCGCGCCGGCCTCCAGCTCGGCGGCGAGACGGTTTCGGTTGTAGTAGTGAATTTCCATATCGAGACCGCGCGCGCGCCGCGCCACCACCTGACCGACCCGGCCCATGCCGATAATGCCGAGGCGCTTTCCGGTTACCTGGGTGCCGACCATGAATTTCGGACTCCAGTCGCGCCAGCCGGCGGAGCGGACCAAATGCTCGCCCTCCCCCGCCCGGCGCGCCGCGCCCAGCATCAGAAGGATGGCGATCTCGGCGGTCGCGTCGCTGAGCACATCCGGTGTGTTGGTCACGATCAACCCGCGTTCCTTGGCGGCGGCCAGGTCGCAATGATCGACGCCTACCGAGAAATTCGCGACCGCTTTCACGCTGTCCGGCAACCGGGCCACGACCTCGGCCGAAAAATGTTCGGTATGGCACGGCAGAATGGCAAACGCCCCATCGGACAGCCGGACCAGATCAGCGGCCGAATAGAGTGTGTCGTCGGGATTGAGAATGGGTGCGAACGACCGCTGCAAACGATCCTCGACTTCATCCGGTAATTTTCGCGTGACGAGAACGACGGGCTTGTCGGGCATGGCTGCCTCCTTGATTCGGAAGGGCAGCATGGTGCCGCGCCGACTGCGCCGATTCAACCGGCGAGACGCCAGCCGTGAGCGGATGGCGCGCGCGCAAAAATCATGCGGGAAACGAACGAAATTCGGGGCGACGGAACCCTCGCCGCTACCGCGACGAATTAGAGATGTTGCGCCGCGCCGCCTTCGACAGTACGCGCGAGCCGGCCGAGCAGGTAGTCCACATCCTCGGCATCGCAATCCACCGACCCTTCGAACTGGGTCAGCACGCGTTCCATGATCAGGCGAGACCGCCAATCCGGATCGCTGTCGCTGCGCTCTCCTTCGGAAATCTTGGCAATCTCCAACGCGCTTAGGAAGGCCGGGAACAAGCGTTGCGGCAACGCCGCCTTTTCGTACAGCGCCCTGAGGCCGAGATCGCCATCGTCGTGGATCAGAACCCGGGCATTATGCAGCGCCACGTCGGCCTTGTGGGCCAGGGCAGCCTCGAAGAAATTGAGATCGCCCGTGCACAAGGCGCGCAGGATGATCGATGCCGTCAGGCGGCCATGCTCATCCATCTGCTGGACGAGTTCGCCGACATCGGGCTGATCTTCGTCATCGGCCAACAACCGGACAACCGCACGCTCGCGGCTTTCGAGCAATAGGTCGCTGGCCACTTCCGGCGACAACTCGTGATGCGTGACAAGATATTCTTTCAGGCTGGACGAAACCTTCGCGACCAGACGCTCGGCCACGGTCAGCGGCAATTTCTCGCGTTTGACCAACGGTTCCTGAACGCGCTCGTTCTCACCGAATTTATCGACCACCTTGTCGAAGGTCGGTTCCGCGATGTCGGCCCCGCTGTTGGAGACCAACGCGACGACCGCGTCCTCGTTACCTTTGTCGACGATCGCGTCCGAAACGACGGCGGAGACCTCTTCGCGCTGGGCAATGGCCACGTGCCGGTTCGGTTTGGAGGTTTCCAGAATGTCGACGAGATCCTCGTCCGAAAGCGCCTTGGAAAATTCAAGGATCGGCAGCGCGACGCTGTCGCTTTTGTCTTCGGCCAGGACGCGTGCGATGTCGCTGGAAACGTCAGGAATATCACGGATACTTTCGGAGAGCGTTTCGCGGACCAGAAGCTCCACATCCTTCGCCATGACGCGGAAAATTTCCTGGGCGATCTCACGCTCACCCGGCGAAAGCGTGCCCATGCCGAACTCGCCGGCAACCTTGGCGGCGGTTTCCGCACGCGTTTCAACCGACGGGTCGGTCAAAAGGCGTTTCACGTCATCCGCTTTGAGCTGCGAAACTTCGGCGTTGTTCGCTTGTTTCGAATTCATATCCGTAAAAACCCGCTCAAATATCAAATAAATTAGGAGAAGTTGATCCTAATTCGCATGTACACAGCCTGTTTTACGGCAGTATTCATTGCGATTAGGTTAACACGTTCATTTAACGGGAAATTGATCGACACGTCGTTGATCGCAGTCACACATGAGCCTATCGTGAGTTCCATTATGACAATCAAGATTCTTCGCATATCCATCATTGCCGTGGCGCTTCTGTTCGGCCAGATTTCGGCGCAGGCGGCGGAAAGCCGTATTTCCGCAATCGAAGCCTACAACGGCGTCGTTAACGGTTCGCTGACGTTGATCGATATCCGCTCACCCGGCGAATGGGAAAAATCCGGCATTCCGAAAGGATCCATTCCCATTACGATGCACAACCCGGCCGGCAAAGCTGCCTTCAAGAACGCGGTTCTAGCCGCCGTGAAGGGCGACAAGATGCGTCCGATCGCCTTGATTTGTGCGGTCGGCGGACGTTCCCACTGGGCGCAAGGCTACCTGAAAAAACATGGATTCACCCAGGTTGTTGACGTCGCCGAGGGTATGTTCGGGCGTGGCAAGACAATGCCGGGATGGCTCAAGAGGGATTTGCCCGTAGAAGCATGCAAGGACTGCGGGACACCACCCCACACAGCCGCGACGAAATAGCCGGCCGGATCGGTCACTTATCCGCCGGCCCCGCGGTCCGCCAGGGCTCGCTGAACCTTCACCAATTGTTCGTCGACGTCGACCGGCATTTCGCTGGTGACCTCCAACTCGCGGTCCTCGAAGACATTCGTGTCGGGATGAGCCTTCCGCCATGCCTCTACCGCGGCATCCCGCGCATAGATCATTTCCTTGATTTGCGGGCGGAACAGGATCAGCAAGTTGGTGATCCAGATATTGACCGGCCACGACGGTTGGGTGTGATCGATGTCGAAGCAGTACAACAGCCGGCAAACATCCGGCGCAGTGTACCAAATCTCGTCCGTTACCCAGCGATTGGTGGTGAACAGCTTGATCGGGAAACCTTTCGGATCCATGGAAATCGCCACGATATGGCTTAGCGCGTCGTCCGGGTCTTCTGGCGGTTCGTAGTCATCTACCGGCGCCGGCGCGATCCCAGGCGGCATACCGTCCGGCCGCAGGAATGTATGAAAGTGACCATGTTCACCGGGCCGGTCACCGGCTTCATGGGCATGGTAATAGAACTGAGAATGGGTCACGCCGTCATACACGTCGCCGTCGGGGTAGTGATTCCATTCGTAGAAGGTTTCTTCCCCCTTGAGGATTTCCCCGACGACGTTGTCACCGGTCTTGCCCAATACGCGATAGCATTCGCGCACCAACTCCCCCGCGTCCCGCATCTGTTCGAGTTCTTCGGTGGAAAGCGTCGTCAGATCGATATTCGAAAGGTTGGTCATAGGGAGCACCGACTGTGTTGGATTTGACTTACCCCAGCACGCCGCAACAGACAACCGGCTGGATAGACGATCATCGATCTTCCCGCACGAGACGGAACCCGACCAGTATGTGTTTCAAAAAATGCGGCCGGGAATGCCGCGCGGCCGGCCGGCACACGCCGCACCCCTTGTCGTCCCACGAGCCGCCCTTCACGATCGATCGTCCGTTGCCCAGCGGCGTCGCCGTCCATTCGAAAACCTGGCCCGCCGCATCCAGCATCCCGAAAGGGCTGGCGCCATCCGGGAAACTCCCGACCGGCACCGTATCGAATGGTCCTTTGTCATGACTATTCAAGCGCGTGGCGTCGAACCGGTCGCCCCAGGGAAAGCGCCGGCCATCGTCCCCCCGCGCCGCTTTTTCCCATTCGCGTTCCGTCGGCAGGCGCCACCGGTACGGCGTGACCTTCGTAAGCCACGCCGCATAGGCCCTGGCATCCTCATAGCTGACCAGCACGACGGGATGATCCGCCCGGCCCGGCGGCGGCGCATCGTTCTTCCAGGCATGGCGCCGGGTGCGCGGCCAAGGATGGATGAGACCGTAGCTTCCCCAGGTCTCGGCATCGACATCCGGGGCGGGCCGGCCTGTCGCCTCGACGAAGGCGCGGTATTGGGCATTGGTCACGGGCGCCCGCGTGATGAAGTATCTCGGCGTCAATCCTTCCTGCCGAGCGAACTCGCTCTCGTACCATTTACTGTCGCGGGTCACCCGGTGGCCATACGCGGCCTCGTCCAACCGGTATGCCGCCTCGCGCTCGGCCCGGTCCGACCCGAAGACGAATGGTCCCGCAGGAACCTCAACCACATCCGGTCCTTGCACTACTTCGGCCGCGTTGACCGGAACCGCTAGTACGGTGGCCAAAAAAATCAAAACAACCAACGCTGGGCATGAGGTTCCGACGCGCACTTGCCGCTCCTGTGACGAAATATCGGGCGTCTATAGAGATTTACCCTGCGGGCGTCGGCACGCAAGAGCCTACGGCGCTACCGCGCCGTATTCTCGCATCTTTGTGAACGGTCGTGTATACGAGCCGACGGTCGCCCCGGAAAACCGGTATCAGCCGCGAACCACCTGGACCGAACAGTTCGCATGGCGGACCACCCGCGCGGCATTGGGCCCGATCAGGTAGTCTTTCAACTCGGGCCGATGCGACGCCATCACGATGAGGTCCGGCTTGGTTTCCGCCGCCACCCTGAGGATTTCCTCATAGACGACTCCATGGCCGACGATATGCCGGACCTTGATGTCGGACGGAACGTGATCTTTGCAGAACGCGTCCAGTTTCTGCTTCACTTGGTCGATCGCCTTCTGTTCATACCCTTTCGGAAAGAAAGAGCCGACGATGCTCATGCCGAAATCGGGCACAACCGTCATGACGTGAAGCGTGGCCCCATAGGCTTTTGCGTATTCCACGGCAACGGGCAATGCGGTGGACCATGAACTCTCATGTCCCAGGTCCACCGTCAGCAGAATATTCTTGTACATCGCTATTGTCTCCGATTTCAGGCCATGGCCGCCGCAGCGGCTCCGGCGCGGCGGCGCTGAACCAAACACACCACGACCAACAGTAAGAGGGCCGGAATATAGAAGACCTCCTTGGCCATGCGGTCACTCGGCAGGTCGATACTCTTGACCAACCAATCCAAGTCGATTTTCGCGTCCGACGCCGCACTGTTCGGGATGACGTTGTCGACGAGCACCTTCCCATCCTCGATCAGCACTTCGATACCGCCGACTGCAAGCCGTTTCGCGCCATCGGCCTTCGGCCCAAGCGGCATAACGAGAGTCGTCGAGATCATCTTGCCGTCCAGGTTTTCACCTTCAAGCTGCGCACGAAGCGTGCCGTTTGCCGGCTGTGCCTCGGCGACCTTGATGATCTGCGCCGGATCGCCAGCCACGAAGGGCGGATGCACCATGTCGAGCCAGAAACCGGGCCGGAACAATGTGAAGGCGATCAAGATCAAGGCGACGGACTCCCAAATCCGGCTGCGCGCCAGAAAGAATCCTTGCGTCCCCGCGGCGAACAAGAGCATGGCGACCGTTGCGACGATGAAGACGAAAATTCCGTCGACCAACCCCACATCGATCAGCAGCAGATCGGTGTTGAAGATGAACAGGAACGGCAGGATGACCGTGCGCAGCGAGTAAAAGAAGGCGACGAAACCGGTCTTGATCGGATCACCGCCGGACACCGCCGCGGCGGCAAAGGATGCCAGCCCCACCGGTGGCGTCACATCCGCCATTATCCCGAAATAGAACACGAACAGATGGACGGCAATCAGCGGAACGATTAGGCCGTTTTGCGCGCCGAGCTGCACGACAACGCCCGCCATCAGCGACGACACCACGATGTAATTGGCCGTGGTGGGCAGCCCCATCCCGAGGATCAGGCTGATGACGGCAACGAAGACCAGCATGAGGATCAGGCTGCCGCCGGAAATAATCTCGACGAATTCCGTCATGACCTGCCCGATGCCGGTCAGGGTGACGGTGCCGACGATGATACCCGCCGCCGCCGTGGCGACGCCGATACCGATCATATTGCGCGCGCCGGCGATCAGGCCGGCCAGCAGTTCGGTCCAACCGCGCCGCGCCGCGAAACCGACGTCGCTGCCCTTACGGAAAAGGGCCTTCAACGGATGCTGGGTCAGCAGGATGAAGATCATCAGAGCGCTGGCCCAGAAGGCCGACAGTCCCGGCGACTTGCGTTCCACCATGAGGAACCAGACAAGCACGACGATCGGTAGCAAGAAGTGCAAGCCGGTCTTCGCGGTCACCGCGAACATAGGCAATTCCACGACCGGCGCATTCGGATCGTCGAGTTCGAGATCGGGCTGCTGGGCGGCGAACCATACCAATCCCAGATAGATCACGAGGATCAGTGCCGCCAAAATCCAGACTGAAAATTCGCCGAAGGCGCTCTGGATCATGGTGATCCCGAAATAAATGACCCCGGCGACGATGATGATGCTGCAGACGGAAATTCCCCATCGGATCAGACGCTGCTGGATGGTGACCGGTCCGCCGGGCTTCGGCAAACCTTGCATATCTTTCTTCAGCGCTTCGAGATGCACGATGTAGAGCAACGCGATATAGGAAATAACCGCCGGCAGGAAGGCGTGCTTGATCACGTCGACATAGGGAATGCCTACATATTCGACCATCAGGAAGGCGGCCGCGCCCATCACGGGCGGCATGATCTGGCCGTTCACCGACGAAGCCACCTCGACCGACCCACCCTGCTCCGGCGTGAACCCGACGCGTTTCATGAGCGGGATCGTGAAGGTCCCGGTGGTCACTACATTGGCGATCGAAGAGCCGGAAATCAGGCCGGTCATGGCCGACGCGAGGACGGCCGCCTTGGCCGGTCCACCGCGCAGATGACCGAGCAGCGCAAACGCCACCTTGATGAAATAGTTGCCTGCGCCCGCCTTGTCCAAGAGCGACCCGAACAGGACGAACAGAAACACGAATCCCGACGACACGCCGAGCGCGATGCCGAACACACCCTCGGTGGTCAGCCACTGATGCGACATTGCCTTGGTGAAGGACGCACCCTTCCATCGGATCGCCTCCGGTACGACGGCGGAATCGCCGAAGAACACGTAGAGCAGGAAAACGATGGCGACGATCATCAAGGGGGGGCCGAGCGCGCGCCGCGTCGCTTCCAACAAGGTCACCAAGCCGATGCCGGCCACGATCAGATCCTGTTGGATCGGGGCTCCCGGACGCTCGGATAACTCGGCGTAAAACAGAAAAAGATAGGCGGCGGCGAAAGCGCCGGCAATTGCTAAGACCCAATCGAGGATGGGAATGCGATCGCGCGGCGACCGCTTCAACGCCGGATAGGCCATGAAAGCGAGGAACACGGCGAACGCCAGATGGATCGACCGTGTCTCCGTATCGTTCAGTACCGGAATCGGATTGCCCGGCAAAAACGGCAGCGGCGAAGCGATCCACAATTGAAAGAGGGACCATAGAAGAGCGAGACCGGCCAATGCGGTCCCCACCGGACCGGCCGGGTTTCGCGCGCCCGTATCGGATGAAGCTACGAGATCCTGCAGATCGTCATCTGACATCTGCGTCGACTGTGAATTTTCGTCGGTCATCATGTCCCCCCTGACTGCGCCCGGTTAGACGGCACTTGCGCGACTCCGGACGGAGCGCGGACGCTAGAAAACAGTTTTTTGTCTTGAATTAGGAAATGAGGGGAAGACCTTTTAGGCCTCCCCCTCGCTGCGTTGGCCTTACATCCAACCTTTTTCCTTGTAGTACTTCTTGGCCCCGTCGTGCAGCGGCGCGGAGAGACCATCTTTGATCATCTCTTTTTCCTTGAGCACTTTGAATGCCGGGTGAAGCTTTTTGAAGCGGCCGAAGTTTTCGAAGACTGCCTTGACCACCTGATAGACGACTTCGTTCGGAACCTTGGACGAGGACACGAAGGTCGCGCCGACGCCGAAGGTCGTTACGTCACGATCCGTTCCGTTATACATGCCGGCCGGAATCGTCGCGGTCCGATAAAAGTCATTGTCTTTCACCAGCTTGGCGATGGCGGGACCCTTGACATCGACGAGCACAGACGCACAGGAGGTCGTCGCTTCCTTGATCGAACCCGATGGATGCCCGACGGTGAAGATCATCGCGTCGATCTTGTTGTCGCACAGAGCCTGACTCTGCTCCGCCGATTTCAACTCCGATGCCAGCTTGAAGTCGTCGGTGGACCAGCCCAACGCCTTCAGGACGATATCCATCGTACCGCGCTGACCCGAACCGGGGTTTCCGATATTGACCCGCTTGCCCTTGAGGTCTTCGAACGTCTTGATATTCGCGTCCGCGCGGGCAACGACGGTAAACGGTTCCGGATGGACCGAGAACACGGCCCGCAGATCCTTGAACGGGCCGTTGTCCTTGAACTTCGACGTGCCGTTATAGGCATGGTACTGCCAGTCCGACTGGGCGACGCCGAAATCGAGTTCGCCGGCGCGGATCGTATTGATGTTGTAGACCGACCCACCCGTGGATTCGACCGAACACCGGATGCCGTGCGATTTGCGGCCCTTGTTGACGAGCCGGCAGATCGCGCCGCCGGTCGGATAATAGACGCCGGTTACGCCGCCGGTTCCGATGCTGATGAACCGCTTTTCAGCCGTATGGCCGGCTGCGGGCATCAACATCGCAACACCGACAACAGCCGCCGATGCAATTAGAATTTTCTTGAATGACATAAAACAGCTCCTCTTGATTGATGTTTAATCATTCGTGTTTCGGAATACCGCTACCGGGCCAAGAACCCGGACGGGATGGACCTAGTGCCCTTGTGCACACCTCTGCCGTCGCCATGCTCCCCCAAGCCGAAGGGCGGCGGCAAAACCCAGTTAATCAGAGAAATTAACGACTTGGACGGTTCGCTGCACACCATGGTGCTAACGCCGGGCCATATAACCATCCAGGCCACCGGCCCCAAGGAACCGGCGAGAGGACACGTCCCCAATACTCGCAAGACCGCACCTTAAGCGTTGTCCATGCGCATACCTGGCATTTTGGTCCGGTTGGCGCCCCAAAATCCTGCCCCGATCTGGCCCGCCCGACAACCTATGCCGTCATGTAACTGTAACTATGCCTATCGAAATTCCGGCGCGTCAACCTTCGCGGGAATTTTTCATGCCTGAATGTCGGAAATCGCGGCATTAACCGATCGTTCCAGCCGGTCCGCGATTTCCGCGATATTGGCCTCGTCGACGATAAATGGCGGTGCGAGCAAGACATGATCGCCAAGTTTGCCGTCGATCGTGCCACCGCCCGGATAGCAGATCAGGCCGTGGTCCATCGCCTGTTGCTTGATATGCGCATGCAGCTTATTCGCCGGATCGAATGGTTGCTTGCTAGATCGGTCTTCCACGAGTTCGATCGCCTGGAACAGGCCGCGGCCGCGAATATCGCCCACATGGTGATGATTACCGAAACGCTCTGTCAGGGCGTCATTCAACACCGTGCCCATTTTCCGGACACGCGACAGCAGATCTTCCTCTTCGATAACCTTTTGGACGGCAAGCGCCGCGGCGCAGGCGACCGGATGCCCCAGATAGGTATGCCCGTGCTGGAACAATCCCGAACCGTTTCGCATGGCGTCATAGATCGCACCGGTCAACATGACCGCGCCAATCGGCTGATATCCCGCACCAAGCCCCTTGGCGATGCAGACCAGATCCGGCGTGATGCCTTCCTGCTCGCAGGCGAATAGCGACCCGGTTCGGCCCATCCCGCACATCACCTCGTCCAAGATCAGCAGGACGCCGTACCGATCGCAAATTTCCCGGATGCGCTTGAAGTAACCCGGCACCGCCGTGATGGCGCCCGACGTCGCCCCTCCGACTGGCTCCGCTATGAACGCGGCGACCGTGTCCTCGCCGAGCTCTTTGATCTTCGCTTCGAGTTCATCCGCGACACGCAGGCCATACTCTTCTTCGGTCTCGTCGTCAGCCCGGAAGCGATAGGAAAAACACGGTGAGATGTGATGCGCTTCCATAAGCATGGGCGCGAACTGTTCACGCCGCCAGCGATTGCCGCCCGCGGACAGCGCGCCCAGGGTATTGCCGTGATAACTTTGCCAACGCGCGATCACATGCCGACGCTGCGACTGGCCGGACTCCACGTGATATTGCCGCGCCATCTTGAGCGCGGCTTCGACCGCTTCCGACCCGCCGGATACGAAATAGACGTAGTCCAGGCCGTCGGGCGACGTCGCAACCAATCGATCCGCCAATTCCTCACCGACATCCGACGTGAAGAAAGCGGTATGCGCAAAGGCCATGGTCTCGGCCTGCTGCTTGATTGCCTCGATCACTTTCGGATGGCCATGGCCGAGACAGGACACCGCCGCCCCGCCCGATGCATCGAGATACCGTTTGCCGTCGGCATCGATAATGAACACGCCCTCACCCTTCACGGCGGTCGGCGGCATCCAGTCGGTACGACGGTGCAATACATGGGTCATCGCGTTCGTCTCCGTGGTTTAGACTTTTGTTTCTCGCCGGTCTTCAAGGTCCACACCACAGCCGATTTCAGAGCCTTGCCGAGCGCGTCATCGAATGCGGCGATGATATCCGTCATCGTGTTGGCCTTGGCGCGGATACGGCGCTCGAATGTTTCCGTCGCAACGATTTCCCGCTGCGGCATCTTCACCAGCTTCAGATTGATCCGAACCCGTGCCCAGGGTGCCGAGTAGTTCGCCGCTAACGCTGTCGCGTCCGACGGAATGGCGTCATCATACTCCGCCTGAAACTCCCGCAAATCCGATTTGAGAAGGAAGTCCGACCGCAGACCGATCTGCTCCCGCCCGACGGAAACGATCCGACCCGAATTTTCAAACGATTCGATCATCAGCGATTGCACCATCTTGGGCCCGAAATCGGTCCAAGTCGCCTGGCGAAAATACCGCAGCTCGATCGGGCTGTCCTGCAAGGCAATGCGAGCCGTGTTCAAACCGGCAGGCGAGTTCGGCGTTTCCACCAGCAATTGCCAATCCACCACCGGTATATCCTTCGGAAAGGTGCTCTTTGGCGTCAGAACATAGAGGCGAGGCGGCGCCTCATTTGCGCCGGGCAGTTCGACGCAACTCGCCAGCACGGCGACCGCGAAGGCCGCACACAGAAAAAATCGACAGTAATGGGCAAAAGACCGCATTGCGGGCACCGCGCGTTATTTCACTTCAACACCAGGCTGCGTCTTGCCGAACAGGAACCGCGCCGGATCGCGCTCGATCTGCGAGGAAATTCTGGTCAGCGCCCCGACCAGCACGCGTGTTTCCGACAACAATTGAGTCAACTCGTAAAGCCCCGATGAGGCGAACGTATCGACCGGCTCACGATTAGATTCGACAAGATCAGCCAAGACAAACGAGGCACGCCGGAATTCCTGGGCCGTCTTGCGCACCTCGACGAGCGATTTTTTCGCCTCGTCACCGACGCCGGCGAAGTCCTTATGCAAACCATCCGATAATGCCTGCATGGAAGCGGCAAGCTTCTGGACATCCTTGATCGTCTCACCGGCCTGACTGGCGGCGACCCGCAATTCCTTCATCGTCGTCGTGGCGTCGCCGAGCAGTCCATCGATGTCCTTCGACCGGGCCGCCATCACTCCGGTGAACGCGCGTACATTCGACAGCGTCTCCGCAATATTCTTGCGGTTTTCCGGATCGAACAGATGGTTGGCCCGGTTGACGAGGACCGTTACGCGGGACACCAGTTCCGGCGCGGAATCGAAGAGTTCCTGAAGCTGCGACGGACGCGATTTTATAACCGGCCGGGCATCACCCGACGCGGCGCTCAAATTCGCCGCCCCGTGCGTCCCGCCCAAAAGCTGGACATAGGCCACACCGGTGATGCCCTGAAATTCCAAGGCCGCCTCGGTATCCTGTTTTACCGGGGTGCTTTCGGGAATCTCGATCGTCACCCGAACCTGCTCGACATTCTTTGGATTAATCGTCATGTCGCTGACGACCCCTACGGGAATGCCGCGATAGCGGACCGCATTCCCCGGTTTGAGACCGCTTACCGATCCTTCGAAGTAGATGTCGTAATACGCGAAATCCTCATCCAGATTGACACCGGCCATCCAGACGACAGCGATTAGAAACCCCGCCATGCTCAGCAGCGCGAACACGCCAACCAGCAGATAACTTGCCCGTGTTTCCATTTTCCGGACCGCTCCTGACGTTTAGCCTGCGCCCAGCGCGACGCGCGCCCTCGGGCCGTGAAAATATTCATGGATCCATGGATGGTCGTCGCGCATATGCTCCTCCATGGTGCCGGTCCTGATCTTCTTATCGACGAGAACCGCGATGCGGTCGCAGATCGCGGCGAGACTGTCAAGGTCATGCGTGACCATGAAGACCGTCAATCCGAGGCTTTGCTGCAGGTCCCGGATCAGATGATCAAAGGCCGCGGCACCGATCGGATCGAGGCCCGCCGTCGGCTCATCCAAGAACAATATCTCCGGATCGATCGAAAGCGCCCGGGCCAATCCCGCTCGTTTCCGCATACCGCCCGATAATTCGGACGGAAACTTAACACAGGAATCGGCCGGCAATCCCACCATAGCGATTTTAAGGGCAGCCAATTCATCCATCAGCGCCTGCGGCATGTCGAGATGCTCGCGCATCGGCACCTGCACGTTCTCGGCCACCGTCAGAGACGAAAACAGCGCGCCATTCTGAAACAATACGCCGTACCGCGCCTGCAGCGCATGACGCTCCCTCTGGGGCAATGAGTCGACGTCCTTCCCGAGCACGTCGATCCCGCCCGCCGCCGGCTCGTTGAGACCTACGATCGTGCGCAACAGAACCGACTTACCGGTGCCCGACCCACCGACAACGCCGATGACTTCGCCGCGATTCACATCGAGATCGAGCCCGTCATGCACGACCTGCGCGCCGAACTGAGTGCGCAGGCCGCGAACACGAATGACGATATCTTCGTCCGGCATCGTCAAATCCTCAGCGTCGAGAAGACGACGGAAAAAATGGCATTGGCGATGATCACGAGAAAGATCGATGTCACCACGGATTTCGTTGTCATCTTACCGACACTCTCGGCGCTGCCGGTAACGCGCAGGCCCTCGTAGCAACCAACAATGGCGATAATGTAGGCAAAGACGGGCGCTTTCACCATGCCGACAAAGAAATGGCTGAGCGTGAGAACGGTTTCGAGCTGGCGCATGAATTGTCCGAAGGTGACGTCGAGCACCAAAGTCGCCATCAATGCGCCGCCCAACAACCCGGCTACATTGGACAGGAAGGCAAGTATCGGCAGTGTGATCAATAAACCGCAAATTCGCGGCAACACCAGGATATCCATGGGACTGAGGCCCAACGTGCGCATCGCGTCGACTTCTTCGTTGACCTGCATTGTCCCGATTTGCGCGGTAAACGCCGAGCCCGACCGGCCGGCCACCATGATCGACGTCAACAACACGCCGATTTCGCGCAGCATGATGACGCCGAGCAGATTCACGGTGAAGATTTCCGCACCGAAGCGGCGCAATTGATCGGCCCCGACGAAGGCGATGACGACGCCGATGAGAAATGACAGCAGGCAGACGATCGGGATCGCGTTGAGGCCGGTCTGCTCCACCTGGTTGGTCAATGCCACGAAGCGCAGTTTTTTAGGATTGCGCAGCACACCGATGAACCCGACCACCGTCATGCCGAAGAAACTGAGCAAGGCACCGCCTTCGCGGTACACCTCTTCCGCAGCCCGGCCGACGCGCACAAGCATGTCGAACCAGTAATTACCGGGCTGCCGGACTTTATCTTCGGCCGACTTCGTCGCCGTTTCTACCACGCGTACCAATGGCTGGTAATCAGCGGCCAGCCCCAGAACCTCGGTCTTGATGCCGCGTTCACCCAATTGATGCGCGGTGCGGTCAACAAGCCAGGCACCCGCGGTATCGAATGCCGTCAATTGCGAAAGGTCGAATACGGCATTGCGGGTGCCGTCCGGCGACAACGCCTTCAATTTCCGGTCAAACCGGGCGACCTGCTGCACCGTCCAAGCGCCGCCTGCCGTTATCGTGAGGCGACCATCCTCGGTTGACGTCCGCAGCCACGCGGCATCGTCGTCCATTTGTCCCGCCCCGTCCCCGTTGCATCAGATCTTCAACAGCATCCGATAGCATACCGGCCTTGATGGTCAAACAGCTAAACCGCGCCGACTGTCCCGTTGCGGCGGCGCCGGACCCTCGTTACGATCCCGCCGCCATTCACGCGAGGAGCAGCCCGTTCATGAATCTCAAGCATCATATTCGCAGCATTCCGGATTTTCCCAAACCCGGCATCCTTTTCTACGACATCTCGACTCTCCTCGCCAACGCGTCGGCATGGCAGCAGTGTGTCGATGAATTGGCTGAAGCGGTCGCACCGCATAAACCGGATCTGCTGGTGGGGATCGAGTCCCGCGGCTTTCTGACCGCCGCGCCGCTGGCGCTAAAATTGGGCTGCGGATTTATGATGGTGCGCAAGAAAGGCAAATTGCCGGGCGAGACGATCCGGCACACCTACGACCTGGAATACGGCACCGATACCATCGAGATTCAATCGGATGCAGTCGCCGATGGGCAAAGGCTGGTGGTGCTTGACGATTTGTTGGCGACCGGCGGCACCGCGGCGGCGGCTGTCACCCTGCTTCGGAGTGTCGGCGCCGACGTTCGGGCAGCGGTTTTCATCATCGAACTTAAATTCCTGAAAGGCCGCGACAAGTTGGATCTGCCGATCACATCCCTCGTCGGCTACGACTCTTAGGGGACATCGGCGGCCTAGTCTGGCCGCTCCCGCAATCTCGACATATCGAACTGGGCGACATCGTCGAGCACATCGATAAAAGCCTCGACGGTCCTCTCGATGACAATTCGCCCCTTATCCGCCGTGGCCGCGGCAGCATTACCGACCGCGCCCGACGAATTCAGATCCTGCGTCTCCCAGCCGAAGGAAACCGGTCCGGTCGGTTTCAGCCGTTTGAAGTCCCGTGCCATCTCCAACCCGACGGAATCGAAGCGGCCGATCTTGTCCGTTCGCACCAACGCCGGCCGGAGTTGCAGCATGAGCGACGTTTCGACCGCACCCGCATGAATACCATGCGCGAGTTCGTCGACATCGAATAGGTCCGACACGTCCGGCAACGTAAACCAATTCACCATGACCGCGAGCATGCGATGCGACAGCCGCAGCTTACGGGCGGTCATTTTGACGATTTCGGTTTGTCCGCCAT
Organism: Alphaproteobacteria bacterium; assembly: GCA_965228695.1. GTDB lineage: Bacteria > Pseudomonadota > Alphaproteobacteria > UBA8366 > UBA8366 > JAJFJD01. Next base: position 2,009,137 of record CBDDIB010000002.1, on the reverse strand, counting down.
GACTGTTGAAGATCACCAGCTTCCGAAACCCCATCGCCGCCACGTTTTCCGCGATATCCCGCCATGCGCGGCCCAAAACTTCCGGATCGATCGACAAAGTTCCGGAATATCCACCATGCTCGTCGCTCCAGCCAACGGTCTGCTGCGGCAGAACGAAGACCGGCCGCCCCTCGGGCAATGCCGCAAGCGTGGCCTCGATCAGTCCTTCGTTGATGTCGGCGTCGACACCGAGCGGCAAATGCGGGCCGTGCTGTTCCATCGCGGCCACCGGCAGGATCAGGATCGTCTCCTCGCGATCGAGGCCGGCCACATCCTCGGTCGTCAGATCACGCCAATAGCCCGGTTGCCGTGTCGTCATTTTCTCCGCCCCGTTTCCGGTCTCGTTACTGACGCGGTTGCACGCCGGATATATAACGATGTCTGGACGCTGGCCGTCAAAGGGCGCGCAGTCCCATCCTCTAAGCTTACCGGACACGGACGACCATGCAATCAGACCGATACGACCTCATCATCCGCAACGGCACCGTTATCGACGGCACCGGCGCGGCCCGAACGCGCGCCGATGTCGCGGTGCGCGGGGACCGGATCGCAGCCATTGGCGATTTGTCGGAGGCGAGTGCCGCGACCGAGATCGACGCGGCAGGCCGAATCGTCGCCCCAGGCTTCATCGACGTGCACACCCACGACGACAATTCGCTGATCGACAAACCCGACATGTTCTACAAAACGAGCCAGGGCGTCACGTCGGTCGTGGTCGGCAACTGCGGCATCAGCCTTGCGCCCTACACATTGACGGGCGATCGCGCACGGCCGCCGCAGGACCTGCTCGGCTCCCGCTTCGACTATCCGCGGATGAGTGATTTCTTCGATCGCCTCGCATCGTCCCCCTCGGCAACCAATGCCGCCATGTTGTGCGGGCATACGACGCTGCGGCTCGGCGCGATGGACCGGGTGGACCGCCCGGCTACCGACGACGAAATCGCCGTGATGCGCGACGGTCTCGCAGAAGCGCTCGACGCCGGTGTCGTGGGGCTATCGACCGGGCTCGCCTACGAACCAGCGCAGGCGGCCCCAACCTCGGAAGTCGTCGCCCTGGCTGAACTGCTCGGCCCGGCGGGCGGCATCTACACCACGCATCTCCGGAACGAAGAGGAAGAGATCGAAGACGCGATGGAGGAGGCCTTCCTGATCGGCCGGGAAAGCGAGGCCGCGGTCGTCCTGTCGCATCACAAAGTATCCGGAGAAGAAAATTTCGGCCGGACCAAGAAGACGCTGCCGATGATCGAGGAAATCCGAAAGACGCAAAAAGTCGATTTGGACGTCTATCCGTATCATGCATCATCGACCGTGATCACGGCGGAACGCGTGGCGCTTTGCCGAAAGGTGCTAATTACATGGTCGGTCCCCCATCCAGAACACGCCGGGCGCGAGCTGTCGGAGATTGCCGCCGACATGGGGTGCTCACCGGAGGAAGCGGCCGATCGGCTGCAACCCGGCGGCGCGATCTATTTCGCGATGGACGAAGAGGACGTGCGCCGGGTCATCGAATACCCGCACAGCATGATCGCGTCTGACGGCCTGCCCAATGACGGCCATCCGCATCCGCGCCTCTGGGGCACCTTCCCACGGGTCCTTGGCCGGTATAGCCGGGATATCGGGCTCATCACACTCGAAGATGCCGTGCACAAAATGACCGGCCGGCCGGCAGCCGTATTCGGGCTGACCGACCGAGGAACACTGGAGGAAGGCAACCATGCCGACATCGTGATTTTCGATCCGGATACCGTCATCGACCGGGCGGATTTCGATAATCCGACCCAGGCGGCGGCCGGTATCGACGCGGTCTATGTTAACGGCACGGCGGTCATGCGGAATGGCGAAGCAACCGGTAATCGGCCCGGCAGAGCGCTTCGCCGGCAGGACATGCAATCCGGCTGATCACGGCCGGACCGGGAGTCAGACGAGTTCCGCGAGGTAACGGTGATGGCGGGTGTCGCAGAGGCTGACTCGCCATTCGACGGCCCGCCCATCCAGTGCGAAGGCAATCCGGTCGATTTCCAGGATCGGCCGGCCCGCCTCGAGTCCCAATATCTTGGCAACGTCGGGATCAGCCTCGATCGCGGCCAAGCGTTCCTCCGCCCGCGAAATCGTGACGCCGAAGTCGCGTTCGTATAGCTCGTAAAGCGTGTTCGGCAGTTCGCTTGCACCGGACAATCCGGGGAATAGACCACAGGGCAGAGATATGTCCTCGAGAATCGCCGGCGCGCCATCGAGATCGCGTACACGCCGAATGCGAGTCACCGCCGAACCGCGGTCGATACCGAGCCGCGCCGCTTCTTCCTTATTTGCCTTGCCGTCCCGGCAATTCAACACCGTACCGCCGGGAAGCCGCCGTTCGCCGTTACGTCCGACAAGATGAAAAAAATGAAACAACGCCCGGTCTTCGTCATGCTCGGCGACGAAGGTGCCCCGCCCCTGCCGGCGGATGACCAGGTTTTCCGCGGCGAGCGCATCCAACGCCTTGCGGACGGTTCCCTGGCTGACGCCGAGTTCGGCGGCCAACTGAAACTCGCTCGGCAAGACCGCCCCCGGCTTCCAAACTCCCTCGATCATCCGGCCGAGCATGAGCTCCTTGACCTGGGCATAGAGAGGTTTGGCTTCCGGGACGAGACCCGATGACGATATGATACGGTTCATGGCGATGGACCGAATCCACCGCTTGACGATCACAATGTCAAGTGTCTTATATAAGACATAACACTCGGCCAAGCGTATGGCGGTTCCGCAGTGCGGACGGCATGCGCCGGACCGGTGGTCCCGAAGACAAAACATTCCAGGAGGAGCAATGAGCGCCCCCCATTTCGTAGTGCACGACAATTCCGACTCCGTCGGCGTCGTTGTCGTTGAGACCGTGGAACCCCAGACCGAGATGACGGGATGGAACATGGAGACCGACGAGACGATCCACATCACGGCATTGGACGCCATTCCGATCGGCCACAAGGTCGCCCTCGGCGATATTGCCAACGGCGACACGATCCTGAAATACGGTCATTCGATCGGCAAAGCCGTCGAAGACATCGGCATCGGGCATCATGTTCACGTCCATAACCTCAAAACGACGAAGTGGTAGAAGCAATGGCTATTCCCAAGAAATTCATGGGTTACCGGCGCCAGAACGGCCGCGTCGGCATCCGCAACCATGTCATCATCCTGCCGCTGGACGATCTGTCGAATGCGGCCTGCGAAAAGGTCGCCAACAACGTCAAAGGCACGCTGGCGATTCCGCATCACTACGGCCGTCTGCAATTCGGCGAAGATCTGGAACTACATTTCCGGACGCTGATCGGCTCGGGATGCAACCCGAATGTCGCCGCCGTGGTGGTGATCGGTATCGAACCGGGCTGGACCGGGCGCGTCGTCGACGGCATCGCCAAGACCGGCAAGCCGGTCGAAGGTTTCGCGCTGGAGCGCAACGGCGAGCACAAGACCGTGATGAACGCGAGCTGGGCAGCACAAAATTTCGTGCAGAACGCCTCTGAAATCCATCGCGAGGAATGCGATGTATCGGACCTCTGGGTCTCGGTGAAGTGCGGCGAGTCCGACACGACATCGGGCATCGGCTCGAACCCGACGGTCGGCAATCTCATCGACAAGCTCGACCCGCTCGGCGTGACGAGTTGCTTCGGCGAAACGTCGGAAATCACCGGCGCCGAAGAAGTCTGCCGCGAGCGTGGCAAGACGCCGGAAGTCGGGAAGAAATTCTACGACACCTGGCAAGCTTATATGGACGAGGTCATCGAGCCGTTTAAGACCGACGACCTGTCCGAAAGCCAGCCGACCAAGGGTAATATCGAAGGCGGATTGACGACGATCGAGGAAAAAGCCTTCGGCAACCTCGAGAAGATCGGCAAGAAGACCTCCTATATCGACGTGCTCGGCCCGGCCGAAGCACCCGAGAAAGGCGCCGGCCTCTATTTCATGGACACGTCGTCCGCCGCGGCCGAATGCGTGACGCTGCAAGCCGCGGCCGGCTTTGCCGTGCACCTGTTCCCGACGGGTCAGGGCAACGTAATCGGTAACCCGATCGAGCCGGTGATCAAACTGACCGCCAATCCCCGGACCGCCCGCGAAATGAGCGAACATGTCGATCTCGACGTGTCCGGCATTCTGCGGCGCGAGATGAATTACGATCAGGCCGGCGACGCCCTGATCGACATCATGATGCGAACCTGTAACGGACGGTTGACCTGCGCCGAGGCCCTTGGCCACCAGGAATTCGTCATGACGAAATTGTATCGAAGCGCCTGAGTCAAGCGGGCGGGGCATGCTATACTACCGCTAAAGGCCCCGCCCGACGCTTCGCGATTTCGGTCGGTTGCCGGCCTCGGCTCACCACGGCGTACTGACATTGGCACGATGAAGAGAATTACCCGGATTCTCGTTGGCTTGGCGATCTGCGCGCTTGCCCTTCCGGCTGCCTTGCTGGCCGAAGAGAAAAAGCCGAGCTACCCGAAAAAACCTGTCTCTTACATTATCCCGTTCGGCGCCGGCGGCGAGTCCGGAATTGCCGCCCGGCTACAGCAATCGTTCTTCAAGACGCTTACCGGGCAGGATCTCGTCATCTCCTATCGGCCCGGCGGCGGCGGCGCCGTCATGTGGGATGAAATCAACAATCTTCCCGGCGATGGGCATTCGATCGTCGGCATCAACCTGCCGCATATCGTGCTGCAACCGATGCTCGGCGCAAAATACAAGACGCGCGACATCACCGGCGTGTTCATCTTTCACTACACGCCGGACGCCGTCGTGGTGCACGAAGACAGCCCTTTTGAAACGCTCGAGGACTTGATCGCATTTGCCCGTGAGAACCCGGGAAAGATCGTATTTTCCGGTTCCGGCCGGGGATCGGCGAACCATCTCGCGCAGATCCGGTTCGACAAACTCGCGGGAATTCAAACCGAATACCGTCCGTACAAAGGAACCGCGGCGTCCATCGCGGCCCTCGGGCAAGGCAAGGTGAACGCCAGTTGGGGATACACGACGGTCGGAACGACCTATCCCGACGACGTGCGCATTTTAGCGGTCGCGACGAAGGAACGGCATCCTCGCTTGCCGGACGTGCCGACGTTCAAGGAAAAAGGGTTCGAGATCATCGACGGCGCATATCGCGGCATCGCCGTACCGAAATCGACGCCGAAGAACACGCGATTGGCGTTGTCAAAGCTGTTCGGCCAGATCAATAAAGACCCGGCAATGCGGCAGGAAATGGAAGATCGCGGATTCGCGCCGGTTGACATTCCCTATCCAAAAGTAGCGGAATTCATCGAGGCAAGGACGGTTGAGTATCTGACCCATGCAAAACAGGTAGGATTCGGAACGAAAAAGTAGCCTCCGCAAGAATAAGAAAGACGAAGGAGCGCCATGAAAATTTTGGACATCCGCGAGACGACGGCGAAGCTGCAATCGAATATGCGGAACGCCGTTATCGATTTCTCGCGCATGACGGTCGGCATCGTCGCAGTCGTCACCGATGTGATGCGCGATGGTAAGCCCGTCGTCGGATACGGTTGCGGCTCGAACGGGCGATATGCGCAGGGCGGGATCCTGCGGGAACGCCTGATCCCGAGGCTGCTGGAAGCCGAACCGGACGATCTGCTCGACGAGAACCCCGAAAATTTCGATCCCTTCCGCGTTCAGGCCTGCATGATGCAGAATGAAAAGCCGGGCGGGCACGGTGATCGTGCCGTTGCCGCCGCCGGTATCGATATGGCGATTTGGGACGCCGTCGCGAAGATCGAGGACAAGCCGTTGTGGCGGGTATTTTCCGAACGCTTCAACGACGGCGGGTATTTGACCTCGATCCCCGTCTATCCGGGCGGCGGATATTATTATCCCGGCCGCGAGATCGAACAGCTGCAAGACGAAATGCGGTCCTACCAGGCGCAGGGCTACCGCCTCTGCAAAATGAAAATCGGCGGCGCCGACCTCGACACCGACCGCAGACGCATCGAAGCCGCACTCGAGGTGGTGGGGTCCGGCGATAATCTGGCAGTGGACGCGAATGGACGGTTCGATCTGGAGACCGCCCTGACATTCGGCGAAGCGATGGAGCCATATCGGCTGGCTTGGTTCGAAGAGCCGGGCGATCCCCTTGATTTCGCGCTGAACGCGCAGCTTACCGAACACTACGGACAGTCGGTGGCAACCGGCGAGAATCTGTTTTCCATCCAGGACGCCAAGAATCTCGCGCTCTACGCCGGCCTGCGCCCGGAACTCGATTGGATTCAATTGGACCCGGCGCTGGCCTATGGCGCTACGGAATTCATCACGGCGGTCGGCGCTTTGAAGCCACACGGCTGGGCGCCGGAACGGCATGTCCCCCACGGCGGCCATTTGCTCGGACTCCACCTGGCAGCCGGTCTGGAACTGGGCGGGACGGAATCCTACCCACTGGTCTTCCAGCCCTACGGCGGGTTCACCGATGATGCGATCATCGAGGACGGCGCGACCACGCCGCCCGAAGCTCCGGGACTCGGGGTCGAACAAAAATCGGATTTATATGACATCCTCAAACCGCTGGGCGAAGCATAACCAATGATCATTGCTGAAAACATCCAGCCTCGGCGAGGCACAGAAACATCGATCGCGCCAAAGCCGAACAGGAGCCAATGAAACAACTGGGACGGCGGCATATGCCGGCACGCCCCCCACCAAAATAGCAACGCCGGCAAAATCGAAGAAGTAAACGAACGGACAAGCAGTGTCGGAGCTGCGAATGTCCGCAACGTCTGGGATGAAAAATTATGAGCACCGTCAATCTATCGCTGCAGGCCCTTAACGACCTGGCGAAGGAAATACTCATTACGCACAACACCAACGAAGTGAACGCCGAACAGGTAGCGAACGCCCTTGCCGCGGCGGAGGCCGATGGACAAAAGGGACACGGCGCGTCCCGCATACCGTCCTATGCGGCGCAGGCGAAAAGCGGCAAGGTCAATGGCCACGCCGCACCGAACCTGACAAAGGTGGCGGCAGCAGCCCTTCGGGTGGACGCCCGTAGCGGTTTCGCCTATCCCGCCCTCAACCTAGCCATAGAAGCGGTTTCCGAATTGGTCAGCGAAACCGGCATTGCGGCTGTATCGATCTCCAATTCCCATCATTCCGGTGTCGCCGGGCATCAGGTCGAACCGTTGGCGCAAAAAGGGCTGATCGGGTTGAGTTTCGCGAACGGGCCGCAAGGCATAGCGCCCTGGGGTGGGAACAAAGGGCTGTTCGGCACAAATCCCATCGCCTTCGCCGCGCCGCGGAACAAGAACAAGCCGCTCGTCGTCGACATGAGCCTAAGCAAGGTCGCGCGCGGCAAGGTCAATGTCGCGGCACAAAAAGGCGAGTCCATCCCGGAGGGTTGGGCAGCCGACAGGGACGGCAACCCCACGACCGATCCGCAAGCGGCACTCGACGGCACCATGCTGCCCATGGGGGACGCGAAGGGTGCGCAACTTGTCCTCATGGTTGAGATCCTCGCCGCCGCCCTTTCCGGATCGCAGTTCGGGTACGAAGCGAGCTCCTTCTTCACCGGTGACGGCGATGCGCCCAATGTGGGCCAGCTGATCATCGCCATCGATCCGGGTCCGCTGTCACGCCGGACCTTCGCGCAGCGGATGGAACACCTTATGCGGGCGATCCTCGACCAGCCGGGCACTCGGCTTCCCGGCGTCCGGCGTTTCGAACTTCGGGACGAAGCCGAAAAGAACGGCGTCGACCTGCCGCAGGAGTTGTTCAAAGAGCTTCAGACACTCCGCGGCTGACGCAGTCGGGATTAGGACTCCGCGACGATCGGGTTGCTCAACAACCCGATCTGCTCGACTTCGACCTCGCAGGTATCGCCCGGCTTCATCCAGATCGGTGGCATACGGGCGAAACCGACACCGGACGGTGTTCCGGAGACGATGACATCGCCGGGCTGCAGCGTCATGACTTCGGAGATCGTTTCGATGAGCTCCGGGACGTCGAACATCATGTCGTCGGTATTGGCGTCCTGCAGCGTCTCGCCGTTCAGGCGGGTCTGAATGCGCAGGCCTTTCCCGCCGGGCGGCACTTCATCGGCGGTCACCAGATCCGGACCGAACCCGCCGCTGCCGTCGAAATTCTTACCCGACGTCCAGGTCTGCGATTTGAACTGATAATCGCGCACCGAGCCTTCGTTGAAGATGGAATAGGCGGCAATGTGGTCCAGCGCATCGGACGCACCGACATGCCGACCCGCCTTGCCGATGACCAGAACCATTTCCGCCTCGTAGTCGAACTGCTCGGAACAGGACGGTGCGATCAACGGCTGTTCGTGGCCGACCAAGGTCGTTGCGACACGCAGGAAAAGGACGGGGTATTCGGGTTTTTCCAGACTGGCTTCCGCCGCGTGATCCGCATAGTTCAGGCCGACACAGATGATCTTGCCCGGATTCCAGACCGGCGGATGGTAGACCAGTCCTTGCGACGGCAGCACGGACCCTTCGGCCGGATCGTCGATGGCCGCGCGTACGGCGCTCATTGCATCGGACCCCGCCGCAAGCAGACCCGGCACGTCCGGCGGCAAACTGCCGTTCGCGACGGAGAGGTCCACCACCTCATCCCCGCGACGGACACCCAAGGTCGGTGTTCCAGATTTATCAAAAGCGAGCAGCCGCATTCGTTCCTCCCAATGTCTAACCTAGCCTCCAGCATACCCCTCTTGTGTATACTCGTCCGCATGCATTCAGGGGAAATCCACGGCTATCAATATGCGGTCATCGAGGCGACGGGGTTGATCGCCGTCCGGCGGCCGGACGGATCGATCCGTATGCTTCCCGGCGCGCCCGACACCGAGGCCGCCGTCCGCGCCTTCATCGCAAACGACACGGGAAAATCAAGCGAAACCAGCGCTTCTGAGTAGGAAATACGCCGGCCGCACATGCCGCTATACGGCCCTCCAAATTCAGGATATCGTTCTGTCATGCATGGTGTTTTCGCGACGGCACTCTGTTTCCTTCTGGCCCTGCCCGCCTGCGGGATGGCCGAGACCAGCCGCCGTGACGTCATCGTCGATCTGGGCGACTACGGCGCCATGCGGATGGTCTTGCTCGAATCCATCCGGGACCATACCAAGGCCACGGCCTTTCAAACCGGCGTACCGGCGATCGACGACACCGTGATGGAGGTCATCGGCAGAATCCCGCGCCATGAATTCGTGCCGGAACCTCTGCGCAAGTTCGCATATCTCGATGTCCCGTTACCGTTAGGCCACAAGCAGAAAATCTCCCAACCTTTCCTAATCGCATTGATGACCCATATCGCCCAAGTCCGGAAGACCGATGTCGTCTTCGAAACCGGCACCGGCGCCGGGTATCAAGCGGCGATCCTCGCCGAGTTGGCGGAGTCGGTCTACAGCGTCGAAGTCGTCCGCCCGCTCGCCCAATCCGCCGCCGAACGCCTGAAAGAAATGGGCGTCGACAAGGTTAAGGTGAAAGCGGGCGACGGGTACTACGGCTGGCCGGAAAAGGGCCCGTTCGACGTGATCATCGTCAAAGAGGCGGTCCACCACATCCCGCCGCCGCTACTGAACCAGATGAAGCCGGGCGGCCGCATGGTGGTGCCGGTCGGACCCTTGGATCAGGGGCAAATGCTGAAGCTTGTGACCAAAGGCCCGGACGGGGTCATATCGCAGAAAGACATACTGCCGGTCCGGTTCGCGCCGCTCCAAGGCGGCGAACGAATTTAGACGCTTTAACGCCCGACGATGGTCGATTTTCGCCGATTCTTCGCGATTTCTTAACGCCGGTTTAACGGCCCTCGTGGCACCACTTGAACCACCCTAAACCGCATAAAATTTGTTCCACAAAGTATTCAATGCCGAACCCACTCCCGATTCAGCCGTGTCGTTTTTGCGAGATCGGGACTTGAAAATAAACGTCGTTCAATTTATATAGCTCAAAACCGCATTTTACCTAACGGACAAATCCTACGAATGGCACGAAGATCAGACCATAGCCGCGAAGAACTCTATGCAATGGTACTAGACGCGGCCCGCGACATCGTCGAACGCGACGGGCTGCGCGGCCTAACCGCGCGCAACATCGCGACGGCAATCGGCTATTCGCCCGGCACGCTCTATAACTTGTTCGAAAATCTGGACGAACTGGCGTTGCACATCAACGCGTCCACGCTCGACGCGTTGCACGCCGCGGTCTCCGAACGGCCGCGGACAGGCGACCCGGAACAAGACCTGCGCACGATGCTGCACCGGTATCTCGCCTTCCTGAACGAGAATCCGGCGTTGTGGACCGCTATCTTCGAATTCCGGCTTCCGCCGGAGAGCAAATTACCCGAGTGGTATCTGCGCCGGGTCCAATCCCTGATGCAACAGGTCGAGGACGCGCTGGCGCCGCTCTTCGCCGACGGCGAAGAACACGAACTGAGCCAGGCGGCCGGAGTCCTCTGGTCAAGCCTGCATGGTATCTGCACGCTGGCCCGGGACGGGCGGCTCACACTGGTAAGTGCCCAATCGGTCCCAGAGATGGCGGAGTCCCTTATTTCAAATTATTTGTCAGGCCTTCGTACCCGCGCCGGGAAGCGACCGGCCAATGCGTAAGCGTGATGTCGCACAGAATGGTTCGACAGCGGCACGCCCATTGCTGCGCCGGTTAGCGATCCGCCCCCGGACGCGTGACCGGCTGGCAGCGTTCCCGATCGACGGCGGCGTACCGCCTATAAATCTGCCCTTCCCCACATTCGGCGGAAAACAAATTTGGGCAGACCAGTTCGTCTGCACCGGCTGGCGCATTCAGCGCAATTACTATACGGGCCATCACCGGCTGCTCGATCCGAACAACTTTCGCCGCGCCTGGGGCAGCTACGCCCATTGCCACGCCTTTTTCGACCGGTACCGACAACGCAAGGCGATCCAACCGCGCAACGGCCATTTGGTCATTCTAGTCCACGGCCTCGGCCGGTCCGCCGGCGCATTCCGCGAAATGGAGAATGCGCTGCGCTGCGCCGGCTATGAAACCGCGAGCATCAATTATCCCAGCACGCGCCAAAGCGTATCGGAGCATGCGGACAGCCTGGAGAATATCGTCTCTTCCCTCGATCAGATCGAGTCCATCTCTTTCGTGACGCACAGCATGGGAGCGCTGGTCGTTCGGGAATTGCTTTCCCGCGATGGGGCATGGCGTGACCATATTAAGGTTCAACGCATCGTCATGATCGCGCCGCCGAACCAGGGATCACGCCTGGCGGCCCGTTTATCCGGATATCCCGCCTATCGCTGGCTGACCGGGCAATCCGGACAGAATTTGAACCCGGATACCGCCGCGCAGCTTCCCGTTCCCGAGGTGGAGTTCGGCATCATCGCCGGCGGCCGCGGCAACGATATCGGGTTCAACCCGCTCCTACCGGGCGACGACGACGGTTTCGTCGCTGTCGAGGAAACCCGACTCGACGGCGCACGCGATTTCATGCTGGTGCGAACGACCCATGGCCTGATGGACGACCACCCGCAGACGATCGATGCGACGATTAGCTTTCTTCGCGACGGCCGTTTCTTGAACAGCACCGATCCGGTCCAGCGCTAAGCGCTCGGAGGCTACAGATATGACCCAGGATCAGAAAAGGACGGGCCTTTTGAGACGCCGGCGGTTCCTGCCGCTGTTCCTGACCCAATTCCTCGGCGCGACCAACGACAGCCTTTTCAAACAGGCGCTGTTCATCCTGATCACCTTCCGTCTCGCCCAGGAACAGGGTCTGAATGGCGCCTTGCTGGTCGCCGCCGGTGGCGGCTTGTTTATCCTGCCGTTCTTCTTGTTTTCCGCAACCGCCGGACAGCTTGCCGACAAGTTCGACAAATCCCGGCTGATCCGGGTGATCAAAACCGGCGAGATCGCGATCATGCTGCTCGCGGCCGTGGGCTTCTATTTCGACAACGTCACCTTCTTGATGACGGTGCTCTTCCTGATGGGTGCGCAGTCGTCCTTCTTCGGTCCCGTGAAATATAGCATCCTACCGGATCATCTACCGCCCGAAGAGCTTGTCCTCGGCAACGCCTATATTGAGGCCGGGACATTTCTCGCGATCCTAATTGGCACGATCGCCGGCGGACTCTTGATTCTGCCGGAACATGGCGGCGTGATCGTTTCGGTGACCGTCGTGGCGCTCGCAACGGTCGGGCTGATCTCCGGCTTCGCGATTCCAAGTGCACCGCCGCCGGTGCCGTCGCTAAAGATCAACCCCAATGTCGCGGCTGAAACTTGGGCGACCATGAAATACGCCTTCGAGCGCCGGGACATCCGGCTGTCGATTCTCGGCATTTCGTGGTTCTGGCTGTTCGGCGCCACCTATCTTACGCAGTTGTCGCCGTTCACGCGCGACTACCTTTACGCCAATGAGCAGGTCGTCACCCTCTTCATGACGCTCTTTTCGATCGGGATCGGCGTCGGATCGCTGCTCTGTAACAAGCTGCTAAAAGGTGAGATCAGCGCGCGGTTCGTGCCCTTCGGCGCGATCGGAATGGCGGTCTTCTCGCTCGATCTCTATTTCGCCAGCCAGGCGGGCGTCGCGGCGACCGGTGATCTCGCGAACCTGGCGGGATTTCTCGCCCATCCGGCGAACTGGCGGATCGTCGCGGATCTGCTGCTCATCGCCATCAGCGGCGGCGTCTACATCGTGCCGCTTTACACGATCATGCAGACCCGGGGCGACCCGAGCCACCGGTCCCGCACCATCGCGGCGAACAACATCCTCAACGCGTTGTTCATGGTGGTGGGCGCGGTCGCCGCCTCCGCGATGTTATTGTCCAGCTTCACGATCCCGCAGATATTCTTCGCCGTCGCCTGCGTCACCATGGTGGTCGCGGTCTATATCTGCGGCCTGCTGCCGCATGAAATGGTGAAGGTCTTCGCGGCGTCGATCCTGCGCCTTCTTTACCGCGTGGAGGTCAAAGGCCTGGACCACTACAAGGCTGCGGGCAACCGGGCCGTCATCGTGGTCAATCACGTGTCCTTTCTGGACGGCGTCCTGCTCGCAGCCTTCCTGCCGGGCACGGCCACCTTTGCGGTCAACACGCATATCGCAAAGCAATGGTGGGCCAAGCCCTTCCTCGCGATGATCGACGCGTTCCCGATGGACCCGACCAAGCCGATGGCCGCCAAGTCGCTGATCAAGGCGGTGCAATCGGGCAAACGCTGTGTGATCTTTCCCGAGGGACGGATCACCGTGACCGGTTCCTTGATGAAGGTCTATGAGGGGCCGGGCATGATCGCCGACAAGGCGGGCGCCCCGATTGTGCCGATCCGGCTGGACGGCGCGCAGTTCACGCCCTTCTCCCGCATTCGCGACAAGGTGCGAAGCCGTCTCTTCCCGAAGATCACCATCACGGTCCTCGAACCGCGCGATTTCGATATTCCGGACGACATCAAGGGCCGCGCCCGCCGCCAATTGGCGGGCACCCGGCTACACGACCTGATGTCCGAGATGATCTTCGCGACCTGCGACACGGACAAATCGCTCTTCGATGCGTTACTCGACGCGCGGCGCGCGCAGGGCCGCAAACATGCCGTCGTCGAGGATATTCAGCGTCGCCCGCTAAGCTACGGCCGTATCATCACCGGCAGCCTTGTATTGGGCCGCCGCCTTGCCAAACAGACAGAGCGTGGCGATTTCGTCGGCGTGCTGCTTCCCAATTCGTCGGGCGCGGCCGTTGCATTCTTCGCGCTCCAGGCCTACGGCCGTGTGCCGGCGATGCTGAATTATTCGACCGGTATCGGCAACATGGTCTCCGCCTGCAAGACCGCTGAGATCGATACAATCATCACGTCGCGACTGTTCGTACGCGTCGCCAAGTTGACCGACGCGATCTCGGAGCTGTCCGAATACGCGACGATCGTTTATCTCGAGGACCTGCAGAAATCGCTCGGTCCGTTCGAAAAGCTGTCGGGAGCCGTAAGCGCACCCTTCGCGCGCGCCATCCATCGCCGGCGCGGGGCGACAGCCGACGATCCCGCCGTGGTGCTGTTCACCTCCGGGTCCGAAGGCACGCCGAAGGGCGTGGTCCTCAGTCATCGCAATCTGCTATCGAACCTGCACCAGCTCGGCGCGAAGGTGGACTTCAATCCGACGGACATCGTATTCAACGCCTTGCCGGTGTTCCATTCCTTCGGCTTGACCGGGGGCATGCTTCTGCCGGTCCTATCCGGCATCAAAACATTCCTGTATCCGTCGCCGCTTCATTACCGGATCGTGCCCGAACTCGTGTATGACACCAACGCGACGATCATGTTCGGGACCGATACCTTCCTGACCGGCTATGCGCGGATGGCGCATTCCTATGATTTCTATAGCGTCCGCTATATTTTCGCGGGTGCGGAAAAAGTGAAGGACGAGACACGGCAGATTTGGGCACAGAAATTCGGCCTGCGAATTTTCGAAGGATACGGCGCGACCGAAACCTCGCCGGTGCTCGCCACCAACACGCCGATGCATTACCGCGCCGGCACCGTGGGCCGGTTCCTACCGGGTATCCGCTACAAGTTGGAAGACGTCCCCGGCATCGAAAAGGGCGGGCGTCTGATGGTCTCCGGTCCCAACATCATGCTGGGATATCTCCGCGCCGAAGCGCCGGGCATCATCGAACCGCCTGAAAACGGCTGGTACGACACGGGCGATATCGTGGAAATCGATCTGGAAGGGTTCGTCACCATCGCCGGCCGGGCGAAACGGTTCGCCAAGATTGCCGGAGAGATGGTTTCGCTCACCGCCGCGGAGAGCCATGCCGCCGACCTGTGGCCCGAATACCAGCACGCGGTGGTCAGCGTTCAGGACGACCGGAAGGGTGAGGCGTTGGTGCTCATTACCGACAATCCGGACGCAACCCGCGACGATTTATTGAAAGATGCGCAAGCGAAGGGTATCGCCGAGCTGATGGTGCCCAAATCAGTCTATGTCACCGATTCCGTCCCCCTGCTCGGCACCGGCAAGATCGACTATGTCGGGGTGCAATCCTTGGTCGATTCGCTACTCGCGGAAACCGCCCGCGAGGCCGTTTCCGCGGACTAAATCAACTCGACGACGGCGCCGCGTTGCCGCCATGCGCAAGATAGTCGAGCGCCGCGGCGACGCCCTTCTTCTCATGCGGCACGCCGGCCAGCCCCAATCCCATTTCGACGCCGCACAACGTGCCGGCCAACATCAACTCATTGAAGTCGCCAAGATGGCCGATCCGAAAGACCTTGCCTGCTACCTTGCCGAGCCCGTTGCCGAGCGACATATCGAAATTCTCCAACACCACTTTACGGAACGCGTCCGCGTCATGCCCATCCGGCATCAACACGGCCGTCAGCGCGCTTGAATATTCCCGCTCGTCCTGGCACAGGATTTCCAAACCCCAACCCCGCACGGCGCGGCGCGTCGCCTCGGCGAACCGATCATGCCGGGCAAAGACATTGTCCAACCCCTCTTCGTTCAGCATGTCGATCGCTTCCTTGAGTCCGTATAGCAGGTTCGTCGCTGGGGTCGATGGAAAATACCCGGTCGCGTTGGGGCCGCGCATCGCCTCCCAAGACCAATAGGATTTCGCCATGCCGGACGTCTCCGCCGCCTTGCGCGCCTTCGCGCTGACCGCATTGAATCCGAGTCCCGGCGGCAGCATCAGCCCCTTCTGTGAACCGCCGATCGTGACATCCACGCCCCATTCGTCGTGCCGGTAATCGATCGACGCCAGGGACGAGATCGTGTCGACCAACAACAATGCGGGATGCTTCGCCGAGTCGATCGCCTTCCGGACCTCCGCGATGCGCGACGTCGTGCCGGTCGACGTTTCGTTGTGGACGACGCACACCGCTTTGATCGCATGATCCTTGTCTTCTAAGAGCGTGCTCTCCAAAGCATCGGGATCGACGCCATGCCGCCAATCACCCCCGATAAAAACCGGGTCCAGTTGCAGACGTTCGGCGAGTTCATGCCACAAGGTCGCGAACTGGCCCGTCTCATACATCAGGACCTTATCGCCCGGCGACAGCGTGTTGACCAGCGCGGCCTCCCACGCACCGGTCCCGGAAGACGGGAGGATGAACACCTCGCTGTCCGTCTTGAAGACACCTTTCATGCCTTGCAGTACCTCGAGACCAAGCCGCCCGAAATCGGGGCCGCGGTGATCGATGGTCGGATGGTCCATGGCGCGCAAAATCCGATCCGGCACATTTGTGGGACCCGGAATCTGCAGGAAATGCCGGCCGCTTCGATGAGGCATCGTCTTACACTCCCAAATTTGAATGCAATTTATACAAACGGATCGATCTAAATCCAAATGCTTTTTTAAATTCTTTATTTTCAACTCTTTATTGAAATACATCCGAAAATCAAATATTGCAATTTGCATGCAAAATGATAATTTAACGAAATCCAAGTGCAATCCAGAGAGTTCGATGAGCAAGAGTCCGCATATCGGCGACAGCGCACTCGCTGCAACCTTGCGCCGGGAAATCGAAGGCGAGGTCCTGTTCGACGCGTTCAGCCGCGGCCGGTACAGCACGGATGCGTCGCACTATCAGATCGAACCCATCGGCGTGGTGGTACCCAAGTCGGAAGCGGATATTCGCCGGTCGATCGAGATCGCAGCGGACCGGGGTATCCCCGTCCTGCCGCGCGGCGGCGGCACGTCCCAGTGCGGGCAAACCGTCGGCGAGGCGCTGGTCATCGACGTCAGCAAGCATCTCAACAATATCGTCGAGTTCGATCCGGACGCCGAACGGATTACGGTTCAACCGGGCGTGGCGCTCGATCAGTTGAACGGTTTACTCAACCGCCATGGCCTGATGTTCATGGTCGACGTGTCGACATCGAGCCGGGCGACCATCGGCGGCATGACCGGCAATAACAGTTGCGGCGCGCGCTCGATTCAATACGGCACGATGCGCGACAACGTCCACGGCATCGACGCGATTCTGGCGGATGGCAGCAGCCATCACTTCGGCGCGATTAAGATGGATGCGGAAGCGCCGGAGGAATCCCCAGAGTTTCGCCAACTCAGCAAAAAACTGTTGGACCTCGGTACGCGCGAGGCCGATGAAATCCGCGACAAATTCCCACCCCTCATGCGGCGGGTCGGCGGCTACAACATCGATGCGCTGGTCCCCGGTCATTCGAACCGGCCGGGCGCCGCCGACGTCAATCTTGCGCATCTTCTGGTGGGTTCCGAAGGCACCCTCGCCTTCTCGACCGCCATCGACTTGAAATTGCACCGCCTGCCGAAGCATAAGGTATTGGGTATCTGTCACTTCCCGACCTTCTACAAGGCGATGGAGTCGACACAGCACATCGTCAAACTGGGTCCAACCGCGGTCGAGCTCGTCGACCGCACGATGATGGATTTGGCGCGCGATATCCCGATTTTCCGCCCGACCATCGAGCGCTTCGTGCAGGGTGAGCCCGATGCCTTGCTGCTGGTGGAATTCGCCGGCGACAGCGAGGAAGAACAGCTCGTCAAACTACAACAGCTCGACGAATTGATGGGCGACATGGGCTTCCCCAATGCAGTGGTGAAAGCCATTTCCGGTGCGGACCAACGTGAGTTCTGGGAAGTCCGCAAATCCGGCCTCAACATCATGATGTCGATGAAAGGCGACGGGAAACCGATTTCCTTCATCGAGGATTGCGCCGTCCCGCTGGAGGACCTGGCGGAATACACCGACCGCCTCACCCGGGTCTTCGACAAATACGGCACCAAAGGCACGTGGTATGCGCATGCCTCGGTCGGCTGTCTGCATGTCCGGCCGATCGTAAACCTGAAGGAAGAGGAAGGCGCCAAGAAGATGCGCGCCATCGCCGAGGAAGCCTTCGCGATGGTGCGGGAATACAAAGGATCCCATTCCGGCGAGCATGGTGACGGTCTCGTGCGCTCGGAATTTCACGAGGCGATGTTCGGCCCGCGCATGACTGGATCCTTCGAAGAGGTGAAAGACCTGTTCGATCCCAAGGGTCTGTTGAACCCGGGAAAGATCGTACGGCCGCCGAAGATGGACGACCGCTCGCTGTTCCGCTTCAAGCCCGGCTACAAGGTCCAGCCGATCGACACGGCTCTCGACTGGTCCGACTGGGGCGGCCTCGGCGGCGCGGTCGAGATGTGCAACAACAACGGCGCCTGCCGGAAGTTCGACGCCAACGTAATGTGCCCGTCCTTCCGTGCGACCGGGGAAGAGCAACACCTGACCCGTGGGCGCGCCAACACGCTGCGCCTCGCCTTGTCGGGCCAGCTCGGCGACGATGCTTTTACCTCGGACGAAATGCACGAGACCATGAAGCTTTGCGTCGGCTGCAAGGGCTGTAAGCGCGAATGCCCGACCGGCGTGGACATGTCGCGCATGAAGATCGAATTCCTGCACCATTACCGGCGGAAGAATGGCCTGTCGCTGCAGGACCGTCTCGTCGGTTATCTGCCGCGCTATGCGCCATGGGCGGCTCGGCTGAGCGGTCTTGCAAACCTGCGCGACCAAGTTCCGGGATTGGCTTGGCTGTCGGAGAAGCTTGCCGGCTTTAGCTCCAAGCGCACGCTGCCACGTTGGCAGCGGGATTACTTCGGCCCCGCTGGATCGGTACCGGTATCCGGGGACGGCAAAGACGTCGTCCTGCTGGCCGACACGTTCAATACGTATTTCGAACCGGAAAACGCACGCGCCGCCTTACGGGTGTTGGAAGCGGCCGGCTATACCGTCCATACGCCCAAAGCCGATGACGGCGACCGGCCGTTATGCTGCGGGCGGACCTTCCTTTCGGTCGGCCTCGTCGATGAAGCCAAACGCGAGGCACGACGCACCCTGTCGGCGCTAAAGCCCTTCGTCGAGAAAGGTGTCCCCGTGGTCGGGCTCGAACCATCCTGTCTGTTCACTCTACGGGACGAATTCACCGCGATGCTGCCCGGTGACGAAACCGACGCGCTCGCCGGCCAAGCCAAGCTGCTGGAGGAATTCCTCGCCGAGCAAGCCGCAGATAACGATCTTGCGCTTCCCTTGAAACCGCTCGATGCGACGGAGGCGGTCCTGCACGGGCACTGCCATCAGAAGGCATTCGCCGCCATGGGCGCCGTGGAAACCGTATTGCGCCTGGTGCCCGATCTGGACGTTCGAACGATTCCGTCAAGCTGCTGCGGCATGGCCGGCGCCTTCGGATACGATGCGGAAAATTACGATATCTCGATGAAGATGGCGGAGCTGTCGTTGCTGCCGGCGGTGCGCGAGACACCGAGTGGGATCCTGTTGGTCGCGGACGGTACGAGCTGTCGGCATCAAATCGCCGACGGCGCGGGCCGTAACGCCATCCATGTCGCCCGCGTCCTCGAAGCGGCGTTGCCCTAAAAGGAGCTAAGGAACCGCGTGACTGACACCGGCGACGAAACTGCGAAAGCAACGGGAAAGCCGCGTTACGACGATGTGGTCTCCGGCATCCGTGATCTGATCGTCGAAGGTGAGCTTACGCCCGGATCGCACATCGCCGAACGGGTGCTCTGCGAGCGGTTCGGCGTCTCCCGAACACCGCTGCGCGAGGCCTTAAAGGTCCTTGCGTCGGAAGGGTTGATCGAGCTGGCGCCCAACCGCGGCGCCCGCGTGCTGCAGCTTACCGAAGCCGACGTGGAAGAGATGTTCGAAGTCATGGGTACGCTCGAAGCGCTGGCCGGCGAACTCGCCGCCAAGCGTATCACCCGCGAACAGCTGGCCGAGGTCAAAGCCTTGCACTACCAAATGGCGCTTCACTATACGCGGGGCGAATTGATGCCCTATTTCCGGCTGAACCAGGAAATTCACGGCAAGATTTTCGAGATCGCCGGCAACAGGACACTCATGAACGTCTACGGCGGCCTTACCGGGCGGATCCGCCGCGCCCGATATATCGCCAACATCTCGAAAACACGATGGGCCGAGGCGATTGAGGAACACGAGCAAATCCTCGCCGTGCTCGAAACCCGCGACGGCGAGGCGCTCGGCACGATCCTGAAGAATCATCTGCGCAAGACCTGCGAAACCGTCAAGCAGGCGCTGCGCGAGGACGACGCGGCCGGGTCGGCCGCGGCCGAGTAACTAGGCCGCCAGCGCCTTGATGTCCGGTAACGGCCGGGCGAGGTCGGCGTTTTCCGCGAACAACGCTTCCAACGCCTTCGCGACGCCGAGCACGAAGCGGTCATCGTAGTGCTTGCCGCAAATCTGAATGCCGAAGGGTGCGCCGCTCGGCTCCAGACCGCACGGCAATGCCGTGACCGGGTTCCCGGGAATGGTCAGCCCCCAGGTCATCCCCAACCACTCGAAATAGTTATCGAGTTTGACGCCGTTGACCTCGTCGCAATAGGGTTGTTCCACCGGGAACGGCGGGATCGCGACGGCCGGGCAAATCAGGATATCCACGTCGTCGAAAAAACGCTGGGTCGCGCGGAATATCTTGGTCTGTTCCGCCAGTGCCCACGTGGCGTCTTCGCCGCTCAGCTGCAGTGCCATTTCATAGTTGGCGATCACGTTCGGCCCCAACTGATCCCGTTTGTTCGCAAAGTGATCGCGATGCCGCGTCAGGAAATGCATCGCCCGAAGCACATGGTTCGTGCGCCGCACCGTTTTCAAGTCCGGTGCGCCGACGCTGCATTCTGCAAAAACGGATTTGAACTGCTCCACCCGGTCCTTGAAAGTCTGCCGAATGCTGTTGTCCACATGCGCGAAGCCCAGGTCTTCGGAGACCGCGACGCGGAGCTTGCTGAGATCGACCACGGGCACCGCGGCGAAGGCCGCCCCGTCGACCGGCGCGGACAGCGGATCCTGCCCGTCATACCGCGCCATCACCGACAACATCATCGCCGTATCCTCGACGGTGCGCGCCATCGGCCCCTGTACGCCGAAGGTCGTGTATCCAAGCCCATGCTTTTCCGTCGGCACGAGCCCGGGCGTGCTGCGGTGGGCGACGACGCCGCAGAAGGATGCCGGGATGCGCAGGCTGCCGCCGGAATCCGAGCCGGTGCAAAGCGGCACCATATCGGTCGCAAGCGCGACAGCCGAGCCGCCCGACGACCCGCCGCAGATACGGGACGGATCGAACGGGTTGCCGGTCGCGCCATAGACCGGGTTCTTCGTATTCGCGCCGGCGCCGAATTCCGGCGTATTGGTCTTCCCGATGACGATGGCCCCCGCGTTGCGCAGGGTCGCAACCATGCTTTCGTCCTTGTCCGGGACATTGTCCGCATAGATCGGCGAGCCGTAAGTCGTTACCAAGCCGGCGGTATCGTTGAGATCCTTCACGCCAAGCGGCAGACCATGCAGCGGCGGCAACGGGTCGCCACGCATCACTGCGTCGGTCGCGGCGCGGGCCTCCTCGCGCGCACGCTCATAGCAAGTGGCGACGACCGCGTTGACGGACGCGTTCACCATTTCGATACGGGCGATACAGGACTCCAGCAATTCGATGGGAGAGAGCCGTTTGCGGCCGATCAGGCGCCGCGCTTCAACAGCAGTAAGCTCGCAAGGTTCGGTCATGGGGGTGCTCCGGAGACAGGTCACGGACGGATTGCCGATCCGTTCGTCCCTTCATAGCACGCGGCCTTGCGGCCATACCACTACCAACGAACGCGCTGGCGCACGAGCAATTCAGCTTTTTCCTGCGGAACGGGCCGGGCGAGCAAGAAACCCTGCCCACAATCACAACCGAGTTCCTGAAGCACTTCGATCTCCGATTTGTCCTCGATTCCCTCGGCGACGATCGACATGCCGAGATCTTTGGCGAGATCGATAATGGTGCGGACGATCTTCCGGCTACGCGGATCGCCGACCATGTTAGTGATAAACATCCGGTCGATCTTGAGAATGTCCAATGGGAACCGGTGCAGGAATGCGAGATTGGCGTAGCCCGTTCCGAAGTCGTCGGCGGCTATGCGGATGCCTTGACTCTGGAACTTCCGCATCGCTTCGAGAACATGATCCGGGTCTTCGATAAGAAGCGTTTCGGTGATTTCGAAAACGACACTCTCCGATGCAACGCCGGACTCTTGGACGATCTGCATGAGATCATCGACTTCGGCGCTCGTGAAGAGTTGTCTGTTGGAAATATTGACGCTGATGCCGATAGGCCGGGATTGGCCGTCGAGGCTATCGACCACCGCCTGCAATTGCTTCTGGCCTTCGAGGGCACGGCGAAGCATCCAACGCCCCATCGGAACGATCATACCCGTCTCTTCGGCCAACTTGATGAAGCTGGACGGCACGACGGTTCCGTGTTCGGGATGATCCCATCGTACCAATGCCTCAAACCCGTCGACTCGGCCGCCCGATAAGTCGACGATTGGCTGATAGTGCAAACTCAACGAATCACCTTCGATGGCCGCCTGCAGATCGGCTTCGAGTTTTTGCCGGCCGCGCACATGTTCCGCCCGGCATTTGCTGCCCAGCGCCTGAGCGGTCGTGTCCAGCATGACCTGTTGCGCGGTCCGCAGACGGTCGAGCGTCATTCGCACCAAAAGCTCGACGAGGGGATCGGACTGGTTGACCCGTTTCTGCAAATCGTTTCGATCGAACACGATGACCTGTGTTTCCTCGGTGGCCACGGCGGTCGCACTTCGCGGCGAGCCATCGACCAACGCCATCTCCCCCAGCAATTCGCCATCGCCCAATCGAGCCAAGACGACTTTCCTACCCTTGCTCAACTGCGATACCTCTACCGTGCCCTGCTCAATGGCATAGGCGAAGTGACCTTCGTCCCCTTCGGTAAAGATTTTGGCGCCAGCTGGGAAAATCTGCCGGGGCAACAAATCCGTCATGTGTTTGTCCTGCGACCGTCCGCCCTCATTGCCCCCACGGCAAAGCGTATCCTTTACTGGTGAATAGCAGGATACCACCCAAGGCCGGCGGACAGACGACCGCTACCACATCGTTTGTTAATTCTCTGTAAAGAATTTTACGCGAATTCAAATACTTGATTGTGCTCGATAAATCGTTGCATTGAAGGGTGTAGCCGGCGATATATGGCAGGCCCGGAATCGCGAAATCGGCAACAAGTTCGGTTAACATGCCAGGCGTCAGTAATGCGACCCTCCCCCGTTCGACGGTTATTAACCAGCCGTCACCGATCTTTTCCGGCTTTCGATCGAGGTATCGCTCATAGCGCCCGACCGCCTCGTCAGGATCCGCCACGCAGATAAAGAGTTCGGTCAGACGTTCGGCGCCGTTCGGGTGCGCCATCCAGCGCTCCTGCCACAGCAGGTCCGGGGTATGATGGGTGAGGAACTGGATGCGCCCTTCGGCCATCGTCCCGGGAACGGGTCGTATCACCGTGAACTGAAGCGTCCCGGCTTCCCCATTCTCGTCATCGACCTCACGCCGCAAGTCCACGACCGGGCGCTGATCGAAACCTTCACCGATAAGCCGTTCGCGCTGCGCCGGCGAGTCCGCACATCCGAAGGCCGCCAGATGGACACCGACATACCGGTCGATTCCGGCGCTCACTTCGCGGCCGACCGCCGTATCCGCCGTCGGCGTCAGAATCTCCAAATACCCTTCCCGCAGCATGATGCACTGATTCGCACTGCCGGCCGGCACGATCGGCTCGCCCGGCGCGGTCGAGTTGGTGTGCTCGGTATACGGCGTGAGGGTAAAGCCGAGATTTTCCAACGCGCCGGCCGCCGGTTCCATATCCGGCACCCAGTGAGCGATATGGTCCAGAAAAATTTCGTTCCCGTTTGCGGTTTGTCTGAATTTTGTCATGTCCGCTCCTACGCTACCCATTCGCTGACGGGGGCTTTGGCTTCCTGCAACGGCTGGCAAATCACATCGACCAGCGCCGGGCCGCCGCTGTCGGTCGCCGCCCGGAACGCCTTTTGCAAATTCGCCGGATCCTCGACCGTCCACGTCTTCAATCCGAATGCCGCCGCGACCTTCGCATGGTCCGTTCGCGAGAAATCGACCGAATAATACCGTTCGTCATAGCCGCTCTTCTGGCCCGCCTTGATCCAGCCGAACACGCTATTCGAGATCACCACCACCGTGATCGGCAGATTGAAGCGGACGATCGTCTCGAGTTCGCCCACCGACATGCCGAAACTGCCGTCGCCCATGACCGCCACCACCTGACGATCCGGCCGACCGTAATGCGCGCCGATCGTGCCGGCGAGCGAAAACCCAAGCGCGCCATGTGCCCGGTTGGAAATGAACTGCCGCCCGGTCGTGTTCTGCTGATAGAACGCCGAGAAATAGGGGCAGGGTGTGCCCGGATCGGCGACGGTGATCGCATCTTCCGGCAAGACGGCCTGCAGGTCGGCAATCACCCGTTCCGGCTTGATCGGCGTGTCGTTTGAATCCGCCAAGGCTTGGAAGGCGTCGAATTTCGCCTTCTTCATCGTGGCGATCCGGTCCCGGATCGCGCCGGCCTCTTCACCTTTGACACCGCGGCCGGAAATCTCGGCGACCAACGCCGCTAGCGCCTCGCGGGCATCGCCGACCACGGCGGCATCGGTCTCATAGCTCGCACCGATGACACCGGGATCGACATCGATATGGACGATTTTCGCCGTGCCGGGCGCCGGGTGCCGCCACCGCTCCGTCGTGACCGAACCGGCCCGGCAACTCACGAAGACGACCACATCGGCCGCATCGACGATCTCCCGCGTTTCCGGCACGCCGCCATTGCTGCCGACCACGCCGACGGCAAGCGGATGCGCATCGGAGATGCTGCCCTGCCCGCTGACCGTGGTCGCGACGGGTGCGTCCAACAGCTCCGCCAGAGACCGGAGTTCCGCTTCCGCGCCGGAAATGACCACGCCGCCGCCGCAAATGAACATCGGCTGCTTGCCCGACAGGATGACGTCCGCCGCCCGACCGATGGAGTCTTCATCCGGTCCCGTTCGCCAGGCCGGGAACCGCCCGAGGCTTTCGTCGGCCCAAACGTCGGTGTCGTCGACCGGCTGGTTCTGGACGTCGTACGGCAGACCGATATGCGCGGCGCCAGGCTTGCCGGTCGTCATTTCTCGGAACGCGCGCCGCACCATCTTCGGTAGCTCTGCCCCGCTGTCGAGTACGCAGTTCCATTTCGTCAACGGGCGGTACAGCGCGTCCTGGTCGAGTTCGGTCAGCGTGTAGCGGCCGCGCCCGGTCACCGAAATATCGGTGGTGATTGCGAGGATCGGAATCGAGGACTCATTCGCTTCGACCACACCCGGCAGAATATAGGTCGCCCCACCGCCACTCGGCCCTTCGCAAACGCCGACCTTGCCGGTTACCCGCGCATAGCAGTCCGCCATATACGCCGCATGCCGCTCGTCCCGCGTCAACACGTGCCTCATGTCCTGACCGGTTCGATAAAGCGCGTCGTAGAACGGCAGGCTGGTATCGCCACATAAGCCAAAGATCGTATCGACGCCATGCAGCCGAAGCATTTGAACGAGGGCTTCAGCGCTTGTCATTTGGTTCATTCCGGTCGCTCCGCAGTCATAATCAAGAGGGTCATAAACTCATGCCGATGGGCGATTTGCAAGCCGCCGCCGGCCTTCATTCAGGCGATCCAACAATGCCGTCGGAAAGTTGCCGCTCGCCGCCGAGGATCGCGAAGATTTCCTCGAAAAGTCCGCCACTCGGCTCGCTCAAAACCCGTTCCATCGGCCAATCTTCAATGATCGACCGCCAGAAACGGCCATGCGACCATGGAAACGGCTTTGCAGCGGTTGCGATCATAAGGTCCGCGAAACACCATGCGAGGTCGACCTGCTGCTCCGTCATCGCGGTCCGGTCCGGATCGTCGAGCGCGAGGCGGATCAGGCGGTAGAAGTCTTCCATCGAATCGGCTTCTCGGGTGAAACCGATCTTCCCAAAAAACGGTCGCGCCGGCGTAACCCCTTGAATGCCAAGAACGGCCATATCAAGCCCAATGCGGTCGGTGTAATAGAGACCCAGTTGCGCCGCTTCCAGCAGACGGTAATTGTTGACCGGGTCGGCGGAAGGAATGATCCGAATGTTCGCCGGCAGCTCGACCCACCGGCGGCGGAACAAGTTGGTGGCTTCGGCGGCGTCCTCCGCCGTATCGTCGGGATGCAGCCGGATCACCAACTGCCATTCGCGATGCGCCTCAAAGTACTCGGCCGTGCCGATAAGCCAATCATCCACCTCGGGGTAGGTAGCGCTGCGGCCCAACGTGGCAAGCGCGGCAGCGTTTTCCGCAAACAACACCACGACCGGTTTCGTAACATCCAATTGCAATTCTTTTAGCAATGCGGTGGCACGCTCCCCCGGTTGATGCCGTCCGCGCGGTTTGATTTCCTGATGATCGCCGCCTTCCTTTGCCGATAACCAAGCCATTACCCGTTCGCGGCGGTCGGCTGTCATAGGGTGCGGCGCGTCCGCCGCCCACAACGCGGTCACATCGTGCTGCGCGGCGGTGCTGTTCGCCGACACCGTGACCGCACCCGAAACATCCACGCTGGTCTCCCACGTCAGCCGCGCCACATCGTGCGAACGAGCCGCCTCGAACGCGGCCGCGGATTCCATAGCCACACCTTCGAAAACGACAAATCGGTCCGGTGTATGCTCCTCCGCATATGTGCCTATCCGCTGCAGCACATTCAGGTTTCGTTGCATCCGCCATCGCCATTGATCCCGAAGCGGCTGCGTCGTCAGGTCCACATCCATCGTTCCGGCATGCCGATAGACGTCGGCCCGCGCGAGATTGTCTGCGACGTTCTTCATCTCGGGATCGCTCGGCGCTGGCGTAATCGTGTTCATCGCAATGAGATTTAGCCCCTCCGGCAATCCCTTTTCGGCAAAGGCGCCGAGTTCACGGGCCAACATTTCCTCGTCCCAGCGCAGCGCTTCGATATCGGTTTCGCCGGGGGCATGGAACCGTATCGACGGTGACCATAGGACATCGACCCGGTGTCCTCGCGAGAACAGGACACAGGCAATGGCAACACAGGCCTGAATCTCCTGCGGACCGGCGCCGAACAATGCAATGTGACGCCGCCGCGCGGCACCGCGCCAGTGTTCCTGCGCCAATTCGATCCATCCGGCCGCATGCCGTCGGAAGTCCCATCGGGTAACCGGATAGTGCGCCGGCAACAGCGGCCGCGCCGCATACTTCCGCACGACATCGCGGATTGCGGAGATCGAGTCACCGCCGAGGGTGGCCGCCGCCCCCAGCCAGGCATGCGGTTTATCCCATTGGTCGCCGCGAACGCGAAGCGCCTCCTCCATATGGTAGATCGCGCCGCCGATCTCACCCTGTTTTTCCTGCAACAAGGCCATCTCGTGATGGCAATGCGAGAAAGCGAAGGCGGCGGCCTCGAAGGCGCGGCGCAATCCGTCCAGGGACGCCGCCTGCCCCGCCGCCTCTTCTAGCGTGCGCAGGCAAAACCGGTATGTCGCAACGGCCTCGTCGAGGCTTTCTTCGCGCTCGAGGAACTTTGCGAGACCGACCCCCGACACGGCGAAAACCAGCAATGATTGGACCCATGCCGCCCGATCGAGCTGCGCGGCCCGGAACGACGCGGTGGCGCTCGGCGTGCGGATCTTGGTGTATTCCTCCGTGATCCTGGAATGGGCCCGCCGGAGCGTTTCCCGGCGCAGAGCGGCCGCCTCCCGCATCTGACCATCCTCACCCAATAAAGTCGCCAGCCGCTCGCGGGAATCGAGGTCAGCCGGATCGTTCGCCACCGCAATCCGCAAATGGTAGATCGCATCCCGCTGCTTCCCGGCGCCCTCGTGCAACTCGGCCAGCCCGAGATGGGCCACCGACCAGCAGGGGTCACGAACCAGTGCCGCGTGAAATGCCTCCTCAGCACCCGCCAAATCGCCGCACCGCAGGCGGATCCGCGCCGCGTCGCAAATGAGGTCCGGGTCCGACGGCTCGGCCAACAACGCGCGTTCGACGAACTCGAGGGCTCTCGGCGTGTCCTGGCTGTCCCGGCTGATCGCGGCCGCCATCAGAAGTGCGCGCGGCGCGTCAGGCGTTCGGCGGATCAGCATTTGGCAGGCGGCCATCGCTTCGGCCAAGGCGCCGCGGCGGCGAAGATCTTCCACCGTCGCCAACTGCAGAACGCCGCTTTCCGCCTCTTCCTTCACCGGCATGTTGCGATCAGCCTCTTTCTTCTTGGTGCCCTAAACTTATAGTATGCCGCAACGAATCCCAATTGGCCGGCGGAGTCCAACCCTCGCCCGATCGAACCCGCAGCCCTTACCGCGATACCTCAAATTTCATCGCTGGCAAGGACGATCTGCACAAAGGGTTAGGCGAAGACCGACGGTCCACGCCAAGACAATACACGGTAGATCGACCAGCACCATGCCCGAAACCAGCCTCACCGACGCCCTCTTCACCCCACGATCCATCGCCCTCATCGGCGCTTCGGACAAGCCGGGCGCAAACAACTCGCGAACGCAAGTCTATCTCGAAAAGCACGGGTACCCGGGAAAAGTCTATCCGGTCCACCCGACGCGCGAGACGGTCTATGGCGTCAAATGCTATCCGTCGGTCACGGATATCCCCGATCAGGTCGACCACGCTTTCATCACCACCCCTCCGGCCACCGTGCCGCAGGTCATCCGCGAATGCGGCGAAGCGAATGTCCCGGTGGCCACTGTATTCACCTCGGATTTCGCGGAATCCGGCGAGGAAGGCGTCCGACTGCAGGAAGAACTCATCGGCGCGGCCAAGTCGGCCGGTGTCCGGCTGATCGGCCCGAATTGCATGGGCGTCTACAACACCGATCCGCCCGCGACGATTGCGCCGAATACCGTGCTGCAACTCCCCACACTCAACAAGGGGAACTTGGGCGTCATATCGCACAGCGGCAGTCTTACCGGCACCTTCATTTCGCGGGGCCAGGCGCGCGGCCTCGGCTTCTCCAAGATCGTGTCGATCGGAAACGAGAGCGACATCTCCGTCGCCGAAGTCGGCGAAATCCTGATCGACGACCCGAAGACCGAGGCGATCCTCCTATTCCTCGAGACGATACGGTCCGCCGACGCCTTCGCCGCGATGGCGCGCCGCGCCCATGACGCGGGGAAGCCCATTATCGTCTACAAGCTCGGCCGGTCGGAAGCGGCGCAGCAGTTCACCGCGTCCCATACCGGCGCGATCGCCGGCACCGATGCGGCGGTCGACGCCTTCTTCCGGCATCACGGCATTATTCGGGTCGATCTCTTCGAAACCCTGTTCGAGCTGCCACTGCTGTTGCTGGGCCGGAAACCGAAACCGGGCAAGACCGTGTCCGTCCTCAGCACCACTGGCGGCGGCGGCGGCATGGTGGTCGACAGTTTGGGCCGTAAGGGAATCGACGCGGTCGGAATCCCCGAGGAGAAGGCCCGCGCGCTACTGGATAAGGGCGCGGTCTTCTCGAACGGCCCGTTGATCGACCTGACCTTCAACGGAACCAATCCGAAGAACACGACGATGCTGCTCAACGAATTGATGGCCATGCCGGAGAATGACGGCGTCATCATGGTCGTCGGCTCGTCGGCGCAATTCAATCCGGAAAACGCGGTCAAACCCTTCCTCGACTTGGCAAAATCCGAGAAACCGATCGGCGCGTTTCTCGTACCCACCGCCGAGGAATCGAACCAGATGTTGACCAATGCGGGCATCGCGGCATTCCGCACGCCGGAAGGCTGCGCTGACGCCTTTCGCTGTTGTTTGAGTTGGCAGCCCCCGGTCTCCGTACCGAACGCTCCCGACTTCGACGGCGATGGACTGGCCGCTCTACTCTCAGGCCTGCCAACGGGTACCGCCGACGAGGAAAGCGCCCGCACGGTGTTCGAAGCACTCGGCGTACCACAAGTCGCGGCCGCCACCGCGCCGGACGCGGACGCGGGTCTTTCGTTGGCCGGGTCCGTCGGCTTTCCCATGGTCGCCAAGATCCTATCGCCCGACATCGCCCACAAGACCGAGGCGGGCGGGGTGGAACTTAACATCCTCGACGAGGACGCACTCGCGACGGCCCTCTCCGCCATTCAGGAGCGGGTCACCGCCCACAGCCCATCGGCCAATTTGAACGGATTCCTGCTGCAGCGTATGGAGCGGGGCTTCGCCGAGGTACTGCTGGGATACCGCGTGGACTCGCTCGTCGGCCCGACCGTGGTCCTCGGCGCCGGCGGCGTGTTGTCCGAGATTTACGGCGATATCGCCATCCGCATCGCGCCGGTCTCGATCGACACAGCGCGAGAAATGATCGACGAGGTGGACGGCCTCGCCCCAATCCGGGGCTATCGGGGCATGGCGAAAGGCGACCTGGATGCATTGGCCGACGCCATCGTTGCCGTGTCCAACCTGGCCCGCCTGGACGGTTCGCGCGTGTCGGAAGCGGAGATCAATCCGCTCTTGGTCAAGGCCGAAGGGGAAGGCGTCGTCGCGGTGGACGGCCTGATCGTTACCGAGGCTTAATCCATCGGCTCAGGCCGGGAAGAGCCAACTCGCTTCCTTCTTGTATTTTTCCTCGAAGGCTTCGAAATCCGCGTCGTATTGCTCGGTCAGACCGATATGGTCGAGGCCTTCCATCATGCAATGCTTCTGGAACGGATCGATCTCGAAGCCATACGAGGAACCATCAGGTCCGGTGACGGTCTGCTCTCCCAGATCGACGGTGATCGTCGTCCCCGGCTTCTCGTGAAGTTGGCCGCGTAGGGTCGCGCAGTCGTCCTTCGCCAGCCGAACCGGCAACATGCCGTTCTTCATACCGTTGTTGTAATGGATGTCGCCGAAGCTCGGCGCGATGACGCAACGGAAGTTGTTGGCGAGCAGGGTCCAGACCGCCGCCTCCCGCGACGAGCCGCATCCCCAATTGTCGTCCGCGACGATAATCTGCGCGTTCTTATACGGTTCCTGATTCAGGATGAAATCGTCGCGTTGGCTGCCGTCCTTGTTCCGGCGCAAATCATGGAAAAAGAAGCTGGCGTATTCGGGATCCGTCCGCACCCGCTTCAGGAAACGTGCGGGAATGATCTGATCCGTATCGACGTTGACGGTGTCGATCGGCACCGCCGTGGCGGTCAATGTGGTGAAGGCTTCCATCCTACTTCTCCTCCATCAATTGGCGCACATCGGTGAACTTTCCGGTGACGGCGGCGGCCGCGGCCATGGCCGGGCTGACGAGATGCGTCCGGCTCCCCGGTCCCTGGCGGCCACGGAAGTTCCGGTTGCTGGTGGATGCGGTGCGGATACCCGGGTCGACGGAATCACCGTTCAAGCCGACGCACATCGAACACGCCGAATGGCGCCATTCGAACCCGGCCTCGGTAAAGATCTTGTCCAACCCTTCCCTCTCCGCCGCCGCCTTCACCTGCATCGACCCCGGCGAGATCATCGACGGCACCACGGCGCTACGGCCTTTCACCACATCGGCGGCCAGACGCAGATCTTCGATCCGGCTGTTCGTGCAGGATCCGATGAAAACGCGATCCACCGCGACATCCGTCATCGGCATGCCTGCCTTGAGGTCCATATAGTCGAGCGCGTTGAGCATCGATTGGCGCCGCTCGGCATTGGGTTCCGTCGACGGGTCCGGCACCACATCGGTCACCTGCACGACGTTTTCCGGACTGTTGCCCCAGGTCACCATCGGCGCGATGGCATCGCCGTCGATCGTGACCTCGCGGTCGAAAGCGGCCCCTTCGTCCGTCGGCAGCGTCTTCCAATACGCCAGCGCCTTTTCCCATTCCGCCCCCTTCGGCGCGTAGGGTCGCCCTTCCAAGTAGTCGTATGTCTTCTGATCGGGCGCGATGATGCCCATACGGCAGCCGGCCTCGATGGACATGTTACTGACCGTCAACCGCCCTTCCATGGAAAGCTGTTCGATGCCCGACCCGGCATATTCGATCGCGTAGCCGGCCCCGCCCGCCGCGCTGATCTGGCCGATGATCGCGAGAATGACGTCCTTGCCGGTCACGCCGAAACCCAACGTACCGTCGACGGTGATGCGCATGGTCTTCGGCTTACTCTGCCACAGGCATTGCGTCGCCAGGACATGCGCGACTTCCGACGCGCCGATACCGCAGGCAATAGCCCCCATCGCGCCATGTGTGGACGTATGCGAATCGCCGCAGACCAGGAAGATGCCCGGTTGGGTGATTCCCAACTCCGGCCCGATGACATGCACGATGCCCATCCGCTCGTCATCGATCCCGAAATGCGGCACGCCGAATTCCTTGGTGTTTTCGTCGAGGATGGCGACCTTCTCACGAAGCTCGTCATTCTCGATCGCATCGATCGTACGGACATCGGTGGGGCTGTAATGATCGGGCGTCGCAAACACCTGCTGCGGCCGCTTCACCGACCGTTCATCCTGACGCAACATGCTGAACGCATGGAACGAACCGTCATGCGCCAGATGCCGATCGACATACAACAGACATTGACCGTCATCCCGCTGCACGATCACGTGACGGTTCCAAATTTTATCG
Organism: Alphaproteobacteria bacterium; assembly: GCA_965228695.1. Classification (GTDB taxonomy): domain Bacteria; phylum Pseudomonadota; class Alphaproteobacteria; order UBA8366; family UBA8366; genus JAJFJD01. The sequence continues at coordinate 1,976,714 of CBDDIB010000002.1, read as the reverse complement.
AACATGGTCTGTGGACCAGCCATAAACCTCTCCCTTGGCATCGCATTGATTGCGTGGCGTAAAGATACCGAAAGCGTTGGGCCCCGGCGAATCTGAAACTGATGAGCTTGGTCTAAATCGTATCCTGCGACGAGCGGCGGCGTTGCACGACGATCTCCCGATGCAAGATATAAAGCCCACTCAGAACGACAAGCGAGGTACCGCCGATCATCCAGGCATCGGGAATATCTCCCCAAACAAAGAAGCCGATCACGATCGCCCAGACGATACTGAGATATTTGAACGGCGACACCAGCGCGGTTTCCGCATGGCGGAAGGTCTCGATCGTATAATAGTGCCCCGCCGTCACGAGTATGCCGGACGCGGCGATTACGCCCATATCGAACGGGGTCGGCATCCGCCATCCGAAAGGTAATGTCATCAAACCGCCCCACATCAGCGCCAGCGTCGTGGTGAGGAGGATCGCGATCGACGATTCGTTGACCGATATCTTACGCGTCACCACGTCCCGGATCGCCGCGCCGAAGGCCGCTCCCAACGGCAGCAACGCGGCCAGCTGAAATGCATCGCCGGCCGGGCGCGTGATCAACAAAATGCCGCTGAAGCCGACGACGACCGCCATCCACCGGCGCCAACCGACACTCTCGCCCAAAAACGGCCCCGCCATTGCCGTCACGAAGAGCGGGCCGGCAAATGTGATTGCCGTGGTTTCCCCGAGCGGTAGGTAGCGAAGGCCCAGAATGAAACAGAATGTCGAGAACACCATGCAGCCCGCCCGAACCAAGTGCCCCGAAATCCTGTTGACGCGAAGACTGTTCCATCGCCCCGAAAATCCAACGAGGATTAGGATCGACAGAGCGGTGAAGATGCCCCGAAGGAACAAAACTTCGCCCGGCGGGTATCCGGACACCCACTTGAGCATCGCGTTGTTCACGGCCATAAAGAACCCGCCCATGATCATGTAGGCGATGCCGCGTACCGGTGCCGATGAAAAGGAAGTGGCGATTGTCATTTCTACCGCAGACCCGCGCGGCGGCGTACTATCTCACGATGGAAGATGTATAGGCCGCTGAGAATAACGAGCACAATGCCGGCAATGACATAGGCGTCGGGCAGGTCGCCCCAAATGAAGTATCCCAACAGGATCGCCCATACGATCATGAGGTATCGAAACGGCGACACCATCACGGCTTCGGCATGGCGGAACGCTTCGATCATGAAGTGATGCCCGAACCCGGCGAATAATCCGGCGACTGCTATCAAGGCGAAATCCTGCAGAGTCGGCGTCGTCCAACCCAACGGGAACGTCATCAAACCGGCGAGCATGACCATCGCCGTCGTCGTACAGAGGATCCCGTTAGACGAATCGGTTGTCGTCATTCGCCGGGTTACCATGTCCCGAATACCTGCCCAAAATGCGGATCCAAGCGGCAACAATACGGCTAACTGCAGGGCGTCCCCGGTCGGCCGGGTGATGATAACGATACCGGCAAAACCGATGGCAACGGCTGTCCAGCGGCGCCAACCGACGATTTCCCCCAACAGGAACGGGGCAAGCGCGGTCACGAATAATGGTGTCGAGAAGCTGATTGCCGTCATGTCCGCCAGCGGCAGATACCGCAGCCCCGTGAGGTACATGAAGGCCGAGCCGACAACGCAGGCGCCCCGGATGAAATGGAGATGCGGACGCTGGATAATGATCGTCCGGGGGCCGCCGGCCCGTGCAATCAGGATCATGATCGGCAACCAGATGAAAACGCCGCGAATGAACATGATCTCGCCGGGGGGATATCCGGCCGTCACCCATTTCAGGATAGCATTGTTGCTGGACATCAGAACGCCGGCAACCAGCATGCAAACGATCCCGAGGACGGGCGATGAAACGTTTTTCGAGGGGGTCATTGAGCCGCGACGCTCAAGACATCCGACGGCAAATCGTCGTTTTGCAGGCAGGCCATCCAATCGGCCGCCTGGATACTGCAAATCTCCATAAAGGAATGATCCTTGGGAGTGATGGCCCAACGGGGCGCGCAAACCATAACAGCGGCCCTCTCCGTGGACAATCCGCCGACCGGCCGCCGCCATCGGCGTTTTGCCGCTAACGGATTTCGCGATATCCTTCCGCATCTCGAACGATACGCAAAGAAGCAGTGTCCGCAATGGTGTCCGTTAAACGTGTTGCTGATAGTTTCGTCGCGGAAGTGACGGATGTCGATCTCAGCCAGGATTTGACCGGCGAGACGTGGCAAAAACTCCACGAGGCCTATCTCGAGCACAAAGTGTTGTTCTTTCATGATCAGCAGCTTGCGGCGAAGCAGCTCTGCCGTTTCGGCGAACGTTTCGGAGAGATCGTGCCGCATACGATCCGCCGTTTCTGGCATGAAGACGACAGCCGGATCACCGTCCTGTCGAACCGTATCGAGTATGGCAAACCGAAGGGGATCAAGGACGCCGGCTCGTTCTGGCATTCCGACTGGTCCTATCTGGAGCGCCCGGCCAACGTGACGATGTTGTACGCCGTGGAGATTCCGGCCGAAGGCGGCGACACGCTGTTTTGCGATCTCGCCGCGGCCTACGAAGCCCTTTCCCCCGCCATGAAGAAGCGTCTCGAGCAGCTCGAATATGTCTGCCAGTACCGTTACCACAGGGACCGGACCCATCCTGAATCCCGCTGGCAGATCATGACGGACGAGGAACGGGCGGAAAGCCCGGAGAGAGTCCGGCCGATCATCCGGACGCATCCGGAGACCGGCCGGAAATCCATCTTCGTGTTCGATGGGGTCACCGGCGGCATCAAGAATATCGTCGGCATGTCCGAAGTGGACAGCGACGATCTGCTGCAAGAGGTCTTCGAGCATACGAAGCAACCGCGATTCCAGTACCGCTACAAATGGCGCGGCGCGGGCGACCTGCTGATGTGGGACAACCGCTGCACCATGCACGCGGCGACGACCGCAGACCTGCCGCCGAGCCATATCCGCGAACTTCACCGGATCAGCACGCTGGGGAGCGTCCCGGTGTGACCGCTCCGGACTGTTACGTTCTCTACGCGGTCCGCTATGCGCACAATCCGCATCGGCGGCGAAGTCACAATTTCATCGTCGGCGACCCCCATGACGGCCCTATGCCGATGGACTATTTCATTTGGGCCGCGGTCGGCGACGAACGCACGGTGGTCGTCGATATGGGCTTTACCAAAGGGGCCGCCGAAGAACGGAACCATGAATTCTTCCGTTGCCCAAGCGACGGACTGCGGCTGGTCGGCGTCGATCCGGAGACGGTGAATGACGTCATCATCACCCATATGCATTGGGACCACGTGGGAAATTTCGACAAATTTCCCCATGCACAATTCCATATCCAAGAAGCGGAACAGCGTTACATCACGGGGCGCGATACACACTGGAAGGGTTTCAAACGCGGCGTCATGGTCGACGACGTCTGCACGTTGGTCCGAAACATATACAGCGACCGGGTCACCTTCCATGACGGCGACACCACGCTGGCTCCCGGGATCAGCATCCATCTTGTCGGCGGCCACACGAAAGGGCATCAGATCGCCCGTATCTTCACCAAACGCGGCTGGGTCGTCGTCGCCTCTGACGCGGCGCATTACTATGCGAACATGGAGAAACGGAGCCCCTTCCCCGCCATCTACAATGTGGGGGAGAACATCCTCTCGTTCGACCGGGCGGTGGAACTGGCGGAGTCGCCGGCGCATGTCGTTCCGGGCCACGATCCGCTCGTCATGGAACGGTATCCGGCGGTTTCCGCCGACTTGGAGGACATCGCGGTGCGGCTCGACGAAGCGCCGTCCGCCTGATCGTTAAATCTCGATGCGTCGGTTTTCCGGCTCCAATTGACTCGTCCGAGGTGCCGATTTAGTTAAACGGACAAGCGAAATTGGTCCGGACAAAACGATTCGGCGGCACAGGGAATACGCGCTCTTGGAGCGCCAATATTCCGTTTTCAACAAGGGAGTTACGCCATGCGCGACGGCAATGATGTTCACGTCTGTGAAGTGGGCCTGCGGGACGGTCTGCAAAACGTGCAGACATTCTTCCCGACCGATCAGAAAATCGCGTGGATCGAAGCCGAGGCCGCGGCGGGCATGCCGGAGATCGAGGTCTGTTCCTTCGTACCGCCCAAACTGCTGCCGCAGTTCGCGGATGCAAGAGACGTCTGCGCCGCCGCGCTGCCCATAGCGGAAAAACACGAGGGTCTTGTGATCTCCGCCCTGATGCCGAATCTCAAGGGCGCGGAGAACGGCCTCGCCGCCGGGGTCCACAAGTTGAATTACGTGACGTCCGTCAGCGTGAAACACAACATCGCCAACGTGCGCATGACACCAGACGAGTCGGTCGCTGCCTTCAAGAAGATTGTCGCGTTGCGCGACGAGAAAGCGAAGGAAAGCGACCGCCGCGTCCGCCTGTTCGTCGGTCTGTCTACCGCGCTGGGTTGCACCATCGAGGGCCAGGTGGACCCCGACGCTGTCGTCAAACTTGCAGAGAAATTCTTGGATGCCGGCGCGGATGAACTGGCCATCGCCGACACCGTCGGCTACGCCAACCCGTCGCAGGTCAAGAGCCTGTTCAAGCTCATGTATGGCACCTTCGGCGACGACCTGCCGCTAACCGTGCATCTCCACGATACGCGCGGGCTCGGCATCGCCAATGCGTTGGCGGCGCTCGAAACCGGTGTCCGGCGATTCGACGCGTCGCTGGCGGGCTTGGGCGGATGCCCGTACGCGCCGGGAGCGACCGGCAACATCGTGATGGACGACCTGGTCTTCATGCTGGAAGGCATGGGGATGAAAACCGGCGTCAACCTGGACAAGCTGGTCGCGGTCCGCGAGATCGTGGCGCGCAACCTGCCGGACGAAACGCTGAACGGCGGCCTCGCGAAATCAGGCCCGCCGAAAGGATTCGTTCCCGCGTCCTCCCTCGCCGCCGCCGCGGAATAGGCCCGGCACGGCATGTCGGACATCGACGCATCGGTCCCCTGCGGGCAGGACTACCCGGAAATTCGCGAGTCTGTCGCCAAACTCTGCGCGGATTTCCCGGCGGAATATTGGCGCGACCTGGAGAACCAGCCGCCATCGGGCAGCTATCCGACGGATTTCGTCCAAGCGCTGACCGATGCGGGCTATCTCGCCGCCTTGATCCCGGAGGAATACGGCGGCGCCGGCCTGCCGATCCGCGCCGGCGCGGTCATTCTCGAGACGATCAATACGGCGGGCTGCAGCGCCTCGGCCTGCCACGCCCAGATGTACACGATGGGCACGGTCCTGCGGCACGGCACCAACGAGCAAAAGAACGAATTTCTGCCGAAGATCGCCGCCGGCGAGTTACGGCTGCAGGCCTTTGCGATCACCGAACCGACCACCGGCTCCGACACGACGCAGCTTAAGACGCGGGCGGAGAAGGACGGCAACGGGTATCGCATCAACGGACAAAAGGTCTGGATCAGCCGGGCCGCGCATTCCGACCTGATGCTCCTGCTGGCGCGCACGACACCGCCCGAGGAATCGAAACGGCGGACCGACGGTATCTCCACCTTCCTGGTCGATATGCGGGATGCCAAGGGCAACGGGCTGGAAATCCGGCCCATCGACGCCATGGTGAACCACAACACGACCGAGGTCTTCTTCGACGACCTGAAGATTCCCGCGAGCAGCCTGATCGGCGAGGAAGGCAAAGGCTTCCGTTATATCCTCGATGGGATGAACGCGGAGCGCTGCCTGGTGTCGAGCGAAGCCATCGGCAATGGCCGCTATTTCGTGAAGAAGGCGGTGGACTACGCGAACGAGCGCGTGGTGTTCGGCCGTCCCATCGGCCAGAATCAAGGCATTCAGTTTCCCATCGCCAGCGCCTATGCGCAGTTGGAAGCCGCCGACCTCATGGTTCAAAAGGCAACCGCCATGTTCGACGCGGGCGTGCCCTGCGGCGCGGAAGCGAATATCGGCAAATACCTGTCGGGCGATGCGGCCTGGGCCTGCGCCGAGGCATGCTTCACCACCTTCGGCGGCTTCGCTTTCGCCCGCGAATACGATGTGGAACGCAAATGGCGGGAATGCCGGCTGTCGCGGAATGCGCCGGTCGCCCCCAACATGATCATGAATTTCATCGGCCAGCATGTCCTCGGCATGCCGCGGTCCTACTGATACGAGCCATAGGAAAACCATGAGCGATACCGAAACCGTCATTGCAATCGGCGAGGACTATCCGGAACTCCGGGATGCCGTGAAAAAACTCTGCGCGGATTTTCCCGGCGAGTATTGGCGTGGTCTGGAAGACCAAGGGATCGATGGCAGCTACCCGACGGAATTCGTCAAGACGCTGACCGAGTCAGGGTTCCTCGGCGCGTTGATCCCCGAGGAATACGGCGGCGCAGGCCTGCCGATCCGCGCCGGCGCGGTCATCCTGGAGACGATCCACGAAAGCGGCTGCAGCGCGGGAGCGGTTCACGCCCAAATGTACACGATGGGCACGGTCCTGCGGCACGGCAGCAAGGACCAGAAGCAGGAATACCTACCGAAGATCGCGTCCGGAGAACTGCGCCTACAGGCCTTCGGGGTAACCGAACCGACCACGGGCTCCGACACCACACAGCTCAAAACGCGGGCAGAGAAGGACGGCAACGGGTATCGCATCAACGGCCAGAAAGTCTGGACCAGCCGGGCGCTGCATTCCGACCTGATGCTGCTGCTCGCGCGGACCACGCCAGCGGACCAGACGGAGAAGCGCAGCGACGGCCTGTCCTGTTTTCTCGTCGATCTGCGCGAAGCCCGCGGTAACGGCTGCGATATCCAGCCGCTCGACGCGATGATCAACCACAACACCACCGAGGTGTTCTTCGACAATTTGTGGATTCCATCCTCCAGCCTGATCGGCGAGGAAGGCAAAGGCTTCCGCTACATCCTCGACGGTATGAACGCCGAACGCATCCTGATCTCGGCCGAAGCGCTCGGTGACTGCAAATTCTTCGTCGAGAAGGCGGTCGATTATTCCAAGGAACGGGTGGTCTTCGGCAATCCGATCGGCCAGTATCAGGGCATTCAGTTTCCCATCGCCAAGGCCTATGCCGAGTATCAGGGCGCCGACATGATGGCGCGCAAGGCCGCCGCCCTGTTCGATGCGGGCCAGCCGTGCGGCGCCGAAGCCAACATGGCCAAGCACCTTTCCGGCGAGGCCGCCTGGGCCTGCGGCGAAGCCTGTTTCACGACGCATGGCGGTTTCGCGTTCGCCCGGGAATACGATGTCGAGCGGAAATGGCGGGAGGCCCGTATATTCCGCACGGCGCCGATTTCGACCAACATGATCCTGGCCTATATCGGCCAACACATCCTGGGCATGCCGCGATCCTACTAACCGGCAGTCTCAACGGAGAAAAGCACACCGCATGACCGATCCGGTTGTCCTGCGACGAAGCCTCTTGATGACATCGGCGCTCAGCCCCGATGAGTTCCGCGCCTTATCGGCGAGCGGTGCGGACATGGTCTGCGCCGACCTGGAAGACGGCACCGCCGTGGACCGCAAGGCCGAAGCGCGCGCCGCCGTATTCGATATGTTCAAGGGAACCGCAAAATGCCGGTGCCTCCTGCGGGTGAACAGCCTCCGTACGGCCGACGGCCTTCGCGATATCTTGGCCGTTATCGACGCGGCGACGCCGCCGGACGGCATCATCCTGCCGAAGGTGAACTGCCCGGAGGACATCACGCAGGTTGCCGATGTGTTGCGCCCGGCACGGCCGGAGATCGAGATCCTTGCACTGATCGAAAGTCCGGAAGGCCTACGCCGGGTCGGCGATATCGCGGTGGCGGCACCGGAACTAACCTGCTTGATCTTCGGCACCGCGGATTACAGCGCCGAAATCGGCAGCAACCGGAAATGGGATGCACTGATCTATGGGCGCAGCCGGATCGTGAACGCCGCCAAGCACGCGCATATCGACGCGATGGACGGCGCGTGGTTTGATCCGCAGGATGAAACAGGGTTTCTCGAAGAACTGAACCGTGTCATCGGCATGGGCTTTACCGGCAAGATCTCCTATGAGGCGGCACATGTCGCGCCGATCCACGCCGCGCTGACACCGACGTCGGAAGAAATCGAACAGGCGCAGCGAATTATCGCGACCGCCGAAGCCGATACCGTCGGGATTGCCCGACTGGACGGCCACATGGTGAACGAATCGATTGTCCGTTCGGCCCGCCGTGTTCTGGCCGCAGCGGCACGAAGCAAGTAAGGAAAGAACATCCATGGGATATGGCAGCAAGGAAATCGGACCGAACCGCTACCGCGAGGAGATCGGACGGTATTTCGAGGATTTCGAGGTGGGGGACGTCTACGAACACCGCCCCGGCCGCACGATCAGCGAAGCGGACAACACCTGGTTCACCCTATTGACGATGAACACGCACCCGGTCCACTTCGACGCCAACTATGCGGCGAAGAGCGAGTTCGGTCAGTTGCTGGTCAACAGCGCCCTGACGTTGTCGATCGTTGCCGGCATGAGCGTCAGCGACACCAGCCAGAAGGCGATCGCGAACCTGGGCTGGAACGACATCAAACTGACCGCGCCGGTTTTCGTCGGCGATACGATTTATGCCGAGAGCGAGGTCTTGGACAAACGGGAGTCGAAGTCGCGCCCCACACAGGGCATCGTCGGTATCAAGACGATCGGCAAGAAGGCCGACGGCACCGTCTTCATGACCTATGACCGAACCATGCTGATCCCGAAACGCGGGCACGGCGTCGACGACTTAATGGAGTAACGAGCGATGACTGTAACGTCGGAACAGGACGAACAGGAAACCTTGATCCTCGACGCGGTCGACCGCTTTCTCGACCGCGACGTCAAGCCTTATGCGATGGAGCTTGAACACAACGACACCTATCCCGAGGAGATCGTCGAGAAGATGAAGGAGTTGGGATTGTTCGGCTCCATCATCGAAGAGGAATACGGCGGGCTCGGCCTTTCCTGCCTGACCTACGCAAAGATCGTCGAACGCGTGGCTACGGTTTGGATGTCCCTTTCCGGCATCTTCAATTCGCATCTGATCATGGCGTCGGCGGTGCAACGGGCCGGCACCGAGGAGCAGAAGCAAAAGTGGCTGCCGAAATTCGCCAGCGGCGAGATTCGCGGCGGCCTCGCCTTGACCGAACCGAACTGCGGCACCGACCTGCAAGCGATCCGCACGCGCGCGACGAAGCAAGGTAACGGTTATGTGGTCAATGGCACCAAGACTTGGATTTCCAACGGAATTCACGGCACGTGTTTCGCCGTCATGGTGAAGACCGACCCGGATGTGGAGCCACGCCACAAGGGCATCAGCCTGTTCCTGATCGAAAAAGGGGAAGGATTCGAGGTTTCGCGGAAGCTGGAAAAACTCGGCTACAAGGGGATCGACTCCGCCGAATTGGTTTTCGACGACTGTCAGGTGCCGCACGAGAACCTGATCGGCGGCGTCGAAGGCGAAGGCTTCAAACATGTGATGGGCGGGCTGGAATTGGGCCGGATCAACGTGGCGGCGCGCGGCGTGGGCGTGGCGCAAGCCGCGCTCGACGAGGCGGTGAAATACTCGCAGCAGCGGCAGACTTTCGGCAAACCGATCTGCGAGCACCAGGCGATACAAATCAACATGGCCGACATGGCGACCCGCACCGAAGCAGCCCGGTTGTTGGTGCACCAAGCCGCCAATGCATTCGACAAGGGCGAGCGGTGCGACATGGAAGCAGGGATGGCGAAACTCTTCGCGACTGAAGCCGCCGTCACGAACTCGATGGATTCCATGCGGGTGCACGGCGGGTACGGGTATTCGAAGGAGTTCCCGGTCGAGCGCTTCTATCGCGATGCGCCCTTGCTGACCATCGGCGAAGGCACTAACGAATTGCAGCGCATCATCATCGCGCGGCAGCTGATCCAACGTAATCCAATCTAAGCGGAGACCTTATCGATGTTGCCTTTAGACGGCGTCCGCGTGCTGGCCGTCGAACAATACGGCGCCGGTCCCTGGGGAACCCAGTATCTGGCAGACATCGGCGCCGAGGTGATCAAGATCGAGAACCCGAAGGATGGCGGCGACATGGGCCGCGCCGTCGGCCCCTTCTTCATCGACGACGATTCGACGAACAGCAGCGCCAGCCTCTTCTTCCAAAGCATCAACCGCAACAAGCGAAGTCTCACGCTCGACCTCTCGTCACCGGACGGTCAGGCGATTTTCCATGATCTGGTAAAGACAGCCGACGCGGTGACCTGCAATCTGCGCGGCGACGTGCCGGAGAAACTCGGCCTGACGTATGAGACGCTCGGCGCGCTGAACCCGAAAATCGTTTGTTCCTTCCTGACCGCGTATGGGCGAAGCGGTCCGCGCGCCACATGGCCGGGTTACGACTATCTCATGCAGGCGGAAGCCGGTTACTTCTCGCTCACCGGCGAACCAGACACACCGCCGACCCGGTTCGGCCTGTCGATCGTCGATCTAATGACCGGCTTGGCGATGGCCTATGCGACGGTCTCCGCCATCCTCGCCGCCCGTGCCACCGGCACCGGGCGAAACGTCGACACAAACCTGTTCGATCTGGCGCTGACGAATGTTTCTTATCCGGCCACCTGGTATCTCAACACCGGCCACGTCCAGGGGCGCGAACCGCGCTCAGGCCATCCGTCGCTAACGCCCTGCGCGCAGTACAAGACCAAGGACGGCTGGATCTTCATTATGTGCAACAAGGAGAAATTCTGGCCCATCCTGTGCGACATGGTCGGTCGTTCGGAATGGGGTAAGGATGCGCGATTCTTGAAGTTCAAGGACCGGCTGGAAAATCGCGCCCTGATCCAGGACATGCTCGATGATGCGCTATCGGCCCGCACCACCGACGAATGGCTGGATCATTTCGCCGGACTAGTCCCGGCAGCACCGATCTATGACGTTCAGCAAGCGATGGACAACCCCTACGTGACCGAGACTGGCATGATCCAGGACCTCATCCATCAGAACGGCACACCGTTCCGTGTATTGGACTGCCCTTTCGATACGGGCGAGCCTACACCAAATCGGCCCGGACCAGAACTCGGCCAGGACACCGACGATCTACTCGCCGAGCTCGGCTTTGACACCGCGCGGATTGCGCAGCTGCGGGAAAAGGGAACGGTCTAACGAACTGCCTCTGGCGATTAGGGCACCGTCAGAAAGTGCACGCTGAAGAGATCGTTGCCGTCGGTCCACACCCGCTCCGGTTCGAAGCCCGCATCGCGGGCCATATCCTGGAATTGCTTGATATCGTATTTATGCGAGTTCTCGGTGTGGATCGTCTCGCCGGCCCGAAACTCAAACGCGTTTCCGTCGATCCTGACGGTTTGGTCGCGAAGGCTGCGAAGGTGCATCTCGATCCGGCCGACTTCGTCATTGTAGACGACATGGTGTTCAAACTGATCGAGATCGAAGTCGGCCCCCAGCTCGCGGTTGATTCTATCCAACAGGTTCATGTTGAACGCGGCCGTAACGCCGGCAGCATCGTCATACGCGGCCTTCAGCACCGAAACGTCCTTCTTGAGATCGATACCGATCAGCATGCCGCCACCGGACCCAAGTAGGTCCGCAGCGCTCGAGAGCAGCGCACATGCCTCTTTCTTGGTGAAATTACCGAGCGTGGAACCGGGGAAGAATCCGACCCGGCGCGCGCCGGGATACGCGGTCGGTGGCGACACGGGAAAGGGTTGGACGAAATCTGCGCAAATCGCATGGATCTCAAGGCCCGGATAGTCGGTCGCCAACATACTCGACGCCGCCAACAGATGCTCTTTTGAGATATCGACAGCGACATATGCCGCCGGTCGATCCAGCGCGTCGACAACAGGGCGGATTTTTCGCACCGACCCGCAACCATACTCGATGATTTGCGCATGCGGTCCGATACAGTCCGCAACCTCGCCGCCGATTTCCTCCAGCAATGCCGTCTCGGTCCGCGTCGGATAGTATTCCGGCAACTCGCAGATACGATCGAACAGTTGCGATCCTTTTTCATCGTAGAAAAACTTGCACGGCAACGTCTTGGGAGACGCCCGCAATCCGTAAATCACCTCGGACAGGAAATCACCCGTCTCGGGTTCCAAATCGTCAAACGACTCCAACAATGCGTGAGAGCTCATCGCTCCTCGAAAATTTGTTTAAAGGGAATGGGCGTGAGCGGCGCACCCTAGCCCACCCGCCCCCGATCCGTAAACCCGAAGCCATCTTTACTTTTGTGACGGTTTTGTGACGTAATGCGGCATCCATGGCACGACAGAACTCCAAGCTTACGCTTTCCACCTGTTGCGGCCTGCATGTCCTGCACGACGGGTTGGTGGATATGCTGTATGCCTTGCTGCCTATTCTCCGCGAAGCATTCGGCCTTTCCTATGCCGAAGTAGGATTGATCCGCGCCGCGAACAAGGCGGCGACCGCGGCGTTGCAAATCCCCGCGGGGCTATGGGCCGAGCGGGTCGGTGAACGGAACCTGCTGGCGTTGGGAACAGCCGCCGCCGGCGCCGGATTTATCGGGCTCGGCTTCTCGACAGGATTTATCTCACTGCTGGTCTTTATTTTTCTGGCAGGCCTCGGCGCGGCATTCCAGCATCCGCTGGCATCGTCGCTGATCACCGGCGCCTATCCGAGCACAGGCCGCCGTGCCGCGCTCGGCACCTACAACTCCTTCGGCGACGTGGGCAAATTTATGTTCATGGGATTGACCATCCTCGCCACCGGCATGGGGATGTCATGGCAAGCCCCAGTGATCGGATACGGGATCACCGCCGTCATCGTGGCGGTCGCCTGCCTGGTGTTGCTGCGGATGGCCGGGAGCGGCAACCAGCCGACGGTCGAACAGAAAGAGAGCGCCGCGAATGGCACGAAGGGGTGGGGCATCCGGCATCGCGGCGGATTCCTGTCGCTCGGCGCAATCGCTGCGCTCGATAATTCGACACGCAATGGTTTCCTAACCTTCGTCGCCTTCCTGATGATCGAGAAAGGCGTCCCCACGGGCTGGGCCGCGTCGGCCGTATTGATCACGCTGCTCGGCGGCATGCTGGGCAAATTCGCCTGCGGCATGCTGGCGGAACGCATCGGGATCGCCCGCACCATCGGGATCACCGAGATCGGCACGGGCGCGGGAATCCTTCTCATCCTCGCAGCGCCCCCGCTCTATGCCTTCTTCCTTCTGCCGCTGCTCGGCGTGTTCTTGAACGGCACGTCGTCAGCGATCTACGGCTCGGTCGGTGAGCTGATCGACGACGACAAGCACTCGCGGGCGTTTGGACTGATGTATACGCTCGGCTCGACCTGCGGCCTCATCGCCCCGCTGGTCTACGGATATTTGGCCGACGTTTTCAGCATCGAGACCACGATGATGGTTCTTTCGATCGTCGTCCTGCTGACATTGCCTTTATGCATGATCCTCGGCCCGGCACTCACCACCACGGAGTCCGCACGGCCCGCCGAGTAAGCGTTGATCTACGGATGAACGACGATGCGGCCGATGTTGCGCCGCCCGGTGATCTCGGCCGCTGCGTCGGCGATCTGCTCGAGCGGATACTCGTTGTGGATACGCGGCGCGATCTCGTTGTCTCGCCACATCTGAACCAGCCGGGCAATTTGAGGACGGACCTGCGGCGCAAAGTATTCCCGGCCGTGATCGGGTCCCCATCCCATATAGGTGCCCCAACTGAATCCCATGACACCGATATTCTTCAGCAGCAGAAGATTGAGACCGATCTGCGGAATGTCACCCGCCGCATAGCCGATGGTCAACAGGCGCCCGCCGATATCGAGACAACGCAAGGCGTCGGAAAACATGTCGCCGCCGACCGGATCGAAAACCACATCGACGCCACGGCCGTCGGTCAACGCCTTTACCGCACCCCGAAAATCCTTCGGCTCTATCGCGGCATCCGCCCCATGCGCCAGCGCGGCATTGCACTTTTCCGGCGTGCTCGCCACGGCGATGACGCGAGCTCCCAGCGCGCTGCCGACATCAACCGCCGCCAACCCGACACCGCCACCGGCCCCCAAGACCAGCAGCGTTTGCCTTTCCGATAAATCGCCGCGCCATGTCAGCGAACACAACGCGGTGGCATAGGAACTCGGCAAAGTCGACGCCGCATCCATCGGCATCCCATCGTCAATCGGATAGACGGTCGTGACAGGATGCACGACCTGTTCGCCCCAGCCGCCGCCGTCTAGGAAAGCACAAACGCGGTCACCCGGCGCGAACCCTTCGACATCCGGAGCGACCTCCAGGATCTCGCCGGAAACGTCGGTGCCAGGGATGAAGGGCAGTTCCGGCCGCCGCTGATACCTGCCCTCAACCATAAGAATGTTGGCGAATGCGACGCCAGCATAGTGGATGCCGATGCGGACGCAGCCGGGTTGAATCGCCGGCGCTGGCACCTCATCGACGTGCAAGCCGGCAACACCGTCCCATCCGGAACACTGAACCGCCCGCATACTCGTTTCACTCACGGCGTCAGAACGACGCGGCCGATGGCCCGGCGGTCCCGCACCTCGCGCATCGCATCGCGAAAATCGGCCAGGTCAAACGCCGCGTGCACCGTCGGGTTAATTTTCCCATCCCGCCACCACGCCAACAGGGATTGCATCATCTCGGCCACCGCCTCAGCGTATTGCGCGCGCCGATCGACCGGGCTCCAACCGACATATTCGCCCCAATTGAACCCCATGACGCTGATATTCTTGACCAGCAGGACATTAAACCCGATCGAGGGGATTTCGCCCGCTGCATAGCCTATCGTCACCAACCGTCCCCCGGGACGAAGACAACTGATCGATGGGCGCGATACCGGCCCGCCGACCGGATCGTAGACCACATCGAGCCCTTTCCCGCCGGTAATCTCCTCGACTTCATCGCGGAAGCCATCCGTTGCGATCACATGTTCAATACCGCGATCCCGCAAGATCGCCTGCTTTTCATCCCCGTTAGCGACGGCGATCACGCGGGCGCCGATCGCTGTCGCGATTTCCACGGCCGCGAGCCCAACGCCCCCGGCAGCACCATGAACCAAAACAGTTTCATCTTTGGCCAAGTTGGCGCGCCAGACCAATCCGCCGTACGACGTGGGATAGGAAATGCACAGGGCGACCGCCGCATCGAGCGGCAACCCGTCGGGAACGACATGAACATTGGCTTCGCGGGCCACCATCTGCTCGGCATAGCCACCCCAATCAACGGCGGCCAAGACACGGTCTCCCGGCTTACAGCGGGTAACGCCATCGCCGCACTCGAGGACCGTGCCGGAAACCTCGGTTCCAGGGATGAAGGGGAGTGGCGGCTTCCGCTGATATTTCCCGGCGACGACCAATGTCGTGGCGAAACTGACGCCGGCGTATTCGATACCGATGCGGACGCCGCCCGGCGCAATGTCGGGAACGGGCGCCGTACCCACGGTCAGTTCGTCATAGTCACACCAGTCTTCACAGACCACCGCGCGCATCGCTCTCTCCTGAATTTTTCCGTGTACTAGACCGGGCGATCGCCGGCAAGTTGTGTCCGGTGCATGATCCGGCGGCTGGAATCATCAAAGGCTTCCCGCCGATGCATCACGCATCGATTATCCCACATCAGGACATCGCCGACCGCCCATTTATGCTCCCAAATGAACTGAGGCTGCAGAACATGCGCCCAAATCGAATCCAGCAATTCATTGTTCTCTTCCAGGGTCAGTCCATCGACATAGCCATTCATCCGCCGGCCGAGATACAGCGCCTTGCCTCCGGTTTCCGGATGGGTCCGAACCGCAGGATGCCAGGGCCCGGGCGCGTCACGAATATCGTCCACGATGTCGTATCCGTTTCGGCGGTCCCCGGCGCTCGTATAGGTCTGATCGTGTTTGATCTTCTTGTTTTCGATCCGGCGCCGCAACGCATCGGGAAGCGTTTCGTATGCGGCATACATATTGAGGAAGGACGTGTTGCCGCCGGTCGACGGCACCTCAAGCGCATGCAAGATGCTGGCGGCGGGAGGCATGTCGACAAAGGCACTGTCGGTATGCCAACTCGCCTCGCCCGCACCCAGATGCCCGATCGGCTTCCCGTTTTCCCTGACGTTCGAGATGACATTGATTTCCGGCGGGATTTCGGCTCCGGCCTTGGGCCCTCCCGCAAGATCGAGAAGCTTGCTCGGCGGAAATTCCAACTCGCCGAACCCAAGCGTGAAGTCGATCAAGTTCCGGTCGGACAACGGCACGCCGCGAAACAACAGAACGAGATTCTCCAGCCAAGCGGTGCGGATGGCTTCCGCCACCGTTGCATCCAACCGTTTGCTGAGATCCACGCCGCGAATTTCCGCGCCAAGGGTCTCGCCTAAAGGGACAATTTCGATACTCATGATGGAGGTCACTACATCACGGAACGGCGGATTGCGGCAAGTTGGCCCGCCAAGCCGTGCCGGGTTTGACGGGAAGCCCGATCTTCCTCAGGCTTACGGGAAAGCTCGACACAGATGCCGCGTATGTCGATTGTAGGGCCTCACGGCTTTGGCAACCCACCGGACATGACGGGGACGAAAAAGATGAACAGCGCCGCCACGGATTTCACCAAGATCCCACGAGAGCGCTACGGAATAGGCGATATTACCGTGGTTCCGCAATCAACGGCGATCGGCGCGGAAATCTTAGGCGTCGATATCTCCAAGCCGCTTCCATCCGACGTTGTCATTGCGCTGAAGCAGGCATGGCACACGCATCTGGTGTTGCTGTTTCGCGGTCAAATCCTGACACCGGAGCAGCACATCTACTTCTCCTCCTATTTCGGCACGCCGCAGAGCCCGAACCGCACCTCATTCACGCCGATGACCGAGAAATTTCCGGAAATCATCGAGGTGATGAATGTCGGCATGGAGAAAGAGCGCCTCAACCGCAGTCTCGGCAATGCGGAAGCGTTCTGGCACACGGACATGTCGTACAAAGAGATTCCACCGGCTGCGAGCGCGCTCTACTCGCTGGAGATCCCGCCGGCGGGCGGCAATACTTGCGTCTGCAATATGTATATGGCCTATGACGAGCTGCCGCCGGACCTACTGGCGATGGCGAAAGGCCGAACCGCGGTCCACGACGCCAGCCGCAACAGCGCCGGCAAGCTCCGCCCCGGTTTCACCGACGAGAAGGACCCGCGGAAAACGCCGGGCCCGCGCCATCCGCTGATCCGGACGCATCCGGAGACCGGACGGAAAGCGCTGTTCCTCGGCCGCCGCCCCTACAGCTATGTCCCCGGTCTTTCCGTCGGTGAGAGCGAAGCGCTGCTCGACCGGCTATGGGCACACGCCGCGCAGGAACATTTCGCATGGTGCCACGCGTGGAAGGTCGGCGATCTGCTTTTGTGGGACAACCGGTGCGCCATGCACCGGCGCGATCCCTTCGACGCGTCGCAACGGCGGATATTGCACCGCACGCAGATCGCGGGCGACAGACCGTATTGATCCAAACTGGGTCGATTTTGCCCTACCAAGGCGAGACGTCATAAAATAGCGAAAATTTTGAGGCAGGTGTCCGCTACCCTCAAGATAATGACCGGTTTCGGTCAGGAACCCCCAAGGACCAGGAGTCAATTGATGAGTGTCACGCAGGAACTTGCCAAGCGAATTCTAGCCTTTCGCTATGAGGACATCTCCGACGATGCCCTGTTCTGGGCGAAACATGCGATTACCGACACCATCGGCGTCACCTTCGCCGGGGCGCCCGAGCCGACAACGCAAATTCCCGTCGCCGTTCCCGGCATCGCCGATCAGGACGGTCCCTGCCTGATCTTCGGGGGCAATAAACGGACGTCGGCGCTGGACGCAATCCTGATCAACGGCACCGCCTCGCACGCCCTCGACTACGACGATGTCAGCCCGGTCATGGGTGGTCATCCGTCGGTTATGCTGGTCCCGCCGATCGTCGCGCTGGGCGAGCAATTCGGAAAAAGCGGCCGGGACGCGCTCACCGCCTATGTCATCGGTTACGAGACCGAATGCAAGGTCGGGCGCGGCGTGAATTTCACCCATTACGAAAAGGGCTGGCATCCGACGGCGACGCTCGGCATTTTCGGCACCGTCGCGGCGGCCTCCCGGATGCTGGGGCTCGACGAAGAACAGACCAGCCGGGCCTTGGCGATCGCCGTATCCCTCGCCTCGGGCGTCAAGGCGAATTTCGGAACGATGACCAAGCCGCTGCATGTCGGTCAAAGCACGCGCAACGGTGTATTCGCCGCTTTCCTGGCGCAAGGCGGCTTCACGTCGCACGACGATGCCTTTGAAGACAAACAGGGCTTTTTCGAAGTGTTCAACGGCCCCGGAACCTACAACGCCGGCAGGATTTTCGAAAACTGGTGCGATCCGCTCGAAGTTCTCGAACCCGGCCTCGGCATCAAGCAGTTCCCCTGTTGCGGCAGCACCCACATGGCGATCACCATGATGCTGAACCTCGTGGAGAAACACGGACTGACACCAGAGAACGTGAAGCATATTCAGATCTATAGCCACGCTCAACGGTTGCCGCATACCAACAACCCGACCGTCTCGAGCCCGCTCGAAGCCAAATTCAGCGTGCAATATTGCGTGTCGCGGGCCTTGATGCACGGCAAGGTCGTACTCGATCATTTCGAGGGCGATGCCTGGGCCGACAAGCAGGCCCAAGAACTCCTCGGGCTCTGCGACGTCGCCCCGCACCCGACAATGACCGATAAGCCGTGGTGCTCGGAAGTCATCGTCACGACCCGCGACGGCACCAAATTGTCGCAGAAAACCGAGTATCTGATGGGCCGGGGCCGCCCAAATCCGATGTCCGATGAGGAAATGCAGGTTAAATTCAGCGATTGCGCCTCCCGCGTTCTGCCGGCGGATCAGATTGCCCCCTTGCTCCAAATGCTTGGAAACCTCGAAACCGTTGAAAATCTGAAGGATTTGACGGCACTGTGCGAGGCCCCGTCCGGCCAGTCTACGCAAGCTGCGGAATAGGGTCGTAGATCCCGAAAACGACGCTACGATCCATCGGCATCGGAAAGCATTAAAATCCGTGTGAATAATGCCTATATGTAGGCGGTCGGGGCGCAATCTGCGTCCAGGAAGAACGGATTTGACCTTCGATGAACGCCTTGCTTACCAGCATCCGCGAAAAATTGCCGTCGCTTAACCGGAGAAATCCGGACGAACCGAGCACGGTGGGCCGACGCATCGGCACAGGCATCGGGATTCTATTCATCATTGCGTTCCTCTATTACCCCATTGGTATGTTGGTGACGCATAAGATCAACGACGACGTGCAATATGCCGTGCCGCCAGGCGAGCAACTGCCGAATGGCAGCCGCGCCGTCGCGATGGCGGTGAAGTTGATCGAGCGGGAGACGCAAGAGGCGACGTGGACGGCAAACAAGCCGTTCGTGTTTCCGTCCTCCATGCTCGACAATATGCCGAACTTCCAAGTCGGACAGATTTACGCCGTGTCGCGCTTCGCCATCGAGATGACCGACGTGTTGGGCCGCACGCGAGGATCGAGCCAAGTCGACGAGGACCTGGACAAGGCCTCCGGCTTGCTGAAATACGACGGCACGATCTGGCACTGGGATCCTTCCACGTCGCTGTTGCCCACCGCCAGCGCCGAGAAACAGTACCGTGCCGCGATGAAGAGCCTGCGGCGATATAACGAACGCCTGAACGACGGTTCCGCCGTGTTCGACCGCCGGGCAGACAATCTGATCGCCTTTCTGGAGCGCGTCAGTCTCGACCTTGGCAGCGCATCGGCAACCCTCGACCAACGGGCAATCGAGTCGAACCTCGGCTGGTTCGACACCGACGCCGACGACATTTTCTATTCCACGAAGGGCCGGCTGTACGGCTACTACATGATCCTCCGGGAACTGGGAGTGGACTTCCAGTCCGTGCTTGCGGAAAAGAATGTCGAAAACGTGTGGCAACAGATGCTCGACAGTTTGCGCACCGCCGCCGAGATGGACCCGTTGATCATATCCAACGGCGCCAATGACGGCATGTTCGCGCCGAGCCATCTGGCGGTGCAAGGTTTCTACCTCCTGCGGTCACGCACGCAATTAAAGGAAGTGAGCAACATTCTGCTAAAATAGGGGCTCCCGCCAAAAGCAAAGCCATGGACCCCTCATGCTCATCGCCTGCGAAAATATCGACCGCCTGCAATGCCTGGAGATACAAGGCCGCGGCCTGCCGCGCGGCGTGAAGTGGCGGCTCTACGAAGCGGCCCGCGCAACCAGCGATAAACCGCTGGTGATGGCAGCGGCGGAGATGCTGGACCGGCCGTCCTGCCGCATTGGGATCGTCAGCGGCGCCGCCGTCCCCGATCATATGCCGAACGGCGAGAATGACGGCCCGTTTGGCACCGTGGTGCTCGCCGAGGCGCTCACCAAGATCGGCCATACGG
Organism: Alphaproteobacteria bacterium; assembly: GCA_965228695.1. GTDB lineage: Bacteria > Pseudomonadota > Alphaproteobacteria > UBA8366 > UBA8366 > JAJFJD01. The sequence goes on along the minus strand of CBDDIB010000002.1, from coordinate 1,956,299 downwards.
TCACGGTTTACACCGATCCGCCCGCGGCCGAACCCTTCCGCATCCTGCTTGAGCGGCGTTCGGTCGGCGTTCCCGTCGAGGAGTTGATGCTCAACGACAAGAACCAACAGAACGATATCGCCGGCGCGCTCGACTTGGCCGTCGCGATAGAACGGCTGGGCGGTAACGTCAACGGAATCACCTATGGAGCGACCGGGATCTCTCGGGAGTCCTTCCGTTGCAATGTCGATCATCTGTTCGCCGAAATGACAAAGGCCGGGAAACCGACACTCTCGATTGGCGACGGCGGCAACGAAATCGGGTTCGGGAAGGTTCACGACGTGCTGGTCGAGACGATGCCCGACCTCAATAAGGAGGACATCACGCCCTGCGGCGGTGGAATCGTGTCAGCGGTGGCGACCGACGTCTTAGTGGTCGCCACCTCATCGAATCTCGGCGCATATGGCGTCTGCGCCGCGCTGGCGGTGCAACGCGGCGACGCCTCGCTCTGCCATACGCCGGACGAGGAAATCGCGCTGGAACATGTGGGCGTGGGATTGGGACTGACCGATGGCGGCACGGGGAAACGGATCGCCGCCGTCGACGGCATTCCGGTTCAGGACAATGCCGCCGTGGTCACATTGATGCAGGCGCTCGTGGCCCGCGCGTTGGAGGGAGAAATCGAAAGGGGATTTTAGCGGGAAGCGTGGGTAACGACCGCTATGATATAGGGCTATTTCGGCGCGGCAACCGCATAGACAGCACGACCACTGGCCAACAGTTTTCCGTTGGAATCATGGACCGATGTTTCGGCGACCGAAAACATCTTGCCGAGCTTCACCACTTGCCCTCGGGCATGCATATCACCCGGCATCGCCGCGCGGTGATAATCGACGCGCATGTCGACGGTCGGATAGGGCCGTCCGAGCTTTGCGGCCAGTGCAAAATCACCGACCACGTCGATCACCGTCGCAAGAATGCCGCCGTGGGCATAGCCGACTTCCACGTTGACCACGAATTCGTCCCGCCATGGGATGCGAACGTCTATCCCCTCCTCGTCAGCACCCGTGACTTCCAGTCCGAGCCATTGATGGAAGGGTGCTTGGGTAATGCGGGCGTGTAGTTCTTCACGAGTCATTTTATTTTCGGGCATTGCGTCAACTTTCCGGATTATGTGAAGCGGCGGCAACGTGGTTGCGCAGCGCTATTCGATCGATCTTGTTGGTGCCGCTAAGCGGCATCTCGGGCAGGAAGAAAACTTCGCGCGGGTGCGCATAGGCCGGGCCGTTGGCGAGCGCAAACTGTTTCACGGTGCCGACGTCCAGCGTAACGCCTTCACGCGGCACCACAAAGGCATACGGCAGTTGCCCCTTGCGTTCGTCATCGAACGGGAGCACCGCCGCCTGCACGATGTCGTCATGCCGTTCTAGCAATGCCTCGACTTCCGACGGGTAGATATTCTCGCCGCCGCAGACGAACATGTCGTCGGTCCGGCCGATGAAGTAGAACCAGCCGTCCTCGTCCTGCCGCATCACGTCGCCGGTGTGATACCAGCCATCGACGAACCGTTCGGCGGTCACCTCGGGAAGATTGTGATACCCAAGGGCGACGCCGGGATTGCGGCAGATCAACTCGCCTTCCTTCGCATGCGGGCCGTCGATGAACTTGAACTCGCAGCCGGGGATCGGGTAGCCGACACTGTGGAGCGGCCTTGGCAATCCGTCGGGATGATACCAACCCAACATGATCGGTCCGCCTTCGGTCGTTCCATAATTCAGATTGATTTCCGCCTGGGGAAAGTGGCGCTTCAAACCGTCGAGCAGACTTTCGGAACACGGCGCCGACCCCATACTGATCGTGCGGATCGACGACGTATCCGTTGATGCGAGCAATTCCTCCTCTTGGAGGATCATATACATCATCGTCGGCACGCCGGTCGTCATGGTGCATTTGTGGTCGGCGATCGCTTGGATCGACTGCGCGACATCGAACTTCGGCAGGATAACGAGACAAGCGCCCGGCAACAACGCGGTCTTGATGGCAACCAGTGCGTTCTTATGAAAGAAGGGCGCCGAGATAAGGATGCGGTCGCCGGCAACCAGACGGCGGTACTCGACCAGCGTTCGGGCCGCCCAAATCTGTCGGTCGTGCGTCAACAGCACGCCCTTCGGCTTGCCGGTCGTGCCTGAGGTGTAGGGCTGCATCGAGACCCGGTCGTCGCCGGGCTCCAATGACTCGAATTGTCCTGGGTCGCAGAATTCGTCGAAGTCGGAATCAAGGTCGACGAAGGTAATGTCGTCCGGAACCAACTTGCGCAGCGGGGCTTCGGAGAATACCAACCGCGCACCCGAATCCCGCAAAACATACTCGACCGCATCAGGCGGCAGCTTGTTGTTCACCGGAACCGGGACACAGCCGGCACGCATCGTGCCGAACAAGACCGCCAGGTATTCCCACCGATTCAACGCCAGCAGGCCGACGCGGTCGCCGGCGCCAAACCCCGCAGCCACGAGACCGCGCGCAATGGCGTCGCAACAGGCGTCCAATTCCCGATACGTCACCTCGCGCGGCGCATCGAATGTCGTGAGATCGATCGCGGCAAGCCTGTCACCGTCGACGTGATTCTGGAAAAGGCGGCCGAAATTGAAGTCCGCCACGCTCATGGTCGGACGATCACCTTACCGATTACTTCGCGATCCTCGATGACGCGCAACGCTTCGCGGGCTTCCTCGAGCGGATAAACATTGTCGATCGGCATCTTCATCTTGCCGTCTTGGATGTATCCCAGCAGCGCTTCCAAATCCTCGCGGGCCCAACTGTTGGATCCGAGAATTTTCAACTCGAAGGTCCAGATGAACCGCAGATCGGTTTTCGGATCGAATCCCGCCGTGGCGCCACAGGTAACCATGCGGCCACCGCGTTGGAGACAGCGGAAGGACGGCACCCAGGTATCGCCGCCAGTGAAATTCACGACCATATTGACACCGCCGTCGAACGTCCGGCGATGCGGTTTTTCGTAGAGCTTCCATATCTCTTTGACGAAATCGTCGTTGATGTAATCGATGATATGGTCCGCGCCCATCTCGCGCAGCCGCTGGCCCTTTTCCTCGCTGCTTGTCGCAGCGACCACTTCGGCCCCGGCCATCTTGGCGAGAATGACGCAGCAACTCCCGACTCCGCCGCTGGCGCCCAAAACAAGACAGCGCTCGCCCTCGGAAATGCCGCCATTGGTGAACATCATCCGGTGCGCGGTACCGAAGGCCACCGGCAGCGCCGCCGCGTCTTCGAAACTAACGCCGTCGGGGATCTTCACGAGTTGATGGGCCCGCGCCCGGCAAAGTTCGGCCAATCCGCCGTCCACTGTCTCGCCCATCAGACCGCCCTCGACCCGGTTCAGCGGGTCGACCAAAACCCGATCACCAACCGACCAACCGTCGACTTCCGGGCCGATCTCCGCGATTTCACCGGCGACATCGAGGCCACAGATGACCGGCAAGTTCAATTTGATTCCCGGCATGCCGCGACGGGTGAAAATATCATGATAATTCAATGACGTCGCTTTGACGCGCAGCACCACGTCACCGGGCCCGGCCTCAGGTTCCGGATAATTTTCTTCAAGGACCAAATTGTCCGGACCGCCATGTTCGTGAAGAACGACTGCGCGCATATCGGTTTTCTCCCAAACGATTTTTTGCTGTGCCAAAGCGCGGATTGCGCCGACACAGATTCCCTACCAGCTACATGCGGTCTTGTCAGCCGAGTTCATCCCAATCGATACGGCTTTCCGAATGCGGGCCTACCCAGCGACAGGACCGGCTACGATCCCCCTGTCATGCAATCCGCCGATTTCGCCCGACGACAGGCCCAGAACGTCACTCAAGACTTCATCGGTATGCTGGCCAAGGATCGGTGCAGGTTGAACGGTTTCCCGTGCGGCATTGGAGAAATCGATCATACCGCCCGCCGCCGTCAGTCTTCCGATCCCGGGTTGATCGATCTGCTGAAACATCGGATTTTCGATCGAAAGCCGCGGGTCCTCCGCCACGGCCTGCGCAAATGTCTGATACGGCCCCCAACATGCGCCTTCAGCGTTCATGGCATCCGCAATTTGCTGCAATGTCCGCCCTTCGAACCACGGACGCAGGACGGCGGTGATCGTATCTCGCGCTTCGAAGCGATCCTCCTCCTTGGCTAGGTCAAGCTCGAACAGCTTGGCAACCTGATCCATTTTCTCGGCTGTTCCCGTCGCGGTCACCAGGGCTTTCCAGTGACGTGGCGTGAAGGCGGTGATCATCACGCGGCGGCCGTCGCCGGTCTCGAAATCCTGACCGTAGGTACCGTAGACATGATTGCCCGTCTTTGGCCGCACATCGCCGTTGATCTGCACCTCGCCGATATATCCGAGATGGCTTAACGTCGCGAAGGCTGTATCCGACAAGGCGACCTGCATGAACTGACCCTCCCCCGTCGCCCGCCGATGACGTTCGGCGACGAGAATGCCCTGAACCGCCGACATGGCTGCGACGACATCCCAGACCGGCATCACATGATTGACCGGACGATTCTGATGTTCGGGGCCGGTAACGGTCGGGAAACCCGCCGCGGCGTTGACGGTATAGTCTAGCGCTACCGACCCATCACGGTTGCCAGTGATATTCAGCATCACCAAATCATCGCGCCGGGATTTCAATCCTTCGTAATCAAGCCAGCCCCGAGCCGGCAGATTGGTCAGCAAGAACCCATTCGCATCGCCAGTCCGGGTCATCAGCGATTGAGCGATTTCACGCCCTTCCGCTTCACGGACATTCAGCGTGATCGACCGTTTGCCCTTGTTCAATCCGGTCCAGTAGAGACTCGTGCCCTTGTCCGTCACTGGCCAACGCCGATAGTCCAGTCCACCTCCGATCGGATCTATTCGGATGACGTCCGCTCCCATCTGTCCCAACACGAGGCCGGCGTAGGGCGCCGCGATAAACGCCGACACTTCGACAATCCGTAGCCCCTTCAGCAAGTCGTTCATCGCTTCATTCCTTGGTTTTTTTTGGTGTCGCGGGCAGAAAGTCGAAGGCGATACTGACCCGGCGCTCGTCGGTCGAATAGGGAACAGTCCGGTGATAGCAATAGGACGGAAACAAGAAGAGCCGCCCGAGCTTAGGTCTGAACAGTTTGGTATGAAGTGTCTTGGTCACCGGAAAGTCCGGCGGCGGTTCGCCGAACTCGATCCAGCCCTCGTGATCCGTCGTCTCTCGGTCAACGATGTCCGGGAGGTCTGCGTAATACACGCCGCTGAGCCAGCCGCTCGGGTGAATATGCGGCACCTGATGGCCCTGCGTCTCCATCACGACGGACCAGACGACAAGGCCGCCCAATTCTGGTGATACCGCCAAGTAAGGGTGCGTAGCATCAACCGGATTTTCGTCCTGATACTCCTGCGCCGCGCGCCACAAAATGGTTTCGAAGTCCTCGAAGGGTCCCTTCGGATCGACAAGCAAATTGCCCGTGTGCCGCCCCTTGACCGTCGCGTGACTTGTCGGGGCAACCACAAGCGAGGGATGGCTCAAGACGTGATCCAGCAGGGCGGCATTAAATGCTTCGACCGATCCGTATCCATCGGGCACGTCGATATCGACGGCATGAATTAAGCGATCGTAGTCAGCGAGGAAAACAGCTTCTTCGTCTCGCCCCATCTCCTCCAGCAGAACGGCCTTAAAGGCGAGCACGGACCGCTCCGCAGGAACACGGTCGAGATAAGCGTCACAAAGGGCCAAGGCTTCCTCATGCCGTCCCAATGCCATCAATGTTGATCCAATCGACGGATAGAGCCGCGGCATATCCGGCGCAAGAGACATCGCCTGCCGGTACGCGAGTTCTGCTTCGCCGTGACGGCCCGACTGCATCAAAGCCATGCCAAGGTTGAACGGGGCGTCAGCGGAGCCAGGCAACAAATCAGTGGCTTGCTCAAGTGCGACAACAGCCTCGTCCATCCGGCCGGCGTGTTTCAAAGCGGTTCCCAAATTCGCATAGGCCTCGCCGCTCTGCGGCGCGTCACTAGCCGCCTTCTGTAGAGACGCGATCGCCCCATCGAAGTCCCCAAGTTCGATCAGGACGGTGCCGAGATTATTGTGCACATCGCTGAGATGAGGCCGAATTTCGCCGGCTTTCCGGTACATCGCAGCGGCCTCATCCAGGCGGCCGTTTCCCGCCAGCGTGTCCGCGAGATTGAAATAGGCCTCGAAGAAATCGGGCCGCACCGCGATAGCCATGCGATATGCGTCTAGCGCTGCCGCCGACTCGTCCAGCTCGCAAAGAACGTTGCCCAGGTTAAAATGCGCTTCCGCAAGTGTCGGATCCAACTCGATCGCCTTGCGGTATGCCACCGCGGAATCGGCAAAGCTCCCCAATTGGAGATACATGTTGCCAAGTTCCACCTGCTTGATCGGATCAACCGGTTCGGCGATTGGGAATGTTGCATTCTGAGACGAAGCGTCGCCCGGCGCGTTGCCGTTCCAGGCCAAGGGGTCATTCGGTTTCTGCGTCACTGACCAGAGTCCCTATCGTCATGCCGTCGTCGGGCGTTCCGCAATATAGTTTCCGATAACCAAGTTTCGGAGCCCGCTCTTGGCAAAGGAGCGAACCGCATCCTCGGGAGTCTCGACGATCGGGTCGCCCGCCAGATTAAATGATGTGTTGAGGATCACCGGCACGCCCGTCTTCTCGCCAAAGCTCTTGATCAAATCGTAATAGCGTGGATTCTCCTCGCGCCGGACCGTCTGCACTCGCGCGCTGTTGTCGACATGAGTGATCGCCGGCAACTTCGCCGGATTGAACACCCGTCCTTCACGCAACATGACCGGCGACGGACCATCGATATCGAAAAACTCATGACATCGCTCGGCCAAGACCGCCGGCGCGTAGGGACGATATCGCTCCCGCCGTTTGACGATCAAATCCAGCACAAATTTTATATGAGGGTCCGTCGGGTTCGCCAGAATACTACGATTGCCGAGTGCCCGCGGTCCGAATTCACTCCCGCCCTGGAACCAGCCGATCACGGCGCCATCCGCCAGCAATTGGGCACCTTCTGCTACCACTTCATCATCGGTCACGCGGCGAAAGGAACATCGGTGAGCGGTCAATGCGGTCTCGATAACGGAATCCGGGTAGCTGCGGCCGTAATAATCCGTGACCGCCTCGTACTGGCGATCGCCGCCAAGCTGCACATGCGCGGCCATCGCAGCCCCGGCGGCGGTTCCATTGTCCTCGCACGATCCGTTCATATGGACCGTTTCGAAGAGCCCGCTTCGCGTGATCACTTCGTTGGCCACGACATTGAGCGCCACGCCACCGGAATAATAAAGAGACTGTGCCGGGAACTCCTCCTTGAGTTGAGACAGCAATGCAATCAAGAGACGGTTGGTCCGGTCCTGAACCGCCGCGGCCAGATCGGCATAGTGACGATTGCCGGAAATCTCGACACCCGTAAGGTTCGGCTCCTGAAACTCCCGGCTCAAGAGATCGAAATCGATGGACAGCAAACCATCCAGCTCGATCCGCGCGAAATCCAGACCCGAATGCGCCGCCACGTCGCCATGCGCCGCGAGCCCCATTACTTTGCCTGCGTCATTCCCACCTCCACAGCAGTACCAAGACGCCCAGCGCCAAAGGTGCCCGATACTTTGCAACAGCCGAATATTCAATATCCCGACCGTCGGCGCCGAAACCGGACCCGAAGGGTGCGCAAAACGATACACCAACCGGAACGAATGACCATCAAAGACATAGGCCGACACGGTCTCCTTACCGGCCGATCCGACAAACAAACGCGCCTTTGGATGAATTTCTTCCTGGACTGTCAGGCCGCCCCGGTCACTTTCATATGACCCGCTGCCGTCAACCACCAAGACCAAACCCGGCGACCCAGAGCCATAATGCACAGCATATTCCGCGTGGGCGTAATGATGAGGAACGGTAATCAGCGACGCATCCTTGGAGAGGTTGCCGCCAATCAGTGCACAAAGTTTCTCATGTGACGGCTTCGCTTCCTCCCAGGGCGTGCAGGTCGCGATCGCACCAATGTCCTTGTGCTCGATTCCCGCGTCATCGAGGGAATACTCGACGCAGCGTGAGAGAACATCGCTGTCACCATCAAGGTAAAGGCCTTGCCGCTTGACGCGAGTAAGCCTTTCGGCTTGGACGGCCCGAACCACCACTCCATCGCGAAGCAACGCCACGGCACCGTTATGACTGCGGGAAATCCCGATTATCCATTTAGGAAGGTTTGCGGAGGTGCGGCTCATAGCCCCAACTCCGTCAGTCGTGCGCGCAACAGCGTTTCCGCCCGATCGACATCACGAATTGAACGCAACGCCAATCCCAAAAGTGTCCAGACCTCGTTATCATCCGCGTCTTTCGACAACGCATCAAATAAGCCGTCTACCGCCTGTTCGGCCGCATGCTCGGCTTGAGCAAACCGCTCGCCCCGAAAATGAGCGATCGCAATCGCGGTTTGGGCAGCGGCCGATTGCTCTTCGGCGAGGCCGGTTCCTGCTTCTTGCCTCTCAATCAATACGGCGCCCAACGCCGCGTGCGCATCTTCGAAGAACGGCTGAATTCGCACTGCCCGCTTAAGCAAATCAAAGGCGGCAGTGTCATCACCCTGTTCCCACCGGCAAACCGCAAGACCGAAGCACGCCGCGGCATTATCTGGTTGCTTATCGACGATCTTTTGATAGATCCGACCGGCGGCATTCCAATCGCAGCCGGCCCGATTCTGATCCGCCGCAGATAAATCGGCCTGCAGGATACTCCATTCCACCCGCACCAGATTGCTTTGCGCCTCTTCGTAGTCCGGTGCGAGATCCCGCGCTTTTTCGTATGATTGCCGGGCATCTTCCAAGTTTTCCAGCGCTTCCAACGCCAGCCCAAGACCGTTCCAAACCACAGGGAACTGCGGAAATTGTTCTATCAGATTGCGATATGCCTCCACCGCCTCACGTGACCGCGCTAGCTCCATCAAAAGGTTTGCGCGATTTAGCTGAATTTCGGGATCGTCCGGCAGCAAGGCCGCAGCCTTGTTATACCGTGCAAGCGCATCTTCCTTCCGGCCCGAGTCCGCCAGAACATTTGCAAGGTTGTTGTGCGCCATCGCGAAGCCGGGATCTATTGCGAGCGCCTCCTCGTAAGCCGCCGTCGCCTCGTCGAACCGCCCAAGCGCCCGAAACGCTTCACCGAGATTGCTGTGATAAGACGCGTTATCCGGAGCCGATTGAATCGCCTTGGAGATAAGCTCCACCGCGGTGTCGGGATCCTCCTGCTGATGTGAAATCACGCCCAGATAGTGCAGAGCATCCGAATGTCGTGGGTCCACCTGAAGCACCTGCCGATAGATGGATTCGGCTTCGGCTAGCTGACCTGCCTGATGATACTGGATGGCCAGATCAACGGCCTCTTCGATGCTGAGCTCCTGGTCGCTCAAGGTCAATCCCATCCACGGCTAATCACCGTGCGTTAAATGCACGCGATTGCCGGTACTTAGAATATCCCTGCAATACTGGCAATGGGCGGAACTAACTCCCCACGGTCACGCACGGCCGACCACACCGGCTTCCAGCATGTCGCGTAATGTCTCTTCGAATGCTCCGAGCGTTTGGTCAACATCTTCATCGGTATGAGCAGCGGAGGTAACGCCGCTCATATGCGACATGAGGTCGACGCCGCGCTGGCGCAATCCTCCGCGCATCGCATCGACGATTTCCGATGGCACCCCGCGGATTTCCGCAGCTGATAATCCTTCCACCGACCCATGGGCGCCATGACCGAAATAGAGATGGAATGTCGACGACTCTCCATATACCGCGCCATCCACTTGATGCTCTTGCATAATCCTGCCCATGCCGTCGCGCAGGCGCCGGGCGGCCGTATCCGCCGCCGCATTTGGTTTGCCGGTCTTGACCTCGCGGAGCGCAGCAACGCCCGCCGCCGCTACCAAAGGATTTCCGTTGAATGTTCCCTTGTGAACGACGCCGGGTTTGAACCCGTCAATTTCGACCGCCGGGTCCAGCAAACGCATGATCGACGCACGTCCAGCAACCGCCCCACCCGGCATTCCACCGGTTACAATTTTCGCCATGGTCGTGATATCCGGGAAGATGCCATCTCGCGCCTGCAATCCGCCCGGACTCCAGCGAAATCCAGTAATCACCTCGTCAAAGATCAGGGTTGCGTCATATTGATCAGCCAAGGTCCGCAAGGCTGCCAGAAATCCCGATGGCAACGGAACGCACCCGTAATTCGCACCCGATACCTCGCAAATGATCGTGCCAATATCTCGGTCGGCTGCGAGCGCTTTTTCCACTCGCTCTGCATCCGGCGGGAGGACGACGGTCGCCTCCGCTGCCGCCGGCAACATCCCAAGCGTCGGCATTGTGTCATACGGCGCGTTCATGCCGAGCGCCGCGTAGTCATGCCAGCCGTGATAATGCCCTTCGAACCGGAGAATTTTCGGCCGGCCGGAGTTGGCACGCCCGATCCGGATCGCCAAGAGTGTCGCTTCGGTCCCCGACCCAACGAACCGCACACGTTCTGCGGATGGAATCAACTCCTTGATCAACGATGCCCATTCCACTTCCAACGGATGGCAATCGGCAAAGAAAGTACCTTCAGCCGCCTGACGCGTGATTGCGTCGACGATGCCGGGATGTGCATGACCAAGCAGCAGCGACGCACTGCCCATCGCGTAATCAATGTATTCCGTGCCGTCCACTTCCCATTTTCGAGATCCCTGGGCGCGGCTTACATATTTTGGATGCGGCGGCGCGTAACGTCCCTGATGCGAAACACCGCCGGCCAAAGAGCTACGAGCCTGTTCGAATAGGACTTCAGAGGACAACGGGCCGGAACTATTCGGTTTGGCCATGTTAAGCCCCTTCCGTTCGCGGTTGACGTCCGGTGGGCGGATACCGCGGATCAATGAATCCAGGTGTAGAGGGATGGCCCGGCGACACCAGCCGATCCACCAACGCCTCATCGGCCGCCGTAAACTCATGCTCCACAGCACTCAAATACGCCTTCCACTGCGTCAGCGTGCGGGGACCGGCAATGACGCTGGTCACGAGACGGTTGTTCAACACCCAATTCAAGGCAAAATCAGTCGGAGACATGCCGCATTTGGCCGCATGTCTCCGAACCTTCTCCACCAACGAAAACGTCTCCTTGCGGAAATCACGGTTGAGAATACTGTTGTCGCCGCGGCCGGCCCTGCTGTCGCGAGGCGGCTTTTTCTTGGGGTCGTATTTTCCGGTCAGCACACCCCGCGCCAACGGTGAAAATGGCGCAACGCCGATACCGAAATATTCGCATGCAGGGAATAGATCATTTTCCGCCATCCGCATGACCATATTGTAGTGCGGCTGACAGACGATCGGGCGCGGTGCGCCGACGACATCACACAGACGAACCAGTTCCCCGACCTGCCACGCGCGATGGTTCGAAAAGCCCCAGTGCAGGGCCTTGCCGCTGCCGATGATGTCGCGGATCGCCACGATACTCTCTTCAAGCGGCGTCTCCCAATCTACGTGATGCATATAATAGATATCGACATAGTCGGTCTGGAGGCGCTTCAGGCTTTGATCGATCGCCTCCATCATCCATTTTCGGGAAAGCCCTTTCTTTCGCTCCGGAGCCCCTGCGGCCTGGCCGACTTTTGTCGCCAAGACCCAATTTACCCGGTCTTTCTTGAGCAGCTTGCCGAGAATGGTCTCGGACCGGCCTGCCGCATAGGCATCGGCCCCATCGATGAAGTTCACGCCGGCTTTACGCGCGTGATCGACGATTCTCGCGGCGGCCTTTTCGTCCGTGGTGTCGCCGAAATTCATCGCACCGAGACAAATCGACGAAACTCGTAGACCGCTACTTCCCAAATTTCGATAATCCAAGGCAACCACCTCCCTGTTCGCGCGACCCGGGCGTCTTCATTGAAAACCTGAGAATACATTGCCAGGGAAAATCTATCCCAGCAACGCGCGAGCATTCAGCAGACCGGTCGAACAGCCGTTAACTTTTATGTTTTGAAAGGTTGGCACCGCTCGATTTCGAGCTAAACCTCAGAATCACCACATGGAATCCCCGCTCTCGTCACACTCCCGCCACCTTTGAATACTAGTGTGATGATTGACGGGCTTACGTGATTCAATCTGAGTCAACGCATGCTTGGTCAATCTCCCCTACTACACACTGGCCCCGCCCTGCCCGGCGGGGCCACTTTCTTTGCGCCTTCCGGCGACAGAAAATCCCTTCGCCCGAAGCCCGGCATGCAACGCAGATCGCGGTCTGCATTCCCGCCGACGCATCCGAACGTTGGACGGGTTCCAAGTTTTGCCTGTATGCTTTACCTAAAAAGGAGTAGCTCAAAATTGGCTATCGGCGCGATACCTTGTCCGTATGGGGCTGTTATGGTGTCTGTGCGCTCACGCTAAACGCGCGATAACGTCCTGTCGCCGCGCGAATGGCGAGTGCAAAAAAAGCCTGCAAAGGGCCATGCGCAATAGGTTTGGCATAATTTCTCGCTGCCCGCAGGACGTGTATTGGCCGCGATGAAATGGTGAGGGGACTGTAGGGATCGGCACCCATGGTTGACGAACACACTCCATTTCGGATGGCCTCGACATTTGGAAGCAAATTTCGAGCGCTAGCCGCATGCTCGCTCCTAATTTGGATGACGGGTTGTCTGGCCACGGCGACGCAAGAACCTGATTTGAATCAGGAGTCCATGGTCGGCAAGGTCATCGACGACCATAACAATCCAAACGCCAAAAACGGCACAGCCAAGATTGCCGTGCTCTTGCCGATGAGTGGTCCCTATGCCGATGTTGGCCGTCAACTTATGGACGCCTCGTTACTCGCCATGTTCGACAAGGGCGATGATTCAATCGAATTGCTGCCGCGCGATACGAAAGGTACTCCGGACGGTGCCGCCGCCGCGGTTCAGGACGTAATCTTGCAGGGCGCAGACGTCGTCATTGGACCCCTCTTTTCGCACTCGGTTACCGCAGTCCGGCCCTATTTGCGCGATGCCAATATTCGGGCCATCGCGCTCTCCAACAATCGTGCCGTCGCAGGTTCGCCGGTCTATCTGATCGGCAATCAGCCGGAACCACAGATCGACGCATTGACGACCTATTTGCGGGAATCTGGAAAACGACGAATTGCGCTGCTCGGCCCGGACACAAGCTATCTCCGACTCTTGCAGAGCCGCCTCATCCAGGCCGACAAGGTCGGAAACATCCGACTGGTCGATAGCCGACTGTATCCAACCAACGCATCCTATACGGATATCTCGAAACACGTCCGCGCAATCACACAACACAAAAAACGAACGGCAGCGCTGGACGATTTTACCGAAATTTTCGAGACCGCTTGGGACGTTCATGAAGACCCGGAAGAGGCGATGGAAATGGCGCTAGCGCAGCTTGAGGAGCGCGTGGCCGCCGTTCGAATTCAGCAGGCCGCCTATGTTGTGGGGGAAGAGAAGTCAGGAGGGAAATGGTCGGTCAGCGAAGTCGAATACAGCACAGCCCTATCGGAGTTATTGGCCCTGTACGAGCGCAACACCACCGACGAGAAATCGCCGCAGGATACGATGACCGAGGCCCTGACCGAATTTCGGCTCCGCGAAACCCTCGGGAGCATCGATCTGGATGCTGTCATCCTACCGATAGGCGGACAGCCTCTGCTCGTAATCGCACCGATGTTCGAATACTTCAACGCGACACGACCCGACGTATGGATGGTCGGAACCGATGTCTGGGATTCGACTGAACTGTTGGCGAAGAAAGACCTGTTCGGAAGTCGCTACGTTACAGCCGCGTCTGAAAATTGGGGGGAGTTCCAATCTCGCGTGGAAAATGCTTTTGAATACAAACCGCAGCAGTTGGTCGCATCGGCATACGATGCCGTGGCGATAGCGGTGTTGGAGAAAAAAGAAACCGGACTCCTTGCGTTCGACGAAACATTTTTGACCCGGGCGCAAGGTTTCGAGGGCATCAATGGCCAATTCAGCTTCCTTCCGGATGGCGTTGCGAAGCGCAAGCTACATATTGTCCAGCTTCGCGATGACGGCAGGCGACATCTGTATGCCTGGCAGCCGTCGACCGACCCGGCAATCGATAGCAATTCGACCGAAGCCGACGCGGACAAGATCGCGCCCTCAAAGCAAAACGGTCAAGGCACACCGCCGATTTCTTTCTTGCCCAACCAAACAGAGCTCGGCGGCTAGCTCTCTGTCGCGATCGCACACGCGCGATCGTTAAATCGCTATCGACAAAATGTCACCACCTTTCGGTTATGCGCCACAATCTGTACGGCGGTAGCGCGGGTGATAACGTCCGCATCCGACACCAGAATGCGCTTGGCCCATGCGCATTCATTTCCTGTCGCGCAACTCGCGGTCAAGCTCATTGTCAGAAAGACCAGAAACGTCTTCGTCAATTTCATTCGCCCTCCTCGCTTGTTCTGATTTGGCCTCGAAGTAGTCCCGCTCGGCTTCGGCGCGCCCACTGCCCTTCGCGACGCGCAAGGCCGCCAGGACTACAACGACCAGAAAAAGGACGCCGCCGCCGATTGTCGCGACCGTCGTCATTTGACCGCCGGATCGTTCTTGGCGGCTCCGATGTTGAAGCCCAACAAGTTAATGGCCTTCAGGATGTAACCGATCACCTTGTCGTCGGTCTCGTTCTTGGTCAGCGACGCGACCATCGCGAACATGCCGACTACCTGAAACACCACCGGCAGCCACTTGGAAAACTTGTTCAGAAACTCCCCGAGGATCGGAATGGCGAGCAACGTCGGCGGCACCTCGGCGTCAATCGGAACGGTTATACTTTGCGCTGCGACGTCCGGCATCGTGGCGAATCCAACCCATACCAAAACGGCCCCCGCGAGGGGGGCGAGATACTTTTCCATGATGTCACCTTTAGTCGTTTAGATTGAAGCAAACCGCCGAGTTGGCGGCAGAGATTTCCGAACCGATACCCCAAAGAGCGAGTGTCTATTCAACTTTCGTCACTCGGTTTGGCGGGCTCCAAGGCTTCCCAACCCTCGCCGCCGCTCAAGACACAACTAGGGCCGCCCGGAATCGTAAAGACGATCGTCCAGCTCCGACTGTCGGACACGAACAACTCAACCAACGCGCCAGCGTCGGAGAGCCCGTCGGCAATCTTCCTCTCCTGATAATCCTTCTCCAACACACCGACAATGTGGGCATGTGGGGCACAGAGCATCTGCGCCTCCACCCCAATCGGCACGAAAAAACCGCCCAGCAGGGCGGCGGTCAGACAAAAGGGCGCATCATTGGAATATCCTCCGCAGATAATCCCAAAACCCAAATACCGCCGCGCCCAGACCGATAAATCCTGCCGAGACGACTCCCCAATGACGAAGCATCCGGCACCGTTGGATGTCGGGACGGGTGTCCTCCATCTCCTTCTTGATGAGAACGACTTCGGTTTTCACGTTCTCGAGGATCTCGTGAAGCATGCTGCGTTTGGCGGCGTTGTCGCGATGGGCATCTTTCAGGGCCTCGACATCCAGCCGAAGCCCCCTCACCTCGCCGACCAGCTCACCCAATAATCGTTCTGTGGATGCCGTGGTCATTACGAGGCCCTAACAATAATGTTCAGCGCCAACCACGGCTGCATATTGGTATGCGGCACATCACCCCCCTTGGAATCGGTCAATCCGTTCGCCGTCCCGAGACCGTCCGCAAAGCCATCACCAGACCCAACCGTTCCGGATTGCCCGGCAGCACCGAGGTCGATCGTTATTCCAAAATTGTGAATCGGCATTTCGGCGATCGTTAATTGGTGGGTCTCGAACCCCCCCGAACCGGCATGCGTCCGGGTTGTTAGCCCGGCGCCAGCGCCAGTCCCGATAATCGCCCGACCTCGAATGTCCGGCAATGTAATGGATTTTCCAGCCGCCCAATCCGCAGCCGCGTTACCGCCCCGGCCACCGGGAACCGGTGCCTGGGCATCGGCGATGCTGTTCCATATCAGCGCAAATAGTGTTTCGTAAGAATCATCCCGCTGCGTTGCCGCAGAGACATCACTGCCAATGGTGTCACCGTTCAACATCAACCAATTGGACGGGGCGGTCGCGCCGAGCCATTGCGTTACCGCACCGATCGGAATGACGACTTGCTCTGGACCAACAGGCGCCACATCCACACCGATAACGAGACCGAGTGTGGCCCGCGCCGTGGCCACGTCCATGTCATCCAAGAGTGTTTCCGCGTAGGCAGATACGGGGATCGAACTATCGCCCGATGGGCCGGACGCAGCGATCGGATTGCCGTCGGCATCGAATGCCAAGAACCTGTTCGCGCGCTCAACACTACTCGGAAGCGTTGGTACAAGTGTCCCCGCATCGGTCTTCGCGAATTTGAGCGCGCGATCCGTATCGGCAATAGAGTCCTGCGCTATCATCGTTGCGCGATCCAATCCACTTTCATGCGTTTCTGCAGGAAACGGATCGTTGTCCGTGTAGTCGAAATCGCGGTAGAGCGTGTCGATGCGGCCCTGGAAATTCTCCGCGACGTAACAATCGGCCAGATGGGTCGCGCGATACAGCAGCCCGTTGCGCGCATCGTCCTGCCCGACGAACAGCACCCCGGTGCCGAACGCGCCGAGCGACATGTAAACCTCATGCTGCTGCGCCGCGTAATTGGCGTGCGGGGAGTAGCGCGCGCCGAACAGGATATCCTCCGCCCGGTCGAACCACGCCCGCACCTCGGGCAGGTCGTTCAAATCCGGGTCGCTCGCGCGCAGCCGGTGCCACCGTTGGGTGCGCGGCGTCAGCATCGATTCCAGCGCCGCGGAAAACCGCTCGAGCGCCAGCGCGGCGGTGGCGTCGAAGATTTCGCGGGTGCGCTTCTCGCCGGGCTCGCGACGAGTCACAAAGCTCGCCTGGCGCGGCAACACGCGGTCGGCGATCTCCTGCCAATGCGATTCCCAGACGCCCCGGGTCGAGCGCAGCCGGTCGCGGCGCGCGATGATCTTATCCGGATCGATCATGGACTACTCGCCCAACAGGGTTTTCTGCGCGGCCGGCGCCTCGCCGGCGACGCCCTGGTTGCCGGTCAGGATATTCGCCGCCCGACCCCGCTGCCGCGCGCGCCGCAACCGCTCCTGAAGCGCCGCCTCCTGAACCTCCGCATCGCTCTTCTCCGGCGGTTCCGGCGGCGGCGGCGGCGTGGGCGCACTGGGCGAAGAGAATAGTCCGCTCATAGGAAAGCTCCTGTTGATTTAGAGGGAGTAAGGAGGTGCATGGCACAACGGAGAAGTCGCCACGCCGGGTCAGCGTGACGTCGCAAGCTTGATGCACAATTTGACAAAGGTCGTCGGGACGCCGCCGGTCAGGCGATCCAAAAGAAGTTTACAAGCAAATTAGATGCCCAGACGGTCGGCGACCCTAAACGGTTGCAACGCATTCGTTAGATAATCGGTCACCCGCACGGACGCTACGTACCCGCCCCTCGCGGTTGCAACATCGGCGGCTGGAAGACCAGGAGACAAGTGCAGGACCTCATATCCGGCGGGGTGAAGGACATCGATGATCGTCCGCAAATTGTCTGCCTTGTTTTGGTCCGTCACGCCATGCACTTCGAAATAGATGTCCGGCCGACATCGCTCGATCGTCTCGCGCATTCCCGCAAGCACCATTGTCTCATAACCCTCGGTGTCGATCTTTACAAAGTCCACCGGCTTACCGCGCATGACCTCATCGACAGACAACAATTGCACCTCTGCTTGGACGAGGTCGCGAGAACGTTCGCGCAGAGTTTCCTGAATATCTTGCTTGAGCGAGCCCCGCGCCGACACAAATCTTTCGGCAACATAGTTTGAAGTACCGGACTCTGCCGCGAGGCCGGCATTGATCAACCTCACATTCTAAAGCCGATTAGCCCGCAAATTGCGTGATGCGGTTTTAAAGGTTTCCGGATTTGGCTCGAACGCCACGACAGATGTTGCCGATTGCGAGAACAGATAAGTGAAGATGCATATATGTGCACCGGCCTCAACAACGGTTTTGCCCGAGAGATCAAGCCCCGAATAGAGTAACTCTTCGTCGCTAAACTCGGCTGGCAGACGATTGTAAAAGTACTGACCATACAAGCGCATACCCTTGCATGGCCCTCTTTTCACCTTGATCGGAATCAACTTCCCTAAGATCCGGCTTATTTTCTGCTTAATCAAATCGACCCCACAAATTCCGTCTCTGACCCGCCCGGCAATTTAGCACTGATTTTTCGCCCAATAATAATGTCGGACATATAGATGGCGAACTTAAGTCAAGTTTGTGTGACAAATAAGGGTGCCAACACCTGCGATCCGGCCCCGTAGCTGTTTCGGAAAATGTGGCGTGATTCTATTCGACCCATGGTCGCGCAAAATCTGTGACAATTGGGAACCAACCCAGATATGCCCTATTCGGCTTCGCCATATTTTTATGTAGGACAATTACTCGGAGAAGACAGCGCCGTACCGTTCGATAATCCCGTCGTCCCCGAATGTTTCGGCGGCGAATGCTCGGCATTGGTCCGAGAGCCGCGCGACGCGCTGCGGGTCGATCATCAAGTCCCTCGTCCGCTTCACTAGCATGTCGAAATCGTCATGCGCCCAATGGCCGAGCTCGTAGTCGGATATCCAGAAGTTCGGATTATGGTGCAGCGACATTACCGGAGTCCCGGCGTGCCACGCCTGGATGAATGCATTCGGCATGCCTTCCGAATTCCGGTCGCTCGTGTTCACGAACAGCGATGCGCGGCCGTGCCATTCATCGGATTGATCGAACGGAACGGCACCGATGATGTCCAGGTTCGGCACACCGGCCGCGCTTTTCGTCAGCGCCTCACCATAGGACGATCGATGGACCGGCCCGGCCAAAACAAACCGCCATCCGGTCAGGTCCATGCATTCTTTCGCCAGGTCTACGAACAAGTGCGGGCGTTTCCCAGGGCCAGCATTCGCCAGCCACAAGACGATATTCTCCTTGATCGAAGATTGCGAACCGACCGGCTTCGGGAAGTAGGACGGCAGGATCGTGCCTTGCTTCCCGTAGTTCCGCTGCAGCTGTTGCCGCTGATGGATCGTTTGGTTGATCACGACGCTGCTTTGCCGCACGCCGAGATGGATCAACATATCCGGGATCAGGTACAGCGCCGACAAAACCGCCTTCCGCCACAGCGGCCGGGGCGACCGCCACGTCCGTTTGATGCTGCGCCAATAATCACAACTGTCCTCGCCGTTGCTGGCCCAGATGAAACGGGCGCCGTGTCGCTTCGCCCAGGCGGCACCGGCATAGGTCCAATTCGAGCGGCCGCGCTGGTAGATCACCGCCGGCTTGATGACGTCCAACACCTTCCACACCGCCCGGATATCGCCCGGCCATCCGAACAACAGCCCGGCCGGCGGCAACCAATGCAACCGCATTCCATATGCCCCTTCCGTTGCTGGCGATTTGTTGCCCGTCGTCGCGATGTAGTGAACTTCATGTCCCTGCCGCGCCAGGCCCGCGGAAAGCATGTGCAACTGCACCTGTGTACCGTTTAAACCAGACGTTTCATCATGAAGGTATTGGCCGCCAAGGAATGCAATTCTTGATAGGGAAGACATAATTTAAAATTGAAGAATTTTAATTTTTCGTCAACCCTGTTCTTTCGCCAATTTACGACGCCAGCACCTGCGACCCGGCGCCATAGCTGTTGCCGGTGTCGGAAAAGCCCTGATAGGTCGCGAAGTCGGCATCGGGATGCCCCGGAATGTCGAAGCCGACGTATGCCGTCGCGCCGATGAAGTCGGTGTCGCTTTCGTTGATGTAGACGCCGCCGGTCAATCGGTCGAGAGGGTCCGGCCCGCCCGGATTGGCGCCGCTGGTGAAGCCCATCCAGTGAACCGTGCCGCCGCTGTTGCCGAGCCGGTTGCGCCGCAGCGCCGACGACCGCATCAGGATATTGCAGCCGATCCCGCGCGACCCGTTCGCGCCGTTCGTCGTCCCGCTGCCGGTGTCGTTCAGGTTGTTGATCGTCACGCCGTTGGCGATGTCCTGCGGGTTAAAGGTGCCTTCGGTCGGATGCATGTAGTACAGCCGAGGGGTCGCGCCGGCGCTTTCCACCTTCGCCACCTGCCCGATCACGACGCCCGGATTGGCGCCATCTTCGAAGTCGTCGCCGACGTTCCAGGTCCCGGTGTTGCCGGTCAGGTCGATCCACTTGACAGTGAAGTTCCGGTTCGACGCGATCGTCGCCCCGGTGCCGAGATCGCCGTCGTTGCCCTCGAAGATCACCTGATCGTGCCAGTTGATCCGGAAACAATGCTGGAACGCGTTGCCCGAAACCGTGTCGTATCCGCGCACCAGGTTGTCGCGAATGATCGCGCCGGACACGTCCAGCAGGCAGGGATTGTCCAGCGCAAGGCTGATCCCGATGCTCTGCGAGCTCGACCCGATCGCCGGGAAAAGCGGCGAATGCTCGGCAATGTCGTTGCCTTCGATCAGCATGTTCTTGAAGTTGTGCGTCGCCGGCGTGTGCCCGGCGTTCAGGTAGTGGATCGCATAGGCGACGATCGCGCCGCCGACGCGCCGGATCTTGAGGTTCCGGCAGGTGAAGTCCTCGCACGGGTTGACCCCGACCGCGTGGCCGTCGCTGTCGGTCTCGGTTTCGACGGTGCCGCCGATGTCGAAGATGTTCTCGCGGCCGTCGCGCGCATCGGGATCGGCCTGCACGGTAATCCGTTTCGCCTGCGCGGTGTCCAGATCCGCCTGCTGCGTGATCAGGTAGAACGCGTTCTGCGCCCGCGACATCTGGTCGACATTGATCAGAATATCGCTGATCAGGTTCGTCGGGTCGCGGTTGTCGATATCGATGTCGAACAGGTCGCCGGTCGAGTGATGGCGCATGTTCAGCATGTGAAAATCGATGTGGCGGATCGTCGGCATGTTCGGGTGCGGCGCCAGGTCCCAGCTGTAGAACCGGCATTTCATCGCGTGGAAGGCGATGTTTTCCTTCACCTGTTCCGCCGCCAGCGGCGCGATCATGTCGAAGCGGAACCCGAACTCGCCGGTGCCGACGACGCGGC
Organism: Alphaproteobacteria bacterium; assembly: GCA_965228695.1. Taxonomy (GTDB): domain Bacteria; phylum Pseudomonadota; class Alphaproteobacteria; order UBA8366; family UBA8366; genus JAJFJD01. The sequence goes on along the minus strand of CBDDIB010000002.1, from coordinate 1,935,192 downwards.
CGGTCGGGTCCGACCCGTCCGGCATGTGCAAGTGCCAGCCGCCGCTGCCGCCGTCCAATGTACTGTCGAACAGGAAGGTGCCCGGCGTGTCCCGGCAGTCCTGCACCGTGGCGGCCTTGGTCAGTTCGCCGGCGAATTCCAGCGTCTCGAAATCCGGGTCGTACAGCTTATGCGCGTTCTGGTTTTGCACCGAGTTGTTGCCGCCGCCGCCTTCGAAGATCGTGTACATATTGCTGGACCCATCCTTGATCCAGTCATGCTCGTGCTGTAGGACCATGCCGCTCGAGATCGCGCCCGGCTTGATCGGGTGATCGAAGAAATAATTGCTTTTCCTCGACGCGCTGGATCCGTTCGGAACGCGGATGCTCGCATGCGCGGCGATCTGCCCGCTGTCCTGCCAGACATCGATCCAGAACCCATGCAGGAACACGTTGTAGGCGCTGCCCGCCGGCAGCGGCCCGGCGCTCAAGGGACCGGCGCCGCAACGCAGGCCCACCACGCGGTCGCCGTAGAACCGGCCCGTACTCTTCCCCGGCGCCGCCTGCAGGGTCCAGTTCCAACTGCCGTCCGGCGCATAGGGCTGCTCGCAATGCAGCGTCTCGAAGCTGCTCTCCCCGACCGCCCGGAAGGCTTCGCGCTCGTGCGCTTCCAGCGTCGGGTATTCGTCCTTGTAGATCCCGGTGCCGTAATTGTCCCGGTGCAGCGCGGCCAGCGCGCCGGTCCGCTCCGCGTCGGTGATGTTCGCCGCGACCAAAAGATAATCGCTGTCTTCGTCGCAGACGCGCGTGTCCTGGATCACGTCGCCGGTATATTTGGCGGCCGTCAGCGTCTGCAGCTCGGCCAGGATCGGCGTGATCGTGTCCGCGCCGGCGCTGTCGTCTTGCAGAACGAACGTGGTTTCGGGCATCAGTCTGTCGGGCTCGTGGGCGAATTGACGATCGACCCGTTGTCGGTCAAGTCGCCGGCGGAACCACTGTTCACCAACAGGCTGCCCGGCTCGAACAGCAGGTAGAGGAACGGTGTGGTGCCAGGGTTGGCTCCGTCCGTACCGAAATCCACGGGCCCACCGTCGTAGAACAACTGGCGCGTCGCCAGCAGCGTCAGGTCGTAATTCCCGTCGTCGACCCACATCTGCGCCAGGTCGCCCCGGAACAAGCTGGTTCCCGATGTGCCGAGACCGCCGATCGCGTGCGTCCTGCCCTGCGGCTCGAACTGATCGACGCCGATCGTGTTCGTGATGATGTTGGTCTCGTCGACGCCGTCGATGTACAACTCACCGGTCGCTGCCCCTCCGGTCGACGTTCCATTGTGGAAGGCGAACATATAGTGATGCCAGCCCGTGTCCACGATCGGGGTCGTGGACCGCAAGCGAATACGGTCGATCGCCGAGTTGTCGGCCCAATGACACTGAAATAAATCGTCGGACGACCTGAATTCCGCCGTCCACCGGTCCGTTGCTTGACTCGAATGGATCACTTCGAGAACGCCGATCCGTGTGCGACGTGCCCAGAATGACACCATCATATCGTTGGAGGCCGCGCCCATGCCGGCGCCGGACTTATTAAGATAGTCGGTCGTGCCGTCGAAGGTCGCGCCTTGCAGCGTCAGAGACGCCGGCGCCGTCAACGCATCGCCGTTCGGCCCGGTGCCCTCGCGCGGCGTGCCGACCGCCGAGTAGTTGCCGCCGCTGCCGGCGTTCTGCGAAACCGCGGTGTAGGCGTTCGGCAGAAGGTCTAGCGCCTGCGTCCCGGTCGGGCCGCTGCCGTCCGTCTTGATGTCGGCCAGGTCGAGCGGCGCCGGCGCGTTGAAAAACGCCTCGCGGTTCGCCTGCACCGTCAGGTCGTAGGCTTCGAGCGCGAGCCACGGCCGCGCCAGCTCGAAGTTGCCCCGGTTGCCGCCGGCGCTGTCCTCGCCCCAATTGAAGCCGCTGGTCCAGTCGATATCGGCCGCCGCGCCGGTGGTCCGAGTGCCGGTTTCGTCGGTGTTCCCAAAATACATCTTGTCCGGGTTGACCAGCAGCATCACCCAGCCGTCGCCGACTTCCAGCTCATTCGTGCTGATGATCTTGGACCGCTCGACGCCGGCGCTATCGGCGAACAGCGCCTCGACCTTGCCGTCCGCGTTGCGGCGGATATAGCTGCCGGTTTCGTTCGACCAGATGTATTGCAGCTTGGTGTCGAACGGATCCGCCGCACCCATCATCTTGATCGGGATCGCGAAGGTGCCGTTGACCCCATCCGCCGCACCGGTCGGGTTGGCCGCGCGGCGCAACACGGTGCTCGTGCCTTCGAAGCGCGTCGCCGGCACCAGGCCGTCGTCCGCCACGTCGTTCAGCACCGTGATCGTGAAGTTCTGGTCCTGTGTCGAGGCGTCCGTACTGGTCGCGCGGACCGTGATGTCGTGGCTTGTCTGCGTCTCGAAATCGATCAGGCCGGTGTCCGCGACCGTCACGACGCCGGTGTCGGTGTCGATCGCGAAGCGACCGCCAGCGTCGTCGGTCAGCGAGAATGTCACCGTGTCGGATACGTCGGCATCCGTCGCCTGCGCCGTGATCCCCACCGCCGTGCCGTTCGCCGCGCTTTCACTGACTTCGTTTGCAGCGGCGTTCACATCGGTAACCGCCCCGACAGCGAATTCGTTCGCATCGTTCACCGCGATCGAAAAGACCCGTTCCTTGATCTTGCCGGAGGAACTGGTGGCGCGAACTGTAATGTCGTGGCTAAGCGCCGTTTCCGCATCAAGCGCGGCCGCCTTGGTCACCTCGCCCGTGCTCAACTCGATCGCAAATAGCCCGCCCGGATTCACGGACAGCGTATACTCGACCGTATGCCCCGCCTCGGCGGCAAATGCCGTAATGCCTACCGCCGTACCATTGATCGCCGTCTCGAGCACCTCATTGGCCGCGGCATTCGTGTCGATGATGCCGCTCAGGCCACTGGACCCGACCGGTGAGTCCGTCGCCCCGTTCGATACGGGAAACGACCCGGCGAAACTAACCGGCGCCTGGCCGTTCGATCCAATGAACGCGATGGGGGAAGACCGCATCGCCGCTAGACCTGCACCGCGATGGCATGCAATGCAGCGGGCGTTCCACCGGACACATCCGCACGAATTGGGCCGGCCGGCAACACGAACCCACCCTGCCCCGGTGCCGATAGATCAACTGCCCCGCCGGAGATATCGAGCCATGTGACTCCATCGGGTGCAAGCTGCTGCAGTTTGACGGTCGCGCCGCTGAATGTCCCTGCGGCCGTGAATACGCCGGCGCCTCCGGGCCAACCCCGTGCCTCGCCGGTCGCCGACTCATTATCCAATAGCCGTACGCTTTCCGTCATGATTACCGTCTCCTATGTCAGATGTAAAAAGGCAAAAGGGTGCGATCAGCCGTTACGCGGACAGGCCATGCCCGGCATCGAGGAAGAGCCGCACGACGCCGCTGATGCCAAGCAACGGCGTGAAGGTGATCATCGTGAATCCGCCGGTCGCGTTGGTCCGGGTCAGGCCTTCCGTATAGATATCGAGGGGTGGCTCTTCATCGAACCAAACCCCGTCCAACGTCTGTCCCTGCCATTTTTCACGGCCTAACCCGAAGGCTTTAAATGTCAGGATCGAGAGGCCGCCGCCCGAGTGCCGAACCACGATACTGTCCGCCGCATCGGCCAGATTCCGGCCAAGCGAGGTGTTGACGATGGCGTCGCCAGGGATCGCGCCCGTGCCCCATTTATCCCGGATGGCCGGCGGCCCAAGCAAAATGCGTTGCGGATTGTCGCGCGTGCTTTCGCCGGTGACGCCGGCGGCCCAGAGGTGGACTGCCCGATCGTAGCGGCGACCCGCCCACCAATCCGGATACCGTCCGGTCAGATGCATTGCGCATTCAAAGCCGCCGGCCAAGGTTTTACCGAGTTGGTTCCCGGCCATAAACAAACGTTCCCGGTGCGTGGCGCCCGCCTCGTGAAATTCTCTTTGCCGCGGATAGGGGCGATAGCCGAGAAGCTTATTGCGGTTCCTTCTTTCTTCGAGCGCGGCCAGGGTTCGCACGAACTGCAAGGCCGAGTTGCTTCGCAAGGTGTTTCGCCCGGTCGAGGAGTTCTTCATCCGTCATGGACTCCAGCGGATCGATCGCGCCGGCGACGGCTTTCGGCAAAACCGCGGCGCATAGTTTCATGTAGGAAACCGGGTCATCGTTTCGAAGCTGGGCCAACGCAGCCGCGCCGTGCCGAGCGAAATCAGCCGATAGCGCATCAACGAATGCCGTATCAAGCATCTCGGGTTCTTTTGGTCGACGGCGTGGCACGGCGCTCTCTTTCCACTACATTCACGATGCCCGCCATCCCCGGGCGACTGTCCGGACGGGTTTTGGTTGGCGCTTGAAATGTTGGATTTTTGAACGGGCTTGCCGCCGGCGTTTAACCGAAATCAAGCGTCGGCTGCAGGACGATCAGCGTAGCGTCCTAACTATCAAATTCTGACGGATGTGGCGACACAAAGCCCGGCGAAATCACCGCGGCGTAACCGTCGAGGATGATCCCTAGCCCGACGCCGGCGCTTCAGTGACTATTGGATCCGCGCGACGCCCTTGATTTCTTGGATCTGCCAATCTCCGTCATCGTTCTGGGTCAGGACGAGATTCCGCTTCTGCTGTATTTCAACGATCTTCCCATTTAACCGCGCTTCTATCCGGCGGTTTTCAAGGACGCGAACGGTGTCCTTCTCGATCTGAAAGAACCGTCCGGATTGATCGCAATCCAGGTTACTCAGCTTCAACTCCGCCGCGGCATCCACGGCAAAGCCCTTGAATTGTTCACCGGTCATTTCAAATTTGCGCTCGCTTCCATCCGGCAGGTTGAATTTCATGGAATACGAACCCGAATCTGCATATCGGTCGAATTGGGTCGGGTCGAGCGTGCATCCTGCCTCGTCCAACTCGGAAAGAAACGCCTCCGCCTCCGCCCGCATGCCGCGGCGGCGGTCCCGCAATTGGCGCGCACGTAATACCGACGCGGCGGCGGCCGCATCTTTGGCATCCGGGACACTGAAATCCGGCGCTGCGACAGGAATAGGTGCGGGTGCGGGCCCTTGCGTGAGGCTCGCGTAAAAGAGCCCCCCGAAGAATCCAAGCCCCATCATCACTGTAACAATCAGAGCAATTCGCATCATATAACCGTCTGCGCGTCGGTTTATCCGTCCATGCCCATTCGGTGAGGACGGCTCGCAATATTCACTGATAGAGTGATTAACAAACCCTTAAACGGGCGCATCCCGAACTTTGCGCCGCAAAAGAAATTGGTCGGAGGGACGCAATCGAATGAAAGAGGCAAAAGAAAAAGCGGCGGCATGCAATGCGCGGAGCGCCGGTCGATTGCCCGGCTTGTTGGGTATCGAATTCTTGCACGTAACGTCGGAACGCGTGTCGGCCCGGCTGCCGGTTCGGCCCGACCTGTTGGCGCCGAATGGATTTCTGCACGCGGCCTCGGTGATCGCCTTGGCGGACACGGCGTGCGGCTACGGCAGCATTGAAACCATGCCCGAGGATGCGGCAGGCTTCACGACCATCGAATTGAAGAGTAATTTCCTCGGCACGGCCCGAGACGGATCAATCTCCTGTGAAGCGACCCCGCAACACCTGGGACGGACCACTCAAATATGGGACGCCACCGTCAGGCATGATGCAACCGGCCGCGTCATCGCACTGTTTCGATGCACGCAAATGATCCTGCGCCCGTCGCAGTAATCGTGGTGGTTATCACGCGGACATTGGCGCGCAATGAAAAGTAGGGACATAATAATAGGTCCTACCGCAATCTATCTCGGCAACAGGAAGCCTCGTATGCCCAACATTGAAACCGCGCCGACTGAAGGGATCGGATTTATCGACGGCACCTACATGCCGTTCGGCGAATTGCAGATACCAATCACCGATCTTGGGTTCCAACTCTCCGATATGTGCTACGACGCGCTGCATGTGCGTAACGGTAAATTCTTTCGGTTCGATGATCACATGGACCGTTGGGACCGTTCGATCGGCGAACGCCGGTTCGACACACTCGGTTACGATCGCGAACAAACAAAAGACATACTGAACGATTGCGTCAGTCATTCGGAATTGCGCGATGCAATGGTCTACCTCATCGCCACGCGCGGCACGCCGACGGGCCCTTTCAAAGACCTTAGGACATGTAAGAACCGGCTCATCGCCTGGGCCGTGCCCTATTACAGCGTCGTAACGGAGCAAGAAATGAAAGAGGGCTGCGACATCATCATAAGCGATGTCGTCCGCATCCCGACCGAATCCGTCGATCCGACCGTGAAGAATTTCGGACGTTTGGATTTCTGCGCGGCGCTCTTCGAGGCATATGAAAAGGATGCGCGATACGCCGTCCTCGTCGATCAAGACGGCAACATCACCGAAGGCCGAGGCTGGAATATCTTTGCATTGTTCGGCGGCCGATTGCTCTCACCGGATAGTGGCGTTCTTGAGGGAATTACCCGCCGGACGGTCCTCGAACTTTGCGACAGTCTGAATATCGAAGGTGAACTCGCCCCCATTCCGGCGACCGACCTGAAAAATGCGGACGAAGTGTTTATCAGTTCGACGGCCGGAGGCCTCATGCCGGTCCGAAAGATCGATGGGGCGTCGGTGGGCAATTCGGTTCCGGGACCGGTGACACAGCGACTGACGGATTTGTACTGGAAAATTCACGATGACCCCGCCTATTTCACGCCGGTCAACTATGCGGCTTCCACGAAACGCTAATGCTGCAGCGTTTTCAAAACGGAATTTCGATCAAAACAATCTAAATATAACCATCAATAAGCACGCTGCCGTGAATATTAAGCACGACTGCGCGACCTCCATTTGAATATCGAAAAAATAACGTATTCAGATAATCATTGGACCACACCGTAATACCGAACATTTTCCCAAACTCTTGGAATCAAACATTTCCAAATTGTAACTTCTATTTGACAGTCATTTAAGTGAGCCAAATATAAAAGCATCCTAACATCTTCCTCACACTTACCAGCAAGGAGGATGTGGACATGATTCATCAAGCCCTGAAGCAATCACTCGCAGCACTCTTCGGATTGGGCATCGCCTTGTCCGCGACCGCAGCCTCTGCCGACGTCGACTATGATTTCGTCGACAATGGTGTCACGGTCCTGACCGACAAGGACGTGATTTTCGCGGGCGACTGGAAGGATAGCGGGCCTGAATAGTAAATAGGTCCACGCCATTCTAAATGCTCCTTTAGAGTTCCACGACGGGGCCGGGCGGCCGAAGCGAGTACCGCCCGGCCCGATCGTTATGCGACACGTGGCGTTGCGCTATTGCACGCGGCACCGGATCACGGCTAGGTTCACACAAATTCAACCGATACGGCCGATGATCGAAACACATCCTCCGAAAATCAAACTAACGGGTGTCACCAAGAATTTCGGCGACAACCGAGTCCTTCATGGCGTGGACTTAGAGGTCGCCGCCGGAGAGTCCCTTGTGCTGATCGGCACGTCCGGCAGCGGCAAAAGTTTGTTGTTAAAATGCATACTGGGTCTGCACACGCCGGATACCGGCAATGTCGTTGTCGATGGGGAAGAAACCATCGGCTATTCCGGCGATGAAAGAATGAAATTCATCGACCGGTTCGGCGTTCTCTTCCAATACTCCGGACTATTCGACAGCTTGCCGGTTTGGGAAAACATCGCCTTCAAACGGCTCCAGGAAGGACAGATCGGAAGGAGCGAGGCGCGCGACAGGGCGAGCGAAACCGTCCGTACCGTTGGGCTATCGCCCGATGTCGTCGATCTCCATCCGCACGAGTTGTCCGGCGGCATGCAAAAACGTGTTGGGATCGCACGGGCGATCTTTGCGGAACCGGAGATTCTGTTCCTCGACGAACCGACGGCCGGCCTAGATCCGATCATGACGAATGTTATCGGGCAATTGATAACGTCTCTCGTCGAGAGGCTCGGCGCCACGGCGGTCTCGATCACCAGCGACATGACCGGCGCCCGACAGATTTCAGATCGTATCGCCATGCTGCATGACGGTCGGATCATTTGGAGCGGCGAGAAAAGCGCCGCCGAAGAGTCGGGTAATCCGTATGTGGATCAAATGATCCACAGTCGCGCACATGGCCCGATCGAAATGCGGCTCACCTAGCCCTCGCCACACGCCCCGCCATTCGCCGGAATAGGTGCCGACCCTGCAATACTGATATAATTGCGCATCGCCCAATTCGGCAATTCAAGGCGGCGCACAATGTCATATCTTGCCCATCTTCAATGCACCACATGCGGCACCCGATTGCCCGCCGACCGACCGCAAATCAACATTTGCGCAGACGGCGGCATCCTCGAGGCCTGCTACGACCTCGACCAAATCCGGCGAGACGTCCCGAAAGGGTCGGTTGCGTCGGGACCATCATCGCTGTGGCGCTACGGCGCGCTCTTGCCACTGGACAATATCGACAACCGCGTTTCCCTCTCCGAAGGCTGGACGCCGTTGCTCTCCGCTGCAACGCTGGGACAAGGCATCGGCTGCACGAAACTCTTCATCAAGGATGAAGGCCGAAATCCGAGCGGCACATTCAAAGATCGTGGCGCCGCGGTTGCCGTGAGCCGTGCGCGGGAGTTGGGCATTACGACGATTGCCCACAACAGTTCCGGCAACGCGGCTGGCAGTTGGGGACTTTACGCAGCCAGGGCCGGCCTGCACTGTGTCAATCTCGTTCCCGATGATGTCCTGCAAAGCAGTCTTCAGCAGTCGGTCCTCGCCGGCGCGCAAACTATCATGCTGACCGATCGGTGGAAATTCAGCGGCGGCCTCATCGCGGATGCAGTGCAGACCCATGGCATGTTCAATGTCGGCACGCTTAAGGAGCCCTATCGCGTCGAAGGGAAGAAGACGATGGGCTATGAGATATGCGAGCAACTTGGATGGAAACTGCCCGATGCCATCGTTTACCCGACCGGCGGTGGTCTCGGCGCGATCGCAATCTATAAAGGAATTCGGGAACTCATGGCCCTCGGTTGGATCGAGGAGGGTCTTCTGCCGAAGTTGATCGTCTCGCAATACGAAGGATGCGCCCCGATTGTTCGTGCCTTCCGCAACGGGAAAGACAAAGCCGAGGTCTGGGAAGATTTGGATGTGCTCCCCGGCGGATTGAAGTCCACGACGCCCCCCGGCGATCGCGCCGTGCTCGAGCTACTTCGGGAAACCGGCGGTAGCGCCTATACGGCAACGAACGACGAATCGATCGACGCCGTAGCCGAAATCGTCAGGACCGAAGGCGTCTTCCCTTGCCCCGAATCCGCGACGACATTGGTCGCACTGAAAAAGGCGCTGGCCGAGGGCGTCGTCGAATGCGACGCGACCGTGATCCTATTGTCGACAGGCTCGGGATTAAAGTCCGTCGATGTCTTCCCTACTCCCGAAATTGCCAAGACGAATGCCAATACACCGCTAACGCCACACCAATAAGAAGGACATCCGCAATGGCATACGGTACCGAGACCTCCAGCGGCCAACCGGCCATCGCAGAACAAATTGCGGATTGGGCCGAAGGGTTGACGGCCTCGGAAATCCCCTCGCCGGTTCGGGAGATGGCCGCGAATGTTTTGTTGGACTTTTCGGGGAACTGCGTGTCCGTCCGTCAAATGAACTACGTGCAGAGTTTGGTCCAGGCGTGGGACGGGGCCGGTGATTGCACCGCACTCGGTCATCCCGCCCCTTTCGATGCGGCGGGTGCAGCGGTAATTAACGGAACGGCCGCCCACGGCGAGGATTTCGACGATACGTATGAAGGATCGCCTGTCCATGCAGGGGCGCCGGCCATCCCCGCGATCTTGGCGGCCTGCGAAAGACATGGCCGAAGCGGCGGCGACGTGCTGGTCGGAATTGCAGTCGCGATGGAAGTGATGTGCCGAATGACCGTCGTCGCCCCGACCGCGATTCATCGCGCCGGATTTCATCCCACCGCGGTCATCGGGACAATGGGCGCAGCGGCCGGTGTCGGCGCCGCCGTCGGACTGTCATCCGGACAGATTACGAACGCCCTCGGCATCGCGGGCAGCATGGCATCCGGCATAATCGAATACCTTGCGGAAGGGACCTGGACCAAGCGGCTTCATCCCGGTTGGGCTGCACAATCCGGTCTGCGCGCCGCGTCAATGGCACAGCAAGGCTTTACCGGCCCCCGGACGGTATTCGAAGGTACACATGGTTTCTTCTTTACCTTTGCCGACCCATCGATCGACCAGGACCTAAGCCACCTTACCTCGGACTTGGGGAATGACTGGCGCATGCAACGCATCGCTTTCAAACCCTATGCCTGCGGCACGATGGCTCAACCATACATCGATTGCGCCATCAAACTTGCCGAAAAGGAAATCGATGCGGACGACATTGCGTTGATCGAATGCGAGACCGGCGAAGGCATCGTACACCGGCTTTGGGAGCCGCTTGCCGAGAAGCATGTTCCGACGACACCTTATTCATCGAAATTCAGCATCCCATACCTGATTGCTGTGGGATTTCTCGACCGGGCAGCTGGCTTGGCCCAGTTCACCGAGGCACGCATCCGCGATCGTGATGTCTTGAACCTCGCAAAGAAAGTCACCTACGTCATCGATCCGGATAACGAGTATCCCCGCAACTATTCGGGGCACATTCGAGCGGCCATGCACGACGGCAGCGAACACGTCGTGCGGCAGCCGCATATGCGGGGCGGAACCCGTGAGCCATTGGAACACCGGGAGATCGTCGCAAAATTTAAGAACAATGTGCACTTCGGCGGTTGGTCGGGACAACAGGCGAATGCCCTCCAGTCGTGGTGCGAAGACCTCTTTGACATGAAAGATTTGAGCACACTCTCGACATTTCGCATTTAACAGGACGCCAATCTTGCCGACACATAAATGCCACCGCGCCGTAACTTGATAAACAATCGCGAAGAAGGCACAGTCGTTGACAATAAGAATTGCCCGGGATGGTAGGATTTACTGTTGTGCGGCATAAAGACTGAGGAGGCGTTCCAACCATGATTTGCCGTCGGCTGACTCTATTCCTAGTCGGCCTAACTCTGATGAGCATCGTTATTACGCCAACGCCAGGCATTGCTCAGGTATCCGATAAGGATCCGGGCGCATTCGTAACCCGTCTAGGCAATCGAACCATTGATTTTCTGTCCGATCCCGCGGCCACGAAAGCGTCGCGTGAAGATAGATTACGCGAGCTGCTTCGTGATGGTTTTGCGGTGGAGCGTATCGGTCGCTTCGTTCTTGGAAAACACCGGCGGACGGCATCGCAACAATCGATCGATGACTTTATCGGCGTGTTCGAGGATTACATCGTCACGCTCTATGCAAAGCAGTTCAGCCGATTTTCCGGAGAGACGTTTGCCGTCGAGCAAGTCGTGAAAACGCGCCGGCCAAAGGACAGCATGGTCAAGACCAAGATCGTGCCGGGCGGCGGCGGTGAGGCCTTGCGGGTGGATTTCCAAGTCCGGAATTTGGGCGACGAGTTCAAAATCCTCGACGTTCGCGTGGAGGGCGTCAGCATGGTATTGGCGCAACGCGATGAGTTTTCAGCCTACATCGGGAAAAATGGCGGCAAGGTCGAATCACTGACGGCAGCCCTTCGCAAACGCCTTGTCGTTTTGACAGAACCGACGACCAGTTCAGCGAAGCAATAACACCGACGGGTCGCTTGAACGGGGTCATGGGCGCTGATAGGGTCCGGCGCAGCAATTGCGCTGAAATGCCGCTGTTCAGAAGCTCGACCGCTATGGCTCAATCAAAACAAACGCTCTCAACGGTTACGGTCGACGTTTCACCGGGTGAGTTACTCGACAAGATTACCATCCTTGAAATCAAGTCGGCGCGAATGACGGATGCTGCAAAATTGGAAAACGTCCGTTATGAACTCACGCTTCTCCGCAAGATCTGGGAGGATTCGGTCCACGCGCCGGAGACCTTGACGGATTTTGAAGACGACCTCAGATCCGTCAATGAGCGGTTGTGGGACATCGAAGATGCCATCCGGGTATGCGAGGCCAATCAAGATTTCGGACCGACGTTCGTGAAATTGGCCCGTTCGGTGTACACGACCAACGACCGACGCGCGGAAATCAAACGGCAAATCAACACAATGCTCGGCTCGTCAATCGTCGAGGAAAAATCCTATACGGAATACTAGGGGAATGGTGGCCGGTCGAAACTTCGGTCGAACGCCATGAACGACGATCGGTCCGTGGACAGTATTCTCGTTTACGTTGGCAGCAATCCCGACGACGCGATCGGTGAAAATATTCTGAAGCTGCCTTTTTTACGCTCCATTCGCGATGCATTCCCGCAAGCCCGAATTACTTGGATCGCCGGCCACGGTCCCAGTATGTTCCAAGGCATTCTCGAACCGTTGGTCGATGGCTATATCGACGAGTTGATCACCGACTTCTATATCGATGGCGGCCCGGCAGAACTCGTGCGCCATCGGCAGCCGCTCCATGGCCGGCATTTTGATCTGGTTTTCGATACACAGCGGAATGTCGTCCGCACGCTGGTATTACGGCGAGTCAGTCATCAGACTTTTATATCCGGATGTTGGCGCTTTTCGTTTTCCGACCGAAAGCCACCGGGTGATTACCAGCAGCGTACCCTGCTCACCGACAAACTTCTCGCATTGACGGCGGCGGCCATCAACCGGCCCGTCCGCCCACCGCACATTTGGCCTCTCGGCGAGAAATGGAAAAATGCCGCCACCGTCCTTCTTCCCGACGGGGACGAGTATGTGGGCCTAGCGCCCGGCGCCGGTAATAAGGAAACGGGTAAATGCTGGCCGCTAGAGCGATTTATCGCGCTGGCCCAGGGACAACAGGACAAGGGTCGGGTTCCCGTCTTTTTCGTCGGCCCAGAGGAAGAATCCTGGCTGCCGGATTTGCGGCGCGAATTGCCAAACGCGAGATTTCCGGAATGGGACCGCGAGGGCGTCGGAGCGGACACAAAGGGGCCACCGCTGGCGATGGCGTTGGCTTCACGTCTCAACGCTGCAGTCGCGAATTGTTCGGGAATCGGCCATCTGCTGGCGGCTGGTGGAGCGCCGATGGTGTCATTATACGGTCCGACCCGTCCAACGAGTTTCGCTCCGTATACGCCGACACTCACAACGCTGTGGGCTCGGGACTTCGATCCATCCGGCACGATCGACGCGATTCCGCTCGAGGCTGTCTCGGCGGCGCTGGAAGAACGCTATTTGGACGGTGCCGGAAAATAATGCCTTACAGAGCTTTGGATGATCCGTCGAAGGAGCCATTGCCCACCGGCATGTCAATTGGGACGCGCGTAATACCCATTGGACTGATTAGGGTCGTCCCTTGCGTATCCCGCTTCGACGATCGGCCGTGCGATATCGACGCCACCGGCGAAACATTGAGCCACCAGATGCCGTAATGACCGCGTATCGACCGCACGACAAGTAATCGTAACGCCGGCGATTAGCCGCTGAAGATGAGCCGTCGCCTTCTGGCCCTTCTCCGAATCCGGTTCAACTGCCCGAATTCCCCACAAGCGAATCGGATGGCCCCAGATTTCGAGCGTATTGCCGGAAACTGCCTTTGCCTGCCCCTCGATTACGAAAGGTGATTGCTCGGAAGCGTTCGGAAATCCAATCGAAAGCACCGACATGGACATACCAACCATGACGAACACGGCGACGACCCCGCATCGGCGGACGAGTGAACAGGCCATAATCCGATCCACATCCTGCGATTTTCGAGCAACTAACCCGCTCTCCGGATAGTGAGGGTGCAATATTAAAGAGGTATTAACCATCGCAGGCCTCTCGCCACCAACGCCGAACCGAAACGCGCTTGCCAACACGCAATCCTTAACCGAAATTCAATCATTTTAAGTGGTTAATTAACCTGCGGCACCGTTTCGGCGGTGGGCCAATCGAATGGCATGCCTTAAGCGAGTTCGATCCGCGGTAATCATGAAGCGGAAAAAGTAACGGCAAATCGGGATTTCGATTCAGATGGATTTCGTCGCCACATTTATCTTCTGGCTGGTTCCAACGACCTTGTACTTCGGGCCGTCGATTCTCGCCGTTTGCCGGAACCATTACCGTACTAAGCACATCATCCTGACAAACCTGTTGCTCGGTTGGACGATTGTCGGAATGTTCGTTGCTTTCTCGTGGGCGCTCTCATCGACACGGGATCGCAAGACCGAATCCCTGGAAGATCCGCCGACCGATTTTTCCGAGATCCATTTCCGCAACCGCAATATAGTTCGGCAACCCGATGGCGGTGCAATCGTCTACCCGGGGCTGCTCGCCGAGGAAGCTTATTGGTTGAACAGCGCGGAATTTGAAAGTTACCTTCAAATGCGCGCCGACGAAGCCCGCCGTAACTTTCCCAGAGGCCTCTTGATCTTCATGGCGGGTGTCGGTCCTTTCATGGCATTTCGTCAATGGTTGGGTCCGGAGCATGGCACCGCGCCGGCCCTTGTCGTCTTCTCCGCCCTTGTTCTGATCATCGCAATTTGGGAACTGGCGTTGCGACCTCGTCGGCAATTTCGGGCCGCGTTCCCGAAGGCACCGCGCACGAAAGACCCGATCCGAAAGAAGCGAAAGATCCTGGCAGGCCTGGTCGCCTTTGATCCATCAATTTGTTTTGGCGCCACTCTGCTGTGCGGTGGCTTAATCGCTAGTTCCAGTGCCGCTCACTTTTTCCAAGACTCGCAACTGATTTTGCGGGCGCATGATGGCGCAATGATCCTTATGGGATTTGCAATTTTGGGCGGTGGATTTCTATTCTACGGACATCTCGCCTGGCACCATTTCCTCTTCCTCTGCCGTCATAGGCGAAGCCCGACCCAGTCGGACTTGGATGAACTCGGCACCGGGGTAAAGCCGACCCGGAAGTTGGCTAGTGCGCAAACTGGACCGGACTCGGCGGGAAGCGGAACGCCGACCGCACAAGAGTTGGCCGCTGCGCTGCGATACGGTTTGCGCGAAAACTGACGCCAAACTTCTACCTCGACGCTGCAAGTGACAATGATAAGGTGACCGGAACAGCGCTCGCCTAGCGACGCCTCATTTGGACATCGGGGACAACCAACATGAAACGGCTCGCCATCGCATTTGTGATCGGGGGATCACTCGGGATAGGACTTGGCTTTGCGGCGGGAATATTCGTTTACCCGTATGTCTTTCTCGCGGACATTGTTGCGCAGGAGAAGGTCGAGAATGCCGACGCCAAGAAGGTGGTCGCAACAGGCAAATTCATCCACGCAAATCCGTCCGATCCAATCCACTACGGGAGCGGTTCGGTAACGGTATACGACGACGTCGTTCATCTCTCGAGTGATTTCGAAGTCGGACCTGGTCCGAAATTCCACGTCTATCTCGTGCCGTTGGAATCAGTTACACCATCGACCGAGGTCACGAAGACAATGTATGTGGACCTTGGCCGCTTGCGCGCCTTCAAAGGCAGTCAAAACTACGCAATTCCATCGGGTTTGGACCTAAAGCAGTACAAAAGCGTGATCATTTGGTGCGAACATTTCAGTGTCCTCATAAGCCCGGCAAGCTTGGAATTCGAAACTTAACGGTACGCGTCATCGGCGATAGGAATAATTACCAAACTCGCTGAAATCCATACTCAAGAATCCTAAACCTTATCCCTCCCAACGATCGCGTCACGAAATAGACACATTCCGAACCGAGAAACGCCTCACTCAGCCCGCAAGATTCTAAATGGGAGATATCCGGTCGGGCAACGACCCTGCCGAGAGGCGAAGTGGCACTGGTGACACCTGATCCTAGCGAACGGGAGGGCACCATGCTCCAAAGCGCACCACATCGGTGGCCAAGGGTTTTGGTCGGACACCGCAACACCCTCGGCCGATGCTCCAAATGCGGCATCACCTTTGTATCCGAATGGCCGGCACAACGATCGTGCCGCAAATGCTCGCATCCAAGGACGCGCAGACTGCCGCGATCAACCTGACCGGCCGGCGGTAAGACCGCTATTGAGCTTGGCTATCGGCGCGACGGGGCCGAGGCCTCTGATTCGGCGAAAGAAACCCGATCCCTCGCAGCACACCGAACGGCGCGGCGACGGATCGGGCGGGTCGTAACGTTGTCGGACCGGTTATTTTTTAACCTTCGCACCCCGGAACGGCTTATGGCAGCCGCCGCAGCCGATTTTGCCGGTCATCCCGATTTGTTTCACGATGGCGTCTTTGTTCCCACCGTCGGCAACTTTCGCCAGAGCGGCACTTTGATCGACCAAGTCTTGGGTCGCTTTTTCGAAGCCTTTCCAATCTTTCCAGATTTCCGGCAATGCTCGGGTGACCGTGTCCGGATAGTCACCGCGCCCGGTCCCTTTAGGAAATAGCGCCGGGATTTTCTTTGCCGCCGCGCCTAACGCCTTGGCGTGGCGCGACACATCCGCCGCAGACCCCTTGCCGCTCTTGGCGTAGGCCTTAATCGGCTTCCAATTGCTGAGCACGTCTTTCTTCATCAGATCGATGCGGGCTTTGATGGCGGCCTCGCCCTCGGCTGCGTTCAACGACGCGGTCGATAATGCCAATGGGGCAATAACCGCCGCCACCGCAAACACACTTGCTAGTTTACTGGCCAGACGCATTCCTATTCCTCCTGTCGAGTCATCATTTGGATCGCTTCGACTGTGGATGCGTGTGCACACAAAGTCCCGTCCGTGCAGCGATCTGCAGCACCGCCGACCGGAACTCCACAGGCAATCCTTAACGGCTAGCATCGCCGTTTGTCTGCCCTGTTGAAAACTGGCAAACTTGCAAAACATAATTGCACACATGCCGATGAATAGATCGATTGCTAATTGGGACCATCTCTGTGTTTTTCTGTCAGCGACCCGGCACCGCAATTTGGCCTCGGTCGCGCGGCACCTTGGAATCGATCATTCGACCGCCTTTCGCCGTTTGAAGAAACTCGAGCGCGAGCTAGGCGGCCCATTGTTCGAGCGCCGACCCGATGGGCTGACGCTTACGACACTGGGAACGGAATTGCTGCCGAGCATCGAGAATATTGAAACGGCCATGCTGGCGCTGGAGCGTCAGGTCGTGGCCCACGATCTTGAGCCAAGCGGGACGGTGCGCCTTTCGGTTTCAGACTCACTGGCCATCGCCTATTTCCCTGAGCGTATCTCCCGTTTTCAGAAACGATTTCCACATGTAAGGCTCGATTTTTCGGTCGACAACCAAGTGGCCGATTTGACCCGTCGCGAGGCAGACGTCGCAATTCGGCCGGCGCGCCATGTGGAAGGCGATCTCGTCGGCCGAAAAGCGGCCCGCATGGCATACGCGGGTTACGCGGCGAATAGCTATTTGGATCGATACGGTCGACCGTCATCGGCAAAAGACCTTGGCGGCCACAAAATCTGCGGTTTCGGGGATGCTCTGAATTTCTTTTCGGCGGCCCAATGGTTAACCCGACACGTCGACCCGAGCGCAATTTCCATGCAGTTCGACAATACCAGCGCAATGACCGCGGCAGCGGGTTATGGGCTCGGAATTGCCATACTGCCTTGCTTTCTTGGCGACACGCATCCCAACCTCGAGCGTGTCATAGAACCGAGCGAGGAGTTGACCACCGATGTCTGGATACTGACGCATCCCGACCTTCGCCGGTCGAGCCGGATCCGCGCCGTCCTCGATTTTCTGTTCGAGACCTTGGCGTCGGACCGACTGTTGCTGGAAGGTGTGCAGCCGGCGCGGCAGACATCACGTTAAGTCCAGCGGGCGGAATCGACTTTGTCGATAGCGGTCAGCAAAGTGGTCGTGTACACGCAGGTCCATTCACAAAGTTCATATCGGCGATTAAGCTTTCGCCGCACCTCCATCTCGACGTCACCGCTGGGAATTTTCGACCGCTCCCACATCGCTAAGTCCGGACGGCGGGTCAACAAGAGGCTCCGGTGTCCGGCGTCGCCATCGACGCTGCATCGCCACAAGCCGATGACCTGGGAATCATAAGATGCTTCGAAATTCGGCCAAGCCCCGGCGCAGAGTTCCAAAAACTCCTCCCAGTTCGGCGGAGGCGTCTCGAACCAGCGGAACGCATAATTTCCCTGGCGAACGGGCGGATCGGAATTATCCGGACGTAATGTCGACGTCATCACGTCACTTACACAATCGCGAATTCCCGATATCCCATCGCAAAGCGGATCCGAGGCCGCCGAAGCCGATGTTTCATCTGGCCATGCCGTGATTACCGTCAGTTCGTCGCGGGGACGGCCAATTTGGCTACGCCAAACGCCATAAAGCGTCCCGCCCGCAGCCGAGAGTTGAGCCACACTGGCGCCTCGGAAGTTATCGCCAACATCGCGCCAATGATGGGGCTCCGCCGTCACACGATGGTGAACGAAGTAATCGGTCATAGTATGGCCTGCCTGTCTTTATAGTCGTCCAACGCTATTCACCAAGGGCCCGTCATACGTTCCAGGCACCTGACTATATCAGTTCGCGATGGGGCCGCACTCTCCCGACGTCTTCAAGTCTTTCGCCGGACCGCGGGTTTCGCGTTTTTACGCACCCGGTCACGGGTCAGCGCCTGTGCCAAATCCGACAGCGCACGGTCGTGCCAAGCCCGGATCGTATCGTGATGCAGACCGAATATGCGGCCAAGCTTCCGGTAGCTGACCAGACGGCGGTCGCTAATCGGATGAATCAGCGCGCGGGCAAGGCATAGTCGCCTTTTCCGTTCGTCCGAGAGATACCAGAGCCAGTTCAACACCTCCTCCATACGTGCCACCGCCCGGGCGCTCGGCACCGCACGTACGACATTATGGTCCTGGGAAAAATCCTGTTTGATCTGATCGTCGGCACCCACAAGCGCGAAAAATGCGTCTTCGGCCTGACGTGCGGTCTCTGGCCAATGAGATCGAACAGCCTGGGGGCATTCGCCTCTGGGCATCGGCAGCGCGGCCAATGTACGCCCCGCATCGTCCAACCGGTCCCGGACATCGTCGGGCGACCAGATATCGGTTACCGGCCCCCCGGCCGTCACCGGGCCGCCGAGCACCTCTTGCCCGGCGGCCCCATCACTCGCGTTCCGTTTCAACGAGGCAGTCCGTCTCGCAAATCCGACGTAATTGCGTAACAGAGAATGCGACCTTCGCCGTTCCGGATCGGCGTAACGCGACATTGGACCTCGTGTCCGCTGTCGATCCACGCAGCCTCAATCGACCGGGCAAGGGCGCGCGCCCCGGAACGCCGTGTGCAATAATCTACGGAATTTTGGGCTGGACCGGCCCGAAATTGCGGCACATTCATTATCGCCATCCCGTAGCGGATGAATTCACTCCTGCTCGCGGACGGGCATGCGCCCGCGACAAACCGGGTGTCACACCCGCACAATCAGCCGCTCCGCGCGGTACGCATCCTTGTCCGCGCCCGGCCGTAAACCGGCCATACTCATCGCCACATCGATCGGCCAAAATCGCGAGATCGCAAGATGCAATATCTGCTTTCATCTATAATCCTCCAATTCAACTTAAAATACTACTGGACTACTGTGCTAAATTTTTGTACATAGTCAATCATATTCGATGCAATTTGTACGGAAAATCGGCGCGGCACCATTCTGCGAAACAAATAACAAGCTCTTGATGGCGACAAATTCGAAAGCGGCCTTGGAACTCAAGCGGTTGCGTGAATGCGCAGGCTATTCAGTGCGCGGATTGGCCACCGCCTTGAAAGAAGCGGGATCGAACTACGGTCGGTCCCCCTCTTCCTATGCCTACTACGAGAATGAATACCGCAAACCTTATTTGCCGATTGATCTTGTGGACGCGCTCGCGCCACTGCTTTGCGGCAAAGGTACACCGCCGATCCGAAACAGAGACGTGCTGGCCCTTGCGGGAGCGCAGCACGACAGCCTGTGGATCGCGCGCCCTAAATTCTCTGAACATACTGATATAAATCAAATAAATTTGATTGATCCCGACCTTCTCACCGCGATCATGAACAAGATTGGCGAGTGCGCATCGGAGAATGCGCTCAGCCTCACAAACCATCATCTGGCACGGATGACCGCTGAAGTGTATGCAAGGCTCTCTTCGTTGCGCGAAAAAGAACGCTGGCCGAGCTTGGATCGGGAGGCCGAATCCGTCTGCAGGCTGGCAAGAACTTTGCTCGACAGCACGGAAATCCACACCGAAAGTTGACCCTCTACGGTTGGTCTAGCAGGCGTGCGCGGTCGGAATAACAATTGGCCGGCATGCCCGTGCATCGAATTCGCGTGGGTTTGCGTTGAACTGAATTCCGCAAATCTGTACCGTTTTTTCATACATCGTTTCCTAAAAGACGCACTTGCTATGGCAAGAACGACGAGCTTTTGGAAGGAATTCTTATGATTAGGTTCAATCGTGAGTTTAATCCGGCAGGGCCTCAAGATTTCTCCAACAGCGATCCGGGCGATGAAACCGAATGGCTCGATTGGGATCGTTGGAACGCTGCGGAGGAATACCAGGACCTTTTGGACGGTCTGTCCAATATCGAAGACAGCGGCATTGGCGGCGCCCCTAAGACCTTCAAAGACGGCGAGTGGGACGGGAATGTCGCCCGGCAACTGCATCGCCAAGGGCTTGAGGTCGAAGGTTGACGGGCGGCCTGGGAAACATGGACGCCCTCAGCTTCGATGACGCACGAGAGATGGCAACGGTGCATCACTTGCCCGATTATTCATCATGGCGAAATGCGTTGGAGCGCCGCTATTCAGTGATGCCGCCCTGGTATTGGAACGAATCCGCATGCCGGCAGAATTATGCCGCACACATCCAATCCATCTCGGATTGGCAGGAAGACCAGACGCGGATCAATGCTGGTCTTGCCAAATTCCACCATGATTTAGGCCACGGCGGGTAGATTGGTTTCAGATACCATGCGGGCCTGCGATTGAATTTGCACATAGGAGTTAGAGGATTATCCTAGTCCTAGCGCTGCCAGGATTCGGAGACCTGCCTTGAAGGACTATGAAGCAATTACCGTGACGCCGGTCACGCCAAACGTGGGCGCCTTGATCGGCGATGTGGACCTCAGCACACCACTCGACGATCAAGTCATCGCCGAAATTCATGATGCGCTGATGGAGCAGCATGTGGTCTTCTTCCGCGACCAGACGATCACGCCTCAGCAACATGCGGATTTCGCGCGCCGATTCGGACCGCTTAGAAAAGCCCAGCGTGCCGCTTTCGAGGTACTCGACGAAGTGGCCGAAATGCAGGTGTTGATCAATGATCGCGCGCGGCCGCCCAACGTCAATCACTATCATACGGACGGAATTTACCGAGCGAACCCGGAGTTCGGGTCGATCCTGCACGGCGTCGACGTCCCCATCGCCGGCGGCGATACGATTTTTACGAGCCTCACGGCAGCCTATGAAGACCTGTCAGACGGCATGAAAGAGTATCTCGACGGCTTGAGCGCCATAAATGATTTCATGAAGCTGCACGGAAGCCCCGCAAAAGCACGCAGTTGGAAGGGTGACAACTTCGACCGGATGGATACGATGCGCCGGGATAACCCGCCCGTGGAGCACCCCTTGGTCAAGGTACACCCAGTTACGGGGCGCAAACATCTATATGTTTCCGAGAGCTTCACGACCCATATCATGGGCGTCGAACTCGAGGAGAGCCAGCGTGTGCTAGATTTTCTGTTCCGCCACGTGGCGAAGCCCGAGTATCAATGCCGCTTTGCTTGGCAAAAAAATTCTATGGCATTTTGGGACAACCGCGCGGCTCTTCATTACGCCGTCGCCGACTATTGGCCCGATGACCGGCGCATGAACCGCGTGACCATCGTGACCGACGAAATCGGATCATCCGAAGTAGCGTCCCTTGCAAAACCAGCCTAGGGATTTATCCCTATATTGCGGCAATTGACCTAACCTATTCCCTTCTGGCTAGCCCTAAAGTTCCAGAAACAAACGCATTTTGGTGACTGCAATCACATGCTCGCCGTCGCGTCCCTGGTTAAATCGCATCACTGGAAACAATCGGAGCAACGAAATGCGGCGCAATGCAGGGACATGGATACTCGCTAACCGCCTGGTCGAAATGCACGGATCGGATGCTCTGCATGGCGCGCGGCGGGCCGCTGAAACGCTTTGGGACGACGACGGCGCCGGATTTGAAACGCCTTGCCGGGAAATCGTTAGAGCCATGGATTTCCTATTGTCCGAAGAAGACTGCGGCACAATTCACTAATACGGATTATCGGAAACTGCTCCGCTCGGCCTAAGGGCCAAGCTTGAAAAATAGGCTCCACTCCCATGCCTGCCGCACCGCCGCTTTTGGCAGGAAAATCGCTTCCTCAAATCGCCGCATATCGCAATCGGAACACCATCTTTTCGCCGGTTGATGGAAGCTGTTTCCTTGCCTCCACCATTCGCGGTATACAAACCGGCTTGTGATCCATAATGAGTGCTGGATACCAGCCGGAATGCACCAGTGGAACGCCGATAATCACGCTTTTTCGCCCCCGCACCCGAGGCTCCGAAGTGCAGGCCTCGCGACGCAACAAGGGTGCGAATAGCCATGCCGCCGATGATCGAACTCGACCAGCTCACGAAGCGGTTCGGCGCCATCACGGCGGTCGATGCCGTATCGATGACGGTCGATGCGGGCGAGGTACTCGGATTTCTCGGCCCGAACGGAGCGGGAAAGTCTACCACCATGAAAATGGTCGCCGGTTTCCTGGATCCAACCTCGGGCCGGGCGCTGGTCTGCGGACAGGACGTCAGCCAGGAGCCCGTCGCGGTCAAAAGTCAACTCGGATACCTGCCCGAGGGTGCGCCGACCTATGGCGACATGACGCCTTTGTCATACCTCCGGTTCATCGCCGAAATCAGAGGATTCGACGGCGCCGAACGGCAACGCCGCGTCGACGCGGTCGTCGAAAAAGTTTCCCTCGAAGAGGTGCTGCGCCAACCGATAGAAACTCTTTCGAAGGGCTTCAAACGTCGCGTCGGCCTAGCGCAAACGATGCTACACGATCCGCCGGTCCTGATCATGGACGAGCCGACGGACGGCCTCGACCCTAATCAAAAACGCCACGTTCGGTCTCTCATCCGGGAAATGTCGCATGACAAAGCGATCGTCATCTCCACGCATATTTTGGAAGAAGTAGAGGCAGTTTGTTCCCGCGCGGTGATCATTGCCCGCGGCAAGATCCGGGCGGATGCCCGGCCGGACGAGCTTCGCGCGCAAGCGACCAATCACAACGCCGTGCTGATCGTTACCACCGACACCGATGCGGGACCGATCAGATCCAAAATCGGCGCTATGCCGGGTGTGATGAGTATCGATGTCGAACAGAAGGCGGGCGCCGTCGTTCATCTCCGGGTCTTCCCCAAAAAGGGCCGACAGATCTCTCAACAAATCAATGACGTCCTGCGCGCGGAGGAGCTTTCCACCAGCGAGGTTTTCGTCGAGCAAGGTGCGCTCGACGATGTGTTCTGGGATATGACCGCCGAGGAGAAACCGTCCGGAGGCGGGAATGCGTAATATCCGCATCATCGCCAAGCGCGAATTCGCCAGTTATTTCGGCACGCCCCTCGCCTATGTATTCATCGTTATTTTTCTGGCCCTCACCGGATCCATGACCTTCTTCCTCGGCGCATTTCTTTTTCGGGGGCAAGCGGACCTACAGCCGTTCTTCGTCTATCACCCTTGGCTCTATCTGTTGCTTGTGCCGGCGGTCGCCATGCGCCTCTGGTCGGAAGAGCGAAAGACCGGCACGATCGAGAACTTGATGACTCTGCCGATTTCGACGCACGAGGCCGTGCTCGGCAAGTTCCTCGCGGCATGGGCCTTCTGTGCGATCGCCTTGATCCTGACCTTCCCCATTTGGATCACGGTCAACATATTGGGCGACCCGGACAACGGCGTGATATTCGCCAGCTATATCGGAAGCCTTCTCATGGCCGGCGCCTTCCTCGCAATTGGATCCTGCATGTCGGCGCTGACGAAGAACCAGGTGATCTCGTTCATCATCGCGGCGACCGCCTGTTTTCTGTTCACGATGAGCGGCCTCGACATCGTCCTGAACTTCTTCCGTGATTGGACCCCGGATTGGTTCGTCGAGACTATTGCATCGTTGAGCTTCCTGACCCATTTCAACGCGGTAACCCAGGGATTGATCGAATCCCGCGATGTCGTGTTTTTCGTATCGTTGATCGCGTTCTGGCTGTTCGCGAATATCGTCATCGTCGACCTCAAGAAGGCAAGTTGAGGGAATGGTCGATGAATTGGCTTAAAACATCTTCGAAATCCCAACGTGCCGCCATCGGCCTTTCCCTGGGTGTGATCCTGCTTCTGGCGGTGAACATCTTCTCGAATGTGGTGTTCAAGCCGTTCCAGTTGGATTTGACGGAAAACCGGCTATTTACGGTCTCTGAAGGCACTCAAAAGATTCTCAGCGCCCTCGATGAGCCGGTTACACTCCGCCTCTATTTCACCAAGGCGCTCGGCGAAGGGAATCCGGATCACGCCAGGCATTTCGTTCGCGTGCGTGAATTGCTGGAACGTTACACCGGACTCGCCGACGGCAAGATTCGTTTGGAACTTTTCGATGCCGCGCCATTCTCAGGGCCCGAAGACAAGGCGATGGCATTCGGGCTTAATGGCATCCCGTTCAACGAATCCGGAGATCTAGGATATTTCGGCCTGGTCGGCACCAACAGCACCGACGATGTCGAACTCATCCGTCTCTTCTCGCCGGACCGGGAGTCCTTTCTCGAATACGACATCACGAAGCTGATTTACCGATTGGCCAACCCCAAGAAGAAGGCCGTTGGGTTGATCAGCTCGCTACCGATCGGAGGCGCAGGCACCGTCCCGAACCGCGATGCGCCGCGATGGCCATTCGTGGATCAGTTGCGGGAATTCTTCCGTGTCGAACCGCTGCCTTCCTATGTCGAGGAGATACCGGACCATATCGACGTTCTTCTGATCATTCACCCCAAGAAGCTCGACAAGTATGCGCTCTATGCCATCGATCAGTACGTATTGAATGGCGGTCGCGCGCTCGTGTTCCTGGACCCGGTCGTTGAGTCGAGTGCCAAGGTCGGCTCTCCCAATACGACCGGCACGCAATCGAGATTCGATCTGATATTGAGTAAATGGGGTCTCGCCTTCTTGCCGGAAGGCGTGGCGACCGACCTGGACGCCGCTCGGCGTATTCGCGTCCGGCACGAAGGCCGGATCGAAGTCGCGGACTATGTCGCCTGGTTGACACTCGGCCCCGAGAATTTCGACACCACCGACGTGGTGATCGGCGACATCAGCCGCCTCAACATGGGCACCGCAGGCGTGCTGAAGAAGCTCCCGAATACCGAGATCAACATAACCCCCTTGGTGACGACGGGCCCGCGTTCAATGGCGGTCAACTCGCGTCAATTCTTCGGGCAGCCGGACGTCGTCGGATTGTTTCGCGGCTTCAAGCCGAGCAACGAAAGACTGATGCTCGTCGCCCGCGCGACCGGCAACGCCAAATCGGCCTTTCCGGCCGGTGGGCCGAGCATCAAGATCACCGCGCCAACATCCGACAAGGCCGCCGCCCGCGACGAAGCGTCCGGCCGCAAGCATCTCGCAGCCTCCCGCGTTCCGATCAACACGATTGTGGTGAGCGACGTCGACATGCTGCATGACGAATTCTGGGCGGACATCCGCGAGGAGGGCGGCCGGCAAATGCTGGTGCCAAACGCCAACAACATTGATTTCCTAATCAACGCGCTCGACAATTTGACCGGCAGCAGCGCGTTGATCGCGTTGCGGGGACGAACACAAACAAGTCGCCCCTTCCATATGATTCAGCGAATTCGCCAAAATGCCGAACAGCAGTTCCGCCAGAAGGAACGGCAGTTGCAAGAACGGCTGGCGAAGGCCCGAAGCGAGATGGAAGCCATAACAAGCGGCGGCACGCGCGACGGTCAGGTAACCCTGTCGAAGGGGCAGCGGGAGCGGATCGATGCCTTCCGCACCGAAATGCTCCAAACCCGCAAGGAACTGCGGGACGTTCAACGCGCCCTGCGAACCGATTTGGAACGCTTGGACAGTTGGCTGAAGTTCGTCAATATAGGCGCCGTACCGATCTTACTCATTCTCGGCGCGATTCTCGTTGGGGTCTGGCGACGGCGGCGGAGCGGCAAGACCGTAAAACGGCAAGATAAGGCGGCAGCCTAGATGAGCCCACGGGCATTGAAAGTTCTGGCGATTCTTACATTGATCGGCGTTACCGCCGCCGGTTGGGCCGTGCAACTGGAATGGTCGAGTTGGGGCGGGCAAGAATACGGCAAGAAAGTGTTTCCGGATTTCGCCCAAAAGATCGAAACCGTCGACCGCCTTGTCGTGCTCAGCCGTCACGGCCGCATAACGATCAAACGGACACCGGCCGGGTGGGTCCGGAGCGAAAGCGACGGCTATCCGGTTCAGAGCAAGGTCGTCCAAAAAACCCTGTTCGACCTGTCCGAACTCCGCAAGCTGGAGCCAAAGACACAGAAGGAAGAGCGCTACGGCCGCCTCGCACTGCAGGACCCAACGGAAAAAAATGCCGAATCCAAACGTGTCCAGGTCTTCGACAAGGACCAGAATTCCCTCGTCGACATTATTGTCGGCAAGGAGAACCTTTTGCTGCAAGTGATCCGCGAGGGCGGCCTTTACATCCGGGAACCCGGCAAGCCGCAGACGTGGCTCGCGGGCGGCGATCTCGCGGTAAGCGGCGAACCCAAGGACTGGCTAAAGGGACCGATTATCGACATACCGAAGGGCCGAATTGCGAAGGCCACGGTGCTCCATCCGCTGGGGGATACGATGGTTGTGGTGCGGGACGCGAAAGCCAAACGCGGTTTTTCCCTGGTAGGCCTGGGCCCGAATGAGAAATTGACAAGCGATTTCTATCCAAGCGATATCGGCCGCGCACTCGCCGACCTCGAAATGATCGATGCCCGGAAATACCGCCCGGCTCAGTTCGCCAAGGGCTCCATCATCCGCGCGGAGTTTCTGACAATCGATGGCCTCGTGGTGCGCATAGAGATGGCCCGGCAAGATGACGCGGACTGGCTACGGATCGCCGAGGTGACGGTATCTCCGCAGCTTGCTCTCCGGGCGGCGACGGGCATCGCGGAAGAAGCGGCCGCTATTCGAAAGTCCACACAAGGCTGGGTCTACAGCGTTCCGGAGTTCGAATCGGTTCATCTCAAAAAGAACCGCGCCGCCATCGTCGAGCCAAAAGAGCAAGGCTCCTAGCCGCCGCCCCCGAACATCTCGCCGCGCTATTTCTGAGCGCTGGCTGCGGTCTTTTTCAACTGCTTGGTGATCACCGCGTCGATCCGGGATTCCGGCAATCCAACCACCACCGAATCACCGACCGCATAAAGCATGCAGATTCGCGCATATTGACGGCACCGCTTCATCACCAGATGAACCGCGTCCCGCGCATGCTTGGCCGATTCCGTTTGCGCCCAACCGCCGTTCATCGCGACGGCGAATGCCTTCGGGCCGGATTTCTGCCGGTATTGGTGGAATCGCTTATCGGTTTCGCCGTTCAATAGGTTTTGCCGCAGCCACTCCCGACGGAACGCCTCCACTTTCTTACGGGCCTCGACATCGAGGGCGGCCATGAGCTGCTTGCGGCGATTCACGGCTTCCGAATGACCGTGCAGTTCCGCAAGCGAATACCACAGGTTCGCCCGGCCGCGGTCGCCGTCGACCCCGCGCCCAACCTCGTAGGCGAGACCGAGGGCGTATTGCGACTGTGCAAAGCCTTTTAGGGCAGACCGCTCGAACCAATATGCCGCTTGCGCCGGGTCTTTCGGCACGCCGCGCCCGTCGCGATAGAGAACAGCGAGATTGTATTCGGCGCGTTCGTAGTTCTGCTCGGCTGCCTTGCGATACCATTCCGACGCGGCGGCCGCATTCTGCGGCACGCCCCAACCGTTCTCATACATTTCCCCAAGGTGGAACCGGCCCGCCACATCGCCCTGTGTCGCCGCCGCCGTCAGCAGCCGAACCGCTTCATCCGAGTTGCGCGCGACGCCGCGGCCGTCCCGATACATCATGCCCAGGCGGTATTGAGCCCACGGATGCTTTTCCTCGGCGGCGCGCCGATACCAAGTTAGGGCCTGTCCGAAGTCCTGCGTAACGCCCAGCCCCTGTTCATGCAGGTAGCCGAGCGCCGCCTGTCCCGCGGGGACATCGTCGTTCGCGGCAAGACGGAACCAGCGGGCCGCCTCGCCATGATCACGCTGAACCTCGTCCCCTTCGTAAAACATCAAACCGAGCCGCATCCGCGCGTCCGCGTCGCCACGTTCAGCAGCATGTCGGTACACGTCGATCGAATGATCCTCAGGCTGGTTCGGCGCAACGCCGACATCCGTCACCGGCCCCATGCTATGTAAAACCGCGACGCCGTCCTTGTCCGGGACCGCGACCATCAGGAATAGGACAACAACCGCCGTGGCCGCGCTAAGACCGGTAAACACCGCGCGCGTCTGCCGGACCGGCTTTCGTCGCGTCGGCTCCGGACGCCATAGGGATCGGAGATAATACGGCAGCGACGCTTCAATCGCGGCCAGAACATCCCAACTCTCTGCATCGATATCGACGAGGCTGATACGGATACTCCCCGGCTTCATCGCGACATCGAACCGGCTCAGAAACGCCTTCCATTGCGGCAACTCAACGGTATCCAGACCGCTGAATTCCTTCCAAGGGTCAAGGATGATGTTGCCTTGCGGATCCGTTCGCACCTGGACGATATCGGTCCACGGAATGACGCCCGTGCTGAGCCGGCGGTCCCAGATACCGCGCCGTCCGACCGCAATGACGGGTTGGCGCAATTGCAACCTTTGGTGGGCGATACGAGCGCCCCACGCGGCGAGACCGATAAAGCCGAACAGCGGCAGCATCGCGAGAATCGGCAAATCCGCAAAAACGATGGCCAACAGCGAGAAAAAGGCGAGCCCAAAGCACAAGGACAGCCGCGTTCCATAGAAACGCGTGTCCAAATCGAAGCGGCAGCGTATGCGCTTCGCGTTGGCCGCCCCAGCCAATCTCATGCGTAGTTTCGTGTTCACGGCCAACCCCCTCCACTCGAGCCGTTCACTCCCCACCGTCGGTACTTCTCTCCCAACAGGCGGGCGAGCTTAACTACAAAACAACCTTAATCGTATTTTAATAAAGTTATGGTTAAAATAATGATAACGTTAATTTACAGTAATATTCCTATTATGCAAAGACCAATTCAATATTTCAACAAATATATGCTCCCTTTACGCCACTCTAATTCGTATTTTTTGCCATAATTAGTTAGTTTTTTACATATAAATACTCCAATTTAATTTGTGCTTACCCTGACGCCGCGATACACCCACAGGAATCCGACGCCAGCGACCGCCATAGAGGATCTGATTACGTGAGCTACCGCGAATGAGCTCCCCCAGCGCAACGGCAATCGAAACACCACCGCCGCAGAACACCGCGGCGGATCCTGGGTCGCGCGAGGACATGCTGATTTTCGTCGGCCCGCGCGCAGCGGCGTATGTCGGCGGTCTTCCAGATACGACACGGCAAGATAATACGGCGGGAATAACCAGCTCCCGCACACACCCCGGCCGATGGCACTGGCCCGCATTTCTGTGGACGGTGCCGTGGATGTTCTACAGAAAGATGTATTCCGGTGGCGTCATTCTTATCGTACTCCCGGTTTTCCTCGATCATATTTTGCCGGGCGCACTGTTTCTGGGATCGGGGCTATTGATCGCGATGGCCTGTGGTCTCTTCGCCAAACCTTGGTATATCGAGCATGCCGCGCGGCGCATCGCAAAGGCATACCGGGAGTTTGAGGACCCGCCCACCCGGCAAGCCTATATCGAACACGCCGGGGGCGTTTCGGTAGCTGGCGCGGTCTTCGGTTTCCTCACTCAAATCGCGACAATCTCCGTCATCATCCTCGATATCATGCCGCTCGAGCGTCTGTGATGCCGATAACGGTTTTCCTAAATTCACTCTTGCCGCTGCCGATGCCTCTGCAATGATTCCATTAGACAGCTTGCATCTACGGCTGCTTGCCGCGGCATCCGCCATTGCCCCGGCGCTGGCCATACTGCTCTACTTTGCCGGCAGCAGGTCGTGGAACCATCTCCGGGAATTGGTCTGGATCGGGTTTGGGCTGGGGTTTGCCGCCGCGATCCCCATTGCGGGAATCGCCGGGCTGTATTCGCCCTTTATCCTGGCCATCGAGCCGGTCCGCCTCCACGCCCTCGCGGTCGCCTTTCTCGGTGCGGCGATACCGGAAGAGGTCGGCAAATTCCTCGTCGTTTTCTATTTCATGCTGCGGCACGAGGACATGCGCCAGCCGCTCGATGCGCTCGTGCTGTCGGTCCTGGTGTCGCTCGGGTTCGCGACGATCGAAAACCTATATTACGTCTTTGGTGCGGAAAATTGGACCGAGACGGCCATGCTGCGAGCCGTGACCGCGGTCCCCATGCACGCAACCGTGGGGGTCATCATGGGCTACTTCGCGGCACGTTACGCCATGCCACAGGCCACCAGCCGGTACTGGCTCATCGCCATGCTGGCGGTACCGACGACCCTGCACGGTTTGTATGACTATCCGGTCTTCGCGGTTCAGCAGGTCATGACCACGGATCCGGTGCACGGCAGTTCCAAGCTTGCCGAGTTCCAAATGATCTTTGTACTCGCGATCACGGCCACCGCCGTTTCTGCCATAACCGGCGTCCGCGCCCTGCTCGCGGACCCGCGATCGTCCATACCCATCCCGTTCCCCCGTCCAAACAGCCATCCGCATCGGTCGAGTGAGCCACCAGCCGCCGGGCCGACCCTGCATGGTTAACAGTTTCACAAGGTTTCCATCGGATGATCACTTTTCCGGAGCGACCCGGCGGTTAGCCAGCCCGCTCCACAGCACCATCCCGGGAATCATGGACCCAATCGGCCCCGTAATCGATCGCGTCACCTTCCACATCGACCGCCTGCGCGTGATTGGCGCCATTCTCGGACTTTCGGGATTGGCCGCCCTTTTCGTATTTACGGTCGCAACGCCAGCTGGTTCCGCAGCCGGACCAGCGGACGCGATCGCGCGCGCATTAACAACCACTGGCGCAATCGCACTCGTATCGACGGCGATCGTTCTATGTTTCAGCCATCTCTTCCGGCGGGGACCTGTCGTCACGATCGACGAGCGCGGCGTTCAGGACCGGCGCATCGGCGGATTTATCCTGCCATGGCATCACATTCAGGACGTTCGGTTCTTAGACGATACTGGCGGCCGCATCGGGATCGAGGTCAACGCGACAACCGTGCTGCCGGTCAAGCGCTCGCCGTTTCAAGTGCTCTTACCGGCCAAGTCAAACCACCCAATGCCCATCATCGATACATTCTTTCTGCGGTCGGTCTGCGGCAATCGCATGCTTGATTTTCTGATCCCCGCGACCGCCTTCGCTCACGTCGACTTGGTGGAAACGCCGGTAAGCCCGGAAGCGTTGCGTCAGGATGCCCGAATTGCGCGGCTGCACGGGTACCGGATAGCCGCCTTTGCGGCGATTGCCATTTTGCTGCCAACACTCGCTTCGGGATATCTGCTCGCCGTTTGACATCGGCACTCGACCGTAGAGTTTTCGCAAAAGCGGGCTACTCCGATAGCCCAAAATTAACCACATTTGCCCGGCATCTTTTTTCCTGATAACCTTTCTTCCGTTGGGAGTAAGACTTCTAGGTAGGAGTGGGCAGCGTATTATGGCGAGAGGAATCGGGTCGCGGATCCGCGCAGGCGGGGGCAGGCCGCGACATTGGTTTCTGGTGGGTCTTTCATTGATCGTTGGAGCGTGCACCACGACGCACGATCAAGTCACCGGAACACCTTCGAATGACGGTGAATTAGGCCGTCTCGTGGTCGAAGACACATCTGGAACGCTAACGACGAAACCGGCGGAAGAGTTCCTATCGAACGGTGCCAAGTTCCATCAGGCGGCCGGTTTGGTAACAGTAAAATACCGACCGATTATCAAAGCCTCCTACACCGGTATCGCGCCTCGCATCATCAATCCTCGAAAACCCCTTCAGTGCGTTCCCTATGCCCGGATGGTCTCCGGCATACAAATCTTCGGCGATGCCCATGTGTGGTGGCAGCGCGCGTCCGGAAAATACCTCCGAAGCCAATCGCCAACGGTGGGTTCCGTACTGGTCATTCGAGGCAATCGCAAATCGCGGCTGGGCCATGTCGCCGTCGTTACCCGTGTTCTCAATAAGCGCGAAATTGTCGTCGATCACGCCAATTGGCTGAACAAGGAACGTATCCATATCGGCACGCCGGTGATCGACGTATCAGCCAACAACGACTGGTCCGCCGTGCGCGTCTGGTACACACCCGGCCGCCGTTATGGCGCCAGCATTTATCCCGTGCGCGGGTTCATTCACACCAAGAAATCCAAACTCTTCAAAACCGTCGCAAACGCGAATATTCGACGTGGCCCGTCCTTGGGGACCGATAGGATCGCGACCCTGCCCCGGGAAACACATCTGGAAATCTTGGAAAAGGTCAACGGGTCGTGGTATCGCGTCGCACGACGCGGTCGTGAGCTAGGCTATGTCTATGCCCCGTTGGTGAAGCCCGCAGGTTAGGAAAGCTCCCGCCGTATCCGTCGGCGGCTAGCCGACAAGCCGCTCCTTATCGCCGGCATTAGCGGGCGTCGAATCCTTGTCTTTCTTCTTGGCGTCGGATTCCCGTTGATGGGTTCCGACAAAGGGGCGTCGCAACCGGCGCCGATCCGGGCCGCGATACTCATCACCTTGGATGAAGAACATCGGGTTCTCCATCAGTGCCAGGAGCCGCGCATGCAGCGCGCGTCGGGAAATCGGCAGTGCCAGGAATTCATCGACACCGGCGTTCCGCGCATCGATGACGTGGTGGGTGTCCGCGTTACCGGTCAACATGATAATCGGCAGCTTCGGGTCCGGACTCTCGTCGGAATTCCGAATGACGTTCGTGAATTCCAACCCATCCATTGGTTCGCCTTGGGAGTCGACAA
The DNA here is from genome assembly GCA_965228695.1 of Alphaproteobacteria bacterium. Taxonomy (GTDB): domain Bacteria; phylum Pseudomonadota; class Alphaproteobacteria; order UBA8366; family UBA8366; genus JAJFJD01. Next base: position 1,902,104 of record CBDDIB010000002.1, on the reverse strand, counting down.
TGCAGAAATCTGCATCGAATTCCGCGAGAAGCAATAAAGCCATGCGGGGGTCCGTGCATTCGCGGATTTGGTGGACACCGAGGACGCCCAGTTCTTCGCGTATGGTGCGGCACATCGTGCCGTCGCCATGGATGACGCAAACCCTCAGATCAGCCAGCGCGGAAAACAAGACCTTTCCCCTACATTCAGCAGTAAGCCCGACCCCACCGGCGGCGGCATCCAATTGGCCGTCGCCCTAGTCACTATAATTGAGTGCGCTTATTAACAATTGATGAAACCAGAGGCGGTCCGCCTGGGGAAGCATATGATTCAATTGCTTCTGGTGGCATTAACCATCACGATGCACGCGATCATCCCGCTCGGCAGACACGCCGAAGCGTGATCAGGCATCGAAAGACGAAACTGCTAGCGGGTGTACGCGGACGGCGCATATTACGGACTAGGCGCGCTCGGGAACATACGCAATGTTTCGAAGCAATTCGGCAAAGGTCTTGCCGTAGCTGACCGCGCCGGTCGGCATTTTCAGGAGAACATACCGGCCGCCGGCTTGCCGGCCGATCCGAAAGGACGGCGACCCGTCCTGCCCGCTAATCTCGAAGAAATCAAACGATCCCGATTGCCGGCGGATGGTCTTTTGCCACAATCCGACAACAACCATGGCATAGGCAACGCGACCAAAGAGCTCCTCGTCCCTCGCCGTTAGCGCCGGCTTTCTAGATTTTTCGTTTCCGCCCATCGGGCCGCTCCCCATCCTGTTCACAACAGCAACGGTAGCGGTAGTTCTTTGGGCGTCCAATACTGCCTTAGAGTAAATATTGAGAGATTATTGCTTAGTCATTTATTACTAATTTGCCGATAAATTTAAATTACAGGACATGTGACAGCAATCACTTCATTGGAATCACATAAGATATACTATCCTCGAATACCTCCTCTTGATTCCTTCACTTCAATCGGCCGCTTCAATTGGGGCGGCCGCCTTTTTGTTCTTTGATAGATTTATTTTCCTAGAATTTCGCTGTGGTAAGGGGCATCAAAGGCTCACACCCGGGTTCGGCAGGCCATACTCGCTGAGTTGCTTTACGATGTAGTCGTAGGCGTCATCGACGCTGTTTGTGCGATGCAGTAGATTCAGGTCATCGGGGGAAATCGTCCCGGCCTCGACGAGGGCATCCAAATTCACGACCTTGTCCCAGAAATCGGTCCCGTACAGGATGACCGGCATATGCTTCCGGATCTTTTTGGTTTGCAGCAGCGTTAGGATTTCAAACAGTTCGTCCAACGTGCCAAACCCGCCCGGAAACAGCACTACCGCTTTTGCGTGGTAGGCAAACCAGAACTTCCGCATGAAGAAATAGTGAAAATGAACATCCAGCTCCCGGGTGATGTGTTTATTGCTGGATTGTTCGTTTTCCAGTGAGATCGTCAGGCCGATATTGACGCCTTTCGCTTCGGATGCGCCGCGGTTTGCCGCCTCCATAATGCCGGGGCCGCCGCCGGTGCAGACAACGAACCGGCGCTCCGCATCGCCGAGCCCCTTCGACCAGTCGGTCAAGCGATGCGCCAGCGCCCGCGCATCTTCGTAATAGCCCGACATCTCGAGTTGCTTGCGCGCGCGCTCGACGCCATCGCCGGCCGCCTCCGCCTTCCTTAATTCGGCCTCCGCCACATCGGCCGGCAATGTCCGCGCCGACCCCATGAAGACGATCGTGTCGTCGATCCGGTAGTGGTCGAACCGGCTCTTCGGCTCGAGATACTCCGTCATGATCCGAAGAACACGCGCATCCTTGCTATGCAGAAAGTCCTGGTTCGTATAGGCCCGCCGCGGGCCGTCTGAATTGCTATCCGTCATGATCCGTTTTCCAAATCCAATGCTGGCTTATCCCGATCATCGACCGAGGTAGGCGTGGCGACCAACGATCTGTAGGGGTCTGCCATTAAGAATTCGTTGTCCACCCATGGCCGACCTCATTGGCGCTACAACCGCCATCGCAGTTAGTACTCATGCCCGAATGAGCCGATTCCCCGTGCCGTCTATGGTTGGAGTCACGGTGCCGTATGGCCCGCGCCGACCAATTTTACAACGATTGTCGACAACCAGCCGGAAGCCCGGCAAATCCAGGCACAGGGAGACCCTACAATGAAGATTGTCCAGCTTGCTACTGCGGTTTCTATGCTTGTCGTCCCGGCCATTGTCGGTTCCGCATCCGCGAGTGCCCAGACAGTTACGAAGAATGCCGGCGTATCGGTCCATCGCGGATTCGATGTCGACGCCGAACAACGCAGCGTGACCAAAACGCGATCCGGGGTCACCGTCCATCGCGGTGGGACCTCCAAACGGACTCCGAAGGCATCGGCGGCACGAGCCCAATCGAAAGTGCAGGTGCGCGGCGGGAGGAATCTTTGGGTCGTCGATACCGCGAGCGGTGAAGTCGTCGGGTGTGATTTGCGCAGGACCGTCTACGGTACGCGCAGGGTCCGTTGCAGTTCGGATCGCTAGACCACCTCGACAACGACCATACCTTCTTTCGAGAAGGAGCCGTCAGTCCGGAATTCGGATGACGGAAGGTGACGCGCATTTTTGGGGAACCGGCCTTCCAGAGGACCTGCAGAGAGAAGGGTAGCGGGGAACCGGGGGGTATTGGTTAACCCGTGCCTCTCTGCAGGTCCTTACTGGAGGTCGTACACGCCGTATTATCCCGGTTTTGGTTAATGGCGTTGTGGTTATTATGGCCTAACCCTTCCATCTAGGAATTCTTCCACACCGTGGGTAATGCATGTGGGACTGTGGCGACCGTCACTGACCCGCCGGTGCGGCTCGATTAAGGTCCTGCATTAACCGGGCTTTAAAAGAAATCTTGTAGAAATCACAGTATCTTCGTCGCATTGGAGACGACACAGTGTCTCGCAAAGTATCCGTTGAAAGCGTCGGCGACGATTGGACCGACGACCTGCTTCGCACACTCTACGTCCTCGCGTTTCGCCAGGATGGCGTCCGCGGCTGGCTGACCGCTATGGGTTTCATTGTGGTCCCCGTCTGGATCTCGATTGTCTGCATGGCCGACGGCAACATTGCCGGAGCCATCGTCTTCGGTATCGCCGCGGCGGCGATTCTTGGCATACGGCTATTCTTTCTTCGGATGTCGGGCCAGGGATCGGTGCTTGCGAGTGCGCCAAATCCCGGCGACGCCGATTAACGCACCGGCACCCGCATTCGCCCCTTAGAACCCCACTCCAAACGCGAGAACCGGCACCGTCAACCGGTACCGGTCCATCCCTCAATTTATCTGAATGTCCGCTTCGGCGGGTCGGGTACTAGGCCGTGCCGATCCGCGGCGCGCCCCCTTGGGACGCCTTGCTCGGACCGAAGGACTTGTTCAGGACCCGGGTCGAATCTTCTGCATGCGCGATCGCTTCGCTCAACAGCGCAAGAACCTTCATATTGTTGTCGAGAACATGCCGCGCTTCTTCCTTGGGATCATTCATGATCTTGGTGCAGCGCGTCAGGATATCGGTACGAATGGCGTGCAGGATATCCTCGAGCCGTATTCCACCGGGATTTTCGTCGGAAACCAAGTACCGGGTCATTTTCCCGCTCCATCGATCAGAATTATTTTTGGGTCGCCCTTCCGGAGGCGCGGATGCTGAAACTGCGGTCGGGTCTGAGCCGACGGCCCACACGCTATGATCGGCCGTGGCGCCGGGCGTTCAATTTTAGGACACTCGCTGTCTGGCGAAATTCCGGCATTAATGTTCAGCGCCAGCACCAGAAAGAGTGTGTATTGCAGATATTCAGCGATCTTTCCGTCCCCATAACCGGCCGCGCCGGCCAACCTTGTTAATGCTGTAACGTCTTCATCAACCAGTGATATCGAATGGAGGTTAAGGTTCGGTTAAGCGATTGAATTCGCGTAATTCGTCAGGTGCGGCGGCGTTCTAGACGACAGTAAGATCGGTGTCCGCAGCCACGCGCATGCCGGAATCATCCTCGTAGACGGCATAGCCCTGGCCATCGATCTGGGCCGTATCCACCAGATTCCAATCGCTTCCGACCAAATCCAACGTATCCCCGCTATCGCCGTCGACCACCATGGTCCGCGCCGTGCCGGTCAGGGCGTTGATGCCGGTATCGGTAGTCGGGATCAAATCGTCGGGGATCGTCAGGGTTACGTCCGCCGCCCCGGAAATGTCGATCCGTTCGACATTCGTCACGCTCATCTGACCCGACGAGAAATCGAAATTCGAGCTCGGTCCGCTGATCTGCAGCGTGTCGATTCCGGCCCCGCCGTCATAATCCAATTCGGACAAACCGTTCGGCGCCCCATCGAAAACGACGGTGTCGTTTCCGGCACCGGTTTCGATATCGAACAGTTTGGACCAGGTATCGACGTTGGACAGAGCATCGACCTCGATCGTGTCGTTGCCGTCCCCCGTGGTGATGAACCCACGTTTGGCGTCGGTTATCGTGATATGGCTGTCGCCGCCACCGCCGAAATGTATATCCGTATGGACAAAGTTATCGACCGTGAGATCGGCTGCGGTATCGCTCTCAGCGCGCAGATTCTTCAAGGAGTTCCATGACGTCAACAGATCGATATCCACGTCGCCCGATGCATCCCGTGTCAGGTTGACCTGAACACTGCCGGACACTCCGGCGATGCCTGTATCGCTGCCGGAAACGAGCATGAAACTGTCCGGACCCTGGTTCGGCAGGACGAAACTATCGCTCAGATTCTGGAACTGCCCGCTGGTCGTTGCGTTCGAGACGGTCAAAACGATGTCATGCACCGCCGGCGCCGGCGGGGTCGACGGCGTCTCGGCGGGTACCGGCGCAGGCGTCGGCACCGGATCATCTTCATCGTCGGTTACCCCGAGATCGAAGCCCGACCCACCGGAATCATCCGGTTCGTTGGCCAACTCATCGATGAGTGCGCCAAGATCGGGACCCGACGCACCGTACGGATCCGGGACATACGGGTTGTCGGCAATCGGGTCCGAGGACACACCTGCGGCGCTTGATATGCCAATGGGACCGCCACCGGCACCGGCGCCCCCGCCAGCCGTATTGTCCGGTCCGGCTGCATTCGAGCCGGCCGGCGTTTCCTCACCGGCGCTGCCGATTACATCGTCCGCCCCTTGATAAGACACAGGCACCACACCACCCTCCGCCGGAACGGGCGGCCCGCCATCGGCCGTCGTGGTCTCGGTCAAGGTCGGCGCCGGATCGATCAGGAGACCGAGGTCAAAGGGCGCCGGAGCAGCGCCGCCATCGGAACTGTTGATCTCCGTGCCGCCGAAGGTCAGGCTATCGGCGAGACCGAGGCCCGGCGCCGAAACGATTTCTTCCACCGGCGGCGGGCTTCCCAATCCCGGCGCGCTTGTCTCGATTGGAATACTCGCCGCGAGCGGGGCATCGGTCGGGGAAGGTTCGAGCGACGCGGGAGCGGAAACTACGGGGCCACCGGCAGGAGAACCGCTTTGCTGAGACGGCTGCTGACCGGATTGTTGCGTCCCCTCGGCGGGAATATTGCTCGCCAGCGCGGACCCGGCGGAACCCGGTTCGGTGTTGCCATCGCCACCGTCGTCATCCACCTGTCCCGACTGAGTCTCGCCCTGGCCGGGTGATCCCGGTGTGCCGTCCGGTCCGGTCTGTCCCGGCTTTCCGCCGTCGAACAAATGCGATGCAATCCCAGCGACGTCACCGTACGCGTCTCCATATTCCGATGGCGTCAGAACGAAGGGCGCACTGGGCGGCGCGTCGATACCCGAGACGCGCGTGGTTTCCCCCTGATTGTCCAAAGTCACGCTGCCGGCTTGGGTAGTCACCTCGATCGCGCCGTCGATGACGGTGAACTGTCCGCCGCCCTCGTCGACGCGCCCGGCGACCTCTGTTCCTCGGATGCCGATGGTGCCGACCGGCGTCGCAACCGTCATATCGGTATTGTCGGTTTTGGCGATCTCGCCGCTCGAGAAGACGAACACCCCTTTTAGGATCGAAAACTGGGCCGATCCGCTTTGCGTCGCCGGATTGAACACAAGCTCATCCAGCGCCAGCTTCGCATCGGCTCCAAGCGCAAATTCAGTCTTGTCCAGAAACACCATCCGAACGGCGCTGTCGGTCCCACCGGTTTCGACGATGTCACCCTGAAAAACCGGATCTCCCTTTTCCAGCGAAACCCGCGTTCCATCCGCCCGCACGGCGGTTGCCTGCCCAACCATATCGCCGACCTGGCCGATCGGCTGGGCGCCAGCGGCCGTACCGGCCTGCGCGTATTGCCCGGGCGCCTGTGACGTCAGGAAGGAGTCGACCAACTGCGGCGACAACACCCACGCACCGCCTGCCGCAATGAGATCGGGCGGGGTTTCCTGCGCAAAATAATTCTGGACGATTACGTCACCGCCGGAAGATCCAGTCAGGATCAGGTCCTGGCCGGCCTGGGAAAAGTCACCCTTCGCGATAATGCTGGTGTCCGGAAGTTCGATTGCCGGGGCACCGCCCGCCTCGACGACGGTTGCCGGTTCGGATAAATCCGGGGAGGTCGGGAAGAGGATATCCCCTCCCAACCCAAGATCCTGGCTATCCGGCGACGATCGCGGAATCGACATGACTTAGACGCCCCATATTCCCAAGCAGGCGCCTAAAAAACCCTGCGCCTACCAAGAAAGTATAGCATCTAATTTAATAAAATCGAGCGTATTAATTAAATAGTATTAGCAGTATAGTTAATAAACAGAAGTTCTGTTATTTGATTTTCAATAAAAATTTCCATTTATTTAGTTAACGTACAGTAAAAATTTTCCCCCGCTCTCCGAGAAAAAGCGGCCGTTGGTACGACCGGGAACGGCGGCGCCGATTATTTCCTGTGATTTGAGCAGGCTTCTTAACCAAGCGGACCGGTAATTTCACGTCAGTGGACGAGCATATGCTCGAGTTTACCAATCCGTTCGAGGGTCCGTCCGGCACCCGTCGCGCCGCAGGTCAAAGGATCGGTCGCGACGACCGTCGGCAGACCGGTTGCGTAGCTCAAGACCTCGTCCATGTTCGGCAACAGGCCGCCGCCACCGGTCAGAACCATGCCGCGTTCGACCATATCGGCAGCCAGTTCCGGAACGGTATGTTCCAACGTCGTCTTGACCGCCTCGACGATCGCGGCCAGAGGCTCGGCCAGGCTTCCGACCACCTCGCCTTCGTCGACATCTTGCTCCCGCGGCACGCCCGAAACGAGATCGCGCCCCTTGACACGCATCCGCCGCGGCTCTCCATTTTTTGGAAAACAAGCGGAGCCGATGGAAATCTTTATCTCCTCGGCATTGTTTTCGCCGATGTGGAGGTTATGGGCGCGCCGCATATGCGAGATGATGGCCGCGTCCATGGCATTGCCGCCAACCCGGATGCATTGCGACGAAACGATGCCGCCAAGCGAGATGACCGCGACCTCGGTCGTGCCGCCGCCGATATCGACAACCATCGACGCGGTCGGTTCGGTTACGGGGAGGTCCGCGCCAATCGCCGCGGCGACCGGTTCCTCGATCAGGAAGACACGACGCGCGCCCGCGTTCTCCGTCGCTTCGCGGATAGCCCGTCGCTCGACTTCGGTCGCACCCGACGGCACCGTGATGATCACCCGAGCGTTGGAAAACCCGCGCCGCTTGAGCGTCTTGCCAATGATGATCTTGATCAGTTCTTCGGCGACGTCGAAATCCGCGATCACGCCATCGCACAAAGGCCTGATCGCCTCGATCCCGGGCGGCGTGCGGCCCAACATCGCCTTGGCTTCCTGACCGATCGCGATCATCCGACGGCCGCCGCGCTCGTCCTTCACCGCGATTACGGTGGGCTCATTGAAAACAATTCCGCCACCGGACTGATAGACGAGCGTGTTCGCCGTACCAAGATCGATCGCTATATCGTGGGTAAACAGACCTCGCATTGTCGACAGCACCATAGAAAGGGTTGCCCAAAAGCGCCCCAGTACCCTGTGCGCCCCGTATATGGACTGCCGCGCCACCCCCCACGTCAGCCGTCGTGTCATTCGCGGCGGGCGACTGCCCGCCTCGTCCGCCAGCAGATCTTACGCCGGCACCATCGCATCCAGGAAATGCCGGATCTTCGCCGCTACTTTCTTAGGATGCGGCTCAAGCGCCCCGTCATATCCTGCCGGATCCAGAAGGCTGTTCATTTCCACGAGCGTGATACCGAAGAACTTGGCAACCGCGGCGCGATCGCTCTCGGCCCCGTATACCGGCCAGCAAACCTCGCCGGATGAATCTTCTTCCAATCGCAGCCCTTGGGCTTTGAACCACGGATGCATCGCTGCCGCCAAGCCGACAGCGCACCCTTTTCCCTGCCCGTACCAACGCGTGAAAGTCAACCGGTCGGCCGGAACCTCGTCGAGGAAATCGGCGAGCTCGATCAACCGCTCTCGGCCCGGTGCGGCGTATCTTGCAATGTCGTCGAAATCTTTCGTTTCCATGGCACACCCTGATTCTTTTTATCGCACCATCTAACGTGCGGTTATGATCCAACTTTATGGCAACACCATGGCCTGGTTCAATGACCGGTGCATGGCTGCCGTCACTTTCCGCACATCGCCCGGTGCGGCCGCGACGACTTGGTCACGCCCTGCCGAAGGAGAGTCCGGAATGTGTATGGTGCGGCACTCCGGATCGAGACACAATGCCTCGGGCGGATCACAGTCCATCAAAGTTGAGTATGTTCGAGTTGGGTAAGACTAATGTTCCCGCCGGCCTCGGCACGGCATGGCCATTCACTGTCCGAGAATACTTCCCTTGATCACCGGCGTGGGATCCGTCGGTTGTTTTTCAAACAGCTTGAAGGTGATGACGCTCTTTTTATCGATCTCGGTAAATTTCAGCGGTATGCCGCGCTCGTCGAACCACAGTTCATACTTGGCATCCCCATCGACCAGGAAATAATCCGTGGTCACGGTTTGACCGGCAAACTTCAAGTCTTTCTTGACGCCGTCCGACGCCGAGACGTTATACAGGCTGCCGGATTTGGTCCCTAAAAGCACCTTCGCCTTGAGGATGTTCTTTGACCAGGGATTGTTGGGAGACACGTCGGCCGGTGCCTCGCGGGGACCGTTTGGTGATTCGATTACGAATTTCTCGCCATTCGCGCGACCATTCACACCGCTCTTCTCGCCATTCTCTTGCGTCTTGCTTTCAAAGGAGACCAGACGGCCGTTCTTCCAGGTTTCCTTGCTGCTTCCGATCTCCCGATGCGCGACGACCAAGAGCACTTTGACCTGAACCCGAAATTCGTTGCGAACCGACACTTCGGCGCCCGTATCGCGGATGATGTTGGTATAAGTCCCGATCTTACCGTGGGTCGAGTGATGCACGGCATAGGTCAGCACTTTCTCGGGAACATCGCCGTGAACGCCACCCGTCAGTCCGGGCATGACGAGGCACGCGCCGACCAATGCCACCAAAAACCCTGCCATCCGGCGCGGGCGCGACCCCAGGCGACCAGGCCGGGATTGCCCGTATTTGGCGGGAGGAATTTGTCGTGGCGGTCGATCCATCATAAGGCCTTGTACTTAAGCCATTTTCTTAACTCGCAGACGACACGGCAGTATGCAATACGTCGGCGCACCCCAAGCCGACAATCAAACATAATACTCATGCCGATGTAAAGATGGTCGAATTGTATTTCGTGTGGAAATTCCCGCTCTGGTCACCATAGCCCGAGTGAAAAAAGCTACCGCTAAAGTCTAGAGATCTTATATTCGCAAGAGGTACTCATTCAGGTCATTCCGTATACCCCCAGCTTGCCCTATATATTACCATAGCGGCTGTGCGGGTTCGGATTTGGCCCAATACTATGGTCGTACTGCGGATAAATACTTGAGAATGGAGCGTGTCGCGATGGTGCGAATTTTCACACACGCCATCATACCTTTAGCAGCCTTTGGCATTACCGCGCTGGCCATTACGCCGCCGGCGGCAGCGCAAGAAGGCTACCAAACCTGTATCAGCCAGGGTCATAAACCCGGCTCTAATGGATTTTATCGCTGCCTGCAGAGCGTACGCGGAAGCACCTCGGGCACCACGACAAAGAAAGAGAGTTCGGGATCAGCGGGTTCGATCATATCGGGCAATTCGGACGACGCCGTCAGCGGCTATACCGGCGGCCCCATCGAGGGCGCATCGGATCCGGATCCGGACCTTTTAAAGCAGCTCGGAAAAGACGACCTAACGCCGAGCGGCCCCGGCGGCAAATAATCCTTCGGTCAGGCGGCATTTGGCCCGTACTACCGGACTCTCTTACCGAATGTTTCGAGGATACGGTCCGCGGCCATGGCCGGCGGCAATCGACCCGTCGCGACATCCTGTTCCAAGGTGTCTATGACGCCCCCGACACGCGGGTCGGCTCTTAGCGACGTCATCAAACGGTCTTCGACCATCGACCACATCCACCTCAAATTCTGGTCGCGGCGCGTCGCTTCAAGCTCTCCGGACGCGGTCAATCGATCGCGGTGATCGACCACCTGCGCCCAGAGATCGGCAAGGCCGGTCCGATGCAAACCGCTGCATTGCACGACGGGTGGCGTCCAGTTCGGACTCGCCGGCGTCATCAGATGCATCGCATTGGCATATTCGCCGGCCGCCCGTGCGGCGCGCTGCTTGTTGTCGCCGTCCGCCTTGTTGACCGCGATCATATCCGCCAGTTCGACGACGCCGCGCTTGATGCCCTGCAGCTCGTCCCCAGCCCCCGCGATGGTCAGAACGAGGAAAAAGTCCACCATCTCGGAAACCGCCGTCTCCGATTGCCCGACGCCGACGGTCTCGACCAAGATGACGTCGAACCCCGCGGCTTCACAGATGATCATGGTTTCCCGCGTCGTGCGCGTGACGCCGCCCAAGGTGCCGGACGCCGGCGACGGGCGGATGAAGGCTTTGTCGTCGCGTGACAATTTCTCCATACGGGTCTTGTCGCCGAGAATACTGCCGCCGGTGCGGCTGCTCGTCGGGTCGACCGCCAAGACCGCAACGCGATGGCCCTTCTCTGTCAGATCGGTTCCCAGCGCATCGATGAACGTGCTCTTGCCAACGCCCGGGACACCGGTAATACCGACGCGATGGGCGTTTCCGCTATGCGGCAGAAGCTGGACGATCATGTCCTGCGCCATCGATTGATGATCGTGGTTTCGGCTTTCGATCAAGGTGATGGCCCGCGCGATAACGGCCCGGTCGCCCGACCGGACACCGGAAACATACTGGTCCAAGGAAAGCGTGGCGCGGCTCGACGATGCCGAGACTGGTTTCGTCATCGGTGCGCGCCCGCCGTCACGCGCCGCCGGCGTCCGGCGCGTAGCCCAACGCATCATTCAGTGTTTCCAACAATCCGACGGCCGCTTCGCTGATGACGGTGCCCGGCGGAAAAATCGCCTTGGCGCCCGCCTTGTAGAGCGCTTCGTAATCCTGCGGCGGGATGACGCCGCCCAGCACAATCAGGATGTCGCCCCGGCCGAGTTCCTCGAGTTTCGATTTCAGGTCCGGCACCAAGGTCAAATGGCCGGCCGCGAGCGAACTTACCCCGATGATATGGACGTCATTCTCGACCGCCTGACGAGCGGCTTCGTCCGGCGTTTGGAACAGCGGACCGATATCCACGTCGAAACCCAAATCCGCAAAAGCCGTCGCGATGATTTTCTGTCCGCGGTCATGACCATCCTGCCCCATTTTTGCGACTAGGATACGGGGCCGCCGTCCCTCTCGGGCCTCGAAGGTTTCGATCATGTCGCGCACCGTTTTCACGGCGTCCGTCGCCTCGCCCATTTCGCTGCTGTAAACCCCCGAGATTGACTTGATTTCCGCAACGTGGCGGCCGAATACACGCTCCATCGCATCGGTGATCTCGCCGACCGACGCTTTGGCGCGGGCGGCATCAACCGACATCGCCAATAGGTTACCCTCGCCCGACTCCGCACAGCGTGTCAGTGCGTCGAGCGCCGCCTGGCAGTCGACTTCGTTGCGCTCGGCGCGCAACTTGTTGAGCTTTTCGATCTGCGCTTGCCGGACGGCGGTGTTGTCGACTTTGAGAACGTCGAGCGGATCTTCCTTCTCGAGCCGATACTTGTTCACGCCAACGACGGTCTGCCGGCCTGTATCGATGCGCGCCTGCGTTCTGGCCGACGCCTCTTCGATGCGCAATTTCGGAATTCCGGCTTCGATGGCATTGGCCATCCCGCCCAGGTCTTCGACCTCCTGGATGTGATCCCAGGCGCGGCAGGCGAGTTCATAGGTCAAGCGCTCGACATAGTAGCTGCCGGCCCAGGGATCGATCGTCTTGCATGTGTCGCTTTCCTGCTGCAGGAAAATCTGCGTGTTCCGGGCAATGCGGGCGCTGAAATCCGTCGGCAGGGCCAGCGCCTCGTCCAACGCATTGGTATGCAGCGACTGCGTGTGCCCTTGCGTCGCCGCCATCGCCTCGATGCAGGTCCGGATGACGTTGTTGAAGACATCCTGCGCCGTGAGGCTCCAGCCCGACGTCTGGCAATGGGTACGCAAGGACAGGGACTTGGGATTCTCCGGTTCGAACTGCCGCATCAACTTCGCCCACAGCAGCCGGGCAGCGCGGAGCTTCGCCACTTCCATGAAAAAGTTCATGCCGACGGCCCAGAAGAAGGACAGCCGCGGCGCGAACGCATCCACGCCCATGCCGGCCGCCTGCCCCCGCCGGACATATTCGACGCCGTCAGCCAGCGTATACGCGAGTTCCAGGTCGGCCGTCGCACCGGCCTCCTGCATGTGATAGCCGGAGATGCTGATACTGTTGAAACGCGGCATGTTCTGTGACGTGTAGGCGAAGATGTCGGAGATAATGCGCATCGAGGGCTGCGGCGGGAAAATGTAAGTGTTCCGCACCATGAACTCTTTCAGAATGTCATTCTGAATCGTGCCGGAGAGCTTTGCCAACGGCACGCCCTGTTCTTCGCCCGCGACGATGTACAGCGCCATCACCGGCAGCACGGCGCCGTTCATGGTCATCGATACGCTCATCCGGTCCAGCGGAATGCCGTCGAACAACGTTCGCATGTCCAGAATTGAATCAATCGCCACGCCGGCCATGCCGACATCGCCGCCGACGCGCGGATGGTCGGAATCATACCCGCGATGGGTCGGCAGATCGAAGGCAATGGACAAACCCTTCTGTCCCGCCGCGAGGTTTCGCCGGTAAAAGGCGTTACTCGCCTCCGCGGTCGAGAAGCCGGCATACTGCCGGATCGTCCAGGGCTGAGTGACATACATCGTTGGATACGGACCGCGCAGATAGGGCGGCAACCCGGGCCGGGTGTCGAGAAAATCCAAACCATCCAGATCCGATGCCGAATAGAGAGGCTTCACGGGAATGCGTTCCGGGGTATCCCAAACCAACCCGTCCGGCGGCCCGTTGCTTGCCTCGGCCGCCCGCACCCAATCATCCGTCGTCGCGGTACGGTTCACGCCCGATGCAAAATCGACCGCCGAGAAGTCTGGAATTGCGCTCATGTCCGCAATACTCCCGTGTCCTCAAGAAAGCCTGTCAACGTGGCGAGCACATCGCAGCCATCAAAGATAAATCCGTCGATCGCCGCTTCAGTCGATCCGAGTCCGTCTTCGGGACGTCCGACAAGAAAGGTCATTTTCGCGCCGGCGCCCGACAGGGCAGACGCCAGATCATCGGCCGTTTTCTCGTATATTGACGCCTCGGAGCATAGCACGGCAGCAGTGGCGCCGCTCTGTTTGAACTCCACAGCAATTGCCTCGATGTCGGTCCCGCCGGACCCCAATTCCGCTTCAATCCCACCGGCGGCAAAGAAATTCCGGGCGAAACTCAGCGCACCGGTGAACTGGGCCGGGTTGCCGATCGCCGCGAGAAATACCGCTGGTTTTGTACCGTTGGATTCCGAAAAGGCATCACAGGCGTCACGCAAGGCCTCGAACGGTTCCGACAACCGTCGCTGGGGCAATGCGGCGATTTGGGCCGGCGGCGATGTCTCCATAGCAGCGCGCAGCGACCCGAGGGTCGCACCCTCCAATGCCGCCGCCACGGCAGCCTCCGTCAGGCGACCGTCCCCTGATCGTGACGCAATTTCCCGCACCGGTTCGGTCACCGCGTCCTGGTCCGTGCTAGCCCGCTGGTCGGCCAGCGCCTGAGCATTCGCGCGCTCCAATTCAGCGAAATCGAGGGTGAGTACCTCGACCCGCTCTTCCTGCAAATTCGCGAAGGCGCTGCTGCCGGTGAGCGGTTCGCTTCGGTCAGCGATGCTGCGGTCACGGATCTCCGCGACCGACGCGATCCGCGCCGCGAGAGCGCCGCTTTCAAGCTCGGCCACGATACCGCCTGCGCCTTCGATATCCTGGAACAAGGACCAGGCTTCCCGGCTAAGCGCATCGGTTAGGCTCTCGAATGCCCAAGCCCCGCCGGCGGGATCGATGACCCGGTTTAACGAGGATTCCTGTTGCAAGACAAGCTGAGTATTTCGGGCGATCCGGCGCGCAAAATCGTCCGGCAGCCCCAGTGCATGCGTGAACGGCAGGACCGTAATGCTATCGGCCCCGCCGACAGAGGCGGCGAAGGTTGCCACCGTACCCCGCAGCATGTTCACCCAAGGATCCCGGCGGGCCTGCATCCGCGCCGACGTAATCGCCGATAGCCGCATCGACCGGGCCATCTCCGCGTCACCGCATGCCTCGGCTATCCGGCCCCAGAGCCGCCGCAACGTCCGCAGCTTGGTTATCGACATCAGGAAATCGGCGTCGACGGCGACGGTAAGAGCGATCTGGCCGAAGGCCGTCTCCAACGGGATACCGGCATCGGTCAGACTGCGAAGATAGGCTACACCGGTCGCTGCGGCGCAGGCGATTTCCTGCGCTTCACTTGCACCCGCGTTATGATAGACGCTGCTATCCACACCCACGACCGTGACTTTCGGAAAACGCGCCGTCGTATAAACGGCAAGATCGCCGAGTTGCCGCAGTGTGTCCTCGACCGCGCAGGTCAATGCTCCCTGCCGGGCAAGCGCCGTGATCGGGTCGGCATTTAAGGCCGCCGCGATCGCCTCGGGCCGGACACCGCGCCGCTGCCAAAGCGCAATCATCATGGCCGACACCGGCAAAAAGGCAGCACCCGCATCCAACGCGATGGGGGCTGCCGCCAAATCCACACCGCCAAGCACCTCGTCCAAGTCGCCGAGCGACGAAAGAACAACACCGTCGCCGGTGCGCAAAGCTGGCGCGGCGGCATCGTCGCCGTCCACCCCGTGCCGGCCGGCGCCATCCAGCGCGAGGACGATAGACGTAACGCCTTGTTCCAAATCCTGAAGGATCGCTTCATTGCAGCGCTTGCGGTCGGGCAGCGCATGACGCTGCCGAATGTCCCAGCCGGCTTGCACCTGCCCAGTCGGGCGATGCCCCCGCGTGAAGGGGGCCATTCCCGGAAAGCCGGACGGGTCGTCCTTCGCGGGCCAGTCATCGCGTGTATAGAGTGCCTGAATCTCAATGCCGTCGAGCGTTCGGGACGCTAAAGCATCGACGTCTTCGCCCTCGCCAAGAATGCGGTCGAGCAGCCCGGTCCATGCGTCTGGCGACGGCGCCGGGAAGTCGGCCGCCATCGAAAGCGTCCGCGCATCCTGCCTCGCATTCTCCGGCTGCTTATCTCCCATCCCTGGGCTCCATCCTAGGCGCCATCCAACGGCGCGTATTGAATAGCAATGCCCAACCCCTACCGCAATTCCGCCGCGGTTATAAGCCTTTTGGCATCGCTTCGGCTTCCAGGGGAATCATTCCTAAACCTATTCCATAACTTCGTTTTTCTCGGTTGGCGTTTGCGGTCACCGTTGCAGCTATGCAAAGATGATCCCGGGGCAAACACGGCAAGATGCCAATGCCGCTCGGGCAGGAGCGGCGCAATACTGTCTGAGAATAGAATGAATATTTTTGCGCGCAAGTTTCGCGGATTCCTAATTAATGCACCGCTTAACTTCAATATTATTGCAATATTCATCGCGATCTTCTTGCTGCTTGCCGGGAGCTTGATTTGGTATAACTACAGTCGCAACTCTGAATTAGCGCTGGAAGCTGCAGATACACTCCTTCTCAATGTCAGTGAGAAAGTACTCGAGAAAACACGCAACTTTATCGACCCGCCGGTCACGCTGATCCATCTAACCGCGGAACTGCCGGACATTGCGCAGCTGCCCGACGGCATCAACCATTCGACCGCGCAATATTTCATCGATGCGCTCATAGCCTACCCTCAGCTCTACGGTCTCTTCGTCGGTTACGAGAATGGTGATTTTTTCCAGGTCGTGCAGTTTACCGATGTCGACGCCAAGACCAAGACCCGGCTGAAAGCCCCTCGATCGGCGAACTACGGCATACGGACCATCGCCCGGCAACCCGACGGAACGCGCGAACAAAGCTGGATATTCCTCGATAGCGACCGAAATCCGATCGGCGATGAGGTCGTCAGCGCTGCGAGTTACGATCCGCGCGGCCGCCCCTGGTTCAAGGCGGCGCTCGACCAAAACAAGGTATCGCTGACGGACGCCTATATATTTTCAAGCTTGCGCGCACCCGGGATCACCGTTTCCCGCAAGGTCGACAGCGATCGTAGCGCCGTCGTCGCGGCCGATATCACCCTCGCCCAACTGTCTTCATTTCTGCGGGACCAGAAGGTCGGCGAGTCCGGCGTCGTGTTCCTTTACAACGAAAAGACCGAACTGATTGCATTTCCGGATGTCAACCGGACCGTAAAGCGCGTCACCGAGGGCGGCGTGGCGAAGTTGAAGCCGGTTCGTGTGGAAGAACTCGAGCAGCCTTCGCTGACCGAAGCGATCAAGCATTTCGCGGGCCAGACCGACGACCGTTTCGTCTATAGTGTCGGCGGCGAGGATTATGTGGCAAGCGTTTCCTCGCTGATGGGTAGTTTCGGGTCCAACAAGCGGGTCGGCATCGTGGTTCCGGTGGACGACTTCATCGGACCAATCGCGGAGCATCGCATTCGGAGCCTGATTTATTCGATCATCCCGCTGCTGCTGTCGGTTCCGTTGATCGCCTGGGTCTCGGAGTGGATCGCCCGCCCGATCCGCGCGCTGGTGGAGGAGACAAAGAAAATTCGAGACTTGTCGTTTGACGAAGCCTCACCGGAAATCGATTCCCGAATTACGGAAATCCGAGAACTCACCGCGTCGATGGCCACAATGAAGACCGCCATTCGAACATTCGGACAATACGTGCCGAAAGCGCTCGTCGAACAACTCATCCAATCCGGTAACGTGCAAGGCCTTGGTGGAGAGCGCCGAGAACTCTCGCTCCTCTTTACCGATGTGGCGAATTTCACCGACCTGTCGGAGCAGATGTCGCCGGAAGACCTGACACGGAAAACGTCCCGTTATTTCCAAGAACTTGGCGAAATAATACTTGAAAATCAAGGATCTATAGACAAATACATCGGCGACGCGATCATGGCGTTCTGGAATGCGCCGCTCGCCGTCGAAAATCATATCCTCGTCGCGTGCCGCACGATGCTGTTGTGCCGGCAGCGCAGCGCCGAATTGAATGCGGAATGGCTGGCCAATGGCGAGCCGGAAATGCACACCCGTTTCGGCCTGCATACCGGCGACACGGTGGTCGGCAACATCGGATCGCCGGACCGCATGGATTACACCGCGCTCGGCGTATCCGTGAACCTGGCAGCCCGCCTCGAGGGCCTGAACAAGCGCTACGGCACGCAACTGCTCGTCAGCGAGAGTGTCTACAAGGCGGCCAGCGACGCGTTCCTGTTCCGGCCAATCGATCTGGCAGCCGTGAAAGGGATCAGCAAGCGGATTGCGACCTACGAACTCTGCGCCGCGTATGACGGCCCTGCATCGATCCTCGCAACCGAGGAGCAGCGCACCTTCTGCGGCCGATGGAATGAGATTTACGACCTCTACCGCGCAGCGGATTGGGAAGCGACATTCGCGGCCTCGCAGGGATTCTTGAACGATTATCCGGAAGACCAGGTCGCAAAAATCTATCTTGAGCGAAGCCGGCGTAAGATCGACAAACAGCCGCAGCATCCGGAAACGCGCGTCGCTCAAAGATAGTCAGTATGTGTCAATCCGGCCCCGTGGGCGGCTGCCGCCGTGCCACCACCAGCCGCTGGCCTTCGCTTATCTGCCAGGCAATCAACCCCGGTATCCCTAGCAGCAACTGACGGACGCGGCGCACCAGCGATAAACCGAGCGCGACTTCGGGCGATAAGCCGAACATCGTGCCGAAAAGGAGATATCCCCCTTCCTGCACACCCAATGATCCGGGAATGACGAAGCCCGCGCTGCGCACGGCTTGCGCTAGGCTTTCGATGATCGCCGCTTCGAGCAATCCGAGTTCGAAGCCCATGAAATAGGCGGTCAGCCAGACTTCGCCGATCCCAAGAATCCACGTCAGCAGGTGATATGCGAAGCTCTGGATGAGGGCGTGGCGATCGCCATAGAGATTGAGGATCGTATCGTGCAGGCCGGAAACATCGCCCAGGCTCAACCAACTCGACTTGTTCTCCAGCTTCAGCAGGAACCGTTCCAGCAACCGGAACATGCCCATACGCTGCGCGACGACAAAACCAACCAGCAGCGGTGCGAAGATGAGAAGCCCGATCGCCACCGACCACCCCAGCGATTCTTCCGCGCTGACATAAAGCAACAATGCAACGCCGAGGAGTGAAAAGACGAACTGGCTAAACACCTCGACCGTCTTGTCCGCGACGGCACCGGCACCCGCAACAGCCGCGCCGGCCCCCCGTATCGCCAACAGTCGGGCGCCCACGATATCGCCGCCGACCTGTCCGACCGGCATGAGCCCGTTTACCGATTCGCGTATCCAGCGTGCCCACAAATAGAGCAGAAATGGCGCCTGCCATGTTCGCTGCACCAGCGTGCGCCAGCCCATTGCGGCACACCCAAGGGACACCATGTGATAAAGGGCGATCACGGCCATGCCCCAGCCCGCGCTCAAAAACGCTTCACCAACGGCACCAAAACCGAAATACCCGATCATCACGGTGACAACGGCCAACCCCAGCAGGGCGGACAAGGCGACGGCGAGTTTCAACCACGGCTCCTATTTGCAGGCATCGACCGATCGGCCCTTAGGGCCGATTGCGGCCCCGGTACCACAGGGAGAGCGATGCTCACAAACTAAATCGAGTGAATAATTAAATTTGCCCCTTATTCCGGACGTTCGGGTGCAAAAGCGCCCAGATTGTAGCGCCAGTACAACTCAAGCAAACCAGCAATCTGCTTAGGCAACTCCACCGGCTGCAGGTCAGGAGCCGGCTTGATCGGGACCGGAACAACTTCGCGTTTCGCGATACGTTGTGTAATGACCTCTTCCAACGCGTAGAGCGCATGCATCAATGCGTCGGGTTCGCTCTCGCCATAGGTGACCAACTCAGGGAAATGCGGCGATGCGACCCGATAGGTCCCATCATCCTCTTCCACCAGTTCGATCGGGTAGGACACCATTATTGAGCCTGCGTCTTCAAATCTGTGCGCCGCCATTGCCGCGGTGCGACTTCGCCGTATTGCTGCCTGAATCGCATGATAGCAACGAAATGTATCATTGGATTGTAATGACCATCACAGTAATGGGAATTTGCAACACAACGGTTACCGCCACGTAAAAATAGAGACAGGAAGAGCGGATGCACCGCAAGGCAATAACGTTGATCGCACTGGCACTGTTCATTGCAGGTTGCGGTTCGACCCCGGGCGAGCGTGCCGTTACTGGATCGGGAATCGGTGCGGGCGCCGGCGCGATTATCGGCGCGGTAACCGGCCTGACGATTGTACAGGGCGCACTCATAGGTGCGGGTGCAGGCGGAATTACCGGCGCCCTAACCGACAACAGCAATTTCAATCTCGGCCGCCCCATCTGGGAATGGGGGTCGCAATCTTCGTCCGCCAAATCCAGCAAGGGCCAATCCTTTGTCCATAATATTCAATCCGGATTGGCGCGCCTCGGATACGACCCGGGACCGGTCGATGGCATCGCCGGCCAGCGGACCAAGTTGGCCATTCGACAGTATCAGAAAAGTAAGAACCTGCCGGTCAACGGACAAGCGACCCGATCGCTGTTGAGACAAATCCAGGCCGACGCAAACCGCGCATAGCGGTCCGATCGCGCACTACTTCAGGAACAGGTCGTAGACAGGGTTTGCGGTCTCGTCGGTGCTCGGGTATCCAACATCTCGCAGGAATGTCTGGAATTTATCGTCCTCTCCGTCCGGCACCTGCATGCCGACCAGAACCCTTCCGTATGCGTTCCCGTGATTTCGGTAGTGGAAGAGGCTGATGTTCCACCCCTCGCCCATATTGTCGAGAAAGTTGAGAAGCGCGCCCGGCCGCTCGGGAAACTCGAACCGATAGAGCCGCTCATTCTTTATGACCTGGGCCCGGCCGCCGACCATGTATCGGACATGCAGCTTGGCCAGTTCGTTGTCCGTCATATCGATGGTCGGATATCCCTCACTGTCGAGTTCCCGGATCAGGTCGATCTTGTCCTGCACGCCGTTCCGCAGCTCGACGCCGACGAAAATGTGAGCTTCATTCCGGTCGGAATAGCGGTAATTGAACTCGGTGACCGATCGCTTCCCGACGACCTGACAGAATTTCCGAAAGCTGCCGATCCGTTCGGGAATCGTCACCGCCAGCAGCGCTTCTTTCTGTTCGCCGATATCCGCCCGTTCCGAGATGTGCCGGAGCCGGTCGAAATTGACATTCGCGCCGCAATCCAATGTCACGAAGGTTTTGCCATGCGTTTTTTCGCGCGCAACATAGGCCTTGAGACCGGCAACGCCGAGTGCACCGGCCGGTTCGGCGATCGACCGGGTATCGTCGTAGATATCCTTCACCGCAGCACAGATTTCATCCGTCGACACGAGAATGACTTCATCGACGCATTTTTGTGCGATACGGAAAGGTTCGTCACCGACTTGCGCGACCGCGACACCATCGGCAAACAGACCGACATGATTCAGCCGCACCGGATGACCGGCTTTCAATGCCTCATGCATACACGCGGCATCGTCCGGCTCGACCCCGATGATCTTGATGTGCGGCCATATCGATTTGACGTAAGCGGCGATGCCGGCGATCAGCCCGCCGCCGCCCACCGCGACAAAGATGGCGTCGATCGCTTCGCTATGCTGACGCAGGATCTCCATGGCGATGGTGCCCTGCCCCGCGATGACGTCGGGATCGTCATATGGATGCACGAAGGTCATCCGTTCGGCGCGGGCGAATTCCTCCGCATGCTCCCGGGCCTCATCCACCGACATACCGTGAAGCACGATCTCGCCGCCGAGCCGTCGTACCGCATCGATCTTGATGGCCGGAGTCGTGACCGGCATGACGATCACCGCCCGCAACCCAAGTTGCTGAGCGGACATGGCAACGCCCTGCGCATGGTTGCCAGCGGACGCACATACAACCCCGCGGGCGCGCGACGATTCATCCAGATTGGCGATCTTGTTATGGGCGCCACGAAGTTTGAACGAGAAGACCGGCTGCAGGTCCTCGCGCTTCAGCAAGACGGTGTTGTCCAGTCGGCCGGAAAGAATCGGCATTTGGTCCAGCGGCGTCTCGCGCGCCAGTTCGTAGACCTTCGATCTCAGAATTCGCTCGACGTAATCGCGCGGCATCGTCTTACCCTACCTACTCAAAGGTTCCATCCGTTCCAAGTGGATTGCAAGGAACCGATAGAGCGGCGATACAGCACAAATAGGACATCAGGCAAAGACCTTTTCCGCCAAAGGCAGCCAAGACGGTCCTGGAAGAAGGACTAAGACCTTAGAACGCCAGCCGACGGATTGTGGGCAGAGCCACTACCATTCGATACGGTCGACGCCGGTAAAGGTAATTTCCGAGCCATCGTCCATTGTGATGGTGCCGGCGGAGTTATCGCTCAGGACCAGATAGTCCGATCCGGTCTCGACAACGGTGGCACCCGCAAGCGTCCAGTCCGAGAAGGCGGCTGCGCCGTCATGACCGCTGAGTTCGATTGCATCCGTCCACGCGCCCCCGCCGCCGGCAAAGCTGTCCGAGCCGTCGCCGTTGCCGAAGATGTAAATATCGTCGCCGTCACCGCCGATCGCGGTATCGGCCCCCAGACCACCGGTCAGAACGTCATCGCCGGCACCGCCGGTCAGGCTATCGTCACCGGCGCCGCCGTAAAGCACGTCGTCGTTGGCGCCGCCGTCAAGCGTGTCGTTGCCTTCGGCGCCAAGCAGCACATCGTCGCCCGCGCCGCCATTGAGGATGTCGTTACCATCGCCGCCCAGCAGCGTGTCGTTGCCGGCATCGCCATTCAGCGTATCGTTGCCGCTGCCGCCATACAGAACATCGTTCCCGTCGCCGCCGTTCAGCGTGTCGTTTCCAGCCCCGCCGTATAGCGTGTTGTCGCCAGAATCGCCGTTCACCGTCGTGCTCGATGCAGAACCGGATGAATCGAAGTTCTCGTCGTTGGACACGATGGTCATGGTCAACGTATCCGTGGTCGAGGCGGTATCGCTATTGGACGATTCCGTGCTGGTTGCCGTGACCTGCAGATTCAAGTCGCCGGTGAATCCCGCCGGCGCCTGGAATGTCAGGTTCGGAAGCTGCGCCGCGGTCACCGTAACCGAGCCATCCGCGACGGTAAGCGGGGTGCCGCTAACCGCAAGCACCGCTCCGGTCGGAATATCATCGATGGTGATCGTAAGAGCCTCCGACCCGTCGGTATCCGTCAGGCTGGCAGCCAGTACCGTCGACAGCGCGATTGCCTGCGCCCCGTTGAATCCGCTCGATCTTGAATACCGGATATCATCGATCAAGGCGCCCCGTCCATGCGAATGCACCGCGCCGGTGTCCGTAAACACGAGCCTTACATCCCCACCGGTACCGACGAACTCAAACGAATATTGCTCCCATGTCATTTGACTGACGGTATTACCGTCCCAGTCGATATTGACGGTCTTAAGGACGGTACCGGTCGATACATCGACGGCACTGACTTGGAAGTCCATATAGGATTCGGAACCGGGTCGTGGCGAAACTTGGAAACTCAACTCATATGGCGTGTCTGCGGTTGTAGAAACGGTACGCTCGAACATACCGGCATCCGCATAGGTCCCACTACCCTCATAGTCGAGCTCGACATAGTAGTCGCCATCATACGCCGATCCGGGGTTGTCACTCTCATGCCGCACCTCAATTCTATTGCCGGTGCTGGCCGTCCAACCGTCGGAATTCGTCAGGAATTGCGTATCGGTCGACCCGGTTTCCTCGAACGTGCTCGAGAATTCCAAGGTTCCAACATTCGCGTCCGTCAGTGTAAGCGTCGGTGCATCGGCGACCGCGCTGACGGTGACGTCTATCGTTTGTGGCGCAGAGGTAACGGTGTTCCCCCCCTCGGTGGAAGAAACGGTGACGCTGAGTTGGAAATCTGCGTCACTGTCGGCCGGCGGCGTAACGGAAAGGCCAGTCAATTGCGACGTGTCGAGTGTCCAAGTACCGCCCCCCTGATCTGTACCGGCAGACAAATTGGCGCCATTCGGTACACCGGTAACGGTGATGACGTGCGTTGCTCCGGCTTCCAAATTGTTCGTATTGATATCCAATGCAATCGCTGTGTCTTCATTTCCACTGCTGTCGGTGGTTGCGACATTGCCTGCTTCGACAATGTCGGAAACGTTGATCGTAAAGGCCTCCGTCGAGGTCGATCCATCGGTGGACGTCGCCTGGATCGTCACCGTATGACTGGTCGCGGTCTCGTAGTCTATCAGCGACGCATCAGCGACCGTGACAACACCCGTGTTGGCGTCAATTGCGAAGCGCCCGCCGGCGTTGTCGGTCAGGCTATAGGTAACGGTGTCCGTCGCGTCCGCGTCCGTCGCAAGACCCGTCAGGCCGACGGCCGCACCATTCGCGACACTCTCGGAGATCGTGTTCGCGGTCCCGTCATTGTCG
The DNA here is from genome assembly GCA_965228695.1 of Alphaproteobacteria bacterium. Taxonomy (GTDB): domain Bacteria; phylum Pseudomonadota; class Alphaproteobacteria; order UBA8366; family UBA8366; genus JAJFJD01. The sequence goes on along the minus strand of CBDDIB010000002.1, from coordinate 1,878,105 downwards.
GTGACGGGCCCAACAGCGGCTTCGGACGTATCGTCGGTGAGGTTGATCGTGAAGGTCTCGGTGCTGGTCGACCCATCGGTAGACGTTGCCTGAACCGTGACCGTATGGCTCGTCACCGTCTCGTAATCCAAGAGCGACGTGTCCGCGACCGTCACGACACCCGAATTCGGGTCAATGGCGAAGCGCCCACCGGCGTTGTCGGTCAGACTGTAGGTCACCGTATCCGTCGCATCCGCATCCGTCGCCAAGCCCGTCAGGCCGACGGCCGCGCCATTCGCGACACTCTCGGAGATCGTATTGGCCGTCCCGTCACTGTCGGTGACGGGACCAACAGCGGCTTCGGACGTATCGTCGGTCAGGTTGATCGTAAACGTCTCAGTGCTTGTCGACCCGTCCGTCGAGCTCGCCTGGATCGTCACCGTATGACTGGTCGCCGTCTCGTAGTCGAGCAGAGAGGCATTGGCGACCGTGACCACGCCGGTGTTGGCATCGATGGCGAAGCGTCCGCCGGCATTGTCGGTCAGGCTATAGGTAACGGTGTCGGTCGCATCCGCGTCGGTCGCAAGACCCGTCAGGCCGACGGCGCTGCCGTTGGCAGCCGATTCACTGATCGTGTTCGCCGTCCCGTCGCTGTCCGTGACCGGGCCGACCGCCGCTTCAGAGGTGTCATCGGTCAGATTGATCGTGAAGGTCTCGGTGCTTGTCGACCCATCGGTGGACGTGGCCTGGACCGTCACCGTGTGACTGGTCGCCGTCTCGTAATCGAGCAGTGAGGTATCGGCGACCGTGACGACGCCGGTGTTGGCATCGATGGCGAAGCGCCCGCCGGCGTTGTCCGTCAGGCTGTAGGTGACCGTGTCCGTCGCATCCGCATCCGTCGCCAGACCGGTAAGGCCCACGGCGCTGCCATTCGCGACACTCTCGGAGATCGTATTGGCCGTCCCGTCGCTGTCGGTGACCGGGCCGACCGCCGCTTCGGACGTGTCGTCGGTCAGGTTGATCGTGAACGTTTCGGTGCTGGTCGATCCGTCCGTCGAGGTTGCCTGGACCGTCACCGTATGGCTCGTCGCCGTTTCGTAATCCAGCAGCGACGTATCCGCGACCGTGACAACACCCGTGTTGGCGTCGATGGCGAACCGGCCGCCGGCGTTGTCCGTCAGGCTGTAGGTCACCGTGTCCGTCGCGTCCGCGTCCGTTGCCAGCCCCGTCAGACCAACAGCAGAACCGTTCGCGACACTCTCGGAAATCGTGTTCGCGGTCCCGTCGCTGTCCGTGACCGGTCCGACCGCCGCTTCCGACGTGTCGTCCGTCAGGTTGATCGTAAATGTTTCGGTCGAGGTCGATCCATCGGTCGAAGTCGCCTGGATCGCCACCGTGTGACTCGTCGCGGTCTCGTAATCCAGCAGCGACGCATCAACGACAGTGACGACACCCGTGCTGGCGTCGATGTCGAACCGGCCGCCCGCGTTGTCGCTCAACGAGTATGTGACCGTGTCCGTCGCATCCGCATCCGTCGCAAGACCCGTGAGCCCAACCGCCGCTCCATTCGCGACCGATTCACTGATCGTGTTCGCGGTCCCGTCGTTGTCGGTGACGGGACCAACAGCGGCTTCCGACGTGTCGTCGGTCAGGTTGATCGTGAAGGTTTCGGTGCTGGTCGACCCATCGGTAGACGTTGCCTGAACCGTGACCGTATGGCTCGTCGCCGTCTCGTAGTCCAGCAGTGACGTGTCCGCGACGGTAACAACGCCGGTGTTGGCATCGATGGCGAACCGGCCGCCGGCGTTGTCGCTCAGGCTGTAGGTCACGGTGTCCGTCGCATCCGCATCCGTCGCCAGACCCGTCAGGCCAACCGCCGCGCCGTTCGCGACACTCTCGGAGATCGTGTTCGCGGTCCCGTCGCTGTCGGTGACAGGACCAACAGCGGCTTCTGACGTGTCGTCGGTCAGGTTGATCGTGAACGTCTCGGTGCTGGTCGACCCATCCGTCGAGCTCGCCTGGATCGTCACCGTGTGGCTGGTCGCGGTCTCAAAGTCGAGCAAGGAGGTGTCGGCGACGGTAACAACGCCGGTGTTGGCATCGATGGCAAAACGTCCACCGGCATTGTCCGTCAGGCTGTAGGTCACCGCGTCCGTCGCATCCGCGTCCGTCGCCAAGCCCGTCAGGCCGACGGCCGCGCCGTTGGCAACCGATTCACTGATCGCATTTGCCGTGCCATCACTGTCGGTGACGGGACCAACGGCCGCTTCCGACGTATCGTCGGTGAGGTTGATCGTGAAGGTCTCGGTCGAGGTCGACCCGTCCGTCGAAGTCGCCTGGATCGTCACCGTGTGACTGGTCGCCGTCTCGTAATCCAGCAGCGACGTATCGGCCACCGTCACGACACCCGTGTTGGCATCGATCGCAAAGCGTCCACCGGCGTTGTCGGTCAGGCTATAGGTAACGGTGTCCGTCGCGTCCGCGTCCGTCGCAAGACCCGTCAGACCAACCGCAGAACCGTTCGCCACGCTCTCGGAAATCGTATTTGCTGTCCCGTCGCTGTCGGTGACAGGACCAACAGCGGCTTCGGACGTATCGTCGGTGAGGTTGATCGTGAAGGTCTCGGTGCTAGTCGAGCCATCGGTAGACGTTGCCTGAACCGTCACCGTATGGCTCGTCGCCGTCTCGTAGTCGAGCAGTGAGGTATCGGCGACGGTAACAACGCCGGTGTTGGCATCGATGGCAAAACGTCCACCGGCGTTGTCCGTCAGGCTATAGGTCACGGTGTCCGTCGCGTCCGCGTCCGTCGCCAAGCCCGTCAGGCCGACCGCCGCGCCGTTCGCGACACTCTCGGAAATCGTGTTCGCGGTCCCGTCGCTGTCCGTGACCGGGCCGACCGCCGCTTCAGACGTGTCGTCGGTGAGGTTGATCGTGAACGTCTCGGTGCTCGTCGACCCATCGGTAGACGTTGCCTGAACCGTGACCGTATGGCTCGTCGCCGTCTCGTAATCCAAGAGCGACGTGTCTGCGACCGTCACGACACCCGAATTCGGGTCAATGGCGAAGCGCCCACCGGCGTTGTCGGTCAGACTGTAGGTCACCGTATCCGTCGCATCCGCATCCGTCGCCAAGCCCGTCAGGCCGACGGCCGCGCCATTCGCGACACTCTCGGAGATCGTATTGGCCGTCCCGTCACTGTCGGTGACGGGACCAACAGCGGCTTCGGACGTATCGTCGGTCAGGTTGATCGTAAACGTCTCAGTGCTTGTCGACCCGTCCGTCGAGCTCGCCTGGATCGTCACCGTATGACTGGTCGCCGTCTCGTAGTCGAGCAGAGAGGCATTGGCGACCGTGACCACGCCGGTGTTGGCATCGATGGCGAAGCGTCCGCCGGCATTGTCGGTCAGGCTATAGGTAACGGTGTCGGTCGCATCCGCGTCGGTCGCAAGACCCGTCAGGCCGACGGCGCTGCCGTTGGCAGCCGATTCACTGATCGTGTTCGCCGTCCCGTCGCTGTCCGTGACCGGGCCGACCGCCGCTTCAGAGGTGTCATCGGTCAGATTGATCGTGAAGGTCTCGGTGCTTGTCGACCCATCGGTGGACGTGGCCTGGACCGTCACCGTGTGACTGGTCGCCGTCTCGTAATCGAGCAGTGAGGTATCGGCGACCGTGACGACGCCGGTGTTGGCATCGATGGCGAAGCGCCCGCCGGCGTTGTCGGTCAGACTGTAGGTCACCGTATCCGTCGCATCCGCATCCGTCGCCAGACCGGTAAGGCCCACGGCGCTGCCATTCGCGACACTCTCGGAGATCGTATTGGCCGTCCCGTCGCTGTCGGTGACCGGGCCGACCGCCGCTTCGGACGTGTCGTCGGTCAGGTTGATCGTGAACGTTTCGGTGCTGGTCGATCCGTCCGTCGAGGTTGCCTGGACCGTCACCGTATGGCTCGTCGCCGTTTCGTAATCCAGCAGCGACGTATCCGCGACCGTGACAACACCCGTGTTGGCGTCGATGGCGAACCGGCCGCCGGCGTTGTCCGTCAGGCTGTAGGTCACCGTGTCCGTCGCGTCCGCGTCCGTTGCCAGCCCCGTCAGACCAACAGCAGAACCGTTCGCGACACTCTCGGAAATCGTGTTCGCGGTCCCGTCGCTGTCCGTGACCGGTCCGACCGCCGCTTCCGACGTGTCGTCCGTCAGGTTGATCGTAAATGTTTCGGTCGAGGTCGATCCATCGGTGGACGTGGCTTGGATCGTCACCGTGTGGCTCGTCGCGGTCTCAAAGTCGAGCAAGGAGGTGTCGGCGACGGTAACAACGCCGGTGTTGGCATCGATGGCGAACCGGCCGCCAGCGTTGTCGGTCAGGCTATAGGTCACGGTGTCCGTCGCGTCCGCGTCCGTCGCCAGACCCGTCAGACCAACCGCCGCGCCGTTCGCCACACTCTCGGAGATCGTGTTCGCTGTGCCGTCGCTGTCCGTGACCGGTCCGACCGCCGCTTCCGACGTGTCGTCCGTCAGATTGATCGTAAATGTTTCGGTCGAGGTCGACCCGTCGGTGGACGTGGCCTGGACCGTCACCGTGTGACTCGTCGCCGTCTCAAAGTCCAGCAGTGACGTGTCCGCGACGGTAACAACGCCGGTGTTGGCATCGATGGCGAACCGGCCGCCGGCGTTGTCGGTCAGGCTATAGGTAACGGTGTCCGTCGCGTCCGCGTCCGTCGCAAGACCCGTCAGGCCGACGGCAACGCCGTTCGCCACACTTTCGGAAATCGTGTTCGCGGTCCCGTCGCTGTCCGTTACCGGGCCAACCGCCGCTTCCGACGTGTCGTCGGTCAGGTTGATCGTGAACGTTTCGGTCGAGGTCGATCCGTCGGTGGACGTGGCTTGGATCGTCACCGTATGGCTCGTCGCGGTCTCGTAGTCGAGCAGTGACGCATTTGCAACCGTGACAACACCCGTATTCGCATCGATCGCAAAGCGCCCGCCGGCATTGTCCGTCAGGCTGTAGGTGACCGTGTCCGTCGCATCCGCATCCGTCGCCAGACCCGTCAGACCAACCGCCGCGCCGTTCGCGACACTCTCGGAGATCGTGTTCGCCGTCCCGTCGCTGTCCGTGACGGGACCAACATCGGCTTCAGACGTGTCGTCGGTGAGGTTGATCGTGAAGGTCTCGGTACTCGTCGACCCATCCGTCGAGCTCGCCTGGATCGTCACCGTGTGGCTGGTCGCGGTCTCAAAGTCGAGCAAGGAGGTGTCGGCGACGGTAACAACGCCGGTGTTGGCATCGATGGCAAAACGTCCACCGGCGTTGTCCGTCAGGCTATAGGTCACGGTGTCCGTCGCGTCCGCGTCCGTCGCCAAGCCCGTCAGGCCGACGGCCGCGCCGTTCGCGACACTCTCGGAAATCGTGTTCGCGGTCCCGTCGCTGTCCGTGACCGGGCCGACCGCCGCTTCCGACGTGTCATCGGTCAGATTGATCGTGAACGTTTCGGTCGAGGTCGACCCGTCGGTGGACGTGGCCTGGACCGTCACCGTGTGACTGGTCGCCGTCTCGTAATCCAAGCGCGACGTGTCCGCGACCGTCACGACACCCGAATTCGGGTCAATGGCGAACCGGCCGCCGGCGTTGTCGGTCAGGCTATAGGTCACCGTATCCGTCGCATCCGCATCCGTCGCCAGACCCGTCAGGCCGACGGCCGCGCCGTTGGCAACCGATTCACTGATCGTATTTGCCGTGCCATCACTGTCGGTGACGGGACCAACGGCCGCTTCCGACGTATCGTCGGTGAGGTTGATCGTGAACGTCTCGGTGCTCGTCGACCCATCGGTAGACGTTGCCTGAACCGTGACCATATGGCTCGTCGCCGTCTCGTAATCCAAGAGCGACGTGTCCGCGACCGTCACGACACCCGAATTCGGGTCAATGGCGAAGCGCCCACCGGCGTTGTCGGTCAGGCTATAGGTAACGGTGTCCGTCGCGTCCGCGTCCGTCGCAAGACCCGTCAGGCCAACGGCGCTGCCGTTGGCAACCGATTCACTGATCGTATTTGCCGTGCCATCACTGTCAGTGACGGGGCCAACGGCCGCTTCCGACGTATCGTCCGTCAGGTTGATCGTGAAACTCTCCGTCGAGGTCGACCCGTCCGTCGACGTCGCCTGGATCGTTACGGTGTGGCTCGTCGCCGTCTCGTAATCCAGCAGTGAGGTATCCGAAACCGTCACCACACCGGTGTTGGCATCGATGGCGAACCGTCCGCCGGCGTTGTCGGTCAGGCTATAGGTAACGGTGTCCGTCGCATCCGCATCGGTTGCCAGACCGGTAAGGCCCACGGCGCTGCCGTTGGCAGCCGATTCACTGATCGTGTTCGCGGTCCCGTCGCTGTCCGTGACCGGGCCGACCGCCGCTTCAGACATGTCGTCGGTCAGGTTGATCGTAAATGTTTCGGTCGAGGTCGATCCGTCGGTCGACGTGGCTTGGATTGTCACCGTGTAACTGGTGGCCGTCTCGTAATCGAGCAGTGAGGTATCGGCGACCGTGACGACGCCGGTGTTGGCATCGATGGCGAAGCGCCCGCCGGCGTTGTCCGTCAGGCTGTAGGTGACCGTGTCCGTCGCATCCGCATCCGTCGCCAGACCGGTAAGGCCCACGGCGCTGCCATTCGCGACACTCTCGGAGATCGTATTGGCCGTCCCGTCGCTGTCGGTGACCGGGCCGACCGCCGCTTCCGACGTATCGTCCGTCAGGTTGATCGTGAAACTCTCCGTCGAGGTCGACCCGTCCGTCGACGTCGCCTGGATCGTTACGGTGTGGCTCGTCGCCGTCTCGTAATCCAGCAGTGAGGTATCCGAAACCGTCACCACGCCCGTATTGGCGTCGATCGCAAACCGCCCACCCGCGTTGTCGGTCAGGCTGTAGGTCACGGTGTCCGTCGCGTCAGGATCGGAAGCAAGAGCGGTAAGGCCGACGACCGCACCATTTGTAGCTGACTCCGATATAGTATTCGCCGAGATATTGACATCTGAAATCGGGCCGACGCCGTTTTCATTCGCATCCGTCAGATTGATCGTGAACGTCTCGGTCGAGGACGACCCGTCCGTGGACGTGGCTTGGATCGTCACCGTGTGACTGGTCGCCGTCTCAAAGTCGAGCAAGGAGGTGTCGGCGACTGTGACCACGCCCGTGTTGGCATCGATCGCAAACCGGCCGCCGGCGTCATCCGTCAGGCTGTAGGTGACCGTGTCCGTCGCGTCCGCGTCCGTCGCCAAGCCCGTCAGGCCGACGGCCGCGCCATTCGCCACACTCTCGGAGATCGTATTGGCCGTCCCGTCGCTGTCGGTGACGGGACCAACGGCCGCTTCCGACGTATCGTCCGTCAGGTTGATCGTAAATGTTTCGGTCGAGATCGATCCATCGGTGGACGTGGCTTGGATCGTCACCGTATGACTGGTCACGGTCTCGTAATCGAGCAGCGACGTATCAGCCACCGTCACCACACCGGTGTTGGCATCGATGGCGAACCGTCCGCCGGCGTTGTCGGTCAGGCTATAGGTCACGGTGTCCGTCGCGTCGGGATCGGAAGCAAAAGCGGTAAGGCCGACAACCGCACCATTTGTAGCTGACTCCGATATAGTATTCGCCGAGATATTGACATCTGAAATCGGGCCGACGCCGTTTTCATTCGCATCCGTCAGATTGATCGTGAACGTCTCGGTCGAGGACGACCCGTCCGTGGACGTGGCTTGGATCGTCACCGTGTGACTGGTCGCCGTCTCAAAGTCGAGCAAGGAGGTGTCGGCGACTGTGACCACGCCCGTGTTGGCATCGATCGCAAACCGGCCGCCGGCGTCATCCGTCAGGCTGTAGGTGACCGTGTCCGTCGCGTCCGCGTCCGTCGCCAAGCCCGTCAGGCCGACGGCCGCGCCATTCGCCACACTCTCGGAGATCGTATTGGCCGTCCCGTCGCTGTCGGTGACGGGACCAACGGCCGCTTCCGACGTATCGTCCGTCAGGTTGATCGTAAATGTTTCGGTCGAGATCGATCCATCGGTGGACGTGGCTTGGATCGTCACCGTATGACTGGTCACGGTCTCGTAATCGAGCAGCGACGTATCAGCCACCGTCACCACGCCCGTGTTGGCATCGATCGCAAAGCGCCCACCCGCGCTGTCGGTCAGGCTGTAGGTCACGGTGTCCGTCGCGTCCGCATCCGTCGCAAGACCCGTCAGGCCGACGGCCGCGCCGTTCGCGACACTCCTCGGAGATCGTGTTCGCGGTCCCGTCGCTATCGGTGACGGGACCAACGGCCGCTTCTGACGTATCGTCGGTCAGGTTGATCGTGAAACTCTCCGTCGAGGTCGATCCGTCCGTCGAAGTCGCCTGGACCGTCACCGTGTGACTCGTCGCCGTCTCGTAATCCAGCAGTGAGGCATCCGAAACCGTCACCACGCCCGTATTCGAGTCGATCGCAAAGCGCCCACCCGCGTTGTCGGTCAGGCTGTAGGTCACGGTGTCCGTCGCGTCCGCGTCCGTCGCAAGACCCGTCAGGCCGACGGCAACGCCGTTCGCCACACTTTCGGAAATCGTGTTCGCCGTGCCGTCGCTGTCGGTGACGGGACCAACCGCCGCTTCAGACGTGTCGTCCGTCAGATTGATCGTGAAGGTCTCGGTGCTCGTCGACCCATCGGTGGACGTGGCCTGGACCGTCACCGTGTGACTCGTCGCCGTCTCAAAGTCGAGCAAGGAGGTATCGGCGACGGTAACAACGCCGGTGTTGGTATCGATGGCGAACCGGCCGCCGGCATTGTCCGTCAGGCTATAGGTAACGGTATCCGTCGCGTCCGCGTCCGTCGCCAGACCCGTCAGGCCAACGGCGCCGCCGTTGGCAGCCGATTCACTGATCGTGTTCGCGGTCCCGTCGCTGTCCGTGACCGGGCCGACCGCCGCTTCCGACGTGTCATCGGTCAGATTGATCGTGAACGTTTCGGTCGAGGTCGACCCGTCGGTGGACGTGGCCTGGACCGTCACCGTGTGACTGGTCGCCGTCTCGTAATCCAAGCGCGACGTGTCCGCGACGGTAACAACGCCGGTGTTGGCATCGATGGCGAACCGGCCGCCCGCGTTGTCGCTCAACGAGTATGTGACCGTGTCCGTCGCATCCGCATCCGTCGCAAGACCCGTGAGCCCAACCGCCGCTCCATTCGCGACCGATTCACTGATCGTGTTCGCGGTCCCGTCGCTGTCGGTGACGGGACCAACAGCGGCTTCTGACGTGTCGTCGGTCAGGTTGATCGAAAAGGTTTCGGTGCTGGTCGACCCATCGGTAGACGTTGCCTGAACCGTGACCGTATGGCTCGTCGCCGTCTCGTAATCCAAGAGCGACGTGTCCGCGACCGTGACGACGCCGGTGTTGGCATCGATGGCGAAGCGCCCGCCGGCGTTGTCCGTCAGACTGTAGGTGACCGTATCGGTCGCGTCCGCATCCGTCGCAAGACCCGTCAGGCCCACGGCGCTGCCGTTGGCAACCGATTCACTGATCGTGTTCGCCGTGCCGTCGCTGTCGGTGACGGGACCAACCGCCGCTTCAGACGTGTCGTCCGTCAGATTGATCGTGAAGGTCTCCGTCGAGGTCGACCCGTCCGTCGACGTCGCCTGAACCGTCACCGTATGACTGGTCGCGGTCTCAAAGTCGAGCAGTGACGCATTCGCAACCGTGACGACACCGGTGTTGGCGTCGATGGCGAACCGGCCGCCGGCGTTGTCGGTCAGACTGTAGGTCACCGTGTCGGTGGCATCGGCATCCGTCGCCAGACCCGTCAGGCCGACGGCGGCGCCATTCGCGGCACTCTCGGAAATCGTGTTCGCCGTGCCGTCGCTGTCCGTGACAGGGCCGACCGCCGCCTCAGACGTATCGTCGGTCAGATTGATCGTGAACGTTTCGGTCGAGGTCGATCCGTCCGTCGAAGTCGCCTGGACCGTCACCGTGTGACTCGTCGCCGTCTCGTAATCCAGCAGTGAGGCATCCGAAACCGTCACCACGCCCGTATTCGCGTCGATCGCAAACCGCCCACCCGCGTTGTCGCTCAACGAGTATGTGACCGTGTCCGTCGCATCCGCGTCCGTCGCCAGACCCGTCAGACCAACAGCAGAACCGTTCGCGACACTCTCGAAAATCGTGTTCGCGGTCCCGTCGCTGTCCGTGACTGGGCCAACCGCCGCTTCCGACGTGTCGTCGGTCAGGTTGATCGTGAAACTCTCCGTCGAAGTCGATCCGTCGGTCGACGTGGCCTGGACCGTCACCGTATGACTGGTCGCGGTCTCGTAATCGAGCAGCGACGTATCGGCCACCGTCACCACGCCCGTGTTGGCATCAATTGCGAACCGGCCACCAGCGTTGTCGGTCAGGCTGTAGGTCACGGTGTCCGTCGCATCCGCATCCGTCGCCAGACCCGTCAGGCCCACGGCGCTGCCATTCGCGACACTCTCGGAAATCGTGTTCGACGTGCCGTCACTGTCCGTGACGGGACCGACCGGTGCGCCGTTTGTAACATTGATTGTAAATGTCTCAGAGGACGACGAACCATCCGAGCTCGTGGCTTGGATCGTTACCGCGTGGCTGGGTGACACGCTCGAATCCAGCAATGACGAGTCGGCAACAGTAATGACGCCCGTATTCGGATCGATCGCAAAGCGTCCACCAGCATCGTCGGGCAAGCTGTAAGTAACGGTGTCCCCCGCGTCAGGATCGAGCGCGATCGCGGTGAGACCGACGGCCGAACCGTCTGCGGCGCCATCCATCACCTGGTTCGCTGCCGCATCTCCGTCCTGCACTGCGCCAATCGTGCTGGAGATGATCTCTTGTTGGCCGGTCTCCGTATCGGTGAGAATGATCTCCACCCCGAACGGCTGCGGTTCAACCGCCGAAGAACTATTCACCGGCAATGCAAATAGCCCCGGCAGTTCATCCGGCGTCAACTCGACAACACCGCCGCCCTTCGCGGTACCCGCCGAGAGAATGATCGTGTCCGGCACATCAGTGATTCGAACGACGACCGAAACACCCGGCCCAAAATCGGGCAATGTCGGCACCACGACAGGAAACCCGATAGTGGCCGGATCACCCTCTATGCTCTGCGCCGCCGGCGCCGCGCCGGTCGCGTCGACGACCACATCGGCGGTCGGGTCCGGTTCTTCCCGCGACCCCTGATGGACATTGACAAGCGATTGCCCTTTTTCCAACTCCTCATCACCGCCACTCGGCCCATTGCCGGTGCCATACCGTTGATCGTCATGCTCGTCGGACGGCGACGTTTCAGGAATCAGCAACTCGGACAGCGCTGTCCCTTCAGTCGATGGATCGTCGGGTTTCGTCGAATCGCTCATAAAATTCAAGCCAATGCGGTTTTCCGGTTAAGCGCCTGATCCAACCTGATACGGTCCACACCAGGAGATAGTAGAAGTATCGTGTGTTTCCTTAATTCGGCGTTGCCAGCGATGGTTAACGGCGCATGTTTCGAAAACGCCATCGAATTTCCAAAGCTACACGTATAGATCGCAGAAATCTGTGTCTGCCCTCACAGCATTGTCCCGCCGTCGCAACGCCGGCGATTCCACGCCCCGTTACGATCGGGCAGAACACATTGAAAAATCGATACTTACACCTTTAGTTTTCATTGTATTCATATAATATTATTTTGTATTAATACTTTGTTACTAACGATAAAATTTATATAAAATAGAGAAAGAAATAAGGAATATTTCTTTCGACATATCTGAATTATGAATGTGCCAATTTTTTTACACTGATAATCGGGGCGAAAATAATTATTAAGGCTGTTTCCGACCCATCCCGCACCGACACCGTTCAAAACCCAATCGAAGATTTCCTATAATATGTTGATAAAAATATTATTTTTATTTCATTTTTTAGAGAGCCAATTGCTTTCCTTCAGATTGCGGGACCGCGTCCCGTCGCATTAAATTCGCTATCGATGTATCGCGCGTAGAAAGTAAATAAATTTTTAAGAAAATTCCGCCGATACTCCGACACCGCGGTGCGGCGCAAGCGGTTCCGGCGTGTGATAGGACGAAAGAGGCAGATATCGAACGGAAGCCCGCGACACATGATGCAGCGGCAAACGGGCAAAGCAATCCGGAATTCCAAAGGGCGCTGTCCCCCCAGGGTAGCCGACCGTACTCCCAGAACTCGAGTAACCAGTTGTTAACGATGAACTTCTAATTTGGTTAACAACTAAACCGATTAGTCGAGCGGCAGCTGCCAGGACTAGTTCCAGGGCAGCGGGCCGCGTAACGAAGAAGGACGAACGACAGTTGGATCAACGGTCTCAACAAACCGTATCGGCGGATCCTATCGCTGATCATCTCGCATTGCTGTCGCTGCGGCTGCCGTCCCTTAGGGGAGGGTTCGAGCTCGCGCGTGCATTGCATAAGAATCCAGATGTATTGGCGGCATCAATCGCGATCAATTTGCTTTCATTGGCTCTGCCGATATTCCTCCTGCAAATCTACGACCGCATTATTCCGAACCAAGGATTGAGTACGCTCACATTCTTCGCCATCGGCTTCTTCTGTGTCCTGGTCATCGACACCATCCTAACCCTATCGCGGGCATATGTTACCGGATGGAGCGGCGCCAAACTGCACCACGCGATCAGCTGCGCGGCAATGGATCGAATGCTTTCGAGTCAGGTACAGGCATTTGAAGCCAGCGCGCCCGGCATTCAATTGCAGCGATTTCGCGCAATCGAAACACTACGCGGCTTTTACTCCGGGCAGGCAGCCCTGCTCTGGATCGACCTGCCCTTCGCCGCGCTGTTCCTCTCTTTGATTGCGGTGATCGGCGGTACGCTGGTCGCACTTCCGATGGTCATCCTGGCCGCGACCGCCGGCGCCGCCATTTGGTGCGGCCGCAACCTCCATGCCGCATTGGAAGACCGTACGGGCAACGACAACCGCCGTTACAATTTCATCATCGACGTGCTGAGCAAGATCCCGACGGTGAAAGCGATCGGAACCGAGAGCCTCATGGTGCGGCGCTACGAACGTCTTCAAGGGCATTCTGCGGCCGCGACATACCGGTCCACTTTCTACAGCTCGTTGGCGCGCAGTGCCGGTGCCATGTCGTCCCAAATCATGATGGCGGCTGTCGCCGCCTATGGCAGCACGATGGTCATCGACGGATCCTTGTCTATCGGCAGCCTCGCGGCCTGCACCCTGTTGGCGGGCCGCGCCGCCCGTCCGCTGCTTCGCCTGCTAGGCGTTTGGACACAGTACCAGACCGTGCAAATCGCCCGTCGCCAGATTACGGAAGTTTTCGCCCTTCCGTTGGAACACGATCAACCTTCCGACACGTCAACACTGCGACAGAACACCGACGCTGCGGCGGCAGCCAAGCCGGTCAGCATCGAAATGTCCGGTGTCGCTTTCCGGTACGATCCGAATAAATCGGATCTGTTGTTCAACGATTTACACCTGGACATTAAGCCCGGCGAGATCATTGGCATCACCGGCAGCAACGGGGCCGGGAAGTCAGCCTTCCTGCACCTGATCTCGGGAATCTTGAAACCCGAAAAGGGTGTCATCAAGGTCGACGGTAGAGATATTGGGAACGACGACCCAATCGTGCTGCGATCGCAGATTTGCTATCTGCCGCAACGCGGTACCTTGTTCGAAGGTACCATCCTCGAGAACTTGACGATGTTCCAGGTCGAAGATCGTCTCGCCAAGGCATTCGAGATCGCGACGCGGCTCGGCCTCACCGACGTCATCGCACGGCTGCCGGAAGGATACGATACCAAGGTATCCAATGGTCCCGAAGACGGCCTTCCGCTGAGCATCAAGCAGCGGCTTGCGGTCGCACGATCGCTGGCGCTGGTCGATCATCCGCGCATTATCCTGTTCGACGAAGCCAACGCGCTGCTCGATCCGCAAAGCGACCTGCAACTCGTCGATTTGCTTCGAGAGTATCGCGGCTCCGCGACGATGGTACTCGTCAGTCATCGGCCCAAGGTCCTGGATCTGGCCGACCGGGTTTACTCGATCCACAACGGTCAGATGGTCGAGATGAAGGTAGGCAGCCAGAATCAGCAGCAGCCTGCGCCGAAAGGTACTGCACAATGAGCCGCGAAGCATTTTTCAAATCGCGCGCTAAGCTGCCGGACGCCTTGAGCGACCGGCTCTTCAACGACACGGGGCAGGCCGGTAACCCGTCGGATCGTCCGTTCGCATCGTGCCTCATTCCGCTGCTGAATGCCATCGGTTGGCGAGGCGAACCCCGGCATGTCTCGGAAGCGGTCCCGCATTTCGCCGGCGATCTCGATCTTGATGGCTTTCGCAACGTCCTGGCGAACCTGAACTACGATTCGGAGGCGCACCGGGTCCGGCAGTCCGACATCGATCCGGCACTCGCGCCCTGTCTCTTCGTGCCGGACGAAGGATCCGTCCGCGTGATCCTGTCGATTTCGGAATCGGGACAACAGATTTACGACAGCCAAACGGATTCAGTCCGCGAAGACCACGGCGCAAATATCCTGGGAACAGCCTATTACGTCGCAGAAAGCGCGCTTAAAACGGCTGCCGAACAAGAAGGATTCCGTAGCTGGATGGGGCGCATCGCACGTCGGCTCCGCGTCATCGCCCTCCAAGCCTTTGCCATCACCCTCATCTTCAACCTTCTCAGCGTGGCGACACCGTTGTTCATCATGTCGGTGTATGACAGCGTCATCCCCTCCACATCGGTTCAGCAGCTCCTATACCTGCTTGCCGGCATCACGCTCGCGGTTGCGTTCGAGGCAGGTTTCCGGCTTCTCCGGTCCCGCTCGCTCGCTTACGCGGCAGGACGAATCGATCACTTGGTCGGTGTCGCGACGTTTCAACAGGTGATGTTCCTGCCCGCCCTGCAGACCGAAAATGCACCGCTTGGCACCCAGATTGCCCGCCTCAAGGAATTCGAGGTCGTTCGGGACTTTTTCACCGGACCGCTCGCGGAAGCATTGTTGGATATTCCGTTTGCGGTGATCTTTATTGTCATCATCGCGATCCTCGGCGGCCCGATTGCCATTATCCCGATCGCCGTGGCGGCGCTGTATATCGCACTCGCGGTCGTCGCCGCACCGCTCAATCGGCGATTGACATCGAAATCGGGCACCGCACGCTCGACGCATCAGCGGTTCCTGGTGGAGGCGATGGCGAACCTCCGAAACGTAAAACTATTGTCGGCACAAAACTTGTGGCTCGACCGGCATCGCAAACTGTCGGCGGAAACCGCGGAAACGGACTTCCAAATCTCCATGTTGAACCACACGATCCAAGCGCTTTCGACGATCTTGATGATATCCGCAGGCGTGGGGCTCATCTCGTTTGGCGCAATTCGCGTGATCGACGGCGCGATGTCCAGCGGCGCCTTGATCGCAACGATGATCTTGGGTTGGCGGGCCTTGTCTCCGCTGCAAAGCGGGCTCACGGCGCTCAGCCGCGCCGAACAAATCCGCATGGCGCTTTCGCAGATTAACCGGTTGATGCGCCTGCCTGTGGAACGGATGCCCGGCGCCGTGCCGCCGCTGCGCTACATCGGTGGCGGGATCACGTTCTCGCTGGTCAGCTTCCGCTATACGTCCGAAACCGACCCCGCGTTGTTCGGTGTTTCGTTCGACGCAAAACCCGGCGAAGTTGTCGCCATTTCGGGGCACAACGGCTGCGGCGCATCAACAGTATTGAAATTAGCCGCGGGGATCCACAAACCGCAAGCAGGGGCCGTACTCATCGACGGCGTCGATATCCGGCAGTTGGATGCTATCGATCTTCGCCAACAGGTCGGATTCGCGCCGCAAACAGCGGAATTCTTCCACGGCACGATTGCGCAAAACCTTCTCCTCGCCATGCCGACCGCGACGAAGACCGACATGGCGGAAGCGTGCCGCACAGCCCAACTTTACGATGAGATCACGGCGCTGCCGAACCAGTTCGAGACACGCCTGACCGACGCTGTCTTGAGCGAACTGCCGTCCGGTTTCAAGCGAAAGCTCGCATTGGCGCGCGCTTATATCCGCAAGGCGCCCATCCTGCTACTGGACGAGCCTGCGCAGGCGCTCGACGCCGATGCGGACGAAGCGCTGATGAACGTCATCCGAAACGCGCGTGGCAAGACGACCGTTTTGATGACAACTCACCGGCCAAGCCACATGCGGCTGGCCGACCGACTGATACTGCTGAACGGCGGACGCGTCGCCTTCGACGGTCCTCCGGGCGATTTCCTCGACCGTAAACAAAAAAGTGCGGCATAGAGCGATGACGACGAAAAACGGAAACGAAACCGACCCAGTGCAGGCGCCGTCGAAACCGACGGGAGCTTCGCAGGAAAACCGGCGCGCTAGATCGAGCCGGCCCCGCCGCCGTACGCGCTCGAACATGCGGTTCCTGGCGCGTTCAATCGTGCTGGAAGAAACGGGTCCGCCGCGCGGCTTGCGCACGAGCCTGTATATCGCGCTGGCCGGCGTCTTCTGTTTCATCGGGTGGGCTACGATCACGCCGCTGACCGAAACGGCGCGCGCACCGGGGCACGTCATCCCCGTAGGCACGGTGCTCGGCATTCAACATTTCGAAGGCGGCATCGTCTCCCAAGTCCTTGTAAAAGACGGAACCGTCGTCGAAAAGGGCGACGTCATCGTGCGGCTGCATCAAACGCCGGCAGCCGCGGAACTTGAGGAGAACCGGTCGCGCATCGCCGCCCTTTCGCTCCAGTTGGAACGCCACCGCGCCTTTGCCGAAGGACGTGATCCGGACTATTCGAAAGTCGATGCCAAGTATAAGAGCCTCGTCGAGGACAACTTGGCAATTCACGCGCTGGATACCGAAAGTCGGGTCCTCGAACGCGATGTGATCATGCATCAGATCGATCAACGCCGGTCGGAACTCGCGGTTCTGCAGGAGCAGAAGCGATCGATCAAAGAGCAGATCGCAATCTCCAAAGAGCTGACCGACATGCGCGGCAAACTCATGAAATCCGGTCATATTTCGCGGGTCGTCTACCTCCGCACCAAACAGGAACTGGCCGTGGCCCAAGGTGAGTTGCGCGAAATCCTGGGAAATGCCGCCAAGGCCAATCAGGCAATCGCCGAGGCCGAAGGGAAACTCGCCGAGGCCGACGCCAAACGCACCAACGAAGCCGCGGCCGCGATGGCGCAGATCATCGCCGAGTTGGAACAACTGCGGCAGACCGCGCAGCGTCTCGAGGATAGGATGGCCCGGACCGATGTCCGCGCACCGGTTCGCGGTATCGTTAAAGGCCTGCAGGTCCACTCCGTCGGCGCCGTCGTTTCTCCCGGTGGGGTAATTTCCGAAATCGTGCCGATTGATGAAGAACTGGTCGTCGAATCGCGCATTTCGCCGATGGATATCGGCCATATCAAGGTCGGCCAGGAAGCAAAGGTGACCATGACGACCTATGATTTCGCACGATTCGGGTCGATCAAAGGCACGGTCAGAGATATCTCGGCGACCACCTTCCTGGCCGAAGACGGCGCGGTCTACTACAAAGCGATCGTCAAACTGGACAAGAAATTCGTGGGCGACGATCCTAATCGCAACCCGATTTTGCCGGGCATGATTACCGAAGCAGCGATCAACACAGGTCAGAAGACGTTGATGAACTACCTATTGCGGCCGGTTTATGTCGCGCTGAACCGCGCCTTCGGTGAACGATAATAAGCGTCCAAAAAATCGGATTCGCTGCATTTTGAGCGTGCAAATGCACAAAAAAACGATTTTTGCCGCTCAAAATGACTGTCGCAATTGCATCACCATTCCTGGGAAATATACCGGCCCTCATTTGAAAATCTTATCCGTCGCGGCGTGATGCTGATACTAGTTAATCGTCTCTGGCAAACGTTGGTGCCAGGAGTGCTAAAAGCCAAGTCTCGAGGGGGAGATGAAGCAAGACGACAATGGACTGCAGATCGCGCGGTTGTTGGTTCAGAAACACGGTGAAGACGCGCCCATAAGAGCATCTGTGCAAGCTCAGAGACGGCTTGCCGCAGAAGACTTCAAAGGCGGCGCGACTTGGATCGGCATTGTTCGGGCGGTTGATGAGATATTGGGAAATATCGAAGGTGATCCCGCTCGTTAACGTGATCATTCCATTGAACTAAAAAGTATTGCCGCCTCGTACATCGTACGGGGCGGCATTTTTTTGTACACAGTGGAGCCCGACCGAATCCCAACGTGATTATGCCGTTTTTCCTGTCGCCGGTTTGCTGCAATACTGACGACGACTCGCTTTTAAGCCGATGGAGACACATTTGGCCGAGGGCACGCTCCAAATTCGCCGCGCCGGCGCTGCCGCCGGCGCTGAAATCACCGGCGTCGATTTAACCGCTGACCTGTCGAACGATCGATTCGCGGTAATTCATCAAGCATTGCTCGATCATCTGGTGCTGTGTTTTCCCAACCAGGACATGTCGCCCGACGATCAGATTGCTTTCGCCCGGCGCTTCGGGGACCTCGCGATCCATCCCAACCTGGCCGGTATGAAGGATTATCCTGAGATAATCGCGGTCGAGCGAAAACCGGGCGATTCCGGGCATCTCGGGTCGGAGTGGCACAACGATACAACAAGCCTCGAAAAGCCACCCATGGGTACCATGATGTACTCGAAAATCGTGCCCCCGGTCGGCGGCGACACATTGTTTGCGAATCAATATGACGCCTACGACGCCCTATCGAGCGGGATGAAAGACATGTTGGACGGAATGCGCGCCGTGCATGGGGACAGCCGTGTGGCCGGACCGCGCGCAGCTCTGAACAAACGCCGGACGAACAAAACCGACGAAAGCGATACGTGGCGCGAAACGCGCAATACCCATCCGGTCGTGCGGACCCATCCGGAAACCGGACGAAAGGCGCTCTATGTCAACATCGCCTACATGCTCCGGCTTGAGAACATGACGACGGAGGAAAGCCAACCGCTGCTCAACTACCTGTACGAACACAGCCACCGTCCCGAGTTCACCTATCGGCACCGGTGGTCGGAGAGAATGCTTGTCCTATGGGACAACCGGGCGCTGGTGCACTTGGCGCTCAACGATTGCCCGACGAGTCATCGCCTGATGGAGCGGATCCAGATCCGGGGCGACCGGCCGTTCTAACACCCTTGCTCAAAAAAGAAGCGGCCTCCGGGGCCGCTTCATACGATTCTACTGTTTTGGCGATTATCCGTCCTGGACGATTTTCCAAGATCCGTCAGGCTGCCGGCAGGCCGTACCATAGCCTTGCTCGGTCTTTCCGCCGACGGTAATCGTCTGCTGAAATTCACGGCAATATTTGCCCGAAGTCGACGTGCCTTCCCGAACCGGTGTATAGGTCCCGGAATGTCCGCTCTCGGGGTTCTTCCAAGCGATGGTTTCACCGATCGGCGCGGTCTGCGCGCGGCCCATGGCCTGCTGCGCTTCTAGTCTATCGGCACGGTCCAGGCTCTTACCAACCTGATTGCCCAATAGTCCGCCAAGAAAGACGCCGGCCGCGGTGAAGGCAAGCTTACCCGTGCCGCCGCCGATCTGCGATCCCAAAAGACCGCCAAGTGCGGCGCCGCCCAACGTGCCGACCGATTCTTTCGTTCCGGGTCCCTGACCCTGGGCGCAGCCGGCAAGTGCGATAGCAGCCGACAGGCAGAGCGCCGTAATGGCATTCTTCCGCATTAAAAATCCTCCGGTTCAACTGGCCACCCTTGCACCAAAGTAAGGAAAAGCCGATTTCGAGGCCCCAACCCTTCGTACTCATAAAATTTGGTGATTTTATGACGCCGAATCCAGTCCGAAATCCAGCTTTTTTTGTCTGAAATCACAGATTTGTGGCCGTTTGTGTGACCATCTCCCCGGAAATTCTAACGCGACGCACCATGCACTCCCGCCGCGTCGCGGATGCCCAACAACGGTTCGCGTTGCCCGTGTCCCTGTGCCCCGCCATCGAAAAGAGTCTAGACTGGTGCGATCCGCCGAGCCGGCGCAAGGCGACGTGATGGAAAAGGAAACAATATGAGCAACAAGATCGAATTGCGGATTGCAAAACGCGAGCCCTTCGCCGGCGGACATGATTTCGGCGCCTCCGGCGCCTATGAACGCTTGACCGGTCGCGCCCATTTCGCCGTGGATCCATCGCATCCGGCGCAGGCGGGAATCGTAGACCTGGACAAAGCGCCGACGAACGCCGATGGGCTGGTCGAGTTCGTTTCCGACGTCATCATCCTGAAACCGGTCGATGCGGGACGCGGCAACAAGCGTGTCTTCTTCGATTACGGGAATCGCGGCAACCTGCGCGCCGTTCAATTCTTCAACGACGCCCCGCCGACCAACGACCCCATTACAGTGGAAGATGCGGGCAACGGGTTCTTCTTCCGACGCGGGTACACCGTGGTTTGCGCCGCCTGGCAGGGCGATCTCCTGCCCGGTGACGGGCGCATGCTGCTCGATCTGCCGGTGGCGACCGAAAACGGCGAACCGGTTACCGGCCCGGTCCGGGTAGAATTCATCGCCGACCGGCCCGGTATCACGACATATCCATTGAGCGGCACCGCCTCGACCCGCAGCCATCCCACCGTATCGCTGGACACGCGCAAGGCCCGTCTGACCAAGCGGCGGTACACGGACGACGAACGCATCGACGTCCCCGCCGATCAATGGCAGTTCGCCCGCGTCGAGGGCGGCGTCGGTCTCGACAACCAGGGTGCGCAGACATCGATCATCGCCTCCGACACCAACATCTATATGCCGGGCGGCTTCGATACCGGCTGGATCTACGAACTTGTCTACACGGGGCGTGATCCCTTGGTCTTGGGACTGGGGCACGTGGTGGTGCGCGACCTGGTCAGCTTCCTCAAATACGAAAACGCGGACAGCGCCGGCGCACCCAACCCGATCGGCGGACCGTCATCGGTCGAAAAAGCCTATGGCTGGGGGCGATCGCAAACAGGGCGCTGCCTGCGCGATTTCCTTTATCGCGGCTTCAACGCGGATGCGGACGGACGTCGGGTCTTCGATGGCGTGCTGCCGCATGTCTCGGGCGCCGGCCGCATGTGGCTGAACTACCGTTTCGCCAATGTGGTCGCGCCGGCGGGCCAGCAATATGAAGAGCACTTCAACCGGGCGGATCACTTCCCCTTTTCCTATGCGGAATGTACGGATCATCTCACCGGGAGAACCGATGCCATCCTCAAGCGCCCGGACTCCGACCCCTTGGTGATCCATACGCAAACGGCGACGGAGTATTGGCAGCGGCGCGGCTCGCTGGTGCACACCGACACGGAAGGCAATGACCTGGAACAGCCCGAAAATGTCCGGGTCTTCCTATGGTCGAGTTCCCAGCATTTCGCCGACCCGAACCTGAAGAGCCCGACCAAGGGCGTCTGTCAAAACAACTGCAACGTGGTTGCCACGTCTATGCTGTTCCGTGCGATGCTGGAAGCCATGGACCGGTGGGCAACCGACGGCACGCGGCCGCCCGACAGCCGGATCCCGACCCGTGCCGACGGTACGTTAGCCACGATCGAGGAGTGGCAAGAGCAGTTCCCGCATATTCCGGGTGTGTCCACCCCGCGTGAGCCGGCAAGCCTGCCGTTGCTCGATTTCGGACCCGATGCCGATAACGGCATCCTATCGAAGGAACCGCCGGACATTATCGATGCCGACGGTTATCCGATCATGATCCCGTCGGTCGACGAGGACGGCAACGACGTGCCCGGCGTTCGCGCGCCGATGGTCGGGGCGCCGCTCGCGACCTATACCGGATGGAACCTGCGGGCGCGCCACTACGGCGAAGGCGCGATGCACGAATTCACCGGCAGCACCATTCCCCTCCCCGACACGCCGGAGGTGCGGCAAGCGACAGGCGATCCGCGACGGTCGATTTCCGAGCGCTATGGCGATGCCGCCGGCTATGTCGAAGCGATCAAGGCAGCGGCCTTGGCCCTTGTCGCCGACGGATTGATGCTGGAGGAAGACGTGGAACGCGCCGTCACCCTCGCCGCCAACTGGGGCGCGCCGCGCCATGACGCCGATCTCGACTGACGCGCGTCAGTCCCGCAGATTCAGGGACGGCACCCGGCATGCCTCGAGCACGATCGCGGCGGTGAGCGCCGTTGCCGTCGCCAGATCATTGCGATCGACCTTATCGATCCGGTCTTCCCGGGTCAGGACGTAGCGCAAGGCCGAGTCGGCTTCGTCAAAACCGGCGACCAACCGAAACGCCGGGATGCCATGGCGCGCGAAGTTGTAGTGGTCGGAATTCCGCATCATCGGCCGGTAGAAATCGAGACCGGTCCCTACTTCCCCGGCAATCCCGGCCAGGAACCCCTCGATCTTCGCAAAGCCGCTGGTCAGCGCCGTCAACCGCCGGGCGCCGGCGATCGAATCCAGATTGACGTTCAAGGCGATGCGATTTCGCTCCTCGGGCGAAAGGGCGTCGACATACCGCGCCGACCCGGTAAGCGCCCATTCCTCCAGATTGAACAAACCGATGCGAAGGCCACGCCGCATCGACGCCACATGCGGCGACAGCGCGCGTGCAACCGTCAACACGGCGGCAAGCCCCGTCGCATTGTCGATCGCGCTTTCCCCCAACGGATGCCCATCGATATGCGCGCTCAGCACGATCCATTCATCGGTTTGGCCTGGCAGATCGGCGATCAAAGATTCCGCGACATCGTCCGGGGTCGCCGTGTCGATGGACAGACGAACACGTGGGTACTGATCGCCATTCGCCCGCAGCGCTTTCGCCGCTTCCAGCGTGATGGCGGCAGCGGGAATATCGGCCGCGCCGTTCCGTCCCGAAGACCCGGTCGCGAGCAGGTCGCCCGGCAGATGATAGCCGATCAGGAATCCGACCGCGCCGTGCTCTCGCGCGGCATCGTATTTCGCGCGCCGGTGAACGGTGTCGCGCGAGAACATATACTCGTGTTGGGACAACACGATCCGGCCACGCACGCGATCCGCCGCGCGGTGAATATCGTCAGGCGTCCCGCGTCCGAGATCGACGACTTCCGCTTCCAGTCCGCCGGGGGGCGTAGCCGGCGACCAGACCAATGCATGGCAATCAAGCGATTCGGCCGACGGCGTAAGGCGTTCCAACGATTGACCGCTTCGACGCCACCCGTCGAACGGCATCGAGTTCGATGCCCACTGGCCGGGAAATGCGGCTTCAAGCCGTTCCTTGAGGAAAGCGACGGCCTGCTTTTCGGAGTCCGAACCGCAAAACCGTCCGCCAAAGCCGCACAGCGCCTCGAAATCGCGCCACAATTCGTCCGTCTGCCGCAATGCCTGCTGCATGTCCGTCCCGACCGCCATCAAACCCCTCCGCCTGTTGACCTATCACCCTGTCATGTAGGAATGCGCGAGATCAATGCGGAAACATGATCCTATTGGCTAATCTCGCCGCCAATGCGAAGCTCGATCCAATTCCCTTCGGTTCGCCGACTGGATGGGGCGGCGCACTGTTGGTACTTTAGGGTGAGCCAGACAACGGGCGTATCGGACAGCGCTAAGGATGGAGTGAATCGAAATGGGATATGACATAGATCGGCTTTCCACGGAATTCCGGGATATCTTGACCAAGGATCCCGGACCCGGCGGCCGGGAACAGGTGCGGCAAGTGCTGGAGAAGGCGCTCGTCGACGACGGTTTCGTGAACGCCTATCTCGGACCGGACAACAAGGAACCGCGCAAAATCCTGTACGAAGATCCGGATCTGAAATTCTGTATCGTCGCGCATGTCCATGAGGGCGCGAAAAATTCCAAACCGCATGACCACGGCTCCTCTTGGGCGATTTACGGCCAAGCGGCCGGAAAGACCACGATGACCGAGTGGAAGGTCACCAAGCCCCGCACCGAGGACGAGCCCGCGGCGGTGAAGGCGGAATCGGTCTACGACATGACGCGCGGCATGGCGAAACTTTACGATGTGGGCGACGTGCATTCACCGAGCCGGTCCGGACCGACGCGCTTGATCCGCATCGAAGGCGAAAACCTCGACAACGTGAAACGCGACCCTTTCGTCGAGGCATAGCCGACCGACAGCGGCGATCTGAGATCGGGCCGGTTTCCGGCGTGGCGATCGGCCCGAATTCGTTTCGGATGCGGGTATCATCTATATCATTGGTGTTACTGTCGGCGCAGGTGGTTGCGGACAGCGGACTTATCCACAATATTCCACATAAGTAGCTGATATAAATTCATTATTTTTCGGGTACAATTCCGAAGAACAGGCTAGCCAAGAGCGGTATTGTGCCTGGCGCGCCGCTCCGTCAGCGTCTACCTCAACACGATGTCCACGCGGATGCGCAAACGCATTCCGACCCAAGGAGACATCAACCGGGGAAAAGTGACGGAAGAGCGCGCACCAACACCAATGGCGAATTCTCATCATCAAATTCGACCCCATGGCCTCACGGCACCGAACATGGGTAACCAAACGGCAGCGTCCCGGCTCGCGATCGGGACGGGCCAGTTCATCGTCGGCGATGTCAGTTTCAGCGGAACGGTGCAAGTCGACGGCAGCATCGAAGGCAACGTGTCGGCGAATCGGGTGGTCGTCGGCAACGGTGCCATCGTGAACGGCGCAGTCAAAGGCCGGTCGGTTTATGTCGACGGGACGGTGAACGGCGCTATCGATTGCGGCGCGATCTCCCTCGCCGCGACCGCCTCTGTCAAAGGCGACATCACCTACGAGACGATGACGATCGCCTCCGGCGCTTCGATCGTCGGCCTCTGCTGTGACCGCAACCGGATGGGCGAGGCGGTCTCGGCACGCGAGACATCCGCCGAGTCCCAACCGCTGCCGTTCAACAAGATCAAGAAGGCCAGGACCGCAATACGGCTGCGCGGCGTTGAGGATCAGCGCCCTGCGCCGCCCACGCCGCGCAAATCGCCGCAGGCACCGATGACGATGCGCGCGGTTTGGGATGCGATTCAAAAGGGCGACGAAACCGCCCTTTCGTAGCTTTCAGCGCACCCATCTTTCCTTATTATACGGGGTGTCGGTCCTCTCCTGGCCGATGCGGCGGCCTCATTCAGGTACAGATGCGATGCGTCACGCGCGATTCCGCCTCGTCGCCGCTTAGCGTTCTCACCGCGTGCGCCCGCAGCGCCCCGAAACCACGAACGGGACATCGTCATGGACTCAACCGACCTCGCCTACTTGCCCGCCACCGACGCCGCAGCCCTCATCCGCGAAAAGAAACTGTCGCCGGTCGAACTGATACAGGCGGTGCTGGCGCGCATCGAGGCGAAAGAGCCGGCCATCAACGCCTTCGCGACCCTCATCGCGGACCAGGCAATGGACGGGGCCAAGGCCGCGGAAGCAGCCGTTTCCGACGGCAAACCGCTCGGCCCGCTGCACGGCATACCGGTCACGGTCAAGGATCTCGCCGTCATGAAAGACGTGCCGATGGAGTCCGGGTCCTGGATCCAGAAAGGCACTATCGGCGCCTTCGACACGCCCTTCGTCGCGCGCCTGAAGAAGGCCGGCGCGATCCCGCTCGGGAAGACGACCACGTCCGAATTCGGCTGGAAGGGCGTAAGCCAAAGCCCGTTGACCGGTATCACCCATAATCCCTGGAAACACGGCTATAACGCGGGCGCATCATCCGCGGGTGCAGGCGCCGGGGCGGCGGCGGGTTACGGCCCCTTGCATCAGGGATCGGACGGCGCGGGATCGATCCGCATGCCGTCGCATTTCTGCGGCGTTTTCGGCATCAAGCCGTCCTACGGCCGTGTTCCAAACTGGCCCGTCAAGAATAACGATCAGACGTCGCATAACGGCCCCATGACCCGGACCGTCGCCGACGGTGCGTTGATGCTGCAGGTGATGTCCGGGCCCGACCCCCTGGACCACTACAGCCTGGAATCGCCGCCGGCGGATTATCCGGCCCTGCTCGACCGTGAGATGAAAGGGATGCGCATCGCCTACAGCCCCGATCTGGGGCATGCGCGCGTCGATCCGGAGATTGCCGGTTTGGTCAAGGATGCCGTCGGTGTTTTCGACTCGCTCGGCGCGACCGTGGAAGAGGTCACGCCGGACTGGGGACCGGATGGACCCGACCTGATCCGCTTTTTCTGGGCCGCGCATGAACTCAGCTACGCCGCCTATCTCGACGAATGGGAGGACAGGATGGATCCGGGCCTGGTTGCCTGCATTCGCTCGGCGCAGAACCATCCGACCGAGAAATACATGCAGATGCGCGAACGGAAGCTCGCCTATGTCGGCGCCATCCATAGTTTCTTTACCGAGTGGGACCTGCTGTTGACGCCGGCCGTCTCGGTCGCCGCCTTCCCGGCCGAACGGCTGCAGCCGGAGCACTGGCCCGAACATCCCTGGGACTGGGTTATGTGGGCGGAGTTCTCCTATCCGTTCAACATGAGCCACAACCCCGCCGCCAACATCCCCTGCGGCTTCACCGCCGACGGCCTGCCCGTCGGCCTGCAAATCGTCGGACCGCGCCTGAACGACATCGGGGTGCTGCAAGCCGCCGCCGCCTTCGAGAAAGCCCGTCCCTGGGCGGACAAGCGCCCGCCGCTCTAAGACTAGACGGGGTGCGGGTCGGCCGTCTCTTCGGCAGCCGGCTCACCATCCGAAGCCGCGCCACCGATCGTGGCGTAGCTGGCGAGGCGCTCGATGTAGTCCGAGACGGCCTGCCGCCAGCTTCGTTCCTGCAAGTACCCGGCGATGCGGTCCTTCACCGCATCGAACGGCAGATTGCGTCCGGGGACCTTCTTGTCTAGGCGCAGGACATGCGCGCCGTAGCGGCTTTTCACAGGCACGGAACACAGTTGCCCATCTTCCAGCGCGGCGAGAAAAGTCTCGAACTCCGGCACGGTGTCGCCACGGGCAACTTGGCCCAGGCGGCCATCGGATTTACCCGAGGAACAGTCGGAACGCTCACGCGCGATCGGCGCGAAGGCCGCAGGATCTTTCTCGATCGCCGCGATCGCTTCCGTCGCCGCCGCGACCGCTTTTTCATACCCGTCGATGTCTTTGGGATCGCAGGCAAACAGGATATGCGCCGCCTCGTAGAGTTCGGCGGACTGGAACCGATTGCGATTTTTGTCGAAATACCGCCGACAGGCGTCCTCGTCGGCGACGGGCACACTTATCTCGACTTCCAACAATTGACGGATCAATGCATCGTCGTCGGTTTCCCGCCGCCCCGATTCATCGGTTTCAGGCATCGGCTCCAATGCCAAATCCTGCGCCTCCTGCAACAGAAGTTCGCGAACGATCAACGCCTCCGTCGCCTCGGAGATGGCGCGACCCGGCTCGTCCGCGGGATGGTTCTGCACCTCGGCGACTATCGCCGCTTCGGAGATCACCTTTCCATTTACAAGAATGTCAGGCATGTCCTTCACTCCGCCGCCGGGCTGACCGACGGCGCCCGGCCCTGTGTAGATCGTTTCGACCGAACGACCTGATACCCTGGCCGCCACAGATACCGCACCGGCGCGCTCAGCATGTGCACGAGGCGGGTGAACGGGAAGAGCAGGAAGATCGTCAACCCCAGGAAGAGGTGGAGTTTGAATACCGGGTGGACATCGGCCACATACGCTGCCGCGCCCGGATCGAAGGTGAAAATACCCTGCGCCCATGTCATGAACTTGACCATCTCGCCGCCATCCAGATGGCCGAGCGACAATGGGATCGTCGCGAGGCCGAGCGCCAACTGGAACCACAGGATGAGGATGACCGCGTTGTCGCTGAAGGTCGACGTTGACCGGACACGGGCATCGAACAAACGGCGGTGCACCAGCAAGGTCGCGCCCAACAGGGCCATCAACCCCGCGACGCCGCCGATGACGATCGCCATGATTTGCTTGAAGCCGTGCGATATGCCCATCGCGTCGAAGATCTCGATCGGCGTCAGCAATCCGACCAAGTGTCCGAAAAACACGATCAGCACGCCCAGGTGGAACAGCACCGAGCCCCACATGAGTTGCTTTCGCCGCAGCAGCTGGCTCGAACCCGAGCGCCAGGTATAGGGTTCGCGGTCATACCGGATCACCGATCCCACGACGAGTACGGCAAGCGCGATATACGGGTAATACCCGAAGACGAGCGTGTTGAGATATTCAGCCATCTTCCGGTCTCCTCAAGAGTCGGTAATGTGAGTCGGCGCATCCATGCGATGCAGAATTTCGCGCGTGGCAGGGCAAGAACCGTCGGGCGCAACGGCGCCGCCGGCCCCGGGACCGAAGGTCACGGCTTCCTCTTCCCAGATGCGGTCGAGCGCCTCCAGATCGTTCGGATCATCTTCCGGATCGTCCAGTAGCGCCGCCACCGCATCCGGGTCGGCTTTTCCCGCCGCAAGATCCACGAGGACACGGAACACAACGGCGTAGGCGCTTTTCCGCTTGCGATGCCGTTCCGCCAACGCTTCCAGGATATGCATCGGTTCGGCCAGCAATTCGCCCGCCTGATCGATCGGCAGGGTCGACAGGAATTCCAGGAAGAGCGGCAGATAGTCCGGCAATTCCTTGGCGCCGATCGACAGGCCGTGCTGTTCGTACAGTGCCATCAAGTCGACCATCGCCTGTCCGCGGTCGCGGCTCTCGCCATGGATATGCTCAAAGAGGTAGAGCGACAGCGACCGCGTGCGGTCGAACAGCAGAACATACCGTTCCTGCGCATCGAACAGATCGCGCGTGGCCAGATCATCGATCAGCCGAACCAAATCCGGCCGCAACCGTGCGGGGACGAGTCCTTCGTCCTCGACGATGCGGCGAAGGTCGGGTGCGGCCTCTTGAACGTCCCGCGTCGGATAATCCAGCAGGATCGAGAGAACTTTGAACGTCTGCGCCATCAGAACGCCTCCGTCGGCGTTTGGACCGACTTCTTGCGTTTCGGTTTTCCGAAGAGGTTGGTTTCGCTCATACCGTCCGAGCAGCCATTACCGAAGGAGAACCCGCAGGAGCCCCTGAGGTCGTAAGCGTCCTCGCCGGCCTCTCGGTGCGACGTCGGAATTACGAAGCGATCCTCGTAGTTGGCGATCGCCATCACGTGGTACATGTCCTCGATCTGGCCCGGCGTGAGCCCGACCTGACCGGCGATGGCTTCGTCGACCACGCCCTCGATCGTCTTCGAGCGCATGTACCCACGCATCGCGAGCATACGTTCGAGCCCTTGGACGATCGGCTCTTCCTTACCGGCCGTCAGCATATTGGCCAGATAGCGCACGGGGATACGCAACGAGCGCACATCGGGAATGTCGCGTTCCACGCCGATCTTGCCGGCCTCCGCGGCCGATTGGATCGGTGACAGCGGCGGCACGTACCAAACCATCGGCAGCGTGCGGTATTCCGGATGCAGCGGGAATGCGACCTTCCAGTCCATCGCCATTTTGTAGACCGGCGACTTCTGCGCCGCGTCGAGCCAGGCGTCCGGAACGCCGTCCGCCTTTGCCTGTTCGATCACCGCCGGGTCATGCGGATTCAGGAAGATATCGAGCTGTGCGTCATACAGGTTCTGGGGATCGGCCTCGGATGCCGCCTCTTCGATGCGGTCCGCATCGTAGAGCATCACGCCGAGATAGCGGATCCGCCCGACGCAGGTTTCCGAGCACACGGTCGGCTGGCCGACCTCGAGACGCGGATAACACAGGATGCATTTCTCGGATTTGCCGGTCGACCAGTTGTAATAGATCTTCTTGTAGGGACAGCCCGACACGCACATGCGCCATCCGCGGCATTTCTCCTGATCGATCAGGACGATGCCGTCTTCTTCCCGTTTGTAAATCGCGCCGGACGGACAGGCCGCGACGCAGGTCGGGTTCAGACAGTGTTCGCACAGCCGCGGCAGATACATCATGAAGGTGTTCTCGAAGGCGCCGTAGATTTCCTTCTCGATGCCCTCGAAATTGTAGTCCTTCGACCGTTTGGAGAATTCGCCGCCGAGGATTTCCTCCCAGTTTGGCCCCCATTCGATCTTCTCCATCCGCTCGCCGGTGATCAGCGACCGTGGCCGTGCCGTCGGCGTCGCCTCCAGTTCCGGCGCCTTCTGGAGATGCTCGTAATCGAAGGTGAACGGTTCGTAATAGTCGTCGATTTCCGGCAGGTCCGGATTGGCGAAGATCTTCGCCAGGATGCGCCACTTAGGACCCATCTTGGGCCGGATGCGGCCGTTGCCGGTCCGCTCCCATCCGCCGTTCCAACGCTTCTGGTTCTCCCATTCCTTGGGATACCCGACGCCGGGCTTGGTTTCGACATTGTTGAACCACGCGTATTCCATGCCTTCGCGACTGGTCCAGACGTTCTTGCAGGTCACCGAACAGGTGTGACAACCGATGCATTTATCGAGGTTCAGCACCATGCCGATTTGCGCGCGTATTTTCATTGCACCGTCTCCTTATCCTGAGGCATGGGCCGCTCGAGCCAGTCGACCTTCTCCATCTTCCGGACGATGACGAACTCGTCGCGGTTGGAGCCAACCGTTCCGTAGTAGTTGAAGCCGTAGGACTGTTGGGCATACCCGCCGATCATATGCGTCGGCTTGACGATCGCCCGTGTGACGGAATTGTGGATACCGCCGCGGTGCCCGGTCGTTTCCGAGCCCGGCGTGTTAATGACCTTCTCCTGCGCGTGATACATGTAGATCGTGCCTTCCTTCATGCGCTGCGAGACGACCGCCCGCGCCGTCAGGGCGCCGTTGACGTTGTAGGCTTCGACCCAATCGTTATCCTCGATGCCGGCCTTGGCGGCGTCGACCTCTGAAATCCAAACGACCGGCCCGCCGCGGTTGAGCGTGAGCATCAGCAGGTTGTCGGAGTAGGTGGAGTGAATGCCCCACTTCTGATGCGGCGTGATGAAGTTCAACACCACCTGCGGCTGACCGTTCGGCTTCTCGTCGATGATCGGCTTGACGGTCTTGAGATCGACCGGCGGACGATAAACGCAGAAGCCTTCGCCGAAAGCGCGCATCCACAGATGATCCTGATAGAGCTGCTGCCGTCCCGTCAGCGTGCGCCACGGTATGCGCTCGTGCACATTCGTGTAGCCGGCGTTGTAGCAGACCTTTTCGGACTCCAACCCGGACCAAGTCGGCGAGGAGATGATCTTCCGCGGTTGCGCGACCACATCGCGGAACCGGATCTTCTCGTCTTCCTTCGGCATGGCAAGATGCGTGTGATCGCGGCCGGTATTCTTCGACAGCGCTTCCCACGCCTTGACCGCGACCTCGCCGTTGGTCTCCGGCGCCAACATCAGGATCACCTCGGTCGCGTCGATGTCGGACTCGATTCGCGGCATGCCCTTGGTCGGGCCGTCCTCGGTCACCACGCCGTTCAGTGCCCCGAGGTTTTCGACCTCATGCTCAGTATTCCAACTGATCCCTTTACCGCCGTTGCCGAGTTTCGACATCAACGGTCCCAGCGCGGTGAAACGCTTGTACAGGTTCGGATAGTCGCGTTCGACCACGGCGATCTGCGGCATCGTCTGGCCCGGGATCGGGTCGATCTCGCCCCGTTTCCAATCCTTCACGTCCGTCGCCTGCGCGATTTCGGCCGGCGTGTCGTGCAGAATCGGCACCAGTACGACGTCCTTCTCGACCCCCAGCACCTCCGGGGCCACCTCGGAAAACGATTTGGCGATTCCCTTGTATATGTCCCAGTCCGACCGGCACTCCCATACAGGGTCCACCGCGCCGGACAGCGGGTGGATGAAGGGGTGCATGTCGGATGTGTTGAGATCGTTCTTTTCGTACCAGGTCGCCGTTGGCAGCACGATGTCGGAGTAGACGCATGTGGTGGACATCCGGAAATCGAGCGTGACCAGCAGGTCCAGCTTTCCTTCCGGCGCGTCGTCGTGCCAATCGACTTCCTCCGGCTTCGCGCCGCCCTGCTCGCCAAGGTCGGTCCCCATCACGCCGTGCGACGTGCCGAGCAAATGCTTCAGGAAGTACTCGTGGCCCTTGCCCGAACTGCCGAGCAGGTTGGACCGCCAGACGAACAGATTGCGCGGCCAGTTCGCCGGATTGTCCGGGTCTTCGCAGGACATTCGGAGATCGCCGGACTTCAGACCGTCGACGACATAATCCTTCGGGTCCTTGCCGGCCTCGCCCGCGCGCGCCGCGATTTCCAACGGGTTGCCCTCGAGCTGCGGCGCGGACGGCAGCCAACCCATGCGCTCGGCCCGGATGTTGTAGTCGATCAACGAGCCGTCCCAGGGCCCTTCCGGCGCGGTCGGCGATAGGATCTCGTCGACGCCGAGGGTTTCGTAACGCCACTGATCCGTATGGGCGTACCAGAAGGACGTAGAATTCATTTGCCGCGGCGGCCGATTCCAATCCAGGCCAAAGGCCAACGGCAGCCATCCGGTCTGCGGGCGCAGCTTTTCCTGCCCCACATAGTGCGACCAGCCGCCGCCCGACTGGCCGACGCAGCCGCACATCACCAGGAGATTGATGATCCCCCGGTAGTTCATGTCCATGTGATACCAGTGGTTCAAACCGGCGCCGAGGATGACCATCGATTTTCCGTTGGTCTTTTCCGCGTTGTCGGCGAATTCGCGGGCGACGGTCACGATCTGCCGTGCCGGCACGCCCGTGATCGCTTCCGCCCAAGCGGGCGTATACGGCGCGTTGTCGTCGTAGCTCTTCGCCACATGCTCCCCGCCCAGGCCCCGGTCGAGGCCGTAGTTGGCGACGAACAGATCGAACACCGTCGCGACCAGCGCCTCGCCGTCTTTCAACGCGACCGACTTGACCGGCACGTTGCGGAGCAGCACATCCGGATGGTCGGTGCCGGCGAAGTGATCGTGCTCGCGATTGCCGAAATAGGGGAAACCGACTTCGACCACATCATCCCGGTCCTCGTCCATGATCAGCGTAAGCTGGAGGTTTGTGTCCTTGCCGCCGGCATCCTTCTCTTCGAGGTTCCACTTGCCCTGCTCGCCCCAGCGGAAGCCGACAGATCCGGCCGGCACGACGATCTCGCCGCTATCCGCATCGACCGCCACGGTCTTCCAATCGGGATTGTTGGACTGCCCCAGGTCGCCGGCGAAATCCGATGCGCGGACCTGACGTTCCGGAACGTAACGGCCGTCCTTCTTCACCAGGCGGACCAACATCGGCATGTCGGTGTACTGCCGCGCATACGCCTCGAAATAGGCGGCCTGCCGATCGATGTGGAACTCGCGCAGGATGACATGGCCCATCGCCATGGCGAGCGCGGAGTCGGTTCCTTGTTTCGGATGGAGCCAGAGATCGCTGAATTTCGCCGCTTCGGAATAGTCCGGGCTGACGACGACGGATTTCGTGCCCTTGTAGCGGGCCTCGGTATAAAAATGCGCATCCGGCGTCCGCGTCTGCGGGACGTTCGATCCCCAGAGAATCAGGAAGCCGGAGTTGTACCAATCCGCGCTTTCCGGAACGTCGGTTTGTTCGCCCCAGGTCTGCGGCGACGCCGGCGGCAGATCGCAATACCAGTCGTAGAAGGACATGCACACGCCGCCCATCAGCGACAGGTACCGCGAGCCGGCGGCGTAGGAGACCATCGACATCGCCGGTATCGGGGAGAACCCGATGACCCGGTCGGGACCGTAGGTCTTCGCGGTGTAAGCGTTCGCCGACGCGATAATCTCGTTGACCTCGTCCCAGGTCGACCGGACGAACCCGCCATGGCCGCGCTTCTTGGTGTAGGAGGCGCGTTTCGCCGGATCCTCGACGATCGACGCCCATGCGGCGACCGGCGACAGCGTCGCCCGCGCCTCTCGCCAGAGCTTCACCAACCGTGACCGCGCCAGCGGATACTTCACCCGGTTGCCGGAATAGAGATACCAGCTATAGCTGGCGCCGCGGGAACACCCGCGCGGCTCGTGGTTCGGCAGGTCCGGACGCGTCCGCGGATAGTCGGTCTGCTGGGTTTCCCACGTGACGATCCCACCTTTCACATAAATCTTCCAGGAACACGACCCGGTGCAGTTCACGCCATGGGTTGAGCGCACGATCTTGTCGTGCTGCCAGCGTTGGCGATAGCCATCCTCCCATTTACGGTCCTCGCGGGTGGTGACGCCATGGCCGTCCGCGAATTCGCCGACGTTCTTCTGCGAAAAAAAGTTCAGCCTGTCGAGTAAGTGGCTCATCTCAAGTTTCCTCTGATGATCGTCGAGCTAACAAGGAATCGGAGCGTTGCGACGCGTGTAGTAGACCCACGTCACGGCAACGCACAGGCCGTAGAACGCCATGAAGGTGTAAAGGGCGAGTTCGGGTCCGCCAGTCAGCGTGATCGACGTGCCATAAGCCTTGGGGATGAAGAACGCGCCATATGCCGCGATCGCCGAGGTGAAGGCGATGATCGCCGCCGATTCCCGCTCCGCCTGCCGCACGAATTGCGTATCGTCGAGGCTCGGCATCAGGCGTTTCACTTCCTGCCGCATGATCGATGGGATCATCTGGAAGGTGGATGCGTTGCCCACGCCCGTCGCGAAGAACAGCACCATGAACATCGCGAAGAATCCCCAGAACGCGCCCGGCGTTGACTTGATGCCGAGGAAAAACAGCACGCCCGCGACCGCCCCGATCATGACGAGGAAGGTCCAGAAGGTGACCCGGCCGCCGCCATATTTGTCGGACACCCAGCCCGTCGCCGCACGGCTGAGCGCGCCGATCAGCGGTCCCAGGAATACGAATTGCAGCGAGTTAACGTCCGGGAATTGGGTCTTGGCCAGCAACGGAAATCCCGCGGAATAGCCGATGAAGGATCCGAAGGTGCCGGTGTAGAGCACGCACATGATCCAGTTATGCTTGCGCTGGAAAATGACGGACTGTTCCTTGAAGGACGCCCGCGCGCTCTCGATATTGTCCATGCCGAACCAAGCCGCAACCGAGGTGATCACCAGGAACGGCACCCAGACGAAGCCGGCATTTTGCAGCCACAGTTTCGCGCCCGTCGACGTGACCTGCGGTTCCCCGCCGATCGCCCCGAAGACGCCGGCGGTGATGACCAGCGGCACCACGAACTGCATGACGCTGACCCCGGCGTTGCCGAGACCGGCGTTGAGCGCGAGCGCGTTGCCTTTCTCCGTCTTGGGATAGAAAAAGCTGATATTGGCCATCGACGACGCGAAGTTGCCGCCGCCGAGCCCGCACAGCAGCGCGAGTCCCAGGAACATGACATAGGGCGTCTCGGGATCCTGCACCGCGAAGCCGATACCGACCGCCGGGATCAACAACGATGCCGTCGATAATGCGGTCCAAAGCCGGCCCCCGAAGATCGGCACCATGAAGGAATAGAAGATCCGCAGCGTCGCGCCCGACAGCCCGGGCAATGCGGCGAGCCAGAACAACTGATCCGTGGTGTAGGTGAAACCGATCGCCGGCAACTTGGCCACGACCACGCTCCACACCAGCCAGACCGAGAAGGCCAACAGCAGGCAAGGGATCGAAATCCAGAGATTTTTGGACGCGATCTTGCGTCCGAACGCTTGCCAGAATGCCGGTTCGTCCGGCCGCCAATCGACGAGCGTGTGACCCTTTCGGGGAGACGTTTCTTGGACTGTCATGGATCAACTCCTCAATGGGCCGCTTGCGTGGAAGAGCCGGCGGAGGGAGAAGTGCGCCGCTTGCGCGCACTTCCCTCGGCCTCTGCGTGGTGGGCTTCGTGGATTTCGGCCATCTCCGGGAATTCCGGCAGACCGGCCAGCTGCTCGGCCGTGGCCTTGCGTTCCATGCGCTGGATCGCGAAGTGCATCCACAGGAGCGCGATGCCGACCAGCGCGAACAGCAGCATGAAACAGCTTGTCCAGACGCCGATCAGGTCGTTCATGATTCCGAAGCTGATCGGCAGGAAGAAGCCGCCCAACCCGCCGATCATGCCGACGAGACCGCCGACCGACCCGACGTGGCCCGGGTAATAGACCGGAATATGCTTGTAGACGGCTGCCTTGCCGAGCGACATGAAGAAACCCAACGCCACGGTCAGCGCCACGAAGACCGGCAGACTGATCGTGAGGTTGAAAGTGATCGGCCCTTCGATGCCCTGGATCGTGTAATCCGTCGCCGGGTAGCTCAGGAAGAAGCAGATGACGACCGAGGCGAAAAAGGTCCAGTACATCACCGCCCGCGCGCCGTACCGGTCCGACATGTAGCCGCCCATCGCGCGGAAGATACTGCCGGGCAGAGCGTATGCGGCCGCCAACATGCCGGCGGTCTTGATGTCCAATCCGTAGACGCCGACATAGTAGCGCGGCAACCAAAGCGCCAGCGCGACGAACGCGCCGAACACGAAGAAGTAATAGAGGGAGAAACGCCAGACCTGCAGTTTCTTCAGCGGCGTAAGCTGCATGAAGGCCGACGCGGGTTTTTCACCTTTCGCCTTGCGCTCGGCGGTGACCGGGTCCTCCTTCGTTGTAAGGAAGAACAGTACCGCCGTAATCAGCAGAATCACTGCATAGACCTGCGCCGTGGCTTCCCATCCAAGCGCAACCAGCAGGAAGGGCGCGCCGAAATTCGTGACCGCGGCGCCGACATTGCCCATCCCGAAGATGCCGAGGGCGGTCCCTTGCCGTTCCTTCTCGTACCACCGCGAGACGTAAGCGATGCCAACGGCGAAGGAGCCGCCGGCGAGGCCGACGCCGAGCGCCGCAACGAGGAACATCTCGTAGGTCGTTACCGTCGAAAGCATCCACACGGCGACGGCGGTCAATGCCATCACCGCGGTGTAGACGACGCGCCCGCCATACTGATCGGTCCAGATGCCGAGGAAAATCCGACTCAGCGAACCCGTCAGGATCGGCGTCGCCACCAGGATTCCGAACTGGGTATCGTTCAGGCCAAGATCCTGCTTAATCTTAACGCCGATGATCGAGAAAATCGTCCAAACGGCGAAGCACACGGTGAACGCGAGCGTGCTGGTGGTGAGAATGCGATTTTGTTGCGACGGTGTTACGCCATCGAGTCCATTCATCGTTCGTTTCCCCTCCGTCCCGCGCCCGATCGCGCGGGACACCGCTATTGATCAGTGTGGTGGGGAAAGAGTCGGCCGATGACGTCGCGAACCGCTTGATTCAGATCAAATGTTCGCGACACCAGGGAAGTTACAAGGAATGGTGCGTCAGATGTCACACCGTCACATAACAGTGTTATCGTTCGCGCATTGCACTTTTGCACCGCGAATTGACAAATATCAAATAAGATGCGGCGAATGGCGCAAACAAGGGAGGGCATGCAGTGCGTTCAGAGGATTTACCCGCTGTCCGCGATTTGGATCTGTTTGCGAACATGAACCCGGGACATTTCGATGAATTGATGCAGGTGGCCTACCTGCAGCGGTTTCCGCCACAGGTCCATTTGATTACCGAGGGAGATCCGGCCGACTTCCTGCATGTCGTGGTGGACGGCACGGTGGAACTTTTCGCTGCGTCGAACAATCGCGAAACCACGATGGCGATCATAAACCCGGTCGCGACATTCATCCTGGCCGCCGTGTTGAAGGATGCCGTCTATCTCATGTCCGCGCGCACCATGACCGCGTCCCGGATCCTCATGATCCCGGCGGAAAATATTCGCAATATCTTCGAGCGGGACGCCGCCTTCGCCCGCTCTATCGTTCAGGAGCTATCCGTCCGCTACCGGGATATGGTCAAGCTGCTCAAGAATCAGAAGCTGCGCACCTCGGTCGAACGGCTGGCGAACTACCTTCTGTATGAACATCAGTTTCAGGGCGGGAATGGCGCGCTCACTCTGCCGACCGACAAGCGCACCTTGGCGACGCTGCTCGGCATGACGCCGGAAAACCTCTCGCGCGCTTTCGGCACCCTCGGCCCCTACGGCGTTTCGGTGGACGGCGCCCGAATCGCTCTGTCGAAACTCAACGACCTCGAATCGCTGGCGAAGCCGAATCCCCTGACCGACGACCCAATGACGTAGGCCCGGTGCGCCGCGACTATAAGTCAGCCAGGAATTCCTCGATCGGGGCGTTGACTTTCTCGGGCACCAATCCCATTACCGCATTGGGCAACAAATTTCGAACACCGGTCTTCAGCGCACGAGAGTTGCCGTCCGGGAAACCGACGCCGTATTCTCAACCGCGTGACCCACATCGACCACCGTATCGATCAACATGCGCAGCGGACGGCGGACCCGATTTGCGCGCCACACTATCGCGAGTTCCCAGACCAGATCCTCCGCTAATCCGCTGATCGGCACGAAGACGACTCCATCGACGCCCATGGTGCGGGCGCCATCAGGGACCAGTGACACCCCGGCCTCACCGGCGACCAAACTCAAAATCGTGTGCATCAACGTCGCCTCTTGTTCAATCCGCGGCGCAAATCCCGTGTCGCGGCAAGCACGCAAAATTCGACCGTATAAGTCCGGACCGCGACGCGGCGGGAAAAGCACAAACCCTTCGTCGGCGAGGTCGGATAAGCCGATGCTCGGCATGGCCGCCAGTTCACTTGACGCCGGCACAGCAGCGATCACGCGATCGCGATGAATAGTCTGCACCGCCAGGTCGGCGGCGTTTCGCAACGGCGGGTGCACGAAGCCGAGATCAACTGCGCCGTCGCGCAGTTGCGCCAGTTGCGTATCGGTTCCGCATTCTTCCAATCGGATGCCAACTGTTGGCATTTCGGCCCGGTAAGCGCGCAATGCCGCCGGGAGGACCCTGTACAGCGCCGCGCTGACGAATGTGACCGTCAACTGCGCAAGGTCATCCGATGCGGCCTCACGTGCGAGCCGAACCGCCAATTCTGCTTGCGCAAGCGCACGTCTCGCCTCGCCGAGAAAAACTCTCCCTGAAGGCGTCAACTCGACTTTGCGCCGACTCCGTTCAAATAGGGGAAAACCCAGTTTTGCCTCAAGGCGCTTGATCGACTGGCTGAGCGGTGGCTGTGCCATACCGAGGCGAACCGCCGCTCGACCAAAATGCAGTTCTTCGGCGACGGTCACGAAATGGCGCATATGGTGGAGGTCAACATTCATATCAAAACGGTCTCAATAAACATATTTATAATATTGGATAAGAACATCGGTCGATGCAACCTGTATGGGCGGAACCCACCACTTAAAGGAGAGAGTTCGTGCGAAACATACTTGCCAGCCTCGCGATCACCGCCGTCGCATTGAGCATATCGACCATGCCTCAATCGGTTCACGCGGTTGAAGCCGCCGATCGTGCGGTTCTGTTCTATTTCGACGGTCTGCACCCGGACGCGATCGAGAAGCTCGACCTGCCGAACCTGAAAGCATTGAAAGCCGAAGGCACGGCGGTGGAAGACGCGATCATGACCTATCCATGGCACCCGACAACCGGTGCATACGGCCTGATGCACAGCACATCACTGCCCAACCCGATAACGATGACCGGCAACCTGTTCCTACGTCCGAACCAGCCGATGCTGCAGCACAAATTCCCGCGCAAAATCGATACGGCAATCGCGACGGGCAGCAAGGCATACGACAGCATATCCCCAGGGTTCGACTTGGTTCACCTCCTCGATACGTCGGACGCCAAGCTTACCGACATGATCCTTGCCACCTTGGAACGGCATGATCCGCACTACTTTCGCATTCAGTTGCAGGATGTCGGTCGCGCGGGCTACCGGACGATCAATGCGCCGGACGGCTCTCCGTTCCAAGCCGACATCTGGCATCCGGAATCGCCCTACGCGGCGGCGGCCCGCGAAGCGGACAAACAACTCGGCCGCTTTATCGCAAAGATGAAAGAGCTGGGCCGCTGGGAAAGCACCTTCTTCGTTTTCATGGCGGACGGGCAGTCGCGTTTCGGCTGGCATATGCCGATGGACGAACAAAGCTGGCGAACGCCGATGGTCTTTCGGGGACCGGGGGTGCGAAAGAGACACACGATTCCATATGCCGAAATCATTGACGTGGTGCCGACAGTAGCGGCCACCCTAGATGTTGAAGCGCCAAACCCGGGACCAGGCTCCGGACGCGTCTTGAGGGAAATTTTCACGAACGATGCCGCGACTCCAGCCAACACCCCGCGGCGCATGCTTCGTTTCAATCAGCAGATTAAGGAATATCTGCTCCTGACGGCGGAGTTAAGGCTGCTGTCGATCAAAGACCCGCGCGCCGACAACGTTCTGATGTTGGAGCGCAATGCCCTGGTGCCGAACAAACCGGCTCCATTTCTCGGCATTGAGCAGATTGACCGATGGCGCGAGGCGGGGTCCTTCGATCTTCTGCTCGAGCGCAATGCCGCCGCGCTGGATTATCTCCGGAAACAATTGGATCGGTTCAAAACGACCAAGGCGCCGTCCGCAGCGCCGCAAAGCAACTAGGACGCAATTTGGCCAGTATGCGCCCCAACCGACGGCGCATCCGCATAACATTAGGTTCCCAGAAAGAGGTTTATCATGCGAAGAAGAGTGTTCGTATTCGGCGCGTTGCTATCCGCGCTCGCCATTTTCAGCGTCGGCGCCACGAGTATGTCGGGAGCGGCTCTGAAGGGACATGAGGGTCGGGTATGGGCGCTGGATCACAGCCCCGATGGAAAGTTCCTGGTGTCGGGCGGCACCGACGGAACGGCACGCCTGTGGGATAAAAAGAAAGCTGCCACGGTCAAGATCCTCCAACCCCATGACGGTCGGGTTCGGTCGGTCGCCTTCGCACCCGACGGCCGACGTGTCGCGACCGGCGACTACGGCGGCAAAGTCCGCGTCTGGTCCGTGCCGGATGGCCGCTTGTTGCACACGATCCAAGCGCACGGGGAGGTCGTCCGCGATCTCATGTTCAGTCCTAACGGACGGCGTATCGCGACCAGCAGCTACGACCGATCGGCACGGCTTTGGGACGCAATGTCGGGCGAGCGTATCGCGACCATGACGGGGCATACCGATACGGTGAACACAGTTGCCTTTTCTCCCGACGGAGCGCTGATTGCAACCGGCAGCGGCAGCGTATTCAACACCCCGCCCGATTACAGCATCAGATTATGGGACGGCCGTACGGGCGAATCACTCGCCACGCTTTCCGGCCACAGTGACAATGTGAGGGAGATACAGTTTTCGCCAGACGGCAGGCGGTTGGCGAGCAGCAGCGACGATCGGACCGTACGGTTGTGGAACTTGGCGACGCAATCCGTAACCGCCACGTTCCGCGGCCATAAATCTGACATCCCCGGCGTCGCGTTCGTCAATGCCGAATGTCTGGTCAGTGTCAGCTATGACAAGACGGTTCGAATTTGGGTTGGCCTGCAATCCACCGCCGACCGCGTATTTGATCGGCACACCGCCGACGTCTGGGCGGTCAGTGTCGCGCCGGACGGCGGCATCGCCACCGCGGGCGACGATAGCGCTATCCGGCTCTGGCCGGTTGGGCTGATGCCCAACGCATGCCGGGAAAAATCGCAGAACTGACTTGTTGAGTGGCGGCATCGGCGGCGTGAGATAGCCGCGCCGTCGAGCCTGCCGATATCGCAACTCCGGTCGGTGCCGAACTCAATGGTAGCGTTGAATTCTCAGCCGAAATCTCGGCGAGCGACCCAAGGCCGATTCTTCTCTATGTTAGTTCAGCCAGGAATTCCTCGATCAGGACGTTGACTCGATCGGGCGCTTCGGTCGGCGGGAAATGTCCGGCATTCTCCAGCTTTACGTAGCGCGATCCCTGCACCGCCTCGTGAATCTCTTTCTCGTATTCCGGCGGTTTGCCGGGATCGTCGACGCCGCGCAAGATCAGCAACTTAGGCGTCAGGCCCCCGATACGGTCTCGCACGTCGAACGCATCGATCGTCTTCAGGTCATGGTATTGCGATATCGGGCCCACCTGACGATGCCGCTCCATCAGTTTCTCGCGGAGTTCCTCGTCGACGAATTTCATCGCGTTGCGCTGGAAGGCCAACCACTCTTCGTAGACCTTGGGGTCTTCCGCCGCCTGCAGGCGAAGGTCGTAGGTCCCCGGCGGGCGCTGTTTCGGCCGCGCTGCCACCGTCATGATGACCAAGCCGGCAACCTCGTCCGGGTAGTCCAGGGCATATTGCAGGGCGATCGACGCGCCGAGCGTGTAGCCGACCAGCACCAACGAGTCGCGTTTATCCTGCGCATGAAGCCATCCGCGCACCCATTCCATGTAACGCGCGACATCGGGACACCGGGTTCCGTCCGGGTGGCCCGGCAAGGTCGGCGCAACGCTATCGGGAAAGTGACGGCGTTGATGGGTATAGGCGTCGGCGCATGCCCCGGCGCCCGGCCCGTGAAGAAAGACAAGCTGCGGCATCGTTGTCGGTTCCCCTATGTCTTATGCATACCCAAAGTCAGCAGATCGGGTAAATCGTTCTCGCGCCCTAACCCGGATCGTTGATCAAGTCGAGCGGATAGATCGGCCGCCGAACCTTCTCGAAAGTCAGTTGATCGTAGTCCGAGGTGCAGACGCCCGTGCCGGCGCATTCGATCACCTCTTTGGCGATGTCGCTGTAGCCGGCGCGATAGTGGATTCGGCTTTTCAACATCAGGTATTTCTTGCGCGCCGGATCGATGCCGAGGCTGAGGAAGCAGTTCTTGTCGTTGGGTTCCTGCTGCCGCGATATCACGACAATTTCCAGCTTGCCCGTATCGAACACGACGGTCGGTCCCATATCCATGAGCAGGCCGGGCGACGCCGGGCCGAGATTTCGGTAGAGGCCATCGGAGATGAGCTTCACCTTCCCGGTCACCGTGACCGGCTCCCCCTTCAGGCCGATCGACGGCATATCAACCTTTCCGCCGAGCGGCAGCGTTACCTCCGCACCGACGCCGGCCGCGATCAACTGCTGCACCGCGTCGGGATCGCACACCGCGAACACGGCAACGTCTTCAAGCCCGGCCGCAATGATCGCCGCGAGAACGGTCGTCGTGTCCTCGGTGCCCCCCGACGACGCATTGTCGTAATGGTCCAGCAATACGACCGGACCGTCGGTCACCGCCTTGGCCCGCGCCATCGACTCTTCCAACGGTTCGATCTTGTAGACCCATGCTTCGCGATCCTTCCAGGCCGACTCCAGCAACTCGTCGCACAAGGCCTGCGCCTTCGCCGCGTCGCCGTCGGTCACGACGCAGGCGCTGAGCCCGGCGTTGCGGATATCCGCATGCGGAAAACCGGTGAACAAAGTCGCCACCATCGCCTCGCCGCTCTCCTCCATCGCGACGACCCGTTCCTGCAACTGCTTGTTCGGAAAGTCCGCCGTGCCCTGGCGCATGACATGTGGCAGCATCGGCCGGTTTCCCCAGGCAAGAACCGGCTCGGCCTCGCCCTTGATCTTGCGGATCAGCGCCTCGCCCGCCCGTATGCCGGTTCCGTAGTTGTCGATATGCGGATAGGTGGTGTAGCCGGCCAGTGTCGTCGCGTTGTCGACGATCTCCGCATAGAGATTGGTGTGCATGTCGAGCGCCACGGCGATCGGCACGTCCGGCGCGATCTCGCGCAGCCGTGTCAGCAACCCGCCTTCGCCGTCTTCCCGGCTTTCGGTGACCATCGCGCCGTGCAGATCCAACATGACAGCATCGCACCCGTCGGCCACCGCTTCGCAAATCGCGTCCGATATCGCCTTATAGGCAGCGTCCTGAACCGGCGCACTGGGCGCCGCCTGCGCCGCGATGGGAGTCACGATCTCCCAGCCCTCGCGCTCCGCCAGATCGATATAGGCCGCCATCGCCGTTCCGGTGTCCTTGAACGCGTCATACGCATCGCGACCGCGCGGCGGCAGCGGAAACCCGCGCGCGAACCGCTCGATCGGCGTCGGGACCGGCGAAAAGGTATTGGTCTCGTGTTTCATCATCGCGATGACAACGCGCATGGCATGCTCTCCTGCTGACGCCGCGCACGAAGGGCGGGCAATCAGAAGAATAAAGCATGGAGGTTGCTGGGGAAAATCCGGAACCTAAATCACGGGAAAACACGAACGGTTTCGATGAGATCGGCTGGCCGCGACCGCTTAGAGCCTCAGGTCCTCGAGGCACCACTTCAATTCGTCGAGTTCGATCGGTTTCTCGAGCGTCGCGTCCACACCGCTTTTTTGCGATTCATGAATCAAGTTCTGGTCTAGGAAGCCCGACACGAGAATAATCGGAATATCCGAATTCGGCGCTTCCCTGTCATCTCTTACCCAGGTGATGAGCTCCAGACCATCCCTATAGGCGGAAAGCGCCCAATCGCAAACCATCAAATCCAGCTTACGGTCTGCGGTAATTTTTAGCGCGTCATCACGGTTGTCGGCTTCATGAAATGATATGCGCCGGCGAAGCTTCGTCAGCTTTCGCATCAATGCTTCCCGGTCGATCTCATCATCGTCCACGACAAGAATGTTCAATGCCATGAGGTTACCGCGGGAGCTGCACCACGCCCCAAAAACTCTCGAGCATGGTTATGGCTTCAATAAGGTTGCTGCCGGTGTCTTCCTTCACGATGTAGTCGGAATTTTCCTTAACGATGTAGCCGGCGATCTTGTGTTTATAGGCAGCCTCTATGTCTTCCTCGGCCGCGGAAGTCGACAACACGAAAATGATCGTGTTCGAGTGTTCCTCGTCGGCTCGGATGCGCTCCAGAAACTCCAGGCCGTTCATTCGTGGCATGTTGATGTCCAGCAGGATGACAAAGGGTTTTTGAAGCGCCTGCCTACCGTTTTCGCCCCGCAATATTTCAAAAGCCTCGACTCCATCAACGGCGACGTGGATCGGATTATCGATATTCGCTTTCGAGAAGGCCCGTTTCAGCGACAACACATCCACTTCACTGTCGTCGACAATGAGGATACGCATTTTGGAATCGGCGTTTTTCATCTCACTTTACCGTCATTTTTTTCGGCCAATCAAACTCGAAGGTCGCGCCCCGTTCTTCGGCGCTTGAAACAAGACGGACGTGGCCCCCTCGGCGCTCGACCTGTTTCAGGACGATCGCTAGGCCTATGCCGCTACCCTCGACCATGT
Source organism: Alphaproteobacteria bacterium (assembly GCA_965228695.1). Classification (GTDB taxonomy): domain Bacteria; phylum Pseudomonadota; class Alphaproteobacteria; order UBA8366; family UBA8366; genus JAJFJD01. Next base: position 1,833,229 of record CBDDIB010000002.1, on the reverse strand, counting down.
CGCGGGGTTTCAATGTCTTGAAGACCTGAAAAACCCTTTCATGATATTTCGGATCGATCCCGGGACCGTCGTCGGCGACAGAGAATGTGTAAAAGCCATCACGCTCGACCACTGCAACTTCGATGCAACCTGTTGCCCGGTCATGATGCTTGATGGCGTTGTCGATCAACGTGCGAAAAACCTGATCCAACGGCCCTTTTAAGGTGTCGAAGTTGGGCAGCTCCCCAGCCGTCTTGATCTCGATGCCCATCGGAGGCTGGAGCAAGTCCGCAATTTCTTCTATGAGCGAATTGGTATCGACCCGGGTTACCTGACAGTCTTCGCGCCCGACCCGGGAAAACTCAAGAAGGTCGTCCAGGAGATGCCGCAGGCGTGTTACACGGCCCCGAAGCAAGGTCATGCTTTCGCGTGCATCGCCATTCAGCGCATCACCCAAGTCGTCCTCGATCCATTCGGCCAAATTATCGATATTCCGAAGCGGGGCCTTGAGATCGTGCGACGCGATATATGCGAAATGCTCCAAGTCGTGATTGGATCGCTGCAGGTCGGCCGTCGCCGTCTCCAAATCTTTTTCTTGCTCGGCTACCAATCTCTCAATCGCGAGGCTGTGGCTCAGAAACTGGCGTACATATAGAGTGGCCATCGCAGTGAAAAGAAAGCCAGCGACCAATACCGTCCAAGGCTGCCAGGCTCGCGGTGAAGAGCCATCCGTGCGCGACGGAGACAGCAAGATTTGCCACGCGCGTCCACCGACCGTCAGATTCTCGGAAACGGTGAACCGATCGCCGGCCGAAGCCGCCGCCCTCGTCGCACCCGGTGCCGAAGACGAACTCGGATATAGAAGTTGATTCTCGTCCGAAGCGGACAAGTCAAGAAGCCGCACATCTAACGGCGCGTTCTCCATGCTGGCGGCATTGAAAATTCCTTCGACAAGATCACCCACCCTGAAAACGCCGAGGGCGAAGCCCGTCAGGTTCTCCCGGCGCTGCTGTTGGGTTTCGATGGCACTGCCGTTCCGATAAACGGGCAGAAACACCAAGAAACCGGGTTGTTCGCCCGGGTCCTGTGCAAGCGTAATGCGCTTTGTGGCAACAGCCTGCCCCGTATCCCGTGCCTTCAGAAGCGCGCGATACCGGGCCGGATTGGACGCTACATCGAATCCGATAGCGGATTCATTGCCTACAAACGGCTCAAGAAAATATACAGGAAAGTACGTGTCGCGGCCGCCCGCCCGCCGCATTGCGCCTGTTTCGCCCCGTTCGGTGATCTGGAAGTTCGGGAAACCCTCGTTACGGGCGCGCCGTTCATACGCTAGCCGTTTACCGCCGGGCACTTTCGGCACCCACTCCAACGCCTGAACACCGGCAGGCATCTGCATTGCATTGACGAACTGAGAAAACTCGTCGCGGTCGACATTGATGGATGCCGCGAACAACCCTCTGACGGCGTGCAGCGAATTGATCGACGAGTCGACGCGCCGTCTGAATTCGGCAATGCGTTGGAACGCATCAGCTCTGAAACTTTCGCGTTCGGCATTGTCGACTGTCTGGTCGGCCACGAGATACGCGCCCGCCGAGAGAAGACATCCGAAAAAGGCCACCGCCAGCACAGCCAATCGGGCACCCGGCGCCGTTCTCACACCATGCATGCCCTTCGCCTGTGCGCCGCCGCTTTCCACGATCTTCTCGTTCCACGCAATTGGCGCCACGGTAGAGCTCATATAGCCCAACCTTCACGTGAGCACTGGGAACGCACCCTGCCGAAATTTTCGTTCATTCAAGATCCTCGGATTTCGCGTCATCGGGTGCGCAATCCGGTCCACTGTAATAGGCCCCGGAGGCAGCGTCCGCGCCGTTTTGATAGGCGAAGTAGTGCTGAAACTCGTTACAGATTCCCGGCATGACGATTTTCAAGCCGAGCGTCTGCGCCATGCGCGCAATCGCCAAAACAACGACCATTTCCTCGGACCCGTCGGACATCTCGCCGGTTAAGGCGTCGTCCAGCGAGACTTCGCTAACCGGAGATTTTCCGATCGCTTGGATGTTTTGCGCCGAGGCGCCGAATTTACTCAGCCGAATTCTGAATCCGGAATCCGCCAGGTCCTGGAGAGAAGCGATTGCTGTTTCGTCGAAGTCCGCAAATTCCTGATCGCAGACCGAAATCGTGAAGTCGGCGGCGGCTAGGCCGCATTCCTTGATTGTTTCGTTGATGAAGTCAGCATAACCACAGGCTTCGAGCTGATAGCCATGTACTTCGACGACAGTGCGGGGTGCGTCGTCACCAGCGTCCTTAGCATTGCATAGGCAACGGCAAACCTCGCCAATATACCACTCACCTACCTGGGTCAGCACTTTGCTCTTGCACGCCAGGGCAAGGAGATCGCGGCCGGTAAGCACCCCTAAATCATCATTGTTCCAGGACACCCGCGCCCTGCTGCCGGAGTGTTCGCCTGTCGAGCAGTCGAATTCTTTCTCCCAGACCAGAGAGAAAGAATCGTCTTTCAGTCCGTCACGAATTTCGGCTTCCAGATTTCGTTGACGCGCGAACTCGATATCCAAAGACTTATCGAAAAAGCTAAATCGGCCGCGTCCGTCCTTGCGGGAATGCCGCATCGCGAGATCCGCGCGTTCAATGAGCGTCTTCGCGTCGTCACCGTCATTCGGATAAATCGATACCCCGACCGAAGCGGACAGAAAGATGCTATGTCCGTCGATATCGAACGGTTCCGACAGCGAGCGCAGAACCTTGTCCGCAAGGGTCGCACTGCCCTCTTCGTTCAGGAGATACTGGCCAATGACGGCGAAGTGATCGCCGTCGAGGCGGGCGATATAGTCGGATTGCCGAAGAAGCGACGTGAGCCGCGACCCGACCGCCGTGAGAACCTTATCGCCGATCGCATGGCCGATATAATTGTTGATCCGCGCGAATTCATTGATGCCAATCTTCGCCACCGCGAACAACCGTCCGGATCGGTTGCCCCGCAGGACCGCTTCGTTCAGGCACCTCTCGAACAACTGAGCACCGGGCAATCCGGTCAGCGGATCGTACTCGCCGATCAACCGAAGATCGCGGATGTATTGATGGCGCGCCAAGGCGGACGAGATGGTGTCGCGCAGAAGCGTCGGGCTGAGTTCCGATTTGGTGATATATTCCGCAGCGCCGCGCCGCATCAATTCTTCGGCCAGACCGGGATTATCCTCGCCGGTCAGAAAAATCACGACCGATAGGTCATCCATCGTTTGACGCAGTTCGTCGAACATGGATGCACCGTCCTGATCCGGCAGATGATAATCCAACAGCACACAATCGTAGGCTTCATCCGAAATCATCGATTTGGCTTCGGCGCAATCCTCGGCTTCGGCGAGATATACATCCATGTTGGAGGCCTCGAGGGCGCGGCGGACAGCGGTGCGATCGACCATATCGTCATCGACCAGTAGCATTTTTAGTTCCATAACCAATCTCCAATCGAACTTCTATATCTCGACAAAAGCGGCGTTGCAGACCGAAGAAGTCGATTTTCCGAAACGCAAAATCAATGAGCTTGGAATTCCGGTAATATTGACTTGTGCGTTAATCCAAATTGCAAAAAGTCTGTGAATACCTATTTTGGATTTTAATTGCTAAAATTGTATTATCGATTGTAGTTTAAATATAATTATCAATTTAAAGTAATAATTAACAAATACTTTCATTATCTTGATACTAACTGATTGATTTGTTGAAAATATTTGAATTTATTTATTGCACGGTTACTGGCGCGATATCGCGTTCCAGCGAGGAAAGCTAACGTTTCTGCCCGCTGCTGGTAAACGAACGGTTCGACAACCATGTGGTTAAGGCGTCCGCGGACACCGGCTTTCCAATGTAATAGCCCTGCAAATGCAGGTTTTCGTGTCCGCTGAGAAAGCCAATCGTTTCTTGATTCTCGATCCCTTCCGCGACAACCGGGATTTGCAATGCATTGGCGAGACTGATCGTTGCAAGCACCACGGCAACGTCTTTTCTGTTCGTGCATACGTTCGTCACAAATGACCGGTCGATCTTTAGTTTGTCGACCGGAAGCATACGAATATGCGCAAAGGATGAGAAACCGGTGCCGAAGTCATCCAAGGCGATGCGGATGCCAAGACCCGACAACTCCTCGATATTCCTTTGGACGGAGCCGATATTGTCCAAGATCGAGCTTTCGGTGATCTCGATTTCAAGGCATTGCGGGGGGAGCCCCGCCTGATTCAGCTTGTCTTGGACAAGGCTCGCGAATCCCGGATTTCTCAATTCGACCGGGGAAATGTTGATCGCGATCGGCGCATCGAATCCGAGCGTATCGTGAAGGGACCGCGCCTGCTGACAGGCTTGTTCGATGACCCACTCGGTCACGATGTTGTCGGTAAAAGACTTCTCCATATACGGAATGAATTCGTTCGCGGTAAGGACACCGTATTGCGGATGGCGCCACCGAATAAGCGCTTCCAGGGCGCTCACCCGGCCGTCGGCTGCCGAGACCTGAGGCTGAAACTCGAGAAACAGCTCCTTGTTGTCCAGCGCTGACGGAAGACCGGTCCGAAGTTCTTCATTCCGTCGAAGTCTCTCGTCCAACTTTTCGTCGAAGACCCGGTAGGTCCCGCGTCCAAGCCGTTTCACTTCATAGAGAGCCGTATCCGCATTCCGGAAAAGGGTTTCGAAACTGCTCTCCGTGCCGTCTGCGAATGCAATACCGAGGCTCACCGATGTCGTGATCTTCCAATCAAGAATTTGGCTCGACTCGGAAAATGCTTCGATAACTCTATCGGCGACCGCAAGTGCGTCCGACCGGCTGGCAAGATTGGTAACCACCGCAGCGAATTCATCGCCGCCCAGCCTGGCCGCAAGATCGCTCCCCCGCAACGCAGAAACCAGCCGCCGCGACGCGTCCACCAGCAATGCATCGCCTGCCGGATGGCCGAGACTGTCGTTGATGGCTTTAAACCGATCGAGGTCGAGGAGGAATAACGCAACGCCTTTACCCGTGGCGGCGGCCTTGGCGAGTTCGTCCTCCATAAATCGAGTGAAAAAGGCCCGGTTCGGAAGATGCGTGAGGTTGTCGTGTTCCGCCAGGAACCGATAACTGCTCTCGCTTTCCTCAAGACGCGCAAAGGCCTGCTGCAGCCGATCTTGAGTGGCGGCCAGATCTTCGGCGATTGCGATATACTCTTCGGTCTGCTCTTCGATCCGCGCCTTGGCGGCCCGGAGCTCGGCGGCTTCGCTATGCAGCGCCGACTTCCGTTGTTCCATCGCCAGCCCGTAGCGAATGGATCGCTCCAGCAGGGCCGCGGTTACTTCGGACTTGATAAGATAATCGGATGCACCGGCGCGGGTAATCGCATTATCGACTTGCGCGCTTTCCACACCGCTCAGAAATATTACAACCCCAGGTCGATGCGGGCAATTCAACTCGCCCATGAGTTCGAGTCCGGTCTCACCGCCAAGGTGATAGTCGATGATGTAGACGTCGTGTTGCTCGGAATTGACGAGATCGCGCGCCGAATCGACGCCTTGCGCCCAATCCAACTCCAATTCACTGCCGAACGCTTCGTGCAGGAGTCGGCGCGCCTGGCGAAAGTCAACTTCGTCATCGTCAACGACGAGTACCCGGGAGACCTCCAGCGGCTCAAGCGCCGTTTCGCTCATCATCATGGGGAAGACCCAAATAAATCTGGATTTAAATCCTTTCCAGAATCTCAACCTAAAAGGCCTGTATGAACAAAACTTTAATACTAATAGTTGCTAATCTCTCTCGCTAAACACCTTAGTAAGTGCTTCTTTTCATGACTCTTTTTGTAGAGTGCGGAAGTTTTTGCATGAATGTGGCGCGCGAAATGGCGGTGAATCCCGCCAATACGGGCGCGTGGGTGAGGCTTAGCCTCGTGACCGCACGGTCCGCGATACTGGCCATTTTCGTCAGTTATCCCGGAGACGGTCCCGGACATGGGGTGGATACTTCTGGCGGAGCAGCGACCATCGGCGTTTTTGCTTTTCAATGCCCGAGCTCCGGTTAATGAGCCGCCATTGCTGCGCGACCCGCTTAAGCGCCTCTTCCGATGTGACCTTTTTCGAAAGCGCGCGATCGAGCCAGTTTGTAAGGGATTGGAAATACTCGCTCTGATTCGCGAGATACAAATCCGGAATCGATGACCGCAGACTTGCCTCATGAACCTTCAGAAAATCGTCCGAATACGCCTCTCTGATCTTCCTATCGGCATAATGCTCCGGCCGGAATGGATCGAAGTAACCGCCCTGTTGCCGCACCGCGAGGGTGGACATTGCCGGACTGGACGCGAAGAGAGCGAATAAATATGCGATCTCCGGAAATTTACTGTTGGCTGTAACGACGTAATTCCATCCCCAATTAAAGTACGGCGTGATCAGCAGCGACCCGTTGACCAAACCGCCCGGTGTCGGCCCATACGCCATGCGGCCCCGCATTTTTGATTTCGGTCCGTTGAGGTATTTCTGCGTGCCGCCCCAACCGATATTGCAATAAACGTTGCCTTCGCCATATCGCGCCCAATTCTCGAACAGCCCCAATCGATCCACCTCCGGAGAGAGATGCTCGGTGGCGCGAATCATATTTTCCAATGCATCGATCCCGGCATCGGAATCGATCTGCGGATCGAGATTGGGGGATAGAGGCCAAACTCCCTTCGCATGAAAACGAACCCACCATTCCCAGGCCAAATAGCCCGGCGTTCGGAACAATAGACCGCCTGAGAGGCCTTCTTCCTCACGGTGGAAATAGGCCATCTGCCGGTCGAGCTCTTCCCAGGTATCCGGGATCGCGAGCGGCCGGCCGTATTTGTCCGCATAGCGCGCCGCCTCGTCCGCATTCTCCAACAAATCCTTGTGGTAAAACATAACGTAGGCATCGCCGTCGGTTTGAAATCCGAAGATATCGCCGTCGAATCGATCGCCTATGTCATACAAAATTCCCTTGCGGAAACCATCCGGCTCATATCTGCGGGCAAAGTCCGTGATGGGAATAATCGCGCCGGATGTCGCGAGATCGGGTAACCCGAACGTTGCTGGCAGCGCTAGATCGTAATTGCCCTCCCCGCTCATCGCATCCAAGGCAAGCTGCGTATTGATGTCGTCAACCGGCGTTTCCACCAATGCAATGGCAATGCCCGTGGCGGCACGGAACGCCGACTTCACCGGGCGCACGTTATCGCCACTGCCTTTCGGCAGCAGAAGCCGTAGCTCGGAAACCTTTCCGGCGGCCAGCTTCTTTGCGCTTCGCGCGGCTGCGTTATGAAGGTCTGCCGACGGTGCCGCCGACGAAGTTGTCGGTGCGACCGTCCACGACGCGGCACCGGCAATTGCCGCAAGAATTTGTCGTCTCGATTGGTTTGTTACGATTGGGCTAGCCTTTCGCATTGTCGTGGTTTCGGGCAAATTCTCAAAGACCGTAAAAGTCTAACATCCGACTTTAGAGAATCTAAACTGGATTGTATTAATACGTGATTGCACACAGTATGGTGGATTAGGTCAATGAGGCTCGCATTGTGAACTTGCCGAACATGCGTCCGGGAACCCAGGTCGTATCGCGCCTCCGGTTCACCTTCCTGTTCATAGTTGCGATGTTGACGGTTGCGGTCACGATCGGGTCGATCCAGCTTTTTTCGCTTTGGAGATCACAGGAGAATCTGCTCACGGAATCGATCCCCGCGCTGATACAAACGGAAGAACTCGTGCGGGAGCTTACGGCTCTCCTGGCGATCACCGCCCAACTCGGCGACCGGCAGACGCCTGATAGACTCCTACGCCTCCAGGAAACAATCGACGAACACAACGCGGCGCTTCGAAACGCTATTGCGTCAATTCCCAACGCCGGATCGGTCGCGCCCATTCGCGAAGAATTCATAGCCGTACAGCGCCGGCTCGAGAAGGCGGTTACCCGGCTGCTCTCGCTGCGGCAGGAGATTCTGCCTGTTCGAGTCGCATTGAATGAAAATGTCGATGGCCTGAAAGACATCCGGTCGGAGATTGCCGACATTACCGAACCGCTTCTTATCGATGCAGCGATCGCCGTCGAGCACGCCCTCGACGGTTCAGGCGAGGACCCACAAGCAAAACCCCCGGAAGCTCGCACCGCAATCGCGGCGGCCGTCTCGCTGCTTAACGCTCTAAACGAACTCGTGTTTCAGATTAATCTTTCCATTGACGGTGCCGAACAGCTCTCGTTAATGACGGAAGCGGCGCAAAAATCCTTGGCGACGAAACGGCTGCAGTTCGAATTTCGGACGATCGCTCAACTCATTCTCCGGTTAAAGGACGACGAGCGCCGTCAGAGCCTGGCGCGGACGGTTAGGAAGCTACGGGAAATAATCTTCGGTTCGGACGGTATTAGTCAGAATCTCCTGGATCTCGAAACATTCCGCGACCGATTCCAATCCGCAAAGGAAAGACAGCTTGAACTCACTCGGACCATCTCGGCGATATCGACCAAGCTCGTCACCGTCGCGAAAAGAGATATCGACGAGACCGCCATTTCCTTGGATAAGTCCTTATTCACGACGCTCACCGTTCTGGCGGCAACACTGATCGCGACGTTCCTAGTTCTTGGCGCGGTCAGCTATTACGTCGTGGAACGGCAGATCAACCGTCGCATGGCTCGATTGACTGCCTCCGTTCGCCAAATCGCCCGCGGGAAAACAGACCACAAGGTGTCCGTCTCCGGGCCGGATGAGCTCGGCGAGATGGCAAAAGCGCTGGAAATCTTCAAGGCAAATGCACGTGAACTTCAACGTTCCAACGATGAACTTCAGAAATTCGCATATGTCGCCTCCCACGACCTCCGCTCGCCGCTTCAGGCGATCAAGAACCTCGCGGAGTGGACACTTGAAGACGCCGGCGACACGCTATCGGCAGAGGGCAGGTCGAACCTAACGATGATGTCGCGGCGGGTGGACCGGCTGTCGACTTTGTTATCCGACCTACTGGAGTATGCGCAGGCGGGACACGCGGATTCGAACGTCGCTGTTATCGACGTGCAAAAAACCGTGAAGGACATTGCCGAGCTTGTCGATCCGTCCGGCCGATTTGAACTGAAGATCACGGTTAACGTCCGAACCGTCGAGACCCACACCACGCCGTTACGGCAAATTCTATTGAACCTGATCAACAATGCGACAAAACATCATGATCGGGATCATGGTGAAATTGCAGTGGATGTCCAGAAGGTGGGATCGCGACTCCGATTCACAGTTTCCGATGATGGACCCGGTATCGATCCCGACTATCACGACCGCGTTTTCGGCCTCTTCGAGACGCTGAAATCGCGGGATGAAATCGAAGGAAGCGGACTCGGACTCGCGATCATTCGCAAGCTCGTCGAACACCACGGCGGCACCATCACCATTGCATCCGATCCGCAAGTGACCAGAGGAACCACATTCACCTTTGATTTTCCCGATATGCATGACCGAGCAAATTTGCAACCGGCCGCCAATCCAAAAGCGGCCGCGTAGAAGCCCCTCAATCCGGGCAAAGAAGCCGTCGATACCTGATATCCGCCTGGCCGCGTACGCCTCGAAAAATCAATGTTGCAGAGACGGTAGAATCGCTCCTATAAATTGAGCGAAACTCGCTCAATAATATTTCTAATAGCGGCCAATGATTTTCCTATTTCTACTAGCGATCAACCGCGCCGCAGCAGGACTGCGACACATACTGCCGACGGAGTGAAGGAAAATTAATGCGGACTCAGTTCGAAGAAGTGCGATTTCTAATTGTCGATGACGACGAAGTAAGCGTTATGTCCATTCAACGGGCCATCAAGAAACAGAAGCTGGTTAATCCGCAACGGGTGGCAAAAGACGGTCAGGAAGCATTGGAAATTCTTCGCGAGGAGACATCGACGGATAATGTCCTGCCGCCCTACATCATTATCCTCGATCTCAATATGCCGCGGATGAACGGTATCGAATTTCTGGAAGTTGTCCGCAGCGATGCGACGCTCCATCGTGCGGTGATCTTCGTTCTCACGACCTCCGAAGCGCCGGGCGATATTGCATCGGCTTACGACAAGAATATCGCCGGCTATATCGTGAAAGAATCAGCATCGGAAACCTTCGCCGACGCGCTCGCGATGATCGAAAGTTATTCGAAGCTCGTGGTGTTGCCGACGTAAACCGGCCGAATCGCATCCCACCCTTTCGAAGGTGACAGGGATTTAGCGTCCAAAGCAACAGAGCTTCGATGCATCCGGTCGCCATGCCCGACATTCCTTGCATCGACGGCACCGCAATCAGTCCCGGTCTTTTTCTTAACGAATGCAAAAGGATCCCCCCTTACAAGGGTCGATCACGAAGGATTGCAACGGGATATAGGATATTAAATGCCTGACTCAGCGGGATTTTCGAATCTTCGCCGTCTGTCGCTCGCGGAAGTGCTCAGTGCCTTCAGCCATGCGCTCGATATCACGGAAGGACAACCCGAAGGGCATTGCGTGCGAGTGTGCTGGATCGGCACCCATATCGGCCGCGAAATCGGCCTGACCGATCGCCAACTCTGGGAACTCTATTACACCTTGATATTGAAGGATCTAGGGTGTTCCAGTAACGCAGCGCGAATTTGCCAGCTCTACCTGACCGACGATCTGTCCTTCAAACACGACTACAAGACGATCGACACCGGGGTCGCCAGCGCCCTGAAGTTCGTCTTTTCCCATACCGGATTGAAGTCCGGCCTTTCGGATCGGTTTCGAGCGCTGACCAACATCATCACCAACGGCGGCGAAATCGCCCGGGAAATGATCGAGACGCGCTGCCAGCGCGGAGCGGAAATCTCGACGATGCTTCGGTTTTCCGATGACGTGGCATCGGGAATCCGGAATCTCGACGAACATTGGGATGGCGGTGGGCATCCGCTCGGTCTGACGGGCACGGACATTCCCGTGTACTCCCGCATCGCGCTCTTGGCGCAGGTCATCGATGTCTTTCACACCGCGGCCGGCCGTGCCGCCGCGGAAAACGAAGCCGCGAAGCGCGCCGGCTCCTGGTTCGACCCCGACCTCGTGCGCGCCTTCATGAGCGTCGCGGCGAATGATTCCTTCTGGTCCACACTCGCATCACCCAACCTGCGCGAGAAGATCTTCGAACTGGAGCCGGCGCAACACACTGTCCCGGTCGACGACGATTATCTCGACGACATCGCCGCCGCCTTTGGCCAGGTTGTCGACGCGAAGAGCCCGTATACAAGCGGACACAGCGCCCGCGTCGCCGAATACGTGGATCATATCGCCACCCAACTGGACGTATCCCCCGAGCGCCGCCGCTGGCTTCGGCGCGGCGCCTTCCTGCATGACGTCGGCAAGCTCGGCGTGAGCAACGCCATTCTCGACAAACCCGGCAAACTCGACGACGAGGAATGGGTATCGATGCGGGCGCACGCCATGAACACACAGAATATCCTGTCGCGTATCTCCGCGATGTCCGACCTGGCGCCCATCGCCGCGTCTCACCACGAGCGGCTTGACGGCAACGGCTATCCCCGCGGCCTGGGCGCCGATGCAATTTCGCTCGAAACGCGCATCATCACGATCTCGGATTTCTACGACGCCCTCACCGCCGACCGGCCATACCGCGACGCGATGAGCGTGGAAAAAGCATTGGGCATCATCGGTGAAGAGGTCGGCACTGCCGTCGACCCGGACTGCTTCGAGGCCTTGTCCGAATTCTGCCGGTCGCACGCACCGAAATCCCCAACAGGGGACTGAAATCGGCAACACCTATCCGGAGAAAGTGGTGGGCGCTATAGGACTCGAACCTATGACCCGCTGATTAAGAGTCAGCTGCTCTACCAACTGAGCTAAGCGCCCGCCCGGGAAAACCGAAGCAGGGGCGCGATATAGCAAAGGGGCTACGATTTGTCGATAGGTCCCGTGCGGAACCCGCCGGCCAAAGGCGGACTTTCGGGCGCCTACGCCTCGCTGGCGTGCCGGGCGATGCGAATATCACGGTGGATATAGGCGTTCATCAGGAAGCCGCAGCCGGTCAGCACCGTCAGCAGCGCGGTACCGCCATAGGAGAGCATCGGCAACGGCACGCCGACCACGGGGATCAGCCCCATCACCATCGCCGTGTTGACGAAGACGTAGAGCAGGATGGTCACCGTCACGCCCATGGCGAGCAGGCGGCCGAAATGATTCCGGCTGCGCACCGCCACGGCCAGGCCGTAGACCATCAGAATGGCGTAGAGCAGCAACAGCAAGAGCCCGCCGACCAGGCCGAATTCCTCCGCCAGCATGGTGAAGATGAAATCGGTATGCCGCTCCGGCAGGAAGTTCAGATGGCTCTGCGTGCCTTGTAGATACCCCTTCCCGAAGACGCCGCCGGAGCCGAAGGCGATCTGAGACTGCAGGATGTGATAGCCCGAGCCGAGCGGATCTGTCTCCGGATTCAGGAAGGTCAGGATGCGCTGGCGCTGGTAGTCATGCAGGAAGTTCCAGCCGATGGGGATCGAGGCGATCCCCGCGACCAGCACGACGCCGAACTTCCACAGCCGGACACCGGCGAGGAAGAACATCGCGCCGCCGCCCAGCAGCAGCATGACGGCGGTGCCGAGGTCGGGCTGCTTGATCACCAACGCGACCGGCGCGCCAATCAACAGCAGCGGGATCAGCAGGTAGGTCGGGCGGCCGATATCCTCGATATTCATGCGGTGGAAGTACCGGGCGAGCGCCAGCACCACCGCGATCTTCATGAATTCCGACGGCTGAAACTGGAAAGCGCCGAAGCGCAGCCACCGCTGCGCGCCCATGCCAACCGAGCCGAACGCCTCGACCGCGCCCAACGCCAAAAGCACGAGGCCGTAGATGACATAGGCGTAGCGCAGCCAAATCCGGATATCCACCAAGGCAATAGCGAACACGCCCATCAAGCCTACCAGCAGCCGAATGCCCTGCCGCGACGCCCAGGGCTGCATATTGCCGCCGCCGGCCGAATAGAGCATGGCGATCCCGACCCCGCCGATCACCGCGATCAAGAAGATCAACGACCAGTTCAACTGCCATAGGCGCTGGCGGAAAGTCATTTCCGCACCGTAGTTGGGGGACAGCCTCATTGTTGCCGCCCGCCGGGCGACTTCGCGGACTGGCCCGGTGCGGTCGCCACCCGCCCCGCCCGGATGGCGGATGGATCGCGTTTCTGCGTTTCCAGCAGGACATCCTTCGCGATCGGCGCGGCCGCCTTGGACCCGCCGCCGCCATGCTCGACAATCACCGCCACGACATAGCGCGGCGCGTCTATCGGGGCATAGCCGACGAACAACGCATGATCGCGTTCGCGCCACGGCCGGTCCTTGTTCTTGCGGACGCCGCGGTCGCGCTCGGCCAACGAAATGCGCCGGACCTGCGACGTGCCGGTCTTGCCGCCCATCGCCATCTTCTTATCTTTGATGCGGGACCGGAAGGCCGTGCCGCCCTGCGGATTGTTAACGACTTCGTTCATGCCCTGTATGACGATCTGCCGTGCCCGATCTGAAAGACCGAGGGACTTGAACTCGCGCGGCGGTTCGTCGGCCGGGTCGACACCCGGCGGCGCCAGCGTCAACCTTGGCTTCACCGCGAACCCGCCATTAACGATGCGCGCCGTCATCACCGCCAATTGCAGCGGTGTCGCCAATACATAGCCCTGCCCTATTCCGGCCACCAACGTTTCGCCGAGTTGCCACGGAATCCCGATCGTCGCCTGTTTCCACGCCTTCGTCGGCATCAGGCCGGCCCGCTCTCCCGGAATGTCGAGATCGAGCGTCGATCCGAGTCCCAATCGACGGGCCATGGCCGCGATCCGATCAACCCCGACTTTCTTGGCCAATTCATAGAAGTAGATGTCGCACGACCCTTTGATCGCCTCGATCAGGTCGACGCTGCCGTGTCCGCTCTTCTTCCAGCAATGGAACTTCTGATTGCCGAGCTGGATATGCCCGTAACAGGTCGTTCGCGCGGCGGGTGAGATGTTCAATTCCAGCGCGGCGAGCGCGACGGCCATCTTGAAGGTGGAACCGGGAGCATATTGTCCGGCAATCGCCTTGTTGGTCAGCGGCGTATCCGGATTGTTGATCAGACGATGCCAGGCCTTGCCGCTCAAGCCCTCGTTAAACGCGTTCGGGTCGAAGGACGGGGTCGAGACCATCGACAGCAGATCCCCGGTATGCGCGTCCATCACGACGACGGCGGCGCGGCGTTCGTTCTCGATCCGGCGCGCGATGAACTCCTGCAACCCGACATCGATGGTGAGATGTATTTCCTGACCCGGCTGGCCATCCTGCCGGCGCAGTTCCCGGATAACGCGGCCAAGCGCATTGACCTCGACCTCGGCATTACCGGCGGTGCCGCGCAGTTGCAGATCATATTGCCGCTCGACGCCGTTCTTGCCGATGCGGAACCCCGGCAATTCCAGCAAGGGATCACCGGTCAATTCTCGTTCGGACACCGACGCGACATAGCCGAGCGAATGGGCGGCAGCCTTGCCATAGGGGTAGAAGCGCGTCTGGCCTACATCGATGCTGATGCCGGGGAGGTCCGGCGCATTGACCTCGATCCGGCTCACCTCTTCCCAGGTCAAATTCTCGCGCACCGTGATCGGCACGAAGGCCCGCCGGCGGCGCACCTCGCGCAGAATGCGGCGGCGATCACGCTCGTCGACTTCGACCAAGCGGCCAAGCCGCGTGAGCATGCGGTCGACATCATCCGCCTGCTCGGGGACGATGACGATCCGGTAGTTCTGAACGTTGACTGCCAGCGGCACGCCGTAGCGGTCCACGATTCGGCCCCGTGGCGGCGGCAACAATCGCAAGCTGATCCGGTTCTCATCCGCCAGGACCGCATACTTGTCCGACTCGAGAACCTGCAGATAGTACATACGGGCGGCGAGCCCGGTAAACAGGACCGCTTGGCCGCCGGCGAGGAACAATGCGCGCCGCGTAAAGAGCCTGCCGCGATCTTGTTCCGGCTTCACCGTTAGGCCTCTTGCAGGATGTTCCGGTGCGTCAGCACCAGGATATAGGCCACCAGCGGGTACAGCGCCACGGTCGCAAGATACTCGACCAGCAGCGGCCCGATCGACAGGAATTGGCCCATCAAAATCGACATGGCGATCCACTGCAGCGCGCCGATGACAAACGATAAAGTCGCGAAACCCCACCACAGGACGGCAAAGGATTTACCGAAAAAGAAACGGCGCTGCGACACGACAATGCCGTAAACCACCAACAGGATGAAGGCATTCAAGCCGAACGGAACACCGGTAAGGATGTCCTGCAACAGTCCGATCAGAAACACGACCGGCGCCGGGATCAGGTCCGGCTGATGCAAACCCCAGAAATACACCGCGATCAACGCCAGCGCGGGTGCAATGGAAATAGCCGCCGGAAGATGCATCGGCACCTGGGCGACGATGACGAGCGTGATCGTAATCAGGAACGGCGTCAGCCGGCGCGCCAGCAGGTCAAGCCGTGTCCAACCGCCCTCGTCCTTCATCGGGACCGCCTCGCGCGGCCTTGCGCGTTCGATGGGTCTTGATCCGCCTCGTTGAGAATGCCGTCGAGACCGAAATCCATGAGCCGGACATATTCGAGTTGCGCCACATTGACATAGGGCGCGATCCGCACGCCTTCCTCGCCCACCGAATTGACCAACCCGACCGGAAGGCCCGGCGGGAACACACCGCCATAGCCCGACGTCACGACCCTATCGCCCGGTTTGACCGACGTCGTGATCGGCAGATACAGCAACCGTGGCGTCGGCGAGTTATCGCCCGCTAACACCGCACGTTCCCGCGACGATTCGATGACGACCGGAATGCGGCTGTTCAAGTCGTTGATCAAAAGGACGCGGGCGGACCGGTTGCCGACTTCCGCGACACGGCCCAGCAAGCCATGGCCCACCATGGCGGCCTGTCCCTTTTTCACGCCGTCGCGATTTCCGGCGTTGACCAACAGGCTGCGAACGAAGGCGCCGCCTGAGTCGCCGATGACCCGCGCCGTTACCGAGTTCGCTTCCGTATCCGGAACGAACGCCAACAAATCCCGCAGTTGCTTGTTTTCCGACATTAGCGTCCGCGCCGCCGTCTGCCACTGCAGCAGACGCTCGTTTTGGGCGCGAAGAATTTGGTTCTCGTCGCGGAGAACGGCAAGCTCGCGCATTTCGCCAACGACGTGGGAAACGGTGATGGCCGGACGGGACAGGGCATCCAACACCGGCGCGGTGACATCGGTCACGGTCATGCGCGCGCGCTCGAAAACAAGCGGGTCGGCCCGGCCCAACAACAAGATCCCGAGAGCCGCCGCCAACAGAAAGACATAGGCGAAGCGATGCGCCAAACCCCGGAGGGGCGCCGTGATCCTTAGGATATGTTCAGGGCGTTGCCTCACTCCGATTCCGACCCGACGGTCCTGCAAAGGTTAAAAATGCGGGACCGTCCCTCTTAATACATGCTGATGAGCACGTTCTTGAGCGTCTTCATTTCCTCGAGACAACGCCCGGTCCCCAGCGCAACGCAGGAAAGGGGGTCGTCCGCGATCGACACGGGCAGCCCGGTCGAATGACGCAGAACGTAATCTAGGTTGCCGAGCAACGCACCGCCGCCGGTCAGGACGATGCCCTTGTCGACGATATCCGCCGCCAGTTCCGGCGCGGTATGTTCCAAGGCGACCTTTACCGCCTCGACGATGGCGCCGACCGGTTCGGCCAGGCTTTCGGAAATCTGCCGTTCGGTGATGACCAATTCCTTGGGCACGCCGTTCATCAGGTCGCGGCCCTTTATTTCGATGACCCGGCCCTCCCCATCATCCGGCGCGCAAGCGGATCCGATTTCCTTCTTGATCCGTTCGGCGCTGCTTTCACCGACGAGCAGATTATGGTTGCGGCGGATATAGGCGATGATCGCCTCGTCCATCTTGTCGCCGCCGACCCGCACCGAGCGCGAATAGACGATGCCGCCGAGAGACAGGACGGCAACCTCGGTCGTGCCGCCGCCGATATCGACGACCATCGAGCCGGTCGGCTCCGTCACGGGCAGCCCCGCGCCGATCGCCGCCGCCATCGGTTCCTCGATCAGGAAGACCCGGCGCGCGCCGGCCGCTTCGGCCGATTCCTGAATGGCGCGCCGCTCGACCGCCGTCGATCCCGACGGGACGCAGACGATGACCTGCGGCGACGCGAAGCTGCGCCGGTTATGAACCTTGCGGATGAAGTGTTTGATCATTTCTTCGGCGACGTCGAAGTCGGCGATCACGCCGTCCCGCAACGGCCGAATGGCCAGGATGTTGCCGGGTGTCCGGCCAAGCATCATTTTCGCCTCGTCGCCGACGGCCAAAACCTGTTTCTTGCCTTTGACCTCGGCAATGGCAACGACCGACGGTTCGTTCAGAACGATGCCGCGTCCCTTGACATAGACAAGCGTATTCGCCGTGCCCAAGTCGATCGCCATATCGGCGGAAAGCATTCCAAGTAGACGACCGAACATCCCTACAGCCCCATTCCGGTTACGCTCTTTTCGACGCTGATCACCGCTCTGCTACTCCCGACCAATTGATGACACGACCCAATTCATGATCCCGGTCTCAACGCCGCGTTTTCAATGGCCGGTTCCAGAGTCGCACGTGCGGTCCGGTCTCGTCCCATCGGCCCCTACCGATGTGCGCGATCCATGCTCGACGAAGGATGAAACGTCATGCGAAATTCGGAGAAATTCGTGCCAGCCCCAACCGGCAGCCGATCGACCCACGGGAGACCGATCGACGTCGAATAAACCGTCACACCCCTCAAACATGGCCTCGCGCAAGTAACATGCGCCAAGTCCAAAATTGATCAACGACTATAGGCCAGAAGTGCGAGTAATGAAAAGTGTCTAACCACTTCGCGCCCAGTCTCATGCGCCGCTAATCGGTTTGTTTCTCTTACACGATTTATCGTTAATTTTTAGCTAAGGAGGCGAACATCCATTTAGGATGCTCGCCTCCCGAATTGACGACTCGAAACGGGAAAATCCGCCCGTTTCGGCCTAGTTCTTGGATTTGTCGACCAGCGCGTTTTCCGAAATCCACGGCATCATGCCGCGCAGGCGCACGCCGACCTCTTCCACGGAATGCTCGGCGCCACGGCGGCGCAGGGCCTTGAAGCTCGACTGGCCGGAGCTGCATTCCAGCATCCATTCCTTCGTGAATTTGCCGGATTGGATTTCGTCGAGGATAACCTTCATGCGCTCCTTCACGCTGGGGTCGATGACCCGCGGGCCGCGCGTCAGGTCGCCGTATTCCGCCGTGTTGGAAACTGAATACCGCATGTTCGCGATGCCACCTTCGTAGATCAGGTCGACGATCAGCTTGACCTCGTGCAGGCACTCGAAATAGGCCATTTCCGGTGCGTAACCGGCTTCCACGAGCGTCTCGTAGCCCGCCATGATCAAGGCGGACAGGCCGCCGCACAGCACTGTCTGCTCGCCGAACAGATCGGTCTCGCATTCCTCGCGGAACGTGGTCTCCAGGATACCGGCCCGGCCGCCGCCGATGGCGCTGGCATAGGACAGCGCGAGATCGTGGCAGTTGCCGGAGGCGTCCTGATCGACGGCCAGCAGACACGGTACGCCGGCGCCGCGCTCATACTCGGACCGGACGGTGTGGCCCGGCCCCTTCGGCGCGATCATGAAGACATCGAGATCGTCGCGCGCCTCGATCAGGTTGAAGTGGACATTCAGACCATGGGCGAAGGCCAATGCCGTGCCTTCCCGCATGTTCGGCGCAAGGTGTTCGGCATATAGGTCGCGCTGATGCTCGTCCGGCGTCAACACCATGACCACATCGGCCCACGCCGCCGCGGCGCTGGAGTCGAGAACCTCGAACCCGGCCCCTTCGGCCTTCGCTGCGCTCTCCGATCCCGGCCGCAGCGCGATCTTCACGTCGGCCACGCCCGAGTCACGCAAGTTCATCGCATGCGCGTGCCCCTGGCTGCCATAGCCGACGACGGCCACCTTCTTCGATTTCACCAAATTCACGTCGGCATCACGATCATAATAGACCCGCATGGCCGCACTCCCTTTTATTCTCGATTGGTCCAAACTTCTGAAAACGTCGACGCAGTGCTATAGCGCCTTCGCGCCCCGGGCAACTGCAACCACGCCGCTTCGAACGACTTCGGTCTTGCCCAAGGCGCGCATGAGATCGATGAAGGCTTTCACCTTGTTCGGCGAACCCGTCATCGCGAAGGAAAAGGACTCGGTGGTGGTGTCGACCACGGTTGCGCCGAAAATTTCGGCCATCCGCAACGACTCTCGCCGGTCGTGCGACCGCGATTTCGCCACGACCTTGACCAAGGCGAGTTCACGCTCCACGAATTCCCCTTCTTCCGTCAGGTCGTGTACGTCGTTGACCGGCACCAACCGGTTCAATTGATTCTTGATCTGCTCGATGATCATCGGCGTCCCGGAGGTCACGATGGTGATCCGCGACAGCGTCTCGTCCTCGTTCACCGGCGCCACCGTCAGGCTTTCGATGTTATATCCGCGGCCGGAAAACAGCCCGATGACCCGCGCCAGCACGCCCGGTTCGTTGGACACGATCACCGCCAGGGTGTGCCGCTCCTCCGTCGAATCCGGTTTCTGGATGATATAGGCGGAGCCCGGCTGGGCATCCTTGCGTTTTCGTGCCATCAGCCGTTCCTCAGACCAGGACCATGCCGTCTTCGGAAACGGTCTGTTCGGACTTGCGGCTCTTGCTCTCGCCCAGGATCATCTCGTTGTGGGCCGAGCCGGACGGTATCATCGGGAAGCAGTTTTCCGCTGGATCAACCGCCAGATCGGCGATGACCGTCTTGTCGACGCTAATCATTTCCTTGATCAAATCGTCGACCTCCGACGGTTTCGTCGCCCGCAGCCCGACCGCGCCGAAGCTTTCCGCAAGCTTCACGAAATCCGGCAGGGCTTCGGAGTAACTCTCCGAATAACGGCCGCCATGCAGCAGTTCCTGCCACTGGCGTACCATGCCCATATACTGATTGTTCAGGATGAAGACCTTGACCGGCAGGCGATGCTGCACGGCGGTCGACATTTCCTGGATGTTCATCAGGATCGACGCCTCGCCGGCGATATCGACGACAAGCTTGTTCGGATGGCCAAGCTGCGCGCCGATCGCGGCCGGCAAGCCGTAGCCCATCGTGCCGAGCCCGCCCGACGTCATCCAGCGGTTCGGCTTCTCGAACTTATAGAACTGCGCCGCCCACATTTGATGCTGGCCGACCTCGGTCGTGATGAACACGTCCTGGTCCTTGGTCAGCTCGTACAACCGCTCGATCGCGTACTGCGGCTTGATGATTTTTTCATCGACGCCATAGGCGAGGCAATCGCGGCCGCGCCACTTCTCGATCTGTTTCCACCAGGCGTCGATCGCCTTGCCATTGCGCCGGCGTTTCACCTTGGCGGACCAGACCTTCTGCATCTGCCCCAGGACCGTTCCGACATCGCCGACGATCGGCAGGTCCACCTGGACGTTCTTGTTGATCGACGACGGATCGATATCGATATGGATGATCTTGGCGTCCGGCGCGAAAGCATCCAACCGGCCGGTGATACGGTCGTCGAACCGCGACCCGACGGCGACCATCACGTCGCAGCCGTGCATGGCCATGTTGGCTTCGTAAGTTCCGTGCATGCCGAGCATACCCAGGAACTGGTCATTGGACGCGGGATAAGCGCCCAATCCCATGAGGGTCAGGGTGCAGGGATAGCCGGTCTTCTGGACGAAATCGGTGAACCGCTTACAGGCCTTCGGCCCCGAATTGATGATCCCCCCGCCGCCATAGAATATCGGCCGTTCCGCGCGGGCGATCATATCGACCGCTTCTTCGATGCGCGCGGTTTCACCCTTGGTCTGCGGGCGATAGCTGCGCGGCTTAACCGCATCCGGCCCCACATAGGGTGCCGGGGCGAATTGAATGTCCTTCGGCAGATCGATCACCACCGGACCCGGCCGCCCGTTGCGCGCGACGTAAAATGCCTCGTGCATCATCGTCGCCAGCGAATCCGAATCCTTCACCAGATAGTTATGTTTGGTGCAGGGCCGCGTGATACCCGTCGTGTCGCATTCCTGAAATGCGTCATTGCCGATCAAATGAGTCGGCACCTGGCCGGTCAGGCACACGACCGGAATCGAATCCATCAAGGCGTCGGTCAGCCCGGTCACCGCATTGGTCGCCCCCGGCCCCGACGTCACAAGCACGACGCCCACCTTGCCGGTCGAACGGGCATACCCTTCAGCCGCGTGGACCGCGCCCTGTTCGTGCCGGACGAGGATATGGCGGATGTGGTTCTGCTTGAAGATTTCGTCGTAGATCGGCAGCACGGCGCCGCCGGGATAGCCAAAAACAACCTCGACGCCTTGATCGATCAGCGCCTTGATAATCACCTGTGCTCCGGTCCGCTCGCCAGCCGCCGACATGATACCCACTCCGTGATTGCGCCGCGGCCTTCAGGGGCCGTCGGCATTTTCGTGTAACGACACGCGTATTGGTCGTTTTTCCGCTTTTCGTCTAATTGATTATCGCTTTTTCCCGCACCGCGAAAGCCATTCCCACCCGGCTTGCCGCGCTGCACACAGAAAAAGGGCCATTTCGGCCCAGGAACCGCCGGACATTAGGCATTCAGGTTTGGCAGGTCAACCCTTTTTTGAGAATAAATGAAAAGATTTTGCCGTCGATTTTTTCCGAATATTTCTCGTTTATCGTCAAATCCGCAATGATCTGACGCCCAAACCAGGTAAATTGCCGTTTCACGTAGCGCCGGGTCGCTTGCTGCGCTGCGGCAACCGCCGCTTCCAAATCCATCCCGCCATCGAGGTGCCGCATCAGCGGGTCAACCCCGAGCGCTTTCATCGCCGGCAGGCCGGGATCGAGATCCCGCGCCCTCAGGGCACGCACCTCTTCGAGCGCCCCGGCCGCGATCATCGCGCGCAGCCGGTCATCGCAGGACTCAAAGAGGGGCTGGCGAGGCGGAAGAAGCAGAATGGTATGAAAAACCGCATCCGGCATCACCGGTTCCGGCGGCAAGGCCTGCCAATCCTGAAGCGACCGGCCGGTCGCTTCCCAGACTTCGAGAGCCCGCAGCATCCGTTGCCGGTCGGTCGGCGCGATCGCCGCCGCGCTCCGCGGGTCCGCCGCCGCAAGCGCCTCATGCAGGTCCGCCCCATCGGTATCAAAATATCGCCGGCGCAGATCGGTCCGGACAGCATCTGGGATGTCCGGCATCGGCGACAGGCCTTCGGTCAACGCCTTGAGATACAGTCCAGTACCGCCGCAGAGGATCGGCAATCGCCCCGTTCCGCGCGCCTCCTCGACCGCGGCGACCGCCATGCCGCACCACCGGGCCGCGGAGCAATGCTCCGCCGCATCGAGCACACCGTAGAGCCGATGCGGCGACCGCAATTCATCCGCTTCGCTCGGCCGGGCGGTCAGGATCCGGAGGTCGCGATAGACCTGCATGCTGTCCGCATTGATGACGGCGCCGCTGAATTTTTCGGCGAGCGCCAGCGCCAGGGCGGACTTGCCGCCGCCGGTCGGCCCCGCGACGATGACCACAGGAAATTGCGCGTTGTCACTCATGCTGCCGCAGGATACAGAATGCGGTGCAATGAACAACGTTCTCACCTTGATCGCGGGAAGCGGCCGGCTCGACGAATCCGCCGTATCCCATGTACAGGCGACCCTGTTGGGCGCCGGCGGCGATGTCGCCGCGCCGGACTGGCTATCCTATGGAAAGGCGGCGGACCTCCGGTTCGGCGCGCTCGACTGCCGCGATGCCTTGGACCTCGCCTATGAATCGATCGAAGACGCGCCGATCGATGCCGCGGCCCAGCCCGATGCAGGCCGCCGCAAGCGCATGCTGATCGCGGATATGGAATCGACCATCATCGAAAACGAAATGCTCGACGAATTGGCGGACGAGGTCGGTCTGCGCGAGCATATCTCCGAAATAACCGCGCGCGCCATGAATGGCGAGCTCGACTTTTACGATGCGATGCGCGAACGCGTGGGCCTGTTGGCGGACCTGAGCGCGGACGTGTTGGAGCAGTCGACGTCCAAGATTCGCTTCACGCCGGGCGCGAAGACGCTGGTCGCAACCATGCGCGCGAACGGGGCCTATTGCGCTCTCGTCTCGGGCGGGTTCACTTGCTACACCACCTTCGTCCGCGAGACGCTCGGCTTCGATTTCGATCAGGCAAACGAGCTTGAAATAACGGACGGCAAGCTGACCGGCACGGTCATCGATCCGATCCTGGGGGCCGACGCAAAACGCGCGCGCCTGCTGGCCCTCTGTGCGGAACGCAGAATTCCGGTGGAAGCGACGATCGCGGTCGGCGACGGCGCGAACGACCTGGACATGCTGGCCGAAGCGGGCATCGGCGTGGCGTATCACGCGAAACCCATCGTCGCGCGCAGCGCCGACGCGCGGATCGATCACGGCGACCTGGCGGCCCTGCTGTATCTTCAAGGATATCGCGACGAAGAGATCGTCGGCTGACGCCGCCCTATTGCTTCGCGCGGGGCACGAACAGCACGAGGATGTTGGCGAACAGCATGATCCCGGCCAGCATGTAGAACACGACGATCAATCCATATTGATCGGCGACGATCCCGCCGATGATCGGCGTCATCGCGCCGAGGATCGACTGGACCCCGAACATCAGGCTCGTGGCCGACCCGGCGAATTCGCCGGGCACCATGTCCATCATCCAACTCTGCACGACGGGGCGAATGGCGAACAGAAAGAAGCCGAGCAACGAGATGGCGGCCACGTAAACAGTCGGGTCCTGGATGAAGGTCAGCCCGACCAAGATGATGGTCGTGACGCCGAGCGCCCCGAACACGATCGGCCGGCGACCGACGCGATCCGACCAGACTCCCGCCAAGGGTGCTGCGATGAAGCCGCCGATCTGCATCGTCATGAGGGCCGCGCCCATGAAAACCGTGCTCGCCTTCATTACATCCGAGATGTAAAGCGGCAGAAAGGCGAACAGACCGACTTGCGCCATGGTGCGGAATCCCGCCGTCATCGTCAGGACCACGACCGCGCGGTCCCTCAGCAGGCCCCAATATCCGGCGAAATAGCGCTTAACGCTCATCGGCTCGCCGTCACGGGCAGCGGGCCGGTCCTTCGGCAACAAGATAACGACAAGGACAACGGCCGTTACCAGCGCCGGAACGGCGCTGATCATTGCCGTGGTGTTCCAGGTCAACCAAGTCAGCAGCAATCCGGCCACCATCGGTGCAACGGCGTCGCCCGCATTCGCGCCCATCGCATGGATCGACAACACATAGCCGCGGCGCGTCGCGTAGTGTTCGGCCAGATAGGAAATCGCACCAGGATGCCACGCCTGAACCGCGGCGCCCATGAAGCCGACCATCAGAACCAGCACGACATACAGGCTGGTCAACCCGAAGACGAATGTCGCCACGCCGCCCATCACCAGGGCGACGATCTGTACCAGCACACGGCGGCCGCTCATGTCGACCGCAATGCCGCTGGCGAAATTCGCGAAGAAGGAACTGAGGTGGAATACCGACAGGAATACACCGGCTTGGGCGTAACTCAGGTCGAGCGCGTCCTTGATCAACGGCAGCAGGATATAGACGGTGGCCGCGGTCCAATGCGTTGCCGCATGGCCGAGCGCCAATAGAAACACGGGCCCTTGTTCGCGAAATCGCAAGGGCGTTGCGACGTCGTGAGTGCTCACCACAGAATGCGCTGGTGTTGTTCTTGGAATGTAAAGATGTAGCTGCCGCTCATCGGCTTGCCAAGTCCAAAGCTCACGTCGCCGGCCTGGCGGGCACGTTATCCTTCGGCAGGAGGAAGGCGACGAAGTTCGCCAGTAGCAACAACCCACCGAGGAAATAGAAGACCGCGGCAAGGCCAAACTGATCGGCAATCAACCCGCCGATGACCGGCATGATCGCCGATTTGATGCTCTGCACGGAGAACATGAAACTGGTTGCCGAGCCGGCCATTTGCCGCGGCACGATATCCATCATCCACCCTTGCAGCACCGGCCGTACCGCGAACATGGCGAAACCGAGCAGCGATATGCCGAAGACATAAGCGGTGCCGTTACCGACGAATGTCAGCCCGATGATGACCACGGTGGAGGCGCTCAACGCCAGCATGATGACCTTTCGCCGGCCGACCCGGTCCGAATACGCGCCGGCGATGGGTGATGCGATCATGCCGCCGATCAGCAATGCCGTGAGGGCAATGCCGGCATAGGCATAGGGCAGTTCGAGCACATCGACGATATAGAACGGCAGGAAGAGCTTGAGGCCGCTCTGCGCCATGTTCCGGAACCCGGCCATGATCGACAGGCCTAGCACCGACTTGTCCTGCACCATCTGCCATAGGCCGGAGAAATACGTACCCAAGCCCACGGCCCTGCTAGGGGCCCCTTCGACCTGACGCTCCTTCGGCAACATGGCGAAAGTGAAGACCAGACCCATAATCAGTGCGGGGACCGCATTGAGCAGTGCCGCTTCCCGCCATGAAAACAGGAACCACGTAAGCATCGCCCCGGCCGCCACCGGCCCGATCGCTTCGCCGATATTCGATCCGATCCCGTGCAGGGACAAAACGAAGGCGCGATTGTTGGGATACTCCGACGACAGGTAGGACATGGACGCCGGATGCCAAAGGTTATTGGCCGCAGCGATCAGGACACCCATGACGCCGATCAGGATCAAGCTGCTGGCGAACCCGAAACCGACCATCGCGAGGCCGACCGCCAACAGGGCGACAACCTGGAACACGACACGCCGCCCCGAGACATCCACCGCGGGGCCGCTTGCGACATTCGACACCAAGGACCCGATGTAATAGATCGAGCCGATAAGGCTGATCTCGGCATAGGAAAAACTGAATTCTTCGCGGATTTTCGGGAGCAGCAGGAAAAAAGTGCCGGTTATCCAATGCGACGCGCCATGGCCGGCCGCGATCAAATAAGCCGGGCCGAAGTCACGCAGACCGAACCGGGACGGCGGTGCTGTGCTAGACAAATTCGGGAATCCAAAGGTTATGCCGAGGCAGGCCGCCAGCTTATTCGCTTGCTAGGGCGAATGCAAAACCGGCGCCGCAACCCGCCCGGGTATCCCCGCCCGGGTATCTCCTGGGCCCGTTGGTCAGCCGTCTTTCTTGGAGAGCCGCAGCGGCACGAAGCGGAGCGGATCTTCGCCCTGCCGGAACTTGACGAGCAGCAATACCGACCGGCGGCCGGCCTTTTCAGCCTTCTCGACCTGTTCCGCGACATCCTTAATGGATTTCACTTTTTCCTGATTAATCTCCACGATGATGTCGCCGGGTTTCAGCCCCTTTTCGGAAGCGTTGCTTTCGGCGCCGACATCGGTCACGACCAGCCCTTCGACCCCTTCCTCGAGATCAAACTTACTGGCCATTTCCTTGCTCAACGGTGCAAGGCTGAGCCCGAGTTCCTTGAACTCCCGCCCGCCCTTGCCCGTCGCCGGCTCGCTGCCGGACGAGGAAAGCGAGGCCTGATCCACTTTTTCGAGCTCGCCGAGTTTCACGGAGAGTTTGGTTTTCTTGCCGTTACGCCACACTTCGACGCTCACCGCCTTGCCGACATCGGTTTCCGCAACCATTCGGGGCAGACGGCGCGACTCCGGAACGCGGCGGCCATCGAAAGAAAGGATGACGTCGCCGGTCTTGAACCCGGACGCTTCCGCGGGGCTTTTCTTCACGACGCCCGCGACAAGCGCGCCATAGGGTTTGTCGAGCCCGAGGCTCTCGGCGATCTCTTCGGTCACCGCCTGGATTTGTACGCCCAACCAGCCCCGCCGAGTCGAACCGTATTTGCGGAGTTGATCGATAACACCGACTGCAAGCTGCGACGGGATCGAGAAACCGATGCCGATGCTGCCGCCGGACGGGGACAGGATCGCAGTGTTGATGCCGACCACTTCGCCCTTCATGTTGAACAAGGGCCCGCCGGAATTGCCGCGGTTGATCGGCGCATCGGTCTGAATGTAATCGTCATACGGGCCGGACCGGATGTCCCGGCCGCGCGCCGAAATGATGCCGGCCGTCACCGTACCGCCGAGACCCAACGGATTGCCGATCGCCAAAACCCAATCGCCGACGCGCGCGGAATCGGACGACCCGAACGGAACATAGGGCAAGTCCTTAGTCGTCTTTACCTTCAGCAGCGCGAGATCGGTCTTGGGATCACGGCCGATGAGCTTGGCCTCGAACTTTCGCTCGTCCTGCAGCACTGCGGTGATCTGATCCGCGCCTTCGATGACGTGATTGTTGGTTACGATGTAGCCGGTCTTGTCGATGATGAAGCCGGATCCCAGCGAGGTCCCGCGACGCTGCGGCGCATCGCGTCGCTTGCGCTGGAATTGATCGAAAAACTCCCGGAAGGGCGATCCCGGCGGGAAGTCGAACTGCGGTAGATCCTCGGTGCTGCGCCCGGCGACCTTCTGCGTCGTCGAAATATTGACGACAGCGGGCAACAATTTCTCCGCGAGGTCCGCGAAAGTATCCGGGGCGCTGCGGGCATCCGCGGAATTCGGCGTCCAGACCGCGACCACGGCCAAAGCAAACAAAACCAGCCAGTTGCGGCCAAACGGCATAGTGCGTTGGATTGAAATCATATTGGCATCACGCATCGACTTGTTGATCATTAAATTCCGCGTCAGCACGACCCGGGCCAAGCGCTTGTCCAGGCCTGCCGGTCGCTCTATCGACCGATTTGGCATCACGCACAACCAAATTCAACGGTCGTCCATGAATATATCCCAGGACGGCCGAAACCGGGTTAACAAATTAGCGACGAAAACGTTATCGGCACAGGTTTCGCCGCCCCCAAAATCGTCAACTCCGTATCATCCAAACGATCGCAAACCCGACGAAGGCGGCGATCAAGCCGCCTTTGCGTAGCATATTGGGCGACAATTGAAGCGCCTGCTCCATCATGCGCTGCATGCCGGCCGGAAATAGGGCGTACAGCACCCCCTCCAGCACGAGAACGAGGCCCACGGCCGTCAGAAAATCGAGCATATAACGCCCACGCGCGGCTTTGGCCTATTTCTTCTGGCCTTCGCTTCGACCGCCGCTTCCGAAGAAGCGGAAGAACTCGCTGTCGGGGCTCAACACCATCGTCGTGTCGCTATCCACCAGATTTTTCTGGTATTCCGCCAGCGACTTATAGAAATCGAAGAACGCCGGGTCCTGGCCGTAGGCCTTGCCGAGGATCAGATTCCGGCCGCCTTCACCCTCACCGCGAAGGATCTGAGCCTGCCGCTCCGCGTCGGCGATCAAGACGGTACGTTCCAGGTCGGCTTGCGCGCGAATTTTCTGCGCTTCCTCGCCGCCTTCCGCGCGAAGCTCGCGTGCTTCCCGCTCACGTTCCGTCCGCATTCTGCTGAACACCGATTGCCGCGTCTGGGTGGGCAGTTCGGTCCGTCCGATGCGAACGTCGACGATCTTGATTCCGAAAGATTCCGCCGGCCCCGCGACCACGGCCTGGATTTGCGTCATGATATCGTCGCGCTTCTCCGATAGAACGTCCCGCAACGGTACGGTGGCGATCACACGACGAAGGCTCGAGTTGATAATCTTGCCGAAGCGGTCGCGAAGGGTTGCTTCGGTGCGCACCCGTCG
The DNA here is from genome assembly GCA_965228695.1 of Alphaproteobacteria bacterium. GTDB lineage: Bacteria > Pseudomonadota > Alphaproteobacteria > UBA8366 > UBA8366 > JAJFJD01. The sequence goes on along the minus strand of CBDDIB010000002.1, from coordinate 1,804,541 downwards.
GAAGAATTGCAACGGATCAATGATCTGATAACGCGCATATGCGTCGATAATGATGCGCTTCTTGTCGGTCAGCAGAACTTCGAAGGACGGGGGATCGAGGTCGAGGACCCGATTGTCATAAAACACCGTCTCTTGAATGACCGGAATTTTGACCGCCAGGCCCGGCTCCTTGATGACCCGCTTGGCCTCACCGAACTGCAGAACGATAGCCTGTTTGGTCTGATGTACGGTAAACAGCGCATTGGCACCGGCGATGACCAGCACGACAACCACGATACCGAGAACGAACAGTTTATTTTTCATGGCCTATTCCTCTCGCCTAGCGTTGTGCAGGCTGCGTCGCCGCAGGCGAATTTGCCGGTTGCGATGACGTCGATGACGAATCCGCACCCGACCGGACGCGTTTCTGAATCTCAGGCAACGGCAAATAAGGAACGACGCCTTGGCTCGATTCGCCATTCTGGTCGACGATCACCTTCTGCGCCGATCCAAACACATTGCCCATCGTTTCCAGATACATGCGCCGCCGGGTCACTTCCGGTGCCGTCTTGTAAGCTTCATAGACCGACGTGAAGCGTTTTGCCTCACCTTCCGCTTCCTTGAGCAGTCGCTCACGATAGGCTTCCGCATCCCGGACCATCTGCTCCGCCTGACCGCGGGCTTCCGGAACGATGGAATTGGCATAGGCCTCGGCTTGGTTCTTCAGGCGCGATTTATCCTGCCGGGCCCGCTGCACGTCGTTGAAGGCATCGATAACATCGGGGGGCGGATCGGATTTCTGCAACTGTACGGCTTCGATCAAAATCCCCGCGCCATATTGATCGAGAATAACCTGCAACAGATCGTTGGCCCGTGCTTCGATTTCCTCGCGTCCCACAGTGACCGCCTGGTCGAAATTCGTTTGACCGACGACTTCTCGCATCACGCTTTCGGCGGCAATCTTCACCGTCCCTTCCGGGTTCCGGATGTTGAACAAGAATTCGCCGGCGTTCTTGATCTTCCAAAGAACAGTGAACTGAAGGTCGACGATATTTTCGTCGCTCGTCAGCATGACGCTTTCTTCCGTCACGTCCCGTTCGGAAGCGCCGCGCCGCGAGCCTTCGCTGCCAGCACGATATCCGACCTGCACGCGGTTCGACCGTGTGACCTTCGGCGTAAAGACATCGCCGATCGGCCCGGGCCAGTTCCAATGCAAGCCTTCGGTCGTCGTATTGCCGTTCCATTTGCCGAACACAAGCTCAACGCCCTGTTCGTCCGGCTGCACGCGGTAGAACCCCGTCGCGAACCATAATCCCAAGACCACGACAATGATCAGGGGCAATAGCTTGCCGGCGGAGCCGCCGCCCGGGAAGATCGTTTTAAGCCGGTCTTGACTGCGGCGCAGCATCTCTTCGAGATCCGGCGGGGGTGTGCCACCGCCGCCGCCACCGCCGCGTCCACCCCACGGCCCTTGACCGCCGCCGCCGCCACCACCGCTGCCGCCCCCCCAGGGGCCGCCACCGCCGCCTTGATTCTGCCATGGCATGGAACTTTTCTCCCGCCTTGTAATTTCCGCTGTTTACGTGCGTCTAATGATAGCTACCGGTCGGCACTTTCCAACCGGGGTCGGGATCATATATGACAGCCTAGCCGGGCACGCAAATTCGAAAAAATGTTTGTCCAAGGCATATTGGGGATATTTGGGAGTTTTCAAGCATGGCGCAGGTAACCGAAGCCGACGTTTTGGCCCGGCTAAAGGGTATCGTGGAGCCGGAAACCGGTCAGGACATTGTTTCTTTGGGAATGGTTACCGGACTCGTTGTGAAGGACGGCAACGTCGGGTTCTCGATCGAAGTCGCCCCGGATAAAGGCCCGGCCCTCGAGCCGCTGCGGAAAACAGTCGAACGATCCGTCCATGAAATGCCCGGAGTCGTCTCGGCAACCGTCGTTCTGACCGCCCATCGGCCACAGACCCAAAGCGCACCGCCGCCGCGCGGCCAGCACGCCCCCCAACAGCAGCAGGAAACGAAGCCCTTGGCGCCTGGGGTCAAGAATATCGTGGCGGTCGCCAGCGGAAAGGGCGGGGTCGGCAAATCCACCGCCGCGGTCAACCTGGCATTGGGCTTCGCGGCAAGCGGCCTTAAGGTCGGGCTGCTCGACGCCGATATCTATGGCCCATCGCAACCTCGCATGATGGGAATCTCGGACAAACCGTCCTCGGCCGATGGGAAAATCTTGGAGCCAATGGAGAATTACGGCATCAAGGTCATGTCCATGGGTTTCCTGGTCGACGAGGAAACGCCGATGATTTGGCGCGGCCCGATGGTGATGAGCGCCCTGCAGCAGATGCTGCGCGACGTGAACTGGGGCGAGTTGGACATCATGGTCGTCGATATGCCGCCGGGCACCGGCGATGCGCAACTCACTATGGCGCAACAGGTGCCGTTGGCCGGGGCGGTGATCGTCTCGACCCCGCAGGACATCGCGCTGCTCGACGCCCGCAAGGGGCTGAACATGTTCCGCAAGGTCGACGTGCCCGTGCTCGGCATCATCGAGAATATGAGCTATTTCCTGTGTCCAAGTTGCGGTCATCAGGCTGACATCTTCGGTCATGGCGGCGCCCGCGACGAGGCGGAGCGGCTCGGCGTGGAATTCCTGGGCGAAATCCCGTTGCACCTCGACATACGGGAAACGTCCGACGGCGGGCACCCCATCGTGTCCAGCCGGCCCGACTCGGATCATGCGGCGGCGTTCCGCGCAATCGCCAATCGGATTTGGGAGCAATTGGATACCGCCGGTGGCGGCGAGGTACGCAAAGCGCCGAAAATCGTCATACAATAAAATCGATTTAGGCGGCCGCCTCACAACGTGATTGACATGCGCCGACGAACTTTTGTCTCACGAACGACCCTCCTCCTGACGGGGCTGACCATGCCGGTGGGGATCGCGGCCGCCGACAGTCTCGACCGGCTTATCGAAGGGGATGCTTGGCGATTGGACATGCTGCGGCGCTTGAATGCGATCCGCGAGAGCAACGGCCTTCGCCTGCTGCAGATGGACGATCGGCTGAACCGCGCCGCCCAGCTTCATTCCGATGACATGGCCGCGCGGGATTTTTTCGATCACAAGACTCCGGATGGGGCCCGCATGACCGACCGCGCCGACGCGTTCGGATACAACTGGCGTCGGCTGTTGGAAAATATCGCCGCCGGACAACGTGACGTGCAGCAGGCAATCACCGGCTGGATGAATTCGCCGGCCCACCGCGCGGCGATCCTGGACGAAGCGGTCAAGGACGCGGGCATGGGCTATGCGTTCCGGGACCGCGACGGCGGCAGCGTCACCATGTCCCATTATTGGACACTACTGGTCGGCGCCGAGTAATCCGGTATTATCGCGTCAGTCGCAATTCTATCCCCGCTCGCCAGCGGCGCTTGAATTGACTTGAACGCTCTGACAGGCTCGCGGCTTAGGATGAATCATAAACCGGGCAAATCCGGATCAGGCAAGGAGATGGGCAATGCAAACGCGCGCCGCGGTCGCACATAAGGCGGGAGAACCGCTGACAATCGAAACCGTCGAACTGGACGGCCCCCGGGAAGGCGAATGCCTTGTCGAAATTCGGGCGACCGGCATCTGCCATACCGACGAATTCACCCGATCGGGCGCCGACCCCGAAGGCGTCTTTCCCGCGATCCTCGGCCATGAAGGCGCCGGCGTCGTTGTCGATGTCGGGCCCGGCGTGACCAGCCTGAAGAAAGGCGACCACGTTATTCCGCTCTACACGCCGGAATGCCGGCAATGCGAATACTGCACGAGCGGCAAGACCAATCTCTGCCAGGCGATCCGCGAGACGCAGGGCCAGGGCGTCATGCCCGACGGCACCAGCCGCTTCTCGATCGGCAAGGACAGGATATTTCACTACATGGGCACGTCGACCTTCGCCAACCATACGGTCGTGCCGGAGATCGCGCTCGCCAAGGTTCGCGAAGATGCGCCCTTCGACAAGATCTGCTACATCGGCTGCGGCGTTACCACCGGCATCGGCGCGGTGATCAACACGGCCAAGGTCGAGGCCGGCGCGAATGTCGTGGTCTTCGGACTCGGCGGAATCGGCCTCAACGTCATTCAGGGCGCGAAAATGGTGGGCGCCAACATGATCGTCGGCGTCGACTTGAACCCCAAAAGAAAGGCGCTCGGCGAGAAGTTCGGCATGACGCATTTCGTCAACCCGACGGAGGTCGGCGACGATTTGGTCAACCACCTCGTCGATTTGACGAACGGCGGCGCCGACTACAGTTTCGAATGTATCGGCAATACCGATGTGATGCGCCAAGCGCTCGAATGCTGCCACAAGGGTTGGGGCGAAAGCACGATCATCGGCGTCGCCGGTGCGGGCCAGGAGATCAACACCCGCCCCTTCCAGCTGGTCACGGGACGCGTCTGGCGCGGCACCGCCTTCGGCGGCGCCAAGGGCCGGACCGACGTTCCGAAAATCGTGGACTGGTACATGGATGGGAAGATCAATATCGACGATCTCATCACCCACACCATGCCGCTTGAAAATATCAACGACGCATTTCATTTAATGCATGAAGGCGAGTCGATCCGAAGCGTCGTAACCTACTGACACAGGAGCAGCGATGGCGCGGGCGGCAAGCAGCAAGGGAAGCGCGAAAAGCCGCGCGAAAGACCCGGCCGAAGATATTCTTGAAACCGCACTGGACATCGCGGAGGCCGATGGCTGGGGCAAGGTCCGCCTGCGCGTGGTCGCGGAACGGCTCGGCCTGTCCATGGCCGATGTCCTGACGCACTACAAGGATCTGGATGCGGTCGCGAATGCTTGGTTCCGCAGCGGGTGGGACGCCATGCTGCAGCCGCCGCCGGACGATTTCGACGACCTGCCGGCGCGCGACCGCCTCGAACTCGTCATCATGCGCTGGTTCGACGCGCTGGCGCCGCATCGGCGGGTCACCGGTCAAATGCTGTCGGCCAAACTTTGGTACGCGCATCCGCATCACTGGGTGCCCGCCATATTCGATTTGTCGCGCACCATCCAATGGGTTCGCGAAGCCGCCAAGCTCGACGCCACCGGCGTACAGCGGCAGATGGAGGAAGTCGGCCTTACCGGCCTGTTCCTGGCCACGTTGCGCGTTTGGCTGCGGGACGACTCCGAAAACCAGGAAAAGACGCGCGCATACCTGAAACGACGCCTCGCCCTCGCCGACCGCACGATGGCGACCGTCCTGGCGCGACGCGGCCGCCGCCGCAGCGGCCCGGCCGAATCCGAGGAGCCGACGCCAACCGCATGACCGATACTCCCATCGCAAAGCAGGATGCCCTGGTCACCGAACGGCATGGCGACCGGCTCGAAGACCCCTATGCCTGGATGAAGGACCCGCAATGGCAGGAGGTCATGCGGACGCCGGACATCCTCGACCCTGCTATCCGCGCCTATCTCGAATCCGAGAACGACTACACGAAGGCCAAGCTAGCGGCGACCGAGGCGTTGCAGGAAAAGTTGTTCGAAGAATTCAAGGGCCGCATCAAGGAAGACGATTCGAGCGTGCCGGACCCCGACGGCGATTTCGCTTATTACCGGCGATACGAAACCGGCGGGCAGCATCCGATTTTCTGCCGGCGTAGCATTGCAGACGAAAAAAACGAAGAGGTTCTGCTGCACGGCGACAAAGAGGCAGAGGGGCAATCGTACTTCAGCTTGGCCGCCTGCCACCACAGCAATGACCACGCGCTGTTGGCCTACGCGGTCGATCTGAACGGATCGGAAATCTATACGATCAAGATCAAGGACCTGAACACCGGAACCGTGCTGCCGGACGAAATTCCGAACGCCCACGGCGCCGTTGTCTGGGCAAATGACAACCGGACGCTCCTTTACACCGTCCTCGACGACAATCATCGGCCCGCCCAGGTATTTCGCCACAAGATCGGCACCGATGTCGCCGACGACGTGCTCGTCTACGAGGAGCCGGACGCCGGTTTCTTCCTTTCGATCGGCGAGACGGAGAGCGGCCGCTTCCTGGTGATCGACAGTCACGACCACGAGACGTCGGAGGTCCGGCTAATCGACGCCGACAATCCGGACGGCGATCCGGTCGTGGTCGAACCGCGCAGCCCCGAAGTCGAATTCACGGTCACGCATCATGGCGACCGGCTGATCATCCTGACCAACGCGGACGATGCGGAAGACTTCAAGCTCGTCACGACGCCGGTCGACAATCCGGGCCGTGCGCATTGGACCGACCTCGTGCCGCACACGGCCGGACGGCTGATCGTCTCGGTCGAGATGTTCGCCGACTATCTGGTGCGGCTGGAACGCGAGAACGGCCTGCCGCGCATCGTCATCCGCGCCATGGCCGACGGCCGCGAGCATGAAATCGCCTTCGAAGAGGAAGCCTACAGTCTCGGCCTGCTCGGAAGGCTCGAATACGAGACCACGTTCCTGCGGTTCATCTACTCGTCGATGACAACGCCGGAGCAGACCTTCGACTACGACATGGCGACCGGCGAACGCACCCTGCGGAAGGAGCAAAAGGTGCCGAGCGGACACGATCCGTCCGACTACCTAACCCGCCGCACCTTCGCCACCAGCCACGACGGCGAGCGTATTCCGGTCTCGCTGCTGTACCGCAAGGACACGCCGATCGACGGAACCGCCCCGGTCCTGCTCTACGGCTACGGCTCCTACGGCCACGCCATCCCGGCATCTTTCGGAACGACGCGGCTCAGCCTCGTCGACCGCGGCTTCATCTACGCCATCGCGCATATCCGCGGCGGCATGGAGGGCGGCTACCGCTGGTATCGGACCGGCAAGCGCCTGCAGAAGAAGAACACTTTTCTCGATTTCATCGCCGCCGGCGAACAGTTGATCGAGGAAGGCTATACGGCGCGCGGCGAGATCGCCTGCCACGGCGGCAGCGCCGGCGGCATGCTGATGGGTGCCGTGGTCAACATGCGGCCCGACTTGTTCAAGGCAAGCGTCGCCGAGGTGCCCTTCGTCGACGTGCTCAACACCATGTGCGACGACAGCCTGCCGTTGACGCCGCCGGAATGGCCGGAATGGGGCAACCCGATCGAGGACGAAAAGGCCTACCGCTACATCAAATCCTACTCGCCCTACGACAATGTCGGGGCAAAAGACTATCCCAACATCCTGGTCACCGCCGGGCTGACCGACCCGCGCGTGACCTATTGGGAACCGGCGAAATGGGTGGCCAAGCTGCGCGCCACCAAGACCGACGACAACTTGCTGCTGCTGCGGACGAATATGGACGCGGGGCATGGCGGCGCCGCCGGACGGTTCGACCGGCTCAAGGAGACCGCGATGGTCTACGCTTTCTTGCTGCTCGTTTTCGGCAAAATCAAAAATCAATAACGGCCGCCGGATTTGCGGCGGCTAGTCACCAGCCTGAATTCTTTCCAACACCTTGAAGGAAACCGGCACGCTGTGGATATCATCCCGGCGGTCGCTTGACGCGGTGCGCCACTCCGACGGGTCGAGATCCGGGAACACCGTGTCGCCCTCGACCGCCTCGTGCACCCGGGTCAGATAGATCCGCTGCGCCAGCGGCAGCGCCGCCCGATACAAATCGCCGCCGCCGATGATCATGATTTCATCCGCTCCGTCCGCCGCCGCTCGGTCAAGCGCATCGGGCAATGATTGGACTGCCTCGACCCCATCCCATTGCCTCGACGGATCGCGTGTAACCACGATATTCAACCGGCCCGGCAGCGGCCGGCCGATCGATTCGTAGGTCCGCCGGCCCATGACGATCGGCTTGCCCATCGTCACCGCCTTGAAATGCTTGAGGTCGGCCGGAATGTGCCACGGCAGGTCGCCGTCCCTGCCGATGACATTGTTCTCGGCCATCGCGACGACCAGCGACATGCGGGGCGGCATCGGGTCTAGACCGCCACGGCGGCGGGAATATGCGGATGAAAGCGGTAGTTCTCGAGCGAGAAATCCTCGAACCGGAAGGCGAAGATATCCGTGACATCCGGGTTCAGCGTCATCGTCGGCAGCGGATAGGGCTCCCGCTCAAGCTGCAAATCCGCCTGCTCTAGATGATTCAGATAGAGATGCGCGTCGCCGAAGGTATGGATGAATTCACCGGCCTCCAGACCGGTCGCCTGCGCCATCATCAGGGTCAGCAAGGCATAGGACGCAATGTTGAACGGCACGCCCAGGAACACGTCGGCGCTGCGTTGGTATAGCTGACACGACAGCCGCCCCTCCGCCGCATAGAACTGGAACAGGCAATGACAGGGCGGCAGCGCCATGCTGTCCACATCGGCGACATTCCACGCGCTGACGATGTGCCGGCGCGAGTCCGGGCTTCGCTTGATTTGGTCCACCAGCGCGGTGATCTGATCGACCGACCGGCCGTCCGGTGTCGGCCAGGAACGCCATTGATGGCCGTAGACCGGCCCGAGATCACCTGTTGCGTCCGCCCATTCGTTCCAGATCGACACGCCGTTTTCCTGCAGATAGCGAACGTTCGTGTCGCCCCGCAGAAACCACAGCAGTTCGTGGATGATCGACTTGAGATGCAGCCGCTTGGTCGTGACCATCGGAAAGCCGTCGCGCAGATCGTACCGGTTCTGATAGCCGAAGACGCTCAGCGTCCCCGTGCCCGTCCGATCCGCCTTGCGCGCGCCGGTGTCGCGGATGTGCCGCATGAGGTCGAGATACTGTCGCATGTCACAAAGTCTACCCGCCGCCGGGAACCGGTTGAAGTATGAAGGGCGCGGATCGGCGCATCGTCTCGTGCGGTCCACGCAGCCGTGAGACAGCAGAGCAAGAGTCCCGCGACGAAGCCGGCGAAATGCGCCTCGGTAACCGACGGCAGACTCGATAGCGGCAGCACCGCACCGGCAGACCCGCTTTCTATCGCAATCTTGCCAAACCCGCCCACCGCCAAGGCGGGATACACCCAGTCGCCGGTGACGCGCCATTGCCGGTATACGGCGATGATAAACAACGTGTTGAGAATGCCGGAGAATCCGCAATAACGATCGAGACCCGGCAGTTTTAGCCACAAGACCGCATCGATCACGATCGTTCCGAACATCACCAGGAGAAGCAGCGTTTTGATTCCGAGTCGCTGAAGCGACTCCAAAACACCGCCGAGGATGATCAGGGCCAGTACGTTCGCCGCCAGATGGCCCAGGTCGCCATGCACCAGATGCCCCGTTACGAGACGCCACCATTCGTCGGCGGCGATGCCCGCACGGTCATACATCATGAGGTCCGGCTGCGGCCCCAACGCGACATAGAATGCGAGCATGACCGCTGCCAGACCGGCAGTGAACCAGGGCGGCCGAATGCCGCCCTGGTTCCGACCGGCTGACACGAGACCGGTCACTTCCGTTCTCCGTCGCGCCGGCGGCTGAAGTAGATCGCCGCCGAAAAGGCAAACAGCAGTACCAGCCCAAGCAGGCCGGTGGACCCGCCGCCACCGCCGCCCGATCCACGGCTGTAGCTGGGCCGCGTCGTCTTGAACATCGGTGCTTTCGTATCGGCCCGTGTGGTGCGGACAGGTGCCTTGGCCCGTTGCTCCGAGGCCTTGGTTTCCGTCGCGCGGCGCGCTTGGTTGCGGCGTTCGATGCCGCGTCGGGCGAAGACTTCGTCCCGCACCACGACCATCGAGGTATAGGGCGTGACCAATCCGTACTCGACGCCAAGCTCGGTCACCACCTGTTTGCGGTCGCTGTTCTCGCCGAAGTCGTCGATGTCCTGTAGTTGCGCCTCGATCGCCGAGAAGGCCCACAACCGTTCGACCTCGGGATTGAGCCCCGCAGTCTTCGGAAAATCGAAGCGCGTGGTGTAGGTCGTCGGCTTGCCGGAGATCAGACCCTTCAAGGTTACCGTCGCCTCCCCGTCACCGCGATACTTGCCGAACACGACGAGCTGCTCACCCCGGTACAGGCTCCCCAATCGTTCAGGGGTAAGATCGCTGGTACGGACGCCGCTGATCTTGATCCCGACCTTGTGCAACGCCTCGTGGGTCACCTTGGAGGTTGCGGACATCACGGCGCCGACGATGTCGTCGCTGTTCGAAATACTGATCGAGGTGCCGCCCGACGCCCGCGTCATACCGGTCAGCAGAGGCCGGTTCGCACTGTTGCCCATGACGAAGGTGAACAGCCGCACGTCCGCCTTGCGCACCAGTTTGAGGAACGATTTCTTGCGGGTCTCACCCACATTGGCGACGCCGTCGGTCACCAGCAGGATCGCCGTGGTGCGATCCGACTCGACGAAGTTTAGTCCGAGCTTGAGCCCGTCGAACAGGTTGGTGCCCCGGTTCGGCTGCACATTATCCAGCAATGTTACGGCCTTCTTAACGTTGTCCGGCGTAGCGGGCAGGAACCCGGATGTGAGTTCCGATGCCGTCTGGTCAAACAGCACGATCCGGAAACGGTCGACCGGACGCAGTTTCGCGACGCCGCGGGCCACACCCTCAGTCAGGGTATGGAATTTCCGTTTCATCGACCCGGACTTGTCGAGCACGAACACCCAGTCCTTCCCCTCGACAATCGGCTTCAAATCGTCGCCCGGTGTCAGCACCATCATGAAGGTACCGGGTTTAGCCGGATCCGGTCGATGCGCCACCAGATCGACGCTGCCCGGCAAATTTTCGGTCTGACGCCAATAGACGACGATATCCGTATCGAGACGGAAGGACTGCGAAGCAATCGGTGGCGTCGCCCGGACCGGAACAACCACCTCGCCCTCGTCGATCGAGTGCGTGGGCCGTGTCGGCACGGCGATGACCTTGTCGCCGCGCTCGGAGTCGGACACATCCTGCGCCGCCGGCAGCGGCGCGATGGACTTGCCGCCGCGGTTATCCATGTGGACGCGCCATTCCCGATCGGACACCTGCGTCACCACCGCCTGCGGATGTTTGGGCAATCGCAGCGCGGCGACCGGATAGGACGACCGGAGATGCAGATCGAAACTGAACCGGCCCGCCACCGCCTCGTTGGCCGTCCAGAAGGCGAGCTTCGCATCGTCGACACCGCCCTCCTCCAAGGGATAGACGTAGCGCCCGATGCTCGTGTCGATATGCGCCGGCTGGATGTAGGTCAGGCGAACCCGCACGTCCTTGCCCGCGCGCACCGGCGTCACCGAGACGTCGAAGGTTTTGTGCGAATCCTGCTCGGTCAGGGCCGACTCGCGCCCCGCCTTTTTCTCCTCCTCGTAGACCTCCCGCGCTTTCTTCTTGGCCAACACCTCGCCGGTCACCGGCTTTCCGTCGATCCAATAGGTGAAGCCCGACACCGCCGCCTTCTTCGGTATCGGGAAGGAATAGATCGCCTCGAAATCCTTGCCATGCGGATTCCGGAAGACCTGCTCCACCGCGGTGATCGCATAGCCGTCTTCGACCGTCACCCGGACGGCCTGATCCTGAATTACCAGCGGCGGCGCGGTGCCGTCCGACGGGCTTAACAGTCCGGCGGCAGTGGACTCCGCCGCCGAGATTACAACCCCCGCCAAGAGTCCGGCGGAGATCACGGCGTATCGCCAAATTCGAGTAATCATCATCGGATATCTCCTTTGTCATTAATTGAACAGTGTTCATATCATGTGCCGACGATCCCAAGCACGGGCCGGCGGCATCACCGAACCTTGGTAGGAGGCCGGATTACGGCCCTCCGTAAGACAATTAAATGAACACTGTTCATTTAATTATGCCAACCCAGCCGGCCTTGAGTCAAGAAAAATCAACAACGTTCAATTAATGCTTAGGGACGTGATGGCGTGTTCATGGTGCAAAAATCGACGAGATCGGCTGAAAACTGCGCAAATGCGGCCATTCCCCGCAGAGAGGCCTTTATATAAGGGTCGGAAAAGCCTATATTTCTTCTGTCGGGAAACCGACTATGGCGCTAAATGGCCTCGTGAAATAAGCGCAGCGGACCCGGGGGCGGTACCCGGCGCCTCCACCATAACACGGACCCGGTCGGGTTCAGGCATGGGGGCGAAATAGGATCGACGCGCGTGGTAAAGACTTGGTTTGTGCCCGGCATGGTACCACCGTTATCGGGCTATTTCGCTAATTGCGAATGACAACTCTGCGGGCGAAGCCCGCCTCGCTGCTTAATCTGATTAAGTAAGCGCGGTCCGGGGGGCACCGGGCAACAGAAGCCCCCCAACTTTCCGGCGCGTGACTTTCCGCACTTGAAGGGACGTATCACTATGGTAGAACCGGTCCCTGCACCATGACGGAAGATTTGCTTCAATATGATCGGCTGGTTGAGCGGGCGTTGAAAAACGTCGTTCGCGAAGCGCTGACTTTTGTGTCCGAGCACGGGTTGCCGGGTGCGCATCATCTTTACGTCACCTTCCGTACCGATCACCCGGACGTCACCTTGTCCGACGAGCTTCGCGAAAAATATCCGTTGGAGATGACGATCGTCCTGCAATACCAATTCTGGGATCTGATCATCGGCGACGACCAATTCGAAGTAACGCTCAGTTTCAACGACCGGCACCAACGGCTTGTCGTGCCCTTCTCGGCGGTGAACGCGTTCGCCGATCCGTCGGTCAACTTTGCGCTGCAGTTCCAGCCGGCAGAAGCGGCCGCGCAGAATGACGATACGGCCGGCCAACCCGCCGAGGCCACCGGCGACGGCGCCAATACCAGCGGCGACTCCGCCGACGGGCCGACCGACAACATCATCCCCCTGGACACCTTCCGCAAGGACTAGCACCGTCCGGCCCCAGGGCAATCGTCCCATAACCGAATCAGGGGAGCCGACAAAGGCGATGGTTCAAGACAGTCTGCGGTCGAAGACAGAGACCTTCCACAAACTTCATACCGACCCGGAATTATTGGTTCTGCCCAACGCCTGGGATGTCGCATCGGCGTTGATCCTGGCCGAGGCCGGGTTTCCCGCCATCGCATCGACCAGCGCCGGGGTCGCATTCTCGCGCGGGTTTCCCGACGGCGAGGCGATCAGCCGGGACGAAATGCTCGACGAGGTCTCCAAGATGTCGGCGCGGGTCGACATCCCGGTCACCGCCGACCTGGAAGCCGGCTACGGCCCAAGCCCGGAAGATGTCGCCGAGACCGTGCGCCGCGCGATCGATGCGGGCGCGGTCGGCGCGAATATCGAGGACGGCGCCAAGGACGGGGATGAGCCACTGTTCGACTTCGCCCTCGGCGTCGAAAGAATCCAGGCGGGTCGCGAAGCCGCCGACCAAGCCGGCATTCCCTTCGTCATCAATGCGCGCACGGACGGTTTCATCAGGCTCGGCCGTGACGCCGCGGTGCTGGACGACGCGATCAATCGTGCGAATGCCTACTACGAGGCCGGGGCCCGCAGCCTGTTCATTCCGGGCGTCGCCGACGGCCAGACGATCGGCCGCCTCGCCGCCGACATCGCCGGACCGATCAATATCCTCGCGGGGCCCAAGACGCCGCCGGTTGCCGAATTGGAAGCCCTCGGCGTCGCCCGGCTCAGCGTCGGCGGCAGCATCGCCCGCGCCGCCTACACGCTCGCGCGCCACGCCGCCGTGGAGTTGCGGGACCTGGGCACATACCGCTACACCGAAGACACCTACAGCAATCGCGAGCTGAACAAACTGCTCGGCACGGACGACTGAGCGGCCGCGGCCGGCAAACTTTCATTGCAGACACGACAGGAATAGGGACTTCCGATCATGAGCAACGTGACCATTGTTACCGGCGGCAGCCGGGGTATCGGCGCCGCGATCGCGCGGCTTTGCGGCGAGCATGGGCATGCCGTCTGCGTCGCCTACCGGTCGGAAGCCGACCTTGCGAACGCCGTCGTTGCCGACATCGAGAAAGCCGGCGGCAAGGCCATTGCGGTCCAGGCCGATACATCGGTCGAGAGCGACATAACCCGGATGTTCGACACCGCGACTGAATCGCTCGGCCCGATCACAGGTTTGGTCAACAACGCCGGAATCCATGGGCCACGCGGTCGGCTCGACGCGCTTGGCGCGGACGATATCGCCACGGTGCTGCAGGTCAACGTCGCCGGTTATTTCCTCTGCGCCCGCGAGGCGGTGCGTCGTATGTCGACGAAACACGGCGGCACGGGCGGATCTATCGTGAACATATCCTCCGGGTCGGCGAACATCGGGTCACCCGGCGAAGGCGTCCTGTATGCGGCATCGAAAGGAGCGGTCAACTCGCTGACCATCGGCCTCGCCCAGGAGGTCGCCGGCGAGGGCATCCGCGTGAACACGGTCAGCCCCGGCCTCACCGTTCCCGGCATGCCGCCGCAGGACAAGGTCGACGAGATCGCGCCGAAGCTGCCGATGGGCCGTGCCGGCCGTCCGGAAGAGATCGCCGAGGCGGTCTGCTGGCTGCTCTCGGACAAGGCGTCCTACACGTCGGCGGCTAATGTCCGGGTAGGCGGCGGCCGCCCTTGACGCGCCCGGTTTTTTGCCGACTCTTACGCCCGCGCATAACCGGATTCGTGGAAAGAGAATAATGAGCGAGCAAACCTTCGAATACCATCCGATGTTCCCCCTCGGTGCGGACAAGACCGAATACCGCAAACTGTCGGGCGACCATGTCGGCACCGCCACCTTCAACGGGTCGGAGGTCCTAACCGTCGATCCGCAGGCGCTGACCGAGTTGGCGACCGAAGCCTTCAAGGACATCAACCATCTGCTGCGCCCGGGCCACCTGAAACAACTCGCGAGTATCCTCGACGATCCGGAAGCGTCGGACAACGACCGCTTCGTCGCCTACGATCTGCTCAAGAACGCCAACATCGCCGCCGGCGGTATCCTGCCGATGTGCCAGGACACCGGCACGGCGATCATCATGGGCAAAAAGGGACAGAAGGTCTGGACCGGCGGCGGCGACGAGGAAGCCCTGTCAAAGGGCGTGTTTGACAGCTACACGCAATTGAACCTGCGCTACAGCCAGGTTTCGCCGGTCACGATGTACGAGGAAACCAACACCCGCAACAACCTGCCGGCCCAGGTCGATCTCTATGCCGACGAGGGGGATGCGTATAAGTTTCTGTTCATCGCCAAGGGCGGCGGCTCGGCCAACAAGAGCTTCCTGTTCCAGTCGACGCCTTCGACACTGACGCCGGAACGGCTGGTCGCCTTTCTCGACGAGAAGATCCGCACGCTCGGCACCGCCGCTTGCCCGCCCTATCACCTGAGCATCGTCATCGGCGGCACGTCGGCCGAGCAAAATCTCAAGACGGTGAAGCTGGGGAGTTGCCGCTACTACGACAATCTGCCGGCGGAAGGCGGCGACAAGGGCCAGGCTTTCCGCGATGTCGAATTCGAACGGGAAATCCACCGGCTGACGCAGGCGATGGGCATCGGCGCCCAGTTCGGCGGCAAGTATTTCTGCCACGACGTGCGCGTCATCCGGCTGCCGCGGCACGGGGCAAGCCTGCCGATCGGTCTCGGTGTCTCCTGCTCGGCGGATCGCCAGATCCTGGGCAAGATCACCCGCGACGGCATCTTCCTCGAAAAGCTGGAAACCGACCCTGCCAAATACATGCCGGACGTGACCGACGAAGACCTAAAGGGCGATGTCATCGATATCGACCTGCAGCAGCCCATGTCGGGCATCCTCGGCACCCTGACCCGGCATCCGGTGAAGACGCGTCTCTCGCTCACCGGCACGATCATCGTGGCGCGCGACGCCGCGCACGCGCGGCTGGAGGCGATGCTGGACAAGGGCGAGGACCTGCCGAAATACTTCAAAGATCACCCGATTTATTACGCCGGCCCGGCGAAGACGCCGGAAGGTTATGCATCGGGATCATTCGGCCCGACAACAGCGGGGCGCATGGACGCCTTCGTCGAACGGTTCCAAGCGGCCGGCGGGTCAATGGTCATGCTGGCCAAGGGCAACCGCTCCGACGTCGTGCGGCAGTCCTGCCAAGCGCATGGCGGCTTCTATCTCGGATCGATCGGCGGACCGGCGGCCCGCCTCGCCCTGGACTGCATCAAGAAGGTCGAGTGTGTCGAGTTCGAAGACCTGGGTATGGAAGCGATCTGGCGCATTGAAGTGGAGAACTTCCCGGCTTTTATCGTAACGGACGACAAGGGAAACGACTTCTTCCGCGACCTCTGATCGGGCGCGGACGGTTGCAATACGCGCTCCCGTGCGCTGAGATCACGGCATGTCCGTAAACGCCGACTTCGCCGCTTTTCTGCAGGAACAGCTCGAGCCTTTCGGCCCGGTCACGATTCGCGCGATGTTCGGCGGCGCGGGGCTGTTTCGCGACGGCGTGATGTTCGGTTTGGTCGCCTATGACACGCTATACTTCAAGACCGGCGACGCGAACCGGGCCGCCTACGAAGATGCCGGCATGGGACCGTTCACCTATGAAGGGAAGTCGAAACCGGTGGCGATGTCCTATCATCAGGTGCCGGCGGATTTGTTGGAAGACCCCGACGATTTGAGCGACTGGGCGCGCCGGGCCTTCGACGTCGCGCTGCAATCCAAGAAAGCGAAAAAGCCCAAGCGGCCCAAGAAACGGAGCAAGGCGACATGACCGATACGCCGACGACCCGCACCGAACGGGACAGCATGGGCGAGATAGCGGTCCCGTCGAACCGACTGTGGGGCGCACAGACGCAACGCAGCAAGGAGCTGTTCGCAATCGGCGTCGAGCGCATGCCGCAGCAATTGATCCGTGCCTTCGGATACCAGAAGAAGGCCGCCGCGTTGGCCAATATTGCCTCGGGCGATCTCGACGCGCGGATCGGGAAAGCCATCACGGCGGCCTGCGATGCCGTCATTGCCGGCGATCTCGACGACCATTTCCCGCTGGTGGTCTGGCAGACCGGTTCCGGCACGCAGACCAACATGAACCTGAACGAGGTCATCGCGAACCACGCCATCGAGGCGCTTGGCGGCAAGGCCGGGTCCAAGGACCCGGTGCACCCGAACGACCATGTCAACCGCGCGCAATCCTCGAATGACAGTTTCCCGACCGCGATGCATATCGCCGCCGCGCTTGAAATCCGTGACTGCCTGCTGCCGGGCCTTGCACGGCTCAAAACTGCGCTCGAGAAGAAATCCGACGAATTCCGCCCCATCGTCAAGATCGGACGGACGCATCTGCAAGACGCAACGCCCCTGACCCTGGGAGCGGAGTTTTCCGGTTACGCGGTGCAACTGTCGAACGGCATCGATCGCGTCAACGGTGCATTGCCGCGCCTTCACCGGATCGCGCAAGGCGGCACCGCCGTCGGGTCCGGATTAAACGCCCCGGACGGATTCGACCAGGCGTTCGCCGATCAGCTTTCGGATCTCACCGGCATCGCGTTTTCGCCTGCGGCCAACAAATTCGAAGCCATGGCGGCACATGATGCGATGGTCGAGCTGTCCGGCGTCGCCAATACGATCGCGGTATCGCTGATGAAGATCGCGAACGATATCCGCCTGCTCGGGTCCGGCCCGCGCAGCGGGCTCGGCGAATTGCTACTGCCCGAGAACGAGCCCGGATCGTCGATCATGCCGGGCAAGGTGAACCCGACGCAGTGCGAAGCGATGACCCAGGTGTGCGCCCAGGTGATGGGCAATCACGTGGCGGTCACGGTCGCCGGATCGAATGGCCATCTCGAACTCAACACATTCAAGCCGGTAATCATTTACAATCTGCTGCAATCGCTGCGGCTGCTCGGCGACGCGTGCATTAGCTTCGCAAGCAATTGCGTCGAGGGGATTGCCGCGAACCGGGAGCGGATCGACAGATTGCTCCAACAGTCCCTGATGCTCGTGACGGCGCTCAACCCGCATATCGGCTACGACAACGCGGCAAAGATTGCGAAACGCGCGCATGCGGAGGGCACCACCCTGAAGGAAGCCGCCGTCGCATCCGGACTGGTGACGGAAGAGCAATTCGATGCTTGGGTCGATCCGGCATCGATGACCGGCGAGAAACGCTAGATCGGGGACAGCACGCCCCCGTTGAGCGCCCTTAGTCGACGATGCTTTCCCGCTTCAATTCGACCGCGGCCAGAACCCGGAAGATCACGCCTTCCGGTACGGATTGGGCATGCAGCGTCGCTTCCAGAAGGGATTGGCACGTATTGAAGTTGTCATCGTCCATGCCTTTCTTCGGCACCAACCACGAATGACCGGACGGAACGGCCCCGTCTTTCGGTCCGCCAAGGGCAGCCTGCAAGGTCACCTGCAAGGCGTCCATCTGGGCATCCATATCGGCCCCGTCGTAGAAACCGGCGAGACTCTTGTCTTCAAGAACGCGCTCGTAGAAGCGTTCGACAATTCCGGTGAGGACACCGGCACCGCCTAGATCCTCGAATACAGTGGTATCCGTCGACGGTGCGCTGGCAGCGGCCGGTGCCGGGCTCGGCGCCGGAGCTGCATCCGGGGCTTCATCCGACGGTGCCGCGGCTGCGGCCGCCTCAGTCGCTTCATCGGCGTCTTTGGCCTCGGCTTCAGGCGTTTTCGGTTCGACGACTTTCGGCGCCGGGTCTTCGGTCTTGGCGTTGGCCTCGGCCTTGTCGTCGATCTTGTCGTCTTCCGATTTAGCACTGTCGTCGTCCGCCGTCTTCTTGGCGGTGCTCTTCTTGAACACGTTCTTCGCCTTGCGCGGCGCGGCCTTCTTCGGCTCGGCGCCATCCTCGGTGGACGCGTCGTCATCGGCGGATGATGCGTCGTTCTTTTCCGCTTCGTCGTCGTGCGTCTTCTTGGTGGCGATGCGCTTCTGCGACTCCGGCACGTCCTTCGGACGGGCAATGAACCGAATTTGCGGCGTCTGCGCGATCGTTTCCGCATCCAAAATCTGGTCGACGTCGAGCACGGCCAAGAGTTCTTCATCCATGCGGTAGATGCCGGTGCAAAGCTGCTTGAGGATCGGATCCAATGTCGCCGGCACCGCCTCGAAATCGTCTTGGTCAAGCAATCGGACTTCACCAATCTGGTCCACCAGAATCGTGTAAAGATCACCCTTGTATTCGACGGTCACGCCCATCCGGCTTTCGGCGTTATCCGTCTTGCCCAGAATGCGGCGGAGATTGATAACCGTCACGATACGGCCGCGCAGGTTCATGACGCCGGAAATCGCGGAAGGTGCCAGCGGCACCTGGGTGATGGCATGCGTCTCGACGATATCCTGCACACTGAGGATCGACAGCCCGAAGTGCTGACCATCCACGGTCATGGTCACAAGCTGTTCTTCGGCCCGGTCGGAAACGAGCTTTTCCTCGACAATCGCCAACTCACTCATCACAAATCCCCGCAAAACATCGCTATTTTCATGAAACAATGTCGTTTTTCTAATCGAATATCTTTAACGTCCCCTTTACATCGCGCGTTTTCGAACCCGGACGATCGTTACGTGACGTTAACCATCAAAGAGGGACATACACCCCAAACATGCCTCCCGAGTTAATTTTCAACGGCCCCACAGAGGCGGCCGCGACCGTCGTCCTCACCCATGGGGCCGGCGCAGGCATCGATACGCCCTTCATGGAGGCCATTGCGCAAGGTCTCGCGGTCCAGGAACTGCGCGTCGCCCGATTCGAATTTCCTTATATGAAAACGATCCGAGAGACCGGACGGCGGCGTCCGCCCGATCGGGCCGCCGTCCTTCTACAGACCTGGAAAGAGGTGATCGACAGTTTTGAAGGGAAACCCCTGCTGATTGGGGGAAAATCGCTCGGCGGCCGGATCGCGAGCATGGTGGCCGATGAGAAGCAAGTTAGCGGATTGATATGTTTAGGGTATCCCTTTCATCCGCCGGGGAAGCCCGACCGCTTGCGCACGGAACATCTCCTCACGCTGGAAACCCCCACGCTGATCTGCCAGGGAAGCCGGGATCCTTTCGGCACGGCCGAAGAGGTGCCGGAATACGGCTTGCCGGCCAGCATCCGGATTCACTGGCTCGGCGACGGCGACCACAGTTTCAACCCCCGGAAGAAATCCGGTCGGAGCCGCGACCAGAATTGGCGGGAAGCGGTTCAAGCGGTCGTGGATTTTATCAATGATATTAATGATCTTGATCGCTAACGCCGCGCCGAGCTTCAACATTCCGTGAGTCCGTATTGCCAAATAGCGCCGGATAGGGCCAACCTGACGCTCCTGAAACATGAGCTGCGAGTTAGTGAAGGTAGATGGAACTGCCCACCGAACGGAGAAACATGCGCGAAACATCTGGGCCGCAACATCCGGCTGAGATGGACCTGGCTCATCCGGGCGCGATGAAGAAGCGGTCCGTGGTAATTGCCGGCCACCGCACGTCCGTTTCGTTGGAAAACGCCTTCTGGGGCGCCTTAAAGGTTCTTGCGGGGCAGCGCGCCCTGACCGTGAACCAATTGGTTACGGAGATCGACCGGCAACGGGACGGCAACCTCTCCAGTGCAATCAGGGTCTACGTTTTGCTTTCCATGCGGGCCGACGACGACCATGCGATCGACACCTCGTCAACGGCTAAGCCCCTGCAATAATCCTTTCAGCGCATCTTCCGGGTTGATCTTCTTTTGATCGGTCGGTGCCGGCTGCCCGGATGGGGCGGCCTGCGGGTTCAACAATCCCGGCAACAACGATTTCAGCGGATCCTTCGGCTCGCTTGGCGGTTGCTGGGCCTCGGGCGATTTTTGCGCCGGTGTCTGTCGCGTGCGCAGGATTTGTCCACTCACTTTCTTCACATAAGGATCGTCGAGCGCCCCCGTCATCTCGGCCACGAGGTACGGATCGGTGTCCTGGCCGAGGGTTACGTCGGTCACACTGTCCAAAGTCCATTTCGGCAAGTGCACTTTCCCCGCTGTCAGGGCACGCCCGCCCCGCCCGACCAATACAAGGTTCTCCGTCGACGCCACGCCGTTGGAAATAACGATGTCGCCGTTCAGGGTGGAAGCGCCGTCGAAGGCGGACAGCAACCGGTCTGTGCCCTGTACCACATTCGTCACGCCGCGCAGTTCCTTCACCTTCTTGCCGAGCAACGCGCCCGCGAGTCCCGCGACGGCGCTCGTCCCGCGGGTTTCGCCCGAAAACGTGGTCTGCAATTGGCCGGTGATGCGCCCCTTGCCGTTCAGGGCGTTGACCAAATCCTGCTCGCTACCGCCCACCGTCGCCACGTTTGCGGTAATCGCCACCGGGCCTTTCACCGTCGTGCCGAACCGGATCGGTCCGAGCCGGACCTGATAGTTGCGCAACGCGTTCACGACGTCCGACGCATCGACATCCTTGGCCGTAACGTTCATCGCCGCGGTCACGGTATCGGTCCGCGCATCGGCTTCGCCGGTTACCGTTATCGTTCCGGTCGAAAACCCGGTTTCGAACGAGCGCAACGTCAGCTTGCCTTTTTCCAACACCACGTCGGCCTTGGGATTGCTGAGGCGGTAGGGATCCTTGGTAAGCGCCGACATGGTTAGCGAGATTTCGGCATCAACCGACCGCAGCGCCTCGACATCCAAGCGGGCCGTCGACCATCGTTGAGCGGCATTCGGAATCGTGACGTTCTTCGCCGCCGCCTTGATGATGCGATGGCGTGCCGGCAGCGCGGACCGGCGCCTCGATTCCAGCGGCAG
Organism: Alphaproteobacteria bacterium; assembly: GCA_965228695.1. Taxonomy (GTDB): domain Bacteria; phylum Pseudomonadota; class Alphaproteobacteria; order UBA8366; family UBA8366; genus JAJFJD01. The sequence continues at coordinate 1,783,030 of CBDDIB010000002.1, read as the reverse complement.
GAAAAGATCGAGCAGAACCTCGCTGGTGCTTAAACTGGCACGCAGTTTCGGCCGGTCGCCCTCCAATGTCGCGTCGGCATTACCCCGCAGACTGACCGGCCCCGCATGACCCGAGATGTCGCTGAGCTTGACGTAACCCAGCGCCCCTTCGGCCTTCAGCGATAGATCGATCGGTCCCAGCTTTCCCGCCGCGGGCGCATAGTCCGGATCGGCAATTTGAACGACTTTGACCAGCTCCGGCGCCCTCAGCGTCGCCGCAACGTCGAATTGAGGCGCCACCAAGGGTTGAGCAATCGATCCGTTGAGGGCCAGGGTGCCGCCCATCGCCTCGAGTTTCGTGTCGAGCTTCAGGGACTCCAGCGACCCGCTGCCCTTTCCCGATGCGGCGACCCGCCCGAACCGGCGATTCCTGAGTTCCGGTGGATTGCCGAGGAAGCGCACGAGGCGCGGGGTGTCGGTGACGTCGACCTGATATTCGGCCTCGAAACGCGGCTGCCCGGTCGCGATGTTGAGCTTTCCCTTGGCGTTGGCACGAACGCCGGCAAAATCGTCGACCTTGAGACGCCGGACGTCCAACCCCCCATTCACCACCGTGACATCCAGTGCCAAACCCGAGACCGGCGTGCGGGAAACGATGACCGTATTGACCGTTGCATCGATATTCGCGTCGAACCGATTGAGCATCTCGATCGCCTTGACATATCCCGGCGTCTGATCGGCCGGTTCCGCTTTCGTCGGAGGCACGCCGGGCTTTACATTGATCGGGCTTTCCTCGGGCGGCAGATAACCGTCCAAATTCAAACGGTCGACGGCAATCCGCAATCCGAAAGCCGGCTTGTCCCGCAGCACCAGGGCAAGCCCACCCGATATCCGGCTGGAGTCCAGTTTCATCGCAATGTTGCGCGCCGTCAGATTCTGCGGCGTACCCGCTACATCGGTGGACAGCGTAAACCGGCGCAAGCGATCCGCGGGCACCGAAGCGACATCGACATCGAGCCACTCGAGAACTTCACGCAAATTGTCCGACCGGCCGGTCACGCGTAGATCGACCTGCGGCGCGCCATTCGCCGCGACGACAGCCCCTTTCACGCCGACGGTGGAATTTCCGGGCAACACGGCACTGATATCCTCGACGCCGATACGGCCGTCCTTGAGCACGGCCTTGGCGATAAGCCCGCGGATCACCGACCCTTCGTACTGCACGACATCCGCGGCGACATCCAACGTCGCCTCGACATCATTCGGCAACTCGAAGCCGCCCGCCGCACTGGTTTTCATCTGCGGCGGCGCGGTCCCGCCGTTTCCCGGCTGCGCGTCCGAACCACCGTCCGTCGGTGATTTGGCGGTTTTTTCGGAGCCACCGTCGAGGAATGCATCGAGATTGAGATTGCCCGCGCGCAAGACGACCGACACCGTCTGTGTCTCGCCAATTTCCGCCTTGATGTCGCCGGTCACGCGGGCGTCGCCGAACTCGACCTCGACCGCGTTGAGCGCAACGGATTTGGCGGATGCATCGAGGCCGGCCAGAACGGAAAGGTTCTGCGCCAACACGGCGGGCGCCGACCCGCCGGCCGTCGCACGCAGCAACGCGGCAGGATCATCGACCGTCGCGGTCACCTCGGCCTTGATCGACGGATCGCCCGTAAGATCGGACAAACTGCCGCGCAGCCGCAATTCCGCGTTGCCGCCGGGTGTTTTGATTTCGGCCAGGAACGGCAACGGTGCGTCCGGTTTCAGCCTGCCCGTCGACGATTTCACCGTGACCGGAACGCCACGAATAGCCGCCTCGCCCTCCAACCTAAACGGCCCCTTTAGGGAATCGAATGACACATCCGAGTTCAATTTCTCGATCCGTTCGAAGGAACCGCTTTCGGAATCGAGATAGCTGATCGTGCCGTTGGCAATCCGGAAGCTGTCCAACTTCACGTTTAGCCGGTCATCCCCTCCGCCCGCCTGTGTAGGAGCCGCCGCCCCTTCCGTTGACGCCGATGCAGCTTCGAATTGCCAATTCGTGCGGCCATCCGCCAATTTTTCCAGATTGAAGGTCGGGCGGACCAGTGTCACCACGGTCGCGAGCTGACCCTCGAAAAGCGGGCCGAAAGCAACGCTGACCCGCGCTTCGGGCAATCGAATCATATCCGGCGCGCTCGCGCCCGGGGCGTTCGAAAAGCGGACATCTTCGACCCGCAGCGCGGGCCGCGGCAGGATCGTAACGTCGATATCGCCGTTGATCGTCAGATCCCGCCCGGTCGCATCCTTGACCAGCGCAGCGATCTGTTGCTTACGCGCGTTCCAATCGACAAAACTCGGCGCGACCAGCACGGCCGCAATCAGGATAACGATGACGGCGACGATGCCGATGACCAGCTTCTTCACAGATGAGTCCCCGCGTTCATTTAACCGTTAGGCCTAGCCGGTGCTTAATCGGGCACAGGCTACGGAAACACCACATAAGGATCAAACCATTCCTCGATAGATGGGGTTAGCCATCGCCGCCGTGTAGGGCCTTAAGGATAATTCCATGAAATTGCGCCATTTCAGCAACGGGCGCCCCTTGCGGAATCGCGCCGCCGAGAAGGCCCGCTTCTTCGAAACGCTCTAGAACCTTGGCGGTCCGGGAAAATACGTGGACCGGAACCTTCCAGTCGGCCTTAGGCCCACTGACCATCGCCGGCGGTTGATGATCGCCGATCACTACCACGAAGGCGTTTCTCGGACTGCGATTCCGCAAAAACCCTTCAACCATATCGAGATTGTAGGACAGCGCGAGGCCATACGCCTGCCGCAATCGTTTCCAGTCCTGCTTGCCGTCCGCCGTATCGGGAGCGTCCTTCCGATAGATCCCCGTATCCGAAAGCCGCTGCCAATCCTCGATGTAAGGCGGAAGCGGTCCGAAAGGCATGTGGCTCATGATGGTCGGAAAGACAACGAAAAGCGGGGATCGACCCGCCGGCGCAACCTCATTGCGGTACAAACGCTCCAGCGCGAACTGATCGGGTATTGTCCACCATCCGAACGCAGGTCCGTCGTAATTCAGCGACGATGCATCGTAGATGCGATCGTAGCCGTAGTATTCACCTTCAGGCCAGGCGCGCTTAAGGCCGGGCATAAGCGCAACGGACCGGTACCCGGCCTTCCGGAAGACATCCACCATGGTCGGACGGCGCGTACTCAGCAGCAGTTGGTAATCCTGATTCTGCGATACCGTCAGGCCCGATAAAAAACTGGAATGCGCCAACCAGGACGCGCCGCCGAAAGTCGGCGACGTCAGGAAGGCAGACGCCATATGCCAACCCTCCGCGCCGAGTTTCTCCTGCAGCCGCCGTAATCGCGGAACGACCGCGCGGGAGAGCGCCGCATCCTTGTGTGCCACCGCGCCGTATGACTCCAGGAAAATGACGAACATGTCGCCCTTCTCCAAACGGGCCAAATCGGACGACACGACATCGCCCTTCATGAAATCCATCGCAGGAACGGTCCCGGCGACAGCGCGGGCGGCGAACCCGGCCTGCTTCGCGTAGACCGGCGTAATCGGCAAAGCAAACCTCTTTTTGACAGCGGTAATGTTGCCAACCTGGCCGACCGCGAAGATTGCCAGCAACCCACCGGCGGCCGCAATAACGCACCGTCGCAATACGGTGGATTGCATGGCGTCTGTAACCGTCCGGACGCCCAGCCATACACACAGGGCAACGACCGTAACGACAACGCAGACCGCAACGGTAAAGAGAAACAGATCACCGGTCGACCGGGCTTCCGCCGTCATCGCCATCACATTCGGAAGATGGGCGAGATCGAAATAGAGGTTCATTGGCCGGCCGAACAACGCATGCGCAGTTACATCCGCATAACGGCCAAGGATCAGAAGGCCGACAACGGCGACCGCGGTTCTGCGCAGCCATCGCGGCACCGCACCGCGCCACTCGCCCCAAACAGCGAGCAACAGCAGGATCGCCACCAGTTCCGTCGCAATTTCGATGGTCGGCCGGACCCACAACGTCGGCCAAACATTCTGGAAGGCGAGCGCCAAATTAAGGCCGACAATCGACAAGAGCAGCAGAGTCGGCGCGAAGAGCCGACGACGATTGAAATTCCACGGGGGCATGGTCAATGCGATCCCCGACGCCGGGTCAGGTTCCCGTGAATTGCGGTTTGCGTTTCGCCATGAACGCCTCCCGCCCTTCCTGGTAATCCTTGCTGTCGAAACACGCCTTTTTCAGCCCGTCGATCATATTGTAGTCGCGGTCTTCCTTGTCCTTCAGGATTTCCGCGACCGTCAGTTTGGACGCCCGCATCGACAACGGCGCATTCTCCGTAATCGCGTCGGTGAATTCCTGCACCGTAGCGGCCAGCGCATCGACCGGCACCACACGATTGATCAAACCGATTTGATAGGCTTCCGCCGCCGACAGACGCCGCCCTGTGATCAATATTTCCTTCGCAAAGGACGGCCCGACAAGCGACGCCAAGCGCTGGACGTTTTCGAACGTGTAGGCGATTCCCAAGCGGGCCGCCGGAATTCCGAACTGCGAATCCTCGCTCGCGATGCGGAAATCCGCACTCATCGCGACGCCCAAGCCGCCGCCCAGGCAATACCCCCGGATCATGGCGATCAGCGGCTTCTCGAATTCGCCCAGCTTGCGCCTGGAGTCGCTGGAGACCCTGTCATATTCGGCTGCAGCCTCGGCATCGTTGCGCTTTTCCTTGAACTGCGAAATGTCGGCGCCCGAGACGAAGGCTTTGTCGCCGGCCCCGGTCATGACGCAGCAGCGGACATCCGGATCCTGTGAATAGTCGTCCATGACCGTGCCGATGGCTTCCCACATTTCCAGCGATACGGCATTGCGGCGAGCCGGACTGTTGAAGGTCAGCCATCCCACCCCGTCCTTCTTTTCGGCGATCATCTTGTCGGTCTTGAGTTTCATGGCATCCTCTTCCGTGTTTACGCGTTCCGTTGCGTCGGCATGCAGATGTTAGACGATCTGCTTGCCGCGCAAAGCTTCGATCTGTTGGCCGCTGTAGCCGAGCTCCGCGAGAATCTCGTCCGTTTGCTCGCCCAGTTCGGGCGTTGGGCGGCGAATTCGGTCCGGCTGCGGCGTCCGGCTCATCATGAGCGGCTGGCCAACAATGGGGAATGTGCCGACCGCCGGACTATCCATCGGCGTCGCAATGCCCAGATGTTGAACTTGCGGATCGGCGAAAACCTGCTGCATGTCGTAGATCGGACCACACGGCACGCCGGCATCGTTCAAGGCGTCGACCCAATGTTGGCTGGACTTCGTGCTCGTCACGCCGCCGATGATGCCGTTCAGCTCATCGCGGTTTTCCCGCCGGCCGTCGAAATTGTTGTACTTGTCATCGTCGAGCAGCCGATCCAATCCCAATGTCTTGCAGAACCGTTCGAACAACACCTCGCCCGACGCGGCGATGTTGATATGCCCGTCCGCCGTCGGGAACACGCCGGTGGGAATGCCGGTCGGGTGGTTGTTTCCGGCCTGCTTTGGCACATCCTGATCCTTGAGGTACCGGGCGGCCTGGAAATCCATCATCGAGATGATCGCCTGCAGCAACGACGTGTGCACCCACTGCCCTTCTCCGGACACCTCTCGCTCGAGCAATGCGATCAGGATTCCTTGGGCCAGGAACATCCCCGACGTCAGGTCGCAGATCGGAATACCGACACGCACCGGCCCCTGCCCCGGCAATCCCGTAACCGACATGAGCCCGCCCATGCCCTGTGCGATCTGATCGACCCCCGGACGCTTGCCGTAGGGGCCGTCCTGTCCGAATCCCGAAATGCTGCCGTAGACGATCCGCGGATTGACCTTGCGGCAGGCCTCGTAATCGATGCCGAGGCGGTGCTTCACCGCGGAACGGTAATTCTCGACGACGACATCCGCCTCCTCGACCAGTTTGAAGAACACCTCCTTGCCCTCGTCCGATTTCAGATTGAGGGTAAGGCTCCGCTTGTTGCGGTGCAGGTTCTGCAAGTCGAACCCGTGACGCGCGCCGAGGGTGCCGGTCTTCTCCTTGTTGATCGCGGCGGGCGCTTCGATCTTGATCGTTTCCGCCCCCCAGTCGGCCAGCTGCCGAACCGCCGTTGGGCCCGCGCGATGGGCGGTTAGATCGACGATCTTGAAGCGTGACAAAGGTAGAGAGCGTTCGGACACCGTTAAATCTCCGCTGAATCTGTGTGGCGCGGCGGCCCCTGCCGGGTCCCGACAGCAAGCCGTCACAAAATTTGCGTGTATGCTTGTTATCTTCTTAGCGTAATCGCGCCGGCAAGGGAAAGTCGCCCGCGCCGTACAATCGTAATCCAGCCGCCTCCATCCCTCGCCCGTGACAGGAAAACCGGAAAATGACCGAGAAGAAACAATCCGCCGACGACAAGCGTCCGATTGGCGCCTTCGACCCGCACCGGGCCCCGCCGCCCGCCTTCGCCGACCATGTGCCCGCGTTCCTGGACGGCAGCGAGACACCGCGCGAATTCCTCGAAGCATGTCTCGAGCGGATCGACACGCTGGATCCGGCAATTTTCGCCTTCGTTCATTTGGATTTAAAGGCCGCCCGCGCCGAAGCGGACGCCTCGACCGCGCGGTACGCAGCGAACCGTCCGCTTTCGCCGATCGACGGCTGCCCGGTCGGGGTCAAGGACATCATCGAAACCGCGGACATGCCCACCCAGATGAACAGCCCGATCTTTGATGGATGGCAATCGGGCCGGGATGCCGCGTCCGTCTTTGCGCTGCGCCACGGCGGTGCGGTCATACCGGGCAAGACCGTCACGACGGAGTTCGCCACCGGCGCTTCGGGTCCCACGCATAATCCATACGATGTGGCGCGGACGCCCGGCGGATCGTCCAGCGGGTCCGCCGCCGCCACCGCGGCGGCCATGGTCCCGGTGGCGCTGGGCACGCAAACCGCCGGATCGATCGTGCGGCCGGCGGCCTATTGTGGCGTCTATGGCTACAAGCCGACGCACGCTGCCCTGAATATCGGCGGGATTCATCCGCTTTCGCTCAGCCATGACACGCTCGGAACAATCGCAGGCACCATGGCCGATGCATGGACCACCGCGCATTACATCGCATCCGTCGTGGGCGGCACGCCGCCGCATCCAGGACTGGACGGTCCCGCCACACTGCCCGACGCCCGCAAACCGGAGACGCTGGTACGGCTCTGCACCGCCGGATGGCGCGAGGTCGACGGCGCGGTGCGGCAGGAATTCGAAACCGCGCTCGATCGCATCGCGGCGAGCGGCGTACGAATTCTCGACCGCGGCAACAGCCCGGCGGTCGCCGAATTGGAGACCTTGTTGGAAGACGTGGACAACATCGCGCGAACGGTCTCGGCCTTCGAGCGCCGCTGGCCCTTCGCCGACTATGCGAAACGCCATCCGGGCAAACTGAGCGCGTTGGCCCAGGAACGCCTGGACGCGGCCATGACCATGACCCGGAAAGAGTTTCTTGAAGCGCTCGCCCGGCAAACCGAAATCCGGGCGCAAGTCGACGCCATCACTGATATCGCCGACGGGTTCGTGACATTGACCGCTGCTGGCCCCGCGCCGGTCGGCCTAGAAAATACCGGCAACCGGTCGTTTCAGATATTCTGGACGCTGACGGCGGCGCCCTGCATCACGCTGCCGCGGCTCGCGGTAGACGGTATGCCGGTCGGTCTGCAGGTGCTGGGCTTCCGGGATCGCGACGCGGAAATGATGGGCGTCGCACGATGGGTGGACGCGCTTTGCCTGGGCTAGGCGGCGGTAACCTCCGCTATCAAACGCTGATGATCTTCCCGGGGTTCATGATGTTGTCGGGATCGAGCGATTGCTTGAGGACTCGCATCACGCTGACCGCATCGCCGTGTTCCGCCGTCAGGAAATGCATCTTGCCCTGGCCGATACCGTGTTCGCCGGTACAGGTGCCGCCGAACGCGAGTGTCCGCTGGATCAGCCGGTCGTTCAGCTCGTAGGCCCGGCGCATCTCGTCCGCGTCCTCCGGATCGACGAGGATGATCAAATGGAAATTGCCGTCGCCGACATGGCCGACGATCGGTGCGACGAACCCGGACGCGTCGATGTCTTTCCGGGTCTCCAGAATGCACTCCGCAAGCCGCGATATCGGCACACAGGCATCCGTGGCGATACCCTTCTTGCCCGGCTCCAGCGCCAACCCGGCATAGAAGGCGTCATGCCGCGCCTGCCAAAGGGCGGTGCGCTCCTCCGCCTTGGCGGTCCATTGAAAAGCGCTGCCGCCGAAATCGTCGGAAATCGCCCGCACCATCTCGGCCTGCTCCGCCGCTGACGCCTCGGTTCCATGGAATTCGAAGAACAGCGTCGGTTTCTCGTCGTATCCCTGCAAATTCGAATACGCGATGCAGGCGCGCATCTGCACCTCGTCCAGCAGTTCGATCCGCGCGACCGGAATCCCGGACTGGATCGTCAGGATCACGGTATTCACGGCATCTTCCAGCGTCGGGTACTGACAAACCGCCGAGGTAATCGATTCCGGGATGCCGTATAGCCGCAAATGCACTTCGGTGATCACGCCGAGCGTGCCTTCCGACCCCACGTAGAGCCGGGTCAGGTCGTACCCGGCCGCGGATTTGCGGGCCCGCCCGCCGGTCTTTACGATCCGGCCGTCGGGTAATACCACGGTCAGGCCCAGCACATTCTCGCGCATCGTGCCGTAGCGCACCGCGTTGGTGCCGCTCGCCCGCGTCGCCGCCATGCCGCCCAGCGACGCATCTGCGCCGGGATCGATGGGGAAGAACAGCCCGGTATCGCGGAGATAGGTGTTCAGCTGCTTGCGGGTCACGCCCGCCTGCACGCGGCAATCCAGGTCTTCGCCGTTAACCTCCAGCACTGCGTCCATCTGGCTCAAGTCGATGCTGATGCCGCCATGAATGGCCTGAATATGGCCTTCCAGCGAGGTGCCGGTGCCATAGGGGATGACCGGGATACGATCGCGCGCGCATAGCGATACGATTTTTGCGACTTCCTCGGTCGATTGGGCGAAACAGACGGCATCCGGCGGCTGGACCGGCAGATAGTCCTCACCGTTCCCGTGATGGTCGCGAACGGCCTTCGCCGTCGAAACCCGATCGCCGAGAATTGCCTGTAATTCCTCGATAAATGCGTCGGTTACGATGGCATGGGCTGCATTCGCCGTCATGCCTTCCTCCCGGCCAATCGGCCAACAAAATGACTGAGGGGAGAGTAAACCCGCGCCGGAGGCGGTTCAACCGAGCGGCTTCGCGCCCTTGGCGGCCCGCACGTATTCGACCTGCGACCCATCACTTGCCGTGAACCGGACACGTACCAGCGTCCCGTCCGTCCGGTCGTACCAAAGCTCCCGCTGGTAGTCGCCGGTTACCCGATAATGCTCGGTTGCAATGGATTGACCGTTGACTTTGACAACATCTTCACCGAGACGGGTCACTTTCGTCTCCAGGATTGATCCGTCGACCGTGCCGACCATCTTGTTCCGCTTGACCGACACGACATTCCACAAGCTGGCAGGAACCGCCTTGGAATCCACCTTTTCGACCGTCTCCTTGCCCTTGACCGCCAGAACCTTGTCAACGGCCTTAACCTCCAGCTTGACCGGTTCGCCGTTGTCATTGGTGCTGGATTTCAGCGACGCCAGCTTGTCGCCTTCCCAGATTTCCTGCGAAACGTGGCGGAAGCGATAGAGCGGCACGAACAGCACCTTGAAATCGATTTCCGTTTGGATATCGACCTTTACGCGGTCCCCGTTGCGGGTGAACCGGTAGCGATGGGTGCCGATTGCTTCGCCGTTACGGGTAACCACGAAATCCAACCGATCGCTGCTCGGCAGACTGGATGGCAGTGCAGCCGCCATGCCCGCTGTCAGGCCGAGAGTGGCCATAACAAGCAATATCCTAGTCGCTTTTTTGATCGTTCGGGTCACGGTAATACCTGTATCGAATTCTTTGCTTTGACCAAAGACATAAGCGCAAATGCTTAATCAGCCAAGAAGCTGGGTCACACCTCACACCGATTTGAGGCCATTTCGGGCAAGATTCCCCCTCAGGTGGTGTGAAAATGCAACAGTTGCGTCGGTGCATTAAGGGCGAATACCGCTCAAATGCCGCACCGGCCCTATGCGCATGTGACGAAATCGTGACCCGCCTTCACTTGTGAGGCGCCGGATGGGCGGGCATGAAGAGGATGCAGCCAGGAAGGACGTCGCATGAGAAAACAACTTTCCGCCCTCGCCACCTCGATCGCCCTCATCGCCGGCGCAACGGCCTGGGCCGAGTCCGCTCCCAAGCCCACTGGCAAGGCGGAAACACCATCGACCGCGAAATCCGAGAAGAAACCTCAACAGAAACCGATGACAGCGGAACAACGCGAGGCCGTATTGGTCCTCGCGGCGGCGCATCACCTGCTTCAAAACGACCCGGGCCATCGGCACGCGGCGATTCATGCCCTGCGCGACAGGGGAAAGAAGGATGCAATTCCAGCGCTGATCCTGGCGCTGCGCTACTTCGACGAGGATATCAGCAGGTTGAACGCCGCCTTACGCGACCTCAGCGGCATCGACGACCAGAAAAAACGCGAATGGGCGGATTGGATGCTGTGGCTCGAGGCCCACCCGGAGATCAAGCCCTTCGCCGGATTCGATGCCTTCAAGGCCCGCGCGCTGATCGCCATCGATCCCGGTTTCGTCAGTTTCGTGTATCCGAAAGTGAAACATGAAATCCGGCTGGAGGAGATCGTCTGGGGCGGCGTGCGGAAGGACGGCATCCCGTCGCTCGACAATCCCGAACTGATCGCGCCGGACAAGGCGACCTATCTCACCGAGGACGAGTTGGTCTTCGGCGTCGAGATCAACAACGATGCGCGGGCCTATCCGCTGCGCATCCTCAACTGGCACGAGATGTTCAACGATGTGATCGGCGGCGTGCCGGTCGCCCTCGCCTACTGCACCTTGTGCGGATCGGGCATCCTGTTCGAGACCCATGTCGACGGCCGCGAGAAGCCCTTCGTGTTCGGCTCGTCGGGGCTCTTGTATCGCTCGAACAAGTTGATGTTCGACCGCGAGACGAATTCCCTGTGGAACCAGTTCACCGGCCGCCCCGTCGTCGGGAAACTAACCGGGTCCGGTATCGAACTAAAAATCCGCCCCGTCACCATCACGAGTTGGCAGCAGTGGCAAAAACGCCATCCCAAAACCAAGGTGCTGTCGCTCAATACCGGCCACCACCGGCCATACGAGCCGGGCTTGCCCTACGGAGAGTACTTCGCCAGCCCCAATCTGATGTTCCCGGCGCTGACACTGGACAAGCGCCTGAAACCCAAGGATTTCGTCTTCGCCTTGCGGGATGGGGACCATGAGAAAGCCTGGCCCATCGCCTTCTTCAAGGACCGGCGCGTGATCAACGACCGGATCGGCGATCTTCCGGTCGTGTTGATCGGCAATGCGACGACCCGCACCGTCCGCGCCTACCTGTCCGAAGGCCGCCGGTTCATCATGAAAGATGAAAAACTCATGTCGGACGGCGAGGCCTGGACCGAAACCGAAACGGCGCTCACCAACGCGGGCGGTAATTCGCTGCGCCGAATGGGCGGCCATATCGCCTATTGGTTCGCGTGGAGCGGCTACAAACCGAAAGCCGAACTGGCGTCGGCGACGCCGTAACGAACAGTAAAAAACTCGTCAGTCCGCGGCATCGCGCTGCGACGCGGGTTCGCCGAAGCCGCCGCCCGCCGGCGTCTCCAACACGAAGACGTCGCCGGGATACATCACGACGGCATCGGTGCCGCTCATCTCCGTCCGGCTGCCGTCGGCCCGTTCGACCCAGTTGCGGCCGCACGCGCCCGGCTCGCCCCCGGCCATACCATAGGGCGCAATCACCCGATGGCCGGACAGGATCGCCAACTCCATCTCCTCGAGAAAGCGAATCCGCCGGGCCGTACCGTCGCCGCCTGAATGGCGGCCGCGTCCGCCGGATCCTGTGCGAATTTCGAACCGCTCGAGGATGACCGGGAAGCGCCACTCCAGCACCTCCGGATCGGTCAGCCGGGAGTTGGTCATATGCGTATGCACCGCCGAGGTGCCGTCGAAATCCGGCCCGGCACCCGACCCACCGCAGACCGTCTCGTAATATTGGTGCCGGTCGTTGCCGAAGGTGACGTTGTTCATCGTTCCCTGCGCCGCCGCCATCACGCCGAGCGCGCCGTAGAGCGTGTCGGTGATGCATTGCGACGTCTCCACGTTGCCCGCGACCACGGCCGCCGGATAGGCCGGGCGCAACATGCAGCCTTCCGGCAGGACGATGTCGATCGGCTTGAGGCAGCCCTCGTTCATCGGGATGTCATCGTCGACCAATGTCCGGAAGACATAAAGGACCGCCGCCCGGCACACCGCCGACGGCGCGTTGAAATTGTTTGGCCGTTGCCGGCTCGTGCCGGTGAAGTCGACCCGCGCGCCGCGCTTCTCCCGATCGATCGAAATAGTGGCCTTGATGACGCTGCCGTCATCCATCTCATAGGCGAAGCTACCGTCCTTCAGCACATCGATGACACGGCGGACCGATTCCTCCGCGTTCGCCTGCACATGGTCCATGTAGGCGACGACCGTCGGCAGGGTGAAGTGATCGACCATGCGGCGCAGCTCGCGCACGCCTTTTTCGTTGGCGGCGATCTGCGCCTTCAAGTCGGCGATGTTCTGATCCGCGTTTCGGACGGGATAGTCGCCGGAAGCCAGCAGGTCACGCATCGCCGCTTCGCGGAATTCGCCGCGGTCGACCAGTTTGAAATTGTCGATCAACACGCCCTCTTCTTCGACGGTCTTGGTGTCGGGCGGCATCGATCCCGGCATGGTGCCGCCGATGTCCGCGTGATGTCCGCGGCTGCCCACGTAGAAGAGAATCGACCGACCGTCGTCGTCGAAGACCGGCGTGATCACCGTGACATCCGGCAGATGCGTCCCGCCATTATACGGCGCGTTCAGGACATAGACGTCGCCCGGCAGGATCGTTCCGATATTGTTGTCGATTACCGCGCGGACGCTCTCGCCCATCGATCCCAGATGCACCGGCATATGCGGCGCATTGGCGATGAGTTGCCCTTTTGCGTCGAACACCGCGCAGGAGAAATCCAACCGCTCCTTGATGTTCACCGAATAGGCCGTGTTCTGCAGCGTCAGGCCCATCTGCTCCGCGACCGACATGAAGAGATTGTTGAAAACTTCCAGCATGACCGGGTCGCAATGGGTGCCGATCGCTTCGGTCCGCTTCAGGGGCGCGACACGCCGCAGCATCAGTTCGCCGGTTTCCGTCATCTCGGCCTGCCAACCCGGTTCGAGAACCGTCGTCGCGACCGGCTCGGCAATCACCGCCGGCCCCTCAATGCGATGGCCCGGTTCGAAATCGGCCACGTCGAGGACCGGCGCTTCATGATCCGACCCGCCCATGCGCGCCTGAACGCTGGCCCGCGGTTCCGGCGCGCCGCTGGCGGCCGCCGCCGTCTTCGTCCCATCGCCGATATCGGAAGCGAGCCCGATTGCTTCGGCGGCGACGTTCTCGACAACCAACGGCTTTTCCCGCATGACGAAGCCATAGCGTTGACGATGCGAGTCCTCGAATGCAGCGACCATGGCATCGACGGAATCGAAATCGACCACATGCGAAGTGTCGGTCCCTTCGTACTTGAGATGGAGATGCCGGTTCACTTGGATGCGGTCCGGATTTACGCCTTGATCCAAAATCTCCTGCTTGGCTTCCGTCGCCAATTCCTCCAGCGCGGATTCGACGGACGGCATCGCGGCGTCGTCCAACACCGCCTCGACCGCGCCCTCGCGAATCGCCCGGATATCGGCCAACCCCATGCCGTAAGCGGACAGCACGCCGGCGAAGGGATGGATCAAAACCTGCGTCATGCCCAGCGCGTCGGCGACAAGGCAGGCGTGCTGGCCACCGGCGCCGCCGAAACAGCAGAGTGTGTACTCGGTTACGTCGTATCCGCGCTCGATAGAGATTTTCTTGATCGCGTTCGCCATGTTCTCCACCGCGATCTTGAGGAAACCCTCGGCGACCTCAGCCGGGCTGCGTGCGTCGCCGGTGGCGTCGCGGATCTCTTCGGACAAGGCGGTGAACTTCTCCTTCACTACGGCGGCGTCGAGCGGCGCATCCTGGTTCGGCCCGAAGACAGGCGGGAAGAAATCCGACTGCAACTTCCCCAGCATGACATTGCAGTCGGTCACGGTAAGCGGGCCCCCGCGCCGGTAGCATGCCGGTCCGGGGTTGGCGCCGGCGGATTCCGGGCCGACCCGATAGCGCGCGCCGTCAAACTGGCAGATCGAGCCGCCGCCCGCCGCGACCGTATGAATCTGCATCATCGGCGCACGCATCCGCACGCCCGCGACCAATGTCTCGAAGGCACGCTCGTACTCGCCGTCGTAATGGGCGACGTCGGTCGACGTTCCGCCCATGTCGAAACTGATGATCTTCTCGACCCCGGCCTGCGCCGCCGTCTGCACCGCACCGACGATGCCGCCGGCCGGGCCCGACAGGATCGCGTCCTTGCCTTGGAACAGCCGCGCATCGGTCAACCCGCCGCTCGACTGCATGAACATCAGCCGCGTGTCGCCCATCTGATCGGCGATCTGATCCACGTAGCGGCGCAGGATCGGCGACAGATAGGCGTCGACCACCGTGGTGTCGCCGCGGCTAACCAGTTTCATCAGCGGACTGACCCCGTGGCTCGTCGAAACCTGCGTGAATCCGATCGCCCGCGCGACCTCGGCCACCTGCGCCTCATGATCGGGAAAGCGATAACCGTGCATGAACAGGATCGCGACCGACCGGATGCCGTCGTCGAACGCCGATTGCAGCAAGCGTTGCGCACCGTCGCGGTCGAGCGGTGTGAGGACATCACCGGTCGCGTCGACCCGCTCATCGACTTCCACGACCCGCTCGTACAGCAGTTCGGGCAGGTCGATCCGCCGATCGAAGAGCCGCGGACGAGCCTGATAGCCGATACGCAGCGCATCGCGAAAACCGGTCGTGGTGACCAACAGCGTCCGGTCACCGTTCCGTTCCAACAGCGCGTTGGTCGCCACCGTCGTGCCCATCTTGACCGCCTCGACCGCATCGGACGGAATCGATTGATCGGGCGAGAGGCGCAGCAAATCCCGAATGCCCTGCACCGCGGCATCCTGGTAGTTCTCCGGATTCTCGGACAACAGCTTATGCGTCACCAAAGCACCGTCCGGCTGCCGGGCCACGATATCGGTGAAGGTGCCGCCGCGGTCGATCCAAAACTGCCATCGCGCGTCCGTCTGTTCGCTCATTCCGGTCTTTCTGCCTTCAACAATCCGTGATCAAGCCAAAGAATTGGTGCTTTCCCGGCATAATTGGCCGCTTACGATGATTGTGCAACGTCACAGCGATGGCTTAATCCTATATTCACCCACACGGGACATTGTCGATACACATGCCCGTCCCTATTTAGATTGCTTCATGAACACAATCGTTAAGTGGCTCGCCCGGGTTTCCGCCGTTCTTCTCATCCTCCTGGCAGGACCGATAACCACCCTGATGGCCGGAAAATCCAATACCAACTGGTGGAACGCCTCGCGCGAACCCGCCGGCACCGCGCCCGACCCGTCGGCGCACCCCGCGGCGGTCGTGCAGGTATATGCCGCCCGCGCCTTCAGTTGGCGCGGTGCGTTCGGCGTCCACACCTGGATTTCTGCGAAGAAGACGAACGAGCCCGAGTACACGGTCTACGAAGTCATCGGCTGGCGCGTCCGCAGCGGGCTGCCCGCGGTGGTCATCCATCAGGAAGCGCCGGACCGGTACTGGTTCGGCAACAAACCTAAGATCATCGCCGAACTGCGTGGCGACGGCGTCGACGACGTGATCGACCGGATCGATACGGCGGCGCGGAATTACCCCTACAAGAACAGCTACACCGTTTGGCCCGGGCCCAACAGCAACACTTTCGTCGCGTGGCTCGGCCGTGCCGCGCCGGAACTGAAACTCGACCTTCCGCCCACGGCCATCGGCAAGGATTGGTTGGATGCCCGCGACGGCCAGATCGTTGCACCGACGCCGAGCGGCACCGGCTATCAATTCTCGCTCTTTGGTTTGGTCGGCCTGCTTGCCGGCGTCGAAGAAGGACTGGAACTCAACTTGATCGGCCTCACGGTCGGGGTCGATCCATTAGACCTGGCCATCAAACTGCCCGGCATCGGGCGCATCGGCGGCGGCAATGGCACCGGACCACAAGCGCCGGATACGGTCACGGCGCAACAACGGCCGTGACCCGAACCGGTCGATGGTCGATTGCCCGCACCGGCCGGCGGGATTAAGTTAACGCCACATGAGCATATGGGGAAAAATCCTAGGCGGCGTCGGCGGCTTCGCCATCGGCGGGCCGCTGGGCGCGATCATCGGCGCGGTTGCGGGCCATGCCGTCGACAAGATGCGCACCGCCAAGCCGCCGCCGGAAGACGCGACCAAGTCGATCGCCTTCACGATTGCCGTCGTCGTGCTTGGCGCGAAGATGGCCAAGGCCGACGGCACGGTCACCAAAGAGGAAATCCGCGCCTTCAAAAAGGTTTTCAAGGTTCCGCAGCATGAAGTAAAGAACGTCGCGCGGGTCTTCGATCAGGCGCGGAAGGACAGTCACGGCTTCGAACCCTATGCGCAACAGATCGCCGGCATGTTCCGGGACAACGCCGCAATTCTTGAGGAACTCCTGTTCTGCCTGACCTTTATCGCGCGGGCCGACGGCGACCTGCAGGAGGCTGAGACGGCCTATCTCCGCGCGGTGGCGGATATCTTCGGCCTCGACCGCGCGGCCTTCGAACGGGTCACCGCGATCCGTCACGGACCCGACGACGCCAACCCCTATCAGGTCCTCGGCGTGCCTCCGACAATTGCCGACAACGACCTAAAATCCGCCTATCGTCAATTGGTCCGTGACAACCATCCCGACCGGCTTGTCGCCCAGGGCATGCCGGAGGAGTTCATTGCCGTTGCGAACCAGAAGCTCGCTGCGATCAACGTCGCCTATGACAAGGTCGCCGCGGAACGGGGGATATCCTGACCGGTCCAGCCATCGCGGAGCGGCCGTCGCCCAATTTCAACGATCGGGCGCCGGACACGCCGGTCGATATGCTGGTGCTGCACTATACGGGCATGGAAAGTACTGACGCCGCGCTGGCGCGGCTGCGCGATGCTGCGGCGCAGGTCAGCGCGCACTACCTGATCAACGAGGACGGCGGCGTCTGCCGGCTCGTCGATGAATCGAAGCGCGCATGGCATGCGGGGCTGGGATACTGGCGCGGCGACCGCGACATCAACAGCCGATCCGTCGGCATCGAGTTGGCCAATCCGGGCCACGAGTTCGGCTACCGCGCCTTTCCTGAGCCACAAGTGCAGGCGCTGATCGACCTGTCGCGCGACATCCTTGGCCGCCACGCCATTCCCGCGCGCAACGTGGTCGGACATTCCGACGTCGCACCGGACCGCAAACTCGATCCGGGCGAATTTATGGACTGGCGGCGGTTGGCCGACGCCGGCATCGGACTATGGCCCGACGAAGCCGCCGACCCGAGCGACGACCCGTTACGGGACTTGGCCGAATACGGATACGACATCTCCGCCCGCCATGTGATTTCCGCCTTCCAGCGGCATTTTCGCCCGACCGGCATCGACGGTCGCGCGGATCCGCACAGCTGCCGGCTCATCGCCGGACTATGCGCCGGAATCGCTTGACCGCATAGGTCGCGGAAGCCGCAAAAAGGCTGAATTCCCTGCGGATTAGCGCTATATATCAGACGCCAGACGGTCGGATGGCCGCCTTCCGGCACGGGAAACCAGCCGGGGGGAGGAAAGTCCGGGCTCCACGGAAACACGGTGCCGGGTAACGCCCGGCGGGGGCGACCCTAGGGAAAGTGCCACAGAAAGCAGACCGCCCCGCCACCGGCTCGCCGGTCGCAGGGTAAGGGTGAAAGGGTGCGGTAAGAGCGCACCGCGTCCGCGGCAACGCGGACGGCATGGTAAACCCCACCGGGAGCAAGACCGAATAGGGACGGTATTAGCGCGTTTTCGCGCCGCCGTCCGGGTAGGTCGCGCGAGGCGTCCGGCGACGGACGTCCCAGATGAATGGCCATCCCATTCTCTTCGTGAGGATGGACAGAACCCGGCTTACAGACCGTCTGGCATTTTCGAAACCGCACATCGAACCGCTGCCCTGGAACATCGACACCGGAGGAGAACGTCCGGAGTAAAGGCGGGCCGATTATTTCAAGATATGGCCGCCAGAAGAACATAATTAGAACATTAAAAGAACATCAACAGGCATTACTCTACAAAAACATTCAGGGAACACTACACCTAGTGGATTCTTTTTTCGCACCGACCATTTGTAGTGACTCAATTTCGACTGATGAGAACATGAAATAATAGTTCTTTTACGGTCAGTTTTACTTTAATCCATTGACCGCCTACAAAATCCCATGATATCCCAAATCATCCTAAAGGTTGCCGCCTCCGGCTTTGGAGTACCGGCGGATGGTAACGGGATGAAGATGGCGCAAAGCGCCGCACAGGTAGCAACGGTTTCGGGGGATAGCTGCCGCCATGGCACTGTTTGCCGGTACATACAAAGACAACAAGGTGGACCGGAAGGGACGTGTCTCGCTTCCGGCCAAACTGCGTGCCGAATTGCCGGCCGAAAACAACCGCGAGATTTTCATCTATCCCTCCCCTACCCAGGAAGGTCTGGAAGCCTGCGACCGCGCGTTCATGGAACAGATGCGCGACGCTGCCGGGATCAACCCCTTCGAAGACGAAGATGCGGATATGGGCTCCCTGATCGAAGAGGCGCAACCCGTCACGATCGACACCGGCGGACGGATCATCATCCCGTCGGACTTCGATGAGTTTACCGATCTCGGCAGCGAAATCGTCTTCGTCGGGCGCGGCCATCGATTCCTGATCATGTCTACCGCCGTCCACGCTGAATACCGCAAACGGCGGCGCGAACAGATGAAAGCCCGCGCCAGACAGCGCGCCGGAGACGGCACATGAGCGCGCCCATCCATGCCCCCGTGATGCTCCGGGAAGTGCTGGCGGATTTGGATGCCCAGCCCGATGGCGTCTACGCGGACGCCACCTTCGGGCGCGGCGGATACACCCGCGCGCTGCTGGACGCGGTGAAATGTACTGTCTACGCGATCGACCGGGACCAGGAAGCCGTCGATAGCGCCAAAGCCCTGCTCGCGGCCTATCGCGGACGCCTTACGGTACTGCACGGCCGCTTCGGCGACATGCTGACGCTGCTGCGGGATTGCGGCATACAACACGTCAACGGAATCATGCTCGATCTCGGCGTTTCGTCGCCGCAGCTCGATCAAGCCGAACGCGGATTCAGCTTCCGGACCGACGGCCCGCTGGACATGCGGATGGGCCTTTCCGGGGTGACCGCCGCCGACGTGGTCAACACGGCGGACGAAGCCGATCTGATCGATATCATCCGGAACCTGGGCGAAGAACGCTACGCCCGCCGGATCGCCAAGGCCATAGCGGCCGCCCGCAACGATGCCCCGATCACCCGCACGGGCACGCTGGCGGAGATCGTCCGGGGCGCCGTGCCGCGGGCGAAGGACGGCCTGGACCCCGCGACGCGAACCTTCATGGCGCTGCGCCTCCATGTGAATGACGAATTGGGTGAGTTGGACCGCGCGCTCGAAGCGGCGGAACAGCTCCTCACCACGGGCGGAAGATTGGTGGTCGTGTCTTTCCATTCGCTGGAAGACCGCCGCGTTAAACGTTTTCTGCAGCAACGAAGCGACGACAGTGCCGGGACGTCACGGCACGTGCCCCTGCCGGAAACTCGGCCTGCACCGAGTTTCCGGCTTCTTCGCCGCCGCAGCCTGACGCCGACCGCGGAAGAAACCGACCGCAATCCCCGCGCGCGCTCAGCGCGCCTGCGGGCTGCCGAACGAACCGGCAATCCCGCCTGGCCGCCGAAAACGGAAAGGATCGCAGCATGAGGACCTATGCAATTGCAGGGTGGCTGTTGCTCATTATGGTCGCCGGCTACGCGATGTTCCGCGTCAGTTTCGAGGTGGAGTTGCTGGAGGATCGCGTCAGCGCTTTGAACCGGCAGGCGCTGCAGGAACAGGAAGCGATTCACGTCCTGCGCGCCGAGTGGAGCTATCTGAACCGCCCGGAGCGCTTATCGCGCTTGGCTAACGACCTGTTGCCGAAGCTGCAACCGCCGGCGCTCAATCAAATCACCACAATCGACCGAATTCCGACCGGCGAAGAGACGGATAATGTCCTTCCCGCCGCCGTGAATCTGACACAGTCGCAATAACAAATAACGCGTTTGGCAACGCCGAAGGATCGAAACGATGATCGGCAAGATAAGACAACAATTGACGTTTGGCGGCCGTAAATCTCTCCGCGCGACGGGTCGGCGGCGCCCCTGCGTACCGTCCAAGAAGCTCATCGCCGACGGGCCGGTACGGGAAGCCATCGAAACTGGCCGCACGCGCCTTTTCATTACCGGTTCCGTGTTGATGCTCGCCTTCGGGTGCGTCGGGATTCGTCTCGTCGACCTGACCGTCTTCCGATCCGCCGAGGAGCCGCGCGTCGGCCGCATCGCCCAATCCGAGCGTATCGAGACCGAGCGCGCCGATGTCGTCGACCGCAATGAAACGATCCTCGCCACGGGCCTGCCGACCGCCTCGCTCGTCGCGGATCCCAAACTGGTTATCGATCCCGACGAAGCGGCCCAACTCGTCGCATCGGTCCTGCCGGACGCGAACGTTTCCGAAATTGCGGCGAAGCTGCGCATGGAGCGGCGCTTCGTGCTGCTGCGCCGCAAACTGACGCCGAGCCAGCAATGGAACATCCATCGCCTCGGGATTCCCGGACTGAACTTCCAACGCGAGGAAACCCGGAGTTTTCCGCACGGCCGCCTGTTCTCGCATGTGCTCGGATTCACCGATGTCGATAACCACGGCCTGACCGGCGTGGAAAAGAGCTTCGACAAGCGGTTGCGCAGTGAACGGGAATCACTGCAGTTGACGCTCGACGTGCGCCTGCAGCACATCATGCACACCGCCCTGTCCGGTGCGATCGACGAATACAAGGCGATCGGCGGCGCGGGCGTCATCATGGATATCCGTACCGGCGAAGTCTTGTCGCTCGTGTCGCTGCCGGATTTCGAACCGTCCCTGGCTGGCGAAGCCAGCGAAGACCAACGCCGCAACCGCGCCACGCTGGGCGTCTACGAATTGGGCTCGGCGTTCAAGATCTTCACCACCGCCATGGCGCTAGACGCCGGCGTGGTGACGATGGACGACGGCTATGACGCGACCAAGCCGCTCAAGGTATCGCGCTTCACGATCCGCGACTTCCACGCCAAGAAACGCTGGCTTTCCGTCCCGGAAATCTTCATGTATTCGTCCAATATCGGCGCCGCGAAAATGGCGGTCGACGTCGGCACCGAAACACAACGGGATTATCTCGGAAAACTCGGTTTGTTGAAGCCGTCGCCGATCGAGCTCCCGGAAGTCGGCAGCCCGCTGCTTCCGCTGCGCTGGCAGACGATCAACACCATGACGGTCGCCTTCGGCCACGGCATCGCGGTCAGCCCGCTGCAGCTCGCCTCCGCCGTATCGGCGGTGCTGAACGAGGGCGTATACTATCCGCCGACATTGGTGAAGCAGTCGGCCGATGCGCCGAAGCCGATGGGCCAACGCGTTGTTTCCAAAAGGACATCGCTTGAAATGCGCCGCCTACTGAGGTTGGTCGTCGAACAGGGAACCGGCCGCCGCGCCGCCGCAAAGGGCTTTCTCGTCGGCGGCAAGACCGGCAGCGCCGAAAAACAGGTCAATGGACGCTATAAGCGTAAATCGCTCATATCGTCCTTCATCGGCGCCTTTCCGATGAACGACCCGAAATATGTCGTGCTCGCCATCCTGGACGAACCGAAAGGGACCAAGGCCACCTTCGGCAATGCTACGGGCGGCTGGGTTGCCGCGCCGGTCGTGCGTCAGGTCGTGGAACGGATGGGTCCGATCATGGGACTGGCGCCGGTCGATGAGTCGTCACCGGAATTGCAGGAACTGCTTACCGTCACCTTGCCGAGCGAGGGTCCCAAGCTTGCGTCTTTTTAGCCTTCTTGGAAATAACGGCAAACCTGGCCGCCTTCCCGACTCCGACGTCGAAATCACGGGGTTGAGTGCGGACAGCCGGAAGATTCGGCCCGGGTTCTTGTTTGCCGCGATTCCAGGAACGCAACAGGACGGACGCGACTATATCGACGACGCCATCGACGCCGGCGCGAAAGCAGTCCTCGGACCGCCCGACCTGCGGCAGGACACGCGCGCCACCGACGTAGCGGTCATCACCGATTCCAATCCGCGGCGGCAACTCGCCCGCATGGCCGCGCGCTTCTACAGCGCCCAGCCCCGCACGGTCGCGGCGATTACCGGTACAAACGGCAAAACATCGGTCGCGAATTTCACCCAACAATTCTGGACCCGACTGGGCCGCCCGGCCGCGAGCATGGGCACGCTCGGCGTGCGTGGCCCCAACCTGAAGGGCGGGCCGAGCCTGACGACGCCCGATCCGGTCGAACTGCACCGCACGCTTTCCAGCCTCCGGCAGCAAGGCGTCAATCATCTCGCTCTCGAAGCGTCGAGCCACGGCCTCGAGCAGTACCGGCTCGACGGCGTCCAGGTGACCGCCGCGGCGTTCACCAACCTGACGCGCGACCACCTCGACTATCACGGCACGATGGAGAAATATCGCGCCGCCAAACGCCGGCTTTTCATCGAGCTGCTGCGCGACGACGGCGTCGCCGTCCTGAACGCGGAAAGCCCGGAATACCAAGGGTTGCGGGGAATCGCGGAAGACCGCCAACAACGCATCATCAGCTACGGTCTGCGCACCGGCAATCTGTGCTGCCTGAAGGCGGAACCGTCCGCCGACGGGTGGGATCTGCAAATTCGCGCCTTTGACAACACCGTCTCGACCAACTTCCCCCTGCCCGGCGACTTCCAGGTCGCCAACATGCTGTGCGCCGCGGCGCTGATCGCGGCCTGCGGCGACGACGTCAACGCGGCACTTCAACATGTCGCGACGCTGGACGGCGTGCCCGGCCGCCTGGAACAGGCCGCGCGGCTGGACAACGGGGCATCGGTCTATGTGGATTACGCGCATACGCCCGACGCCTTGGACGTCGTTCTGAAGACCTTGCGCCCGCATGTGCAGAACAAGCTCTCGGTCGTGTTCGGCTGCGGCGGTGACCGCGACAAAGGGAAGCGGCCGGAGATGGCGCGGATCGCAGGTGAGCGCGCGGACACGGTCTATGTGACCGACGACAATCCGCGGACCGAAGACGCGCGGCAAATCCGCTGCGACGTCCTCGCTGGCTGCCCCGGCGCCACCGAGATAGGCGACCGTCGCGCCGCCATCGCGGCGGCGATGTCGGACCTGTCGTCCGGCGACGTTTTGCTGGTGGCCGGCAAGGGTCACGAAGAAGGTCAGATCGTCGGCGACGACGTCCTGCCGTTCCATGACGCAACGGTCGTTCAAGAACTTGCTTCGGGGGCAACATGACCGCCCTGTGGACCCATACCGAGGCCGCCGTTGCGGCCGGCGGGACCGCGACGGGATCGTGGACCGCCAGCGGCGTCTCGATCGACAGCCGCAGCCTGCAGCAGGGCGATTTGTTCATCGCGATTCGCGGCGACAACAGCGACGGTCATGCCCATGTCGCCGATGCGCTGGGCAAAGGGGCCGCGGCGGCCATGGTGAACGAGTCGTGGGCCGAACAATCGAACGGCGGTCCGCTGCTCGCCGTCGCGGATACCGACCGCGGCATGCGCGACCTGGCCCGCGCGGCCCGCGACCGCGCACCGGCGCGAATCATCGGCGTTACCGGCAGTGTCGGCAAGACCGGCACAAAGGAGATGCTGGCCTTGGCCCTCGGCGAACAGGGTGAGACGGCCGCGACTCAAGGCAATTTGAACAATCACTGGGGCCTGCCGCTCAGCCTCGCACGGATGGCGCGAACCACCGAATTCGGCGTCTTCGAACTCGGCATGAACCATGCCGGCGAAATCGCGCCCTTGTCGGAAATCGTCCGCCCGGACGTCGCGGTCATTACGACCGTGGAATCGGTTCATCTGGAATTCTTCGCCTCCGAGGAAGGCATCGCGGACGCCAAGGCGGAAATCTTCACCGGTTTGCGCAAGGACGGTGCCGCCGTTCTAAACCGCGACAACCGTCACTTCGATCGCCTGCGCCGCGCCGCGGACGCCGCCGGAGTCGAGCGCCTTTGTTCCTTCGGGGAACATTCGGACGCGGCACTGCGGCTGACAAAGGCCGAGCCGGTTCCGCACGGCAGCGATGTCACGATCGAACTCGACGGTTGGGAACTGTCCTATGTCGTCGGCGCCCCCGGCCGGCACTGGGTGATGAACAGCCTTGCCGTCCTTGGCGCCGTACACATGATAGGCGCCGACGTGGCGCGTGCCGCGGCATCCCTCGCCGCGATCCGTCCGATGAAGGGACGCGGCGAACAGAGTTCCATCACGCTCGAAGACGGTAGTTTCGTCCTGATCGACGAAAGCTACAACGCCAGCCCGGCATCCATGCGCGCCGCCTTCGACGTGTTGGGCGCAACCGAACCGTCATCCGATGGACGGCGGATCGCGGTGCTCGGCGACATGCTCGAAATCGGCGAGTCCGCGCCCGACGCTCATGCCGCGCTCGCGCCCGACCTCGTGCGCAACCATGTCGATATCGTCATCGCCGCCGGGGACAACATGGCGCATCTGGTCGACGCATTGGCGGATCGCGCCGAGACCGCGCACGGCCCGGACAGCGCGGCGGTCCACGATCATGTGCTGGAGACCGTCCGCGCCGGTGATGTCGTGATGATCAAGGGGTCATTGGGCAGCCGGATGATTCCAATCGCGGATGCGTTGCGTGCGCTCGACCGCGAAGACGGCCCCAGCGCCGCCGTTGGGGAGGCTTGATACCCGCCATGCTGTTTAACCTGCTTTCACCATTCGCCGACCAGTTCCTGGCATTCAACCTTTTCCGGTACATCACGTTCCGGACCGGCGGCGCAATCATCACCGCATTGATTCTCAGCTTCCTCTTGGGCCCGATGGTCATTCAGTGGCTGCGCAACACCCAGAACGGCGCCTCGAATATTCGCGAAGACGTTCCGGAAGGACATCTCGCCAAGGCCGGCACGCCGACCATGGGCGGGTTCCTGATTCTGCTGGCGATCGTACTCAGCACCATTCTGTGGGCCGACATCAGCAACGGCTACGTGTGGATCGTCATGCTGGTCACCGTCGGTTTCGGCGCGGTGGGATTTGCGGACGACTACCTGAAGCTCTCGAAACGCAATTCGAAAGGCCTGCCCGGCCGGATAAAGCTTCTTCTGCAGGTTCTGATCGCCGTCGGTGCAACCGTTTGGGTCCTGATGCTGACGCGCGAACCACTTGCGTCGAGCATGTCGGTACCGTTCTTCAAGAACATCCTGATCAGCCTCGGCTGGTTCTTCATCCCCTTCGCGGCCTTCGTCATGGTCGGCGCATCGAACGCGGTCAACCTAACCGACGGCTTGGACGGCCTGGCCATCGTGCCGGTGATGATCGCCGCCGCCTGTTTCGGGTTCATCGCCTATCTCGTCGGCAACTCGATCTATTCCGAGTACCTGCAACTCCACTACGTGGCCGGAACCGGCGAGCTGGCGGTGTTCTGCGGCGCGATGGTCGGCGCGAGCCTCGGCTTTCTGTGGTTCAATGCGCCCCCGGCCATGGTCTTCATGGGCGATACCGGATCGCTGTCGGTCGGCGGCGCGCTCGGGGCGATCAGCGTCGTTACCAAACACGAGTTGGTGCTCGCGATCATCGGCGGCCTGTTCGTTCTGGAAACCGTGTCGGTCATCGTCCAGGTCGCCTCCTTCAAACTGACGGGCAAGCGCGTCTTCGCAATGGCCCCCCTGCACCATCACTTCGAAAAGAAGGGATGGGCCGAATCCACGATCGTCATCCGGTTCTGGATCATCGCGTCGATCTTGGCGCTGATCGGACTGGCAACCCTGAAACTGCGGTAGAGCGGGACAATCCTTAGTGATCGACCTATCGACATATCGTGGCCAAACCATTGCCGTAATGGGGCTCGGGGCATCGGGCCTCGTCGCCGCTCGCGCGCTGCAACGCGGCGGCGCGATCGTGCGCGCATGGGACGACCAGGAGTCGAGCCGTGCGGCGGCGGCGGATGACGGAATTCCGATCGCCGATCTTGCCACGGACGCGTGGGACGGCATCGACGCGCTGGTCCTGAGCCCGGGTATTCCGCACACGTATCCGGCCCCGCACCCGGTCGCCACGCGCGCCAAAGACCATGGCTGCGCGATTATCGGCGACATCGAATTGCTGGCGAAGGCGCAACCGGACGCTCGCTATGTCGGGATTACCGGTACCAATGGGAAATCGACGACGACCGCGCTGATCGGACACATCCTGCAACAGGCCGGGCGGACCATCGATATCGGCGGCAATCTCGGCATGCCGGCGCTCGATCTAGCGCCCATGGGCAAGGACGGTCTCTACGTCCTCGAGATGTCGTCCTACCAACTCGAACTGACGTCTCCGGTCCCCTTCGACATCGCGGTGCTACTCAATGTCACGGCGGACCATCTGGACCGGCATGGCGGCATGCAGGGTTACGTCGCCGCCAAGAAACGGATCTTCGCCGGTCAACGGACACGTCACGCAGCGGTGGTCGGAAGCGATGACGAGGTTTGCCAATCCATCGCCGACGCCCTGCGCGCGGACGCGAGCCGGCGGGTCATCCCAATCTCGGGCGATCATCGCGTGTCCGGCGGCGTCTATGCGATCGATCGATTTCTCTATGACGACTTGGATGGTCAGAACGTTCCGGTGTTGAGCCTGGACGAGGCTCCCGCCATGCCCGGCACCCACAACGCGCAGAATGCCAGCGCCGCCTATGCCGTGGCGCGCGTCTTGGATATCGAGCCGTCGATCATCGCGGAAGCGATTCGCAGCTACCCGGGGTTGGCCCATCGCCAGCAACTGGTGGCGGAAATCGACGGTGTTCGTTACGTCAACGACAGCAAGGCGACGAACGCCGAAGCCGCGGCCCGCGCCCTATCCTCCTACGACCACATCTACTGGATCGCAGGCGGCCTGGCCAAGGAAGGCGGCCTCGACGCCGCCGCGTCCTACCTTCCGCATATTCGGCATGCCTTCCTGATCGGGGAAGCCGCAGAAGAATTTGGCCGGATACTCGACGGACAGGTCGCAGCAACGCAGTGCGGCGACCTCGAATCGGCCGTCCGTGCCGCCCATGCGATGGCGCATCGGGACGAAAACCCCGATGCGGTCGTACTTCTGTCGCCCGCCTGCGCGTCATTCGACCAATTTCCGAATTTCGAGGAACGCGGCAACAGCTTCTGCCGCGCTGTCGCCGCGCTGCCCGGCAGCGCCCGCACCATCCGTAATGACGGAGGTGCCGCATGATGGTTCCGCTGACACGGACCGATACGTCCGTCCTGGGGCGCTGGTGGTGGACCGTCGACCGGTGGTCCCTCTTCCTGCTTTGCGCCCTGACCGGCATCGGGCTGGTTCTGACCGGCGCGGCGAGCCCGGCGGTCGCCGAACGCCTCAATCTGCCGCCGACGCATTTTCTGTTGCGGCAGGCATTGTTCGTGGTCCCGGCGATCGGGGTCTTGTTCCTGGTGTCGATGCTCAACGCCCGCCAGGTACGCCGGCTGGCGGTCGTGGTCTTCTTGGCCTCGGTCGCCCTGTTGTTGCTGACGCTTGCGGTCGGCACGGAAATCAAGGGCGCCCGCCGGTGGATCACCCTCGGCGGTATGTCGCTGCAGATTTCCGAGTTCGTCAAACCGGCCTTCGCCGTCACCGCGGCCTGGATGTTCGCGGCCCGGCGCCTCGGCGAAGATATTCCGGGCAACGCGATCTCCGCCGCGTTGCTGTTCGTGGTGGTCGGCTTGTTGCTGGCCCAGCCGGATGTGGGCCAGACGGTTGTCGTGACCATTGTCTGGTTCAGCCAATTCTTCCTCGCGGGCCTGCCGATGGTTTATGTCGCGCTTCTGCTGATCCTCGGGCTCGGCGGTCTGGTCACGGCCTATTTCGTGTTTCCACATGTCGCAAGCCGCGTCGACCGCTTCTTCAATCCGCAGGCCGGCGACAGCTATCAGATCGACCGCGCCCTGGAGGCCTTCAAGAACGGCGGACTGTTCGGCACCGGGCCGGGATTGGGAACGGCGAAGTCCCACTTGCCGGACGCCCATGCCGATTTCGTCTTCGCCGTCGCCGGCGAAGAGTTCGGGCTTATCGCCTGCCTGCTGCTCGTGCTGCTGTTCGCCATCATCGTATTGCGCGGACTCAGCCGCGTCTTGCAGGACAACGACCTGTTCATCGTCCTGGCGACGACCGGCCTGCTGGTGCAATTCTCCCTTCAGGCCCTGATCAACATGGCGTCCTCGGTCAATTTGATGCCGCCCAAGGGCATGACCTTGCCGTTCATCTCCTACGGCGGATCCTCGATCGTCGCGATCGCCTTTGGTATGGGGATGATGCTCGCGTTGACGCGCCGACGGCCGGGAGATTCCCGATGATCGCGCCCACCCGACCCATCGTCCTCGCCGCCGGCGGCACCGGCGGACATGTCTTTCCCGCGCAGTCCCTGGCAGGCGCGCTCGCCGACCGCGGAATCCGGATCGCGTTGATCACCGACCGGCGCGCAAACGCGCTGGACGGCGCGCTGGCAACCGCCGACACCTATCGCATCCGGGCCGGCGGCCTGAGCGGCCGGGGACCGCAAAAGCGCTTGGTCGCGTTGGCCGAGCTTGGCATCGGGTTTTTGCAGGCGCGGCGCATTCTCAAATCCATCGATCCGATGGCGGTCGTCGGTTTCGGCAGCTATGCGTCCGCGCCGACCATGGCCGCCGCCATTGGGCTCGGCTGCCGGACCGTCATTCATGAACAGAACGCGATCCTCGGGCGCGCCAACCGGCTTTTCGCGTCGCGGGTCACGAATATCGCGACCGCGTTCCGTACGGTGGCGAATCTGCGCGACGAGGACCGGCCCAAGACGGTCTGGACCGGTAATCCGGTGCGGTCCGAGATCATCGGCATCGCCGGCGAGCCCTACCCGGCCATCGACGACGACGGACCGATCA
Organism: Alphaproteobacteria bacterium; assembly: GCA_965228695.1. GTDB lineage: Bacteria > Pseudomonadota > Alphaproteobacteria > UBA8366 > UBA8366 > JAJFJD01. The sequence continues at coordinate 1,753,782 of CBDDIB010000002.1, read as the reverse complement.
ATTTGCTGGTCTTTGGCGGCAGCCTTGGCGCGACGGTTTTCAGCAAGGTTGTCCCCGAGGCGCTGACGCGTTTGCCCGATACGGTCCAGCGGCGTATCCGCCTCACGCAGCAATGCCGGGCCGAAGACCTGGACGCCGTGCGGAAAATCTACGATGACGCCGGACTGCAGGCAGAATTGGCGCCCTTCTTCGCCGACATGCCGAACAAGATGGCCGCCGCGCATCTCGTAATTTGCCGCGCCGGCGCGTCCACGATCGCCGAACTCGCGGCCGCCGGACGGCCCGCCATCCTGGTGCCCTACCCGCACGCGACCGACGACCACCAAACCCGGAATGCCGAATGCCTGTGCGACGCCGGCGGCGGTTGGATGATCCCGCAGGAAGCCTTTACCGCCGACAGTCTGACGGCGCGGCTCACCGCGCTGCTTACCAACACGAAGAGCCTGCGGACGACCGCGCTCTGCGCCGGGCAGCTCGGCATGCGGAACGCGACGGACAACCTGACCGACCTGGTCCTGTCGGCCGCGGGCTTTACGGATAATGGCGACGCCGGAACAGAATCGCGGGAGGCCGCGGAATGAGAAGCATGCCTCTGTCCATCGGCACCATTCATTTTGTCGGCATCGGCGGTATCGGCATGTCCGGCATCGCCGAGGTGATGCATAACCTGGGCTACGAAGTGCAGGGCAGCGACCTGGCGGAAAGCGCCAATGTCGCGCGGCTCCGTGACCTGGGCCTGACTGTTCATGTCGGACACAATGCGTCGAACCTGGGCGACGCCCAGGTCGTCGTCATCTCGACCGCGGTACAGGCCGACAATCCGGAAGTGGTGGTCGCCCGGGAGACGATGATCCCCGTGGTCCGCCGTGCCGAAATGCTTGCCGAGCTGATGCGCCTGAAATGGGCAATCGCAGTCGGCGGCACGCACGGCAAGACCACCACCACGTCGATGGTCGCTTCCATCCTCGATGGGGCCGATCTTGATCCGACCGTCATCAACGGCGGGATCATCAACGCCTACGGCACCAACGCACGGCTCGGTGACGGCGAGTGGATGGTCGTGGAAGCCGACGAATCCGACGGCACCTTCGTCAAGCTGCCGGCGACGATCGCCATCGTCACGAATATGGATCCCGAACATCTCGACTTCTACGGCACCTTCGACGAAGAACGCGCCGCGTTCCGCAGCTTTGTCCAGAACCTTCCATTCTACGGATTTGCCGCGTTGTGCATCGACCATCACGAGGTTCAGGCGATGATCGGCAGTATTTCGGATCGGCGCCTGATCACCTATGGACTCAACCCGCAGGCGGAAGTGCGTGGCGAAAACCTCCGCGCCGGCGCGAACGGCGTCACTTTCGACGTGCATTTCGGCGGCCGCGGCACCGACGACCGGCTGCTGCGCGACGTCCACCTGCCGATGTTTGGCGACCACAACGTGCAGAACGCCCTGGCCGCGATCGCCGTCGCCAACGAAATGTCCATCGACGAAGCGACCATCGTCAGCACGCTCGGCGGGTTCGAAGGCGTGAAACGGCGGTTCACCAAGACCGGTGAAGCCGGCGGCATCACCGTGATCGACGATTACGGCCATCATCCCGTGGAAATCTCCGCCGTCTTGAAAGCGGCACGGTCGGCCTCGGAAGGCAACATCATCGCTGTCGTGCAGCCGCACCGGTATTCCCGCCTGTCGAGCCTGTTCGAGGAATTCTGCGCCTGCTTCAACGATGCCGACACGGTCATTGTTTCCAATGTCTACGAGGCGGGCGAAAAGCCGATCCCCGGCGCCGACCGCGACGCATTGATCGAAGGGCTCCGCACGCGCGGGCATCGCCACGTCCTGGCGCTCGGCGACCCGGAAGATCTGCCCCAGATTGTCGCAGCCATCGCACACCAGGGGGATATGGTCGTCTGCCTCGGCGCCGGCACCAGCACGGTCTGGGCGAACGAACTGCCCGAGAAGCTCGCGGCGCTGCAAGAGTCGGCGGGAGCGCGGTGATGGCCATGGCGGCATTGAAACATCCCGAACGCCTCATCGACCGGCTTCCCGCAGTCCGCGGGGAGTATCGGGAAGACGTTGCGTTGGCGCGCTATACATGGTTCCGCGTCGGCGGGCCGGCGGAGGTCATGTTCCTGCCGGCCGACGCGGACGATCTGCAAGAGTTCCTCGCCGGCACGCCATCGGATATCCCGGTGACGGTGCTCGGTGTCGCGTCGAACCTGTTGATCCGCGACGGCGGTATCCCCGGCGTGGTCATCCGCCTGCGCGGCAAGTTCAACACCACCGCCGTCGCCCAGGCCGGCGTGGTGGCCGGCGCCGGCGCGCTGGACATCAACGTGGCGCGGTTCGCGGCCGAGCACGGAATCGGCGGTTTGGAATTCCTCTCCGGCATCCCCGGAACAATCGGCGGTGCGTTGCGCATGAATGCCGGCGCCTATGGCCACGAGATTAAGGACGTACTGATTAGCGCCGACTCCCTCGACCGGACCGGCGGCACGCACCGGTTCGACGTTGCGGCAATGGGATTCAGCTATCGCCATTCCGGCGTGCCGAACGATCACATTTTCGTATCGGCGACACTTGCCGCCGAGCCCGGCGACCCGGCAAAAATTTCCGCGCGCCTTGACGAAATCGGCGCGGCTCGGAACGAAACACAGCCAATCCGTAGCCGGACCGGCGGATCTACTTTCAAAAACCCCGATGGCCAGCACGCCTGGGAACTGATCGACGCCGCGGGCTGCCGCGGCCTGCAGATCGGCGGCGCGGCGGTATCGGAGAAACACTGCAATTTCCTGATCAATACCGGGTCGGCCACCGCGCATGACCTGGAGAGCCTTGGCGAAGAAGTTCGCCGGCGAGTCCTCGATTCATGCGGCGTCGAGCTGCAATGGGAAATTCGGCGAGTTGGCGTCGCCGAGAACGGAGGCCGGGAATGAGCAAGCGTGTCGCGGTGCTTCTTGGGGGGTGGTCAGCCGAGCGCGACGTGTCGCTCAGCAGCGGCACGGAATGTGCAGCGGCACTGCGTGAGAGTGGGTACGACGTTGAGGAGATCGACGTAACGCGCGACGTCGAGGCTTTATTGAAGCGACTCAAGCCACGTCCCGACGTGGTGTTCAACGCGTTGCACGGACGTTTTGGAGAGGACGGCCACATTCAGGCAATGCTCAATATTCTTGAGATCCCCTACACGCATTCCGGGCTGCTCGCCTCGGCGACGGCGATGGACAAGGCGCGTTCGAAGGAAATCTTCCGGGCTGCCGGCATCCAATGCACCGAAGGCCAGGTCCTGCATGTCGGCAATTTGCGGGACGGAATCGTGATCGATCCCCCCTACGTGATCAAACCGAATAACGAAGGATCCAGCGTCGGCGTGCATATCATCCTTCCCGGCGACAATTACCTGCCGGTGGAAGATTGGCAGTACGGCTCCGACGCACTCATCGAGCCGTATATTCCCGGCCGCGAACTGACGGTCGCCGTAATGGGCGACAGGGCGCTCGGCGTGACCGAACTGCGCCCCAATGACGGATTCTACGATTACGAAGCGAAGTATACCGACGGCAAGACGGTGCATCTGTGTCCCGCGCCGGTCCCGGATTCGATTGCCCAGCTCTGTATGGAAAACGCGGTGACGGCGCACCGCGCGCTGGGATGCCGCGGCGTAACCCGGGCGGATTTCCGCTACGACGACACGATGCGCAGTCCGGGGGAGCTATACCTGCTGGAGATCAATACCCAGCCGGGCATGACGCCCCTCTCGCTTGTGCCTGAACAGGCGACGCATGTCGGCATGTCATTCCCTGAGCTCGTTAGCTGGATGGTGGAGAACGCAGCATGCGACGCGTAAGGAAAGCCCGCCGCACCACGGCGACACGGCGGCGCACGCGGCGCCAGAACACCCTATGGGACCGGATCGCCGAACGGTTCCATTTCGAGATGACGCCGGGCCGTCGCTGGCTGATGTACGGTACCGGCGCGCTGACCGCGGTCGGCGTGATGATCGGTGGGATCCTTTGGGCATCCGGCGTCGACCTGCCGGGCCGGATCGCGAATGCGGCGCGCACCGCCGTCGCCGATGTCACGATGTGGGCCGGCTTCTCGGTCCGCGAGGTGTATGTGGCCGGCCGCAAGGAGGCGACGCGCTCACAGCTGCTGGACGCGCTGCAGACACGCGTCGGCGAACCGATCTTGTTCTTCGATCCGGACGGCGCGCGCCAGCGGTTGGAGGATTTAGGTTGGGTCGCGGAGGCCCGAATCGAGCGGCGTCTGCCCGACACGATCCTTGTCTATCTGACAGAGCGCGAGCCCGTCGCGATCTGGCAGAAGAACAAGAGGTTCCTCCTCGTGGACAAGGGAGGCGCGATCATCGGCTCGCAAGGACTAGACCGGTACCGCGACCTCAAGATCATCATCGGCGACACCGCACCGAAACACGCGGCCGCCCTGTTGGCGATGCTGGCCGCCGAACCCGAGATGATGGAACGGGTCACGCATGCCGTGTGGGTCAGCGGTCGTCGCTGGAACATACGCATCGAAGACTCGATCGATATTCGCCTGCCGGCCGAGAACCCGGAATCGGCATGGCGCAAGCTGAGTGAGCTGGAAAAGGAGCACGGCCTCCTGAAGCGCGACATCTCCGCAGTGGACCTTCGGATCCCGGACAAGATGACGGTCCGGATGAACCGTAAACCGACCGCGGCGGCACACCGCGGCGATCAGACATAAACGACGTGTCGAACAGGGAACGAACGTAGAGAAGGATGAACAATCTTGGCGAATAACGGCATCATATCCGCACTCGATATCGGGTCGACGAAGATATGCTGCTTTATCGGTGAAGCGGACGAGAAAGACGTGATCCGCGTCACCGGTATCGGCCATCAAGCCAGCCAGGGCGTGCGCGCCGGGCTGATCGTCGACATGGAATCGGCAGAGCAGGCCGTGTTGTCGGCCGTCCACGCCGCCGAACAAATGGCCGGCGTCACCATTCGGTCGACCATCGTCAACCTGACCGGTGGCCACCCGCGCAGCAATTCGCACTCCTTCGAGCATCCGCTGCGCGGCGGCGCGATCGACGACACGGACATTCGCCGTCTGCTGCACGAATGCGGCACCGATACCGACGTCAACGAACGGACGCTGATCCACGCCATTCCCGTCGGGTATGTCGTCGATGGCGCCAACGGTATCCGCGATCCGCGCGGCCTGCACGGCAGCTCGTTCGGCGTTCGCATGCACAAGGTCAGCGCGAAGGCCGGCGCGGTCCATAATATGGCCACCTGCGTGTCGCGCTGTCTGCTGGACGTGAGCGACATCGTCGTCGGCGCCTATGCCGCCGGGCTGGGGTGTCTGGTCGAAGACGAAATCGATCTAGGCGTGACCGTCATCGATATGGGCGGCGGCACCACGTCGCTTGCGGTGTTCTATGACGGCGCGCTGGTCCATGTGGATTCGATCCAGATCGGCGGCGGGCATGTGACGAACGACATCGCGCGCGGCCTGTCCACTCCGGTCCCACAGGCGGAGCGCCTGAAGACGCTGCATGGGAACTGCCTTTCCTCGCACGCCGACGACCGCGAGATGGTGACGGTACCCCAAGTCGCCGCCGATGAAGACGGCCAGCCCGTGCAGATACCGAAATCATTCCTGGTCGGGATCATCGCGCCGCGTATCGAAGAGACGATCGAATTGGTGCGGTCCCGGCTGGAGGCAAGCGGCCTCGACAAGATCGCCGGCCGCCGCGTGGTGTTGACCGGCGGCGCCAGCCAGCTTCCCGGCGTCGCCGAACTGGCGCGCCAGATCTTGAACAAACAGGTTCGGCTCGGCAAACCCCGTGGTTTGACCGGCCTGGCGGAGGCCACCTCAGGACCGGCATTTTCGGCCTGCGCCGGCCTTTTGTCCTTCGCGGTAGACGATCGGGGCGATGCGCGCGGGATGACGACGCCCCAACGAGAAACGGCCGGCGGCCTTTTTGGCCGCCTTGGAGGGTGGTTACGTGAGAATTTCTAGCGTTAACCCTCTTTTTTTGAGCCCATGGGACCACCATGGGGGCGACGAATGCCGCTAAATACGGCATATTTGGCATTGTAAGAGTGGAGAGAGAATAGAATGACAATCAAATTGTCGATGCCCGATATCGAGGGCGAACTCAAACCACGGATCACCGTGGTCGGAGTTGGCGGCGCCGGAGGGAATGCCGTCAATAATATGATCGATTCCAATCTCGCCGGCGTCGAGTTCCTGGTGTGCAACACGGATGCGCAGGCACTCGGCCAGTCGAAATCCGAACGCCGCATTCAGCTCGGCACGAACCTGACTCAGGGTCTCGGCGCAGGCGCCCGTCCCGACGTCGGCCGCGCCGCCGCGGAAGAAGCGCAGGAAGAGACGCTCGACCACCTGGCCGGCAGCCACATGGTGTTCATCACCGCCGGCATGGGCGGCGGCACCGGCACCGGTGCCGCACCGGTCATTGCCCGCACGACGCGCGAGCAAGGCATCCTGACCGTCGGCGTCGTGACCAAGCCGTTCCACTTCGAAGGCCAGCAGCGCATGCGCCTCGCCGAAGAGGGTATCGAAGAACTGACCCAGCATGTCGACACGCTGATCATCATCCCGAATCAGAACTTGTTCCGGGTCGCCAACGAGAAGACGACCTTCGCGGACGCCTTCAACATGGCGGACAACGTATTGTATTCGGGTGTTCGCGGCGTGACCGACCTGATGGTGATGCCGGGCCTGATCAATCTCGATTTCGCCGACGTGCGGACGGTCATGAGCGAGATGGGCAAGGCGATGATGGGAACAGGCGAATCCGAAGGCGACCGCCGGTCCATCGAAGCAGCCGAGGCCGCGATCTCCAACCCGCTGTTGGAAGATATTACGATGGAAGGCGCGCGCGGCGTCCTGATCAACATCACCGGCGGCCCGGACATGACCTTGTTCGAAGTCGACGAAGCGGCCAACCGCATTCGCGAGGAGGTCGACCCGGAAGCCAACATCCTCTTCGGATCCACCTTCGACGAATCGATGGAAGGCAAACTCCGCGTTTCGGTCGTTGCGACCGGCATCGACGCGGTGGAAATGTCGTCGATTCAGCCGCAGCCGATCCGGACGGTCCGGGCAGCCGCAGAAACGGCGCCCGCCGAGCGCGACACACCGCCGGAGCCCGCCGATGTCCCGGATGCCGAACCGATTGTCGCCGCGGAAGCCGACGACACCGACCTAGCGGTTGCCGCGGAACCGACGGCAGCGCCGGCCGCCGAAGAGGTATCACCGCAACCGGAAACGCCTGCCGCGGAACCGGAGAAGCCGGCGATGAGCGCCGTGCCGCAACCGCAGCCGGCCAAACCGGCGCCGGCGGCACGTATCGAGCCGTCCTTGTCGATGCAACGTCCGTCGACGCCGCAACCGACCGCAACCGCGCCGGCTACGGTCCAGGATACGGCCCCCGCATCGACGCCCGAACCGGAACGGCGGCCGGAGCCGCAAGCGCGCCCCGAGTCCCTGTCCCGCCCGGAACCGGGCGGACGGCGCGTGCCGTTCATCCCGCCCCGCCCGACGTCACCCACGACCGGCGACGACAGCGGGTCCGGATCGGCATCGCGTTCCGCGGGCGATCAGCTCGACGACGCGTTGAGCCAACCGTCGCGGCGGCGCAGCCTGTTCGAACGGATGACCGGTGTCAGCCGAACGGCCGATATGAACATGCGGTCGGCGACGGCGCCGCAGCCGAAGGTACAGACGGAACCGCAACTGCAAACGCGGCCAACGCCGGCCGCACCGCCGCTGACGGAACCGGCGGCGCCGTCGACGGCTCCGCCGCCGGCGTCCGAAAATCCGCCGGCACAGGTGCAGTCGGACGACGCCAGCGACGAGCCGGAGAAAGCACCCTCGTCCGAGGAAGAAGTGCTTGATATTCCGGCCTTTTTGCGGCGGCAGGCGAACTAACGCCGTAAATCGATTGTTACAATGCCAAACCTGTGCACGGCCGCGTCCTTGATGCGGCCGTGCCTCTTTCCGCAATCCGCCGTGTAACAATTGGTAACAAAGAGTGATTTGTTCTCTTTCGGTGGGATTGGTACATCATTGTTATAGAAACTAATTTTCCGGTGTTCCAATGCCGGATACGCGCTCGAAGACGACGATCACAGCCGCAACCGCAGCAACGATCACCAGGGCGTCAGACGTGGGGGACTTAAGTGTGGGAAAGCCGACCAACGTTGGTCTGAACGGTTCTGGTTCGACGACCTCTCCAAGACAGAAGACGCTCAAGAGCAGCATTCACTGCAGCGGCATCGGCCTGCATAGCGGTGAGAAGATTTCCATGTCGCTGCACCCGGCCGACATCGACACCGGCATCGTTTTCCGCCGCGCCGACCTGCGCGGCCAGCAGGCGGAGATTGCGGCGCATTTCGGCAACGTATCCGACACGCGACTTTGCACCTCGCTATCCAACGACGCGGGCACGACCATTGCGACGGTCGAGCATCTCATGGCGGCCTTGGCCGGCTGCGAGATCGACAACGCCGTCATCGAGGTCGCCGGCCCCGAAGTGCCGATCATGGACGGCAGTTCCGAGCCGTTCGTCTTCCTGATCGAATGCGCCGGTATCGAGGAACAGGCAGCCAGCCGGCGCGCAATTCAAATTCTCAAGCCGAAGGTGGCCCATATCGGCGACGCGGTCACGAAGCTCGAGCCGGCCGATGTCTTCTCGATCGAACTGTCGATCGAATATGACAACCCGGTGATCGGCCAGCAGACGAAGACCGTCGCCATGTGCGCCGATACGTTCAAGTCCGAAATCTGCCGTGCGCGGACCTTTGGCTTCCTCGAAGACGTGGAAGCGATGCGGAAAGCCGGACTCGCCCATGGCGGTTCCCTGGACAACGCCGTGGTGGTGAGCGGAGACAAAGTGCTGAACGACGGCGGCCTGCGCTACGACGACGAATTCGTCCGGCATAAGATTTTGGACAGCCTGGGTGACCTCTACCTGGCGGGCGGCCCGATAATCGGCCGTTTCTCGGGGCATCGCACCGGGCACCAGATCAACAACAAGCTGTTACGCGCTTTATTCGCCGACACGGCGGCGTGGACCTATGTCTCCGGCGACGACGTCCCGGTGCCGCAGTCGACGCGCTGGTCCGAGACACCGGCTGTCGCGGTCGCCTAATCCCGCCAACCGCCCAATCATCAGTTGCGATTTGTGAAGCGGCCGCCATATAGGAATGGGCGGCCGTCGGTGCTATATAGGCGTCATGAAATTGGCGGCGGCCACGAAATACAGGCTTTGCCGCTGCCGCACTGTTGAGGGTTTCGAAACGACAATGACCGATCGGACATTCTCTCCCCGTCGCAATCGCCTTTCCGGGCCGATACCCGCATTGTTGACGGTCTGCATGCTGCTCCTATCCGGCTGCGACACGTTGACCACGATCTTCGGCTCGCCCGAGCAAGAGGCGCAGGCCGTAAAGGAACGTAGTGCGGAAGAAATCTACAACGGCGCGCTGGATTACCTGGAGGCGGGCTGGAACGAGACCGCCGCCAAGGAGTTCGACGAAGTCGAACGGCAGCATCCCTATTCTCGCTGGGCGACCAAGGCTCAGCTCATGTCGGCCTATGCCTTTTATCTGGAAGAGAAATTCGACGAGGCCATCATCGCGCTAGACCGGTTCATCGAACTGCACCCCGGCCATAGCGATGTCGCCTATGCATATTATCTCAAGGCGCTGTCCTATTATGAACAAATTTCGGATATCGGCCGCGACCAAAAAATGACGACGCTGGCGCTCGCCTCGGTGCGGGACGTGATCAAGCGGTTCCCGAACACGGCATACGCGCGGGACGCCCGGCTCAAGCTCGACCTGACCCGCGATCACCTCGCCGGCAAGGACATGAGCATTGGCCGCTATTACCAACGCAAGGGCGACCAACTCGCGGCGATCAACCGGTTTCGCGCGGTCATTGAGAATTATCAGACAACCACCCATGTTCCCGAAGCACTGCATCGGCTGACCGAGGCCTATCTCGCCTTGGGCATCACCGACGAGGCACAGATGTCCGCCGCCGTCCTGGGCCACAATTTCCCGGGCAGCAGTTGGTATGAAGACAGCTATGCCCTTCTCGAGCGGCGCAACCTGAGACCCCAACGTAAAGAGGGGTCCTGGTTGAGCTGGCTTTGGGATTGGACGTCTTGACGGACCGATGCTGACCGCGCTCAGCATTCGAAACATCGTCCTTATCGACCGGCTGGATGTGGCGTTCGCGGAAGGATTGAGCGTCCTGACCGGTGAAACCGGCGCGGGCAAATCCATACTGCTCGATGCACTGGGTATGGCGCTGGGCGCCCGATCCGAGGGCCGGATGCTGCGCGCCGGCGTCGAGCGCGGCAGCGTCACCGCCACATTCCAAGTCCCGGAAGGACATCCCCTCGTCGACCTGCTGCGCAAACAAGACTTGCCGGCGGATTCCACCATCATGCTGCGCCGCGTCCTGAGCGACGACGGACGAACGCGCGCCTACGTCAACGACGAGGCCATCAGCATCGGTTTACTGCGTCAACTCGGCGACTCGCTGATCGAGATCCAAGGACAGTTCGACGAGCGCGGCCTCCTCGATCGGGGAACGCATCGCGCGCTCCTGGACATTTATGGAAAGCTCGGAAAGAAGAAGACCGTGCTGGCTTCGGCATTCGGCGCATGGCGCGACGCGGCGGAACGGCGGCGCCAGGCCGAAGCGGATGCCGCCCAGAGCCGCGAGGACGAGGATTATCTCCGGCATTCGCTGTCGGAGCTGGAAAAGATCGACCCGGTTCCCGGCGAAGAACAGCAACTCGCCGACAGCCGGACCATGCTGCAGAATGCCGAGGCGGTTCTCACCGGCCTCGATGCGGCCTACGCCGAACTCGCCGGCGACGATGGCGCCGAATCGCGGCTGCAATCGGCGGTCGGCCAACTGGGCCGCACGGCGGAGAAGGCCGCCGGGCGATTGGACCCGGTCACCGCCGCCTTGGACCGCGCGATCGCGGAAATCCAGGACGCCATGCAGTCGCTCCGCGAAGTCGCCAATGACCTGAACCTGGATCGCGGCGACCTCGAATCGATCGAGGAACGCCTGTTTGCGCTTCGGGATGCGGCGCGCAAGCACGGCATCCAAGTGGACGACCTGCCCTTGCTGCAGGAACGGCTCGGCGAACGCCTTTCGATGCTGGACGATCAGACCGGCACTATTGCAACGCTGAAGAAAGAAGAGGCGGAAGCCCGCGAGCGGTACGTCTCCGCGGCTAAGGCCCTCACCGAGTCGCGCCAGAAATCGGCGAAGAAGCTGGATACCACGGTCAATGCGGAACTGCCGCCGCTCCGGCTCGACAAGGCGAAATTCGCCACGCTGATCGAGCCGTTGGACGAAGGATCTTGGACCGCCGAAGGCATGGATCGCGTTTCGTTCCAAGTATCGACCAACCCCGGGGCCGCGATGGGTCCGCTGTCGCAGATCGCATCCGGCGGCGAACTCTCCCGCTTCCTTCTCGCTTTGAAGGTGGCCCTGGCGGAAACCGGCCCGACACCGACCCTCGTCTTCGACGAGGTCGACAGCGGCGTCGGCGGCGCCACGGCGGATGCGGTCGGCGAACGGCTGCTGCGCCTGTCGCAGAATCTCCAGGTGCTGGTAGTGACGCATTCGCCGCAGGTCGCGGCGCGCGGCGATACCCATCTTCGCGTCGAGAAGCTCGAGTCCGGCGATGTCGCCGTTACGCGGGTCGATCAGCTCGAAAAGGAGGATCGCCGCGAAGAAGTCGCCCGCATGCTGTCCGGCCGGGAGATTACCGACGAGGCGCGCGCCGCGGCGACCCGCCTTCTCGAAGGAGAACGGGTATGAGCAAGCCCCCGAAACCCGTCGAAAAATTGACCGAAAAGCAAGCGAAGGCCGAACTTACCCGGCTCGCCCTGGAAATCGAACGTCACAACCGGCTTTATCATCAGCAGGACGCACCGGAAATCAGCGATGCCGAATACGACGCCCTGCGCCGGCGCAATGAGGCCATCGAAGAACGCTTTCCCGCCCTGAAGCGCGGCGATAGCCCAAGCGATCAGGTGGGCGCCCCGGTCGCCCCCGGCTTCAGCAAGGTCACCCATGCGCGGCCGATGCTGTCGCTTTCGAACGCATTCAACGAGGAAGACGTTCGGGATTTCATCGGCAGTGTCCGAAAATTCCTGGGATTGGCGGCCGACGACCCAATCGAGATCGTCGCGGAGCCCAAGATCGACGGTCTTTCCGCCTCCCTGCGGTATGAAAACGGCGCCCTGGTTCTCGGCGCCACACGCGGCGACGGTGCCGTCGGAGAGAACATCACGGCCAACCTGAAGACCATCGACGAGATCCCCAATCGATTGACCGGGGATGCGCCGGAAATCATAGAGGTCCGGGGCGAAATCTATATGTCGCGCGAGGACTTTTTCGCCTTGAACAAACGGCAGGAAGCCGACGGCGATAAGGTCTTCGCAAATCCCCGCAACGCCGCGGCCGGCAGTATACGACAGCTCGACCCCTCCATCACAGCCCGCCGGCCGCTTCGCATGTTCGTCTACAGTGCCGGCGAGATGAGCAGCTCGATCGCGGAGACGCATTGGGATTTCCTGCAGCAGCTGCGCGACTGGGGTTTCCCGACCAATCCGATGTCGCGGCTCTGCACCTCCGCGGAAGAGGTACTCGAAACCTATGCCGAAATACAGGCGAAACGCGCCGAGCTTCCCTACGACATCGACGGTGTCGTCTATAAGGTGAACCGGCTGGATTGGCAGCGGCGGATGGGCGTGCGCAGCCGGGCGCCGCGCTGGGCAACTGCCCATAAGTTCCCTGCTCAACAGGCCGAAACGATCCTGCGCGCCATCACCATCCAGGTCGGGCGCACCGGCGCATTGACGCCGGTCGCCGAGCTGGAGCCGATCACCGTGGGCGGCGTGGTGGTGAGCCGAGCGACGCTGCACAACGAGGACGAAATCGCACGTAAGGACATCCGCGAAGGCGACGCGGTCGTCGTGCAGCGCGCTGGGGATGTGATCCCGCAAGTCGTCCGCGTCATCGAAGAACGGCGGCCCGCCGACTCGGTGCCTTATACCTTCCCGGCCGAGTGCCCCTGCGAGCTGAAGACGCCGACCATGCGCGAGGAGGGAGAAGCGGTCCGGCGCTGCACCGGCGACCTCGTCTGCCCCTATCAGCAGGTCGAGCGCTTGAAGCATTTCGTCTCCCGCGACGCCTTCGATATCGAAGGGCTCGGCGCAAAAAATATCGAAGCCTTCTGGCGCGACAAGATCGTTACCACGGCGGCCGACATCTTCCGCCTGCGCGATCAGCGCGACGCGATCGCCGAGCGCGAAGGCTGGGGCGAACAATCGATTACGAAACTTCTCGACGCGATCGAAGACAAACGCAGCATCCCGCTCGACCGTTTCATTTACGCCCTCGGCATCCGCCAGGTCGGTCAGGCGAATGCGCGCCTGCTGGCCAAGAACTACGGTTCTTTCGCAGCGCTGCGGACGGCGATGCAGGCGGCACAGGATGAGGAAAGCGCCGAGTATCAAGACCTGATCAACATCGACGGTATCGGGCCGTCGGTGGCGACCGACCTCGTCACCTTCTTCCAGGAGCCGCACAACGCCGCCGCATTGGAGGATTTGGAGTCGGAGCTCGACATCCAGGACTTCGAGGCGCCGGACGAGGCCGGCTCCGCCGTTTCGGGGAAAACCGTCGTTTTTACCGGATCGCTCGAGAAGATGACGCGAAGCGAGGCCAAGGCCCGCGCGGAATCCATGGGCGCCAAGGTCGCGGGGTCGGTTTCCAAGAAGACCGACTATGTCGTGGTGGGCGCGGATGCCGGATCAAAGGCGAAGAAAGCCGAAGACCTCGGCGTCGAGATGTTGACCGAAGAAGCCTGGCTCGACCTGATCGGCGAAACCTAGCCGTCACCGATCGGACGGGTCGCTGCGTCGAGCCATGTCTTCGCCGCCGAATCGAGGGCCGGTCCGACCGTTTCCCGAACCCGGGCGTGATATGCGTCCAGCCACGCCACCTCGTCTTCCGTTAGAAGCGATAGATCGATGAGTGTCCGATCGATCGGCGCCAGGGTCATCGTTTCCAATTGCAGCAGCGTGCGTTCACTTTCCGCCACGTCGTCGCATGGCACGACGGTGACGAGATTTTCAATGCGGATCCCATAAGAATCGGTCTTGTAATATCCCGGTTCGTTCGAGACGATCATGCCGGGCTTGAGTGCGACGGTATCGCCCGCCTTGGATATCCGCTGCGGTCCCTCGTGCACGCTCAGGTAGCTGCCGACGCCATGACCGGTTCCATGATCGAAATCCAGACCGGCCTGCCATAACGCGTGCCGGGCCAAGGTATCGAGTTGCGCGCCGGTCGTCCCTTGCGGGAATCGGGCGGTCGCGATGCCGATATGGCCCTTCAGCACACGGGTAAAGCGGTCACGCATTTCCGATGATGGCTCGCCCACCGCGATGGTGCGGGTGATGTCCGTGGTGCCGTCGAGATATTGCGCGCCGGAATCCACGAGATACAGCTCCCCCAAGCCGATTTCGCGGTTGGTCTCCTCGCTGACGCTGTAATGCACGATGGCGCCATTCGGCCCGGACCCGGAAATCGTGCGGAAACTGAGATCGCGAATTAGATCGTTCTGGAACCGGAACGCACGAAGTTGCTCTGCGGCTTCGATCTCCGTCAGCCCGCCCGCCGGCGCGCGCTCGGCAAACCACGCCAGAAATCGCGTGACCGCCACGCCATCCCGGCGGTGCGCCGCGCGGGCGCCGTCCACCTCGGTCTCGTTCTTGCAGGCCTTCGGCATCGCACAAGGATCGGTTTCCTTCACGATTTCCGCTCCGCCGGCCCTCAGCCGGTCGAACACGAAACTCGCCGCGCTGGTCGGATCGGCCATCACCCTTCGTCCGTCCGCGCCCAGCGCCTCGAGGGCGGCCCCGAAATCCTCGGGCGGCTGGATCGCCACGCCATTCCCCAGGTGTTCCGTGACACCCGGTGACAGCTTTCGGGAGTCTATGAACAAATCGACCGAGCCGTCGTCGCGCAAGATTGCAAAGGACAGCGGCAGGGGCGTATGCGGCACGTCGCCACCGCGAATGTTCAAGAGCCAGGCAATCGAATCCGGCATAGTCAGGACCGCCGCCGCAACGTTTTCCTCGGTCAGCCTCACCCCAAGCGTCGCGCGCTTGGCAGCCGCGGGATCTCCGGCATAGATCTCGTCATGAACAACGACCGGCGCCAGCGGCGCAGCCGGTTGGTCCGGCCAAACGGCATCGACGGGATTATCGTCAACGGCCACCAGACGGCCCTTCGCCTTTTCCGCCGCCTGGCGATAGCGCGCGACCGACGCCTCGGTCAGCAACAACGGGTCGTATCCGAGCGCGGCGCCGTCCGCGAGATTTTCCGCGATCCAATCCCAGGGGGATTTATCCGCCAGGGGGACGGGCTCAACCTGTTCGGTATCCACTTCATCGAGCACCTGAAGCGTGTAGCGCCCATCGACGAAAACGGCCGCCCGCTCGGCAAGGATGACCGCAACCCCGGCTGAACCGGAAAACCCGGTAACCCAGCGCAGCCGTTCGGCACGCGTCGGCACATATTCACCCTGGTGCTCGTCGGTGCGCGGCACGATGAAGCCATCCAGGCCTCGCCGGATGATCTCCGCCTGCAACGCGGCGAGCCGTTCCGCCGGCGCCGGGCCATAAGGAAACATCCCGCCTGCGGCGGCCGCGATGTCGGCGCGAAGCGCGTTGAGTTGATCGCGCAGGTCGGCATCCGCGGTCGGCGCCACCAGCACGGTCCAATCCTCATACCCGTCGGGCGCCGCCGCGACCCCGGCGACGAGCTCGCGAACAGCGGCAATCGGCATCGCGACCCCGGCCGCCGTTAGTGCCTCTTCCAACTGCGCATCGCCCGCATAGGATGCCTCGGCTTTAACCATGCCAACACTCTTTCTTTGCCTTCGTCATAAGCTAAGCAACCGCCACCGACATGCAAGGGAAGCCGCCGCGCCTTCCTCACCGGGAAAGCACGAGGGTTGCCCATCCCTCGACCAATATCCTGTTGCGCAGTTCGAATCCGAACTGACGATACGCCCCCAAAATCTGCGGTCCCTGCTCCGCCAGCAATCCCGACAGGACCACCAGCCCGCCCGACGCACAGTATCGCCGCAACGCCGGGGCAAGCCCAATCAACGGACGTGCCAGGATATTCGCCAGGATAATGTCGTATGGCGCGCGCTCCAAGAGAAGCCGGTGCCGCCGGCCATTGCTTTCGATTGCCGCGGCGAGACGGGCAACGCCGTTTTCGGCGAAATTCTCACGGCTGACCCTTACCGCCTCGATATCGATATCTGCCGCCACGACGGGAACACGCCACCGCTTCGCCGCCGCAATCGACAGGATGCCCGAGCCGCAGCCGAGGTCGAGAACCCGACTTGGCCCAAGGGAAGCGCCCATAGCGTCCATTGCCCTTAGACAGCCAGCGGTGCTGCCATGTTCGCCCGATCCGAACGCGGTCGCCGCGTCGATCCGGATACCAATGGCGCCAGTGGGAATAGCGTCGGTGTAATGCGACGGATAGACGAAGAACCGCCCGACCTGAACCGGCTGAAAGGTGTCGAGGCTGTCCTTCAACCAATCCATCGCGGCCAGCGGCACACACGCGATTTCCGGTTCGACAATCTCCGCGGTCGCCGCGGCCAGCGCAATCACGGCCGCCATTTGTCCGGGGTCCGGCGGCGCATCCAGATAGGCTTCCACGGTCCAGTCCGCCGTCGGTGCCTCGCCGCCGAACGCGGCGACGGATAGGGCGAACGGACGCAACGCGTCGGAAAAAAGATCGACGGCATCGCCGGGCACGGACACCGCGACCTTCCATGCGGCGGTCACGGCCGTCGCTCCCGAAGCCGGCACGTATCCAGCAATAGCAAGATCAGGTCTTCTCGACGAAGGCGGCGACGACCTTCTTGGTGCCGGCTTTGTCGAAGTCGATCGTCAAATGATCCCCTTCGACCACCCGCACCCATCCCATGCCGAATTTCTGATGGAAACAGCGATCGCCCAGCGCAAACGCGACGCCGGAACCATGCAATGCCTCGGGCTCGGCCTCGATCAGCCGGCTGCCGGGCCCGTTCCGCTGCAGGCGTTGCCAGCCGGGACCTCCGTGATGGGATCCGCCGACATCCCTGAACATGGACTCCTGACTCAAACCCCCGCCGCCATACAAGCCGCCTTCGCTTTCCAGCACGACCTGGTCCTGCGGCAGTTCTTCGACGAAGCGCGACGGGATCGCACTTTGCCAAAGGTTATGGATCCGCCGGTTGGCGGCGAAACTGATATGCACGCGGTGCCGCGCCCGCGTGATGCCGACATAGGCCAGGCGCCGTTCTTCCTCCAACCCGGCACCGCCGTTCTCGTCAAGCGACCGCTGATGCGGGAACAGCCCCTCCTCCCAACCCGGCAGAAAGACCGTCTCGAACTCGAGCCCTTTCGCGCTGTGCAACGTCATCAGGCTGACCATATCCTGATCGGCGGATTCGATATTGTCCATGACCAGGCTGACATGTTCCAGGAAGCCCGCGAGATTTTCGAAATCCTCCAACGCGACGATGAGTTCCTTGAGGTTTTCCAGCTTGCCCGGCGCCTCGGGTTTCTTGCTTTCCTGCCACATCGTGGTGTAGCCGGACTCATCGAGCACGATCTGCGCCAGATCGACATGCGAGGTGATCGTCGACTCGATGCGCCAGCGCTCGAAATCCTCGATGATCTTGCCGAGCGCGCGCCGCGACGCCGGCCGCAACTCATCCGACTCGACGATTTTGATCGCCGCGATATACAGCGGAACGCCCTGCGCCCGGGCCAGCGCGTGCATCGCCTGCAACGTGGTCTTACCGATCCCGCGCGTGGGTTTGTTGATGATCCGTTCCAGCGCCATGTCGTCGTCTTGCTGGTGGATCACGCGGAGATAGGCGATAGCGTCACGAATTTCCTCCCGCTCATAGAAGCGTGGGCCTCCGATCACGCGATACGGCAGCCCCAATGTCATGAACCGTTCCTCGAACTCCCGGGTCTGAAAACCCGCCCGCACGAGAATTGCAATCTCGTTCAGCGAATGGCCCTTGCGTTGAAGGTTCTCGATCTCGTCGCCGACGACGCGCGCTTCCTCTTCGCCATCCCAGACTCCGCGCACACTCAACGGTTCGCCAGCGGTCGCATCGGTCCACAGCGTCTTGCCGAGCCGGCCTTCGTTCTGCTCGATCAGGCCCGACGCAGCGGCCAGGATATGCGGTGTCGAGCGGTAATTCTGCTCCAGCCGAATTACTTTGGCGCCCGGAAAGTCCTTTTCGAACTTTAGGATGTTGCCCACCTCGGCGCCCCGCCATCCGTAGATCGATTGGTCGTCGTCGCCGACGCAGCAGATGTTGTTTCGCCCCTGGGCCAACAGGCGCAGCCAGAGATACTGCGCAACATTGGTATCTTGATACTCATCGACCAGAATGTAATGGAAAAGCCGCTGATAGTCGGTCAGCACGTCCGGGTTTTCCTTGAACAAGCGCAAGCACAACAACAGCAGATCGCCAAAATCGGCCGCATTCTGGACGGTCAGCCGTTCCTGGTACTGACGGTAGATTTCGACGAGGCGGCCATTGGCATAATCGCCCGCCTCCCCGCCGGAGACCTGATCCGGCATCAAGCCTTTATCCTTCCAGCGTTGGATGACGGAAATCAGCATCCGGGCCGGCCAGCGCTTTTCGTCGATCTGTTCGGCTTGCAGGATCTGCCGCAGGAGACGGATCTGATCGTCCGCATCCAGGATCGTGAAATTGGACTTGAGATCCACCAGTTCCGCATGCCGGCGCAGAATACGGGCGCCCAAGGCGTGAAACGTCCCGAGCCAGAGGCCATCGGCAACGCCACCGACCAGGTTCTCCACCCGGGACTTCATCTCGCGCGCGGCCTTGTTGGTAAAGGTGACGGCCAATATCTGATAGGGCCGGGCTCTGCGCGTGAAAAGCAGGTGTGCAAGACGTGTCGTCAGAACCCGGGTCTTCCCGGTGCCCGCACCGGCAAGCACCAGAACCGGGCCATCCAACGCCTCAACCGCTTGTTTCTGGTCCGGATTCAGGCCGTCCAAATGCGGTCCCGACGCGACGGTGGCCATCGCGCCCGGCGCGGCGGGGTTCGGCGGCGTCTGCAAATTATCTAAGGGATCGTCCATCGGCATGATTATATCACGGGACCGCCGCGCGTAGAGTGCCATCACGCTTGGTTGAGCGATAGCATTCGGCCCTGGACCGCGGCGGCAATTGCGCTACCTTTTTGTCTCTAACATTAGGGATGCACCGGCCATGCGCATCGGCCTCAAACTCATCACGCTGCAAATCGTCTTGGCGATCGGATTGACCGCCGGCATCGTTTATCCGCCCGAATCGGCCGTGGCACAAGCCGGACCTTCGATCGAGGATGTTTTCAAGGCGATCGTCCGGATCGACACCACGATTCCGGACGGCGCTCGAACGCGGGAGACTTTAGGTTCGACCCGAACCGGCCATGGCGCGGTCATCGACGGCAACGGCCTGATCGTGACCATCGGCTATGTCGTCCTCGAAGCCGATTCGGTCACCGTGACAACGCACGACGGGACAACGATCCCGGCAACGGTACTTGCGTATGACCATGACACCGGATTCGGATTGGTGCGGGCCGCGCAGCAAATTCCCGTCAAACCCTTACCCATCGGAAAATCGGACGGGGTGAAGCAAAAGGCCGCCGCCGTGATCGCCGGATATGGCGGGTCCGAGGCGGCTTTGCCGGTCCGGGTCGTCGCGCGGCGGGAATTCACCGGATACTGGGAGTATTTGCTGGAGAAGGCCATCTTCACCGCACCGCCCTATGCCAACTTCGGCGGCGCCGCCCTGATCGATTCCACCGGCGCCCTGGTCGGGATCGGCTCGCTGCTGGTGCCGAACACTACCGGCGACTCGGAGTTTGCGCCCGGCAACATGTTCGTGCCGATCGACCGGCTGAAACCGTTGATCAAAAAAGCCGGCACCTTGAGCCAGCCGACGCGGTCGGTAAAACCGTGGATCGGGCTTTATACCGAGGAAGCCCGCGGCCGGTTGTTCGTGCAACGGGTCGCAAAGGATGGCCCCGCAGAGCAAGCCGGACTAACGAAGGGCGATATCGTGATCAAGATCGGCGCGTCGCCGGTCAAGACGCAGGCCGGCTTCTATCGCAAGCTCTGGGCCCTGGGCGGGCCGGGAACGACGGTGCCGGTGACGGTGCTGACCACGGATTCCGAAATTAAGCGGGTCGAAATCGCGTCCAAGGAACGGTATCGCTGGTATCGGTTTTCGAAGGGAAACTAGCGTCTTAGCACTCACTGCCCGACATTTCGCGGGCGCCCATGATCGCCCGGCTGTGCGCGTGCATCACATCGCGCTGATGAACCACCCCGACCAGGCGCATCGATTCATGATCGCGCACGACGGGCACATGATCCTCTCCGCCGCTTTCCATGAGACGGAACGCCTTCCCAAGATCGTCGTCCAGGTCGAGCGCCAACGGATGCAGATGCGTGACGTCCTGGGCGTTGAGTAACATATCCAGCGACGTATCGAACGCTGTGTCAGACAAATCGCCGAGTGTGATGGTCCCGTGCAGGACGCGGTTGCTGTCCACCACGAACAACGTTCCGAAATGCGAGCGCATGAGCTTTGCCCGCACGGATGTCAGATCGGCGGCGGGTTCGACGGTCACGAAGTCGTCGCGCATGATTTCGCCGACCGAAATCGACTGCAGCAACCGCTGCTCGCGCGCACCTTCGAGGCTGATACCGCGGGATTCAAGCTGCCAGGAGAAGAACGATCCGCCATGCAGATATCGTGTGAGCAGCGATGCCAAGGCCGTCGCTATCATCACCGCCACGGTCAGCGCGTAATTGCCGCTCAATTCGAACACCATGAGAATGGTCGAAATCGGCGCGCCCAAAACCGCCCCGGCGACCGCGCCCATGCCGACCAACGTATAGGCGGTGTGGCCCGACGACATCTCCGGGAAAACCGAGGTCGCAATCATACCGAAAGCGCCGCCGGTCATCGCGCCGAGGAAAAGCGACGGGGAGAAAACACCGCCGCCGAATCCGCACCCCAGTGCGACCGACGTCGCCACGATTTTCGCGAAGATCAGGATGATCAGGACGTGCAGCGCGATCATACCGTTCAGCGCCATATCCGTAGCCTCGTAACCAACCCCCAGGACCTGCGGGAAGGAGAGGGCGATCAGTCCGATGAGCAGGCCCCCGCAAGCCGGGCGCAGCCACGTCGGCACCGGTAGTTTTTCGGCAAGCGTCGTCGTGAGGGCTGTGGCGCGCAAGAATATGATCGCAACGACGGCACTGACGATGCCGAGCAAGGCGAATGCGGGGAACTCGAAGAAGGAGGTGATATCCCCCACCGGCAGGATGAAAGCGGGAAAATCACCGAAATAAACGCGACTCAAAACGGTCCCGGTCACCGAGGCGATAACGACCGGCGCGAAGGCGCTCAACGCGTAATGGCCCAAGACTACTTCCAATGCGAAGAAGACGCCGGCGATGGGCGCGTTGAACGAGGCCGCAACCGCCGTGGCCACGCCGCAGGCCAGCAACGTCCGTGACAAGGCGCGGCCGAGGTGCAGTTTATCGGCGACGAAAGCGCTCAGCGTCGCGCCGAGATGGACAACCGGCCCTTCCCGTCCGGTGGACGCGCCCGCGCCGATCGAGACGGCGCTGACCAGCGCACTGGCCAATCCATTTCGCAGTGGCATCCGGCCTTCGCGCAACGCGCCCGCCGCAATAACCTCCGCTACGCCTTCGGCCCGGCCGCCTGGCGTCAAATATTTCAGCAACAAGCCGACGATCAAACCGCCACCCGTGGTCACCAGCAGGATGTGCCACCAAGGCAGCGCCGACGCCAGCGAGTGCAATCGTTCCGATGTGAAGCCGAAGCCCCCCCATTGCACCAGGGTGATCGCCTCGCGGAACACGATCGCGCATCCGCCGGCGATCAATCCGGTGACGACCGCAAGAATCGAGAGGATGACCTGCTCGTGGCGGGCAAGGCGGCCGAAACGCCGCAGGATTCTGGTTAGGCCGAGATCTGTCACGTCAGCTTTGGTTGCCATAGCTGAGACGTCCGCAAGCTATACGGATTCGGCAGTCGCGCCAAGAAGCGTTATCGAGGACCGAACGGCGGTTCCCGGAGCGTCCGGCATGATGGGATCAGTCTGCGACGGCGCTGAGTTCGGTCTCGGCGACCACCTGATTGCGGCCAAGCCCCTTGGCTTGGTAGAGGCCGTCATCGGCACGCTTGATGAGATCGCTCAACGGCTCGCCCGACCGATACTGCGAAACGCCCAGCGACAGTGTGATATTGCCGATATCGTCGCCGGTCTGTTTCTTCCGCAACCGCTTACCGGCGACCGCAACGCGAATGGATTCCGCCAGCGCCACCGCCGAACTGAGGTCGGTATTCGGCAAGATAAGAGCGAACTCCTCGCCGCCGTACCGCGCCGGCAGGTCGGTTGCCTTCACCGCCTTTTTCAGCATCGCACCGACAAACTTCAGGACGTGATCGCCGGTTTGATGGCCATGCGTGTCGTTGAACTTCTTGAAATGGTCGATATCGATCAGAACGAGCGCCAGCGGCGTCCCCTTCAGCGATGCCGCGTCGCTTTCGCTGCGCAGCACCATATCGAAGTTTTTCCGGTTGGCGATTTCGGTTAGACCGTCGGTCAACGCCTCTTTTTGGACATCCTCGAGATGTGTTTTCAGGCTTTGAATTTCCTGCGACGATGTCTCCAGCTTGCCTTGCAGTCGGCGGTTCTGCGACAGCATCTTCTGCGTGTTGTCGGCAAGCAGTTTGACGACTTGTCCCAAGGCATTCGGATCGGACAGATCGGTCAGCGACCCGACGCTATCCTCCAAGGCTGCGCCAAACTCCTCGGCATCGTCGGTTGCCTTGTTGACCAGCGACATGACATCGCCGACCAGTTCCGACATCTGCGAGCCGGCTTTCTGGATATCCTTGCCCTGGGTGAACTGGCTGAAATAGCGATCGAAAATTTTCGCACTGTCTTCCTGCGTTACCGCGTCCGCATCGGAAACAAGTTCATCCAGCGTGTTCTTGAGGTCTGGGATACTGTCACTGGCATAAGCATACCAGATCAAGAAATTCTGCGGCGTGGACGGCACATTGTACCGGTCCATCAACTGCATAGCCGCTTCGGCGTATTTCGCTGCGGCTCCCAAGTCGTCGGAGAAATCCAACTTCGCACCCCAAAATTTTCTTACACTCGACGGTTTAGCTTTTTTAGATTGCGCAACTTAATAAAGGCTTAATTACGGCCATCGGCCCGGAAAAATTTAGCAATCGCAATGGTCACTGCCGCACAGTGGACCGCAACCCTTACTTGCGGCGCAGCCCCAGAACGCGGCCAACCCCATCGGGGGTATCAATTTTCGAATGCGAATCCTGGATCGCTTTCAGTCGATCCAGGATAACAGGGGCCATTTCACCGACCCGGCGCGTCTTCAGGTCGATATGCAGCGACAGCAGTTCGTTGGTTGCCGCCAGAAACCCTTCCTCCGCATGGTACATGCTGTGGAAATAGCGGAACTTCTTTGCATCAAATTCGAGAAGTTGCGTCGTGAATCGGAGCGGCGCGCCCTCGACTACTTCCCGAACGTAGGTGACGTTCATATCCCCCACGAATGTCGTAACGTCGGCTTTGGCCTTGTAGCCGTGATCGAGCCCGATGTAATCGAGGAAGGCGTCGGTCGCGAAATCGAACGCCAACACGTAATACGCAACGTTCATATGGCCGTTGTAATCGATCCACTCAGGCCGCACTGTTTCGGTATGGAGGGATAACGGGGCAGGTATTGTCATGGCGGCGACCCTAGCGATTTGGACCGGGTCTTGGCAAGTTTCCAAGTTCCGGACGGAATAGGCAGCCGTGCTCTCCGCGGTGCTTCGTTTCTTTGCCCGCTTTGCGATTCCCGTTTCCAGCGCCGGCATCATCGTCGGATTGTTTGTCCCTGAGCTGGCGGCGCTTCTTCGGCCTGCGATGGAAATCTTCGTCGTTACCTTGATGACGCTGGCCTACAGCCGGCTCGATTGGTCCGGTATCCGGACGTTCTTCGAGAAACCGCTGTTGACCGCGATGATCCTGCTCTGGGTGCTCGCCGCGGTTCCCGGTCTTGCGACCGCCGGGGGATTGGCCCTCGCCCTGCCGCCGGTTCTCTTCACCGCGATCATCCTGAATGCGATCGCGCCACCGATCACATCCTCGGTACCATTTTGCCAGCTCCTGAATCTCGATGCGGAACTCGCCCTGCGCGTGACATTGATCGCGACGCTGGTGATGCCTCTCACCGTGCCGGCGTCTATTTTCCTGCTGCTGGGGGTGGCCGTCGACTTGGACCCGGCCGAGTTCGCACTGCGCGCCGCCGTCTTTATCGGCCTTCCATTGACGCTTTCCTGGCTGATCCGCCGCAGTCCAAGGCTCATGGCCGCAATGAATCACGGCGCGCACGCCGAGGGGGTGATGGCGTGCGCCCTCATGGTCATCGCCATCGCCATCATGGATGGCGTAACCGCCCGAATCCTGGGCAACCCGGGCGAAGCCTTCGCAATCCTCGCGGCGGCGTTCAGCGTCAGCATCCTCTTTCACGGGCTGAGCGGGCTCGTCTTTTGGCGGACCGGCAAACGGACCGCGATCAGCATCGCGCTAACTTGCGGCAGCCGGAATCTCGTGCTCATGCTGGTCATCATCGGCGACGCGCTGGGTCCCGCTTTCGGACTCTATGTCGCGATCGCGCAGGTGCCGATCTATCTGATGCCGGCGCTCATCCAATCGATCTGGCGAAGCCGCTCCGGAAAAAAGGCTCAGCGCCCTTAGGCAAGGTTCGAGGCCAACCAGCGCTCTGCCTGCTCGACCGGCATGCCCTTCCGGGCCGCATAATCTTCGAGTTGATCGCGGCCGATCTTGCCGATCCCGAAATAGCGCGAGTCCGGGTGCCAGAAGTAAAATCCGGAAACCGATGACGCCGGCATCATGGCGAAGCTGTCCGTCAATGAGATCGACGCGTTCTTCTCCGCCTCCAGCAGGTCGAACAAGAGGCGCTTCTCGGTATGGTCCGGGCAAGCCGGATAACCGGGAGCCGGTCGGATGCCCTGGTAACGCTCCTTGATGAGTGCCTCGTTATCCAGCGCTTCGTCCGGTGCATACCCCCAGAATTCCTTCCGCACGCGTTCGTGCATGCGCTCCGCAAAGGCCTCCGCGAAACGGTCCGCGACGGCTTTCAAAAGGATGTCGTTGTAGTCATCGTGATTGCTGCGGAAATCCTTCAGCCGGTCCTCGATCCGCAACCCGGCCGTGACCGCGAATCCGCCGATATAGTCGGCGACGCCGCTGTCCTTCGGCGCAACGAAATCCGCGAGGCAATAATTGAAACGTCCATCGCGTTTGGCC
Source organism: Alphaproteobacteria bacterium (assembly GCA_965228695.1). Lineage (GTDB taxonomy): Bacteria > Pseudomonadota > Alphaproteobacteria > UBA8366 > UBA8366 > JAJFJD01. Next base: position 1,728,222 of record CBDDIB010000002.1, on the reverse strand, counting down.
ATTTGCTGACGCAGGAAATGGAATTCGGTGCGAACGGAGGACCGGTCCTCGTCCGCGTACACCGCCACGTCATCGCCGACAGCATTTGCCGGGAAAAAGCCTATGACGGCCCGTGCCTCGAGCCAGTTTTCGGCAATGATGCGATCGATCATCGCGCGGGCATCGTCGTACAGGCTCCGCGCGGCTTCTCCGACCACGTCATCGTGAAGAATTTTCGGGTAGTTCCCCGCCAATTCCCATGTACGGAAGAAAGGGGTCCAGTCGATACGGTCGACCAGTTCGCCGAAATCGTAGTCCTCGAATGACTTGAGACCGAGGAAGGATGGCTTCGGCGGTTCGACCGAAGTCCAATCGATCGTGCAGCGTGCCGCCCGTGCTTGGTCCAGCGTGCTTTGCTTCGCGGCCTTGCGCTGTCCGGCATGGGTTTCGCGAATGGTGTCGTATTCAGACCGGATCCCCGAAACGAATTCGTCTTTGTGCGTATCGCTGATCAAATTGCTCGTCACACCGACCGCGCGCGAGGCATCCACCACATGAACGGTAGCACCCTCGTAGTTCGGGGCGATCTTGACCGCCGTATGAACCTTCGACGTGGTCGCGCCGCCGATCAACAGCGGTTGCGTGAAGCCTTGACGGGTCATTTCCTTGGCCACCATGGCCATCTCTTCAAGCGACGGCGTAATCAGGCCGCTCAGGCCGATTGCGTCGACATCTTCGCGCTTTGCGGTCTCGAGAATCGTCGTATAGGGAACCATGACGCCAAGGTCGATGACCTCGAAGTTGTTACATTGCAGCACGACGCCGACGATATTCTTGCCGATGTCATGCACGTCACCCTTTACGGTGGCCAATAGGACCTTGCCCTTGGCTCGGGCGCCTTCTTCTTTCTCCGCCTCGATATACGGGAGCAGATGCGCCACCGCTTGTTTCATGACGCGTGCGCTTTTCACGACCTGCGGCAGGAACATCTGTCCCGATCCGAACAAATCGCCGACCACATTCATGCCGTCCATCAGCGGTCCTTCGATGACCTCGATCGGACGGTCATGGGCGAGCCGCGCTTCCTCGGTGTCTTCGACGATGTATTCGTTCAAGCCTTTTACCAGGGCGTGAGACAACCGTTCCTGCACGGTCCCTTCGCGCCAGGATAGGTCCTCCACAGCGGATTTCTTCTGACCCTTGACGGTATCCGCCACCTCCAGCAACCGTTCGGTCCCGTCGGCCCGGCGGTTGAGGACGACGTCTTCGACCCGTTCCCGCAGCTCTTCGGGAATTTCCGCATAAACGGCGAGCTGTCCGGCGTTGACGATCCCCATATCCATCCCGGCCCGCGTCGCGTGATACAGAAACACCGCATGCATCGCCTCGCGCACCGGATCGTTGCCCCGGAACGAAAAGGACATGTTGCTGACGCCACCGCTGACCAAGGCGTGCGGCAGGTCGCGCTTGATGTCGCGCGTCGCCTCGATGAAATCGACCGCATAGTTGTCGTGTTCCTCGATGCCCGTCGCGACAGCGAATATGTTCGGATCGAAGATGATGTCCTGCGGCGGAAAACCGACGGTTTCCGTCAAAATCTTATAGGACCGCTTGCAGATCTCGACCTTGCGTTCCTGTGTATCCGCCTGCCCCTGCTCGTCGAAGGCCATGACGACCACCGCCGCGCCGTACCGCAAGATTTCCTTTGCCTGTTCGATGAAGGGTTCCTCGCCTTCCTTCAGGCTGATCGAGTTGACCACCCCTTTGCCCTGCATGCATTTCAAGCCGACCTGAATAACGTTCCACTTCGACGAATCGATCATGATCGGCACGCGCGAAATATCGGGTTCCGACGCGATCAGCTTGAGAAACTTTTCGACCGCCACCTCGGCGTCGAGCATCGCGTCGTCCATGTTGATGTCGATGATTTGCGCACCGTTGTTGACCTGCTGCGTGGCCACGTCCAACGCGGTCTCGTAGTCGTCCTCCATGATCAGCTTCTTGAACCGCGCCGATCCCGCCACGTTGGTGCGCTCGCCAATATTGACGAAGCCCGTCACCGAATCGATCGTGAGCGGTTCCAGCCCGCTCAACCGGCACCATGGCTCGACATCCGGCTGCTGCCGCGGCGGCAGAGTCTCGACGGCTTCCGCAATTGCGGCGATATGCTCGGGCTCGGTCCCGCAGCACCCGCCGACGATGTTCAGGAATCCGCTTTCGGCAAATTCCTTCAAGGCCTCGGCCATGTATTCGGGCGTATCGTCATACTCGCCGAACTCGTTCGGCAGGCCCGCATTGGGATGGATGCTGACATAAGTATCCGCCAGCGCGGATATCTCCTGGATATGCGGCCGCAAATCGGCCGCACCCAACGCGCAGTTCAATCCGATCGCCAACGGCTTCGCATGCGCGACCGAATTCCAGAAGGCGGCGGCCGTCTGGCCCGATAGCGTGCGGCCCGACGCATCGGTGATCGTACCGGAAATCATGAGCGGCAAGTCAAACCCTTCGGCATCCAGGTAGCTGCGGATCGCATAGATCGCCGCCTTGCAGTTCAGCGTGTCGAACACCGTCTCGATCATCAGGATGTCCGCGCCCCCCTCCACCAAGCCACGGGTGGCTTCGGTGTAGGCGTCGACCAATTCGTCGAAGCTGATATTGCGGAATCCGGGATCGTTCACGTCCGGCGAAAGCGACGCCGTCCGGTTGGTCGGTCCGAGGACGCCTGCGACGAAGCGCGGCCGGTCCGGAGTCTCCGCATTCATTTCGTCCGCCGCGGCCCGCGCCAACCGGGCGCCCTCCAGATTCAATTCATGGACCAACGATTCCATGCCGTAATCCGCCTGCGCGATCGACGTGGAATTGAAGGTATTGGTTTCGACGATGTCCGCGCCCGCCTTCAGATAGGCGAGGTGAATGTCGCGAATCGCATCGGGCTGAGTCAGCGTCAGCAGATCGTTATTGCCCTTGAGCGCCTGGTTCCAGTCCGCGAACCGCGCCCCGCGATAATCTTCCTCCTCGAACCGGTGGCGTTGGATCATCGTGCCCATGGCGCCGTCGAGAATCAGGATGCGTTGCCGCAGCAACGCGTCGAGGAGTTCGGTGACCGTCTGGCCCGATATTGGAGAAGATCCGTCCATGATGTGATTCGGCTACGCCGCCTCTTCCGCCGCCGACCGGACGCCAAGACGCCAGCAGATAGCCTTGGTCAGTTCCGCACGATTGAGCGTGTAAAAGTGAAAATGCCGGACCCCTTCCCGCTGCAGTCCCTCGCATTGCTCGACCGCAACGGTTGCCGCGATGAGCTTTCGGGTTTCAGGGTCGTTGTCGATGCCGGCGAACATGTCGGCCATCCGGTCGGGCACCGTAGCGCCGCACTGTGCGCTGAATTCCACGACGCGACTGAAGTTCGTGACCGGCAGAATGCCCGGAATCAGCGGCACGCTGATGCCCGCCGCCGCGACGCGGTCCCGAAACCGCAGAAAATCGTCGTTATCGAAGAAATATTGCGTGATCGCACGATTGCCGCCGTTGTCGATCTTGCGTTTGAGATTGTCGATATCCGCATCGACCGAGGCCGAATCGGGATGACATTCCGGATATGCCGCCACGGAGATGTCGAAATCAGCGATCCTGCGCAGGCCCTCGACAAGCGCCGCAGCGTTTTCGTAGCCGTCCGGGTGCGGCGCATATCTCGATTCGCCCTTCGGCGGGTCGCCGCGAAGGGCCACGATCTGACGGATGCCGTCATTCCACCATGATTGCGCGAGGCGATCGATTTCATTCCGCGTGGCACCGACGCAGGTCAGGTGCGCCGCCGGCGCGACGGAAGTTTCCGAGTGAATACGCCGGACGATCCTGTCGGTCCGTTCCTGCGTGGTGCCGCCCGCGCCGTAGGTCACCGAAAAGAAATCCGGCCGCAGCGGGCTCAATGTCTCGATGACCTTCCACAAACGGGCTTCCGACGCCACATCATGCGGCGGGAAGAACTCGAAACTCACTGTCGGCAACTGCGCCATCTGTCTAAACCCGCACTTCGTTCAAGGATTGAGTGTTGTCCGATGCGGCAACCGCAGCGTCGCTGCGGACCGCCGGCCAGACACAAACCGTCAGCGGATCGCCAGGCAAGCGGATCGGCCTTTCGGCTTTCAGCCCCGCCTCGGCGAACCACGATGAGATCGCATCGTCATCGAAACCGAGCCATCGATGGGCATGTTCGTCGCGTAACCCCTCGACCTCATGCGGCGCGAAATCGACAACGACGAGGCGTCCGCCCGGATTGAGGAATCGCACCGCTTCCTTGATTGCCGCCGGCGGGTCATCGGCATAATGCAGGACAAGGTGGAAGGTCACGGCGTCGAAACTCTCCTGGTCGAGCGGCAGGTCGTTCATATCCCCATACCGCACATGGCAATTCCGGAGGCCCTGCTGCTCTAGGTTCACCCGCGCGACCGACAGCATCTCATGCGACAGATCGACACCGATGCCACGCTCGATCGAGTCACCGAATATCTCGAGAATTCGTCCGGTTCCCGTTCCAATATCCAGCAGGCCGCGCGTATCGGCCTTCGATAATGTCGTCATCAATGCCGATTCGACCGATTTGTCGTCGATATAGAGATTCCGAATCCTATCCCACCGTTCGGCGTTCTCTCGGAAAAAGGCTGCCGCCTGATCGGCACGCGCCTGTTTGACGAATTGAAGCCGTTCAAGATCCCGCGCGTGGATGCCATCGCCGACGGGGACGAAATCAACCAGGCTATGCGACAGCTCAGCCGTCTCGCTGGTCTCCGCGAGCCTGTAATACGCCCACGCCCCTTCCCGGAACCGTTCCAGCAGTCCCGCATCGACAAGCAACTTGAGATGGCGGGAAACGCGCGGCTGGCTCTGGTTGAGGATGTTGGTCAAATCGCTGACGGTCAGTTCGCCATGCGAACACAACGCCAAAATGCGAAGCCGCGTGGGCTCGGCAGCGGCGCGTAAACCTTGCAGCAACTTATCCATGTTTACACTCACGGATTAAAGCCTCAGTTCGTTCTAACAATGCTTTGGGTATATACATATAAAGATATCTTTATGTTGTAAACAAGATTTTAACGCATGGAGCTACTACCATTGCGGTAGGGGTCGGACGGAACGCTGCGCCAAATCCGAAAACGAATGATGGGCGAAGCACTTCTGCAACACCCGACAAGGGAATTTCACCAGACGTGATCTGTCGAATATGGTTTTTTTAGAAACGCTGTGTTACGACAGAATGGGTTGGGGCTTTTTCGTGTCGGGGAGCGCGGTCTAAATCAGCGGCTGTGATGTGACCCTGCCATCGAATGGGGAAAGGCTCCGCGACGGCCTATTGTCTGTTGGCCGTTTCTGTTTAACTTTTCTGGCTCTACGCTTCTCGACATGCCAGCGGGGTGGGATTTAAGTGCAAAGCAACACATTGCGCGAAAATATTCGGAAATTCTTCTGTATCGCGGTGGTTTCCGTCGCGCTGGCGGCGTGCGCCGGTGCACCCAAAAGCGCCACGGAAGACGTCTACGATCCGTTCGAGCCGGTAAACCGCGTATTCTTCGACTTCAATATCTTCCTCGACAAAACCGTCCTACGACCCGTTACACGGTTCTACGTCAATGTCGTGCCGGAAGGGTTCCGCATGACGGTGCACAACATCCTCGAAGTCCTGAATACGCCAATCGTCGCGACGAACCACCTGCTGCAAGGCAATGTCGACGGATTCATGCATACGCTTGGGCGCGCAACGTTCAATCTCGCCGGTGGTGCAGGTCTGATCGACGTATCCGGCGAAAAGGCGCCGTTCAAGGACGAGGATTTCGGTCAAACGTTGGCCGTTTGGGGCGCCCCGAGCGGCCCGTATCTTGTCCTTCCGCTCTTCGGCCCATCAAGCGTGCGGGACGCGATCGGCACCGGCGTCGACTCGGCCGCCGAGCCCGTTGGTCTCCTCGTCAGCGAATTCGGAAGCGACCTCACCTCCTATCTGTTCAGCGGGTCGAAGCTGACGGCCACTGTCCTGGACAAGCGCTCGCAGATTCTCGGCCAGCTGGAAGAGCTCGAGAAGACATCGCTGGACTTCTACGCGACGATTCGCAGTCTGTACCAACAGAAACGGCGCGACGACATTCGCAATGGCGACAGTTCGGAACCGCTGCCCATTCCGGAAATTACCTTCGAGCGTGACGATTCGGTCCCGCCGCAATCGCCGGCGCCTACGCCGACCAAGGCGAGCTTCACGCCCAAGTAACGAGGTCCGCTTTCAATGCAAAAACGCCCGCCGTACGAGCGGGCGTTTTCTTTGATGCGCCATCGCCCGCAGCTTAGGCGATGTGGCTCATTTCATTGAGCGTAAAATCTGCAACCGCACCCTCGGTCGCGGCCATATAGTCTTGCAGGTGCTGCGCATTCATATGCTCCTGCCAAAGTCCGCGTGATTCCCAATTCTCATAGAACAGGAAATGAGCAGGGTTTTCATTGTCCTGATGCAAATCGTACTGCAGGCATCCTTTTTCGAATCGCGTGATCGGAACGAGCTTCTCAAGCTCGGCCTTTACGAGATCGATCTTGTCAGCCTTCGCGACGATTTTGGCAACGACGGTGAGTTTCGACATGCGACCCTCTGATTTTCCGGTTCATAGATGGACCGCGGCCCGGTATCGGCGCCTTCCCGCCGGACGTAACGTCCGGCCAGCTATGCCCTCGTCAACGGCCGGTATTTGATCCGGTGCGGCTGGTCGGCTTCGGCGCCGAGACGACGGCGGCGGTCGGCCTCGTAGTCCTCGTAGTTGCCTTCGAACCAGACCACGGTGCTGTTCCCTTCGAAAGCAAGCATATGCGTCGCGATGCGATCGAGGAACCAGCGGTCATGGCTTGTGACCAGGACGCAGCCGGCGAAATCGAGCAATGCTTCCTCGAGCGCACGCAATGTGTCGACATCGAGGTCGTTCGTCGGCTCGTCGAGCATCAGCACGTTGGCGCCGGAGCGCAGCAATTTGGCCAGATGAACGCGATTTCGCTCACCGCCGGAGAGCTGGCCGACCTTCTTCTGCTGGTCCTGACCGCGGAAGTTGAAGGCCCCGACATAGGCGCGGCTTTGCATCTTGCGCTTGCCGAGGTCGATCTCCGTTTCTCCTTGGCTGATTTCCTCCCAAACGGACTTGTCGGCCGCCAGTGAATCGCGCGATTGATCGACAAAGCCGAGCTGCACCGTTTCTCCGACACGCAAAGCGCCGTCATCCGCCGTCTCGTCGCCGGCGATCATCCGCATGAGCGTGGTCTTACCGGCACCGTTCGGCCCGATGATGCCGACGATGCCGCCCGGCGGCAGTTTGAAGGTCAGATCGTCGATCAACAGTGTGTCGCCGAAGGCCTTTCGCACGTGATCCGCCTCGATCACCAGATCGCCGAGGCGCTGCCCGGGCGGAATGATGATCTGCGCGGTGTCCGGCGCACGATTTTCGCTTTCGGCCAGGAGCTTTTCGTAGGCGGTGATCCGCGCCTGCGATTTGGCCTGCCGGGCGCGGGCACTCGCCCCGATCCACTCGCGTTCCCGCGCGATGGTGCGGACGCGGGCCGCATTCTCGCGCTGCTCCTGCGCCAGGCGCTTTTCCTTCTGTTGCAGCCAGGACGAATAATTCCCTTCGTAGGGAATACCGTGACCACGATCCAATTCGAGGATCCATCCCGTTACGTTGTCGAGGAAATAGCGGTCATGGGTGATCATGACCACGGTGCCCTCATACTCCCGCAAATGCCGTTCCAGCCACGCGACGGATTCCGCGTCCAGATGGTTCGTCGGTTCGTCGAGCAGCAACAGATCGGGCTTGCTCAACAACAACCGGCACAGCGCCACTCGGCGCCGTTCACCGCCCGAGAGTTTGTCCACCGCGCTGTCGCCCGGCGGACAGCGCAGCGCATCCATGGCAATCTCGACGGTGCGGCTGAGGTCCCAGGCATCCGCCGCGTCGATCTTTTCCTGCAGCGCCGCCTGCTCTTCGATCAACGTGGTCATTTCGTCCGGATCAGTCACCTCGCCGAGCTTCATGCTGACCGCTTCAAACGCGTCGACGAGCGCCTTTTGCTCTCCCAACCCTTCCAGCACGTTCTCTTCAACGGTCTTGTCCGGATCGAGCTGCGGTTCCTGTTCGAGCATCCCGACCGTGGCGCCTTCCGCAGCCCAGGCTTCGCCGTTGAACTCGGTATCGCGGCCCGCCATGATCCGCAGCAGGGTCGATTTGCCGGCGCCGTTGTAGCCGATCACCCCGATCTTCGCGCCGGGAAGGAACGCCAATGTTATGTTTTTCAGCACTTCACGGCTGCCGGGATACACCTTCGTCAGGTCCCGCATCACATATACGTACTGATAGGAAGCCATCGTCCTGCTACTCCTGCGCTTTGCCTGGAATGCCGCCGAACCGCGCGGGCCGGCAAGCGCCGTCTACATAAACCGCGCCGTGCGGACAATCAACGGGACTGACCCGTCCACCATCCGGCTTTTTCCTGTTCGCGCAGGAGGTCCTTGCGGCGGCGTGACAGATCGACCGCCCCGCCTAATGTCGTGACGCCGATATCCGCCAGCCGCGGGAGAAGCCGGGCAAAAACCTCCGCCGTGACCAAGGCATCGCCAAGCGCCGTATGGCGGCCCCGCACCCGCACGCCGAACGCCTCGGCAACGCTGTCGAGCTGCAGCGACGGAAGCCCGAGATCCATACCCGCCGTCAAAAGATAGGTGCACAGGAAGGGCGGCGGCGACCACTCGATCCCGGCCGCCCGCGTCGCGCTGCGAACATGCGCGATGTCGAATCCGACATTGTGGCCGACCAACACGGTACCCTCGCTCAACACCCGGAAGTCCCGCCAAACCGTGGAAAAATCGGGGGCACCTTGCACCATATCGTTGGTGATCCCATGAATCGCCGTGGACCTTGGCGGTATCGGCCGGCCGGGATGCACCAAGCAGTCGATCGTCACCGCGCGATAGATCGTGCCGCCGTGCAGCCGCACGCCGCCGATGGAAACGATCGTGTCTTCGGTGACATCCAGCCCCGTGGTTTCAAGATCGAAGACCATGACCGGCAACGCGTCGAGCGGCGTATCGTCGGTCACAGCCGCGACGGGCGGCGGCATTTCCAACAGATGCAGGTCATGGTCGAGCGTCCGCGCCGCTTCACCGTCCGGCGGATCAAAGGTCAGCACCGCACCCCGGCCGCCGTCGACCGCGGCAATCCGCACCTTAAGGGTCCGGCCATCGACGGTATCGACCTCGGTATGCGCCGGGAACGCCTGCCCTTCCGCCAGGGCGAGCGCCCGTTCGACCCCCGCCGCATCCAGCGCATCGTAAACGCTGGTGCCGGGTTTCGCGACGTCAGGCCCCATAAGCGTTTTCCCCGCCGCATTGATCAGACTGACCAGCCCGGCGTGGTTGATCACGACGATGGCGTCGGGCAGCGCCGACAGAACCGTTTCCAATTGCCGCGCCGGAATAGACTGCTGCGCCAGCCGCCGCTCGATCAGCGAGTCGACCGCATCCAGCAGGGCCTGCACTTCCGTGGGGAAATCGCCGGGCAGCGGCTGCGGCATGGCGTCGGCCGTATCGGTCTGCATCAACACGATGAACCCGCGCAACCGCTCGATCGCCCAACCGACGCGGTCCGCGTGGAGAATGCCGTAGGCGAGCAACGGGGCCGCTACCGCCAACACCGCAATGGCGAGACCAAGAGCCACGGCCTGCGGAATCACCCCCTGCCAAACGGCGCTGCCTTGAGCGATCACCGCGCCCGCAAGCAGAACGGCCAGGAGAATGGCCCCGTATAACGCCAGATGCCGAACCCGCCGTCCCATCACGCCCGGTTCCGCTCTGGCGTTGACGGACGCCTAAAAGACATCGCCGGTCACCTCGCCGCGGACCCGGTCCAGCAGGCGCTTGATCGCCTTGAAGGCATCGACCAGTTCGTCGCGCTCCCGCTCGTTCAGATCGTCGGGATGAACATAGTTTCCCACCTTCCGGCCGGCGCGGAAATCGGCCATCTGTTGCCGCAGCAGAACGAAGGTGATCTCCTGGAACGCGTTGGTCAGATAGTCAAATTCCCCGGCGTCCAATACCTTCGCATCGTGCAGACCGCCGAGACGGTCGCAGGTGGACGTTGCCGGGATGCCCTCGCGCAACGCCAGCAGACGGACCGACTGGACCAGCGGCAGTGTACCGCTGTGCTTCATGTTGATCATACCTTCATGGTCTGGATCGTCCTTCACGGTGATGAACCGGCCGAACCAGCCGAGGGCGACGCCGTAGTCTTCGTCGTCGTGATACATGTCCTTAAGAAAGGATGCGTTGCCCGAAACCGCTTCAGTCACGAAGGACCGCAAATCGGCAGCCAGATCCGGCGCGCCGTAACAGGACCGGAAATCGAAAAAGATATCCGACAGGCGCAGGGTGACCGTGTTGCGCCGTCGCAGCCAGCCGGCGACCTGCGCCTTCCATTGCGAGATCGTCTTGCGCCAAAGCGGATTGGTGGCCATGACGAAGCCGTTGCAATAGGGAAACCCGACCGCGTCCAGGTCGCGAGTCACCCGCTCGGCAAGGTCGATGAACCATCCGTCTATACGGGTATGATCCTCGTCCGGGTAATCCTCCAGGATGAAACCGTTGTCCTGGTCCGGATAAAGGAAATTCTCCCCGCGGCCGCCGGACCCCATGACGATAAAGGCGAAGGGCACCGGCGGATCGCCCTTTCCGTCTTCCTTCATGGCGCGCAAGTTCATCTCAACGACCCGGCGATGGATGTCCCGGTTGATATGCGTAAGCAGGGATTGAATCGCCGGTACCGGCAAATTGTCGTCGAACAGTTGCTGGGCGAGATCGACCTGGGCCGATTTGACCTCGCGCAGGCCATCGACCGTCCCCTCCTGGGTCAGCCGGTCGATCTGCGTGACCATCCGAGACGACGCGGCGGCCAGGGCCGTGTCCAGATGCAGCATCCCGACCGGCATTCCCGTGCCGTCGATCACCGGCATGTGCCTTAGCTTGAACCGCCGCATGCGCGCTATCGCGTGATAGAGATAGTCGTCCTCGGCGACGGTCATGACCGGGGCCGTCATGACGTTCCGGACCGGCGTATCCTCGACAGCACGGAACGCCAACCGCCGCACCACGTCGCGTTCGGTCAGGATGCCGGAGACACGGTTATCCGGCCCGGTGACCAGAGCCGCGGTCGCACCCTTATCAACAATCTCAGCCACCACTGTGGCACTCGGTACATCGCCGGCTACGACGACCGGCGCGGCCGCCATATAGTCCTTCACGACTTGGTGGAAGACCGCGGTCTGCGACCGCATGAGCGAGTTATTCACCGGGCACCATGAAGGGTGTTCGGGCATAGGGAACGGTAAAGACGAATTTCGCCCCGATGCCTTGATTTCGCTCAACCCAGATACGCCCGCCGAAATACTCGACGATTTGACGGCAGATCGGCAGACCCAGCCCGGTGCTGACCGGTTTGCTCGTTGCAGTGGCGTCGGCCTGCTCGAATTTTTCGAATATTCTGTTCTCGGCGCCCGTCGGGATGCCGGGGCCATTATCCTCCACCGCGACAAGCAGGGCCTGCGACGTCTCCCGCACGGCGATCTGAATACTCGGGTTGCTGCGGTTGCAGAACTTCACCGCGTTGGACAGCAAGTTGACGATGACTTGGATGAAGCGGTCCCGGTCGGCGCGCACCCGCCGCAATTGCGACGGCAGATCGACATCGAGCTGCATCCGGTTCTCTTGGAGCAGGCTGCTGGTCGCGGCGATCGCTTCCTCGATGACCTCCTTCGGATCGATGTCCGAAATCTGCCATTCGCCCCGGCCCGCTTCGAGTTTGGCCAGGTCGAGCAATTGGTTGATCAGCCGGGTGAGGCGCTCGCTCTCCTTGATGATGATCGTCAGGAATTCCTGGCGCTCCTCGATCGCCAAATCAGACTCGTCAAACAGGATTTCGCTGAACGACCGTATCGAGGTCAGCGGCGTGCGCAATTCGTGGCTGACGGTCGACAGGAAGTCGTCTTTCAATCGGTCGACTTCTTTCAGGCGCTCGTTGGCGGCCTGCAGTTCGGCGGACGCGATCTCGAGCTCATGCGACTTCTGTTCGAGCTGATGGCTGTATTCGATGACCTGCGAGGTCTCGTCCAGAATCTCCATCACTTCGTCGATGCTGGCGACTTCGCCTTTGACGACGGACCCCACCATAACGCGCGCGGAGGCCGCGCCGATCGCGCCCGCCAGGAGCTTTTCGGTAAAATGCAGCAGGGCCGGGTCCGCCTCGGTAACCTTCTTCAGGCTGACACCGGTTTCTTCCGCATAGCCGTCGAAGGCGCGGCTGGCCTGACCGCGCCCCACGAAGCGCACGACCAAGGCATAGAGGTCCGAGAATGTCGCCGTGCCGCGCCATAATCCGGACCCACGATCGTCATCGGACCGGCGGTACACATCGACGAACAGAGCCGCCTGAATGCGCTCCAGCGCCGTCTGCCGGGTCAACAGCGACACCCCGACATAACCGCCGATATTGACCAGCATGCTCCAAAACAGCGCGTGCGAGAGATTGTCGAATTCCTTCAGGCCGAACAATTCATATGGCTTCAGCAACGCGATTCCGAAGGGCCCCGAATCGACGAAGCTGTGCGGGATCCAACCGGACAGCGCGAGCGAGGGCATCAACAATGTATAGATCCACATCGTGAAGCCAAGGCAGAGTCCGACCAGCGCGCCGGCCTTGGTGCCGTCCTTCCAGAGAATGCCGCCGATAATGGCGGGCGCGAACTGCGCCGCCGCCGCAAAGGAGAGCAAGCCGACCGTCACCAGCGCGTAGGATTCGCCGATGTAGCGGAAATATCCATAGCCGAACAGCAGGATGAAGAGAATGCTGCCGCGCCGAATCCCCAACAGCAGACCGCTCAATTCCCCTTTCTCGTTCAGCCGCAGCCAGGTCAGCCGCAGCAGGACAGGCATGACCAGATCGTTGCACACCATGGTGCTGAGCGCGATTGTCGCCACGATGACCATTCCCGTCGCTGCCGACAAACCGCCGATGAACGCGAAAAGGGTCAGCAGTTCCTGCTGTTCGTACATGGGTACTGTCAGGACGAAGGTGTCGGCATCGACCGTGTCGCCCGAGAACATCAACAAACCGCCGAGCGCGATCGGCAAGACGAAGATATTGATGATCAGCAGGTATAGCGGGAACAGCCAGACCGCCTTGTTGAGATGACGCTCGTCGAGGCTCTCGATCGCCGTGACCTGAAACTGCCGCGGCAGGCAGATGATCGCGGCCATGGACAACACGGTCATGGTGATCCATTGGCCATAGGTGCTTGCCGTGCCGAGCGTGATCAGCGACCCGTATTCCGGCAGAGACTTCGCCTCGCCAAAGAGATCGCCGAAACCGTCATACAGGCCGAAGGTCACGAACAGGCCGACCGACAGGAAGGCCACGAGTTTGACGACGGACTCGAAAGCGATCGCAACGACCATCCCTTCGTGATGTTCGCTCGCGTCGATATGGCGCGTCCCGAACAGAATGGTGAAGACCGCCATCAGCAGCGCCACGTAGAACGCCGTGTCATGCGGGATCGGAACGTCGCCCAGGCCCGACGGCATGGCAATTTCAGGATAGCCGAGCAACAAGTTGAAGCTGGTCGACACCGCCTTAAGCTGCAGCGAGATATACGGCATGATCCCGACCACCGCGATGATCGTCACCAGCCCGCCCAGCAGCGTGCTCTTGCCGTAGCGCGAGGCGATGAAGTCGGCGATCGACGTGATCCGGTTCTTCTTGGTGATCCGGATGATCTTGCCCAGCACGAACCACCACAACACGAATACGAGCGTGGGCCCCAGGTAAATCGGCAGGAAATCCAGGCCGCTGGACGCCGCCCGTCCGACGCTGCCGTAATAGGTCCAGGACGTGCAGTAGACCGCGATGGACAGGGCATAGATGTACGGATTGTTGGCGAGGCTACGACCCTCGTCCGCGCGCTTGTCGCCGTAATAGGCAATCGCGAACAGCAAGCACAGATACGCGAACGAGACGAGGAGAACGACCCAGCCCTGCAGCATTGTCAGCCGTCCTTGGCCCGGCCGACACGGCTGCGCAAGCCCGGTAACCGCCCACGGCGGTTCACAACCAATGCGACGAGAACGACAAGCAGCGCCCAACTGGTGAAGATATAGATATAGAGAGCCGGGAAACCGAAAAACGTGGCATCGACGCTGAACAGCATCAACAGCGGCGGGTTGAACAACAGGACGCCCATCGCAAAAAGCGCCAAGAGGCTCTCGTTGATCGGCCGTCGCTGGTTCATGCCCGGGTTCCTCCCATGCTCATGCCCGGTTGGCGGACCCGTTATTTCAGGTTCTATCGCCACCCCTCAGTGTATCACATCGACCGGCAGGCCAGACTTTCCATCGTTCTAATCCAGCTTCAAAATCCGTCCGACCCGATGACGGACATCCCGTGTCGAGAAGGGTTTGACGATGTAGTCGTCCGCACCCGCGGCCAAGCCGCGCTCGCGCTCCTCATCACGGCTTTTCGCGGTCAGCATAATGATCTTTACGCCGTCCCAAGCCGCATTGGCGCGGATTGCGCGGCACACGCTGAAGCCGTCCCGCTTCGGCATCATGACGTCCAGCAACACGAGATCCGGCGCCTTGCGTCCGATTTCCTGGAGCGCCGCGTCGCCGTCTTCCGCGATGCGAACATCCAATTCCATCTGCTTCATCAAGAACTCGAGCGACAGAACGATGTTCGGTTCATCGTCCACGACCAGTACCGACTGCGTCATCAGCGGCTCCTCCCGAGGGCCAGACTGATATCTGCCAACTCGTTATTCTGAACTGCAACGTGGCAAATGCTGCGTTCTTTTTCTCTCGTCCCTGGAATTCTTACAGGAACAATACGGTTTGCATAGCCCGGAGCGGAACTCGACCGCAACGACCGCGCCCGTGCAACGTAATCCGGCCCAACGCAAAAGGGCTTCCCGCGAAGGGAAGCCCATCCGATATCACAGCGATATCATCCGCGTTAGCTGGTCATGATCCCAACGATCATTAACACAACGAATGCCCCGATCAGGGCAAGCAATGCTTTATTCTTCAATACGGCGGCCATGAACTTCTCCTCGCTTGATGGAACTCGCTCCGAATCGTGATGAAACCGACAGTCGCGAGTTAAATTTTCACTTAATTCGAAGATGTCGTTCAAACTGCTCTCTGAAAACACAAATTTTGTTCATTCTTCAAACGCCGAAACCAAGCGCTTGTGAAGTTTGTGAATAAACCGATGATTTTGGATCGGGCTCGCCCTTACTCAAGCACACCCGTTTCCGCCGTGGCCGCTTCAATCGGCGCGGAACGCAAAACCGGCGGATGCGCACGCTGGCCGCAATCGGTTCGGTCGCACACACGGCATGTCACGCCAACCGGCACGATCGCCGCGTCGGAGGCCAGGTCCATGCCGTCGCTATAGGCTAGACCCGTGGCATGCGCGACATCGCACCCAATCGCCACCGCGTAGTGACGCTGCGACGACGGCCCGCCGATCGCCGGCTTCGACACCGTGCGCGCAACGGTAAAGAATGTCGATCCGTCGGGCATGCGCTCGACCTGACGGCTGATCTGACCGGGCGCCATGAATACCGAGTGCAGAATTGCGCGCGGGCAAATACCGCCATAGCGTGGAATCCGAAGCCCGGAGATCGAGAACCGCTTGCAGATATTGCCGGCGATATCGACCTTGAGGAAATGGAGCGGCACACCAGTCGAGCCCGGACGCTGCAAGGTCGTCAACCGGTGACACACTTGTTCGAAGCTGACCTGGAACCGATCCTGAAGCCGCTTCACGTCGTAACGCCCTTCTTCCGCAGCCGAGAGAAACGCGTCATAGGGCATGAGGACCGCACCCGCGAAATACCCGGCCAGCACCCGGCGGCAGAGGCGACGCGCCGCATCGCCGTCGAGCACGCCGTCGGCCGCGCAGTCATCGATAACATCTCCGAACGCCGACAGGCCGACCTGATTCACAAGCTGGAACAAACGGCTTGCCGGCGATAGCGATTCGACCACATGCAGCGTGCCCGACTTGACATCGAACCGAACCAGTGATTGCTGCCCGGTCTCCGCCGGCATCGTCCGGATGGCGATCCCGTATTGCGCGGACAATCTTTCGGCCATACCGATCTGCGAATCGAATTCGCCCAGTCCCGCCGCTTGACGGGCATCCTCCGCCGCCGTTTCCAACGCTTCGAAATAGTTGAGGCGATCCTGAACGAAGTCGGTCACCTGCTCCTCGGGCGACCGGAGGCCGCCCATGCCCGTCTGGTCGTCGCCTGCACTCAGCGACAGCATCCGTCCGATTATTTCGGCGAGCCGTTCGCTTTCTCGGACGAGAATACCGGCGAACCGCCGTTGGTCGTCCGGCTCCAGATCCACATTGTCGTGCAGAATTTCGGCGAAGGACCGGATGGGCGTCAGCGCGCTCCGCAGTTCATAGGCGGACGTCGTCATGAAATCGTCGTCGGTCATGCGCTCGCGCAGCCATTCCACGTCCTCGCGCGTGCTCCGGAAGACGCGGTAAAAATCGAGCAGTGCCTGGCCCGCCGACGGCGTTACGTTCACGATGTCCCGCAGATCGTCGCGCGTGACGCCGCACTCCCGGAATACCGGATCGCCGAACATTTCCATCAGGTCGACAAGCAGCCGCGCGTCGTCATCCTGCGCCAATACATCCGGGCTGATGTCGAAGACATCCGCCGTCTGCTCCAACAACCGCAGCGTCATCGGCCGTTGGTTGCGTTCGATCATGTTGAGATAACTCGGCGAAATGCCGAGGTCTTTCGCGAGGGCAACCTGCGTTACGCCGGCATCCCGCCGGATTCGGCGCAACTTGTTCCCCAACCAGATACTGCTCGCCATGGCTTCGATCCGCGTCTTAAAACTTCACAATATTCACAGTCTAACAGTGTTTTTCGTTAGGTGTTCACATATTTGCTCTTGTGAACATACGCGGGCATCCGGCTACGATATCTCCGCGCAAGTGTATGAAATTCGGCCGACGCCAAAACGAAAACCAAACTGCGGCCGAACCCGAGTTTCTACGGGAGGGAACCAACAATGTCTGCAAAGATCATTTGGCTTGCCGTCTTTGTCATTTTGTACTGGGCGTACTGCATCTACTGGGGTGTGCGCGGTGCGATGACGGCGAAAACGGCATCGGACTACTTTATCGCCGGACGGCGTTTGTCGCTTTGGGTGTTTATTCTCGCGGCGACCGCAACATCATTTTCCGGCTGGACGTTCATGGGGCATCCGGGCCTCGTCTATCGTGACGGCTTCCAATATGCCTATGCGTCCTTCTACTCCATCACAATTCCGTTCACGGGCGTTATCCTGTTGAAACGCCAGTGGATGCTCGGCAAGCGATTTGGTTACGTGACGCCGGGCGAGATGTTCTCGGATTATTTCCGGGGCGACGCGATCCGTATCCTAACGGTCCTTGTGGCCTTGCTGTTCTCGATTCCATATTTGGGACTGCAGCTCCGGGCCTCCGGATTCCTGTTCAACGTCCTGACGGACGGCGGCCTGTCGATCGAGGTCGGCATGTGGGTCCTGTCTTTGGTCGTGTTGATCTATGTGGCGTCGGGTGGTCTCCGGGCGGTGGCCTATGTGGACACCCTGCAATGCATCCTGTTGGGACTCGGCATCATCATCACCGGCATCATCGCGTTGAACCTCGCCGGCGGCTGGGACTCGCTGAACGCCGGATTCGCCAAGCTCGGCGCATCGGACATCGGCAAGTGGGGCACGACGAAAGGCTTAGGCGGCGGTGATTACAACGCCTACTTCGCGGTGCCCGGCGTGATCCAATGGACCGCGGGCCTGGGCAAGGAAACGCCGGTCGGCGGGCTGTGGACCGGGATCATGATCCTGACCTACATGTTCGCGCTGATGGGCATTCAGTCGGCTCCGGCCTTCTCGATGTGGTCCTTCTCGAACACCGATCCGAAGCCGTTCGCACCGCAACAGGTGTGGGCCTCGTCCTTCTCGATCGGGTTGATCCTGTTCTTCTTCACCGCTTTCCAAGGCATGGGCGCCCATCTGCTCGGCGCCAACGGCGCGGTGACGCAGGCGGGAATCGGGATCGCAAATGTGATTCCCGACCTGACCGCGAACAAACAGGGCGGTCTCGTTCCCCATTACTTCAATCAGATCGGGGATACGGCACCGTGGCTCGTCGGACTACTGTCGGTCTGCGCGCTGGCCGCGATGCAGTCGACCGGTGCGGCCTACATGTCGACGGCGGGCGCCATGCTCACCCGCGACCTGTACAAGCGCTACCTGAACCCGACCGCGAGCCACACCACGCAGAAGCTGTTCGGCCGAATCGGCGTCGCCTTCATCGTCGGCGCCGCGCTGGTCGTTGCCACCGTGTCGAGCGACGCGCTGGTGCTGCTTGGCGGCCTTGCCGTCGCCTTCGGCTTCCAGATGTGGCCGGCGCTGCTGTCCGTCACCTACTTCCCGTGGCTGACGCGACAGGGCGTGACGCTGGGTCTGGCTTGCGGACTGATCGCCGTGATCTTCACCGAGAAATTCGGTGCGCAGATCGCGGGCGCCTTCGGCTTCGATCTGCCGTGGGGCCGCTGGCCGTGGACCATTCACAGTGCGGGTTGGGGCATGATCGTCAATCTCGCCGTCGCCTTGCCCATTTCGGCGATGACGCAGAATGCCGACGATATGTCCCATCGCATGAAGTTCCACAACTTCCTGCGCGAGCATGTCGCACTGCCCGAAGAGAAGAAGAAACTCGTTCCGGTCGCGTGGGGAATCACGCTGGCCTGGTTCTTCTTCGGGATCGGTCCGGGCGCCGTTATCGGCAACGATATCTTCGGCGCACCGAATGCCGGCGTAGAGGGATGGATGTTCGGCATTCCGTCCATCTGGGCCTGGCAGATCCTGTTCTGGATCCTCGGCGTAGGAATGATGTGGTTCCTCGCCTACAAGATGGAGATGTCCACCGTACCCGAGCGCGAAATCGAAGCGCTTGTCGAGGATATCGGCGACGTCTCGCAAACCCCTGCGCAGCAGGCCGGTAGCGGGGGCGCCGCCAACTAGGCGGTCGCTACCGGCACTTACTTCTGGAGGGGGAAAGAGCGATCTTTCCCCCTCTGGTTTTATCCGGACTCCGCAAACCCGTTTGCGTCTTGCCCGGCCCGCCCCGATTGATACACTTTCCGTAGCATCGCCTTAGCCGATCCGGGACACCGCCGCCGATGGAAGAATTCTTTTCCGCGAAGTATCAGTATCTCTGGATGATCCTGTTGGCGGCCATGCTTTTCCTGCCGGTGCGGCAATTAATCTGGGTGCTGATGGTCCGCCGGGCACAGCGCAAACTGAACCAGGACATCGATGCTGCCGAACAGGAACGCCTGAAGAACCGGGCGGCCTTCACCGCGGCGCTGTTGTGTTTCGTGTTTTCGGCGTTTTACGTGCTGAACCTCTTCCAGGGCCAGCCATGAGCGCGCGCACCATTCGCCGTTTCGTCCTCTTGATGATCGCCTTGATCGTCGTGACCATGGTCGGCAGCCATTTTTACGAAGCCACATTCCAGCGGCCTCCCGGCGACTTCGAAGTGCAGATGGGCGACAACCGGTTGTCCGAGGGCAAGTATGACGAAGCGCTGGAACAGTTCGACGCGGCGCTGCGGGCATCGCCCGATCATCGCGGCGCCCTGATGGGACGCTCCATTGTTTATATTCAAACCGAGCGCTATCCCGAGGCGGTCGCGGAACTCACCTATCTGATCAACTTCCTGAAAGGTTCGCTGGAAAGCGACGACAGCACCGGCTGGGCAACCCTGGCCGGCGCCTACGCCAATCGGGGAATCGTGCACGACCGCACCGGCCGCTATGAGAAAGCGCTGGACGACTATATTAAGGCGCTGAAGACCGATGCCGAAGCGGTCGACGAGCCGGGCGTCATCCACAAAATCCTCTATGCCGACCCGAACCCGTCGTCGGTTCGCAAGCGAGCGCAGTATATCTACGAACAGCTCCAGAAGCCGGCCGGCGAACGCCTGATGCGGGTGCCGGAGATCGATGCACAACAACGGATGCGCAAACCGTAGCCGGCCACGTTAGCCGAATTCGACGATCCCGAGCACATCCTGGAACAACACCAGAAAGAAGAAAACCGCCGCGATGCAGCCGAACAACAGGCGCACGAAGTCGGTATTCCCTTTCTCGTCGCGATAGCGAATCCCGTGGACGGCGATAAATCCGGTAACGCCCAGGAATATCCAGTTCACGAGGGTTTCGAACTCTCCGGCGGCTTCGAACATCGCGGCCCTAGCGCTTTCCTATACTTCCGGCCCGGACAAATCGGCCTTAGGGATTGGTCTGAAACTTCTGCGTGTTGTCCGGCGCCGGGCTCTTCGTCTCAGCGTCGCCGGTAAAGGGGGGGAACTGGAAGGGCACATTCTTGGCCGCCGCCATTTCCCCGATCCACACAGCTCCGCCAACCGCTAGGATAAGGAACAAGGCCGCCTTGGTGAAGCGTTTCACCCCCTCGGGCACATGGGTCACGTATTCCGAATCGTACCGATGGTAGGCCGGGTCGTGCGGATCGATGAATCCCTTCGCCTCCTTGTCCAAGGTCCGCCGGGCGAAATGGTGCGCCCAATGCGGCACCTGGTTCTTGAGCATATAGGCGGCAAACAGCTTATCGACCAACTCGACCGGCAGGTCCTTGCCATGCCACTCGGCATAGGCGAGCTGAAGGAACTGAAACTCGCCGATCATCAGGATATCCGCGGCGCGCGATACGTCCGCGCGCTCCTTGGTCTTGGGATCCTCGCGGTCGGGCCGCAAGAGCGTTTGGAAAAATTCATTCATCGGGCAATACCCATATTCGCCGCACTGTAGCTCCATATGGGGGTTTTGCAAGCGTGCCCCGGCCCATTCCGCTGTCACATTCCCGTGCGCCACCGCAGCCTCCGCCAGGGCATATGCGGGCGATCCGCCGTGCCGATGGAAAATCTCCCGAATCTGCGCTAGTAAGGCAGCGGATCGGCACAATTCAGCGGCTGGTCCTGCGAAACTGCAACGAGATGTTTCATGCCGAAGATCACAGGCTCCACCATATTCAAGCTTTTGCTTCTTTCCTTGCTGGTCGGCTTCGCTTTGGCGGCCACCGGCACCAATCCGAAGGACCTGTTGGTCGACACTTGGAATTTGGCCAAAGATGTCGTCGAGTGGGGCATTTCGCAGTTCGGGTCGGTCATCACCTACGTGATGCTCGGCGCGACGGTCGTCATTCCGATCTGGTTGATCCTATATTTGATCCGCGCCGCGCGCGGCAAAAAATAACGACGCCTCCGCGCTATTCCACCTCATCGGGGGCAGAAGATGGCCCCGAGCCTGATGGCTTGCGGATGTCCTTCGAATTGTCGCGCAGCCATTTCTCCACGCCGCGCACGATCTTCTCGGCCTTCTTCTGGGCGTCTTGCGTGTCGGCCTCCGGCGTCTCGGTCAGGTCGCGCATCCAGCCGACAACCCGTTCGAAAATTTCGCCCAACGCGATCGCATCGCCGGCGCCGCCGTCGGGCAGCGCCCGAACCACTTTGCCGCGCGACGCATCGGTCATGTACTGACGCCAGATCCGGGCGGGAATTTGACCGCCGGTCACCCGCCGCATTGGCCGGTTGTCGTCATTCCCGAGCCAGACGCCGGTGACGTAATCGGCGGTATACCCGATGAACCATCCGTCGCGGTAACTTTGCGTCGTGCCCGTCTTGCCGGCCGCGGGTCGCCCGTTCAGACGGGCGGCCTTGCCGGTACCGCTCCGCAGGACTTCGGTCATCATCTCATTCAACGCGCCCACATTCCGGACATCGACGACACGGTTGCCCGTCCATTCGGACCGACGATAGATGACACCGCCGTCCCGCGTCCTGATTTCCACCACTGCATAGGGCGGCGCGGCCCGGCCGGCATTCGCGAAGGGGATATACGCCGCGGTCAACTCGAACAGCGACAGCTCTGAGGTGCCCAGCGCCATCGACGGGTGCCCCGCCAGTTTCGAGGTAACGCCGAGACGCCGTACCGTCGCCGTCACCTTGTCGCGCCCGACCTGTTCCGACAGCTTCACCGCAACCGTATTGATCGAGTCAGCCAAGGCGCGCTTCAACGTGACCTCGCCGCGAAATTTGCCGCCGTGGTTCCGCGGTTTCCAACCGTTGATCGTCACCGGCGCATCCTTCATACGCGATGCAGGCGTCATGCCGTTCTCCAACGCGGTGAGATAGACGAACGGTTTGAACGCCGATCCCGGTTGCCGGCGCGCCTGGACCGCTCGGTTGAACTGGCTCTTCGCATAGGAACGCCCGCCGACCATCGCCTTTACCGCGCCGTCCGCGTCGAAAGAGACGAGCGCGGCCTGTTCCACTTTCCGGCCCTTGCCGTACCGGCGTAACGCCGTGCTCACCGCCGCCTCGGCCATGCGCTGCAGTTTCGGATCGAGCGTCGTGAAGACGATCAGATCGTCTTTCGCGTGGCTTGCCCAATCGGGCAGTCGATCCAAAACCCAATCGACAAAGTAGCGCGCACGGTTCGGTCCCTTACGCGACTTGACCGTCGACGCCGGACGGCGGCGGGCCTGTTGCGCCGCCTGCGGCGACAGATACCCGGCGTCGACCATGTTCTGCAGCACTTGTGAGGCCCGTGCCCGCGACCGTTTCAAGTCCTTCGTCGGCGCATATCGGCTTGGCGCTTTCAACAGCCCGGCCAGAATTGCGGCCTCCGACAGGGAAATCTTGCGGGCCGACTTGCCGAAATATTTTTGCGACGCCGCCTCGACGCCGTAGGTGCCGTCGCCCAGATAGACCCGGTTCAGGTAGGACGCGAGGATCTGGTCCTTGGTCAGGCGCGATTCGAGCCAGATCGCCAGCATCAATTCCCGGAGCTTCCGGACGATCGTTCGTTCCGGCGTAAGGTAGAGATTCTTCGCAAGCTGCTGCGTGATCGTGCTGCCGCCCTGCACAACCCGTCCCGCGCGGATATTGGCCCACAGCGCGCGCCCGAACCCGACGACATCCATGCCGAAATGTTTATAGAAACGGCGGTCCTCCGTCGCAATCACCGCCTGCGCCATATGCGGCGGCAATGCCGACAGCGGAACGAACACGCCGTTGAACGCGCCGCGGCGAAGCAGGACCGAGCCGTCGGCGGCGACGACGGTAATGCCGGGGCTTTTCCGCATTTGCCGCAGGTCGCGCGTATCCGGCAACGCCGGCGCCAGGAACAGAAACAGACCGGCCCAAATCAAGCCAAGCGCGAGAACGCCATAGATCAACCATCGCCGCAGCCGGCTGACCCAGTTCATCATCGGGAACACGTCCTCGTATTACGCAGCAGCGGTCAAAACCTGCTGCTGGTGCTTTCCGGCGCCAGCCGGTCGGGACCGGCCGGGTCGGGGATCAGATTGAGTTTACCGTCCCGCTCGAAGGGAACCGTTCGGGTGCCGAGCCCCGCGACCAGGGCGCTGCCCCTGATCTCATATTCGACCGCGCCGGCTCGGACGACATTGAGAATATGGCGGAAAAGATCGATCGAACTGGCCGTCGCCTCGGCGGACACCACCGCGCTGCCAAGCCGTGGGATCAAGACCTCCTCGTTCGACAGACCCGTCGCGAAATAGAGGTCGTTCACATCGATATCGAAGGACAGTCCGCTGAGCGGAATATCGAAATCGTTCGGATTGCTGACACGCAGATCGACGCGAAACCGCTGTTCGAACGGTCCCGACGCGATCGGGACGATATTCACCAAATTGACTTTCGGCGGGACGATATCGTCGACGCTGGCGCAGCCCGATATCAGCAACGATACGGCAATCGTCACGACCCATTTTTTCAGTAATGTCACGACAGGATCCTCTCAATCGGCAACGGCGCTTCTCTCAACTGCCGCTCCCTTGCATCGCCCGACCGTTAGAGGCGATTCGGCGTAACCGGACGTGCCCCATCCGCCGCAACGTTAATGCGCATCGCCCGCCGCCGCAACCGCGGCGCGGTCGATGTTCGGGCACCTGCAACCGCATTGACATTGCTATATTCTAGCCCGAATGCTAGCGACCCCACGGTGCCCTCTGGATATAGGCATCTTCGGCAAAATTTGAAACCACTGTGACCGCTGCAACCGCCGTGCCCTCATCCCATACCGCCCCATCGCCGCCGTTACCCGACCCTTGGAGTTTCGGCCGATTTGCGGCGTTGCTGGCGCTTTATTGCGCCGTCCATTTCATCTTGCGGCTGTCGCTGTCCGACACGATCGGCGTCGACGACGCGATCGAGGGTGTCTTCACGCAGTCCTTGGCGCCGGGATACGACTCGCGCCAACCGCCGCTCTACACATGGCTGTTATGGCTCGTTCAGCGCGTTACCGGCCCGTCCCTGATCAGTTTCCTGATCCTCAAATACGGACTGCTGTCCGCGACCTTCCTGCTGTATTACCGGATCGCGCAACGCCTCTTCGGGGATACCCGCTACGCGTCGTTGACCGCATGGTCGCTGCTTCTGCTCTATCAGATCGGCTGGAACCTGCACGAAGGCGTGACCCAGACGCAGGTCTTGATGCTCGCCTGCACCGCGACGCTCTATACTTTCCTGCGGGCAAGCGACCGTGGGACAACGATGGCTTATGTGCTCCTGGGCCTCGCGATCGGCGCCGGCCTGCTGGCGAAACTGAGCTTCGGCGCCTTCTTGGTTTGCCTCGCGGCAGGGGCCCTGCTGACCGCACGCTTCCGGCCGACGCTCGTGGCGCCAAGGATATTGATCAGCCTTACCGTCGCCGCCGCCGTCGTTTCACCCTATGCATTGTGGCTGTTTGCCGGCGCGACGGACCTGGACGCCGTATTCCGCAGCGCCGTCGGCAACGACAATGAAACCGGCTATCTGCCGAGAGCCGGCAAGGGCTTGTTGAGCGCGGTCCTGACCAGTCTCGGGTTCCTGTCGCCCCTGTTGCCGATCCTGTTACTCTTGTTTCCCCGGGAACTGCTCCGTGGCCCCGCGCCGTCGGAACTGGATACCGACGTTCAGCGGCTGATCGGCATCATGCTGCTGACCGGGCTGATCTTGCTGGTCCTCGGCGTATTGGTGGCCAGAATCGGCGAGTACAAGGAACGCTGGCTGCATCCCTTCCTGCTTGTCGCTCCGTTATACTTTTTCGGTCGCGTGCGCGGAGCAGACCCGGCACCGGGACGCATTCGTATCTATCTTGCGGCTGTGTTTGGCATCAGCGTCTTCGTCGTCGGTCTGCGCACCGCGCACCTCGTCATCGGGCCGCCGCTCTGCAACAAATGCCGCCCGCTCGTGCCCTACGCGAAACTCGCAGACGTGCTCGCCGAGGCGGGCTTCGAGACCGGCACCATCGTGGTCCGCAATGGCAACACGGCGGGGAACCTCCGCGCGGCATTTCCGGATGCGCGCATCTACGTGCTGAACAATCCGACCTACGAACCGCCCGCCGCACCGCCCAACACTGACCGTCGGTGCCTCGTCGTCTGGCCCATAAAGCGGAATCAGACAGGTTTTCCGAAGGATGCCGGAAAATACCTTTCGCTCGCGCCGGCGGACATACAGGCCTTGTCCTACCAGCGCGCCGAGATTCCTTGGGGCCATCTGTGGCGGCCGGCCGATTACCGCGTCTCGACCTGGGGCTATGTCCTGTTCGACGGCCCGCGCGGCCGCTGTGCCTAGACCTACTGCGATGCCGCAGTTTCGAACGCCGTCCGGCCGAGACCGCCCGCGTAGACGCGCCATCGGGAGATTCATGACGCAAAAACCTCGAAACCGCCCGTTTCGATGGAGACCGTTGCGGAGCCGCGCGACGTGATCAATGGCGCCGCCGTCGGCTGTTTGGACTAAGAGCTGGCGTCGGCGGTCGGCTGTGCCCTGGACCTGACGCCGGCGGAATGCCGCGACTACGCGATGCGGTTCTCGTGACGCAATTCAGCGCTGCAATTCCTCGACAATCTGGTGCCGGTCACCTGAACCCCCTCTGCGCGCCGCACGCCACTTTATACAATGGCCGTCGCCTCGTATGATGCATATCGGCTTCCGATGCCCCTGGAAGGAGATATCCCATGACCGACTTATGCGACCAGCCGGCAACCACCTTGCGCCGCATGATCGGCGACAAGCGCATTTCGCCCGTCGACCTATTGGATAGCTGCGTCGCCCGGATCGATGCCGTGAACCCGACGCTCAACGCCTTCGTCGTCCTGTGCCTCGAAGACGCGCGCCGTGACGCCGCCGAGAAAGCGGACCGGGTTGCGAAAGGCGATGCTTTGCCGCCGCTGCACGGACTGCCGGTCGGCATGAAGGAGTCCTATCACCTGAAAGGCATGGCGACGACACAGGGGTTTCCGCCGTGGAAAGACCGTATCGCCGAGCGGGATGATTGCACGACCGCCGCGGTCCGGCGGGCCGGTGCCGTCATCGTCGGCAAGACCAACATTCCCGAACTGTTGCAAGGCATGACGAGCAAGAACCGGCTGTTCGGTTTGACCCGGAACGCCTACGACACGAACGTATCCTGCCTCGGCTCCTCCGGCGGATCGGCGGTCGCCGTGTCGGCCTCGATGGTGCCGCTGGCCAGCGGCTCCGACACCGGCGGCAGCATCCGCGGCCCGGCCGCCGCGAACGGCATATGCGGCATGCGCCCCTCGCCCGGCGTGGTGCCGCATGACGATCACATCCACGCCTTCAATCCGACCAGCATTCGGGGACCGATGGCGCGGACGGTGGCCGACACGCAACTCTTCCTGGCCGGGATGGTCAGCGGGGGCCCCGATCCCTACGACCACAGCGTCACGCCCGAGGATGTTCTGAAGGTCCGAGCCGGCGATCTGAGCAGCCTGCGCGTCGCGGTCTCGACCGACCTGGGCTTCGTCAGCGTGAACGACGATATCCGCGCCGCCTTCGAGGCGAAGATTGAGCGGATCGAGGGCCTGTTCAAATCGGTGACCCGCTGCGATCCGCCGCTCGGCGAGATCAACCGGGCCTATTGGACGCTGCGGCCGATGAAGTTCATTCCGGGCCTGGCGGAAATGTACAAGCAGGACCCGCCCAGCGTGACCGAATACAAGCGCCTGGACCTGCGCCGCGCCTTTGCCCAAAGCGTCGAGGATGTCGCCTGGGCGCAGGCGGAACAGACCCGCACCTTCCGGCGGCTGCAGGATTTCTACCGGGATTACGACCTGCTGATCGTCCCGGGCCACCAGAATCCGCTGCCGACCCTTTCCGAGATCGAGGCCAAGGAAAAGGCGATGGCCGAAGAGAACGAGCGCTTCGGGATCGCCGAGTACGACTTCACGGTCGACGAAGGCCGGGCCACGATCAACGGCGCCTTCACCCTGACCGGCGCCCCCGTCGTGACGATGACCGCCGGGCGCGGTCCGACCGGGATGCCGTTCGGCCTGAATTTGGTCGGCGCGTATAAGAGCGATCTGGACGTCCTGTCCTTCGGCCTGGCACTGGAGGAGATGACCGCCGACGATGCGGAATTCGGACGGATCCTGCCGGACCTGGCCGCATTGGAAGCGCTGTCCGCATCGGACGCCGCCGCCGAGTGACCCGCCTTATCCACCGATAAGCGCGAGCGCCCGTCGGTTGAACGCGTCGGCAATGTCGACAAATTCGGCCCGTTTGTCGGCAAGACGCTGCGGCAGCGCATCATCGTCGAGTACACGCTCGATCAGCGTGCGCATGGCGTCGGCACTGCAGCCGTCCGGGTATCCCCGAACGTCTATCAACGCGTCCGGTTCGCCGATCTCTTCCAGGAAAAACCGGTTCTTGTTGTGGCTGCCAATGCCGATCACGCGGGTACCGACGCCGAAGGGAATGATGTTGGCGTGCCCGCGCATGCCGATCACCAGATCGCATTGCCTGTAGATATCCGCCAGGAACGGCACCTGATATAGCGACGGCGGGTAGATATGCGCCATCGCCTGTTCGAGATCGATCAGCGATGCCCCCAAAGCGTCTTCGAAGACGGTCCGCGCGTGCCGATCGATCTCCATCAGATGCGGCACCCAGAGCACCCGGCCGCCGCCGCGCGCCGCCAACACGGCGCTCAGCGCGTCGGCCAAGGACCGGGCGACCGCCGCCGCGGTCTCTTCCGGCTCGCCTGGCCAGCGCTGATCGACCCGGTCGCCCGCCCAATTCACGCCGATCGTCACGCCCTCGTTCGACCCGGGAAGGGCGATCGGGCTGGGCGCGACGAACATGCCGGAATCCGGCAACACGGGCATCGCATCGCCATCCAAGCCGCGGTGCGCCAATTCGGCCCGCGTCCCCTCGTTCCGTGTCGAGAACAGCACCGCCGTTTCCTGCGTCCGGCGCAGATGGTCATTCATCTGCGGCCGAAATCCCGACCGGTCGTAGGTGAACTGGTTGAAGCCGATGCCGTGGACGACGAGCGGGATGTCGACGCGCGCCAGGTCGTCCATCGCGATGTTGAACTGCCAACCGGAATGGCTGTCGTCTTCCGGCCGGTTGAAGACCATCCCGCCGCCCCCGACCAGCAGCAGGTCGGCCTCGGCGTTCATGCGGTCGATCAGCGCCGGATGAAACCAAGTCTGCTGGCAATCGACGGGAACGAAGATCAAGGGCTCGTCGGCGACGCGGCGCAGCATACGTTGCAGTCCGGCTTGGATAGCGAAATCGCCGTAGTTGCGGTTCCATCCGCCGACATGCCAAATCGTCTTCGACGCCATTACATTTCTTTCGTTATTCCGTTACTTTAATATACAAACATTCAACGCAATGCCCTAATATTCGTAAAGATAGACGAAATACTCGCCATTCGGCGCTGACAACGGAACGAGCCGCGTGCAGCCATGAACGACTTCATCCCGATATCCGATGACTCCCGCAAGCAGGACCCCGCCATCGACCGAATGATCGGCGGATTGGTCGACGGCACCATCGGCATCCTGCCGTTGTTCGATTGCGATCCCAACCTGTATCAGGCGCTCTGCGAGGAATCGCGCGCGTTGGCCGCGGCCGAGTTCGGCCAGAATGTCGACGAACGGCACGGCACCTATCAATACGTGAAGGCGCAAAGCCCGGACTGGCATATCGAGTCCGGCCTGGTTCGGCAGTACAGCCTGTACAATTCCAAGGACGACTATCTGTACGTTACCGACGATCACCATTGGAGCAAGGCCGACCGGCATTTCCACCGCGACTTGAAGGCGGTGCCGCAGTTCTTCGAACGCTATTTCGGGCAATCGGACCTGCAGAACTTTCGCATGCAGACCATTGCGGCCGGCGGCGGGCTCGGCCAGCACAAGGAACTCATCCTCGGCATCCCGAAGCGCGAAGAGCATTATAAGCTGCGCTTCCACCTGCCGATCGTGACCAACGAGTCGGTTCATTTCATCATGGACAACGTCCGTTACCGGATGGCGCCGGGCACCGTCTACATCTTCAACCAGGGCCGCATGCACGGGGTGGAGAACGAGGAAGGCCGTCTGCGCATCCACCTCGTCTGGGATTGCTACCTCAACCGGCACATCCTGATGAATATCCTGAAGCCCGCGGTCGACACCCGCGACGCGGCGTAAGGACGTCGTGGCGGCGCGGGTCCTCGGGGTCATTCCGGCGAAAGCGCGGTCCCGCCGCGCGCCGGGCAAGAACATGCGCCCGATCGCCGGGAAGCCGCTGATCGATCACACCTTCGACGCGGCAAAGGCCGCCCGCACGTTAACCACCGTCTGCCTGACCTCTGAAGATCCGGAGATTCTCGCGCATGCGGAACAAGCCGGCCTGGAAACCGTCACGCGCGACCCGGAAATGAGCGGCGACGCCGTCCACGCCTCGGTTCCGATCATCGCGGCACTGGAAACCCTCGGCGGCGCGGACGCCTTCGACTATTGCGTCATGCTGCTGCCGACCTTTCCGCTCCGAACCGCCGCCACGATCGATGCCGTTGTTTCCCGTTCGATGGAGGCGGAAGACAACGTGCTCAGCGTCAGTGCGCTGGGAAAGACGGTTCATCACCTGCGAACACTCGTGGACGACGGCCGTATCCGGCATATAACGGAAGAAAAGCTAACGAACTTCCAGTCGCAGGACGCCCCGCTGCTGCACACGCTGAATGGTATCTGTTACTGCGCCCCGGCCGAACCGTTGCTGCGTGAGCGGAGTTTCCATTACGGCGATCCGATCGGCTATGTCACCGACCATATCGAAGCATGGGACATCGACACCGAGGATGACATGCGGTTCGCCGAGTTCCTGCTGAAGGCGCGCATGTGAACGCCACCTGTCCGGTCTGCGACACGCAATCGGGCGATTTTCCCGTTATCCACGCGGCCGTGCGCGACGCCAGCGACGCCTACGCACCGAGCGCCTTAAAATGCAGCGCCTGCGACGCCGTCTTTCTTTGGCCGCGCATGGACGCCGCCGCGCAACAGGCGTTCTACGACAGCAACACTCAGCTGCTGAATGCACATGGCGACGAATTCGACTGGGATGACTACACCCGCCGCACCCGTGCGGATGTCATGCGCCGGGTGGCATTCCTGACGCCGCATCTCTCTTCGGACCAACGGCTGCTCGAAGTTGGCTGCGGATACGGGTTTTTCCTGTCGGAGATTCAAGGCCAGGTCGAATCGGCCATCGGGATCGAACCCGGCGCGGCGCGTCAGACATTCGCAAAAGAGGAGTTACGGCTCGACGTGCGCCCGCCGCCGCTGTCCACGGCCGGCATACCGCCGAACAGTATCGATGTCGCCGGCGCCTTTCAGGTCCTGGAGCATATAGACCGGCCAAACCCGTTCCTGACCGAGATCCGCGACGTTTTGCGACCGGGCGGTCTTTTGGTCGTCGAGGTGCCGAATTTCGCCGACCTGTATGTCCGGCTATCTGCGCCATACCGGGCATTTCACTTCCAATCGGCCCATCTGGTCTATTTCACCCCGACTACCTTGCGGCGCGTCCTCGAGGACAACGGCTACGCCATCGAGTCGTTAATCGGCGTGCAGCGCTACGCTTTCGGAAACGCGTGGCATTGGCTGACGAAAGGGCAACCGCAGCTTAAGCGCCCGTCCCGCAACGTAGAATCGGGCCTGGCCCGCATCGCCGACCGGTATTATCGGCGCTGCTTGGAATCGACGCTTCGTTCCGACACATTGATCTGCATCGCACGCAACGCGCGGACCGCAACGGATTAGCCATGAATTATGCAAGCCATGCCGATTTGGACACCCTGATCGGCGGCCCGGTCCCCTTGGCCCGGCATGTCACGGTCATCGGCGAGATCGGAATCAACCACAACGGCGATCTCGCGCTCGCGAAGAAGTTGATCGACCTGGCCAAGCAAAGCGGCTGCGATGCCGTGAAGTTCCAGAAACGCACGATCGACACGGTCTATACGCCGGAAATGTTGGCCGGGTCGCGCGAGAGCCCCTGGGGAACGACGCAGCGCGAACAGAAGGAAGGGCTCGAATTCGGACGCGCGGAATACGACGTCATCGACCGCTATTGCCGCGAGTTGGACATCCAGTGGTCCGCGTCGGCCTGGGATGTCGAAAGCCTCGGCTTCCTCAAACCTTACGATTTGCCCTTCAATAAGGTCGCATCCGCGATGCTGACGCATGTGCCGTTTCTCGAAGCGGTCGCCGCCGACGGAAAGCTCACCTATGTCTCGACCGGGATGAGCCGGTACCGCGACATCGACCGGGCGGTGGCGATTTTCCGGGCGGCGGAATGTCCCTTCGTGTTGATGCATTGCATCGCCGAATATCCGGCCCCGGTCGAGCATCTCAACATGCAGATGGTCCACAAACTGGCGCAGCGCTTCCAATGCCCGGTCGGGTACAGCGGGCATGAGGTCAGCATTACGCCGAGTATCATGGCGGTCATGCTGGGCGCAGTCGCCATCGAACGGCATATCACGCTCGACCGGGCGATGTATGGCAGTGACCAGGCCGCTTCGCTCGAACGCCGTGGCCTAGAATTGCTCGTGCAGTACATCCGCACGATACCGGAAGCGTGGGGCGACGGCGAGAAACACATTTTGCCCGGCGAGCAGGAAGCCGCCGACAAGCTGCGGTATTGGAACGCCGCCGACTAGGCGGGCCGATTCGGGTCTCCGTTCAGCCTAGATCCCCGACGATCCCATCCGGCAGATCGACTTCGCCCGCGAAAACCGCGAAGACCTTGCCGAACGCAGCCTCGCCCTCCGCGCCGAGGACTCGGCGCATCGGCCATTCATCCAGAATGCTCGGCCAGAATTGCTGGTATGACCAGGGGAACGACTTCGGCGCCTGGGTCATGTAGAGGTCGGCGAACACCCAGGACAACTCGATCTCTTGTTGCGTCAACGCGCGGGCGTCCGGATCGTCGAAGGCTTGCCGGATCATGCCGAAATAGTCTTCCGGCGTCGCGGCCTCGCGCGTGAATCCGTACCCGCCGTAGAGTGGGCGCGCCGGCGTGACGGATAGGATGCCCATCATGGTCATCTCCAGCCCCAACGTGCCGGTATAGTAAATGCCAAGCTGTGTGGCATCCAACAAGCGGTAGCTCGACAACGGGTCGCGCGATTCCACGACCCGGATATTGCCCGGCAGGTCCGGCCAGCGATCCTTCAGGATTTCCCCGATATATTCCTCGGACCGCACTTGCTCCGCCGGATGGATCCGGACGACCAACTGCCATTCCGGATGGTCGGCGAAAAACGCGGCCGTCCGCAACACCCAATCCTGGACCGAGTCGAAAACGACCTCGCGATCCAGCGCCGACGTATCCCAGGTCAGGTTCGGAAATAGGGCGGCGACCGGCTTGTCCGGATCGAGACCGAGACCGGCGACCAATTCGCGCGCCGGACGTTCCGGCGTAATCCGGCCCCGCGGTCGGCGCGACAAATCCGCCGCCGCATCCTTGCCGGACAGCCATGCCGCCGCCCGTTGCCGACGTTCATCGGTCAACCGGTGCGGCGCGTTGTCGGCCCATATCCGGGTCATATCCAAATCGCCGTGACATCGATTGATCGCCAACACGAAATCGCCGCGGCGGTGGGCGCTTTGTTCCCACTCGACGACGGTGACGTCCGCCGCGCGCGCCGCATGAAAGGCCGCGCCGTATTCCATCACGCCGCCGTTGAACAGCACGAGTCGGTCGACGTCATGGTCCGACAGATAGGTCGCCATGCGCCGCATCGCGTCGAGATTTTTGAGCAACCGGTTGCGTTTGTGCGATTTGTTCGGCTCTTCGCTCACATCGATCGACGTGTCGCGATATTGATTTCGAAGATCGATGTATGCCAGACGATCCGCCGCCGTCTCGAAGTCCGAAGAAGACGGTGCGAGTTCGATCTTTCTCAGATCGATTAGCCGCAACCCGTCCGGCAGACCGCTTTCGGCAAATCGCTCCATTTCCGACGCCAGCAGCACTTCGTCCCAGTTCTCGTAGACCGGCTCGGGGTCACAGTTCCGCTGGAACTCCAGGCATGGCATCCAGATCAAGTCGACCCGGTGGCCGCGCGCCAGCAAGACGCAGGCCAGGGCGAAGAACGCCTGAATGTGATGGGCGTTGAATGCGGGGATGGCGACGTATCGCTCTGCCGATGGGTCCCTCCCGATTTTGCATTCCTCCACTTCAGCCAGCCATCGCCGCGCGTGGCGGACAAAATCCCATCGTGTGATCGGCACCGCGGCAGGCGGTAATTCCGTCCCGCGGAATTCCGCCACGGCATCGCAAATCCCCGCGATGTCCGGCGCACAACGGGCCGACACTTCACCCAGCCGTGCGCGTTCATCCGGGGAAGGAACCCTGCGGGCGCGCCAAGCCTCCTCGAGGTGATAGACCGCACCGCCGAGGTCCCCTTGCCGTTCCCGCAATCCGGCCATGTCGGCATGACATTGCCCGAATGCCCGGGCCACCGTCTCGAAGGTCCGGCGCAGTCCGTCCACCGCGTTGGCCTGTTCCGACCAATCGGAAAGAACACTCAATGCCTCATTATAGAACCGCTCGGCGACCTCGAACTCACCGGCAACAACGTGATACCCGGCGACCTGGGAAACGGCATGGGTGTAAATCAAAACCGCTTGCGACCAGGCGAGCCGATGTTCATCGCGCTCGTAAAGGGGATTATCCCGCGCCTCGTCCGCGATACGGGCGTAAGCATCGGCCGCGTCCTGCCGCGCCAGGGGAATGAGGTCCCGGCGTACAGCTACCGCCCGGTCGGGCCGCGACACGATATCGTAAAGCTCGGCCAGCCGGTTGCGGGCCGGCAGCGCCGCGTCGTCCAACGCGACGGCAGCCTCGAGACTGCGGATGGCATCGTCCGGATAGCCTTCCGCGTCGCAAATCTCCGCTGCCGCCAAAAGGGGGCCGGCCGCATCCGGCGCTTCCGCGATCAGGTCGCGGCAAATCGCCAGCGCCTCGGTCGCCGCACCGGCGCGCCGCAATTTCTCGACCAGCACCATTTGGTCGTCCACCGATCCCAGGACGTAACCCCCCAATCCCGTCTTCGCCGCAGAATGCCGAAACGGCCCGTCTTTAGTATTATGGATGACGACGCATCTCAACCGTCGGCGGTTCCGGCCGAATCCATTCAACAACAAGAAATCAGTAATTATGCGAAACGAACTCGAAGACGCGCTCGAAAACGCCATCGGCAAGCAGGAAGTCACCCACGACGAAGTATCCGCCCCGCTGGCGCGCCGTCTCGCCGCGACGCTCGATCAAACCGGCGAAAGATTGGAGAACGGCGCGCCGTTGCCCGACGGCTGGTATGTCATCCTGTTCACCCCGACCGCGCCGACAAGCGTGCTCGCGCAGGACGGACACGCCCGCGGCAGCGATTTCCTGCCGAAGCTTCCCCTGCCCCGCCGCATGTTCGCCGGCCGCACAGTGTATTTCGAACAACCATTGGAGATCGGCGCGAAGGTCGAGCGCGTCTCGACGATTTCCAAGGGCGAGATCAAGGAAGGGCGTTCCGGACTGCTCGCCTTCCTGACGATCACCCATGACATGAACACGGCGGCCGGCCTCTGCGTGCGCGAGGAACAAACCTTGGTCTATCGCGCCGAGGCAACGGGTGCGGCAAAGCCGTCGGGCCCGCCGAAACAGGCCCCGAAAGCGCCGACCGACTGCCCCTGGACCGACAGCGCCACCCCGACACCGGCCACACTGCTGCGCTATTCGGCGGTGACCTTCAACGCCCACCGCATTCATTACGATGAAACCTACGCGCGGGAGGAGGAAGGCTATCCCGAGCGCATCGTGAACGGCGGCCTGACCGCGATCCTGCTGATCGAGATGGCCCGCCGGAACCGGCCGGGACCGCTCAAGGAGTTCGGCGTCACCAACCGGCGCGCGCTCTACGTGAACCGGCCGATCGCCTTGATGGGCACGCCCGAAAGCGACACCTCCGCGCGCCTATGGGCGGCGGACGACAGCGGCGCGATCGCCTCGGAAGCCACCCTGACCTGGAAGGCCTGATCCATGGCGAACCTCCCCCTCGACGGCGTCCGTGTCCTCGACCTGTCCTCGGTCGTCGTCGGGCCGTATGCGACCCAGTTCCTGGCCGACTACGGCGCGGACGTCACCAAGATCGAAGCGCCCGGCGGCGACATCCTGCGCAAGCTCGGCGGCAAATCGAAAAGCGGCGAACTCTCGCCGAAATTCATGATGCTGAACCGGAACAAGAAATCGCTTGCAATCGACCTGAAGAGTCCCGCGGCGAAACCGCTGATCGAGAAGCTGCTGGCGGCGCATGACGTGGTGCTGTCGAACATCCGGCCCCGCGCGCTGGCCCGGCTCGGACTCGATTACGAGTCGGCAAAGGCGATCCGCCCCGATGTGGTCTACTGCAGCATCGTCGGGTTCGGGCAGGAAGGCCGGTACAAGGACAAGCCCGCCTACGACAACGTCATTCAAGGCGTCGGCGGAATTGCCGCCTGCCACGAGCGGCAAAGCGGCACGCCGCGCTTCCTGCCGATGGTTCTGGCGGACCGGCTCGGCGGACTGATGGCGACCCAGGCGATCTTGCTTGCCGTCATCAACCGCGGCAAGAACGGCGAAGGCCAGCATATCGAGATTCCGATGTTCGAGAATACGGCGGCGTTCGTGCTGACCGAACATTTCGGCCAGCTCATCTATCCCGGGTCCGACGGCCCCAGCGGCGACCTGCGCGTCCTCGACAAGAACGCGCGGCCGATTCAGACGAAAGACGGCTATATCTGCCTGTCCGCGAACAGCGACAAGCAGGCATTCGCCCTGTTCGAAGCCATCGGCCACCCCGAGTTCAAGGACGATCCCCGTTTCGAGTCGGTGACCGCACGGTATCACAACATCGATGCCTATAACGGCCTGCGTGAAGAGCATCTACGGAAGAAGACGACCGCCGAATGGATCGAGATTTTCGAACGGCTCGACGTGCCGGCGATGCCCTACAAGACTTTCGAGGACCTGGTCGCCGACCCGCATCTGAACGATGTCGGCCTGTATCAGGAACGCGAGCACCCCGCCGAGGGGACGGTCTATAATCTTCGGCCGGTCCCGACGTTTTCGTCGATCGGCACGAAGACCGAAAACCTCGCCCCGCGGCTTGGCGAGCACTCGGCCGACGTGCTGGCGTCGGTCGGCGTCGGGCGCGACGAGATCGAAAAACTCGTTTCCGAGGGCGTCATTCTTGATCGTCCGCTGGATTGACCGTGCGGCTACCCTTTGACGGCACGGGTTCCGGCCCCTATCGTTAAGGCAAGATCGTTCAATCCCGAAAACCGAAGGGATATCACCCTATGACGAAATACCATCTCGTAAGTTCCGTTACGTGACCGTGGGTCCAGCGCGCCGTGATTGCTATGCGTGCAAAGGCCGTCGATTTCGACGTTACCTACATCAATCTGCGTGAAAAGCCGGATTGGTTCCTGAAAATCTCGCCGCACGGCAAGGTGCCCGTGCTGGACGTGGATGGCGTTCCGTTGTTCGAATCCAACGCGATCGCGGAATATCTGGACGAAACCGTGTCGCCGCGGCTGCATCCGGAAGACCCGATCGAACGGGCGCGCAACCGGGCGTGGACGGATTTCGTGCCGACTTTTTCGGCCGCCTTCCGCACCATCTACTACAACAAGGACAAGGCCAAGGTCGACGAAGGCCTCAAGGCAGCGCCGGCAACGGTCGAGAAGCTCGAAAAAGCCCTCGCCGAGCGCGGCAACGACGGGCCCTACTTCAACGGCCCGGACCTAAGCTTGGTCGACGCGGCCTATGCGCCGTTCCTGCAGCGCTTCCTCATCGCAGAGGAAAAACTGCAAACGGGACTCTTGGACGGCTTCCCGCTGGTCAAGGCGTGGGCCGAGACGTTGATGGCCGACGACCGGATCACCGGATCGGTCGCGCCGGAATTCAGAGAGGCATTCATCGCCAATCTGAAGCGGCAGGAGTTTTACGTCGGAACGCTGTTCCCCGACGAGGCCGCAGCGGCCGAGTAATCCGCGCCGGGGCCGGTCAGCCGGTCCCGACGAAACAGACATTCTGCAAGGGTTCGCCTCGGGCAAGGCGGTTGAGATTCGCACACACGAATCGCAGCCGCCTTGCGCGCAAGGGGGCCGTGCGCGCGCTGAAATGCGGCGTCATGATGACGTTGTCCAACTCTTCGAACGGGAAGCGAGACGGCGCGCAGGACGGGTCTTCCGGCGTCGGATAGGTGTACCAGACATCAATCACCGCCCCGCCGATCCGTTTCTCGGACAACGCCGTGTAGAGGGCTTCCTCGTCGATCACCCGCCCGCGGCCCACGTTGACGATCACGCCGTCCGGACTCATGCGGGCGAAGCGGCCGGCATCGATCAAACCTTCGGTTTCTTCGGTTAGCGGCAATGCGGCGATCACGTAGTCGCTCTCCTCCAACAGGCGGTCGAGGTCATCGAAGGCGCCGTACCAATCCAGTTCGGTCGGCGTGTCGCGTGGACTGCGGGACACCGCGATCGCGCGGAGGCCAAAGGCGCCCGCCCGCGCGGCGACCTCGCGTCCGATCCGGCCATACCCGACGATCCCAATCGTCTTGCCGTGCATTTCCCCGTGGTTTGGCCCGATCCCCGCGGTCCGCCCATCCCAACCGTGGGTGCGCATGCGGGCATCCGCAATGCGGAAACCGATCTCCCACTCCAGCAGCCCGCCGTAGATGTATTCGGCGATGCAAATTTCATGTTCATAGGCGTTGCAGACCGAACAGCCGGCGGGTACGTCCGATGGGCTGAGCCAATCGACCCCGGCAAAGGGAACCTGGTACAGCTTGAGGCGGGGCACCGGCGGCCAGGTGCCGGGAATTCGGCCGCCGAGCAAAGCATCGGCCTGCGGCGCGAGTTCCACAAACCGCTCGAACGGCTCCTCCTCGGTCCAAGTGATGATGTTCCAGTCGTCCGTAAGTTGTTCACGGATCTTCGCTTCGCGCGGCTTCGACATACGCCCCGCGAGAAACAGCGTTAACGGTTCGGGCATGATGGCAACGGTTCCAAGGGTATCGGATGCGGCCACGGTCAACCGCCGGAGAAACCGCAGTCTAGGGAATTGCGGAAATCCGATCTAGCGGTAACGGACGCCCGAGATCAGAAAGACGCCTCGGATCAGAAAAAGGCGAGCGTTCGCGTCTCGATGCTTTCGCGCGGCGGAGCGTTCGGCGGCGACGTCGGGTCCTCGAAGGCGCTGTGCGCCGAAAATCGCGCGCGGCCGTCGGTCATCGAGTCGTAGCATTTGAAGACCAACGCCTCGTTCCGTTCCATCTCGGGGAAATAGAACCAGCGGTGATCCGGATTGTGCGCGATCTGCAGCACCTCGCCGACGCGGTCCTGATAGACAAGGTCGGTCGGCACGAAGTCTTCCGCCGCGATGCTCTGAGCATCGCAGATGGCGAGCGGCAGGTCCTGCACCGGCTTGCGGGTCGGCCGCCAGATCTGCACCACGGCGAACCGGCGCTGCAGCAAGTCGTCGGCCTCGTCCGGCAACAGGTCGCGCACCCGCTGCGGCCCGGACTTATCGGTGTAGTCGTTGTGCACCACGCGCACGGGTTCCCGCAGTTTCTTCTCCGTCCGCGTCTCGTCGGACGCCACGCGCAGCGTGTGATCGAACACATGGACCCGGGACGCACCGCTGAACCGCTTCACCAGTTCCGCCGCTTCGGCGTCATACACCGCCTTTATCTCGTCCGAATCGAAGAAGCTCTCGACCTTGGTTTCATGCGGCGTGAAGACGAAACCCTCGCGATCCAACGTCCGCTCGTGCTGAGCGAGCCGGCCATTGCGGATCGTCATCATATGTTCCTTGAACTCGGCTTCGCGTTCGGTCGAGGCCTGCCCCGCCTGGGCGATATAGGTCCGCGGTTTTTGGCCGGTTTTCACAAGATATTGCAGCGCCGCATCGACTGATTCGAGGGGCGGGTGCTGACGGCCCAAGTCTGCCATGACGGGGTGTCCTTTCGATTCCTGCTGATATAACCGAAGCGCGGATTTGGTGCGCGCCGGGTAAAGAGGTATTCAATCGAATAGTGCCGTCAA
This sequence comes from Alphaproteobacteria bacterium, assembly GCA_965228695.1. Classification (GTDB taxonomy): domain Bacteria; phylum Pseudomonadota; class Alphaproteobacteria; order UBA8366; family UBA8366; genus JAJFJD01. Next base: position 1,688,636 of record CBDDIB010000002.1, on the reverse strand, counting down.
GACAGCCACCGGCAAACACTTGCGACGAAACGGAACAAACGACGGAACCCGCCCATGACCGCCCTTTTCTCACCGCTCCGCCTGCGCGGAATGGAGCTACCGAACCGAATCACCGTGTCGCCGATGTGCCAATACAGCGCCGTCAACGGATCGGCGTCCGATTGGCATCTGATGCATCTGGGCAAATTCGCGGTGACCGGCGTCGGCATGTTGGTCATCGAGGCGACCCATGTCGAAGCACGCGGCCGGATCACCCCCGGCTGTCTCGGCCTCTATTCCGACGCCAACGAGGTTGCGCTGACCCGCGTCGTGGCCTTCTGCAAGGAACACGGCTTTGCCAAGATTGGCATGCAGCTCTCGCACTCCGGCCGGAAAGGCTCGGCGAAGCTGCCCTGGGAGGAGCGCGGTGCGCCGCTGACCGCCGAGGACGGCGCCTGGCCGACCGTCGGTGTCTCGGGCTTGCCCTTCGCGGAGGGATGGCCCGCACCCGCGCCACTCGACCCCGCCGGCCTGGAAACAGTGAAGGCCGCGCATGTCGACGCCACACGGCGCGCCGACCGCATCGGGATCGACGTCCTCGAACTGCATGCGGCGCACGGCTACCTGCTGCATGAGTTCCTGTCTCCCCTCGGCAATCGTCGGGACGATGCCTATGGCGGATCCCTCGAAAACCGCATGCGATTCGTGCTGGAGACTTTCGAGGCCATCCGCGCCGTCTGGCCCGCCGACAAGCCGGTGGGCACGCGCATCTCGGCGACCGACTGGATCGACGGCGGCTGGACACTGGACAGTGCGGTCGTCCTCTGCCGCGAACTCCGGGCCCTGGGCTGCGACTACATCACCGTGTCCTCCGGTGGCCTATCGCCCGCGCAGAAAATCCCCATCGGCGAAGGTCACCAAGTCGAACTGGCGGCCCGTATCCGGCGCGACGCGGACATCCCGGTCATCGCCGTCGGGATGATCTATCGCGCCGCGCATGCGGAAGAGATCATCGCCGACGGACATGCGGATATGGTGGCGCTGGCCCGCGGCATGCTGTTCGACCCGCACTGGACCTGGCGCGCGGCCGCTCGGCTAAGTGCCCAGCTTCCATTCCCGCCGCAATACGTCCGCGCCTATAAATCCGGCTGGTTGCAGGCACAGGCCGCCGGCGATGCCGACGGGTAGACGTATCGTAATACCGCCGCGTCCCGGGCAAAGCGTGCTACGTCTCCGGCCATGATGGACCGGCTGCGGGGACTCTTTAAGCAGCGTCGGTGGCGCATATTTTTCGCGGTGCTTGGCGGATTCTATGCGCTCGCCTACCTCGGCGTATTCGTCGCCATCTATATCCCCTTTATCGGCGGGGTGTTCTTCCTCGCTGGGCTTATGGTGTGGTTCCTGCCCGGGCTCGTCTTCGGCTGGACGCCCTTCTTCGAATTCCATGAATTCGGTGCGGCGCCGACCGGGATCGTCGGCCACCTGCTCATGCTCGCTTTTTACGCGGCCGTGGCGGCGCTGATTTCCTGGCCATTCCGGGAGAAGGGCCGCTAGCACGGGTTACGCCAAGCCGGTCGACGCATACAGAATGGCGATGCCGATACCAGCCACCACGCCGCCCGCGACACGGACCAGCACCGGCTGACTCACGCCGTCCCGGCGCGCCAGCACGCGCACGGCCTCCATCGCGCCGACCGAAATCGCGTATTGGATCGCCACGAAACCGATCAGATAGGCCACGACCGGCGTCGCCTCGGCGCCGAACACGGCCTCACCGTAGGCATAGCCGTGAAATAGTCCGGCGATGGCGAAGAAAGCGCCGTAACCCCAGACCGGCAAGCCGATCCGCAGGGCCAGCAATAGGCCCAGTAGGGCGACCGAGCCTGCGATGACGAATTCGGCGGCCGGCAAGCTGATGCCGGCGATATGGACGAGCGTTCCCGCGGCTGTCGCGATCAAGAACGCCGCGGGCATCAGGAAACGCCCCGGCAACGCCAACGACGCCAAACCCACAGCGATCACAAAAGCGAAATGGTCGAGCCCGATGATGGGATGGCCGATCCCGCTCAACAGGCCATGCCAGAAGGTCGTCGGCATCGCGCCGCCCATCGGGTGATGCGCCTGCGCATCCGGCGCGGCCACGAGAAACAGTGCAAACGCGGCCAAAGCCGCCCAACCGCACCGGCGGCTCATCAGAATCGTGTTCATCGGAAACTCCCTTTCGCCAAACGCGTCGATCTTTCCACGACTATACGCCCACCGTGCCAAGGTTGGGATTCCCGATGGAAATATTTTCCGATCCCATATGCCAAGGCCGGATTTGACGGCTTCCTCGCCGCCCGTAGGATGGACGCCATAGAGCAGACATCCAATACAAGGACGGAATCATGCGGCTGAAGGACAAGGTGGCGATTATCGTGGGCGGCGGGCAGACGCCGGGGGAAACCATCGGCAACGGCCGGGCGACCGCGATGCTGTTCGCGCGCGAAGGCGCCAAAGTACTGGTGGTCGACCGCGATCTCGCCTCGGCCGAGGAAACCGTGTCGATCATCGCCGACAAGGGCGGCACCGCCGCCGCGGCCGCCGCCGACGTGACCGACGAGGCATCGCTCGAAAAGATGATCGCCGGCTGCAAGGAAAAATGGGGCCGGATCGACGTCCTGCACAACAACGTGGGCTTCAGCCTCGCCGGCGGCGATGCGGTGATCGAGGACATCACCGTCGAAGCCTTCGACCGGGTGATGGCGGTCAACCTCCGCGGCATGGTGATGACCTGCAAGCACGTACTGCCGGTCATGCGGGCGCAGAAGAGCGGCGTGATACTCGGTATCTCGTCGATGGCGGTGCTCGATTCCTATCCCTACGTGACCTACAAGACATCGAAGGCCGGCGTCGTCGCGATGATCGAGCAACTCGCCTACATGAACGCGGATTACGGCATCCGCGCCAACGTCATCCTGCCGGGCCTGATGAACACGCCGATGGCGGTCGAGTCGCGCATCACCGACGAGATGAGCCGTGAGGACGTCATCGCCGCCCGCGACGCCAAGGTGCCGCTGGGCAATAAGATGGGCACCGCCTGGGACGTGGCCTATGCCGCATTGTTCCTCGCGTCCGACGAGGCCAAGTTCATCTCCGGCGTGACCCTGCCGGTGGACGGCGGCGCGGCGGTGCGGCGGGGATAAGCCCTGGTTTGAAACCGCCGGAACAGGCACACTTGCAGGTGCCGCGCCCTAACCGGAACCGTGGACGATGGCCGCCGACGCCAACACTGCAGAACGCCTCGAAAGGCTCGACCGAACCTACGGTCTGCGCCATTTCGGCCTGGTTCCGGACGATCCCGGCGAAAACGCCATGGCGGAGCTCCTTGAGAACGCGCTCGACATCCTGGCCTGCCTTGCGGAAAACCGTATCGAACGCGGCCTCTACCGCCGGCATGTGCGGAAACCGGAAGACCTGAGCTTCAGCGCGCCCGACCGAACCGGCGGCTGGCTCGCGCGTTTCGTCCGCCAGGACCCGTATGTCCGCTGTCACTACGACTGCATGCAGGCCGATTTCGACGATAATGCGATTTTGCTGTGGACGTTGCACTCGGCGCAGGAGGCCGGCATCGAAAATACCGGCCTGTCCGAACGCGTACATCGTTGCTGCCGCATACTCTCGGGCGACATTCCCCTGACACCCGAAAACGTACAGGACGGAATATCCATTTCCAACAACGCTTTACTCAAAGTACGACGCCCTACTCACAACCTGTGCCGGTTTGTCTTGGATCAGATCGAAGAAGCGGGCGAAACCGCCCGGATCAATCGATGACCGTGGTTTCCAGCGCCGCCTTTTGGATCGCGTCCCAATCGTAACCGACGCCGAATCCGGGCCCGTCGGGGATACCAACGCACCCGTCGGCGTCGATGCAGTCGAGCTGATCGGAATAGTCGCCGGTGTAAAAGGGCAAGGACCACGGATTCGCGCAGTCCGGATGCACCAGATTGACCTCGTAGTAGTTCGCGTTCCGGCAGGCGGCCATCAGATGGCGCATCACGGGCCCGCAGGAATGGATTTCCACGTCCATGCCGAGGCCTTCGGCCGCGACCGCCACCTTGTGACACCCCGTCAGCCCGCCGTCGTAATCCGGGTCGGCCCGCGCGAAATCGCTGGCCCCGGCAACCAGCATATCGATGGTCGGCTCCAGATTCCGTACCCGCTCCGTGAGGAGGAGCGGCGTTCGGATGTTCTTCTTCAACATCTGATTCCCGTGGATCGAGACGCTGCCATCGGCATACGGATCTTCCAGCCAGTAAAGCCCACACTCGTCGCAGACCTTGCCGATTTGTATCGCGTCACCGAGCGTCTTTAAGTGGTTGGAAGCGTCATACATGATGGCCATCCGGCCCCCGACGCGGTCGGCGACCGCGCGGATCATCGCCGACTCTTCCTCAACGTCGCCATGCCAGCCGTGCATCTTGTAGGCGCGATACCCCAGGTCGTAGCACTGCTCCGCGAAATCGGCATAGGCTTCTGGGCTGGACAGACCTTTCGGATGGCGATCGCCGTGAATCGTGCTGGCATAGGCCGGCAGCCGCTCGCGGTATCCGCCCAGAAGCTCCGCCACCGGCGCGTTATAGTGTTTGCCGGCCAGATCCCAAAGCGCGATATCGAGCGCCCCGATCCCCACCTCGCCGATATGCGTGGTCATGCCGCGCAAGGACCGGTAATGCCGTTCCCGCTGGAGGGCGGGTTTGCCGATCAGCGAATACGCCAGCGTTTCGCTTGCCGATTTTATGACCCGCGCCCGGCTGCGCCCCGGCACATATTCGCCGACCACGCCGGTGTCGGCATAAATCCGCACGCCGAACCGCACTTGCGGATCGGCACGCCCCGGCGCATAGCCGGTCTTCAATCCGGACGCGTCGGCGGTCATGTTTTCGACGGCGATTTCGAATACGGTGAATTCGATACGCTCGATGACGGGGGTCTCGGGCATGGGTAATCCTTCGATATCGGTTTCGGCGGCGGGATACCGACCGGGAGCCAGTTTAAGCTCGGCGAATGATCGTGGCCAATCGAAGCCGATGCCTCTATCCGGCACGAAAGCCTCCGCCATGACATTGGTATGACCCAAGGTTGGCGTTTGGCCCTTCTGGATGAACCGCCGGCGCTGTAGTCCTATCGTCCGCGGCTGCCATCGGAACAGCCGCCGAACCGACCGTATACTCGACGCGGGTGCGATCATTGCCATCTGCGGGCGACCGACCGCCATGCGGTGAGGCAAAATGGGATTGAACGAACTACTGATCCTGGCCGGCGCGCTGGCGGGCGGGTTCGTTTCCGGCCTCGCGGGGTTCGGCACGGGCCTGACCGCGCTGCCGTTCTGGCTGTCCGCCGTTCCGCCGGTCGTGGCCGCGCCGATCGTCGTGATCTGCTCCATCGTCGCCCAGGCGCAAACGATCCGGGTCGTTTGGCACGCAATCGTGTGGCGCGACGTCCCGCCGTACATTCTTGGCGGGTTGATCGGCGTGCCGATCGGAACGCTCCTGCTCGCACATATTTCACTACAAGGCTTCAAGCTGGTGATCGGCTGCTTTCTCTTCCTGTTCAGCAGCTTCATGCTGTCGAGCCGGGCAGCCCCGAAAATTACCTGGGGCGGCAACGCCGCGAACGGCCTCGTCGGCTTCGGCGGCGGCATCCTGGGCGGTCTCGCTGGATTGTCCGGCCCGATCCCGACGATCTGGGCCAGCCTGAAGGACTGGAGCAAGGACCGAAAACGGAGCGTCTTCCAAGCGTTCAACCTGTCCATTCTGATCCTCGCCGCCGCGACCCAGGCGTATGGCGGATTCATGACGCTCGAGGTCGGCCGCCTCATCCTGATCGCCTTGCCGGGCACGCTGCTGGGCGCCTGGCTCGGGCGGAAAACATACGAGCGGATCGGCACCGACCGCTTCAATCAGGTCATATTGATCCTGCTGCTTTTGTCGGGCATCTCGACCATCGTCTCGACACTCATATTCGATTGATGGGACTTAACGGTTGACGATTTCCGGCCACATCGCCATATCCCGGTCGACCGCAACAAGAAGACGAAAGGGCATTTCATGATTGTCATTGTTCGCCACCGGCTGGCGGAGTTGTCTTAGCCGCGTATCGGTGCGTTTCGGCGACGCTTGACGTCGTCACCGGTGACGCCGTTCCCCGGCGCACGCTCGACCAGCCAATCACCGGCCCTTTTCTCGCCCGGCGCAGAAGATGGCCGTGACTGTTACCCATGTTGCCGCGCGAACCATTGCGACGGCGCTCAAGCTGGTACGAGACAAATGACATTCGACACACCCGACCTGGCCGAATTCGGCTGGAATGCCTTCTTTCAATCCCAACTCGACATCGACGACCTGCAAGCCGCTGCGCCTGTCCGGGTCATGGCCGTGCATCGCGGGAGCCTGGACGTGGCCGCTCCGGGTTTCGACAAACAAATACCGTCACCCGCTCCGTCCGCAGACGATGAATTGGCGGGCGCTACTGTCGGCGACTGGCTGCTGCTTGATCGCGCGACCGATCGTCCGGTCCGGCTGCTCAACCGCAAGAGCCTGTTCAAACGCCGCGCACCCGGGACCGGCAGGAAACTGCAGCTTATCGCGGCCAATGTGGACACCGTGCTCATCGTTTCTTCCTGCAACGCGGACTTCAATGCGGCCCGGCTGGAACGCTACCTGGCCTTGGCGCGCGAGGCCGGCGTCACGCCGGTGATCGTGCTCACCAAGGCGGATCAAGCCGAAAATCCGGAAGAGTTCGTCCGGGCGGCGTCCGGGTTGCTGCCGGGCGTGTTGGTCGAGGCGATAGACGCCCGCGATGCGAACAGCGCCAGTTGCCTCAGCGTCTGGTGCGGCAGCGGCCAGACCGTGGCGTTGCTCGGCTCGTCCGGCGTCGGGAAATCCACGCTGACCAACACCCTCAGCGGGAGCGATCAAATCGCGACGCGAAGCATCCGGGAAGACGACGCCAAGGGGCGTCACACGACGACCGCCCGGTCGCTACACCGGCTGCCGGCCAACGGATGGTTGCTGGATACGCCGGGCATGCGCGAGCTGCAGTTGACCGACGCCAAATCGGGCCTCGAGGACGTATTCGCCGACATCGTCGCCCTGGCACAAGCCTGCCGGTTTTCCGACTGCCGGCACGAGACCGAGCCTGGCTGCGCCGTCCTGGCGGCACTCGAGGCGGGCACGCTCGAGCCGGATCGTCTAAAGCGCTGGCGCAAGCTGGTCGCCGAGGAAGCCCGCAACACCGAAAGCCTCGCGGACCGCCGCGCCCGCGAGCGCGGGTTCGGCAAGATGGTCAAAAGCATCATGAAATCCAAACGGGATCAGGGAAAGGAATGAGCCGTCGTCGGCCGATCCGTAAGGCCGATAACGGCTTGTAGGCGATCGCCTCCAAATCCAGGCGCGCACCGGGCAGAAGCAAGTCGCAGCGCACGGCCGAAGGGGCCGGCATCGACAAAATTTTAAAAGTTAAACATAGGTTAATGCGCAACATTCGGATTCGGCCCACGCTGGAAACTGGCCGCCGCCCTGTTCATGGGTCACGAGCCGACGAAATCCCGCCCCTATCGATGAAAGACAGGCGATGCCGAGCCGGTATTCGGAATTTTTGGATCAGATCCCGCTGATGCGCTGCGTTGCGATGGCGCTCGTTGGCAACCAGGACGTTGCTGACAAAATGGTTGAGAACGCGCTCCTGCAAGTAAAGGACGGGCGGACAAGACCGAATGGCGGAACCAATGTCCGAATTATACTGTTTTCCTCATTATACAGGTTCGCACGTGAACGTTCCTCAGAAGAGCAGTCTGCGGAAAGCCGTGGATCAAACTCGATAGATTATTTTCCGGGTTGGAATAGTCGAGAGCCGATTTCAGCAGCGATTAACGGCATAGATTTTGACGAGCGTTTCATATTGATTTTACGCTCGATCGGAGACTTTTCTTATGATGAGTTGGCGGAGATTTCAGGTTTATCCAAGCGTGATGTGAGGACAAAGATTGCACGAGCACGCGAGGAACTTCAGTCGCGGCTCGCCGAATTGAGCGGTCAAAAACAAAATGAACTCAGAACGAAAAAAAGTCAGTCTTCAGGACCTGAGCTTATTTCTGGACGGTGAGGCCTCTTCGGAGAAAGCCGGTCTTATCTCGAAGGCGCTGTCCGAAGACCCGGAGTTGAAGAAAAGATATTCGATATACCAACAACAAATGTTGGAGTTGCGCCGTTTGCACCATTACGTTCTCGACGAGGAAATACCCGAAAGGCTTTTAGCCCTTATCCCTCGCAACGGAAAAGACGCGGAGAACTGGTGAGCGCGCCTTACGAATGGTCAGGATAGAAGCATCGACCGCACGCGCTCCGTATCGGACAAATCTCCGATTATTCGAAAAACCGGTTGCGGCGACTCTCGGATAACTGTCGGAATGGCAAGTACGTCCTTTTCCATTGCCAACTCCGGTTCCTTATACAGATCGACGACATTCACCGAATGACCGGTTAGTTGAAGACTCTCTATTACCTGATCGAGATTATTTATCGCTTGTCGAGATTGCGGCGTGTCGCCCGCCACATACAAAGTCAGCCGCCAACCCGTTGCGTCATCAACCATCGGATCCGCTTTCAAATTGGACTCCATTCGACCCTATTTCAAAGTGCAGATAGTCTTTCACGTGGTCGCTGCCGCGTTTTTTGATGACCTTAAGACGTCTCGTAAAGTCATCCGGCTCAGGCGCCCAACCGAGGGAAAGCCAAGCGTCGATAATCGACGAAACGCCAATTCCCGAACCCTCTTCGGCGGCCTCGCTCGTAAAGACTGAGGTAATCTGTTGCCGTTTCAGATGGTCTATGAGGCGAATGATTGTCCGGTGCACCTCCTCGATCTCGCCGGCCGATATAAGACTGCTCAGCGCATCGACAACCATCACCCGCGGTTTGACCTCCCGAGTCAGGCGATGAACCTGCACCAAGTGCTGTTCCAGTCCGAGGATCGCGGGCCGGGTCGAGAATATGACCAAGCGCTCCGCCTCGACCTCGGCTTCGAGATCAATGCCCAACGATTTGGCGTTCAGCATTATTTCGTTGGGAGATTCCTCAAAACTCAGTAGTATCCCGCGTTCGCCGCGGCGACATGCCTCCGCCAAAAAACTAATCGCGAAAATTGATTTGCCCGTCCCCGACTTTCCGGAAATCAGCACCGAACTTCCGCGTCGATGTCCACCGCACAGCGCTTCGTCCAATTCCGTCATCCCCGTCGTCACTTGTTTGTCGCTAGGCTGATGATTCAACGCCGCCGAGGACAACGGCATGACCGTAATGCCCTGCGAATCGATGAGAAATGGATATTCGTTGTTACTATGCTCACTGCCGCGGTACTTGATGATGCGTAGCCGACGGGTCGCGACATCTTCGATAACCCGTTGATCCAAAAGAACGACGCAATCGGAGACATATTCCTCGAGCCCGTGCCGGGTGACTTGACCGTCACCCTGCTCACCGCTGATCATGCCGGTCACGCCGCGATCCTTCAGCCAGTTGAACAGGCGGACCAATTCAGACCGGACGGTCCGTTCATTCTCGAACATCCCGAATAGCGTTTCGATCGTATCAATTGCGATGACTTGGGCATCCGTGCTCTTGAGGGCGAGTTCAATTCGCATGAGCAAACCGTCAAGTGTATATGAACCAGCCTCTTCAACCGACTCAGTCGGGCGTTTTATGTGCTCGATACGCAGCGTTCCGGAATCAATTGGCGCCTTAAGGTCCAATCCCATTGGGGCTGCATTCTCGACAATGTCCTCAGGACGTTCTTCGAATGTGAAGAATACGGCAGGCTCACCGTTCTGAGCAGCATGCGCGAGAGCGGTCAGCATGAACAACGTCTTGCCACACCCCGGCCCACCGGCGATCAAAGAGATTCGCGCGCGCGGCAAACCGCCTTTTGTTACATCGTCGAACCCGTCAATTCCCGTAATGAATTTTTCCATAGCGTGTCTACCCGATGTCTATCTGCGACAAAGTGCTGTCGAGGTGGAAATGGGCCAGATCGAAGTCGCAGAGGCCGGCAAGCTTTTCCCGGCCTTTCAGCCGAATTACAGAGCCACGCCGTTCGATATGACCGGACCTTTCGAGCCGCTTGAGGGTGCGGTTGATGTGAACGACCGATAAGCCGAGAACATCACTTATATGTTCCTGATTTAGCGGCAAGATGAACGCTTCGTCCGTCGCTTGTTGCACCATCAGGAGGCGGCGGTGCAATTCCAGCAATAGGTGGGCAGTGCGTTCCAACGCAGACCGGCGCCCAAGCCGGACGATTTGCTCCCGAAGCATTCCGTCCTCTTGTTCGGCGGTCCACCAGAGTGCTGCCGACAGGCTTGGCGCATTCCGGAACAAATCCAGGAGAGCCTGCGGTTTGATGATGCGGATGGACGTGTTCGTGAGGGATATCAGCTCATGATCAATCCGGCGAACAACGAACACCTCTCCTGTGATGAGATCACCCGGCAGCAATATGTGAATAATCTGGCGCGATCCCGATGGCGTGTACCGAACACGCGCGGCCCAACCGGATATCATCAGGTAGACGTCCTCAATCGGATCGCCTCGCGCCACGACACTTTGGCCTGCCACGTAGTCGGCTTGCGTAAACGGCAGAGTGTCAAGATGCGCTACATCATCCTGCAACAATCCATAATATCTGGCCAAACGCGTCGCTAGAGGCGTATACGCAACATCGATAGAATTCGAAATCGGATCCCCCAATATCCGTCTGAAGGCGCAAAATTCGGATTTTTTGGTATCGTACGTCAAACGCCTCTAACGAAAGTGATTTTTACATGCTGCGACGCCGCGAAACAGTAGTGGATGAACATCTGTACGGTAGCGGACGGTAACGCCTACAATGGACGCAAAGAATCTCATTATTTTCATGAGCGACGGCCACGATCCGCGCTATCTCGGGGCGGCGGGCCATCCCCTGATGCGTACGCCCGCGCTCGATGGGTTGGCCGAGCGAGGGACCCGGTTCAGCAACGCCTATACGGCGTGCCCAATTTGTGTCCCCTCGCGGGCCTCCTTCGCGACCGGGCGTCATGTGCACGAAACCGGTTGCTGGGACAACGCCCACGCCTATGACGGCGAAATCCCGGGCTGGGCCCGGCAAGTGCAGGAAGCCGGGCACCCGATCGAGGCGATCGGCAAGATGCATTTCCGCCGCGCCGAAGACCCGCTCGGCTTCGACCGGCAGCATGAGCCGATGCATATCGTCGACGGCGTCGGCATGGTTTGGGGCGCGCTGCGCAACCCCTTCCCGAGGCTCGATCCGCCGTTTCAGCTAATCAAGAATGTCGGGGTCGGGGTCTCGAATTACAATCTCTACGACCGCCGCATCGCGAACACCGCGGCCGAATGGCTGTTGGCCAAAGCCGAAGCCGGCAGCGATCCCTGGGTTCTCTACATCGGGTTCGTGGCGCCGCATCCGCCCTTCGTCGTGCCGCGCGAATACCTCGACCTGTATCCGCTCGACACGGTGCCGTTGCCGAAGGCGCATGACTTGCCGGCGGAAAACCTGCACCCGTGGGTCAGGGCGCAGCGGGAATTCATCGCCCAAGACGGTTTCTTCCGCGACGACGACGAAAGACGCCTCGCCTTCGCGTCCTATATGGCGCTCCTGAGCTTCGTCGATGCCCAGGTCGGCTTTGTCCTCGATACGCTGCACGAACTCGGCCTCGAATCCGAAACGCGGGTTCTCTATACCAGCGACCATGGCGATTCACCCGGCGCGCGCGGCATCTGGGGCAAGTTCAATTTCTTTGAGGAGTCGGCCAAGGTCCCGATGATCCTGGCGGGACCCGGCGTCGACTCCGGCAAGGTCTGCGATACCCCGGTCAGTCTGGTCGACGTTTATCCGACGGTTCTCGACGCCCTCGATATTCCGCTGCCGAAGAGTGACAAATCATTGGAGAGCGCATCGTTGTTCGAAATGGCCGATGTGCCGGCGGAGCCCGATCGCCTCGTGCTTGGCCAGTATCACGCCTTCGCCTCCCCGTCGGGCGGTTACATGCTGCGCAAGGGCCGCTACAAGTATCATTACTATGTCGGCTACCGGCCCGAGCTATACGACCTGGAAAACGATCCTGAAGAGACGGTCGATCTCGCCGAGGATCCCGATCATGCCGGCGTGCTGGCCGAGATGGAAATGCTGCTGCGCCGGAAACTCGATCCGGAAGAGGTGGACCGCCGCGCAAAGGCGGACCAGGAACGCCTCATCGAACGTCACGGCGGGCCGGAAAAAGCGTTAAGTGTCGGCGCCCCCGGCGCAACGCCCGTGCCGGGGTACGGCCACGAATGAGCGGGATCGCGATCATCGTCGAGTATGAGCCGCTTCACGGCCAAAACGATGAGTTGTTGCGGCGGGTCCGGGCAAGCGCGGAACAATGCCTGCGCGAAGACGGATGTCTGCGCATGGAAGTGTTCGCCGCCGAGGGGGACGCGCCCCGCATCGTGTTGAGCGAGCTTTGGCGCGACGAAGCCGCTTTGAAGGTCCATCGCGAACAGCCCGGTCACGATCAGCAGCATGCGATCATCGACGAGCTCTGCAGGGCCAAGCGTGTCTCGCGCGGGACGATTTTATAGAACCCTCTCACCGCCGACGGCATGGTCCGTCGACAGATTTGTTGCTACTCTCGACGACCGATCCAACGCATTTAATATGGTGGACGTCATGACGAAACACGACTCCGACACCATCGCCGGAATTCACGAAGAGCTGCACAGCCACCTGCCCTCCGAACCCGCGCTTCGGGTCAAGGCGCTGGAAAGCTTGCTGGTGGAAAAAGGCATGGTCGACCCCGCCGCCGTCGACGCCTGGGTCGAGGTCTATACGGAGGACATCGGCCCCAAACGCGGCGCGGAGGTCGTCGCACGGGCCTGGACCGATCCTGATTTCAAGGCGCGGCTTCTCGAAAACGGAAGCGAGGCGATCAAGGACTTTGGGCTCGTGCAGAACCACTTGGAGGTGGTGGAGAACACACCGGACGTCCACAACATGGTCGTCTGCACGCTCTGCTCCTGCTATCCGATCTCGGTGCTGGGCATCCCGCCCACCTGGTACAAGATGGCCGCATACCGGTCCCGGGCCGTCCGCGATCCGCGCGGCGTGCTATCAGAATTCGGGGTGCAGGTACCGGACGACACGGAGATCCGAGTCTGGGACAGCACCGCCGAGTTGCGCTATCTGGTCGTACCGCAGCGGCCGGCGGGAACCGAGGATTGGGACGAGGGGAAACTCGCCAAACTCGTAACGCGCAATTCCATGATCGGCACGGAGCGCGACCTTGCCGCCCGGATCGGGAAGGTCGGCTGATGGACGGAATCCACGACCTGGGCGGCCGCCAGGGCTTCGGCAAGGTCGAAGTAGACGAGCCGGAGGAAGCCTTTCACCACGCCTGGGAAGGACGGGTCTTCGGCATCGTGCGGGGCATGAGCCGGCCCGCCGACTGGAACATCGACTGGTTTCGTCATTGCCGTGAACTGATACCGCCAACGGACTATCTGACGCGGCCCTATTATGACCAATGGCTGCAGGCCTATGCGGCGATGATGGTCAATTCCGGGGTCGCCACCGTCGAGGAACTGGCGAGTGGCCATACCGACAAGAAGGTCTCCGGACTTCGGCCGCCGATGAGCGCCGCGGAGGTCAAGAAACGAAAGTCGGTCAGTCAGAATTTCGACGGCGAAGCCGACGCGCCGCCGGCCTTCTCGGTGGGCGACACGGTCCGGGTTAAGGATCTGAGTGTCGTCGGGCATACCCGGCTTCCGGCCTATGTCCGCAGCCGGCAAGGCGTGATCGAGAAATACCATGGCGCACAGGTATTCGCCGACGCGAGTGCGCTCGGCGACGAACGGGCGGTGCCGATCTATACGGTGGGTTTCGACGCCGCCGAATTGTGGCCCGAGGCCGCGGGACGCCGCGAACGGGTTTTCCTCAATATGTGGCAGGGCTACCTTGAGCACGCCTGAGGAACTGCCGCTGGGTCCCCTCGCAGCGCGGGACGGCGAGCCGACCTTCGACGAGCCATGGCACGCCCAGGTTCTGGCGCTTGCCTTCGCGCTCGCCAAGGTCGAGGTGTTCACCCCGGCGCAATGGTCCGACGCGCTCGGCGCGGAGCTTCGTCGGGCGGCGGCGCAAGGCCAACCCGACGACCAGAACACCTATTACACCGCCGCCCTCACCGCGCTGGAAGGTCTCATCGCGGCGGACGGCAGGGTTTCCTCGGACGGGCTTTCCGCGCGCGCCGAACAGTGGCGCCGCGCCTATCTGAACACGCCGCACGGACAACCGGTCGAACTCTCCGCCGGATCATGAGCCTGAACATTGCGGTGCCGTTAGGCCCGCCATCGCGCCATGGCTTCCGTACTCGCCGGGATCTCGCCGCTCCATAGCTTACCGAGAAAGACATCGAACGCGGCCGGATCGAAGCCATGGGTGCCGACATTCGGTGTGAAGGTGAACTCGCTGAAATAGACCCCCTCGGGCACACTGAACAGATCGACCCGGACATAGTCGAACCCGGCGGCAAGACGGCCGACGATCGACCGCATTTCCGGCAAGTCGGCCGGCTCGGGCAACTCGGCGTCGTTCGGATCCGTGTAGCGGACCGCCAGCCGGTTCCAATCGGCATCATACAAGAGGCGCTGTTTGTAGGGTTCGCGAACGGCAAGATGGATGAAGGCGATCTTGCCGTGGAAACAATGAAACTTGTAGTCCACGAGCCGGTTCCCACCATGCCAGAACAGCGCTTTCTGAAACATCAAGCGCGGCTCGATATTCCGATACTGACGTTCGCGACGGACATAGTAGAAGTTTTCCGCCAGCCACCCGGCGCCAAGCGCCGCCAGCATGTCGAAGTCTTCCGCGGCTTTGTCCCGGACGATCCGGTGCCATCCGCTCCCGTGATTGGGTTTCATCACGAACGTGTCCGGCAGACGATCCCACAGATCCCGGGTCAGCCGGTCCGACGCTTCGTAGATCGGGACGAGGTATTTCTCGCCGACTCTCTCCGCCACCACCTCCCGGACGGCGAGCTTGTCGCAATAGACCTGGTATTCCTCCAAGTCCGCGGCCCCCATGCGGGCAGCGAGCCGTTCCGTGAAGTTCACCGGCGGTGTTCGAGGCCAACGTCCATGGTGCTTCCGATAGACCAGATAGGCAAAGAGCCGATCTGGAACGACCAAAGCGGCCGCTTTCCGAAGTGCATAGTTCGGCATTGATTCGACCGGCTCCCACGAGGATGGCCGGGCCTGCCGAGGGAGCAGGTCCACGGAAATCCGAAACTTGATCCATACCTGCCGGCCAGCTTACTTGGGTAACGGGAGTCCCACCAGTCCGGGCCATCCGCACGGGAACGGCGATAGACGGGCGGCCCCCTGCAACGGCCTCGTCGCTCGATCGCCGACAAGACCGCCGCCTCGAGATTTGACGGCATCGATACAGGCGGCCTGTAATACCCCCGACAAAACAAACCTTCTCGCGCAACGGCGTTGTCGCGCAGGCGTACTCAAGACCGAAGGAACAACCACACCATGATGCTCACCGACGCCGCCACCGTCATCCGCAGCAAGAATGCCGGGCCGCTGCAGATCACCATCGACCTGATGTTCGAAGACAAAGACCGGTTCGATCTGGCGCGGCGGTCGGAGAGCCTGTCGCCCTCCAACCTCGCCGCTCTTTACGGATTGCAGCAGGATTCGGTACAGGTGCTGCCCTTTCCGCAGGCGCTCGCCATCAAACTGGTGTTCGACCGAAAAACGGTGGCGGGCGATCCGGGGGACCGCGACGTCTATGGCACGCAGCAACACGGCCCACTGTTAGGGGTCGAGCTATGAGCGCCGTCGGCAAGCTGCGTGACCGCTTTCCGCGCGGACCGGAGACACGGCCCCTTCAGGCGCTCGCCGCCTCGGGCCAGCTCGGCTACGGCATTCCGGAACCCGCCCTGAAAACCGGGTTGGCGCGCGAACCCGACTTCATCGGATGCGATATGGGATCAATCGATCCGGGCCCGCACTATCTCGGGTCCGGACAAATCGCGACGTCGGACATCATGACCCGGCGGGATCTCGGGCTCGTGCTGCGCGGGGCGCGGGCGTTGGACGTGCCGCTATTGCTGGGCACCGCGGGCTGCGCCGGCGCCCGGCCGCATCTCGACACGACGCTGGACATGGTCCGGACGATCGCGGCGGAAGAGGACCTGCATTTCCGGCTCGCCGTGATCGGCGCCGACATTCCCGCCGACACCGTGAAGGCCGCACGACGGGAGAACCGCCTGCGGTCCCTCGGCAAGATGGCGATGCCGAGCGACGATGAGATCGACGGCTCGACGAATCTCGTCGCGCAGATGGGGACGGAGGCTTTTCGCCGGGCGCTGGACACCGAGGCCGACGTGATCATCGCGGGCCGCGCGTGCGACACCGCGATCTTTACCGCCGTGCCGGAAATGCTCGGCTTCCCGCTGGGCCCGGCCACGCATATGGCGAAGATCATCGAGTGCACCTCGATCTGCTGCACGCCGGGCGGACGGGACGCCATGCTGGGAACGCTGGAAGGCGATACCTTCCTGATCGAAAGCATGAACCCGGCGCGGCACGCGACCCCGATGTCGGTCGCCGCCCACGCGCTGTACGAACAGGCCGATCCGTACAAGGTGCACGAGCCGGAAGGGACATTGCATCTGGACGAGGTCGTGTACGACGCCGTGGACGCGCATCGCGTCCGGGTGCATGGCGCACGTTGGGAAGCGGCAGAACAGCCATCGGTCAAACTGGAGGGCGCAATTCCCGTCGGCGAACGCGGTATGGTCCTCGCCGGCGCCGCCGACCCGCGTTTCATCGCCGCGGTCGACGAGATCACCGAAGCGGTGGAAAAGACCGTTCGCGACCTTCTGGGCGAAACGCTGGCCGGCGATTTCCAGCTCTTCTTCCGCGTCTACGGGCGCGACGGCGTCGTGCCCTGGCCCGAACCGCCGGCAGAGCCGCCGCGCGAGGTGTTCGTCATGGTGGAATGCATTGCCCCAACCGCCGATCAGGTGAAAACCGTGCTCGCCTGTTGCAAACAGTATCTCCTGCACCACGGTTTCCCGGGGCGGCTGTCGACCGCGGGTAACATTGCGTTCCCCTTCACCCCGCCGGAAGTTCTGGCCGGGCCGGCCTACCGTTTCAGCCTCTATCACGTGATGCAGGTGGACGAACTCGCACCGCTGTTCCCGGTTCAGGTGGAGGAGTTATAGCGCGACGGAATTCATCCCGACGGGAACGCGCAATCATTCGTGTCGGAAGAAAAGTCCGCACACGAAACGAATGCCGGCGACCCAGACGCGGCGACGCCCTAACGCGAGCGAAGGCGATCCTCGAGGAACGCACTGATGCCGGTAAGAGTACAACGATGCTGCCGGATGCCTGGTTCGAGGACCGGGCACTCGGTCAGCCAAGTTCCCTCTTGATCAATCGTCTCAACCAATCGCCGACCGTTTCATTATTCCGCGCCGCCGCGAGCGCGATCTTCTGCATCATGGTTTGTGAAACACGGAGGTCGACCGGGACAGTATCGTGCCCGGCCTGCGGGCGAGCACCGAACAGCTCTTCGATCTGCTCGATGTGGTCGTGATCTTCCAACCATCGGCAGGCTTCATCCGTCGACAGAGGAATTATCTCCGTCCCGCGCGCCGGTTTCCCGCCTCGAAGAATTGCGGAATAAAACGACTCCACGCCGCCCTCGGCGGCCAAAAATAAGACCCCGTTCTCGTTTCGATAGAGAGCCTCTTTGTAATCTTCATCGTCACTTGCCCCGTCGTAGCGGCTCTCGGCAATAAGCGTGGCCTGTTTCGTGTCATAGAGATGGCCGCCAACGACTCGCTTAACCTTCACTTGCTGCTACTCCTAAATTCCTGTGACTCGCATCCTATTCTTCAGGCGCCACCGCCGATTGGAAAACAGGGTCACCGGCCAGCCAGCGCTCGCAAGCGTCCGGTTGATCCAGTGCGACGCGGAGCGCGGCAATCAACTCCAGCAAGTCGGACGAAAGACCTTCTTCTTTTAAGCCGGACGACAATCCTTCCAAGACACCGGAATAGATGTTCTTTTGCGCATTGTCGTGAGGGATCAATCTCCAACTCCTAGGATAACTCAAATCCTGCGCGCATATCGCCCAGTTGTACGAGTTATAGCCGCGGCAAACGAGCGGCCGTGCCGGATAAACGGAGCACTGCCCATCCGAAAGGAGAGGACAGGGCACGCGCGCAAAAAGACGCTCGTAGGAGTTCAGACCTCGCGTTTGGCGTTCCGCCTCATGAACCCGAGCCGTTAAGGCTTCCGTCTCCGCGTATGAAAAATTTTCGCTTACATATGCGATGAGACTGACGAGTTCCGGCACGGAAATCTCGACCTGGAGATGGCAACAGTAGGTGCAGCCCGATCCGCATGCCGTCGGTTTCGGCGCACCCTTTGCTTGATGCACTGCGGCCAAAACACCGCCGGCCAGTGCATGTGCGCTCATGAATACATTCTTGAGGGTCTCAATCGTATATCCCCGCCGGAACGCCTTTTTGACCATGCGCCGTGCGGTATCGGCAATCTTCTCTTCCGGATCTTCTTCGATACGACTCCGCGAAGTGTGCGTTTTCTCAGCCATAGGACTATTCCTTGCGATCCCTCAACAAGTGAACGCAGACGACTAAAGACGGCACTGCAACATTACTCATCGGACAAACAAAGGGCCGGCACACTCGGTCCGGCCCTCAATCTTAGCGTATTTTGTCGCTATCTTTTCTTTACGGCTCTTTTTTTCCGAACCGGACGCTTCTTTACAGGGCGTTTTTTGACCGGACGTTTTCTCACGGGGCGCTTCTTTACGGGGCGCTTTTTCGTCGCTTTCTTTTTCGACGGACCCGCGGCCGCGGTTGCAAACCGCAAACCATCCTTGGTAAGCGAAGCCATGAGCGGTGCTGCAAACGCTACGCCGGTGACCAAGGCTGTAAGGAGCTTACGCCGACTACCATCGACGTTTTTTGAAAGCTCCGGATGAAGGGTTTTCCGTTGATTATCTTTTGGCATAGATCATCTCCCATTCCCCAACATTTGGGAATCCTATGCCATATTCAGATACCTTACACGGGAGCATTGGTTGTGCCACTTTATGTAGCACAACCACCATTGGAATGTTTCCCGCTACCCCGAATGACAGACAAGCCCGGCAATTCGGAATACAGGGCACGCTCAACCGACGGCAGCTCGAAATTTCGTCGGCTTACTTGGGCTCGAGAACGACGAACCCTTCTCCGACGAAATCATCGATCGCATCGCGCACGTCTCGCTCCGGGGACTCCGACAAATCGAATTGCTTTTGCAAAAGATCGGCGATCGTCTCAATCGAATTTCTCCCATTGCACAATGTCAGTACCAAGCCGGCAGTGTGGTTTAGGTAGTGTACCTTGCCGCGGGAGTTATCGTTTACGACCAATCCCTCCTTCACAGCGGAAATCTCTAATCCGTCAATCTGATTCGGAACGCTGGGCATCGATTCGTCATGCTCCGGTATCTAACGCGTGAACGTTGAAACGATCACCAATCGCTCTGCCTCTTACGCCGATTCGGGTTGTGCCCTTTATCCGGTTAAGGTTTTTTGCAGTCGGCATTTTCTTCGCCCCAGGGCAACTTGGTTTTGCAGAAGATGGCATCGTTGATTTCGGCATCATTCAGGTTTGCACCGCTCAGGTCTGCTTGCCCAAGATTTGCGCCCGAAAAATTCGCCTCGCTCAGATTTGCACCATCGAGTACTGCACCGGTCAAATTTGTCCCGACGAGATTCGCCTTGCGAAGGTCGGTTCCTTTGAGGTTGGCGCCGGTCAGGGTCGCATCGACCAGGCTCGCCCCTCGCAGATCCGCGCCGCTTAAATCCGCGCCGGCGAGAATGGTCTTCCGCAAATAGGCATTTCGCAGGTCTGCATCGGTCAGGTTCGCGCCGGACAAATCGGCCGCGTCGCCCCGCATCTTGAGCACACTCAGCGACGCCCAACGGAGCTTTGCGCCCTTCAGATCGGCGCCCGTCAGGACCGCGCCGCCCATCTTCGCCTTTTCCAGATTTGCCCCCGTCAGTTTGGCGTCGCGCAGGATCGTCCCCCGCAAGGTTGCGCCGATTAGATTCGCGTCCGTCAGGTCCGCGCCACTCAGGTTCATCCCTGTCAGGATTTCGCCCTTCAGATTCGCGCCGCTCAAATCGCACTTCTCACAAACCTTGAGGGCTCTCAGCTTCGCCAGATGCCCCTTTTCAAAGGCCGCCGCCTGCGTCGTCATCACCGCCGACAACGCTATCCCAACCCAAACGTTTTTCATTTCAGATCAATCGATTGTTGCGGTGGAGACCGCGCAAATGCTGCTGCATGTGGCCGAAAGATACGGGGACAGCTTAACTGATATGATTTTGACGTACTACTTGCCAAGGGTCCGATCATTAAGAACAAATTCCTATGACCGAATTTCCGCAAGCGGGTCTTGATCTCGGGTAACGCCGGACCATGCCGCGCGCCGGGAAAGCGCCTTAAGTTACGGGAATGTTGTACAATTTTCCTCCACCGCCTACCTTGCGTGTCCAGCGGCCGACACATCAACCGGGGAAATGGCGCCATGATCCGTGATCAGGAAACCTTCGACGCATTGGTCGATCAGATTCGGACCTTCGTCAAAGAGGTCGCCATTCCCAACGAGGATCGCGTCGAGGCCGAGGATCGCATTCCGGAAGATGTAATCGAGAAGCTCAAGCAGCTTGGCAGTTTCGGATGGAGCATCCCCGAGGCGTATGGCGGGGCCGGCATGACATCCGAAGAACTGGCCATCGCCTTCATGGAGTTCACGCAATGCTCCGTCGCCTTTCGCGTCTATGGCGGGCAGAACGCCGGCATCGGGTCGGAATGCATCATCCGCGACGGCACGGAAGAACAGAAACAGCGCTACCTCCCGGGGCTCGCCAGCGGCGACTTGATCGGCTGCCTGGCGCTGACCGAGGAAACCGCCGGCTCCGACGCCACCGCCCTGAAGACCCGGGCGGAAAAGGTCGACGGCGGATACCGCATCAATGGCTCGAAACGATACATCACCTTGGCGCCCATCGCCGACCTGTTCACGATCTTCGCCCGGACCGAGGGCGAGCGCGGCGGCAAGGGGGTCACGGCCTTCGTGATCGAACGCGGCACCGAAGGCCTGAGCACCAGTGGCTCGACCCCCAAGATGGGACAGGAAGGCGCGCCGATCGGCGAGGTTTATCTCGACGATGCCTTCGTGCCCGACGATGCCGTCCTCGGCGGCGTCGAGGGCATGGGCTTCCGGTCCGTGATGAAGGCGCTCAACAAGCAGCGTATCAACCTGTCGGCACTCTCCACCGGCCCCGCCATCCGCATGCTCGACGATGCCATCGCCCATGCCAAGGAGCGCCGGCAGTTCGACAAGGCTATCGGCGAGTTCCAGCTGGTCCAAGCCATGTTGGCGGAGTGCAAGGTCGAGATCGAAGCCACGCGCGCCTTGATTCTCGAGACCGCGCGAAAGCGCGACCGCGGCGAGGACGTCACCATGGATGTCAGCCTCTGCAAATACTATTCGACCGAGATGTGCGGCCGGGTCGCCGACAAGGCGGTGCAGATTTTCGGCGGCGCGGGCTACGTCAAGGGCACGGGAATAGAGCGCTTCTACCGCGACGTGCGGGCCTTCAGGGTGTACGAGGGCACGAGCCAAATCCACCTGCTGAACATCGCCAAACACCTGTTGTCGTAGGGAACGCCATCGGCGGGGCGGCTGTCCGGGGCGGCGGTGGGTGCGGCCGAAAATTGACTCCGTGGCGCCCTGGATCGAACCATTGAGAACATCGAGTAATGGGGATTTGAATGCGATATCGCGATGTGGGAGTCCTGGAACACGATCGGCTTCGGGCGACACCCGGCGTTACACTGATCGTTCGGTTGCGCGGAAAAGCCGCGTATCTGGTCGGCATGAACGGCGAAGTCCTGCATGAGTGGCACTTCCCGCTCGTGCCGGGCAATCAGGTCTATCTCATGGAAAACGGCAACCTGCTCTGGAGCGGCGAGCCGGAAGACAAGAGTTCCTATAACGGCGAGCAGCACTCACGGTTCGAAGGCGGTGAAGGCCCGCCGTTGCGGGGCGGGCGCGGGGGAGTTCTCCGCGAAATCGACTGGGACGGGAACGTCCTGTGGGAGCATGTCAACTGGGATCAGCACCACGACTGCCGGCGTCTCGCGAACGGCAACACGTTGTATCTGGGTTGGGAGATCATGCCGGACGCCGCGGCGAAGCAGGTTCTTGGCGGCCAGCCGGGCACCGAATTCAATGGTTTGATTTATGGGGACTACCTACATGAAGTGACCCCCGACGGCGAGGTCGTGTGGGAGTGGCATGCCCATTCCGACATGGCGTTGAACCGCTACCCGATGTGCGCGCGGTGCTTCCGGAACGAGTTCGCGCATGCGAATGCCTGCGCCCCGTTGCCGAACGGCGACGTGATGATCAGTTTTCGCCGCTTGAATATGATCGCGATCATCGACCGGGAAACCAAAAAATTCAGATGGGAACACCGGGACGATTCCTGGGGGCACCAGCATGACTGCCAGATGCTCGACAACGGCAATATCCTGCTGTTCGCCAACGGGATCCACGGTGGAGAAAATCCCTTCTCCCGCGTCATCGAACTGGATCCGGAGACGCGAAAAACCGTTTGGTCCTACCGCGGCTCGCCGCCATACACATTCTTCAGCCCGCACATCAGCGGCGCGCAGCGGTTGAGCAGCGGCAACACCTTGATCTGCGAAGGTCAGTGGGGGCGTGTCTTCGAAGTGACGCCGGAGAACGACATAGCATGGGAATACATTTCGCCGTTTTTCGACCCCAATCCCGGCGGCGACGGACATACCAATATGATGTTCCGGGCCTATCGCTACGCCGTCGACTCGCCGGAAATCCGCAACCGCGTTTCAATTTAAGTTTCCGGACGCCTTACGCGCCCGCGGTGACGATTTGCCAAAGGATGTATGCCATCGCCAACCATCCGACGGCGAAGGTTATGGTCCGCCCGAACGGGATGCCGGCAACGTACAACCCGTAATGCGCCAGCCTTGCCCAGAAATAGGTGACCGCCGCCGCCGCGGTCGCCTCGTTGGCCGCGCCCGTGAGATGAGCCACGACGACGAGGGCAGCGAACGGCACCAAGTTCTCGATCGCATTGTAATGTGCCTTTTTTGCGCGCGCCGCCCACGCGGGCAGCGGTTCATCGTCCGCCCTGTAGGTGAGCGCCGCCGCCATGCCGACATTCACGATATGCGCCAGGATGTATGGCAACCACATCACGATGGTGATCCCGGCAGCCAGGGCAAGCATGTACAGATCGGTTGTCATTGAATCTCCTCGAATTGGAACGATGCGGGCTCGCCGCCGCATGCGCTTGCCACGCGCCCACGAGCGCAAGCGGACCATTCACTTTAGCCCCTCAAGAAGCCATGTACAGAAAAGCGGCCAGTAGGATCACCGCCAAGGCGAGCGGCCACAGCGATATCCAAGACTGTAAAGGACCTTTCCCGGTTTTACGGCGCTTTGTAGGCATATGCCTCACCCTTGTCCCGCGATAGCCAAACACCCGACACAGGGAATTTTCCCCCTCGTGTATTCTAACCCGTTCGAGGGCGATTGTTACAAGCGGATCAGGTTTGGCAATCACCATGGGTCATCGGTGGCCACTCCTCTCGCCCGCCTGAATTGCCGGTCGTAGCCAGGAGCGATGCAACGGCCATTGCTCGAAATGGGTCGATAGTACTGTTTGCGAAGTTTTCCCATCTCGAATTCCGATCAGTCCATCACACATTATTATTTTCGCGATGATGCCGTTTGCCATAGCGTGCGACGGCACATTCTTGAATTTGCCGAAGCCATCGACACACACGCACACGAATTCGAACACCCGAGGCATACGCGCATGCAGCAGGACATTGCATCAAACGGACCCGTTTTGCGGCTATTCACGGCACGGGCCAAGCACGGTCGCCGGGATGAACTGGCGCAGAAGTTCGCCACGACGTCCGTCGATGTGGTCCGGAACGAACACGGCAACTTGGGATACTTCTTTGGGTCGAGTGTCGCCGGGGGCGAAGACCTCTTCGTATTCGCCTCTGTTTGGGAAGATCTAACCGCTGTCAAAGTCCGATTCGGCGATGATTGGCAAAGCTCATATCTTCCATCGGGTTATGCCGACCTAATCGACGATTGTTCCGTTCGCCATTACGATTTGGGGTCGGGTTGGCATCTAACTGACTTGACACCAAATCGTTCCAAGTGAATGCCGCTCCTGACATTGTTGCCCCGTGGGTCTCAGGTTGCAGTCCTGTAATTGGTCTGAGCATCGCAAGCCCGCAACACGCGGCGGACGAACTGGCTGCGTGGCCGGCGCTCGCCCGCACCGCCTACCGAAGCGACTCTTTGTAAGCCTTCTTGCGGGTCGCGTAGCGGTTCATGGTGATCGACAGCACCTGCATGCCGAAGACAAGGTCCACGTCCGTGGCCTTGTCAGTGTCCTGAACGCGGCAGTGTCCCGCGCCGTGAGCGTCGGCACGGCACTTCCGGTTGTCGCGCTTGATCTTAAAATGGCGTTGAACGGCGCCGATCTCCGCAACCGCGTCAAAGCGTTTCCGGGGCTGGTTGGCCTGCTCGGTTATCTGGGTCAGCTGTCCTTTGTGGCGGGCGAGCGTGATCCAGGACTCACCTTCCGGCGCGCCGGGGCCGCCGCGTTCGAAGGCCAGCTCGCGCCCCTTCCAGTCCGCGTAGGTCTTCACCTTTCCCGAGCGATAGCCCGCCGCGAGAAGGCGGTCAAACGCTTCCTTTGGCGGCGTTGCAAGCGTGACGCCCCGAATAGGTATGGCCGCTATTTGCAAAGCGCTGCGCACGATTTCGGCCGCACGGCTGGGCGCGGGCGCGGCGCATCCAATGGCGATGAGGACAAAAAAGTATTTGAGCGTGCGCATTGAGATCGCCCCAGGGAAAATTTGGTGAGTACACCGATTACGATACACAAATTTTCGAAGCGGCCATAACGGACCGGCGGTTACGTCGCCGGCTGGAGATCGAACATGCGCGGATGGTTTCTGCGGCTTCTGGCGCCGGTGAAACCTGCATGATATGGAGGGTCTCGTTCTTCGTTCATCAGTGCCCCGGAGCCGCCATGAAGCTTATCGTCCTCAACCTGCCGCGCGACCTCAGCGAGGACGAGCTTGCCAAGCTGTTCAAGGCGCACGGCAATATCAAAGCCTGCGACCTCGTGCTCGATGCCAAGACCGGAACCTCGAAAGGCTTCGGATTCGTGGAGATGGCGTTGGAACACGAAGCCGAAATCGCCATCAAGGAACTCCACGGCAGCCGGCTGAAAAAGAACAAGATCCGAGTCAAGCCGGCAAACTAGGCGGGCGGCCCCGGCGGATGCGGCGTTATTCGGCAGCCGACGCGTGTTGCTTTGTATGGACGACGAAATTCGGCACTTTCGACGCCGGCACACAAACGAAGCCTTCGAACAAGCGTCGTTGCGTCCGGTAAATCGTGGCCGACCGGGCAAACGGCCGGCCATCCTCTTCGACGACATCGGCGGCAAGCACGATCACGCCGGACGGCTGCATGATCCGGATATCGGCCGACGGATCCTCGACCGGGCGCGCCACGCGATGGACGACCGTGCCCTTAATGCGCGACGCCACCGCCGTGCAGATTGAGCGCGTGCCCGGCAAGGCCCGGTGGACATTCCCCGAGGAGACGATACGACAGACCAAGTCGCCATCCGCTTCGGCAATCACGTCGCCCGTCAGGATGGGCGACTCCTGCGCCGCGGCGACAAACCCCGGCGAGATCGCCGTGGGTTTCGATGCCATTTCATCGGCCGACCCGGCGAGCCCCGCCAGGACACCGCTATGGCGACGGACGGCTTCGAGTTTCTCCATCACGTCGGTCATCGCATCGATATCGGCGGGCAGCTCCGTGCCCACGAGTCCGATTGCCGAGGCGTCGACGAACACGGTCGGATTGGCGGCATCGACGATCGAAGCTTCGACATGACCCAGCCCCGGAATATCCAAGATATCGATCACGTTGCCGGTCGGCAGCAGTTTACCCGTACCGGCGCCGCCAGGTTCCAGAAAATCCAAACGCACCTTGCTGCCGGGATCATCGACGCCGGGCATCACATAGTCGCCATCGATGCGGGCGCGACCGTTATCCATATCGAATTGGGAGATGATGATCTTTTTCGTATTGGTGTTGTAAATCCGGACCCGGGCCTTATCGCCGCTTGCTTGAACGAAACCTTCGTCGACGGCAAAGGGGCCCATGGCCGAGGACATGTTGCCGCAATTGCCGTTGAACGTGACCTTGTCGTTGCGCACGCCGACTTGCGCAAAGGTGTAGTCGATGTCCGCGTCGTCACGGCTCGGGGGACC
The DNA here is from genome assembly GCA_965228695.1 of Alphaproteobacteria bacterium. GTDB lineage: Bacteria > Pseudomonadota > Alphaproteobacteria > UBA8366 > UBA8366 > JAJFJD01. The sequence continues at coordinate 1,662,112 of CBDDIB010000002.1, read as the reverse complement.
GATCACACAAATCTTCGAGAGCGAGGAAATCCCGCCGCCCATGCCGTTAAGCTGCCGCCCGAATGGATCGGGACTGCCTTGCGCGGCCCGAAAAATCTCCGGCCACAGCGACCGGTCTTCGGGCAGGTCACGTTGCTTGAAGACAATCGCATTCGACGTGCCGCCCCGCATGAAGACGGCCGGAATTTTAAGTTGATGCATGATCGTATATGCCCGTGTCCGAATTGTATTGGTTGCCAAGCGGTTGGCGCTCGCATGATGCGTTGGTACGTTCCGCGTGAAACATCATATCAAAAATCCATTATTGGGTTGGTATGGCTGGTTAAGAATCATAGCCGCAAGCAGCACCAACCGATTAGCTCAAAACCTCAAGTAGCCGCGCGGACAGTACGTCCAGTTCGTTGGGTCTAAGCGGTACCAGCTCAAGTAAGATTTCATCACTAGCGACGCGATGATCCATAACCCAGATCGGCGGCGTGCCTGCCTTCAACTCGTCCACTACCTTGGCTGCGGTGCGGCGCGTACGCGAAGGATCGATTTTCAAACGAGCACGGGGAAATGGCGCGCCTGTTGGATCCGGTACGCTCGCCGCGACGACCCCCTCCAGGTGGCTAAGCCTTTCGATAAGGCGGGCAACCTTATCGGCCTGAAGATCGGCCCAGGACCGTTCATTTCTTTGCGTCCATTGCTCAAGTGCCTCGAGAACGCCACACAAAGCTTCCTTCGACGCTTTCATGCCCCGGCCAATGCCCTTTTCCTGCGCTCTTACGCCTGCAACCAAATCGGACCGGCCGAACACGAGGCCTGCAGTCGGACTTTCCAGATACTTCTGTCCACTGACGATCAGCAGATCGGTCCCGGCCGCGATGAGTTGGCGGACCCGGAAAATCTGTGCAGCCCCATCGGTCACCACGGGGACATTGGTTTCGTGCGCGGCCGTGATTGCGGCCTCGAAATCGACAGGTTCTCCTTGGGTCAGACGAGAGACAACAAGCAGCAAGCAGCAAGTATCTGGATGACTGATCTCCTGCGCGATTTTCGATGTTGGGCAACCGGCAGCATCGCCGGCGAAGACCGGGATCGCACCTGCGAGCCTGATCGCCTGCTCTAACGAATGGCCGTAGTTCACGGCGTGACCCGCGGGAAGGACGACGCGATTTCGAAGGCCGGCCGTAGAGGGTAGAGCCGCGACTCGCGCCGGATCTGATCCGGTCATGGCCGCCGCGATGGCAAGGGTTATCCCCGCCGCGGCACAATGCACAACAGTCCCCGCCTCCGATCCGGCATGCTCCCGCAATGCCGTGTCCACAGCATCTTGAAGCACCGAAATGTCCGCGAAGTTTTGGAGTGCTTGAGAAACGGCGGACGCAACCGGTTCCGGGGAACGGGAGACGCCGAGCGGCGTGAAGGGCCCGCGCGCATTGATGATGTGGTGTGCTGCGGATTTGTCCGTCTGGGTCATACGGCGCCGTAGTCAAATATCCGCTAGGTTTGCTGCGACCACATCTTCATTCCATTCCATGCCAACGCCGGGCACGTCGGGAATATGAAGTAGGCCGTTCCTGATATCGTAGGGCTTTTGCAATAGAGGGTCCGCCCAATCCTGCCACTCTAGCCAATGCGCGGTTTCGGTCACTCTCATGACATGAGCGGCGACCTCGGGATAGAGGTGTGTGGACAATGGAATACCCGCCGCTCCCGCAATCGCTGACGCTTTCATCCAACCCGTGACACCCCCAATTCGCATGAAGTCTGGCATTACCAAATCGCAGGCCTTCTTTTGGAGCGCCAATTGGAGGTCGCGAGGGCCATAAAAATTCTCGCCGATCTGAATTGGTGTCTTTAACTCGGCGGCGAGTTGCGCGAACCCGTCGAGGTTATCGTAGACGATTGGTTCTTCGATCCAGGCGAGACCCAGATCATCGATGATATGGCATCGCTGCAAGGCCTCCGCGAGTGTCAGCCCTTGATTGAAATCGATCATGAGCTGCATATCCGGCCCCACCGCGCGGCGTACCGCCTCGATCGTCGCCAAGTCGTCCTCGACCCGCTCGCGACCGAGCCGCAGCTTTAGCCCGGAAAACCCTCCCTCATCGCGCAGTTGCACGGCCTCGGCGGCCACCGCGTCCGGTTCATTGAGCCACAGGCCATTGCTGTTGTACGCCTCCACGGGGCCGACGGAACCACCCAACAACACGCACAGCGGCATATTCGCCGCTTTTGCCAGAGCGTCCCAGGCTGCCATGTCCACCCCGGATACAGCGATCATCGACAAACCTTGATAGCCAACGAAATGGAGCGACTTGCGTGCGGCCTCGTAGACTTCGACGGGCGAAACGGTGCGCCCCTTAAGCAGGTCACCCAAGTCATTCAACGCGGGGACGAGATAGCGCATCGATTTGACCACATAGGGCTCAAGGTAACTGCGCCCGACGATGCCTTCTTCGGTGTATAGGTCGATCAGAATGAGCGGCCAGTCCATGATCGTGGCGATACGCGCGACGACGGGCCGTTCCAGCTTGAGCACCACCGGCCTCGCCCTCAGACCTTTGAAAGTCAAACGCTCACACTGCATGCTACCTCTCTTGCCGGCGATGGCGCCAAAATACAGATAGTTTGAAGCTTAGCGCGGAATTTTTAGAATGTCGCCTATGGGTCAAACCCGGAAGCCAGCGACCGCACCGGTCCTGTCCGGTCCCGAGGGCAAAGCGGCCTTAACTTGTGCAAAAGCGGACATTGCCGACCTAATTTCGGATATTGAGGTAAGAACGGAAGTCGCTCAGCGGCGGTCCCAGGTCAGCTTTTAGCCAATATGAGACCTGACGTTAAAGTGTCGCTCTACACGCCCATTGGCGACCGAAGATGGTCCAGAAATTCACGCTTCTGCGCTTCTTTGAAACCGTTCCAAAAGTGCGGATGGTAGATATCTGGATAATTATCACGGACGCTTATCACGTGTAGCGCATTACCGTTGGTGTCCACCGTGATCTGCGGCGCGCAATTCGATCAGGTGTAGACTCGCCATCATGAGTGAGTGGTGCGCCATCTCGATCCTTGAACGCCTTGATGCCGAGCCCGCGTGCATTGGCAATCGACAAGATCCGGTCTCCATCCTCCATGATAACGCCGGCATAGACACCGCAACGCCTACAGATGAGCACCGAACACGTCTCCGAACCGAATTGGTACGTCGTAAGATGATCAGCGGCAATTGTGATAACCGCTTGTCCGTCCGCCGCCGAGATGGTCCGTGACCCTTGTCGGGTGCAGAATTCACATTGGCATGAGCGTACCTGCATCTCATCGGCTGGACGCCTAAATTTCAGCTCGATCGATATTCCACCACAATGGCACTTGCCAGAGTGTGAGTAGGTTGGCTCGCTCATGCCGGACCTCCAATTCGCGTATGGCTATTCGATTGAGTCTAGGAACAAGAGACCAAAGTGTCTATTTGCGGCGTTACGCGTTTTCTGCGGAGGTCGCTAGCGGACCTTTGGCGGGATCTTTCCCGGTGTTGGCATTCGGGGGTGAAGCGAACGTATATCGGTAGCCCCATCAATGTCCGAGCGGAGCGGATGAAGCGCATCCATCGAACTATGGCGGGTCTCTTTCCGATGGATTGGGAAATAACCGAAGCGCACGTGCAATTTCACCACCTTGCGGCGGAATTTGGTGGCCCGGCAGGACCCGAACCTGCGACATGACCGTTATAAACAGGTCCGTTCTAACCGGCCCAATGTGCTCTTACTTGAGCTTTGCCGATTTGCCGGATGCTTGCACAGGCGCTTCGGTACCATCCGGCGCCAGGAAATGGGTCACGACCGGATCGCCGTCACCGACATGAAAGGCTAGAACCTTCTCCTGAATTGTGCGGTCGGCTTCGGTGACACGCTCGTGGTGGCGCAGATGGGCAAGCCATGACTCTTCGATGAAATATTCGAGGTATCGGCCGGGCGCGGCGACATCCTCGAAGAGCCCCCAAGCGTAGGCGCCGTCGCGGCGCCGCGCGGCCTTGAGATCGTCCATGGCGGTCAGGAATGTGGATGCCGTCTTTGGGTCGATCCGGTATTCGATGGTGACCATAACCGGCCCGCGATCCGGCTCGATCTCGCCGGCAACGAGCGGTTCCGGCCAATGCGACGAGGGTGAGAGGTCGAGCTCGGCGCCTTGTTGCAACTTGGCGGGCCACGAGACCAACACACCGGCGACGGCCCCTCCTGCCGCGATCAACAATGTCGTCGGAATACCGAGGCTCGTTGCCGCCTGCCCCCACACAACGCTGCCGAGCGTCATCGCACCGAAAAACACCGTGATGAAGATCGACAAGCCGCGCGCGCGGACCCAGTCGGGCAGTGCGACTTGCGCCGAGACGTTGAGGCTGGACAACACGGTGATCCAGGACGCGCCGGCGACCAGACAGGCAGCCGTCGCGACCTCCGGAAGCTTGATTAGGGCGAAGACGACCAGGACCAGGGCCGTGCCCCCTGTACCGGCAGCCACCAAGGCGTCCGCACCGAGGCGCTTCTTGAGCATGGGCAGAAACATCGCCCCGCCGACCGCGCCGACACCGACGGCCCCCAGCATCACGCCGTAAAGCTCCGGACCGCCGCCAAGTTCCTGTCGCGCGATCAGCGGCAGCAATGCCCAGTAGGCGCTGGCAAACAAAAAGAACGCCAGGGCGCGGACGAGCGTGGAGCGCAACGGCCCGCTTGCCCGGGCATAACGCAAACCGGTGCTGATGGCGCTCCACAAACGTTCGGCGGGAAGATGACTCTCCTTTTTCGGCGGTGGCCGCCACCAAAGGAGAGCGGCAATCACGATAAGGAAGCTCAGCGCGTTCAAAAGATACGGCCAAGCGATTCCGATGCTGGCGATGACGAGCCCGGCAAGCGCGGGGCCGATCGCCCGGCTGATGTTGATCCCGACGCTGTTCAACGCGACCGCGGGTTGCAACTCGGAACGGGGCACGAGCTGCGGCACGATGGCTTGCCAGGCCGGCGCGACGAAGGCGGCTCCGGCGCCGGAGAGGAAGGTGAAGGCAAGCAAGACCCAGGCGCTGACCAGACCTAAGAAAACCAACAGCCCAAGCGACAGCGTAGAGACTGCCAGGATGGCCATAACCGCGACGAGCAGCCGGCGGCGATCGACCAGGTCGGCGAAGGCGCCCGCCGGCAACGCGAGCAGGAAAATGGGCAGTGTCGTCGCCGCCTGCACCAGCGCCACCATCAAGGGCGACGGCGACAAAGACGTCATGAGCCAGCCGGATGCCACGTCGTGCATCCACGTGCCGACATTCGAGATAACCGTCGCCGTCCAAAGCACCGCAAATGCGATGTGGCCGAAGGGCGCCCACGCGGACGCTTGTTCCTTCGAAGCCGCCTGCTTCGGTGCCTCGGCCATTCGTTAACTCCTGATCAACGGGTACCGCAGCACCGACCAAACCTTCGATTCACGTTCGGGCCCCGATGCCGTCACACAGCAAAACACGAACAGCCCAGGGCGCCCCAAAACGATTTCAGGTCGCGAACGGGAATCGGGTTGTTCCACGCTATAGTGTGGTCGTGGCCATGCATTCCGCAAGTGTTGGCGCAGCCGTCGTGGCAACTCCGCGCGAATTGCGATGCGGCCGCACCGGCGGCCGCCCGTTCGGCCGGGCTCGGTTCCGATTTGACCGGGCTCCAACCGGGTGAGGCGGGCGGCAATGGTGGCGCAAGCGTCGAATAATCACCGTCGCCGTGAACTACCCGGCCACCGACCAGGGTGAGCACTGCGTTGATACGGCGAATTTCCTCGGGCGCCACGCTCATGTAATCGTCCGACAGGACGGCGATGTCGGCGTACATGCCGGGGGCAAGCGTGCCCTTGACGTCCGACTCGCCGGAAAACCAAGCGGAACCCTGGGTCCAGATGCGCAGGGCGTCTTCACGGCTCAGCACGTTGTCATGATCATAGAGCGCCAGCCCACCGAGCGTCTTGCCCGTGGTCAACCAGTAAAGACCGACCCACGGATCGTAAGAGGCGACCCGCGTCGCATCCGTGCCGCCGCCGACGGGAACGTCCATCGCGAGCATCTTGGCGATCGGCGGCGTCGCCTTCGCCGCTTCCGGCCCGTAGCGGTCGACGAAGTATTCCCCCTGGAAGGCCATTCGATGCTGTGTGGCGATCCCGCCGCCGAGCGCCTTGACCCGTTCGATATTCCGCTCGCTGATCGTCTCGGCATGATCGATGATGAAGCGGGTCTTGAAGGGCTGCCGCTGGTTCACCCTTTCGAAGACCGTCAGGAATCGGTCGATCGATTCGTCATAGGTGGCGTGGATCCGAAATGGCCACTCGTTTTCGGCCAGCAGCGCTACGATACCTTCTAGATCTTTTTCCATATGCGCGGCGAGCTCGGGGCGCGGCTCCAAAAAATTTTCGAAATCCGCTGCCGACCAGGTCAGGTTCTCACCCGCGCCGTTCATGCGCAGCATGGCGGACCCGGCGCCCGGCTCTGTCATCGATACCCATCGCTCGTAGTCGGACAGCTCTTCCCCGGCCTTCTGGGCAAAGAGGTTGTAGGCGATCCGGACGGTCAACTGCCCCTCGTCATGCATGCGCTGGATCACGGTGTAATCGTCCGGAAAATTCTGCCCGCCGCCACCGGCATCGATCACGGAGGTGATGCCGAGACGGTTCATCTCGCGCATATAGTGCCGGGTCGAATTGATCTGGTCTTCGACGGGAAGCATCGGTCCCCGGGAAAGCGTGGAATAGAGGATCAGCGCGGAAGGCTTGGCGATCAGCATACCCGTCGGGTTGCCGCTCGCATCCCGTTCGATCAACCCGCCCGGCGGATTCGGGGTGTCCTTATCGATGCCCAGCACATTCAACGCGGCCTTGTTGAGAAGCGCCCGCGCATAGAGATGAAGTATGAAGACCGGTGTATCCGGCGCAGCGGCGTTGATCTCCTCCAGCGTCGGCATCCGTTTTTCGGCGAATTGGAATTCGGACCAGCCGCCCACGACGCGAACCCATTGCGGCGCCGGCGTGCGCGCCGCCTGATCCTTCAACATGCGCAGTGCGTCGGCCAGGGACGGCACGCCTTCCCAGCGAAGCTCCATGTTGTAGTTGAGCCCGCCGCGGATGAGATGGGTGTGACTGTCGTTGAGCCCGGGAATCGCACGCCGGCCGCCGAGATCGATCACATCGGTGCCGGTGTCGGCCAGCTTCATGATCTCGTCGGTCGGGCCGGTTGCCTGAACCCGCCCATCGCGGATTGCGATTGCCTGGGCATCGGGATTGGACGGGTCGAGGGTCGTAACCTGCCCGTTCCGCAAAATGACATCGGCCATCGTTCGGCCCTTCGTTTGTTGGCTTCCTGCCGGCCACGGCGCCAAGAGCGCGAGAACGCCCGACGCCGTCGCGCCCTTCACGGCCTGCCGCCGCGTGACGTCGGAGAGCGGCCGCCGCCCCCCGTTACCGAGTGGTTTAGACATGTCGTTTGTGTCCTTCGAAACGGGATCAATACGCAGAAACGCGGTTATAGGGCGGATATCGTCGGCTAACCGGCGGCGACGGGATCGAGACGCGGCCCGTGGTGCACGCGTTCCTCCGCCTTGTGCACCATGGTGTAGGCGAAATCGACACCCATGCCGTATGCACCGGAATGCTCGCGCACGATGTCCATCACGGCGTCATAGGTATCCCGGTGCGCCCAATCCCGCTGCCACTCGAGAAGAACCTGCTGCCAGGTCACCGGCACCACGCCGGCTTGGACCATGCGCTGCATCGAATAGTCGTGGGCTTCCTTGGTCGTGCCGCCGGACGCATCCGCCACCATGAAGATTCTGTAATCGCCTCCGGCCATTGCGGAGAATGCGAAGGAGTTGTTGCAGACTTCCGTCCAGAGGCCGGAGACCACGACATTCTTTTGGCCGTTTTCGGCGAGCGCATCGCGAACCTTCTGGTCATCCCAGGAATTCATCGATGTCCGCTCCAGCAGCGGATGCTCGGGAAAGACTGTCAGGAGTTCCGGATAGGTGTGGCCCGAAAAGCTCTCCGTTTCCACGGTGGTAATCGTCGTGGGGATGTCGAAGGTCTTCGCGGATTTCGCGAGGGCGACCACGTTGTTCTTGAGCGTTTGGCGGTCCATCGACTGCACGCCGAACGCCATCTGCGGCTGGTGGTCGATGAAAATCAGCTGACAGTTGGTCGGCGTCAGCAGCTCGGGCTCGATCATCAACTTCTCCTGCTCTCTGCGGCCGAGGTTTAAGACGGTTGAACTCGGCACCGTATTTCTTGACGCGACACTAGGTAGGGAGCGAACACGGCGCCGTCTTGCATCGTTTTGCTATGCCGTGTTGCACGATCTTGCTGTGGACAAAGACCCGGAATTTTGATCCCGTAAGCCCGAGATTGGCGTTCGCGCGAGTTGGGAGATGATCGGTCATGGGCGCACATGCCTTCGACACCGAACCAGACCATTGTGAGGTATACCGGTCGCTGGTCGGCCCCACCGTTCCACCGTTGCTGGGGCTGGACGACCGATGGAACATGCCGGTCGCGCTTCATAAACGGGATCTGGGCGGCGGCATGGAATTCAGAGGCGTGGACCACTACGTGATGACGTATCACATCGGGGGGTCACCGGCGCAACGCGATGAACATCGCGAGTCTCCGGCGGCGGTCCAGGGCGCATTGTCCCTTCAACAACCGGCGAGCGGCGGCCGGTTTTCGTCGTCGGGCGTTGTCGAATACGGGCATTTCTATTTCAAGCAAAGCCTGATCTGCGAAGTCGCGGATGAGTTGGACCTGTCCCATGTCGCGGAACCGACGGACTTTTTCGCCGTCACCGATCCCGTTTGGAGCCGGGATGCCGAATCCTACCTGTTCCGCGCCGCAAATCTTGATGACCCGCCGACGGCGATCGAGATGGACCAACGGTCCTATCTGCTGGTGCTGAGCTTGCTCCGCAATATCCAGAAGCGAGACCGGCTGATTACGTCCGAGTTGCGCAAGACCGGCCGTTCCGACCTGCGGCGGGTCTTGACCGAAATCGAAGACCGCCTCGGCGAGACCCTCAGATTGAGCGACCTCGCCCGGTTCCTGGACATGAGCCCGTTTCACTTCGCGCGCGTCTTCAAGGAACAGATCGGCGAGCCGCCGGCCGCCTATCTGCGGCGGCGCCGGACCGAGCGAGCCGTCGAAATGATCCGAACGAGCAGCCTCCCCTTCGCCGAAATCGCCTTCCGCGTCGGCTTCTCGAGCCAATCCCACATGAACCGCAGCATCAAGGCCGTCACGGGAAAGACGCCCTCGGATCTGAGGGCGGACCGTTGATCGAGCGCCGGCGATTGCGAGAGGTCGTGGGGGCACCTGATGGGAAGGGCGATACCCTGGCAGCCCGAATTCCCAATCCGGCAAGCTTTGCAAACTGCTTCAGGCTAGTTTGATATCGCGGTCGTTTAATCGAGAATGACGGACGGCAGCCAAAGCGACAAGCCGGGGATTACGTTCACAAGAAACAACGCCACCAACATTGCGCCGATGAACCACATCAACGACGGAATTATCGTACTTATTGAAATCCGAGCGATCGCACAAGTAATAAGGACGACGGAGGCGACGGGCGGTGTCTGCTGTCCGATACCTAGATTTATGGTCACGATTAACCCGAAATGAACACGGTCGATGCCCAGTTGATCCGCCAAGGGCAGGAATATGGGCACCAACATAAGAATTGCCGGGGTTCCATGAATAATCGTGCCGGCCAACAAGAAGAATACGTTTATCGCCAGAAGCAAGATCCAATAATTGTCCGAAATGTTGAGGATGGCTTCGGCAATCTCCAAGGGAATGCGCTGGCGCGTCAGATACCAGCCCAACAGCGTCGACGTCGCAACGATGAACATGAGCATCGCGGCACGTTGGCCGGCAATGCGGAGAACGCCCGGAAAGCTTTTCAGCGTGAGCGTTCGATACAGGAAGCCCGCCATCAGGATGGCCCAGAGGGCCGCTATTGCGCCCGCTTCCGTTGCGGTAAAGATCCCTCCAACGATACCGACAAGAATCAGGACCGGCAGGGTCACGGGAATGATCGCGTCCTTTCCCGCGGAAAAAACCCGGCGCAGTTCGAAGCTGTGCTCGATCGGATAACCCTTCTTGATTGAGACAAGGTACGCCGTGAACATCAGCAAAAAGCACACGAGTATCCCAGGAACGACGCCCGCCGCGAAAAGCTGCGCAACGGATGTCTCCGCGACGAAGGCATAAAGAATCAGGTTGAGGCTGGGAGGGACGATGATAGCCATGGTCGCCGATGTGGCGGTTACGGCGGCGGCGAAGCCTATCGGATAACCGCGCCTTTTCATCTGCGGGATCATGATGGAGCCGATCGCAGCGGCGTCCGATGTCGCGGTTCCGGAAATCTCGGAAAAGAAGAGCGAGGTGAGAATATTGATATGCGCCAGCCCCCCGCGGATATGCCCGACGAGCGAGCTGGCGAAATTGATTAGCTTCTCGGCGATCCTACCTTGGTTCATCACCTCGCCGGCGATCATGAAAAGAATCGCGGCCACGAGGAGGTAGTTATTGGCTCCGGCGAAGGGGACGAGCCCGATAATCTGTGGCACGACCGCAGGATCGAGAAAGATGACGATGACCGCCGTAACGCCCAACACGAACGCGATCGGCATGCCAATGAGCAACAGGGAAAAGAGCAGGATCAGGATGAGATAGGCGCTGTTCATCAATCGTCGTGTTGCGGTTGGAAGTCATCGGGGCCAAGCCGCCCTATTATCAATCCGACCAGGCGGATGGTGCAGATCAAGGCGATGATGGCGCCGCCGACCGGCATCGCGCCCCGGAAAAGGGTAACGGGCAATTCGATGGAGATCAGATCTCGTCCGATGAAACTCCAGGCCGCGATTGCGCCATAGTAGGTTAGGCAACCGGCGAAAAAGATCATCATGATCTGGATGCCGATCAGAAAGATGCGCTGAACCGCCACGGGTAGTTTCGCGAGGACGCCGTCGAAGCATAAATGCCCGTTCGTGCGCGCAAGGTAAGCGCCGCCGATGAACGTGAGCATGGCCAAGAGGTGGGCCGGCAATTCCTCGCCCCAGGATACGGATGCATTCAAGACGAAGCGCGAAAAAACCGCATAGTTCATCAGAATGAGGATCAGGCCTGCGATCGCGATAATGAGCGCATCCAAGATTGCGATCAGAATCCGATCCGCGGCCCAGAAAACTTTCACGATGCGCCTAAATATTCAAATTTTGTTGGGAAGGCAGATGGAAGCTCGTCCGGTCTGCCTTCCCAACCTCAAGCAGGTTATTTGGATCTGACCACGGCAAGCGTGGCCTCCACCATGTCCTTCCCGGGGACATCGACGAACAGCTTATCCTTGTATAGGGGGGCCGCCGCTTTCTGGAACGCCGCGACATCGGGCTCATTGATCTCCATATGCGGAGCGAGCTTCTTTAATACCGTTCGATCGGTCTCATCACCCCATTGGAATGTCCAGGGGGCGACCTCCTTGGCGACGCGCTCGACGGTCTCGCGGACCTTAGGTTTCAAGCCTGCGAGCAGACTTTCCCTAAACAGCAGGAACGTCGGCAGGTAGATGTGGTTGGAAACCTATAGATATTTTTGAACTTCGTGGAATTTGGTTACGAAAACCACATGGGCAGGGTTTTCCTGGCCATCGATCACGCCTTGGTCGAGTGCGGAGTAAACCTCCTTGAAGGACAGCGGGGTCGCGTTTGCGCCGAGGTCGTTAAATAGCTTGACGCGCTGCCGGTTGCTGGGCGTCCGAATTTTGAGACCCTTCAGGTCTTCGGGTTTTGAAATCGGCCGCACGTTGTTCGTGATTACGCGAAAGCCGTTATCCCAGATGGCCAGCAGCTTGGCGCCGGTTCCCTCGAATCCATCGTCAAGCAGCTTGCCGGCAGGACTGTTGGCAAACTTTTGCACTTGCGCGCGACTCTCGAACAGGTATGGCAAATCGAAGATGGCCGTCCGTGGGTTTATTTGCGCGACCCACGAAGCCGACAGCGTCGCGTCATGCGTGCCGAGCTTAAGGCCCTGCAGCACATCCTCTTCCGATCCAAGGGTGTTGCCGAAGAAAATCTGAATATCGACCTCACCGGGAATCTCCGCATCCAGGCGTTTCTTGAACTCCCGAAGAAAGACACCCGCAAACGAACTTTCGTTTTGCGAAGTGTTGATCTGGATAACGACGGGATTCGCCAGGGTGCTGTTTGTCGAAGAGAAAATTAAAGCGGTTGCGCATAGTACGGCAGCGAATATCGACAGTTTCATGACGTGATCCTCCCTCCGATGATTTTTGGTCGTGAATGCCGGTTCATTGTCGCAGCAACGAATGTTACCGCAACGAAGGTTCTCTTTCTCCCGATTCCTTGGAACATGGAAACTCCCAACAGCAATTAGATACTCTGATTGGGAATACGCAATGCCTATGCCAGCAGAGCTGGCCGGCAATCAAATTCAGGTAAATTGCTCAAATGAAAAGATAAATGCGGGTTCGTTGTGCGAAGTTCGTTCGGCAGAACTCTTATGAATCACTTTTTTTGCATAAATTACAGTCACCTTGTACACGCTGATTATTTTTTGATCTAGCGTTATTTTGGGAGGCATCACAAATGAACCTGACGAAATCGCGGCAACAAATTCGGTTTTCTTAGTCGGCGTTGGTTGTCTGAAAATCTCGTTTTAAGCGTCAACCGTCGCGACAGATCTCAAATTGGATTTTGAATCCCTATGAGTTTCCGCTTTTAGCTAGAAGCAGACAACGATCATTACCCCCAGCAACGTCCAATCGGAGCGGACGAATCGCATTCATCGAAACATGGCCGTCCGATTTCCCAGCGGTTTGGGAATCAACCAAAGAACACCCGCAATTTCAAAATATTATGGGGGGTTTTGGTGGGCCCGGCAGGACTCGAACCTGCGACATGACCGTTATGAGCGGTCCGTTCTAACCAACTGAACTACGGGCCCATCCGGGCCGGCCTGTCTGTCATCTCATGAAGAGGCCGGCGGGACGTGCGGGTGCGTGTCCGCAAAAACAACGCGGGGCCCGTTGTAGCGCAACGGGCCCCGGTTCAGAAACCGCAAATTCGGGTTTCGCCGATTAAATGTACCGGCTTTTAATAGTCCAGGAAGCTGCGCAGCTTGCGGCTCCGGCTGGGGTGTTTCAGCTTGCGCAGCGCCTTCGCCTCAATCTGGCGGATACGCTCGCGGGTGACCGAGAACTGCTGGCCGACCTCTTCCAGCGTGTGGTCGGTGTTCATGCCGATGCCGAAACGCATGCGCAGCACGCGCTCCTCGCGCGGGGTGAGGCTGGACAGCACCCGCGTCGTGGTTTCGCGCAGGTTCGAGTGGATCGCCGCGTCGGACGGCAGGATCGCGTTCTTGTCCTCGATGAAGTCGCCGAGATGGCTGTCTTCCTCGTCGCCGATCGGCGTCTCGAGGCTGATCGGCTCCTTGGCGATCTTCAGCACCTTGCGCACCTTCTCCAGCGGCATGTGCAGCTTCTCGGACAGTTCCTCCGGCGTCGGCTCGCGGCCGATCTCGTGCAGCATCTGGCGGCTGGTGCGCACCAGCTTGTTGATCGTCTCGATCATATGCACCGGGATACGGATCGTCCGCGCCTGGTCGGCGATCGACCGGGTGATCGCCTGGCGAATCCACCAGGTGGCGTAGGTCGAGAACTTGTAGCCGCGGCGGTATTCGAACTTGTCGACCGCCTTCATCAGGCCGATGTTGCCTTCCTGGATCAGGTCCAGGAACTGCAGGCCACGGTTGGTGTATTTCTTCGCGATCGAGATGACGAGGCGCAGGTTGGCCTCGACCATTTCCTTCTTGGCGCGGCTGGCCTGGCGTTCGCCCTGCTGTACCGCCTGCACGATGCGGCGGAATTCCGGCAGCGGCATGCTGGCGTCGCCGGCCACGGCGGCGATGTTCCCACGCAATTCCTCGATCCCGGTCTTCTTTTTCTTCGCGAAAGTCTTCCAGCCTTTCTTGCCGGAGTCGCAGCACATGTCGAGCCAGTTCGGATCCAGCTCGTTGCCAAAATAGAGTTCCAGGAAGGATTCGCGGTCGACGCCGCAATCCATCGCAAGCCGCAGCAGCTTGCCTTCGGACCGCGTAATCGTGCGGTTCAACTCATAGAGCTGATGGACGAGCTGCTCGATCCGCGCGTTGTTGAGATGGACGGTGTCCATCAGTTCGATCAGGTCGCGGCGATGCTTTTCGTAGGTCCGCTCGGTGGACTTGGAAATCTGACCGCCCTTCTGCTGCATCGCCAGCAGCTTGTCCTGCGCGCGCTGCAGCTTGGTGTAGGTCGTGGCGATCTGCTCAAAGGTCTTGATCGTCTCCGGCTTCAACGCCGCTTCCATCGCGGCGAGGGAAATCGAGGTTTCCTCCTCGTCGTCATCGTCGTCGTCATCGGACTCGTCGGTGACGTCCTCGCCGTTCGCGTTCTTGGCGTCCTTCGGATTGGCAGCGCCATTCGCCGCACCATTCGCCGCGCCATTGGCGGCACCGTTCGCCGCGCCATTGGCAGCACCGTTCGCCGCGCCATTGGCAGCACCGTTCGCAGCGGCAGGCGCCGACGCGTTGGCGCCGTCCGGACCGCCGCCATAGGTGGTGTCCAGATCGATAATGTCGCGCAGCAGAATCTCTTCGTTGACGAGCGCGTCATGCCAGCGCGAAATCGCGCGCATGGTCAGCGGGCTTTCGCAAAGCGCGCCGATCATCTTCTCGCGCCCCGCTTCGATCCGCTTGGCGATCGCGATCTCGCCCTCGCGCGACAGCAGCTCGACACTGCCCATCTCGCGCAGATACATGCGGACCGGGTCGTCGGTGCGGCCGATGTCGTCGTCGCCGAGGTTGCCCGACGCGGAAGACGCCTTGCCGTTCGCCGGCGCGGCTTCCTTCGTCTCGCCACTGTCCTCGGATTCTTCACCGTCGATAACGTTGATGCCCAACTCGGACATGTTCGTCAGCGTGTCTTCGATCTGTTCCGAAGACACCTGCTCCTGCGGCATCGCCGCATTCAACTCGTCGATGGTGATGTAGCCGCGCTCTTTCCCCTTCGCGACCAGTTTCTTGACCGCCGCGCTCACGCTATCCAAGAGCGGGCCGTCGCCCTGCTCTTCTTCGCGTTCCGTAGCGTCCGCCTCTCGTGCAGCTTTCGTCGCCATAGGCAATCGCCCCTTCTCTTTTTTAGCTCTCACGCGCGGGTCGGCCGCGCGCCGCGTTTAGCCCCATATAGCGTAGATTGCGCATTTACCCCTGGAGTTAATCCTCCAACTTAGCAATCTCGCTCTCAGCACGTTCGAATTCATTCCGGATACGAAGGAATCGCGCCTCGCCGTCGGCCGTCCCTTCCGCTTCCGCAATTCGGCCCTCTTCCAACAACTCCCGGCTCCGGCTGGTCCGGAGCATCGATGCGAGCAAATCCCGCACGCCGGCCTGCACCTCTTCTAAAGGTGCGCCGGTGCGAGCAAATCCAGCGTGTAATAACACATCTTTCCCGAGCAAACTCTTAAGAGAGCCAGAATCCGCCGTTTTACTCAGGTGGCGTTTCAAGGCGTCAGAGTCAAGACCCGGAGCCGAAGCGAGTAAGTGATGGATTTCCTGGCGTAATTTGTCAAGGTCAGGGTCCAAATCCACCACCGCAATCGTTTCGACCAGCTCTTCATATAGCGCAGGATGGTTAACAAGTGTTGCGAGAAGCGCCTGTTGCCGCCGCCGGGGGTTCGAGGCGACGAGGCTCGCCAGGTTACTGCGCGGTCCCATTTTCGGGGGATTTCCGCGCATTCGGCCATTTCTCGGGAAATCCCGGCGCATTGCCGGCCGAAAAGTGTCCCGCAATCGCTCCCGCAACATCTCGCCGTAATGCTGTTTTACCGTGTCGTCGGCGATCTGGGCCACGCGCTTGCGCAGGCGGACTTCCAGGTCGGCACGGCGTTCCGGCGTATCCAACGGCGTGATCGCGGTCTCCGTCTCCCAGATCATATCCATCAGCGGGTGTGCGCCGTCGATGACCCGTTGCATTGCTGCAACGCCCTGCCCCTGAATTAGGCTATCCGGGTCCTGGCCCGCCGGCAGATAGGCGAAGCGCAGCGACCGGCCCGGTTTTAGCAAGGGCAAGGCCCGCTCGGCCCCGCGCGACGCGGCCCGCTGCCCGGCGGCGTCGCCGTCGAAGCACAACACGGGTTCGGCCGACAGCCGCCAAAGCTGCTCGATCTGATCCTCGGTCAAGGCGGTGCCGAGCGGCGCAACCGCCGCCTTGAACCCGGCGCGCACCAGCGCGATCACGTCCATATAGCCTTCGGTCACCAGCACCTGGCCGCTGTCATGCGAGGCCTGCCGAGCGCCTGCAAGGTTATAAAGCGTCCGCCCCTTGTCGAAGAGCGGGGTGTCGGGCGAGTTGATGTATTTCGCCGCCGATCCGTCGCCGAGGATGCGTCCGCCGAAGGCGATGACCCGTCCGCGCCGGTCGGTGATCGGGAACATCACCCGGTTCCGGAAGAAGGCGTAGGGCGCGCGGCCGTCGTCGGGTTTCCTTAAGAGGCCCACTTCCAGCAGATCGCGTTCCTTGACGCCCTGCGCGGTCAGCGCCTCGGCCATGGCGCGGCCGTCGGGCGCGTAGCCGAGTCGAAAATGCCGGATCGTGCCGTCGTCGAGCCCGCGGTTGCGCAGATAGTCGAGCCCTTCCGCCCCGGCGCCCCGGCGCAACTGCATCTCGAACCACTTGCACGCCGCCTCGGTCACGTCATAGAGCGACGCGCGGCGCTGCTCGCGCTCGCGGTCCTGCGGGGTCTGCTCGGGGACCGCCAAGCCGGCTTGCCCGGCCAGCGTCTCCACCGCTTCCGGGAAGCTCAGCCCTTCGGTTTCCATCAAGAAGGAGAAAATATCGCCATGCTTGCCGCTGCTGAAGCAGTGGTAGAAGCCTTTTTCGTCGTTGACGGTGAAGGACGGGGTCTTTTCCTGGTTGAACGGGCTGAGGCCGACATGCTCGCGGCCCCGGCGCATCAGTTTCACGCGCTTCGCGCAAACATCCGATACGGCGACACGGCCGCGGATCTCATCGAGAAAATTCGGCGGATAGGCCATCAGTGAATCTCTGAATTACCCATGCGTCAATATGGGCATTCGTGTCGCATTTGTCGAACACCGCGCGGCAAATATGTCGTGTTATGCACGACAAAATCAAAACCACATTTTCCACAGCTATTCAGTTGTTGCAGGAGTAGAAACTGCCGACCCTAATGTTTCGGAACTGCGTCCAACGCGACAAGGTGTCGTGTGTAGGTACGACAAAATGTCGTGCCCGATACGACAATACGACAGTGTTGGCACAGTCATGCGACGCAGCGAAGTCGCAAATTTCCAAATGCTAGTTAAGACAGTTTTTGTTTCGCCGCGGCGCTGGCCTTGGCGAAATCCATCCGCCCGGCGTATTGCGCGCGCAGCGCGGCCATCACCTTGCCCATCTCCTTGAGTCCGCCCGCACCGACCGAGGCGATGACCTGCTCGACCGCGGTAGAGATCGCCGCATCGTCCATCTGTTCCGGCAGGAAGCGCTCGATCACCTCGATCTCACGCCCTTCGCGTTCGGCAAGATCCTCGCGGCCGCCCTTCTCGTACATCTCGATGCTTTCGCGGCGCTGCTTCACCATCGTCTGAAGCAGGCTGAGAATTTCATCGTCACTGATGCCGGCATGGCTGTCCTTGGACCGGGCGGCGATATCGCGATCCTTCAACGCCGCGAGAATCAACCGAATCGTCGCCGTGGCGCAGGTGTCTTTCGCCAAGGTGGCTTCTTTGAGCGCTTCGTTCAAACGGTCGCGCATCATTGTTTCCCTAAGCCCGCAATTCGCGACAAGCAAAAAACGTACACGAAACCCGAATGGTAGCGCAACAGGAAACATTGCGCTAACATATTGATATTAAATAATTAATTTATTAATAAATCCTTGACGGCGGCACAGCTTTTGCTTAGAACCACGACAATTTGCGCAGGGACCGTTGCGATGATCGCGCCGCGCCCGCAAATTCATGCGCAAGCACGCGACACACAATCGAGCTAAGGAGCCAATGGCGGAACCGCGCCATTCCGACGAAACCCCGCCGCCCGGTGCGACGGCCGCCTTAATCTTGGCGGATGGCTCGATTTTTTGGGGTAAGGGGTTCGGCGCTACCGGCGATGCGGTCGGCGAAGTCTGCTTCAACACCGCGATGACGGGGTATCAGGAGATCCTGACCGACCCGTCCTACGCCGGCCAAATCATCACCTTCACCTTCCCGCATATCGGCAACACCGGTGCGAATCCGGAAGACATCGAAACGCTGACGCCCGCCGCGCGTGGCTGCGTGTTGCGCGCGGACATCTCCGAACCGTCGAACTGGCGCGCCGCGCAGCATTTTAACGATTGGCTGGCCGCGCAGGGGTTGATCGGCATCGGCGGGATCGACACGCGCGCGCTGACGGCGCGGATCCGCGATCTCGGCGCGCCGAACGCAACGCTCGCGCATGCGCCGGATGGAAAGTTCGACATCGCCGCCCTCCGCCGCGCGGCGACCGAATGGCCCGGCCTGGAAGGCATGGACCTGGCAAAAGAGGTAAGCTGCACGCAGACCTATAAATGGACCGAAACGCGCTGGGCATTGGGCAAGGGCTACGGCACGCAAGACAATCCGACACGGCGCGTCGTCGCGATCGACTACGGCGCGAAGCGGAACATCCTGCGCTGCCTCGCGGACCTGGGCTGTGACGTCACCGTCGTGCCGGCCACCGCGACCGCCGACGACATCCTGCAGCACGACCCGGACGGCGTCTTCCTGTCGAACGGCCCGGGCGATCCGGCCGCGACCGGCGAATACGCGGTGCCCGCAATCCGGAAAATCCTGGCGACGGGCCTGCCGGTCTTCGGGATCTGCCTCGGCCACCAGATGCTGGCGCTGGCGCTCGGCGCCAAGACCGAGAAGATGCATCACGGCCATCGTGGCGCAAACCATCCGATCAAGGATCTGACGACCGGCAAGGTGGAGATCACCAGCCAGAACCACGGCTTCGTCGTTCAGTCGGAAACCCTGCCCGACGGCATCGACGTCACCCACCGGTCGCTGTTCGACCAGACCATCGCCGGCATCGCCGCGACCGATCGCCCCGTCTTCGGCGTGCAATACCACCCCGAGGCGTCGCCCGGCCCGCACGACAGCCATTACCTATTCCGCCGCTTCGTCGACTATATCGACGCCCGGCGCTAAGGAAGCCACAACCGCCGCATGCCAAAACGCACCGACATCAAATCGATCATGATCATCGGGGCCGGGCCGATCGTCATCGGCCAGGCCTGCGAGTTCGACTATTCCGGCACGCAGGCCTGCATGGCGCTGCGCGAGGAAGGCTATCGGGTCATCCTGGTCAACTCGAACCCCGCGACGATCATGACCGACCCGGACACCGCCGACGCCACCTATGTGGAGCCGATCACGCCGGAGATCGTCGCCAAGATCCTCGAACGCGAGCGGCCCGACGCACTGCTGCCGACGATGGGCGGCCAGACCGCGCTGAACACGGCGATGGACCTGTGGAAGGACGGCGTGCTGGAACGGCTCGGCATCGAGATGATCGGCGCCAAGGCCGACGTGATCGCCAAGGCCGAGGACCGCCAGTTGTTCCGCGAGGCGATGAACGAGATCGGACTGGAAAGTCCGCGCAGCCGGCTCGTGCGCACGGTCGACGAAGGCATGGCCGCGATCGACGAGATCGGCCTGCCTTCGGTGTTCCGGCCCTCCTTCACCCTGGGCGGCACCGGCGGCGGCATCGCCTATAACCGCGACGAATATTTCGACCTGCTGAACTCCGGCCTGCGGGCATCCCCGGTGAGCGAGGTGCTGATCGAGGAATCGGTGCTCGGCTGGAAGGAATACGAGATGGAGGTCGTCCGCGACAACGCGGACAACTGCATCATCATCTGCTCGATCGAGAATATCGACCCGATGGGCATCCATACCGGCGACTCGGTCACGGTGGCGCCCGCGCTGACCCTGACGGACAAGGAATACCAGGTGATGCGCGACGCCTCGATCGCCTGCCTGCGCGAGATCGGCGTGGATACCGGCGGCTCGAACGTGCAGTTCGCGGTCGACCCGGCGACCGGCCGGTTGGTGGTGATCGAAATGAACCCGCGGGTGTCGCGCTCGTCCGCGTTGGCGTCCAAGGCGACCGGTTTCCCGATCGCCAAGATCGCGGCCAAGCTCGCGGTCGGCTACACGCTGGACGAATTGGACAACGACATTACCAAGGTGACGCCGGCCAGTTTCGAGCCGACCATCGACTATGTGGTCACCAAGATGCCGCGCTTCACCTTCGAGAAATTCCCCGGCGCGGATGCGCTGCTGACGACGGCGATGAAGTCGGTCGGCGAAGCCATGTCGATCGGCCGCAATTTCCAGGAGAGCGTGCAGAAAGCGCTGCGGTCGATGGAAACCGACCTGTCCGGGTTCGACGAGGTCGACGTGCCGAGCGCCAACGCCGACGACAGCGAGGCCGAGAGCCTGCACAACGCGCTGCGCGTTCCCGCGCCGGACCGGCTGCTGCTTGTCGCGCAAGCGTTCCGTCAGGGCATGGCCGTCGACGCGATCCATGACGCCTGCAAGATCGATCCCTGGTTCCTGCGCCAAATCGAGGAAATTGTCCACGCCGAGGGCGCGGTGAGGGAGAACGGCCTGCCGGACCGCGCGGACGAAATGCTGCGCCTCAAGAAGATGGGCTTCAGCGACGCCCGGCTCGCCGTGCTCAGCGGCCGGACCGAGACGGACGTCGCCGCGCGCCGCGGCGAACTCGGCACTATACCGGTCTACAAGCGCATCGATACCTGCGCCGCCGAATTCCCGTCGCTGACGCCGTATATGTATTCAGCCTACGAGGGCAACGCCTTCAGCGCCGCCGAATGCGAGGCCGATGTCAGCGACCGCACCAAGGTGGTTATCCTCGGCGGCGGCCCAAACCGGATCGGGCAAGGCATCGAGTTCGACTATTGCTGCGTGCACGCGGCCTATGCGCTCAAGGAAGCCGGCTTCGAGACGATCATGGTGAATTGTAATCCGGAGACGGTATCGACGGACTACGACACGTCGGACCGGCTCTACTTCGAACCGCTCACCACGGAAGACGTGATCTCCCTGGTCCGCGCCGAGCAGGAAAAGGGCACCCTACACGGCGTGATCGTGCAGTTCGGCGGGCAGACTCCGCTGAAGCTGGCGCAAGCGCTGGCGGATGCGGGTATTCCCATCTTAGGTACCTCTCCCGACGCGATCGACCTGGCCGAAGACCGCGAACGGTTCCAGAACCTGCTGGTCGATCTCGACCTCCGCCAGCCGCCGAACGGCACGGCCACCTCCTCGGAGGAGGCGGAACGCATCGCCGCCGAGATCGGATACCCGGTGCTGCTGCGACCGTCTTACGTGCTGGGCGGCCGCGCGATGGAGCTGGTGCACGACGTCGAAGGACTGCGGCGCTATATGCAGACCGCGGTGCAGGTGTCGGGCGATCATCCCGTCCTGGTCGATCACTTCCTGCGCGACGCCATCGAGGTGGACGTAGACGCGCTGTGCGACGGCGAGTCGGTCCACGTCGCCGGGATCATGGAGCATATCGAGGAAGCGGGGATCCATTCCGGTGACAGCGCGTGTTCGTTGCCGCCCTATTCGCTCAGCCCCGACGCCATCGAGGAAATCGAACGTCAGACGGACGCGCTGGCACGGGCGCTCAACGTGGTCGGGTTGATGAACGTGCAATACGCGATCAAGGGCGGCGAGGTTTATCTCATCGAGGTCAATCCGCGCGCCAGCCGGACCGTGCCCTTCGTCGCCAAGGCGACCGGAATTCCCATCGCAAAAATCGCGGCTCGTGTGATGGCGGGGGAAAAACTCGGGTCCTTCGCGCTCGAACCCAAATCCAGCGGCAAGCATGTCGCCGTCAAGGAAGCGGTGTTCCCGTTCGCCCGGTTCCCCGGCGTCGACGTGGTGCTCGGCCCCGAGATGAAATCGACCGGCGAGGTCATGGGACTGGACAGCGATTTCGGCCGCGCCTTCGCCAAGTCGCAACTCGGCGGGGGCGTCGAACTGCCGACCGCGGGCCGCGTCTTCGTATCGGTCAAGGACCGCGATAAGGATGCGATCAAGGACATCGCCCGCGACATCGCCGGTCTGGGCTTCACCATCGTCGCGACACGCGGCACCGCGGCCTTTCTCGACTCGCACGGCATCGCGGTCGACCAGGTCAACAAGGTGCGGGAAGGTCAGCCGCATATCGTCGACGCGATGATCAACGGCGAAATTCAGCTCATGTTCAACACGACCGAAGGCGCGCAAGCGATCGCCGATAGTTTCAGCTTGCGCCGGACGGCGCTTGTCCATCAGATTCCCTACTATACTACCGTTGCAGGCGCGAAGGCGGCGGTGCAAGCTATTGCTGCATTGCAGGATGGGTCTCTTGATGTCGCCCCGCTCCAATCCTATTTTATGGGTCGATAAAACTATTAATTTCCCCGATGACGAACAGGGAAGGCATTCGGCCTCTTGGTGTGAGGCCAAAGGTTCTCTTTTCGCCGGTTTAGGTGAGTGACATGGATAAAATTCCTATTACCTCGGATGGCGCAAGCCGTTTACACGAAGAGCTAAAAAACCTGAAGGGCGTCGAACGCCCGGCGGTAATCAAAGCCATTGCGGCGGCGCGCGAGCACGGCGATCTCTCGGAGAATGCCGAATATCATGCCGCGCGTGAGCACCAGAGTTTTATCGAAGGCCGGATCCTGGAACTCGAAGACCAGTTCAGCCGCATCGAGGTCATCGACGTTAAGGCGCTGAAAGGCAAAGAGATCAAATTCGGTGCGACCGTCACGGTGGCGGACGAGGACACCGACGAGGAGAAGACCTATCAAATCGTCGGCGAATACGAGGCCGAGGCATCGGCGGGCCGGATTTCCGTCACCTCCCCGATCGCCCGCGCGCTGATCGGCCGCGAAGTCGGCGACAGCGTCGAGGTGGTCACACCCGGCGGTCAGAAAGACTACGAGATCGTCAAAGTCGCTTACAAATAGGGGCGGAAATCGCCGTTCCCTCACTCCGGAAAATGAACATCGATCCGATCTGGCGACTACTCGGTCGTCGTGCCCGGAATGGTCATCGTGTCGTCGATCGGCACACCGGCTTCCTGTTTCGACGCCCGGATCGCCAGCGCCGATTTGACGTGGCTGACGTTCGGCGCGGCGGTGAGTTCGGACGTCAGGAACTTGTTGTAGCTGTCCCAATCCGTCGCCACGATGCGCAACAGAAAGTCGGTTTCACCGGCGAGCATGTAGCATTCACGGACCTGCGGCCATTGCTCGGTAAGCGTCTCGAATGCGACGAGATCGGACTCCGCCTGACTCGACAGCCCCACTTGCGCGAATACCGTCACGCCGTAACCAAGCGCTTCGGCATTCACGTCGGCGTGGTATCCTCGGATATAATCCGCTTCTTCGAGCGCCCGGACACGGCGCAAACACGGCGGCGCCGAAATCCCCGCCCGCTTGGCCAGGTCGACATTCGTCATTCGCCCATTGGCCTGCAGGTCGCGCAGGATACGCAAGTCTATCTTGTCGAGTTTCACTCGGCGCATGGAAGTGCAGTCCCTATGTCTTGTTTGGGTAATAATATTACAAAAACTGAAAAGACGAAATATTATTTCAAGAATGGCGCCTACGCCGCCGGACCATCGGCGGGGCGGCGGCCGATGGACCGATGACCGACCGCACCACCTGGGTGATCACCGACGGCAAGGCCGGACACGTTACACAGGCGATGGGTCTGGCCGACGCCATGGGGTTCGACACTGTCGAAAAAACCATCCGGCCCGCCATTCCCTGGCGCTGGCTACCGGCGGCGATCTGGCCGCCTGGCGTTTCCGGACTCGGCGGCGATGCGGACAGCCTGGCCGGTACCCCGCCCGACCTGATCGTCAGTTGCGGCAGACATGCGGTCGGCCCTGCCCTCTGGGTCAAATCGCGTGGCCGGGGCCGTAGTTTCCATATCCATGTGGAGCACCCCCGGGTCGATCCCCGGCGTTTCGATCTGATCGCAAGTCCGAAGCATGACGGCCTGGAAGGGCCGAACGTTATCCCCGTACTAGGATCGCTGCATCGCGTCACGCCGCAGAAACTGTCGGCGGCCGCGGCCGATCTCGCCCCGAAACTGGCCCATCTGCCGCATCCCCGCGTGGCCGTTCTGATTGGCGGCAACAACAGCGTCTATCGCCTCACCGACGAAGTAACCGACCGGCTGGCGGATGGCCTGCAGCGTCTCACACGGGATTTCGGCGCGAGCCTCATGGTGACGGCATCGCGGCGGACCGGTAAGGCCGCGGAATCCCGCTTGCGGAACCGGCTGGCAGCGCTGCCGTGCGTGTTTTGGGACGGCACCGGCGACAACCCCTACCTCGGCTACCTTGGCTCGGCGGATGCCATCGTCGTGACCTGCGATTCCGTCAACATGGCGTCGGAAGCCTGTTCCACGGGAAAGCCGGTCTATGTCGTCGAGCTGGAAAGCCGTCGGGACAGCAAGTTCGCCGCATTCCACAGATCTTTGACGGAAACCGGATTCACCCGCCCGTTCGACGGCACGCTGGACTCCTGGTCCTATGAGCCGCTCAATGAGACAATGCGCGTCGCGGCCGAACTGAACCGCCGTATGGATCAGGCCAATTGCGGGGCATAATCGGGTTCGCCCATGACCCTGCGGTTTGAATGCCGCATTGCCTATAATCGGGGCATTCCGTATATCTTCACCCCACTGGCATCGGAACTCTGTTGGATATGTCCATGATGCTCGATTTCCCGGCACTGGAAGCCGCCATTCTGCAGCATGAACCGTTCGATCATCTGATCGTCCCTGGGTTCTTGAAACCCGATTCGGTAGCGGAGATCGAAGCGGACTTTCCCGCGATCGAC
The DNA here is from genome assembly GCA_965228695.1 of Alphaproteobacteria bacterium. Taxonomy (GTDB): domain Bacteria; phylum Pseudomonadota; class Alphaproteobacteria; order UBA8366; family UBA8366; genus JAJFJD01. Next base: position 1,637,102 of record CBDDIB010000002.1, on the reverse strand, counting down.
CGGCCCGGCAGCTTCCCGCTCAAATCGTTGACCTACGGCGGTGCCTTCCGCCGCCTTTCCGAGGCCCTGCAAGGGCCCGAGATGGCGACGGCCATGGGTGACAAGTTCGATATGGATTTGGTCAACCAACCGTCGATGCTGACGGTACGCGGCCACTGCAAGCCGAGCGACGGCCAGATACATACGGATTCGTTGGGCAAGCTGGTAACGGTTCTCATCTATGTAAACGACAGCTGGGAAGCCGACGGCGGACGCCTCCGCCTGCTGCGCAGCGCCGACGACATCGAGGATTACAGCGCCGAGGTCCCGCCGGACGCCGGGACCATGCTGGCCTTCCGCTGCAGCGAAAAAGCGTGGCATGGGCATAAACCGTTCGACGGCCAACGGCGGTCGATGCAACTGAACTGGGTCCGGGACACCGCCTATCTCCGGAAAGAGCATTTCCGCCACCGTGTTTCCGCTTTGGTCAAGAAGGTGCGGTTCGGATGATCGGCCGCCTCCCGGGAATCGCTCGACCTCGATCCATGCGAGTGGCTTACGATGGACTGGGATAAGCTACGGGTTTTTCACGCAGTCGCCGAAGCCGGCAGCTTCACGCATGGCGGCGAGTTGCTGAACCTCAGCCAATCGGCCGTGAGCCGGCAGATCAGCGCGCTGGAAGAAAGCCTGAAGACGACGTTGTTCCACCGCCATGCCCGCGGCTTGATTCTGACCGAGCAGGGCGAATTGCTGTATCGCACCGCCCACGATGTCTTCCACAAACTGGCGATCACCGAATCGCTGTTAAGCGAAAACAAAGACCGGCCATCCGGTCCCCTGAAGGTCACCACCACGATCGGCCTCGGATCGCTGTGGCTTACCTCGCGGATCAAGGAATTCATCGAGCTCTACCCGGAAGTCGACGTTACGCTGATTTTGACCGACACCGAACTCGACCTTGGCATGCGGGAAGCCGATATCTCGGTGCGCCTGCAACCGCCGACCCGGCCGGACCTGATCCAACGGCCATTGCTGACGGTTCACACGCATCTCTACGGCTCGGCCGAGTATCTCGAGGAATATGGCGCACCAACCACGCCGGAAGATTTGGATAGGCACCGCCTGCTGGTTTACGGCGAAGAATGGCCGGCCCCGGTGCCGCATGTGAACTGGATCCTGGAATTGGGCGCCAGTCCGGAGTCACAGCGGCGGCCCGTCCTGCGCGTCAACAATATCTACGGCATCTACCGCGCCTGCCGAAGCGGCCTGGGCCTGGCCGGCTTGCCCGATTACGCGATCCCCGGCGACTCGAATCTGCGCCGGGTGTTGCCCGAAATCAACGGACCGTCGTTCCAGGCTTATTTCGTCTATCCGGAGGAATTGCGGCATTCGAAACGAATTGGCGTCTTTCGCGATTTCCTACTGCGTAAGATCGCGGAGCATCAATTTTAGATTTCCGCACCGCGACGAATTGGGCGGCACGTCAGAATTTCTTGGAAATACAACGGCCAGAACTTGCCATGCATTAAACGCATAACTGTGATGAAAAAATGAACGTAGTCATGCATTGGCCGAGTTACTATTTCTATAAGTAGATTGTTGCAAAGCCGCAATACATCTACCGGTCGTCCGTCGAGGCGGAGACGCTATTTCGACGATCGACCGGGCTTTGACGTCTCCCAGACGTGAAGCCTCCCTGTTTACTTTGCCGGGCCTTTCGTAGGCCCGGCTTTTTTATGGGGGCAACAACGCATTACGGCCAACGCCTATCAACCCAGGCAACTTTACCGCCTTCCGGTTGCCCGCATAAAGTGCATTATCGGAACAATCGATCGCCCTCAGATTTCTGCAAATCCTTGTAAAGATGCGCGACATGCTCTGCATAGCCGTTGTAGAGCAGGGTCGGCACCCGCCCGGATTTGCCTAGAAGCTGCTCCGTGGCCTGGCTCCACCGGGGATGATCGACCTTCGGGTTCACATTCGCCCAGAAGCCGTATTCCTTGCCTTGGGTCTTTTCCCAGAAACTGACCGGCCGCTTCTCCGTGAAGGTGAACCGGACGATCGACTTGATCGACTTGAATCCGTATTTCCAGGGCACGGCCAACCGCAACGGCGCGCCGTTCTGCTTGGGAATCGGTTTGCCATAGAGTCCTGTCGCGATAAACGCGAGATCGTTGGTCGCTTCCGCGATGCTGAGCCCCTCGAGATAGGGCCAGGGGTACCAGAACTGATTGAGACCCGGCATGGTCTTCTTGTCGGCCAGCGTTTCCATCTGAACGTATTTGGCCGAGCCCAGTGGATTCGCAAAATCGACCAGCGCCTTGAGAGGAAACCCGCTCCACGGAACCGCCATCGCCCACGCCTCGACGCAACGAAAGCGATAGAGACGTTCCTCGAGCGGCATCTGTTTGAGTAGCGCGTCGATATCGACGGTGAGTTCCTTTTCCACCGCGCCGTCGATTTTGACCGTCCACGGGCGGATCACCAGATTCTGCGCCGCCACCGAGATTTTCTTGTGGCTGCCGAACTCGTAAAAATTATTGTAGGTGATCGCGTATTTCTCTTCGGTCAAGTCGCGGTCGAGCGTGTATTTCTCGTTGCGTTTGACCGGGTACAGGGACGCCGACGGATCGCCGCCGGTCGATGCCAGCGCCGGTAGTCCCATCCCGCCGCCGGCGAGAAGAACCGAACCAAGCCCCACCGATTTGACCAGTTGCCGCCGTTGCCGGAACACGGACTCGTCCGTCGCGGCGGACTCGGGTAACTCCCACCCTTTCCTTACTCGAAGAAGCATCGCGGCATCCTCTCTCTATTCAATCCGACGGACATCCTACGGATTATTCGTGAAAAGCGAATAAACGTGTTTGTGATCGCCAAAGAATAGCGGATTTGCCGCACCAACCGCAGTAATTCGTCGATACCGGTCGAGATACCATCAATAAGGAACCGGTTGGTGCTCAAGCGCCATCCGGTCCCGAAATTTAGACCGATCAAGCCGCCAACATACTGCGCAGCATCCAGGCGTTCTTCTCGTGGATCTGCATCCGTTGCGTCAGCAGATCCGCCGTGGGTTCGTCGTTCGCCGCCTCGACCGTGGGAAAGACCGACCGGGCGGTCCGAACCACCGCTTCCTGGCCGGACACCAGGTCCCGGATCATGTCGTCCGCGGACAGGCGGCCGTCCTGTTCGTCGATCGACGACAGCGCGGAGAAGGCCTTGTAGCTTCCGGGCGCGGGTTCGCCGAGCGCGCGGATACGCTCCGCCACTTCATCCACCGCAAGCGCAAGTTCGGTGTATTGGGTTTCGAACATGGTGTGCAGGGTGTTGAACTGCGGCCCTTCCACATTCCAGTGGTAGTTATGCGTCTTCAGGTAAAGCGTGTAGCTATCGGCCAGCAACCGCGACAATCCCGCGGCGATTTCCTTCCGGTCCGTGTCGTTGATTCCGATGTTGATATCCATCGCTGTATTCTCCTCTCCTACAAATCGCATACGCTGATATTCTGCTCATTAGAATGATTCTAATATATGCAATAAAACCCAATGTTCAAGCGTCGATTGCGGTGTTTTTCAGTCTAGAGAGAGCGAAAAATAAAGCCGCTGCAATGCCATATGCGCAGCGGCTTTAGATACGACGAATTAGATCTCCGCTCAGGACGTGAAGCGGACCGACACGACGCCGAGCGGGCCGAAATCGGCTGACATCGTGCTGCCGACCGGCGCCGGGATCGGCCCGGTCGCCGCCCCGGCGGTGACCCATTGACCGGCCTTCATCTCATACCCGCGTGCCGACAGATGGTTGGCGAGCCAAGCCAGCGAGTTCACCGGATTGCCCAAGACATTCGCCCCGTTGCTGGCCGCCATTTCCTCGCCGTCGACGAGATGCCGGACGCCGCAAGTCGGCAGGTCGAGATTCCGCCAATCGACTATCGGATCGCCGTAGACGAAGCTGTAGTTCCCCGCGTGATCGGCGACGGTGCCGCGCACCCCGAGCGACGGACGATTGGCGATGCGCAATCCCACGACCTCCACCGCCGGATACACCGCCTCGATCGCATCTGCCACGGTTTCCGCAGTATAAGGTGCGCCGGACGCGGGAATATCGGCGGCCAGCTTGAACGCGAATTCGCATTCGAAACCGCCGACGGTGTTGGCCCCGCCTTCGATGGTTTGCGGATTGGCGACGACATGCTCCGCAAAAAGCGGTCCGGCGGCAGGCTCGGTCGCATCGGCCCGCGCCATCGCCTCGTCATTGGTAAGCGCCACTTTCCATCCCGCCAGCGACAGGTCGGAGCGCGCTATGATCGCATCCTGAATGGCGTAGGCATCCGCTAGCGTCGCCGGCTCCAAACCACCCGGCAACGCATCCATCTTGTTCTCGTCCCGGCGCGCCGCGATCAGGAGATCCGCCGCTTTTTCCGCATTGCTCATTGCCTGCTCCTTTCCGTGTTCTGTTAGGCGGTACAATCGAGACGGCACTGACCCAACGGGCCAAAATCGGCGACCATGCTGCAGGTTTGCGCCACCGGCTGCATGCCCGTGCAGGTGCCGGTCGTGAGAATTTGCCCGGCGGAAATGCCGCCGCCGCGCGACGACCGCTTGTTGACCAGCCAGGTCAGCGAGGTCACCGGATGTCCCATCACCGCCCCGCCATTGCCCGCGGCGATTTCCTCGCCGTCCACGCTGAATGTCACCGGCTGGCCCAACAGATCGAAGTCCCGCCAGTCGGCCAGACCGTCGCCATACGCGAAGGCGAAATTCGCGCAGTGATCGGCGATAAGGACAGCCGCGCCGATATCGAACCCGCCGTCGACCCGGCTGTGGGCGATCTCGATCGCAGGATGCAGCGAGGCGACCGCGTCGGCCACTTCATCCTCCGTATACGCAGCGGCGCGGGCCGGCAGATCGCGCGCCATCATGAAGGCGTATTCACTCTCGATCAGCCGCGCACAGTTGTCGGGCGTGGCCACCGAGTCGCCGCTGCGGAAGACCCAGGATTCGAACAGCGGGCCCATCGCGGGCTCCGGCGTCTTCATCTTCTCCATTGCCGCATCGTTGGTGAACGCGGCCTTCCACCCGACGACCTTGTCGCCATACTGCTCTATGACCGTATCGAGCACGGCATAGGATTCGTCGAGGGACGATGGCGTTTCGGACAGAGTCACGATGGACCCGGCTCGGCGGGCCTCGATCAGGCTGTCCGCAAGCGCGTTTCGGTCGGTCATGAAGGGTTCTCCTTGTCGAATTCCGAGTGGCGCCGAGTTGGCGCCATCACATAAAGAACGGGCTGCCGATTGCCGGCACGCCCGTTCCTATACTACGCCCGAAGGCCGGCGGCTATTGGGCCGCTTCCTTTCTTTCCGAAACGATGATGTCGGCATCGCGGCCCGTCAGTTCGGCCAAATGATCGAACGACCATTCGAAGGTGCCGACGCCGAGGGTCAACGACCGAAGATCGACGATCAGATCATGCAATTCGGACTGCGGCATATGCGCCTGAACCTCGTCCCAGCCTTGCCAGCCGTCCTTGGTATCGAAACCCAGAATTTGGCCGCGCCGCTTGCTGATCACGCTCTGCGCCTGACCGGTATACTCGCTCGGCACCGAAATGGTAACCGACGCCACCGGCTCCAGCAGAACGGGGTTGCACTGCGGCAATGCATCCTTCATCGCCAGGATGCCGGCCCGGCGGAAGGCCATGTCCGACGAATCCACCGCATGGTGCTGCCCGTCATAGAGCGTGACGGACAAGTCGATCACCGGGAAACCCAGCGGGCCCTCATCCATGTATTCCTTCACGCCGTGTTCGACGGCCGGAATATACTGCCGCGGGACCACGCCGCCAGTGATCTTGTCGATAAACTCGAACCCCTGGCCGCGCGGCATCGGTTTGATCTCCAGATGCACGTCGCCGAACTCGCCGTGCCCGCCCGACTGTTTCTTGTGCCGGGCGTGCTGCTGGATCGTCTTCCGGATCGTCTCCTTGTACGGCACGCGCGGACGCGAAGTCGTAATGCCGACATTGTAGCGGTTGCGCAGCTTCTCGCCGGTCACCTGAAGATGAATGTCGCCCTGCCCCCACAAAACCAGTTCGTGGGTATCGTCGTTGTGCTCCGCCGACACTGACGGATCCTCTTCGACGATCCGGGCGATGCCGGTCGAAAGCTTGACTTCGTCCTCCCGTTTCTCGGCCGCGATCGCCATCGAATAGACCGGCGAAATCGGATCGAACCAGGCCAGGGATCCTTCGGCGACCCCGGACTCGGTCAGCACGTCGCCGGTATGGATGTCTTCGAGCCGGCCGAGACCGACGATGTCGCCCAATCCGGCACGGTCGATCTTGTTCAGCGTATGCCCCATGAGTTGCGACAGGCCACTGACCCGATGTTCGCCGAAGGAGTCGCCGTCCCGGACCTCGCCGCGCCAAACGCGGGCGACGGATAGCTTGCCCGTATGCGGCAGATGGTAGGTCTTGAAGACCTGCACCAGGGGATTGCCGTCCGCACCGCCGAGCCGGTCCAACGTGGCCTCGGGCGGCGGCGCTTCGTGCCGCAACGCCTTCAGAAGGCGGCGCACCCCGTGGTCCATTTCGGCCGCGCCCAGGAAGACGGGCACAACGCGATCCGCCTGGAGTTCGCGGGTCAGGTATTCATAAATCTCGTCCTTCGGCGGCACCACGTCTTCGAGCAGTTGCTCCAACAGCGTGTCGTCGAAGTCGGCCAGCGTTTCCAACAGTTCCTGGCGCGCTTCCTCGTTCCGGTCCTTGACCGTATCCGGCAGCTCGATCAACGAAGACTTCTCGCCGGGTTTGTATTCGTAGGCGCGCTCCGAAACCAGATCCACATAGCCGGTGATTTCGTCACCCTCGCGGATCGGTACGTGGCGCAGCGCCAGCGGCCGCTCGGAGACGCTCTGCATCGCTTCGAGCAATTCACCGACGCGGTCGTTCGAATGGTCCATCTTGTTGATGAAGACCATATGCGGAATTTCGTGCGTATCGAGGAAATGGAATAGCGGCGCCAGCGTCAGTGCCCGGCTTACCTCGGGCTCGCAGACGACGATTGCGACATCGGCCACCATGAGCGCCGAATAGGTGTCCTGCGCAAATTCGACCGAGCCGGGAGAATCTAGAAAATGCCACTGCTCGCCGAGGAACTCGGCCGAGGCGGCGGATATCTCTGTGCTCATGCTACGCGCGCGCGCCTCTTCCGAAGCGTCGCCGACCGTGTTCCCTTCCTTGATGCTGCCCTTACGGTGCGTCGCACCGCAGGCGAACAGTATCGATTCCAGAAGTGTGGTCTTCCCACTGAGGTATGGTCCGACAAGTGCCGCGCAGCGGGGAGCAGATGGTGTGCGCCCTGACATAAAAACCTCCTTCCCGAATTGTTATTGTGCCGTTCCATTATGCGGAACGTCTTTTAGACCCGGGAATATGGTTCCAATCCAAGGGCTCGGATGCAAGGAAAAAGCGGCAAAACGACCCGCTGTTCAACCGTCCTTGTAGGGCTTCAGCGTCGCGTACAGCACGTCGTGAACCGGCGTCGGCACGCCCGCGAGCCGGCCGAGACGGGTCACCGCGCCGGAAAGATGGTCTAATTCCATACGCTTACCCGCATTCAGATCGTGCAGCATTGAGGCGACCATGTCGTGCGGCCAGCCGTCGACGACCGCGAGCTGCCGGTCGACGGCATCGTCCGGGAGGACTACACCCCTTGCCCGCCCGACGGCGGCCGCCTCGGCGATCGCGTTGCGGAAAAGGGCCCGCGTATCGGGATCGGCGCGGAGCGGTCCGATCGATTTCCGGGTCGCGGTGGTCACGCCGCTGAGCGCGGCTAAGACAATGAATTTCATCCATATCTCGGTCAGCACCGCATCGGAAAACACGACATCGAGACCGGCGGCCTTGCAGGCGGCTTCCAACGCGAACCCGCGTTCGGACCGGCTGCCGTCCAACTCGCCGAAAATCACGCGGGCGAAGGTGCCGGTCTGGCGAATCAGGCCCGGCTCCGCGATGACCGCGGCGATATAGACGGTGCCGCCCATGACCTTTTCAGGGCCGAGGATGCCGCCGATGATCTCTTCGGTTTCGACGCCGTTCTGCAGAGCGACGATGGTGGTGTCCGAACCGACCATCGGCCGGCAGGCTTCCGCCACCGCCTCGGTATCGAACAGCTTGACCGCGAACAGAAGGTAGTCGACCGGCCCGACCGAGGACGGATCGTCGGTCGCCTGTGCCGGATGCAGGGTGAGATCGCCGTTCGGGCTATCCAGGCGCAGCCCGGTTTCGCGGATCGCATCCAGATGCGCCCCGCGCGCGATGAAAGTGACGTCCTCGCCGGCAGCGGCGAGACGCGCGCCGACATAGCCGCCGACCGCTCCCGCGCCGAATACGCCGATCCGCATGACGGCTGTCCCTCCGGTTTAGATCAACGCGGCACAGGCCCGCTGGATGCGCATGCAGGCGTCTTCAAGCGTTTCCGTCGCCGTGGCGTAGGAAATGCGCATATAGGGCGACAGGCCGAAGGCCTCGCCATGCACCGCCGCGACACCTTCGGTTTCCAGAAGATACGTCACGAAATCCTCGTCGGTCTCGATGACCTTGCCGTCGGGCGTCTTCTTGCCCATGCAACCGGCCAGCGACGGGTAAACGTAGAACGCGCCTTCCGGCGTCGCGCAACTGATTCCATTCGCTTGATTCAGCATGGAGACGACGAGATCCCGCCGTTCCTTGAAGACCTTTACATTCTCGGCGATGAAGCTCTGGTCGCCGTCCAACGCGTCGACCGCGGCCCACTGACTGATCGTCGAGGTACTGCTGCAGTTCTGCGACTGGATGTTGTTGATGCCCTTGATCAACTCGGTCGGGCCGCCGGCATAGCCGACACGCCAGCCCGTCATGCAATAGGCTTTCGACAGGCCGTTCATCGTCAGGGTGCGATCCTTCAGGCCGGGTTCCACTTGGGCGATCGTGTGGAACTTGAAATCGTCGTAAATGATGTGCTCGTAGATGTCGTCGGCGAAGATCAGCACGTTCGGATGTTTCATCAACACGTCGGCCAACGCCTTCAGATCGTCGTAACTATAGGCCGATCCCGTCGGGTTGCTCGGCGAGTTGAGCACGAACCACTTGGACTTCGGCGTGATCGCCGCTTCGAGTTGGTCCGGGGTGATCTTGAAGTTGTTCGATTCCGGCCCTTCGATGACCACCGGAGCCCCTTCGGCCAGCACGGCGATATCCGTATAGCTCACCCAATAGGGCGCCGGGACGATCACCTCGTCGCCGGGGTCGAGCGTCGCCATCATCGCGTTGTAGATGATCTGCTTGCCGCCGACGCCGATGCAGATTTGCTCGGGCGTATAGTCGAGGTTGTTCTCGCGCTTGAACTTGCGGCAGACCGCCTCGCGCAATTCGAAAATGCCGGCGGGCGGCGCGTATTTCGTCTCACCGCGCTTCATCGCCTCGACCGCGGCTTGCACCACGAAGTCCGGCGTCGGAAAATCAGGCTCGCCCGCGCCGAGGCCGATGACATCCTCGCCGGCGCGCTGCATATCCTGGGCTTTTGCGGTTACGGCCATGGTGGGAGACGGCTTGATGCGGCCAAGTCGCGCTGCAAGGACGGACATGTTCGAACCCCTTATTTGAACGTAGAATTAACCAGTGAAGGGGCGAACACTACGCCCATGCTAACGGCGTTTCAACACTGAAGCCCGCGGTTCCGGCGGCAAATGACGCCCACGCGGCCCGGTGATATGCTGCGTCCGACGACCACGCCCCGGAGAGTATCGAACCATGCCTAAATCGCTTACCGCGGACCAAGTCCGGCGCTATCACGAAGACGGCTTCCATTTCCCCGTTTCGGTGCTGTCCGAAGCCGAGGCCGCCGAATGCCGGCGCAAGCTCGAAGACTTCGAAGCGAGCCAAGGCGGCGCGATCACCGGCCGGAAAAAGCAGAAACTGTATCTGTTGCTGACTTGGCTCAACGAATTGGTGAGGCATCCGAAAATCCTCGACGCGGTCGAAGACGTTCTCGGCCCGGACATTCTGTGTTGGCAGTCCTCTTTTTTCACCAAGGAACCGGACAGGAAAGGATTTGTTTCCTGGCATCAGGACGCGACCTACTGGGGCCTCAGTTCGCCGGACGTGTGCACCGCCTGGGTCGCCTTCACACCGGCCACGCTGGAAAGCGGCGCGATGAAGGTTGGCCCCGGCACGCATAAACTCGCGCAATTGCCGCATAAGGACACATTCGATCCGGACAATCTTTTGACGCGGGGCCAGGAACTCGGCGTCGACGTGGATGAGGATGCCGCCGTCGATATGATCCTCAAGGCCGGCGAAAGCTCGCTGCATCATGTCATGCTCGCGCATGCCTCCTCGCCGAACATGACCGAGGACCGGCGTATTGGGTTCGCAATCCGATACATCGCGCCGCATGTCAGCCAGATCACCGGCGTTCCCGACAGTGCGATGCTGGTGCGCGGCGAAGACCGTTACAATAACTTCGAGATCGAATCGCCGCCGATTTCCGACCTGCACCCCGACGCCGTGGCACTTCACGACCGCATTACCGCGACCCGCGAAGCCTTCATCTATCAAGGGACCGACAAAGGCGCCCACCGGGGGGACGGAGGCGTCGTCATAGACTCCTGACGGCGCCCGGCCGATGACCCTCACCGTCACCGCGCTCCTGCTGCTCGCGGCATTGGTCCACGCATCCTGGAACGCCTTCATCAAAGGTGCCCGCGACCCCGTCGCCATGGCGTCGCTCATCTACGGGTCCGAGGCACTGCTGATGGTGCCGGCGTTGTTCTTCGTTCCACCGCCGCCGCAATCTATTTGGATGCTGCTCGCGGTGCATGTGGTTCTGCACATCATCTACAAGATCGCGATGGTCGCGATGTATATCCACGGCGAGTTGAGCCAAGTATACCCAGTCACGCGCGGCGTGGCGCCGTTGCTGGTCACCCTGCTCGCCATTCCCGCCGCCGGCGAGATACCCGGCGGCATGACCATCTTCGGCATCCTGCTGATCTGCGCCGGCCTGCTCAGCTTCGCGTTGGAACGCAGCAAGGTCGCCGGTGCGGGATTGCGGCCTTTGGTGCTGGCGGGCATTGCCGGCATCGTGCTCAGCGCCTACACGGTGGTCGACGGACTCGCCGTGCGCATTCCGGAGGCGGCGCTCAGTTACGTCGTCTGGATGTTCGTGCTCGACGGGTTCACCATGCTGGTGATCGCCCGCATCTGGCGCGGCGAGCGGATCTACACCGCGATGCGCGACCGATGGAAGACCGGCATCGCGCTCGGAGTCATCAGCGCGTTGAACTTCTGCATCGTGCTGTGGGCGCTCAGCTTTGCCGCGATGGGACCGGTCGCCGCGCTGCGCGAAACAAGCGTGGTTTTCGCCGCGATCATCGGCGCCGTTTTCATGAAAGAAGCCTTCGGTCCGCGGCGCATCGTCGCCGCGATCGGCATCGTCGTCGGGATCGTTTTCATGAACCTGTGAGCCCGGCTTCCAAACTGCGCGCGCCAAAAACTCGCCGTATTTCTTCCAAACATCGCCCTTAACTCGCCCAAGCTTCGCCCGCATGCCTGGTTTTGCTGAACGCTGTCGGAAAGGCACACCGACGGAGAGAGACAGCAGGAGACAGGGAAGATGAAAAGATTTGGCGGGCGGCCGCTTACCGTAACGCCGACGAGTCCGAAACGGACCCGGTCCAGCAGGTTCATTCAAGAGTTTTCAATTCTCATAATCAGCGCACTGATCTTTGTCGGCGCGGGCATCGTCGCCCTGTCGGCCGAGGCGGCACCGATTGCCGGGCCGACCGAACGCGGAAAATCCGACGGAGGATTGTTCTTACGCAAGCCGAACACATCGGGCCTCGGCGTCGCCGCGCCCGAACTCGCCGCGAAAGTCACGATCGAGATCAACGGAATTGTCGCCCGCGTCACCGTCGCGCAACGGTTCAAGAATCCCGACAAGGAGTGGGTGGAAGGCGTCTATATCTTCCCCATGTCGCGCAAGGGCGCGGTCGACCATATGCTGATGCGGATCGGCGAACGGATCATCGAAGGCAGGATCGACGAACGCAAGTCGGCCAAGAAACGCTACGACGCGGCGAAGCGCAGCGGCCGCAAGGCCAGCCTCGTCGAACAGGAACGGCCCAACCTTTTTACCGTTTCCATCGCGAATATTCCGCCTGGCGAAACCATCACCGTCGAGATGTCCTACCAGCAGCCGGTGACCGTCGTCGACGGCCTGTACTCGCTGCGTTTCCCGATGGTCGTCAACCCGCGCTACATCCCCAAGGGTCCGCAGATCGCGGGCGTCGGCGGCATCGGTTTAGGCATCAACGCGCGTTCCGTCCCGGACGCCGAACGCATCACGCCGCCGATGCGCCATCCGATCATGGGCAAGGCGAACCCGGCGCTGATCACCGTCGCCTTGAAGCCTGGCATGTCGGTCGCAGCCCTCCGCAGTCTGTATCACGAGGTGCAGGTCGCCGATGCCGGCGACAACAGTTTCCAGGTGGTTCTGCGCAACGGTCCGGTGCCCGCCGACCGGGACTTCGTCCTCGAATGGCGGCCCGACCCCGGCAACGCCCCGCGGGCAACGCTTTTCAAGGAAGACCGCGACGGCGAAACCTACGTGCTCGCCATGGTCATTCCGCCGGCCGGCGAAGCGAAGAAAGACGAAGCCCGGCTGCCGAGGGAGGCGGTCTTCATCATCGACACCTCGGGGTCGATGCATGGCCAGTCGATCGAGCAGGCCAAGAAAGCGCTGTTGTTCGCACTCGACCGTCTGCAACCCAATGACAATTTCAACATCATCGGATTCGCCAGTCAGCCGACCCCGCTATTCGCCAAGCCACAGGCGGTCGCGGCGCAATCATTGGCCTCGGCACGGCTCTTCGTCCGCGGTTTGGCGGCGGACGGCGGCACCGAAATGCGCCGCGCGCTCGATCTCGCCCTGGACGACCGAATCGATACCAGCCGGCTGCGTCAGATCGTGCTCATGACAGACGGCAGCGTCGGCAACGAAGCGCAACTGTTCCGGCTGATCCGGCAGGGCATTGGCGATTCACGGCTGTTCACGATCGGCATCGGCAGCGCGCCGAATGCCCATTTCATGAACAAGGCGGCGCGGTTCGGACGCGGCACCTTCACTTTCATCGGCAAGACCAGCGAGGTCACCGACAAGATGACCCGCCTGTTCAAGAAACTCGGCAATCCGGTGCTGACCGATATCGCGGTCGATTTTACCGACCACGCCGCCACCGACGTTCAGCCGGAGCGCGTGCCCGACCTGTATCGGGGCGACCCGGTCATCGTCAGCGCGCGTCTGCCCCGGGGTGCCGGCGACATCACTATTGCAGGCCGCCTCGCCGGCCGGGAATGGTCGACGAAATTGGCCCTCACGGACGCATTGGAAGGGAAAGGAATCGCCAAGCACTGGGCGAAGCGGAAAACCGAAGCGTTGATGGACGAGCTGCAGGAAGGCGTCGATCCGATGGCCGTGCGGCAAGCGGTCCTGAATGTCGCGTTGCCGCATCAGATCATGAGCCGCTACACCAGCCTGGTGGCGGTCGATAAGAAGATCAGCCGGCCGACGACCGAGGGCATGAGCCGCCGTGCGGTTCCCACCAACCCGCCCGCAGGCTGGACGCCGCCGCAGGCCGCCGGCAAATCCCTGCCGCAGCGGACGCAAGGCAAGGCAACCTTGCGGACGCTGGCCCAGTCGACCGCGGCCGGCGGATTCGCCGCGCCCGCCAGCACGGTTCACCAGCCGGGCCAACCCGGCGCGATGATCAGACTGCACACCCGCACGGCAACGCCCGCCGGTCAGCATTTGCTGATCGGGCTGCTGCTGGTGTGCCTGGCGCTCGCTGTCTGGTTCATCCGCCGGCGCACCGCGCAGTGACCTCCCGCGGTGCGTGCGCCCTCGCCGCCCTGTTGCTCGCCTTCGGCGGGTGGCAGGTCGGCGAGGGAGCCTGGATCCACGCCAAGGCCGCCCTGGCGCAGTTGCTCATCAAACGCGCCTGGGCCGATACCCAGAACGGCGTCGAACGCAGCAAGCCCTGGTCCTGGGCCGACACTTGGCCGGTGGCCCAGATCGCGGTGCCGCGCCTACGGGTCGACCAGATCGTCCTGGCAGGCGCCAGCGGCCGCACGCTTGCCTTCGGTCCCGCCCATATGGACGGAACCGCGGCCCCGGGCAGCGCCGGCGTGTCCGTCATCAGCGGACATCGCGACACGCATTTTCGGTTCCTGCAGGACCTCAAGTCCGGGGACGCGATGACGGTAACCGACCGATCGGGCGCACGCCGGACCTTTCGCATCACCAAGACGCAGGTCGTGGATTCCGATGTGAGCGGCCTTCGGGTCGAGACGCACGATACCTGGCTCGCACTGGTGACCTGCTACCCCTTCGACGGGGTCGATCCCGGCGGGCCATTGCGCTATGTGGTCTATGCCGAGCCGGAAGCTACACCCGGCGCGCCGATCCCTGCGCCGTCGCCAAATAGAGTCCGGCCGCTATGAACGCGACACCGACCAGATGGAACAACGCCAAGCGTTCGCCCAGGAACATGACGGCCAAGATCGTCGCGAATACCGGAACCAAGTGGTTGCAGAGGCCCGCGCGGTTGGGTCCGACGATATCCACCGCCATATTGAAGAAGAGGAGCGCCAATGCGGTCGGAAACAGGCCGAGATAGAGGGCCACGCCGGCCCCCTCCCACGTGGCGGGATAAGGAAAGCCAGCGGCGCTTTCCCATATGTAGAAGGGAATCAACACCACCATCGCGACGGCCAGCAAGACGCTGAGAAAGACGTAGGGGTCGAGTTCGGCCGGCCGCAATTTTACCACGACCGTGTAGAGCGACCAACAGACCATCCCGCCGATCATCCACAGGTCGCCTTGTCGAAACGCGAAATCGGCCAGGACGGAGAAGTCGCCACCGGTCAGGATCGCGATAACCCCGACGAACGATACCGCGATCCCGGCCGCCTGCCGTCCCGTAAGCCCGATGCGCAAGATCATCAGGGCGAATACCGGAACGACCACCGGCGTTAGGGACATCATGATCGAGCCGTTGACCGCCGTTGTGTCCTGCAGCGCCCAATAGGTCATGGCGTTGAACACCGCGGTACCGATTACGCCCGCGGCGAAGATCGTCACCCAGCATTCCCGGATGACCCGCCACTGCGTGATCAGTCCTTTGGCGGTAAAGGGCAGCACCATCGCGAACGCGGTCGCATTACGCCAGAAGGCGAGGCCGATCGGCGGCAGGTCTTCATGCACCGCGCGCCCGACCACCACGTTGCTGCCCCAAGACAGCGCGCAAGCCAACAGCAGCAATACCGCGAGGCCGATTTTTTCAGGAGGTTTCGGCATGGGCGGCCACCCTATAGAGCGGGCCCGGCACGGGCAATCGGCGAAGGCATCGACCGACTTGTGATTTGCCATCCTCAAACCCACGCTCCATACTTAAGTTTCATCACCGGTTCGACTCACTTCACGGACATTCCCATGGCAAGGCTCGAAGACATCCCGCTCGGCGAGCGCAAGATGATGGAAGAACTCGATTGCTCCGGCTTCGAGGACCGGCGTCCTTGGGTCACCGGCAAGCCGCTCAACGAGCGCAGGGTCGCGCTAATCTCGACGGCGGCGCTGAATTTGCGCAGCGACGCCGTGTTTCAGCGGAACGCTACCGATTTCCGCGTGATCCCCGGCGACGTGGACCCGGGCGACGTCGTGATGAGCCATGTCTCGGTCAATTTCGACCGCACCGGTTTCCAGCAGGACCTGAATGTCTGCTTCCCGCTGCAACGGCTGCACGAGCTGGCCGACGAGGGCGTGATCGGGTCGGTTTCGAACTTCCACTTCTCGGTCTCGGGCGCGCCGCATCCGAGCGACCTTGAGGACTCGGCCCGCGCCATCGCGCAGACGATGAAGGCGGACGCGGTCGATACCGTCCTGCTTGTCCCCATATGACCGAAATGCACGCGCGCCGTTGGCGGGCTTGCCGTAATATTCGAAGAAGAAGGGCTGGCGACGACACAGATCAGCCTGATCCGAATCCATACCGAACGCACCAACCCGCCGCGCGCGCTGTGGGTGCCGTATGAATTGGGCCGTCCGATCGGCGTGCCGAACGACGCGGTGTTCCAGAAAAACGTGATCAAGGCCGCCTTCGAGCTACTCGATGCGGAGTCCGGGCCCGTGCTGGTCGACTACCCGGTCGAGGTTCCCGAAGCCGCCGCAGCGCTGGACGAGGACGCGATGACCGGCATGGCCTGCCCGATCGACCTGCCCACCCTGCCCGACGAGACCGCGCCGACCAGCGAGATCGGCAAGGCCTTGATGACCGAGATTGCCTCGCTGGCGCCCTGGTACGACCTGGCCGTCACCACACGCGGCCGCACCACGGTCGGCCCGAGCGGCCTGTCCATCGACGACGCGGCGAAGTATGTTGCAAACTTTCTGGATAACCAGGACACCCCCTGCCCGCGCGACGACATGCCGGTCGGCCGCGTTCTGAAACTCGCCTACGAGGACCTCAAGGCGTATTACGGCGAAGCGATCACGGCACAGCCCGGCTATTCGACCAGCAAGCAGGTCGAGGACTGGCTGTTCAACGAGACGGTGTTCGGCAAGACGCTATGGCGATTGCGTGCGCTCTGTCTCGAGCAAGAGGACGAGTATTTCCACTATCTCGGCACCAACTCGATCGTCCCCGATCGGCAGATCAATCCGCCGAGCTGATCCTTTTCCCGCACCACCCATAATTGTCCGGGCAGGCCTCCGACACTGTCGCACGCTTCCAATCGGCGGACGTTGACGTCTACCGTGTAATGTTCCCCATTGATGCAACTGCGATTTCTCAAATCGTGCCTTGCTGATATATTCCTCTAGTTGGGGTAGCACACAGGTCTTGAGAAACCTTCTTACGGGGGAATTCATGTTAAAGGAATTCAAAGAATTCGCGATGCGCGGCAATGTCATGGACATGGCTGTCGGCATCATTATCGGGGCGGCGTTCGGCAAGATCGTCTCCTCGTTCGTCAAGGACATCATCATGCCGCCCATCGGATTGCTGATGGGTGGTGTAGATTTCAGCAATCTGTTCATCAATCTATCCGACCAGCAATACGCCACGCTCGCCGCTGCCGAGAAAGCCGGCGCCGCGACGATCAACTACGGTCAGTTCGTCAACACGGTGCTCGATTTCATTATCGTCGCTTTCGCCATCTTTATGGTCATTCGGACGATGAATAAACTGAAGCGCGAAGAAGAAGTCGCGCCGCCCGATCCGACGGAGAAAGAGTGCCCGCATTGCCTGTCGAAAATTCCGATCAAGGCAACGCGCTGCGCGCATTGCACGTCGGAAGTTCCGGCAGCATCGACTTAAGCTGAAATTGCAAGCCGCATACCGTCGGAAACGCCGGTATGCGGCCATTTTCTCCGACCGCTCGTCGCCGCAACCGGTTTTCTCGGCGGACGCGGTAGGGCTATAACTGTCTCGACCCAAAAAACCAAGGGCGAGACTCACATGCCTTCCGACATCCTACCGACCGACGGGCTCGCCTTCTTCGTCAAGGCCGAGTGCGAAACCTGCGCGATGATCGCCCCCTTGATCGCGGCGCTGGCGCAATCACACGCCGAAATCGCGGTGATCACCCAGGACGACCCCGCCTTTCCGCCGGGTGTGGATGCCGTGCATGACGGCACGCTCGAACAGTCCTTTCATGCCGATATCGAGATCGTCCCGACGGTCATCCGTTTCAAAGACGGCGTCGAGACCGGCCGCGCCTTCGGATGGCACCGCGACGAATGGCGGGACCTGACCGGGCAAACGGACCTCGGCGCGGATTTGCCGGACTCACGGCCCGGCTGCGGATCACGCACGCATGACGTCGGTGCCTACGAGACGCTTGTCGCCCGGTTCGGCGATACCGGCATAACCGCACGCGAGATAACCCTCGGCGAATGGGACGACGAGATCGAGGCCTGCTTCGACCGCGGCTGGTCCGACGGGCTGCCGATCGTGCCGCCCACCGACGCGCGCGTTCTGCGCATGCTGGACGGCACCTCTCGCAACCCCGACGAAGTGATCGGCGACGTGCCGCCGAACCTTCTGCCCATCACGGTAGAGAAGGTCGCGATCAACGCGGTGATGGCCGGCTGCCGCCCGGAATACATGCCGGTGGTGCTGACCGCCCTCGAAGCCGCGCTCGACCCGTATGCCACGATGCACGGCGTGCTTTGCACCACTTGCTTCTCGTCACCGATCCTGATCGTCAATGGCCCGATCGCCCGGAAGATCGGCATGAATTCCGGCATGAACTGCCTGGGCCAGGGCAACCGCGCCAACGCCACCATCGGCCGGGCCCTGCAACTCATCATCCGCAACTTCGGCGGCGGCGTGCCCGGCGAGATGGACCGCGCCGTGCTCGGCGGCCCCGGCAAATACACCTTCTGCTTCGCGGAGAGAGAAGACGACCCCACATGGACGCCGCTCAACGTGGCGCGGGGCCATGCGTCCGGCACGAACACGGTCACCCTGTTCCAAGGCGACGGCATCCAAGGGTTCGTCGACCAACGGTCGCGCACGCCCGAAGCGTTGATCCAATCGCTTTCCCGCTCGCTGATGGCGGTGGGCAACTGGAAACTCTGCGAGTTCACCAACGCGATGCTGGTGCTGGCGCCGGAACACTACGCCACGTTCCGCGACGGCGGATGGAACCGCGAGCGGATCACCAGGGCTTTACAGGACGCGCTGCGCCGCCCCGGCACGGACGTTATCCAAGGCGCGCATGGCATCGGCGAAGGCGTCGATCCGGCGCGGGCGAACGACATGGTCGATAAATTCTGGCCCGAGGGCCTGCTGATCGTTCAAGCGGGCGGGCAGGCCGGATTGTTCTCCGCGATCTGCGCCGGCTGGACGGGCGGCCGGTTCCGCGACGATTCCAAGACGGTGACCAAGGAGATCGTTCTCTAACCGCGTCCCTTCACCACCGGCTCAAGATGACAGCCCCGTCCCTTGCCGGTACCGTTACGGGCATGTTCGGACAGCGCATCAAACGCGTGGAAGACCCGGCCCTGTTGCGGGGTGCGGCCCGATTCGCCGACGACATCCGCTATCCCGACATGCTGCATGCCCATTTCGTCCGCAGCGCCTATGCGCATGCCCGCATTCTGTCGATCGACACGACCGCGGCGCGGGACCTGCCCGGCGTGCGTGCGATCTACACCCATGACGCCCTTGCGCCGCATTGGGCGACAGACCATATTCCCGGCGAAATGCCGAATGCGGCGATCCGGCAAACCATCAAGCAGACGGTTCTTGCACACGACGAGGTCTGTCACGTGGGCGAGGCGGTCGCGATGATCGTCGCGGACAGCCGCGCCCTCGCAGAAGACGCCGCCGAGCATGTCATCGTCGACTACGACCCGTTGCCCGCGGTGATCGACCTGCCCGCCGCGCTCGCTGACGGATCGCCGACCGCCCGGACCGGATGTCCCGACAATGTGGTCGCCCGTTTCGTGCAGGACTTCGGCGATGCCAACGCTGCCTTCGGCGCGGCGGCACATGTCGTGACCGAGGCATTCACGCTGCACAAGGGCGGCGGTCATCCGGTGGAATGCCGGGGCGTCGTGGCGCGATACGACCCAGCCGACAACGTGCTGACGGTATGGGACGGCACGCAGATGCCGCATCGCGCGCATGGCATCCTGATCGACCTGCTGGGTTGCGCGGAAACCGAAGTGCGAATCGTCCCGCCCGACGTCGGCGGCGGGTTCGGACCGAAATTCGTCTTCTATCCCGAAGAGGCGGCGGTTCCCTTGGCGGCCAAGCTCCTGGGCCGGCCGGTCAAATGGATCGAGGATCGCCGCGAACATTTCACCGCGACGGTGCAGGAACGCGATCAGCTTTGGGAGATCGAGGCCGCCGTGGACGGCGACGGCCGGCTGCTCGGCATCCGCGGCCGAATGCTGCACGACCATGGAGCCTTCACGCCCTACGGCATCGTCATCGCTCAAAACGCCGCGACCAACCTGCTCGGCCCCTATGTCCTGCCCGCCTGCCGGCTCGAAGTCGTCTCGGTACTCACCAACCTGATCCCGGCGACACCAACGCGCGGCGCCGGACGGCCCCAAGGCACATACGTGATGGAGCGGCTGCTCGACCGCGTGGCGCAAGACCTCGACCTGGACCGCGCCGAGGTCCGCCGCCGCAATCTTATCGGCCCGGACCAGATGCCCTACGCGACGCCGGTGCGGTCGCGTGACGGGGCGACGATGATCTACGACAGCGGCGACTATCCGGCGTGCCAAGCCAAACTGCTCGCGGCGGCCGGCTACGACGATTTCCCCGCACGGCAAGCCGCCGCCCGGGCCGAGGGAAGACATCTCGGGCTCGGCATCGCAAACTATGTGGAAGGCACCGGACGCGGACCCTTCGAGTCCGCCACGGTGACCGTCGGCGCATCGGGCAAGGTCGAAATCCGCACCGGCGCGACGGCGCAAGGCCAAGGCGTCAAGACGACTCTGGCGCAGTTGTGCGCGGGCAGTCTCGGCATCGACCCGGCGGAGGTCTCCGTCATCGCCGGCGATACCGCCGCCGCGCCGCTCGGTCTCGGCGCCTTCGCCAGCCGGCAGGCGGTCAATGCCGGCTCTTCCGTGCACTTCGCCGCGCAGGAGGTGCGGACAAAGGCGTTGGACGCCGCGTCACGCATGCTGGAAGCGGCGACGGAAGATCTCGAACTCGCCGACGGCACGGTGCGTGTGAAGGGCGTTTCGGGCCTATCGGTAGCCCTCGGCGAGATTGCGCGGGTGCTCGGCGGCATGCCGGGCTACGCCATGCCGAGCGGGCTGCCGCCCGGCTTGTCGGCGACTTCGCTTTTCGGTCCCGATGCGCTGACCTATTGCAACGGCAGCCACGCCGCGGTGGTCGAGGTCGATATCGAGACCGGGCAGGTGTCGATCCTGCGCTACGTGGTGGTCCACGATTCCGGACGGCTGATCAATCCGATGCTCGTCGAGGGCCAGGTGCAGGGCGGCGTCGCGCACGGCATCAGTTCCGCTTTCTACGAATGGATGAAATACGACGAGAACGGCCAGCCGCAAACCACGAATCTCGGAGAATACCTGATGCCGACGGCGCCCGAGTTACCGCGCATCGAAATCCATCACCTGGAAACGCCGACACCGCTCAATCCGCTGGGCGTCAAAGGAGCCGGCGAGTGCGGCACCATTCCCGCGACGGCGGTTCTCGCCTCGGCGGTCGAGGATGCCTTGACACCCTTCGGCGCCCGCGTGACCGACATCCCGATGACGCCGGAACGCATTCTCGAATTGATCGAAGGCGGCGGCTAGGAACCGTCGAGGGCGTTTTTCAGGTTTTCCTTCGGCGGCACGATGTCGGTGACCAGATCGCGGATCAGCCGCTTGTTCGACAGCGGCGCCACCGTCACGGCCCCCGACCCCAACCGCGCGGTGCAGGCGTAGGCGGTTTCGCCGTCGACCTCGACCATGCACTCCTTGCAGGCATTGGCGTTGATGCAGCTATAGCGAACGGCCAGCGACGAATCCGTATGCGTCCGTACCCACATCAGCGCATCGAGCACCGACATACCCTCGCGATACGGCACTTCGAACGTCTCGAAGCGCGGCGCGTCGCCGGGACCGCCGCGCTGCACCCGGATCGTCGCCCGTTTCGCCGTCATTGCGCCGCCTCCAGCGGAACCGGTGGAACGTCGACGATGGCCACCGGCGACTTCGCCAATGCGAGAGCGCCATCCCGCAGCGAAACGATCTGGTTATGGTCATAGGCCGAAAGCGTCTCCGGAAAGTCTTCGCGTTGATGCGCCCCGCGGCTTTCACAACGGTGCAAGGCCGCCAGCGCAACGGTTTCAGCCGCCAGAAGCGACGCCCGCAGGCCGAACCAGTCTTGAACCGCGAGCGCGGAGCGGCTGTCCGTCTGAGCCGCGATTGCCGGTAAATCGTCCTGCTGCATCTGCCGCAAACGGCCGAGCGCGGCGGACAAGCCATCCCGGGTGCGCAGAAGCCCGACCTTATCCCACATGAGGTTCTGAAGATCGGCCAGCAACGCCCCAGCCGCCGCGTTTGCGTTGCTCCGGCTCCCAGCTCCGAAACCGCGCAACCGGTCGAGTGCCGGCGCCGCGTCGGCATCGGACCAAGGCTGGTCCATCCCGTTTGCTTCCTCCGCGGCAAAGCGGCCGGCCCGTTCGCCGAAGACCAACGCTTCCGGAATCGCATTCCCGGACAGGCGGTTCGCGCCGTTCGCCCCGCCGACGGCTTCGCCCGCGGCATAGAGACCCGGCACCGTGGTGCGCATCATTTCGTCCACCCGGATACCGCCCATATGGTAATGGGCAATGGGTGCAACCTCGACCGACCGCTCCGTCAGGTCGATGCCGTTGGCCAGCAACCGGTCGATCACCGGACCGAAGGCCGCGCGCAATTCCGGTTCCGGCACGTGCTGGAAACTCAGAAACGCGCCGCCATTGGGCGACCCGCGCCCCGCCGCCGCCTCCTTCATGATGGCGTAGCTGGCGACATCGCGGGGCGCGGTATAGGTGCCGGAGTCCGTCGCGCCGTAGTTCTCGATGAACTCCTCTTGATTGCCGTTCAACAGCCGGCCGCCGAGCTTGTAACGGAACGGGTCCCACATGATCGGGTCCATGCCGACGAGGCGTGGTGCTAGATGACCGATGGGGAAGAACTGCACGAATTCCATGTCGACGAGATCGGCCCCGGCATGCAGCGCCAAGGCGAAGGCGTCCCCGCCCATGTTGGTCGACGCGCTGTTTCGTTGGTAGATCTTCGTCAATCCGCCGGCGGCCAGGATCACCGCCTTGGCGGCGACCGTCACCGGCGATCCGTCTTCCAACGCGAAACCGACCGCACCGGCGACACGCCCGTCATGCACCACCAGATCCGTGATCGACAGATCGCTGACCCGGGTGATGCCGTCGCCGCGCGCGACCTGCGCCCGCAATGTCTTGGCGACCGCCGGGCCGGTATTCAAAAAATCGACATAGACGCAGCGCGGGATTTGATGGCCCGGCGCGGTGACCTGCTTGATATGTCCGTCTTCGCGGGCCCAGCCGACCTTCCAATCGTCCATCTCGCGAATGCGCAACGGCGACTCTTCACACAGAATGGCGGCGAGCTGCCCATCGCAAAGCCCGCGTCCCGCTTCCAGCGTATCGGCCAGGTGATGCGTCCAGTGATCCGGCGCTTCCTCGGCGACCGCCGACGCGACGGTCATCTGCGCCATTATCGTCGCCCCGCCGCGGCCGATCAGACTCTTGTCGGCCAGCAGGGCGCGGGCGCCCGCCCGCGCCGCCGACACCGCGGCATACATGCCGGCCCCGCCCGACCCGACCACCAGGACATCGGTCGCGAGATGCATCACCCGGTGGCCCTTTCCTTGCGTCATTCCGTTGATTTATTCCGCCGCGGCCAGCGCCGCGGGTTTGCTGACCACGTAGGTCTTGTCTTCGACATTGTAGTAGTGCCGGACCGGCTTGTAATTGCCGCCGACGACCGTCACGACATAGGTTCCCTCCGCCAACGCCGTGAAGCTGTGGATTTCCGTCGGCGGTACGACCATGGCGATCTCGCCGGGCGCGTATTCGCGATCCTCCACCGTCTTCAGGTCCGCATGCCCCTCGACCGTACCGTCATCCACCCGTTCGTAGACGCAATGACGCACACGTCCCTTGAAGACCACCAACGCCTCCCAGACGCCATGGTCATGCGGCGGGATGTATTTGCCGTTGGGAAACTCGTCGAGCGTGATGGACAATTGCCCGTCGTAATAAAGGTACTTCGAGTTGTCGATGTGATTGCCCGGCCGCTTCACGCCGAGGGTCAGTAAATCCTCCCGCGCCAGCAACGGCCGCATCGCCTCCAGTAATCCCGCGCGTAGCTTGGCTTCATCGCTGCGGGCATCCTGAATGACGCCGATCGCGTTCTGGGCGCAGTCGCGAATAGTCGCCTGCGAGTCCGAATTGGACATGGCCATCTCCTCCGTGCCGACCGGCGGGTTTATTGAATCAGTCCATAGAATTTGCCGGCGTTCTCGCAGGTGATCTTGTGCACCACGTCCGCCGGCAGATGCGCGAACTGTTCCTTGATGTATTTGTCGGAGTCCGGCCAGACGCCGTCGCCATGCGGATAGTCCGACCCCCACATCAGCGATTCGACACCAATGTCATCGACCAACTTGGCGCCGATGGTGTCGTATTGGAAAGTCGCCTTGCACTGACGCCGCCAGTAGTCGCTCGGTTTCATCGTCAGTCCGAGGTCCTTAAAACGGTCCTCCCATTCGAAATCCATCCGGTCGAGCGCGTAGGGCAGCCAGCCGATACCGCTTTCGCCGAAGGCGACACGCACATTGGGATAGCGTTCCAGGATCGCGCCGCCGATCACCGCGGCAACGATATTGATCAGGTTCATCTGGAAGCCCGAAACGATCGTGAAGATGGCGACACGCTGGCTCTCCTTCGGCAGATTTTCGCGCACCTGCGGCGACATCACCGGGAAGGTGTGGAAATGCAACGGCAGTTCGACCTCGTTGATCGCCTGCCAGATCGGCTCCCACATCGGGTGATACATCGGCGCCATGTCCCAGGAACAGGACAGCTCGATCCCGCGCAAACCCAGCTCCTTGGCCCGGTAGATTTCCTTCGCGGCTTCCTCGATGTCGCCATAGGGCAGACAGGCGAGACCGATCTGGCGGTCCGGGTATTCCTTGCAGAAGTCCGCCAGCCAGTCGTTGTAGATACGGTACATCTCGTTGGCCGCTTCGTGATCGGCCAGCTTGGACGCCGCGCCCAGGATGCCGTACATCACCTCGGCGTCGACACCGTCGCGCTCCATATCCTTGATGCGGAGTTCCGGCGTCGAGACCCGGCGGATATCGTTCTTGCCGTCTTCGTACAGATTCGTTGCGGCCATCAGGTCGGCGCGGTCATGCGCACCGGGAACGTATTTCGCGCCCGAGGGACCGACCCCGTTCTTGAGCCCGAAGGACGTGCCGTTCTTGCAGGTCCAATAAGGCCCGTCCGGGCCGTCGGTGACGAAGGGCATACGCTCCTTCATCGCCGGCGTCGCCTCACTGACGAATAGGTCCGGCGGCATCCAGCAAAGATCGATATGGCAATCGGCGGAAATACGCTTGTATTCCATGGTCGTTCCTCCCTTGGCTGACCGAAGCAAGCAAGTGCGGGTCGATCAAATTCGCTACAGAATAATTCGTTCCGCAGCCGCGGTCGAACCGGCGGAGAGACGATAAACCGATCCCCGCCCGCCGGTTGCCGCGGATACGCCGTGACGCGGCTCAGTCGTCCTCGAAAACCTCGAGCCCGACACGGCCTGCGTTCACCGCGCAGGGCCAGCCGGCGTAGAAGGCGAGATGCGTGATCAACCCGCGCAGTTCGTCCTGAGTCACGCCGTTGTCCAGCGCGCGTTTCATATGACCGCGCAACTCGTCGGTTCGGTAGAGCGCGGTCAGCACGGCGACGGTGACCAGGCTGCGGTCGCGCTTGGTCAATTCCGGCTGTTCCCAAACATCGCCGAAAAGCACCTCGTCGCGCAGCTTGCCGAGTTGCGGAACGAGTTCGTAGGGCGTCAATTTCGATGAAGGCATGTGTGGTGTCCCTTTGGTTGTTGGTTCACCACCAGCTTACCGCCGCAGGCCGCAATCCGAAAAATCGGCGCGTCACCAGCCGCACACACCGGTCGGACGGCGCGGGTCGGACGCGCCCGTCAGGACGCCCGTTTCGCGGTCGGCGACGATCGTGCACACGGCTCCGGCGGTATACTCCCAATCCGGCCACGGGTTCAGCTTGTGACCCCGGTCGGCGAGGTCTCGCGCGGTCGGGTCCGGAATGCGCGATTCCAACCGCAGCTGGCCCGGGCTGTAGGAATGCGGTTCCGACGACCGGGGATAGTTGAAGGTGGCGAAGCGCGGCTGCTCTACCGCGTCCTGCGGCGCCATGCCGAATACCTCGATGTTGAAAAGCACCTGGATCATTGCCTGGATCTGGACGTCGTTGCCGGGCGATCCGAATGGCATCACGGTGCGCCCGCCGCGGATCGCCATCGCCGGGTTGGGCGTCAGGCGGGGCCGCTTGCCGGGCGCCAAGCAGGCGGGATGATTCGGGTCGGTCCAATTCTGCGAGCCGCGCGACGACACGACGATACCAAGGCCCGGCACGACCGGCGCGCTGGTCGATCCGTCGCTCGGCGTTCCGGAAAAGGCGTTGCCCTGGCTGTCGACGACGCAGATGTAGGAGGTATCCAGTTCCTCCCGCGCGAGTTCCGGCGTTTTCTGAGGATTGGACCCCGCGTCATCGCGCACGGCCGCACCGGTCCGCGGGTCGCCGACGGGCGCCATCTCGGTCCAGGCTCGGTCCTTATCGATCAGGGCGCGCCGGGCGTCGGCATAGGCCGTGCCGAGTAGGCCGTCGATCGGCACGTCGATGAATCGCGGATCGCCGATATAGGCGTGCCGGTCGGCGAAGGACAGGTTGAGCGCCGACGCGAGCGTGTGGATGTAATCCGCCGAGTTCTGGCCGAACGCCGCCAGATCGAACCCGTTCAGGATATTCAGCGTCATCGGCAGCACCGGCCCCTGGCACCAGGGCCCGCAAGCGAACACCTCGAGGTCGCCGAACGTCGTCCGCAAGGGGGCTTCGACCGGCGAACTATAAGACGCGAGATCGTCCGCCGACATCCATCCGCCACTCTCCGCCTGATGTTTGACGATCGCCTGCGCGATATCGCCCGTGTAGAAGGCGTCATGCGCCGCCTGGAGACCGGCGTCGCGGCCCGCGCCCTGCGCCGCCGCTTCCTGGTCGGCCATGTACTGGACCGTCCGGCCCAGATCCGCTTGCACGAACAACTCGCCGGGGCGTGGCGGACGGTCCTGCGACAGGTAGATCGCCGTGTTCGACGGCCAACGCCGGTAGCCCTCCTCGTTCGCCGCGATGATGTCACACAGCAAACGAGGGGCCGGAAATCCATCGCGGGCGAATCGGATCGCGGCCGCGGCGACGTCACCGAAGCTCATGGTGCCGTACCGCCGCAATGCGGTGATCCATGAATCGGGACCGGCGGGCACCACGCTGCGCAGCACGCCCGGCGGCATCGCGCCGTCGTATTTCTCATGGAAGGTTTCGACCGTCACCGCCTTCGGCCAGGTGCCGAGGCCCGCGATCGTGATCACCTCGTCGCTTTCAGCAAGATAGATCATGATCGGCGCGACACCGGCGAAGCCGACATACTCCGACTGCAGCACGGTCAGCGCCATACCGCCGGCGCACCCGGCATCGACCGCGTTGCCGCCGGCCTCGAGAATCTGAAACGCCGCCTGCGCCGCCAGGTAATGCCCGGCGGCGGCCATGTGACGGGTGCCCATGAGATGGGCGCGGTGCGGTGACGGCATCGTATCGCTCCTAATCGCTAGGGGAGCTTCCGGCGAGGAGGCCCGAGATGATGCGATGCGTTCCACTGGCGCTGAATTGCGCCGCGCCATGGATCGCGGCCGAGATCGATATCATGGCCGCACGCCGCGCATGTGAGAACGCCGTTCGCCTGCAGCCACTCGATTTCCCGTGAGTCGCTGGCGCCGCACGCGTCGCATGTGATCGCCAACTCGTTGTCGCTGTCGTGCATGGGGAACCCCCTGTTCAACCTGCAACGTCTATAGTGAGTTCACAACCGTATGCTTCATTTTGCGCCCTTTGCGGCAAAAAGCGAAATTAGAATGGTCGGAAAAAAACTATTTGCACGAGGAAAACCCGAATATGTCGAACCTGAACGGAAAGATCGCCCTGGTTACCGGCGCCGGCGGGCGCAAGGGCGTCGGCCGCGCAACGGCCCTGAAACTGGCGACTCTCGGCGCGGATGTCGCGATTACCGATGTGCCCCGGCCCGACGATGACCTGCCGCCGCAGGAGCGCGGCGACCAATGGAACGGGATCGAGAGCGTCGCCGAGGAGATTAGAGCATTGGGCCGAAAATGCCTGACGATTCCCGCGGACCTGTCGAGCCGCTCGGAAATCCAAGACCTGATCGAGAAGGTCGTCAGCGACTTCGGACGGATCGACATCCTGGTCAATAACGCGCGGGCGATCATCGGCAAGGACCGCGTGCCGGTCTGGGAACTCGACGCGGATATCTGGCAGCATGTGCTCGACATCAACATCACCGCGCCCTTCCTCGCCACGAAATTCGCCGCAAGACACATGATCGACCAAGGCGGCGGCCGAATCATCAACATCGCTTCGGTCGCGTCGAAACAGGGCAGCCCGAAAGGCAGCGCCTATTCCTCGTCCAAATTCGCCGTACTCGGCCTGACGCAATGCGCGGCGCTCGACCTCGCCCCGCATAAGATCACGGTGAATTCCGTCTGCCCGGGCGGGGTCAACACCGACCGCATGAATTATGCCGAGCAGGCGGAAGCCGACCGGCAAGGCGTTTCCCTGGAAGCCTACCGGGCGCAAGTGGTGGAACGGATGAACCAGGGAACGCCGCTGGGCCGGGTCGCCGAATCGGAAGACGTGGCCCATCTCGTAGCCTTCCTCGCGTCCGACGAGGCCGAGATGATCACCGGCCAAGCCTACAACATCAACGGCGGCACGCTCTTTCATTAGACGCGGGTCCATCACAGGAGAACCCCTTACAATGCGGCATTTCGGTTCCTTGATCCCCTCGACCAACACGACGGTCGAGATCGAGTTCAACCAACTGCTTCCCGATACGTTGCAGCTCCATGTGGGCCGGCTGGGCAAGGGCGGCGACACGCCCTTCTCGCCCAGCCTGGACGCGGATGTCGAATACCAGGCCAAGCTGCTCGGCGCCGCCAAGGTCGAGGTCATCAGCCTGGCCCAAACCTCGGCCAGCATGTTCGACGACGATTACGACGCCAAGGCGGTCCGCCTCATGAGCGAGGGCTCCGGGGTGCCGGCCCTGACCTCGGCGGAAGCGGTGGGGCACGCCATCCAAGCGCTGGGCGCAAAACGGATCGCCATCGTCTCCCCCTATTCGGAAGAGGTGATGGCGCGCACCAAACGCTATTATGAGACACGGCATGGCCTGGAGGTCGTGGGGATGGACGGGTTCGGCGCGACCGACGCCTACGCCATCGGCGCCTTGGGTGCGGACCACGCGGTCGGTGCATTCGAGCGGATCGACCGGCCGGAGATCGAAGTCCTGGTGGTGCCCGGCGGCAACTTCCCAACCCTGAAATTCGTCGCGGAATGGGAGGAGCGCTACCAAAAGCCGGTCGTAACGACCAACCAGGCCGCGCTCTGGGCGATGCTGACGGTCATGAAGGTCGAGGACCCGGTTCCCGGAATCGGCCGATTGTTGACGGAGTTGCCGACGGCGCGGGCGCAGATCATCTAGTCGGCATATATGTTGGAACGACCGGGCAAAGTCCGTTCAGTTGGGACCATGACGCCGCTTGCCATGCGGCGCTCCATGGCGTCCCGATCCGCCATTGCGAGGGCCTTCCGCATACCCGCGCAGTTCGTTGTAACGCGTGATCTGTGTGTCGGTCAGGAATTCCGAAACGGCAAGATGGGCGGCGAGATGTGTGTAGCGGAGCGATCCGCGAACCTCGGCTATTTCGGCAAGCAGCGCCCGTAGTTGCGTGTCCGAGATCGCCCGGGTTCTGAAGTGACGTTCGAGCCGACGCTCGAGTTCAATCAACCGCTTGCCTTGACCGATCGCGCGCGATCTCATGTCCTCATAGATCACCGAAACCTTCGTGACCTGCACAGGCGTCAGCGGAATTCGATCCTTCATCTCGAGCAAATGAAGGGGGCCGGGCACACCATTCAACTCGGCAGCCTTCGCGAACCCCCACCCGCCGCCTCGGCGCAACTCGCTGATATCGTCGGACGACAGGCTTTTGATCTCCCGTTGCTCTTGCCCGGCGTAGTGCGATTCCCGCCCAGCCTGACCGAACGCGATCCCGCTGCACAGAACCGATACGGCAATGGTGCCGAAAATTAATCGCCGCCGCATCGGCGCCTCCATTTGCTGATCGTTGACTATCTTTTCCTTGCCAGATTCCAACGTTCCCCAACATGATAGTGATCATGTTAAAGGTCCTTTTCGACGCATTGCAGGTTGAACCTGCGAGAACGCTTTCGCTGGCGCCGCAGGAACGGCTCTTCCATCGCGGCGACCGTGTAACGTCCGTGTTTCTACTCCTATCGGGCACGGTCGATCTTGTCCGCTATCATCGCGACGGGGCGGTGACCGTCTTGAACCGGGTTAAGGGCCAAGGCGTCGTCGCGGAAGCTTCGCTATACGCCGAGCGATACCACTGCGACGGAGTCTGCGTGGACCGGGCGACCGTAAATTCCATGCCGCGGGAAGCGTTGCAACGCATCTTGCGCAGCGACCCTGCACTTGCGGAACAGTGGTCGGCCTACTTGGCGGTGGAATTGCAGAACATGCGGCATCGGTGCGAGTTATTAACCCGCAAGACCGTCGCCGAACGCCTATCCGGATGGCTCGACTGGAATGAAGCGTTGCCGCCGAAGGGGCGTTGGAAAGACGTCGCCGCCGAAATCGGCGTCTCGCCGGAGGCGCTCTACCGGGAAATCAAAAAACGGTCGCAATAGGCGCGTTGCGTCTCGGGCAAATGGAACTTCCATTCGGGGATAGTCGCCGCGTTCGATGCGGCTGTTTTCTATCCCTACTTGTCGGGCACCACGTTGCCTGGGGCGTTTATGCCGGCCGCGCCCCACCGCACCGGATTGCCGCGTTCGTATTGGCGCGGATACTCGATCGGCTCGCCCAATTCATAGGCTGCCTGCATCGCCCAATGCGGATTGAAGATCACCGGCCGGGCCAGCGCGATCATATCGGCCTGGCCGGTGTGCAGGATGGTTTCGGCCTGGTGCGCATTGCTGATCTGCCCGACGGTGATGATCGGCATATCCACCGCCGCCTTGATCGTGGCGGCGAAGGTGGTCTGATACCCGGGACCGACGGTGATCTTCTGCGCGGAATCGAGCCCACCGCTCGACACATGCATATAGTCGCAGCCCCGCGCCTCGAGCGCCTTCGCGAGTTCCACCGTGTCGGCGACATCCCAGCCGCCCTCGATCCAGTCGGTCGCGGATACCCGGATACCGATCGGCAGGTCGTCCGGCCAGACCGCGCGGATGGCGTCATACACATCGATCGCAAAGCGCATGCGGTTCGGCAAATCGCCGCCATAGGAATCGTTACGCCGGTTGGTGATCGGCGACAGGAACTGATGGATGAGATAGCCGTGCGCCCCATGGATTTCGATCACCCGCGCCCCGGCGCGATGGGCCCGTTTGGCGCCATCGGCGAAGGCCTGAATCACGTCGGCGATCGTCTCCGACGTCAGCGGGGTCGGCGCCGGCCACGCATCCGAGATCGGCACCGCCGACGGGGCGAAGGCCTCGTAGCCGCCGTCGCTGATCGGCAACGGGCCGCCGCCCTCCCAGGGTTCGCGGGCCGAGGCCTTCCGGCCGCCGTGACAGAGCTGAACGCCGAAGGTGGCGGCGCCGTGGTCGTTGTAGAATTGCGCGATCCGCCCGATACCGGCTTCCTGTTCATCCGAATAGATCGAAAGACACGACCGCGCGTTACGGGCATTCGCCGCGACATAGGTCGATTCGGTCAGCACGAGCGCCGCCCCCGACGTGGCGTACTGACCGAGATGCACCATATGCCAATCGCCGGCGACGCCGTCCGGCGCGGAGAATTGCGTCATCGGCGCGACGACGATCCGGTTGGGAAGCCGCACGCTGCGGAGGTCGATCGGTTCGAATAACTTGGCGCCCATGCGCGGCTCCTTTTGGCGGGCCCTACGACGACCCTTTCCCGTTTATCCGTTTTTCACAGCCAGAAATTCGGCGGTAAGCTTGCTGCAGTCTTCCAATGTCGTACCGCGCTTGCGGTCTTCGACAATCTCTTCGCCAAGCGGCGAGTCGGCGATGATCTGAAACATTTCCGCCCCGCCCATGCAGGTCGCGGCGGGCAGCCCGACATCGGCGAAGGTCTTGCCGATCTCCTCGACCTCGTAAACCCAGCGGTAGGCCTTCGGCGGCGTCCCCGTTACCCGGTTCGCGGCCCATTCGAAGCCTTTGGTCTGACCGGTGCGTAATTCATGCTCGACTTCCTTGTAGACGCCGAGGGCCTCGGCGGCGGCGAAGGTTTCCGCCGCCATGGCGATCATCGCCTTCGTCATGGACGCGAAACACATCTTGATGGCCGCCGCCCGGCCGATCTCGTCGCCGCAATCGATGATGTCGAGCCCGAAATCCTTCAACGCCGCGATGTCGGCGCCATGCGGCCCCGACGCGTAGTAGCGCGTCTTGTTCGACGAAGGCGACGGCGGGTTGCCCAGAATCCCAATATCCATGAAGCGCCCGCCGGCCCCTTCGATGATCGCCTGCACCTCTTTTTTGGTGGTTGGCGAGACCGCGTTGCAATCGACATACAGGATCGATTTCCCGGATGACTTTATATGCCCGGCCATCGCTTGCGCCAGGTCGATCGCATTGCCCGGCGGCAGGATCGACAGAAACATGTCCGCCTCGGCGATGAGCGCCGCATCGTTGCCGACATCTTCCATGCCCGCCTTCTCGGCCAGGCCGCGGGACCGCCCGCTCCGGCCGGTCAGATTGGTGATCACGCGCAGTCCTTGACGCACCAGTTCACCGGCGGTTCCGGCTCCCATGTCGCCCTGGGCGACAACGGCAACGGTCTTCAATGTCATGTCTATCCTCTTGATCGTGTGTCTTGGATTGCGCGGATGTCAGTCGCGCGGAGGATTGAGCCGGGCCAGCGTGGCCATCAGGTCGACGGCGGCGTCCTGCGCCGGAGAAACGGTCAGGCTGTTCACACCGGATTCCTCCCACGCGGTATAGCGTTCCTTGATACGCGCGGGCGGCCCCATCAGCGCACGCGAATCGACCCACTCGTCCGGGACCGCCGCGGCCGCTTCGTCCTTGTGCCCGGCCAGATAAAGTTCCTGAATGCGATCCGCCGCGTCGCCATAGCCCCGCCGTATCAACATCTCCTTATGGAAATTCTTGTTCTTGTGGCCCATGCCGCCGACATAGAGCGCCTCGCGCGGTTTCAGCCGGTCGAGCGCCGCCTGCACGTCGTCGTCGACATCGACGAACACGCGGGCCTGGATTTCGAAATTGTCCCATCCCTTGCCGTTGCCCGCGCGCTCGAAGCCTTGCTCGATCCACGGCTTGTATTCGTCCAACGTGCCGGGAATGAAACCCAGTGGCAGCCAGCCGTCAGCGATTTCCCCGGTCAGGCGGACGGTCTGCTCGTTGCCCGACCCGATATAGACGGGAATGTCCGGGTTCATATGCAGGATCGATTTGAGCGGCTTGCCGACGCCTAACCCCCCTTCGCCTTCGTAAGGGAGTTTAAGCTGCCGGCCGTCGTGGGTCAGCCCTTCTTCGCGCCGCCAAATCTTGCGCATGATCGAGACGTAATCCTTCAGCCAGTAGTACGGGCTGCCCCAGGGCTGGCCGTACCATCCCTCGACGATCTGCGGCCCCGACACGCCGAGCCCGGCGATGAACCGCCCGCCGCCCGCCAGCGCATCGATCGTCCCGGCGCACATTGCGGCGTTGGCCGGCGTGCGGGCCGAAACCTGCATGATTCCGGTGCCGAGCTTGATCCGCTTGGTGATCGCCGCGAGATAGGCAAGCGGCGTGATCGCATCGGACCCGTAGGCCTCGGCGGTCCAGACCGAATCGTAGCCGAGCTTTTCCGCGCGCAGGATACGCTCGACCGGCAAATTCATCTCCGCGCCGGAATATCCGACGGACAATCCCAATTTCATGACGGTTCCCTGATGTTGGCTATTCGTAAGACGGCCGATGAAGAACCGTCAGTATAACATCAACCGGCATACGGTGCCGGAATCCCTAAATCCTATTGCTTGGTAAACGGCAACATTCGGTTCAGAAAGCGGTCCTTGTTGACCAGATGATGCTTTAGGCCGAGACCTATATGCAGGGTCAGGGCGATCACGATCATGTAGCCGATGATGAGATGCGACCACTCGCCAAAGGCGGCGAGGCTCGCGTTCTTCTCGATCAGTACCGGCAGTTCGACGGCGCCGAACAGCTTGAATCGGTATCCGCCCGCCATGGTGAAGACATAGCCGCTGACCGGCATCAGGACCATGCAGGTATAGAGGAAGCGCTCGACCCATTTGGTCGTCGCGCGTTCCCAATCCTCCAGCGTCGCGGCCCAGTCGGGCAATGGCGTGGTCTTGCGCCAAACGATGCGCAGCAACACGACGGCCAGCGCCACCACGCCGACCGACTTGTGCCATGTGTACAACTCGCCCCCGCTGTAGCCGAGAAACGCTTGGCCCTTGCCGAGCCGCATCATCACGCTACCGGTCACGTATTGGTTGACGAAAATCAGGAAAACCGCCCAGTGGAAGAGCTTCGCCATCGCGCCGTACCGTCCGGCGCTGTTCAGTAATGCCATTCTGTCCCCCTCGATGCCGGCCGCCGAATGCGCCGGAAAGCCGCGCAGTATGCCATGATTCGCAAAAATGGCAGGAGAACGGGGTCAGGCGTCGATCGGCCATCGCAAATCGCCGCCCATCCCCTATATAATTCTCCTATGAGCGAGAATGCCGTCACCGATGCCCCCGGCCTTTCCGACGCAGCACCCCTGCTGTCGCCGTGGCTGCCGTCGAAACGCTATGACCGCCCTTTGTCCGAGGGCGGTGTCGCGTTCGACCTGGTTTCCGAATACGAGCCGGCGGGTGACCAGCCCAACGCCATCGCGGAGATTTCGCAGGCGCTGAAAGAGGGCGAGCGGGACCAGGTGTTGCTCGGCGTCACCGGGTCGGGCAAGACCTTCACGATGGCGCATGTGGTGCAGAAGCTGCAGCGCCCGACGCTGATCCTCGCGCCGAACAAAACGCTGGCCGCCCAGCTGTATGGCGAGATGAAGAGCTTCTTCCCGAATAACGCGGTGGAGTACTTCGTCTCCTACTACGATTATTACCAGCCGGAAGCCTACGTCCCGCGCACCGACACCTATATCGAGAAGGACGCCTCGATCAACGAGCAGATCGACCGCATGCGCCATTCTGCCACACGGGCGCTGCTGGAGCGCGACGACGTGATCATCGTCGCCTCGGTCTCCTGCATCTACGGTATCGGCTCGGTGGAGACTTACTCGCAGATGGTGGTGCCGCTGAAGGTCGGCCAGTCGATCGACCCGCGCGACATCATGCGCAAGCTCGTCGAGATTCAATACCGGCGCAACGACAACAACTTCCACCGCGGCGCTTTCCGGGTACGCGGCGACGTGCTGGAGATCTTCCCGGCGCATTACGAGGACCGGGCTTGGCGGCTGTCGATGTTCGGCGACGAGATCGAATCGATCCAAGAATTCGACCCGCTGACCGGCGAGAAGACCGGCGCGCTCGAAGCCGTCCGCATCTACGCGAACAGCCATTACGTGACGCCGAAACCGACGCTGACCCAAGCCGTGATCGGCATCAAGGAAGAACTGAAACAGCATCTCGACGTGCTCAACCGCGAGAACAAGCTGCTGGAAGCGCAGCGGCTGGAGCAGCGGTCCACCTTCGACCTGGAGATGATCGAGGCGACCGGCTCCTGCGCCGGTATCGAGAACTACTCGCGCTATCTGACCGGGCGGAACCCGGGCGAACCGCCGCCGACGCTATTCGAATACCTGCCGGACAATGCGCTGCTGATCGTCGACGAATCGCATGTGAGCGTGCCGCAGGTCGGCGGCATGTTCAAAGGGGATTACGCCCGGAAATCCACGCTGGCGGAGTTCGGCTTCCGGCTGCCGTCCTGCGTCGACAACCGGCCCTTGAAGTTCGAGGAATGGGACGCGATGCGGCCGCAGACGGTCTATGTCTCGGCGACGCCCGGCCCGTGGGAGCTGGAGCGGACCGGCGGCGTCTTCACCGAACAGGTGGTGCGGCCGACGGGCCTGATCGATCCGGTCTGCATCATCCGGCCGACCGAGACACAGGTCGACGACCTGCTGGCCGAGTGCAAGACCTGCGCGGAAAAGGGTCAGCGGGTGCTGGTGACCACGCTGACCAAACGCATGGCCGAGGACCTGACCGAATACATGGGCGAGGCGGGCCTCAAGGTGCGCTACATCCATTCCGACGTGGACACGCTGGAGCGGATCGAGATCATCCGCGACCTGCGCCTCGGGGTGTTCGATGTGCTGGTCGGCATCAATCTGCTGCGCGAGGGCCTGGACATTCCCGAATGCGCGCTGGTCGCCATCCTCGACGCCGACAAGGAAGGTTATCTGCGGTCGCGCACCTCACTGGTCCAGACCATCGGCCGGGCCGCGCGGAACATTGACGGGCGCGTTCTGCTTTATGCCGACAAGATGACCGACTCTCTCGAATACGCCCTGGGAGAGACCAACCGGCGGCGCGAGAAACAGCAGGCCTACAACGCTGCGCACGGCATCACGCCGGAATCGGTCCGCAAACAGATCGGCGACATTCTGCAAAGCGTTTACGAACGCGACCACGTCACGGTGAACACCGGCGACGCGGAACACGCGCATCTCGTCGGCATGGACCTCAAGACCTATATTCAGGAACTGGAATCGCGGATGCGGGCCGCGGCTGCGGACCTGGAATTCGAGACCGCCGCGATGATGCGCGACGAAATCAAGCGCCTGGAGGCCTGCGATCTCGACATGCCGGTTGACACCGCGCCGATCAACCCGGAAATCGCCGCCAGCATCCAATCGGTGCCCGACGGGGTGCTGCCCAAAGGCAAGCGCG
The DNA here is from genome assembly GCA_965228695.1 of Alphaproteobacteria bacterium. Lineage (GTDB taxonomy): Bacteria > Pseudomonadota > Alphaproteobacteria > UBA8366 > UBA8366 > JAJFJD01. The sequence goes on along the minus strand of CBDDIB010000002.1, from coordinate 1,600,251 downwards.
CCAAGGGCCGCGGCAAGGCCAAGCGCAAGAAGGCTTTCCGGCCGCGGGTTTAGGTCCAAAATCTCACGACCTGATTGTCATTCCCGTGAAAACGGGAGTGAAAACGATGATGCAGCGCCCCAATCCAATCCTTCGACAGGCTCAGGATGAGGCCGAGTTTTGAATCTCGAATGTGCCCTCATGCTGAGCTTGTCGAAGCATGTTGGCGGGACGACCCACCGAAGGAAGCAGACTTCCGACAGACCACGCCGACTTGCCCTCGCCCCGGCCTGCCGCGCTAAGATGCGCCGCGACCAACGGTCGCCGATCCAAGAACAAACCGGAACGCCGTCATGAAAATCACCGAAGTGCGCAGCTATCCCCTCTACGCGAAGATCGACCCGCCGAGTTGGACGGCGCATGAGATCAGCGACAGCGCCAGCCTTATCCTGGTCGAGGTGCGCACCGATGACGGCGTCACCGGGTTCGGCGAGGTGCAGGGCGGGCCGCAGAAGCTGATCTGCGATCTGATCGCCGTCTTCGGCGAGGTGATCGCGGGGATGGACCCGCACGGCCATGTCGATATCTGGGAAAAACTGTTCTCGCTCACCTCCCCGCGCCCCGGCGGCCTCGGCGGCTGGGACGGTATGCCCGCACCGCTGCCGCGCAATCAGCGGCCGCAGATCATGGCGGCGATCGGCGGGATCGACATCGCGCTCTGGGACATCAAAGGCAAGGCCACGGGCCTGCCGGTGCACAAGCTGCTCGGCGGTACGGCGGACTCGGTCTTCACATACGCCACCGGCGGCTATTACGTCGAGGGCGCTTCCCTCACCGCCTGCGCCGAAGAGCTCGGCGGTTTCGTTGCGAACGGCTTCACGGCGGTGAAACTGAAGACCGGCGCCCTGTCGATGGCCGACGAGGTCGAGCGTATTCGCGCCACCCGCGAGGCGATCGGCAAGGACACGCTGTTCATGCTTGATATGAACGCGCCTTACGGCGTGGACGACTGCATCCGCTTCGCACACGCGGTCGAACCGTTTGACATCTTCTGGCTGGAGGAACCGCTGCACTGGCACCTGCAGCCGGCGGACTTCGTCACGCTCGCCGACAACTCGCCGATCCCGTTGGCGCATTGCGAGCGCGAATGGCACCGCTTCACCGTCCGCGATTTCATCGATTCCGGATCGATCCGCTTCGTGCAGTTCGATTCGACGCGCCACGCCGGCTTCACGGAATCGCTGCGCATCGCCCATTACGCGGAAGCGCGCGGCGTGCAGATCGCGCCGCACACCGCAGCGCATATCCATGCGCCGCTGGTCTCCGCCTTCGGGGACGCGGCCTTCGGCGCGGAATCGCACGGCAGCCATGAGCGTCATCCGATCCAGCACGACATCTACAACGGCGGCGCCCATTTCCGCGACGGGCGGGTTCATCTGAGCGATGCGCCCGGCTTCGGCGTCGAGATCGATTGGGACGCCGTCGAAAAGTACAAAGCCTAGGCATGGCCCCTGTACCGACCCCAACGGCCGCTCTATCTTGATCGGCATGAGCATGCCGAAAAATGCCTTGGTCACCGGAAGCGCACGGCGGATCGGGCGCGCCATCGCGCTCGACCTCGCCCGCCATGGCTGGGCGGTCGGTATTCACTACAACGCGTCGCGCGAGGAGGCGGAGGCGATCGCCGCCGAGATCGCGGACGGCGGCGGTAAAGCGGTGACACTCGCGGCCGACCTGAGCGATGAAACGCAGACCGGCACCTTGATTGCTGACGCCACCGGTGCCCTGGGCCCGATCGGCTGTCTCGTGAACAACGCATCCCGTTTCGAGCGCGACGAGGCCAATACGGTGACCCGCGAAAGCTGGGACGGGCATCTCGATATTAACCTTCGGGCGCCCTTCGTGCTGATTCAGGAGATGGCCGCGGTCCTGCCGGATGACGCCGAGGGCGTCGTGATCAACATGCTGGACGAACGGGTTTGGAACCTGACGCCGCACTTCACGTCCTACACCCTCAGCAAGGCCGCGCTCTGGACCCTGACACAAACCCTCGCCCTGGCGCTCGCACCCAAAATCCGGGTGAACGCCATCGGCCCGGGCCCGACCCTGGCCAGCGCGCGCCAAACGCCGGACCAATTCCGGGAGCAGTATGAATCCATGCCCTTGCAGCGCGCGGTGGACCCGCAGGAGATTTGCGACGCGGTGCGGTTCATCGTCGGCACGGCGTCGATGACGGGCCAAATGCTCGCGCTGGATTCCGGTCAGCATCTCGGGTGGGCGCAATCCGCAGCCGGGCAAACACCCCCGGAATAGATGCTAAGCCCTTGGTCTTCCGAACCAAGCCGTTCAAAAAAAAGGACTTCGGATCGGCCCGACTCGGGCGAAGTTTTGCACAGACGCAATTTCTCTGCCACAAACCGCCGTTGTCCCAAGGAATTTGCGATTCGTGTCCAAACCGCAACAACATTCCATAGTATTTTCTTTGTAAATCAACCTCTTGGAATATATGCCTAATATTTGTGCAAACGGCTGAAGTGCTTGGCTCTCCGAGGGCGCACGAGATTCGTATGTCGATGTCAACAGAGTTATCCACAGAAAACGTGGATATGTAGAAGCGACTGAATCGCAACTGCGACTGAATGCAACGGATAGTTACGGATGCGGTGCAGTGGCACGGTACCAAGCGGCATCCGACGTCCCGCGAAAGCGCATTGCCAGCCTACCCTGCCCTGAGGCAATTTCATCGGATCGGACCCACCCGGCGCGAAAAATGGACGAGAACAAAAATCGGCCCAAGGTTGCTATTCCGGAAGGCGACGCCCCCCGCGGCGGTCTCGCCACCGGCGTGTCCGTGATTCAGGCGCATCTGGCGACCCTACCGGGCGGACCGGGCGTCTACCGGATGCAGGACGAGAAGGGCAATGCGCTCTACATCGGCAAGGCGCGCAATCTGCGGAACCGGGTCGTCAACTATACGCGCCCCGCGCGGCTGCCGATCCGCCTGCAACGCATGATCGCGGCAACCCGGTCGATGGAGTTCGTGACGACGCATACCGAGGTCGAGGCGCTGCTTCTTGAGTCCAACATGGTCAAGAAGCTGAAGCCGCGCTACAACGTGCTGCTGCGGGACGACAAGTCGTTTCCGTATGTGCTGATCACCGGCGACCATCCGTATCCGCAGGTCATCAAGCATCGCGGCGCACGGACGAAGGACGGACGGTATTTCGGACCCTTCGCTTCCGCCGGCGCGGTCAACCGGACGATCGTCACGTTGCAGCGCGCCTTCCTGCTGCGGAATTGCTCGGACAATGTGTTCTCCGCCCGCACCCGGCCATGCCTGCAATATCAGATCAAGCGCTGCAGCGCGCCCTGTGTGAACCGCATCAGCGAAGCCGATTACGCGGCACTGGTGGAACAGGCGCATGACTTCCTGGCCGGCCGCAGTCACCGCATCGTCGAGAAACTCGCCGACGACATGCAGAAGGCGAGCGAAACCCTGGAGTTCGAACGCGCCGCAACCCTGCGCGACCGCATCAACGCGTTGAGCCATGTACGCTCGCACCAGGACATCAACGTAGAAGGGCTCGACGAGGCCGACGTCATTGCCTTGCATCAGGAAGCGGGCCAATCCTGCGTCCAGGTCTTCTTCTTCCGGGATGGCCGGAACTACGGCAACCGGGCCTTTTTCCCGAGCCACAACCGGGCCATCGAGCCGCCCGAAGTCCTGGCCGCGTTCATCGGCCAATTCTACGACCGCGTTACCCCGCCCAAACTGATCCTAGTGAGTGGGAAACCCAAGGAAACCGCCCTGTTGGGGGAGGCACTGTCCGTCCGGGCGGAGCGGCGCGTGCGCATCATCCGCCCGCAGCGCGGCGCCCGGCGTAAGTTGATCGACCATGCGCTCATCAATGCGCGGGATGCGCTGTCGCGGCGGATGGCCGAAAGCGCCTCGCACCGCAAGCTGCTGGACGGTGTCGCCGAGACCTTCAACCTGGATGCGCCGCCCGTCCGAATCGAAGTTTACGACAACAGCCATATCCAGGGCACCAATGCGGTCGGGTGCATGATCGTCGCCGGCCCCGATGGGTTGATGAAGAACGCCTATCGCAAATTCAACATCCGCGGTCTCGACAAGAGTGAATCGGCGGCGATGGCCGGCGGCGACGATTACGCGATGATGCGGGAAGTGCTGACGCGCCGCTTTGCCCGGGCCCTGAAGGAAGACCCCGACCGCGAAGCCGGAACTTGGCCGGACCTGGTGGTCATCGACGGGGGCAAAGGCCAGCTATCGGTCGTGCAGGAGGTGTTCGAGGATCTCGGCATCGACGATGTGGCGTTGGTCGCCATCTCCAAGGGACCCGACCGCAACGCAGGCCGCGAACAATTCCATATGGACGGCCGGCCGGCCTTCTCGCTGCCGCCGCGCGATCCAGTCCTGTATTTCCTGCAGCGGCTGCGCGACGAAGCCCACCGATTCGCGATCGGGACCCACCGCGCCCGCCGGGCGAAGGGAATTACCGCCTCCCCGCTCGATGAAATCGCCGGTGTCGGACAGAAGCGGAAAAAGGCCTTGCTACTACAATTCGGGTCCGCCCAAGCGGTTGCGCGGGCCGGGCTCGCCGATCTTGAGGCGGTCGACGGGATAAGCCGCACCGTCGCCAAGAAAATCTATGGCCATTTCAACGAGGATTAGTAGACTTCTGAAATAATCACCGGACGGGCATTTTGGCCGCCCGGAACTGGATCACGGCCCATGCTCACCAACCTGCCGAATCTCCTGACGCTCTCGCGGATCCTCGTGATTCCGCCGATCGTCGCCCTATTCTTCATGGACGGCGAGACTCCGCGTTGGGTCGCCCTCGGACTCTATGCCGCGGCCTGCGTGACCGACTTCTTCGACGGCTATATCGCCCGGTCGATGGGCCAGATTTCGAAATTCGGCCGATTCATGGATCCGGTCGCGGATAAGCTGCTGGTCGCCGCCGTGATCTTTATGCTCGTTGCGACCGACCGCATCGCCGGCCTCGTGGTGCTGCCGGCCCTGATCATCCTGATCCGAGAAATCCTGGTTTCCGGTCTGCGCGAGCATCTCGCCGCGCTCTCGGTCGGCGTGCCGGTCAGCCGGCTGGCCAAATGGAAGACGATGATCCAAATGTTCGCGCTCGGGTTTCTGATCGTCCACGACGCCAGCCCGGATTGGATTCCCAGCGTCTGGATCGGCGAAATCGGTGTGTGGATCGCCGCATTGCTGACCCTGATCACCGGCTGGGACTATCTGCAGGCCGGGCTCAAGCATTTGACCGGCGACGTCGAACCCGATCCGCCGGCCAAGCCTGCACCGAAGAAGGCCGGGGCGCCGGCCAAGCCGGGCGGCACCGCCGAGAATTTGAGCTAGACGCGCCGCCGCCGGCGCAAGACACTATACCGATGAAGATTTTTGGACTCGCAGGTTGGAGCGGCAGCGGTAAAACGACCCTGGTAGAGCGGCTACTGCCGGCGTTGGTGGCGCGCGGCGTGACCGTTTCGACGATGAAGCACGCGCATCATGCCTTCGACGTCGACAAACCGGGCAAGGACTCCTATCTCCATCGTGAGGCCGGGGCGACAGAAGTCCTGGTAACGTCGGAAAAGCGTTGGGCCCTGATGCACGAGAACCGGAGCGACCCGGAGCCTGAAATGGCGGATCTGATCAAACATATGTCGCCGGTCGACCTGTTGCTGGTCGAAGGGTTCAAGGCGCATGCGCATCCCAAGCTGGAAATTCACCGGCCGTCGGCCGGGAAACCGCTGCTCGCCGACGGAGATTCCCATATCGTGGCGATCGCGACCGACGACGCTGCCGGCGTCCGGGCCGTCGCGACGCGCGACTTGCCGATCCTCGATCTGAACGACGTCCCGGCCGTCGCGGATTTCATCATCGACCATTGCGGCCTGTCGCAATACAAGCAGACCGTGTCCGATGGCGCAGCTTAGCGACGACTGTTTCGCAACCGGCAAGCCCCTGATGACCACGGCGGACGCCCTGGCGCAGTTGGACGGCCGAATCGTTCCCGTCGTCGATACCGAAGAGATCGCGCTCGACTCGGCGGTCGGGCGTATCCTCGCGGAAACCGTCACGGCGCCCATCGACGTGCCGCAACACGACAATTCGGCGGTCGACGGCTATGCGGTCTTTTTCGACGATCTCGACCCCGACGCGCCGACGCGTCTGCCCGTTACCGGACGCGCGGCGGCCGGGCATCCGCTCGGACGGCCGGCGAAACGCGGCGAGGCTATCCGGATATTCACCGGCGCACCGATGCCGGTCGGCCCCGACACGGTCATGATGCAGGAAGACTGCGACGAAAAAGGCGAGGTCGTCACAATCGCACCCGGCATCAAACGCGGCGCCAACCGGCGCAACGCCGGCGAGGACGTGACATCCGGCAGCGTCGTCCTGACGAGCGGCACCAAGCTGCGGCCGCAGGATGTCGGCCTCGCCGCCTCGGTCGGCCGGACCGTCGTCACCGCGTATAAGCCGTTGCGCGTCGCCGTCTTCTCGACCGGCGACGAAGTCTGCGAACCCGGCGAACCGTTGCAGGCCGGTGCGATATACGATTCCAACCGTTTCACCATCAAAGCGGCGCTGGCCCAGCTCGGCTGCGCCGTCACCGATCTTGGCATTCTGCCCGATGACGAAGCCGTTATCGGCAAGACCATTACCGACGCAGCGGCCACGCATGATGCGCTGGTCTCATCCGGCGGTATGTCGGTCGGCGAGGAAGATCATGTGCGCCGGGTCGTCGAAACCCTGGGCCAACTGCATTTCTGGATGCTGGCGATCAAGCCCGGCCGCCCGGTCGCGCTCGGCCACGTTCCCGCCGCCACCGGTCCGGTTCCGATCATCGGCCTGCCCGGCAATCCGGTCGCCGTCATGGTCACCTTCCTGGTCGTCGCGCGGCCGCTTTTGCTGCGGTTGTCCGGCGCGGTCGACGTCAGCCCGCACCATTATCGCGTCCGGGCCGGCTTCGACTACCGCAAAAAGAAGGACCGGCGCGAATTCGTCCGCGCCCGGCTCATCGATGGTTCGGATGGAATCGCCTGCGCCGAAAAACACGGCGGCAGCGGCGCGGGCGTGTTGTCCTCGCTCGTCGGGGCGGACGGCCTGGTCGAACTGCCGGAGGACGTGACCCGGCTGAAAAAGGGCGCGATGGTCGACTTCCTGCCGTTCAACGAGGTGAGCCGATGAGAATACTGTACTTTGCCTGGCTGCGGCAGCGTATCGGCGCCGGCGAAGAGGAGGTGACGGTTCCGGCCGAGGTCACCGACGTCGCGGGCCTGATCGACTGGCTGAAGACGCGCGGCGACAATTTCGCGGAAGCCCTGCAGGATGTCGGCGCGATTCGCATCGCAATCAATCAGGAATTCGCCACCCTGGAGTCTAAGATAAAGCCGGACGACGAAGTGGCCTTGTTCCCACCGATGACGGGAGGGTGAGATGACCGTCAAGGTACAGCAGGAAGATTTCGACCCCGGCGCCGAGATCGCGGCGTTGACCGCCGGCAATCACGCGATCGGCGGCGTCGCCAGCTTCATCGGCCTGGTGCGCGACATGGCGAAGGGCGACCGGATCGGCGCCATGACCTTGGAGCACTATCCCGGCATGACCGAGAAGATGCTCGCCGAGATCGAGGCCGAGGCGCACAAACGCTGGTCCCTCGACGCCAGCCTGATCGTCCACCGCTACGGCCGGCTTGAACCCGGCGACCGGATCGTCCTGGTCGTCACGGCCAGTGCCCATCGGGAAGCCGCGCTCGAGTCCTGTCATTTTCTGATCGACTGGCTCAAGACGAAAGCGCCGTTCTGGAAGCTGGAGGAAACCGAAACCGGCGACGGCAGTTGGGTAGATGCCCGCGACAGCGACGACGCCGCGGCCGAACGCTGGCAACAGCAAAAACCCGGCAAGGCGGCGGAATGACCATGAACGACCCGCAACCCCATATCTTCCATTATTTCGATATCGAGCGGGTGATATCCGGCACGCCCTTCGACCGAGCCGTCGCCGATGAAGCCGAGCGGCTGGGCGCGCGGCATGTCTACGCCGTTGTCGGTGGGACACTGAGCCGCGAGACGGATACGGTGGACCGACTGAAGACTGCGCTGGGCGACCGGCTCGCCGGCGTGTGCAACCGGATGGCGTCGCACTCGCCGATCGACCAGGTCGTCGATGCGGCCAATGACGCCCGCGCCAACGACGCGGATTTGATCATCAGCGTCGGCGGCGGCTCGGTCACCGACGGCAGCAAGCTGATCGTCCTCTGCCTCGCCAACGACGTGCACGATACGGACACGCTGAAACGCTACACGGCGACCGGCGACCTTGAGCCCAAGGCGCCGACGGTGCGGCAGGTCGCGGTGCCGACGACGCTGTCCGGCGGCGAGTTCAACATTTCCGCCGGCGGCACCGACCCGGTCCGGCACCTGAAGCAGATTTACCGTCACCCGCTGCACGTCCCGCGATCCGTCATCCTCGATCCGGCGCTAACGGTCCACACGCCGGAATGGCTCTGGCTGTCGACGGGAATCCGTGCGGTCGATCACGTGACCGAGGATCTCTGTTCGATCAATGCGGCGCCCTATGTCGACGGCACCGCGTCGCACGCCCTGCGGCTGCTGCGGGAAGGATTGCACCGCTCGAAGGAAGACCCGGCGGACCTGGAGGCGCGGCAGAATTGCCTTACCGGCACCTGGCTGTCGATGATCGGGTCGATGGCCGGCGTGAAGCGCGGTGCGAGCCATGGCATCGGTCATCAACTGGGCAGCACGGCCGGCGTGCCGCACGGCCACACGTCCTGCATCCTGCTGCCGCATGTCCTGACCTTCAACAAACCGGTCAACGCGGCGCAGCAGGAAAAAGTCAGCATCGCCCTGGACCGGCCCGGCGTCGACGCGAGCGAGGCCATCGGAGATTTGATCTCCGGCCTCGGCCTGCCGCGGCGGCTGCGCGATGTCGGCGTCGAACGGAGCCAGTTGCGGGAAATCGCCGAAAACGCGATGCACGACCATTTGATTCCGCACAACCCGCGCAAGATCAACGGCCCCGACGACGTTCTCGAAATTCTTGAAATGGCGTGGTAATCGGAATTCGGCAGGCTATAGTGGCGCGCCTGCCATGCCATCACCATCCTCCATCTCGCCGGTAAGGGGCATCGCCTGCATGATCGTGGGCGGCTTATTCCTGGCCCTCAACTCCACCGTGGTGAAATTCCTCGTGGACGACTACACGTCGGCGCAGATCATGGTCGTCCGCGCCCTGTTCATCTATTTCATCATTGCCGCCTTCATCTGGCGGGACGGCGGCCTCGCCACCTTGCGGGTGCGCAACTATGGCGGCCAGGTCGCGCGGGCGCTCTGCCTCGCCTCCTCCACTTTCCTGATGATCCTCAGCGTCGAGCGGCTGCCCCTCGGCGACGTCTTCGCGATCAACCATGCGTCGCCGCTGATCCTGACCGCGATGGCCGCCTTCCTGCTGGGCGAGCGTGTCGGATGGCGCCGGTGGTGCGCGGTGCTGACGGGCTTCTTCGGCGTGCTGATCATGCTGCGCCCGACCGCGGCCGCGTTCCAGGTCGCCGCGCTGCTGCCGCTGACCGTCGCCGTGCTGAGCGCGACCCGCGATGTCATCACCCGGAAGATCAGCGCCACCGACTCATCCACCGCGACCCTGGCCGTGACGACGACGGTCATCCTGTTCGCGGGAATCGGGTTGACCTTCGTAACCGGATGGAATCCGATCGACCCTGCGGATATTTGGATCTTCGCATTGGCCGCGCTGTTCCAGGGGGTCGCGCATTTCCTGATGATCGAGACCTTTCGCCTCGCGGAGGCCAAGATCGTCGCACCCTTCAAATACTGCACCATCGTCTGGGCGATGGTGATCGGCTATTTGTTCTGGAGCGACGTCCCCGACGCCTGGATCCTGACCGGCGGCTCGCTGGTCGTCGCGAGCGGCCTCTACATCCTGCACCGCGAACGCCTGCGCCGGGCAACATTGCAGCGACAGGCGGCCCAATAGAAAAAGGCGCCGACCCACGGCGCGTCGCCCTGTTAAAACACTACCGGAAATAAGGTTTACGCGGCGTAGGCCTTCGGCGCATCGAGGGTCCGCGGCACCTCGCGCCGCACTTCCTCGTCGTAGTCCTCCAACAATGTCCGCGTGATCTCGCCCGGCGTGAACCGGTGCTCGCCGATCTCGCGCACCGGCGTGACCTCGACGGCGGTACCGCACAGGAACACCTCCGACGCATCGTTCAGCTCTTCCGGCTTGATATGCCGCTCGGTCACCTCATATCCCCGCATCTTGGCGAGTTGGATGACCGTCCGCCGCGTGATGCCGTCGAGAAAACAATCCGGCAGCGGCGTATGGATCTTGCCGTCGATGACCAAAAAGATGTTCGCACCGGTCGCTTCCGCGATATAGCCACGGTAGTCGAGCATCAGCGCGTCGTTGTACCCGTCGCGTTCCGCCTTGTGTTTCGACAGGGTGCAAATCATGTAGAGACCCGCCGCCTTGGTCTTGCAGGGAATCGTCGCGGGATCCGGACGCTTCCAGTCGGACCATTGCATGCGGATGCCCTCCATGCGGGCCTCCGGCGTGAAGTAGGCGCCCCAGGGCCATGCCGCGATGGAAAAATGGATTTTGGCATCCTGCGCCGAGACGCCCATCATTTCCGAACCACGCCAGGCGATTGGCCGGATGTAAGCTTCGCTCAATCCCTGTGCCTTCAGGACTTCGTTGCAGGCCGCGTCGATCTGCTCCACCGTATAGGGAATTTCGAAATCCATCGACCGCGCACCTTCGACGAGACGTTCCGTGTGTTCCGTCAGCTTGAAAATCCGGCCATTATAGGCTCGCTCGCCCTCGAACACGCAGGAAGCGTAATGAAGACCATGGCTGAGGACATGCAGGTTGGCGTCTTTCCACGGCACCAACGCACCGTCGAACCAGATATGGCCCTCGCGGTCGTCGAACGGAAGTTCATCCATCGGTTTTTCTCCGGTCACCCTGTGAAAGTTCGCTGTGACGGTCTATTAATCTTACCAACATCCCGCAGAAAAGGTCACATTCTGTCGAAGATTGGACGCGCTGTGTATCATTCGAATCAATTTATGTCAACATGACTGACATAAATTCCCCTGACGCTTCTCCGCCGCAAGAGGCCGAACCCGGATATCTGCGGGACGAAGAACTGCGCCAAGGCATCGAGATGCTGTTCTATGCCTACCGCGACTTTACCGCCGAGCCGGACGCGATATTGGCCGATTACGGCTTCGGCCGCGCCCACCATCGGGTGATCTACTTCGTCGGACGCTATCCGGGCATGTCCGTGTCCGACCTCCTGGGCATCCTGCAGATCACGAAGCAGAGCCTCAGCCGTGTGCTGGGACAACTCGTCCGGGAAGAATTCATTGTCCAAACACAGGGCACGCGGGATCGGCGTCAGCGCCTGCTGGAACTCACCGAGAAAGGCCGCGACCTGGAGCGAAAACTGACCGAAAACCAGCGAGCCCGCTTCGCCAAGGCCTATCGCAACGCTGGCGCGGAGGCCGTGGAGGGCTTCCGCAAGGTCATGCTGAGCATGATGACGAGCGATGAAGACCGGGCGCGATTCGAGCGCGATTGGATGCCCCGCCGCTGACCGTCCGGCAGCATCAGAGCCGCTGTTGAGGCGGATAAAGGCAGTGTATACTCGCCCCGATGCACCCGGAAACGCCACACATCCTGGTTGTGGACGACGACACCCGCCTGCGGGGACTTCTTCGTAAGTTCCTGATGGACAATGGGTTCCGTGTTTCCGTTGCGGCGGACGCCAAGGACGCGCGGCAGCATCTCACCTCGCTCGAATTCGACTTGATCGTGCTGGACCGGATGATGCCCGGCGAGGACGGCCTGACCCTTGCGCACGCGGTTAAATCCGACCATCGCATGCCGATCCTCATGCTGACCGCGATGGCCGAGGTGGAACACCGGATCGATGGGTTGGAAGCCGGCGTCGACGACTATCTGCCGAAACCCTTCGAGCCGCGGGAGCTTCTGCTGCGGATCAAGAATATATTGCAACGCGCGCCGGCCGAGGAGACGATCCCCGAAGTCGAGGTGAAATCCGTCCAACTCGGCGACATCCGCTTCGACGCGGAACGCGAGCTGTTGATCGGCGCCGACGATACGATCAGCCTGACATCGACCGAGGCGAGCCTGCTGCGGGTGCTCGCCGAACAGGCCGGGCGGGTGATGAGCCGGCAGTCCCTGTCGCAGCTTTGCGATATCAACGGGGGCGAACGGACGATCGACGTCCAGGTCACGCGGCTGCGGCGAAAAATCGAGCCTAATCCCCGCACCCCGCGGTATCTCCAGACCATCAGAGGGCAAGGCTATGTCCTGCGCCCGGACGAATAGCGATCAATGGATCCTTTCGCCCCCATAAAGCGGTTCCTGCCGAAGACGCTTTTCGGCCGGGCGTTGATGATCCTGGTCACCCCGCTGATCATCCTGCAGATCGTTGCCGCGACGATTTTCATCGACCGGCACTGGGAAACGGTCACCCGGCGGTTGACCGCGGCGATCGCCGGCGAGATCGCCTTGACGATCGACGAGATGGTCCGCGACCCCAGCCCGCAAGGGGTGGCCCGCGCCTTCGCGAAAGCGCATCAACATTTCCAGCTTCGCATGACCTTCACACCGGGCGTCAACCTGCCGGACACGGATAAGGAATACGGCGGCATTCTCGACGCAAAGCTCGCGATCGACATGCGCGAACGCGTCCAACGCCCGTTTGTTATCGATTCGACGGTGTTCAAGGAGCGGGTGATCATCGACATCCAGTTGCCGGACGGTGTGCTGTCCGTGCTCGTACCGGGACGGCGCGTGTTCAGCACGACCACCTATATCTTCATGTTCTGGATGGTCGGCACATCGCTCATCCTGCTCGCGGTCGCCATCGTCTTCCTGCGCAATCAAATCAAACCGATCCGCCGCCTGGCGGATGCCGTGGACCGGTTCGGAAAGGGCCGAGGGCTGGACGAACGCTTCCAGGTTTCCGGCGCGACCGAGGTGCGGCAGGCCGGCGCGGCCTTCAATCTCATGCGATCGCGGATCAGCCGCCAGATCCGGCAACGCACCGACATGCTGTCCGGCGTCAGCCACGACCTGCGCACGCCGTTGACCCGCATGAAACTGCAATTGGCGATGCTCGACGACAGCGCCGACACCGCGGAGTTGAAGGCCGACGTCGCCGAGATGGAAAAAATGATCGACGGCTACCTGACCTTCGCGAAAGGCGAAGGCGACGAGGCGGCGGTCGCGACCGATCTCGGCGAGTTGATCGAAAATGCGGTCTCGAGCTGGCAACGCAACGGGACCAAGGTCGACTGCCATATCGAGGGCAAACTGGAACTGCCGGTGAAAAAGGACGCGCTGCGCCGCTGCCTCGACAATCTCGTTTCCAATGCGGAGCGGTACGGCGGGCAGGTTTGGGTGCGCGCCGGCAAACGCAACGACGCGGTCGAGATCATCATTGACGACGACGGACCCGGCATTCCCGAAGACCAGCGGCAGGATGTGTTCCGGCCCTTCCATCGGCTCGACCAGTCGCGCAACCCGGAAACCGGCGGCACCGGCCTTGGCCTAGCCATCGCGCGCGACATCGCACGAAACCACGGCGGCGACATCGGGTTGGAGGACTCGCCGCATGGCGGCCTGCGGGCCGTGGTGCACCTGCCGATCTAACCCGATCGGCGGATCAGAAGAGCCGGCCGCCGTCCGGGACCGGGTGATCGACGGACAGCAGGACGACCTCGCCCTCCGCGTCGGGAAATCCGAGGACGAGTATCTCGGACATGAACTTGCCGATCTGCTTCGGCGGGAAGTTGACGACCGCCGCGACCTGCCGCCCGACCAGGACGTCGGGTTTATAATATTTGGTGATCTGCGCGGAAGTCTTCTTCTCGCCGATCGCGTCGCCGAAATCGACCCATAGCTTGATCGCCGGCTTGCGGGCCTCGGGAAAGGGTTCGGCGCGCGTGACGGTGCCGACGCGGACATCGACCTTCAGGAAGTCCTCAAAGCTTATCGTCATCACTTTTCGCCACGCATTTATCCATTAAAAACCACCCGGTTCGCCGGACGGCCTGAGCCGCTGCGAAACCGGTGACAACATCCGCGCCAGCGGTTCGACACGCCGCAGGTTCCGGTCCAGCGCCGCCATGGTGCGGGCGTTGTCCGGGCTTTCGTCATCGACCCAAACCGCGATGGTCGCCAACCAAACGCCGGCCAACCCCTTGCGTCGCAACGGTCCGGCGGGAGGCCGGGTGGCAACGCCGGCGTCTTCCAGGATTCCTCCGACATGCCGCAGCAAGGCCGGCACGGCGGGCAGCGCCGAAAGGGGCGCCCGCGGCAGGTCGCGCAGAATGGCTGCGACGGCGGTACGGTGTTCGGCGAGAATATCGAGACGCTCCATCATCAGCTCGAACAATCGGTCCCGGATCGTATCCTCTTCTTCGAAGACGGGCGGCGTCTCCTGCGCACGCCCTTCGACCCAGGCGGCCATACCCGTCAGCAGCGACGCCTTGCAGGGAAAGACCCGGCGCATCTCGTCCTGCGGGACATCGGCTTTTTCGGCCAAATCGGCGAGGGAAAGCCCGGCCCATCCCTGTTCGGGAATAAGGTCGAACGCCGCCGTCACAAGTCGGGAAGTGGTATCCATGGGCTCCGTCATGGCGGGATTGTAGCCGTCACCGCCGGTCAACGGGAGCCCTTATTGCACCGGCCGGAAACCGGCTAGCTCGCCAATTCCTTGCCGCGCTCGGTCGCCGCGTCGATCGCCTTCGCCATCAGCTCCTTCAACCCGGGTTCGGCCATCAATATCTGAAGCGCGGCGAATGTGGTGCCGCCGGGGCTGGTGACATTCTCCCGCAGGGTGGATGGCGCTTCCGGCCCCTGCAGGGCGAGTTGACCGGCTCCCGCCACCGTGACCAGCGCCAGACGGTCGGCCATGTCTTGCGGCAACCCCGCCGCCGCGCCCGCCGCGGCCATCGCTTCGATCATCAGGAACACATAGGCCGGCCCGCTGCCGGACAGCGCGGTCACCGGATCCATCAACGCTTCGTCCGTCACGCTCAGGCATTCGCCGGTGGCCGATAGCAGCGCTTCGGCGAGCGCGACCTGATCCGCCGTCGCCCGCGCGTTCGGGCAGGCGACGGTGATGCCCTGCCCGATGGCCGCCGGCGTGTTCGGCATGGCGCGCACGATCGCGGCATCGTCTCCAAGATGCTTCTCGAATACACCGATGGTGGTGCCCGCCGCGATGGAGACGAACAGCGTTCCCGGCGCGGCGAATCGCCTGTAGCGCGGTGCCACTTCCTCCATCTGCTGCGGCTTCACAGCGAAGACGACGACCGCCGGATCTAAATCGCCCGGCAACTCCTCGTCGGATTGCACGGCCTGAACCCCGGCGGCGTCGATCGACTCCGGCAACCCATACGGCTCGACGACGAAAACGCCTCCGGCGGTTATACCGCTCGATTGCCAGCCTGAAAGCATGGCAGAACCCATCTTGCCGCATCCCACGAGCAGGAGCGGCCGATCCAACGTTGCAGTCATGAAACTATCTCCCGGTCAGGCTTCTCCGACCGTATCCATCATAGCAGATGCGATCGCATCGCCGGGCGTGTGACCCGCCCACACGACGAATTGAAGCGCCGGGTAAAAGCGCTCGCACTCCGAAAGCGCGATATCGACCATGTCTTCAAGAAGTTCCGGCGCCAAGGTCTGCCAGCCGCGCGTCAATATCGTGTGACGGAACATCGGGAGTCTGTCATCGGAGCTGACATCGAAATGGCCGAGCCAGAGCTTCTCGTTGGCGAGGCAGATCAGTTCGGTGATCGCCGGCCGTTTGTCCTCGGGCACCCGCGTGTCGAAGACGCAGGTAAAGTAGAGCGCGCTGAGATCCTCGCGCCAGATGAAGAACATCCGGTAGTCGCACCACCGGCCCGTCGTTTCGACGACCATTTCATGATCGCTGGACCGGTCGAAGGCCCATTCATTGGCAACGACCAGTTCTTCCAGCAGGTCGATTGGATTCATGGACTCATCGCCTAGATCAGCCGAAAGAATCCCCATGCGCGCAATCTCCCAAGAGTAATCCGATTTTACCGGAAATCCGGCGACCATTTCTCTCAGGCCCACGCTCCTGAGCGACCTCCGGATTCGATGTGATTTGGAACATATAGTGGTTATGCCCCTCCCTCAACCACAACACCTAGATTGCCAGATGTGACTCCGCGGGGGCAAGCGAAGATTGTGCGACAATCGGAAAAAAGTTCCGATTGCCGGTTTCAATACAGATTCGGAGATGAAATCGAGCGCCGCGCGGCGTGAATTTACGTGCTTTTCTTGTTCGTTTTCGAGGCAGAGGCCGACTTGTTTCGGCGCGGTTTCGCCGCCTTCTTTTCGGACAGCGCGGCTTCCAGGGCCGCAACGCGGCTTTCGAGCTTCTCCTGCTCCAGGCGAGCCTTTTCCGCCATCGCCTGCACCGCCTCGAACTCGTCTCGCGGCACGAGATCCATATCGGAGAGCAGCCGCTCCAAACGCTGGCGGACCATTTCTTCCACCTCGGTCCGAACCCCGGATAAAGCGCCCATGGCACCGCCCGCGACGCGGGCCAGATCGTCCAGAAGACGGTTGTCGGTTTGCATGGCTTTTCCTCCTGCCGGGAGCTGGCGCGCCACCATACCGGTGGAACGCGTTTGTCTTTCAGATATAGAAGCGCGACCCGGCCGATACAAGATCGGGCTTGACTTGCCCCCTGCGGGACGCCTGCCTATAAGGAGACCCTGTCCGCAACCAGGATTGTCCAGGACTGCATTCGCATGTTTCTCGTCACCGGCGGCGCCGGATTCATAGGCTCGAACCTGGTCGCGGCGCTGTCGGACCGTGGCGGCGAACCTATCGCGGTCTGCGATGTCGTGGACAGCGCCGGGAAAAGCGCAAACATCGCCAAGCATCGCGTTTCGGAGGTCTTCGGGCCCGACGCCCTTCTCCCCTGGTTGGCGGCGAACGGGGATGCCGTGGACACGATCTTCCACATGGGGGCATCGTCGGCCACCACCGAAACCAATATGGACTTTCTACTCGACAACAATTTCGGCGTTTCGCTCGACCTGTGGCGCTGGTGCAGCGCTCATGGCCGGCGCTTGATCTACGCCTCTTCCGCGGCGACATACGGCGACGGTCAGGCCGGTTTCGTCGATGACAACGATCCCGCTGCGCTGGGGCGGCTCCACCCATTGAACGCCTACGGCCTGTCGAAACAGCTCTTCGACCTGAACACGGTGTATCTCGCGGCCGCCGGGCATCGTCCCCGGCAGTGGGCCGGCCTGAAATTCTTCAATGTCTACGGACCCAACGAGCAGCACAAGGGCGGCCAACGCAGCGTTGCGATACAGCTTTTCGAGCAGATTTCCGCGGAAGGCCGGGTAAAGCTGTTCCGCTCGCATCATCCGGACTACCCGGACGGCGGACAATGCCGGGACTTCATCTGGATCGGCGACTGTGTCGACGTGATGCTCTGGTTGCTCGAGAATCCCGGTGTGAACGGCATCTACAACTGCGGCACGGGCGCTGCGCGCAGTTTCCTGGACTTGGCCAACGCCTGCTTCGATGCGATGGGCCGCGCCCCGGAGATCGACTATATTGATACCCCGGAGAACATCCGGGCGAACTACCAGTATTTTACCGAGGCCGACATGACGCGGCTTCGCGATAGCGGCTACGATCGTCCCTTCACCACATTGGAAGACGGCGTCGCGCGCTATATCAAGGACTACCTGGCAACCAACGATCCACACCGGTGACCTGATGGGCCCTTACGTCTTTCCCGATATCGACCCGATCGCCGTTCAGATCGGACCGCTGGCCATCCGCTGGTACGCGCTGGCCTATATCGCCGGTCTGATCGGCGGCTGGCAGTACTGTCTGCGGCTGGCGAAACGCCCGCCGAATGCGGTGACGCCCAAACATATCGACGATTTCATGGTCTGGGCCACCATCGGCGTCGTGCTCGGCGGCCGATTGGGCTTCGTGATTTTCTATCAACCGGCCTATTACCTCGCCAACCCGCTCGACATCCTTCAGGTTTGGCGCGGCGGCATGTCCTTCCACGGCGGGTTGCTGGGCGTGATAATCGCCATGATCATCTTCGGCCGGCGGCATGGCACCGGCTTCTTCCCGCTGTCCGATATCATCGCCGCGGCGACCCCGATCGGCCTGTTCTTCGGCCGGATCGCCAATTTTATCAACGCCGAACTGTGGGGCCGCGTGACGGACGCGCCTTGGGGGGTGATCTTCCCGAACGGCGGCCCTGCACCGCGCCATCCCAGCCAATTATACGAGGCGCTGCTCGAAGGGCTGGTGCTGTTCGCGGTCATCGCGGTACTCGTCTATCGCCGCGACGCGCTCCTGCGGACCGGTTTGGTGTCCGGCGTGTTCCTGACCGGCTATGGCCTGTCCCGTATCCTCGTCGAGACGGTCCGCGAACCCGATGCGTATATCGGCTTCCTGGCCTTCGGCACGACTTATGGCCAATGGCTGTCGGTGCCGATGGTGCTGTACGGCCTGTACCTGATCTGGAACGCGCAGCGGCAACCGCCGGTCACGGTCAAGAGCGGGACGTGACGTCGCTTTCCCGCAGCATCGCCCGGCGAATCAGCCTGCAGGGACCGATCAGTGTCGCCGAGTTCATGGCCGAAGCGCTGGGCCATCCGCAACACGGCTATTACATGCGCAAGGATCCCTTCGGCCGGACCGGCGACTTCATCACCGCGCCGGAGATCAGCCAGATGTTCGGCGAACTGGTCGGGCTGTGGTGTGCGGAGGTGTGGCGGCTCATGGGCGGCCCTTCCGCCTTCAACCTGATCGAACTCGGCCCGGGGCGCGGGACGCTGATGCAGGACGCCTTGCGCGCCGCGCATGTGTTGCCGGCATTCGGCGAGGCCGCATCGATCCACCTGGTCGAGACGAGCCCGGTCCTGCGGGATATGCAGGCCGTCACGCTCGGCGACCATCATCCCGCCTGGCATGACGATCTCACCCGCATTCCGGACGGCCCCTTGATCGTCATCGCAAATGAATTCTTCGACGCCTTACCCGTGCATCAATTCATCCGGACCGATGACGGGTGGCGGGAAAATGTCGTGACCGTCGATGGCGACCGGCTCGTCCTCACGACCTCGCCCGCGGCGACGCCGGCGAACGCCTTGCTCTCGGGCCAGGATACCGCCGCCGCAGGCGACATCGCCGAGCTCTGTCCCGCGGCAATCTCGATTGCGACCGGCCTTGCGGAACGGATCGCCGAGCACGGCGGCGCGGTCCTTGCCATCGACTACGGCTATACGGAACCGACCGGCGAAGCGACGCTGCAAGCGGTGCGGCAGCATGAACGGCATCACTTCCTGTCCGATCCCGGAACCGCCGACCTGACCGCGCATGTCAATTTCAAGGATTTGCAGGATGCCGCACAACCGCACACCACCGTTTACGGCCCCGTCCCGCAGGGCGATTTCCTCCGCAACCTCGGGATCGAGATGCGGGCGGAGCAATTGATGCAGCGGGCCACGGCGGATCAGCGAACGGCGATCGAAACCGCCCGCCGGCGCTTGATCGATCCCGCGGAAATGGGCACCTTGTTCAAGGCCCTCGCGTTTTGCCATCGCGACATGCCGGCGCCGCCGGCCTTCGACCATGCGGCAACGTCTCCCCCGTAACGGATTGAACGATGACCGATACCCGACCTACGCCGATCACCGCCGACTCGTTGTCCGCGATCAAGGGCGTCGCCCACGGCTTCTTCACCCGTCAGGGGGGCGTCAGCGGTTCGATCTACGCCTCGTTGAATGTCGGCTTCGGGTCCAACGACGTTCCGGAAGACGTGGCGGAAAACCGGCGCCGATCGCTCGCCGCGCTCGACGGAGCGACGGCGTTGAACACGGTGTATCAAATCCACGGCAAGGACGTGGAGCGGGTTACCGGACCCTGGGACCCGGCGAACTCGCCGCAGGCCGACGCCATGGTGACCGCGACGCCGGGCATCGCCATCGGCGTTCTGTCGGCGGATTGTACGCCGGTGCTGTTCGCGGCGGAGGATGGCGCCATCGTCGGCGCGGCCCATGCGGGTTGGCGCGGCGCGGTCGGCGGCGTCTTGGGGGCGACCCTCGACGCAATGGAAGAAATGGGCGCCGACCGGAAACGAATCCATGCGGCGGTCGGCCCGACGATCGCACAGCCCTCCTACGAGGTCGGGCCCGAGTTTCCGGCCCCCTTCCTTGCCGAAAACGAGGACAATGCGCGCTTCTTCCGTCCGTCGACCCGTGACGGACATCATATGTTCGACCTGCCGGGGTATGTGGAAGCCCAGCTCAGGTCGCTGGGACTGTCGGACATCGCCGTGCTGCCCCACGATACCTGCGCCGAGGAAGACCTTTTCTTCAGCTACCGGCGGGCCACCCATCGCGGCGAAAAGGACTACGGCCGCGGCCTTTCCGCCATCGTGGTAACCGGATAAGCCATGCCGTATCTCATACAATTTGCGGTTTTGGGCTTTGTTGGACTGGTGATCTGCCTTTTTCTGTTGTGATTCCCGCCCGCCACCGAGACGCGGCACCCTCCTGCCGCACGGCACCGCTCCAAAGACCCATTGGCAGGGGTAATCCGGCCCGGAAAGGTCGTTTACAGGGCTTTGGCGCCCTGATATAGAGAGGCCGCCGTCGCAACCCAATCGCTGTCTGTACCGTCTGCAGCCACGCCAGCAACGCCAAATTCCCGCTGGCGCAGGGCGCAACGGGTGGGGCCGAGTAGTCAAAATGAAAATTCTGAGCTGTAACAGCAACCGCCCGCTTGCAGAGGCGATTTCCGCCTATCTTAATATTCCGCTGACGCAGGCCTCGATCCGCCGATTTTCGGACATGGAGGTCTTCGTCGAGATCCTTGAGAACGTTCGAGGCGAGGACGTTTTCGTCGTCCAATCCACCAGCTATCCGGCGAACGACAACCTCATGGAATTGCTGGTGACGATCGACGCATTGCGCCGCAGCTCTGCGCGCCGGATCACGGCGGTTCTCCCGTATTTCGGATATGCCCGGCAGGACCGGAAAACCGCTCCGCGCACCCCGATTTCGGCGAAGCTGGTCGCCAATCTGATTACAATGGCGGGCGCGAACCGGGTGCTGACGCTCGACCTGCATGCCGGCCAGATCCAGGGCTTCTTCGACATTCCGACCGACAACCTGCTGGCGGAACCGGAATTCGCGAAGGACATCGCGGCGAACACGGCGGATTCGGGTCCGGTAACCATCGTGTCCCCGGATGTCGGCGGCGTGGTCCGCGCCCGCGCCATCGCGCGCCGGATTGACGCCGACCTGGCGATCATCGACAAACGCCGCGAACGGGCTGGCGTTTCGGAAGTCATGAACATCATCGGCGACGTGAAGGATCAGCAATGCATTCTGGTGGACGACATCGTCGATTCCGCCGGCACGCTATGCAACGCGGCGAGCGCGCTGATGGAAGCGGGCGCGACCTCGGTCAGCGCTTATGTCAGTCATGGCGTGCTGTCGGGCGGCGCCGTTGCCCGGGTCACCGCCTCGCCGATGCAGATGCTGGTCACGACGGACAGCATCCTTGCCACCGAAGCCATGCGGGTGGCCCAGAATATTCGGCAGCTGTCGATCGCTCCCTTGTTCGGCGAAGCGATCCGGCGCATTGCCGAATCGAAATCGGTTTCGAGTTTGTTTCACTAAATCCGGAAATCCGGATGTATGCCGCATCGTGCGGCAACCGCGGTTCCAAACACCCTTGGAGGCTGAATCCGCGGCCCATAGTCTAGGAGATGAAGATGCAGGAAGCTATTGAATTGCACGCGGACGTGCGTGAACGGGCCGGTAAGGGGGCCGCCCGGGCAGCGCGTCGTGCCGGTAAAGTGCCGGGAGTCGTGTATGGCGGTAAGGAAGCCCCGAAAATCATCAATCTGGATCCGCGCGAGATTCAGAAAGGTATGGATAGCGGCGCTTTCTTCGCGACGATCTACACGTTGAAAGTCGGCGACGACAGCGAGCGGGTCATTCCCCGCGATCTGCAGTTACACCCGGTCAAAGGGCTGCCGCTGCATGTCGACTTGCTGCGCGTGACATCCGCGACCAAGGTGACCGTCGAGGTCGCTTGTAACTTCCTGAACGACGAAGAGAGCCCGGGCCTGAAACGCGGCGGCGTGCTAAACGTGGTGCGCTTCGCCATCGAGGTGGTGTGCGGCGTCGATGACATTCCCTCGGGATTCGACATCGACCTGACCGGCCTCGAGATAGGCGATTCGGTGCATGCCAGTACTTTGGCGCTGCCGGATGGCGTCGAGCTGACGATCACCGACCGTGACTTCACCATCGCGACAATCGCCGCGCCGACCGTGGTCGCCGAAGAAGAGGCGGCGGAAGCCGAAGAAGGCGAGGAAGGCGAAGAGGGTGTCGAGGGCGAAGAAGGTGTCGAGGGCGCAGAGGGCGAAGAGGGCGCCGAAGGCGAGGCCGACGAAGACGGCGAAAAGAAGGACGACGAGTAGCGTCGTACCGCCGGGATGGACGACTAGCCCATGCTTTTGCTTGTAGGGCTCGGCAATCCCGGCCCGAAATACGAGAACAACCGGCACAATGTCGGTTTCATGGCGGTGGACGAAATTGTCCGCCGCCATGGTTTTCAGCCGGGCCGGGCGCGGTTTCAGTCGATTGTGTCGGACGGCACACTCGGCGGCCGCAAGGTATTGGCCATGAAGCCCACCACGTTCATGAACGAATCCGGCCGGGCGGTCGGCGAAGCGGTGCGGTTCTTCAAGATTCCACTGGAGCAGGTCGTCGTAATTCACGACGAGTTGGACCTGGCCTTCGGCAAGATCCGCGCGAAATGCGGCGGCGGACATGCCGGCAACAACGGTATCCGCAACATCAGCCAGCATATCGGGCCGGACTACTGGCGCGTGCGCATCGGTATCGGGCATCCGGGCGAAAAAAGCCGCGTCCATGGCCACGTGCTCAGCGATTTCGCCAAGGCCGACCAACCGATGGTCGACAAGATCATCGACGCGGTCGCCGACGCCGCGCCGATGATCGGTGCGGAAGATTACAACGGATTCATGTCGCGCGTGGCATTGCTGATCAACCCGCCGCGCCCAAAGAAGCCACCGCAGGAGAAAGGCCCGTCCGGCCCGGAAGACGCGGCACGGGATAAAGAGGACTAGGATGGGATTCAATTGCGGTATCGTCGGCCTGCCGAACGTGGGCAAATCGACGCTGTTCAATGCGCTCACCAGCACGGCGCAGGCCGAGGCGGCCAACTACCCGTTTTGCACCATCGAACCGAATGTGGGCCGGGTCGCCTTGCCCGACGCCCGGATCGACATGCTGGGCAAGCTCAGCGGCTCGGAAAAAATCATCCCGACATTTCTGGAGATCGTCGATATCGCCGGCCTGGTGCGCGGCGCGTCGAAGGGGGAAGGCCTCGGCAATCAATTCCTCGGCCATATCCGGGAAGTCGACGCGGTCATCGAGGTGTTGCGTTGTTTCGACGATCCGAACATCACGCATGTGGACGAATCGATCGACCCGCTGCGCGACGCCGAGACGGTGGAAACCGAACTGATGCTGGCCGACCTCGATAGCGTCGAGCGACGCATCGATCCCCTGCGCAAGAAGGCAACCGCCGACCGGCAGGCCAAAATCGAGGTCGCGGTGATGGAAAAGGTGCTGACGGCCCTGCAGGACGGCAAACCGGCGCGTACCGCCGAGATCACGACCGAGGAACAACCGATCTTCCAGCAGATGCAACTGATCACCGCGAAGCCGATTCTGTATGCCTGCAACGTCGACGAGGACAGCGCGGCCGAGGGCAACGAGTACTCACAGCGCGTGGTCGAGAAGGCGAAAGCCGAGGGCGCCGGCGTCGTCATCGTTTCGGCCGCCATCGAAGCCGAGGTTTCGCAGCTCGGAAGCCAGGAAGAACGGCAAGAGTACTTGGAAAGCCTTGGCCTCGCCGAAGCCGGCCTCGACCGGTTGATCCGCTCGGGTCATGCCTTGCTGGACCTGATTACTTTTCTGACCACCGGTCCGAAGGAAAGCCGCGCCTGGACCGTGCGCCGGGGTGCGGCCGCACCCGAAGCCGCGGGTGTCATCCACAGCGACTTCGAGCGCGGATTCATCTGCGCCGAGGTCATCGATTATGACGACTTCGTCGCCTGCAGCAGCGAACAAGCGGCCAAGGACGCGGGCAAGATGCGCCAGGAAGGCCGCGACTATATCGTGAAGGACGGCGACGTCATCCTGTTTCGCTTCAACGTTTAGCCAGCACGCTTCACCGCAGCGCGTTCCGTGGTATGACTCTCGAAGCGGACCGCACCGCCAGGGAGGAAACGCAATGATCACCAAAGGCGTCAAACAGCTCGTCCAGGAAGCCGACGCGGAAATCGAGACCGTATCGTTGGAGGATGCCAAATCGCTGTTGGAGGACGACGGCGTGGTGTTTGTCGACATTCGCGACGTCCGGGAACTGGACCGCGAGGGCATGATCCCCGGCGCATACCACGCCCCTCGCGGCATGCTGGAATTCTGGGTCGATCCCGAGAGCCCCTATCACAAGGAAGTCTTCGCGTCTGGCAAGAAGTTCGTGCTCTATTGCGCCAGCGCTTGGCGGTCCGCCCTGGCGACCAAGGCGATCCAGGACATGGGCCTAAATCCGGTCGCGCATCTGGAAGGCGGGTTCAGCGGCTGGAAAAAATCGGGTGCGCCCACCGGCGACCGGCCGCGGCGCAGCACCTAACCTGCCGGCTACGGCGCGACCGCCGTCGCCAGCCAACAGGAACAGCCGAGACGGACGCCGTCGGTCTGCAGATGCGGAGTCATCACTTCCCGCATCGCGTCGGCGACGCGCGCCTGAACCGCCGCAGGCGCCTCACGGAGAACGTTGCCGAGCGGCCCAAGTTGAACTGCGTGATCGGCCGCCTCGTCTACCGTATCGCCCAGTAAAAGATCGCATTCGACCACCTCGACCCGAATGTCCGTAAAGCTCGCGTCGGTTAAAACACGCCGCACCCGGTCGCCGTCGGCAAAAGCGAAGGGGCCCGGTTCTCCGGGGTGTTTCGACGCCGGTAACTCGATATGCCGTGCCGCCACGGCCATCGGGATGGACCGCCACGGATTGCGCGCTCCGTCGCCCCAACACACGAAGGTGAAGCGGCCATGCGGTTTCAGGGCGCCGCGGATATTCGCGAAAGACGAAACCGGATCGCGAAAGAACATGACGCCCATGCGGGAAAACGCGTGATCAAATCGCGTCGTCCATGATTCGGTGGAGGCGTCGGCATTCAGAAACCGAAGCGGCAGATCGGGTTCCGCCGCCGCCCGCGCGACCGCGCGCGCCAGCATGTCCGCCGATATATCGACTCCGGTAACCGAACCGTTCGGTCCGACACGGCGTGCGAGATCGAGCGACGTGCCGCCGCAACCGCATCCGACGTCGAGAACCGACTGCCCGGCGTGGATACCGGCAGTGCCCATCGCCTGCCGGCTGAGGGGCTCGAGCATGCGGTCCATCGATTCCTGGAACCGCACCCACTTGCGGCCGTTCGCGCCATTCCAATACTCGATTTCCTTAGCGTTCGGTCCCGACGCCTCGACCATGTCCGGCGCTCCCCTATCCGCTTCCCGACAGGACCCGGCCGGCCACCGCGTCCAGCTTGGCGACCATGGCGGGGTCGCGTGCCTCGGGCGCCGTGATGATGGCCGTGTCGAGCGCGGTATGGACGCCGGACGGCGCGCTCTGCGTTCGTTGCGCCAACAAAGGAATCACGAATTTGACCAGTGCCCGCGCGTGGTCCGCATTTTCCATCAACACCTTGATGACCGCATCGACGGTTACATCGTCATGATGGGGATGCCAGCAATCGTAGTCCGTGACCATCGCCACGGTGGCGTAGCTCATTTCGGCCTCGCGCGCGAGTTTCGCTTCCGGCATATTCGTCATGCCGATCACGTCGCAGCCCCAGGAGCGGTAGAGTTCGGATTCCGCCCGCGTCGAGAATTGCGGCCCTTCCATCACCAGATAAGTGCCGCCGCGCACGAGGTCGAGGCCCGCCGCCTTGCCGGCCGCCTCAAGCCGATCGCAAAGATAACCGCAGACCGGGTCCGCCATCGAGACATGCGCGACCAGCCCGGGACCGAAGAAGCTTTTCGCGCGGGCGAAGGTCCGATCGATGAATTGGTCGACCAGCACGAAACGGCCGGGCGGCAAATCCTCGCGCAACGACCCGACGGCCGACAGCGAAACAATCTCCGTCACCCCGCTGCGTTTTAACGCATCGATGTTGGCCCGGAAATTCAGATCCGACGGCGGGATCGCGTGCCCCCGCCCATGGCGCGGCAGAAACACGACGCGTTGACCGTCCAATTCGCCGAACATCAACTCATCGGAGGGCGTGCCGAACGGCGAGTCGACCTCGCGCCATTCGACGTTCGTCAGCCCGTCGATGTCATAGACGCCGCTGCCGCCGATAATGCCGACAACCGGCGGACATCCTGGTGCGCTCATTCAATCACTCCCCATACAAAAAATTAGGCGGCGGAGTATCGATGGGAAAACCCTAAGGATCAACCATAGGCGCAAAAGCAAAACGGCCGCGACCCTTAAGGTCGCGGCCGAAATCCTGAGGTGCGCGTTCAACCGTTAGTGAACGTCGGACCACACCTTCTTCTTCACCGCGATCAACAGTCCAGTGAATACGACCAGGAACATCATGACCGAAAGGCCGGTACTCTTCCGCTTTTCCAGGTTTGGTGACGCGGCCCAGCTCAGGAAGGAGGTCACGTCCTTGGCCATCTGATCGACCGACGCCTTGGTGCCATCGCTATATTCCACCGCATCCTCGGAGAGCGGCGGCGCCATCGCGATCCAGCTACCCGAGAAATACGGGTTGTAGTACATACCATCCCGTTCTTCGCCACCGTCCGGTACGTCCTTGTACCCCGTCAGCAGGGAATATAGGTAACTCGGGCCGTTCGCGCGCGCCTTGGTGATAAGCGATAGATCAGGCGGATACGCCCCGTTGTTCGCGGCCCGCGCCGCTTGTTCGTTCGGAAACGGGCTTACGAAACGGTCCGACGGACGAGCCGGACGGGTGAACATTTCACCCTCCTCGTTGGGCTCCGCGTTCTGAACCTCGTACTCCTTTGCGAAGGCCTTGGCCTGATCTTCCGTATAGCCCAGGTCCATGATGTTGCGATAGGCCACCAGCCGAAGCCCGTGACAGGACGAGCAAACTTGCTTGTAGACCTGGAGCCCGCGTTGCGCGGCCGCCCGGTCGTAGGTGCCGAAGATGCCCTCAAAGTTCCACTTCACGTCTTTCGGCGGCAGCACGTCGCCGGCAGCATGGGCGCTGCCCGACGCCGCGAGCGACAGCCCGACCACCAGCTTGGCAATGAGTAATTTTCGCATCAGGCCGGTTCTCCCTTGGCTGTCGCGGCCCCTGCGGCCGAATTGGAATTCCCGCCCGTCACGCTCTCGCTGATGCTTTTCGGCAGCGGCAAGGGCGTCTCGATCTTGCCGAGAATCGGTAGAAGTATCAGGAAGTGGAAGAAGTAGTAGGCGGTGCCGATCTGACCGAGATGGACATATTTGAACCACTCGACGCCGAAGACAGGATCGTCCGGCGATTTCGCGCCGACGACGCCGAGGATGAAGCAGTCCAGCACGAAGAACCAGAAGAACCACTTATAGACCGGCCGGAAGCGGCAGCTCCGCACCTTGGATGTGTCGAGCCACGGCAGGATGAACAGTATCGCGATCGACGCGAACATCAGGATCACGCCCAACAGCTTCGCTTCGATGAAGAACACGTCGAACGTGATTGACCGCAGGATCGCGTAGAACGGCAGGAAGTACCATTCCGGCACGATATGCGGCGGCGTCACGAGCGGGTCGGCCGGGATGTAGTTATCGGGATGCCCGAGATAGTCCGGGGCGTAGAAAACGAACCCGGCCCAAACCAGCAGGAAAACGCCGAGACCGACCGAATCCTTCGCCGTGAAGTAGGGATTGAAGGGTACGCTGTCTTGCGGTCCCTTCATCTCGATGCCGGTCGGGTTGTTCGATCCCGACACATGCAGCGCGGCCACATGCAGCACCACGACGCCGACGATGACGAAGGGCAGCAGGTAATGCAGCGAGAAGAACCGGTTCAGGGTCGCGTTATCGACACTGAAACCGCCCCAAAGCCATTCGACGATGGTCTCGCCGAACACCGGAATGGCACTGAACAAGCTGGTGATGACCTTGGCACCCCAGAAACTCATTTGACCCCACGGCAGCACGTAGCCCATGAAGGCGGTCGCCATCATAAGCAGCAAGATCACGACACCCAGCATCCAGAGCAATTCGCGCGGCGCCTTGTAGGAACCGTAGTAAAGCCCGCGGAACATGTGGATGTAGACGACGATGAAGAACATCGAGGCGCCGTTGGAATGGATATATCGGATAAGCCAGCCATAATTCACGTCGCGCATGATGCGCTCGACGCTGTCGAAGGCCATCGATGTATGCGGCGTGTAATGCATCGCCAGCACGATGCCTGTGACGATCATCACGATCAGGCATATCGACGCCAGCGCGCCGAAATTCCACCAGTAATTCAGGTTCCGCGGCATCGGGAACTTGTTGTACTCGTGATCCATGAACGAGAAGATCGGCAGCCGATCGTCGACCCAGCGGATCACCGGATTGCTGTAGGTTTGTTTTTCCATTGTCCGGCCCCTATCCGATCTTGATCAGCGTGTCGGAGAGGAACGCATACGGCGGCACAACCAAGTTCGTGGGTGCCGGTCCTTTGCGGATCCGTCCGGACGTATCGTAGTGCGAGCCATGGCAGGGGCAGAACCATCCGCCGTACTCGCCCTTCCTATCGGTGACCTTGTTGCCGGGAACGCAGCCAAGATGCGTGCAGGTGCCGTTGACGATCAGCCACTCGGTTTTCTCGACGCGATCCTTGTCGGCTTCCGGGTCGCGCAAATCCGCGAGATCGACAGCCGCAGCCTCATCGATTTCCTTCTTCGTGCGCCGCCGGATGAAGATCGGTTGCCCGCGCCATTTCACGGTGATTGCCTGTCCGGGCTCGATCGCGCTGATGTCGACTTCCGCACTCGACAACGCCAACACATCGGCAGCCGGATTCATTTGATCGATAAGCGGCCAAGCGAAGGAGGCCGCGCCAACAGCGCCAACAGCTCCCGCCGCCAGGTAAAGGAACTCTCGCCGGTTTTCGTCGTCGGCGTGGCTATCCGCCATGTCGTTCATCCCCTTTCCAAAATTCCAGACGGCCCGTTAACGTGGGCCGTTGTCTCTACTTCCTCCGAGCACCGGTTTTTATACAGCGCAAGGGCTGCCCACGCAGCGACATCGCACCCGATGCGACATCCTGCCGCAATTGCACCGACCACCCCCCGAAGGTTGGTTGGCGCATCGTATAATGGAAAAACCCGCCGGACGCAAAGTCTCGGCGTCTATATTATGCGCCGAAGGCGCAACAATCATTAACATTGGGCGAATCTGCATGCGTGTTGCCCTTTTTCAGCCGGATATTCCCCAGAATACCGGCGCGGTATTACGGCTCTCCGCCTGCCTGGGCGTTGGAGTCGATATCATCGAACCGTCGGGATTCGTGTGGTCGGACCGGCGCATGAAACGGGCCGGCATGGACTATGTCGAGCATGTCGATCTGGTCCGTCATACGTCGTGGGATACGTACCGGGCGCAATTCACCGGACGGCTCGTGCTTCTGACGACACAAGGGGCAACGCCCTATCTGAAGCATCGGTTCGACCAAAACGATACTCTGTTATTGGGCCGGGAAAGCGCGGGCGTGCCGGCGGAGGTCCATGACGCCGCCGACGCGCGGCTTCGCGTCCCGATGGCCGTCGGGATGCGGTCGCTCAACGTTGCGCTCGCCGCCGCGATGGTGTTGAGTGAGGCGCTGAGACAGACTGGCGGCTTCGCGAACAACTGACCCAAACCCTTATGACCGAAAGCGATAGGCAGCAAACGGCCCGTGCCTGGTTCGCAACGCTGCGGGACGAAATTTGCGGCGCTTTCGAAGCCATTGAACAGGACTATGACGGCCCGTTCCGCAACCGCGCGCCCGGCAAATTCAAACAGACGTCCTGGACACGGCCGGACAGCGATACGGAAACAGGCGGCGGTGGCGTGATGTCGGTGATGCATGGCCGGGTCTTCGAGAAAGTCGGCGTCAACGTATCGACCGTCAGTGGGGTCTTTTCGGAAGACTTCCGCAAGGAGGTGCCCGGCGCGGCCGAGGACGGCAAGTTCTGGGCCAGCGGCATTTCGCTCGTCTCGCATATGCATTCCCCGCTGGTACCCGCGGCCCACATGAACACCCGCCATATCGTCACCTCGAAGGGTTGGTTCGGCGGCGGCGGCGATCTGACACCGACCTATCCGGATGATGCGGACACCGAGACCTTTCACGGCGCCTTCAAATCCGCCTGCGACGCCCATGATGTGGCCGACTACGACCGTTACAAGAAGTGGTGCGACGAATATTTCTATCTCAAACACCGGGACGAACCGCGCGGCGTCGGCGGAATTTTCTACGACTATCTGGAGAGCGGCGACTGGCAGGCTGATTTCGCCTTTACCCAGGATGTCGGCCGCGCGTTCCGCGACGCTTATAGCGCCATCGTCCGCCGCCATATGGATGAGCCGTGGACCGAAAAGCAGAAGGACCATCAACTGGTGCGGCGCGGACGCTATGTGGAATTCAACCTGCTCTACGATCGCGGAACCCGGTTTGGGCTGATGACCGGCGGTAACACCGATGCCATCTTGATGTCCTTGCCGCCGGAAGTACGCTGGCCGTAAGCCAAACAACGACGACCCGGGGAATATGATGAAACGCCTTTTGGTTCTTAGCCTGGTAATCCTGACCGCGCTGGTGTTGCCGCTTTCACCCACGGCCGCCAAAGACCTGAAGCTGGATGCCTTTTTTGGAACGTTCAAGGGCAGCGGCGTCGCCGAGAACAATGACAGCCTATATTTCGGTGTCACGGTGCGCGACCTGGACGTCACGATACAGCCGGCCGGACAAGGCTTCGGAATCGAGTGGACCACGGTCATCCGGCGCGGCGGCAATCCCAACAAGCCCAATGTGCGCCGCAAGAGTCAGAAGATGACATTCGTACCGTCGCGAACCGCGGGCATCTACAAATCGACGACCCCATCCGACCCGCTTGCCGGAAACCCGTTAGCCTGGGCGCGGATCAAGGATACGGCCTTGATCATCAACGTGTTTTCCATCGGCAAGAACGGTTCCTACCAAGTGCAGAGCTATACGCGGAAACTTGTGCCCCAGGGGATGGCGTTCACGTTCGAGCGCATCCGCGACGGCGAGCCGGTGCGGACGGTAAAGGGCAACCTGATCAAATATGCGAAGTAACGGGCGCTAAAGCGGATCAACGGGCCGCCGCCGAACGGCCTTGGCATTTATCGAATCGCGTCGCCGCGATTTCCGCGCCGGTTCGCATATTGCGCATGATCAACGCGCCCTTTCGTACAAAGAGCTTGTAGCGCTGACCCGGATCCGCCTGGAAGGCCATGGCGGCGCAGTCTTCCCGCGCCGTCGTGACCCACCCATAACTGGCGATGGTGGCGACAAGCCTGTGATTGCCCGGCAATACGGACGCTCCCTTGGTGGGACGCCCGGGCAGCCATTCGTCCGGCAGGCCGGGCGGGAAATAGTACTGCGCCAAGGAGCCGACCGCCTTCCCGTTGATGCTGAATTCGACCCCCGCCAACAAGAAGCGTTCCGCCTCGATATAGGCGACCTGGTCGTCGGACCGCCGGTCCCCCGGATAGAGATGTTTCTTGGCGCACCCGGTCAGCACGACGCATAGGGCGATCGCGCAAAGCACTCGTAGAGGCGGTTCTCGAACGATCGCCATCAGTCGTCGCCATTCTTGATCGTTACCGACGTATACGGCAGTTGGAGATAGTCGAAGACTTTGACGTCGATGAAATCCTGAACCAGCTTGCTGACGTTGAAGCCCGCCCCGAAATAATAGTCCGCCCGTCGCCCATCCGGCTGGCCCGGGATGTTGGGATTCGATCCGCTCGCCTCGTATCCCACATGCAGTTCCAGATAGCTCAGATAGGAATTCTGGAAAATATCGAATCCATCGAGCTTGAGCGCCATGAGATAGCGTTGGCTTTCGTAATCCGTGAGAACATCGCCTGATATGTCATCGAAGCTGTCGGGGCTGTATTCGAGACGGAAGTCGATCTTGCGGGCCAATTCCGGATATTTGCCCAGCACATAGGCGGCCCCGGCGCCGGCAAAATTCATGATCGCGTCCTCATACGAAAATCCATTGTCCGCGCTGAAGGAGTCGCCGACCTCCATCAAAGTCTGGAACCCCAGGCTGGAGAGCGCTCCGAGAATATTCGCCGTCTCCGCGTCGTAGTCCCACCAACGGTACGCAAAGGCAAATGCATGGCCGAGCGTATAGGTGGTCCAGAAGTGACCCAGTTTGTCCGCGCCGCGGTGTTTCGTTTCCGGACCGAACCAACCTTCATTGCCCAGTTGCGGCGACGTCTGGAAGTAATCCCAAAACCCTATGCCATACCCGATGATGAACGTCGCGGCGCCCGCATTCAGAATTAACGCCTTTTGCTCTTTGGTAAATCCTTCGCTCTTCTTCGGTGTCGATGAGGATTGCTGGACGGCGGGTTGCGCCGCGCGAACCGGCACCGGTGTCGGCGCAGCGGCTGGTCTTTGAACCGCGACCGGCGCAGGTGCGGATGCGGCCCCCGACGCTCGAGGCTGAACGATGCGGCGGTCGACCGCCGGGCGCGGTTCAACCGGATATCGATCTGCGGAAATGACGGTATCGGGCAGCTGAAGGGTCGGCGGCGGCGAAAGCGGAATCACGGGATCCCGGGCAGGAAGCGCGAACGGTTGCGACGGCGCCTGCGACGTTGGCCGGAACGCCGGCCGCACGGCCGGTGGAGGGCACGCGAAACGGCATACCGGCACGCCATTTCTTAGCACGGTCGTCCCTTTGCTATCGATGACGTAGGTTTCAGCCGCCCGTGACGGCGACTGCGCATCGGCCATGCAGACAGCCAGGACCAGAGCCGTGACCATCCCGGCCACGGCGCATCGTCTCCCCGGTTTCACAAACATCCGCCACATCTCCCGCGGAGTGATGCAAACCGAGGGTCCGTCGGATACGTCGGTTTCGACATATCAGTCCGAAAGTCCTCGTCCGATGCGAGCATGAAGTTCCTTGTTTGTCGACATCCGTAATATTTTTACGTTTATGACAACCACACTACCGTTGTTTTCGGTACTCTTCCAAATGTCATTCGCGAATTATGCGCTCAAATACGACATTCGGCTTGCCGGCCCGGAGTATTGGGGGATACATCAACCAATTGTCGGCAAATCCTTCGAAAATCTAGGCGCTTTCAAGAACGGCGGTGCGGGCCGGGAAGTTCCATAGCGCATATCGCCGCTAGGTTTCGGCGATCGCGCGACACTCTGACGTTCCGTGAACGCCCTGGCGCTCTCACGCCGAATTGCGCAAAATGAATGCCTCACCGACCAACATCGAGGCGCGTCGCCTTGCCGTAGTGGCAGACCGCCAAGCAACAAAAAAGGGAAACACCATGAGCGACACACCGGGTGGCGTACGGGCCGAGGCCTGGGAGCAGGTTCGCATGGGGTCGCAGGGCGCCGTCGTTTCCAATCATCCCCTCTCCTCGCTGGCGGGAATGCGGATGCTGCTGAAGGGCGGCAACGCGGTCGACGCGGCGGTCGCGATCGGATTCGCGCTCGGCGTGGCGGAACCGCAGGGGTCGGGAATCGCGTCGGACGGCTTCATCATGGTGCATATGAAGGACAACGGCACCGTCGAGGTCGCCAACGGCACCGGGGCCGCGCCGTTGGCCGCGACGCCGGAACGCTTCGCCGACGGCATCGTCACCGACGGCATTCTGTCGGTTTCCGTGCCGGGCATCTGCGACGCCCTGCTCGCCGCACATGAACGGTTCGGATTACTGCCCCTGGCCGACTGCGTCGAACCGGCAATCGAGCTCTGCCTTGCGGGCGTGCCGCAATCGCATTTCCAATGCCGGCTCGCCGAGGGTTGCGACATCATGCACAGCTTTCCCGCCTCGGCCGCGATCTTCGCACCGGACGGACGGCCCCTGCAGCCTGGGGAAATCCGCCGCAACCCGGACCTGGCGAAGACCTATCAGATCATCGCCGAGAATGGCCGCGACGCCTTCTACACGGGTCCCATCGCCGAGCAACTCGTAAAATTCTCGGACGAGGCCGGCGGTATCCTGACGATGGAGGACCTGGCCCGATACCGCATGGCGTGGCAGGACCCGATCAGCACGACCTATCGCGGCCGCACCGTCTACGAGGCCCCGCCCAATTCCTCCGGCCATGTCCTGCTGCAGGAACTCAACATGATCGAGCATTTCGACATGGCGGCGTTGGGGCTGGATACGGCGGCGGGCATTCACGTTATGGTCGAGGCCAAGAAGCTGGCCTTCGCCGACCGCGAAGCCTATGTCGCCGATCCGGATTTCGTGAATGTGCCGATCGACGGCTTGATTTCCAAGGAATACGCCGCCGACCGCGTGAAGCTGATCGATCCGGACCGCGCCGCCGAAACCGTGACCGAGGGCGACCCCTGGGCCTACCAGGACGGCCCGGCCGGCGACAAATTCCACCGGGCTAACGCCGCACCGAAGGAATTACATTCCGACACGACGCATTACTGCGTCGTCGACAAATGGGGCAACGCGGTCGACGGATTGCAAAGCCTGTCGAACAGTTACGGATCGCAGGTCGTCTGCCCCGGCACCGGCATGCTGCTGAACAACCGCATGAACTATTGGCATCTGGACGCGGATCACGTCGATCAACTGCAGCCCGGCAAGCGGGTCCGGCACACGATGAACCCGGTGATGGTGTTCTCGGCGCCACCGGCGGACGGCGGCCGTCTCGACATGTGTTGCGGCACCCCCGGCGCCGACACCCAGGTCCAGACCAACCTGCAGGTCATCTCCGCGGTCTACGATCACGACTACTCGGTGACCGAGGCGATTCACGCCCCGCGCTGGACCCACTTCCAGGGCCGGACCGCATCCGCCTGGCCGCATCGCGAAACCAACGACATGATCATCGAATCCCGCGTCGAACCGGGCGTCGTCGAGGATTTGGCCGGGCGCGGCCATCCGATCCGGGCGGTCGGCGACTGGGGCGGCCGGGGCAGCGCCGGCGCAATCCGCGTGGACGGATCGGGCACGCTATCGGCGGCCTCCGATCCGCGCCGGGACGGCCAGGCCTTGGTGTACTAAGCGGGATTTTGGGCCGCGCGTTAGCGGGCCGGCTCGATCGGATTCCCTTCGATCGGAATCGACGGCTTGCCGTCGGGTCCGACGGGGATGTCGCCCATCAGCGTCGTCCGGTGGATTTCGCGGTCGAAGTCCGAGCCGACGATGTCCTTCGGACCAAGATGAAGGACCTGACGGTTGTCCCACATCGCCAGGGCATGATCGTCCCACTTGAACCGGACATTGAAATCCGGACGGGCCGCATGGGTCTTCAGCATGGCCAGCATCGCCTCGCTTTCGGTCGGCGTGAAGCCGACGATGCTCTCCAGGAAACTCGGGCTCACATAAAGCGCTTTCTCGCCCGTTTCCGGATGGACTCGAACCAAGGGATGCTCGCTGATGATCAGGTTCTTGTTGAGCGTTTCGACATATTCCTTGCTCACGTTGATACCGGCATTACCCTGATAACGGTGGATACCCCGAAGACGGTCCACGATCTCCTTCATGTTCGGCGACAACGCGTTATAGGCGGCGACCATGTCGGCGAATTGCGTGTCCCCGCCATAGGGCGGCATCTTGTCGCCGCGCAGGATCGAGATGGCCGGCGGGTTGATGGCCGGCGTCACGTCCGCGTGCCATCCCGACCACGGATGCAACAGGTCTTCGCCCTTGTAGCGCTTGTTCCGGCGATCGCGATCGATGGAATAGACCTCGGGAAAGGCGTCGTCCTGATGACCGTATACCGCATGGGCCGGCGTGCATTCGCCGAACTGCCGGCTGAACGCAACCTGCTGCGTGTGATCGAGCGGCTGATTGCGGAAGAACAGCACCTTCCACCGCAGGAACGCGGCGCGTAACTCTCCCACTTGCTGGCCCGGCAACGGCTTCGACAAATCGACGCCGGACACTTCCGCGCCGATGGTCATTGCCAACGGTTTGATCTCGATTGTTTCCGGAGCCTGATCTGCGAGTTCAACAGCCATGGTGCGTCCTCCAGTGCTAATGGCGCGATTTCACCGACAACGGTACCAAAATCGGCGCACCATGGGCCAATCGTCAGCCGGACGATCTATTGGAAGGCCGCGGCGCCCAATTCCGACGTGGGTTCCGGTCGACGACACCCTAGCGGAACGAATATAAGTACTAGCCTGCACCCCGAGGAGTTGAGATGCGATGGATTGGATGATCGTGCGCGCGGAAGAGATTGGCCGGCAAATACTCTCGCACCTGTCCAGCGCGGAGTTCTATGTCCAGATAAGCATTATCGCGCTGGCGCTTACGGTCGGCATGATCATCTCGGCCTATCTTTCTCGACGCGCGAAGATCTTCCGCGAGGAGCCGCAACCGGGCGCCTATTTCGAATTTCGCAGCGGTCTGTACCGTGCGCGCAGTCTCCTGCAGCCGGTCATGGCAGCGGCCGTATTGGGAATCGCGGCGGCGATCAGCGCGGGCACGACCGGTGAATCCTGGCTCGTCCGGGCGGCTCAGGGTGTCGCTTTCGTTTTCGTCGTCTACAGCCTTGCCCGGCATTTCCTTCAAAACAGCACGATTATCCTCATTCTGAAATGGGTTGGCCTGCCGATCGCCCTGCTCTACGCCGTCGGATGGCTCGACGAGGTCATCGAACATCTCGAAAGCGTTTCGATCGAGATCGGCAATATCAAGCTCACCCTTTATGCCGTCCTGCGCACCGTGGTGTTCGGCTTCGTTCTGTTCTGGCTGGGCCGCATCTCCAACGCCACCGGCCAGCGCGTCATCCGCACCCAACCGGCCCTCGACCCCAGCACGCGCGAAATCGCGGCCAAGCTGTTCGAGATCGGCGTCTTCGTGCTGATCTTCCTGTTGCTGATGAACGTGATGGGCATCGACGTGACGACGCTGGCGGTGTTCGGCGGCGCGCTGGGAGTCGGGCTCGGGTTCGGACTGCAGCAGATCGCGTCTAATTTCATCTCGGGCATCATCATCCTCTTGGACCGCAGCATCACGATCGGTGATTTCATCCAATTGGAGGACGGCCGCTCCGGCACACTGCGCGAGCTGACCATGCGCTCCGCGACGTTGGAGACCTTCGACGGCAAGGACATCATGGTTCCGAACGAAAAATTCATCACCACCGCCTTCACAAACTGGACCCATCACAACAAGCAGCAGCGCTATTCCCTGAATTTCCAAGTCGCCTACAAGACCGACCTGGAAAAATTGTTCAAGATCGTTCGCGAGATCGTCGCCAGCCATCCCAAGGTCCTCAGCGGCGACGACCTGCCGATCGCGCTGCGGCCCGATGCGGAAATCGCAAAATTCGCCGACTCCGGGATCGACATCCTCGTGGAGTTCTGGATGGACGGAATCGACGACGGCGAGAACCGCGTCGGCGCCGACCTGTTGCTGATGATCTGGACGGCGCTCAAGGCGAACGACATCGAAATTCCGTTCCCCCAGCGCGAGGTCAAGGTCCTCGACGATTAGAAAACCGCCTAGCCGCGCGAGGCGGCGCGGCGGATCAGCCGGCCCTGTCTTCCAGGATCATCGCCGCCCCCTTCTCGCCGATCATGATGGCCGGCGCGTTGGTGTTGCCGGTCGTCAGCGTCGGCATGATCGAGGCGTCGACCACCCGCAAGCCTTGGATGCCCTGCACACGCAGGCGCGGATCGACGACGGCCGCCGGGTCTTCGCCCATCTTGCACGTGCCGACCGGGTGGTGGATCGTCCCGCCGTACTTGCGGGTGAAGTCGCGGATTTCATCGCGGGTTTGCACATCCGGACCAGGCGCGTATTCGCCTAAAGAAACTTCCTTCAACGCGGGCGCGTCGAAGATCCTGCGGCAAATCGCGACGCCGCTGACCAGCACATTGACGTCGTTTTCGTCGGTTAGATAAGCGGGCGTGATAACGGGATCCTCCATCGGGTCGCCGCTGCGGGCCATCACGGTGCCGCGGCTTTCGGCGCGAACCGGCAAGGCGGTGATTTGAACGCCGGGTTCCTTCTCCAAGGCGCCCTGACCGGTTTCCTTAGGTGATGCCGGGGTGAACAAGAGTTGCAGGTCCGGGCTGGCGAGCCCGTCTCGGCTGCGGCAGAAGACCATGGCGCTGGTTACGCCGAAGGTCAGCGCGCCGTTACCGAACAGGATGTATTTGGCGATCTCGGGGATCACGCGGGGAAAGCGCGACAGCTGGTTCATGGTGATCTGACCTTGCACACGATGCTTCAGTCGGGCGGCGAAATGATCGGCCAGGTTCGCCCCGACCCCGGGAAGATCGTGCCGAACTTCAACGCCGATACTGCGAAGATGCGCGCCCGGCCCGATCCCCGAAACCTGCAAGAGTTGCGGCGAGTTGTAGGTACCGCCGCATAGCACGACCTCCCGGCTGGCGCGGATTTCCTTATCCTCATGGCCCTGCCGATAGGACACGCCGACGCATTTTTTCCCGTCGAAAATCAGCCGCCCGGCCCGCGCGCCGGTGATCACCTGAAGATTAGGATCATTGCGGATTGCGCGCAGGTAGGTCTGCGCCGTCGACCCCCGAAACCGGCCGCGCCGGGTCATCTGCGAATAGCCGACGCCTTCCTGCTGTGCCCCGTTGTAGTCGGGCGTCAGCGGGAAACCCGCCTGTTGCGCCGCTTGAACGAACCGATGCGTCACCGGCAGGATGGTGCGGTAGTCCTCCACTTCGAGCGGTCCGTTCCCGCCGCGATACGCCGGATCGCCGCCCTGTTTATAGGTTTCCGATTCCCGGAAATACGGCAATACCTCGTCATAGGACCAACCGCGGCAGCCCCGCTGCGCCCACCCGTCGTAGTCGGCGGGATTGCCGCGGACATACAGCATGCCGTTGATCGAACTAGACCCGCCCAGCACCTTGCCGCGCGGCAGGCTGATGCGGCGGCCGCCGGCGCTCTCCACCGGCTCGGCTTGGAAATTCCAGTTCACCTCCCGGTCGTTCAGCAAGGGCCGCAGCGCGGCCGGCACGTGGATGCGCGGGTTGCTGTCCTTGGGTCCCGCTTCGAGCAGCACGACCCGCGCACCGCCCTGCACCAACCGGCAGGCGACGGCGCACCCCGCCGACCCGGCCCCGACAACCACGTATTCCGGCTGCATGATGAACGCCCTTCCCGAATTGCTGTTATTCTGCCGCAAGGAACTGCACCGCCGACCGATAAGGAATACCCGATGTCCGATATGCCGCAAAACCCGACCGATTTCCGCATCGCCGATCCCGGTATCCGCGACCTGTTCACCATGGAAAGCCGCTGGCAGGCGTGGCTCGACGTGGAGGCGGCCTTGGCGAAGGCCGAAGCCGATCTCGGCATGATCCCGGCCGAGGCCGCGAAAGAGATCGC
This sequence comes from Alphaproteobacteria bacterium, assembly GCA_965228695.1. Classification (GTDB taxonomy): domain Bacteria; phylum Pseudomonadota; class Alphaproteobacteria; order UBA8366; family UBA8366; genus JAJFJD01. The sequence continues at coordinate 1,560,464 of CBDDIB010000002.1, read as the reverse complement.
CGCCAAGGCAAAGGTCGAGTTGCTCGACCGCGACCGCATGATTGAATCCCTGACGCGGACGGGGCATCAGATCGTGCCGCTGGTCTGGGAATTGGCGCACATCTGCGACGGCGACGCCGGCGGCTATGTGCACTGGGGGGCGACGACGCAGAACATCACGCAGACCGGCGACCTGCTGTTGATCCGCCGGGCGCACCGGAAGTTTCTGACGCTGATCGGCCGCAGCCTGACGGCCATGGCGGATCTGGCCGAGCGCACCGCCGACGCGCCGCTGCCGGGACGGACGCACGGCCAGCATGCCGTGCCGATCACCTTCGGGTTCAAGGTCGGCGTCTGGGTCGACGAGCTGTGCCGCCATGTGGAGCGCCTGCGCGAGGCGGAGAAACGCAACTTCACCTCCATGCTGGGCGGTGCCGCCGGCACCTTCGCGTCCTTCGGCGACCAGGGCCAGGAACTACACGAGCGGATGGCGCATTACCTGGACATGCCCCCGATGCCGGTGCCGGCCCGCACCACCGGCGATCACAAGGCGGAATACGTGACGCTACTGGGTCTGTTGGCGGCGACCTGCAGCAAGATCGCCCGCGAGGTCTACACGCTGATGAAACAGGAGTTCGGCGAAGTCGAGGAGCCGGTCCCGCCGGGCACGGTCGGCAGTTCGACCATGCCGCAGAAGCGCAATCCGAAGCTGACGCAGGACATCATCGCCGCCGCCGCGAACGTACGCGCCCTGGTGCCGCTGGCGCTGGAGGCGATGCAGACCGAGCACGAGGCCGACCGCACGACCGACCTGATGATGCGCAGCGCCGTCGAGCCAGCCTGCGAGGCCATGGGTAATATTCTCGTGCGAATCGAGATGGTGATCGGCGGTCTGACCGTCGACCCCGAGCGCATGCGGCAAAACCTGGACCTTTCCGGCGGCCTGATCCTGGGCGAGGCGCTGATGCTCGACCTCGGCCGCGAGATTGGCCGCCAGGAGGCGCATGACGCCATATACGACGCGGCCCAGGCGGCGGCGACCACCGGCCGCGCCTTCGCCGATCTGCTGGCCGAAAACGAGACGGTACGGCGCCATCTATCGCCGGAAGACATCGCCGCCAAGCTGGATCCGGAAGCCTATACCGGCTCCTGCGCGGTCATCGCCCGGACACAGGCCGACCGCGCCCGCCGCGTCGCCGACGGCTTGGCGGGATAGCCGGCATCAGCCTTTCGGGCCGAACGATTCCGTATGAATGCGGTCGGGCGATACGCCTCTGCGTTCCAGGGAATCCTGAACACCCGCCATGAAGAATGCGGGTCCGCAGAGAAGATAATGCGCGTCCGGCGCGTCCACGAGCCGCGCGACCAATGCGCCATCGATGCGGCCTTCGCTTTGAAAATCCTCACCGAACCGGTCGGTTTCGCCGGGGCGGCTATAGGCGACATGCAGGCTGATCGAGGGCCGGCTCGCGACGAGGTCCCTCGTTTCCCGCGACAGAACGTGGTGGTCCCCGTCGCGCGCGCCATGGATGAACCACACCGGCCGGTCGCTGTGTTCCCGCGCCAATTCATGCAGCAGGGACATCATGGGCGTTATGCCGACACCGGCGCTGATCAGGGCGACGGGACATCGGTCGCACGGCAGCATGAGATCTTCCCCCGCCGGATGACGGGCATCGATGATGGCGCCGACCTCCACACGATCGTGAAGATGCCGAGACGCGATGCCCATCGGTTCCCGTTTGACGGAAATCCGGTAGCGCGCCGTGCTCGGCGGACCGGAGAGCGAATAGGTTCGCCGAACGGGGCCATCGATGCCCGGCACCTTCAATTCGATGGGCAGATACTGACCCGCCTCGAACATCGGTAAGGGGGCGCCGTCACGCGCCTCGAACACGAAGGACGTGATATCGTCGCTTTCGGGGATTTTCTCGATCAGCCGCAGGGAGCGAACGAAATCGGCGTTTTCCGCCCACCGCAAGGGCACGGCCGAGCGCCGTTCCCGGATTTCTTCGATCTCGAACGTCACGATACGCCGGGCGCCGGGAATCTTTGCCACCGCATCCGAGTCCCAGTCGATCGATGCATGGCCGGTCATCTGCAACACGCTTCCCGTCGGAAAGTCGACGAACAGGAAACCGACCTTCGGATTGAGAACGATGTTGCCGAGCGTGTTGTAATGATTGTTGCCGGCGAAATCGGGAAATTGGAACCGCGTGTCGTCGACGACGCGCACGAACCCGGGTTCGCCGCCCCGGTGCGACGCGTCCATCCCGAAGGCCGGGCTGTCGCCGTCCCCGATGTAGCCGCTCGCGATAAAGAATGTGTCGGCCTTGCCGATCCACGCACGCTGGTTCGGCGACAGCCGGTCGGATATCTCCGAGGGTCCGGCGACGTGGTTTTCAACGCGAGTCCATTCGCGTTCGCGGATATATTGCGGACAGTTTCCAAACGTCTGGTCGATGTCGAAGATCAACCGGCCGTCTTCGCCGGCGCGGACACGGCCGTTCATCCGATTGCGCCGCCGGGTCGCCAGTTCGATGCCGAGCAACCCCAAGTGCCGCCCGGCGGCGAGCGCGCCCTCCAGCGGGTCGTTGTCGAGCGAAATACCGTCCATCACCAACGACCGGGGATCGGGTGACGTGATGAACCCGTCGGGTCCGGTAAGCAGCGTCGCCCAGGGGCGGCCTTGTTCGTCCATGGCCCCGGCGACCAAAAACGGGAGCGACGTATGGAAAGCGCGGTGCTCGTCCGGCATATAGGGGCGAACGACCTTGCGGGCCCAGTCCTCGATATCCCGGACGCCCAGACGCGCCTGCACCTGTTGCTCGCCGGCATGAAAGGGGGAACCTTCGATTGTTCTGCTCTCATCCATCCTACGCGATCCCGTCTTCAGTCGTCCGGTACAGCGAACCAAGCACTCACGCCGGCAGCGTGATGAGTTCCATTCGAATGCCGCCGGGTATGGCGAGCATCATGTGTTTAGCCGGTCCGTCACCGAGCGCCTCAGGGGCGAATTCGACATCCACGCCCTCTGCGCCCGCCAGTTGACCGTGCAGCCGATCCAGCGTCTCGGCGTCCTTCACCTTCAAGGCGAAGTGATGCAGGCCGATCACGTTCTTGCGGTCGAACTTGGTCGCGGTTTCCGGATTCTCGGCCTGCCAAAGCGTGAGCATCGTCGTCCCGTCGCTCAAGAAGACGGCGGGATAATCCGGCACCTCGCCCACTTGGCTGAATCCCAACGACTCGATGAAAAAGGCGCGGGTGTCGGTTAGGTTGGGCACCGTCAGTCCGATGTGATGCGCGCCCTCGGTCACGGTTGAAGTGGTCATCCTGCTAATCCTCCGATGGTTTGGTCGGTACCGGCACGGGCTGTGCCGGTTTCAGTCTCGATCGGCACACATACTTATTGTTCCAACGTAAAAATAGAATTGTGGGTTTTTTGAAAATTTCATTCCATTAAATGGAATAATTGATATGTCCACACCCAAGCGCGCGTCACATTGGATTTCCGGACTTGGAGCCACCAAATAATCCCGTGGCGATCACGGTGCGCTGCCCATACGCCGGATCGTCCATCCACGACAGTAGGGAGATAATCGAATGATCGTCATCCGGGACCGCAACACGCGCGGGCATACCAAACTCGGCTGGCTCGACAGCCGCCACAGCTTCTCCTTCGGCGACTACCGCGACCCGGCCCACATGGGGTTCGGCGCACTGCGCGTGATCAACGACGACCGGGTGATACCCGGTGCCGGGTTCGGCGAACATGGCCACCGGGACATGGAAATCGTCACCGTCGTGCTGGAGGGCGCCCTCGAACATCGCGACAGCCTCGGCAACGGTTCGGTGATCCGCCCGGGCGACGTTCAGCGCATGTCCGCCGGCACCGGCATTCTCCACAGCGAATTCAACGCCTCCCAGGAGGACGTTGTCCACTTCCTGCAAATCTGGATCATCCCCGAAGCGGACGGCCTCGAACCCGGCTACGAGCAGAAGCACTTCGAGCCGGAAGACCGGAAGGTTCGCTTCCAATTAGTGGCCGACCGGCATGGAACGGCCGATGCGGTTACCATCCACCAAGACGTGAAGCTCTATCGTGGATCGCTGGCCGAGGGCGACCGCGTGATGCAGGAACTCGACGCGAGCCGCCGGGCCTGGCTGCATGTCGCCGCGGGGATCGTTCAGTTGAACGGAGACGAACTCCGGGCGGGGGATGGCGCCGCGATATCCGGCGAACATTCGATCACCCTGGAAACCGGGCACGAGGCCGACCTATTGCTGTTCGACCTCGCCTGACACGGATGTCAATTTTGCGTCCAGGATTTGAAGAAGCAGCAGACTGTAAAATTGCCGGGGTCATCGGTCATCTCAAACGAGATTCAACCGAGTCTCAGAACCAATCTATGATCCTCGCAAGAACTTGGAGAATACGCCGCTAGGGAGAATGCAGGGTGATTGATGTTCCGGATATTGAGACGATCGAATCGCGCGTGGCCTACGAAAACCGATGGATGCGGGTACGTGAGGATCAAATCCGACGCCCGGACGGCTCTGATGGCATTTATGGCGTCGTTGAGAAACCGGATTTTGTCGCTATTGCCCCAGTCGAAACCGATGGTCGAATTCACCTTGTTCAGCAATTTCGATACCCAGTCAGAGCACGCTATTGGGAAATGCCGCAGGGCTCGTGGGAAGCAGCGCCCGAGAGCGATCCTTTAGAAACGGCCCGCCAAGAGTTGCGGGAAGAGACTGGCCTCGAAGCATCGGATTTGATCTATGGGGGGCATTTGTTCCAGGGCTACGGCTACGCCACACAGGGCTACCATGTGTTCTTGGCCACTGGTCTGCAACAGAATGCGCCCGCCCCGGAGCCGGAGGAACAAGACCTTATCTCCCGAACCTTCGAAATGAGTACGCTGGAAAGCATGATTTGCGACGGCAAGATCAAGGATGCCACGACCGTTGCCGCCTTCGGGCTCCTTAGGCTCAAGGGTTTACTCTAGCATTCTGCTCAATCGACGGAGACTTTACGGCGCGTCCGTCGCGAACACGCGGTCACGGGGCTGGGACTTGAACTCGACGACGTTACCGCAGCCGTCGGGCAGCATCATGATGTGCTGCTCCGCCGGTTTTCCCGAAAAGGACAGGCGCGGCGACAGCAAGAATGCGACGTTCCGATCGGTCAGCCGGCGTTCCATATCCTTCCAATCGTCCAGCGGCAGGATCACGCCGAAATGGCGCAGCGGCGCGGTCGCGCCGTCGGACGGGATGGTGCCGTTGGCCTTCGCCGCCTCCCGCGGCGAGAGATGCGCCACGATGTGGTGCCCGAAGAAATTGATATCGAACCGGCCCCGCGTCTCACGTCCGACCGTGCAGCCCAGCGTATCGATATAGAACGTCTTCGCGCGGTCCAGATCGTCGACGGGAATGGAAAGATGAAACAGCGGTTCCATGCGGCGCTCCTCGGTCGGTGGGTTCGAACCAGCCGGTCAAAGGGTACGCCATGGGCTCGGGGAAGTGAAATACCACGATATCCGAAAATCGCCATAAGAGCGGGAAATGTCCCAATTACACCCCTCGCAGGTTTCCGGGTTAGCACTCGCGGGCGACTGGACTTCGTTGGCTGTTGATCACCAATATTCGCGGATAGGATATCAAATGGATGCCGCGGCCAACCTTTTCGAACGGCTCATCGAAGCCGGGATTCTCTTAGCGCTTCCCTGGCCTGCGTGGCGATTGGCGATGTTTCGGCCCTTTCGGCACCAGGGGAGCAAGAAGGCCGTTGCCCTGGCAGGGCTGCTTGCCATCTATTCCTTCCTGGTCGTCACGATTGCCGTCTTCGCGCCGACGCTCCTTCGCATCCTAGCCATACTCGGCCTTCTCGCGGCCTTCGGCTTTTTCTGTTGGATGTGGCTCGGGTCCCGCCGGGGAAAGCAGGCCTTGCCGGGAAAATTCGAAATCCTGCCCTGGGATCCATATTTGGACCACCGCTTTTATCAGCGGCAGGCCGAACGGTACGGCCCGATTTTCAAGGTGGGGTCCACATTGCCATGCCCGTCGCTGCGCCCGACCGTGTGCGTCGTCGGCCATAAGGCGGGCCTCGACCTCCTGCGCCGGCACGACAGTAGGTTGCAGCTGTGGCCGCCCGCCCCTTTCAGTCTCCTGTTTCCGAGAGGCTTTCTGCGCTACATGAATCAGGAGGACCATCAGGTCTACAATCACCTTTTCCGGACGGCGTTCACGCCAGAATTTCTGGAAGGCTGCTCCGCGCCGACCGAAGCCGCGGCCGCAAGGACGCTGTCCCGGATGGCGGCCGACGCCGAATTGGGGTCGGCGGGCGGCGTCAAACCCCGGCAGTATCTGGATCAAATGCTGTTTGCGATACTTGCGCAGGTATTGCTGGGTATCCGGCCCGATGGTGCTGCTTTCGAAAAGCTGCAACTGCTCTATCAACAGGTGAACATTCCGCGCCTTATGCTGCGATCGTCGCAGAAGAAGGCGCAGGAAAATCTCGGCCGACTGACGGATTTCATACTCGAGGAAGCACGGCGCGATCGCGCGGAATTCGACCGTTCGCGCTCCCTGCTTGCCGAAATCAGCCGGGCCGACCCGGCCAAGTTCGATGACCCCACCATTCTCGGCAACCTTATTTTCATGCTGGAATCCGGGTGCAACGATGTGGGGGGACTGCTCATGTGGGTCCTCAAACATCTAAGCGATCACCCCGAATGGATGCAGCATCTGCGGAACCGGGCATCCCGTCCGCAGCGTTTACGCTCCTTGGCGGACCGCATCGTCAGCGAGACATTACGGCTCGAACAGAGCGAATATCTGCATCGGAAAGCCCTACGCGACCTCGAGTTCGGCGACTATGTCATCCCCAAGGGCTGGCTGATTCGAATTTGCATCAGAGACGGACATCAGGATTCCCGGACCTTTGAAAATCCCGCGAAGTTTGATCCAGACCGGTTCATTGGTCGAAAGTTTTCACATATCGAATATGCGCCCTTCGGTCTTTTCCGGCACATGTGCGTCGGCGACAGATTGACCCACGAGATCGCCTGCACCCTCCTTGCCGCGCTGGCGAAAGGCTACGATCTCGAAGCCGTCGAGGATGGACCGCCGGAACACAATCGCTTTCATTGGGCACCGAATCCGGGGTTTCGACTTCGGCTTCTGAACAGGGACTGATTCGCCCTCTGGAAACCAACGAGCCCAATTCACTCGAAAATCTGGGATACCTTTGTGGGCAGTCATTTAGTACGCCGGCGTTGACTGAAAGGGATACTCATTGTGGCCGATAGACCGGTATAGCGGCCATCGCCTACCATTGCGGGTATTCCTTCGAATGCTGCGCGAAATATCCCGAGGAATCAGAATTTTATCCGATTTTCCCGTATCCCAACTTCGCTCGTAGCAATTTGGAAAACAACGCGCATCACATAATGGATCGACGTTCCGATCATGACCGGTTTTCGCCACACGTTTTCCATCATTACCCGTGCGTTGAACGTCGCACCGACCGATGAGGATAGCGCCGCGTTGGCGGCGGACCTTGCCGCCCGCGACTTGGATTGGTCCCGTCTGCTTCGACTCGCCGATCAGGAGCATGTGACCGGGGCGTTTGCGGTTGCATTGCGCCGGCGCGGTCTATGCGACGACCTTCCTAAAACGGCGCAACAGGCGCTGCGCCGCCGGTATTTCATGGGCCAGGAAATCAACGAGAGGATCAAGAGCGAAGCCGAGGAAGTCGTCGGGCTGCTCAATTCGGTGGCGTGCACGCCGATGATCCTGAAGGGCGGTCTCTTCCTCTTCGAAACGCCGGCGGACGGTATTGGCGGTCGGGTCCTGCGCGACCTGGATATGGTCGTGCCGCTCGACGCCCTCGATGCCTGTGTCGGCGTCATGGAGAAAGCCGGCTACGAACCCAGGGACGCCGAGGAGCGCTGGACCTATCACTACCGCCCGCTTCACCGTAAAGACCGGATGGTCCCGGTCGAGCTTCATATTCAGGCCGGCGAACAACGCCATTTCATCAACGCTGAGGCGGCATGGGCACACGCGGTTCGGGTCGATGTCGAGGGTCTCAACATGGTTGCGCTGTCGCCCGAACATCGCGTCCTGCACAATATCTTCAACTCCGAAATTCAGGACACGGGATACCTGCTCGGCGAAGTCTGTCTGCGCCAACTTATCGATCTGGCGGCGATTTGCGTCCGATACGAAGACACGCTGGACTGGCGGTCCATCGCCGCGCATCTGCAGGACCACGGCATGGGCCGGGCCTTCCGGGCGCGCCTCCTGTTGGTTCGCGAATTGCTGGGCGCACCGGTTCCCGAGGATTTGAATACGAACACTTTGAGCGCCCGTTTCCATCTGAAACACTGCTTGTTCCAACAGAACTCGCCGCGCCTGACCTATATTGCGCGTTGGATCGCCGGTGTCACCGCCCCGCTGAAACCGCATCACCTCGACCTGACATACGGCTGCGGCACGCGCGGGCTGAGCATGCAGGCGCACCGTGCCAAACACATTTTCAATGTCATGCGCCAGCACCGGGGCGGCTTCCGGGAATCGCTGTCGAAGTATGGGCAGTCGATGCAATGAGTACCGATAGCGTCACCGCCGTGCCGGCCCCGGAAATCGACATCGCCGACGCGATCGATAAATTGGGCGGCACTTTCACCAGCCTGGCCGGCCGGGCGTCGAACCCGATCGTCGAAATGGATTATCGAATCGCGGGATTTCCGGTCCGCCTGCGCATTGTCGGCAACGACCTCGCGGCGGACATCGACCGGTCGATGTGCCATTTGCGTGCGCAGGATGGCGTTGACCCCGCCCTGACGGTCGAGGTCTGGGACGAGGAAGCCGCCGGACCGGCTTTTTGGACCCGCTGGCCCGAAGAGGTCGATTTCTATGGCAACGTCGCCGTAACTCCCGACGGTCGGCACGTTCTGCACCAGCGTGAATCGGCGGTCATGCTGCTGGACCGGAAAGCGGACCGGATCACCGGTTGCGTCCGGAGCCGGTCCCTGTTGTTTCTCGACGAACGGGCACGGCCCTTCCATCGCCTGCTATCGATCTGGCTGGACGATCACGACGTACAATTCATCCACGCCGCCCTGGCGATCGCCGAAAACCAAGGCCTCCTTTTCGTCGGCAGCGGCGGATCCGGCAAGAGCACATCGTCTGTCGCCAGCTTCCTGGAAGGTTTCGATTTCCTGAGCGACGATTTTGTCGCCCTGGCACAGCGCAAGGATGGCGGACTGACCGGTCATTCGCTCTACGCGACCTGCTTGATCGCCAATGACCATATCAGCCGGTTCCCCGCGCTCGCCGCGATCGCGCACAAGCCAAACCACGAAATCGAGCACAAGTCGGTCGCGTATCTGCGGGATCACCCGGGCGGGCGCTTTGCCAAGGAAACGCCGATCTCCGCGGTCATACTGCCGAGGGTCGTCGACCAACCCCAGACGACCTACCGGTCGGCGAAACCGATGGAAGCCATGCTCGCCCTCGCGCCAAGTTCGATCATCATCCTACCCGGCGCGGCGCCGCGATCGCTGGACAAACTCGGCGACATGGTAACCACGGTGCCGGCCTTCTGGTTGGAGCTTGGCCATAACGTCGGCGACATCGGCCCCACCGTCCGGCGGATCAGCCGCGAGGTTGCCGGTCATGCATAGCGGCAAATCCATCCGCCTGCTCTATTGGACCGAATTCTTCTGGCCCACGATCGGCGGTGTCGAGACCCTCGCGGCACAGGTCATCCCCGTGCTCAGAACGCGGGGCTACGACATCACCGTGGTGACGACCCAACAGCTCGATTATCCGGAGCACGAAGTCATCGATGGAACGGTCATTCATCGGCTCCCGTTTCACGACGTTCTTCGCAGCCGCGATCCGGAGGCCTTCATCAGCCTGCGGCGAAAAATAGCCGCGATCCGGAACGAGGCGGCCCCCGACCTGATCCATGCAAATCTCTACGGGCCCAGCATCGCGCTGCATCTCGAAAGCAACCGGCGCGCGCCGATCCCCACCGTGGTCGCGATCCACGCGGATTTTTCGGAATCCGGCGGGATGGGCGGCATCGTCCACCGCGCCTTCGACGAGGCGGCATGGGTCACCGCCGTATCGGACGCCACCCTCGGCGACATCCGGTCGATGTTCCCCGCGATAAAGGACAAATCGTCCCGCATACACAACGGACTGACCGTCGGCGGCACCGACCCGGCACCGATGCCGGACGGACCGCCGCACATCCTGTGCATCGGCCGGCTTATCCGTGAAAAAGGGTTCGACGTCGCCCTCGAGGCGTTCGCCGATGTCCGGGAGAGCTTTCCGGAGGCTCGGCTTACAGTCGCCGGCGACGGACCCGAACGGGCTGTGCTCGAAGAGCAGGCAAAGGTCCTTGGCCTCGGCGATTCGGTGACGTTCACCGGCTGGGTCGACCCGGATTCTGTCTTCGACCTGATCAACCGGTCGACCGTCATGGCCGTGCCGTCCCGCTGGCGCGAACCTTTCGGTCTCGTGGCGATCGAGGCCGCCCTCATGGCCCGGCCAGTGGTCGCGGCCCGTACCGGGGGCCTGGCGGAAGTCGTGATCGACGGCACGACCGGATATCTCGTCGACAAAGAGGATCCGTTCGCCCTAGCCGACCGGCTGAAACGGCTCCTATCGCAGCCCAATCTCGCCGACGAGCTCGGCCGAAGTGCGCGCAAGGATGCGATAGAACGGTTCGGCATCGAAGCCAACGTGGACGCCTACGATGCACTTTACCGGCGGGTTCTGGATGACTCTTCGGTTCGACCCGGCGCCCCGCGAAGTACGATGTCACGGACACCCCAATCCTCTCCATCCGTTTGATGGATTAACCGATCCAACAATCAGAAAAAGAAGCACCATGCAGAAAATTCTCAAACCCAACACGGCGGAAGTCGCCGCCAAGGAAGTCGACGGCGAAGCGGTCCTGATCAACCTGTCCAACGGCATGTATTACAGCATGGACCTGGTGGGCGGTTACATCTGGTCGTTGATCGAAAACGGAAACGACCTGGATACGATCGCCGACGCCGTGGCCAATCGCTACGGCATCGAAAAGTCCGTCGCCGCGGCCGATGTGGAAACCCTGGCCGATAAGCTCGTCGAGGAACGGCTGGCGTTGCCGAGCGACGCGGAAGCGGCAAGCACGGCGGCCATCCCGGAGAACGCCCCTGACGGCGACGCCTATGCCACGCCGCAGCTCAACAAGTTCGACGACATGGTCGACCTTTTCGCGCTCGACCCGCCGCTTCCCGAGCTGTCCAACCTCAAGCCGTAAGGCAGGCAAGGCCGCTATGTCAGCTTCTCCCGTCGTCAGTTGCGTGATCCCGGTGTTCAACGGTGAACGCTTCATCGCCGAATGCCTCGAGAGCGTGCTGCAACAGGCCTACGGCCCGATGGAGATCGTCGTCGTGAATGACGGATCGACCGACGGGACAAAGGCGATCCTCGACGGCTATGGCGACCGCATCACGGTGATCGATCAGCCGAATGCAGGCGTAAAGGCGGCCCGGAACAGAGGGATGGCGGCGGCGACGGGCAGCATCATCGCCTTTCAGGACGCCGACGATCTTTGGCTGCCGGAAAAGACGGCGTTGCAGGTCGAACGGCTGATCCGCAAACCGGACGCGGGGGTCTGCACCTGCCTGATCGAGAATTTCTGGGAAGCGGAACTGGCCCACGAAGCAGAGCAATTGCGCGGCACCGAGCATGACGGCGCACGCCTGACCACCCTGCAGGGGATGCTGCTGCGCCGGGACGTCATCGACCGCATCGGCGGGTTCAGTACCGATAGCGGTCAAAACGACGAAACGGCCGGCCTGCTGTTCCATGCCAAGGCGGCGGGCGTGCCGGTCGAGCATGTGAACCGGGTCCTCGTCCGGCGGCGGATTCACGAGAACAACATGAGCCGCCAACAGGACGAGGGGCTGCGGACGGACTTGCTCAAACTGGCGGAAGCGGCGATCGCGCGGCGCCGGGCGACGAATGCAAAACCCTGACGAGTCCGATGGGAGAGTGGCGGAAGTCAGATTTGCGCTGGACATCGTCCGGCCGGATCGACTCCGCACGCTGCTGTTGCGGGCGTGTCTTTGCCCGCCCGATGCGGCGGCGGCCGCTTGGCGCGACTTCCAGGCGCTCGCCGGCGATCTGAAGCAATTCTTCGAAACCGACCTAACGGGGCTGAAAGGCTTGCTGCCCGTCATCTACGGCGCGGCGCGGCGCAACGATTTCACCCTCGAAAAAGAGCTGCAGTCCTACCTTCGGGTCGCCACCGTCCGCGAGGAATTGCGCAGCACCGTTATCCGCGAAATTCACGCCGACATTTTGACCGCTTCGACCGGCGCGGATATCCCAGTCATCGCCCTGCGGGGCGGCGCCTTGGCCGACACCGTGTACGAATCACCGGTCGAGCGGCACTGCCATGCGCTGCACCTGCTCGTCCATCCGGACGCGTTGACCGCTGCCGGCGAAGCGTTGCGCGGCTGCGGATTCGTTCCTGCGCGGCTGCCCGAGGCGGCGCCGGGTGCCCGGCAGGGGTTTCGGCACACGGACGGGCTGCCGCTCGTGGTCCATACGGCGCTGTATGACGTACCGGTCTATCACCACGACGCGGCCGCGCTCTGGTCGGCCAGCCTGCCCGCCGAGATTGCGGGCGTTCCGGTGCGCATCCCGTCGCCGACCCATCACTTGATCTACATCCTGACCGCCGCCTTCCACGAACGGACGCGCGGGCATCTGCGTTGGGCCTGCGACGCCAAGCTATTGATCGACGGGAACCCCGGCATCGACTGGCCCGAATTCAGCCGAATCGTGAGGGACAGCCGGCTCGACCTTCCCGTCGATACGATGCTGCGGTACCTGACCGAATGCCTGGATGCGCCGGTGCCCGAGCACGTATTGACCACATTCGACACAAGCCCCCGCTGGACGAACCGCAAAGCGATCGAAGCCGCATTATCCGGCGCGGTCGGCGGTGTCACTACCTTTCGCGAGATTTGGCGAGACAGAATGCGCAGCAGGCAAGGTCATCGGACACTACTCCGCTTTCTATTCCTGCCGTCGAGCGATTTCCTGCTTTACCGCTTCGGTCCCCGCGCCAAGCCCCTGGTCCCGATCTGCTACATCCATCGGCCCGCGGTCTATGTGACGCAACGCCTGTTCTGGCGGATATCGGGGCTGCCCGTGTTCGGCCGCCTGACCCACCGGGGCAAGGTCGCGGCGGCGATCGCGAAAACACGGACGTAAGGGACTCTAGGGCGAATTGATTGACCCGGTCTCTTTGCGATAGCGCTCGAAACAACAAATCACCAACGATTGTGGTGCATGGGCCGCCCGGCTGTGGCATCCAAAAGGCATGAAACTGCGCATTCCGCAAAACTACAGAATTCTGCTCGTCGCCGCCGCGGCCCTGATCGCGGTCAATATATTCATTTCGCACCGGTCGGCCGACGATCTCGAATTCCAGCCGCGGGAGCAGCCCGAAGGGTTCCGCGAACTGGTCCTGTCCGGCGGCACGTCACGCCCGGGCCCGGCGGCCGTGCCGCTGACCGGCGTCGAATTCGGGGCCGAGCGGCGGAATACGGAACCGGTCACCGATATCTGCGCCGCGCTGTTCAATGACCCTGACGATCCGGCGGCCGGCCCGGCCGACGCCGCGGTGACGATCGTCGAGTTCTTCGATTATCAGTGCCCCTATTGCCGGGTCGTTTCCGCGTATCTCGGCGACATCCAAGCGAAGGATCCGCGCCTGCGTGTCGTCTACAAGGAATGGCCCATTCTCGGTCCGGCGTCCGACCGGGCGGCGCGCGCGGCATTGGCGGCCGCGCGGCAAGACCAATATGTGCGTTTCCACGAGACCCTAATGAAGACGCGCGGCATACCGACCGAGGGCATCTTCCGGCTCGTCGCAAAGGATGTCGGCATCGACGGTAACCGACTGCTGCGCGACATGAAATCGGCGGAAATCGGCACGGTCCTGCGCCGAAACGACCAAATCGCCAAGCAGCTCGGTTTCACCGGCACGCCCTCTTTCGTCGTCGGCCGCACGATTGTGGAAGGCGCGATCACGCGCGAGCAATTGGAGAAGCTGATTGAGCTGGAGGCCGCGGAATCGGAAACAACCGTTTGCCGTGACAATTGACGAGGCCTGTTGCCAGCGCATCGCGTTGCGCTATTTTTATAACGGCGCACATCAAATCACTCCTCCCGGCAAAAACTCCAACGAACCGAGCGAAACCCATGGAACACAAGACCTCTACCTTGAACGGCGAATTCGGCATCATGATCGAGGGCGTCACCCGATCCGATCTGGCCGACGCGGCTTTTCAGCGCGACGCCTTCGACCTCTGGACCCGGCACGGCGGCTTGCTGGCCGTGCGCGGCGAGGATTTGACGAATACCGCGCCCGACGAACTTGTGGCCTGGTCCGCCGTCTTCGGCGCGGTCGAGAATCAAAGCCTGTCGGCCCGCGAAGACAAGATGGTGACGGGATATCCGATCCTGCGCATCGGCAACCTCAAGGATGATTCCGGAAAACGGACGGCCCAATTCGCCAAGGTTCCGGCGCTGACCAGCGATGACGACATTCGCTACAACCCGGAGACCCGCCGCCCTGTCTGGCATACCGATTCCACTTTCCGGGAAAATCCCCCGATCGGCTCGGTCTTCCACTGCCGGCAAGCGCCCCCGCAGGGCGGCGAAACGCTGTTCGCGGATACGCGCGGTGCCTACGCGCGGTTGGGCGAGTCGAAGAAGCGCGAACTGGCCGGCATGGAAGCGATCTGCTCGCTCGCGCATCATGACAAGAAGATCAATCTCTACTCGCCGGACTATCCGGTCCTGACACCCGAACAGCGGGCGGCCAACCCGCCCCGGCGCGTGCCGGTCGTGCTGAAGCATCCGGTCAGCGGCGAGCCCGCGCTCTACGGATTGAACAGCTCGACCTGCGCCGTGCTGCCGAAGGGACAGGATTTTGCCGGCGACGATCTGGACACCTGCGATCTGGAAGGCGTCGAGCATGACAGCGTCCGCGTCTGGCGCGACATGCTGCCCTACGTGACCGGGCCGGAATTTACGGTGAAGTGGTGCTGGCAGCCGGGCGACATCGTGGCCTGGGACAACCGCTGCACGATCCATGCGGCGACCGGGTTCGAGTACGACCGCTATCCGCGCGAGATGTGGCGGCTGACGCTCTTGAATAAACCACGATCGGACGGCGCGCACGCGCACGCCGCGGAGTAAGGGCGCGTCAAACGCCGGCGCCGATGTTCCGGCACCGGCCTAATCCGGATGCCGGGGCGCTTGGAGCGGCCGAAACGTTCGCACCGTCCATCCCTCCGCCGGCCCTTCCGGTGCCGCCGCATTCCCGTCCGGGAAAATCCGGACGCCGCGCTGCACGATCGTCGCGTCGAGGCCGACGATCTCCAGCGGCGTAAATCCGTCAGGCAAGGCGGGGCTATCGGGCGTTTGCCGGTCAATCAGGACCATGCAGCCGCCATCCGGCACATTCATATCGTCGATCTCGCCCTGCACGAGGTTGCGGTCCCAATTCGTCATCTTCGCGCGGAAGGCCGGGTCGACCGAGTTGCGGCCCGCCTTCGACGTATAGTTTTCGCTGGTCATCACATCCGCGTCGCGCAGCCGATAGACCGCCAGGAAGGGCGCCCGCGCGTCCGGGCCGCATTCATACCGCTGCGCCGACAGAAACCCGTCGATCGTCAGCAGCATCGAAATATGGTTGTGATAAAAGTCGTCGAACGCGGCGCGATCCTCCGACTCCGGATAGTGCATTTCCACCATATAGAATGTCGCCATCGCCCGGTCTCCCCGTAGTTCACTCAATAATGGCACCTCAGTCCGCTTTTTGTCTCACGGCCGTCCTCACGCCGCCAAATCGGGCCGAGTTGGTGAAGACGCGGCGCTTTCAGTATAGTCGGCGAAGATCGACAACTTTTAGGTGAGACCGATGCCCGACACGGTTGAGAAGCGTTACTCGCCGCTTGTCCCGCAGGACATGCTGGATGAAATTTTCTGGAAGGACGGCCGCGAGCCCGAGGACGAACGGCTCTGGGTGCCGAACGGTCCCGGCCGATGGTCACGCCCGCTCTGCCTGAATGTCAGCCAGGGCTATTGGGTCCATCTCACCAAGGTGACCGAGGCGGGCGTCATTTCGCGGCACCGGCATCCGGCGCCGGTCCACGGCTTCGTGCTGGAAGGCCGCTGGCGCTATCTGGAGCGCGACTGGGTCGCGACGGCGGGCAGTTACCTGTTCGAGCCGCCGGGGGATGTCCACACATTGGTCGTGGACGAAGGCGACACCATGCTCACCCTGTTCCACAACTCCGGCGCGCTGCTGTATTGCGACGAGGAAGGCAACACCATCGGCTCGACCGACGTGTTCGACCGGGTCGCGGCGGCGCGCAAGCATTTCGAATCCGTCGGGCTCGGTTCCGACTATGTCGAGCGGTTCATCCGGTAAGACGCGGGTGCGCCCGGCATCAAACCGGCTGCGCCCACGCATACGCCTGGTGACCGTCCGCATAGGCGTTGTTCGTGATCGCGGGGTTGCGGTTGATCATCGGCCGCCCGTAGAGCGGATGCGTCATTGACCGGATTTCATGTTCCAGCTGGTATAGAACCTTGCCGGTTTTCGGATCGTAGATATCGACGAACCGGTATTGGTGCTGGTTGCTCTCTTCGGTGATGACCTTGCGTTTCATCAGCTTCTTGTGCGGGCCGGAGAAGTCGTTGACATAGAGCTGAAGGTGGTGGCCGTCATAGGCCGGCAGCTTCTTTTTGGTCTCACGAAAAATCAACGACTGGCTCGGCCCCACGGAGACGGTTGCCGCGCGCCCGCGGCCTGCCTTGCCAACGCTGGCGGTGGCGCCGAGGACATCGCTGTAAAAGCGCCCGATCCCGGCCGCCGTCCCTGCGGGCACATCGAACTCGACATACGGGATGCCGAGCCGGACCGGGCCGAACCGCTCTTCCGGCGCATGGCAGCGCAGGCGATTGCCCCAAGGGCAGGTGACGTCGACGTGACGTTTGGCCGCCTTATAGCCGAAATTCGTCCCCGCCAAGTCGCCGCGGACCGTGTCCAAACGATCGACAAGCTGGTCGAGCGACGGTACGACGATGCCGGTCCGCCCGCGTATTACCTGCGGGTCGCCGATCGGAAGATGGAACTGGTTGCGGCCCATATTGACCCACATGTTGACCACGCCGGTCACCAGGTAGGGATCGCGGGTGAACCCCAGCCCTATGATGTAAAACAGTGTCGCCAGACGTTGATCCGGCACCGCCACGTTCATGTGTTCGAGGCCGACGGCGTTGCCGAGATCCTCGGCGCTCCGATCGAATTTTCGCTTTTTCATGGGGTACTCCGCAGCAGGGTAAAAAAATCGAACGTTGGGTTTCCTCGACCGACCTTATCAGGACGGCCCAGGTTTCGAAATCCGGCGGGCGGCGCGTCGTGGCGGATCAATCGGCGCTGATCACCGCTTCGACATCGATCTCCATCATCATTTCCGGACGGGCAAGGCCGTTGACGATCAAGCCCGTCTGACACGGGCAAACGCCCTTCAGCCACCGCGCCAGGACGGAAAACACGGGAACCCGGTATTCCCGGTCGGTCAGATACACCGTCGTCTTGACGATGTCGTTCAGCGACGCGCCGGCCTCGCGCAGCAGGATGTCGGTGCAGCGCAACGCGTTGTCGGCCTGGGCGGCCGGGTCGCCCTCGCCGATGAAGGTGCCGTCGAAATCGAGCCCGGTCTGGCCGCGCACCCAGATCCGGTTGCCGGCCTTCACGGCCATGGCGAGTTCGTATTCGAATTCCTCGCCGTCATGGGACATGGTGTGGGCGTAGGTCCGGTAGCGTTGGTGCGGCATGATCGGCCCCCCTTCAAGATTGCAGTGCGTAGGGCATGTACCAGCTCTGGTCCGCGCCCGCCCCGACATTGGCGATATGAACGTCGAGCAGGAAGGGCTCGCCCGCGGCCTGCGCGTCCCGGCCGCGCTGCAGCGCCGCTTCCAATTCGCCGGGGTCGTGCACATGCATGCCCTCGATACCCTGCGCCTTCGCCAGCATCACGAAGTCGATCGCCGGGTCGCCGAGGAAGGTTTCCGGGTAGCGGTTCTGCTCCTTCATGCTGCCGCCCCAGGACGCGAAATTCGTCCGCACGGTCTGGTACTGCATGTTGTTCCAGACGATGGTGAGGATCGGCAGGTTGTAGCGCGCCATCGTCCAGAACCCGGATGAACTGTACATCACTCCGCCGTCGCCAATGCTGAGAACGACCGGCCGGTCCGGCGCGCCGAGCTGCGCCCCGATCGCGCCGCCGAGTCCATAACCAAGACTGCCGCCATAGGTGCGCACCATCCGCCAATCGTTGTCGCCGTAGCCGAACGGCATGAGATGATCGGAGGCGCGGAAATTCTCCGACACCAGCATCGTGTTCCCGGCCAAGGTCCGCGCCATGGCGTCGCCGAGATAGGTCGGATGGATCGGCTTTTCCGCGCTGCGATCCGACGCATCGCCGGCTTGCGCCGCCGCCCGTTCCTCGCTCTGGGCGAACAAATCCTGCTTGCGTTTCTGGATATGCTGCAGATTGGCGTGATCAGGTTTCCACAGCCCGTTCAGTGCGGTCAGCGTGTGCCGCACGTTGCCCCAGAGGTCGAGGTCGAGCGCGAAGGTATTGCCCATTACCGCCGGATCGTGGCCGATGGCGATGATCGTCCCGCAATCGGTGAATTTCTCGTCCTTCGCATTGGCGCGCGTGTTCTGCCGGTACCCGACGCAGAAGACAACGTCGTAGCCGCCCTCGGGAATGTTGTCGATCATGCCGACGTAGTTCGGGTGCTTCAGCGGAAAGGCGCCGTAGTCGTAGAACCCGACCGCCGTCGGCAGGGCGTAGTTTTCCGACAGTTCCAGCACTTCGCGCTGGGCACCGGCGGTCCGCACATCCGGGCCGACCAGCAGAAGCGGGTTTTCGGCATTGAGCAACGCATCGTGAATCTTGCCCAACGTCGAACCGCCCGGCGTCTCCGCCATCTCGAGCGGATGAGCCGCCTGAATCGTTCCCTCGACGCCCGTCGCGTCCAGGGCCGGACTGGAAAAGGCGAGATAGACCGGCCCGGTCGGCATGGTGCCCGCTTCCTTGAAGGCCCGCCGCGTCGCCAGCGGGATGCCGCGTGCGTCGATGACCTCCCACCGCTTCTTGGTGATGTCCTCCACCGCACCCATCTGCGAAAACCCGCTCGACGCGCCGAGCGTGTTGTGGTCGCCGAAGGTGCCGTTGTCGCGCAAGGCCGCGGTGACCACCATGGGTGACCCGTCGAAATACGCGTTTTGGAGTTGGCCCGATCCCTGCCGCGTGCCCGCCGCCAAATGCACGTTCACGAAGGCGGTCTTGTTCGCGGCCTTGGCGTAACCGTCTGCGGCCGACAGCACGAGCGATTCCGCCAGCAACAGGATCGGCTGCACACCCGGCACGGTCAGGAAAGCGTCGAAGAATCCCGCCTCCGCGCTGCCCGTGTTCGTAAACGCATACTCGACGTCCTGCGCGACGAGTTGATGCATGAGCAGTTCCCCGCCCGTGCCGACGACATGGTTCTTCGCGCTCATGAATTTGGCTCCCGCGCTTGCTGTTTTACCCTGAAGAATATCCGAGAAGTATAGGCACCGGGCGGAGCCGCGGCCAAATTAGCGCGGCGAAAGGACAATTGCGCTATTCTAGCGACAGTCGAACCTACCGGACAGGATGACGCCATGCCGATACTCCACATCGAAGACGCTCAGCGGGACGAGCACGAGTCGGGCCGCATCTACCAGACGCTGGTGGGCGACGACGCGGGATCAACGCCGGTTCGCGTCGGGATACAGACGTCGCCGCCGGGCTATTCCACCGGCACACATTCGCACCCCTATATGGAGGTCGTCACCGTGCTGGAAGGCAGCGGCGAGGCGTGGATCGACAGCGAAGACAACGTCACCGCCGTCGGCCCGGGCTCGACGATCGTCGCCCCGCCGAACACGGCGCATGGCTTCCGCAACACGGGCACGACACCGCTCCGCACGATGGGCGTACATGCGTCACCCAAACGGATCACCCACCGGGCCGGCGAAACGACCGGCTTCTGACGCCCGCGCCGCCTCCCTTACATCAGGTGTTTGCGGAAAAAGGCCACGATCGGATCCGAGGCTTCGTGCGTGTCGCGCCCCGACTTATCGATATGGACAATCTCGATCTGCCCGCCGGCCTTCTGGTAGTTCGCGGCGAAGCGTTCCGGTTCGTTCATGTCCACCGGAGATTCCGGATCACGATAATCATGCACCGGATCGGGCTGGCTTTGGACCCAGATCGCCGGCGGCGTCTCGACCGCTTCGCCGGCTTCGAGCGCCAGCATCGGATTGCCCTCCGCCATGTTCTCTTCGGTTTTCCAATACAGATCGTGGCGCGCCGGGATATCGCCGACCCAGTCCGGCGTGTCGTCGCTGTTCGTCAGTTGAACCGCCCGGCGATAGCGCGACAGCGGATTGATTACCGGCCAATTCATGCCGACGGCGCGCACGCTGGCGTCGACCGCGGGTGCGCCCGCGTCCAGCGCGATGGACGCGTATCGCGGATCGAGGGGGCGCATCGCCGCGAGCATGGCCAAATGCCCGCCGCTCGACTGCCCGGTGACGCCGATCCGCTCGGGATCGAGCCCCAAGGACGCCGCATTGGCCTTAAGATATCGGATCGCGTAGTTGATATCGATCAGCGAACTGGGGTAACCGTCACCGGCATGGCGGAAATCCAGCGACGCCGCCGCAATGCCCGCGTCGGCCAGCGCCGCGTCGCGCATCGCACATTCCGACAGGTCGCCCTTGCACCAGGCGCCGCCATGCAGATCGACCACGATCGGGAACGGCCCCGTGCCCGCCGGACGGAACAGCCGCATCATCATCGGCCGATCGCCGTGACGGAGGTATTCGATGTCTTCGGTGGTATGGGTCAGCGTTTCAGTGGCCATTGGATACATCCCATCTGTTTGTTGATATATCGGCGCGATGACTCGGTAGGAACCCCGCCACGCTTCTTTTATCGACAGTGTAGCGCAACGGCGGGACGCATCATAATGTCAAAGCGGCCGCACGACTTGTCGATCCGCCGACCGTGCGCCACAGTGGCACGCGCCGAAGGCGGCGGCGCCAAGATTGAAGAACGCGAAGTGTGAATAACGACAAGGCAAACATCCATGGTTGATCTGTTGCAGGTCTCCGTCCTGCCGCCGTTTCTGACCGAACGGCTGGCGAAGGAATACACCATCCACGACTTCGTCGATCCTGCCGAGCCGGACAAGCTGCTTGACGAGGTCGGTTCGCAGATTCGCGGCATCCTGGCCGGCGGCATGAAGGGACCGAACGCCAACCTGATCAATCGGCTCGAGAATCTCGAGATCATCGCCTCCTTCAGCGTCGGGTTCGACGCGACGGACGTGGTCGCCGCGCAGAAACGCGGCGTGATCGTGACCCATACGCCCGAAGTGCTGACCGGCGACGTCGCGGACCTCGCAATGACCCTCATTCTGATGACGTCGCGCCGGATCGGCGAATCCGAACGTTTCCTGCGCGCCGGCAAATGGCTGCAGGGCCGCATGGACCTTGCGACGACGGTTCGCGGCCGGCGGCTCGGCATCCTGGGTCTGGGCCGTATCGGCCGCGCGGTGGCGCGCCGCGCCGAAGTCTTCGGGATCAACATCGCCTATCACGACATCAAGCCGATGGGCGACCTGCCCTACCGCTCCTATCCGACCCTTCTCGACCTGGCCGACGCCAGCGATATCCTGCTGGTCGCCTGCGAGGGCGGCGAGGCCACGCGCGGATTGGTCGACGCCGCGGTGCTGGAAGCGCTGGGGCCGGGGGGATATCTGATCAACACGGCGCGCGGCCCGATCGTCGATCAACCGGCCCTCGTCGCGGCACTGCAGAACGGCCGAATCGCCGGTGCGGGGCTCGACGTGTTCGACGGCGAGCCCGACGTCCCGGCGGCGCTGATCGAGATGGAGAATGTGGTGCTGACGCCGCATATCGCGAGTTCCACGAACGAAACCCGCCGCGCCATGGGCGATCTTGTCTATGACAATCTGCGCGCCCATTTCGACGGCAAACCGGTCCTGACGCCCGTCCCGCCGCAAGGCAACGTTTAGTCCTAACGCGTGCCGTTCATCGCGAAGAATCGAAACAGACGGCGACCCGTCGCCGAAACATTAGGGAGAAACATCCATGGCAGACCCCGTCATCCGTGTCGGCGTCATCGGCGCCGGCGCCAACACCCGCGGCAAACATATTCCCGGCCTTCTGGAACAGCCCGGCGTGGAAATCGTGTCCATCGCCAACCGCACGCTCGAATCGTCCAAGCGGGCCGCCGATGAGTTCGGCGTTGCGAAAGCCGCCGCCGACTGGACCGAGATCGTCGACGATGACGCGATCGACGCCGTGTGCATCGGGACTTGGCCTTATATGCACGCCCCATTGACGATCGCCGCGCTGGAATCCGGCAAACACGTTCTGTGCGAGGCGCGTATGGCGCTCAACCTGCGCGAGGCGCGGGAGATGCTGGACGTGTCCCGCCTCCACCCGACGCAGATCGCGCAGATCGTTCCGGCGCCGCGCACGCTCGGCTTCGACGCGACCATCGTCGAGATGATCGGCAGCGGCGCCATCGGCGATCTGATTACAATCGACCTGCGAGTCGCGGCCAACAGCGGCTATCCGGATATGGCGTCCGCCCCGCATTGGCGTCACGACCGGGATTTTTCCGGCAACAACATCATGAGCATGGGGATCTGGTACGAATCGATGATGCGCTGGGTCGGCCCCGCCGCCTCCGTCTGCGCCATCGGGCAGAGCGTCGTGCCGCATCGCGTCGACGCGGACGGACGGCGCGTCCCGATGACCATTCCCGATCACATCGATGTGGTCGGACGGATGGAACAAGGCGGCCAGATGCGCTTCACCGTCTCCACCGTACTGGGCCATGCGCCGTCGAACGCCGAGATCTATATCCACGGCACCGAAGGCACCTTGTTCCTGCATGAGGACAAGTCCGGTGCCATGTCGCTGCACGCCGGCAAGCGCGGCCAAACCGGCATGGAAGAAGTCGCCGTCGACCCCGCAAAGCGCGGCAGTTGGCGCGTCGAGGAGGAGTTCATCAACGCGATCCGGGGCCGCGAGCCCGTCACGCATACGGATTTCGTCACCGGCGTGAAGTACATGGAATGGACCGAGGCGGTGACCATTTCCCACCGTCACGGGGTGTCGGTCGACCTGCCGTTGATGTCGGATTAGGCCCGGCGGGACGATGGACGGCCAGCGGTTCGATGTCGTCGTCATCGGCGGCGGCATAAACGGCGCCAGCAGCGCGCAGCATTTGGCGGCCACCGGTTACGCCGTCCTGTTGGTCGATAAGGGCGATTTCGCATCCGGGTCGAGCAGCCGGTCGACGCGGATGCTGCACTGCGGATTGCGGTATTTCGAAACGCCGAACCCGGTACGGGATTTCCTGTTGAGCCCGCGCCGCTTCCGCACCGCGCTCACCATGGCCAAAGCATCGATGCAGACACGTGCGGAGCTGGTGACCGATTCCAGCGACCGCCTGATGCCGTATACCCTGTGCTTTCCGATCTACAAGAGCGGTCCCTACAAGCCCTGGCATCTCGATACCGGATTCAAAATCCTCGGTGGGTTGGGGCCGAAATCGGTGCCGCTGGATTACCGCCGCCTGCCGCCGGACGAGGCCTGCCGGCTGCCGCTGGTCAACGCACTGGCGGATCCCGGGGAACTGCGGTCCGTTGCGACATTCCGGGAATACATGCTCGATTGGCCGGAACGGTTCTGCATCGATGCCGTCCTAGACGCCGAACGGATGGGGGCCGTGGTTCGCAATTACACCACCGCGCGACTGATCGAGCGGGACGGAAATGGCGACTGGCGTATCGGCCTGACGAGCGACGAGGACGATGTGGTCGTCACCGCGCCCGTCGTCCTCAACATGGCCGGAATCTGGATCGACGCGGTGAATCGGCCGGTCCAAGGCGAAGCGGATCGGAAACGCTACATCCTCGGCACCAAGGGTTCGCATATCGCGGTCCAATTGCCGCCCGAATACCACGATTACGGCATCGCGGCGGTGAACAGCATCGGCGAGCCGCACTACTGCCTGCCGAGCCAGGGTGGCTACCATCACATCGGTCCGACGGAAACGATCTACGAAGGCGATATCGAGGATATCCGCGTCAACACGGCGGAAGTCGATTTTTTGATCGCGGAAACGCGGACTGTGTTGCCGGGGCTGGCGCTCGACGCATCCGATGTCGTCTACAGCTGGGCGGGCGTACGCCCGCTGACCTACGATCCCGACATCCCCAAGGGCAATCGGTCGCGGGAGATTCATGACCTTGCGGACCAGGGGATGCCGAACGTGCTCGCCATGACCGCCGGCCCGGTGATGAGCCACCGTTCGGCGGGACGGGAGATGACCGCGGCGGTCCGACGGCTCGTCGCCCCCTCCGGCGCGGTGCAGACTCCAGATTACACACCACGTCTACTGCCCGGCGACGCAAACGCCTTGCCGGTCGTTGACGGTGACGACAGCGTCCGGCTCTCGCATCTCGGGTATGTCGCGGAGACCGAACATGCCTCGTCCCTGAGTGACATCCTGTTCGCCCGGACGGGACTCGGCTACCGCCATAGGCTGACCGATGGACATATCCAGAAGGCGGCGGAGGCCGTTTCGGCCCATCTCGGCTGGAACGCCACCGAAATTAAACGGCAGGTCGAAGCCGTAAAGACCCGGCGGGACCGCCTGCACCAACCGGCGAGAGACGCGGAATAGACCGTCGACTCTGCGCAAATTCTCCGACTTACAAATTCGCTAGACGAGCGGACATTCGAAACACGGCAGGAAACGTCCCGGTATGGAGCCGGATTCCGCCGAACCGGAACGCACCGCACCCAACCGCCGATAGAAAGCGGCGGCATGGGGGTCCGCTTCGATACGCATGCGGATCGCCCCACGCTTCCTCGCCCTCTGCGCGGCAGCAGCGAAGAGCGATTTGCCGATCCCGCGGTTTATGTGAGCCGGCTCGACATACAGCTTCAACAGTTCCGCGGCATCACCATCGACATCGAGTTGATAGAGACCCGCAACAGCGCCGTCGATCTCGGCTACCAAGATATCGGTTCTAGCCAGATCGTCGGCATCTAACGTGAGTTCCGCACGGCACGCATCGATAAACGCCCGATCGTAGCCCCAGACCGCCTTGGACCTGAGGCAAAGGCCGCTGAGTTTCGAGAGTTCATCGGACCGCGCGTTTCGAAAATGCATAGGGAAAGGGTCCGAAATTCACACCATCGGTCCAATCCGCCGGCCGGGACCGGATGCGGATTGGCGACGCTCAATTACTCGGATCGTTCGATCAACGCCTTGAGGTTCGAGAGTTGCGGCGAATCCGCCTTTTTCATCGCCATGACGATCACGGGATGGATCAGCTTCCACATACCCGTCGCGTTGCAGCGTGCATTCAATGTCACCTCTGCTCCATCCGGTATCGGCGCCAATACATATTCATAGGTGGCGGTCACGCCGCCTTGGGTCGAGGTAAGCGCAAACCGCCTGGCTTCCTCCAGGACCGTCACAGACGCTTCGCGATCCTTGCCCCGGGCGCGGAATACGAGAACGGATCCGGTTTGGAGCGTACCGCCGCCGGATAGCGTGAAACCATCGACGCCCGGCATCCATTCCCCGGCTTTGTCGGCATCGGTGAGATATCGCCAAACCGTCTCCGGTGTGGCCGGAATGCGCTCCTGCACCCTAAATCCACGCGCCACGAAACCCTCCAATACGGTGTCGGGCAAAACAAACTGAATGGAACGCTACCAAATGGGATTGGCGATTCAATTCAAAGAACCGTGAGATCGGAAACACCCGTATGCAACGGGATCCCGGGCTTGCCCGAGCGCTTACGTGTTCAATAGATTTCCCAGCTGTGTGAGACAGGCGTCGCGGTCGGGCGCGAAGTCTTCCGCGATCCACCAGTCCTCGACCGCGGCGAGCAGCCGCCCGATTTCGGGGCCCGATGTGACGCCCAGGGCCGTGACATCCTGTCCCGACAAGGGAAACGCCGGCGGTGTCCAGCCCAACGCGATCTCGATCGCAGCCGCGGCGGACTTTTCTTCGCCAAACTCGGCCCACAGCACCAAGGCCAGATCGACCATCGTCTCTCGCGGCAACCGATGCCGGAGACGGCGCAACGCCTGTAGCGACCTCATATCCGGCGGCGCGTTCACCCCATCGGCCAAAGCAACGAGCCGCTTCCGATCGGCGGTCGAAACCTTGAGATGACGGGCCGCCTCGGCAGCCGACCTACCATCCGGCGGCAGCAGCGCGCCCGTGCGCCGAATGGCATCGGCGGAGACTTCCGGCCATCGTCCGGCCGCAATTTTCTCCGCCTGGACGAGACGGTCGAGCCGGTCCACGCCGACCGGATCCGGCAGGACGGACACAAGCGCGCCGATCTCGTCCATGGTCCGAATGACCGGCGCCGGATCGGGCGCGGCCAGCAACCGCTTCATCTCCGACCAGACCCGCTCGACAGACAGACGCGGCACCCGCGACGCCAAGGCGCGGCAAGCCGCCAGGCTCGGCGCATCGAAATCGCCGGCAGCATAATAAGCGTGAAAGCGGAAGAACCGGAGCAAACGCAGGACATCCTCTTCGATGCGATGCTGGGGATCGCCCACGAAACGCACGATACCGTCCCGCAAATCCCGTTCGCCGCCGAACGGGTCATACAACGTCCCGTCCCGTGACAGCGAAAGCGCATTGATGGTGAAATCGCGCCGCGCCGCGTCGGCTTCCCAATCATCGGTAAAGGCGACGGTCGCGTGTCGGCCGTCGGTTTCAACGTCATGCCGCAGCGTCGTGATCTCGAACGGGCGATGGTTCGACACGGCGGTCACGGTTCCATGCTTCAGCCCGGTCGGCACGGCCTTGATCCCAGCCGCCTCGAGCGCCGCGACGACTGCCTCCGGCAACGCATCGGTCGCCAGATCGACATCGTTGACGGCGCGGCCCAGCAGCGCATCCCGCACGCAGCCGCCGACGAACCGGACCTCCGCGCCGGCCCCTTCCAATGCGTCGAGGACGGCGGCGGTTTCCGGCGCGTCCATCCAGGGCTGAGGCGCGAGCCGGCCGGTCATGTCCGCCGCAAAACGTCGGATAGGTTGACCAGCATGCCGGCCGTGGCACCCCAGATGTAGCGTTCTTCGTAAGGCAAGACGTAGAACTGGCGCTGGATGCCCTTGTGCGTCCGGCTGTCCCGCAGGTGATTGGTCGGGTCGACGACGAAGGACAACGGCACCTCGAAGACATCCGCTACTTCGAAGGGATCGGGCTTGATCGGGAAGGGCGGCGAGACCAGCCCAACGACCGGCGTGACTTCATACCCGGTCCGCGTCACGTAAACGTCGAGTGTGCCGACGGTTTCGATCCGGTCGCGCGGCAGACCGATTTCCTCTTCCGTCTCCCGCAGCGCCGTCGCTTCCGGCGTCGGGTCTTCCGGCTCGGTGCGGCCGCCGGGGAAACTGATCTGGCCCGCATGATCGTTCAGATGATCGGTCCGCTGCGTCAGGATGACCGTCAGCCCCGAGGGGCGTTCCACAATCGGCACCAGAACGGCAGCGGGCCGTAGGGTCGTTGGTTTTGGCATGCCGGGGTTCAGGTCGTGATCGCCGCGTTCCGACCGCTGTTCCCGCGCCATACCCGAGCCCCAGCGCCCGGCGACGGCGCCATCCAGGCGTTCGATGATTAAGTCGCGGTTCATGAGGCCCCGTCCGTCGGCACGGCGCCGAGTTGGAAGAAGACGCCGCTGCTCCAAACGCCGAATACGGTCGCATCGCCCTCGACCCGTTCCTCGGCCATTTCCACCAGCTGATAGAATTGCGGCCGCAGGATGAGCGCCTCCAGATCGTCGCGCACCAATACATACGGCGACGGCTCGCCGCTCTCCGAATCGTCGGTGACGCGAATCGGGTTGTCCGGTCCGGCGGTAATCATGTGATCCAGGTTCGTTCTGAAGGAGATCACCCGCTCCTCGCCCTTGCCTTCGGATATCACCTCAACCGCGGTAAACGGCGCATCTTCAACCTCGATTCGCCCGGCTTCGACCGGCGTCACCAAATAAAAGTTGCCCGCGTCGTCGCGCCGTAGCACGGTGGAAAAGAGCTTACACATCGGTTTTCGCCCGATCGGGGTACCATGATAGTACCAAGTGCCGTCTCGACCGATGCGCATCGGGAAGTCGCCGCAGTCTTTAGGATCAAAATCCCATTGCGGCGCGGCGGCGGGTTCGTCGCCGGTTCGGTGTTTATCGATCAAATCAGCGAGAAATGCTGGATTAGGGGGTTGCTTGCTCATCCCCGGATCATATCATCACATTCATCATACTCGATTACAGGAGATACGCCGTGAGCCCGGCAATTACCAGCCCTGCGGATACCAAGACCGAGATCGAGACGCTCAGCAGAGATATAGAAACGACCGGCGAAACGCTGGTTCAGACGCGAAAAGCGATCGGCCAGGTCATTTTCGGCCAGGAACACGTGATCGAGGAAACGCTGATCACCTTGCTGGCCGGGGGCCATGCCTTGCTGATCGGCGTGCCCGGCTTGGCCAAGACCCGGCTGGTTGAGACCCTGGGTCAGGTATTGGGACTGAACGATCGCCGTATTCAATTCACACCGGATCTGATGCCGGCGGATATCCTGGGTTCGGAAGTCCTCGAAGAGGGCGACGGCGGGCAGCGGTCCTTCCGCTTCATCAAAGGGCCGATCTTCTGCCAGCTCCTGATGGCCGACGAAATCAACCGGGCGAGCCCGCGAACCCAATCCGCCCTGCTGCAGGCGATGCAGGAACGGCGCGTTTCCATCGCGGGTGAGTACCACGACCTTCCCGAACCATTTCACGTGCTGGCGACCCAGAACCCGCTGGAACAGGAAGGCACCTATCCCCTGCCAGAAGCGCAGCTCGACCGGTTTCTGATCCAGGTCGAGGTGGGATATCCGGACGAGGACGCGGAACGGAGCATGATGCTCGCCACGACGGGACTCGGCGAATCGGAACCGCCGGCGATCCTGTCGGCGGAACAGATTATGGCGGCGCAACACCTGGTCCGGCGCATTCCGGTCGGCGAGAAGGTGGTCGAAGCGATCCTCACCATGGTGCGCGCCGGACGGCCCGACACGACGGATCTGGATCCGGTGGCGCGGCATGTTGCCTGGGGCCCGGGACCGCGCGCCAGTCAGGCGCTGATGCTGGCCTGCCGAGCCCGCGTGTTGCTGCAAGGCCGGCTGTCGCCATCGGTCGATGACGTCATCGCCCTCGCCTCGCCGGTCCTGCGCCATCGCATGGCGCTCAACTTCGCAGCGCGGGCCGAAGGCGTAACGATCGATTCGATCATCGGCCACCTTTGCGAGCGGTTGTCCTGACGGGGGGCGGCAACAGCGATATGGACGGCGGTAACCCGACTTTAAAACGGCAACAGCGGGCCGAGCAGCTCGCATCGCGGTTTCCGGCATTGCTGGTCGCCGCGGAACGCGTGGCGACGACCGTGGCGCAAGGCGTGCATGGCCGCCGCCGCGTCGGACAGGGCGAGACCTTCTGGCAATTCCGCCGCTACGAACCGGGCGACGAGACCAGCTCGATCGACTGGCGGCAATCCGCCAAGTCGCGCTACATCTTCGTGCGGGAAACCGAATGGGAAGCCGCGCAAAGCGTGTGGCTCTGGCGTGATACGTCGCCGTCGATGGATTACACCTCGTCCCAGGATCTGGGCACCAAGCGGGAACGCGCCGATCTGCTGCTGCTGGCGCTTGCCGCCCTGCTGATGCGCGGGGGTGAGCGATTCGCGCTCTTGGGCACCGAGCACCCTCCCTCGACCGGGCGCGCCGCATTCAATCGGCTCACCGCGACCGTGCTCGACCCGATCATTCGGGAAAGCGCCACGGCGGCAGACTCCGCCCAAACGGATGAAAAGACCCCACATAATTTGCCCCCGGGCGACCCGTTGCCGCGGTACGGGCATGTCGTGTTGTTAAGCGACTTCCTGGTCCCGCTGCCGGAAATCCAGTCCGTGGCGATGCGGCTGGCCGACCGGGGCGTGCGCGGCGTGATGATGCAAGTCCTGGACCCTGCGGAGGTGCGGCTTCCTTTCAAGGGCCGGATCAAGTTCAGCGGATTCGAAGGCGAGGACGATACTTTGCTGAGCCGGGTCGAAGCCGTCCGGACCGCCTATCATGGCCGGCTCGAAGACCATCAGGCGGGCCTGGAGAGCATCGCCGGCCGCATCGGCTGGCATTTCACGACCCACCGAACCGATGCGTCGCCCGAATCCGCGCTCTTGCATCTGTATACGGCGATGGCGCCGGAAGCGGGGGCATAGGAATTGCTAGAACTCGGCCCCCTCGCCTTCGCATCGCCGTGGATCCTGTCGGCCCTGATCCTGCTGCCGCTGCTTTGGTGGCTGCTGCGGGTCACGCCCCCGGCACCGCGCAATGTCCGTTTTCCCGCGATCCGGCTGCTGTTCGGCCTGGAAAGCCCGGAAAAAACGCCGGCGAGTTCACCCTGGTGGCTGATCCTGCTGCGGCTCGCCGCGGTGACGCTCTTGATCCTGGGTCTTGCGCATCCCTTGCTGAACCCGAACGCCCAACTGACCGGCCGCGGTCCCGTGCTGATCGCTGTCGACGACGGCTGGGCCGCGGCGGCGAACTGGAGCGATCGGCAGGCGACGATGCGGCAGGTAATCACCCAGGCCAAACGGGAAGACCGCGGCGTCATCATTCTGACCACGGCACCGACCGGGGACGCCCGCGCGGCGCTGGTGTCCGGCGTCCTCAAGCCGAACGACGCACGCGGCCGGGTCGACGCCCTCCGCCCCAAACCTTGGCCCAGCGACCGCCGCGCGGCCGCGGCGGCCCTCGAAAAACTGAAGAGCACGGGCAACGCGACCGTCCTCTGGCTGAGCGACAGTCTCGAGCATGCCGATGCGGCCCCCTTCATCGAGACGCTGAGCGACTACGGCTCGGTCCGCGTTCTGCGCGATAACGATATCGATCTGCCCCGTCTCGTTCTACCCGCCGACGAATCCGGGGCCGGCCTGTCCGCGATCGTGCGGCGCGCCACGGCAGGCACGGTGGCGACCGCGAAGATCCGCGCACTCGCCGAAGACGGCCGCGTCCTCGGCACCAGCGGCGCGGTATTCGAGTCGGATGCGCTGACAGCAACCGCCACGTTCGACTTCCCGAACGAAGTGCGTAACGAGGTGGCGCGGCTCGACCTGGAAGGCGAGGCAAGCGCCGGCACCGTGGTGCTGCTGGACGAACGATGGCGACGCCGGCCGGTCGGCCTGATCTCCGAAAAGCCGTTGGATAGCGATCCCTCGCTGCTGTCCGAGAGTTTCTATCTGGATCGCGCCCTTCGGCCGTTCAGCGACGTTCGCTATGGGGACATCCCGACGCTCGTGCGGGCCGGGCGCGCCGTGATCATCGTGCCCGACGAAGTTCCGATCAACCCGGCAGACCGCGGTACGCTGACCGATTGGATTGAGCAAGGCGGCCTGTTGCTCCGGTTTGCCAGACCGCGCATCGCGCGCGACGATACGGACGATCTGACGCCCGTGCGCCTCCGGCGCGGCGGCCGCGCACTCGGCGGCGCGTTGTTGTGGAGCAAGCCGGCGCGGCTCGCCAAATTTTCCGGCGAAAGCCCCTTTTCCGGGCTCAAGATTCCCGAGGACGTGACAATCTCCCGGCAAGTTTTAGCCGAACCGTCGCTCGATCTGACGGATAAGACTTGGGCCCGCCTGACCGACGGAACCCCGCTGGTGACCACGGAACGGCGCGGCAAGGGACGGATCGTCCTGATCCACACCACCGCCAATACGAATTGGACGAATCTGCCGCTTTCCGGCTTGTTCGTGGATATGCTGCGCCGGGTTATTGCCGTCAGCCGTGGCGTTACGGCGGATACGACCGGCGACCGCCCCTTGCCGCCGATCGAAACGCTGAATGGGTTCGGGCGTGCCGCAAAACCGGGACCGTCGGCCACCGCGATTACCGCCTCGGCGTTCGCCGACGCCGAAATCGGCCCGCAGCATCCGCCCGGCTACTATGGCATCGGGGATACCCGCCGCGCCTTGAATCTCGGGCCCCGCGTGAGCGAGCTCTCCGCGATGGGTTCCCTGCCGGCTGGGGTCAGCGTAGAACCGTATGCGGAGTCCGACGAAACCGATGTGAAGCCATGGCTGCTGTTGTTGGCGCTGCTGCTCTTCCTGGCGGACGTCATCGCCACGCTGGCCCTGCGCGGGCTGTTGTTGGATGCGCTGCTTGCCCGAAAACTGCGGCCGGCATCCATGCGCAACGCAACGCTGGGCGCGGCGGCGATCCTGTTGTTGATCGCCTCACCGAGCGATCTATCGGCGCAGCAATCATCCATCGCCGATCGGTTCGCCCTCGAGGCCAGTCAGGCGACCCGATTGGCCTATGTCATCACCGGCGCGAATGACGTGGATTCCGTGAGCCGCGCGGGATTGACGGGATTGAGCAATGTATTGAACCAGCGGACGGCCGTGGAAACCGGCGCGCCGATCGGCGTAAATCTGGACACGGACGAACTGGCGTTCTTCTCGTTGGTGTATTGGCCGATCACCACGGACCAACGCGC
Organism: Alphaproteobacteria bacterium; assembly: GCA_965228695.1. GTDB lineage: Bacteria > Pseudomonadota > Alphaproteobacteria > UBA8366 > UBA8366 > JAJFJD01. The sequence goes on along the minus strand of CBDDIB010000002.1, from coordinate 1,527,678 downwards.
ATTGCCCGAGGAAACCATCGGCAAGCTCAACCGGTTCATGGAAACCGGCGGCACCATCCTTATCGATACCCGCGACCGCAATCTGTCGTCCGGCGCGACAAGCCCGTTGCTGCAGTCGTTGCGCCGCCTTACCCGCGGGCTGAACCTGCCGCCGATCGAACCGATCCCCCCCGGTCACGTGCTGACGAAAGCCTTTTACCTGATGCAGGCCTTCCCCGGTCGGTGGACCGGCGGGCAGGTTTGGGTGGAGCGGGGCGATTCGCGGACGAATGACGGTGTTTCGCGCGTCATCACCGGCGGTCACGATTGGGCCGCGGCCTGGGCGATCGACGAGGCCGGCCGGCCGATGTTCCCCGTCGTCCCGGGCGGCGAACGGCAACGCGAGATGGCCTATCGTTTCGGCGTGAACCTCGTGATGTACACGCTGACCGGAAACTACAAGTCGGATCAGGTGCATGTGCCGGCGATCCTCGAACGGCTGGGGCAATAATCGATGAGCTGGACCACCCTTGATTTCGCGCCGCTCCTGCCGATGCCGGTTTTGATTACGGCGATCGTGCTCGGAGTACTGGTGATGTGGCTCGGGTTCGCGGCCCGCGCCCGCGGATCGGGCCTGCGCGCCATCGGAATCTCCGTCCTGCTGCTCGCCTTGATGAACCCGGCGCTGGTGGAAGAAGACCGGGAGCCTTTGAAGGACGTCGCCGTCGTCATGGTCGACGAAACGCCCAGCGTCGCCGTCGCCCAACGGAACGAATCAATCCAGAAGAACGCGACGGAAATTATCGCCACGCTGGAGAAAATGTCGGCCACGCTGGATCTTCGTGTCGTCCGCGTGAAACATGAGAATGTATCGGATGGCGCGAATGGCAGCCGGTTGATCGGACCCCTGCGCCGCGCGATTCGCGACGTTCCGGCGCGGCGGCTGGCGGGGTCGATCCTCCTGACCGACGGACAGGTGCACGATGTTCCGGACGCCTCCGACATCACGGGATTGCCGGCACCGATGCATGTACTGATCGCGGGCGACCGGAACGAGACTGACCGCCGATTGATCGTCAGCCGTGCGCCGTCCTATGGCATCGTCGGCAAGGAAATCACCATGACGGTACGGGTCGAGGACCATGGCCGGGCCGAAACGACAACCGAAACGGCTCTCACGATTCGCCGGGACGGCGGTGAAGAGGAGACGCGGACGGTGCCCGTCGGGACGGACCACACGCTGACCTTCACCTTGGAGCACGGCGGCCCGACGGTTTTCGAACTCGCGGTCGCGGGTGTCGCCGGAGAGTTGACGCTGGCCAACAACCGGGCCGTGCTGTCGGTCAACGGCGTGCGCGACCGGCTGCGGGTGCTGTTGGTGTCCGGCGAACCGCATGCCGGCGAGCGAACCTGGCGTAACCTGCTAAAATCCGACCCATCGGTCGACCTGGTCCATTTCACGATTCTGCGGCCGCCGGAAAAACAGGACGGCACGCCGATCAACGAGCTGTCGCTGATTTCTTTTCCGACGCGCGAGTTGTTCGAAGTGAAGCTGCAGGAATTCGACCTCGTCATCTTCGACCGCTACCGGCGGCGCGGCGTCCTTCCGCCCGTTTACCTGCAGAATATCGTTGATTATATCGAAGGCGGCGGCGCCCTGTTGTCGGCCGCCGGCCCGACCTTTGCGAGCCCGTTCAGCATCTATCGCAGCGCGCTTCGGAAAGCGTTGCCCGGAGAGCCGACCGGCGGCGTCGTGACCCGTGGATATCGCCCGCAGGTGACCGAAACCGGCTTGAGCCATCCCGTGACCGCCGCCCTGCCTGCCGGCCCCGAGCAGCATGCCGAAGGAAAACCGCAGTGGGGCCGTTGGTTCCGCCAAATCGAGGTGGTGGCCAATCGCGGGCACACCCTGATGCGGGGCGCCAACGCATCGCCGCTGCTGATCCTGGACCGGGTCGGCGAAGGCCGGGTGGCGCAGGTGACGAGCGATCATATCTGGCTGTGGGCGCGCGGGTTCGAGGGCGGCGGTCCACAGGCCGAGCTACTGCGCCGCCTCGCCCATTGGTTGATGAAGGAACCGGAACTCGAAGAAAACGCCCTGCGCGCCAGCATCCGCGACGGGAAACTCGATATCGAGCGCCGCAGCGTCGATCCGATAGCGCCGGAGGCGAAGATCACCAATCCGGATGGAACGGTAAACACGATCACCCTGACCAAACGCGGCGCCGGCCGCTATGGCGCGATTGTCCCGGTAACGCAGACCGGACTGTATTCCGTCGGAAATGGCGATCTCATCGCGATGGCCGCCGCCGGTACGCTGAACCCGCTGGAGTTGGCCGACGTTCGGGCGACCGAGTCGGTCCTGCGCCCGATCGTTGCGGCAACGAACGGATCGGTCAATTGGCTGCGGGACGGGCTCCCGGCCCTTCGCCGTGTGGCTCCGGATCGCCGCACCGCCGGCCGGGATTGGATCGGCCTGGTTGCGAACGAGGACTATCTCGTCACCGACGTGCGCCGAACCCCCGCGCTGCCGGGTCTGCTAATCCTGTTCCTGGTATTGGCCACCGCAGCGCTTGCCTGGCGGCGGGAAGGCAATTGACGCCGCGCCGCTTAACGGCGCCGCGCACCGCATTAGGCGAACCACGACAGACCCGGCATACGCCTATGGATGTATGAGGCCTCCGATGGGACCGGCCCGTAGCGCGGCCGGCGGCGAGACCGTTCATACGCCAGCCGGACTCGAAAATTCAGGCATAAAAAAAACCGCCGGTTCGGGGTTAGCCCGAACCGGCGGTCTAATCGGATACTGCTATCGCTGAAAGATGATGATACCGCCGCGTTTCCCGGTCAGAAGACCTGGCCCCTTGCCAATGGCGCCTTCCGCATCGGACGTATCGACGTCCTTGTCGCCCTTGACCCAGCCGCAGGCGCTAAGCGCCAACGGCGGGGCCAGAGCAATGGAAGCTATCAACAAGGTACGGAAGATCCGCATCAAGTCAGCACGCAATCCCTAGAAGCGTTGGCGGAAGCCAGCGCCGATGAACCACAAATTCTCGATATTGTCGTTCGTGGCCGTTTCGACGTCTACGAGACGGAAGGTCGCGTAGTAGTCACCACCGGTGCTATCGACTTTCTGCGCAATGGTCACGGCATGGCCGATGCCCTTGTCGTCTTTCAGACCGCAATGTTTGCAGTACTGGAAGGCGTATTCGGCAGTCGTCGCGCCAAGCTCGGTAACCTTCGTGGTGTACCAGATCGAAGGCTGAATGTTGTACGGATCGCCTTCGGTCGAATGGGCAACACCGGCACGATTCTGCCAGCGCTTGGCACCCGAGAAGGTGGCGCCCAGGCCGATCGGGGTCTTGACCGAGATCGAGCCGTTGACATTGGCAACACCTTCGATGGTGCCGCCGTTGCCGAAGCACGCGCCGTCATTCGAGTTCGAAGCACCCTTACTTTCGCAGAAGCCCGCCGCGGCCTTGATGGCCGTACCGGCGATCTTGCCGCTATAGCGCAGGGCTGCGTCGAAGTTGTGCTTGTCGATGATGCTGGCCGAAGCCTTGAAACCGAAGAAGGAGGGCGTGTCGTAACGAATACGGTTCACCCGGCCTGCGCCGTCAAAGCTGTTGAAGAAGCGGTTAACCGTGCCAACCGACTGAGCCGCGAGGCCGTCATTCTTGTCCATCAAACGGAATTCGTTGATGGCATGATGGACGGAACCGCCCAGACGACCAGTACCGATACCCGGTGCCAGGTTAACTTCCGACGTGCCGTTGGTGGCCGAGTCGCCACGGCCGATCCAGACCGCGCCAGCCTTCTTATGGCTGAAGATCACGTCCAGATGGCGGATGTCGAAGTCGTTCGAACCCGGTGCATTGCTGAACTGCTCACCACCATGCGAATCACCGGGATTAATGGCGAATTCGAGGCGGGTCCGGACATTGACGTCCTTCGTGATCTTGCCGCGACCATCGATGCCCATACGGTTCGAGGTGTTGGCGTTCGAGCCTTGCTTGAACGTATAAGCTTCGCCGTCGTTGACGAAACCGAACTGACGGGTGATCTGCCCGTACAGCTTAATTTTCATTTTGTTGCCGCTTTTAACGACGCCCGGCGCTTTCGACGGATCCTGAGCGGATGCCGGAAGAGCCAGACCAGACGCAAAGGCAATGGCGGTTGTTGCCATCAACGCTTTGTTTAACTTGGTCATGAAAACCTCCACACTGATAAACTTGCAAACTCCCCAAAAACAACTTGAACCGCCCTGTCCTTCCGTCGCAATTGCCACACTGCGTCGCAAACCACAGGAAACGTCTCAGTTCGCTGGAAGAAAGTAGTAAGTCATCAATCGGTTTGTCCAATTAAAAACATCCGATTGTCCAATGTGTGGAAATCCCTGTTGCACAATTGCGACAAACTGAAAGGCCGCCTAAGACGCTGAATTTCTATGAATTTCGGAAATGGGTGACGAACCCGCAAAGCCATCGCCGGCGCGGCGAATTCAAATGCAGTTATCCAACCATCGACGAGAGCGATTACAAGCCGGGCAACGATTGATTTTTTTGGATAAACCGGACGGGCCGATTGATAATTTTATCGTTTTTGATCAATTATTTAAACAGAACCGGCCCCGCCTCTCCAAAGAGAGACGGGGCCGGTCCAAGATTCGGTCGGGATTTACCGCTGAAAGATGATGATGCCGCCGCGTTTCCCGGTCAATAGTCCGGGCCCTTTACCAATCGCCCCTTCACCGTCGGACGTATCGACGTCCTTGTCGCCCTTGACCCAGCCGCAGGCGCTAAGCGCCAACGGCGGGGCCAGAGCAATGGAAGCGATCAACAAGGTGCGGAGGATTCGCATCAAATCAGCTCAAACTCCCTAGAAGCGTTGGCGGAAGCCGGCACCGACGAACCACAGGTTCTCGATATTGTCGTTCGTGGCCGTCTCCACATCATACAGACGGAACGTGGCAAAGTAGTCACCACCCGTGCTATCGACCTTCTGAAGGATGGTCACGGCATGGCCGATGCCCTTGTCGTCTTTCAGACCGCAATGCTTGCAGTACTGGAAGGCGTATTCGGCAGTCGTCGCGCCAAGCTCGGTAACCTTCGTGGTGTACCAGATCGAAGGCTGGATGTTGTACGGATCGCCTTCGTTCACCGTCGTCGGGGACGTATTCTGCCACTGCTTGGCGCCCGAGAAGGTCGCGCCGAGACCGATCGGAGTCTTGACCGAAACCGAGCCGTTGACCGTCGATTGGCCGCGAATCGTGCCGCCGTTACCGAAGCACGAGCCGTCACCGGACGAACGGGCACCCTGGGTGTTACAATAACCGACGGCGCTCTTGATCGCCGTACCCGCGATCTTGCCGCTGTAGCGCAGGGCCGCATCGAAGTTGTGCTTGTCGATGATGCTGGCCGACGCCTTGAAGCCGAAGAGGGTCGGCGTGTCGTAGCGAATACGGTTTTGCCGGCCCGCGCCATCGAAGTTGGAGAAGAAACGATCGATCGTGCCGACCTGCTGCGGCTCAATACTATCGTCCTCGTCCATCAAGCGGAATTCGCTGGCGGCGTGATGGGTCGAACCACCCAAACGACCGGTGCTCATACCCGGCGCCAGGTTAACTTCCGACGTGCCGTTGGTGGCGGAGTCGCCGCGGCCGATCCAGATCGCGCCAGCCTTCTTGTGGCTGAAGATCACGTCCAGATGGCGGATGTCGAAGTCGTTCGAACCGGGCTGGTTCTCGAACTGCGGACCACCCGTGCTGTTGCCGGTATTTAGGGCGAATTCGAGGCGAGTCCGGATGTTGACATCCTTCGTCACCTTGCCGCGGCCGTCGATGCCCATGCGGGTCGAGGTGTTGCCGTTCGGACCTTGCTTGAACGTAGTCGACTCGCCGTCGTTGACGAAACCGAACTGACGGGTGATCTGCCCGTACAGCCGAAGCTTAATTTTGTCGTTGCTCTTGACGACGCCTGGCGCTTTCGACGGATCCTGAGCGGATGCCGGAAGAGCCAGACCGGATGCAAAGGCAATGGCGGTCGTGGCCATCAACGCTTTGTTTAACTTGGTCATGAAAACCTCCACACTGATAAACTTGCAAACTCCCCAAAAACAAATCGAACCGCCCTGTCCTTCCGTCGCAATTGCCACACTGCGTCGCAAACCACAGGAAACGTCTCAGTTCGCTGCACAAGTAATCGCGTATCTCTTTCCCATATCCAATTAAAAACCATATGAAACTGAATCATGAGGCAATATTGTTGCGGTTTAGCCACAAAATGAACAAGTAAATCAAATATTTTGATTATGTTAATCGACATTATCGATGGATATATAGTTCGAATTCTCTGATTTCTCGATTCGCAATTGATTTTGATGATTTTTCTATTTATTTATATTTTGATTTGATTTAATCGATTAATTCGATCGTTCGTGCGCGACGGTTTTCGATAGCCCCACCACCGCCGATCGGAGACGCGTCGCGCTTGCCAACGCCGGCATAGCCCGGTAGATCGTAACCAATTCACTTCATTCGGATTTCCAACCCGTGACATTAGACCGCGACGCCATTCGACGGGGCGCCTTCAAGGAGATGGCCGCCAACAGCCGCCGCCACGGCCGGATTTGGACCGACGCTGAACGCGAGGCCTCCAAGAACGCCATGCTGTCCGCGGTGCCGAACGGCGGCGACGTATGGGTCTTCGGATACGGATCGCTGATGTGGAACCCGGCCTTTCATTTCGTCGACCGGCTGCCGGGACGGATTCACGGTTACCATCGCAGTTACTGCATGATTTCCACCGCGGGCCGCGGGACCGAGGACCGGCCGGGCATGATGCTGGCCCTGGAACCCGGCGGCTCCTGTTGCGGTCTCGCCTTCCGGATCGCCGCCGACTCGGTGCATGAAGAACTGGACATTGTATGGGCACGCGAAATGCTCGCCGGCACCTATCGCCCGGTCTGGGTGACGGTTGCCGGAGCGACGTCCAATGTCCGCGCCATCACCTTCGCGAGCAACCGGCACCACGCCCGATACGTCGGGAAGCTCGATCCGGCCACGGTGGTCAAACGCCTTGCCACGGCGGAGGGTCGACTGGGAAGCTGCCGGGACTATCTTAAGAACACGGTATCCTGTCTGTCGGAATTCGGATTCCGCGATCGGCGGATGACGGACCTTCTCGTGCAGGTGCAGCGATACTCCACACCGTAACGAAGCCTGACGAACTGGAACTGGGAGAACGAAAACCAATGTCAAAGGTGCAGAAAACGGATGCGGAATGGCGCGATCTTCTCACGCGCGAGCAATATCACGTGACCCGGCAACATGGCACCGAGCGGGCCTTCACCGGCAAGTATCACGACTGCAAGGATGACGGCACCTACGTCTGTATTTGCTGCGGCACGCCGCTTTTCTCATCCGAGACGAAATTCGATTCGGGCACCGGCTGGCCCAGTTTCTATGCGCCGCTCGGCGAGGACGCGGTGGACACGCGCGAGGATAACAGCTTGTTCATGCGCCGCACCGAAGTGTTGTGCGCGACCTGCGACGCCCATCTCGGCCATGTCTTCGAGGACGGACCCCGGCCTAGCGGACTGCGCTATTGCATGAATTCCGTAGCGCTTCACCTGAAAACGGACGAGGCGGACGAGGACTGAAGCGTCAGCCGCCCCACAAGGGCTCGAAATCGAAGGCGATGCTGATCCGCCGGGTATCCGAATCGAACGGGACGGTCCGGTGATAGACATAGGACGGGAACAACAAGAACATTCCCGGTTCCGGCTTGTGATAACGAAGACCCGGCCGCTTCGGCGCGGGGAAATGATCGGGCGGATTGCCGAATTCGATCCATCCGCTATGACCCGAATCGCCTTCGTTCACCACCTCGGGCACCTGGACGTAGTAAACGCCGCTTAGCCAGCCGGTCGGATGGATATGGGCCGACTGATGGCCCTGCCGCTCCAACACGGTCGCCCACATTTCGATTCGCCAATTTTCCGGCGCGCCGTCGACGAACGGATGTTCCTGCGCCGGATCGATGCCCCGGAGATATCCGTCGAACGCGCGGACGAGCGCTGTCTCGAGATGGGCGACCGGTCCTTTCGGCTCGGCCAGCAGATTGTCGCTCGTCGCACCGTTGTGACAGGAGATCGCCTCCAGATCGAAACTGAGCGAAGGGTGAGTATCAATATGGTCGATCAGCGCCGTGTTAAAGGCGTCAATACTGTCGAATCCCGACGGCGGTTCGATCCGCCCGACCCGCAGGAACCGGTCGAAATCGATTAGTTCGGCCGCCGCCGCGCGATCCCCCAAGGCATCCAGGGCGACCGCCTTATAGGCGATGGCGCTGGTGTCGCCCGGCAGTATCCGGAAACACCGTTCGCAGGCGTCGATCGCTTCCGCCGGGCGGTCCAGGTCCAGCGACGCCGCGGCAATCCCGGTATAGGCTTCGGTGAAGTGAGGCTTGCGTGCCAGGGCCTCGCGAAACGCGTCGATCGCATCCTCGTAGCGGCCCAGCCCTTCATAGACGCGGCCCAGGTTGAACCACCCGCCGCCCGCTTCCGGCAACAAGTCGTTGAGCCGCTGATAGACCGGGATCGCTTCCTCGAATCGGCGCGTCGCCAGCAGCGTCATGCCAAGCCGTTCGTACGGCGTAACATCCTGCGGCGATGCCTTGATGGCTCGCCGAAGGACAGCGATCGACGTCTCATAATCGCCAATGTCACCACAAACGCTGCCGAGGCTAGAGAGGATATCGGGATGACCGGGCTGCGCGGCGTCGGCGTTCTCTAATGCCGCGATGGCGTCCCGTTTTCGGCCGGTCTGAAACAGCAGAACGCCGAGATAATACCACGCCTCCGCGTTGCCGGAATCCTCCTCGACGATTTGGTTGTACAGCCGTTCCGCGTCCAGAACCCGGCCCGATTCGTGATAGTCGCGGGCCAGCGACATAAGGCTGCCTGCAGTCTGTTCCGTCATGCTTCCTCTCGAATATGCGGCATCACCTATCGCGGACGCTTTGAAAGCACAAGCCGATAGTTCCGGACTGCCGCTTCCGGCTACAACGCGGCGGACCATTCGCCGACGACGTCGACGACGGCACCGGTCAGCACGGCAAGGTCATCCGGTTCGATGACCAGCGGCGGCATCACATAGATGATGTCGCCGAACGGACGGATCCACACGCCCTTTTCCACGAAGCGGCCGCGCAGCGCGTTAAGGTCCATCGGCCCGGAGAGCTGGACCACGCCGATCGCGCCCAGGCACCGGACATCGGCGACGCCCGGAAGGCCGGCACAGGGCTGCAACTCGCTGTCCAGTTGCGTTTCGATCCGCTGTGCCTGCTCCTGGCGCGGTTCCCGTTCGAACAGGTCGAGCGATGCGTTCGCCGCAGCACAAGCCAACGGGTTGCCGGTATAGGTCGGACCGTGCATCAAGGCCGCGTCGAAGCGATCGGACAGAAACGCGCCATAGACCCGGTCCGTCGCCACCGTCGCCGCGAGCGCCATGGTCCCGCCGGTCAAGGATTTGGACAGCGTCACGATATCGGGGCAAACGCTCGCCTGCTCACAGGCGAACATGGTGCCGGTGCGGCAAAATCCGGTGGCGATTTCATCCAAGATCAGCAGCACATCGTGTTCACGACACAGCGCCGCGATCCGCTGTAGCACATCCGGACCGTGAAACTTCATACCGCCCGCCGCCTGCACCAGCGGCTCCAGCATGACGGCGGCGATCTCGTCGGAACGGTCGGCCAACATACGGCCGAACCGTTCGAACCCGGCATCGTCGCGCGGCAGGTCGACGACGATCTGCTCCGGCAACAGACCGTGAAACATCGTGTGCATGCCCTCGTCCGGATCGCACACCGACATCGCGCCGATCGTGTCGCCGTGATAGCCGTAACGGAAACTGACGAACCGCGCGCGCCCCTTGACGCCTTGGTTGAGCCAATACTGTACCGCCATTTTCATGGCGATCTCCACCGACACCGATCCTGATTCCGAGAAGAAAACATGGCCCAGGTCGCCGGGCAGGATTTCCGACAGACGCCGCGCCAGGGTCAGCGCCGGTTCATGCACGAACCCGCCGAGCATGACGTGGGGCATGCGCTCCAACTGCGCCGTGACCGCCGCGCGAATATGCGGATGGTTATAGCCGTGACACGCGGTCCACCAGGACGATACGCCGTCGACCAATTCCCGGCCGTCGGCGAGCCGTATCCGAACGCCGTCGCTCGCCACCGCCTCGACGGGGCGCGGCGTCGTCTTCATCTGCGAATAGGGTAGCCAAATATGCGGGAACCCGGTTTCACTCCATTCCGGGCGATCCGGCGGGCTCATTCCCCCGCTTCAGCCTCGTAGGGTTCGATGCCGAGCCGGTCGAACAGTGCATCGTCCGCGTCGACCTCGGGGTTTCCGGTGGTCAGCAGTTTCTCGCCGCAGAAGATGGAGTTCGCACCGGCGAGGAAACAGAGCGCCTGCGCCTCGTCGGTCATCGCCTCGCGGCCCGCGGACAGCCGCACGAAGGATTGCGGCATGAGAATACGCGCCACTGCGATCGTGCGGATGAACTCGAGAATGTCGAGCTGCTCGGTTCCGGTCAACGGCGTCCCTTCGACCTGGACCAGCATGTTGATCGGCACGCTCTCGGGGTGTTTCGGCATGGTCGCCAAGGTCCTGAGCATGCCGGCACGGTGGTCGCGGCTTTCGCCCATCCCGACGATGCCGCCGCAACACACGTTCATGCCGGACTGGCGGACATGCTCCAGCGTGTCGAGCCGGTCCTGATAGGTGCGGGTCGTGATGATTTCGCCGTAGAATTCTTCCGACGTGTCGATGTTGTGATTGTAGTAATCCAGGCCGGCCTCGGCGAGGCGCGCAGCTTGGGGCCCGCTCAGCATGCCGAGGGTCATGCAGGTTTCCATGCCCAGCGCCTTGACGCCTTGCACCATATCGATGATGGCGTCCATGTCGCGGTCCTTCGGGCTGCGCCAGGCGGCCCCCATGCAAAACCGGCTTGCGCCGCCGTCCTTTGCCTCACGCGCCTGCGCCATGACCGCATCGACGTCCATCAGTTTTTCGGCATCGACGCCGGTCTCGAAATGCGCCGATTGCGGACAATATTTGCAGTCTTCCGGACAGCCGCCGGTCTTGATCGAGAGCAGACGGCTTTTCTGGACGCGGTTGGCATCGAAGTGATGGCGATGGATCGCCTGCGCGCGAAACAACAGGTCGTTGAAGGGCAGGTCGAAAAGCGCCCGGATTTCCGACTGCGACCAGTCGTTGCGAACCCCGCCGGAGTCGGCCAGCGGCGCGGCGCCGGCGGCCCCTGTCATAGCGGTTTCGGCAGCCGTTTGCGCATCACTTTGGTTCGCGAGATTCATCGATTGGTCGGTCCGGTGCAATTCTAAGGAATGGGCCCGCCACAAAGGACCCGGACGCCCGCATCATCTTTGAGCGCGGCTGCAAAGTCAAACGCACGAAACGCCGCCGGCACTCCCATCGACTGGGGCGTTGACAGCGGGCCGGGCGGCGCGAAAATGCACCCTCATTCCTGATCCCACAAAGAGCGAGAGGCATGGACTCTCTGGAACAGTTTGTTCGCGGCAAACTCGAACGGCTCGAGGCGCAGTCGCTGAAACGCACGCTCGCGGAAACCGACCGCTTCGCGGCCGCGTTGACCCGGCGTGACGGCAAAGAGATGATCTCCTTCTGCTGCAATGACTATCTCAACCTCTCGCATGACAAACGCGTGATCGACGCTGCGAACGAGGCTACCCGGCGCTATGGCGCGGGGTCCGGGGCATCGCGCCTGGTGACGGGAAACCATCCGCTCTTCGAAACGCTGGAAGCCAAGCTCGCCGCCTACAAGGAGACCGAGGCGGCGGTGGTCTTCGGCAGCGGCTATTTGACCAATGTGGGCGTCATCCCGACGCTGATCGGTCCGGACGACCTGATCGTGGCGGACGAGTTGTGCCACGCCTGCCTGTTCGCGGGTTCCCAGATCAGCCACGCCAAACTGGTCATCTTCCGCCACAACGACCTGGAGCATTGCGAATCGCTTCTGGCGGAACACCGCGCGAACCATCCGCACTGCCTGATCCTGACCGACGGCGTATTCAGCATGGATGGGGATCTTGCGCCGGTGGTCGAGTTGGCGGAACGCGCCGAGGCCCACGATGCCTGGCTGATGACCGACGATGCGCACGGCCTCGGCGTCGTCGCCGGCGGCAAGGGCAGCAGCTTCGTCACCGGCACGAAGGCCCGCGTTCCGCTACAGATGGGCACGCTGTCCAAGGCGATCGGCGTCTATGGCGGTTACCTTTGTGCCAGCCAGGCGGTGATCGATTTCATCAAGACGCGCGCCCGCAGCTTCATCTACACGACCGGCTTGCCGCCCGGCGCCGTGGCCTCGTCGATCGCCGCGCTCGACCTCATCGAAAAGGACGCCGGGCTGGTGGCGAAACCGATGCAGAAGGCGCGGCTGTTCACGCGGGCGCTCAACCTGCCCGATCCGGAAAGCTGCATCGTGCCGCTGATCATGGGCGACGCGGATTCCGCCCTCGCCGCCAGCCAATCCCTCGCCGAGCAGGGCTTCCTGGTGACGGCGATCCGGCCACCGACCGTACCCAAGGATACCGCGCGGCTGCGCTTCACCTTCACCGCCGAACATCGCGACGAGGACATCATGCGGCTGGTGGAAGCGGTGCGCCCCTTCCATCGCGACGGCCGGAACGCCGCGTGACAACAATCTTCATAACGTCGTCCGGCACCGGCGTCGGCAAGACGCTTGTCACCGCGTCACTCGCCCATCAGCTGCACCGTGCGGGCAAAAAACCCCGCGTGCTGAAGCCCGTGATCAGCGGATTTACGTCGGAAGACTTCGACGAGAGCGATACCGCGATCCTCCTCCAAAGCCAGGGAACGCCCCCGACCGACGACACGGTCGACCGCATGTCGCCCTTCCGGTTCGCGGCCCCGTTATCGCCCGATATGGCGGCGGTACGGGAAAACCGGTCGATCGATTTCGACGCCCTGGTGGCCTACTGCCGGAATGCCGCCGCCGGGCCGGAGGAGATCACGTTGATCGAAGGGGTCGGCGGCGTCATGGTGCCGCTGACCGAGCGCGAAACCGTCCTCGACTGGATGGCTGCGCTCGGCGCACCCTGCCTGCTGGTCGTCGGAAGTTACCTCGGCACGATCAGCCATACCCTGACCGCCGCCGGAACGCTGGCAGCGCGCGGCCTGGACATTTCGGCCATCGTCATCAGCGAGTCCGAAGAAAGCCCGGTGCCGGTCGCGGAAACAGCGTCGACGATCCAGAGGTTCCTGCCGGATCTCCGAATTGCCGCGGTCCCGCGTCTGCCCGGAGCCAAACCGTGGCGCGCGGCACCGGATCTCACTGCCTTGATCTAATGCCAAGCGTACGCAATCATGGCGCTTGCACGTACACTTGAAATCTACTCCGCATGGAAAACTTTATCTCCGCAGCAGATGCGTACGGATGGCCGCATTGTTGCCGTAAATTCGAGCGGCCAGCAACATTTCTATATGAATCAAACCTCTATCTTCATGCATCAACGTGACCGGATCAGTTTGCCGCGTTGACTAAATCCCAAACATGCGTACAGGCCTCAAGGAGGCGCCATCCCTGCATTCGCAGGCGCTTTGTCGGGATCGTACTGTCCGACGATACTCCCGTCGCGCAATGCGGCGATCTTATCCTCGGTGAAACCAAGGCCGGTCAGGATTTCGATGGTGTGTTCGCCAATATGCGGTGCGTGGGACAGAGGATTGCCGGTTTCGGCCGCCGGTAGACCCGGTATTTTGGTCATCGGAATCGTTCCGACGGTTTCGTGCATCACATGGGAGACCACACCGGTTTCCTGAACGTGGGCGTCGGCGAGATAATCGCCGTAATCGTTGACCGCCGCATGCAGGATATCCAACTCGGTGAGATCACGGTCCCATTCCGCCGTTGTGCGGGTCTGGATAACGTCCTCGATCATGGCGAGCAGCGGCGCCTCGTTCTCGACACGCGCGGCCGGAGTCTTGAAACGAGGGTCTTCGATCAGGTCCTCCCGCCCGAGCAGGCGGCAGAATTTCGCGAAGACCGGATCGCGGCGCGCATTGATATTGATAAATCCGTCCCTGGTCTTGAAGGCGCCGATCGGCACGCCGATCCCTTCCGCGCGGTTGATGCCGAAATGATGCTCGACCACCGGCGCGGACTGCAGGGCTGCCGCCGCCTCCATCAGGCTCATCTCGATATGCGTCCCCACACCCTTCATCGCCTTGCGGTACAGCGCGGTACTGACCGCCTGAAATGCGTACAGCCCCGACATGACATCGATCGCGACCATATTGATGCGCTGCGGCTTGCCGGACGGATCCTTGTTGATCGACATCCAACCGCTGAATGCCTGCAGCACCATGTCGGTCGCAGGCCGGCTGCTGTAGGGTCCGGTCTGACCGAAACCGGACAGCGACATGTAAACTACGTTCGGATTCTCGGCGCGGACCGACTCGTAGTCGAGGCCGAACCGTTTCATCACGCCCGGCCGAAAGTTTTGCAGCATGACGTCGGCGTCGGCGGCCAGCTGCTGCGCAATAGCGCGGCCGTCATCCGTCTTCAGATCGAGCGCGATGCTGCGCTTCCCGCGGTTCACGATCAGCGAATACGGGCTGTAATCGCCGAGGCTCTTGCCGAGAACACGGCTCCAATCGCCATTCAACGGCTCCATCTTGACGACGTCCGCCCCGTGCTGCGCCAACAGCAGGCCGCAATGCGGCGCGGCTACGCCTTGCGACGCGTCGAAGACTTTGAGCCCGGCGAAGGCCGGTTCATCGCTCATTAGATTTCCTATTCCGCTGCCAATTTGGTGTCGTAGGCGGCAACCGCGCCGTCCGCGCACAGGGCGTCGATTTCGGATTCACTCATCCCCAGTTCGGCGAGAATCTCGCGGCTATGCTGGCCAATGTGGGGGGAATGCGATCGTGGATTATCGGTCGCGGCCGCCGGTACGCCGGCGATATTGCCCATCGGGACCTTGCCGACCGCGTCAGCCTCGATCCAACGCACGGCATCGACCGCCTTGACCTGCGCCTCCTGGAACAGATTGCCGTAATCGTTCACCGGCGCGTTCAGGATATCGATCTCGCTGAGCGCCTCGACCCATTCCGCCGTGGTCCGCGTCGCGATTGTGTCTTGTAGGATGGTCAGGAGATCCTCGCGATTGGCGACCCGCGATCGCGCGTCCGCATAACGCGGATCGCCGATCAACTCCTCGCGGCCGAGCAACCGGCACAGCGCCTGAAAATGCGGATCGCGGCGCGCGTTGACGCAGATATGCCCATCTTTGCTCTTGAAGGTGCCGACCGGCGCGCCGATCGGTTCGGCAACCGGACCCTCCAATTGGAATTCCACCATCTTCACGTCCTGGAAACTCAATGCCGATTCCAGAAGGCTGGTCCGGATATGCTTGCCGCCGCCCTTGGTCGCCCGCCGGTAGAGCGCGCTCGAGACGGCCTGGAAGGAATAGAGCCCGGTGATGACGTCGATCGCATAATAGTTGATGCGTTGCGGCGTCCCCGACTCATCCCGATTGATCGACATGAACCCGGTAAACGCCTGCATGACGGAATCCGTCGCCGGCAGCTTCGCCTTGGGTCCGGCCGGCCCGAAACCGGTCAAGGAAAGATAGATCACGTCCGGGTTGCCCGAGCGCACCGACTCGTAGTCGAGGCCGAATTTCTCGATCACGCCGGGCCGGTAATTCTGCAGGATCACGTCCGCCTCCGCCGCGAGTTTCTTGGCGATCTCGTTTCCTGCCGGCTTCTTCAGGTCGAGCGCGATGCTACGCTTCCCCCGGCACAGGATCACCGAACTGGCGCTTTGATCGCCGTAGGGCTTGCCCATCGAACGGCTCCAGTCGCCGGGGGCGTGCGGTTCCATCTTGATCACGTCCGCGCCGTTCAGCGCCAGCAGCATGCCGCAATACGGCGCTGCAACGCCCTGCGACATGTCGAATACCTTGAGCCCTTCGAAGGCGAGTTCATCCGCCATTCCTGACCATCCTCCGGATTTTGATGCGACCGCTGTGGACCGATGCCCGACCGGACACAGCCCAAAAACTCAGGGATTCCCGCTATCCTGTCAAATCCAGCCGGCGTGGGACACGCCCGCCCGCCCCCTCGCCCATGGCTCCTTAAGCCTGTATGATAGCGCAACAATATCGGTGCAGGAGAAGAAGCATGGCGGCGAGACTGACGCAAGAACAGGTGGATACGTATTTCGAGCAGGGATACATCGTGCTCCCCAATGCGGTCGCGCCGGCGCGGATCGCAGAAATCAAGGCCGAAGTCGACCGGATGGTCGCGGACGCGGTCAATCTTACAGAGAGCAGCGACGTGCTCGATCTCGACCCGTCCCACACGCCGGAAACGCCGCGCGTGCGCCGCATCAAATCACCTCATGCAAATTCCGAGTTCTTCCGCGCGCATGCCGCGGAACCGCTGATCATGGACATCCTCGATCCCATCCTCGGCCCGAGCGGCATCCGAACGCACAACACCAAGGTGAACATGAAATCCGCCGGTGTCGGCGAATCCGTCGAATGGCATCAGGATTGGGCATTCTACCCGCACACCAATGACGACGTGCTCGCGGTCGGCATTTACCTTGACGACTGCACGGAAGAGAACGGCCCCATGCTGGTCCTGCCGGGAACGCATAAAGGCCCGACCTACGACCACCATTCACAAGGGTATTTCTGCGGCGCGATGGATCCGGACGCCTGCGATCTCGACTTCTCCGCCGCGGTGCCGTTGACCGGCCCGGCAGGCACGCTGACCGTTCATCATGCCCGTCTGGTTCACGGATCCGCCTTCAACCGGTCCGACCGGCCGCGCACCTTCCTGCTGCAGGCCTATGCGGCGGTGGACGCCTGGCCGATCGCGGACATGAAGGGCAGCCTGGAGGATTTCAACAATCGTATCGTGCGGGGCGAGCCGACCCTGTCACCGCGGGTCGTGCCCGCGCCGGTTCGCATCCCGCTGCCGTACCAGCCGGACGCAGGCCCAGGGTCGATCTACGACAACCAGAGCATTCTGCAGAACCGCTACTTTGGCGGCGAGGGCAAGGTCGCGCCGCAGCCCGCCCACGTTTAGGTCAGCGGTATGACGGTCGTTGCCGTAAGCCCCGAAAGCGAGGGCGTGGTCCGGGTCACCCTGAACCGGCCCGAAAAGGCGAATGCGCTGAACGAAGAGATGGTAGACGCGCTCGCGGACGCCATCGCGCATGCCGAGGACGGCGATACTCGCCTGCTGATTCTCGACGCTGCGGGAAAGCACTTCTGCGCGGGCTTTGATCTCAGCGACATCGGAGAACGCAGCGACGGGGATCTCCTGCTGCGATTCATCCGGATCGAGAGCCTGCTGCAGAAACTCTACCATCTGCCTTTTCCGACACTTGCCCTGGCGAACGGCCGCGCCATGGGGGCCGGCGCCGATGTGTTCTGCGCCTGCAGCCAGCGGGTCGCCGCGCCCGGAACCACCTTCCGAATGCCGGGCCTGGCGTTCGGGATCGTCCTTGGAACCCGGCGGCTGGTGTCGCGGATCGGCGTCGATGCCGCTCGCGCGATCCAAAACGAAACCCGCGCGTTCGACGCTGACGAAGCCAAGGATATGGGTTTCGCCACCGGCCTCGCCGCCGAGGACGAATGGCCGGCGATCATCGACACGGCCAGCGCCGCGGCCCGGACGCTTGAAACGGACGCAACCCGCGCCCTGTTCGACGCCACGGCCCAGGATACCCGCGCCGAGGATATGGCGGATTTGGTCCGCTCCGCCGCCAAGTCCGGCCTGAAAGACCGGATCCAGCGCTATATCGAGACGATGCAGCGGAACCGCTAACCCGCTATCCGATACCCCGAATGGCGTAAAAGGATTATCCTTTCGAGGGATTCGGCTTGCCCACGCTCAAGGCGGTACTATCGTCCCGAACGCCGTAGGGACGAAGGAAGCCGGATGAGCGAGCCACAGGAAATGACAGCCTTCGCACAAGCGTCCGAAGCCGCCAAAAACGGGCGGCTGGACGACGCCGAGACTCTGCTGGCCGCCGTGCTGCTCGAAACGCCGAGGGACAGCAAGGCTCAGACCCTGAGTTTCGCGATTGCCATGCAGCGCAAGGATTTCGCGCTCGCCCGGAAACGCGCGGAGGCGGCATTGACCCTCATGCCGGACGATCCGAGCATGCTGAGCAATCTTGGAGCTGCGCTCATCCAAAGCAACGATTTCGCGGCCGCGATGCCGCATCTGAACGCGGCGATCGAAGCGGACCCCAATCATTTTTACGCGCGGCGTAATCGCGGGATGTTGAAGGCGACCCTCGGTGAGTACGCGGAAGCCGCCGCGGATATCAAAGTCGCCGTCGCCGCTCAGCCGGACCGCGGCGATACGCGCATGGCGCTGGCAGATGCGTTGATCGAATCGGGACTGCATGAAGAAGCCGCGGCGGCAATTCGCGAAGCCAAGGACCTCAACGTGGGATCACAGCTCGAGCGAACCTTTTTCTGGGGCCGGCTGATGTTTCGCATGAACCGATTTACCGACGCGCGGCAATCATTCGCCGCGGTTCTATCGGCCGATGCGAGCGAAATGAAACACTATCGGGCCCTAGCGGCGGCGAGTTTCCACTGCGGCGACATGCTCCACGCACAAAAGGTCACGGCGGGCGCTTACCGAAAGTTCCCAAGCTTCGAGCGCGGCAGCGCCGATTCCGATTTTCGAGTTTTGGTGCTCGAGCCGATGGGCCTGGATTTCTTTACCGACATCGGCCGTCACCCGGTCAATTACATCATGGGAAATTTCCCGGCATTCCTGCCGATCGATCGGATCACATATACCCACGCCATCGCGGATACCGGCTGCGATCTGAATGACGCACTGGATATGGGTCAGTTCGATATCGCCATCAACAACCGGCCGGTCTTCGAACGGCTCGAGGCGCGCAAGCATGCCGATGAGTACCAGAAATGGGTATCGGAACTGCCGATACCCATCGTGAACTCGCCGGCGGCGGTGAGCAAGATGACGCGGGAGGCGAACGCCAAACGGTTTGCCGATGCGGAAAACTTTATCTTTCCACGCACGATTGGCGTCCGGCATGGAACAAACATCGACGCCACCGTTGAACAAGTTTTGGCCAATACGCGGTTCCCGATCATCCTTCGCCCGCGCCACACCCATGTCGGCCACGGCGTCATGCTCATCGAGGACGAAGACGGCCTACGCGAGGTACTCCGGCAGAACCCTTTGTCCTACTTCTACGCGATCGACTACCATGACTGTACGTCGCCGGACGGATTGTTCCGGCGCTATCGAATTGCCTGCATCGACGGGCACCTCATCCCCGACGGGCTACGCGCCGATTTCAAATGGAACGTCCATAGCTGGGAGCATGGGCCCGAAAAATGGGCCGAACTCGGTTTCGACGTCGAGGAGAAAAACTTCTGGGAAAATCCGGAAGAAGTGCTCGGCGCACCGCCCGAAGAGTTCTTCCGCGACATCGTCGACGCAACGGACCTTGACGTCTTTGGAATCGATTTCGGCATCCGCAAGGAAGACGGCCGGATCATCGTCTTCGAAGTCAACAGCGCGATGGCAATCGCGAACGGCGGCGATTTGGAGACGTTTCCGTATCGAACTGCGCAGTGCGACCAAATCAAGGGAATGATCACCGACATGTTGTTCGAGAAGGCGAAAGCACACAGCGCTGAGGAATCGCCCATTTCGGCGAACTGACCGGCAGAGGAGTCGAAAGACCGCAGCATGGACGATCAGAACGGAAAAAGCGCGTTCGAAATGGCATCGGAGGCCGCGACGAAGGGAAGATTCGACGAGGCCGAAACTCTGCTGGCCGGCATTCTTGTCGAAACACCGACCCATGCCGGAGCCCAGACGCTCAGCTTCGGGATCGCCATGCAGCGCCGGGACTTCGCGGTCGCGCGCAAACGCGCCGAGGCGGCGCTCGTCCTCCTGCCGGACAATCCGACGGCCCTGAGCAATTTCGGCGCCGCGCTTATCCAAAACGGCGAACACGAAGCCGGCCTGCGCCACCTAGACGCGGCGATCGAGGCATCACCCGAGCATTTCTCGGCGCGCCGCAATCGGGGGATGATACGGGCGGCGCTCGGCCGATACCGGGACGCCGCCGACGATCTAAAGGTCGCGGTGCAAACCGAACCGAAGCGCGGCGACCTCCAGATGGCCTATGCCGACGCGTTGATCGAATCCGGCCAATTCGAAGACGCCGCCGCGGTCATCCGCAATGCGTTGAAAAACAACATCGGGCCGCCGACCGACCGGAATTATCTGTGGGGCCGGCTGATGTTTCGCATGGGGCGGTTCGCCGACGCCCGGCAGGCATTCTCGACGGTCCTGTCCGCAGATCCGGACAAGATGAAACATTACCAAGCCTTGGCGGCCGCAAGCTACCACAGTGGCGCCACGGTCGACGCCGAACGGATCACCCGTGCCGCAATCGAGAATTTTCCGAGCCAGACGCGCAGTTCGGGCACCCCGGCTTTACGGGTGCTGGTTCTCGACGCCTTTGGCGAAGAGTCCTTTACCAACATCGAGCATCATCCGATTGTCTATGCACAGGGTAATTTCCCGTCATTCTTGCCGGCGGGCCGGATCGCATTCACCCATGTATTGTCCGACACCATCGGAAATCTCGACGACGTGCTGGATTTGTCCGAGTTCGACATTGCCTTGAACAACCGGCCGGTCTTCGAACGCATCGACGCACGCGGCCATGCCGAGCGGACCGACCGCATGGGCGCAGCCCTGCCGATGCCGCTGGTCAATACGCCGGCGGCGGTGAAACAGACCACGCGCGCGGGAAATGCTAAACGCTTCGCCGCGGCCGAGACGTTCACCTTTCCTCACACGATCCGAATCGCTCACGAAGCCGACGTCGCCGCGACCCGCGACCGTATTCTCGCCGAGATGGCGTTACCGATCATTCTGCGCCCGTCGCACACGAATTCCGGCCACGGCGCCACGCAGGTGCAAGACGAAGCGGAGCTTACCAGTATCCTACAAAATCATCCCTTCGCGGATTTCTATGCGATCGCCTATCATGACTGCCGGTCCGAGGATGGTTTGTTCCGCCGGTATCGAATCGCCATCATCGGCGACACCATGCGCCCGTGCGGCATGCATTTCGGATCGGATTGGAACGTGCACGGCGAGAGTCTCACCACACTTGATTGGAAGACCCTCGGGTTGGA
This sequence comes from Alphaproteobacteria bacterium, assembly GCA_965228695.1. Taxonomy (GTDB): domain Bacteria; phylum Pseudomonadota; class Alphaproteobacteria; order UBA8366; family UBA8366; genus JAJFJD01. The sequence goes on along the minus strand of CBDDIB010000002.1, from coordinate 1,506,400 downwards.
CAAAGAAGAGATCGCCTTTCATGCCTCCCCCGAAGCCGTGCTGGGCGCCGCGCCGGAAGACGTCTTCCGGGAGGTAACCGACACGACCGACCTGGACATCTACGGCATCGACTTCGGCTTTCGTACCGATGGCAGGGTCGTCGTCTACGAGATCAACGCCGCCATGGGTCTGTCGCTGGCCGGGTTGTCGAGCGGTACAAGTCCCGACTACCGCACGCCGTTCGCGCATGAGATGATGCACGCCATCGAAGCTTATCTTTTCGACCGTGCCGGAAAACCAATGCCCACGGGCTAACGCCGGCACGATGGATCGGCAAGAACAGCCCTCCCGGAACACGCCATGCGCCGCATCACGCTGATCAACCCCAACACCAATACAACGACGACGCGCTTGATGGCGGACATCGCCCAGGCCGCGGCGCCATCAGGGATCACCGTGACCGGCGCCACCGTCAACGAAGGCCCGCCACTGATTACCGACGAGGCCGGCTTGAAGAGCGCCGCGAACGCAGTCGCGGCATTGCTGGCCTCGATCGAGGACAACGCGGACGGCTACGTCATTTCGGCCTTCGGCGATCCAGGCCTCGACGCAGCACGGCAAAGCCTGCCCGTACCGGTGACGGGTATCGCCGAGGCCGGCATGACCGAAGCCGCCGCCGGCGGGAGGCGATTCGGCGTTGCCACCACGCTGCCCGGTCTCGAAGCCGCCATCCGGAAACGCGCCGAGGCTTACGGCGTCGCGGCGCAGTTCGTGTCGACCCGCCTTACCGACGGCGATGCGTCCTACAATATGGCCGACCCGGCCCGGCTGGCCGATGCGCTCGCAAGCGCCATTCAGCGTTGCGTGAACGACGGCGCGGAGGCGGTGGTGATCGGCGGTGGCCCCTTGGCCCAAGCCGCCAAGACACTGGCGCCAAGGATGGCGATACCGCTGATCGAACCGGTCCCCGCCGCCATTCGCGCGATCGCACGGGCGTTGGATTAGCGCGGGTATTATAGTTAGAAATCCTTGAAATTCAGTGAGATAGAATCTCACGATACGTCATCCCAAAACCGATTTAGGGCGGCCATTCGACTTGAACCATTAACGGTTCATTCAAGGTTTCTACTGCAAAGTGTATTCAATACAGGTTCATCAATAATTACGACGTATACATCATATCTAGGTCGCCCACGGCACCAAGCGTCGGAAAATTTCGGCGCACTAGACCTCAAGGGGATGTCGACCCGCCTTGGCTAAGCAAAAAAATTATCGTTATGACACATTGGTTTTCTGACATTCTGACCCACCGACCGATCCAGGCGCTTTCTTTTTTCGCGGCCGTCGGATTCGTCCTGGTCGTCGTTCAGATTTCCTCAATATCGGACAAGATCGCCTACAACACGGCGCACAAGAGTGCGGAAGCGTATTCCGACGCCATGGCGAGTATTCGCGATTTCTATTCTTCCGAGATCGTGCCTCGTGCACGTAAAGGAGGCGCTACCGTCACGCACGCCTATCACGATAGCGACGGCGCCATTCCGCTGCCGGCAACCCTCTCGATTGAGCTCGGCGAACGTGTGAGCCAAACTTCCGAAGGCGGTAAATTCCGGTTCTACAGTGCATACCCGTTTCCCTGGCGGATTGATGGGGGACCGCGGGACGCGTTCGAATCAGACGCGTTGAAGGCCCTGCAGCAGGGCGATAAGGATCACTTCGTTCGGGTCGAACACATCGACGGCGTGCAGATTTTGCGCTACGCGGCGCCTGTTCGTATGGGCGCAAGCTGCGTCGCTTGCCACAACAGCCGGAAGGACAGCCCGAAAACCAACTGGGCAGTCGGTGACCTGCGCGGGGTGCAAAGCGTTCAGGTTGGTCTCCCGACACTCTCCATCTTGGATAACGCGCGCCATTTCGGTCTCTACGCGTTCATGGTTATTGGAGTCATCACCGGCCTGTGGATGTTTGCTTTCCTGCTGCGCCGGCTGACGCGCCTTGTCGTCCAAGAGCGCGCCCATCTGGATAAAGCGCAGCAGCACAATGAAGAATTGAGATTGGCCAAGGAGACCGCCGAACAAGCGAACCACAGCAAATCGGAATTTCTCGCAAACATGAGTCACGAGTTGCGTACGCCGTTGAACGCAATCAACGGATTTTCCGAAGCGATGGTGAGCGAAGTGCACGGACCACTTAAAAACAACCGCTACGAAGGGTATGTAAACGACATCCGCGACAGCGGTCTTTACCTCCTCGACCTCATCAATGTGCTTCTTGATCTGTCCAAAATCGAAGCCCGTAAATATGAACTCTTCGAGGAGGACGTGGATCTTCGCGCAATCGTTTCGACCGCGATGCGTCTTGTCCAAGGCCAAGCACGCGCCGGCAAACTGCAGCTCGACGCCCGCTTTCCAGAGAACCTGCCGGCATTGCGCGCCGACGAACGCGCATTGCGCCAAATTGTTCTCAACCTGCTGACCAACGCCGTAAAATTTACCGATGAGGAAGGCCGCGTGTTGCTCAGCGTGAATGTTGAGAGCGACGGCAGCCTCGAGATTACCATCACCGATACCGGCGTCGGCATTTCCGAAACCGACATCAGCCGACTCATGGCGCCGTTCGAACGCGCGAACAATGCGCATACGCGCAATATCGAAGGGGCGGGATTGGGCTTACCGTTGGTCGCATCTTTGGTGAAACTGCACGACGCCACGATGTCAATCGACAGTACCGTCGGAATCGGCACAACCGTATCGATCGGCTTCCCAGCGGAACGGGTGATATGGACAAGTACCGAATTCGACGCCGGCAACAGCGACAGCGCGACGGTTGCGTGAGCGTCAATCCGGCCGACCTCGAAACGGTCGGTCCCGGTAGGATTTGACGAAGGAGTGGCTGGGGCGGCAGGGATCGAACCTGCGATCACGGGATCAAAACCCGTTGCCTTACCGCTTGGCTACGCCCCAACGGCGGCGGAAACATAGAGGCGAACGCGACGCACGGCAAGACGTTCGGTCGCAATCACCATCGCGGCGGCCCGCTTCCCGATCGGCCCGACTCAGCCGGCCAACCGCGTTGCGGCGGACCACCAATTCTCGCGCTGGATTTGCTCCTTTGCCCGAGTGGCGGTTTCGGCATCGTCGAACAGGCCGAAACAGGTGGCGCCACTGCCGGACATACGGGCGAGCCGGCAGCCGGGCGCCGAATCGATCGCCGCCAGCACTTCCTCGATGATCGGGCTCAACCGGACCGCCGGATCCGTCAGATCGTTCGTCCGTGATTCCAGCAAATCGGCGAGGGCGCGAACATTGCCCGGCGCCTTGCCGAAGCGCGCCTCGGGCGAAAACCCGCCCTTGCGGGCCTCGAACACCGATTTGGTGGAAAGCTGAACGCCCGGGTTCACCAAAAGCATGTCGACCGGCGGCAACGGTGGCGTCGGCTCGATACGGTCGCCGATACCGCTGACGAAAATCGACCGGGCTTCGAGGCAACCCGGGATGTCCGAGCCGAGCCCAAGACCGACCTTGGCCAGGTCCACGCTCCCCGCGGGAATGTCCCAATGGCGCGCCAATGCCTTCAGCGCGGCGGCCGCGTCGGACGATCCGCTGCCCAGCCCGGCAGAGACCGGCAGATTCTTCGTCAACGTCATCGCCGCGGTCGGCGCGACGCCGGCAGCGTCGGCCAAGGCCCGTGCCGCCTTCATCACCAGATTGTTTTCGCTGTCCGGGGGCAGGTTTCCGGCGAACGGTCCCTCCACCGCCAGCGACAAACCGTCGGACGGCGCCACGGTCAGCCGGTCGCCCAGTTCCGTGAACACCATAAGCGTATCGAGTTCATGATATCCGTCCGACCGGCGGGCGGTAACGTGCAGATAGAGATTTACCTTGGCGGGCGCCTCAACCGCGACAACGCCGGCATCCCGACCGTTCATCCATTCTTATCCGGTTTACCGAGCGGTTCGGGATCACCCAAGCCTTCCTTGAGCTTGCTTTCGATCTTTTCCTTGTTCTCGTCCGTCGGCTTGAAGCTGAGGGCGCGGCGCCACTGGAAGCGCGCCTCGTGCCGCCTGCCGACCCGCCAATAGGCATCGCCGAGATGATCGTTGATCACCGGATCCTGCGGCCGCAACTGCACCGCCCGTTCCAACTGGGTGACGGCTTCCTTGTAGTTGCCGAGCCGGTATAACACCCAGCCCATACTATCGACGATATAGCCATCGTTCTGCCGCTGCTGCACCGCGCGCTGGATCATGTCGCGGGCCTGGTCGATATTCTTACCCTGCTCGACCCAGGAATATCCCAGGTAGTTGAGCACATAGGGCTGTTCCGGCTCGAACTCGAGCGCTTTCAGGAAATCCTTTTCGGCGCGCTCCCATTGCTTGGACCGTTCCAGCGCGATGCCGCGGGAGTAGTACAGCGTCCAATGCCGACGGCCGGGATCCTTAAGCCGCTCAAAGGCGCGATCGTAGGCCTTCACGGCTTCGGTGAACTTTTCCTTGTACCGCAGGTAGTTGCCGAGTTTCAGCAGCATATCCATACGGTTCGGCCGCTGCTTGGCCATTTCTTCCAGATGCGCCGTCGCTTCGTCCAGCTTCTCCAACTCGTACAAGGCATCGGCGATGCGAAGCTGCGCGGACCAACCATAAGCGGTGTCCTTCGGCACGTCGCGATAGACTTTGATCGCTTCGTTGAAGCGCTCCCGCGAGACCAGCACGTCGCCGACCAACAGGCTGCTGAGCGAAAATGTCGGCTCCAGGTCGAGCGCGATACGCCCGTACAGCAGAACGATATTCTCCGCCCGGTCGCGCGGCAGCGCCGACGCGATGTTGAACAATCCTTCGGCGAATCCCTGCACCGGCGTCGACACGAGATGCGGCAGCTTCTTGCCGTCTTCCAGGCGCTGCAGATCTTCGAGGAGGATCATGCTTTCGGGGGTGTGCTCCAGCTTCGCTTCGATCACCTTGCGGGCTTCGTCCGCCTTGCCGGTGCGCTGCAACAGCGACGCCAGGACCCGAACCACGCGCGACGCGGCCTCCTTCGGATTTTCCGCGAGCTTCCGGTAGCGTTTCTCCGCCGCGTCGGGGCGGCCGGCCTGTTCCTCGATTAGTCCCGAATGGAGGCCCGCCATCGCCTCGAACCCTTTTTCCTTTTCGAGTTCGCCGAGCGCCTTCAGCGCGCCATCGTAATCCTTCTTGGCGGCGAGCAGCCAGGACCGTCCGAGCGGCTTGGCGAACCGGCCGAGACCGCTGTTCGGCAACGCCTCGATCCGCGCCAGAGCGGCATCGTTTTCGCCCGATTTCAAATCCTGCGCGGCGACCAGCAGTGATGCGGATGTCAGCGTCCCGCCGCCGTCGAGATAGCGTTTCGCAAGTTCGGATGCGCGTTTCGGCTTGCCGGCGCCGAGGGTCAAGATGAAGGCGCGGCGCAGTATGCGGGCGTCGTCCGGATTTTCCTCGAGGACGCGCTCCATCATACTGGCGGCGAAGGAGAGGTCGGCTTCGCTCTCGGCGAAACGGCCGGCCAGGAAGCTCCCGAAGACGGACCCTTCGGCCGGCGTACCCTTCAACTTTATCGCCGAGCGGCCGACATCGGCGACATCCTGGCTGCTGGTTTCTTCGTCCGGTGTGCAGGCGATCAACGCGCCGCCGACCATCGTGGCGAGCACCGCCCTCATGGCGGCCGTCCGATACCCTATCCGTGTGCGCAGCATGGGCTTATCCAAGATCCTCTTTGCACTCATGGCATGAAAAATGACCCAATCCGGCACCATATACAACTCTCCGGCAGGGGTATTCCGGCGCGATACTACCCGACTTGCCGCAGCGCCAACAGCGCCAATCGGTTGCCCTACATATTGGGGTAATTCGGCCCGCCGCCGCCCTCCGGCACCACCCATTTGATGTTCTGGGTCGGATCCTTGATGTCGCAGGTCTTACAATGAACGCAGTTCTGCGCATTGATCTGCAGGCGCGGATTGGAGCCGTCATCCTCGCGCACGATCTCATACACCCCGGCCGGGCAATAACGCTGTTCCGGCGCATCGTATTCGGCCAAGTTGATCTCGATCGGCACAGAATCGTCCACGAGCTTCAAATGGCCCGGCTGGTCCTCTTCATGATTGGTCGCCGAGAAGGACAGGTTGGTCAACTTATCGAAGGTGATCTTACCGTCCGGCTTCGGATAGTCGATCGGCTTGCTATCCGCGGCCTTGCGCAGCGTCTCGTGATCCGCATGCCCATGGCTCAGGGTCCAGGGGGCCTTGCCGCGCAACAACACCTGGTCGATGCCGGTATAGAGCGTGCCGCCGAGCAGGCCCCATTTGAACGCCGGCCGCACGTTGCGGGCCTCGTGCAATTCCTTGTAGGCCCAGGAGGCGCGGAAGGCATCGCCATATCCGGACAGTTCGGGTTCCGCCGTACCGCCGGTCAGGGACTCGAACGCCAACTCGGCGGCGATCATGCCCGACTTCATCGCGGTATGGGATCCCTTGATCTTGGGCATGTTCACGGTGCCGGCGTCGCAGCCGATCAGCAAACCGCCGGGGAAGGACATTTTCGGCAGCGATTGCAGCCCGCCTTCGTTGATTGCCCGCGCGCCATAGGCGACGCGGCGGCCGCCTTCGAAAGTGCCGCGGATCTTGGGATGCGTCTTGAACCGCTGGAATTCGTCGTAGGGCGACAGGAATGGATTTTCGTAGTCCAGCCCGACGACAAATCCGACCGACACCATGTTGTTTTCCAAATGGTACAGGAACGAGCCGCCATAAGTCCCGCGGTCCATCGGCCAGCCGGCGGTGTGCACGACGAGGCCTTCCTGATGGTTTTCCGGCTCGACCTCCCACAGCTCCTTCAAGCCGATGCCGTAGGTCTGCGCTTCCACGCCGTCGCGGAGATTGAATTTTTCCATCAGCTCCTTGCCGAGGTGCCCGCGGCACCCTTCGGCGAAGAAGGTGTATTTCGCGTGCAGTTCCATGCCCGGCTGATAGTTCGGGCCCTGTTCGCCGTCGCGGGTGATGCCCATATCGCCGGTCGCCACCCCGCGCACCGCGCCGCTGTCGTCGTACAGAACCTCGGACGCCGCGAAGCCGGGATAAATTTCAACGCCAAGCGCTTCCGCCTGCTCGCCGAGCCAGCGGCACAGGTTCCCGAGGCTGATGATGTAGTTGCCCTTGTTGTGCATCGGCAGCGGCAGCAAGAAGTTCGGGATCGAAAACCCGCCGGTCTCCGACAAGAACATGAACGTCTCGTCGGTCACGGGCGTGTTCAGCGGCGCACCCTTGTCGGACCAGTCGGGGATCAACTCGTCCAGCGCGCGCGTTTCGAGAACCGCGCCCGACAGGATATGAGCGCCCACCTCGGAGCCCTTCTCGATCAGGCAGACATTCACGTCCTTTTCCTGCTCTCCACACAGTTGCTTCAGCCGTATCGCCGCCGCCAGCCCCGCCGGGCCGCCGCCGACGATGACGACATCATATTCCATGGAGTCCCGTTCCATTTTCGTCCGCCTCGTCTAGTGCACTGTAATCGTTGTTGGCCGATGTCTATAGCAATGTAGTCTATTTTGGTAGAGAGTCCCGAGCGAGGACGGATCAGCATGGCCGGAAACGACCGCGATATGCCCCCGGAACTGAGCCCCGAAGCGGCGCTGCGCTGGCTCACCGAGATGGGCGCGGATGAAGCGATCGCCGACGAGCCGATCGATCGATTCGCCGCGCCGCCGCCTGCCCCGACCCAGACCCAAGCCGCCCCGCCGCAGCATACGGAAAGCCATGCGTCCCCGCCCAACGCCGCGTCGCAATCCGCGCAAACGCGCCCAGCGGTCGCGGCCTCACCGGATCTGGTGGCGCCGGCACAGGGAGCGGCGGATGCATCGAGCGCCGCGGCGGCCGCCAAGACACTGGACGAGTTGCGGGAAGCCGTCGCCGCCTTCGAGGGCTGCGCCCTGAAATTCACCGCGACCAACACGGTGTTTTCCGACGGCCATGCCGACTCCGCGGTGATGTTCGTCGGCGAAGCGCCCGGCGTGGAAGAGGACCGGCGGGGCAAGCCCTTCGTCGGCGCCAGCGGCAAATTGCTGGACCAAATGCTGGCCCCGATCGGTTTGGCGCGCGGCGAACATGGCGACAAGGGCGCCTATATCTCCAACATCTTGTTCTGGCGGCCGCCGGGCAATCGAAGCCCGACCACCGCGGAAATCGCGGCCTGCATGCCCTTCATCCGCCGGCATATCGAACTCGCCGCGCCGAAGGTATTGGTCTACCTCGGCGGTACCGCGGCCAAGACAATGCTCGACCGTACCGAAGGCATCATGCGCCTGCGCGGCAAGTGGTACGAGCACTATTCACCGGGCCTTGACGCGTCGATACCAGCTATTGCGACCTTCCATCCCGCGTATTTGTTGCGGCAACCAGGTCAAAAAAGAGAATCTTGGTGTGATTTACTTAGTCTTCGTTCAAAATTAAATGAAATTATTAATAATAATTAACCATATTCTCTTTAGTAAAGCAGTTATTAACAAATCTATACTAATTATTTATCCCCAATGCTTGCGATTTGAGTAGAAATTCGCGATAATTCTACTCATAAAGACTTAGGGGAGCAGGGGATCAAAACCCCTTCATAATGACCATGCCAAGGTTCACGCAAACGCGCGACGCCGTCCGTTTGATCGCCCTGTTTTCGGCGATCAGCTTTACCGCCGCCGCATCCGCGACGGAGGATTTGGAATTTTACGATTCCAGCGATAAGCCGGTGCCCGGCTTTCTGATGACCACGCCGGACACGGACGTTTCCGTGCCGACAAGCTCGGTCCGCTCGATGCTGCGTCAACTTTCCCGGGACGAAGCCGCCCGCATCCGGGCCGCCGAAGACGCACGAAAAAGAGCCGCCAACGCGGACGAAGACTATCGCGCCGCCGGCGAGAATGCCGATCAGGCCGCCGAGGCGACCGGAGAATTCCCCGCGTCCGAACCGCCGATCGAAACGCAGGCGCCGTTGACCGCGGCGGGCGTGGTGCAGACACCGGACCCGAAGCAATTCGCCAATTTGCCGGCGCATGACGCCACGCCGATGTCCGGCGTCGATTTGCCGCGCATCCTGTCGGCATCGGACGCTGCTCTCTATCGGCAAATTTTCGATCTGCAGGAGCGGCGGCGCTGGCGCCAGGCCGACAAGCTGATCAAGAAATTGTCGAACAAGGTGTTGCTCGGCCATGTGGGATATCACCGGCTGATGCACCGCAACTATCGCTCCCGTTACAAGGAATTGCGCGACTGGATGGTCCGCTACCGCGATCACCCCGGCGCGGAACGCGTTTACAAGTTGGCTCTAAAGCGGCGTCCGAAGAACTACCGCCGCCCTCCCCGGCCGGTCCGCGAGAAATTCGTCGTACAACAGACCCGCCGCGATCGTTACGAGGGCCGCACCGGCTATCACCGGCTGAGTTCCTGGAAGCGGCGCTATGTTCGGATCACCCAGCGCCGCATCCGCAATCATCTTTATCGAGGCCGGACGACAAGTGCCCTCAGGCTTCTCAACCGGTCGAAAACCCGGCGCGTCTTCGACGCGGTCAGCCTGGACGAAAGCCGCGCGCAGATCGCCGGCGGTCTGTTCCATATGGGCAAGGCCAAGAAAGCCCTGGAACTCGCGTCACCGGCCGGCAAGCGATCCGGCACCGTGGTGCCCATGGCGCATTGGTGGGCCGGTCTCGCCGCGTGGCGGCTTGGCGACGCCGAGTTGGCGGCCAGGCATTTCGGCGCCATGTCCGACGGCAAGCTCCGCTCCAAATGGACCCGGTCCGCCGCGGCCTTCTGGGCCGGGCGCGCCTATCTGGTGAGCGGACAGCCGGACCGCGTGAACTATTATCTGAAGAAGGCCGCGCGCTATCCGCGCACCTTCTATGGTCTTTTGGCGATCCGGTCGCTCGGAACCGAACCGTCCTACGACTGGTCGCTTCCCGCACCAACCGGCAACGCCTGGCAGGCCCTGCAGCAGAAGCCGCATGTGAAACGCGCGGTCGCCCTGTTGCAGGTCGACGAGGTGAGCCGGGCGGAAAAGGAGCTGAAACGGATCGGCGGCGCCCTTTCGCCAGAGATGGCGCGCGTGCTGGTGTCCGTTTCGGTGCGCCACAATCTGCCGTCGCTGTCGCTGCGCGTCGGCGACGTGCTGCACCAGCGCGACAACGAGACTTACGATTCGGCCCTCTACCCGCTGCCCGAATGGGAGCCGGCGAACGGCTTTACCATCGACCGCGCCCTGCTATACGCGGTGATGCGACAGGAATCGCGCTTCCGTATCCGGGCCAAGAGCCGGGCCGGCGCGCGCGGGTTGATGCAGCTGATGCCGCGCACCGCCAGCTACATGGCCGGCAAGCGGTTCCGCGGTTCGCGGCGGGGACAGCTCTTCGACCCCGAATTGAACATGACGCTGGGTCAGAAATACGTTCATCATCTGCTGGAAGACCCCAATATCGACGGCGACCTGTTCTATACGGTCGCGGCGTATAACGGCGGTCCCGGCAACCTGCGGAAATGGCGGCGGCGCAACGACTACCTGGGCGACCCGCTGCTGTTCATCGAGAGCATCCCGCTCAGCGAAACCCGTGACTATGTCGAGCGCGTGTTGACCAATCTTTGGATCTACCGCTACCGCCTCGGGCAGCCCGCGCCGTCGCTCGACGCCATTGCATCCGGCGAGTGGCCGAGCTACACCTCGCTCGACAGCAAGCCGAGCAGCTATGCGAGTGAAAACGCCACGGGACTCTGAGTATCGTGCCACTGGATGAAAAACGGCCCTTTCTACCCGTCAACATCGCAGTTCTGACCGTTTCCGATACGCGAACGGAAGCCGACGACCGGTCGGGCGACACCCTGGTCGAGCGGCTGGAAAACGCCGGGCATGTCCTCGCGGCACGCAGTATCGTCAAGGATGAAGCGGATACCATCGCCGATTTCTTGGCGGATTGGGTCGCCGACCCGGAGATCGACGTGGTGATCGCCACCGGCGGCACCGGCGTCACCGGACGCGACGTCACGCCGGAGGCCTTCGACCGCATTTGCGAGAAGGACATCCCCGGCTTCGGCGAATTGTTCCGCTGGGTCAGCTATCAGAAGATCGGCACGTCGACGATTCAGAGCCGCGCCATGGCCGGCGTCGCGCAGGGCACCTACCTGTTCGCGCTGCCCGGGTCGACCGGGGCCTGCCGCGATGCCTGGGATGAAATCCTGGTGCATCAGCTCGACAACCGGTTTCGGCCGTGCAATTTCGTCGAACTGATGCCGCGGCTGCAGGAAACCTAACGCCGCCCACGCCGCTGGATATCCCGCCAGCGGGCCAAGCCCGCCCCGTCATCCACATCCGTCAGCGTTTCCAGCATCGCCGTCGTTACCCGTGACCCGAGCAGCCGGCGCGTGTCCGCCAGGGCGTGTTCGGTCGACCAGCGCACCGGGCCAGCCAGCCGTGGCGTGAACGGCCGCCGCCGCAACCCGATCAACCAATAGCCGCCATCATCCGCCGGGCCGAAGACCGCCCCATGATCGCCGAGCCGCGCGAAAGCCTGGGCAATATGCCGCGGCGCGATGTCGGGAATGTCGGTGCCGATGATGACGACCGGGCCCGGCGGCATCGTCCGCATCACCCGGTCCATGCGGTCGCCGAGATCGCCGGCCCCTTGCGCGATGCGGGGAATGCCGGCGGGCCAGCCGCCATCGCCCGGCGTCACCGCCAGCACCGTGTCCCAGCGCAAATCCCGCGCCAGCCGCCGGGTGATTCGCCGCATCGTGTTGACGTAGAACTGCAGCGCCGCGACCGGCCCGATATCGCGGGCGAGCCGGGTCTTCACCGTGCCGAGCCGCGGCGCTTTCGCGAATATGACGAGGCGCGGCCTCACCCGTAGAGCTTGACGATGGCGCGCGGCGGAACGCCGAGGAAGTAAAGCGTCAGGCAACACAGGTTGCGCAGCGGCCGCAGTAAATATCCGTCCCGCCGGTAGCGCACCGCCGATGTCACCGCGGCGCTCGGCAAGGCGGTCAGCCGCCGCCGTCCGACACGGCGGACCAAATCCACGTCTTCCATCAAGGGCACCGGCTTGAACCCGCCGAGCCGTTGATACAACGACCGCGAAATCAGCAATCCTTGATCGCCATAGGGCAAACGAAACAGCCGGCAGCGCAGGGCCACCAGCATCTCCAGCCATCGCGCCCCCGGCGACCGGTCGTCGAGGCGGTAGCGAAAATACCCCGCCCGCTCGGAATTCTCCGGATCGTCGATGAACGCCCGAACCACATCGTCCCAGCCGGGTTCCAGCGCCGTATCCGCATGCAGGAACAGCAGCCAATCGCCCCGCGCCGCATCCGCCGCCGCCGCCAATTGGCTGCCCCGCCCCTTATCGGCCGGCAGAAACACCGCACCGGACTCTTCTGCGATCCGCGCCGTCGCGTCACTCGACCCGCCGTCGGCAAAGATCACCTCGGACAACAGATCGAGCGCCGAAAACGCGCCGACCGCCGGCAGCGACTCCCGCAACGCCGCCGCCGCGTTCAAGGTGGGAATGATGACGCTGATCTTGCCCATGGCCGGATATGTAGCACGCCGTCCGGCGTGGGCCATACCCAGAATCACCTTGAATGTTCTTCTTTTGTTCCATATTGTTCTCCCATGGACGACATCCTGCCCGATCTGCCGCGCAAGGGACGCGGGGCCGTCAGCAACAAGACGGGGCGTTTTGAAGCCCACGACCATGTGCGGGTAGACGACGGCTGGCCGGGCGACGATGACGACCCGCCGCCGCTGCGCACGACCCTCGGCGTCGACACGGCGCGGCATGTCATCACGTACAACACGTCGCCGGACGTGCCGTTCGACCGCTCGATCAATCCCTACCGGGGCTGCGAGCACGGCTGCGTCTATTGCTTCGCGCGGCCGACCCACGCCTATTACGGCCTGTCGCCAGGGCTCGATTTCGAAAGCCGCCTTTTCTACAAGCCGGATGTCGCGGACGTTCTGCGCCGAGAGTTGCGCGACCCGAAATACGAACCGGCGAAGATCGCCCTCGGCACCAACACCGACCCGTATCAGCCGATCGACCGGGAAAAGCAGCTCATGCGGCAAATCCTGCTGGTGCTGCAGGAATTCAGCCATCCGGTCACCATCGTCACCAAGTCGGCGCTGATCCTGCGCGACTTGGATATCCTCGCCGACATGGCGTCGCGCAACCTGGCTTCCGTCGCGCTGTCGATCACCACGCTGGACCGCCATGTCGCGCGCGTCATGGAACCGCGCGCCGCGACCCCCGCGAAACGGCTCGCGGCCCTGGAAACGCTAAGCGGTGCCGGCGTGCCGACGAGCGTGTTGGCCGCGCCGATGATCCCGGCGATCAACGACATGGAACTCGAGCGTATCCTCGAGGCCGCCGCCACGGCCGGCGCGCAGGGCGCCGGATACATCCTGCTGCGCCTGCCGCTCGAAATCCGACACCTGTTCGAGGAATGGCTGCACGCCCACTTCCCCGACCGCGCCAAGCATGTGCTGTCGCTCATCCGCGACACCCGGAACGGCGGGTCCTATCAGTCCGAATGGGGGGTGCGCATGCGCGGCACCGGCAGCTATGCCGACCTGCTGCGCAAGCGCCACCGCCTTGCGGTGAAACGGCTCGGCCTCGGCAATCGGGACCGGCCGCTCGATACCTCTAAATTTCTGCCGCCGCCGCAGGCGGGCGATCAACTTTCCCTGTTGTAAGCGCGCGAATCACGGCAAAAGGTTACCGTTTACGCTACGCTGTTCTGCTAGGATTTCGCCCGCAATGGAAGGCGCGCAGGAGTTAACCGGAATCACGATCGTCGCCCTCGCGGCGATGGTCTGCGGCATGGCGATGACCTGGATCAGGCAGCCTGCGATCGTCGGGTACATCCTGGCGGGCGTGATCCTCGGCCCGACCGGGTTCGAGCTGGTGCAGGACCGGGAGCAGGTGCATTTCCTGGCCGAGCTCGGCGTTCTGATGCTTCTCTACTTCATCGGCATGGAATTGTCGCTGCGCAGTTTCCGCCGCATGTGGCGGCTTGCGGTGCTGACGACGGCGATGCAGATCACCGTCAGCGTGGGCGCGATGCTTCTGCTGATGTATCTGCTCGGATGGCCCCCGGAACAGGCCGTGTTGTTCGGTTTCGTGCTCGCGCTCAGCAGCACCGCCGTCGCCGTGCGCATGCTGCAGGATATCGGCGAGCTGCGCACCCGGGCGGGCCGCATCACCGTCGGCGTTCTGATCGCGCAGGACCTGGCGGTCGCGCCGATCCTGCTGATCATCGGCAGCATGTCGGGCGGCGATATCTCGCTTTGGGTTTTCGCCAAGGTTTTCGCCGCGGTCGCCATCCTGACCGGCGTGATCATCTTCCTGAGCGGCCGGCGCAAGATCAATCTGCTGTTCGCCGATCTGCTGATCAACAAGCCCGACCTGGCGCCGTTGATGGCGCTGTGCGCCTGTTTCGGCTTCGCCGCCGCGGCGGGTCTGCTCGGGCTATCGCCGCCGTTCGGCGCGTTCCTCGCCGGGTTGATCGTCGGCAACAGCGCGCAGCGCCAAATCGTCTACCAGATGGCCAAGCCGATCGAAAGCATCCTGATGATGATGTTCTTCCTGTCGATCGGGCTGCTGATCGACCTGCCCTTTCTGTGGGACAACATCGGACTGGTGGTCCTTCTCTGGCTGTTCATCACGGTGTTCAAATCGGCGCTGAATATCACCGTGCTCCATATGCTGGGGGAACGGTGGCAGGTCGCCTTCCTATCGAGCGTCATCCTCGCGCAGATCGGCGAATTCTCGTTCGTTCTCGGCGCGGCGGCGATCGATCACGCGATTATCAGTACGGATATCCACCGCCTCATCGTCGCGGTCACCGTCCTGTCGCTGGTGTCCAGCCCGCTTTACATGGAAAGCGCGCGGCGGCTGCAGCGCAGAGCGGCGCGGCGCATCGACTCCTGGAGCGACCTGCTGCGGATCATGTATATCCGAGAATGGCGGTTCACGCGCCGGATCACCGACCGGGTCATGTCCGTGACCTTCCGGCGGAAGCCGGCCGGTAAAGCCAAGAGTGACAAATCCGAAACGTCCGGTTCGGAGGACGGCGGACCGCCGCCCGCGCTCGAGGGTCCCGATACTGCCGCCGAACGGGCGGAGGATACGGAAACGACCGAGATAGCGGAGCCTACGAACACGGCGGAGCCGGCGAAAAAAGCGGGAAAGGGCGATAAATCCGAAAAGACTGAGAAAACCGGGAAACCGGACAAATCCGAGACACCGAATACCACCGAGACGACGGAGGCGCCGGACGATGCTGAACCTGACGCTGGAGACCGAATTGGGCGGCCGCGTGGCGGGCGTGGACGAAGCCGGCCGCGGACCGTGGGCGGGTCCGGTCGTCGCGGCGGCGGCGATAATTGATCCGGCCCGCGTGCCGCAGGCCCTGCTCGACCGTCTGGACGATTCCAAGAAACTCAGCCGCAAAACCCGGGAAGAGCTGTTCGCCGTGCTGGAGGGGCTGATCGATTACGGCGTCGGCGTCGCCGAGCCGCCCGAGATCGACCGCATCAATATTCTGCAGGCGACATTCGTCGCGATGCAGCGCGCGATCGGGGCGTTGCCAGCGCCGCCCGACGCCGCCTTGATCGACGGCAACCGCGCCCCCGACCTGCCCTGCCCGGCGCAAACAGTGATCAAGGGCGACGGCCGCTGCCTCTCCATCGCCGCGGCCTCGATCGTCGCCAAAGTCACGCGGGACCGTATGATGGCGACCCTCGCCGAACGGCACCCGGGATACGGCTGGGAACGCAATGCCGGCTACGGTACGGCGGAACATCGGGCCGCGCTCGACAAACTCGGCGTGACGGAACAGCACCGGCAGTCCTTTGCGCCGATCGCTAGATATTCCAAGTAATTTCTTAACACAACTCAACATATAGTATGCGTCTCGAAACATTTGACGCAGCGAATCAAGTGAATCATGGTGTCGTTGCGAACAATGGCGACGGTACAATGAATAAACTTCCAAATAACGAAATTCTCGCGGGCGACTGCATCCAAATATTGGAGAGTTTGCCCGAGGAATCCGTGGATATGATCTTTGCGGATCCGCCGTATAACCTGCAACTGGCCGGTGAACTACATCGCCCGAACAACAGCCGGGTCGACGGCGTCGAAGAAGCCTGGGACAAGTTCGACACCTTCGCCGAATACGATGCCTTCACGCGGCGCTGGCTCGCCGCGGCGCGGCGGTTGCTCAAACCCGATGGCACGATCTGGGTGATCGGCAGCTATCACAACATCTACCGGGTCGGCACGGCGTTGCAGGATCTGGGCTACTGGACGTTGAACGACGTGGTCTGGGTCAAAACCAACCCGATGCCGAACTTCCGCGGCCGCCGTTTCACCAATGCGCATGAGACACTGCTGTGGTGCTCGAGGTCGAAGGACTCGCGCTATACCTTCAACTACGACGCCATGAAAGCGCTCAACGAAGACCTGCAGATGCGCAGCGATTGGGTCATGCCGCTCTGCACCGGCGGCGAACGGCTGAAGGGCGAGGACGGCCAGAAGGCGCACCCGACGCAGAAGCCCGAAGCCCTTCTCTACCGCGCCATCCTAGCGGCGACCAATCCGGGAGACGTGGTGCTTGACCCGTTCTTCGGCACCGGCACCACCGGCGCGGTCGCCAAGAAGCTCGGCCGGAAATATGTCGGCATCGAACGCGACACGGATTACATCGCGGCGGCGGAAAATCGACTCGCCGGCATTCCCAACCATATCGACATGCAACTGATCGAAACGCCGTCGAAGCGCAAACAGCCGCGCATTCCGTTCGGCACCTTGGTCGAACGCGGCATGCTGTCGGCGGGCGACGTGCTGATCAGCCCGTGCAAACGTTGGACGGCGAAAGTCCGCGCCGACGGCACAATCATTTCCGCCGACTTCCGCGGCTCGATCCATCAGGTGGGTGCGGCGGTGCAGAACGCGCCGAGCTGCAACGGCTGGACATTCTGGTGCATGGACGTGGAAGGCCGCCCCGTGCCGATCGACATGCTGCGCCAGAAATTGCGGGCCGAGCGCGAGCAATCGAAACCAGCCTAACGGTCATGTGCGGGCGAGCACGTGGCGCACCACCTTCTTCATGACGGTGGGCAGCGCGTAATCGCCAAAGGCGTCCGGCAACACCCATTTACAGCCTTCCGGCGGATCGGCATCGACCCGTGCGGATGTCACCGTCAGTTCCAGATGAAAATGCGTGAAGGTGTGGCGGACGAAGCCAGGCAGGTCGGTGATCCCGGACAGCATTACCGGCGCTTCGCCCGCGACCGCGGCGCCATCCGCCGCGGGCCCCTCGCGCCATTCACTAGACGGGATTTCCATCATGCCACCGAGCAGACCGCGTTCCGGCCGGCGGCGCAGCAACACCGCGCCATCCGGACGAACCAGCCAGAAAACGACGCCGCGCCGCGTCGGTTTCTCGGCCTTCGGCCTCTTGCGCGGCAGGGTTTCCGCGATGTCGCGGCCATCGCAGACGTCGATCAGCGGGCAGAGAATGCATTTCGGCGACTTGGGAATACAGATCGTCGCCCCCAGATCCATCACCGCCTGCGCATAATCGCCGGCGCGGTAGTCCGGGGTGTGGTTGTCCGCCAGGTCGTACAGCCGGGATTTGCAGTCCGGCAACGGCTCCGTCACCCGGTGCAGCCGCGCCATGACCCTCTCCACATTGCCGTCGACAACGACCGCGCGGCGGCCGAACGCAATTGCCGCGATCGCCGCCGCCGTGTAGCGCCCGATCCCCGGCAGGGTCCGCAACGCGTCTTCCCGGTCCGGGAACCGTCCGCCATGGTCGGCAATCACGACCTGGGCACATTTGTGCAGATTTCGCGCCCGCGCGTAGTAGCCGAGGCCCTGCCAGGCATGCAGCACGTCATCCAGATCGGCGGCCGCCAAATCCTCGATCCGCGGCCAGCGGTCGAGAAATTTCTCGAAATATCCGCCGACGGTCGCCACCGTCGTCTGCTGCAGCATGATCTCGCTCAGCCAGACATGGTAGGGATCGGCGACGGCACCCGGCAGCGCGCGCCACGGCATCCTGCGCCGATGCCGGTCGTACCAATCGAGAAGCCGTTGGCAAAGGTCGCCGGACGGGCGCGAATGACTGGCGGTTTGTTCCATGCGCGCTACTATAAACCACCGAACACGCAGCACTAGGAACAACGACAGACATGGCGCGAAAGCCCGCCAACAAAGGGAAAGACGATCGCCGGCCCGGCAAGATGCGGCCGGTCGGCGCGCTGATGCACGGCCTGACGAAGCGCGCCCTCGGCAAACACGGTTTCTCCTCCGCCGCTTTGATCGAAGAGTGGGCCACCGTCATCGGGCCCGAGCTTGCGGCGACCTGCCAACCCGTGAAACTCGGCTTTCCGCCCCGGCAACGCGACGGCGGCACCCTCCATATCCGCGCCGACAGCGGCACCGCGCTGGAACTGCAGCATCTGGAGCCGCAGATCATCCAACGGGTAAACGCGTTTCTCGGATATGCCGCGGTGGCCCGTTTGACCTATATCCAAGCCCCGATATCCCAGCGGCAAATAGACGCACGGCGGCCCGGGAAAAAACCGCCGGCTCCGGTTGTGGCACCCGCGACACCCGCCGCCACGGCCGAAGCGATCGCCGCCGTCGAGGACCCGGAACTCCGCGCCAGCCTTGAGCGATTGGGCGTGTTGATCCGACGATCCGAATCACGTGATAAAAACTAGCGCGCCGCAGGAATAAATTCCCGAAATTCCGTTGACGCGGATGTGATGATCGGGTCACGGCCTCCGCCTTGAAGGGGCCGCATTGCTACTTCTATACTCCGCGCGATTTGAACATTTTTGGGAGTGTCAGGTGAAGCTATTCGCTGTGTTCTTGGGTGCCATTGCGCTGTTGTTTTCGGCATACGCAGAGGCCGAACCCCTGCCGACCGACGAAGCCCTCAAAGAGCGGGTCCTCGGCGATCCGAAGGCGCCGATCACGTTGATCGAATACTCCTCGCTGGGCTGTCCGCATTGCGCCAATTTTCACGCTAACACACTGCCAAAAATCAAGAAAAACTACATCGACACCGGTAAGGTCAAACTCGTCATGCGGGACTTCCCGCTGGGCGGTGCGGCCTATGCGGCCGCGATGATGGCGCGCTGCGCACCGCCGGACCGGTATTTCCAATTCATCGAGGTTCTGTTCCAGAATCAGCAAAGCTGGAGCCAAAGCCAACAGCCCGGCGCGGCACTGTCCCGCATCGGAAAACTGGGCGGTATGAGCCAGAAGGATTTCGAGGCTTGCACCAGCAACGAGGAACTTTTTCAGGGAATTCGAAAAGTGCAGCTTGAAGGCCAGGAGAAACATGGGGTAAACGCAACCCCGACCTTTCTCATCAATGGCCAAAAGATTTCCGGGGCGCAGCCCTACGAAGTTTTCGAGGAAGCCTTCAAGAAGGCCATGCCGTAAAGGTCGAATTTCTGCGGCGATGATGCCGCACGATGTAGTTGACCGGACCGCCAGTGCACTTTTCTAAAGTCCGACTCACCGGGTTCAAATCCTTCGTCGAACCCACCGAGGTTACCATCGAACCGGGCATGACCGGTGTCGTCGGGCCGAACGGCTGCGGAAAATCGAATGTCGTCGAAGCCTTGCGCTGGGTGATGGGCGAAACCTCGGCCAAGCAGATGCGCGGCGGCGAGATGGACGACGTCATCTTCGGCGGCACGGCCAACCGTCCGGCGCGGAACATTGCCGAGGTCATCCTGCATCTCGACAACGCCGACCGCACCGCCCCGGCGCAATACAACGACAGCGAAGAGATCGAGATTTCCCGTCGCATCGAGCGTGGATCGGGCTCGACCTACCGCATCAATGGCCGGGAAGTGCGCGCCCGCGACGTCCAGCTTCTGTTCGCGGATTTGGCGACCGGCGCCCATTCCACCGCCATGGTCAGTCAGGGCCGGATCGGCGCGCTGATCGGTGCAAAACCGACGGAACGCCGGACCCTGCTCGAGGAAGCCGCCGGCATCAAGGGCCTGCATTCGCGCCGGCACGAAGCAGAGCTGCGCCTGCGCGCCGCCGAGACCAACCTGGAACGGCTCGACGACGTGATCGGGGCATTGGAAGGGCAGTATCAGGGACTGCAGCGGCAGGCCCGTCAGGCAACGCGCTACCGCAAGGTCTCCGAGGAGCTGCGGCAGTTCGAGGCGATCCAGCTCCATGTCCGCTGGACGACCGCGACCGAAGCGAAAAGCGCCGCCGACGAACAGCTCAAGGCGAGCGATGCAACCGTGACGCAGTTGACCGCCGCCGCAAGTGCCATGGCAACGCAGCAAGGCGAGGCCGCCGCGGCGATGCAAGGTCTGCGGGAAGCCGAAGCGGCCGCGGCCGCCGAACTGCAGCGCCTGATCATGGCCCGCAGGGAGCTGGAAAGCGAAGAGGGGCGGGTTCAGGAAGGCATCACTCAGACCGACCAGCAACTCGAACAAATCTCGGCCGACATCGAGCGCGAACGCACGCTCGCGAACGATGCCCGGCAAGCGCTCGGCCAGCTCGAGACCGAAAAAGCCGCCATCGCAACGGCCAGCGACGGCGAAGAGGACGCGCAGGCCGAAGCGCGGCAGAATTTGGAGTCCGCACAGACCAACCTGCGTGCGCGGGAGGAGGAACTGAGCGCGCTTACAGAGGCGGTGGCGAAGGCGGAAGCCCAGGCCGGCGCCCTCACCCGCCAGCATGTGGAATTGCAGCAGCGGATGGCTCGGCTGCAATCGCGCCTCAACGATATCGGCATCGAACGCGACAAGCTTTCCGCCGAAATCGACCAGGACACGGCGTTGCAAACAGCCGAACGGGAGATCGCCGCGACCGAAGCCGCCGTCGAGGCCGCCCGAGGGGATCTGGCAACCGCCGAACAGGCCCGCAGCGAAGCGTCCGACGCGGAAACGGCCGCGCGCGACACCGCCCAAGCCGCCGACTCGAAGCGTTCGAAACTGGCCGCCGAGGAACAGGCGCTGGCCGACGTATTGCAAACCAATGAAGCCGACCTCTTCCCGCCGCTGATCGACGCCTTACAGGTGGAGACCGGGTATGAAACGGCGCTGGGCGCCGCACTCGGCGAAGACCTGACCGCCCCGATCGATACGGCCGCCGAAATACACTGGGCCATGCGGCGGGCCGACGATGTCCCGCCGCCGCTGCCGGGAGCCGCGACCCCGTTGTCACGCTACGTGACCGGTCCGGATGTCCTCGCATGCAGGCTCGCCTTCATTGGGGTGGTCGACGACGAATCGCAGGGCGCGGCCCTCGCCGATGCCTTGCGGCCCGGGCAACGACTCGTCTCGCGTGACGGCGGCTTGTGGCGCTGGGACGGATTCACGATCAAGGCCGGCGCCCCGACGGCGGCGGCGAAGCGGCTGCAGCAACGGAACCGGCTGGCGGAAATCCAGGCGCAACTCGTCACCGCGAGCGCGGAATCCGAACGCGCGGCCAACCGGCTGCGGGAAATCGAAAGCGCGACGCAAAGTGCTGCGGCGGCGGAAAAACGCGTCCGGCAGGTCCTGGAACAGGCCTATGGACGGCTGAACACCGCCCGCGAAAAACATGCCGCGGCGGCCAGTGCCGCAGCGGGGACCAAGTCCCGCGTCGCGACATTGACCGAGAACGCCGAACAGCACGCCACCGACCTGCAGGAAGCGGCGCAGGAATTCCGCTCGATCGAAGCGGCGATTTCGGCCCTCGAGGATCCGATGGAGACGCGCCAGCGGATCGAAACGCTGCGCGGCGAAATCACCGAATTGCGCCGGGTAGAGGCCGAATGCCGTGGCGCCCATGACATCTTGATGCGCGAAATCGAGGATCGCCGGCGGCGGCTGGCCGCCATCGATCAGGACCGCATCACTTGGCAGCAACGCGCAGACGGCGCCGCCGAACGGCTATCTCATTTGACGGAACGACGCGATGCAGCCCAGCAACGGCGCACGCAATTGGGCGAACGCCCTGCCGAAATCCAAACCCAACGCTCGGCGCTGCTCGACACCATCAGCGTATCCGAGCAAAACCGGAATGCCGCCGCCGACCGGCTGGCGCAGGGCGAGACAGCCTTGGAAGCGGCCGACAGCGGCCTCCGCAAAGCCGAGGCCTCCCTCGCCGAAGCGCGCGAAAACCGCGTGCGCAACGAGGCGCAGGTCGAGCAGGCCGAGATCGAATGCCGCGCGGTCGTCGAGCGCATATCCGAACGCCTCAACTGCAGCCCGGAAAACGTGCTGCGGGAAGCGCAGATCGATGCGGACGGCGGCCTGCCGGCCTTGGACGAGGTCGAAGCGAAGATTGAACGCCTGACGCGTCAGCGCGATGCCATGGGGCCGGTCAATCTGCGGGCCGAGGCCGAGTTGACCGAATTGGAAGAACAGATCACCACGATGCAGTCGGAGCGCGAGGACCTGATCGCCGCCATCGCCCGCCTGCGGCAAGGCATCGCCTCGCTGAACCGCGAAGGCCGCGAACGTTTGCTCGTCGCCTTCGAGACGGTCAACAAGCATTTCCAGGACCTGTTCGTGCGGTTGTTCGGCGGCGGCCGGGCGCATCTGGCGCTGACCGAAGCGGACGACCCGCTGGATGCCGGTTTGGAGATCATGGCGAGCCCGCCCGGCAAGAAGCTGCAAATCATGTCGCTGCTGTCCGGCGGCGAGCAGGCGCTGACGGCGCTTTCCCTGCTGTTTGCCGTATTCCTGACCAACCCGGCGCCGATCTGCGTGCTCGACGAGGTCGACGCCCCGCTGGATGACGCGAATGTGGACCGCTTCTGCACCCTGCTCGACCAGATAGCCCACAGCGGCGACACCCGCTTCCTGTGTGTGACACATCACCGCATGACGATGGCCCGGATGGACCGCCTTTATGGCGTGACGATGGGCGAACGCGGCGTCAGCCAGCTTGTCTCCGTCGATTTGCGGCGCGCCGAGGAACTGCGCGATTCGGCCTAATCGGGACAATTGGGCCATTCGAAAGCGCCCAAGAAACCGCGCCTTTCACGCCTTTTCTGCGGTGCACCATTGCGCCTTGACAGCCCTTGCCCTGCTCTCTATCGTGCGCGCGATTTCGGGCGCGGGGGCAGCCTATCCATAAGGCGGTCTGCGGGTTCGGGGCGGTGAGGGCATGAACGACAAGAAACCTTCGCCTTCCCTGGATGACCTGGATGCCAAGCTTCGCAAGGCACGCGATGATCGATCGGGCCCAGACGAGACCAAAGACCCTAAAACGGTCAGGTCGGGATTGGGTTTTGGGCTGAAGGTCGGGATTGAGCTTGTTGCGGCGCTGGCTGTCGGGGTTGGGATTGGGCTACTACTCGACAGGTGGCTGGATACCGCGCCTTTGTTTTTGGTTGTGTTCTTTTTCATGGGGAGCGCAGCCGGGTTTTTGAATGTTTACCGCGCCGTCCGCGGCTATGGTTACGCCGCCGGTTATCGCCGGGATAATAACGACGCCCCACAGCGGGACGACCCGCCGAACGGGGACAAGGGGAGCTAGTAAGGGCAAAAGATGGCACAGGCAGGCGCCGGCGAGACCCAAGGTCCCCTCGCTCAATTCATGATTCAGAAGATCATCCCACTGAATGTCGGCGGGGTTGACGTGTCTTTCACCAATTCGTCGCTCGCGATGGTGGCGTCGGTGGTCGTGGTTTCGATCTTCCTGGTGTTCGGCATGCGCCGCGGCGCGCTGGTGCCGGGCCGTTGGCAGATCGTGGCCGAAATGTCCTACGAATTCATCGCCAACATGATCCGCGACAACGTGGGACAAGAGGGACGGCGGTATTTCCCCTTCATCTTCACGTTGTTCATGTTCGTCCTGGCCGGCAACATGATCGGCATGATTCCCTATAGTTTCACCTTCACCAGCCATATCGCCGTCACCTTCGGCTTGGCGTTCGTGGTGTTCATCGGGGTGACGCTGATCGGTTTCATCAAGAACGGCTTTAAGTTCTTCGGGTTCTTCCTGCCGCACGGCGTGCCGTGGTTCCTGGCCTGGCTGATCATCCCGATTGAAATTCTCTCCTACCTGGCGCGCCCCGTGAGCCTTTCGCTCCGGCTGTTCGCGAATATGACGGCAGGCCACACGATGGTGAAGGTCTTCGCGGGTTTCATCTTCCTGCTGGGCATCGCCGGCGTCGCGCCGCTGTTCATGGTGATCGCGCTGACAGGATTGAAACTGATCATCGCCTTCTTGCAGGCGTATGTTTTCACCATTCTCACCTGCGTGTATCTCAACGACTCCCTGCACATGCATTGATGCGGGGGACGGTCTAGATCACGAAGATCCCAACGTCATACGATTGATAAAAGAGTAGAAAGGACGAAGAAGATGGAAGTAGAGGCCGCAAAATTGATTGGTGCGGGTCTGGCGGTCATCGGACTCGGCGGTGTTGGCGCCGGTATCGGCAATATCTTTGCCTCGATGATTTCCTCCGGTGCGCGCAATCCCGGCGCCATTCCCCAAGTTCAGCTGTTTATGTGGATCGGCTTCGCGCTGGTCGAGGCCGTCGCGCTCTACGCATTGCTGATCTCGTTCCTGATTCTGTTCGGCTAAGCCGGTATCGGGTTAACCGTACCGGCCGGGGAGCGACGCCATGCCTCAACTAGATCCGTCGACATTCGGAACGCAGCTATTCTGGCTATTCCTGACGTTTTCGACGCTGTTCCTCATCGCGTGGAAGATCGCCTTGCCCCGCGTGACGGATGTGCTGAACACACGCCGGGAACGGATCGACGGCGATTTGGAAAAGGCGGAAGCGCTGAAGTCCGAGGCGGAAGACATGCTCGCGTCCTACGAGAAGACCCTTGCCGATGCGACCTCCAAAGCGCAAGGCCTGCATCATCAGCTTGCGCAGGAATTGGCGGACGAGCGGACGAAGCAGCAGGAGGCCTTGTCGCAGACGCTGCTCGAGGAGACCCGGGCCGCCGAGGCGCGGATTGCCGGCGAGAAGAGCGAGGCCGTCGACAACATCCGCGAGGCGACCCTGAGCGTGGTTCAAAGCGCGACCCAGCGGCTGATCGGCACGGATGTCGCCGAACAGGACGCTGACCGCGCCATCCGCGCCGCGCTCGAGGAGAGCCGGACATGAGCGCCTTGCTGCAGGATCCGACATTTTGGACGCTCGTCGCCTTCGTCATCTTCTTCGTGGCGGCGTTCAAGCCGATTAAAAAGGCGCTGCTGAGCGGCCTGGACAACCGGATCGAGACGATCCGGACGGAGGTAGAGCAAGCGCAGCAGTTGCGCGAGGAAGCGCAGGCGCTTCTGGCGTCCTATCAGCGCAAGCAACGCGAAGCGCAGCAGGAGGCCGAAGGCATCGTCAATCGCGCCCGGCAAGATGCGGAAACCCATCGCGCCGAGGCGGAAAAGGATCTTAAGGCCCTCCTCGAACGCCAGAAGGAACTGGCGGTCGAGAAAATCGCACAGGCCGAGGCGACCGCCGTCCAAGAGGTGCGCGAGATCGCCGTCGACCTCGCGGTCGCCGCAACGGAGAAGATTCTCACCGAGAAAGTCACCGGCTCGCTGTCGGACTCGCTGGTGGATAAGGCCGTGGCGGAGCTGCCGCAAAAGCTTCAGTAAATAACTCGACTGATTCGGAAAGGCGACGCGGCACCAACCGCGCCTTTTTCGTTGGCGGTTGCAAGAATTCAGCGGGGTCAGTCGGCGGCGTCCTGATAGGCGTCCAACGGCGGACAACTGCAGACCAGATTGCGATCGCCATAGGCTTGGTCGATGCGATTCACCGGCGGCCAGTACTTGTCGGCCCGCAGCGACGGAACGGGATAGACCGCCTGCTCGATGCTGTAACGCCGCGTCCATTCCGCCGCGATGTCCTCCGGCGTATGCGGCGCTTGCCGCATCGGATTGTCTTCCGGGTCCGACTCGCCGTCTTCAATGGCTTTGATCTCCGCGCGGATGGCGATCATCGCATCACAAAACCGGTCGATCTCCGCTAGCGATTCACTTTCCGTGGGTTCGATCATCAGGGTGCCGGCGACCGGCCAGGACATGGTCGGCGCGTGGAAACCGTAATCCATCAGCCGTTTGGCGACATCGTCGACTGTGATGCCCGCCGTATCCTTGAAGTCGCGGATATCGATGATGCATTCATGAGCAACCAGGCCATGCGCACCGGTGTAGACGACGGGATAGTGTCCGGCCAACCGCTTGGCGATGTAGTTCGCGTTCAGGATTGCAACTTGCGTCGCCCGTGTCAGACCATCGCCGCCCATCATCGCGATATAAGCCCAGGATATCGGCAAAATACTGGCGCTGCCCCACGGTGCGGCAGCGACCGCCCCGATACCGGCGGGTCCGGCCTCGGGGATCACCGAGTGACCGGGCAGGAAATCGGCCAGATGCGCACCGACGCCGATCGGGCCCACACCGGGGCCGCCGCCCCCATGCGGAATGCAGAATGTCTTGTGCAGGTTCAGATGCGCGACATCGGGGCCGAAGGCGCCCGGCAGGCACAAACCGACGAGCGCGTTCAGGTTGGCGCCATCCATATAGACCTGTCCGCCGTTCGCATGGATGATCTTGCAGATCTCGACGATGCTTTCCTCGAAGACGCCATGCGTCGACGGATAAGTCACCATCAAGGCGGCCAGCCGGTCCGCGTGGGCGTCGGCCTTTGCGCGCAGATCGTCGACATCGATGTTGCCGTCGTCGTCGCAATCGACCACCACCACCGTCATCCCCGCAAGAATAGCGCTGGCGGGGTTCGTGCCGTGCGCCGAGCTGGGAATAATGCAGACGTCGCGCTGCCCCTCGCCCCGGCTTTCGTGATACCGCTTGATGACCAGCAGGCCTGCATACTCGCCTTGCGACCCGGCGTTGGGTTGCAATGAAACCGCCGCGAAGCCGGTGATCTTTTCCAGCATCGTCTGGAAGCTCTCCAGCAGGACGCGATACCCGGCCGCCTGATCCAGCGGGACGAAGGGATGGATGCGGCCGAATTCGGGCCAGGTCACCGGAATCATCTCGGTGGTCGCATTCAGCTTCATGGTGCACGAGCCGAGCGGAATCATCGACCGGTCGAGCGCCACGTCACGGGCCTGCAGCCGGCGCAGATAGCGCAACATCTCGGTTTCCGAGTGGTAGCTGTTGAACACCTCATGGGTGAGGAAATCGGATTTCCGTTGCAAGCCTTCGGGCAACGCGTTGGGGCGGCCGGCATCGATTTCCCCGACGGAGAATTCGATCGCCTCTCGCCCGCTGATCACCTGCCACAGCGCGTGAACGTCGTCCGAGCCGGTCGTCTCGTCCAGCGAGATACCGACCGTCGCGTCGTCGATCCGACGCAGGTTCATGCCCGCCGCAACCGCGCGGGCCTGAACCGTCGATGCGTCATCGACCGATACCGTGAGCGTGTCGAAGAACGCAGTTTCGGTCGGCGAATTGCCGAGCTTTTCCAGACCCGCCGCCAGGATCGCCGTCAAGCGGTGCACCCGCGCGGCAATCGTCCGCAGCCGGTCCGGGCCGTGATAGACGGCATACAATCCCGCCATGACGGCCAGAAGAACCTGCGCGGTGCAGATGTTGCTGGTGGCCTTCTCGCGCCGGATGTGCTGCTCCCGCGTCTGGAGGGCCAGACGATAGGCGGGCCGCCCGCGGGCGTCGACCGACACGCCGACCAGTCGCCCCGGCAGCGTGCGCCTATGTTTGTCCAGCGTGGCGATGAAGGCCGCGTGCGGACCGCCGAAGCCGAGCGGCACACCGAAACGCTGCGCGCTGCCAACGACGATATCGGCGCCCCATTCACCCGGCGGCGTCAACAGCAGTAAAGACAAAAGGTCCGTGGCGACACAAACGATAGCGCCATTGTCATGCGCCGTCGTCACCAGCTCCGCATAGTCCTCGACCGCGCCAGTCGTCGACGGGTATTGCAGCAGAATGCCGAACACCTCGTCTTCCGGCAGGCCGTCGCGGTGGTCCCCCACGATCACCGAAATGCCCAAAGGCTCCGCCCGCGTCTTGACCACGTCGATGGTCTGCGGATGGCAATCCGCCGAGACGAAAAATGCGTCGCTTTTGCTTCGGCCAACGCGGCGGCACATGGTCATCGCCTCCGCCGCGGCGGTCGCTTCGTCCAGCAGCGACGCGTTGGCGATCTCCATCCCGGTCAGATCGGAAATCATTGTCTGGTAATTGATCAGCGCTTCGAGCCGGCCCTGGCTGATTTCCGGCTGATAGGGTGTGTAAGCGGTGTACCAACCGGGGTTTTCCATCACGTTGCGCAAGATCACAGGCGGCGTGACGCAATCGTAATAGCCCATGCCGATCATCGACCGCAGAACCTGATTCTGCGATGCGATCGACCGCAAATCGGCCAGGATGTCCTGCTCGCCGCGGCTGGCCGGCAGGTCCAGCGCCGCGCCCGAGCGGATTGCGGCGGGCACCGCCTTGTCGATCAAGGACTCCAGCGACGACTCACCGACCGTTTCCAACATTGCGGCGACGTCGTCCTCGGTCGGCCCGATATGCCGTCCGACGAAATCGTCATTTTGTTCCAACGCTTCGAGGGGCGCGGTATCCGGCATGGGTATCTCCTGGTTGGCGGCGTCTAGCCGTGATCCTTGGCGAATGTCTTGTAGGCGTCGGCATCCATCAGATCGTCCAGCTCAGAGGTATCGGCCAGCTTGATCTTGAAGAACCAACCCTCGCCTTCCGCATCGTCGTTGATGCGCGTTGGCTCATCGGCCAGCGATTCGTTGACCTCGACGACCTCTCCGGACACCGGCGAATAGATTTCGGATGCGGCCTTCACCGATTCGACGACAGCCGCTTCGTCGCCCTTGCCGAAGACCTTGCCGACCTCGGGGACTTCGACGAAAACAACATCGCCGAGCTGCTCTTGGGCGAAATTGCTGATGCCAACCGTGCCGACATCGCCGTCGACCCGAATCCACTCGTGATCTTCCGAAAACCAAACCTTGCTCATCGATCCTCATCCCCTCAGTAAGTTTTTTAGACGTACCGCCTAGCCGCGGTAGTAATTCTGCGTGACGAACGGCATATCCGTCACTTGAGCGGACAATGGTTTGCCGCGCACGATTGCGTTGATCCGGCTCCCCGTCTCCGCGTGTTCGGTCTGGACATACCCCATTGCGACCGGACCGCCCGCGGTCGGCCCGAATCCGCCGCTCGTAATCGCGCCGATCGAGTTACCGTCGAGGTCGGTCAGGTCCGTCCCCTCGCGGGCCGGTGCGCGGCCGTCGGGCCGGACGCCCACACGGCGCCGCGCGGTTCCGTCGCTCAATTGGCGCTGAACGATCGCATCGCCGGGGAATCCTCCTTCGGCGCGCCGGCGTTTGCCGATCGCCCAAGTCAGGGACGCTTCGACCGGCGTCGTGGATTCATCGATATCGTGGCCGTAGAGGCAAAGTCCCGCTTCGAGACGCAGCGAATCCCGCGCGCCCAGCCCGATCGGTTCGACCTCGCGTTCCGCCAGCAGCGCTTCTGCCAACGCCTGCGCATCCCCCGACGAAACCGAAATCTCGACCCCGTCCTCGCCGGTGTAACCCGAGCGGGACACGAGGCACTGAATACCGCCTATTTCCATTTCCGCGCTCGACATGAAGCGCAAACCGGACAGGTCGGCATCGCAATGCCGTTGCAGCGCAGCGACCGCCTGCGGCCCTTGCAACGCCAGCAACGCGCGGTCCTCCCACGGCTCCACCGTCACCGACGACGGCAACGACGCGCGGAGATGGGCGATATCCGATTCCTTGCAGGCGGCGTTGACGACGACATAGAGATAGTCGCCGCGGTTCGTCACCATAAGGTCGTCGAGGATGCCCGCTTGGTCGTTCAGCAGCAGGGTATAGCGCATCCGACCGTCGCCAAGCGCCTGCAACTCGCCGGGCACTATGGTTTCCAGCGCGGCGGCGATGTCCTCGCCACGCAGCGCCACCTGCCCCATATGGGACACATCGAACAGGCCGGCGGCGGCGCGGGTGTGGTTATGCTCCTTCAAAACGCCGGCCGGGAACTGCACCGGCATCGCGTATCCGGCGAACGGCACCATTTTCGCGCCAAGCGAACGGTGCAGCGCATCCAGCGGTGTTGTTTTCAAAGAGGAATTTGCATCGGTGGTCAAGGCCGCTACTCCACGAACAGGCATCATTGCCCAGTGCCCAAACAATGGACGCTGAGCCCCGCTCTGTCGTGGAACCTGAGAGCATCACCGGGTCCGATGACCGGACGTCGGCTTACCCCTTCGGTGAGACGCGCCCGGCACATGGCCGGTGGCATCTACTCTCCAGAGTGCTCTTCCCTAGCGGTCCTTTCGCCTGAGAGATTCCGGGGCGGTTGCTCCTTCGGCGCCGTCATCGGCAATGCCGGGACGGTCTCTCCCGCAAGGATCGGCGAGCCTTTTCCTTAACACGGTCTAGGCTAAGGCCTTCGTTGAGATTGTCAATATCGGAGGATTGGGCATCCCGGAATTGTTATCCCGGTCGTTTAGCGGCGTTTTTGCCGTCGCCGGTTATACGCCAGCTCTTCCGGGGTCATTTCATACCCGAGATAGACCGTGTAGTCGGTCGGCGATAAACCTTCCCGACGCGGGATCGTCAGGGTCAGGTTTTCGGCGAAATTGATGTCGTCATCATCCTTTTCGAACACGGCGATCAACGGAAATTCCTCGCGCATGAGAATTTTGCGATCAATATCGATGATTGCGATGAAGAAGGTGAACTGGGCTTTGCCGTCCGCGTTGGCGGCACCGCGTTTCGCCTCCATTGCGACGCTCAATTCCATGTCGATCGACTTCTCGTCGAAATCGCAGACGCCCGACACGTATTTCATCTTCGTCCGGAAAAGCACATTCTCCGGCCCCGTCGCCGCACCCTCCTTGAACCGGACGAGTTCACCCGGCGCTTCCAGAACGGCGGCATTGGGACATAACGAAACTTCCTCTTCGAACTGTGCGCACGCCGAAAGGATCAGCAATCCGGTGGCCGCGGCGGCTGTTTTTAGATTCCTAATAGGCAAAATGGAAACTCGATCCATTGCTCGACAATATTCCGCTACCCGTCGTCATTCGTCCCGGCGAATATGGCGCTTACACGACGTCTCGCCGTCACAGACCCCCGTACAAGATGTGGCGCATAGGTCCGCGTCGAAAAACTGCGGCATTGACGCGCCAGCGCGCTGGATACTAGACAAGCGTCTGCGGTGCGGCAAGGCGTGCCCGAACACAATCGCGGCAACGGCGGACCGCTCAATCATTCCAGCGGACGGGTTGCCGGTAACATGCTGGGATAAAACGAAAAGCGGATTCGATGGCCGTCTATACCGAAGTCTCCGACGAAGATCTCGAACGGTTCATCGCCGAATACGATATCGGTGACGTCTTGTCCTGCAAGGGCATCGCCGAAGGCGTGGAGAACACCAACTACCTGCTGCAGACCGAGTCCGGTCATTACATCCTGACATTGTACGAACGCCGCGTGTCGCCGGAGGATCTGCCGTACTTCCTCAATCTGATGGAACATCTGGCGGCCCAGGACATTCCCTGCCCGACACCGTTGCACGGACGCGACGGCGAATCCCTGCGCAGCCTGTGCGGCCGTCCCGCGGCGATCATCAGTTTCCTGGAGGGCATGTGGCCGCGCCGCATTCACCCGCATCATTGCGCGGCTCTCGGTGCAGCCCTGGCGGATTTCCATATCGCCGGCGCATCCTTCGACATGTCGCGGCGAAACAACCTGTCGGTCGATTCCTGGCGGCCGCTGCTCGACAGCTGCATCGACCGGGCCGATCAGGTGGAATCCGGTCTCGGCGATACGCTGTCGCGGGAACTCGACCATCTGGAAGCAAATTGGCCGGCCGCGCTGCCCGAAGGCATTTGCCATGCCGACCTGTTTCCGGACAACGTCTTTTTCCGCGGCGAGACACTCTCCGGCATGATCGATTTCTACTTCGCGTGCAACGATTTCATCGCCTATGACGTCGGCATTTGTCTGAATGCATGGTGTTTCGAGCGAGACCGAAGCTTCAACGTGACCAAGGCCAAGCTGATGCTGGCCGCCTACCGCAAACGACGCCCCTTCTCCGCCGAGGAAATGCAGGCGTTGCCCTTGCTCGCGCGCGGCAGCGCCATGCGCTTCCTGCTGACCCGCCTGTACGATTGGCTGAACCATCCCGAGGGCGCATTCGTCAAGCCGAAGGACCCGTTGGAATATCTGCGCATCCTCGGTTTTCACCAGCAAGTCACCAAACCACAGGATTACGGGCTCGAATAATGGCCGATACCGGACGCGTTGAAATTTTCACCGACGGTGCGTGCAGCGGCAACCCGGGTCCCGGCGGTTGGGGAGCCGTGTTGCGATGGAACGGCGTCGAAAAGGAATTGAACGGCGGCGAGCGCGATACGACCAACAACCGCATGGAGATGATGGCGGCAATTCGGGCGCTGGAGGCTCTGAAACGCGCTTCCCGGGTCGATCTCTACACCGATAGCGTCTATCTCCGCGACGGCATCACGAAATGGATCCACAACTGGAAGGCCAAAGGCTGGAAGACCGCCGCCAAGAAGCCGGTCAAGAATGTGGACCTGTGGCAACGCCTGGAATCCGCGATGGCCCGCCACGAGGTGGAATGGCACTGGGTCAAGGGACACGCCGGGCATCCGGAGAACGAGCGGGCCGATTCGCTGGCCCGAGACGGCATACCGGACTTGTGAGGCATCGGCGGCGAATCAAACCAAATCTCCGCCGCCGGCCCCATGAACCGTTCGGACACAGGTGTCGGTCAGAGCTGCTCGAGAACCGTCTCCGCGCCCGAAATTTCCAGCGCGCCGCCATCTTCGAGGTTGAGTTCCTTGACCACGCCGTTATCCACCACCATCGAGAAACGGCGGCAGCGAACACCGAGCCCGCGATCCGTAAGATCGAGCTCGATCCCCATCTGTTTGGTCAGGTCGGCGCTGCCGTCGGCCAGCATTTCGACATCGCTGCCGGTGCCTTGATCTTTCGCCCATGCCCCCATGACGAAAGCGTCATTGACGGACATGCAGGCGATGGTATCGACGCCCTTCGCCTTGATCGCGCCGGCGTTGGAGAGGAAACCCGGCACGTGCTGCGCCGAGCATGTCGGCGTGAATGCCCCCGGCAGTCCGAAAAGAACGACTTTCTTACCGGCGCAGAGATCTTCCGTGGTCACAGCCTCGGGACCGTCCGCGCTCATGCGGTACAGGGTCGCCGACGGCAGCTTATCTCCAACTTTGATGGTCATGATGTGCTCCTGTGAGGTGGTTATTTGCCCCACCTTATTGCATCAGCCGAATTCGATGCCAATGACAAATCGGCGCCAAACGCGTCTTGCATGGCGGTTTGGCGGCAGACGGCCCTTACGGATTATTTGGTAACGACGGCGCGGTCCGAGGCGGCGTCGGCAACCGCCGACAGCACGGCATTCGTCGTCAACAGCTCCGGCAATACGATTCCCTGCGGCGCCTTTGGCCCGAAGACCACGTTGAACGGGATTCCGTAACGCCCGAACCGCGCGAGATAATCGGCGATCGCCGGATCGGGGCGCGTCCAATCCGCCTGCATCGCGACGACCGCAGGATTGGACAGCACCTCCATGACATCATCCTTGTCGAACACGAATGCCTTGTTCACCTGACAGGTGATACACCATTCCGCGGTCACATCGACGATGACGGTCTTGCCGTTGGCAACCAGACGCGGAATAGCGGCTTCGTCGAATCGCTGCCAAACGCCGGTCGCAGTGCTGAAGCTTTTGCTTGGCGTGACCGACGGACTGAGGACCGGGACCAGGACGGCCGCCGCCGTCAGACCCACAACAACCACGGCGGCATGCCGGCCGACGCGCGACCCTTCCAGACGCCGCGCCGCAAAGACCATCGGCACGGCGGCGAACAGTGCCGCAACTGCGATGGTCGCTTCCAGTCCGACCAATGTATGTACGATTGAGAGCAGCCAAATTGCCGTCGCCACCAGTGCCAGGCCGAGCACCCGCCGCAGATATTTCATCCAGGGACCGGGGCGCGGCAACCGGGTCGCCAGCCCCGGGAAGGCCGCGATAACGAGATACGGCAGGGCAAACCCTATACCGAGCGCGGTGAAAACGATCAGTATCTCGGCCGGCCCCCGGCTTAGGGCAAACCCTATCGCGGTGCCGAGAAACGGCGCCGAGCACGGAGTCGCCAACAAAGTTGCAAAAGCGCCGGACATGAAATGACCGGACAAGGACTCGCCCTTGCCATGCTGGGCCACCGCGTTGGTAATCCGGCCGGGCAATGTAATCTCGAATAAATCGAACAGGTTGCACGCGAAGAGGACAAGGATGGCCGTCAGCAGGATCAGAAAGACCGGCTGCTGGAACTGAATGCCCCAACCGATCGCCATGCCGGCGCTCTTGAGACCGATCAGGACGCCCGCGATCAGCAGCAACGAGAATATGATTCCCACCGAGGATGCCAGGAACCCTGCACGCACCGCCCGGCGTTCCGATCCGCCATGGCCGACCACGTTCAACAATTTTATCGACAGAACCGGCAAGACACAGGGCATCAAATTGAGGATCAGCCCGCCGATCAGCGCCAGAACGATAATCGTCAGCATCGATTGCGACGCCACCAGGCCGTCGAAACCGACCGATGGTACCGTTCCTTCGCCAAGCCGGACCGAGACGACATGCTCCATCGCGCGGCCATTGTCTACCAGCGTGAGGCGAAGCGGCGCCGCATCGAATTCCTTTTGCGGCACGCCTCCGGCCGTAAGCGTCAGCACCGCGCTTCGCGCATCCATTGCATAGGATACTTTCGGCCGCGTGAAGAAGGCGCCCTCGGGGCCTTCGACAAAAAGGTCCGGATTCGCGAAAGCCTTGGCGGCGGTGGCCTTGACCTTCAAGACCACATCTTCCCCCTTCGGCGCGAGCGAAACCGCCGCTATCGCGAGGTCCTGGCGCGGCCCTTCCAGAGGCACCTTCGAAGAATACCGGGCCAGGACGTTCGCCTGCTCGGACGGTCTTGCCGCCGCGGCCGGCAAGTCCAGCCCCAACTTGACTTGATGCGGCACGCAGATTTCATCGCAGGTGAGATAGGAGATGTCGGCACGCAAGGCCACCGGTTTCCCCGGCTCGACCGGCTCCACCTTCAAAGGCAGGATCACTTCGTCTTTATACCCAAGGGTTTCCAACCCCAGAACGGAGAATCGTTCCGGGACCGGCCATTGAAACTGCGCCGACGCCACATTTGTTGATTTGGCCCAATCGATCCGAGGCGGATAGCCGGCGTCGCCCGGTGACCGCCAATAGATCTTCCACCCCGGTTGCAGCTTGAATTCGAGCCCGAACACAAGCGATTTGCGCTCGCCGACGCCTTCGATCGCGGAGACCAAACGCAATTTGCCCTGATCGTTCACCGACCAGTCGCTCGCCATCGCGAAAGCGCCGCCGGTCACCCCCATCAAAGAGGCAACCAACGCGATGACGGCGCCGATGCGGCGTGCGAGTCGGTAGGTCACGTTAATCCTTTGTTAACCATATTGTTGCGCATGTCCGTCTGCGCCGGATCCTGTAAGTGAATATAGTCTCGACCGCTTGCGGAATCCCCTCAATTTTACGTGCGAATCCGCTAGGGGACGTTCCGAGTTCGATGGTCTTAGTCCGCCTTTGGGTTCAAAACCGGCGAATCAGCCCTTAATATAGGGTGTCTTTGAGCAGCGAGTGCGGTGACGGGTTACCCGATGGACGTTTTCGATGACATTCCGGGTCCTTCGGATGGCGGTTATCTGACCGGCCATCTGTTGATCGCCATGCCCAACATGCGCGACCCCCGGTTCGAAAAATCGGTCATCTACATGTGTGTCCACAACGCCGAAGGGGCAATGGGACTGGTCGTCAACCGGCAGATCGACGGCATTTCCTTCCCGGAATTGCTGGAACAATTGAACATCGACACCGAGACCTCCGCGCCCAGCCTGCCGGTCTTTTTCGGCGGCCCGGTCGAGACCGGACGCGGATTCGTACTGCACTCGGCGGATTATGAGAAGAGCGGCACGATCAAGGTCGACCCGCTGATCGGCCTCACGGCGACGGTGGATATCCTGAAGGACATCGCCGAGAAACGCGGCCCGCGCCATTCCATTCTCGCCCTCGGGTATGCCGGATGGGGGCCTGGCCAGCTTGACGGTGAAATTCAGGAGAACGCCTGGCTGCACGTGCCGTCGGACGATACATTGCTGTTCGATGGCGAGTTGGGCACGAAGTGGGAACGGGCGATCGGCAAGATCGGTTTCGACCCGGCGCTCCTGTCCGGCGATGCCGGACACGCCTGAGTCTACGGCTGATCGGGCATCCGCCCGTTCGATTTCTTGAAATCGTCGCGCAGGATCGCATGCGTCACGTGATCCTGCCATCGTCCGTTGATACGGAGATATCGGCGCGCGAGGCCTTCCTCCTGGAAGCCGGTTTTCAGAAGCAGATGCCGGCTGGCGTCGTTGTGGGGCAGGCATGCCGCCTCCACGCGATGCAGTCCCAAAGTGTCGAAGGAGAAGGACAGCATGAGTGCCACCGCCTCGGTCATATAGCCCTGCCCGGCAAAAGGCTCGCCCATCCAATACCCGATGCTGCCGCACTGCGCGACGCCACGCCGGACATTCGACAGCGTGATACCGCCGGCCAGCGCATCGCTGGACTGCTCGAAGATGAAAAAGGCGAAGCCCGTCCGGCTCCGCCAATCGAGACAGAACCGCCGGTAGCGCCGATGGAAGGCCGCCGGCGTCGCCGCATCCGTCGGCCAGGCGGGTTCCCACGGCACCAGGAAATCACGGCTCAGTTGCCGCAGATGAACCCATTCGGGGCAATCGCGTTTCTTCGGCGGCCGCACGTACACCCGACTGCCGTCGATCCGGACCGTAGGCATCCGACCAGAGAAGATTCCGAACATGCCGCCGCCCCCGACCTTCGCACCGCTACATGGCCAGCATGCCGGTTATGCCGTCGAGCCCGGGCAGCTTTTTCGATGGCCCGATCGCCGCAATTGTCGGGCGCCCGGTAAAGGTCCGGCGCGCAAACTGCGCAACCGCCGACGCGTCCACCGCCTCGATGCGCCGGACTTGCTCTTCCAACGGGACCGGTGCGCCGAAGGCGAGCGTCTGCTGACCGAGCTGGTCGCACCGCGATCCGGTCGATTCCAGCGACATCAGCGTACCGGCCTTAAGTTGGTTGCGTGCACGGACGACCTCATCGTCTCGGATCGTGTCCGGCAGGCGGACGATTTCCTCGCAAACCGATTGCATCAAGGACCCGGCTTCGGCGTCGCCGGTGCCAGCATAGATGCCGAACAGACCGCCATCGGAATAATAGGACGCGAAGGAATAGATCGAATAGACGAGGCCACGCTTCTCGCGAATTTCCTGGAATAGGCGCGACGACATCCCGCCGCCGAACAGCGTGGACAGGATCGTCGCCGCGTAGAAATCATCGTCGCCGTATGAAACACCCGGGAAGCCCAAAACCAGATGGAGTTGCTCCAGCTCGCGGTCGTCCCGTTTCTCTCCCCCCGAATAGTGCGCCGGCGCCGACATCAAGCTGCCGTTCGACTGCAGGCCGCTGAATTGCTGCTCCGCGAATTTGACCAGCGCTTCATGATCGACACGGCCCGCCGCCGCCAGCACCATCCGGTCGCTCGCATAGGCTTGGCGCATGTAATCCATGATGGTTTCGCGCGGCATGGCCCGCACGACGTCCGCACAGCCGAGTACCGGCCGGCCGAGCGGCTGATCCGGATAGGCCGTCGATTGAAAGTTATCGAAGATCAGGTCGTCCGGCGTATCATGCGCCTGCCCGATCTCCTGCAAGATGACCGCGCGCTCACGTTTCAGTTCCTCGTCGTCGAAGGTCGCGTTCATCAGGATGTCGGCCAGGATGTCCAGCGCCAGCGGGACATCGTCCTTCAGCACCTTGGCGTAGTAGACCGTGCTCTCGCGGCTGGTGTAAGCGTTCAGATGACCGCCGACGGTCTCGATCTCCTCCGCGATGTCGGCAGCGCTGCGGCGCTTCGTTCCCTTGAACGCCATATGTTCCAGGAGATGGGCAACGCCATTGACTTCGGCGGATTCATTGCGCGTCCCGGCACCGACCCAAACGCCCACCGAGGCGGACTCGACCGACGGCATATTGTGGCTGACGATGCGAAAGCCATTGTTCAGGGTGGTCAGAGCGACCGTCATGCGGCGCCCCGCACCGCGGACGTCTCACGCACGAAATCGCGCAGTGCATCCAGGCGGTTCGGAAGAATTTTCATATGCTCGTCCCGGTCATGCAAATTCGCGAGCCGCGCCGGAAGATCGGGGCGAACGCCGGCCGCCGCCTCTACCGCGTCGGGAAATTTCGCCGGATGTGCCGTCGCCAGCGCGACCAATGGATCGCCGCCCTCGGGCGGCCGAACGGACGCGGCATCGACACCCACCGCGCTGTGCGGATCGATCAAAACGCCCGTGTTCGCAAAAACCTCCGCGATGACCTGTTTGGTCCGCGTATCGTCGACCTTGTAGCCGGTGAACAACTCGATCGCACGTTGCCATTGCGCGGCGGCCAGCGGCAGCGCGCCCTTCTCCCGGAACTGCGCCATCGCCCGACGGACCGCACCGCCGTCGCGATCCAACAGATCGAACAGCAGCCGTTCGAAATTACTCGACACCTGGATATCCATGCTCGGCGACAGCGTCGGCTCGACACCCGAGATAGACATGTCGTTGCTGTCGAAGAAGCGGGTCAGGATGTCATTGCTGTTCGACGCGACGACAAACCTGTCGATCGGCAGCCCCATCGCCCGCGCGGCGTAGCCTGCATAGACATTGCCGAAATTTCCGGTCGGGACGGCGAAATTGACCGTCCGGTCCGGCGCGCCCAATGCCAGCGCCGCGTGGAAATAATAAACGATCTGCGCCATCACCCGGGCCCAGTTGATCGAGTTCACCGCGGACAGCTTCAACTCGTTGCGCAGTCCCGTGTCGTTGAACATTGCCTTGATCATATCCTGGCAGTCGTCGAAGGTGCCTTCGACCGCGATGGTGTGCACGTTCGGCGCATCGACGGTGGTCATCTGGCGACGTTGCACGTCGGAAACGCGTCGATGCGGATACAGCATGAAGATTTCGATCGCCGACCGACCCCGGCACGCCTCGATCGCGGCCGCGCCGGTGTCGCCCGAGGTGGCGCCGACGATCGTGATCCGCTCGCCGCGCGTGCTCAAAACGTGATCGAACAGGCGGCCGAGCAGCTGCATCGCCACGTCCTTGAACGCCAGCGTCGGTCCATGGAACAGTTCGAGAAGCCAGAAATCGGGTCCGAGCTGGACCATCGGCGCGACGGCCGGATGCCCGAAATCGTCATAGGTCTCGTGCACGATCGCAGCGAAATCAGCCGGTTCGATCCGGTCGCCGATGAAGGGCGTCATGACCCGGATGGCAAGTTCGGGATAGGTCAGGCCTCGCATTTCCCGGAGGTCGTCGGCCGTGAACCGCGGCCAGGATTCCGGGACGTACAGGCCGCCATCCTCGGCCAATCCGGCCAGCAATACCTGGTCGAACGACAGAATCGGCGCTTCGCCGCGAGTGCTGATGTAGCGCACTGTTTGGTTTCCTCCCAACAAGGTGCGCTAACCTAGCCTCACCGCACAAATGGGGCAAGTTGCGGCGGATTTCCGTCTGCCGACAGCGATCTAACCGTCCAGATACCGCCGCCGCAGATGCGCCTTGAACGCGTCCGCGGCCAGCGGCGCACCCGTCGTCTCGCGGATCAGGTCATCCGTCGCATGGTACGAGCCGTGCCCGTGGACATGCCGCCGGAGCCAGCTCATCAGCGGCGTGAAATCGCCTTGTCGGATCGACGGCAATATCTGCGGATCGGCCGCCGTTGCAGCCTTGAATATCTGCGCCGCCGCCAACGCGCCCAACGTATAGGTCGGGAAATAACCCCAGGCGCCCGAATACCAATGAATGTCCTGCAGGCAGCCGCGCCGGTCGTCCGGCGGGACGACGCCCAACAAATCCACCATGCCGTCGTTCCAAGCGGCGGGCAGGTCCGATAACCCTAGATCACCCGACAGCATGGCCTTCTCCAATCGGTAACGCAGGATGACATGCGCCGGATAGGTGACCTCGTCGGCATCCACCCGTATAAACCCGCGCTCGACCCGGGTGGCCCATCGCAGCAGATTTTCCCGCGTCCAAGCCGGCCCGTTGCCGCCGAAGGACTCCCGCAGAGCCGGTGTCGCCCAATCGTAGAATTCCGCCGTCCGGCAGGCTTGCATCTCCAACAACAGGGATTGGCTTTCGTGCAGCACCATACCGCGGGCCCGGCCGACCGGCTGATACCGCCAATCTTCGGGACGGCCGCGCTCATACATGGCATGTCCGGCCTCATGCAGGACCGCCATCAGCGCTTCGCCGAAATCGCCCTCGTTGTAGCGTACCGTGATCCGTGAATCTTCGGGCACGCCGCTGGAAAACGGATGCGCACTCTCGTCCACGCGCGCCGTCTCGAAATCCAGCCCAACCGTTTCCGCCATACGGCGGCACAACGCGCGTTGCGCCGTCGCGGGAAACGGACCGGCGGGCCGCAACGGCATACCCGACGCATCCTGCCGAACCAGGACATCGTCGAGAAAGTCGGGCAAGAACGCCGCCAGATCGTCGAACAGGGGATCGATATACGCGCACGATGCACCGGGCTCATAATCCTGAAGCAGCGCGTCGTAGATCGAGCATCCCAGCGCCTCGCCCCGGGCCGCCCCGATGGCGCGGGTCAGATCGAGCAGCTCGCCGAGCGGTTCGATGATCGCCGGAAAATCACCGTCTTGACGGGCTTTTCGCCAAGCGATTTCACACAGCGAACCGGTACGGCTATGGGCGGCGACCAATTCCGCCGGTACCGAGACGGTCTTTTTGTGGATACGGCGCATTTCGCGCAGATTGGCGGCCGGCCAAAGATCCAACGCATCCGCCGCCGCTTCCGCCGCCGCAATATCGTCGGCAAGTCCGGCATCCGTCAGTTTATCATGGCGCATCACCGCGAGCCGCGACAATTGCTCGGCCCGCGCGACCGCGCCACCCGGCGGCATGACCGTGGCCTGGTCCCAGTGCAGGATACGGATCGTGTCTTCCAGAACACATATTTCGTGGAACCGCGCTTCCAAACGCCGATAGGCGGTCGTCTTGTCTGTCATGAAGTTTCCGGTCGCCGTCGAGGCCGGCGTTTATGGTCGATTGCGATGGTACAGCAGATAGATGACAAGAAGGGCGGCGGCAAGCGCGAACCACGTAATCGCATATTCGAGGTGATTGTTGCGGATATCCATCCGCCACTGCCGGCCAACCGGAAAATCGCCCGGGGTCCCCATCTTGTCCGCGACGATGTAATAACCGTCGGCCAAGGGTATGCCGGTGACCTGCGACATCTTCTCGCTGTCGATGGTGAACCAGTTGTTTTTCTTCGGATCGTCGTCGGGAGTGAACCAGCCGGGCGGTCGCTGTAATCGGACGATGCCTTCGATCGTTACGGTTCCCTTTACCTGACCGTCGGCACGCGTCGCCGGATCCTGCTTGTCGAACGGCACCCAACCCCGGTTGACCAGAACCGCGGGCATGCCCTCACCCCGCGCGAACGGCGTCAATACGTGTAATCCCGGGCTGCCGCGCAACGAACGGCTTACCACGTAAAGCTCACTGTCGTGGCGGAAGCTGCCGGTAACCGCAACGCGACGGAATTCGAAAGCCGCCAAATCGTCCGACGGTCCCGGCGGCGCCGCCGCAGCGCTGGTGGAACGGGTCTGCAGCTTCTCGATCAGGTCCGCCTTCCAATGCAAGCGCTGGACCTGCCAGAGCCCAAGGGCAATCAGCGCGATCAACGCGGGAACCGTGAACAAAGTCGGCCAAAGTGCCGGTCGAAACCCCACCGCTATGCTCCTATTCTGCGTCGTCGTGGAAGGTATGATGCCCCGTATCGCCCGCACGGTGCCGGTATTGCAACGCTACCAACGTTGCCTTGAAGGGCCGCAACAGCAGCAGACAGCCGGCAAGCACAGCCGGGCCCCACAGAATGATATGCACCCAATACGGCGGCTGGAACGTCATTTCCGCCCACAGGGCAAGCCCGGTCACGATCGGGCCGACGATGAAAATGACGAACACCGCGGGACCGTCGCCGCTGTCCGCAACGCTAAAGTCGAGCCCGCAGGCGGTACACTTCTCGGCCACCGTGAGGAATCCGTCGAACAGTCCGCCGATCCCGCATCGCGGGCATCGGCATCGCAAACCGGTGGAAAACGGAGAAACGGCAGCTGTCGTCCTCCGCATTCAATGAACCCTTAGCTGCCCCACCAGTAGATGCAG
This sequence comes from Alphaproteobacteria bacterium, assembly GCA_965228695.1. Classification (GTDB taxonomy): domain Bacteria; phylum Pseudomonadota; class Alphaproteobacteria; order UBA8366; family UBA8366; genus JAJFJD01. Next base: position 1,463,993 of record CBDDIB010000002.1, on the reverse strand, counting down.
ATAAACAGAAACAGCCAGACCACATCGACGAAGTGCCAATACCAAGCCGCGGCTTCGAAGCCGAAATGATGGTCCGCCTTGAAATGCCCTTTTCGGGCCCGGAACCAGCACACGATCAGGAAGGTGGTGCCGATGATTACGTGGAACCCATGAAAGCCGGTCGCCATGTAGAAGGTCGACGAATAGATGCCATCGGAAAATCCGAACGCCGCGTGGATATACTCGTACGCCTGGAAACCGGTGAAGATCGCGCCGAGGACGATGGTCAACCCCAACCCGGTGACCATCGCGCGTTGATTGCCTTCCCGCAGCGCATGATGCGCCCAGGTGACGGTGCAACCGGACAGCAGCAAGATCAGCGTGTTCATGAACGGCACGCCGAATGTCGGCAGCGTCTCCACGCCTTCCGGCGGCCAGACCGCCGGGTCGACCTTCGGGAAGAGGCTAGAATTGAAGAAGGCCCAGAAGAAGGCGACGAAGAACATCACCTCGGACGCGATGAACAGCGTCATGCCGTAGCGCATACCGATCTGTACCACCGGCGTGTGATGTCCCTGGAAGGTCGCTTCCTTGATCACGTCCCGCCACCACAGCCACATGGTCAGCAAAATGAGCAGAACGCCTGGCATGAATGTCCAGACCCCAAGCGCCTTGACGGTACCTTCGCTTTCCGCTCCGAAGATGCCGGGGTGCATATACACCACCGTGCCGAAGGTCAGCGCAAACGCCGCCCCGGCGCCCAATGCAGGCCACGGACTGGGATCGACGAGATGGTAGTCGTGTTGGACTTCGTCGTGATGGGCTTCAGCAGTCATTCTTTCTTCCCCACTTCATTCCGCGGCAGGATATCGCCGTAGGCCTTGCTGGTTAATTACGTCCTTGTGCCGTATCGGCGCGGTCAAGCCGGCTCACCGACCGTTTCTCAGCCGCCGGCTCTTGTTCGACCGGAAAAAACGTATAGGACAGCGTGATCGTCTTGACCTCTTCAAGATTGCGGTCTTGCGCGATCTCGGGATCGACGAAAAAGGTTACGGGCATGTCCACCGATTGCCCCGGTTCGAGTCGTTGTTCGGTAAAGCAGAAACACTCGATCTTATTGAAATACTGGCCGGCCTTAAGCGGCGTCACGTTGAATGTCGCCGTGCCGACGACGGCGCGGTCCGACGTGTTGGTCGCGCGATAGTACGCCACAGCGGACTCGCCGATCTTGAGATCGACCTTTCGCTGCACCGGCTGGAAGGACCAGGGCACTCCGTTCGCCGTCGCGTCGAAGCGCACGGTCATCTTCCGGTCGAGGACGACCGGGCTTTCCTCGGCGGCAACCTGCGTCGTGCCGCCGAAGCCCGTGACCTGGCAAAAAATCTTGTACAGCGGCACCGCGGCATAGGACGCCCCGACCATGCCCGCCACGAACAGGACCAGAACCCCCAGCATGCGCTTGTTCTTCCGGGTTGCCGACGTGGTCACGGTCATCGCCATCGAATCAGCTCCCACCGCTCATGCGGATGATCGCGACGAAATACACCAGAACGCAAAACCCGACCAGCACAGCCATCAGGGCGAGATTCTTGATGCGCTGCTTGCGGTGCATCTCGCTCCGGTAGGGCTTGTCGGGCTTGCCGTCGTCTTTGGACATTATTCCGTCAATCATTGAACCATCCGCTACCCGGCCGCTCCGGGCACGCGATCCACCATCAGCAGCCCGAAAAGCGCAAAAAGATAGAAGATCGAGAACCCGAAGGTCCGCTTCGCGCTCCGGTCGGTGTCATCGCGGCAAATCGCTACGGCTCCGGCAATGAAGATCGCGCTCAGCAAGATCGCCGCCGCCCCGTAAATCCAGCCGGCAAACCCGAGCAGCGTCGGCGCCACCGCGACCGGCGCCAAAAGAACGGTGTAGATCACGATCTGGCGTTTGGTTTCGCGTTTACCCGACACCACCGGGAGCATCGGCACGCCCGCGGCCGCGTAGTCACCGCAGCGATACAGCGCCAGCGCCCAGAAATGCGGCGGCGTCCACATGAAGATGAGCAGGAAAAGGACCAGCGATTCGATGCCGACCGTGCCGGTCACCGCGGCCCAGCCTATCATCGGCGGAAAGGCCCCGGCGGCACCGCCGATCACGATATTCTGCGGCGTCCGGCGCTTGAGCCACATCGTGTACACGAACACGTAGAACAGGATGCTGAGCGCCAGCAGGCCCGCCGCCACGAAGTTCACCGCGATCCCCATCAACAGGACCGAGCCGCACGCCAGTACGACGCCGAAGGTCAACGCCTCGTCGGGATCGACACGGCCCTGGGGGATTGGCCGATTACTCGTCCGCTCCATCACCGCATCGATGTCACGGTCGTACCACATGTTGATGGCGCCCGCGGCACCGGCGCCGCTCGCAATGGCCAACACGACGACGGCGGAGAGCAGCCAGTGCAATTCCCCCGGCGCCGCCAGCAGACCGGCGAGGCCGCTGAACACGACCAGCGACATGACCCGCGGCTTCAACAGGGCCATGTAATCGCCCAACTCCGCCGTAGGCAGATCCGAGGCCGCCGCTGCCGCATCTACGCGGTAAGCCGTATCAGACACGCGTTATCTCCACCGAATGCTTCATCCGTCCCTACTTGATTTGCGGCAGGGTGTTGAAGGTATGGAACGGCGGCGGTGACGGCAGCGTCCATTCCAGGGTGGTCGCGCCTTCGCCCCAATAGTTCGCTTCCACGCGCCGGCCGTATTTCACCGTGTAGATCAGCAAACCGATGAAGAACAATGTCGACGCGAAAGAGATGTAGGAACCGATCGACGACACGTAGTTCCATCCCGCAAACCCATCGGCATAATCGATATACCGCCGCGGCATGCCGGCGAGACCCAGGAAATGCTGCGGAAAGAAGGTAACGTTGACGCCGATGAAAGTGGTCCAAAAATGGAGTTTACCCGCCCATTCCGGATACTGCCGGCCCGACATCTTGCCGATCCAGTAATAGATGCCGGCGAAGATGGTGAACACCGCGCCCAGGGACAAAACGTAATGGAAATGCGCCACCACGTAGTAGGTGTCGTGCATCACCAGATCGACGCCCGAGTTGGCCAAAACCACGCCGGTCACGCCGCCGAGCGTGAACAGGAAGATGAACCCGATCGCCCACAACATCGGCGTGTCGAACCGGATCGACCCGCCCCACATCGTTGCGATCCAACTGAAAATCTTCACGCCCGTGGGCACCGCGATGACCATCGTCGCGGCCACGAAATAAGCCCGCGTATCGACATCCATGCCGACGGTGTACATGTGATGCGCCCACACGATGAAGCCGATGAAGCCGATCGCGACCATGGCGTAGGCCATGCCTAGATAGCCGAAGACCGGCTTCCGCGCGAAGGTCGAGATGATATGGCTGACGATCCCGAAGCCCGGCAGGATCATGATGTAGACTTCGGGGTGACCGAAGAACCAGAACAGATGCTGGAACAGGACGGGATCACCGCCGCCGTCGGCCTTGAAGAATACGGTGCCGAAGTTGCGGTCGGTCAGCAGCATGGTGATGGCGCCGCCCAAAACCGGCAGCGACAACAGTAGCAGGAAGGCGGTGATCAGGATCGCCCACGAGAACAGCGGCATCTTGTGCAGGGTCATGCCCGGCGCCCGCATGTTGAAAATCGTGGTGATGAAGTTGATCGCACCCAGGATCGACGATGCGCCCGCGAGATGCAGCGCAAATATCGCAAGATCGACGGCCGGTCCGGGATGCCCTGTATCGCTCGACAACGGCGGATAGACCGTCCAACCGGTGCCGGCCCCGCCGCCGATCAACGCCGACAACAACAACAGTATAAAGGCCGGAATCAGCAGCCAGAAGCTGATGTTGTTCATCCGCGGGAACGCCATATCGGGCGCGCCGATCATCAACGGCACGATCCAGTTGCCGAAACCGCCGATCGCCGCCGGCATGACCACGAAAAAGACCATGATCAGGCCATGCGCGGTGATGAACATGTTCCACATATGGCCGTCGGGCTGGCCATCCGCCGTGGTCATGAACTGGACGCCCGGCTCCTGCAGCTCCATCCGCATGTAAACGGAGAAAGCGCCGCCGATCAGACCGGCAACGATCGAAAACACAAGATACATCGTTCCGATGTCCTTGTGGTTTGTCGAGTAAAGGTATCGCTTGAAGCCGGTCGGCGTGTGATGATCGTCGTGCCCGTGGGCGTCGGCTGAATGTCCAGTCGCCATTATGTTCGTCCCCAATTCACTCTCAGTTGCCCGCTTGATCCTGCGCGACCTTCACGGTCTTCGCAGCCGGCAGCGCCTTAACCGCCGCGGCCGGTCGGATGGGCTCGTCGGCCCGGGCAAATTGTTTTTTCGCTTTCTCGACCCAAGCGTCGAAGTCGGCCTGCGGAACCGCCTTCACCATGATCGGCATATAGGCGTGTCCGGCACCGCAGAGTTCCGAACAGAATCCGTAGTAGGTCCCGGGCTTGGTGATCTGCACCCAGGTCTCATTGATCCGGCCCGGCACCGTGTCCAGCCGCACGCCGAGCGTCGTGATCGCCCAGGCATGCAACACGTCGGTGGCCGTCATCAGCAGCCGAACCTTCTTGCCGACCGGCAGCACGACTGGATTATCCGTGTCCATCAGCCGTTTTTGACCCGGTTTGATTTCATCTTCCGGAATCAGGTTCGCATCGAAGGCGAAGTTGCCGTGATCGGGGTATTCGTAACTCCAATACCATTGGTTGCCGATGATCTTGAGCGTCATATCGGCTTCCTGCGTCTTATCCGCAAAATACAGCAGCCGGAAGGACGGGATCGCGATCCCGATCAAGATCATGATCGGGATCACAGTCCACAAGATTTCAATAGTCGTATTGTGCGTCGTCGTCGTCGGCGTGGGGTTCCGCTTTTCCCGGAACCGCCAGCTCACGTACAACAGCAGCACGAGCACGAAGATTGTAATGACCGTAATGATCACAAGGAGCAGATCGTGAAAATCTGCGATCATTTCCGCTGTCGGCGAAGCGGCCTCGGGCAATCCGAGCTGCCAGTTGCGAGGCCCTTGTGCAAAGGCCGGCGCGGTAAAGAGCAGCGTCGCCCACGCCGCGAGCGTTGCCAATCGACTTGTCACGCTTACTTCCCCCGTAATATCGCCAGCCGTTAGCCGGCGCATAATCCGTTAAGGTCGAAAAATTCCAAGAAACCACCGCTGAAACGGCAGCATGTATACCACACGCAGTCTCGACCTTGGATACCTAGCGACACTATGTCGCAAAATCGGAAACTGTCGTCAAATGTGCCAAATTGCAAGGGTTTCGTGTTGGCCGGTCCTGCAGCATCGACGACTCGATCGGCCGCGGCCGGCACGTCGAATTGTGAATTCGTGGATGTGGAAGCGGCGCTCGCCGGGTATACATATATGACTGGGAACCGAGTTGCCGGGGCGCGGCCGCGGCACGCTTGTCGATAGAAGTTTAGATTGCGCGTTCAACCGCTATACGGAGACCCGAAACCATGACGAACTTGGCCACGACAGACGACCTGTTTTTCGGCGAGACCGGCCTGGACCGGGACCGTGTCACCGATATCGCGGCCGAAGCCCTGACAGGCGTGGATGACGGCGAGCTGTTTCTCGAATATTGCCAGTCCGAGAGCATCTCCTTCGATGATGGCCGGGTGCGCAGCGCCAGTTTCGACACCTCGCACGGGTTCGGCCTGCGGTCCGTCGCCGGCGACGCCACGGGTTATGCCCATTCGTCCGAAGTCTCAGAGGCGGCCATGCGCCGCGCCGCGGCGACGGTGCAGGCGGTCAAGAGCGGCCATAGCGGCAGCTTCTCGGACGCCCCGGCGCCGACGAACCGCAGCCTGTACACGGACGACAATCCGCTGGGCGAAATTCCCTTCGAAAAGAAGGTGAGCCTGTTGGCGGAAATCGACGCCTATGCACGCGCCAAGGACAGCCGCGTGAAACAGGTGATGGCCTCGCTCGCCGGCGAATGGCAGGCGGTCCAGATCATCCGGCCCGACGGCTACCGCGTCGCCGATATCCGCCCGCTCGTGCGCCTCAACGTCATGATCGTCGCCGGCGAAGGCGACCGCATGGAAAGCGGCAGCCACGGCGCCGGCGGCCGCACCAGTTTCGCCGCCTATCTCGACCCGGCGGCCTGGCAAGGGCAGGTCGATGAAGCGTTGCGCCAAGCCGTCGTCAATCTCGAATCGGTCCCCGCGCCAGCGGGTGAAATGCAGGTCGTGCTCGGCCCCGGCTGGCCCGGCGTGTTGCTGCACGAAGCCGTCGGCCACGGCCTGGAAGGCGATTTCAACCGCAAGAAAACGTCGGCCTTCGCCGGCCTGATGGGCGAGCGGGTCGCATCGCCCGGCGTCACCGTGGTCGACGACGGCACGATCCCCGATCGGCGCGGCTCGCTGACCGTCGACGACGAGGGAACGACCGCCAGTTCGACCACGCTGATCGAGGACGGCATCCTCGTCGGCTACATCCAGGACCGGCTCAACGCCCGGCTCATGGGCATGGAGCCGACCGGCAACGGCCGGCGTCAGTCCTACGCCCACGCGCCGATGCCGCGCATGACCAACACCTACATGCTGGATGGCGACAAGGACCCGGACGAAATTCTGGCCTCGGTCGACAACGGCCTGTATGCGGTGAACTTCGGCGGCGGCCAGGTGGACATTACCAGCGGCAAGTTCGTCTTCACCTGCACCGAGGCCTATCAGATCGAGGGCGGCAAGCTGGGCGCACCGGTGAAAGGCGCCACGCTGATCGGCAACGGTCCCGACGTGCTGACGAAGGTCTCGATGATCGGCAATGACACGAAACTGGACGACGGCGTCGGCACCTGCGGCAAGGACGGCCAATCGGTCCCCGTCGGAGTCGGACAGCCGACCATGCGGATCGACGGCCTGACGGTCGGCGGGACCGCCGCGTAGCTCATCCGGCGGGGAGGCGTTCCCGCCGCCGGCATTCGAAGAAAGGCTGGCCGGTGACCGACGGACGAATCCGTCCCGCTATCCCACCCGATGCGGATGCGATCCGCGCCGTCGTCGATGCGGCCTATGCCGTCTACCTGCCGCAGATGGACAAACCGCCCGGTCCCATGTTGGATGACTATGACGCCCGAATCGCCGCAGGCGAGGCCTTCGTGCTGGACGCCCGGGCAGACATTTTGGGAATCCTCATCCTGATTGACGCGGACGGGTATCTGTTGCTCGACAACGTGGCGACGGCACCGGGCACGCAGGGACAGGGTGTGGGCAAGCAACTCGTGGATTTTGCCGAATGCGAAGCCCGGCGGCGCGGATATGACGAAATGCGCCTCTACACCCATGCCGTGATGGCGGACAATGTCGCCTTCTACGAAAAACTAGGGTGGGAAGAGACCCATCGAGGCGAACAAGCCGGATACCAGCGCATCTTCATGCGCAAACCTCTGTGAACGCCGGCGACGGTCACCAGGATCAGTAGGACATGTCAGCGTAGACGCGGTCGATATCGCCTTGCCATTCGCCGTGGTACAGGGCGAGCAGCCGCTCGGCCGGTGAAACCCCGGACTCGGCGATTTCCTTCAGCTCGTCGAGATAGGGTACCTCGTCGACATAGTCGATGTCGGGAATGGCGCGGCGGCGCAGACCGGCTGCCGCCAGATCCACCATCCGCCGTGCGATATCCTGCACGGTGCCGTCCCGGAACGGGGACTTGAGCGCGTGCTTCGGCACGGCGTCGCGCATCGCCGACATTTCCTCGATCGTCCAGTCCTTGCACATGTCCCAGGCCGCATCGAGCGCCGCATCGTCGTACAGAAGGCCGACCCATAGTGCCGGCAAGCCGCAAAGCCGCGCCCAAGGACCGCCATCGGCGCCCCGCATTTCGATGAACTGCTTCAGCCGGACCTCGGGGAAGGGCAAGGTGACCTGGTCGTTCCAGTCGCCCATATGCGGCACCTGACCTTCGAACCCTTCGAGCGTGCCGGCCATGAAATCGCGAAAGGACTTGCCCGATACATCGTGGTAGACGCCGTCGCGGTAGACGAAATACATCGGCACGTCGAGCACGTAGTCGACCCACCGCTCGAACCCGAATCCCTCGTCGAACACAAAGGGCAACATACCGCAGCGGTCGGGGTCGGTGTCGGTCCAGGTATGGCTGCGGTAGCTCGCGAAACCGTTCGGCTTGCCTTCGGTAAAGGGGGAGTTGGCGAACAACGCGGTTGCCGCCGGCTGGAGCGCAATGGCGACGCGCATCTTCTTCACCATGTCCGCTTCGGACGAAAAATCCAGGTTGACCTGAACCGTGCAGGTCCGGAGCATCATGTCGAGGCCGAGCGAGCCCTTCTTCGGCATATATTCGCGCATGATCTTGTAGCGGCCCTTCGGCATCCAGTGGATATCTTCGCGCCGCCATTTCGGGTTGAACCCGAGCCCCATGACCCCGGCGCCGATCTCGGTGCAGACCTCGCGCACCTGGGCGAGATGGGTATGCACCTCGTTGCAGGTTTCGTGGATATTGGTCAGCAGCCCGCCGGAAAGTTCGAACTGGCCGCCCGGCTCCAGCGTCACCCCTCCGTTCGCCGGATGGGTCAACGCAATCACATTGCCTTTTTCTTTGACCGGCCGCCACCCGAACCGCTGCAGCCCTTCCAGCAGCATCTTGATGCCGGGCCGGCCCTCATACGGCAGCGGGCTGTTGTCGGTCAGATCGTAGGCAAACTTCTCGTGCTCGGTGCCGATTCGCCACTCGGATCGCGGCTTTATGCCGTGTTCCAGGTTTTCGACCAACTGCTTCTTATCGGTGATGACTTCGCCGCCAGCAGACGCAGGTGCAGCCATATTAGAAGGTGCTTTCCGTGGTTTAGACCCGATCGGCGTGCCAGTCCCCGAGAACCGACTGCCAGCAAACGAGGGCGGATAAGGCGGCGGTTTCAGCACGAAGGATGCGAGGCCCTAGACTTACCGCCGTAACAAAGGGCAGTTTTCCGAGTGCGTCAAGTTCGGATGGCTCGAAGCCGCCCTCCGGGCCGGTCAGGATCGCCCAACCGGCCAACGATCCGGCCGTTGCCGCCGCCGTCAGCACGTCGTGGATCGGCCGCGCGGGACCCGTTTCGGCACATAAAAGCATGCGGCGCTCGACGGGCCAGTCCGCCAATACCGCCGATAGCGGTAGCGCCTCGCCCACCGCCGGCAACGTCGTCCGTTCGCATTGCTCCGCCGCTTCGGCGACATTGGCTCGCAGGCGTTCGACATTGACCCGTTTCACATCGGTGTGCCGGGTCATGACCGGCTGCAACCGCGATGCCCCTAACTCGACCGCCTTCTGAACGAGGAAATCGAGCCGCGCGCGTTTGATCGGCGCGAACATCAACCATATATCCGGTTCCGTACCCTGCTGGCGCGTCTGCGTTTCGACGACCAGCGAACACCAACCCCGGCCGAAACCGTCGATCCTGGCATGCCATTCCCCGTCACGGCCATTGAACAGCGCGACCACGTCACCGGACCCGAGCCGCAGGACATGCTGCAGATAATGCGCCTGCGCCGCGGCCAACCCCACGGTCACGGCGTCGCCGAGGTCCTCTTCCACATAAAGCCGGGCTTTCGCCCTATGCCGCATTTTTCCTGTCTCCATCGCTTGAGCCGTCCACCACTCACCGGCAAGATTAGCCCATGACGGACGGTAGCCCCAGCCATAGCGCGAGCGACATCGCCTCAAACGATTGGATCGACCGCATCGTGCCCGCCCCGGTCCGGCCCTATTTACGGCTGGCCCGCCTGGACCGGCCGATCGGCACATGGCTCCTGCTGATCCCCTGCTGGTGGGGCACCGCCCTTGCCACGGCGGCGGTGCTTGGCCCGGACCCGGTGCGTTCGCTGCAATATGCGCTGCTCTTCGCCATCGGGTCCCTCGTCATGCGCGGCGCCGGCTGCACCTGGAACGACATTCTCGACCGGGATTTCGATGCCCGCGTCGCACGCACCGCGACCCGGCCGATCCCGAGCGGTGCGATCAGCGTGACGCAGGCGGTCGTGTTCCTGGCCGCACAAATGCTCGTCGGCTTGGCGGTGCTCATCTTCTTCAATCCTTTTACCATCGCCGTCGCTGTTTCCTCGCTGCTGCTGGTCGCGCTTTATCCGCTGATGAAGCGCATCACATACTGGCCGCAGGCGTTTCTGGGGGTAACCTTCAATTGGGGTGCGCTGGTCGGGTGGGCGGCGGTAACCGAATCCTTGGCCTTGCCGGCATTGCTGCTCTATGCCGCGGGGATCGCCTGGACGTTGGGATACGATACGATCTACGCCCATCAGGACAAGGAAGACGACGCATTGATCGGCGTGAAATCCACCGCGCTCAAATTCGGAACGAAGACGCGGCCGTGGCTTTGGTTCTTCTACACCCTCACCGTCATCCTCCTGGTCGCGGCCTTCTGGACGGCGGACCTGCGCTGGACGGCCTATCCCTTCCTGGCCTATGCCGCGTTACAGCTGGCACGGCAGGCGGCGACGGTCGACTTGGACGACCCGGCGGACTGTCTCGCCAAGTTTAAATCCAACCGCTATGCCGGCCTGCTGGTTCTGGCCGCCATGCTGGCCGGCGGCATTCCGCTTGGCTAGGGACCCGAGAACCTTCATCGAGGCGAACACTGCCGTCGAAACCCCGCCGCTGATCCCGGAAATCCGCCTGTATTTGGCGACCGAGATCGTGCCGATCTGGCAGGCGACGGAGGAAGACCTGGCGCATTTCGGCATCCCGCCGCCCTATTGGGCCTTCGCCTGGGCCGGCGGACAGGCGGTGGCGCGCTACATTCTCGACAATCCCGATGTCGTGGCGGGCAAGCGGGTACTCGATTTCGCCAGCGGTTGCGGTTTGGTGGCGATCGCCGCGGCGAAATCCGGCGCCGCTTCCGTCACCGCCTGCGATATCGATCCCTTCGCCGCCGCCGCGATCGGCCTCAATGCCACCCTCAACGAAACGGCGGTGTTGGCCACGCAAGCCAACCTGATCGGACAGGATGGACCCTGGGATGTCGTCCTCGCGGGCGATATCTGTTACGAGCAGCCGCTGTCCGGCCGGGTGACGCAATGGCTGCGGGGAATGTCGCGCAAGGGCCGCACCGTCCTGCTTGGCGATCCGGGCCGCACGTATCTGCCGAAGGACGGCTTGGAATGGGTCGTGCGCTACGCGGTCAAGACGACGCGGGAACTGGAAGACACCGACGTGCGCAATGCGGTGGTATGGAAATTCGCTGCGGACTAGTCGAAGCTCAGACCGAGAGCCTCTTCCGCCGCCGCCTGCAGCTCCGGGTCCAGCGGCCGCGGCACGAGATCGACACCGGCGGCCATGTGGTCGGTGATGAGGGTCAGCGCGTCGATCCGCGCCCGCTTCTTATGGTTGGTGGCGATAACATTCCACGGGGCGGCTTCCGTCGAGGTCTTGGCGATCATCTCGTCGATCGCGATTTCGTAGAGGTCCCATTTCTCTCGGTTTCGCACGTCCTCGAAGGTGAGCTTCCACCGTTTCAACGGGTCGTTGACGCGCTGTTTGAATCGCTCCAGCTGTTCGTCCGGCGACACGTGCAGGAAGATTTTCACCAGCCGCACGCCGTCATTGATCAACATATGTTCGAACTCGTTGATCTCGGCATAGGCGCGGCGCCACTCCGCTTTCGTGGCGAACCGCTCGACGCGCTCGACCAGCACCCGGCCGTACCAGGATCGGTCGAACACCGCGAGCCTGCCGTGTTCGGGCAGACGCCCCCAAAACCGGGTCAGGTAATGTTGCTTGCGCTCCACCTCATTGGGCGCGCCGATTGGCCAAACCTTATAGGCGCGGGGATCCAGGACGCTGGTCAACCGCCGGATCGTTCCGCCCTTGCCGGCGGCATCGACCCCTTCGAACACCACGACCGCGCGGTCGCCTGTGTGCAGATAGGCTTGCAGAATCTTCTGCATGCGCTCTTGCAGGGCCGCCAGCCTCTTTTCGTAGTCCGCCGCGCCGATCCGGCCGCCCGTGTCGAGCGCGGCGACGGAAATCTTGTCGCGCCGCAGCTTAATCGAAGTGTTCATATCTCGACGATCCGATAGCTATAGTCGAAAGCCACGGAATCCACGGATAAACGGGAGATGCAGGCTTGGCGATAGCCGGGGTCGCTGACCAGACGCAATACGAATTCGTCATGATCGCCTCCATCCGCGAGCCGGTCGTGCACGTGCCGTAACATTTCGGCTGTCGACCGCACCGCGTTCCTGCGCCCCGCCGCCGGCACCGCGCCGAGGCTGATCGGCCCGTCCTCGTGAACGAGATGACCCAGTCGCGCCACATAGAGAAAAACCGTCTCCCGCGCCACGCCGCCATCGAGCCGAAGATCGACATCGGCGATTTCGGCAAAATGATAGTTGCCCTCGGTCGCGTGCATGATGTCGAGTTGGGCATCGTCGAGCCAGGTGACATAGAGCGTCACATCGACGCCGGGGGAATGCTGCAACATGGCCGGGACTGCCCCATAGGTCGAGATATGCGCGGCGAACACCACGTCGAAATTCGCGAGCGTAGCACGCTGTACAGGGATCGTGTGATCGCTGCCGACACCGTATTTACGCGCCAATTGCAGCGGCGACTGGTTCGAGCCGACGGCCAACACCGGCGTCCGGCCCTTCGTCATCGCCGGGTCGAACGCCTCGACATGCATCGGGTCGGCCTGCGTCCCCGACCAGGTATAAGAACGGCCCGTCAGCGCATAGGGGTAATCGCGCGCGCGGGCGAGAATATCGTTGGGGTCCGACATGAATACTCCCGGCAGGGACGAGACTCGCGAAACCCCTAGTCGAGCAGGACGATCCGACGCGGTCAAGTCACGCACAATGGCGCTCCGGGGCATGCTACGCTGCGCCATCCCGAACAGATTCCGCCCGCACATGCCGTCCCGCCGCGCCGCCGCCATCACGATCATCACCGTCAGCCAGGTCGCGGCGATGGCGTTGTGGTTTTCCGCCTCGGCCGTGGTGCCCTCGCTGCGCGCACAAGGATTGATCGACGCGCAATCAGCCTCGCTGTTCACGAGCGCCGTTCAGCTCGGCTTCGTCGCCGGTACCCTCGCCAGCGCCTTCTTCGGCCTGGCCGACCGGCTCGATCCCAGGCGGTTCATCATGGCTTCCGCGCTGGTCGGGGCCGTTGCAAACGCGGCGATCCTATTGGTCGACCCGGCCTCGCCCGCCGTCGTGGTGCTGCGCTTCGTCACCGGCATGTGCATGGCCGGAATCTATCCGGTCGGCATGAAACTGGTGACCACCTGGGCAAAAGCCGACATGGGCCTGATGGTCGGGCTGCTGGTCGGCGCGTTGACCCTGGGGTCGGCCTCGCCGCATCTGTTCAATGCGCTTGGCGGCGTCGACTGGCGATTGACGATCCTCGCGGCGTCGGTGTCGGCGACAGCCGCCGGATTCTTGATCCTGCTTGCGCCGGTCGGCCCCAATACCGCGCCGTCGCCGCCCTTCGATCCGCGCCACGCTTTGAAGGGCTGGACCACTCCCTCGCTGAGATTCGCCAATCTCGGATATCTCGGCCATATGTGGGAACTCTATGCGATGTGGGCGTGGATCGGCGTGTTCCTCGACGCCAGCTTTCGGCTCACCTTCAACGATACCGGCCAAGCTTCCGTCTGGGCCGCCGGCGCGACCTTTGCGACGATCGCCGCCGGGGCCGGCGGATGCGTCCTGGGCGGCGTCTTCGCCGACCGCTGGGGCCGGACCACGCTGACCATCGCCGCGATGACGGTCAGCGGCGGCTGCGCGCTGGTGACCGGCTTCCTGTTCGGCGGCCCGCCACTCATGATCATCATCATGTGTTTGATCTGGGGATTCTCGATCGTCGCGGACTCGGCGCAATTCTCCGCCAGCGTCACCGAGCTGTCCGACAAATCCCTGGTCGGAACCATGCTCACCATGCAGACCAGCCTCGGGTTCCTGCTGACCCTGCTGACAATCCACCTGATTCCGCCGCTGGTCGCGGGCGCCGGTTGGTCCCTTGCCTTCGCCATGCTCGCGGCCGGACCGGTCGTCGGGGTCATCGCCATGGCGCGGCTGCGCCGCCACCCGGACGCGGTTAAGCTGGCGGGCGGGCGGCGATAGAATCCGGCCCGATCACGCAGCGGAGGAACGGCATGGGACGGCGGGTCGATTTTTTCTACGGCATCGGAAGCCGGTATTCGTACCTCGCCTCGACGCGGGTCGACGCGCTGGAACGCGACACCGGTTGCCACGTCGTCTGGCGGCCGATCTACAGCAGCGCATTGATGCTGAAACGCGGCATGCACCCCTTCCGCCATGAAACGCCGCCGTCCGGCCAATATGATTGGCAGTACCGCCGTTACGATGCCGAGTGCTGGGCCGCGTATTACGGCGTCCCCTATACCGAGCCGAGTGACGGTATCAAGGAATACGAACGCTATGCGCTGGCCTGCGTCGCGGCGGACCGGTTAGAGCGTTGCAGCACCTTCAGCCAAGCCCTTTTCGCCGCCGTTTTCACGGAAGGCCGTAATGCCATTGCGGACGACGACCTGATCCGGATCGCGGATCAAACCGGCCTCGACGGCAAGACCTTGCTGACCATGATCGACGAACCCGAGACGGCGTCGCGCCATGAGCGCAATCTGGACGATGCCCTAGCCGCGGGCGCCTTCGGCGTTCCCACCTTCGTCAGCGACGGCCGGATGTTCTGGGGCAACGACCGGCTGGTCCTACTCAAAGATTTTCTGTCCCGTGGCGACGACTACCCGACCGCATGAGGATCCCGCCGCTTTTTCATTGCGCGCACGCGCGTTAGGGTGCGGCCATGTCATCGAAGCCGTATGCCTCACTGCGCGATTTCATCGCCGCCCTGGAAGCGGACGGCCGCCTTGTCCGCGTCTCCCAGCCCGTCTCCACGGTGTTGGAGATGACGGAAATCCAGACCCGGTTGCTGGCCGAGAGCGGTCCCGCCGTCCTGTTCGAAAATCCCGTCGACGGCGAGGGCAACCCGCACGCCATGCCCGTGCTGGTCAACCTGTTCGGGACCGTCGACCGGGTTGCCGCCGGCATGGGCCGCGCGCCGGACCAGTTGCGGGCGCTCGGCGAGACGTTGGCGGCGTTGCGCCAACCCGAACCACCCGGCGGGGTGCGCGACGCCATCGACAAGCTGCCGCTGCTCAAGTCGGCGATGACCATGAAGCCCAAAATGGTTTCGCGCGCCGAGTGCCAGGAGATCGTGTGGCAGGGCGACGAAATCGATCTCGCCAAGCTGCCGGTGCAGACCTGCTGGCCCGGCGAGCCCGCGCCGCTGATCACCTGGCCGCTGGTCGTCACCAAAGGCCCCGGCTCCCGGCGCGAGGACGACTTCAACCTCGGCATCTACCGCATGCAGGTGACCGGCCGGGACACCACGCTGATGCGCTGGCTCAAGCATCGCGGCGGCGCGCAGCATCATGCGCGGTGGAAAGACACGAAAGCCGACCCCTTGCCCGCCGCCGCCGTGATCGGGGCGGACCCCGCCAGCGTCCTCGCCGCCGTCACGCCCGTGCCGGACACGATGTCGGAATATCACTTCGCGGGCCTGCTGCGGGGAAAGCGCACCGAGCTGGTGGACTGCAAGACGGTGCCGCTGAAGGTGCCGGCCAACGCAGAGATCGTCATCGAAGGGCATGTCAGCCTCGACGAATACGGCGACGAAGGTCCCTACGGCGACCATACCGGTTACTACAACTCGGTCGAACGATTCCCGGTATTCAGGATCAGCGCGATCACCATGCGGCGCGATCCGATCTACCTGTCGACGTTTACCGGGCGGCCGCCGGACGAGCCCAGCGTCCTCGGCGAAGCGTTGAACGAGGTTTTCATCCCGCTGATGCAGCAGCAATTTCCGGAGATCGAGGATTTCTGGCTGCCGCCGGAGGGCTGCTCCTATCGCATCGCGGTGGTCTCGATCCGCAAGGCGTATCCCGGCCACGCCAAGCGCGTCATGATGGGCGTCTGGTCCTATCTGCGACAATTCACCTACACGAAATGGGTGATCGTAGTCGATGCCGGGATAAATGCCCGCGACTGGAAGGACGTCATGTGGGCCGTCTCGACCCGGATGGATCCGGCGCGCGACATCACGGTGATCGAGGGCACGCCGATCGATTATCTGGATTTCGCCAGCCCCGTCTCCGGCCTCGGCTCCAAGATCGGCCTGGACGCGACGAACAAGATGCCATCCGAGGTCAGCCGGGAATGGGGCACGGAAATCCGCATGTCCGACGCCGTGATCGAAAAGGTCGACGCCATGTGGCAAGACCTCGGCCTGCCCGGCAGCGGAACCAAAATCTGGAAGTGACGCCGGTTACGCGCTTGCGCGGTCGGGCGAGCGGCCGCGCGACCAGGTCGCCAACTCCCGGCGCAGGATCTGCACGTCGATCGGCTTGGTGATGTAGGAATCGAAATCCGCGTCGCGGGCCCGATCGATCTCCCAGTCCATGGCATTGGCGCTGACAGCGATGATCGGAACGTCCGCCAACACCGGATCACGCCGCAGGAGGTCCGCGGTTTCGATCCCGTCGATGCCCGGAAGATTGATGTCGAGAAGAATCATGTCCGGGCGCCGGGCGCGTGCCGCTTCGAGGCCGCTCTCGCCATCGGGTGCCGTCCGCAACCGGTAGCCGGGAAACTCGCCGAACATCGCTTCCAGGACGCGCAAGTTGAACGTGTTGTCCTCAATGTAAAGAACCTCACACGAGGCCGCATCCGGCTCAACGAACGTTTCCGCAGTTTCGTCGGCGGGCTCCAGAACAGCAGCGAACGTTTCTCCCCGCGGCAGTTCGAACCAGAACGCACTGCCATGCCCGACCACGCTTTCCACGCCGATCTCGCCGCCCATCTGCTCGACCATTTTCTTGGAGATCGTAAGGCCGATCCCGGTCCCTTCGACATCGCCGTATTGTTCACCCAGCCGTTCGAAGGGCTCGAACAGTCCTTCCAGACATTTTTCGGGAATTCCCTTGCCCGTGTCCACCACCGTGAACCGAACCGAGCCGCCTTTGCGATGTTCGGCGGTCAGGGTCACGCGGCCGCCGTCGCGATTGTATTTCACCGCGTTGGACAGGAGGTTGAGCAACACCTGTTGAATCCGCGTGCGGTCGGCGGAAATCGTATAGCTGCCCTTTAGGCCGTCGAAGGCGTCAACCGTGACCCCCCGCTTGTCCGCGGACGCGCGGATCATATTCAGGGCGCCGGTGATCGTTTCGGCCGGGTCGAAACTCTCGATCGACAGGTCCTGATGGCCGGCTTCGACCTTGGCGAGATCCAACACCTCGTTGATCAGCTTCAGAAGGTGCTGTCCGCCGTTCGTAATATGGGACGCGTACTCCTTGAGCGTTTCCGTTTGTAGCGGTTTGGGCGACATCTCGATGATCTGGCCGAACCCGATGATACTGTTCAGCGGGGTCCGCAACTCATGGCTCATGTTCGACAGGAATTCCGTCTTCGCGGCATTTGCCTGTGCCGCCTCTTGCATCGCTTCCCGCAACTCCGATTCGGCGCGGCGGCGGTGCTGCACGGTTATTATCAACGCCACGATGATTCCCGTCTGCAGGATTAGGAACGCGACGCCGATGACCATCATCAAGGGATTGGTGTCGAAAACACTTACCGGCTTGTTCACGAAATGCGCATCGGCAGGCAAAGCGGCGATGTCTAAACCCAACCGGCTCAGCTGAAAATAGTCGAACAGGAACACATTGGGGCTTTCGGATACCACCGGAACGGATTCGATAGGCTCGCCTCGAAGTACCCGCGACGCGAGCGCCGCCGCCACGCGCCCCTGTTCGAAATGGCTGACGATCCGACCGCCCAACACACCGTACCCGATTCCGTGTTCCTGCAACGCAAAGACGGCGCCGTGATAATCGGTTTGAACTAGGCGCAGCATTTCCGGGAATGAAAGCGCTTGGCCTTTAATATCCCGGTACGCGCTCAGAATGAGCAACGGTTCGTCCGGCGGCAGCCCGCGCAACCGTTCGAACGCCTGGCCGTAGGTCAACGTGCCCAGATCGATGTATTGAAAGGCGACCGTCGGAAAGTATGCCGCTTCACGTCTCGCGGCGGCATGATTGATCCGTCCGGTTTGTGTACGGTCGACAAGAAGGTGAAAAGATCGTGCCGCCGGATAGAGATGCCGCATATTCTGAATCGTCTCGCGCAGCGAATGAGACTCCACTACACCCGTTGTGCTGCCATTGCCGCTCAACGCCATCGCCCGCTCTCGATCGTTCACGCCCAGAAACACGACCGGCAATCCCTTGAGCAGCGTGTCCGCATTCTCGCGGGAGAAGGTCAACGCGTTGTCGTCGCCGACAATGACCAGGTCGTACGGCGGCAAAGTCGGAAGCTTCGCATTCAGCGTCTTCCGAAGGCGGGTCGCGGCATCACGATAGGAAAAGCGCTTGCTGTCCATGAACTCAACGTCGATCGCGATTTTCCAATCTTCGAATCCCGACTCCCTGAAACCGGCCCGAATGCCGTCCAACTGTTTCACAAACGACGGAAAGGACGCGTGATAGGCGCTGATGAAAAGAACACGGTAGATATCGAATTCCGGCTCTTTTGCGTGCGCGGCGGAAGCAGCCGGCACCGCGAAGGGAGCCGATTGAATACAAAATACAAAGAGTAGACCGATAGCGCACCGCCTCAAAAATCGGTCGACGCGCCGGTCCGAGTTTCCCATCAAAATATCACTCGTCACTATAAACCAACGTGAAAATTGTTCGACGGCTAGGCGAACCGCCTGATTTTCATCTCACTTTGATAGACACTTATGGTGAATAATTGGTTACCGGCCGCGGTCGAACCGCGCTCGCGGCGGTTGGACAACGGGGGTGACGATAATGACGGCGGATACAATTTTGGTTACCGGATCGAGCGGCCTCGTCGGGAATCCGTTGATCGGGCTGCTCACCGCCCGCGGTGATCGTGTGGTGGGACTGGATCCCGCACCGCCGCCCGATCGACTGCCGGGTGTGACCTATCTCGAAACGGGCTTCGGCGACTACCGAGCGACATCTGCGCTTCTCGACAGGCACGGCATCACGAAGATCGTCCACGCCGGCGGAATCTCAGGGCCGATGCTCTCGCGCGACGCACCGCATCACATCACGGTGACGAACCTCGTTTCGACGCTCGACCTTGCCGAAGCCGCGTATCGCCACGGCATCGAGCGCTTCGTGTACTGCTCGTCCGTGTCCGCCTACGGCGTCATGGACGAAGGACCCGTGCGCGAAGACGCGCCGCTGCGGCCAGAAAGCGTCTACGGCGCGACTAAGGCGGCGTCGGATCATGTCCTTTCGGCCTATCGCACGGGATACGGACTGGATGCCATTGGCCTGCGCTACTCCACCGTATACGGACCGAGGCGGGCGACCGACTGCGTCATTCGGACGATGATCGAGGATGCCGTCGCCGGGCGGCCAACACGCCTGCCGAGCGGCGCCGGACGGCGATGGCCCTTTGTCTATGTAGATGATGTCGCCGCGGCGACAGTTGCCGCGCTCGACGCGCCCAAACCGCCGCAATACGCCTACAACGTCGCCGGCCCCGACTACCCATCGATGGAACAGATCGCCGAACTGGTTTGGTCCGAATTCCGGACCGCCGACATCGAAATCGGCGGCAACCCGGACGATCCGGTCCGCGAGCGGCTGGACCTCAGCGCCAGTGAAAGTGATCTGGGGTGGACGCCCGCCTGGCCGATCGAGGCGGGCGTGAAAGCCTATATGGAGTGGTTCCGACGCCGACCCTCTTGAAGCGTGGCATTGGACGCGAGCATTTTTGGGTTCGGCAACCCCCGATGATAAGGTTGACCGCACGGACCGGCGACCATAAGGCCGGCTGTGAACGGGAGGAGACGATGCGCGGCACGATCATGGACTACCCGTTGACGCTCCCGACGATACTGGAGCATGCCGGGCGACTGCACGGCGCGCAGGAAATCGTCTCGCGGCAGGCTGACAGATCGGTCCATCGTTGCACCTTCGCGGATTTCTACAAACGGGCGCGCCTGCTCGCGGAAGCGCTACTCGAGGCTGGTCTGCAACCCGGCGACCGGGTCGGCACGCTGTGCTGGAACAACGCGACCCATCTGGAGGCCTATTTCGGCGTGCCCTGCGCCGGGGGCGTGCTGCACACGCTGAACCTGCGTCTGCATGCCGACGAACTGGCCTATATCGCGCGCCACGCGGGCGACCGCTTCCTGATCGTCGACCAGGACCTGCTACCGATCCTGGACGGGTTCAAGGACAAGGTGGATTTCGAGCGCATCTTCGTCGTCCAAAGCGGCGGTGAACTGCCGGCCGGAATGGAAGACTATGAAGACCTGGTCGCGACCGCGACCGGCGATTTCGACTATCCCGCGATCGACGAGAACGACGCTTGCGGCATGTGCTACACGTCCGGCACGACCGGCAAGCCGAAAGGCGTCGCCTACAGCCATCGCGGCATGGTCCTTCATACTTTCGCCGTGAACGCGCCCGACGTCTTCGGCCTGTCGATGCGCGACTGCATCCTGCCGATCGTGCCGATGTTCCACGCCAACGCCTGGGGCATGCCGGTCGCCGCGGTCATGGCCGGCGCGAAGATCGTGTTCACCGGCCCGCATGCGGACGCGGACAGCGTGCTGGAACTTCTGGACGGCGAGGGCGTCACGCTGACCGCCGGCGTGCCGACGATCTGGCTACCGGTGCTCGACGTGCTGAAACGGCGGACGCAGGACTGGTCCCTGCGGCCCGACCTCAAGGTGATCATCGGCGGGTCGGCCGCGCCGGAATCGATGATCCGGGACTTCAACGACATGGGACATCAGGTCATCCATGCCTGGGGCATGACCGAGATGACCCCGGTCGGCACGACCGGCGTGCCGAAACCCGCCTTCGACCGGATGACCGAGGACGAGCAATTCTCCACCTTGGCGAAACAGGGCATCCCCCTGCCCTTCGTCGATATCCGCGTGATGGGCGACGACGGTCCGGCGCCTTGGGACGGCGAAACCATGGGCGAGTTGCAGGTGCGCGGGCCGTGGATCGCCAGTTCCTACTACAATTCCGAAGGCGGTTCCGACAGTTGGACCGATGACGGCTGGTTCCGCACCGGCGATGTGGTCACGGTGGATGCCGAGGGTTACGTCAAGATCACCGACCGCACCAAGGACCTGATCAAATCCGGCGGCGAGTGGATCAGCTCCGTGGATGTCGAAAACGCACTGATGGGTCACCCGGATATCCGTGAGGCCGCGGTGATCGCGATCCCGCACGAGCGGTGGGGCGAACGTCCGCTCGCCTGTGTCGTCACCGAGGACGAGTCGGCGCTCACCGCCGAGGCGGTGCAGTCGTTCATCGGGAAATCATTCGCCAAATGGTGGATTCCGGATGCGGTCGAGTTCATCGACGAAATTCCGCGCACCTCGACGGGCAAGTTCCAGAAGACGGCATTGCGCGCCCGCTTCGCAGACTACAAACTGCCCTAGGACCGTTGTATCGGGCATCGCGTCAATGGGTCGCGTCATTTCCGGCGGCTTGAGGCAATTGGACGCGGTTTCCCCGGTTGATCGGGTCGTCGCACGGCATACGTATGCCGTGTCCATAGCTCCGGACCTGTTGCCGCACGGAGAGTGAAGCGATGTTCGACCATCTGGACCCCGTACTGCTGGCGCGCATCCAGTTCGCCTTCACCGTTTCAGCCCATATCATCTTTCCGTCCTTCACCATCGGACTGGCCAGCTTCCTCGCGGTGCTCGAAGCGTTGTGGCTTCGCACGGGCGACGACTTCTATATGAAGGTCTTCGACTATTGGAAGAAGATCTTCGCCGTCGCCTTCGGGATGGGCGTGGTATCCGGCATCGTCATGAGCTATCAGTTCGGCACGAATTGGAGCGTCTTCTCCGACCGAACCGGTCCCATCCTCGGCCCGCTGATGGGCTATGAGGTCCTGTCGGCCTTCTTCCTCGAGGCGGGCTTCCTCGGCATCATGCTGTTCGGCCGGAATCGGGTCGGACCGAAACTGCATTTCTTCGCAACGACAATGGTTGCCGTTGGAACGCTGCTCTCCGCCTTCTGGATCCTGTCGGCAAATTCCTGGATGCACACGCCGGCCGGGTATGCCGTCAACGATGCCGGACAGTTCATCCCCGCCGATTGGTGGGAAATCGTCTTCAATCCGTCTTTCCCCTATCGCTTCATCCATATGACCATGGCCGCCTATCTGACGACCGCCTTCGTCGTCGGCGGCGTTGGCGCGTGGCACCTGTTGCGCAATCGGCATGATCGCGGCGCACAGATCAATTTCTCCATGGCGATGTGGATGGCCCTGCTGGTGACGCCGTTGCAGGTCGTCGCCGGCGACCTGCACGGTCTCAACACCCTCGAACATCAGCCGCAGAAGATCGCGGCGATGGAGGGGCATTACAAAACGCAGAAAGGCGCGCCGCTGATCCTGTTCGGCCTGCCGGACGACGAAGCCGAGACAACGCGATACGCCATCGAGGTTCCGAAACTGGGATCGCTGATCCTGACCCATGATTGGGACGGCGAACTGCAGGGCCTGACCGACTGGCCCAAGGAAGACCGGCCGCCCGCCGCCATTGTGTTCTGGAGTTTCCGGATCATGGTCGGTGTCGGCCTCGCCATGGTGGCAATCGGGATGTGGAGCGCCGTGATGCGCATTCGCGGAACCCTGTTCCAGGCAACGTGGCTGCAGCGCGCGGCCGTGGCGATGGGCCCATCGGGATTTCTCGCCGTGCTCGCCGGATGGGTCACCACCGAGGTCGGACGGCAGCCCTGGACGGTGCATGGGCTTCTACGGACGTACGATTCCGCGTCATCGATGGCCGCGGCCGCCGTCGGGCCGTCCCTGATCGGGTTCGTCCTGGTCTATTCCGTCGTATTCGGCGCCGGCACCTTCTATATCCTGCGCCTGATGGGAAAGAGCACCGATGTCGGAGACGGTGAGGTGGAGGGTCCAACCCGCGCGGCGGGCATTACCCCGGCGCCGGCCGTGCTGAGCACGCGGCGCACAGAAGCGGGAGGGTAACGTGATGGAATTCGATCTTCCCCTCATCTGGGCCGCGCTGATCGCCTTCGCCGTCCTGGCCTATGTCATCCTCGATGGCTTCGATCTGGGCGTCGGCATTCTGTTCCCGCTGATTCGGGGCGAACACGACCGTGCAGTCGCCATGAATTCGATCGCGCCGGTCTGGGATGGCAACGAGACGTGGCTCGTCCTCGGCGGCGGCGGGCTGTTCGCGGTCTTTCCGCTGGCCTACGCGACGATCCTGCCCGCGCTCTACGCCCCCATCATCGCCATGCTGCTCGGCCTGATCTTCCGCGGCGTCGCCTTCGAGTTCCGCTGGCGGACGCAACGCGGCCGCTTCCTTTGGGACTGGAGTTTCGCCGGCGGATCGGTCATCGCGGCCTTCGCGCAAGGCATCGCGCTCGGCGCGCTGGTGCAGGGCATCGACGTCGCGAACCGGGCCTATGCCGGCGGCTGGTGGGATTGGCTGACGCCCTTCAGCCTGTTGACCGGCGGCGCCCTTGTCATCGGCTACGCGCTGCTCGGCGCGACCTGGCTCGTCATGAAGACGGACGGCGCGCTGCAGCGGCAAGTGCGCCGCTATGCCTGGATCACCGGCGTGGCCACACTGGCCCTGATCGGCGCGGTCAGCCTCTGGACGCCCTTCCTGCGGCCGATCTACCTGGAGCGATGGTTCACCTGGCCGACCGCGGCGTTCAGCATGATCGTCCCCGCGCTGCTGCTCGCCTGCGCCTGGTTGCTCTATCGCGGACTCGCCGACCGCCGCGACGCGCAGCCGTTCCTCGCGGCGCTCGGCCTGTTCATCCTCTGCTACGCCGGCATCGGGATCAGCTTCTATCCCTATATGGTGCCGACCAGCATCACGATCTGGCAGGCGGCGGCACCGGATAAGAGTCTTCTCTTCCTGCTGATCGGCGCGGCGGTGCTGATCCCGACCATCCTCGGCTACACCGCCTATGTCTATTGGGTGTTCCGCGGCAAGGTCGACCCCTCCGAGGGATATCACTGATGTCCACGCTGCACCGGCTGCTTTGGTTCATCGGCCTCTGGATCGCCGGCGTCGCCGCGGTCGGCATCCTCGGCTACGCCATCAAGCTGCTGTTGGCGCCGTAGCCGAGGCGCGAATTTGCAAGCACCTCCCGATCCGTCTTACGGTGCAAAAAATCAATATATCTGGCGGAAGAGGAGCGAGACGGATGGGTCCACGGATAGCGATTGTCGGAACGGGCGCGGTCGGCGGGTACGCGGGCGCGCACATGGCGCAGGCGGGCGAGGACATCACCTTCGTGGATTTCTGGCCCGAGAATATCGAGGCCATGCGCAGCAACGGCATGAAGATCAGCCATATCCAGGACGTCCCGGAGTGGTCGACCGATCCGCTAAAGGCGCTGCACATCACCGAGCTTCAGAACCTCAGCAAGCAGGATCCCATCGACATCGCCTTCGTCTGCGTGAAATCCTACGACACCGCCTGGGCGACGACGATGATCCAGCAGTATCTCTCGCCCGGCGGGTTCATCGTCTCGCTGCAGAACTGCATCAACGAGGAAACCATCGCCGGCGTCGTCGGCTGGGGCCGCGTCGTCGGGTCGATCGCCAGCTCGATCACCGTCGACATCTGCGAGCCGGGCCATGTGCGCCGGGCCAGCGGCAAGAAGGGCGAAGGCCACACGGTGTTCCGCGTCGGCGAGGTGCACGGCCGCGTTACCGACCGCGTGAAGGAGGTGCACCGGCTGGTCGCGCTGTCCGACTCCGCCAAGGTGACGGACAACCTGTGGGGCGAGCGCTGGTCGAAACTGGTGACCAACGCCATGGCGAACGGGATGTCGGCCTGCACCGGACTGATCAGCAAGGACATCCTGACCAATGACGTGTTGCGCGGGTTCGGCGCCCGGCTCGGCAGCGAGGCGATCCGGGTCGGCCAGGCGCTCGGCTATCTGTTGGAGGAAATCCATCACATCGACCCCGAGGTCATCGCCCGCGCCGGCGAAGGCGACGACAAGGCCAAGGCCGAATACGACGCCCACCGCCTGGAAGAGGCCAGCAAACCAGGCGGCGGCGCGCATCGCCCGTCAATGGGGCAGGACATGGTCAAGGGACGACGAACCGAGATCGAGTTCCTGAACGGATTCATCGTCGGCAAGGCCCAGGAGATCGGCATCGACACTCCGGCCAACGCCGCGCTGACCGATATCGTGAAGCGGGTCGAGAAAGGCGAGCTGGAGGCCAGCCCGCAGCACATCTTGGATCTGCGGCTGAACTAGACGCCGGTGAGAGCGGCGGGTTCGGACCCGCCGTAGCCCGAAAGCACTGCTTCTTCTCGCCTATACCGGACCCGAGGGTATTGTCCTAAAATTAGTATCTGGATAGTGCGAACGGCAAGCGGCGAAGCATGCAGTTGCTCTCAAAATCCCGGCGCAAGGTTTCGGACACCGGAGTCTTCTATTCGATCCAGAACTTCCTCTGGCGCATCGTCCCGTCGTGGCTCTTCGATATCAATATCTGGATCGTCACGGCGACGGACCATAGCGCCTTCAAACCCAGCGCGACGCCCCCAGGCATCCGCTGGGCGAACGAGCGCGATATCAGCGGATTGACGGCTTGCGGCGTCGACCGGACCGCGCTGGTCGACGGCCTCGCCCGCGGCGACAAATATGCCGTTTACGAGCGTGAAGACCGGATCCTCGGCTACGCGATCTACGAGACCAACACGCATGATCAGGAAAACTGGCTTCGCTTCCGGTTCGGGACGCATGATTTCTTCGGCGCCCGCATCTGGGTCGCGCCGGAATTTCGCGGCCAGGGGATCGCGCCGCAGGTCATCCGGTTCGCCCGCGCATATTTTCTGCAAAAAGACCGCTGCCGGTCGCTCGGCATCATCAACGGCCTAAACAAGAGCTCACGGCGCGCCTGCGCAAAGACCGGCATCGTGGAATCCGGACGGATTCTCTATCTCCGCCTTCTCGGTCTCACCTATCTGCACTACGGGCGGATCAACCGTATCGGATTCTGGAACGCCGGCAATCGCTTGGAAATTTCGCTTCCCCATTAGGGTGTCGCGCCACGGTCGCGAAACATCCCCGCGCGCCTACGTCACGCCGGCGGCCTTTTTCTGTTCTTCGACATAGGTGGATTGGAACTTCTCCTCGCCGGTCGCGAAGCGGAGTCCCGCGGACAGAATGCCGTCGTCCGGAATTTTCTCTATCGGCCGGTACGGCGTTCCCGGCACGACGACCTTGAAGGGACTGTTATGCCGCGTGTTGTAACAATCCAATAGCATCCAGCGGTGCGTATCGGATCGGTTTTGGTCGGAACGGTGCAGCGTGTTGCAATGAAAGAACAGCGCATCGCCCGGGTCCAGCTCGCAATAGATCAGATCCAGCACTTTCATGATTTCGCCCACCCGCTCGGGATCGGCACAACGCTGTCCGCCCTCGGTGAAGACGTGCTGAACGGTACCCATACGGTGAGAGCCCGCCAGTACCTGCAGGCACCCGTTTTCTTTCGTCGATGGGTCGAGCGCCAGCATCATTGTTCCCATATCCGGATAATGGCAGTTTTGCTCGTACCAATAGCCGTAGTCCTGGTGCCATTCCCAGGAACCGCCTTCGTAAGGTTCCTTGGCGTTCAGCTTGGCCTGATAGTGATAGACCTCATCGCCGAGACAGGCGGCCATGGTATCCACCACGCGCGGCAGGCGCGCGACCCGGCCATAGGTGCTGTCGCCCGGTTCAAGCCAGACCACCGACCGCGTCACGGCGCCGCTGTCATCTTCGCGATTCACGCCATTGGATCGGATGGCGGGGTCTTCTGCCAAAGCCGTTCGGATGAGCGAGATTTCCGCGCGGCTGAGCAAGCCGCGCACGACCAGAAACCCATCCCGCTGGAACGCCGCGACTTGATCCGGCGCCACCGCGAAATCGACCTTTTCGTCTTTCTGCCGCATTTTCGACTCCTCGACCGCACGGAATGACGCTGTCATCGTGACCGCCCACGCCAGTCTAACACGCCGCTCAATCAGGCTGTAAAACGACGGAAGGTTTGGCGAGGCCGGGAAACCGCATTTACCCGGCGTTAAGACCCCGAAGATACGGTCGGCCGACAGGCGCCGCCACGGCGCATCCCATTCACGAGCCGACAGAGCCCATGGACGCGCACCGCATCGAAACGCGCGAAGCGATTCAGCAACTCTACATCAGCGGACGTGTCGACGACGCCGCCGACCGGATGGCCGCGCTCATCCAGTCGCACCCGGACGCGCCCGACCTGCACGAGCATAAACTGCTTTTGCTGTACCGTTTCGCGAAGCGCGATTATGGCGCGTCTCTCGACTGCCTGAAGAAAACGCATCGGCTATTCCCGCGCGATGCGGACACGATGCAGAACATCGCCCGCATTCTTATGTCGACCGGGCGGCTCATGGAAGCGCTGGTCTGGCTCGAACGGGTGCGCATCCTGCATCCCGCCCGCCCGGCGATCCATGACGGATTGACGGAGCTGTACGGCCGTCTCGGCAATCCCGTGCGCGCCCGGCATCACGGCCAACGCGCGCTGACCCTGAAAGACGAACGCGCCGCCGCGCGGCCCCCGCTTTGCGCGCTGCCCGACGCGCGGGCACCGGCTTTCCGGCCGGACCGGCCGCGCCGCAACGTCATCGCCTTCAGCTTGTGGGGACAGACGCCGCGCTATCTCGACGGTGCCGTCCGCAACGCGCAGGTCGCGCCGCGGATCTATCCCGGCTGGCGTTGCCGCTTCTATTGCGGCCGCGACGTGCCCGGCGCAACAATCGCCGCCCTGCTTGCGACAGGCGCCGACGTGATCATGAGAGACGCCGGCGGCGACTTCCTGGAAGGGCTGTTTTGGCGCTTCGAAGTTGCGTCCGACCCGGCCGTCGACCGCTTCCTCGTGCGCGACGCCGACAGCGTGATCAATCCGCGCGAGGCCGCGGCCGTCACGGCGTGGCGGGACAGCGGCGCGCTGTTCCACGCGATGCGCGACTACTTCACCCATACAGACCTATTGCTGGCGGGCATGTGGGGCGGCACCGGCGGCCTCTTGCCGGACCTCGCCCCACATTACGCGCCGTTCCTGCAGAGCAGCACCAAGACTTTCAACTGCGATCAAAAATTCCTCGGCGAGGTCGTCTGGCCGACGATCCGCAAATACACGATGGTGCATGACAGTTGGTTCCGCACCACGGGATCGCGCCCCTTCCCCGCCGATGCGCCGTCCCTGAGCGGCGGCCACGTGGGACGGAACGAAAATCTGCATAGCTCGATTACAGCGCACACTCTTCATCGTTAGCACCCAACCCCTTGCCATCCCTCACATTTCGGCCTACAGTCCGCGGCATGATTATCGGAACCAGATATCGGCTGCTTGGCCTGCGACTTATGGGCCCGACGCTCTGAAGCGTCGGGGTTGCCCGTTCGTCCTGGCTTTTCCGCCGGTTAACAAGGTTCCATTCGATGAATTCCATTGCAGATTTCCAGCCTGAATCCGACTCCGACCCGCGGGGTCGCGCTTATGCGCCGTCTGTCGTCCGCCCGGTTTTGACCCCGGTCCTGTCGCTGCGACTTACCGGCGGTCGCCGGGACTGAAGCGGCCTCCCGGTGGCCGTAACCGCGCCGCGGTTTACGAACACCCCATAAATCGGTAAAGACGCAGCCGAAGACAGACAGGAGTTACGACCATGGCTTTCATGCCCGTGGAAAAATACAGGCCGTTCCCGCAGATCGATTTGCCGGACCGGCAGTGGCCGACCAAGACCATCACCGAATGCCCCACCTGGTGTTCCGTCGATCTTCGCGACGGCAACCAGGCGCTGATCGAGCCGATGGGACCGGAGCGCAAGCTTCGCATGTTCCAGACGCTCTGCAAGATGGGCTTCAAGGAAATCGAGGTCGGCTTCCCCTCGGCATCGGACACGGATTTCTCTTTCGTCCGCCAGATCATCGACGAGGACCTGATCCCCGACGACGTGACGATCCAGGTGCTGACCCAATCGCGTGAGGAATTGATCCGCCGGACCTTCGACTCCATCGCGGGCTCCAAACGGGCGATCGTCCACCTCTACAACTCGACCTCGACGACGCAGCGCCGCGTCGTGTTCCGCGAGGACCGAGCGGGCGTGAAGAAGATCGCGACCGACGGCGCGGAACTGATCAAGCAGCTGATCCCCACGGTGCCGGAGACCGAGGTCATCCACGAGTACTCGCCCGAGAGCTACACGCAGACCGAACTCGACTACGCGCTCGAGGTCTGCGAGGCGGTGATGGACGTCTGGGAGGCGAGCCCGTCGAACAAGACCATCATCAACCTGCCGGCCACGGTCGAGGTGGCGACGCCCAACATCTACGCCGATCAGATCGAGTGGATGCACCGCAATTTCACGAACCGCGACCGGGTCGTGCTGTCGCTGCATCCGCATAACGACCGGGGCACCGGCGTTGCGGCCGCCGAACTCGCCGTGATGGCGGGCGCCGACCGGATCGAAGGCACCCTGTTCGGCAACGGCGAGCGCACCGGCAACGTGGACATCATCACGCTGGCCATGAACATGGTGAGCCAGGGCCTCGATTCGCAGCTCGACATGCGCAACATGCGCGAGCTGAGGGCGACCGCCGAATACTGCAACCAGCTGCCGGTGCATCCGCGCCATCCCTACGCGGGCGAACTGGTTTTCACCGCCTTTTCCGGCAGCCATCAGGATGCGATCAAGAAGGGCCTGGCGGCGATGAAGGATTCGAACAGCGGCGAGTGGGACGTGCCCTACCTGCCGATCGACCCGGAAGACGTCGGCGCGGTCTATGAAGAAGTCATCCGCATCAACAGCCAGTCCGGCAAGGGCGGCATCGCCTATATCATGGAGGAGGAATACGGCGTGCAGATGCCGCGTAACCTCCAGATCGAATTCTCCCGCGTGGTGCAGGGCATCTCCGACGACACCGGGCAGGAGCAGAAGCCGGAGGACATCTGGTCGGCCTTCGAAACCGAATACCTCAAGGCCGAGACGCCCTACGGCTTCGTCGATCACCAGACGATCCCCGACACCCACGCGTCGGAAATCCGCCGCCTCACCGCCACCGTGAAGAAGAACGGCGGCGAAGTGAAGATCGAAGGCCGCGGCACCGGCCCGATCGACGCCTATGTGGATGCCCTCACGAAGGAGACGGGCAAGGACATCAAGGTCTATAGCTACAGCGAGCATTCGGTCGGAATGGGCGCGGACGCCACCGCCATCGCCTTCGTCGAGGCCGAGGTCGGCGGCGAGAAGATCTACGGCGTCGGCCGCGACCCGAACATCGTCACCGCCTCATTACAGGCGGTGACATGCGCGGTGAACCGGGCGCTTAAGGCGTAGATAGACAGCGCGCTACACATTGAAACCGGGGATGGTGTTGCGCCGTCCCCGGTTTTCTTTCCGCGCGCGTGCCGCTGAAACACCCAACAGCCGCCATGAAATCGGCGGGAAATCCGGACAAGATTACACGATGAGAGTGATCCGTCGTTTTGCGCTTGCCGCGACACTCACGTTGGTGACCCTTGCGTCCGCCGCACTCCTCTACGCCTATCTCGATTACAATCGCGACGATGCGCCGCCGCGCCGCGCGGCTGGTTCCAATGCGGTCTGGCTCGCGCATAAATGGGTCGGCGCGCTGCAATTGCCCAGCGCCTATCGCGATCTCGCGGCGCATTTGATCCGGCATAAGATCACGGACGGGTTTTTCCATGTCGGTCCGCTGCGGGCCGACGGCACCATCGATCCCGCCCGGCACCCCGCTGCCGGGCGGCTGGTCAAGGAAATGCGGCGGCATGCGCCGGCGCTCCGCGTTCAAGCCTGGATCGGGCAGATCGAGAAACGCGGCGGCGGGCCGCTCGACCTGGCCGAACCGGCCGTTCGCCAAGCGGTCGTTACGACGGCACGGCATTTCCTGGATCTCGGGTTCGGCGGCATTCACTACAATATCGAGCCCAGCAGCGGAAACCCCCATCTCCTCGCGCTGCTGGACGAAACCCGGCGCGTCACCCGCGATCGCGGCGCGCTGCTTTCGATGGCCACCGACGAGATCGAGCCGCTTCCGGGTCTCGCCTGGCTTACGCAGACCGCAGGCACGCATGCGGGTTTCTGGACCGCAGCCTACCATCGCGCGGTCAGCGGCCGCGTCGACCAGATCGCCGTCATGATGTACGACACGGGACTTCCGACCGACTGGCTCTATGGCTCGTTGGTGGCATGGGAGACGCGTAAAATACTCGCGCTGACACCCGAACGGGTAACGGTTTTCATGGGCGTGCCGACCTACGAGGAAAACCGCCTCAGCTTCCGGCCCGGCGCCGAAAACATGCGCTCGGGACTCAGGGGGATTCGCAACGGCCTTGCATCCGACTCCGCGCCGCATCCCCACGGCGTGGCGGTCTACGCGAACTGGACCACCGACGCAGCCGAATGGCGGCGTTATCGGCGCGACTGGCTCGGCCTCTCCGACTGAGCCGGTTCCCTGGATCCGTAGAAACCGCCGCTCTCGTTTGCAGCCGGGTGCCGGCCGATTTCGGTGCCGTGGTTACGCCGCCCGCGCATTCAAACCAAGCCGAAAGCCGGCGCGCGGCCGCCAATGCGGCGGGACATACTGTGTGGTCCACTCGCCGTTCGGTTCGATGTCGAAGCCGGTTCCAAGCTCGGCGACGAAGATGCGCCCCACCGTGGAGGCAAAGACCGCCCCGATGCAGTTGTGTCGGAACAGGCCGAACGGCGCGTATTCTTCGAGCGAGTATTCCTTTCCCACGAACCGGTCCGGATCGAACTCGGTCGGCCGGTCGAAGGTTTCCGGGTCGCGGTTGTTCTCGCGGATGCCGATCCGGATGGACCAGTCCTTGGGAATACGATACCCCTCGAACCAAACATCTTGCGTGGCCTTCCGAGTCAGGAACTCGCTGCGTTCCAGCCGCAGCGTCTCCTTGACGATACGCCCCGGCAGGGAATGCTCGCCCCAATCCAGTACGTCGCCATTTTCAGCCTGCTCCCGGCGCAGCCTTTCGGCCCATTCCGGATAGTCGATAAGCATCTTCACCAGCCACTGCATCAGACCGACGATATCGACGGTGGCGAATTCGACCATCGCGACCCAGTTGCCCCGAACGGTCGCATCGAGCGCTGCCGCATCCTGATGCTCCGCCAAACTCTTCAGGAAACAGGATGGCGCGGCGCCGGGATCCGTTTCAAATTCATCGATCCGCGCCCGGATCCAATCGCTCATGCCGCTCATCGCGCGGTTTCTTCTATCCTCGATGCCGCATGTCTCTCGTCGCGTATCGATATCCGCAAAGAAAGAGTCGATCTGGGCGAACTGGGGCGTGTTGGGTCTGACGCCGAAGAAGACCTCCAAGACGATTGGGAAAATCAGTTCCCGAAGGGCATCGTCGATCAGAATTCCACCGTTGGATAATCCGCGCGTTTCGTCGCAGATCTGCAGGAGTTTGCTTCGAACGGCCGCGTGAATCATCGGGCGCGCATCGTCGATGACATCGGCCGAGACGCCGGTGAGGAGAATTCTCCGGTATTTCGTATGCGTTCGGGCCGGCATATAGCGGACGAACCCTTTGGGGATGCCGGCGCTGATCGGCTGCGCCGCACCGATCAGCACGTCGTCGTGTTCACGGAGGAACTTAAGCGCGCGCTTGTGACTGGCAATGTAAATGTAGGGGTGGAACTCGACACTGAACTTGAATATCGGACCGTGCTTCGCGATCAGCTTCTCAAAGTGATAGGGGTCCGTTTCATGACTCCGAGGCACGAGGCCGAGCGACCCTGGCGGCAGACCGCTGTCCCTGCCGTATCCGGAACGCGCCCGCCACCTTTCATAAATCAAAATGGCCAATGCGATCACCGCCACGACATGGAGCAGGACCGGCGCGAAAACAGCGGCCGCCCCGATAAACCCGTAGTAGCCAATCAACGCCGCGATTCGTTGCGCGGCCTTGCAGGGCAACTTGTAGCGAAACGGCTGGAATGCGAGCTGCCGGACCAGAGGCCAGGTGACCAACAGGCAAACGGCGACTTCGATCGCCAGAATAACGTCGGGAACCGCCATCTACTTTCCCGTCTGGGGCTTGAATTCCGGCCCGTCGTATTCGATCGATACTTCGGTCTTTCCACTAGCAAGCGCTTCGCGCAGTTTTTCGAGTTTTACACGAATGTCCTGCGGAACATCCGGCGCCAGTGCGAGACGCACCGCATCGCCGTTTTCGAGACCGATCTTCTTGATAACCCCCGGCTTCCAGGCCCCGCTCTGCACGTCGCTTGCGGCGTGAAGACCGGCCATGCTGACATTCGCCATCGCCGACGCGACGAAGACATCCGGCGCTACCGGATACCAGTCCCGGACATTTCCGATCTGATGGACCTTCTTCTCCCGCATGGCTTTGATAGCGCCGACACGCCCGGCATTCAGCATCGTGAAGATGATATCCGCGCCGGCATCGATCTGCGCGGACGCAACGCCGTACGAGAGTTTGTTATCGTCCTGGTCGCCCGCAAATGTCGTCAGATATTTTGCATTCCGGTTGGTGTGCATGAGGCCATTGTAGAAGGCGCCGCGCCCCTTCAGGCCCGGACGAACCCTGATCCCGGAGATGTGCCCGACCACGTTGGTCTTGGTCAGCAATCCGGCGGCCGCACCGGCCAGCCAGGCCGATTGTTCCTGCAGGATTTCATAACTGGACAGATTGCTGCCCCGGACATTGCCCTGAACCACGACAAATTTCACATTCGGGAACTCGGGCGCCACGGCCACCATCGCTTTGGAATTTTGACCACCATGCGCAATGATCAAGTCCGGTTCCCCGGCCGCAAGCTTTCGCAGCGACGCGGAGAGCAGGTCTTTCTTCGGCTTGACCTTGTCGATGTAGGCGATGTCCGCGCCCAGCCTGTCACGGATCATCAACAGGCCCTTATAACCCGCTTCCATGAAACCGCCGTCATCGATGTGACCCGGGATCAGCATGGCGACTTTGAGTTTGCCCGCCTGGACCTGCGCCGGCACAACCAAGGCCTGAGCAAAGCAAATGAACGCGCCGACAAAAACTGCTGTGTTGCGACCGATCATCCTATTCCTCCGATTATACAAAAAGGCCCTCGCCGTTGCCTTGCCTCCCGCAAGGTCACGGCGATTCCTCTACCGGCAGCACCGCATTCAAGATGACCGCCAAGAACGCCGCGGGAATAATCCCCGACACCAGAAGGAGCTTGATCTGCTGCGGTAGGATCATGACGGCGTCCGGGACCGCCTGGAGGCCAAGGCCCACCCCAAGCGACAAGGCGATGATCACCAGGTTTCTGCGATTGAGCTCCGCTGAGGCGATGAGCTTCAACCCGGCCGCGGCAACCATACCGAACATGATGATCGCCGCCCCGCCCAGTACAGCATTGGGAATGGACGCGACCACCGCGCCGAGTTTCGGAACGAGCCCTGCCAAGACCAGAACGACGGCGCCGATGGAAACCACATGCCGGCTCATGACGCCGGTCAAGGCAACCAACCCGACATTCTGACTATAGGATGTGTTCGGCAGGGCATTGAGTACGGCGGCGATCGACGTCCCGATGCCGTCCGCCATGATGCCGCCCGACGTCTCCTTGTCTGTCGCGTCGCGGCCGGCGCCCCCCATGGTGATCCCCGAAATGTCACCGACCGTTTCGATCGTCGTCACGAAGGCCATGACCCCCATGCCGATGATTGCTGCGGCCGGAAATTCCAGCCCGAACTGCAGCGGCGTAGGAACCGCGAACCAAGCCGCACTCTCGACATTCCCGAAGCTGACCATCCCGAACGGATATGCAACCGCATAGCCGGCGACGATGGCGATAAAAACAGCCGCCGCGGAAACGAGCCCTTTACAGAAGAATTTCAAAACCAGCGTCAAGAGGATGACGAATACTGCCATCCCCAGGTGATGGGCGGCACCGAAGTCCGTCGCCTTCACGCCACCGGCGGCATATTTAATCCCGACGGGCAGCAGGGCGATACCGATCGCCAAGACGACGATTCCTGTCACCAATGGCGGGAACCAATGCCGGATCCTGCCCAGCATCGCGCCCAACGCCACTTGAATCAGTCCGGCAACCAACGCGCCGCCCAAAACGGCGGCGAGGCCAAAGCTTTTCGCAATCGGGATCGCAACGGGCAGAAACCCGAAACTGGTGCCCTGTACGATCGGCAGTCGCGCGCCGACCCGGCCGATCCCGACGGTCTGGATAAGCGTCGCGATTCCCGCAACCAGCATGGCTGCCTGGATCAAGAACACCTTTTCATCGGGGCTCGCGCCAATTACGCCGGCGATGATGATGGGAACGGTGATGTTCCCCGCGAACATCGCGAGCACATGCTGCAGTCCGAGCGGAATTGCATGCCTGAGCGGCGGCATATACTCGGCATCCCGGTCACCGACGCCAAGCGAGTCTTTTGCCGTTGGCCCCTGGCCAACTTTCTCCGGATTAGCCATGATTCGTCCCTAAATCGGCCCGAGCCGCAATCGCCGCGCCCCATTTCAAGCGGCAATACAGCCCAATGCGGCAGTTTCGATACTCGTCCGGGTCCGCTACCAGAGTAAATCATCCTCTTGGAAATCAGATTGGTTAGGTCACTCACTCCTTTTGAGAGGCCTCGACCGCGCGGCCGGTTGGCCGACCTTGGTATTCGAGTATTATCGGCGGACGGACCCTGACATGAACAATGGAACACTCAATCGTGCCTGAAGCGCTCTCTTCCTTTCGAGTTTTGGAGTTGGGGTCGACGATTGCGGCCCCCTTTTGCGGCCGGCTGCTGGCGGATTTCGGCGCCGAGGTCATCAAGGTCGAGGATGTCGCAGGCGACACGCTGCGCGCCGTCGGCGATAGTGTCGAGGGCAAATCGCTCTATGCGGCCAGCCTCTTCCGCAGCAAATCCACCGTCGCGATCGATCTGCGCACGGATGAAGGGCGCGACCTGATCCGGCGGCTCGCCGCCGAATGCGACGTGCTGATCGAGAATTTCCGGCCCGGCCAGATGGAGAAATGGGGGCTGGGATACAAGGCGCTCGATGCGATTAATCCGCGCCTCGTGATGCTGCGGATCAGCGGGTTCGGCCAGACCGGGCCCTATGCACAGCGGCCGGGATACGGCGTGATCGGGGAAGCGGTCAGCGGGCTGCGCTACATCAACGGCGATCCAGACCGTCCGCCGGGACGCATGGCAACCGCGCTCACCGACTACATCACCGGTCTTTACGGCGCGTTCGGCGTGCTCGCGGCCTTGCATCACCGCATTCTGACCGGCAAGGGACAATGCATCGACGCGGCGTTGTATGAATGCGCATTCAGTTTCATGGAGCCCTATGCCCAGAACTTCGACAAGCTGGGGAAGGTCGTCGAGCGGGTCGGCTCGCGGATGCCAGGAGCGACGCCGAACAATCTCTACGCCACAGGCGACGGGCAATTCATCCTGATCGCCGCTTTCGCGGACTCGGTGTTTCGCCGGCTGTGCGCGGTGATGAACCAACCGGCGCTCGCCGACGACGCCAAGTTCAAGACGGCGGCGGCCCGGAATGAAAATGCCGACGAGATCGACGGTCTCGTTGCGGATTGGGCGGCGGAACTGCCGCTGACGGACCTGGAAAACCGGCTGGATGCGGCGCAGGTCCCCGCGACCCGCATCTTCAACATGGCCGACATCTTCGCAGACCCGCACTATAAAGCGCGCGAGATGCTGGTTCCGGTTCCGGACGACGATCTCGACGCGATCACCATGGCCGCGCCGGTGCCGCACCTATCCGAATCCCCCGGCCGGGCGAAGCATGCCGGGCATCGAGTCGGTCAGGATACGCGCACGGTCCTGCGCGACGTGGGCGGGCTGTCGGCAAACGCAATCGAGACGCTGATCGAGGCCGGCATCATCCGCGCCGAAGACAAATCCTAGAAAATGCGTCGGGGCCTCAACCTTGGTAGGAGAGGCGGCACCGCGGTCACGCGGCGATCGACACCTGCGCCTTGACCTGGCTTTCGAGTTCCGCGACAAGCGCGGGCGGCAATGCCAGCCGACGGGCGAGACTGTCGAGATAGGCTTGTTCCGCCGGATCGTCCGGGTCGATCGCCATGCGCGACACCAGATAGACCTCCGTCGCCTGTTCGGGGCCGTTGGCAAGGTCGCCGATCTCGTCGAGCGTCGAGGGCGTCATCAGCGCCTCGAACACGAAACTCTTGGCGTCCGCGTCGAGCTGCAAGGCGGAGAGATGCGAGAGGATGGTCTTTCGCTCCTGCTCGCAGATATGCCCGTCGGCATTCGCCGCCGCGATCATCGCGCGGACAAGCGTGAGCGCGAACGGGCGGCCATCGTTCCCGACATTGACCGCCGGATTGAACCGCGGCTCCACCGGCGGCAACGTTCCGGAAGGGGCCGGCGCAGGCGGCGAGGGGGTGTGGGGAGTTTGGGTGGACGCCGCCTGCGCCGGTTGGGATTTCTGTTCCTGCCAATTCCGATAGGCGCGATGGGCGAGCGCGCCGAGGGCCGCCGCACCGCCATACCCGACGACACCGCCCGCGAGTTTGCCGACTTTCTTGCGGGCTTTCTTGTTGCCGAGCAAGAGACCGAGAAGACCGCCCGCCGCGACGCCGCCCAACGCGGCCTTCGCGTTCGGGTTGGACAGGCTGCTGGAAGCCGACCGGAGCGTTTCCCCGGCAGCCGCCGTGCTCTGCGAGCCCAAGAATTGATCGAGTAACGCCTGAGGGTTCATCTTTCAGCCTCGTTTTTTCTGCCCGGGACGCGGAAGTGCGCCCTCGCCACCCTGACATGGTGCCGCAGGATCTCGGGTTCCAATAAATTGAACTCCAGTTTTCGATAGAAAATGCCGATCACGAAATGCGGCAGCGAACGGCATGGTGCGGAACGCTACAGGGATGCACGGGCGTGGTAGCGTCTATGCCGAATATGTTGATCTACCGGAAACCGACGGAAACATCCCCGTAAGGAGCCGACCATGGCAAACATTCCGCCCGAACGTCTCGCGGTACTCGAGGACCATTTAGAAGCCGAAAGTTCACACGATATGGACCGCGTGCTCGACGGGTTCACGGACGATTGCTTCAACGATATCGCCGGGTTCCCCGAGCGCTTCGTGGGTCCTGAAAAAGTCGCGGAACGATATCGTCTGCTTTGGGAAGCCTTCCCCGACTTCAACGTCAAAATCCACCGATACCTCTCGGCCGACGAGGATTGTATCGTCACCGAAAACCAGTGGACCGGGACCCATCGCGGGTCCTTTTTCGGCATCCCGCCGACGGACAAGCGTGTTCGCATCCGCTCGTTGGTCGCGTGGCACTTCCGGGACGACAAGATCTGGGGTGAAACGGTTTTCTTCGATGTCGGGTCGATCGTGACCCAGCTTGGCGCCGAGATCATCATCCCGGGCGAGCACGGCACGCAGGACTAAGGCCCGCACAGCCCGTCTGCTAAGTCTCGCGCTCCAGCATCTTCTCGATTCCGTTGTACTGTTCGCGGATAAACGCGGCGGTCGGACGGGGGGAGAAGAACCGCAGCCAGAGGCGCACGAGATGGCGCTTCATTTCCCGCGCCGCATCGTCGACGAAGGCCGTCCGGCCGTGCAGGATGGTGTAGTTGTTGACGAACTGAATGTCGCCGGGCTCGAGTTCCATCTCGAGGACGAATTCGGGATCTTCCGCCACCGAATCGAAAAATTCGAGGGCTGCCGTCTCCAGCGGCGTCATCTCTATACCCGACCGCTCGATCGCCTTTTGCACCGTGTTGCGGCGGATGGAACAGCTCAGAACATCGTCGGTGACGCTGAAGACCGGCTCCTTCCAGCTTCGCATCTCGCCCGCTTCCTCGATATGGATATAGGGCACCCCTTCATAGAGCGGCGGCAGATATTCGGGGTGCCGGGCAAGTATCTCGTTGTGAACGGACATGGAACTGACGATGCGGCTCAATCCGCCTTTCCGGCCCGTGCGCAGACAGAGAAGCGATGTCATGTCGGCGCGATCGACATGAAACCGCAGCTCGCCACGGGTCTGGTAGCCCCGGGTTCGCGTGGATTTCGGATCGCGCCCATGATCGTAGACATGACCGAGCAGGTCGCCGTAGGCGTTCTGGGATACCTTCTCGCCCAGATGCGTGCCGATGCCCCATTTAATGAGGAAGACCTCTTCCGCGGTATATCGGTCGACCGGAATGCCGCGCAGCAGTGCAAACCCGCGGCCGGTGCGCACGGTCTTCTCCAAATCGGCGAGATAGGGCTCCAACACCGGCAAGGGGAAATCATTTTTCGTGACCGCGGCCATTTCCAAACCGCTCTGCTGCACCGCGCGCAGGGCTCGGTCGAGATCCCCGACCTCGGCTTCCGTCAGGACGTGGAGCCAATCGTCGCGCGCTTTCATCTCGGTGCTTTTCCACGCGGTCGCATCGCCGATCTGCCGCCGGAATATCTTTGTCACGGGTTCCTCTCGCTTTCCCCGCAAACGGCTCGAGTCATCATTTCCTCTCGCCGGCGCTATACGGTTGCTCGGCGATTTCGTCCTCGTCCGCGAGCCATTTGTCTACCCTATCCCAGTAGAACGCGATATAGCCGGCGTAGGATTCGCCTTCGTCATACGGGGTCTCGTACGACCACGCGATGTCTTCTTCGATTCGATCACCTACCCGCACGGAGTAGTAGGCCGCATGGCCCTTGTAGGGTCAGAAGGACGTACTGTCGCTGCGCGCCATCAAGTCCATGCGAATATCGGCGCGCGGAAAGTAATAGAGATCCTTGTGATTGGTCTCGAGCATGAGCAACGCGCCGGTGGAATCCGCGATAACCTCATCGCCGACCTTCACGCGAATGCGCTTCGGACACGGCTCCATGTCGACACGATAGCCGGGCGACGCGGCAAACCCCGGTGCGGGCCCGGTTGATTTTGGCACTTCCGTCATCGATCCCCTCCTTTCGGTTGACCTCAACGGTATCATGCCGATGAAATCCACCTCAAACGCCAAAGACGGATTGATGTCGGTGCGGCGCTCTGGATTCCGCCGTTCACCGCGTCCCTCACGCAAGGGTGAAGACCGACCGCACGGCGGCGGCGTAGACTTGCTCCGGGACTGTCGGTTCAATCGGGGGAATTTCAATGCAATCCGTGCAAATCACATTGCCGGTCATCACCGCGCTTTATGCGGGCCTGAACGGCCTGCTCGCCGTTTTACTCGCAATGCGCGTCAGCCTGCATCGCGCGAAGGAACGCATAGACATCGGCGACGGTAATAATGCAGCGCTGCTGCAGACGATTCGGGTGCACGCGAACAATGCCGAATACGTGGCATTGAGTCTGGTGCTCCTGCTCATCGTCGAGATGCTGGGGGCGCCGGTAGCCGCGGTGCATGTGCTGGGCGCGGGCCTCTTCGTCGCCCGGGTCTTGCATGCACAGGGCTTGTACAGCACGACCGGGCCGTCCTTCGGGCGGATCGTCGGACAGACGGTGACATGGCTGATGCTGGCGCTGGCAGGTCTCTACGCGCTCTACCTGTTCTGGATCGGCGGGCGGCCTTAAGCGATTCACCTCCCGCGGCGGCTCGCCTATACTGCGGCGCATGACGTCGAACGACCTGATCCGCGAATACGCTTGGGTGATCGCCATAGCGGTCGGCATCCTGTTCCTGCTGTCGCGCTACATCATGCGCCGTCTGCGCGAACGGCGCGAGGAACGCGCGCGCATCCTGGCCGAGCAGACTGGCGAAACGCCGATGGTCACGCCCGAGGAATTCTACCGCGCCCGGAAACTATTCCTGTTGACGCTGGCACTGCTGATCGCGGTTGTAATCGTCTCGATCCTGACCCATTTTCAGTGACTGTCCGTTCGCCGGACACCTGCCCTTCTGAGAGACGGAAAGATCTGCCCTATGCCCAGCGATTCATCGTCGACACTCACCAACGAACACGACGCGCTCGACCTGTTGTCCGACCTTATCGGCAAGGCCCAAGCCGCCGGTGCCGATAGCGCCGACGCCATCGCCGTGTCGGGCATTTCACTGTCGCATTCCCAGCGCCTTGGCGAGATCGAGAAACTGGAACGGTCGGAAAGCACCGACCTCGGGCTGCGCGTGCTGATCGGCAAGCAACAGGCCATCGTCTCCTCCTCCGATGCATCACCGGCGGCGTTGAAGGAGTTGGTCGACCGCGCCGTCGCGATGGCGCGCACGGTCCCGGAAGACGCGTATTGCGGCCTCGCCGATCCGGGTCAGATTTTCACGGGCCCGGTCGCCGATCTCGAAATCTGCGACGCGGAAGAGCCGACACCCGAAACGCTGATCGAACGGGCGCGTCAGTGCGAGGATGCGGCCCGCGCCGTGGACGGCGTCACCAATTCCGAGGGCGCGGAAGCGAGCTGGGGCCGGTCGGGCGTGGCACTCGTCGCGTCCAACGGTTTCTCCGGCAGTTATGCCGTTTCGCGGCAGAGTATTGGCGCCGCCATGCTGGCGGGCGAAGGCACCGGGATGGAGCGCGACTACGAATTCACCAGCGCGGTCTACACCGCCGACCTGGACGACCCGGCCGAGGTGGGCCGGCTGGCCGGCGAGCGCGCGGTACGGCGGCTCAATCCCCGCAAGGTCGGGACCAAGAAAGTGCCCGTGGTCTACGACCCGCGCGTGTCGAACGGCTTGTTGCGGCATCTCGCGGGCGCGATCAACGGCGCCGCGATCGGCCGGGGCACCAGCTTCCTGAAAGACAGCATGGGCGAACAGATCCTGCCGAAGGGGCTATCGATCATCGACGACCCGCACCGCAAGCGCGGCCTCGCCTCGAAGCCTTTCGACGCGGAAGGCATCGCCAACGACTCCATCGCCTTCGTCGATGACGGCGTGCTCAAGAGCTGGGTGCTCGATCTCAGCGCGGCGCGGCAGCTCGAATTGGAAACCACCGGCCGGGCATCGCGCGGCACCAGCGGCCCGCCCTCCCCGTCGACCACCAATCTTTATTTGACGCCCGGCGAACAAAGCCGCGACGCCTTGATCGGCGACATCAAGGAAGGATTCTACGTCAACGAGCTGATGGGCTTCGGGATCAATAATGTGACCGGCGACTACAGCCGGGGCGCGGCCGGGTTCTGGATCGAGGACGGCGCA
This sequence comes from Alphaproteobacteria bacterium, assembly GCA_965228695.1. Classification (GTDB taxonomy): domain Bacteria; phylum Pseudomonadota; class Alphaproteobacteria; order UBA8366; family UBA8366; genus JAJFJD01. The sequence continues at coordinate 1,421,759 of CBDDIB010000002.1, read as the reverse complement.
ATCGCCTATCCGGTGAGCGAGATGACCGTGGCGAGCAACCTCAAAAACATGTTCCTCAACATGCAGGCGGCGGACGACCTGGAATTCCGCTATGGCGTGAACGCGCCGACGGTCCGCATCGACGGCATGACCGTCGCCGGCAACTGATCGCAGCATCCCCGCCATGGCCGCCCGCTTCGTCGATACGATCCGGCAGTTGGCGCGCTACAATCGGCTCGCCAATGAGCGGCTCTACGCGTCCTGCGCCGAACTGAGCGACATGGCCCGCAAACAGACCCGGTCCGCCTTCTTCAAGAGCATTCACGGCACGCTCAACCACATCATGGTTGGCGACCGCATCTGGCTCGCCCGGTTCGACGGACGCGAGGCTCCGTCGACCGGTCTCGACGCGATTCTTTACGAGGACTTCGAGGCCCTGCGCACCGCACGGTCCGACGAGGACTCTCGGATCGAAGATTTCGCGGCGAATATTACCGATACCTTTCTTGCCGGGACCATCCAATACGAGAATAACGAAGGGCGACTCTTCGACGATCCGGTCGACATGCTGGTGAGCCACTTTTTCAACCACCAGACTCACCATCGCGGCCAAGTGCATGACATGTTGTGCCAGACCGACGTGGCCACGCCGGTGCTCGACCTGCATCGTGTTTTGAAACCGGATCCGGATTCCTAGGAACAGCCGCCGTTAGCTGACGACCTGCCAAACGCCGTCATCGCTCCGGCAGGCCTTGCCGCCGGCCTGGTGCTCCTGCCCGCCGATCGTGACCGTTTGCCGGTACTCACGGCAATACCGTCCCTCCGCGTTCAGATAGGTGCGGGCCGGCGTCATCGTGCCCCAATGGCCGTTTTGCGGATTGCGCCAAATCCGGGTCTGACCGGACGGCTGAGTCTCCAATGTATAGCTGGCGGACTTGTAGGCGCGGTCGATGTCGCCCCGTTCCAGGAATGTGACGAACGGCCCCTGCAACAACGCGCCCTTGATCGAGATGCCGGTAACCGTCCCTGCATCGCCGTTCGGACCGCCCAACAGGCCGCCCATCGAATACTGCCCGAGGCCGCCGTCCAAAACCGGCAAGGGTTCCGACGGAACGGTGGCGGCCGTTGCCGCCGTTCCGTCCGTGCCATCCGCTGCATTGCCGGCAGCACCCTTATCGGCGACCGGCGCGCAAGCGCCGATCCCGACGGTCAGCGCCGCAAAAATAAGAATGCCGTAAAAACTGGAACGCACCGGATGCCTCGACCCTGCGATCGCGTCCGCCGCGACCCGTGGTCATCCTACGGTGATGGCCAGGAAGTGCAAGCTTCGCCGAGTCCGGCTCGCCCCATCTATCGCAGCCGCGCCAAACAGGCGGCTGCCGCCGCATCCAAAATCGCGTCGGTGTCGATGCCGTGAAACCGGAAGGCGTCGGGAATGTCGCTCGACTGGCCGAACTTCTCGACGCCAAGCGCCGATACCCGGTAATCACCGACCGAACCCAACCAGGACAAGGTCGCGGGATGACCATCCAGCACCGTCACCAACGCCGCGCCGGCGCCCAATTGGCCGAGCAGTGTCTCCACATGCGATTGCGCCGTGCGATCGCCGGCAGCACGCTTCCTTCCGGCGGCGAGCCAATCCGCATGCAGCAGGTCCGGCGACGTGACTGCGAGCAATCCCGCCCCCGGCACGTCGTCCCGCAAAGCCGCGTGTGCCGCAAGCGCCTCCGGGGCGACCGCGCCGGTATAGGCGATGGCAAGGTCGCAGCCGGGCGCGGGCGGCACCGCCCAATAGGCGCCGGCGCAGATCGCCTGCCGGTCCGCGTCGCTCAGGGTTCGCTCGGGCTGTTCGAGCGCCCGGGTGGACAGGCGTAGATAGACCGACCCGCCGTCATCTTCCTGCATATAGCGCATGCCCCAGGCCATGATCGCCGCCAACTCGTCGACATAGGCCGGTTCGAAATAGGCGAGCCGGTCGATCGACATCCCGATCAGCGGCGTGTTGATCGACTGATGCGCCCCGCCCTCCGGCGCCAACGTCACGCCGGACGGTGTCGCCACGGCCATGAATCGGGCGTCCTGATAACAGGCGTAGAGCATCGAATCGAGACCCCGGTTGATGAAAGGGTCATAGAGCGTGCCCACCGGCAGCAGCCGGGCGCCGAACAGGGAATGCGACAAGCCCAACGCGGCCAGCGCCAGGAACAGGTTGTTCTCGGCGATGCCGAGTTCGATATGCTGGCCGTCGCGCGACCGGACCCATTTCTGCACCGACGCGACCTTCTCCTCGCGGAAGACATCGGGCCGCTCCTGGCGGCTGAACAGGCCGCGCTGGTTCACCCAACCGCCGAGATTGGTCGACACGGTCACATCGGGCGACGTGGTGACGATATGGCGCGCCAGCGTGCTGTCGCCTTGCGCGAGTTCGTTCATGATCTGACCGAACGCCTGCTGCGTCGCCAAACTGGTCCCGGACGGCACCGGAAAGCTCTCCGGCACGGCGATCTGCGGCGCGCTGTGCCGGCGGGTCGCCTCCGCGGCGAACGGCACCTCTTGCAGGTATTCGGTCAACTCCTCCTCGGCCGCCTCCAGCCCCGCGAACGGGTCCCATTCCTTGCCGTCGGGGATTCGCATCGACGCCTTGAAGGCCGCCATCTGATCCGGGTTCATCAAACCGGCATGGTTGTCCTTGTGCCCGGCAAGCGGCAGACCGAACCCCTTGATCGTGTAGGCCACGAAACATTGCGGCCGGTCGTCGTCGGCCGCCCCGTGGAAGGCCTCCAGCACCGATTCCATGTCGTGCCCGGCCAGATTGGTCACCAGACGGTGCAGCGACAGGTCGTCGTGGCTGTCGAGCAACTCGCCCAGTCCGGAGGTGCCCTGCAATTCGGTCTTCAGATGCTCGCGAAAGGCCTCGCCGCCCTTGAAGGTGAGCGCGGAATACAGATCGTTCGGGCATTCGTCGATCCACTGCAGCAGCGCCTCGCCCGCCGGCCCGTCCCGCGCCGCTTCGAGCCGCTTGCCGTATTTCAGCGTCACCACATTCCAGCCGACCGTGTCGAAGAAAGATTGGATCTTCTGGAACAACTGATCGTTGACCACGCCGTCCAGGCTCTGACGGTTGTAATCGATGACCCACCAAAGGTTTCGAACGTCGTGTTTCCAGCCTTCGAGCAGTGCCTCGAAGATATTACCCTCGTCCAGTTCGGCATCGCCCATCAGCGCGACCATGCGTCCGGCTTCGGAATTGGCGGCGTTCAGCGCATGCATCCGGGCATAGTCCTGCACCAGCGAGGCAAAGAGCGTGACGCCCACGCCGAGACCGACCGAGCCGGTGGAGAAATCGACGTCGTCGGTATCCTTGGTCCGCGACGGATAGGACTGCGCCCCGCCCAGCCCCCGGAACAGGTCGAGGTTTTCCTGAGTCTGCTTACCGAGCAGATACATCAATGCGTGATAGACCGGGCTGGCGTGCGGCTTCACGGCAACCCGGTCGTGCGGCCGCAGCACATCCATGTAGAGCGCCGTCAGCAATGTCGCCGCCGATGCACACGAGGATTGGTGACCGCCGACCTTCAAGCCATCGCGGGCGGGCCGCACATGGTTCGCGTTATGGATCGTCCAGGAAGACAGCCACAACACCTTCCGCTCGATTTCCGAAAGGATACGCAGCTTTTCCCGAGGCTGACGGGCATCGTCCTGGCCTTTGACCAGACGCAGCGGGGCGGCCATTACCGACTCCTGTATCGAATGAGAACCTGCCCTCATTATATGGCCGGAAGCTAAGACGATCCTTGCAAAGATTGCGTTAATGACGTTTGTATTGGCAATATTGTGCCAATTTAGGATTTATTTGGAACAGAATGTGCCCAGAACTGCCTTAGATGAGATAGACCGCCGCATCCTGACGCGGCTGCAGGAGAACGCCCGCATCTCCAACGTCGATCTCGCGGCCGAGGTCGGCGTGTCGCCGTCGCCCTGCTGGCGGCGGGTCCGCGATCTCGAACAGACCGGCGTCATCGCGCGTTATGTGACGCTGGTCGATCCCAGCGCCGCCGGCCTGCCGGTCAGCGTGTTCATCCAGGTCTCATTGGAACGGCAGGCGGAATCGGCACTGGAGATATTCGAGACGGCGGTCCTCGGCTGGCCGGAAGTTCTGGAATGTCATCTGATGACCGGCGACGCGGACTATCTGTTGCGGGTCGTCGTCGCCGATCTCGCGGCGTATGAGCGATTCCTCATGGATCACCTGACCAAGGTAGCCGGCGTCACCAGCATCAAGTCGAGCTTCTCGCTGAAACAGGTAAAATATGGCACGGCGCTGCCGCTCGACGCCGTGGCGGGCGCGTAGCGCCGCCTACCGTTCCGGGGCCGGCGCAAGACGCCGCAGGTATCCCAGCTTCACCATCCAGGCCACGGTCCGAAGCAGGCACGCCGGATCGTCGTCCGCGAGATCGGGAACCAACGCCTCCAACGCCGTGCCGGGACGGCGCCCCACGGCATTGACCAGTACCGCAATGTCGTCCGCACTCAACAGGATGTCCGGCGTGAACATATTCATCCGATGCCGGATCAACTGGTTGATCGTCTCGACGGTTTTCGCGGCGATCTCTATCCGATCCTGCAGGGAAAGATGTTCCGTCGGAAAACCCGCGAACATCCTATACGGGTCGGGCCGCAGCGGATGGGCGGCGCGATGCGGCGACCGGGCCGCCGACTCCGCGCCTTTGGCGCGCCGGCCGGCGAGTTCTTCCCACACGGTTTCATAGGCCGGGATGACATGACGCCAGTCATATATCGTCTCGGCCCGCTGTACCCCCGCTTCCGCCATGCGGTGACGCAGGTCCGTATTGACCGCCAGTTCGTGCAAGGCGTCCGTGACCGCTTCGACATCCACCGCCGTGGTCTGGCTGCCGCCCGCGATAAAACCGCCGTAGCCGTCCTCGCCGGCAAGATAGCGCGTTGCGTTGGCGCCGCCCGCCCCCGGCGGCGGTGTCAGGGTCGGCACCAGAAACCCTTCGACGCCGTTCGTTACCGTGTCGCGGTACCCGTCCCAGTCGGTCGCGACGACCGGCAATCCGCTCGCCATCGCCTCGATCGGCGCCAACCCGAAGCTTTCCTGGATGTTGTCGGCCAGGGACAGGAAGACGTCGGCGGCAGGCCACACCCCATCGGGGAAGCGGGGATCACTGTTGGCGACGACACGAACCTCGGCTTTCGTACAGATTTCGGCCGCCAGGGCGTTGAATTCCGCCTCGAACCGTTCGGTATCGAAATATCCATAGAAGACCATGCTGACCGGGGCCGACACCCGTTCGGCCAACCGCTCGGCCGCCTGCAGAAAGGGCAGCGGATGCGCCTTGGAATAGAAACTGATCCGGCCGTGGAACAGCATCACGAAGGCATCGTCGGTCAACACTAGTTCCCGGCGCAGGCCGACCCCGCGGCCGACATCGCGGTTCTTGGCGAATTGCTCCGTGTCGATGCCCAACGGGACGATCGGCAACTGTACCGGACAGGCGATACGCCCGCCGACCCGGTCGGCCAGATAGGCGCGCCATTCGTCCCAAAGCGCTTGGATCGCCCCGGCGATCGCCCGCGACGGACAAATGATCGCGTCCCATTCCTGTGTCGGGTAGTGCACGCAATTGGCGACCGCGTCCATCACCGCGGCGGAGGACATGGTATGGCTGATCCCGCACAGGCTGTAGGCACGCTGGTCTTGCGCCCGGCGCGTCCAGGCGTAGGGTGCGATGTTCGGATCCGGCTGCATCAGGCAGCCCGCCTCGATCAGGCGTTCGGGTTCGGTGAGCGCGATAAAGGCGCAGTCGTCCGACGCCCGCCCCTGCGCGACCGCACGCCGCTTGAATTGGTCGAAGGCGTCCTTGTCCTTGGCGTAACAGAACAGGCGCTCCTGCCGGGCATAGCGGAGATAGGCATCGATCAGGCGCTCGACCGCCATATCGAGGCCGATCACGCGCTCGGAGTCGAGATCGCGCGCCACGAAATACATCGCGGCGCCGTCGGTTTTCACGGTACTCATTCCCCCTCGCGCCCCGCGATCCGCCGCATCACCCGGCCCGCCCCGGCAACCATCAGCCGCCGCCGCGCCGTCGCCAACAGCAGCGCCGTCCGTGCCGGCGGCTGGCTCACCAGAACCCGCTGTCGGCCCAAGGCGCGCAATGCCTTGCGGGCGACCGGTTCCGGCATCTCCGCGTAGCCCGGCGTCCTGGCCATCCCGGCGCGGTCGAAGAATTTCGTCCGCGTGGCGCCCGGACACAGCACCAGCACATCGACCGGCGCGTCCTTCACTTCATCGGCAAGCGCTTCTCCGAAGCTCAGCTCGAATGTCTTGGTGGCGGCGTAGGTGGCAAGCATGGGCACCGGCGTGAATGCGACGACACTGGATACGATGATCAGCCCCGCGCGTCCACCGTTCGTGCGCGCCCGTGCGGTCATGCCGGGCAACAGCGCACGGGTCAGATGAACGACGGCGGTGACGTTGACCGCGATCATCTCCATCTCGCGGTCGAGGGCATTCCCGGTCACGGGCCCGAACACGCCGAGCCCGGCATTGTTGATCAACAAATCGACACCAAGCGCCTCGGCCCAGTCGATCAATTCGGCCCGGTCGGCCTCGGCCGCGAGATCGGCGGCATGAGTTTCGACCGTGCGCCCCTCGGCGGCAAGTTTCTCGGCCAGGGCATCCAATGCCGCGCGGTCCCGCCCGGTCAGCAGCAAACCGGTCTCCCGCGGCAACGCCTCGGCAAAGGCCGTGCCGATCCCGCTCGTCGCCCCGGTTACAAGCGCCATCCTATACCGCTGCATTGTCCCGCTCCCCCCGACCGCGGCGGATCCCGATTCCGCCCCCATAAGTTAACAAGTTCTTAAGTCCAAAGTCTTAAAAAGTGCCCACACCGGGGGCTTCCGTATGGATACCGCGCTCAGCATCTTCGCGAAGGCGATTTCGCCGTTTTTCTATCCCATCCTGTCGGATCAGCGGATTTTTTGGTTGTATCTGCTGTCCGCCGGGATCATCGCCGCGGGCGCCTATCTCTATGGCCGAACGCTGAATGGGCGAACTGGAACAGCAGCGACCGGATGGCGCGGATTCATGGGGTTCCTGCTGCCGCGCGACGTGTTCCTGCACCGCTCCGCCATCGTCGATTACAAGTATTTCGTCATCAACGCCTTCGGCTTGGCCCTGATCGTCAGCCCGATCTTGCTGGGCGCCCCGGCGGTCGCCGGCCTGACCAAGCGCGCGCTGGCGCCGCTCGCCGGCGCGGAAGGCGCGCACCTCATCCCCGGCGCCGGCGACCATCTCGGCTACACGATCGTGATGATCATCGCGATGGACGGCGCCGTCTTCCTTTCGCACTACCTGCAGCATAAGGTCCCCGCGCTGTGGGAATTCCATAAGGTGCACCACTCGGCGGAAGTCCTTACACCGATTACGGTCTATCGCATGCACCCGGTGGACGACATCCTGACGGGTATCCTCTCGGCGCTGTTCCTGGGCGTCGTCGACGGCATCTTCCGGACGATCTACGCGGCATCGCCGACGACCGTGCTGGTGTTCAATCTAAACCTCTTTCTCTTTCTGTTTTATCTCACCGGATACAATTTGCGGCATTCGCATGTCTGGGTCAGCTACCCGCAGGCGGTCAGCCATTTCCTGATAAGCCCCGCGCAGCATCAAATCCATCACAGCAGCGCCGAGAAACATTTCGACAAGAATCTCGGCTTCATCTTCGCTTTTTGGGATGCCCTCGCCGGGACCCTGTATGTGCCGAAGAGCCGCGAGACTCTGAATTTCGGACTCGACGGAGACGAACACCAAGCCTTCGACAGCGTGTGGCAGCTCTATGCGCGCCCGTTCCGGGTCGTCTTCGCGAAATACCTTTCCCCTAAACGGAGCCAGACATGAAGCGCGTACTCATCGTAGCCGCCGTCCTCGCCGTCGCGGGCGTTGCCGGCCTGACCTACCTGCCGAATCAATTGCTGAACGGCACGGACACCGGCGAATACCGGGATGTCACTCCGATCGCAACCGAGAACCTGCCGGTTCACCTGGAAGACCTGACCTGGACCGAAGTGCGCGCGCTCGTGCGCGCCGGTCACGCCACCGCCATCGTGCCAACCGGCGGGACCGAACAGAACGGCCCACATATGGTGCTCGGCAAGCATAACTATGTGGTCCGGCATACCGCCGGTAAGATCGCGCAGCAGCTGGGCAACGCGCTGGTGGCGCCGGTCCTGTCCTATGTGCCTCAAGGCGCGATTTCACCGCCGACGGGTCACATGGCGTATCCGGGAACGATCAGCGTTTCCGAAGACGTGTTCGCCGCGGTTCTCGAATCGACGGCCCGCAGCCTGAAGGCGCACGGCTTCCGAACGATCTGTTTCATCGGCGACAGCGGCGGCAACCAGGCAATACAGGCGGCGGTCGCGAAGAAGCTGAACGAGGAATGGATCGGTTCCGGCGTCGCTGTGCTGCATGTCGCGAATTACTACAGCGCCAACGGCCAGGTGGACTGGCTGCTGACCAGCGGCGAGAGCGAATCCGCCATCGGCAGCCACGCCGGCATCCGCGATACATCGGAACTGCTGGCGGTGCATGCCGCCGGCATCCGCCTGGACCGCCGCCGGTCGAGCAGCGAGGCCGGCATGGCGGCCAGCGGCGTCATCGGCGACCCGACGCGGGCCAGCGCCGAGATCGGCGAAAAGATGCTACAGCTCAAGGTCGACGCCGCGGTCGAGCAGATCCTGCAGACCTTCCAGGCCGAAGGCTAGCGCAGAACGGGCGGGTGCGCGTCATTCGTGGACGATGAGCCGCCCGGCCGCCGGGTTTACCGTGACCCGGTCGCCGGTTTTCACCGCGGCCGTGATATCGCAATCGAACCGGTCGAGCAGCGGGAAGTCCGCATGCGCGGCCCCTTGCGCCATGATCGGGTTGGCGTAGTTCAGCACCAGCGCCAGCGGCGCCCGGTCGCGGGACGCCATTTCGTACAGCATCCAGGCCGTCGCCACGCCGCCCTTCGCGATGTTGAGGATCAGCACCTTGCCGAGATAGCTCTCGCCGTACAGCTTGTGCGCCTCGCGCGAGAAGGTGCCGTCGATCCGGTTGAGGTCGTAGCGGGCGCTGAAATTATCGTCGGCGACCAGCGCCGTTCCGGTCACCGTATCGCCGATGCCGACATGACCTTGGATGATCCGGTCGGCCATCAGACGATCCTCCCGGCGACGGCGGAATCGACGCACCGCTCCATGGTGGACAGGACCGGCTCGTAGCCGTAACCGCCGAGGATATTCACGATTTTCGCCGAGTTGCTCATCAGCCGCTTCCAGCCGTTCGCCTCACCGACCTCGCGGGCGTACATCTGGTAGAAGCAGACCCCTTCGAGCAGGATACCGCCGGCGCCTTCGATCTGCGCGGTGATCCCCATGCGGTCGGCGGCCTTCTTGATTTCCGGGGCGGTCGCCGCAATCAGGGTGGTTGCGTCGTTCACCGTCCGCCCGTCGAGCAAATGTCCAAGCCGCTGCAACTCGAACAGCGACAATTGCGGCGCGGCGAACACCACCACGTCGAGCCGGTCGTCCGACACGCCGTAGGAATCATAAAAGGCGTCGATGTCGGCGCGGGTGATGCGGACCGGGTCCGGCGGCGCGGTATCGAAAACCGTTTCCAGCGACGGCGCTTCCGGCGTCACGCCGATCATGTGGAACAACGGCGTCGACCCGAAACTCGCCATCGCCGCGCCCAGATGTTTCATCTCGTCCGAGGTCGGCGTCCCGTCGACGCCGTCGATCACCGGCACTTCCCAATAGGACCCCATATTCCGGCCGATGATGCCGCCGACCGCGCCCCAGTCCGCCCAATCCTGCGGCCGGGTCTCCAGCACGTAAAGCGCGGTGCCGCGGCGGCGTTCGTCGAGATGGAAGCCGTAGCGCGGCGTCCGCCCGGTCAGCGCGGCGGCCAGCGCCGAGGGCCCGCCCTCGAAATTGGTCCGCGCGCCGAGCACGCTGTTGGTGTAGATGCTCGACCCGGTATCGCCGAAAGCCACATGCTCGCCCTGCACCGGCGGGATGATCACCTGATAGTTGATGCAGGTATCGGTCATCATCACGTCGAGCGACTGAAAGGCATCGACCGCACGGCGCTCCAGGTCGATCCAGTCTTCCTGCTGCTTCAGCCGCTTGTAGGCGTTGAAATCGGTACCGCGCGGATCGGTTACCGTCGGCACCACCGTACGCCGTTCGTCCTTGGGATAGCTTGCGACCTTTTCCAGGAACTCGACGCCGGCCGCACCCAGCGATTCCGTATCCGCCATCAGGTGAACCTGGCTGATCGCCACCAGATCCTCGGCGTCGAAGAACTGCCCGACCTTGATTTGATGCTCCAGCGCCAGCCGGCGCGGCTCGCCTAGATTGCCTGCGCGGATGCTTTCCTCGTAGTCCGTCAACTTCATCGGGTGCTCCCCACCAGTCTTGTGCTCCGCTTTGTTTATATCGCAGCAGACGGGCTTCCGCACGCCGCCGCTTGCGCCGCATATCTCCCTCGCTCATAGTGCCCGTCTACCCCGCAGCAACGCCATGAGACCGATGCCCCGCCTGACCACGCTCGACGACATCAAGGAAGCGCGCGACGCGCTGCCCGACTTCATCCGACACACGCCGATTCTGCCGCTCGCGCGCGACTCCGCCGAAGTCGGCCGCGAGAAGCTGTTCTTGAAATGCGAGAACCTGCAAGTCACCGGGGCCTACAAGGTCCGCGCGGCCTATACCGTGCTGCGGTCGCTGACCGAAGAGCAACGCAAGCGCGGGTTGGTGGTCACATCCTCCGGCAATTTCGCCCAAGCCTACGCCTATGCCGGGGCCAGCATGGACGTGCCGGTCGTCGTGGTCATGCTGGACACTACAAGCCCGTTCAAGGTCGACAATACCAAAGGTTACGGTGCCGAGGTCGTGTTCTGCGGCACCGATGCCTTGGAACGCCAACCGACAGTCGACCGGCTTGCCGAAGAACGCGGTATGACCGCCATCGACAACTGGGAATACCCGCCAATCGTCGCCGGCCATGCCAGTATCGGTCTGGAAATCATCGAGGATTGCCCGGACGTGGAAACCGTACTGGTGCCCGTCAGCAGCGGCGGCGTCGCGGCCGGGATCGCCACGGCGGTGAAACTCGGCAAGCCGGACACGAAGGTGATCGGCGTCCAACCGGAAAAGGCCAACGCGGCCTATGTCTCGATGCAACAAGGCAAAGCCACGGCGATCGACTATTGGGACAGCATGGCGGACGGCCTCTCGGCGCGGCGGCCGGGCGAGTATCCCTTCAGCCACCTGCAGGAATACATGGACGAAATCGTTCTGATCAGCGAGCAGGATATCGCCGACGCCTTCCGGACGATTCTGTACCGCGGCAAGCTGATGGGTGAGCCGGCCGGTGTGGTCGCCGCCGCGGCGTTTCTCAGCGGCAAGGTCGACACATCGCGCAAGACCGTCGCCGCGCTCACCGGCGGCAATGTGACCGAGGCGGTCGTCGATAAAATGCTGGCGATGTCGGGCGATTGATCCTTCGATGCGGGCCCGGCGGTTGAAGAATTATGCCGGGTTTCGCACGTAAAGGATTGATCAAGGCATCATCTTCATATTGAACATCGCATGCGCCGGGCCGATATGGCCCTGATGGCGCGTTCGACGCAGCCAATAGAGTCGACGGACCGATCAACACGATGAACAGCTTGCCCGACCCCGTGGCCCGGCGCCGGACCTTCGCGATTATTTCGCATCCCGACGCCGGCAAGACCACTTTGACCGAAAAACTGCTGCTGTTCGGCGGCGCCATTCAGCTTGCCGGCGCGGTCAAGGCACGGGGCGACCAGCGCCGCGCCCATTCGGACTGGATGAAGGTGGAACGCGAGCGCGGTATTTCGGTCGCGTCGTCAGTCATGACCTTCGACTACGGCGACTGCACCTTCAACCTGCTCGACACGCCGGGCCATGAGGACTTCAGCGAGGACACCTACCGCACGCTGTCGGCGGTGGATTCGGCGGTCATGGTGCTGGACAGCGCGCGCGGCATCGAGGCGCAGACCCGCAAGCTCTTCGAGGTGTGCCGGCTGCGCGACGTGCCGATCATCACCTTCATCAACAAGCTGGACCGGGAAGGACAGGAGCCGTTCGACCTGCTGGACGAGATCGAGCAGACGCTGGCGCTCGAACCGTCGCCGGCATCCTGGCCAATCGGCATGGGGCGGCAATTCCTCGGCTGCTTCGACCTGTTCCACGACCGGCTGATGCTGGTCGACAAGGGCACCGCCGACGCGCCGGACGAAGGGGCGGTTTGCGACGGATTGGAAGACCCGAAGCTGGATGGGCTGCTGCCGGATTACGCTCTCGAGAAATTGCGCGAGGACGTGGAGATGGCGCGCGGCCTGTGCCCGCAATTCGACCTCGACGCCTATCGCGAAGGGAACATGACGCCGGTCTTCTTCGGCAGCGCGATCAATAACTTCGGGGTCCGGGAATTGCTGCAGGGGCTGGGCGACCTGGCCCCGCCGCCGCGCAGCAGCAGCGCCGATATCCGAACGGTGGAACCGAGCGACGACAAGGTCAGCGGCTTCGTCTTCAAGATCCAAGCGAACATGGACCCGAAACATCGCGACCGCATCGCCTTCATGCGGCTGTGTTCCGGTCATTTCAAACGCGGCATGAAGCTGAAGCATGTCCGCACCGGCAAGATGCTGAACCTGCACAACCCGATGCTGTTCATGGCGCGCGACCGCGAACTGGCGGAAGAAGCCTGGGCGGGCGATATCCTGGGCATCCCCAACCACGGCAATCTGCGGATCGGCGACACGCTGACCGAGGGTGAGGAGCTTCGCTTCAACGGCGTGCCGAGTTTCGCGCCCGAAATCTTGCAGAAGGCCCGGCCCGCCGACCCGATGCGGGCAAAACACCTTTCCCGCGCGCTCCAGCAGATCGCCGAAGAAGGTGCCGCGCGCGTTTTCAAACCGCGCATGGATGCGGACTGGGTCGTCGGCGTCGTCGGGCCGTTGCAGTTCGAGGTGCTGGCCGACCGCATCCGCACCGAATACGACGTGCCGGTTAAATTCGAGAACACGACGCTCTACACGGCGCGCTGGGTCGAGGCGGACGATGCGCGCGAGTTGAAGAAATTTCGCGACGCCAACGAGTCGGCCATGGCCGAGGACCACACCGGCGCACCGGTCTTCCTGGCACGGAATGCTTGGCATCTCGAGAAAGCGGAAGAAGACTGGGAAAGCCTTAAATTCCTAAAAACAAAGGAACATTCTTCCTAATCGGCCGTCGGCGCGGAGGTTAGGAGCCGTGTCCTTATTGTTGCCGCAATTGGGCGGCAGTTAACCATATAGCTTTATTTTATGTTAACGGCGCGGGTGCGACCGTGGCATCGGGTGAGCACATAACCGAATTGATCTCTCGTGCTCTTGACAGAGACCATCGGAACAAAGGACAGTCCATGAAGCTCATGAAGATGCAACGGAAACGCCGATTCAGTCCGGCGGCCGCGAAAGCGGGCCGCCGCGTGAGCGCGCGCGTATTCGGCCTCGCGTTGATGGGTGCCGTCGTGACGCCGGTGTCAACGGGTTTGGCGAATCAGTGTTCGGCATATGGCAAAGATCGGGCGTCGGCCGGCGCCGTGTCGATCGAGGTACGCCGGCTGCAGACGAAGTTGATGGTGGCGGCGCTGTCCTGCGGCGCGCGGGCGGATTACAACGCCTTCGTCATCAATCATCGGGCAAGCCTTAAAAAATACGGCACGGCGATCCGCCGGGAATTCAAACGCCGCTACGGCAAATCGGGTCCCCGTCGCTTGAACCGCTTCGTCACGCGGCTCGCCAACGAAGCCTCGGCGCGCAGCAATGCGGATCGCGATCAGTTCTGCGCCGATGCAACCACGCTGTTCCAGAAGACCGCGCAAAGCCGGGTCAACCTCGCACAACTGGCGCTGCATAATAACGGGTCCACGCAGCTCGCCAGCGCGGCGTGCAGTCCCTTGCAGACGACCACGTTACAACCCAAGAAATAGGCATTGTTGCGGCGCAGGCGTTGATGCAACGGTCACGTTTCGCATCGGCCCAAAGACAAACCGGCCGGACCCTAGGGTCCGGCCGGTTGCCGTTAAAGTCGCTGTCGAAGCCTACTGCATCATGATTTCGACGCGCCGGTTCTGCGGCTCCGGAACGCCGTCCGCCGTCGGGACGAGAGGCTCGGCCTCACCCTTGGCTTCGGTCGCGATATCCGTCGACGACAGGCCGAGACGGCGCAGTTCGGCTTCCACCGCATTCGCACGCCGTTGCGACAGGCCGATATTGTACTGCGAGGAACCCGCCCGGTCGGCATGGCCGGCGAGCTTGATCCGCACATACCCCTTGCGCGCTTCCGCGGCAGCATCGTTTACGATCTTCTGCGCTTCCGGCGTCAGCGTCGACTGATCGAAGTCGAAGAAGACGATGAATTCCTTCGGCTGCAGCTGCACCTTGGGTGCGGGGGCCGGTTTCGGCGCTGGTTCCGGTTGTTTGACCGGCGCCGGCGCGGGGGCCGGTTTCGGCGGCGCACCGAACGTGTAGCGCAGGCCGATCATGACCTGGTTGGTCGCGTAATCGCTGTCGACACTGGTACCGCCATTGGTGCTAAAGCTGACATGCGGCACGCGCAGGTGGCGATAATCGAGCGTCGCGGCCAGATTTTCCGTCAAGGCCAAGGACAATCCGGCAATGCCCTGGAAGGCAAAACCGATGTCCGAATCGTTAATGGTGCTGCCCGCGACCGGGGTCACGCCATCGAAATCCACATGCGCGATACCGATACCGCCACCGATATACGGGGTGACCGGCAGGTTGAGTTGCTTGAAATCGTATAAGGCGTTGAACATCCAGTTCAGGACATCGACATCGCCCGAGCCGCCCGCGACGCCGGTGATGTTATCGATATCGTTCGGGCGGTACCCGACTTCGGTCTCTAACCGCAAACCGTTACCGAGTGCATACCCAAGGGCGCCGGAAACGGCCCAATCCCAATCGTCGTATTCCGCTTCGGCGGAATTGAGATCGGAATCTTCCGTGAGGAAGTTCAGGCCGCCGGCACCGCCGATATACAGCCCCTTGTCGTTCGCCGCGGCCAGCGTCGATCCAAAGACCAACGCGCCCATGCAAATGAGCGACATAATTGTTCTGCGAAAAAACATCGTGAACCTTTCTTCAAACTATCGGCGTGCCCTCTCAGGAATAAACCTCCTCCGCACCTCTATGGTCAACACTTATGGTTTACACAGCCGCAGCAATGTTGCCGAGGGTGATGCAGGTGCAACACGCTAAACCTGCTCATTTTTCGCGCATCGGTAGCCGCACGACGCCATGTCCCCGCGCCGAAAGTTCGCCATCCTGTTGCACCGCTTGTTGTTCGATTTCGATATACCCCGATCCGTCCTCGACGAATTTGCGTTTCACCGTCCCGTCGATGAACAACATGTCCCCCACCGGGTTATGCCGGCGAATCTCGGTATAACAAGACCTTAGAAATCCTGTGTCGCCCATCCAGTTGGTCAAATGATGCGTCATCCAGGAACAACGCTCCGGCCCGTAGTCATAGGCGGCGGGCGCACCGACGCGCGTCGCGAACTCGTCTTCCCAATGCACCCGTTCCGGACAATCGGGAATGCCGTACTTATTCTTGATGCCCAATCCCCGGTGCGCCTTTACTTGTTTCCAGGCGAGTTTATTGGCGCGGATGTACAGACCGCCCCAACCCTGCGCATAGGCGATAAATCCGGTGACCGTCATCGGCCCCTTGACGATGCGCGGCACTTCGTCACCGACAGAGACGTCCTCGTAGTAGCGCGGCGCGGCCCCGCGGACGTTTTCCTCCTCGTAATGCTTGAAGAATTCCGCCAGATCGGCGTCGCTATACGCAACATCGGGCTTTTCCTTGAGCTCAGTGTATTTCGTACCTTCTTCCCGCGCCGCATCGCGATCCGTCCGGAAACACCAGCTATCGGCCTCCGCCAAGAGTTCGCCGCCGCCGTTGAAAAACCGCACATGGTAGATCTGCTGGACCGCCCGGCCGGAAAACCGTGTGTCGTGCTCGATCAGGTCCTTGAGCGACGCTTCCGTATGAATTTCGTCATTCCGGCGGATGACGCCGTGCCACGTGAAATCGGCCCCCGCCCACATCGCGTGCACGCCCGGTAACCCGCCGACATATCCGGAAATGATCCGGCTGCACGCAAACAGGAAAGACGGCGGAGCGATGATCCCGCCATGCGGCGTGCCGGCCGCATAATCGGGATCGCACCACAGCGGGTTGTCGTCGCCGATCCCGTGCGCATAGTGGCGGATATTGTCCCGCGTCGCCTCGTGGCACCACGGTTCGAGCGTGTTTTCGATCTTGACCCCGATCCGCTGGCGCAGCGCGTCCATGCCCTGCTCTGTGATTTTCGGGAATTGCTTGGTGTCGTCGGACATTATGGATTGATCTCCCTGCTAACGGGTCGGCGGTTTAAATATCGGGCAAGGTCGAAACGGCCGGGGCGAAATATCTCGGCGGGCATGAGCGAAAGCGTCGGACTGACGGCCGGGCGAAACCCCATGCGGGCGGCGATGTCGCGTTCCAGGTCGACGCCCGGCGCTATCTCGGTCAAGACCGGACCGTCATCCGTGATCTCGAACACGCCCCGTTCGGTCATCGCGGTCACGCGCTGGCCCTTGGCCAAGGCCTGTCGGGCATTGAACGTCACTTGCTCGACCTGTTCGACGAATTTCACCACCGGACCGTCGCGATCGATGCGCAGGCCATCGGGCGTCACCGCGATGTCCTGCTCGCCAGCGGTAAACAGACCGCAGAAAACGACCCGCTCCGCTCCTTGCGTGACATTGAAGAAGCCGCCGACGCCCGGAATCCGGTGCGCCAGCTTCGAAACATTCACATTGCCGGCGGCGTCCATTTGCGCCAGTCCGACGATCGTGATGTCGAGCCCGCCGCCGTCATAGAAGTCGAACTGATAGGTATGATCGATCACGGACCCGGCGTTGATCGACGCGCCGAAATCGAGATTGTAGGCCGGATAGCCGCCGGTCGCGCCGGATTCGACGGTCAATGTGAACGCATCGCCGCATTCCTCCTCGCGCGCCACGGTCGCGACATAGCCGGCAATGCCGACGCCCAAATTCACAACATCGCCACGCTGCAGTTCCATCGCCGCCCGCCGGCCGATCAATTTCCGCGTATCCAACGGAACCGGCGCGATCTCGCCGATCTCGGCGCGTTCCTCGCCGCTGAACAAGGGATTGTAGACCGATGCAAAAGTCTGCCGATGGTTTTCCGCCGTCCCCAGAACCACGTGATCGACCAGATGGCCGGGAATGACGACGTCGCGGGGCTTGAGCGCGCCGCGCTCGACGACGCGTTCCACCTGAGCGATGACGGTACCGCCCGAATTGCGAACCGCCTGCGCGAAGGACGGGCCTTGGAAGGTCGCGATCTCGCGCTCCATCGTGATGTTACCGTCCGCATCCGCCGTGGTGCCGCGCAGGAAACCGACATCCAGCTTCATGCTCGGATAGAAAAGCCATTCCTGCCCGGCCAGCGTCAGCACCTCCACCAGATCTTCGACGGTACGGGCGTTCACGCGGCCGCCCTCCTGGCGGGGATCGACGAAAGTATTCAAGCCGATATGCGTTATCAGCCCGGGCCGGCCCGCCGCGATCTCCCGGTAGAGCTGTACGATGACGCCAAGCGGCAGGAGGTATCCTTCCAACTCCTCGTCGATCAGCCGTTTCTGCAGGATCCGGTTCAGGTTCAAGTAGGACGTGATGAGGCGGCCGATCAATCCCGGATGCGCCAGCCGGTCGAGACCGCGCCCCTGCGCATCCCCTTGTCCGGTGGATGCAATCACCGTCAGGTCCTTCGGACTGCCGTGCTCCCGGAACCGGGACTCCAACGCGCAAAGCAGCTCCTCGGGCGTCGCCGATCCGACAAAGCCATCGACCGCCAGGGTCATGCCGTCCGCCACCAAGGATGCTGCGTCCTTGGCGTCCGTCAGCTTGCTCATGAAGAGGTCTTCCGCGCCATGTTCTTAGAATTACCCAGCAGGCGATGGGACAGCAAGTTGCGCCGGGAACGATCCTCCGATGATTTGACAGGTCGGGCGTCGCTGAGGCTTGCTGCCGGGAAGGCCGTCAATCGAAAGGAAAACCGATGGGACCCTTAGCTGGTGTGAAGATTGTCGAGTTTGCGGGAATCGGCCCGGGGCCGATGTGCGCGATGCTGCTGGCGGATTTAGGCGCGGATATCCTGCGCATCGATCGGGTCGACCCGGATCAGCCGATGTTCCGGTCAAACGTCCTGAATCGCAGCCGCCGGTCTGTCTCGATCGACCTGAAACATCCGGACGGAATCGAGACGGCGCTCAAGCTGGTGGATCAAGCCGACGGCCTAATCGAGGGATTCCGCCCCGGCGTCATGGAGCGTCTCGGGGTCGGACCGGATGTCTGCCTCGCCCGAAATCCTAAACTGGCCTACGGCCGGATGACCGGCTGGGGCCAAGAGGGCCCCCTCGCCCAGGCCGCGGGCCACGACATCAACTACATCGCCCTCACCGGCGCGTTGCACGCCATCGGACCGAAGGAAGGACCGCCGTCCCCGCCGCTGAATATCGTCGGCGATTTCGGCGGCGGCGCGCTGTATCTCGCGCTTGGCATGGTCAGCGCGATCCTGGAGGCTTCGAAATCGGGCAAGGGCCAGGTTCTGGACGTCGCGATGGTCGACGGGGCCGCGTCGCTTATCACGGCGGCCTACGGGCTGCGATCCATCGGCGTTTGGAAGGACGAGCGCGAGGCCAACCAGCTCGACGGCGGCTCGCATTACTATGGCGCCTATGAGACGAAGGACGGCGAATTCATCAGCGTCGCGTCGATCGAACCGCAATTCTATGCGGAGCTCCTGCAACGCCTCGGCCTGGAAAAGGAGTCCCTCCCGGAACAGCTCGACCGGGACAAATGGCCGGAGATGAAAGACATGCTGCGGGCGCTGTTCAAGCAAAAGACCCGGGACGAATGGTGCGATATCCTGGAAGGCACCGATGTTTGTTTCGCTCCCGTTCTATCGATGGGCGAGGCGCCGGATCATCCGCATATGAAGGCACGGGATACGTTCATAGAGATCGACGGCGTGGTCCAACCGGCACCGGCGCCCCGCTTCAGCAGGACCGAGCTCGAAGTCCAATGTCCGCCGCCGCAACCGGGCGCCGATACCGCAGCGGCCCTGGAAGATTGGGGGATGCCACAGGCGGATGTCGCGTCGCTACTGGAAAAAGGCGCGGTCTGGCAGCGCGGCTGACCGGTATACTCGTTCTTCGGCGGCCCGCAGCCCGTGATCGCGGGGCGGTCTCACGTGTGTGAGAAGTTGTTATTTCAAATCGGCTCGCGGTTTGCCGATAGTCCCGCGTATGAAGATACCACCGATCGCCGCCGCAGCAGCGCTGCTCATCGTCGGTAGCGCCGCCGCAGAAACCAGACCGAATTCCGGCCTAGACGCCCCTCCCGGCTGGAAAACCTTGAAAGTCCCCGGCAAGCCCGCGACGGCATTCCGGGCCGCACCGAACGGCGCGATCAAGGTATCCGCAACGGAAAGCGTCGGTTTCCTCTACCGCGAGCTGACGGTGGCGCAGAACACCGTGACCCGGCTGAGTTGGCGCTGGCGGGTGGACATGACGCCGCCGGCAACCGATCAATCCATGAAGGGCATGGATGACCGGCCGCTGGCGATCCACATCTGTTTCGATACCCAGGACAGCGCCTCCGGCCGCTGGTCCCTGCTGGATCAGGTCGGTAGATGGACCCGGACATCGCCGCTGCGCGGCAAGGTGCTGACCTATGTATGGGGCGGTATCCGCAAGCGGGGCGACCTGATTGAAAACCCCTACCTCAACGCGAACGGGCGAATCATTATCCTCAGGCCCGGGGACAGCCCGACCGGACATTGGTTTCCGGAATCCGTGGATATCGATGCGGATTTCGAACGCGCGTTCGGATATCCGCCGCCGAAGGCCCGCGTCATCGCCATCTCAGCGGATACGGACGACAAGCGCGGGATGAGCATGGCCAAGGTCGCGGACCTCAGCATTCATGCGGAATAACGCCGCCTTAACCGCCATGGATCATGGCGCCGCTATCCATGCCGCGCAACTTGATCGGCTGACCGACAAGGGATTGGGCGCCGCGGCGATCACCGACGACGGCATCGATTGGGATACCGGCGTCAAGAAACCGGCGTGGCTGCGGATGCAATATGTGCGGACCGCCATCAGCCAGCTCTATTACGGCGAGCTTGCGACGATCACCATGTGCGAACGGCTTCTCCGCGAACTCGACGACGAAAACGCCATCCGTTTCGTGAAGACGCAGGTTGCCGACGAACAACGGCATGCCGGTTACTACGAACGATATCTGGCGCGGGCCGGCGGCATCGAAGAGATCTGCGACGGCGTCGCCATGGCTTATGAGGGCGCCTTGGGATGGCGCGGTTCGTATCACGGCGCCATCGTCGCCTTTCACATCGTGCTGGAAGGCGAAGGCCTGCGATTGCAGCAGCTTTACGGTGATTGGTTCCCCTGCCCGTTGTTCAAGCAGATGAACGCGTTGATCGCCCGGGACGAGGGCCGGCATGTCGCTTTCGGAAAGATCTTCCTGCGCCGACAACTCCAAGCGCTGGCGCTGGAGGAGCGGACCGCGATCTACCAATGGGTGCGGCGGCTCTGGTTCGACTGCGCCGGGCCGATCCAGGCGGACATGCCGGGGATCGTCTTTCGGACGGTCGGACGTCGATGGGCCGAAACCCGCTGGCGTCGGCAACGGGAGGCGCTGATTGACATCGGGTTGATACAGCCCCAAGAAACGGCGCAATTCGACCGCTGCTGACCCGGCGGCAAGGGCAGCGAATATGATAGGCAGCACGCCATGACCATCTCGGTAATCATCCCGGCGCTGAACGAGGCGCATCGGCTTCCCGGTCTGCTGACGCGCCTGCGGGACGAGTCGGCGGACATCGAGATCATCGTCGTGGATGGCGGGAGCCGCGACGATACCCGCGCCGTCGCCAAGACTGCTGGCGCCCGTGTCCTCATGTGCGCCCGCGGGCGTGGCCAGCAACTTCACGCCGGGGCGGCGGCGGCGGCGGGCGACGTCCTGTGGTTCCTGCATGCCGATACCACCTATCCCAGTGGCGGCTTGCGGCAGATCGAGCGCGTTCTGTCCGACAACCCGGCGGCGATCGGGGGCAATTTTCGCCTGCTGTTCGATGGCCGGGACGGATTCAGCCGCTGGCTCGACGGTTTCTACCGCTGGATCCGCGAACATGGCGTCTATTACGGCGATTCGGCGGTATTCGTCCGGCGCACAACCTACCAAGCGCTCGGCGGCATTCGGCCAATCGCCCTGATGGAGGATTACGACTTCAATCGCCGGATGGAAAAAGCGGGCCGGACCTGCTGTATCGCCAATCCACCGCTGGTCACCTCGTCACGGCGTTTCACCGGCCGCCATCCGGCCGCGATCGTTTGGGGCTGGGTGAAGATTCATCTGCTGTTCTATCTCGGCGTTTCGCCGGACCGCCTGGCCCGGCTGTACGATTCGCAACGCCGGCGCCGCGGGCGCCATACAGGCAACGTTGCCGAAAACCGGCTGGCCCGAGGGTCCTAGCTTCCCAAACCGGAATTGAGCGCCCAGTCATAGGCGTGCGCGTCGATGGTCGACCGGCCATCCAGCGCGGCGCGCAGATCCGGCTTGGCGTAACGCTTCAAATGATCGATCACGCCCTGGTCGGTTCCGCCGAAATCGTCCTTGAACCACACATAGATGCTGGAAACGGTCAGGCCGTTCTCATCGATCCTGGCGCCGCGCGGCGAGTTCACATACGTCCGCGCGGCATCGTCGAGCATTTTGTCCATTGCGGCCCCGGTATAGGCCGTGCTGAGAAGGTTCGGGCATCCGACCGATGCGCAGTTCACGCCGTAATGCACGCGCGGATCCTGCCAAATCGGCCGCAGGATACGGTGCTCGATGTCATTGAGACTGACCTCAACCCCTTCGACGGCGATCAATTTCTTGTCCCACGGTCCACTGGCGAAAAGCCCCGGCGAGATATCGATGTCGCGGATACTTTTCACCGGCATATGTTTCAGGACCACGTCGATGGTCAACGCGTTATACAGATTGATCCAGTAGGCGTTCTGCTCAGAACGGTTGAGCTTGCTGACGGCAACCTTGCCCAGACCCTCGATGTAACCACGCAAAGCCTGGCGGTCGGCCGAGGAAACGTGCTGATAGTCGAAGCGGTTCAGCCCGCTTGAATCCGGCTTCACATAGGCTTTCAGAAGCATGCCCCATGCGCCGTGATCGACCGTCAGGGTGGAGGCCGCATCGTGCGCCTGCCAACGCGGCCATAACTCGGACTTCGGTGCAAACAGGGATTCCAGCGAGAAACCGCTGAGCCCGGCGACCAGGACGAGTACGGCTGCCGCGCGAAAAGCGAACCGAGGTTGCGTTAAGACCGTCATGAGACCCTCTGTCTATATGCCTTGTCCTACTATCCCAAGGTAAATAGGAAATCCGGTCCGGCGGACAAATCGCATCCTTACACGTTTTCGTCAAAACAGTTGAAAATGAGGCGCGGTGTTCCGCCAGACTCGCGCTATACTTGATAGGCTATGACCGATCGTGACGACATAGATGCGAAAAAAATGCGATCAAGCCTGAACGAACGCCGGGACCAGTTGCTGGAGCGGGCGAGCGCCAACAAGGACTCGCGCGATACGGTGGAACTCGACCAGGCGCGTCTCGGACGGCTGTCGCGCGTGGATGCTCTGCAGGGGCAGGCAATGGCCCAGGAAACCGAACGCCGCCGAAAGGTCGAATTGCAACGAATCGATGCGGCACTGGAACGGCTGGACACGGACGAGTTCGGCTACTGCCTGACCTGCGGCGACAAAATCGCGCTCAAAAGGCTCGAATTGGATCCCGCGGTGGCGCTATGCGTCGCCTGCGCGGATAAGGCGGCCGACTGACAGCCCGCATGGGCAGCTAGGCGACTTCCGATCGTTTTGATTCCCGCTTCCGCTCATGCGGATCGAGGAAACGTTTCCGCAACCGGATGTGCTGCGGCGTGACCTCCACCAGTTCGTCATCCGAAATATAGGCGATCGCTTTTTCGAGACTCATGCGAATGGGCGGCGTCAGCGTCACCGCCTCGTCCTTGCCGGACGCGCGGATGTTGGTGAGCTGCTTGGCCTTGAGCGGATTGACGTTGAGATCGGATCCCCGGCTGTTCTCGCCGACGATCATACCGCCGTAGACCATCGCGCCGGCGTCCACGAACATCGGCCCGCGGTCTTCCAGGTTCCAGAGCGCATAGGCGACCGCCTTGCCCTGCCCCAGCGAGACCAGCACGCCGGTGCGGCGCATCGCGATCGGCCCCTTGTAGGGCGCATAACCATGGAACACCCGGTTCATCACGCCGGTGCCCCGCGTATCGGTGAGGAACTCGCCGTGATACCCGATCAATCCCCGCGACGGCGCGAGCAGGGTCAGGCGTTGCTTTCCGCTGCCGGCCGGCCGCATGTCGGTCAGCTCGGCCTTGCGCTCGCTCAACTTTTCGACCACCGCGCCGGAAAATTCCTCGTCCACATCGACGACCACTTCCTCGATCGGCTCGAGTCGGCCGCCGGTATCCGGATCGGTCTGATACAGCACCCGAGGACGCCCGATCGACAGTTCGAATCCTTCGCGGCGCATCTGCTCGATGAGGACGGCGAGCTGCAGCTCTCCCCGTCCCGCAACCTCGTAGGCGTCCGCGTCGTCCGTCTCCCGCACCGTGATCGCGACATTCCCTTCGACTTCGCGCAACAGCCGGGCGCGGATCACGCGCGACGTCAGCTTGTCGCCGTCCTGCCCGGCCAGCGGGGAATCATTGACGCCGAAGGACATGGCAAGCGTCGGCGGATCGATCGGCTGTGCCTCAATCGGCGTGTCGACCGACGGATCGCACAATGTATCCGAAACCGTGGAGTCGGACAGGCCGGCAATCGCGACGATATCCCCGGCGTGCGCTTCCTCGACCGGCACCCGCTCCAAGCCCCTGAAGGCGAGCAGTTTGGTGATCCGCGCTTCCTCGCGCGGATCGCCGTCGCGCGTCAGCGCCTTGATCGTCGCGTTCGGCCGCACGCTGCCGGCATAGATCCGCCCGGTCAGGAGCCGGCCAAGATAGGGGTCGGATTCGACCGTCGTGGCGAGCATGCGGAATGCCCCCTCCGGATCGACCGCCGGCGCCGGGACATGGCGCACGATCAGATCGAACAGCGGCTCCAGATCTTTCGCCGGGCCTTCCGGCGCGTCGGCGGCCCAGCCGTCCTTGCCCGACCCGAAGACCGTGGGAAAGTCGAGCTGTTCATCCGTCGCATCCAGCGCGGCGAAAAGATCGAAGACTTCGTTATGGACGTCGTGGGCGCGCTGATCGGGTTTGTCCACCTTGTTGATCATCACGATGGGCCGCAAGCCGATCTTGAGCGCCTTCCCCAGCACGAACTTGGTCTGCGGCATCGGCCCTTCGGCCGCATCGACGAGCACTACCACGCCGTCGACCATGCTGAGAATGCGCTCGACCTCGCCGCCGAAATCCGCGTGACCGGGCGTATCGACGATGTTGATGCGCGTATCTTGCCACTGGATCGAAGTGCATTTCGCCAGGATGGTGATCCCGCGCTCCCGCTCCAGGTCGTTGGAATCCATCGCCCGCTCGGCGACCTGCTGATTGTCGCGGAACGTGCCGCTTTGGCGCAGCAGTCCGTCGACCAGCGTCGTCTTGCCATGATCCACATGGGCAATGATGGCGATGTTGCGCAGATCCATTGAGGCAATGCCTTCGGGCGGTTGAAAAAAGGGGATATAGCGGCGGCACTATAGCCATCGGCGCGGGCCGTACAAGCGGTCTCGTGTTTTGCGCGCGCGGGGCCGGTCGGCGATAATGCAGCCGACGGGAAATTAAGAGGATTTCCCCTAAGAAAAGCATAACGGAGAACGCCGTGCCGGCCCCGCAAACGATGTTCGACAAGATCTGGCGGCAGCACGCCATTACCGTCGAAGAGGACGAGACGCTGCTCTACGTGGCGCGCTGCCTGATCCATGAGGGGTCGCGCCATACCTTTGATCGGCTCGACAAGGAGGGCCGCGGTGTCGCCGAGCCGGACAAGGTCTTCGCCTTTTCGGACCACTATGTGCCGACCGCCAACCGCGAGTTGGGACTCGACGCGATCGCGGACCCGAAAATTCGCAACATGATCGAGCTGCTGGCCGCCAACTGCAAGAAGCACGGCATCCGGCATTTCAACATCGACGACGACGATCAGGGCATTCTGCATGTCGCCGGGCCGGAACAGGCCATCACCCTGCCGGGCGTGCTGTTGGTCGGCGCGGATTCTCACACCGCGACGCATGGCGCGTTCGGCAACCTGTCCTTCGGCGCGGGCGCATCCGAGATCTATCACATCATGGTCACGCAGACGCTGTGGCAACGGAAACCGAAATCGATGCGCATCGAGATCGACGGCGACCTGCCCTTCGGCGTCAGCGCAAAGGACGTCATCCTGGCGATCATCGCCAAAATCGGCCACGGCGGCGCCGCCGGGCATGTCGTCGAATATGCCGGCAGCGCCGTCGAGGGCATGACGATGGAACAACGGATGACGGTCTGCAACATGTCGATCGAGGCCGGCGGCCGCGCCGGCATGATGGCGCCCGACGACAAGACCTACGCCTATCTGGAGGGCAGGCCCTACGCCCCGAAAGGCGAGGCATGGGATACCGCGGTCGACCATTGGCGAACGCTGCCGAGCGACGATGACGCTGCCTTCGACACCAACGTTTCACTCGACGCCGACACCATCGCGCCCATGGTCACCTGGGGCACCAATCCCGAGCAAGCGCTGCCGATCACCGGGGAGATACCCTCGCCGGAAGACGCCGGGACCGAGGCGGACAAATCCGAGATATCGGCCGCGCTCGACTACATGGGGTTGAAGCCGGGCACCGCGATCACGGATATTCCGGTCGATCACGTCTTCATCGGGTCCTGCACCAACGGCCGGATAGAGGACCTGCGCGCCGCCGCCGAAGTCGCGAAGCTGGGCAAGGCCAAGATACCGACCTGGATCGTCCCGGGCTCGACCACGATCAAGCGCGAGGCCGAAGCCGAGGGGCTCGACCGCATCTTCACCGACGCCGGGTTCGAATGGCGGGGCGCGGGGTGCTCGCTCTGCACCGCGATCAACGGCGACCTGCTGCAGCCGGGACAACGCTGTGCCTCGACCTCGAACCGCAACTTCAAGGGCCGCCAGGGATTGGGGTCGCGCACGCACCTGGTCAGCCCGGCGATGGCGGCCGCCGCCGCGATCACCGGTAAGCTGACCGACGTCCGCACCCTGACGCAGGAAGGCCGATCATGAAACCCATCAAGAAACTGAACGGCATCGCGGTCCCCTTCGACCTGGCGAATATCGACACCAACCAGCTCTGCCCGACCCGGTTCAACAAGGTGCCGATCGGCGATCCCGACTATCCGAAAATCCTGTTCCACGATCATCGCTTCAACCCGGACGGCAGCGAGAAGCCGGATTTCATCCTCAACCGGCCGCCCTACCGGGAAGCCGAGATCATCGTCGCCGACCGCAATTGGGGCGGCGGGTCCTCCCGCGAATCCGCCGTCTACGCGCTGGCGGCCTTCGGCATCAAAGCGGTCATCGCGTCGAGCTTCGGCGACATTCACCGTAACAACTGTCTCAAGAACGGTTTGCTGCCCGTCGTCCTCGACAACGACATTTGCGTGAAGCTGCGCCGGCAGATCCATGCGGAACAGGGCGCACGCATCGGCATCGACCTGGAAGCCCAGACCGTGACCGGTCCGGACGGCACCGCCTATTCGTTCGAGATCGCGGCCGTACCGAAACGATGCCTGCTAAACGGTCTGGACGACGTCGGCCGGACCCAAGAACATCAAACGGAGATCGATACCTTCCGCGACGCTTACCGGGAGAAGGTGCCGTTTCTCGCCGATGTGCGCGCCGATTAACCCCGCCCACCGGCGACACGGTTTCGATTGTGATGTATAAAATCGGCGAACGGCGCGGATAAGCGCCGCAACGCACCGGCCCGTCCCGGCCGACCGTGCGCCCGACGTCTCTATTCAAAAGGAAGCACCCATGTCTGACCTCGTAGACTATGAAAAGCATGGCGCCATTGGCGTCATCACGATCAACAATCCGCCGGTCAACGCATTGAGTCCGGGCGTCCCGGAAGGGATCTACGAATCGCTGCAGCAGGGCATGAAGGACGACGACGTCACGGCAATGGTCCTGATCGGCGGCGGCCGCAGTTTCATCGCCGGCGCCGACATCAAGCATGTGGGTGCGAAGAAAAGCCCGATCGCCATGAAATGGCGCGACGAGATGGAGATGATGGACAAACCCGTCGTCGCGGCGATCCATGGTTTCGCCCTCGGCGGCGGACTCGAATCCGCGATGTGCGCCCATTACCGCATTGCGGTGCCGAGCGCCAAGGTCGGCCTGCCCGAAGTCCTGATTGGTATCCTGCCGGGCGGCGGCGGGACCCAGCGGCTGCCCCGGCTGGTCGGCCCGAAGAAGGCGCTCGACCTGATCGTCACCGGCCGGCATGTCCCAGCGCCGGAGGCTAAGGATCTCGGTATCATCGACGAGTTGGCGCCGGAAGGGGACCTGCTGAATGCGGCGATCGCCTATGCGGAAAAGATCGCCGACATTCGCCCCCTGCCCCGGGTCGGCGAACGCGACGAGAAACTACAGGAGGCGAAAGACGATCCCGGCATTTTCGAGGCGATGCGCAAGAAGATCGCCCGCAAGGCGCGTAACCAAGTGGCCCCGTATCACTGCATCAAATGCGTCGAGGCGGCCTGTTCGATGCCGTTGCGCGAAGGTTTGGCGCGCGAGCGCGAACTGTTCGACGAAATCCGCGAGGGCGACGAGACCAAGGCGCTGAAATACGCTTTCTTCGCCGAGCGCGAGGCGACCAAGATTCCCGACGTGCCGCGCGACACGCCGGTCACGAAGATCGAAAGCGCCGCGGTAATCGGCGCGGGGACGATGGGCGGCGGTATCGCCATGTGCTTCGCCAATGTCGGCATTCCGGTGAAGCTGCTGGAGAAGGACCAGGAAGCGCTCGACAAGGGCATCGCCAAGATCAAGTCGAACTACGAGGTCAGCGTGAAGCGCGGCAGCCTCGACGCGGCGGCGGTACCCGAGCGGATGGCGCTGATCGAGCCGGTCCTCGAATACGACAAGATCGGCGACGCCGATATCGTCATCGAAGCGGTGTTCGAGAATCTCGACATCAAGAAGGAGATCTTCGCCAAGCTCGACGAGACGATGAAGGACGGTGCGATCCTTGCCAGCAACACCTCGACCCTCGACATCGACGCCATGGCGGCGATGACCAAGCGTCCCGGCGACGTGATCGGCACGCATTTCTTCAGCCCGGCGAATGTCATGAAATTGCTTGAAGTCGTGCGCGGCGAGAAGACATCCGCCGAAACCATCGCGAGTTCGATCAAGCTGGGCCGCGCGCTCAACAAGGTGGTTGGCGTTTGCGGTAACTGCGACGGCTTCCTCGCCAACCGCACCCGCATCCCCTTCAAGATCGAGATGATGGCCTTGCTGGAAGAGGGCGCGCTGCCGGAGCAGGTCGACAAGGTGATGTATGAGTTTGGCTATCCCATGGGGCCGTTCGCGGTCGGCGATCTCGCCGGCCTCGACATCAGCTACGCGACCCGGCAACGGCGCGCCAAGGAAGACCCGGAGAATTACAAACCGGACCCAATCTCCGACGCACTGGTCGAGGACGGCCGCCTGGGTCAGAAGACCGGCGCCGGATACTTTCTCTACAAGGAAGGCGACCGCACGCCCTATCCCGACCCGAAGGTGAAGGACATCATCGAGGCCGTGTCGCGGCAGATGGGCGTGGAGCGCCGAGAGATCAGCGACGAGGAAGTGCTGAACCGCCTGCTGCTGTCCTCGGTCAACGAAGCGGCCAAGATCCTCGAGGAAGGCATCGCCTACCGGTCCAGCGACGTCGATGTGATGTGGCTTAACGGTTTCGGGTTTCCGCGGTATCGCGGCGGCTTGATGTTCTGGGCCGACAACACGCTCGGCGTACCCAAAGTTTACGAGACGCTCTGCGAGTGGCACGAGAAATACGGCGGCCATTGGAAACCGTCTAACCTGATCGCCGATCTCGCGAAATCCGGCAAGGCCTTTTCGGACGTATAGGCGTTTGAGCGCAAAACCCGGCGGCGGCAGTAACCACCGCCGGACGCGCCCCGCTTACGCCGCATTCCAGGGACAAAACCGCCCGCTACAGGAATTTGCTCCTCGCCCATGTTGCGGAACCCTTTGTTCCACAGCAACAATTAACCATTTCCAAAGCATTCCGCCGTACCGTCTCCGGGAAAGCCGAACGATTCGGCCGGCCTATTAAAGATACCCATGTCCCTGCAATTCACACCGGATTCCGGATCGATGGCGAGCCGAGTTTTCACCGCGCAGCGGCTCTCAGCCTACCCCCTTATCTTTCTGACCGTCTACATCGTCGCCGCGATCGCGTGGATGAGCCAGGTGACCGACCTGATCGATCCGCGCCAAAAACCGATCGGCTACGATTTCATCACCTTCTGGGGCGCCTCTTGGCTCGCCTTGCAGGGGAACGCCGTCGACGTATTCGACGCGACGAAGATGTTCGCGGCGGAAAAGGTCGCGGTCCCGGGCAGCGATAAAGTGTACCTGTGGCACTATCCGCCGACCTTCCTGGCTATGGTGCTGCCGCTGTCGCTGATCCCGTATATCTGGTCCTACCTGATCTGGACCTGCGGCACCTTCGCCGGCTATGCCTGGGTCATTCGCAAGATGGCGCCGCAACCGCAGACGCTGTTATTGCTGAGCGCCTTTCCCGGAACGTTCATGAACTTCTTCCATGGCCAGAACGGCTTCCTGACCGCGGCGTTGTTCGGCGGGGCGATGCTCGTCCTGGATCGCCGGCCGATCGTGGCCGGAATCCTCATCGGCCTGCTCAGCTACAAACCGCATTTCGGCCTGCTGCTGCCGCTCGCCCTGTTGTGCGGCCGGTATTGGACGAGTTTCTTCTGGGCCGCCGGAACGGCCATCGCGTTCGCCGCCCTCAGCGTCGCGGCTTTCGGCGTCGAAACCTGGATCGCCTTTTGGGACAACGCGCCGTTGGCGCGCTCCGTCTTCGAGGACGGGTTGGTGCGGTGGGCCAAAATCCCGAGTATGTTCGCCGCGCTTCGTCTGGCCGGGGCCGATCTCATCGTCGCATACGCGGCGCAAATCGTCCTTGCCGCCTGTATCGCGGCGACCGTGGCTCTCGTCTGGTGGCGGCGTCCGCCGCTGCCGTTGCGCGCCGCGACCTTGGTGGCGGGAACGTTGGCGGCAACGCCATATCTCTTCGATTACGACTTTGCATTGATGGCGATCCCGATCGCCCTGATCGCGATGGATGGCTATCTGCGCGGCTGGATGGCCGGCGAACGTCCGGTGCTGGTTATCGCGTGGGTCATGCCGCTGGTCAGCACCGGCATCGCCGAATCGATCAACGTTCAGATCGGCCCTGCCTGTGTCCTCGCCCTATTCTTCATCGCCGCCCGCCGCGCTTTGGCCTCGGCGGGCTCGCATCGCCGCGAGCCAGTGGCGCCGGCGACGGAGAGCACGGCCTAGGCAGTCGGAACCGACAAGGCTGCGTAGAAATTCGGCGGGACGGCCCCACATAGTTTGTACGGTTCGGGACTCAAAACCGCCACCCGAAGACTGGTGAAACCATGCCAATCATCCTCGCTGTCCTTCTGATTTGCGGTGTTCTGGCGCTTATCTTCGGTCCGGCAATTTGGACCAAGCGTGTTTTGCGCCGGAACGGCCAGGAGCGCACCGATTTTCCGGGCACCGGCGGTGAATTGGCGGCGCATTTGCTGGATCAACTGAACCTGTCGCAAGTTCGCGTCGAGGAGACGGAAGAGGGAAAAGACCATTACGACCCGAACGACAAGGCCGTTCGGCTCGGCCCGGCGAACATGCATGGCCGGAGCCTGACCGCGGTGGTCACCGCAGCGCATGAAGTTGGACACGCAATTCAGGACCGGGACAACGACCCGAAGCTCCGGCGGCGAAACAGCCTGGTGCGATTGACCGCCGTGACCGACCGGATTGGGATCGGCGCCATGGTGTTGAGTCCGCTCGCCGGTCTGATGACCGGGATTCCGGCCCTCGCCTTGCTGGTCTTCCTCGCCGGATTTCTGTCGACCGCGATCAAAACCGTCGTGCATCTTTCCACCCTGCCGGTGGAGTGGGACGCCAGCTTCAACAAGGCTCTGCCGATCCTCGAAGGAGGCGGCTATCTGCCCCGGGAAGACATGCCCGAGGCAAACCGGATTTTAAAGGCATGCGCCTTCACCTATGTTGCGGCGGCCCTTAGCAGCTTGTTGAACGTGACGACCTGGCTGCGCGCATTGATCCGCTGACAAAATAAATCCGCCAGTCTATACAACCCAAAACACCCTCATAACACAAATATTTTAGATGTTATTCTATAATTAGTTGTGAATAAAATCACGTTGCACGCCTATTTTTTGGGCATTATGCGCAATTTTTCATCAGTTTTAATTCTTTCTAGATAAATTCAATTCAATCTTGGGTACGCGGCAGTCGGATGCCGCTATAGCAAGACAATCGATTGACCGAAGGCATCGCCGGTCGCCGGCGCGGTCAATTTTTAGGAACGGAACTCTTCGCGGCGCAATTTACGCGACAGACGACGTTTGATTTTGAAAGTTTTCGAGGGGACAAATCGATGAAAGCCTGGTCCAAATCCATCCTATCCGGCTGGAAGATTTCTAGCCGAATCAACTTACTATTAGCGCTGCCCTTTCTCGGCGCTCTGTTGTTCTCCACGATGCTGACCTACAGCACATGGCAGGAACAGAAAGAGACGCACGCGCTGCTCGAACTTGGCGTGGTAGCGCCGAAGATTAGCGCTCTCGTCCACGAATTACAGAAGGAACGCGGCATGTCGGCCGGGTTCATCGCCAGCAAAGGCGTCAAGTTTCGGGCGGAACTACCGAAGCAGCAGGCGCAGACGGACAGCCGTCACACGCAGTTCAAGGCGGCGCTCAAATCATTCGATGCCGAAGCTTATGGCAGCGACATCGTCGCCATCATTCAAAAAGCGACATCGGCGCTGACGCAACTCGCGCCGGTGCGCAGCAGCGTATCCGGTCAAACCGCCACGGTCGCGCAAATGGCGCAGTACTACACGCCAACCATCGGGAAGCTGCTGAAAATCGTCGACAACATGAGCAAACATGCGACAACCGGCGAGGTGGCGAATGCCGTCGTCGGGTACACCGCGTTCTTGGAGGCAAAGGAACGGATCGGCATCGAGCGCGCCATGGGTGCGGCGGGCTTCGGCGCGCAACGTTTCGCCCCGGCCGTCCACCAGAAATTCATTCAGCTCATCGCAATGCAGGACGTGTTTTTCAACGCCTTCAAATCGAACGCGACACCCGATCAGGTGGCTTTCTATCAGAGTACCGTCCGCGGTGCGGCCGTGGATGACGTCAATCGCATGCGGAAGATCGCCATCGAAAGCGTTACGTCGGGAAGTACCGGCGATGTCGACGCGGGCATCTGGTTTCAAAAGATCACCGAGAAGATCAACCTCATGAAATCAGTGGAGGATCGCCTCGCGTCGGACTTCACGACACGGTTGAAAAATCTCGAAGATGCGTCGTCGAGCCAGTTTTTCCTCATCCTGACCACGACCATCGCACTGCTTTCGATTACAGTCATCGGCTCGCTCGTCATCATCTGGGGCATCACGGGCCCGATCAACGATAGCGTCGATGTCATGGATCACCTGGCGAAGGGCAATCTCGAGGTCGAAATTCCGGGGCTGAACCGCGGCGACGAGATCGGCGGCATGGCTCAATCGATCGCGGTCTTCAAGCAAAACGCTATCGAAGTGCAGAAGATGGAATCGGAGAAGGCCGCGCAAGAAGAGCGCGTCGCGGCGGAAAAGAAAGCCGCGATGAACGCGATGGCCGACGATTTCGAAAGCCGCGTGAGCGCGATTGTCAAGACCGTTTCCTCTTCCTCGGCTCAATTGACGTCGACGGCGCAATCGATGTCTAAAACGGCCGACGATGCCAGTCAGCAGACGACGACGGTGGCGGCGGCATCCGAGGAGGCGTCCACGAATGTCCAGACGGTTGCATCCGCCGCAGAGGAACTATCGGCGTCGGTCAATGAGATCAATCGGCAGGTCACTCAATCGGCTGAAATCGCCGGTAAGGCGAACAAAGATGCGCAGCGCACGAACGAGACGGTGCAAAGCCTGGCGTCCGCCGCGCAGAAGATCGGCGAGATCGTCGAGTTGATCAGCGACATCGCGGAACAGACCAACTTGCTGGCCCTGAACGCTACTATCGAAGCAGCCCGCGCCGGTGAAGCCGGCAAAGGCTTTGCCGTCGTCGCGTCCGAAGTGAAGAACCTGGCGACGCAAACGGCAAAGGCGACGGAGGATATCAGCTCCCAGATCTCCGAGATGCAGGCGGTAACTTCGGACGCGGTGTCGGCGATCGAGGGGATCGGCAGCACCATCGGCGAGATCAACACCATCACCGATACCATTGCGACGGCCATTTCCGAGCAAGGGAGCGCGACGCAGGAGATCGCCGAGAACACGCAGCAGGCGGCAATCGGCACGCAAACCGTCAGCGGTACGATTTCCACCGTTACCCAAGCAGCGTCGGAGACCGGCACCGCGGCGCAGCAGGTGCTGTCCTCCGCGAACGATCTCTCCGAGCAGGCCGACACCCTGCAGACCCAGGTCGACGGGTTCCTGACGCAAATGCGCGCGGCGTAATTCGTCATCGAATGCCAAACATCAAAAAAGCCGGCGGAACCTTTTTCCGCCGGCTTTTCCTTTGGCAATTCGGCGCCGATGGCCGGGCCTAGATCATGCAGTACTCGCCGCCCGATCCGAGATCCTCATCCGCTTCGGCAAGCAGCGCGTCAAAACCGCCGGGCAGCTTGATTCCCCCGCCGGCGACCTTGGGCGCGTTTCCCTGCATCCAGAAATTA
Organism: Alphaproteobacteria bacterium; assembly: GCA_965228695.1. Taxonomy (GTDB): domain Bacteria; phylum Pseudomonadota; class Alphaproteobacteria; order UBA8366; family UBA8366; genus JAJFJD01. Next base: position 1,387,519 of record CBDDIB010000002.1, on the reverse strand, counting down.
TGCGTCGGATGATGCCCGCCCGCAACGCAGAGGATGATCTGTTCCGGCGTGCGGGAAATCGGCCAGGGGTCCCGCTCGGACGACGCCACCGTTTCAGGATCGGCGGCGGCCTCGATCCACTGCTTCATGCCGTTCTCGCGAATTTCCGCCGCCGGCGTGCTGGACCGTCCCCACAGGAACTGCTTGATCTTGGCCTTATCCCAGCCGAGACCGGACAACTGCTTCGCAACGACGCGCGACATCAGCAACGCACCGGGCGATCCCTTCGCCCAGCCATGCGTGTAATGCGGGCTGGGACTGCGCAAATACTGACCGACACGGTGCAGGCTTTGCTCGGCTTCCTCGTCCGGTTCTTCCTTGCCGACGCCACGGCGCATGATGTTCGACGCGCCGGTCGCCACATAGACAGTGACCGCATTGCTGCCCGCGGGCAGGCCGAGATGGTCCGTGCAGACCGGCGACCAACCCTCGGGCAAGCCATCCTCATCCTCGGCGAATACGGCGTTCGTGTACCGCATGCCGCCGAACATCGCCATGGTGCCGACACCCGGCAATGCACCGCCCACATTTTGCAATATCAACCGCAATGCACGGCCAATGCTGGCGCCGGCCGGATGCTGCGGGTCCGGACCGAGCAGCCCGAATCCCGAGTTCAGGCGTATTTGCTGGGCGATCGGGCCGTTGACGATGACGACCGGAAAAGTACTGCCCGAGGTCGCCTGGAACTTGTCATGCTCCATGCCGGGATCGAGGATCGCCTCGACCGCCGCGAGCATGACCGGCAGGTATTCGGGCCGCCCGCCCGCCATGGCGAGCGATACCGCAATGGTCTCGACGGTCGCGATGCCGCCCCGCGGCATGACCTTGCCGATCACATGATCCCGCGGCAGATCGGTTCCCTTGAGCATCCAGTCGATGCGGTCGTCGGTCGGCGCGGTCAAGGGAAGACCGTCCCCCCATGTGTTCATGAGGAATTGGCGGTTCATCTTATCGAGCGCCGCCTCGAAGCCGTTCGCCTCGATCTGCATGCGCGGCGGGTCCTGCACACCGGTTTCCTTGGCGCGCGCTTCCCATTTCATCAGTCCGTCGAGAAATCCGTCGAAATTCTCCCGGATCGGCGTCAGATCACTGCCGACCAGAAAGGGGTCGATCGGGAAGGTCACCATCGGCGCGTCCTGATCGAATCCGAGACCGGCGAGCGCGTTGCGGACAACGCCGACGAAATCCTCGCGGGTGAGTAGTACTGTGGGGATGCCCCTGCTTTCGATTCTAGCGGCAGCACGGCCGCATGCTGTTGCGCAGGCGCCTCAGGAGGCGTTTCCGACAATGACCGCGTCGACCCCGCGTTCGACGAACATGTCGGCGGTCTCGTCGCGATCGATCGCGGTGTTCCCCATCGGAAATTCGGTTTCCGGGATGATCGTGATGTCGTCGAAACGCTCTTCCAGCATTTCCCGCAGCAACGGCATCATGCGATGCGCCTGCCACATATCGTCGGACAGCATGGCGACCGTCTTGCCTTCCAGCGAGCCGAGCCGGGTCGCGTGCAACCGCGTGATCTCCGTCGCGCCCGATGGATCGAAAACTTCCAATGAATTCATGCTTTGGTCTCCTCTCTCGACGCATCGCCCGTGACGGCGATGCAATACTTTATCCGTTATTCACAACATACCATGAAACCGGTCCGGCCGCTGCCGCGGCTCGATCAGTCTCGACCTCGCTAGGTGGTGACCTTGATCTTGTCGAGCACATCCTCGACCTGCTCGCGCTGGTCGCCGCCGGCAATATAAAGATCGCGCATGAAGGCCAGTGCGTTGCCGGCCGGGCCGATGAAATCCCAAACGCAATTCTCGAAAAAACACTTATTCAGGATTACCGGCAGCATACCGCTATACAACAACGTGCAGTTCCGGAAGGTGCATCCCTCGTAGGTGCCGCCGTCCAAGTTGATGCGTATGTCGGCGAATTCTTCTTTTCGTGCAATCAAGTCATCCTCCTGTATCACGCTCCGATGTCACGGTCGACCGCGCGCAGCGCCATATTCGCGCGATGGGACTACCATATATCACGAACACAACACCGTGATATCGCGCGTTTCGCCGCAAGGGCGCACATGATCTGCGCCGCTGCATGCTATGCTGCTAGACAGCCCCACCGTTGACGTTCATTGAGCGCAAGGTCACGAGATGAGCCCGCCCGCACAGCAACCCATTCAACTGGAAACAGACCGGTTCCTTCTGCGCCCGCTTGACCCGGCCGATGTCACCGGACGCTTGATCCGCTGGCTTCACGACGACGAATTGCTGCGTTATGTCGAATTACCGGAGCGCCCCTCGGTGAACGATTTCCTGCGTTTCATGCGGCAGTTCGACAACGTCACGAATTTCCTGCTCGGCATCTTCGATAAGTCGGACGAGCGGCTGCTCGGTTTCTATCAGGTGCATACGGAACCTGAACTCGGCCGTGCAAGCACCGAAGTCATGATCGGCGACCGCCGTCATTGGGGCACGAATGCCGTGTTCGAGACGCGGACGCGTTTGCTCGATTATCTCTTCGATACGCTGGGCCTCTACCGGGTGTACGGGACGGTGCACGCGCGCAACCTGCCCGCCCTGTTCAATTACAAAGCGCTGGGATTCACCTGCGAAGGAATTTTGCGCGGGCACGCCATCACGTCGGACCAGGACCATGCGGACGTCTACTTCTTCGGCATGCTGCGCGACGAATGGCTCGGTCGCAGCGATGCCGAAAGCATGGAAGTGTCCAACTCCACAGTGCCGTGCTAGCAGGAAAATGCAAATTTCCGCCAAACCGCGCCGACCGCGGGCGCTGCGGCGGCGCCCAAGATTTGGGCATAGGCTTCATCTTTCGTCGCTCTTCGCCCCTGATCGTATGGTTTCTTTGCCTTGCGAATACGCATTAAAAGCTTAAAAAATAAGCACTTTTTTTGCTTGAAACGGTTTGTGCCGCGGTGAAATATCGCGGTGCAGATTCGCAACTGCAAAAAGGGCGATGACGGTGTCATCGCAATTCCTCCCGGAAACCTTTTTTAGCTCATCAACTGGGGCGGCCCATCGGCCGCCCCTTCTTTTGTCCCCGCTCCACCGCGGAAATTTGCTTCCGAATCGGCGATCGGGAAGATTTTCCCCCTTCCCTCGCCAATTTTGACGTATTACTGATGATCTATCTTCGGGGTGCGCCTCCGGCAGGCGCACTCAAAAAGAGAAGAGGGGAGAGAAGATGCCGGCTCGAGTTATCCCGATGCACGGTAGCGACGTGCCCGGCGGAGGGAAGACGCTGTTTAGCGACGACGACGTTCGAAGCATTACCGAACTCGGCGATTCATTGATCAAAAACGGCCGGGCATCCGGCATGCGGCGATTTTCCAGCCAAACCGGCAACGACGTCTTCGTCGTGCTGGACAACGATGGTGTCATCGAGTTTGGAATCGAGAAACACACGAACGGATACCAGTGTTTCGACTGCGATTGCGAAACGATTGCCTCAGCCGCCGATCTCGGACGGTTGCTACAGCGATTTTCTTGATCCGCCCATTGATCAAAGCGACGAGGTTCCTTCTGCCGCTCGCCGCAGCGTCGTTGACGGCGGGCTGCGTTCCGGCGGCATCGGAAAAAACACCGGCATCTGCCGGTCCGGACGACGACCGACCGGAAGCCGCCGATCCCTTCGACCCAGGCCTCCGCGACGGCACCGCCTTATTTGCGCTTTATCTCAGTGAGACAGATACCGAACGGGCCTGGACCTGGCTGTGCCGCGCCGCCGTTAAGGGGCATCCGGTGGCGCAGAGTACGATGGCGACCCGATACCGATACGGCCAGGCGCCGGTCGACCGAGATTCAGTGCGGGCCTATCTTTGGTATTCGCAGGCCCTGGCAAACGGGCTTGCGGCCGCCGACGCCCTCCGAAGCGACCTCGTCGAGCGCATGACGCCGGACGACCTCACCCAAGCCCGGGAAAGCGCGAAGACGTGGAAGCCCGGCGGCTGCCAACATTTTGGCGGCTGACCAGACACCCAGCCAGGCGCCGACCGGGCCGCCCGAATAAACGGTTCCGAGTGACGCCAGTCACTGCGGCGATCCCGTATCCATTTATACTCCCCCTCAGTTTCGACGGGGCCGCGCACCCTTTGCCCCTCCCACGCGCGGCCCCGTTTCCTATTTCAGCCAGCCCTTCTGTCGATACCTCAACACCGACCGGACACCGATCCGGGATTAGCGGATTTCTGACGTTTTTGGGTCTGTGACCGGTATCACTGCATTTTTTCGATATTTAGCTAAAATTTTATCTATCAGGTTTTGACCAACCTGGTTCTCCCCTTCGAGGCCGCGTTTCTCCCCTACGCGGCCTCGAATTTGCGCGAGGCGCGCACCTGTCGACGAAACGTCACATGGATCACGATAAGTCCCAACAAAAGCCCTTTAAAGAACGCGCCACGGTTCCTAAGTCCTACACATGCAGATGACAGTCTCAGGCGTTCGGAAAATCCTGGTCGCGGCAGCACTCAGCGCGGCGCTCGGCGCGTGCGTCACGGTTCAGGGCGACAAGGATGTCGATACCGACGACGGCGAAGGCGCCCTCGGCAAGGGTCCCGGCCTATTTACCGGAAAGCGCGGTGCCTTCGAGCTTCCCGGTTTCGACTGGGACGGCGCCGCACCGAACGATCCGCTCGCGGCCGAATAACCAAATTCGACGGAATATTTGCTAGGCTACGTCCGACACGGTCGCGGTGCCGTCGGCAATGGTGGCGCGCAGAAACCGCCGCGCCTGACGCAAGGGGTTCTCCCCGGTGCCCTTATGCCACGTGCACCGGTTGTCCCAGATGACCGTATCGCCCAACCGCCATTGGTGCCGTGCCTGAAAGTCGGGGCGGCTGCACCAGGCGTAGATATCCTGCAAGAGATCCTGCGCCGCATCGTCGTCCATGCCGACGATCCCGACCGTATGCGCGGGATTGACGTATACCGACAGCCGGCCGGTTTCCGGATGCGGCCGCATGATCGGATGCGCGACCAACTCGGCTTCCCGGTCTTCCGTCTCCAACCGCGCCCGCCCGACAGCTTTGCGCCCGCCGTACCGAAAGGTGGCATGCCGTCCCTCGATCCGAGCCTTGAGCGCGGCCGGCATTTCCTCCAGCGCCCGATACATATTCGCGAACAGGGTATCGCCGCCCTCGTCTGGGATTTCCAGTGTGTGCAGCATGGTGCCTTTCGACGGCACCTCGCGATAGCACATGTCCGTGTGCCAGCGCGTACCGCGTTTCGCGCCGAGCGCATCGATCTTGCCCGCGGCGTCCACATTGCTCATCACGATCAGCTCTTCGAAATCCGGGTGGTTGTACTTCTTGGTGATATGCGGTTCGAGCGGCCCGAACTGCCCGGCGAATTGCACCATCTCCGCCGCCGTCATCATCCGGCCGCGGAACACCAAAACGTTGTGATCGAGAAAGGCTTGTTCGACCTCGGCCCAGACGTCCGGATCGGCGGGATTCGTTACGTCCAAGCCTACCAGCTCGGCCAGGAGCGGCTCGCCGAGTTTCCGTACTTCTATCGCCATGTGAACCCTTCTGTCCGCCGGCGCCGCCGCTAGACCGGATCCCAGGTAAAGACGTCACGCGACCGCTCCAGTTCGTAGAAGCTCGCCTTGAGCGCCGGAATGCCGTGCTCGTGCAAGGTCTGGCAGCTCCAGCCGCCGTCGCGATGGACCGAGCGCATCGGCCGCATCTGGCTCATCAGCATGATCTCGTTGGCGCGGACGTAGAAGATCTGTCCGGAGATTTCCTCCGCCACATCGGACATCAGATAGACGCAAAGCGGCGCGATCTTTTCCGGCAGCATGCGTTTCTGCCGTTCCACATGCGACGCCTTGTTCGGATCGTTGGTCGGGATCGTCTCGATCATCCGCGTGAAGGCGGACGGCGATACGATGTTCGACCGCACCCGGTAGCGCGCCATGTCCAGCGCGATCGATTTCGACAGGCCCACGGTACCCATCTTCGCCGCCGCGTAGTTGGCCTGCCCGATATTTCCGATCAATCCGGAATTCGACGTGAAATGCACCATCGCGCCGGACGACTGTTTCCGGAAATGCTCGGCGGCGGCACGAGCGACGTTGAAATACCCAGTGAGATGGACGCCGATCACGGCACTCCACTCCTCGGCCGACATCTTGTGAAAAATACGGTCCCGAAGAATCCCCGCGACATTGATGACGCCGTCGATCCGGCCGAAGGTGTCGACCGCCTGCGCCACCATGGCCTGCGCGTCGTCCCAATCGGCGATGCTGCCGCCGTTCACCACGGCCTCGCCGCCGTTGGACGTAATCTCTTCGACGACCTGCTGCGCCGGCGTCGCATCGGCGCCGTCGCCGTCGACCGTGCTGCCGAGATCGTTGACGACGACCTTCGCCCCTTCGGACGCGGCCAGCTTGGCGATTTCCGCTCCGATCCCGCGGCCGGCACCGGTGACCAGAATGACCTTATCCCGAACGAAACCCCCATCCATGGCGACTCTCTCCCTATCGTTATTCGTTGTGACGTGTCTTTATCATCGCGCATTTCGCCGGCAATTAGTAATGCACTACGTACGCCGGCTGCATCAGTATCCCAAATCCCAATCGATGACGTTCATCAACGGCTTGCCTTTAAGGTAAGCGTCCAGGTTGTCGCAGAAGACGTCGATCGCGCGATGGCGGCTTTCGTCGGACCCGCCGGACGTGTGCGGCGTGATCATCACGCGCGGATCGGACCACAACCGTTCATCCGGCGCCGCATCGAACTCGCCCACATAGACGTCGAGCGCGGCGCCGCGAATGCGATCCTCGGCCAAGGCGGTAACAAGGGCGTCCTCATTGACGATCTCGCCGCGCGCCACATTCACCAGGATCGCGCCGGGCTTCATCGCCGCGAAGGCCTCCGTGCCGATCAGGTCCGTGGTCTCGGGCGTCCACTGGCAGCACACCGCGACAAAGTCGCTTTCGCCCAGCAGGCGATGCAGATCCTCCGGCGGGTGCAACGAGGTGAAACCGTCCGGCAGCGCTTCGCCGTCGGCCAGCGGCCGCCGCCGGGTCCCGACCACCCGCATCCCGACGCCCGAACACACCTTGGCCACGTCGCAGCCGATACCGCCCGCCCCGATCACGCAAACCGTCTTCCCTTCGATCAACAGCGCCTTGTAGGGCCGGTGGTCTAGCAGTCCGGAGGACCGGTCGACCTCGACGCGATGCAGCCCCTTGGCGAAGTGAAGGATGCTGGCGAGCACGTATTCCGCGATCGGCAGCGTGTTGCCGAATCCGCGCGACGTGGTAACCGTGACATCGCTGCCCCAAAGGTCGCCGCGCAGCAAATTGCTCGCCCCGGCGGGGCGCTGGTGGAACCATTTCAGGTTCGGCGCACGGCCGCGCAACTCCAGCGGATAGGGAAACCCGCCGAGGATGATCTCCGCGTTGGCCAACAGGGCGTCGCGCTCTTCCCGCGTGCCCTGGCCGTTGGCGTCGGGCGCGAGGTAGCGCCGCGTCGTGAACTCGGGCCAGCCCTCGCGGATTTCGCCGTCGAACCAACCGCCCGCATCAGTCAGATGGATCGAGCTGTCGACCGCTTCAATACGGCTGCGCTCGGCGTCGGACACCGGCTGAATGGCGAGGATTTCCACCGTGGACATGCGTTCGCTCTCCTGTTGGGCATGAAAAAGCCGTTGATGCATTGGTAGCATCGCGGCGAACGGCGGCACAAATCAGGGCGTGGCGAAACGGTGGGTACAGCGCCCGGGCGGCCGTCAGGGCGTGAATTGAACCAGCACGATGCCGAGCGCGAGTCCGACCACCGCGCCGATCGCGCCGCCGATAATCAGCCGTTTGGGAGACGGCGTTTCTTCCTTGGAAAACGCGTAGCTCAACCCGACGCCGGCGGCGGCCGGAATGATGCCGAAGAGAATAACGATCCAGATGCCAAACATAAGCCCGCTACCGTTGCTGCGCCGAACGGCGCGGATGGCGTTTAAATTCGCCTTTCCGAAGATGTAGGGAAGGAACCGGATTGGTCAAGCGACTTTGCCCGGCAGGGATACAGTCCGAGGGCAAGAATACTCTTCGGCCTGCCCATGGACCGTTAAGCCGCGCTGGCGCGTTTTCGGTCGGATTGCCGCGCGGCGAGGCAAGTTGAGAGCGTGGCCGCCAGCTTCCGCACATGCGGCTCCTCCAGGAGATCGCCGTGGGTGCCGGGGATCGGCAATGTCTCAAAATGCCCACGGATCAGGTCGCGCCACCCGTCGTGCGCCTTGCGGTGCGTCCACGCATACGGCGTCGCCTTGAACAGCACGGCGTCGCCCGCATAGGGACGCATTTCGTAGTGCCGTATCGCATGGCCGTTGGCGTCGGCGATGCGGGCCGGAGAGCCCGCGCCCGGCGCCGCGCCGACGGCGTGCGCGGCATCGAACAACCGGGAGCGTACGGCGGTTCGGCTCAACTCCGCGAGGTTCCGCGCCCGCTGACCCAGATACGGCGTGATGTCCGATGCCTTCATTGCCGCCATCGCCGAGACGTGATGGCCGAACCATTGCCGAAGTGTTGCGCGGCGCGGTCCTTGCCGGGACGGCGTGTCGAACAATCCAAGGAAGGCGACACGCTGTCTCGCGGCCATGAGCTGTTGGGCCAACTCATAGGCGATCCAGCCGCCCATCGAGTAGCCGCAGAGATAGTAGGGACCGATCGGCTGCACGGCGCGGATTTCGGCGACATAACGGGTGGCCATGTCCTCGATCCGGGTGAGCGGCGCTTCGCTGCCGTCCAAACCCACGGATTGGACACCGTAGACCGGCTGCCCCTGCCCCAAACGGCCGGCCAATGCGCGAAAGTTCAGGACATGGCCGTTGACGTCGTGGACGCAGAACAGGGGTGGGCGGGATCCGTTCGGCTGGATCGGCACAACGCAATGCGCGGTGGCGGTCGAGCCGATCCGTTGGGCCATCTCGGCGACCGTCGCGGCCTCGAACAGGATGGAGCGCGGCAACGGCCGGCCGAGCGTCTTCTCGATGTCGAGGAACAGTTCGACCGCCTGCAGCGAATCGCCGCCGAGTTGGAAATAGTCGTCGTGCAAGCCGACATGGTCGTGACCGAGAGAGGCGGCCCACAGTCCCTGGAGCTGCGCCTCCAAGGGCGTCGCGGGCCGGTCGTCGCCCGATCCGTCGTCCGCGCTGTCGTCCGCGCCGTCGGGGGCGCAGAATATATCCGCAAGCTTGTGGCGCTGGAACTTGCCGGTAGGGCCCTTCGGGATTGCATCGGTGAAGATCAATTGCCGGGGCAGCTTCCGCTCGCTCAACCGGTCGCGCAGATAGGTCATCACGGCGGCTTCGCCGATCGAAGCGCCTTCCGCCGGGACGACGGCGACGGCAACGTCCTCGCCGAGCGTCGGGTGCGGGACGGGGAAGGCGGCGGCGGCGGCGATGCCGGGATGCTCGAGCAGAACATTGTCGATTTCACCCGGCGACACTTTTTCGCCGCCGCGGTTGATCAACTCCTTGATCCGGCCGGCAAGGAACAGGTAGCCGTCTTCGTCGAGATAGCCCATGTCGCCGGTTCGGAACCAATCGCCGTCGAAGGCGAGCCGGTTGGCGGCATCGTCATTCTCGTATCCGTCGAATATCTCGACACCCTTGACGACGATCTCGCCACTCTCGCCGCGCGGCACCGCCTCGCCTTCGTCATCGACGATGGCGATTTCATCCGGAAAGGGGAGTCCGACGCTGGCCCGGTCCGGGCGGGTGTTGTCGGGCGTGTCGCCGGCGATGATGCCGGCTTCCGTCGACGCAAAGGAGGCCAAGACCGGCACGCCGAATACCTGTTCCAAGTCCGCAGCGATTTCCGGAATAAGGGCACCCGTGCCCGCGCGCATGAAACGGAGCCTCGCCGCGACCCGCTCGATGGTCTCGCGATGCGCCGCCAGATGCGGATGGATGGCGTGGTAATGCGCGTAGGCGCCGCCCACCCATGTGGCCTGTTCGCTCTCCAGCGTGTCGAAAATGCCGGTAACACTCGTATCCGTCAGAAAGGCGATGCTGCCCCCCGAAACGAGCGCGCCGGTCAACGAGGTTGCGAGACCCGCGCTGTGAAAAAGCCGCAACAGGTTCAGGCAGCGGTCGTCGGGCGAGAGTCCGAGGAGCCGCGACGAGCGGGCGCACCGAATCGCCAAGACGCGCTGGCGGAGCGGCACGATCTTGCTGTGCGAGGTCGTGCCGGATGTGGCGAGCAGCACCGCGACGTCGTCGGGTTCCGCCGGACCCGGTTTCTCGCAGGGAGTCTCGCGGCCTTCGGTGGGCGGCGCGAGGTGGATCGCACCATGGCCGTCCGACCGAATGTCGAACCGCGGCAGCCCGAGCTCCGCCGCGGCGGCGCGGGCCGGCGTGTCCATGTCCGCAGCGATCGCGACCGCATCGACCCGCATATCGTGCAGTTGAAGGGCGAATTCACCGAGAATGCCGTCGGGGTTCATGGGGACGACGGTCGCGTTACTCTCGATCGCGACGAGGGCCGCCGCCATGCGGCGCCCATCCTGGTGCACGACGGCGATTCTGTCACCGCGCCCAAAGCCACTCTCGTTGAGTGTGACACCGACCGTATCGATGGTCTCTACCAGGCCGCGATAGGAAAGCGGCGGCATGCCCTCCCCCACGAATACCGGAGAGTCCGGGTCGTAATGGGCCCAGTACCGGATGTGCTCGTGGATTGTCTGATAGGGTTTTGCAAGAACTCCAGCGGTCGGCTTCATCGCATCCTCCCCGGCAGATTATGCAAATGAGCGTGCGACACTCCAATTGGCCATGAGAGGTAGCCTGGAAATTTTACAACTAGCACCGGCAAGCCTTTGATGGGCCGGAGGCGTTCGCCCACCCGCCGCAACGTCATCTCGACAGGGCCGGATATCGAGCCGATAATCCCGCAAGCCAACGCACGCCCGTGTCTCAAGGCGCCTGGCGTCCCCGCGCACCAATTTGCCGCTGGACGCTGACTCGGAGTTGTTCCATGTATGACATCATCATCATCGGCGGCGGGTTGCATGGCAGCAGCACCGCATATCACCTGTTGACCCGGGACCCGGCGCTGCGGGTCGCGGTGATCGAGCGGGATCCGACCTACGAACACGCCGCCTCGGCCCGCTCCAACGCCGGGGTGCGGATCCTGTTCAGCCAGGAAGAGAACATCCGGATGTCGCGCTACGGCCATGAGGTCTACGGCAATTTCGCCGAACTGATGGCGGTTGACGGCGAACCGGCCCATCTCGACTTCTACCGCCATGGCTATCTGTTCCTGTCGAACACGGATGAGCAGGCCGCCGATATGCGGGCCAATCACGAATATCAGCTTTCCATGGGCTGCGACGTGCGGCTGCTCGACGGGCCCGGCGTGGGAGAACTGCACCCGTGCTTCCGCACCGACACCGTCACCTGCGCCGTCTTTTCACCGAACGACGGCTGGCTCGACCCGCATGGCGCGTTGACCGGACTGCGGCGCAAGGCGCGCGCGCTGGGTGCCGACTATATCGAGGGCGAAGTGACCGGCATCGAAATCTCCGAGGGATTGGTGCGCGCCGTGGAACTCGCCGACGGCCGTCGCATGCCCTGCCAGACCCTGGTCAACAACACCGGGGCGTGGGCAAATGAAATCTGCCGGATCGCCGGCTTCGAAATCCCGGTGGTACCGCTGCAGCGAACGACATTCTATTTCGAACCGGCCGAATCGCTCGGCGTCACCCCGCTGACCCGCGACGGCCAGCCGGTCAGCATCCGGCCCGAGGGCAAGGGCTTCATCTGCGGCAACACAGACTTCAGCCGCGCCGGCAGGTTCGACTGGACCGTCGACCACGACATCTTCGAGGCCCAGCTCTGGCCGAAACTCGCGCGGCTGGCCCCGGCGCTGGAGACGCTGAAGGTCATGAACGCGTGGCCCTGCCATTACGCCTACAACCGTTTCGACGGCAACATGCTGATCGGATCCTGGCCCGGCGCGCCGGAGAACCTGCTGATGGCCACCGGTTTCAGCGGCCACGGCCTGCAACACGCGCCGGCGGCCGGACGGGCGCTGTCGGAGCTGATCCTGGACCGCCGGTTCGAGACGATCGATCTGGAGCGGTTTCATTGCAACCGGGTAGCCGCGGGCCGGGCCGAGCCGGAATTGGGGGTGCTGGCCTAGGGTGGCGGCGATGGTTGCGCGATCGTATGCCAATCGGGCGCGGGGCTTCGCGACCTTTGCACGGAACAGACCAAAGGCAATATCCAGTTCAACGCAAGCCACCGGGACTGTCACCCTGTGCGGCATTCGTAGTAGTGACCGTTTTGACCCCCGGCCTAACGTCCATCTTCAGCGGAATAGCGGTCATCGCTTCGAGACACCCATATGTCGGCCAATATCCGTATTCGAACAAGCCTACCAACAAGACCGCGAGTCTTCGTGTATCACGGCGGGCTTGGCGTCGGCCCCTTGCCCCCACGCGTTATGTCGTTCGACGGTGATATGAATTTGGTTCTTGCGTGATGCGCACTGCAATGCGCTGGATTATGCGGCCGGTCTTGGAAGCTGGTTAAATTTGGGAGTTCCGCGAATGACGAGGCTGGTCGTCGTTTCCAATCGGGTTGCCGATCTCAAGGATCCGGCGCAGGCGGGTGGTCTTGCCGTTGGGCTGGGTGACGCGCTCAAGGCGCGGGGTGGCGTTTGGTTTGGCTGGGATGGAAAGACCGTGGGGCAAGGAACCCGCGTGCCGCCGCGGATCCAAGAGATCGATCAGGCGACGATCATTACGCTACCGATGACAAGAAAAGATTACCGTGAATATTACGCCGGGTTTTCTAACAGTGTCCTGTGGCCGGTATTGCACTATCGCCTCGATCTGGTCGATTTTCAGCCCGCGTTCTTGAGGGGATACAAACGCGTAAATTCAAAATTCGCCGACGCCTTATTGCCGCATCTTGAACCCGAAGACGTAATCTGGATTCATGACTATCATTTGGTTCCCTTGGCGGCGGAACTGCGCAAACGCGGGTGTCGTCAGCGGATTGGATTCTTCCTTCACATTCCTTTCCCGCCGCCGGACATCCTTGTGGCCGCGCCGGAAAGCGAATGGCTGATCCGTTCTTTGTTCGCCTACGACCTAGTTGGATTTCAAACTGAAACCGATCGCGCCAACTTCAGCCGCGCTGCCGAAAAATTTAGCGAAGGTCCAACTGAGCCGGGCGATCCCGTAAGAGCCTTCGGAGAAGATGTGGTCGCGGGCTGTTTTCCTATTGGGATCGATGTGGCGGCCTTCTCCGCCATGGCGCACACGCAAGAAGCCGACGAGCAAATCGCGACGCTGCGCCGACGCACACTCGAGCGCCGCCAAATCATCGGCGTTGACCGTTTGGATTATTCCAAGGGGTTGCCCGGCCGGCTGCAGGCCTTTCGCCGACTCCTCGAACTGTATCCGGAAAATGAGAAATCCGTCACGCTAATGCAAATTGCGCCACCGACCCGAGAAGATGTAGAAGCGTATTCGGATATTCGCACGGAGTTGGAAACAATTTCGGGTTCGATTAACGGCCAGTTCGCGGATTTCGATTGGACTCCCGTACGCTACATCCATCGCGCGATTCCGCGCCGAATCTTGGCAGCGCTATTGAGGGGCAGCCAGGTCGGTTTTGTAAGTCCCTTGCGAGACGGAATGAACTTGGTGGCCAAGGAATATATCGCGGCTCAGGATGAAGCCGACCCCGGTGTGTTGGTGCTGTCGAAATTCGCCGGCGCCGCAGAGGCGCTGGAGGAAGCGTTGATCGTCAACCCATACAACATCGACGAGATGGCCGCGGCTTTACAAAAGGCATTGACCATGTCGCTTGAAGAACGCCAACGGCGCCAGCAGGCACTCATGAATAGAATTCGGCAGGAAGACGCGAATAAATGGCACAGGAGCTTTATTGGCGCGCTCGAAAGCTTGCCAGAGAGGAAAACGGCGTTTTGAATTTGATCGGCCCGAAAACCAGAACCGCAAGAGATCGGAATGACATTCGAAGATTTTGACGGCGTCCGTCCGTGGTTGGTCGGCACACTGATCTTATGCAGTGCCGCTTTGGCCGGCTACGTGATACATCGCGTGATTAGGGCATTGGCCACGCGGCTGTCGCGGCGCACCTCGACGCCTGTTGACGATGCGGTAATCACCAATCTTCACCGGCCGGCCGGGCTTTTCCTTCCGGCGGCGGCGGTTTTATTGACACTGCAGTTCGTGACGCTGCCGGATGTCGTATTGCCGGTAATTCAACAGATCATGATCATCGTGCTTATTTCCGCCGCGGGTTGGGGTGTTCTCGGTCTATTGCGCGCTCTCGGGGAGATTGTTATTGCCCGTTTTCGGATTGATCACGCGGATAACTTGGCGGAGCGCGAGGTCCGCACGCGTGTAATGGTTTTCAACCGGATCGCGGCGGCAGTTATCGTCATCGTGACCATTGCACTGATCCTCATGACTTTTCCCGAGATTCGTCACCTCGGGCTTAGCCTGTTCGCTTCCGCAGGCGTTGCCGGCATTGTTATCGGTCTCGCCGCCCGCCCCACGATCGCGAATCTGATTGCCGGCGTGCAGATTGCCTTGAGCCAGCCCATTCGTGTCGATGACGTGGTTATCGTCGAAGGAGAATGGGGTTGGATAGAAGAAATCACGATGACCTACGTGGTGGTCCGAATCTGGGATCAGCGGCGTCTAATCGTCCCTTTAAACAATTTTATCGAAAAGCCATTCCAAAACTGGACGCGAAAGACGGCCGACATCCTGGGAACCATCTACCTGCATGCGGACTACACCGTCCCGGTCGGCAAGATGCGTGAGGAACTCGAACGACTTGCGAAAGATCATCCGAAATGGGACGGGAAAGTCTGTGGATTGCAGGTCACGAACACAACCGATCGTACGGTCGAACTGCGGGCCCTCGTCAGTGCGCGTAATTCACCTGACGCTTGGGACCTGCGCTGCGATCTCCGCGAGGGTCTAATTACCTTCTTACAGCGGCAGCATCCGGAATGCCTGCCACGAATACGTGCGGATTTGACCCCGCCCGACGAGGACATGCCGCCGGTCTTCCCCGGCCCTGTCGGGCAAACCTAACGCTGTCCAAGAGCGGCTAAAACCGGCCGTAGACCGGAATGACGCTTCCGCGCGTGACCCGGTTGTCGGGCGAGGCGAGGAAAGCGATGGTCTCGGCGATTTCTTCGGGTTTCGGCCATGTCTCGTGGTCCGCGTCGGGCATGGCGTCGCGGTTGGCCGGGGTGTCGATGATCGAGGGTGCCACGGCGTTGACCCAGATGCCCTGTTCGGCCAGTTCCTCGCCCAGTGCTTCGGTGAGCGCGGCCACGCCAGCCTTGCTCGCGGCGTAGGCCGCCATCCCGGCGCCGCTGCGCGGTTCGAGACCGGGCCGCGCCGCCACGTTGACGATGCGCCCCCCGGCGCCGCCCGCCGCGATTTTCGCGACGGCCGCGCGGCAGCAGAGAAAGCAGGTGCGCAAGTTGAGGTCCATCATATGTTGGAACCCATCGGAATCGGTTTCGGCGAGCGGCGCCATGGCGAAGCCCCCGGCGAGATGGACCGATGCCCAAAGCGCCGGCAGGGCCGCGTAGAAGTCCTCGACCGCCGCGGGATCCGTCAGATCGACACCCGCCGTGGCCGAAACCTTGGCGTTTTCCGCGTGCGGAAAGGTATCGAGTTCCACGCCCGGCTCCACCGGCAGATGGAGAGCTGCGCCCGCGTCGAGCAGGCGGCCAACGACAGCGCGCCCAAGCCCGCCGGTTCCGCCCGTGACGACAATTTGACGGTTTTCCAAATTCATGGCCCTAACGTCCGATGCTGTGGGGCAGGCTGTCAACATGCGGCTGGCGCATCAAGACGGTTGGATCAGCCCCTCCGGCCGGATCGTCAGCGGACTCCGGCGGCACTCGCCCGCAGCAGTTCGCCACCCAGTGCGCCGGTGTGCTCGCCGTCCCTGAATGCCACCTTGCCGGCGATCACCGTCGCCTTAATGCCGCTCGACTTCTGCTTTAGCCGGCGCGCGCCGGTGGGCAGGTCGTGCTCGATGGTGGGAATCTCCGGCGCAATGGTCGCAGGGTCGAATATGTTGATGTCCGCGATGCCGCCCTGACGCAAGATACCGCGATCGACGAAGCCCCACGCCATTGCCGGCGTCAACGTGATCATCCTGACGCCTTCTTCCAGCGTGAACGCCTGCCGCTCGCGCACCCAATAGGCCAACAAATGCGTGTGAATGGAAGAATCCATAATCAGGCTTACATGCGCGCCGGAATCGGAAAACGTCATGACCGTGCGCGGATGCCGTAACGTTCTCAAAGCCTCCTCATCGGACTTCGGAACGGTTGCCACGTCGAATTGCATGAAGAGCTGGTTGAAATCACTCTCCAGGGCGAGGTCCATCATGACCTCCACAGGATCGGCATTTCGCTCGGCCGCGAGTTGCGCGACCGTGGGATTGGGCATCACGGCACTGTACACGACATACAGATTGTCGTAGTCGGGCTTCCGCGGTTCACCGCCGCCGGTCCGATAGTTGTCGTTTCTGGTCACTTCGACGAGGAGTTTCCGCTGCGCCGGATCACTGAAAACCTTGCGCTGTTCCTCGATCGGCAGGGCACGGACGCGCGCCCATTCCGGAATATCGTCAAACGCCAAGCGCCCCCTGAACGACAGGACGTGGGAAATGCCGCGGGTATGAGTCTGCGCGAACATGCGCCCGCCGGCCTCGGCCGTCGAATCCAGAAGCTCCAAGGCGTCTTTCGTACCGACATTTCCGGCCGGCAACCCGAAGGTGATGGGGACGCCGCTCTCCACCGCGAGGTCGCGCAGCCGGTCGTTATATTTCTTGCGCACCTCCGGGTCCGGCGACCGGGCTTCCCGTTCCCGGGCATATTCGAATACGCCGCAGCCCGTTGTCCCCATGACATTGACCAGGTGACTCAGTTCCTCCCAAGAGGCGTGATTGGATGCCACCGGCCGGTTGTCCGGCTCCGGCAGCTTGTGGCCCGTCGAGCGCGAACTGGTGAAGCCGATGGCCCCCGCGTCCATCGCGTCGAGCAGTTCCTTCTCCATCGCCCCCACGTCATCCTCCGTGGCGTGTTCCTCGAAGGCGCGTTCCCCCATGACATGCGTGCGCATGGCGGAGTGGCCAATATTTGCGGCGTAGTTGATCGTCTTCGGGAGTTTATCGACGACGTTCATGTAGTCCCGGAACGAGGTCCACTCCCAGTCGATCGACGCCTCCATGACATCGGTCGAAATGTCCTCGGCGCGCGCGATGTTGCTGATGATCATGTCACGCTGCGAATTGGACCCCGGCGCCAGCGTAAAGCCGCAGTTTCCCATGATCACGCTGGTGACGCCGTGCCAACAGGAGCAGCTGCCGAGCGGGTCCCAGAACACTTGCGCGTCCATGTGCGTGTGCCCGTCGATGAAGCCGGGCGTCACCACCTGCCCCGTGGCATCGATCTCCTCTTTCCCTTTTTCGGCAATCCGTCCGATTGCCGCGATCCGGTCGCCGGTTACGCCAACGTCAGCTCGATATTTCGGTAGCCCTGTGCCGTCGACTACCGTGCCATTCCGGATCACGAGATCGTACATTTTGCTTTCTCCTAGCTGTGTCGGGCCGCCGGCACCGCGGCGGCCCGGGAAGAAATCAGATTTCAGGCTCTATGAAAGTATAGGGTATCCCGGCTAAGTCGCCTAACCGAGAGGATCGGGCCGGTTCATAGTGGGTTTCGACAATACGCCCACCAAACTTTCGCCGGACATATGCATCGACCAAATAAAGCTCTCGCAGCACGCGGTGGCGGAACCGCCAAGGGACGTCGCGGAAAAAAATCGCGTACCGAGATGCCAAACGGCTTTGGCGCTTGCCCAAAGTTACAACCGACGAAGGCGGTTAAGGACCGGCGATCCACGATCCTTGAACTCGATACCGCGACCGCGCTGCGCCGGCCTGTGATCTTGAGCGAACCTCCATTCCCGTCGCCGGGATGCCCGCTGACGTTTTCGGTCGATGCCTGCCAAAACCCAAAATCAAAAAGGAGACAAAATTGACAGCAGTCACCTAAACTAATCCCATTCAAGAGCGGCGACTGTCAGGCGAATACCCTATCTGTACAGCCTGACTTCCGGAGCTTCTATTTTTTCCGACATCGATTAGATGTATGCACGAAATCCCAGTTTTTGCGCTTGGCACCAGCGTAAATTTCACGATCGAATGAAGGGTAGTCGGCGATATATTTGGACAGTTGGGCGGAACTCAATTTGGAAGAAAATTCGCGTTCCAAGCAGGCGCACCAGTTCGCCAAAGCGGGCCTAAAGCTGGCATCCAGCATACATGCATGACCAAGTGTTTTAGGATTGAACAGTGACTGTACTGTCATCGAATCCTTCTCAAAATTGCGAATCCGCACTTTGGCTTTCTGAATTGTAGAACGCCCATAAGCAATTCGGAGCAAGTTCTCTTCCATCTGAAAACTTGTTGGCGATTTGCATCCCGCCATTTTCAGAAAAATCTCCATATCGTGCATTTGGCGAATTATTCTGTTTCCCGTATTCATAAACTTCCCGGGATTCTTTAGTGCATTGAAAAAATGAATTGAGGATGATCGTGAATTGCTAGAAGCATTCAAATACTCATCATATTTTTCATGAAATCGGGGAATCACATAAATTCTGTCATATTCGTGGGAAGCGTCGTAAACGGTATGTCCGAACCCATCAAATCTTTGAGAGCGGCGGATAAACCGATAAATAGGAACACGTTTTGGCAGAAACTCTCTACAGCTTCTTGAGTACGCGACTACATAGCTGTTGAAATACATCCGGTAATAGTGACTTCCGTTATTTATCCTATCTGACTTACCTAAGAATATTCTTTGTAAATAATCAGCGTCACCTGTGTGCCCCCAGAATAACATTGATCGGTATACGTAACCGTTGGCAGCTGCCCCAGCCGCCTCTCGTTTCACTCTGCTGATGTATTTTTTGCTTTCTTTTTTCGTTCTTTCAGCAGTTCTCCTTTGATACTCCGCGAATTGTTTCGTCGATTTTTTCTTATCTTTTCTTGCATCCGCCAGCGTAAGGTTGCCCAAAGACGAGACGCTGTTGATATCGAACCCAGCGATCCAAGAATATTTCTCAACACGAACTTTCGGAGGAACGTATGGTTTCCCGCGGCTTTCGTTGAATTTTCGCATTCGCTCGTCGGGTCTTTCCTCCCATTCGAGACGTATCTTATTAACGTACCTCGTCACCAGAACAGGGGTTTCGTCTGGAAAGAAATCCACCATGCCCGACAAATAATTGATTTTGTGATCTTTTAAATAGTGGGCGATAAAAAGTTCCCTTAAGCGTGATAGCTTGTTGTCATTAAGCCAAGTGACCACCTTATCGCGAATGAAATCCAAATGCGCATCGGAATAGGTAAATTTCTTACGATCCGCAGAAATCGCTTTGGTCTCGATGATCGGGTCTTCAACACCCAAATCGTGGATAGCGAACATTCTCCCTTTCAAGAAAAAATAAACGGAATTGTTTGTTGCAATCACTAGCCTCGCGTTTTTTGGCAGTGTCCTGTCACCCAATCTAGATTGTAAATTCCCAATCCCTCGAGGCGCTTGAGACGCCGAATTTGGCTGAACGTTTGAAGTGTCATTTACACGCGTACCACTCAGAACCCATTGATCGTGCGCGCGCATCATTCCGTGGAAGACCTTCTTTCCACTAACAGTGCCGAAAATGGCTATTTCCGTTGTGTTTTCACATTCGAACCCAATAATAGATCGGGCCGCTTGAGCAAATTTTTGAAGCGCCAATCTGTTTCCCTGGAATGCAGATTCTCGCACTGATTCAATCCGAATATCTGCCTTGTCACTGCAGCGGCGATTTGCAGGTACGTAAGCTTGCATCCCCTTGCCAGTTAACAACACGCGCTCATTGGCCACAGGAACTGTCGGGTAAAATAATGCGCTAAGAAAAATTGCCGAAGCTAAGCGACCTACAGTCGTTCGATTCGCCATTTTCCTCGAAACCTCCCACAAAATTACCATTTCAGGTTTGGCCAACATTGGCAGCGTTGCTAACGTTTCCAGCGCCGACCACATTGAAATGATTCATGATGACTCGGTACGGATACGGGGGCAATTGGTTTGCGTACGGTGATTCGTTCCGGTCAATGTGCATCCGGATTTTAGTGACTACACTTTAAAACAATTGAGTTAGCTGCGACTCGGGCGCACCTATTCGGTTTGATTGGCAAAGAGCTAATGTCCTCTGGAGCCTCGTCGCGGAAATCTCCGCCCCAACTTGTGACGTCGCTCCCGGATCATAAGCGGACACGTGGAAGCATAGGACTTCAAGCCCATTGCCGCGGGGCAATCCGGGCGTCAGCCACTCGACGTGCGCGGACTTGGATTATGCTCCAACCGCATTAGGTGTCTGATCGTATTGCTCGCCCGATGGCGCCCTCTCCCCGTCCGGTGCCCGCCGTTGCCGGCACGCTCGGGCATGCAAAGGAGACGAATGCCGGATGATGCATCGGACCCTTTCCCTGCTGTTCATCGTCGGAGGGTTGATCCTGCCGGCGGCGGCTGTCGCGGAAACCGCCGATCGGGCGATGGCCGCGGCCGCCCTGAAGTGGTTGGAGACCGCGGGTCCGGCCGGCGAGCGTGCGCGGTTTGCGTTCGGCGACCGCGAACGCCGGGACTGGCACTTCGTCCCGCGCTCCCGCGAAGGCCTGATGATCGGCGACATGACGCCGGCGCAAAAGGACGCGACGACCGCTTTGATGCGCGCAACCCTCTCCGCCCCCGGTGTCTTAAAAGCCCGGGACATCATGCGCCTCGAGGCCGTGCTCGCGGAGATCGAGGGATCGTCGCTGAGTTACCGCAATCCGGAAGGATATTACGTTTCCATTTTCGGCAATCCGAAAGACCATCCCTGGGGCTGGCGGCTGGAGGGGCATCACCTCTCGATCAACATTACGGCCGCCACGCCGGGCGACACCTTCGTAACGCCGCTCTTCACCGGCACCAACCCGGTCATACCGCCGCCGAACGGACAGATCACAAAACCGATCCAACAGGACGAGATGACGCTGGCATTCCGCTTGATCAAAAGCCTCTCGGCCGATCAAGCGGCGGTGGCCAAGCTCGGCAGGTCACCCCGAAACATAATCACCGAGCCCGGCGACGGCGACGCCATCGACCGGCGGACCGGCGTCAAGGGCAGCGACCTGACCGGCGACCAGCAAACCCTGCTGCGGCAACTGATCTCGGCTTACGTAGGCATGGCGTCGGACCGGATCGGGCGGAAGTACATGCAGCTCGTCGACGAGGGAATGGCGGAAACCACCTTCGCCTGGGCCGGCGACGCTTCGGAGCGCGCGGCGTTCTACTACCGAATCCACGGCCTCCGCATTTTGATCGAATTCGACAACACGCGCGGCGGCAACCATATCCACGCGGTCTGGCGCGATCCGCTCAACGATTTCGGGCGAGATGTCCTCCGGGAACACTATGCCGATAGCCCGCACAGCCATAAGGATTGGCCGTGACCGGGCCGTCCGCGGGCGAATGACCCTACTTTCCCGAGAGCGCGCCTAGGAGCCGTATTTTACGGTGCAGCCGTACGGGCGGGTCGTCGCCTCCTTCACCGGCTGGCCCGCCTTCAACTGGGCCAACGCCTGGAGGACGTAATTGGTCGCTTTCGATATGTCGGCCTCGTCCCCGGACGCGATGCTGTCGATGGCCCCTTTGTAGGCGAGCGAGCCGTCCTTATCGATGATGAACATGTGCGGCGTCACCCGCGCGCGATACAGGCGGCCGAGATTTCCGGCGGGGTCGAGCAAGACCGCTGCCGGATGCGCGCTACGGCTTTTCGTCAGCGCGTCCGCCTCGTCGCCCGTAACATGGCCCTGCAGCCCCGGCGCGGACGAAATCACCGAGAGCCAGACGACACCGTCGTTCTTCGTCGCTTTCTGGGTTTTCTGCATGTTGCCGGACCGGTAGTGCTTGCCGACGAAGGGGCAGTCATGATTGGTCCATTCCAGGATCACCCGCTTGCCGCGGTAATCGCTGAGCCGATGCGCGCGGCCCGTGGAATCGGTGGCCGTGAAGTCGGGCGCCGGCTTGCCAATAACAACATCGGCGGCCGCCGTGCCGGGCGCGGCAATGCCGGTCAGGAATAACACCGCAACGGCGACGGATCCCGGAAGAAGCTTCCAGTCGAAAACGACCATGGTAAGGCACTCCTTGCTAGACGCCCGATCATACCCATACCGCAATGTTCAGCGAAAGCGTTGTCGGCAAATTCTGCCCATCGCGTTTGGCCGCCCGCTTACGCTTTGCGGTCCCAGCCCCACCATTTGCAGATCGCCTCGCCCATCACCAGTTCCAGGTCTCTACCCTTCAGCCAGGGCAGGTGCTCGGTGAACATGGTGACGCAATGGTGCCAGTGGCACGGCATCTTGGAGATGTCGGTGCCCCAGAACATGCGATCCGGCCCGAAGGCGTCGAAGACCTGTTGCAGGTATGTATGCATCGTGCGGAACGGAAAGGCCTCGCTGGAATAGCCCGGCGCGCCCGTCGCCTTCACCGCCACGTTGGGCAGCGTCGCCAGTTTCAGCAATTCCGGCATGTGGGCCATCGCTGCATCGTCCTTCAGCGTCGTGTTGCCGCCGCGGCCGCCCAGATGGTCGATGGTGACGCGCAGGCCCGGATGCCGTTCCGCGATGCGGCCGAAATCGGCCAGCGAGTCCGTCGCCAGCGCGGAAATCGGAATGTCCGCCTTCTCCATCGCGGTCCACAGCCAATCCAGCGTGCCGTCCGCGACCGCCGTGCGCATGCCGTCCTCCAAGAACGTGTACCGCAGACCCAGCATCCCCGGTTCATCCTTCCATGTCGCGATCCGCGCCGCCGCTTTCTCCGGCGAATCCAGCGGCATGGTGCCCATGATGGCGAAGCGGCCCGGATAATCCTTTACCGCCTTGCGCGCCATCTCCTGCGAGCCCGGATCCCAGGACGGCGGATGGATGACGGCGGCATGCACCCCCGCATCGTCCATCAACTTCACCGCCTCTGCCGTCGTGAAGGAGGTGATCTGCCAATGCGCCTGGTTGCCGGGCATCCCGCTGCCCCAAACGTGAATCTGCGCGTCGACGATCTGCATGGCGGTGTTTCCCTCGATCCGTTGAAGAAGACGCAGACCCGGACCTCGTCTGCGACCGCCGGATTATCGGCGGTTTGGGCTTGAGCGGAAAACGATTTCTGCGGGTTTCGGTATCTGCCCATCGCGGCGCGATCAATTTTCCGACCGCGACGATGCCGCGGCGAGTTTGAAGGTCGAACCATCGCCGTTTCGGATACAAGCCGAATTATTGGGTAAGGGCTGATCAGCAAACCGACGAAACGCTTGAAGCTTTCGAACGCAGCCGGGCCAAGACTCGGGTGGAAGCGTTGGAGCAATCGGCAGACTAAGTTGCGCGCGTGGGTTTAACCTTTCCTCACAGCGCCTATAGAGCCCCTCGATCCATTAACCGGCATGGTGGGATGGGTTGAGGGGCTTCTCTTATCAAAAGGGTGGCACCGGCATCTCTGTTTTGTAGGCAACCGACAACCCGTAGTGCATCACTTGGATAGTTACGATGAAACGCCCGCGCGGTGTGGCGAGCTTCGCGGCATGATCTATTACACTAAACCAAGGGGCCCGTTCGCCAATAGTTTCCCCCCGATCATCTTGCGTTCTCTCCTTCGCGTCTTCTGGGCAACTTGTGTATCGCTCACACAGTTCCAGCCTCATAGCACGAGCTTTTATTTCATCAACGTCAAAACTATTAACTTCCAGCTTATGTGCGAACCTGTTTCGTATGTCTTTTATGTCGGCCAGTTCCCGGTGGGCTTGTTCGCCATACAGTCCGATCAGGAACCCAAGATCAATCTTCGTCGCAAGCGATCCCAGCGCACCTGATGGCCGAAAGAGATTATCGGTAATCTTGTCATTTTGATGCATATGGACTAGCAGTGCACCGTCTAGAGCCATCTCAGCTAAACTCGCGCCAACAAGTGCAGCGGCTCGATCAGATGCAGTCTCGATTTCTCGAATGGCTTCCTGGACTGCATCCAACTTATCTGCGTCACGGGTGTGGTACACCATCGCTAACCCATTACAGTAACTGTAACCTAGTCACCCTGGCCTTCGCCGAGTGCAACGGCATATCCGGCCATCGACGACGGATCGCATCGACCGCATAGGGCATGGCATCGGATACTGATAGTCCGTCTTTCATCGCCTGGACGAGTGCTGGCACAATTTCTTCGAGCACTTCATCATCGGTTGGTTGGTCTTTCTTTGACATCTTCCGATTAGAACATATCCAGAACATGTATAGCTAGTCCGTTTTGCGGATGATACTATCCGCCCAGGCAAAACATCGGTGGTAGGGACGAAGAGCTGATGGCGGCCGAGAAACAAAGTCTATGGCAGCGCACAAAGAGCCTACTCGGGATAGGCTGGCGCGACCCAGAGCCCGGCGCGGAGGGAGAGGTGGACCAGACCCTCCCGCCCATTCGCGGGTCCGGCTCTTTGTCATCCACCGCCGCACTTTCCGCGAGCGGGACCGTCATTCCTGACGGGGAACAACCGCAACAAGGCAATCCCGCCGAATGGGACAAATCCAGTTGGGATCAAGACATTTGGGCCGGTGCGGATGATGGGCGTCGGCTGCACTTGGAAGGAGGCGTGACCGAACCTGTGCCCGTAGAAGCGACGCCGGATGCGGGAGACATGGAAATCGAGGGTCAAGCATCGGACGTTGTGTTGCAGCCTGATCCTTTATCGCACAGTCAAACAGTCGGTTCGCCGACAGTCGAAATTAGTGTCGGTCAAAGGATAATCAGGAACCGAGAGCAAATACTTGCCGAAGCCCCGGCGGTTAAACAGGCGGTACAGGAGATATTAGGGAAGTATGAAAGTCAGATACCTAATGATCCAGAGACGCAGGAATTCGTTAGCCAACTAGAAAGCCTGTCCCACAGCATCGATAGTTTCGTAGGCACCTTAAACGAGAACCCCGATGAAGCTAAGGCCAACGAAGCAAGTGCTGGTCTGATAGAAAATTTCTTGGACTTTATCCAAGCGTTCGAGGCGACAAAAACAGGCGATACAGTAATTCGTTTGGCGGCCGGGACGGTAATTCTGGCTTTGTCGAGATGGTTCGCCGACGACGTGCCAGCGGCTCTTACCTTTTCTTTGTTGGCCATCGCGACTTACCCACAGGAAAGCAAAAATATTGCGAGCGCAATTGCGTCAATCTGTAAGATTGGCAAAAAAGGCAGTGAGTAGTCGCGCGTGGTCACTCGCCATTTAATAAGAAGCTGCATTTACAACAGAAGAAAAAATGGTGCCCCCAGGGAGACTCGAACTCCCACTTCCAAAGGAAACGTGATTTTGAGTCACGCGCGTCTACCAGTTCCGCCACAGGGGCACGGTACCAGGACGGCCCCACTATAGGCCTGGCATCGGGCCGGTCAACGGCGAGTTTTACCTTTGGCGGGCATGCCTACGATTAACCACAGGCGCGGCCGGTACTGCCCCCTCGCGTTGCGGCGCAACACCGCGTATGCTGCTGAGGGTTAATACGAAAGAGGGGGTGCCGATGCTGGGTTACGAAGCGCCGGCGGAGGACGTGGCGGCGATTCGCGAGTGGTTCGCGACCTGGGACAAGCATGTCGACGCGGTGAACTTCACCGCCGCCCGCGATCTGTTCGATCCTGGTGTGATCGGCTTCGGGACCTTCATGGACACCGTCGACGGGCTGGATAATCTGGAGCAGCGGCAATGGCGCTCCATCTGGCCGACGATCGAGGGATTCAAATTCAACCTCGATACGTTGCGCGCCGGCGTCTCGCCGGACGGCCTGTTGGCGTTCGGGGTTATCACCTGGCAATCGAAAGGGATCGACGAGAAGGGCGATTATTACCCGAGGCCGGGCCGCGCGACGGTCCTGTTCGGCCGGGCCGAACGGGGCGACCCGTGGAAAGGCCTGCATACGCATATATCCTTAAACCCCGGCACGCCGCAAAAGTCGCATGGCGACCGCCCCGAAACTCAGTAACGCCCGGGTGGGCATGGCAACCAATCAAGCGTCGAACGAAGCCACGCTGAAGCTGGCGCTCGAACTTCACCAGGACGGTGACTATCGGGCCGCCGCCGCGCTGTACCGCGCCATGCTGCAATCGAACGAGGACAACGCACAGATTTGGGGGCTGCTAGGTAGCGCCTGCCGGATGAACGGCGACAGCGCCGAGGCGGTGACCAGTCTGGAAAAAGCCGTCGCCTGCGCGCCGCACCGGATAGAACTAAAGGCCGAATACGCGATCGCGCTGGCCGAGGCGGAACATCACCAGGACGCGTTGGACCTGCTGGACGGCTTGCTGCCGGCGTTGCAGGCGCAGGATCTGGACGCGGCGATCGTGTATGCGGCAATGGGCGACGCCTGCCTGGCGCTCAACCGCTACGAAGAGGCGGTCGACCACTACCGGACGGGGCTGGAGAAGGAGCCGAACAATGCCACCGCGTCGGTCAATCTGGCCACCGCATTGCAAAAACTCGACCGGTTGGAGGAGGCCATCGAGGCGTACGAGACGGCGGTACGGGAAGAGCCCGACAATCTGCTGGCGTTGAACAACCTCGGGATTGCGCTGCACGACGCGGGCCGCGACGACGATGCCTTGCCGCTGTTGCAATGCGCCTGCGCGCTGGCGCCGGACGATCCCGGCGTCCGCACCGACCTTGCAGCGGTGCTGCACCGATCCGGACATCTGGACGAGGCGGAGGACGCGTTGAACAAGGCGCTATCCTGTGACGCCGGATTCGCCCGCGCGTGGAGCAATCTCGGCAATCTGCTGCAGGACAAGCTGCGCCTGACCGAAGCGTTGATGGCGCATGAATGCGCCCTCGCCCGCGAGCCGGCCGAGCCGGATTATTACTGGAACTTTGCGATGACCCTGCTGTTGGACGGCAAAATCGCGGAGGGGTTCGCGGCCTATGAATGGCGGCGCAATAAACCGGGCTTCGTGAAGCCGCCCGTGACCGGCCCCGAGTGGGACGGCACGGAACCGGCGCAGCAGACGATCCTGCTCTATTCCGAACAGGGGCTTGGCGATTCCATCCAGTTCAGCCGCTACGCAAAACTTCTCGCGGAGTTGGAGGCGTCGGTCATCATCGCCTGTCCGCCCGCACTGAAGAACCTGCTGGGTACCCTCGGCGACGGCGTCACCGCCGTGTCGGCCTTCAAGGACGCGCCGCCCTATGATCGTCACGCACCGCTGATGAGCATGCCCCATCTCATGCGCGGTCTGGTCGACGACATCCCCAGCGAGGCACCTTATCTCGCCATACCGAAGGGCACGCGGTCGCCGCTTCCGCCCCGCACGGCCGATCTCCGCGTCGGCCTGGCCTGGGCCGGTAACCCGAACCATCCCGCCGACCGCCGTCGGTCGACGTCGCTGACCCAGCTGAAGCCGTTGTTCGACATCGAGGGGATCGAATGGGTCAGCCTGCAAGGCGCCGATGTCGGCGACGAGATCGCCGAAGCCGGCGTGGCCATGCTGGACCTCGAGCCGATCCGCAACAGCCTGGACGACACCGCCGCGGCGATGGACGAATTGGATCTGATCATCACCGTCGATACCGCAGCCGCCCATCTCGCGGGGGCATTGGGACGGCCGACATGGGTCTTGCTGCCGCATGCGCCCGATTGGCGATGGCAGATTGGCCGAACCGACTCCCCATGGTATCCCACCCTTCAACTGTTTCGCCAACCGGCGCCCGGCGATTGGGATTCGATCGTCGCGGCGATGGCCGACGCCTTGAAGGATTTCAAACCCGACTGATGCTGCGTTCCCTTTACGATTGGACCATGGCGCTGGCCGCACATCGCCATGCCCTCGCCTGGCTTGCCGTCATCGCCGCGGCGGAGAGTATTTTTTTTCCTATCCCGCCCGACGTCATGATCATTCCCATGGTGCTGGCGGCGCGCGAGCGCGCCTGGATGATCCTGCTGGTCGCCACGTCCGCCTCCGTGATCGGCGGCATTTTCGGCTACGGCATCGGGTATTTTCTCTACGAGGAGATCGGCCGACCGATCATCGATTTTTACGGCTATGCGACCAAATACGGCGTTTTCCAGGGTTGGTACGAGGATTATGGCGGATGGATCGTCGCCGCCGGCGGATTTACCCCGATCCCCTATAAGGTGATCACCATCGCCACGGGCGTCGTGCAGTTGGACCTGACCACCTTTATCACGGCATCGGTGCTAAGCCGCGGCGCGCGATTCCTGATCATCTGCGCGCTGCTGTGGCGATTTGGCGCACCGATCCGGGCCTTCATCGAGGCCCGACTGGGCTTGCTCGCCTTCCTGTTCTTCGCCATCTTGTTCCTAGGATTTCTGGCCATCGGATTGAGCGTCTGACCGGCGCAAAGGCGGGTTTGTGGCATTCGTAGCAGAAGGTTTGGAGCGGCCGGCGACCGCACCGGCGTTGATCGTCCTACTGATCAGCGCGGTGACCCTGGGCACCGCTTATACGTCGCAATATGTCGGCGGATTGGACCCGTGCCAGCTTTGCCTCTATCAGCGCTGGCCCTGGTGGGGCGCAATGGCGATCGCGGCGCTGGCGCTCGTACCGGCCCTGACCGGCAAGGCCCAGCGGTTCCTGGTCCTGCTCGCCGGTCTCGTGCTGCTGGGCGGGGCGGCCCTCGCTTTCTATCACGCGGGCGTGGAATACAAATGGTGGCCCGGCCCGTCGACCTGCGGCGGCGGTACGATCCCGTCAAGTTTCGCGGAAATGCAAAAATCGATGAGCAAACCGATCGTCCCCTGCGATACCCCGGCATGGACCCTCTTCGGTATTTCGATGGCCGGATATAACGGCCTGGTGTCGCTGGCGACCGGCCTGTTCGCAGTAATATCCGCAACGCGGAGAACCGGGCGATGACACACCCCGGGCCCGCATACCTGCCCGGTGATCCCACGCCGGCGCGTGAACGGGACCGCATGGTCCGCGTGGATCATGCCGGCGAATACGGCGCGGTGCGTATCTATGCCGGTCAGTTGGATGTCCTCAAGAATAAGCCGTCCGCCCCGACCATCCGCCACATGGGCGAGCAGGAGGAAGCGCATCTCGACCGCTTCAACACGATGATCGCCGAGCGCCGCGTCCGGCCGACCGTGTTCCTGCCGTTCTGGCATGCGGCGGGCTACCTGCTCGGCGCGGGCACTGCCGCAATGGGCGAACGTGCGGCCATGGCCTGCACCGTCGGCGTCGAAGAGGAAATCGACGACCACTACGGTAAGCAGTTGGAACGTCTGGCCGACAAGGACCCGGAACTCGCGACCATCGTCGAGACGTTCCAGGCGGAAGAGTTAGAGCATCGCGACACCGCACTCGAACACGGCGCGGAAGGCGCCCCCGCCTATGCCCTTCTGACGGGGGCCGTGCGGCGCGCGTCACGCGTGGCGATCTGGTTGTCGGAGAGATTTTAAGCCCGCGCCGGCAGCGCGAAAACCGCGCTAAATTTCGTCCAGCTCGGTATCCCAGTATAGAAAGTCGCGCCAGCTTTCGTGCAGGAAGTTGGGCGGAAAGGCCCGGCCGTTCTCCTGCAGTTCCCAGACGCTTGGCGTCCGGGGCTGCCGCAGCAGGTTGACCACGCTGTCGCGTAACAAGCCGCCGCCCTTCTTGAGGTTACACGGCGCGCAGGCCGACACCACGTTCGCCCATGTCGTGCGCCCGCCGAGCGAGCGCGGCACCACGTGATCGAAGGTCAACTCCTGCGCCGGGAACCCGGACCCGCAATACTGACAGACGAAACGGTCGCGCAGGAATACGTTGAAGCGGGTGAAGGCGGGCCGGCGGGCCTGCGAGACATATTCCTTGAGGGAGATGACGCTCGGCAGCCGCAATTCGAAGGAGGGCGAGCGGACGACCTGCTCGTAATGCGACACCACATGCACGCGATCGGTCACCACCGCCTTCACCGCTTCCTGCCAACTCCACAGTGACAGCGGAAAATAGCTCAGCGGTCGAAAATCGGCATTCAGCACAAGCGCCGGGCAATCTTTTGCGGCAAGGTTCACGGTCAATCGCACCCCTTATCCAGGCTGCGCCGTCCGGCGGCATCCGGCCCATATGTAGGGGCCCGCGCCAAACGACGCCAATCTGATAACCGAATTTGACGAATCCGACAAGCCGGGACCACAGGATATCCGCTATTCTTCATCGCCTTGTCACATTCATCCACAAAATATCCACAGCTTATCAACAGCTTCTCCGACCCCTTATCAACAAGGCCGGTAGCCGCCCCGCAACGCCCCGACCGATGACGGCGGCGTCAGGACGGTCACCATTTCCCGCGGCGGCAGCCGGACCGCGGCGCCGTATCCCCGGTGGGTCCACGGATGGATCTGTCGGCCCCGCCATAAACATGGTTGTCCCGCATGGGAAAGGAAAGTGCCGTCCGGCAGGTCACCCAGCGTCGCCTGCCAGACCGTCTGCCGCCGGGTGTAAGGGTTGACCCGTTCGCGATGAAGCCGCGCATCCATTTCGGGCGCGCGCGGCAGGCCCGGCTCGCCGTTGCCGTCGCGCCACGCCGATTGCCAAGCGTAGAAGTCCCGCCGTCGGCATTCGAAACAGGGCCGGTGGCCCGCCGCGATGGCGACCGCTTCGTCGTGGAAGAAGAGTTCGGTATACCGGCCCGGCGTCATCAACACCCGGTGCCGGCCGCGAAAGGACAGGCGGCAGATGATCCAGGCCTTGTGCTTCCACCGGCTGACCCCGAGCCGCCGGTTGCCGTCGTGCAGAATGCCGCGATTGCCCATGAAGCCGCCGCGCGCATCGACCGCGACGATCTCGCCGGTCGGGGTCACGCGGTTCTGCAGCGGCATGGGGTGTCCCGTCGGTTAGGGTTGGCCGAGCACCTGGTTGAGAAATTCGGCGCCGCGCACCAAGCCGTTCTGATCGATCCCGTGGCCGATACCGGGGCATTCGATCGTGTCGACCGAGATGCCCGCCGCGGTCAATCCCGCTTCCGCCTCGGCCATGGATTCGAAGGGCACGACCTCGTCCGCCGTCCCATGCGCCAGCACGACCGGAGGGCGGGTTTGAATCTCCTCCGCGAGCAGGTCCGGCGCGATCAGCCGGCCCGAGAAACCGACGATGCCGGCGATCTGATTCTCGCGGCGCGGCCCGACGAACAGGCTCATCATCGTGCCCTGGCTGAATCCGACCAGCGCCAGCTTGCTTTCGTCCAGGCCGGTGCGTTCCAACTCGGCGTCGATGAAGGCGTTGAGCGCGGGCGCGGCGGCCCGGACACCGCCCAGCAGCGACTCCGGCGTGCGGTCCTGCACGCTGAACCATTGATAGCCCATCGGCGCCATGTCGCAGGGGAAGGGCGCGTTCGGCGACGCGAAAGCCGCGTTCGGCAACACTTGCGCCCAATGCGGCGCGAGGCCGATCAGGTCCTGCCCGTCGGCGCCCAGCCCATGCAGCAGGATGACCAGCTGCTGCGGGTCGCCCCCGGCGGCAGGGCCGAATCGCGGCCCGTCGAGTTCCATCAGTCCGGACATGAATTTCTTCTTTCGGTTCGAAGGCGCAAGGGTTCGCGCGGTCAGGGTGCGCCCTTGTAATAATGCCACAGGAACAAGGCCGCAACGCCGCGCAGCGGCCGCCACGGCTCGACGATCGCCTCGGAGGCGGCGCGCGACGGCCGCTCGTCCAGATCCTTGAGCCGGCGCAGCGCTTCCTGGATGGCCAGATCCTCGGCCGGCCAGATGTCGCAGCGGCCCAGCGCGAACAGCATGTAGATCTCGGCGCTCCACCGGCCGATACCGCGCAACGCGGTCAGCGTCTTGATGATCTCGTCGTCGGTCGCGTCGGTCAGCGCGTCCGGGTCGAGGCGGCCGGTGACGAATTCCTCCGCCAGCCCATTGCCGTATTCCACCTTTCTGCGGCTCAGCCCGGCGGCGCGCAACACCGCCTCCTCCGTCGCCAGGAAAGTCTCCGGCGTGAAGGGATCGACCGCCTCGATCACGCGGCCGCGAATGGCCGCCGCCGCCTGGGCGGACACCTGCTGGCCGATGATGATGTTCAGCAAAGCGCCGAAGCCGGGCTCGCGGTTGCGCGGTTCCGGGTAACCGACCAGCTTGACCGCCTTCCGGATGTCGGGGTCGGCCTTGCCGAGCGCGTCGAGCGAGTCGCGGATGAAGTCGGGCGTCATGCCGATTGACTTAGCCCATGCCCGGCGGTAGGGCCAGGGGCATGAGCGCGATACCTGACATCGTGACGCGATTCGCCCCGAGCCCGAGCGGACGCCTGCATCTCGGCCATGCCTACAGCGCGCTGGTCGCCTGGCGGGCCGCGCGGGAGAATGGCGGACGCTTCCTGCTGCGGATCGAGGATATCGACCCCGGCCGCTGCCGCCCTGAATTCGACGCCGGCATCCTGGAGGACCTGGCCTGGCTCGGCCTCGCCTGGGAGGAACCGGTGATGCGCCAGTCGCGGCGGATGGACGCCTATGCGGCGGCCCTGTCCGACCTGAAGAAACGAAATCTTTTGTATCCCTGCTTCTGCACGCGGAAGGATATCCAGCGGGAGATCGACGCGGCCGGGCACGCGCCGCACCGGGCCGGCCCCGAAGGCCCGGTCTATCCCGGCACCTGCCGGCGGCTGAGCGAGGACGAACGCGCCGCCCGGATCGCCGCCGGGGACGCGCACGCGATCCGGCTCCGGATGGACGCGGCGGTATCGGCAGCCGGCCCACTCACCTTTCACGACCGGACCGCCGGCACCATGCCGGTGGACGCCACCGTCTTCGGCGACGTGGTGTTGGCGCGCAAGGACGTGCCGACCAGCTATCACCTCGCCGTGGTCGTCGACGACGCGGCACAGAGCGTGACGCTGGTGACGCGCGGCGATGACCTGCTGCCGGCCACACATGTGCACCGGGTATTGCAGAAACTGCTCGCCCTACCGGAGCCGAACTACGCGCATCACCCGCTGCTTACCGGCAGCGACGGCCGCCGCTTCGCGAAACGCGACTGCAGCCTGACGCTGCAAGCCATGCGCGCGGCCGGCAAATCGGCGGAGGCTGTGCGCGCGGACGCCGGGTTTCCCGACGTTCCGCCGGCCGGACTCTAAATGCGAAAGCTGCGGTGACGGCGCCGGCGGGCGAGGAGCAGGATCAACGCACCGGGAACGGCGAAGAACACGGTAAGGACCGCAACGGCCAGCCACGTTGCCCGCTGAAGCACCGGCACGATCACCGCGTCCCACAGATCGGCATAGAGGTAGCGCTGCACGATCACCTGCGCGGTGTTCAGGCTTTCGCTGTCCAGCGTGAACCAGAGCTGCCCGGCGGGCTGCGTCATGTCGTGGCCCGCAAGCCAGAGCCATACGCCCAGCGCCACCGACAGCACGCTCAGAACGATGAAAATCCAGCCAATGAATCGAAGAACCCGCATGGGTCTGATACCCCCGGTTTTGATGGGGCGACCCTATCACGCGGCGGCAAGGCAGGCCACAGCGGCCCGTCGCACGGCGGCCCAAAACCCAGAGCGGGACCGCCGGCCCCGCGCCGCTTGCCTGCGCCGGTCCCCTTGGGTAATGTCCCCCTCGCCTTCGAGGCCGGAGGGGTGGCCGAGTGGCTGAAGGCGCACGCTTGGAAAGCGTGTAGGCGTTAACGCGTCTCGCGGGTTCGAATCCCGCTCCCTCCGCCAGTTCCTACCGTTCGCGCGACACTGTTCCCCGATGTTTTCCGCGACTACCGATTTCGCCAAGAGCGGACGTACGAGCACACCCGGAAAGGTGCCGCGCCGATGCCTATCAAAAGGCGGAATGGCGTGGCATATCGGTAGAGTCTGGCGGTCATTGCTTGGGAGGACGGCTTTGCCTGAAGATGCCTCGAATGGCTATGAAGCGGTCACCGAAGAATTCATGCGCCTTCGGTCGACAACCGGACTCGCAATCATCCGAAAATGGGCGGTATCGCTTTCTCACGGCGGCTCCGTCCTCGACATCGGGGCCGGGTCCGGTGAGCCGGTGACCATGGCCCTTATCGAGCAAAAATTCGACGTCTGCGCGATCGATGCCTCGCCGACAATGGTCGCGGCATTCAAGCGACGGTTCTCTGGCGTGGCGGTCGCTTGCGAGCCCGCCGAACGCAGTCGGTTCTTCGACCGGACTTTCGACGGGGCGTTGGCAATCGGGCTCATCTTCCTGCTGCCTGAGGAGAGCCAGCGCGACCTCATTCGCAGGATGGCCGGCGCGCTCAACCCAGGAGGCAAGCTGTTGTTTTCCGCGCCCCGCCAAATCTGCGCCTGGGACGACCTTTTAACCGGCCGGCGGTCAACGTCCCTGTGGACCGAGGCGTATCACCGCGTTCTCGTCCGCTCCGGTCTGCATTTCATTAAGGAACAGGTCGATGAGGGCGGGACCCATTATTATGAGGCGCAGAAAAGATGAGTCCGGTCCGTAGCATCGCCAAGGCAATGCGAAGATTTGCGACAACGCTCGCTGAACGTCCCAACGATCCCGCGCCCCGAGGTTCGCTTCGTGCCGATGAAAGTTAGGCCGGCGGCGCTGCTTGCCATTTCAATGCCGATTCAAGCGCCTATATGAAACAGCGGCGCACCGCACGCGCGCCGGAGTTATCGCACCGCTGACAGGGAGATTCGAATGGACGTGCAACTTGGCCTTTTCTGGACGGGCCTTTCTCAGTTTTTACTCTTCTTTCTGGCCGCGGCGGTGCTGACGCTCGTCTTCGTCGTCATCTATACCCGCGTGACCCGGCACAACGAATTCGACCTCATCAAGCAAAATTCGATGGCCGCCGCGCTGGCTTTTTCCGGCAGCCTGGTCGGGTTCGCCTTGCCGCTGGCTTCCATCATGATCCATACGCCCACGGTCGTGGGAATGGTGCTGTGGGGCGTGGTCGCGCTGATCGTTCAGATCCTGGTCTATCTGCTGCTTCAGCTGCCCATGCCGAAACTCTCGGAGCGCATCGACAACGGCGAGATGGCCGCGGGGATTTGGCTGGGCGCCTGTTCGATCGTCGGCGGTATCTTGAACGCCGCCGCCATGACGCCCTGAAGTGGCCGTACAGTAAAAACATCGGTCTAGTTCCGCTAGAACCGGGCAAACGCGGTCCATGCAGAGAATTCGATTTGCGGTAGCCCTCAACGTGCAGGACCGACCCTAATAAAGGGCCAACGCCATGACCGATAGTGCAAACTACACGGTGCGCCAGCTTGGCGCCACCGACATCGCGGTGA
Source organism: Alphaproteobacteria bacterium (assembly GCA_965228695.1). GTDB lineage: Bacteria > Pseudomonadota > Alphaproteobacteria > UBA8366 > UBA8366 > JAJFJD01. The sequence continues at coordinate 1,352,132 of CBDDIB010000002.1, read as the reverse complement.
TGCGCGACCTTCTCGGCGTTTTCGGGGAGGCGTTCGAGGAGGTGGACACCTATACCGGCGCCCAGCCTGACGATACCTATCTCGGCTCGCTGCTTGGCGGGGACAGTTTTATCGCCGTGGCGGCACTCGACGGGGAGAGCGTGGTCGGCGGCCTGACGGCCTATGAATTGAAGAAGTTCGAGCAGGCGCGCAGCGAGATCTATATCTACGATCTGGCGGTCGCGGAGGCTTATCGCCGGCGGGGCGTCGCGACGCGGCTCATCGGGCATTTGAAGACCGTGGCGGCCACGCGCGGAGCCTATCTCATCTTCGTCCAGGCCGACTATATCGACCCGCCCGCCATCGCACTCTACACGAAGCTCGGCGTGCGCGAAGACATCCTCCATTTCGATATCGAGGTGCCGTAAGCGCGCCGTCCCGAAAATCAAGGGAAACGCAAGAACCGCAATGGGCGGACCAAACGGGGTCCGCCCAGAGCACTCGCAGGGGTGGGTAATTCGCAGCTCGGGTCAGGCGAGGTCGTACCGGTCGAGATTCATCACCTTGGTCCAGGCCGCCACGAAATCCCGCACGAAGGCCTGCTCCGCGTCGTCGCAGGCATAGACCTCGGCGATGGCCCGCAGTTGCGAGTTCGATCCGAACACCAGGTCGACGGCGGTCGCCGTTCCCTTGACCTTGCCGTCGGCGTCGCGGCCTTCGAACACACTTTCGTCAGCCGCCGATTTCTCCCAGGTCGAGCCCATTTCGAGCAGGTTGACGAAGAAGTCGTTGGTCAACGTCTCCGGCCGGTCCGTGAACACGCCATGCGCGGTGCCGCCATGGTTCGCGTTCAGGGCGCGCAGGCCCCCGACGAGCACGGTCATTTCCGGCGCGGTCAGGGTCAGCAGTTGCGCCCGCTCGACCAGCAACTCCTCCGCCGGGCGGCGGTGCCGTTTGTCCAGGTAGTTGCGGAACCCGTCGGCGGTCGGCTCGAGATACGCCACCGAGTCTACCTCGGTCTGGTCCTGCGTCGCGTCGGTGCGGCCCGGCGCGAAGGGAACCGTCACATCGTGACCGGCCTTCTTCGCCGCTTCCTCGACCGCCGCGTCGCCGCCCAGCACGATCACGTCGGCCAGCGAGACCTTCTTGCCGCCGGACTGCGCTGCGTTGAAGTCCGCCTGGATCTTCTCCAGGACCGGCAGCACCTTCGCCAATTGTGCGGGCTGGTTCACGTCCCAGTCCTTCATCGGCGCGAGGCGGATGCGGGCGCCGTTGGCGCCGCCCCGCTTGTCGGAGCCGCGGAAGGAAGACGCCGAGGCCCAGGCCGTGGCGACCAAATCCGAGATGGAAAGCTCGGACTGCAGGATCTTGGCCTTGAGATCGGCAACATCCTTTTCGTCGATCAGGTCGTGATCAACCGCGGGGACCGGATCCTGCCAGATGAACGATTCCGGCGGCACCAGCTTGCCGAGATAGCGGCTGGTCGGTCCCATGTCACGGTGAATCAGCTTGTACCAAGCCTTGGCGAAGGCATCCTCGAGCTCGGCCGGGTTCTCCAGGAACCGTCGGGCGATCGGCTCATAGATTGGGTCCATCCGCAGCGCCATGTCGGCGGTCGTCATCATCGGCGCGTGCTTCTTCGACGGGTCATGCGCGTCCGGTACGGTGTCCGCTGCCGCGCTGTCCTTGGGCGTCCATTGGTGGGCGCCGGCCGGGCTCTTGGTCAGTTCCCAGTCGTAGCGGAACAGGAGTTCGAGATAGTTGTTGTCCCACGTGATCGGCGTTTCGGTCCAGGCGCCTTCGATCCCGCTGGTGATCGCATCGCCGGCCTTGCCGCTGCCGAAGCTGTTCTTCCAGCCGAAGCCTTGCTCTTCGAGCCCGGCGCCTTCGGGTTCGCGGCCGACATATTTCTCGGGATCGGCGGCGCCATGCGCCTTGCCGAAGGCGTGCCCGCCGGCGACGAGGGCGACGGTTTCCTCGTCGTTCATCGCCATCCGGGCAAACGTCTCGCGGATGTCGCGGCCCGACGCGACCGGGTCCGGAGTACCGTTCGGGCCTTCCGGGTTCACGTAGATCAGGCCCATCTGCACCGCGCCGAGCGGGGTTTCGAGTTCCCGGTCGCCGGTGTAGCGCTCATCCCCGAGCCATTCGGTTTCGGGACCCCAGTAGATATCCTCTTCGGGTTCCCAGACATCCTCGCGGCCGCCGGCGAATCCAAGGGTCTTGAAGCCCATCGTCTCCAGCGCGACGTTGCCGGCGAGGATCATCAGGTCGGCCCAGGAGAGGCTGCGGCCGTATTTCTGTTTGACCGGCCAAAGCAGACGGCGCGCCTTATCCAGGTTGCCGTTGTCGGGCCAGCTGTTGAGCGGCGCGAAACGTTGCGTGCCGGAGGACGCGCCGCCGCGGCCGTCGGCCACACGATACGTGCCGGCACTGTGCCATGCCATGCGGATGAAGAACGGACCGTAATGACCATAATCCGCGGGCCACCAGTCCTGCGAGTCGGTCATGACCTTCTCCAGGTCCTTGACCACCGCATCCAGGTCGAGGGATTTGAACGCCTCGGCGTAATCGAAATCCTCGTCCATCGGGTCGGACAGCTCGGAATTTTGGTGCAGTATCTTCAGGTTCAACTGATTGGGCCACCAGTGCTGGTTCGCCGTGCTGCCGCCCGCCGTGCGCTTGCTGGCCCCGTGCATTACCGGGCACTTGCCCGCGCCGTTTTCCGCCATACCGTCCATGTCTCGCTCCTTTCACGTCCTGCGTTGAATTCAAGTGCCCGAAAGCGGTCTCTCGTGATGATTGGAGGGTAGGCCATTCCCTTTAATAAGAGAAATCGTTTAATATTATATTTATTATCGTAATTACCAATTAATCGAACTAGAGTGACGCTCTCCGGAATACAGACGGTATGCCGACATGAACACCCGGGACCTTGAATATCTAGTCGCGGTGGCCGAGGAACTGCATTTCGGCCGGGCGGCCGAGCGCTGCAACGCCAGTCAGCCCGCGTTGAGCGGCCAATTACAGAAGTTGGAGGAGCGCCTCGGCGTCAAAATTTTCGAACGGACCAAACGCCGCGTCCAACTGACGGACATCGGCGAACAAATCCTAGACAGGGCACGGGAAGTCCTGCGCCACGTGGATGCGTTGGAAATGACCGCCGCGGCGCACAAGGGGCCTTTCGTCGGCAGCTGTACGATCGGCATGCCACCCACGATCGGCCCGTATCTGACACCCCTTCTCTTGCCGGCGATCAAGCACTATCTGCCGGACCTGCATCTCGATCTCGTCGAGGATTTTACGGACAACCTGGAAAAGCAGCTCACGGATGGCACCCTGGATATCGCGGTCCTCGCGACGAGCCCGACGCATAACATCCTGTCGGAAACGCTTCTTTATGAGGAACCGTTTTGGGTGGCGATGCCGACCGGTCATTCCCTGGCGCAGCACGAAGCCGTGGATATCGAACAGATCGAACCGGCCGAAATGCTGCTTCTCGCGGACGGCCATTGCCTGCGGGATCAAGTCTACGAGGCGTGCAACCTGAACCGGGGCGGCGAGGCCGGCACCCAAGGTCCGAAAACCCAGAAGACCAGCCTCGCGACCATCTTGTCGTTGGTCGGGTCCGGCGAGGGCATCACGCTCGTGCCGGCGATGAGCCTGTCGGACGCCTGGGTCACCGATGCGGGCATCGCCGTCCGGCCCGAGCAGAGCGGAACGGCCGGACGGACCGTTCGCCTGATCCACCGAAACGGCTATCCACGCATGGCATTGGTCGAGAAACTGGCGGACATCGTCGCCGGGATCGTACCGAACACGGTCCATCCCGCCCGCCGGTAGAGATCAGCCTCCGCGGGTCCCGGTTCTTTCCGCCATACAGGCTGCCAAAGCCTTCGCGAGACTTTCCACCTGCGGCGCGTCGAGTATCTGAGAGTGTTGGCTGGCGATCGGTCTAATCTCCAATCCGCCGCCGATCAGCGGCTTCCAGCGGTCATATGCGTCGGGCGGGGTCCAGGCATCGGGTTCCGCCCGAAACAGGACCGCGTCGCCGTCATATCGCCGGGCTTGATAGGACCGAATCGCGTGCACATTCGCATCCGCCGTGCGGCGAAGCCATTTTGGAGTTCGCGGCGAGACGCCGCCGAAGAACCGCACGGCGACGATGAACGAGCGCTGACGCACAGCCAGATACAGCAACTCGGAACCGTTCACGAAGCGTCGCGCCACATATGAGACCAGGTCGGACGGCTCAAGCGCGGCCAGCCGCTTCAGATGCCGGCGGATCCAAAGCCCGACCGACGCATGCCGCGCGCCCCCTTCCGCATGCGTGTCGATCAGGCCCAACAGCGCGACGCCCTGCCCGGCGGCGCGAAGCTGCTGCGCCATTTCGAGCGCGATCCAGCCGCCCATGGAGTAACCGGCGAGGTGGTACGGCCCGTCGGGCTGTTCCGCTCGCATCTCGGCAATATACCGTCGCGCCATATCCTCAACGGTGAGCAGCGGCAACGCATCGCCGTCCAGTCCCACCGATTGGATGCCGAAAAAGGGTTGGCCGCTTCCGAAACATTGTGCCAAAGCCCGGAAGTTCAGCACCTCGCCGTTCACGTCATGCACACAGAACAAGATCGGACGAGTCCCCTCGGCCTGAAGCGGTACGAGACAGGGGGCCGGCGCCACGGACTCGATCCGCGCCGCCATCTCCGCGATGGTGCCCGCCTCCAACAAAACCGATCGCGGTAACCGCCGCCCAAGCGTCTTCTCGATCGACAGGAACAGGTCGATCGCCTGAAGCGAATCACCACCGAGATCGAAGAAGTCCTCGTGCCGGCCGATCGCGTCCCGGCCCAGCGCGGCACACCAACACCGTGCAAGTGCGGTTTCCAGCGCGCCGGACGGCGGCGCCCCCGACGCGCGCGTCGACAGATCCGGGACCGGCAGATCCTTGCGGGCGACTTTTCCGTTCGCATCGAGCGGCACTGCATCCAGAAAGATGACGTGCCGCGGCACCATGTGCGGAGGGAATTCCGCCGCCAGCGCCGCACGGACCGCCGCCGCGTTCAAGGCCGACGAATTCCCGGCGACGATGTAGGCCGCGATCGACGCATCCTCGCCGTCGATACCGGTCACGACCGCCTCGGCCACATCGAAACGGGTCTCGATTGCCGCCTGAATGGCTTCCAAATCTACCCATTGGCCCCGTAGTTTGACGCGGAAATCCGTGCGGCCCAGAAGGGTGAGACATCCGCGCGCATCCATGCGGCCGAGATCGCCGCCGCGGTAGATCCGCATCTCGGGGTCTTCCGGGCATGGCGCAAAGGCTTGTGCCGTCAGATCCGGCCGCCGCCAATATCCGCACGCGAGATAGCGGCTGCGGATCGCGATTTCGCCGGCCTCGCCCGCCGGCAAATCGGCGCCATCCGGCCCCAGAACCACGGTCTCCATATCCGGCACCGCGAAGCCGATGGGAAGGACGCCGGGTTCGACCGAATCGTCCGACCCGATGAAATACTGGCGGGTGAGGCCCGTCTCCGTCGCGCCGAGACCGTTCACCAACACACAGGGCGGCGAAAATTTCTCCTGGAACAGATCGGCATGCCGGCCGAAGGACTGATCACCCTCCAAGCGGATCACCCGCAAACTCGGAAAGCCTTCACCGGTCGCGGCAAGCCGCTCGAAAATCGAAGGCACCGAATGAAACATCGTCATTCGCTCGGCCCGGATATGCCCGGCCAGCGCCGCCACGCCGTCGGCGCGGACATCCACCGGATAGAGCGATGCGCCATTGAGCAACGCAGCGAACATCGTGGACACCGTGCCCGAGAAGCTGGGTGCTTGAATCAGACTGAGCCGATCGTCCGCGCCGATCTTGAGTGTATTGGTGTACCGCAAGATGTTGTGGAGCACATTTCGATGACTTTCGAAGACACCCTTGGGCGTCCCGGTCGATCCGGAGGTATAAAATATGTAGGCGGGATCGTCCGGGTCGCGTGGGATGGCAGGATCCGATGCGTCGCCCGCCGCCATCGCCGCATCGATTGCGACGACCGCGCGGCGGGATTTCGCGAATTCCAGCGCCCGGTCTATATGCGCCGCATCCGCAAGGATGCCCTGTACCGACGCATTTTCCAGTTTCGCGGAAATTGCGCTATCCGGCTCGGCGAAATCCAACGGAACGTATATCTTTCCCGCTTTGAGCGTCCCCAGGGTCGCCGCAACCGCGCCGGCTCCTTGGGATGCCGCGATCGCAACCGGCTCTAGGCCGCCGCCGAATTCCGCGAGCAGTCGATTCGCGATCCGGCTCGACAGCCGATCGAGATCGCCGTATGTCCAATCCACCGTTCGGTCTTTGACCGCCCGGTCCGCGGCAAACACGTCGGCCTGTGCACGAAACCGGTCTGCGATGGTCCCGTTCAAAGCCGATCTTGGAAATTCTTCGAAGGGCCGGGCCAGCATTTCCTATCCCCAATTCCAATGGCGCCGCCATTCCGTCGCGTGGCCCGATTTTATCACGGTCTGTGCGGCGGTGATTTCACCTCGATCGCTAGGCGTTGCCGGCGTCTAGCCGTATTGAGACTGGATGGATTCCGCAAATCCGCAGAAAACAGCGGTTTTCGCGAATACCGATACCCCCAATTTTGCGCGCATGCAAAACACCGGTGCATTTTGGTTAGGCAACTTGCCCACCTAACCCCGATGCCGTGCCCCGAAAGGAGGCCATCACGGTACGATCTCACCGAAAACGGCAAAACAGCATCGCAAAGCAACCGCCGCGCCGATACCGTCAATCACCGTTTTCGGGGTTGGGATGCGGCAAGCGGCACGATAGATTAACGCGATCTATTTCAGGCCAAAGACGGGGGTCCAATCATGGACGGTGATATCAAGAGATTGACGGAGCTGTCGCACGGCGGCGGTTGAGGCTGCAAAGTAGCACCGTCGGTGCTTAAGGACATGCTGTCGAAACTACCGCCCGTCGCCGCGAATCCGGCGCTTCTCGTCGGTTTCGAAACCGGGGACGATGCGGCCGTTTATAAGATCAACGATGAGCAGGGCGTGGTGGCCACCACCGACTTCTTCATGCCCATCGTCGACGACCCGTTCGACTACGGGCGTATCGCGGCCACCAACGCGCTCTCCGATGTCTACGCCATCGGCGGCAAACCGATCATGGCGCTGGCCATCGCCGGTTTCCCCGTCAACGAAATGTCGCAGGAGCAGATCCAGCAGGTGCTCGCGGGCGGCACCAGCGCCTGTGCCGATGCGGGTGTGCCCGTCGGCGGCGGCCATACCATCGATGCGCCGGAACCGATCTACGGGCTGGCGGTGGTCGGCCTCGTGCCGCCGGACCGGATCAAGCGCAATTCCGACGCCCGGGACGGCGACGTGCTGGTCTTGGGCAAGGGCCTCGGCGTCGGCATCCTCGGCGCGGCGATGAACAAGGACGAACTCGATCCCGACGGCTATCGGGAGATGCTGGAGAGCACGACGAAGCTCAATTCGATCGGCGCGGACCTGGCTGGAATGGAGGGTGTTCACGGCGTTACCGACGTCACCGGCTTCGGCCTCGGCGGTCATCTGTTCGAAATGTGCGAAGGGGCAAGCCTCGCCGCCACGCTGGCGTGGGACAAGCTACCGATCCTGCCCAAGGCGCTGCACTACGCCAAAGAGGGCTACAACACGGGTGCCGCCAATCGCAACTGGCAGAGTTTCGGCGACCACGTCACCGTGCCCGTCGATATGGAACAGTGGCAGAAGAACATGCTTATGGATCCGCAAACATCAGGCGGTCTGCTGGTCTCCTGCCCGCCAGGCCGCGCGGATGCGGTGGTCGCCCTATTCCATGAGCAGGGCTACGGATTCGCGTCGGTGGTCGGAGAAATGTCGGCGGGGGCGGCACACGTTACGGTGCGGTAAGACGGCGTCGGCCAACATTCGATCCCAAGCCGGTCGGAACTCCGAAGCCGTGTACGGGTCAGCCCTTGCCGTGGCGTTTGAGATGGCTGCGGAACATATCGGTCAAGTACGCCTTCGTGTTCGGGCCGGTCAGGATGCCCCGCCGCTTCCCCTCGCCGTCGAACAGCAATAGCGTCACGTTTCCGACCCCGTGCGCCGCCGCGAGTTGCCGGCCTTCGGCGCTGCGGATATTCGCCACGACATACTGCAGGTCGGTGCTGCCGATATCGCAGAGGGCGTCGCGTGTCTCGCGCTGAAGGGCGACGCATTGCGAACACTGCGGATCGTGGATTTGCACCACGGTAGGGTTACCGTTGCCGATCTGCGTCAGGTCCTGCTCGCGCATGGTCGCCCGCACCTTGCCGATGAGGAACCAACCGCCGGTTCCGACGACAAGCGTGGCCACCGCCCCGTTCCGGATTTTTTGGAGGAAGACCCGCCGTGCGGGTGCCGCGGCCGTCGTCTCGGTGCGCGCTTTCGGTTTGGCCGCAGCCCGGTTCGGGCGTTTGTTTCGGCGCTTTTGGCGTTTCATCGTCCTACAACCTCAAACTGGTGCCACGGCACGGAAAATCCCAGCCGGACCGGCAAATCAATGGCGATTTTACGGAGTGAAATCTGGCGCGTCCTTCACCATGGTTTCACTTTGTCGTGACCCCAGGCCTTACATTCGCGCAGGCCCCACTTTCCGGGACCGACCGAAAAAACCATATGAAACGAAAGGCCGCCGCAAGCGCTGCGTTCAATTTAGACAATCGTACCATCTACCCCTTTAGGGATGTCCCAAACGTCGTGATTTATGGCTAGATTCGGTCCAAGCGAAAAAACTTCTTCAACGATTCCGGCACCATGAGCCAAAGCACCCTTTTCGTCATCGGATTGGATTCCGCCGATAAGGACCTCATCGAGCAATGGGCTTCGGAGGGTGACCTTCCGGTCTTCAAATCGCTGTTGGACAGCGCCGTCCAAGGCGACATCGAAAACCCCCACGGACTGGAAGCCGGCGGTTGCTGGCCCGCCTTCTATTTCGGACGCTCGCCGGCGGAAACCAGCCAGTTCGACGGCGCGCGGCATTTCGACGGCGTCCGCTACGACCACGTCTCCTTCCGGCCGGAAGCGACCCGGCACGATGCGATTTGGACAACCCTGAGTCAGGCGGGCAAGCGCTGCGCCGTCATCGATGCGCCCTACAGTTTCCCGACCGCCGACATCAACGGACTGAAGGTCGTGGACCGCGGCGCGCACGTTCCCGCCGGCGGCGGCGATTACATGGAATTCCGCACCCACCCGCCCGCATTGGCCGCGGAAATCGAACGCCTCTTCGGCGAAGATCCCGCCGGCGGCCATTCGAGCGACTTCTTTCCGGTCGATACGGCCGAGCAGGTGATCACGTTCCGCGATACCTATATTCGACGGATCGAGACCAAGACGGATATGGCGCTGCACTATTGGCGGGATCAACCGTTTCAGTTCTTCATGACGGTGTTTACCGAGGCGCATTGCATCGGCCATCGATGCTGGCACATACATGACAGGTCGTCCCCCGATCACGACGCCGCCATCGCGGCAGAAATCGGCGACCCGCTGAAGGACATCTACATCGCGCTCGACCGCGCCGTCGGCCGTATGATCGACGCTGTACGCGAAGATGCGCGCGTCGTCGTCTACCTCAGCCACGGCATTGGACCGGGGTATAGCGGTACCCGCCTGCTCGACCGCATCCTCGCCCGCCTTGACAGTTTCGGCACCGAGACGCAGTCCAGTCCGGCTATGGAACTGGTCCGCGGCATCTGGCGCGGTATGCCGGACGCCGTCCGCCGGCCATTGAAGCCGTTGCGCGACCGCGTCTCGCGGGACGGGTTCCAGCCGAATCGGAAAAGCCGCCGGTTCTTCGAGGTTTTTGCGAATGACCGGACCGGTGGCATCCGCATCAACCTCGCCGGCCGCGAGGCGCACGGAATCGTCCAACCGGGGGACGACTACGAAGCGGTTAGCACGCAACTCATCGCCGACCTCGGCGCGTTGAAGAACGCGGAAACCGGCGAGCCGCTTGCCGTGGAGATCATGCGGACACGCGACCTTTATGCGGGTGAGTGCCTGGATTATCTGCCGGATATCCTCGTGACGTGGAACCGCTCGAAACCGATCAACGCCGCCACGTCGCCCAAGATCGGAACCGTCGATAAGACCGGCCTGCTGCTGACCCGGTCCGGCGACCACCGGCCGGCTGGCCACTTTTTCGGCGTGGCGGACGACTGGCCAAGGCAACGCCTAAACGCCCCGGTCGATGTGAAAGACTTTGCGCCGACATTCGCGGCGCTCCTCGGCGTTGACGCCCCAACTGAGGGAAAGCGCATTCCGGCGCTCTGTCCGGATACGACCGCTGGAACAGAGCCGAAAAGCGCGATGGCGGGATGACGGACATGGCAACCCCAACCTCGATCCCTCGCGTTTCCATCATCGTCCCCGTTTATAACGGGGCGCCGTTCATCCATATTGCGCTGAACTCGGCACTAGCGCAGACGGAGCGGAGCTTGGAGGTCATCGTTGTCGACGACGCCTCGACCGACGAAACCTGTGCCGTGGTCGAACGGTATTGCGCCAGCGACCCGCGCGTCCGGTTAATCCGAAGCGAGGACCAGGGCGGTCCGGCGCGTGCGCGCAACATCGGGTTCGACGCGGCGCGCGGCGAATGGGTCGCCATCCTCGATGCCGACGATTGGTATACCAAGGACCGCCTGACCTGCCTTTTGGCGGAAGCCGAACTGGAAGACTATCCTCTCGTCGCGGACAACCAGTACTTCATTCGATCCGAGTTTGCCGTTCCGCATCGGCGGCTCGTCCGGCAAGGCAACGAGCGGTCGCGGCCCATCGATCCCGAAGCCCTGCTGATACACGACCGGCTGGGCAAGACGGCGAGCATGGGCCTGTTGAAGCCGATCATCCGCCGACAGTTGCTGATCGATCATGGGCTTCGATACGACGAAAAACTGACGGTCGGGGAAGACTTCATCTTCCTGCTTGATTGCCTGCGATGCATCGGGCCCCTGCTGCTCGTCCTGGAGCCGCACTATTACTACCGGATTCATCAGAAATCGATCAGCACGTCGCCCAGCGTCGACCGCATCATTCCGCAACTGGACGCCCTCAACCGTCAGGTCGAGCTGTTCGACGCGGAGACCCATCCAGGCGCGCGGCGGCGGCTGGAAAAGCGCCAGGAGAAGCTGGCTCAGTACATCCGTTACAAGTCAGTCGTCGAGCCGCTGCACGACGGCGACGTCGCCGGCGTATTCCGGCGGCTGGCCGCCGATCCCGGTTCCGCGGTTCTTCTCCTCCAGTCCACGATCCGTCATGCGGAGCGTGCGGCGCGCGTGATCTGGGCACAGGTTCAGCAGGCCGGACACTGGATGCTGCACTCCCGATCCGAACCTCGCTTCGAAGACGCAGACCTCGTCCCGGGCCCCGATTCGACCTGGAGCAAGGTTCCCCCACAATAACGCGCGATATTCGTCGATTTTGGATAGGCGACGCCGGATCCCTGGCCGATTTCGCCGCCATCCTATTCGATCTTTCGGTGAGTTTATCTCAAAGAAGTAGTGCCTATGCACATTGGACGTACCTCGAATACAATCGATACGTTGAGTGTGAATATGGAACGGGAGCGGCTGCGATACGTTCGTTAATTGAGGTGTCGCAAAACATCGCCTGGCCGGAAAACGGCCGGCACTTCATATGGGAAAGGTCAAGACCGTGACAGGCACACAGACGACGACACATATAGCCAAGATGGCGGTTTGGGCGGTTTTCGCCGGGTTCCTGCTCGTTTTCGGCTCCTTCCTGCCGAACTCGATCGGCACCGCCCACGCGATGACGATCGATTTCGAAACCGACGACAACGGTGCGCCGCTGTCGCCCGGCGCGTTCAATGGCGCGACGGCATACGACGGCTTCGGCGTCACCATTTCCAGCACGGGCGGTTCGCTCAGCCTCTTCGACACCAATTGCCTCGGCGCGACCTGCTCGGGCGGCGACAGCGATTTGGCGACCGGCCCAGCCTTCGGCACGGAGCCGCAGGGTAACGTTCTGATTATCCAGGATCCGGGTATTGCGGAACCGGGCGATTCCGGCGCCGGCGGCTCGATCACCTTCGATTTCGCCAATGCGACGACGCTGACCCAAATCGCGTTGCTGGACAACGACAACGGCCCCGGCATCTCCCTGGAGCTGTTCAAGGAAGGCGTTGGCGCGCCGACCGTCATCACCCCCGCGCTGGGCGCCGATAACCTGCTGCAATTCATTGCCTTCGGCGCCGACGGGATCGGCATCATCAAGCTGGTCGTCAATTTCCCGAGTTCCGGCGCGGTCGCCTCGTTGACGACGGTACCGGTTCCCGCCGCCTTGCCGCTGCTCCTGTCCGCGCTGGCATGGCTCGGATGGGTCGCGCGCCGCAAGCGGACGGCCACGGCCACCGCATAAGGACTTTCGAATTCGGCCACCAGGACGCGTTAGGCTTCCGGTGGCCGTTTTCTTTGCAAAGCGATAAACTTCTTGGTGCCCGCGTCAATCGCGGGCGCTTTGCTTTGCAGGAAAGAGGATTACCGACGTGACGGCCCCATCGCTCGTAACCTTCGACGTCTACATGGCATTGCTGGATATCGAAGGCAGCTTGACGCCGGTCGTGAGTGAGACATTGGGTCTGCCGCAAGAGAAGGCGGCCGGATTCGTCCGGAACTGGCGGGCGAAGCAGATGGAGCGCGCCGCCATCAGCAATTCCCTCGAACAGGAGCGCACGTCCTTCCGCGACGCGACCGGCATGGCGCTGGATTATGTCGCGGCCCGGAACGGCATCGTGATCCCGGCGGACACGCGCGATGCATTGATCCTGGGGTGGGATGCGCTGCAACCGTGGCCCGAAGCGGACGCCGCCGTCGCGGCGGTGAAGGCCAAGGGATACGCGACCGCGATCCTTTCGAACGGGGATCAGGACATGCTGGACGCGGTCGCCGGGAATTTCACGGCAACATTCGATCACGTCCTCTCGTCGGAAACCGCCGGCAAATACAAACCGCATCCGGCGGTCTATGACCTGCCGACGACGGTCCTCGGCATCGCCAAGGGCGACGTTCTGCATGTCGCGGGGAGCGCCAACGATGTCCTGGGTGCGGTCGCCGCCGGCATGGCGTGTGCGTGGTCGAACCGGCACGGTGACCGGATTCTCGATCCGCGCTATCCACCGACGCACGAACTATCCGATCTGAGCGGCGTGCCGGATTTGCTTTAGGCCTCTCAGCCAGGACCGCCGCCGTCGATCAGGCCTTCTTCGACCGCCTTGATCTGCAACGCCAAGTATTTCGAGTAGATTCGGCATTGGGCCAGACTGCCGGCGATGAACCACAGCCCCTCCTGAACGGTGCGCTTGTACAGATTGCGCATTTCGCCGTCCTCGCCGATGCCCCAAATCTCGCCGACAGCATCCGCCACCCCATCGCCGAGCAAACGCCGCACGAGTTCCTGCTGGGTAAAATAACCGGTCGCCAGGACGAGCAGGTCGGCCGGCACCGTCGTGCCGTCGGTCAAAAGCGCGCCGTCGGCGGTGAAACGCTCGATGGTATCGAACTGCAGCAGGCCGATTTCCCCGTCGATGATCAAGCCGGAACACCCGCAGTCGAGATAGTAGCCGCCGCCGCGCCGCCGGTATTTCATCTGATGCCCGGTCTTGTCGTCGCCGAGATCGTATTTGAACCCTCGCGCAATCAGTGCCTCGATCAATTCCTTGTCGAACTCGACCATCTTTTCGACGGCGAGCTGATAGCCGCGCACAAGCAGCGGATAGGTCGACGACGCGGCGAGCAGGTCGCAATCCTCGATCGGCGGATCTTCGTCGTAGATCGCATAGTTCAGCTTGGCGCTAGGATCGACGCTGACCACCGTGGTCGACCCGCGCTGGATGATCGTCGTCTCCGCGCCGTGGCTGTGAAGGTCCTGGGCCACATCATGCCCGCTGTTGCCGGTGCCCAGCACCAGCGCCTTCTTGCCTTCCCACGCGGACCCATCCGTGAAGCCTTCGGTATGCAGGACTTCACCGGCGAACGCCTCCAGCCCCGGCAGTTTAGGAATTTTGGGAATGCCGCTGACGCCGTTCGCGAACACGATATGGCGCGGATGCAGGACGCGTTCAGTCCCATCCGAACGACGGAGCGTTGCGCGCCAGCATTTGGCGTCATCGTCATAAGCGCCATCGACGAACTCGGTGCCGGTCCAGAAATTGATCTCCAACGCGTCCGCGTAATACTCGAACCAGTTGGCCAGCATGTCCTTCGGGATGTATTTCGGCCAGGTTGGCGGAAACGGCATGTAGGGCAGGTGATTAACGTGGATCGCATTGTGCAGCGCCAGCGAGTGATAGCGCTTGCGCCAATTGTCGCCGATGCGCTCGTGCCGGTCGACCACCAGCGTATCCACGGCGAGCTGCCGCAGCCGCGCGGCAATGCCGAGCCCCGCCTGTCCGCCGCCGACGACCAGCACGGCCGGATCGCGATCCGCATAGGCCTGACTCTCGAGTCGCTGGTCCAGCCAGTTGTCGCCGCCGAAGTTGCGCGAATAGGCCTCGCCGGTTGGCCGCCGCTCGCCGACTTGCTCCTCGAATCCTTTCAGCTCTTCCAGCGTGGTGAGCAACACCCAGGCCCGCATGCCGTCCTGGGACCGGGCGTCGGAATCGACGACCAGCCGCACCACGCCGTTGCCCCGGCCGACTGCCGTTTCGAACTCGAAAATGGCCTCGATCACGTCGATGCCGAGCCGCACGACCCGGCGCGGCGGCGTCCGGCCCGCGGCGAGGGCGAAGTTGCACGCCTTGGTCGCCCGTTGCCCCTCGACCAAGGCGGCGGCGATGTCGTCGGCGCCCGCATGCGGGCTGATGTGCCAGGTGAACGCGACGAGGTCGCGCCAATGGCTCTCTGGCTGAAACAGGGCGGCGACCGCACCCGCGTCTTTCGCACGGAGCGCGGTCTCGAACGCATCGAGCCAATGCGACGCCAGCGCCGCACCATCGGTGGCATGCCGTTCGCTCAACTCGGCTTGATCAGGGTCGTTCATCAATGTCCTCTTGCGTATCGGCCGCAACCTTAAGTCGGCACGGCTGGATTTTAGCCGAGAGTCATCGGCGGGCGCCAATGACCGGCGCCGGCACTGCGAAACCCGCCCCGGATGCCGAGACCGCGCGTCATGCGGATGAGGCGGTGAATGTCCCGCCGCCGTTTGTTTGCCTGTCTGTTTGAGTGCGTGTAATTTTCGATCATCTCTTCCGAAAAATGGAATAATCGGATGGACCGGTTTCGGGAAATTCAGGTCTTCGCCGCCGTGGCGGAACATGGCGGATTCGCCGCCGCGGCCCGTGCCCTGGCGATGTCGCCGCCCGCCGTGACCCGCGCCGTCTCCGCGCTGGAGGAACGCATCGGCACGCGGCTGTTGATCCGGACGACGCGATCAGTCCGGCTGACGGAGAGCGGCGCCCGGTTCGTGCAGGATTGCCGCCGCATCCTCGACGAGATGGCGGAAGCGGAGGAAGCGGCCGTCGGCTCCCACGCCGCGCCGCGCGGGGAGTTGCGGGTGACCGCGCCGGCCTTGTTCGGCCGGTTGTACGTCACACCGATCCTGGGCGATTTTTTGGACCAGTATCCGGCCGTCACGTGCCAGGCGTTGTTCGTCGACCGCATCGTCAACCTAATCGATGAAGGGCAGGATATCGCGATCCGGATCGGCAACCTGCCGGATTCGTCCCTGACCGCCGTCCGCGTCGGGACGGTGCGCCGGGTCGTCTTCGCCGCGCCGTCCTATCTGAAGGCGCATGGCGTTCCGACGCACCCACGCGACCTGGCGCAGCATCGGCTCATTCAGTCTATCGCGATCGAAACCGCCCGCGAGTGGCCGTTCCAGGAAAACGGCACGCCGCTTCCGATCCGGATCGCGCCGCAACTGCGGGTGAACACCAATGACGCGGCGATCGCGATGGCGGTACGCGGCTGGGGCGTATCGCAAGTGCTGTCCTATCAGGTCGCGCGCGACATCGACGCGGGTCGGCTGGAAACCGTACTGCGCGCCTACGAATTGCCGCCCGTGCCGATTCACGTGATCCACCAGGAAGGGCGGATGGTGTCCTCCAAGGTGCGCGCCTTCGTCGATTTCATGGTCGACCGCCTGCGCGCCGACCCGGCAATCAACTGAACGCCTGCGCTACCAGGGCGGCAAGTCGCGCCATTCGTGATCGGTGCCGAGGACGGCCTTTTCCGCATCGTAGCTGTAGAGCCAGTGCTGCTGCGGCGTGATCTTGTCGCCGTATTTCTCGTTGTTGCGGCGGAAGCGATCGTTGCGCCGCGCGACTTCATCGGGATCTTCGACGTGGTACCAGCCTTCGGCGGCGCGGGAATGCTGCACGATGCGGTTGGCCCGGTCGAACCGAAGGCTTTCGTAATGCGCCAACGCCTGCCCCGGGTTATCCGCGCCGAGTGCCAAGCTGCGCGCCAGAACCCAGGCATCCTCGATCGATTGCACGGCGCCCTGTGCGTGATAGGGCAGCATCGCATGCGCCGCATCCCCCATCAGGGCGATCCGGCCGGTCACCCATGTCTCCAGCGGGTTGCGGTCGTACAGCGCGGTGACGAACGGCTGGTCGGTCGCCTCGATCAGGTTGCGCGGCCGGTCGTACCAGCCGTCGAACCCGGCGAGCACTTCGTCCTTGCTGGCTTTCTGCGACCAGGATTCGCGCTTCTCGTTGTTGGTCTGCCCAAGCGCCAGCCAGTTCAACTGCCGGCCGCCCGAGACATAGTAATAGACGAAGGACAGCTTCGGCCCCATGTCGACATAGGCCGAGACCGGAATGTCGAGATGTGCGATGTCCGGCGTATCGACCACACCGCGCCACGTGACATACCCCGACGCGCGCGGCGGATCGGGTTTGAAAATTTGTTCGCGCACGACCGAGTGGATACCGTCCGCGCCGATCAGCACATCGCCCTCGTGGCGGCTGCCGTCTTCGCATTCGGCCCAAACGGTGTCGCCATCCTGTCCGACGGCCGTGACCTTGGTGTTCGTCTTTAGGCGGCTGCGGTCCAGCGGTTTGGTCAGCGCCGCAATCAAATCGGACCGGTGCGCGTGATAATACGCATAGCCGTATTCCTCGCGCACGAGGGATTTCAACGCCGTGCGCAGGATGAGTTCGCCGGTGTCCCACACGGTGTATTTATGGAAATCCGGTTCGGCGCAGAACCCGGCAAGATCGTCCGCCAACCCAAGCATCTCGAGGATCCGCACGCCGTTCGGGCTGAGCTGTATCCCGGCGCCCACTTCCTTGAAGGCCGGCGCCTGTTCCAACAGAACGAAGTCGAGCCCGGCCTTCTGCATGCTGAGCGCAAGCGCCGACCCGCCGATGCCGGCCCCAATGACAATGATTTTCATGAATGAATAATCCGTCTTGTTATTCGTTGGCGCCCGACGCCATTCGCCGGCCCGATTGCGCGCAACGATATCACAAGATCGATCCGGGGTTGGAAGGACCGGATAGGGCCGATTACGGTTTACCCGCAAAGTCGGTCGGGAGTCATCCGAGGCCTAAAGCAAACCCCTGACCACTTGCGTTATCACGGCGGCCTTCCCACAATGCCGTGACGATGCCGCCATAAGGAGGATCGGCATGACCAAGAGCGAGAACCACGATTCCTTCGGCAATCCGATCGCGCCCGGACTGCCCTATGCACGGGGCGATATCCTGCCCGATACCGAGTCCGACCTGCGAAAACTGCGCGTCGCCTGGGAACATATCCGCCGACGCCGCGCCGAGCTTGGGACGGACAGTGTCCACCTGCTGAGCGGACTCGAGCGCAAACTGGACCTGCCTGAGATCGACGCCGCATTGCTCGACGACGAAATGGCTTCGGCGCTGTACACCGACACCGTCCGCGAGCTGGGCCTCGCTCATATGGGCGGCAGCAACGAAAAGCATGACATCCTCGTGACCAATCGGCTAACCGCCGGCCTGCTGCTCGCGGGCGACGTGCTGGTCGGTGACGGAGAGCTGGTGATCGGCGTATCGCCGCGCTACAGCCATCCGGCTGTGCAGCGGGCGGTTGCGCATGGCCGGGGCGAATTTCACGATTCGATTGGGCTGGAGGGATTCAAAGCCGCCGTCGAAGAGTTCGGAAAGCCCAAAGTCGTTTTTCTGACCCGGCTGGCGGTGAGCTACGAAATTCTCCCCGCAGACGAGATTCTGGAGATCGTGCGGATTGCACATGATTGCGGCGCCACGGTCGTGCTGGACGATGCCGGCGGCGGCCGCGTCGGTCCTGCCATCTTCGATCAGCCGCGGAGCCTGGAACTCGGCGTGGATGTCGCGGCGACGGGGCTCGATAAATACGGCACCACCGGCCCGCGGCTCGGCGTGGTCGGCGGCCGATCGGATATCGTCGCCGCGATGCGCACCCGCGCCTATGAAATGGGCAACGAGGCGCGGCAGATGCTCCTACCTGCCGTCGCCGAAAGCCTGAAGCAGTATTCTCACGCGAATGTGCGCGAACTGGTCGATAACACGATGGAGGTCGCCGACGCGCTGGAAAAACGGCTCGGACCGGAGGCGCTGTTCCGGACGCCGGTGACCGTGCAGCTGACCGGCGAGGCGATCCTGGAGACCGCGATGGCGCGGGCCGGCATCAACAAGGCGCCGATCGTGCCTTACGAGGCGACAGCCGGTCTGGCGATGATCCTGCTGCGCGACCACGGCATCGTGAGCGTGCATTTCGCCGGCATCCCAC
This sequence comes from Alphaproteobacteria bacterium, assembly GCA_965228695.1. Taxonomy (GTDB): domain Bacteria; phylum Pseudomonadota; class Alphaproteobacteria; order UBA8366; family UBA8366; genus JAJFJD01. Next base: position 1,333,398 of record CBDDIB010000002.1, on the reverse strand, counting down.
CCGGGACCGCGGCATTGATGATCAAGTTCCTGCCGACCGACACCCTGGCGCGCTTCGGCGGGCCGGAGAAGATGGCGAAGGCCGTCGACGACAGCTTCGATACGCTTGCGGAAACCCTCGGCGATCAAACGGCTTATCGGGAAATGTTGCTGGGCGTTGCGTCCTGAGACAACGATTGGCGCAATCGTCATAAGACGACACCCCGGCCGATGCGCTATATAGAAGGCAGCATCGAAATCAAAACCAACAAAGACGAGGAATTCACGCCATGCATTGGACCGAACGACGGGAGCGGTTTCGCACGCTCCTGGCCGGAGACCGCTGCGTACATCCCGGTTCGGTATTCGACCCGATTTCCGCCCGGATCGCCGAAGATCTCGGTTTCGAAGTGGGTATGTTCGCGGGCTCGGTCGCCTCGATGACCGTCCTCGGCGCGCCCGACATCATCGTGCTCACGCTGTCGGAATTCGCCGATCAGGCTTATCGCATTTGCCGGGCCGGAAATCTGGCCCTGCTGGTCGACGCGGACCACGGCTACGGAAATGCGATGAACGTGAAACGAACCGTGGAAGAATTGGAAACCGCCGGTGTCGCCGCCCTCTCGATCGAAGACACCGAGTTGCCGCAGCCCTACGGAACGGTCGGCAGTTCCCGCATGATCTCGATCGAAGAAGGCGTGGGCAAGATGCGCGCCGCGGTGGAAGGCCGCCAGGATCCGAACCTCGTGATCGCCGGCCGGACCAGCGCCGTCGCCCTCGCCGGCATCGACGACGCGGTCGCCCGCGCCAAGGCGTATGAAGCCGCCGGGGTGGACGCGCTGTTCTTCGTCGGCGTGAAAACGAAGGCCGAGCTTGAAGCCCTGCGGTCGGCGGTCGACCTGCCCTTCATCCTGGGCGGCCGGGGACCCGAACTGTCCGATATCGATTATCTGGGCAAGCAAGGCGTCCGGGTCTGCCTGCAGGGACACCAACCCTTTATGGCCGCGGTGCAGGCCGTCCACGACACATTGAAGGCATTGCGCGACGGTACCGAGCCGGGCGATCTGCCGGGTGTTGCGTCGGACGACTTGATGAAACGCGTGACTCGCGACGCCGACTACGACCGCTGGATGGGCACTTTCCTCGGCGACTCCTGACGGCCGTAAAAACAACCGCGAGAACCCGGCGGGCGGGCAGCCTGCCGGAAATGCCCGTTGCGGCCCGGACAGCGGGATATATATGGTGACGGGACACCGCTCCGGTTTTCGCTGCGCAGGACAACACCGTGACCAAACAAAAACCATCAGGGACGGACATAACCGTCTTCGACGACCTCGATCCTCGCCCCTCGCTTCTCATGGGGCCGGGACCGGTAAATGTTCATCCCCGAGTCCTTCGCGCCATGTCGATGCCGATGATGGGTCAGTTCGACCCGCAATTCACGCAATACATGGACGAAACCATGGCTTTGGTCCGGCAGATTTTCCGGACCGAAAACCGATGGAGCTTCCTGATCAACGGCACCGCGCGGGCGGGGATCGAGGCGGCGATGAGTTCGCTCATCACGCCGGGCGACACGGTTCTCGTCCCGATATTCGGCCGGTTCGGACATTTGCTCACCGAGATCGCCGGCCGCTGCGGCGCCAAAGTCACATCGCTGGAAACCGAATGGGGCAGCGTGTTCCCGGCTGAAACGATCGAGGCCGCGATAAAACAGAACAAGCCGAGCCTCGTCGCGATGGTGCATGGCGACACGTCGACTACGATGGCCCAGCCCCTGGACGAAATCGGGCCGATCTGCCGCGCCCATGACGCGATGCTTTTCGTCGACACCACCGCGACCATCGGCGGCATGCCGTTCGAGGTGGATGCCTGGCAGATCGATATCGCGTCCGCCGGCCTGCAGAAATGCCTGTCGGGACCGCCGGGCTCGGCGCCCATCACCTTCAATGCGCGCGTCGTCGACCGCTTGAAAGACCGCAAGCATGTGGAGGCCGGCATTCGGCCGCCGGATTTCGAAGCCGGTAACGGACCCCGCATTCAATCGAACTATTTCGACCTGCCGATGCTGATGGATTATTGGAGCGAGGCGCGGCTCAACCATCACACCGAATCCACGTCGATGCTGTATGCCGCTCGGGAATCGCTTCGGGTCATATTGGAACAGGGCCTGGAAAATGTTTGGGCCCGCCACCGCCATGTGAGCCTGGGCCTCCGCGCCGGGCTGGAAGCGATGGGCCTGCGGCTCTATGGCGATCCGGATCACCGGATGGATAACGTGACCGGCGTCTACATTCCGGACGCCGTCGCCGGCGATGACGTCCGGAACGCGATGCTGGAGGATTTCGGCATCGAGATCGGCACGTCCTTCGGCCCCCTGCACGGCAAGATCTGGCGTATCGGAACCATGGGATATGTCTGCCGGCGGCAAAGCGTGCTGTCCTGCCTCGCCGCGCTCGAGGTTACATTGCGCCGGCACGGCTACGAGGCGCCCCCCGGCGCGGGCGTCGACGCGGCCATAAAGGCATTGGGGTAACCGGCAGATCCTTATTCGACGGATGATGGTTGCTTAATCCTTGATCAACCGGCACCGTTACCGGGATAATTCCTGAGCAAGATACGATGGGGCGCGGGGTCGGCTTTTCCGTTACTGCCGACCGGCCGGAAGAATCGGCCCAAACGCTTTTGTTTTCCTTTGCCGCCGCATCGAAGAAGGCCCATACGGCAATGGCACGCATCTTGCGCAAATCCCTGTAATCCCCGATCGCACCGGGGCGCGCGCAAGGAACAGCCATGCCGATCACCGAGAGCCAGGACCACACCGAGGAAGAACCGTCGCGGCCCCTCCTGCAGGTCCAGAACCTGCGCAAATATTTTTCGACCAAACGGGCCTTGCCGGCTTTTGGCGAATCTCCCCCCGTCCGAGCGGTGGACGGTATCTCCTTTGACGTACAAAAGGGCGAAACCCTCGGCGTCGTCGGTGAATCGGGATGCGGAAAATCGACCATGGCCCGCCTGTTGATCCGCCTGATCGACCCCGACGAAGGAACGGTCATCCTCGACGGCGAGACAATCGGCGATCCCGGCGGCCTGCCGATCCGGGAAATGCGCAGCCGGGTCCAGATGGTCTTCCAGGATAGCTACGCGTCGCTGAATCCAAGACTGCCGATCGAAGAGTCGATCGCCTTCGGTCCAATCAGCGCGGGCGTTCCCCGTGATGAAGCTAACGAGCGGGCAATCGTGATCCTTGAAAAGGTGGGGCTCGAACCTCGCCTCTTTGTCCATCGCTATCCGCACGAGCTTTCCGGCGGTCAGCGGCAGCGGGTCAACATCGCGCGCGCCCTGGCGCTCGACCCCCGGCTGCTGATCCTCGACGAAGCGGTGTCGGCGCTCGACAAGTCCGTCGAAGCGCAGGTGCTGAACCTTTTGGTCGACCTGAAGCAACAACTCGACCTTACCTATATCTTCATCAGCCACGATCTCAACGTCGTCCGCTATATCAGCGACAAGGTGATGGTCATGTATCTCGGCGAGATCGTCGAGATCGGCGACGTGGAGCAGGTCTACGAGGACCCCCGCCATCCCTACACCAAGGCCCTGTTGATGGCACAGCCGACGATGGACCCGAACCGGCGCACCAAGGAAGCGCCGATCACGGGCGATCCCCCAAACCCGATCCGGCCGCCGTCCGGTTGCCGCTTCCACACCCGGTGCCCCTTCGCCGAGCCCGTCTGTGCCGAGAAAGTGCCGCCGCTGATCCGGGATGGCGACGGCACGCGCCGCGTGGCCTGTCATTTATGGCAGGAGGGGTCGGGCCATACGAAAGCCGGCGGCGATATGGCCCGGGAGCTTTCCTATGCCGGATGACCGCGACATCCTGCTGGACGTGCGGGACTTGCATGTGAAGTTCGTCTCCCGCGAGCGCACGGTCCATGCGGTCAACGGCGTATCCTTCGACCTGGCGCGGGGCGAAGTGCTCGGCATCCTCGGCGAATCCGGGTCCGGCAAGAGCGTGACGCTCCGGTCGATCCAAAAATTGCTGCCGCCCCGCAACGCCGTTCTCAGCGGTTCGATCTGGCTGGACGGCGAAGATGTCCTGACGATGCCCCGCAAACAGCTCGCAGAGCTGCGCGGCTCGGAAGTCGCGATGATATTCCAGGAACCCGCTACCGCGTTCGATCCGGTTTACACGATCGGCGATCAGATTTGCGAAACGATCGTGCATCACGAGGACACGAGCCAGAGCGAAGCCCGGAAGCGCGCGCTCGAGTTGCTCGAACTTGTGCGCATTCCATCGGCCAAGCAGCGGCTCGACACCTATCCCCATGAAATGTCCGGCGGCATGCGCCAGCGAGCGATGATCGCACTGGCCCTATCCTGCCGACCGAAACTATTGCTCGCGGACGAGCCGACAACAGCATTGGACGCAACGGTGCAGATTCAGGTGTTGCTGTTGCTCGCCCAACTACAGGAAGAATTGGGTCTCAGCATCATTTTCGTCACGCATGATGTCGGCGTGGCGATCGAGGTGTCGTCCCGGCTCGCCGTCATGTATGGCGGCCAAATCGTGGAGACCGGTCCGCTGGCGGATGTCGTACAATCGCCGGTGCACCCCTACACGCAAGGGCTGCTCGCCTCGACCATACACAGCGCGTCGCGCGGCCTTCGTCTGGAAGCGATTCCGGGATCGCCGCCCAATCTCGAGGCGCCGCCGTCGGAATGCACCTTCGCACCCCGCTGTCCGTTCGTCGAAGACGCCTGCACGGCGTCGGTGCCGCCGCTGGAAACACTTTCGGAAACGCGCGCGGTTCGCTGCATCCGAAGCGAAGCGGGCAAGGCATCCGCGGCCTTCGCCGGAAATTAAGCGGCAATAGCGTGGGTTAGATCGGGGGTCGGCGGCCGAGATCGCCCCGCGCCGTCTCAAAGGCGTGCCCGGCCCGCAGAAGGACGTGATCCTCGAATGCCTTACCAGCAAGCTGGAATCCGATCGGCAAGCCCGAGTCGGAGAAACCGGCGCAGAGCGTCAACGCCGGCTGCCCGGTCACGTTGAACGGCATCGTCGGATACGGTTTGCCGAAGAAGGGGAAAGATCGTTTCGAGTCGGCGAAGGATTCGGCGGGTCCGTACTGGTTGGCGGTCAACAGGATATCCACATTCCCCATCGCCACCGTCATGGCGTCGGTGAGCCGCCGGCGCATTCGCTGTGATTCCAGATAGTCGCGGGAGCTGATGAAAGCGCCCAGCCGCGCACGGTCGCGGAAGTACTCGCCGTATTTCTCCGGCGTCTCCGCCAGCGTCTTGCGATGGATGGTGTAAGCCTCACTCAGAAGGATGAGACGCCCGCAGGCGTGGAAATCGCGAATGTCGGGCAATTCGATATCCTGCACGGCGAGCCCGGCGTCCCTTAGGAGGCCGATCGCATTGTCGAGCGCCGCCAGCGTTTCCGCATCCGCGCCGTCGAACCACCCGCGGGCGACACCGACGCGCAACCCGGTGCCGGGTTCGGCCAGCGCCATCGCGAAATCGGGTGCCGGCGTATCGACCGACCCCGGATCCTCGGCATCATAGCCAGACAGCGCCTGCATCATGTGGGCGCAGTCTTCCACCGTGCGGGTCATCGGTCCTGCGTGGTCGAGCGTCCAACTCAACGGATAGATGCCGCGCCGGCTGATCCGGCCGTAGGTCGGTTTCAACCCGACGATTCCGCACACTCCTGCCGGACTGCGGATCGATCCGCCGGTATCCGACCCCATCGCGCCGGCGCATTGCCCGGACGCGACGGCGGCGCCCGACCCGCTCGACGAACCGCCCGGAATGTGATCCAGGTTCCACGGATTGCGCGCCGCCGGCCACGGCAGGTCGTGAGACGGACCGCCGAAGGCGAACTCGTGCGTCGACAGTTTGCCGACGACGATGCCGCCCGCCGCTTTGAGCCGCGCCACCGAGACCGCATCGGCGTCGGAAATATTGTTCTCCAGCAGCCGCGAATGGCAGGTCGTCCGCACACCCGCCGTGGCATAAATATCCTTGAGCGCCAGCGGCACGCCGTGCAACGGACCCTTCCAGCCGCCCGCGGCAATGTCGCGGTCCGCTTCCTCGGCCGCCGTCAACGCATCGCCCTGCACGATGGTAATAAAGCTCTTCAGCGTGTCGTTGGTCGCCTCGATTCGCGCGAGGCTCGCTTCGACCAGATCCCGGCTCTTAAGGTCGCCCGTGCGAATCCGTTTGCCCGCCTCGGTGATCGTAAGGTAATGCAGGTCCGTCATCGGACCGCCCGCGACGACGGTCCCAGGAACACGGCGGCCGGTTCGTCCGCCATGTCCGGATCGTCGGGCAGCCGGGCCAACAGCGTCTGCAAACCGATATACCCTTCGCGCATCCGCACCTTCTCCGCGTCGTCAAGCGTCAGGCCTGCCGCGGCGGCGAGTTGCTCGAAGTCTTCGGCGGAGATTTCCGTCTTATCGTCGCTCATTGCAATCTTCCCTAAAGCTTGACGTCCATCGCGGTTCGCAGGCCGTCGCTCATGAGATTGAAGCACATGCCCGTCACAAAGATCATCACGCCGGGCAAGGCCGCGTTCAGCGGCGCGACATAGATGGACTGCCGCAGCGTGTTCAGCATCAAACCCCAGTCCGCTTCCGGCGGCGTGACACCGAGACCGAGGAAGCTCAATCCCGACGCGATGATGATACTGACGCTGACCAAACTGGAGGCATAGATGAGCACCGGCCCTAGCACGTTGCCCAAGACATGGACACGCAATATTCGGAACGTGCCCGCCGGTGTCGCGCGCGCCGCCGCGACGAAATCCAGATTTCGCACCTGCGTCGTGACGGTTTCCGCAACACGGCAGATCGGCGGCACGAAGATCAAGGTCAGCGACAAGACGGCATTGAGGATGCCGCCGCCCAAGGCCCCGGATATCGCAATCGCGAGCAGGATCGACGGGAAGGCGTAGAAGACATCCGTGGTTCGCATGATGATCATGTTGACCCGGCCGCCGACGAATCCGGCAACGATGCCGAGGGTGCCGCCGATCACCAGAGCCGTGAAAACCGGCGCGATCGCGGTGAACAGCGAAACCCGCCCGCCGTAGATCAGTCGGGTCAGCATGTCACGACCCAACTCGTCCGTGCCCAACAGGAAACCGTCCGTCCCGACCGGCGCCAACCGTTTGAGCATGCTCGTCTTATAAGGATCGTGCGGCGCGATCCACGGCGCGAAAATGGCCGCGAGCAGAATCGCCATCACGATCACCGCACAGACGATGGTGATGGGATCATGGCTCAGCCGCGTGAAGACGCTGCCCCAATAGCCCCGGCGCGCGGCCACGAAGGCCGGCGCTTCGGCGCGGTCGTCGGCGGGCGTGGCGGTTGTGGTCATGGCGGTTCGTGTCCCATGTGTAGGTGCCGGCGGTTACCGCTTGATCCGCGGATCGAGCGTCGCCTGCACGATGTCGACGGTCAGGTTCAAGGCGACGAAGATCAAGGCGAGCGCCAGGATCGTCCCCTGCAATACCGGGATATCGCGCGAGAAAATCGCGTTGTTCAGAAGCAGCCCGGTTCCGGGCCAGGCGAAGACCGTCTCAATGAGGATGGAACCGCCGAGCAGATACCCAAGTTGCAGCCCCATCACCGCGAGCACCTGCGGCGCCGCGTTCTTGGTGACATGCTTGATCACCTTGGCTTCGCTCAATCCCTTGGAGCGGAGCGCCTCGACGAACTCCATGTTGAGAAGCTCGGCCACCGCACCGCGCACCGTCCGCGTCACGATGCCCGCCGGGATTACCGACAAGGCGATGACGGGCAGGACGAGATGCCGGAAATTCTCGGCGGAGAAGGTGAACTCGGTCGATCCGCTGGCGGTCATGCCGAGCGACGGCAGGATGGCCAACTCGACCGAAAAGATGATGACCAGAACGATGGCGAGCCAGTAATGCGGTACGCTGACGCCGGTGATCGCGAGCGCGGTGAACATACGGTCCGCCGGGCGGCCATGGTAGTAACCCGCCAGTCCGCCCAGCACCACGCCGACGATGAAGCCGAGCATCGCCCCGCCGATCGCGAGGATCAGGCTGTTGACCAGCGACGGGCCGAGTTCGACCAGGACCGGCCGACCGGTCACGATCGACGTGCCGAAATCGCCGATCAGCGCCTTGCCCAGCCAGACCGCGTATTGCACCGGCAGTGGCTTGTCGAGGCCGTATTCCGCCTTGATGCGGTCGACGACTTCCTGCGGCGCATCCTCTGGGAGGATTGAGCTGAGCGGGTCGCCGGGGCCGATATAAACCAACGAGAAACAAACGACGGTCACGCCGAGCGCGATCGGAATGACATACAGCAGTCGTCTCAGAATGTAGATAAGCAAGGCCGGTCCCCCTGCCGAAACCGATTTCGTGAAAATCCCGACCGGCGGCGCGCCGATGCACCGCCGGCCGGTCTACAACGCTATTTCTCGATCGAGATCGGCGTCAGGTCCTGGAACCAGCTCTTGGCCTGCACGAAGCCCTTCACATGCGGAGCCAAGGCGCGCGGGTTCACGTCATGGGTGACCCAAATCCATTGCGCATTGTCGACCGCATGCTCATGAACCTGGCGCAGGATCGCGTTCTGCTTTTCCGCGTCGAATGTGTTCGCCGCCTTGGCGAGCATTTCGTCGTAGAAAGGTTCCTTTAGCATGCCCCAGTTCGATCCGGCGGGCGAAATCCGCGAGCTGAGGAAGAACCGCTCGAACCCGCTGTAGGGATCCTGCAACGCGTGGCTGACGATCACCGCGTTCACGTTTTTCGACGTGGCGATCTTGTCGTTCGCCGGTTTGCGGTGGAAGGCGGTCAGCGCATTCCATTCCATAACCTCGGCCTCGACCTTGAAGTGACACTCGTTGAGATTCGCCTGCAGAAACTCGAACATCGGCAAGGGCTGCATCTGGCCCGATCCGCTGGTCGAAATCGCGATCTTGACCGTCAGCGGCTTGTCGGCACTGTGCCCGGCGTCCGCCATCAGCTTACGCGCCTCGTCCGGCTTGTACCCGAGCTTGAACTTCGGCGTGCCGAACCAGGTATCGCCCGGCGGAACATGGCCTTCGGCCGGCACGCTGAGGCCGCCGAGCATCTTGTTCATGCCCTGACGGTCGATACAGAGATTCGCCGCCTTGCGAACGCGTAGATCGTTCCACGGCGAGCCCTTGATGCGGCTCGGTTTGATCGCCCAATTATGCGGGTACGCATTCGTGACGATCTTCATCCCGGCGGATTTCAAGCGCGGCACCGCGTCGGGCGGGGGTGCTTCCACGAAATCCACCTGCCCGGACAACAGCGCCGCAACGCGGGCGGACGGCTCCGGAATCGGGCGCAGGATAACGCGGTCAACCTTCGGCACCCGCTGCGGATTCCAATAGTTCTTGTTGGCGGCCATCTCCACCTTGGCGCGTTGCGTCTGGCTGACGAACTTCCACGGCCCGGTCCCGGACGGGCTCTTGGCGAACTCGGCCCAACTGCCGACCTTCTCCCAATGTTCCTGGCTCGACATGAACCAGAAACTGACCTGATAGGGAACGTAGGCGCTGGGCGCCTTGGTCAGGATTTCGATCGTGTAATCGTCGATCTTATTGACCTGGTCCAGCGCCGGGATGCGAACGGCGACGAGCGCCGCCTGTTTTGCTTCGTATTGCGGCGCCTTCGGGTTCCGCACCTTCTGGAAATTCCAAACCACGTCATCGGCGGTGAAATCGCTGCCGTCATGGTATTTCACGCCCTTGCGCAGCTTGAAGACCCAACGCTTGCTGTTCTTCGGATCCACCGTCCAGCTCTCCGCCAACCCCGGTACGAGCTTCGCCGATTCCTTGTCTTTGGACAGGTCCCAAAGCACCAGCGTGTCGTAGAGCATGTAGCCCATGAACCGGAATCCTTCGAATCCCTGGTCGGGCTGGCCGATATTGATCGGAATGTCCGCGGCGGTCATAGCAACGCGCAGAACCTTTTCCGCCGCGTGGAGCGATTGCGTGCCAAGTCCGGCAGCCGCGGTGACGGCAAGGATACCTAGCGACGCCCTTCGCAAGCGGCGAACGAACGTCTGCTTCTTCAACGAAGGTCTCTCTGGAGACATTTCTTGTTACTCCCTGTGATTGTTTTGACTGTCGGATTCCCTCCCGGGATGTCTTGCTTTTCTTGAGTGCGCCCGAAGTAAAGGCGCGCGTATGCAACCTTCTAGAGAGTCGCTTCATTCTAAACCCGATTGCAGCATGCGTGCCATGGCTTAGAATTTGTCATCGCGTTAGCCGAAAATCACGAATATCACCGCAAACACAAAAACTTGGCTAACCACAACCGGGCCCCGCCAATTATCGGCGGCGGGAGCGACATTGATTTTGAGGCGCAACAAGCGCCTAATTTTTGTACGAGTCAGAAAATATCCGTGGAGGCTGCTCAATTTAGGGGCAGCGACGCGCGGCACGTTGCCGGCCGCATCCGATCCCGATGAGGGACATCGGCCCTACATTGGGCGCATCGGCGGGCAGTAGGCAAAGAGACCGTCTGTGGTAACATAAAAACCAGCACCCCTTCCTTGGATCGGCATCGCCTGCCCGCGCCAATCAACAATAATGAACCGCAATCACCCATGAGCCGACCGGATATCAGTAACCGTACGCTCGGTACTCTTGTCGCGGCATTAGCCGCGGTCATCTTGATCTACGCCGTCGCCCGGACGTTTCTGCCGGAGGACCTCAAAACACCGGGAAGCCCGGTTCTCTACCTGTGCGGTGTTTTCGGCGCGCTCCTGCTGCTCGTCTCGGCGGTGTTCGTCCTGGTCAAACGCGCCGGGCGCGGCGGGTCGCCGCCCTTCTGGTTCAACGCGCATATCATTGCGTCCTGTCTCGGAACGGTGCTGGTCGTGATCCATTCCGCGGGGTATCTGCGCCGGCCGCCGGCGCTGCTGTTCCTCGCGCTGTTGGGATTGATCGTGCTGGGCGTCTACGCGCGAATCTGGCTCAGCCGCCGGGTTTCCAGCACCTTTGGGGAGAAATACGGCCATTTCGGCCCGCTTCCCCCGGGACAACGCGACCGGCTTCGGGCGGTTATAGACCGGAAATCGGACCTGCTGCGCCGGCTCGACCCGAACGCGCAGGAGGGCATTTTTTCGCTGACTCTGTCCCATTGGCTGCGCCATCCGCGCCTGTCGGCCGACTATGCGAAACTGGTTCGGGCGGAACGCGACATCATCGGCACACGGCGCATGGTGCCGCCGCAGCAGGCCTATTGGCGGGCCGCGCATCTTGCGCTCGCCTATCTATTCGTGATCGGCTTGATCATTCACGTGATCACCGTGACTTTCTTCGCCGGATACGTCGCCGACGGTGGCGACATAACATGGTGGCATATAACGCAATGGTAGATGGAATGCCGGGCAGCGGCGACGGCCGCCTGTCGTTGATGATCGACCTGGAACGCTGCATCGGCTGCAAGAGCTGCGAAGTCGCGTGCAAGCAGGAGCACGGCCTCGGCCCGGGCGAGTACCGCAACAAGGTGGTCTGGCTCGGCAACGAGTCCGCGCCCGCGCTCGATTTTCTGACTGTCACCTGCCAACACTGCGACCGCCCTGCCTGTCTGCGCGCCTGCCCGGTCAATCCGAAAGCAATCGAGAAAGACCCCGTGACCGGCGTGGTGCGCGTCAACGAGGACCGCTGCACCGGCTGCGGCGAATGCGTCATCGCCTGCCCCTACGGCGCGATGGGCTACGACGCCGTCGGCCATCACGCGGTGAAATGCGATCTTTGTACCGACCGCCGCGCGAACGGCCAGGACCCTGCCTGCGCCAGCGTCTGCCCCGGACACGCCATCAGCTTCGGCGAGCGCCAGGATCTGGTGGCGATGGCGCTGGCGGAAGACCGCACGATTCGTGACAACGACCATTTCCTGATGGGCCCGGGCACGGTCTATCTGGACCGCATCCCGCGTCCCGAATCCGATGCTTTCGGAACGTTGGCGCATGACCAGGATCCGGTTGCCGGCCGCACGCCGCCCGCCTTCATGGAATCCGCCGCGGCGAAGGAATCGGTGGCGGAAGCCGGCGCGGATTATCCCTACGGCCAGCCGCGCGAGGACCGCACCGCCGACCGGATGGAGCCCGGCGGCTGCAATCTCTGCTTCAACTGCTGCAGCACCCAGTTTCATTTCAAGGGGGACCAATTGGTCCGCGTGACCGGCAACGACACGGACCCGGTTCTGAAAGGCAAGGTCTGCCCGAAGTCGCAACTGACGCTGCAGCTCTATCACAACGAAAAACGCCTGACGCAGCCGCTCAAGCGAGTCGGCGCGCGCGGCGAGAACAAGTTCGAACCGATCGGCTGGGATCAGGCGCTCGACGAGATCGCCGAAAAATTGAATTCGGTACGCGACGAATTCGGCCCGGAAGCGCTGGCGCTCTATGTCGGGACGCGAACCGGCATTCTGACCAAGAACGGCTACTCGCGCCTGTTCGCCCAGATGTGGGGCACGCATAACTTCGAGGGCACCGACCCGTTCTGCGCCGCCGGCAAGAATCTGTCCTACATGATGACGCAGGGCACCATCGGCAGCGGCAACAGCTACACGCCCGAAGACATCGGCAGCGCCGAACTCTACGTCTATATCGGCGACAATCAGGGCGAGACGCGGCCGGTCTATTTCGGCATGGTCAACGACTGGCGCATCCGTAACAAGGCGAAGATGGTCGTGGTCGACCCGCGCCTGACGGTGACGGCGAGCAAGGCGGACCGCTGGCTGCCGATCCGTCCGGGAACGGATATGGCGCTCGGCCTCGCCCTCTCCCATCACATCCTCACGAACGACCTGCATGACGTGACATTCTGCGACGACTGGGTGCTCGGCTGGGAAAACTGGCGCGACCAGATCGTCGAGAAGGAATACACCGCCGACTGGGCCGCGCCGATCACCGGTATTCCGGCGGACGACATCCGCCGCCTCGCGGAAGAGATCGCGGGCGCCGACGGCTGCGTGATGTTCGCCAGCCGCGGCGTCAACCAACATACAAACTCGGTGCAATCCAACCGCACGCTCATGTATGTGATGGCCATTACCGGCAACTGGGGCCGCCGAGGCGGCGCCTTTTTCAACATGTCCGCCGGCCCGCCCGTCGCGGCGAACGCGCCCGCCGACCGCCGGCCCGAGATCGAACGGCCGATGATCCGGAAAAGCCCGGTGGGCTGGACGGAGGCCATGCGCCAGGGGAAGCCGTACCCCCTGAAGGCGATGATCGCCTGCAACAATCCGCTCGGCCAATGGCCCGATCAGGACGAGTCCCGCGACGCCCTCCTGGCGCTCGACCTGCTGGTGCATATCGAACTCTTCCCGAACGAGACCACCGCCTTTGCCGACTACGTGCTGCCCGCCGCCGCTGGGATCGAAAAGGGCGAGATCGGCCGCTCCAACGACGACCGCCGCGTCGTCTGGATCGACCGCATGATCGACCCGCCCGGCGACGCCAAGCCCGACGGCTGGATCTGGATCGAACTGGGCAAGCGGTTCGGCTTCGACGACGTGTTGAAGGAGAAATACAAGGACTCCGCCGTTTTCTGGGACGAGATGTGCATTGACAACGATCATCTGCGCGGCGTCACGCAGCGGCGGCTGCATTCGACACCCTACCGCTGGGTGCGCTTTCCGGTCGCGACCGAGGATGCGCCGGAACAGGACACGCTCTACCTCGAAGGAACCACGGCCGTCGGCAAGCCGGAAGGAACGCGCTTCCCCACACCCAGCGGCCAGCTCGAATTCTGGACGCCGGAACTGGAGGAAAAGTTCACGACGCTCGGCCTGTCCGCCGTGCCGGAATTCTATAGCGAGCGCGAGCAGTTGATGGACCTGCCCTATATCCAGCGGGTAGAGGGCGACGATACCGCAAGCGTGCTGTCGCCCTTCTATAAGGTGCCCACCCATGCCAACAAGGGCGAGATCGTGCCGCCGGGCAACCGGTCGCCCGGTATCGAGTTGCGGGCGCAAGGCTTCGATACGGAACTGGTTACCGGCCGGCCGCCGGCGCCGCATTTCCACAGCTGGACGCATTACTTCTGGCAGGCGCAGGAAATGTGGCCCGACCTCTACGTGCAAATCCATCCGGACCGGGCCAAGGAGCACGGCATCGAAGACGGCGCGCGGGTCCGCATCGAAACCTCGCACGGCGAGATCGAGGCGGTCGCCTGGCTGCATGCGGGTATCCGGCCGACCGCGGTCTTCATCCCGATCGGCTGGGGCGAGCGGCAGCCGTTCCATCCGTGGCGGTCGGTCAACTTCCTGACCGACAAGACGCAGCGCGACCCGATTTCGGACCAGACCAACCTGAAGACTTTGTTATGCCGGATCTCACCGGTGTGACCTGTGTGACGCTCGGATCGTAACGCTGCGGGACACTTGACAGGCGCCGCCAAAACCGCCGACCATTTAAAAAATGTAATGTGAGGCGGATGAGCAGGCGGCTACCACCCCTGAATGCTGTGCGCGCGTTCGAAGCGGCCGCGCGGCATATGAGCATTTCGAAAGCCGCCGACGAATTGCACGTCACGCCGGCGGCGATCAGCCGCCAGGTCAAACTCCTCGAAGACCATCTCGGCATGCAATTGTTCCGCCGCCTCAACCGGGCGCTTCTGCTGACCCATGCCGGTCAGGCCTGCCTGCCGGGGCTCCGCGACGGTCTCGACCAGATTTCCAACGCCGTCGACCGGCTGCGCGATGTCGACGCACAGATCGGACTGACCGTCAGCAGCTCGGCGTCGATCGCCGCAAAATGGCTGGTGCCCCGCTTGCACCGCTTCCAGGCGAAACATCCGGATATCGATGTCCGGGTCGCGGCATCGCACCGACTGGCGGATTTCTCGCGCGATGAAATCGACATCGCCATCCGTTTCGGATCCGGGAATCATCCCGGCCTGCGCGCCGAGCGTCTGATGGGCGAAGAGGTCTTCCCGGTCTGCAGTCCGAGCATTATCACCGACGATATGCCGCTGCGAACGCCCGCGGATTTGGCGCATCATACCCTGCTGCACGACGAGGGCTATCTGCACTATGCAGACGAAGGGAACAAGCTGCACGAAACATTCCCGACATGGTCGAGCTGGCTTTCGGAAGCGGGTGTCGATGAAATCGATACGGCACGCGGCCCGCGCTTCAGCCTGTCGAGCACGGCCATCCAGGCCGCGGTCGAAGGATTAGGCGTTACGCTCGGCCGCAGCGTTTTGGTCGAATCCGATTTATCGACCGGCTCGCTCGTGAAGCCTTTCGAGGTCACCACACGATCCACATTCGCCTATTACATCGTATCGCCGGACAAGGCGATGGAACGCGATAACGTGGTCGCCTTCCGCGACTGGCTGTTCGAAGAGGCGGCCGGCGGCGGACGGCCGAGTAGCTCAGACCGAGTGTCGACGGACGGCGCACTCGATGCATCTTAAAGGAATTACCGTCGCAGCTCCCGAGAGCCGGCCAGACGTCTCCCTGCGAATCCGGGCGACACCGACATGAGAACGGCACTTCCCGGGTGGCTCTGCCCATCTATGCCGGCGCCTGTCCAGTTTGCGTGCTGTGTTCTTCCCGGGCTTGGATATTTTGTCTTCTATTCGGTTTTTCCGATCGATTTTCCGCTGATTGGCACGGATTCCGGCGCCTACATCGACATGAGCAGCCAACGCAGCACCGGTTATCCACTGTTCCTTTGGATCTGCCGCGCGATCGGACTTTCGCTGGGACAGGTCATTTGGGCGCAGCTTGCCGTTTTTTCCTGCGGCCTGGTCTTCCTCAGCGTTCAAGTCTTTGTTGCGACCCAGTCGATCTTCCCGGCCGTCGGGATCGGCGTCCTGTGCGCGATCAATCCCGAACTCAACAAATTCGCCTTCGCGATATTGCCGGAAACCGTTTTCGCGACGCTTCTGTTATTCTATTTCGGAATATTGATCCGGCTCATTTCAACGCACGCCCCGTCCTGGCTCGCCGGGCTATGCTTGGTCGCCGGCTTAGCCTACGCCGTGCGGCCGGTCGGCGCCGCCTTGATTACCGCCACCGCCCTGGTCGCGGTGTACGTCTGGCGGGCCGCGGGACGCCGCCGCACGGCAGCTTACGCCATCGCCCTTTTGCCGTTGATACTCACCGTCGGCGGCGAGACAATCTTAAAACTTGCCCTCCACGGCACGGCTCATCACACGCTCTCGGGCCTTCACGCCTTTGCGAAAGCCGGAATGGTCGACGCGCAGGTTCCCGATAGGGTCCCGGACAATGCGCAGTCACGGGCTCTGCACGACTCATTGGAAAAAGACCTGTCCAATGTCCGGGCACTCATCGCGGCGGCGCCGACGTCCTATGTCGCCCGGCATCTCACGATTTACTACGAATCCTTCGTGCAATACCGTTTCGCGATGAAAGAACGCGAGGCGGCGGCCGCCGCGATGACCCAACGCGACCCACTCCTGCTAGTCGGACTACAACGGCTTCGATACGGCCTCGGCGGCTACGCCAACCTCACCTATCGGCACTATCTTTCTCTTTGGAATCTCTACGATGTCAGTTATCCCGGCCATGTACGGATTTACAATGCCTACCTCGCGGATAATGCACCGCTGCCGCTGAGCGATGCTTATCCGGAGATCGCCATTCCAGCCAAAACGACGGGACCGATGGGCTGGATCGTCCGGCCCGCGATCCAGATCATGGGCCTAATGACCGCGGTGCTGGCCGCATTGGGGCTGTACTCTCTCATCCGACCGCGAAACATTCCGCCTCTCCTCGCAATAGCCGGATTTGCCGCGCTGATGATACACGGCTACTGCATGCTGACAGCGCTGACCGCGCTGGGCATTCCCCGGTACCTTCTTGTTCTATGGCCGGTGATCATCGGCGCGTTGGGGCTGGCGGCCTGGCATTTTTTCTTGGTCGCGGTTTCCGCCAGGTACGGCCGAGGATAGAGTTAGCCAACCGCGCCGCCTTTCCCGACAAGCGCACGCCGCTGCGCAATCAACTGCCCCACACCAATCGCCGCGCCGGCCGCGTTCATCCATGCCATGTCCATGAACAGCATCAGCGCGGCGGCAAGAAGCACGGCCCGGCTGACGAGACCGAGCGTCACCCAGCCTTGCCCGATCGCCGACATCGAAATGAAAAAGATGCCCAAACTGCACACACCCAGCCGATACATACTGTCGGCAAGCGACCCTTCGAGCAGCAGCAGTTCGGGATGGTAGACGAAGAGATACGGCACGATGAACGCGGTGATCGCCAGCCGGCAGGCCATGACCGCGGTATGCAGCGGATCCGCCTTGGATAGACCGGATGCGCCATAGGCCGCGAGCGCCACCGGCGGTGTGATCGAACTCAGCACGCCGTAGTAGAAGATGAACATATGGGCGGCCACGATCGGCGCGCCCAGCTTGCCGATGGCGGGCGCGACCACGATCACCAGCAATAAATAAGCCGCCACGGTCGGCAGCCCCATGCCCATGACCAACGACGCCAGCATCACCAGGAAGAACGCCAGGAACAGGGACGTCGCAGCCATGTCCGTGACCAGGATGGAAATCCGCACTCCGGCCGCGGTCAACACCAAAAGGCCGACGATCGTGCCGATGATATAGGTCGCGGCGACAAGGCTCAGTGCGGTCTTTGCCCCTTTGTCGAAGCCGTCGATAATCGCCCGGCCGAGCGGAACCAACCCCGTCGACAATCCGCCTTCCACCGGCGGTGCGCCGGCCGCTCCCTTCAACAAGAGGGCGACGAGCCCGAGAAAGGCGATCCCGACGCCGATGGCAACGGCTTGATTCTCCACCAGCCCACCGACGGAGAGGAACCCGTTCCAGTCCGCGATCGCAAAGGCCAGCGGCACGGCAATGGGAAGATGGCGCAGTGCCGGATGCATGAGACACGCAGCCGCGACACCGAACAGAAGGAGCCGCAACAACGCCGTCTCGCCGAACCAGGGAACGGGAATGCGGACCTGCAACGGACTCTCCGACGGCACCGCCAGTAGGCACAACGCCAGCAACGCCAACCCGAACAGAGTCACGATCAGGACACCGCGCCCGGGCCACGCGATCCGGGATTCGCGCAAGGCCCGGACGAGATCGATCAGCACGAGCAGCGTAATCGTGGCCTTGAAACCGGCAAGTCCCGGCGTCTCGCCCCCGATGATGCTGACCAGAAGCATCAGGATCGGAACGAGCAGATACCCGCCCGCGCGGACTTGATCCCCGATCACCGGAATTTCGGACCGCGGCAATCGCTCCAACCCGAGACGCCGGGATTCGAAGTAGATCGCGCAGGACAGACTGCCAAAATACAGAACCGCCGGGATCAACGCATAGAGCATCAGTTTGGCGTAGGACACGCCGATGATTTCGGACATGATGAATACGCTGGCGCCCATGATCGGCGGCACGATCTGACCGCCGCAGGACGCGACCGACTCGACCGCGCCCGCGAAGACCCGCGTGAACCCGGTGCGGATCATCAAGGGGATCGTGAAGGCGCCGGTGCTCACAACATTCGCCATCGTGCTGCCGGACACCATGCCGAACATGGAACTGGCGGCGACGGCGGCCTGCGCCGGCCCGCCGCGGTACCGGCCGGTCAGCGCAAAAGCCAAGCGGATGAAGACCTGACCCGCACCGGTACTCTCGAGCAGGCCGGCGAACAGGATGAAGATGAAAATAAACTGACTCATGATCGCCGCGATCGTCCCGAAGGTTCCTTCGGAGGTCAGCCAGAGATAGGCCGCCATGCGATCGAGGCGTTCGCCCTGGAACGGATAGATCGCAGGGTCCAACAGACCGCGAATGTCGGGAATCAGCAGCGATAAGAAAACGGCGGCGACGAAGATCGCCGCAATCTTGGGCGAGGCGAAGCGGTGCAGGGATGCCGCGACCAACACCGGCAGCAAAAGGACCAGGAAGATATCGCCGAAATAGGTGTAGGCGATCGCGCCCAAGGCGATCAGGAACAACGGCAACCCCACCGACCGGCGGGTCATTTCCAGCAACATGGCCGGCCCCGCCACCGACATGACGAGGTCGAGCTGTGTCTCGGCGCCGCTCCGGTCGGCGAGCGCATCCTCCTCGAGGATCAGAAAGACGCAGGTGACGATAGCCGCCGCGATGCAGCAGATGTCCCAGGCGATTGCCAGACCGCGCCGGCGGGCGGACATGCCCGGCCGCTCCGGCCAATTCGCCGCCGGGAACAGTAGAAACACCATCACCGCCGCGAAGACCAGCAGCGTTGCGCGTTGCGCAAGCGGCGATAGCACGCCGAACCCGACCGTGTAGAGCTCGAACACGCACATCGTGATCGAGAGCAACAAACAAAACCGCGCCCGAAGTGACAGATAGGTCTGCACCGGTCCTCCCATCACGGCGACACAGGGCCGCCCGCCACCGATCCGTCATCCGGACCGGTGGCGGGCGATTGTGCCTGCCGTCTTTTAACGGCTTTCCCTACTTACAGCCGGCGACGCCCTTTTCCTTGTAGTAGCGCTTCGCACCCTCGTGCAGCGGCAGGGACAAACCCGTGCACACGCCGGCAAGCGTTACGCTCTTCGCCGCTTTCGCAGTGCCATGGAACTCCTGGAGGTTTTCGAACAAGACCTTGGTGACCTTATAGACCACATCGGCGGAGACGCTGTCGGCGGTCGAGAAGCCGAAGAACATCGACATGGTGTTCACGGCTTCCTTGTTGACTTGGTTGTCGCCATAGGTGCCCGCGGCGATCGAGGAGACTTGCAGACCCGGGCCGTATTCCTTCAGCACGCTTTCGACCGCGCCCTTGTCCATGTTGACCAGCCGCACTTTACGGACCGCCGTGATTTCCTGAACCGCGCTCATGGGCGGCAGACCCATCGTCAAATGCGCATCGACGCTCTTGTCCCGCAAGGCCCCGAAGCCGCCACTGAAACCGGGCGTCAGTTCCTTGAAGTCGCCTTTCTTGAGACCATGCGCCTCGAAGAAGAAGCGGCCGAATGTTTGTGTCGTGCTCGCTGCCGAACCGACCGAAATCCGCTTGCCCTTGAAATCCTTAACCGACGTGATCCCGGAATCGGAAAGCGTCAGCCAATGAAACGACCCGAACGGATACGCCAGAACGGCGCGCAGGTTTTTCTTCGGGCCTTCTTTTTCGAAACGCCGCGTGCCTTTGTACGCCCAGGCGCCGATCGGACCGCCAAGGCCCCACGCGAATTCCGCGCCGCCTTTGGCGAGAATTCGGGCCTGCGCAACCATGCCTTTGGCCGACTGGGGCGTCGCGTCGATACCGCCCTTGTCCTTCAGAATCTTGCTGAGCCCAACCGCGAATTGATAGGGCTGCCCTTTCACGCCGCCGCCAAGGATCGTCACTTTTTCCGCCGCAAGCGCGTTCGGCGCGGTGTAGCCGGCAATCGCCAGCGCCGCCGCAAAGATGAGTCCATGTCGCATGGTTTTCCTCCCTAGTTTGTGTTGCTTAGATACGATTGTACCGGATAAGCGCATTCGCCGCTTATGGCCGGGTAATGATCCACTCTTCGGTAATCTTCGTGCCGGATTCCCGGATGACCTTGGAGATCGGGCAGAACTTCGGCAGGTCGGTCTTGATCTTGTCGATTGCCGCGTCGTCGGCATCGGTCGTCATGGCAATCGTCAGCGCGATCTCGGGGAAGGGAACGGCGATTTCCTCTTTCATGTCCGCGCCGCGCCGGTCGAACTTCGCTTCGGCATCGACGGTCATGGCCTCCACCGTCACGCCGTTCGCCGCGGCGATCTTCTGGCTGATCCGGTTGGTGCAGCCGATCAGCGCCGCGATCATCGTCTGGGTCGGCGACATTCCTTCGCCCGAGCCGCCCCGTTCCAGCGGTTCGTCGACGACCATGGTGAGACGGTCCGCGGAAACATCGGTTCGCGCATGGGTCGTGCAGTCGCCATGCAGTTTCATCGTCACGACGGTTTTCGGTTTTATGGTGACCATCGAAAATCCTCCTCCTATATCCCTATTCGAACCCGTAGAGCGCGATCGGGTTATCGACCAAGATGCGTTTCCGCATCGCCGCGTCCGGCGCAAAATCGGCCAGCATGTTCAAAAGGTCGCCGTCGTTCGGCATCTGCATTTGCACGAAAGGATGCGGCCAATCGCTGCCCCACAACACGCGGTCGGGTGCGGTTTCGATCAGCGCCTCCCCGTACGGCTGGACATCGTCATACGGCGTCGTGGCCATCGTGGTGATTCGGTACGTGCCGGTCAGTTTGACCCACGCCTGGCCATCGCTCAGCAGGCCGAGAAAATCCTGGAAACCCGGATTGTCCATCCCCTTGTCGGTCTTCATGTAGCCGAGATGGCCGAAGACGATATCGACGGGGAAGCGCGCGAAGGTCTTCCGCAGATCGGGGAAATCCGAAACATGGATCAGCACTTCGATATGCCAGCCGAAATCGCGAATGCGGTCGCCCATATGCTCCACGGCGCTCATGTCGCGAAACGGCATCCCGCCCTTGTCGACGATGTTCACGCGGATGCCGCGCACGCCGGCGTCGTTCAGCCGTTCGAGTTCGGCGTCGCTGACGGATTCGTCGACCGCCGCGACGGCGCGCAACCGGTCGGGTTCCCGCGCGACCGCATCCAACATCGCGGTATTGTCGGTGCCGTAGACACTTGGTTGGGTCAGGACGCCGCGCTCCATGCCGAGTATGGCATGCAGGCGCAGGAAATCCTCGAGTGACGCGTCGGGCGGGGTGTAGCCCCGGCGCGGCGAGTATTCGTATTTCGATTCCGGGCCGAAAATATGGGCATGCGTATCGCACGCGAGCGGCGGAATCTCGAAACTCGGTTTCTTCGGATTCGGATCCGGCCCCTGGCAGACAGGTATGCTGTCCTGCGTCATTCTCATCCTCACTTCTTCTTTTCTGCTGCAACTAAGAGGTCGGCAGGCCCGCGGCGCTGCCACAGATAGACTGCGGCCAGGCCGCAGATGCCGATGATATTCACGAGCCGGCCGTCGAGCGCCGCCACGAAGGGCTGATCCGCCGGCCAGAAACAAAACAGGCTGATGACGCCCAGCGCCACCCAATCGGACGCACGCGTTTCACGGTAGAGAAACCCGACGGTCCAAGCCGAGAAGGCGATCGTCCCTACCGCGGCTGTCGCCATCGTCCACAATCCCGCCGTGAAGCTGCCGGTCATCAGAATCGGCGTAAAGGCGAACAGCAGCGGCACCACATAAAGCATCTTGGCGAAACGGAAACTCGCCCAGGCCGTCTGCCATGGATCGGCCTTGGCGATCGACGCCGCGACGAAAGCGCCGAGACAGACCGGCGGCGTAATGTTCGAATCCTGACTGAGCCAGAAAACGATCATATGCGCCGCGATCAACGCGACGCCGAGTTCCTGCAAAGCGGGTCCGGCGATAACAATAAGCACCAGATATGACGCGGTGATCGGCAACGCCATGCCCAAGACGAGCGATGCCACCGCCACAAGCAATATGGCGATCAACAGACTGCCGTCCGACAACTGCACCATCAGCAGGCTCATCTTCAGGCCGACGCCGGTCATCGCCATCATGCCGACAATAAGGCCGATACCCGCCGCAGCGGCGCCGATCCCGAGCGCATTGGTCGTCCCTTCGACCAACGTCTCCGCCAGCGTGCGCGGCCCCATGATTTCGTCCGGGCGCGCGGCCCAGCCGAACCGGGCGCAGGCGATCCGGATCCAGTTGATCAGCACCGTGCTACTGATCGCCATCACGGCGCACCAGTCCGGCGAATATCCGGCGATAAGAAAGGCGAGCAAGACGGCGAAGGGAACGATGTGATACCAACCGCGCCGCAGCACGTCGACCGCCGGCGAGGTCTCTCCTTCCGCCACGCCGCTGATCCCGAACTTGCGCGCCTCGAAATGGACGATCAGCCAGATCGATCCGAGGTAGAGCAAGGCGGGCACCGCGGCCACGCTGATGATCTCGACATAGGGAATGCCGGTGATCTCGGCCATGATGAAAACGCCGGAGCCCATGACCGGCGGCAGGAGCTGTCCGCCGAGCGAGGCCGAATTCTCGACCGCGCCCGCGACATGCGGCCGAAAGCCGACACGTTTCATCAGCGGGATCGTGAGGTTTCCCGTCGACACCACATTGGCCAGGCTGCTGCCCGAGATCGACCCGAAGACCGCCGACGCGGCGACCGATACCTTGGCCGGTCCGCCCGGAGACCGGCCCGCCAGCGCCATGGGCAGATCGATGAAGAACTTGCCCATCCCCGACCGCTGCATGAACGCGCCGAAGAAGATGAAGATGAGCACGTAGTTCGCCATGACGCTGGTCATGACGCCGAAAATGCCCTCTTGCGAATAGAGACTGTAGTTGACGATCTGGGCGACATCCGCGCCCCGGTGGGCGACGGAATCGGGAAAGATCCAGCCGAAATACGCATAGAAGAGCGCGAACAACGCGATTGCGGGAATCCAGGGGCCGATTCCGCGCCGCGCGGCCTCGAGCGCGAGCACCACCGAACACCCCGACACCAGCGTGTCGGTCAAGGTCCACGCGCCCGCCCGCTCGATCAACGGAAGATACTCGGTGATGTAATAGCCGAGACACAGGATGGCGGCCGCGATCAGCACCAGATCCAGCACGCGCCGGGTGCGTTTCAAGACCGGCGAGCGGCCCGTAAAGACGGCGAAGGCCAGCACCCACATAACGAGCGTGAAGACACCGAGATGGATTTGATCTTCCGCGATGCCCGGCCCGGCCGACCAGATCACGAACACGCCGAAGCATACCGCGATGACCCGGTAGGCATTCCCCCACAGCCCGTCGGGCAAGGCATCGGGAATGCCGATCGATGGTGGCGGCGTGTCGACCGCTATGTCGTTGTCCGACCGCATCACGACCGCGGCGGCGTCCGGGCAAACCGCCGGACGCGGCGCCGCTGTCCCTAGCCGAGCGGCGCCGTTATTTCGGCATCAGGTCGGCGGGAATCTTCGCACCCTGTTCTTTCCAGAATTTCACGGCGCCCGGATGCAGCGGCACGGTGATCGTGCGAAGCCCATCGGCCTTGGTCATCTGCTTGACGATCTTGCCGGCGGACTTCTCCAGGAAGGCCTTGCCTTCATCCGAGTAGACGGCCTTTAGAATCTTATAGACCGTATCGGCGGAGACGCTGGAATGGGCAATCATGACCGTTCCCGTGCCGAAGGTCGCGGTATCCGCGTCAATATTTGGGTAAACCGTAGCCGGAATCGTGGCCGGTCCGAAATAAGGATATTTCTTGTAAAAACCCGACTTTCGGGCCGGCGCGTCCAGGTCGATGAAGCGGATTTTCATCGACGATGCGGTATCGCGAATCATCGCGTTTCCTAAACCGGGATGCCAGTTATAGGCCGCGATCTTGCCGTTCTTCAGCGCTTCCGGGCTCTTCTTACCGGCATAGACCGGCTTAAACTTACCCCAGAGGCCGATATGTTTTACCAGTGCCGTAAGATTCTTCGCGGAGCCGGACCCCGGCCCGCCCATGGAAATCGTCTTGCCCTGGATATCCTCGAGCTTCTTGATATCGCTGTCGGCGGGAACGACGAAATGTCCAATCGAACCGAATAGATAGGTCAGGGCGCGCACGTCCGTCTGCGGCTTCTTGAACGTGTCTTCCCCGCGATAGCCTTGGTAGAGATCGCTGGCGAAGACCAGCCCCAATTGGGCGCGGCCGGCATTCACCGTGCGCGTGTTGTCGATCGATCCCGCCGACGCCTCGGCCGATGCCTTCAGTCCGGCGACGTTCTGCGACAGGTAAACCGCCCAGGCGCTGGCCGTCCGGTTGAACGCACCGCGGACCTGACCGCCACGGATGGTGATGCTTTCATCGGCCGCAACGGTCGGCACAGTTCCCAGCAACGTTCCCGCCGCCAGCGCCAACACCGCTGCAGTACCCAATACCGTCGTTCTGCGTGCAAACATTCTCGTCCTCCCAAAGTTATAGCGCCCTGCTTCGGTTCTCTGCCGAAAGTTCTTGGCATCGCGGGTGTGAGTGGTCCCACTGCCCTATTAGGCGACCATTGTCGGTGTAAAAGGGACCGCGTGACAAACGATTGATCCTGACCCGTCGATTTAGAAAAGCTGAGCCGACAAAGGCCGGTTTCCGGCCCAAACGCTAAAACTCAAACAGCATCGACCGCAGAATCGGTAATGTGAATGCCGCCGCTCGGGCGAATATCCATCAATCGTACGGGATGCGGGACCGAACAGATCGCAGGGACGACGGAATAGCAGACCCCGCTCGGCCCCATGAACAGGCTGCCCGGGTGATAGTGCCCGGACAACACCGCCACGACGCGGTTTGATTTGTCGATCGCCGGGGCCATCGCACGGGACGTGCTGTAGTCGTATTGCGACCGCATGAAGGTCGGCGGCTCGACCATATAGTGCTGCAGGTGGATTTGCGGCAGGTCGTGCTCCGGATCCGCGAGCACCGTTTCGAACAGATCAGCCTCTGCGCCGCTGCGAATGGGTGTCCGTGCGTCGTCCAAATCGTCGCAAAAACTGACGAAGCGGATTCCGGCATGATCGATCACCGGGGCCGATTCCGGAAACACCTTGTGAACAAGGTCTACGACATCGTGATTTCCTGGAATCACGACGAAGGGCGTCTTCATGGCCAGCATGCGGTCGCGCACCAGGCGATAGTCGGCTTCAGCCTGCTCAAGCGCTTCGGCCAGAACGTCCGCGTCCTCGACGTCGCCCGCCACCACCGGGTCCGGCACATCGAGCAGGTCTCCGGTAAAGACGATGACGTCCGGCACGAACTCGTCGAGACGGTCCGCCAGGCGCTCCAGCACCGCCGGCATCTCGCGCGACAGCCGCTCGGTCCGGTCGGCGGTTCCCGGCTGATGCCATCGCAGGTGCATATCCGTTATATGAAGGACGCGGATTGCGTCGTCGGGTTTCGTCATCCGATCGTTTCCCCTACGGATCCAGTTCGGCCGGCCGATCGCGGAGCATGATCACCGGCAGCGCGGCGCTGCCCATCACGACCATCAGCATCATAATGTAAAGGTCCTGCGTCAGGACGCCAATTTTCAGGCCGACCGTCGCGGAAATCAGCCCGAAGCTGAGCCGGTAGTTGAACAGCGCGCCGATGAACCGTCCCGACGCGTTGACCAGCATACGGCCGGGCACTGCCGACCCGATGAACTTCAACGAGCAGGCGACGACGAAAAGAATGAGCGCCGCCCCCAGAACATCCCAAGTCAGAAGCCGAATATCGAATTGGGTTCCCGCCTGCAGAAAAAAAACAGGGCCGAATAGGCTGAACACAACGCCTTTCAGTTTCTCTTCCAGAATTTCGTGTTCTTCCATCACTTCGGACATCACGATGCCCAGTCCGAAGGCGATGATCGCGGGATGGATGCCGCCGATTTTCTCGGCCATGAAGCCCATCCCGACCAAGAGGACGAGCAAGAACCGCAGTTCCAGTTCGACGATCGATCCTTTGTACCGGCGGAAAATCCATTTACCGAGGCGCGGCAATCCCACAACTGCCGGGACGACGACGATCAGGAACAGCGCCGTGCCCCAGCCCAATTCGCCCAGCAGGATCGCCAGCAGCACCATGCTGATGACGTCGACCACCGAGGCCGCGGCGAGCAGAACTTGCCCGACTTCCTGATCCATCAGGCCACGATCCTTGAGCGCGTGATAGACGAGCGCCAGCGACGTGGTCGACAACCCGATCGACATCAACCCAGATGCCAGCAAATCCAACTCGAACAAATACCGGCAGACCAGGAATACGCCGATCATCGGCAGGAACAACGAAAAGACACCGATCACCACGCTGGCGCGCCAGGTATTCCGTAACCGTTCCACGTCGATTTCGAACCCGGCCATGAACATCAGCCCAAGCATGCCGAGATTGGCGAGAAAATGCAGCCAGTCGATCTCGCCGATATCGGTGATGAAATAGGCCAGGATGATTCCGGCGAAAATTTCGATGATCGCGCTCGAAATATTCAATTCGAACGCGAGTGCGGCGGCGCCGACGAGAACGAGGGCGACGATCAGCGACGGGTCCATAATGCCCCCGGCTCAATGCTCATCGAACAAATAAAGGACAGCGCCGCCGTCATACGGACCGGCTCGCCAAATCGCACGCTGCCGCACAGCGCGCTGCGGATATCGCAATCATGGATTTCGCGAATGCCTTCCCCAAATGAACCTCCCGCTCCGACCGTTCTGTGCAGCCTAAAGCCCGGATATAGCCCTCTAACGCATGTTGGCGGCGGAGGCAAATAAGATCGCCCCGCCCGGCGGCTTGCGTAAACGGGGCGCGCCAACTAAGGATTGTAGGCACAACATCTGACCGCGCGATCGCGCGATAATCGAACAAATTTGAGGAGTCCGTCATGAATGGCGCCGAAAGCTTGGTGCATACGCTGCTGAAAGGCGGTGTCGACGTTTGCTTTACCAACCCGGGAACGTCCGAGATGCACTTCGTCGCCGCACTCGACAAGATCGACGGCATGCGCTGCGTGCTCTGCCTGTTCGAAGGGGTCGTCAGCGGCGCGGCCGACGGGTATGCGCGCATGACCGGCAAGCCGGCGGCAACCCTGCTGCACCTGGGCCCCGGGCTGGGAAATGCGCTTGCCAACCTGCATAACGCCAAGAAGGCGCGCTCGCCCGTCGTCAACGTGGTCGGCGAGCACGCGACCTATCATATCCAATACAACACCCCGCTGACCTCGGATATCGCCGGGATCGCCGGGCCGGTTTCCGCATGGGTCAAGGCGTCGCAGGACGCGCAATCGGTCGGTCCGGACGGCGCGGAGGCCATCGCCGCCGCCCGCACCGCACCGGGACAGATCGCCACCCTGATTCTGCCGGCCAACACGGCCTGGGGCGAGGACGGGGTCATCGGCACGGTTCCGGACGTTCCCGAGCGGGCCGCCGTCGACGCCAACGAGATCGATGCGGCGGCGGAAATCCTGAAAGGCGACAAGCGCACGCTGCTGCTGCTCGGCGCGGGCGCGGTGTTCGAGGAACCCCTGGAGCATGCGGGCACCATCGCCGCCGCAACCGGCTGCGACGTCGTGGCAGAAGGCATGAATTCCCGGTTGCAACGCGGCGCGGGCCGGCTGGCGGTGAACCGTATTCCCTATCCCGTGCCGCAGGCGCTGGAAGTCCTGAAACCCTACGAACGAATTCTGCTGGTCGGCGCGGGCCGGCCCGCGGCCTTCTTCGCCTATCCCAATTCACCGAGCCTGCTGGCCCCGGAAGGATGCGAGGTCATTGCGCTGGCCACGCCGGAACAGGATTGTGCCGGCGCCTTGGCGGCGCTGGCCGATGCCGTCGGCGCGAAGCCGAACACGGCGACCCTGCAACCGCTGGGACGGCCCGACCGCCCGACCGGACCGATCACGTTGGAATCGATCGCGGCCGCCATCGGCGCGCTGCTCCCGGAGAACGCCGTGGTCGTCGACGAGAGCATTACGACAGGGCGGAACTTCTACCCGACGACGGCGGGCGCCCCGCCGCATGACTGGCTGCAAAACCGCGGCGGCTCGATCGGGCTCGGCCTGCCGATGGCGACCGGGGCCGCGGTCGCCTGCCCGGACCGCAAGGTGATCTGCCTCGAGAGCGACGGCAGCGGCATGTACAACCCGCAGGCCCTTTGGACCCAGGCGCGCGAGAATCTCGACGTGACGACGCTGGTCTTCGCCAACCGCGCCTACAACATCCTGAAGGGCGAATTGGCCAATGTCGGCGCAGGCAACCCGGGGCCGCGCGCGCATGACATGCTGACGCTGGACCGGCCCGCCTTCGACTGGGTCAGCTTGGCCAAGGGTTTCGGCATCGAAGCCGAACTGGTCGACAACGCCGACGACCTGTGCCGCGCCTTCGAACGCGGCATCGCCGTCGACGGCCCCTACCTGGTCGAAGTCCTGATCTAGGGCCGCTGCAGGTCCGGCACCTGCCGCTCGAAGAGCCGCCGGCCGCGTTTGAAGGCGGCCAGCGGCGGGGCCACGACCGCAATGGTCTCCGCCGCGCTCGCGGCATTCCAGAGGACGAGATCGGCCGGGTTGCCGACGGCGATCCCATAGTCGTCCCGCCGCATGGCCCGCGCCGGCCGCTCGGTGATCATCCGAAAACACTCGGTCAACTCGTCGACCGTGCCGCGCTGGATCACGTTCGCATACATGTTGACGATACGGATCAGCGAGCAATCGCCGAAGGGCGTAAACGGGTTCATGATGTTGTTGGTGGAAATCGTGCAGTTCGCGCCGAACGCGTTCAGCGCGTTGCCGTCGGCCACGCCCCGGATCACGTTGTAGTCCATGTGCCGGCCGTTGTTGAACAGGTCCGTCGCCGGCAGTACAGCCACCGACACACCGGACTCGCCAAGCCGCCGTCCGAGCGCTTCCAGTTCCTCGGGCGGCAGGCAGGAGTATTTCGACCCGTGCCCGATCGCGACCCGGCCGCCCCAGCCCAATTTGTCCGCGAGATCGCAGACCTGAAAAATATCCAGGTCATGCGTCGTGTATCCGCCGTCGAGATGGATATCCACGTCCACGTCATACTCGCGGGCCAGCACGAAAATCCGCTCGATCTGCGCCGGACGGTCGGTATCGTACCGCGGCGCCCCGCCGACGACGGGCGCGCCGCGCTTCAACGCCTTGACGACATTCTCCTCGCCGCCGGGACTGTTGGTCCAGCCTTCCTGGAGAAAGGCGCAGAGCTGCAGGTCGATTCCCCAGGCGTAGTCCTTCGCGAGTTGTTCGATCGCCTCGAAGCCGCGCAGCCCCACGTTGGGGTCCACCTCCACATGCGTCCGCATATGCGTAATCCCATGCAACAGGCATTGCTCCAACGTGTCGCGGGCCCGGGCGTAGATGTCCTCGACCGTGAACGTATGTTTGATCGCCGCCGTCCGTTTCATGTGGTCGGTCGATTTGCGGTCCGCCGGCGGCTCGCAGCGGTCCAGGATACGCGCCTTGTCGAGATGGAAGTGACTTTCCACCAGCCCCGGCGACACGAACCGCCCGGCGGCATCCACCGTCTCGCCACCGTCGGGCAAGCCGGCCTCGAGTGCGGCGATCTTGCCGTCCTCGACCCCAATATCGACGGTTGAACCGTCTGGCCCTGAAAGCTGTGCATTCCGGATAACGAGGTCCAAAGTCATGCCATGGTCCTTTCCTGGCGGCGGCGGTGGGAAACGATTCAACGACGCAATTGTAGGCCTCATACGCCGGGGCGCGCCATCAACGAACGATTGTAATTAATCTTGCCTAAAGGTTGGCGCGGCAGGATGATGGGGGTTTCCCCGGAATGGATGGAACGATGTCCGAGACAAACTTATCCAGGGAATGGCTGGTCCCGAACGATCTTCGGGATTGGACGGTCGATATCTTCGATACGCTGTACCGCCAATCCTTCGACGGCGTCGGCGTGTCGCGCGCCACCTACGGCGACGGCGAAACCAAGGCCATGGAGGTGATCGCCGATCGCGCGGATCAGGAAGGGCTCGACGTCAGCTACGATGCCGCCGCCAATCTGATCATCTCGCTGCCCGGCGAGGCGCCCGATCAGCCGTTTGTCGCCTGCGGCTCCCATCTGGACTCGGTCCCGGAAGGAGGCAATTTCGACGGAGCCGCCGGCGTCATCGCCGGCCTTACGTCGCTCGTCCAACTGCGCCGCAAGGGCGTCACGCCGCCCCGCACGATCAAGGTCATGGGGCTGCGCGGCGAGGAAAGCGCCTGGTTCGGGCATTGCTATCTGGGATCGCGCGCGCTGTTCGGCGGCCTGGAACCGGAAGACATGACCCTGCCGCACCGCACCACCGGCGATCCTTTGATCGACTATATGCGGACCGCCGGCGCCGACGTGCAGCGGCTTCAGTCGGGCAACGCCCTCCTCAAACCGCATGACATCGCCTGTTATTTCGAACTGCATATCGAGCAGGGTCCCGTCATGGTGGCGCGCGGCATTCCGGTCGGCATCGTCACCGGCATCCGCGGCAACAACCGCCACCCGAACGCAAGCTGCACCGGCGAAGCGGCCCATTCCGGCGCCGTGCCGCGCTGGCTACGCCATGACACCGTGTTCGCCGCGTCCGAATTGATCACGCGGCTCGACCGGCATTGGCAGGCCCTGCTGGAACAAGGCGAGGATTTGGTCGTCACCGTCGGCATCCTCGGCACGAACCCGGACGAGCACGCCATGAGCCGCGTCCCGGGCCACATCAACTTCAGCCTGGAATACCGCAGCCAGTCGAAGGACCTGTTGCGCGAGTTCGAGGACCTGGTGCACGACGAGGCGCGGATCATCCAACGGCTTCGGAAAGTCTCCTTCGACCTCGGGGCGCCGGTCGAGACGGAGCCGGCGATGATGGACGAACGGCTGGTCAAGCATCTGTCGGGCATTTGTCAGAAACTCGACATCGATTACGAGCAGCTTCCCTCAGGCGCGGGGCATGATGCAGCCATCTTCGCCAACGAGGGCGTCCCGTCGGTTATGATCTTCGTACGCAACGAGAACGGATCCCACAATCCGGACGAAGCTATGGACTACGACGACTTTTTCCTGGGCACCGAGGTGTTGCTGAACGGCATGCTGACCGCACCGGAGGCACTGGCATGACAAACAATTCCTCCCTGGGCGCGCAGACCGCACAAATCCTGCTGGACACCGATTCCGTTCTGTTCCGGCCGGATCAGCCGTTCTTCTTCTCCTCCGGCTGGGCCAGCCCGGTCTTCGTCGATTGCAAGCGCCTGATCTCCTACCCGCTGGCGCGCGAGGCGATCATCGATCTCTCCGTCCGCAAGATCCTGTCGATGGTGGGATACGAAGCGCTCGACGTGATCGCCGGCGGCGAAGGCGGCGGCATGCCTTTCGCAGCGATCATCGCCGACCGGCTGCATCTGCCGTTGGTCGTCGCGCGGCGGCAGTCGAAAGGCATCGGCCGCTACGCGCAGATGGACGGCACCTTCAGGGACGGCAGCCGGGTTCTGCTGGTGGACGACCTGACGACCGACGGCCGCACCAAGGCCAGCTTTTGCAACGGCCTGAAACGGGCCGGCGCCGACGTGCGGCATACCTTCGTGATTTTCAAATACGGCATCTTCGACCATCAGGTGCCGGACATGGACGAGTTGGGGATCAACCTGTTCTCCCTCGCCACCTGGACCGAGGTATTGGCGGTCGCCCGCGACCGCAAGACGTTCGACGAAAAGACCTTGGCCGGGATCGAGGCCTATATCGCCGATCCCATCGTCTGGTCGGAACGGCACGGCGGCATCGGCAAGGACGCCGTCGCACCCGCGTCCTAGGATTTTCCGTCGTTGAGCGCGGAGAGAGCCTCGATCACCGCGCCGGGGTCGGGACGCTGGATGTAGCCCGGCTCCGCATAGACGCCGCGCACGATGCCAGCGGCGTCGAGCACGACGATGGTCGGATAGGCGATACCGTAGCCGAATCCGCCCGGTGTCTGTTCTTCGTTGAAGACACCGAAGGCGCGGATAACCTCCGACTTCGGATCGGACAACATCGTGAAGCCGATCTTCCGCCGCTTCGCGAACCGGTCCAGCGTCTTGACCGGGTCATAACTGACGGTGGCGACGGTGTAGCCAAGGTCGGTGATTTCTTGGAGGCGCTTGTTCCAGGCGACCGCCTGGATCTTGCAGTAGGGTCACCAATCGAAGGATCGCGTGAACAGGATGATCAAGCCGCGCTGGCCGGTCAGATTCTCGCGGCTCCGCGGATCGCCGTTCTGGTCCGACAACGTCAACGCGTGCGGGCTCGCCTTCCCGATCGCGGGACCGAGATCCGAGGCCGCGGCAGGCACGGCGAAACCCAAGCCCAGCAAAAGAAACGCGAGAAATCCGGCCAATACACTCTGCTTACGACTTAGGTTCACGATAGGCGTCCTCAATTCGGCGTTGCGAAACACCGTACTATCTATGGTGCTTGGGGGGCGATTCAATAGGACAAAGGCAGGCGGCTGGAACCCGATTTCAGCCGCGCCGCCCAAGCCGATTATGGCCTAATCCTGGCCGTCCTTTTCCAGCACCGCCTTGATGACGTCCGCCTCAACGGCGATTTCCAATCCCGCGCGCTCTTCCTGCAACAGCATGGCGACCCGCGAATCCCGGTCGTCCCAGCCGCGGGCGCGCGCCTCGGTCAGTTCTTCCAGCGCCATATTGGCGAAGCGCATCGGTACGCCGACTTCTTTCCCCAGGGAAGTAGCCAACGTCACGTCCTTGTGCGCCAGGCGCAGGGCGAAGTCCGGCGGGTCGAATTTCCCGGGCAGGAATTGCGCGGCCAGGCCGTCATAGGTCCGCCGCCGCCCCTGCGCGCCCTGGCGGACCGCATCCCACAGGGCGGCCGGCTCGACGCCGGCTTTGACACCCATCGTGAAGACCTCCGCCATCACGCATTGGATCGCGTAGCCGGAACAGTTATGCACGAGCTTGGCCACCGATCCGGCGCCGATTGGCCCGATATAGCGTGCCCGGTCGCCGATGGTGTCGAGCACGGCCTTGTGTTTCTTGAAGATGTCTTCCTCGCCGCCGACCCACAACGCCATCTTGCCGGACGCCGCTCCATGCGGCCCGCCGCTGACCGGGGCATCCAGGAAATGAACCCCCTTCTCGGCGAATTGACCGTGCAGATTCCGCACCATGCTGGGCGCGTTGGTCGACAGATCGAAGCAGGCGCTCCCGGCTTTCATCCCGGTCAGCAAGCCGTTCTCGCCGACCGCGACGGCTTCCACTTCGGGCGGTCCCGGCAACGAGGTCATCACCACCTCGCAGGACTCGCCGAGGATCGCGGGCGAGTCCGCCCATGCCGCCCCGTTGGCGACATGCGGTTCCGCCGCCGCCTTGTTGATGTCGTGCACGAGGACATCGTATCCGCCCTTGATCAGATTGGCGGCCATGCCCTTGCCCATGGTCCCGAGGCCGATGAATCCTACCTTCATGAGGGTCTCCTCTTCTTTTTCTTCCGTCGATCCGCGCCGGACGCGGACGTTTACGGGTCCTGATTGGTGAAGACGATCGTGCCCGCAGCCGCGAACATGCCGCCGACGCCCTGACATACGCCGATCTGAAGACCGTCCACCTGCGCCGGCGCTTCACCGCGCATCTGGCGCACGCTCTCCTGCAGCGCGAACATGCCGTACATGCCCGTATGGGTGTAGGACAGCCCGCCGCCGGACGTGTTCATCGGCAGCTTGCCGCCGGGGGCAGTGTTGCGTTCCATGATGAAATCCGGCCCCTCGCCGCGCTCGCAAAAGCCCAAATCTTCGAGGCCCCAGATCGGCAGATGGGCGAAGGCGTCGTAGACCATCAGGTGGTCCACTTCGCTGTGTTTGACGCCGGATTCCTCGAACGCCTTGGCCGACGATACCTTGAAGGCCCGCGAGCTGGTGTAGCTCTCCAATTGGCTGACGAGCCGGCTTTCGACGCTTTCGCCCGTACCGAGGATGTAGACCGGCTTCTTCGGAAAATCCTTCGCCCGGTCGGCCGAGGTCAGGATCAGCGCGCCGCCGCCGTCGGTGACGAGACAGCACATCAACAGCCGGAACGGCCAGGCGATCATCCGGCTGTCCAGCACGTCGTCGATGGTGATCGGATCGCGGAAGGCCGCGCGCGGGTTCTTCCCCGCCCATTCGCGCTGGACCACCGCGACATTTGCGATCTTCTCGACCGGCACGTTGTATTCCTTCATGTAGCGCAGGACCGGCAGCGTGAACATGGTGGGCGGGCCGACGACGCCGTAGGGAATCTCGAATTGCCCGTTCAGGCTGCTCGCATGCGGCGCGGCGCGCGACCGCCCGACATTCGACCTGCCGGATTCGCCGTGCGTGATCAGTACCGTGCTGCACAGGCCCGACGCGATCGCCGCGGCGGCGTGGCGCACATGAATCAAGAAGGACGTGCCGCCGACGGCCGTGCCGTCGACCCATTTCGGCGTGATGCCGAGATAATAGGCGATCTCGGTCGGCTCCTCCCGGCAGCAGGCGACGCCGTCGATGTCGGACGGCTTCAGCCCGGCATCGGCCAGCGCGTTCAGCGCCGCGTCCGCGTGCAGTTGAATGTTCGAGACGTCGGGAATCTTGCCCAGCTCGGTGGTTTCGGCAGCGCCGACAATGGCGACGGAATGCGGTTTCATGGCTCTCTCTCCTCGCCTTAGCTTTTCGCCGGCCGGAACTTCGGCAGCGTGATCTCGTCGGTCGCGGTCTCGAAGGCGACTTCGAGCGGCATGTCGAGCACCAAGGCTTCCGGCGTCTGCTCGCAATCGACGATATTCGTCATCATCCGCGGCCCCTCCTCCAGCTCGACCACGGCGATCGCATACGGCGCTTCGTCCTCGAAACCCTTCGCCGGGCGGTGGTTGATGACATAGCTGAACAACTTAGCCTTGCCGGTGGCTTCGAATACCTCGACATCGCGCGAGCCGGTATAGGGGCTGAACGGGCGCGGCGGGAAATAAGCCTTGCCGGTGTCCTTGCACCGTTGCAGCAGCAGCTTGCCGTCGCGGCAGCCATCCCAGAAATGCTGCGTCTCCGGCGTCGGTTGCGGCAGCGGTTTACGATAGTCGCTCATGGTCCGGTCATCCTCTAATGCTTGGCCCAGCACCCAAATGTCGATTATGCTTCCGACAACAATACTCATCCGTCCCGTCATTGCCAAAACCGGCCACAACGGTGTCCACGACGAACGCCACCGGAAAGCCGTTCGACCGCATGACGGCCATCCAGGAGCACGCCACCCGATGATGAAATATGCCGTCGGCCAAGCCGTCCCGCGAACCGAAGACCCGCGCCTGCTGCGCGGGCATGGCAACTATATCGACGACTTCATCCTGCCACGGCAGGCTTATGCCTATATGCTGCGCTCACCCTATGCACATGCCGAGATCAATTCGATCGACGCCGCCGAAGCCCTGGCACAGCCGGGCGTGATCGCCGTGCTGACCGGCGAAGACTACGCCGCCGACGGCTTGGGGGAGATCACCGGGCCGAAACCGCGCAAACGCCGCGACGGCTCGCCCATGTTCCGGCCGCCGCGCCCGGCGCTGACCAAGGACCGCGCCCGCCATGTCGGGCAGATCGTCGCCGTCGTCGTGGCCGAATCGGTCGACATCGCCAAGAGCGCTTCGGAACTCGTCGACGTCGACTACGACAGCCTGCCGGTCACAGTGGCCACGGACCGGGCGACCGACCCCGAGACCCCGGCGATCTGGGACGACTGCCCCGACAACGAGGCCTTCTTCTACGAGGCGGGCGACAAGACGGCGGTCGATGCAGCGCTCGCTGGCGCCGCACATGTGGTCAAGCAGCGTTTCGTAATCAATCGAATTAACGCCAACTCGATGGAACCGCGCGGCGCGCTCGGCGACTACGACCCGCGCGAGGATCACTACACGATCTACGCCGGCATCCAGCGTCCATGGGCGTGGCGCACCACGCTGTGCAAGAACCTGTTCCACATCCCGGAAAACAAGATGCGATTGGTGACCGGCGACATGGGCGGGTCGTTCGGCATGAAGGGCGCGATCTATCCCGAGATTCCGCTCGTCGCCTGGGCGTCGAAGCGGGTCGGACGGCCGGTGAAGTGGCGCTGCGAGCGGAGCGAAGGCTTCGTCGCCGACGACCACGCGCGCGACAACGTCAGCGACGTGCAGTTGGCGCTCGACGAGGACGGAAAGTTTCTGGCCCTGAAGGTCGAGACCAGCGCGGCGCTTGGCGCCTATGTCTCCTTCATGGGCATGGGGCCACCCACGGGCAATGTCGGCGGACTGGCCGGGGTCTACACCACGCCCGCCGCCTATGTCGGCGTCTCCGGCGTGTTGACCAACACGTCGCCGCTGTCGCCCTATCGCGGGGCCGGGCGGCCGGAAGCGTCCTACATCATCGAACGGATGATCAATCTCGCCGCACAGGATATGCAGATCGATCCGGCGGAGCTGCGCCGCCGCAACTTCATCCCCCCCGACGCCTTCCCCTACAAGACGCCGCTGACCTTCACTTACGACTGCGGCGAGTTCGAGAAGGTGATGGACCGCACGCTGGAAAAGGCTGACTACGCCGGCTTCGCACCTCGGCGCGCCGAGTCCGAAGCGCAAGGCAAGCTGCGCGGCATCGGCATGTCCTGCACCATCGAAGTGGCTGCCGCCGTGCAGCCGGAAACCGCGGAGATGCGCTTCGATCCATCCGGCACGGTCACCGTGCTGGTCGGCTCCACCCCGCACGGCCAGGGCCACGAAACGATCTACAAGCAAGTGGTCTGCGAAAAGCTCGGCATCGAGCCGGAGGCGATCCGCGTGATCGAGGGCGACACCGAGAAAGTCTCTTTCGGCACCGGCACCGGCGGATCGCGCACCGCGGCGATCGGATCGTCCGCGGTGCTGATGGCGACCGAGAAGGTGATCGACAAGACCTCGAAAATCGCCGCGCATATGCTCGAAGCGTCGGAACAGGATATCACGCTGGAGGACGGCAAATTCGTCATCGCCGGCACCGACCGATCGATCGGTTTCACCGAAGCGGCGCAGGCTGCTTTTTCGCCGGACAAGTTGCCGAAGGGCATGGAGCCGGGTCTGTATGAATTCGGCACCTTCATTCCCGAAGCGCCGAACTTTCCCAACGGCTGCCACATCGTGGAGGTCGAGGTCGCGCCCGACACCGGGGAGATCGAGTTGCTGCGGTATTCCGTGGTCGACGATTGCGGCGTGGAACTCAACCCGCTGCTGGTAAAGGGCCAGGTGCATGGCGGCATCGTTCAGGGGGCGGGCCAGGCCTTGATGGAACATATGGTCTATGAGGAAGACAGTGGACAATTGCTGTCCGGCTCCTTCATGGATTACTGCATGCCCCGCGCCGACGACTTCTGCTATTTCGACGTCTCGGCCCATCCGGTACCGACCCAGACCAATCCGTTCGGCGTCAAAGGCGTCGGCGAGGCCGGGACGGTCGGCGCATTGGCCGCGGTGATGAACGCGGTCAACGATGCACTGGCGGCGCGCGGCGTCCGCCATGTGGAGATGCCACTGACCCCCGAACGCGTGTGGCGCGCCATCCAGGATGCGTCGAAGGCGGCGTGATGCGGCTGACCGAGGTCGAAACGGCGATGGCGGCCGGCGAACTCGGCGGAGGCGCCGAGTGGGCCATCGCCTATCAGAAACGCGTCGGCGAATTCTTCGAGGCCGAGGATTTCGCCGAAATCCGCTTCGCCCACATGATCACCGACGCGGAAACCTTGGGCGCGTCGGGCCTCGCCTTTTTGGAGGAGATGGCCGACATGCCGGCGGAGGAGCGCCGGCTTCGCACGTTGGCGATCGTCGACAGCCGCGGCTTCGACGACCGCGCGTTCGAGCGGCTGCTGCCCGGAAAGCCGCTGGTCGGCGACACGCAGCGGGCGATCGATGCGCTCTGCCGGATGGGCGCGATGAAGGCGCACGGCTATTTCAACAACCATTCGATTCCGCTGCCCGCCTTTGGAGAGTCCTGCGCGTTCAGCGGCACGCCGACGGTTGTCTACGCCAATGCCATGGTCGGGGTCCGCAGCAATTTCGAGGCCGGACCGTCCGCGATCGCCGCCATGCTGACCGGGCGCGTGCCGCGCTACGGCTTTCACCTGGACGCAAACCGGCGCGGCACGGACTACTTCATACTGGACGGAAGGCCCAAGAACACCGCCGACTGGGGTGCCGTCGGCGCAATCGCCGGGCGGCAACTCGCCTCTTACTGGAAGGTGCCGGTGATCGACGGCATAGCTGAACGGCCGGACGCAATCTCCTTGAATCATCTCGCCCTCTGTCTCGCCAGCTACGGCTCGCACGCCATGTTCCACGTGGTCGGGGTCACGCCCGAGGCCCGCGACGCGCAGGACGCCTTTGACGGCCCGCCGCCGGAACCCACCGTCGTCACCCAGGCCGACATCGACGCCTTTCACCGTGAGTACAAGGGCGACGGCGAGCAACTCGACGTGGTCGCCCTCGGCGCGCCACAGCTCACCATGCCCGAGGTCTATGCGGTCGTGGAGGTGCTGGCCGGACGCAAGGTGCACGGGAACACCACTCTGCTCGTCTACACCCCGCTGGAGATCAAGGAAGCCTGCCACCGGGCCGGCATCGCGCAGCAGATCGAAGAGACCGGCGGTATGCTGGTCCACGGGCCGGATTTCTTCGCGACCTTCGCCAAGGAAATCCGTGCGGCGCATGGCTGGACCCGTTTGATGACCCAATCGGTCAAGACCGCGAACATCACCGAGGGGTATGGCTACGAGCCCGTCGCGGCGTCGCTGGAGGATTGCGTCGAATCCGCGGTCGCGGGCCGGATCGTGAGGACGGCATGACGGTGATCACCGGCCATAAAGGCATCGGCGGCCAAGTCCGCGGCACAGCACTGGTGGCGAGCGACAATTTCAGCACCCGCTACGACCTGGACCGGGAACTCGGCGTGTTCTCGCGGCGCGCGCATAAGCTGTTCGGCGAAAACTACGTCGGCCGCGTGCTGGTCCTGAATGCGGCGAAGGGCGGCGTGGCATCGGCCTGGATG
The DNA here is from genome assembly GCA_965228695.1 of Alphaproteobacteria bacterium. GTDB lineage: Bacteria > Pseudomonadota > Alphaproteobacteria > UBA8366 > UBA8366 > JAJFJD01. The sequence goes on along the minus strand of CBDDIB010000002.1, from coordinate 1,293,889 downwards.
CTGCGGGAAATGGTGATCAACGAAAAAGCGCCGCTGGCCTTGCTGCTCAACGACGCCAACCCGGTCATGGCGCAAGGCGCCGCCTTCGCGGAGCTGCCCTTCATGCACCGTTTCGAGACGGATATCACCCGGGCGATCAAGACCGGCGACAAGGTACTGGTCGACCCGCAGGCGGGCCGGGTGATTGTCGAATCAACGTCCTAACAACTCGATTTCATCGCCGCCGCCAAGCGTCTAGAAACGCTCGGCGCGGAACGGCGTCAAATCGACCTCGGTCGGTTTGCCGGCCATTGATCGCGCCAACAATCGGCCCGTAATCGCTCCGGTGCCGAGTCCCACATGCCCGTGCCCGAAGGCGAAATAGACGTTGCGGTGAACCGGCGAACGGCCGATCACGGGAAGACCGTCGGGCGTGGCCGGGCGATGTCCATGCCATTTAGTGTCCACTTCGCCCGTCAATTCCGGCAGCAAGGCCCGAGCGCCGTCTAAAATCCGCAAAGACAAATCCCAACGCGGCGGCGCGTCTAACCCCGAAAACTCCGAGCCGGTGGTAAAGCGGATGCCGTGCTCCATCGGCGTGATCACGACATGACGTTCCGCCGCCCCCACGGGAATGCGCATTCCCAGGCCTCCATCCGGAATCATGACGTGATAACCGCGCTCGGATTGGAGCGGAATAGACGAGCCCAACTGTTTGGCCAAAGCCCCGGAAAAGGCCCCCGCCGCGACGACGACGGTTTCGACATCGCAGCCGCCGCCTTCGGTCAGGATTCGTCGCGGGCCATCGGGTCCGATCTCGAAACCGTCCACCGTATCCCGCACGATCGTGCCTCCCCGCTGTTCCAGGGAACGCGCCAGCACCTGGATCATATGCTGCGGATTGATGCTGATGCCGCCTTCCGGCAGAAAGTGGCCAAAGCGGACCGACGGTCCCAGTGCCGGCTCGATCTCGCGCACCTCGTCGCCGGAGAGCGCCTGCACCTCGATACCCTTCTCTCGACGGCGCTCTTGCGATGCCTGCGCGTTGCGGAACCCCGCCTCGGTCTCATAGATGAAGAGGCGGCCGTCGCGTTGTATTAACGCCTCGTTGCCGGCAGCCCGCAGCAACGGCTCGTAGGCATCGAAGGCGTAGCGCATGATCCCCGCGAGGGCGTCTGAAACTTCGACGAATCGGGCCTTTCGGCTGCTCAGCGCGAAACGCAGAAACCATGGCAGGGACTTCGGTAGATGCGATACGCGGATGTCTAGCGGATGCATCGGGTCCATCCACATCTTCAAGGCGTGCCGCCAGATACCCGGCGTCGCCGGCGGGATGAAGGAGGCGATTCCGATATTGCCTGCGTTGCCGGCCGAACACCCATTGCCCGGCCCGTCGCGGTCGATCAAGGTGACTTGGAAACCTTCGCGTTGCAGATACAGCGCCGTAGAGACGCCGACCGCGCCGGCGCCGATGACATGAACGGATCGGCCCGGCACCGCCATGCCTAGCACGCCGCCACGGTGCCGAGGATATCAGAAGAGTGGCCGAAAGCCACACGCAGCGAGGCGCCGCCGCCGGTGCGAGGCCGGATATCAGGCACTGCAACGAAATCAAACTCGGCCGCGCACCCTGTCTCGGTCCCCTGCGCCGCTCCGGATGTCCCTATCAAAGAGTGATCGCGGTGTTTCGGTGCCAAATCATTCCTCACTCAGAATTCCCCGACCATCAGATCACGACACGCCTTACAACTTGCACAGTGTAGGACCAACTCAACGGGTCACGCGAACCGAGATATCCAAGTTTCTCGAACCGGACCCGAATAGGTCAGCAACGGAACTCCGTCGACGTCACCGGCCGGCTAGAAGATCGGCTTCGTTTCGTCCATTGCCGGGCGTTCCATCATCTTCTCGAACCACCCGGTCAGGACCGGCCGGCCCTTTCGCCATTCATCCCCCGGATGGCGCCAGTCGGCATAACCCAGCGATGCGACGACGGTGATCGTGCCGAGATTCGGCACGTCGCCGAACCCACCCGCCAGCCTCTCCAACTCGTCATAGCTGCGTTCCGCGCGCGCCGCCTCGGTCGCGATCACGCCCGGCGATTTTTCCGACTCATCGCGGCGGATTTCGTGCGACCGGACGAACAGCGAATCCATCAACAGCGACGCGATGCCGTCGATATGCAGCGCCTTGTCCCGCGCCTTGGGGTCGGTCGGCAGCAGACTGCCGCCCGCCTCGTCGTTGAGGTAGCGGCAGATGATCAGCGACTCACAGAGATACACGCCGTTATCCGTCAGCAGGCCCGGCACCTTGCCGCCGGGACCGTGTTGGAAAATTACGTTGTCGCTGCCGCCGAGCGGCGCGGCGTCGATTTCCTCGATACGATCCATCAATCCCGCCTCACGCGCCACCATGCGCGGCCGCCGGGCATAAGGCGAATTTCCGGCGTGGAACAGCTTCATGCAACCCTCCTTCGTCCCCGTTTGTTAAAGACCTAGAAGATCGGCTTCGTCTCGTCCATGGCGGGACGCTGCATGACATGTTCGAACCACCCGGCGAGCGTCGGCCGGCCCTTGCGCCATTCGTCGCCCGGATGACGCCAATCGGCATAGCCGAGCGAAGCGACGGCGGTGGTCATGCCGAGATGGACCGTATCGCCGAAACCGCCGGCCAGCGTCTCCAGCTCGTCATAGGCGCGCCCGGCCCGTGCGGCTTCGATCTCGATCACGCCCGGCGATTGTTCCGATTTGTCCCGCCGGTTTTCCCGCGACCGGGTGAACAGCGAATCCATCAGCAGCGACGCGACACCGTCCACATGCAACGCCTCCTCCAACGCCTTGGCGTCGGCCGGCAACAGGCCGCCGCCGGACAGGTCATTGAGGTAACGGCAGATGATCAGCGATTCGCAGAGATACACGCCGTTATCCGTCAACAGGCCCGGCACCTTCCCGCCGGGGCCGTGGGTGAGCAGGATGCTGTCGCTGCCGCCGAGCGGGCCGGAGTCGATTTCTTCGATACGATCCATCAGCCCGGCCTCACGCGCCACGATGCGCGGCCGGCGGGCATAGGGTGAATTGCCGGTGTAGAAAAGTTTCATGGGTTCACTCCCTCGTGACGATTTGGTTCAGAATAGACTTATTCCGCCGTCGCCGCCGCACCGCGCCAACCGACCAGCACCTCGCGGCCGGGTTCGGGCCGGTTCGGGACGTTGAACGCCATCACTAGTGACATCCCGGCCATCACCGCACCGGACAGGAACACGGCGGCCGGTGATACCAGCCAGAGCAGCCCGAAGGCGGCGGGGATGACCACCGCCGCGATATGGCTGATGGTAAAACTCACTCCGGCGGTCGATGCGATATCCGCCGGATCGGCGATTTTCTGGAAATAGGTCTTGATGGCGATCGCCAGGGCGAAAAAGACGTGATCGATCACATACAGCCCGGCGGCGACGCGGCTGTCATCCACGAAGGCATAGGCCACGAAGACGATGATCAAGCCGATATACTCGAAGATCAGCGCCTTGCGCTCGCCCCAATGGGCGATCAGGCGGCCAATCCGCGGCGCCAGCCACATGTTGATGGCCGCGTTCAACAGGAACAGCATCGCGATATGCTCGACCTTGTAGCCGAACTTCTCGACCATCAGGAAACCCGCGAACACGACGAAGATTTGCCGCCGCGCGCCGGACATGAAGGTCAGCGCGTAATACAGCCAATAGCGCGGGCGCAGGACCAAATGCTTGTGCTGCACCACCGGCTGCGCGAAGCGCGGGAACCACACCCTGCAGAACAGCGCGATCACCACGACAAGCCCGCCGCCGAGCAGATAGACGATCTCGTAATCCAATCCGGCCTGATCGAAGGCCAGCCACACGAGGCCGAAAGTCGCGATCGAGGCGAAGGATTTGACCGCGATCAGCCGGCCGAAGGTTTCGGCGGCGCGGCTCTTGTCGATCCATTGCAGGGTCAGCGACGTCTGCACCGTCTCGTAATAGTGAAAGCCGATGCTCATCAGCACGGTGGTGCAGTAGAGACCCAGCACGGTCGGGAAATAGCCGGTGATCGCAGTGCCGATCCCCAGCAGCAGGAGCGACACCAGCGCCAGCCGCTGTTCGCGCATGATCAGCAGCACAAAGACCACGGAGAAGGACAGGAATCCCGGCACCTCGCGCAGGCTTTGCAGGATCCCCATCTCGGCCCCGGTGAAATTGGCGCGTTCGATGGCGAAGTTGTTGAGCAGGGTCTGCCAGACGGAAAATCCGAGCGGCACCGCTGCCGTCATGAGATACAGCAGGATTTCCGGTCGCTGGCGAGCCTGGGATAGAAAAGTCGATATGCGGGTCATTCTTGGCAACTACTTACCGCAAGCCCGCCGGACTGTCCCGCCTCATATGTCCCGGCACACCGCAAACCCTATCCGTCACCGCCCGGCACCTCATTGAACGGGACGTCCTTGTCGACCCGGATATCCTGCGGCAGGCCGAGAACGCGCTCGGCGATGATGTTGCGCAGGATCTCGTCGGTGCCGCCGGCGATCCGGTCGCGCGGCGACGACAGCACGGCCTCCTGGAACAACGCCTTCATCGGCATCAGGTCCTCATCGTAAACGGCGCCGGCCATGTCCATCAGGTCGAGTGCGAAATGCGCGATCTGCTGGCGTTTGGTGCCGTTCACCACCTTGTTGATCGAGGATTCCGGCCCCGGCCGCTCGCCACGCGACAACGCGGTGATGGTGCGGAATCGGGTCAACCGGATCCCTTGCATCTGGATATACCAGTTGGCCAACTTGTCGCGGACCATCGGGTCGGATACGGCGGGCCCTTCTTCCAATGCCAATTCGCGGACGAGTCCGAAGATATCGTCGAAATCCGGCGCGGCCCGGTCGCCGACCGCGACCCGCTCGTTCATCAGCGTGGTGATCGCCACCTTCCATCCGTCGCCCACCGCGCCCAGCCGTTGGCTATCGGGGACACGCACGTCGGTGAAGAAGACTTCGTTGAAGTTGGATGTCCCGGCGATCTGTTTAATGCGGCGCGTTTCGATGCCCGGCGATTTCATATCGATGAAGAAATAGGTCATGCCTTTGTGCTTCGGCGCGTTGGGATCGCTGCGGGTGACGAGCACGCCGAAATCTGCGAGATGCGCGACCGAGGTCCAGATTTTCTGGCCGTTGATGATCCAGTCATCGCCGTCGCGCACCGCGCGCGTCCGCAGGTTCGCGAGATCGGATCCCGCCGACGGTTCGGAGAAAAGCTGGCACCAGACCTCCTCACCCCGCAGCGCCGGCGGCACATAGCGCTGTTTCTGTTCCTCGGTCCCATAGGTCAGCATGACCGGCACGCACATGCCGAGGCCGACTTCGTAAACCCCGCGTGGCGTTAGGAAATTCGCTTCCTCCTGACTGTAGATCACCTGCTGCATCTGGGTCCCGCCGCGGCCGCCGTATTCCTTGGGAACCGTGATCCCGGCCAGTTCGGCCTCGAATTTCTTGGCCTGCCACGGCTTCGCGGCATCGATCAGCCCCTCCGCGCCGTAGAGGACGGGAAAGACCTTGCCCGGCTCCTTCGGTTCCGCATTCGCGGTCAGAAACGCCCGCGCCTCGGCACGGAATTCGGCTTCTTCCGGCGTGTCGTTGAAATCCATCCTATCCTCCCGGTCAGGCGACGTTGCGGGTTTCGAGGCGGGCGATCAGCTTGTCCTTCCAGCGGCGCTCGCCGCCCACCGCCTGTGCCAGCAGCGCGGCACGGCGGTAATAGAGCTGCGCGTCCACCTCCCAGGTGTAGCCCATGCCGCCGTGGGTCTGGATATTCTCCTTCGACGCCAGCGCATAGGCCTGAATAGCGGCCACCCGCGCGGCCGCCGCCGCCGTCGGCAAATCCGATGCGTCGTTGGCAAGCGCCCACGCACCATAAAGGGCATTCGACCGCGCCAGTTCGAGCGCGATATACATGTCCGCCAGCTTGTGCTTGATCGCCTGGAACGACCCGATCGGCCGGCCGAAGGCATAGCGCGACTTGGCATACTCGGTCGCCATGTCGAGGCAGGCCTGCGCGCCGCCGACCTGCTCGAAGGCGAACAGGACCGCCGCCCGGTCGAAAACCCGTTCCATCGCCGCCCAGCCGTCCCCCGCCGCGCCGAGCAACTCGCCCGCCGCGCCGTCGAACCGAATGCGAGCATGGCTGCGCGACGGATCGACCGTCTCGACGGGCGTGCGATCGACACCCTCGAGATCGGCCAGAACGAGCGAAAGATCGCGCTCGCCGCCGCCCGTCCGCGCCAGCACGACCGCGAAATCGGCCACATCGCCGTCGGCCGCGGGGAGTTTCTCGCCGGTCAGCGCCCCGTCTTCAAATCGGACCTTCACGTCGGCGGGACCGGGACGCTGAACGCCTTCCGCGACGGCGACGCAGCCGATCTTCTCGCCGTTCGCAAGCAGCGGCAAATAATGTTGCTTCTGCTCCTCCGACCCGGCGAGCAGGATGGCTTCCGCCGCCAGGTAGATCGAGGAACTGAACGGCGTGGGCGCGATCGCCCGGCCCAATTCCTCGGCGATGACACACAGCTCTTCATGGCTCAAGCCCGCGCCGCCATAGGCTTCGGGAATAGCCGTCGCCATCCAGCCCAGTTCCCCCATGCTGGCCCACAGGTCACGGTCGAAAGGCGCATCGCCCTCCAGAACCGCCCGGGCGGCATCCGGCGATCCTTTTTCGTCGAGGAAGCGCCGTGCCTGATCGCGCAGCATCCGCTGTTCGTCGGAAAGATCGAAATTCATCCGGTCACCTCGTTTCTTTCTTTTGCACGATGCCAGCCGCTTCCAGACGCTCGATCTCCGCCTCGTCATATCCGAGCTCGCGCAGGACTTCCGTATTGTGCTGACCCATACTCGGCGGCGGACGCGGCGGCACCTTGTCCTGGCCGCGCATGAAGACCGGGGTGCCGATGGTCCGGTCTACCGGCCCGTCATCGTAGCCCACCGGCACGACCGCGCCGGCGTCTTCGAAAGTCCGGTCCGACGGCACGTCTTCCGGCCGATTGATCAGGCCGAAGGGAATGCCGTGTTCCTCGAGCCGCGGTTGCCACTCGGCCCAATCTTTTTCCCGGAACACCTCGTCGAGAACGGCAATAAGCGTTTGGGCGTTGTCCCGCCGCGCCGCGCTGTCGCAAAACCGCGAATCGTCGAGCAGGTCCAAACGGTCGATCGCCGTAAAGAAACGGCCGGCATATTTATCCTCGCTCACCAATGCCAAGATGAACCATCGTCCGTCGCGGCATTGATAGTGGTTGGACAATCCGTTGAACCAATCATCGCGATGCGGCCGCGGCGGAATCTCCGCGCCGGTCAGCGCGGCCTGCAAATACACCGTGTTCCACCAGGCCCCATTCGCGACGAGCGATGTCGAGACATGGCTGCCTTCACCGGTCTTCTCGCGTTGATAGAGCGCCATTGCGATCGAGGCGAACAGTGCGGTCCCCGTGGGATGATCGCCCATGCCCGGCACCGAGCGAGCCGGCGCGGCGTCCGGCGCGGTCTTCACCTGATGCATCAAGCCGCTGCGCGCCCACAGTGCCGTCGAATCGAACCCGGTCTTCGCCGCTTCCGGCCCTTCCTCGCCATAGGCGGTCAGCGACGCGTAGATCAGACGTGAATTCACCGGCTTCAGATCTTCATAGGTCAACTTGAGTTTGTCGCGCACGGGCAAGGGAAAGTTGGTCACGAAGACGTCGGCCTCGGCGACCAGCTTCCGCAAGATGGTCTGTCCGTCCTCATGCTTCAGATCGAGACAGATACCGCGCTTGCTCCGGTTATCCGCTAACCAGGAATAGTCGAAATCGGACGCCGGCATGCCCGGCCCGCGATCGAACCGGCGGTAGGGATCACCGCCCGGCGCTTCGACCTTGATCACATCCGCGCCGAAATCCGCCATGAAGGTCGCGGCGACGGGGCCGGCGATGAAGCTGGCGACATCAAGTACTTTCAAACCATCGAATATCCGGCCGGTCATCGGCGCGCGGTCCTTCCCTAGACGTTTTCATTTTGGCCATAACCGGCGGGGTTAGCGTAGACCAAGACACCATGCTTGGCCAAGAAACCGGGGCGGGTCGGCCGATTCCCGCTCTACGCCGCGACTTGCTAAGCTGGACCGAGCCGCCACCAAGACAAAAAAGGAAATATCGGCATGCTGAACGGAAAGAACGCCCTCGTCACCGGATCGACACGCGGGCTCGGCGAGGCGACCGCGAAGGTCCTGGCGGCGGAAGGCTGCAACGTCATGCTCAACGGTTTCGGCGATGCCGACGAGATCGAAACCCTGCGCGCCGGGATGGAAGCCGAATACGGCGTCTCGGTGCGGTACCATGGCGCCGACTTGGCGGATGCGGCACAGATCGACGCGCTGGTGGACGAGACCATCGCGGCCTTCGGCTCCGTCGACATCCTGGTGAACAACGCGGTGATCCGCTACTTCCATAAGATCGACGATTTCGACCGCGACGAGTGGAACCACGCGCTGGCGGTCAACCTCACCGCACCTTTCATCCTGACGCAGCGGGTGCTGCCGGGCATGCGCGCCAATGAATGGGGCCGCATCGTGAACATCTCGTCGGTGCTGGGCCTATCGGGCCAGACCGGGCGCGCCGACTATGTCACGACCAAGACCGCGCTGATCGGCCTGACCCGCGCAACGGCGGCCGAAACCAGCGATTCGCTGAACATCACCTGCAACGCGATCAACCCGGGCTCGGTGCTGACCCCCAACTCCGAGAAATTCGTGAACCAGCTTGCCGAGGAGAAGGGCATCGGTTTCGACGCCGCGGCGGAAGAATACCTTCTGCGCCGCCGCCAACCGGGCGGTTTCGTGCTGCCCGAACGGGCCGGCAAACTCATCGCTTTCCTATGCCAGGACAGCTCCTTCGATATCACCGGCACATCCATCCCGATCGACCATGGCCGCTCGGGCACGTGGCTGCAGGATCGCGTCGCACCCGACCGACCGCTATAAACATCAAATCGAAGCGAGACGGATCACGGAGAGACCGAATGGAGATTGCAGGCAAAGTCGCGGTGGTGACGGGCGCAGCGAGCGGCATAGGCCGGGCGTTGGCCGAGCGTTTCATGGCGGAGAAAGCCAAGGCCGTCATCGCCGTCGACCTTCAGGATGACGCACTCAAGGCGGTCGCGCAGTCCTGCGGCGCGATCCCCGTCGTCTGCGACGTGACCGATGCCGCCAACATCGCCGCCCTGGTCGAACAGACCGAGGCCGAGCACGGACCAGTCAACATCTTCTGCTCGAACGCCGGTATCTGCGACATCGGCGACGAACATGTTTCCGACGACGACTGGAACCTGAACTGGAACCTGCATGTCATGGCGCATGTGCATGCCGCCCGCGCCGTCGCCGAGAAGATGGCCGACCGCGGCGAAGGGTACCTGGTCAACACCGCCTCGGCGGCGGGACTGCTGTCGCATATCGATTCCGCGACCTACACCGTCACCAAACACGCGGCGGTCGCCTTTGCCGAATGGTTGGCGATCCGCTACGGCGACCGGGGCGTGCGCGTCTCGGTGCTGTGCCCGCAGGCGGTGCGCACGCCGATGACCGAAGGGCGCGAGGGCCGGGTCGCCGCGGTGGACGGCATGTTGGAAGCCGACGTGGTGGCGGAATCCGTGGTGCAGGCCATGACGGACGAGACTTTCTTGATTCTGCCGCATGCCGAAGTGCTGGACTACATGCGGCGCAAGGCCAACGACGTCGACCGCTGGCTCGGCGGCATGCGGAAGCTGCGGCAACGCTACTGACCGCGCCAACCTAGCCGGTCAGCGCGTCAGGATTTCCTCGACCAGTTCCTGAACCGACAAGGCGGCCCGGAACGGCGGCAACGGGTGCGGCTCGCCCTTGGCCATTCGTAACACGTCGTCCAGTGTCCGCATGTATCCTTGTTGACGCGGGTCCTGCACATTGGCCAATTCGCGCGCCCACTCGCCCCCGGTGCTGGAATAGAGCTGGTTCCAATCCCAGAGCCGGTAGGATTTCTTCGAGCCCCAAATCACCGCTTCGACCCGGTCGGGCCCGACACCGCCGGACCCGCCCGCGACCGAGACCGGCACGCCGCCGCAATCGAGCCGCGCCCAAAAATGGGTTTCGCAGAGCGCCGGATCGGCGGGATACCGCGTCGACGCGCTCACGATCTTGGCGGGACCGAACAGTTTCTCGGTGAGGTAGGCATAATGGGAGAAGACCTCGCGGACGTAGCCACCTTCCTTCTTCTCGGCGAGCCAGGTCGCCGCGGCCTGCCAGTCACGCGGCCATTTCGCGAAATGCAGCCGGATATCGAAGCCCGACACATCCCCGACCGTGCCGTCTACCAGCCGGTCGGCCATCTCGGCGACCGACCGCGAAGACGCGAAGGGAAAGTTCACCGCATTGGCGACGCCAGCCGCCTCAACATGCTCGACCAGGGCCCTGCTCTCCGCGACATCGACGCCCAGCGGCTTCTCGCAATAGACGATCTTTCCGGCATCGGCCGCCGCCATGGCGTACTCGCGATGGGCGGCCGGCGGGCAGGCGATGTAGACCACGTCCGTGTCGTCGGCTTCGATGATCCCGGCCGCGCTCGCCCCGGTACGGATGCCGTCGAAGCGGTCGGCGACCGCTTTGCACACCGCGGCGTCGGGATCCCAAGCATAGGTGAGATTGAACCCGCCATGAGTCTGCATGTTGTTCAGCATGCGGTGGCCCATGATGCCGAGGCCGATGAACGCAATGGATGGTTTCATACGGTTGAGTATCCCGTTTCCGCTACGCGGTAGATTACGATTTCGCGGCGACGGCTTCGAGTTCGAACAGGAACTCCGGCCGCGCCAATGCCGCAACCACGAGCAGGGTCGAGGCGGGCTTGTGGTCGCCAAGATACTTGCCGCGCGCGGTGCGGACCGCCGGGGCGTCATCGATATTCGTTAGGTACGCGGTCGTCCGGACGAGGTCCTCGACGCCCATGCCGGCATCGGCCAGGATCGCCAGCACGTTTTTCCAGGCTTGGTCCGCCTGCGTTTCGATATCGTCCGGGATCGTGCCGTCCGGCTGCACGCCGATCTGACCGGAAATATGCAGGGTGCGGGCGCCAGCCGGAATCTCGACCGCATGGTCATAGGCCCCGAACGGCGGCGCGACCGTGTCGGGATTGTAGGTCTTGTTCATGGCGATACTCCCTCGTTCTATGTCCAAGCCGCCTGATCGACAGCCATGATCCGTTGACCGGAAGCTTACCGCGCAATCGTCCAATGAAAACCGTCAAATTTCAGTTCCGTCGGCTGGACGCGCGGTTTCCTTTTATCCGGGTCGTGTCAAACTGTCGGAAAGTGAACAGCATCCGCGCATCGGCGGGATGAGGAGAGTGCATCATGAACGACGTCACCGAAGAGTCATGGTCATGGCCGGATGAGAAATGGCGCGAGATCGTCAACCGGGTCCGCGCGGGCCGATCGTTGAAACCGAAGACATGGAAGGACGGCGCGCGCGTCGCGGTCGGTCTCTCCTTCGATTCGGACCATGAATCCAGCGCGCTGCGCTACAGCGACGAATCACCGGGCAAGCTATCGCAAGGCCAGTATGCCGCCCGGGCAGGCGTGCCGCGCATTCGCAAGCTCCTGCAGAAACATGATATTCGGGCCAGCTTCTTCGTGCCGGCCGTGGTCGCCAAACTGCACCCCGACGAGCAGCGCGCCCTGATCGACGAAGGGCATGAGATCGGCATCCACGGGTGGATTCACGAGCGCAACAGCCTGTTGCCCTATGACATCGAACGCGACCTGCAGATGCGGTCCGCCGATGCGCTGGAGGAAATCACCGGAAAACGCCCGGTCGGGATCCGCACCCCATCGTTCGATTTCAGTCCGCACACCCTGTCGATCACTCGCGAGATGGGGTTGCTCTACGATAGTTCGCTGATGGGGGATGACGACCCCTACGAATTGCTGGAGAAGGGCGAACCGACGGGCGTCGTCGAACTCCCGGTCGAGTGGATCAAGGACGACGCGGTCTATTTCAACATGGACCGCTTCTCCGCCCTGCGGCCCAACATGCCGCCCTCCGGCGTGCTGGAAATTTTCAAGGCGGAATTCGACGGCGCGTGGCAGGATGGCGGCCTGTTCATCCTGACGATGCATCCGCATTATACCGGCCACCGTTCGCGCCTCGCGCTTTTGGCCGAGTTGATCGATCACATGAAATCCTGCGGCGGTGTCTGGTTCGCGACCCATGAAGACATCGCCCGCTACTGCCTGGAGAATGCCGAATGAGGACCTGCCCATGACCATCGAACGGATCGACATCAACGAGGCAACCGGCGCGGTTACCAGCCGCTGCGTCGCCTATGGCGACATGGTGCATATCGGCGGGATCACGGCGCGGGACACGAGCGGCGACGTGGCGGCCCAGATGCGCGACATCCTCGAGACCGTGGACGGTTACCTGGCCAAGGCGGGCGCAAGCCGCACCGATGTGCTGACGGTGCAGGTCTGGATCAAGGACATGGCGTTGTTTGCGGACATGACCGCCGTCTGGAACGAATGGGTCCACCCCGAAATCCCGCCCGCCCGCGCCTGTGTCAGCGGCGACCTGTACCAGCCGGATATCCTGGTCGAGGTGACCGTTACCGCCGTCCGGGGGAAAACCGCATGACGGGGTCGGACAAGACGATCGACCGCTACGGCCATGTCGAGGGTCCGGGCCGCCCGACGATGAACCTCGGCATCGCCTACGGCGATTGGATCAGCATCTGCACCACCGCCAAGAACCGCCCCGCGGACGCCGAAGACCAGACGCGGCAAATCTTCGCGGCCTTCGACGGATATCTGGCGGAGGCGGGAACCGACAAGTCGAAGTTGCTGACGGCACAAGTCTGGCTGCGCGACATGGCCGACTACGACGCCATGAACACGGCGTGGAACGACTGGATCGACCCGGCCAACCCGCCGACCCGGTCCTGCATGCGCGCAGACATGGGGCGGCCCGACACCTTGGTCGAAATCCGCATCACCGCGGTTCGCTGACCCCAATTTGACGTTGATCATCTTTCGCGGGACGATCCGGCGCACGCACGGACAGACGTAAGGAGAAGAAGGGAATGCCCGGGCTTTATTACGAGGAATTTGAGATCGGCATGCAGTTCGATCACGAACTCACCCGCACCGTGACCGAGATGGACAATGTCATGTTCTGCGCCATGACCCATAATCCGCAGCCGCTGCATCTAGACGAGGAGTTCGCCAAGGAAACGGAGTTCGGCCAGCGCATCGTCAACAGCCTGTTCACGCTGGGCCTGGTGATCGGCGTGACGGTCGGCGAAACGACCCTCGGCACGACGATCGCCAATCTCGGCATGACCGACGTGCGCTTCGCCCACCCGGTGTTTCACGGCGATACCATCCACGTGGTGACCAAGGTCAAGGAGATGCGCGAGTCCAAGTCGCGCCCCAATGCCGGCCTCGTCGTGTTCGAGCATATCGGCTACAACCAGCGCGACGAAGAAGTCGCCTACTGCGTCCGTACCGCCTTCATGAGAAAGAAATCCGCATGATCATCCGTTCCTGGCTCTTCGTTCCCGGCGACAGCGAGCGCAAACTCGAAAAAGGCCGCGGGAACGAGGCCGACGCCCTGATTCTCGACCTGGAAGACGCGGTCTCGAACGACCGGCAGGACATCGCCCGCGAAATGGTGCGCGAGTATCTGAAGGCCAACGCCGACCGTTCGCGGCAACAGCTCTGGGTGCGCATCAATCCGCTCGACACCGACCTCGCCCTGCCGGACCTGGCGGCGATCATGCCCGGCGCGCCGGACGGCATCTGCCTGCCGAAGGTCTACTCGGCGGAAGAGGTCAACACGCTCGGGCACTACCTGTCGGCGCTGGAAGCGCGCGAAGGACTCGCCCTCGGTTCGACCAAGATCCTCTGCGTCGCGACCGAGACGGCAGCGTCGCTACTGACCTTCCACACCTATCTGGACGGCGTGACCGACCGGCTGGTCGGCATGACCTGGGGCGCGGAAGACCTGTCCGCCGCGCTCGGCGCAATGGACAACATGAACCCGAACAGCGGGGAATACGACGATCCCTACCTGATGGCGAAATCCTTCTGCCTCGCCGCCTGCCGCGCGGTCGACGTGCAGCCGGTCGGCGTGGTCTACGTGAACTTCCGCGACGACGCCGGGCTGGAGGCGGAATGCCTGCGCGACCGCAAGGCCGGCTTCATCGGCAAGATCGCGATCCACCCGGCGCAGCCGCCGATCATCAACCGCGCCTTCACGCCTTCCGACGAAGAGGTCGACTACGCCCAGCGCGTGGTCGACGTGTTCGAACAGAACCCCGGCCTCGGCACCGTCGGGCTCGACGGAAAGATGCTCGACATGCCGCACCTGAAACAGGCGCGCAACGTGCTGGCCATGGCGGAACAGATCAAGGCAATGGGCTGACCCGCCGTTACGCCGGCCGTAAACGGCGTTACGTCGCGCCGCCGACGATCCGACCGCATTCGGTCATCACGTCGTCATCCGGCGTGTCGATGCCCGGCATGACCGCCCAGCCCTTTTCCTTGACGAAATCGCCGCGCGTCCATTGGCTCATCCCGTTCAGCGTCTTGGCGCTGGCGTCAAATGTAGGATCGTTTTTGGATTGTGCCGCGCAGATTTGCGCCAGCTGGGAAACCACGGCTTCCCGCGCGGAGTTCTTTGCATCGGCTTCCGCGGCGCCGCTGGAGACGGCCAACCCCGACGCGAATAGAATGATCGTCATGACAATGGCGCCACCAACCGCACCCCCGATCAACGGCTTCAGTGTTCCTTGAGACATCCTGCTTCTTCCCTTCTGACATGATTTGTGATGAGAGAGTTGCAGGCCGCGCTGCCGACCGGCTCCGGCCTCGTTTAAGTACAAGGACAGGGCCAGCCGAGAATCACGGCTGCACCGCACACCGGCCGAACCGCCGCTGCGCCGTCATTCCTAATTTTTAGGCTGAACTGTCCGCGCTGATCTTGGCAGCCGGTGAAGTTATGGTGTCCCCTTGGCAGTCCGATTTTGGACCTGCTGGCTGCTGGGCGTCACCCTCGATCAATGCCGCGCCGCTTGCAAGGGAAAGATCGCCTCGCCCCGAGCGGCCCCGCCGTCGTTCAACGGCGCGGACGCAGGACATCGGTCAGGTCGCGGACCCGCGGCAGCGCGTCCAAATCTTTGATCATCGCCATCGCCTCGTCCCGTTGCGCAGCATCGATCACGCCCTCCGCACAGTCGGCGAACTTGCCGGCGATGTCGTCCCATCCGGCCGGGTCGGCGCTCGACCCCTTGGCGTGGGACCGCGCGGTCTTCAACTCCCGTCCGTCCTTGAGGCGAACGGTCATCCGCATCTCGGCCCAGTTCACCCCGTCGACGCCCCACTGCCCCTTGTGATGCGCCAGGTCGTCGGGCACGACGACGCGCACGCGCTGCATCAACGGCTGGACATCGCCCTTGTCGATCCGCGCCTGGGCATACTGCGCGAGCCCGGCCTTGCGATCGATCAGCGAGACGGCGACGCTCCACGGCAGGCAATAGCGCGCGCGATAGGAATCCGGCGCTTCCTCGTAGCAGGCGATGGCCAGCATCTGCGGGGTCGACTCCAGCACGATCTCGTCCACGTCTTCGGGTTTAAGATCATGTTCCTCCGTGAGCGCGATCACCGCATCGATGGTCGCCGCCGGCGCGGTCGAGCCGGGATGGAAGCAGACATTGGTCGTGCCGCGCGCCAGTTCCCAGCGCGTGCCCAGCTCCTCGACCATGAGATCCAGGTCATAGCCGCCGGGGCCGCTGAAGCATTCGGCGAGCCCGAAAGTCTCATGCCCGCCCACCTCACTCGGCGACGGCTCGATGATGTCCGGGTCGACCGCATAGCCGCCGCGCGCCAGCAGTGCTGCGAAAACGCCATTGCGGACGCCATGCCCGACATGGAACGCCTTGCCCATGGAGCCGACATTCTTGCGCAACCCCTGTCCTTCGGATGCGGCGATGCCGATCGCCATGCGCGTCTTTATCAGGTCCAACTCCATGATGCGGGCGCCCGCCGCCGCGACGCCGAGCGCGCCAATGATGCCGTTCGGATGCCAGCCCCGGTCGAACATCGCCGGGCGCAGCCCCTGGCCGACCCGCGATTCTAGTTCGAAGCCCAGCGCGAAGCCGTCGATCATCGCGCGGCCCGAAATATCGGCATCCTCGGCCAGCGCCAGCGCGCCCGGCACCATCACCACGCTGACATGGGTGACGCCCTTGGTGTAGTCGTCGAATTCCTGCGAATGGGCCGATACGCCGGTGACGAAGCCGGCGAGCGGCGACGACGTGCGGTCGGGATGGCCCAGGATGCTGGCCCGCGGCGCGCCGCCCATATGGCGGATCTGTTCCAGCGCGATCAGAGTCGAGGGTTCGCGCGCGCCCGCCAGCGCGATCCCGATCATGTCGAGGAAACGCAGTTTAGCCGATTCGACCACCTCGCCGTCCAAGGCCGACCCCGGCGTTTCCACCACCATGCGCGCGAGCGTTTCGGTGACACCCATCGCCCTCTCCTCCCATCCCGATTGCTGCCGTTATATAAAGAGTAAGCTTGCCCGGGCCGGCGTGCCAAATTCCGCAGCCGGAGGGCGACGCAGCAGTAGGAGTGATCGTGACCGACAAGACACCGAACGGCACCGCCTATACCGTCGAGGGCGACGGCCCGCCGGTCGTGCTGATCCATGGCATGGGGCTGACCCGCGATATGTGGGATTGGCAACTCCCGCCATTGCGGGAACGGTTTACAGTGATCCGCTACGACCTGCTCGGCCATGGCGAGAGCGTGGCGCGGCCGGGCCGCTACGAGATGGACGACTTCGTCGGCCAGCTCCGCGAATTGCTCGACCATCTCGGCGTCACCCGCGCCGCCATCGCGGGCTTCTCGCTCGGCGGGTTGATCGTGCGCGCCTTCGCGCTCGCCCATCCCGACCGCTGCACGGCCATCGCGATTCTAAACTCGGCACATGACCGGACCGACGACGAACGCGCCGCGATGCGGAAACGGCTCGCCATCGCCTACGAGCAAGGCCCGGCCCCGACCATCGACGTCGCCCTCGCCCGCTGGTTCACCGATGGCTTCGCGGCGGCCAACCCGGGCGTGCTGGACCGGGTGCGGCGCTGGATGGAAGCGAACGATCCCAAGGTCTATCCGGAAATCTACCGCGTGCTGGCGGAAAGCGACGCCGGCCTCGCGACCTCAATCTCAGATATCCGCTGCCCCGCGCTGGTGTTGGCCTGCGAGGAAGACCATGGCAATTCGGTCGACATGGCCCGCCGCATGGCCGCGCTAATGCCCAACGCCGAGATCGCCGTCGTCCCGAAACTGAAACACATGGCGCTGGCGGAAGACCCGGCGGCCATCAGCGCACCGTTGGTATCTTTCCTGGAACGAGCGACGGATCAGGCCAAATAAGGGTTCACCCCGCCGCGCGGGCCGGTGCCGAGACGGTCGGCGACCTCGGGCAACAGCTCGCGGCCCCGGGGCACATTCAGCCATTGGCGCAACAGGCGGCGTTTCTTGGCTTCATCGGGCCAGTCCTCGTAATCGGTCCGCGAGTGCAGGATCGTGTAGTTGTTGAGCAACTGGATGTCGCCGGTCTGGAAGCCCATGTTGAATTGGATGTCCGGGCGCAGCGCCAACTCCTCGATCAACATCACGGCTTCGCGGTCGCGCTCGTCGAACGGGTCGCCGGTCTTTTCCGCGCCGCGCTCGATCTGCTTGGCGTTGTAGTAGCAGGTGAGCCGCCCGCCCGCGGTGCTGAACACCGGTATCCGCTGCGGCGACGTCAGGTCGGGCGCGTCGGTCGGCCCCTTGCCCGCATAGTCGATCCGGTAGCCGCGATAGAGAGGTTCCAGCAGGTCCGGCCGCGTCTTCAGGATTTCGTTGTGAATCGTCGAGGCGCTGGAAATCGTGCTGAGCCCGCCGGTCCTGGCCGGGTGAATGCAGAACAGGCCGACGATGTCGCAGGGGTCCACATGCGGGCGCAGCCGGGCATTGGTCGAATGGCCGCGCACATTGTTACCCGCGTAGTCGTTGCCGAGATCCTCGATCGTGTGCAGCAAAGCGCCGCTCGGGTTCTGAGAAAGCGGCGATCCGATATGCCGCCCCATGCCCCAGAACAGGATGCTCGCTTCGTCGTGCGAATAGTCGGGCAGGCGGATGCCGCGCAGCAGGACGAAACCGCGTCCGTCCTCGACCTCGCGCACGGCCGCGTCGATCTTGGCGGCCACCGTCGGCAATGGGAAATCGGCGCGCGTCATCTCGATCACCGGTTTACCGGTGCCCATCGCATGCGCCATCGCCGCCTCGATCTCGGCGATATCGGCATCGGTGAATTGATGCAGCCAGGACGTGTCCGTCTGGTAATCCGCGGCGTACCAGACGTCCGGCCCGGTAGCGGGCGAAGGCATTCTGAAATCCGTGTCGTTACTCGTCATGGCGAAGGGGCGTCTCGCTTGTCGATGGGAGGAACGGGTATCGATATTATGCGGTTCCCCACCACCATCGGCAAATCATCCGGCGATTGGCATTGGTTGCCGGTGCGGGCTACCCTCCCGGCCTGACAACACCGTCAAAATCGCCCGAGGCCTCCATGTCCGACCCCCTGCTGTTCACCCCACTCGACCTGCGCGGGATTACCGTGAAGAACCGTGTCGTGGTGGCGCCGATGCATCAATATATGGGCGAACGCGGGTATCCGACGGATTGGCATCTGATGAATATCGGCCGCTATGCCGCGGGCGGCGCGGGGATGGTCTTCGTCGAATCGACCAAGGTCGCGCGCAACGGCTGCGGCACCGTCGGCGACCTGGGCCTGTGGGACGACGACTTCATCCGGACGCATGACGCGGTCCCGGCGATCCAGCTCGGCCATTCCGGACGCAAGGCGCGGCGCTTCCGGCCGTGGGAAGGCGGCGGGCCTTTGGAACCGTGCCCTGAAATCGACGACTGGGACGATTGGGGCTTGGTCGCCCCCAGCGCGCTGCCGGGCGGCAACGACGATCCGGTGCCGCATGAATTGTCGACCGATGAGATCGCCGATCTGGTCAACGCCTGGGGCAAGGCCGCCGCCCGCGCCGATGCGGCCGGGTTCGACGTGCTGGAGATTCACGCGGCGCATGGCTACCTAATCCATCAATTCCTGTCGCCGAAAGCGAACCGGCGGACAGACGCCTACGGCGGGTCGGACAGCAAGCGGCAGCGTTTCGCGGTCGAGGTTACCGAGGTGATGCGCGCCGCGTGGCCCGACGACAAACCGTTGTTCATGCGGCTGTCGGTCGAGGACGACGCGGGCTGGGGACCGGCGGAAAGCGTCGATCTGGCCAAGGTGGTCAAGCCGATGGGCGTCGACGTCATCGACTGCAGTTCCGGCGGCATGCTGGGCCGGCCGGTCGACGGCACCGGCCCGGTCGGCTACGGCTATCAGGTACCCTATGCGGAACGGCTGCGCCGGGAAGCCGGTGTCATGACCATGGCGGTCGGTCTGATCGTCCACGCGGACCAGGCGGAGGAGATTCTGCAGAACGGCCAAGCCGATCTCGTCGCGTTGGCGCGGGAGATTCTCTACAACCCGAACTGGCCGATGGACGCGGCGCAGAAGCTCGGCGTCGATGCGGAATTCACCTCGGTGCCGTCGCCGCAAGCCTACTGGCTGGCGAAACGGGCGGCCACCATCAAGGACATGGTGCCATCGACCTACCAAAAGGGTATCGACAAGTAAGCCGGCGCGCGCTCACCCTTCGACAAGCGCAGGGTGAGGTTCTTTCGTGATACCCGTTTCCCAGACCCTCATGCCGAGCCTGTCGAAGCATGACCCCGGTGTAGCGGGGACGCTTAAGCCGCCAGCGGTCCGCGCACCAGCCGGCCCGGCAAGGCACCGGTGTGCTCGTTATCCTTCAGCACGGTCTCGCCGTTGACCACGGTCGCCTTGATGCCGTCGGCATACTGTTTCAGGCGCTGTCCGCCGGCGGGCAGGTCATTCACGACCTCGGGCATGCGCGGCGCGACCTTGTCCGGATCAAGCACGACCATATCCGCGTTCATCCCCTCACGCAGCAAGCCACGATCATGGAAACCCCAGCGCGTCGCCGTATCGTAGGTGATCATGCGGATGCCCTGCTCCAGGCTGAAGGCTTCCTCCTGCCGCACCCAATGACTCAGCAGATGCGTCTGAAGCGAACTGTCCATGATCTGCGAGACATGCGCGCCCGAATCCGAGAAGGTGACGCAGGTGTCCGGATGCTTGATCAGCTCCAGGGCGTCGTCCAGGTTCTCGTTCGAGATGGGCTGACGGAAGAACACCTTCAGGTCGTGTTCCAACGCTACGTCGATCAGCGCCTCTTCCGGATCGACGCCGCGTTTCGCCGCTTCTTCGGCCATCGTCCGGTGCGGCCAGGCGACCTGGTCCATGATGTAGAACAGGTCCCATTCCGGCGGGCGCGCTTCTCCGCCCACGGCCCGCGATCCGTCATGCGGCCGTTTCGCGACCTCTATCAATTTCGCCCGCGTCTCCGGGTCGCGCATGGCCGCCGCCTGCTGGTCCAGCGGCAGTTTCCGGATATCCGACCAGACCTCGCGCTTGTCGTAGGGCATGGTCGTCTCGAAGGACATGATCGTGTTGATCTCGCGAGCATGGACCTGCGTGAACAGGCGCGCGCCGTTGCGGTTGCCCTCCGCGATGATCTTGTACAGTTCCTTCCACTGCCCCGGATAGCCCCGGCGGCTCAGGCTGCCGAAGGTGATCGGGCGGCCGCTTTCGGCGGAAAGATCGACGAGCGACTGATAGAACCCGCCGAGATAGTCCATCTCGCCGCGTTCCATGGCGAGCTGGAAGATGCCGGCGTCGACCTCACCCATGCCGTTCACGATCGCCGCCACTTCCGAGAAGGGGGCGATCCGGCTCGCGACCGGGCGGTCGTCGGTGGTCAGATGGCTGGGGCTGCGTGATGTGGAGAAGCCGATCGCGCCGGCGCGCACGGCGTCCTGCACCATCGCGATCATCGCTTTCAGATCGTCTTCGGTCGCTTCCTCTTCGAAGGCGCGCTCGCCCATCACGTATGTGCGGAGCGCCGAATGTCCGATATAGCCGCTGTAGTTGATGCCCTTGGGCAGCTTGTCGATCGCGTCGAGGAATTCGGGATAGGTTTCCCATTGCCATTCGATTCCCGCGAGCATCGCATCGCGGGAGATGTCCTCGGCGCGTTCCAGGTTGCGGAAGACGAATTCGAACTCGGATTCGCGGCAGGGTGCCAGGGTGAAGCCGCAATTCCCCATGACCACCGAGGTAACCCCGTGATAGCAGGAGCAACTGCCGAGTTGATCCCAGAAGATCTGCGCGTCCATATGGGTATGGCCGTCGACGAAGCCGGGCGTGACCACATGGCCTTCGGCATCGATCACCTCGTCGGCGGGCGACGAAATCTTACCGATCCGCGCGATTTTCCCGTCCTTGACGCCGACATCCGCGCGATACCGCTGCATGCCGGATCCGTCGATTACCATTCCGTTCTTTATGACAAGGTCAAAGCTCATGCCCGCTTCCTTCCCGCTTGCGCCGCATTCCGATAATCCGAACCATAAGCCTACAGGAAGTTGCAAAAAGCCGGAAATCGCGCCGGGCAAGGTCGATTTTTTCTAAACGCGTCCCGGTCGAACCGCCATGGCGGCAACGATTTCCAACACCAAGGCCAGCCACAACGCCGCCGCGCCCACGCCGAATAACGCGATATAAGAACCGCCGGTTTGCGCAAACAGGTAGGAAAAGCCATACCCGGCAACGGCTTGGCCGATGGCGAAAAAGGTGGTCGCGATCCCCCAGGCCCGGCGCTGAAGGTCGGCCCGGTCCGGCACCAGTTCGTGCACCCGCCCGGCAACCAGCGGCACAACGCCCGGCACCGACGCGCCGACGACGAAGCTCGAGACGACGAGCCATCCCGACGACTCGGTCACCACCACCAGGCTCACGCCGAGCGCCTGCAACAAGACCATCGCGCGCAACGCCCAGGGAAAGCCGATCCGGTCGGCGACGCGGCCTGACAGTGCGGCGCCGATCAACGCGCCCGCGCCGAACACGATCCAATACCAGCTTGCGGTTTCCAGCCCCGCGCCCCGTCCCCGCGCGACGAAATCGACCAGGAAAACCATATGCGCGACCAAGCCGACGGCATTCAGGCCATAGCTGACATAGAGCGCCCGCAACGGGAAGCCGGATCCATTGTCCAGCGCGGATCGCGAGAGCGTGGCGGCGGGAGCCGCGGCGCCCGCCGGCCATCCGCCCCATGCGAACACCGTGAGAGCGAGCGCGAGGAGACCGAGCGCAACCCAAATCTCGACCAGCCCGGCCTGCAAGACCAGCGGCACCAGCGTGCCGGACGCGATGATGCCGAGCCCCACCCCCGTGAAGATCACGCCCCCGGCGAGACCGCGCCGGGACCGCGGCACCGACGACAGCACGGTCGACGCGGCCAATACCATCAAGGCGCCACCGGCAAAGCCTGAAAGAAGCCGCCACAGGAAGAACCACAAAAACGACAAGGGAAAGGCGCAGGCGAAGAAGGACGCCGCCGCGATCAGCATCATGACCCGCAGCATCGCGACAGGCGAACGCCATGCCGCCATCGGCGCGGCCAGCAACGCACCGGCAAGATAGCCCGCAAGATTGGCCGCCCCGAGATAGAAGGCCTGCGACGCGGTGAACCAACCGGCTTCGATGAGCGCCGGGATCAACGGCGTGTAGGCAAACCGCGCGAGTCCGATGCCGATCAGGCATCCGCAGAGCCCGGAGAGCGCCGGCCGCCAGACCGCGCCGCCCTTTTCCCGCGTAACCTCCTCGGCCATTCGGATTTCCCCGCTCATCGGCAGGACAGTACGCCAAAGGGGTTTTCAGGAATAATGATTTGTCCTGATAGGAACTATCTTAAAATGAGATAGCGAAGGTCAGGCGGCGCTGGCGGCATGCACCAGGGCGGGCCGGGCGCAGTCGAGAAACCGCGCCAGCGCAGTCGAATGATGCGCATCGCGATGCCGGATGAACACCGTTTCCGCCAAGGCATCGTCGGCGGGCAATTCATGCAGCGCGACCCGTCCGTCGCGCCACGCGGCATCCATGATCCCCTTGGGCATCAGTGTCACGCCGAGCCCGGCGGCGACGCAGCCGACGATCGCATCGATCGTGCCGAACTCCAATTGGCGCAGCCCGACGATGCCGCGGCGTTCCAAAATCCGTTCGAGCTGCCGGCGATAGGAACAGCCGGACCGCAGCACGACCATCTTCAAGTCGCCCCGCCGCACCAGATCGTCGATCGACCCGACCGACGGCGCGGTGGCGATGACCATTTCCTCGCGATACACGGCCTCCGGCAACAGGTCCCGGTGATCCACCGGTCCGCAAACAAAGGCGCCCTCGACCTCGCGCGCCAGCACCGCCGCGATCAATTCCTCGGTCGTGCCCGTCCGCAGGATCAGGTCGACGTCGGGATAGTCCGCCGCAAAGGTCGTCAGGATCGGCGACAGGCGCAACGCCGCCGTCGATTCCAATGAACCCAGCGTCAGCAATCCCTTGGCTTCGCCGTCGTCGCATACCGCGCGCCGCGCATCGTCCAGGAAATGCCCCGCCCGCTGCGCATAGGGCATCAGCCGGTTGCCCGCCGCCGTCAGGGTCACGCCCCGGCTATGCCGGTCGAACAAAGTCGTTCCGAGGTTTTCTTCCAGCTTGCGGATGCGCGTCGTGACGTTCGACTGCACGGTGTTGAGTTCCGTGGCCGCGCGGTTGATCGCCCCCAGCCGGGCGACCGCCTCGAAAATCCTGAGATCGGCGACATCCATACGCGCAGACTACGATATCTCGAAAAAAGATCAAGCTGTGCCGGTTTGTCGCAAATCTTCGATATCTTCTCGCGCCGCTATCCGCCGGCCCGGGCGTCCAGCGCGTCGCTCAGGTCGTTCTGATAGGCGAAAATCGCCGGCAATCCGCCGGTATGCATGAAGACCAAGGCATCGCCGCTGTTCGACCGCCGGGCACTGTCGAGGAAGCCCGCCATGGTCTTGGCCGTATAGGTCGGGTCGAGCAGCAGGGCTTCGCTTTGGGCGCACAGCATGATCGCGTCCAGGCTCGCTTCGCCGTTCCGCCCATATCCCGGCGCGAGATACGCGTCGGTGACGACGATATCGCCGTCCGACACCGGATTATCGATTTCGAGCAAGTCGGCAATCTCGGCGCAGCGGTCCCGGATGCGCGGCACCTGCTGTTGCACATCGCGGCGCACGCAGACGCCGGTGACGGTCATCTGCGAACCAAGCGCGCGCAACCCGAACAGAAGGCCGGCATGGGTATTGCCGCTGCCCGACGCGACGGCCACCTCGCGCACCGGAAGACCTTGATCGGCGATCTGCGCCAATAGCTCGTGCGCGGCGACGACATAGCCGAGCGCGCCATAGGGCTTATGGCCGGGCGCCAGCGGAATGATGAACGGCCGCTTACCGTCGGCTTCCAGCCCCTCGGCGATCGCATGCAGATTCCGGTCGGCGCCGGATTCATCCTCGCCTTCGGGATAGGAGTGCAGTGTGGCGCCCAGCAGCCGGTCGAGCAGCACGTTGCCGGACTGCCGGTAATAGGGGTCGGATTTCGGGACCCGCTCTTCCAGTTGGATATGGCAATCCATGCCCAGCTTCCGCGCGCCGGCGGCCGCCAGCCGCACGAAGTTGGACTGAACCGCGCCGGTGATCAGCACGGTATCCGCATTCTGCGCCGCCGCCTCGCCGAGATAGAATTCCAGCTGCCGCACCTTGTTGCCGCCGAACGCCAGGGGAATGCAGTCGTCGCGTTTGATGTAGAGCTGCCCACCGCCGCAGACCTTGGTGAGGTTCGGCATGAATTCCAGCAGGGTCGGCCCCTGGAATAGTTCGGCCCGCGCCATCGTCGACAATCGGCCCAGGGTATCCGGCAATTCGGCGCTGGTGGTCATGATCGTCCTCGCTAAAATACAGCCGCCCGGCTAGGCGACCTGCTGGGCCGCCGTCGGCGTATCGCCGGCAACCGTCGTGCGGCGCATATCGCGCTTTTCGGTCGTGTCCGCAAAGCGCCGGACGCGATGCATGGTCTGCCGGTTGTCCCACATCACCAGGTCGTGCAGCCGCCACCTGTGCACGTAAACGAACTCGGGCTTTGTCGCGTCCTCGATCAGATCGCGCAGCAGCGACCGCGCTTCCGGCATCGGCCAACCGACGATCGTTCCCGCATGCGACGACAGGTAGAGCGATTTCCGGCCGGTGACCGGATGGGTTCGCACCAGGCTCTGTAACACCGGCTTGAAGTTGGCCCGCTCTTCCTCGCTGAGTTCGTCGAAACCGAGCAGGCCGCGCGAAAAGATCAGGGAATGCTCGCAGACGAGATCCGCGATTTCCGCCTTAAAGTCATCGTCGAGCGCATCATAGGCGGCACGCATGTCCGCGAACTCGGTATTGCCGCCCTTATTCGGGATCAATCGCGCCGACAGGATCGAGTATTTCGACGGAATCGCGCGGAAGGAACTGTCCGAATGCCACAGCCGGTTGCCGAGATTGAACATCCGCGTCCGGTCGTCCCGTTCGAAGACCTTCTGGTCCTTGGTCAGATTCGACACGTCGGCCAGTTCCGGCCGGAGCCGGCGGTCCTGCGGCTTGGTGATGTTGCTGACCGCGCCTGGCAATTCCAGGTCGCCGAAGTTGCGGCTAAAGGCGATCTGTTGTTCGTCGGTCAGATCCTGTCCCGGAAAGACCAAGACGGCGAAACGGTCCATGCCCGCATTGATGGCGGCGACATCGTCTTCGGAAAGGGGTCGGCGTAAATCGATGCCGTCTACTTCGCCGCCGATAGTGGGATGGAGAGGACGTATCGTGAGGGTCATGACATAGTCTCCGGTGCGAAACAGGTCGTTGCGATTTTACCGCATTGCTGCGCGCTCGCCACTATATTGGCGTCGGCGGCGAAAGCCGACTACCGTAGGCGCATTCGCGTTACCGCCCACAGGGAGAGTCTCATCAAATGGCTTGGAAACGGATCGTGCTGGAAATCGGCATGGGCACCGACATACGGGGCACCGACCCCACGAAAGCCGCGGTCCGCGCCTTGCGCGACGCGCTGTGGCACAACTCGCTCAGCATCGCCAAGGCGCTGGGGCGGGATACCGATTCGATGCAGGTCGAGGTCACGATCGGCGTGCCGCAGCCCGAACGGGTGGATACCGACGCCGTCCTCGCCATCCTGCCGCACGGCACCGGCACCGTCAGTGTCGTCGAAGGCGGCCTGCAAATTCCCAACGACGAAGGCACCGATTCGACCCTCGTCGCCAGCGCCGCCGCCGTGGTGCGGCTCGATCTGCCGTAGGAGGACGGAATCATGACCAAAAGACGCGCAATCCTCGAAATGGGCATGGGCAACGATCTGCACGGCGGCAACTACACCAAGGCCGCGAACCGGGCCGTCCAGGACGCCTTGCATCACAGTTCGCTGACCTTCATCCGCACGCTGGGAATCGACAAGAGCACCCTGGAAGTGAACGTGACCATCGGCGTGCAGCAACCGGACAAGGTCGATACCGACGCCGTCGCCGCGACGCTGCCGGTCGGAAAGGTCACCGTGAAGGCGGTGAAAGGCGGGCTCGACGTGCCCGACGACGAGGTGGACGATACCGCCGTGATCGCGAACGCCGCCGTCGAGGTCTGGATCGACGGGGTCTAGTCGACCGCGCTACTCGATCGGTACGAAGATCGAATGCCGCAGTTGGCCGCCAACCGATTGCGACAGGTGCCCCTTGCCGCTGACGTCCTCGACCAGGATCACCTCGCCGGCGGCGATGATGCGGCTTTCGCCGTCGCTCGCCGTCAGCTTCGCGCCGGCATCCAGGTTGATGATGTATTGCCGCCGCGGCGCGGGATGCCAATCCAGGTCGTAGTCGCCGCTGGTCTTGCGGAAAATGATGCCGGTCGCCGGCAGCCGTTCGGAGTATTTGCTGGCGCCGCGTTCCTCGGCCCATTCGACCTCGATATCGCGGAAATGCGATTCGCCGTTCTCGTCTTCGTACAGGTTGTGGATGCGCATTGCGCCGTTTCTCCCTGGGTTTTCCGTGCGGCCCATGCCACCGTTACATCAAGAACACGCCCTTGCCGGTGGTCTGCGTGTCGAACAGTTGATACGCCTCCTCGGCTTGGTCCAGCTTCCAGCGGTCGCTGAACAGTTTTTCCACGGGAATCTTGCGGTCCGAGATGAACTCGGCGCAATCGGCCTGGCCGTTCTTGGAGAAGGTCCAAGATCCGACCAGCGTGATCTGGCGGCGCAGCAGGTCGGGGCTGACCTCCAGCGTGACCTCGCCGGTCTCGCCCACATAACAGGCCGTGCCCCAGCTTCGCGTCGCCCGCACCGCCGCCGCCCGGGCGTCCGGGTTGGAGGAACAGTCCAGCGTCTTGTGCGCCCCTTCACCGTGCGTCAGCTCGCGGATCGCGTCGACCGGGTCCACGTTGGAAGGATTAATCACCACATCCGCGCCGAAGGCCTTGGCCAGTTCGCCGCGTTCCGAAGAGACGTCGAGGGCAATCACGCGCGCGCCCATCTCAACGGCAAGCTGGGTCGCCGACAGGCCGACCGGCCCTTGCCCGAAGATCGCGATGGTCTCGTCGCCGTGCAGCGACAGCCGCCGCAGCGCGCCGAAAGCGGTGCCCGTGCCGCAGGAGATCGCGGCCCCCACCTCGAAGGACAGGTCGTCGGGCAATGGCACCAGCGTCGAGACCGGCACCTTCATGTATTTGGCATGCGCCCCGTGGCCCCCGGCCCCGTAGACGATGGCGCCGTCAAGACACATCTGCGCCCAGCCGGACTGACAGTGTTTGCACGCGCCGCAGCCTTCGTAGTGATGATCCATCACGCGCTGTCCGACCCGCGCCTCGCTTTCGCTGACGGCGCTGCCGACCTCGGCAACCACGCCGCAGGGTTCGTGTCCGGCGATGATGGGACCCTCCGGCGCCTTATGGCCGGGTCCGGCATGTCCGCCCGGCTCGGCCCGGTATTTCCACAGGTCGCTGCCGCACATGCCGGACGCCTTGATCTCCAGGATGACATCCCGGGGACCGGGTGTGGGATCGTCGAATTCCATGAGTTCGAGTTTGCGATTGCCTGTAAAGACGACGCCGCGCATGGGCACTTCCTCCTGTAGAGCGGAACCGCTCGTTTGTTCTGTTGCTTGTCCTATCCTTACAATAGCGCCGCGACGTGTCGGGTGCGACTCCGGCGCAAGCCTCGTTGAATCTACCGTATCCATTCCCGTAAGCTATTGGGACAGGAGAGCGAACCTCATGATCCAAGCTGGCGATCCCTTCCCTTCACATACATCTACGCAGAGCCGCCATGGGTGAGTATGCCGTCGGCCAATCGGTCTCGCGCTTCGAAGACCCGCGGCTGCTGCGCGGCGGCGGACGGTATGTGGACGACATCGTGCTGCCGGACATGGCTTTCGGGCATGTGCTGCGGTCGCCCCACGCGCATGCCCGCATCCTCGCCATCGACACGGCGGCGGCGGAAGCGGCGCCCGGCGTCTTGGCGGTCCTGACCGGCGAGGATTGGGCGGCGTCGGGCTTCGCCGACCTGCCGACCGGCAGCGGCCGCTTCCGGCGCGACGGCTCGCCGATGTTCGTGCCGCCGTATCAGGCGCTCGTGCGCGACCGGGTCCGGCGTGTGGGCGACTATGTCGCTTTCGTCGTCGCCGAGACGCGCAACCAAGCGATGGACGCGGCGGATCTTATCGAGGTCGACTACGATCCCCTGCCGTCGATCACCGATACCGAGGCGGCGGCAACGGCCGACGCCCCGCCGGTCTGGGACGAGTGTCCGGACAACATCTGTTACGTGCACACCGAGGGCGACAAGGCGGCGACCGACGCCGCCCTTGCGGCCGCCGATCACGTGGTACGCCAGAAACTGGTGATCAACCGGGTCAGCGCCAACAGCATGGAGCCGCGCGGCTGCATCGGTCATTACGACGCGACGGAAGATCACTACACGCTCCATACGACGTTGCAGGGACTGCAGCCCTATCGCGGCCTGCTGTCCCGCATCCTCGGCGTGCCCGAAAGCCGGGTGCGCGTGATCGCGGGCGACATCGGCGGCGGGTTCGGCATGAAATCCGCGGTCTACAACGAGGTGCCGCTCGTCCTGTTGGCATCGAAACGACTCGGCCGCCCGGTCAAATGGATCAGCACCCGGTCGGAGGCGCTGCTCAGCGACGGCCATGGCCGCGACAACGTGATCGAGGCGGCGCTCGGCTTGGACCGCGACGGGAAATTCCTTGCGCTCGACGTCAAGACGATTGCCAGCGTCGGCGCCTATGTCCAACTCGGCGGTGAAAGCTCGGCGGTCAAGAATCTCGGCTCGCTGGCCGGGGTCTACACCACGCCGGCGATCCACGCGGACGTGACCGCGGTCTTCACCAACACCAACCCGATCCGGGCCTATCGCGGCAATGGGCGGCCGGAAGCCGCCTTCGTGATCGAACGGCTGATCGACATCGCCGCCGACGAGATGGATATCGACCCGGCGGAATTACGCCGCCGCAACACCATCCCGCCCGACGCCATGCCCTACAAGACCGGCCTCACCTATACCTATGACAGCGGCGAGTTCGAGAAGAACATGAACATGGCGGCCGACCTGGCAGACCGCGACGGATTCGAACAACGCCGCGCCGAATCCAAAACGCGCGGCAAGCTGCGCGGCCTCGGCCTGTCCAACACGATCGAACGGGCAGGCTCCGAAGGGGTTGAGGGCGCGGAAATCCGCTTCGACGGCGGCGGTTCGGCCACCATCCTGACCGGCTCGATCGACCAGGGTCAGGGCCACGCCACCATGTATACGCAACTCGCCTGCGAGCGCCTCGGCCTGGACCCGGACGACGTGCGCTATGTGTCGGGCGACACGGACAAGGTGCCGTTCGGGCGCGGCAGCTTCGGCTCGCGCTCGGCGACGATCGGCGGATCGGCCCTGCACGAAGCCATGCAGAAAGTGATCGCCAAGGCCATGCTCATCGCCGCCCACGCGCTCGACGCCGACCCGAAGCAGGTCGACTTCGAGGACGGCGTGTTCAGCGTCGCCGGCACCAACCGGTCGATGACCGTCAAGGATGCCGCCCGGCTCGCCTACAATCCGGACAAACTGCCCGATGGCTTGGAGCCGGGATTGAGCGGTCATGCGATCTGGTCGCCGACTTCGATGAATTTTCCCAACGGCGCGCATGTCTGCGAGTTGGAGATCGACGCGGAAACCGGCGAAACGGAGATTCTGCGCTACAGCGTGGTCGACGACGTGGGTGTGGTGTTGAACCCGCTGCTGCTCAAGGGCCAGCTCCACGGCGGGATCGCGATGGGCGCCGGGCAGGTGCTGATGGAGGACATCCGCTACGAGGACGGCACGGGACAGCTTCTGTCCGGGTCCTTCATGGACTACTGCATGCCGCGCGCGGACGACCTGTGCTTCATGGATATCGAGAGCAACCCGGTGCCGACCGAGACCAACCCGCTCGGCGTCAAGGGCGCGGGCGAGGCCGGTACCGTCGGCGCGATGCCGGCGGTCGCCAACGCGCTTGTCGATGCACTGTCCGCGCTGGGTGTGCGGCATGTCCCCATGCCCGCGACGCCGGAACGGCTGTGGCGCGCGATCCGGAACGCAAAATCCGGGTAAGACCGAACCGCCGCTACGGAGTCTTTCCGATCAGGAAATCGCGATCCGACTCGATAAGGTTGGACAGGAAGGAAATCGCCTGACGGACCCGCGCCAAGTGCAGCAGGTCCTCGTGAACCGCGAGCCAGAAATCGCGCTTCACCACCACGGTATCTCCCAGAATCCGCGTCAACCGGTCGTCGCGGGACGCCAGGAATGTCGGCAGCATGGCGATGCCGATACCCGACAGCGCCGCGTGATACTGGGCCACCAAGCTCGTCGAACGGAAGATCGCGTTGGGGTCGCGCAGCACGTCCGACGTCCAGCGCACGGCGGAAATCTGCACCAGTTCGTCGATATAGTCGATGAAGTGATGCTTGCCGAGATCGTCAAGGGATGCGGGCGTGCCCTGCGCCGCCAAGTAACCCGGCGTAGCATAGAAATGCAGCGCGAACTCACCGATCTTCGTGACGGAAATACGCCGGCCCTGCGGCTTCGGAAAGGAGATCAGGATATCGGTTTCGCGTTTCGACAGGTTGATCCAATGCGACGCGGTGACCAGTTCGATCCGGATCGACGGCGATTGCCGGTAGAGCGCTTCGAACCGCGGCGCCAGATACAGGCTGCCCAGCGCCTCCATCGTCGCGACCCGGACCACGCCGCCGGGCGCATCGGTCGCGTCGCTGAAATCGGCGGCGATGGAATGCGCATGCGCCGCCATCCCTTCGGCATGCGCCAGCAGGCTATGCCCCGCGTCGGTCAGGAGAAACCCCAGCCGGGTCCGCTCGAACAGTTTCTCGTTCAGGGCGTCTTCGAGCGCCCGCAGCCGCCGGCCGACCGTGGAATGGTTGACCCCAAGATGCCGCGCCGTTTCGGACAGACTCTTGAACTGGGCGACGGCGAGGAAGACCTCGATGTCCGACCAGTCAAATTGCTTCGACTTGGCCACAGTGGGCAACGAGTTGCTGCTGATCAGATCGCCCGACACCGGTCACCACCGTCAACGACATGAAACTGAGCGGCCGCATTCTACTCGGCCGCATCGGCTTTCGCCCATCGGGAGTCTAGCATGTCGAACTCGTAGCTGCGCGGCCCGTCATTCCCAGGCAGCCGCGCCGGATCGCGCGGTGACCGGTCGACCGCGAAATCGAAGATGTCGAACCGGTTGTAGTAGCCGGCGACGTCGTGGAACTGCTTCGGCACCACGCAGTCCTGCAGATCGATGTCCGCGATGAGAAGCTCGTCCTCGCGGGATGCCGTCTCGGCGATGACGTTGCCTTGCGGATTGAGGATCATCGACGCCCCGCGCGGCGATCCGGTGATGATATCCATCGCCTCGTCACCCAGCGGCTTCAAGGCGTCGAGCGCCGTTTCGTCGAGGATCGACGACGCGACGATGTTGAACGCCTTCGCCTCGAACGAATGCGCGCCGGCGCGGATGCGGATCGCGCTGGTCAGGTCGTAGGCGTCGTTCGCGCTCGGCTGATGCGTCGGCCAGATCGGCGGATAGGACGACATATGCACCTGTTCACCCATGGCGATCAGCGCATAACGCGCGAGAGGATTCGTGTTCTCACCACAGATCAGCATACCGATACGCCCCAATGACGTATCGGTCACGCGAAGCCCGACGCCGTCGCCGTTCGCCCAGATCAGTTTCTCGAAGAAGGTCGGCACCAGCTTGCGGTGATGGTTCAGGATTGATCCATCCTTGTCGATCAACAGGTTCGAATTCCACAGGCAGCCGACGCTCACGTCGGTCGATTCGCTGATACCCATCGACACCATGACCTGCGAATCGCGGGCCGCCCGGCAAAGGTCGGCGATTTCCGGTCCCGGGACGCGGATCGATGCGGCGACGAAGCGCTCGAAGAAATCGTGGTTCCGGTAGGGCGGCGCTACCGCCGTCCAGAGCGGGAACCCCGGTATGTAGGACTCGGGAAAGACGACGAGATCGGCGCCTTTTTCCGACGCCTCCGCGATCAGCCCGCACGCCTTCGCGACCGTCGCCCGGGTATCCAGATAGACCGGCGCGACATGCGCCGCGCAGACGGTGATCTTGCTGTTCTCACGCAACTTTAGGCTCCCGTGAAACCGCAGGCCGGGAACGGCGGCCAAACCGCCGCCCCCGTAATCCCGCGTTCTTGCTTACAGCTTGTATTTGCGGAAGTCGTAGCGCGGCGGCAGCAGCGCTTCCATTTCCGCGCGCGGGATATGCTTCTTGACGGCAAACTTCCCGTTCTGAACCTGACTGATGTAGCAGTCGATCATTCCGCTGTGGTCCTCGGCCCGCAGCACCTTCGCACCTTGCGGATGGGCCAGCGAGTTGTCCATCTTCAAGCCTTCTAGCGCCTCGATCACGCCCGGCGTGTCCTTCTTCCGCTGCCAGCCGGAGTCCTCGATCGCTTTCTTCAGAGCGAAGAAATTCTCGTAGGACTGCCAGGCATGGCTCTTGGCCATCACACGGCTCGAGCCGTTCTCCCTGGCGTGCACCGGATCGATATCCATCATCTTAATGAATGCCCGATGATACTCGTCGTCCTTGTATTCCAGCGGACGCGGGAAATTCTCCAGGAAATAGACGCCTTCGGCCGCACCGTTGATCGCCGCCGGATCGATCGCCTCGATCGTGCCGCTGACCGAATACATCTTCATCTTCTCGTCCAGCTTCATCGACTTGGACTGAGTGTAGAACGCCACCGACAACGCGCCGAAGAAGACCGAGAACAGGACCTCGGTCTCTTCCGGAATCTTCGCGAGATACGGCACCAGATCCTTCGTGCCGAGCGGAACGGCGATCGGGTCGTTGACCTTGCCGCCCATCGACTCGATCAACTTGCGATGCTCTTCATGATGGCTGTGGCCCCAGGCGTAGTCGGGGAAGATCATCGTCCAGTTTTTGCCGAGATTCTTGAACGCCCAGGGCGCTCCGGCGGCGGCCAAGGCATAGGTATCGGTTCCCGTGCGGAAGCTGTAGCGCGTGCCCTTCGAACCCGTCGCCTCGGTCGCCTCGCCCGCCGAGAAATACGGCGTCTTCAATTCGGACGCGATGGGGATCGAGGCGAGCATGATGCCTGAATGCACAGAGCCCACGACGAAGCGGGCCTTCGACCGCTGGATGAGCGAGCGCAGTTTCCGCGCACCCGCCGCCGGGTTCGATTCGGTATCCGCGATCGGCACTTCGAGTTTGCGGCCGGCGATGCCGCCGCCTTCGTTGATGACCTTGGCCGCGGCCTTGGCGCATTTGTCATGCCAATAGCCCCAGGACGAGAATCCGCCAGTCAGTTCGCATTGATGGCCGATGACGATGGGGCCGCTTTCCTTTGCGAACAGGTCACGGGTCAGGGAAACATAGGCGGTCGACGCGATCGCGCCGCCGGCGAGCGCCGTCTGCAGAAAGCTTCGGCGGGGCAATGTAATCAAGCTGTCCGGCACGCGGGGCGCCGCTTTCTTGTCTTTGCTCTTCATTTCTATCACTCCCTATTTTGCTATGCGGCCATCCCGAGGTACCGGTGAATGACTTCGGGCTGGGTCTTGAGGTCCGCAGCACTCGACTCATGGACGATGGTGCCTTTTTCCATGAGGTAGATGCGGCTGCAGATTTTGAATGCGGTAACCAGGTTCTGTTCGACCAGAAGGATGGAGACGCCGGTGCCGTTGATCTTTTTGATCTCGGAGCGGATCTCCTTGACCAGGATCGGCATGATGCCTTCGGTCGGCTCGTCGAGAATGATCAGTTTCGGCTGCATGACGAGACAGCGGGCGATCGCCAGTTGCTGCTGCTCGCCGCCCGAGAGGGTGCCGCCTTTCTGGCTCAGGCGTTCCTTCAAGCGCGGGAACCGGTCGTAGACCATCTCGCTCTGTTCGCGCGACGGGTCGCGCGGCAGGCCGAGGAACAGGTTCTCCTCGACCGACAGGTTCGGGAAGATGCCACGCCCCTGCGGCACGTAACCGACACCCTGACGCGGCACCTTATGCGCCGCCAGACCGGTCAGGTCGACGCCGTCGAAGGATACGTGGCCGGACGATGCGGGCACCAACCCCATGATCGACTTCAACGTGGTCGTCTTGCCCACGCCGTTGCGGCCCAGCAACCCGACGATCTCGCCGTCGCCCACATCGAGGGAAACGCCCTGGAGAACCTCGACCTTGCCGTAGCTCGCACGAAGATCGCGAATCTCAAGCATGGGCCGTCACCTCGTCGTCGTCATCGTCCTCGTCGCCGAGATAGGCTTCCCGCACCGCCGTGTTATTCGCGATGTCCTGTGGCGTGCCGCGGGCCAAAACGCCGCCTTGCGCCATCACCGTGATGTGTTCGGCCAGATCGAAAACCACCGGCATGTCGTGCTCGATGATGATGATGTCGACGGATTTCGCCAGTTGCCGGATCTTCTCGACCGTCGCCTCGGTCTCCGCCGGCCCCATGCCGCAGATCGGCTCGTCCAGCAGCAGTAGTTTCGGTTCGGTCGCCAGGGCGATGCCGATTTCCAGCAGCGCGACGTCGCCATAGGACAAGGTGCCCGCGGGCGTATCCCGAAAGTCGCCGAGCCCGGTCTGTTCCAAGACCGTATCGACCCGTTTCGCCGTTCCGCCGAAACTGCCTCGCCGGGCGAAGGCGTGCATCACGCCTTGCTGCGCCTGTGCCGCGATCCAGAGGTTTTCCGCCACGGTCATGGAATCGAACACGCTCTTGATCTGCAGCGACCGGCTCATACCGAGACGGCTGATCTTATGCGGCGGCATGCGGGAGATATCGGTGCCGTGAAACCGCACCGTGCCGGAATCCGACTTGAGCATGCCCGAAATCGTGTTGAACAACGTGGTCTTACCCGCCCCGTTCGGGCCGATGATCGCGTGCAGGACATTCGGTTCCAGGTCGAGCGTCACATGATCGAGCGCCACCAGCCCGCCGAAGCGTTTGGTCAGGTCGGCGATCGCGAGCATCGGCACGGTCATGATCCGGCCTCGCTCTTGGCGGGCGTCGGCGCGGGCTCGGCCGGCGGCGGACTTTCATCCGCCTTGGACGCGAACCGGTCGAGCATCGTGTTCCAAATTCCCGCGATGCCTTTCGGCGCGAAGATCACCGTCACGATGACGATCACGCCGACCAGGATCGGATAATGTTCCCAAACATTCGAAAGTTCTTCGCGGACGATGATCAGAAGCGCGGTGCCGATCGCGGGGCCGAACAGGGTCCCCGCCCCACCGACGATGGTCCACACCACGCCTTCGCCGGACACGTGATAGAACATGTAGGACGCCGAGGCGTAGCGACCGAACAGCGCGAACAGGCATCCCGCCAGCCCGGCGAATCCGCCCGCGACGACGAAGGCGACCCAGCGCAGGAAATAGACGTTCAGCCCGATCAGCGATGCCCGGACGTCGTTCTCGCGCACCGCCATCAACGCCATGCCGAACGGGCTCTTGATGATCCGGTATTTGAGGTAGAAGGCCGATCCCACCGCAAGCAGGATGAAGAAATACTGCACCGTCGGATCCGTCAGGCTCAGTTCGAATTCGCCCATGGTCAGCATCGGCGGCATCGAGAAGCTCGTGCCGTCATCGCCGCCGGTTATCGGCTTCGCGCTCAATGCGATGAAGTAGAAGATCAGCGAGAAGACGACCGTGATGATCGCGAAGTAATGCCAGGTCAGCCGGACGGCGAGCGCGCCCGCAACGGCGGCCATCGCCACGGAAACAACC
Organism: Alphaproteobacteria bacterium; assembly: GCA_965228695.1. GTDB lineage: Bacteria > Pseudomonadota > Alphaproteobacteria > UBA8366 > UBA8366 > JAJFJD01. The sequence goes on along the minus strand of CBDDIB010000002.1, from coordinate 1,257,459 downwards.
ATGCCGAACCCGAGCGCCGGCCAGAATCCGAGGCCGAGCTTGGCGACTCCGATCGCGACACCGAACATTCCCATGCCGAAGAACAATGCCTGCCCAAAGGACAGCAGGCCGACATAGCCGAACAGCAGGTTCACGCTGGCCGCGAACAGCGACCAGATGATGATCTCGGCGATGATATCCAGCCAATAGTCATAGCCCAGCGCCGGCAACAGCCACGGCGCGGTTACCAACAAGGTAAGCGTTACCAGGAATGCGATCCGATTGACGCGGTCCTTCATCGCGTCGCCCCGCTGAAGATTCCGTGCGGACGGGCGATCAGGACGGCGCTCATCAGGCATAGCGAGACGATCCGGGCGATCGTCGGATCGGCAAAGCTGGTGACGATGCCTTCGGTCACCGCCAACAGAACCGCGGCGGCCACCGTTCCGGGCAGGTTGCCCAAGCCGCCGATGATCACGGCCATGAAGCAGAAGGGCAGCACATCGACGCCGGTCTGGAAATCGACCGTCGTGATCGGCGCGGCCACCGCGCCGCCGAGCGCCGCCATGGCGAATCCGAGTGCGAAGGTCACCATGTAAACGGTCCGCGCGGGCACGCCCATGGCGAGCGCCGTGTCCCGGTCGAACCGGACCGCGCGCATCCAGGTGCCCAATTTGGTGCCATGGAGGAAGAGAAAGAACCCGGCAATGGCCAGGATCGCCGCACCCGCCGCGAACAACCGGTAAATATCGTATTCGATTCCGAACAGCGGGATGGTGCCCTCGATCGGCGGCAGGATGCGTTTCGGCGCGGCACCGAACCCGGCCCGCACTACTTCCTGGATGATGATCGACAAGCCGAAGGTCGCGACGATGGAGAGCGCCGCGGTGCCCCGGATCGGCTGGATGACCGCGCGCTCGACCAGCGCGCCGAGCCCGAACCCGAGCAGCGGGACGATCAGGAAAGCGAGCCAATAGTTGCCGGTGGACTCCAGCACGAACCAGGTGAGGACCGTCCCCACCATGAAAAAGTCGCCATGCGCAAGATTTATGATGTCGAGCAAGCCGAAAATGATCGACAGGCCGAGCGCGATGAGCGCGATGATGAGGCCCCAGACCAGTCCGTTGAACGCAAGAGCGACGACGAGATCCATGTGAAGACGGCTTACCCATTATGCCGTCGGCCGCTTTTCGTGCCTCCGGCTGTTTCTTGTTAACCAAAGTCTGCGCCGCGCAAAAATGTCTTTCAATTCGAAAAAGTCGCACACAGTTGTGCATTTTTGCGCATGCGCGGATAAGCGCCATCTACGGATGATCGGTACGCCCTTGATTCTATAGAGCTTCCGCCGCCGCGCGAACCGCCGCTTCCCGCTCGGCCTGGCGCCCGGCGGCAGCCGTCCGGGCATCGGCCTCGACCGCCGCCCCGGCAGATTCCGGCGACCCCGCGTCATAAGGCGGCTGCGGATTGTATTCGATTCCGAGCTGGATCGACTTCGCGACATCGTCGCCGAACAACTCGCCCGCCACCGTCAAGGCGAAGTCGATTCCCGCCGTGACGCCGCCGCCCGAGATGATGTTGCCGTCCACGACGACTCGCGCCGGGTCGGGAATCGCCCCGAACTCGGCCAGCATCTCGCGCGACATCCAATGGCAGGCGGCGCGGCGGCCTTTCAACAGCCCGGCTGCACCGAGAACCAGCGAGCCGGTGCAGACCGACGTGACGTAGCGCGCGCCTTCCGCCTGACGGCGCAGGAAATCGAGCGTATCGGCGTCGGTCAACAACGGGTTCATCCCGCCGCCGCCCGGCACGCAGATAAGATCGAGCTGCGGACAATCCGCATAGGTGACGTCGGGCAGGATCCGCATGCCGCCGCCGGAGCGCACAGGGTCGAGCGATTTCCAGACGAGCAGGACTTCGGTATCCGGGAATTTCGTGAACACCTCGTGCGGGCCGGTCATGTCGAGCTGCATGATGTCGGGAAATACGAGCAGTCCGATGCGGAATGCCATGGCTGTGTCCTCCACGTTGGTTGACCGAGGGAACGAATGGATATGCCGTTCCCCGGCGTTTATGTATCGTATCCGTAATCGCGCCGCGCGCCATCGGATGTAACGTATCCCGCCTTCAGGTCGGCCTCGATATTATCCCGGGCACGTTCTGCCGGGTCGCCGTGTCCGCCGCCCCCGGGCAGCGCCAGCCGCACCACGTCTCCCTTGTGGAACGAGAATTCGGGCGAACTGTTCGGGGCGATCGGCTTGCCGTTGATGTCGATGGTCGACAACGATCCGGGTCCGCCCCCGCCCAGCCCCTCGGGCGGGTTCCGCATCCGCCCTGCCGCCCCGGCAAAGACCAATGGCTGGCCGTCCGCGGTGCCGCTGTCATAGGCGCGGAAGATCAATTCCTGACCGAGACCGCCGCGGAACGTCCCCGCCCCGCCCGAATCCGGGATGAGCTGCCGCGCCTCGTAGAGCACGGGCGTTTCATGCTCGGACCATTCGATCGACACGTCGCGCACGTTGTAGGGGAAGCTGGCCGCCGACAAACCGTCGCGGCCCGGCCGCCCGCCCATGCCGCCGAAGGCATGCTGATGCAGCGCGTAATCCTCGCCGTCGGGGCGCGTGCCCGTGACGTAGAACTGCCAGGTCGGCAGCGATCCGGAATCCGCCGGCACGCGGTTCGGCACGATCTGGGCGAAGATGCGGAACATCAGCTCGCCGACCAGCATGCCCGAACTGAGCCGCCAGAAACACGACGCCGGATAGGTCGGGTTCAGGATCGTGCCCTCGGGCGCGGTCAGGTGCAGCGGCCGGTAGGTGCCCTGGTTGTTGGGCAATGCCGGGTCGCAGACCATCTTCGTCGGGATCGCGACATAGGCCCGCGTGAAGTTGAGCGGGCAGTTGATCGGGCGCCGGACCTGCGGCGCGGTGCCGGTGAAGTCGGCGGTCAACTCGTCGCCGTCGATAGTGACAGTCACGGCCAGCGGCTGCGGTTCGTCGATGCCGTCGATGTCCATCAGCATCTCTTCGTGCCATTGTCCGTCGGGCAGGTCGCGCAGCCCGGCGCGGATACCCTCCTCCGTCCGGCCGATCAACTCGTCGGCGACATCGAGCAGGCCGTCGAGCTTGAACTCGGCGCAGAGCGTTTCCATCGCCCGGCAGCCGGCCCAGCCGGTCGCCACCTGGGCCCGCAGATCGCCGATCATCTTTTCCGAATAGCGCACGTTGCGCCGAATCAGCCCGAAGAGTTCCTCGTTCGGCTCGCCCTCCTTGTAGAGGCGCAGCATGGGAATGATCAGGCCTTCCTCGAACACCTCCTCGGACAGGCCCGACCCCTTGCGCCCGCCGATGTCCACATGGTGGATCGTGTTCACCGCGAAACCGATCAGACGGCCGTCGTGGAACGCCGGCGTGGTGATGAAGATGTCCGCCGTCTGGCCGTTGCACAGCCATGGATCGTTGCAGATGAAGACATCGCCGGGCCGCACCGTCTCCGGCGGGAAGGCCTTGGTCAGGTTCACGCCGAAAGCGGGCATGCAGCCGGTGTGGCCGGTGGCCCCCAGCCAGGTCTGCGCGATCAGGTAGCCGCGATGATCGAGCAGCCCCGTCGACATGTCGTGCACCTCGACCACGTCATGCGAGAAGGCGGTGCGGAACATGGTCGTCGCCATCTCATCGGCGATGGCGATCAGGCGCGGCCAGATCACGTCGAGCGGGATCCGGCGGGTGGATGCGGTCACGGCGTCTCTCCCGGCAAGGTGATGACAAGCGACCCGAAGGCGTCGATCTCCACGGCCGCCTCCGAATCGATGATGGTGGTCGAGGTCTGCTCCTCGACGATGGCCGGCCCGGCGAAGGTCATGCCGGGGGCCAGCGTGGCGCGATCGTAGACGGCGAAGTCGATCATCGCCCCCACCGTGGGCGAATAGGCGGCGCGTTTGCCCGATGCCTCCGCCGTGCCGTCCGCCCCGGCCGCCGGCGTCAGCTGTAATCCCGCCCCCTCGATCTCGCCGAAGACCCGCAGGTTCACGATCTCCGCCGGCACGTCGTCGTAGAAATAGCCGTATTTCTCGCGATACAGCGTCGAGAAACGATCGAACACGGCGTCGGCGGACAGCGCATCCTCGACCGGCACCGTCACCTGATAACTCTGCCCCACATAGCCCACGTCGAGCGAGCGGCGGAAGCGGCGCGGCCCGGTGTCCTCGACCCCGTCGAGCAGCGCCTCGATCTCCGCCGTCATCTGGTCGAACTGATTGCCGATATCCTCCGGCGCGAGGCCAGCCAACGGCTTCTTATAGGTGCGCACGATGTCGTACGCCGGCGGCGCGACAAGCAACCCCAGGGCCGACAGGACACCCGCCCGCAACGGCACCATGAGCTGGCGGATCCCCAGCTTGCGGGCCAGATTATAGGCATGCACCGGTCCGGCCCCGCCGAAAGCCACCATGGTCGCCGCTTCCGGGTTGCCGCCGCGTTCCGTGACATGCATGCGCACGGCTGCGGCCATGGTCTCGTTGATCACATCGTGCACCGTCCACGCCGCCTCGACCAGGGCGCGCTGCTGCGGTCCGCCGATGGATTCCTCCAACCCGGCCGCCGCGCCCTTGGTGTCGAGCGCCATCGACCCGCCCGCGAAGTTGTCCGGGTTGAGATACCCCAGCGTCAGGTCCGCGTCGGTCACCGTCGGGGTTTTCCCGCCCCGGCCATAGCAGATGGGCCCCGGTTCCGCGCCCGCGCTTTCAGGCCCGACCTGGACCAGCCCCATGCGGTTGACCGCCGCGATACTGCCGCCGCCCGCGCCGATCTCGATCATGCTGACCGCGGGCACACCGACGGGAAAGCCGCTCGACTTGGTGAAGCGTTTGGCGCGGGCGACCTCCAGTTCCTCGGTGATCGGCAGCGCCTGGTCGCGAATCAGGCACGCCTTCGCTGTGGTGCCGCCCATGTCGAAGCTGAGCACGTCATCGAGATCCAGGTTCTGCGCAATCTGCCGCCCGACGATTGCGCCCGCGACGGGACCGGACTCGATCAGCCGGATCGGAAACGCGCCCGCCGTGTCGGTCGACCCCAACCCGCCGTTCGACAGCATGATCTGCAGCGGCGCGGTGTAGCCGGTCTCGCCCAAGCCCCTACCGAGATTGTTGAGGTAATTCTGCGCCAGCGGTTTGACGTAGCCGTTCACCACCGTCGTGCTGGTCCGCTCATACTCCTTGATCTGAGGCAGCACGTCGGACGACAGCGTCACCGGCAGGTCCGGCGCGAGTTCGGCCAGGATGTCCCGGGCCGCCCGTTCGTTCTCCGGGTTCACATACGAGTGCAAGAACGCGACCGCGACGGATTCGACGCCCTCGCGCTGCATGACCTCGACCGCGGCGGCGATATCGTCGCGCGGCACCGGTTTCAGCACCGCGCCATCCGCGAACACGCGCTCGCCCACCGGCAAGCGCAGCCAGCGCGGCACCAACGGCGTCGGCGGATCTTCCCATAATTCATAAGTCGTGACCCGGGTGTGACGGCGCAATTCCAGGATATCGCGGAAGCCCTCGGTGGTGAGCAGCGCGGTCACCGCGCCCTTACGCTCGATCACCGTGTTGGCGACCAGGGTCGTCGCGTGCGCGATGCGGTTGGTCGCCGCGATATGGCCGGGGCATGGATCGTCGAAGGCGCGCAGCCCGGTGAGCACGCCGACCGACGGGTCCGCCGGTGTCGTCAGCGACTTGGCGATGCGAATGGCCCCGTCAATCTCATCGAGCAGCACGAAATCGGTGAAGGTGCCGCCGACATCGACGCCGAGACGGTACGGCCGGTCAACGGCCACGACGTTTCGATCCCGCACTATCCCAGGTTTCGATCGCCACGCGTCCCTCCAACAAAATGATGTCGCGCCGCCCTGACGTCGCGGCGCGATCGCTGCTTAATTATGTCATCTGAATCGCTTATGGAAAATCCCGGCCTGATTTTTCGCCTGGTTTACGCCGATTTCCAGTTCGCACGGCCCTGAATTACAATGGGGAAACACCGCAATTCGAGAGAATGCCATGCCTTTGACGATCACGCCCTTGTCCGGCGCGCTCGGCGCCGAAGCGACCGGAATCGATCTCGCAGGCCCGGTCTCACAGGAAGACGTGGCGACGATGGAAGCCGCGCTCGACGACCATCTGGTCTTGGTCGTGCGTGATCAATCCTATTCGCCCGACCAGTATCTCGCGGCCGTGCGCCATTTCGGCGACACCATGGCGCAGCACCTGACCGAAATGCTCATGGACGACCATCCCGAGATCGCGGTGCTCGACAGCAGCAAGACCAGGGTCGGGCCGGACGGAATCTTCGCGCCTGTCGGTGCGCGCGAATGGCATACCGACCACACCAACCATGAACGGCCGCCGAAATACACGGCGCTCTACGCGGTGAAGCTGCCGACGTCCGGCGGCGATACCGGCTTCGCCAATATGCAGCGCGCCTATGACGGGTTGCCCGCAGAGGCGCAAGCCGATCTCGCCACCCGCACGGTGGTGACCAAGATCGAAGACCATAACTATGTCAGCGCCGAAGCGCGGGAAAAATACGGCAAGCCGCGCACGCATCCGCTTGTCCGCACGCACCCCTCGACCGGCAAGAAGGCGCTGTATTTCCACCCGGGGAAACTGCGCAATCTGGAAGGCATGGACCCGGAGAGCAGCGCCGCGTTCATCGACGACCTGGTCGAGCGGACGATCACGCCCGATGTAACCTACCGCCATAAATGGCGGCCGGGCGATATGGTGATCTGGGACAACCGCGCGGTCCTGCACATCGCGCACCGCGATTACGACCCGGCGGAAGGGCGCATCATGCTTCGGGTGTTGATCCAAGGCGAGGTGCCGTTCTAAAACGCGCCATCCCGGAAGACCCCGGCAACAGCAGGCAACATCATGGATTGGGACGTCGTCAGCCGTATCGGCGAAATGACCGGCACGGTCGCATTTGCCGTTACCGCTGTCCTGGCGGTCGCCCCCCAGCGGGTCAGCCTGTTCACCGCCTGCGTCATGGGGACAATCACGGCGGTCGGCGGCGGCACGATCCGCGACGTGATCACCGACCAGCCGGTCTTCTGGTCACTCGATCCCACCTATATCTGGGTCGCGCTGGCGGCGAGCACCGCCGCCTTCTGGGCGCACCGGTTCTTCGCTCGGGGAAAAGTCTTTCAAACGATGCTCTATCTCGATGGCCTGGGTGTGGCGCTGTTCGCCGTGCAGTCGGCGGGCATGGTCTGGCGGTTGGACTTCGGCCTCCCGGTCGCGCCGGTCATCCTCGGCATCATCACGGCGATCGGCGGCGGCCTGATTCGCGACGTGCTGGCCGGCCGCCAGACGATGCTGATGAACGAGGAGATCTACGCCGTGCCGGTCCTGCTCGGCACCAGCCTGCTGGTCGTCCTGATGTCGGTCTTCCCGGACAATTGGGAGATCAACTCGGCGATCGGTTTCGCAATCATCTTCGGCATGCGCGCGGCGGCCATCTACTGGAACCTGCGCTGGCCCGACTGGCTGAACAGCAAGCCGGACCAGAAGTAACCGGCGCGGCTAGTCCGGCGCCACCGTCAAGCCGACGAGCCGATCGGCCCGCTCCAGCGTGTCCAAGTCGCGGCAGGCGGCAATCAGGTCCTGATATTGGCCTTCGGGGATCGGGATGCCGGGGATGATCGGGCTGATCCGGCGCACTTCCTCCTCGAAATCCCAGATGAACTCGCGGCCGGTGCCCGCCTTGGTCACGCTGCGGCCGTCCTTCAGGTGGATCGTGACCCGCGGCCCGAACAGGGTATGCCGGTGCGACGGGACGATGGTCACCCGCTTCATCATTTCCAGCACGGCGGGCGGATCGTCCGGCCCGATGCCATGCTCGACGAACTTCGTCATCGGGAAGGACCGCTCGACCACGCCGTAGGCCGAGTAATACTGCGTGCTGCCGACCTTGGGTTCGGTGCTGCGCGCGGGAAACGCGGGACTGGGATATTCCGTTTCCATCCAGTTCACGACCGCTTCGACCCGTTCCACGTCTTCCGGCCGGATGTCGTGCTCTTCGCAGAGTGCGGCAGTGACGTCCACATGCGCGATGTTATACCCGGCGGTCGAATAGATCCGGTAGAGCGTCTCCAGGATCATCCAGTCCTTGCCGAGATCCTTGGTGATCTTGTCGAGCGTCGTGCGGTTGTCCGCCGTAAAGCTGAAGCGCAGCTCGCCCTTATTGTTGCCGATGTAGGAGTGATAGAACCCGGCATCGCCTTCGAGCGCCGTATCGCCACCGCGCGCGCCGTGCCGGGCGAGCGCGACCGCAAGCAGCGCATTGCGCACCGCGCCGCCTTCGCGCAGCGATGTGCCGCCGCTGCGCATGTTTTCCAGATTGCCGCTGGCGAGGTTGACGCATTGCGCGATGGCGGTGTGGATCTGCTCCTCGTCCAGCCCGCCGATCTTTGCCGCCGCGACCGCCGCGCCGAAGATGCCGAACACCGGTCCGGAATGGAACCCACGCGACATCACGGTCGGAATGAAGTCCGCCGCCATGCGCTCCATCACCTCGTAGGCCGCGACGATACCGGTGATGTAATCCTTGCCCGACACGCCCCCGGTTTCCGACGCCATCAGCGCCGCCGGCAGGATGGCGCAGCCCGGATGCGTCAGCATGCGGAAGGTGTCCCACTTGCCGCCGAGGAACATCAGGTCCGAATTGACGTAACAGGCCCCGCCCTTGGTCAGCTTCGCGCCATGCACCAGCACGGTGGCGACGCCCGCACCGCCCGCATCCTCCTCCTGCATCATGGCGAGCGCACTGTCGGTCTGCGGCTGGCCGTAGCCCAGCAACGCCGAAGACAGGCCTTGCAGCGTCAGCCCCTTGGCGCGGTCGACGACCTCGGGCGGGAGGTCGTCATAGGTCAGTCCGGCCACCCAGGCCGCGAGTTCTCTGCTCATCGATGGCATGTTTCGTTCCGATTTCCTGTTGGCGGGGGCCACGGGCCGTTCCGGTCAATTGCAACGCAGAACCGCGTGCCGGGTCAAACCGCGATGCCCTCGATATTCGCCGGGCCGGCCTTCAACTCGCCCCGGTCGATGCGCAGGACGATCTCGGTCAATGCGGCATGGGTCGGCGCGGGGACGTTGACTTCCACGCCCTTTGCCGCGATCAGGCCGTTGGTGTATTCGATCTCGGACCGGCGGCCGCGCGCCACGTCGCGCCCGACCGACGACTGTGACGGCTCGATCAGGGTCGTCATCCAATGCGCCAAGCCGGATTGCACGATCTTCAACGCGGCGGCATCGCCCGCGGCGGCGCCCACCCAATCGTCCGGCGCGATGCCCAGGATTGTCCCGATGTCGTAGCCAAGCGCGCGCCCGACCGCGATCGCCTCGCCGGCCAGCTTGATACCGAGCCGGTGCGCGGTGCCGCGCTCCACGTAGACGGAGCGATTGTCCTCGCCGGTCGCGCCCAGCAGTCCATGGGTCAGGCTGTTGGTGGTCAGCTTGGTCCAGCGTTCGCCCCAGAGATTCTGCGTCACTGCGGCGCTGTCCACATGGCTGAAGATCTCGGCCAGTTCCTGCGCGCGGGGCGTGGTCCGGCCGTGCGGTTCGCCGACCCGGAAAACCGTGTGTTTCTTGCCGCCCGGCTGCTGGAAGCGTTTGATCCGCCCCGGCGCGTAGCAATTGACGCTGATCGTGCTGACGATACAGCCGACCGTGCGGTCCCACCCGGCCACGGCGGCGACCTGTTCCTCGTTCATCCCGTTCTGCATGGACACGAGGTAACCGCCGGGCGTCAGATATTGCAGGACGGCGCGGGCGGCCCACTCGGTGTCGAAGGATTTCGTGCAGAGGATGGCGACATCCGCCGGGGCTTGGCTCATGGCCTGCATCTCGTGCAGGTGCATCGCCGGGACCCGCACGACGTGTTCGCCCTGCGTTCCTTCCAAGCACAGCCCGGACGCGTTGATCGTCTCCACATGCTCGGGCCACGGGTCGAACAAGCGCACGTCCTGCCCGGCACGGGCCAAATGCCCGCCGACATAGCCGCCGACGGCTCCGGCGCCGATGATTACGATCCGCTTTGACATTCGGTGGGGCCTCCCATGATTCGGGCCGCAGATTTGCCTCTGGCCCGCCGCTTACGTTACGACTCGTTCTACGGCCCTATGGTATTCGAACTCGTCCGCCCGCCCTAACGGCGGGATTTTCACGCCGTCATTCGCAACAAGAGGAAACCCCATGAGTGATGAGCAAGCCGCCGTCTTGAGTCCCGAGAAGGTTCTCGAACAGATGAAGAAGAACGGCGTCACAGATGTCGTCTGGCTGCCCGACAGCGAGACCAACTGGCTTTTCCTGCTGATGGAGGCAGAGCCGAGCCTGCGTCTGGTCGGCGTCAGCCGCGAAGGCCACGCCTGCTCGATCGCGGCAGGCCTGTCCGCCGGCGGCAACACGCCGGTCGTCCTGATCCAGAACACCGGCATGATGGAATCCGGGGATTCGATCCGCGGCTGGCTGATGAGCCTGGAAATCCCCGTCGTGCTGATGGTGGGCTATCGCGGCTACACGCGGCACGGGGTCAACAAGGACACAGCCGCGGATTTCACCGAGCCGTTCATCAACGCCTTTGGCCTGAAATACTATCTCGTGGAGAATGATGGCGATGCCGAGCGCATTTCCGTCGCCTTCGAGGAAACGGAACGCACCAAGAAACCCGTCGTCATCCTCGTCGCCGACGAGTTCCACGGCTTCAACCGGTAAGATGGAGACCCGACAATGATGCACACCGCCGAATTGCTGCAGGTCTATAGGGAGCACCGTGGCGACGCGATCACAATCCCCGGACGCGGCGGCCGCCATTGGGTCCCGATGAGCGACGAACCCCACCGCGATATTCCGTTGGGCGATCCCGCGATGGGCGGGCATTCGGGCTTCGGCCTCGGCCTCGCCCTGGCGCAGCCGGACCGCAAGATCGTGCTGTTCGATTCCGAGGGCGACCTGTTGATGAGCATGGGAATCCTGACCACGATCGCGGAGCAGAACCCGGCGAATTTCTATCACTTCATGCTCGACAACGAATGCTACGCCACGACCGGCGGCCAACCGGTCCCGAACGCGAAGAACGTGGACTACGCCGCGATCGCCAAGGCGTCGGGCTATCCGAAGGCGCATTCCTTTACCGAGATCGAGGATTTCAAACGCGAGCTACCCGGCATCCTGGACGATACCGGCCCGGTCTTCATTGCGTTGAAGGTCTATCCGGAAATTCAGAACGAGGCCATCGGCAAACGCCGTCCGTGGCAAGTTCGGTCGCGCACCGAAGTGGTCGGCGGACTGCGCGACTCGCTCAAATAGCGTTACGCCACACCAACACAGGAGGCAGCTATGGATTTCGGATTAGCGGGAAAGAAGGCCCTTGTCGCCGGCGGATCGCGCGGCATCGGCAAGGCGATCGCGTATGAACTCGCGCGCGAAGGCGTCGATATGGTGCTGACCGCGCGCAGCATCGGACCGCTCGAGGAGGCGGCGAAAGAAATCGCCGGGGAGACCGGCAGCACCGTCAGTGCGCTCGCCTGCGACGTGACCGACCGGGCCGCGGTCGACGCCACCGTCGATGCCGCCGCCAAGACGCTCGGCGGCCTCGACATCCTAATCAACAGCGCCTCGGCGCCCGGCGGCTCGCCAAACGCGGTCGGCCGGATCGATACCATCGTCGACGAGGATTTCCTGAGCGACTTCGACACGAAATACATGGGCGCCCTGCGCCTGACCCGCGCCGCCATCCCGCATCTGAAAAAATCCGGCTGGGGCCGCGTCATCAACATAAGCGGCACCAACTCGCGCACGCCCGGCAATCTCAGCGGCGGTGCGCGCAACACATCGCTGGTGCATTTCACCCGCACGCTGGCGATGCAGCTCGGCCGCGACGGCATCACGGTGAACTGCATCCATCCGGGCCTGACCCGGACCGAACGGACGGCGGTGCAGCTCGCCGAGCGGTCCAAGGAAACCGGCCTGTCGCCCGAGGAATTGGAAGCGCAGGATTACGCCGAGGACGCGCCGCGCACGAACTCCATCGGCCGCATGGTCGACGCATCCGAGGTGGCCTATGTCGCGGTTTTCTTGGCGTCGGAACAGGCGGCGGCGTTGAACGGCGAGTTGCTGATACCGAACGGCGGCGCCGGCAAGGGCGTCTGGTACTAGACCGCAACGCGGTCCGGGCGTTCGCGTTCGACCGAGTTGACTTCGTCCGACACGGTGGTCCGGTGCATGACGCGCCGTTCCTTCAGATCGTCATACGGCCGCGCCCGATGCATGGTGCAACGGTTGTCCCACAAAACCAGATCGTGCGGCCGCCAGCGGTGCCGATAAACGAATTCCGGTTGCGTCGCGTGTTCGGTCAAGTCGTCGATCAAGCGACGGCCTTTCTCGACCGGCCAACCGACCACATGCGTGATATGCGACGCGAGATACAGCGCCTTCCGCCCGGTCGCCGGATGGGTGCGCACCAGCACCTGATTGACCGGCGGCAGCCCCGCACGTGCCGCTTCCGTATAACCTGAAAAGCCGATCTTCTCGCGCGAATGGAAAATGCTGTGCTCGACGACCAGATCGTCGATTTCGCGCTTCCGGTCCTCCGGCAGCGCGTCGTAGGCCGCGCGCATGTCGGCGAATTCGGTGTCGCCGTCGGCCTTGGGTATTTCGCGGGCGGAAAGCAGCGAGCAGCGCGCCGGGACATGCTTGAAGGTGCCGTCCGTATGCCACAGCTCGTTGGCCTTGTGGTGCATGCGGCGTTCGTCCTCCGGCGCCATCAAATTGCCGTCGGGGCCGATATTCGAAATATCGGAGATATCGTCCGGCACCCGGCGTTCCGGCGCGTCGCGATGATACTGGGTTGCCGTGATCACCGGACCGAAACGCGCGCTGAAATCGACCTGCTGCGCATCGGTCACCGGCTGTTCGGGAAAAATCAGCACGCCGTATCGGTGAAAGGCCGCCTCGATCTCGGCGAACGCCACCGGATCGACGGGTTGCGTAAGGTCGATGCCGCGAACCTCGGCCGCGAACGCCGGATGCTTGGGTGTGACGGAAATCGCCATAACGTGTCTCGGGTCTGTCGAAGATTCACCTGCCCGTCGAGCATGGCGGGAAGTGCGAAATGGCGCAAGTTCCCGGTTGGGCGGATTTGGCCATATACTACACCCCCCGACACGCAGAAAGAGCGAGTAACGATAGGCTATCGGAGGATCGCTATGAGTAACGCCGCAGCACAGACCACATCGCCACCGCTAACACTACAGCCGCTGACCAAGTCGATTGGTTCGCGGGTTCATGGGGTCGACTGCCGCGACGTAAGCGACGGCACCTGGAACGCAATCCTCGAAGCCTTCCATGACCGCCATGTCCTCGTCTTTCCAGACCAGACGCTGACTCCCGACGAACACGCCGATTTCATGGAACGGTTCGGCGAATTGGACATCCATCCGCAGGAACTGTCGGCGCGCACCACGTTACCGCTGCCCGGCTATCCCAAGGTCGAACTGATGTTGAACAAACCCGGCAAGCGGGGACCGCGGGCACCCATGTGGCATACCGACGTCACCTTCCGCCGCGAGCCCGTCGCCGTCACCAGCCTCTACGGCATCGAGACGCCGGAAGCCTGCGCCGACACCATCTGGACGAACATGCGTGCCGTCTTCGAGGACTGCACACCCGGCATGCAGGCGACACTGTGCAGCTTGAACGCCGTCCACGCCACCTCTTTCGTCATGCAGCAGCAAGGGTCGGACGAGGCCCTCGTTTACGATCCGACGGCAGAAAACGATCCGGAGAAACAGGACCTGCAGGCGCAGTACCGCGTACCGGTCGTCCATCCTGTCGTTCATGCGCACGAAGCGGGATACGAAACGCTCTATATCAATCCGGCCTTCGTCTATGGCTTCGAAGGATGGTCGCAAGCCGAGAGCCGGGCGCTGCTCGGATGGCTCTATGCACAAGCCGAGCAACCGAAATACATGTATCGCCATGTCTGGTCGACGCGCGATCTCGTGGTCTGGGACAACCGCTGCACCATTCATCTGGGCGTCAACGACTACACGGAAGAGGACCGGCGCACCCTGCACCGCACCACCGGCGCGCCCTTCGTGGTGCGCGCCAGCCGATAACCGCCGTTAGTCGATGATGACGTGCGGGATGAAGCGGGAGTCGTCGCCGGTGATGAGCGCCTTGTCCTCGCGCACGCACATGCCGGCGGCTTGGCTGGCGATCAGCCAGCAGCCGGTCATCGCGAAATTGCCCGCGAACTCCGGCAGCGGGTTGTAGGCTTGGACGATATAGCCCTCGACGCCATACGGGCCGTCGATGCTGTAATCCACCCGGCCGTCGCGCACGACCGAGATATTCAGCCCTTCGCGGGAATACAGCGGCTTGCGGATATAGGTATCGCCGAGTTCGGACGCTTTCGGATCGTCCTCGAAATAACTCGGCAGCAGGTTCGGATGGCCTTCGAACATCTCCCACAACAGCGGCAGCAACCCCTTGTTCGATAGAATCGCCTTCCAGGGCGGCTCGAAGAACCGGGCGCCGCTTTTCGCGATATTCTCGCCGAAATCCTCGGTCATGATCCATTCCCAAGGATAGAGCTTGAACAGGTCGGTGATGAGCCGGTCGTCGAGGTCGGTGAACTGGCCGTGCTCGTCGATGCCGATTTCGTCCATCAGCAATGTCCGGGTATCCAGCCCGGCCTGGCGCGCGCAATCGGCAATATAGTCGATGGTGCCCTGATCCTCCTCGCTGTCGCTGGCGCAGGCGAGATGCAGCACCTCGTGAACGCCGAGCTGCGGCAAGGCTTCCAGCAGTTTTTCATGGACCGAGTTGTACTGATCGCAGCCCGCCGGAATCAGCTCGCGCTCCATCGCCTGTTCCAGCCAGACCCATTGGAAGATCGACGTTTCGTACAGCGTGGTCGGCGTATCGGCGTTGTATTCGAGCAGTTTCGCCGGCCCCTTGCCGTCATAGGCGAAATCCATCCGGCCGTAGAGGTTGCGGTCCTGCTGCTGCCAACTGTTGGCGACGAAATCCCAGTAATATTCCGGGATACCGAGCCGCTTCATGAGCTGCCGGTCGCCGACGACCCGGTCGACGACATCGAAACAGAGTTTCTCCAGTTCCTCGCTCGGGGATTCCAGATCGTCTTCGATCTGACGCAGGGAAAACTTGTAGTAGGCGGTTTCATCCCAATACGGATCGTTATCGATCGAATGGAACACGAAACCATGTTCCCGTGCGGTATCCTTCCAGTCCGGCCGTGCGGCGACGGGTATTCGTTCCATTAACTCTCTAGCTCGTCTTGGCTTATGAGCGCCCGGTAAAGCCCGTCGACCGGGCCCTCGCGCCGAACCCGCCGCGCGACACGGTCGAGGTCTTGATGCTGGGACTGCGCGCCGCCGACTTCGCGACCTTGGTCGCGCCGGTGTTCGCGCCGATTTTCTTGTTGTCCGCCGTCCGGTAATTCTTGGGATCGTCGGTCGAGCGGTAGAGCGGCTGCGAGGCCACCCCGCCACGGTTGCCGGCCAGCATGCTGCCCATCATGTATCCCATCATCAGGGGCATGAAGACACTGCCGCCATTCTGGGTGCGGAACGGCGCCTGCTCGCATTGTTCGGCGCCGAAATCGGCCTCGCAGTCCGCCTGTGAGGTATATTTCGGGGCGACCTTCACATGCTGCTCTTTGGCGGCCGCGAACTCCGTCCGGCACTGACTCTCCGAAATGACGGGGTCGTTGATGCATTGCTCAAGCGTGTCGAATACCGCCGCGTCCACCGTCGGTTCGTCGCATGCGGACAGGGCGATGGTGCTGGCGCTCATCATGACGAGCGCAATCGATCTCGATCGTTTCATGGCAATCTCACAAGGCATGTCGGCTGGGGCCAGCCGGTTACCCTTAATTTATGGGAGTTTTACCCTGGTTTAAAGGGGTTTAGCACTTATTCCGTCCAAAGACCGCGAAATTCGGCCGCAACGACCTGTTCGTAAGCCACGGGACCCTCGAGCCACCCGAGCCCGGCCATGAAGTCGTTCATGCCGACGACGAATTCCTCGCGCACGGTCGCGTCGTAATAAGGCAAGTCGCGGCGCACCACATCGACGATCAAGTCCGCCTTATCCGCGGGAAACAGATCTTTGCCGACACGCGCCGCGAGATCGACATCGGCCTTGAGCGCCTTCTGGGTCCGCACCACGGCGCGAACCGCGGCGGCCGCCGCCTCGGGATCACGCTCGATCAGCGCGTCGGTCGTGATCAGGGACGGCATGGTGTAGTCGAACGCCTTCTTCGGCTCGTCGCCGCGGCGGATATCGATCAGGACTTTCCCGACGCCCCGGCGCACGGCGGTTTCAGCGCCCATGCCGTTTGCCCAGAAGGCATCGACCTCGCCGTCGGCCAGCGCATCCGCCGCCGCGACGCCGAACGACACGCCCGGTTTCACCCGCCCGGCGGGCAAGCCGATCGACACATCGGCATCGGGATCGATCCCGACCTCGGCCAGCATCGCCCGCAACCCCAACTCGACGAAGGGCGCCGCAGCGATACGCAGACCGCGGACCGCCTGGATGTCGCCGCGCGCCGCCTCCAGATCCGGGCGCACCACCAGCAGCCAGTACATTCCCTGAGCCAGCGCGGCGAGAAGCTTCGCACCCTGCCAATTCGGGAAGGCGGCCAGCGGCGCGTGCGCCGATCCGGCGACGAAATCGACGGCGCCGTCGCGCAACGCCTCGCAGGATTTATTGATCGGGAAGATGTGCTCGAGCTGCAGGTCGAGTCCCTCCTCCTCGAAATAGCCCAGTTGCAGCGCGGCGAGGGCCGGAAAGTAGGAATTGGAGACGAGGTCGGGAACGGCGATTTTCATGCTGTCGGTTTCCCCGCGGCCGTCAGTCCGCAGCGTCCGCCGGCGCATCCACGATACGCGTCTCGAAATCGGCTGGCGAGACGATTTCCAACACTTCGAAATCCTCCGAACAGGCGATCTCACGGTGCCGGATTTTGGGAATCTGCAAGACGCAGTCGCCCTTGGCGATCTTCCGAACGCCTTTTCCTTCGTATTCGAACTTTGCCCAGCCGTTCAGGACATAGACCAGTTGAAAGGTGCAATCGTGGATATGCCAGTGCTGCACCTCGTCCGGATCTGACCGATCGACCGCCCGGATCACATGGGCCACGTAATCGCCGTTGGTTCCGTCCGTGATGCCGAGATCACGATACTCGAAGATTTTCCGCAATCCTTCGGTCCACGCGGCGTCACTCGCGCGATTGTGAACAAACTTCCAATCTTGGCTCATCGCGTGCTCCCATGATTTCCACTGCGGAAGAAACAGTATAGGCCGCCAGTTCATATTGCGAAAACCTTGACCCGGCATGCCCAACCGGCGCACGATTTGCACCGCTCCAGAACCAACACCGAAGAGTATCTGCCTCTAAAACAACACGGGGACTGGGAGGGATGACGAAAACCTACAACACGATGATCATGGGCGCGTCCTACGGATCGCTGCTCGCCATAAAACTGCTGCTCGCCGGCCATTCGGCGAAACTCGTGTGCCTGCCCGACGAGGCGGCCTTGTTCAACGAAGAGGGCGCCCGCGTCCGTATGCCGGTCAAAGGCCGAGACGATCTCGTCGAAATCGATTCGCGCACATTGCCCGGCAACCTGTCCGCCGGCGGCACCGGCGACGTCGAGCCCGCCGACTACGACCTGATCGTGCTGGCGATGCAGGAACCGCAATACCGGTCGCCCGGCGTGCGCGAGCTGCTCGACGCGGTCGCGAAATCAGGCGTGCCCTGCATGTCGATCATGAATATGCCGCCGTTGCCCTATTTGGCGCGGATTCCGGGTCTCGACACCGATGCCCTAAAGAAATGCTACACCGACCCGACGGTCTGGGAGAGCTTCGACCCCGCGATGATCACCCTGTGCAGCCCCGATCCGCAGGCGTTCCGCCCGCCGGAAGAGAAGACCAACGTGCTGCAGGTCAGCCTGCCGACCAACTTCAAGGCGGCGCGGTTCGAATCCGACGAACACACCGCGATCCTGCGTCAATTGCAGGCCGATATCGAAGCCATCCGTTTCGATACCGGCGACGGCGAGATCGAACTGCCGGTCAAGCTCAAGGTGCACGATTCGATCTTCGTGCCGCTCGCGAAATGGGCGATGCTGTTGACCGGCAACTATCGGTGCGTCCAGGCGGACGACATGCGCTCGATCCGCAAGGCGGTGCACAGCGATCTGGAGAAATCGAAGTCGGTCTACAATTGGGTCCGCGAAGTCTGCGAATCCATCGGTGCGTCCCCGGATTCCATGGTGCCGTTCGAGAAATACGCCAACGCCGCGCAGGGATTGGCGAAGCCGTCCTCCGCCGCCCGCGCCCTATTGGCCGGCGCGCCCAATATCGAGCGGGCTGATTGTCTGGTGAAGACGATCGCGGAAATGAAGGGCATGCAGAACGACACGGTCGACGAATCGGTAGCGCTGGTCGACGGCTGGCTCGCGCGCAACCGCGAAAAGGCCGGATAAGCCGCCTAGCGGCCTTTCCACTGCGGCGTCTGCTTGTTCACGAATGACTCGACGCCGTGGTGGAAATCGTCGCTGCCATAACACTCGCGGATCAAGTCCTCGTCCGCGGCGTTGGGATCGTCGCGCAACCGCCGTAGCGCCTGTTTCGTGACTTTCAGGGTGACCGGCGCGTGGCCGTGGATTTTCTCGCACAGCGCGCCGACATAGTCGTCGAGCGCATCGGCTTCCACGACCGCAAGCAGATAGCCGTGCGCCAGCAACTCTTCCGCCGGCAGCATCTCGGCAAGCAACAGCATGCGTTTCACCAACGGCAGGCCGAACGTCTCGGTAAGGGCTTTCAGGTTGCCGGCGGACAGGCAGTTGCCGAGCGTCCGGGCGATCGGAACGGCGAATTTCGACCCGGGCGTCGCGATCCGGAAATCGCAGGCATTGGCGATGGCAAGGCCACCGCCCACGGCCCAGCCCTCGACCACCGCAATGGTCGGCTGCGGCAGTTTCTCGACCTTGTCGACATAGACATCGACCTTCTCTTCGTAAGCGATTCCGTCCTCCCCGGTTTCGAACGCTCGGAACTGCGCGATATCGGTTCCCGCCACGAAGGCCTTCCCCCCGGCGCCGCGCATCAAGACCGTCCGGATCGACGGATCGCCGGCAATCTTGTCGCACGCGGCCGCCAATCCGTCATACATCGCCCATGTCATCGCGTTCCGCGCGTGCGGGCGGTCGAACGTGATACGGGCAACCGCACCGTCGACCTGCAAGGTGGTTTGCCCTTCCGAATTGCTGGGTCTTTCTTTGCCGTCCGCCATCTGCCCGATACTCCGTTCCTGTTCCGTTTTGCCGCACACCGGCCGCGCCCTTTAATGCCCCATGCGCGGCGACGCGCCAATAGCGTGACGGCCTGAATACCGGCGAACTGGCAAAATCCGGGACTCGGTTCATTGACCGGGATCAACGACGCAGCGCCGCCCACTGGCGCAATGTTCCGCCCACAGAATGCAACAACGCATGGGCCCAACCGATGAATAACAGATTCCGCAAAGCGATTCTGTTTCCTGTCTGCGCCGCCGCCGTGGCCGCATTCGTCCTTTCGGCCCCCGGAAACGCGGAAGACGATGAGAGTCCCCGGACACGGGTCTCTTTTCCCGTGATCGATCCGGCGGAGGGACAGAAACTCTTCGTCACCGAAGGATGCGTCATCTGCCACGCGGTCAACGGGATCGGCGGCAAGGCCGGGCCGACCCTCGATGCCGAGGACGGCAACAACGTTATTGACGTGTTCGAATTCACCGCCAGGATGTGGGCCGGCGCCTTCGCCATGGTCGAACTGCAATCGCAGGAATTGGGCTATCAGTTCGACCTGACCGGCGAGGAAATGGCGCACATCGCCGGTTTCGTCTACGACCGGAAACAACAGTTGTTGTTCAAGGAAAGCGACGTACCGGACCTTATCCGCGACATGTTCATCAAGACGCGATACGAACTGGGAACCGAGCCGTCCTGGCCGCCGAAGTAACCTTTGCGAAGGCTGAGTTACTCGGCCCGCAAACTCAGGATGTACGCGATCACGTCGTCCTGCTCCCGCTGCGTCAGGATCAGGTCGGGCATATCCCGATGCGTCGACCGCAGGAACACGCGAAGGCTGAGCCCTGTCGTTGAACGCTGGGTTGCCACATCCAGGAAACTCGGCGCGGTGTTCAACGGATAGTCGTCGCCCTCTCGCGAAATATCGTGACAGTCGCCGCACTCGCGCTCGGCGAAAATCCGGCCCGCCACCGGATCGCCCGGAAGCGTCTCGTCGGCCAAGGCCGGCGGATTGCCAAGACTGGCAATCCCTACAGTGCCAAGAAAGATGGAGGCAGCGCGGAACACCGTCGTCACGAGTCCGTCGGGTGCTCTGGATGCGTTTGAATGAAGTGGCGCAGCGTCGCCCGAAGCTTCAGTGCCCGGTCCCAATCGCCGTGTTGCCGCGCCCGCGCGATATCGTCGACGATCATTTTTCGGATCATCGGCACGCCCTCGGGACTGTGAATGAGATATTCACCGAGTTCCAGTGCCACCAGCCGCGGCAAATGCTCATGTTCCGCGATGGCGTCGATCTCCGCCTCGGTCAAATCGCAAAGACCGACGCAATCCTTGTAACTCAACATCGCCATCCTCGCTGTCTATTGGCCCAGTGCTAGAATCGGGCACGCATCCGGCGCATGCATTGACACATATCAGTAACAAGCGGGCTCACGCTCATGGGCCGCTCGTTATGCAGGTTCGAAAACATGATGAAATCCAGTGTGCCGGGTTTTTCGATCACTCCTGAACATTTTGATTTATCTAAATCCTCTTTATAGTGTCCATCGAACAAAATCATTCGACCTGCAGTTACACTCTTAACGACCCGGTTCCATGGCCTCCTCCGCCCTATCACAACTGGCACGCCCTATCGATTTGGCCCGCAGAATATTGCGGCCAGCATCACCGAACCGTGACGATGCGCTCGCCATTTTGGAAGAAATGAAAAGTGATAACGCGGAGGGACCCGATTTCTCTCAACCCGGCGGGAACAGCGCGAGCATAGGCAGAGGATGGGGCATGCTGTCCCAGAAAATGGAGGCCCTCATACGGACCGAAGGGGTCTATGACGTCGAGGCTCAGCAATTTAATCAATGGTTCGCTGGACCGGCACTCACATCGCCGGCAAACTATTTCAACTACTGCTTCATGATTTACCGTCTCGTGAAACAGATGGACCGATGGGACATCTTGGAACACTTTCGGTCCAACGAATCACCGAGCGAAAGAGAAGTTGTTCTCGATGGACATAATTTCTCCTCGGACACACTGATGGCTCTCTATCAGGTTTTGTCGATCGCGGAGTTCGACGACTCAATCCTGAGCGGGAAACGAATTATTCTCGATTTGGGCGGCGGCTGGGGACGAATTGGGTACGTGGTCACGCGCATCAATCCAAATGCGATTTACCTTCACTGCGACATCCCGATCAGCAGCGTGTTGGCACAGTTCCATCTGCCGAAAAAGGCACCGGAGGTTCCTGTCTTTCTCTATCAGCAAAGCAAGAAAATGAACCTCTCGACACGCGACGAGATGTTCGAATATCCCGGCATACATTTTATCGGCAGCCATGACCTTGTCCGGTTCGACGACAAGTGTTTTGACTTTTTCCTGAACATCGCATCTTTCCAGGAAATGCCGAACAACGTGGTCGAAGCCTATTTTTCCCAGATTTCCCGAACATTGTCGGGCCTGTTCTATATGAAGCAGTATGCGCTTCCGAACAGGAAGGACGGGTTCATCCCAAACGGCGAAAACTACTATCCATTCCCGAATTCCTGGGAGAAGCTCTTCCTGGCCGAATCAAAGATTTCCTACCAATACTTCGAGTCTCTTTACAAAATTCCGCCGCACTAGCGGCCCACAAAATCCATCGCCCTTGCCGCGCCCCGCCTCTGCGAGTACACGAAGCCCATGGCGGCACCGCTTCTCATCCTGCGCGACATCCATCTGACCTTCGGCGGCACGCCGCTGCTCGAAGGCGCCGATCTGTCGGTCTCGGCGGGCGACCGGCTGTGCCTGGTGGGACGCAACGGGTCCGGCAAGTCGACGCTGCTGCGCATCGCGGCCGGACTCGTCGATGCGGACGCCGGTGAACGGTTCGTCGATCCGGGCGCGACAGTCCGGTATCTGCCACAGGAGCCCGACTTTTCGGGATACGAAACCACCCGCGCCTATGCCGACGCGGACCTCACATCGGGCGACGACCCGCATCGCGGACAGTTTCTGCTGGAAAAACTCGGACTGACGGGCGCCGAGGATCCGGCACACCTGTCCGGCGGCGAGGCGCGGCGTTGTGCGCTCGCCCGCGTCCTGGCGGCCGAGCCGGATATCCTGTTCCTCGACGAGCCGACCAATCATCTCGATCTGCCCGCCATCGAATGGCTGGAAACGGAACTCGGCAAGAGCCGGTCGGCCCTGGTGCTGGTCAGCCATGACCGGCGTTTCCTGGAGTACCTGTCGCGGATCACCATCTGGCTCGACCGTGGCGTGACCCGCCACTTGGAGGACGGGTTCGCGAAGTTCGAATCCTGGCGCGATACGATGCTCGAGCAGGACGACCGGGCGCGGCATGAGCTGAACCGGAAAATCGCCGCCGAAACCGAGTGGCTGCACAAAGGGGTCACCGCGCGCCGCAAGCGCAATCAGGGACGGCTGCGGGCGTTATATGCCCTTCGGGAGGAACGCCGCACGCAGCGGGACACGGTCGGCACGGTCAAATTCTCCACGACCGAAGGTCTGCGCTCGGGACGCCTGGTCGCCGAGGCGGAGCATATCTCGAAGTCATACGGTGACCTGACATTGGTGCGCGATTTCTCGCTTCGCGTGCAACGCAGCGATCGGGTCGGCATCGTCGGCCCGAACGGCGCCGGCAAGACCACGCTGCTGAACATGTTGACCGGCGCACTGCCGCCCGACGACGGCTCCGTCCGGACTGGCGCCAACCTGCAAATGGTCACGTTGGACCAGCGCCGCGACAGCCTGGATCCCGACATGACGCTGTCCGACGCCCTGACCGGCGGCGGCAACACCGTGTCGGTCGGCGGCCAATCGCGGCATGTCATCGGTTACATGAAGGATTTCTTGTTCCTGCCGGAACAGGCCCGAACGCCGGTCGGGGTGCTGTCCGGCGGCGAACGCGGCCGGGTGATGCTGGCCCGGGCGCTGGCCCGGCCATCCAACCTTCTTGTCCTGGACGAGCCGACCAACGATCTGGATCTGGAAACGCTCGACCTGCTGCAGGAACTGCTGGCGGATTATGCCGGCACCGTTCTGCTGGTCAGCCACGACCGTGATTTTCTGGACCGGGTCGCCACGTCGGTGATCGCCAGCGACGGCAACGGGGCCTGGACCGAATATGCCGGCGGCTACACCGACATGACGCGGCAGCGCGGCGGCGACACGGTTCCGGCACCCGTAAAATCCGAACCGAAAGAAAAAACGTCGCGGCCCTCGGCGCCGGCGCGACAGGCGAAATCGACGCCGTCCCGGCTCACCTTCAAGGACAAACATGCGTTGGAAACGCTGCCGTCCCGCATGGAGGCGCTGCAGGCCGACATCGAGCGCCTGGGCAAGTCCCTCGCCGACCCCGAGCTGTTCGCCCGCGACCCCGCCGCCTTCGAAACCGCCGCAGCGGCGTTGAAGCAGGCGGAAACCGACCTCGCGGCGGCCGAGGAAGACTGGCTCGCGCTCGAGATCAAGCGTGAAGAGATCGAGGGCGGATAGATGCCGGATATCTATGTCGATGCCGACGCCTGCCCCGTCAAGGACGAGGTGTTGCGCGTCGCCAACCGGCACGGCCTCGCCGTTCACATGGTCGGCAACACCTGGATGCGGCTGAACAACGAGGTTGGCGTGAACCGGGTCGTCGTGCCGGAAGGGCCGGACGCCGCCGACGACTGGATCGCCGGGCATATCGCCGCGAACGACATCGCGGTCACGGCCGACATTGAACTCGCATCGCGCTGTCTCGACGCCGGCGCGCACGTTCTCGGCCCCACGGGCGATCCGTTCACGAACGACAACATCGGATCGGCGCTGGCGATGCGCGATCTCAAGAAACACTTGCGGGAAACCGGCGAGATCAGCGGCTACAACCGCGGCTTCACTGGAAAGGACCGCTCGACCTTCCTCGATATGCTGGAACGCACGGTCCAATCTGCAAAAAGATCGCCGTAACGTCTCGCACGCCGACTCTGAAGCATGGCCCGGCGCCGAAAAATGGTATGCTCCAAAATCCATTAATTGGACCACATCAACAACGGATGCAGGGAGCGACAACATCGTGATGAAACTCTGGGGACGGGCCGACGGGTCCAACGTGATCAAGGTTACCTGGTGCCTCGGCGAACTCGGCGTCGAGTACGAGCGGATCGACTGGGGCGGGCCTTTCGGCGGAAACGACGATCCGGAATATCGCGCGAAGAACCCGATGGGCCGATTGCCGACCCTGGAAGAAGACGACGGCTTCACCCTTTGGGAATCCGGTGCGGTCACGCGCTACCTCTGCGCCAAATACAGCATGGGCGACATGTATCCCGAGTCGCTGCGCGAGCGCGCCGAAGCGGAAAAATGGATGGACTGGAGTTCCCTGAACCTCGCGCCGTTCAATTCCGTCTATCTGGATCATTTCTTCCGGCTGCCGGAGGATCAACGCAGCCCCGACGCCATCGCCGCGGCGACCGCGCGCGGCAGCGAGATGTATGACATTCTCGACAAGGTCCTGGCGGACCGGCCCTATCTCTGCGGCGACAAATTGACCATGGCCGACATTCCGTCGGGCTCGCTGACCCATCGCTGGATGACATGGACGCCCAACCGGCCGTCGCATCCGAATGTCGAAGCCTGGTACGAGCGGCTCGCGGCGCGGCCGGCGTACCAAGAGCATGTCATCGCCAAGAACCGGCCTGCGCCGACCTAATCAACGCCGCTGACGGAGCAACACCATGGCCGACCCCGCCACGATGATCCTGACGAACGGGAAGGTACTCACGCTCGACCCGCGGGACACCCTGGCGGAAGCCGTCGCTTTGTCCGGTGATCGCATCCTTGCCGTCGGCGGCACCGCCGAGATCGCCGCGATGGCGGACGGCGCGCGGTCCATCGACCTCAAGGGCCGGACCGTCATTCCCGGCCTGATCGACGGGCACGCCCATATGGACCGGGAAGGCCTGAAGGACCGGCTACCCTCGCTCGCCGGCGCGCGCAAGATCGACGATATCCTGCAGATCGTCGAGGCCGAGGCGAAGAAAGCGCAGCCCGGCGAGTGGATCGTCACGATGCCGATCGGCGACCCGCCGCAATATTGGAACGTCCCCGACTGCCTGGCCGAAGGGCGCGTGCCGAATCGGCACGATCTCGACCGGGTGTCGCCGGACAATCCCGTCTACATTCGCGCGATATGGGGCCACTGGCGGAATACCCTG
Source organism: Alphaproteobacteria bacterium (assembly GCA_965228695.1). GTDB lineage: Bacteria > Pseudomonadota > Alphaproteobacteria > UBA8366 > UBA8366 > JAJFJD01. Next base: position 1,231,930 of record CBDDIB010000002.1, on the reverse strand, counting down.
CCGCTCGTGTCGGTCGCGAACACGGCGGCACTCAAGGCGGCGGGGATCACGCGGGACACGGTGCCGCCCATCGACACCATCACAATCGAGAAAGACGAGTCCGGCGATCCGAGCGGCGTGATCGTCGAACAGAATTACAAGCCGATCGTCGAACACACCTTGATGTCGGTGGTCCCGCGGTTCCTGCTGGACGATCGGGTTACGGGGCTGCAACGGTCGATGCGGTATTACAATGCCTACGGTACGACCAGCGTTTACGAAGGGCACGGAATCAACGCGGAAGTCCTGGCGGCCTACCGGCAATTGCGGGATGCCGGTCCCCTGCCCGTGCGGTCGCATCTGGTCTACAGCCCGGCCTGGACCAGCAGCGATATCGACGACGTGCGGGCCTTGCTGAACAGTTGGGCCACCTGGCTTTCCGGCAAGGGCCTCGGCGACGACTACCTGCGCGTCGGTGGCCTGTTCACCGAACCGGTCCAGAACCGCGAGAACAGCCTGCGGGCCCAGACCTGCCCCTATGCCGGCTGGGCCGGGTTCAATTTCAACTGCGAGCTACCGGAAGACGTCATGGTCGACATGATGACCGAGGCGGCGCGCAACGGTATCCGCGTCGCCGCCATCGGCATGAACAGCCTGCCGTATTTCGAGCGGGTCAACAAAGCGGTGCCGATCGAAGACCAACGATGGACCATCGTCCATGTCGGCGTGATCGATGCCGACCAGATACAACGCATCAAGGATTGCGGCCTCGTCCTGACCGCGCTGACCAAGCGCTACGTCCATGACGACGGGGAGAAATTGCGCGCCGAACACGGCGATGCGAAAGCCGATACCTTCCTGCCTTTGCGCGATCTGGTCGACGCCGGTGTCCATATCGCGCTTGCCACCGACAACACGCCACCGTCGATGTTCGAGACGGTCTGGCACGCGACCGCGCGGCGCACCCGCGAGGGCAACCTGCTGGGGCCCGAGCAAGCGCTCACCCCGATGGAGGCCCTGGCCTGCGCCAGCCGCGAAGGTGCCTGGCTGTCCTTCGAAGAAGACCAGAAGGGCACGATCGAACCGGGCAAACTCGCCGATCTAGCCGTTCTGTCGGACGATCCGTTGACGGCGGACGCGGAAACGCTGCGAGCGATTACCGCCGACCTGACGATTACCGGCGGCGACATCGTCTACGACCGCATGAAAGATGGACCGCCACGACCCGGGGGCAGCGGCCCTATCTAATCAATTGGGCCCGTTCAGTCGACGCGTGTCATCTTGGTGATGCGCGGCGGGTCGAGTTCCGCCAGGAACAGATCGCCGGTCGAATTCCCCCATATACCGTGCCCGCCGATCCAAACCGGCTTGCAGCGTCCCAACAAGCTGCCGTCGGGCGCGAGCAGACCGACACTGGGGGTCTGGTCGCTAACGAAGATCAAGCCGCGATCGTCCACGAACAAATCCATCGGATGGTAGAAGCCGGGCCACTCGGTCAGATAGATGCCGGCACGGTCGAAGACCTGGATACGGTCGTTTTCCCGGTCGGCGACCAACACGCGATCATGGCGGTCGATGCAAACTGCATGCGGCACCGTAAAGGTGCCCCGGTCCGATCCAGCGCCGCCCCAGCTTCGGATCAGCGCGCCATCTGAATCGAACCGATGCACCAGCGCATTGCCGTACCCGTCGGTAATATACATGTCGCCGTCGGCGGCAATGGCGACATCCGTCGGGTGATTGAACGGCGCGTCGAATTGCGGCCGATGGCGCGTCCCGAACCGCCGGACGATCGTTCCGTCAGGGGTGCATTCGAAAATCTCGTGCGCATCCCGGTCGACCAAAAAGACCCGGTCGTCGCCGGAAATGAAGATGCCATGGGCATCGGCAATGAAGTCCTCCCCCCACGCCGACACGAACGCGCCGTCGGCGTCATACACGACGACCGGAATCGACGCCCGCCGATAGGCATAGACCCGGTCCCGGGAATCGACCGCGATCGTGCTGACCGCGCCGGGCGGGACTGACCCCGGCAAAACGCCCCAATCGTGATCGACGCGATAGCGCCGGTCGCCGAGGACGACACAAAGACTTTCCGGCATTCTTGCCTCCTTCGGAGGGTCGGAAAGAGCGGCCTTCATCGGATCATGCGGCCCGGCATGGGTCAAGCGGGCGGTCAAGGCGCCGCGAGGTCGATTGCATTTGCCGCGCAGGCAGGCACAATCAACGTCTTAAGAAAAAAATTTGGTGGAGGGAAGCATGGCCGAATTCGATCTGATCATCCGCGGCGGAACCGTCGCAACCGCATCCGATACGGTGCAATGCGACGTCGGAATCCGGAACGGCAAGGTCGTCGCCCTGGCCGACTCCCTCGAAGACGGGGCGGAGATTATCGACGCCTCCGGCAAACTGGTGCTCCCTGGCGGCATCGACAGCCATTGCCATATCGACCAACCGGGGTCGCACGGGGTGGAGTCCGCCGATGACTTCGAATCCGGCAGCATCTCGGCGGCCTGCGGCGGGACCACGACGATCATTCCCTTCGCCGCGCAATATCGCGGTCAGTCCCTGCGCGCCGTGGTCGACGACTATCACAGCCGCGCCAAGGGCAAGGCGGTCATCGACTACGCCTTCCACCTGATCATCTCGGACCCGTCGGATCAGGTGCTGGGACAGGACCTGCCCGCGCTGATCCGCGAGGGGCACACCTCCTTCAAGGTGTACATGACCTACGACGCGTTGAAGCTGGACGATTCGCAAATGCTCAAGGTGCTGACGACGGCGCGGCGCGAGGGAGCCATGGTCATGGTCCACGCGGAGAACCACGACGTGATCAGTTGGCTGAGCGAACAGTTGGTCGCCGCCGGCCATGTCGAGCCGAAGTACCACGCCGTATCGCATGCCGCGCCGGCGGAACGCGAGGCGACCCACCGCGCGATCACCCTGGCCGAGATCATCGACCTGCCGATGCTGATCGTCCATGTCTCGGGCCGCGAGGCCATCGACGAAATCGCCAAGGCGCGCCAGAAGGGGCTGCGCATCCATGGCGAGACCTGTCCGCAATACTTGTTCCTGACCGCGGACGACTTGGACCGGCCAGGCTTCGAGGGCGCCAAATACATCTGCAGCCCGCCGCCGCGCGACGCCGCCAACCAGGAATTCGTGTGGCGCGGGATCGAGACCGGCACGCTGGACGTGTTTTCCTCGGACCACGCGCCGTATCGGTTCGACGACCCGGAAGGCAAGAAGAACCAGGGCGAGAACGCCCCCTTCACCAAGGTGCCAAACGGCGTGCCCGGAATCGAAATCCGCCTGCCGATGCTGTTTTCCGAAGGCGTCGGCAAGCAGCGCATTTCGCTGAACAAGTTCGTCGACATCACCGCGACCAACCCGGCGAAGATCTACGGTCTCTACCCGCGCAAGGGCACGATCGCCGTCGGCGCGGACGCCGATATCGCGATCTGGGATCCGGACAAACGCGTCACCATCTCGATCGATATGCTGCACGACAATCTGGACTACACGCCATACGAAGGCCGCGAGATCACCGGATTTCCCATTTTGACCTTGTCGCGCGGCGAGGTGGTATGGGACGGTAAGGATCCCAAGGGCGATCCCGGCCGCGGCCAATTCCTGGAATGCGACCTGCCCAACCCGCCGAAAACCGGCGGTCCCGCGATTCACGGCGTCGATCACGCCACCGAGTAAGGCCGCACCGCGGCGGTCCCATCATTCGTTGCAGGAGGACGTTGAGAATGTCGAGAGTGGTAACCGTCGGCGCCGCGCAGATGGGGCCAATCCAGCGCGCGGATGGCCGCGCGGCGGTGGTCGAGCGCATGCTGGCGCTGCTGAAGAAGGCGCATGATAAGAATTGCGACCTGGTCGTGTTCCCGGAACTGGCGCTGACCACTTTCTTCCCGCGCTGGTACATGGAGGATCAGTCGGAAGTCGACACCTGGTTCGAATCCGCGATGCCGAGCAACGAGACGCAACCGTTGTTCACCGCCGCCAAGGAATACGGAATCGGTTTCTATCTCGGCTATGCGGAACTGACCGAGGAAGACGGCGCGCCGCACCGCTACAACACGGCGATCCTGGTCGACAAATCCGGCGAGACGGTCCTCAAATACCGCAAGGTTCATCTGCCGGGCCACGACGAATACGACCCCGACCGTACGCACCAGCATCTGGAAAAGCGCTATTTCGAGGTGGGCAACTTGGGATTCCCGGTCGCCCGCGCCATGGGCGGCGTGATGGGCATGTGCCTGTGCAACGACCGCCGCTGGCCCGAGACCTACCGCGTGATGGGGCTGCAGGGCGTCGAGATGCTGATGCTCGGCTACAACACGCCGACGGTCAACTCGCTCTCCGACGAGGCGCCGCATCTGCGCATGTTCCACAACCACGTCACCATGCAGGCGGGCGCCTATCAGAACAGCACCTGGGTGGTCGGCGTCGCCAAGGCCGGCAACGAAGACGACAACGACCTGATGGGCGGCAGCGTGATCATCGCGCCCTCCGGCGAGATCGTCGCGCAATGCCATACGCTAGGCGACGAGCTGATCGTCGCGGACTGCGATCTGGACGATTGCATCTTCGGTCGAGAGACGATCTTCAACTTCGCCGCCCACCGCCGGCCCGAGCATTACAAGCTGATCACCGAACGCACCGGCGCGGCGCCGCCGCCCGAGTAAGAAACCATGGAAAAGCGCATCGCCGTCATCAACCCGAACTCGTCGACCGCGGTCACCGACGATATCGACCGCGCGCTCGACCCATTGCGCGCCGACGGCGGCGAGACGATCGATTGCCTCACCCTGGCCGAAGGCCCGCCCGGAATCGAAAGCCAGCGGGACGTGGACGGTGTGGTGATGCCGCTCTGCGACCTCGTCAAATCACAGGACAACGCCGCGGCGGCCTTCGTGATCGCCTGCTTTTCCGATCCCGGCTTGCACGCCGTGCGCGAAACCACGGACAAGCCGGTCTTCGGCATTGCGGAGTCGGGGTTGCTGACCGCGATGACGCTCGGCGACCGCGTCGGGCTGATCGCGATCCTCGCCTCGGGTGCGGCGCGGCACGCCCGCTATATCCGCGCGCTGGGGATCGAGAGCCGGTTCGCCGGCGAGGCCGCGGTCGGCCTCGGCGTTACCGCGTTGGCCGACGAATCCCGGACGCTGGCGCGCATGATCGAAACCGCGCAGCAACTGCGCGACGATAACGGCGCGGATGTGCTGGTCATGGGCTGCGCCGGCATGGCCCGGTACCGCAGCACATTGGAGAACACGCTCGGCCTGCCGGTGGTCGACCCGACCCAAGCCGCGGTGGGCATGGCGATCAGCGCCGTCCGACTCGGCTATCGCACGACCTAATCGACGATCAAAAATCACAGGATTGGAAGGAATCGCATCGTGGACGACCGAACGCCGAACATTCCCGAGGTGGTGGCCGAAATCAGCGAGATCTTCGAACGCTACGAACAGGCGTTGGTCGACAAGAATGTGGACGTGCTCGACGCCACCTTCTGGGACAGCCCGCACACGATCCGCTATGCGCTGCACGAAAACGGATACGGCTTCGAGGCGATCCACGGCCACCGGGTCGCCCGCGCGCCGGGACCGGGTATCAAGGAGAAACGCATCCGCCTGGAAATCCTGACCCTCGGCCGCGACTTCGCCACGACGAACCTGGAATTCAAAGTCCGCGGCCGCGACTCGATCGGCCGGCAAAGCCAAACCTTCGTGCGGTTTCCCGATGTCGGGTGGAAGGTCGTGGCCGCCCACGTCTCGACCATGGACGGCGACCCGCTTTGGTAGCCCGTTAGACGGGAATCCAACTCCGCCGCTCACCGTCATATTCGCCGCCGGGGTTCCCGCGCACGGTCGTCCGCCACATTACGCGTTGGACTTTGTCCGCATCGAACCATGTCGACGAGTGGATGAGACTGCGGTTGTCCCAGATCACCAAATCGTTCGCCTCCCACTCGTGGGCGTAAACGAATTCCGGCCGGGTGTAATGCCGCATGATCTCGTATAGCAGCTTGCCGCCCTCACCGTCGGGTCCGGGCTCTAGGCCGACGAAAGGCCCGTCGATCCAATCCATCTGTCCGGCCTCGCATAGATACAGCGCCTTCTCGCCGGTAACCGGATGGGTGCGCACCACCGGCTGCCGTTGCGGCGCTTCATGCGGCTCAAGGTCTTTCGGCGGATTGCCGTCCCGAACCGCATACTCGGTCCGGCCGTTCGCGGAACTGGAATGAATACCGTCGAGTCCCTCAACCCGCGCCCGCAACTCTGGTGGAAGGGCTTCATAGGCAAGGATGCCATTGGCGAACAGCGTCTGCCCCTGGCCCTTGGGTGATGGCTGAACCGCATAAAACAGCGAGATATCGGGCGGTGGACGACGGTAGCTCTGGTCCGTATGCCAACCGCGCCGGTGCGGAAATCGCGTCGGCAGCTTGCCGTCCTCGGTCAACGGCGGATTGGGCCGTGCCGGTGGTATTTTGTTTACCGGCGGAACATTCGAAACGATGAAGATTTCCGGAACGTCCCGGTGGACCGTGCTCTTTTTAACCAGAGTCTGGTTATAGTCCTCAACCTCCGGGCCGAACAAGCGGCTCAGCCGAACCAGCAACTCGGGATCTTCGGAAATCGCCCCCATTCCGCGCAGCAGCAAGAACCCTCGCGCCTCGCAGAGGGCCGCGGGCAGGGCTTCCGGTTCCGCCTCCGCCGCGGCAATTGCGGCGCGCGCGTCGGCGATGCCGGCGACTTCGACCAAGCCGCCGAAGTTAGCGCCCGGCAATGGTTGGACGTGAAAGCGGCTGGGCGGCATGGTGCCGTTCCCGCCTGTGTCGGTCGTGTTCAGATTCGATGGCATACAGTGTGCTCCAGCGCCGAGGGTCCGAAGAAATGCGCCAGTCGTGAGATTTGCACTATATCAGCGCGCCGCCCGGATTCAACGCGGGCACCGAATTTGGCGCGGCCTTGGCCGATATTTCTACGGTCCTTCAGGCTCCAGGCGAAGCAAGCGGCCGCTGGAACTGTCGGTCAGCACGTATAGATAGCCGTCCGGACCGCTTCGCACGTCCCGGATGCGTTCATCCAAGTCTTCCAACAGGACCTCCTGCGCCACGACCTTATCGCCGTCGAGTTCCAGACGGCGCAGATGGGTCAGCTTGAGCGCCCCGACGAAGAGATCGCCCCGCCATTCCGGGAATCGGTCACCGTCATAGAACGCCATCCCGCTGGGCGCGATCGAGGGGTCCCAATACACCACCGGCTGCTCCATTCCCGGCGCGGATGTCCTGTCTGAGATCTTGCCGCCGCCATAGTCGACGCCGTAGGTGATTACCGGCCAGCCGTAATTCGCACCGGCCCGCAGGATATTGACCTCGTCGCCGCCCTGCGCCCCGTGCTCGTGCATCCAGATGACATCGGTGCCCGGCCGCAAGGCCATGCCCTGTCCGTTGCGGTGACCGTAGGAGAAGATTTCGGGCCGGGCGTCGCCCTTGCCGACGAAGGGATTGTCCGGCGGCACCGATCCGTCGTCGCGAAGCCGCAAGACGGTGCCGATATGATTGCCGGTGTTTTGCGATTCCTTCATCTGGCGGCGGTCGCCGGTGGTGATGTAGAGCGTACCGTCCGGCGCGAAGACGAGACGCGAGCCGAAATGCCCCGATCCGCCGGTCTTCGGCGCGACGCGGAAGATGACTTCGAGATTTTCCAAGCTGTCGCCGGTGAACCGGCCGCGCGCCACCTCGGTCCCCGCGCCGCCGTCGCCACGCCCGGAATAGGACAGATAAATCAGCCGGTTATTTTTGAAATCGGGGTGCAACGCGACATCCAGCAAGCCGCCTTGACCGGCGGCGTAGATGTTGCCCGGTACGCCGCGAACGGGCTTGGGATCCAGTTTCCCGCCCCGGATCACGCGAAGCTGGCCCGACCGTTCGGTCACCAGCATGTCACCGTTCGGCAGGAAGGCCATACCCCAGGGATGGTCGAGCCCTTCGGCGACGGTCACGATCCGGAATGCGTGCTGATCGGATTTCTCGACCGACCCGTCCGGGGAACGCGACCCGTGGAAAAAACCCATCAAGACCACGGAAAGCAATAGAACCGACACCCCGCCCGCCAGCGGCTTCATCCGGCGTCGAACGCCGCCGCGCTCGCCGCTATCCATATTCGTCGCGTCGCGTCGTTTGAACATGCATTCCTCCACATCGCCAATCGCGTCTGTCTCACCGCACTAAAGTAGGATCAATTCGGCGCGATACAATCCTATCCGGCTATTGTTCGGGGACGGTGGAAATGATTCCCGTCCGCCGCATATAACCCATATCCTATTCGGCGGACGGCGCCGGCACACCGACACCGTAGCGATGATGAAGGAACGGGACTTGTCTATACGTCGCTCGCGGTGGAGCAAAAGCTGGATTTACTGGGCCGCCGGATTGGTCGCGCTTCTCTCGGCAAGCGGCGCGACCCTGGCCGATGCGGATCAGGACGGCCGCTTTATCCTGAAGCCACGCTATGCCGATCCACTTCTGTCGGTGGGCAGCGGCGATCCGGCGCTCACGCTCACGCCGTACGGCCAAGCCAACTTCACCACGATTTTCTCGGACGACGGCCGCGAAACCGATTCCTTCGTCGTCGACAACAACCCGTCGAGTTCGCGGCTCGGGATCATCGCGCGGCTCGACCCGGGCTTGGACTGGTCGCTCAGCTTTCAATACGAAGCCGGCTTTGACATCCCCGGCAGCACCACGGTCCGCGCGACCGACGAATCCCGCACCCGGCCTTTCGTCGACGGCGACGACGAACCGTTCACGCGGTTGCTGCACGGCTGGATCGACAGCCCCTACGGTAAAGTGACGATCGGCGAAAGTCTGCCGGTCATCGCCAGTTGGACTCCCAACCCCGGACGCACCTTCGCGACGGATCAGGCGAGCTTCTTCCTGATCGGCGGCGCGTTCAACCCGGTCATCTCAAATCCCAGCGGCGGGCGCAGCCGGATCGTCCGACCGTGGAGCGCCTTCGCCGCGCCGATGCAATGGCCCCTGACCCAGCCGATCCTGCTGTTCCGCTACGATTCGCCGAGCATCGGCGGCGTCACCTTTTCCGCCGCCAAGGCGCAGACGGATATCTTCGACCTCGGCCTCCGATATAAGGGCGACGTATCGCGTTTCGCCGTCGATGCCTCGTTTGCCTTTCATAAGAACCAGGACCCGGATTACGACAGCGCGCGGATCGGCTTTCCGGAATTTGAGGAAGCCTTCGTCGGCGGGATCGGCTTGCGCGACCGCCCGACCGGGCTGTTCGGCGTGGTCGGCGCGAACTATCGAATGTTCGATGGATCGAACGCGAACGACTTCGATGGGAACGGCGCCCGGCGGCCGGACGATTTCGGCCTCTGGGGACAGCTCGGCCTGCGACGGAATTTTTTCGGGATCGGCGACACGGTGATTTATGGCGTTGCGGGCTATGGCCATGACCGCGGCGAAGGCCGGTTCGTGCCCGGCACCGCCGGGAGCCGCTGGCTCGAAACCCGCGTCGTGATGGCCGGCGTCAACGTCATTCAGGAAATAAACGCCGCCAGAAACCTCGGCACGCGGCTGGAGCTTTATGCGGGATACCGGCAATGGCGGGGCGATTTCCTGCGCACCACCGCCGCCGCCGACCCCACGCCTTTCCGCGAGGACACCGACCCGCTGCACCTGATCACCGGCGGCTTCCGGCTGCGATTCTAGGAGCCTCCTACTCCGGCGTTTCGACCCCGATCTGGCTGGTGATGCGACCGTAGTACTGCGGCCGGCGGTGTTTCGCGAAATTGAACATATTGTCCTTGCCGTGGGCACACAGGTCCAAGTCGCAATCGTGCACCAGCAACTCGTCCTCGGTCGTCTCCGCCTGCGCCACGATCTGGCCGTTCGGATCGACGATCACGCTCGACCCGATCAGTCCCGCGCCGTCCTCCACACCGGCCTTGGCGACGCTGACCACCCATGTCGCGTTCTGATACGCCCCGGCCTGCGCGGCCAGGTTGCTGTGGAAGACCCGCCGGTCGTAGCTCTCCTCGCCGCCGTTCGGATCATGTGCCGCCGAGTTATAGCCGATCATCACCAACTCGACGCCCTGCAGCCCCATCACCCGAAAGGTCTCGGGCCAGCGCCGGTCGTTGCAAATCGCCATGCCGAGGATGCCGCCCATCCCCTTGAACACCGGGAAGCCCAGATTCCCGTAGTCGAAGTACCGCTTTTCGAGTTGCTGCCATTTCAAAGCCGGACGCAATTCCTCCGACCCCGGCAGATGGACTTTCCGGTATTTGCCGATAATCCCGCCGTCGGGTCCGGCCAGGATCGCCGTGTTGTAGTGGCGGATTTCACCGTCTTCCTCGGCCAGCTCCGCATAACCAAGGTAGAAACCCATGCCGAGCTTTATCGCCTCGTCGAACAGCGGCTGCGTATCGGCATTCGGCATCTCGCGTTCGAAATGGCGGTCGATCTCGGCCTGATCCTCCATGTACCAGCGCGGGAAGAAGGTGGTCAGCGCCAGTTCGGGGAAGACGATGAGTTGCGCGCCCCGGTCATGGGCGGCGCGCATCAGGTCGATCATGCGTTTGACGGTCTGCTCCCGCGTGTGGTTGCGCGAGATGGGGCCGAGCTGGCCCGCGGCGACACGGACGATCCGGGACATGGTTGGGTTGCTCTCCTGCGTGAAATTTATCAGCGATCCATCCTATACCAAACGGGCGCATTTACGCCTGATTCCGCATTCGTGATAAAAGGGATGAAAGCCAGCAAACAATCATACGGGAGCGCCCCATGGCGGAAATGACCGGCGGCCAAGCGATCGTCCGAACCCTCGTCAATCACGGCATCGATACGATCTTCGGACTGCCGGGCGTGCAGCTCGACAACACGTTCGATGCGCTATACGAGGCCCGCAACCAGATTAGGACGATCCATACGCGCCATGAACAGGGTGCGGCGTATATGGCGCTCGGCTATGCGCAGGCGAGCGGCAAGGTCGGCGCGTGCATCGTCGGTCCCGGCCCCGGCCTGTTGAACACGGGCGCTGCGCTGTGCACCGCCGACGGCTCGAATGTGCCGGTGATCTGCATCGCCGGGCAGATTCCGTCGCACCAGATTGGCGTCGGCATCGGCGCCACCCATGAGATCCGCGACCAGACCAACGCGATGCGCGGCGTCGTGAAATGGGTCGGCCGCGCGGACAATCCTTCCGATGCGCCGGCAGTCCTGGAAACGGCGTTCGGCGAAATGCTTGGCACGCGCCAGCAACCGGTCGTCTTCGAGATGGCGCCCGACATGATGGGCAAGGTCGAGGACATCAATCTGTTGGACCCAACGGACTACGACGCGGCCCCCGAGCCGGACGAAGACCTGCTGGAAAAAGCGGCGGAAATGCTGGGCAAGGCGAAGAAACCGATGATCTTCGTCGGCAGCGGCGTGTTCGGCGCGGAGACCGAACTGCAGGCCATCGCCGAAACGTTGGAAGCCCCGGTCGTCATGAGCCGGACCGGCCGCGGCGCCCTGACCGACCGCCACCATCTGGCGCAAACGATGATCGCGGGACAGACGGTTTGGGAGGACGCCGATGTGGCGCTGGTGGTCGGCACGCGCTTCTCGTCGCCCGCCCTTGCCTGGGGCCGGGAAACAGAGGTCAAACTGATCCGCATCGATGTCGATCCCCGGCAAGCCAAGCTGCCGCGCGAGGCCGATATCACCGTCATCTCCAGCGCCAAGAAGGCCCTGCCGGTGCTGATCGACAAAGTCGGCCGTCATAATTCAAAACGCGAGTCCCGCGAGGCGGAACTCAATGCGGTCAAGGCCGATACCATCGCCAAGCTCGAAGGCCTGCAACCGCAATACGGGTTCGGCAAGGTGATCCGCGATGCGCTGCCGGAGGACGGCATCCTCGTCACCGACGTGACGCAGATGGCGACCTTCATGCAGAACTGGTGCCCGGTCTACCAACCGCGCACGCTGATCACGCCGGGCTATCAGGCGACGCTCGGCTACGGCTTCCCGACCGCGCTCGGCGCGAAGGTTGCGATGCCGGACAAGAAGGTGATCTGCATCTCCGGCGACGGCGGCTTCATGTTCAACGTGCAGGAACTCTCCTCGGCGGTGGCGCACGGGATCGACCTGGTGACGATCGTTTTCGCCGACGCCGCATACGGCAACGTCAAGCGCTTCCAGAAGGAAGGCTACGGCGGCCGACACATCGCGGTCGAGCTGCACAATCCGGACTTCGCCAAGATGGCCGAAACCTATGGCGCGCGCGGCATCCACGCTGACGGGCCGGAAGAACTCGCCGCCGCGCTCAAGGAAGCGCTGAACGCCAAGGGCCCGACGTTGATCGAAGTGCCCATCGGCGAGGTGCCGAACACCTGGTCGCTGGTCAAACGCCCGTCATCGGCGGGTGCGAAGACGTAACGTTAGACAGGAGCCGAAGCCATGCCGCACGCAATCCGCATCCATGAGTACGGCGGTCCCGAGGTCATGCGGTGGGAAGAAGTCCCTGCCGAGGACCCCGGTCCCGGCGAGGCGCAGCTCGCGCAAACCGCAATCGGCCTGAACTATATTGAAACGCGGCAGCGAAGCGGCGTTTACAAGGTGCCTCTCCCCGGCAGTATCGGCATGGAGGCCTGCGGAGTCGTGGAAGCGGTCGGCGACGGCGTCACCGTGGTCAAGCCCGGCGATCGCGTCGCCTATGCGATGGGCGCGCCGGGGGCCTATGCCGAATCCCGGGTCATGCCAGCGGACCGCCTCATCCCGGTCCCCGATTGGGTCACCGACGAACAAGCCGCCGCGATGATGCTGAAAGGCCTAACCGCCTGTTACCTGACGACGCGGACCTTCAAGGTGGAAAAGGGGCAAACGGTGTTGTTCCACGCCGCCGCCGGCGGGGTCGGCTTGATCATCTGCCAACTGCTGCGCGAGCTGGGCGCCACCGTGATCGGCACCGTCAGCACGGACGAGAAAGCGGCGTTGGCGAAAGAGTATGGCTGCACACATCCCATCATTTACACACGCGAGGATTTCGCCGAACGCGTCCAGAAGATTACCCAGGGCGAAGGCGTGTCCGTCGTGTACGACGCAGTCGGCAAGACAACCTTCGAAGCGTCCATGGCATCGTTGGCGCCGTTCGGCATGTTCGTATCCTTCGGCGCGGCATCCGGCGCAATTCCGCCGATCGATATCGGCATGCTGCAGAATGGCGGATCGCTCTACGCCACGCGCCCGACTCTCGCCACCCACACCGCAAAACGCGCGGATATGTTGGCACTGGCCGACACTTTGTTCGACGCGGTCAAACGCGGCATCCGGATCGAGATCAACCAACAATTCGCGTTGAAGGACGCAGCCGAAGCCCACCGCGCCCTGGAGGCGCGCGAGACGACCGGCTGCACCGTGTTGACGGTCTGACGCGGCATGATCCGGGATCTCATCGGATATGGACGCGACCGGCCGACCATCCAATGGCCGAACGGGGCCGCAGTCGCCGTTTCGATCGTGGTCAATTTCGAGGAAGGCGCGGAATTCTCTATCGAGCAAGGCGACCCCGCCGCCGAGCGTGTCGGCGAGGTGCTGAGCGTCGTCCCGGACGGGGTTCGCGACATCGGGATGGAGCAGATTTTCTCCTACGGCATGCGCGCGGGCCTGTGGCGGTTCCTCGATGCGCTCGACCGCCATAACCGGAAGGTCACGTTCTTCATGTGCGGCCGCGCCATCGAACGTGTGCCAGCGCTTGCGGCCGAGGTGGTCGCGCGCGGGCACGAACCGGCCTGTCACAGCTGGCGCTGGACGACACACGCGGAATTCACGTCGGAAGCCGAGGAACGCGCCGTCCTCGAACGCTGCATTGCGGTTACCGAGGCTGCGACCGGCGAACGCCCATCCGGATTCTTCTGCCGCGGCAGCGAGAGCGTCTACACACGGAAACTGCTTTGCGATCTGGGCTTCGAATACAATTCGAACGCCTTCGACGACGACCTGCCTTACTACGACTACAACGCCGGCACACAGCCGTTGCTGATCCTGCCCTACGCCCTGGACAGCAACGACATGAAGTTCTTCCACCCGAACGGCTTCGCCCGGTCGGCCGAATTCGTCGACTATGTCATCGACGCGCTCGAGGTCTTGATCGAGGAAGGACACCGCGGCGCCCCGAAACTGCTCAACATCGGGCTGCACCTGCGCATCACAGGCAGACCCGGCCGGTTCGCCGCGGTCGAGGCGATCTTGAACCATCTCGACACACTGGGCGCGCAAATCTGGGTCGCACCGCGACTTGAGATCGCGCGCCACTTTAAGGCACACTATCCACCACTGCCCAAAGATTGAGCAATGAAACGTGCCTGACGAAGGCAACAAATTTATCACTTGCCCACGTCGGCATAGAAAAAAAGAATATATGGCAACAGGTTAGAGTCTTGGTCTCTGTTGGCATACACTTTGAATAAACAGAACTAAGAACCGGACCGGCAAGACGGTCCGCGTATACGGCCCCCGCGCTATTCGCGGCGCATCCGGTTTGGGCCGTTCAACATAGTCGCTTCGTGCAGGGAGAAGAATAATGCAAAAGCATCTATCAAAACTGGCTTTGGTATCCGCCGTTGCGTTCGGGTTCGGCAGCGCCGCCATGGCCGACACGCTGCAACTGCGGGCCAGCGGCCTCGTTTCGACCCATAAGTTCCATGTCCAGCTTGAACGGGATTTCTACAGCAATCTCGCGAAAAAGACCGGCCTCGACGTGGCGGTGAACTACAATCCGCTGGACGTGGTCGGAATCAACATGCAGGACACGCTGCGGATGGTGAAAAGCGGCACCTTCGATATCGTCGAAACGACGATCGGGTCGGCGGCGCGCGACGATCCCTTTCTCGAAGGCATCGATCTGATCGGCGTTTCCACCACCATGGACGAGCTGCGGGAGTCGATCGACGCCTATCGCGACGCTTTCTCGAAGCGGGTGGCCGAACGATTCAACGCCAAGACGCTGACCCTCTGGCCGTACGGACCGCAGGTCTTCTATTGCAAAGCGGATATCAAGACGCTGAGCGATCTCAAAGGCCTCAAGATCCGGTCCTACACGCCGTCAATGTCGGCCTTGGTCAGCTATCTCGGCGCAACCCCGGTGACGCTGCAGTTCAAGGAAGTCTATCCGGCGCTGCAACGCGGCGTGGCCGACTGTGCCATCACCTCGCCGACGTCGGGCAACACCGGCAAATGGCCGGAGGTGACCACTCACTTCCTGCCGCTGGGCATCAGTTGGTCGGTCAACGGACATTTCATGAATTTGGACAAGTGGAATTCGCTGTCCGCGGATCAGAAATCGAAACTGGAGGCCGCGTTCAAGGATTTCGAGAAAGGCTTCTGGAATCTGGCCAAACAGAACAATGGCTGGGCGATTGCCTGCAATACCGGCGGCGCCGAGTGCAAGAACTACAACAAGTTCAACATGAAATTGGTGTCGCCGTCGGCGGCGGACCGGGCGGCCGTACAGAAAGCCTCGGTCAAGGAAATCCTGCCGAAGTGGAAGGAGACCTGCAACGGTGTCTTCGCCGAGTGTTCCAAGATTTGGGACGCGACGATCGGAAAAGTTCGGAATATTTCCGCCAAGTAACGATCCCGATCTAAGATAACCGACGCACCGAACGCCTCGCTCCCGCCGGAGTGGGGCGTTCCGCGCGGCGAGACCGCCCGAGGGTTGCCATGGATCGTTTGAGATCACTGCTGCACGGCGTCGCCATCGTGGCCGGATACGCCTTCTTCGCCTTGTCCATCTTCATCGTCGTCGAGATTCTCGCCCGCAAGCTGTTCAACTATTCTTTCCAAGGCGCCGACGAGATCGGCGGCTATGTGTTGGCGGCGGGCACCGCCGGCGGGTTCGGATTCGCCCTCGTTCATCGCAGCCACACGCGGATCGATCTCTTGGTGTCGCGGCTGTCCGGCGCACCGCAGGCAATCTTCAATCTGCTTGCCTATATCTCGCTCGCGGCCTTCGCGACGTTCATGGCGTGGCGCGCCTGCGCGACGTTGCAGCAGAGCATCGAGTTCGGCAGCCTTGCGAGTACACCGCTGCAAACGCCGCTTTGGATTCCGCAAAGCCTTTGGGCCGGCGGACTGATCCTATTCGCCGTCGCGGCGCTTTTCGTGACCGGGCGGGCCGTGATCGCCTTCTTCCGCGATCCGGATGCGGTCAACCGGGATTTCGGCCCGGTCACGATCCGTGAAGAGGTCGAGGAACAGGTCCAAGACCTCGCGAAATCCCGGCGGGATGCCTGACCCATGATCGATTTCAGCGGCGCCGTAATCGGATTCCTGTTGATGCTGGGGCTGATGTTCTGCGGCATCCATATCGCCACGACCATGCTGGCGATCAGCGTGATCGGCGCGGCGATCTACCTCGGTCCGCCGACCATCCTGGCTTTCGGCACGAATCTGTGGGCTGTGATGAACGATTTCCTGCTCACCGCGATCCCGCTCTTCGTGCTGCTGGGCGAACTGCTTTTGCGCAGCGGCATCACCAAACGCATGTATGACGGGCTGGCGGACTGGTTGAGCGTTCTACCGGGCGGCCTGCTGCACACAAATATCGGCGCCTGCGGCCTCTTCGCCTCGGTCTCCGGCTCCTCGGTGGCGACCGCCGCAACGATCGGCACGGTCGCGCTGCCGGAATTCAAGCACCGCCAATACAATGAACGCCTCGTCCTCGGCACCATTGCCGCGGGGGCGACGCTGGGAATCCTGATCCCACCCAGCGTGAACCTCATCATCTACGGCGCGCTGACCAATACGTCGATCGGCCAGCTGTTCGTCGCGGGCATCATACCGGGCCTCTTTCTGGTCAGCCTGTTCATGATGATCGTCGTGGTCGCCTGCGTGTTGCGCCCGGCCTTCGCCGGCGCGCGGGAGGAACGCGCACCGCTGGCCGACCGCCTGCGGCGGCTCGGCGCCCTGCTGCCGCCGCTCGCGATCTTCGCCGTGGTCATGGGCAGTATCTATTTCGGGTGGGCCACCCCGACCGAGGCGGCGGCCATTGGCGTCGTCATGGCGGCCATCCTCGTCGCGGCGAACGGGAAGATGACGATATCGACGCTGCACGAAGCCTTCGCCTCGACGGTCAAGACGACGGCGCTGATCCTGCTGATCATCGTCGCCGCCTTCTACCTCAACTTCATCGTCGGGATTCTCGGCGTGCCGCAGGCGATGACCAACTTCGTCGCCCAGGTCGGGGTCGACGCGATCACAACGATCTGGCTGCTCGTACTGTTCTACCTGATCCTCGGGTGTTTTCTGGAAACGCTGTCGATGATGGTGGGGACGATCCCGGTGGTCTTCCCTATCGTGCTGCATCTCGGCATCGACCCGGTCTGGTTCGGCATCTTCCTCGTGCTGATGATGGAAATGGCGCTGATCACGCCGCCGGTCGGCATGAACCTCTACGTGGTGCAGGGCGTCCGAGGCGGCGGCCCCGTATCGGACCTGTTCTACGGGGTCACGCCCTTCATCCTGATGCTGTTCCTGCTGGTCTGCATCATCATCGTCTACCCGCCGCTGGTCACCTGGCTGCCCGGACTCCTGTATAACTAAACGACCATCCGGGAGGTGAGCATGGCAATTACAACGACGACGATCGGCAGCTATCCGAAGCCGGACTACCTGCGCATTCCACCCTTCGTGCCGAAACATCCGGACCCGACGCAGCGGTATTCCGAATACCTCGCGGCCCGCACCGCCGAAGACGACGCGCTTCTCGAACGGGCGACCCACGAGAACGTTCGGCATCAGGTGGACGCGGGGATCGACATCCCGACGGATGGGGAAACGCCGCGGTCGCATTACGTGCATTATCACTTGCGGCATCTCGGCGGGATCAATTTCGAAAACCTGTCGGACCGCGTGACGCGCGGCGGCGCGTGGAAGGCGAAGTTCCCGACCGTGGTCGGCAAAATCACGACGGGGCCGCATTTCCTGGCCGACGATTGGAAACGCGCGCAAGCCGCGACGGACAATCCGGTCAAGATCACCATGCCGGGGCCGATGACCATCGTCGATTCGACGGTCGATGCGCACTACCGGGACGAGGCCGCGCTGGGCGCCGACCTCGCCGATGCGTTGAATTACGAAGCGAAATCGCTGGCCGAAGCCGGATGCCGCTATATCCAGATCGACGAGCCGGTCTTCGCCCGCCGGGCGGAGGCGGCAACGGACTGGGGATTATCGACGCTGGCGCGCGCCTTCGACGGTCTCGATCCGGCGGTCACCCGCGTCGTGCATATCTGTTGCGGCTATCCGTCTGCGGTCGATCTGGAGGATTTCCCGAAAGCCCCGCGCGAATCCTATTTCCAACTGTCGAAAGGGTTGGACGATCTGGCGATCGACTGCGTTTCCATCGAGGACGCGCACCGCTACAACGACCTCGCCCTGTTGCGCGCCTTCGAGCAAACCAGTGTGATTCTCGGCACGGTGCAGATCGCCGCGACCCGGATCGAGTCCGTAGAGGAAATCCGGGCCCGGCTAACGGACGCGCTGAAACATATCGACGCCGACCGGCTGATCGCCGGCCCCGATTGCGGCCTCGCCATGCTTGACCGCGAAACGGTGTTCGCCAAGCTCGGCAATATGTGCGAGGCGGCGCGGTCGCTTTAAAGGAGCGATCGCGCGCCGACCCGTCTACCACCGCATGTGGACGTTCTTGATGCGGGTGTAGCTGAGCATTTCGTCGAAACACTCTTCCTGGCCCAGGCCGCTCGACTTCCAGCCGCCGTAGGGCGCGCCGAGATAGCGGCCGTTGGCGTTGATCCACATGTAGCCGGCTTCGACCCGCTCCACCGTCTCCATCGCCGTGCGATAGGACTCGGTCACCACCAGCGCGGTGAGGCCGTATTCCAGGCCGTTCACCTCGGACAGCATGGTCTCGTAGTCGTTCCAGGTGATGATCGACATCACGGGCCCGAAGATCTCCTCGCGGGCGATCCGCATGTCGGACGTGACACCGTCGAAGACGGTCGGCTGCACGAAGAAGCCGTTGGCCAGTTCCGGTGCGTCCGGCGCGCCGCCGCCGGTCAGCAGCTTGGCGCCTTCCGTTTGTCCGGCGTCGATCAGGCCCACGACCCGCTTGTGCTGCTTGTCGGACACGATCGGCCCCAGTTCCTTGTCGTCCTGCCACGGCAGGCCAACCGGCAACGCATCCGCCAGCTTGACCAGCTCTTCCGCGACCGCATCATGCAGGCTTTCGTGCACGAAGACGCGCGACGTGGAGCTGCAGGACTGGCCCTGCCGGTTCAGGTTCATGCCCTTCACCGCCAGCGACGCCGCCTGCTTCGGATCGGCGTCCGGGAAGATGATGATCGGATTCTTGCCCCCGAGTTCCAGGCTGACATGCTTGAGATCGTCGGCCGCCGCCTTGGCGATCGCCTTGCCCGTCGCGACCGAGCCGACGACGCCGACGCGCCGCACGTCCGGATGCGTGACCATGGCGTTGCCCGTGACCGCGTCGCCGGTCACGACGTTGACCACGCCCGGCGGCAGCACCTCATCGCAGATCTCCGCAAAGCGCAGGCTCGAAAGCGGCGCCTGCTCCGACGCCTTCACGACCACCGTGTTGCCGGTGGCCAGGGGGGCCGCCGATTTCTCGGCGCAGAAGCGGAAGGGATGATTGAACGGATTGATCTTCGCGACCACGCCGTAGGGCTGGCGGCGCGTGAAGTTCAGATGACCCGGCTCCTGCGAAAAGGTTTCGCCCTTCACCTCCCGCACGAGGCCCGCGAAATAGCGCAGCGTATCCGTCGTCCAGTCCACGTCGCCGACCATGCCGGCCAGCTTGTTGCCGGAATCGACGCAATCCATCATGCCCAGTTGATCGCGGTTGGCGTCCAGCCGGTCCGCCAGTTTTTCCAACAGGGATGCGCGTTCCGTGATCGGCGTGCGGCTCCAATCGGTGAACGCCGTCTTGGCCGCCGCGACCGCGCGGTCCACATCGCTTTCATCGGCCATCGGCACTTCGCCGAGGTTTTCGCCGGTCGATGGATTGATCGTGCCGAACGATTTTCCGGACGCGCTCTCCTGCCATTCGCCGCCGATATAGAGACCCTTCGGCGAAAATTTAAGATCGGGACTTGTTTGATTTGTCATGTTACCCCTCCGACTAAGGCACGATGGCGGCCCGCAACACCGACCGGTCGCCGGCGCAGGCGAATGCCTCGTCCAATTGATCGAGTGAAAATTTGGAATCGACCATCTCCGCGAACGGGAACCGGTCGCGGTTGGCCATCACGAAATCCAACGCCTGAATGAGATGGCGCGGATGATAGTTGTGGACGCCCTTGATGTTGATCCAGCCGCGCAGAATCGCGTTGCCGTCCAGCGTGAAATTCGACTCCGGATTGACCAGGCCGCCGATCACGTAATGCCCGCCGATGCGCAGCATGCGGATTCCGACCGGCACCGCCTCCGGATAGCCGCAGACCTCGATGCAGACGTCGGCGCCGTCGGGCGGACAGTCGACCCGAACGGCGGCAACCAACTCGTCCTCGCTCATGGCCGAGATGTCGTAGGTCACGTCCGCACCGAACTTCTTGGCCAGCGTCAACCGGTCCGCCACGGCGTCCAAGCCGATCACGCGGCGCGCGCCTCGCGCCTTGGCGATGGCGCAGCCATACAGTCCAAGCAGCCCCAGACCCTGCACCACGACGGTACCGCCGACATCGATCTCCGCCACCTCGGTCACCGAGATCATGGTGGCAACCCCGCAGTTCAGCGGTGTCGCTTCCTCGTCGGAGATCTCATTCGGCAGCTTGAGGATTCCCGTCCCCGGCAGGATGTAGCAATAGTCGGCGAACCCGCCGAGGAAATGCGGGTCGTCCTCGACCAGGTCATGGCCGTATTTGCGCAGGCCCGGTGACTTCTGCGGCATGTCGTGGACGTCGCGGTAGTAAGAGTCGCCGTGGTGAAAGAACTCGGTCCAGGTCACCCGGTCGCCCACCGCCAGCGCATCACCGCGCATATCGTGGGAAATATCCCCGCCCAACTGTTCGATCACGCCGATGATCTCATGCCCGAGAATGCCGGGACACGGGTTCGGCCGATGTCCGAGATAGGAATGGATATCGGACCGGCAGATCGTCGACATGGTGATGCGCGCGAGCACCTCGTCCGGTTTAACATTCCGGACCGGATACTCCCGGATCACGAATGGTGTATTGGGGGCGTCGTAGACGACAGCCCTTCCGGTCTTCGCCATCAGCGAAACCTCCGTTTTTCAGTTCACGCCGTTGAGGGCGAAATCGAACAATTCGTGGCTGCGCAGCCCGCCGGCAGCCCCCCGTGCCGCATAGGTTTCGTTCAGCGGATCGCTGATGACGAAGGGCACGTTCGCTTCGTGCAGGCTGCCATGGGTCCGCAGGCGCGTACCCTTGAGCGCGGAGAGATCGTGGTCCACCGCGCGGCCGCCGATGACGGTCTTCTTGTCCCCCAACACGGCGACGTCGCCCTCGCGGTCGAGCGGCTGTTCCAATTCCTTGACCACCTGTTCGGCGGACCAAACGTTCTCGAGGCCGGGCACGCCGTCGATCGCGGCGATCACACTGTTCGCCGACGTTCCGTTGTGGCAGTACACCCGGACGAACCCGCCGAGCGCACCGTGGTGGCCCACGAAGGCGTCGGTGATCGGACAGATGACGGTGCAGGCGCCCTCGCCCAAGGCATCGTCCAGAATATCCTGAAGCCAGACGACGTTCGGCTCGCCGTTCTCGTCCGCCTTGTCGCCCATGCCGTGATCGGCGGTCAGGGCCACGACCGCGCCCAATTCCTTGAGCCGACCGAACCGCGCGTCGAGGTCGCGGTAGAATTGATCCGCGACCGGCGTGCCGGGCGCATGGGTATGCTGGATGAAGTCGGTCAGCGACAGGTAGAGGATATCGGGCCGCCGCTCCTCCAACAGTTTGATGCCCGCATCGAGGACGAACAGCGACAGTTCGGCCGAGTACATATCCGGATGCGGCTGCCCAACATAGTCGAGGACATCCTCGATGCCGTTCTCGGCCATCGTGCATTGATCGGCGAATTGCGTCGAGAAACTGACCGATCCGTTGGACAGGTCCATGTCCTTCTGCAATTGCTGGCGCAGCTTGTCCTTCGCGGTCACCGACGCCACTTTCAAGCCGTGCCGTGAGAACTCGGACATCACCGACCGCGCGCGCAGCAACTCCGGACCGGTCATCACGACCGGCTCGTTGGTCGCGCGGTCGAGATAGAAGTTGCCCGAGATGCCATGTACTTCGGGCTCGGTCCCGGTGACGATCGACATGTTGTTCGGGCAGGTGAAGCTGGGCATGCTGCCCCGCGCCACGGCATAGAACCCGTCCTTCATGAAGCGCTCGATGTTCGGGATGATCCCGGATTTCAGGCCGGCATCGAAATATTCCGGATCACCGCCGTCGATACAGACGACCGCGACCGGACGTGTCGGTTTGGCATAGGTGACGCCATTCAGGTCAATGCTGTCACTGCTCATGTAAAGGGTCTCCTATTTTCAATCTTTCGAAGCTTGGGGAAGCCGTGCATTGGTGTCTTTGGCTCCGCTCATTTCATCTTCATGACAAAGTTCCGTGCCCAGGCCGAAATCACCTCTGAAATCAGCACCAGCACGATGATCGAGAGGATGATCGCCGCCACCCGCTCGGTTTCGATTTGCATGACGTTGCGCTTGAGGTACCACCCCATGCCGCCCGCGCCGAAGAACCCGACGACCGTGGCGGCGCGGAAGGCGACATCCCAGGTGTAGATGCCGATGCCGGTGAAGGCGACGCGCACCTGCGGGAAGACGCCGAACACCATGACCTGGAACAGGTTGGCGCCGGTCGCCCACATCGCCTCGACCGGTCCCATGTCGATCGCCTCGATCTCTTCGGCGAACAGCTTGGCGGCGAACCCGGCGCTGAACAGGGTGAGCGCCAACACGCCGGGCAGCATGCCGAACCCGAGGATCGAGACGAACAGGATCGTCCAGATCGTTTCGTGCACCGCGCGGCACGACATGCTCAGGAAGCGCGCCCCCGGATACACGAACAGGCGGCTCGGCGTCATGTTGTAAGCCGCGAACCAGGCCAGCGGGATCGTGATCAGCAAGCCAAACAATGCGCCGAGATACGCCATCTGGATCGTCTCGATGACGGACCCGATATAGTCGACATCCATGATGTATTCGATGTCGGCCGGGTAATACCGGTTGGCGAGAATCTCGCCCATGCGGCCGAACATGCCGAACACCCGGTCGAGCGGGATGTTGAGGTATTCGATGCTGAAGACAATCACGGTGAATGCCGTCAGCCACGCCCCGTAAGAGATCAGCGATTGCGGAAAGCGGAAGCGGCGCCATTCGCGGGGCGGTTCGGCGGGTGCCGTGGCGGCTATGTCCCGTGGTGCCATCGTCCGCGCCTCAGATCGTCCGACGGCGGATGGCATGCGAAATCGCCTCGCCGAGCAGAATAATGATGAGGATCGCGAGGATCACCGTGGTCACCCCGTGATGGTTGAACGTGTTCATCTGCCGAAAGAAGACGAGCCCGAGCCCGCCGGCCCCGACCAGGCCCAGGATCGCCGAGCGCCGGATATTGATCTCCCATTCGAAAATCACGACGCCGATGATTTGCGGCAGGACCTGCGGCAGAACCGCATAGAAAAAGACCTGGAACGGTCCGCCGCCAACCGCGCGGATCGCTTCGACCGGGCCATGGTCGATATCCTCGATCGCCTCGGCCGACATCTTTGCAATGAACCCGACTGACCGCACGGCGATGGCGAAGACGCCGGCCATCGCGCCCAACCCCATGACCGCAACGAAGAACAGCGCCCAGACGATCTCGTGGATCGACCGGCTCATGGTCATCATCAGACGGGCCAAGGGATAGGTGACCGGTTTGAACGGGGTGATGTTCATCGCCCCGAACCAGGCGGCCGGGATACAGATGATCACGCCCAGGAAAGTGCCGAGGCAGGCGATCAAGAGTGTTTCGATCGCCGGGCCGATCAGGGTGGGAAACAACTCGAAATCGATGCCGATGAACCGGTTGGTCGCTTCCAGCACATTGCCGATACTGCCGATCCGCTCCCAGTCGGTATCCTTGACGACGGTGACGTCGATGCTCCACACCACCAGCGCCAACAGCAACGCGGTGACGACCGCAGAAACGATCCGCTTGCGCCGCCGCGTCACGAGGACCGTTTCGGTCGTTAGGGAATGGCCCGCTGTGTCGGTCGTTGCAGCCATCGCGGTGCCCTACAGAACTTCCATGGCGTAGATCTCGTCGAGCTTCGCCTCGTTCATCTGCTCCGTCGGTCCGCTGAACATGGTCGCGCCATCCTGCAGGCCGATGATCTTGTTGCAGAACTCCATCGCCAGTTTCACGTCGTGGATGTTGCAGAGACAGGGGACGTTCAGTTCCTGCGCCATCGATTTGACGAGACCCATGATCTCCCGCGAAATCTTGGGGTCGAGTGCGGACGTCGGCTCGTCGAGCAGCATGAGCTTCGGGTCCTGCATCAGCGCGCGGGCGATTCCGACGCGCTGGCGTTGTCCGCCCGATAGCTCGTCCGCCCGCTTGTCGACATGATCGGAAAGGCCGACCCGGTTCAGCAGCCGCAGCGCGTGATCGATATCGTCGCGCGGAAAGGCGCGGAACAGCGTCCGCAGATTGCCCGTGTAGCCGAGCCGTCCGGACAACACATTGTCCATCACGCTCATGCGGTTGATGAGGTTGAATTCCTGAAAGATCATGCCGATGTCACGGCGCGCCCGCCGTAAATCCTTGCCGGACAGGGTCGTCATCTCGCGCCCGTCGAACACAATACTGCCGGACGTCGGCGTCACCAGCCGGTTGATGCAGCGGATCAGCGTCGATTTGCCCGCGCCGCTCGGCCCGATGATGGCGAAGAAATCGTCGCCTTCGACATCGAACGAAATTCCCTTGAGGATGTCCGGGCCCTTCGCGCTATACCGCGCGTGCAGGTCCGACACTTCCAAGACTGGCATATCCGAATTTCCTAGCCTGGTCGACGAATGCCGCAACCACCGCCGCGGCGAAGAAAACGGCCGGCCCCGCCCGTTGGCGTCGTTGGCGGAAGCCGGCCAATAGGACCACCTAGCCCTTTTTCTTCTTTTTCCGGGCGTCTTTGGCCTTCTTGAGGTCGCGGATAATATCGTAGTCCGAGGACTTCATCGGAACGAACTTGTCGGATTTGACGTTATCCAGGAACTTCTTCGCGTCGCCCTCTTTCGACAATCCGAGGAAAGTCTCGCGAATGTTCTTTTTGATGTCGTCGCACAACGTATTGCGATAGACGAACGGATCCTGCGGGATCGGCGCGGATTGCCACAACACCTTCACGTCGGACAGTTTCGCCTCGCCCTTGTTCACCACATTGTCGAACCGGTGCGTCGCGACGAAGGCGGCATCGACCTTGCCTTTGACGACGGCCACCGACGACAGCTCATGACTGCCGGTATAGGCGACCTTGCCGAAATACTTGTCGATGTCCATGCCGATGACTTTCGAGAACACGATCCGCGGCATCAGGTTACCCGATGTGCTGCCCGGATCGGTCAACCCGATCGTCGCACCCTTCAGGGATTTGATGTCCGTGAATTTCGTGCCTGATTTCGACACCAAGGCCGCGCGATAGCCGGGGCCTTCTTCCTGAAGATGGCCTTTCCGCTTCGCGTAGGTGGCAAACACTTCGACGGTCGGGTCTTTCGAATTCGCGATGACATAAGTATACGGGCCAAGCACCGCGACATCGACGAACTTGCTGAGCAAGCCTTCCACGACCGAGGCGTAGGAGGTCGGCATGAAGAACTCGATCTTCTTGCCGGTCAGTTTAGCCATGCGGTCGGTCACCGGTTTGTAAAGCTGCAGCTCGGCGACGGTTTCTTCGGTCGGTACCATCGCGAAGGTCAGCGCCTTGGGATTCTCGCATTGCGCCATCGCGGTTCCGGCGCTCATCGCCAGGACGGTGGCCAGGGCCAAGCCCCCGGCGAAACGTTTCCCGAATTGCGACCGGGATGATCCTTTGTTCTGCGTCGTCTTCATTGAGTGTCTCCCTAATCTTGTGCCGGGCAGCCCATCGACGACCATTCAACCGCTCGATGACTCCCCAATAACCCTTTTTGTACAGGCAACACGTTACACTTCGTGTGCCTCGGGGATTTAGTTACAAGTCGTGCGCTCTAAGCCCGCGGTCCTCCGTGCCGATTGTCGATTTGTGAATGCAAGAGGTCCGATCGGTCTGGGCGACGCTGTAATGGTGCGTCGATGTCGCGACCGGAATGGACATGGTGGCCACCTTGTCGCGGCGGCAGTCCTTCGGTTCCGAGAGAAACGCCCACATCCGGCATTGTCACCCCTTCGCAGCCTGATTGACCTGTCGGCTGCGCACGATCCTGTATGCGTCGATGATCCTATGAACCCAACTATTGGACAAATAGAAAAATAATATAGTATCTATTGTTTTAAGCGATGATATTCACACAGCTCAGAACCTTTCACGCGGTGGCGACGGAGCGGGGTTTTACCGCTGCGTCGCGCGTGCTGAATATCGGCCAGCCGACCTTGACCAGCCAGGTCCGCGCGCTCGAGCAGATGTTCGATGTGGAACTCTTCCATCGGCGCGGCCGGCGGATCGAACTGACCGAGGCCGGCACTGCCCTGTTCGAGATCACCCGGCGCATCATGGATCTGGAAGGCCAGGCCCGCGACACGCTCAGCGCCTTCGGTGGGTTCCATCGGGGCACGCTGCATGTCGGCGCGGTCGGCCCGTATCACGCGACGGAAATGTTGAGCGCCTTCAGCGAACGCTATCCCGGCGTCCATCTCGCCGTGACGGTCGGCAACTCGCAGGAAATGGTCGACCAGCTGCTCGACTATTCCGCCGACGTCGCGGTCCTGGCCCATGTGGAGGACGACGACCGGATCTTCGCCATGCCCTACAGCCGGCATAAGGTCGTGGTGTTCGTGCACACGGATCACCGCTTCGCCAAACGGAAGAAAATCCGGGTCGGGGAATTGCAGGGCGAGCGGATGGTCATGCGCGAAAGCGGCTCGGCGACCCGCCTCGCCTTCGAGGATATGCTGCGCCGGCACAAGATCGAGATCGATCCCGTGATGGAGATCGGCAGCCGCGAGGCGGTATGGCTGGCGGTCGCCCGGGGAATCGGGATCGGCTTCGTGTCAGAGATCGAGTTCATCCCGCATCCCGACCTGCGCACCGTCGAGATTTCCGACGCCGACGTCTACACGACGGCCCATGTCAACTGCCTAATGGAGCGCCGCAACGCGCAGCTCATCGACGCCTTCTTCGACGTCGCAAAGTTGACCAAACGGTTGTAGAGCACAATCCGTCCGTCGACGGCCCGCAAGCGGCGCCTTTCCGCCGGCGCATGCTAGGCTCGCCGCGGCAACCCTTATTGCCATCAACTTTCGCGGAAGGCGCACGACATGATTGCCGACATGGGTCGCGACACCCTCATTTGGATTGGCATCGTTTTCTGCCTCAGCCAATCGGCGATGTTCTCGGGATTGAACCTTGCTTTTTTCAGTCTCAGCCGGCTGCGACTCGAGGTAGCAGCGGCATCCGGCAATTCTGGCGCGGCCAGAATATTGAGTATGCGGCGCGACTCCAACTTTCTGCTGACGACCATTTTATGGGGCAATGTCGGTATCAACGTTCTGCTGACCCTGCTCTCCAATTCGGTCATGGTCGGAGTATCCGCCTTTTTGTTCTCGACGATCCTGATCACCTTGCTCGGCGAGATTTTGCCGCAAGCCTATTTCTCGCGAAACGCGCTCCGCATCGCCTCCGTCTTGTCGCCTCTGTTGCGGTTCTACCAAATCATCTTGTATCCGATCGCAAAACCCGTCGCCGTGGGCCTTGACCGGTGGCTCGGGGACGAGGGAATTCAGTTTTATCGCGAACGCGATTTACGCGAGGTCATCCGCAAGCATATCGATTCGGACGAAGCGGAGATCGACCGTCTCGAGGGGGTGGGCGCCTTGAATTTTTTGACTCTGGATGACCTGCCGATCGGACAGGAGGGCAATCCGCTCGATCCACGAAGCGTCGTGCCGCTGCCGTTCGACGGCCCGCTCCCGACCTTCCCTGAATTCGAGCGAACGGCCAATGACCCGTTCATGAGAAAAATCAATGAATCCGGCAGAGGCTGGGTCGTTTTTACCGACGGCGACGGCGAACCGCATTTGGTCTGCGATGCCGACCGCTTTCTCCGGGACGCCCTCTTCGGGTCGGGTGCGTTCCACCCGTGGGCCAGTTGCCACCGCCCTATCGTCGTCCGGGATGCCGGCACACGGCTCGGCGATGTCATTCCGAAACTGAAGGTCCAAACCGAGCATGCGGGAGACAACGTGATCGACGACGACGTGATTTTGCTGTGGGGCACCGAGAAGCGGCTTATTGCCGGCGCCGATATTCTGGGCCGTCTGCTCGACGGCACGATCCGCACGTCCGGCTGACGCCGGACTGAGCCGGCCTGCTAAGCGGGGTGATCGGTCGCGTCGGGCGATTCCATTGCCGGTGTCGGAACCTTTCCTAACCCCTCTTCGGCAAACTCTTCCGAGCCGTCGAACAAACGGTCGATCGTGACGCAAGCGGCCAAGTCGCCGGTTACGTTGACGGAAGTGCGGCACATATCGAGGATTCGATCGACACCCAGCAGGATGGCGATGCCCGCCGGCGGGATGCCGACACTGTTGAGGATGGTGGCCAGAATCACGATGCCTACGCCCGGCGTTCCGGGCGAGCCGATCGCGGCGCCGGTCGCCATGACGACGACCAGAAGCATGCCGAGAAATCCGATCTGCACGTCGAAGACCTGCGCCAGGAAGAGCGCGGCGACGCCCTGATACAACGCCGTGCCGCCCATGTTGATCGTGGTCCCGAGCGGCACCACGAAGCGCGCGACCGACGGCCGAACGTTGAGCTTCTTCTCGGCCGTGCTGAGACTGAGCGGCATCACCGCAGCCGAACTCGACGTGGAAAACGCCAGGAGCACGACCTCCCGGATCGCGGCCAGGAAACTTCGAAAACCGCGGCGACCGACGATGCCGGCGATCGCGAGATAGACCAGGAACAACGTCAACAACCCAAGCAGGACAGTGACCACATAGGCACCGGTCCCGATCAGGGCCGAGAGCCCGACACGGGCGGTCAGATGGACCAGCAAGCCGAAGACGGCAAGCGGCGCGAACCGCAGCACCCACCCGACAATGACCATGCACGCGCCCTGGATCGAAGACAAAAGATCGAGCAGCGGTTTCCGCTGATGCATGGGCATCGTAACCAATGCCACGCCGATGATGGCCGCCGTCATCACGATCTGAAGCATGTTGCCGCTGATAAAGGTGGTCATCGGATCCCGCGGGAACAGGCTGGTGATAAATTCGGGAATCTCTTCGGCCTTGGGCAAATGCGCCGGCGCGGCAGGGCCGGTCTTGGCAGACTCCTGCGTCGCCAGTGCAGCGTCCAGGACGCCCCGTTCGATATAGGAGCCGGGCGCGATGATGACGGCCGCCGCCATGCCGATCGCGACCGCAATCAACGTGGTCATGAGGAAGAAGCCGATGGTCCAGCCGCCGAGCCGCTGAATGCTGATATCCGTATCGCTGGCCGCGATACCCCGGATCACCGAGGCGACCACCAACGGCACCACCACGAACTGAATCGCCAAGAGGAAGAGCTTGCCCGGCAGCGCGGCCCAGTTGCCGATGATCAAGGCCGCATGGGATTCCACCACGCCCAGAGTGGGGCCGATCAAAAGACCGACGCCGACACCGGCAAACATGCCGATCAGGACCTGCAGCCATAAGCGCTGATAGACCAGCACTCGAAGCTTGCCTGTCAGGTTGATCAGGGAACGTTCAACGGTCATTAGGCGCCCGAACGGTGATCAAAACGGGTCGGCTTGGGCCACCCGATGACCAGCAAATGCGCCTTCCATCGAAAATGCGCATTGATTTGGGTCAGGGCAACGCGACTACCCTAGGCCGCGTCGCCGGGGTCGTCTGCTGCAATTTGAAGCCACCAACCGGCATCGCCAATTTGTCAGCCACCAAAGCGGCGATTACGGTTATGGTCGGAGAGTGTAATTACCGGACAAGGGACCTGCCATGGACCAGCCCAACGTATCAGAAACCCACGGCGCGGCGGACTCAACGACGGAGTCGGCCGTCTACGTGCCGTCCCTCCAGCTAACGGCAGGGCAACCGGCGCCCATCGCGGCGAATGGCGGATTGTCCTACATGTCGTTCGACCGGGACGGCGACGGCGGAACGACCGCCGCGACGGAGATCGCCCTCGAACAAGTCGCCGGGGGAGAGGGCCAGAAGATCATCGATATGCTGGAGACCGCGCCGCCCGGCCCGATCGAGACCAAATGGGGCGTCGGATTTCGCGAATACGATGAATGCCTGGATTACATTCGGGCCAACAACATCGAAGCGCCGGAAGGCGGCGTCGCGCTGCCGCTGCGCTACGCCATCTACGAGCAGCCGACCTACTCCATCGTCCCGTCCAACGCTTTGTGGCGCGACCCGGCCCGGCAGGCCGACGCGGACGCGATGCGCAAGGAGGAGACGGACATCAAGCGGCGATGCCTCTATTTTCCGCAGGTGTTGCGCGACGCCCGGCGCCTGGAGGAATACTATCCCGGTCTCTCGCCCAACAGCCCCGAATGCATGGACCGGCTCGGCCTGTCGCTCGCGCACTGCGAGTCCAAGTGCGAGAACTTCTATGACTCGGCCGAGGTGGAACGGGTGTTCTACCCGGAAATCGAGAAGCTCCTCCTGGATTTCTTCCCGGGGGCGACCGACGCCCTCGTGTACAACCACGATGTGTTCGATCAGGACTACACGGGCGACCGCACCGAGGACCAGGACAACAAGAACCCGGGCGTGAACGCCAATTACGTGAACCTCGTCCACAACGATCTGAACGACAACAGCGG
The DNA here is from genome assembly GCA_965228695.1 of Alphaproteobacteria bacterium. GTDB lineage: Bacteria > Pseudomonadota > Alphaproteobacteria > UBA8366 > UBA8366 > JAJFJD01. The sequence goes on along the minus strand of CBDDIB010000002.1, from coordinate 1,200,914 downwards.
CCGCGTGCGCTGCCGCGAGTTGCTCACCCAGAACCTCCGGAATTTCGGGCGCGAGCAGAACTATTCCGAGGCGGAAGCCGACGCGAAGATGGCGCGGCGGTTCATGTCGATCAATCTCGCGAAACCGATGGAGACCGTCCGCCAGAATCCCTTCGTTCTGTGCGCCTGGCCGTCCTTCGCGGACCAGCCGTATATCACCAACTACCGGATCTACGACGACCGGGTCGGCGAAACCACGCGCTTCACCTACCGCCCCGACCACGAGTGGTATTGGTTCCCGAACCAGAAGCCCACCGAAGTGTCGATGCTGAAGTGCTACGACTCCATAACAGACGGCTCGGTGTCGCGCTGGTCGTTCCACTCTGCCTGCATCGATCCCACCGCGCCGGATGACGCGCCTTGCCGCAAGAATGTGGTGGTCCGGTCCTTTGTCTTCTTTTAGGGAGGCTGACCCCGTCTCACATCGGCGTGTTCGCTTTGAGGAAACTGCGCAGGTGACGCACGGCCAAGGGGACCCGCGCCGGGTCTTCCATCCAGGGGAAGAAAGTCATCTGGCCGTTCGGGGCCAGCATCGCTGATTCCTCGGCCACCGCGTAGGGGTGCGGTTCGGTATCGTCCGGCATGACCAGGACCGGCGTCGTGCAGCCCCGCACGAAATCGCGCGTCACGCTGAAGACGAAGTCGTTATTCTCGAGATACATCTTCTTGAGAAAAGCCTCGCACATCTCCATCGTGACGTCGTCCCGTTTCGCGCACAGCGCCGGTGCCCAGGACTCCATGTTGCTCTTGACGAATCTGTCCGGCACTTCCGGGCGGAATCCGCTGGGCTGCGCCGGCACGGCGGCGACGACACGGTCGGGCGCGCGCTCCAGCATCTTCCAGATGAAGGGGCCGCCAATGCAGAAACCGATCACCAGGAACGTGTCGATGCCCAGATGATCCATCAGGTTGAGCTGGTCGTCGATGTAGCAGTCCCACGGCCGGTCGACCTCCACCGGGCCGGAGGATTTGCCGCCGATGGCGTTCCGCAGGTCCGACGTGATGCAGTGATACGCGTCGCTGAGGGACTCCATAGGGTTGAACGCGGTCCGTTCCGAGAGATAGCTGATCGCCGCATTCAGCCCGCCGCCGGGAATAACCAAAAGCGGAAAGCCGGACCCGGCCTCCTCGTAGTAGATCTCAACGTCGCCGTTCTTATAGATGGACATGGCGGGTTTCCTCTATCGGGTCGGAATTCTGCGAAGCAATGACATATCAGTCTTTACGTTTCCCGGCCGCCGCCACCGCTTGCAACTCGGCGATCTCCGCGTCCGAATAGCCGGCTTCGCGCAGCACCGCTTCGGTGCTCTCGCCCAAATTTTCCGCATGACTGTAATAACCGCCGGGCGTCTTCGACAGATGAACCGGCACCTTGATGTGGCGGACGCGGCCTTCGGTCGGATGCTCGACTTCCGGGAACATGCCGACCGCGGTCAGGTGCGGGCAGCTGTAAAGGTCTTCCAGCGTATTCATCGGCAGGACCGGAATGTCCGCTTCCTCCAGCGTCTCGAGCCATTCCGCCGTGCTGCGGGTCGCCATGACCTCGGAGACGAATTCGTACAGCGCGTCGATATTCTTGGACCGCGACGGCTGGTCCGCGAAGCGCGGATCGCCCGCCAGTTCGGGCTGGCCCGCGACCGTGAAGAAGGTTTTCCAGTGCTTGTCGTTGTAGGGCATGACGCCGATATAGCCGTCGGTCGTCGCGTAAGGCCGGCGGTGCGGGCTCAGCGCCCGCGCGTATCCGGCCTCGCCGACCGGCGGCTCGAAGGCGCGGCCCTGCATGTGCACGTTGATCAGGAAGGCGGTGAAGCATTCGTACATCGGCACATGGACGCGCTGTCCCTCGCCGGTCCGTTCCCGATGGAACAACGCCATCATGATCGCGTTGGACAGAAACAATCCGGTGGTCTTGTCGGCCAGCACCGACGGGCCGTAGCGCGGCGTGCCGGTGACCATGCCGTTCAACGCCGCCATGCCGGATGCTCCCTGGATCAAATCGTCATAGGCGGGCTTGTCGACCCACGGGCCGCTTTCGCCGTAGCCGGTCGCGGCGGCGTAGACGATGTCCGGCTTCCAGGACGATATCGTCTCGTAGTCGATGCCGAGCCGGGCCGCCGCCTTGGGACGGATGTTGTGGACGAAGATATCCGCACGCTCGACCAGCCGCTTGAGCGGGTCCTTGGCCGCCGGGTTCTTGAGGTCGAGCACGACGCTCCGCTTGTTGCGGCCCTTCAGCAGGTGGGACGCCGACATGCCGAGGGTCTTGGCCGCGCCGGTCCAGCGGCCGATGTCGCCGCCCGGCGGTTCGATCTTGATCACCTCCGCCCCCATTTCGCCGAGCATCATGGTGGCGAACGGTCCGAGCATGACACTGGTCAGGTCGATCACCCGGACCCCTTCGAGCGGCCCCCGCGGTTTGTCAGTCACGTATCGGCGTTCCCATTGTTGTTCTTCCCTGCCGATCCCGGCGCGGCCTAGGAAACGGTGTTCCGGGGCACGTCGCGGAACGGCCGGTCGGTATCGACGCGCGTCTCCTTCGGCATCTTGAGCACGCGTTCGGAAATGATGTTGCGCTGGATTTCGTCCGTGCCGCCCGCAATCGAAATCGCCGGGACGGAGATCAGGATTTCCGCAATGACGCCATCCATCGGACCGTCCTCGCCGGACAGCATGGCGTCGGCGCCGGCGATCTCCGTATGGACCCGCGCCGCCGCGCGCGCCACGTTGCTGGCGGCTAGCTTGCCGAGCGAGCCTTCCGGTCCTTGCGGGCGGCCTTGGTCCTGCGCGGCCCGCGCCCGGCGGGCCGTCCATTCGGCGGTCTTCAGCATGGTCAGCACCTTGGCGATTTCCTGGCGGATCGCCGGGTCGCCGATCTTGCCCGTCTCGCGTGCCCGTTCCATCAGCAGATCGGCGCGGCCGCCCCGCTGCGGATACCATTTATACGGCTCGAGCTGCGTGTCGATCTCGGCCTTCTCTTCGGCGTAGATGCGGCCCGGCCGGTCCTTGGCCTGGGCATACCGGCGCAGGCTGTCGGCGCCCCGCCGTTCATGCATCAATGTCGTCGTCGCGATCTTCCAGCCTTCGCCCGGTTCGCCGACCATGAATTCCGGCGAAATTTCCGCGTCGGTCATGAAGACCTGGTTGAAGGACGCATGCCCGTTCATCTGGCGCAGCGGCTGCACGTCGACGCCGGGCTGTTCGATATCGAGGATGAAGAAACTCAACCCCTTGTGTTTCACGGTGTCCCAGTCGGTTCGCGCGATCAGGAGACCGTATTGCGCGTGATGGGCGCTGGTGGTCCAGACCTTCTGGCCGTTGACCACCCATTTGTTGCCCTTGAGATCGGCCCGGGTCGTCGCCCCCGCCATGTCGGAGCCGCTGCCCGGTTCGCTGAACAACTGACACCAGGTGTCCTCGCCGGTCAGGATGCGGCGCAGGAATTTCTCGCGCTGCAAATCCGTGCCATGCGCCAGCAGGGTCGCGGCGGCCAAGTTACGGATGCCCGTGCGGGCCACCGTCACGGCGCCGATGCGATCGAATTCCTCGTCGACCACACGGCCCAACGGGTCGGAATAGCCCCTGCCGAACCATTCCACCGGCCAGGTCGGGGCGGCCCAGCCGCCGTCGATCAGCTTGTTGCGCCACTCGACGAGGCCGAGTTCTGGATCGAAATTCGCCTCAAGCCATTCGCGCACCTCGGCGCGAACGCTCGCTTCGGTCGGTTCGCTCATCAGGCGGCACTCCTTTCCATCGCATCCCAATTCTCGATCAACCGGTCCCGGTGCTCGTTGGCCGTGCCGAGGAAGGCCTCGGAACTCTTGGCCCGCTTGAACCAGAGATGCGTATCGTTGTCCCAGGTAAAGCCGATCCCGCCATGCATTTGAACCGTCGTGATCGCGGCCTGCATATAGGCATCGGCCGCGGCCGCCTTGGCGAGCGACACCGCCGGCGCCAGATTTTCGGCGTCGTCGTCAACCGCCGCGGTGGCGTAATAGGCCGCTGACTTGGCCATCTCGACCTCCAACAGCATGTCCGCCGACCGGTGCTTGAGCGCCTGGAAGGACCCGATGGCGCGGCCGAACTGGACGCGGAGCTGGGAGTATTCCAGCGCCGATTCCCGCAGACGCTCGGCCCCGCCGACCATTTCGTTGGCGAGGCAGGCGGTCGCCTGATCCAGTGTTTTGGCCATCGGCGCCGCGGCCCCGCCTTCCTCGCCGATCAATTGCGCGTCGACATTCTTGAACGTGAGCCGCGCCTGCTTGCGGGTCGGGTCGAGGGTTTGCAGCAATTTGCGGTCGAGTCCCGCCGCGTCGCCCTGCACCGCAAACAGCGACAGACCGTCGTCGCCGGCGGTGCCAGGTTTCCGCGCCAACACGACGATCAAATCGGCGGTGTGTCCGTCCAGCACAAAACTCTTGTGGCCGTCGAGCGCGAAACCGTCCCCGGACGACGTCGCCGCCAGCTCCACACCGTCCGCGCCGGTGCGGCCGTTGTCCTCGGTGAAGGCCAGGGTCGCGATCGTGGCGCCCGACGCGATATCCGGCAGCAGGGTCTGTTTCTGCTCTTCGGTACCGGTGTTCAGGATCGCCGTCGCCGCCAAAACCGTCGAGGCGAAATACGGGGCGCAGAGCAGGGCGCGGCCCATCTCCTCCACCACGATCCCCAGCTCGACGAAGCCGAATCCCTGCCCGCCATAGGTTTCGGGAATATGAACGGCGGTCAGCCCGAGATCCTGGCAAATCTGCCGCCAAACATCAGGATCGTACCCTTCGTCGGTTTCCATCAGCCGCCGAACCTCGGTTGACGGCGATTTGTCCTCGAGGAAGCGCCGCAAGATGCCGCGGAATTCTTCCTGCTCTTCGGTGAAACTAAACTGCATGCCAGCTCCCTGATTGGCTGATTGGCGCCCCGGCCTGACGGGCTCGCAAGCGTAGCCGGCCCGGGTGCCGGACCGGGCCGTCGGCGTTCAATCGTCGCGTAAAGATCGTATGCCCGAGTATATGGCGGGAACGTCCCGCACCCAAATCGCGGCCCGCTAGTCCCAAGGCGCCTCCGCCGCCGCATTGCGGCCGGCGATTCGGCCGAAGCCGAGGCATTCCCCGATGTTGCCGGTGCCTTGGTAGAGGTAGCTGTAGATCGAGCCGAGTTCGCCCGCGCTGTAAAGCCGCGGGATCGGATCGCCGTTCGGCTGCAATACCTCGCTACGCTCGTTCCGGCGCGGCCCGCCCTGCGTGTTGAGCATCGACGGCGACAGCTCAACGGCGTAGAAGGGCGGCTGCGCCAACGGCTGAAGCATCAGCTTGCGACCGAAATCCCCGTCCTCGCCGGCGGCGCAATGGTCGTTCCACCGGACGATGGTGGCCTCCAGCGCGGACGGGTCGAGGCCGATCGTTTCCGCAAGCTCCGCCACCGTATCCGCGGACTTGATCCAGCCCTTCGCCAGCTCGGCGCTGTTGTCGTCGCTCCAATCGTATTTGTCGACGACCGGATTCCAGCCATGGCTCGGGTTCTTGTCGTAAAGCGGACCGGCCGACATCATGTCCTGATCGAATACCAGGAACATCGGCGTCGGTGTCGCCAACGGCTTCCATTTGCCGTTCATCGGGACCTTGCCGTGCCGGGTCTTGAATTTCTCGTCGGCGAAACGGTTTCCGTCCGGTCCGACGACGATCATGCCGCCCGCCATCACCTTGCTGAAATGCAGCGCCTGCATCGAAAAGGTGGTGGGATATTCCGGCACCTTCAGCGCCATCGACGGCCCGGCGAAATTGTTCATGTGCCAAAGGTCGGCGCCCACGGCCATCGCCATGGTGATCCCGTCGCCCTCGTTATAGGGGCTGCCCGATGTGTAGCAATAGGGCATGCCCGGCAGGTAGTTGCGGATCATTTCCTGGTTGTTCTCGAAACCGCCGCACGTGAGGACAACGGCCTTGCGGGCCTTCACCGTAATCGGCTTGCCGTCCTGCTCCGCATGGATGCCGAGAATTTCCCGCGTGATGCGATTCTGAATCAATTCGCGGCCCGGCGTCTCGTAGAGAATCTCGATCGGCCGCTCCTTGACCAGGCTTTCGAACCGCTTCCAGGTCAGCGAATAGCCGTAGGTCGGGCCGTCGTGGAACTTATGGACGCAATCGGAGCCCGGCAGGTCCGGGAACTCGATCCCTTCCGGCGGATGCTGATGCTCCTGCGGATCGCCGCCGACGCTCGACAGCCATTCGTTGTTGCGGCACATCTCGTCGGCCCAGACGCGGATCATCTTTTCCGGCACGGTATAGGGACCGCACAGCGCGGTCAGGTAGGTCGCCGCGCTTTCCGCCGAGGATGTGTTGAGATAGCCCTGGCCGGCGACCCGCGTATTGCCGCCTTCCTGGCCTTCTGGCGCCTTTTCGAGGATCAGCACGTCGTCGCCAAGGTCGTGCGCGGTCACCGCCGCGGCCACACCGGCCGCGCCGAATCCGACAACGACCACATCCGCTTCGTGATCCCAGTTCCCGGGTGCGAAATGCTCGTGCCCTGCTCCGTTCTGCATCCCGTCTCGCTCCGTCAGTCTTCCAGTTCGGGCACGACCCACAACGGCGCCTCGCCCCGCGCCACCCGCTGCACGTTGTCGAAAGCGTTCCGCACGCGCGCGGTGTTGCTTTCAAATGTCGGCCCGGCCAGATGCGCGGTCAGGATCACGTTCTCCAGGCCGAACAACGGATTATCCGGTTGCGGCGGCTCCTGGTCGAAGACATCCAGCCCGGCGGCCGAAATCACGCCGGTGGTCAGCGCCGTGTGCAGGGCGGCCTCGTCGATCACCGGGCCGCGCGCGGTGTTCACCAGGATCGAGGACGGCTTCATCAGCGCCAATTCCTCCGCGCCGATCAGATGGTGCGTGGACTCATTCAGCGGCGTGTGCAGCGTGACCACGTCGGACAGGCGCAGTAATTCGCGCAGCAGACGAAACCGGACGTTCAGCGCGTCTTCTTCATCCTCGCGCAGCCGGGCGATGTCGTAATAGATCACCTCCATGCCGAAGGCCTGGGCGAGGCGTGCGGTCTTCTTGCCGATGGTGCCGAGGCCGACCACGCCGAGCGTGCGGCCGCGCAGTTCATGCACGCGCGGAGTTTCGTTGCCGCGCCAGCGGCCCGACGACACGCTGGTGTGCTGGCGGACGAGTTGTCGCGATACGGCCAGGGCCAGCAGGATCGCGTGCTCCGACACGGCAACCGAGTTGGCCCCGCCATTGTTGGAGAGCGGTACCTTGGCGGCGCGCGCGGCCGCGAGATCAGCCTTGTCGTATCCGGCGCTCAACAACTGCACAAGTTTGAGGTTGGGGCCGGTCGTATAAAGTTCCTCGTCGACCAATCCGTCGACGAAACCGACCAGGAATTCCGCGTCGCGCATCGCCTCCTTGTATTCAGCGCTGCGGGCCGGGGCGATGACGAGGTCGAAACCCGACGGCGCCATGTCGCGCGCAACATCGGCGGCGTCCGGAAAATCGGTCACAAAAACTATCCTAGGATTCATGAATCCTCCCAAATTTCTTCAATTTGCAGGGGAAGCCCAGGCCGACCGCCACGGGCGTTGCCGCCATTCCTCCGCAGTATATGGCGAGAGCCCAATCCGCCCAAATTGCCGGCGCAGCGCCAAGGATCGGAATTTGGCCGCATCCGGGCGGCGGCGTATAGTTTTCGGGTATTCCGGAACCACGACACTGCGAGGTCTTGCGATGACCATCGAAGTACACCCGACCGGCTGCGACGTGGGCGCCGAGATCAAGGGCGTCGACCTGGCCAAACCCCTGACGGCCGAGACCGTCGCGCAGATTGAAGAAGCCTTCCGAGCCCACCAGGTCCTGTTGTTTCGCGGCCCTGTGTTGGAGCCGCAGCCCTTCGTGGACTACTCGGCCAGCTTCGGCGCGCTCCGTCGGCATATCCAAGCAGCGTTCCGGCATCCGACGGTGCCCGAGATCGTCTACAACCGGAATGTGGATGACGACGGCAACTTCGATGAGGCGGGGGCGAGCCGGGGCGTCACCACCAATCTGCGCGAGGGCTGGCATTCCGATTCCTCCTACGAGGACCCGCCGGTCAAGGCGACATCGGTTCATGCGCTCGAAATTCCGTCGAGCGGCGGCAATACCTGTTTCGCCAGTGCCTACCGGGCCTATGAAACCCTGCCCGCCGCCTTCAAGGAGCGGATCAGGGACTTGAAGGGGGAATTCGCGCTCGGCCGCAACAAGCGCAACGCACAAACCAAGGCCCTGACGGCGAAACTGCCGAAGAACGCCAAGGAAGAGCCTACGGTGGCGCATCCGGTCGTCTGCCGGCATCCGGAGACCGGCCGGCCGGCGATCTTCGCAAACCCGCTGATCACCGTGCGGATTCTCAATGTCGGCGACGCGGAGAGCGAAGATATCCTGGAGACGCTGTTCGACCACATCCACGCCGCCGGGACCGGCGCCGAACATTGGGAACACCAATGGCAGGTGGGCGATACCCTGATGTGGGACAATCGCGGCGGGTTGATGCATTCGGGGCGCAAGGACTATCCGCTGCATGAGCGGCGCATCATGTTTCGCTGCGCGATCGGCGCGAGTCCGATCGAGGCCTATGCAGCCGCGGCCTAACCCCGTGCGGGAAGCGACGGCAGACATCACGGCATGACGCTCCTGCTCTCCAACGACGATGCGGCGGCCCTGCTGGACATGCGCGCCTGTATCGAGGCGCTCGACGCGGCATACGGTGACGTCGCCAACGGCCTCGCGGTCGCCGGGACCCGCGGCGAAATCTTGACCAAGACCGACGATCCCGACGCCGCCTACCAGCTCAAATCGATGAGCGCCACGGTCGCAAGCCTGCAAATGGGGTCGGTACGGATCAACTCCGACATCCTGACCTGGCCCGATATCGGCGGCAGCCGCCGCCGGGTGAAGGCGCCCCGGGCGCCGGGAAACCGATGGACCGGCCTCGTGCTGTTGTTCAGCACGGTGACGGGCGAGCCGCTGGCGATACTTCCCGACGGCGTGCTGCAGCGCATGCGGGTTGCGGCGGCATCCGGCCTCGGCGTGAAATACATGGCGCGCGACGATGCCCGTACCGTCGCTTTGCTCGGCTCGGGCTGGCAGGCGGGCAGCCAGCTCCTTGCCGTGACCGCCGTCCGCAATATTACGACCGTCCGATGCTTCAGCCCGAACGCGGCGCGACGGCATGAATTCTGCGCCGCGATGGCCGGGCAGATCGATGCCGACCTGATCGCCGCCGAATCGGCGGCCGAGGCGGTCGACGGCGCGGATATCGTGCTCTGCGCCACCAACAGCCTGGACCCGGTCTTTGATCCGGCCTGGATTGCGCCGGGCATGCATATCGGCTGCATCCGCGACGGCGAGCTGCCGCCAGCCGCGATCCGCGCCTGCGACCGGGTGGCGATGCACGATCCGAAAAGCATCTCGACCAAGCACTACGACGTCACGCATGGCCTGCATGTGCCCGACATGGACAAGCAGGCGGCGGCCTCGGCCGATCTCGATTTCCTCGCCACGGTGCCGACGGCTTTCGACTTCGCGGCGGGCAACGCCGTCGGCCGATCTTCGCCGGGCGAGATAACCTGTTTCCTAAACCTGCGGGGTCTGGCGGTGCAGTTCACCGCCGTCGGGTCTGTCCTTTACCAAGCCGCACGCACGGCCGGCGCGGGCCGCGACCTGCCGACCGACTGGTTCACCGAGGATGTGCATCCCTGATCAGGGAAGTTTCACGGCGCAGAGGCCCGGGCCGGCACACCCCGCCGCGCGCCGGCGTTATAGCGATCGGCGAAGTCCGGCGCCAATTCGCGGCCTTCCCAAAGATTGATCCACAACCGAAGGAGCAGCCGTTTGGCAGCAGGCGGACCGGCGTCTTCATAGGGCGTGCGCGAGTGCAGCACGACGAAATTGTTCAACAGCTGCAGGTCGCCCGGCTGCAACACCATCTTCAGGTGGCAGGCGGGATCGTTGAACCGGTCCTCGATCAGGCGAAGTGCGGTACGCTGCATCTGCGCCAACGGTTCGCCCATCTTGTCCGCCGCGGTTTCAATCGCCTTCGCATTGTACCGGCAACTCATGCGGCCCTTGTGATAGCTATAGACCGGCACACGATTGCGGGTGACTTCGGTCATTTTGCCCGTCACGCCCTCGCCGCGCACATCGTAGTGAAATCCGTCGTAGAGCGCGTCCAAACACTCGGGCGCATCGCGCAGGATCGAATTGAAGATCGCGGTCGCGCTCGCGATGATGCTCTCCCCGCCCTGCTGCGCCGGATGGACGCAGAGCAGTCCGACCAGGTCCGCAGAGTCGTTATGCGGCCGTAGCCCGGCGTTCGTCGTGTAGCCCCGGACGTTCGGTTGCGACCAATCGAAGCCCAAGTCGGTGACATGACCGATGAGATCGCCGCGCCCGTTCTGCGAGATCACCTCGCCGAGATGGATCCCGATCCCCCAATAGAGGATGCGCAAATCATCCGGCGCGTAATCGTCCACGGGTATGCCCCGCAATAGAACGAACCCGCGTCCATTTTCCAGTTCGTCGCTCACATCCTGCAGAACCGCGCCGAACCGCGGCAACGCAAAGTCTTCCTTGGAAATGTCCGGTACGGACAATCCGCGTTGCTTCACCATCGCCACGGCGTCGCTCAGTTCGGCGATATCGTCCGAAGTCAACCGAACGATCCACTCTTCCGAATTCTCGAAATCCGACCGAACCCACACCGACTGGTCGGTCAGGGACGTTTCGCGTTTTTCGATCATGATCTTCCTCTGAGAGGTCTTCGGTCCAGAATAGCGCAACCCGCGGCGGGAGCCTAAACCGGCCGGTCGCCCCGCACCTGGGTCCGGCGCATGTAGCGGCGATATTGCCGGTCATCATAGGGCGTTGCGCGATGCATGGTGCAGCGGTTGTCCCAGACCACGAGATCCCCGTTGCGCCATTTGTGGCTGTACAGGAACTCGTCCTGTGTCGCGAAATCGATCAGTTCCTCGACCAAGTCGAGTGCCGCCGGCCGTTCCATGCCCTCGATGTCGCGTATATCCGACAACGCCAGAAAGAGACCAGGCCGGCCGGTCTCCGGATGGCGCCGCACCAACGGATGCGATACGGGCGGCACCTCCTTCAGTTGCTCGGCGGTGAGCGGCGGCCGGTCGGGATAGCGTTCCGCATAGCTGAAATTGCGGTCATGGACGGCGGTGAGCCCGGCGACCCTCTGTTTCATGGCGTCCGGCAGCGCCGCGTAGGCGGCGGTCATGTTGGCGAACTGCGTGTCCCCGCCTTTCGGCGGACAATCGTCGCCCAACAGGAAGGTGGCCAACATCGGCCGCTCCTTGAACGACTGATCCGTATGCCAGACCATGCCCGATTTATGCGCCCCGACATACGCGCCATTCTTCTTGTCGTTGCTGAGGATACGGATTTCCGGCTGGGATTCCTTGAGGTGCTCGGACAGATGATGGATGTCCATCGGGCCGAACCGCGCGGTAAAGGCGAGCAGCGCCGCGTCATCCATATCCTGATCGCGAAAGACCAGAACCGCGTGTTCCAGAAACAGGCGACGAACGCGATCGAAGTCAGCATCAGAGAGCGGATGCGACAGATCGAGCCCGGTGATTTCACCGGCAAAAACGGGGGTCAATTGCCGCGCGGTTCCGGACCAGGTCGTCTTTGCGCTGTGGGGAGTCATGGCGTCGGTTCCCGTCGATATCGTTGACCGGACCGATTATAGCCGGAACTCAATTATCAGGCATGGCGCCCTGTCGCGCCGGTCTCTCCCGCCACGGAAGCCGTATCGACGGCGGCTTGTGTCCCGTTCTTGCGCCGGGTCTGGTCGATGGCGGCTTGGTAAATCTCCATGAACCGGTCGAAATTCCGGCCGGCCGTGTATTTGGCCAAGAAATCCTGGCGCGCCGCGGCACGCATGGACGCACGATCCACTGCCGGCGAAAACGCCTTGGTCACCGCTGCGGCGAATTCTTCGCCGTCGCCCGGGCGGAACATGAACCCGGTCCGGCCGTCCTCGATCATTTCCGCGGCGGCACCCAACTGCGCCGCAACAACCGGTGTGCCTTTCGCGAGAGATTCGATAATCACCCGCGGGCATCCCTCATACCACTCCGACGGAAAAATCAGGAACTCGGCCTCGCCGATCAGCTGCATGGCGTCCGCCGGTTCCTGCCATCCGAGAACCTCGACATTTCCGTCCTGCTCAGCCCGCCGTTCCACGTCGGACATCAACGGGCCCGTGCCGACGATTTTCAAGGGAATCTTCGTGTCCAGCCGCTGCCAAGCATCCAGCATCGTGTCGACGCCTTTTTCCGGCGCCAGCCGCCCGATGAAAAGGCCATACCCGCCGCCCCCGGGCCCGATGTCGGGCGTCGGATGGATGGAATTGCTCTTGATGTGGACCTTATCGGCAGGCAGTCCGATTTCCACGAACTTGTCGCGCGAAAACCGAGTCAGCGCGATATAGGCGTCGACCTCATCGCGCCAGGTCCCGATTCCCTTATTGATCGCCACCATGGACGCCACGGCGAACGATCCGACGGCGGATCCTCGGTAGCAGCGGTGCAGGACCCCTGGCCACGGCACGGCCTTGCCGACACAATCCTCGCAGATCCCGCCATTTCTGGACAACGTTCCCGACAGGCAGGTCAGACGGAAATTGCGGAGCGATTGCACCACGGCGACCCCTTCATGCGATGCCGCGTAGTAGACCGAAGGCGAGATCAGCGGAAAGAAATTCTGGACATGCATCACGTCGAAACGATCGTTGCGCAGGATGTCGCGAACCTTCCGATAGGAGTACGGCGACCAGATCGATCCCAACGCCGTTCGGGTTCTCCCGATATCCTTGACCCGCGTATTGTTCTCTTCGTAGGTCACGACCTCGCAGCCATTGCTGCGAAGAAGCTCGGCCTCCATTCGGAAAGACGTGTCTTCGCCGCCCCGCTCCAAATAGCGGTTATGAAGCATCAATATGCGCATCGATTTCCATCATTGCGGGCCGGTTAACCGACCGATTCAGTCCAGTTATGAATCGAATTCAGGTATTTCGCTACCGTCATTGACAGTAATTTAGACGTATCAATCTATACGGCCAAAGTATTACCCAATTGTTCTCAATAGATTATGTCCCGGACGCAGGCGCTTCGCTTTAAAATGCCTCCAGCACCGTTCGCCGCCGCAGTTCCTCCGGTGACCGCCCGTAACTAGATGAAATCAATGCAGAAAAAAATTTGGGCAATTCTTCTTTCGGTTATTCCGCGCAATCGGTTCGGCGATCGCGTGGCGGGCTTGCTCCATTTCCTGCTGCGCCACCGGCGAATTCCGGATCTGCGGCGACCCAGACTCTATAACGATTTCCTGATACGGATAAAGGTCGATGGCACGCTCCATCAACCGTTGCGCCGCATTATCAGCGACAAACATGACGTAAAGGCGTATCTGGAGAAAAAGATCGGGCGCTGTTTCCCCCGGACGATCGCGCTGCTGGACAGCCCGGAAGCCATTCAAAATTACGATTTTCCTGCCGGCTGCATCGTAAAACCGGCGCACTCTTCAGGATCCGTGATCCGGATCGAGGACGAAAACCAGGAAATTCCGCGCGACGACATCACCGAATGGCTGCATGACGACCTGTACCTGCGCACCCGAGAGGCCAACTACCAGCACCTGAAAAAACGGGTCATGGTCGAGGAACTCATCGATTTCGGCGACGGGGCGCTGGTCGACTACAAGGTCCATTGCTTTTCCGGCAAACCACAGCTCATCGAGGTGATACGCGGCCGGTTCACCCGTTTTACGGAGAACTACTACTCCCCGGCCTGGAACCAACTGCCCATCGCATTCGTAAAGGAAGGCCGCGAGTACGAATCCCACGCGCGCGATCCGCGGCCGGAAAATCTCGAAGAAATGCTGCGGCTTTGCGAACGGCTGGCGGAAGATTTTCCGTTCATCCGGATCGACTGCTACACGGACGGCAAGACGATCTACGTCGGCGAACTCACCAACCTGCCGCAAAATGCGGCCGAACGGTTCGTCCGGCCGGAGTTGGAACGGCAATTGGGCAGGCTATTCCTGGGCGAGGATGCCGATGCCGTTTTCCGCGAAAATGATGTCCCGGCATTCCCATCCGTCGCAACCGCCCGCGCTTGATACCACGAACGGCGAACACCCATCCTGAGTGCCGCTGACAATGGAGCCGGAGCTTATCGCGAAAAAACGAATCAGGCCCGGAGTAGCGGCCGCGGCCGTCAGATCGGAATATCGACCTCGATCAACGGTCCGTGCTGCTGCGCGCCATAGACGTCGGTATCACCCAGGTCCCCCGCCGAGACGAGCCGCGGCAATGTCGCCTTGAAGGCAAGCCCCGGCTCGTAAACGGTGAACAGGATATCGTCGACCGGTACGTTGTAGAGCTTGGCGAACAGGGCCGGGCAGATCACGCCGGTCGCCTGCACCTTGTCGAAGGTCTCCTTGTCGCCGAAGACGGCGTCGATGGTCAGTTCGAACGGGCCGGCGTTCTTGCTCTTGCAGACGACCGCAATGTCCTTGAGTTTCGGCATCGGCTAGCAGCGCACGTCTTCGTAGTCGATGGGGAACATCTCGGTCGGCGTTTTGGGCTCGACAATGTGATAGACGTTGAACCGGTAGGCCGGGCCGCATTCGATATCCGATGGCGAGAAGGGAAAGGCCATGTTGCCTTCCTTGCACAGCCGGCCCGGAAAATCGTTATGCATCGTGTTGACCCGCGCGATCGACAGCACCGCATTTGCCGATTCCTGATCGTCGGCGATGACTTCGACCAGCAGGCCTAGTTCATGCCCCGGACTGTCGCTGAGCGGTTCGCGCTCGGCCATGACGCCGTCGCGGCCATAGGTACGGAAGTTGAGATGATATTTATCGGGTGTGACGCCGAACGCGTCGGCCTTCTGCGCCACGTTTTCCCGCACGGTCTCGATATAGTCGTCATATCCCGCGATCAGCACCGGATCGCGGGTGCCGCATATCGTGATCGCACGATAGCCGATCAACTCGGCGCCCTCGATCTTGACCGTGTATTTGTCGTCGGGCGTCCATGTCATGCCGGAAACCCGGGTCGCCCGGTCCGACACCGCCTCGAACACGCAATCGGAAGCATCGAGCACACCGCCCGGTTCCTGAAAGATCGTCGGGCTCGCATTCTCATGCAGGCTTTGATTGGCGATCGACGCCGGCGTGCAGCGGCGGATCGGATTGGGCGGCTCACAGATTACGCCGCCGTCGTCCGTGATCGTCACATGGATACAGTCATGCCCTTTCGGCCAGGCGCCCGCGGCCGCGCATTCCAGCATCTTGCCTGCATACCATGCCGGCGCGGCCTCGGTCTGCGCGCGCATGGCGCAGGCGGCGAACGGTGCGGGATCGGTGCTGCGGCCACCGAGCACGACCAGCGCGCCTTGATCCAACGCCTCCATATACGGTTCCGAGCCCATGCAGCCGACGATGCGTTCCGCTTTATCGACGGTGTCCGCATTGAGCGGCGGCACATTGCGCATCGACCGTACCGTGCCGGCGTCCAGCTGCTCCTTGACCCAGGCCTTGTCCTGCTCGGCATGGATGGTCGCCATTTTGAAGGACAGGCCGTCCTCGCGGGCGATCTCGCGCACGATGTCGGCCATGACCTCGAGATGGGGTTCGCCCCCGGCGCCGCCGCAGGTGCCGACCGTCACGGGAATGTTGTGCTTTACCGCGGCCCGCAGCATCAAACGGATGTCGCGTTTCATCGCCAACCGCGAGTTCAAGGTCTTGCCGGAGCCAAGATAGTGCGGCCCGGGATCGACGCTACCCCCATCGACGCCGAGCATGTCGACGCCCATTTCGATGCCGCGTTCCAAGGATTCTTCGGGATACCCGTAGCCCAGAATGCCACTCGTCGAAAGCAGCCGGTAGTCGCCCATCGCATACGCTCCGCGTCGGTTATGTCAGATGGTCAGGATAATCGAACCCGCATCGGCTTGGCAAAGCCGCCTCAGTACGGCCGGTCGCCCCGGACCAGCGCCCGGTACAGCATCCGATGTTGTGTGTGGTCATAATCGAACTGAGCCTGGTGCAATGCCGACCGATTGTCGACGATCAGCATGTCGCCGAGTTTATATTCGTGGGTATAGGTGAAATCCGGCTTGATCGCGGTTTCCAGTAACTCGGCCAGGAATTTCTGCGTTTCCGCCGGTTCCATGCCGACGATCTTTTCGGTCTTGCCGGTGTGGAACCAGATCGCCTTGGTGCCGCGTTCCGGGTGCGTGCGGATCAATGGCTGGATCATCGGGCCGGCATCGGAGTCCTGTTGCGCCTTGAGGATATCGGGATTGGCGATCTTGGCCCGCGCACTGCTGATCAGCGTATTGGCCGTCTGCATCCCGTCGAGACGCTTGCGAAGATCTTCGGGCAAGGCCTCGTATGCGGCGCGCGAGTTACAAACCGCCGTCCCGCCCCCGCTGTCCGGCAGCGCCACCGGATACAGCGACGTGAACTTCGGCGGCCGTTCCTGATTCGTGTGATCGGTATGCCAAGTCGAGTTCTTCGCCACCTTGGCCTGCTTGCCGGTGCTGTCCTTGTGGCGGTTCGACAGGACGCTGATCAGCGGCTCGCCATCCGCGAGATAGAGCCGGTTCTGATCCTCCATCAATTCTCCGAACACTTCGGCGGCCGCCCGGAACTGCGACGCGGTGAAATGCTGGTCCCGGATCACCAAAGCGACATGATCGACCAACGCCTCATACAGCCGGCTGCGCGTTTCGCCGTCGAGCGGTTTCGTCAGATCGACACCGGTCACCTCGGCGCCGATATGCTCCTTGATCTTGGTGATCTTCAGGGTCCGGTCTTCGGCAAGCGCGCTCATGGGCGATTCCTCCGGGTCGTGTGTGGCTCGCCAGTATCGCATATTCTGCGCTTTTCTGCCGAACGTGCCCGCCTGTGGTAGATTTCAGGCTGGCGCCGAAGGAGAAATGCACCATGAAACGCACGCAATATGCATCGGACTACCAGAAGTCCCGGTCCTATGCCCCCGCCGTCGTGACCGAGGGCGGCAAGACGGTATGGCTCGCCGGATTGCTCGCGGCGGAGGACGAGGACGGCAAATCCCTCGCCGGCGATTTCGGGGCGCAGGTGCGCTGCATCTTCCGCAAGATGGCGCGGCAGATGGAAGAGGTCGGCGGCAGTATCGACGACGTGGTCACGATGACCGGCTTCATCACGGAGGTACGCTATAATCTGGACTTCGTCGAGATCCGAAAGGAATTCTTCAGCGAGGACAGTTACCCGGCCTCGACGCTCGTGACGGTGCAGGCGCTAAACCGGCCCGAAGCGATGGTCGAGATCACCGCTACCGCGGTCATGCCGGAATAGCGGTCGCGGCAATCAGTCGTTCGGGCGAGGCCGCCGCGATTGCGGGCCTTCCCAGGATTCGGGGTTCAGGACGAAGGGCGGCAGGTCGCCGCGCACGGCGGTCAGCAACTGTTCGACGGCGTTCTCGGTCATGCGCTTGGTCGTCTCGGTGCTGAGTCCGGCGGTATGCGGCGTCAATACGATTTTGGGGTGCTTGAGAATCCGGTGACCGGCGGGCAGCGGTTCCGGCTCATACACGTCGAGGCCCGCCCCCGCCACATGACCCGAATCCACGGCATCGGCCAGGGCATCCAAATCGAGCGTCTTGCCCCGCGACGTATTGACCACGAAGGACCCTTTCGGCAGGGCGGCCAGCGCATCCGCGTCGACGATCGCGCGGCTGGTTTCCGTCAATTCCGGGCAGACGCAGAGCACCTCGCATTCGCCGAGCATCTCGTGCAGATTGCTCCGCCGCTCCACCTCGGTGACGGCGGCAAGACGCGGGTCGACATAGGGGTCGTAGCCGAGCACGCGGCAGCGAAAGGCGAGACGCAGCTTGCGCGCCAACTCGGTGCCGATCCACCCCAGCCCGATGATGCCAACGGTCTTGCCTTCCAGTTCGTAGAGCCCCAAGCCGCTGCGCTGGTCCCAGCCGCTGCCGTCTCGGGTCGCCGCATCGCTCCACATCAGGCGTTTCATCGTCGCCAGCGCCAGCATCAACGTATGCTCTGCGACGGGAATGCGGCCGAAGCCCTGGTTGTTGACCACCAGGATGCCGCGCTCGGTTGCCGCCGCAATGTCGATCTTGTCATAGCCGAAACCCGACGTGGAGACGACGACGAGATCTTCGGCGGCGTCCATGATCTCCGCCGTTACGGTCTCCGGGTATCGCGCCCACAATCCCTTGGCGTCCGACAACGCCGCCGTCAGATCACGCGGGTCGCTGGAATCGACCACCGCCACCTCCGCGCCGGCAGCCTCCAACTTCTGCTGCCCGCTCGGATCGTACATCGGTCTCCACAAAACGATCTTGCTGCCACGCATTATGTCTTCTCCGGCGACGCGCCCAATTGGTCTTCCCAGGACGCGTCATATCTCATCTGCCTATGGATTTCGATGGCGTCGGCGCCTTCCTGGATCGACCGTACGATCTTGGCCTCCAGCGCGGCAACTTCCCGGGCGCGGCGAAAGACCGCCCCGGCCGCATCGGGCGGGAAACCTATCACGCCGTTCTCGTCGGCGGCGATGATCCAGCCCGGATGAACCGCCTCCCCGGCCACGGTCACCGGCGCGTTAATTGATTCCAGGCCGATCCGGCCCCGAACGCTGGTCACCACAGTGCCCGTCGCGTAAGTCGGGCACGGCAGCGTGCGCATCGTCTGCACGTCGCGCGTCGACCCGTCGATCACCGCGCCGGACATTCGATGCTGCATCGCGACCGTGGCGGCGATCGATCCCCAGGCGTTATAGCTCTCGAACCCGCTGGCGTCGAACAGCAACACCGATCCCGGCCGGGCATCGCGAATACCTTCCAGCGTGCCCATGACGACCGATCCCTCGGCCCCGGTCGACAACCGGTAGGTCACGGCCGGACCGCAAATCTTGGGGCACCCGGAATAGACGGCACTGATTGTCCCGGTCGTGACAGCGTCCACGCCCAATGAGTCGCATGCGTCCGATAGATCACAGGTCGCTATCCCCCGAAATGCCTGCGTGTAGTCCATGGCTTCACCTCCCTATGGTCGCCGAAATTTGAACCGATCGCATATAATTTTCCATGTGAATTTGATGAACAATATTGATCTTTTGCGTCAATCCAAGCCAATTAATTTGTTTTTGATATTAATTACTCTTATATCATTATTGATGGACCGGCACTTTCCCTCCATGACGAGTTTGCGGGCCTTCGAAGCGGTCGCACGCCATCGCAATGTCAGCGCGGCGGCCGCGGAGCTTTTCGTCACCCAACCGGCGGTCAGTCAACAGGTCCGGCACCTCGAAGCCAGTCTAGGCGTTGCTTTGACCGTCCGCCTCAACCGGGGGATCGAACTGACCCGCGAGGGAGAGGTCCTGGCGGCCCGCCTCACGCGCGGCTTCGCTGAAATTCGCGCCGGCGTCGAGATTGCCCGAAGCGTCGGACGACGCGATCTCAGCGTGAGCGTCGCGCTGCTGGCGACATTCGCGCAACGATGGCTGATTCATCGGCTGGCATCGTTCCAACAATCATTTCCCGATATCGCCATTCGCCTGATCGCGGCAACCAGTCTGGAGGATCTCGACCAAACCGATGCGGACATCATTATCCGATGCGGCACGCCACGCGCCGGCGGTCTGGTCGCCGAAAGGCTAATCGCGAACCAGTTCTTTCCCGTCGCCAGCCCCGCGCTGCTCGATGCACGGCCGCTGGCGACACCGCAAGATCTCCGCAATCACATTCTAATCCGGGTCGAGGCGGAACCGCGGCATATGGACTGGCCTGTATGGTTTCAGAATGCACAGGCCGCCAACATCCAGCCCCGTGACTGGATCGCGATGTCGAATTCCAGTCATGCGATCGAGGCGGCGATCGCCGGCCTCGGCGTGGCGATCGCTCATACGCCCTTCGTGAGCGATTCCCTCGCGACGGGACGGCTCGTCGCTCCGTTAAGGCCCATGGTCGATGGCGACGAGGGCGACTATTTCGTCGTCGCGGAAAAGGACCGCGCGCCGCATGTCGACATCTTCCGGAAATGGCTTCTGACGGAAGCGAAGCGCGACCATTCAAATGGCTTCGCCGAATCGGCCTGCTGACGGAACCGCGGCACTCGTCGCAGCGTATAGGCGATTGAAGTTTCTCTTTTATGACACGTATCTTAGGCGCATATAGACGCTCAAAATTCCAGGCCGGTCATGCGGCCGCCCCCACGACGTTACGAGACCGCTTCACCATGACCGACACCGATCCCGATTTAGAGCTGGAGAAACCGGCGCATTTGTTTCCGTTGGTCCGGCATCTTTCCTATCCGTCGAGCCTGGCGCTGAACCATCTGCCGGTCACGCCGAACCAGATTACCGCCCTGTCGATGGTGTGCGGGCTCGGTGCGGCTTGGATGCTGCGGCATGACGACTACGTTAGCACGCTAATCGCGGCCGGCCTGTTGGTCCTATGCTACGTGTTGGACAACAACGACGGCGAGATCGCCCGGCTGAAGGGTCTTGCGTCGGAATTTGGCAAACGGTTCGACACGTTCGTCGATTGGATCGTCCACGCCGCGATCTTTCTGTGCTTGGGATGGGGCGTCGCCGAAAAGTCCGGCAACGACATATGGTTCTGGTTCGGCGTGGCGGCGGCCGTGGGCGGTACGATCAATTACATCATCGACACCATCCGGGATACCCGCGAAAAGGCAGCCGGGATGGAGAAGATCGAGGACGGGCCCGATGAATCCGTCGGCGACCGGGCGGTGTTCTCGTCGCGGGTCGTGCGGACGGATTTTTGCTTCATCGTCCTGGCCCTGGCGCTGATCGACGCGGTTTGGCTGTTGCTTCCCGCATCCGCGATCGGGGCGCAGGTGTATTGGGGCCTGCAATTCGTCAAGAATTTCCGCCGCCATCATGTTTGACGGCGCGCGCGCCTTTCGCCCCCTGCAACTGCTCTTCCTGATTTGCGGGCTCGGGTTCCTCGGCATCATCCTGTGGAACACCGACCTGCAATCGGTCGCGCAATATGTCGGCGCCATCGGCTGGGGCATTCTTCTTGTGCTGGCGGTCTACATGCTCGCCTTCCTGGCCGACACCGCGTCCTGGCGGACCGTGATCCGGAACGAATGGCTGAAGGGCCTCGGTTTCTATGCCTTGTGGAAAATCCGCATGGTCGGGGCGGCGCTGAATCGCGTAACCCCGGTCTTCGGGTTGGCGGGCGAGCCGGTGAAGGCGGTCCTGCTGCGCAAATTCCACGGCATGGACTATCAGGAAGGCGCGGCATCGCTGGTGGTCGCGAAGACCGCCAACCTGATCGCGCTGGTTATCTTTCTGGCGATCGGGCTGGCCACGGCTCTCGCCTTCGATCTTTTGCCCAAAGGCTACAACTGGGGGGCGGTCGCGGCCCTCGCCACGCTGACGCTCGGCATTTTCGCCCTGTTCCTGGTGCAGCGCCTGAAACTCAGCTCGGCGACGGCGTCCTGGCTGTCGCAGCGGCGCTTCGGCCGCCCCATCGCCAAGGTCATCGAGCAGATCCACGCGCTGGATCAGCGCCTCGTCGAGAGCTACACGCGGGATCGTCGGCGTTTCGCCCTCTCGGTTCTGCTGACACTCATCAACTGGCTGCTCGGCGCGGTCGAGCTGTGGGTGACGCTGTGGTTCATCGGGGAGCCGATCACGCTGGTCGAAGCCCTTTGCGCCGACGCCGCGGTCGAACTGGTCCGCGCCGCGACGTTCTTCATTCCGGCGACCATCGGCACCCAGGAAGCGGCCCTCGTACTGGTGCTCGGCCATATCACCGGCCAGCCGTCGGTCGGCCTTGCCGTTGCCGTCATTCGCCGGTTCCGCGAGATCATCTGGGTCGTCTGGGGATTCGCCATCGGCTGGTTCGGCTTCCGCCCGCAAAACGCGGCTTAGGACAACGACCCTCCAGTCGCACCGTTCGCCGTTTCGAACTATTGTCGGGCTGTTCCCAACCGGCAAGGAAGGAGCGCCTGACCGATGATCAATTGGACCGAAGACGAAAGCGTTATCGACGGAACGGCCGAACGCGCCTTCACGGTCGAGCGCGCGGGCGCAGCGATCCCCGGCGTATTCTGGCGATCCGCCGCTATCGACGCGGCAACGCCGCTCGTCCTTATGGGGCATGGCGGCAGCGGTCATAAGCGCAACGAACGGATGACCATGCTGGGCCGGCTTTTCGGCGGCGCCTACGGCTGGTGCGCCGCGGCGATCGACGGACCGGTGCATGGCGACCGCGGGCCGGTCGCCAGCAGCGAGGATTCCGAATACCGCGCGTTGTGGCAACGGGACAATCCAGTGAAGGAGATGACCGACGACTGGAAAGCCGTGCTGGATGCCCTGTTGTCGTTTGAAAGCATCGATCCCCGGCGCATCGGCTATTGGGGCCAGTCCATGGGCACCATGTTCGGCCTGCCCTTCATCGCGGTCGAACCGCGCGTGAAGGCCGCCGTCCTCGGCAAGGCGGGGATGACGGGCATGAGCCCGGACCGCAGCGGCATCGCGCGTTATTTCGAGACATTCGCACCGGCCGTGGCGCAGCCGATCCTGTTTAACATGCAATGGGACGACGAACGGTTCGACCGGGACGGACAAATCGATCTGTTCGACCGGATCGGATCGGCGGACAAGCGATTGCATGCCTATCCCGGTATCCATGGCGACAACGGACCGGACGCCTTCGTGGCGCAGGCGGATTTCCTGAAGCGGTATCTCTAGAGCGCCTGCTCCAACATTTCACCGACCATTACAACGTCCCCATGTTGGTTGGTGGACTCGATCTCGAAACGGATACGCTTGCGTTCGTCGATCTTCTCGACGAGACGAACCACCGTTGTGATCGTGTCGCCCGCAATCACCGGGCGGATATATTTCGACGACGTCGACAACAGCGCGGTGCGAATTTTATGACGCTCGCAGAACTGGACCAACGGCCGGGACATCAAGGCGGTGGTCATCACGCCATGCGCGATGCGGTCCGGAAACGGGGTGTTGGCGCGGGCCCAATCGCCGTCCATATGGATCGGATTGAAACTCTGGATCGCGCCCGCGAAGGCATCGATCGCGGCACCATCGACAAGTTGGGAACTCGATTCGGCCGCGCCTAGGGGCAGCGATTCGTATGTTCCGGTCCAGGCTTCGCTGGTCATGTAGGTCATGCCTCGTGTTGTTGGTCGGCGCATATTGTTTTGGCCGTGCGAGCCCCATGCTACCATCGCCTGACGCACAGGGAGGAACCCGATGATCCTGAAAGACAAGGTGGTACTCGTCACCGGTTCCGGCGCGGGAATCGGTGAAGCCATTGCCATCGCCATGGCGGAAGCCGGGGCGTGGGTCGTGTCCGCGGATATCGACGGCGCCGCCGCGCAGAAAACCGCCGATGCGGCGGCGGAATTCCAGACGAAGACGATGGCGCTCCAGGCCGATGTCGGCAATGTCGAGGAGATCGACCGCATGGTCAGCCGCGCCGTCGACGAATTCGGGCGGCTCGATATCATCGTGAACAACGCGGGCGTGACACGCCGCGCCTATATCATGGACCTGACCGAAGAAGACTGGGACCGCATCCACCGCGTCAACGCGAAGGGCGTCTTCTTCTGCCTGCAGCGCGCGGCTCGGACGATGATCGCGCAAGGCGAAGGGCGCATCATCAACATCGCCTCGATCGCCGGGCGCGGCTACGCGGGCACGTCCAACGCCGCCTATGCGGCGAGCAAGGGCGCGGTCATCGCGCTGACCAAGACCGCGGCGCAACAACTCGGTCCGCACAACATCAACGTGAATGCGATCTGCCCCGGTATTACGCGGACGCCGCTGAGCGACCGGAACCTCGCCGTCCGGGCC
Organism: Alphaproteobacteria bacterium; assembly: GCA_965228695.1. Lineage (GTDB taxonomy): Bacteria > Pseudomonadota > Alphaproteobacteria > UBA8366 > UBA8366 > JAJFJD01. The sequence continues at coordinate 1,176,964 of CBDDIB010000002.1, read as the reverse complement.
GAGGAACAGGGCGTCAGCCTGGAGGTGGCGCTGGAAAATCACCTCAAGCCGATCCCGATCGGCCGCGCCAACCAGGCCGAAGACATCGCCGCGATGGCCGTCTTCCTCGCCTCGCCGGGCGCGCGCAACATCACCGGGCAGGCCTACAATGTCGACGGCGGATTGGTGTTGAGCTAGCCGCTCAATCGGCCCGGGTCATCGCGCCGACGAGCGATGAAACGTCCGGCGCGCGGTCCAGACCATCGACCGCATCGATGACGGCATCGGCCTGGGCGTCGCCGCCATAGACGGCAAATTGAGTCTTGAACTTGGCCTTCACCTCGTCGCCGGTCATCGGATTCTTGTCGTCGCCTTTCGCCGCCGCGACTTCCTTTGTGACTTCGCGTCCGTCCTTCAAGCGAACCGTAACGCGGCTCGGCGAATATTCCGGATGCCGCGCCGACAAGACCGGATCCTCGGCGACCGATATGCGCTGCATCAAGGCACCGATTGACGGATCGCGGAGTGCCTGCTCGGAAAAGGACTCCTCGCCGAGCACGCCGGTCAGCAACGCCGTTCCGACCACATAGGGCAGGCTGTGGTCGGCCGTTTCGCGCGTTTGCGGCGACCAGTTCGACGGGCTGCTCGCCATCATTTCGAAGGACCGGTTATAGGTCGCGACGTCCACGCTTTCGATTTCGTCGGCGTCCAGTCCATCCCGAAGATCCATGGCCGCCCAGGCCGCCGCCTGGCCGTGATAGCAAATCGGATAGCTTTTGAGATTGGTATGAGCGATGCGATGGGGCGGCTCGCCGGGCCGCAGCGGCCAGTCGATCGGGCCGACGATATCCTGCAGGCCGAATTTGCCTTCGAACGGCTTGTCCGGCCCGGTAATGCCTTCCTGCGCCAACAAGGCCGCGAACAGCCCGTTGCGCGACGCGTTGGCGCCGGCGAATCCTTTCCAGGCGGACAATTCGCCCTGGCGGGTCTGAATGACCGCCATATTGGGCACGGCGGCGAGCGCCACGGCATGTCCCAGTTCTTCCCGATTCAACCCCAACAGTTTACCCGCGCACAAGGCGGATGCGATGACGCCGTAGACCGGTTGATCCCAGCCCTTCGAGTTCAGGTCTATTGCGGCACAGCAGCCGCAATAGACCTCGTATCCCGTCGCAATGGCGATGATCAGGGATTTTCCATCGCTGCCGGCAATTTCCGCCGCCGCGAAGGCGGCGCCCATGATATCGCTCGGGTGGCCACCGCTTTTGACCCGGTAGGTGTCGCTCATATCGAGGACGCGCAGCATCACGCTGTTCGCGAAGGCGGCCATTTCCGGCGCGACACTGTCGCCGCTGCCGAAAATCGTCGCCGGCGTGTCCATCGAATAGCGGGCGGCAAGACGCCGTGAAGTCACCGAAACGGGATGGGCGTAACCGCCGGCGACACAGCCAAGCGTATCGAGGATGCGATCCTTGGCGGCCGCCGTCACGGACGCGGGCAGATCCTCGAACCGGGTACCGAGCGTGTAATCGACGAGTCTCTCGGTCGTCGCATCCATGCCTCACCTTCCCTGCATCGGCCTTGCGGCCCGGCTTACGGGTCGATCCGCGCCGTGGCACTCCCGGTGATCACCGTCTTGCCGTCCTGGTTCTTGGTCTCCAAAGTCAGGTCGACGAACTGCTCCGAACCTTCGCTGCGGATTTCGGTCACCGTGGCGGTCGCCGTCAGCGTGTCCCCCGGCCAGACCTGATTGGTGAACCGCACGCCGTATTTCGTCAGACGGCCGTCGCCGACATAGTTGGTCAGCATCTTGCCAGTTAGTCCCATGGACAGCATGCCATGGGCGAAGACACCCGGGTATCCGGCGACCTCGCGGGTGTAGACATCGTCGGAATGCAGCGGATTGTAGTCACCCGACGTGCCCGCATACATTACGAGTTGGGTGCGGGTCAGATCATCGATGACAACTTCTTCATAACTGTCGCCGACATTCAAATTCTGTGCGCTAAGCGGCATTTTCCTATCCCCTTAGCTCTGTTCGACCGGGCGCTCGGTCCGGACGCTGACCGCGCGCGACGTGATGACCAGCTCACCGTTTTGATCGCGGTATTCCTGAATGCGTTCCAGGAAGGTCAACGTCCCGGCGCGCTTACTTTCCTTCTGCCAGGTCTCGCCTTCCCGCAAGGTCACGGTCAACTGGTCGCCGGGCTTGAGGTGCCGGTGATATTCGAAATGCTGCTCCGCGTGCAGGCCGCCGCTGCTGGGCGCGGGGCCGTCGAGGCCGGTCGGGTTCTTGCCGGAGCCGAACCATTTCTCGCCGGGCTTCGGCCGCAGATGGTATTCGGGATCGAACTGCGAAACCGCACGCGGAAAGGTGGGCGGCGCGATGATATGCCCGATCTCGGACTTCGCAGCGTATTCCGCATCGTGATAGATCGGGTTGTCGTCCGCGATGGACCGCGCGAACATCATGATATGCGTTGCCTCGACCGGCATCTTTACATCATCGGACATGGCCGTGTTCGTCTCCTCTGCAAGGGTCAGTTTCCAATCCGGCCCGGCGGGGCCTCTTCAGGACATAACACGAATTGCACACGCCATTGAAATGGTGCGGCCTCGCAGGATTCGACGGCCGCGGAAGGCGGACATCCGTTTCGATATAGGGGGGTGCGGAAGCGCCGGCCCGTTACAGCCGCTCCGATACTACGGTTTCAAGATGACTTTCGGCGCGGCCACCCTGCCGGCGCCGATGTCTTCGAAGGAACGGGCGCCCTCGGACAACGGGCGCACTTCGGCCCAATCGAGCGTGCCGACCGACCCGTCGAAGATTGCCTTGGCAGTCTCGTTGAAGTCTTCGGGCGTGTATGTGTAATTTCCGATAAAGGTAATTTCCTGAAGTGTCATGCGGCGGATGTCCAGCCCGCCGGACGGTGAGCCAAGACCGATATGGGCGATCACGCCGCCGCGCCGCACGCTTGCGCACGCCGCCGCGCGGGTTGCATCAATTCCAACCGCATCGACGACAAGATCGGCGCTGTCCGCATCTGGACTGGTACCGGATACTGGATCAAAAACACGAAAGTCGCCTGCCGTTTCGAGGATCTTCCTGCGCTCGGGATTCGTCTCGCCGATCCAAATCTCGCGCGCGCCCTTGGCCGCCAGCACCAAGGCGGCCCCGAGTCCGACGGCGCCGCCGCCGAGCACGATGCAACGGGCCTCTTCGAAGGACGTCGTCATCGCGCGCCCGGCGAGACGCACCGCGTGCCATCCACAGGCGATGGGTTCGGCGAGGGCTGCTTTTTCGCTTTCGATATTGTCTTCAATTGCAATCAGGTTGCCGCGCGGCACCCGGAAATACTCCGCGAATGCGCCATCGCGCGGCGGCATCGAGATGATCTCCCGCGAGACACAGAGGTTGTTCCGGCCCGCCCGGCAATCGGCGCAATTCCCGCAGGTGACAAGCGGATTTGCGATCACCCGCAGACCCGCCTCCGGGCCATCGGCGATGACCCCTGCGGCCTCGTGGCCGAGGATCAGCGGCGGCGGTCGCCGCTCGTCATGGCCGCGCCACGCATGCATGTCCGATCCGCAAATCCCGACCGAGTCGACCTTTATCAACACCTCGTCGCTGCCGGATGCCGGGGGCGGCACGTCACGCAGCTCGAACTCCTCGATTTCCGTGAATACAAGCGCCTTCATTTCGCGGTGAACCCTCCGTCTACATGTAGGACCTGCCCCGTCACGTAGTCCGAGGCAGGAGAACTCAGGAATAGCGCCGGTCCGACGATATCGTCCATCGTACCGTTGCGCCCGATACAGGTCTGCGCGGCAAACTGGGCTGATAACGCATCGTCAGAAAAAACCGGACCGGTCAATTCGGTCGGGAAAAACCCCGGCGCGAGGGCGTTGCAGGTGATGCCCCGGCCGGACCAAGCCTCGGCCATGGCGCGCGTCAATTGCGCGATCCCGCCCTTCGAGGCGCCGTAGGCCAAGCCGTTGGCGAACGCCCGCCGCGATTGCAGCGACGCAATGTTGATGATCCGGCCCCAGCCCCTGTCCGCCATGGCCGGGACGACCTTTTGCGCAAGAAAGAACGGCGCACTCAGGTTGAGGTCCAGCGTGCGGTGCCACGTCTCGACGGTCAGGTCATCGGCGTGCGCACGCGGATTGATCCCCGCGGCGTTGAGAAGAATATCCGGCGATCCGAAGGGCTTGGCCGCTTCATCGGCCACCGTGTCGAGGTCGGCAAGATCGCTGAGATCGGCCTCGAGGAAGCCGGCGCGGCCCCCGGTTCGCGAAACACCATCGGCCCAAGCGACCAGTTCCCGCCGGCGGCGGGCAATACCGACAACGGCCGCGCCGGCCCCGGCAAAGGCGTCCGCCAGAGAGCGGCCGATCCCGCTGCTCGCGCCGGTGACGCAGGCGACGCGGCCCTTCAATGAAAACAGGTCCGTCATTCGGCAGCCGAGAGGTCGAAGTCCTCCCCCGGGAACCACTTGGCGAGACGCACGTCAGCGGTCCTCGCATGCCCTTCCATCCCTTCAAGCCGGGAAATACGGGCGGTGGCTTCCGCGACCGGACGCGCGCCATCGCGCGACGCGCGCTGCCAAGTCACCATCTTCATGTATTTATGCACGGACAATCCGCCGGTGTAGCGGGCCGCCCCCGATGTCGGCAGGACGTGATTGGTGCCGGACGCCTTGTCGCCGAATGCGACCGTCGTTTCCTCACCGAGAAAAAGTGACCCGTAACATTTGAGGCGGCCGAGCCACCAATCGAGATCCGCTGCCTGAACGGTCAGATGCTCCGGCGCGATGCGGTCCGATTCATTCGCGACTTCCTCGCGCGTGTCGCAAAGGATCACCTCGGCATAGTCGCGCCATGCCGCTTCGGCGTTCTGGGCATTGAGTTCGGGCAAGCTCTCGATCATGCCTGGAACCAATTCCATGACTTTTTCCGCCAGCGGCCGATCGGTCGTGGCAAGCCATACCGGCGAGTTGTAGCCGTGCTCGGCCTGACCGACCAGGTCCCAGGCGACGATGAAGGGGTCGGCCGTCTCGTCGGCGAGGATCAGGCTGTCCGTGGGACCGGCCAGCATGTCGATGCCGACGCGGCCGAAAAGGATCCGCTTTGCCTCGGCAACGAACTGGTTGCCCGGACCGACGAGGATGTCCGCCTTGGGCAGGCCGAACAAGCCGAAGGCCATGGCGGCGACGCCCTGGACGCCGCCCAGCGCGAGAATGGTATCGGCGCCGCACACATCGGCCGTGTAGAGGATCGCCGGATTAACGCCCACGCCGGGCCGGGGCGGGGAACAGGCCGCAATATGCTCGCACCCCGCCACCTTGGCCGTGGTTACCGTCATGATGGCCGAGGCGACATGACTGTAGCGTCCGCCCGGCACATAACAGCCGGCCGCTTGACACGGGATGCATTTCTGACCGGCTATCAGACCCGGAATGACTTCTACTTCGATATCCGAAATCGTCGCCTTTTGGGCTTCCGCAAACTTTCGGACATTGTCGCGGGCGAACCGGATATCGTCCTTCACTTTTTGCGGCAGCTCTTCGGTTGCGGCATCGATCTCGTCGCGAGTCGGAACGATATTGCCGTCATATTTATCGAATTCGGCGGCGAACCGCAGAGCTGCCGGCTCGCCGCCTTCGTCGATTTCGTCGAGAATTTTCCGAACGGTCGCGCGTACGTCCGACGCATCGGTTTCCGATGTCTTGTCGGCTTTCTTTAGGTATTCGACAGCCATGGTAGGACAATTCTCCGTTAAGGTGTGCTCAACATCGCGACCGAGATCTCCGGAAGATACGCAATCATAAGAGTTACGATGAGCATGAAAAATACGAACGGCACAGCGCGCGCCGCGATCTTCAAAATAGACTCGCCGGTCAATCCCGAGACAACGAACAGGTTGAGACCGAGTGGCGGCGTGATGAACCCTACACCGAGAGCGGTGATCATCATGACGCAGAACTGAATTTCATTCATGCCGATTTGATCGGCCAGCGGTTTCAGGATCGGCGCGAGAATAACGATGTTCGGTGTCGTCTCCATGACACAGCCCGCGGCGATCAGAATGAAGATCATGAGCATGATCAGGATGTAGGGATTTTCGGTGATCGACGTGACCGCGAAAACGAAGCCCTGCGGCACGCCAAGTGCCGCCAGGGCCTGCGCCAACGGTAAGGACATGGCGATAATCGGTAGTATGACGCCATTCACCTTCGCCGAACTCACCATCATCGCCGGGAAGTCCTTCAGCTTTAGCGTGCCGAGGATGAAACCCAGAATGACCGTGACGACCACGGCGGTGGCGCCCGCTTCGGTCGGCGTCAGCCGACCCGAGAAAATGCCGTAGAAAATAATACCCGGAACAAGGAAGGCGTACCACCCGCTCTTGATCGCCTTGCCGAGATTTGCGGCCCATTCGGAGAAAGTCATAAGGCCGCCAACTTCGTAGGCGTGACGCCGGTTCACCACGATATTGGTTACCAGAATGGACCCGAGGATCAGCAAGCCGGGAATTAACGCGGCCTGAAAAAGGGTCGAAGCCGAAATGCCAAGCACCAGCCCGATGACGATATAGGCGATGGACGGCGGGATCAGGATGCCGGTACACGCGCCGGCGGCAACCAGCGCGCAGGCGTAGGGCCTCGGATATCCGCTTTCCACCAGCCGGTCGATGGTCATGCGGCCGACCGCGGCGGCGCCCGCCGCATCGGACCCAGAGATCGCGGAGAACATCCCGCAAACCAGGACCGTCGCCGATCCGAAGCCACCGCGCGTCCACTGCGTGAGCGCGTCGGCGACATCGAGGAACTTCCGGCTCAGACCGGTACGCACCAAAACGTCGCCCGTGAGAATGAAGAGCGGCACCGCCGTCAAGGCGAAATGGTCGATCCCGTCGAACAGCGACTCGCCCAGAAGCGATAACGGAAGAACTTCCGAAATGACCAGCATGGCGGTTGCGCTGACTCCGATGGCGGCCCAGACGGGCACGCCAAGTCCGATCATCCCCAGGAAAAGAAGCACCGGGCCGTAAAAGCTCCAGCCGAGTTCGACGACCGGTTCTGCAAGTTGGTTCCACAGCATTGTCGCCTCCTAATCAAACAACCGTTCACCCTCGAAGACCGGGTTTCCGGCCCTGAGGTCCGCAATGTCACGATGGAGTGATTGCAGAAGACGAAAGATCATGAGGCCGAAGCCGATCGGCACGGCCATCAGAAACCAGACCATGGATACCCTTAGGCCGTGGCTGACGGAGCCGAATTGCCAGGACACGGTCACGGTTTCCCAGGACCAGTAAACCGCCAGGAGTGCGACACCCAGCATCACCAGATCGCCGAATATGTAGAGGATCGCCTTGACGCGGCTCGACACGTAGTTGAAGAGCACATCGATGCGGATATGGGCGCGCTCGCGCACCGCGGCGGCGGCCCCGATCCACGCCAAGTAGATAAATGCGTACCGCACGACTTCTTCGCCCCAGATGGACGAATAGGCGAAGATTTCACGGCGCAGGACTTCCACCGCCATGGTGATGACCAACATCAAGTAGAACACGAGAAGCGCCCAGCGTTCGGCGTTCTCGTTCAGCAATTTGAACATAGCGACCCTCCCTCGCACCCGTCCCGGCCCCTCTCGGGCACAGGCGGCGGTAGTTTTCGTGACAAGCCCGTAAGGGTTGAGAGCTTGATTGCGAGCAGGAAGCCGAGCGCCGAATGCCGCGGCCCGGCTTCCGACGGCGGCTAGGCGTCGTGGACGTAATGCCGACCCATCGTGCCCGCCGCTTCCGCCAGCTTGTCGAAGGTTGCCATCGAACCGGCCAGTTCCTTCTTGAAGCCGTCCCACTCACTGCGCTGGTAGCCGCCCGCTTCCTTCCAAACGGCAAGCTGATCCTTGCTCAGCGAATGAAACTGGACGCCGGCCTTCGTCAACTCGGCCATGGCGTATCCGCGCGCCGCGGGAACCTTGGCCAGGTTTTGCTGCGCCGTGATTTCGGAGGCAAAATCGATCCCCTCCTGCACGTCCTTCGGCAGAGCGTTGAACCATTTGAGATTGCACGAGTAGACTTGGCTGTCGGGCACGGCCTGAGTGAAGGTAACGTGGCTCAGGATGTCCTTGAAGCCGAAGACGAAGAGCGCGCCGACGGCCGGATCGAGCGCGTCCGCCACACCCTGCTTGATCGCCGATGGCGTCTCGCCCCAGGCGACCGGCGTCGGGTTCGCGCCGACCATCCGGTAATACTGCTGCAGCATTTTCGAACCCGGAACTCGGAATTTTACGCCCTTGAGATCGGCCGGCTTCAGGACGGCACCGGCACCGCCTTTTCGAACGGCGATGACGCGCGGGTCGATTACGACGTAGAAAAGCGGCTTGAAGCCCTTGGCGTTTACCTTTGCATGGACCTCGGCTTTCCAGGCGTCGGAATTGACCAGATTTACAAAGCGCTGATTGGCGCCACAAAAATACGGCAGATTGATGAGATCGACGACCGGAGCGAACGGCGCAAAATTCGATAGCGAATGCTGTGCCGCCTGGATTGTCCCGGTCTGAACCTTCTGGGCGAGCGCGCCACCGGCACCCAACTGGCCGCCCGGGGCGAGTTTGACGTAAATCTTGCCCTTCGTGGCGTTTTGAATGTTCTCTTTCAGGTCCAACTGAAGTATCGGATAACTTCGGGACGCGCCAAACACATACGCGGTCGCGATCGTCATAATATGTTTGGCGGCCTTCTTGCGCGCCCGCTCTTCTTTTACCGTCTGGGCAATCGCTTCGTCAGATCCGAGCGTGCCCGCCGCCGCAGCGACGACTGCTGCCGTAAACCCGCCACGGGTCGCAGTTTTTATGAATTGGCGTCTCTCGAAACTCTGAAGTTTTTTTTCCTCTTCGCACCTACTCATGGTTTTCATTCCTCCCAGAATTTATTGTTTCCGTGTGTCCTGCGCGAAATCATGACCCATTCGGTACGCCATCCGGCGCGCGACGGTCCGCGGCTTCCAAGAGCAAGACCGCGCCGGCAAACATCAGCGATGAAAAGAACAGGAGCATCATTTCCTGAACGTCATCGAGCGGCGGTTTCAGTCCGAACGCGCCCAGCGCGACATTGGCAAAGAACGCAGTGAACAACACACCGGACGTCAGAAGCGCCAAATAACCCGGCTTTTTCATCGAATGCCTCCTTCTCGATGCAAGACCGGAGTAATGTAAGCGCTTACAATGCAAAATGCAAGCGCTTACATTACGACTTGGGCCGCGTAGGATGTAATTAGGTGGATTCCGGAGGCAATTCGAAGCATGGATTACAAGACAAAACCGTCGATGGATGACGTTGCACGCCTCGCCGGCGTTTCCACGGCGACGGTCTCGCGCAGCCTCAATGAACCGGACCGGGTAAAACCCGTGACGCTGGAAGCGGTGCGCAAGGCCGTCGATGAACTGGGCTACACGCCGCATTTCGCGGGTCGAGCGCTTGCGTCCAATAAAACGAATACGATCGGCGCGGTCATTCCGACGATGGACAACGCGATCTTCGCCCGCGGCGTCCAGGCGCTTCAGGAAACGCTGGCGGAGGCTGGCGTGACGCTTCTCGTCGCGACATCGGGTTACAACCGGGCGCGCGAAACCGAACAGATCAAGACGATGCTGGGTCGCGGCATCGACGGGTTGATGTTGATCGGCGAAGCGAGGCCGGCGGAAACATATGCCTTGATCAAACGGCACAACGTGCCCGTCGTCCTCGCCTGGATATTCAAGCCGCATAGCGAATTTCCATGCGTCGGATTCGATAACCGCAGAGCGGCTGCCGACATGACGGAACGCGTGATGGATGCCGGACATCGCCGGATTGCCATGATCGCCGGCATTTCAGAGGACAACGACCGGGCCGCCGACCGGATCGCGGGCGTCCGAGATGCTCTCAATTCGCGCGGGCTCGACTTGGCACCCGGCCATCTGATCGAAGTCGGATACGACCTGAACGAGGCCGAGGCCGCCATGGAGACACTGATGGCATCGACACCCCGCCCCAGCGCCATCGTCTGTGGCAACGACGTTATTGCCGTCGGCGCGCTGATGCGCGCGCGTCTGGCCGGGCTCGCCGTCCCGGGCGACGTTTCCGTCGTCGGTTTCGACAATATCGACCTCGCGTCGGTGGTCGAGCCGCCGCTGACGACGGTCCACGTTCCGCATCGGCGCATGGGAATAACCGCCGCCGAGCTGTTGCTCGCCCGGTGTTACCGGCGCGAAAACGCCGCCAGCGTGGCGTTCGAGACCGACATCGTCATGCGCGACTCGCTCGGACCGCCGAAACGCTGACTGCCGCTGGCAAGACGCGGTTTTTTCTTTTCGGTATGATGCGAATTGGGGGCCCGGTTGGGGCCGCGAAGGCCCGTGATTTCGGAACGGCGGGCCATAAACAAAAGGAGATACGAGTCGATGGGCATGCTTGAAGGCCGCGTGGCGATTTGCACAGGGTCCGGCCGAGGGGTCGGCGGCGAAGTGGCGAAACTGATGGCGACGCATGGTGCGAAGGTCGTCGTCAACGATCCTGGCGTCAGCGGCAGCGGCGACGGCGGGGATCAGACTCCGGCACAAGAAATCGTCGACGCGATCAAGGCCGCCGGCGGCGACGCGGTCGCGAATTACGGATCGGTGACCAGCTACGAGGACTGCCTTGGCATGGTGCAGCAGGCGCGCGACGAATTCGGCGGCCTGCACATCGTGTTCAACCCGGCGGGCATCCTGCGCGACCGCATGTTCCACAAGATGTCGCCGGACGACTTCCAAGCGGTGATCGACGTGCATCTGACCGGGCATTTCAACGTCAACCGGGCGGCGATCAACCTGTTCCGCGAGCAGGAATACGGCCGCATCATCATGTGCGGCTCGACCTCGGGACTGTTGGGCAATATCGGGCAGGCCAACTACGGCAGCGCGAAACTCGGCATCGCCGCGATGTCGCGCATCGTCGCGATGGAGAATGCGTCGAAAAACATCACCAGCAACGTGATCTGCCCGTCCGCCGATACGCGCATGACCCGCAGCGTGCCGACGCCGAAAGACCCCGACGCGGCGGCGGTCCGCGAGGAACGCCTGCGCCGCAGCCGGGCCGATGCGATCGCCCCGCTCTGCGTTTTCCTGGCGTCCGAAGACGGCGGCAACGTGACCGGGCAGATCTTCCATCAGCGGGCGGCCGAGCTGTCGCTCTACAGCCAGCCGCGGCCCTTGCGCATGGTCCACCACCAGGGCGGCTGGACGCCGGAATTGATCCGCGACGTCGCGATGCCGTCACTGTCGATCCAGTTCCTGGATATCGCCAATTCCCGGACGGTCCATCCGGGTCTGCCGCTCGACTGAACGACGGAGACGCCGCGGGGTAGGACACCCGCGGCGTCATCCCGACCGGAGGGGATTGTCATGCCCGGACCCTTCGACGGATTGCGCGTCGTCGACGTGACGACGATCTTCGTCGGACCCTTTGCGAGCCAACTGCTCGGCGACATGGGCGCCGACGTGATCAAGGTGGAAGCGCCGGGCGGCGACAGCACCCGCATGACCGGGCCATCGAACAGCCCGGACATGTCATCCAACTTCCTGCAGGTGAACCGGAACAAACGCAGCATTTCGCTCGACCTGAAATCCGAAGGCGGGATCGCGGTGCTGCAGGACCTGGTCCGGTCCGCCGACGTGTTCCTGCACAACATGCGGCCGGAACCGCTGACCCGCCTGAAGATCGACTATGCCAATATCCGCCAAGTCAAACCCGATATCGTCTACTGCAACATCTGGGGCTTCGGCCGGAAAGGCCGGTATGCCGGGCAACCCGCCTATGACGACGTGATCCAGGGCGCGTCCGGGATCGTGGCGCTGCAGGCGTTCGGCGGCGCGCCGGCGCGTTACGTGCCGTCGCTGATCGCCGACAAAACAACCGGCCTGTTCGCCGGCTATGCCATTTCCGCCGCGCTCTACCATCGCCTCGCAACCGGGGAGGGACAGGAACTCGAGGTGCCCATGTTCGAAAGCATGGTGTCCTTCATGATGCTGGAACATCTCTGGGGACAAACCTTCGATCCGCCGCGCGGCCGCGTCGGCTCTGAACGCCATGCAACGCCGTTGCGCTGGCCGCACGCGACCAAGGACGGCCACATCTGCGCCATGCCATCCAGCGACAAGCATTGGAAGGCGATGCTGGAGATCATCGACCGGCCCGAGCTGGCGGATGATCCGATCCTCAAGACCCGCCGGGCCCGCAAGCAGAACATCCCCGAGGTCATGGCGCTGATGGACGAGATCATGGCCACCCGCACCACGGCGGAATGGGAGGAGGCCCTGACCGCCGCCGGCGTCCCCTGCATGCCGATCGCCAGCCTGGAAGATCTAGTGGCGGACGAACACCTGGCCGATGTCGGTTTCTGGCACGAGATCGATCATCCGACCGAAGGCCGCATCCGGTTGATGAACCCGCCCTACACGTTTACCGAGACGCCGCCGAGCGTGCGCCGGCCCCCGCCACGGTTCGCGGAACACACGCGGGAGATTTTATCGGAGCTCGGCTACGCCGACGACGCGGCGGACGACCTGATCGGCAGCGGCGCCGTGGTGGCGCAACCGGAAAGCGACGCCGACAGCCCGTTCTGATCCGGCGGTTTGCCTAGTAGCTGGTGGGCCAATTCTTCATCGCGTGCTCGCCGATGCCGCCGCCCTTCCGCGAGCGGTAGATATCGAGCATCCGCATGATGTAGTTCCGCGTCTCCTGCGGCTTGACGATATTCTGCAACGAATAGATCGTCGCCATATCCCACGGGCCGATATTCTTGTGGATGTTTTCGAAGGCTTCCTCGAAGCCGTCGTCGTCCGGCGACAGCCCGTGCACGATCGTCGTCGCGAAACCGGGATCCATGAAGCTCACCTCGGCGCTCGGCCAGGCGATCATTTCCTCGTTATGGCGGCCGCCGCCCATGGCGACATAGGCGCGGCCATAGGCCTTGCGGACGATGACGGTGATGCTGGGCACGCTGACCAGGCAGGTGGAGTTCATGAAGTTCATGATCCATCCGGGCGCGCCCTTCTTCTCGGCATTGGTGCCGACGACGAAACCGGGCGTGTCCATGAACCGCACGAGCGGGATGTTGAAGCTGTCGCACAACACCTGAAAATCGATGATCTTGCGGCAGGCTTCCGCGGACAGGGCGCCGCCGCCGATCAGCGGGTTGTTCGCGATGATCCCGATGGCCTTGCCGCCGAGACGGGCCAAGGCGACCACTGCCGCCCGGCCGAATCGGGGCTTCAATTCGAAGACGCTGCCCTTGTCCGCGAAGACCTCGATGATCTTGCGCATGTCGTAGACCTGCGTCCGCTTTTCCGGGAGGACATCGAGAATCTGATCCTGGTCCGCCTCTGTCGCCGGGTCGTATTCGACCTCCGGCGGCAGTTCGCCGTTATGGCTCGGCATGTAGCTCAGGAAGTTGCGGATTTCCTGCAGCGCTTCCGCGTCGGTGTCGACGAAACGGTCGATCAGGCCGGTCGTTTGCGCATGAAGCCGCCAACCGCCCAATTCTTCCACGTCGACCTTTTCGCCGATGGCCATGGACACCAGGCCGGGGCTGGAAACCGACATCACCGACCCCTTGCGCATGACCGCGAAATCGGAAATGCAGCACAGCCACGCCGACGACCCGAACGACGTGCCCAGCGCGGCAGCGACCCACGGATTCTCGCGCGTGCGGCGAAACTGCGTCGTGTCGTTGCCGAGCAGCAGGCCCATGCCCCGGGATCCCATCGCATCGGGCAGGCGCGCGCCGGTGGATTCGCCCACATGGACGAACGGCATGCCCTTTTCCGTGGTCACCCGGCGGACATGGCCCATCTTCTTCGAGTTGGTGGCACTGGTCGACGCGCCCTTGACGGTGAAGTCGTTGACGACGACGCCGACGTCCCGGCCGTCGATCTGCGCGAAGCCGACAATCTTGCCGTCGCGCGGGGTCTTGGCCTCGTCTTCCGGGAACATGCCGGACGCGCCCAACAATCCGGTTTCGATGAAGGTGCCGGGATCGATCAATGTATCGAGCCGCTCCTGGGCGTTCAGGTCGCCGCGTTCCTTCTTCCTGGCAAGCTTTTCCTCACCGCCCATCGCGGCGGCGGCTTCACGGCGGCGGTCCAGCTCGCTCAGTATCTCGTCATGGGCCACGGCATGTACTCCCCGGGTGCGCTCGCGTCTCTGAGGACGTGAAGTCTATTGAAATCGAAATCTCTATATTGCCATATTGGCAATTAGCAGTGAATTATGGCATTGTCTAAGAGGTTTGACAAACGCTGTCAACCGGACGGCGGTAAGGCTGCCGGCCGCGCGAAAACCGCGCAGGACACGATAGAGGATTGCTCGCATGGCGTCGCGAATCTCGGGAACGGTGACCAAGGCTCTCGACATCCTGGATCTCTTCCTGGGACAGGACGATGGCCTGTCGGTCACGCAGATTTCCACGGCGACCGGCATCAACATGAGCACCGTCGTCCGGCTCTGCGCCACGCTGGAAGGACGCAGCTATCTGCGGCGGGATACACAGGGCCGCTATTTCATCGGCTCCCAGGTCGAGCAGCTCGCGCAGGTATTGCGGACGCAATTCAGTCTGTCGGAGACGATTCGGCCGCTGCTGAAGCAACTGCGCGACGAAACCGGCGAGAGCGCGTCCTTCTACGTCCGCGAGGGCGGCATGCGCGTTTGCCTGTTCCGGGAGGATTCGAAGCATGCGATCCGGCACGTGGTCGAGGAAGGCGCCCGTCTGCCGTTGAAGGACGGCGTCGTGGGCAATGTGCTGCTCGCGCAGGGCGGCGCCAAAGGCGCCGTTTACGACCGGATACGGAAAGACGGCTATTACGCCGCCGTTGGGCGGGACCCATTCACCGCGTCGGTGGCGGTCCCGGTCACCACAATGTCCGGGACGCTGGCCGGCGCTATGGTCGTTTCGGGGCTTGCCGACCGCTTCAGCGATAAGAAACGCAAATTGGCGCTGAAACGGTTGGTGGAGACACGCACCGCATTGGCCGACTTGCTGCCCGCCGCCGCATAACCAGCGATGAGCCATCGCCGTTAAGCGCAAGAAAATCCCGTTCGCCATGGTTGAAATGGGTCTGATCAGGATCAATGTGGATCGTCAGGACGACGGTTACACAGGTCTACCGTTTCGTATCAACCGGAAGCCCAACCGGCTGGAAAGGAAGCTGCACAGATGAAGAAATTCTTGATGGCCACGGATCTCTCCGCCCGGTCCGATCGGGCCCTCGAGCGCGCCGTGATGCTGGCCCAGGATCACGACGCCTCCCTGACCATCATGCATGTCATCGACGACGAGTTGCCCGCCACGATGGCCGATGCGCAGGAAGACGCGGCAAAACGGGCGATCGACGAACATGTCGATAAACTGGCGGCCGGCAACCGGGACCGAATTTCGATCGAAGTCGTCAGCGGCCGGGCCCATGCCGATATTCTGGACATGTCGGAAAAGGTCGAGGCCGAGATGGTCATCCTCGGCATGCATCGCGAAGACGCTTTCAAGGACCGGTTCCGCGGCACCACCGCCGAGCGGATTATCCGCGCCGGCGGAGTCCCCGTGTTGTTGGCCAAGGACCGGGTGATCCAGCCCTACCAGAGGGTCATCGTGGGGGTCGACTTCTCGGTTTACTCCAGGCGCGCCGTCGAGTTCGCGGTCCGGTTCGTGCCGAGCGGCGAGTTCCATCTCGTTCACGCCTTCGGCGTGCCCTTCGAAGGGTTTCTCTACGGCCACGACACCAAGCGTCAGGTCGCGCAACTACACGAAGTCGAGTTCGAGAACATGATGGACGAGGAAATGAGCACATTCCTCGCCAGCCTGGACGACAAGGCGGCCGGATTCGAACGGATCATGAAACAGGGCACGGTGCGGGAGGTGATCTTCGGTCAAGCGCGCCGGCTGAAGCCCGACCTCGTGGTCATGGGGACGCACGGCCGGACGGGCATCGCCCACGCCTTCCTCGGCAGCGTCGCCGAAGACCTGCTGCGGGCGCCGCCCTGCGACGTGTTGGCGGTGAAGGCGTTCTAAACGCCGCCCCGCCCCCGCGGATTACCCCGACGCCGCGCCGTTCAGGATGGCGTTGAACAGCAGCTTGTAGGTCCCCCGCGCCTGGGCCCGGAAATGGACCCGAAATCCCATCAGCACGACGCTGCCGGCGCCGACCGGAACGCAGACGAGCGCTGCCTTGTCGGCCAATTTCTCATGCCCCATCAGCCAGCCGCTCAGCAGCGGGTCGTGCGGCGGGTAGACCGCGACGGCATCGCCCGTCGTCACGTCGAATGCAGGTGCATTCTGGCCGGAGAACAAGACGACGCCGCGTTCCGGCATGCCATAGGCGATGGGATGATGCGTGTCCAACAAGACCCGAAGCATGCTGCCGCGCGCATAGAAATCGGACACCGGGACGCCGTCGAGCGCATCGCGCACGCGCAGGTCGAGATGCCGCGTCGCATATTGCGCGGCACCGTCCCACGCGACGAGCGTACCGCCCGCTTCGACAAAGGCCCGCAGCGCCTTCGCGCCCGCGTCCCCCAGACCGCCCGCGCGGTCGGCCGGGTACTCTTTCGCACTCTGCCCTTCGTGGATTTCCACCGGATTTTGATGCGGCAGCAGGATCACATCGAACCGGTCTTTAAGATCGCCTTGCCGGACATCGCGATCGACCAGCGTTTCATACGGCAATCCATACTCATCGAAGACGAAGCGCGCCCACCCTTCCTCGGCGGTCGGCACGTAGCTCTTGTAGAGCCCCACCCTGGGGGCGGTCAGTTTCGATAATTGTCCTTTCGGGGCGGTGGCGACGGATGCGACCGCGATCGATTCCGCCTTTGCGATCTTTGCGACCAACGCGTCCCGCTTCCCGCCGCCCTTGACGATGAAGGCGCCCGGCGCGAACCGCTCACCGCCGATGTCCAGCGCTTCGGTCGTGCGCGAAACGGCCACCTTGTCCGCCAGCAACCGGAACACCGCCTTATACGCGGCGTTCGTCTCGCAGCCGAGAATATAGGCGGCGGCCTTTCCCTTCCCGCGCGCCGCCACCTTGCCCTTCGGCCGGAAGCGGCCCGTCGCCGGTTTCGTCTTGGCGTCGAACGGATCCTGCACCTCGACCACCGATACGCCCATTTGCAGGGGAAGACTGTGGGCCGTGTTGTCATAGGGCTGCACCGGCGGCCCGCCCTCGTAATGCGTCAGTTCGGGATACGGATCGTTCCCCAGCATCGTCTTGGCGAAGGCGCCATAGGGTTGCGCCAGCCGGATGATCCGGGTTCCCGCCGGATAGGTTACGCCGTCGGCGGTGAATTTCGCGGTCGCCGCCTCCACCTCCACCGCGGCGAAGTCGAGTATCTCCAGCAGTTCCGCCGCCGTCACCGGGTCCCGTTGCGACTGCGGCACCAGATAGGCGGCGGGGCCCTGTTGTTCGGCCACCGCATCCACGCCGATGGCATGGAAACTCCGCAGCCACATTTCGCGGTAACGTGCGGCATTGCCGAGGCACGCCATGACGGCGGCATCGTCGTAATCGACGATGTCCCGCAGGGTCCAGCGCCCACCCTGCCAAGGCCTGGGATGGTTCCACACGCGCTGGAACGGGTCCGCGCCGCGCGCCGTCGTCAGGTCGCTCACCTCGAAGTCGACCGGCGTCGCGATCCGGACGCTGGCCGCTTCGGACAGGATGCGGACGCCGCCGTGATAATGCTGGTAGGCGCGGCTCGGGCTGTAGATGTCGTAGGTCACGTTGATGCCGACACCGGCCTTGCCCTGCGCCGTGAGTTCGGCGGCCATCGCCGAGCCCATCATGGCGATGTTGGCCTGCAGGATCGGGTGCACGTTCGGGTCGATCGGGTCGATAAACGGCGGCAGGATCAACCGCATGCCGTCCTGCCGCGTCTGATGCATGTCGAACACGATATGCGGATGCCAGGCGTTGTGGCAGTGCTCGACCGCCAGCCGGGTCTCGGCCTGGGTGAACATGAACCAGTCGCGGTTGTTATCGTGGCCGGTATAGGTGTTGTAGAGGAAGGGCGGATTGACCCCTTCGTAACAGGTGCCGAGCGTGCTGTCGTACCACTCCTTGACCATCGTCAGCCCGTCGGGGTTCAGGCAGGGCACGAGCAGGAAAATGACGTTGTCGAGAATCCCGCGTACCGCCGCGTCGTCGCTGGTGGCGAGCCGGTGCCCCACACGCATCGACATCTGGGTCGCCCCCACCTCGGTGGCGTGGATGGAGCAGGTGACCAGAACGACCGTCTTGCCGGCCGCGATCAGGCTTTCCGCCTCGTCGCCGTCGGCGATCGTCCGCGGGTCCGCCAGCTTCGCCTGGATGTCGCGATAACGGTCGAGCGACGCGATCGTTTCCGGCGCGGAGATGACCGCCATGATCAGCGGGACGCCCTCGGTCGATTTTCCCAATTCAGAAAGCTGCACCCGGTCCGAGGATTTCGCGAGCACTTCGAAATACGCGACGATCTCCGGCCAATCCGCCAGCTTGCGGTCCTCTCCCACGTCGAATCCCAGGTGATCCCGCGGACTTGGGATACTCGCCTCCTGTGTCATGTCTCAGCCTGCTCGTTGCGGTGTGTCGATCGGATTTGTGCGGCCCTGCCCGGGTTGTCGGTCATTCTGCGTGGAAACAAAGTCGCGGGTGGGACGCATGGGAAACATCAGAAGCGGCCGCGAGAAGTGCGAAGGCAATGCCTCCGGCAGCCCGTACCGGCAAATACCCTAGACCCGTGCGGCAACGGTGCGCAATGGCGCGTCCCCCGGCAGGCGGCGTTTGCGATCCGGCGTTCGCTCGTCAGCGGCGGGTGGGACGCTTCGCCGGACTCGCGGGCTAGTCTCCTCTCGCTTGTCCGCATAGGCGGATTAGTCCGCATTTTCCATACTATCGTTTGCCATCTTGCTGCCGCAGGACCATGTTTTTTAGCAAGCGGTCTTGCGCGACAGCGTTTCAGTTTCGCGACCGCGGGGCCGGAAGACCGGCACACGACCGCATCCCTGCCGCCCCACCATGGAAGCAAGGGGCCGGCATCGGTATTGCGACCGGCAGACATAAGCGGTTCGAACGAGGCCTTGCGAAAAAATCGAACGACGCGTCGATAGTCGACCAAGGCATTGATGAAGATGAAGAAATCAATCGCCCCCTTCTGGACGGAAGCAGCGCTCATTCTGCTGATCGTCGGGGTGGCGGTCGCCGGCGTCGTCGCATACCAACGATCGGACCGGTCTGCCCCGCTCTCGGCCTGGGAGAAAGAACGGCTGGCCCTGACGCGAAAAGCCGACGCACTGGAGCGAGAAAACCGCACGCTGCGGGAGTCCGTTCGGGCGCTCGAAGCCCGGCTTGCTCAACGGGCGGGCCTAACCGATACGCGCGCCGCGCTATCGACTGATATAGCGGAATTACACAAACGCCGCGACCGCGCTCGCGCATCCGCTCAAGCGGCCGCGGCCGAAGCCGAAATGGCCCGGCGCACGCTCGCCGCGCTGGAACAACAAATCGATAAGAAAAAGACGCATCTGGAATCGATGAGCGCGGCCGCCGCGGAAAAGAAGGCGGCATTGATCAAGACCCGGGAGTCGCTCCGCCAAGAACTGGAGAGCCTGACGGCGAAAAAGACCGAAGCCGCCAAACGGGCCAAAGCGGCCGCGGCGGACGTAATCCGGATCAATCAGAGGCTCGGCGCCCTCGAAACCACGCTCGGCGCGCGGCAGGCCGAACTGACGGCCGTGTCGACGGAGATCGCAGATAAGCGCAAGGCTCTCGCGGCGCTCGGCGATCAAGCGGACCGGGAAAGCGCCCGTCTGGAGACGACGCGCGACGCTGCCGCCCGAGAGGCAGCGGCATTGGCCGAGACCCGAGAGTCGCTCCGCAAAGAGTTGGAGGCACTGACCCGGCAGGAAGCCGCGGCGGCCAAGCGCATCGAAGCGGCCAGAGCCGAACTCCTCCGCGTGACCAAAACACTCACGGCGCTCGAAACCACGCTCGAAACCCGGCGGGCCGAACTGGCGAGGATGTCGGAAAAGGTTGCCCGACGGGAAGACGCCTCGGCGCGGACGGCCCGCACCCTGACCTCCGAGATCGAGGCGTTGAAGATTCAACGGGACTTGGCGGAACGGCAGGTCGACGAAGGAAAATCGCAGGCGGTGCGGCTGCGCCAGGAAGTCGACGCGCTGCAGACCAAGCGCCGCGCCCAACAAGCAAAGCTGAAATCGGTCGAGGACGCCCTGCGCCGGCGCAAGGCCGCGCTGGAAGCGATCCCCGCGCCGCCGGCGGTGCAAACACCCCCTCCGCTAACCGATCGAACTGTCTGTCTGGAAGCCTGGGCGCGCGTCGCCGCGGAACCCAAGGCGCGGGCACGACTGGCCCAACTTCGGCAAAAGATCGCGGCGGCGGAAACCGAGCTTTGCGAATTGAACAAGCGCCACAAGGCCGCCAAGGAAAAACTCAACCCATCGACGCCCGAACCCAGCGGCGGCCGGCAATAACCGGAACGGCGGTTTGCCGGGAACGGATTAGACCATTCCCGTCATCCGGCAGACAATAGGCAGGCGTCTCACGAGAATCCCATCCATCATGCCGAGGGGGCGAAACCATCATGAGTGTGATCGAAGCCAAACTGAATGAAATGGGCCTGGAAGTTCCGGCCACGCATCCCTATCCCAAGCCCAATCGCCGGTCCGGCGTGCAGGTGGGAAACATCCTGTTCCTCTCCGGTCACGGCACCGGCAGGCAGGCGATGCCGCTCGGCATCAAGCAATACGGCAAGGTCGGCGCCGATGTCACGGAGGAGGAAGCCTACCTCTGCGCAAAATCCGCCGCCTTGTGCATGCTGGCCTCGATCAAGGAAACGGTGGGGGACCTAGATCGCGTCAAACGCGTGATCCGGCTTTACGGCATGGTGAACGGCGCGCCGGATTTCGATCGCCACATGGTGGTGATGGACGGCGCATCGGACTTGTTCTTCGAATTGTGGGGGCCGAAGTTCGGTCAGCACGCGCGGGCGGCAGTGGGCATCGCTGGATTGCCGCGCGGCGCCGTGCTGGAAATCATGGGCGAATTCGAGCTGCACTCGGAGAGTGGCGGCTGACCGGATGCCCGGCGCATTCCGCCGCTCCCGATGCGGGGCCAAGATCCAGCCAACGGTTAATCATGCGATCAAAGGTTCGAGACCCGGACGGAGCATTCCTCGGTCGTACTGAACGTCGGGATGAAGGCGGAATGCTTGCCGGGGCCGCCGGCGACCAGAACCTGGATTCTTTCAGGTGACGCGGTCAGATAAAAATGATCGTTCACGAGCTTGTTGCCCCGGCTCTCGGCATAGGGCACTTGTTCTTCCGCCACACGGGAATAGTGGATCTTGGAATCTTCGTACAGCTTCTCCTGGATATCGGGGATCGACCAGCCGTCCCGATGAATCGTCTGCGCGTGTTCCGGCCCCAGAGCGATGATATACGGACAGGTTCCCCGGATGACATTCACGCCGGTTTGCGAAATCGTCCCCGCGATCGTCGTCAAGATACCTTCACCGGACGTACTGGCGTGATCGTTGATGTTATGCGGCGGTTCGCAGGCAAACGTCGTGACGACACTGTCCGTGGCCTCGAACCCCCGGCGCACGTGATAGGGTTCCCACGGGCTTTCTTCCTCGTTCTCCCCGAAACAGAAGCTGTATTTTGCCGGCGATCCCTGCGCCGCCCGGTCCATCTCGCCCGGCGTTCCGCCGCCGATGTTCATCAGCGCCAGTTGCAGGGCGCGGCCGATCGTTGCATTGGCCCGTGCCCCCTGGCCAAAACAGTTGCTGCCGCAATTTATTTCCAGTGTCGTGCGCAACGGCCCGCTGACGACAATTGTCGGCGCGCAGGAATGCGTCGTCGCCAGCGTTCCGTGCAGATTGTATTCCGGCTGAAGGACGCCCCGCACGGCCGCCACGACGGCCGGAAGATATTCGGGCCTGCATCCCGCCATGACCGCATTCGCCGCGATAGCTCGAACCGTCGGAACAACCAGGCGCGGCGTCATGGGCGGAAAAGGTTCGTTGTCGCCCCGGCAGGTCTCGACAAATCGGTCGACCGCACTCTCGGTCGGCATCATCAAGGGAAGGCCGTCGCTCCACCCCCGATCGATTGCATATTCGTTCCATTGCACGGGATCGAGCTCGCCGATCTCGATCACCTCGCTTTCCGATTCGTCCGTCATCGATACTCTTTCGTTATCCGTCTAGCCATCGCCGTTACACGGGTTTGTCGCCCTTGATCTGGACGCGGTGCATCAGCCGCCGGTGACCGGGGTAATCGTTCAATGCCCAATGCTGCAGGCAGCGGTTGTCCCAGAATGCGATCGAGCCCGCCCGCCATCGGAACCGGCAAGTGAACTCCGGACGGGTGCTGTGGTCATAAAGGAAGCGCAGGATCGGCCGGCTTTCCTCGATCGTCATACCCTCGAACCGTTCGGTCTGGATCATGTTGATGAACAGGCACGGCCGTTTCGTTTCGGGGTGCGTGCGCACGACCGGATGCGCGGTCTCCGCCGTCTTGAAACGGGAATCCTCGGCCATCGCGTCTGCCGCCGGGACATATCCAAGCTGCAACTTTCGCTTGGTCCGGCCGTCGGTATGAACCGCGCGCAGGCCGGACAGCATCGACTTCAATCCAGCCGACAGCGTCTCGTAGGCGCGATATTGATTGGCGAACAACGTGTCGCCGCCGACCGGCGGCACGTCCTTGGCCAAGAGGATCGAGCCCAAGGTCGGCGTTTCGAGATACGTCGTGTCGGAATGCCACTCGGACCCGAAATTCAGCCGGTCCTCCGGATGCTTTTCGACCACCAGGATATTCGGATCGCCGCCCGGCAACCGGCGGTGCGGCGGAATATCGGCGAGCGGTCCGAAACACCGCCCGAACCGGATGAGTTCGGCGTCGCTCAGCGGCTGGTCGCGGAAAAACAGGACGAGATGGTCGAGGAACGCCCGGCGCAGCGCCGCGGCCGTCGCCGCATCGAGCGGCGCGCGCAGATCGATTCCCGATACCTCCGCGCCCACGGAACCGGCGATCGGCGTGACCGCGAACGGCGCGGTCCCGGTGTCGGTGTCGGTGGCGGTTCCGGCTGCATTTGCCATGGATCCATCTTACGTCTGCTGGGGCATTCGGCAAAAACCCGCCTTTGGTCAAGGGAAAGCGGGCGCAACGCAATGGCCCGGGAATTGGATTCACCAATCATGGGTCGCTACACTCTCTTCCTGGCGCGCTACGCCGCTACCTGCCCCAACACTTCAAGAATAAAGCACCGGATAGACGTCAATGGGACATACGATTACCGAAAAAATTCTCGCGGCGCATTCCGGCGCCAAGGCGGTTCACCCGGGCGACATCGTCATGGCGGACCTCGATCTGGTGGTCGACCTGGATATCGTCTTCGGCATTACCGGCGGACATCAAACCCCGACCCGGGTGTTCGACCCCGACAAGATCGCGGTCGTCGCCGATCATACGGTGCCGGCACCCAGCATCGCGGCGGCCAACGCGATGGCGCGGATGCGGCAATTCGTCGAGAAGTTCGGGATCGAGAAATTCTACGCCGAAGGCCGTCACGGCATCGCCCATGTGGTTCTGGCCGAGGACGGGCTGGCCCTGCCCGGCACGACGCTGGCCTGCGACGATTCCCATTCCTGTTCGTCAGGCGCTCTGAATTGCCTGGCGCGGGGCCTCGGCCTGGCGGACATGATGTATGCGCTGTGCAAAGGCCAGGCCTGGTATTTCGTCGGGCCGACCGTGAAGCTGACGCTGGACGGCGACCTTCGCGAACGAGTCTATCCGCGCGACATCCTGCACCACATCGCCCATGTGCACGGCGCCTTTCCCGGCCGGAATCTGGAGTGGGACGGCGATGCGGTCGCGGCGATGCCGATGCAAGGGCGCTTCACCCTGGCGACGCTATCGGCCGAACTTTCCGCCGACTTTTCGATGTTCCGGCATGACGGCGTCACGGCCGCCTATTTGCAGGGGCGGGCCGCCAAGCCGTACGAGCCGGTAGATCCCGACCCCGACGCCACCTATGAACGGGAGATCCGCATCGACCTCTCCGACCTGGAGCCGCTGGTCGTGCTGCCGAACAAGGTGGCGCATAACGCCAAGCCGGCGCGCGATCTTGCCGGGACCAAGATCGATCAGGCCTTCATCGGGTCCTGCGCGAACGGCCGGATCGAGGATTTCGCCGTCGCGGCCGAAATCATGCGGGGACGGCAGGTGGCGCCCGGTGTGCGCATGATCGTGACCCCCGGCAGCCAGAATGTTTTGAAGGAAGCCATGGCCAAGGGATATGTCGAGACGCTGATGGAGGCGGGCGCGGTGGTCACCAACTCGACCTGCGGGGCCTGCTACGGCGGGCATATGGGGGTGCTGGGCGACGGCGAAGTCTGCATCACCGCCAGCACCCGGAACTTCAAGGGACGGATGGGCAGCCCCGAGGCAGAAATCTATCTCGGCTCGCCCGCCACCGTGGCGGCGTCGGCCCTCACCGGCGCCATCGCCGACCCGCGGGAGGTATAGCCGATGGCGCTCCGGATCGAAGGCAAAGCCTGGGTGTTCGGCGACGACATCAACACCGACCTGATCCTGCCGGGTTCGGTGTTCCTCCTGCCGGTCGAAGAGCAGATCAAATACTGCTTTTCCGCCAATCGCCCGGGGTGGAGCGATCAGGTGCAGCCCGGCGATATCGTCGTCGCCGGGGAGAATTTCGGTGTGGGCTCGGGCCGCCCGATCGGCAATGTGTTCGCCGAACTCGGCGTCGCCGGAGTCATCGCCGCCTCCTTCAACGGTTTGGGCCTGCGCAATTGCGTTAATTACGGGGTGCATGTCCTGCCCTGCCCCGGCGCCACGGCGGCCATCGCCGACGGCGACCGCATCGCCGTGGACTGGGAAAACGGAACCGTCCGCAACCTGGACCAGGAATCCGAAATTTCCGGCAAACCTCTGCCGTCGGCCCTCCTCGACATCGCCGAGAAAGGCGGCGTCATCCCCGTCCTGCAGGCCGAAGGACTGTTGGAAGACGCGGAGTAGCGTTACGGATACGCTTGCCGCAGCCGACAAGATGCTTGTGCGCGGGCGCGACCGACCTAACTTCAAGAATGATCGCGGCGGAGCATTGCCGCACGGCATTGGCTCCCCGGCATCCGCAAGCGAGGAGAAGCGATGAGAAAGTTAGCGATCACCATGGCCGCGATAGCGGGCCTTTTGATATTCCAATCCCTCCCCGGCTTGGCCCATCACGGCTGGAGTTGGACGACGGGCGGCAATATCGAACTGACCGGCGTCATACAAAAGACGAGCCTCGGCATGCCGCATGGCATCGTCTATGTCGATGCCGAGGGCGAGGTCTGGACCGTGGAAGTCGGGCAACCTTGGCGGAACGAACGGGCCGGGCTGAAGCCGGGCGACCTGGCAAAAGGGGTCGAGATTCGGGCGGTCGGCGAACCATCGGCCAACGTGGCCGACAAGCTCTTGAAAGCCGAACGCCTTTACATCGGCACGCGCGAGTACGTCCTCTACCCCGACCGCGACTGACCGCGTGGAAGGTCTCCTCGCCGACGTGGCGGCATCCGGTCTGGCGACGGCGTTTCGGCGGTCGCGCTGGCTGTACGCCGCCGCCAACACGGCCCACATCACGGGCATCGCCCTGTTGGTCGGGGCGATCCTCCCGCTCGACCTGCGCTTCCTGGGGTTTTGGAAATCGATCCCGCGCGACGCCCTGGTCCGGGTGCTCGTTCCGACCGCCGCCACCGGCCTGGCCCTGACCATGGCCGCCGGTCTCTTGCTCTTCGCCGTGCGCGCGCCGGACTATGCGGGTCATCCGGTCTTTCAGGTCAAACTCGTCTTGATCACGCTCGGCGCCGGGTCCGCCATCGCAACACATCTCGTCCACGGGTTGTGGCTCCCCAGGGCCGGAGACGCCCTGCTGGCCAAGGTCGGCGCGCTGTCCATGACATGCTGGCTCGGCGCGCTGGTGGCGGGCCGGCTGATCGCCTTCGTCGACGCGTGAACCGAGTGCAAACGACTTAAGCGCGCCGCCCACTTTCCTCGCGCTCGGCCGCCTCGATCGCGCGGGCCAGCGCGCCGCTCAGCGCTTTCGCGGAATCGAGCGATAGCTCGACCGCCGCCCGCACCCCAGGGCCGCGGTCCCGGTCCACGAAATCCAAAGTGATGGCCTCATTGAGGAGGGCACGGTGCGGATGGTCGTAGGAAACCACCGCGTGGGAAACGGCGAACCAGCCGTCCCCACCCTTGCCCGCGCCCTCGGCTTCCACGATTTCGACGATCGGCGTGCACATGCTCTCTATCCCTTCAGGTGTTTGTCGAAAAAGGCCCACACTTTCTCCCAGCCGTCGAGGGCCTGCTCGATCCGGTACATCGGCCGGTCGTAGTAGAAGATGCCGTGCCCCGCCCCGTCATAGCGGTGGAACTCGTAATCCTTGCCGTGCTTCTTCAGCGCTTCCTCGTGCTGGTCGACCTCTTCCGGGCTCGGCGAGCGGTCTTCGTTGCCGAAGATGCCCAAGAGCGGACAGGAAAGATCCTGGGTGAACTCGATCGGCGGCACCGGCTGTTTTTCCGGCCGGTCATCTTCGGCCTGCACCACGCGCCCGCCCCAAAGGTCGACGCAGGCATCGACGCTCTTGGTATGGCACGCGTATAGGAAGGCTTGGCGGCCGCCAGAACAGCTGCCGATGACGCCGACCTTGGCGCCCGACCAGGGCTGATCCCGGAGCCATTGCGTCGCGCCCTCGGTATCGCCGATCATCTGCGCGTCGGAGACGCCGCCCTCCGCGCGCGCCTTGGCGGCGACGTCCGAAGCACTTCCCTCACCGACCCGTTCGTACAGATTGTGGCTGATCGCCGCATAACCGTGATGGGCGAACCGGCGCGTCGTCTCGCGATACCACTCGTCCCAGCCGGGCAAATGATGGATAAGCACGACGCCCGGGAACGGCCCGGGCCCGAGCGGCCGCGCGACATAAGCGGAAATAACGTCTTCGTTGTGCCCGCGGATCGAAACCATCTCCGCGATCATGCCTTCATATGCCATCTCGATTTCCTCCCTCTTTGATTAACGCCTCTCGCTTTCCAACACGTATGTTCTCAAGACCATCGGTCCGGACGCAAGCCTGCGCCAATCGACCAACGCGGTCTCGGCCCGTAAGCGCCGGAATTTCGCGATCGAACGCCGATCCGGTGCGGGTCGGATGCCGAGGACAAATTCGGCCGTAGGGAAAGCGGCAAGCGGATGCGGCAAAAATGGCTCGAAACCGATCGAAGCAGCGGTCCGTTCTTAGGCGCCCTCAAGGCGATCGGTGCCCGCAAAAACGGGCGGCCGGAAGTTCGATGATTGCCCTCAACGGCAAATGATCCGATGCCTTTCTGGTGACCGGCGACTTAAGCGCTTCGATATCGGTGAGCTTTGTACCGGGTCCGCCCCATATTCGGTCCAACGCAAGGATCGGAAATTTCGATGGGAACGTTTTCGGCGCGGTGGCGCTCGACGGGGCACCGAACGCGCGAAGCGCACGCTGGCCACGGCCCCACATATTGTAGTCGCCCAGAAAAACGGTCGGCAATTCGACATCGGAAAGCGCGTCGCGCAACATCTCCAGCTGCAGGCGTCGTTCCCGTCGCCGGAGACCGAGATGCGTATTGACGAACCGCACGTTCCTGTCGACGCATCGCACGACCGCCGCGATCGCACCGCGCGGTTCACGATTGGGAACGTTCAATCGTATGAGACGGTAGTCGGTCACCGGCCACCGACTCAACAGTACATTGCCATACGGGGATCCGTTATCGATCAAGTTCGGGCCGGCGATGACGTGCATTCCGGTTTCATCGGAGAGGAAGTCGAAATGATCGATCGATCGCGCATGCCGCGCGCGCTCGCCGACTTCCTGAAGACCGACGACGTCTGCGTCCAAGTCGGCGATAACGCTTTGAATCCGGCCGGGATCATACCGATTATCGCTGCCGACGCAGGAATGGATGTTGTAACTCCCGACGGTGATCCGACGGCCCGCTGGCCCGCCGCACCGCGGCGTTTCAGCCGGCACGGTCCCGCCACCACGTTACGAGCTTTTGCAGGCCCCAGCCGAGAAGGAACCAGAGCCCGACAAGGATGATCGCAATGCTGACGTTTAAAACGGTCGGATCCTGGAATACCTTTTCGATCCGTTCGCCGGTGACGGAAAGTACCGCGATGCCGGGCACCATGCCGAGGATCGTTCCGATCAGGTAGTCCGTAAACCGGATGTGCGATGCGCCCGCCATGACATTGATAAAGGTGAAGGGCGCGGTTGGGATAATCCGCAATGCCGTGACCGCGAAGACGCCCTTGTCTCCCAGCCGCCTACTCAATTTCCGGACACGGTTGCCCATGAAACGCCGCAAAAATTTCTTCCCGACGGCCCAACCCAGAAAATAGGACACGCTTGCGCTCGTCAGAGCGCCTGTCGTCGCGAATGCAAAGCCGTACCACGGCCCGAATACGATCGCCGTCGCCAGGATCATGGCGGTTACCGGGAAGACGAGCAGCCCACCGACGATGAAAATTCCGATAACCGCCAATCCACCCAGGCCGCTTGACCGAAAACTTTCCATCGACTCCGCAAACGCCGCCGGGTCAAGATACTCGGCAAGCGACGTCATTCTCCACAAGACCGCTATCGCGATGATGCCGAGGACGACGGCCAGCCATACGAACAAAGGCTGCGTATCGCCCTTTTTCGATTTCGCCGAGGGAGTGATCAGATGATCGCGCATCCATTCCGATACCTTGATCGGCCGTTCGGGATCGCCGAGCATGGTCAACGCCGTGATCGGTTCCGGTGGCGTTCCGCTAAGATCTAGTTCTTCCAGGCGTCGCCCATCGCGATCGGTGATCGCTTCGATTGCCGCGATCATTGATCCTTTTTCGTCGATTTTGGCCCGGACCGTCTCAGGATCGGCGCCCGTGTGTTCGGCAATCAGACTATTCCGAAAATCATGCGCGGCCGCCCGCTCCGCGTCACTTGTGCACTCGATCGCTAGATCGCATTCGGAATCGTACCCCATCGAGCGATTGTTGAGGTTTGCAGATCCGATTTGAACCAAACGGTCATCGAAAACAGCGATTTTGGCGTGAAGATTGTAGTCCTCGCGCTCCACACCCGGCACGACGGGCGCGAAAATTCTCAGATGCCCATGACGGTCGTGCTGCCGGAGGTGAGCGACGAAATGTTCGCGGCGGACACCCATCACCTGTTCTTCCAGCCATACGGATGCCGCCCATTGTGTGACGATGACAATATCGGGACCGTCTTTTTCTTCCAGCCGTTGTGCGAGGGCGTGAGCAATCGGTTTCGCCGTCAAATACTGATTTTCAATATAGATCGTGTCCCGCGCGGCTGCGATTCCATCTAGATAGAGCTGCAGAATTTCGCGAATTTCAGGCCGTTTAGATGTCGACGGGAGAGTGCGCGCAATTCCAATCCGCACGTCCCGCCATGCGGGTTCGTACTGGCAGGGCCACACCTCCCGCAAATCTCGCGAAGTTTGCACCGGAGCAATCGTCTCGCTGGTGCATTCGTGCCAACGCCAACGGCAGTGATCGGCGATCTTGCGGGCGACGTCGCCGTCGACGGCAAGCTGAACGTCGTGAAATGGACCGTAAGGTTTGTCTTCATGGTCGATACGGCGTGGTTCATCGGCCGCATGCTCCGGCGTGTCCCACCGCCCTTTCGTCAGATCAAAGCCGCCAACAAATGCGATGGCATCATCGGCGGCCACAATTTTTTGATGATGTGAACCACCGACCGGTATCTCATCGTCGAGGACCAACCTCACATTTTTGGGCATGCCCCAATCGAAACTGAAGCGGAGAAAGAGATCCCGGTCCCCCGCATAGAGCATCGTGTAATCCCAAAGCAGGATGAATATGTCCAGTTCGGGTCGGCGGCGGGCAAGATAGGCAATGAAATCCCTAAGCGTTTCCGGACCTTCTTCCGAATCCTGTTTTGCCGGCAAGCGAATGCGTCCGTCGATATCCCATGCGATGATGAACACTTGGTGTTCTGCATTCAGAAGCGTTCTGCGCAGGGCATCAAAGTAGTCGCATCCATCGACAAGCGGTCTGGCGCGCGCAGCTTTTTCGACTGTCCAGCAGTTATGACCGGAGGAAAGTATTGTTTCTTGCGTGTTGATCGGTTTCTCCCAAGGCACGGCCCAGCGTCACGGAAAGAAAAAGACGCGAGCGCGACCTCAATAATGCCTATCTCGAAATGTTCAGCAACCTGCTAAACGTCAATCTCGGATCGCCGATCTTTTTGTTGAAAGTCTGGCGTTTTTCGACATCCCCAACATTCGGACATCTCGCAAAGATAACTCGACCTTCCAGAAAATTACCGCTCATCCCTTGAACGCCCGGCCGTACCCCATTTTGAGGACGAGCTCGAATTGCAAAAACACAGATGTCGCACGATTGATTGCCGGCAAGGTGGGTCGCCAACCCATTTGAATGGCGGAGAGACAGGGATTCGAACCCTGGGTACGCTCGCGCGCACAACGGTTTTCGAGACCGCCCCGTTCGACCACTCCGGCACCTCTCCGCGGGCGTTGCCGGCCAAGCCGACCCCGAATGCGCCGGAACCTACCGCAAGCCCCGGCGTGCCGCAAGCGGAACCCTGCCTGCCCGCGTTATTGCATTCCCGCGTCGCAAGGCCGACATTATAAGCATGGAACCGGCGCAAAACCCCTCGGTAATCCCCTTGATCGATCTAGGGGAGTCCGGCCCGACCGCCCTGGTAGACAGCCATCGCGACACGGCCGAATACTTAATTGCGGCGGGACGGCGAATGCTGCCGGGGCCGCTGCTGCCGATCATGGACCGGCTGTCGCGCCGGTGGGCCGTGCGATCCGGCAACCCGCATCACGACGAGATCGCCAGCCTTTCCGCGCAGCTTTCAACCGGAATTTGGTTCATGAACCTGTGTTTCGAGTGGGGCTGCACCACCGGCGTCGCACCGGACCCGAAGGGCGGCGGCATGCGGATGCTGCGGACACTGGACTGGCCCTTCCATGGGATCGGCCGGCATGTGGTGCTGGCGCGCCAAACCGGGCCGGCGGGCGACTTCTATAACATCACCTGGCCGGGCTTCGTCGGTGTGATCACCGCCGTGGCACCAGGGCGGTTCGCCCTCGCCATCAACCAGGCACCGTTGGTCCGGCGCGGCTACCTGCCGCTGCCGGCGGATTGGCTGGCGAACCGGATTAAGGTTTTCCAGAGCCGGCATCTGCCGCCGGCCCATCTCGCCCGCAGGGTCGTCGAGATCTGCCGCAGCTACGACGAAGCGAAGGACATGCTGGAAACAACCCCGATCGCCCTGCCCGCCTTCTTCTCGGTGTCCGGCACCCGCGCCGGCGAGGGATGCGTGATCGAACGGACCGAAACGCGCGCCTGGGTGCATGAGGCGCCCACCTCCGTCGCCAATCACTGGCTCAGCCCGGGGTTGCGCGGCAAGCCGCGCGGGCTCGAAAGCGAACGCCGGCACCGTCTGATGAATGGGCTTTGCCGTAACCCGGTGCCGGGATTCGAATGGCTGGTCGAGCCGGTTCTCAACGCGGATACTCGCCTCAGTGTCGTCGCCAACGCGGGCAACGGCAGCCTCCTGGTCCAGGGATGGGAAACGGACGGGGCCGTGACCGAGGTATTCGACCTTTCGGCCGCACCATCCACCGGTGCGGAAAACTAGCTTTTCGGGCGAGTTGGCCGTTGACTTGCCGGCGCGCACGAGTATAGTCCCGCGGCGAGTTTACGGGCACCAGAAAGCCCGGATATCCTGGATGAAAGCCCGAAAATGGAGTTCCAGGACCGGCAGCGAGATACAAACCCATGTTTGCAGTAATCAAAACCGGCGGCAAACAATACAAGGTCGCCAAAGACGATGTCATCGCGGTGGAGAAGCTCGAGGGCGATCCGGGTGCGACGGTCGAACTCACCGACGTCCTGATGGTCGGCGACGACAAGGCCCAGACCACCGGCACGCCGCTTGTCGACGGCGCCACGGTCGCGGCCGAAGTGGTCAAGCAGGACCGCAGCGCGAAGATCATCGTCTTCAAGAAGAAGCGCCGCAAGGACTACCGGCGGACCAAGGGCCATCGCCAGCAGGTCACCGTATTGCGGATCACCGATATCCTGACCGACGGGCAGAAGCCGACCAAGAAGGCCGCCGCGAAGAAGCCCGCCGCCAAGGAAGAAGCGAAACCGGCGGCAAAAACCGAAGACAAGGCCGAGGCCAAGCCGGCAGCCAAAAAGCCCGCTGCGAAAAAACCCGCTGCCAAGAAGCCGGCAGCCAAAAAGCGCACCGCCAAAAAAACCGCAGCGAAGAAGCCCGCCGCGAAGAAGCCGGCGGCGAAGAAACCCGCGGCAAAGAAACCCGCCGCGAAAAAGACCGAGGAGTAATGCAGCATGGCTCATAAGAAAGCAGGCGGCAGTTCACGCAATGGTCGCGATTCCGAAGGCCGGCGCCTCGGCGTCAAGAAATATGGCGGAGAGTCCGTGATCTCGGGCAATATCATCATTCGCCAGCGCGGCACCAAGGTTCACCCCGGCACGAATGTCGGTATGGGCAAGGACCACACCCTGTTCGCCCTGAAGGACGGCACGGTGAAGTTCCACAAGACCCGGAGCCGGACCACCGTTCACGTGGATCCGGCGGCGGCCGCAGCGGAATAGCCCCGGTGGGAGCCACCGGCGGCGGCTCCCCTCAATCGGCCGGCGAGTTGGCGAAGGGAGATGGAAATCCGTCTCCCTTTTATTTTTTCCCGCCGAGGACCGGGGTCCGGGCACCCGCCTCGGCGCGCATGGTTGCGATACGATGAAATTTCTCGATCAAGCCAAAATTCACGTGAAGAGCGGCAATGGGGGCGCCGGCTGCATGTCGTTCCGCCGCGAGCGGAATATCCCGCGCGGCGGCCCGGACGGCGGCGATGGCGGCCGCGGCGGTGACGTCATCTTCCAGGCGGTCGAGGGTCTCAACACGCTGATCGACTACCGCTACCAGCAGCATTTCAAGGCGAGTGGCGGCGACCACGGCAAGGGCAAGCAACGCAACGGCGCGGCGGGAGAAACCGTGCTGCTGGATGTCCCCGTCGGCACGCAGATCCTTGCCGAGGACAATGAAACGCTGATCGCCGACCTGACCCGGGCGGGGCAACGGCTGGTCCTGCTGCAAGGCGGCGACGGCGGGTTCGGCAATCTGCACTACAAATCTTCCACCGCGCGCGCCCCGCGCCGGTTCGATCCGGGCCACCCGGGTGCGGAGATGTGGATCTGGCTGCGCCTCAAGCTGCTGGCCGATGCCGGGTTGGTCGGGTTGCCCAACGCCGGGAAATCGACCTTCCTCGCCGCGGTTTCACGCGCCCGGCCCAAGATCGCCGACTACCCGTTCACCACGCTGCACCCGCAGCTCGGCGTGGTGTATGTGGACGAGAAGGAATTCGTCCTCGCCGACATCCCGGGGCTGATCGAGGGCGCGCATGAAGGGCATGGCCTGGGCGACCGCTTCCTGGGTCATATCGAACGCTGCGGCGTGTTGCTCCATCTGGTGGACGGCACCCAGCCGGACGTGGCGGACGCGTATCGCACGATCCGGGGCGAACTCGAGGCCTATGGTGCCGGCCTCGCGGAAAAGGCCGAGATCGTCGCGCTGAACAAATGCGACGCGCTGACCGACGACGTGGCCGCCGAACGCGCCGCGACGCTGGCCGACGCCGCGGGCGCGGAACCCTTGATGCTGTCCGGCGTGACCGGCGACGGCGTGCAGGAGGCCTTGCGGTGCCTGCTGGCGGCGATCCAGGAAAAACGCGACGCGGACAAGGCGGCCGAAACGCCGGAATCCGCCGTTCAGGAAACGTGGACGCCATGAACGGCCAGCTCGACGGTAGCAAGCGGCTGGTGATCAAGATCGGCTCCGCCTTGCTGGTCGACGACGCCACCGGCGCCGTGCGCCATGGCTGGCTGGAAGCGCTCGCCGAGGACATCGCCCAATGTCATCGCCGGGGAAAGGAAATCCTGGTGGTGTCGTCCGGTGCGATCGCGGTCGGGCGGCAGCGGCTCGGGCTGACGGACATGGACCGCGCCCTTCGCCTTGAGGAAAAGCAGGCCGCCGCCGCGGCCGGGCAAATTCGCCTCGCCCATGCCTATGAACAGGCGCTCGCCAAGCACGATATTCCGGTCGCCCAGGTTCTCGTGACGCCGGACGATACCGAGGAACGCCGCCGCCATCTGAATGCGCGCAGCACGCTCACGCAGCTCTTGTCATTCAACGTCGTGCCGGTCATCAACGAAAACGACACGGTCGGCACCGACGAGATCAGGTTCGGCGACAACGACCGGCTCGCCGCGCGTGTCGCCGCAATGGTCAGCGCCGATACGCTGATCCTTTTCTCCGATATCGACGGGCTCTACGACGCGGACCCAGGCGAGAAGACCGACGCCAACCGGCTCGAGCGAGTCGCCGCTATCACGCCGGCGATCGAGGCCATGGCCGGCGAGCCCCGGCTCGGCTATTCGTCCGGCGGCATGGTGACCAAAATACAGGCGGCGAAGATCGCGACGGCCAGCGGCTGCCGGATGGCCATCGCCGACGGCCGGTCGATCCACCCGCTGCGCCGGCTCGACGAGGGTGCACCCTGCACCTGGTTCGAGGCGACGGCGTCCCCGCGCACGGCGCGCAAGACCTGGATCGCGGGCGCCCTGAATCCGATCGGCGTCTTCGAAGTGGACGGCGGGGCGGAAAACGCCTTGCAGCAGGGCCGAAGTCTTCTGCCGGTCGGCGTCACAGCGGTGTCGGGCCGATTCGAACGGGGCGATCCGGTCGCCGTCCGCAGCCGCGACGGCCGGGAATTGGGCCGCGGGCTATCCGCCTATTCGAGCGCCGACGCAACGCTCATCGCGGGCCACAAGAGCCAGGAGATCGAGGAAATCCTCGGCTACCGCGGGCGCGACGAGATGATCCACCGCGACGATCTGGTGCTCAACGGCTAACCGCCGTCGGACGGCTCGGCGGGAACCACCGACATCAGGAACCGTCCGGCTTCTTCCAGAAAAACCGGGTCGTCGAAAATCCGATGTAGATTCTTGTCGATCTGCTTGGCGACCCGGTCCCGCCAGGCACCGTCCGTGCCGAGCCGCACCGCGACATCGGCATAATCCTCCACCGCCGCCGCCGCACATTCCAGCACCCGCAGGTGACAATAGATCGCCAGGCTCAACCGGCCGCGCAGGAAGTCGCCGGGCAGAGTCACGACCGGCGTGCCCATCGCCAGGGCCTGATACGTCGTGTTGCCGCCGCCGAAGGGGAAACTGTCGAGGCAGACATCCGCCAACGCCAGGAGACGCATATAGTCGTCATGATCCTGGCGCGGCAGAAAAGTGATCCGGTCGTCGACGCCGGCCAGGCTGCGCGCGAACCGCGCCCGCAGCCGCTGTCCCCACTCCGGATAATGCCCGTCCAGCAGAACCAGCCGGCCGGCCGGATCGCGTTCCAGAATCCGGCGAAGCGCCGCGTCCATGTCCGGATGAATCTTGAACAGGTTCTGGGCCAGGAGATAAAGCGTCGCGTCCTCCGGCAATCCGAAATCCGCACGGGTCTTGGCCGGTTCCGGCGCGCCGGGGCGGGCGTAGGAGAAGGGCAGCCCGCCCAACCGCACCAGCCGTTCGCTGTAATGCGCCGCCGCATCGGGCGGCTCCGCGGAGTCGCAGGACAGGAAATAGTCGATGGCCGGGATGCCCGTCGTCACCGGATGCCCCCAGGTGACGCATTGCACCGGGGCGAGCCGCGCGAAGGCCAAAAAATAGGTGACGTAATCCATGCCGATATCCGGATAGACCAGAATGTCGAGCTTGTGCCGGGCGATCTGCTCGCGCGGCGGATGCAACCCGGCTTCCAGGCATTCGACATGGTCCGCGTAGGACACCAGTTCCGACCGCAACGGATCGTCCGGAACCGGCGCGGTATCGAACAGCAGGATCTCGCAATCGTCCCGCTGCGCCAGATGCGCCAGCAACCGCTGCATCAACCGCCCGATCGAATGGTCGTAGAAGAACCGCGATACGAACCCGATCCGCCGCACCGCCGGCGCGCGCCACGGTTCCCGGCAATGCGGCGCGGTCCATTCCAATGCTGGGCAGCCCGTTCGGTAGAGGGCGGCGAGCTGTTCCTGCAGGCGGCGGTCGTCCGCGCCGTGATAGGCCAGGTAGAACCGGGCGCCCCCGCCCTCCCGGGCCGGATGGTCCAGGGCCGGCGGATCGGCGGCGAGATCCTCCAGCGCGGTTTCGTAGCAACGGCGCGCGTCGGCGTAGTCTTCCGCCGAGTCCGCGATGACCGGCAGCAGCAAGTCCCGGCGCAGGCGCACCCCGTCGGGCGCCCCGGTACGCAACGCCGCATCGTATGCGTCGCGTGCGCCGGCGGCATCGCCCGCCGCGGCCAGCACGTCCGCTTTTTCGAGGTGGGGCCGGTGCCAATCGGGCCGGGCCGCGGCGGCCGCGTCTAAATGCGACACCGCCGGCCCCGTCTCACGGCGGCGGACGAACAACCGGCCCAAACCGAAATGGCTTTCCGCATGGTCGGGGTTGACCGCGAGCGCTGCGCGATACGCCACCATTGCCTCGTCCGGCCGGCCCATTTCCGCGAGGATTAGCCCAAGGTAATAGCGCGGCGCTTCCCAGTCGGGATCGGCGGTCGCCGCACCGGCAAAATGCGACAAGGCCTCGCCGGGCCGCGCCATGCGATGGCAGAGCTGGCCCAATTCGAGACGGCGGCGGCTGTCGTCCGGCGCGTCGGCGCATTCCGCCGTCAGCCGTTGCCATTCGATTTCGAGATTTTCGCCGTGGGACACGTCCGACACCTTGTTGCCCCTAGCCAAATAGCACCGTCCGGACCATTTGTACTAAGAGAATTTCGATAATGCGCCGCCCTCCCGCATCGGATAGGGTTCGGTGGCATACTGAAACCGGGAGCCAACAGATGAGTTCGCATGCTGTCCTGAGCAAGGCCGACATGCCCGCCGAAGAGTTGGTGCGCGAGATCGCACAGGCCGCGCATGATGCCAGTTACCAAATGGGCCTGGCCGACAGCGCCACCCGCGACGCCGCGCTCAACGCGGCCGCGACGGTCATTCGGGACAGCGCGGCGGCCATCAAGGCGGAGAACGAGAAGGATATGGCCTTCGCCGCCGAAAAAGGTCTGAACGCCGCGATGCAGGACCGGCTTCTGCTGAACGACGACCGGATCGAGGGCATGGCAGCCGGGCTGGAGCAGGTTGCGGGCTTGCCGGACCCGCTGCATCGTAATCTCGGCGAATGGACGCGGCCCAACGGCCTAACGATTTCCCGCGTGTCGGTGCCGCTCGGCGTCATCGGCATCATCTATGAGTCGCGCCCGAACGTGACCGCCGACGCCGGCGGGCTTTGCCTGAAGTCGGGCAATGCCGCGATCCTGCGCGGCGGGTCGGAAAGCCTGCATTCCTCCGGCCTGATCGCCCAATGCCTTCAGGACGGGCTGCGCGACGCTGGGTTGCCCGGCGACGCCGTGCAGGCCATCCCGACGCGCGATCGCGACGCGGTCGGTGCAATGCTGCGCATGGCCGGGCTGATCGACATCATCGTGCCGCGCGGCGGCAAATCCTTGATCGAACGGGTGATGACCGAATCCCGCGTGCCGGTCATCGCGCATCTCGACGGTAACTGTCATGTCTACATCCATGAAAAAGCCGATGCGGCGATGGCCTGCGATGTGGTTCTGAATGCGAAGATGCGCCGCACCGGCGTTTGCGGGGCCGCCGAATCGCTCGTGATCGACCGATCCGCAGCCGCGGCGCAGCTGCCGGCGATCGTGGACCGCCTGCGGGCCGCAGGGTGCGAGATCCGGGGCGATGAGACAGCCCAAGCGGCCGACGATCGCATCCTTCCCGCGACCGATGCGGATTGGGATACGGAATATCTCGACGCGATTCTATCCGTGAAGGTGGTCGACGGTCTGCCGCAGGCGATCGAACATATCAACGCGCACGGGTCGCACCACACCGACGCGATCGTCACCGACGACGCCGACGCGGCGGCGACATTCACGAGCCGGATCGACAGCAGCATCGTGCTGCACAACGCGTCGACCCAATTTGCCGACGGCGGAGAATTCGGGATGGGCGCGGAGATCGGCATATCGACGGGCAAGCTGCACGCCCGCGGCCCGGTCGGCGCGGAACAGCTCACCAGCTACAAGTATATCGTGCGCGGCGCCGGGCAAACCCGGCCTTGATACAGGTCTCGATTCAGCCTGTGGTGCCCGGTTGACGGCCTTTCGGGTGCGCGGGATGATGCCGCGGCCATGACCGAAACCCTTGATCGAACAGCCCCGTCTTGAGCATTACACCACGACAGACGCCCCGGACATGC
Source organism: Alphaproteobacteria bacterium (assembly GCA_965228695.1). GTDB lineage: Bacteria > Pseudomonadota > Alphaproteobacteria > UBA8366 > UBA8366 > JAJFJD01. The sequence goes on along the minus strand of CBDDIB010000002.1, from coordinate 1,138,462 downwards.
CTCCGGGCCCGGCGTGTCGGCCTGCTGGGGGGATCGTTCAACCCGGCGCATGACGGGCATCGCCATATCAGTCTCGAAGCGTTGCGGCGCCTGGACCTGGACGAAGTCTGGTGGCTCGTATCGCCGCAAAACCCCCTAAAACCAACGGCCGGAATGGCGCCCTTGGCGGCGCGCATGGCCGACGCGCAGGCCACGGCCCGGCATCCGCGCATTCGCGTGACCGATATCGAGGACCGTCTCGGCACCCGCTACACCGTCGACACGTTGCGGCAGCTCCGCCGCCGGCACTGCAATCATCGTTTCGTCTGGCTGATCGGCGCGGATAACCTTATCCAAATACCGCGCTGGAAGGCCTGGCAAGAAATCTTTCATACGGCCGCCGTTGCGGTTTTTGCCCGCCCGTCCTATTCTTTAACGGCATTGGCGGGCCGCGCGGCGACCCAATTTGCCACCTCCAGGATACCGGAGGATCAGGCCCCGCGCCTGATATGGCAGAACCCGCCCGCGTGGGTGTTTATCCGCAACCGGCTGCATCCGGCGTCCTCGACGTCGATCCGCGCCGGACGGGCAAAGGCAGCGCAACCAGTTGATTAACGGGGAAAAACCATATCAACCGAGACTTTGACTCCGCAGACGACGGAATCGCTTCTGGCTCTCATCGTGCAATCCCTGGATGACGATCAGGCCATCGACATCACAAAACTGGACCTCAAGGGCAAGACCAGCATCGCCGACTACATGGTGATCGCGTCCGGCTCGTCCACGCGCCATGTGAGCGCGATGACGGACCACCTGCTCCGCCGCATCAAAAACAGCGGAATCAAGGGGACGTCGGTCGAAGGGGCGGCCCAGGCGGACTGGGTTCTGATCGATGCGGGCGACGTGCTGATTCATCTGTTCCGCCCGGAAGTCCGGGATTTCTACAAGCTCGAGAAGCTGTGGGGCGATTTTCCGCAGCAAGGCGATACGCACCTCAGCACCGCCGCCGGATAACCGTCGGTGGCGCCGCGGCATGCCGCCTTGGACATTACGATCGCGGCCGTCGGACGCCTGCGGCGCGGCCCCGAATTGGAATTGATCGAAACTTACCGGAAACGGCTCTCCTGGGCCGTCACCATTCGCGAGGTGGAGGAAAAGCGCCCGCTGTCGACCGCGGAACGCCGGGCGCGCGAAGGCGAGCGTCTCCTCGACGCCCTACCCGCAGGGGCTTTGGTGGTCGTGCTGGACGAACGGGGCCGGCAGTTCAGCAGCGAGGAATTCGCGGATCAGCTCCGAAAATGGCAGGAATCCGGGCATCGAAGCCTCGGATTCGTGATCGGTGGCGCCGACGGGCTGGACCGTGCCGTCACCGACCGCGCGACAATATTACTGGCCTTGGGGGCCATGACATGGCCCCACATGATGGCCCGCTGCATGCTCGTCGAACAGCTCTATCGGGCCCAGCAAATCCAGGCCGGACACCCGTACCACAAGGGATAGTCCGGAACCGTTTTCTTGGCCCTGGAAACCGGGTATTCTCCGCCCACATTACTGATAATTGACGCGACTTGGCGATTATGACAGCGACAGCACAAAAACCCGTTCTGCTCTGTATTCTCGATGGATGGGGGGACCGGGCGGAAACCGAGAACAATGCGATTGCGCAGGCCAACGCCGGGGTCTGGGACCGCCTAACCGCGACCTGTCCGCGCGGCCAGCTCGACGCGTCGGAGGACCATGTCGGCCTGCCGGCGGGCCAGATGGGCAATTCCGAGGTCGGGCATATGAATCTCGGTGCCGGCCGGGTCGTGCTGCAGGATCTGCCGCGGATCGACCAGGCCCTCGCCGACGATTCCGTCCGCAGCATCCCGGCTTTCCAGGACTTCACCGCCGCCCTGCAAGAAAGCGGCGGCACCGCCCATATCGTGGGTCTCTTGTCGCCGGGCGGCGTGCATTCGCATCAGGATCATATGGCGGGCATGGTGCGGCTGCTGACGGATGCCGGGATTCCATGCGTCGTGCACGCGCTGTTGGATGGGCGCGACACGCCCCCGTCGAGCGCCAAGGAGTATATGAGGTCCTTCCTTGACGACTGCCCCGACGCGCGGATCGCCACGGTGATCGGCCGCTACTATGCGATGGACCGGGACAACCGCTGGGACCGGGTCGAGAAAGCGTACCGCGCCATCGCGGACGGCAACGGTGATGCAGCGGCCGACGCGGTCGCCGCCATCGAAGCGTCCTACGCGAATGACGTGACCGACGAATTCATGCTGCCGGCGATCATCGGCGGATATCAAGGCATGGCGGATGGCGACGGCTTGCTGATGGCGAATTTTCGGGCGGACCGGGCGCGCGAGATTCTGCACGCCTTGGTCGATCCCGAATTCGACGATTTCGACCGCGGCAAACCGGTCGACTTCGCCGCGACCGTCGGCATGGTCGAATATTCCACGGCGTTGAACGCCTTCATGCCCGTCCTTTTCCCGTCGGAAAAGCTGAGCAACGTCCTGGGACAGGTTCTCGCGACTGCCGGCAAGAAACAATTGCGGATCGCAGAAACCGAAAAATACGCCCATGTGACCTTCTTCTTCAATGGCGGCCAGGAGGCCACTTTCGACGGCGAGGAACGGATTCTGGTGCCCTCGCCGAAGGTCGCGACCTACGACCTGCAGCCGGAAATGTCCGCCGCCGAGGTCACGGACCATCTGGTCGAGGCGATCGAAAGCGACGCCTTCGATTTCATCCTGGTGAATTACGCCAATACCGACATGGTCGGCCATACCGGCGATCTCGGCGCGGCGATCAAAGCGGTCGAGGCCGTGGATGCCTGTCTTGGCCGACTGGATCGCGCGATCCGCGCCGCCGGCGGGGTGATGCTGATCACGGCGGACCATGGTAACGCAGAATTGATGGCCGATGCCGCGACCGGGCAACCGCATACCGCACATACGCGTAATTTGGTTCCGTTGGTCCTGACCGGCGAGAAACACGATGCGGCGGCACTGGCGAACGGGAAGCTGGCGGATATCGCGCCGACTGTGCTCGACCTCCTGGGCCTCGATCAGCCCGCTGAAATGACTGGAAAATCATTGATCATTCATGCCGAGGAGCAGCGTGAAGCGGGCTGACCCAACAACGTCGAATCGGTTTCGGGCCGCGCCGGTTCTCGCGGCCACCGCCGCGTTGTTGCTTACGATTCCGATCAGCGCGGGCGCGCTGGACAAAAGCACGCTCAACAAGCTGGAGCGCGAGATCAAGGCGCAGCAGGATCGCGCCGCGGCCCTGCGAAAAAAACTGAGTAAGATCGCCGGCGAGTTGAAGGTATTGCGCCGGCAGTCGATCGACACGGCCCGCGCGACCCAGGACAGCGAAACGCTGCTGACCCGTCTGGAATCGCAGTTGGCCCGGACACAGAAGGAACTCGCCGAGCGGGAGTTGGCGCTGCAGGGCCAGACGAAGCAATTCGGCGGAACCCTGAGCGCGTTGGAGCGGCTGTCCCGCAACCCCCCGCAGGCGCTCCTGATGTCGCAAGGGAAGCCGATCGAGGTGGTCCGGCGGGCCATGTTGCTGCGCGCGGCCCTTCCGGTGATCCAAAACCGCGCCGACGACCTGCGGACGAAGATCTCCGCCCTGGCCGAGACCCGGGCGGATGTCGCCCGCCAGCTTGATGTGCTCAAGAACGCCACCGAAGACTACGCCGGCCAACGCGTCAAATTGACCACGCTGATCCAACGCAAGGCCGACCTGCTGAAACAAACGAAATCCGAGGAACGGCGGACCGCGAAACGAATTCAAAGACTTGGCCGCGAGGCGAAGAACCTGAAGGAGCTGTTCGCCCGTCTCGAAGCCGAGCGTCCCCTGCCGCCGGCGGCCGCCCCGGCGCCACCGTCCGCCTCCATCCCGGCGCCGCCGGCGCTCACCACGCCGCCCGCGGCACAACAGCAAACAGCCCTGCTCAGCCTGCCCCGGCCCGACGCATTACGGCCCTTCCCGGATCAAGGGTCGATCACCAGTCCGGCCCGGGGCAAGGTCACGCGTCAATATGGCGAGACAAATGAGTATGGGAATACCGCCAAGGGCATCACGATCGAGACCCGCGTCGCCGCCAGCATCGTAGCACCCTACGACGGGAAGGTCGTATTTGCCGGCCCCTTCAAAGGATATGGGCAAATATTGATTATCGAGCATAGCGGTGGATATCATACCTTACTCGCCGGTATGGCGAATGTTGACACAAGCGTCGGGCAATGGTTGCTTGCGGGGGAACCCGTTGGCGCTATGGCCAATTCGGAAAAGGAGGGTCCCCGGCTTTATTTCGAACTGCGTCGCCGGGGGCAACCCGTGAACCCTCTGCCCTGGTTCGTTGAGTACCGCAAAAGGGTGCGAGGATAGGAATGATCGTGGTCCCATTATTGCATATATTTTAATGTCATGGGACTGCGGACCACGTCGATCGAACAGAGAGGATAATGAAGGCATGAAGCGCAAAATGCCGATTGTCGTTGTTGCCGTAGCCGCAAGTGCCATGCTCGGCCTCATGGTGGGCATGACGGTGCCGACCGGGCACGCGGCGGAGGACAAATCCGACACCTATCGCATGTTGGAGCTGTTCGGCGACGTATTCGAACGCGTCCGCAATGACTATGTCGAGAAGGTCTCGGACGAGGAACTCATCGAGGCGGCGATTGACGGCATGCTCGTCCATCTGGACCCGCACTCGTCCTTCCTGAACAAACGCAAGTTCCGCGACATGCAGGTGCAGACGCGCGGCGAGTTCGGCGGACTTGGCATCGAAGTGACGATGGAAAAGGGCTACGTGAAAGTCGTATCGCCGATCGACGACACGCCGGCATCGCGGGCCGGGCTCAAGGCGGGCGACCTGATCACGCATCTCGACGGCGAGCCGGTGCAGGGTCTGACGTTGAGCGAAGCGGTCGAGAAAATGCGCGGACCGATCAAGACAGACATCAATCTGACGATCCGTCGGTCGCCGAAGAATATCTTCGACGTCTCGATCACGCGCGACAAGATCCGCATCCAGTCGGTCCGCTCGCGGGCCGAAGGCAACGTCGGGTATATCCGCATCACCAGTTTCAGCGAGCAGACGGACAAGGGTCTCAAGAAAGCCGTCGACAAAATCAAGAAGGAAGTCGGCGACGACCTGTTGGGATTTGTGCTCGATCTGCGCAACAACCCGGGGGGCCTGCTGGACCAGGCGGTCACCGTATCCGACAGTTTCCTCGAACAGGGTGAAATCGTCTCGACCCGCGGACGCGATGAAGAAGCCGGCCAACGTTTCAACGCCACATCGGGCGACCTGATCGACGGAAAGCCGATCGTCGTCCTGATCAACGGCGGGTCCGCTTCGGCATCGGAAATCGTCGCCGGCGCGCTGCAAGATCATCGCCGGGCGGTACTGCTCGGCACCAAGACCTTCGGCAAGGGATCGGTGCAGACGATCATACCGCTCGGACGCAGCGGCGCGATCAAACTGACGACGCAGCGCTACTACACACCGAGCGGGCGGTCGATCCAGGCCAAAGGCATCGAGCCGGATATCGAAGTCCATCCCGCTAAGGTCGAAAGTCTCGAGAGTAACAGGCCTCGCCGGTCGGAACGCGATCTCCGGGGTGCGCTCGACAGCGAAGACGAACCCGGCGCCAAAGCGAAACCGAAAACCGGCGCCAACGACAACAAAGATCCGAAGAAGGACGGTAAGGACACCGCAGAGGAGCCAGAAACGTCCGACGCCAAGCCGCAGGACTACCAGCTCGATCGAGCATTGGACCTGTTGCGCGGGGTCGCCTTGTTCCGAAGCAAAATGGTCAACTAGGGTCCTAACACACTGAAGATACCGTTTGTAAAATCCCGCGGCGATTCAGACGCCTCCGACGAGGCGCCCGAACCCACGGATGAAACGCCGGAGCGCGGCGCGCGGTCCTCGCTTCCGACGGTGTTGCTGATTGCTGCCTGGGCGCTCACCCTGACGACGATGGCGGGCGGCGGCGCGTGGCTCTTCCTTGCCGGGTCGGCGGAAAACGGCGCCGGACAGCCGCGCGTCAGCATGTCCTTGAACAGTTATCGAGACGCCGAACCGTTACCGCGGGATGCCGCGGCGGTCGACGGCAGGACCCCGCTCGGCGCGGCCGGGCAAAGCGATACGGCAACCGCCCATGGGCGGAACATGGCCAAGCGGGAGCAGATCGCCGCCGTCGGGATGCATCCGCATCCGGACCCCTTGTTGTTGGAGCAAAGCGACCTCGGCCCGCTGCCGGTGATCGGCAAGGACGGCCGGGTTCCCTGGCGGGTCTATGCCCGGCCCTACAGCCTGCTGGACGAGCGGCCCCGCATCGCCATCGTCATTACCGGGCTTGGCATTTCGGAGACGTTGACGCAACAGGTGATCGAGTCGATGCCGGGCGAAGTGACGCTGTCCTTCGCCGCGTTCAGCAAGAATCTGAAAGAGTGGATCGACAAGAGCCGCGCCGACGGCCACGAGGTCCTAATCGACTTGCCGATGGAGCCGCTCGACTATCCGGCCAGCGACCCGGGTCCGCGCACACTGCTCGCCAGTGTACCGATCGACCAGAACCTTCGGCAGCTCGAATGGATCCTCAGCCGGGGGACGGGATATATCGGCGTCTCGACCTATATGGGATCCGGGCTCGGCACGAAGCCGCGTGCGCTTAGTCCCATCCTGACGGAATTGAAGGGCCGCGGCCTGCTGCTGGTCGACACGCGGGAAAATCCCGTGAGCCTGACCGACAAATTGGCGCGGGAAATGGGCATGACCGTCGCGTCCAACGAATCCTTCATCGACCGCCAACCGGCCGGGAAGATCATCGCCAAACGCCTGGCGGAGCTCGAAGGCAAGGCGAAGAACCACGGCGGGACGGTTGCCGTCGCCCGCCCCTTGCCAGTGACGCTCCAACATCTTAAACCTTGGATCGCCGGCCTGAAGAGCAAAGGCATCGCATTGGCGCCGGTTTCGGCGCTCGCCACCGCCAAAGCCAACTAATCATGGCGGCGGACGGCGAGGATCCGCGGCCCTATCGTCCTTGTGTCGGGATCATGCTGTTCAATGCCAGCGGCCATGTCTTCGTCGGCAAACGAGTCGATGTCGAGGGCGATCACTGGCAAATGCCGCAGGGCGGCATCGACAAGGGCGAAACCCCGCAACAGGCGGCCTTGCGGGAACTGCAGGAAGAGGTCGGCACGGATAAGGCGGAAATCCTGGCGGAAAGCGCTGAATGGCACCGCTACGACCTGCCGCCGGACCTTTCCCGCAAGGTCTGGAAAGGCAAATTCCGGGGCCAGGAACAGCGATGGTTCGCCATGCGCTTCACCGGCAGCGACGAAGATATCGACCTTGAGGCCCACGAAGCCGAATTCTCCGCCTGGCAGTGGGTGCCGGTCGACCGCCTGAACGACTTGATTATCCCCTTCAAACGCGACGTTTACCGGGACCTGGTGGCGGAATTCGCCCGGTTCGGCGCCGCCTCGAACGCGAACTCCGGCTGAAGACCGACACGCGTTTACGATTTATTAACCATGATGCCGTATAAGACCGTTGGGGAACCGCCTTCGCGGACCTGACTTGGTGACTGCAGCCGGCGCATGATCGACGCTTTAACGCCATCGGCCCTGTTTCTCGGCAACGCCCGTTCGGACGCGGCGGACCGGTCCGCGCGCCAGCCCGGCGCCGTTCCGGCGGAACGTTCCTCAGGGAATGGCGCCCCCACCGGTCCCGGCAACGCAAACGGGCCCAACCTGACCGCGGCCCCCGTCCCGCCGCTCGATATCAGCAGTCAGACCACCGCGCAGCAGGAGCAAAAGCCGCGGGACGGCCAACAGCAATCGCCGGACGAGTCGACCGAACAGAGTCAAGGGCAGGCCACGCCCCTTACCGGCAAAAAGGACGGCGAAGGCCCGGACGGATTGACCGAGGCGGAGCGCAAGGAAGTTCAGAAGCTGAAACAACGGGACCGTGAGGTCCGCGCGCACGAGGCCGCCCACAAAGCCGCCGGCGGCAGCCTGGCCGGCGCGCCGACCTTCCAGACGGTTAAAGGGCCGGACGGGCGGTCCTATGCGGTATCGGGCGAGGTCAAGATCGACACCAGCCCGGTTCCGAACAACCCCGAAGCGACCATCCGCAAGATGGAAATCGTCCGCCGCGCCGCCTTGGCGCCCTCGCAGCCATCGGCGCAGGACCGGCAGGTGGCCGCGGACGCCGCCGCCAAAATTCAGCAAGCCCGGATCGAGAAGCGCGAACAGGACGCGGAAGAACGCGAGGAGGTCGAAGGAACGGATGAGACAAAACCGGGCGAGACGAAGCCTGGTGAATTCGATCCTGCGTCCCTCGATCCCACCGACAACGCCGGCGGGCCGGCGCGGGACGCTCGCGATCAACGCCCCGGCGGAAATCGTGGTATTGCACAGCCAACGGTCGCCATCGATCCGGGCACGCTGCTGAATCTGGTCGCCTAACCCCCGGAAAGACGCGAACGGCGCCCGAAAGGACGCCGCCGTTACACCTCAAAAGAATACTGTAGTCTTACTGATAAACCGGCGTGTCGATCGCTTCGAGTTTCGCCTCGGCAACGGCGATCTGCGCTTCGACGGTCGCCCGTCCGTCATCGGACGACAACTCACCCCGCAATTCGGTCAGTTGCGCCTCGACGGCCGCACGGTCGAGATCTTCGATCGACACCGCCTCTTCGGCCAGGACGGTGCAGCGATCCGCCGTCACTTCGGCGAACCCGCCGGCAATGAAGATACGCGTGCTGACGGCCGTGCCCTGATACACCGTGATCGTGCCGGGCCGCACCGTCGAGATGACCGGCGAGTGACCGCCCAGCACACCGAAATCGCCTTCGGCGCCCGGCACCACGACCATGTCGACCTCTTCGGACATCAACAGTTTTTCCGGCGAGACCAGCTCGAAATTGACTTTGTCGGCCACCGATCGCTCCTTCGCGCGCTATTAGGCCGCTTCCGCCGCCAATTGCTTTGCCCGTTCGATGGCTTCTTCGATCGACCCGACCATGTAGAACGCCTGCTCGGGCAGGTCGTCGTACTCGCCGTCGACGATGGCCCGGAAGCTCTTGATGGTATCCTCGAGATCGACGAGCTTGCCCGGCGAGCCGGTGAACACTTCGGCGACATGGAACGGCTGCGACAGGAAACGCTGAATCTTGCGTGCCCGGGTCACCGTCAGCTTGTCGTCTTCGGACAGTTCGTCCATGCCGAGAATGGCGATGATTTCCTGCAGCGACTTGTAGGACTGCAGGATTTCCTGCACGTCCCGCGCTGTCTGGTAGTGGACATCACCGACGATCCGCGGATCGAGGATACGGCTGGTGGAGTCGAGCGGGTCGACTGCCGGATAGATGCCAAGCTCGGCGATCTGCCGCGACAACACCGTGGTCGCGTCCAGATGCGAGAAGGCCGTCGCGGGCGCCGGGTCGGTCAAGTCGTCGGCCGGGACGTAGATCGCCTGCACCGATGTGATCGAACCCTTCGTGGTCGTCGTGATGCGCTCCTGCAGGTTGCCCATGTCGGTACCGAGGGTCGGCTGATAGCCCACCGCCGACGGGATACGGCCCAGCAGCGCGGACACTTCCGAGCCGGCCTGCGTGAAGCGGAAGATGTTGTCGACGAAGAACAGCACGTCCTGACCTTCCTCGTCGCGGAAATACTCGGCCACCGTCAGACCGGTCAGGCCGACACGGGCGCGCGCGCCCGGCGGCTCGTTCATCTGGCCGTACACCAGGGCGGCCTTGGAATCGCCTTCGAGGTTGATAACCCCGGAGTCCATCATTTCGTGATAGAGATCGTTGCCTTCGCGGGTCCGCTCGCCGACCCCGGCGAACACCGAATATCCGCCATGCGCCTTCGCGATATTGTTGATCAGTTCCATGATCAGCACGGTCTTGCCGACCCCGGCGCCGCCGAACAGACCGATCTTGCCGCCCTTCGCATAGGGCGTCAGAAGGTCGATGACCTTGATGCCCGTCACCAGCTGCTCGGTTTCCGTCGACTGGTCGACGAATTCCGGCGCGGATCGATGGATCGGATAAGTCTTCGTGTTGCCAATGGGCCCCCGCTCGTCGATCGGCTCGCCGATGACGTTGATAATCCGACCCAGCGTTTCGGGACCGACCGGCACCGAAATCGGCTCGCCGGTATCCTCGACTTCCTGGCCGCGGACCATACCGTCCGTGGTGTCCATCGCGATACAACGCACCGTGCTTTCGCCCAAATGCTGCGCCACTTCGAGCACCAGGTGCCGTCCCTGGTTTTCCATGTGCAACGCGTTGAGAATCGCCGGCAGTTCGCCGTCGAAGTGCACGTCGACGACGGCGCCCAGCACCTGGGTTACATGACCGATCGTGTTCTTCGCCATACCTCGGCTCCTATTGATCTGCCCGCTAGAGCGCTTCCGCGCCCGAAATGATCTCGATCAGTTCCTTCGTGATGAAGGCCTGGCGGGTTCGGTTATAGTTCAAAGTCAAATCGTTGATCATATCGCCCGCGTTCCGCGTGGCGTTATCCATTGCCGTCATTCGGGCGCCCTGCTCGGATGCAAAGGATTCCAGCAGCGCCCGGAAAATCTGCACCGACAGGTTCCGCGGCAGCAAATCGCTCAGAATCTCTTCCTCGGACGGCTCATACTCGTAGGATGCGCCGTCGCTGGCCGATGCGGCTTCCTCCGCCCCTTCTTCCGGTTCCGGCAGGGCGAACGGAATGATCTGCTGCGGCGTGACTTCCTGCGTCAGGGCCGAGATGAACTTGTTGTAAACCACGGTACAGACGTCGAACTCACCGGCTTCGAACATCGCGGTGATGCGCTCGGCGATTTCGGCGGCGCCGTCATAGCTGGGCGACGGTTTGCAGACTTCCGGCATTTCGGCGACCAGCATCGACGGAAATTCGCGCTTTACCAGCGAGATGCCCTTGCGGCCGACGCAGAACAGCTTGACCGTCTTGCCGGCGTTGGTCAGTTCCTGGACCTGCCGGCGGACGCTCCGCATCAGGTTGATGTTGAAGCCGCCGCAAAGACCGCGGTCCGTCGACACGAAGACCAGCATATGGGTCTCGTCTTTGCCGTTCCCGGAAAGCAACGGCACGCTGCTCGATCCGCCGGCCGTCGCCGCGAGCGATCCCAGCATCCGTTCCATGCGTTCCGCATACGGCCGCGCCGCGGTCGCCTGTTCCTGCGCACGGCGCAGCTTGGCGGCGGCGACCATTTTCATGGCCGACGTGATCCGCTGTGTCGATTTGACACTGGTGATCCGGGTCCGGAGTTCTTTGAGACTGGGCATCGGGACTGACCGTTATCTTCCGTTTCGATCAGGCAAAGGCCTTGGCGGCGTTGCCGATAACGTCGTTGAGCTTCTTCTCCGTGTCGTCGGAGATTTCGCCCTCTTCCCGAATCGCCGTCAGCACATCGCTATGCTTCGACCGAAACGCCTCGAGCAATGACTGCTCGAAACGCCCGATTTCACTCACCTCGATGCCATCCAGATAGCCGTTGACGCCCGCGAAGATCGAGACGACCTGCTCTTCCACCGGCAGCGGCGAATACTGAGGCTGCTTCAGGAGCTCCGTGAGGCGCGACCCACGCGCCAGCAGCCGCTGCGTCGACGCATCCAGATCGGAGGCGAACTGCGAGAACGCTTCCATTTCGCGATACTGCGCCAGTTCGAGCTTAATCGAGCCGGCGACCTGCTTCATCGCCTTCACCTGTGCGGCCGATCCCACGCGCGAAACCGATAGGCCGACGTTAATCGCCGGGCGGACACCCTTATAGAACAGGTCCGTTTCAAGGAAGATCTGACCGTCGGTGATCGAGATCACGTTGGTCGGAATATAGGCCGACACGTCGTTCGCTTGGGTTTCGATAACCGGCAGCGCGGTCAGCGATCCGGCGCCTTCGCTGTCGTTCATCTTCGCCGCACGCTCCAACAGGCGCGAATGCAGGTAGAAGACGTCGCCGGGATAGGCTTCGCGCCCCGGCGGGCGGCGCAGCAGCAGCGACATCTGGCGATACGCCGTCGCCTGCTTCGACAGATCGTCGTAGATGATCAGCGCATGCATGCCGTTGTCGCGGAAAAACTCGCCCATCGCGCAGCCCGCATAGGGTGCGAGGAATTGCATCGGCGCCGGTTCGGACGCGGTGGCCGACACAACGATCGAGTATTCCATCGCGCCGTAGTCTTCCAGCGTCTTCACGACCTGCGCCACGGTCGAGCGCTTCTGCCCGATCACGACGTAGATGCAGTACAGCTTTTTCGATTCGTCGCCGGTATCGTTAACCGACTTCTGATTAAGAATTGCGTCGATCGCGACGGCGGTCTTGCCGGTTTGGCGGTCGCCGATGATCAGTTCGCGCTGTCCCCGGCCCACCGGCACCAGGGCGTCCAGCGCCTTGAGGCCCGTCTGCACCGGTTCGTGCACCGATTTCCGCGGGATAATGCCCGGCGCCTTGACCTCGACGAGGCGGCGTTCGCTGGCGTCGATCGGCCCCTTGCCGTCGATCGGGTTGCCCAGGGCGTCCACGACGCGGCCCAACAGGCCCTTCCCGACCGGCACGTCCACGATCGTGCCCGTTCGCTTAACCGTGTCACCCTCGCGGATATCGCGGTCGTCGCCGAAAATCACCACACCGACGTTGTCGGCTTCGAGGTTCAGCGCCATTCCCTTAATGCCGCCGGGAAATTCAACCATCTCACCGGCCTGAACATTGTCGAGTCCGTAGACGCGCGCGACACCGTCACCGACCGAGATCACCTGTCCGACTTCGGCGACGTCCGTTTCCGCGCCGAAATTCGCGATCTGTTCCTTGAGAATGGCCGAAATTTCTGCAGCCTTGATTTCCATCAGGCGGCCCCTTTCATCGCGAGTTTCATCTTCTGAAGTTGTGTTTTGAGGGAGGAATCGACCATGCGGCTGCCGACCTTGACCACCAGGCCGCCGATCAGCGCCGGATCCACCTCGACCGACAAGGCCACCTTACCGCCGACGGCGGAGCGTAGCGCGGCTTCCAACGATTCGGTTTGGGCGGGCGACAACTGCTGTGCCGACGTGACCTCGGCCGTGACCTCGCCGCGGCGCTCCGCAAGCTCCGCGAGATATCCCCGGATCATCGCGGACAACGCGAAGAGCCGGCGATTGGCCGCCACCAAGCCTATGAAATTACGTGTCAATTGATCGGCACCGGCGCTTTCCAGAAGCGCCGCCATGGCCCGGCCGGAGTCGGCCCGGCTCACCACCGGATTGCGGACCAGCCGCTGAAGGTCGTCGTTGTCCGCTATCATGGAGTCCAGGGACCGCAAATCGTCTGCGACCTGATCCAATTTGCGCTGCTCGTCTGCCAATTCAAACAAAGCCAACGCGTAGCGGGCGGCAACTCCCGTATCGCCTGCTTTCGATGCCAACCTGGGATAACTCCCGATTTACTCCGGAAACCGCCGCCGAAACGCGGCTCCTCACTACTCCCCGATGCCCCGGGACACGTTATCTGGCCCCGAAGGCGAGCGGTGTTTAGCACATGCACAAAAGGGGCGCAAGCCGACTCGCCCGGTGCGAAAAGTCGCAGGATTCATCAAAAAAAACTGTATGGATCGACGTCGATTTGCACGCGCACCGACCGCGGCAATTTCAATGCGCCGATCCATCCCCGCAAGAGACGCTGCACCGCAACACTCCGGCCGGCCTTCATCAGAAAACGGCGGCGATGGCGGCCGCGCAACCGGGCCAGGGGCGCCGGGGCCGGACCCAGGACGCGAACCCCGGCTTCCCGCGGCGCACTGCGCGCCATGGCGCGGCAAACGGCATCCACCTGATCCTCCTTTGGCCCGCTGACGATGACCGCGGCAAGCCGGCCGAACGGCGGCCAGCCGCCGGATTCGCGCTGCGCCGCTTCCTCCGCCAGGAACCGGTCACGCGCGCCGTCGGTCAATGCCGTGATTACCGGGTGTTCCGGATTATAGGTCTGCAACAGGACCGTTCCGGGATGGTCGGCGCGCCCCGCCCGCCCCGCGACCTGATGCAGGAGCTGATAGGTGCGCTCGCCGGCCCGCAGATCGCCGCCGTTCAAGCCGAGATCCGCGTCGATCACGCCGACCAGCGTCAGCATTGGAAAGTGATGACCCTTCGCCACCAATTGGGTGCCGATCAGGATATCGATCTCGTGGTCCCGCATTTTCTGCAACACGTCTTGTATGGCGGCGGGGCCGTGTACCGAATCGCTGGTCATGCTCGCGATCCGCGCTTCCGGGAACAACGCCGCGACCTCCTCGGCCATGCGTTCGACCCCGGGGCCGCATGCGACCAGGCTGTCCTCCGCTTCACAGGAGGGGCATGTGTCGGGATAACGGGCGGCGTAGCCGCAGTGATGGCATTCGAGCCGCCGCGCGAGCCGGTGCTCGACCAGCCACGCGGTGCAGTTGGGGCATTCCAGGCGGTGCCCGCAGGTCCGGCACAGCGTCAGCGGCGCGTATCCCCGGCGATTTAGGAACAGCAGGCTCTGTTCGCCCGCCGCCAGCGTCGCGGCCAGCGCGTCACGCAGCCGCGGCGACAGCCAGTTCTGCCGCGGCGGGCCGTCCTTTCGCATGTCGATGACCGAGACCGCCGGCAGACCCGACGCGCCGAAGCGCGACGGCAGATGCAACAGATCGTAGCGCCCGTTGCGCACGTTCACCACGGTTTCCAGCGACGGAGTCGCGGAGACGAGCACGACCGGCCGTTCCGCGATACGACCGCGCACCACCGCCATATCGCGCGCGTTATAGGCGATGCCGTCTTCCTGCTTGAACGATCCGTCATGTTCCTCGTCGACCACGACGAGCCCGAGCTTCGCGTAAGGCAGGAACAGCGCCGACCGGGCGCCGACCACCACGGCGCCGGTCCCGTCCGCGACCGCGCGCCAGTTGCGCCGGCGCTGAACCTGGGTCAGGCCGGAATGCCACTGCACCGGCGACGCGCCGAACCGTTCCGAGAAACGCTGCAGCCATTGCGCCGTCAGCGCGATTTCCGGCAGCAGCACCAGCACCTGCTCGCCGCGCCGCAAGGTTTCGGCGATCGCCTCGAAATACACCTCGGTCTTGCCCGCTCCGGTGACGCCGTCGAGGACGCTGACGCTGAATTCTCCGGACCGGACACGCCCGATCAGTTCATCGGCCGCCGGTTTCTGGTCGGCGGTTAATGTCGGCGCCGGCATGGCCGGGTCGGGCCGAGCCGGCGGGATATCCGGCAAAGGAACCTTCTGCAAAACGCCGAGCTTCGCGAGCCCGGTCACCACGCCGGTGCCGACCCCGGCCTCGCGCGCCAACTCGCTCGCCCCGCGCGGCATCCGGTCCGCGGCAATTTCGAGCACCCGGACCCGCCCGGCGGTCGGTTTGACCTCGGGCGGAGCGGCGGCCAAGCGATACCCCATGCGCGGTTTTGGGGCCTCCAGGGCCGCCGGAACGCTCATGGCCATTCGGAGAACGGAGCCCAGCGAGGACAGCGTGTAATTCGCGACCCAATCGACGAATCGGCGGCTCGATTCGGGCAGCGGCGCCGCATCGAGGCAGCCCTGGATATCCTTGAGCCGGTCGTCCGCCACGTCGCCGGATCCCTCCAGGGACCACACCACGCCGACCGCGTCGCGGCGGCCGAAAGGCACGGAAACGAAGGCTCCCAGCGCCACGTCGAGGTCTTGCGGAACCCGGTAGTCATAGGCGCCGGCAAGCGGCAAAGGCAGCAAAACCTGTACCCTGCGGGCGTGCCCATTGATCGCGCTGCTTGATGTGGTATGGGGAGGCGGCATCGGGTAGAGTGTAGCCAAACCGGGCCCGTGCCGGCTATCCCGAAGCGCGGGCGCAGAATAGGAGTTTCATTGCGGCATGAAGTTCTTCGTGGACACCGCCGAGATCGACGACATCAGGACCCTTGCGGAAACCGGGCTGGTCGATGGCGTCACAACGAATCCTTCCCTGATTCACAAATCGGGCCGTGACTTCCAGGAAGTCATCGCGGAAATTTGCGATCTGGTCGATGGCCCCGTCAGCGCCGAAGTGGCCGCGACGGATTACCCGACCATGCTGGAGGAAGGCCGCAAGCTCGCCAAGATCGCCAGCAACGTCGCCGTGAAGGTGCCGCTGACGCCGGATGGGCTGAAGACCTGCCGCGCGCTCAGCCAAGCCGGGACGCAGGTGAACGTGACGCTGTGCTTCTCGGCGAACCAGGCGCTCCTCGCGGCGAAGGCCGGCGCCAGTTTCATCTCGCCGTTCGTCGGGCGGTTGGACGACATCGCGACCGACGGCATGGACCTGATCGCCGACATCTGCGACGTCTACGCGAATTATCCGGAACTGCCGACCGAAGTGCTGGTCGCATCCGTGCGGCATCCGATGCATGTCCTGCAGGCCGCGAAACTCGGCGCGGATGTCGCGACGGTGCCCCCCGGCGTGATTTGGCAGATGTTCCAGCACCCGCTGACCGAGAAGGGCCTCGCGGCCTTTGTCGCCGATTGGCAAAAAACCGGCCAGTCGATCCTGTAGCGGCTGCTTAGATGGCACAAAAACTCAAAGGCGCGAAAACCGAATCCGGCCTCAGTGCGGCGCGGGTCACGGAATTCCTGCAGGACAACCCGGATTACTTCATCAAGCATCCGGAGGTGCTGAACACCGTCAGCCCGCCGACGCGGGAACTGGGCGGCGGCGTGGCCGACCTGCAGCAGGCGATGATCGACCGGCTGCGCGACGAGATCGCCATGCTCAGCGCCGAACGCGACAGCCTCGTCGGCACGTCGCGCGCCAACATGCAGACGCAGTCGCGCATTCACGGCTGTGTCCTGGCGATCCTCGGCGCGAAGTCCTTCGAACACCTGATCCAGACCGTGACGACCGACTTCTCGATGATCCTGGATCTGGACATCGTCACCCTCTGCATCGAATCGACCGACTCCGACTCGCAGTCGATCAAGACGCGCGGGCTGGTGGTCGTGCCGCCGGGAACGGTGGAGAATATTCTCGGCGACCGGCGGCTGGTGCTGCGCAACGACGTGACCGGCGACCCGGAACTATTCGCCGCGGGGGCGACACTGGTGCGCTCGGATGCGGTCGTCCGGCTCGATATATCCGAATCGACACCGCCCGCGCTGCTGGCTTTCGGGTCGCGCGAGCCGGACCGGTTCGAGACCGGGCAGGCGACCGAACTGCTCGACTTCCTCGCCAGCGTGCTCGAGCATGTGGTGCGGATATGGCTGCAACTGTCGGAATAGACCCGCTTCTCGCCGTCACGGACGGGGACGATCCCGCGCTGGAAAATGCCTTCCGCGACTGGCAGCGCTGGCTGCTCGACGAGCGGCGGTGCTCGCCGCATACCCGCGACGCCTATGTCCGGGATTTGCTGTCCTTCCTCAAATTCACCGCCGAACATCTGGGCGCGGCCTTGCGGCTGCGTGATCTGGAAGGGCTGCGCACGTCCGATTTCCGCGCCTGGCTTGCCCGGCAAAACACCAAGGGCCGCAAACGCAGCTCGGTCGCCCGGTCCCTGTCGGTCGTGCGCGGGTTCTTCGCCTGGCTCGAACGCAACGGCCTGGCGACCAATCACGCCATCCGCGCCGTCCGCACGCCGAAACTGCCCCACGCGGTGCCGAAGGCGCTGACCATCCGCGAAGCCGCGGACACGGTCGACACCGTCGCCGCCTTCAGCGCCGAGGAATGGGTCGGGTTGCGCGACATCGCGGTTCTGACGCTGTTGTACGGTTGCGGCCTACGCATCGCCGAGGCCCTGTCGATGCAGCGGCAGGACGCGCCGCGCGGCGACCAGATCACGGTCACCGGCAAGGGCAACAAGCAACGCATGGTGCCGATCCTGCCGGTCGTGCGCGAGGCCATCGACGCCTATCTGAAGGCTTGCCCGTGGCCGTTGGAACCCGAGGACCCGCTCTTCGTAGGACGGCGCGGCGGCCCGCTGCGCGCCCGCGTGGTGCAGCGGCAGATGCAGAAATTGCGGGCCAGCCTCGGCCTGCCCGAAACCGCGACGCCGCACGCGCTGCGCCACAGCTTCGCCACGCATCTGCTGGCGATGGGGGGCGACCTCAGGGCGATCCAGGAATTGCTGGGCCATGCCTCGCTGTCGACGACGCAACGCTATACCGAAGTCGATTCGGCGCGGTTGCTGGAAGAATATCGCGCGACCCATCCGCGGGCGCGTTAAGCACGCAACTAGGCACGACGCCGCGCTGATCTTTTCGACCCTACTTACGCCGCCGGATTTTCCGCGCGAAGCGCGCCGCCCGCAGCCGCGCTTCGTCGAAAGTCGCGCCCAGTTTCGGGTAGCGTTCGCGCATCTGTTCGATCTTGCGGTGCGCCCAGGGCGATTCGAGCGACAGCAGATAGAAGCCGATGGCGAGGAACAGGATGCCCTGCAGGATCGGCAGGAAGAGGCCGAGCACGCCGAGGAAAATGAATCCCCATCCGGAAATCAGGATCAGCAGCCGCTTCCAGCGCGACCGGATCCGTTTCGGCGGAGAGTCCTTCGGCTGGTTCGTAGGCAGATTATCCACCGAGGCGCCGGATCAGATGTGGATCGGCCGGCCGTCCACCGCGAGCGCGGCTTCCTTCACCGCCTCGTTCAGCGTCGGGTGACCGTGACAGGTCCGGGCGACGTCTTCCGCCGAGCCGCCGAATTCCATCACCGACACGATCTCGTGGATCAGGTTGCCCGCGTCCGCGCCGATGATGTGCGCGCCCAGCACCTTGTCGGTCTTGGCGTCCGCCAGGATCTTTACGAAGCCTTCGGTGGTGTCGTTGCAGCGCGCCCGGCTGTTCGCCATGAAGGGAAACTTGCCGACACGGTACTCGACGCCCGCGTCCTTGAGCTGTTCCTCGGTCTTGCCGACCGACGCGACCTCGGGCCAGGTGTAGACGATGCCGGGGATCGCGTCGTAGTCGATATGCCCGGACTGCCCCGCCAGGATCTCGGCGCAGACGACGCCTTCATCCTCCGCCTTATGCGCCAGCATCGGACCGCGCACGCAGTCGCCGATGGCGTAGATGCCGGGCGTCGAGGTCTGGAAATGATCATCGATCTCGATGAAGCCGCGGTTGTCGGTCTTCACCTCCACCGCATCGAGGCCGAGCCCTTCGGTATACGGCCGCCGGCCGACCGAAACGAGCACCACGTCGCAGGCGATTTCTTCCGCGTCGCCGCCGTCCGACGGTTCCACGGTCAGGGTCACGCCGTCGCCCGACGTGTTGGCGCCCGTCACCTTGGTCTTGAGGCGGAAATCCATACCCTGCTTCTTGAGGACGCGCTGAAACTGTTTCGAAACCTCGCCGTCCATGCCCGGCGTGATCCGGTCGAGGAATTCGACGACCGTGACCTTCGAGCCGAGCCGACGCCAGACCGAACCCATCTCCAACCCGATATAGCCGCCGCCGATCACCACGAAATGCTTCGGCACCTTCGACAGCGCCAGGGCACCCGTGGAGGTCACCACCTGTTTCTCGTCCACGTCGACGCCGGGAATCGGCATGCTTTCCGAGCCGGTGGCGATCAGGATGTTCTTGGTTTCGAGCGTCTGCTCGCCGCCGCCGTTCTCCGCCGTCACGACGACGGAGCCGGGCTTGTCGATCCGCCCCATGCCCTTGTGATAATCGACCTTGTTCTTCTTGAACAGGAACTCGATCCCCTTGGTCAGGTCCTCGACGACCTTTTCCTTGCGGCCCATCATGGTCTTGAGATTGAGTTTCACGTCGCCGACGTCGATTCCATGCGCCTCGAACTCATGCGCGGCTTCTTCGTATTTCTCGGAACTCTGCAGCAACGCCTTCGACGGAATGCATCCGACATTCAAACAGGTGCCGCCCAGCGCGCCGCGTTTTTCCACGCAGGCCGTTTTCAAGCCAAGCTGCGCCGCGCG
The DNA here is from genome assembly GCA_965228695.1 of Alphaproteobacteria bacterium. Lineage (GTDB taxonomy): Bacteria > Pseudomonadota > Alphaproteobacteria > UBA8366 > UBA8366 > JAJFJD01. Next base: position 1,118,562 of record CBDDIB010000002.1, on the reverse strand, counting down.
GATGGCGGCGACATACCCGCCCGGCCCGCCGCCGATGACAATGAGATCGTAAGCGTCGCTCATGAATTTTATCCCCGGTTCGTTTGCCGCTAGAATTTCGGCATCGCGCGGGGACTATACCCCGGACCGCATGCTAGGCGAATATGGTTTAGCTTTTTCTAAACGCCAACCCCAGCCGATTCAGGAATCGAAAAGAGTACGGATAAGCACTATGACCGACACCCGGGTCCGCCGGACCATCATGATCACGCCCGGCCATCTTGCAGCGCGGCTCGCCAAGGCGGTGACGCTGGACGTGGACGCCGTGGCCTTCGACATCGAGGACGGTGTGCCACCCGGCGAGAAGGCCGCCGCCCGGGAAGCCATCAGCGATGCCCTGCAAACACTCGATTTCGGAGGCCGCGAGCGGATCGTGCGGGTCAACGCGGTCGATACGAACCAATTGGCGCCGGATATCGCCGGCATCCCGCTCGACCGGATCGACACGCTGTTCGTGCCGAAGGTCGCGCGCGCGGAAGATGTCCACACACTCGACAACATGCTTACGGAGGCCGGGCAGCCGGACCTGCCGACCATCCTGACGATCGAGACCGCCGAGGGGCTGTTCAACGTGAAGGACATCGCGGCCGCCAGCGGCCGGACGGTCGCGCTGTTCTTCGGGTCGGGCGACTATGCCGCCGAGACCGGCTGCCGGATCACGCCGGAAACGCTGCAGACGCCACGCGCGATGATCGCCGCGGCAGCGGGCATGGCGGAGCTGCAGGCGATCGACGCGGCCTATTTCCTCGACGTGAAGAACGAGGAAGAAACCCGCCGCGACGCCGAGATCGCGCGCGATTTCGGGTTTTGCGGTAAACTGATCTTCCATCCCAACCAGATCGCGGTGAGCAACGCGGTCTTCACGCCGACGCCCGCGGACGTGGCCCGCGCCGAGAAAATCATCGGCGCGTACGAGGCCGCTACCGCGCGTGGCGAAGGCACGGCGGTGGTCGACGGGGAGTTCATCGCCATCGACATGCTGCCCCCGGCGCGGCGCGTGCTGGCCGTGGCGCGCCACGCGGGCGTCACCGCCGACGGGAAACAGTAGAAGCCAAGAAGGACCTCACAGAATGACACCCCCGACCGATACCCCGTCTCTCTCGAAACCGCTGGAAGGGCTTCGCGTGCTGGACGTCGCCGCTTTTTTGGCCGGACCATTCGCCGCGACGCAATTGGCCGAATTCGGCGCGGAGGTCATCAAGGTGGAGATGCCGCGCGTCGGCGACGCCTTGCGCCGGTTCGGCACGCCGACCGACTGCGGCGACACGCTGGTCTGGCTCAGCGAGGCGCGCAACAAGAAGTCGGTCACGCTCGACCTGCGCACGCCGGAGGGGGCGGACATCCTGCGCCAACTCGCGGCCAAGTCCGACGTGCTGATCGAGAATTTCCAGCCCGGCACGCTGGAAGGATGGGGCCTGGGCTGGGAGGAGATGCGCAAGCACAACCCGAAACTGGTGATGGTGCGGATTACCGGCTACGGCCAGACCGGCCCGTATAAAGGGCGGCCCGGCTTCGGGCGCATCGGCAACGCCTTCGGCGGACTGTCCTTCCTGGCGGGCGATCCGGACCGGCCCCCCTCGACGCCGGGCTCGCCCACGATCCCCGATTATCTCGCCGGGCTCTACGGCGCGTATGGCGCGATGATGGCACTGCGGGCCCGCGAGATCACCGGCGAGGGCCAGATGATCGACATCGGCCTGTACGAGCCGATCTTCCGGTTCCTCGACGAATTACCTTCGGCCTATCACGCCAACGGCTTCATCCGGCAGCGCATGGGACCGGCGATGAAGAACGCGGTGCCGCACAGCCATTACCCGACCAAGGACGGCCGCTGGGTCGCCATCGCGTGTACCAGCGACAAGATTTTCGAACGCCTCGCCGAGTTGATCGGCCGGCCGGAAGTGGCGGGCGACGGCGAGTTCGGCACCTACCCGCAACGCGACGAACGCCGCGACGAGGTCGACGCCATGGTCACCCACTGGACCAGCGGCCGCACCCGCGACGAGGTGCTGGGCGAATGCGAGGCGGCGCAGGTGCCCTGCGGCATGGTCGCGGCGATCGACGAAATCTTCGAGGACCCGCAATACGCCGCGCGCGACAATATCGTGATGTTCCAGGACGAACGCGCCGGCGAAGTGGCGGTGCAGAACGTGGTGCCCCGCATGAGCGCCACCCCCGGCGGCATCGAGTGGCTTGGCCCGGCGGTCGGTGCGCATAACGCGGAAGTCTACGGCGACTTGCTGGGCATCGACGAAGAGCGCCTGACGGCGCTGTCGGAGTCCGGCGTGATCTAGGCTATTCCGCCGCCGTGCGGATCGGTGCCGCCGCGACGGAGGGCTGCCACAGGCAATCCGGGCCGATCTCGTCGATCGTGTGCAGGCCGAGTTGCCCCATGACTCGGCCGATCTCTTCGCGGAATATTTCCAGCGCCCGGTAGGCGCCGGCCTCGCCGGCGACCGCGGTGCCGTAGAGCGTGGGACGGCCCGCCATCACGAAATCCGCGCCGAGCGCGAGCCCCTTCACCACGTCGGTGCCGCGCCGAAACCCGCTGTCGACGATCACGGTGACGCGCCCGCCGACGCGGGCGGCGATATCCGGCAGAGCCTGGATCGGCGCGAGGGAGGCGTCCAGGCTGCGCCCGCCGTGGTTGGAGACGATGACCCCGTCCGCGCCGCAGTCGGCCGCCATGGCCGCATCGTCCGGGTGCAGCACGCCCTTCAGCACCAGCTTGCCGGGCCAGCGATCGCGCAGAAATTTGAAGTCATCCCAATCGAGCGTTTCGTTCTTCAAGGAAGACCGCTTGAAGGTTTTCGACAGCAGACCGTCCATCACCTCCGGCGGATAGTTCTCGAACTTGGGCACGCCGCGTTTTACGAACTGCCGCAGCAGGCAGGTGACCAGCCATTCCGGCTTGGCCAGGAGTTGGGCGATCATCCGCGGCGTATATTGCAGCGGCACCTCGAACCCGTTGCGGTGGTTGTATTCGCGGTTCCCGCCGACCGTCGAGTCGACGGTGACGATCAGCGTCTCGAAGCCGACCGACTTTACCCGGTCCACGAGCTTGAGACTCAGGTCCTTGTCGGACCACATGTAGAGCTGGAACCAGAGATCGCCGCCGGCCGCGTCGGCGATCTCCTCCATCGAGGTCATGCCGTTGGTCGCCACCGTGCAGGGCACACCGGCCCGGGCCGCCGCCTTGGCCAACCCCACCTCACCGCCGAAGGACAACAGCCCCGCGGTGCCCGTGGGCGCGACGCCGAACGGCATCTTGGCGGTCTTGCCGAAAATCCGGGTATCGAGCGACCGCGTCGAAACGTCGGCCAGCACATGGGTGCGGAACTTTATATCCTCGAAGGCCGCGCGGTTATTGCGCAGCGCCACCTCGTCCTCGCAGCCGCGGTCCACGAACTCGAAGATGCCGCGCGGCAGGCGGCGTTTCGCCATCCGGCGCAGGTCTTCGATGTTGTAGGCATTCAGATTGCCGTCGCCCATGACCAAGCCCTCCCGAAGATAGCCCTGTCTAACGAAAGGCTACCACATTCCGAGGAGTCCGACCGAATGGGCGGTCCTACACGTCGATCAGCAGGCGCTGCGGATCTTCAAGGACCTCTTTCATGCGCACCAGGAAGGTCACCGCCTCGCGGCCGTCGACGATCCGATGGTCGTAGCTCATGGCGAGATACATCATGTTGGCGATCTTGATCTCGTCGCCGTCCACCATCGGGCGCTTCTGGATCTTATGCATGCCGAGGATGCCAGATTGCGGCGGGTTGAGGATCGGCATCGACATCAACGAGCCGTAGACGCCGCCGTTCGAGATGGTGAAGGTGCCGCCGGTCATTTCGGCGACCGTCAACTTGCCGTCGCGGGCGCGGCGGCCGTATTCGGCGATCGTGCCTTCGATCTCGGCGAAGCTCATCTGGTCCGCGTCGCGCACCACCGGCACGACGAGGCCCTGCGGCGTGCCGACGGCGACGCCGATATCGTAATAGTTCTTGTAGATGATCTCATCGCCGTAAATCTCGGCGTTCACTGCCGGAATTTCCTTGAGCGCGATGATCGCCGCCTTCACGAAGAACGATAAAAAGCCGAGACGCACGCCGTGCTTCTTCTCGAAGGCGTCGCGGTACTCCGACCGCAGCGCCATCAGCGAATCCATCTCCACCTCGTTATAGGTGGTCAGCATCGCGGCGGTGTTCTGCGCCTCTTTCAGGCGCTGCGCGATGCGCTGCCGCAGGCGCGTCATGCGGACGCGTTCCTCGCCGCGCGGGTCCTCCGGACGGTCCGGCAATTCGCCGGCGGGAACGATGGCCGGCGCGGCGGGCTGCGGCGCACTCGGCTTGGCCGGCGCCTTCGCCGCCGGTTTAGCTTCGGCCTCCTTCGCCGATTTTCCGCCACCCTCGATGAAGGCCAGGACATCGCCCTTGGTCAACTGCCCCTTCGGACCGGTCGGTTTGATCGATGCCGGGTCGAGATCGTTATCCTCGATCAGCTTGCGGACCGCGGGCGACAGTGCAGAATTGTCCCCTTTGGCGGCAGCGGCAGAGTCGCCGGACGATGTGTCTGCCGGTTCGGTATCAGCCGCCGGTTTCGATTCCGCCGATGCGCCGTCCCCTTCGCCGATGACGGCGATGACGGCGCCCACCTCCACGTCCGCGCCTTCCTCGACGCGGATTTCGGTCAGCGTGCCGGCCGCGGTGGACGGAATTTCGACGCTCGCCTTGTCGGTTTCCAACTCGACCAGCGGATCGTCGACGGCGACGGTATCACCGACCTGCTTCAACCATTTCGCGATCGTCCCTTCGGTGACCGATTCGCCGACCTCGGGAACCACCACCTCGACCGATTTTCCGCCGCCATCCGCGGCCGGTGCCGGCGCGGCGGCCGGCTCGGGCGTGGCTTCGGCTTCGGTTTTCGGTTCCGGCGCTTCGTCCGCATCCGCATCGGATTCGGAATTGTCCTTCTCGGCCGGTTTCGCTGCCGCGCCGGAACCGTTCTCGTCGACATTGCCCAGAACGGTGCCCACGGCCACATCGGTCCCGTCTTCCACAAGGATCTCGGTGATCACGCCGGCGGACGGCGCCGGCACCTCGAGCGAAACCTTGTCGGTTTCCAACTCGACCAACGGCTCATCCACCTCGACCGTGTCACCGACCTGCTTGAGCCATTTGGCGACGGTGGCTTCGGTGACCGACTCGCCAAGTTCGGGAACCGTGATTTGGACCGTCATTCTTTATTGCCTCCGTTTGCCGGAAAGCCCGAAGGGGCCGGCTGAAATCATTTGCTCTTATTCGCTGGGGTGCGGGGCGCGGCGGCGATGGTGATCGCTTCGGTCACCAGCGCTTCCTGTTGCTGCGCGTGACGGCGTGCGAGGCCGGTCGCCGGTGACGCCGCCGCGTCGCGTCCGATATAGGTCGCCCGGCTGTTCTTCGTCCCGACCTTGATCAATGTTTCCTCCAAGAGCGGGTCGACGAAGGTCCACCCACCCATGTTTTTCGGCTCTTCCTGGCACCAGACGATTTCGGCGTTCTTGAACCGCGACAACTCTTCGGTCAGCGCCTTTGCCGGGAAGGGATAGAGCTGTTCGACGCGCATCAGGTAGACATCCTTGATCTCGGCCGCGTCGCGCGCTTCCAGCAGATCGTAATAGACCTTGCCCGAGCAGAGGACGACCCGCTTGATGTCATCATCCGCCGCCAGCGTACCGGCGATTTGGCCATCGTCCCACAACACGCGATGGAAGCTGGTATCCGGACCCATCTCGGCCAACTTCGAGACACAACGCTTGTGCCGCAACAGCGACTTTGGCGTCATCATGATCAAGGGTTTACGGAAGTCCCGGCGAATCTGCCGGCGTAGAATATGGAAGTAGTTGGCCGGGCTGGTGCAGTTCGCAACCTGCATGTTGTCTTCGGCGCAAAGCTGCAGGTAGCGCTCGAGCCGTGCCGAACTATGTTCCGGTCCCTGTCCTTCGTAACCGTGCGGCAGCAGCATCACCAAGCCGCTCATGCGCAGCCATTTCGATTCGCCCGATGAGATGAACTGATCGATGATGACCTGCGCGCCGTTGGCGAAATCGCCGAACTGCGCTTCCCACAGGACGAGCGCATGCGGTTCGGCGAGGCTGTAACCGTATTCGAAACCGAGCACGCCGAATTCGGACAGCGGACTATCGAGAATCTCGAACGGCGCCTGGCCGAAGCGGATATGCTGAAGCGGCATATACCGTTCCTCGGTGGTCTGGTCGATCAAGCCGGCATGACGCTGACTGAACGTGCCGCGGATCGAATCCTCGCCCGAGAACCGCACCGGTGTCGATTCACACAGCAACGTGCCGAGCGCCAGCGCCTCCGCGGTCGCCCAATCGATACCCTCGCCGGTCTCGATGGCCTTGCGCTTCGCCTTGAGCTGGCGGACCAGCCGCGAATGAACATCGATATTCTGCGGCACGTCGGAGATCGCGAACCCGACCTCTTTCAACAGGTCGAAGGGCGCCGAGGTATTTCCGCGACGGTCGTCGCCCGAGGCAACGCCCAATCCCGACCATTTCCCTTCGAGCCAGTTGGCCTTGTTCGGCTTGTATCCCGCGCCGGCCTCGAATTCCTCATCGAGAAAGGCCCGGAATTCCTTGACCATTTTGTCGGATTCGCCGGCCTCGGTCAGATTCTGATCTTCCAGGCGTTTGGCGTAAATCGCCCGCGTCGTTTCGTGATCGCTGATCTTCTTGTACATCAGCGGCTGCGTGAATGCGGGTTCGTCGCCTTCGTTATGACCGTGCCGCCGGTAGCAGATGAGGTCGATAACCACATCCTTCTTGAATTTCTGGCGATATTCGATCGCGATCCGGGCCGCATGCACGCAGGCTTCGGGGTCATCGCCATTCACATGCAGAATCGGCGCGCCGATGGTCTTGGCCACGTCCGAGCAATAGGGCGAGGAACGTGAATAGGACGGCATCGTCGTGAACCCGATCTGATTGTTGACGATCAGATGGATCGTGCCGCCGGTGCGGTATCCGCGCAGTTCCGACAGATCCAGCGTTTCGGCAACGATACCCTGCCCGGCGAAGGCCGCATCGCCGTGCATCAACAGCCCCATGACCTTATCGCGGTCCGCGTCGCCGATTTGCTGCTGCTTGGCGCGCACACGGCCGAGCACCACGGTGTTCACCGCTTCGAGATGGCTCGGATTCGGGCTGAGCGACAGGTGCACCAGTTTGCCGTCGAACTCCCGGTCCGCCGACGTGCCGAGATGATATTTCACGTCGCCGGAGCCCTGGACGTCTTCCGGGTTGGCCGAGTTGCCCTGGAACTCCGAGAAAATCGCGCGATACGGCTTCTGCATGATGCTGGTCAGAATGTTCAGCCGCCCACGATGCGGCATGCCGATGACAATTTCCTGCAGGCCGAGTTGGCTGCCGCGTTTGAGAATCTGTTCGATGACCGGGACCGTGGATTCGCCGCCGTCGAGGCCGAAGCGCTTCGTGCCGGTATATTTGCGGTCGAGATATTGTTCGAAAACCTCCGCCTGCGTCAGGCGCTCCAGGATGGTCTTCTTGCCAAGATCGGTGAAGTCGGTCTGGTTGCGGATGCTTTCGATCCGTTCCTGGATCCAGGATTTCTCGTCCGGTTCCTGCTTATGCATGAACTCGACGCCGATCGACCCGCAATAGGTCTCGCGCAGGATCGAAACGATTTCGCGCAGCGTCGCGGATTCGAGGCCGAGCACATAATTGATGAAGATCGGCCGATCCCAATCGGACTCGGCGAATCCGTAGGTCTTGGGATCGAGTTCCGGATGAGGTTCGGGTTTCTGCAGATGCAGCGGATCCAAATCGGCTTCGATATGGCCGCGCACGCGATAGGCGCGGATCAACATCAACGCGCGGATCGAATCCATCGTCGCCTGGCGGACTTGCTGGGCGCTGACGCCCGGCACCGCCGAAGGGGCGGGTTCCGGAGTCGGCGTCGCGACCCCGACGCTGGCGTCGGACAGGCTCGGCATGCTGCCGTTGGTGCCGATCACCGAAGTCTGACGCGGCGCCCAGCTGGCCCCGCGCAATTCGTCCAGCATCGCCTTGCCGTCGTCGTCGAGATTGTCGAAAACCTCGCTCCAACTCGCGTCGACCGAACTCGGATCGTTCAGGAACCGCGCATAGAGCTCGGCGATATAGGTCTCGTTCGCGCCGAACAGAAAGGAGCTCTCGCCGTGATAAGATGACATGTCACCCCCCTTGGGTGTCCGCCCGGCTTCTGGGACGAGCGGCAGCTAATGTTTCGCGCGCGCCACATTCGTTACGATGCTTGTCGCGCCGTTATCCCTTCATCGCCGTCAACATCGTCGTGCCCAATTCGGCCGGGCTATCGGCGACATGGATTCCCGCGCTGCGCAGCGCTTCGATCTTATGGTCGGCCGTGTCCTTGCCGCCGGAAATCACGGCGCCGGCATGGCCCATGCGACGGCCCGGCGGAGCGGTCTTGCCCGCGATGAAACCGACGACCGGCTTCTTCGTGCCCGAGGACTTGACGAATGCAGCGCCTTCCGCTTCCGCGTCGCCGCCGATCTCGCCGATCATGATGATGCCTTGGGTTTCGTCGTCGGCCACGAACATCTCGAGGCTCTCGACGAAATTCGTACCGTTTACCGGATCGCCGCCGATGCCGATGCAGCTCGTCTGGCCGAGACCCGTCACCGTGGTCTGCGCCACGGCTTCGTAGGTCAGCGTGCCGGAGCGCGAGATGACCCCGATGATGCCGCGTTTGTGGATATGCCCCGGCATAATGCCGATCTTGCATTCGTCCGGCGTGATCACGCCCGGGCAGTTCGGACCGATCAGACGCGACTTGGAGGTTTGCAGCGCCCGCTTCACCTTGATCATGTCGAGAACGGGAATGCCCTCGGTGATACACACGATCAGCGGCACTTCCGCGTCGATCGCCTCCAGGATGGCATCCGCCGCGAAGGGCGGCGGCACGTAGATCGCGCTCGCATCCGCGCCGACCTTCTCGACCGCGTCGGCGACCGTGTCGAACACCGGCAGGTCGAGATGCGTCGTGCCGCCCTTACCGGGCGTGACGCCGCCGACCATATTCGTGCCATAGGCAATCGCCTGTTCCGAATGGAAGGTGCCCTGCGCGCCGGTGAAGCCCTGACAGATGACCTTCGTATCCTTGTTGACCAGAACCGCCATCAGCCTGCCTCCTTCACGGCGGTGACGACCTTTTCGGCCGCGTCCGCAAGGTTGTCGGCCGAGATGATCGGCAGGCCCGAGTCGGCCATGATCTTCTTGCCCAAATCCACGTTCGTCCCCTCGAGCCGCACGACCAACGGCACCGCCAGCTTCACCTCCTTGGCCGCGGCGACCACGCCTTCGGCGATGATGTCGCAGCGCATGATGCCGCCGAAGATATTCACCAGGATGCCCTTCACATTGTCGTCGGACAGGATGATCTTGAAGGCGGTGGTCACGCGTTCCGTCGTGGCGCTGCCGCCGACATCGAGGAAGTTGGCCGGCTCGGAGCCATAGAGTTTGATGATGTCCATCGTCGCCATGGCGAGGCCCGCGCCGTTGACCATGCAGCCGATGCTGCCGTCGAGCTTGATGTAGTTCAACTCATGCGCGGCGGCTTCGAGTTCGGCCGGATCCTCTTCGGTCTCGTCGCGCATTTCTTCGACATCGGGATGCCGGAACAGCGCGTTGTCGTCGAAATTCATCTTGGCGTCGAGCGCGATGACGTCGCCGCCCCCGGTGACGACCATCGGGTTGACCTCGACGAGGCTGGCGTCCAGTTCGGTAAAGGCCCTGTACATGCCCATGAGCAGCTTGACCGCGGCGGAAACCTGCTTGCCTTCGAGGCCGAGGCCGAAGGCGACCTTGCGGGCATGGAACCCGGAAATTCCCGTGATCGGGTCGATGCCCACGCGCACGATTTTCTCGGGCGTCTTGGCCGCGACTTCCTCGATCTCCATGCCGCCCTCGGTCGAGGCGACGATGGTGACGCGGCTGGTGTTCCGGTCGAGCAGCATCGCGAGATACAGCTCGCGGGCGATATCGCAGCCTTCCTCGATATAAAGGCGCCGGACTTCCTTGCCCGCCGGCCCGGTCTGCTTGGTCACCAGGGTTTTGCCGAGCATGGCGCCGGCATGGGTCTTGACCTCATCCTCGGATTTGGCGAGGCGCACCCCGCCGCCGCCGTCGGGATCGTCCTTGAAATGGCCCGCACCGCGCCCGCCCGCATGAATCTGCGTCTTTACGACCCAAACCGGACCGCCCAGGTCCTTTGCCGCCTTGGCCGCTTCGTCGACGGAAAATGCAACATGACCCCGCGGCACTGCGACCCCGAAGCGTTCCAACAGGCTCTTCGCCTGATACTCATGAATGTTCATATAAAGCCGCTTTCGACAATAGATCGTGAAGCTTCGCTTCCCGACGGATTCCCCTTACAACCGCACACACCCCAAGCACGCCGAATCGCTACCTGCGATTTGGCATCACTTTAACATCGTGCCAAGTGGGTGCAACCGCCGAAGACGGTAGACAGGTAACAGAAAACCGTTATCCATTTGTTACCTGTACAACCATTGCGGACGGTTACTTCTTCTTCGCGGGCTTCTTTTTTTCCGCTTTTTCCAGTTTCTCGCAGTCGCGGATCAAATCGCGTACCGCCTTCACGGAATTCTGGAATTTCTTCTTTTCCGACGCATTGAGCTTGATCTCGACGATCCGCTCGACGCCTTTCGCGCCGATCACGACGGGAACGCCGACGTAAAGCCCCCTCAACCCATACTGGCCCTTCACATAGGCCGCGCAGGGCAGCACGCGCTTACGGTCGTGCAGATAAGATTCGGCCATCGAAATCGCCGAAGACGCCGGTGCGTAGAAAGCCGACCCGTTGCCGAGCAGCGCGACAATCTCGCCGCCGCCGTTGGCCGTCCGCTTCACGATCTCGTTGATGCGTTGCGTGGTGGACCAACCCATCTTGATCAGGTCCGGCACGGGAATACCCGCAACCGTCGAATAGCGCACCAGCGGAACCATCGTATCGCCATGGCCGCCGAGGACGAAGGCCGTCACATCGTCGACGGAAACGTCGAACTCTTGCGCCAGGAATAACCGGAAGCGCGCGGAGTCGAGAACGCCCGCCATGCCGACAACCCGGTTTTGCGGCAGGCCGCAGGCGTTGCGCAGCACGTGGACCATCACGTCGAGCGGATTGGTGATGCAGATCACGAAGGCCTTGGGGCAATATTTCTTGATGCCCGCGCCGACCTGTTTCATGACATTCATGTTGATGCCGAGCAGATCGTCACGGCTCATCCCCGGCTTGCGTGCGATGCCGGCCGTGACGATCACCACGTCCGCGCCGCGCAGTGCGGTGTAGCTCTGCGAGCCCTTGATATTCGCGTCGAATCCCTCGATGGTCGAGGCCTGTTCGAGATCGAGCGCCTTGCCCTGCGGGACGCCTTTGACAATGTCGACAAGCGCGACGTCGCCAAGCTTTTTCAATCCGGCGAGCAGCGCAAGCGTGCCGCCGATGTTGCCTGCGCCGACCAGCGCGATTTTATTGCGAGCCATGGTACCCCCGTCGTTAAGCTGTTGGCGGACGGTGGGTGATCCGCCCGCGTCCTGCGGCGGACCAATTTCCGGCACACAGGTGGCGGTTACCTACAGTGTAACGCCCCGCAGGGCAAGGGCTTGTCCGGCCGCGGGCCTAATTCGAAATCCCGCCGTCGGCCCATGCATGCCAATCGTTCATGCGTTTCGCTATTTGCCACGGCGCACCGCCGAGACCGCGCGGCAGAAACCGCACCTCGAGCGGCCCGCCGTCCGACGGCTGGTAGGCGAATTCGATTCCCTTGCCGAACAGTTTCTTGCGGATGACGAACGGGCTGACTTCGTCCCAGCGATAGCGTTCCGACTTATACATGTCGCGCACCAGGAAACCGTCGCGGTCGACCCAAATCCCCGTCGAGCCCGGCAGATGCGACGACATGATGACCAGCGCGCCGAAGGCGAGGAACCCGCCCATATACACGGCACCCTGAACCTTTCCGGGGTCCAGTTCGAACATGATCGCGGCCCCGAGCACACAGCCGAGCGCCAGAAATCCGTTGTGCAGAACGGATGGGCGGATGACTTCGGTTTCGCCTTCGGGCGGTTGGAATTCGCTCATGCAGCGGCTTCGCGATGATTCGATTCGAGATAGTCGGTCGACTGCATTTCCATCAGCCGGCTGATCGTCCGCTCGAATTCGAAGGCATGCGTCTCCCCTTTATACAGGTCGTTCGGCGGCGTTTCCGATGCCATGACGAGGTTGACCTTATGCTCGTAAAGCGCGTCGATCAGGGTCATGAACCGCTTCGCCTCGTTGCGGCGGTCCTCGGTCAGACGCGGTACGCCATCGAGCACGATGGTATGATAACGCCGCGCGATCGTAATGTAATCTTCCGCTCCCAGCGGCTGCCCGCACAAGGCGTCGAAGGTGAAACAGGCCACGCCGCGCGCCGCGCGCGGCACCGGCACCGTCCGCCCCTTGACCGAGATTTCCTCCGCCGCGCTTTCGGCGCCTTCCGTCAGGTCGCCAAAAACCTGTTCCAGGCTGCGCGTCGCCGCCGCCCCCAACGGCGAATGGAAAACGCGCATCGCCTTGAGCCGCGCCAGCCGGTAATCGATCGGCGATGCCAGTTCCAGGCAATCGAGCTTCTCTTTCAGCAGCTCGATGAAGGGCACGAACCGCCGACGCTGCAGGCCGTCCTTGTACAAGTCGTCCGGCGGAAAATTGGATGTCGTGACAACAACGACGCCGTTCTCGAACAGCGACGAGAACAAGCGGCCGAGAATCATGGCATCGGCAATGTCGGTGACGTGAAATTCGTCGAAACACAGCAGCCAAGTCTCCGCCGCGATATCGGCGGCGATCTGCGGCAGGGGATCACGATCGCTTTTCTTCGCCGAATCCTGCCGCCAGGCGTGAACCGAGTCATGCACTTCGATCATGAACTCATGGAAATGGACGCGGCGCTTTTTTTCGACCGGCGCATGATCGAAGAACAGATCCATAAGCATCGATTTGCCGCGTCCCACCGGGCCATAAATATAGAGGCCTTGCGGTGGCTCTTCCGCGCGCCGGCCGAAGCCCAGACGCGCCGCCCAGCCCTGCGCCCCGCTGGCCGGCTCGTAGCCTGCCAGGGCCTTGTACAGACTTTGCAGTTTTTCGGCGGCGAGCTCCTGCATCGGATCGGGTTGCAAATCACCCGAACGCCGAAGCGCGCGATACGCAAACAGTGGGCCGTCGACCATGATTCCCGGGTCAGCCTTTAAGAGTGTCGGCCCGCAATCTAGTCGAACGGGTATTAAGAAATTCGCTAACGGGCGCGCCGTCCGATATCACCATTTGTACAAAACGGAAATCAAAATATCGTGCCCGACATATTCATCCGCCTTGAGCCGGTCTCCCGTCGGAAAAACGCCGCTGTCCACCTCGCCGAGGTTGATGTAGCGGTAGGCGAATTCGGCGGACCAGTTCTCGCCGAAACCCCAGTCGACACCCATCATGACGCCCCATGCGACGTTGTTGACCGCGTTGCTCTGGTTTACCGAGGTGTTCGTGGAAATGACCGTCCGCCGCATTTCCGAATTGTTGCGCGACCAACCGACCGTACCGCCGAAGAATGGCGTGAAATCGCTGAGATTGCGGTATTCCAGTAAAATGTTGAACAGCACGCTGGTGTTGTCGAGATTGTTCTCGTATCCGACCGCCGGCGGGCCGCCGTCACGCGCATCCCAGTCGAACCGTACGCGATGTGCGATCTCGAATTCGGTGCGGAACGGAAAACGACCCCAACGATAGCCGATAACGCCGCCGCCGCCGCCGACGAGATCCGATCCGTGGTTCGTGATAAGCGGTCCGGAAAAGCCCGTCGCCTGTTCATCGTTCAGATCGGCGACCGACCCGACCAAGCGCAGGCCGGTATAAAACCCGGCCCGATCCGCCCCCCAAGCGGGCAACGCCAGTAGCACCACTAAGCCGAACAAGGCCAAGCGCCCCACACGTGTCATCCAATGTCCCCTCTGCCTATCGAACGGATCTTAATGTCCTGTTGAGCCTCAGCATTCTGCGACGATGTCGACGCGATTTGCAAGCGCGCCCGGTACGATGGATCGCAATTGGCGGTTTTCAAGCGGCGCCGGTAACCGGCACCACGGCGCCGCTGATATAGGATGCGCCGTCCGACAACAGGAACGCTACCGTGGCGGCGACTTCTTCCGGCGTGGCGATCCGTTTCATCGGCAATATCTTGGCAAGCCGGGCCGGGCGGTCCGGCTGCCCGCCGTCGGCATGAATATCCGTGTCCGCGGCTCCCGGCGCCACCGCGTTGACGCGGATACCGTCGCCGGCGACTTCCTTGGCCAGGCCTACGGTCAGCGCGTTCACCGCCGCCTTGCTGGCCGCGTAGTAAACATAATCATTCGGGCTGCCCGTGAAGGACGCGAGCGACGATAGGTTGATGATCACACCCCCCGCGCCGCCGAACTTGGTCGACATACGCTTGACCGCTTCGCGGCAGCACAGGATCGAACCGGTGACGTTCGCGTCGATCACACGCCGCACCACATCGCTCTCCACCTCCTCGATGCGGGCGAAACCGCCGGTGATACCGGCATTGTTGATCATGGCGGAAACCGGGCCCAGGCCCCGGTCCACGGTTTCGAACATCCGCAGAATGTCCGTCTCCTCTGCCATATCCGCCTGCAGCGCAATCGCGCGCTGGCCCGTCGCGCGCACCTCTTCGGCGACGGCCTCGGCCTTGTCCGCGTTGTTGAGATAGGTCAGCGCGATATCGTAGCCCTGCGTGGCAAGCAGCCGCGCGCAGGTCGCCCCGATGCCCCGGCTGCCGCCGGTGATGATCGCGATCTCGTTCATTCCGCCACCGCCGCCGGCCGCGCCGTCCCGAATTGCGCTTCCATTTCACGGCGCACCTTTACGATCTCCTGCGTCTCGTCCATGTCCACGTCGGCCCAGCGCACCGGCGCGCCTTCGGCGATCGGCCGTTTCAACCGGCAGCCATGCGCCAACCCGATCGGCAAACCGCCGAGCGCCAGCGAGTCCGAGGCCGGCATCAGCTTGCCCCAGACCGTGTAGCCGCCCTCGCCATCCAGCATCTCGCCCTCCGCCAGATCCCGTTTCGCCGTCGCCACCACGTCGCCGCGCCAAGCCTCGGGCATTCCGGTCGGCTCGCCCCGCAACGCGGCGCTGGCGACCGAAATGCCGAGCTCCAATCCGATCAGATGATAGGGTTTGTACATCGCGGCATATCGCCCGCTGTCGTCGGTGCGCAACCCGTATTCGGCGAAGCACCGCATCGCGTAATCGCTCGGCGCTTCGAAGACCGCATAGACGCCCCAGCGGAGATCACGGTCGATCGGCCCGTCGTTCCGGTCGACGCTGGACACCACCTCGACCATGCCCTTGCCGTCGAGCACACCGCCGTCGCCGCGCGGCCGCAAGACCGCCGGTAAGGCGTCGACTCCGCAGGGCGGGAAAGCCAACCCATCTTTCGGCGGCGTTAGGCCGGTAGCGTTGGCGACCGCCGCCATCTCGATCCCGGATTTCGTACCGTCCAGGAAGGAATTGAACATCTGCGGGTTCATACCGCCGAGTTCGGCGGCTTCCGGCGTCAGCCCGTAATAACCCCAGACCGTGTCCGGGGTGGATGCATGAAAGGCGGGCAGGTACTTGGTGCCCTTGCCGGCCGCGACCACGTCGAACCCGGCGGCGCGCGCCCAATCGACCATTTCGCAGATCAATGCCGGTTGGTCGCCATAGGCCAGTGAATACACAACGCCGGCGGCCCGCGCCCGCTCGGCAAGCAACGGTCCGGCGAGGACGTCGGCCTCGACGTTGACCATGACGATATGCCGCCCGTGTTCGCAGGCCAGCAGGGCGTGGCGGATACCAGCCGCCGGGCTGCCGGTCGCGTCGATCACCACGTCCAAGCCGTCGGCGGCGATCAAGCCTGCGGCGTCCTCGGTGATCGCCGTCGCACCCGTCCGCACCGCATCGGCGAAGCTGCTTGCCGCGAATCGATCTTCCAGCCAGCCGACGCGGCGCAACGACTCCCGCGCCCGGTCGGGTGACAGGTCGGCGATTCCCATGACGTGCATGCCCGGCGTGCGGATCGCCTGGGCCAGAAACATGGCGCCGAATTTGCCCGCGCCGATCAGTCCGGCGCGAACCGGCCGCCCCTCGGCGGCGCGGGCCTGTAGCATCTTGTGAAGGTTCATCCGTGTTGTCCTCTCCGCGCCGTCGCGAGACGCGTTTATTCCGCCGCGGCGGTTTCCCGGGCGAGTTCCATCAGGCAATCGTCGGCCAGCGGGACGATCGGGTCGAAGTCGCGATGGGCGATCCATTCGGGCCGTTTGAACTGCCGGATGTGATTGTCCACGTGACAGAGGCTGAGATAGACGATGGTCCGGTCGAAGGGCGACATGTTGGATGGGCTGCCATGCACCAACGTCGAATGGAACAGGATGACCGATCCCGCCGGGCCTTTCGGCGAGACGATGCCGCCCTCGGCGACCAACTTGGAGATCGTTTCCTCGTCGATCGTCCAGAGCGGGTAGCTCGTCGTCTCCAAGTCGTGCCCCGCCTCGATCACGCCCCTCTTGTGGCTGCGCGGGATGAACATCAGCGCGCCGTTGAATTCCGTCACGTCCTCCAGGAACAGCGCGATGTTCATCGCCCGCGCTTCCGGCATCCTGTCGTCGCGCGCCCAAGTGCCGTAGTCCTGATGCCACTGCCAGACGTCGCCGTCGAAGGCGGCCTTCGCGTTGATCTTGTATTGATGCATGTAGACCTCGCCGCCGAGGATCTGACGCACCGGTTCAATCATGCGCGGATGCCGGCCCAGGCGGCGGAAGGCTTCGTTGAAGGTATGCGCGGCGAAGGTCGTGCGCACCGACTTGCCGGACTTCTCGCGGACGTTCTCGACCCGGTCGAGCGCGAAGATGCCGGGCACTTCGCCCATCAGCACGTCGATTTCCGCCCGCGAGAACACCTCGGGCAGGAAGACGTAGCCCTCCCGATCTATTGTCTCGAGCTGTTCATCGCTCAGCCGCATGGTGCCCTCCCGCAATATCCGCGTTTCGAGGACTCTACGCCGTCCTGCGGGCGGCGCAAGACCGGATCGGGTCGGGAACCCGCCCTAGGCGGTGAATTTCGGTTCGCGGTCCGCCATCAAATCCGCAAGTTCCTGGTCCCCGGCGTGGGGGCTTGCCCGCAGCGCCGCGATCACACCGGCACGGTCCTCCGGCTTGCGGTTCTGGTTCAGCTTGAACTTGCCTTCGATCCGCGCGATCGGAATTTCGAAATTGACGATCGCCCGCAACTGACCATCGATATACCCGTCCGGCTGACCGTCCATCGTCCACGGCGCCGGCGACCCCGCTTCATGGGCGGCGACCAGCCGTTCCTGCATGGCAAGCGCCGCCGCCGGATCGTCGACGACGCGCGGTGTGCCGTAGACATGCACCGCGACGTAGTTCCAGGTCGGCACCGCCTTCTTGGTGACATACCAATTCGGCGAAATGTAGCCGTGCGGGCCGTGAAAGATGCACAGCACCTCGCCGCCGCTTTCGAAAGCCTTCCATTGCGGGTTGGCCCGGGCCATATGCGCCACCAGCGTGTCGCCCTCGAGCAGGAACGGCAGATGCGTCGCCGACGGCGCGCCATCCGTCGTCGTGACCAGCACACCGAAATTGTTCTCGCGAATGACCGAATACAGAATCTCACGGTCGTCCTCGGCGAAGTAGGGCGGCAGATACATCGGACTTCTCCTGTCTGTAGAACCGACAACGGCGCGGTCTAAAGGGACCGCGCCGCCGGAAAAAGGACCAATTTTGCCGGAACGGGCGGAACCACCGCCCGCGGCCCGGTCTATGGGATATCAGCCTTGCCGCGCCACCATCAGCTTCTTGATCTCGGCGATCGCCTTCGCCGGGTTCAGGCCCTTCGGGCAGGTCTTGGTGCAATTCATGATGGTGTGGCACCGGTAGAGCCGGAACGGATCTTCCAACTGGTCGAGCCGGACACCGGTCTCCTCGTCGCGGCTGTCCGCGATCCAGCGATAGGCTTGCAGCAGGATGGCCGGGCCGAGATAGCGGTCGCCGTTCCACCAATAGCTCGGGCAGCTGGTCGAACAGCAGAAGCAGAGGATGCACTCATACAGCCCGTCGAGTTGCCGCCGCTCTGCCGGCGTCTGCAGCCGTTCGCGCGCGGGCGCGGGCGTTTGCGTCTTCATCCATGGCTCGATCGACGAGAGCTGTGCGTAGGGCGTGCTCAGGTCGGGCACGAGATCCTTCACCACCGGCAAATGCGGCAGGGGATAGACCTTCACGTCGCCGTCCACATCGTCGATGTATTTGGTGCAGGCCAGCGTGTTGGTGCCGTCGATATTCATCGCGCAGGATCCGCAGACGCCCTCCCGGCAGGACCGCCGGAAGGTCAGCGTCGGATCAATCTCGTTCTTGATCTTGATCAGCGCGTCGAGGACCATCGGGCCGCAATCGTCGAGGTCGACCGTGTAGGTATCGAGCGCCGGATTCTCCCCGTCATCCGCATTCCACCGATAGACCTTGAAGGTCTTTGTATTTCCCGCCTCGGACGGCGCGTCCCAGCGCTTGCCGTCCGTGACCTTGGAATTAGCAGGTAGCGAGAATTCAGCCATGTAATCGTCTTTCTGATTGTCCCGGCCGGCGCATCGGCGGAGCCGGCATATGGGTTTCGGTGTGTCGCGCGGTGGGGCGGATCAATACACCCGCGCCTTTGGCGGGAAGGATTGAACCTCGTTGGTCAGCGTCTGCATCACGACCGGGCGGTAGTCGATCTTGACCTTGCCCTTGTCGTCGCACCAGGCGAGCGTGTGATGCATCCATTTCTCGTCGTCGCGGTCCGGGAAGTCCTCGCGGGCGTGCGCGCCGCGCGATTCCTGCCGGTTCGCCGCCGAAGTCATGGTCACCATCGCCTGCGACAGCAAATTGTCGAGTTCCAGCGATTCGACCAGGTCCGAATTCCAGACCATCGACCGGTCGGTGACGCTCAGGTCTTCGCGCTTCTGCCAGGTTTCCTCCAGCAGATCGACACCTTCGTCGAGCACCTCGCCGGTCCGGAACACGGCGCAATTGCTCTGCATCACGCGCTGCATCTCCAGCCGCAGCGATGCGGTCGACGTGCTGCCCTTGGAATGGCGGATCCGGTCGAGACGGTCGAGCGCCGCCTCGCCCGCATCCGACGGGAAGGGTTTGTGGCTGGCGTTCGGATCGACCACCTCGGCGCAGCGCTGCGCCGAGGCGCGGCCGAACACCACGAGATCGAGCAGCGAGTTCGAGCCCAGCCGGTTCGCGCCATGCACCGAAACGCAGGCCGCCTCGCCGATCGCCATCAGGCCCGGCACCACCGTTGCGTCGCCGCCGTTCTTCAAGGTCACCGCTTCGCCGTGATAGTTCGCCGGTACACCGCCCATGTTGTAGTGGCAGGTCGGGATCACGGGGATCGCTTCCTTCGTCACGTCGACGCCGGCGAAGATGCGCGCGGTTTCGGAAATGCCGGGCAGGCGCTCTTCGATCACGTCCGGGTCGAGATGTTCCAGGTGAAGATGAATATGATCGGCGTCGTCGCCGACGCCACGGCCTTCACGGATCTCGATGGTCATCGACCGGCTCACCACGTCGCGGCTGGCCAGGTCCTTCGCCGACGGCGCATAGCGTTCCATGAAACGCTCGCCTTCGGAATTGGTGACATAGCCGCCCTCACCGCGCACGCCCTCGGTAATCAGGCAGCCTGCGCCGTAGATCCCGGTCGGATGGAATTGCACGAACTCCATATCCTGCATCGGCAGGCCGGCCCGCAACACCATGCCGCCGCCGTCGCCCGTGCAGGTATGCGCCGAGGTGCAGGAGAAATAAGCCCGGCCGTAGCCGCCGGTGGCCATGATGACCATCTTCGCCCGGAATCGATGGATCGTCCCGTCGTCCAAATTCCACGCCATCAGGCCGCAGACATCGCCTTCGCTGTCGGTGATGAGGTCGAGCGCGAAGTATTCGATGAAGAACTCGACCTGATGTTTGACCGATTGCTGATACAGCGTGTGCAGCATGGCGTGACCGGTCCGGTCGGCCGCGGCACAGGTTCGCTGCGCGGTGCCTTCGCCGTAATTCGTGGTCATGCCACCGAATGGCCGCTGATAGATCCGGCCCTCCTCGGTGCGGCTGAACGGCACGCCGTAATGTTCCAGCTCGATGATCGCGGGGATCGCCTCGCGGCACATATATTCGATGGCGTCCTGGTCGCCCAGCCAGTCGGCGCCCTTGACGGTGTCATACATATGCCAACGCCAGTCGTCGTCGCCCATATTGCCCAACGCGGCGGAGATACCGCCCTGTGCCGCGACGGTGTGACTTCGGGTCGGGAAGACCTTGGTGACGCAGGCCGTCTTCAGCCCGGCTTCCGCCAGGCCGACCGTCGCGCGTAATCCGGCGCCGCCGGCGCCGACGACGACCACGTCATATTCATGGTCGATAATTGGATATGCCTGACCCATTTTCTACTGCCACCCCATAAGCTGCATACACTGTGCATTCATTTAGAACGCGACCTTCAGTACGGCAAACGCGCCCGTCACGGCGAGCGCGAAACTTGCCAGTTTCAGACTGACGATGGCGGCGATCTTCGTGCCCTCGCCATGAATGTAATCCTCGATCACCACCTGCACCCCCAACTGAAGGTGATGGAACGTCGCGATGATCAACAGGACCATCAAGACGGCATTGATCGGCGACGCGAGCCACCGTGCGGCTTCGGTATACCCGCCGCCGAGCAGCGTGAGGATCGAATAGATGAACCACACCGTCAGCGGCACGAGGGCCACCGCCGTGACCCGTTGCATCCACCAATGATGCGTCCCGTTTTTCGCGGAGCCGAGCCCGCGCACCCGGCCAAGCGGCGTCTGCATGCTCATGAGAAAGCCCCCGTCATGCCATAGGCCAAGGCCCACAAAGCGATGGTTCCGATGATCGAGAAGGCCGCGGCCGCGTATCCCGACATGCGCGCGGTTTCCAATTCGAGCCCGCTGCCGGTATCCCAAGCCAGGTGCCGAATGCCGTTCGCGAGGTGATAGAACAGTGACCACGTCCAGCCGAACAACAGCAAACGGCCGATCCAGGAAGACAGGAACCCGTCGAGCTCGGCATACGCCTCGGCGCCCTGCGCGACGGACACCAACCAGTACACCATCATGAGCGCGCCGACGGCCATCGCAATTCCCGTAGCGCGATGGATGATCGAAAGCGCCATCGTCCATTGCCATCGATACACCTGCAAATGCGGTGAAAGCGGCCTGTTTCCCGTATTCATGCGTCCTCTCGCTGCCCGCGCCGTGGCTTAGTTGGTATACGTCCTGACATGCAATCCGGATTGCAATTAATGCACAGCCCACCACCGACGGTGGCCGGGGCGACGCGCCCCTATCGGAAAAACACGTGGCTCTGAATAGGGCGCTTTTCCTGCGTAGTCAACGGTATCGGCCGGAGCGGCGGCGGAACCGCCTAATCCTACCGCCGGATCGCCGAACCGACCACGGTTTGCCCGCCTCGCCGCCGGCGGAGTCGCATGCGACTTGCCTACCGGTAATCCGGAAGAATCACGGCCGCCGTTACTTTGACCGATTCGCGAATTTGCGAGGCGCCACGATGCCGCGCAACAATTTGTGGCGCGATATCCAATTGGCAATTCGCGTGCCGCCCCGTAGTTGGTCTGTGCATTTCTCTAATCGATTGGAAAAGAATCGAGTCTCCTCTGGCAGGATTAAGCAATGAATGTTATATACTTGCGAATACTAGATTGAAGTACAAAATTTCCAGATTCTGTGGAAAAACGTGTGGATAGAATGTGGATAAATTGTGATTTTCTTTTTGTTTTATTCACAACTTTTTCCGTTATCTCTTGTTTTTATTATGGACATCTTTTGCACTCCATTACACTATTATAGAGGTACGTGAAAGCGCTGAAATCTCGGCGTTGATGCATCTTCGTTTAGTGTTGAATCGGCCTTCGGACCGACAAGATTGAACGGCTTTGCTAGCTGAAATTTTAGGGACCGCGGCGGCGTCTTCGGACAAGCTCGGTCCGGCTAAGGGTCCTAACGGTGGCGCGTGGAGAGCTTTTGCGGGCACTTCGCCGCGACATCGGGCGGATTTCCGGTTCGCTTACGCGGTGCCGATGCCAAGGGCAGGCGGCCTCCGGGCCAATCCGTCGGCGGCATCGGACGGCGCGACGACGCTAGTGCGGGATTTCCGGCACGAACGCCGTTGCGGCGGAGGGCTCGGTTGGGGGTGTTTCATTTTTGATACAATCCCGCCGCATCCGCCTCACCTTTCGGGTGGAGGGATGACCTCATCGCGGGTTCCGCCGGCTCCCGTCGGTTGCCTCCCTGTGCCTGGCGGGGGACAGAAGTTCGGCGACGCAGCGATGCGGGCCGAGCAGGGGGGTCGATGTCGCGAGGTATTGACTGTCCTTGAGAACGGCGGAACGCATGCAGCGATGTCTCTTGGCGTCACTGGATGTATTCGGGCGTATCCGGAAGGAATGCGGCAGCGTGGACCATTGCGGTCGCTGCGGTCGCATTGACCAGCCCGCACCGGCAGCGTCGTCGCCAGGGTGTCTGCCGGAGTGTCGGGTTGGTGTTGCGGAAGTCCGCTTTCGCGGTCCAGAGCCGTAAGGCTCGGAAAGGCGTCGGGGGTATCGTTTGCGCGGTACAGATGTGATCTGGTGGTCCCACCAACTCCGGAACACATACCCGACGCTTTTCTTATATCAACGTGTTTTTATTTTCTCAACTAAATTTCAGCGTTTCTTTTGTTTATTTTTGACGCTCTATTTTAAGAGTAGGGCGTTTCATTTCTTAAAGGCTAGCGCTCCCTTGCGAAATCTTCATATTGCTTCCGTTTGATTGTCTCGCGCAGAGCCTTTCTGTTCACTCGCTTAATTTCACGAAGATGTCACGGTATCGGCCATCGCCAACAGACGCTGCGCCTCGCGGACGTGCAGATCCTCGATCATCTGCCCATCGACGACGATGACCGCCTTACCGTCCGCTTGTCCGTCGCGGTAGGCGGCGACGATTTTCCGGGCCCAGGCGACCTCTTCCGCGCTCGGCCCGAAATGTGCGTTCGCCGTTTCGATCGTCTTCGGATGAATGAGCGATTTGCCGTCGAACCCCAGATCGCGGCCCTGGCGACAGGCCTCGGCGAAGCCTGCCATGTCATCCAGGTCCGTATACACCGCGTCGATAACCGCCAACCCATGCGCCCGCGCTGCAAGGATGCAGAGGCCGAAACTCGTCATGAACGGAAGCCGGTCCGGTGTCTGGCGGCAGCGCAAATCGAGCGCGAGGTCGTTGGTGCCGAGAATGAATCCCGCGAGCCTGGGGCTCGAGGCCGCGATCTCAGCCGCGCGCAGAATACCGAGCGGGGTTTCCATCATGCACCAGATCGATTGCGCCTCCGGGGCCCCCGCCTTCGAAAGGTGCCGATCCACCGCTTGGACCATATCGGGGCTCTCGACCTTCGGGACCAGGATGCCATGCGCCGGCATGGCGGCGACGGCGGCAATGTCGGCGGACCCCCATTTCGAGTCCAATCCGTTGACCCGGATCAGCAACTCCCGGCCGCCATAACCGCCGGCGGCCAGGGCCTCGGCGATTTGCGACCGCGCCGTTTCCTTGGCCTCGACCGCGACCGCATCTTCGAGATCGAAGATAATGGCATCGCAGGGCAGGCTGCGCCCCTTGTCCAGTGCGCGGGTGTTGGAGCCGGGCATATAGAGCATGCTGCGGCGGGGGCGATCGATGGCGGTCATGATGGGTCTCCCGAATGTGATGGGCGGGACTATACCGGCGCGCGGCCGCATCGCAACGGCCAGGGACCGGATGGCCCGATTGTCCGAAACATCGGTGATTGGTTTCCGGTGGAAGACGGCCTAGCATGGCCGGCCATGGGTATCTTGAGCATTCAATCGGCGGTCGTCGCCGGGCATGTGGGCAACAGCGCCAGCGCCTTCTTCCTGCAGCGGCTGGGCTTTCCGGTGTGGCCTGTGAACACGGTGATGTTCTCGAATCACCCCGCTCACGGTAGCCATACCGGCCGGGTCACGCCGGTGGAGGAGATGCGCGCCTTGATCGAGGGCTTGGACCAACGCGGCCTGCTCGCGGATTGCACCGCCATCCTTTCCGGATATCTTGGTGATGCGGAAACCGGCCCTGTGGTTCTGGACGCGGTGCGGCGGGTACGGGCGCAAAGCCCCGATGCGCTATTCCTGTGCGATCCCGTGATCGGCGACAAGGGGCAGGTGTACGTCGCGGACGGCATCGCCGATTTCTTCGCGACCGATGGCATCGTTCATGCCGACGTCGTCACGCCCAATTCATTCGAGGCGGAATACCTGACGGGGATCGCCGTCCATTCGGCAGACGACGCGGTGGCCGCAGCCGACGCGTTACATGCCAAGGGCCCGCGTATCGTGGTCATCACCGGCATCGAGACCGAGGACGGCCTCGCGACAACTGGCTCGGCCGACGGGTCGGCATGGCAGGTCACCTACCCCGCGGTCGACGCGCCCGGCTACGGCGCCGGGGATCTGTTCGCCGGGCTCCTGCTTGGCCGGCTGCTGCAGCAGGCCGAAACGCAGGCCGCGTTGGCATATGCCGCCGCCGCGACCCACACGGCGGTACGACTCGCTGCTGACCGGGGGTCGACTGATTTGCCGCTCATCGAGGAACAGGACGCAATCCTGGCGCCGGAAGCGATTCGCCCCGCCGTACAACTTCGATAATTAATATGTACACATAATAAATACTGAGGATCGGTTTTTTTATTTCCTTAAATTATGCGCACATGTTAATTATCTTTTGGCCGTTTATTCGTCCCCGAACATTCGAATTAATTCGCGTGTCGAGAATAGAATGGGCTGGGTTAAACCCCGCCCGGCGCATGACGGCTACGCCGCTTTCTGTTGCAGGTACCCGCCGATCAGCGCTTCGGCGATCTGCACCGTGTTCAGCGCGGCCCCTTTCCGCAGATTGTCCGACACGATCCACATCATCAGACCGTTCTCTACGGTCGGGTCTTCCCGCAACCGGCTGACGAAGACCGCGTCCTCGCCGGTCGATTCCTTCGGCGTGACATAGCCGCCGTCGTCGCGCTCGTCGACAACCACGACACCGAGCGAATCGCGCAGCGCCTCGCGCGCATCCTCGACGGTGATCGGCCGGTCGAATTCGAGATTGACCGCCTCGGCATGACCCACGAAGACCGGCACCCGAACGCAAGTCGCAGATACCTTGATCTTCGGGTCGAGGATTTTCTTGGTCTCGACCATCATCTTCCATTCTTCCTTGGTCGAGCCGTCGTCCATGAAGACGTCGATATGGGGAATGACGTTGAACGCGATCTGCTTGGTGAATTTTTCCGGCTTGGCCAGCTCGTTCATGTAAATGTCGCGCGTTTGATTGAACAGCTCGTCCATTCCGGCTTTGCCGGCGCCCGAGACCGACTGATAGGTCGAGACCACGACGCGGCGGATACTCGCCAGGTCGTGCAACGGCTTCAAGGCGACGACCATCTGCATGGTCGAGCAGTTGGGATTGGCGACGATGTTCTTCTTGCCGTAATCCGCAAGCGCCTCTTCGTTCACCTCGGGCACGACAAGCGGCACATCCGGATCCATCCGGAAGAAGGACGTGTTGTCGATGACCACGGCGCCCGCCTCCGCGGCGCGCGGCGCGTGTACCTTCGAGACGGAAGCACCAGCCGACGACAGGACCAAATCGATCCCCGTGAAATCGAAATCCGCCAGGTTGACGACTTTCAACGTTTTCGAATCGCCGTAGGACACTTCTTTGCCGACCGACCGCTCGGACGCCAACGCCACCACTTCATCCGCCGGAAACGCGCGTTCCGCCAGGATTTCCAAGATTTCGCGACCGACATTTCCGGTCGCGCCCATCACCGCCACGCGATAACCCATCGTCAAGGCTCCATCACATCATCGTACCGCCGCCGGCCCGCGGCCTCGCGGCTCATTTCACTATGCGGCTTTATGTAGGCGTCCGGCACTTCGATTGCAATTTACAACACGATGCATTGCAACACGATGTCGCGCCCACGAAAAACCGCGGAGAGACCTGAACGCTCCGCGGTTACAACTTCCTTAAGGAAAACCGCCGGCGCCAGGAGGGGCCGACGGCAAATGCCGGCCCTGTTACCCGCCGGATTTGGATTTATCCGGCATCGGAGTCTGCGTCAGCGTCTCGGTCATAACGGTCTTCTGTTCGGAATGACCGGCCATCGGACAGGCGACCGTGGTCACCGCCGACGCGGCAAAAAAGATCGACGTCAAAATCGAAGCGACCACAATACGCATTCCGCACACCCCTAAATGTTGAGCGAACGGTACGATCCTACGCGCTCGCACCGTCAAAGAAAACCCCGAAATTCGGGTACGAATCAATAAAACGCCCGTGGCCCGCGAATTATCCCGTCAGTTTATCGAGCTGTTTCAGCAAGGCGTCGCCCATCACGCCGGTCGACACCTTGGCCATGCCCTGCGACATGATATCGGCGGTCCGAATTCCCCCGCCCAGCACGTCCTGTACCGCCTGTTCGATCAACGCCGCTTCCTCCTCCATATCGAAGGAGTAACGCAGCAACATCGCGTAGCTGAGGATCGCCGCGAGCGGATTGACGACACCTTTGCCGGCGATGTCGGGCGCACTGCCGTGGATCGGCTCGTACATCGCGAGCCGCCGGCCGGTCTCGTCGGGCGCACCCAGCGACGCCGACGGCAGCATCCCGAGCGAGCCCGGCAGCATCGACGCGCAATCGGACAGAAGGTCGCCGAACAGGTTGTCCGTCACGATGACGTCGAACTGTTTCGGGTTGCGCACCAACTGCATGCCGCAGTTGTCGGCCAGCATATGATTGAGTTCGACGTCCTGGTATTTTTCCTTGTGCAGATCGGTCACGATCTCGCGCCAAAGGACGCCGGTCGCCATCACATTCTCTTTCTCGACCGAATGGACTTTGTTGCGCCGTTTCCGGGCCAGTTCGAAAGCCACCTCCGCGACCCGGCGGATTTCCCCCTCGGTATAGACCTGGGTATCCACGGCTCGGCGCGTGCCATCGGCCAGGGTTTCGATGCCGCGCGGCTCGCCGAAATAGATGCCCGAGGTCAGTTCGCGCACGAACATGATGTCGAGCCCTTTCACGATCTCCGGCTTCAGCGACGACGCGTCGATCAAGGCGTCGAAGGTCACGACGGGCCGCAGGTTCGCAAACAGGTCCATTTCCTTGCGCAGCTTCAGCAGGCCCGCCTCCGGCCGGTTCTCGCGCGACAGGCCGTCGTATTTCGGGCCGCCGATCGCCCCCAACAGAACGGCGTCGGATGCCTTCGCCGCCGCCAGCGTATCATCCGTCAGCGGGGTGCCGTACTCGTCGTAAGACGCCCCGCCGATCGACCGTTGGTCCAAATCGAACGCCACGGCCCGGCGCGACTCCATCCAGCGCACCACGCGCAACACCTGGTCCATCACCTCGGGGCCGGCATAATCGCCGGGCAGCACCACCAATTTCTTATTCGCACTCGCAACCATTCTTTTGCTCCTTGCCTGCCGGCGGGCCGGCCTTCGACTTCTGGGATTTCCGGTCGACTGTTTCCGCGGCGGCCCTGCCGTGTTGTCCGTACCGCTACGCCATGTTGCGCACGTCGGTGAACCGCCCGGTGAGCGCGGCCGCCGCCGCCATGGCCGGGCTGACCAGATGGGTCCGCCCGCCGCGCCCCTGCCGCCCTTCGAAGTTGCGGTTCGAGGTGGATGCGCATCGCTCTTGCGGCGCAATCAAATCATCATTCATGCCGACGCACATCGAACAGCCAGGCTCGCGCCATTCGAAACCGGCCTCCAGAAAAACCCGGTGAAGCCCTTCCGCCTCGGCGGCGGCTTTCACCTGCCCGGACCCCGGCACCACCATGGCTTTCACCGTTTCGGCGACACGCCCGCCCGCGGCGACGGCCGCCGCCGCGCGCAAATCCTCGATCCGGCTGTTGGTGCAGGAGCCGATGAACACGCGGTCCACCGGAATTTCCGCGATCGGCGTACCGGCGGTGAGGCCCATATAGTCGAGCGCCCGGCGCATCGATTGGCGTTTGCCCTCGCTCGGCGCATCCTTTGGGTCCGGCACGGTCCCGGTCACCGGCACGACATCTTCGGGGCTCGTGCCCCAAGTCACCTGCGGCACGATGTCGGAGCCGTTCAACCGGACCTCGCGGTCGAAGCGGGCGCCAATGTCGGTGGGCAGTTGCCGCCATGCCGCCACGGCGCGCTCCCAGTCGTCGCCCTGCGGCGCGAAGGGGCGGCCTTTCAGATACTCGAAAGTCTTATCGTCGGGCGCGATCATTCCGGCGCGCGCGCCGGCCTCGATCGTCATGTTGCAGACGGTCATGCGCCCTTCCATGGACAGCGCTTCGATACCCGGCCCGGCATACTCGATGGCGTGGCCGGTGCCGCCGGCAGCGCCGATCTTGCCGATGATCGCCAGCACCAGGTCCTTGCCCGTGCATCCCGCCGGCAGTTCATCCTCGACACTGATGCGCATCGTCTTCATCGACTGCTGCAACAGGGTCTGCGTCGCCAGTACATGTTCGACCTCGGACGTGCCGATGCCGAAGGCGAGCACACCGAAGGCGCCATGCGTCGCCGTATGGCTGTCACCGCAGACCAGCGTCATGCCCGGCAAGGTGAAGCCCTGCTCCGGCCCGACCACATGAACGATCCCCTGCCGCGGGTCGAACATGTCGTACAGCTCGATCCCGAAGTCGGCGCAGTTCCGCACCATCGCATCGACCATGGCGCGGGAGGTCTCCTCTTCGATCCCGGCGGCACGGTCGATCGTCGGCACCACGTGATCGACCACGGCCATCGTCGCGTCGGGGCGGCGCACCGGCAGACCGGCCAGCCGCAACCCTTCGAACGCCTGCGGCGTCGACCCTTCGTGAATGAGATGACGATCGATGTAGATCACCGCCGTGCCGTCGGATTCGGGCGGCGACACCAGATGCGCCTGCCAGATCTTATCGAACAGCGTGCGGGGGGCGTCGGCCATCGGCTTAGGCGTCGGCGTCGCGCACGTCGACGAGACGGCCATGGACCGCCGCCGCCGCCGCCATCGCCGGGCTGACCAGATGGGTGCGGGCGTCGCGGCCCTGCCGTCCCTCGAAGTTGCGGTTCGACGTGGATGCACAACGTTTCCCGGCCGGCACCCGGTCCGGGTTCATGCCGAGGCACATGGAACACCCGGCCTCGCGCCATTCGAATCCGGCTTCGAGGAAGATCCGGTCGAGGCCCTCGTCTTCCGCCTGCTCCTTGATGATCGTCGATCCCGGCGAGACCATCGCGGTGACCCGGTCGGCGACCTTGCGGCCCTTGACGATGTCCGCCGCCGCGCGCAGGTCCTCGATCCGGCTGTTCGTGCAGGAACCGATGAACACGTTATCGATCTCGATCTCGGTCATCGGCGTGCCCGGCGTCAGGCCCATGTATTCGAGAGACCGCTTCATCGCGCTGCGCTTGGCGTCACTCTCCGCGTCCTGGGGGTCGGGCACCCGCCCGGTGATCGGCACGACGTCTTCGGGGCTGGTGCCCCAGGTCACCTGCGGCGCGATATTGGCGACATCGATCTTGATTTCGCGGTCGTACACCGCCCCGTCGTCCGACGGCAGCGTCTTCCAATGGGCCACGGCGGCTTCCCATTGCGCGCCCTTCGGCGCCATCGGGCGGCCCTTGAGGTATTCGAACGTCTTCTCGTCCGGCGCGATCAGACCGGCGCGCGCACCGCCCTCGATCGTCATGTTGCTGACCGTCATCCGCCCTTCCATGGACAGGTCGCGAATCGCCTGGCCGCAGAACTCGATGACGTGGCCGGTCCCGCCGGCGGTACCGATTTCGCCGATGATGGCGAGGATCAAATCCTTGCCGGTGCAGCCGACCGGCAGCGGATCGTCGATCAGCACCCGCATATTCTTCGGCTTGGACGTGCGCAGCGTCTGGGTCGCCAGGACATGCTCGCCCTCGGACGTGCCGATCCCGAACGCCAGCGCGCCGAAGGCGCCATGGGTCGCGGTATGGCTGTCGCAGCACACGACGGTCGTGCCGGGTAGCGTGAAGCCTTGCTCCGGCCCGATGACATGGACGATGCCCTGCCGCGGATCCAGCATGTCGAAGATCGGCACGCCGAATTCCTTGCAGTTGATGCTGAGCGTTTCGACTTGCAGGCGGGATTCCGGGTCCTCGATGCCCTTGCTGCGGTCCGTCGTCGGCACGTTGTGGTCGGCGACGGCGAGCGTCGCTTCGGTGCGGCGCACCGTGCGCCCCTCCATGCGCAGTCCTTCAAAGGCCTGCGGCGACAGCACCTCATGCAGGAGATGCCGGTCGATATAGAGGATGTTCAGCCCATCATCGAGGGTGTCGACAAGATGGCTATCCCAAATCTTGTCGAACAGGGTGCGGGGTGTGGCCATCGCGTTCGTCCTGCCGCGGGCCTAGCGATACAGCCAGGGCTGGCTCTCGCGCTGCTGCGCCTCGAAGCTGTCGATCTTCTCCGCCTTCTGCAGCGTGAGGCCGATATCGTCGAGGCCATTCAACAGGCATTCGCGGCGGAATTCGTCGATTTCGAAGGACACCGTCGCGCCGTTCGGCCGCGTAATCGTTTGGTTTTCCAGGTCGACGGTGAGTTCGGGATTCTCGCGGTCCTCGGCGTCCGCCATCAACGCATCCAATTCATCCTTGGTCACCGTGACCGGCAGAATGCCGTTCTTGAAGCAGTTGTTGTAGAAGATGTCGGCGAAGCTGGTCGAGATGACGCAGCGGATGCCGAAATCCAGCAGAGCCCACGGCGCATGCTCGCGCGACGAACCGCAGCCGAAGTTGTCGCCGGCGACGATGATCTTTGCGTCACGATAAGGCTTCTGGTTCAGAATGAACTCGGGAATCTCGCTGCCGTCCGGCTTGAAGCGCAGCTCGTCGAACAGGACCTTTCCGAGGCCGGTGCGCTTGATCGTGCGGAGATGCAGTTTCGGAATGATCTGATCGGTGTCGATATTGATCATGTCCATCGGCGCCGCGACGCCGGACAGTTTCGTAAATTTTTCCATGTTCGCCTCTCCTATCCGCTTACCGGCGCCGACCGCGCAGCGCCCAGATCATCGCCGGATCGGGCCTGTTTTCGCCAAGGCCGGTCCGTAATTCGTTATTCCCGTCCTGGGCAGTGGCCGCCGGATCGACGACCCAACCCGCACTGCGGACGTCCCGGCCGAACAGCCGGTCGATGCCTTCGAGGTTCTGTTCCCCTCCCGGCTGCGTATCCGCCGGATTCTTCATTGCATTGGACGACATTGTTATTCCATCAGCTCCCGTACGTCGGCAAATTTGCCCGTCACCGCCGCCGCGGCGGCCATGGCGGGACTCACCAAATGCGTGCGCCCGTCGCGGCCTTGGCGGCCGACGAAGTTCCGGTTCGTTGTGGACGCACAGCGCTCGCCCGGCTCGAGCCGGTCTACATTCATCGCCAGACACATCGAGCAGCCCGGCTCGCGCCATTCGAAGCCGGCCTCTTTCAGGATATCGGCGATGCCTTCTTCCTCGGCCTGCTGCTTGACCAAGCCGGACCCCGGCACGATCATCGCGCGCACGCCGGCGGCGACCTTGCGGCCCTTGGCCACGGCGGCGACCGCCCGCATATCCTCGATCCGGCCGTTGGTGCAGGACCCGACGAAAATACGGTCGATCGGCACGTCAGTCATCTTTGTCCCGGCCGTCAGCCCCATATAGTCGAGCGCGCGCTGCATGCTGTCGCGCTTGTCGTCATCGGGTTCGGCCGTCGGGTCCGGCACCGTGCCGGTGATCGGCATGACGTCTTCCGGGCTGGTGCCCCAGGTGATCTGCGGCACGATTTCGGATACGTCGAGCGTTACTTCCTTGTCATATTGCGCGCCTGGATCGGTCGGCAGCGTCTTCCAGTAGGCGACCGCCGCGTCCCACTGTTCTCCCTTCGGCGACATCGGCCGGCCCTTCAGGAACTCGAAGGTCTTCTCGTCCGGGGCGATCAATCCGGCGCGCGCACCGGCTTCGATGGTCATGTTGCTGACCGTCATGCGGCCTTCCATCGACAGGTCCTCGATCGCCTGCCCGGCGTATTCGATGACATGGCCCGTCCCGCCCCCGGTGCCGATCTTGCCGATGATGGCGAGGACCAGATCCTTCGCGGTGCAGCCGAACGGCAACGCCCCGTCCACCGTGACGCGCATGCTCTTGGCCGGCGCCTGGATCAGGGTCTGGGTCGCCAGCACGTGCTCGACCTCGGATGTGCCGATGCCGAAGGCCAGCGCGCCGAACGCGCCATGCGTCGCCGTATGGCTATCGCCGCAAACCAATGTCGTGCCCGGCAGTGTAAATCCCTGTTCCGGCCCGATGATATGCACGATGCCGTTCCGCACGTCGTCGAAGTGAAACAGCTCGACGCCGAAATCCGCGCAGTTCTTGATCAGCGTATCGATCTGAAGCTGCGAATCCTCGGGGATGCCCTCGCTGCGGTCGGTCGCGATGTTGTGGTCGATCACCGCGAGCGTCGCATCGGTCCGCCGCACCGGACGGCCTGCCTGGCGCAATCCTTCATACGGCTGCGGCGTCGTCACCTCATGGGTGAGATGCCGGTCGATATAGAGAAGGCATGTGCCGTTCTTCTCGACATCGACGACATGGCTATCCCAAATCTTTTCGAACAAAGTTCGAGGTTTGCTCATCACCCGTGCTCCCGGCGCCCGGCGGGGATCGTTATCCCCTTGGGCTCGCAATTGATCTTCTTGGTCTTATCTAGTCTTCCGTCTTCTCTTCGACAGCGGCGGCCGCTTCCGCGGCTTTGGCGTCGGCCGCGACGGCATCGCTATGCGCCGCGGCTTCCTGGGCGCGGCGCTGGCTCGTATCCTCGGTGATCCGCGCCGACTTCCCGCGGCGGCCGCGAAGATAATACAGCTTTGCGCGGCGGACCGAACCCCGGCGCACCACCTCGATCGCGTCGATCCGCGGGCTGTGCAGCGGAAAGACCCGCTCGACGCCTTCGCCGTAGCTGATCTTGCGCACCGTGAAGGAGCTGTTCAAGCCGGCGTTCTTGCGGCCGATACAGACGCCTTCGAAAGCCTGGATCCGCTCGCGGGTGCCTTCGACGACGCGCACCTGAACGCGGATCGTATCGCCCGGCCGAAACGGCGGGATATCGCGCTCGGCCGTGAGCTTTTCCAGCTGGGCCTGCTCTACCTTTTGAATGATGTTCATGTTTCCGTCCTCGTTCCTTAAATCTGCGCGGTATAGCGGTCCCAGAGATCGGGCCGCCGCTCGCGGGTAATGCGTTCTGCCTGTTCGCGCCGCCAGGCGCGGATCTTTTCATGGTGCCCGGAGAGCAAGACCTCCGGCACCGACCGGCCATGCCATTTCGCCGGTCGCGTATAGTGCGGGTATTCCAGTAACCCGCTTTGAAAGCTTTCCTCCTCGAGCGACGCCGCATCGCCCATCACGCCCGGCAACAGCCGCACGCAGGCGTCGATCAGCGCAACCGCCGCCGGCTCGCCGCCCGACAATACGAAATCGCCGAGGCTGATTTCCGTGAGGTCGCGGGACTCGATGACGCGCTCGTCGATCCCCTCGTACCGGCCGCACAACACCGTCATACCCGGCCCGGCGGCAAGCTCGCCGACCAGCGCCTGATCGAGCCGCCGTCCGCGCGGCGTCAGGTAGACCAAGGGACCGGGCTCGCCGGCCACCGAGTCGATCGCATCGTCGACCACGTCGGCGCGCATCACCATGCCCGGGCCACCGCCGAAGGGCGTGTCGTCCACCGTGGCGTGGCGGTCCGTCGCGAAATCGCGGATATCGATTGTGCGCAGCGACCAAAGACCCGTCGCCAGCGCCTTGCCGGCGAGCGAATCGCCGAGCGGACCCGGGAACATTTCCGGGAACAGCGTCAGGACACGGGCGTTCCAGCTCATGTGCCGGCCTCCCCGCGTTCGTCCGCATCGGCGCCGGCATCATCGCCCTCGTCGAGATGCGCATCGGGCCGCACGAAGATTTCATGCGGCGGGTCGATCGTCACCACGCCGGCCTTCAGATCGACCGACGCGACGACCGCCACCGTGAACGGCAGCAACTCGGTCTTGCCGGAGCCATCCTCCAACTCGATCATGTCGCCCGCGCCGAAATTATGCATGGCGCGGACGCTGCCCAACGCCGTGCCGTCGGTCGACACCGCGTCCAGGCCGATCAGGTCGGCGTAGTAGTACTCGTCTTCATCGGGGTCCGGCAGGCGGTCCCGGTCGACATACAGCTCGGTGCCGCGCAGCAAATCCGCCGCGTTCCGGTCCCCGACGCCGTCGATCTTCGCCAACATCATGCCGCGGGCGGCCCCGGTGATTCGCAGGTCGAACTGGCGCACACCGCTGGCGTCCGTGACCGGGCCATAGGCCGTCACGTCCTGCGGTTCGGCGGTGAAGCTCTTCACGCGCACTTGGCCACGGACCCCGTGCGCGCCGGCTATCACCCCGATACAGACCTTGCGGTCCGCCATATCCACATGCTCCATCACCATGAAGATCCGGTCGAAACGGCGTTAGCCGTCCTTCTTCTCCTCTTCCTTGGCCGCTTCCTCGGCAGGCGCCTCTTCGGCTTTCTCCTCGGCCTTGTCTTCCGCCTTATCTTCGGCCGGGGCCTCCTCGGCCTTCACCTCTTCCGCCTTTTCCTCTGCGGGGGATTCGGCGGCGGCCTCTTCAGCCGGCGCCTCGGCAGCGGCATCGTCCGCGGACTCTTCCGCCGCCGGTGCTGCGGCAGCGGCGGCAGCGGCTTCCTTGGCGGCCTCGGCGGCGGCCTGCTTCTTCTCCTCGCGGGCGGCCTGCTTCTCCAGCGTCTTCGGACGCGGCGCGCTCTTCTTGGGCGACTCGCGATAAGTCGGCATCGGAATGATCTCCGCCTTGCCGAGGAACCGGGCGACACGGTCGGACGGCAACGCGCCAACCGACAGCCAATGCTGAACGCGTTCCTGAACCAGGGTCACCCGGTTCGGGTCGTCCTTGTTGAGCATGGGGTTGTAGGTGCCCACCTTCTCGATGAAGCGGCCATCCCGCGGCATCCGCGAGTCGGCGACGACGATCCGGTAAAAGGGCCGCTTCTTGGCGCCGCCCCGGGCTAGTCGAATTTTTAGTGACATATCAGTGAGTTTCCCTCGTCGATAAAATAGGTGTCAGTCGGTTTTCGGTGTCTGACCGCGTTCTAGAAACGCGGGGGCATGCCGGGCATTCCGGGCATCTGCGGCAGACCGCCGCGCATCATGCCTTTCTTTCCCATCTTGCCCATTTTCTTCATCATCTTGTTCATCATCTGGAACTGCTTGAGCAGCTTGTTCACGTCCTGGACCGAGGTCCCCGACCCGGCGGCGATGCGCCGCTTGCGGGACGCCTGAATCACTTTCGGCCGGCTGCGTTCCTGCGGCGTCATCGACTGGATGATCGCCTCCTGCCGCTTGACCACCGATTCGTCGAGATTGGCCTCGGCCATCTGGTTCTTCATCTTGCCGATGCCCGGCAGCATGTTCATGACGCCGGACATCCCGCCCATGCGGCGCAGCTGCTTGAGCTGGTCGGCCAGGTCGTTGAGGTCCATCTGCCCTTTCTTGAGCTTGGCGGCGAGTTTCTCCGCCTCCTCGACCTCGACCGTCTCGGCGACCTTCTCCACCAGGCTGACCACGTCGCCCATGCCGAGGATACGGCCGGCGATGCGGTCCGGGTGAAAGGCTTCCACGTCCTCGAGTTTTTCGCCGACGCCGAGCAGCTTGATCGGCTTGCCCGTGACCGCGCGCATCGACAACGCGGCGCCGCCGCGCGCGTCGCCGTCGACCCGGGTCAGCACGATGCCCGTCAGGCCGACGCGCTCGTTGAAACTGGCCGCCACGTTGACCGCGTCCTGACCGGTCATGGCGTCCGCCACGAGCAATGTCTCCAGCGGCATCGAAACGTCGCGGACCGCCGCGACCTCGTCCATCAGCGCATCATCGACATGCAACCGGCCCGCCGTGTCCAGCAGGATCACGTCGAACCCGCCCAGGGTGGCCGCCTGCATCGCACGGCGCGCAATCTCGACCGGTCCCTGGCCCGCAACGATCGGCAAGGTCGCCACGTCCGCCTGCTCGCCCAACACCTTGAGCTGTTCCTGCGCGGCGGGGCGCGCCACGTCGAGCGACGCCATCAAGACCTTCTTGTGGTCGCGTTCCTTGAGCCGCAGCCCCAGCTTGGCCGTCGTCGTCGTCTTACCCGACCCCTGCAGGCCGACCATGAGGAAGGCGCCCGGCGGATCGGCGGGCAGCATGATCGGGTCTTCTTCGCCGCCGAGCGTCTCGACCAGCGTGTCGTGGACGACCTTGATGACCATCTGGCCCGGCGTCACCGACTTGAGGATTTCGCTGCCGACGGCCTTTTCCCTGACCTTGTCGATCAGCTCCTTGACCACGGGCAGGGCGACATCCGCTTCCAGCAGGGCGACCCGAACTTCGCGGAGCGCCGCATCGACATCCTGCTCCTTCAGCGCACCGCGGCGCTTGAGGCGGTCGAAAACGTCCCCGAGACGATCTGTCAGACTGTCGAACATAGGGTGTCCTGCGCTGTCCTGCCGGTCGTTCGCAACTCGGCCCGTACAAAGGGAAATGGCGCCAGTGCGCGAACCCTCGCGGACTGGCGGAGCCCCTCGGGGCTGGCCGCATGCTTTTTTCTCAAAAGGCAGGCGGCTTGTACCCCCGCGGGGAGGGCAAGTCAAGCGCCGGAGACCCTATCCGAACGCCATCGAAACGCCTTAATTTCCTAGACTTGCGCGCCATCGCCGCCATATAAGGCTGTGTTCACAAGGATGGCAGCGATGATCGCCTTCACCAAGATGCATGGTCTCGGCAACGACTTCGTCGTGATCGACCGGCGCAGCACGCCCGTCGAGCTCGCGCCGGACCGGATTCGCGCCATCGCCGACCGCCGACGCGGCGTCGGGTTCGATCAACTTATCCTGATAGATCAATCGGATGACGGACAAGCCGACGCGCGCCTGCGCTTTTTTAATTCCGACGGCAGCGAATCGGCGGCCTGCGGCAACGGCACCCGCTGCGTCGTGGCGGCGCTGATGGAGGAGTCGGGTCGGCGCACGGCGGCCGTCCAAACCGCGGCCGGCCTGCTGACGGCCGAAACCGGTGCGGACGGAATCGTCGCCGTCGATATGGGCCCCGCGCGGCTGGATTGGCCGGACATTCCCCTGCGCGAAGCGGCCGACACCCTGTCGCTGCCGATCGAGCAAGGACCGCTGGCCAACCCGGCAGCCGTCAACATGGGCAATCCGCATTGCGTCTTCTTCGTCGACAACGCCGAGGCGATCGACCTGCCCGCCCTGGGGCCGGAGATCGAGCATCATCCGATGTTCCCGGAGCGAACCAATGTCGAAATTGCGACCGTCACCGGGCCGGACCGCATCCGCCTGCGGGTGTGGGAACGCGGCGCCGGGATCACCCAGGCCTGCGGCAGCGGAGCCTGCGCCACGGCGGTCGCCGCGCACCGGCGCGGGCTGACCGGGCGCGCAGTCGACCTGGACGTGGACGGCGGTACCCTTTCGGTCGAATGGCGCGAAAGTGACAACCATGTCGTCCTCGCCGGGCCGACGGCGCTGAGCTTCACCGGGGAGCTTGCCGCATGACCGCCCGCCCACAGATCGTCACCTTCGGCTGCCGCCTGAACGCTTTCGAATCCGAGGTCATGCGCGGCCATGCCGAAGCCGCCGGCCTCGACGACGCGGTGATCGTCAACACCTGCGCCGTGACGGCGGAAGCCGAACGGCAAGCGCGCCAGGCGATCCGCAAGGCCCGGCGCGACAATCCGACGGCCCGTATCGTGGTCACCGGCTGCGCCGCGCAGCGGGACGCCGACGCCTTCGCCGCGATGCCCGAGGTCGACCGCGTGATCGGCAATACCGAGAAGATGCAGGCGGAGAGCTTCGCGCCCGAGGCCGACGCGCCGCTCGCGGTCGGCGACATCATGACGGTGCGGGAAACCGCCGGGCATCTGATCACCGGTTTCGAGGACCGTGCCCGCGCCTTCGTCCAGGTGCAGAACGGCTGCGACCACCGCTGCACCTTCTGCGTCATCCCGTATGGCCGCGGCAACAGCCGGTCGGTGCCGATCGGCCGAATCGTCCAACAAGTCCGACAGTTGGCCGCGAACGGCTATGCGGAGGTCGTGCTGACCGGCGTCGACATCACCTCCTACGGCGCGGACCTGCCGGGCAAAACGGCGCTGGGGCAGATGGTTCGCCGCCTGCTGGCGCTGGTGCCGGACCTGCCGCGCCTGCGCATCTCGTCGATCGACGCGGTCGAAGTGGACGACGACCTGCTCGACCTGATCGCCGGGGAACCCCGGCTGATGCCGCATCTGCATCTGTCGCTGCAGGCCGGAGACGACATGATCCTCAAGCGGATGAAGCGGCGCCACAGCCGCGCCGATGCCGTCGCCTTCTGCAAGCAGGTGCGGGCCCTGCGCCCCGACATGGTGTTCGGCGCGGACCTGATCGCCGGATTTCCGACGGAGACCGACGACATGTTCCAGCGCAGCCTGGACCTGATCGACGACTGCGGCCTGACCTGGCTGCATGTCTTCCCGTACTCCCCGCGTCCCGGCACGCCCGCCGCCCGCATGCCGCAGGTGCCGACGGCCGAGCGCCGTGCGCGGGCGAAGCAATTGCGCGAGGCCGGAGAGCGCCGCGTCTCGGATTTCTTGAGTGGGTGTGTCGGCGGCGAAACGACCGTGCTGGTCGAAACCGCCGAGCGCGGCCGAACCGAACGGTATGCGCCTGTCCGGCTCCCGGAATGCCTGACACCCGGCACGCTCGTTCGGATGCGGATCACCGGCGCCGACGACACCGCACTAACCGGCACGCTTCTGGCCGAGGCCGCGGCATGAGCGGACAAGGATGGCTGTCGCGCCTTCGCGCCGGCCTCAGCAAATCCTCGAACCGGATCGTCGACGGCATCGCCTCGGTGCTAACGCGGCGCAAGCTCGACGGCGAGGCGGTCGAAGGCTTGGAAGAAGTCCTGATCACCGCCGACGTGGGCCCGGCGACCGCCGCCAAACTGGCCAACACCGTCGCCGCCACCCGCTTCGACAAGGAAGTATCGCCGGAGGAAGTGCGCGGCGCGCTGGCCGAGGAGATCGCGAAGATCCTGGAGCCGGTCGCCCGGCCGATCGAAATCGACCGCTCTCGCAAACCGCATGTGGTGCTGGTGATCGGGGTGAACGGCACCGGCAAGACGACGACGATCGGCAAATTCGCCAAGGCGCTCGGCGAGGACGGGCACCGCGTGGTGCTGGCCGCGGGCGACACCTTCCGCGCCGCCGCGGTCGAACAACTCAAGGTCTGGGGCGAGCGCACCGGCTGCCCTGTGATCGCCGGCAAGCCGAACGCGGATTCCGCCGGCCTCGCCTTCGATGCCCTGCAGACCGCCAAGACCGACGCGGCCGACGTGCTGCTGATCGACACCGCCGGGCGGCTGCACAACAAGGCCAACCTGATGGCCGAGTTGGAGAAGATCGCCCGGGTCATCGCCAAGCTCGACGCCGATGCGCCGCATGACTGCCTGCTCGTGCTCGATGCGACCACCGGCCAGAATGCGCTCAGCCAGGTCGAGACTTTCAAGGACATGCTGCCGATCACCGGGCTGGTGGTGACCAAGCTGGACGGATCGGCGAAGGGCGGCGTGCTGGTGGCGCTGGCGGAGAAGTTCGCCATCCCGGTGCGCGCGATCGGCGTCGGCGAAGGCGCGGACGACCTGCGCCCCTTCGACGCGACCAGTTTCGCGCGCGGCCTGATGGGCCTCGAAGACTAGCCTGGAATTCTAAACAAGAAGATTGAGGTAGAAGCCCCGGCGCGGCACATCCTGACGGGGGCCGCTGCCGGCATCCTTGTCCAACAGGACATCCAGACGTTTCGCCGCCGCGTCCACGTCCGTGGGGTTTTCCGCCGCCGCCGTGGCGGGCACCTGGTTGGGCGTCCGCGTCTGCTGCGGCGTTTCCTGCCGCTGCGGCTGCTGGCGGGCCGGGGCGACGCCGGGAATTTGGCCGGTGGGACCGGCTGGACCGTCTGCTACCATATTTGGAGGTATAGCGCCGCCAATACCACAAGATCAAGTGTCGTGATGCGGACTATCCCTCGCGCCGCTCGACCATGCCGGCGGCGGCGAGGCGATCGACCACCTGCGCCAGACGCAACCCGTCCCACAGGCCGAAGGCGCGGGTCAGGTCGGCGGTGGTGAAATACTCGCGCCCGGCGACCCAATCGGCGACCTCGCGGTCCTCATCGGACAATCCG
The DNA here is from genome assembly GCA_965228695.1 of Alphaproteobacteria bacterium. Classification (GTDB taxonomy): domain Bacteria; phylum Pseudomonadota; class Alphaproteobacteria; order UBA8366; family UBA8366; genus JAJFJD01. The sequence continues at coordinate 1,077,990 of CBDDIB010000002.1, read as the reverse complement.
GTGGACGGCGCGGCACCACGCACCCAGTACAGGTCGATCGCCTGCGGCGACGGCAGGTCGAACACCGGCAGGCATTCCATCGTCGCCGTGCCTTGCTGGTAGTTCCGCATGTAGTCGCGGGTCGTCGGCATACCGACGATCTCGGCGATCCGCCCGACCAGCTTCGCGACATGCGCGTCATGCGCCCCGGTGTCGTCGAAATGCGGCAGCGGCGCACGGAACATCGGGTCCTCGGCGAGGCTGCGGCCGATGATGCCGAGCAAGTCCACGCCGTTAGGCTGGATCACGCCGAAGGTCAGGTGCAGCGTCGCCTCGCTCGTCGCCAAGGCATCGTGATACTGGCCCTTCGGGATGTAGAGCAGGTCGCCCGGCGTCAGTTCGAGTTCCTCGGCGATGGCGCCTTTCTTCGCGTCGTGGAAGTCCTTCGGCAATGCGGTGAAGGCGAACTCGGTGCTGGAGACCGGCTGCTCGAACCGGCCTTCGTAGAGATTCCAGTGCTTACGCCCGGCGATATGCAGGACGAAAACGTCGGTGTGGTCGAAATGGGCCTGGAAGCCTTTCTGTTCCTGCCACGAACAGTAGATGTTGCATTTCAACGGACAGCCGTAGACCACCTGCAGCATGCCGGCGACATGCGCCAATTCCGGCGTGAGGGATTCGGTGAGGTTGAGCACCAGCGTCGCGCCGGCGCGGATCTGCCGCATTACCTTGGCGCGGTCCGGCTGCATGGCAGGATGCCCGTCGCGGCCGGTCACCGGGATGCAGTAATCCTCCGGCGGCAGCGTCGGGCCGTTTACCGCCAGCGACATGGTCTGGCTGGACCAAAGCGTAGACCTGTCGAGCAGCGCGTTGAACGCGTCCCAGGAAAAGATCTCGGCGAACTTGCGCTCGGACCCGGGCACATGCAGATGCCGCCGATCGCGATACTCGGACTCGAAGGCGTCCCGCGATACCGGATCGAGCAGGCGTTGAAAGGTCAGGTCGCGCGCGGTCACGTCACTCTCCCACCGCTTCCAAAAGGCCCGCGTCGCGCATCGCCGACAGCGCCGTCTCACGGTCCGCGGCCGACATCTCCGGGGCCACGCGCGCCGCGTCGCCGTCGGTGACGAAGTCCCGGTCGAGCGCCCATTCAGCGAGGCCGCGCGCCGCCGCCGGTATCAACGTCTTACCCTTGGGCGTGCGCAACATCCAGTCCTGGCCGCGCCGGACGAGCGTCGCCCCGCCCGCGCGCACGCGGAAGACCAATGCATCCGCCTGCGAGGGCAAGGTGAACCCGCCGACGCATTGCTGGAAGGCCGCGCGCCGCTGACCGTCGCGCATCCGCGACGCCAGCCCCATCTCCACCGCCAGTTCCGGCAGTCGTGCCGCCAGCGCCGCGAAATGCGCATCATGACCGGACGCGTCGTCGAACCGGGGCATCGCCGTCCGATACAGCGCGTCACCGGACACGACGTCTTCCAGCATCGACGCCAAGTCGAGCCCGGTCGGCCGAACGACCGTGCACTCCAGATGCAGCCCGCTGCCCGCCCCCGCCGGGGCATCGTGGTAGCGGCCGGCGGGAATATATAGACCGGCGCCCGGGCCGAGCGTGACGTCCCGTTCGACAGTGCCACAATTCGCTTCGTGGAAGTCGAGCGGCAGGCTGTCGAAGGCATAGCCGGGCTGGTTTACCGGATGCTCGAATCCGCCGCCGAACAGCCGCCATGTGCGAACCCCTTCCAAATTCAGCACGATCGTGTCGCCGGTCTGGAACCGGGCGTTCACCGGCTGCTGCGCCACGGGGGCGGCGTTGACCATGATGCTGCAAGGCGCGCCGAGACCGGATTGGAAGGCCGCCGCCACCCGCGCCAAGGCAGGGGTCAGCGTCTCGGCCGCATCCATTTCCAGCGCGGCTCCGGCTCCCAACTGTTGGGCGACGGCTTCCGGGTCCGGCCGCCACAGCATCTGACTGTCCCGGTTGCGCGCCTGGAAGCAATAGTCCTGCGGGTCCACCGGCGCGCCGTCCACGATCGGCCGCAAGGTCCGCGCCGACCAAAGCTTCGACACATTGAGCAACCGGTTGGCGTCGTCCCAGGAAAACAGCCCCGCGCCGCGGCCGGGATCTTCCGCGATCGCCAACGGCCTGCCGTCCCGCACAGCGGCGGCGAAGCTCTCCGCCGTTTCCGGCGCAATCAAATTCCTGAAGCTAATCTCGGTCATCGTCTCACCCGGTCGCCACAGGCGGTTCCACCCGCGATTCTAATCGATCGGCGGGCGCACGGCCACGCCGCCGCTGCGGCATAGGGTCACAACGGCGGCGCCGTCCCGCCGGGCTGGCGAAATCTTGATGTACCCGATCCACGACAATCTTTGCCGCCGCACCCCGGCGTTGATATAACGCCGCCATGTCCAAACCCGCCCCGCCTTGGCTCAAGCCGGCCGTCGACTACGGCCCGCTGGTCGCCTTCTTCGCCGCCTATTGGTTGGGCGATCTGTTCACGGCCACCGCCGCGATCATGATCGCGACAACGATCTCGATCATCCTGTCCTACGCCGTCGAACGGCGGATTCCGGTCATGCCGGTCGTCACTGCCGCGATCGTCATGGTGTTCGGCGGGCTGACCCTATGGCTGAACGACGAGCGTTTCATCAAGATGAAGCCGACGCTGGTGCAGGCTTTGTTCGCGTTGATCCTGTTCGGCGGGCTGATGATGCGCAAGCCGCTGCTCAAACCGCTGATGCAATCGGCCTGGCAGTTGACCGATCGGGGGTGGACCATCCTGACCTTGCGGTTCGCGGTATTCTTCGCGGTCATGGCGGTGCTGAACGAGATCGTGTGGCGCACCATGTCGACCGACGTTTGGGTCAACTTCAAGATTTTCGGGATTCTACTGCTGACCTTCGCGTTCACCGCGTTCCAGGTGCCGTTGATCACCCGTCATCAGACCGCACCGCCGGAACCGGAAGAGCAGCCGGACCCTTAGTAGTTGCCCTGGTCGCCGGCCGGATTGGTGCGCGGTTCGAAAGCCGGCTGGCCGGCCACTTCCTTGAAATGGTTGAGCGCCCACCGCACGGACGGAAAGGCGAGGTCGTCCCAGGGCAGATCGTCCCAATCATAGAGCGCGACGTCCAGGCTCTCCTCCCCGGCGGCGAAAACCGGCTCGCGCAGGCTCGCGCGGTAGATGAGCTGGACCTGGCTGATGCGCGGCACGTTATACACGGCGAGCAAAGCATCGATGTGAATATCGGCACACGCCTCTTCCTGTGCCTCGCGGACCGCGCCGTCGGTCACGGTCTCGTTCAATTCTAGATACCCGGCGGGAATGGTCCAATAGCCGAGGCGCGGGTCGATGGCGCGCTTGCAGAGCAGGAACTGGTCCTGCCAGGTCACCACCGCACCGACCACGATCTTGGGATTTTCATAGTTTATGAAACCGCAATCGGGGCAAACCAGGCGCAGACGGTTGTCGCCTTCGGGAATTTCCCGCACGCTCGGTCCCGGTTTCTCGGGCGGATTGGAAGTCGACTCAGCCATACCGGATAATGTGTCGCGCCGGGACGACCGGGGCAACCCCCGGAAAGCTGAGGGCCATGCCTCATCCGGACCGCAGGGGCGATCCGGTTTCCGGGACATCATGCTGCCGAATGCTAGATCTTGATGTCGATCAGAGTGCCGCGGCCCTGCGACGCCGATCCCGCGCCGTTCCCGCTGTTTTGCAGGTCCTGCTTCGCGGCGCCCGTTTCGTCGGACGCCTTAAGCGCTTGTTGTGTCTGCGCTTTTACGCTTGAATCGGCGGAGAGTGTTTGCTGGTCACCCGCCGACCCCAGGCTCTGCGACGATTTCGCCGGCGTCGCAAGACCCTGAATTGCGGAGGAAAGTTCCATCTCGGTTTCTCGGTTGTAATGTGAATCCGAGTGAACCTTAGGTTTAGGCCGTAAACATATGGTTAAGCGGCAACAACCACGGGAGCGGGATCAGGCTAGCCCCGGCGCAGCGCCGCGACGCCGGGCAATTCCTTGCCTTCCAGCCATTCGAGGAAGGCCCCGCCGGCGGTCGATATATAAGAGAAGGAATCCGCGACGCCCGCGTGACGCAGGGCCGCCACCGTATCGCCGCCGCCCGCGACGGACACCATATCGCCGGCCTCGGTGCATTTCGCCGCCGCCTGGGCCACGGTCACCGTTGCGGCGTCGAAGGGCGGGAATTCGAAGGCGCCCAGCGGGCCATTCCACAACAGCGTATGGATCGATCCGAGCCGGTCGCTCAATGCCGCCGCACTATCGGGACCGATATCCAGAATCATTTTCTCCGGCGGCACCGCCGCGGTCATGACCGTTTCCGACGACGCGCCGGACTCGAGCTTACCGGCAATCACCACGTCCGACGGCAGGATGATCTCGCATCCGGCCGCATCGGCCTTGGCCATGATCTCGCGCGCCGTATCCGCCAGGTCGGCCTCGCACAGGCTCGCCCCGACGTCCGTGCCGAGCGCATGCAGGAAGGTATTCGCCATGCCGCCGCCGATCACCAGGGCGTCGACCTTTTCGATCAGGTTGCCCAGCACCGCCAGCTTGGTCGAGACCTTGGCCCCGCCAACGACCGCCAAAACCGGGCGCTTGGGATCGCCGAGCGCCGACTCCAACGCCTCCAGCTCGGCTTGCATGTTGCGGCCCGCGGCGGCGGGCAGCAGGCGCGCGATCGCCTCGGTCGAGGCGTGCGCCCGGTGCGACACGGAGAACCCGTCGTTTATGTAGAGATCGCCGAGCGCGGCCAAGTCGCCGGCGAACCCCGCGTCGTTCGCCTCTTCGCCCGGATGGAAACGCAGGTTTTCCAACAGCGCGATCTCGCCGTCGGCCAAACCGTCGACCACCGCCTTGGCAGTGTCGCCGATACAATCGGCCGCGAAAGCGACCGTCGTCCCGCCGAGCGCCTGCGATAGGGCATCGGCGACCGGCTTCAGCGACATCTCGGGAACCACCTGTCCCTTCGGCCGGCCGAAATGCGAGATCACCACCACGCGCGCGCCCTCGTCCATCAGTTCACGCAGCGTCGGCAGCATGCGGTCGATCCGCGTGGTATCGGTCACCCGGCCGTCCCGAACCGGAAGGTTCAGATCGCCGCGCACCAGCACCCGCTGGCCCGCAACCGTCAAATCGTCGAGTGTCTTGAACATGCCCCTCCGGCCCCTCTGGTTTTCTTGCTGGCTTTCCGTGAAACTGCACTACAGGAAGGCGGGGCCGACCGCAATATGGCCAGAAGCCGAATTCGACCGATATCTAGAATATGTCCGCTGAAACCGCAGACCAAAACCCGGCGACAGATCGTCCGGCCCGCAATTTCGCCGGGCCGCTCAAGCGCCTCTCCTACCGGCTCGCGCAAACCGTCCGAACGGGATGGTTTGCCGGCCATTACGCCCTGACCGCCCGGCTGTCACCGCCGCCGCGGCGCGACACGTCGGCCGACGGTGAGATCGTCCTGCCCTCATGGCAGACCATTAACGACGATCTCAAGGACCTGTTCGAACGGGACTGGGCGAATATCGAGGCGGGATTGTACCGGCCGCCGCACGATATGTGGCCCAACCCGCTGGCCGTGCTGCGCCAGTCGGCGCGGTATTTCGACGATATGGGCCAGGTCAACGACCGCAAACGCGACCGGCGGGGCCAGGAAGTATTCACGCCGGAGCACCGCGGCCGCTACCCCCGCTACTATCTGCAGAATTTCCACTATCAGAGCGACGGTTATCTCAGCGACGACTCGGCCACGCTCTACGACTATCAAGTCGAGGTCCTGTTCACGGGCGGGGCCGACGCCATGCGCCGGCAGCTGCTGGTGCCATTGCGCGACGCCTTCGCAGACCGACGCATCCGCGACGCCCGACTGCTCGATATCGCCTGCGGCACCGGGCGGTTCCTGTCTTTCGTCAAGGACAATTATCCCCGCCTGCGGGTCACCGGCATCGATTTGAGCCCACCATACCTCACGCGGGCGCGCCGCATATTGCGCCATTGGTCGCGCAGCCATCTCGCCGTCGGGAATGCCGAAGCCTTGCCGGCCGATGACGCCAGCGTCGACATCGCCACCTGTATCTTCCTGTTCCACGAGGTGCCGAACGCCGTGCGGCGGCGCATCGCCGGGGAGATTGCACGCGTTCTGAAACCGAACGGCATGCTGCTGTTCATGGATTCCATCCAATACCGCGACCGGCCGGACTACGACTCGTTGCTCGACCGCTTCCCGCAGGCCATGCACGAACCGTATTACGCCGACTATATTCGCGACGATCTTTCCGGCCTTTTCCGCGACGCCGGCTTCGCGGTCGAGAAGGTCGAGCGGGTTTTTTTCTCTCGGATGATGGTGCTGCGCCGTCTATAAGGCTTGGGGCTCGCCAAAACCACGGCAATCCTCTAAAACGCGCGGGCCAAACGCTAAGGGAGCGGGCCACAGCCGGACCCCTTGCGTTGGGGCGGCAAACGGCTACCGGACACGGTCATGCAGAGGTCGGACCAGATTACGGCGAGCACGGCGGGACACGCGGCCGGCGCGGAAGACGCGCCCGCGCTCTCCGTCGTCATCCCCGTGAAGGACGAGGTGGACAACATCGGGCCGTTGCTCGATGAAATTCGCGATTGCCTGTCGGCGCTGCATTTCGAAGTGATCGTCGTCGACGACGGCAGCCGCGACGGCACCGACGCCGTTTTGACCGCCGCGCAGACCGGCTATCCCTGGCTTCGCGTGATCCGCCATCGCGACGCCTGCGGCCAGAGCACGGCGACCTGCAGCGGCGTCGCCACCGCCAAGGCGGACTGGGTGGTCACGTTGGACGGCGACGGACAGAACCCGCCCGCGGGAATACTGAAACTCATCGAGGCACGCGACGCGGCGGCACACCCGGTCGCGATGGTGGCGGGCCAGCGCGAGAAACGGCATGACAACTGGTTTCGGAAATTGTCGTCGCGTGTGGCGAACGGCGTGCGCGGCCGATTGTTGAAAGACGGGATCAGCGACACCGGATGCAGTCTCAAACTGTTCCGGCGCGACATTTTCATGGCGCTGCCGTATTTCGATCATATGCATCGCTTCCTGCCGGCGCTCGTACAGCGGCACGGCGGCACCGTCATCACGGCGTTGGTGTCGCACCGGCATCGAGAACATGGTGTTTCGAAATACGGATTCCATAACCGCCTGTGGCCGGGCATCGTCGACCTGATCGGCGTGATATGGCTGCAGCGGCGCACCAAACTTCCCACAATAGATCACAGGGACTAAGCGAATGACGGCAACGGCGTGGCTCGTAATCGGCTTCGTGGGGCAGGCGTTCTTCTCCATGCGCTTTCTGGTGCAATGGATCTTCAGCGAGCGGCAACGCAAAAGCATCATCCCGGTCGCCTTCTGGTATTTCAGCTTGCTCGGCGGCGCGACACTGCTCGCCTACGCCATCCATAAAGGAGACCCCGTCTTCATCGTGGGACAGGGCGCCGGACTGTTCATCTACAGCCGGAACCTCTATTTCGTTCACCGGCAACGGCGTCAAGATGCTCAGAACGCTGCCCCGGATAACGCCTGACCCGGTTTGGCGGCGTTGGCCATGATGGCTTTCCTGGATCGAATCAGCGCTGCGGTCGCCCGGGTCGCGTTCTCGGGCCGCGGGGTTCTCCTGGTCTGGGGATGCCTGTTGTCCGTGCTTTGGCTGATGCGGGCTTTTCTATTCCCCGGCACCGATGCGGACGATGCGGAACAACTTGTCTCCGCGCAAGACTGGGCATTGGGGTACGGCGTCCGGAACCCGCCGCTATTCACCTGGATCGTGGTGCTCTCGCAGCAAATCTTCGGCGTCTCGATCGCCGCCGTGGTGACGGTGAAGTTCGCTCTGTTGGCGGTCAGCATCTGGCTGCTCCATCGCGCCGCGCGGACCGTCCTGGAAGACGAAAAGCTCGCCGCATTGGCCGCTTTCTCCCCCCTCGCGATCTACTACGTCTCATGGGATTTGACCTTCCATTACACCCATTCGGTGCTTTTGGCGGCATCGCTTTGCTTCACCTTTGTCGCGCTGTTGCGGCTGGAACGGCGCGACGACCTGGCGTCCTACCTTGTTCTGGGCGTGGCGGTCGGCATCGGCCTTCTGTCGAAATACAACTATGCCCTCTTTCTTGCCGCCTTGTTTCCGGCAGCCCTCGCGGACAAGACGTTTCGCGCCCGTCTGGTGGACGCCCGAACGTTGCTCAGCACCGCGATCGCCGCCGCTTTGGCGTTGCCGCATTACCTTTGGCTTTGGTCGGAGCGGGAATGGTTGTCGCTGTTGGCCCGCGACCGCTTCCTGCCGAAAACCGACAGCGGCATCGAGATCGGCGGGCTGATCGAAATCGGCAACGCCGTGCTCAGTTTCCTGTTGCCGTTGATCGTCATCCTGATCGCGCTGTTTCCGCGGGCACTTCTGCGCCCCGGAACGCGGGCCGCTGTCTCGCAACGGTATCGTCGGCTGCTTGGCGTCACGTTTATGATCATGTTGACCGTCACGGCCGTCGGCGTCCTGGCGTTGGACGTGTCACGGGTCCGCATTCATTACATGTTCTTGCTGTTCCTGTTCCCGATCTACTTTTTCGCGCGGGTCCAGGCGGCGGGCACGACCGAACGCGCGATCAATTTCTGCGTCATCGCTTTGCTGGTCTTTGCGGTAATCGTTCCGTCCGGCGCAGTCGTGAAGTATTTCGTCGACCCGCTCCGAAAGAGCAAAGGCTACTACCACATGCCTTATGCGGACTTCGCGCGGCAACTCGAAGCCGCCGGGTTCAAGCGGGGCACGGTGATCGGCGACTGGCTGGGGTATCCGCTCGCGGGCAACCTACGACCCTATTTCCCCGACTCCCGGTTCATCAGCCTGCTGGATTGGCAGTACATCGCGCTGGTCGATCATCCGCCGACCCCGGTCCTGCCGCCGCGCGACGCCGAGAACCCCGGGCAATGCCTGATCGTCTGGACGCCGCAGACGGACGGGCAACGCAACGACATGGTGCTCAGAAGCGCCCACCGCCTTCTCGAAACAGGACTGGACAGGCGTACCAAGGGCACGATCATGGCCGCCCCGATGCACCGCGGCCAAGGCCGGATGGCGCGGATTTCATTTATTCTTCTTCCCGACGGCGCCGGCAACTGCCAATAGCGGATCGCCCGAACCGGGCGCGCTCGACGCGGGACCGGTTCAGTTCGATGCGAATTTGATCCGAGCCAACGACCATGCGACCCTTTGCGTTGCACCTGAAACGCAAGTCCCGGCGGTCCCCGCGGGCAAAGTCAGAGGGTATACATGGCCGACAAACCGAAACACGGTCTCGCGCGGGGCCTGACCAACTACGGCGATGCGGATTTCTCGATCTATCTCCGGCGGTCCTTCGCCAAGTCGATGGGTTACTCGAACGAAATCCTGAACCGCCCGATCGTCGGCATCGCCCAATCGGGCAGCGGGTACAACAACTGTCACCGTCATTTCCCGGAACTGATCGAGGCGACCAAGCGGGGCGTGCTCGCGGCCGGCGGATTGCCGATCGATTTCCCGACGATCTCGCTCGGCGAAACCTTCCTGAACCCGACCAGCATGATGTACCGCAACCTCATGTCGATGGACGTGGAGGAAATGGTCAGCGCGCAGCCGATGGACGCGGTGGTCCTGCTCGGCGGCTGCGACAAGACGCTGCCGGCCCAGCTTATGGGGTCGGCGTCGGCGGACATCCCCGCGATCCACGTGGTCGCCGGGCCGATGATGACCAGCCCCTACAAAGGCGAACGCCTGGGCGCCTGCACCGACTGCCGCCGGTTCTGGGCGCGCTACCGGGCCGGCGAAGTCTCCGACACCGAAATCCGCGAGGTCGAGGGCAGCCTGGCGACCACCGCGGGCACCTGCGCCGTGATGGGCACCGCCAGCACCATGGCCTGTATCGCCGAGACGCTGGGCATGATCCTGCCGGGCACCGCGTCGATCCCCGCCGTGCATGCCGATCGGCTGCGCGCCGCCGAGGCCTCGGGCGCACGCGCCGTCGCGATGGCGCAGGAGAAGCTAACGCCGAGCCAGGTCATCACCGACAAGTCGGTCGAGAACGCACTGCGGGTGCTGCTCGCCATCGGCGGGTCGACCAACGCGATCATCCACTTGACCGCCGTCGCGGGACGGCGCGGCATCGACGTCTCGCTCGACCGGCTGAACGAGATCAGCGACGAGACTCCGGTCCTGGTCGACCTGAAACCGACCGGCCCGTACTACATGGAGGACTTGTTCGCCGCCGGGGGACTCGGCCCCGTATTGCACGAATTGAAACCGCTGCTGCACCTGGACTGCATGACGGTTGCCGGAGAGACGCTCGGCGAGCGGCTGAAAACGCCGCCGGCCTATGTCGACCATTCGGTGGTTCACCGCTTCGACGATCCGGTCTATCCGCAGGGCGGGCTGGTCGCACTGTTCGGCTCGCTGGCGCCGGACGGCGCGATCCTGAAACGCTCGGCCGCCGAGGAGTCGCTGTTCGAGAACGAGGGCCGCGCGGTCGTCTTCTCGTCCTTGGCCGACCTCGCCGACCGGATCGACGATCCCGATCTCGACGTGACCGCCGAGGATTTCCTGGTGCTGCAGAATGCCGGCCCGAAAAGCCAGAGCGGCATGCCGGAGGCCGGCTACCTGCCGATCCCCGGCAAACTGGCGAAGCGGGGCGTGAAGGACATGGTGCGCCTATCCGACGCGCGGATGAGCGGCACCGCCTTCGGCACCATCATTCTGCATATCGCGCCCGAAGCGGCGACCGGCGGGCCATTGTCTCGGGTGAAGACCGGCGACCGCATCCGCCTCAGCGTCAAGGACCGCCAACTCGATCTGTTGGTCGACGACGCCGAGCTTGCGGCCCGCGACGCGACCGCCGACCTGGCCGACCCGAAGCGCGGCTACAAGCGGCTCTATGCGGACCACGTATTGCAGGCCCCGCAGGGCTGCGATTTCGATTTCCTGAAACACAGCGCGGAGTGAGCCAATGGCCGATGTCGAACTGCTGGTCGACTCGAAAGACGTTCTTGGTGAAGGGGTCATCTGGCACCCCGAGGAAAAATTGCTCTACTGGTGCGACAACCTGAAACCCAACATCCAGCGCTACAACCCGGCGACCGGCGAGCACCGGGTTTGGCCGACGCCGGAGCCGGTCGGCTGCATCGTGTTCCGCGAGCAGGGCGGCATCTGCGCTGCGATGAAGTCGGGTTTCGCCTTCATCGACGATCTCGACGCGATGAAGATCGACTATATCGTCGATCCCGAGCCGGGGATGGACGGCAACCGGATGAACGACGGCAAGTGCGACCGGGCCGGGCGATTCTGGTGCGGGTCTATGGACGAGGGCTTGGCGAAACCGACCGCGTCGCTCTACCGGCTCGACGCGGACCTGTCCTGCCACAAACTGGACACCGACATCATCTGCTCGAACGGCATCGCGTGGAGCCCGGACAACAAGACGATGTATTTCTCCGACACGCGGAAGGAAGCGCTCTACGCTTACGACTACGACATCGACACCGGCGGCGTGAGCAACCGGCGGATCATCGTCGACACCACCGACAAGCCGTTCCGCATCGACGGCGCCACGGTCGACACGGACGGCTTCTATTGGTGCGCCGAAGTGCACGACTGGTGCATCGGCAAATACGCGCCGGACGGCACGCAGGTGGACCGGGTGCGCCTGCCCGTCCGCCAACCCACCATGTGCACTTTCGGCGGCGCGAACTTGGACATTCTCTATGTCGTATCCGCTACCCGTTTCCTGGAGCCGGGCGAAGCGGAGCAACAGCCCCATGCCGGCGGCCTGTTCGCGATCCACGGCACCGGCGCGACGGGACTCGTCGAACCCTATTTCAAAGGATAACCGCCATGCCGGACATCGAATGCCTCGTGGAGTCGGGCAACACGCTCGGCGAAGGACCGATCTGGAACCCGCGCGACCAGGCGATCTATTGGGCCGACAGCAAGGGCCGCCCGCGTATCCAGCGGCTCGACCCCAAGACCGGTACCGTCGATGAATGGGAGATGCCGGACCTGCTCGGCTCCTTCGTGTTCCGGGAACAGGGCGGCATCGTCGCCGGGCTGAAGTCCGGGTTCCATTTCGTCGATCCGGAATCCGGTTCGGTCGAGCTGATCACCGACCCCGAGCCGGATCTCGCCGACAACCGGCTGAACGACGGTAAGTGCGACCGCCTGGGGCGCTACTGGTGCGGCAGCCTGGACGATAGCGGCGGCAAGGGCGGATCGCTCTACCGGCTCGACCCGGACCTGAGCCTCCATAAGATGGATACCGGCATCACGGTGTCGAACGGCATCGCGTGGAGCCCGGACAACAAGACCATGTACTATTCCGATTCGCGCAGCCGGGTCTGCTACAACTACGACTTCGACATCGCGACGGGCGCGCTCAGCAACAAGCGCGTGTTCACGTCGACCGCCGACATCCCCGGCAGCATCGACGGCGCGACCGTCGACGCCGACGGCTATTATTGGTGTGCTCATATCTACGATTGGCAAATCGCGAAATACGACCCGGCGGGCACTATCGTCGACACGATCCGCCTGCCGGTGCGCTACCCCACGATGTGCACCTTCGGCGGGCCGGACCTGGACATCCTCTACGTCACCTCGGGTTCGATCTTCGTGCAGGACGACGAGAAGGACGCACAACCGCTCGCCGGCGGCCTGTTCGCGATCCACGGCACCGGCGCGACGGGGATTCCCGAACCGTTCTTCGCGGGGTAAGAAGGCTGCGGATGATTCCCCAGGGATTCCGCGCCGATCCGGGGTCCCGTTCGCCGAAACCGCCCTTAAGATTGTATTTATTTTCTCTATCTAAAATCAGAAGTTACTGACACAGCTATACTGACGGTGACGGAAATGGCGCGCGGACGTCCTATCCTGGTCTGGATAATCGCCATCTTTATTGTCGGATCGACCGTGATGACCTTCTGGTTCGGATATGCCGTCATCACTGGGCAGCTGCCGCTCCCACCCTCGGAACGGTTCTATCTCGATAACTTGAGTACCTTCGACTATTTGGTAATTTTCAGCAGCGTGATGTTGAACCTCTATGCGGCCATTGCCCTTTTCTTCATGCGCCATGCCGCCTTGTACTTCTTCGTCACCGCGCTCGCTCTGAACGCCATGCTCACCATCTGGCATCTCGTAAGCGAAGGCTGGATCATGGCCACCGGCGGTGACGTCGTGAGCACCGCAATCGGATATAGCCTGCAGATCGGCGTCTGTTTGTACTGTTGGTGGCTGGCGCGCGACGAACGGCTGGCGTAACCCGGCCATACCGGCAAGTCACAATCCGCCAATGCCGCAGCGCCGGAAGGCGGTTGTCATATCCCGCTGTTCGCGCTAACGACGGACGTCTCAGGTCAACGTCACACCGGCACACGCATCCATGCCGACGAACGCGCGAACCAACCCGGACCCAAATCCGCCCGCGTCACCCCGCCTCGCCTCGCTCGACGCGCTGCGCGGGTTCGACATGTTCTGGATCATGGGCGGCGATCATCTGGTGCATGTCGCGGCACTGGGCACCGGCTGGGCGTGGCTGGCGGTCGCGTCCGGCCAGTTGAAGCACGCGGTTTGGGCAGGCGTGCACGTCTACGATCTGGTCTTTCCGCTGTTCATGTTTTTGTCCGGCGTGTCGCTCACCCTGTCGATGGCGCAGGGGCGCTTGGCGCGCGTCGGCCGCGGAGCCGCCTTGGCGCACGCCGCTCGCCGGGCGGCGATCCTGGTCGTCCTCGGCATCGTCTACAACTTCGGCTGGTCGCTCGACCCGGCGAAGTTCCGGGTGGCCAGCGTGCTCGGCCAGATCGGCATCGCCTATCTGATCGCCGCCGCGGTCTTCGTTCTACTGGATCGCTGGGTGTATCGCGCGGCCGCCTTGGCCGCGATCCTGTTGGCCGTCGCGGTATTACAGCTTTGGGTGCCGGTCCCCGGCCATGGCGCGGGCGTATTGACGCCGGTCGGCGCCATCAACGGCTGGGTCGACCGGATCTTCCTGCCGGGCCGGCTCTATGGCGGCAGCTACGATCCCGAGGGCATTCTGTCGACTTTTTCCGGTGCGGCGGTGACGGTGTCGGGGGCGTTCGCCGGCGGGTTGCTGCTGCAATCGCCGTTCACCGCCGCACGCACGCCGATCCTGCTCGCTCTTGCCGGTACCGCGTCGGTCGCCGCCGGGGCGTTGATCGCGCCCTATTACCCGCCGATCAAGGCCATCTGGACCGTGACCTTCAGTCTGCTCGCCGCGGGCGCGTCGATGCTGCTGTTCGCGTTCTTCCTCTACGTGATCGACGTCATGCGGTGGCGGCGCTGGTCGTTCTTCTTCGTCGTGATCGGCGTTAATTCGATCGCCATCTACATGACCGCGCGTTTCGTCGCCTACCCGCTGTTCGCGATGATCCAGGACCTGGCCATCGCACCGGCCCTGGCACTCCTGCTGATCGCCATGGTCACCGGCCTGCATTGGCTGGCGCTGTGGGCGCTCTACCGGAAGAAGCTGTTCCTGCGGGTCTAAACCGGGCGGTTAGACTAGACCGACACCACCGCGCGCACGTCCTCGACGCCATCGGGCAAAGGGCAGGATCGCCACGACTTCCCGCCGTCTTCCGTGCCGAAGACCTGACCCAGCCGGGAGGCGCAGACGACGCGGCCGGGATCCGTCGGATCGACCGAAACGGTCATCAGCGTGCTTTCGATGGAGACGTCGCGATCGAGCCGCTGCCACGTCGCCCCGGTATCGGCACTGCGGTAGAGCGAGCCCGCCACGCCGCGCGAGGAGTCGCTGAGCGCCGCCAGAAACACCGTCGGGTCATGCGGGCTGACCATCAGGTCGCGGCCGTAGGTCAGATCCGAGAACCGGCCGATGCCGAATTCAGCCCACGACCGGCCCTTATCCTCGCTGACGAACAGGCCCATCCGGTTCGCGGCCCAGACCGTGCCCGGCTGCTCGGCGCTCACGGCGACCGCATGCACGTCCATCATGCCTTCGGTGTCGCTGTCGCTGAGGATGTGATTGCGGAGATGCGGCTGCGTCGAGAGATCGAGCAAACCTTGGCTGATATCCTCCCAGGTGGCGCCGCCGTCCAAACTGCGGATTGCGCCGCCGACTTCCAGTGCGGCGTAGATCTCGTCCGGATTGGCGGGGTCGGCCACGATCCGCAGCACGCGTACCGGAAAACAGCCGGTGATCGCGCCCGCCGGCTGCACGGTCGGCAGCTTTCGCCAGGTCGCGCCGCCGTCTTCGGTCTTGTGGATCACGGTGCCGTCCATCCCGGCGTAGATCGTGTCCGGGTCGGCCGGGTGGAGAAGAATCGAATAGATCGCCGCGTATTCGCCCGCGAGCCCCAGCTCAGTCCAGCTATCGCCGCCGTCGGTGCTGTGGAACAGGCCGGAATGCGTGCCCGCAAATATCTCAGACGGGGCGCCGGGCCGCTGCACGACGCAATTCACCTGCAGCTTGTCGGGCAGCCCGCCGCCAAGCTGTTGCCAGTCGCCGCGGCCGGCCGGAAGCCGGTAAACCCCGCCGAGGCCGCCCGGCCGGGCCGATCCCACCAACAACGTGCTCTGCAATTTATCCATCAAGCGTGCTCCCGAATTTGACGTGTGTTTTCAGCATACCTGTGCGGACGGACGGCGACCAATCCCGCTAAGAAACGACGAACCGCTGCTCGATACGATCGATGCCGTCGCCGCGTCGCATTGGCGCTTCGCTATAGTCGGCCAGATTGCCGATAACGCGCCGCCAGAACGTGACCGCGCGGGTATTCGCCGCCACCTGGTGCAGTTTCCATTCGCCGGGAAACCGCAGGATCACATCCCGTGCGAATCGGTCGCCCAATCCCCGGCCGCGGAACGGCGCGGCGACGAAGAATTCGGCCAGTTCGTAATGGTTATCCGTATCGTCCAGATGCACAAAGGCCAATGCGACGAATTCGTCTTCGCAGCGCATCCAGTACGGCCAGCGGCTGTCCGGATTCCGCCAATAGTCGTCGAACCAGGGATAGTCGTAGACGCCGGCGTGCGGCGACCGGCCCGTAAACACCGCATGCTCGGCGAGATAGGATTGCAGGTGCCGGGCCAGCACGTCCTTCTCCGCGAGCGGAACGAGATCTACGCGGAAGCGGGGCATGCGCCTTGTTCCCGCGCCTTCGACAACACCCTCGTCACCCCGGTTTCTGGCAGAGTATCTCGACCGGCTTGAGACGCCCCTCCGTGATGTTCAGGGCGGAGTTGCGCTGCTTTTCCCGATAATCCGCACCCATGACGATGTGGATGCCGATCTTGGGCGGGCCGTCGCGGGCGATCTTTTCGCGCTGCGCCGCATAGAACTTCACCGTACGCTCGGAGTGGTCCTTGCTGGACAGCACCGCGAAACCCGCGTCGGTCAGGCTCTGCACCGTGTCCTCCACCGGTTCCAGATAGCTGTGAACGCCGTCCGACGACCAGGGCACCGGATAGGCGATGGTGGCGTCCGGGTCGGCCACCGCGATCTCCGACAGCGCGAAGAACCCGCCGGACCGCAACACGCGGAAGGCTTCCGCATGCAGGCGAGCGCTGTCGGCGATGTTCATCGAAACGTTCTGCGAATACGCGCCGTCGAAGCCGCCGTCCGGAAACGGCAGGTCGGTCGCGCTGCCTTCGTGGATTTCCACGCGATCGGCAAGCCCGGTAATGGCCGTGAGGCGGCGGGCGACGTCGCAGAACTCGGGCGTCAGATCGATGCCGGTGACGCGGCAGCCAAAACGCTGCGCCATGTAGCGCGCCGGGCCGCCGATCCCGCAGCCGATATCGAGAATATGATGATCCGCCGAAACCGAGAGCGCGTCCGCAAGCTCCTCGGTCGCCGTTACGCCGCCGCCGTGGAAATGATCGAGCGGCGTCAAGTCCTTCAGGCTAGCCTGTTCGATATCGACGCCCACCCCGGCCAAGGCCGCGGCAATCTCGTCGAACAAACTCCGCCGGCCGTAATGGGACGCTATCGGGTTGTTCTTCGTCATGACCAGTCCTCCAAGGCATGCCGATCAAACGACCGGTCCGGTCTTACCGCCCGCCCCCGGCCACCGTGTCTTCCTCCCGCTGTGCGATCACGTCGAAGGCGAAGCTGATGCGCTCGCCCGAATCCTCGAAGGGGATCGTACGGTGGTAGAGATAGGACGGGAACAGGATCATCACGCCCTCGCGCGGCGCGATTCTCCGCGTGGGATTCTCCCGCTTGACCGGCACGGTGTCCGGCGGCCGGCCGAATTCGATCCAGCCGTCCTCCGATCCGCCCGGCGTGTCCGAGACGCTGTCGGGCACCTTTACGTAGTAGACGCCGCTCAACCAACCGTCGGGATGGATATGCGCCCGCTGATGTCCCTGCGATTTCAGAATCACCGTCCAGCCCATCAGGGACCAGCGGTCCGGCGCGTTCGCGATGAAGGGATGCGACGGCTCGGCCGGCAGTGCGGCGATATAGTCGCGCACCGCCGCGTTCACCGCCGCGCGAAATGCCGCGACGGCGGGCGTCGCCGCATTCTGGAATAAATCGCCTGTCTGAAAACCGGATGTGGTCGCGACCGCCGGTGGCTCGAACGTCAGGCTCGGATGCGCGCGCGCCTCCGCCTCGATCGCGGCATTGAACGCCCGCCGGTCGGCAAAGGTGGGCGGCACGGCAATCTCGGCGGCGCGCAGGAACCGGTCGAGATCGAGGAAATAGGACGCCACGGCCTCCTCCCCGGCATCGTTATGGGCAAGCGCCTTGGCCGCGATGATGCCGCTGTTGTAGCCGAAGTCGCGGAGATACTCGTCGCAGAGGTCGATGGCCGATTTCGGCATATCTTGCGCCACGGCCACTTCCGCCAGTCCGGTCCGCGCGTCGACGAAATCCGGCGTCTGCGCCAGGGCCCGTCGAAAGGCGGCGGCCGCGTCGTCCAGTTCCCCCGCGGCGGACAGCGCAGCACCATGTTTTTCATGCAAATCGGGCCGGTTGGGCGCAAGGCGCGCCCCGTTTCCATAGGCCGCCGCCGCATCGTCGAAACGATCCAACGCGCGATAGGCGGCTCCGAGATTATGATGCAGGTCGGCGGACTCGGGCCGCAGCGCCAACGCGGTTTGGAACGCCTCGATGGCCTCGTCGTATCGCTGACCTTCATGCAGCAAGGTCCCGAGATTGGCATGCGCCTCGACATGGTCCGGCCACAGGGCGATGGCCTTGCGGTACTCGGCCTCGGCCTCGCCGGCCCGCTGGAGCACATACAACAGATTGGCGAAGTTCACCCGCGTTTCGCCGTCGTTCGGCCGCGCGGTCAGAAGCGCCTCGTAGATTTCCAGCGCTTCGCCGTGATAGCCCACCATGGCAAGCGCGTAGGCCAGGTCGGGCCGGTACGCCGCGCCCCCCTCACCCACGCCGTGTTTGTCCGCCGAAGCGATGGCGCGTTCGATCAGATCGACCGCGAGATCGCCTTGCCCCGCCATAATCGCGGTCACGCCAAACTGGTGCAGGGCGGTGGGATGGTCCGGGTCTGCGTCCAGGATTTCCTTGTAGATCATCACCGCGTCGCGCAACCGTCCGGCCGCACGCTGGTCCGCCGCCCGCTGCAACTGCCGGTCGACGCCGCCGGTCGCGGATTTGGCCTGCTGCCGCTGCTCGGCACGGCGTTGCTTGCGGTTCATGCGCGTCTTCTCCCTCTGAACGGGTCCGATCCTCGCATTCGGAGGCCGGGCGGACAATGTGGTTTAATCGCGCAGGACTTAAACGTTTAAGACAAGGACGGGAGGCACGTCTTGAAGCGTATCATCGTCACCGGCGGCAGCGGCAAAATCGGCCGCGCCGCGATCCGCGAATTGCTGGAGCACGGCTACGAGCCGATCAACTTGGACACCGTACCATCGAGCGATCCGATCGCGCCGTTCACACGCACCGACTTGACCGACTTGGGGCAAACCATCGACAGCTTCCTGTCGATCAACAAGGTACACGATGGCATGGACGCGGTGATCCATCTCGCCGCAATCCCGGGTCAGGGCCGCGCGCCGGACGGCGCAACCTTCCAGATCAACACGATCAGCACATACAACGCCTTCACCGCGGCGGCAAAGCTGGGGTTGAAACGGGTGGTCTGGGCGTCGAGCGAAACGTTGTTGGGTTTGCCGTTCGACAAGGCCCCGCCGGCCTACGCCCCGCTCGACGAAAACCTGCCGCCGACGCCGAATTCGAGCTACGCGCTGTCGAAGGCCTGCGGCGAGGAGATGGCCCGGCATTTCAGCCGCTGGCATCCCGAAATCCCGTTCATCGGCCTGCGCTTCTCCAACGTCATGGAAGAGCACGACTATGCGGCCTTCGCCGACTGGCAGAACGACCCGGCGGTGCGCAAGCGTAACCTCTGGGGTTATGTCGATTCGCGCGACTGCGGGCAGGCCTGCCGATTGGCGCTGCAGGCGGACATCGCCGGCGCGGAGAATTTCGTCATCGCCGCCGCCGACACGGTCATGACCCGCGCGAACAGCGCGCTGATGGCGGAGGTTTATCCCGGTGTGGAAATTCGCGGCGAGGTCGGCGAATCCGAAACCCTGGAATCGAACGCAAAAGCCGCCCGTCTGCTGGGCTACGCACCGAAATATTCCTGGCGCGATTTCGTCTGAATGCCGCCGCGGCACTGATCCAACCCTCCCAAACCGCCGTAAAAAAAGTAGTAGGAGAATCTGGGAGTTCGGCTGTGCGATATTCAACCCTTAGAACCGCTACGCAACGGGCCGTTTTCGGCGCAATCCTGTTGCTTGGTCCGTTGGCCGCCCAGAGCGCCGCCAGCACGGCGACGGCGCCGTCTATGCCGACCGCATATATCGGCGATCTGAGCTTCGACATTCTGCGGAACGGCAAGCCGGTGGGCAACCACAGCGTCACCTTCGAACCGAACGGGGAGACGATGACCGTCCGCACGAAGTCGAAAATCGAGATCGATTTCCTGGTCTTCACCGCCTACCGCTTCACCTACACGTCGGAAAGCCGTTGGGTCGGAGACGAGATGATATCGCTCTCGGCCCGCACGGACGATGACGGCGAGGTCACAACGGTCGAGGCCGCGAGAAACGGTTCGGCGATGCAGGTCAGCGGGTCCGGCGGCGACTACGAGACGACGACGCCGATTTTTCCGACCGACCATTGGCACAAGGGCGTGATCGGCTCCACGGAAGTCTTGAACACGATCACCGGCCGGATCGCCGACGTGAAAATCATCGACAAGGGTTGGTCGCGGGTCGACCTGCCGGACGGCCCGATCACCGCGCGTCACTATGCCTATACCGGCGATCTGCTTACAGAGGTCTGGTATGACGGCCGCGGCCGCTGGGTCGCCATGCGATTCAAGGCGCGCGACGGATCGACAATCCGCTATGTTTGCAATAGCTGCGGCCAGTCGCCGTCTTTATCGACGAAATAGATGAGCAAAAACGTTTGGATCACCGGGGGCGGCGACGGGATCGGCCGGGCACTGGCCCTTCGGCTATGTAACGACGGTGCTACGGTGGCGATCAGCGGCCGGCGGGGCGGTCCGCTCGCCGACGTGGCGGCCGAAGCCGTGGGACGGCAGGGCAAAGCGGTGGCGTTCCCGCTGGACGTGACCGACCGGGACGCCGTCGCCAAGGCCGCCGACGCGATTGAGGAACAGATCGGGCTCTTGGATCTCGTCGTCTTCAACGCCGGCACGCACCAGGCGATGGGCGCCAGCGACTTCTCCGCCGACATTTTCGATAAACTGTTCGATGTGAATTTGATGGGTGTGGTACACGGCATCGAAACGATGCTGCCGCGATTCCGCGAGCGCAGGAAAGGCCATATAGCCGTGATCTCCTCGGTCGCCGGATATCGGGGCCTTCCCTACGCCGCCGCCTACGGCGCATCAAAGGCCGCGCTCATCAACATGTGCGAATCGCTCAAGCCGGAACTGGACGCGGCCGGCGTCACGCTGTCGCTGGTCAATCCGGGCTTCGTGCGAACGCCGTTGACAGACAAGAACGATTTCCCGATGCCTTTCCTGATGGAACCGGATGACGCCGCCGACCGCATCGCCGACGGCCTGCACCGGCGAAAATTCGAGATCAGTTTTCCGCGCCGCTTCACGTGGTGGCTGAAACTCGGACGGTGCCTCCCCTATGGCTTCTATTTCGCCCTGACCCGGCGGATGCTGAAATGACCGACACAGCCAAGGCCGTTGATGCGCCGACAGCGGCGATCGACGCCTATGTGCGCTTCTTCGAAACGCTGACGCCCGAAACCCTGGACGCGTTGCGCGACCACGTGGCGCCCGATGTTCGGTTCAAGGATCCCTTCAACGACGTCACCGGCATCGACGCGATCACCGCGATCTTCGAGCACATGTTCGAGACCGTAGAAGAACCGGCATTCCGAGTGTTGCACCGGGCGCAATCCGCGGAGGACGATAGCGTGTGGTTCCTGCGATGGCGTCTTACCGGCCGTTTGCCGGCCCTGTTGGGCGGCGACTGGCATGTCGCCGGCATGAGCGAAATCCATCTCGCACCCGACGGGCGCGTGGCCGCCCACATCGACTATTGGGATGCCGGCCGGCATCTCTATGAGCGTCTGCCGTTGATCGGCCCGATTATCCGGCTTTTGCGACGACGCGCGGGACGAAGTTAGACTCTTTCAACGTGGCGGCAGTTGTCTTGTTGCGCGAGAAGGAAATGAAGACCGTGCCGATGTTCATGCCCCATTTGCTGACGGCGGCCTTGTTGAGCAGCACGCCATCGGCCTGCAGGAACATCCAGTCGTTGAAGTGCACCCGGTAGGAGCTGTCGCCAACCTCGAGATTCAGATCGTATTCCCAGTTCAGGGCGTTGCCGAAGGTCTTTCCGGTCGCGATGCCCACCACGTCTCCGGCACGCCCTTCATAGGTGTTGTCGTCGAGTTTCGTGATGCGCCAGATTCGGCGCTGTTTCTCGCCGTCGCTGTAGGTGAAATCCTCGTCCAGGATCAATTCCTTACCGTCCCAGGTTCCCTCGATCTTCACGACGAACTGGCGGCGCAGATTGCCGAATCGGTCGACGAAGATGCCGGTCGCATTGGTCATGCCCTGGAAATAGTCTTCCAGAACGAACCGCGGTTCCCCGCCTTCGAATTGCTTCGCATCCATTCCACCACATCCCATAAGCGTTAGTAGGCTTGCTACGAGGGCCGTCAGTTTCAGTTTCATTGCACCTGTTCCGGTCGCCGTTATCGCCGCTGTGCCAGGCTTTCCAGCCGTCGTCGCACGATTCGCTGGCGGCGGGCGGTAATTGGGTGCCCCCACACCAATGCAACGGCGCCGAATTTCAATACGACGGGAACCCACGCATAGATCACCACGAGCGCGAATAATCCCTCCCCGCTTCCCGGGTTCGCCGTATCGAAGCCGAAATAGGCCAGTGCCGGGAAACCGATACCGACAGCCGCCGCGAGCGCGAATTTTGTCACCATGCTCCACAGGGCGAAGAACAGACCGGCGCGTTCCTGGCCGGACCGCAGCGTATCCAGATCGACGATGTCCGCCTGCATCGCGGGCGGCAACGCCAGGTCGGCCCCGAGCGCCATACCGGTGATGATGCAAACCACGCCAAATGCGACGACCTGACCCGGGTCGAGCAGCGGCACCCAGACGAAGGCCAGACAGGCGAGGATCATCGCGCCGCACCAGACACGGTGTTTTCCGAAGCGCCGGGCGGCGGCGAGCCACGCCGGGATCGCGAAAACCGCGCAGGCGAAATACAGCAGGATCAGGACGCCGCGCTCAAGCTCGCTGGCAGCGATACCGTGCGCCAGATAGAGCGGGAACAGCACCGACGGGAGGCCGTTGGCAAGACCGTTGACGAACCACGCGCCAAGCAAGCGCACGAAGGGGCGGTTTCGCATCACCAGCGCCATACCGCGCCAGGTCAGCCGCTGTCCCATGGTCGTGCGGGGCGGCGGCTCCGGCACCGTCTTCACCAGAACGAATATCGCGGGGATGCCGGCAAGGACGGCAAGCCAGGCGATCGCCGATAACGCCGTCGAATCCGGAAACCCCATTGCGGCGGCGGCCGCGGGGATCGACCCCGCGAACAGAATGCCGAGCAACATGGCGCCCTCGCGCGCGCCGGTAACGCCGCTGCGTTCGTTATAGTCGCCGGACAACTCCGCCCCCCATGCGAAATACGGGATGGCGAGCATGGTCCAGCCGGTGTAAAGCGCGACCGTGCCGATCAACAGATAGACGCCGGTCGCGTCGGCGGGCGGGTGGAATAGCGTCAACAAGGCGATCGCCGCAATGATGCCGCCCAGGACGACCCACGGTTTACGGCGGCCCCACCGGGTTTTGACACGGTCGCTGACCAGACCGATCAGCGGATCGCTCACCACATCGAAGATCCGCGCCGCCAGCATCAGCCCGCCGGTCGCGGCAAGGCCGAGCCCGACGGTCTCCGCATAGTAGGTCGGCAGGAAAACGTAAACCGGTATCGTCGGGATCGCGAGCGCGAAGCCGGGCAAGGCGTAGCGCAGCACGGTGCTGCGCGACAGAATGCCGGGCGACGCGGTGTCGGAACCTGTCACGGGTGCCGCCCGGGCCGTCAGCCGTGTGCGAGTTTGTAATGGCCCACGTCGATCGTGCCGACGCGGAATCCGGCCTCGCAATAGGCCAGATAGTATCGCCACATCCGGCGGAACCGTTCGTCATAGCCAAGCGCCTGCACGCGCGGCCAAGCCGATTCGAAAGCGCCGCTCCATTCGGCCAGGGTTCTGCGGTAGGATTCGCCGAACCGGTTCGCGTGGCTCACGCGAAGCCCCGCCTGCTCGGATTCTTTCTCCAGAAGCGCCGGCGTCGGCAACATCCCGCCGGGGAAAATATAGCGCTGAATGAAGTCCGCGCCGGTGCGGTATTGCTCGTAACGGTCCTCGGCGATGGAGATCACCTGCAACACGGCATTGCCCGACGGCGCAAGGCGGTCCTGTATCGTCTGAAAATAGGTCGGCCAGTTCTTCTCGCCGACGGCTTCGAACATCTCGATCGAGGCGATCCGATCGAACTCACCCGGGACATCGCGATAGTCCTGCAATCGGATCTCGACCCGGTCCTGCAGACCGGCACGCGTGATCCGATCCGTCGCGTAGGCGTGCTGTTCGTGCGACAGGGTCAGACCGGTCACCCGGCAGCCATGGTCGCGCGCGACATATTCGGCGAAACCGCCCCATCCACAGCCGATCTCCAGGACATGCTGCCCCGGGCTGAGGTCGAGCAGGTCGGCGACCCGGCGGTATTTGTGCTGTTGCGCCTGGAACAGCTCCGTGACGCCATCCTCATACAGCGCGGACGAATACGTCATGCTCGGGTCCAGCCATTGCTCATAGAAGCCGTTCCCGAGGTCGTAATGGTAGGCAATGTTCTTGCGACTGCCGCGCCGGGAATTCGGTTTCAGGACATGACAAATCCGATTCCACACGCTTGCGGCAGCCGTGCCGGAAAGCTTGGAATCCACTGTCGCCAGGTTACGAGCGAACAACTCAACCAGGGCCACGAGATCACGGCTGTCGCACTCCCCCGCCATATACGCCTCGGCGAAACCCACATCCCCGCCGAACGCAAGCCGCCGAACGGCGCGCCGCGAATTGAACCGCAGATGTGCCGATGGCCCGTCCAGCGGCGCTTCGAATACCATCTCGCGACCGTCCCACAGTTCCAACAGCAGACGGCCGCAATTGAGATGCTGGAAGGCCCGGATCAGGCCCGCGGCCCAAGGGTCCCAGACGGCGAAGGAGAGCGGTATGCCGGTATCCGGCGTAATGGCTTGCGCCTGGTAGGATTTCTTGTAGGAGTGCATTGGATGTGCCTTCTTTCTTATGAGGACTCTGCATTCATCACGACGGTGACCGGACGGGCCGGCGGTGCGGGCCGGCTGCGGTAAGGCGCACCCTTGCGCCACAATGCCAGCGCTTCCCAGTGAATGCCGGCCATCACCTTGAACGTCACCAACGGGATGCGGAAAAAGGCGGCGATCAGCGCGCGGTCCGTCAAGGCGGACCGCCGGCCGACGATCGAAGCGGTCAACAACGCGCCGTCACGGTCGGCCTGATCGATGACCAAGGCCATCCTGTCCTCGGGCGGTATCAACCGGAAATCGTAGCGCGCTTCCATATCGATAAAGGGCGACACGTAGAATCCCTTGTCGCAGGACTGCCGGATCACGCCTTTGTTGTGCCGGTCCACCGGGATCAGATAGCTGTGACTTTCGCCGAAGGTGTTGTGAACCTCGTACAGCACGGCGGCGAGGTCGCCATCCGCGCGATAGCAATAGAAGACGCTGATCGGATTGAAGGCGTATCCCAGCAATCGGGGAAAACAGAGCATCTTTACCGATCCGCCCGGCAGCGCCATCCCGGATTTCCGGAGGTGCTCGTCAACCCATTCCTTCAGCGGGCGGCCGCTATGATCGCCGTGGTCCCGGTCGTAAAAACTGAACAGGTTAAATCGATTGTGGGAGAACAGCTTCAATCGCTTGCCGAGTGACGGCAGGGCGTCCAGGTCGAGGAGGAAGGAATAGACCCGGTAGGCGAGCTTATGCTCGCGCGGGCGACGGCGGCGGTGCGTCACCAGCCCGTAGTAAAGTGATCCGTCCGTCGCGCTCATGCTGCGTCCGCGAAAGTCGGCCTCGCGCTTAGCGCGATCCGGTCCGATTCGCCGGCCACCGTCCACGGCCGTCGAACGCCGCCCAGCATTTCGGCGACCGCCAAGCCGGACTGCAAGCCGTCCTCATGAAACCCGGCGCCGCAATAGCTGCCGCAGAACCAGGTATCCCGCCGGCCCTGAAGCGACCAAATGCGCCGCTGCGCGGCCGGCGACCGATGGCCGAAGACCGGGTGATGATACTGGAAGGTTCGATGGATTGAATCGTCGGCGATGGGACGGTCGGGGTTCAAGGTCACGAAGAGCGGCATGGCGGTATTGAGCGGTTGCAGCCGATTCATCCAGTACGAAACACAGACGGTATCTTGCTCGGCTTGGTTGGAGGATTTCAAGAAATTCCAACTCGACCAAACCGAACGGCGGCGCGGCATCAACGCGGGATCGCTGTGCAACACCGCCACGTTTTCCTGATACGGAAACGCGCCAAGCACGTCGCGCTCGCCGGCGTCGGCATCCGTCAACAGCGCCAACGCCTGATCCGCATGGGTCGCCATGACAACGGCGTCGAATCGATCGGCCCGGCCGGACCGCGTGCGAACAACGGCGCCCGTTCCCGGCCGTTCGACGGCGACGACCGGATCGCCCAACCGCATTTCATGGTCGAATCCCGCCAATACCCGGCGCACGTATTCCCGGCTGCCGCCGCGGACCGTCCGCCATTGCGGCCGGTCGTTTACCTTGAGTAATCCGTGGCTGGCGCAAAACCGGACGAAGGCCTGCGCCGGGTGCCGCCGCATTTCATCGACGGGCGCAGACCAGATCGCCGCCGCCATCGGCAACAAATGGTCGTCGACAAAAACCCGGCTGTAGCGGTTCGCGTCCAGATACTCACCCAACGTCACCGCTTCCGCCGCCGTATCGCCCAGCAGGGCCGGCGCCTCGCGATAGAAACGGAGGATGTCGGCGATCATGCGCCAAAACCGAGGCCGCACGATGTTTCGGCGCTGTGCGAACAAGCCGTTCAGATCGGTACCGGCATATTCGAGCGCACCCTCGGCAATCGATACCGCAAAGGACATGTCGCTGTCCGCGGTCGGGACCGACATGTGATCGAACAAGGCAACGAGGTTCGGGTAGTTGACTTCGTTGTAGACGATAAAGCCGGTATCGACTGCAACCGGCCCATCGGGTCCGTCGACCTCGACCGTATTGGAGTGCCCGCCTGCGTATCCGTTCTGCTCGAAGATCGTTACCGAATGATGTTGACCGAGAAGCCAAGCGCAGGAGAGACCGGAAATTCCGCCGCCGATGACGGCAATCTTGCGCGGTTCCGACAGCTCGGAGGGGTCCGACGGATGAGTTCTTGCGTCCCAGGGCATGTCTATGCGGTTATCCTTAAGCGCCTGTCGAAGGGTCGAATTGACGACTTATTTTGTCGTTTGCATTTTTAGTAAGTCTCTCTACGTTGCTATTCGAAGTTTGGATCATTGAGTTTCAGGTATGAACGCGATCGACGAGCATTATGTCAGTGTCGAATTTGCCGACATTCTTCCCAGGAAAGTGATCTAAAGTGCCCCTGTATGCGTATCACCGTATATGGAAGCATCAGTTGCTATTGAAAATTTTCCTATCCCTCCGCGTGATTTGCCGACTGTGCGGCGAGCGCGCGGCGTCGCACGCATGAGACAGGCGGAGCACCGACCCGTGGCGGCCGACGGAGCTTCCGATCTGATCGGCATGTTGATCGCGGTTTCGGAGCACCGGGACCGCGCCGCGTTTTCAGGATTGTTCGCCCACTTCGCCCCCCGGGTAAAAGCGTATCTCATCCGGCACGGGGCCAACAATGAAGCGGCGGAGGAGTTGGCCCAGGAAACGCTCTTGCGCGTTTGGCGAAAGGCGCACTTGTTCGATCCCTCGGTGGCCGCTCCGAGTACTTGGATATTCAGGATTGCCCGAAATCTGCGGATCGACCGGATCAGGCGAGAGCGTCGGCCGGAATTCGATCCGGAGGACCCCGCGCTGGTCCGCGACGCCGACCCGGCCGCAGATCAACAGATCGAGGCCAATCAGCAAGG
This sequence comes from Alphaproteobacteria bacterium, assembly GCA_965228695.1. GTDB lineage: Bacteria > Pseudomonadota > Alphaproteobacteria > UBA8366 > UBA8366 > JAJFJD01. The sequence goes on along the minus strand of CBDDIB010000002.1, from coordinate 1,050,261 downwards.
CGCCCGCGTCCGCGCGGCGATCGACATGCTGCCGCCGGACCAGAAACAGGCAATCATGCTTTCCTTTTTTCAGGACAAACCGCACCGCGAAATCGCGGATGAACTCGGCCTGCCCCTCGGCACGGTCAAGTCGCGCATCCGGTTGGCCTTTGCCCGCGTGCGTCAGACACTTGGAGACGAGCGATGAAAGCCAGCCATCATCCCACCGACGACCTGCTGCTTGAATATGGCGCAGGCAATACCGACGAAGCACAGTCGCTGTTGATCGCAACCCATCTGGCGCTCTGTCCGCGCTGCCGTGCTGTGGTCGAGAACGCCGAAACGCTCGGCGGTGCGTTGATGGAGTCGGCGCCGGTATCGGCCATGTCCGACGATGCTTTGGACTCCGTTTTGGGCCGATTGGACGAGACGGATGATGCATCTGCCGATGCACCAGCGTCACTTCGCGCGGCCGTCAACGTCGACATGTCGATTCCGCGCCCGCTGCGGGACTATCTCGCCGACGGGTCGGCGGAGTCAGTGGCATGGCGCCGTGTCGCCCCGGGCATCCACCGGCACACTTTGGCCGTGGAGTCAGGAGATGGAACGTCGAGTGCGTATCTCTTGAAACTTGCCCCGGAAACGGTGGTTCCCCACCACGGGCACCACGGGGAAGAGATGACGTTGGTGCTCGACGGCGGGTTTACGGATGCGGGGCAGCATTTCGTCCGCGGCGACGTCGAACAGGCCGACCCGGGTATCAAGCATCAGCCAATTGTCGATGCGGACGGACCGTGTCTCGCGCTTGTCGTCACCGACGCGCCGCTGCGCTTCACCGGCATTCTGCCGCGCCTGTTGCGGCCGATTCTGGACCGGTAGGCGGCTCGGCCTTCGTCATCGATCCTCGGCCGCGTCACCACCGTTAAAACGTCATCTGCGCGATCTCACCCTCGATATCGAAGAATTGGCGGGTGTAGGTGACGGCGGCATCGGTATCGAAGGTTGTGCAGCTATAAAGCACCACGGACAGGAACCGCGGCGCGGACCAGAAGTAGCCCGAAATACCGCTGTCGATGAGCGGCAGGAATGCATCATATCCCGCATTCTCCGGCCGTCCCTCACCGGAGGCGGGACTGAAAACGGTCGGTTTGCCATAGGCGGTCAATCCGACCGCCGCGGCCAGCCCGGTCAAGAAGTCCCCTACGACCCGGTCATCCACGGCGATACGCCAATACCCCTCGATGACAAGCCGTTGGCGGAAGATATCAGGCGCTAAATTCTTCATCTGCAATGTCACCTTCTTTTCAAACGGTCCCCGCAAGCCCCGGAAACAGGGCTGCATCACGGTTAATCGAAATTAACCTTACATTTTCGTCCCTTGAATAGGTTTTTGTTCATCGAGATGTGACCAGAATCACGGCACGCCGATCCGAGCGTCCCTATAGTCACCCTTCAATCGAGCGCATCGCCGCCGGTTTTCGAGGTTTTCGAACCAGTCTGGGTATAGCGATATGGCAAATCCTGAGAAAGACGAGAAGGACTTGGATTTGGGTAACGGCAACGCCGCAGCCGACGCGACAGATATGTCGACCGAGGTCATTGGAATCAATGCGCATGACGTCCTGTGGATCGACGCCATCGGCGACGGGTCCGGCGCAGGCGGCGCCGATGCCGGCGATTGGACGCAGGGGGCGGCCGGCCATGCCGACGCACAGCGGCAAATGGATCAATGGATCGCGGCCGATGATCCGTCGGCCGGCGACAACGTTCTTTTCGAAGACGGTCTGGCCCTTACGTCGATCGACGGCCTGCCCTGGTAAATCCGCCCTCCGCCTTCCGCTAACCCACTCCCTCCCCGCGCCGAACGGCGCAGCGCTACCTCCCTACCACCGCCCGTCGTTCCGGATTATCCCGGCGGCTTCACCGGGCTCGTTCGGAACGAGCCCGCATCATCGTATTGTGATTGCCGGATAAACATGGAAAAGTACTCATGAGGGGTGAGTACAGATCAAGATTTTCTGGATTTACACGAAGGGAGTTTTCTAATGGGAAGCCGATTCCTGACAACGCTGGCCTGTGCGGTCGCCGCGGCTGGCGTCATGACAAGCGCCGTCAGCGCCGACGCCGCCAACGATCGCTTCAAGAAGGTGTTGGAGCGCGGCAAGCTCGTCGTCGGCGTCAAGGCCGACTACAAGCCATGGGGTTTTCGCGATCCGTCGGGCAAACTTGTCGGCATGGAAGTCGACCTTGCGAAGGACGTCGCGGATACCATGGGCGTGAAGCTTGAGCTCGTGCCCGTGCAGTCGTCCAACCGGATGCAGTTCCTGCAGCAGGGCAAGATCGACCTGATGATCGCCACCATGTCGGACCGTACCGACCGCCGTAAGATCGTCGGCATCGTCGACCCGAACTATTACACGTCGGGCACCAACGTGCTCGCCAAGAAGGGCGCGGTGAAAACCTGGGCCGACCTGACGGGCAAGCCGGTCTGCGGCAAACAGGGCGCGTTCTATAACAAGGCCGTCTCGAAGCGGTACAAGGCGAAGATCGTCGCCTTCGTCGGCAACGCGGAAGCGAAGCAGGCGCTGCGCGACGGAAAATGCGTCGCCTGGGTTTACGACGACTCCTCCATCATGGCCGATCTGGCGTCCGGCGACTGGAATAACTTCGAGATGCCGCTGGCAACCGAAGACGACAACCCGTGGGGACTGGCCGTACCGCTCAAGGAGCGCGACGGCATTTGGGGACGCTTCATGTCCGGCATGATCTATCATTGGCATGCGTCGGGAAAGCTGATGGAACTGGAAAAGAAGTGGGGCATCCAGCCGACCGAGTATCTCAAGAAAATGCGTGAAAAGTTCGCGTTCGAGCACGGCCACCTGAAATAAGGGTGCGCCCGTCCTGACAAACCCGAGCCTGGACGCGTGGCAAATTTCGCCACGCGTCCGGTGCCCGGGATCCAAGACGGCAAAAACAACACGCTCGAATCGCCGGGGAGGCAAACGTTGCTCGAGGTGATCGCGCCGTTCTTCCAGAACCTGTATGAGAAGACCGGCATCAATTTCATTATTTTCTACGATCAGTACGAATACGACCGGTTCATTCACGCGATTTGGGTTTCCTTCGAACTGATTATCGCCTGCCTGATCTTCAGCACCATCGTCGGAATCGTCGGCGCGTGGGCGCAGGGCGCGCGGTCCAAGCTGCTGCGGCTGACGATGGCGGGCTATATTCAGCTTTTCCGCAACACGCCACCGCTGGTCCAGATCCTTTTCTTCTATTTCGTGTTGGGCAATTTCACACCGACCTATGACGCCGGCGGGTTCCAGCAGGCGTATATCGGCGCGTTCGGCTGGGCGGTCGTGTCGCTGTCCTTCTTCGCCGGCGCCTTTAACGTGGAGATTTTCCGCGCGGGAATCGAGGCGGTGCCGACCGCCACGCGCGAGGCCGCGGAATCGCTCGGCTACAGCCGGCTCAAAGCTTACATCTACATCATCCTGCCGCTTGCCTTCCGCGTCTGCCTGCCGTCGCTCAACAACAACCTCGTCAACCTGCTGAAGACGACGACCCTCGCCTACGCCATCGCGGTGCCGGAGATGATGTACACCGCGAACCAAATTTGGTCCGACAACGTGAACGTGCCGGAGATGATGTTCGTGCTGTTCGTCTATTACATCGGCCTGGTCGGCGTCCTGGTGTGGATGATGAATCGCTGGGAGCGGAAGATGAAAATTCCGGGCTACGGATAATGGCGAAATTTTCCCGGCTCCGTTTTCCGCGCCCCCGATGGGCGCAGCCGATCCCCGGGCTCGTCCCGGCGGACGCGGCGGCGGCGAAGACCGACCTGCCGGTCCTACTGCCGCCCGGCGACCGGCTGACCCGCCCGGCCTTCATGCCGCCGCGCATCGAGCTCAAGGCGTGGCACGGCCTGGTGCTTGCCGCCGTCTTTTTGCTTTCGTTCGGCATCTCGGAGGTCTTCGCCCAGGCATCCGGCGCGCGCGAATCCCTGTTCACGACCTTCGTCCGCTGGGTGCCGTTCGTCCTGTGGGGATTCGTGCTGAACCTGGTAATCAGTTTCTTCGCCATGGCGATCGGCACCGTCGCCGGCGCGGCGCTCGGCCTGATGCAGGTCTCGCTGCTCGCCCCGGTGCGCGGCGGTTCCTGGCTGGTCACCCAGTTCTTCCGCAACTCGCCGTGGCTCGTGCTGCTGTTCTGCATCATGCTGCTGCTGCCGTTCCAAATCACCGTGTTCGGCGTCGAAATCAACATCCCCGATTGGATGAAGGCGACCATCGGCTTCTCGCTGCCGGTGATGGCCAACATCTCAGAGGTCGTGCGGGGCGCCGTGCTGTCGCTTCCCTCCGGCCAATGGGAATCCGCCGAAAGTCTCGCCTTCTCGCGCCGCCAGACGATGTGGATGATCATCCTGCCGCAATGCATCAAGCGGATGATCCCGCCCTGGATGAACTGGTACGCCATCCTGACCATGGCGACGCCGCTCGCCTCGATCATGGGCGTCGAGGAGGCCGTCACCCATTCGCAGCAGGCGATGGCCGCGGAAGGCAGCCGGCCCGAACTGCTGGGACCGTTCTATTCCTTCCTGCTCGTGATCTTCTTCCTCTACTGCTATCCGATCGCGCGCTGGACGATCTCGCTGGAGCGCCGCTACGCGGTGAAGATCTGATGCCCGACCCAACGATAAGGACACCGCAGGGGACACCGACATGACCGCAGAACCCGCGCAAACCACCGCCCGCTCCGCCGCCTGGACGCCCGACCAGCCGATGGTCAGCCTGAAGGACGTGCATAAATCCTTCGGCGAACTGGAGGTACTGAAGGGTGTTTCGTTCGACGTCATGAAGGGCGAGGTCATCTGCGTCATCGGCCCGTCGGGCTCGGGCAAGTCGACGCTGATCCGCTGCATCAACGCCTTGAACGACATCCAGCAGGGGTCGATCACGGTCGAGGGGATCGAGGTCAACGATCCGAAACTCGACAAGCTGGAACTGCGCAAGAAGGTCGGCATGGTGTTTCAGCAATACAATCTGTTCCCGCACAAGACGGCGCTGGAGAATGTCATGATGGCGCCGATCCACGTGCTCAAGGAAAGCAAGGAAGACGTCGAGAATCGCGCGGTCGGCCTGATCCAGAAAGTCCGGCTGGAGGGCCGCGAGCACCATTATCCGGGCGAGCTGTCGGGCGGCCAGCAGCAGCGTGTCGCGATCGCCCGCTCGCTCGCCATGACGCCGGACGTGATGCTGTTCGACGAGGTCACCGCGGCGCTCGACCCGGAAACCGTGAAGGAAGTGCTGATCACGATCCAGGAGCTCGCGGAAGACGGCATGACCTGCATCCTGGTCACCCATGAGATGGGCTTCGCCCGCGAGCTGGCGGATCATATCTATTTCACCGACCGCGGCATCATCGTCGAGCACGGCCCGCCCGCGACCTTCTTCTCGGACGCGAAAGATCCGCGGACGAAGGAGTTCCTGAGCCAGATTCTATAACTGCCCGGTTTACGCGTATTAACACTGTATCTATACGCCTTCAGCGCGTTATACTTGCTGGCGGGGCGCGTTATACTTACCGCCGGAGCGCGATGACATGGATTCGACCTTCGTAGCGACTAATCCAGACGGCAGCGCCGATTCATGGCGCAGCACGGATATCGACCTCGGCGCGATCTGGTATTGGGACCGGGGCGGCATCCTGCAGGAAGCCTATACCCTGTGGACGCGGCACGGGCCGCCGGCGCACGACACGAGTTTCCGGCCGTCGCTGAACCGCGCCATCGTGCAGCGGCCGGCCGGCGACGCCGCGCTGACCGGGCTATCGCTGTTCCAGGTCGACGCCACGCCCGATAATCCCTTCGACTACCGGCTCGCCACGCCGGCGGCGCCGGATCGCGACACACAGCTCCGCAGCATCGAGCCGCCGCTGCTCCGCACCGCCCTGATGGCGGATTTGAATTTCTGCAAGAACGCCGGCCAGGCGAGTTATCAGCGGATCACCCAGACCATCGGCGGCGAGACCGAGGAATACATCCGCCTGCTGCTGCCGACTGTTGACCGCGACGGCACGGTGAGCCATATCCATGGCCTGACCCGGCCGGTGACCGACGCAATGACCCAGACCAACGAGACTCTACATGGACCAGGACGTACGCCAGCAAATAACGTTTGACCAGTTCATGCGGCTGGAACGGCTGGCCCAGTGGGGCACGGGCCGGGAAACCAAGCTGCAGCGGCTGCATGCGCGCTGGTCCGACGCCCGGACCTACCGGGCGCCGGGCGTCGACCAATTCAGCCGGGACTGGATCGTCGACGCGCGCGCCGACAATCCGCAGCATTTCGTCCTCCCCAACCATTCCGGCTACTACGCCAAATCCTGGAACAGCCGGTATCTCGGGGATTTTCCCGTCACGGCGCATGCCGCGCGATGCGGGGTCGAGTATCTGGCGGCCCGCGAATCCAGCGAGCCGACCTGCCATTACCTGAACCAGCGCATCGACGGCATCGTCCGCGAATATGTCAGGCTCGTTCTGCCATTGGCCGATGGGCATCTGCTGTACGGAACACGGATATTGCGGCTTCGGACGCCGCCAGCTCCTGCCGCATTTGCGTAAGCATCTCCTCCCGCGTGCAATGGGTTAGCAGAATATCCGTCTTCGCGCCGTAGGGCGGGTAGTATCCGTTCAACAGCGGGGGAATCCGCGCCTGGCCGTTGCTCTGCAAAGACCATTGCTGGCGTTTCCCGGTGTTGAGGACGAAGGACACATAATGGTCCAGCCGGAACCGGCGGATGCCGATGATCCGCAGTAACTTGCTGAACACCGACGACAGGTTCTGGCCGCGGCAGTTCGGATGGATCCACAACCCGCCGCCGATGCCGATCCGGCCCGCGAACCGCAGGTCGTAGGCTCCCGGATACAGCCCGACATTCTCGAAATGCCACGGCACCTCGATATCGCCGAAGACGCGGTGGGTGCGCACCTCCTCGATGAAATCGTCGGTCTCGATCATGCGAATCGCATGACAGGCGACGCCCGCCCCGAACCGGTCGACCCGGAACCAGGCGAAGTTATCCGGCGTGATATGGCATTTCGCCGGGTCGTGGATCGAGCTCACGCCATGGGTCGCTTCCTGCTCGTGCAGGAAATCGACGAAGGCGTTCGCATCGGAACTCAACGTCATGGAATAGCCCAACGCGGCGGCACGCGCGCGCACGCTTTCCACATAAGTTTGAATCAGGTCTAGCTCTTCATCGCTAAGACGCATCGGTATCTCCTTGTGACAATTTTTTTCTTAACAACCGCCCCTCATGTCCGCGGCAGAACCACAGACTGCGGATTACGCGTCTCTATTGTTGCGCAGGTTGCTGGAAATTCCCAAAAGGAGATTCTATTCAGCCGGGTATTGTCCGTTGAAGGCGAGCGGATTTACGACGCCCTCATCGCCGATGCGGCGGATCGGCAGCGGGAATGGCAGGAAAGCGGGAGGAAACCATGGCGCGCCTGAGAGGACAAAGTTCGAACCTGCGCGCGAGCGTCCGACTGGGCGTCGGCCGGTCAGGCCGCACCCGCGGAGGCAATGAGCGAAGCGAATTTGCCGCGAGCGAAGCAATGGCGCGCCCGACAGGATTCGAACCTGTGACCCCCAGATTAGGAATCTGGTGCTCTATCCAACTGAGCTACGGGCGCGCGAACCCGCCTTATAGCATAGTCGGCGCGGCGGAATAACGCCCCTGTATCTGACTTACGGCAGCAGCGAGCCGAGCGGGTGGGTGTAGAAAACCGTGAGCGCCGCGATGCCCGGGTCTTCGTCGCCGAGGCCGTAGTTCGACTTGTAGTGAAAGCCGAGGCCGACGCGGGCACGGCTGTCGAGGCGGTAGGCGAAGTCGATGCCGTTGCGGAAGATCAGCACGCTGTCCAGGTCCTGCCCGTCGCCGTCGCTATAGAAGCCGACGCCGGTGGTCGGCGTCAGCACGAAGCGCTTGCCGAAGAAGACGTCGATCTTGGCCCCGCCCCCGACGAAGAAGGAGCCGTTGGTCGTGGCCTGGATGCCGAGCGTCGGGCGGACGTGATACAGCTCCCATTCAGGGCCGGCGTGGTATTCGAAGGCGAAGATGCCGCCGCTGTCGCGGTCGGCGACGATGTCGCCGGCGAAGCCGCCGCGCAGCATCAGCAAGGCGGGTTCTTCCGCCTGCGCCATGCGCGGACCGGCCAACAGGCTAATCGTCAACGTAACGGCCAGACACGCCGGGACCCACCGTCCCGCCGCGCGCTTGAGAAATTTCGGCAAGATCGTTCGCTCCCTGTCCCGCCCGTTCTTATCCCGCGCATGATACCGCCCCGCCCGGCTACTGCAAGCGCAGGCTGGGTCCGTCGCGCATAAATGAGCGCACTGTCGTATTCGGGTCCGTAACCTAAGTGAGCGCGCGGAAGCGGTTCGTCGCGTCGATCAGCGCGGTGCGGATGCCCGGTTCCATCGCCGAGTGGCCGGCGTCGGGCACGATGACGTAATCCGCGTCGGGCCAGGCGCGCGCCAGGGCGTCGGCGGATTCGATCGGGCAGACCACATCGTAGCGCCCCTGCACGATCGCGCCGGGAATCCCGGACAGCCGGTGCGCGTTCATCAGCAACTGCCCGTCGGGCAGGAACATGTCGTTGGCGAAGTAATGCGCCTCGATCCGGGCGAGGCCGAGCGCCACCTTGGGGTCGGCGAAGGCGGCGACCGTGTCGGGGTTGGGCCGCAGCGTGGAACACGCGCCTTCGTATTGGCTCCACACCCGCGCGGCGGGCATATGAACGGCCGGGTCCGCATCGGTCAGCCGACGGTAATAGCCGTCCAGCAGGTCGCCGCGCTCCGCCTCGGGCAGATATTCGGCGAAACGCCGCCACGCCTCGGGGAAGAACCGCCGCATGCCGGTCAGGAACCACTCCACCTCCATTTTTCGGCAGAGGAAGATGCCGCGCAGCACCAGCGCGATGCAGCGCTCCGGATGGGTTTCCGCATAGGCGAGCGCGAGGCTCGAGCCCCAGGAGCCGCCGAAGACGAGCCAGCGCTCGATCCCCAGGTGGGCGCGCAACGCGTCCACGTCGGCGACCAGGTGGCCGGTGGTGTTGTCCTTCAATTCGCCGAGCGGCGTCGACCGCCCCGCGCCGCGCTGGTCGAAGACGACGACCCGGTAGTGGTCCGAATCGAAAAATCGCCGGTGCGCCGGCGTCGCCCCCGACCCGGGGCCGCCATGCAGGAAGACCGCCGGTACGCCGTCGGGGTTGCCCGACTGCTCCCAATAGAGCGTGTGCAGGTCGTCGACGCGCAGCCAGCCGCTCTCATACGGTTCAATCTCGGGGTACAAATCGGGCTGGGAGATCGCTTCCACGGTCCTGTCCAAAACAATGCGAATAGGGGGTGCAACCTTGCGCGGCGGCACCTTTTCCCCACTCTATTCGGCAGCGCCCGCCCTGCAAAGCCCCGTGTGTACGGACGGACCTGCGAGACACAGGTATACTGCCGTGATGCGACAGATTCCCTACTTATTCCTATTCCTGATCATTTCGGTCAATGCGTCGGCGAAAGAGCCGGTTATCCCCCTGCCCCGGGGTCTGACCGCCGGCGAAACCGCGACCGTGGTCGAGGTGGTCGACGGCGACACCGTGGTGCTGAACACCGGCAAGGAGGTGCGCCTCGTGGGTCTGCAGGCGCCGAAACTGCCGCTCGGGCGCAAGGGATTCAGGATGTGGCCGCTTGCGCCGGAGGCCAAGACCGCGCTCGAACGGATTGCGCTGAACCGGAAGCTGCGGCTGCATTACGGCGGACGGCGGACCGACCGGCACCGCCGCATCCTGGCGCATCTGGAGGACGTGAACACCGGCCAATGGATTCAAGGCCACATGCTGGCCGACGGCATGGCACGGGTCTACACCTTCCAGGACAACCGGGCGGCCACCGGACCGATGCTGAAACTGGAACGGCGGGCGCGGGCCAACCGGCGCGGCATATGGCGCAACCGCTATTACCAGGTCCGCCAGGCCGAGGCCGCCGCGCGCGACATCGGCAGCTTCCAGCTGATCGAGGGACAGGTGCGGTCGGTCGCGACGCCGCGGAACATCACCTATCTCAATTTCGGATCGGATTGGCGCAGCGATTTCACGGTCATGCTGCGGAGCCGGACCCGCAAGGCGTTGGCCAAGGCGGGGATGGCGGTCGAGTCGCTGAAAGGCAAGCGATTGCGCGTACGGGGGTGGGTTAAATCGCGCAACGGCCCGATGATCGAAGCAACGCATCCGGAGCAGATCGAACTGCTTCCGGACCGCCGCTAACGATTGTCATTGGGGACCTTGTATCCGAGTGGGACGCTCAGGCTTCCATCATCAGATCGGTCGGCCGTTCGGCGCGATGATCGAAACGGTCCTCGATATGCGTGCGCAGTTTCTGCAGCGCGCGCTGCTCCAACTGGCGAACGCGTTCCTTGCTCACGCCGAGTGATTTGCCCAGCTCCTCGAGCGTGGCCCCGTCCTCGCGGAGCCGGCGCTGACGGATGATCGTCTGCTCGCGTTCGCTCAACTCGGTCAACGCGTCGTTGAGCCATTGCGAGCGGGTTTCCGCGTCGCGCATGCCGGTCACGACCTCTTCCGGGGTCGGCCGGGTATCCGCCAGGAAATCCTGCCAGCTGCCGTCGCCTTCCTCGGCGAGCGGGGCGTTCAGCGACTGATCGCTGGCGCCGAGACGGGTTTCCATGGATTCGACGTCGCCGATGTTGACCCGCAGTTCCTCGGCGATGAACTCCCGGCCTTCCTGCGTCAGGCGGCCGCCCATGTCGCCGTCGATCCGCGCCCGAAGGCGGCGAAGATTGAAAAACAAGGACTTTTGGGCCGCCGTCGTGCCGGTTCGCACGATCGACCAGTTGCGCAGGATGTAGTCCTGCATGGCCGAGCGGATCCACCACGAAGCGTAGGTCGAAAAGCGGATGCCCCGGCTGTGCTCGAACCGGGCCGCGGCCTGCATCAGGCCGACATTGCCTTCCTGGACCAGATCGCCCATCGGCAGGCCGTAGTTGCGGAACCGGCCGGCGGTGCTGATCACGAGGCGCGTATAGGCCTTCGTCAGATTGTGCAGGGCTTCCTCGTCGCCTTCTTCCCGCCAGCGGCGGGCATAATCGAATTCGACTTCGCGCTCGAGCAACGGCTCGCGCATCGCCGCCCGAATGAATTGAAGGTTCGCTCTCTGGGTCGCAGGGTCATCTCTATAAGCCATCACACACTTTCCTCAGGCTTGCGGTTCACGCGGTTCTCGGTTGGGCCGCCTCCCAGCTCATCGAACGTTTCTTATTACGGTTAATATTGTACCAAATTAGTCAGGATTAAAGAAGCCCCAATATAGAACAATTCTAATTCACTATACGTAACATCCCTGCGAGGGGATCAGTTTTTGCGCAAATTTTTGACCCATCGCCAAAAACCCGACAAATTTCCTCGGTTTTTAGAGTCGATGTCTCGCGCCGATACCCATAGGAATCGGTGGGATAAATTCTCACAAATCCGTGAGTATCGAGGCTCAGCGGTCCAAACGGTCGAGAATCTGTCCGTCCGGGGCCAGGCAGACCGCCATCAGATGCCCGCCGGCGCCGCATCCCCCATCGACGGTCAGGGTCCAGGGGGTCATGGCGAAACCCCGGCGCACCGGGTCGAGACCGCGAACGACGGTGCGGAACCCGGCATAGGGTGCGTCGATTCGGTCGAATTTCGAATTTCCCCACCAAAACGCATCGGATTGCCGCGCCACCGGTTTTTCGGGGTCGATGCCCGCGTTGACGAACAAAAGGGTGCCGTCGTCGGTCCAGACCGCCCGGCGCAGGCTGCTCAACAAGGCCATATGCCCGGGGTGCGCCCGCATCGCATCCCGCATCTCGCCGGCCCAGCGCGTGATCGCCACCGGGCCGCCGCGGGCGCAGGCGATGGCGAATTCCGGATCCCCGCCATACGCACGCAAGGTGGCGTCCGCGCCGTGCCCGAAGGCCCACTCGAGCACCTCCACCGGATTGACCGCGAACTGGAGCTGCAACAGCTTCTGCCAGACTTCCTCCTGCTGACCGCGCAGGCAGATGAAATTGTCCAAATGCACGAAGGGCGGCCGGGCCAGGAAGGTCGCCCGGAAATGCAGCAATTCGTCGACGGTCTCGACGATCTCGGAACCGTGGCCGAGGATATCGCCGAGATAGACCAAGCGGTCGTCCGGTTCGATCCGGCCGGCGAGGGCGTCATGCATGGCGCGCAGGTGATCGACATCGCCATGAATGGCGCCGATCGTCCACAGGCGTCCCGAGCTTTCTATGACGGTACCCTTGTCGGTGCCGTTGTCGCCTTCGTTCGGCAACATTACCCCCACACGGCGACGGTGCGCCGCGACGGTCCCGCCGTTTTCCCCTCCGAAAAAGACGGAGCCGCCGAATTGATATTGCGCCGGCATTCCCTGCTGCCGCCGGCACGCGCAGTCGATTTACCGAGAGTCAGCCTATGCGGCTTGCAGCATATCCTCAAGCTTGAGAGTCGCCGCCTCTTCGTCGATCGATTCGACGGCGGCCAACTCGCGGGACAGGCGCTCCAACGCCGCCTGATAGATCTGCCGTTCGCTGTAGGATTGATCGGGCTGACCGGCGCTGCGGTGCAAGTCGCGCACGACTTCCGCGATCGAGACCGGGTCGCCGGAATTGATCTTGGCCTCGTACTCCTGCGCGCGCCGGCTCCACATGGTCCGCCGGACCCGGCTTTTGCCCTTCAGCGTCTTGAGGGCCGTCTTCATCTCCTCTTTCGAGGACAGTTTGCGCAAGCCGGACTCTTCCGCCTTGTCGATCGGCACGCGCAGGGTCATGCGGTCCTTCTCGAAACTGATGACGATGAGTTTCAGGGCGAATCCTTCGATTTCCTGATCCTCAATGCCCGTTACCCGGCCGACGCCATGCGTCGGATACACGACCCAGTCGTTTTTCTTGTAGCTCGCTTTTGCGCTCATCTGCGATTCTCTGGTTGTTTCGCTCTCGTCGCGGGGCGGTCAGACCGGGGAAAGGTTCCATTCAAACGGCGCAGAAGGCCCGACCGCGGCAACGCCCTGCCGCCGCTCGAAGCATTTCCAAACGCACGAATGGAGTCGAACTTGCCCGGACCCTCGAGATCCTGAGCAGGTAAGTCGAGGATTTGATCGATCCATCGATCTTCAGTCAGCCTGCCGTCCCACCGACGCAATTGCGTTGTAATTATATCACAAATTGCAGGGATATTACAGGGGAAGGGATTTCGGATTCAGCTGGAATCCGACCGTAATTCCAGCAGCTTATTCCGGGCCCGGATTCGCGCTGAAATATTTCTCGAATTTGCCTTTTTCGTCCTTGAAGTCGTCCGCGTCGGCCGGCGCATCGCCCTTGCGGGTGATATTAGGCCATTTCTCGGAATACTCACGGTTCAGTTCGAGCCACTGTTCGGCTTCGCCCTCGGTGTCCGGAATGATCGCTTCCGCCGGACATTCGGGCTCGCAGACACCGCAATCGATGCATTCGTCCGGATGGATCACCAGCATATTCTCGCCGACGTAGAAACAATCCACCGGACAGACCTCGACACAATCCTGATACTTGCACTTAATGCACTGCTCTGTGACGACGTAGGTCATTCTTCAGGTCCTTCCCCTTTTTCTTTTAACGCGCCGGCCAAAGCCATTCGCCGGTCCCCGTTATGGAGTCCGGTTTTCCGTGCCAGCGTTCATCCTGTCAAGCGCCCGGGCGCGGGCAGCACCACTTTCCTGATCAGTGACATACAAAAGTCCAGCCACCCGGCGCAACAAATTCGCTTCGAAAGGGTGCAATTCGCCATCCGCATACACGACTTCCCAAAGCATCTCCACCAACTCCACCCGCTCTTCGTGGTCCAGCTGTTTGACGAGTGCGCTGGTGAATCCGTGCAGTTCAACGGAATCGTCGACAATCGATATGGCCGATGCCATCAAGGACGACAAGGCTTCGTCGGACAAGTCGAACCGTCGGCGCAAAAGCGCCTCGATCCGGGCCTGCTCGGCGTCGCCGACCTGGCCGTCCATGCGGGCCGCCTCGATCATCAAAGCCGCCGCCGCACGGTGCAATTGGTCCACGCCGGCCGGGCGGTCCGCCGCGGCGCCGCGCTCCTCCCATTCCTGCAAGACCGCTCTGATTCGTGACAACATAGAGCGGGCGTAGCACAGAATACCGGACAGGAAAATAAACTAATTGCCGGGGGTTTCGATGCTTGTCCGCGAATGCCGGCTGGCCTACGGTGCCGCGAACCCGTTGGCAGAATTGGATTTCACGCCATGACCGAGCCGGACCCGCGACTGACCTATCCCGCCACCGCGCGAAACCGCGACGCCATTCTCGGCGTGTTGCGGGAGGTTTTGCCGGAACGAGGGCGTGTCCTTGAGATCGCCAGCGGGTCCGGCGAACATACCGCGTATTTCGCGCCAAATTTCCCGACCCTGACCTGGCAGCCGACGGATCTGGATCCGGGCGTCTTGCCCAGTATCGCGGCGCATGCGGCCGCCAGCGGGGCCGGCAATATCGAGCCGCCGATAGCGCTCGACGTCACGGCGCGGCCCTGGCCGGTCAACGACGCCGCCGCCGTCCTCGCCGTCAACATGATCCACATTGCGCCTTGGGCCGCCTGCGAGGCGTTGGTCGCCGGCGCCGGAGACATCCTATCCCAGGACGGGATCCTCTTCCTGTACGGTCCCTACCGGAGAGGCGGCGCGCATACGGCGCCGAGCAACGAGAGCTTCGACCAGTCGCTGCGCAGCCAGAATGCCGACTGGGGCGTCCGCGACCTGGAGGCGGTCGGCGATACCGCCGCGGAACACGGGTTCTCCCTCCACGCGGTGCATGAGATGCCGTCCAACAATCTCAGCGTCGTTTTCCGCCGAAGCGGCTGACCCGCGATCAATCGAGCCCCAGCCAGCTCTTCAACCAATCGACGGCCCTGCGTTCCTTCTTGGTCGGCCGGCCGCTGCCCGGCTCCCGCTCGGCCGGGGGCGGCGGAAGGTCCGGCTTGCCCCGCGGTTGCGGCGGATCGAGATCGGTATAGAGGGTACGCGCCTCGCTCGCCGGCCCGCGCCGAACACCAAGGGCGTTCACCTCGATCACCCGGACATGGGCCCCCAACGGAAATGTCAGCACATCGCCCGGCTGGATCACGTGATTGGCTTTTTTGACGACCTGCCGGTTGACCCGAACCCGCCCGCCGGTGACCGATTTGGCGGCGAGCGTCCGGCTCTTGAAGAAACGCGCATGCCAAAGCCACTTGTCGATGCGCAGTTTTTCGTCCGGCTGGGCGCTCACTTCGCGGCCGCCAGATCGCGCAGGGCCGCGAAGGGAGACGCCGGATCGACCTCTGGCAGCTTCTTGCGGGATTTCGATTTCGGTCCGCGGCGCGCGGGTTTCTCACCCGCCTTGCCCTGATGGTTGGGCCGGCGCTTGAGCTTGTAGCGGGTGCCATTCTCCGCCGGATCGCCGCGAAACCCAAGTCGCCCCAAGACCGAGGCGAACGCGGATCCCGAGCACCCGGCCAGCGCGGCCAAGGCGTCGGTTTCCTCGAACGGTCCCGCTTTTGCGGCCTTGCGCAATGCCGCCGACAGTTTTTCGACGCGGTCGCAGCGCAATGCCACCGACCCCATCGGGACATACCCGACCGCGGCCCAGTGATCGCCCGCCACACCGTCGGCCGGCAACACCGGCGCATCGAGCGCGCGCCCGTCCGGCGCCAGCACCGGCGGGACCACCCCTTCCGAGTGAATGGCCCAGAGGATCGCCCGCAATCGAAGGATCGTCGGCTTCAACAACGCCGGGAAGAAGACGGTCTGTGCGCCGAAGCGCAGACCCAACCCGGTCAACGCCTTGCGGTCGGCCTTGGTCAGGCTGTTCAACAGGTCCCGCACGGGACGGCGCGGCAAACTGCCGAGCCGTTCGGAAATTTGAAAGATCAGCCCGCGCGCGGGGCCCTTCAGGTCCGCATCCAATGCCTGCAGCAATTGCCGCAACTGCTTTCGCATATGGCGGTCGAACCAGGCCGACAGGCGCACGCGGATGGTTTCCTTCGCCCCGTTGTCGAGAAACTCGTTCCGGAGGACGTCGATCCGGGGCGCCAGCGGCGTCCGCCCCGCGACCAATCGGGCTACGGCGGCACCGCGCCAGGTGATCCGCCCGGCCGACGTCAGGGCGAAACTCCCATCATCGTCCGACACCAGGCGGGCGACGCGGTCGGGCATGGCCTGCGCGACAGCGCGGCGGGCGGCGGCCAGCACCGGGCGGCTCGCCTTGTCGGCCTCCGCCGCGGCGAACACCAGCCCTTCCATGGCCCCGACGGGTTCGCCCTCGACGATCACCTGATGGGACGCCGTGACCGCGGACAATAGCTCGACCCCGTCCTTACGGCGGCGCTCGATCAAGGCGGCGCGCCGATCGACGAAACGCTGGGTCAATCGCTCATGCAGCGCATCGGACAGCTTGTCCTCGATCTCGCGCGTCCGTTCCTGCCAGTGAACGGCATCGTCGAGCCAATCGACGCGGTGGCTGATATAGGTCCAGGTGCGGATATAGGCAATGCGGTTGGTCAGCGTGTCGATGTCGCCGGTGGTGACGTTCAGGCGGTCGATCTGCCGCGCCACCCAATCTTCCGGCAACCGGCCTTCCATATCCGATCCGGCGGCGAGCGCCAGATAAATCCGCTTCAACAGCACCGCGTGATGATCGGGCATGACCTTGCGGAAGTCGGGGATCTGGCAGACTTCCCACAACAGCCGGACTGCCGCCGGATTCGTCGCAAGGGACGTGACCTCTTCGTCCTGCGCGAGCCGCTGCAGCACGAATTGATCCTCGCCGTCGCGGGCGCGGACCAGTTCGGCCCGCGGCGGCCGCTGCTCCAAGCTCTTCAACAAAAACTTCGGGGACGCGAAGTCGAGCCGGCGATTGCGCCAATAGAGCCGTTTGACCGCGTCGAAGCGGTGCGCCTCGACCGCCTGAACGGTTTCCTCGTCGAACGGCGGCGAGTCGTTGGTCGTGCCGAAGGTGCCGTCGTTCATATGACGCCCGGCCCGGCCGGCGATCTGGCCGATCTCCGCATGGGTCAGCGGCCGCGCCCGGCGGCCGTCGAACTTGCGCGTATCCGCGAAGGCGACATGGTCGACATCCATATTCAGCCCCATGCCGATGGCGTCGGTCGCGACCATATAATCGACCTCGCCTTCCTGATACATCGCCACCTGCGCGTTGCGGGTGCGGGGACTGAGCGCGCCGAGCACCACCGCGGTGCCGCCACGCTGCCGCCGGATCAGTTCCGCCAGCGCATAGACCTCGGACACCGAAAAGGCGACGACGGCGCTTCGCCGCGGCAGCCGCGTCAACTTCTTCGGGCCGGTATAGGTCAGGGTCGACAATCGCTGCCGGGTTTCGATCTGCGCCTCGGGCACGAGGCGGCGGATCAGGTCGCCGACGGTATCGGAGCCCAAAAACATCGTCTCGGATGCGCCGCGCGCATGCAGCAGCCGGTCGGTGAAGACATGGCCCCGCTCCGGGTCGGCGCAAAGCTGAATTTCGTCGACCGCCAGAAAATCCACGAAACGGTCCACCGGCATCGATTCCACGGTACACACGAACCACTGCGGCGATGGGGGAATGATTTTTTCCTCGCCGGTGATCAACGCCACCGACCGCGCGCCCTTGGCCGCCACGATCCGGTCGTAGTTCTCGCGCGCCAGAAGGCGCAGCGGAAATCCGATCATTCCGCTGGCGTGGCCCAGCATCCGGTCGATGGCAAGATGGGTCTTGCCGGTGTTCGTGGGTCCGAGAACGGCCCTGATCCGGCCCGGCATATTGCTTGACATAGCACCCTATAGAACGGATTTCGCCACACCGTGGCAAGTGAATTTCCCGCGACGAATGCACGCGCTAACGGGTGTCGATCAACGGGACGAAAGCCACCGGCAGGAAACCGGAGGCGTGCAGCTCGCCGCCCGGCCGCTTCTCGATCCGGGTCAGCCGCTGCGTGCCGCCCGAGGGACCGATGGGCACGATCATCCGGCCGCCCTCGGCGAGTTGGTCGACCAGGGCGGCGGGCCGTTCCCGGGCGGCGGCGGTGACGATGATCGCATCGTAAGGCGCGTGTTCCGGCCAGCCGCGCCAGCCGTCGCCGATGCGAAATTCGATGTTGCCGTAGCCAAGGTCCGTCAACCGGTCGCGGGCCGCGGCGCCCAGCCGTTCGATCACCTCGACCGTGTAGACCCGCCGCGCCAACCGGGCCAACACGGCTGTCTGGTATCCGCATCCAGTCCCTATCTCGAGGACACGGTCCGACGGCGTCAGCGACAGGGCATTCGTCATCACGGCGACGATGAAGGGTTGCGATATCGTCTGCCCGTGGCCGATGGCGAGGGGCCGGTTCACATAGGCCAGGTCGCGGACCGAACCCGGCACGAAATCCTCGCGCGGCACGGCCCGAAACGCCTCGAAGACCTTCGGGTCGATGCGATCGATACCGAGGAATCCCCGCGTCTCCACGGCCGCCGCCGCGATTTCCGCGATCAAAGCCTCGCGCGCATCGTCAATGTCGCCGTTCCAGCCTGACATCGTTCTGATCCACAAGCCTCTCCGCCGGGTCTTGCAGTGACCCAGAATGACACACATATAGCGCCCAACGGCAAGTGTTAGGAGGGCCCGGGACCCATGAACGACAAGACGACAAAAGAGGCGAACAGCCCGACCGGCGAGACCAAGATGGAATTCCAGGCGGAGGTCAGCCGCCTGCTCGATATCGTCGCGCATTCGCTCTACAGCGATCGCGAGATATTCCTGCGGGAATTGATTTCGAACGCATCCGACGCCTGCGACCGCCTGCGCTATGCGGCGCTGACGGATCCGAACCTGACGTCGGGCGACAGCGATTTCCGGATCGAGATCGCCGCCGACGGAGACGCCAAGACCTTGACCATTTCCGACAACGGCATCGGCATGAACCGGGAGGATCTGATCGAGAATCTCGGCACGATCGCCCGCTCCGGCACCGCCGCCTTCGTCGATCAGGTCGCGGGCGACGCGGAGTCGGGCGTCTCGCTAATCGGCCAATTCGGTGTCGGCTTCTATGCGTCCTTCATGGTCGCCGACTCGGTATCGGTCGTCACGAAACGCGCCGGCGACGATGACGCCTGGCAATGGACGTCGGACGGGAAGGGCAGCTTCACCGTAGACGCGGCAGACCGCGCCGGGCGCGGCACGACCATCACCCTGCACCTGCGCGAGGATGCGGCCGAATTCCTGGACATCAACCGCCTGCGCGGCATCATCAAGACCTATTCGGACCACATCTCGATTCCCATCAAACTCGCCGCGGACGGCGACGATGATGCGCCGGATACCGTCAACGAAGCCTCCGCCTTGTGGACACGGCCCCGCAACGACATCGACGAGAAGCAATACACCGAGTTCTATCATCATGTGGCGCACGCCATGGACGACCCGTGGATGACGCTGCATTTCCGGGCGGAAGGCGTGATCGAGTACACCGGCCTGCTGTTCATCCCGACCAGCCGACCCTTCGATATCTTCCATCCCGACCGCAAGTCGATGGTGAAGCTTTACGTCAAACGCGTGTTCATCACCGACGACTGCCCGGACCTGTTGCCGGCCTGGCTGCGCTTCCTGCGCGGCGTGATCGACACGGAGGACCTGGATCTCAACGTCAGCCGCGAGCTGCTGCAAAAGAATCCGGTTCTCGCCAAGATCCGCTCGGGGCTGACCAAACGCGTGCTCACCGAGTTGGAGAAAAAGGCGGAGAAGGAGCCTGAGGAGTTCGCGGCGTTCTGGGAGAATTTCGGCGCGGTCCTCAAGGAAGGGCTCTACGAGGATTTCGAGCATCGCGAACAGCTGCTCAGGACCACCCGTTTCCGGTCGACCCATGGCGACGGGCTGGTCAGCCTCGCCGACTATGTCGGCCGCATGAAGGAAGGCCAGGACGCGATCTTCTACATCTCCGGCGACGATCTCGATACCGTTTCGCGCAGCCCGCAACTCGAAGGGTTCCGCGACCGCGACGTCGAGGTTCTGCTGCTGACCGATCCGGTCGACGAGTTCTGGATTCCGTCGGTCGGGGTGTACGAAACCAAGCCGTTCAAGTCGGTCACGCGCGGCGGCGCCGATCTATCGGCGATCAAGAAGAAGGACTCCGACGGCGAGGACACGGACAAATCGGCCGAGCCCAAGGGCATGGGCAATCTGATCGCGCTGCTGAAGGAAACGCTCGGCGGCGCGGTAAAGGACGTGCGCAGCTCGGATCGGCTGACCAGCAGCGCCGTCTGCCTCGTCGCCGACGACAGCGATATGGACATGCGGCTCGAGCGGCTGCTGAAACAGCACAAACAGCTCGACGAAACCGCCGTCCGCATCCTGGAGATCAATCCGGACCACGCCCTGATCCAGGATCTGGCGGCCCTTGCACAGGAAGACGGCGCGGCCGACCGGCTGGCCGACGCAGCGCACCTTCTGCTCGATCAGGCGCGGGTGCTGGAAGGGGAACCGGTACCAGACCCGGCGGCCTTCGCGCGCCGGCTGGATGCGGTCATTGCGGATGGATTGAAGACGTCGGGTAAATAAGCCCGGCGGTTATGGCTGAAACGGCATGCTGGCCGCAGCGAGAACCGGGCCTTGGCCCTTCTTTTGAATCAAGATCGCGCAACCGCCGTCACCGTCGGTGCCGTCCAGTGAGAATGTGTATTCCGCGGCCTTGCCGTTCCAATCGCCGATTTTGACCAATTCCCGGACCACATTGGCGTTGACGAGGGTCTTGCCGCGGTTCTCGCCGCGTTTCACCTTGGTGACGTGCGGCTTATCGAAGGTCGCCATCGTCACGACGTAATCGCCGGACGCTTTAGCGGCGCCGACCGAAATGATCAGGTTCATGCCGTCACGCCGCATCTTGATCTCCGGCGCGTCGCTCGCCCGCGATTGCGCCTTGCGGATTTGCCGCTCCACCTTCGCCCGATGCGACCCGACCACATGCTCGCGGCCGTCGATCACCATCTGCGGGGTGTAGGCATAGCGGGAATTCATCGATCGGACGTAGTCCTTCTGCCGCGCCGTGAATTCGGGCTTTGCGAAAAGGTCTTTCCAACCGATGTAGTCCCAATAATCGACATGGAATTCGAGCGCGACAATGTCCTTGCGCTTCGCCAGGTCACTGAGGAACGCCTCGGCGGGCGGACAGGACGAACAGCCCTGGCTCGTGAACAGCTCGACCACCACCGGCCGTTTCTCGGCGGCGGTCGCGGGGGCCATTCCCGACGAAACGGCCAAGGCCAGCCCGAAGGCGATTGCGATGATCCTCATCATGATGCGCGCACCATAGGCCTCTGCCCCACCCAGCACCAATCAATTTCGGGTGAACCCCGTGAGGGCCCGAACCGGGCCGCACGCGCCGGTTTCCGGGGCGGCGGTATCCGGTTAAGGCGTTGATTTTCCTCAGGCGGCCTTCGATTCACGCACGATATTGCGCAAGACGTACTGGAGTATGCCGCCGTCGAGGTAATAGTCGACCTCGTCCTCCGTATCGATCCGGCAGAGCAGCGTGATCTCCTCGACCGACCCGTCGCTGCGGGTGATCTTGCAGGCCACGTCCATGCCCGGCTTGATGCCATCCTCCAGGCCCGTGATATCGAATAGTTCCGACCCGTCGAGTTTGAGCGATTCCCGGCTTGCCCCGTCCTTGAACTGCAGCGGCATCACGCCCATGCCGATGAGGTTGGAGCGATGGATTCGCTCGTAGCTTTCGACGATCACCGCGCGCGAGCCCAGCAGACTGGTCCCCTTCGCGGCCCAGTCGCGCGACGAGCCCATGCCGTAGTCCTTGCCGCCGATGATGACCGTCGGCACGCCCTCGCGCCCGTACAGGGTCGCCGCCTCGTAGACCGACATGACCTGACCCGACGGATAATGCTTGGTAACGCCGCCCTCGGTGCCGGGGGCTACGGCGTTGCGGATACGGATATTGGCGAAGGTGCCGCGCACCATCACCTCGTGTGCGCCGCGGCGGCAGCCATAGACATTGAACATATTCGGCCGCACCTGATGCTGCAGCAGATATTCGCCCGCCGGGCTGTCCTTCTGGATCGCACCGGCCGGCGAGATGTGGTCGGTCGTCGTGGAATCGCCGAGGATCAGCAGTGGCCGCGCGCCCTCCACATCGGTCACCGCATCGGGCTCCATCGTCATGCCTTCGAAATACGGCGGATGCTGCACGTAGGTCGAGCCCGGGTTCCACTCGTATAATTCTCCCCCGCCGCCTTGGACCTCGCGCCATTGCTCGGGTCCTTCCTCCACGTTGGAGTAACGCTGACGGTACATCTCCGGAGTCAGGCATTGCGCGATGGTGTCGCTGATCTCCTGGTTGCTCGGCCAGATGTCCTTGAGGAAGACATCGTTGCCGTCGGCATCCTGACCCAGCGGATCCTTGTACATATCGACCTTGAGCGACCCGGCCAGCGCATACGCCACGCAAAGCGGCGGCGAGGCCAAGTAGTTCAACTTCGACATTGGATGCACGCGGCCCTCGAAGTTCCGGTTGCCGGACAACACCGCCGCAACCGAAACGTCGCCCTTCTCGATGGCGTTGTGCACGCCCTCGGGCAGCGGCCCGGAATTGCCGATACAGGTGGTGCAGCCATAGGCCACGAGATCGAACCCGAGCTGGTCGAGATAGTCCTGAAGTCCGGAAGATTCCAGATAGTCGGTGACAACCTGGCTGCCCGGCGCCAGCGACGTCTTGACCCACGGCTTCACCGAGAGCCCCTTTTCAACCGCCTTCTTGGCGAGCAGGCCGGCCGCCACCAGAACCGACGGGTTCGACGTGTTGGTGCAACTGGTGATCGAGGCGATCACCACGTCGCCGGGATCGATCGAGTAATCCTCGCCCTCGACCGGCGTCGAAGCGCCGGTGCCGACATCGTCCGCCATCGCCGCATTGGCCGATCCGAGAATGCCGCTGAGCGGCACGCGGTCCTGCGGGCGCTTCGGTCCGGCGAGCGACGGTTCCACCGTGCCGAGATCGAGTTCGAGCGAATCGGTGAACACCGGCTCCGGCGAATTCGCGTCGAGCCACATGCCCTGTTCCTTGGCGTAGGCCTCGACCAGCGCGATCGTCTTGTCGTCGCGGCCCGTGAAGGTCAGGTAGTTGATCGTTTCCTGATCGATCGGGAAGATGCCGCAGGTCGCGCCGTATTCCGGCGCCATGTTGGAGATCGTCGCCCGGTCCGCGAGGCCCAGTTTGGCCAGTCCCGGTCCGTAGAACTCGACGAATTTCTGCACCACGCCCTTGGCCCGCAGCATCTGCGTGACCGTGAGAACGATATCGGTGGCGGTCGTCCCTTCCTTCGGTTCGCCGACGAAGCGAAAACCGATAACCTCGGGGATGAGCATGGAGACGGGCTGGCCGAGCATGCCGGCCTCCGCCTCGATACCGCCGACGCCCCAGCCCAGCACGCCGAGACCGTTGACCATCGTCGTGTGGCTGTCGGTGCCGACAACCGTGTCGGGAAAGGCGACCATCTTGCCGTCGCGGTCCTCGCTCGACCAGACGCCGCGCGCGAGATATTCGAGATTCACCTGATGGCAGATGCCGGTTCCCGGCGGGACCACCCGGAAATTCGTGAACGCGTCCGCGCCCCAGCGCAGGAACTCATAGCGCTCCATGTTGCGCTCGAACTCCAACTCGACATTCTGCTCGAATGAGTCGTCATCCCCGAACGAATCGACGCTGACCGAATGGTCGACCACCAGGTCGACCGGCGTCAGCGGATTGATTTTTTGAGGATCCTCTCCAAGCTCCTTGAGCGCGTCGCGCATCGCCGCCAGATCGACGACAGCGGGAACGCCGGTGAAGTCCTGCAGCAGCACGCGGCCGGGCCGGAAAGCGATCTCGTGATTTGACTTGCCGTTTTTCAACCAATCGCCGAAGGCTTTCACGTCCTCGGGCTTGACCGAGCGGCCGTCCTCGAACCGCAGCATGTTTTCCAGCAGCACCTTCATGGAGAAAGGCAAGCGCGCGAAATCGAGGCCAAGCGCCTGTCCCGCAGCGTCGATGCTGTAATAATCGTATCCGTCGCCCCCGACGGTCAGCGACCGACGCGTCTTCAAACTGTCATGACCAATACCCGTCACGGCTCAACTCCTCCAACGTCAAAAGGATGCCCAAACACAAATGTATATAGGGGCCCTCCGCTTTCCTCGAAGGGCATCGCCCGTTGTTTATACACAAACCGCGCAAATGGGAAGCGGAAGGGCGGGAAATCAAGCCTTCGCATAGGATTTGTGCTCGGCGCCGGCGATTCATCCAATTAATTAACACCGCCTGCCGATAGAGGCCGGATACGGCGGTCATGTGACCGCCGTATCCGGCCCTGAACCGCATGGCCTATCAGTGCCCGCTGTCTACGGCGACATCAATGCGTTGATTCTGCGCTGCCGAATTAAGGCTCGACATCTCCTGCCCATAAGAATTTCCGAAATCCGGCGCGAGAATAGGACCATCGGGGTCACGCCGCCTGATTTTCCGCCTGGTCCTCGGCGAGGCGGCAGTCGACCGGCACGCCGTTCGTAACCACGTCGAAGACGGGTGAGAAGGTTTGGGCCATCGCGATGAGGTCGCGCTTCTCCTGTGCGCTGGCATCGCCACCAATCTCGAAAGTGACTCGAATTGACTGATAGCCTTTTCGAACCTCCTCCGAGAGCCCGAGGAAGCCACGCAAATCGAGATCTCCCTCGAACCGGGTTGCGACGGAGTCGACTGCGATGCCGCGCGCCGCCGCGTGGTAGACCAACGAGGTCGTGAGACAACCAGCCAAGGCGTGCAACAGGTTTTCCACCGGGTTGGGTCCTTTATCTCCGGATAGCAGCACCGGCGGTTCGTCGTTGAAAAGCTCGAAAGCGGTCTCATGGGATAGGTCCTGCCGCGTTCCATAGAAATCGGTGACCGAAGACCGGTTGAGGCCGCCGTCGATCCACTCGTTCCGGATTCGAAAAACGAACTTTGCAAGGTCCGGGTCGCTCTTTACCGCGTCGATCGTTGCCGATAGGGCACCAATGTCGACGCCGTTGGTCATGGTGTTTGTTTCCTTGTGCATTTCGATCTCCTTCGTTCACATGAAAAACAAACCATATGGTCTGTTTTTCATTTATAACAAACCGACCGGTCTGTTTCAATCGAAAATAATGAATTTTTTCTAAAATCCGCCCTATAAAGCCAAGCCCATTGCAAACAATCCACTTACGAATATGTTAATACAGACTGAACAGTTTCTTTGGAGATCGTGGTGGCGACAAAAGGCGAATTGACCCGCGAGCGGCTGCTGTCCGCGGCGGAGGCCCTTATCCTCGAAAACGGTTACGCGGGGATGTCGCTTGACCATCTCCTCAAAACGACGGGCCTGACCAAGGGGGCATTCTTTCATCATTTCAAGGGCAAGGAGGCGCTCGCGCGCGGCGTGTTAGAGCGCTATGCCGCCAATGATCTTGCGTTGTTCACCGAGTGGGCAAGTCGCGCGAATCGACTGAGCGACGATCCGCTGGAGCGGGTCCTGATCTTTCTGAAGCTCTTCGAGGAATACATGGACGGGCTCGGCAAGCCGTTTCCGGGATGCATCTTTGCGTCATACACCTACGAGAGTCGGCAGTTCGGACCGGACATAAAGCAATACATCCGCCGGAGTCTCGACACCTGGGCGGTGTTGTTTATCGAAAAGATTGACGCGCTGATAGCGGACCGCCCGCCGGCAGATCCGGACGTTACGGCAAAACGTCTCGCCGAAATGATCACCACCATAATCGAAGGCGGGTTCGTTATGGCGAACGCCTACGACGATGCGACCTGGGTTCAAAGACAAGTCGCGGAGTATCGCCGCTATCTTAGGCTGCTCTTCCCTCGTTAGCTCGCCAGTGATATTCCGGGCGCCGTCGAACAAGCCAAACCACGCTATTTTCCGCCGTTTAGCCGATCGTCGTCGGTTCCACTGGACCCGCCCCATGCCGCGGGCTAGGTTATTTCCATCCGGTCCGCACCCGGCGCATAACGCACGCAGGGTATAAGACCACCCCGACAAAAAGGGCATTCGCCATATCCCAATCGCAGCCCGTTGGCGATCAACGCGCCGCCGCCCGTCTTTGGGCGGAGCGCCTGAAGGAGTTCGCGCGGCCCAGCACCAAACACGGTGTCCGGCAACTCATCGTCACGGTGGTACCGTTGGTCGCGCTGTGGGTGGCGATGGCGCTGACGCTCGACTGGGGGTATTGGATCACGCTGCTGTTGGCCGTTCCCGCCGCCGGATTCGTGGTGCGGCTGTTCATGATCCAGCATGACTGCGGTCACTATTCCTTCCTCCGCTCGCGCCGCGCCAATGACATGGTCGGCCGTGCGATCAGCCTGTTCACGTTGACACCGCATAAATACTGGCGGGACGCCCACGCGATCCACCATGCGACCTCCGGCAATTTGGATGCCCGCGGCATCGGCGATGTGTCGGTCCTGACGGTCCGCGAATACCGCGCCCTGCCTTTCTGGCGGCGCATGTTGTACCGGCTGTACCGCAATCCGGTCGTCCTGTTCGGGGTCGCGCCCACCTGGGTCTTCGTTATCAAGTTCCGCTTCCCGCTGGACCTGTTGCGGCAGCGGTGGCGGCTGTTGCCGGACGTGCTGTTGACCACGGTGTCGAGCGCATTGGTCGTCACCGTGATCGGGCTGGTGATCGGCTTCGGCACCTTCACCATGGTTCAGGTGCCCATCACCCTGCTGGCGACGACGATCGGCGTATGGCTGTTTTACGTCCAACACCAGTTCGAGACCACGCATTGGGCCAAGGAAGGCGCCTGGGATTTTCACACCGCCGCCCTGGAAGGCAGTTCCTATTTCCATATGCCGAAGGTGCTGACCTGGTTCACGGCGAATATCGGCGCCCATCACGTGCATCACCTGTGCAGCCGAATTCCGAACTACCGCCTCGGCGATTGTCTCGCCCGCTATCCCGAATTGAAGCAGGTGAACCGGGTCACCTTGTGGCAAAGCCTGAAATGCATCCCGCTGTCCTTGTGGGACGAGGAGTCGAGCAAGCTGATTAGCTTCCGGGCGATGAAGCGGCAAAGCGAGAGCGCCGAACCGCAAGCCTAGCGGCCGTTCGGCTTAGTCCCGATCTTCCTTCGGTTTCAGCGGCGCCGGGTCCAGTTCGGACTTTTCGCCGAGCCAGATCGCATGGTCGAAATGATCGGCCATGGCGTCGCCGGTCATGGGATGCACCAGGACCGACAGCGGCCCCCGATTGAGCGACAGGAAGGGCACGATGTCGGCGAATAGCTCCGGGCCGAAGGCGACCTGATAGCTCCACTCCGGATGCGGGCCGACCGGCTTATGGTGCCAGCGGCCGAGCGTGACGTCGAAGGCTTCCAGACCTTCGCGAAGCGTTATCGCCGCCGGCTCGCTCGTCGCGTCGAAATAGACATGCGCGTGATATCCGGTGATCGAGTTCAGATTTTTCATACCGTTTCCCTTCCTCGCCAGTGATCATCCGAGCGCCCATGGCATAAATGGCGCGGCGGCACGGCAAGTCAATCGCCGGCGGGGCCGGCTAGCCGCGCGACAATTCTTTCCGCATGCGGCGCAGCCGGAAGCGGCGAATCATTCGCAGGCTCCACCGGTAGCCGATCCACGACCCCACGATGGCCCAGGGGATGCTGCCGACGAACATGGGCACGCCCCATAGCTCGAAGATGCCGGCGACATAGATCCACATGGTTTCCAAAACGCCGGCGTCGGTCGCGAGCAAGCTCTCGAGACGTTCATGAAATTGGCTATAGCCGCCCCCTTCGCCCCCGCGCCCCATCAGGAATTGCCCGGTCACGAGGAAGCAATAATAGAAGGGCGGGACGGTGAAGATGTTTGTGACCCAGGTCCAGGCCATGCCGACGATCAGGTTGAAATCCCAGGACGGCCGCATCGCCCGCACCGCCAGCCAGATCACGAACACGATCGGCATCTGGACGCCGACCGTCGGCGTCAAGGCGGCCAACAACCCGACCAGGACGCCCCGTGCGGTATGTTCGGGGGCGTGCTTGCCGCGCAGGACCGGGATCACCAGACGGTACCGGAATAACCGCCCGATCCGATCCATCAATCCGTATCGTCCTGCCAAGACACCGGCCCAATTCTGTTGTTCGCGCCCGTTCAATAGGGTGTAGGGGGTCGCACGGAATTCTGTCAATCGCGACCGACGAACCACAGCCTACACGGTGCGAATAAACGATCCGTTAGCGCATTCGCGCAACACCCGCCCGATCGCGAAAACGCGGTCAGCGGTCCTTGATAAGCGAATAAACGTAGAACAGGACCGACGTGATCATGATGGCACTGCCGATCATGGTCGGCGTATAGGTGCCGTTGCGCACCAGGCCGACCGCAAGGTCGATCGCGAAAGCGATCAGGAAGAAAACCACGTAAACGCGGCGTTTTTCTTCCGGGGTCGGTTTGTCTTCGTCGCGTCCCGCCGTCATCCGGGGCCTCGATAGCTGCCAGTGCAAGTATTGCGCGTACAGCGAATTTGCCCGATCCGCGCGGAAAGGTAAAATCCCGTGAACGTTACCGCGGATCGTGCCCCCTGCGCACTCCCGGCGACGGCGCCACGGCACACCGACCACCGATCCAATAAAGGACAGGGACCGACCATGTATGACATTGTTTTGACGGGCGGCCGGGTGATCGATCCGGGCCAGGGCCTCGACGCGGTCACCGACGTGGCCTTCAAGGACGGCCGCGTCGCGGCGGTCGGCGACGGGCTGAGCGGCGAGGACGCGACGGAAACGCGCGACGTTTCCGGGCGGCTGGTGACGCCGGGCCTGGTCGATATCCACGCCCATGTCTACTGGGGCGCTACCTATCTCAGCGTCGAGGCGGAACGGGTCGCGCGGATGAGCGGCACCACCACCTTCGTCGATGCCGGCACTGCCGGGGCCGGCACTTTCCACGGCTTCCGCAAGCTGATCATCGAGCCGTCCGATCTGCGGATCATCGCCTTCCTCAACATCAGCCACGCCGGCATCTACGGCTATGGACCGGGGTTCATGGTGGGCGAGACCAGCGAGCTGCGGCTGCTGAATACCGGCGCCTGTGTGAACGTTGCGCGCGCGCACGAGGATCTGATCTGCGGGGTCAAGGTCCGTCTCGGCAACAATGTTTCGGAACTCGTCGGAATCGGCGCGCTGGACTGCGCGATCGAGGCGGCGGAGGAACTGGACCTCCCGGTGATGGTGCATATCGGCGCGCCCCCGCCGCGCCGCAAGGATATCCTGGAGCGGCTGCGGCCCGGCGATATCCTGACCCATTGCTGCCGCATGTTCCCGAACAACGTGGTCGACAGCAACCGCAACATCCGCCGCGAGGTCGAGGAATCGCGCGAGCGCGGGATCATCTACGACGTGGGCCATGGCCGGGGATCGTTCGATTTCGACGTGGCGCGCGCCATGGTCGACAATGGATTCGTCCCCGACGTGATGAGCAGCGACGTGCACGTCAACAGCATCGATGGCCCCGCCTTCGATGTTCTCGTCACCATGTCGAAATTCCTCTCGCTCGGCGCATCGTTGAGCGACGTCATCGCCGCCGGCACGAGCACGGCCGCAGCAGCGGTCGGGCGGCCCGATCTCGGCACGTTGAAACCCGGGTCGCCGGGCGACGCCGTCGTCCTGCGCCACGAGGAAGGCGAATTCGAGTATCTCGACAGTCTGGGCAATACCTATACCGGCGACCAGAAACTGGAGCCGGAGGTGATGATCGTCAACGGAGCCTGGTGGGAGTAACGGTATGAGCGAAACCGCCCCCGTCTTCGAAACGCTGCAGTCGCCGCTGGACGACCCTTCCGCCTGGCGCGGTGCCGATTTGCGCGCGCGATCCGACTGGATCGTTACGCTGACCGACGCTGAAATCGCCGAGATCGAGGCGGCGCTGGCCCGGGTCCGCGGGCATCAGAGCGATCTTTTCGCGCTGACGAAGGACGATTTCCCGTTGCCCACCCTCTCGACGCGGCTGGAAGGATTGCTGCCCGTACTGGAAGGCGGGCGGGGCTTCGCGCTGGTTCGCGGCCTGCCGGTGGAACGTTACAGCGAGACCGATGCCCGGACGATCTTCTGGGGACTGGCGCAGCATGTCGGCATTCCGGAACCGCAGGACGGCGCCGGCAACCTGATGCATGACGTGCGCGACACGGGCAAATCCTTCACCGGTTCCAACACGTTGCGCGACTATCAGACCGACGCCGCGATCAACTACCACAACGACGGCGCGGACATCTTCATGCTGTGCTGCCTGCAGGCGGGCGCCAGCGGCGGCGAGAGCCTTCTGGTCAGCGCGGTCGAAGTCTTCAACCAGGCGATGCGCCGCCGACCCGACCTTGCCGAGGTTCTGCAGCAGGCCTGCTGGCATATGGATACGCGCGGCCAGCGGCGCGACGGCGTGAAGGTCCAGGTCATGCCGATCTATACCTATTGGAACGGCCAGCTCACGCCGAACTACAAGAACAGCCTGATGTACGCGGCGCAGCGGTTCCCGGACGTGCCGCCCTTCACCGATGCGCAGAAGGACGCGATCGCATTGCTCGACGAGATTTGCAGCGATCCGGACATCGCGCTGTCCTTCGTCATGGAGCCCGGCGATATTCAGATCGCCAGCAACTACGCGACCTTCCATGCCCGGACCAAATACCAGGATGGCGGCGACGCGGACCGCAAGCGGCATCTATTGCGGATCTGGCTGAGCATCCCGAACGGCCGGCCCTTGCCGCCCAATTTTGAAGGCACGCGCGAATTCGGCGCGACCTATGCCCGGCGCATGACGCCGAACGGAGGAAAAACATGAGCGACTACCTGACCCACCGCATCGACGACCAGTCCGCCTGGAGCGGCCCCGCGATCCGCGACCGGCAGGACTGGTTCGTCGCGCTTTCGCCGGAGCAGGCGGAAGCGATCCGCGCCGCGGTTCAAGCCGCGAAGGACAGCGGACGCGACCCGCTCGACCTTGGCAGCGGCGACTTTCCGATCCCGGCGCTCGCCGACATCATCGATGGCGTGCACCGGGAATTGGAAGGCGGGCGCGGATTTACGGTCTTGCGCGGCCTGCCGATCGCCGAAATGTCGGAAGACGACGCGAAAACGGTGTTGTGGGGCCTCGGCCGCCACCTCGGCACGCCGGAGCCGCAGGACGGCGCGGGCAACCTTGTGCACAGCGTGCGGGATACCGGCGCGCGGGTGGAGACGACCGACAACATCCGCAGCTTTCAGACCAACGATCCGCAGCGCTTCCACAACGACGGCTGCGACACCTTCATGCTGATGTGCCGCCAGACCGCGAAATCCGGCGGCCGCAGCCGGCTCGCCAGCGCCGTGCAGATCTTCAACGACATTCTGGAACAGCGGCCCGACCTCGCCAAGGTGCTGCAGGAGGATTTCCACATGGACGCCCGCGGCCAGCGGCCGGACGGGGTCAATATCCAGGTCATGCCGATCTATCACTGGTTCGCCGACCGCCTGTCGATCAACCTGAAGCTCCGCTACATCCACACCGCCCAGCGGTTCGAGGAAGTGCCGCCGCTCAGCCCGGCCCAGAAAGAGGCGATCGCGCTGTTCGAGAAGGTCGCCGAGGAGAATGTGCTGGAATTCGACATGCAGGCGGGCGACGCGCTGATCGCCAACAACTACACGATCATTCACGGCCGGACCGGGTTCGAGGATTGGCCCGATCCAGACCAGCGGCGGCATATGCTGCGCTTGTGGCTAACCCTTCCGGAGGGTCGGCCCTTGCCGCCCGCCTTCGAGGGAAGCCGGGAATTTGGGGCAAGTTACGCGCGCAGAATGAGTTGACTCGCAGATAATAATACCTCCACGTGAAAATTCAGGCCCTGGCTGCCTTAATATTGCCTTATTCCGGGCAAATCGAAGCCACAGTCCCCGTGTGTACTAACCACGCTGAGACCTCCCCTCTCAGACGAGGCTACGCCAAACAGCCTCATTCAAGTATACGGCCTTGGCGTAAGGTCGTTCACTCCTGGCGGTCGCTGGCCCACCCCCAGCGACCGTCTTTCTTTTTGCCCCCTTCCTGCGATACCTTGAGCGCTCCGCCAACAGCCGTGACGCGCGATGCCCGATCAATTTTCCGCCGAGGACCTTCTCTGCATTCGCGGCGAACGGATCGTGTTCACGGACCTCGGTTTCACGCTCGATGGTGGCGGCGCGATGGTGCTGCGCGGCCCGAACGGTAGCGGCAAGTCCAGCCTGCTGCGCCTGATGGCGGGCCTCGGACGCCCGGTCGAAGGCGTGCTGCGCTGGAACGGCCGCGACATTCGGGACGACTTCACCGCCCACCGCGCGCGCAGCGTGTATGTCGGCCATGCGGACGGGGTGAAGCCGGCGCTCACGCTGCGGGAGAACCTCGCGTTCTGGGCCGGGCTCGGCGACGGCGCCGGCCGCGTACCGGACGCTATCGACCGATTGGGCCTGTCGGCGCTGGCCGATGTCGCGGGCCGGTTCCTCTCCGCCGGGGAGAAACGGCGGCTCGCCCTCGCCCGGCTGCTGGTGCGCGACGCGCCCCTCTGGCTGCTCGACGAGCCAACGGTCGGCCTCGATAGCGGATCGCAGGACATCTTCGAATCCCTGCTATCCGACCACTGCGCCGGCGGCGGCATGGCTGCGGTATCGACTCATACGCCGATTCGCCTGGAACCGGTCCGGGAGATGCAGGTCGGCGATTTCGCCATCGCCCGGACGGACCTGGAAGCGGCGGACGCATGATCGCCGCCTTCCGCCACATGATGCTGCGCGACCTGCGGCTGGCCCTGCGCCAGGGCATGGACGCCGCGATGGCGGTCGCGTTCTTCGTCATCGCCGGTACGCTGTTCCCGCTGGGCGTGGGGCCGGAACCGAACATGCTGGCGCGGATCGCGGCCGGGGTGATCTGGGTAACCGCCCTGCTGGCGGTGCTGCTATCGCTCGACCGCCTGTTCCAGCAGGACTACGAGGATGGCTCGCTGGAACAGTTGGTGCTCGCGCCGGTGCCGCTGGAAATTCTGGTGCTGGCCAAGATCAGCGCCCATTGGGTCATCACCGGCGTGTTGCTGATCGCCGCCTCGCCCTTGCTGGCGGTCTTCCTGAACATGCCGGCCGCGGCGTATCCCGTGTTGCTGCTGGCGATGGCGTTGGGCACGCCCAGCCTCAGCCTGATTGGGGCGATCGGCGCCGCTCTCAGCCTGGGCGCGCGGCGCGGCGGCGTGCTGATGGCCGTGCTGGTGCTGCCGCTCTACATTCCGGTGCTGATCTTCGGCGTCGGCGCGGCGGACGCCGCCGTGACGGGACTGAACCCGCAGCCGCATCTTCTGCTGCTCGGCGCGATCCTCGCCGCGGCCCTGCCCTTGGCCCCCTGGGCCGCCGCCGCCGCCCTACGCCAAGCCACCGAATAGCGATTGCCCCGGGCTGGCCGGACTGGACCGGCCATTTGAGCCGAAATGGCCCTTACCACCGGGCCGCGAATGGTGGATATAACTTGCAAAATGCAATTTAGTGGGTGGACCAACTTGCCGATGGCAGATGTTTCGGCGCAGTATCGCCCCCACCACAGATGATCGAGACCGAACCGAATGACACACCCTTCCACCCTCGGCTGGCGCACGCCGCTGCTGATTTTCCTGTCAGGCTGCGTCTTGCTGTTCCTGTCTTTCGGGACCCGTCAGGGCTTCGGTCTGTTCCTTCAACCGATCAGCGCCGAATTCGGCTGGGGCCGCGAGGTCTTCGCTCTGGCCATCGCGATTCAGAACCTGATCGTCGGCGCGGCGCAACCCTTCACCAGCGCTGTCGCCGACCGCTACGGTACGGGGCGGATGGTGGCCATCGGCGGGCTGCTCTATGCCGGCGGTTTGTACATGATGGCCAACGCGTCGTCGCCCATCGACGCCTATCTCAGCATGGGCGTGTTGGTCGGACTCGGCCTCAGCGGCACGAGCTTCGCCATCGTCTTCTCGGCGATCGCCCGGGTCGTCCCGGACGAAAGACGGACGTTCGCCCTGGGCGCGGTCAGCTCGATCGGCTCGCTCGGCACATTCACCATGGTGCCGCTGGGCCAGGCCTTTCTCGACGCCTACGGCTGGGTAACGGTTTTGACGATGCTCTGTTTCGTCATCCTGTTGACCGTGCCGGTCGCTTTCGTCCTGAAGGGCAAACCCATCGTACATGGCAGCAAACAGAGCCTCCGCGAGGCGCTGCGCGAGGCGCGGGCCCATCGCGGATACCGGCTGCTGGTGGCCGGCTTTTTCGTGTGCGGGTTCCATGTCGCCTATATCGCCACGCATCTGCCGTCCTACATCGTCGACCGGGGCCTTTCCGCCGAACTCGGCGCGTGGACCCTTGGCCTTGTCGGCCTGTTCAATGTCGTCGGCGCGTTGGGCGGCGGATATCTCGGCGACAAGATCAGCAAGCGGTATCTGCTGAGCGCCCTTTATTTCGGCCGCGCCGTGCTTTTCACCGTATTCGTGCTCACCCCGCTGACGGAAATCACCGTGCTTTTGTTCGGCGTCACCATGGGCTTGCTGTGGCTCAGCACGGTGCCGGTGACGTCGGCGCTGGTGGCGCAGATATTCGGTCCGCAATACATGGCCACGCTGTTCGGCATCGTGTTTTTCAGCCACCAAATCGGTGGTTTTCTGGGCGCTTGGCTCGGCGGCTACCTCTTCGACACGACCGGATCCTATGATCTTGTCTGGTGGATTTCAGTCGCGCTGGGCCTCGCATCGGCGGCCCTGCATCTGCCGATCGACGAAAAGCCGGTATCGAGGCTCGCCGCGACCGGGTAACACTCGCGCGAGCGCGACAAATTTTCACCGGAAATCGATGCGAAAAGTCCTTATATAGAGGGAGTCATGCATCGATTCGCAAACCCGACCCGATTTCTCCGGATCGCCAACGCCGTCCTCCCCTGGACCGGCGGGCTGACGGTTCTGTTTCTCGGCGCCGGGCTTTATCTGGCGTTGTTGAACTCGCCGCCCGACTACCAGCAGGGCGAAACAGTGCGCATCATGTATGTCCATGTGCCGTCGGCCTGGATGGCGCTGTTCGTCTACCTGACCATGGCCATCGCCAGCGCCGTGGCGCTGATCTGGCGGCATCCGCTGGCCGACCTGACGGCAAAGGCCGCGGCCCCGATCGGCGCGGGATTCACGGTCATCTGCCTCGCCACCGGCTCGCTCTGGGGCAAACCCATGTGGGGCACCTGGTGGGTATGGGATGCGCGCCTCACCTCGATGCTAATTCTGCTGTTCCTGTATCTCGGCTATATCGCCCTGGTGAATGCGTTCGACGATCCGAACCGCGGTTACCGCGCCGCCGGCATCTTGGCGCTGGTCGGCGTGGTCAATCTGCCGATCATCAAATTCTCGGTCGACTGGTGGAACACGCTGCATCAGCCTGCCAGCGTGATTCGGCTCGATGGCCCGGCGATCCATCCCGACATCCTGTTGCCGTTGCTGGTCATGGCCGTCGCGTTCAAGTTTTTCTTCGTCACGGTCCTGATTTTGCGAGTCCGCAGCGAGATCGCGGCGGCGAAGATTCGGAACCTGCAGCTCAGCCTGGCGCGGGGATAGGTCCATCATGGAAAAGTATTTCAGCATGGGCGGACACGGCGCCTATATCTGGCCATCCTACTTGATCGCGGCGGTGATCCTCACCACGCTGTTGGTGACGTCGCTCCGCGCGGTGCGCACGCGGGAGGCGCAACTCAAGACGCTGCGGCAGGCACGGCGCGGCGGTGCGGGAGAGATTGAATGACGCGTAAACGCCGTCGGCTTTATGCCGTGATCAGTGGGCTGACCATGTTGGGGGTCGCGGCGGCGCTGGTGCTGTTCGCGCTGGAGGACAACCTCGTGTTTTTCCACAGCCCGAGCGACGTCGTCGAAAAATCGGTCACCGCCGGGCAGCGCATCCGGCTGGGCGGGCTGGTCGAAGAGGGCAGCGTGGAACGCGGCAGCGGCACGATCAGTTTCACGATCACCGATATGAAGACGGCGATTCCGGTGCGCTACGCCGGCATCGTCCCCGACCTGTTCCGCGAGGGGCAAGGGGTGGTCGCCGACGGGGCGCTCGACGCCAATGGCCAATTCATCGCCAGCGAAGTGCTGGCCAAGCATGACGAGCAATACATGCCGCCCGAAGTCGCCGATGCCCTGAAACGCGCCGGCCGCTGGAAGGAAACCGAGGGAGCGAAAGACAAATGATTGCCGAGCTTGGCCATTTCGCGCTGATCCTGTCGCTGTGCGTCGCGGTGGCGCAGTCGACGCTGCCGCTCGCCGGGGCGGCGCGCAACCATGGCGGTTGGATGGCGCTCGGCAGCGCCGCCGCCATTCTGCAATTCTTCCTCGTCGCCTTCGCCTTCGCGGCGTTGATGCACGGCTTCATCGTCAGCGATTTCTCACTCCGGGTCGTCGCCTCGAACTCACACTCGCTGAAGCCGATGCTCTACAAGATTTCCGGCGTGTGGGGCAACCACGAAGGATCGATGCTGTTGTGGGTGCTCATACTCGCCTTGTTCGGCGCGCTGATCGCCGGGTTCGGCCGCAACCTGCCGCCGCCGTTGCGTGCGCGCGTGCTGGCGGTGCAGGCGATGATCGCCGTCGGGTTCCTGCTGTTCATGCTGATCACGTCGAACCCGTTCGAGCGGCTGTTTCCGCCGCCGGCGAACGGCAACGACCTGAACCCGCTGCTGCAGGACCCGGGTCTCGCCTTCCATCCGCCGATCCTCTACGTCGGCTATGTCGGATTCTCGATCGCCTTTTCCTTCGCCGTCGCCGCCTTGATCGAAGGCCGCGTCGACGCCGCCTGGGCACGGTGGGTCCGCCCGTGGACTTTACTGGCCTGGGCCTTCCTGACCGGCGGCATCGCGATCGGCAGTTGGTGGGCCTATTACGAACTCGGCTGGGGCGGCTTCTGGTACTGGGACCCGGTGGAAAACGCCTCCTTCATGCCGTGGCTCGTCGGCACCGCCCTGCTGCATTCCGCCATCGTGGTGGAGCGGCGCGACGCGCTGAAGACCTGGACCATTCTGCTCGCGATCCTCACATTTTCGCTCAGCCTGATCGGCACATTTCTGGTGCGGTCCGGCGTGTTGACGTCGGTCCACGCCTTCGCGGTCGATCCGGACCGCGGCGTCTTCATCCTGGCGCTGCTGATCATCAGCATCGGCGGCAGCCTCGCGCTGTATGCCTGGCGCGCGCCGACGCTCAGGGGCGGTGGTTTGTTTGCCCCGATCAGCCGCGAGGGCGCGTTGCTGCTCAACAACCTGCTGCTGACCACCGCGGCGGCGACCGTGTTCATCGGCACGCTCTACCCGCTGCTGCTGGAAGCGGTCGGCGGCGGCAAGGTGTCGGTCGGACCGCCCTTCTTCAACGCCACGTTCGTGCCGCTGATGGTGCCGCTGGTCGCCGCGCTGGCGGTCGGACCGCTGCTGGCCTGGAAACGCGGCGATATCATGGGCGCGTTCTCTCGGCTCAAAATCGCCGGCGCGGTCACCGCCGTGGCACTCGTGCTGTGCGCGGCGCTGACCTGGGGCCGCCCGATCCTGGGCACGATCGCGATGGGCTTCGCGGTCTGGCTCGCTGCGGGTGTCGTCACCGAGGTTGCCGAGCGCATCCGCCTCGGCCGTATCCCGCTGCGGCAGAGCGCGTCGCGCGCGGCGGGCCTGCCGCGCAGCGCCTGGGGTATGGCGCTCGCTCATCTCGGTATCGCGGCCATCATCGCGGGCGCGGCGGGCGCGACGGTATGGAAAGAAGAAGTTATCCGCGTGATGCAGCCCAACGAAACGGTGCAAATCGGCGGATACGCGCTGACGTTCGACGGGACGCAGGATACGCGCGGCCCGAATTACTTAACGCGAAAAGGCTTGTTCTCGGTCAGCAAGGACGGCAAGCCGGTGTTGAAGATGTACGCCGAACGGCGGAACTATCTGGTCGGCGGCCAGCAAACCACCGAAGCCGCGATCCACAGCACGTTCGCCGGCGATCTCTACGCGGTGATCGGCGACAGCGACGGCAAGGGCGGTCAGACGGTGAATGTCTACTATAAACCGCTGGTGCCGTGGATGTGGATCGGCAGCGCGCTGATGGTGCTGGGCGGTTTCGTCTCACTCAGCGACCGGCGGCTCCGCATCGGCGCGCCGTCCCGGAAGCGCCCGAAATCGATGCCGGCACAACCGGCGCCCGCGGAATGAGCGTCCGGTGAAACGGCTTCTTTTTGTCATCCCGCTCGTCCTGTTCCTGGGGATTGCCGGTTATCTCGGCTACGGATTGACGCGGGATTCGCGCATCCTGCCGTCGACGCTGATCGACAAACCGGCGCCGACATTCGCGCTGGAGGCGCTGATCCCCGAGGGCAAGGGTCTCAAGACCGAAAACCTTAAGGGGCAAGTGGCCTTGGTGAACGTCTTCGCTTCCTGGTGCGTGCCCTGCCGGGCCGAGCATCCGATCTGGATGCGCGTGGCGAAACAGGAGAAGATTCCGATCTACGGCATCAACTGGAAGGACAAGCGCCCGGACGCTATCGCCTGGCTGGAGGAACTCGGCAATCCCTACCAACGGATCGGGTTTGATCCGGACCACAAGGGAGGCGTCGAGTGGGGCGTCTACGGCGCGCCGGAGACCTATGTCATCGACCGCGCGGGACGGGTTCGCTACAAGCATGTGGGTCCGGTTTTTTCGGAAACCCTAAATGACACGATCCTGCCCTTGGTGCGCAAGCTGCAGGAAGACCGCTGATGCGACCGTCCCTCTCCGCCGCGTTGCTGACCGTCCTGATGGTGCTGGCCGTGCCGGGCCTCGCGGTGCAGCCGGACGAGATCCTGCCGGACCCGGTACAAGAAGCACGGGCGCGGGCGCTGTCCGCCGAAATCCGCTGCCTCGTCTGCCAAAATCAATCGATCGACAATTCCGACGCCAGCCTCGCCCGCGATTTGCGCCTGCTGGTGCGCGAGCAGATCAAGGAAGGCAAGACCGACCAGGGAATCCGCGATTTCCTGGTCGAGCGCTACGGCGATTTCGTATTGCTGAAACCGCCGATGAAAGCCAGCACCTGGCTGCTGTGGTTCGGCCCGCTGATCGTTTTCGTCATCGGAGTGACCGGACTGATCGTGTTCTTCCGGACGCGTTCCGCCAGCGCCACCGCCGCGGCACCGCAACTGAGCGCCGAAGAACACGCCCGCGTCGAGCGGCTGCTCGACGGTCTTGAATCAACACCGGTCAATGAAGGCAAGACCGGAAGGGACGGCGAAGCATGACCTTTTGGATCATCGCCGTCCTGATGATGCTGGCCGTCGCGGCGGTCTTGCTGATCCCGGCCTTGCGCCGCGGCGGCGATGACGCGGACGCGGCCGAGTTCGATCTCGAAGTCTACCGGCACCAGCTCGAGCAGCTCGAGTCCGACACGGCGGCAGGCTTGATCGGCGGCACCGAAGCCGACGCCGCCCGCGCCGAAATCTCCCGCCGCATGCTCGACGCGGACGCCCGGCGCGGATCGGCACCGTCGGTCAGACGACCGGTGCCGGCGAGTCGCTGGATCGCCAGCGCTACCGCCGCCGTGGTCCCGCTGGTCGCGCTGGTCCTGTATGCCGACTGGGGCGCGCCGGGCATTCCTGGCCATCCGTTCGCCGAACGCAGCCAAGAGGTCAACCAGCAGACGGCGGACCTGCGCGCGCGGGTCGTCAAGCTGCGCGAGAACTTGGAGCGGAACCCGGAAAATCTCGAAGGGTGGGTCCTGTTGGCCACCAGTCTCGCTGCGCTTCGCGACTTCGACAAAGCCAGCAAGGCGTATGAAATGGCGCTTGGCCTCGATGCCGGCAACGCCGGACTAGTGGCCGCCTATGGCGAAACGCTTGTCATGGCAAACGATGGCGTGGTCACACCGGCGGCGCGATCGACCTTCGAATCCGCGCTGGAAAAATCCGCCCGCGAGCCGCGCGCCCGCTTCTATCTGGCCATCGCCGATGAGCAGGCGGGCAACAACCGGGCCGCGCTGGATCGGTGGCTTGCGCTTTTGAGGGACTCGCCGCCGACCGCGCCCTGGACCAGGGTCGTCCGGCAGCGGGCGAGAAACGCGGCGGAGGCCGCGGGCATCGACCCCGA
This sequence comes from Alphaproteobacteria bacterium, assembly GCA_965228695.1. Taxonomy (GTDB): domain Bacteria; phylum Pseudomonadota; class Alphaproteobacteria; order UBA8366; family UBA8366; genus JAJFJD01. The sequence goes on along the minus strand of CBDDIB010000002.1, from coordinate 1,010,047 downwards.
CAGCGTGGTGCCGCCGCCCGCCGCCGCGGCCGCGAAGCCGCCGGGACCCAACGCCGGCGACATGGCCGCCGCGCAATCGATGTCCCCGGAGGACCGCGCGGCGATGATCGAGGGCATGGTGACGAAGCTGGCGGACCGGCTGAAGAACGAGCCCGACGACCTGGAAGGATGGATGCGGCTCGGCCGCGCCTATACCGTGCTGAAACGGCCGGCCGACGCAAAGATCGCTATGGCCAACGCAGCCCGGCTCGCCCCGGACAATGTCGATATTCTGCTTCTGTATGCCCGCACCCTGCGCAGCGCCGCCGACAACAGCCAGACGCCCGAATCGGTCGCCGTGATGCGCAAGGTGCTGACGCTCGACGCGAAGAATATCGAGGGGCTCTGGCTGGTGGGCCGCGCCGAGATCGCCGCCGGCAAGATCGAGGAGGGACGGGCCATGATGCAGCAAGCGGTGGATGCCTTGCCCGCCGGATCGCCGGACCGCGCCAATCTGCAGCAGCATCTGGACGAACTGACCAAACCGAAGAAATAGGCCGGATCAGTCCGCCGCATCCATTGAAAAGCGCTGGCGATACCGGCCGGGCGCGACGCCCAGACGAGCCACGAAGGCGCGGCGCATGCGTTCCTCCTCGCCGAATCCGCAGCGCAGCGCGACCTGCCCCACCGGCAGGGCGGATTCCTCCAGCAGGCGCCGCGCTGCCTCGACCCGCAACGCCGTGACCACCTTCGCAGGCGTCATGCCGGTGCGGTCCCGGTAGAGCCGCGCGAAGGTCCGGGGACTCATGCCGGCCCGCTCGGCCAGCCGTTCGACCCGCAGGTCGGCCGACAGATTGTCCGCCATCCAGGCGTGAAGGTCCGCGAAATCCCCCGTGTCGGAAAGCTGGGCGGCGAGGGTCGAACTGAATTGCGACTGCCCACCGGGGCGCTTCATGAATACGACCAGCCGCTGCGCCGTCCGCAACGCCAGCCGCCGGCCGAAGTCGGCCTCGACCAACGCCAACGAAAGGTCGATGCCCGCGGTCACGCCGGCCGAGGTCCAAACGCCGCGGTCCTCAATGAAGATCGGATTACCGTCGACCCGGATGTCCGGATACTGCGCCGACAGCGTGTCGCAATATCCCCAATGCGTGGCCGCCCGCTTTCCCGCCAAGACACCCGCCGCCGCGAGCAGGAATGCGCCGGTGCAGACCGAACAGGCGCGCCGTGACGCCGCGGCCCGCGCGCGCAGCCAGTCGACCGTCGCGATATCCGCGGCCGCCGCCTGCACGCCATGCCCGCCGGAAGCAATCACCGTGTCGAAGGAATGCACCGCCGCGTCGGCGAAAGAGATCGACGACAGCCCAATACCGGACGAGGTGACGATTTCGCCGCCGTCGCGAGACACGACGATCACGCGATAAGCCGGTGTCTCGCGCCCCTCGACGAGTTCCGACGCCGAGGCGAAGACCTGGGCCGGCCCCGCGATGTCGAGCAGTTGGGCATCCCGAAAGCCGAGGATGGCGATGTCTTTGGTCGATGCGGGATCGGTCATATCCGCATCCTAAACCTTCAGTTGGCGGAAATCGAGGATAATATGTCATTTCTGCCAAGCCAGGATTCGGCTACAGTGTTTCCAATCAATCGCAAAGAGGTATCGCCGCCATGACCCATCCGATCTCCGTTGGCCTTCTCCTGTTTCCGCGCCTGACCCAGCTCGACCTGACCGGGCCGTTCGAGGTGTTCTCCCGAACGCCCGGCGTGACCGTGCATCTGATCTGGAAATCGCTCGACCCCGTGACATCGGATAGCGGCATGTCCATCACGCCGACGGCGACTTTCGCGGATGCGCCGCCGCTCGACATCATCTGCGTGCCGGGCGGACCGGGCGTCGCGGCGTTGATGGAGGACGACGAAACCCTCACGTTCCTGCGGCAGTGCGCCGAACAGTCGGAATACGTCACCTCGGTTTGCACCGGGTCGTTGGTGCTCGGTGCGGCGGGCCTGTTGCAGGGCAAGCGCGCGACCAGTCACTGGATGTCGCGCGACCTGTTGCCGTATTTCGGCGCCCAAGCGGTCGACGACCGCATCGTGCGCGACGGGAACACGATCACCGGCGGCGGCGTCACGGCGGGAATCGATTTCGCCCTGTCCATTGTCGAGGCATTGCGGGGCCGCGCGATCGCCGAGGAAACCCAACTGGCCATCGAATACGACCCCGAACCGCCATTTCATTCGGGCTCGCCGCGCACCGCCGACGCAGCGCTCGTCGAAGAGGTGCGGCAACGGGGCGCCGCCCGGCAGCAGGAACGGCTGGAGATCGTTCAGCGCGCGGCGGCGCGGCTTTCCGCCGCGTGAATCGGGCGGCGGTCAAACGCCCGGCACCGCCGACAATGAACGCGAAGTGCGTAGGCGGCTCGGTTGAGCCGCCGCTTCGTGTTTGGCAGGACCCGGCGCCGCGCGGTAGGGTCGGAGCGACGAGTCCCATTTCGGCAGACGCCTCCACCGATGAGCGCCGTATCCACCGCCGAGACCGAGAGCGACGGCGCCCCGGCGACCCCGGCAAGCCCCGGCGCCTTCCAACGCGCCATGATCCTGGCGACGGCCACCTTGGCGACCATGCTGGTCAGCATGACCCTGATGATCGTCAGCGTGATCATGCCGCAGTTACAGGGCTCGTTGTCGGCGACCCAGGACCAGGTCGCCTGGGTCATTACCTTCAACATCATTGCGATCGCCGTGGTGACGCCGATGACCGGATGGCTCGCCAACCGGTTCGGCCGGCGCAATGTGATGATCTACAGCACGATCGGGTTCGTCGCCTTCACGATTCTCTGCGGCACCGCCAACAGCCTCGAGGTGCTGGTGCTGTACCGCATGCTCCAGGGCGTATTCGGCGCGCCGCTGAACCCGCTGTCGAACGCCATCGTGCTGGACACCTTCCCGCGCGAACAGCACGGCACCGTCAACTCGATCTACGGCGTCGGCGTGGTTATCGGGCCGATGCTCGGGCCGATCATCGGCGGCTATATCGCGGACGCTTATACCTGGCGCTGGGCGTTCATCGCAGTCGGGATCGCCGGGATTTTGGCGGTGATCGGCGCGATCGTCTTCATTCGCGACGACCGGCGCGAGGCGAAGCTCACCCTCGACTGGACCGGCTTCATCACACTGTCCATCGCCATCCTGTGTTTCCAGCTCGTGCTCGACCGCGGCGAGCAGGAGGACTGGTTCAACTCGATCGAGATCGTCATCCAAGCGGGACTGGCCGTCGCCGCCTTCTATGTGTTCATCGTCCACAGCCTGACCAGCCGGCGGCCCTTCCTCAACCCACGCCTGCTGCTCGACCGGAACTACGCGATCGGGCTGATGGTCGTGCTGATTTTCGGGATGATGAATTTCACGCCGATGGCGCTGCTGCCGCCGCTGCTGCAGAATCTCGCCGGTTACCCGGATGACGCCATCGGCCTGCTGATCGGGTCGCGGGGGCTCGGCGGCGTCTTGGGGTTCTTCGCGTCGATCTGGGTCGGCAGGCTCGACCCCCGAATCGGCATGACCGCCGGTTTCCTCATCCAGGCGCTGTCCGGATGGTGGATGATGGCGTTCGACGTCAACCTGACCGGATTCGACGTGGCGCTGACCAGCGTCATGCAGGGATTCGCCGTCGGTCTGATCTGGGTGCCGCTCGTCGTCGCGAGCTTCGCCACGCTGCGCCGCGAGCATCTGAACGAGGCGACGGCGGTGTTCCATCTGCTGCGCTATATCGCAGCCAGCGCCTTCGTGTCGGTCAGCGTGGTGATCGTGCTGCACACCGGCCAGGTGAACTACGCCCGCATGACTGAATTCGTGACACCGTATAACGACGTGTTGCGGGATTCATCGGCGTTGGGGCAGTGGAGCTTGGAGAGCTTGCGCGGCTTGGCGACGCTCAGCGGCGAGGTCGGCCGGCAGGCCTTCATGATCGGATACATCAACGCCTTCACCGCCTATACGGTGCTGAGCATCGCCATCCTGCCGTTGGTGTTTTTCGTCCGGGTGCCCAAGCGGAAACGATGAGCCCGGAAGCGGCGCCCTAGCGCCATCCCGGCGTATGGCTGGAACGCCGCATGACGATCCAGCCGCCGACGGCCGAGGCGATCAGCATCAGAGCCGCCGCGCTGCCATAGGTCCAGCGCGGCAGCACGCCGAGCGCACCCAGCAAGACAATCGGAAGCAGCAGCGCCACGACCACCCAGGTGCCGAGAACGGCGCGGGCGACAAGCCGCCGCTGGCGTTCCGACCGAATCCGCCGGACCGAATTGATGGTGGTGACGAGCGCGACCAGGCATGCAAGTACAGGCAAGGCCCAGGTGGCGATCATGCCAAATGTGGCCGTTTCCACGATCACCGTACTCCTCTTGGATCGAGCGGACAGGCTTCGGGCCGATCCGCGGACACAAGAGTCGGCCGGCCGCCTTAACAAGCCCTTAATGGCCGATAACACATTGAATTACAGAAATTCTCGGTTTCCGATGATTCTGCGCAAATGAGCACCTTCTACATTGGGGGTATGGCGCGCGTCCCTTAATTTCCCCAGTATCGAAGGGCACTTACCCCGGGGAGCCCCGCGCGACATCGCGGGACCGCACGAGAACCAGAGCATCGGACGGATGCCGTTATTCCGCTGGAACGTTCGCCTGCCGATTCTAACGTCCGTCGTGGCCCATATCGCGGTCGCATCGACGACGTATTACATATCCACGCTCGACGAATACGACCCCACCCGGCGGGAAAAGAAAATCGACATGGTTTTTCTGCCGCCGCCCGTGCTGGAAATCGAACAACAGCCGCCGCTCCCACCGGCGCCGCCGGCCGAGCCCGATCCGGCTGCGCCGATCCCGGTCGAGCCGCCGCCCGCCGACCCGATGCCGGATCCCGCCGCGATACCATTGCCGAAACCGGTACCCAAACCCGAGCCGGTGGTGGCCAAACCACCACCCGAGCCGGAACCCGACTTGGAACCGAAGCCCGAACCGGAACCCAAGCCGGCGCCGACGCCGCAGCCACGGCTGCCCATGATCGTCGACCCGCCGCCCGCGCCGCGCCCGGACCTGCAAAAAATGTTGAAATCCCTGATTGCTTATCCCTGGTCGGCACGGGTCAATTGCGAGCAGCGCATTGCGCTTGTCCGCCTCACCGTCAATGCCGACGGCTGGATCTCCGCCTATGAGATTGTCCGCGGGACCGGGTACGGGCCGGTCGACGCTGCCATCGGCGACAACATAAAACGCGCGCCGCGCCTGCCGCTGCCCGCCGGAACGAAATTGCCCGAACGGTCGGAGGTGATCGTGCCGGTGGCCGTTACCCTGCCGGACTGCTCCGACCAATTCGCCGCCGTCGAGGAAGCGGGCAACGAAGGCTTCGGCGACGATCCCGGACCGGGCGACGGCGAAGTGGACCCCATGGGAATCGGGTCGGCGGCGGTGACCGACCAAGAATCGGGATTGGGGTATACGGACGACCACGGCCCGTTGGACGGCGAGGTCGATCCGGACGGACCGGGATCGGACGACCTCACCGATCAGGAGGCGGGCGAACAGGACGACCCGTTCATCCAGCCGCTCGAATGTACCTTGTTCGGGATAAACTGCGCCCCGGACGAGACAAAAATTCGCTGACGCCGTTTAGGTGAACAGTCTTTCGCCCGCCATATCCTTATACAGCTCGGCGACATACTCGCCGTAGCCGTTGTAGAGCAACGTCGGCACGCGGCCGTTGACGCCGAGCACGCGCTCGGTCGCCTGGCTCCAGCGGGGGTGCGGCACTTCTGGGTTCACGTTGGCCCAGAATCCGTACTCGCGGCTCTGGAGCTGCTCCCAAAAACTGACCGGGCGTTTGTCGGTGAACTCGAACCGCACGAGACCCTTGATCGACTTGAAGCCGTATTTCCACGGCACCGCCAGGCGCAACGGCGCGCCGTTCTGTTTCGGCATCGTCTTGCCGTAGATGCCGGTCGCCATGAAGGCGAGCTCGTTCGTCGCCTCGGCAAGGGTGAGCCCCTCGACATAAGGCCAGGGATACCAACTTTCGCCTTGTCCGGGGGCTACCTTCTTGTTCTCGAAGGTCACCATCTGCACGTATTTCGCCGACGAAAGCGGCCGGGCCAAATCGACCAACGCCTTCATCGGAAAACCGCTCCACGGCACCGTCATCGACCAGGCCTCGACGCACCGGAACCGATAGAGCCGCTCTTCCAGCGGCATCTTGGCCAACAAGTCGTCGATGCCGATCTCGAACTCCTTCTCGACCTGACCGGCGATCGTGACCGTCCAGGGGCGGATCGGCAGGAGTTGGGCCTTCTCGTGGATATTCTTCGAGGAGCCGAATTCGTAATAGTTCGTGTATGTCGTCGCCAACTTCTCCGCGGTCAACGGGCGGTCGACCGTGAATTTCGGGTTGCGGTCGACCGGATAGAGCTTCGCGGAAGGATCCGGAATCTTGGCCCCCGCCTCCAGCGCCGCCTTCTCGGTGGGATCGCCGCCGTCACAAGCGGACAAAAGCGCCGGCGCGCCCAAGAGGATCGGACCCGCGGCGGCCGCCTTGATCAGGCGGCGGCGACTCCGAAACAGGCTTTCGGGTGTCGCGGTCGATTCCGGCAGTTCCCACCCTTTCGGTATGCGGATCAGCATTCTTGTCTCCTAGGTCGCTGGTTGCCCAAATTATCTTATGCAAGAAATATGGCGGCGAGGGCCATCATCGTCCACCCAGCACGCAACGGGGGACGATGACGACACCTCGACCGACACATGAAGGCGCTGCGCGTCGCGCAAGCGTCACCCTGGGAGGGTTACTTCTTGGCCTTGCAGGGGTTGCAAGGGCTGCAGGCCTTCTTCGCGGCGCAGGGGTTGCAGGCCTTTTTGGCCGCGCAAGGATTCTTGGCAGCGCACGGATTGCACGCATTCTTGGCCGCACACGGGTTCTTGCCGGCGCACGGGTTGGCCTTACAGGCGGCGAGCTGGATGCGCTCGCCGGCAACGGCGGTCGCCGTCGGCAAGGCAGCGGCGCTCGACAGGGCAACGGCGGCGCCAAGCGCCATGGCGGTGCGGGCGAGCGGCAATTTCTTCTTCTGCATAATAAATTTCTCCAAACGCGTTTGTTGGACCCTCTTGGCGGGGACCGGAAGCCTCTCGGCCCCATCCCCCGAGCAGCGCAAGGCGGAGAGGCCATGCCGGGGAGTGTGGCAAAGCGACGTAAAGTCCCGATAAGGAAGATTTAAAGATTTTGTAAGGGTCGAACGCCGCGGAAACCCGGCGCTTCAGCGCTCCAGCTCGAACCAGAAGCGGACATCGCCGTTCTCGGCATCGGCCCCGACGCGGCCGCCATGCGCTTCGACCAGTTCCTTGACGATGGTGAGGCCGATGCCCGCGCCCCCGCTGTCGCGCGACCGGGACTTGTCGACCCGATAGAACCGCTCGAAGATTAGCGGCAGATCCGCCGCCTCGATCCCGGCCGCCGAATTGGCGAAAGACACGGTGACGTCATCGCCTTCGCCCTCGGCGACGACCGTGAGCGTGCTGCCGTCCGGCGTATATTGCCAGGCGTTCTGAGTCAGGTTGCGCAACACCTGCAGCAGTTTGTCCCGGTCCCCTTGCACGATCAGCGGCTCCGCCGGCAGCTTTGTCTCGACCGCGATGCCGCGGGACTGGAACTGAAAGCGGTCGAGTTCCAACGCCTGCGCGATCAACGCGGTCAGATCGACCTGCTGGCGGCTGAGAAAGGCCTTCGCCGCATCGGCCTTGGTGAGCTGATGCAGGCTTTCGACCAACCGGACAAGCCGCATGATCTCGTCCTGCAAGATCCCGAATGTGCCCTTGTTCGCCTCGACGACGCCGTCGTCCATCGCCTCGAAATAGCCCCGCAGGCTGGTCAGCGGCGTGCGCAATTCATGGGCGAGATCGACCACCATGGTGCGGCGCAAACCCTCGATCTTCTCCAGGCTGTCGGCCATGCGGTTGAACGCCAGCCCCAGCCGACCCACCTCGTCCTTTGAGGTCACCTCGACCCGCGCGGAATAGTCGCCCGCGGCCACGCGCTGACTGATCTCGGTCATCTGCGACAGCGGCCGCAGCACCGTCCGCGTCAGTAGGAAACTGAGCAACACGGCGATCGCCGCCGCCACGATGCTCGCCTGGATCAGGTAGCGGTGCACCGATTCGACGAACATCCTGTGCGTGTCGGACGGCGAGATCTTGTACTCCTCCATCAGCACGGTGAAGTAGTCGGCGGCCAGAAAATCCACCGCGAACCAGACGATCAGGATCACCATGCCGATGACGGGCAGGTTGATCGCCAGCAGTTTCCACAAAAGCTTGTCGCGCATGATCGGCTCCTGGCCGTTAAGGGGTATCGGGGTCGGCGAGGCGGTAGCCGACGCCGTGTACCGTCAGCAGGAATTGGGGTGTCGACGGGTCCGGCTCAAGCTTCTGCCGCAGCTTGCCCATGTGAACGTCGATGACGCGGTCGACCACGACCCCGCCGTTGTCGTACAACCGGTCGAGCAACTCATCGCGGCTGAACACTTTGCCCGGCGCCTGCATCATCGTTTGCAACAGTTTGAATTCGGATGGCGTGAGGGCGACGTCGGCGCCGCCGACGCTGACCGCGTGCCGTTCCGGGTCCAGCCTGATCGGCCCGGATTCCAGAATGGCGGCGGCCGGGGGTTCGGCGCGCGCCATAGTGCGGCGCAGGATCGCCTTCACCCGCTCCACCAACTCGCGCGGGCTGAACGGTTTGACGACATAGTCGTCGGCACCGATCGACAAACCCACCACGCGATCCATTTCCTCGGCGCGCGCGGTCAGCATCAGGATCGGCACGTCGGAGTCCCGCCGCAACGCCCGGCACACTTCCCAGCCGTCGATCCCCGGCAGGTTGACGTCCAGGATCACCAAGGCCGGGTCCTCGCGTCGCGCCAGCGCCAGACCGCTATCCCCGTCGCCGGCGCTCACCGTCTCGAAACCGTCCTTCTGCAGATACCGTTCGACTAACGACGCGATATTGCGGTCGTCCTCGACGATCAGGATCGGCCGGCGGGGCTGTAGATCTGACATGGCGGCGCTCCCGGTGCTCGACTCGTTCTGCGCCAATTCTCGAAACGGCGCGGCGGTGCCGGCCAATTTGACGTATGATGGTGCCCAAACGCAATGCACGGGGAGTTACGAAAGAGTGAGTGACACTAAGATCCAGCCGCGTCGCAGCCTGATTTTCGTGCCGGGCGACCACCCGGAGATGTTTCCCAAGGCGCTGACGACCGGCAGCGATATCGTCTGCGTCGACCTGGAAGACGCTATCGCGCCGCAGCATAAACAGACCGCCCGCGACAAGACGCTGGCCCTGTTCGCCGAACCGCAGGCCGACGACGGGGTCGAACGAATCGTCCGGATCAACTGCCTGCGCACGCCGGAAGGACAGCGCGACGTACTGGCGATTGGCGAGACCGACACGCCGCCGCCAGCCCTGATGCTAACCAAGGTGAAGACCGCCGACGAGGTCCGCCTGCTTGCCGATCTGCTGGGCGGCCCGCATAGCGCGATCCGCTTCCATGTGATCATCGAAACGAATGACGGCCTGAACGCCGCCTACGACATCGCGCAATCCTGCGACCGCATCGACTCCTTATTGTTTGGGGGGGTCGATATGGCCGCCGACCTGCGGGTCGAACCGACCTGGGACGGGTTGCTGCACGCGCGCCAGCGGGCGGTCCACGCCGCGGCGGGCGCCGATGTCGACATGATCGACGTGCCGTTCCTGGATCTCAACGACATGCCGGGCCTGGAAGAAGCCGCGAGGGCATCCGCCGAGATCGGCTTCACCGGCAAGGCGGCAATCCATCCCAAGCAGATTCCGGTGATCAACGGCATCTTCAGCCCCAGCCGGGAACAGGTGGAAAAGGCACGCCGCATCGTGGAAGCCTTCGCCAATCACGACAGCGGCTTGCTGGTGGTGGACGGGGAATTGATCGAACGCCCGGTGCTGCGCTCAATGACCCGCGTGCTGGCGCTCGCCGACCGGTAATCACGCAGTCGCTGGCTTAAATGTTATTGGCCGACGTTTTGTTCCGGCGCAGCCTCCATCCGGAGAAGCTGATAGGACGCGCCATCCTTGCGCAGGAAAAACAACTTGTGCTTTTGATGCGGTGCCCCACTGAAACCTTCTACCGCGACGAATCGCATATCGGCGACAATTTCATTCGCGGAATTGGAAGCGAGTTTCATTGATTTCACAGTTTGCACTGAGGCGCCATGCGACGTGTCGGGAAAATCATCGCCGCCACCTTGCGCATCGTAGTAAGTGATGATCACGTCTTGGATCGCACTTCGATCCGAGGTTTGGTAGGGCGTAAGGCCTTGACGCGCAAACGTTCCGGGCGGCGTTACCGCCACCGGCTCTTTAGATGACATCTTGGTTTTTGAAGACGCATTCTCGGTGGAGGCCGTGTTGGCCTTATTCTCGGCGGTGGCTTCGGCTTTGCCGCCGTCGCTTTCCTTTTCAGTGGGCGGCTCGGAGCGTGATGCGAAAGCCTCAAGATCACCGCCGTGATTCTCGTCATAGGGGCCAGCCGGAAATCCGATCCCGGGAAAAGTGATAGTCTTTGCATTTGCCTGACGCGCCAGCGGCATATAGTTCGGCGCAGCCTTCTGGATCGCTGCGGCGACCGCTTGTCCAATCAGACCGCCCACGCCGCCACCCGACGCCTGCGGCGAGTACTGCATCGTGGTTTTCTCGCGCCAAATCTCTTCGCCGGTTCGTCCACTCTTCAGCACATAGGTGAAGGACACGATCGTCGTGGCGGAAATGATGATGTACTGGGTTTCCCAATGCTCGATCGAGATGTAGAGAATCGCATCCGCTCCGAACAGATCGCCCAATACGACCGGGTCAGCGTTGTGGACGAGGTTGGCGTCGGACAATCCCTCTTCGTTCATGACCCCGCGCACGAGGTTCACCGGGAACACGTAATAGCCTCGCTCCGAGACGGGAACCGATACCGTCGCGAGGAAATAGCGCGGCGCATCGACATCCACCGTGTTGTTCACCACCGGCAGGATCAGAATTGACTTGGGATTTTCAGCACGAAATTTAGTGTAATCCTTTTTTTTCATTTGCGGCGCGCACGCAGCCATGAATGCCAGCGCGACGATTACCACAACCGTATGTTGGAGCCTCGTCATTTCGCTCTGCCATCCTTAGAAAAAAAACCCTTCGTGCTTGGAATCGCGGAACTCCGGTCGATAACCGCGATCATTTTGTCCATCAATACGGTCGATTCCGGCCAGGTTTCTTTTTCCCGGACGAAGTAGCGCCGGGCCTCGCTCGGCTGATTCTTGATCATCAAAAGATACGCGAATTCGGCATAAAGTCCGGGCGCTAGCACCGGCGGGTTCGTTCCATCCAGAGAAGGTCCCTCTTTTTGCCCTTCCTCGGCATTCTCAATGGCCTGCTCCAACGCCTGCATGAACGACTCTAGCTGCTCTGGATCTTTGTAATAGCCGTATAGGTCTTCCTCGTAACTGCCCCAATAGTATTTCTGCTGCGGTGCGCACGCGCCAGCGATGGCGGCGACGGAAACCAGCAATACGAGAGCCTTAGCGGAGAGCATCAATCACTGCACCACGAATGTCTTAGTGGCTTGGCCAGAGAGGAATACGCGCTGTGAAAACAACACTTTTTCGCCCATCCGGACCTCTATGAAATGGATGCCAGTTTCGACCAGGAGAACGTTTTCGACCCCGTCGAAAGAGGCCGCGAGACCCATGTAATTGCCATCGACGAGCACCACCGATCCGATGGGTGCGTTCTTAAACGCAAGCGAGGGGCGTTCGTCGGTAATGTCGGTTCGGGTCGTCGTGTCGCAGGCGGCGACCATGATGAAAGCGAGGACTGCAATCCAACGGCAACCGACTTTCATGACCCTGGCTCCCGAACGTATAGGCCAGCCAGCGGCTTGCCAGCCAAGGAGCCCTGAACAATGCTGCTAATCGCGCCTTCGGACGCCGACGACTCGCCGAATAGGCTTTCGACCTTTATACGACCGACCTCCTGGCCAGGGAGCGTTATCTCCAACCCGGTTTGGCGGCTCCGAATCCGTTCGCCTTCGCTGACCACAACCAACTCGTCACCGACCTTCAGTCCCTGGCTAGCACCGCCGCTGATATAGACGCGGTTATCTTGTACTTTTAGAATGTCGGTCCGCCACGGACGCGATTCTAGCTTTGTAACAAGCTGGTTAACCGTTTCACTGATCGCCGCGGTCAACGCTTTGTCATTCAGTGTCGCATCGTATTCCGCGCGCGATCCGAAGCCAGCCACCGCTCCGGATTCGAGCGTCGCCTGCCCGGCGCCGCTGGTCGAAAAGAACACGAGCCCATTTCGAACGTCGGCCAGACGAATGTCCACCTTCGCCCGCGCTAATTGTTTCTTGGTGGAGCTCAAGAACCCCGTTTGCCCAGTCGTCGACCGCCCGAATTCGGTTACGGAACCCAGAATCAGAACATCCACGCCGACAAGATCGCCGCCAGCACCACCTCGCACCCGCTCTAACTCGACCTTGCTAAGGTCGGGCCGCTCAAAGACGAGGAATCGATTCGTCGCTACCAATTGGTTGGACAAAATATCGAGTGCCTGTTTGCCGAGTGGGTCACCGTGTGCGTCGCGAAGCAAGGAACGACCGTACCGCGTCTCGTTCGTAAAACGCCCTATGGCGATTTTGCGCTTTAACCGTTTCACCACTGGAAGATTGACCGTCTTTTGCGCCTTGATCTGCGCGTCGCGGCTCGAGCTTCCTTCTTGCTTCACGGTTGGATCACCGGGAACGGCACAACCCGTCAACATCGTAACCGCACCCACGGCGACCGCTCGCAAAAGGAACGAATAGGTTTTATTGATGGAGGATTTCAAAGGTCGGAGCTTATCGGAGTTGTTCAATTTGAACGATAATAGATAGAATTATCATTCTATCATACGTTCGGACATTCTCACGAGTATGGCGTGCAAAATCAAGCGTATTTCCAAAAAATTACTCGAATCGATCGCTAAATTTTTCCACGGTTTAATTCAACATATTTATTTCTACTTTATGGATAATTCTGCCAACGTCCACATCTTCGCTCAGTCTCGCATCTAACACTCGCATCTAACAATCGGGTAGAATCTGAGTTCCCGCCAATTTCGATCAGGACGAAACTGCTATGGCCAAGAATTTGCCGCGTCTGAACGGCGCGATCCGGGCGCTCGAACAGGGCAAGCCCGCCTTCACGACCTTTACCGCGCCGGAGATCGGCGCTACCCAGGCGATCAACGCCGCGCCCTACGATGGGCTGGTGTTCGAGATGGAGCACGGCGCCTACAACGTCACCGCCATGCGCCACTGCATGCAGTATATGCTCGACCGGCGGCAGATTCTGGAGGGCGGCAGCCTCGCGCCGGCAACCGCGCCCTTCGTTCGAATTCCGCCGAACGGCGGCGAGATGAACCAGTGGACCGCGAAGCAGGTGCTCGACCTCGGCGTCTACGGCGTAATCTGGCCGCATGTCAGCACGGTCGACGAAGCGCGCAACGCGGTCGCCGCCTGCCGGTACCCCCGCCCGCCCGAAGCGCCGCTGTTCGAGCCCGCCGGCCAACGCGGCGACGGGCCGCGCACCGCCGCTGGCTACTGGGGCGTCAACCAGCAGACTTATTACAAACGCGCCGACGTCTGGCCGCTCAACCCGGACGGCGAGATCCTCGTGGTGATCATGTGCGAGGAGAAGCGCGCCATCGAGAACCTCCCGAAGATGCTGGAGGAGGTGCAGGGCATCGGCGTGGTGCTGATCGGCGAAGGCGACCTGTCTCAGGATCTGGGATATCCGCGGCAATACGACCATCCGACCGTCGCGTCGGCGATCGACGAAATCCTGACGATCTGCAAGGAGCACGACGTGGTCTGCGGCCATCCGCATGTCGACGCCGGCAACGTGGACGAGTTGTTGGAGCGCGGCTTCCGCTGGCTGATGGCGCAACCCACACTGTCCTTCGCCGGGTTGGAACGCGGCCTCGCCACCTCCGGCCGCGGCTGACCGGAAAACCCGGCGAACCGGCCGATTTTGCCGGTCGCCGGATTGCGGCGGCAACGAAATCCGCGCATACATAGGCTTACGGAAAACGTCCCTTCCCACCGACCCTCGGCGCAAAGACACGAAGAAAAGCGAGCACCTTCATGCAAAAAACAGACTCGATCCGCGGTGCGGACAGGGCCGCGCAAGCCCTTCGGGCGGCCGGCATCGAAACCGTTTTCGCCATGTCCGGCAATCAGATCATGGTCCTGTTCGACGCCTTCCTGGACGAACAGATCAACGTCGTTCACATCCGCCACGAAGCCGCCGCGGTCCATATGGCGGAAGCCCGCGCGCAGTTGACCGGCGATGCCGCCGTCGCGTTAGTGCCGGCGGGGCCCGGTTTCGCCAACGCCTTGTCAGCACTCTATTCCGCCCGCATGTCCGAAAGCCCGATGGTGCTGTTGAGCGGCCACGCCCCCGTCGCCCGTATCGGCCAGGGCGCCTTCCAGGAAATGCCGCAGGCCGACATGGCGGCGCATCTGGCGAAGGCCTCATGGACCGTCGAGAAACCCGAGGACGCCGCGCCCGCCATCGCCGAGGCGATGCGGATCGCGCGATCCGGCCGGCCCGGACCGGTCCATGTCGCCCTGCCCTTCGATATCCTGTGCGCCGAAACCGACGGCAGCGCCGTGCCGGCGGCCGACGCGTTCACGACGACCCCCAACGGCCTGGCCGACGCCGACGCCCAAAAGACACTCGATGCTATCGCGGCGGCCGCGCGTCCGTTGATCCTGGTCGGTCCCTCCTTCGCCCGGGGGAAAGGGGCGGACGCGGCGAAACGCCTGGAAGCCGCGACCGGTGCGCCGGTGGTCTGTTCGGAAAGCCCGCGCGGCACGAACGACCCCTGCCTCGGCGCCTTCGCGGAGGTACTGCAAGACGCCGATCTCGTGGTGTCGGTCGGCAAGCGGCTGGACTTCACGGTACAGCTCGGCGCGGCGATGGCGCCCGACGGATCGGTTATTCACATCGACCCGGAGCAACTGGAACTCGACCGCAGCGGCGCGCTGTTCGGCGGCCGCCTTACGCTGGCCGCCAAGGCGGACGCCTTGCCCGCCGCCGAACGATTGATCGCCCTCGCCGCGACGCCGGCCGTCGCCGCCGACTGGGCCGCGAACGTTAAGGACGCCGTGACCCACCGGCCGGCAGAATGGGCCTCGTTGTCGGGCGGCCCGGACGGCCCGTTGCACCCGATCGACGTCTGCCGCGCGGTGCAGGCCAAGCTCGATGAATCGCCGGACGCGGTGCTGATCATCGACGGCGGCGAATTCGGGCAATGGGCGCAGGCCTGCCTGAACGCGCCGAACCGCATCATCAACGGCCCCGGCGGCGCGATCGGCGCCGGCATCCCGTTCAGCGTCGCCGCCGGCCTGACGAAACCCGGCGCGCCGGTTATCGCGCTGATGGGCGACGGCTCAATGGGATTCCATCTGAGCGAATTCGACACGGCGGCGCGGGCCAATTCGCCCTTCGTGCTGATCGTCGGCAACGACGCGAAATGGAACGCCGAATTCCAGATCCAGCTGCGCGACTACGGGCCGCAGCGGATGATGGGCTGCGAATTGAACGCCACGCGCTACGACCAGGCCGCGGTCGCCTTGGGATGCGAGGGCGGCCTCGTGACCCGTGCGGACGAAATGGCGCCGGCGCTCGACAAGGCCCTGAAGTCGGGCCGGCCGACCTGCCTGAACGTATCGCTCGAAAGCCACCCGGCGCCGACCGTGCGGCGCGCCTGAACGGCGTTCCGCTTTTCCGCTCGAGCGATTGGACAAAAAAGTGGGGCCAAGATGGCCCCACTCAATCGCCGATCGATTGACGGCGTTTACTTCTTCCACTTCGCGAACTGGAAGCGCGGCACTTCGTCGAGACCGGCTTTCAGGTCGAGATCCTTATGCTTTCCATAGAAGCGCTTGACGCCGAACGTCGGCATCCAATACGCCTGATCGATGATCCGCTTCTGCGCCTTCTTGTAAATGGCGGCGCGGACTTCCGGATCGACCGAATTACGGGCCTCGTTCAGCCATTTCGACAATTCTTCATCGCCTGTGTAGTTGTTCGACGATTCCATGTCGAAGAACGGAAACAGGATCGCGTCGGCATCGAAGATGTTGTAGCTGCCCCAATTCCAATTACCGATGCCCGTCACCTTGCCTGCGCGGCGCAGCTTGGCCATCTGTTGCGAGTTACCGCGGTAGTCCTTCAGGTTGGCCTTGATGCCGACCTTCTTCAGCATCTCCACCGCCGCCTGATTGGGCAGGTTCTGGTGATCGGCATATTGCCACAGGTCGATTTCGAACCCGTTCGGATAACCGGCGTCGGCCAACAGCTTCTTGGCTTTGTCCGGATCGTATTCGTACCATTTGATGGTCTCGTCATACCCGAAGTGGTACGGGCTCATCGGCGTATTCACGGGATAGCCTTCGTTTCGCACCAACTTCGTGACGATCTTGTCCCGATTGATCGCATGCGCGATGGCGCGGCGAACCCGGACGTCCTTGACCGGCGTGTCGCCGGCGCGGCCCTTCGAATCGAATTGCCAGAAGTCGATCCGGATGATCGGGAAGTTCAGCACTTCGTAGTTCGGCTGATCCTTGAAGCCCGGCATCTGGTCGAGCAACAGATTCAGCGAGACATCGGTGCCGCCCGAGAACAATTCGGCAAGGCGCGTCGACGCTTCCGGCACGACCTTGATCGTCACGTTCTTGATCGCGGGAACGCCCTTCATCCAATAGTCTTCGTTGCGCACCAGCACGACGCGGCTGCCCTTGGTCCAACTCACCCACTTGTAGGGACCCGAGCCCATGGCATGCTCTTGCATGTACTGGTCGTCCTTGCCCCATTTCGGGTCCATGATGTAGAGCGTGTTCAACCGTTCCAGGGCGAGCGCATAGGGCTCGTGGGTGTGAATGATGAAGTTGTGGTCGTCGATGACCTCGACACTCTTGACCCATTTGAAGTTCGGCAGCCGCGGCGACTTGCGCTCCTTGTTTAGGACACGCTCCTCGAGCGTGTATTTGATCGCTTCCGAGGTTAGCGGGTTGCCGTTATGGAATTTCACGTCCTTGCGGATCGTGAATTTCCAGCTCCGGTCGGTCGGCGTGCTCCACGACGTGGCGACATGGGGCAAAATCTTGCCCGTGTCCGGATCGCGCAGCACCAGCGGGTCCCAAATCAAATATCCCATTTGGAGCATCTGACGCGCGGACGTCTGATACGGCTCCATGGTGTGGAACTTGGTGTAAAACGCGATGTTCAAACTGTCGCGTGCCGCCTGCGCCGGCGCCACGACCGCAACCGCGAGAAACGCGGCGGCGATGGATAAAAATTTAAGTCTGCCTGGCATTGCGGACCTCTCCTTCTGTGATTCGTTTCCTGTTCTTCACACTTCCCGATCGTTGCGATGATCCCTTATCGACCGCGGCTCATCTTCGCATCATTCAGCCACAGCCGGATCGGATAGTCTTTTTGTCGTTCCGTTTCAAAAGAATAGAGTGCGCCCCAAAGGCGGCGCAAGTCACTTGCCCCGAAATTACACCCAATGCGCCGCAAATTCCGGCCGATACGACACCTTTGCGCGCAATTAGCCGCTCCATCACGCCGGCTGGACCGAGGCGACCGGGGCTGCCCCGGCCGACGCCGAAGCATTTTCTTCGGACAGCCAACACTTGCTGCCGTGGGTTGGACCGAGTTCGAACATCGGCGGCCGGGCCTGCTGGCATTTCGGCATGGCGTGCGGACAGCGCGGCGCAAAGGGGCAGCCCGGCGGCAGCCGAATCAGGTTCGGCACGCTTCCGGGAATTTCCTGCAGCGGCTCCTTGCCCTTCGAAAACTTGTCGCCGAGCCGCGGGATCGACCGCAACAATCCCTGCGTATAGGGATGTTGCGCATTCTCGAACAAGTCGTCGATTTCCAAATACTCGACGACCTCGCCGGCATACATCACAACCACCTCGTCCGAGGTTTCCGCGATCACCCCCAGATCATGGGTGATCAGCATGACCGCCATGTCGAGTTCTTCCTGCAATGACAGGATAAGGTCGAGGATCTGCGCCTGGATCGTCACGTCGAGCGCCGTCGTCGGCTCGTCCGCGATCAGCAGTTTCGACCGGCAGGCGATCGCCATGGCGATCATCACGCGCTGACGCATCCCGCCGGAGAACTGATGGGGGTAATCGCCGAGCCGGCTCTTCGCACTGGGGATACCGACCTGGTCAAGCATCTCGGCAGCGGCGTCCAACGCCTGGTCGCGGCCTTTTCCCTGATGGATCATGAAAACTTCGGCGACCTGGTCACCGACCGTCAGGACCGGGTTCAGCGAAGTCATGGGTTCCTGGAAGATCATCGAAATGTCGGCGCCGCGCACGTCACGCATTTCGCCGTCCGACAATTTTAAAAGGTCTCGGCCGTCGAAATGGATCTCACCGTCGACGATTCGGCCCGGCGGGTCGGCGACAAGCCGCATCACGGACAATGCGGTCACGGACTTGCCGCTGCCCGACTCACCCAGCACGCCGAGCGTCCGCCCCCGGTGGATCTTCAGATTGACGCCGTCAACCGCTTTGACGACGCCGGTCGGCGTGAAGAAATGGGTCCGCAGCCCGGCCACGGAGAGAACGACGTTATCAGTCATGGGACATCGGTCCATGCAAGTGACAGGCAACCCAATGGTCGGGCCGCGCTTCGATCATCGCCGGTTCTTCGACGCGGCAATGATCCATCACCTTCGGGCAGCGCGTGTGGAAACGGCAACCGCTCGGCGGATTGATCGGGCTCGGCACGTCGCCCCGGAGGATCGTCTTGCGCCGGGCCTTGCCCCCGGCCTCGGCGCGCGGCACCGCGGCGATCAACGCTTCGGTATAGGGATGCAACGGCGTTTGGTAGAGATCCCGGTCGGACGCCATTTCGACAATCTTGCCGAGATACATCACGGCGACACGATCGGCGATATGTTCCACCACCGAAAGATCGTGCGAGATGAAAAGGAAGGAGAAGCCGAACTCCTCCTTCAGGGAATCGAGCAGGTTGATCACCTGCGCCTGGATCGAAACGTCGAGCGCGGAAACCGCCTCGTCGGCGATGATGAGCTGCGGCGACATCGCGAGCGCGCGGGCGATGCCGATGCGCTGGCGTTGGCCGCCGGAAAATTCGTGCGGATAGCGCTGCATATGCTCCGGCTGCAGGCCGACCTTCTTCAGCACCTGTTCGACGTTCTTTTCCCAGTCCTTGTCGCCGGTATGAACGCGATACGCTTCGCCGACCAGCTCCTTGACCCGCAGCCGCGGGTTCAGGGACGCGAACGGGTCTTGAAAAATGATCTGGATGCGTTGCCGGATCCGGTTAAGCTCATCCTCGTCGACCGCAAAGATATTGCGCCCGTCGAACCGCACCTCGCCCGCAGTCGGCTCGTACAGCTTCAGCAACACGCGGCCGACCGTCGATTTCCCGCAGCCGGATTCGCCGACCAGTCCCAGCGTCTCGCCGGGCTTGATCTGGAAATTGACGCCGTCGACCGCATAGACGAAGTTGGCGACCCGCTTCAATAAACCTTCACGCAGCGGGAAATGCATTTTCAAATCGCGGACGTCCAGGACCGGCTGGTCCGCGGCGGCGGTCTCCTCTCGCACAGCCATGCCGGTTACGCCTTCCGCATCCGTGGGTCGAGCAGATCGCGCAACGCGTCGCCGACCAGATTGATGCCCAAGCAGGACATGAAGATCGCGATCCCCGGCAATGTCGACAGCCACCAGACGGTCAGAATGTAATCCCGGCCTTCGGCCAGCATCAGGCCCCAGGACGGCGTCGGCGGCTGAATACCGAGACCCAGGAAGCTGAGGAAGGTCTCGCGAATGATCGAGCGCGCGACTTCGACGGTGGCGATGACCAGCACCGCGGCCGCCAGATTGTTCAGGATGTGCTTGAAGATGATCCGATAGTGGTTGAGCCCCTGCGCTCGCGCGGCGATGACGAATTCCTGTTCGCGCAGTTTTCGGGTCTCGATGCGCGCGACGCGCGCGAATATAGGCCAATTCGATATGCCGAGCGCCAGGATGATGTTCTGCATCGACGCGCCGAGAACGATGACCAATGTCATCGCAAGGAGAATGAACGGAAAGGCCAGCATGGCGTTGACGCTGAAATCCACGACCGCATCGATCCAGCCGCCGAAATAGCCGGCGAACAACCCGAGGATCACCCCAATGATCATCGAGACGAACACCGCGGACACGCCGACCGTCAATGAAATCCGCGCGCCGTGAACGATCCGGCTGTAGACGTCGCGGCCGAGTTGATCCGTCCCCAGCAGATGTTCGACCGATCCTCCTTCCATGAAGGCGGGCGGCGTCAAACGCTCCAGGATGTCCTGTTCCAACGGATCGTGGGTCGCGACCCAGGGTGCGAAAAGCGCCATGATCACGAGACCCGCCATCAAGAGCAGCCCGAAGACGCCAAGCCGCAGATGCCACATCTTGCGGAAAATGATGTAGGCCTGGCTTGGCGGTGCTTCGGCGACGCCGTCGGCGGGCACCATGTCGGCTGTGTCTTCTACTCTCAGAGTCATCGCTTACCCTACTCGAACCGAATGCGTGGATCGATCCACGCCGCGCCCACATCGGCCGCGAGATTTGCCAGAATTGTAAAGCCGGAAAAGATAATCACGATCGCCTGGACCACCGGAAAATCACCGACTTGAATCGACTCAACCGCCAGCCGGCCGAGCCCCGGCCAGGAAAACACCGTCTCGGTCACAACCGCGCCGCCAAGCAACGCGCCGAACTGAATGCCGGATACGGTCACCAAGGGAATGGCGGCATTGCGCAGCGCATGGCGCATCAACACGGACCGTTCCTCGACGCCCTTCGAGCGCGCGGTGCGGATGTAATCCTGGCTCAGCACCTCCAGCATGCCGGAGCGCACCAGCCGCATATTGAGCGGCAGGATGAACGATCCCAAGGTGATCGCTGGTAATATGAGGTGTTGCCATGATTCGCTGCCGGATGCCGGCAGCCACTTCAGCCAGACGCCGAAGATAACGATCAGCACAATGCCCAGCCAGAACAACGGCATGGCCTGTCCGATCAGGACGATGAGAATCGTCATGTTGTCGACGATCGAATACCGCTTTACCGCGGATATGATGCCGAGGGGAATGGCCAGAAGCGTTGCGACGACCTGGGCGGCGATGGCCAGTTTCAGCGTCGGCCACAAGGAGGCCGCGATCAGGCTGCCGGCCGGCACTTTGGCGACCCAGGACACACCGAAGTCGCCGGCGAAGATCACCCGGCCCATATAGTCGCCGTACTGAACCAGCAAGGGACGGTTGAGGCCGTATTGCTCTTCGAAACGGGCAATGTCCTGGTCGTCGGCATTTTCCGGCAGCAGCGTCGATGCCGGGTCCGCCGTATGAAACAGCAGGAAGAACGACACGAATGAAACGACAAGCGCCACGCCGATAGCGTGCAGCAGCTTATGAACGATGTAGGTCCGCATTTATGTCACGCTGATTGCCACCCTGTGAAATCAGTTTGTCACAACTTGACGGCAAGACAATAGCGGCGTCCAGCCGCGAACCGTCGAATGCGGCGGCACAGTCCGCAAATATATAAATTTCTATGGGTACCCCGTGACAATCCCGGCCAACGACATACATGATTGCGCACCTATCGTCGGTTATGTTGCAATGCGATAGGCAGAGTGGGGACACAGGGGAGGCTTCATCGGTAATTGGGCGAAAATCGGTGAGGTCTGAGGCACACGACATGACACAAAAAATCTTCCGCATCGCAATAGTGGGGATTCTGGGCGTTTGGCTTGCCATCGGCGGGCCCGCGCAGGCCCAGCAAGGTCCGATGCCGGTTACGGTGGCCAAGCCGCTGGTGAAGAATATCATCGACTGGGACGAGTATACCGGTCGGTTCGAGGCCGTCGAACGCGTCGAAGTTCGGGCGCGCGTCTCCGGTTTCTTGGAATCGGTTCATTTTCGCGAAGGTCAAATCGTCGACAAAGACCAGGTTCTCTTCATCATCGACCCGCGCCCGTTCCAAGCGGAATTGGACGCGGCGAGAGCCGCCGTGGAAGCCGCGGAAACCGCCTTCAATTTGGCCGTCACCGAGTTGAAGCGCGCCGAAAGGCTGGTCTCCCGCAACAACATTGCCCGCGAGACCGTCGATCAGCGCCGCGCCGCCCGGGAAACCGCGCGGGCCGAGATCTTGTCGGCCAAAGCCCGCGTGCGCAGCGCCGAACTGAACCTCGAATTCACCCAGGTCCGGGCGCCGTTCAAAGGGCGGATTTCCGACACACGGGTCGACGTCGGCAACCTGGTGGAAGGCGGCACCGCGCAATCGACCCTGTTGACCACATTGGTATCGACCGATCCGATCCTGTTCACCTTCACCGCATCCGAGGCGGAATTCCTGAAATACACCCGGCTCGATCTGTCGGGAAAGCGCGCATCGTCGCGGGAAACCGCGAACCCCGTCTATGTCCGCCTCGCCGACGAGTCCGACTGGTCACGCGAGGGTCAGATGTATTTCGTCGACAACGAATTGTCGCCGGACACCGGCACGATCCGCGGCAAGGCGATCTTCGACAACCCGAACGACCTGTTGACGCCCGGCGTGTTCGGCCGACTACGGCTGGTCGGTTCCGCGCCCTATGACGCCATCCTGATTCCCGACGATGCGGTGATTTCGGATCAGAGCCAGAAGATGGTTCTGGTGGTCGGCGACGACGCGGTGGTCAAACCGAAACCGGTGACACTCGGCCCCCGCCGTAACGGCTTGCGGGTTGTCCGCTCGGGGCTCGGCAAGGACGAAATGATCATCGTTCGCGGCGTGCAACGCGCCCGGCCCGGCGGTAAAGTTGTTCCGCAGGAGGCAATTCTGCAGCCCGACGGCACGATCAAACAGGCGCCGGGAAGCTAAGATTCCTGTTCCTTTGACAATTCAATCAAAACGGTAATTGGAGCGCGCGGGCATGCGTTTCACGCATTTTTTCGTCGACCATCCGATCTTCGCAACCGTTATCTCGGTGTTGATCACCCTGCTCGGCGGGATTTCCTATTTCAGCCTGCCGGTGGCGCAGTATCCCGAAGTCGCACCGCCGACGATCCAGGTCACCGCGACCTATCCCGGCGCTTCGGCCGAGACGATTGCGGACACCGTGGCGACACCGATCGAGCAAGAAATCAACGGCATCGAGAACATGCTCTACATGCGCTCGGAATCGACGGGCGACGGGCGCCTGACGCTGACCGTGACGTTCAAGCTCGGCACCGATCTGGATTTCTCGCAGGTGCTGGTCCAGAACCGGGTCGCGATTGCCGAGGCCCGCCTGCCCGAACCGGTGCGGCGTCTCGGCGTGACCGTGCAGAAAAGCTCGCCCGACCTGATGATGGTCATTCATCTACTGTCCCCCGACGGTTCGCGCGATCAGCTCTACATCTCGAACTACGGCCGGACCCAGATCGTCGACCGGCTCGCCCGGATCAACGGCGTCGGCGAGGCGCGGATCTTCGCCGAGCGCGCCTATTCCATGCGCATCTGGCTCGACCCGGAACGCGCGGCCAGCTTCAACATCACCCCCGGCGAAGTCGTCGACGCCCTGCGGCAGAACAACGTTCAGGTCGCGTCCGGCATCATCAACCAATTGCCGGTTCCCAATCCCGGCGCCTTCGAAATCAACGTCGAGACGCAGGGGCGGCTGATCGCCCCCGAGGCGTTCGGCAATATCGTCGTCAAACGCGGCGAAGGCACGTCCACGGTGCGGGTCAAGGACATCGCCCGCGTCGAACTGGGTTCGCAGGACTATTCGACGATCGGCTATCTCGACGAGTCGACGGCGCTGCCGATCTTGATCTTTCAGCGCCCGGGTTCGAATGCGTTGGAGACGGCCGACGAGTTGATACGGACGATGAACGAGCTGGCCGAGGATTTTCCCACCGGCCTGAAGCATACGATCGTCTACAACCCGACGGAATTCATCGAGGAGTCGGTCAACGCCGTCTATAGAACCCTTATCGAGGCGGTTTTTCTCGTCGTTCTGGTCGTGGTGGTCTTTCTGCAAAATCTCCGGGCGTCGTTCATTCCGATCATTGCCATCCCGGTTTCCCTCGTCGGCACGTTCCTGGTGATGGCGGCTTTGGGATATTCGATCAATAATCTGACTCTTCTCGGCTTGGTGCTTGCGATCGGCATCGTGGTCGACGATGCCATCGTCGTCGTGGAAAATGCCGAACGATATATCGACGAGGGCATGAGCGCGCGGGACGCCGCGCATAAGACGATGGACGAGGTCGGCTCGGCGCTGGTGGCGATTTCGCTCGTGTTGGTCGCCGTGTTCGCGCCAACCGCTTTCATCGAGGGCATCTCGGGGCAATTCTACCGGCAATTCGCCGTCACCATCGCGACGGCCACCCTATTTTCACTGCTCGTCTCGCTCACGCTGTCGCCGGCGCTCTGCGCCCTGTTGCTCAACCGGCGCGATGCGTCACGCAAGGAATGGGCGCCGGTAACCTATGCCATGTGGCCCCTGCGCAAGCTGGCGGCAGGGTTCAACTGGGGCTTCGACCGCATGTCCGGCGGCTATGCCGGGCTCACGCGGCGCGCCGTGCGGATGACGCTGATCGTGATGATCGTCTATGCCGGCTTGATCGGTTTGACGGTACAGCAGTTCCGTGCCGCGCCGACGGGTTTCATTCCCGAGCAGGACCAGGGATATCTGATCACGGTCATCCAGCTGCCCGCCGGGTCCAGCCTTGCGCGCACCGACGCCGTCGTGAAGCGCGCGGTGGATCAGATACTCGAACATCCCGAGGTCGAACACGCCGTCGGCTTCGCCGGGTTCGACGGCGCAACCTTCACCAACGCGCCCAACACCGGCGCGATCTTCTTCACGATGAAGGATTTCGACGAACGGGCGGCCCGGGGTGCGACGGCGCAGAAGATTCTGGGCGAGGTCCAGGGCAGCCTGTTCCAGATCCAGGAAGCCTTCATCTTCATCGTGGCGCCGCCGCCCGTCCGCGGGATCGGCAACAGCGGCGGCTGGAAGCTGTATGTACAGGATCGTCGAGGCCGCGGGATCGACGCGCTCGAAGCGGCGACCAACGAGTTGATCCAGGCGGCGAATCAGGATCCGGACCTGACCCGCGTGTTCACCTTGTTCAACACGGCAACGCCTAAGATCTTCGCGGACATCGACCGCACCCGGGCCGAGATTCTCGACGTGCCCGCCGACCGCGTGTTGGAAGCGCTCGAAGTGTTCATCGGCTCGGTCTATATCAACGACTTCAATTTCCTGGGCCGTACCTATCGCGTCACCGCCCAGGCCGACGGAACCTATCGCGACGACCCGGGAGATATCGCCAAACTGCGCGCCCGGTCCACAACCGGCGCGATGGTGCCGCTGGGGTCGGTCGCCACGTTCCGCGACATCACCGGGCCGCATCGCGTACCGCGCTACAATCTTTATCCGGCTACCGAGGTGATCGGCGCCACCGCGCCCGGCGTCGCCACGGGCGACGCCATCGCAACGGTGGAAGAAATCGCCGAACGCGTCTTGCCCGACGGATTCGACATCGAATGGACGGAGTTGGCCTTGCAGGAAAAGTTGGCGGGCGACACGGCGCTCATCGCGTTCGGGCTTGCCGTGGTCTTCGTATTTCTGCTGTTGGCCGCGATGTACGAAAGCTGGCTGCTGCCGCTCGCGGTGATCCTGATCGTGCCGATGTGTCTGCTCGCCGCCCTCGTCGGTATCGGACTGCGGGGGATCGACAGCAACATCCTGGTGCAAATTGGGTTCGTGGTCTTGATCGGCCTCGCGGCGAAGAACGCGATCCTGATCGTCGAATTCGCCAAGCAGGCAGAGGAAGAGGGCATGAGCCGGATCGACGCGGCGGTCGAAGCGGCCCGCGTACGCCTGCGGCCAATCCTGATGACGGCCTTCGCGTTCATTCTGGCGGTCCTGCCGTTGGCCATCGCAACCGGGGCCGGAGCGGAGATGCGCCGCGCCCTCGGCACCGCCGTGTTCTCGGGCATGCTCGGCGTTACGATCTTCGGCCTGTTGTTCACGCCGGTTTTCTACGTGGTGTGCCGCTGGATCGCGTCGCTGCGCGGAGCGCCGGAGCGAAAGACGGACTCGACCGGCTAGGATTTGCCCGGCACCATCGCGTTCGCCGGCCATGTCCACGTTCCGGCGGGTCGTCCGGTGAACCCGTTTTCGAATTGGATAGCCCATCCGGACGCGCGCCGTGTACGATGGCGTTCTTCGATTCGACGGATCGGGGCATCCCGCCCTGACGAGGAGAGCACCGATGCCCACCGACCCCATTCGGAATATCACCGACGAAGAAATTCAGGCCTTCGAAAGCGACGGCGTTGTCCACCTTAAAGGTTTCTTCGCCGCCGACTGGGTGGAGATGCTGCGGGAACGCGCAGACCATGTGCTGGCCAATCCGGGGAAACTCTCCCACGAACTGGCGCGCGAGGATGGCCGGTTCTTCAGCGATACCTTCCTGTGGCACCAGCATGACGGCTTTCGCGACTTCATATACAACTCACCCGCCGCCTCGATCGTCGGACAGGTGATGCAGTCGGCGAAGATCAACATCGTTTTCGACCAATTCCTGATCAAGGAACCGGAGACCGACGAGCCGACCGTCTGGCATCACGATCTGACCTATTGGCCGATCAAGGGCCGGCAGGTGGCGACGTTGTGGCTGGCGCTCGACCCGGTGACCGAAGAGTCGGGCTCGATGGAATTCGTAAAGGGTTCGCATAAATGGGGCAAGCGCTATCATCCGGTCGCTTTCGTCGATCCGGACAAGTACAAGACCGAGGAGCCGCCGGTTCCCGATATCGACGCCATGCGGGACGAGTTGGAATTCACGCGCTTCGATTATGAGCCGGGCGACTGCACCGTGCATCAAGGATTGCTGATCCACGCCGCCGGCGGGAACAGGCGCAAGGACCGGCGGCGGCGCGCCTACGTCACCCGCTGGGCCGGCGACGATGTGGTCTACGACCCGCGCCCGAAGATCCAACCGATGCTCTGGGAACCCGATATGCCGGCTGGAGCCGCACTGGACAGCGACCTCTGGCCAAGGGTTTGGGAGGAAACGGCCTGATAATGCGTCCGAAAGGGGGCGCGAAACCGACGGACGTAGCCGGCGCGGTCCATGCGTTCCTTCGAAAACGGACCCGACAGCACCCTCGTCGGAAAGCCGTTCATCATGTCCCTGCCCCTCGACAACCACATGGCCGGGCGGCCACATCCAATAGTAGTGATTAAAAAATATGCATTTAGAAAACTGATGATTTTCTTATATATTATAATGGCTTACCTATTCGTCATTCGGCAATAAGTTTAAAAAATAACCAATCTTTTACGGTTGTGCGCCTAAAACCGCATCCAATTCATACAATTGGAAACGAGGTTAGGCGTTATGACGTTCTTCACGTTCGGAAAGACCCGCAACGAAAAGCAAAACGGAGCGGCAAGGGCCAGTGCCCGCGAGAGGGACTCCATCCTCGCAGCCCTGGACAAATCGCAAGCCGTCATCCAATTCCAGCCGGACGGAACGATCATTACGGCGAACGCAAATTTCCTGGATGCAATGGGATACGCTCTCGAAGAAATCCAAGGCCAGCACCACAGCATCTTCGTCGACGCCGAGTACAAGAAATCCGACGACTATCGGAAGTTTTGGGAATCATTGAGGGACGGCACGTTTCAATCGGCGGAATACAAGCGCCTGCGCAAGGACGGCTCCGAAATTTGGATTCAAGCATCCTACAACCCCATCCTGGATAAGAGCGGCAACGCGTCGAAGATCGTCAAATACGCGACCGATATCACCGAACGGACGATGCAATCCGCGGATTACAAAGGCCAAATCGAGGCAATTCATCGGTCGCAGGCGGTTATTTCATTCGAACTCGATGGGACAATCGTCGATGCGAATGAAAATTTTCTCGGTGCGGTCGGGTATTCCCTATCGGAAATTACAGGTCAGCATCACCGAATCTTCGCCGAGCCCGACTACGCCGAATCGCAAGAGTACAAGCTGTTTTGGGAGTCGCTCGGACGCGGCGAATACAAGGCAGGCGAGTATAAACGCCTCGGCAATGGCGGCCGAGAAATATGGATCCAGGCCTCCTACAACCCCATCTTCGATCCGAACGGAAAACCGTTTAAAGTGGTCAAATACGCGACGGACATCACGCAACAGGTCCAGGACCGGATGGAGGCGGAGCGCGTCGGCACTCAAGTCGACGAGAACTTGGAAAAGATCCTGTCGGCCGTCGGCGACGCCAACGGAGAGTCGACCTCGGCTGTCGACACCTCCAACCAAACGCTTCAGACGGTCCAGTCGGTCGCCAGCGCCACCCAACAATTTGAAACATCGGTGCAGGAAATCTCCAGCTCGATGCAGGCGTCGCAAGACGAGGTCCTGAAAGCGACCGAGGAGGCGAACGCAGCGGATCAAGCCACGCAACAACTGGCGGACGCGGCGCAGGCCATGAATAACATCGTCGAAGTAATCCAGGATATTGCGAACCAGATCAATCTGCTCGCATTGAATGCGACGATCGAATCGGCGCGCGCCGGCGAAGCTGGCAAAGGATTCGCCGTGGTCGCTTCCGAAGTCAAGAACCTGGCCAATCAGGTTGGATCGGCGACCGAACAAATCTCAAATGAGATCAACGGTATGCAGACCGTCTCGGAAGATGTTATCGCGCGCTTGAGCACCATCAAGGAAGCCGTTGCGGCGGTTGAAGCAAGCGTCTCCACCGTGGCCGGCGCGGTCGAGGAACAGACGGCAACGACACGGGAAATCACCGGCAGCATGCAAAACGCCGCCGCCACGGTGGGCGACGTCAATACCAAGCTCGAACAGATTTCGAGCCAGATCCGCGACGCGAATTCCTTCGCGGAATCGGGCATCGAGTTGTATCGGTCGCTCCGGAAGAAAGCCGCCTAACGGCACGCCGGCGCCAGGGTCTGCGTGAATTCGATGTTCGGTGTACTATCGGCGCATGAGTGAAATCAGACCCGATCGATAGTGGCGGCGCAGCTCCTCACGGGCCTCCGCGTCACGCAACTCGGACCCGGTCTTGCAACGGCCGTCTGCGGACGCCTGTTCGCCGATGCCGGCGCCAGCGTCACCGCCGTCGACGCCGCGACGACGACCCCGCTCGAACTCTATCTGAACGCCGGTAAAACGACCGTGGCCGACGCCGCGGAACGGGACGCCATCGCCGCGGCCCAGCTCGTCGTCGGCCAGGGCGCGCCGAGCGATCTTCGCAACCAGGGCCGCGACGCGGACGGTCTGCGCGGAACAGCCAAGGCCGCCGCGATCGTCTTGATTTCGAATTTCGGGCAGACCGGACCCCGCGCCGAATGCCCCGCCACCGATCTCACCCTTTTCTATGCCAGCGGCATGGCGCGCCTGTTGACGGGCCAGGTTCCCGATCTGGCCGAAGCGCCGATCCGCCCGGTCGGGGAACAGTCGGCCTTTCTCGGCGGCATCGCCGCGGCCTGCGCCGGCATGCATGCGGTTCTGTTCCCCGGCGATGCAAGAGTCGACGTCTCGATCCAAGAGGTCTTGGCCACGCTGGCGATCACCGAACTGGCGCGTGCGGGCCTCACCGGGAGTGTCTGGTCCCGCAAGCGGGTGAAGGACGGTAACGGTGCGACGGTAACGATCCTGCCGGCCCAGGACGGCTACGCCGCGATTTCGCCGCGCGAAGACCGGCAATGGGCCGCGTGGCTCTCGGCGATGGGCGACCCGGATTGGGGCGGCGACCCGCAATTCGCCACCAAACCGGACCGCGTCGAGAATTGGGACGCGCTGCACGCCTTGATGTCGGACTGGAGCCGCCAGCACGACAAGCAATGGATCGCCGACACCGCACAAGCCGCCCACGTGCCGAGCTTCCCGCTTCGCGAACCGGCCGAGCAGCTCGACTCGCCGCAACTGGCGCATCGCGATTTCTTCGCGACGCTCGATATCGACGGGCAACAGCTTAAGATACCGTCCGCGCCGTTCAAGCTTGCGTATGGCGACGGCCAAGCGGCGGCTCAGAAGCCATCGCCTGGCCCGTTGCCGTTATCGGGTGTCCGGGTGCTGGACTTCAGCTGGGTCATCGCCGGGCCGACCGCGACCCGGCATCTCGCCGCCATGGGCGCGGAGGTCATCAAGGTCGAGGCGCCGGGTCCGGGCGATCCCGGCCGCACGTCGGAGCTACACACAGTGCTTGGCCAGGCGAAGAAAGGCATCGTCCTGAACCTGAAAAACCCGGACGCGGTCGAGATCGCCACCGCCCTCGCCGCGAAATCCGATGTGCTGATCGAGAATTTCGCGACCGGTGTGATGGAACGGCTGGGTCTCGGGGCGGCGGACCTTCAAAAGGCCAACCCGAACCTCATCTACCTCTCCGCGTCGGGACTGGGGCGGACCGGCCCGGAATCGGGCGCCGTCGCCTATGGCACATTGCTGCAATGCTATGCGGGGTTCGCCGGCCTCAACCGGCATCCCGAGAATTCGCCGCGCATCGGTTTCGCCTGGCTCGATCCCATGTGCGGCCTCTTGCTGCCCTTCGCCGTGGCGGCCGCCCTCTGGCAGCGGCGGCGGGACGGGCGCGGCGTCCGGATCGACTTTTCCATGATCGAGGCGATGCTCTGGACCATGGCGCAACCGCTTCTGACGACACAGCTCGACGCGCCGCCTCTGCCGGCGGGAAACTTCGCCGCGCAGGCCGCACCGCATAATGCCTATCGCTGCGCCGGAGAGGACGACTGGCTCGCCGTTGCCGTGACCGGGGAATCCGAATGGCAAAACCTATGCGCCGCCGTGCCGCCGCTTGCCGCGATGGCCGATTACGGGCTGTGGGAGCGGCTGTCGGCGCGCGACGCCATCGACGCCGCCCTCGGCGGCTGGGCGCGCCCATTGCGTGCGGAAAGCGCCGCCGCCACGCTGTCCGAAGCCGGTGTTCCGGCCGCCGCGCTCGCGACGTCACGCGACCTGGTCGACGATCCGCATCTCGGCGACCGCGGTTTTTGGGACACGCAGGACACCGGCGTCCTGCCCGGATTGCCGTGGCGGTCGAATTTCGGCCGCGCGACCGGCTCGGCGCCCGACCTCGGGGCGGATACCGACGCCGTGCTGCGGGACGTTCTCGGCCTGTCGGATGGCCGGATCGCCGAGCTGCGGCGCGACGGTGCGCTCGGGTAGCTCGCGGACTCAGAACTCGCCGCTGCGATAGGCCTCGTCGAGGCGCTTCGCCTCTTCTTCGGACAATTCGTCCCAGGCCTCGCCGCGCCGCCGCAAGGCACCGGTGAAATTGGGCGGGCGTTTCTCGTTGAACGCCTCCCGGCCTTCCTCGCCGTCGATCGTGGTCTGGATCAGCATCGAATTGATCAGGTTCTGGACATGCCAGGCCTGATCGGTCGGCAGGTTGCCGAAGCGGACCACGAACTCCTTCATCATCCGCACGGCGACCGGCGGCATCTTGACGATGTGGCGGGCCATCTTTTCCGCCCGCTCCATCAATTCGTCATGGGGGGCTATTTCGTTGATCAGCCCGATCCGCAGGGCCTCCTCGGCATCGAACGGCTCGTCGGTCAGCAGGATCTTCATCGCATCGATGTAGCGGAGCTGCTGGATCAACAAGCTCGCGCCCGGTCCGTGGCCGAGCCATCCCTGCGACAACAAGGCGAACTTGAACCGGGCGTGTTCGGCGCTGGCGATCCGGATGTCGGTCGACGCAAGCAGCAGATAGAGGCCGGCGCCCGCCGCCCAGCCGTTCACCGCCGCGATGATCGGTTTCCAGACACGAGGATAGTGGTCGCCCATCCGCCCGTCGACACCGGTCTGCTGACCATGCACGGTGCCGGCCAGCGGCCAGTAGATCCGGTTGGTGCGCAGATACTCGCGATCCTCTTCGGTGAGGTCGGGACGCGGCGCCAGATTGTGCCCGCCGCAGAAATGCCGGTCGCCGGCGCCCGTGACGATGCCGCAGCGGATATCCCGGTCCTCCCATAGATCGACCCATGCCGCCGAAATGTCGTCGGACGTCGCCTTGTCGAGGATATTCGCCTTGTCGATGTTGTTGATCGTGATGTATGCGACGCCGTCGCGCTTTTCGTATTCGATAGCCAAGTCGGTGTCCTCCCGTGCCCTAAGTTGCCGCCGCCGCGAAGCCGCGCCCCGGCATTGTCCCGCTTATCCGAGCCGGCGACAAACGCACGGCAGCCCGGCATAACCATACTGTCACCGAAAATCGTCCGACGATCGCCAGGAAGCGGCCAGCCAGATACGGGGCCGCAGCAGCGTCACGGCAAGAAAGACAAGCAATAGCGCGCCGGCCGCCGTCAGTGTCTTGGCGAATGGCGCCAGGAAATCCGCCCCGGCCGTTCCAGCCCCCAGTGGCGTGAAGCCGGTGAACGCCAGGGCGAGCCCCGTCGCGCCGCTGACGACGCCGATCGTCCGGGTCACCATGGCGAGACTGCCAGCGACCCCGCGCTCGCGCAGGGGCAGAATCGCCGCGACGATCTCCATATATGCGACCTGGAAGAACCCGAAGCCGACCCCGACCGTGGCCAGCCCCGCGACCATCGCCGCGATCGACGTCGCCGCGCCCCACTGGCCGATGGCGAGCAAACCCACCCCGACCAGAACGGCGCCGGCCAACGCCAGCCGCGGCGCGGCGATTCGGTCGAGCAGCCAGCCGCCGGCCGGTCCCGCGAGCACCATGCCGGCGGGGCTCATCGCCAGCACGGCCCCCGCCATTACCAGGGACAGGTCCGTCATCCGGTCGAGATAGAAGGGGACCAGGAACATCACGGCGAAGCCGACCATGTTGACCATGACGTTCGAGATATTGACGACCGAGAAGGCCGGGTTCCGGAAAAACCGGGGATGCAGGATCGGTTCCGGCGACCGTTTCTGCTGCCAGACGAATCCGGCGAAACAGGCCACTGCGGCGACGCCGAGCAACAACGGCACCAACGGCTCCCCGGCGCCGGCGTGCCGCGCCTGGTTGATCGCGAGCAGGAAGGTACTGAGGCCCGCGACCAGCAATGCCGCCCCCATAACGTCGAACGACCGGGATCCGCTGCCCGGTTGCGCCTTCGGCAGCAGGAACAGCAGGATCAGCGTCCCCGCCGCCAGCGGCGCCCGGAACCAGAACACGGCGGACCAGCCCCACTCCGCAACGAGGAGGCCGCCGAGCGACGGGCCGATCACCCCGCCGAGGCCAAACGCCATGGTGTAGATGCCGAGAACGCGGGCCCGATAGGACTCCGGGAAGAGCATCGTCGCAAGGGCCGGCCCGCAACTGATTACCAACGCCGCGCCGACGCCCTGCAGCGCGCGGGCCAGCAGCAATCCGACAAAGGTTTCGGCCGCACCGCAGAGCGCGAATGCGATCGCCGACACGAACAGCCCGACGCCGAAGATGCGCCGATGCCCGACCAGGTCGCCGATCTTGCCGAACACCAAGGTCAAGCTGGAGTAGATCAAGACATAACAGATAACGACCCACTGCATGTCCTCGAGCGGGACATCGAACCCACGCGTGATAGCGGGAAACGCGATGTTGACCGAAGAGTCGAGCGGGACCGTCAACGTTCCGAGGCCGACGATGAACAGCCCCAGGGCCGCACGCAGCCAACCCGGTTGCGATGGCGCACCGTCGGTCATGGTTTGCTGCCGGCCGGGCGGCAACGGTCCTGGCCGACCATCGATGCTGGAATGCAGATCAGGGCAACTCTCCGAATGTCCCGACAACACTACAGTATTGCGAACGCCCGTCCTATTTTTCCCCCATCCTATTTTTTCGGAGTATCGAGCCGGACCGCGTCCCGCCTCAGGTCGACAACGACCCCCCTCTCATAGCGGGACACCCTCGCGATAGGCCGCGCGGCCGGTCATATGCACCGCGGCCAGGAGAAAACTATCGTCGCAACGTCGAATGTCGCCATAGTCGGAACCTCCAGATCACGGTGAGTACATCAGAGGTCGGGTGGGGTTTGACTTTTAATCGAAACAATCGATTTTAATTGGGAGTTCAATAGAAAACGCCAACCAAGAAATCCTGGAATTCGAGAGGGCGACCCATGCCGACCGTCAAACAATTGCGCTATCTGGTTGCGATTGCCGACACGCTCCATTTCAGACGCGCCGCCGAGATGACGCATGTCACGCAACCGACGTTGAGCGGGCAACTTCGGGAATTGGAATCCCGCCTCGGCGTTCAGCTGGTCGAACGCAGCCGCGCGCGCGTGGTGCTGACGCCGGTCGGCAAGGAAATTGCGGCGCTCGCGCGAACCGTCCTGCATGACGTCCAGCGCATCACGGAAATCGCCAAGCACGGGCAAGAGCCGTTGGGCGGCACAATCCGGCTCGGCGTTCTGCCGACGCTCGGCCCCTATCTTCTCCCGCATATTCTGCCGGAACTGCACGACAACTATCCCGATCTCAAACTCTATATCCGGGAGGGCATGCCGACCGCCCTGTTGTACGGCTTGGAAGAAGCGCAGCTTGACTTGCTCTTGTTCGCGCTGCCGGTGCGGGGTGCGGACCTGCAAACCACGCGGCTGTTCCGCGAACCGCTTTGGATCGCCGCGCCGGCCGATCATCGGCTTGCGGAGAAGGACATTGCAGACCGGTCCGACCTTAAGGGTGAAACAGTCTTGTCGCTCGAACGCGGCCACCGCCTGCACGAACAGGTGAGCCATCTATGCCAGCAGTATGGCGCGACGCTATCCCTGGACTACGAAGGCACCAGCCTCGACACCCTGCGGCAGATGGTTGCGATGGGCATGGGGTTGTCCTTCTTCCCATCGCTATACGTCCATGCCGAGATGATGGATGACGACCAAGTGGTCGCGCGGCAAATGCGCTCGCATCCGCCGAACCGGATGGTGGGCATGATTTGGCGTAAGAACAGCCCGAGCCAGACGGATTTCCAAACCTTGGCGAAGTTGATCCGGCGGATCCTCAGGGATCGCGTCACCGGGGTCACCGTCATGGAATGACACCGGCGCGGCGGTGACGCTACAGCAGGAACAGAGCGAGCAAGACCAGAATCACGATGATGCCGATGGTCGACCACTTGGTGAGCGCGATGAAGTTCTCCCAGGCTTCGACATGCGGCTCGATGTCCTGTTGCGCCGGCCGCGCCGGCGGCGCCCCCAGTGCCGCGGCGGCGCTTGTTCCATTCGCCGCGAGGCGTGCATTCGCCGCCGTGGCCGATCCAGGATCCGTTCCGTCCATTCTCTGTTCTCCGAATTAATTGACTGCACCGGCGAAAACCGCGCCGATATTACTTGAGGTGGGGAAAGGGAAACGGACACGCAAATCGTTTCAGCGGAACGTCTTGATAGGAAACCTCGATCGAAATCGCTTATTGGTTATTCCGATCAAACCGTCGCCATGTTCGAATTGGAACGATCAGGCCCGGACGACCATACTTAAGGCACGCAAGCAGCCACCCTGAACCGCGCCGGGTCGAAAGGGAAATGTACCGTGATGCTGCGTTTTGCAGCGCCATTCAGGACGATCACTTTAATACTGGTTCCGTCTCCGCTTGCCTCGCCGCTATATAGCGGAGCCGGAGCGCCGCCGGCTGAAGCCACGGCGGCGCGGGGCGATCCGACACGCCCTTGCCGCGCGGAGGGATAGGGAAGAGTCCCCTCCCTATCCCTCCAGCGCAACTGGCGAGATAAACCCATCGGGCTTCAATGTCAGCACGGAACAATCGACCTGCCGCAGAACATCTTCGGCGGTCGTGCCGATGAGGAACCCGGCGATTCCAGTGCGCGTCGCCGTTCCCATGACGATAAGGTCGACGGCCTTCTCGGCAACCAGTTCCGGAATCAGCAGGCTGGGATTGCCGCGAGGCAGGTGAACCTCGAAATCCAGTTCTTCCAGATCCACCTCGGCGAGAAGACGGTCGAGCGCCGCTTCGCGCGCCGCCGTGTTCTCCGTCATCAGACGGTCGCGAATCGTGTCGTCGATTTCCGACCGGCTGGTATCGAGATCAGGACCGCTATAGTCCCATACATTCGCGATATCGAGGTGACATTCCTCCATCCGTGCAAGCGAACTCGCCATCTCGAGGATCTTGACGTCCAACGGGTTCAACACGGCATCGGACGGATTCGGATCGACCGCCGCGAGAATACGGTGAAACCGCCGTTCCGCTTTCGGCTTCATAACCCAGACCGGACATGGGCATTTCCGCATGACATGCATCGAGTTGCTGCCGAACGTGATCGACCGCAGGCCACGCAGGCTGTCCGCCGTCATCACCACAAGGTCGAAACCGTCCCGCAGAACCGCCCGGACGATCGCCAGAAACACCTTCCCTTGGGCGACCGCGCCATCGACTTCCACGCCCTGCTGCCGCAGTGGATCGATCAACCGCTCGATCAGCGCCCGACGCTCCTCGAAAAATCGGCCTTCCAGGTCGCGCTGCTCGGATGCCGAGGAGCCGAACGGTGCGGCCGCGAGACTTGGCATCCGCTCAATCACCTCCAGCACGGTCAGGCGCGCGCCGTTGCGTTTTGCCAGGGCCGTCGCCCGGTCGAGCGCGGCATCGTCACCGACGCTTTGATTGTAGAGCATCAGAATATTCTTGAAGCGTTTCATCTTTCCATCCCACGCTCGGCGGAACTCCGCACCGCCATTAGGTCGACATCGCATGTATGTGGTGCGGCAGAAAGATTTCGACAAATGATTAATTGAGTTCGTTTGATAGAATTTACCTATCAAGCGAACTCTCGCGCCGGCGACGGGTCATCGGGTACGGGCATCGATAACCCATCATGCGCCCTCACCTTGGGCCATCACTGAAGCGGTCTCGATCGGCGGACTTTCCGCGCAGCCTTGACTCACATCAACGATACGCCGGCCGGACACGGCATGATGCATGTCCGATGCCGCCGGTTCTCGTGGCGATCGGCCACTTCCTTCAACCCCCTGTGAGGAGCGATGACCATGTTAACAACGGCGATCTTTCCCGGCAGATATGTCCAAGGCGCGCATGCACTCTCGGTGCTTAGCGAGGAATGCGAACGGTTGGGTGCGCGGCCGCTCGTGCTGGAGGACCCGAATATTAGCAAGATACTGGACGCCGAAATCGACGCCGGTCTTGCCGGCACCACCGGATCCGTTATCGAAACCTTCGGTGGCGAATGTTCCCAGCGCGAGATCGACCGGATCATCGACCGCGCAAAATCAGAGAATTGCGATGCCGTCGTCGGCGTCGGCGGCGGCAAGACGCTCGACACCGCGAAGGCCGTGGCCTTTGAACTTCGCCTCCCGGTCGTCATCGTCCCGACCATCGCGTCGACCGACGCCCCCTGCAGCGCGCTGTCCGTCATCTACACCGAGGATGGCGCGTTCGAGCGGTATCTTGTCCTGCCCCGCAATCCGGACGTGGTGATCGTCGATACGGCGCTGGTTGCCAAGGCGCCGGTACGGTTCCTGGTCGCGGGGATGGGAGATGCGCTGGCAACCTGGTTCGAGGCCGATTCCTGCCGGATTCGCCGGGCCGCCAACATGACCGGCCGCCCGGGGACAATGACGGCCTTCGCCTTGGCGCGGCTTTGCTACGATACGCTGCTCGAGTACGGAGCGCTCGCCAGGTCGGCGGTGGAAACGCAAAGCGTCACACCGGCGCTCGAGCATGTGGTGGAAGCAAACACGCTGCTGTCGGGTCTCGGCTTCGAAAGCGGCGGCCTCGCCGCCTGCCACGCTATCCACAACGGTCTGACCGGCCTGCACGCCACGCATGCGTTCTGGCACGGGGAAAAGGTCGCGATAGGCGTACTCGCGGCCCTGTTTCTGACCGACAAGCCGAAGGACATGATCGATGAGGTTTATAGCTTCTGCGAATCGGTCGGCCTGCCGACGACCCTGGACGACATCGGCCTCGCGAACGTGTCCGACGCCGACCTGGACCTTGTCGCGCGCACGGCCTGCGCGCCGGGCGAGACCATCCATAATGAGCCAGCCGACGTGCAGCCGGAGACCGTCCTCTGGGCGCTGAAGGCCGCCGATCGCGAAGGACGCCGGCGCGCGCAGGAACGCGCGGCATAGTCTGCGACGGCAGAGACCCGCTCACTCAGGCGCGCACCGTGGAATCCGGTGTTACAAAACGCCTTTGCTTTGCATATCGGCGAGGTCGGCCATCAAGTCGGCATCGTCGTACCGGGCGAGGCCGAGGTCGGCGGCATAGTCCGGCAGGTCCGCCCCGACGAGCCATTTCGCGCAGAGACTGCCCGCCGCGCAGGCGGCCATCGTTCCGAATCCCGACAACGCGCCGGCGACATAGCTTCCCGCGACACCCATCGGCCCGACGAGCGGCCAATTCTCGTCCGTCATCGTGTAGTAGCCGCCGTAATGCGTCATCTGCCGGGGTAGTGCGCCGTAATAGGTCTTGAGCCCCGGGATCAAACGCGACGCGCCGCGCAGCACGATTTCCGGGAAATGGTCGTCGACCTGCGGTTCCCACTCGGCTTGGGTCGGGCTCTGTTCATAGGCCCACCCCAGCTTGATCCAACGCCCGTTCTCACCGCCGTCCGGGCGGCAGTGGATCGCGCCCGGCATCGGTTCCGTGAGCCAGGCGGTCTCGGGCTCCTGACGCAGCAGTTCCGATTCTTCATCGGACCAATCGATAACCTGCGCGTCGAGATCGATGGAAAAGGGCATCCGGCGGGGAATGACGCCGGCGCGATCCTCGAAGGCGATCTTCTGCTGGAACACATTCGTG
Organism: Alphaproteobacteria bacterium; assembly: GCA_965228695.1. GTDB lineage: Bacteria > Pseudomonadota > Alphaproteobacteria > UBA8366 > UBA8366 > JAJFJD01. The sequence goes on along the minus strand of CBDDIB010000002.1, from coordinate 971,163 downwards.
ACCGGAAGCGTGACGCCGACCATCCCGGCAATCTCCCCGCGAAGGGCCCCGCCGCGTTGACGATCCTTTCGCACCGGATCTGGCGTATCGCATCCTGCCCCATCATTTCGAGAAGAAAGCCGGACGACGGGTCGATCGAAACAACGTGGCCGGCAATCACCCGCCCGCCGGACGCACGCAAACAGTCCAGCATGTATTGCCCAAGCTGTTGCCCGCTGATGTCGCCCGCCCGCCGGATATGGATCACCGTCGAAACATCGTCGGCATAGCTTGGAAAGGCCCGGCGAATGAGATCTTGATCGCAGAGGACGTCGACACCGTCCGGCGACGTCTCCCATCCCGCCGACGGGTCGAAGTGATAATCATCCGCCGCGCCGGCGCTATGGAGCCGGATCGATGCCGCGGCGTCGGCGCCATACCCGCCGTGAAGTTCCGCGATCAATGCATCGGGGTTCTCGCGCGTGGCCAAGGCATAGCCGCGGCGGGTCATGTTCAGCCGGTTGCCGCTGTCCCGCGCCACCTGTTCCATCAAGTCGATGCTGTCGTCGGTGAACGCCGTCATGACCGGGTGCGGCCACCAGTTGCGGTAATTCTCCCCGGATTGGGCGGACGTGAAACTCATCGGCGGGTTCGGATCGATCAGGACCACATCACGGACCGCGTGTGCGACGCACAGATAATACGCGACCGCAATTCCCGTAATGCCGGCTCCGACAATGGCGACATTGCAATCGAGTCGGTCCATTTGTGTCCTCCCTCCGCCTATTGGATGCCAGTTTCGGCGTTGGGCGCATCTTGCCATGCACGCTCGATCCCGAAGGCCGACAGGCCGAGCGCCGGATACCCGCCGTTTATGATGACATCGACATTCACGGGACCGCCCGTCCTGGATGCTGCGGGCGAACCCACGGCATAGCATGCCGGCGCTTCGCTTCGAAGGATTCGATTTCGGCCCGGTATTCCAGCGTGACATCGATCTCGTCGATTCCCTCGGCCAGGAACCGCTTGCGCAACGGATGGATATCGAAGGCGTGAGTCTCGCCATCAGGTGCGGTCACGGTTTGCGCTTCGAGATCGACGCCGATTTGAGCGCCCACCGTGATTTGGAGTTGCTCGAGTAAGTCGTCGACCACCGCCGTCGCCAGACGCACCGGCAACACCGCGTGGCGAAAGCAGTTGCTGAAGAAGATGTCGCCGAAACTCGGCGCAATGACACAACGGATGCCGAAATAGGCGAGGCCGATCACCGCCGACTCCCGTGAAGAGCCGCACCCGAAATTCCGGCCCGCAACGAGAACCTCCGCCGTCCGGTAGGGTCCTCGGTTGAGAACAAAATCCGATTTTTCCCGGCCGTCCGGCTCGAACCGCAGATCGTGAAACAGGATTTGCGCGAACGCGGGCCCGTGCGGCCGTTTGTTGAACCGGGTCGGGCACAGTTGATTGGTATCGACGTTCGCGACGGGAAGCGGCGCGGCGATGCCGGCGAAGGATTGGAAGCGGTTCTTCATTGACCGTCCCCCGCCAGGGCGCGCACATCCGCGATGCCGCCTTTCAGCGCCGCGGCCGCCGCCATCGCCGGGCTCATCAAATGGGTGCGGCCGTTCGGGCCCTGCCGGCCCTTGAAATTCCGGTTCGACGTCGAGGCGCACCGTTCACCCGGCGCCAGGATGTCGCCGTTGATGGCGGTGCAGAGCGAACAGCCCGGCTCGCGCCACTCGAACCCGGCCTGCCGGAAGATTCTATCGAGCCCTTCGGTCTCGGCCTGCCGTTTCACGAGCTGCGACCCGGGAACCACCCAGGCCGGAATGACGGCGCGGCCCCGCGCCGCGACCGCGGCGGCGGCCCGCAAATCCTCGATCCGCGCGTTGGTGCAGGACCCGATGAAGACCCGATCGATCGCAACATCGGTCAGCGGCGTCCCCGGTTTCAGGGCCATGTAGCCGAGGGCATCGGTCATGGCGCGGCGGCTGTCGGGATCGGGCGCTTTCGACGGATCGGGCACGCGCTCGGTCACCGGGAGCGCCTGCTCCGGATTCGTGCCCCAGGTCACCATCGGCGCGATGCGCGACGCGTCGATCGCGATTTCGGTGTCGAACGTGGCTTCCGGATGCGACGGCAGGGCCTTCCAATCCGCGACAGCGCGGTCCCATAAGGCATCCTTCGGCGCGTAGGGCCGCCCCGCCAAATATTCGAAGGTCGTATCGTCCGGGGCCACCATGCCCGCCCGGCCTCCCGCCTCGATCGACATGTTGCAGAGCGTCAGCCGCTGCTCGACCGTCATCGCGCGGACCGCCGATCCGGCGTATTCGATGACATGCCCGGTCGCCCCGCCGATGCCGATCTCGGCGATGATCGCGATGACCACGTCCTTCGCGCTCACGCCGAAAGGCAGCGCGCCGTCGATGCCGATCCGCATGGCCTTCGGCCGGCGCTGCCACAGGGTCTGCGTCGCCATCACATGGGCGAGTTCCGTCCAGCCGATCCCGAAGGACAGCGCGCCGAGCGCGCCATGGGTCGAGGCGTGGGAATCGTTGCCGGTCATGACCAGGCCCGGCTGGGATATCCCCTGCTCCGGCCCGACGATATGGACGATCCCCTGCGCCGGATCGTTCATCCCGAACAGCCGGATGCCATGCGCCTCGCTATTGGCCTCGATCGCCTCGACCATCCCCCGGACTTCCGCCGACTCGATGGCGGCGGTTCCGCCCGCGCGGTCCCCGGTCGGCACGTAATGGTCGGCGCAAGACGTGAACTGCTCGGGCCGCCAGACCGCCAGCCCGCGATCCTCCAGGGTTCGGAAGGCGTGAACCGACCCCTCCTCGATCAGGCAGCGGTCGATATAGAGCAACGCTTCGTCCTCGACCGTGGCCACCACGCTGCGGTCCCAAATCTTGGCGAACATGGTTTTGGGCGCGGACATTCTCTTGCCGATCCAGGTCAGTAAAGCGAGGAGAACTCCCAGTCTAGTACGCCCGCTCCATCGCGTTAAGCGAACCCTTGACGGGTCCGCTCGTGCGCCGGGCGATAATTTGGCAAGATGGGCGGACAGCAAACCTGGGAGGAGCAACCGAAATGGCCAAACTTCGTCACGTCGCACTCAGCGTCGAAGACCCCGACGCGGCGGCAAAATTCTACGAGCGGGCCTTCGGCATGGAGCGGGTCCGCGAGTCCAAATTCGGCGTCATGATGTCGGATGGGACCGTGAGCCTCGCGCTGCTCGACCTGAAGGTCAACGATAACGCGCCGGACGAACGGGGCGCCGATTTCGTCGGCATCCACCATCTCGGGTTCCTCGTCGACGATATGGATGAAACCTGCGAATCGGTCGAAGACGCCGGCGGGAAATATCACGGCCAGGTCAAGAGCGTCGGCAAAGGGCCGAAATACGAACGCAAATACCGCGACCCGACGGGTGTCGTGCTGGACGTGGCGACGATCGAGCATGCGGAATCGTCCTGGCGCATTCCCGGTAAGTGACAACTCGTCGGACGTATCCAACATCGACACAACAGAAAGCAACGCCGTGAGTGACGGACTGATAAGCCTGCCGATTATCGAAAAACTGATTGCCTTCGATACCACCAGCCGGGAATCGAACCTGGACCTAATCGACTACGTGCAGGGATATCTCGCGGAGTTCGGGATCGAGTCGCGCCTGGTGCATGACGAGGAAGGGCGGAAGGCGAACCTATACGCCACCGTCGGGCCGGCGGACCGCGGCGGCATCTGCCTGTCCGGCCATACCGACGTGGTGCCGGTCGATGGCCAGGCATGGGACAGCGACCCCTTCGAGGCGCTGACCAAGGACGGCAAGATCTTCGGCCGCGGCACATCGGACATGAAAAGTTTCATCGCGATCGCCCTGGCCTTTGTCCCGCAGCTTCTGGAGCGGGGCCTCAAGACGCCGGTGCATTTCGCCTTCTCCTACGACGAAGAAGTCGGCCATCTCGGCGCCAAGCGTTTGGTCGAGGTCATGCGGGAGATGCCGGTGAAGCCCGCCATGTGCATCGTCGGCGAGCCGACGAGCCTCGGCGTCATTATCGGCCATAAGGGCAAGAAGAAAGTGCGCGTCCATGCGCATGGGCATGAAGCGCATTCGAGCCTGACCCATGAAGGCGTCAACGCCATCGAATATGCCGCCCGCCTGATCGCCTTCATGCAGGACCTGTCCCGGAAGTGGCAAAAGGAAGGGCCGTTCGACGAAGATTGCGACGTGCCCTTTACGACCATGCAGGTCGGCTTGATCAGCGGCGGCACCGCGCCCAACATCGTGCCGAAGAGCTGCAGCTTCAACATGGAGATCCGGCATCTTCCGGCGGTCGACCCCGAAGCCCTGTTCGACGAAATCCGGCGGCATGCGCAGGGCGTGATTGAGCCCGAGATGAAGGCGGTCGCCCCGGACGCCCATTTTGAATTCGACGAAACGCCGCCCAATCTGGCGCTCGACACCGATCCGGACGAACCGGTCGTCGCCTTCGTCAAGCGGCTGGCGGGGCAAAACAAACATGGCAAGGTCGGCTTCGGGACGGAGGCCGGCCTGTTTCAACAGCGCGTCGGCATTCCCACCGTGGTCTGCGGCCCCGGCGACATCGCCCAGGCGCACAAGCCGAACGAATTCATCACGCTGGACCAGGTTCGGAAGGGCGAGGAATTCATGGCCCGGCTCGCCGACTATGTCTGCACCGAGGAACTCGGCCCATAGCCTCTTATACCCTCTGATGATCCTCCCGGCGATCCGAACCGTAGACACTGTCGAAAGAGTCGACGACGAGGACGGATTCGAGAATGGCAAATGCGTATGAGGAAAAGGCCCGGCATCTGGTCCTAGTCCTGGGCGACCAATTGGATGCAGAGTCGGCGGCCTTCGACGGCTTCGACCCCGCGTGCGACGCCGTTCTCATGATGGAGGTCCGGGAAGAAGCGACCTACGTCCCGCAGCATAAGATCCGGCTCGCCCTTTTCTTCTCGGCGATGCGGCATTTCCGGCGGGCCTTGGAGGAGCGGCGCTACACGGTCCACTATGCGGCGCTCGACGACGACACCAACCGCGGTCGGTTCGCGGATGAGATCGCGCGCTGGGTCCACAAGACCCGGCCGGAAAAGCTGATCGTGTGTAAGCCCGGCGATTTTCGCGTCGAAACCATCCTCGAAGACGCCGCAGCTTCCACGTCATGCGATCTCGAAGTCCGGGCCGACCGCCATTTCATTTGCGCCCTGGAGGAGTTCGAGGCGCATGCGGAAGGCCGCAAGTCGCTGCTGCTCGAAACCTTCTACCGGGACATGCGGCGGCGGCACGATGTGTTGATGGAAGACGGCAACCCCATCGGCGGGGCGTGGAACTTCGACAAGGAAAACCGGGAAAGCTTCGGCAGCGACGGCCCCGCCCGCATAAAAGCGCCGCGCGCCTTTCGGCCGGACGGCCTCACGCGCGACGTGATCGCGATGGTCGAACGGCATTTTCCCGACAGCCCCGGCAACCTCGATAGTTTCGACTATCCGGTCACGCGCGATCAGGCACGGGCGGCCCTGCGGGACTTCATCGACCACCGGCTCTGCAATTTCGGCACCTATCAGGACGCCATGATCGGCGGCGCGCCCTATCTCTATCACTCGCGGCTGTCCTGCGTGCTCAACCTGCATCTGCTCGACCCGCGCGAGGCGATCGACGCCGCCGTCGCCGCGTATCACGCGGGCGACGCCCCGATCAACGCGGTCGAAGGGTTCGTGCGGCAGATCCTGGGCTGGCGCGAATTCATCCGCGGCGTCTATTGGCTGAAGATGCCGGACTATGCCGACCTGAACGCCCTCGACGCGGACCTGCCGATGCCAGCCTTTATGTGGACCGCCGAGACCGAGATGAACTGCGTGCGGCAAAGCGTCGGGCAATTGATCGATCACGCTTACGCGCATCACATCCAACGGCTGATGGTCCTCGGCCTGTTCGCCATGCTGCTGGGCGTGCGGCCCTACGACGTGCATCGATGGCATATGTCGATGTACGCCGACGCGGTCGATTGGGTATCGCTGCCGAACGTGCTGGGCATGAGCCAGTACGGCGATGGCGGCATCGTCGGCAGCAAGCCCTACTGCGCGTCGGGCAACTACATCAACAAGATGAGCGACTATTGCGCAGGCTGCCGCTTCGACCCGAAAGCGGCGAACAGCGACGACGCCTGCCCCTTCACCACCCTCTATTGGGATTTCCTGTCGCGGAACCGCCAGCGTATCAAAGGCAACCGCCGCATGGGGTTTCAACTGAAGAATTTGGACCGCAAGGACGACGGCGAACGGCGCGCGATCCGGGACCGCGCGAAAACGCTGAAGGCTCGGATGACCGAAGAAACCTATTTTTGATCGCTCTGCCGCCGCCCAATCAAACGGTCGGCCATGCCGCATTAATTCGGATTGGGTGCCTCAATCACGCATGCGACCGACGGCGGCAATCCAATCCCGGACCGCCGTCAAATATTTGGCAAGGAAATCGCGCGTGTCTTGATCCGTCAGATCGCCCTTCTCATCGAATTTTTCGTGGGCCGCGCCAACGAAAACCTCGGGGCGGTTCATAACCAGACCGTTCAGAAAAACGAAAACCTGCCGCAGGTGGTATTGCGACCGGGCCGTGCCAAGGGTGCCCATGCTCGCACCCATGATGGCGACCGGCAGGCCATCGAACGGCTGATCGTCGACTCGGCTGACCCAATCAATGGCATTCTTGAGTATGCCCGGAATTGAATAATTGTATTCCGGCGTCGAGATCAGCAACCCATCGGCCGCCCGCAACGTCTCGGCGAGCCGCGTTACCGGTTCGGGGAACGCCCTTTCCTGCACATCGGCATTGTAGAGCGGGATATCGGCTAGATCGAAAATCTCGATCGTCATGCCGTCAGGCGCTTCCGCCCTCGCCGCATTCAATAATGCGGTGTTGAAAGACGCCTCGCGTAAACTTCCTGAAATTGCCGTGACTTTCACTGGACCCTCCCAAATCATCGATCGCCATCATGCATCAATTCGGCCGATACGACATGGCAGATTTAAATCTACACGCCGTTCCGCGACGCCATGTTCACGAAGGCATCAAACGCCATTGTCACAATTCGGAACGCCGAATCCCGATCTTCAAGAAACCCAGGACTAGCGCATTTGGTTCCATCACGAAATCCGGGCGTCGAGAGGGACCCCGGTAATTGGGATCAAATTTGATCCACGGTGGAACAAGGTCCGTATCCGAAGTGTTAATGAAAGGAATGCCGCATCGACCGGTAACCGCAATCACAGACGCAGAGGAGACAAACGTGAAAATCACATTGCCCGATTTGCCCTACGCAAAAGACGAGCTCGAGCCGCACATGTCCGCCAAGACCCTCGAGTTCCACCACGGCAAGCATCACGCCGGATATGTGCAAAAACTCAACGATGCGATTGAAGGCACCGATTTGGATGGTCTCTCGCTCGAAGAGATTATTCAAAAAACCGCGAACGATGAGGACCAGACCGGCGTGTTCAACAACGCCGCGCAAGTTTGGAACCATTCCTTTTTTTGGCAGGTTATGAAGCCGAATGGCGGTGGCCGTCCCGACGGCGAATTGGCGCGCCTTATCGACGACGATTTCGGTGATTTCGATTCGTTTCGTCAATCATTCCTGGACGCAGCCACCGGACGATTCGGAAGCGGTTGGGCGTGGCTGGTCCTGGACGGGGGACATTTGCGGGTGGTCTCGACGCCGAACGCCGTCCCGCCGATGGTGCGTGGTCAACAGGCTTTGCTGACATGCGACGTTTGGGAGCACGCCTACTACCTGGATTATCAGAATGATCGGGCGAATTTCGTCGAGACATTCTGTGACAATCTCGTCAATTGGGATTTTGTCGCGGAGCAACTCGCGATGCAAGGCGAGGGAAATTCGATTGCCGCCGGACGGTACCGCGAAGCGCAGGAAGATTTTGCGCAATCCGGAAAGGTCGATGACGCCGCAAGGGCGGCGGCGAAATCCGTCGCATCCTCTTAGGTCACATTCTTTTAAGAAGGCGACACCAGCCCGCGGCGTCACCGTCGATATCGACACACGACGATGGTGCCGCGGACACGCCTCGCGCACGATCCAACGGCACTAGAAATGAAATGAGGGTAAGGCCATGGGCGACCAATTGACCGCCGCGCGAAAGCGCCTAGAGCGCATTGCCGAACTTGCGGATATCGACCCCGAGGTCGTCGAACGGTTGCGATATCCCGGGGAGACCTTGGCCGCGAACCTGCCTGTCCGAATGGACGACGGATCGCTCCGCCTCTTCAAGGCGTGGCGCAGCCGCTATGACGATACCCGCGGCCCGACCAAGGGGGGCATTCGGTTCCACGGTTCCGTAAATGTCGACCACGTCATGACGCTGGCCTTTTGGATGACCTTCAAATGCGCCTTGGCGAATTTGCCGTTCGGCGGCGCCAAGGGCGGCGTGGCGGTCGACGTGCACGAGCTGTCGCCGATGGAATTGGAGCGTCTCAGCCGCGCTTACGTGCGAGCCTTCTCCTGCATGATTGGACCGGACCGGGACATTCCCGCGCCGGACATGTACACCGACGAAATGGTCATGGCGTGGATGGCGGACGAGTATTCGATAATCACCGGGAACCATACCCCGGCGATCGTTACGGGAAAGCCGATCGCGCTGGGAGGATCGGCCGGACGGAGCGAAGCCACGGGCCGCGGCGCCTATCATGTGTTGCGGCGACTCGAAAATCACCTCGACCTGAATCCGGAGAAGGCCCGGGTGGTTTTCCAGGGATTCGGAAATGGGGCCTATCATTGCGCCCGTCTTCTCCACGCCGATGGTTACACGATCGTCGGCGTTTCCGATTCCAAGGCAAGCGTGTTCGACCCGGACGGAATGGATCCGGAAAAAATGCGCCAGCACAAGGAGGAAAACGGTAGCGTCGAGGGCGGGCCGACCAACGGCACCGCGAAGGAATTGGACGACACCGAATTCTTGGCGAGCGAGTGCGATGTGCTGATACCTGCCGCACTGGCCGACCAGATAACGGAAGACAACGCCGCCGATATCCAAGCGCGGTGCATTCTGGAGATCGCCAACGGCCCGGTAACCGGCGGCGCGGACGACATTCTGGAGGAAAACGGCGTCACCGTGGTGCCGGACATCCTGGCGAATTCCGGCGGGGTCATCGTGTCGCACATGGAATGGGTGCAAAATAAGAGCGGCATGTCCTGGGAGGTGGAAGACGTGCGGAACCGCCTCAAGGAGTCGGTCGAAAGCCAAGCGAAGAATGTGCTGGAGCTCGGCGAGGAACGCGATTTGCCGCTGCGGGCTGCGGCATACTTGCTCGCGCTGAGGCGGATTTGCCATGCCGCGCGCGCCCGCGGCACGCATACCTTCTTTAACGGCAAATCCTGACGCGAAGCGTCTCCCGTTTCCGGTGCGACATCGTCTCGCCGTAAGCTGCGGAGAGACCGACACGAGTCGATGCGAACAACCGCGAGGACATGATGAATTACGCGAAAGCCTACGCCGCCGCGCTCCTTGTTTTTCTGGGGATAGACTATGTGTGGCTAAGCCATGTCGCGGACGAGTATTTTACATCACAACTCGGAGATTTGCTCCGAGACGACGTGAATTTCGCTGTCGCGGGCGGATTCTATCTCGCCTATGTCGGGGGTATCGTGTATTTCGCCGTGGCCCCCGCCCTCGCGAGGCAGTCCTGGCATCGCGCCGCCATCAACGGGGCACTTTTCGGATTGCTCGCCTACGGCACGTATGACATGACCAATCTGGCGACGTTGCGGGATTGGCCGGTCGTCATGAGCCTCGTCGACATGACGTGGGGCACCGCCCTGACGGCCACGTCAGCGGCAGCCGGTTATGCCGCATCGCGCCCTGCATCGTCGCGCGGCAGAGCGGCGTAATTCGAAATTCGGCCCGAGCATGGGGGCTGGCTCGACCGGGCCGCTAGCCCTCGGCGCCCGTCATGACCCGCGCCAGCGCGGCGATATCGGGCACGGCTTCGAGCGCGGCGACCATCGCGATAAGGCGGTTCGCCGTGTCCGCCGGCATCGGCGCGGCGGCATAGGTCGCGCAGTCCGCCGCCTTGGCCGCGAACTCCGCCTCCGTCATCACGTTTTTCGGGTGCCCCTTCGGATAATCGACCCGCGTTTCCGCCGTCTCGCCATCTTGGAATTCGGCCATCACCTTGGCCGGCGTGATGAATCGGCTCCAGTCCCGATCGATCTCGGCGTCGACATATGTCGATACCCGTGACGTGAGGTCGAGCACGTCCTCACGCTGCAATCCCTCGTCGGAGAAGTGACGCAGGCCCAATTCGCCGTCGGTCCAGGCGGCGGCGGCGGCGTAGGGAATGCTGAACTGCGCCTCGACGATGGTGCGCGGCGCCAGCCGAACTTGCTCGGGCACGCAAACCATCTGATAGCCGGGGCCGGTAACGCCGACGCTGATCGACTTGACGTCGCTCGCGGGGCGGCCGGTCTGCGCCCGCAACTGCAGGACCGCGTTGGCCGTCGTGTGCACCGCGCGGCAGCAGGGATAGGGCTTGTAGCTCAAATTCAGGAATTCGAAACGGCGGCCCAGGTCCTTGCGCACCACGTCGGCATCCACCTCGTTCCGGAGATACACGCGGAAGAACCCGTCGACCCCTTCGAACACGTTTTGCGCGCCGCGGATTCCCTGCTTGGCGAGCTGCACCGCGACCACCGCCGCCTGGGCGGCGAGCCCCGGCTGCAGCCGTTTCATCAGCGACGCGTCGCGCGTCACCTGATGGTTGCCCGCCACCGAGCTGTAGACGATGCCGAACGCATTCACCATTTCCTCCGTGGTTAGGCCAAGCGCCCGGCCCGCCGCCGCCGTCGCGCCGAAATAGCCGAGCAGCGAGGTATAGATGAAGCCGCTGTCGATGATGTCCAACTTGCACGCCACGCCGAGGCGGCAGGTGGTTTCGAGGCCGGCGGCAACCGCCGCGATCAGGTCCGCGCCCGACAGAGTGCCGCGCAGCTGACCGGCCGCGACCGCGGCGGCAACCGCGGAAACGCCCGCGTGCAGCACGGCCGCGTCATGGGTGTCGTCGAAGTCGCGGGCATGGGACATGCCACCGTTGACCCACGCGGCGTGATGCGCCGGAAACTTTCCGCCGAAGACGAACATGTCGGCCTGCGGCGCCCCGCCCCATTCGCGCACGAGGCCCGAGACTTCCGCGATCGCCGGGGCGGACGACCCCGCCAGCGCGCAGGACAGCGTATCGAGGATATTGGTCTTGACCGCCTCGACCACCGGAGGGTCGAGGCGCGCGGTGTCGATCGTCGCACAAAACTGCGCCAAATCGACCGCCAGATCGCTGGATTCCACATGCAGGGTGTCGGTTGTCGCGGCGTCCGGCGTCATGATTTCCTCCCGATGGCGTTCCGGCGTCCGGGTGCGCCCGTTTGGTGATTCAGACCTCCAGCCGGGGTCAGGCAGGCATTGTAGCATGGAAGCACGCATCGAGCCGCGTGTTGGCGTGCCGCGTGCCCCTTGATCTATGATCCCGATTCGGTAAAGCGAACATTCAACGAGTCCGAGGGAGCGTATGGGACGAGAAATGACCGTGGCGCTGGCACAGACCGGGCCGGTGCTGAGCGACGATCCCCGCGACGGCGTGACGGAAGCCTGCGGGTTGGTCGAGCAGGCGGCCGATGCCGGCGCCAACCTGATCTGTTTCGGCGAACTGTTTCTGGCGCCGTTCTTCCCCAACCGGCTGGAAGAAGATTTCGACCGCTACTTCCTGCATCTGCCCGATTCCCGGATCAGCCCGATCTTCGAGACGGCGAAAGCCCGCGGCCTCGCCATGATCTTTCCCTTCGCGGAGAAGACCCAGAGCAGTTACTACAACGCCGCCCTGGTGCTCGATTCCGACGGCCGGACGGTCGGCACCTACCGCAAGACCCATATCCCCGCCTATTTCCCGACCGAAGTGCAGGGCGGCACCGGCAGCTTCGAGAAGTTCTATTTCAAGCCCGGCGACGATCTACCGGTGTTCGACCTGTGCGGCGCGCGGATCGGCATACAGATTTGCAATGACCGGCTGTATCCCGAGCCGAGCCGCGTGCTGGCCCAACGCGGCGCCGAGATCCTGTTCATGCCGATCTGCTATTCGACATACGGCGACACCGAACACCGGCAATCGCTCTGGGATTTGCCGCTGCGGATGCGCGCCTTCGAGAACGGCGCGTATGTGGTGGCGGTCAATCGGGTCGGCGACGAAGGTCCGCGCCACCATATCGGCCGCAGCATGGTGGTCCGCCCGCGCGGCATGATCCTGGCCGAAGCGAGCGACAGCGACGTCGAACTGCTGATCCACACTTTCGACGTCGACCAGGCATCGGCAGCACGAAAGAAGTTCCCGTGGTGGCGCGACCGCCGGCCGGATTTGTACGACGATTTGGTGTGGGACGAGTAGGCTCGGCGGCTCGACGGCCTATGCTGCTGGCGGTCAAGTGCTTCGGTTCGCTGGCGAAGAGCGTCGGCATCAACTACCCGGTAACGCGATTGATATCGTTAGGGAAACTTGGTGGTGCGGGGAATCTGGCGCGAACCCATATCTACTACCATCCCCGCCGCACGATCAATCATGGCCAAGGTTCAGCGTTAACAGGCCGGCCTACAAATTGCTCGCGGTCCTCAGGGCCCGCTGAAGGGACTGCGGCGTATTATCGTTCGCGATCAGATGGCGCGGCTTCGGATACCGGAAGCCGTTTACCGGATTGAATTGGATGTCATCGAGCTTCACGCCCATCTTCTTTGTATCGATCCAGTGGCCGAATTCCTTCATCAGTTTGTCGCGATATTGGAAGGGAATATCCTGCTGCGCCTCAAGCGCATTGTTGAAGGCCTTTTCGGCCTGTTCCAGGCGCTTCTTGCGGCCCGGCGTTCCCTTCGGCAGGGCATCGGCCCGACGCCACGCGGCGAGATTATCGGCCACCGCCTTCCCGGCCTGATTATACCGGTTGATCCAGGATTTCGGCGGGCTGCTGATCCAGCGCTGGAAGATCTTCGCGCGCCGCACCAGTTCGGCGCCCTCGCCGAGCAGCGGCACGATGCCGCCGGTGTCGTGAATGACCAGGCGGGTTTTGCCGTTCCGGGCCAATTCGAAGCCGAAGTTGTTCGCCTTGTTGTCGAGCCATACCGCACCGCTTTCGTTCAGGACGCGCTGAACCTTGCGGAACAGTTCCGCCTGCTTAAGCGTCATGCCCCTTATGCCGCGCGTTGCATCCCAGAATGTCGGCGGCGCTTCCTGAGCAATCCGAAGACTGCCGTTGACGAGCCCCTTGTCGTTCGCCGCCCGAATCTTGAAATCGTGAATGATTTCCGGTGTGCGGACCACGAATTCCCTGAAGCCTTTCGGCAGCGACTGCAAAATATCGTAGCCGACCTTGTCGAGGATGACGGCGGATTTCGTGACACCGCCCTTCGTGACCTTGACCACATAGCCTTTCATGTTGTCGAGACGCTGGACGACGGTGAAGGAACCCGTGCCGACCTTGTCGCCAAGTTCGAGCACGACGCGACGCCCGTCGGGCAGGGTGATCCTGATGTCGAACGGCGATTGATCGATCGTCACACCGGGCGGCGGCGCATCGGGAGCCTTTTTGGGAGACGCCTTTGGCGCACGAGGCCGGGCCGGCGGCGCCTTCGCGACCGGAACGGGTCGCGGCGGGCCGACATTTGCCGTGCCGCCGGGGCCCGTCCGTTTCGGCGTATTGCCCGCGACGGCCGGCGCCGGGCCCTTCGGCTGCTCGATGACGGGCTTCGGTTTTTGCGCCGCTTTCGGGAACTCGATCGTCGGCTGGTTCTTCAGCGGCCCCGCCGACGGGTATTCGATCTTCGGCTGCGGCGACTTGCGCGGCGGCCCGAACTTTCCGGGTGCGGACGAGATATCCGGCAACGGCTGCGGCGCTCCCGGGGGCCGGCCGATCGGGTTCTTCGGCAGCGGCGCTTGCTGTACCGGATTGTTCGGCACGGGCTGTACCGCTTTCTTCCCGAGTTGCGCGTTTTCCAGCGCCAAGATGCGCGCGGCGAGTTTTTCGGCGGCGGTCATCGCTGGCGTATCGATCATGAGCGACCGCAGCCTGTGCCCGTTGCCGGGACTGCCCGGATAGTGCCGGGTGATACGGTCGAATTCTTTCCACGGTATGCGGTTCGACAGACCCTTCGGCAATCCGCCTTCGCCGAACGATACCCACCAATTGCCCTTCGCGTCCTTTCCGATTTTCTCCAGCCGCACCCAGTGATATCCGCCCGCGCCGTTCTGGATATTGACCAGGACTTCCCTGCCCTTTGCCAGGGCGCGCCCCATATCTTCCAGGCTGTGGAAACCGACGGCCATGCGGCGGGGCGCGATGCCGGTGAGACGCAAGTATTCCGCCAATTCGAGCACGGTCATGCCCTTGCCTTGGGCCAGCAATCCCTTGCCGTGAGCGAAGTGCCACAGGAAGCCCTGCACGCGTTCCGAAAGGACGATACCAAGATCTTTCAGCACCGCCTCGGCCGCGACCAAGCCGCAATTCTCCATGAACAATTGGCGTTGCACGCCGCATTTGCCGCCGACCGGCGGCCCGCGGGCCGGCCGTGCCGGAGGATTTTGGCGGCCCGGGCCGCGCGGCGCCCGCGTGCCGGGGTTCGGATTGTTCGGCGCAACGGCGACGTCCGGCGTTTTGCCCGGCGCCGCCTTCGGTCCCTTCGGCAGATTGCCCGAGTCCGGCAGCTTCGGATTTCGCACATTGGCCGGCAGCGGCGGCGGCGCATCGATATTCTTGCCGGCATCGGCGATGTCATCGAGCACTTTGCCGGACGGAACATTCCCGAGGACCTTGTCCGCGGCTTTCAGCCCCGCGGCGACCTTACCGCCCGCCCGCAGCGCGGTAACGACCTTCCCGATCCCGCCAAGCAGGATCGTCGGATCGAGGAAGAACTCGCCGATGAACTCCGCCGACGATACGGATTTCTTCAATGCGTTGCCCGCATCCCGTTCGGTGACCGCTTGACCAAGGCCCTTCACGTTCCGCGTGAAATCGTAGATCTGCTTGCCGAGCCCGAAGAACATCGCTTTCGCCATCTTCGCGGGATCTTTTTCGAACGCTTCCAGGAATTCCTGGTTGTCGGTGCCGAACAGGTTGGGCCGGAAGCCGAGATTGCGCTGCAGCGAGGCCTCGAACTTTTCGCCGAAGTAATCGATCGGCTCCCAAATGAACAATTTCACGAGGCCGACGAGCCCTTTGATCCCGCCCTTGATCAGGCCATAAGCGCCGCCGATGTTGATCGCCCATTCGGTGGTCTTGCTGTCGAAGTGGTCCAGCACCGCTTTCGATGCGCTGAACTTCGGATCCTTCAGGTCGATGCGGCTGACCGACAACCGGATCGTGTCGTCTTGACGCTTCGACGCGGCGTCGATTTTGTCGTCCCGGTCGAGGAAGGCTTGCGCCCGTTTCTGCAACCGGTCCTCGTCGCTGATCTCGAACAGTTTGTCGGAAATCGCCTGGCTCGCAATGTCCCACCGGATGTTTTTGACGACGCGCTCCAGCGTCTCGATATTGCGCGCGTCGAGCTTCGCCCATTCCTTCCGCGCCGCTTCGAGGCGCTCGAGTTGGCGGTTCATCCGCGCGACTTCCTTCGTCAGGCCCGCTCTCTTGGCGGCGGCGCGCTTCCGTTCCAGGATGCCCTTGCGTTTGGCAAAGGCCTTCTCGCGTGCGGCGGCGGCCTCCCGGCCCAAGCGCAAATGGCCCAGCGCCCCGGCGAACAGACCCACCCGCTCGGAAACGGCCTGGTGCCGTGAATCCGGATCGGCCGCCCAAAGCCGCCGTTGCGCCTCCAGCCCGGCTTGCATCACGCGCTCACGCAGCCGCATGAATTCCTTGATATCGCTGTTGAGACGCAGCGTCTCGGTCTTGATCTTGGCCTTGAGGTTTTCCATACGGTTGACTTCGTCGTTCGTGTGGAATTTTTCGTCCTTGAGCGTCTTCAGCTGCTTTTTGAGCTTCTTGATCGCTTCGGCCCGCGCGGTCAGCGTTTCCGGCGTGATGTTGCGGGACTTAGCGAAATCGTCGAGTTCCTTGCCGCGGTTCACGGCAGCCTGCCGCGCCTCGGCGTACTGGATCGTGGCGATGATTCGCGTTTTCTGATTGATCGTCAGCCGATCCCAGCCGGCGACGTGGCGGCGCAGCCACTCAAGCCGCTTCTTCGACGGCAGCTTGCTGTAAAAGTCCTCTCCCGGCGGTTTCTCGAGAATCCGGGTCAGGCTTTGCGCCTGGGCGGTCTCGAGCTTTTTGCGGGTCGTTTTGAAATCCTGGTTGAGCTGCTCGACCTTGCTCGCCGCCTGTTGCGCCGACGCGCGCCGGCGGTCGGCAACCGCCTCGAGCTGCGCCGCCTTTTCTTCGGCAGCGGTCGCCCGGGCATCGAACTCCTTCGCCTCGTTGGTCAGGGCGACCTGTTTCGCGCGGCGTTCGCTCGCCTGCGCCTCTTCCGTCTTCGCCTCGGCTTCCAGTTCCGCGGCGCGTTTTTCGCGGGCTTGCGCATCCTCGATGTTGTTCGCCGCCGCCTGCCGGGCATCGGCGGCAAGCCTTTTGTCATCCTTCGACTCCGCGGCCTTCCGCTCGTAGCGCGCAGCCGCGGCCCGGTATCGTGCGGCCGCGGCGCGCTCGGCTTTCGCCTTTGCCCTTAGAGCTTTCGCGCGCTCTTCCGCCGACTGAGCAAGACCGCCATAGCCCAAGGACAAGTCCTTGTTGTGGTCCGCGACCTGGGTCGCGCGGTTGCGTATCTCGTAGGCGCGTTCCCGCGCCTTCATCGCCGCCTCGCGGGCTTTTTTGGCGTCCGACTCCGCCTTCCATCTATCCGATGCGGCCTGGCTGGCGCTCTGGCGGATTTTTTCGGAGTCGGCCTGAAGATCTCCGATCTTCGCCTCCAATTGCGCGCTGCTCAGCACGCCGGCCGCGGCCCCGCCGACCACGCCGCCGGCAATCAGCGCGCTTGGAACCGCTTTGTACCGCGCGGGAGCACTAGCGAGTTGCGGGCTGGGCTTTTTCTTCGGCGCGCCATGGAACATCCTGTCGAGACGCGCCAATTTCGAACCCGTGCGCGACGCCGTGCAGGTGGTTTTCGGTCCGCCGCCGGCCGAACATCCCGGCGCCTTGTACTGTTGCGCTTGGCGGGCCTGTTGCGCTTGTTTGGCATTCTGGGCCTGGCTGGCATTTTTCGCGGTCTGTCCCGCCGCCGGCGACGCGGTGCCTTTTCCTTTTGCCATGGCGACCTTGGGCGCGGACGCCGATTTCTTTTGCCGGTTAGCGGCGGCTCTCGAGCCCTTCACATAGGCCCAGGCAAATTTCGTCGTCGCCGCTTCGACGACGCATTGTCCGCTCGGGTTCACCTTGTTCTTGAGGCCGGCGGCGCTCAATCCCTTGGCGTATTTGTCACGCAGCCTGCGGGCGCTGGCGAGCTTCTTGTCCACGGCGTTGAGCCTGCCCTTGACGGCATCCTTACCGAGACCCATGCGTTCGGCCACGGAGGGGCCGCCGTTCTTACCGGGCGCCAAATTCTTGCGGACACCATTGAGTTGGGCGATTTCCGCATTCGCTCCGGCGACGCCGGCAAGATTTCGGTCGACCTGACGGGCCTTGGCGTCGACCTTGGCCACATCGATCTTGCCGTCCTTGCCCGTGATGTCGCGCACCTCGCGGTTAAAGCCATCGACGAATTTCCGGGCTTGGCCGGCATTGGCAAGCGGGCGCAGGCGCTCTTCACGCTCGTAGGCCTCGTCGAGCTTGTTGCCCACTTTTTCCTGAGCGTTCTTGTGGCGGCGAGTCTCTTCGCGCCAGTGCCGTTCGTCCGCACGCTGAAGGTTCTCGTATTCCTTCAACGCGTCCTGGACTTCGCGATAGCTGCCGCCGTTCTCCTTCAGCTCGAAGTATTTTTTCCGCGCTTTGTTGATATCGCTTTCATCGACCGGCGGGTATTTGACGGGCTGTTTCTTGAGCGCGTCGGCGTATTCTTTGCGGTACCGCTCGACATCCTTCTGGGCCTTCTCATGATCGCGGATGGCCTTTTGGGCTTTTTTCGGATCCGCCTTGTTTTGCGGATTGCGAAGGTCGTCGCGCGCTTGTTCGACGCCCTTCACGGCGTCATCGAGCGCCTTGTAATCGGCATTGATCTTGTCCGCGTCCAGCCGCACCGCTTCGTCGATGGAGGTGGTCCCGTCCGCCGACAGTTTCGCTTCCATCTTGCGGGCGCGGGCGTCGAATTTCGAGTTGCCGGTCGTCGCGTCGCCAAAATTCTTGCTCAGGCCGCGGTACTCGCGCGTGACCTCGTTCAATTCCTTGGCTTCGGACCGCGACAACGACCCGAAGCGCCGCTTGCTCTCCAGCGCTTCCTTGCGATTCCGCAGCTTCCACATCTGGTCGCTATAGGCACGGGCCTGCTTGCGCGCCTGACGCGCCTTCCACTGTTCCTTGGACTGGCCGAACCCCTTGTCGAGCTTGGCTTCGAATTTCGCTTGTTCCCGCGCCAGATTGCGTTGTTCGCGACGATGGCGTTCCCACTTCTGTTGGAACTTGCCCGTATTCTTGATGTTCTCGACCCGACGGCGGCTGTTGTCTTCCAATTGCCCCCGGAGTTTCCGACAGGCCGCGCCGCGGCAGTTGGGATCGCCCTTGCGGGCTTTCTGCATCTTCTTGTTAAGGTCCTTGCGCTCCTTATCGATGCCTTCCTTGTCCGCTTCCAGCTTGTCGTTTTCCTCGACCAGCTTGTCGCGTTTCTTGTTCAGCTTGTCGCGTTTGTCGTTGAGGTCCTTGCGTTCCTTCTTCGCCTGCTTGCGGCCCTTGATCTTCTTGTCGAGCTCCTTGTCCTTCTCGAGTTTCCTCTTTTCCTTTTCCGCCTCGGCGCGCCGCTTGCGGAGCTCGTCCTCGATCTCCTTCAGCTTCTGGTCGATCTCCTCGCGTTCCTTGTCGAGCTCCTCCTGCAATTCAGCCGCAATGTCTCCCGCGACACAGACGGGGCCGTCCTGCGGCGGGGCCAAACCGCCTTCCTGCTTTTTGACTAAGGCGCCGACGGCCGCGCCCGTGCTGCCGATCGCGTTGTAGTCCGGCCCGCTCGACGTCGTGCCCTGGTCGGCGCCCTCAATCGACTCCACGTTGCCGTAGCCGCCGCGGCTGCGCAATCGCTGGCGGGAAAGACCCAGCGCTTCCTTGCTCTTTTGATGCAGCAGCCGCTGATGGGCTTCCCGTTCCGCCTTCTTCTTCGCGTCGTCGTAGTTGCTGTCGACCGTGCCGGGGTAGCTCTGTTCCGTCGCGGACGAACTGCTGCTCGCCGCGGCGGGGGCGGACGGCACCTCTTCCTTCTTCGTTTCCACCTTGGAAGCCGTCGCCGGCGCACTGACGGCGGGCGCGCTTACGGCGGGAGCACTCGCCGATGGAAGCGTTTCCGTCGGCTGTTCATCGTAGGTTTCGCCGAAGGTCCGCACCGGCGGCGGCGTCAGATTGACGCAATGTCTTTGAACCCCGTTCTTATCGAAGGAGCAAAAGACATGCGGCTCGACCTCCACCATTCCAGCGGAGGTGGTCGATACCGCGGCGAACAAGCAGAAAAAGGCAAGGAGCATGGATCGGCCGATGGCTCCAGCCGGCCGGAGCCAGTCACTGTCGGCGGTCCAGAATACTTGCATCACGATGTCCCTTTGGTCCGGTCTTGCCGACGCATTACTTTCTGACCGTTGGGACGAGGCCACCGCGCTTCGGCGGGTTCACGTCGATCGCCGTGAACTTGCCCATTGAAATCATGGACTCGACCGTGCCGGCCCCTCACATGAAAGTCCCTGAAACCCTGTTTCCGGCCTATATCGCACATACCTTGTTATTTGCCGTCCATCGCTTGGACCACCTTGAGCGCCTTCTGCAACGTCGCAGCCGTGTTGTCGTTGGCTATCAGGTGCCGCGGTTTAAAATACTCGAACCCGTTGACGGGATTGAACGCGACCTCGTGCAGCGGCACGCCGAGGCGGTCGGTGTCGATCCACTTCCCATACGTATTCAGCAGCTTTTGCCGATATTGAAACGGGATATCGATCTTCACATCACGCCAGGCGCGATAGGCCGCTTCGGCATTATTGATTTGGGCTGCGCGGCCCGGCGTTCCAGGCGGCAGCGCCTGCGCCGCGCGCCAGGCGTTCAGGCTATCGAGCGCCGCCTTCCCGGCGTCGTGATATGCCGCGAGCCATTTTGGCGGGGGGTTGCTGACGGCGCGCTGGAAAACGCGGGCCCGCGCCGCCGCGAGCTTGGCATCGCCCTTCATCGGAACGATGCCGCCGGTATCGTGAACGACCAGCCGCACGCGGCCGCCGCTCCCCAGCTCGAAGCCGTAATTGTTGGCCTTGTTGTCGAGCCACACGGCGCCGCCGTCGTTGACGGTGCGCTGCGCCTTGTGGAATGTCTCGGCCTCGGCGGCGGTCATGCGGCGGCTGCCCCGGGTGAGGTCCCAGAAAGTAGGCGGCGCTTCTTGCGCAACCCGAATGCTGCCGTTCACCAATGCATTGTCATTCGCCGCGGCAACCTTGTACTCGCGGACGATCTTCGGGGTCCGAACGATGAATTTCTTCACGCCCTCCGGCAACGAGGTCAGGATGTCGTAGCCGGCCTTGTCGAGCAGCACTGCAAATTGTTTCTCGCCCCCCTCGGTGATCTTAATGATCCATCCCTTGAACCGCGGGTCGTCGATGCGGGAGACGGTCGTGAAGGCGCCCGTCCCAAGCTCTTTGCCGAGCGCCAAGGTGATCTTGCTCCCGTCGGGCGCGACGAGCGTGATATCGAATGGCCGCATCTCGACCGTGACTTTTGGCACCGCCGCTTCTCTCGTGGACGGCGCGGCCCCTTTGCCCGGCGCGCCGGGCGACGATTGGGCCGTTTTCGGGCCCTTCAGCACCGGCGTATCGCCCGGACCGTGCCGGATCGGAGGCGGGGTGGAAGCATTGCCGCCGGCGACCGGACCCGTCGTTTTCGGTTGCTCGATCGTCGGGCGCGCCTTCGGCTGCTCGATCGTCGGGCGCGCCTTCGCGGGCGGCGCCAGACTGCCCGGCGCCGAAGAAAGATCGGGTAGGGGCTGCGGCCGCGATGGTACGTCGGGGAACGGTTTCGTCGGCGGCAGCGCCCGATCGCCCTTCATAAAATTGTCCAACGCCAGGATGCTGGCCTTCAGACGTTCGGCAGGGGTAATGGACGGTGAGTCGACGAGGAGCGACCGCAGCCTCCGCCCGGCCCCTGCGTCGCCCGGATAGATTCGCGTGATTCGATCGAATTCCTTGAGCGAGATACGGTTGGAGAGGCCTTTGGGCAGTAATCCCTCGCCGAAGGACACCCACATCTTGCCGTTGGCGTCGGGGGCGATCTTTTCGACCCGGACCCAATGATAGCCGCCCTTGCCGTTCTGGATATTGGCGATGACGTCGCGGCCGTTTTGCAGGGCATGCCGCATCTGCTGCCATTCAAAAAAGTTGGCGCGCGTCCGCTTCGGCAGTATCCCCGTGAGGCGCAAGTATTCTTGGAGCTCGAAAACGTTCATGCCCTTGCCGGGCGTCAGAAGGCCGTGGTTCGCTGCGAAGTCCCGCATGGCTCTCTGCAGGCGTTCGGTCACGACGATGCCCAAGTCCTCCAAAAGCGACTCGAGCGCCACCAGGCCGCAGTTCTCGCAGAAGAGTTGACGGGCGACTCCGGTCTTTCCGCCGACCGGCTTGCCGAGGATCGGCGTTTCCCTGACCGGCGGCGGCGCCGGCAGTTCCCGCATGGCCGGAATGCCGACGGTGTCCGGCAACGGCGGCGGCGGATCGATTTTCCCCACCGACTTGGCGGCTTCCTCCACGGCGCGGGCCGATGGCGCGGTATCGAGCAATTTGTCGGCGGCCCTAAGACCGGCAGCGGCCTCGCCGCCCGCGCGCACGAGCCCGACGACCTTGGCGACGCCGAAGACCAGAAGCGTCGGATCGACGAATATCTCGCCGACGAATTCGGTGGCCTTGAACGATGATTTGAAGGCCGCCGCCGCATCGCTTTCTTGCTTGGCCTTGCCCAACTTCTTGACGTCTTGGGAAAATGTGTAGGCTTTCTTGCCAAGACCGAAGAATAGCTTTTTCACCATTTTGCCCGGATCTTTGCCGAACGCCTCCAGGAATTCATGGTTTTCCGACCCGAAGAAATTGAAGCGGAACCCCATCCACAGCATGTTTTTTTCTTTTTGCTCGCCCCACAGATCGATCGGTTCCCAGACGAAGACTTTGAGGAAACCGGCAATGCCCTTCGCGGTGCCGATCAACAATCCCAGTCCGCTGCCCGCTTCCGCCGCCCGATCGGTCGCAAACCGGCTGAAGGACTTACCGACGGCTTCGGCAGCATTGAATGCCGCGCCTTTGATATCCAAGCCGAATACTGCCTCCCGGATACGGGCCGCCTGCGCCGCGCGCTGTTTTGCGATACTGCCCTTTTTCCGCAGATAGGCTTCTGCGGCGTCGACCAGATCATCCTCGAAACTAATGCTGCCGAGCCGGTCGATCGCCGATTGGCTGGCAATCATTTGACGCAAATCGCGAACGCCTGCCTTGAGTTTCTCGATGGTTTCGGTGTCGCGCTTATTCCAGACCTTGCGGGCATCTTCGAGCCGTTTCAGCTGTCGCTTCTGCTCTTTCACGCCGTTGGCGTCGCCCAGCTGGGTCAAGCTCCGGATCCGGCGTTGGATTTCCCGCTTGCGCGCCGCGAAGGCGGCCTCGCGTGCTTTCTCCGCCGCCCGTGCCAATTGCAGATACCCCTTGGCCGTCGCGAACGCACCGACACGCCGTTCGACCTCTTTCTTGCGCTCGTCCTTCTCGACCGCCCACAACCGGCGCTGCGCCTCGAGCGTCGCGGTCGACAGCAATTTGCGGAGCCCGAGCAAGGTTTTTACCTCGCGATCGAGTGACGCCGTCTCGGTGACGATCCGTTTCTTGAGTGCCTCGATTTTTTCGAGATCGCTCTTGGTGAGGATTTTCTGACTCTTGATCTCTTTGACACGCTTCTTCAGTGCCGCGATATCATCGGCGCGCCGCTGCAAACCCTCCGGCGTAATGCCACGGGTTTTTATGTAGGCATCCACTCTCGCGGCGACATCCAGCGCCGCGCGGCGGGCCTCCGCGTAATCGAGGGTCGATAGAATTCGGACTCTCTGGGCAACGCTCAGACGGTCCCACCCGGCAACGTTACGGCGCAGCCAATCCGGCCGTTTTTCCGGATCGATCTTGCTGTAAAAGTCGGCCGAGGGCGTGTTCTTGAGCAAATCGGCGAACTTTTCGGCTTGCACGGCTTCCAGCGATTTTTCCGCCGCCTTCAGCGCGGCGTCGCGCTTCTTCCTCTCCGCTTCCAAGCGATCGGCCTCGGCCTGCTTGCGGCCGGCCGCCGCCTCCAGCCGCGCAACCTCGGCTTCCGCGTCTCGGGCCCGTTTGTCGAACGCTGCCTGCCGACCCTCAAACCCCGTGGATTTCGCCGCATATTCCGTCGCGCGTGCTTCTTCCCGCTTCGCATCGCGTTCGTAGGCCGCAGCCTGACGTTCCCGCCTTACCGCATCTTCGGTGTTTCTCAGAGCCGCTTGCCGGGCAGCCGACGCTGTCGATTTATCCTTCGCGCTTTCGGCGGATTTTTCATACCGCGCGGCGGCGGCGCGATTGCGGGCTGCCGCGTCCCGCAAAGCTTTCGCTTTCGCGTGGAGTTCGCGCGCCCGCTTCGCGCCAGCGACGGCAAGCTTCTTATATTCCGTGGTCAGATTAGCGGTGCCAGGCTGCCCTTGAGCCGCGCTTTGGCGCGTCTCTTGCGCCCGAATGCGGGCTTTCTTGATGTCCTCTTTCGCTTTATCCGCCTCGCGTTGAGCCTGGCGCGCGGCGGAGCCCGCCTGTTTAGCGGTATTCCGCCGCTCCGTTACTCCGCCCAAGGCTGCCTGCAACCGGTCTTCCAGCGCGGCTTGCCGCAACGCTGCCGAACCGCCAGCGCCGATCACGCCTGCGGCCAAGTCCCGTTGCCACGCTGGTATGAGTTCGAGCGGTGCCGAGGCAACCGGTTTCGGCCTTGCCGCCCTTTTTACCGCCGCGGATTCGCCGCCGAATATCCTGTCGAGGGCGGCCAGCTTCAGGGCGTTCCGCGATCGCGTGCAGGTGGTCTGTGCCGGCGCGCCGGCGGAACATCCCGGCGCCTTGTATTGCTGCGCCTGTTTTGCCTGTTCCGCCTGTTTCGCCATCTGCGCCTGACTGGCGTTCTTTGCGCGCTGTCCCGCCGCCGGCGAGGCGGTGCCGCGCGCCGGCGGCGCCGACGCGACCTGCTTTTTGCCGCGCCCGGGTTCATTCCTTTTGGCGGCTGCCCTCGAACCCTGGACATAGGCCCAGGCGAATGGCGTCGTCGCCGCGGTGACGACGCATTGTTCGCCGGTTTTGACGTTGCTCTTGAATCCCGCCTTGGTCAGCGCCTTTGAATACCGGTCCCGTTCGCGCCTTACGCTGGCGAGCTTCTTGTTCACCGTGTCGAGGCGGTCTTTGACGGCTTTCTTGCTGAGCCCCAACCGCTCGGCGGCGGACGGCGCGCCTCCCTGGCCAGGCATCAGGTTTCGACGAACCCCGTTGAGTTTGCCGATTTCCGCGTTGGCGCCGGAAACGCCGGCGAGATTCCGGTCGATCCGGCGCGCCTTGGCATCAACTTTGGCTACGTCGATCTTGCCGTCCTTGCCCGTGATGTCGCGGATTTCGCGGTTATAACCGTCGACGAATTTCTGCGCGCGCCCAGCATCCGCCTGACCGCGAAGATTAGCTTCGCGCTCGCGCGCGGCGTCGAGCTGTTTACCGACACTTTCCCTGACCCGATTTTCGTTCCGGGCCGTTTCCCGGCGATGCCGCGCATCCGCTCGGTTCAGGTTTTCCACTTCCTGGCGGGCGTCCTGGACCTCGCGATAGCTTGCACCGCTCTTCTTCAGCTTCTCTAATTCCGCCTTGGCTTTTTTGATATCCTCCGGATCTACCGGCGGATGCCGGATCGGCTGTTTCTTGAGCGCCTTATCGAACTCCTTTTGCAACCGATTCACGTCTTTTTGCGCCTTATCGTGATCCCGGATCGCCTTCTCGGTTTTCTTGGGATCCGGCGCCTTCGACGGATCGCGCAGGCTTTCCCGCGTCCGCCGCATGTCCTGGACCGCGCTATCCAGCGCTTTGACTCGTTTGTCGATCTTGTCGGCGTCCAACCCCACCGCTTCGTCGATCGACGTCGTTCCATCGGCCGCCAACTTTTTCTCGATCTCGTTCGCCTGCTGGTCGAATTTCGAGCCGAGACCGTCCGTCGGGCTACCGTATTTCTTGGTTAAGCCGTCGACGGCACGTTGGAGTCCACGAAGTTCCTCGGATTCCGCGTTGGAACGGGGGACCTTTTTCTTGAGTGCATCGCGTCGGCTCGTGAGGCGGGTAAACTCATTTCTATATACGCCCGCCTTCTTACGGAGCATGCGGGCTCTCCATTGTTCCCTCGTTTGCCCGAAGCCTTTGTCCAGCTTTTCCTCGAACTTGGCTTCCTCGCGCGCAAAATTGCGCTCCGCGCGCCGCTGGCGTTCCCATTTCTGCTGGAACTTGCCGGTCTGCTTGATGTTCTTCACGCGTTGCCGGCTGTTTTCCTCCAACTGACCGCGGATCTTGCGACAGGCCGGACCGCGGCAGTTGGGGTCACCCCTACGGGCCTCTCGCATTTTCTTGTTGAGGTCCTTGCGTTCCTTCTCAATCCGCTCCTTGTCCGCTTCGAGATTGTCGTTTTCCTCGAGCAGCTTATCCCGATCCTTGCCGAGCTTATCGCGTTTGTCTTTGAGCTTCTTCTTTTCGCGCTTCGCCTGCTTGCGGCCCTTGACCTTCTTGTCGAGCTGCTTGTCTTTCTCGACTTTCTTCTTGTCTTTCTCCGCGTTGTCCCGCTCGCGGCGCAGCATGTCCTCGCGCGCCCTGAACCGCCGGTCGATCTCCTTCCGGTTTTTGTCCAGGTCGCGCTGTAGCGCCGTCGCGATGTCGCCGGCCACGCAAAATGGTGCATTTTCCGGCGGCGCCAAGGTGTTGTCCCCGCCCTCATTGATAATCCGGCCGACCGCATTGGCCGTGCTGTTGATCGCGTTGTAGTCGGGGCCGCCGGGCTGTGGCGTGGCCTTGGGGTCACCGGTGATCGGTTCGACGCTCTGATGGCCGGGACGTCCGCGAACGCGCTGACGCGAGCGCTGCAGCGCTTCCTTCCCCTGCTGATGGATCAGACGCTGTTCGGCCTCGCGCGCCGCCTTTTTCGCAGCGTCGTCCGGGAAACTGTCGGCCGTGGCGGGCGTGCTTTGCTGTTCGACAGCGGGCGAACCACTTGTGCTTGCCGCGGCAGGGGCCGACGGCGCGGCGGGGGCCGGCGGCGCCTCTTCCTTTTTCGTCTCCACCGCGGGGACCGGCGCCGGGGCGCTTACGGCGGGGGCGCTCGGCGCAGGCGGCGGCGCGGGCTTGTCTTCCTCGACGGTCGGGGCGCCCATGGTCCTGGCCGACGGCAGGCGCAAATCCACGCAATGCCGCTGTTCGCCCGACGGGCTGGAGGAACAGAAGACCCCCGGTGAAACCTCTTCCATCTGGGCTTCGAGGTCCGCGACCGTACCCAACAGGCACGCCAGGGCCAACGCGAAGGTGCGGCCCGTAAACCCGAATGCCCGCATCGTAATGCCCTCTCGGCTTAACGATCCCGACGCCGCTATTTGCTCACGGTCAGCACGAGATCGCCGCGTTTCGGCGGGTTCACGTCGATCGCCGTGAACTTGCCCATTGAAATCTTCGGCTCGACCGTTTCGACTTTGACCAGGCCGAGCGGCGCCTTGCGCAAGGACAGCACCTCGCCGGTAGCGGGATCGGTGAGTTTCTTCACGATCCGCTCGACCATGAAGGAATCACCGGCCTTGATCCCGCTGCGTCCACCCGCGTTGATGAACACCACGCCGCCATCATAATCGACGACCTGCCCCGCCCAAGGTTTGCCGTCGGCCTGCCGCGCGATATTCTGCACCGCCCGCGTCAGCGCGCGGCGGCTGGCTTCACCCAATGGGGTCTTCCAGAACTTGTTGCCGCCCATGCTCAGCCCGCTATAGCCGACGGACAAATCGATTCCCGACGATTCAATCGGTTCCTCGACACGTTGTACCTCCAGGACACGGCCCGTCGTCGCGTCCACGACGCGGACGTCCATGGCGATTTTGCCGGACGCGGATTCATGCGAGAGGGCGCCGCTGAGCAACCCGCCCAGAACGCCGCCCGCGGCCGCGCCGACACCGAATCCGCCGCCTTCGTCATCGACGCCGAATTCGGTCACCGCACCGTAAATGAAATACTGCACACCCGTAAGATTGCCGAGGTCCGGTCCGGTCGTCTTGCTGACGACGCCACTGCCCTTGAGCTGCTGTTCGGTTAGGATCTGCTGCACCTGGGCCCGCTCGACCACATTGAAGCGCTGCGACTCGACGAGGGCCGAGGTGAGCATCGCCGCGAGACCACCGCCGATATCCCAGCTGCCGTATTTCGACGTGAAGGCACCCGTCGCGCTGAATTTGCCAACCGCCACGGTGCGCTTCGGCCCATGGACTTCTGGAATGGGGCCGGTAAGGATTCCGGTCCCCGGCGGCGTGACTTTCTCGCCGCCGGACGCCGCCGATGCCTGCTGCACAGCCGGCTTCGCGGCGGGTGCCGCCTGCGCAGGTTGCGCCGCTTGCGCGACGGGTTGGGCCGCCGCTTGGGTCGATGCGCCGGTCGCGGCTTGCTCGGTCGTTTGGCAAGCAGCGATGCTGAACGATCCCGCCGTGATAGCGGCAACTACAAAAATTGCCCGCCGAAACTTGTTCGTTTCCTGGATTCCCATCATTTTCGTCCCCTTTTTCAGCGGTGTATCCGCTTTAGGCCAATTAGCGCGCTAACACTCCGTTACCGGACCGGTTGCCAAACGCCGGTTTGCTTTAACACGCGGTACTCCTCGACGATCGACCCATCCACCGTAACGACCTGCGCCACGATCGCATCGCCGTCATCGGCAACCTTGCCGATCTTCAGGCGTGGATTTCCGGCGATCATGAGCCGGTATTCCAACAGCAGACGGACGGACTTTTCGGTCGGTCCCTCCGGACCATAGACGGACTTAACGTCCAGCAGCGGCGTCGTGACCGGCGAGTGCGGCAGGCCGCCCAAACCGGCCGGGGCCGACTTCCGCTGTGCTTCCGCGCGCCGCAGCGCATGGATCATGCCCGCCAACCGCTCGATCTGAAGGCTGAGTACATAATAGGTATCGGGATCGGTGGTCGTGATCTGCCCATCGACCGACGGGTACCCGGTCCGAGAGCGTGACGCGTCGGTCGAGCGCTCGCGCAATATTCGCGCCCGATCGTGCCGGCGTTCCGAACTGGATTTTTCTTTTTTGTCGCTCGCCTGAACCGGTGCCGGACCGGCAAACACGAAAGCGGCAAGCAAACCTGAAACGGCGACAATAGACCAAATCCGGGGCATAAAATTCCTCCAGCCCGCAATGAACAGCATTCAGTAAACTTGGTCCCACCGCTACCGTCATATTGCGGGGAAATCCCGAAGCCGTAAAGCCGCGCTTCCGTACAACCTCATAGGATAGGCAAGCGACGGTATCCAGATAACCATATCTCCCTCTTTTGAACATTGACCCCTGACCGGATGCCCGTCGGGGCTAATTGACTTCGTCCGGCACGCCCCGCATCATGTCTTGATCCGTCACTGCCTTCGATAATGCCGAATAACAGGGGAGGAAGATGGCGGCACGGGTTCTCATCGGTCTCTTACTCATAATAGGCGCGCTCACCGCGTCAGCGTTCCAGGTTGCGGCAAACGGCTGCTGCGGCAAATCCGAAGATCATCCCCATCCCAACAACAACGATAACGCGGCCCGGGAGGCCGAGCGGCTGCGCGAACTCGAACGGGCGCGGGTGCGTCAGCGCGAAGCCCTCGACCAGCGCACGCGCAGCCAAGACCGCCTGCGCGGACGGGTCGGCAATACTGCGCCGCGCGTCCTGTCGAATCCGAGCACCGGGGGCACGTCCAATTCCGGCAGCCTGCAAGGCACGATCCAATCGCTTGGCGAGATTATCCGGCGTCAGCGCGAAGCCGAGGAGCGCGACCGCGCGGCCCGGGAAGCCACCCGGAAACCGCCGGCCGCCGGCGACCCGCCCTATGCGGATCCGGCCGACGGACCGACGACAAGGACCTCGGCCGTCGATATCGACAATCCGCCGCCGCCCCCGCCGCTGAAACCGCTTTTCCCGGTCTGGCCCGACCAAATGCCCGAAACGACACGCCCGCCCATCGCGCCCCCCGCGGCCCCGCCGGCCCCCGGCGAGATGGCCGCGAAACCCGAGAACTCGGAAAACCAGACGGCCACCACCGACTCCGACGCCTCGACCGGAAACACGACGGGCACCACCGGCACAGAAACCGGGCAACCGACCAATTCCGCCGGAACGACCGAGGTCACGACGCTCGGCCCCGACGGCAAACCCGCCGGTCCGGCGGATCCCACGACAGGCACATCCGCTACCGACGCTGGGGATACGGAGGCCGGGCCACCGGCCGATCCCGGCGGGACGACCGAGGTCACCACACTTGGCCCGGACGGCAAACCGGCCGATCCCAACGACGCGCCGACGCCGCCATCCGGCCCGGAAACCGGTCAGCCACCCGCGACCACGGTTCCAACCGACCCGACAACGCCGGGCGGAACGGAGTCGGCGGGTGCGACCCCGCCGACCACCGATACCGAATCCGGGCAACCCGTCGACGCGGCGGCGCTCACCCCGCCCGTGACGAGCGCGCCCGGCTCGGCGGAATCGAGCGCGACCCCCGATCCCGATCCATCGGCGGCTCCGGAGAGCGTGCCGACGATTACCGTATTGCCGCCGGGGCCTCCGCCGACCGGTGTCGTTCACAGGACGATCCCCGGTCCCGACGGCAAACCGGTGGATGTATTCGTGATCGACGGGAATGCCGCCACATTGGATGAACTCAAGGAGCGCATGACGCGCGACCTGGCGGAAAGCCAAAGCGATTACAATACGTCCTGGTGGCTCAATAAACCGGCCGGCGTCGCAACCGAGGTGGTTGCCTTCGGCGGCGAGGTCTATATCGGCGTCACCTGGGGACCGTTTGCCGCCGCCGGCGCCGTTTTCGTGAAGGGAATGTCGCAGGAGGCGACGAACCGCGCGATCGTCGAAGGCTACGCGAGGGACAAGGACAAAAAAGACGCGGCCGGAAACCAAGCCATGTTCTCCGGGCCGGTCGCCGGCCCGCTCGGGGCGGGCCTACAGGACGCGGCGGTCAACATGGCCTTTGACGGAATGTTCCATGCTACCGGAAAAGCCTTGGGCAAGGCCGGTGAATTTCTGGAGAAGCCGGTGACCGAGGCGATGCAGGCCGCGAAAGACTCCATCCAGGAAATCGGCGAGCAATCCGCCCGCCGCCTGCGGCATGCGCAGGAAACGTTCGAGCGGTCCGCGCAAGCGGCCAAGGACGCGGCGGCACCGGGGCAACGGGAAATGGCCGAGAAACTGGCCCGCGCCCGCGAAATCGGCGAAAACCTCGACCGAATGAGCATGCGGGAACGCGCCAAGGCCGCCGCCGAGTTGGGCGCCGCCAACGAGGGAAAGATGACGCTGCGGCAAGCCGCGGCCCGCGAAACCCGGGCGCTTCGAGAGGCCTTGCAAAGCAGCCGGGAAGCGGTAGAGCGCCAAATCGACACCGCGGCAAGCACACTGCTGGATCGGCGCAACACGATCATGCGGGCCCGCGCGCAAGCCGTCGAAGCGGCGCAGTCGAAGCGCAACTGGGAGGTCGGCATGGCGGTTGCCGAGGAATCCGTCGGCGAGCTTGCCGAAAGCGAATACAGCCCTTTCGTCCAGGGCGTGATGTTCGGCGACGACAAGAAAAATAGTTCGCCGAAAGCGGCGGCCCGATAGGGCGCGCATGTACCGGATTCTCGCCATAGCCGTTGCCGCGCTGTTGGCCGGTGCAGTACCCGGTCCGCTGTCTGCTGGACAACCCGCCAAACTGACGCCGGCCGACTCCGCGATCATCTCAGCGGGCGCGGCAATGCTGAGCGGCCGAAAAGCAATCCGCTCGGTGGTGTTCGAGGAACCGGCGATACAGGCGCTGAACGAGGCGAAATTCCGCGATCCGACACTCACCTTGCACCGGTTCCAGCTGATCGCGCGCGATCCCAATCCCGTCTGGCCCAAAACGACGACGCTCGGCGCATATTTACAATTCGTGGGATCCGCCGGACGGCGCTATCGGATCACTTTCGTCGCGGACTATACCCAGGCCGGCCGAACCGTCGTCGTGCGACACGCGTCCGTGCTGCCCGGCTACGCGCCGGCGATTGCGGTCCGGCCCTTATTCGCGCTGGTGCCGTCGAACAAACTGCATCTCGACTTGCTCTCGGCGGACTCGAGTTTCGCAGCGCTGGCGGAGTTCGCCGAACGAAATGCAATTCGTCTCGATCCAGCTGGCCGCAAACCGCCGGCGCCGGGCGAATATTACGCCTTCGCCTTTTTCACCGAACGGCTGCGCGATGGCGAACGGATCGCGCTTCGGCGATCGCCGTCGCCCAGATCGCAAGAGGGCCGTCCGATACGGACCTGGCGTTTGAATCAGGACGGCTGGCGTGTCGTCGTCGCCCCTGTAAATGTCGGCGGGAAAACCACGGCGTCGGCTTTCTTGAAAGCCGTGATCGTAGCCAAAGGCAAGGACGCCAATGTCACCGAGCGCGTATCAGGCGTTCTCCGGCTAGGCGAGTGAAACGCGCGCCAAGCACGCGATCTACGATATCAGCGCATCAATTATAAAATCAGGCACCAAATATCTGTCCCAGCGACAGACCGCACCCGCCCATGCAGCTCTTTGGACGGCATGGACACCGAAACTGCCGCGGGGAACGAACCCTGTGACGCGATTGAAATTATTCAGAGGCAGTGGTGGAGCCGAGGGGAGTCGAACCCCTGACCTTCGCATTGCGAACGCGACGCTCTCCCAACTGAGCTACGGCCCCGACACTGGGTGCGACGGCGCGAAATGCGCCGAAGCGTGCGGAATATGTGAAGGGATCAGGGTCATGTCAAGCGCCGCGTCACCGCGGGGCCTTGCCACCCTTCCGGTGTTGCGGCTAGGGTGCGCCGTTCGGACAACCGGGGACAGGTTCTACACCTATGAACTCACTGCTGTTGTTGATCGTCACCATCGTCGACATCTTCGTCTGGATCATCATCATACAGGTGATCATGAGCTGGCTGATCGCGTTCAACGTGATCAACACCAGCAATCGATTCGTCTATCTGGTAGGCGATTTCCTGTATCGCATCACCGAGCCGGTCATGCGGCCGATCCGCCGAATCCTGCCGAATCTCGGGGGAATCGACCTGTCGCCGCTGGTCGTCCTGCTGTTGCTGTTTTTCGCCAAGAATCTCCTGATCGAATACTGGCCCCGTTAGGATCGGGCACGAATGGCGGCGCTTCCGGTCATATCGCAGGATAATGGCGTCACCGTCGCAGTCCGATTGACGCCGAAGGCGTCGGTCAACCGAATCGATGGACTTTCGCCCGTCGAAGACGGCGGCACCGCGTTGCGTGCGCGGGTCACGGCCGCCCCCGAAAACGGCAGGGCGAATACCGCCTTGCTCAAACTCCTCGCCAAGGCGTGGAAGCTGCCGAAGACCAGCTTGACCGTCGCCGCCGGCGCGAAGGACCGCCGCAAGACCATCCATGTCGCCGGCGACCCCGACATCCTGTTGCCGCATCTCCAACACTGGCTCGAGGCCCACCATGACTGACGCAAACATCATCGACGGTAGGGGATTCGCCGCGGACTTGCGGGAACGCGTCGGCGCTGCGGTGGCCGGCGTGACGAAAACGTACGGGCTGGTGCCCGGCTTGGCCGTGGTGCTGGTTGGCGAAGACCCGGCGAGCCAGGTTTACGTCCGCAACAAGCGGAAGCAGACCGTCGAGGCGGGCATGCAGAGCTTCGAGCATTCGCTGCCGGCGGATACCAGCGAGGCGGACCTGCTGGCGCTGGTCGACCAACTCAACCGGGACGGCGCGGTGCACGGCATCCTGGTGCAACTGCCGTTGCCGGATCAGATCGACGCGGACAAGGTGATCGGCGCCATCAATCCGGACAAGGATGTGGACGGCTTCCACGTCATCAACGCCGGGCGGCTCGCGACCGGCGGCCAGGGGATGGTGCCCTGCACGCCGCTCGGCTGCCTGATGATGCTGAAGGACCGGCTCGGCGATCTGTCCGGCCTGGAGGCGGTGGTGGTTGGCCGGTCGAACATCGTCGGCAAGCCGATGGCGGCGCTGCTGCTGGGCGAAAGCTGCACGGTGACGGTGGCCCATTCGCGAACCCGCGACCTGCCCGCGGTCTGCCGCCGCGCCGATATCCTGGTTGCCGCGGTCGGACGGCCCGAAATGATCCGCGGCGACTGGGTCAAGCCGGGCGCCGCGGTGATCGACGTCGGGATCAACCGGGTATCGACGGAAGGCGAGGACGGAAAATACCGCCTGGTCGGGGACGTGTGCTTTTCCGAAGCAAAGGCGGTCGCGGGGGCGATCACGCCGGTGCCGGGCGGCGTCGGGCCGATGACCATCGCCTGCCTGCTGCGCAACACGCTGGTCGCCGCCTGCCGGCAGGCCGGGGTCGAGCCGCCCGCGCTCTAACCGCCGTCTTGACCGGCGACGGGTAGGCGCAGCCGCACCACACCTTTGAAATTATTGGGGTCCACGGGCTTTCCCTTGCGTGTGATCTCGATCCGGCCCTGCCGGGCCAGATGCACCGCCTGCTGGCGGACCGCATTCATGTAGCGCCGCCACAACTCCGGACCGTCGCCGGGCCGGCGGCGCGCCTCGGCCACCGCCCGGGCCGCGTCCATCGGGCTGATCGATTTGTCCGGCGGCAAATCGTCGAGGAGGCCCAGGATCGCCTCGGCGACCGGGTCGTCGACGCGTGGCGCATCGGCATCGGAGTCTGACATTGTCGGTTCCTTGGCGCCGTTCCATCTGGACGGCGCGGGTTGAGGTGCGAATAATGCGCGCATGATCGGAACGATTGAAGCGCTGCTGCTGGCCGTCGCGGTTTTCGTCGGCGGGCATTTCTTCCTGTCGAGCGTAACGGTGCGGGAGCCTCTCATCAAGGCATTGGGCGAGGCCGGGTTCCGGGGGGCCTATTCGGTCCTGTCACTGGGCACGCTGGCTTGGGCGGTCGCCGCCTACGACGCCGCACCCCGGGTGGTCCTGTGGCAACCGACACCCGAACTGCTGGCCATCCCGCTGCTCGTGATGCCTTTCGCCAGCATCCTGGTCGTCGCCAGCCTGTCGACACCGAACATAACCATGGTCGCGGGCGAACGCCACGCCGACCAACCGCATCCGGCGCCCGGCATCATGACGATCACCCGCCATCCCGGCCTGTGGGGAATCGGGCTGTGGAGCGTGGCGCATCTGCTGGCCAACGGCGACGACGCGAGCCTCGCCCTGTTCGGCGGCATCGCCGTGCTGAGCTTCGGCGGCATGTGGCATATCGACCAGCGCCGCCGCACCACCCTCGGCTCGGCCTGGGGTCCCGTGGCGCTGACCACGTCGGTCATCCCGTTCCTGGCGGCGGTTCAAGGCCGGACCAAGGTCGACTGGGCCGGCATCGGCCTCGCCCGCGTCGCCGCGGGCCTGGCGCTCTACGCCGCCCTGCTGCTGACCCACGGCTGGGCCATCGGCGTATCGGCGATACCGGGGTAGGCTCGCGCGCCCGGAGGCAATTGAGATGAGTTTCATTATCCGCCGGATGATCGCTGACGATGCCGAAGACATGCACCGCATCCACACCGAGGCGGTGACGGCCGTCTGCGCCGCATTCGTCGAGCCCGCGGCGGTGGCGGCATGGCTGCATGGCCGGACGGCAGCGAAATACGTGGAAGCCGGCGACACGGGCCGCGAGGCTTTCTGGGTCGCGGCCTTGGCCGACGGCCAAGTCATCGGATTCGCGTCATGGCGGCGGGACGACCTGGTCAGCCTCTTCGTCGACCCGGCGCACCATGGGCGCGGCATCGGCCGGGCGTTGTTCGACGCCTGCGAGAATGACGCGGCGGAGAACGGCCATGGCCTCCGCCGGCTGACCGCCACCCTGAACGCCGTCAGCTATTACGAGGCGCGCGGCTTCCGACAGCTCCGCGAAAGCTACCGCGTGAACCAAGGGCAGAGAATTCCGCATATCGAGATGACGCGCGACCTGCCCTAGGCGACCCTGCGATCCGTCACACCACGCCGCAAGATTCGGGTGGCGGCGGCCCTGTCGCCCCCCTTATCTGTCCCCGCGAATTTCAATCCGTCACAACACGAATACGGGGCAGTACATGACATCACTGAATGGAAAAGTCGCCATCGTCACCGGGGCGAGTTCGGGCATCGGCCGGGCGGCGGCATTGCTGTTCGCGCGCGAAGGGGCCGAGGTCGTCGTGACGGCGCGGCGGCGGCAGGCGCTGGAGCGGCTGGTCGCCGAGATCACCGCCGAGGGCGGCACCGCGGTCGCCAAAGCCGGCGACATCCGGGACGAGGCCTGCGCCAAGGCCTTGGTCGCGCTGGCCGTCGAGACCTACGGCGGGCTGGACATCGCCTTTAATAATGCCGGCACGCTTGGCGAGATGGGGCCGGCCACCGGCGTCTCGCTGACCGGCTGGCGCGAGACGCTCGACACGAACCTGACCGGCGCCTTCATCGGGGCGAAGCATCAACTGCACGCGATGAAGGCGCGCGGCGGCGGGTCGCTGATCTTCACCTCGACCTTCGTCGGCCACACCGCCGGGATGCCCGGCATGGCGGCCTATGCGGCGAGCAAGGCCGGGCTGATCGGGTTGACCCAGGTGCTCGCCGCCGAATTCGGCGCGGACGGAATCCGGGTAAACGCGATCCTGCCCGGCGGCACCGACACGCCGATGGGCCGCACCGTCGCCGATACGCCGGAGACAACCGCCTTCGTGGAAAATCTTCATGCGATAAAGCGCACCGCGGCGCCGGAAGAGATCGCCCGGTCCGTGCTCTACCTGGCGTCGGACGCATCGAGTTTCACGACCGGCACCGCGATGCTGGTCGACGGCGGCGTCTCGATCTGCCGCACATGACGGTGTTTCGAACTAAGCGGCGTGTATCACGCGGATACCGCGCAGGAATGTTTTCATGAAGATCGCAACCATCTCGTCGCGTTCGATTTCGGTCATCTTGTCGGAATGGCTCAATTCGGCCAGATCGATGAAGTTGGACCGCTGGTCGTCGGGAAGGTCGGAGACGGAAAAGAAAGCCATGTCCCAATTCGCGAAGATGCGGGAATCGACCCCGTCCGACTCCAGAACGATACAGCCGCTGTGCCGCCCGTCCCGTTCGATTCGGTCGAAGCACGCCGTCACCTTATCCTTCGAACCTTCGAGCACCTGGATGAAGTTGCCGTCGTGAAAGAACAACGCGCCGGTGATCTTATCGGCATTGTTGTTGCGGCGGGACACGTCGAGAATATCGGCAAGGGCCGCCGGTTCGACACGGCCAACGGCGGAACTGAGATAGACGATACGATGCAGCACCGGGGAAACCCTTGGATGGAAGCGATCGGTCGCACTCTATCCGTGCGCGTTTAATGCTTCGTTAACCGCGTTGTTCTCGTTTTAGATTCGGGCTGCGATCAACCATTCCGCCGGTTGGCGAGGCGCAGCCGCAGCGCGTTCAGCTTGATGAAACCTTCGGCGTCGCGCTG
The DNA here is from genome assembly GCA_965228695.1 of Alphaproteobacteria bacterium. Taxonomy (GTDB): domain Bacteria; phylum Pseudomonadota; class Alphaproteobacteria; order UBA8366; family UBA8366; genus JAJFJD01. The sequence goes on along the minus strand of CBDDIB010000002.1, from coordinate 934,297 downwards.
GTCGTAGACCGAGTCTTCCTCGAAGGTGACATGCTCCAGGCTGTACAGGCTGTTCGGGCTCTCGCGGCCGATCACGATGACGTTGCCCTTGTACAGCTTCAGCCGGACGCGGCCGGACACCGGCTCCTGGCTCTTGTCGATCAGCGCCTGCAGCATCTCGCGCTCCGGCGCGAACCAGAAGCCGTTGTAGATCAGCTTGGCATAGCGCGGCATCACCTCGTCCTTGAGATGCGTCGCCTCGCGGTCGAGCGTGATCGATTCCATCGCCCGGTGCGCCGCGATCAGCACGGTGCCGCCCGGCGTTTCATAGACGCCGCGCGACTTCATGCCGACGAAACGGTTTTCGACCAGATCGACCCGGCCGATCCCGTTGGCCCCGCCGAGTTCGTTCAGCCGCGTCAGCAGCGCCGCCGGGCCCAGCTTCTTGCCGTCGACGGCGACCGGGTCGCCGTTTTCGAAGTCGATCTCGACCACGGTCGGCGTGTCCGGCGCTTTCTCCGGATCGACGGTGCGGGAATAGACATACTCGGGCGCTTCCTCGGCCGGGTCTTCCAGCACCTTCCCCTCGGCGGATATGTGCAGCAGGTTGGCGTCGACCGAGAACGGCGCCTCGCCGCGCTTGTCCTTGGGCACCGGGATCTGGTGCTTTTCCGCGTAGTCGATCAACACCGTCCGGCTGGTCAGGTCCCATTCGCGCCAGGGCGAGATGACCTTGATGTCCGGGTTGAGCGCGTAATAGGCCAGCTCGAACCGCACCTGGTCGTTGCCCTTGCCGGTCGCGCCATGCGCCACCGCGTCGGCCCCCGTCTCGCGCGCGATCTCGATCTGGCGCTTGGCGATCAGCGGCCGCGCGATCGACGTGCCCAGGAGATAGACGCCCTCATACAGCGCGTTGGCGCGGAACATCGGGAAGACGTAGTCGCGCACGAACTCGTCGCGCAGGTCGTCGACATAGATTTCCTTGATGCCGAACATCTCGGCCTTCTTGCGCGCGGGCTCCAACTCCTCGCCCTGGCCGAGGTCGGCGGTGAAGGTCACCACCTCGCAGTCGTAGACTTCCTGCAGCCATTTGAGAATGACCGACGTGTCGAGCCCGCCCGAATAGGCCAGCACCACCTTATTGATCTTGTCGCCCATCGCCGGGCCCTCCGCGCAACGCAAACTGTTGGAATCGCGGCGGAGTATAGGGAAAGAACGCTTGGCCGCAAGCGGCGCGGCCCGGCGTCCTGCCAGCGCCGGGCGATCACGTTTCGTCACTGACAGTTGTCTGGCGGTGTGCGCGATCTAGGCTCACTATGACGTATCAAATCCGCCTAACCACAGCGACTTGAAACGGAGGATATTCCGCATGTCGGTTTTCACCGGTTCCATTCTATCCCGCACCCTTGCCTGCGCGGCGGTCCTCGCCCTCGGCGGCTGCCTTACCGCCCAGTATCCGGTGACCAAACGCGCGCCGGGCGCCGACGCTCTCATCACCTTTGAAGACCCTTCCCTGCGCAACGCAAAGGTGGTGCGCATTCATCATCTCGACGCCTTTGAGCATGTCGCCTATGCGCGCTTCGAGACCGGGGAACTGACCCTGGAAGCGGTGTACGACACCGCGCTCGGCGAAGGGCTCGCGCTGCAATACGACTATTGGATGGAGCGGATGGTCAATACCTGGAACGCGGTGCGCGCGCAGAACAAGTCCTGGGGCGAAAAGATCACCCTCGCCGCACAGCATGACGCGATGGACTTCCAGCCTTTCCGCCTCGCGGACGGGCGGCAGTGCGCCGGGTTCAACTCGGAATGGGACTTCGACCCCCGCGATTCCTTCGGCCGGCCCACACGGGTCCTGTTCGGCTACGTCTGCGCCAAGCCCGGCGCAAAGGTGTCGGAGCAACGGCTGGCCAAGGTCCTGTCGGGCATCAGCATCATCCAACGGTCCGGTGAAACCTTCGTGCCCGTTCGGCCGCAGCGCAGCGTCGACCAGATCGCGTTCAATACCGCCTTGGGCGCGGACGGCTCCGCCACCGGCAACGAGGAATTCCCGTTCAACTTCGGCACCACGATCGACGAAAATGACGGCGGCGACGACGGCAACGATTACAGCGGCTAGGGCCTGGAGTCCGAAAGCTAGAGCGTGCCCGCCATGCCGGTCTTCTGGCCCTTGGCGCGCACGCTTTCGCTTTTGAGCTGGCCGCAGGCGGCGAGGATGTCGCGGCCGCGGGGCGTGCGCACGGTCACGAAATAGCCGGCGCGCTGCACGATGTCGGAAAAGCGGTCGATCGCGGCCTGCTCGGAACAGTCGTAGGCGACGCCGGGCCAGGGGTTGAACGGGATCAGGTTGATCTTGGCCGGAATGCCCTGAATCAGCCGCGCCAACTCGCGCGCGTCCGCCGCCGAATCGTTCACCCCCTTCAGCATCACGTATTCGAAGGTGATGCGCCGCGCGTTGCTGAGCCCGGTATAGGCGCGGCAGGCGTCGAGCAATTCGGCGATCGGGTATTTCCGGTTGATCGGCACCAACTCGTCGCGCAGGTCGTCGCGCACCGCGTGCAGCGAGATCGCCAGCATGACGCCGATCTCCGCCCCGCAGCGGTGGATCATCGGCACCACGCCCGAGGTGGACAGCGTGATCTTGCGGCGCGAGATGGCCAGCCCCTCGCCGTCCATCGCGATCGTGAGGGCCTTCTTCACATTCTCGAAATTGTAGAGCGGCTCGCCCATCCCCATCATCACGATATTGGTGAGCTGCCGGTCCTCGGACGGCGACGGCCATTCGCCGAAAGCGTCACGCGCCAGCATGATTTGGCCGACGATTTCCCGCGCCTCCAAATTCCGCACCAGTTTCTGCGTGCCGGTGTGGCAGAAGGTACAGGTCAGGGTGCAGCCGACCTGGCTGGAGACGCAGAGCGTACCGCGGTCCGTCTCCGGGATATGGACGGTTTCCGCTTCCTGGGCGTCGTCGAACCGGACCAGCCATTTGCGCGTGCCGTCGGTCGAGCGCTGCTCGGTGTTGACGCCGAGCCGCTCGATCCGGAACCGCTCGGCCAACTCGGCGCGCAGCCCCTTCGACAGGTTGGTCATCGCGTCGAAGTCGGTGACGCCCCGGTTATAGATCCATTGGAAGACCTGCTTGGCCCGGAACGGCTTCACGTCCAGCGGCGCCAGCGCTTCCGCCAGGTCCTCGCGGTCCATCCCCATCAGATTCACGCGCGAGTCGGCCGGCGCGGCGGCCGGGCCGCCGGTCATGAAATCGTGCAATGTGGGCGCTGTTTCGCTCATACCGCGATGATATAGGGGGGAAAGGCCCCGCCGCCAATGGTTTATCGCGCCGCGCCGAATTCGTTCCGGCTAGTCCGTCCGATACGGTCTATTAGAATCGGTCGATCCGGTAGGGGGTCATGTCGACGTCGAGGTTTTCGCCCGCGATTACCCCGGCCAGGATTTCCCCGGTCTTGGGGGCCATCGTCAGGCCCGTGTGGCCGTGGCCGAAGGCGGCGTAGAGGTTCTCGAAGCCGGGGATGTCGCCGAGAAAGGGCACCGAGTCCGGCGTCGACGGCCGGGGCCCCATCCATTCGACCGTGTCGTCGACATTGATATCGGGGAACATCCGTTTCACGAGCCGCGCGAAGACCTGTGCCCGGCGGTAGTCCGGCGGCGCGTCCACGCCCGCGAATTCGGCGGTGCCCGCGCAGCGTACGCCGGCATTCATCGAGCTGACCACGAATTTCGCATCCACGTTCATGATCGCGTTGTTCAGGATCACGCCGGGGTCGCGGAACACCAGGTGGTAACCCCGCTCGGCTTCGAGCGCGCAATCGACGCCGAGGCCGGACAGCAGCTTGCCCGACCAGGCGCCCATCGCGACGACCACGCGTTTCGCCGCGACCGGTCCGGCATCGGTCTCGATCCGCCACGCGCCGTCGGCTTCGGGCACCAGCCGGTCGACCGCGCAGCGGCGGAAGTCCACGCCCATCGACTGCGCCTTCTCCGCCAGCGCCTTGCCGATCCCGCCGGGGTCGAGCGCGCGCCCCTGCTGCTTGATCAGGACCGCCGCCTCGAATTCCGGCGACAGCGCCGGCTCGATCTCGCGCAGCGCGTCGCCCGTCACGACCTCCAGCGGAACCTGACGGTCGCGCCGCATGCGCCAGCCCAGCGCCGACAGGTCCGCGTCCGCCGCGTTGCGGTAGACATGGACATAGACGCCGTCGCGGATCAGGTCTTCCCGGCCCGTGCCCGCGATGTGCCGCCGGTAGATGTCCAGCGTCGGGCGGGTCAACGCGATCATCGCGTCGGCGATCGCGTCCAAGCCCTCGGGCCGGGCGGCACGGAGGAACTTGATCCCCCACGGCAGGAAGGTCGGCAAATAGCCGAGGCGCACGGCGATCGGTCCTTCCGGGTCGATCAGCCATTTCGGCACGCTCTTCCACAGGCCCGGCATCGATTGCGGCACGCAGGACCACGGCGACAGCGATCCGGCATTGCCGTAGCTGGCGCCTTCCGCCGGCGGGTTGCGGTCGAGCATGGCCACCTTGAAGCCGCGCTCCGTAAGCGACAAGGCCGTACAGATGCCGACGATGCCGGCCCCCAGCACCGTCACGTCGGCGGTTTCATCCGTATTGTTATCAGTCATGACAGCCTTTTCCCCTCGCCCTGCATGCGTCGGGATCAATTGTTCGCCATCGCGGGATGTTTGACAAATTTTCACCAGCCCGGCCCACTGTGCCGGCTCCGTTACACCGCACAGACACAATCCCGACCGACCGCACCACGATGCCAAGCTACGCCTTTCGAAAAGCCGCGAGCCGCGTCCTACCGGACCGCTGGTTCGCCAAGTTGATGTATCTGAAACATCACGGCCGCCTACCGCGCACCCCGCCGGCGTCCTTCACCGAACGCGTGGCCGCGCGCCTCGGGTCGGCGGAGATGGAACGGGTTCGGGACTATTGCGACAAACGGGCGGTCCGGGACCTGGTGGCCTCGAAAATCGGCGCCGGCCATATAGTGCCCCTACACGCGACCGCCGACCGGCTGACGCAGGATGTGTGGGACGGCCTGCCCGATACCTTCATGATGAAGCCCAATCACGGCAGCGGCTGGTTCCGCATGGTCCGCGACAAGTCGACGGAAGACTTCGACGCCCTCGTGGCGCTGACCGACGGCTGGCTTCGGCAGAACTTCTACTACATCCGGCGCGAAACACAGTACCGGCGCATCAAACCCTGCCTGCTGTTCGAGAAGGCGCTGTTCTGGGACGGCGGCGACCGATTGGCGGACTACAAGATCAACTGTTTCCACGGGAAAATCGCCTATATCCAGGTCGTGCTGCGGGAGCCTTTCAAGCGCCGGCTGCTGTTCGACACCGACTGGAACAAACTGCGCGTCAGGAACAGTTACCCGAACGACGCCGATTTTCCGCGGCCGCCGGAGCTGGACCGGATGTGTTCGATTGCCGAGACCCTGTCGGCGGAATTCGATTACGTCCGGGTCGATTTGTTCAACGTGCCGGACGGCCTGTTCTTCGCCGAACTGACCTTCACGCCGGACGTCGGCGCGGACGGATTCGACCCGGTCGAGTTCGACGACTTTCTCGGCACGCTATGGGACGGGACCGTGAAGGCATCGCCATCCGAAATGGCGGCGTGGCGTTGAAAGTGGCGGCTACCGCGCATACCTACCGAATCCTTCTGACGTCCATCAACAACAGATAAAGAAATCCCGCCTTGCTGGGTGTTCGGTATGCCCCATCCGCCTTCAGGGTCTTGGCCGCTACCGCCGTCAACTCCCAACCGTCTTCCTCGGTCGCGGGCCATTTCGGAACGGTGAGGTTCGCAAACCCCTCCGTTTCACCGAATTCGCGTACGGCGACCAACTGTTCGGAGATTTCCGGGACGAGACTGAAATTCGCCCAGGACCAGAGCCAGGTGTCGTCCGTAGTGGAAATCGACCCCACGATCTGGAAGCGCGCCGCCACCACGGGAACGCCCGCGTTGGAAAACACGATTTCACCGGTCTCCTGGTCATAGTCCCAACGTTCGTGTTTCGAAAGATCGAACCGTTCTTGCAGTTGATCCTGTTTTGCCTGCAATTCGTCAATTGCGTCCGAAACGTAAGGTTCCCATCGCTCCGACCCGCTTCTCATCAGCGGCGCAACGCTGCTTCCTTTTTGCGCCTCATAGCAGCGCCCACAGACCAGCCTTATATCCACATCGTCTTCGTTATTCTCGTTCCACTCACCTTCCGTTTGGAACGCCCGTTCGCATGCACCGCACCAAGCGTCGGGCCATGGATTGTCTTGCGACGGATAGTCGCAAAACCACCGCTGTCGTGGATCATTCATCAAGTGGCTACAGATATACGCCCCATGGCTCGTCCCATGGACCGGGCATTCCACACCTTGTTCGGAGTCCGACATCCGGCATCACCCCTTCGGCGAACCAGTCAGGCACTACATCGTGCAGCACCGATCGACCGTGCCTAATTCACCTTACAGGCCTTGCCGATCGCCTGGTATGCCTTGGTGAAGCCTTGCAGGGAGTAGGTGTCGGTGGTGCGGGTGCCGCGCGAGGAGACGCCGGAGACGATCATCGACGCGCCGCGTTTCATGGCGCCGACGATTTCCTGATCATCCTTGGCCGACCGGCTCCACGCCGTGGTGCCGTCGGTAAACAGGGTGAAGCGCTGTCCGCCGATGCGCAGGCGCACCGTGCTGTCCTTCTTGAAGGTATAGCCGGCGGCGAAGCTGACCTCGTTGATCCGCTTGTCCCACGGGCGGTGGGTCACGTAAGCGTATATCGCGCCGCGTTTCTTGTATTTGCCTTCGTCGCGGATCGGCTGGCTCCAGATCGAGCAGCCCACCTTGCCGCCCTCGTCGAAGGTCTGCGCGCCCCAATCATTGTAGAGCCCGAGCACCTTGTCCGCCGCGAAGGCCACCGCGGCCAGGGACGAGACGAAGACGACTACCAGGATGACAACCAAACTATGTCGACGCATTGCTTTCATGGCCTCTCATATAAGGAATGCAACGGCGCTGCCAAGATGCCGATGTAAGGCTTTTTCATGGCTTCCCGTCGCGGCGTAATACCTGCCCGCCGTGGACATGGGGCGGCAATTCCTCGACCGGACCGCCCGGCGACGGCGGGCGCGGCGGAAACCGGCCGAGCGTGAGCATCCGGTCGTACATCAGGATGGCGCCGGCCACGCCCACATTGACGCAGAATTTCATCGGAATCTTCACCACGTGGGTACAGCGCGCCACCAGCGGTTCGGACAGCGAGCCGCGCTCCGGCCCCAGCACGTAGGCGGCGCGTTTCGGATGGGTGAAGCTGGGCAGGTCGATCGATTCGTCCAGCAATTCGACCCCGACCAGTTCGCAGCCATGCGGCAGCGTCATTTTTGACACCGAAGCGAACTCGTACAGCGGCACATGCTTCGCCGTGCCCGACGTGTCGGATTTCTGGATTTCCCGGAGGTTTACCGCCGGCGCAATGGCGAATACGAAGTCCGCCCCGAAGGCGTGCGCCGACCGGAACAGGTTCCCCACATTCATAGGCTTGGAAATGCCTTCCACGCCCAATCCGAAATAACCCCGCATAGCGCGCAAACTTGCATAGCAGGAAGCGGCAAGGCAAGGTCTGCCGCGCGACCCATCCGATACAATACGTCAAATTATTGCGAGAAAAGGAGCCCGCCGACATGCGCGCGATGCGAATTCATGAGTTGACCGGAATCGATGCGCTGCGGCTGGAAGAGGTTCCCTCCCCGACGCCGGGGCCGGGCGAACTGCATGTCGCGGTCCACGCCGCCGGGGTCAATTTCGCGGATACCCTGGTCGTGAAGGGACAGTATCAGCACAAGGCGGACCTGCCCTTCACGCCGGGCATGGAGGCCGCGGGCGAGGTTTTGGCGGTCGGCGACGGGGTCACGGATTTCGCGCCCGGCGACCGCGTCCTGGCCCCGATGCGCATCGGGGCCTATGCCGAGGAAGCGCTGCTTGACGCGCGCCATGCGGTGCGGATGCCGGACGGCATGGATTACGCCGCCGGCGCGGCCTTTCCGATCGCCTATGGCACCAGTCATCTGGCGCTGACCCACCGCACCACGCTGCAGGCGGGGCAGGTTCTGCTCGTGCTGGGCGCATCCGGCGGGGTCGGGCTGACCGCCGTGGAAGTGGGCAAAGCGCTGGGGGCAACGGTGATCGCCTGCGCCAGCAGTGCCGAGAAACTCACCATCGCCGAGGCGCATGGCGCGGATCACCTGATCAACTACGCGACCGAGGACATCCGCGCGCGGGTCAAGGAGCTGACCGGCGGCGTCGACACGGTCTACGATCCGGTCGGCGGCGACGCCGCGGCGGCAGCCCTGCGCTGCCTAAACTACGAGGGCAATTTCATCACCCTCGGCTTCGCCAGCGGCACGGTCCCGCAATTCGCGGCCAATTACCTGCTGGTCAAGAATATCTCCGCCGTCGGGTATTCCTTCAGCACCTACCGCTTCGAGCAGCCGGAAACGATGCGCCGCACGCTGGACGAGATCTGCGCCTGGTATATGGACGGGAAGCTGAAGCCGCATATCAGCTTCACCTTCCCGCTGGCGGAAACGCCGGCGGCGCTGCAGGCGCTGGTCGACCGGAAGTCGACGGGCAAAGTCATCGTGGCCGTGCGAGAATAGCGACTAGACCCGACCTTATTTCAGCAGCGGCGTCAGGCGGTCGACCGCCTCTTCCAGCGTTTCCGGCGCACGGGCGAAACACAGCCGTAACCAGCCCTCGCCCTCCGGCCCGAAGGCGGTGCCCGGCGCCAGCCCGACCTTCGCCTCGTGCACCAACCGCTTGGCGAAGTCGAGGCTGTTGTCCATCCCATCCACCGCGAAGAAGGCATAGAAGGCCGCGTCCGGCGAGCGGTAGCGCACCCGCGGCATCGCCGACAGGCAGTCGCCGATCACCGCCCGGCCCCGGCGGCAGCGCTCGACCATCGACTCCACGAAAGGCTCGCCGTCGCGCAGCGCGGTGATCGCCGCATGCTGCAGGAAGGTCGGGGTGCCGCTGGTGTTGTATTCGATCAGGTTGCCGATGAAGGGTGCGACCCGCTCCGGATGGGTCAGCCAGCCGAGCCGCCAGCCGGTCATCGCCCAGGACTTGGAAAAACTGTTGATCACGATCACCGGGTCGTCCGGCCCGGCGATCTCCAGAAAGGACGGCGCGGCCGGGCGGTCGTACACGATGCGTGCGTAGACCTCGTCGGCGACGATCCAGATGCCGTTTTCCCGGCAATGGTCGAGCAGCGCCTGCTGTTCCTCGCGGCGCATCATCCACCCGGTCGGGTTGCCCGGCGAATTGACGAAGACCACGCGCGTCCGGCCGTCGCACTGCGCGATCACCGCGTCCAGATCGAAGGCCCAGCCCTCGTTGCCGAACCGCAGCGGGGCGTTGCGCGGCTCGCCGCCCATGATCTCGACCGTGGCCCGCGCGTTCGGCCAGACCGGGCCGACCAGCACCGCGTTGTCGCCGGCGTCGACCAGCATCTGCATCAGCATCATGATGCCGGTCATGCCGGACGACGTGACGGTTATCCGCTCCGACGGCATGTCGATGCCGTAGAGTTTCGCCGTGTAGCGGGCCAGCGCATCGCGCAGTTCGGGGATGCCGTGCTTGTGGGTATAGAAGGTATGGCCCGCCGCCAACGCGTCACCGGCGGCGGCCTTGATGAAGTCGGGCGTGGTCACGTCCGATTCGCCGTACCACAGTGGAATGACCGACGGGTCGCCCAGCGCAAGGCGCGAGACCTGCAGGATCTGCTGCGTTTCGAGATCGCGGATTTGCGGGCGGATACCGGCCGGAGCACGCGCGCTCATGGCGTCTGCAATTCCGCGATACCCTCGAACAGCGTCAGCGCTTCCGGATTGGCCAGCGCCTCCTGGTTCCCGACCGGCCGGCCATGGATGATGTCGCGCACCGCCAACTCCGTGATCTTGCCCGACTTGGTGCGGGGAATGTCCGCGACGGCGATGACCTTGGCCGGCATATGGCGGGGCGAGCAATTGGCTCGCACCCGTTTGCGGATGTCGTCGATCAGCGCCGCGTCCAGGGTATGCCCGCCGCGCATGCGGACGAACAGCACCACACGGGTGTCGTTTTCCCATTCCTGCCCGACGCAGATCGCTTCCTCGATTTGGTCGAAGGATTCGACCTGGCGGTAGATTTCCGCCGTGCCGATCCGCACGCCGCCCGGGTTGAGCGTCGCGTCCGAGCGGCCGTAGATGATCAGCCCGCCGCGTTCGGTAATTTCGACGAAATCGCCGTGACACCACACATTTGGAAATTTCTCGAAATAGGCGGCGCGGTATTTTGCCCCGTCCGGGTCCTGCCAGAAGCCGAGCGGCATCGACGGGAACGGCCGGGTGCAGACCAGTTCGCCCTTTTCGCCGACCAGACTCTCGCCCGCCTCGTCGAAGACCTCGACCTGCATGCCGAGCACCCGCTTCTGGATTTCCCCGCGCCAGACCGGCCCCATCGGGTTGCCGCCGACGAAACAGCCGATGATGTCGGTGCCGCCGGCGATCGACGAGAGGCAAACGTCGCGCTTCACGTTTTCGTAAATGTAGTCGAAACTCTCCGGCACCAGGGGCGACCCGGTGGACGCGATGGTCCGGACGGTGCCCAGGTCGTGGGTCTCGACCGGCTTCAGTCCTTCCTTCGCCAAGGCGTCGATATATTTCGCCGAGGTGCCGAAGAAGGTCACGCCCGCCGCATCCGCACAATCGAACAGCACCGAGGGCGACGGCGCGAAGGGCGACCCGTCGTACAGGACCAGCGTCGCCTCGCAGGCCAGCGCCGAGACCATCCAGTTCCACATCATCCAGCCGCAGGTGGTGAAATAGAACACCCGGTCGTCGCGCTTGATGTCGCTTTGGAGGCGTTGCTCCTCGAGATGCTTCAACAAGGTGCCGCCGGCGCTGTGCACGATGCATTTCGGAATGCCCGTCGTGCCCGAGGAATACATGATGTAGAGCGGATGCCCGAAGGGCAGATGGACGAATTCGATCTCGCCCGCGGTCTGCCCGCCGACGAAATCCGTCCAGGAAACCGCGCCGGGAATGCCCGAAACGTCGGGCGCTTCGTCGCGGATCGAGAAGATCACGACCCGTTCCACCGTGCGCAGCCCCTCAACGATTTCCGCAACCCGCCCCAACGTGTCCTGCCAGATCCCGTTGTAGTAATAACCGTCGCAGGCGAACAGCACCGTCGGCTCGACCTGACCGAACCGGTCGAGCACGCCCTGCGTGCCGAAATCCGGCGAGCATGACGTCCAGACCCCGCCCACCGCCGTCGCCGCAAGCATCGCGGTGACCGCTTCGGGCGCGTTCGGCACGAATCCCGCGCAGCGGTCCCCGGGTTTCACGCCCAGCTGCGCAAGCGCACGCGCAATGCGCGAAACCTCATCGTAGAGTTCCTTCCACGTCTGGGAGCGCTCGACCTTATCTTCCGCCCGGAAAATAAGCGCCGTGCCATCGTCGCGCCGCCGCAGGAGGTTCTCGGAAAAGTTGAGGGTCGCATCAGGGAAAAATCTAGCGCCCGGCATTTTGTCGGGATTGATCAGCACCGCGTCGCCACGCGAATTCGCCACGACATCGCAGTAATCCCAGACCGCGGTCCAGAATTCCTCCATCCGATCGACCGAGAATCGATGCAAGCCGTCGTAATCCGCGGGCGCATCAGCGATTTGATTCTTAAGAAATTGCTGAAATGCGTGCAGGTTCGTCGCCGCCGCGCGGTTGGCGGAAGGCTGCCATAATGGTTTTTCCACGGATCCTCCGCTTATGGTTTCGGCATGCCGGCCATTGCCCGATCATATAGCGGAATCATCCACCGGGAGCCAGATATACCCCGCGCCCTATCTACAACTGTGGTTGCATGACAACCTCAGAATGCAATTCCCTTATGAATCCAGGTGTGCTATGTCCCCGGACACTTTCTAAAGCGCCTGTCGGACATTAACAGCGAATTTATTCCAAGGGACTATTCTCTCCGCCATGGATTCCATTTCCGCCAAATTGGTGGCCCTTCCGGGGAATGTTCGCGGCGCCCTCTGGATACTGCTGAGCGCACTCATCTTCACGATGACGAATTCGCTCATCAAATATGTCGGCACGACGCTCGACCCCTTCCAAATGGTCTTTTTTCGCGGGCTTTTCGGGACGTTGTTCCTGTTGCCGATCGTCTGGCATGCCGGCGGCATGGCGGTCCTTAAGACACAGCGGATGAACTTTCATCTGGCGCGCGGCATCACCGGATCGCTCGCCCTGATGACGATTTTCTATGCCTTGACCAACATGCCGTTGGCCGACGTCACGGGCATCAGCTTCTCCCGGTCGCTTTGGGTGATCATCCTGGCGGTGCTGTTCCTCGGCGAGCGAATTCGCTGGCGGCGCTGGACCGCCACGCTGGTCGGATTCTGCGGCGTTTTGGTGATGGTGCGGCCGGGCCCGGAGGCGAACCCCGCCGCGATCGCGGCCGTGCTCAACGCCTTGTTCGTGGCGATGAGCGTGGTCCTGATCAAGCGCATGACGGTGACCGAAAAGCCGCTGACCATCCTGTTCTGGGGCACGCTGATTCCGACCTTCGTGACGCTGCCGCCCGCGATCGTCGTCTGGCAGACGCCCTCCAATACCGAACTGATGCTGATGGCGGCGATCGGGGCCGGACTGAGCGTCGGCCATACCTGTTTGATCCATGGCCTGCGGGTCGGCGAGGCAACGGCGGTGATGCCGTTTGACTATACCCGGCTGATCTTCGCCGGGCTGGCCGGATACGTCTTCTTCATGGAAGTGCCGGATCCCTACACGATCGTCGGCGCGCTGCTGATCATCATTGCGACGCTCTATATCGCCCGGCGCGAGTCCAGGGAAGGCCGCGTCGAGCCGCCGCAACCCTAAGCAAACAACCCGCTAGTCCGCGACGTCCTTCGAAAGCTTCCCGTCCTCCAAGACGGTCTTGGCCCGCGCCCGATGGCGATCCTTGATATGCGGTTCGACCGATCGCCACGCGGCGAACAGAACCGCCGCATCGTCGGTGAATCCCAGCCCCGCAATGATATCGGGGACGAGATCGACCGGCGCGATGAAATAGGCCAAGGCGGCCAACAGTATTCCCTTGGTACGCGCGGGCGTCTGCGGATCGAGGGCGCAGAAATAGGCCGCAACCACCTCCCGCGCGAAGCCGATGCGGCCGAGCGAACGGCGCAGCTTCGGCCAGAACCCCCGGCGAACACGGTTTTCCTGCGATTCTTCCTCACCGGCAGCGGCCGATGTCTGCGATATATCCTGCATTGTCCTTAGAATATGGGCAGTCGGGGCCGGTTTTGCTATATCCACAGTCGACGCAACCGTCATATTCATCACTTTCGAAGGCAGATCGACCATGACACCGGACGGCGTACCCGCGATCGTAACCGGCGGCGGATCGGGGCTCGGCGCCGCGACCGCCCGCGCCCTGGCAGCGGCCGGCGCCGAGGTCGCCGTGCTCGACCGCAATACCGAGGCGGCCGGCGCCGTGGCGGCGGAAATCGGCGGGCTGGCGCTGACATGCGACGTCACCGACCCGGCGGAGGGCGAAGCCGCGATCGCGGCGGCGGCCGATCGGTTCGGCCCGGCCGGCATCTGCGTGAACTGCGCGGGCATCGGCCCCGCCGGCCGTATCGTCGGCCGCGACGGCCCGATGCCGCTCGACGATTTCGCCAAGGTGATCCAGGTCAACCTGATCGGGACGTTCAATATCCTGCGTCTCGCCGCCGCCGGCATGGCGGACCGCGATCCGAACGCCGACGGCGAACGCGGCGTCATCATCAACACGGCCTCGATCGCCGCCTTCGAAGGCCAGATCGGCCAGGCCGCCTATGCCGCGTCGAAGGGCGGCGTCGCGGCGTTGACGCTGCCGGCCGCGCGCGAATTCGCGCGCATGGGCGTTCGGGTGCTGACCATCGCGCCCGGCCTGTTCGAAACGCCGATGCTGCAGTCGCTGCCGCAGGCCGTGCAGGACAGCCTGGCGGCGACTTTGCCATTTCCGTCGCGCCTCGGCCGACCGGAGGAATACGCCCGGCTGGCGTTGAGCATGATCGATAATCCGGTGATGAACGGCGAGGTCGTCCGGCTCGACAGCGCCTTGCGCATGCAGCCGCGGTAACCGGCGCTATCCGGGGCGCAATTTCCGCCATGCGGCGACCCGGCGCTTAGCCTCCGCGACTTCCTCGGGCTTCAGTTTCTCTTCGATCACCCGGCGGTTGCCGAGCACCAGTTCGCGCGCCTGCCCTTTCAGGTTATCCGCCGACAGGGTGAGCCATTTCCAGGCCTCGACTCGATCCTGCGGCACGCCGACCCCGGTGAAGTAGAAGGTGCTGAGGTTGTTTTGCGCCCGCCCATGACCTTGCTCGGCCGCCTGGTGCAACAGCTTCGCCGCCATCGCCGCGTTTTTCCGGACGCCCTTCCCGAACTGGTGGAAGACTCCGAGATTGTATTGCGCCGACGCGTTGCCGCCGTCGGCCGCCAGCCCGTACCAGCGGGCCGCGGCGGCCAGATCCTTGTCGACACCGAGTCCCTGTTCGAAGATCGTTCCCATCATGAACTGCGCGCGGACGTTGCCGGCGTCCGCGAGACTGCCGAAGATGCGCCGCGACTCGCCGTAGCGCTTGTCGAGATGGGCGGTCATGCCCGACGCGAAATCCTGCGCCGATACGGGGCCGGCGCCCATGAGCGCGATCACGGCGAGCAACCGAATGAAAAAAATGCGATAGAACCTCACGCCTGCCGACCCGCCGGCGATCAGCCGGCCACCTCGTCGATGAAGGACGCCAACGCTATATCTCTCTCGCTCAGGCCGTTACAGTCATGGGTCGACAAAGTCACCTCGACGGTCGAATAGACATTGAACCATTCGGGATGATGATCCATTTGTTCAGCACGCAGGGCGACTCGCGTCATGAATCCCCATGCATCATTGAAATCGGCGAATTTGAAAACCCGCGTAATGGCATCACGACCTTCCACCTCACGCCACAGCGACAACTGGGCCAGCGCCGCCGCACGCGCCTCCCCGCTGAGTTTCTCGACCATATCGACGTCCCTCTCGATACAAGCACCCCTCCCGCCCCATTGTGGCCATTTGCACGGCGGAAGACCATGACAACTTGCGGTGACCCGTCATGACCATCGACCGAAGCATCGATCTGGCGACCATCGAGGCGATGGCCGAAGCCGCCTTCAAGACGATTCCCTCGGTGTTGCGCGAGCAGGTGAAATCGGTGGTCTTCCAAGTCGTCGAGCTGCCGGATTCGGAGACATGCGAAGAATTAAGCCTGGAGTCGCCGTTCGACCTGCTCGGCCTGTACCGCGGCGTACCGATCAGCGAACAAAGCGCCTGGGACGCGCCGCAGGACTTGGACCGGATCTTCCTCTACCGTCTGCCGATCCTGCGCTATGTGGCGGACACCGGCGAGGACCTGCCCCACGTGGTGCGGCATGTGCTGATTCATGAGATCGGTCATCACTTCGGCCTCTCGGACGACGACATGGAAGCGATCGAAAACGACGCCTGACCTCAGCTCACCAGGTCCCGCACCCGCGCACGCAGCACCGGCAACACGTCCTCGTCGAACCACGGATTCTTGCGCAGCCATCCCGTGTTGCGCCAACTCGGATGCGGCAGCGGCAGGTAGGTCGGCATATAGTCGCGCCACCGCGCCACGGTTTCCGTCATCGTCCGGCATCGCCGCTTGCCGAGATATTCCTTCTGCGCGTAGGCGCCGATCAGCAGCGTCAACTCGACCTGTCCGAGAAAGGGCATCAGCCGGGAATGCCACGTCGGGGCGCATTCGCGGCGGGGCGGTTTGTCGCCGCCGTTGCGGTCCACGCCGGGATAACAGAACCCCATGGGCACGATGGCGAGCTGGCTCTCGTCGTAGAATTGCTCGCGGTCGAGCTGCATCCAGTCCCGCAACCGGTTGCCGCTCGCGTCGTTCCAGGAAAGACCGGTTTCATGCACCCGCGTGCTCGGTGCCTGGCCGATGATCATGAGCCGCGCCGTCGACGACGCCCGCACGACCGGGCGCGGTCCCCGCGGCAGTTCGGCAGCGCAGATCTCGCAGGCCCGGATCTCCGTCAACAACGAATCGAGGTCTTGTGTCACAGAATCGTCGGTCCTTCCCGCGCTCGTTCGTCCGCCGCCCACACCGGCTGTCGCCATCGATCGATATCTCTGTAACAATAGATTCCATCGTCGAATAAAACGACATGGACGCTCGAGGCATGTACTGCGTTCTTTTCGTCTGTACGGGAAATATATGCCGTTCGCCCACGGCGGAAGGGGTATTTCGCCAAATCGTGACCGAAGCGGATCTGGCCGACCGGATCGGCGCCGACTCGGTCGGGCTGCACGGCTATCATGCCGGCGAACCGCCGGACCAACGCGCACACAAGGTCGCGCGCGAGCGCGGCTATGAGATCGGCCATCTGCGCGCCCGCCAGATGACGAAACGGGATTTCACCGATTTCAATCTGATCGTCGCGATGGATACCGGCCATTATCAGCAGCTCGCCCGCACCGGCCCGCCGGGCAGCCTGAAAAAGCTCGCCATGTTCCTCGACTCGGCGCCGCAGTTCGGCCGCATGGACGTGCCGGACCCCTACTATGGCGACGCGCAGGACTTCGACTACGCGATGGACCTGATCGAGGCCGGCGCCAAGGGCTGGCTTCAGAAAATTCGCGACCAGATCCTGTGACCCCCGGCCAGCGCCGCCGGATCGAAGCGGCCACAAGCGCCGCGATCACCGCCGTGGCCCCCTTGCACGGTGGCAGTATCGCGGCGGTCCACCGGCTCGATCTGGCCGACGGAACCCGCATCGTCGCGAAATCCGCGGCGCGACCGGCGGGCTTCGGGATCGAAGGCTACATGCTGCGGTACCTGCGCAAGGCCAGCGCGTTGCCGCTGCCGGAGGTCCTGTTGGCGGAAGACGACCTGCTGCTGATGAGCTACATCGAGGCGGGCGACGCCCTGGACGCACAGGCGGAAACCCACGCCGCCGACCTGCTCGCCGCGCTCCACGCGATCGAAGGACCCGGTTTCGGCCACGAGCGCGACACGCTGATCGGGCCGTTGCCGCAGCCCAACCCCTGGACCGACTCGTGGCGGGATTTCTTCCGCGATCACCGCCTGCTGGCGATGGCCCGCACGGCACATGACGCCGGCCACCTTCCGGCGGACACGTTCCGCGCACTGGACACTTTGTGCGGCCGGCTCGACCGGATCATCCCGGCGGACCGCTCGCCCTCCTTGGTCCACGGCGACATGTGGGGCGGCAACGTGCTGTGCCGGGCGGGCCGGATTGCCGGCTTCATCGATCCGGCGATCTATCACGCGGATGCGGAAATCGAGCTGGCTTTCTCCACGTTGTTCGGCACCTTCGGCGACGCCTTCTTCCGGCGCTACGCGGAGCACCGCCCGATCGCACCCGAATTCTTCCGCGAACGCCGCGATCTCTATAACCTCTACCCGCTGCTCGTCCACACGGCGCTGTTCGGCGGCAGCTACGCCCGCTCGGCCGCGCGGACGATCACGCGATTCCTCTAAAGGGGCGGGTCGAGAGGGTAGGCCGCTTCCGGCCGATAGACCGGCCCCGACGCGGAACGGAAGCTGGAAAAAAGCGTGATGTGATCGACCGGAATCGGCCCGGACAGGAAGGCCGCGTGGTCGGCCACGAAATTCTGCACCCGGTCTGCCGGTGCGCGGCGCATCCGGGCGATCGTGACATGGGGTGCGAACTTGCGTTCCTCGACCGGCACGCCGGCATCCCACAACGCGGTTTCGACCTTGCTCTGCAGCCGCAGCAACGGTTCGGACCGGCGCACCCCGGCCCACAACACGCGCGCCGCCGAGGCCTTGCCGAAGAACCCGACCCCGTCGAGTTCGATGTCGAAGCCGGGCGCGCGGAGTTTCGTCAACGCGGTATCGATGTCCTGGGCGAGCCCGTTCTCCACTTCGCCGATGAAGCGCAAGGTCAGGTGCATATTTTCGGGCGGGACCCACCGCGCATTCGGGACGCCGCCGCCCATTCCGGCGAGACGGGCGCAGACGGAGTCCGGAAGATCGATGGCGACGAATAAACGAATCACGACGGTGATCCCGATATGGATCGGGTCTCAAATTTTAGAGAAAGAGGGTCAGGACCCCGGTGTAGCCGTAGAGGCGGTTGTTGCTGATCTCGCCATTGGCGAAGAACCCGACGAGCGGAAAGTCGCCCAATTCCTCGGACAGTAGCTTGAGTTCCGCGTCGTCGGGTCCGAACTGGTTCGGTCCGCGGGCACAACAGGAAAAATAGAGCCCGCCCCGGATCGGCGACGCGCCGGCCCGCTTCTTCAGGTCCACGAGCATGCGCCGCATGTCCTGCACGGCGGTGTCGTGATCGCGGCGGCAGAACATGATGCGGTCGCCCGGCGCAACATGTTCGCCGATGGCGATCGCGGCCGACTCCGGATCGATGCCGACCAAATTGCGCACCATGTAGTCGCCCGTATCCGACCCCGACACGGGAATCGCCGCGAAGATGTATCCGGCGACCCGGCGGAGATCCTTCGCCAGCACGTCGCCGATATCCTCCTTGAACACGTCGAGGGCCGGCCGGTCGTCCAGCTCGAACAGGATATTCTCCTGCGCCTGGCTGACCTCGTGGATGGCGCCGATCGGCGAACACCCTTGGGTCAGTCCCGCCTGCACGGGCACCGAATCGAGCGAGATCATCACGCCGGACAAGCCGCCATCCTCGACGTCGTCCGCGAGTTGCGGAAATCCGTTATTCGCCGCCGTCAGCCCGCCGACCAGGAATCCGTTGGTCGCATCGGAGAACTGCTCGATCAGCGCGGGCAGATTTTCGTTGCGCGGATCGCCGTGCACCACGGTGAGCGGCGGCGCCGGCCCGTCGATCCAGGCACGATGCTGCGACACGACCGGGTCGACGCTGTCGGACAGGCCCGAGAAGACCCGGAAGGCGTCCTCGGCGATCGGCGCCAGCATGACGGCCATGGCGGGTTCGTTGAAATATTCCTTGCCGGTACCGCAAACGCCGAACCCGGCAGTCCCGACCCAATGCGGCACGCCGGTGGTTTGCCGCAGGAAGACCGAGATATCCTTGAGGTCCGCCGCATAATCGTCGGTGACATAGAGAAAGCCGAGGCGATGCTCGGCGGCCACCGGATCCAGGTCGAGAATGATCTTCCCGGCGGCGTCGCGCCAATGCTCGCCGGTGGCGTGCGCGGCCAGGAACGGAACGGCGGTGCTCATTATTGTTCTCCTAGCGCCTGCAAAACATATGGCAGAATTCGATCGACGATGACTTTAATGCCCTCCTCATTCGGATGGATGCCGTCCGACAGGTTGAGGTCGGGACGTGCGGCAACACCGTCGAGAAAAAATGGATATAGCGGCACCTTATGCTTCTTGGCCAATTGGGGAAAGATTTCGTTGAACGCGTCGGCATACTCGCGGCCCAGGTTGGGCGGCGCCACCATGCCCGCCAACAGCACCCGCGTGCCGCCATTCGTGGTCCGAGCGAGGATCGCGTCCATGTTGCGGCGCGTCTCCGCCGGATCCAGTCCGCGCAAACCGTCATTCGCGCCGAGTTCGACGATCACGAGATCCGGCTTTTCGGCCATCAGCCAGTCGAGGCGGCTCAGCCCGCCGGCGCTGGTATCGCCCGAGACGCCGGCATTGATCACCCGCGCCGCCACGCCGCGATCGCGCAACGCCGCTTCGAGCCGCGCGGTAAACCCGTCCTGCGCCGCGAGGCCATACCCGGCGGTCAGACTGTCGCCGAGGGCCAGAATTGTTCGCTCTTTGGCCAGAGCGAGGCCCGAGGCCAGAAAAACGACGGCGAAGGCGACGAAACCGAAGCACCGCAATGCATTGAAAATTGACGCCGCAGCGCCATATCCAGCGGATGCCCGCCTGGTGCGATCTCCGCGCGCCGCCGAATGACGAGGTAACGAAAAAACCGTGTCCACGATGCCGTCTCAGTCCTCAACGTCCATGCTTCGCCTCGAAGGCGTTGAACTAACACTTGGGAGCGCCGCCGGTCAGGTCAATATCCTGCGCGGTATCGACCTTTCCGTCTCCGCCGGCGAACGGATCAGCATCGTCGGTCCGTCCGGCTCCGGCAAGACCTCGCTGATCATGGTGATCGCCGGTCTGGAACGGGCGACTTCCGGGCTGGTCTCCGTCGCGGGCCAGGACCTCGGCGCGCTCGACGAGGACGGCTTGGCGCTGTTCCGCCGCGACACGATGGGCATCGTCTTCCAGGCCTTTCATCTGGTGCCCACCATGACGGCGGTCGAAAATGTCGCCGTACCGCTCGAGTTCGCGGGACGGCGCGACGCCTTCGAGCGCGCGGAGGCGGAATTGCAAGCGGTCGGCCTCGGCCATCGCTTGCAGCACTATCCGGGCCAGCTTTCCGGCGGCGAGCAGCAGCGCGTCGCCCTGGCGCGCGCGGTAGCCATGGAGCCGAAACTGCTGCTGGCCGACGAGCCCACCGGCAACCTGGACAGCGATACCGGACAGCAGATCATCGACCTGCTGTTCGACCTGGCGGACAAGCGCAACGCCACCCTGATGCTGATCACCCATGATGCGACCCTGGCCGCGCGCTGCGACCGCAACATCAAGCTGGCGGACGGCCAGATCGTCGACGTGACGCCGCCGGCGGCCGCCGCCGCCCAACCGCTCTCCGCATGAACACCCTGCCTCTCGCCTGGCGCCTGGCGCTGCGCGAGTTGCGCGCGGGGCTCGCCGGATTCCGCGTGTTCCTCGCCTGCCTGATCCTGGGCGTGGCCGCGATCGCGGGAATCGGATCGGTCTCGGAAAGCGTGGTCGCGGGCATCAAAGCCGACGCCCGCACCCTGTTGGGCGGCGACGTGGACCTGCGCCTGACCCACCGCGCGGCGACCTCCGAACAGCTTGCCTGGCTCGACGCGAACACGGCGCGGCGTTCGGCTATCGCCGAGATGCGCGCCATGGCGAAAACGCCCGACGGCAATGCCCGCAATCTGGTGGAACTGAAAGCGGTCGACGGCAGCTATCCGCTGTTCGGCGGCTTCCGCCTCGCCGACGGCACGCCGCTGGCCGACGCCATCGCCAAACGCGGGAACCGGTGGGGCGCGGTCGCGGAACAACGCCTGCTCGACAAACTCAATGTCGGCGTCGGCGATATCCTGCGGGTCGGCGACGCGGATTTCATCCTGACCGGCGTCATCGCCGAAGAGGCCGACCGCGCGACACGCGCCTTCAACCTGGGGCCGCGCCTGTTGGTCGGGTTTCCCGCCCTGCAGGCCACCGACCTGCTGCAGCCGGGCAGCCTGATCCGCTATCACTACCGCATCGAGGTGCCGGAAGGCGCCGGCCACAAGGCCTGGATCGCACGGCTGAACGACCAGTTCCCCAACGCGGGCTGGCGCATCCGCGCGATCGACAACGCGGCCCCGAACATCCAGCGTTTCGTCGACCGGGTGACGCTGTTCCTCAGCCTCGTCGGGTTGACGGCGCTGCTGGTGGGCGGCGTCGGCGTTGGCAACGCGGTCAAGAGTTACCTGGATTCGCGGCTGACCACGATCGCGACGCTGAAATGCCTCGGCGGGCCCGGCCCGCTGGTCTTCCAGCTCTACCTGCTGCAGGTGCTGGGCCTCGCCCTGCTCGCCATCGTGGTCGGCGTGGCGATCGGCGCGGCGCTGCCGATGATCGGCGCGCCGATCCTGTCGCAAAGCCTGCCGATCGAGGCGCAGGCCGGATTCTACCCGCTGCCGCTGATCCTGGCCGCCGCGTTCGGCCTGCTGGTAACCATCGCCTTTTCGCTGTGGCCGCTGGGACAAGCGCGCGAGGTGCCCGCCGCGAGCCTGTTCCGCGCGGTCGTCGCACCGCCCGACCGCCGGCCGCGGCTGCTTTACCTGGCGTCGCTGGCGTTGGTGGTGCTGGCGCTGGCCGGCCTGACCGTCGCGACCGCCTACCGGCCCGGCATCGCCGCCGTCTTCGTGGTCGGCGCGATCGTGACCTTCGCGATCTTCCAGGGCGCCGCACGCGCGATCATCGCACTGATCGACAAGCTGCCGCGCCCGCGCAATCCGGTCCTGCGGCTCGCCCTCGCGAACCTGTCGCGGCCCGGTACGCCGGCGGCGAGCGTGGTCCTTTCATTGGGTCTTGGCCTGACCGTCCTCGGCGCGGTCGCCTTGATCGAGGGCAATCTCGCGAACCAGATCGACCGGAACATCCCGGAGGAAGCGCCGGGCTTCTATTTCATCGACATCCAGAGCAATCAGGTGGCCGAATTCGAGAAGCTGGTGAGGAGCTTTCCCACCGTCGAGTCGACCGAAAGCGTGCCGATGCTGCGCGGCCGGTTGATGCGCCTGAACGGCACGCCGGTGGAGGAGATCACCCCACCGCCCGATTTCGCCTGGATCCTGCGCGGCGACCGGGGCCTGACCTGGTCGCGCACGCCGCCGAAACTCGGCAGCCGCCTCACCGCCGGTGAATGGTGGCCGGCGGATTATAAGGGCGAGCCGCTTGTCTCCTTCGATGCGCGCGCCGCCGAAGCGTTTGGGCTGAAGGTCGGCGACACCCTGACCGTGAACGTCCTGGGCCGTGCGGTCACCGCGAAGATCGCCAACCTGCGCGAGATCGATTGGACGACGCTGTCGATCAATTTCGTCATGATCTTTTCGCCGGGCCTGCTGGAAGCCGCGCCGCAATCCTACATCGCGACGGCCAAGGCCGACGACGCGACCGAGCTGGCCCTCGAGCGCGCGATCACCGACCGCTTCCCGAATGTGTCGGCGATCCGGGTCAAGGAAGTGCTGGAAGGCATCAGCGAGATTCTCGACCGGTTGAGCACCGCGGTGCGCGCGATCACCGGCATCGCGGTCTTGGCGGGCGGCCTAGTGCTGGCGGGCGCGATCGCCGCCACCCGGCGGCGGCGTATCTACGACTCGGTCCTGCTGAAGGTGCTGGGCGCGACTCGGCGCGAGGTGCTGGCGACCTATCTCATCGAATTCGGTTTGCTGGGCCTGGTTACCGCGATCGTCGCGTCGGTGATCGGCACCGCCGCCGCTTGGGCGGTGATCGTCCATGTCATGCGGGCGGACTGGACCTTCATCCCGGGTGCGGTGATCGGCACGACCGCCGCCTGCATCGCGATCACGGTGATCGCCGGCTTTGTCGGCACCTGGCGCGCGCTCGGCCACAAGGCGGCGCCCATCCTGCGCAACGAATAGGGCGATCACATTTCCGTGGGTGGCTTCATCCGCGATTGAAATTGAGCGACAGTATTGCGGCAGAAAGTATCCCCTTTCATCGTTACAGCGCGCGGAGCATGCAGATGAGAAAACGGTTTTTCGCAATCTTTCCCGTCCTCGCCATCGCGGCATTCCTGGCGCCCGCCCCCGGTCCGGCCGCGGCCACGCCGGCGAAATACGAGATCGACCCGGCGCATGTCACCATTGCGCTGAAGGTCCGGCATATCGGCTATTACGACATGATCGGGCTGTTCACCGACGCCAGCGGCAGTTTCATGTTCGACGAACAAGCTCCTTCCGTCTCGGACATCCGGATCGTGGTCAAGACCGAGAGCTTCTTAAGCGGTCACGGGAAACGCGACGAGCACGTGCGCAGCGCCGATTTCCTGAACGCGAAGGAGTTTCCCGAGATGGTCTTCGTCGGCAAGCGGGCGGAGAAGACCGGCGACCGCACGGGCAAAATCCATGGCGACCTGACCCTGCGCGGAGTCACCAAACCGCTGACCCTGGACATCACCTGGAACAGGAGCGGCGAGTACCCGTTCGGCGGCGGATTGTTGAGCGGCAAACCCTATGTCGCCGGGTTCAACGCCTCGGGTAGCCTCAAGCGCAGCGATTTCGGCATGACCTACGCGGTTGACAACGGCTTGGTGGGCGACGACGTGGAGTTGATCCTGGGATTCGAGGCGATCCGGCAGGATTGATGACAATTTGGTTAAAATTTAAGCGATTTTCAGCCATTTACGAACCGGAAACCTTCGACCGCGTATTGATAATCGCTATAAACTCCCCAATATAATCCCGCAGACAGTCAACTGAACGTGTATGGAGGAGCAGGATGGCTCTCGAACCACAATATTCCGCGCGAGGACGTACGGTAGACCGCGCTGGCGCCGATATCGACGCCGGACTGCGCTCGTACATGCTGCGCGTGTACAACTACATGGCGCTGGGCGTTGCATTTACCGGCGTCGTGGTCCTTTTCCTGGCGAATTCGCCGCAACTGCTGATGACCTTGGCCGCCGGCCCCATGAAATGGGTGTTGTTCGCCGCCGTGCTCGGCATGGGCTGGTTCTCGCCGAAAATTCTGACGATGCGCAGCACCGCCGCCGCGCAAGGCTATTATTGGCTCTACTGCGCACTTTGGGGTGTGATGATCGCACCCTTCGTGCTGTTCATGCTGCAAACGCCGACTGGAGTCGCCGACGTCTCGCGGGCCTTCTTCATCACCGCGGGCATGTTCGCCGGCGCGAGCTTCTTCGGCTACACGACCAAGAAGGACCTGTCGCCCTTCGCGACCTTCTTCATGCTGGCCGCGATCGGATTGATCATCGCGATGTTGGTCAACGCCTTCCTGGTGCAGAGCACGATGCTCAGCTTTGGTATCTCGGCGTTGGTGGTCCTCGTCTTCGCGGGCATCACCGCCTTCGAGACGCAGATGGTAAAGAACATGTACTACGAGGCACCCGCCGACATGGTCACCAAGATGGCGGTCTTCGGCGCGCTCGGCCTTTATGGCAGCTTCGTTGTGATGTTCATCCACATCTTGAACTTGATCGGCATCATGCGCGACTGATCGCGCCCGCCGTTCACGAACACGCCGCCCGGGCCTCGCCCGGGCGGTTTTCGTTCGGGCTAAATGCAGCGCCCGCCGTCGACCTCCAAGCAGACGCCGGTCAGCAGGTCCGCTTCGTCGGACGCGAGATAGAGTGCCGCGTTGGCGATATCGCGCGGCAGGCTATACCGGCCGAGCGGGATGTTGGCCTCGAAGCGCTTGCGGTTCTCCGGCGTGTCGGGCACACCCATGAAGGTTTCGGTCAGGCCGCTTTCGCCGATTCCCGGATTGATGCC
Organism: Alphaproteobacteria bacterium; assembly: GCA_965228695.1. Classification (GTDB taxonomy): domain Bacteria; phylum Pseudomonadota; class Alphaproteobacteria; order UBA8366; family UBA8366; genus JAJFJD01. The sequence goes on along the minus strand of CBDDIB010000002.1, from coordinate 909,144 downwards.
GCAGACCCGAATCCCGTCGGACGCCAGTTCGACCGCCATCGACTTGGTCAGGATGACCGCCGCCCCCTTGCTGCCGTTGTACCAGGTGAGGCCGGGCCGGGGCCGGACCCCCGCCGTCGACGCGATGTTTATGAACACGCCGCCGCCGCGCTTCTGGAACACCGGCACAGCATGCAGCGCCGACAGGTAGATCGACTTCACGTTGACCGCGTAGATCTTGTCGAACGTCGCTTCGTCGACCTCGGTCATCGGCTGGTTGCGGTGCGAGACGCCCGCATTGTTCACGAAGATATCGAGGTCGCCGAACCGGTCGAGCGCCGCCTGCACCAACGTGCCGACATCGGCGTTTTTCGACACGTCGGCGGCGTGAAAGAAGGCGCGGCCCGCATCGCCGGTCCCCGTGCCGATCGCGTCCACCGTCGCGGCCCCGCCGCCCGCGTTGATGTCATTCACCACCACGCGGGCGCCTTCCGCGGCGAACCGCTCGGCGATGCCCGCGCCGAAGCCCGAGCCCGCGCCGGTCACGATGGCCACCTTGTCCTTCAATCGCATGACTATCCGCACCTCCCGTCGCTGCACGCGATAGCTTGCCCCGAACGCGCCGGGTCCGCCATAGTATCCGCGTGATTTTCCTGTTCACCGATTTCACCCGCAACGGCCCCTATGTGGGGCAGATGCAGGCCGTGCTCGCCGCCGCCGCACCCGGCGTGCCGGTGGTCGACCTGATGCAGGACGCCCCCGCCTTCGCGCCGAAACCCGCCGCCTATCTGCTGGCGGCGCTGGCGAAGGACTTCCCCGATGGATCGATCTGCATCGGCGTGGTCGACCCGGGCGTCGGCACCGCACGGCCGCCCATCGTGGTCGAGGCCGACGGCCGCCGCTTCGTCGGCCCCGGCAACGGATTGTTCGAACTGATCGGTCGGCGCGCCGGGACGACGCAGACCCGGCGCATTGACTGGCGGCCCGACACCCTGTCCGACTCCTTCCATGGCCGCGACTTGTTCGCGCCGGTGGCCGCGATGCTCGCCACTGGCTGCGCAGGGGAGGCCCTGCTCGCCGATCAGCCGGCCGAAGGCATGCCCGGCGCGGATTGGCCGGACGACCTGCCCGAGATTGTTTATGCCGACGGGTTCGGGAATCTGATGAGCGGCCTGCGGACCGAGAAAGTGCCGCCGGAAGCGGCGATTCGCGCGGGCGGCGCGACACTATCGCCGGCGCGCGTCTTCGGCGACGCGCCGCCGGACGCGCCGTTCTGGTATGCGAATTCCTGCGGCTTGATCGAGATCGCGATGCCGTCGGGCAGCGCAGCGGCAACGCTCGGCCTCGCCATCGGCGATCCGGTAGAAGTCGGCTGAGCCGGCCGGCCCTTACCGGCGTCCACCCGCCCCGAAGCGGGGAAATTCGAGATATTTCAAGCGTTTCATTTCGAGTTGGCCCCGGCTGCTGTTGTTGAGCACGAGGCCGATCGCCTGCGAGATTGCCCCCACCAGCATGACGCCCATCGCCAGTACGGCGGTCGGGAACCGGGTGACGAGCCCGGTCTCGAAATACTCCGAGACGACCGAATAGCCCAGCAGGACGGAAACCGTCGCCATCATCGCGGCCAGCACCGTGAAGAAGAACAGCGGGCGGTAATGCTGCGTGAACAGCAGGACCGTGAGCAGGATCTTGAACCCATCGCGGTAGGTCCGCAGCTTGCTTTCCGATCCCTCGACCCGGCCGCGATAGGCCGTCGGGATTTCCGCCACCGGCATGCGGAGTTGGATCGCGTGCACGGTCAGTTCGGTTTCGATTTCGAACCCGGCGGACAGGGCCGGGAAGGATTTCACGAAACGGCGGGAGAAGACGCGGTAGCCGGAGAAGATGTCCGTGAACAGATCGCCGAACAGCCAGGCCACCGTCATGTTGAACATCCGGTTCCCGGTGCGGTGCCCGCGCCGGTAGGCGTCCGGGTCATCATCGGTCCGCACGCCGACGACCATGTCGAGATTGTCGCCGAGCAGCAGGTCGACCATTTCGCGCGCGCGGCCGGGATCGTAGGTGCCGTCGCCGTCCGCCATGAGATAGACATCCGCCTCGATATCCGAGAAGGCGCGGCGCACCACGTTGCCCTTGCCCTGCATCGGCTCCCGCCGGACACGCGCACCGGCGGCCGCGGCCACCGCTACGGTATCGTCGGTCGAATTGTTGTCGTAGACATAGATGAAGGCGTCGGGCAGCACTTCGGCGAAGTCGCGCACCACGTCGGCGATCGCCGCTTCTTCGTTGTAGCACGGCAGGATAACCGCGATTCTCGGCTCGGTCGGCGTCGTCATATCAGCATTGCCTCGCAACGAACCCGCTACGCCGGTTCCATCACCACCCGCTGGAATTTTATAGGAATACGTCACGTCCGAGAATCGATTAGTGAATAAATTCCGCCCGTCGCCGTGCGGAACCTCTGGTGCCGAACGCTAGCAGCCGCGCGTTAAGACCGGATTAAGGTAATTTTTCGGTGGAGCAGGACCAGTATCGGCACCACAACCAGCTCTAGTCCCAGCCCGACCAAATGCCCGGCCGAAGGCGGCCCGACGAGCGAATAGGACAGCAGACGGCCGAGGCCGCCACAGAACACCAGGGTCGCCAGCAGGCGAAACCGCGCGGTCTTTTGCTCGATTCGGGGGATGCAGGTCAGGAAGGCGATGCCCATGGCAAGAAATATTGCCGACAGGAAGCGGAAATGGCTGTCCAGATCGACCGGCCATTCCCCGCCGAAGGCCGGAAACCGCGAGCCCAGCAACAGGCCCGCGGCACCGGTCGTGACCGGGATAAGGGCAAGCGCCCCAACGACGATTTGGAGAAGACGCCGGGCGGTCACGAATTGGCCGGGGCAAAATTGAGCGCCAAACCGTTGAGGCAATGGCGCTTGCCGGTGGGGGCCGGCCCATCGTCGAAGATATGACCGAAATGGCCGCCGCAGCGGCGGCAGTGCACCTCGGTGCGGACGGCGAACAGCTTGTGGTCCGGATTCGTTCCGATGGCGCCGGGCAACGCCTCGGTGAAGCTGGGCCAGCCGGTCTTGCTGTCGTATTTCGCGGCCGAGCTATACGCGGGGAGGTCGCAGCCCTTGCAGTTATACGTGCCGGCACGGCTCTCCTTCAGCAGCGGGCTGGTGTAGGGCCGCTCGGTCTCTTCCTCGCGTAGAACGAGGTATTCCGCTTCGGTAAGCTGTGCCCGCCATTCGGCCGGGGTTTTCACGATTTCGAAGCCGCCTTCCCGGGCGACGGCGGCGCGGGATCCGCGGCCGGATTTCCAGAGGGCGGCGCCCGCGCCGGCCGTGACGGCGGTTCCTGCGATGGCGAGTAGAATCTGACGGCGATTCATGGGTTGTCTCCTTGGGGGTGAGCCGGCCCATCCGCCCTGTTCACGGGACTGGATGGGCCGATTCGGGTTCATCGATCCTGGGGAGTCTCTAGCATCCGTTGCGGTTACGAGGCCGGCAACAGGACGCGGTCGATTACATGGATCACGCCGTTCGACTGGTCGACATCGGCGATCGTCACATGTGCGACAGTGCCTTGGCCGTCCTGGATCATGATCGTGTTGCCCTGATACTTGGCGGTGAACTCGCAGCCCCCGACCGTCGGGACGGGGTGCGCGCCGTCGTCATCGGCAACCATCTTCTTGATGGCGCCGGACATCGCGTCCGCCGCGACCACGTGACAGGTCAGGATCTTGCGGAGCGTGTCCTTGTTCTCCGGCTTCAACAGCGTTTCGACGGAGCCCGCGGGCAGTGCCGCGAAGGCGGCGTCGGTCGGCGCGAAGACGGTGAACGGGCCCTTGCCCTGCAGCGTCTCGACCAGGCCGGCGGCCTTTACCGCCGCGACCAGCGTCTTGTGGTCCTTCGAGTTGACGGCGTTTTGGATGATGTTCTTGCTCGCATACATCGGCGCGCCGCCGACCATCGGGTTGTCGGCCGAGGCCGGAGCGGACAGGCCGAGCACGGCGGCGCCGAGCACGACGGTGGCGAGAAGCGACTTTCGGAGGGAGGTCTTAAACATGATTCGTTCCTTTCAATGATGACCGCGTGATTGCGTTCACCCGAAGGTACGGAGGCGGTTTCGGAAAAGTTTCAGCCGCGGTGAAAACTTTTTCAGATTTTTTTCGCGACGCCCGCCGCGATCACCGGACCCGTCGGCGCGCCGGTCGGCGACCCGCCCGCAGGCTCGCGGCTGACGGCGAAGGTCGCGCCGGCGGCGAAGTGGCGTTGTATCTCGCCTTGTACAGGGATGACCGCCTCGCCGCTCGCGGGAATAACGCCAAGGGAGAGCGGCGCCCCGCCGGGCGGGATGATCCACAATTCCATATCCCGGTTCGGCTGCGTCTCGACGGCAACCGGACTCAAATGCATCCTATTGGTCGCCTGTTCGTAGAAAGCGACGAAACGCGACGCGCCGCCATCCACCGACAGCGAGGCGACCAGCCGGTCGCCTTCCGGCGTTGTCCGGTCGCCGGTGACCAGCAGAGTGCCGAGCACCGCCAGCAACAGCATCAACGCCAGCGCGAGGCCGCGCCATAGCGATACGCTTTGCCAGAAACCGCCCTTGGCCGGCGCTGTGTCCGGCCCGGCGAACAGGCGCGCCTCGACAGCCTCCCGCACGCGCGCCGGGGCGGCGACCGGTTCGTATCCCTCGGCCAACGGGTCCAGCGACTCCTCCCAACGGTGCACCAGCGCCGCGAAGGCGGGCTCGTCCTCGATCCGACGCTGGACCGCCGCCCGCTCCGCCGCGTCGAGCACGCCGAGCACGAACTCGCCGGCGAGCACGTCGTCCGGGCGGTCTTCGTCCATCGGGGGGTCGCGGTCCATGCTCATCGTTCCAAACACTCTTTCAACGTAATCAGGCTGCGGCGCAGCCAGGTGCGCATCGTGTTGATCGGCACGCCGTGGCGCTCGGCCAGTTCGGCGTAGCTGTAGCCTTCGATATAGGCCTGCTGCACCGCCTGCGCCCGGTCCGATTCGATTTCGTCCAGGCAGCCGGCGATCCGCGACCGCTCGTCGCGGGCCATCGCGTCGCGTTCCGGCCCCGGCGCGGGATCGGCGACTTCGGAGGCCGCCTCCATCGGGTCGGTCGCGATCTTTCGGGAGCGCACGATGTCGATGCAATGGTTACGCGCGATCGTGATCAGCCACGTCATCGGGCGCGCCCGTCCCTGGGCGAAGCGGTCGGCCCGCTGCCAGACCTTTACGTATATCTCCTGCAAGGCATTTTCGGCTTCCTGCCGTTCCTTGAAGATACGAAGACAGACGCCGAAAAGTTTCGCATTGGTCCGGTCGTAAAGCGCGCGAAACGCCGCACGGTCGCCAAGTGCCGTGCGGGAAATCAGGTCGGTGAGGTCGTCGGATGCCGTCAAAGCGCTTCACGCCGTCTTAAAGGGCCAGCTCGGGATTGCCCTCGACCGGGGCATATCCTGGCCACATCGGTGGCGCCTGACAACCAAAAGCGGAAAATGGTGCCGCCTGGGTGACTTGAACACCCGACCCCCGCATTACGAATGCGATGCTCTACCAGCTGAGCTAAGGCGGCCCCTTATCGACGGGATTTTCGAGAAATCCGTCCGATTGCGCGGACCATAAGCGGGTCCGGCGCGTTTCGCAAGCGTCCTGAACACGCCGGATTCGCTTGGGAATCGATATAATCGACGTTGGTTAAAAAAAATTTACCATCTGTGACCCCGATCACTGTTCTGGACCCCCCGGACGGGTAGGGTTTAGGTGCCACACTGCGGGATGCGGACCCAACCCAGCCTAGCTGACACGGCGCCGCCTCCCACTGATTAACTTCCTAACTCCCACTGGCCGGGCCGGCGATACTTCGCCGGCCCGGTTGCTGTTTGCCCTCAATTCTCCTGGATAACTTTAGCCGTTCGCGGGCAGGGCCGGCACCGGATCGGTGCGGGCCAGCTCCCGGGTCAGCTGGGGCGCCTGCACCGGCGGATGCCAGCTCAGCGCATCGAAGCTATTGCAGTTGCCGCAGCGCGCGGACCAAACGGCGGCCACCGCCCCGCAGGCGTCGCAAACCCAGGCCGGGTCCGGATCAGCGGTGGTCGCGCGTGCGAGCCAGTCGCGCGCCGCCGCGCCGTCGTCGTGTTCCGCCTCCTCGAGCGCGGCCATCATGCGGCAGACCCGCGGCGTCACGCCGTGCTCCGCCGCCTGGCCGAGATGCGCCCGCGCCTCGCCCCAAAGCTCCGCCGTCATGGCCGCCCGCGCCACCGCGAGATGGCTTTCCGCGTGATCGGGCCGGAAGCTCAGCAGCCGCTGGTATCGATTGACGCGTTCCAGATCCGTATCGCCCTCGAACAGCGCCCCGTAGGCCGCGGCGATATCGGGATGCGGTTCGGCCTTCCAAGCCTTTTCGAGTACCCGTTTCGCGCGCCAGTCTTTTCCCTGCGCGTGGAGGAGACGGCCAAATTGCGCCACGACCGGCACCCGGGCCCCGTCCAATTGATACGCCTGCTTCGCGAGGGCGAGCGCTTCGGACGCCAAGCCGTCGATTTCGGCGATACGGCTGCGTTCGAGCAGCACGGCGGACCGCCACCGCTTTGCCGCGGCGGGCGGGAAGGCCTTATGCCGGATCGCGTTCGCCAGGGTCCGGTCGGCGGCGTCCCACCGGCCGAATTCGACCTGGAGATCGAGCAAGCGCCGCACGACATCGCGCGCGCCGGGATGCTGACGGTGCGCCTTCTCGGCGAGGCGCAGCGCTTCGGCCCGGTCGCCGCGTTCGTCCGCTTGTTCGAGCAGCCCGCGCATCCCGATCAACGCGGTTTCCGGATCGTCGGCCATTTCCTCATAGGTGCGCCGGGCCGTCGCGATATCACCGTTCAGCTTGGCCGCTTCCGCGCGCAGCAGCCGCGTCACGCTGGCGTCTTCCAGCAGGTCTTCCGCCTTGCGGGATTGGCGCTGCGCTTCCGCAGTGTCGCCGGACGCCGCGGCGATCATGCCGCTGCTCAGCGCCTGGTAGCCGAGACGGCGCCGGCGCGTTCGCCGCGCCTGGAAGAATCGGTCCGGCGCAAGCACCACGGCCCGCCACATGCGGTAGCCGACCGCCCCCAACACCGTCAAAAGGGCGACCAGAAAGGCCAGCATGGTCACCGACGTGTCGATACGCCAGCCGAGCCATTCGATCGCCACGTTTCCGGGATTGCCGCTGAGCCAGCTCGCCGCCAACGCAACGAGGACGATGACACCGACGAGGACGATGACCCGGCTCATGGCGCGCGTTGTCCGGATTTGGACGCCGCTTTCGAGTCTGCGGCTTCCGCCGCCAGCAGGTCCGCGACCCGGGCGCGGATCGCCGCCAGCGCCGCATCCGCCGCAACGCGCAGTTCGGCGTCTTTGCGCCATGCGTCGATCGGGCCGGACAACCCTTCGACCGCGGCGACGGCAGCCTTCAGGTCGCCCCGCGCCAGGGCCCGTTCGGCCCGGGTTACCGGCGAGCGCGCGCCGTCCTTCCCGACCGGGCGCACCTTGACCAGCGACATCGTTTTCTGGCGCAGCCGCTCGGCCCAGCTTTCCTCCGTCTCGGGCGAAGTTGTCGACAGTTTCGGCGCGATGTCGGCGAAGCCTGCCGCGAGCTGCGTCACCGTCGGGACGCCCTTGCCCGCGCGCGGATCCAATACGACGATCTCGCGAACGATCGCCGCGTCGTCTTCCGCCAAGGCCCGCACCCGATCGAGGGCCGGGCGATACGCGCCGCCGCCCGCGACCGCCGCATCCAACTGCCCCACCGCGATCGCCAACGCCGCGATTTCGCCGCCGCTGACAGGCGGGCGGTCCTCGAGCGTTTTGATTCGCGCGCTCATCGCGGTCACGCTGCTACGCAGGGCGGTCATGTCCTTGCGGATTTCGTCGAGCGCCGCCGGCGTTCCCCGCAGCCCGTCGAGCCGGCCCGCGAGATCGTCCAGCCGCGTCCGCAGGGCGCCGAGCCGTTCGTCGAGCGCCGCCAGCGCCTTGCCGTCGCCCGGCTTGGCGACCGCCGCGGCGGCGAAATTCTTGGACGCCTCGTCGAGGCGTTGCTCCAACTTGCCGAGCCGGGCCGGCAGGTCGGCTTGCGGCGCGCGCGATTCCAGCCGTTCCAACCGGTCGGCGATATCGGGCGGCAGCGCCGCCGATCCGGTTCCTGCGTGCATCGGCCCAAACCGGCCGTAGAGCACCACGCCCAGCGCCGCGACCGCCAACACCAGCGCCACCCAGGTCAGCGCGCCGCCGGAACCGCCGCCCGCCGTTTCCGGCGGTGGCGCCGAGGCCGTCTCGGGCGCCGAATCACCATCGTCAGCGGGTTCGGATGTCTCGGCGGCGTCTTCCGCCGCTGCCGTATCCGGGGCGTCGTCGGGCGGTGCAGCGGGCGCAGCGCCGGCAGTCGGGACCGACTGCCGTGGGCTCGCCGCCGCGGCCACGGCCGCCAGATCCACGCCGTGCTCTTGAGCGGCGGCCCGGATTGTAGCGAACCGGCCCACCGGAATTTGATTGCGGCCCTTCCATCCCTGCACCGTGGTCACCGGCACGTCGAGTTTCGCGGCCATCGGGCGAATGCCCCCGAAGCGTTCGACCACGGCCTCGGCATTCCCCTGATCGAGCAGGTCCGGCGCGCCTTCCGGCGGCTCCGGTCCGTCGTGGTCTTGATCATTGCTATTGTCCGTCACGTTCCCTTCCAGACTGGCGAGCAGGCTTTCCTGGTTCGGCCGCGCCGCCACGGTCACCGCCCGCCATGATATCGGTGCCAACGCCGCGGCCACCGCATCGCTGAGGCAGACGGCGGTCAGTTTCCCGCACGCCGCCCCGATCTCCGCCGCCTGCACCAGAGTAACAAAGGCGGCGGCACTGCGCGGTGAAAAAAACAACACGGCATCGATTGTCCCGGCGATCAGCGCCGCCCGGACCGCCGCATCGATCCCCGTGACCTTCCGTGCCGTATATAGCTGTTCCCGCCGCACCGCGAAACCGTCCGATGTCAGTAGTCCGGAAAGATCGCCGGCGACGGCGCTGCCCGACACGTGCAGCAAGGCGCCGTCTTCGGGTTCGATGGTGCGGCGGACCAGGGCGGCGAGGTCGTCGACGGCGCCGCCGGCGCTCTCCACCGCGCCGAAGCCCTGCCCCATCGCCTCGCGCGCCGTCGCATCGCCTACGGCATAGACCGGCAGGTCACGGCGGCCGCTGCGCGCGACGAAGGCGCGAACCCCATTCGCCGAGGTGAACAACAGCGCCTGCACGCCATCGAGATCGAGGTCAGCGTTCGCGTCGATCTCGAGTTCCAGCAGCGGCTGCTGCAGGACCGTATGCCCCCGGCGCTCCAGCTCGGCGGTCAGGGCAACCGCGTCAGGGCGCGGCCGCGTCACTAAGACATGCAAGCCGCCCGGCGTGGTCATTCGAAGAAGCCCGGCGCCATCTTGGCGCGCAGACTGTTGCCCAGCTCGGTCGCCATCGCCACCGAATCCGCAACGGGGGCGGTATCCGACAGGCGGTGCAGCTCGGACCCGTCGGGCTGCGCCACCAGACCTTGCAGCGATACGATGTCCGCGGCCGCGTCCAAGGTCGCGTAGGCGCCGATCGGCGTGCGGCAGGACCCATCCAGCGCGGCCAGGACCGCGCGCTCGGCCGCGATACAGATCGACGTTTCCGCATCGTCGAGCGCGGCCAGAAGGTCGAGGACCGCGGTGTCGTCGATCCGCGTTTCCACCCCGATCGCGCCTTGGGCGGCGGCCGGCAGCATGACATCCGTCTCAAAAACCCCGGTGATAACGTCTTCGCGTTCCAGCCGCTTGAGACCGGCATAGGCGAGCAGCGTCGCATCGGCCTCGCCCTCGCCGAGCTTGCGCAGCCGGGTTTCCACATTGCCGCGGAAGGGAACCACGGAGAGATCGGGCCGGCGGTGCAGGATTTGGGCCTGGCGCCGCACCGACGCGGTGCCGATCCGGGCGCCCGCGGGCAGATCGTCCAGCGATGCGCCGTCGCGCGACAGGAAGGCGTCGCGCGGATCCTCCCGCGGCAGAACGGCGACGATATCCAACCCGTCGGGCAGGAACGTCTCCATATCCTTCATCGAGTGGACTGCGATATCGATGTCGCCGTCGAGTAAATCGCGCTCGATTTCCTTGGTGAACAGCCCCTTGCCGCCGACGTCGGCCAACGGCCGGTCCTGAATACGATCGCCCGAGGTCCGAACCGTCTGGATCTCGACCTGGAGGTCCGGATGCGCCGCCTGCAGCAAACGCGCCACGAGATTGGCCTGGAACAGCGCGAGCGGCGATCCCCGTGTGCCGAGTTTCAGTTGTCGTGTCATCGCTCTTCTCTACCCGGTTCCGCGCAATGCCGAAAGGGGCGAAGTGTAATTCACAACCCGGCAAAGCGGCATAGGCAGAACGTCCGGAGCCGTTTATAAGGGCGCGGAAGGGCAAATTCAGCGAGGCATCCCTCAATGCGCGTGCTGGGCATCGAAACGTCCTGCGACGAGACGGCGGCGGCCGTGGTCTGCGACGACCGGACGATCCTGTCGGACGTGGTGTTGTCGCAGCTCGACGAGCACCGACCCTACGGCGGCGTGGTGCCGGAGATCGCGGCGCGCAGCCATCTCGACCATATCGACCGGCTGGTCGCGCAGGCGATGGACGAGGCCGGGATCGGCTTCGAGGCGCTGGACGGCGTGGCCGCGACCGCCGGGCCGGGCCTGATCGGCGGCGTCATGGTCGGGCTGATGACCGGCAAGGCGATCGCGCTGACCCGCAACCTGCCCTTCGTCGCGGTCAACCATATGGAAGGCCATGCGCTGACCCCGCGGCTGAGCGACGGCGTGGCCTTTCCCTATCTCGCGCTGCTGGTTTCGGGCGGGCATTGCCTGCTGACGGCGGTCGCCGGGCCGGGCGATTTCCACCGCTACGGCAGCACGGTCGACGACGCGGTCGGCGAAGCCTTCGACAAGACGGCGAAACTGCTGGGGTTGGGCTATCCCGGCGGCCCGGCGCTGGAGGCCCTCGCGCGCGACGGCGACCCGGCCGCCCATGACCTGCCGCGGCCGATGCGCGGGCGCGACGGGTGCGACTTTTCCTTTTCCGGCCTGAAGACCGCGGTGCGGCAGATCGTCGACCGCCTGCCGGACGGGCCGCTGGATCATGCCGTCGCGGCCGATATCGCCGCGTCCTTCCAGGCCGCGGCCGCCGACGTGCTGGCCGACAGGGCGCGTAACGCGATTCTGCGGTTCAAGACCGAGCACCCCGGCGGGACGACGCTGGTGGTGGCCGGCGGCGTCGCCGCGAACGGGACGCTGCGGGCGGCCCTCGCCGACACGGCCGAGGACTGCGGCATGGACTTCATCGCACCGCCGCTCCGCCTCTGCACCGACAACGCGGCGATGATCGCCTGGGCCGGGCTCGAGCGGCTGCGGCTGGGCCTGTCGGATTCGCTCGATGCGCCGGCGCGGCCCCGCTGGCCGCTTGACGAACCGGCCCCGGAACCGCGAGGGTAGCGCATGGCACGCATTGCAGTCATCGGCGCGGGCGCCTGGGGTACGGCGCTGGCCTGCGTCACCCGCCGGGCCGGTCATGACGTCATGATGTGGGCGCGGGAAGACGAGGTCGCGGCCTCGATCGCCGCCGGCAGCGGCAACCCGGTCTATCTGCCCGAGATCGCGCTGGAGCCCGGGATCGACGCCACCAGCGACATCGCCAAGGCGGTCGCCGGGGCGAAGGCCGTGCTGTTGGTCGTCCCGTCGCAATTCCTGCGCGCCATCGCAAAGCTGATGGCACTGTATTTGGATGACGGCGTGCCCGTGGTGTTGTGCGCCAAGGGAATCGAACACGGCACGCTGCAGATGATGACCGAAGTCGCGGCCGAAACATTGCCGAAAGCGCCGATCGCGGTGTTGTCGGGCCCGACCTTCGCCCGCGAGGTGGCCACCGGCACCCCTACCGCGGTAACTCTCGCCTGCGCCGATACCGAGCTGGGCGAAGCGCTGGTCGACATGATCGGAACGCCCAATTTCCGGCCCTACCTGTCCGACGACCCGGTCGGGGCGGAAATCGGCGGCGCGGTCAAGAATGTGCTGGCCATCGCCTGCGGCGTGGTGACCGGCAAGAAACTGGGCGACAACACGCGCGCCGCGTTGATCACCCGCGGCCTGGCGGAAATGGCGCGGCTAGGCCTCGCGAAGGGCGGCAAGCCGGAAACCCTGATGGGCCTGTCCGGCCTGGGCGACCTGACGCTGACCTGCAACGGGCCGCAATCGCGCAACATGTCGCTCGGCATGGCGATGGGCGAAGGCCGTCCGCTCAAGGAAATCCTGGCCGAGCGGAACTCGGTCGCCGAAGGCGTGTTCAACGCGGAGTCGGTCACCGCGCTGGCCGCCTCGCTCGGCATCGAGATGCCGATCTGCACCGCCGTCGATCAGGTCATCAACCACGGGGCCGACATCGACGCGGCGATCGAAGGCCTGCTGAGCCGGCCGTTCCGGCCCGAGGGCCTGGACGCCGGCTGACCGCTCGGGTGGACCGCTCAGGTTGACCCGGGGCGCGCCGGTCGCTAGCGTCCCTGCTATCCTATTCAACACATTCCACGACCGAAAGCCGGAGACCGACCATGCTGTGGGCCATCACCTGCGACGACAATCCCGATACCGATGCGATCCGCCAGGAGAACCTGGAAATCCATCGCGATTACCTGAAAAGCCAGAAAGGCATCCTGGTGCTGGCCGGCGCGGCGCAGTCCGACGACGGCTCGGAAGCCGTCGGCAGCGTCTTCATCGTGAACGTGAACAGCCGTGCCGAAGCGGAAGCCTTCTCGAACGGCGACCCGTTCACCAAGGCCGGCGTGTTCAAGAACGTCACGATCCGCCGCATGCGGAAGGGTCAGTGGAACCCGGAAGCCGCGGACGGCGCATAGGCCGGGACAGCGGGACACGGATCATGCTGTTCGTCTATTTCCTGCTGGACGCGCCAGACATGGCGGCGCGGCGGGCCGACCTCCGGCCCGTCCATCAACAGTATCTGGCCGGCGAGGCCGACCGGTTCTTCGCCGCCGGACCGTTGTGGTCCGACGATTTCAGCGCCATGACCGGCTCGATCTTCATCATGGACTGGCCCGACCGGCGGGCGGCGGCGGACTGGCTGCGGGACGAACCGTTCACAAAGAACGGCGTCTACGGCGATATCCAGATCAAAGGTTTCGATAACAAATGGCCGAAGGACGGCCGCCCCGCGGTGACGGACACGCTGTTCGCCTATTTCAACCTGAACGGGGAAACCGCCGCGGGGCCGCGCACGGAATTCCGGCAGGCGCATCTCGACTATCTGGCCGGCACGGCGGATCATATCTTCGCCGCCGGCCCGATGTTCGAGGACAGCGACGCGACCGAGATGGAAGACCGCATCGGGTCGCTCTATATCGTGGACTATCCGGATAGGGCCGCGGCGGACGCATGGTTCGCGGAGGAACCGTTCAACAAGAACGGCGTCTACGGAGACCGCTGGACGCAGGCCTACGAGAATCTGTGGCCGAAAGACTGAGAGCGAGGAAACGACGATGGCATATTGGTTGTTCAAGAGCGAACCCGGCGCCTGGTCCTGGGACGATCAGGTCCGCGACGGCACCGCCGAGTGGGACGGCGTGCGCAATCATCAGGCCTGCAACAACATGAAGGCGATGAAGAAGGGCGACCTGGGTTTCTTTTACCACTCGGTCAACGAGAAGCGCATCGTCGGCATCGTCGAAATCGCCAAGGAATACTACCCGGATCCGACCGACGAGTCCGAGCGCTTCGGCATGGTCGACGTGAAAGCCATCCGCCCGTTCGAACGCCCGGTGACGCTGGCCGAGATCAAGGCCGAGCCGCGGCTCGAGGAAATCGCGCTGGTGCGCCAATCGCGTCTGTCGGTGATGCCAATCGAGCCCGAGCATTGGAAGCTGATCTGCGCCATGGGCGAGACCGAGGCGTAGGCGCCGCCACTCGGCCATGGCGGACGACGCCCGCAAACTCTGCCGCCTCGACGACATCCCGGACGGCGAAGGCAAGAGCCTGGAAATCGAGCAGGACGGCGAAGTGATCGACGTCTTCGTCGTGCGCCAGGGCGACGCCGTGCACGGCTACCACAACATCTGCCCGCATCTCGGCACGCCGCTGACCTGGGTCGACGACGCGTTCATGACCTTCGACCGGCAATTCATCCTCTGCGCCATGCACGGCGCGGAATTCCGCATCGAGGACGGCCACTGCACCACGGGTCCCTGCCAAGGCGACAACCTCGACCCTTTCCCCGTGGAGTTGGAAGACGGCTGGGTGCTGCGGAAATCTTAGGACGTTACGCCAGAATCTTCTCGAACACCGCGATCGGCCCGCGCAACGACGACGACCGGCCGATCACCGACCAGCCGCATCGCCGTAATACCGCCGACCCTTCATCCATGCCGGTATAGACCGCATCGAAGCCGAGGCGGCGCGCTTCCGCCTCGATGGCCTGCACCAGGGCGGCTTCCGCCGCGTCCGACGCTGCCACGAGCGCGGCGAGCCAGGGGCCCAGTTGCGGATGGGTATCGAGCGAGTCCGCTTTCAGCGCCGCCGTGCCGGCAGGCCTATCCCCGTCTTCCAGGGCCACCAGCGCCAACGGCAGAGCATCGCGGTTGCAACACGTGCGGATATCCTGCTCGGCGGTCCCCGCGCCAGGACCGTCCGGACCGTAATAGGGCGTCCACTCGGCCTCGAACCAGCGCGCCAATTCGGGAATCAACTCCAATCGGTCGCAGAGGGACTCCACGCGGACCGGCGATGCGACCATCAGGTCCCCGTCACCTCGATGAAATGACGGTAATCGGCGGCCATGTCCTCGACCGCCGCGTTGACCAGCTTCTCGCCCGCCTCGGCGGTGGAGAGCGACGGGTCCGCGCCGCCGCGCCGGCCGTCCGGATGGCGGCGCCGGAAATCGGCCGCGCCCTGGATCGGATTCGCTTCCGATGGGACCGTGCCGAGCGGCACGTCGCGCTGCTGATCCGGGAAAGCGTACCAGGTGACCGACACTTCGGCGGCCGTCGCATGGCTTCCGTTCTTGTCGCCGTACAGGTCCTGGGAAAGCTTGTCGACCTGCGGCATGGCGAACCAATTGGCGAGCCGGCAGAACACCTCAGCCGGCATGCGGTTCGATCCGGGCCCGGCCAGCGCCGCGGCCTCGCCCAATTCCGCATGGACCTCGCTGAACGCCGTGTTGACCGGCTGAATGTTGCCGCCATGGCCGTTGACGAAATAGAAGCGATCGAAGCCGTGCCGCGCCAGCGACATCACCATGTCGCGCACCACCAGCATCAGGGTCGACGGGCGCAGGGTCACCGACCCGGGGAAATCCATATGATGCTGCGCCATTCCGACCGAAATGGTGGGCGCCACCATCACGCCGATTTCCTCGCCGAGCCGGCGGCCGATCACCTCGGCGGTCAGCGCGTCGGTGCCGACCAGGCCGTTCGGGCCGTGCTGCTCGGTCGATCCGATGGGCAGGATGACACCTGTGTTGTTCTTGAGATAGCGCTCGACTTCGGGCCATGTGGCGAGTTGGAGTTGCATGGTTGTCCTCTGTTCAAATTCGATTGCACGCACGCGCGTACCGGCCGACCATGCTAGTGCAAAACGGGGGCCGCAGCGATCCCCGCGCAAGATCCTTCACTATTTTCACAGGCCGATGTGAAGCGAGGTTAACATTAAACGACTTCGCTGTTTACGAACCGGCGGTTGCCGTGAATTCTATGTGTGAATTCGGCCAAGCCCGTCACACGGCACGCCCGCCGCAAGATCCTGTCGCGGCTCGGGCTTCGTGATAGACTCGCCGGCGTGGCATTTCAAAGTCCGGCGGCGGGCAGGAGCATGACGCATGAACATCGATAAGATCTCGGTCGGCGCGAATCCGCCCTACGAAGTCAACGTTATCATCGAGATCCCGATCGGCGGCGTCCCGGTGAAATACGAGATGGACAAGGAGTCGGGCGCGATGTTCGTCGACCGCTTCCTGCATACGGCGATGTATTACCCCTGTAACTACGGCTTCATCCCGCACACGCTGTCGGACGACGGCGACCCGATAGACGCGGCGGTGGTCGCGCAAATACCGGTTATTCCAGGCGTCGTCATCCGGTCGCGGCCGGTCGGCGTGCTGATGATGGAGGACGAGAGCGGCATCGACGAGAAGATCCTCTGCGTTCCGGTCGACGACCTGCATCCGTTCTATGAGAACATCAGTTCGTATCGCGATCTGCGGCCAATTTTGATTGAACAGATCGCGCATTTCTTCGAGCATTACAAAGACCTGGAAAAGGGTAAATGGGTCAAGGTCAAGCGATGGGGCGAGAGCGAAGAAGCCATGGACCTGATCAAGCAGGCGATGGAGCGCGCCAAGAAATAGGCCAACGCAAGCAACGGCCATAACGAACCAATCCTCGATTAAGGGAGGCACAAGATGAGCGACAACACATTATTTCCGGTCCCCGCCGAGACAGCGGCCGAAGCCTGGGTCGATAACGACAAGTACCTCAGCATGTATCAGCAGTCGGTCGAGGACCCGGAAGGCTTCTGGGCCGAGCACGGCAAGCGGATCGATTGGTTCAAGCCGTTCAGCAAGGTCAAGGACGTCTCCTACGACAAGGACGACCTGCATATTCGGTGGTTCTACGACGGCACGACGAATGCCGCCTACAACTGCCTCGACCGTCACCTGGAAACCCGCGGCGACCAGACCGCGATCATCTGGGAGGGCGACGACCCCAAGGACGACAAGACCATCACCTACCGCGAGCTGCACGCGGAAGTCTGCAAATTCGCCAACGGGCTGAAGGCGATCGGCGCCAAGAAGGGCGACCGCATCACGATCTACATGCCGATGATTCCCGAGGCCGCCGTCGCCATGCTGGCCTGCGTGCGGATCGGCGCGATCCATTCGATCGTCTTCGGCGGCTTCTCGCCGGACGCCTTGGCGGGACGCATCCAGGATTGCGACTGCAACATCATCATAACCGCCGACGAAGGCATCCGCGGCGGCCGGCCGATCCCGCTGAAGGCGAACAGCGACGCGGCGCTGAAAAGCTGCCCGTCGATCGAGAAATGCGTCGTGGTCAAGCGGACCGGCGGCGACATCGAGTGGCAAGACGGCCGCGACGTCTGGTACCACGACCTGATCGCCGACGCGTCGGCGGACTGCCCGGCCGAGGAGATGGACGCGGAAGACCCGATGTTCATCCTCTACACCTCGGGCTCGACCGGGAAGCCGAAGGGCGTGATGCACACCACCGGCGGCTACATGGTCTACGCGTCGATGACGCATCAATACGTGTTCGACTACAAGGACGGGCAGGTCTACTGGTGCACCGCCGATGTCGGCTGGGTCACCGGGCACAGCTATATCGTGTACGGACCGCTCGCCAACGGCGCGATCACGGTGATGTTCGAAGGCGTGCCCAACTACCCGGACACCAGCCGTTTCTGGGAAGTCTGCGACAAGCACGATATCGAGATCTTCTACACCGCCCCGACGGCGATCCGCGCGCTGATGCGCGACGGCGACGCCCCGGTGAAGAAGACCAGCCGCAAGTCGCTCAAACTGCTGGGCACGGTCGGCGAGCCGATCAACCCGGAGGCCTGGCTCTGGTATTACAACGTGGTCGGCGACGGGCGCTGCCCGATCGTCGATACGTGGTGGCAGACCGAGACCGGCGGAATCCTGATCACGCCGCTGCCAGGGGCGACGGCATTGAAACCCGGCTCGGCCACGCGGCCCTTCTTCGGCATCCAGCCGCTGATGGTCGACGCCGACGGCAACCCGCTCGACGGTCCCTGCGAAGGCAATCTTTGCATCGCCGACAGCTGGCCGGGGCAGATGCGCACGGTCTACGGCGACCATGAACGGTTCATCGAGACTTATTTCTCGACTTATCCGGGCCGTTATTTCACCGGCGACGGCGCGCGCCGCGACGAGGACGGCTACTACTGGATCACCGGCCGGGTCGACGACGTGATCAACGTGTCCGGCCACCGCATGGGCACGGCGGAGGTCGAATCGGCGCTGGTGGCCCATCCGAAGGTCGCCGAGGCGGCGGTGGTCGGCGCGCCGCACGACATCAAGGGGCAGGGTATCTACGCCTATGTCACGCTGAACGCGGGCGAGGATCCGGACGAGGACCTGCGCAAGGAACTGGTGCAATGGGTGCGGAAGGAAATCGGCCCGATCGCCAGCCCGGATTGGCTGCAATGGGCGCCGGGCCTGCCGAAGACACGGTCCGGCAAGATCATGCGCCGCATCCTGCGCAAGATCGCCGAGAATGATTTCGGCAATCTCGGCGACACATCCACGCTGGCCGAGCCGCAGGTGGTCGACGATCTGGTCGATAACCGCATGAACCGGTAGAGGCCGCCGTTACGCGGCCCAAGGAAAGGCGGAGCCGGCGGCGGTTCCGCCTTTCGTTTGCGGACAGAACAAGGGAAAAGAACCGATGGCGGAAAATCACGCCGACTCGCTGATCCTTTATCACGGCTGGTCGTCCAGCGCGTCGCGAAAGGTGCGCTTCGCGCTCGCCGAGAAGCGGATTCCGTACACCAGCCGCCCCATCAACGTGCGGAAGAACGAGCATCACGCGCCCGCCTACCGGAAGATCAACCCGAACGGGGTCGTGCCGGCGCTGGTGCACAACGGCATCCAGCTGATCGAGAGCAGTTTCATCAACGAATATCTCGACGACGCCTTTCCCGACCGGCCGATTCGCCCGGCCGACCCGGTCGAACGCCACGCCATGCGGCTGTGGTGCCGCGACGTGGACGACAAATACCTGCCGGCCGTCCTAAAGCATAACTGGCAGCTCAGCATTCATCCGATCGCGCGCGAATGGAGCGACGCCGAATTGGAGGAAAAGCTCGCGAACATCCCCGATCCCGAGCGGCGGAATTTCTGGTACCGCATGGCCCGCGACCCGTTCACCCCGGAGGAATTGGAAGAGGCGATGGCGGTGTTGCGCGGCCTGATCCGCCGGATGGAGGAAACGCTGGCGGATCGCCCCTGGCTCACCGGCGACAGCTTCACGCTCGCCGACATCAGCGTGACGCCTTATGTGAAGCGCATCGAGGAACTGGAAGCCGCGCAGCTCGACCCCGATGCGAACCCGCGAACGGCGGACTGGTGGCAGCGGCTGACCGCGCGCCCGGGATTCAACGCCGCCCATATCGGCGCATTCGCGGACCAGGCAAACCCCGAGTATCCGGGACCCGGCGCACTGGAAAATGCGCTCGACACGTAACGCCGATAGATCCCGCACGTTAACTGCCGAGCGCGTCGGCCACGTAGTCCATACGGTCCTGTCCGAAGAACAGCTCGTCGCCGACGAAGAAACTCGGTGCACCGAAGACGCCGCGCGACGCCGCCTCGCCGGTCGCGGCGATCAGCTTGTCTTTCACGTCCGGCGTCCGGATTTTCTCGGCCATCGCGGCGGCATCGAAACCGGACGCCGACAAAACCTCGGCAAGCACCTTGGGATCGCCAACATTTTTGGCGTCCACCCAGACCGCCCGAAACAGGGCATCGGCGTAGGCGTCGAAGGACCCTTCCGCCAGGGCGACGAAGCAGCCCCGCATCGCCGCAATCGTGTTGACCGGGAAATGCGGATTCGGCGTCACGGGAATACCGTACCGCGCGGCGCAGCGCGGGATGTCCAATTGATAGTAGGCCCCTTTCGCCGGGACCATGACCGGCGGCGCATTGCCGGTTTCCTTCATGACGCCGCCCAGCAGCATCGGCCGGAAGGCGATCTCGGCGCCGGTGCGGTCCCGCAGATCGGGCAGCCGGTGGTAGGCGATGTGCGACATCGGGCTGACGAAATCGAACCAGAATTCGACCTGTTTCGGCATCGGAAGGCTCCTTGAATGTGAGGATGCGCGCCCGATGGGGCCGCGCCGGTCGAGTTATCCCGCGGACAGCGAGTCGATGGTCCGCGCCAGATTTTCGCGCGCCTGTTTCTCCAGGCGGCTGCGCCAGTAATCGGTTTGGTAGATCACCGGACGGTCCAGCAGGCCCTGGAAGAAGGCGTTGCGCTTGGTGGTCCAGACGTCCTCCTCGATCCAGGCATATTCGGCGCGCACGTCCTTGCCGTGCTGATCGAAGGCCTCGAACGGCACGCCGAGACGGTATAGGTCAAGATCGCAGAACAGTTGGACATCGGGATCGTCGGATGCCGCATGCCCCGCCGAATGCCGGATCATGGCCTGCGCCGCCGCAGAACCCTCGCCGTCGTAAACCGCGCCGAGTTGCTCCGCGCTCAACCGTTCGTTTTCGCCGTATTCGAGCTTCGCGTCGTAGATACAGTCGTGAAACCAGACGGCCAGGTCGATCGTGTCGGGGTTGTCCGCGATATGCCGCGACTCCGCGTGGCAATCGAGCATTTCGACGATATGCACCAGCGTGTGGTAGCGGCGATGCGGCTCGCCGTAGGCCTTGACCAGATCGGCAAGCACCGCATCCGGCAAGCCGAGCCGATTTGCAAGCGGCGCCCAGTACGCCGTCGCCTTTCTGAGGGTCGGATCGGCTTTGGTCTGTTTCGCCATCTCAGGAAACCTGCAGGGGACGGGCTAAAAATCGAAACACCGTCCGGCCTTTTCCCAATCCCCGTATCGCGTCGGCTCGAGCCCCTTCGGCCCGCCGACTTCCTTGGGGACATCGCCGCGCGCCTCGGCTTCGGCGCGCCATTTTTCGCCGGCGGCGTCGGCTTTTTCCTCCGCCCGCCGCCGCGGATCGACACCCTTATCCTCGGAAGGTCCCGTCATACCGGGACTCGCCGTAGTCCCTCCCTCCGGGCTTTCCGGACCGGTCGATTGCCGTTTGCGAAGTCGGTCGAAAATGTTAGGCATCGTGTCAATATGACCCATTTTCGGGCATTTTCCAGGCCTTGAAGCGGATGGCCAGTATCCCCTAATTAGGTGGGTTATGGTCGATTCGTCAACCGTAGGGAGAACCGCATCGTGAATTATGTCCGCACGTCAATGCTGCTGGCCGGCATGACCGCGCTTTTCATGGGCTGCGGATACCTGATCGGCGGCGAAGGGGGCATGCTGATCGCGCTCGCCATCGCGATCGCGATGAACGCCTTCGCCTATTGGAATTCGGACAAGATGGTGCTGCGCATGTATGGCGCGCGCCAGATCGAGCGGGGCGATGCTCCGGGATTCTACGGCATCGTCGAGCAACTCGCCCGCAAGGCCGAACTGCCGATGCCGAAGGTCTACATCATCGAGAACGACCAGCCGAACGCGTTCGCGACCGGCCGCAACCCGGAGAATGCCGCCGTCGCGGCGACGACCGGACTGATGCGCATCTTGAGCCATGAGGAAATCGCCGGCGTGATGGCGCATGAACTGGCGCATGTGAAGAATCGCGATACCTTGATCATGACGATCACCGCGACCATCGCCGGCGCGATCTCCATGTTGGCGAATATCGCGATGTTCTCGGGCATCTTCGGCGGCAACCGCAACAACCCGCTCGGGATTATCGGCGTGCTATTGGTGTCGCTGCTGGCGCCCTTCGCGGCGATGTTGGTGCAGATGGCCATCAGCCGGACCCGCGAATATGCCGCCGACCGCATGGGCGCGGAGATTTGCGGCCACCCGCTGTGGCTCGCCTCCGCGTTGGATAAACTGGAGCAAGGCGCGCAGCGCATCGACAACGAGTCCGCGGAGCAAAATCCGGCGACGGCGCATATGTTCATCGTCAACCCCTTGCACACACGCAGCGTCGACAGCCTGTTCTCGACCCATCCCAACACCGCGAACCGGGTCGGCCGGCTCCGCGAAATGGCGGGTGCCGCGGCCCCGGCCGCCGGTCCCTGGGGCTGACGCGTCATCGCCGCAAATCCCAACCCGGTCCATAGCCGCGTCGTCGCGCTCGACGTGCTGGACGCGGTCCTGACGCGGAACCAACCCTTCGACACGGCGCTGGCCGCGCACCGCAACTTCACGACACTGAGCACGCGCGACCGGGCCTTCGCCCGGCTGTTGATCGTGACCGTCTTGCGGCGGCTCGGCGAGATCGATGCGCGGCTGGACAGACTGCTGCGCCATCCCCTGCCGGAAAAAGCCGGGCGGGCGCGAAACGTCCTGCGGCTCGGCGTGGCGCAACTTGCTTATCTCGGCACGCCGCCGCATGCCGCCGTGGACACGGCGGTGCGGCTGCTGGAGAAGAGCTTCCCGCATCTAAAAGGCCTTGCGAACGCGGTGTTGCGCAAAGTGTCGCCCGACCCCGCGGCCGATCCGTCCGCCGGGATCAATACGCCGCCGTGGCTCTGGGAGAGCTGGCGCGACGCCTATGGTCCGGCGACAGCAGCCGCCATCGCGGCCGCGCATCTGACGGAACCGCCGCTCGACATATCGGTGGCCTGCGACCCGGAAAAATGGGCCGAACGGCTGGAGGCCGAACATTTACCAACCGGGTCGCTGCGGCGGCAGGCCGGTGGCAATCCGGCGCTGCTGCCGGGATTCGACGAGGGTGGCTGGTGGATCCAGGACGCCGCCGCGGCCCTGCCCGCGACATTGTTCGGCGACGTGGCCGGCAAGCCGGTGGTGGACCTCTGCGCCGCGCCCGGCGGCAAGACCGCGCAGCTCGCCGCCGCCGGGGCGCGGGTCACCGCCGTCGACCGGTCGCGGCAGCGGCTCAAACGGCTGGGCGAGAACCTGCAGCGCCTGTCACTGGAGGCGGCGGTCGTCGAAGCCGACGCAGTGGTCTGGCGGCCGCCCGCGCCCGCAACCGCGGTTTTGCTGGACGCCCCCTGCACCGCGACGGGAACGATCCGCCGCCATCCCGATATCGCCCACCTGAAAACACCGGACGATGTCGCCCGGTTGAGCGCGCTGCAGGACCGGCTGTTGCGCGCCGCCGTCAGCATGACCGCCCCCGGCGGGCTCATTGTCTACGCCACCTGCTCGCTGCAGCCGGAGGAAGGCCCCGACCGGATAAGTGCCGTGCTGACAGACGATACGCCGGTGGCGCTGGACCCGATCACCGAAAGCGAGGCGCCCGGTCTGGATGCGGCCGTCCAACCGGACGGCACGCTCCGCACGCTGCCCTGCCATTGGAGCCGGCGCGGCGGCCTCGACGGGTTCTACATCGCCCGCCTGCGCCGGACTTAAGCGCCAAACGCCGCTTCGCACATCTCGGCGACTTCCGCTTGCACCTGTTCGCGGAAGCGACTAATCAGAGGGTCATGCAGCAACCGGTTCGAATCGCCCCGTCCATCCTATCGTCGGACTTCGCCGCTCTCGGCGAGGAAGTCCGCGCGATCGATGCGGCCGGCGCGGATTACATTCATATCGACGTGATGGATGGCCATTTCGTCCCGAACATCACGATCGGTCCGGACGTGATCAAGGCGCTGCGGCCACACAGCGACAAGCCGTTCGATGTCCATCTGATGATCTCGCCCGTGGACACCTATATCGACGCCTTTGCCGATGCGGGCGCGGATATCATAACCGTGCACCCCGAGGCCGGCCCGCACACCCACCGGACGATTCAGGCGATCAAGGCCCGGGGCAAAAAGGCCGGGGTATCGCTCAATCCCGCGACACCGGTCGAGGCGGTCGACTACCTGCTGCCCGATCTCGATCTGGTGCTCGTCATGACGGTGAACCCGGGGTTCGGAGGCCAGAAATTTATTCCCTCGCAGCTTGCGAAGATACGGGACTTGCGAACGCGAATTGATACAATCGGAGCTTCGATCGACTTGGAGGTGGATGGCGGTATCAACGCTGACACCGCGGCCCAGGCGATCGACGCCGGCGCGGATGTATTGGTCGCGGGCACCGCGAGTTTTCAAGGCGGGCCTTCGGCATATGCAAAAAACATAAAAACGCTCCGCGGCGGCTCCTGACGGCTCGAGAGAATGTGACTCGAGGGGATGCCTGGCACGGGTGTAATTTGGTTGTCCTTTTAACCGAGTATCCGGCTTGAACAACGGCTTTTCCAACAGCGTCTTCCGATCGCGCCTCTACAAGCTGGCCCTTATGGGCCGCGGGCCGACCACGCTGGCCGCACTGCCGCCGGACAGCGAGGAGCGCGGCGGCGCGACCGGCGACCCCAAGGCCGGCAACGCGATTATGAACGGCGGTTACACGATCGCGGGCGAACCCGTCGACTTCGATTCGTCTTGGCCGTCGGCCGATGCCGGCGACCGGGCGCAGGTCGCCCTGCATCGGTTCGATTGGCTCGGCGATCTCACGGCAGTGGACTCGGTCGCGGCGCGCCGGTTCGCCGAACAGCTGTTCGAAAGTTGGGACGAGCGCTTCGGCACCTATCAGGAGATCAGTTGGCGCGCCGACATCCTGGCCGCGCGGATGGTGAATTGGCTGACCCAATACGCCGCCCTGTTCGAACCGGCGGAAGCGACATTCCGGATCCGTTTCCTCGACAGCATCGCCCGGCAACTTCGCCATCTGCGGCGGGTCGCCAGCCAGGATACCGCCCCGATGGAACGGATCGAAGTGCTCAAGGGCCTGATCTACGGCGAGACCTGCGTGACCTCGGAAACCGAGCGGGTCCGCCGGTCGCTGACCCTGCTGGAAACGGAGCTGGAGCGCCAGGTCCTGCCGGACGGCAGCCATATTTCCCGCAGTCCGGGCCGGCAGCTCGCGACCCTGGAAGCCCTGATCGATATCCGCGCGGTGTTGACCGCCGCCAGCCGCGAGGTGCCGGTCGCCCTGCGCAATGCGATCGACCGGATGGCGCCGATGACGCGCTTCTTGCGCCACAGCGACGGCGCGCTCGCCTGTTTCAACGGCGGCGGCCGGCCCGATCCCACTCATGTCAGCCGCATTCTGCTACGGTCGGATGCGCAGGGCCGCGCGCCGGGCCGCGCGCCGTATGCCGGGTTCGAGCGGATTGATGCAAACGGCATGGTGCTGATCCTGGACGGGGGCACGCCGCCTGACGATGCCTATGCCGAAGAGGCGCATGCCGGTCTCATGAGCTTCGAGTTGAGCGTGGGCGGCCAACGCCTGATCGTGAATTGCGGCGCCGGTCCCGATACCGAGGCCGATTGGCGGCAAGCCTTGCGGACGACCGCGGCTCATTCGACGCTCATCATCGACGACCGGAATTCCTGCGAGGTGACCGAAACCGGTCTGGGCCGCCGGCCCGGTGCGATCGATTGCGACCGCGGCGAGATCGACGGCAGCATCTGGATCAGCAGCAGCCATGACGGATACGAGGACCGATATGGCCTGACCCATCGCCGCCGCCTCTACGTCGGCGAGGAGGAACCGGGACTGCGCGGCGAGGATATTCTCGTCGGCGACCGTCAATACTCCTTCGCGATCCGGTTTCATTTGCACCCGTCCGTGCGTGCGTCGATCGACGGCGCCTCGGGGTTCGCCACTCTGACGCTGCCGAATGGCGACCGCTGGCGGCTGCGGGCGGACCGGCCGATCGCCGTCGAAGATACCGTCTATTGGCAAGACGGCACCGGCATCGAGCGGTCGACGCAGATCGTGGTACGCGGCGAAACCAGGGGCGCCGCGACACCGGTAAAATGGCGGTTGCGCCCGGTGGCCCAGGACCGCGCCGCCGAAGACGACGGGGAGGCGTCCGAGGCCGGGGAAATGGCGGGAAACGCCAAGGTTTCCGACGATTCACACCCCTTGGCCACTCTCTGATTCTAGACGTTCACCACATGAACGCCCTTGACGTTCACCACATGAACGCGATAGTGTTCACGTGGTGAACGTCGATCCGCGGGTATTTCCGCCCGCGAGCGCCGCAAACGGCGATGACGTGGTGGGGGGCTACCCGGTCATGGCCGGCAGCAAGACCGAAAACGGGACGATGGACAGCGAGGCCGAGATCACGCTCGGCCTGTTGAATGCCGTGCATGAGGACAGCGGCCTGACGCAACGGTCCGCGGCGCGCAATCTGGGAATCGCCCTCGGCCTCACCAACGCCTATCTGAAGCGCTGCATCCGCAAGGGCTATATCAAGGTCCGGCAGATACCGTCGAACCGCTATGCCTATTACCTGACGCCGCAGGGATTCGCCGAAAAGGCGAGGCTGACCACCGAGTACCTCTCCCATTCCTTCACCTTCTTCCGCCAGGCGCGCGAGCAATGCACCGAGGCGCTGACCGCCTGCGCCGCGAACGATTGGAGGAGTGTCGCGCTCGCCGGGGCCGGCGACCTCGCGGAGATCGCGGTGCTGTGCGGCCACAACCTGAACGGCGCGGTGACGCTTCATTGCGTGATCGACCCGGAAGACACCGGCGCCCAATGCGCGGGCCTGCCCCTGGTGGGAGCGCCGCCGCCACGCGGGACAATCGACGCGATCATCCTGACCGACCTCCGCATGCCGCAACAGACATTCGACCGGTTGCGCGGCCAGTTTCCGCCCGACCGGATTCTGACACCACCGCTGCTGCAGGTGGTGCGGGACCCCGCACCGGGCGCGGAGGCGTGACCATGGATCGCTGGTATGTGGTGCATACGCGGGCCGGTGCGGAATTGCTCGCCCAAGGCCATCTGGAGCGTCAGGGTTTCGCGACCTATATGCCGCGCTACCTCAAGACGCGGCGGCATGCCCGGCGGACGTCGCAAGCGCCGGCGCCGCTGTTCCCCCGTTACCTGTTCGTCCGGTTCGACGCGACAAACGCGCCCTGGCGGTCGATCAACGGTACCCATGGCGTCAGCCATCTCGTTTGCATGGGCAACCGGCCCTCCGCCGTCCCGCGCGGCGTCGTGTCGGAAATCCGCGCCCGCGAATCCGAGGACGGACTCGTCGACGTCGCCGAACCGCTCGGGTTCGAGTCCGGCGACGTGGTGCAGGTGACCGGCGGCCCGTTGGCGCAACAGACCGGTGTTTTTCACGGCCGCGACGACAACCAGCGCGTCGTCGTCCTGCTCTCGATGTTGGGCCGCGAGATGAAAGTCGCCCTGGACCGCGCGGCCGTCGCCGCCTTCGCCTGACGCGGCGGGTTCCTGCCCGCTGGCCGACCCCGCCATCTCGGTCTATAACGCGGCCATGAGCTGGCTTATTCCCGCCTGCGTCACCGTCCTCGTTGCCAGTGCGCTTGCCACCGGCGCTTTGCGCAGACAGTTGCAGCAACGGTCGATCCTCGATCACCCGAACGAGCGCAGCAGTCATGAGCGCCCGACGCCGCGCGGCGGCGGGCTGGCGGTCGTGCCGATTATTCTCGTTGCTTGGGCGCTCCACGCCGGCGTGCCGGTCACGGGCGAGAGGGCCGTCGTGATTTTCGGCGCGGCCGCCCTCGCGCTGCTGTCGTGGGTCGACGACCTGCGCAGTTTACCCGCCTCGATCCGGCTCATCGGGCAAACGGCCGTCGTCGCGGCGGCGCTTTACCTCCTCGACGGACTCGGCCCCGTGTTCCAGGGCTTGCTGCCGCCGCTGATGGATAAGATCGTCGCGGCGGCCGCCTGGATCTGGTTCATCAACCTGTTCAATTTCATGGACGGCATCGACGGCATCTCGGGGGTCGAGGCGATCAGCGTCGGCGGCGGGTTGGCGGCCTTGGCGCTGATGTCCCCGGAGGCAGCACCCGCGCCGTGGTATGGCTTGGCGGTCGCCGCGGCGATGTTCGGCTTCTTGATCTGGAACTGGCATCCGGCGCGCATCTTCCTGGGCGATGTCGGCAGCGTGCCGATCGGATTCCTGCTCGGTTTTCTGCTGCTGACGGCGGCCGCGAGCGGCTATTGGGCGCCGGCCCTGATCCTGCCGCTCTACTATCTCGCCGATGCGACGATCACGCTGGTTCGGCGGGGGCTGCGGGGTGAAAAAGTCTGGCGGGCGCATCGCGAACATTTCTATCAGAAATCGGTGCAGCGCGGCCGCAGCCACGCCGTGACCTGCGGCGCAATCGCCGCCGCCAACGCCGTGCTCATCGCGCTGGCGTTGACCGCCGTCAGCGCCCCCGCGCTGTCGCTGATCGGGGCGGCCGCGGTGGTCTCCGTCTTACTGTTCTGGATGCAATCCTAACCGCCGCCGCATCAACCAACCGCTGGAATCAGTCGCCCTGACGCGGGTATGATATGGGCCGGCTGGGAATCATTGCTGTTGCCGCAAAAGCGCCGTAAGAAGCGGGGGATATGAGCCTGCGGATCAAAATGGACCGGACGCGGATCGCGTTCGTGCACGACGTCATCATGGCGGCGGTGTCGTTCCCGCTGTCGCTGTATCTGCGCGTCGGCGTGATCGACAGCTACGAGATCGAGCCCTACCTGATTCCCGGCACGATCCTGTTCGCCGCCTTGGCCGCGCCGGTGTTCTGGTACGGCCGGCTCTATCGCGGCATTTGGCGTTACGCCTCGCTGGAAGACCTGGTGGCGATCACCAAGGCGGTGACGCTTCTGATCCTGCTGTTCCTGCCGCTGATGTTCGTGATCACGCGTCTGGAGTATTTCCCGCGCTCGGCGCCCTTCATCAACTGGTTCGTCCTGATGACGTTGCTCGGCGGCCCGCGCTTCCTCTACCGCCTGTTCAAGGACCGGCGGATGGAGAATGTCCTGGCCCGGTCCGATCATTTGCGGGTCCCGGTGCTGCTGATCGGCGCAAACGACGCCGCGGAGCTTTTCATCCGCCAGCAGGCGCGAGACCGCGACGCCACCTACAAGGTGCTGGGCGTCATCGACGAGAAGGGACGCCGAATCGGGCGGTCGATTCACGGCGTTCAGGTGATCGGCGGGCTGGAAGATCTTGAAAAGATCGTGCGGGGTCTCAACGACCCGCCACCGCAACGGCTTGTCCTGACCCATCACCGGTTCGAGGGGGCTACGGTCCGGGACATCCTGGCGCGGGCGGAGAGACTGGGTCTCAGCATGGCGCGGCTGCCGCGCCTGGCGGACCTGAAAACCGGTATCGAGGATCAGGACCGCATCGAGACGCAGCCGATCGATGTCGAGGATCTGCTGGGCCGGCCGCAGGCTGTGCTCGACCGCGACGCCATGCGGGCGTTGATCGCAGGCCGCAAGGTCCTGGTGACCGGCGCCGGCGGCACGATCGGCGGCGAGCTGGTGCGCCAGATCGCCGACTTCGACCCGGCCTCGATCACGCTGCTCGACGCATCCGAATACAATCTCTATCAGATCGACGGCGAACTGGCCGAAACCCACGCCGACCTGCCGCGCCACGCGATTCTCGGCGACGTGCGCGACCAAGCGCGGCTCGATGACGTGTTCGCGCGCTACGCACCGGACCTGGTGTTCCACGCCGCCGCGCTGAAGCATGTCCCGATGGTGGAAGCCAACCCGCTCGAAGGCGTTTTGACCAACACCATCGGCAGCCGCAACGTCGCCGAGGCCTGCCGCGCGGCCAATGTCCGGCTGATGGTGCAGATATCCACCGACAAGGCGGTCAACCCGACCAATGTCATGGGGGCGACCAAGCGATTGGGCGAAAGCTATGGCCAGGCGCTCGACCTGGAAACCCGGCAGAACGGCGGCACGCGATTCGTCACCGTCCGTTTCGGTAATGTCCTGGGCTCGACCGGGTCGGTGGTCCCGCTGTTTCAGCGCCAGATCGCGCAAGGCGGCCCGATCACGGTGACCGATCCGAATGTGACGCGGTACTTCATGTCGGTCCGCGAAGCCGTCGAACTGGTGCTGCAGGCCTCCGCGATCGGCGAGTCGGACGGTGCGGCTTGCGGCAAGATCTTCGAATTGGAAATGGGCGAGCCGGTTCGCATCGTCGACCTCGCGCACCAGATGATCCGTCTCGCCGGTTACACGCCCGGTACGGACATCGAGGTCAAATTCGTCGGACTACGCCCGGGCGAAAAGTTGCAGGAAGAGCTGCTGCACGCTTCCGAGGCCGTCGTGCCGACCACACATCCGAACCTGTGCCTGGCGAATCCGCGCACCGCGGACCTGCCGCTGCTGCAACGCGCGCTGAGCGAGCTGGAAGAGGCCGCGCGGGCCCGGCGGGAGGATCAGGTGATGGCGATGATTCAACGGCTCGTTCCCGAATTCGGCAGCGAGGAGACACCCGCCGCCCTGTCGCGGTGACACCGTGGAGAGTTAACACCCGGCCCCGCCGGCCCATACCGATACCGCTAGCTTAAGGAGAGTCCCAAGCCCATGGCCGACGTTTCGATTGCGCGCGCCCTGATATCCGTTTCCGACAAAACCGGACTGGTTGAATTCGCGCAGTTTCTCGCCGATTCCGGCGTCGAAATTCTCTCGACCGGCGGATCCGCCAAGACGATGATCGATGCCGGGCTGACCGTCATCGAGGTCGCCGACCATACGGGATCGCCGGAAATCCTGGACGGCCGGGTCAAGACGCTGCATCCCAAAATTCATGGCGGCATCCTGGGCCGCCGCGATCTCGGCAGCCACCGCCGCCAGATGGAAGAGCACGGCATCGCGCCGATCGATCTGGTCGTGGTCAACCTGTATCCGTTCGAGGCGACGGTGGCGCGCGGCGCGTCCTTCGAGGACTGCGTTGAAAATATCGACATCGGCGGGCCGGCCCTGATCCGCGCCGCCGCCAAAAACCACAACCATGTCGCCGTGGTGACCGACCCGTCGATGTATGACGCGGTCCGGGCCGAGATGACGGCCCGTTCCGGTGCGATCAGCCCGTTGCTGTGCCTGCATCTGGCGGAAGACGCCTACGCGCACACGGCCCTCTACGACACGATGATCGCCGGCTGGCTGACCGCGCAGCGCGGCGAACTGCTGCCGCCGCAGCGCACCGTCGGCGGCCGTCTCAAACAGCGCCTGCGCTATGGCGAGAACCCGCATCAGGAAGCCGGGCTCTACGTCGACGGATCGAACCGTCCCGGCGTCGCCACGGCGGAACAGATCCAAGGCAAGGAGCTGAGCTACAATAATCTGAACGACACCGACGCGGCCTTCGAACTGGTCGCCGAGTTCGACGGCCCGGCCTGCGCCATCATCAAACACGCCAATCCCTGCGGCGTCGCCGCCGGCGCGGACCTCAGCAGCGCCTATGCCGCGGCGCTGGCCTGCGACCCGGTCAGCGCGTTCGGCGGCATCATCGCGCTGAACCGTTCGCTGGACGGGCCGACGGCCGCCCAGATCGCGGACCTGTTCGCCGAAGTCATCATCGCGCCCGACGCGGATGCGGATGCGCGCGCGGAATTGGCCAAGAAAAAGAACCTCCGCATCCTGCTGACCGGCGACCTGCCGGACCCGGCGGCGGGCGGCATGATGGTCAAGTCGATCGCCGGCGGATATCTCATGCAATCGCGGGATACCGGCCATATCGCGGAGCCGGACCTGCGTGTCGCGACGAAGCGCGCGCCGACCGACGACGAAGTCCGCGACCTGTTGTTCGCCTTCACCGTCTGCAAACACGTGAAATCGAATGCCATCATCTACGTCAAGGATCGCGCCACGGTCGGCATCGGTGCGGGGCAGATGAGCCGCGTGGACTCGTCGCGCATCGCCGCCCAGAAAGCCCGCGACGCAGCCGAAGCCGCCGGCGTCGGCGAACCCAAGACGATCGGGTCGGTGGTCGCGTCGGACGCTTTCTTTCCGTTCGCCGATGGATTGATGGCTGCGGTCGACGCGGGCGCCACGGCGGTGATTCAGCCCGGCGGGTCGATGCGCGACGAAGAGGTCATTGCCGCGGCGGACGAGGCGGGAATCGCCATGGTATTCACGGGGATGCGCCACTTCCGGCATTAGGGCACACGGTCGCGTGTATCGGAGCGATATGGACTACCGCTTCCACGCGAATGACGACTGTTGCCTTATGGCACCTCCACCAAGTGACTCCGGCGGAAGCGGGAGTCCAGCGGCCCGCGAAATCGCCCAGCTTTCGCCGATTGGCAAGAACCGCCGAAACGCCTAGCATGCGCGGCATTCTTAGGTGACGAATTCAAAGAGCCAGAGGAGAGCAGCGGATGCTGGTAACGACGACGAGCAGCCTGGAAGGCAAGAGAATCGCCGAGTATTACGGCATTTGCACCGGCGAGGCGATCTGCGGCGCGAATGTTTTCCGCGACATGTTCGCCGGCGTCCGCGACTTCGTCGGCGGCCGCTCCGGCGCCTATGAGAAGGTCCTGCGCGAAGGCAAGGAAATCGCCCTCGAGGACATGTGCGAACAAGCGAAGGAGATGGGCGGGAACGCGGTGATCGCCGTCGATATCGACTACGAGGTGGTCGGCGAAAAAGGATCCATGCTGATGGTCGCCGTCAGCGGCACCGCCGTCAGAGTCGAGTAACCCAAATCACGGCCGGCGCAATGCGCTAGGCCGTCACCAGCCCGCGCAACTCGCGATTCGCAACGGTCAGCATCGCCAGATCGATACTGCCGTGCTGCTCGAGTTCGTTGACAATCCCTTCGACGCGGCCGACCAGGTCCCGGCGATTGCCGGCCCAGCCTTCGATCGCCTCGCCGCCGCAGCCGCCACCGACCAGGACCCGGCTGGCAAGGTCGACCTGCGTTCCCCACAGATCGTCTATGATCGCGCCGAGCGCCATCTGATGCCACGGGTTCTCCGGCGTCATGATATTGGCGTGATGGCGCAGCCAGTCCAGCTTGAAGCGGCTGCCCAGCAGGAAATACGTCTCCCCGACCTCGCCCACCTTCCGTTTCGTCTGCTGGGCGATCCGCACGATATCGCACGCGGTCGACAACGCCTTGAGCCGGCCGACGCGCTGCGCCAATTTCTCCGGCACGCCGGGCTGCGCGAAGCGCGAAGCGCGCTCCTGCGTTTCCGCGATCTGATCCTGCGCCATCAACGACTCCAGCTTGCCGCTGATCTCCTCGATGCCGGCGCCGTAAATCTCAGCATTCTTGCGAATGTCGAGCGGATGTTCGCCATAGCGCAGGAACCATAGGGTCATGCGCTCGAGCGTGCGCCCGGTCTCCATCAGCATCCGGTATTGCGTATCGGTCGGAACCTGGTTGTCGAGATCCTCGATGGCCTGCCAAACCGAGCGCAGATCGAAGGCCTCACGGACAATGGTGTAAGCGCGCGCGATTTCGGACGCGGTCATGCCGGTCCGGTCCTGCATCTCGGTCACGAAGGTGGGACCGACCCGGTTGATCATCGAATTAGTGACCACGGTCGCGATGATTTCCCGCCGCAGGCGATGCCGCACGATGACCGCCTTGTGTTTCTTGCGCAGCGGTTCGGGGAAGTAACGCAACAAATCCTCTTCCAGCATCGATTCGTCCGGCAGATCGCTCTCGAGCAGCCGCTCATAAGTGATGTTCTTGGAATAGGCGAGCAGGACCGAGAGTTCCGGCCGCGTCAGTCCCTGACGCGCCGCCTGGCGGTCCGCGATCTCCTCGTCGTCGGGCAGGAATTCGATCTGCCGGTTCAGCAGGTCCGCCCGTTCCAGGATTCGCATCATGCGCTGCTGCTGATCGAGCCGCCGATAGGATTGCGTTTCGGTAACCGACAGCGCCTGGGTCTGCTGATAGTTGTTGCGCAGGACGAGCGCCGCGACCTCGTCGGTCATCTTGGCGAGCAGCGTGTCGCGCTGCTTCATCGTCATGTCGCCGCGCTGCACCACATCGCCGAGCGCGATCTTGATATTGACCTCGTGGTCCGACGTGTCGACGCCGGCCGAGTTGTCGATGAAGTCGGTGTTGACGCGGCCGCCGCCCTGGGCGAACTCGATCCGGCCAAGCTGCGTCACACCGAGATTGGCGCCCTCGCCGACGACCTTGCAACGCAGGTCTCGGCCGTCGACCCGAATCGGATCGTTCGCCCTGTCACCGGCGTCCGTGTGGTCCTCGTCCGACGCTTTGATATAGGTGCCGATACCGCCGAACCACAGCAGGTCCACCTCGGCGAGCAGCATGGCCTTGAGCAGTTCGTTCGGCGTCACTTTGTTCGTCGAAATGCCGAACAGCTCTTGGATTTCCGGCGTCAGGTCGATCGACTTGGCGCTGCGCTCGAACACGCCGCCGCCCTTGGAAATCAGCTTCCCGTCGTAATCCGACCAACTGCTGCGCTGCAGGTCGAACAGGCGCCGGCGTTCCTTGTAGCTCGTCGCGGCGTCCGGGGACGGGTCGATGAAGATATGCAGATGATTGAAGGCGCCAACGAGCCGAATATGCTCGGACAACAGCATACCGTTTCCGAACACGTCGCCCGACATGTCGCCGCACCCGACGCAGGTGAAATCCTGGGACTGCGAATCATGGCCCATTTCCCGGAAATGGCGCTTGACCGATTCCCAGGCGCCGCGCGCCGTGATGCCCATGCCCTTGTGGTCGTACCCGGCGGAACCGCCCGACGCGAACGCATCGTCGAGCCAGAAGCCGCGGTCGCGGGCGACCTGATTCGCGAAATCGGAAAAGGTCGCGGTGCCCTTGTCCGCCGCGACCACGAGATACGGATCGTCTTCGTCCTTGCGCACGACCTCCAGCGGCGGAATCACGTCGTCGCCGGACAGGTTGTCGGTGACATCGAGCATCGCGCCGATAAAGGTTTTGTAAACCGTCACCCCTTCGTCGAAGAAGGCATCCCGGTCCGACGGCGGCGGCGCTTTCTTCAACACGAATCCGCCCTTCGAGCCGACCGGCACGATCACGGAATTCTTGACCTGTTGCGCCTTGGCGAGGCCCAACACCTCGGTGCGGAAATCCTCGCGCCGGTCGGACCAGCGCAAGCCGCCGCGCGCCACATAACCGAAGCGCAGATGCACGCCTTCGAACCGCGGGCTGTAGACGAAGATTTCGCGCAGCGGCCGCGGCAGCGGCAGTTCGTCGATCTTGGCGCTGTCCAGCTTGAAGGTCACATAGGGCTTCGGAGATCCGTCTTCGGCAAACTGATAGAAATTCGTCCGCAGCGTCGACTGGATCATGTTGAGGTAATGCCGGATGATTCGATCTTCATCCAGGTTGCTGACCTCTTCCAGCGCTTCCTCGATGCTTTCGACGGTCGTGATCTCGTCGACCTGGCGTTTGCCGGCATAGTCCGGGTCGAACCGGACTTCGAACAGTTTGACCAACAAGCCCGCCAACGTTCGGTTCTTCGCCAGCGTCTCTTCCATATAGGCTTGGCTGAACGGGATGCGCGCCTGGCGCAGATACTTGCAATAGGCGCGCAGAATGACCACCTCGCGCCAATTCAGGCCGGCCCCGAGGACAAGCCGGTTGAAACCGTCATCCTCCATCTGTTCCCGCCAGATCCGCGCGAAGCTCTCGTGAAATTCGTCGCGTATTTCCTCCAGGTTGACCGCCGACCCGTCGTTGGTGACCAGCCCGAAATCGTGGACGCGCACGATGTCCATGTCCTCCGGGTCCGTATCATCCGCGCCCTCGATGGCCGAACCGCCATCGGCCGTGCCGCCCGCGAGCGCGACCTCGAAAGGAATCTCGCTCATTACCTTGAGACCCATGTTTTCGAGCACCGGTAACACGTCCGACAGCGCCAATTGGCCCCCGGCACTGTAAACCTTGAACCGGAGTTCATTGTCCTCGGCCTCGATCGGATGATAGAGATTCATGCCGAGCTCGCCGCTTGCCAGCACTTCTTCGATCTTCTCGATATCGAAGGCGCCGGTCGCGGATGAGAACGTCTCCTGATACGCGACCGGGAACGCGGCGCCATAGCGCCGGTGCAACCGATTGCCCGGCTCCTCGCCGAGTTTTTCGAGCAGAACTTCGTGCAGACGGTCGCTCCAGCTGCGGCCGGCATCGCGCAGCCGTCCTTCGATCTCGCGGATATCGTAGTCGGGCACGTCGCCGAGCCGCGTCGCAATGGTGAAATGAAGCCGTCCGAGCGGCTCGTCGCCGAACTGCGCGGTATGGCTTGAGATGACGCCATTGAAGGCGGCTGCGAGTATTTTCTGAAAGGCACGGCGCAGCGCCGGATTGTAACGGTCGCGCGGGACATAGATGAAAGCCGACACGAAGCGGCCGAACGGATCATGCCGCACGAACAGCGCGATGCGCTGGCGTTCCTGAAGATTGACGATGCCGATCGCCATTTCCTCCAGAACATCGGGCTCGACTTGAAATAATTCGTCGCGCGGGAAATTTTCCAGCACATGCAACAGCGCCTTGCCGCTATGGCTGCGCGGATCGAAGCCGGAGCGGGCGAGCACCTCCTTGACCTTCTGGCCGAGCACCGGAATGCGGCGCGGGCTCATGCTGTAGGCAACCGACGTGAACAGACCGACGAAGATGCGCTCGCCGGTGACATTACCCTTCGCATCGAATTTCTTGACCGCGATCGCGTCCAGCGGCGTCGGCCGGTGCACGGTCGAACGCAGGCTCGACTTGGTAATCAAGACCGGGTCGGGGCGGCGGAGGAATTCCTGAACCTCCGAGGGCATGCTGTCGAGTTGGCGGAGGCCGGTGAATATTTCGACGGCATCGTCGCGCAGGATTCCCAATCCGGAATCGGCCACGACCTCCACCATCGCCTTCTTCCCTTTGTGCAGGATATTGATGTCGCGGTAGCCGATGAAGGTGAAGTGATCGTCGCGAAGCCACTCCAGAAAGGCGACCGCGTCGTCCAATTTGTCGGAATCGATCGGCGGCGGGGACTTGGTCAGGCTTTCCAGGGCCTCTTTGGACTGCTCCAGCATTGCCGGCCAGTCTTCGACGGCGGCGCGCACGTTGCCGAGGATTCGCAGGATGTTCGTTTCGATCTCGCGCAGCGCCTCGGGCGACGTCTGCTCGTCCACCTGGATCTGCATGAAGGACTCGCGGGTGGCCCCGTTGCCGCTGTCGTGACCTTCGGCGATCTTCACGAGACGGCCGGCCTCGTCGCGCTCGATCTCGAAAATCGGGTGGATCACCAAATGCACGGTCAGATTCAGCGCATTCAGCTCCATCGCAACCGAATCAACCAAAAAGGGCATATCATCGTTGATGATTTCGATGACGGTATGCCGGCAGCGCCACCCGTTCTTTTCGAATTGCGGATTATAGGCGCGGACTTTCGCGTCGCTGCCTTTGCGCTTATCGCCGAATTGCAGCAGCGACAGCGCGGCGCCGTAAAGGTCTTCCGGATCGACGCCGAGGACGTCGTCCTCCAGCACGTCGGTATAGAACTGGCGAATAAAATATGCGGATTTGTCCGCTTTTTCGCCGCTCATCTTCGATTGAACCAGGGCCGTGACCTTTTCGATCATCTCCTGTTTCAGCGTTTCCACCCGGACTGACATAGCTCAACTCCAATAGGACATACCGCCCCGGCAATGGATGCCCGAGGCAACACAAAGGTTTAGCGAAGGTCCTGTGAACATTTTACTAACCGTGACGCAGCCTAATTCCGCAGTCACGCGGCCAATGTACCCGGCAATACTAACGCAACTCCCGCGATTAGCGAGCAAAATGAGGCGAAACGCCGGCGGTGTGGCCGCCGGCGCATCGAAGTCGAGTGCTAAATTCGTGAGAGTCTCGGCGCGTTACGCGGCGATTTCGCACAAAGTGTCGGGCAGAATCAGCTTTGCGTCGCAGGCCGCCTGCACATCGTCCGCGGTCAGGCCCGGCGCGACTTCCTCCAGGACGAAACCGTCCCCGGTGACCGACAGCACCGCCATGTCGGTGTAGACCCGCGTCACCACGCCGAGGGCGGTCGGCGGATAGGTCAGCGTATCGACGATCTTGGCGCTGCCGTCCTTCGACAGATGCGTCATGATCGCGAAGGTCTGGCGCGCCCCGACGGCGATATCCATCGCGCCGCCGATGTTGCCGGCGCTGGCGCCCAACACTTTCCAATTCGCCAGGTCGCCGTTCGCCGCGACCTGGAACGCCCCCAGCACCGCGCAATCGAGCCGGCCGCCGCGCGCCAGCGAAAAGGAGTCCGCGTGATGGACATAGGCGCCGCCGGGAATCAGCGTCACCGGACCCTTGCCCGCGCTCATCAGGTCGCGGTCGATGTCTTCCTCGCGCTCCGGCGGCGGCCCCATGCCGATGATGCCGTTCTCGCTGTGCAGGATGACGTCGCGCTCGGGCGGGACATATTGTACCGCCATCGTCGGCATGCCGATGCCGATATTGACCACCCAGTCGGCCTCCAGGTCCCGGGCCAGCCGCTTGGCGACCTGGTCGCGGGTGAGCAGGGGTTTATCGGGTTTCGTCATGATGCGTGTCATTTTCTCCTACCCGCCAGTTACCAGATAGTTGTCCACATAGACGCTGGGCGTCACGATACTTTCCGGATCGAGCTCGCCGACCTCGACCTCCTCGGATACCTCGGCGATGGTGAACTCGGCCGCCATCGCCATGACCGGGTTGAAGTTCCGCGCCGACTTGCGGAACACCAGATTGCCGCGCTTGTCCGCCTTCAGCGCCTTGATCAGCGCGAAATCGCCGCGCAGCGGCTTCTCCAGGATATACGTCTTGCCGTCGACCTCAAATTCCGGTTTGCCCTCGGCGATCTCGGTGCCGACGCCGGTCGGCGTGAGGAAGCCGCCCAAGCCGGCGCCCGCATTGCGCATGCGCTCGGCCATGGTGCCTTGCGGCACGACCTCGAGGTCGACCTTGCCGGCGGCGTAAAGCTCCTTGAAGACGTGCGACTCGCTGGCGAAGGGGAAGCTGCAAATCATCTTGCCGACGACGCCTTCCTCCAGCAGCCGGGCGATGCCGGTATGCCCGGTGCCCGCGTTGTTGTTCACGATCGTCAGGTTGCGCAGCCCGCTGTCGCAGACACCCTCGATCAGGGTTTCCGGCACGCCGCCATACCCGAACCCGCCGATCAAAACGATACTGTTGTCGCGGAGATTCGAGATCGCCGCTTCCAGCGATGCCGCCTTTTTCTTCTTCATGGTGTCGCTGTTCTCCCCCGCCCGCGGCGGCGTCGGTTCAATCGATTGTCCGGAAAGGCGCACGACCTGCGCGGTGCTCCCCTAGTTTTTATCCCGTGGCGGCGGGTGCGGGCAAGCACGCTTGCCGCCGGGCCTTTCGCCATCGCATGATACCGGCTTGAATCCGCCGAGCAGGGAGTAAGCAACAGATGGATGACGGGATATTCCGCGGCTATTCGGCAGAGGAGCTGGAGCTGCAGTTCAACCCGCGGGCCGCGGTGCCGGACCACGAGGAAATTGTCGCCGCCGGCGTCGAACGCGCCGCCGCATACCGCAAGGCCGCGGCCAACGCGACTTACGACGTGGCCTACGGCAGCCATGCGATGGAGACCATGGACATCTTCCGCCCCGACAACCCTGTTGGCGCGCCGGTGCATGTCTACATCCACGGCGGCTTCTGGCGCTCGCGGGTGAAGGAGGACTTCAGCTATGTCGCCGGGCCGCTGGTCGACGCTGGCGCGATCGTCGCGGTGGTGAACTACGCGCTCTGCCCCGACGTCACGCTGGACGAGATCGTGCGCCAGATGCGCGCGTGCTGCGCCTTCCTGCACAAGAACCCGGACTCGCATGGCGGCGACCCGGACCGGCTCCATGTCTCCGGCCATTCGGCGGGCGGGCATCTCGGTGCGATGCTGATGGCGACCGACTGGCCCGCCTTCGACGCCGGGCTGCCGGCGGACCTGATCAAGAGCGCGGCTCTGATCAGCGGCATCTACGAGATCGCGCCGGTGATGAACATCTCGGTGCAGGAGGCGGTCCAGCTGACCCCGGAAATCGCCGAGCGCAACAGCCCGATCTTCATGAAACCCGCGACCGCCGCACCGATGGCGATCACCGTCGGCGGCGCGGAAAGCGACGAGTTCCGCCGCCAGTCCGCTGCCCTCGCCGAGGCCTGGAAGGACCATGCCCCGATCGAGCATTTCGAGCTGCCGGGCCTGAACCACTTTTCGGTCTTGAGCGAAACCGCCAACGCCGACAACCCGTTGACCGAAGTACGGCTGCGGCTGATGGGGTTGGGGTAACGGATTCCGCCCCCGCCTTCCATCGCCCACAGTTTTCCATCTCCCGCCTCCCTAAGGCCCGACACACCGCAAGGACACCGCCGCCATGAAAATCACCAAGGTCACCCCGATGCTGATCGACAAATACATGTTCGTCGAGGTCGAGACGGACGACGGTCTGACCGGGCTCGGCGAGAGCGGCGCTTGGGGGCATCTGGAGGCGTCGAAGACCGCGGCGGAGAAGTTCGGCGACTATCTGATCGGCAAGGACCCGGGCCCGATCGAGCACCACTGGAACATCATGCACCGCTTCGGCCACTTCCGCGGCACCGCCATCGTCGGCGCCATTTCGGCGATCGACATGGCGCTGTGGGACATCAAGGGGCAGGCGCTCGGCGTGCCGGTGCACCAGCTTCTGGGCGGGCCGACCCGCGACAAGGCGCGCGTCTACGGCCATGTGAAGGCGGAGACGCCGGACGAAATGGTCGAGAACTGCATCAAGCTCAAGGAGCTGGGCTTCACCGCGATCGGGCACATGAACCCCTTCCTCGACGAGGACCGGGACAGCGCCTATTTCAAGCCGCACGCGCGCAAGATCGACGACGCGATCGCCGTGGTCGCGCGGGTGCGCGAGGCGGTCGGCCCGGACGTGGATCTGTGCATCGAAATTCACCGGCGGCTGACGCCGGCCGAAGCGGTAGTCTTCGCCCGCGAGCTGGAGCCCTTCCGCCCGATGTTTTACGAGGACCCGATCCCGCCCGAGAGCTACGACGCGATGGCGCGGGTGGCCGAGCGCATCCGCATCCCGCTCGCCACCGGCGAACGCTTCCATTCGCTGCACGAATTCGAGACGCTGCTGGCGCGCAACGCGGTCGACTATGTGCGCAGCTCGCTCTGCGTGTGCGGCGGGATCACCGGCGGCCGCAAGATCGCGGCCCTGGCCGAGGCGCACGGCGTGCAACTCGTGCCGCATAACCCGCTGTCACCGGTCTGCCTGTTCGCCGGTCTGCACTTGGACGCGAGCATCGCCAATTTCGCGATCCAGGAATACCCGACCGTCGGCGTCGGCTTCGAGGACAAGGGCACCTCGAACGCGCCGACCACCACGCTGGCCGGCAAGGACATCGTCAGCAACGTGCCGGTCTTCAAGGACGGCTTCGTCGAGATTCCGCAGAAACCGGGGCTCGGCGTGGCGCTGGTGAAGGACGCCGCCGAAGAATTCCCGCCCGTTCCCCGCCGCGTCCGCATGCGGCCGCACAAGGACGGGTCGCTGGTCGACCAATAGTTTGCGCATCATTAGTAGATGTCTACAAACGCGACGACCAAAGCACAGCTGCGGTTGACGGTATGCTCCGCCTTAGACGCTACGGGGCAAAGTCAGATTGGCCATGGGATCCAGCCTTCTGCGTTTCGTGTTTCACCTTGCCCAATTTCATTTAGATGTTCAACCAAATGAGGATGGCTATCAGGAACAATTCCATCCCAATTAGATTTAAAACATATTCGGCAAACACTTATCTTCCATTGTCGAATCCAATGCCCATCATACCGATTAGAGCCCATTTGAAACTTCCCATGGCAGAGAAAACATTCAGTCATCACTTTGAATTCAGATTCCACAGGACATCTCCATTTTTAAAACACGCCTAAAATTTGTCAGCAAAGTTAGGTTTGTCTGCGACCAACGATACAAGCGAAAACGAGTCTAAATATGGAGATGGCAGCACACCACAAAATTCGAAATAAACCTTTCTTAGTAACCAACCAAGCAAAAGCGATTATTTCGTCTTTCCGAATATTTCAAAGACACATTCGGCAGTTTTAATCCGTATATCCCTGAGATTATCCGGCAAAGCATCAAAATCAGCCAATATTGCGCTCGCTGGAACCTTATTTTGTGCAGCAATCGGAAGCACAATCATTTCTGATACCATAAACGAAAGCGTAAACACTGACTTAATAAGAAACGTTTCTGTCATGGTCATGCGGCTTGGTTGCTTCACTATATCTCGAACAGATTTTGTTTTTCGAATTTCATCAATGTACTTTTTGTGATCGAGACCAATTCCAATAATTTTGTTTTTTATCTTCTCATTGTTGAACGAAATGTCGAATGGAGTATGGGCAAAGTCATTTCTAATGCTCCTAATTGAATTCAATCTTTGATAGGTGTCTTTTGAAATCAATCCGAACCCAAATGCCAGGTGTATTCTCGAGCTAAATGTGCCAAGCGGCCCATTGAAATCAAAGATTCTCTGAGCAACTTTTCTCCCGGCCTTTTCTATTTGGCTATTCAGAAGTTTCTTAAGACATTCATCAAGATATGCCGCAGATATTATTGCCACTCCCGTATTTGTCTCGGACACAAGCTTTCTAAACACTGGCACCGAATCCGTCATGTCGAACTGAATTTGTCCAGCCGCCAACCGTGCCTGTTTTAAACTTTGGACAAATAGAGCTTTTGCTACTCTTTCGATAAGTTGATCTTGGTCCATCTCTGATCACATCGCAGCGTTGGGATTCAATCTGTCGGTGAAATTATCCAACAATTCTTAGATTCGATACAACTGGAATGCGATATAGGTTGGGTTATTCAGATTGATCGGTTTCAGAAGTACTCTTGAAAATGCAATCTACCAATGCTGTTGATTCACAAATGGATCAGATACTGGGTCATCCACTATTCTGGGATTGTCATTTCATTACCGTAGAATGTTTCATTCGCTAATCACTGCGTTCGAAGGTAATTTTCTTGCATCGAATTTCAGTATCTAAAATCTACGACCGCGGCTACGCCAACCCGGACCTGTTGTGGTCGCCCGAAACCTTGCGCACGCGCATGGCCGAGCCGGGCCTCGCCGTAATCGACACGCGGCCTGCCGAGCTGTTTGCGCAGGGGCGGCTGCCGGGCGCGCGGCATTTCGATCTGTATTTCGTCAACACCGACGACACCGACCCGGCGCCGCTCGCCGCCTTCACCCGCATGTGGGCCAACCTGCTCGGCTGGCGCGGCGTAAGCGCGGACGACACGATCGTCTTTTACGGCGGCTTCACCGACATGTGCGCGGCGCGGGGCTATTGGTTCTGCGAGTATCTCGGCCACGCCGACGTGCATGTCCTGGAC
This sequence comes from Alphaproteobacteria bacterium, assembly GCA_965228695.1. Classification (GTDB taxonomy): domain Bacteria; phylum Pseudomonadota; class Alphaproteobacteria; order UBA8366; family UBA8366; genus JAJFJD01. Next base: position 866,245 of record CBDDIB010000002.1, on the reverse strand, counting down.
GGCGGGATCGCCGCCTGGACCGAAGCGGGCCTTCCGCTGGAAACCGAGAGCGTCCCGCCCGCGCCGGTCAAATACGCCGCCGACCCGGTGATGGAGAAGGTCGCGGGATACCGAGACATCCTGGAGGCCGACGGCGACCCGGCAAAAGTGATTGTCGATACGCGGAGCCGCGAAGAATTTCTCGGCACCGACCGGCGCGCCCGCCACGGCGGCGCGATCCCCGGCGCGGTGCACCGCGACTGGGCCGACCTGTACGACCATGATACCGGCTGCATGAAGCCGGCGGCCGGCTTGCGCGACGCTTTCGAACCGTTGGGGGTGACGCCGGAGAAGGAGGCCACGCTCTACTGCAACACGGGCTACCGCTCGGCGCATGGCTATCTGGCGCTACGCTTGTTGGGCTATCCGCGGCTGCGGAACTATGTCGGGTCCTGGCAGGAATGGGGCAACCGCGACGGGCTGCCGGTCTGGACGCCGGAATAGCCGGTCCTGGACTCACGCCTAATCGGATTTGTCGGCTGGTACGCCCTCTACCGTCGTTTCGAGTTGCTGTTCCAGCCGCACCAGGTCGTCGGGCAGCGGCATGCCGGTCGCCCGGAATTGCCTTAGGAGTTCGCGCAGCTTCATATGAACTTCGTGCAGGTCGTCCGGCTCGGACTCCATCTCATCGATCAAGACATTGATCGCGGCGGTCAAATCGATGCTACCACTCATCGGGCGCTCCTTTTCAGCAACTCATCCATAGATATTGTGCCGCGTGGGCGTTTCGGACAGCCCTGCTGTGGCGCAAGGCATCGCGGCGTCCTTACGCGACTATAAACGATCCAGCCGCTCATGGAACGGCGCCGGGTCGCCGCCGCAGAGGCGCGTCAGTTCGGCGGCCGCCGGCAGGACATGGCGCACGAACGCGTCCGCCTTGCCGCCGGTGAACTTGGCGGTCGGCCCGGTGATCGAAACGGTGCCGACGAGCGCGCCGCGCGGCTGCAGAACGGGGGCTGCGACCGATGAAATTTCCGCTTCGCGGCCGCCGATGTTGATCACGAAATGATCGTCGCGGATGCGATCGAATTCCGCGCCCGGCTCGCCGGAAAAGGCAAGCAGGGCTCTGCCCGTTCCGCCCGGCAGCAGCGGCCGCGCCTCGCCCTCGCGCAAATGCAGGCGCAGCGCCGACTCGGTCTCGACCCGGTGCAGGCAAATCCGCATGTCGCCGTCACGCACGAAGAACGCCGCGGTCTCCCCGGTTTGCCGCACGAGGTCGCGCAGGACCGGCATCAGGCTATCGGCCAGGTGGAACGACGATTGATACACACTGCCGAACCGCAGCAACGCCGGGCCCAGCGCATATTCGCCATGCCCGCGCCGCATCATGCATCCGGCTTTCTCCAGCGACGCGATGAGGCGGATGATCGTCGCCTTGTTCAGCCCGGTGCGCGCGGCCAGCGTCTGGAGGTTGAGCGATGCGTCGCCCGGCCCGAAGGCATCGAGGATCGAGAAGGCCCGATCGACCGCCGCCACCCCCTTATTGTCCATATCGCCGTCCTCCGCGCTCACGCTTGTATCGCCGCACCGCAAGAGCCAAGGCTTGACCGGTGAATTCACGCAGCCTATAATTTCACTTTGTGAATTAAATTTCACTCTACGGAATTTAATGCGGCCCGTCAAGTATGTGGTTCCGGGTTTTTGCCCCGAAATGCAGTTTGGCCGGGACCGCAACAGCCGAAGGGACGGACCGGCGGCAACGGGCCAAATGACGGATTCCGTCCGTTCATGTTTAAATATCGATGGAGCATCACAGTGTGCGCCCGGCGCTACCGCACCGATGCCCCGCAGGACGAACCGCGCAGGAGGATGAGGATGGGCAAGACGGTTTCCGGAAACACCTTGGAGAATTTGAAAGTCATCCCGACCGGCGGGCCGCTCGGCGCCGAGATCGACGGTATCGATTTCGCGCAACCGGTCCCCGACGACGTGAAGGAGGCGTTGCGCCAGGCCTGGGCCGATCACTCGATCCTGATCTTCCACGGCCAGGACATCAACGACGCCCAGCTCATCGACGCGTCCAACGTCTTCGGCGGCGTCCAGATCGGCGGCGCGCGGGCCTACTTCATGCGCGACGGCGAGGACAAGAACCAGCAGCTTCTGTCCGAGTATCCCGAGATCACGCCGATCACCAACCTCGGCCCCGACGGCGAACCGGTAAAAGCGAATGCCGGCCTCGGCAGCGCCGAAGTCATCTGGCACAGCGACAACTCCTATGTCGAGGTGCCGCCCGCGGGCAGCATGCTGTATGCGCTGGAACTGCCGACCGACGGTGGCGGCGATACTTTCTTCAACAGCCAGTATCTCGCCTACGAGACGCTGCCCGACGACCTGAAGCAAGCGGTCCAGGGCAAGTACCAGGTGCATGACGCGAGCCGCAACAGCGCCGGCGTCCTGCGCCCGACGGCGAAACTGCCGACCAAGCCGGAGGAGGTCGAAGGCCCGACGCATCCGCTGGTCCGGATCCATCCAGTGACGGGCAAACCCGCGCTCTATCTCGGGCGACGCCGGGTCTGGCCCTCGAACTACATCGTCGGCCTGTCCAACGAGGAGAGCGAAGCCCTGCTCGACCGCCTGTGGGAGCATGCGACGCAGGAGAAGTTCGCGATCAAGCATGTCTGGAAGCCGGGCGACGCCGTGTTGTGGGATAACCGCTGCGCCATGCACTACCGCAGCGAGGTCGACCCGACGCAACGCCGCGTCCTGCACCGTACCCAGATAAAGGGCGAGCCGATGATCGCCCCGTGGGACGAGACCGCGGCGGCGTAAGCGGCGGCGCACGGAGGGAGAGATCGGCGGAAGGACCGCCGAGTCCCATACCAGCCAACCCATCATGCTCGGCGGTCGACGCCGCGCAATAAAACGGGGCCGGCGTGGTGTTCACGCCGGCCTTTTCATTCCCGGTTCTCCGGACTTCAACCTACTCGTCCAACAGACCGTGCCGGCGGTGCCAATCGGCCAGCGCCTCGTCCGGGTATTCGTCGAACCGGGCATCGCCGTCGGCCGCGTCGACCGGCACCCAGTCGGGCTTGGAGGCAAGCATGATGTGGACATGTTCCGGCGGCGTGGGCAGCGGGGTGTCGATCGCGCCGGCGAAAGGGTGCAGGAGTTCGGGCCAGCGCGGGTCCCAGACCCACAGCGCCGATCCGCAGGATCTGCAGAAGCGCCGCTCCGCCGGGCTTTCCTTTCCGTCGATCGTCGCATGGAAAACGGCGATGTCGTCGGCGCCGGTCACTTTCAGGGTTTCCGTCTTCGCCCCGAGATTGACCGCATAACCGCCACCGCCGCCGGTCTTGCGGCAGATCGAGCAGTAGCACCGCATATACGGCACAAGGGCATGCGCCTCGACCGAGAAGCGCACCGCGCCGCAATGGCACGAACCGTCAAGAAGCATCGGTCCCTCCTTACTGAATGGCGGCAGCTTACTGAAAGGCGGCAGCCCTACTGCATATACGCGCCGCCGTTGACCAGGTAACTCTGGCCGGTGATGTAGCCGCCCTGCTCGCTCGCCAGGAAAACGGCGAGGCTCGCGACCTCGTCCGGCTTGCCGCTGCGGCGGATCGGCTGATGCGCGTGCACGCCCTTGTTCGGGTCCTGGAAGTCGTCCCGCTCGACGTCGATATGGCCGGGGCCGATGCAGTTGGCGGTGATGTTGTGCTCGCCGTATTGCTTCGCGATGCCGCGGGTGAAGCCGACGATGCCGATCTTGACCATCGACTTGCCGGGATAGGAGCCGAGGTAGGGGGCGATGCCGGAGAAGTTGACGATGCGGCCCCACTTGCCCTCGATCATGTGCGGGATCGCGTTCTTGCACATGTGATAGGGCCCGTTGAGGTTCACGTCGATATTCTTCATCCAGGAGTCGTATGAGGTTTCCAGCAGGTCGCCCTCGGAGCGGTAGACCGCGTTGTTCACCACCACGTCGACCGAGCCGAACGCGTCCTTCGCCTTGGCGACGAAGCCGGCGACCGCGTCCGCATCGGTCACGTCGACTTGCTCGGCCACCGCCTTGGCGCCGGCCTTTTCGATCTCGCCGGCGGTCGCCATCAGGCCGTCCATGTTGCTGCTGGTGCAGATGGCGACATTCGCTCCTTCCTCGGCGAACAACACCGCCATGCGTTGGCCGATGTTGCGGCCCGCGCCGGTGATCAATACGCTGCGTCCTTCGAGACCCGTTTTCACGTTTCGCTCTCCCTTGCCTGTCGTTCTGGCTTTCGTTCTGGCTTTCGTTCTGGCTGTGGTGTTGGCTGTCGCATCGGATGACCGCCGGCGCCATAAGGGCCGCTGTCCTTCTCAGGCCCGCGCGGCGGCTGGAATTCTCGATTCGACCTTACCCTAGCCCGGCAGACACTGTAAAACCTGGGGTCCCTATCTTTTCTCTCGAAACATCACCCCGGAGGACCGCCAACCGATGGCCTTGATTCTTCATGTCGGACCACGCCGCGCCCAATGGTGGAAGGACACCATGCAGTCGCTGATCCCCGACCTGGAGGTGCGCAACTGGGACGATCCGGGCGACCCGGCGGATGTCGAATTCGCCGTGGTGTGGAAACATCCCGCGGGCGGCCTGCTGCGCTTCCCCAACCTCAAATGCATCGTCTCGATCGGCGCCGGCGTCGATCACGTATTGGTCGATCCGGACCTGCCGAAAGGCGTTCCTATCGTCCGCACAATCGGCGACGACCTGCGCCAGCGCATGCGCGAGTATGTCTCCCTGCATGTGTTGCGGCTGCACCGCCGCCTGCCCGAGATCGAGGCGTCGCAGCCGAAACGCGAATGGAACCAGATCATCGAGCCGCCCGCCCCGGAGCGGACCGTCGGGATCATGGGGCTCGGCTTCATGGGGCAGTATTGCGCGGACGCGTTGGTCGCCCTCGGCTTCGACGTGCTGGGCTGGTCGCGCGACAAGAAAGACCTGCAGGGCGTTACCTGCTTCGGCGGCGGCGAATTCGACACCTTCCTCGCGCGCACGCAGATTCTCGTCTGCCTGCTGCCGCTGACGCCCGAGACCGACAGCATCCTGAACCGCGACCTGTTCGCCACGCTGCCGGAGGGCGCCTGCGTCATCAACGCCGGGCGCGGCGAACATCTGGTCGAGGAAGATCTGATCGACGCACTGGACAGCGGGCAGGTTCGCGGGGCCACGCTCGACGTCTTCCGCACCGAGCCGCTGCCGAACGATCATCCCTTCTGGGACCATCCGAACGTGCTGGTGACGCCGCATGTGGCGAGCCTGATCGACCCACTGGCGGGCGGCAAGGTGATCGCCAAGAACATCCAGCTGTTCCGCGCCGGCAAGCCGGTGCCCGACATGATCGATCCCGGCAAGGGATACTGAGCGGGCTACCACAATCATGCTTCGACAGGCTCAGCATGAGGTCAGGTATTTTTGATCCCGACCCTGTCGAAGCCTCATCCTGAGGAGCCGCCATAGGCGGAGTCTCGAAGGATCGTTCTGCGGAGTCGGCGTTCCAAGCCCTTCAAGACCGGATCGTTAAAGTCCGTCGCTCGCGCAAGCGCTGGGAACGACCGCTACCGAATTTGCGCGCATATCACGCCCGCGGTCCCACGTCGCCCGCCGCACCATCGGAGTCCAGCACGAACGGCGCTTCCGCCGCCGCGCCGGCGACCGGCTGCGACTTGTCGCTGATGCCGTAGTTGATGCCGGTCGCCGCGTCGTGCAACACGCCCGACGGGCAGGAATAGAATTTCGGGAAAACCAGCATCTGCGCCAGTTCCAAACCGTGCTTTTCCTCTAAGGCCGCGATGATGTCCGGTCCGACCGCCGGATCGACGCCGATGCCGCCGCGGTCGCTGGCGTCGATGCGCGGCAAGTTGAACGCTTCTTCCAGGGAGACGCCATAGTCCAGCATGAAGGCCGCCACCTGCAGCGTGCCGGGGACGATATGGTTCGCGCCGGACGCGCCCACCGCGAACAGCGGCTTGCCGTCGCGCACCGCGATCGCCGGGCACATGTTGCTGGAATTGATCCGCTTGCCGCCTTCCATCGTGGTCGGATAGCCCGGGCGCGGATCGAAATAGGACACCGAGTTGTTCATCAGCATGCCCGTGCTCGGCAGCATCACCTTCGCGCCGAAACGGCTGAGCAGCGTGTGCGTCAGGGCGACCATGTTGCCGTCCGCGTCAAGCGTGCTGAGATGGCTGGTACACCCGATCGACGGCGACACGCCGAGTTTTCGCTTGTGCGTCGCGAACGCCCGGTTCAGCGCATCGGCATAGGTGAGATAGGTATGCGCGCCGATGCCTTGGGACACGTCTAGCGCTTGCTCGATATGGCCGAGCGCTTCGAGCATGCGCGGGCCGCCGCTGGTTTCGCCCGCGGTGTGGATGACGGCGCCGCGATGCGCGCCCGACAGCGGTTCGTGCACCTCCGCCCGGTAGGCCGCCAGATCCTCCATCGCGATGCGGCTGCCGCCGGCCTGCAGGTCGCCGACCATGCGTTCGGCGAGTTCGCCTTCGTAGAAATCGCGCGGGCCGTGCTCCGCCAACCGGCGCAGCGTCGCCGGCAGCTTGCCGAGCACGCGGTATTGTTCGGGGCCAAGCGGCGCGCCGCCGGGCAGGTATGTCTTGGCGGCTTCGGGATCCTTCAACAGGCTGGCGGCTTCCAGCGCGATTTGCAGCGTGCCGTGCCAGTCCACCGGCAGGCCGCGCTCGGCCAAGTCGATCGCCGGTTTCAGCGCCGTATCGAAGGACAGGCGCCCGAACCGCGCCTGTGCCTCGGACAACCCGGCGACCGCACCCGGCACCGTGATCGCGCCGTAGCCGGTGACGTTGCGGTCGTCGACAACGCCGGGGAAACCCATAATCGAGCCCGGCACCGACGGGTCGAGCGGATAATCCGCGAGGTCGATCGCCTGAGCGAGCGTGCCCTGAAAATTCACCACATGCGCGGTATCGGACTCGGCGAGCCAGATCACCATGAAGCCGCTGCCGCCCAATCCGCACATCCACGGCTCGACCGCGTTCAGCGCCAGCGCCGCGGCGACTGCCGCATCGACCGCGTTGCCGCCCTCGGCCAGGATGCCGGCGCCCGCCTGCGCCGCCAGCCAATGTTGCGATCCGACGACGCCGCGCTCGCTCTGCACCGCTTTTTTGTAAACCTGCCATTGCTCAACGTTTCTGTTCATTGGAGTATTGCAATCCATTTGGCTGCGGACGCGGCGCGTCCCGGACGGGACGACGACCATAGCACCCCCCGCGAGCACGAAAAAGGACATCCCGATAATGAGTTACGTCATCAACGACATGCCACCCCAAGTCGACGCCGGACTGATCGAGAAAGGCAACCGCGTGGAGACCGCGACCATCGGCCACCGCCGGCATATGGGTTTCATGGATGCCGCGATCCAATGCGTGCTGCCGAACCGGCGAGTCGCGGGCACGGCGGTGACGCTGGCGCTGCCGGGGCAGGACTCGACCCTGCTGCACCACATCGTCCAGTTCCTGCGGCCGGGCGACTTCTTGTGCATCGACCGGCTCGGCGATCGTAAGCATGCCTGCGTCGGCGGCGGCGTGGTAGCGGCGATCAAGGCGAGCGGCTGCGTCGCGGTCGCGATCGACGGGCCGTGCACCGACCTGCCCGAGATCGAGGAGCTCGACGTTCCGATCTGGTCGCGCGGCGTGGCCCCGATCACGACGCGGCTCCACGATGTCGGCGGCTGCTTCAACGTGCCGGTATCCTGCGGCGGCGCGGTCGTTATGCCCGGCGACCTGGTGGTCGGCGACTTTTCCGGCGTGCTGGCAATGCCCCCCGCCGAGGCCGAGGCGGACCTGGATTGGGCGCTAGAGAAAGCGGCGGCGGAGCCGGAAGGGCATAAGCGCATGCTGGCCGGCGAGAAGATCGGCGACCGCTCCGGCGCCACCAAGATGGTCGAGGCGAAGCTCCAGGGGTAGCGCAGTTCATCCTTCGACAAGCTCAGGATGAGGCTTCGACAGACTTACGATTGATCAATACACCGACGTCATGCTGAGCCTGTCGAAGCATGCCGCCAGCATCATCACCGCCAATGCAATTGAACGCCTAATATCCTTAGATCGTCATTCCCGCGCACGCGGGAATCCACACCCACACCAATCGATGCCCTCTGGACTCCCGCTTTCGCGGGAGTGACGGTCTCTATTTGGTATTTAAGGACAATCCCGCTATTTCGGGACCGGGCCATCGGGGCCGAGCACCAGGTCCGGCAGCCAGAGCGTCAGGTTCGGGACATAGGTGACCAGGATCAGCACCAGGATCAGCGGAATCATAAACGGCAGGACGGCGACGGTGACCTTCTCGAACGGCACCTTGCCGACCTCGACCATGATGTAGAGGCCGATGCCCATCGGCGGCGTCGCGATGCCGATCAACAGGGCGAGCTGGATGATGATGCCGAAATGCACCCGGTCGACGCCGAAGGAGTCGACGATCGGCAGCAGCATCGGCACCAGCATCAGTTTCGCCGGCACGCCCTCGACCACGCAGCCGACCAGCAGCACGAACACCACCATCATCCCGAGGAAGGCGGCCTGCGAGCTGGTGAAGGCGAAGATCGCCTCGCCCAACTGCTGCGGCACCTGTTCGATCGCCAGCAGCCAGCCCATGGCGATGGAGAAACCGATGATGATCATGATCACCGACGTCATCATCATCGTGTCGGTCAGCGCCTTCCACAGCCGCGTCCACGTCAGCGAACGGTAGACCATGCCGAGGCCGATCGAATAAAGGCAGGCGAGCACGCCCGCCTCGGTCGCGGTGACGAAACCGCCGAGGATCGAGCCCAGGATAATGCCGGGCGCGACCAGCGCGAGGATGCCGTCGATGGCGCTGCGGCCCACCTCGCTGCGCGTCGCCCGCGGCTGCGTCGGAAAGTTGTGACGCACCGCGAGCAGCCGGTTGAACAGCATCAGGCTGCCGCCGACGATGACGCCCGGCACGACGCCGGCGAGGAACATACGCTCGACCGACTGCTGCGCGAGGAAGGCGTAGATCACCAACCCGATCGAGGGCGGGATGATCGGCCCCACCACCGCCGAGCAGACGGTGACCGCCGCCGCGAATTCCGGGTTGTAGCCGCGCTCCTTCATCGCCTTGATCTCGATCGTGCCGAGCCCGGCGCAGTCGGCGACCGCCGCGCCCGACACGCCGGCGAAGATCATCGACGACAGAACGTTGACCTGCGCCAGCCCGGCCTTGAGATGCCCGACCAGCGCGTTGGCGAAGCGGAAGATGCGGTCGGTCATCCCGACCTCGTTCATCAGGTTGCCGGCCATGATGAAGAAGGGCACCGCAGCGAGCGACGGCTTGTTGACCCCTTCGAGGATCTGCTGCGGGACGATATAGAGCGAATCGGAGAATTCGCTGGTGCCGAAGGTAATCAACACCGCCGCGCCGATCGCCATCGAAACCGGCACGCGCAGCAGGATCAGCGCGATGAACCCGATGAAGAGGACGATCGCCATCGTCAGCTATCCGGGTCGGTTTGATGCGACGGCCGCAGTTCCGGAATCCCCGCCATCGCCTTGGCCACGTCCAACAGCGCGTTGATGAAGATCAGCGTGCAAGACACGCCGAGCGGGATCGACAGGGTATAGCGTTCCAACTCCCCCCAGGGCGTCAGCACCCCGTCGATCACGCCGACCTGACTTTGCAGGATCACCGGCATCTGCCAGATGATCACGCCGGTGACTGCCAAGACGATCAGCGCGACGAAATACCGGGTCGCGGTCATCGCCGGCGTCCCCATCCGCAACACGAGGAAATCGACCGCGATATCCTTACCCCGGCGATAGACCACGTAGAAGCCGATGAAGGACATCCAGACGAAGAACTGCATCGTCCACGGCCAGATCCAGTAATAAGAGAGATCGAGCGGCCGCAGCACGATGGTCACCGCGGTGCCGATCAACATCAGCCCGAGGCAGAGATTGGCGAGCACGTGGAACACGCGCCCGCACCACTCGAGCATCCGGTCGATCGCCTCGATGGCCGCGGTCATGCCGCGCCCTGTCCGCTATGCACCGCCTATTTCTTGCGCGTGGCGGCGACCGTCTCCAGGAAGCCCTTCGGCAGATCGCCCGCGGCCTCCTTGTCCTTGTAGAACTTGGCCATCGTCGACACGAAGGGCGACCGGTCGATCGCCATGAAGGTGACGCCGCGTTTTTTCATGCGGCCCAGCGACTCATCCGCCGCCGCGTTCATCACCTCATGGCTGTAGGCGCCGGCCTCGCCATAGGCCTTCGCCAACGCCGTCTTCTGCTCGGCGGTGAGCTTGTCATAGGCCTTCTTGTTCATCATGAACCCGATCGACTGGTAATACTCGTCGTGCCGGATGACATGGGGTGCCACTTCGTAGAAGCGCATCGCCTCGACCAGGGCGATCGGGCTGTTGACCGCGCTGACGATCCCCTTGTCGATCGACTGGTAGACGTCGGTCCAGGCGAGCGTCTTGACGTCCGCGCCGAGCGTGCTCCAGGTCTGGATCGCCGTCTTGTTCGGATGCATGCGGAGTTTCAGGCCCTTGATGTCTTCGAACTTCTTCACGTCGCGAGTCGTGACCATCACCCGGTAGGGGCCGCGCATGATCGCCGTCGGGTCGCCGAGCACCTGGACGCCCGCCTTTTCCGCCGCCGCCTTGTACCAGCCCTTGACCAGCGGCGTGTTCATGAAGCGCACCCAATGCTCGCGGTCGTCGAACAGGAAGGCTGCGCTGATCCAGGTGATTTCCGGAATCCACTTCTTCATGTAGGTCGAACCCTCGGCATACATGTGCACGGTGCCGAGCTTGAGCTGTTCCATCACCGCATTGGTCTTGCCGAGCTGTTCGTTCGGGAACATCTTGATCGCCAGCTTGTCCCCGGAATACTTCTTCACCAGGTCGGCAAAGCGCTGGAAGACTTTTCCTTCCGGGCTGTCGGGCGGCATCTTATGCGCCATGCGCCAAGACGACGCCGCGTGGGCCGCATTGACAACAACGGCCGACACCGCGCCCACACCGATCGTCAGGGCCATCAGAATCACGAAGTTTCGGCCAAGTTTCGCTATTTGTCGCATCGGTACTCTCCTCGTTATCCGCCGCAGCGCCCGATTCCGGTGAACCTGCCTTCGCCGATCCCGGAAACCGGCCAGATCAGGGAGAATTACATCGGATCGATTTCGCCAGGTCAATCGAAAGGCCTGAAATCGCGTCGGATTCAGGCGCCGCCCGGCGATGCCGCAACCGTGACCCCGAAACAATTCCGGTGCGCCTGGAAACGGCGTAGACTGTAAAGCCCGTTCGAGACAAGACCGTATCGATCATGCAATCGCAGGCCTCAACCGTCATCATCGGCGCCGGTATCGTCGGCTGCGCCGCGGCGTATCACCTGGCGCAGCTCGGCCGGCGCGACATCCTGGTGCTCGATGCGGGGCCGTTGTTCCGCACCGGCGGGTCGACCAGCCACGCACCGGGAGGTCTGACCCAGATCGCCAACGCGCGCATGATGCACGCCTTCGGGCTTTACACCGTCGACCTCTACGGCAAGCTCGCCACCGACGACGGGCCGGCGGCCACCATCGTCGGGTCGCTGGAGACGGCGGAAACGCCGGAGCGGCTGGCGGAACTAAAGCGGCGGGCCGGATGGGCGAAAAGCCGCGGCGGCGAGGCGCACCTGCTGACACCCGACGAATGCCGGCAGCATCATCCGCTGGTCGATCCTTCCGTGCTTCTCGGTGGGTTGTTCTGTCCCGGCAACGGCATCGCACGGCCGGTGCGGGCCGCCGAGGCGATGGCGAACGGCGCCGGCGAGGCCGCGACATTCCAAGGGGAAACCACGGTCACCGACATCCTGACCCGCCGGGGCCGGGTCGTCGCGGTGATGACCGATCAGGGCCGCATCGATACCGAAGAGGTCTTGTTGTGCGCCGGCATCTGGGGACCGCAACTCGGCGCGAAGATCGGCGTCGACATTCCGCTGCAGCCGATGGAACACCAATACGTCCGGTTCGAGCCAGTCCCCGAATTGGTCGGACGCACCGAAGACGTCTCGTTGCCGGTGCTGCGGGTGCACGATCACGACCTCTACTGCCGCACGCATTTCGATACCTTCGGCGTCGGCAACTACAAACATGCGCCGCGCCCCGTCGATCCAGCGGACCTTGCCCGATGGTCGGCGGACAACCCGGACCCGTCCAAGCACCCCTTCACGAAGGGTGATTTCGCCGCCGGCCGCGCCGCCTTGGAGCGGCAGCTTCCCTGCCTCGAAGGGCGCGCCATCGCCGATGCCTTCAACGGCATGTTCTCCTTCACGCCGGACGGATTGCCGCTGCTCGGCCCGGCCGCCGGGGTCGATGGATTGTGGATCGCCGAAGCGGTCTGGATCACCCACGCCGCCGGCGCCGGCAAGGCGATCGCGGAATGCATGGCCGAGGGCGCGTCGGAGGTCGACATCGGGCCCGCCGACGTGAACCGCTTCGCCCGTCACGAAAGGCGGGCCGACTATGTGCAGATCCGGGGCGGCCTCGGGTACGAGAATGTCCACGCGGTGATCCACCCGTCCGAACCCTCGGCCGCGCCGCGCGGGCTGCGGCGGTCGCCCTTTCACGCGGTTTATGCCGAGGCAGAGGCAGTCTTCGCCGACGCACGGGGCTGGGAAGTACCGCGCTGGTGCGCGGCCAATGACCGGGACGATGCGAATACGGCGGCGCTTCGGCGCGACGGCTGGCCGGCGATGTATTGGTCGCCGGTCCAAGGCATCGAGCATCGTCATACGCGCCAGACCGCCTCGCTGTTCGACCTGACCGGCACGGCGACGTTCGAAGCGACCGGCGGCGGCGTGGTCGCCTATCTCAACCGGCTCTTCGCGGGGCAGATGGATATTCCCGTCGGGCATGTCGCGCATGCGGTTCTCGCGACCCCGCAGGGCGGGATCGTCGGCGACGCGGCGGTCACGCGCCTGGCCTGGGACCGGTACTGGATCACGATCGAGGGGGCGGCCGGACCGGCGGTCGGCCATTGGCTGCACCGCCATATCGACGACGGCGAACGGGTCATGCTGTTCGAGCAATGCTCGCAATGGTGCGGCTTGGGCCTTTGGGGACCAGCGGCACCGGCCATCTTGTCGGATGCCGCGTCGGCGGATCTGTCGTTCGATGCGTTCCCGTATCGGACGTGTCAGACGCTGGAGATCGGATCGGTCCCGGTCCGCGCGTTGCGGCTGTCCGGCGTGGGCGAGGCCGGCTGGGAACTCTACGCGCCGCCCGAGTTCGGCGTAGCCCTATGGAACTCGATCTGGCGAGCGGGGCACGACGCCGGCCTGATCGCGGCGGGCAGCGGCGCGCTCCATTCGCTGCGGCTGGAGAAAGGACGCACCCGGACCGGGGCGGAGTTGCTGCGCGACCATACGGTGTTTGAAGCGGGCCTCGGCCATCTCGTCGGTTTCGAAAAACCCGGCTTCATCGGGCGCGACGCCCTGTTGCGCGCCCGCGACGCCGGCCCGCGGTCGCAGCTCTGTTGTCTCGCCTTCGACGATCCCGCCGCCATCGCCTTCGGCGGCGAACCGGTCTTCGCCGATGGCGCCTGCGTGGGGTTCGCGACGCGCGGCGATACCGGGTATTCGGTCGGCAAGGCGCTCGCCTTCGGCTACCTGCCGCCGGCCCATGCCCAACCCGGCGCGCCGGTGGAAATAGAGATTTTCGCCGAGCGTTTCGCCGGCGCGGTCGTCGTATCGCCGGCATACGATCCCGCGGGCGATCGGTTCCGGTGCTGACTGCCGTCAATTCAGGCACCGGTACCTCAAAAGGCTCGTAAATCCATACCTTTGGTTGATCGTTAAGTGTTGGTTAAGCAAAACGGCCGATGATCGTTACCGGCGCAGCGGCGCACTTCTACGGGCATTTGAATCGGGCACCGCCGCTGGCCGAGGGGATCGGTTCGGCGACGTGGACAAAGCGAATAACATACGGTTGATCCTGCTGCTGGCGACGGTCGCCACGCTCGGTTTCGCCTTCATTCAGACGCAAACGGTCGATTTCGAACGACTGGCGAAGGCGCAGTCGCAATTGGAAACGCTGCGGCAGCTCGAACAGTCGATCGACCGGGACGCGCTTAAGATTCGGGCCGGCTTGCGGAGCAACGACAATCCCGTCGCCGACTTGACCACGCGTATGACGCTGCTGCTGTCGGACCTACGGAAGGATCCGGCGAACCCGGAGAACCCTGCGACCGCCAGCCTCGGCACGATGCTCCAACCCTATGCGGCGCTGCTGGAGAAACGGAAATCCCTGCTCCTGCGGTTTGAAACCCGTAACAGAGCCGTACAAAAATCCCTAAAAGCCTTCCCCAAAATCGCCGACTCGCTCAAACAGGGTTCGGAAAAGCTGCTGCCCGGAACCCAATGGGCCGTAGCCGCCTTCGAAACGGCCGTCCTGCGGTATCACCTGTATTCCACGACAGGCACGGCGGAAAACATCGGATGGAGCATTCGCCGGTTACAGCATTTGTTGAAAAAAGCGCCGAAACCCCTTGCCGGTCGACTGCGCATGCTGCTGCGGCACGGCGAGGTTATCGTCGCACACCGGGCCGAGGCCGATTGGGCCTTGCGCGAGCTGCTGTCGCTCGACGGCCGCGCGCTGCTCAGCAAAGTGCTCGCCACGTTCAACGCCGATGTGGTCGCGCTGCGGCAGGAGAGCGACACATACCGGCTGATCATGTTCCTCGCCGCGATGGCCCTGGTCGGGTTCGTCGCCTTCACCTTCGTCAACCTCATGCAAATTCGCCAGGACCTGCAGAGAGCCAACGCCGCGCTGGAAGAACGGATCGACGACCTCTCGCGCACCAAGGAGGAAGCGGAACTGGCCAACCGGTCGAAGTCGGAATTTCTCGCGATGATGAGTCACGAATTGCGCACCCCGCTGAACGCGGTGATCGGATTCTCCGACATGATCCGGATGGAAGCGTCGGGGCCGGACGGCAGCAAGCGCTACGCGGAATACGCGACCGACATTCATGACTCGGCGCATCACCTGTTGGCGTTGATCAACGATATCCTCGATCTGTCTAAGATCGAGCGCGGCAGCCTGCAGCCCGATGAGGAGGAACTCGACATCGCGGCCACCATCGGCGCGGTGGAAAAACTGGTCAAGGACCGGGCTGAGCGCGGGCAGGTCAGCCTGTCGGTGGATTGTCCGAAGGACCTGCCGACGCTACGCGGCGACTCACGCCAGGTGAAACAGATGCTCGCGAACCTGATGTCGAACGCGGTCAAGTTCACCGATCCGGGCGGCGTGGTCACCGTTCGCGTGTGCGACACCGACGCCGGCGGCATCGCCATTGAGGTGCATGACACGGGCATCGGTATTGCCGAAGACGATATCCCGAAAGCCCTGGCACCCTTCGTTCAGGTCGACCGGTCGCTCGCCCGCAAGCATGAGGGAACCGGCCTCGGCCTGCCGCTGACCAACCGGCTGGTCGAACTGCATGGCGGCCGTTTGGACTTGGAGAGCGAACTCGGCGGCGGCACCACGGCGCGGCTTGTCTTTCCGGCGAACCGCGTGATCCGGTCCGGTGCAGGAACGGCCGAACAACCGTCCCCGGAGTCCGCCCCGTCGAAACCCGCCAAAAGCGAGAAGGCCGCCAAGAAACCAGCACGCCGCAAGACGGCGGCCGCCGCGCGCAAGAAACCCCAGAAGCCGCGCGCCCGCGCGGGCTGATCGCGCCTAACCGTAGTCCCGCGTGTCGTCGATCACCTTGCCGTCGTTGGGCAGGCTGTCGGGGGCGACCAGGTCCACATCGCCACGCAGCTTGCATTCAGTTTGAACGCTGTCGGCGATCGCCGCCGCCAATGCGTCGCTTGCATCCGCCGCGATCTCGCACTGCAGCGTCATCCTGTCCTGCCCGTCGACGTTTCCGACGACCAGCCGCGCCCGGCCGATTTCCGGGTGCCGGGCGGCGACGCGGGCGACCTGTTCCGGATGCACGAACATGCCGCGCACCTTGGTCGTCTGATCGGCGCGGCCCATCCACCCTTTGATTCGGGGGGCGGTGCGCCCGCAGGGGCTGATGCCCGGCAGAATCGCCGACAGGTCGCCGGTGCCGAAACGGATCAACGGATAGTCGGCGTTTAAGAGGGTCACCACCACCTCGCCGGCCTCGCCCTCGGGCACCGGGTCGCCGGTGCCGGGGCGGACGATTTCGACGATCACGCCCTCGTCCAGGATCATGCCCTCGGCGGCCTCTGACTCGTATGCGACGAGTCCGAGATCGGCGGTGCCGTAGCATTGCAGCACGCGCACGCCCCGCTCGGCATAGGCCGCCCGCATGTCCGGGAACAGCGCACCGCCCGAGACCACCGCCTTGGTGCAGGACGAGACGTCGAGTTTCAAATCATCGGCCTTGTCGAGAATCGCCTGAAGAAAATCCGGCGTGCCCACATAACCCGCCGCCCGGAAGGTCGCCATCGCCTGCGCCTGCCCGTCGCTGTTGCCCACGCCGCCCGGAAAGACGGCGCAGCCGAGCGCCCGCGCGCCCGCGTCCAGCATCATCCCCGCGGGGGTGAAGTGGTACGAGAAGCAGTTATGCACCACATCGCCCTTGCGGAACCCGCCGGCGAACAGCGCCCGCGCCATCCGCCAGAAATCGCCGCCGGTCCCTTCCGGGTCGGCGATCGGTCCCGGCGACAGGTAGAGCCGCGCGAGGTCGCGCACCGGCGTCGCGGTCAATCCGCCGAAGGGCGGGTCGGTTTCCTGCAGGCCGATCAGCGCCGACTTGCGCGTGACCGGCAACGCGGCGAGCGAGGTGCGGCCGGTCACCGCCGCCGGATCGATGTCGGCCAGGATTTCCCCGAAACCCGGCGCGTGGTCCTTGGCGCGGGCGACCTGCGCCGGCAGCGCCGCCATCAGGGCGGCTTCGCGCGCCTCGGGATCGCGGGTTTCAAGATCGTCGAAATAGTCGGTCATCGCAGGCGCTTTCCCGCCGCTAGGTAGGTCCCGGATTACGCGAGCCAGCGTTTGCGGCGTTTGTAATGTTTGACGTCGCGGTAGCTCTTGCGGCCGCCGGACGACAGGCCGAGATAGAATTCCTTCACGTCGGCATTCTCGCGCAGCACCGACGCATCGCCGTCGAGCACGACGCGGCCGTTCTCCAGGATGTAACCGTAGCGCGCATAGCGCAGCGCCATGTTGGTGTTCTGCTCGGCCAGCAGAATGGTGACGCCCTCATCCCGGTTCAGCTGGGCGACGATTTCGAAGATTTCCTCGACCAGTTGCGGCGCGAGGCCCATCGACGGTTCGTCGAGCAGGATCATCTTCGGCCGGGCCATCAACGCGCGGCCGATCGCGGTCATCTGCTGTTCGCCGCCGGAGGTATAGCCCGCCTGGCTCTTGAAGCGTTCCTTCAGCCGCGGGAAATAGGCGTAGACTTTCTCCAGGTCCTCCTGCACCGCCGCCGCCCCGTCGCTGCGGGTATAGGCGCCGGTCATCAGGTTTTCCTCGACCGTGAGATGCTCGAAGCAATGGCGGCCCTCCATCACCTGAACGACGCCGCGCTTGACCAAATCGTGCGGGGTCAACCGGTCGACGCGCTCGCCGAGATATTCGATGCTGCCTTTGGTGACTTCACCGCGCTCGGCATGCAGCAGGTTCGAGACGGCTTTCAGGGTCGTGGTCTTGCCCGCGCCGTTCGCCCCGAGGAGGGCGACGATGCCCCCCTCGGGAACGTCGAACGACACGCCTTTCAGCACGAGGATCACGTGGTTGTAGATCACCTCGACGCTGTTGACGGAAAGCAGGGGCGCGGCCTCGGGTACGGCCGTCCCCCCGTCTTCCTTGGTTTGAACCACGTCCGTCACTAGCAGCCACGCGCCGTGATCTTGTTCTCCTTGGCGTAGGCCGCCGCGGCCGCTTCGATCTTCGGCCGCACCACGTCCTTCATCGGCGTGATCCAGTCGCTGACGAAGTTCCACTTCTTGCCGTCCCACTGCTGGATCATCACAGGCCCGGACCCTTCGTGGTCGGCGCAGGTGATCTTGTGCGGCTGCGCCATGCCCTTGAGGCCGAGCTTGGCGAGTTTGCCGGTGTTGAGATCCAGATTCTCCAATCCCCAGCGCACCTGTTCGCCGGTCATCGGCTTGTTGCCGAATTTCGCCATGGCGGTGCGGATCGCCTCGGTCGTGTAGACCGCGTTGACGATGCCGCGGTTGTACAGCACCTCGCCCATATTGTTGGCCTTCGCCTTGGCCGAATCGCCGCCGTAGACATGCTTCACGATATCCTTGTGCACGTCATAGCCGGCGCCGGCGCCATGGAAGGTTCCGGCGAGATAGCCTTTCGCACCGTCGCCGGCGGGGATGACATCCGCTTCGGAGCCCGACCACCAGACGCCGATGAACCGGTCCATCGGATAGCGGATCGCGGCCGCTTCCTTGACTGCCACCTGGTTCATCACGCCCCAACCCCACATCAGGATCCAGTCGGGCTTCTTGCGGCGGATCTGCAGCCAGGTCGATTTCTGTTCCTGTCCGGGATGGTCGACCGCGAGCAGGGTCAGCTTGTAGCCGAATTTCTTGGCCAGCGTTTCGAGCGTCGGGATCGGCTCCTTGCCGTAGGCGCTGTTGTGATAGATCAGCGTGATCTTCTTGTCCTTCAGCTTGTCCATCCCCCCTTCCTTGCCGCCGATATACTTGATGAAAGCGGAAGCCTGGCTCCAGTAACTCGTCGGCGCGGTGAAGACCCATTCGAAGACCCGGCCGTCGCCCGCCGCCGTGCGGCCATAGCCCATCGACAGAATCGGAATCTTGTCGACCGCGGCTTTCGGGATAAGCTGATAGGTGATGCCCGTGCTGTACGGATTGAACAGCGAGGCCCCGGTGCTGCCCTTGCTCTTCAGCTTCTCGTAGCATTCGACGCCGAGTTTCGTGTTGTATTTGGTCTCGCATTCCTCGAAGACGATCTTCACACCGTTGATGCCGCCGTCCCGCTCGTTCAGCAGGGTGTAGTAATCGCGGAATCCGTTCGCCACGGGGATGCCGCTCGGCGCATAGGGTCCGGTGCGGTACACCAGCATGGGAATGAATTGTTCGCCCGCGGCTTGGACCTTGGGCGCCAGCGGAATGGATAGCGCGGTGGCGACCCCGACGGCCGCCAGTGTCAAAAGTTTGAATCGCATTGCGTTGCCTCCTGCTTCTTACCTGTTTCTAGCCAGCTCGATCATGACGATCATTTCGGCGATGGCCCGCCCCGCCGGCGGGCCCGCCCTTCCTGCGCATTGTTATTGTCGTTCCATCGTTATGGTTCCGTCGATGGTGCCTTTCTTCCGTTCGAAATTCCAGATTTCCATTCAACCATGCAGTGCGAACCCCTGTTCCGTCCCCGCTAATACGGGAAGGGCCAGCGCCGCAGCTTCTCCTTCGCGATCTGCCAGAGCCGGGCCAGCCCGTGCGGTTCGACGATCAGGAAGAACACGATCAGCGAGCCGAAGATCATCAGCTCGATATGTTTCTGCACGTCGATCGGCATGCTGAGCCCGATCAGCGGCGGCGCATTCGTCAGGAAGACCGGCAGCAGGACGATGAAGGCCGCGCCGAGGAAGGACCCGAGGATGCTGCCGAGGCCGCCGATGATGATCATGAACAGCACGTCGAACGAGACGATGATGTCGAAGGCCTCGGTCTCGGCGCTGCCGAGGTAACAGAAGATATACAGCGCGCCGGCCAGTCCGCAGTAGAAAGAACTGAGGGCGAAGGCGAGCAGCTTGGTCGGCAGCGGCCGAATGCCGATAATCTCGGCGGCGATGTCCATGTCGCGGATCGCCATCCATGAGCGGCCGATGCGCCCGCGCACCAGGTTTTTCGCCACGAACGCAAAGACGGTGACGACGGCAAGCACGACCATGTAGCGCGTTTCGGCGGTTGCCGTGGCCCCGGTCACGGTGACGCCGAAGATGTCGCGCGGCGGAGCCGTGATGCTGCCGGACGGATCGTAATTGGTGAACCACGCGACCTTGTTGAACATCCAGATCAGAAAGAACTGCGCCGCCAGCGTCGCGACCGCCAGATAGAAGCCCTTGATGCGCAGGCTCGGCAAGCCGAACAGGATGCCGACCCCCGCGGTGACCACGCCGGACAGCAAGAAGACGATCAGGATGTTCAGGTCGGGAAAGGCCGTCGTCAGCTTGAAGGTCGAATAGGCGCCGACCGCCATGAAGGCCCCGGTGCCGAGCGAGAGCTGCCCGGCATAGCCGACCAGCAGGTTCAGGCCGATCGCCGCCAGCGAGAAGATCAGCAGCGGGATCAGCACCACCTGCAACCAGTATTCGTTGGCGACATTGGGCACGACGAGGTAGGCGACCAACAACACGGCGACGATGAACCAGCGGTCCTGCCGGATCGGGAATACCGATTGGTCGGCGGAATAATCGGTCTTGAACTGTCCGGCCTCGCGATAAAACATGCCCGTTCCCCGTCTAGACCCGCTCGATGATGCGCTCGCCGAACAATCCCTGCGGCCGGAACAGCAGGAACATCATGGCGAGCATGTAGGCGAACCAGTTTTCAATGGCGCCGCCGAAGGCCGGTCCCCAATAGACCTCGGCGACCTTTTCGCCGACGCCGATGATCAGGCCGCCGATGATCGCGCCGGGCACCGAGGTGAACCCGCCCAGGATCAACACCGGCAGCGCCTTCAATGCGATCAGCGACAGCGAGAACTGCACCCCGCTCTTGGCGCCCCACATGATGCCGGCGACCAAGGCGACGATTCCCGACACCGACCACACGACGACCCAGATCGTCTTCAACGGGATGCCGACGGACAGCGCCGCCTGATGGTCGTCGGCGACCGCGCGCAGCGCCCGCCCGATACTGGTCTTCTGAAAGAAGATCGCGAGCCCAGCGACGAGCACGGCCCCGGTCGCGGCCGCGACCATGTCGAAACTGTTGAGCAGGATTCCGCCGAACTCGACCGGTTGGTCCGGAATGCCGATGTCGAGCCGCTTCACGTTGCTGCCCCAGATCATTTCGCCCAGTCCTTCGAGGAAGAAGGTCAGGCCGATCGTCGCCATGAACAGAATGATGCCTTCCTGGTTCACCAGATGGCGCAGCATGAATTTCTCGACCGCGAAGGCGAGCGCGACCATCACGCCGACGGTCAGCAGCAGCGCCAGGACCAACGGCACGCCCAGATCCATCAACCCGACCAGGGTCAGCGCCGAGAACAGCACCATGATGCCCTGGGCGAAATTGAACACGCCGGACGCCTTGAAGATCAGCACGAAGCCGAGGGCGACCAGCGAATACATCACGCCGGTGAGCAATCCGTTCAGCACCACTTCGGCGAAGAAGACCGGCGAATCCGCGATCTCGACGAAGGGCGTGACGAAGAACATGCCGAGGAGTTCCATGCCCGCCTACGCCTCCGCCGCGTCGTCGTGGGGCACGCCGAGATAGGCGTCGATGACATTCTGGTTGGCGCGCACCACGTCGGGGGTGCCGTCGGCGATCTTCACGCCGTAGTCGAGCACGACGACGCGGTCGGAAATATCCATCACCACGCTCATGTCGTGTTCGATCAAGGCGATGGTCGTGCCGAATTCCTGGTTCACGTCGAGGATGAAGCGGCACATGTCTTCTTTCTCCTCGGCGTTCATCCCCGCCATCGGTTCATCCAGCAGCAGCAGGTCCGGCTCCGCCGCGAGCGCCCGCCCCAGTTCGACCCGCTTCTGCAGCCCGTAGGGCAAGCGGCCCACCGGCGTCTTGCGGATCGCCTGAATCTCCAGGAAATCGATGATTTCCTCGACCTTGGCGCGATGTTCCAATTCCTCCGTTTTGGCCGGACCCCAATGGATCGCCTGCCAGAGGAAGTTGCGCTTCATCATCGTGTTGCGCCCGGTCATGATGTTGTCGAGCGTCGACATGCCGTGGAACAGCGCGATGTTCTGGAAGGTTCGCGCGATGCCACGCCGCGCCGCATCATCCGGGCGCATCTCCTTCCGTTCCTCGCCCTTGTAACGGATAGTGCCGCTGTTCGGGTGGTAGAAGCCGTTGATGACGTTGAGCATCGACGATTTGCCGGCGCCGTTCGGCCCGATGATCGCCCGGATCTCGCCTTCGCGGATGTCGAAACTGACATGAGACAGCGCCTGCACGCCGCCGAAACTGAGGGTGATGTCGTCGACCGACAGCATGACGTCGCCGATGCGCCGCGCCGCCGGTTCCGGCGAGTCCGCCACCGGTGCAGTGTCGGGCGGGCTCATGCCGCGCCCCGGACATCATGCCGGGATGAGTCCGCGTTTCGTGTCGCCGCCGATGGTCGGAGGGGGTCTTGCTCGGTCACCCTCCACACTCCCTGTGCTTTTATAATTTTGCCGTTTAACGGCGTCTTATTCTTCGTCGATGTGGGGGCATACCGACGGTAGTGACCGGCGCACGCCTTGGCAAGACAAGAACGCCTTCTCATTCCGCCGCCGCGCTGTATCCCGGCGAGTCCGTCGTCACGTCGTGGATGTGCAGCTCGGCGGTGATCGTCCCGGTGCGGCCATCCTCGAAGGTCATCTCGGTTTCAGCACTGCAGGTCGTGGCTCCGGAATACAGTGCGTCGATCAGGTCCGCATATTTCTCGGCGACGAAACGGCGGCGCACCTTGCGGGTCCGCGTCAACTCGCCGTCGTCGGCATCGAGCTCCTTGTGCAGGATCAAAAAGCGCCGGATCTGCGACCCCGCCAGCCGCGGTTCCTGCGCCAGGTCCGCGTTTACCTGCCGGACCTCCTCATCGATTAGCGCCCGCACGTCGTCGTTGGCCGCGAGTTCCTGATAGCTGGCATAGGGGATGCCGCGGCGCTCGGCCCAATCGCCGACCGCTTCCAGGTCGATGTTGATGAAGGCGGCGACGAAATCCCGCCCGTCGCCATAGGCCACCGCCTCGGTGATGTGGGGGTAGAATTTCAGTTTGTTCTCGATGTATTTCGGTGCGAACAGATCGCCCGACACCAGCTTGCCTACATCCTTGGCGCGGTCGATGATCTTGAGATGGCCGTCGTCGTCGACGAAGCCGGCGTCGCCGGTGTGAACCCAGCCGTCCGGCGTCTTGGCCTCCGCCGTCGCATCCGGGTTCTTGTAGTACTCGCGGAACACGCCGGGGCTGCGGAACAGCACCTCGCCGGTCTCGTCGATCTTGATGTCCACTTCGGGCGCGGCCTTGCCGACGCTGTCGTCCTTGATCTCGCCGTCGGGTTGCATGGTGACGAAGACGCTGGCCTCGGTCATGCCGTAGAGCTGTTTCAGGTTCAGCCCGATGCTGCGGTAGAAGTTGAAGATGTCCGGCCCGATCGCCTCGCCGGCCGTGTAGGCGAGCCGCACCCGGCTCATCCCGAGCGTGTTGCGCAAGGGGCCATAGATCAGGATATCGCCGAGCTTGTAGAGCAGCCGGTCGCCGAGCGGCACGGCGCGGCCGTCGAGAATGTCCGAGCCGACGCGCTTCGCCAGGTCCATGAAATAATGAAACGCCTTGCGCTTGAGCCAGCCCGCGTCCTCCATCCGGATCATCACGGTGGTGATCAGGTTCTCGTAGATGCGCGGCGGCGCGAAGAAATAGGTCGGTCCGAGCTCCCAGACATCGTTGAGCACGGTATCGCTCGACTCCGGGCAGGCAACGCAGAAACCGGTGACGTAGGACTGGCCGAACGAGAAGATGTGATCCCCGACCCAGGCCATCGGCAGGTAGGCCAGCACTTCGTCGGTCTCCACCAGCTTGTCCGCCTGCGCGGAGTTCTGCGCCGTCGCCATCACGTTGCGATGGGTCAGCACGACGCCTTTGGGCTTCCCCGTGGTGCCCGACGTGTACAGCATGATCGAGACGTCCTCGGCCCCGCCGAGCGCCACGGACTCGTCATAGAAATCCGGGTTGTCCCGGTCGTGGGCGCGGCCCATTTCGAGCGCGGCGTCGTAGGAATGCAGGAAATCCTCGGCGTAGTCGCGCAATCCGCGCGCGTCGTCGTAGATCAGCCGGACGAGATGCGGACAGCGGTCCTTGATCTCCAGCAGTTTGTCGATCTGTTCCTGGTCCTCGACGATCGCAAAACGGGCCTCGGCATGTTCGATCACGTAGCACAGCTCGTCCGCGACCGAATCCTGATACATCGGCACCGGCACCGCGCCAACCGCCTGCGCCGCGACCATCGACCAGTAGAGCCGCGGCCGGTTGTCGCCGATGATCGCCACCTTGTCGCCGCGCGCGCAGCCGAGCGCCTTGAGCCCGCAGGCCAGCGCCCGCACCTCGGCGGCGACGTCGGCCCAACTCCAGCTCTGCCAGATGCCCAGGTCCTTTTCGCGCATCGCCGGGCGGTCGCCCCGCGCAACCGCGTTATGCGCCAACAATTTCGGAAAAGTATCGAGAACGGCGATATCCACCGCCGCCGGTGTCCGCTCGGCCATCACGCGCTTCCATCCCAGTTTCCACCGACCGGCGCGTGTTGTTGTTTTTCGCGCTCGGCCTTAACGAGTGTATTGAGACGGAAAATTCGCGTCACAACAAGCGGCAAATTGCAGCGCCGGTACCGGCACCGGCGTCGCGGTTTCAACGGGATCGCCAGGGCGCCACCCGAATGCCGGTTGGCGGCCGGCGAAAAGCATCCTGACAGCCAGCGTCAGGACGTCACTTGTCAATTACAAGTTACTTGATACGATACCCGCCTCGATCATCTCTGTCGGAGGACCCAACCATGTCTAACGGATTTAGCGGCGGCTGTTTGTGCGGCGCCGTCACTTATAAGAGTACGACCGACCCCCTGCTGGCGGGGCATTGCCATTGCATCGACTGCCGCCGGTCGAGCGGCACCGGCCATGGCACCAACATCGTCGTTCCCGAGGACGGGTTCTCGGTTTCCGGCGAGGTCAAATTCTATGACCGGCCGGCCGACAGCGGAAACATCGTGAGCCGCGGCTTCTGCCCCAATTGCGGATCCGCGCTGTACTCGAAAAACGACGGCATGCCGGGCATGGTGTTCCCGCGCGCGTCCAGCCTGAACGATCCGGATGTCGCCACGCCCGCGATCGTCGTCTATGCCAGCCGCGCCGTCTCGTGGGACCCGGTCGACCCGGACCTGCCCGCCTTCGACGGGATGCCCGAAGGCGACATGGCGGAGCTTGCCGCCGAGACCGCCTGACCATGCGAACCGGCGCGACCGACCAGGCCTACAAGACCTATCTCGTCGCCCGCGTCGAGGACGCGTTGACCGCCGGGAACGCGCCGCCGAGCGTCCAGCAGCGGATGTTCGGCGGCGTCGCCTTCATGATGAACGGCAACATGCTGTGCTGCGCCTCGAATAAGGGCCTGATGGTGCGCGTCGGCGCGGTCGGCGAGGAAGAAGCCCTGTCCCGGCCGCACGCCCAGCATTGCATGCCCGCGGGCAGGCCGATGACCGGCTTCATCCTGGTCGACCCCGACGGGGTGGAGGACGAGGACAACCTCGCCGGATGGCTCGCCCTGGCGCGGCGCTACGTGGAATCGCTGCCGCCCAAGAAACCCAAATCAAAGACCCCGAAGAAGAAACACCACAAACCGACCCGGCACTGAGCAACCAAGCCCCATACGGCGGTTCTGCCCGTCTCCCCCGCGTGTCGAATCATGGATCGATCGGCAATCAGCGGTCCGCGAACCCGTCGGGTATCTCGAAAGGCACGCTGCCGTCGGGCGTCGCGCCGCGCAGGCAGGTGCGGTGCATCAGCCGGGGGTGCCGGGCGGTATCGAAATTCGGGTCCGCGTGATGCAGCAGGCAGCGGTTGTCCCACATCAGCAGATCGCCCGGCCGCCAGGCGTGACGGTATTGGAACCGCGGGTCGGTGGCGTGCGCCTCCAACGCCTCGATTCGGGTGCGGCCCTCGCGCAGCGGCAACCCGTCGAGATGCGACGCGTGCATGCCGAGGAACAGGCAGTGCCGGCCCGAGTCTGGATGCGTGCGGACCAGCATATGGTTCATCGACGGGGATTCGCGCTTCTCCTGTTCCGTCAGCGGCCGGCCCACATTCTCGCGCGACAATTCCCAGCTGTGGATCACGCGCGCCTCGGCCAGCGCCGCCTTCGCGTCCTCGGACAAGGCGTCGTAGGCCGCGATCATGTTGGCGAACACCGTGTCGCCGCCGTCAGGCGGCAGGACGATGGCGTGCAGGATGGTCGCCAGCGACGGTTTCGGACGGAAGGATTTGTCGGTATGCCACAGCGTCGAGTTGACGATCCCGCTCGGCTTGCCGTCCGCGCCCAGGTTGGAGACTTCGTGCACCAGCGGATAGTCCGCATCGCCCCGGTTGCGCGCCGTGTGTTCCTCCAGCGTACCGAATTGTTCGGTGAAGGCGATCTGCTGCGGCTTGTCGAGTTTCTGGCCGCGGAAGACCAGCAGGTGATACCGCACGAAGGCCGCGTAGACCGCATCCCGCGTCTCCGCGTCGAAGGGGCGCCTCAGGTCGAGGCCGATGACCTCTGCCCCCATGACGCCGGACAGCGGGCGCAGCGCGGCGCCGGGGATCGCGAATTCCTCTTCCTGCGGCAGGGCGGACATGCGCGTCTCTCTTGAAGACTGTGACCGGCGCTTATTGTCCCTCACTTTTCGGACCGCCGTCCAGCGCGGCGGCGAGCGCCTTGCGGAACCGGCGGTCGCGCTTGAGGTGCCATTCCCGGCTCATGGCTTCGGCCCGCGCCGGGTAGCGCTCCGCGTAGAGCAGCACCCAGGTGCGGCCGCGCGTCGACCGGGCGCCGGACCCGGCGTTGTGCTTACCCAGGCGCACGTCGAGATCGGTCGTCCAACCGACATAGGTGCGCACGCCGCCATCCCGGCTGCCGAGGACATAAACGAAACAGGCCATCGGCTGATTTATGGGCTTTTTCGCCGGACAGGTCACCCGTGAGATTCGACTAACGCAAAGAAAAAGGGCCGGCGAAAACCGGCCCTTCGTCGCGTGCGATCCGGGATCGCGGAATGCCTACTTGGTGAGGCTCTTGGTTTTGTCTTTCATGGCGTCCGCGCCGTCATGCGCCTTCTGCTTCATGACATCGATGGTCTCGCTCGACTTGACCTTGTCGGCAACCGCATCTTTCGCGTCCTGCACTTTTTCGCCGGCGGCATTCATGGCGTCTTTGGTCTTCTCGCCAGCGGCGCTCATCGCATCCTTGGTCTTCTCGCCGGCTTTGGACATGGTCTCTGCCGCCTTCTCCTTGGCGTCGACCGCGGTTTCCTTCACGGCGGCACCGGCTTCCTTGGCTTTGTCCACGGCGGCGGCGCCGGCTTCTTTCGCCTTGTCGGCGGCATCGGTCGCGGCCTGTTTGGCCTTGTCGGCAGCGTCCTCGGCCGCTTTCATCGCCTTATCCTTGACGTCGGTCACGGCGGATTTGGTGTCCTTCGCCGCGTCCTTGGTCGCCGTGCTGGTGGTGGCTTCTTCGCCGCAGCCGGTGAGCGCGAAAAGGGACAGGGCGACAATGCCTGCGATAGGTGTCATTTTCATCGGATACTCTCCTCTATTCTCAATTCAAGTCGTTAAATTTTTTCCGGGCCATCCCTGGTGGCGCCTGAATTGTCTATGCATGCGGGCGGACGGTTCTAGCTCTTCCACCGGTCGAGCTGCCGCGCCGCCCAATCCTTGCCGCCGAGGCCGAAAGCGATGCCTCCCGCAAGGGCGGTTCCGATCAGGATGATGAGAGCAGCATCTGTAATGAAGCTGCCCGACGGGTCAAGACCCATTCTGGACACACCCAAAATCACCGACAACACCACAATGACGTAGCGCGCGGTTTTCGCGACCGCGTCGGAGGCAGGGCCGCCCGTCGCGGTCATCGCCTTGGCGACGATGCCGGAAACCAGCACGCCCGCGAGAATGATGACCGAGCCGAACAAGATGTTCGTGCCGATCGACAGCACGATGTCCAGGGCCTCGGTCAGCGGCTCGAAGCCCAGCGTCTTCATGCCCTGGATCAGGCCCAGCAGCAGGATGACGAGGCCGGCGATCTGCGCCACGATGGTCGACGCGGTAATCCCCGAATCCGCTTCCTCCAGCAACCCGAGCCGGGCCACCGCGCCATCGATCCCCGTGTTGGGCAGAATCTTCTTGCCGAGGTCGGTGACGAATTTCGCGATCAGCGCGAAGATGCCGATGATAATCGCCGCGACGGCGATATCCGGGATCGCGTTCATGACGCTGTTCAACATGGCGACGGCCGGCACGGTGATGGCGTCGATGTCGAGCACTTCGAGCGCCGCGACGCCGCCGGGAATGATGATCAGGGCGAAGACCAGCGCCCCCAGCATGCCGGTGACGCCGACGGGATTCGCGGTCAAGCCGACCTTCTTCGGCAGGTCGTCCGCGTGGGCGACCTCGAGCGTGGCCGTCACCGCCTGCCGCGCAACGCGCGCAACGATCACGAAGACGAAGAAGGTGATCGCGGCGCCGATGATTTGCGGCAGAAAGGCGAATATCCCGTCGACGGTGACACTGATCGATTCCGATACGGATTTCATGCCGAGCCGCTCCAGCGCCATGACCAGGCCGATCAGGATGACGATCCAGAATCCCGCGGACCCGATGCTGCCGCCGATGGTGTTGTCGGTCGTCTTTTTCTTGTTTGCGTTCGCAACGAAGGGAATCCGGTTGATCGCCGCGCCCAAAACCGCCCGCACGACGAGGGCGAGGATATAGGCCAGCGCCAAAATGATGATCGCGCCGACCGCTTGCGGGCCGAACGATTCCCAAGACGCCTGAAGCCGTTCTTGTAGTTCTTGCATGCTTACCTCCCGGGCGCGCCGCCCTGTCCCGCGGCCTGGCGCCGTTCTCTCGTTGGCGCAGCCCCGCACCGGCACTCAAATGGGGAGAGAGTGGATGGAAACGTCTCCGGTGCGGAGGCTACCCCCGTACCACCGCAAACCTTGTGCCAGGGGCCAGAGGCCGGATAAATCCCGGCATCCGCTCAATGGCGAATTCGCCTTATCCGGGTAAGCCTTTGGATTTCTTCCAGAATCCGGCATTTCGGCCGCAAGAGTGGCGGATTTCGGGAATGACCGTGGCGTCGGGCCAGCGTGTTGGCGGGTCCGTTCAACCGCTTTGAGTCTCAAAATGAGACACGGCTTGCGAAAGCGTGTTGCGGCCGTCCGCGCGCAAACCGCGGCGGGATCAATCGTCTTTGGCTATGGAAGGGAAATGGAGCGGGCGATGAGATTCGAACTCACGACTTCAACCTTGGCAAGGTTGCGCTCTACCCCTGAGCTACGCCCGCATCGGCAGGGCGCGATAATACCGATTGGCGGGCGCAACGCAAGTCATCGATGCATGGGCCGAACGCCGGGAACGCCGCCCCCGTGCTTGCCGGTATGGTCGCATCCGGGCTATGACACCGGCCATGAATGACACCGCCCCTTCGCATACCGACGCCGACGGGCTGTTCGCGCGATTCGACGCGCTGGGCATCGCCCATACGACGCATCATCACCCGCCGGTCTTCACCGTCGAGGAATCCAAGGACCTGCGCGGCACGCTGCCGGGCAGCCATGTGAAAAACCTGTTCCTGCGCGACAAGAAGAAGCGCATCTGGCTGGTCACGGCGCTCGAGGAACGGCAGATCGACCTCAAGGCGCTGCGTAAGCGCCTGGGCGCATCGGGCAGCCTGTCCTTCGGCAGTGCCGACCTGCTGATGGAGGTGCTGGGCGTGACGCCGGGCGCGGTGACGCCGTTCGGCGTGATCAACGACCGCGGCGGGCGCGCCGCGATGGTGCTGGACGCGGGCGTGCTGGCGGCCGCGCCGGTCAACGCACACCCCTTGCGCAACGACATGACCACCGCCGTGGCGCCGACCGACCTGCTGAAATTCCTGGAGGCGGAAGACCACCCGCCCGAGGTGATCGACTTCGGCGCGGACTAGCGCCGCGGCCGCCCCTTGCCACAGGGCAAGCGAGCGTCCATTTAATCTGGTAGAGTGACCTATTGGGCAAGATTGGGAGCCACGAAGACACGATGCAAGACATTCTCGGCGGAGCGACACCGGGCGGCAACGGCGCAACAGCCGGCGGCGCGGACGGTGCGTTGATCAAGGACACGACGACGGCAACCTTCGCCGCCGATGTCATTGAGGCCAGCATGGAAGTGCCGGTCATCGTGGATTTCTGGGCGCCCTGGTGCGGCCCGTGCAAACAGCTTGGCCCTCTGCTGGAGAAAGCGGTGACCGAACGCGCCGGCGCGGTCAAAATGGTCAAGCTCAACATCGACGAAAACCAGGAAATCGCACAGCAGCTGCGCATCCAGTCGATCCCGGCGGTCTTTGCCTTCGCGAAGGGACAGCCGGTCGACGGCTTCGTCGGCGCCCTGCCGGAAAGCCAGATCAAGACCTTCATCGAACGCGTCATCGTCGCCGGCGGCGGCGAGGCCGGGCCAACGCCGGTCGAGCAGGCGCTGGAGGCCGCGGCCGCCGCGATCGCGGAAGGCGACGTCTCCGGCGCGGGCGCGCTGTACGGCCAAGTGCTGCAGCAGCAGCCGGATAACGTGAAGGCGATCGCCGGCATGGCGAAATGCTACGTGGAGACCGGCCAGCCGGACTCGGCGGAAAACCTGCTCGCGACCCTGCCCGAGACCAAGCGCAACGACCCGGACGTGGCCGCGGTGCAGGCGACGCTCGACCTCGCGGGCAAGGCGCAGGAAGCCGCGGGCAAGCTCGGCGAACTCGAATCCCGCGTGGCGCAGGACCCGAACGACCACGAAGCCCGGCTCGAGCTGGCGCTCGCCGCCTATGCGGGCAACCAGAGCGAGCGCGCGATCGACGAATTGCTGGAGATCGTTCGCCGCAACCGGACCTGGAACGAGGACGCGGCCCGCAAGGAGCTGGTCAAGATCTTCGACGCCCTCGGGCCGACCCACGAAGCCACGATCGCGGGGCGGCAGAAACTGTCATCCATACTTTTTGCATGAGGATGATTGGCACATGAGCGCATTCGATCCCGGATTCGACGACCTGCCCGGCACGTTGCCGATCTTTCCGTTGACCGGGGTCCTGCTGCTGCCGCGCGGCGAGTTGCCGCTGAACATCTTCGAGCCGCGCTACCTGAACATGACGCTCGACGCGATCGCGGGCGACCGCCTGATCGGCATGATCCAACCGACCGAGTCCGAGAGCGACGACGCCAATCCACCGGTCTACGGCACGGGCTGCGCCGGCCGCATCGTCGGCTTCCAGGAAACCGAGGACGGCCGCCTGCTGATCACGCTGAAAGGGCTCTGCCGGTTCGACGTGAAAGAGGAACTGCCGCTCGTGCGGGGATATCGGCGGGTGGCGGCCGACTGGTCGAAATACCGCGCCGACATGGAGCCCGCCGAGGAGGTGGTGATCGACCGCGATCGGCTGCTCGGCCCGCTCAAGACCTATTTTAAGCTTCAGGGCATCGAGGCCGACTGGAACGCCATCGAGACGACGTCGGAAGAACGGCTGATCACCTGCCTTTCGATGATCTGCCCGTTCGAAGGCCCGGAAAAACAGGCGCTGCTCGAAGCGCCCACCCTGACCGAACGCGGCAAGGTGCTGATCACGCTGGTCGAAATGGCGGTGCACGCCAGCGCGCCCGGCGAGGCAGCGCGCCAGTAGGGCCCGTCACGGAAAAAGACGACAGGATAGAGAACCGCATGTCCCCGAAAAGCGCCGAGGTCGATCCGAAACTGCTGGAAGTGCTCGTCTGCCCCCTGACCAAGGGGCCGCTGACCTACGACCGCGAGGCGCAGGAACTGATCAGCGCGCAGGCCAGCCTGGCCTATCCGATCCGCGACGGCATCCCGATCATGCTGATCGACGAAGCCCGCAGCCTGGACGACTGACCGGCCCAACCGGCCACACGCCGCAACACACAAGAGCCCGACACGCCCATGCCCACCGAACCTCCCGCCAGCGGGTCCCCGAGCGACGGTTTCTCCACCGATGTCTGGCCGGTCGAAGTCCGGCTGATCAAGGAAGAACGGCATCTGGAGATCGATTTCGACGACGGCCGCAGCTTCTCGCTGCCGGCGGAACTGCTGCGCGTGGAAAGCCCTTCGGCCGAGGTGCAAGGCCACGGCCCATCGCAGAAAACGATCGTCAGCGGCCGCCGCCACGTCAACATCATCGGGCTGGAACCGGTCGGCAACTACGCGGTCCGCATCAAGTTCGACGACCTGCACGACACCGGCATCTATAGCTGGCAATACCTGTATAAGCTCGGCGAGAACCAGGAATCGATCTGGGTCGAATACCTCAACGCCCTGTCCGCCAAAGGCCTCAGCCGCGACCCATAGGCGCGAGGACGCGGCCCCTCCGTTGATCCCCCGACACTGATTTGTCATTCTCCCTGGATTGCATGGGGAGAGTCGATGCTTAACGTTAAGTTGCGGCGCCTACTCGCGGCACTCGGCCTGACATTGGCGATGTCGGCCTGCCAAACCAACAATATCGACTACGGCAACGGGCCGCTGACGCTGAACGACAACACGATGGCGTCGTTCGAACTCTATCTGATGCACGAACAACCACTTTATTTCGCCGTCCAATGGGACGGATTCAAATACGGCTATTCCGTTTGCAACGAATCAAGTTGCATTGATTCCGTCGGTGATGTCGCCCTATCGAACTGCCGGCGGCGCTCGAAAGGCGAACGCTGCTATCTCCTGGCGACCGGCCGGGACCTCGTCTGGAACGGCCCGGTCTCCTATCGGGTCGGACGGTTCATCCCGCCGAACCCGAACGGACGAGCCTTCACCTTCTCCTGGCACCCAAAGGTCATGCAATACAGCGGACGGCGCTTCATCCGCGGCGTCGTCGAAGACGGGACGGGCGGCCCGGTGATCGACCTGAAATTCGACCGCCGCCAACGCCGCACCTTTGGCAAGTGCGAAGGCAGCCTCAATGTCGAAACGAAACGGTTCGATGTGACCTGTTCGAAGAAAGGAACGGTGTCCGGCAGCTACGAGATCACGGAGGCCGGAAACATCGGCGGCCGCGGCGCCGGCGAAGACGCAAAGGGAGAGATTGCCGAACTCATCATCATCCCGAAATCGAAACTCCGCGACAGGTTCAAGGTGGCAACCGACTAAAGGAAGTCCAATGCCGTGCGCTTACCGGGACTGCCAATTCCCCAACGAACCAACCCGGTTCGAATGCGATGAGCGACGGTGGTGCCAGTTTCACCTGCCGATGGAGGACAAAAATGGAGCCGCCACTGAGAAGGCAACTTGGCCAAATCACAACTACGATGTCTTCGAAGAGAGAATTTTTACCCGTATCCGAAAAGCCACGGAAGACGAGATCGCGGATTTCCAAGGTGTTGTTTTCCCACGCACAATTAGTTTCGCTAATCTGGACAATGAATTCAAAGTCGGTTTTTCAAAGGCATGTTTCAACGGACTTTGTGATTTTTCTAGCATCATGTTCGGACTAGAGACTGATTTCAGTGGAGCGGTGTTCACGGGTGGCGCAGTTTTTACCAAGGCAAAATTCAAAGGCTATGTGAACTTTGCGAATGTTAAGTTTCAAGACAGAGCAGATTTCCAAAACGCTGATTTTGCAGATGCGGTCACATTTGTCGGAGCGACTTTTGTTAGGTACGCATGGTTTCATGGAACTAACTTCAAGTACGCTGCCGAATTCGATCATACAAATTTCGAAAGTGGCGCATACTTCGGAACTGCCAAATTCAACGCAGATGCCATTTTTTTGGCGGCAGAATTCTGGGATGAAACAGACTTTTCGGATTCCGATTTTGGAGGCTTCGTTGGTTTTGAGCTTGCGAGATTTCGTTCATTTGCCAATTTCTCGGTAAGCGCAAAACGTAACGATGCAAGCCCAGTTGGGACATTTGACTTCTCATACTCTGTAATTTCGTCCGATATCACATTTGCCAATCGTGAATTTGGAGATTCAACCGAATTTTCGGGAGCAATTTTCCAAGGTGTCCCAGATTTTCACAATGCAAAGCTGCACCAGGATACGGATTTTCGTAACACCAATTTTCAATTTGTCCGTGGCCACGATGACGAAGAGACATCTCGTGGCGAGCGAGCGTATCGAACGCTTAAGTTGGCAATGGAGGAAAAACGTTCCCGTGTTGAAGAGGCAGATTTTTTCGCCAAAGAGATGGAATGTCGTCGGAATCGTAGCGACGTTCCTTGGTATGAACGCTCCATGGCGACACTATACAAGTACGGATCGGACTACGGTCGTAGTTTCATTCGTCCAGTAATTTGCATCGCCCTATCGCTCTTGATTTTCTTTCTTCCCTACATGGAACTCATTCGAGTTCATGAGAGATCATGCCACTCTCACGACAAAACAATTGAGCTTCGACAATATGCGGCGGATATAACTGTTTTTGAATTCCAGCAAATCGTTCGCCCTTTTGAGGTTTGGAGCACTCGATACCGAACGCCTGACACTTTGATGAAACGACCAGTCGAATGCGCGCCAACTTGGGTGAGGTTTTGGGCAACTCTGCAATCCCTCATCACCATCGGCCTGTTAACGCTTTTCGTGCTCGCGGTCCGGCGGCGGTTCCGGATGGTCTAACGCCTACAACGCCTCGCCCTTCACCAGTCTCGGCAACTCCCCGACTACGCCCATCGCGTGGCGCATCAAAAAGCGTTTGACCGGGGGGAGCTTGCCGACGCCGGCGAGGCCCAGGTCGCGGGCGAGGCGGACCGGGCCGATGTCGTTGGAGAACAGCCGGCAGAGGCCGTCGGTCACCACGGCGAGCAGCGTGTTGTCGAACCGCCGCCAGCGGGTGTAACGGTCGAGCACGGCCGGCCCGCCGATGTCGAGGCCGAGCCGGTGCGTGTCGACGATCAATTCGGCGAGCGCCGCCACGTCGCGCAATCCCATGTTCAAGCCCTGCCCCGCGATCGGATGGATCGCGTGCGCCGCGTCGCCGATCAGCGCGAGCCGCCGGTCGGTATAGCGGTCGGCATGCTGCAGGCCGAGGGGATAGGAAAAGCGCGGGCCGACCAACTCGATGTCGCCGAGCCAGTCGCCGAACCGGCGCGTCAGTTCGTCCTTGAAGGCCCCGTCGTCGAGGCCGAGATAGACTGGCGCCAGGTCGGCGCGTTCGCTCCACACCACGTTGCTGCGATTGTCGGTCATCGGCAGCATGGCGAAGGGGCCGCCCGGCAGAAAGAGTTCGACCGCGACGCCCGCATGCGACCGTTCGTGCCGCACGGTGCAGACGATCGAGGTCTGCTTGTAGCGGAAGCCGGCGACCCCGATGCCCGCGTCCTGCCGCGTCTTCGAGAAGCGCCCGTCCGCCGCGACCACGAGCGGCGCTCGGATCCGCCGGCCGTCGGCGAGCCGCGCCTCGGCCAGCCCACCCGCGCGGTCCAGCGCGGCAACCTCCCCCGGGGCCAACACGGTGAGCGCCGGCAGCACGGCACCGAGCGCGCTCAGCGCATGGCGGATCCGCCGATTCTCGATGATGTAGCCAAACGGGTCGCTGCCCACCTCGCGGTGGTCGTAATGCAGGAACAGCGGCGACACGCCGCGCATCGGGTGGCCGTCGGCGACGCGGATGTCGAGGATCGGCTGGGCCGCGTCGTCGAGATAGGGCCACAGCCCGATACCGCGCAGCGCCTGGGCCGACGCATGGGCGATCGCCGAGGCGCGGCCGTCGTATTCGCCGGTCAACTGGTCGGCCGGGGCTTCCCGATCGACCACCACCGTGGCGACGCCCGCCCCCGCCAGCGCGCAGCCGAGGGTCATGCCGGTCATGCCGCCGCCGATGATCAGGACATCGGTGTCCTGCCTGTCGTATGTGCCGGAACGGGCCGCCGCCTCTGTCATGCCCGCAGCTTCGCGCCCCGCGCCGGCGCTGTCCAGCGGCCAAATTGCCGCGTCGGCCCCGCCTGTTTCGCATTGCCTATTTTATAACCAACAATACAATTGTGCATGATTTTTAATCAGTTTCGTTGCCGGCCCCGTAACGGTTAACAGGGTCTGCATAATAATCTTTTGATTCTTCTTCCCTTTTCGCGACCTGCGAGTCCGGCACGGTTCTTGAGTTGACCGGGGACAGAGCCGTTGCGGCGCCCTGTTTCGGGGCCCGCGGCATGCGCAATCGGACTAGCGAAAGGAACAAATCAATGAAGCTGGTCATGGCAATCATCAAGCCCTTCAAGCTTGACGATGTGCGGGAAGCACTGACGGGGATCGGGGTCGAGGGGCTGACCGTCACCGAGGTCAAGGGCTACGGCCGCCAGAAGGGCCAGACCGAGGTCTACCGCGGCGCCGAATACGCCGTGAACTTCCTGCCCAAGGTCAAAATCGAAATCGCCGTCACCGCGGAGATGACCGAACGTGTCGTCGAAGCGATCCTGGCGACGGCAAACACCGACAAAATCGGCGACGGCAAGATCTTCGTCCTCGACATCTCGCAGGCGGTGCGCATCCGCACCGGCGAGACCGACGCCGACGCCATCTAACAAATATCTGAGAATAAGGGGATTTCAGGGAT
The DNA here is from genome assembly GCA_965228695.1 of Alphaproteobacteria bacterium. Taxonomy (GTDB): domain Bacteria; phylum Pseudomonadota; class Alphaproteobacteria; order UBA8366; family UBA8366; genus JAJFJD01. The sequence goes on along the minus strand of CBDDIB010000002.1, from coordinate 829,757 downwards.
GACGACAGTATTCAGCCGCATGGCGCTATGCGCCGGCGCGGGGCTCCCAGTCCTGCTGATGGCTGGCGCGGCACAGGCCGCGGTCAGCGATGAAACGGCTTACATCTTCAACACTTTCTCGTTTCTGGTGCACGGCTTCCTCGTGATGTGGATGGCCGCCGGGTTCGCGATGCTCGAATCCGGCCTGGTGCGCACCAAAAACACGGCGGCGATCTGCCTCAAGAATATCGCGCTCTATTCGCTCGCCGGCATCATGTACTACGTGATCGGCTATAACCTGATGTATGTGGACGTGGCGGGCTGGATCGGCTCCCTCTCGTTCCTGTACAACCCGTCCGCCGACGAACTGGCGTTGATCGGGGCCGCCGACAAGGCGACGCCCGAGATGGTCAAGAAGGTCGTCGACGCGAACGGCTATTCGGTCATGTCCGACTGGTTCTTCCAGATGGTCTTCGTCGCCACCGCGGCGTCGATCGTGTCCGGCACGCTGGCCGAGCGCATCAAGGTCTGGCCGTTCCTGATCTTCGTCGTCGTGCTGTGCGGCGTGATCTATCCGATCCAGGGTTCCTGGGTCTGGGGCGCAGGCTGGCTCGACGCGATGGGCTTCTCGGACTTCGCCGGTTCGACGCTGGTCCATTCGGCCGGCGGCTGGGCGGCCTTGGCGGGAGCGATCGTCATCGGCGCGCGCAAAGGCAAATACGGGCCGGACGGTCAGGTCAATCCGATGCCCGGCGCCAACCTGCCGCTCGCCACGCTCGGCACGTTCATCCTGTGGTTCGGCTGGTTCGGCTTCAACGGCGGCTCGCAACTCGCGCTCGGCAGCGCGCTCGACGTCACCGCCATGTCGATCGTCTACGTCAACACCAACCTTGCCGCGGCCGCGGGCGTGATCGCCGCCATGGCGCTGACGCAGATCCTCTACAAGAAGATCGACCTCACGATGACGCTGAACGGCGCCATCGCCGGGCTGGTCTCGATCACGGCGGGACCGGACCTGTCGAACCCGTTCCTGGCGATGGTCGTCGGCGCGGTCGGCGGCGCTCTCGTGGTGATCGCGGTGCCGTTGCTCGACAAGCTCAAGATCGACGACGTGGTGGGCGCGATTTCCGCCCATCTGGTCGCCGGCATCTGGGGCACCCTCTGCGTCGGCATCTTCGGCAGCGGATCGGTGGTGACGCAGCTTATCGGCATCGTGGCCATCGGCGCCTTCGTCTTCGTGGTCAGCTTCATCGTGTGGACCATCCTGAAGGTGACGATCGGCGTCCGGGTCGACGAGGAGGATGAAGTCCTCGGGCTCGACCGTGCCGAACTCGGCATGGAAGCGTATCCGGAATTCGGGTCCGGGTCGCAAACCCTCTGAAGAAAAACCCCGTACTGCGGCTGCCCGGGAGACTCCTGCCAGAGTCTTCCGGGCAGTTTTTTGAAGAAGCCGGGAAATAACCCACAAAACGAAGCCACGTTTGGGTTTTGCGGCGCTTGTATCGATCGGCTGCCGGGGCTAAACTTCGCACCGATTTTTTTGCGGAACCGTGGTAATGAACGCTGTGACTACTTTGCGGCGTCTTTATTCGTGTGTGATAAACTCCGCAATACATCGACGCGACTTGAGACGTCACCGACCACGACTCCGATACGGCACCACCACGGCAACCACACGGCGCGCCCCGCATGAAGAACCCCCGGCTCGATCAATTGGACGTCTACGCGTTCTGGCGGCTCGAAACGCTGCTGAAGGACGAGACGCCGCCGGCCGAGCTGGAACCGATGGCGCTGCATGTCGGCGAACCGAAAATTCCGCCGCCCGGTTTCGTCGCCGACACGATCGACGACTGCAAGGCGCAGTGGGGCAGCTACCCGCCGCATTCCGGCACGGCGACCTATCGCAAAGCGGCGGCGGACTGGCTGGACCGGCGCTACTCCCTGCCCGCCGGCATGATCGACCCCGAACGCCATATCCTGCCGGTCGCCGGCAGCAAGGAAGGCCTGTTCCACATGGCGCTGTTGGCGGTGCCGGGGGCCGAAACCTGGACCAAGCCCGGCCGTCCGGTGGCACTGGTGCCGAACCCGGTCTATCCCGTCTATAACGGCGCCGCCCTGTTCGCCGGCGCCGAGGTGGTTTCGGTCGCGGCGACCGGGGAAACCGGCTTCATGCCGGACTATACCGCGCTCGACCGCGACGTGCTGGACCGCACGGTGCTCGCCTATCTCTGCAACCCGGCCAATCCGCAGGGATCGCTCGCCGACGGGGAGTACATGGCGACGCTGGTTCGGATGGCGCGGGAATACGATTTCGTGCTGGTCTTCGACGAATGCTATTCGGAAATCTACCGCGGCGATCCGCCGGTCGGCGGCCTGGAGGTCTGCGCCGACCTCGGCGACGACCTGACCAACGTGATGGTGCTGCATTCCCTGTCGAAACGGTCCAGCGCGCCCGGGCTGCGCGCGGGCATCGTGTCCGGCGACCCGGACCTGATCGACGCCTGCCGCGCGATCCGCAGCTACGCCGGGGTCTCGATGCCCGGCCCGATCATGAAGGCGGCGGAAAAGCTGTGGCAGGACGAAGAACATGTGGACAAGAACCGACAACACTATGTCGACCTGTTCGCCATGGCGGAACGCATCCTGGGCAACACGCCGGGATTTGCCAATCCGCCGGGCGGTTTCTTTTTGTGGCTCGAGGTGGCCGACGGCGAAACGATGACCCGCCGGCTGTGGACCGAGGCCGGCATCCGCGTGATGCCGGGCGGGTATATGACGAAACCGGACCCAGAATCCGGGGAGAACCACGGCGACCCCTACATCCGCGTCGCCCTGGTGCATGACAAGGCCTTTGCCGAAGAGGCGTTGACGCGTATTGCGAACGTGCTGAACGGGTAACGGAGAAGAATCATGGCGAGCGCTAGTCAGAAGACCGCTTTCCTGCCGCCGGGCGCGGGAACCTTCCTCAAACGCCGGGGCAGCGAGATCCTCGGCCTGGCCTTGTTTTTCCTGGCGATCGCCTTGTTCCTGGCGCTCGTGACCTATCGCCCTGCCGACCCGTCCTTCAACACGTCGAGCGCGCAGCCCGTGCGCAACATCATGGGTATCGCCGGCGCCACGGTCAGCGACCTGTTGCTGCAGACGCTCGGCCTGGCCGCCGCCTTCCTGGTGCCGCTGATCGGCGGTTGGGGATTGCGGCTGCTGCGCAAGCACGTGCTCGAAGGCTGGCTGCTGCGCGTCGCCTTCCTGCCGGTCGGCCTGCTGTTGGCGGCGGTTGCGCTGGCGACGATCGATCATCCCCGGGCCTGGCCGCTCGATGCCGGGCTGGGTGGCGTGGTCGGCAAGATGCTGCTGGCGCGGACGATCGAATTCGTCGGCCTGACCGGGTTCCGCATCGACGGCGTGATTCTGTTCGCCATCTTCGGCAGCGCGGCGATCGCCGTGATGTATTTCGTGCTCGGCTTCACCGCCGACGAATGGCGCGTCGCGGCGCTGAAGGCGCAATGGGCGGCGCGCGGCATCGGCCATACCGCCCTGGCGCCCGTGCGGTGGTTCCGGGGGCGTCCGAAAAAGGCCGAGAAGCCGGCGAAACGCGCCCCGGCGCGCAAACCGCGGCGTGAACCGGCCCTCGCGCGCGCCGCCGAGCGGCCCGAGCCGAAAATGCGCAAGCCGCGGGAAACCAAGGCGGTCGTCGAAACCGTTCTGCCCAAGACGAAACCCGGCAAACGCGGCGCGGCGGCGCGGCAACGCTCGCTCGACCTGCCGCGCACCGACGACGGCGTCGACCTGCCGCCGCTCGACCTGCTGGCGGACGTGCCGGACGTGGCGCCCGACGCCCGCGCGGTGAACGAGGAAGCGCTGCAGCAGAACGCCCGGCTGCTGGAAAGCGTGCTGGACGATTTCGGCGTGCGCGGCGAGATCGTCAAGGTCCGCCCCGGCCCCGTGGTCACGCTCTACGAGCTGGAACCGGCCCCGGGCACCAAGACCAGCCGCGTGATCGGCCTGTCGGACGATATCGCGCGATCGATGAGCGCGGTGTCCGTCCGGATCGCCGTCATCCCCGGCCGCAACGTGATCGGCATCGAACTGCCAAACCGCAGCCGCGAGACGGTGTATCTGCGCGAATTGCTCGCCTCGAACTCCTATGAGAAGGCCGCCGGCCGGCTGCTCATGGTGCTGGGCAAGGATATCGGCGGCGCGCCGGTGATCGCCGACCTCGCCCGCATGCCGCATCTGTTGATCGCGGGCACCACCGGGTCCGGCAAGTCGGTCGGGCTCAACGCGATGATCCTGTCGCTGCTTTACCGGATGGGGCCGGATATCTGCAAGCTGATCATGATCGACCCGAAGATGCTGGAACTGTCGATCTACGACGACATCCCGCATCTGATCGCGCCGGTCGTGACCGAGCCGAAGAAGGCGGTCGTAGCGCTGAAATGGACCGTCCGCGAGATGGAAGAGCGCTATCAGGCGATGTCCAAGCTCGGCGTGCGCAACATCGAGGGCTATAACCGCCGCGTCGCCGAAGCCGAACGCAATGGCGAGGAAATCACCCGCAAGGTGCAGACCGGCTTCGACGAGGACTCCGGCAAGCCGATCATCGAGGAACAGCCGCTCGATCTGTCCCCCCTCCCCTACATCGTGGTGGTGGTCGACGAGATGGCCGACCTGATGCTGGTCGCGGGTAAGGATATCGAAGCGTCGATCCAGCGGCTGGCGCAGATGGCGCGGGCCGCCGGCATCCATCTGATCATGGCGACACAACGGCCGTCGGTCGACGTCATCACCGGTACGATCAAGGCCAACTTCCCGACCCGGATCAGCTTCCAGGTCACCTCGAAAGTGGACAGCCGGACCATCCTCGGCGAGCAGGGCGCGGAACAGCTTCTCGGCCAGGGCGATATGCTGCATATGGCCGGCGGCGGGCGGATCACGCGCGTTCACGGTCCCTTCGTCGGCGATGACGAAGTCGAGAGCGTCGCCGCCTTCCTTAAAAATCAGGGTGTGCCGACCTATATCGATGCTGTAACCGAGGACGAGGAAGGTGAATTCGGTCTCGGCATGGATAGCGAGCCAGGAGGCGGATCAGGCGATGAACTCTACGATCGGGCGGTGGCGTTGGTCCTGCAGGAGCAGAAGGCCTCGACCAGTTTCGTGCAGCGGCACCTGCAAATCGGCTATAACCGCGCCGCGCGGCTTATCGAGCGGATGGAGAAGGAAGGCGTCATCGGCCCCGCCAACCATGTCGGCAAGCGCGAAATCCTTGTCGGCAATCACTAGAGGGCTGTCGACGGCGGCCGCGCTGCTGCTTGCCGTCGCGGTCTCCGGCGTGGGGACCGCCGGTCCGGCCGACGCGGCCCCGCGGTCGCTGAAAGATCCGGAAGTCGTCGGTGATATTAACCGGATTCAAGGTTATCTGAACAACATTACATCGTTGGAATCGCGCTTTATTCAGGTGAATCCGGACGGCAGCAGTTGGTCCGGTAAGGTCTATGTCCAGCGGCCGGGGAAATTCCGCTTCGAATACGACCCGCCGGTCCCGCATCTCCTGGTGGCCAACGGGCTGTGGTTCATCCACGTGGACAAGGAACTCAAGGAAACCAACGTTCTGCCGCTGATCAAGACGCCGGCGCATTTCCTGGTGCGCAAGGACATTTCCTTTAAGAAAGGTTTGACGATCACGAATTACGATAAGGCGCCGGGGCTTATACAGGTCAGCGTGGTCACCGACGACAATCCCGAGCTCGGCGAGATGACCCTGACCTTCACGGACAAGCCGCTGGAGCTGCGCAAATGGAGCATTCGCGACGTGCAGGACAATACAACCCAGGTCACGCTGCAGAACACCCGTTTCGGCATGGAACTCGATCCGAAGCTCTTCAAATTCGTCGAACAGGGCGATTCAATCAAAGCGGAATAGCGGAAATGTGGGCTTTACGCTGGACGACCGCGCGGCGGAATGCGAATTTAGACCGATGAGTACGCAAGCCTGTCCCATCGTTGGAATCCCCACCTGCGCCACGTCGGTCGACGGGAAACCCACCTATCGGGTCGTGGGAAAATACGCGGATAGCGTCGTTGACGGCTCCGGATGCCTGCCGTTGCTGATTCCCGCGATCGGTGAAGTCGGCTGCTTCATCGAGCTTATGTCGCGGCTCGACGGCCTGTTCCTGACCGGCGGCGCCTCCAACGTGCGGCCCGATTTCTACGACGGCGAGGAAAGCCGGGCCGGCACGCTGCACGATCCCGACCGGGACGCCACCACCCTGCCGTTGATCCGCGCCGCCGTCGCGGCGGGCGTGCCGGTTTTCGCGGTCTGCCGCGGCATTCAGGAGCTGAACGTCGCCCTGGGTGGGACATTACACCAGAACGTGCACGAACTGCCGGGCAAGAGCGAACACCGCATGAACCGGTCGGTACCGACGGACGAGCGCTACGAAGCGCGCCACCCGATCACCATCAATCCCGGCGGCATGCTGGAGAAGATGGCCGCCGCGGAGATGGCCGACGGCCGCGAGATCATGGTCAATTCGCTGCATGCCCAGGCGATCGACCGGCTCGGCGGCGGGTTATTCGTCGAAGCGGTCAGCGACGACGGCGTGATCGAGGCGGTCAGCGTTTCCGGTGCGAAATCCTTTGCGCTCGGCGTGCAATGGCATCCGGAACATCCCACGTCGCTGAAATGGCCGCTGTCGAAGGCGATGTTCGGCGGCTTCGGCGACGCCTGCCGGGCGCGCATGACGGCGCGTCGAACCGGTGAAGACGCTTCCTCTATCCGCGCCGCCTGATCTATATTTCCCGCGCCGCGCACGTTTCGATTCCGAAGGCCGCCGCCGTTTGCGGCGATCCGCAGTCACGGCCAGGCCATCCCAATGAAGACAAGGACCTAACTCCATGAGCGATTCCGTCATTCCACAATGGGACACACCGTCGTTGCCGGTCGCCGGCGGCGGCAGCTTTCCGGTGCGCCGCATCTATTGCGTCGGCCGCAATTACGCCGCGCATGCCCGCGAGATGGGGCACGACCCGGACCGCGAGCCGCCCTTCTTCTTCACGAAAGCGCCGGCCGCCGTGTTCACCGGCTCGGAATTGACCTATCCCACCGCCACCGAGGATGTGCATCCGGAATGCGAGATGATCGTCGCACTGGCCAAGGGCGGGCGCGACATCCCGGTCGACCAGGCGCTCGACTGCGTCTTCGGCTACGGCGTCGGCTTCGACCTGACGCGGCGCGACATGCAGTCGGTGGCCAAGGACCTGCGCCGGCCCTGGTCGCTGTCCAAGGATTTCGACGACGCCGCCCCCTGCAGCCAGCTTCATCCGGTGAGCGAGGTCGGCCATGTGGAAAAGGGCACGCTGCGCTTCACCGTGAACGGCGAAACGCGTCAGGAATCGGACCTGAACAAAATGATCTGGTCGGTGCCCGAGACGATTTCCTTCCTGTCCGGGCTGATCACGCTGCTGCCGGGCGACGTCATCATGACCGGCACGCCGGAAGGCGTTTCCGCTGTCGTGAAGGGCGATACCCTGGTCGGCCACGTGGACGGGCTGACCGACTTGACGCTGAAGATCGTCTGACCGGAAAACCGCCATGCGACTCGTCACCTGGAACATCAACTCGGTCCGCGCGCGGCTGCATCTGATTGAGCAGCTCGAGAAATCCGCGTCGCCCGACGTGATCTGCCTGCAGGAAACCAAGGTCGCGGACGAGCTGTTCCCGGCGGACGCGATCCGCGGCCTCGGCTATCCGCACATCGCGTTCAACGGGATGAAGGGATACAACGGCGTCGCGATCCTGTCGCGCGAACCCTTCGCCCGGGTCGAGAAACGCGATTGGTGCGGCAAGACCGACGCGCGCCACATCTATGTGGAACTGGCCGACGGGGTGGAACTGCATAACTTCTACGTCCCGGCCGGGGGCGACGTGCCGGACCCGGCGGAGAACAACAAATTCGCGCATAAGCTCCGGTTCCTCGAGGAGATGACCGCCTGGTTCCCCGAAAACCGCAACCCGGACACGCCGATGATCCTGGTCGGCGACCTGAACATCGCCCCGCTCGAGACCGATGTCTGGTCGCACAAGCAATTGCTGAAGGTGGTCAGCCACACCCCGGTCGAGGTGGAGAAACTGGACGGCGTCCAGTCCGCCGGCGCGTGGATCGACGCGGTGCGGCATTTTATTCCGGAATCGGAACAACTTTACAGCTGGTGGAGCTACCGGGCCCGCGACTGGTCGAAATCGGACAAGGGCCGGCGGCTCGACCATGTCTGGGTGACGCCGCCGCTGAAATCCCGCCTCGCCGCCGCCTCGGTCCTGCGCGACGCCCGCGGCTGGGAAAAGGCGTCCGACCACGCCCCCGTCGCGATCGATCTGTCCGCGTAACGATCCCGAGAAAGCCTCGCCGCACGCCCATGGGCGGCCCACTGCCCGCTTTCGCGGGCCGATCCCTACACAGCCGCAATTATATATAACACCTAATTTATTAGGTCTGGATTTTAATTAAATCCCCGAAACCTATAATTTCAGCCGCCGATACAGGAAATACCGGCCGTCCGGAACCCCGGGCGGCAAGGCCAGCGTTGCGATGCCGTCGGTTGCGGAAAGGCTGCGTAGCGGCTGGTCCGAGACGACCACGCCGCCGTCTGCCAGCACCGTCCCGAGCGGTGATTCCAAGCCCTTGATATTTCGTTCCGTTTCCGAAATATCGCCGCCGCCGATGTCCAGATGGATCAGCGCCGCCTTGCCCGGCAACCAGGCCACCGCTTGGGGCAGCGTCGCTGCCATTTCGCCGAGAAACAGATGGTCCGCGTCCGGCCGGCTATCGGGATGGGCGGCGAGTTCACGGTCGAACACGTAGAGCGCCCGGTCCGGAAGGATTTCCCGCAGGTGATCGTAGGTCCGGCCGTTGCCGAGCCCCAGCTCGAGCACCACGCCGGCGACCCGGTCCCCGCCGCCGCGCCCCTCGATCAAATCCGCCGCATGGCCGAGGCAGGCGCGTTGCGCTTCCAGCCTTCGGATGACGGAATCCAGGCGGGACATCAGACTGTCACCGAGCGCAACGGGACCCGGGTGGGGATGCCGGTCGGAGCATCATGTCGGGCGGTATTGCTTGGGGGATCACGGCGCGGGCTGGCCGCCGGCGGCGGCATGCGCCTCGCGCAGCCGGCTGGTCGTCACCTCGAGGCGGTGCGCCAGCTCGCGCATGATTTCCACCGCCATCTCGGGAAACTCCTCGATCAGGCCGAAGAACCGGTCCTTGGAAATCCGCAGCGTCTCCAACTCGGCGGCGGCGCGCACGGTCGCGGTGCGGGGCACGTCGCAGAGAATGGCGATCTCGCCGACGATCTCGTGTTCCTGGATCGTCGCCACGTTGAGCTGGCCGTCCGGGGTGTCGACCAGCACGTCCGCCGAGCCGCGCAGCACCAGATAGGCCGCGTCGCCCTGCTGGCCCTGCTCGAAGACCACGTCGTTCGGCGCGAAGACGAGCCGCTCGCTGGTGAAGGCGAGCAGTTTCAGCTTGGCCGGTTCGATCTTCGCGAACAGCGGCACGCGACGCAGCAGATCGACTTCTTCCTGCAGGCTCATCGGTTCGGTCCTTCCTTCATGCGACCCGGAGCAGGGTGTTCAGCGTCTTGCCGCTCTCGGCAAGGTCTTCGTAGCTGCCCTGCTCGGCCACCTTTCCATCATCCATCACGACGATCTGATCGAAATGCTCGGCCCCGACGATCCGGTTCATCACCCACACCAGGCCCCGCCCCTGCCGTTCCGCCAACAGATTCTCCAGAATCCGTTCCTGGGTCCGTTGATCGAAGACCTCGGCGGCCTCGTTGACGATCAGGATATCCGGGCGTTTCAGCACCGCGCGGCCGAGCGCCAGCTTCTGGCGCTGCGGGATCGACAGCCGCGACCCGCCGATACCGACCGGTGCGCGCAGGCCGATCTCGATCACCGTGTCGCGCAGGCCCAGGCTTTCCACCACCTCGCGGACCAGCGCGCCGATCTTGCGGTCGCCATAGGCTTGCCCGTGGGCCAGCTTGCCGAACAGGATGTTGTCCTGGATCGTGGCGGCCGGGTTGTACTCGTCCTCGTCGAAGAAGGCGATCGAATCCTCCAACTCGGGCGGCAGACCTTCGGCGAAGGCGTGCCGCGCCGCGAGGATCCGTTCCTGCATCGGCCCGTCGATCAGGCCGAGCCGATGGCGCTCGGTGATCAGCATGAAGGGCAGCGAGAGCAGCCGCAGCCGGTTTTCGTCGCTCGGCTCGGTGCCGCGCGCCGCCTGGTCGATGATCTGGCGGTATTCCGGCAATTCCTCGGCGGAGATGAAGCTGTATTGCTGAAAGAATTCATGGTTCGGCGGCAGGTCGGCGAACAGTTCGACCATCGTTTCGGCGACGCGCAGGCCGATCGTGACGAAGTCGTCGGTCAGTCCGGACCGGTCGAGGACGCGCCGCACATACGGGTGCTCGGCCAGCCGGTCCATGTCGAACCGGTCGTTCAGCGGCGCGCCGAACAGCAGGTTCTCGCCGACCGTGGCGTTACCGTTATAGCGGTCCTTCTCGAAGCGCTCGACCAGGGCGGCGATCGGCGCATCGCGCGTCCGGTCGCGCATGGTCGCCCGCGCCTCCAGGATCTTCTGTGCGATTTCAGGATGTTCCGATGGATTCATGCAGCCGCGCAGGCCGATGCCGTAGACGTCCTCGTCCATATCCACGACCCGCAGCGCCGCGATCAGCCGGGCGGGAATTTCGTCCGGGCCGGCAACGCCCGCCGCCGCATAGTCGATCCAGTCGGCGGCATAGTCGAAGGGCGAGTTCCCCGACCATTTCGCCTCGGCGCGGGCGTCAGCCTCCAGGTCGGCCGCCAGCGCATCCGATTCCGCCGGCAGATGCTTCAACCCGTAGAGCAGGTTCTCGCCGATGCTGGCGTTGTGCAGATGGGTATGCGCCCCGACGTAGCCGATGCGGCGGCCGGTCACCGCTTCCGGCAATCCGGAAAGGTCGCGCCCGCCTATCGTAATCCGCCCGGAACTCGGCGGGAACAGCCGCGCCATCAGCATCGCCAGCTCGCTCTTGCCGCTCGCCGGGTCGCCGACAATGGCGATATGCGAGGCGACCGGCACCGTCAGCGCGGCGCCCTCGAGAATCTTATGCCCGTCCTCGTCGAACAGGCTGACGTTGATCGAGATGTCGCCGTCCAGCGGGCCGGTATCCTCGGCGTCCGGCGTCTGCAGCGTCTCGTCCAGCATGCCCGGCGGATTGAACTGCTCGGTGACTTGCTCGTATTTGATGCGCACGTCCTCGCGCTGCTGATACCAGACCAGCAATTCCTTCCAGGGCGCCGCCAGGTCCTTGTAGGCGGCGAGCACCGCGATCAGCGCGCCCAGCGTCAACTCGCCCTGGATGACCAGATAGCCGCCGATCGAGAAGAAGAAGAACGGCGTCAGCTTATCGATGAAGTTATTGAGAAACTTAATGAAAAACTTGCGGCGATAGATCTCGTAGCGGATCTGGAAAATCCGCCCGAGCCGGCTGGTGAAACGCGACAGCTCGAGCTGCGCGGTGTCGTTGGCATGAATCTCGACGATGCCGGAGACCGACTCGCCGATATGGTCCGAGAGGCGGCGGACATTCTGAATGCGCTGTTTCGCCAGCATGTTGACGCGGCGCTGCAGTTTCGGGATCAGGTAGATCTGCAGCGGATAGAAGGCGATCGCCGCCAACCCGAGCCACACGTCCTGCAGCAGGATGAAGCCGAGGATGATCGCGAGCTGGCCGCCGTAGAACATGACATCGACGAAGGCGGTGCCGATGAACCCGCCCAGCGGCTCGACCTCCGCGGTGATGATCGGGATAACCTCGCCCTGGCCCAGCTTGCGGAAGCGCGCGATCGGGAAGCGCAAAACCCGGGCATAGAGCTGATAGCGCAAGCGCCGCAGCAGCCGTTCGCCCAGCTGCCCTTTGTAGACGTTGATATGATACTTGAAGCAGCCGTTGATCAGCACGAGGAACAGATAGCTGAAGCTCAGCGTCAGCAAAAATTGGATCTGCGTGGCGTCGATGTCGAAGGCGGTGCCGAACAGCGGCATCACATAGGGCGGCCCCTTGCCGCCGATCGCCTCGTTGACGATGATCTTCGGCAATTCCAGCGACATGAAGAGGAACGGGTAGTAGGCGACCGTGACGGCGATCAGATAAAGCTGCTGCGGCCCGCTATACCGCAGGATGTATCTGAATATGGAGTTTTCCATGAACCGCCCGCCAACCCCCTTTTGGGCATGCTCAATGATGCGCCGCCGCACTTAAAATTAGCTTAACCGACCCCTTTGTCCCGGTAAATAAGCTCACGTTTCGCGGGATTTCATCACTTCCACGGCAACGGCGAGACATGCGATAGTCCGCCGGTATACAGATGGAATGCGTATTCGAACGGGAAGATCCGGCATGACACTCCCCGGCGGGCGCAGGCGCGTCCTGATCTACAGTCACGATACCTTCGGGCTCGGCCATCTGCGGCGTTGCCGCACGATCGCCCAGGCCCTGGTCACGGGCGACCCCGATATGTCGGTGCTGATTCTGTCCGGATCGCCGATCATCGGCCGGTTCGATTTCGGCGAACGCGTGGATTTCGTGCGCATCCCGGGCGTCATCAAGCTCAAAAACGGCGAATACACCTCGCTGACGCTCGGCATCCAATTCGAGCAGACGCTAGCCATGCGCGCGGCGATCATCCGCCACACCGCGGAAGCCTTCGACCCCGATCTTTTCATCGTCGACAAGGAACCGCTCGGCCTGCGGGGCGAAGTGCGGGGCGCGCTGGAAATGCTGCGGGCTCGCGGCTGCCCGCTGGTGCTGGGCCTGCGCGACGTGCTGGACGATCCGGCGGCGTTAGCCCGCGAGTGGGAGCGCAAGCAGGCCGTGCCGGCGCTGCGCGACCTGTATGATGAAATCTGGATCTATGGGCTGCCGCAGATTTGCGACCCGCTCGACGGCCTCGCCCTGCCGCCGTCGGTCCGGCGCAAGGCCAGCTTCACCGGATACCTGCGCCGGTCGCTGCCGGACACCCGGAACACGGGCCACGACGTGGCGCGCCGCCCGATCGACATGACCGACCCCTATATCCTGGTGACCGCCGGCGGCGGCGGCGACGGCGAGATATTGATGGATTGGGTGCTGCGCGCCTACGAGTCGGGGGAGACGCTGCCGCTGCGCGCGCTTTTCGTGCTGGGGCCGTTCATGGCGGCGGACCGGCAGCAGCAATTCCAGACCCGCGCCCGGCGCATCGGCGCCACCGTCCTGACCTTCGACGCCTATATGGAAAATCTGGTGGCGCAGGCGGCGGGCGTCGTCTGCATGGGCGGATACAATACTTTCTGCGAGGTGCTGTCCTTCGACAAACCGGCGCTTATCGTGCCGCGCACCCGGCCGCGCCGCGAGCAGCTCATCCGCGCCCAACAGGCCCGCGACCTGGGTCTCGCCACCATGCTGGACGCCGCGGCGGCGGCGGATGCGTCTGTCATGGCGACCGCGCTCAAACATCTCAGCCAGCAACCGCCGCCGTCCGAGAGCGTCGTCCCCGGCCTGCTCGACGGGCTCGAGAACGTGCAACGGCTGGCGACACGCGCCATGGCGCCGGGCCGGCGCGCCCTGAGCGCGGCGAACGAATGAGCCGGCGGCCCGCGCCATGACCGTACCCGCCAGCGCCAAGATCGCCATCGTGCTGAAAGGCTATCCGCGCCTGTCCGAAACCTTCATCGCGCAGGAAATCCTCGGACTCGAACGCCGCGGCCTACCATTGCACCTGGTTTCGATGCGTCATCCCACCGACCCGGCGCGCCATTCGATCCACGACGAAATCGCATCGCCGCTGCTGTACCTGCCGGAATATCTGCATCACGAGCCGCGCCGGACGATGCGGGCCTGGCGCCGCGCAGCCCGGCTGCCCGGCTACGCGGCGGCGCGCGCCGCCCTCGCCGCCGATGTTCCGCGCGACCCGACCCGCAACCGGCTCCGCCGGTTCGGGCAGGCCTGCGTGCTCGCGGCCGAGCTGGGCGATACGGTCACGCATCTGCATGCCCACTTCCTGCACACGCCCGGATCGGTCGCACGCTATGCGGCGATGATGCTGGGGATCGGCTTCAGCCTATCGGGCCATGCCAAGGATGTCTGGACGACGCCGCACTGGGACCTTGCCGGCAAGCTGGACGGCGCCGCGTGGACGGTGGCGTGCAGCGCGGCGGCCACAGACACGCTGCGCGGAATCGCACCCGGCGCAGCGGTCGAAACTGTGTATCACGGCCTCGACCCAAAACGCTTTCCGCCGTTCACGGCAACGCGGCCGCCACGGACCGGGGATGTCCCGGACGACCCGCTGCAACTGCTCGCCGTCGGCCGCGCGGTCGGGAAGAAGGGCTTCGATGGTCTGCTCGCCGCCCTGGCCAAGCTGCCGCCCGCGCTGCACTGGCGGCTGACGCATGTCGGCGCCGGCCCGGACCTGGAAGACCTGCGGCGGCACGCGCAACGGCTCGGTCTTTCGGACCGGATCGACTGGCAGGGCGCACAGACCCAGGATCACGTGCTGCAGGCGATGCGCGCGGGGGATCTGTTCCTCATGACCTCGCGCATCACATCGGATGGCGACCGCGACGGCCTGCCCAACGTTTTGATGGAGGCGCAAAGCCAAGCCCTGCCGGTTATCGCAACCCGGGTTTCCGCGATTCCGGAACTGATCCGGCACGGCGAAACCGGGTGGCTGGTGCTGCCGGAAGACCCGGACGCGCTCAGCGCCGCGATCCTGGCGCTCGCCCAAGATCCAGAGGAGCGGGCGCGGCTCGGCGGCGCCGGCGCCGTCCGGCTCCGCGGGAAGTTCGGCAGCGACGCCGGCCTCGACCGGCTGGCGGCGCGCTTGCGCAGGAGCGCCGCGATGCCGCACCCGGCCAAAGCGGCCGCGCGGGCCGCCTGATGCGGATTGCCTTCTACGCCCCGATGAAGCCGCCGACGCACCCGGTGCCGTCCGGCGACCGCCGCATGGCGGGGCTGCTGATCCAGGCGTTGCGGCGGGCCGGCCACGAGGTATCCCTGGCCTCGCCCTTGCGCAGCTACGACCGTACCGGCGATGCGCAACGACAGGCCCGCATCCGACGCATCGCCGCCCGCGTGACGCAGCGCTACCTGACGCGGCGCCACCGCCCGGACCTTTGGTTCACCTATCACGTCTATCACAAGGCGCCGGACTGGATCGGCCCTGCCGTCGCCGACCGCTTGTCGATTCCGTATGTCGTGGCCGACCCGATCGTATCCCCGTCGCAGGCGGGCGGCCCCTGGGCGCTCGGACATGAGGCGTCCGCCACCGCGATCGCCAAGGCGGACCGGTTGATCGCCTTCGATCCGATCGATATCCCCGCGGTCGACCGGTTGCGCAAGCGCGACGGCAGCATCACCCCATTGCCGCCGTTTCTCGATCCGCCGCCGGCGCGGTCGTCCAAACCGACGCTGCGAGCGGCACTGGCGGCGGCGCAGGATCTCGATCCGGACATCCCGTGGCTCGCGACGGTGGCGATGATGCGGCGCGACGTCAAACGCGACTCCTACCGCCTGCTCGCCGGCGCACTGGGGCAACTGCGGTCGAAGAACTGGACGCTTTTGATCGCCGGGGACGGTCCCGCACGGGACGAGATCGAACCCCTGATGCACGCCGCCGGCCGGGTGGTGTTCCTCGGCCACGTCGCGGATAGCGCGATCGCCGACCTGTATCACGCCGCCGACCTCGCGGTGTGGCCGGCGCTAAAGGAAGGCTACGCCATGGCGCTCGTCGAGGCGCAGGCCTGCGGGCTGCCGGTGGTCGCCGGCTACCGGCCGGGGATCGCACAGGTGGTCGAGGACGGACGGACCGGCCTGTTGACGCCGGAAGGCGACGAAGCCGCCTTTGCGGCGGCCATCGATAGGTTGCTCTCGGACCCGCCGGCGTTGGCCGCGATGACCGATCGGGCGCGCGGTCGGGCCGACCGGCTTGGACTGGACCGCGCGTCGCAGCGGCTCGATACGATCGTGCGAGACGCGCATGCCGGACACCGCCGGGGGTGCAGCCCATGACATTGCTCGCCCTGATCCGCCACGGCCCCACCGAATGGAACGAGAACGGCCTCGTCCAAGGCCGCAGCGACATTCCGCTCAGCGCCCGGGGCCGCGCCAAGGTCGAACAGTGGCGGCTTCCCGACATGCTGGCGGATTTCGAGTGGGTGGCGAGCCCGCTTTCCCGCGCCCAGGAAACCGCGCAAATCCTGTCCGGCGGGCCGGTACCCGGCGACGCCCGGTTGGTGGAAATGGATTGGGCCGTTTGGGAAGGGCGGACCCTGCCGGACCTGCGCGCCGAACTCGGCAATCTAATGACCGCCTGGGAGGCGAAGGGACTCGATTTCCGCGCGCCCGGCGGCGAAAGCCCGCGCGAGGTTCAGGCCCGTCTGCGTCCCTTCCTGGCCGAACGCGCCGAGGCCGGCACGCCGACGGTGGCGGTTTGTCATCGCGGCGTTATCCGCGCGGTCTATGCGCTCGCCATCGATTGGGACATGATGAGCAAGCCGCCGCGACGCCTCGCCGACAGCACGGTGCAAGTCTTCCGGCTCGCCGATGACGGCATGCCCAGCGTGCATGCGCTCGACCTGCCGATGACCGGCGGTGCGGCATGAGCAGCCCGCGCGTTTTCTTCTATGTCCAGCACTTGCTCGGAATCGGACACACCGTGCGCGCCGCCGCGCTGACCCGCGCGATGCGGCGGCGGGGGCTGGATGTCGTGTATGTCGCCGGCGGATTCGATGCGCTGGACGACGACCTGGCCGGCGCCGCCGTCCGCCGCCTGCCGCCGGTGCGCAGCGCCGACGCCAGCTTCACCCGGCTGCTCGGCGAGGGGAACATGCCGATCGACGACGCTTGGCGCGACCGGCGCCGCGACGCTCTGCTTGCCGCCTACCGCGAGACGGAGCCGGATCTGGTGCTGATCGAGACCTTTCCCTTCGGCCGTTGGCCCTTCCGGTTCGAGCTGCTGCCGTTGCTGCAGGAAGCACGGGGCGCCGCCCGCATCCTGTGTTCGCTGCGCGACGTTCTGGTGCCCAAGACGAAACCGTCCCGGCTGCAAGCGATCGTCGACGTCGTCGAAGCCTATTTCGACGCGATCCTGGTCCACGGCGATCCGGATTTCGTGCGGCTCGACGAGACATTCGCGCCCACACCCCGCATCGCCGAGAAGGTCCGGTACACCGGCTATGTCACCGACCCCATGGCCCCGCCCGGCGACGGATCGGGGAACGGGCCGGGCGCGGGCGAAGTCATCGTATCCGCCGGCGGCGGCGGCACCGGCGGGCCGATGATGCGCGCCGCGCTGGCGGCGCGGCCGTTGAGCGGTCTGGCCGACGCGCCGTGGCGCTTCCTGATCGGCCCGAACATGCCGCGCCAGGATGCGACGGCCCTCCGCGCCGGCGCCGGCGTCACCGTCGAGCCGGTGCGGAATGATTTTCAGGCCTTGCTGGCCCGTGCCGCCGTATCGGTGAGCCAGGGCGGCTACAACACCGTCATGGACATCCTGACCGCCGGCGCGCGCAGCGTCGTCGTGCCGTTCAGCGAACACGGCCAATCGGAACAGCTTCAACGGGCCCGCCTGCTCGCCGCGCGGGGCGGGATAACCTTGGTCGAGGAAGAGCGCCCGAGCCCCGAGACGCTGGCCGCCGCGATCGACCATGCCGCGGCCGGCCCGCGCGCCCGGTCGGCGGGACTGGACCTGGACGGCGCAGACCGTAGCGCAGAATTGATCGCGGCCGCCGCCGCATAGGGCCATGAGGATCAAGATGCCGCTTTGCGAATGCGTCCACCCGCCATATAGTCCGCAGCCATGACCAACACCGCGACCGATCCGCCCCGGACGGGCATTGCTTGGTGCGCTGGGCCGGCTACGGTAATCCCTAGCATTTTGTTAACCGAAGACCGCAACAATCGACGCAGAAAAAGCCGCAATTCCGCCGCGGCAGGCCGGCAAACTGGCGGTTTTCGGGCCAAACGACACGAATCCGCCGCGACTCACATCATGGAACCGCCCATAAAGCGGGCTTTCGAATCATGATTTACCACCGTTATCCTGCCCGCAGCCTGATGTGGGACTATTGCCGGGCCGCCGCCGGGTTGATCATCGTCGGCCTTCCGCTCGTGCTGGGCGGTCCGGGCGTTTTCCTGACCCTGTTGCTCGGCACCGTCGCGGCACTGTTCTTCTTCTATGGGTTGCGCACGGTCAACCAACACATGAGCGCCCTGGAAATCCGCGAAGACGGGATCATGAACCACGGACCGCGCAAGAAGTTCTTCAGCTGGGACGAGCTCTCCGATATCCGGTTGCGCTATTACTCGACGACGCGCGACAAGGCCCGGCGAAGCCTCGACAGCGGCTGGATGGAGCTGAAGCTCGCCGGCCCGGCGGGAAAGCTCCGGATCGATTCGGAAATCAGCGACTTCGACAAGATCCTGGATGCGGTCGCCGAGGTGATCGAACGGCGGCGGCTCGAGCTAGACGAAACGACCCGGGAAAACCTCAACGTCTATTACGGCCGGTCCGATGGGTCCGACGGACCCGACGGCAACCGGGATGACGGGCGGAACCACACCGGCGGGGTGTGTTGATGGACGATTTGCTGCAGGTTCGAAATCTGCGCGTCTCCATCGCCTTGCCGGAATGCGACATTCCGGCAGTCAAATGCGTTAATTTCAGAATCCGCCCCGGTTCGACGGTGGCGTTGGTCGGCGAATCCGGCTCGGGAAAATCGATGACCGCCCATGCGATCATGGGTCTTCTGCCACGTCAGGCCCGGATCGAAGACGGGACGATTCTCTTCAACGACCCGGACGCCGCCGGACCCGCCGTCGATCTCGCGGCGCTGCGCCCGAACGGCCCGGACATGCGCGCCTTGCGGGGGGCGCGGATGTCGATGATCTTTCAAGAACCGATGACCTCGCTGTCGCCGCTGCACACGATCGGCGATCAAATCGGCGAGGCGCTGAAATTCCATGCCCACTGCCCCGGCGAAGAATGCCGCGTCCGGACGCAAGACCTCCTGGCCCGGGTCGGTTTCCGCGACCCGGCACAGGCCTATCACGCTTATCCGTTCGAGCTGTCGGGCGGGCTGCGGCAGCGCGCGATGATCGCGATGGCGCTGATCTGCCGGCCGGCTTTGCTGATCGCCGACGAACCGACCACGGCCCTGGATGTCACGATTCAGGCGCAGATCCTCAAGCTGATCCGCGACCTTCAGCAGGAATTCGGCATGGCCGTGCTGATCATCACCCACGACCTGGGCGTGGTTGCGAATATGGCCGAAGAAATCGTCGTGATGTTTGACGGCGAAGTCGTCGAGGCCGGCATGCGCGACGACATCTTCGGCAACGCGCAGCATCCCTACCTCAAGGCCTTGTTCGACGCGGTGCCGCGGATCGGGCTGGATCGCGGCGCCCGGCTGAATCCGATCCATGATACCGCCGCCACGATCGCCGGCGACGGCGGCCCGCAACACCGCACGCCGATTCGGAAAGATAGCGGCAACGCCGGACCGATTCTCAAGATCGTCGGCCTCAGCAAATCCTTCGGCGCGCGCAAGAACGGCTTCGCGCCGGGCCGAAACGACCCTCGGGTCAGCGCGGTCGATGCGGTTTCCTTGTCGGTGCGGCGCGGCGAAACCCTGGGCCTGGTCGGGGAAAGCGGATCGGGCAAGTCGACGCTCGCGAAACTCATCATGCGTGCGATCCGACCCGACGCCGGCAGCATCATCTTCTGTAACGACGGGACGGAAACCGACGTTCAGGCCCTCGAGGGCGCAAGCCTCGCCGCCTACCGGCGACAGGTACAGTACATCTTTCAGGACCCGTACGGCTCGCTCGATCCGCGCATGACCGTGCTCGACATCATCGCCGAACCGCTGGCGATCCATGGCATCGGCAGCCGCGCCGAGCGGGTCGCCGCGGCGCGCGACTGCATGCGGCTGGTCGGGCTCGACGAGCGGTTCCTCAACCGCTACCCGCACAGTTTCTCCGGCGGCCAGCGCCAGCGCATCGGCATCGCCCGCGCGCTTGCCCTGAAGCCCGCGCTGCTGATCTGCGACGAGCCGGTCTCGGCGCTCGACGTGGGTATCCAGGCGCAAATCCTGAATTTGCTGCGCTACCTGCAGGCCGACCTGGGGCTGACCTATCTTTTCGTGTCGCACAATCTGGCGGTGGTCGACTATATCGCCGACCGCATCGCGGTCATGTGCCGGGGGCGGATCGTCGAAATCGCGCCGCGCGCCGACCTGTTCCGCCGCCCGATGCACCCGTATACGCAAAGCCTGTTGGCCGCCGTGCCCGACACGAATTTGGAGAATCGCCTCGACTTCGACGCGCTGTCCGCCGGACGGCAAGCCGACCCCACCGCCTGGCCCGATGCCTACCGCGCCGAGACCGGGCGGGCGCAGGACATGCTCGACCTGGGCAACGGCCATTTCATCCGCGCCAACGTGGACGTGGCCCTCGAGGAGACCGGCCTATGACCCGGCTGGCCCGTCTCATGGTCTTGACCGCACTGATCGCGACGACCGGGCTGATCGGCCCGGCGGCGGCCACCGTCTATCGGGACTCGCCGGTTCTGACGGAGCAAGTGGAGAAAGGCGCCCTGCCGCGGCTGGCCGAGCGCCTGCCCGAGGTGCCCGCGGTGGCGCCATTTGCGCGGCAGAACCAGGTGCCGGGCCGGCATGGCGGCACGCTCAACATTCTGATGGCGCGGCCGAAGGATGTCCGCCTGATGGTGGTCTACGGCTACGCCCGGCTGTTGCGCTACGACCATCGCCTCGAACTGGTGCCCGACATCCTGCGCAAGGTCGACGTCGAGGACGGGCGGGTCTTCACGCTGCACCTGCGGCCCGGCCATCGCTGGTCGGACGGCACCCCGTTCACCGCCGAGGATTTCCGCTACTATTGGGAAGACGTCGCCAACAACCCGCAGCTGACGCCGACCGGACCGCCCGACATGCTGCGCGTCGAGGGCGAGTTGCCGATCTTCGAGGTCATCGATCCGCATACCGTGCGGTATCGCTGGCGCAAGCCGAATCCGGCCTTCCTGCCCGCGCTCGCCAAGGCGCGCCCGCCGTTCATCTATCGCCCGGCGCATTATCTTAGTAAATTCCATGCGGCCTATTTCGACATCGACAGCTTGCGGAAAATGGCCAAGAAGCGCGGCTACCGAAGCTGGGCGCCGCTGCACAACCGCATGGACAATCTATATAAGAACGACAATCCGGCGCTGCCGACGCTGCAGCCTTGGATCAACACGACCAAGCCGCCGGCGGACCGATTCGTCTTCGTCCGCAATCCGTATTTCCACCGGGTCGACCCGAACGGCCTGCAGCTGCCCTATATCGACCGGGTGGTCATGGACGTGGTGGACAAGAAGATCGTGCCCGCCAAGACCGGGACCGGCGGCTCGGACCTGCAGGCGCGCTACTTGCGCTTCGACAACTTCACCTTTCTGCGCAAGAACGGCAAGCGGCTCGGCTTCGACGTGAACCTATGGCGCATCGGCAAGGGCGCACACATGGCGCTCTACCCGAATCTGAACGTTCAGGACGACGGATGGCGGGCCCTGCTGCGCGACGTGCGGTTCCGCCGGGCGCTGTCGCTCGCGGTCCATCGCCGCGAGATCAACCGCGTGATGTATTTCGGCCAGGCCATCGAGGGCCAGAACACGGTGCTGCCGAGCAGCCCGCTGTTCGATTCCGCGTATCAGAAAGCCTGGGCGGATTTCGACCTGGTCCGCGCCAACGCCCTGCTCGACCGGATCGGGCTGTCCGACCGCAACGACCGCGGCATCCGCCTGATGCCCGACGGACGGCCGATCGAGATCGTCGTGGAAACCGCCGGCGAAAGCACCGAGGAATCGGATGTCCTGCAATTGGTGCATGACAGCTGGCTGCGCGCCGGCATCAAGCTGCATATCAAGCCCTCGCACCGCGACGTGCTGCGCAACCGCATCTACGCGGGTCAGACCGTGATGGCGCTGTCCTCCGGGTTGGAGAACGGGCTGGCGACGCCGGAAACGAGTCCGCGCGAGCTTGCCCCGACCCGGCAGCGCCAATATCAGTGGCCGCAATGGGGCCAGTATATCGAAACCGCGGGACAGGCCGGTACGGCGCCCGATATGCCCATCGCCCGGAAACTGCTCGACCTGCTCGGCGCGTGGCGCAATGCGGCGACACGCCTCGGTCAGGAAACGGCTTGGCGCGAGATGCTGTCGATCTATACCGACCAGGTCTTCACCATCGGGCTGATCGCCGGCACGCTGCAGCCGGTCGTCGTTAGCAAGCGTTTGCACAACGTACCGGAACACGGGCTCTACACCTGGAACCCGGGCGCGCATTTCGGCATCTACGAGCCGGACACATTTTGGTTCGAACCGCCGGAACAGGTGACGGAGGACCGGCGCAAATGACCGCCGCAAGAAACGTTCAAACGACCGCGCACCCGGCCCCGGACGCGACCGGCTAACCGCACGAGGCGCAGGCGATGCTCGGATATATCGGCCGACGCGTTCTCATGATGGTCCCAACCCTGTTGGCGATCAGCCTGATCGTGTTCGCCATCATCCAACTGCCGCCGGGCGACTATTTCACCAGCTACATGAACGAGCTGGAGACGCGGGGCGAGACGGTCGACCCGGACAAGATCGCCTTCCTCAAGGCGCAATACGGTTTCGACCGGCCGATGTACCAGCAATATCTGCTTTGGCTGACCGGCATGCTGCGCGGCGATTTCGGCTACTCCTTCGAATACGATCTGCCGGTGCGCGATGTCGTCGGCGACCGGCTGCTGCTGACCTTCATCGTGTCCTTCGCGACGATCCTGTTCACCTGGGCGCTGGCCTTCCCGATCGGCGTGTACACCGCGGTGCGCCAGTATAGCGTCGGCGATTACGGCCTCACCTTCATCGGTTTCATCGGGTTGGCGACGCCGAACTTTCTGCTGGCGCTCGTGCTGCAGTATTTCGCGCATGTCTGGTTCGGCACGTCGATCGGCGGGCTGATGGACCCGGCCTATTTGGACCAACCCTGGTCCTGGGCCAAGGCGATGTCGGTGCTGGAGCATCTGTGGATTCCGGTGCTGGTGATCGGCACCTCGGGCACCGCCGGAATGATCCGCCGCCTGCGCGCCAACCTGCTGGACGAGCTCGACAAGCAGTATGTCGTTACCGCGCGGGCCAAGGGCATGCCGCCGCTGCGCGCGTTGATGAAGTATCCGCTGCGGGTGGCGCTCAACCCGTTCATCGCCGACATCGGCAACCTGCTGCCGCAGATCATTTCGGGCGCCGCCATCGTGTCGGTCGTGCTGTCGCTGCCGACGACCGGACCGATGCTGCTGCGGGCGCTGCAAAGCCAGGACATGTATCTGGCGGGTAGTTTCCTGATGTTCCTGGCGACATTGACCGTGATCGGCACCCTTCTGTCCGACCTGGCGCTGGCCGCGCTCGACCCGCGCATCCGGTTCGGCGGGACGGAGGCGTCATGAGCGACGACCGCCTGCCGCATTACGTCAATCCCGCGCCCTACGAACCGGGCATGGCCGAGGCGCTGACACCGGCGCAGGAACGGGTCTTCCTCGCCTCGCAATGGACGCTGATGTGGTGGAAGCTGCGCCGCCACCGGCTCGCGGTGATTTCCGGCGCCTTCCTGCTGCTGCTGTATTTCTCGACGCTGATCGCCGAGGTGGTCGCCCCCTACGACCTGCACGCGCGGCATACCGACTATCTCTACGCGCCGCCGCAGTCGATCCACTTGTTCCACGAAGACCGTTTCGTCGGTCCCTTCGTCTACGGCATGGAGGTCACGCTCGATCTGGACAACATGCGCTGGGTCTATGCGGAGAACCCGCGCGAGGTACAGCCGCTGCGGTTCTTCTGCACCGAGGGCGACTATCCGGGAGCGACGTATTCCTTCTGGAACCTGTTCGAGGGCGATTTTCATCTGGTCTGCCCCGCGCCGGGCGGGCAATTGTTCCTGCTCGGCACCGACCGGCTCGGCCGGGACATGCTGTCGCGCATCGTCTACGGCGCCCGCATCTCGCTGACCGTCGGCCTGCTGGGCATCACGATCAGCCTGCTGCTCGGCATGTTCTTCGGTGGCCTGGCGGGGTATTTCGGCGGCGCGGTCGACGGCTTCGTGCAGCGCCTGATCGAGATCATCCGCTCCTTCCCCGAATTGCCGCTGTGGATGGCCTTGTCCGCGATCATGCCGGTGACCTGGGGACCGGTGGCCGTCTATATCGGCATCACGGTGATCCTCGGCCTGCTCGACTGGCCGGGGCTGGCCCGCGCCGTCCGCTCGAAACTGCTGGCGCTCCGCGAGGAGGATTTCTGCCTCGCCGCCCAGCTGATGGGCGCGAAGCCGCGCCGCATCATCGCGCGCCACCTGCTGCCGAGCTTCAGCAGTCACCTGATCGCCTCGGCGACCCTGTCGATCCCCACCATGATCCTGGCGGAAACGGCGTTGAGCTTTTTAGGATTGGGCCTGCGCCCGCCGATCACGAGCTGGGGCGTGCTGCTGAACGAAGCGCAGAACATCAACGTGGTGGCACTCTACCCCTGGCTGATGCTGCCCGTGGTGCCGGTGATCCTGGTCGTCCTCGCCTTCCAGTTCCTCGGCGACGGCCTTCGGGACGCAGCCGATCCGTATAACTAGAGCACGTCCATTCATCCAGAATTATGACTTCCTCAACGTCACGATAGGGTTCCCGCTTAACTCAAAATCAGTGTTGGTAAGATCTTCACAAAGCCCCAGACAGACCATCAATGGCGTCTTCTTTTTCTTCTTCTGTGAGAACGTCACACGTATTGATGTGATCCAGGAGTCGCTCAATTACCTCTTTCGGCAAATTGCCCACCGACCGCGCTTTGCGATCCGTTAAATATTTGTCGGAAACTCGCAGCAGCGTATTGCAAGCAATAAAACTCTCATCGTTAGAAAGTGCCGGTAGCTCGGCGCGGATTATTCGAAATGATCCTTCCCACGTTTTTGAGTTGATAAAAAAATAGCGGCCGCGATGGCCGCACACACACACGTGGTATTTCATGCGAGTCTTATAATTCGCTGCTTGGTCACTCTCGACGAATATCACCTCACCTGGAGCAAACAAACTCACGCAGCGGTCACCTCCGCCAAGTATTTCAACTCGTCAATCGCAGTGTCATCCGCATCATCCAACAACAGCGCCATATCAATTGGAAACGCATTCATAACATCGTCTTCACGCCAAGCTTCAATGTAAGCTCGGTCTTCATGAGTTAGGCGCCGGATTTGCCTGAATGTTAGCGACAAAACAGTTCCAACAGCATCAGACAAGCATTCTTGATCGGACGCCGATAGTTTGCGCAGATTTGGTCCTTCTTCACCCAGCGCGAATCTATTGGCCGTACCCTGCGTCGTCCAAGTCCAAGGTGCCGATTCTCGGTCCAATACCGACCAATTGAACTCGGGCTTCAAGCAATCGTATGCAAACGATGGCACCGGCCCATGAACCATGGCTACATACCGATCAAATGTGATCGGCCGTCCAAACTTATTCAGATGTGCACGATCAGCAAGAAATGTCGCTTTGACGAGATCATATTGAGAAGGCAATTTGCCACGCGAATTTGCTTCGCTAATCAAAAAAAGCAAAGCATTGATCGTTTTTTCTCTGTTGACGCGAAACTCGATCATATCGGCCGCGACCTCAGCTAGGGCATTTCATGAAAGCTATGTGAACTATCAGTTGTACTATATAGCATCATTAGCGTTATTTTTCAAGAAGTTAATATGATTCTAGTTACAATGGGTTATGAAACTCACCGCGCCAGCACGACCACATCCAACGGGCCGTCGACGCCCGCGACGTTTGACGCCTCGCGGCGGTCGTGGGTCAGCAGCGGGGTGTAGCCCTGCTCCAAGGCGAGCGCATAGGTCTCGGCGTCGACCAGCGCCCGGGTGCCGGTCTCGCTGTTGTGTTTTTCCAGCTTGGCCGACAGGTTCACCGGGTCGCCGATGCAGGTGTATTCCAAGCGCGATTCCGCGCCGACCGCGCCGAAGATGATGCGGCCGCTCGCCACCGCGACGCCGATGCGGATCGGCTCCTCCCCGGCGGCCTGCCGTTCGGCGGCCCAGGCGTCGGCGGCGGCGATCACATCGTCGGCGGCGCGCACCGCATCCGCCGCGTAGGTCTCGCTCGTCACCGCCGCGCCGAAGGACGCGAGGATGCCGTCGCCGAGGAACTTGTCGACGGTGCCGCCGTTCGCCTCGATCGCGGCCACCATACGGGTTTCGTAATCGGTCAGCAGCTTGATCAGCGCCGACGGGTCGAGCCGGGTCGAGAGCGCGGTGAAGCCGCGGATATCGACCGACAGGATCGCCGCGGTGCGCGCCTCGCCTTCGCCCGGGCGGATGCGCTGTTCCGATTGCGTGATCTGCTGCACGATCTCGGGCGAGAAGAAGCGCGACAGGTCGCGCGCCGCTTCCTCCTCGGCGACCGACCGTTCGAGCAACCGCTGCGCGCGCATCAGCACGACGGCGATGATTCCGGTGACCATCAGGATCGTGAGAATCTTGTCGAACTCCGCCCCGATGAGCACCGAGTTGGAGGTGAGGTAGGTGACGTAGTTGCGCGTGATCATCGTATCGGGATAGCTGACCGTCACCGTGTAGAGCACCAACAACATCCAGCCCGCCGCCGCGCTCAGTCCGCACATCACCACGTAACGCGGCTCGAAGCGCAGCGCCCGCAGCGCAATGAAGATGAATACGTACAGCAAGGTCGGCGCCTTCAGCGAGAAGGAGGCGGGCTGGCCGTATTGCAGATGGAAGCTCCAGATCAGGACCATCAGCAATGCGATGTCGAAGATCACCGAAAGCCCCAGAAACCAGCCGCGGATCTGGCCGCGATGCGTCAACCGCAATCGTAGTAGCGTGAACAGGAAATAGAACAGCAGCGCGAGCGCAACCGGCGACAGCCACGGATTGACCGCCGATGTCTTCGGCGATAACGCATACAGTACGGAGAATGTGACGACGACCACAAGCTGAACCCAGGCAATCAGCTTCTCGCTGCTTTCCTGCTGTTCGCGTATGGCATGACGTACGCGGTCGGGAATCGCGCCGCCGCGTTCGCCGATTAGAACCGTCAGAAACCGTTGCCACAGAGTCATGCGCCATCCCCTTCCGCCGCCGTCGCGGGGCGTGGGTAGAAGAGTAGGCCGAACGCACCGGCTTTGCGACCACACCCCGCGCCATCGTGACCGAAACGGATCAATCGTGTTCGAGCCACAGGCTCGACTCGCGGGCGCCGTCGACCACCGGCAAACCGCCCGCGACGCTGGCGGCGACGGCATCGGCCATGCGCGTCGCCGCGTAATGCGACGCGAAGTCGATCGCCCATCCGCCGCCGGCGATCATTGCCTCGACCGCCGCCTGTTCGTCATACCCGCGCCACGCCCAGGAGGCCGGGTAGCCGTCAGGCATGAACATGTCGTGAAAATGCACGGCCACACCGGCGGGCAAGCCGGGCAGGACCGCGGTCATCAGGAAATCGACATCGCCGCCGGGCGTCGTCTTATGGCTGGAATCGATGCTCAGGATGTCGCCCGCCGCGAGCGGTGCGAACGGGCCGGGCCCTACCTCCTGTACCGGCCGGTCGATGAGGCGGAGGGCCGGCAGCCCGGCGAGCGCCGCGCGCGGTTCCGGGTCGATCGCGGTGACGTCGGCCGCGAGCCCGCCGTCCGCCACAGCGCGGCAGTAAAAGCGCGTGGAATGGCCGCAGCCGACCTCGACGATGCGGCGCGGCCGGCGGTCCCGGACTTGCGCATAGGCCATCGCGGCATCCAGCCGGGGGAACCAGTCCTGGTTCCAGCGCGGTTCGGGCGGCCGGTCCGGCCCGATGGCACGAAGGTTCTCGCGATACCGGTCCAACCCCCGCAACCGGCCGGCAAAATGAGATTCCCGCGCCGCCAGGCGGCCGGTCACGGGGTCAGCACCATGCCTTCACGGGCGACGATCGTGCCGGGGCGCATCACCTCGGCTTCCGCCGCGATGGCGTCCATCCGGTCGTCGTCATGGGTCGGCTCGTGATGGAAGATGACCAGCGTCTTCACCGCCGCGGCATCCGCCAGGCGCACGCCCTCCTGCCATGTCGAATGGCCGAAGCCGGCATAGGTCGGGTATTCGTCGTCGGTATAGGTGGAATCGTAGATCACCAGATCCGCGCCCTGGATCAAATCCAGGATGTTGCGGTCCGGCGTGCCGATGACATGCTCCGTGTCGGTGATGTAGCAGATCGACCGGCCGTCATACTCGACGCGGTAGCCGGTCGCGCGGTTCGGATGGTTGAGCGGCGCGGTGCGGATGACCACGCCGCCGCCCGGCGACTGCGTTTCGCCCGCCGTGAAATCGGTGTAGCCGATCTGCGCCTGAAACACCGACGGCGGGATCGGGAACAGCGGCGCCATCATCATCTCGACCAGCACCTGCTTCAGGTCGGTCTCGGGTTTCAGATGCCCGGCGGCCAGCCGGAAATGATTGCCCGGCACGAACAGCGGCGCGAAGAAAGGCAAGCCGCAGATGTGGTCGAAATGCGTATGCGTTAGGTAGAGATGCGCGTCCACCTCGTCCTGGCCCATGAGCGATTGACCGAGCAAGCGCAGCCCGGTGCCGGCATCGAAGATGAACAGCCGGCCGCCGCAGCGGATTTCCAGGCAGGAGGTGTTGCCGCCGTAACGGACGGTGTCCGGCCCGGGGCATGCAATGCTGCCGCGCACGCCCCAAAACTGGACGAAGAATTCCCCCGGATCCGACATCTCGCCTCATCGTCGTCTGTCGCCGGTCCAACCGGCCGTCGCCAGCGGGCACGCCCTGGCGCAGTCTGCGAAACTGGCCGCTGGGTGTAAACCATTCGCTGGGCTATTGTCACCCGTCTTTCATCAAGCTTCCGTTAATGCATGGCCCCGCGCGCAATCAATTGGACCGGCATCGGATTCGGCTTCGGGCTGATGGCGCTGGCGGCCTATCAACAGCTTAAGCTGCCGCCGGCCCTGCCCGTGCTGATCGATGCCTACGGCTTCGAGCGAATCCTCGGCGGCGCCTTCATGTCGGTCTACGCGCTGAGCGGATTGTTGCTGTCGCTGCGCCTCGGCGGGTTGATCCAGCGGCATGGCGCTGTGGTGTTTCTCTATGCCGCCTTCGCGATGTTCGCCCTCGCCGCATTGGCGATGATGATCTGGCCGGAGAACGGCTGGCTGTTTCTCGCCGCCCGTGCCGTCGAAGGCATCGCCTTCGCAATCCTGGCGATCGCCGGGCCGTCGATCTGCACCGCCAACGCCGGACCGGGCGGGCTGGCCATCGCGTCCGGAATCGTCGCGGCCTGGATTCCCGTCGGCGGGCTGATTGCCAGCCTGATTGCGGCCGCCATCGGCCTCGACGAGACCGGCGGCAACTGGCGCGTGCTGTGGATCATCGGGATCGCCGGCGCCATCGCGCTGGCGGTCTGGACATGGCGGCTGCAGCGTCAGGGCGGCATCGATCTGGGCCGGCCGCAGGCCGACAAGGCCGACCCCGCGTCCGGCGCGATCGCGGCGACGCCGGCGCACTGGCGCGACATGACGCTGGCGGCCTTCCTGTTCACGCTGTGGTCGGTGCAGTTCTTCGCCTATGTCACCTGGCTGCCGGCTTATCTGGTCGAGGCGCGCGGCCTATCGGTCGCGACAGCCGCCGCGCTGTTCATGATCCCGACGGCGCTGGTCATTCTGTTCAACCTGCTGGCCGCGCCAATCCTGCGGGCCGGCATGCCGGTGTCGCTGCTGCTTGCGGCCGCCGCGGCGGTGCAGGGCGGGGTGTGGCTGCTGTTGCCGGCGCTGGGGCCGGTCGCGGCGGGCATCGCGGCCTTCGGTGTCTACGCGGCGGCGGCCGGGTTGACCCCGACCTGCCTGTTCGCGATGCCGGGCACGATCTTCGGCGTCGACCGCGCGACGGCGAAACCCTTCGCCGTGCTGATGACCGGCCGAAATTTAGGCGTGCTGTTGGGGCCGGTCGTCACGGGATGGCTGGTTCAGCAGTCGGGGGGATGGGCGGTGCTGCCGCCCACGCTCGGCGGGGTCACGCTAGCGCTGGCCGCCGGCGCGCTGATCCTGCACCGGCGGTTGACCCGGCGCGCAGGCTGATCAGGGAACCAGGCGGTAGCCGCCGGGTTCGGTCACCAGGATCTCCGCGTTCGACGGATCGCGTTCGATTTTCTGACGCAGCCTATAAACATGAGTTTCCAGCGTGTGCGTCGTGACGCCCGCGTTGTAGCCCCAGACCTCGCCGAGCAGCGTGTCACGGCCGACGACCTTGTCGCCGGACCGGAAGAGATATTTCAGGATGGCGGTTTCCTTTTCGGTCAGCCGCACTTTCTTGCTGGTCTCTTCGTCCACCAGGATTTTCGAACTCGGCATGAAGGTGTAGGGCCCGATCGTGAAGACCGCGTCCTCGCTCTGCTCGTGCTGGCGAAGCTGCGCGCGCAACCGCGCCAGCAGGACGCCCAGCCGGAACGGCTTCGACACATAGTCGTTCGCGCCCGCATCGAGGCCGAGGATCGTGTCCGCGTCGGTATCCGCCGCGGTCAGCATGATGATCGGCGATTTCACGCCGCCCCGCCGCATCAACCGGCAGGCCTCGCGGCCATCCATGTCGGGCAGGCCCACGTCCAGCAGGATCGCGTCATAGTATTCCTGCTTCGCCTGCTCGATCCCTTCGCCCGCGGTCCCGCAGGCCGCGGTCGTGAATTCTTCGTGCAACTGCAACTGCTCTTCCAGGGAAGAGCGGAGCACTTCGTCGTCATCGACGAGTAGAATTTTCTTGCCAGTCATTGGGGGCGTTCCGTCCTAGCATTCACATACCCAGGTATGGGTCGATTTGATACCAATCTGGTCGCAACGCCAGAATAACGCAAGCCTCGCGGAATTCCCGTATTTCCACGGTCACATACCGTGGAATCGGTTTTTCGTTTCTGTTCTATGGGTTTAGGGCGAAACACCCGGCTGAGTGCTCACGGCGAATTGAGAGCCGGTGATCAAATCGAGCCGGCCGGCGGCGGCAGCGCCAAACAGTCGCGATGGCCGATGGTAAGGCGCACGTCGCCCGCCGCCGCCTGAATCCGGCGCCGGTCGGCCCAGACGGCAATCGCGCCGCGCCGATCAGCCGATGCGGCCGCACCGTTTGCAGCGGCCGCAATCGCCGCACCCGCAAACCCGTCGATCATTCGCTCGAGCATGACCCGATGCCGCGGACCGACGGACCAGTCGCTGCGCCGTACCTGCGGGCGGTACCCGAGCGCACAAAACCCGGACGCCAGCCGCCACGGCGCCGCCGGGCCGAGCGCCGGCCCGAAGCCTTTGTCCCGGGCCTGGTCGCGCTGAAACAGCCGCCGCACCATTGCATCGTCTGGGTCTTCCGGCGTCCAGGCGACCCGGCCGTCGACCGACAGCGCGATCAGGACCGGCAACCGGTGTTGAGCGACACCGCGTACGAACCGCCCGACCCAAGCCGCCGACACCAGGTCGCCGAAGGCGGACGCCGCGACGCCGTCGATGCGCGACAGGTCGAGCCCCAGGTCCGGGCGGGCCAGGTCCGAGACGACCCGCTCCATCCGTGCGGTACCCAAATCGGCGGCCGCGAGCAGCCCGCGGTCCGCATCCGCCAGCACCCAGTCGGCGCGGCGGACCCCGAACGACGCGAGATATCGGGCGTTCGACCCGGCGCCCGCCGCCAGATCGAGCACGCGCGGCGACGCCGGCAGCGACGCCAGGAACCGGCGCGCCAGCGGCGCCGACCGGGCGGCATGATCATAGGGTTCGCGCAGCCGCAGCCAGGATTCGGCGAAGGAGTCCATCAGGAGCCGTCCACCGCCGCCGCAAACCGCGCGGCGGCCGTCCGCCAATCCGGCAAGGCCTGTCCTGCCGCGAAGGCGCCCGCCGCCTTCGTCGCGCGCAGGTCCGGATCGCCGATCAGGGCGCGCAACGCCCCGGCCAGCGCTGCCGTATCGCCGGGCGGCATCACCAGGCCCGCGGCCTCGGGCACGGTATCGGCGACCGCGCCGCCGCCGCTGGCGATCACGGGCAGCCCGCGCGCCATCGCCTCGGCAAATGCCATGCCGTAGCCTTCATAGTGGGACGCGAGGACGAATAGGTCCGCCGCCGCATACAGGCCGTCCAACGCGGCACCCCGAACCTCGCCCGCGAGCGTTACCCGATCGGCAAGCCCGGTCTCATCGAGCGCCCGGGTAATCGCCGCCGCCGTTTTCGAATCCCGGTCGGCCGGACCGGCGCACGTCAAACGCCAATCCAGCTCGGCGCAGTCGGCCAGTGCGGCAATCAGACCGAGATGTCCCTTGCGCGGCGTCAGCGACGCGACACACAACAAATGCACCGCCGGTCCGCCCGAACCTTTCGCACGGGGCGCCGGGTCGGTGCCGGGTTCGACCACAAAAACGCGGTCACCGGGCACGCCGAAATCCGCGAGCCGCCGCGCCATCGCCGGGCTCGGGACCACGATGCGCCGCAGCGTTTCGAACAAGGCCGATTCGGCGGCGCGGAGCGCATTCCGCCGGTCCGGCGCCAAGCCGGTCTCGTCGCTGACCGGGTGATGCACCAACGCCATCGGCGTCAGCCGCGCCGCCGCATCGGGCAAGGCGTCCGCGAATGCCGGCAGCGCGAGGCCATCGACGATCACGCGGGCGCCGTCGGGCAAGCCGGCCAACACGGCCGCCGCCGCATCGCGCGCGGTTTCGTCAGCGTCGGGGAACCGCCCCGGCAGTTCATGCAGATCGACGCGCCAGCCGATGCGCCGTAATTCCCCGATCACCCGCTTGTCGTAGAGGGAGCCGCCGGTCGGCGAATCGATCGCGCCGGGATGGATGAAATGCAGAACCTTGGTTGCGGCCGACCCGCCCGCCTCACTCGGTGTCATCGTCCCAATCGTCATGCACCTTGCCGGCATAGGCCGCCCAGGCGTTCGGCGTTTCGCGCAGGGTGACCGCGATCTGCTTCACCTCGGTGGCGGTGTCGCCGCCGAGCTGTCCCTGGATTACACCGTGGCGGAACCGCTCGAAGATGTCGCGGGCGAGATACTCGGTCGTGGTCACCTGCCCGGCATATTCCGGCAGTTCGTCGAGGTTGCGGTAGGAGAGCGGCTCCAGCACCGCGGCCAACAGGGCGCGCGCCCGGCCGATGTCGGCGACGATATTGTTGCTGTCCAGGTCCGGCCGCCGCATTTCGATTTCCACCACATAGGTCGCGCCGTGCATCCGCTGCGCGGGCCCGAACACGTCGCCCTTCAGGCTGTGCGCGATCATGACGTTGTCGGAAACCGTGACGCTGAACATGTCCTAATCCTCGGTATCGTATGTCACCACATGGCATAGCGCGCCGCCGGGATCGGCGGCAAGCCGCGCCATCGTCGCGGGCAAGTCCTCGAACCGGCTTTGCCCGGTCAGCAGTGCGTCGAACACCGGGTCGCGCAGCAAGTCGAGCGCCAGGACGAGCCGGTCGCGGCGGCTGCGGCGGCTGCGCCGGACGGCCGCAACCGATCCGACCTGCGACGACTTCAACGTCAGGCGGCCGCTGTGGAAGTTCCCGCCGAGCGGCACCGGCACCGCGCCGGCCCCATACCAGCTGATTTCCAGCACCGTCGCCTCGAACCCGGCGAGGCCGATCGACGTCGCCAACCCGTCCGCCGAGCCGCTGGCGTGGATCACCAGATCCAATTCGCCTTGGGCATCCTCCGGCAAAGCGAAGTCGACGCCGAGCGCCGCCGCGGTTTCCGCCCGCGCGGGATCGATATCCACGAGCTGAACCGCCGTCGCCGGATGCCGCGCGGCCAACGCCGCGGCCAGACAACCCACCGTCCCGCCGCCGACCACCGCGATCCGGTCGCCCAGCCGCGGCCCGGCATCCCACAGCGCGTTGACCGCGGTTTCCATGTTGGCGGAGAGCACCGCGCGATGGTCGGGCACGTCGTCGGGCACCGGCACCAGCGCCGTCGAGGGAACACGGAACCGGTCCTGATGCGGATGCAGACAGAAGACGCGGCCGCCCGCCTCGGTCCGCCCAACCATGGCGTAGCCGTATTTCACCGGCGCCGGAAAATCGCCGGCCTGGAAGGGGCAGCGCATGATGTCGACCTGGTCGGCGGGCACGGCGCCGCGAAAAACCAGGCATTCGGTGCCGCGGCTGATGCCGCTGGCCACGGCCGTGACAAGGGTATCGTCCGGGCCGGGGTCGGGAATGGTTTCGCTGCGGATTTCGCCTTCGCCCGGCCGGGTCACCCAGTAGGCGCGCGCCGGGACCTTACGCATCCAGCAGGCACTCGATCATCACGTCGGCGCCGAAGCGGAACCGCCGGACCGACGGCCGCAGCACGTCGGACAGGGTCTCCACCTGCGGCAGGACGATTCCCGGACGCCCCGACCCGATGATCAGCGGCGCGATGGTGATCTGCAACCGGTCGAGACAGCCTGCCTCCAGAAAGCGCGACACGGTGACGCCGCCGCCCTCGATGAAAAGCCGGTGCATCCCTCGCCCGGTCAACGTCCGGCGGATCGCCGCCGGGCACAGCCCCTTGCCCCAGCGTTCGATACCGATCACCTCGGCATTGCCGTGCCGCTCGCCCGTCGCCTTGTCGGCGGCGGTGAGCAACAAGGTGTCCGCCGCTCCGTCACCGAAAACGCCGTAATTCGCGTCGAGCCGCCGCTCGGTATCGATGACGACGCGCACCGCCTCGTCGCCGCCGCACAGCCGCACGGTCAGCTGCGGGTCGTCGTGGCGCACCGTGCCCGCGCCGACGATCACCGCGTCGAACAACGCGCGCATCCGGTGATTGTGCAGGATATCTTCCGGGCCGGTGACGTAATGCGACGCCCCGGACGCGGTCGCGATGCGCCCGTCCAGGCTTTGCCCGAGATGCGCGACGGTGCAATCCGGTCCGATCGCGAGCAGCGGGGCATACAGGTCGAGGAGATCGGTGTGTCCGTCGGCGTCGCGGTCAAGGGACTCGGCACGCGCGGCGTCCGCGCCGTTGCTCCCTTGGAGGCTGCGGCCATTGAACAAACCGCGTTCGCGCACGGCGGACGGCGGCAATTGCGCCATTGCCCGCAACGCTTCCCAGGCGGGCGCGTCACAGGAGCGTTGCGCCGCTCGTAGTTGTTCCATCGAAGTCATTGCGCCCCACGATGCTGTGTCCGCGTGCAATTGGCAACATGCCGAAGGAATGCGTGACGGCCGCCCCCTGGATTCTCCGGCGCGGAAAGCCCAGGTTAGGGATATATGATTCGGAATAACTCATATCCAGCGGCACGGCCCTCCGCGTTGCGCGGCGGCGTCATCACCGCGACGGCGGTCGGCGCGTGGGTGATATTGCTCGGCGCGATGCTCTATGCGTCGGGCACGGGACTCATCGTCGCCATCGGCGGCTATGCGCTCCTCGCCGCGATCATGCTGGTTGGGCTTGTCTACAGCGGCATCGCGGCCCCGTTCGGCGCGGCGAACACGATCACCTTGGGCCGCGCCGGGATGATCATGATCCTCGCTGGATTCGCGATCGATACCATTGCCTACGGCTCCGCCGTCTGGTGGATCGCGGCGGGCCTGGCAACCGGCGCCTTCCTGCTCGATGGTGTCGACGGATGGGCCGCCCGGCGCGGCGGCCGCTGCACCGGATTCGGCGCACGGTTCGACATGGAAGTCGACGCGGTCTTCGCGCTGGTCGTCGCGGCCGTGCTGTGGCAGGCCGGGAAAGTGGGCGCCTGGATCATGCTGATCGGCGCGCTGCGTTACATTTTCATCCTCGCGGGCGCCGTATTCCCGACGATGCTGCGCCCGCTGCCGCCGAGCGGCCGGCGGCGGGCGGTTTGCGCCTTTCAGGGCGGCGCACTCTGCATCGCGTTGGCCCCGTTCGTCAGCGCCCCGGTGGCGACGGGATTGGCCGCCATGGCGCTGCTGGCCACCGCGTCCTCCTTCGCGATCGATACGGTCTGGCTCCTGCGCCGGCGCGGGGGTTTGGCCGCGCGCTAGGCAGCATCCGCCGCAAATCCGGTAAAACCGGAATTTTCTGCCGTTTTCCGAAGTATCTCCTCCCTAAACTCCGCCGAAACCATCGGATCCGGCTGGCATCGGGCTTGCAACGGCTGCGTCGAGACAGAAGGAGATTCCGCACCTGTGACCATCGGTGCCCCCACCGCCCCCGTGCCGACAACGATGCCTGCAACGGCCGCGGTCCGGCCGGCCACGCTCGAAGAACGCGTGGCCGATCTGAGCGTCTATGCGGAGTCCGGCGATCCCGTCGCGGAAGGCGAGATCTGGTATGTCGAGGAATCCGCCCCGATCTTCGGCGAAGACGGGATCGGCTTCGACGATATTCTCGATGTCATCAACCCGCTGCACCACATTCCCGTCGTGGGCACGATCTATCGCGCGATTACCGGCGATACGATCGCCTCGGGACCGCGCGTGATGGGCGGCGCGCTGTTCGGCGGCGTGATCGGGTTCGCCGCGGCATTGGTCAACGCGGTCATCGACGAAGCGACGGGGTCCGACATCGGCGACAAAGCGTTGGCCTTGTTCACCGGAGACGGCGGCGGCGACGGCACCGCCAAGCTCGCCAGCGCCGCGCCGGCAGCCGCCCCGATCGCCGCGGCCGCAGCCGCGCCCGCAACCTCCGCGGCCCCGTTCATCGAATCGAGCCGGCCCGCCCCGTCGAACCCGGCGCTCGCGGCCTTCCTGGCGGATCGCGGCGCGAAACCCAGCCCGGCGGCCGCCGGCGCGGCGCAACCTCCCCAATCCGGGCAGAATGGACAGATTCCACCGAGCGAAGCGTTGATCCGGGCCCGGTCCGCAGTGCCGGCCGCGCGCAAGGCCGCGGCTCTCGGCTTTGGCGGCGCGACGGCCCAATCGGCTGCCTACTCGCAGCCCGCCGCAAAGACCACGATTCCAGCCGCAA
This sequence comes from Alphaproteobacteria bacterium, assembly GCA_965228695.1. Taxonomy (GTDB): domain Bacteria; phylum Pseudomonadota; class Alphaproteobacteria; order UBA8366; family UBA8366; genus JAJFJD01. Next base: position 792,738 of record CBDDIB010000002.1, on the reverse strand, counting down.
CCAGCCCGGGGCGCACCGGAAACCCCGGCCGCCCCGTTGCGAAACCGGCATTTCCCAGCGTCGTCTCGAACCACCCGGCACGGTACACGCCCGCCGCCCCAGCCGCCGCTCAAGCCGCCGCCCAAGCCGCCGCCAAGCCCGCGCCGGCCGCGGCACCCAAACACAGCGCGGCGCAATCGGGCGCGACGACGCCGGGCGAAATCGGATCAGTGCCGATGCTGATGCAGCAGGCGCTGGAGAAATACGAAGTGTTGATGCAGGCCCGCCGCAGCCCTACGCTCGAGGATGAAATCTAGCCGCAAGGGCCGCTGCGGGAGCGGCCGGCAGGACGCGGGACACGGTTCATGGACATCGAGGTATTCGCCGACCGCCGCGTTATCGCGGGCAAACGGGAGTTCCGCTGCGCGCTGGGGCCCGCCGGCATCGTCGCGGAGAAATACGAAGGCGACGGCGCGACACCGGCCGGCCGCTTTCCGCTGCGCTGCGTGTTGTACCGGCCCGATCGCATGGACGCGCCCGAAACCGGCTTGCCCACGGCGGCGCTTCGGCCGGAGGACGGATGGTGCGATGCGCCGGACGATCCGAACTACAACAAGCCGGTATCCCTGCCCTATCCGGCCAGCCACGAGCGGCTTTGGCGGGACGACGCGGTCTACGACATCATCGTGATCCTGGGGCAAAACGATGACCCGCCGGTCCCGGGCCGCGGCAGCGCCATCTTCCTGCATGTCGCCCGGCGCGGATACACGGATACCGCGGGTTGTGTGGCCTTGGCGCTGGAGGATTTGAAGACGGTGCTCGCGGCCTGCGGCCCGGGCGACCACCTGACGGTTCACGCGGGTGGCGCGGATTAGCCCCGTGCGCCGAAGATCGCCGACCCGACGCGCACATGCGTGGCGCCAAAGGCGACAGCGACGGGATAATCGGCGGACATGCCCATACTCAGACCGGCGAGCCCGTGCCGCCGGGCGATTTCCCGCAGCAGGCCGAAATGCAAGGACGGTTCCTCATCGACCGGCGGAATGCACATCAGGCCGACCACCGGCAGGTTGAGCGTCTCGATACACTCGCGCAGAAAGGCGTCGCAGTCGTCCGGCAGGATGCCGGCTTTCTGTGGCTCCGCGCCGGTATTCACCTGAACGAAACAGTTGCGCCGCACCCCCTGCTTTTCCATCTCGCGGGCCAACGCTTTGGCGAGCTTCGGCCGGTCCACCGTTTCGATGACATCGAACAAGGCAACCGCCTTGCGTATCTTATTGGTCTGCAGCGGCCCGATCAGATGCAGCTCGGCCTGCGGAAACGCCTCGTGCAGGGCCGGCCATTTCTCTTCGGCTTCCTGGACACGGTTCTCACCGTATTCGCCGTGACCCGCCGCCAAGGCGCGCGTAATCAGCGATGCCGGCTTGGTCTTGCTGACCGCGACAAGGGTGACATCCGCGGAATCCCGGCCCGCCTTGCGCGCCGACTCCGCGATTTCCGCCCGTACCGCCGCCAAATTCGCCGTTACATCCACAGTTTCAGCCATTCTCGACCCTTACAGGAGGCGGCCCGGAACTGCAACCGAGATCGCAGCCATGCGATGCTGATTCGTCACAATCGCCGGAATACGGACCACTACCTCCAATTTGTCTCTTGGACTCTGTTATTTCCGTGTCACCTTATGTATAAGATTCTCGAATTGGGTGAAATTTCTGGCCGGACTGTTGATGCGTTGGGACGGTCCATGGTTAACGGCGTTAAGGTTCTGTTAACGATACCGCCGTACCGTCCTGGCTGCAGCAGCACAAACCGGACACTTTGGATTACCGAACGAATGACCCGGTCTCGCATATCCTTGATGGCATTGGCATCCGCCAGCCTGATTGCGCTGGTGGCCGCGGACGTTTCCGCCGAACCCTTGCGCCAGCAAAAGATTGCGGACGACCGGTATCAGGTCTTTATCGGCGAAACCGGCGCGGCCAGCGCGGCCGCCGCGTCCGGGTATTCTACCTCCGGTCAGTGGGGCACCCTCAATCTGGACAAGAATGCCAGCGGCGGCGGCATCTTCCGCGACGGCAGCGAGGTCCAATACAGCGGCCCGGCTGGCGTGTCGTATTTCACGCCAAAACTTTCGGGCGTGCGGGTCGGTATCGGCATCTCCGCCTTGCCGCGAAAATCCAACGATTACACCTCGCTCGGCCCGCGGACACAGGCCAAGCGCGATCTCACTAACGCCTGGCAAGCCGGCGCGACGCTGGGCTATTCCGCGCTCGAAATCGGCGCGAATATCGGCGATCACGCCGACCCGACCTGTAAGGCCGGCGAGAATTGCAAGACGAGCGACTTCTGGGATGTCGGCGTCGCGTTGCGACTCGGCTCCGGATCGATTTCCGCGGCCTATACGGCGTCGCAGAGCCGGAGCGCCCGGCCCGACGAAACGGCGCGGGTCGACGTGTTCTCGTTGAACGCCGGCTATCAGTTCGCGCCGGGCCTCAACGTCTACGGCGGCGTCGATTGGGTCGACTTCAACAGCGACCGGGAAACCGACGAGACGCCGCTCGACACGCGGTTCATGCTCGGCACCAGCCTGCGATTCTAGGCCGCCGGCGGCGGCCGAAGCGTTAGAGCGTCGGCCTGCGACACCGCACCACCTTCCGTTCGGAAAGAAAGCGCTGGAAATGTCGGTCCGTTTTCCGGCATATAGGCGGCTATGGTGTACCGAAACATTCGACTTTTCCCGGTTGCGCTCATGGCGGTGGCGTTTCTCGGCGCCGCCTGCTCCGGAAACGAGAAGGAAGCGGCCAAGGAACCCGAGCCGGTCCAGGTTACGGACGGCCGCAACGGCGGCCTGCTCGATCAGATTCTCGGTGGGCCGGGCGGCGGCGGCAGCGGCGACGCGTCGATCGCGGTCAACAGCTATCTTTGGCGCGCGTCGCTCGACACCGTATCCTTCCTGCCGCTCAACACGGCGGACCCGTTCGGCGGCATCATCATCACCGATTGGTATAGCCCGCCCGCCACGCCGGAAGAGCGGTTCAAGGTGACGGTTTATATCCTCGACCGGGAACTTCGCGCAGACGGACTTCGCGTCGCGGTATTCCGGCAGACGCGCACGCCCGGCACCGGTTGGGTCGAGGCCAAGGTAGACCGGCGGACGGGGCGCGACCTTGAAAATGCAATTCTCAAGCGGGCGCGTCAGATGCGCATTCGCATCAACCAGCGCTGAGGACAGGAATGGCGTCGGCACGGATGGCGGCTCGACGGTCGCCTACGGTCATGCGCGACCGAACGGACAAGCGATAGATGAGCCGATACAACGCAAAAGAAACCGAAGCGAAATGGCAGGCGGTCTGGGAAGACCGGCAGTGCTTCGCCGCACGGGAAGACGCAAGCCGGCCGAAATACTACGTCATGGAGATGTTCCCCTATCCATCCGGCCGGATTCACATGGGACATGTGCGGAACTACACGCTCGGCGACGTGGTCGCCCGCTACAAACGCGCGCGCGGGTTCAACGTGTTGCATCCGATGGGATGGGATTCCTTCGGGCTGCCGGCGGAGAACGCTGCGATCGAGAATAACGTCCACCCGGCCAAGTGGACCCGCGAGAATATCGCGACCATGCGCGACCAGCTCAAATCGATGGGCCTGTCGCTCGACTGGAGCCGCGAACTTTCCACTTGCGAGCCCGACTATTACAAACAGGGCCAGCGGATTTTTCTCGACTTCGTCGAGGCCGGGCTGGCCTATCGCAAAGAGTCCTGGGTTAACTGGGATCCGGTTGAAAATTCCGTGCTCGCCAACGAGCAGGTGATCGAAGGCCGGGGCTGGCGCACGGGCGCACCGGTTGAGAAACGGTTGTTAAGTCAATGGTTTCTGAAGATTACCGAATTTTCCGATGACTTGCTCGCGGCGCTGGATACATTGGAACGTTGGCCCGAGAAGGTTCGGCTGATGCAGCAGAACTGGATCGGCCGGTCCGAGGGCGCGCGGGTCGATTTCAAGCTCAAGGGCCGGGAGGACCGGCTCGACGTGTTCACCACCCGCCCGGACACGCTGTTCGGCGCGTCCTTCTGCGCCGTCGCGGCCAATCATCCGCTGGCGCAGGAGCTGGCGGCCAAGGACCCGGCCCTGCAGGCCTTCGTCGCCGAATGCAATCGAATGAGCACCAGCGAGGAAGCGATCGAAACCGCCGAGAAGCTGGGCCACGATACCGGATTGAAGGCGCTGCACCCGTTCATCGACGGACGGGAGTTGCCGGTCTATGTCGCCAACTTCGTATTGATGGATTATGGCAGCGGTGCAATTTTTGGTTGTCCCGCGCATGATCAGCGGGATCTCGATTTTGCCCGCAAATACGAATTGCCGGTGGTGCCGGTGGTCGCCCCGAGAGATGCCGATCCGGCGGATGTCGAGATCGTCGATACCGCCTTCGTCGACGATGGCGTCATCATCAACTCGGATTTCCTGGACGGGCTGGACGTGACGGCGGGCAAGCGGGCGGCGATCGACCGCCTGGTCGATCAGGGCGACGGCGAGTCCACGATCAGTTTCCGCTTGCGCGACTGGGGTGTCTCGCGCCAGCGCTATTGGGGCTGTCCGATCCCGATCATTCATTGCGAAACATGCGGGGTCGTCCCCGTGCCCCCGGCGGACCTGCCGGTTTTGCTGCCCGACGACGTCACCTTCGACCGGCCGGGAAATCCACTGGAACATCACCCGACCTGGAAGAATGTGGACTGCCCGTCCTGCGGGGCGGCGGCGCGGCGCGAAACCGACACGCTGGACACATTTTTCGATTCCTCCTGGTATTTCGAACGCTACTGCGCGCCGCATGACGACACCGCGCCCTTCACGCGCAGCGCGGTCGATTACTGGATGCCGGTAGACCAGTATATCGGCGGCATCGAGCATGCCGTCCTGCACTTGCTGTATTCGCGATTCTTCACCCGCGCGCTCCGGCAGTGCGGGTATATCGGCATCGACGAACCGTTCGACGGCCTGTTCACCCAGGGCATGGTTTGCCACGAGACCTATCGCGACGCGGACGGCCAATGGCTGTTCCCCGACGACGTCCGCCCCGACGCGGACGGCGCGTTGCTCCACGCCAAGACCGGTGCCGTGGTCGAGCGCGGCCGGTCCGAGAAAATGAGCAAGTCGAAGAAGAATGTCGTCGATCCGGCCGCCATCATCGACACGTTCGGCGCGGACACTGCGCGGATCTACATGCTGTCCGACAGCCCGCCGGACCGGGATCTGGAATGGACCGAGGCGGGAATCGAGGGGGCGTGGCGCTACGTCAACCGGCTGTGGCGCTTGTTCACCGACGGCGACGCGCCGCTCGCCGCGGCCGATGCCCCAAAGCCGGACTCGCTGGGCCAGGAAGCGGACGCCGCGTGGAAGTCGATCCACCGGACCATCGCCGAGGTCAGCGGGGACCTGGACCGGTTCCATTTCAACCGCGCCGTCGCGCGCATCCGCGAGCTGACCAATCTGCTCGGCGATCTCAAGGGATCGTCGGACGACGTGGCCTGGGTCCGGCGGCAGGGTTTGCAAACCGCGGCGCAGCTGATCGGCCCGATGATGCCGCATCTCGCCGAAGAACTCTGGCAGGCGTTGGGCCGCGAAGACCTGCTGGTCGATACGCCGTGGCCGGCGCATGACCCGGCGATGCTCGCGGAAGAATCGGTGACCATCGCGGTGCAGGTGAACGGCAAGCTGCGCGCCACCCTCGACATGCCGCGCGATACCGCAAAAGAAGAGGTCGAGATCGAGGCATTGGCGCACGAGAACGTACAGCGCGCCACGGACGGGAAAACGCCGCGGAAGGTCATCGTCGTGCCGAACAAGATCGTCAATGTGGTCCTCTAGACATCGCGCGGTCCTTTGCGCCGCCGTCCTGCTGGCGTTGTCCGCCTGCGGCTTCCAGCCGCTGTATCAGAAACATCCCGCGGGCGGCGCGATCGGGGACGACCTGGGGCGCATCAAGATCGCCAACATCAGGACCGAGAAGCGGGAAAACGACCGTCTGGCGCAGAAGTTTCACAATCTGCTGCTCGACCGGTTCAACCCGAACGGCAGGCCACTGCAACCGAGCCACACGCTGAACATCACCATGGGCGTGGGCAAGGAAGAGACCGGCATTCAGATTACCGACGACGCGACGCGGGCGCGCCTGACCGTCAGCGCGAGTTTCGTGTTGCGCGCCATCGCCAGAAACGACGAAGTCCTCACCGGCTCGGAACGGTCGGTCAATTCCTACAATATCGTCGATTCGGAATTCGCCACGCTCAGCGCCGAGACCGATGCGGCCGACCGCGCGATCCGGGAATTGAGCGACGCGATCAAGCTGCGGGTCGGCGTACACCTCTCGCGCCTGCGTCAACAGGACACCCGCCGTGAAAATCGCCGCCGCTAAGGCCGACGCCTTCGTCCGCGCGCCCGACCCGGCGGTCCGGGCCGTACTGGTCTATGGGCCGGACACCGGGCTGGTCCGGGAACGGGCCGAAACACTGGCCAAATCGGTCGTGCCGGACCTGTCGGATCCTTTTCTGGTGGCGGATTTGGCGGCCGACTCGATCACGTCGGATCCGGCGCGGCTGGCCGACGAGGCGGCCGCGATGGCGCTGACCGGCGGCCGGCGCGTTGTACGCGTGCGGGACGGTACGGACGGCCTGGCGGCCGCCGTCAAGAATATGCTCGAAATGCCGGCCGCCGACAGTCTGGTTGTCCTACAGGCCGGTGACCTCGGCCCGCGCTCGGCGCTGCGCAAACTGTTCGAGGCCGAGGCGTCGCTCGCCGCACTGCCTTGTTACTCCGACGACTCCCGCGACCTGGACCGGCTGATCCACGATATTCTGGGCGGCGCCTCGCTTACCGCGGCGCCCGAGGCGGTCGCGTATCTTTCCGAAAACCTCGGGTCCGACCGGGGTATCAGCCGGTCCGAACTCGAGAAATTGACGCTGTACGCGCACGGCACGGGCCAGGTTACGTTGGACGACGCGATCGCCGTGGTCGGCGACAGCGCGGCGTTGACGCTGGACGATCTGGTCTATGCCACCGCCGACGGCGATATCGCCGCGGTCGACCGGACGCTGAATCGCAGCCTGCAAGAAGGTCAGGCGTCGGTCGCGATCCTGCGCGCTGTGGCGCGGCATCTTCTGCGGCTTCAGGTCGCCGCGGACAAGGTCGCATCGGGCGAGCAGCCGGACCGCGCGATGAAATCCCTGCGCCCGCCGGTCTTCTTCAAACGGCAGACGCAATTCCGCCGGCAGCTCGGCGCGTGGCCCGGCGCGCGCATCGCCCGCGCGCTGGACATCGCGTTGGCCGCCGAGCGCGGTTGCAAGACGACCGGCATGCCGGACTCGGCCGTGTGCGGCCGGGCCCTGATGCAGATTGCCGCGCTGGCGCAGCGGGGCCGCCGCGCCTAAGCGGAACTGTTCGAATTATCTGATTTCTCGGCGCTTAGCCGTCGCCGCCGGACAGCCGCTGCAGCAGATCGTCGAGCTGTTCGAGTGTCTCGTAGTGAATTGCGAGCTGGCCACCCTCGCCGCGTTCCTCGATCGACACCCGCAGACCGAGCATGGCGGCAAGGTCGCGTTCCAGCGCCGCCGTGTTGGGGTCCTTGGCCGGCTTCGGCGGGCGGCCGCGCGGCCGACCGGTCGCGCTCGGCTTGCCGCGCCGCGCCAGCCGTTCCGTCTGCCGGACGTTGAGGCCCTTCTTCACGACCTCCTGCGCCAGCGACTCGACATTCTCGGCGGTCAACAGCGCGCGCGCGTGGCCGGCGCTCAGCGCACCCTCGCGGATCTGCGCTTTCACCGGGTCGGGCAGGCCGAGCAGCCGCAGCGTGTTGGCGACATGACTCCGGCTCTTGCCGATCGCTTTCGCGAGGGCGTCTTGCGTGTGCTCGAATTCGTCGATCAGCCGCTTGTAGGCCTCGGCCTCTTCCAGCGCCGACAAATCGTCGCGGTGGATATTCTCGATCAGCGCGATTTCGAGCGCATCCCGGTCGGAAAAGTCGCGCAGCAGGACCGGCACTTCGTGCAGCTTCGCCAACTGCGCGGCGCGCCAGCGGCGTTCGCCGGCGATGATCTCGTAGCCCTCGCCGCCCGGACGCGCGCGGATCAGGATCGGTTCCAGCACCCCCTTTTCGCGGATCGAGTCCGCCAGACCGGCAAGGCTCTCGTCGTCGAAATGTTGGCGCGGCTGGTACTTGCCCGGCCGAAGATCGCCGACCGGCATATGCCGCACGCCGTCGCCGCCGGCCGACGGCGTGGTCGCCTCGTTGACTGCGGCTTCTTCGCCGAACAGCGCGGACAGGCCCCGGCCGAGCCCGCGTTTCTTGCTGTCGTCCGCCGCCGCCATCACGCCACCATCGCTTCGCGTTTGAGGATCTCGCTCGCCAGATGGATATAGGCCTGGCTGCCAGGGCAGCGCCAATCGTAGAGCAGCACCGGCTTGCCGTGCGACGGCGCTTCGGAGACCCGGACGTTGCGCGGGATGATCGTCTCATAGACCTTGTCGCCGAAATGCGCGCGCACGTCGGCGGCCACCATCTCCGACAGATTGTTGCGCTTGTCGAACATGGTCAGCACGACCCCGAGGATTTCCAGCGTCGGGTTGAAGGCGCGGCGCACCCGCTCGATCGTCGTGACCAGATGGCTAAGGCCTTCAAGGGCATAGAACTCGACCTGCAACGGCACCAAAACCGCGTCCGCCGCGCAGAGCGCATTGAGCGTCAGCAGGTTGAGCGAGGGCGGACAATCGATCAACACATAGTCAAATTCGCCCGCGCTCCCCTTGATTGCATCCGATAGCCTGAATTCACGGCGTGATTGTTCGACCAATTCCAGCTCGGCCCCGGCCAGATGGACCGAGGACGGCACGATCGACAGGCCCGGGATCGCCGTCTTCTGGACCGCGTCGATCAACGGAATGCCGTCCATCAGAACCTCGTAGGAGGTCGTTTTGCGATCGGAACGATCTACCCCGAACCCGGTGCTCGCGTTGCCTTGCGGATCGAAATCCAGCACCAGCACCGATTTTCGGATCGCCGCCATCGCGGTGGCCAGGTTAACCGCGGTCGTCGTCTTGCCGACGCCGCCCTTCTGATTGGCGACGGCGATGACGCGGGTCCGTTTCGCCGGCGCGGCCGCGGGGCCGGCCTGAAGCGGGTCCGTTGGCTGGCTCGACTGATCTCCGGTCTCAATCACGCGCAATATCCTCTAACCGTACTATGACGCCCGAGGCGTCGGTTTGGCTCGGAATTCTTGAAACGGTGAACCGCCAGTCCTTTTGGGCGGCTTCGATTTCCGCATCAGCCTGGCGTCCTTTGTGGAAGAAACAGACTGTATTGGGTCTTATATATAATTTAATCGTATCTAAAAGCAAAGGTAAAGACGCGACAGCCCGCGCGGTTATAACCGCCGGCGGGTCGATCTTTTCAGACATCGCCTCGACCCGGCCAGTCAGGACCGTGGCCGGGGCGCCGGTCTGCCGGGCGACCTCGCGCAGGAAGCTCCCTTTCCGGGCATCGGAATCCACCAGGGTGACATCCTCCGCCCCCAGAATGGCGAGAATAAGGCCGGGAAAGCCCGCGCCGCTGCCAATGTCCAAGATCGGCGCAGCGGGATCAGGAATATGCGGCAGGAGTTGGGCCGAATCCCAGACATGCCGCCGCCAGACATCGTTCAGCGACTCCCGGCTGACCAGGTTGATCGCCTTCTGCCAGCGCCGCAGCAGGCCCACATAGGTCTGAAGCCGGGCCAGTGTTTCACGTGAAACATCGCAGGCCTCGGCGAAGGCGTCGGGGGTGAGCGGGTCAGCGGCCAACGGCCGGCCGGTCCCGTCTGACATGCCGCAGCAGCGCCACCAGCGCGGCCGGTGTCACCCCGGAAATTCGCGACGCGGCTCCCAAGGTCGCCGGCCGGGCCTCGATCAGTTTCTCCCGGACCTCCGTCGACAGGCTGCCCACCGCGGCGTAGTCCAGATCCGCCGGCAGCCGCAAGGCTTCGTCCCGGCGATAAGCCCGAATGTCCGCGTCCTGCCGTTCGATGTAACTGGCGTAAAGGGCATCGATTTCGAGCTGCGCCCGGATGTCCGCCGGCACGCCGGCCAGTTCCGGCCAAACACCGGCCAGGGTTTCGAGGTCGATGTTGGGGAAGGCCAGCAGCTCCATCGCCGTCCGCAAAGCGCCGTCCCGGCTGACCTCGATCCCGTGTTTGGCCAGCTGGTTGGGGCTCGCGCGCAGGGCCGACGCCCGCCCCCGTGCCGCCGCCAGAGCGTCCCGCTTGGCGGCCCAATGCCGTTCCCGGTCCGGCGACAGGCAGCCGACCTTTTGCCCCACCGGCGAGAGGCGCTGGTCCGCGTTATCGGCGCGCAATTTGAGACGGTACTCGGCGCGCGAGGTGAACATCCGATAGGGCTCGCGCGTGCCCTTGGTGACCAAATCGTCGATCAGCACACCGATATAGGCGTCCGCCCGATCGAGCACCAAGGGGCTCCCATCGGCGGCCGCCACCGCCGCATTGAGCCCGGCCATCAATCCTTGGGCCGCGGCCTCCTCGTATCCGGTCGTGCCATTTATTTGTCCGGCGAAGTACAGGCCCGGAATTTTTTTCGTTTCCAGGGTCGAATGCAGCTCCCGCGGATCGACGAAATCGTACTCGATGGCATAGCCCGGGCGAATTATTTTTGCACGCTCCAGACCAGGAATTGTTTTAATCAGGCCCGCCTGGACATCGCGCGGCAGCGACGTGGAGATGCCGTTGGGATAGACCGTGTGGTCGTCCAGCCCTTCCGGCTCCAGAAAAATCTGGTGCCGGCTCTTATCGGCGAACCGGACGACCTTGTCTTCGATCGACGGACAATAGCGCGGCCCGGTTCCGGCGATCTGTCCGGAATAGATCGGCGCCCGGTCGAGATTGGCGCGGATCAGATCATGCCCTTCCGGGCAGGTGTAGGTGATATGGCAGGGGATCTGCGGTGTCTCGATCCGCGTGGTCATATAGGAAAAGGGCACGGGCGGATCGTCGCCCGGCTGGACCGCCAGCCCGCCCCAATCGATCGTCCGGCCGTCGAGGCGCGGCGGGGTGCCGGTCTTGAGTCGCCCCAACGCGAAGCCGGCCTTGTCCAGGGTCGCCGACAGGCCATAGGACGCCGCATCGCCGACCCGCCCGGCCGGGGTGCGCTCCGCACCGAGATGGATCATGCCGCGCAGGAAGGTGCCGGTGGTCAACACCACCCGGGGCGCCCGCAGCGCCTCCCCATCCGCCGTCAGAATGCCTGCAACCCGGCCTTCCGGCGTCAGGATCAAGTCCTCGACGCTGGCGGCCCGGATTTCGAGATTTTCCTGGTCGGCCAAAACCGCCTGCATCGCGGTCCGGTACAGCTTGCGGTCGGCCTGCGCGCGCGGCCCCTGAACGGCGGGACCCTTGCTCCGGTTCAGGATGCGGAACTGGATGCCGGCCCGGTCGATCACCCGGCCCATGACGCCGTCCAGCGCGTCGATTTCCCGCACCAGGTGGCCCTTGGCCAGGCCGCCGATGGCGGGATTGCAGGACATCTCGCCGATGGTCTCCAGCTTGTGGGTGACCAGCAACGTGGCCGCGCCGAATCGCGCCGCCGCCGCCGCAGCCTCGCAACCCGCATGGCCGCCGCCCACGACGATCACGTCCCAGCCCTTGGTGCCGTTCATCGATGTCCGCTGTGCGTTCATGGCGCGGAATGTAGGGGCGAGCCCGGCGGAAGTCAAAGCCTCCGAAAGGACGATACGGTCGCGCCGCCGGAATGTTTCACGTGAAACATCGTTCGGCAGGACGCCTATTTTCCGATGCAGAAATCCCGGAAAATCACATCCAGCAAATCCTCGACGTCCACCGCACCCGTCATCCGGCCCAGCGCGCGGACGGCAAGCCGCAGATCCTCCGCCGCGAGTTCCGGCAGCGCCGCCACCATGGCCCGGTCCAGCGCCACCACGCAGTCCGTGACCGCCGCCCTATGCCGCGCCCGCGTCATCAACGGGGCCGCCCCGACAGAGGCCCGGTCGGCCACCGCCCGGGTCAATCCCTCCACCAGCGCGTCGACCCCCTGCCCAGTCGCCACCGAGACCGGGAAACACCCCAGCGCCGGCGGCGGGGCCCAGTCCGGCGCTCCCAAATCCACCTTATTCAGGACGACCACCGTGTCGCCATCCACCATCTCGGCCGCCTCCCGGGCCGCCGGCCGATCATCTGCCGCAAAAACCGCGATTTTCAAATCCGCTGCCCCGGCCCAACGCCGCGCCCGGCGAATGCCCTCGGCCTCAATCTCATCGCGCGCTTCTCGGAGTCCAGCCGTATCCGCCGCCAGAACCGGGAACCCGCCGAGATCGAGCCGCACCTCGATGACATCCCGGGTGGTCCCGGCGGTCGCCGACACGATCGCGGCATCCCGCTGCGCCAGGGCGTTCAAGAGGCTGGATTTGCCGGCATTCGGCGGCCCGACGATGGCGACCTGCACCCCCTGCCGCAGCCGCTCGCCGCGCCGGCTGTCGTCGAGATGGGCGCTCATTTCCACTTTCAGCGCCGTCAGCACCGGCTTTATTTTCGCGGCGAGGTTTTCCGGCAGATCCTCGTCGGGAAAATCGATCGCCGCTTCCAGGTGCGCCAAGGCCGGCACCACGCGTTCGCGCCAATCGTCATACAACGCCCCCAACGCGCCGTCCGCCTGTCGCAGCGCCTGTTTCCGCTGCGCCTCGGTCTCCGCGTCGATCAAATCGATCAAGCCTTCCGCCGCGGTCAGGTCCATCTTACCGGCGAGCACCGCGCGGCGCGTGAATTCCCCGGGCTCGGCCAACCGCAATTCCGGCAACCGGCCCAACGCTTCGAAAACGGCGGCGATCACCGCGCTGCCGCCATGGATATGCAGCTCGACCACATCTTCGCCGGTATAGCTCGCCGGTCCGGGAAAGCGCAGCGCCAGCCCGTCATCGAGCGGCGCGCCGCCCTCGGGATCGCACAGGCGAATCCGCGTGGCCCGGCGCGGCGGCGGCAGCGGCGCCGCCGACAGCGCCGACAAGGCGGCATCGGCGGCCGGACCCGACAGGCGCAGCACGGCAATGCCCGCGCGGCCGGCGCCACTGGCCAAAGCGTAGATGGTCTCGCTCATTCTCGGTTGCGTCCTTTTTCGTCCCGCGGCACGCGCTCGACTCCCGGCCCGTTCACTCTACATCCTGTTTCAGGACAGGCCCCGAACGGGGCTCTTCGCCGGATCCGCGCGTCTGGTGTGCATCCCGGCGCTAAGCTACTGTGGAAGCAACGGAGCGGCAACGCGCGACCGAGGCTGGGGAGTACGGCACGACATGAGCGAGAACCTGCTGGGACAGGAAACCAGCCCCTATCTATTGCAGCACAAGGACAATCCCGTGCACTGGATGGCTTGGGACGAGGAAACCCTGGCCCGTGCGCAACGCGAGAATAAACCGATCCTCCTGTCGATCGGCTATGCCGCCTGCCACTGGTGCCACGTCATGGCGCATGAGAGCTTCGAGAACGACGCGATCGCCGACCTGATGAACACGCAGTTCGTCAACATCAAGGTCGATCGCGAGGAACGCCCGGACATCGACGGCATCTATCAGTCGGCGCTGCAGATGATGGGCGAACAAGGCGGCTGGCCGCTGACCATGTTCCTGACCCCGGACGGCGAGCCGTTCTGGGGCGGCACCTACTTCCCGCCGGAGCCGCGCTTCGGCCGGCCCGGCTTCGGCGACGTCCTGAACAGCGTCGCCAAGGTTTTCCGCGACGAGCCCGAGCGGATCGAAAAGAATGTGGTGGCGCTGCGCGAGGGGCTGGAGAAGCTGTCCCAGCCAGCGCCGGGCGACGGGGTATCGATCGCGATGCTGGATCAGATCGCCGAGCATCTGGCGAAGAATGTCGACCAGTTCCGCGGCGGCGTCGGCAGCGCCCCGAAATTCCCCCAGCCGCAGATTATGGAGCAGATCTGGCGCGCCTGGAAACGCACCGGCAACGCGCCGTTCAAACAGGCGGTCACGGTCACGCTCGACAACATGTGCCAGGGCGGCATCTACGATCATGTCGGCGGCGGCTTCGCGCGCTACTCGGTCGACGACCGCTGGCTCGTGCCGCATTTCGAGAAAATGCTCTACGACAACGCGCAGCTCCTCGATCTGCTGACCCTGGTCTGGCAGGACACGCAGGCGCCGCTCTATGCCCAACGCGCAGCGGAAACCGTCGAATGGGTTCTGCGCGAGATGGTCACGGCGAAGGGCGGCTTCTCCAGCAGCCTCGATGCGGACAGCGAGGGCGTCGAAGGCAAATTCTACGTCTGGACCGAGGCCGAGATCGACGCCTTGTTGGGCGAGCGCGCGGCGCCCTTCAAGGCGGTCTACGACGTCACGCAATTCGGCAACTGGGAAGGCAACACGATCCTCAACCGCCTGAGCAGCATGGAGTTGCTGGACGACGCCGAGGAAGCGCGCCTCGCCGAGGACCGCGCATTGCTGTTCGCCGAGCGCGCCAAGCGCATTCCGCCCGGCCTCGACGACAAGGTATTGGCGGACTGGAACGGCCTGATGATCGGCGCGCTCGCCACCGCCGGCGACACCTTCGACCGGGCCGACTGGATCGACGCCGCGGTCCGCGCCTTCCGTTTCGTACAGACCGACATGACCGTCGACGGCCGGCTGCGGCATAGCTGGCGCGACGACCGGGCCCGCCATCCCGCGACGCTCGACGACTACGCGACGCTCAGCCGCGCCGCCCTCGCCCTCTACGAAATCCAAGGCGACCCGGCCTATCTCGATCAGGCGAAAGCCTGGCTCGCGGACGTCGACGCGCATTACAGCGATCCCGATGCCGCCGGTTATTTCTTCACCGCCGACGACACGCCATCCTTGATCGCCCGCAGCAAGCACGCCAACGACAACGCCGTGCCCGCCGGCAACGGCGTGTTGGTCGGCGTTTTCGCGCGGCTTTACCACCTGACCGGCGACGATACCTACCGGGCGAAGGCGGAAGCCCTGATCGGCGGATTCTCCGGCGAGGTGCAGCGAAATTTCTTCCCGCTCTCCAGCCTGCTGAACGGCGCCGAGTTGCTGCAGTCGGCGCAACAGATCGTCATCGTCGGCGACGGATCGGACCCGGCGACCATCGCCCTCCGCGACGTGGTGCGGCGCATCTCCCTGCCGAACCGGGTGCTGACGCTGCTTGCGCCGGACCAGGCGTTGGCGGGCGGCCATCCGGCGGCAGGCAAGGGTTTGGTGGACGGCAAGCCCGCGGCCTATGTCTGTGCCGACATGACGTGTTCCGCGCCGATCACCGACCCTGCGGCCTTGCGCGACCATCTGACTGCACCGGGGCCGTAAAGATGCCGTCGCTGGCCTTCGACTCGCCGCTCGGTCTCCTCACCGTCCTCGAACGGGACGGCGAAATCGCCGAACTGCGCTTCGGCGATTCTTCCCGGGATGGCGCGACCGAAAACCCGACGGCCCTTTTGCGGGCCGCCGCCGACCAGGTGACCGAATATTTCGCCGGCGACCGCAAGGAATTCGACCTGCCCTTTGCCGAACCGGCCACGCCCTTTCAAAAAGCGATGCGCCAGGCGGTGCTCGACATCCCCTTCGGCCGCACCCGCACCTATGGCGACATCGCCAAGGCGATCGGCATGCCGCCGCAAGCGGTCGGTCAAGGCTGCGGCCAGAACACGATCCCGATCATCGTGCCGTGTCATCGCGTGGTCGCGGCGGGCGGGAAACTCGGCGGCTTCTCCGGTGGCGAGGGCGCGCCGACCAAGCGCTGGCTGCTGGCGCATGAGGCGCATGACGATCTGTTCGCCGCCTACCGGTGACAAGCCCGTGCGCGCGGGATATCCTGCCGCCGAACCACGCGACGCCCGGCAAACGAGCCGCGACGAGAACCGGGCGCGCAATCGACAGGGTCGGTCCGGAACCGGACCGCGACAGGGATTCGAAACAGGGACTAAGGGAACTTAAGGAACAGGGACCATGCCAGACATCACCATCAACGGCGCCGACGGCGACTTCTCCGGATATCTCGCTACGCCTTCCAGCGGCAGCGGCGGCGGTATCCTCGTCATCCAGGAAATCTTCGGCGTGAACAAAGACATGCGCGACCATTGCGATCATCTCGCTGCGCAAGGCTATTTCGCGCTTTGCCCCGACATCTTCTGGCGGCAGGAACCGGGCATCCAGCTTACCGACCAATCGGAAGAGGAATGGGCGCGCGCCTTCGAACTGTATCAAGGATTCGACGTGCCGAAGGGCGTCGAGGATCTGAAAGCGTCGCTCGCGCATCTGCGCGGGGTCGACGGCTGCAACGGCAAGGCCGGCACCGTTGGATTCTGCCTCGGCGGGTTGCTGGTCTATCTGATGGCGGCGGACTCCGATTCCGACTGCAACGTCTCCTACTACGGCGTCGGCATCGACGAGCAACTTGGCAAGGCATCGTCCATCACAACCCCGACGATCCTGCATATCGCGGAAGAGGACGGTTTCGTCTCGAAGGAGGCGCAGGCCAAGATCAACGAAGCGCTGAAGGATCACGACCATGTCGAGGTCTATAACTATCCCGGCGTCGATCATGCTTTCGCGCGCAACAACGGCGTCAACTACGACGCGGCGGCGGCCACACTCGCCGACGAACGCACACTCGCCTGCTTTAAGGAAAATCTTTCTTAAGCGCGCCGCGACCGAAACTTTTTCATTCACCATTCAGAACGGGATTCATTGAAATGCCGCACGCTATTCGCATGCATAAAACGGGAGGGCCCGAGGTCCTTAAATTCGAGGAGGTGCCCCTCCAAAGCCCCAAGGCGGGTCAGATCCGGATTCAACAGACCGCGGTCGGTCTCAACTTCATCGACACCTACCACCGATCGGGGCTGTACCCGATGGACCTGCCGGCGACGATCGGCATGGAAGCCGCCGGCGTGGTCGATGCCGTCGGCCGGGGCGTGAAGGGATTGAAGGAAGGCGACCGTGTCGCCTATTGCACGATCCCCGGATCCTACACGGACATCCGCGTGGTGCCGGCCAACCGCGTCGTCAAGCTGCCCAGCTGGATCAGCGACCAGCAGGCCGCCGCAATGATGCTGAAAGGCCTGACCGCCGAATACCTGATCCGCCGCACCTATCGGGCGAAGAAGGGCGAGACCGTGGTCTTCCACGCCGCGGCCGGCGGCGTCGGGCTGATCGCCTGCCAATGGCTCAAACAGCTCGGCGTCAAGGTGATCGGCACCGTCGGGTCCGACGCCAAGGCCAAGCTGGCGAAACGCCACGGCTGCACCTACCCGGTGCTCTACAAGAAGGAAAACCTGGTCAAGCGCGTCGAGAAGATCACCCGCGGCAAGGGCGTGCCGGTGGTCTACGACTCGGTCGGCGCATCGACCTTCGAATCGTCGCTCGACTGCCTCGCGCCGCGCGGTTTGCTGGTTTCCTTCGGCAACGCGTCCGGCCCGGTGCCGCCGTTCGACACGGGCATCCTGGGCCAAAAGGGGTCGCTCTACTTCACGCGCCCGACGCTGATGACCTATGTCGCCGCCGATGACGATCTGCAGAAGAGCGCCCGGGCGTTGTTTCGCGCGGTCAAGAACGGCCTCAAGATCCGGGTCGACCAGACCTTCAAATTGAAGGATACGGCGAAGGCACACCGCGCGCTGGAAGGGCGCAAGACGACGGGATCGACGATCCTTATTCCGTAACCGGGCCATCCGGCATGAACGGAGGCGGGTTTTTATCGGCCCGCCTTTTTTCATGCCCGGACCCGCCGTGAATTAAAAATCGGCCGGCGACCCAAGCCGGATTAATAAATCCGCGCCCTCTGCGCTCGATTCGCCCATATGGTGGCTGCCGGCGGTCTAATCTACTAGATGTAGAAATACTAACTGCATGTGAAGGTAAATCGGTGGAGACCCCCGAATGCGCGGGTTTCCCGAAACGCAACGCGCCGGCGGGACCAAGTCCCGCCGGCGCGAATGCTTGCGTATAGGGGGGAGCGGAACCCGCTCCTGAACCCCTTACTGATTCATCGAGTCGAAGAAATCGTTGTTGTTCTTCGAGTGCTTGAGCTTCTCCAGCAGGAACTCCATCGCGTCGGTCAGCCCCATCGGCAGCAGGATGCGGCGCAGCACCCACATCTTCGAGAGGGTGCCCTTGTCGACCAGGAGCTCTTCCTTCCGGGTGCCGGACTTCTGGATATCGATCGCCGGGAAGGTCCGCTTGTCCGACAGTTTGCGGTCGAGCACGATCTCCGAGTTACCGGTGCCCTTGAATTCTTCGAAGATCACTTCGTCCATCCGACTGCCGGTATCGATCAGCGCGGTCGCGATGATGGTCAGTGACCCGCCCTCCTCGATATTCCGCGCCGCGCCGAAGAAGCGCTTCGGCCGTTGCAGCGCATTGGCGTCGACACCGCCGGTCAACACCTTGCCCGAACTCGGCACCACAGTGTTGTAGGCACGCGCCAGGCGGGTGATCGAATCCAGCAGGATCACCACGTCGCGCTTGTGCTCGACCAGGCGTTTCGCCTTCTGGATGACCATTTCGGCGACTTGGACGTGGCGCGCCGCGGGTTCGTCGAAGGTGGAGCTGACGACCTCGCCCTTCACCGAACGGTCCATGTCGGTGACTTCTTCCGGACGCTCGTCGATCAGCAACACGATGAGATAGACCTCGGGATGGTTCGAGGTGATCGCATGCGCGATATTCTGCATGATCACGGTCTTACCGGTCCGCGGCTGGGCAACGATCAACCCCCGCTGCCCCTTGCCGATCGGCGCGACCAGCTCGATCACGCGGCAGGTCTGGTCCTGCTTCTTCCCGTCCGTCGGCGGCGCATCGATTTCGAGGCCGAGTTTCTCGTCGGGATAGAGCGGCGTCAGATTATCGAAATTGATGCGGTGCCGCACATGCTCCGGGTCATCGAAATTGACCTTGTTCACCTTCAGCAGCGCGAAATACCGTTCGCCGTCTTTCGGTGCGCGGATCGTGCCTTCGACCGTATCGCCGGTCCGCAGCCCGAACCGCCGGACTTGGCTGGGACTGACGTAAATATCGTCGGGACCAGGCAGGTAGTTCGATTCCGGCGACCGCAGGAAACCGAAACCGTCCTGCAGCACCTCGAGCACGCCATCACCGGTGATCGGCACGTCCTGTTCAGCCAACTCCTTGAGAATGGCGAACATCATGTCCTGCTTTCGCAGGGTACTCGCGTTTTCGATCTCCAGCTCTTCTGCTATTCCGAGAAGTTCGGCCGGAGCTTTCTGCTTCAGGTCGTGGAGGTGAACATCATCAAATTTCATGGATCTGCCGCTATGTGAAGCCTGTGCGGAGTGTGGATTTCGCTTTTTATTAAGATGGTTCCGCCTGTGGCGGGAAACCGTCGTTCTTTGTCGGAAATCGTATCGTTGGGAGATCGGTCCAATGCGGGGACTTATCGTTCCTGCGTCCGGATTCACCGGGCGCCGGCGAAGCGATTACCGCTGACCGTTTCGCGAACTATACTCAAAAGTATGTCGCGGACAAGAACTATATCCGAAAAATGGTAAATATTTCTTTACCGTCAACCGTGCCTCAGAAAGCCTCTAAAAAGGCTGCACGATCACCAGGATGACGATCGCGATCATCAGGACCGTCGGCACTTCGTTGGCGATACGATAGAATCTGACGCTGCGCGTATTCCGGTCCGCCTCGAAATCCTTCCGCCATAATGCCATCGAATGATGCGCCATCGTCATGCCCGCGATCAGTACCAGTTTGACGATCATCCAGGGCTCGGTCCACGCCTCGCTCAGATACAGCAGCCAGAATCCGAACACATAGGCGGCGATCATCGCCGGATTCATGATCGCCCGCAGCAACCGGCGCTCCATGACCTTGAAGGTCTCGGACTTGTCCGATCCGGGCGCCGCGTCGCAGTGATAGACGTATAGCCGCGGCAGATAGAGCAGGCCGGCCATCCACGCGATCACGCTGATCAGATGCAATGCTTTGATCCATTGGTAGATTTCCATAACCGGCCCCCTCGTCAGCCGAACTGTAGATAGCCGCAGCATCGCCGATCGGCAGGACAGAGCCGCGTGCCGCCGGCGGCGCGGATTTCCTGATTCGATTGCCGCGTTTCATCGACCAGTTCCGCAAGTCCCTCGATGAAAGCGGGATCGCTCGACACGGTCGGCACCCGTTCATAGCCCGGCACGCCGGCCTCCTCGGCCACCGCGCGGTATTCGATGTCCAATTCGACCAATGTTTCCGAGTGCTCCGACACGAAGGCGATCGGCATGACGATCAGCGGCACGCCCTCGTCACCGGCGCGGCGAATTTCATCTTCCGTATAGGGCTTGATCCATTCCAGCGGACCCACGCGGCTTTGATAGCAGACGGTCCAGTCGAACGCCTCCTCCCGCAGCGCCGCCGCAATCGCGGCAGCGGTCCGCTCCACTTGGTATTGGTACGGATCGCCGCGGTCGATCACCTTCTGCGGCAGACCATGCGCGGAGAACAGCACGCGCGGCTGCACTCCCTCACCGATGGACCGGAGTGTTTCGCGCAACAACGCGGCCGATGCGGTGATGAAACCGTCCAATACCGGATAGCAGCACACGGTCTCGGTCGGAACGGATAATCCCGCCGCCGCCGCCGCCCGCCGCCACGCCAGGATCGAGGATTCGGTCGTCGTCGTCGAGTATTGCGGATAGAGCGGCAGCAGCAGTATCCGGTCCGGATTCCAGGCCTGAACCTCGGCGACGGTTTGTTCGGTCAACGGATGCCAATAGCGCATCGCGATGAAACACCGGATCTCCGCCGCACCGCCGGTCTTCGCGGCAACGGCGTCCTGCAAGGCGCCGGCCTGCGCCTCGGTATTCGCCAGCAGCGGCGACCCGCCGCCCAGCTCTTCGTAAATCTCCCGCGCGATCGGGGCGCGGCGCGACGAAATCAGTTTCGCGACCGCCCACCGCAGCGGTTGCGGCAGGCTGATGATCGCCGGATCATTGAACAGATTGAACAGGAACGGTTGAACCGCTTCCAGCCGGTCGGGTCCACCCAGATTGAACAACACCACCGCAAGACGCTCGCTCATCTCGTTCGGGCTCTAATATGCTCGATCAGCGCCGTCACATGGTCGGGCGGCGTTTCCTTGATGACGCCGTGACCGAGATTGAAGATGAGTGGTCCGCCGCCCAACGCATCGAGAATCCGGTCCGCCGCCGCCAGCATCTTGGATCCACCGGCCAGCAGATAGACCGGGTCGAGATTGCCCTGCACAGGCAACTGGCTTTGCAGGGCATCGCGCGCCCAGGCCACCGGCACCACACTATCGAGTCCGACCGCGGTGACGCCGGTCTTCGCCGCGTAGTCCGGATATCGCAGGCCCGCCCCGCGCGGAAAGCCGATGATCGGAAAATTCGGATGCTTGTCCCGCAGGGCCGAGACAATCCGTGCGGTCGGTTCGATGATCCATTTCTCAAACGCGCCGTCGGGCAAGACCCCGGCATGGCTATCGAAGATCTGGACCGTATCGGCGCCGGCATTCACCTGACGCGACAAATGCTCGGCCGTCGCCTCGACCAGAAGATCCATCAACGCGCCGAACCCGTCGGGATCGGTCAGCGCCCAGGATTTGATCGCATGAAAATCACGGCTTGTGCCGCCTTCGACCATATAAGCCGCCACGGTCCATGGCGCGCCGGCGAAGCCGATCAACGCGGTCTCCGCCGGCAGGGCCTCCCGGATGCGGTCGACCGCTTCGTACACGGGCTCCAGCGGCCCCGACGCGGTTTGCATCGCCGTCACCGACAGACCGGACACGTCGGACCCGCTGCGGATCGGCGCCAGTTTCGGCCCCTCGCCTTCGACGAAACGCACCTCCTGACCCAGGGCATGCGGCACGACCAGGATGTCCGAAAACAGGATCGCCGCATCGAACCCGAACCGCCGGATCGGCTGCAAGGTTACCTCGGTCGCGTGTTCCGGCGAGTAGCAAAGATCGAGAAAGCCTCCGACTTCCGCCCGAATTTTTCGATACTCCGCAAGATATCGGCCCGCCTGACGCATCAGCCAGATCGGTGGCCGCGCGCAGGAGTCGCCCCCCAATACTCGAAGAAAGGATTTACGTTCGGTTGTCACGGAATCATGTCGCATTGGTGAAAAATGCCGACCATAAATTTTCCCTTCCCTACCATATTATTTTTTAAAAGTAATGTTGTAGTAGTAGTGCTGCGGTGAGTCATGGGGATCACCGTAAACAGAATCCTATCCCCAGCACGCTGTGCATGGTTAAGCGGCTTGTGTATAAGCGGTTCAAATGAGTCGCATCGACTATATAAAAAGGTGAGTCGGGAACATGGTGAATGATGTGCATAACGGGATTGCGGTATCACTGGTTCGTGTTTTCGAGAACGGTGGGTAAGAGTTATCCGGAAGCGGAAACCTTGTGTGCGAAGAATCCGGCTTCGCGAATAGAATGTCCGGTCCGCCGCACGGACGGTGTTATCCAGATTCGATCAACAGAGTTTCAGCGAAGGCGAATGTGAGCGAACAGGGCGACGGCCATGGCATTGTCAAACAGTTTCATCTTCATCTGGTTTCGGATGCGACCGGTGAAACGATACATAGTGTCGCACGAGCTTGCCTGTCGCAGTTCGAAGGCGTCGAACCGCATGAGCATCACTGGACCCTGGTGCGGACAACCGGCCATGTAGAGAAAGTCCTCGCCAGTGTCGCCGACAATCCTGGCGTCGTGATGTTCACCATCGTCAACGATGCGCTGCGGACGTCGCTGCAGGATGGCTGCCGTGATCTCGGCGTGCCCTGCATTCCGATTCTGGATCCGGTGATTGCCACCCTTGGTTCCTATCTTGGGTTGGAAAGCCAGGGTGAAGCCGGCCGGCAGCACGTCCTGGATGCAAACTACTTCGACCGGATCGATGCGATGACCTATGCCTTGAACCATGACGACGGGCAGGGCGCCTGGAATCTGCACAATGCCGATATCGTCCTCGTCGGCGTGTCGCGAACGTCGAAGACGCCGACATCGATGTATGTGGCGAACCGCGGATACAAGGTTGCGAACGTGCCGCTGGTGCCGGGCGTCGACCCGCCGCCGGAGCTTTTCGCGCTCGACACGGATACGGGTCCGGTCATCATCGGGCTGACGAAGACGCCGGAACGGTTGATCCAACTTCGCAAGAACCGGCTGCGGCAATTGTCGCAGGAAGACGACACCGACTATGTGCATCCGGAAACCGTGCGCGAAGAAGTCGCCAACGCCCGCCGTTTGTTCACCAAGAACAACTGGCCGGTGGTCGACGTGACGCGCCGGTCGATCGAGGAAACCGCCGCGGCCATTTTGCAGCGCTACGAAAAAATCCGCGGCGACGATGCGTGAACCGTCCGGCACGCCAACGCTCATTCTCGCCTCGGCGAGCCAGTCGCGGCTGACCGTCCTGCGCAACGCGGGGCTCCACCCGATTCAGGACGCGTCGTCGGTCGACGAGGAGCGGGTGAAACAATCGCTCAAGGCCGAGGGTGCCGACGCGGCGCAAGTCGCGGTCCGGCTCGCCGAACTGAAGGCGCAGGAAACGGCCGAGCGGCATCCCGGCGGGTTGGTCATCGGTGCGGATCAGATGCTCGACTGCGAGGGCGTTTGGTTCGACAAGCCGGCGGATGTCGCCGACGCGCGCGGGCACCTCGAATCGCTGCGCGGCAGAACGCACGAGTTGGTCACGGCCGCGGTTCTGGTCCGCGACGGTACTTGCCTCTGGCAGCACGTGGATCGCGCGCGGCTGACCATGCGGCACTTCAGCGACGGGTTTATCGACGATTATCTCAATTGGGTCGGCGCGGACGTTTGCCGGTCGGTCGGGGCGTACCAGCTCGAGGGAATGGGCGCGCAATTGTTCAGCCGGATCGATGGCGATTTCTTCACCATCCTCGGCCTGCCGTTGCTGCCGTTGCTTGACACTTTGCGCGGTCATGGGATCGTCGTCGAATGAGTCTCAGCGGTTCCGCAAAACTCGCCGGCGTGATGGGTTGGCCGATCGGTCACTCCCGGTCGCCGCGGCTGCATGGACACTGGCTCGACCGGCACGGCATCGACGGGGCCTATGTGCCGCTTGCCGTGGCGCCGGAAAACCTGGACACGGCGTTACGGGCGCTGCCGGCGCTGGGCTTCCGCGGTACGAACCTGACCCTTCCGCACAAGGAAGCTGCGGTCGACATCTGCGATAGCGTGACCGATCAGGCCCGGCGCATCGGCGCGGTCAACACGATCGTGGTCGGCGACGACGGTGCGTTGCAGGGCAGCAATACCGATGCCTACGGCTTCATCGAAAACCTGCGGCAGGGCAGCGGCTGGCAGCCGGCGGACGGTCCGGCCGTCCTGCTCGGTGCGGGCGGCGCGGCGCGGGGTCTGGCGATCGCCCTCGCCGATGCCGGTGTGACCGAGCTTCGGATTCTCAATCGGACTCAAGCCCGCGCGGAATCGCTTGCCGCGGATATAGCACCGGCGACCGCCGCGCCCTGGGACGCCCGCGCCGGCGCGCTTGCCGGGGCGGCGCTGCTGGTAAATTCCACGACCCTCGGGATGACGGGGCAGCCCGCGCTCGACCTGGACCTCTCGCAGCTACCGGCCGGCGCGGTGGTCAACGACATCGTGTACGCGCCGCTGGAAACGCCGTTGCTGGCGGATGCGCGGGCGCGCGGCAACCCGGTCGTCGACGGCCTCGGCATGCTGCTGTATCAGGCGCAGCCCGGTTTCGAGGCGTGGTTTGGCACGCGGCCGGAGGTCGATGCGGCGCTGCGCGATTACGTGCTGGCCGACCTGGACTGAGATCCGGAGGCGGTGGCGTGATCATACTTGGACTGACCGGATCGATCGGCATGGGCAAGAGCACGGCGGCGGCGATGCTGCGCCGGCTCGGCGTCCCGGTGCACGACTCGGACGCCGCGGTGCATCGTTTGATCGGACCCGGCGGCCGCGCGGTGGCGGCGGTGGGGGATGCCTTCCCGGGTGTCGTGGTGGATGGCGCAGTCGACCGGCCGGCGCTCGGCGCCAAGGTGTTCGGCGATCCCGCCGCGCTCAAGAAACTGGAAGCGATCCTGCACCCGATGGTGGGCGAGGAGAAGGGCCGCTTCCTGCGCCGCGAGGCCGCGCGGCGGACGAAGGTGGTCGCCCTCGACGTGCCGCTGCTGTTCGAGACTGGCGGCGACCGGGGATGCGACGCGACAATCCTGATCACCGCACCGCCCTTCATCCAGGCCGCCCGCGTGTTGCGCCGGCCCGGCATGACCAAGGAACGGCTCGAGGAAATTCGCGCCCGGCAGATGCCCGAACTGGATAAGCGCCGGCGGGCCGACTTCATCGTGCCGTCCGGCCTCGGTCATCGATTGACCTTGCAGCGGCTGACCGCGATCGTCAGACTCATGTCCCAACGAAGCGGCCGGCACTGGCCGCCCTGCTGATCGTCGAAGCTAGTTTAAGACCGGAGGCCAACTGCCCAGATGCGTGAAATCGTCCTCGATACGGAAACCACCGGCCTGAACCCGAACGGCGGCGACCGCGTCGTCGAAATTGGCTGCGTCGAGCTGGTGAACCACATTCTTACCGGCGAATCCTATCACGTCTACATCAACCCCGAGCGCGACATGCCGGACGAGGCGTTCCAGGTGCACGGCCTGTCCGAGGCCTTCCTGGAGAAGCATCCGGTCTTTGCCGCCGTCGCCGGGGATTTCCTCAACTTCATCGGTGACGCCAAGCTGATCATCCACAATGCCGGTTTCGACATGGGGTTCCTCAACGCGGAACTGGAACGGCTCGGTCAGGCGACGATCCCGATGAGCCGGGCGATCG
Source organism: Alphaproteobacteria bacterium (assembly GCA_965228695.1). GTDB lineage: Bacteria > Pseudomonadota > Alphaproteobacteria > UBA8366 > UBA8366 > JAJFJD01. The sequence continues at coordinate 766,894 of CBDDIB010000002.1, read as the reverse complement.
ACACGGTGCAGATGGCGCGGGCGCGCTTTCCCGGTGCGCAGGCCAGTCTGGACGCGCTCTGCCGGCGTTTCGAAATCGACAACAGCGCGCGCACCAAGCACGGCGCGCTGCTCGATGCGGAACTGCTGGCGGAGGTCTATCTAGAATTGATCGGCGGCCGGCAGCCGGGGCTCGAACTTGCGTCGTCGGGCGGTGTCGCGCAGATACGAAAATCCGCCGAACGGCCCTTCCGGCCGGCCCGCCCGCATTCGGCCAGCCCCGAAGAGCTGGAAGCGCATGCGGCGATGGTGGAAACGCTCAAGGATCCGATCTGGCGGCAGTGACGGCGTCGGCCGGCCGACGCCGCGGCAGAGTCAAGCCTCCGCGGGGGCGCCGCCCTGCGCCTGGACGCTGTCGCTGTACATCTTGACGAAATCGATCGGCCCCAACAGCAGCAGCGGGAAGGCGCTGTCGCGTGTCAGGTTCGCTAGGATCGAGCGCGCGAACGGAAACAGCAGGCGTGGCCCTTCGATCAGCACGAGCGGTCGCACGTTTTCTTCCGGAACGGACTCGTCGACATTCGCGATGCCGGCATAGTCCAACTCCGCGAGGAACGCGGTGTCGTTGCCGTTCTTCGCCGAGACCGACAGCTTCAGCGACACTTCGAATGCACGCGGCGCAAGGTCGTCGGCCTGGACGTTCACGTTGATGTTCACGTCCGGCTCGTCGAAATCCTGATAGATCTGCGGCGCCCGGGGGTTCTCGTAGGACAGGTCCTTGATGTATTGCAGCACGAAGTGAATCGGCACTGCGAGGCCTGCGTCTTCCTCGCCCTCGCTCTCGCCGCGCATTTGCGGATTGTTGAAATCGGCGCCGTCTCCGTCGCCACCTGTGATGTCGCTGGGCATTACATGCTCCTTCTTGGCCTGATTTCGGTGGCTATCATGGATCGGCAACCGGCACAACAGTGCCGCCGCCCGGATGCGGCGCGGTCGGGTCGAAGGCGACGAGATCGGCATTCTGCACGCCATGTCCGGTCAACGCTCGGATGAATCCCCAATGGCAGACGACCAGCGTGCCGCGCCAGTCGCCGCTATCGGCCAGCTGCGTCCGGTAGCTCAGCGATCGCGCGTCGAAATCCGGCTCGCTCTCCTCGAGCGTGGGCCACCATTCTTCCTCGACATGATGGAGCGCGATGTCCGGCCAGCGCGTTTCGAGATGCGAGCGCGGGGTGCCGATGTCGCAGGTGAACACCGCACGCTCGCCTACAATCGGGTCGACGGTCACCGGCAAGCCGAGCGATTGGGCGACGATTTCGGCGGTCTCGAGCGCCCGGGTATACGGGCTGGCGACAATCCGATGGACCCGCTGTTCCCGTTCGAGATGCGCCGCGGCGACGGCGACCTGTTCGCGGCCGAGGTCGGTCAGTCCCGGATCGCGCAATCCGGGGTCCTTGCGGGTTTCCGCATAATGCACGTTGAAATGCGACTGCCCGTGCCGCATCAAAATCATATGATCCGCTCCGTTATAATCGATAAGAAACCGGGTTATTCGATCCGCCGCCAGGGGCTGGACCCCGACCCACGGGACCCGTTGCCGGGCCGGTCTTTGTCGGGAGGTTCGGTGACGTCGGTGTAGTCGCCGTCGATGATCGGGCCGCCGCCGGGACCCCGCGGTCCGCCGCTGGCACCCGGTCCGCGGCCGGGTCCCGGCCCGACTTCCTCGCCATTGACCCAGACACGGGCACCCTGCCCGCGCGACAGGCGGCGCAGCACGAAATAGCCGAGCACCATGCGCACAGGGGGGACGAACAGTGCGAATCCGATGGTGTCGGTGATGAATCCTGGCGTCAGCAGCAGGGCGCCGGCCACCAGAAGACACAATCCGGTGAACAGCTCGCCCACCGGCATCTCGCCGCGATTGAGTTTTTCCTGGGTCTGCGACAGGACTTTCAGGCCCTGTTGGCGCAACAATGCCGTGCCGATCATCGCGGTCAGGATGATGACCGCAAGGGTCCAGCCGAGGCCAATCATCTCTCCCGCCTTGATAAAGACGGCGATTTCGGCGATCGGGACCAAAATAAAGGCCAGAAGAATCAGTATCGGCATGCTTGCCCTTTCCCGGGGAACTGCCTATCTAACATGGATTAGGCGGTGGAACATGCGACACCGAGGCCACGCCGGGTTCTTGCATCGATCCGCCTCCATAACCTAAGGTCGGGGTTGAGCCTATTCAACGGACGGCTGACGGAAAAAATCGACCGGGCGGCGCGGGATTCGGGCTGTCCGGTAGACCCTGCGGAGACTGAGAGCATCGTATGAGCGGCGGTTTCGAATATTTCGACATTATTTTATTTGCGATGATCGCCGCTTTCCTCGTGTATCGGCTTGGGAGCGTGTTGGGCAAGCGGACGGGCCATGAGCGGCAGGGACGCAGTCCGCTCGAACCGGTCAATAGCGATAGCTCTTCCTCGGATGCGGGCAACGACAACGTCGTCGCCATCCCGAACCGGGACGAGCCCGCCGAGGAGGAGCCGGACACCCCGCTCGGCGCGGCGATCACCCAGATAAAGCTCGCGGATCCCAGTTTCACCCGCAAGGGGTTCCTCGAAGGCGCCCGCTCGGCGTTCGAGATGATCATCACCGCCTTCGCGCTCGGCGACATGAAGACCCTGCGCTCCCTGTTGAGCAAGGAGGTCTACGACAATTTCGCCGAGGCGATCCGGGTGCGCGAACGGGCGAGCCAGACGAAGGAAACCACCCTGGTCGGGATCGATTCGGCCGAAATCCTCGAGGCGTCGCTGGAGGACGGGACCGCATCGGTCACCGTGAAATATGTCAGCGAACAGGTGAACGCCACCCGCAACGAGGATGGAGAGGTCGTCGAAGGCGATCCGAATGCGGTCGAGAAGGTAACCGACATCTGGACCTTCGCGCGCAATACCAAAACGTCCGATCCGAACTGGTCGCTTGTTGCGACGCGCAGCTCGAACTAGGCCGCTCGCGCGGTTTCTCCCCACCCTCCGCGCTTTTCGGCGCGGCGCCGTCATTTTGGCGCTCGGTCTGCTGACCGCCTGCGAACCGCCGCCGCCGGTCAAGCAGGAGGGGCTGCGGCTGTCGGCTCTCTCCTACGATGACTTGCCGGGCTGGCGCGAGGACGATCCGCGCCCGGCGCTGGCTGCCTTCCGGCGGTCCTGCGGTGTGATGCTGACCCGGCCGCCGAACGGGTCGAACGGCCCCGGCGCGGTCACCGTGTCGGCCGAGGATTGGCGCCCCGCCTGCGCCGCCGCCGCGGCCCTGCCGGAGGATGCGTCGGCCGACGATACGCGGCGGTATTTCCAAGAAATGTTCCGGCCCTTCGCGGCGCTCGGTCCCGATGGCGAGGAAGGCCTGTTCACGGGCTATTTCGAAATCGAGGTGCGCGGCGCCCGGACGCAACAGGACGGCTTCGGCGTGCCGATCTACCGGCTGCCGGACGATCACGTGATCGCCGACCTCGGCGTGTTCGATCCCGAGATGCGGGGCCGCGAACTGGTCGGCCGCGTCGAGAACGGCCGGTTCGTGCCGTATCACACCCGCGGCGATATCGAGGGCGGCGCGCTCGGCGACCGGGGTTTCGAGATGCTGTGGATCGACGACCCGGTCGATGTCTTCATGCTGCATGTCCAGGGGTCGGGGCGCGTGGTCCTGCCCGACGGCGGCGTGGTGCGGGTCGGTTTCGCCGGCCACAACGGGCACGACTATGCATCGATCGGCCGCGCCCTGATCGACCGGGGCGAGATCACCAAGGAGAATGCGTCCTGGGACGGCATCCGCGGCTGGATCGACGCCAACCCGGACAAGGCGGCGGCCCTGTTCGCCGAGAATCCGCGCTTCATCTTCTTCCGTTTCCTGGACGGCATCCCGCCGGACGCCGGCCCGATCGGCGCGCAGGGCGTGCCGCTGACGCCGGGGCGCAGCCTCGCGGTCGACCGCAGTTTCTTTCCAATGGGCCTGCCGGTCTGGCTCGACACCAACTGGCCCAACGACGAGGACCGCCCGTTGCGCCGTCTGATGGTGGCGCAGGATGCGGGCGGCGCGATCAAGGGCCCGGTGCGCGGCGATTTCTTCTGGGGCTTCGGGGCCGCGGCCCTGGCAGAGGCCGGCAAGATGCGCAGCCGCGGCCGCTATTTCATCCTGCTCCCCCTGCCCGCCGCCGCCCGGATGACGCAGAGCTGACGCCCGCGGCGCCGATCATCGCGTCCATCGACATAAATTAACCGGAATTCCGTTCCAATTTGTTGCCTTTTCCGCCGCCGCCCGCCATTCTCTGGCGGCATGGCAAGGGTTGAGCCCTCGGGCGTATGACAGAGCAAAATGAAAACCCCCGCGTCGGGCTGTTCGTGACCTGTCTGGTCGATCTGTTCCGGCCCAGCGTCGGCTTCGCGGCGGTGAAACTGATCGAGGCGGCGGGGTGCCGTGTCGCGGTGCCGCGGCTGCAGACCTGCTGCGGCCAGCCCGCCTACAACTCCGGCGACCGGGCGGACACGCGGGCGATCGCGCGGCAGGTGATCGACGCCTTCGACGGCTTCGATTACGTGGTGGCGCCCTCCGGCTCCTGCGCCGGGATGATCCGCGATCACTACCCTGCCCTGTTCGACGACGACCCGGAACAGTCGCCGCGCGCGCATCACCTGGCGCGGCGGACCCATGAACTGGTGTCCTTCCTGCGCGATATCCGGGGCATGGACGCGGTCGCCGCGCGCTACGACGGCACGGCGACCTATCACGATTCCTGTTCGGGGCTGCGCGAATTGTCGATCAAGGAGCAGCCGCGCCACCTGCTCGGCTCGGTCGATGGGCTGACGATGGTGGATCTGCCGGGCGCCGAGGTCTGCTGCGGATTCGGCGGCACCTTCTGCGTGAAATATCCCGACATCTCCAACCATATGGTCGAGGACAAGGCCGCCGACATCGAGGCGACCGGCGCCGACCTGCTGCTCGCGGGCGACATGGGGTGTTTGCTCAACATGGCGGGCAAGCTGAAGCGGCGCGGCGCGGCGGTGCAGACGCGACACGTGGCCGAGGTGCTGGCCGGCATGACCGACGCCCCCGCCATTGGCGAATCCGGCGAATCGCTGCCGCAGACCGAGGATGAGCGCTGATGCAGACCACCAGCCCGTCCTTCAAGTCGAACGCGCGGCAGGCGCTGGCCGACCCGGACCTGCAGCAGGCGCTGACCAAGATGAAGGTGGGTTTCGTCGCCAACCGGGCGAGCGCGGTCGCCAAGCTGCCGGAATTCGACACGCTGCGCGACGAAGGGCGCGACATCAAGAACCACGTGCTGGCGAATCTCGACACCTATCTCGAACGCTTCGAGGCCAAGGTGACGGAAAGCGGCGGCCAGGTGCACTGGTGCCGCACCGCCGACGAGGCGCGCCGCACGATCCTCGACATCTGCCGCTCGGTCGACGCCAAAACCGTGACCAAGGGCAAGTCGATGATCGGCGAGGAGATCGGCATCAACGATTTCCTGGAAGAGAACGGCGTCACGCCGGTCGAGACCGATCTCGGCGAATACATCATCCAGCTCCGCAAGGAGCCGCCGAGCCACATCATCGCGCCGGCGATTCACGTGCCGAAGGAGAAAGTCGCGGAATCCTTCTTCGAGACTCATGACCAGCTCGACGCGGACCGCAACCTGGACGAACCGCGCGCCCTGGTCGACGAGGCGCGCTCGATGCTGCGGCAGAAATATCTCGATGCGGATGTCGGCATCACCGGCGCGAATTTCCTGATCGCCGAGACCGGCTCCACCGTGATCGTCACCAACGAGGGCAACGGCGACCTGACCCAGACCCTGCCGAAGATCCACATCGTCACCGCCAGCCTGGAAAAGATCGTCCCGACGCTGGAGGACGCCTCGACCATCCTGCGCCTGCTGGCGCGGTCGGCGACCGGGCAGGAATTCTCCGCCTACACCACCTTCTCCACCGGCCCGCGCCGGACGGCGGACGCGGACGGCCCCGAACAGTTCCATGTCGTTCTGCTCGACAACGGGCGCAGCGCGCTGCTCGGCACCGAATTCCAGGACATCCTGCGCTGCATCCGCTGCGGCGCCTGCATGAACCATTGCCCGGTCTACGGCGCGGTCGGTGGGCATGCCTACGGCTGGGTTTATCCCGGCCCGATGGGCGCGGTGCTGACGCCGACGCTGATCGGCGTCGAGCAGGCGGGGCACCTGCCGAACGCGTCGACCTTCTGCGGCAAATGCCAGCAGGTCTGCCCGATGCATATCCCGCTGCCGAAGCTGATGCGGCATTACCGCGAGCGCGAGTTCGAGCGCGGCCTGACGCCGGGCACGATGCGCACGGGGCTGAAGTTGTGGGCCTTCTTCGCCCGGCGGCCCCGGCTCTACCAATTCTTCGCGGGCACGAAGATGCGCGTGTTGGCGGCGCTCGGACGGCGGCGCGGCCGGTTCAGAAGCGTGCCGCTGGCGGGCGGCTGGACGCGCCACCGCGACATGCCGGCGCCGCAGGGCGCCACCTTCCAGCAGCAGTGGGATGCGGCGGGGGGGGCCCGATGACCGACAGCTCCGGCGCCCGGGCGCAAATCCTCGGCATGATCCGCAAGGGCAAGGCGAACCAGACGCCCGGCGGCCAGAGTCCCGACACCCAATCCCCCGATGAGAGAATCGCCGCGAAACGGCGCGGCACGATCCCGGCGCGTGTCGACAAGGACCATGCGGCGCTGGTCGAGCTGTTCGTCGACCATGCCACCGCGCTCAGCGCGACGGTCTCGCGCGTCGACGACGAAGCCGAGGTGCCCGGTGCGGTCGCGGACTATCTCGCCGGCGAGAATCTGCCGGCCACGCTGTGCGCCGCCCCCGACCCGGCGCTGCAGGCGCTGCCCTGGGACAGCCGTCCGGCGCTGACCGTGCGCTACGGCGCGTCGGACGGCGCGGACGACGTGAGCCTGACCCCGGCCTTCGCGGCGGTGGCGGAAACCGGCACGTTGATGCTGCGCTCCGGCCCGGACCATCCGACGACGCTCAACTTCCTGCCGGACACTCATGTGGTGGTGCTGCGCGCGAGCCAGGTGGTCGGACCTTACGAGGAAGCCTGGGACCGGCTGCGCGCCGCCGGGCCGATTCCGCGCGCGGTCAACTTCGTCAGCGGGCCGTCGCGCACCGCCGATATCGAACAAACCATCCAGCTCGGCGCGCACGGCCCGCGCCGCCTGCATATCGTCCTCATCCAAGACAGCCATCCGGCTGGCGAGAGACGTTGAAATGGCGGGGAAGGACCGGCGGCCCAGCACCGACGATGCCGACCTGTGGCGCAGGGTCACGGGGGACGTGAAGCCGATCCCGAAATCCACCGCCGACGCGCTGCCGCCGGGCCGCGACCCGGCCGCTCCCGCAACCCCGGCAAAGGCGGCCTCGCCACGCTGCAAGGCGAAGACGCCCTGCCATGCCGAAACGAAGGAAAAGACACCGGCGCCGTGCCGCCGCATCGCGCCCGAGCTGGGCCACGGCGACGCGCCCGGGGTCGACCGCCGCACCGCCGACAACCTGCGCAAGGGCCGCACGGAGATCGAGGCGCGGATCGACCTGCACGGCATGACCCAGGCCGAGGCGCATCGCGCGCTGACGTCCTTCATCGTCGGTCAGCACGAGGCCGGCCGGCGCTGCGTGCTCGTCGTCACCGGCAAGGGCACCTGGCGCGAGGGCGGCGGCGTCTTGCGCGAGGCGGTGCCGCGCTGGCTGAACGGGCCGGACCTGCGCCCGCGCCTCCTGTCCTTCACCCACGCCCAGCGCAAGGATGGCGGCGAGGGCGCGCTCTATATTTTGTTGAAGCGAATCCGATGACCCCGTTCGGCAAGAGGCTACGCGAAATGCGGCGCGAGAAAGGCGTCACCCTGACCGACATGGCCGAGGCGCTGGAGGTCTCGCCCGCCTATCTGTCGGCGCTGGAACACGGCAAGCGCGGCCGGCCGAGCCTGCTGCTGCAGCATCAGATCTGCGGCTATTTCAATATCATCTGGGACGAGGCCGAGGCGCTGCAGCGGCTCGCCCGGATCTCGCACCCGCGCGTCACCGTCGACACCGCCGGCCTCAGCCCGGACGCCACCGAACTCGCCAACCTGCTGGCCGAACGCATCGGCGACCTGCCCGACGACCTGATCGGCAAGATGTTGACGGCGGTGAAGGACACGACCAAGGGCGAGGACTAGCCGATGATCGCCGTCATCTTCGAGGTCGAACCGCGCGACGGCATGCGCGAGGCCTATCTCGATATCGCCGCCGAGCTGCGGCCGCTGCTGGAGCAGGTCGACGGGTTCATCTCGATCGAGCGGTTCGAAAGCCTGACGACGCCGGGCAAGGTGCTGTCGCTGTCCTTCTTCCGCGACGAGGAGGCCGTGAAACAGTGGCGGTCGCTGGCCAAGCACCGGAGTGCGCAACAGGCCGGGCGCGGCGGGCTGTTCGCCGACTATCGCCTGCGGGTCGCCGAGGTGATCCGCGACTACGGCATGTCCGACCGCGCCGAAGCGCCGGCGGATTCGAAGGACGTGCACGATGGCGACCTATGACGCGCATGTCGTCTGGACCCGCGACCCGGATGTCGGGACGTCGCCGCGCTACGGGCGTGCGCATGAATGGCGCTTCGACGGCGGGGCGGTGATCCCCGCGTCCCCCTCGCCGCATATCGTGCCCGAACCCTATGCCGACCCGGCGCTGGTCGACCCGGAGGAAGCCTTCGTCGCGTCGCTGTCGAGCTGCCATATGCTGTTCTTTCTGCATCTGGCGCAGGAGGCGGGCTTTCCCGTCGCGTCCTACGAAGACCGCGCGGTCGGCACGATGGCGGCGATCGAGACCGGCGAGCAGGCGATGACCCATGTCCGGCTGTCGCCCGTCGTCAGGTATGTGACGGACGCGCCCGATGCCGAGGGGGAAGCGGACCTGCACGCCGCCGCGCACCGCAAATGCTTCATCGCCAACTCGGTGAAGACGCAGATCGAGATTTCCCTGCCGAGACGGTAACGGCGGCTCTGGATTCTCCCCGTTCACCGTAAGGGTGATGGTGTCGCCATGCTTCGCCAGGCTCAGCATGATGGCCCATTGAACATCGTCCTCATCCTGAGCTTGTCGAAGGATGGATCGCCGCCGGGAAAGATCGGCGTAGGTGGATTCCCGCCTTCGCGGGAATGACGGAACAGGAATCTGGATAAATTTTGGCTGTCACTCCCGCGAAAGCGGGAGTCCAGAGCGGACGCGCCTTTACTCCGCAGCAAGCGCCTCGCGGGCGGGCAGGCCTTCCAGATAGGCGGCGACCTCGTCGGTGGCGATGACGTCCGCGTATTTGCAGTTCAGGTCGAACAGGTTGACCGCGTGGCTGGCGTCGAACCGGTCGAAGGTCGTCTCCTCGGGGATCGTCACCTTGAAATTGTAGCTGAAGGCGTCGACCGCGGTGGCGCGCAAGCAGCCCGATGTGGAACAGCCGGTCAGGATCAGGCTGTCCACGTCGAGATGGTTGAGATAACTCATGAAGGGCGTGCCGAAGAAGGCCGAGGGCATCCGCTTGCCGATCAGCATGTCCTGCGGGCGCGGTGCGATGGGGGCGACGGTCTGCGTCGCGTGGGTGCCTTCGGTCGAGGTCTTCTCGGCGCCGCGGTGGCTTTTACCGGTCTGCACGCCGTTGTCGCGCATGTCGGCCCGCCGTTCCGACTGCGTGTAGAAGATCGGGATGTTCTTGTCCCGCGCGAGGGTCATCAGCCGCTCGATATGCGGTACGGCCCGCCAGCCCGCCTTGCCGCAATAGGTGCGGTATTGCGCCAGCGCCTCTTCCTCGTCCTGGTCGGGGTCGTCGCCGCAGAAATTATACTGCACGTCGATGATGAACAGCGCCGGCCGTTCGCCGAACCCGACGCGCCGGCCGTAACCGGCCTGGTCCAAGACCTTCTTGTCCTTGTCGGTCAGGAACGTGTCCCAGATGCGATCGGTCATGGCGTCGGTCTCCTGGTGGGTGGTGCTGACATCTTCATCCTTCGACAGGCTCAGGATGAGGGTGTTGTAACAATCTCCGCCTCACCCTGAGCCTGTCGAAGGGTGCGTGCGAACCGCGGTCATGCTTCGACGGGCTCAGCATGAGGATTTGCAACAGTACCCGCCTCGCCTTGAGCGTGTCGAAGGGTGTGTGCGAACCGCGGTCATGCTTCGACGGGCTCAGCATGAGGATTTGCAACAGTACCCGCCTCACCCTGAGCGTGTCGAAGGGTGCGTGCGAACCGCGGTCATGCTTCGACGGGCTCAGCATGAGGATTTGCAACAGTACCCGCCTCGCCTTGAGCGTGTCGAAGGGTGTGTGCGAACCGCGGTCATGCTTCGACGGGCTCAGCATGAGGATTTGCAACAGTACCCGCCTCACCCTGAGCGTGTCGAAGGGTGCGTGCGCTACAAGATGAACTTCGACAGGTCCGCGTCCTCGGCCAGGCCGGCGACCCGGTCGCGCACGTAGTCGGCGTCGATCTCGATCGCCTCGCCCGAGCGGTCGGTGGCGGTGAAGCTGATTTCCTCGAGCAGCTTCTCCATCACCGTGTGCAAGCGGCGCGCGCCGATATTCTCGACATTCTGGTTGATCGTGGCGGCGAGCCGCGCCAGTTCGACGATCGCATCGTCGGTGAAGCTGAGCGCCACGTCCTCCGTCTTCATCAGCGCGGTGTATTGCAGGATTAGGCTGTTCTCCGGCTCGCGCAGGATGCGCTCGAAATCGTCCTGGGTCAGCGCCTTCAGTTCGACGCGGATCGGCAGCCGGCCCTGCAGTTCGGGCAGCAGGTCGGAGGGCTTCGCCAGGTGGAACGCGCCCGACGCGATGAACAGGATATGGTCGGTCAGCACCGGGCCGTGCTTGGTCGCCACCGTCGTCCCTTCGATCAGCGGCAGCAGGTCGCGCTGCACGCCTTCGCGGCTGACGTCGGCGCCCTGCCGGTCGGACCGGGCCGACACCTTGTCGATCTCGTCCAGGAACACGATGCCGTTCTGCTCCACCGCGTCGATCGCGGCGCGTACCACCTGTTCCTCGTCGAGCAGCTTGTCGCTTTCCTCGGAAACCAGCACCTCGTAGGATTCCGCCACGGACATGCGCTTGCGCTTGGTGCGCTGGCCGCCCAGCGCCTTCCCCAGCATGTCGTTGAGGTTGATCATGCCCATCTGCGCGCCCGGCATGCCGGGCACGTCGAGCGTCGGCAGCCCCATGCCGCCGGTGTCGGCCACGTCGATCTCCACCTCGCGGTCGTCCAGCTCGCCCTCGCGCAGTTTCTTGCGGAAGGACTGGCGGGTGCCCTCGCTGGCATTCTCGCCGACCAGGGCGTCGATCACCCGCTCCTCGGCCATGATCTCGGCTTTCGGCACGACTTCCTTGCGCTGGTCGTCGCGCACGATGTGGATCGCCGCCTCGACCAGGTCGCGGACGATCTGCTCCACGTCGCGGCCGACATAGCCGACCTCCGTGAACTTGGTCGCCTCGACCTTGATGAAGGGCGCGTTGGCCAGCTTGGCCAGGCGGCGCGCGATCTCGGTCTTGCCGACGCCGGTCGGGCCGATCATCAGGATGTTCTTCGGCAGCACTTCCTCGCGCATCTCGTCGGTCAGCTGCTGCCGCCGCCAGCGGTTGCGCAGGGCGACGGCGACGGCGCGCTTGGCGTCGTTCTGGCCGACGATGAAACGGTCGAGTTCGGAAACGATCTCTCGGGGGCTGAAGGAGCTCATAGCTTTTCGATTACAACGCTTTCATTGGTGTAGACGCAGATACCGGCGGCGATCTTCATGGCGCGGCCGGCGATCTCCTCGGCGTCCAGCTCGGTCGCGCCGACCAGGGCTCGGGCCGCCGACAGCGCATAGGCCCCGCCCGAACCGATGCCGATCAGTCCGTCCTCCGGCTCCAGAACGTCGCCGTTGCCGGTGAGCGTCAACGAGACATTGGAATCGGCCACCGCCATCATCGCCTCCAGGCGGCGCAGGTAGCGGTCGGTCCGCCAGTCCTTGGCCAGCTCGACGCAGGCCCGGGTCAACTGCCCGGGATGCTGTTCCAGTTTGGCCTCCAGCCGTTCGAACAGGGTGAAGGCGTCCGCGGTCGCACCCGCGAAGCCCCCGATCACGGAGCCGTCGCCGAGCCGGCGCACCTTGCGCGCATTCGCCTTGATCACCGTCTGTCCCAGGCTGACCTGGCCGTCGCCGGCAATCACCACCGTGTCGCCCTTGCGGACGGAAAGGATCGTCGTGCCATGCCATGTGGCGGGTTCGCTCATGTCACTCCTTTTAGCGGAAAGTTGGGATTTTGCGAATTGGCATACAGGATGTGGCGATTTTCCGCCGTTTGATCAAGGGGTATCCCTCGGCACCCTCCCGTTTCCCTGCTGGCCCTTTGCCGGGCGGAGTGATACAAGACGCCCGGTTCAGCGACCGGAGGCTGTCATGCGCAAGGCAAGCGTAGCGCGCAATACGAAAGAGACTGAAATCCAGGTGGAGATCGGCCTGGACGGCACGGGCACCTATGACGTGAGCACGGGCATCGGGTTTCTCGACCATATGCTCGAACAGCTCTCGCGGCATAGCCTGATGGACCTGACCGTGCGGGCCAAGGGCGATCTGCACATCGATTTCCATCACACCACCGAGGATTCCGGCTATGCGGTGGGCGAGGCGTTTAGCCAAGCGCTCGGCGACCGCAAGGGCATCGTGCGCTACGGCAATGCGTTGATCCCGATGGACGAGACGCTGACCCGGGTCGCCTTGGACTGCTCGAACAGGCCCTACCTCGTGTGGAAGGTGGATTTCCCGACGCCCAAGCTCGGCGACATGGACACCGAACTGTTCAAGGAATGGTTCCAGGCCTTCGCCCAGAGCGCGGGGCTGACGCTGCATGTGGAAAACGTCTATGGCGAGAACAGCCACCATATCGTCGAGTCCTGCTACAAGGGCCTCGCGCGGTCGCTGAAGATGGCGATCGACATCGATCCACGGCAGGCGAACGCCGTTCCGTCCACCAAGGGCGTGCTCGGCGGCTCGCTGTAACAAGAGAAGACCGACGCCGGCGGGAGCGCCGCGGCGGGTTTATGGAAACATGACGGTAGCGATCATCGATTACGGATCGGGCAACCTGCGCTCGGCGGCGAAGGCATTCGAACGCCAGAGCGACGGTCCCGTGCTGGTCACCGGCGACCCGGACGCGGTCGCGCGGGCGGACCGGATCGTGTTGCCGGGCGTCGGCGCCTTCGGGGACTGCAGGCGCGGTCTGCTGGCGGTGGACGGCATGATGGAGGCGCTGCAGGACGCGGTGATCGGCCGCGGCCGGCCGTTCTTCGGCATCTGCGTTGGCATGCAGTTGACTGCGGATGTGGGCCTCGAACACGGGCGGCATGACGGGTTCGGCTGGATCGGCGGCGATGTGGCCGCGATCGCGCCGGCCAATCCGGCGCTCAAGGTGCCGCATATGGGCTGGAACACGCTCGCCCTGTCCCGGCGCCATCCGGTGACGGCGGGTCTCGACGACGGCGACCATGTCTATTTCGTCCACAGCTATCATCTCGCCGCCAAGGATCCGGGCGACGTGCTCGCGACGACCGACCACGGCGGCACGATCACCGCGATGGTCGGCCGCGACAACATGGTCGGCACGCAGTTCCATCCCGAGAAAAGCCAGGCGGTGGGTCTGCGCTTGATCGCGAACTTTCTACGCTGGTCCCCCTGAGCGAGTGCCATGAAGGAACCTACGGACACGACGATTGCCGTCGAAATCGCCACCCGGCTCCGGGGGGCGGACACGCACGACCTCTGCGACGCCGCCGAGGCCGCGATCCTCGAAGGCGGCGGTTTCGGCTGGCTGTCCCCGCCGCCGCGCGAAGTGCTGGAAACCTATTGGCGCGGCGTGCTGGTGGTGCCCGAACGCAGCCTGTTTCTGGCGCGCATGGACGGGGTGGTCGCCGGGTCGGCGCAGCTCGTTCGGCCGACGCGCAACAACGAGGCGCAGGCGCATGCGGCGACGCTGACCGCCGCCTTCGTCGCCCCGTGGTCGCGCGGGCACGGCGTCGCGCGCGAATTGATCCAGGCGGTCGAGGCAACCGCGCGCGACGAAGGCTTCGCCGTGCTGAACCTGGACCTGCGGGAAACCCAGACCGCCGCCATCGCGCTATACGAGGCGCTCGGCTACACCCGCTGGGCCACCCAACCCTATTACGCGCGGGTCGGCGACGCCTGGGTCGCGGGACATTTCTACAGCAAGCTGCTCAAGGACGACGGAGACGGCGGCGACGGAGACGGTGCATGATTCTCTACCCCGCGATCGACCTGAAGGACGGGCAGTGCGTGCGCCTGCGCCAGGGCGACATGGACCGGGCGACGGTGTTCAACGACGACCCGGGCGCGCAGGCGGCCGCCTTCGCGGCGGCGGGCTCGGCCTGGCTGCATGTGGTCGATCTGAACGGCGCCTTCGCGGGCGAGCCGGTGAACGGCGATGCGGTCGACGCGATCCTGGGCGCGACCGGCCTGCCGGTGCAGCTCGGCGGCGGCATCCGGACGTTGGAGACGATCGAGATGTGGCTGACCAAAGGCGTGCGCCGCGTCGTGCTCGGCACCGTCGCGGTCAAGGACCCGGACCTGGTGCGCGAAGCCTGCCGCAAGTGGCCGGGCCATGTGGCGCTCGGGATCGATGCGCGGGGCGGCAAGGTCGCGGTGGAAGGCTGGGCCGAGGTCTCGGAACTCGACGCGCAGGACCTGGCCCTGCGGTTCGAGGACGCGGGCGCCGACGCCATCGTCTACACCGATATCGACCGCGACGGCGTGCTGCAGGGACCGAATGTCGAGGCGACCGCCGGCCTGGCGTGCGCCGTATCGACCCCGGTGATCGCCAGCGGCGGCGTGTCGTCGCTCGACGACCTGATCGCGCTGGCTGGTCAGAAAGTCATTGCGGGCGCGATCGTCGGCCGGGCTCTCTATGATGGCAGGGTGAACCTGGCGGAGGCGCTTGCCGCCCTGCCCTCGCCCGCGGACGACACGCCATGCTGAAGATCCGCGTCATCCCCTGCCTCGACGTGCATGCGGGCCGCGTGGTCAAGGGCGTGAATTTCGTCGACCTTGTCGATGCCGGCGATCCGGTGGAACAGGCGCAGGTCTACGACGCGGCCGGCGCGGACGAGCTGACCTTCCTGGACATCACCGCGTCGCACGAGAACCGCGAGACGATCTACGACGTGGTGCGCGGCACCGCCGAACACTGTTTCATGCCGCTGACCGTCGGCGGCGGCGTGCGTGCGGTCGAGGATATCCGCAAGCTGCTGCTGGCCGGTGCGGACAAGGTGTCGATCAACACCGCCGCGGTGCACCGGCCCGAATTCGTCGGCGAGGCGGCGGAACGCTTCGGCACGCAATGCATCGTCGTCGCGATCGACGCGAAATCGACCGGGCCGGACAAATGGGAAATCTTCACCCATGGCGGCCGCGAGCCGACTGGCATAGACGCGGTCGAATGGGCCGTGCGCATGGTCGATCTCGGCGCGGGCGAAATCCTGCTGACCTCGATGGACCGCGACGGCACCAAGGTTGGCTTCGACAACGCGCTGAACCGCGCCGTCGCCGACCGCATCGCCGTGCCGCTGGTGGCGAGCGGCGGCGTCGGCACGCTCGACCACATGGTCGACGGCGTGCGCGAGGGCCACGCCTCGGCGGTACTCGCCGCGTCGATCTTTCATTTCGGCGAATTCACCATCGGCGAGACCAAGGCGCATATGGCCGCGGCGGGCATTCCCGTTCGGCCAGGATGAGCCGAGTGACGGTATTCCGTTCGGCCTGACAAGCCGCGGGAATTCTGATAGGCAGTGCCGCGAAACCGAATTTCAGGAGACATCACGGTGGCAGCCGACACGACAAAGGCGGCGAACGCGCATATCCTCGACGAGCTGTACGCGGTCGTCGAGAGCCGCAAGGGCGCGGACCCCAAGACTTCCGGCACGGCCCGGCTGTTCGATCGCGGCACCGCCAAGATCGCGCAGAAGGTGGGCGAGGAAGCGGTCGAGGCGCTGATCGAAGGTCTGCGCGGCGACAAGGCGCTGCTCGCCGAAGAAAGCGCCGACCTGCTGTATCATTTGCTGGTGCTGTGGGCCGACCAGAAGGTGAAACCCGAGGCGGTGTGGGCGGCGCTCGAGAAGCGGCGCGGCAAACCCTCCCGCTAAGAGTCCGATCCAACCGTTAGGGGACCGCATGTCCTACGATTCCGAGAATATCTTCGCCAAGATCCTGCGCGGCGAAATTCCGTGCGACAAGGTATACGAGAACGACCACGCGCTTGCGTTCAACGACGTCGCACCGCAGGCGCCGGTGCATGTGCTGATCGTCCCGAAAGGCGAATACGTGTCGAGCAGCGACTTCTCCGCCACGGCGAGCGATGCCGAGTTGGCCGGTTTCATGCGGGCGATCCATGCGGTCGCCGAGAAGACCGGCGTGCTCGAGACCGGCTACCGGCTGATCGCCAACGCGGGCGAGGACGGGCACCAGGAAGTGCCGCATTTCCACGTTCATCTGGTGGGGGGCCGGCGGATCGGGCCGATGATCAAACGTGTGGATTGATGTCCGTCAGGACGAGGAGTCGTCGCGGACGTTGAGGATTTCCCAATCGTCGGTGCGGCGCAGTTCGACGCCTTGCACCTTATGGGCGGCATCGCCTTCCGGCAGGGCGGCGGACACCTTGTCGACCGCCGCGCTGATGTCTTCGGGCAGGGGCGTTGCCTCGGCGGCGCCGGCGTCCTCGGCTTCCACGTCGACGGTGACATAGACCATCGCGGCGGCGTAATAGGTAACGGTGTAACGGGCCATTCGAATCCTACCCTCTCTCACCGGCGAGGGTAGGCGCCGCCCCTTAAGGATCGGTTAAAAACCGCCGAATCGCCCGGAATTCCGGGCCGGCGGACAGCAATGGAAGATCGTCATGGCAGACCCTACCCTCTCGGCGCTCGTCGTCGTTCACAACGAGGAAGAGATCCTCGCCGATTGTCTCGAACGGCTCACCTTCGCCGATGAGATCGTCGTCGTCCTGGACCGTTGCACCGACCGGTCGAAGGAAATCACCGAGCGCTACACCGACCGCATCATCGAGGGCGCGTATGAATTCTGGGGCGACCGCCGCAACACCGGCATCGACTATTGCCGCAGCGAATGGATCCTGGAGATCGACGCCGACGAGTGGGTGCCGCCCGAGCTGGCCGAGGAAATCCGCACGGTCATCGCATCGGACACGGGCGACTATTTCGACCTGCCGGTGAAGAACCACATCGGCCAGCGCTACATCCGATACGGCATGGCCAGCGGCGGGTTCGGCAAGGAGAGCTGGCTCGGCGCGCTGTTCCGCAAGGGCTGCAAGGTCTGGGAGAATAGCCGCCTCCACCCCAGCGCGACCTACACCGGCACCAAGGGGCCGATGCTGGAAAACGCCGTCCTGCATTACATCGACCGCGACATCTCCGACGTGCTCGACCGGCTCGACCGCAAGACCACCACGCGGGCGAAGGACATCGTCGACCGCGGCGAGGTGGGCAGTTTCCCCAACATGGTGCGCAAGATCTTCTCGCGTTTCTATAAATGCTATTGGCGGCGCAAGGCGTATAAGGAAGGCGGCTACGGCTTTCTGCTGGCACTGTGCACCGCGCTCGAACCCGTGCTGGCGCACCTCAAGGCCACGCTCGAGGAAATCCCGCGCCGCGAAGCCGAGAAAGCGGCCGCCGTTTCCGATGGCGCGCCTGCCGACGCCGCCAAGGGATGACGCCGTCCGATCCTCGCTGATTTTTCTGGTGTTCTATAAGTGAGGACGGACAGGATGCCGGAGAGTTAGGACGCCCTGCCCGCCCTCGATGCGGGTGTAGATAATATGGCCAACTATCTCATCATCCCGCAAACTCGCACGATCTCTGTATTTCGGGCTCTTTGGCCTCGGCAACTATGCGCAATGCGGCCTTAACCTTGGGTTAAGCGCCTGAATTTCAAGCGCGCTCACAAAACTGTGCGATGGATGGGCGGGCGCGTCAATGCCTGCCCGCCGGGATGTCAGGCGGCCTGCGCCAGGGCATAAACCGCGTCGCGGCAGGGCTGCACGCCTTTCAGGGTCCGTTCGATCAGGCCTTGGGTTTCGAGCCACTTCACGTCGCGGGACAGGGTCTTGGCGCTCTTGCCGGCATAGGCGGCCGCGAGGCGCGGGCTGAGATCGCGCAATGCGCCGATCCGCACCGGTGCTTCCTGCCGGCCGAGGTCTTCCAGCAACACCCGACGGCGCCGGTCGCCCGCCCTCTCGCGGCCCTCGAAGGCTTGCAGCACCACGTCGCGCCAGGCGCTCTTCGTCTGGGCGTCGCGCAGGGCGCGGATCAGGCCGCGCAGACCCGTCGCCATACCGTCGGCCGCGTAGGCGGCGAAGGCGATCGTGGCGCCCCCGCCCTCGACCGCCTCCCCCGCCAGTTCCGCGTATTGATCGGCGGTCGCCCCGAAATGGATCGCCGGCAGATGCGCCGCCAGCGGCGGCAGCCCGGCCGCGCGCAACACGCGGTAGGCGGCGAGCCGGGCGGTGATCTCGGCGCCATGGTTGAAGGGGCGCAGGATCAGCAGGAACTGGTGCGCTGCGATCGCGCGCAGCACGGCGGTTTGGAAGGTCTCGTCCCGGGCCGGCAGGAATTCGTGCCCGTTCAGCCAGTCGCAGAACTGGGTCAGCTTGCCCCAACTGCGCGGCGTGGCGATCTGATCCGCCAGGGACGCGGCCGCGACGGCCGCCGGTCCGCCAACCCCTGCCCCGTCCGCTATCGCCGCCATTTGGGTCAGCGCCACCGCCTGCGCGATGTCGCCCGCCGCTTCGTTGTCGTGGCTGAGGGTCTGCGGTGTGAACGGTGCGTCGGGCCGCCGGTCGATCCCGTCGAACAGCGCGCGGACCGCCTCGGCCAAGTCTTCGCCGCCCGGTGCGGCGATGAGATCCGCACCAAATTCCGCCGCGGCGGCCGCCCGCGCCGCATTGGCGCGGATGTCCGCGGTCAGCCGGTCCAGCGCACCGGGGCCGAGCGGAAAGCCGCAAAGCGTTTCGGCATAGGCCTCGATCCGGCCCAGATCGGTCCAGAAGCGCTGCGGCGCGCGCTGCAGGTCTAGGCGGTAGGAATGCCAGGGGGTGAGCATCGGGTTTTTTCCGCGGTTCGTGCCGGACTTTCTGTCCAGTGGCGCGACGATACTCCGCGAGGTTTATCAAACGGTTAACGGTCCGGCCGCTGAGAATTGCCGGAAAAATGTCCGGTCATGCGGGCCTCGTCCGGGTTGATCATTCCGTTGGTTTGGCAGGCCGCGCCGCCGTTGGTCACGGGAAGAGGTTAGTCCGCGGGCTCGACGCGATCGAGAAACTCGATCCAGTGATGCGGAAGCCCGTGCGCGCGGGCGCCCTCTCTGAGCAGCGTGATATAGCGAAGCGATGGTCTTCCGTCCGCCTTATTCCCGCCGGCGATATAGGTGACGGCGTCGAGCGAATTGCCCCGCGAATCCTCGGCGATGAGCGCGAGCGGGCGATAGCGGCGGCCGGGGATGCCTTCGCTCGCATTCAGGCGGACGAGGTCGCGCCGACTGATTCGGTAGAGGACTCCCCAGACCTCTTCGCGCCGGTCTGAAGAGATATTCGCCGGCGCTGCTCTTCCTTTCGGGCGACCGTCGAGATTGAATCGTAGGCGATATCCATCGACCCGCCCCGCTCGCCATTCCTCCGGTCGCATGCCGCGCCGATCGCGAAACACCAAGTCGTGCATATTTGCGCCATAAGCGAAATACCACACCGGATCGTCGGGACGACCGTCGAGCGGCAAGTTCCAGGCGCGATACCAGAGCCGGGCCAACGGCCAGAACCGGACGGCCAGCGGAAGCCAAGCCCGGCGCGCGACCCGCCGCGCGCCCGGCCGCATCAACATGATTCCCGGCGCGACAGCCGTGCGTAGAGGATAAGCTGCAGCACGGCGGCCAGGAAAGCGACGACGAAGACCGCCGCCAGCGACAGGACGTCGGCGACGGCCGCGCCGGCCAGGGGGAGAAGCGCGGCGGGCGACGCCAGCGCGTTGAAATAAGCGGAATAGGCCGGCCGCCGTTCATTCGGTGATATTTCCATGAGATAGCCGAGATACCCGATCGTCATCCCATTCATCAACGCCCCGATGACAGCGAAAAGCACGCCGAACGCGGCGAGCGCCGCCGGCGCCGTGAGGTCGTCCGCAACGGCGAACAAAACCAGCATGCCGAGCGGCGGCGCCATCCGGATCGCGCCGACCGTCTGCAACAGGCGAAGCTTTCCATGGCGGTCGCCAATGCGGCCCCACAGGGCGTTCGACGCCAACGCCCCGCCGGTCTGCGTGGCCAGCAAGATGCCGACATCCGTGACGCCCAATCCCATCCCAGTCGCCGCCACGACGTAGAAAGGCAGCGCCATGAGCGTTCCACCGCCCAACCATTGCGTGAAGAGAAACAATCGGAACCGCTTATCCGACCGCAGGACTTCCGCGCCATCCTTGAGAAAGCGGCCGAAGTTCCCGACGGGGGCCGGCTTTTCGGACGCCGCCGCCGGTTCGCCCGCCGACGCGAAGCTAATGGAGGAAACGAACATCAGCGCCGACGCCAGGGCGAATATTTGGGCGTAGGCGGTGAACAGCGCTTCGGCCGCGAGCAGCCGGTGGACGATGGCGGCCACGCCGAGTGCTAGGACGCCACCCCCGAAAAACCGCCACGCCAGCATGCGGCTGCGCGCGTCGGACCGGATCGAGCGGCCGACGATGTCGTTATACGGCACCGCCACGATCCCGCTGACGAAGGCGTAGAGCGCCCAGAGGGCCAGAAAGCCGCCGATGACCCAAACGGTTGCCGGTTCGGTCGAGATCGCAAACATCATAGCAATCATGGCAAGGCACGCCGCCCGGCCGAATGCGCCGACGATATAAAAGGGCATGCGGCGGTCTACCCGTTGCGCGAAAAAGCCGACGAGCAACTGCGGCACCAGCCAACCAAGACGCAGCACCGCGCTCGCCGCGCCCACCGCATAGACGCTATCGGTCAGGTGATTGACGATGCCGGCCACAATCGTCGCCGAATCGATTGCCGCCGATCCTCCCTGGAAGGCCGCGCCGGCGCCGGTAATCTTCCAGAATACAACGCCGCCGGCTCCGTCGCGGGTGCGCCGTCCGTCCGGTGGCGGGGCGTCAGACATCGGCTTGCGCCCTGATCTTTCGCGCGTCCCGAATATCGATGCCGCTGCGCCACAGGAACAGCAAGCCGAGTCCCACCATTAAGACGACCGTAAAGACGTGGTTGAACAAAATCATCGCGAGCGCGGATTCGTCGGGCACGCCAAGCAATTTCAATGCGAAAGCGGAGCCGATTACGAATCCGCCAGGAACCCGTATGAAGCGCGCAAGCACCAATGCGAACCCGGCGAACACCATCAGGAAGAGATAATCGAAAAATGTCATTGCGACGCCCACCGCCAGCCCGGCCCAAAGAAAATGCGTGGCCGCGATGATCTTCATCAGGATGCTCGCCATAACCGCCCCGAATTGGCGGCGACGGTCGCGCGGCCAAACAATGCCGTCGCGGATCGCTTTCCTCAACCCATGCAGACGCGCGCCGCCCTTGCGCGCCAGCCAGTCGATCAATCGGCTTATCCGCGCGCCGTCGCGGCCCAATGGGGCGCGGCCAGCGAACAACAAGTAGAAAAGCGCTGAAAACAGCAAAAGATTCACGCCGGCGGCGACCGCAAGGCCGTCCCGCGCGTCACCCTCGACGTTCGGAATTGCGCCCGCGGCGGCAACGAGCCCGGCAAACAAGGCAAAGACTATCCCATCGAGGAAGCGTTCTATGGCGGCGCTCGTTAGAACGCATGCCCAGCGCAGGCCTTCGAGCCGTGCGATTAGCCAAGACCGAACAAGCGGACTGACGCCGAGGGGTACGAGGATAGCGACCCCGTATCCGGCTAGGATTGCACCGAAAAGGCGCACGGTCGGGACCGGCTTTACGTCAAAGAGAATCTGCCGCCATTTCCAGCCGCGCGTCAGTTGTTCGAGAAGAATGGTGGCAACCAGCGCAACAAGCCACGCCGGTTCGGCGGCCGCAAGGGCCGTCAGAAACCGGCCGATGTCGAGATCCCGGTAAAGCCAGAATATCGCGGCGATCGCCAACGCCGCGCCGCCTGCCGGGATGACCCAGCGTATCAAGAGCGCGCGGCCGCTTTCGTCGGTCGTCGGTCCGGACTTCCGCATACCGCCATGATAACGGTTCCGACCACGATGTGGCACGATGAAGCATTTTAATCCGTCGTCGGAGGCGTCAGGCGGTGCCCCTATACCGGCACCGCCTGCCCGGCCGGGAATTCGAAGCCCGTGCGTTTCAGCATGCGCCGCGCCGCCGGGTCGAAGGCGTCGCGGCGGTGCATCGTCGAGGTGTTGTCATACATCACCAGATCGCCGGCCCGCCACGCATGGCGGTAGACGAAATCCGGCCCGGTCGCGTGGTCCAACAAGACGCCGTGCAGTTCTCGGCTCTCGTCGTCGGGCATGCCGTCGAACCGCACCGTATGGCTCGGGCTGAGATAGAGCGACTTCCGGCCGAGCAGCGGATGTGTGCGCACCAACGGATGCGTCACCGGCGGCTTGGCGCGGCGCTGATGTTCCGGCAGCGCGATGTTCTGCGTCTCGACGGTGCGTTCGATGGAGAAGATCTGCCGCAGCCCCTCTGCGCGGGCCTTCAACGCCGGCGAAAGCGCCGCGTAGGCGCGCGCGGTGTCGCAGAACCAGGTCGCCCCGCCCTCGTCCGGCACCTCGATGCCGTAGAGCAGCGTCGCGAAGACCGGCGCCGCCGAATAGGCCTGGTCCGTATGCCAGGCCAGCTCGCCGTCGCCCAGCTCGCCCAGGGCCACGCCGTCTTTCTCGATGTTGGAAATCCGCATGATCTCGGGCCGCGCCGCATCGTTGAACTGCGCCCGCACATGCACGAAGAGCGGTCCGAACTGCTTTGTGAAATGCACCAGCGCGTCGTCCGACAGGGATTGGTTGCGGAACACCGCGACCTTGTGCGTCAGCCACAGGTCGCGCAGATCGCCGATCTCGGCGTCGCTCAACGCGGCGAGATCGATTTCCGGGAACTCGACGACGAAACCCGGTCCGATGATCCGATGATCGAGAGGCATGGTTTCCCCCGGTGCGTCGACTGGCACTGAACCATCATAACCCGCCCGCCCGTCCCGCGTGAAACGCGCGCCGCTGGGCGAATGCTGAGATAAAGAAAAGGTGCCACGCGTGGGGGGGAGAGTGGTGGGGAAACGCGCAGCACCAGGAGTGTGTTGAGGGGGAGTCTCAGCTTCTGGAGGCTGTTAGCTCTAATATGGTTAACAATGCGGGAATTGTAAGGGGCAGGGCGCGCCTGGCGCGGTCGCCTGCCGATCGATACGGCAATAAGACCGGCCTCGCGCCGGCTATTCGACGCCGTCCATCGCGGACACGCCATCCCAATCGACGTCGAAATTGGCGGAAACGCTAGCTGTAACCTGGTTAACGGCGGAAACCACCATGGCAATGAGTGTGCCGATCTTCGATGCCGCTCCGGCGTCTTCACCGCCGGCCCCCAAGCTCTCGAATTTTTGCAGATTTCGGCTTTCTGCCAGCGGCTGGCGGTTTCGCCCGGTCACGTCGGTCGCGTCGGTCACGGCGGCGAGGGCGGCGACCTGGAAGCCGCGGTCTGCGGCTGCCTGGTAGCGTGGATTCTGCGCCCGGATCGTCCTGAGGGCCGCCTGCGCCGCCGGAAGGGCCCGGGGGCAGGGCTCGCCGGCCAGCTCGAACGCCAGGGCGTTGTCGTTGTCCATGCAGAGCCGCGCTTTCGCCGCCGTGTGATGCCCTTGGCTCTTCAACTCCCTGGCGTTCTTCAACATTTTGCAGTTCTCGTCGGTCCAGGTCGAGCCGAGGCTGAAGCCGAATGCCGCGCCCTGACCGCCGGCGGACGAAGACCCCATGCAGGTATCG
Organism: Alphaproteobacteria bacterium; assembly: GCA_965228695.1. Lineage (GTDB taxonomy): Bacteria > Pseudomonadota > Alphaproteobacteria > UBA8366 > UBA8366 > JAJFJD01. The sequence continues at coordinate 742,883 of CBDDIB010000002.1, read as the reverse complement.
TCGGCGGAGCCCAGAAAGACCGGCGCGGCCCCGGCCGCCGCATCGTTGCTGCCCTCCGCTGTGACCGTGGACTCGCCGCCGCGGTCCACACCCAAACCGGCGACCGTCTCGGCGTCTGCGGGCTCGGCAGACGACGCGGCGGAGTCGCCGGAGGCCGTGTTCTTGGCAAAATCCGACTTCGCGTCGCCGCCGGCATCCGTCGCTGTATTCTTCCGGGCGACAGTATTATCGGCACTAGTACTTGCGGCCGGATCTGTATTTGTTTCGGAGCTGGAAAATTTTATTTGAGACAAGCTGACGGTCACGCGCGGCGTTGCGTCTTGCGGGCTGCGGTCGGCGGCATAGACGATACTCGCCAAACAAATCAATAGGATAAGCGAAAATACCGCAATGATTGTGTTGGCCTTCACCATAGTCGATGCTCCCGAGGGCGGCCGCTTATTCGCTGGAGAGGCGCTTTCTGCGCCCCGCAAACAGCCACGGCTTGAACCACAATCGTTATAATTCAAAGGAGCATGCAACTAATTCTGGACAATTCCTATAGTACTTTTGTGTATAAATTTTGGGCAGATCGCTATTTATTGAATCTAATATTCTGGCGCATCGTCACCGATGAGCGGCGCGCGGCTTCCGGCCTGCCCGGCGGCCAGAAACGCCTTATCCCCACGCCATCACCCGCCGGTAGCTCAGCGCTTCGGCTACATGCACCCGGCGCACATCCGGCTCACCTTCCAAGTCCGCCAAAGTCCGCGCCACGCGCAGCACGCGGTGATAGCCGCGCGCGCTGAGTTTCAGGCGTTCCGCGGCGTCGGTGAGCAGTTGGCGGCCGTCCGGGTCGGGGGCGGCGACGTCTTCCAGCAGGGCGCCGTCGGCTTCGGCGTTGGTGGCGACCGGCTGGCCGAGTTTCTCGTAGCGCGCGGTCTGGATCGCGCGGGCCTTCGCCACGCGGGCGGCGACGTCGGCGCTGGTCTCGGCGGGCGGCGGCAGTGACAGGTCGGCGGCGCTGACCGCGGGCACGTCCACATGCAGGTCGATGCGGTCGAACAGCGGGCCGGAGATCTTCGCCTGGTAGTCCTGCGCGCAGCGGGGCGCGCGGGCGCAGGCAAGCGCCGGGTCGTCGAGATGGCCGCATCGGCAGGGGTTCATCGCCGCGACGAGCTGGAACCGCGCGGGATAGGTGACATGCGCGTTCGCGCGGGCGACGGCGGCGCGCCCGGTCTCCATCGGCTGGCGCAGCGATTCCAGCGTCTGGCGGGAGAATTCCGGAATTATGTAGCAAACGCACCTAGAACATACTGCGGGAATCGGCCTGATTCCAGTACTTTACCCGCATGTCTCATGTTCTCTCCGGTTTACTCAAGAAGCGTTCGGAAATAGCGGGCAAGATCGAACATGCCCACCGTGAGCTAAACGGGCTGATTGCCGATCTGGACCACATAGACGGTGCTATCAGGATCATCGATCCCGACTGCGACGTGTCCCTATCCAAGAGTAAGCCCTACCCGCCTCGTATGGGCGCATTCCGGGGCGAGATGGCGCGGCTTGTCCTGGGCCACCTCAGAAGCGCCTCAGAACCCTCTACATCGCTGGAAATAGCCCATGCCGTCATGCAGGCGCGCGGGCTGAATACCGACGATACCCGCGCCGTCATCGTCATGCGGAAACGTGTCGGGGCTTGTCTCTACAAGCTCAAGCAGAAGGGCGTGGTTCGCGATGTCGCTTATACTGGGGAGTATAAGCGGTGGGAGATGGCGCGTTAGCCTTTGCTCTTCGCCCGGCCTTGTTTGATGTTTTCTTGTATTTCCGGACGCTTAAGCATGTCCAGTATAAGCGTTTTGCAAACTGTAGCGCGCTTTTTGCCGTAGAGCCCGAACGGAATAAGTCCTTCCTCGATCATTTCAACCGCGTCCGTCGGGAGCGTAATTGAGAATTGGTCGCTGTCGTTCGCCATGTTTAAACAATGGAATTACATTGTGATTGCATTGTTTTTCCATTGTCGTATAATTCGACGCGAAAAGCGAATCGACTCTTTAACGATTGATGCGCTTAAATGAGAAAGAGCACCCGAAGGTGCTCTTTCATTGGCGGAGGCGGTGGGATTCGAACCCACGGGGGCACGGACTTTCTGAGGGTGCTGGCCCCGACGGTTTTAAAGACCGCTGCGATAGACCGCTCTGCCACGCCTCCTTAGGAGGACGATAGTCGGCTTCCGAGCCGACTTTTTCGTTTGTGCAAAGCGGTGCTCCCAAGCCAAATATATGAACTCGATTCGCAGGTTTGGTCAACCATTTTGGCCATATTTTGTGATTTTGGAGTTCCCGTTTTCAATATGTTGTGTTTCATTGGCTTCAATCCTCAGCTCGCTGCCAATACCCTTTCCACTCCCGCGACACCGAGTGCGCTAGCGCGGCCTCAACGATCATCGCGTACTGCGCCCCGTTATCGACGCGCCGGTTATCTTCCCGCCACGCCATTTCGTTGGCGTACTGATGCAGGTACTTGCCGCTGATGTGGTGGTGCGTGCCGATTTCGGCGCGGCGTAAGCGGGCGAAGTAGCTTTCTGCCTGATTGGTGCAGGCGTCTTCATCGCTGAATGCGACCGAGTGATTGATGCGGCGCGTATCGAAGCGGGCGTGCAGCGCATCCCATACGGACGCTTCGTCAGCGTATACGGTCGATCCCGGCGTTACCCGCTGGACGATGGCCGGCAATGCATCGCCTTCCGTGCGGAACACGAAAGGCAGCGTCTTGCCTTCACGCTCACGCATGACGACAACCGCGCGGCGCTTGCCGGACTGGTTGATAGCCAAGCGACGGTCCTTGCGGTCTTCCTTGCGGTTTTCCGGCTTTACGTAACCGCCGAAGTACGCGCCGTCGATCTCGACTTCGCCGGATACCGTGCGAGCCTTCAACTCGGACCCAAGAGCTTCCCGCAGCTTGTGCGCCAGGACGAAGGCCGTCTTGTACTGCACGTCCAGATCGCGGCTCAATTGCAGGGCGCTGTATCCCTTGGCACCGTTGGTAAAGATCGCGATGGCCGCGAGAATGTCGCGGATCGGCAGCTTGCGGCTGGCGAAGATCGTATCCGTCGTAACCGAGAACTGGCTTTCACAGCCCTGGCACTTGTAGATCGGACGCGACTTGTATTCGTAAACCGCGACACATCCACAGCGCGGGCAATACGGCTCGCCGTCGTTATTGGCCCAGCGGATACGCTTGAACGTTTCCCGCGCCTCCTTCTCGGAAAGGCGCATTACCTTAGCTAGGCTAAGGCTGCGGGCCTTTGTTGAGAGAAGGAAGTGTTGTGCCATTTGTCATCAAATCCAGTGCTTATACACTAGATATAATGACAGGGCGTCATCTTGTCAATAGCAAAAGCATCATTTATGATGACATATCACATCGTAGAGGATGCTATGCCCGAGCGAACCGACTGGGAAGCCAAGGCGCGGGGTTTAATCCGCGCAGAAATGGCTAAGAAGAACGTTACCTATGCTCAACTTGTAGATATGCTGGATTCCGTCGGGATATCCGAAGATGAACGCAATCTCAGGAACAAGGTGAGCCGTGGGAAGTTTACGGCTGCTTTCTTACTTCAATGTCTAACCGCTCTTGGTTGTTCGCATTTGCATTTGTCGGATTAGCTGTAATTGCGGCAACTGCTTGGTGGTTAGTAGAACGGCACGACGAGCGAGAGCGCGCATATCAGGCCGCCCATAAGCAGTACGAATACTCGAAGGGCGATCAGATCCCTGGTGCCCGTATCCAAGGCAAGCGCAGCGTACCCGATCCCAAAGCCTATCGCGAAGAGTGGCGCAATGAGCGCGACCTTCAAGCCCAGCGGGAAATGGCTGATTGGGCTTTCTACATGCTTGTCGTCTCTTGTGCTGGAATAGTAGTAACCAGCATTGGCGTTATCTATGTTGCACGCACGCTTACCGCCACCCGCGAAGCCGTTGCGCAGACCGCTGCTGCCAACGAGGCCAGCAACGCTATGGCTGTAATTGCTGAAAAGCAGTTCATCGCCTCTCATCGGCCCCGGTTGCGAGTCCGATTTGTTCAGGCGCTGGCCCCCGGTACACATGAGCCTCCCAGTGCCGTAGTAACTTTCGCGAACATTGGTGAAACGGACGCGATTATTACCGGAATAGGCGAGGATATCGCACACCGAGACCCTAACGGGTGGGAAGAACCAGGGTTGCTCGCAAGCATTGAGAAGGTTGGAAAACAAACCACAATCAGAAGCGGCGACCGATTTACGCTCTGTGTCAAAGCAGCCAAGCAACTTAGTGGGTTTCAGTTGCAGCAAGTCGGACATGGCCAACGGGATCTTTGCCTCGTTGTGGAGATTCAATACAAAGACGCTGTCGGCATTTACCGACATACCAGCCTCTTTCGCATCTACGATCCTGTGCAAAACAGATACGTAAAGGCCCCCGAGGGCAGCGCAGACGCCGAAGATTTTGAATACGAAGACTAACGCCGCAACAACAATCCGATACACATCTACCTATCCCCGGAAGATATGCCGCAAACACCCGTAGGTGCGTTTGCTACATAATTCCGGAGAATTCTGGCAACTCGTCCAGGAACAGCACGCCGTGATGCGCGAGCGTGATCTCGCCCGGCTTGGCGCGCATGCCGCCGCCGACCATGGCCGGCAGCGACGCCGAATGATGCGGGTCGCGGAACGGCCGCCGCCGGGTGATCGCCCCGTCGGACAACAGACCCGCCACGCTCTGCACCATGCTGACCTCGAGCGCTTCCTTCGGCTGCAACGGCGGCAGCAGGCCCGGCAGGCGCTGCGCCAGCATCGATTTGCCCGCGCCCGGCGGCCCCATCATCAGCAGGTTGTGTGACCCCGCGGCGGCCAGTTCGAGGGCGCGTTTGGCGGTTTCCTGCCCCTTGATGTCGGCCAGGTCGGGCAGCGGCGCGTCGTCGTCGCGCAGTTCCGGCGCAGGCGGCGTCAGGGTCTGCGTGCCTTTCATATGGTTGATCAGCGACAGCAGCGTCGCCGGGGCGAGGATCGCGACGTCACCGGCCCAGGCGGCCTCCCCGCCGCAGGATGCCGGACAGATCAGGCCGAGCCCCGCCGCATGCGCCCCGATCGCCGCCGGCAGCACGCCGGAGACGCGGGCGATCGCGCCGTCCAGCCCCAGTTCGCCGAGCGCCGCGTAACCGGTCAGCGCGTCGTCCGGCAACACGTCCATCGCGGCGAGCAGGCCGAGCGCGATCGGCAGGTCGAAATGGCTGCCTTCCTTCAGCACGTCGGCGGGTGACAGGTTCACGGTGATCCGTTTCGGCGGCAGGCCCAGACCCAGCGCGGCCAGGGCCGCGCGCACCCGCTCGCGGCTTTCCGCCACCGCCTTGTCCGGCAGGCCGACCACGGTGAAGGCGGGCAGGCCGTTGGCCATCGTCACCTGGACGTCGATCGGCAGCGTGTCGATGCCTTGGAAGGCGACGGTGTTCACATGCGCAACGATGGCGGCGCTCCCCTGGGTGACGGGTCGACTGGCCGCACATCATACCAATGAGGAGGAGAAGCAAACAGGGCCGTGTTCAATTCCAGGAAGGTGATTGCGCTGCCCTTGACCGAAAAATTCATGCGGCGCACCGCGGCGCACTATCGCTTTAAGTAGATTTGAATTGTAAAATTTCACGCAAAACGAGTTGACGCGGGCGCGAATCAAACGATTTCGTTACCGAAATATTAATAACTGCGGGGCACTCTACACAAATGCTGCATAAAAGGCCGACTGTCTGATGGTCCAGATGGCGGAACGAACAACATCGCCGATTAGCCTTCCGATTCCGGAAGATTGCCACGCCAAGGTCAAGGCGGCGCACGAGTATTGGCTGTCGAAACATCCGGAATCCGGGCTTCCGGGTCGGCAACATATCGATCCCGTCGATATACCCGAACTGCTGCCCAACATCTGGCTGATCGACGTTGCGCGGGATCCGTACCGGTTCAAGTTCCGGCTGCTCGGCACGCAGGTGGTCAACTATGCCGGCGAGGACAATACCGGGCGCTGGTTCGATGAGCGTTGGCCCGACTATGACCCTAGCGTGTTTATCGACGTCGTGGAATCGCGCCGGCCGAGCTGGGCGCGGGGCCGGTCCAAAATGCGGCCGGAGAAAGACTATTACGAGATGGAGCGGGTCCGTTTTCCGCTCGCGTCCGATGGGGAAACCGTCGACATCATTCTGGCGCTGACCGTTTTCTTCGACAGCAAGGGTCAGGAAATCCTTCAGGGATAACCGCGCAGCCTCCGGTCGCGCGGTGGCTTCGGGCCACGCTGTGCTAGGCTGCCGCCGCCATGATCCGCTTGCCTCTCATTCTGGCTGTTTCTCTGTTGGCCGCGACTGTCGCCCCGGCCGGCGGCCCAGTGTCCGACTCTAAGCATTTGGCGGCGTGCCGGGTGGCGTTGGACCGTGACTTGGCGCGGCTCCAGCGGGAACGCGAAACGATTGTAGCCCTGTTCGACGCCGACGCCGCAGCGGTCGATGCGGCGGATTTCACGCTGCGGAAGGCGGAACGGGCGATCCTGGCGGAGCTGGAGGCGGACCGGGCGGCGGCCGAGGCGCGGCATGCCCGTTGCCGACGGGACGCGATCCGCTAGGCCGGTCGACGCCAGACTTGCATTTTTCAAAATAATCTGTTATATTACAATGGGTTAATAGGCAATTCTTGCCCATCACCGGGTAAATTTTGCCGAGCATGGTTTGAGAAGGGACGCATGACCGACTTTTCGCGTTTGAATGCTCTCAGCCTGAGTTTGTTTTCCGTGTTGCCCGGTGCATCCACGTCGGGCAGCTTGCTGTCGGCGGCCCGGGCCGGCGCGTCGGCCGCCCGGGCCCGTTCGGTCGAGGGCGTTGACTTCACCAATATCGAAGGCAAGGCGCGGCTCGCGGAGCAACGCGCGAAGAATTTCAGCCGGCTGTCCTCCAAGCTGGAACGGACGACCGCGGCGGTGACCGACGCACGCGACACGCTGGTCGATCTCAAGAAAATTCTGAGCGATATGCGGAAGCAGATCGTGCTGGCGCAAAGCGATACGATCGACGACACCCAGCGTGCGGTGCATGCCGATACCTTCGATCAGCTCCTCGGCCAGTTGAACATCAAGGTGCGGAACGCCGGCGGCATCGAAGGCAATATCATCGGCAGCTCGATCCGCGACGTCTTCACGCCCAGCACGCTGACCTACAAGACGAAGCCCGACAGCCCGATCGATCAGACGGTCACGGGCATCTTCTCCGGCAGCGACTATTTCATCACCGACGCCGGCGGCGACAATTACTATCCGGGCATCTTCGGGGCGACGCTGACGAAATTCCCGACGGATTTCGGCGACGAAGGCGAAATCGTCGCGGATACCGACACGATCGTGTACGATCCGGATACCGGCTCGATTTCGCTGACGCGTGACGGCGAAGCCTCGCCCTATCTCAGCGGCACGCTACAACGCAAGGGGCTGGGCGTCCTGAATTCCTTCCTCTATGGCAACTTCACCGATCCGGCCAAGCTGGACGATGCACTGGCGGATCTGGACGCCGCGTCCGCCACGCTGCGGTTCGACATCACGATCATCGAAACGCAGCTCGCCAAGGTGACGGCGCATCGCGATTTCAACACCAAACTCATCGAAGAGCATGAAGCGCTGGCCACTAATGTCCAGCAGCAGGCGCTTCTGGAGGAAACGCAAAAGGCGCTCGACGCGCAGAAGCAAACCCTGTTGTTCAACAACCTTTTGGAAACCGCGCTGTCCTTCGACGGCGGCGGCAACCTGTTGTCGCTGACGATCCAACGGCAATTCGACGAAAGCTTTTGATCTATTCGGACGGCGCCCGGCGACGGCCCGCCCCAGTGACCTACCGTGTTTGGCGGCGTTCCTCGATCGCATCCCAGATCGCGGTCTCGATCGAGATGCCGTTCAGATGGTTGATCTCCTGAATGCCGGTCGGCGAGGTGACGTTGATCTCGGTCATGTAGTCGCCGATCACGTCAATGCCGACGAAGATCAACCCGCGGTCCTTCAGGGTCGGGCCGATGGCTTCGCAAATTTGTAATTCGCGCTTGGTTAAATCCGTCTTCTCGGCGCGCCCGCCGGAATGAAAATTGGCGCGGGCTTCGCCGGGCTCGGGAACGCGGGAAACGCCGCCCATGGGCTTTCCGTCGATCAGGATGATGCGTTTGTCGCCGTCGCGGACCTCGGGCAGGTAGCGTTGCGCGATGATCGGCTCGCGGTACATCTCGGTGAACATTTCCAGCAGTGAATTCAGGTTCTCGTCGCCGGGCGCCAGGTGGAAGACGCCGGCGCCGCCATTGCCGAACAGCGGCTTCAGGATGATGTCCTTGTGCTCTTCGCGAAACGCGAGGATCTCGTCGCGGTCGCTGGTGATCAGGCTGGGCGGCATCAATTCGCTGAAATGGGTTACGAAAAGTTTTTCCGGCGCGTTGCGCACCGATACCGGGTCGTTCACCACCAGTGTGGTCGGGTGGATATGCTCAAGCAGATGCGTGGCCGTGATATAGGCCATGTCGAAGGGAGGGTCCTGGCGCATCAACACCACGTCCATCGTCGCAAGGTCGACCATCTCCGCCTTGCCGAGGGTGAAATGGCTGCCGTGCTCTCGCCGCACTTCCAACGGTTGCACCCGCGCGAACAATCGGTTGTGCCGGAAGGACAGGTCCTGCGGTAGATAATGATACAGGCCGTGGCCGCGTTTCTGCGCTTCCAGCGCCATGACGAAGGTGCTGTCGGCGTTGATGTCTACGCCGGAAATCGGGTCCATCTGAATGGCGACGGCAAGGCTCATCGATACTCTCCTGCTTGCGCGGGGCGGCGCGCGGTGGTTGCCGCGACTATAACGGTCCCGGCGGCATCGGCCCAGCGCTTCAATTCAATCGCTGGCGCAGCTGCTGCAACAGGGTGGCGATCTCGTGCCGCGGCCCGTCGCGCGTCTCATGCTCGAGGAAAGTTTCGAGGGCCGCAATGGCCGCCTGAAGGTTGCCGGCATGGGCGTGCAGGAGTCCGGCCTCCCGCCGCAATGCATTGATATCCGGTGCGAACAGCAACATCGACTCGGCGACGGCTGCCGCCTTGCCCGCGTCCTTCATCTGGATATGGCGTATCTTGATGTTGTTCTGCAGCCGCAACAGAATCTCGCGGTCGCTCACATCGTCATACTGGCCGGGCGACAGTTCGGCCTCCGCGCCCTGCATCGCCTTCAACAGATCGCGCAGGTCGCCCGCGCCGCACACCTTGCCGGCGTTGAACGGATCGACGATCGCCCGTTCCCCGCCATGGTCGACCCGGATGAGAAAATGGCCGGGAAAATTCAGACCGGCCGCCGACCAGCCCTGAGCCCGCGCCGCGTGCAAGTACAAGATGCCGAGCGCGACCGGCAGGCCCTTTCGGCGATCGATCACCCGCATGAGGTTCGCGTTCTGAAGGTCGTCATAGGTCAGGTGATCCCCTTCATAGCCGTGCTGGCCGAGGATCGTGTCGTTCAGCGCGGCGACGCAATGTTCCAGGCGGTCGCCGGCGACCGCGGACCGGACGTCGTCGGCGAGCGCCGCAAGGTGATGCCGGTAGTGGGCGAGGTCGACGCGGGGACGGTCCAAGGCCGCCAGCGCAAGGGCGGCGTCCGCGAGGTCGAAGGCGGCGGACGGGCTGTCGCCGACCCGCCGCAGAATATCCGCCGGGCTGGCGGCGGATGAGGTTTCGCTACCCGGCGCCACCTTTCGCGTCCTTGATCCGAACATGGCTGATGATGCGCCGGACATATCGAATCTGCCGAGCGTGGTTTCGGATCCGGTCCAATTCGGCCTGGCTCTGGGCAATGCCCATCAAATAGACCGTCCCGTTCACCGTCTCGATCGAGTAGTTGATGCTCCTGATCCGCTTGTCGAGCGTCATCGTCGTGCTCAGATCCGCGGTGATCAGTTTGTCCCGCGCGGCGTCCAGCAGGTCGCTGGTATCGCGAACCTGAATCTCGTTAAGGACTTCGCGCACGCCGTTCACGTTCCAGGCGATGCGGACTGCTTCGATCCGGTCCTCGGTCTTTTCGACCGCGCCGGTCATCAGGGCGCGCCCTTCGTAGACCTCGACCGAAACATCGACGAACAGTTCGGCGCTGTGGTTGGCCAGATTCGCGCTGATCTTCGCTTCGGTGGCGGTATCGCCGACGGTCTTGACGAAACCGCGCTCCTGCATGGCGGCGTTGCCCGCCGCCGCACCAGCCCCGATCACCACGCCGGGGCCGCATCCCGCCAGCCCAAGGGTGAGGGAAAGCGCCGCGCAGAGGACAAAACCGGCGGGCCGGCGAAAGGGCCGCGGCCGCGGGATTCCGATGTCGGTGTGGGGAAATCGTGTCGCCGATGTCATGACCCTAGCTGTATAGCAGGATTGGCGCGAACCGCAACCGGGCGGCTGCCGCCGTCTAAACACGCCAGGCGTCGGTCACGTGCCGGGGCCAGCGCCACGGCGTGACCAGCATCACGTCGAACCGGAGCGCCAGGCCGGCGAGGGCGGGGCGCTCCGCCAGCAGCCATTCGGCGGCGCGGGCAATCCGCTGACGCTGACGCGGCGTGACGGCTTCCATCGCGCTTACCGCGTCGCGCCGCGCCTTGACCTCGATCACCGCCAGCGTGCCGCCGCGCCGGGCCAACAGGTCGATCTCGCCGACCGGATAGCGCAGCCGCCGCGCCAGAACGCGATAGCCGCGCACCGCCAGGGCAACGGCGCATAGATGTTCCGCCCAATGGCCGCGGCGCCAGGCGCGCAAGCGTTTGACCTGGCCCCGGCGCGGGTTGCTCACCGGCGGCCCCGTCCGGTCAGCGCCAGGCCACGGTCGTAAACCTCGCGGCGGGCGACGCCGGTCGCGTCGCTGACGGCCGACACCGCGTCCCGCATGCTTTGCGTCTTCAGCGCGGCGCGCAGCAGGCGGTCGATCTCCGCCGGCCCCGGCGGCGGCAGCTCTCCAGGCGGCCCGACGATCACCACGACCTCGCCTTTCGGCGGGCCGGCCTGGGTATAGTGTTTCGCCAGTGCGGGCAGCGTGTCGCGGCGCAATTCCTCGTAGCGTTTCGTCAGTTCGCGGGCGACCACGGCATCCCGGTTGCGGAACACCACGGCCATCGCGCCCAGGCTGGCGGCGAGCCGCCGGGCGGACTCGAAGAACACGAGCGAGGCCTGCACGGCGGCGACCTCTCCGAATAGCTTCTTGCGGGCGCTGGCCCGGCTGGGCGGAAAGCCGAGGAACAGGAACCGGTCGGTGGGCAGCCCGGACGCGGTCAGCGCGGTCATGACGGCCGAGGCGCCGGGCAGGGCGGTCACTGCGATCGACTTGGCGACCGCTTCCTGCACCAGGCGATAACCGGGGTCCGAGATCAGCGGCGTGCCGGCGTCGCTGACCAAGGCGATGCTGGCGCCCCCTTCGGCGCGGCGCAGCAGTTCCGGGCGAACCCGGGGTGCGTTGTGGTCGTGATAGGCGGTCACCGGCGTGGTGATGCCGTGGAAATCGAGCAGCCGCCCGGTCACCCGGGTGTCCTCGCAGGCGATCAGGTCCACTTGCTGCAAAATATCCAATGCGCGCAAGGTGATATCACGCATGTTGCCGATTGGCGTCGGCACCACATAAAGCCCCGGGGCCGGTTTACTTCCGGCCGCCTCGCCGCTAGGCTCGGCAGCCTTCCCGGGTTTTGCGGGGGTCTGTTCACGGGGGTGACCCGATGCGCTGGATCGGGCGGAATTCCGGCTCTTGGCCATGTCACGCTGCTCTGCGATTGCTGTTCGCGGTGCTGGGGCTGCTGTTTCTGGCGTCGTGCTCGGGGCCAACTGTAGACGGTGGCGGCACTTACGGCCAGAGCCCGCGCGACCCCAATTTGCCGCCGGTGCCCCCGCTGCCGACGCTGCAGGACGGGCAATTGCCCAGCGAAGGAACGGTGCCGGTCTACCCGGATGACGGGACGATCCGGGTCGCGATCTTACTGCCGCTGTCGGGTCCGAGCGCCGGCCTCGGCAAGGCGATGCTAAACGCCGCCGAACTGGCGATGTTCGAAATCGCCGGCGACAAGTTCACCCTGATGCCTTTCGACACGCAAGGAACGCCGGCCGGCGCCAGCGCCGCCGCGGAGAAAGCGGTGACCGAAGGCGCCCGGTTGATCCTGGGTCCGTTGTTGGCCAGTTCCGTCGAGGCGGTCGCGCCCGTGGCGCGGATGGGGTCGGTCAACGTCGTCGCCTTTTCCAATTCGCAGCGGGTCGCGGGCGGGGGCGTCTTCATCATGGGCTTCGTGCCGGAACAACAGGTCAGGGCCATCATCGATTTCGCCGGCAGCCGCGGCCTCACCCGTTTTGCCGTGCTCGCCCCGCAGGATGAGTTCGGCCAGACCGTGGTGCAGGCGACCCAGGACGCGGCGCAGCAGCGCGGCGGCGCCCTCGTGCGGACGCAGCCCTACGACCCGTCCGCCGCCGACTTCAGCAAGGACGTCAAACAGCTCGCCGATTACGATCAGCGGCGCAAGGCGCTGATGCAGCAGCGGGCGTTGTTGAAACGCCAGCCCGGCGAAGTGTCGCGCCGTGCGCTCAAGCGGTTGGAGAAACGCGATACGATCGGCGACGTTGATTTCGATGCGGTGTTGATTCCCGAAACCGGGCAGCGGTTGCGCGCGCTCGCGTCGCTGCTGTCCTACTACGACGTGGATCCGCCGGCGGTCCGCATGCTCGGGTTGCGCAACTGGGATGAAATCCCGAACCCCCAATCCGAACCGTCGCTGATCGGCGCCTGGTTCGCCGCCCCGGCGCCGGCCGAATGGGCGGGCTTCTCGGCCCGGTTCAAATCCGCCTTCGGCCGTAAGCCGGCCCGGCTCGCCTCCCTGGCGTATGACGCCACCGCGCTCGCCACCGTGTTGGCACAAGGCGAAAGCGGTCCCGACTTTTCCTTCGAGGCCTTGACCAATCCCAACGGCTTCCTCGGGGTCGACGGCCTGTTCCGCCTCAACCCGACTGGCGTGGCCGAGCGTGCGCTTGCTATCCTGGAAGTCCGCCGCGACGGGGTGGCGATGATCGCCGCGCCGCAGGAATCGTTCCAGCAATTCACCAACTGACGGGCCGCAGGACCTTTAAGCCAACAGCCGCCCGATGACCGCGTCGAGGCGCTGCCGCCCGTCGGCGGTGACGCGCAGCCGGTCCGGCTCCGGGTGGAGGAAGCCGCCCTCGATCAACGGACGCCGCCGCGCCGGGTCGATCCAGATGTCGAGCGATTTTCCCGTTTCCTCCAAAATCCGCCCGGCCGTAACGCCTTCTTCCAACCGCAGACCCATCATGACCATTTCGGCCAGCCGGTCTTCCGCGTCTAACGTCGCCCGCGGTTCCTCGCCCCAGCCTGTCTCGACGCCGTCGAGCCAGGATTCCGGCGAGCGCAGCCGTTGCGTCGTCCATTTCCCGCCGTCCAGGGTCAACCGGCCATGCGCCCCGGGCCCGATCCCGGCATAGTCCCGATAGCGCCAATAGGTCAGGTTATGCCGGCATTCCGATCCCGGGCGGGCATGGTTGGAGATTTCGTAGGCCGGCAGACCCGCATTGGACAGAATTTGCTGGGTCAGCTCGTAGAGGGCGGCGGCGCCGTCGTGATCCGACGTCAGGGTCTCGCCGAGTCCGGCGCGCCGGTAAAAAGCGGTGCCCGGTTCGATGGTCAGTTGATAGAGCGACAGGTGGTCGCCCGCGCGGTCCAGGGCATGTTCCAACTCGGCGCGCCATCCCGGGACCGTCTGACCGGGCCGGCCGTAAATCAGATCGAAGGAAAAGCGGTCGAACAAGCGGCCGGCCAGGTCGACCGCGGCCAGTGCGTCGGCCGCGCTGTGCTCGCGGCCGAGGAAGCGGAGCGCCGAATCGTCGAGGGCTTGCACCCCGAGCGACACCCGGTTCACGCCGGCGGCGCGGTAATCGGCGAGGCGGCCGGCCTCGACCGAGGTCGGATTGGCCTCCAGGGTGATCTCCACGTCCGGGCCGAGCGTCCAGCGGTCGCCGGCGCGGCCGATCAACGCGGCGACGGTGGCCGGGTCCATCAGGGAGGGCGTGCCGCCGCCGAAGAAGATGCTGGTGATGGTCCGGCCCGGCGTTTCGTCGGCCGCTGCGTCCAGGTCACGCAGGAGGGCGCGCCGCCAGCGGTCCTGGTCGATCCGGTCGCGGACATGGCTGTTGAAATCGCAATAGGGGCATTTGGACAGGCAAAACGGCCAGTGCACGTACAGCGCGAGCGGACCGCCCGGCCCGGTTACGCGGCCAGGCATCCCGCGACGAAGCGCTTGAACGCTTCCGCCCGATGGCTGATGGCGTGTTTCGCGTCGGGATCCATTTCCCCGAACGTAGAATCAAGACCGTCCGGCTGGAACATCGGATCGTAGCCGAACCCCCGGTCGCCGCGCGGCGGCCAGACGAGCGTGCCGTCGACCGTGCCCTCGAAACAGTCGGCGTGGCCGTCGGGCCAGGCGATCGCCAGCGCGCAATGGAAATGCGCCCGCCGGTCCTCCTTGCCGTTGAGTGCGGTGTGCACCTTCTCCATCGCCAGCGTGAAGTCCTTCTCCGGGCCCGCCCACCGGGCGGAATAGATGCCCGGATCGCCGCCGAGCGCGTGCACACAAAGGCCCGAATCGTCGGCCAGTGCCGGCAGCTTGGCCGCCGATGCCGAGGCATGCGCCTTCAGCAGGGCGTTGGCCTCGAAGGTTTTTCCGGTTTCTTCGGGTTCCGGCAGGCCCAGGGCGCCGGCCGACACCACGTCGATGCCGTAGGGCGCGACCAGGTCGCCGATTTCCGTCACCTTGCCCGGATTGTGGCTGGCGATGACCAGTTTTTCGCCGGCGAGTTTCCGGGGCATGACCTAGAGACCTAAAGCCGCGCGCTGCGCGGCACACAGTTCGGCGATGCCCTTGGCCGCCAGATCGAGCAGTTCGCCGAAGGCGTCGCGCGAGAACGGGTCGCCTTCCGCGGTGCCCTGCACCTCGACGATGGCGCCGGTCTCGGTCAGCACGAAGTTGGCGTCGGCCTGGGCGGTCGAATCCTCGGCATAGTCCAGGTCGAGCACCGCCGCGTCGTTCCACAAGCCGCAGGAGATCGCGGCCACCTGCCCCGAAATCGGGATCGACTTCACCGCACCGATCTTGTGCAGGTGTTGAAATGCCAGATGCAATGCCACGAACCCGCCGGTGATCGCCGCGGTCCGCGTGCCCCCGTCGGCCTGCATGACGTCGCAGTCGATGCGGACTTGCCGCTCGCCGAAGCCTTTCATATCGGTCATCGCGCGCAGGCTGCGCCCGATCAGCCGCTGGATTTCCTGCGTCCGGCCCGAGCGCATGGTGCGGCCGCGATCGTTCCGGGTGTCGGTGGCGCGCGGCAGCATGCCGTATTCGGCGGTCACCCAACCCTCGCCGCTGTTGCGCAGGAAGGGCGGCACCGAATCCTCGACGCTGGCGGTGCAGAGGACATGGGTGTCGCCGAATTTCGCGAGGCAGGACCCCTCGGCGTATTTCGATACGTCGGTTTCCAAAGTGACGGCGCGCAGTTGGTCGTTCGCTCGGCCGGAAGGGCGCATGGCGGTCTCGCTTCTGTTGGATGGTCGGCCGCAAGCTAACCGGTCGGCTTGGCCGCGTCCAGCGGACTTCCGGGCGTTCGCCGGGATTACGGCGCATCCGCGTCCATTGACGCTCCGGGGGGCGGTTACTACATTTCGGTGAGCATGACAGAAGATCTCAACGAACGGTCGCGGGATATTCTGCGGCACGTTATCGAAGCTTATATGGAGACGGGTGAACCGGTCGGCTCGCGCACGTTGTCGCGGCGGTCCGGCCTTCAGCTGTCGCCGGCGACGATCCGCAACGTCATGGCCGACCTGGAAGAGTTCGGCCTGCTCTACGCGCCGCATACGTCGGCGGGCCGGCTGCCGACGGATGCCGGGTTACGGCTGTTCGTCGACGGCATCCTGGAACTCGGCAACCTGACGCAGGAAGAGCGCGCCAGCATCGAAGCGCAATGCAAGGCCGCGGGCATCAGCTCGCAGCAGGTACTGCAGGAGGCGTCCGGCCTGTTGAGCGGCCTGTCGCAATGCGCGGCCCTGGTGATGGCGCCGAAGTCGCAGGAAAAGCTGCGCCACATCGAGTTCGTCAACCTCGGGCCCGGCCGGGCGCTGGTCGTGATGGTCGGCGAGGGCGGCACCGTCGAGAACCGCGTCGTCGATATCCCGCTCGGCATGCCGGCCTCCAGCCTGGTCGAGGCGAGCAATTTTCTGACGACCCGCATGGTCGGGCGGTCGCTGCTTGAATGCCGGGACGAGGTCGCCGGCGAAATCGCCGCCCACCGGACCGAGCTGGACGGTCTGACGACCAAGGTGGTCGAGGCCGGGTTGGCGACCTGGGCCAACGGCGGCGAGGTGGACGGCGGGGTATTGATCGTGCGCGGTCAGTCGCACCTCCTTGAAGATGTGACCGCGGTTTCCGATCTAGAGCGTATCCGTGGATTGTTCGAGGCGCTGGAAACGAAGGAAACGCTGCTGCAACTGATCGACGCGACCGACATCGCCGAAGGCGTTCAGATTTTCATCGGTTCGGAAAATGAACTCTTCTCCAATGCCGGTTGTTCGATGATAATCGCGCCGTTCGCGCAGACCGACGAGCGGATCGTCGGCGCCATCGGCGTGATCGGACCGACCCGAATGAATTACGCACGGATCATCCCCATGGTCGATTACACGGCCAAGATCGTGGGTGATTTGATCGGCAAGTAACCCCTCTATCGAGAACGGAAAATTTTCAATGACCGAAGATAAGAAGCCGGCCGAAGCCGCCGACCCCGAAGCCGAGATCGACGACGCTCCGGCCGCCGAACCCGAAGCGGCCGCCGCCGAGGCGTTGGACGACCCGCTGGCCGCCGCGGAAGCGCGCATCCAGGAACTCGAGGCGGAACTTTCCGACCTCCGCGACCGGAGTCTGCGTGCCCTGGCGGATGCGGAAAACACGCGGCGCCGGTCGGAACGCGAGCTTGCCGAGGCCCGGAAATACGCCTCCAGCAGCTTCGCCAAGGACCTGCTCAACGTGTCGGACAATCTCGGCCGGGCGCTCGAAAGCGTGCCGGAAGAACTGCGCGAGCGCGACGAGAATCTCAAGTCGCTGATCGTCGGCGTCGAGATGGTCGAGAAGGACCTGCTCACCGCTTTCGAGCGGCAAGGCATCAAGAAGATCGAACCGCTCGGCGAGAAATTCGATCACACCTATCACCAGGCCATGTTCGAGGTGCCGGATTCGGGCGAGCCGGCGGGAACGATCGTGCAGCTTCTACAGCCCGGATACGTCATGCATGACCGCCTGTTGCGGCCGGCCATGGTCGGGGTGGCTAAGGGCGATTCGGACTCGCCGCCCGAAAACACGGGACATGTCGATACCACGGCATAGCCGCCGTGACCGGTGCGCGACAGGTGACAATCCATGGCAGGAGCCGCACGCGGCCTGCGTTGAAAATTTTCGGGTAACCGGATACGGTTCGGAACTTCGCGCCGCCGCCGCGCGTTGGTCGTAGATGCGACAGGACGTCAAGGGGGGCGTCATCGACACCGTCGAACAATACCTCACCGTCGATTTCGGAGAGATGGACGCACTGCTGAGCCGTTACCGCGGCGTTCGCGCGACGACCGAGTCGCTCGCGGCGCCGCTGTCGCCGGAAGATCAGCAAGTGCAGTCGATGCCGGACGTGAGCCCGACGAAATGGCATCTGGCGCATGTCACTTGGTTTTTCGAAACCTTCGTCCTAGGGGAATTCCTGGCCGACTACACGGTTTTCCATCCGCAATTCGCTTTTCTTTTCAATTCTTACTATGAAGCGGCCGGGCCGCGGCATGCCCGCCCGTCGCGCGGTCTGCTGACCCGGCCGTCGGCTGACGAGGTGATTTCCTACCGCCGTCATGTGGACCAGGCGATGGAGCGGTTGCTGACCGCGCCGCCGCTCAATTCCGTGGACCAAATCGCCGAACTGGTGACGCTTGGCATCAACCACGAACAGCAGCATCAGGAATTGCTCCTGATGGACATCAAGCATGTCTTCTCTTGCAACCCACTGGCGCCCGCTTATGAAACTCCCGGCGCGCCGGACGGCGCGGCCCGCGTCGACACGCTCGATTGGCACGAGGTGGAAGGCGGCGTGCGGGGTATCGGCCATGCCGGCGACGGCTTCGCCTATGACAATGAATCGCCGCGGCATGAGGTGCTGCTGCGCGATTTCCGCATCGCATCGCGCCTGGTGACCAACGGGGAATATCTCGAATTCGTCGAGGACCAAGGGTATGAACGGCCGGAACACTGGTTCATGGACGGGATCGAGACGGTGCGCGCGAACGATTGGCGCGGCCCCTTGTATTGGCGCGAGAAGGACGGCGAACGGTTCGAGTTCACCCTCGCCGGGCTGCAGCCGCTGGATCCGGACAAGCCGGTCAGTCATGTCAGTTATTACGAGGCCGCCGCCTATGCCGCCTGGACGGGCAAGCGACTGGCCACCGAAACCGAATGGGAAGCCGCCGCCGCGGAGAACGAACCGGCGTCGGAAGCCAATCTCCTGGAGTCGGGATCTCTACACCCCGCGGCCGCGCCGAAAAAGAATAGCCGGCCGCGCCAGATGATCGGCGATGTCTGGGAATGGACGCAAAGCGCCTACAACTCCTATCCGGGGTATCGCCCGGCGCACGGCGCGATCGGCGAATATAACGGCAAGTTCATGTCGAACCAGATGGTGCTGCGCGGCGGATGCTGCGTCACGCCGGAGGGCCATGCGCGGCCGACATACCGCAACTTCTTCTACCCGCATCAGCGGTGGATGTTCTCGGGCATCCGCCTCGCCGACGACCGCTGAGGGCCTGCGGCGGGCGCGAACAGGAAAGCCCCCTCGGGATCATGCGCGGCGTAGCGCCGTTTCGCCGTGGCCGGCGTCGTCACCGCATAGCAATAGACGCATCCATGGGGGCAGGTATCGTAAGCCCCGATATCGCGCGACCGGTGGCAAAGGCAATCCTCCCGGTTGCCCTTCACCGGCGCGGCGATGGGCCGGCCGGCGACCGCCGACAGCCGGTCCGCGTCGATGCATCGGGCAAGCGCGCCGCCCGGCGGCACCAGAGCCGCCTGGGCGCAGATGCGAAACGCCATGCCGTGGTCGGCGGCGATTTCGGCCAGGCCGGCGGCCAGCGCCGCTTTCTCGTCGTCCGGCGGATCGCGCCAGGTCAGGCCGGATTGCGCGGCGGCGGCCTCCAGATTACGGCGGGTCTTCCGGTAGATATGCGCAAAGGACACCACGACCTCGTCGACCGTACCGGCCAGCGACCGAGCCAGCGCGGCAAAATTCCGGCGATGCCAATCGGCCGGGGTGGCGCTGGTGAACAGGACCGGATCGTAGCGCCAGACCGCGGCCCGGGGGCCGGCGCGGCGGCGAAGGTCCCGCAGGTCTGCGATCGCCTGTTCCGCCGGGACCGTGCTGACCTCGAGGCTGCGGGGATAGCCGGTGACGGTGAATTGCACCACATAGGGCGCCACCGCGGCGACCCGCGCGAGGTTGGGCGCGAGCGGGCGAATATTCCGCGTCCACAGCACGAATCCGTCGACCGTCTCGGTTGTCAGCGGAACCTCATACACCTGCCCGCCCCACGGGTTGACGGACCGGCAAAAGCCCGCGTCGAGCCGGCGCAGAAACCATGCCGCATAAAAGGCTGGAATATCAGTCTTATAGCTGGCTGAAATAATCATTCGGACCCTACAGGACCGACCCTCGCGCATCCCAGGCGCCGGATCAAGCGCCGCGCGCCGGGGATTCAGGCCGGACAGAGCGATGAATCACCCAAATTTATGCCGTTGAGCGCAGAATCTCGCCTTCCGAATTCTTGTACGAGCGCGCAATGCTCCCTATATAGCCGTCAGTTACTGATCAACACCGCGAAATTGGGAATCCCTGTGGCGGTGCCGCAGTTCGGGCCGCCGGGACAGGAATTTGGCGAGAATTCGTCGATAGGGATTTGCCAGAAAGGAAAGAGGGCCACATGAGTAAAGTCATCGGGATTGATTTGGGGACGACCAATTCCTGCGTTGCCGTTATGGAAGGCTCGCAGGCCAAGGTCATTGAAAATGCGGAAGGGTTTCGGACGACGCCGTCGATGGTCGCGTTCACCGAATCCGACGAACGATTGGTGGGCCATGCCGCGAAACGGCAGGCCGTGACCAATCCGGACAAGACATTTTTCGCCATCAAGCGGTTGATCGGACGGCGTGCCGACGATCCCGCGGTGGAAAAAGACAAGGGGCTCGTCCCCTACAAGATCATTGCCGGCGAGAACGGCGACGCCTGGGTCGAGGCGGGCGGCGAGAAATACGCGCCGAGCCAGATCAGCGCCTTCATCCTTCAGAAAATGAAGGAAACCGCTGAAAGCTATCTCGGCGAAGACGTCAAGCAGGCGGTCATCACCGTCCCGGCTTACTTCAACGATTCGCAGCGTCAGGCGACCAAGGACGCCGGCAAGATCGCCGGTCTCGACGTCCTGCGCATCATCAACGAGCCGACCGCGGCCGCGCTCGCCTACGGGCTGGAGAAAAAAGGCAGCGGCGTGGTCGTCGTCTACGACCTCGGCGGCGGCACCTTCGACGTGTCCGTCCTGGAGATCGGCGACGGCGTGTTCGAGGTGAAGTCCACGAACGGCGACACCTTCCTCGGCGGCGAGGATTTCGACCAGCGCGTGGTCGACTATCTGGCCGACGAGTTCAAGAAGGAAAACGGCATCGACCTGCGCGAGGACAAGCTCGCGCTGCAGCGCCTGAAGGAATCGGCCGAGAAGGCCAAGATGGAATTGTCGAGCTCGATGGAGACCGACGTCAACCTGCCCTTCATCACCGCCGACCAGTCGGGGCCGAAGCATCTCAACATGAAGCTCAGCCGCGCCAAGCTGGAAGCGCTGGTCGGCGACCTGATCGAACGCACCATCGAGCCCTGCAAGAAGGCGCTCAAGGACGCCGGGTTGAAGGCGAGCGAAATCGACGACGTGATCCTGGTCGGCGGCATGACCCGCATGCCCAAGGTCTTCGACACGGTGAAGAGCTTCTTCGGCAAGGAGCCGAACCGCGGCGTGAACCCGGACGAGGTCGTCGCCACCGGTGCGGCGATCCAGGCCGGCGTGCTGCAGGGCGACGTCAAGGACGTGCTGTTGCTGGACGTCACGCCGCTGTCGCTGGGCATCGAGACGTTGGGCGGTGTATTCACCCGGCTGATCGACCGCAACACGACGATCCCGACCAAGAAATCGCAGACCTTCTCGACGGCCGAGGACAACCAGACCGCGGTGACGATCCGGGTGTTCCAGGGCGAGCGCGAGATGGCCGCCGACAACAAGCTGCTCGGCCAGTTCGACCTGGTCGGCATCCCGCCGGCGCCGCGCGGCATGCCGCAGGTCGAGGTCACCTTCGACATCGACGCGAACGGCATCGTCAACGTGTCCGCCAAGGACAAGGCGACCGGCAAGGAACAGCAGATTCGCATCCAGGCCTCGGGCGGTCTGTCGGACACCGACATCGAACAGATGGTCCAGGACGCCGAGGAACACGCGGCGGAAGACAAGGAGCGCAAGGAACTTGTCGAGGTCCGCAACGCGGCGGACAGCCTTGTCTATACGACCGAGAAAAGCCTCGCCGACTACGGCGACAAGGTCGAGCCTTCGGACAAGGAAGCGATCGAGACCGAACTCGCCGCGCTCAAGGAAGCGATGGAGGCCGAGGACGTCGAAGCCATCAAGGCCAAGACCGAATCCCTGTCGCAGGTTGCGATGAAGCTTGGCGAAGCGATGTATAAGGCGAGCCAAGACGAAGCCGCGTCGGCAGCCGAGGGCGGTGACGGCCCGGACGCTGCGGGACCGGATGGTGAAGCCAAAGCGGAAGACGTGGTCGATGCCGACTTCGAGGAAGTCGACGACGATCAGGCCGGCAAGGACAAAAAGTCGGCGTAACCGCGGGGACGTCTTGTCACACATGACATAGACAAAAATCAATGGGGCCTTCGGGGCGGTATCCGCCACCGAGGGCCCGCTTTACCATCAAGGGTGGCCGATGGATAAGCAGGATTATTACGAGGTCCTGGGAGTGGGCCGCGACGCGGAGGCGGATGCAATCAAGTCCGCCTACCGGAAGCTCGCGATGAAGTTCCATCCGGACCGGAATCCGGGCGATACCGACGCGGAAGCGCGGTTCAAGGAAGCGACCGAAGCCTACGAGATTCTCAAGGACGATCAGAAGCGGGCGGCCTATGACCGGTTCGGTCATGCCGCCTTCGAGAACGGCGCGGGCGGTCCCGGCGCGGGCGCGCAGGGCTTCGATTTCGCGAGCGGATTTTCCGACATTTTCGACGAGGTCTTCGGCGACTTCATGGGCGGCCGGCGCGGTGGCGGCGCTGCCGGGCGCGGCGCCGACCTGCGCTACAACCTGGATATCTCGCTGGAGGACGCCTTCCACGGGCGCAAAATCGACATTCGCGTGCCCACGTCGGTGAGCTGCGACTCGTGCGCCGGCTCCGGTGCCGAGGGCGGCGCCCAGCCGACCACCTGCGGCACCTGCGGCGGCGTCGGCAAGGTGCGCAGCCAGCAAGGATTCTTCACCATCGAGCGGACCTGCCCGTCCTGCGGCGGCCATGGTCAGGTGATCGACAATCCGTGCGTCTCCTGCGGCGGCGCGGGCCGGGTTCATCGGGAAAAGACCCTCGCGGTGAACATCCCCGCCGGCGTCGACGACGGCACGCGCATCCGGCTGGCGGACGAGGGCGAGGCGGGCGTGCGCGGCGCGCCGCCCGGCGATCTCTACATCTTCCTCGATGTGGAAAAGCATCCGATCTTCGAGCGCGAGGGCAGCGACATTTTCTGCGCCGTCCCGATCCCGATGACCACCGCCGCGTTGGGCGGCTCGGTCGAAGTCCCGACCATCGACGGGTCGAAGGCCAAAGTCTCGATTCCCGAAGGCACCCAGTCGGGGCAGCAATTCCGCCTGCGCAGCAAGGGCATGTCCGTGCTCAACAGCAAGGGCCGCGGCGACATGTATATCGAAACCGCGGTCGAGGTGCCGGTCAACCTGACCAAGAACCAGAAGGAATTGCTCAAGAACTTCCGCGAGGCCGGCGGCGGCAAGGATCAGAACCCGCAATCCGACGGATTCTTCTCGCGCGTCAAGGAGTTCTGGGAAGACTTGACGGAATAGCGCCGCGCCATCCGGCGCATTGCGGCTTTCTCAAATCCCGGTCATGCGATACAACCGGAACCCTGCAACGGCAGGGAGGCGGATGATGAGCAACGAGCTGAAGATCGGCATCGTCGGGGGCGCGGGCCGCATGGGCCAGATGCTGGTCCAACAGGTGTGCGGCACGGACGGATGCGTCGTCGCCGGGGCCACGGAAATGCCGGGAAGCCCGGCGCTCGGCCAGGACGTGGGCGCGCTTGCCGGTGTCGGCGCGTTGGGCGTGACCGTCCAGGAGGACCCGGCGGAGATGATCGCCGCGGTCGACGCCGTCATCGATTTCACCGCGCCGGCCGCCACCGCGGAACACGCCCGCCTCGCCGCCCAGGCCGAAACCGCCCTGATCGCGGGCACCACCGGACTGGATGCCGATCAAGAGGCGTCGGTCACGCTGGCCGCGCGGCATGTCCCCGTTGTCCGTGCGCCGAACATGAGCATCGGCGTGACGTTGTTGCTGGCGCTCACCGAACAGGTTGCCGGCATCCTCGGGCCCGAAGCCTACGACATCGAGATCGTCGAAATGCATCACCGCCACAAGGTCGACGCGCCGTCGGGCACCGCGGTCGGTCTCGGCGAGGCTGCGGCCGCCGGGCGCAAGGTCGATCTGGCGGAGGTCCGCCAGGCGGTGCGGGACGGTCACACGGGCCCGCGGCCCGACGGGCAGATCGGTTTCGCCACGCTGCGCGGCGGCGATGTGGTCGGCGATCACACGGTGATCTTCGCGGGCGAGGGTGAGCGGATCGAGCTGACCCATCGCGCGGGCAGCCGTCAGGTCTTCTCGGCCGGTGCGGTCCGCGCCGCACTGTGGACCCAGGGCCGGGCGCCGGGCTTGTACAGCATGAAGAACGTGCTCGGGTTCGAATAAGGGCCGGGCGGCTTTATTTGCCGCTTGAACTGTCATTAGCCCTTAAAACGGGCGAAAACATGCTTCGACAGGCTCAGCATGAGGATAGATTGTGCTGCCCTCATGCTGAGCCTGTCGAAGCGTGACAGCGCCGAAACGGCTCGATACTCGGGCGTGGCGGGGATCCGGTTTTCGGATGCGCGGCGTCAGCCGGCGATGGCCGGGTTCCAGCGATTCCGCCAACGGCCGATCGCGTCCTTTAGGGCTTCGGCGACTTCCAGACGCTCGGCCGGGGACAGGAACGACCCCACCGTCAGGCTTTGGCCATGCGTGGTCAGCGTGATCTGGCTGTCGTGTTGCGGCGGGTTCTCCATCGAGACTTGCAGCCAGGTAGGCTCGAAGCGCCAGCGGCCGACCTCGCCGCGCGCGCTGTACCGGCGGATTTCGAGTTGATTGTCGGTCAGCCGGATCTGTTCATACGCCCGGCCGGCCCGGTAATTCATGCGAAAGGCGACGTACAGCAGCAGGAATTCCGCGCCGCAGAAGCCGAAGACCGGCCACGCACCGGCGACCATAAACAGCGTGCCGATGATCAGCGCGGACACGCCCGCGATCAGCATGAGAATCCGAAACCCCGCCGGGCTGAGGCTGCGGTTGGGATGTAAGGTAGCATCGAAGAAAATGCGCCCTTCATCCGTACCCTGTCCGGACTCGGTGCCGGAGTCCGGCGATGCGCTGTCCGTGGATCCCGCAGTGTTCTGTGTCGCAGTCATGGGCGCACTATCGGATATGGGCGCGGGCGCGTCCAGGGGTCTGCGGCGGTTCGCCCCGGTCTTGGCCCGGCGCGCCGGGTTGGGTACTCTCGCCGCATGAAAAAAGCCGACATTGAAGAGTTCTTCCGCCGCTTGGAGGAGAAGGATCCCGAGCCGCAGGGCGAGTTGCACTACGTCAATCCCTACACCCTGCTGGTCGCCGTCGTCCTGTCGGCGCAGGCGACCGATGTCGGGGTCAACAAGGCGACGGGGCCTCTGTTCGAGGTCGCGGACACGCCGGAGAAGATGGTCGCCCTCGGCCTGCCGACGGTGCGCGACTACATCAAGACGATCGGGC
This sequence comes from Alphaproteobacteria bacterium, assembly GCA_965228695.1. GTDB lineage: Bacteria > Pseudomonadota > Alphaproteobacteria > UBA8366 > UBA8366 > JAJFJD01. The sequence continues at coordinate 717,636 of CBDDIB010000002.1, read as the reverse complement.
TTTTCAACAACAAGGCGAAGAATGTCATCGGCCTCAGCGAGAAGCTCATCGCCGAACACAACAGCGAGGTGCCGCGCGACCGTGAGGCGCTGGAAAAACTGCCGGGGGTCGGCCGCAAAACGGCGAATGTGGTGCTGAACATCGCCTTCGGCGAGCCGACCATCGCGGTCGACACGCATATCTTCCGGGTCGGCAACCGGACCGGCCTGGCGAAGGGCAAGAATGTGGTGCAGGTCGAGAAGAAGCTGGAAAAGGTGGTGCCGCCGCCCTACCGGCTGCACGCGCATCACTGGCTCATCCTGCACGGGCGGTATGTCTGCAAGGCGCGCAAGCCCGACTGCCCGGTCTGCGTGGTGCGGGACCTCTGCGCCTACAAGGCGAAGACGGTCTAACGCAGCCTAGCCAAACGCCGTCAGTTTCGACAGGGCCGGGTGGAGAGTTCGCAATTGTGATTGTAGCCGCCGAGGCCATTGGGTTGGCGGTTGCACTTGAGCTTTTTGCGGGTGGCGATTCTCCGATCGCACCAGACGCCCGGGTAGAGTTGCGCACACCGTTTGTCCCAAAGTTTTTGGGCCCAAGCCCTGGCCTGATTTTTCGAAACAATCGCGATCTTTGTCGCGCCGGTGGAAATCGGAAATTTTGCGGCAGCGTTATCTTGCCACCTTCATGCTGAGCCTGACGAAGCATGCTGTCGCGGAGCGGCGGGGCGCCGCGGCTCAGCTCGAGGGCTTGCCTTCACGGGCGGTGCGGAGGCGGCTGAAGCATTCCTCGACCGGTTCGACGCCGGGCACGCGCTCGCGCAGTTCCACGTGCCGGACCTGGCTGTCGTCGTTCTTGCCGTAGAGAAAGAGGTCGAGGACGCAGTTTTCGGCGCGGTATTGCCAGATTTGCGCCGGCCCGTCGCGGCGCACGAAATCGGGCGCGCCCATGATCGGCAGCAGCCGCTGCGGCCCGTACCCGATGAATTCTTCGGGATCGTACAGCACCACGCGGGCCGCCTTCTTGTCTTTCGGGTCGCTGGCCTCGCCGGCGCCGGCCGTGCCGGATTGTCCGTTCGCGCCGTCTCCCGCGGTCGAATCCTGACCTGCTGTGGCGCAGGCGCCAAGCAGGGCGAGCGCGAAGATCAGCGCCGCGGTCTTCCGGAAAAACGAGGAGCTAGGCACGGAGGTCGGATTCACGTTCCAATGACGAAGAGTCTTCGACGACGGTCGGTTGCGTATAGCCGGGCACACTTTCCGGGCCGGGCAGTTGCGCCGTCTCGGCTTCGGCCAAGACCTGAATGTCGCCCGCAATCTGGCCGCCGCGCTCGATCTCCAGCTCGGCATACCGGATTTGGCCGGTTACGCAGCCCGTCCGGCGGACGATAAGCCGGCCGCGTACGAGCAGGTCGCCGTCGAAACGGCCCTTGATTTCCGCGACGTCGATTTCCACGCTGCCTTCGAACATGCCGGTTTCGCTGATTTCGAAGCGGCGGCTGTCGCGCAGCGATGCCTTGACCTTGCCTTCGACGATCAGGACGTCGCAATCGGTGATTTCGCCATTCAGCGAGATGTCTCGTCCGACGACGAGTTTCTTGTTCCCTTCGCCATGCAGCCCGTCCTGATGCCCGCCACTGGGCAATCCGACGACCCGCCGCGCCAGTTCCGAAGGAAATTGCGGGGGTTTGTGATCTTCGGCCATGTGGTTTCCCTATGCGTCCCAAATGAAGAATTGGTTCATTGATTGGCAGGGAATTACGCGCAACCAAACGACCCGATGCGTCGTCACCCTACGCAATTCGATATTGCTACGACTATACGATGTTTCGATGAGGCTGACACGAACTGAATCGTGACATTCGCGTGTTGGCGGCGTGTCCGCGACGTGTTTGGCGCGTGTCCGGGCGCGGCGTCGCTAATTGTGTTCGAGCTTCTTCATCGCCATCCGCTGATAGACATGGACCATGAAAGCGGTGCCCAGGACCGGCGTCAGCAGGTTCACGACCGGGATCGTCATCAGCAGGACCAGCGCCATGCCGGCGAGCTGCAGCCGGCCCCGGTGGCTCCGGCGCAGCCGTTTCACGTCGCCCGGGGCGAGCCGCCGTTGCGCGACCATGTCGAAATACTCCCGGCTCACCAGATAGCCGTTCACCATGTAGAACAGCACCAGGTTCAGCGGCGGCACGAAGAACAGCAACACGTAGAACGGCAGTGCGATGAGGTTCAGCGCGACCACGAGCAGCGCGAATTTCACCGTGGAGATAACCACTTCCGACAGGGATTGGTCCCGTGCGTCGGGCAGGGTTGGGTAGTGCCGCGCCTCGACGGCGTCGGCCACCTCGTCCAGGAAGAAGCCGACGATCACCGTCACGACGGCGGGAAACAGCATCAGCGTCAGGACCAGCAGGGTGCCGACGAACAGGAATCCGGCCAGCCAATCGAAGATCTCGCCCAGCGTTTCCTGCAGCCAGGGCACGCCGGGGATAGCGTCCGCCGGAACGGTGGTGGCGACCCACCACAGCGAGAACCACAACACGATGAACAGCAGCAGCGACAGACCGATGCTGAGCCACAATACCCGGCGCAGCTTGGGATCGCCGAGCTGACCGACAGCTTTGGAAAAATTGGAAATCATGCTGTTTCTTTACAAGCCACGCCGATTGACCGCAAGCGGCGCCGTCCGTCGGGGGAATCCGCTGCGGTATCGCGCTTATATGTGTTGATCGAACCGGCGGATTCAATAACCCGCCCTCGCGCGACGGGGCAAAAGCCCGATTTCACATATTCGCGACCGGGCCACGATTTCGATGCAAAACCGCCTTACCCGGGTATAGAGTCCCGCGCCTTACCCGCAAGGGATACGCGGAAAGGACGCGGCATGCCGCGACAGGAACGCTGGCAGCTTTCCGGCAGCGGGCCGGAGAATTACGAACGCTATCAGGTGCCGAGCATCTTCGCTCCGCTGGCGCAGGTCTTCCTCGATCACGTGCCGGTGCGGGAAGGCGCGCGCGTGCTCGACGTCGCCTGCGGCACCGGCATCGTGGCGCGGTCGGCGGCGTCCCTGCTCGGGGCCGGCGGCGCGGTGGTGGGGGTCGACCTCAACCCCGGCATGTTGAAGGTCGCGGCGGCGAAGGCGCCAAAGGGCGGCCCCTCCTTCGACTGGCGGGAAGGCGACGTCGCCGCCCTGCCCTGTCCCGACGACGCCTTCGACATCGTCTTGTGCCAGCAGGGCCTGCAGTTCTTCCCGGACAAGCCGGCGGCGCTGCGCGAAATGCGCCGCGTGCTGGCGCCCGGCGGCACGCTGGCGCTTTGCGTCTGGCGCACGGTCGAGCATAGCCCCTGCAACCAGGCGACGGCGGCGGCGCTTGCCCGTCATGTGACCGTCGAGGAAGCAATTCGAATCCAAGCGCCCTTCGCGCTGGGCGAGCCCGACGTGCTGCGGTCGCTGATGGCCGACGCCGGGTTTACCGGTATCGAGATCACCGAAGCCGTCCTGACCCGGCGCATGCTGCCACCCGAGGAGTCGATCCCCGGCCACATCGCCAGCACGCCCGTCGCCCCGGCGGTCGCCGCCCTGGACGCGGAAACGCGGGCGGCGCTGGTCGCGGATATCGCGGAAGCGCTCGCCCCCTACCGCGACGCCGACGGACTGGCGATCCCGCAAGGCACGCATATCGCGCTGGCGCGGAAGTAACCCTCCCGCTTGCCCGGTCCGGCCGCGTGTCTATACTGCGCGCGCGGCGGCACTCGCCGCGGGAATCCTTGGGAGAGACTTTTTTATGGCGGAACAGCCGGAATACGATCTGGTCGGCATCGGCAACGCGCTGGTCGATGTGGTGGCGCAGACCGACGATGCCTTTCTGGACGGCAACGAATTGGCGAAGGGCGGCATGATGCTGGTCGACGCGGACCAGTCGAGCGCGCTGTACGACCGGATGCCGCCGGGGACCGAATCGTCGGGCGGGTCTTGCGCCAACACCATGGCGGGCTTCGCCGCGCTCGGCGGCAAAGGGGCCTATGTCGGCAAGGTGCGCGACGATCAGTTCGGCGCCGTGTTCCGGCATGACATGCGCGCCCTCGGCTGCGCCTTCGATACGGCGGCGGCGACGGACGGACCCGCGACCGGCCGCTGCCTGGTGTTGGTCACGCCGGACGCGCAACGCACCATGTGCACGTTTTTGGGCGCGGCCTGCCTGCTGACGCCGGACGATCTGGACACGGACGTGATCCGCAATGGCCGAGTCACCTATATGGAAGGCTATCTGTTCGACCAGCCGCCGGCGCAGGCGGCCTTCATCGAAGCCGCCGAAACCGCGCATGCGGCGGGCCGCGAGGTGTCGATCACCCTGTCCGACGGCTTCTGCGTCGACCGCCACCGGGATGCTTTCCACGACCTGGTCGAGAATCACGTGGACGTGCTGTTCGCCAACGAGGTGGAAATCTGCTCGCTCTATCAGGTCGACGGGTTCGACGACGCGCTGCAGCAGGTGCGCGGCCATTGCAAGGTCGCCTGCCTGACCCGCAGCGAGAAGGGCGCGGTCATCGTCAGCGGCGACGAGGTGCATGTGATCGACGCGGCCCCGGTCTCCAAGGTGCTGGACACCACGGGCGCCGGCGATCAATACGCCGCCGGCTTCCTCTACGGCTACACGCAAGGCAAGGACCTGCAGACCTGCGGCAAAATCGGCGCGGTTACCGCGGCCGAGGTGATCCAGCATTACGGTGCGCGGCCGGAGGCGGACCTGCGCGATGCGGTGGCGGCGCTCGGCTGATGCCCGCGGGGGCGCACCGGGTGCGGATGCCATGATGCGCGATTGGGCAGCGGCGCTCGCGGTCTATCTCGACCGGCGCGTGCTGTCGCTGCTCTTCCTCGGGTTTTCCAGCGGGTTGCCGCTGGCGCTGACCGGCTCCACGCTGGCCGCCCGGCTCGAACAGGCGGGCATCTCGCTGACCGAGATCGGGCTGATCGGCCTGGTCGGCATCGCCTACACGCTGAAATTCTTCTGGTCGCCGCTGGTCGACCGGCTGCCGCTGCCCCTGCTGACCGCACGGTTCGGCCGCCGGCGCGGCTGGATGCTGTTCGCGCAGGTCATGCTGCTGCTCGCCGTCGCGATGATGGCCCCGCTCGACCCGTCCGAGCCCGCCGGGCTGCTGCGCCTCGTCTTCTGGGCGGCCGTCGTGGCCTTCGCGTCGGCGACCCAGGACATCGTGATCGACGCCTACCGGACCGAAATCCTGGAGGACTCCCAGCTCGGCGCGGGCGCGGCCAACCTGGTGTTCGGATACCGCATCGCCATGCTGGTGTCCGGCGGCGGCGCGCTGATCGTCGCGAACTATTACGGCTGGACCGCGGCCTATGCGGCGATGGCGGCCTGCATGCTGGTCGGCATGATCACCGTGCTGGTCAACCCGGAACCCAAGGTGCGGCGCACCGAGGAAAGCGAACGGCTGGAGCAGGCCGGCGCGGCCCGGTTGGCGGGTGCGCCGCGCGGCATCCGCGCCGCCGCCCTGTGGGTGCATGGTGCGGTGATCTGTCCCTTCGCCGAATTCATGACCCGGCCCGGCTGGATCGCGGTGCTGCTGTTCATCGTCTTCTATAAGTACGGCGACGCGCTGCTCGGCTTCATGGCAACGCCCTTTTACCTGCGCACCGGGTTCTCGCTGGCCGAGATCGGCGTGCTCAGCAAGGGGTGGGGGCTCGCCGCGACGCTGATCGGCGCGGGCCTCGGCGGCTGGCTGGTCGCGCGGCACGGCGTGATGAAAAGTCTGCTGATCTGCGGCGTGCTGCAGGCGGCCTCGAATCTGGTCTTCGCGCTGCAGGCCTATGTCGGCTACTCGCTGCCGATGCTGGCGGTGACCATCGGCGTCGAGAACCTGACCGGCGGCATGGGGACGACCGCCTTCGTCGCCTATCTTTCCAGCCTCTGCAATGTGGCCTACACGGCGACGCAATACGCGCTGCTGTCGTCGCTGGCCGCGGCGAGCCGCACCGCGCTGTCGGCGGGCGGCGGCTGGCTGGCGGACCAGACCGGCTGGCTGATGTTCTTTCTGCTGACGACGCTGGCGGCGCTGCCGGGCCTGGCCCTGCTGATTTGGATGATGCGGCGCTATCCGCCGGAGGAAAAGCCGCCTGCGCCCGCCGCCGCGCAGCCCGATTGACCGGCTCTCATATTGCGCCAGATCAGTTAAATTGTAACGGCGAACTGCTAGCGTCCCCCGGCATTGAGGAGTGGATGGTATGGCGGATGCGATGGACGTGGTCGACGGCGACATCACCGCGCTTGCGGTCGATGCGATCGTCAACGCGGCGAATGAAAGCCTGCTGGGCGGGGGCGGCGTCGACGGGGCCATTCACCGGGCCGCCGGTCCGGCGCTGCTGGCGGAATGCCGGACGTTGGGCGGGTGCGCCACCGGCGACGCCAAGATAACCGGCGGCTACGATCTCCCCGCACGGCACGTGATCCACACCGTTGGTCCGGTATGGGGCGGCGGACAGGCGGATGAGCCGGCGTTGCTGGAAAGCTGTTACCGCCGGTCGATGGACGTGGCGGCGGAGAACAACGTGACCTCGATCGCCTTTCCCGCGATTTCCACCGGCGTGTACCGGTTTCCGCTCGACCGCGCGACGAGGATCGCCGTCGGCACGGTCGCGGCGGCGTTGGCAGGCAACACCACAGTCGACCGCGTGGTCTTTTGTTGTTTCGGCGATGAGACCGCCACCCTGTATCGCGCCGAACTGACGCGTCACCAGCCATGAGCATCCGCGATCTCGAGTACATATTCCGGCCGGCATCAATCGCCCTGGTCGGGGCCAGCAACCGGCCGAAATCGGTCGGGGCCGTGTTGGCGCGCAATCTGATGCGGGCGGGTTTCCAGGGGCCGATCATGCCGGTGAACCCGAAACACCGGGCGATCGGCGGCGTCCTCGCCTGGCCGTCGGTGGCGGACCTGCCGGTCGTGCCCGACCTCGGCGTCGTCTGCACGCCCGCCGACGCTGTGCCCGGCGTGGTCGCGGAACTGCGCGAGAAAGGGGCGCAGGCGGCGGTCGTGATCACCGCAGGCTTCGGCGAGGGCGGCGACCGCGACGGTGCGGACCGCCGCACTGCACTGTTGGAGGCCGCCCAGCGCATGCGAATCATCGGGCCGAACGTGCTCGGCCTGCTGGTGCCGGATTCCGGCCTGAACGCCAGTTTCGCGCATATCGACGCGGCCCCCGGCGATCTCGCCTTCGTGTCGCAGTCGGGTGCGGTGGTAACGTCGGTGCTGGACTGGGCCGCCTCCCGCGGCATCGGCTTCTCGCATATGGTGTCGCTCGGCGACATGGCCGACGTGGATTTCGGCGACATGCTCGACTATCTGGCGCTGCAGCCCGACGTGCGGGCGATCCTGCTGTATGTCGAGGCGGTGACCAACGCGCGCAAATTCGTGTCGGCGGCGCGGATCGCGGCGCGCACCAAGCCGGTCATCGTGATCAAGGCGGGCCGCGCGCCCGAGGGTGCGAAGGCGGCGAGTTCGCATACCGGCGCGCTGGCGGGATCGGACGCCGTGTATGACGCGGTGTTCCGCCGCGCCGGGCTGCTGCGCGTGCTGGAGACCAAGGAACTGTTCGATGCGGTCGAGACGCTGGCGCACGCGCCGCGGTTTGCCGGCGACCGGCTCGCCATCCTGTCGAACGGCGGCGGATTCGGCGTCCTCGCCACCGACCGCGCGGTCGAAGAAGGCTGCCCGCTCGCCACCCTGTCGCCCGAGACGATCGCCGCGCTGGATGCGGTCCTGCCCGCGTCCTGGAGCGGCGGCAACCCGATCGACATCATCGGAGACGCGTCGGGGCAGCGCTACGGCGATGCGTTGCAAGCGACCCTGGCGGATAAGAACGTGGACGCCGTGCTGGTGCTGAATTGCCCGACCGCGGTAGCCGATAGCACCGAAGCGGCGCAGGCGGTGGTCGACTGCCGGACCGCGGGACGCTTTCCCGTGCTGACGAGCTGGCTCGGCGGGACGGGCGCTGTGCCGGCGCGCAAGCTCTTCTCCTCCCACGGCATCCCCACCTACGACACGCCCGAGGATGCGGTGCGGGCCTTCGCCCATTTGATGCGGTACCGCGCGGGGCAGGCCGAACTGGCGCGCGTGCCCGCGCTGGACGCGGAGGACCTGTCGGTTGACCAGGCCGCCGCGCAGGCGGTTGTCGATGCGGCGATCGGCGAGGGCCGGGAATGGCTGACCGAGCCGGAGGCGAAGGCCGTGTTGCACGCGTACGGCGTGCCGGTTGTCCCGACCGAGGTCGCGGAAACGGCGGCCGAGGCTGCGCGCCAGGCGGGAAACTTCGAAGGCCCCTATGTGATCAAGGTCCTTTCGCCCGACATCACGCATAAGTCCGATGTCGGGGGCGTGGTGCTCGATCTCGAAACGCCGGGTGCGGTGGCGGCCGCCGCCCAGGCGATGGAGGAGCGGGTCCGCCAGCGCCGGCCGGATGCCCGCTATCACGGGGTCACGGTGCAGCCCATGGTGCGCTGGCCGGGCGCGTTCGAGCTGATCGTCGGCATGAGCGAGGACGCCCAGTTCGGCCCGGTCCTGCTGTTCGGCGAGGGCGGCACCGGCGTCGAGGCGATCGCCGACACGGCCATGGCGTTGCCGCCGCTGGACCCGGCGCTCGCCGAGGCGCTGATCGGCGAGACCCGAATCGGCGGCCTGCTGCGCGGGTATCGCGGGCGGGCCGGGGCCGATGTCGATGCGGTCGTCGATACGGTGATGCGGGTCGCCCGGATCGCCGCCGAGTTGGATGCGGTTTCCGAACTCGACATCAATCCGCTCTTGGCGGACGCCGACGGGGTGATCGTGGTGGATGCGCGGATCCGGGTCGCGCCGGTCCCGGCGGATACAGCACCGGGCGCGCGTCTCGCGATCAAACCGTATCCGGCCGAATTGCGCGGGACGGTCACGCTGCGGGACGGGGGCGCGATACCGGTACGGCCGATCCGGCCGACCGACGCGCCGCGGCTGCAGGAGATGATCAGCCGGGCAGATGCGAAAGACATCCGCATGCGCTTCATGCACGCGATGAAGGGGCTGCCGGACAAGCTGGCGGCGCGGTTGACGCAGATCGACTATGCCCGCGAAATGGCTTTCGTCGCCTTCGAGGGGGACGGCAGCAATGCGGCCATCGGCGTGTCGCGGTTGGCCGCGGATGCCAATAACGAGCGTGCGGAATTCGCCGTCATGGTGCGCACCGACTGGAAGGGCAAGGGCCTCGGCTACGGCTTGATGGGACTGCTGATCGAGCACGCCAGGGCGCGCGGGCTCGGCGAATTGTTCGGCGAGATTCTCAGCGAGAACAAGCCGATGATCGCCATGTGCAAGGAACTCGGCTTTATCGTGAAGCCGATGGCGGACGAGCCGTCGATCTCCGAAGCGGTGCTGCCGTTAGGCTGAGCTAGGACATTCCAACGCATACCCCGCCGCGCGGACCGTGCGGATCATGTCGTTGTCGCCGGGATCGTTCAGCGCCTTGCGCAGGCGGCGGATGTGAACGTCGACCGTTCGCGCCTCGACGAAGACGTCGCGGCCCCACACCGCATCCAGCAGTTGCTCGCGGCTGAACACGCGGCCCTGATGCTCCATCAGATAGCGCAACAGGCGGAACTCGGTCGGCCCGAGATGCACGTTGCGGTCGCCGCGATGCACCTTATGCGCCGCCAGGTCCATGCGGATGTTGCCGCAATGCAGCGTTTCGTCCGCCGGCGCCGGGTGGGCGCGGCGCAGCAGGGCGCGGATGCGGGCGAGCAGTTCGGCCGGCGAGAACGGCTTGGTGACATAGTCGTCCACGCCGCTGTCCAGTCCGCGGACCTTGTCGGCTTCCTCGCCGCGCGCGGTCAGCATGATGATCGGCGTCGTGCGTGTTTCCGACTTGCGCCGCAATTGGCGGCACACCTCGATGCCGCTGGTCAGCGGCAGCATCCAGTCGAGCAGGATCAGGTCCGGGGGCGTCTCGTCCGCGACGACCAGGGCTTCGTCGCCGTCGCCGGCTTCGAAAACGTCGAATCCTTCGCGTTCGAGATTATATCGGAGCAACGTGACGAGGGCCGCCTCGTCCTCCACGATCAGTATACGGGGCCTCATATCAATGGTTTTCGGTCATCGTTGGTGGGAGTGTCATTGTCGACGACCGCGAAACTCGGGTCGTCGCCGCGCGGCCGGTCGTCGGGCAGTTGCGTGCCCTTGACCTGGTAATGCACGATCTCGGCGATATTGGTGGCATGGTCGCCCATCCGCTCGATATTCTTCGCGATGAACAGCAGATGGGTGCAGCCGGTGATGTTGCGCGGGTCTTCCATCATGTAGGTCAGCAGCTCGCGGAACAGGCTGTTGTACAGCTCGTCCACTTCCGCATCCTGCCGCCAGATTCGGATCGCCTTATTGGTGTCGTTCTCGAGATAGGCGTCGAGCACCTCCTTGATCATGCCTTGCACCATGCGCGCCATTCGGTCGAGACCGGGCGCCGGAATGCGCGGCACTTTGCTGATCGCGATGGCCCGCTTGGCGACGCTCTTGGCGTGATCGCCGAACCGTTCCAGGTCGGCCGCGATCTTGAGCGCCGAGACGATGTAGCGCAAGTCGATGGCCATCGGCTGGCGCAACGCCAGGAGCCGCACCACGAGCGCATCGATCTCGTGTTCCAGTTCGTCGATCTCCGCGTCGCCGGCGCGAATGTTCTCGGCCAGTTCCACGTCGCGCCGCAACACGGCCTGAACGGCGCCGTCGAATTGGGTTTCCGCCAATCCGCCCATGCGGCTGATCAGCGCGTTGAGCTGTTTCAGCTCTTCGTCATAGGATTTGACGATATGCTCGCTCGAATTTGCCACGATTGTCTCTCCCATCAGCCGAAGCGGCCGGTGATGTAATCCTGGGTGCGTTTGTCCTGCGGCGTGGTGAAGATCTGCTCGGTATCGCCGACCTCGACGAGATAGCCGAGATGGAAGAAGGCGGTGCGTTGCGATACCCGGGCGGCCTGCTGCATGGAATGCGTCACGATCACGATGGTGAAGTTGGCGCGCAGCTCGTCGATCAGCTCTTCGATCCGCGCGGTGGCGATCGGGTCGAGCGCCGAGCAGGGCTCGTCCATCAGGATGACCTCTGGCGACACCGCGATGGCGCGCGCGATGCAAAGGCGCTGTTGCTGTCCGCCCGACAAACCGGTGCCGGGCTCGTCGAGCCGGTCCTTGACTTCGTCCAGCAACCCGGCGCGTTCCAGGCTGGTCATCACGATCTCGTCGAGGTCTTCGCGGTTGTCGGCGAGGCCGTGCAGTTTGGGTCCGTAGGCCACATTCTCGTAAATCGACTTGGGAAACGGGTTCGGCTTCTGGAAGACCATGCCGACCAGCGCGCGAAGCTGCACCACGTCGACGCCGCGGTGGTAGATGTCCTTGCCGTCCAACTGGATGTCGCCGTCGACGCGGCAGATATCGATCACGTCGTTCATCCGGTTCAGGCAGCGGATAAAGGTGGATTTGCCGCAGCCGGAAGGCCCGATCAGCGACGTAACCTCGCGTTCGCGGATATCGAGATCGACACCCATGAGCGCTTGTTTGTCGCCGTAGAAAACGTCGACGCCGCGGGCGGACATCTTCACCGCCGGGATCGCGGCGGCCGCGTCGTCCGCCGCAGCGTCTTTGGTCTTCTCCACCGTCATCGATTTCAGCTCCAAGTGCCGAGTCATCTTACCACTGCCTTTCGAAGCGTTTGCGCAGGATGATTGCAATGAGGTTCATGCAGACCAGGAACGCCAGAAGAACCATGATCGCCGCCGAGGTCCGTTCCACGAAGGCGCGTTCGGCGCTGTCGGCCCAGAGATAGATCTGCACCGGCAGCACCGTTGCCGGGTCCAACGGGCCGGAGGGAATATCGACGATGAAGGCCACCATGCCGATCATCAGCAGCGGCGCCGTTTCGCCGAGCGCCTGCGCCATGCCGATGATCGTGCCGGTCAGCATGCCGGGCATCGCCAGCGGCAAGACGTGATCGGTCACGGTCTGCACCTTGCTGGCGCCGACGCCGAGCGCCGCTTCACGGATCGAGGGCGGCACCGCCTTCAGCGCGGCGCGCGACGCGATGATGATCGTCGGCAGCGTCATCAGGGCCAGCACCATGCCGCCGACCAGCGGGGCCGATCGCGGCAGGTTGAAGAAATTGAGGAAGACCGCGAGGCCCAACAGTCCGAAGACGATCGATGGTACCGCGGCGAGATTGTTGATGTTGACCTCGACCAGGTCGGTCCATTTGTTCTTCGGCGCGAATTCCTCGAGGTAGACCGCCGCCATGACGCCGAGCGGGAAGGCCAACACCAAGGTTACCAAGAGCGTCCAAAAGGATCCCACCACGGCGCCCCAGATGCCGGCGACTTCGGGATCGCGGCTGTCGCCCGACGTGAAGAAAGCGGTATTGAACTTCTTCTCGAGCGCGCCCTTTTCCTGGAGCGTGGTGACCCAGGCGATTTCGTTGTCCTTGATTCGGCGCTGGTCCTCCGGCACGTCGGCGCGCACATGGCCCTTGACGAAGACGTCGATGTCGTCGGACGCGGGCACCCAGATCGATCGCGTCGTGCCGACGATAGACGGGTTTTCGACCACCAGGTCTTGCAGATCGAAGGCCGCGTTGCCGCTGACCAGCCGGTAAAGTTTGCGCTTGTCCCGGCGACTCTTCACCTCAGGGAACATGCCGCGCAATGTCTTCTTGATCAGGCCGTCGTAATTGGCTTTGGCCAATACTTTCGGGTCGCCGGTGCCTTGCGGGTCGATTTCTTCCTTGGCGAAGTCGATCTCGAGCTGGATGAAGGTCTGCTGAAACGCCGTGTATCCTTTCGACACGATGCTGACGAGCAGCAGGCCGAGGAACGAGACCGCGAGGATGATCGAAATCAGCCCGTACAGCTTGAAGCGCTTTTCCGCCGCGTAGCGCCGCTTCAGGCTGGCGTCGACCCGCTCGGCGGTGCTGCGATTCCGGATGGGGGTGGGCGCGGTGGCGTCAGTCATATTTCTCTCGGTATTTCCGCACCACGCGCAACGCGATGACGTTGAGGCAGAGTGTGATGACGAAGAGCACCAGCCCGAGCGCGAAGGCCGCCAGGGTTTTGGGGCTATCGAATTCCTGATCGCCCACAAGCAGGGTCACGATCTGAACCGTCACCGTGGTGACCGCCTCGAAGGGGTTTGCGGTCAGGTTGGCGGTAAGGCCGGCGGCCATCACCACGATCATGGTTTCGCCGATCGCGCGGGACGCCGCCAGCAGGACACTGCCGACGATTCCCGGCAGCGCCGCCGGCAGGATGACATTGCGAATCGTTTCGGATTTGGTCGCGCCGAGGCCATAGGACCCCTCGCGCATCGCCCGGGGAACCGCCGTGATCACGTCGTCGGACAGGGACGACACGAAGGGAATGATCATGATGCCCATGACCAGCCCGGCGGCAAGCGCGCTTTCCGATGAAATCGTCAGGCCCAGTTCGATGCCGCTGTCGCGCAGGAAAGGCGCCACCGTCAAGGCGGCGAAGAAGCCGTAGACCACGGTCGGGATACCGGCGAGGATCTCGAGCAGCGGCTTGACCACGGCGCGGAACTTCGGCGCGGCGTATTCCGCCATGTAGATCGCCGACAGCAAGCCGATCGGCACCGCCACGAACAGGGCGATCACGCTGATCAGCGCGGTGCCGGCGAAAATGGGCACCGCGCCGAACGCACCGGAGGAGGCCACCTGATCGGCGCGCAACGCGATCTGCGGGCTCCATTCCAGGCCGAACAGGAACTCGACCGGCGACACCATCTGGAAGAAGCGCCAGGCCTCGAAAAGCAAGGACAGGACGATGCCGATCGTGGTGAGGATGGCGATCGTCGACGCGCCGATCAGGAAGGCCATGATCGTGCGCTCGACGAGGTTGCGTGCGCGTAGGGTCGGCGAGATGTAACGGCGGCCGATGAGGATGCCGCCGATCGCCAGGACCAGGCAAACCACGGCGATCGCGGCGAAACCGATCTGCCGCAGGCTCGTGTAATGCGCGGCGGCAGCCGTCAATTCGGCGTCGGCGGCGCGGCTGGTTGCGTCGCCCGCGGCCAAGTTGCGGATGTCGTTGACAAGAAGGTTCAGCCGGTTCTCCGGCAGCGCCTGCATATCTTGCGGCAGGGCGCCCACGACCAACGACGTCACGATGGTCGATTCGAACACGAGCCAGAAAATCATCACCGCGAGCGCCGGGAGGCCACACCACAGGATGACGTATAGGCCATGATACGACGGAAGAGAATGCAGTCCGACCGACGAATTGCCACCGACGACCAGCGCGCGCCGCCGGCCCATCGCGAAACCGACATAGGTCAGCATCAGCAGGACGGCGAAGAGAACGAAATACTGCATCTATTTTGACACTTCCCTGGAGGTCCGGTTCCTGGTTCGGCTCTGTTCTTGTTGCTTGGTCCGTGATGGACGGCCGACGTAACTCGGCGGCCGGGGTGGTATCCCGGCCGCCGATGCGGTGCTACATGGAGAGATTGGCCATGCCTACCGAAGAGGCGCGGACTTTCTTCCGTTCGGCGTCCGGCAGGGGGATCAAGCCGCGGTCGGCGAGATACCCTTCCGGACCCCAGGCTCTTTCGTCGGTAAACTCAGAGACGAATTCCTTGATGCCCGGGATTTGCCCGACATGCGCTTTCTTCACATAGAAGAACAAGGCGCGGGAAACCGGATAGGTTTGTGCCGAGATGTTCTCGAAGGTCGGCTCGACCTTGTTGATCAGGCTGCCCTGAACCTTGTCGGCGTTCTGGTCGAGGAAGCTGTAGCCGAAGACGCCGAAGGCGTTCGGATTGGCTTCGAGCTTCTGGACGATCAGGTTGTCGTTCTCGCCCGCCTCGATATAGGCCCCGTCTTCACGGATGCCGCGGCAGACGGCTTTGTATTTCATCTTGTCGCTTTTCTTCATTGCCTTCAGCGACTTGAAGGTCTTGCAGCCGCCTTCGATGGCGAGTTCGTTGAACGCGTCGCGGGTACCGGAGGTCGGCGGTGGGCCGAGCACTTCGATCGCGGCATTCGGCAGCGACGGGTCGATGTCGCTCCATTTCTTATAAGGATTGGGGACTAGCTTCCCGCCGTCCTTACCGCCTTCCGGCACCTGCTTCGCCAGGGCGAGGAACAGCTGCTGTAGCGTTAGTTCGACCCGCTTCGATTTTTTCGAGTTGGCGACGACGATCCCGTCATAGCCGATCTTGACCTCGGTGATGCCTTTGACGCCGTTCTTCGCGCAACGCTCCACTTCGGAATTCTTGATCCGCCGCGAGGCGTTGGTGATGTCGGGGTGCTGCACGCCGACACCGCCGCAGAACAGCTTTAGGCCGCCGCCCGACCCGGTCGATTCGATCTTCGGGGTCTTGAAGTCGGTGGTCTTGCCGAACCGTTCGGCGACGACGGTCGCGAAAGGATAGACGGTGGACGACCCGACGATGTTGATCTGATCGCGCGCCAGGGCGGATCCTGCCATGGCCATCGAGGCCACTGCGCTGAGGAGGAGGGTTTTCTTGATCACGGTCACGCTCCGTTCGTCATGGATTTCTCGGAAGGGATGAATCGTTCGTTTTTCCGCTGCATAGGAACCGGCGCTTAACAGGACCGGCATTATCGCTGCAACGCGGCCGATCCTAGTGTTCCGACACGTCTCAATTACGACAGGTCTGTTACAGAAAAATGACAGCCGGCCCATTAATTTGCGGCGGCGGAAATTTAAATTAACTCGTTATTATATAACGAGTTATACGGCGCTCTCTGCGCGCCGAAAACCTAGCCCGCCGCTTCGGCGGATAATGCGCCGGTTTCTTCCGCGACGGTGGGCAAAGTCACCGTGAAACTGCTGCCCTCGCCCTCCGCGCTCGCGATATCGAGTTTTCCGCGATGCCGCGCGATGATGTGCTTGACGATGGCGAGGCCGAGCCCGGTTCCGCCGAGTTGCCGGCTGCCGGCCGCGTCGACCCGGTAGAACCGCTCGGTCAATCGCGGCAGATGTTCGCGCGGGATGCCCGCGCCGTGGTCGATCACGGTAATCGACACCTGTGTGGCGTCTGGTTGGTCGAGCACGATCTCGACCGGAGTATTCTCGCCGCCGTATTTGATCGCGTTGTCGATCAGGTTCTGAAACACCTGCGTCAACTGATCCTCGTCGCCGGGCACGGCGGCCGGCGCGTCGGGGACGGTGATCTGGATCGGCATGTTGCGGTTGCGCGCCTTCATCGACAGCATGTCCTCCACCTTGGCCAGCACACGGCGCACATCCACCGGCGTGTCGGGCCGGCTGTGTTCGTCCATCTCGATGCGGGACAGCGACAACAAATCTTCGATCAGGCGCGTCATTCGTTCGGCCTGATCGTGCATGATGCCGAGGAAGTTGTCGCGCGCCTCGGCGTCTTCGCGCGCGGGACCGCGCAGCGTTTCGACGAAGCCCAACAGGCTCGATAAGGGCGTGCGCAACTCGTGGCTCACATTCGCGACGAAATCGGCCCGCATGCGTTCGCCCAGCCGGACCGGCGTCAGGTCGTGCAGCAGGATCAGCGCGCCGCTGTCGGCGGACGCGCCCAACGGCTCGACGAGGGCGCTGTAATTCCGGTTCATCGGCGGCGGCATGGCGATTTCCTCGGCCAGGCTGTTGCCGTCGCGCAAGGCGGATTCGACCGCGCGCAGCAGCGTGGGGTGACGCAACCCGGCGGCCAGGTCACGGCCGGTGAGCTCGGTGTCGAAAATTTCTTCGGCGGCGTAGTTGGCGC
Organism: Alphaproteobacteria bacterium; assembly: GCA_965228695.1. Taxonomy (GTDB): domain Bacteria; phylum Pseudomonadota; class Alphaproteobacteria; order UBA8366; family UBA8366; genus JAJFJD01. The sequence continues at coordinate 700,868 of CBDDIB010000002.1, read as the reverse complement.
GCACCACCATGTTCGACCGGTCGACCACGATGAGCGGGTCCGGCAGGGCGTCCAGGATGTAATCCGCCGTGGCGCGTTCGGCTGCCAGCTTTTCCCGCTCGTCTTGCCATTGCCGCCCGAGACGGGCGATCGCGAGCGATAGGTCGCCGACGGTCGTCGCCTCATAGCCCGGATCGTCTTCGCCCGCCGCCAGCTGGTCCACCCGCAACCGAAGCCGGGCCAGGTCGGTCACATGCCGCCATGCGATGAGTCCGGCCAGGGCCAACAGAACGGCGGCGGCGGCGAGCGAAATTCCGGGAGATAGGACGCCGGCGATCAGCAGGCCGGCCAGCACAAGGATGCCGGGTGCGGCCACCGTGAAGACGGCGAGGAATAATCGATCGGGCCGACGGTACGGCATGAGCCATCCTTCATCCGGCGCGGTGGTTGTTCTAACCCACCTACTATAATGCGCCGATGTTAAAGGATCGCGTCATGGGCGGCCAAGGCGGCGGCGTTGACGATATCGTTCACCGTCGACCCCATCTGCATTATCTGTACCGGCTTCGAGAGCCCGATCATCACAGGCCCGATGACCGTTCCGCCCCCCAGCACCCGCAGCAGCTTCGCGCTGATGCTGGCGCTGTGAAGCGCCGGCATGATCAAGCAATTGGCGGCATCGGAGAGCCGGCAGAACGGATAAACCTGTTGCATCAGGTTGTAGTTCAGAGCCGTGTCCGCTTGCATTTCGCCGTCATACTCGAAATCCACCTTGCGGCCGTCGAGGATTTTCACCGCCTCGCGCACCCGTTCCATATGCGGCCGCATCGGTTGGCCGAAATTTGAGAAGGATGCCAGCGCCACCCGCGGCTCTTGGCCGAACTGGCGGGCATAGGCCGCGGTCTGTATTGCGATGTCTGCCAATTCCTCGGCGGTCGGCACTTCGTGCACGTTGGTATCCGAGATGAACACGGTGCGCCCTTGCGTCACCACGACCGTGACGGCCATCAGGCGTTCGCCGGGCTTGGGGTCGATCACATGCCGAACATCCTCGAACGCGGTCGCGAAGCTGCGCGTTGTGCCGGTCACCATCGCGTCGGCGTCGCCCATCGCGATCATGCAGGCGCCGAAGACGTTGCGGTCCTGATTCACCATCCGCTGGCAATCGCGATAGAGGTGTCCGCTGCGCTGCAGCCGCTCGTAAAGAAAGTCGGTGTATTTCTTGTTGTCCTTGCTGAGCCGCGCGTTGTGGATTTCGAGTTCGCCATTGGCCTCGATACCCAGCCGCTCCATGGTTTCGCGCACCCGCTTTTCCCGGCCGATCAGGACCGGGTTGCCGAAGCCGGCATTGCGGAAGGCAACGGCGGCGCGGATCACCCGGTCCTCCTCGCCCTCGGCGAACACCACGCGGCGCGGATTGGCGCTGACCCGCGTGTGGACGAACTGCAGGCTGGAGAGGGCCGGGTCGAGCTTTGCCGAAAGCTGTTGGCGATAGTCGTCCATGTCCTCGATCGGGGCGCGCGCGACGCCGCTGTCCATTGCCGCCTGGGCGACCGCCGCCGGGACTTCGGAAATCAGCCGTGGGTCGAACGGTACCGGGATGATGTAGCCCGGTCCGTATTTCAGCCGCTTGCCGCCGTAGGCCGCATCGACCTCGTCGGGCACGTCTTCGCGCGCCAATTTGGCGAGCGCCTCGGCGGCGGCGATCTTCATGGCGTCGTTGATCGTCGATGCGCGCACGTCGAGCGCGCCGCGGAAGATATAGGGGAAGCCCAGCACATTGTTGATCTGGTTCGGGTAATCCGAGCGCCCGGTCGCCACGATGGCGTCCTTACGCACGCTTTCGATGTCTTCCGGCGTGATTTCCGGGTCCGGGTTGGCCATCGCGAAGATGATCGGATCCTTGGCCATCGACTTGACCATGGCCTTGCTGACCGCGTCCTTGATCGACAGGCCGATGAACACGTCTGCGCCCTTCATCGCGTCGGCGAGGCTGCGCGCATCGGTCGCCGCGGCATGGGCGGACTTCCATTGGTTCATGCCGTCCTCGCGGCCCTGGTAGATCACGCCCTTGGAATCGCACAGCACGATGTTGTCGTGCGGCGCGCCCATCGACTTGATCAACTCCACGCAGGCGATCGATGCCGCGCCCGCGCCGTTTACCACCATCTTGGCGTCCTTGATGTCGCGTTTGGTCAGGGTGAGCGCGTTGACCAGGCCGGCGGCGGTGATGATCGCGGTGCCGTGCTGGTCGTCGTGGAAGACCGGCACGTCGAGCAGCTCGCGAAGTTGCTGTTCGATCAGGAAACATTCCGGCGCCTTGATGTCTTCCAGATTGATGCCGCCGAAGGTCTTGCCGATCGCCTTCACGCAACTGACGAAGGTGTCCACATCCTCGGTATCCACTTCGATATCGACGCCGTCGACGTCGGCGAATCGTTTGAAAAGCACCGACTTGCCTTCCATCACCGGCTTCGAGGCGAGGGCGCCGATGTTGCCGAGCCCAAGCACCGCGGTGCCATTGGAGATGACGGCGACCACGTTGCCCTTGGCGGTATAGTCATAGGCACAGGCCGGATCGTCCTCGATGGCGAGGCAGGGATAGGCGACGCCGGGCGAATAGGCGAGCGACAGATCGCGCTGCGTCGTCAGCGGCTTGGTTGCGCGGATTTCCAGCTTGCCCGGACGGTTCCGCGCGTGCATGCGCAACGCGTCTTGTTTGAGCAATTCTTCCGGTGTGTCGGATTTCTTCTTAGCCATGAGCGTTTCGGCCGTCCCTATTCAGTTGGTCTCGTCATGCAATTGGCGCTGTCGTCCAAGTTTTCCAGTTGCAGCCGCAAATTGTCCGCAGCATATCGCGTCGGCCATGGCGGATCGGTGGCCGTTCCCGCCACAGCCGGTATCGCCGAGATGTGTTGAGGAAAGTCGCCGGTCCGCCGCCGGAGCCATACTGGCATGAAGCCGCCGGACATGGCCAGCATTCGCGTTGCCCCTTTTGCGGCCGAATATTTCTGGGGAGTCGCGCCTCCGCTGCATGGAAGGGCCGTCGCCGCCATGTTAATTTCGCTTCGCCATGACCCGTCCGATCTCCCGCAACCCGAAGAAGCCAACGGCCCGCCGGCCCGGCGGCCCGACGCCGATGATGGCGCAGTATCTGCGGATCAAGGAAGCCAATCCTGATTGCCTGCTGTTCTATCGCATGGGCGATTTCTACGAGATGTTCTTCGAGGATGCGGTCAGCGCTTCGGCGGCGCTCGACATCACACTCACCAAACGCGGCGAACATGACGGCCGCGAGGTACCGATGTGCGGCGTGCCGGTGCATGCCGCCGACGGCTATCTGGCGCGCCTGATCCGCAAAGGCTTCCGTGTCGCGATCTGTGAACAAATGGAGGATCCCGCCGAGGCCAAGAAGCGCGGCAACAAGTCGGTCGTCAAACGCGACGTCGTCCGCCTTGTCACGCCCGGCACCCTGACCGAGGACGGATTGCTCGATGCGCGCGCGCACAACTACCTCGCCGCGCTCGCCCGGGTCGGGCGCGACCTTGCCGCCGCCTGGCTCGACATGTCGACCGGGGCCTTCTTTACGCAGCCGCTGCAGGGTGGCGATGCGGGCGGTCTTGGCGCGATGCTGGCGCGCATCGATCCCGGCGAGCTGGTCGTGCCGGAAAAATTGGCGGCGCAGGACGACCTTGCGGACATCCTGCGCGAGCGCGGCGAGAGTGTCTCGATCCAGCCGGACAGCCGGTTCGATTCGCAGAATGCGCAGCGGCGGTTGACCGCACTGTATGGGGTCGGCTCGCTCGACGCTTTCGGCGATTTCGCCCGCGCGGAACTGGCTGCCGCCGGGGCGTTGGTCGATTACGTGGAACTGACCCAGGTCGGAAAACTGCCGCATCTGACGCCGCCGCGCCGGGTGTCGGCGGGCGCGCTGATGGAGATCGACGCGGCGACCCGGCGCAACCTGGAACTCGCGCGCACGCTGTCGGGCGAACGGCAGGGCAGCCTGCTGTCGGTGATCGACCGCACGGTCAGCGGCGGCGGCGCGCGGGCGCTGGCGGCGCGATTGTCCGCGCCGTTGACCGATACCGCCGCGATCAACGGCCGCCTCGATATGGTCAGCTGGTTCGCCGACGACCCGGCCACGCGCGGCGAGCTGCGCGAGCGCTTGCGGCGCTGCCCGGACCTGGAGCGCGCGCTGTCCCGAATCACCGTCGGCCGCGGCGGGCCGCGCGACATCGCCGCGGTGCGCGATGGACTGATCCAGGCGGGCGCATTGCGCACGGTCATCGAGGGCGCCGCCGTGCCGCCGCCGGCGGGCATCGCCGAGGCGCTGACCGATCTCGGCGAGCATGCGGTGCTGGTCGACCGGCTGACCCGGGCGCTGGCCGAGGACCTGCCGCTGATCGCGCGGGACGGCGGGTTCATCGCGCGCGGCTATGCGCTCGAACTGGACGAGGTGCGCGAGCTGCGCGACGAGAGCCGGCGCCTGATCGCCAACCTGGAGCGGCGCTACCGCGAGGAGACCGGCGCGGACACGCTTAAGATCCGGCACAACAACGTGCTGGGGTATTTCATCGAGGTGACGCAGCGCTTCGCCGACCGGCTCGGCGATGACTTCATCCACCGCCAGACCATGACCAACGCGGTGCGCTACAGCACCGCCGAACTGGCGGATCTGGCCCGGCGGATCGCCGATTCCCGCGACAAGGCGGTGGCGATCGAATTGCAGTTGTTCGCCGACCTGATCGGCGAGGTGTCGATCCGCGCCGACGCGATCGCCCTGGCGGCGGCGGCGCTCGCGTCGCTGGACGTGGCGGCGGCGTTGGCGGACCTGGCGGTGGAGCGCCGCTACTGCCGGCCGTCGGTTGTCGACACGAACGAGTTCGCCGTGACCGGCGGGCGGCACCCTGTGGTCGAGGCCGCGCTGATCGCGGAACAGGAGGGCGGATTCGTCGCCAACGATTGCGACCTCGGCGAGGCCGGCCGCCTGTGGCTGGTGACGGGGCCGAACATGGCGGGCAAGAGCACCTTCCTGCGCCAGAACGCCCTGATCGCCGTGTTGGCGCAAATGGGGTCCTTCGTGCCCGCCGACTCGGCGCGGCTCGGCGCGGTCGACCGGCTGTTCAGCCGGGTCGGGGCCGCCGACGATCTGGCGCGGGGCCGCTCCACCTTCATGGTCGAGATGGTCGAGACGGCGGCGATTCTCAATCAGGCGACCGAACGCTCGCTGGTCATTCTCGACGAGATCGGCCGAGGCACCGCAACCTTCGACGGCTTGTCGATTGCCTGGGCCGCGGTCGAGCACCTGCACGAGGTTAACCGATGCCGCGCTTTGTTCGCGACGCATTTTCACGAGCTCGTCGCCTTGACCTCGCGGCTTTCCGCGCTCAAGCCCTTCACCATGCGGATCAAGGAATGGGAGGGCGAGGTGGTCTTCCTGCACGAGGTGGCGGCGGGCGCGGCGGACCGGTCCTACGGCATCCATGTGGCGAAGCTGGCCGGCCTGCCGCCCGCGGTGATCGACCGGGCCGAAGCGGTGCTGAAGACGCTGGAGAGCGGCGAGCAGTCATCCGCGATGACCCGGCTCGCCGAGGACCTGCCGCTCTTCGCGGCGCTCTCCGACGTTCCGACGGCGATGCCTTCACAACCGTCGGCGGTGGAGGAAACCCTCGCCGCGGTCGACGCGGACGAGTTGACGCCGCGCGAGGCGCTCGACCTGATCTACCGCCTGCGCGCGCTCCTGGACGGGTGACCCGGTAGCCCGGAAAGCGTTAGTTTCCCTTGCATTTCAACTGCCGCTGACGCATGACTTAGCGATGGAACAACTGCGGAAAAAGCGCGCGATAATCGATCGCGCCGCACTGCATGAAGCGGCGCGGACGGTGCTGGACGGGGGCCTCTCCGAGAGCGACCGGCCGCAAGCCATGCTGGAATTCTACCGCACGGCGCTGGACGACGGCGGCGCGGAAATTCGCCGCCGTTTCGACGCGGACCAAAGCGGCACGCTGGCGGTTCAAGGCCATTGCTTCCTGATGGATCAGCTGATCCGCGTGATCTACGACATCGCGGCGGATTATTTATATCCGGCGGCCAATCCGACGGCGGGCGAACAGCTGTCGATCGTCGCCTACGGCGGCTACGGGCGCGGCGAGCTTGCGCCGAAGTCGGACGTCGACCTCCTCTTTCTGTTGCCCTACAAGCAGACCCCGCGCAGCGAACAGATCATCGAACATGTCCTCTACACGCTCTGGGACCTGGGCCTGAAGGTCGGGCATGCGACGCGGTCGATCGACGATTGCATCCGGCAGGCCAAGGCGGATATGACGATCCGCACGGGCCTGCTCGAATCCCGTTTCGTCTGGGGCGAGCAGGCCTTGTTCCGCGAGCTGCGGGCACGGTTCCGCGCTGAGGTCGCGGCCGGCACCGGGCCGGATTTCGTCGAGGCCAAACTGCGCGAGCGCGATGAGCGGCATCTCCGCATGGGCGACTCGCGCTACGTGCTGGAACCCAACGTCAAGGACGGCAAGGGCGGGCTGCGCGACCTGCACACGCTGTTCTGGCTCGGCAAATACCTGTACAGCGTCGACGACGCCTCACGGCTGATCGACGAGGGATTTTTTACCAAGAAAGAAGTGGCGCTGTTCGACAAGGCGCAGGATTTCCTGTGGACCGTCCGATGCCACCTGCATTATCTGACCGATCGGCCCGAGGAGCGCCTGACCTTCGACCTGCAGCCGGAACTGGCGACCCGGATGGGCTATCGCGATCATGCGGGTTCGTCGGATGTCGAACGTTTCATGAAGCATTATTTCCTGGTCGCCAAGGATATCGGCGACCTGACACGGATTTTCTGCGCAGCGCTCGAGGCGCGGCACGAACGGCGCAGCCTGCTTCGCCTGCCGACCGGTTTCTTCCAGCGCGAGATCGAGGGTTTCCTGGTTGAGGGCGGGCGCCTGACGGTCAAGGGCGGGAAGCATTTCGCCGAGAACCCGGTCGACATGCTGCGCCTGTTCGAGGTTGCCCACCGCCGGTCGCTCGACATTCATCCGGAGGCTTTACGCCTGATCACGCGGAGCCTCCGGCGCATCAACAGGAATCTGCGCGACGATCCCGAAGCGAACCGCATATTCCTCAATATTCTGGCGGCAGAGAAGAACCCCGAGGTGGCGCTGCGCCGGCTGAACGAAGCCGGCGTGTTCGGCAAGTTCATTACCGACTTCGGCCGTGTCGTGGCGCAGATGCAGTACGACATGTATCACGTCTATACGACGGACGAGCATACGATCCGCGCGATCGGAATCCTCAACCGGATCGAGCGCGGCGAATTGGCCGACGACCATCCGCTGTCGACGGAGGTGATCCACAAGGTGCTGTCGCGCGAGGTGCTATATGTCGCGGTGCTGCTGCACGACATCGCCAAGGGCCGCGGCGGCGATCATTCGGTGCTGGGGGCGAAAATCGCGGACAAGCTGTGTCCACGCCTCGGCCTGACGCCGGAACAGACCGAAACCGTAAGCTGGCTGGTGCGCTATCACCTGTTGATGAGCAACGTGGCCTTCAAGCGCGACCTGGGCGATCCGAAGACCATCATGGACTTCGTCGACATTGTGAAGTCGCCGGAACGGCTGCGCCTGTTGGTGTGCCTAACGGTCGCCGACATCCGGGCCGTCGGGCCGGGGCGCTGGAACAATTGGAAGGCGACCTTGCTGCGCGACTTGTATTACCGCGCCGAGGCGCTGATGTCGGGCGGACATGTCACAGAAGGCCGGGATGCCCGCGCCGATGCCGCGGTGGCCATCCTGCGCGGCGACCTCGCGGATTGGCCCGAGGCGGACATCGACGCCCATGTAGAGCGCGGTCATCCGGCCTATTGGCTGTCCTACGATTCGGAAACGCTGCAGCACCACGCCCGGTTCATCCGCGAATCCGAGGCAAGCGGGCAACCGCTCAGCATCGACCGGCAGGTGCATGCGGACCGGGCGGTCACCGAAATCACCCTGTATGCCGACGACCATCCGGGACTGTTCAGCCGCATCGCCGGGGCGCTCGCGGTGTCCGGCGCCAATATCGTGGACGCCAAAATCAACACGTTGAACAACGGCATGGCGCTCGACAGTTTCCTGGTGCAGGACGCCGACGGCGAGGCCTTCGCCCGGCCGGACAAGCTCGCCAAACTGTCGGTGCTGATCGAACAAACGCTATCGGGCCGCTTGCGGCCGTTGACCGAACTGCGCAAGCGGCAAGGCTACCCGACCCGGACCAATGTCTTCAAGGTGGCGCCGCGCGTCCTGATCGACAACAAGGCGTCCAACCGCCACACGCTGATCGAGGTGAACGGCCGCGACCGGCCCGGCCTGCTGTATGACGTGACGCGGGCGGTGGCGGATCTCAGCCTGCAGATTTACGCCGCGAAGATTTCGACCTATGGCGAACAGGTGGTCGACGTCTTCTATGTGAAGGACGTGTTCGGTTTGAAGATCGAGCATCCGGGCAAACTGGAGCAGATCCGCACCCGTTTGCTGGAGGTGCTGGCTGATCCCGATTGCAAACCGGCCGCCAAACCGCGTAAGAAACGCGCAGACCGGCCCCGCGCCGCGAAAGCGGGCGTGGACGCCGCGGAATAGAGTTTGCCGTAAAGATGGAAAATTCCCTTTTTTGACCGTATTGATGAGGCCGCCAGCGGCAAGGTCCGCGCGGCGTCAACGCTAGGAGGCATTATGGAACAGTCAGAAGTCGTGCGATTGCAGGCGTATCTCCGCGAGACCTTTGGATCGCAACGGATCCGGCTGGGCAAGCCCAAGATGGACGGATCGGTCGAGGTCAGCCTCGGCGAGGAGTTCATCGCGATCATCTACCGTGACGTGGACGAGGATGACGGCGAAGTCTCTTACGCCTTCCAGATGGCCATCCTGGAGATGGATCTTCCCCCGGCGCCATAGCTACGTGACGCCGGAAATCCGACCGCGCCGTCGTGACGTGACGCCGGAAGAGCGACTGTGCCGTAACCCGGCGCTTCTTCTTGTGCGGCGGATCGGGTAGACAACCGTCATGGCCCTGTTCCGTGCGATCGCGACCCTGGGCGGCTGGACGATGGCGAGCCGCATTCTCGGCTTCTGCCGGGATATCCTGTTCGCCGGGATAATCGGCGCCGGCATGGTGGCGGACGCCTTTTTCGTCGCCTTCAAGTTTCCCAATTTTTTCCGCCGTTTGTTCGCCGAGGGCGCGTTCAACGCCGCCTTCGTGCCGCTCTACACCGACCGGCTGACCAAGGACGGGCCGATCCCCGCCCGCGCGTTTGCTGCCTCAGTCGCGGCGGTCCTGCTCAGCGTCATGCTGTGTTTCACGCTGGCGGCGCAGCTCGCCATGCCGTGGCTGATGCACGCGCTGGCGCCCGGCTTCGCGGACCAGCCGGAGAAGTTTGCGCTTGCGGTCGACCTGACCCAGCTCACCTTCCCCTACTTGTTGTTCATGGCGTTGACGGCGCTGCTCGCCGGCATGCTGAACGCGATGCACCGGTTCGCGGCGACGGCGGCCGCGCCGGTGTTGCTGAACATCGTCATGATCGGCGTGTTGCTGGCGATCCGCGAGGGCGTCTTCACGATGCCGGGATACGCGCTTGCGACCGGCGTCGCGGTTGCCGGTGCCGGGCAATTCCTCTGGATGGTGCTGGCCTGCCGCCGGGCGGGCATCCTGTTCCGGCTGCCGCGTCCGCGCCTGACCCCGGGGGTCAAGCGGCTGCTGGTCTTGATGGTTCCGGGCGCGATCGGCGCGGGCGTCGTGCAGGTCAACCTGATGATCGACATCGTGCTGGCGTCGCTGCTGCCGGAAGGGTCGGTGTCCTATCTGTATTTCGCCGACCGCGTGAACCAGTTGCCGCTCGGCGTGATCGGCGTGGCGGTCGGCGTGGCTTTGCTGCCGATGCTGTCGCGGCATCTCAGCGCCGGCGAGGCGCAGGCGGCGGCGGACACGCAGAACCGCGCCATCGAGTTCGCCTTGCTGCTGACCGTGCCGGCGGCGGCGGCGCTGGTCACGATCCCCGATCCCATCGTGCGGGTCCTGTTCGAGCGCGGGGCGTTCGACGCGGCCGATGCGGCGGCGACCGCCGGGGCGCTCGGCGCGTTTGCGCTGGGGCTGCCGGCCTACGTGTTGATCAAGGCGCTGACGCCGGGATTCTTTGCGCGGCAGGACACGGCGACACCGGTCAAGGTCGCGGTCGTCGCGATGACCGCCAATATCGGGATCGCGGTCGTCCTGATGCAGGTGCTGGCCCATGTGGGCATCGCGCTCGCCACCGCCTGCTCGGCCTGGATCAACGCGGCGATCCTGGCGGTGATCCTGCACCGGCGCGGGCATCTCATCTTCGACAAGCGGCTGCGCGGTCGCGTGCCGCGCATTCTGATGGCCTCCTTTTGCATGGCGGTCGCGTTGTGGGCCGCCCATCAAGGATTAGCCGACATGCTGCGCGGCGGGTCGGCTGAGCGTATCACCGCACTCGTCGCATTGGTGGCTTGCGGGCTCGCGACATTCGCGGTCGCCGCCCCGCTCCTGGGCGCGGCGCGGATTGCCGATCTGCGGCGGGCGCTGCGCCGGAGTTGATTTGACACTTCTCCGCGGCCGTCTATACGCTTCCGTCTCTTGTTCGCGCTGACCGCTCTCGACGCCGCCCGTTCCGGGCCGCGAAAAAGGAACATTCATGGTTCGACTTGCCGATCTTCCCGAAATGGAGGCCGAGCATCTGCTCGAATTGCCGTGTCCGGTCTACGAGGACAGCCCCTGGACCGACGCGCCGCCGCTGGAGCGGCTGCGGGTCGCGATCATCACCTCGGCCGGGCTGTCGCGGAAGACCGACGAGACATTTCGTCCCGGCGCGGCGGACTACCGGGTGATCCCGGCCGACATCGACTCGTCCGAGATCATCATGAGCCATCTGTCGACCAACTATGATCGCAGCGGCTTTCAGCAGGACATCAACGTCGTGTTCCCGATCGACCGTCTGAACGAGTTGGCGGCGGACGGAACGATCGGATCGGTGGCGTCCTTTCATTACTCCTTCATGGGCGCGACGGAGCCCGAAAAAATGGAGCCGCGCGCCCGCGAACTGGCCGGGCTGTTGAAAGAGGACAAGGTCAACGCCGTGCTGCTGACGCCGGTCTGACCGAACTGCACGCGCGCCGTTGGCGGGCTTTCCCGATATCTCGAAGAAGAAGGGCTGGTCACCACGCAGATCAGCCTCGTGCGCGAGCACACCGAAAAACTGAATCCGCCGCGCGCCCTCTGGGTGCCGTTCGAGTTGGGGAGGCCGATCGGCGCACCCGACGAACCGGCCTTCCAGCGCCGCGTGGTCGAAGCGGCCCTGGCGCTGTTCGCCGCCCCGGAAGGCCCGGTGATCGCGGACTTCCCGGAGGACGCGCCCGGCGGTACGACGGGCGACATGTCCGGCTGGGTCTGCCCGGTCAACCTGACGCCGCCGGCGGAAGATGCCGCCCCGGACAGCGCGCTGGCCGCCGTGTTGGCGGAGATCGATCAGCTTCGGCCCTGGTACCAGGTGGCGCTGGAGAAGCGCGGGCGGACCACGGTGGGCCTCAGCGGGCTCGACATCGACGCGGCGGCGAAACTTGTGGCCGACTTCCTGGACGATCATTCGATCGCCAGTCCGCGCGAGGACGTTGCCCTGCCGCAACTGCTCAAATTCGCGTCCGACGACATCAAGGCCTGGTATTTCGAGGCCGCGACGGCGCAGCCGGGCCCGAGCGGCAGCGCCGTGTTGAACGATTGGTATTGGCAGGAGACCGCTGCGGGCGCGATGGTGCGCCGGCTGGCCGCGACCTGCCGGACGCTGGACGGCGGCATGATGCAGTTGCTCGGGACCAAGGTTCTGGTGCCGCGAAGCCACGAACATCTCGTTCAGGACATTTAGAGATGGTGCGGCTCAGCGATCTGCCCGACGTCGACGTCGCGCATCTGCTCGGCAAGGAGTGCGCCGCCTTCGAGTCGTCGCCCTGGGTGACCGGCCCGCCGGTCGCCGAGCGCCGGGTCGCGATCGTTACGACCGCGGGCCTGCACCGGCGCGACGACCGCAGCTTCGACATCCGCGACACCGGCTACCGTGTGATCCCCGGCGACGTGGCGGCGAAGGACCTGGTGATGTCGCACAGCTCGGTCAATTACGACCGCACCGGCTTTCAGCAGGACACCAACGTGGTGTTCCCGATCGACCGGCTGCGCGAGATGGAGGCGGCGGGCGAGATCGGCTCGCTGGCGCGGTTCCATTACTCGCTGATGGGGGCCGGCTGGCTGCCGCACGAGATCGAGCCGACGGCGATCGAACTCGCCGGCATGCTGAAGGAAGACAAGGTCAACGCGGTGCTGCTCAGCCCGGTCTGACCCAACTGCACGCGCGCGGTCGGTGCGGCCGCGCATTACCTGGAAGCCAACGGCATCGCGACGACCGGGATCAGCCTTGTCCGGCCGAACACCGAACAGATGCGGCCGCCACGCTTCCTGTGGGTGCCGTTCGATCTGGGCCGCCCCTTCGGCGCGCCGAACGAACCGGCGTTCCAGGGCAAGGTGGCGCGGACCGCGCTCGCCCTGTTGGAACGCGACGACGGCCCGGTCCTGCTCGACGATTTCCCCGAGGACGCGCCCGGCGGGCCGTCCGGCGACATGTCGGGCTGGGTTTGTCCCGTCTCGCTGCCGGCGCCGAAGGCCGAGGCCGGGTCGGCGCTTCTGGAAGAGGTCTTTGCCGAGATCGACCGGCTCGCGCCCTGGTACGCCTTCGCTCTGGAGGAGCGGGGCCGCAGCACCTTCGGCCTCTGCAATCTCGACATCGAAGGCGTGGTGCGTTTTCTGAACGGATTCTTCGACGGTACGCCGGACAACCCGCTGCCCGACCTGACGCTGGGCGAAGCGGTCCGGCTGGCCTGCGAGGACGTGCGGAGCTGGTATCACGAGGCGGCGACGGCGCAGCCGGGCACCGCCAGTCCGGGCGAATTGCGCGACTGGTTCTGGGGCGAGACGGCGGTCGGCCGTTTCTATCTCGCCCTGCAGCCGGTGCTCGCCAATCATTCGGACGAGCGCGTGCGCCAGGTCGCCACCGGACAGTTCGTGCCGCGGTCGCAGCGCCACCGTCTGGGCTGATACTCTTTCCCGCCTTGACGATGCTTGACGGCGGCCCCGGCAGCCGGGATAACTCCGCGCGTTAACCGCCTCCGCGTCCAAATCGGGGGCCCCCGATCATCCGCGTGTCCAAAGCGAGGGACCAGACAATGAACCGCATCTTTTCGGGCATTCAGCCCACCGGCAACCTTCATCTCGGTAACTATCTCGGCGCGATCCGCAACTGGGTCGACCTGCAGGGCGATTACGAATGCCTCTATTGCATCGTCGACCTGCACGCGATCACGGTGTGGCAGGAACCGGCGGAACTGCTGGCGAGCACCCGCGAGGTGACCGCCGGCCTGATCGCCAGCGGGATCGATCCCGAGAAGAACATCCTGTTCAATCAAAGCCAGAATCCGGATCACGCCAGCCTCGCCTGGATCTTCAACTGCGTGGCGCGGCTCGGCTGGCTCAACCGGATGACCCAGTTCAAGGAGAAGGCGGGCAAGCACCGGGAAAACGCCTCGGTCGGGTTGTACGCCTATCCCAACCTGATGGCGGCGGACATCCTCGCCTACAAGGCGACGCATGTGCCGGTCGGCGACGATCAGAAACAGCACCTGGAACTGTGCCGGGACATCGCGCAGAAATTCAATTCGGACTTCGGGGTGGAGTATTTCCCGCAGGTCGAGCCGATGATCCTGGGCCCGGCGACCCGTGTCATGTCGCTGCGCGACGGCCGTAACAAGATGTCCAAGTCGGACCCGTCGGAATACAGCCGCATCACGCTGACCGACGGGCCCGATGGGATCGCGCAGAAAATCCGCAAGGCCAAGACCGACCCTGACGCCCTGCCGTCCGAGGTTGCGGGCCTCGAAGACCGGCCGGAAGCGGCCAATCTGGTCGGCATCTACGCGGCGCTTGCCCGCAAGAGCCGCGAGGACGTACTGGCGGCAGTCGGCGGCCAGCAGTTCTCCGAGTTCAAGGGCGGCCTGACGGAACTGGCGGTGTCCGTTTTGGGGCCCATCGGCGAGGAAATGCAGCGCCTCGTGGGCGATACCGACTACATCGACGGCATCCTGCGGCAGGGCGGCACCAAGGCCCGCGCCATTTCCGGGCCGGTGATGCGCGAGATCCAGGACATCATCGGGTTCGTGAAGCCCTAAAGACCGTCACATCGGCCGCCTATCGTGGGCGCGGCCGTGCGTATTGCGCCTGGCCGCGGCTAGATGGCAGACTACCGCCGGGCGAGAGGGTCAAGGACAATGAGCGCGAACACCGAAAACGCGGCTGCGGCGGCCGATGAGAAAAAGGCGGAGAGCGAGCGCATCCTGCTCGTCGTCGTGGACGACAGCGATGAGATGCCGGTCGCCCTGCATTTCGCCTGCCGGCGGGCCCGCAACACGGGCGGCCGCGTGGCCCTGCTAAACGTCATCAAGGGCGCGGATTTCGAGCATTGGGCGACCGTCGGCGACCTCATGCGGCAGGAGGCGCGAGAGGAAGGCGAAAAGCTCTTGCAGCGCTTGTCGGCCGAAGTGCTCGAATGGTCGGGGCGGTACCCGATTCTCTATATCCGCGAAGGGGATACGCGCGAGCAGCTTATGGCGTTGCTCGAGGAAGAGCCGTCGATCTCCATCCTCGTGCTGGCGGCCAGCGCCGGATCCAGCGGGCCGGGGCCGCTGATCAGCTATCTTCTGAGCAAGAAAGCAAGCAAAACCCGGATTCCGATCACGATCGTCCCGGGCAACCTGTCTGATGAGGAAATACTTGAAATAACGTAGAGATTTTCTATCTGAGTTAAGGAAACCCATGCTTTCGGGCTAAAGGACTACTTCAAAAGTGTGATTGTTTAACCCGAGTGAGCAGGCATTCTATCAACAATGGATCGCCGGGCATTAGTCCGGAAGGAGAGATCGAGAGATGTTTATTCAGACCGAACAGACGCCGAACCCGGCGACCTTGAAGTTCCTGCCCGGTCAGACCGTGCTCGAATCCGGTACGGCGGACTTCACGGACGCGGACGATGCGACGGCCCGGTCGCCGCTGGCGGCCCGCTTGTTCGATGTCGACGGTGTCGGCGCGGTGTTCTTTGGCCGCGACTTCATCACCATCACCAAGACCGCCGAGCGCGAATGGCACATCATGAAGCCGGCCCTGCTTGGTGCGATCATGGAACATTTCACCGCCGGCAAACCGGTGATGACCGATGCCGCGGACGGTACCGACGGTAACGCGGTCTCCGAGGATGACGACGAGATCGTTTCCCAGATCAAGGAATTGCTCGATACCCGCGTCCGCCCCGCGGTGGCGATGGACGGCGGCGATATCGTCTATCACGGTTTCGAAGAGGGCGTGGTCTTCCTGACGATGCAGGGCGCCTGTGCGGGCTGCCCGAGTTCGACGGCCACGCTGAAAATGGGCATCGAGAATATGCTGAAACACTATATTCCGGAGGTTGTCGAGGTTCGCGCCGTCGGCTTCTAACCGATCGCGGCCCGGCAAAATAAGAGGCACATGAAAAAAAATCCGGCACCGACCAAAACCGAAAGCACCCCGAAACGTCGCTCACGCGCATGGGGCGTGGGCGTCGCCGCGCTTCTGATGGCGGGGGCTGCCGCCGCCTTCGTGCCGCCGGTGCAACAGCATGTCGCCGCTATTCTCGACGAGTCAGGCATGGTCGGTATGCGCAAGCCTTCGGCGATCCTCGCCTTTGCGACGCCGGCCAAGCTGAGCCGTCATTTCGCGTCGATGGGCTATGATCTCGATGCCGTGCGCAAGGACAACATGCCGGTGCCGCGCCTGTTCGTCTCGAAGGTGCCGGACGGTCTGGATACCCTGAAGCAGACGCGCGAGCGCAAGGCGGTTTTCCTGCGCCTGATGCTGCCGTTGGTCCTGAACGCCAACGAGCGGGTGCTGCGGCAGCGGGCGCAGCTCCTGGTGTTCGATGCCAAGCTGGCCGCCGGCCGCGACCTGAGCCCCGACCAGCAGCACCGTCTCGAAGCGATCGCCGCGGAATACAAGACCGACCCCAATCGTCTCGACCTGCTTCTGCGCCGTGTCGACGCGGTGCCGCCGTCGCTGGCGCTTGCGCAGGCGGCGATCGAAAGCGGCTGGGGCACCTCGCGCTTCGTCCGCGAAGGCAACGCCGCCTTCGGGCAGTGGACCACCGCTAAACACAAGGGCATGGTGCCGAGCGGCCGCGAAGCCGGGAAATCGCACAAAATTCGCAGCTTCGATCATCTGGGCGATTCAGTGCGCTCCTATATCCATAACCTGAACACGCACCGCGCCTATGCCGGGTTGCGGGATCTGCGCACCGGCATGCGGGCCGAAGGAAAGCGGCTGGCCGGGAAGAGCCTGCTGCCCGCGATGATTTCCTATTCCGAGAAGAAGGGCGAGTATCTGGATCTGCTGCGCAGCGTAATCCGCACCAACCGGCTTTCGCCCCTGGATGCCGCCCGCCTGAGCGACACGGGTCCGCGTATCGGCGAGGACGTTTAACCCGCCCTTCCGACTCAAAATTACGGTTTCACGTAATACTGCATCCCGAACCAGCGCCAGCGGCCCTTGGGCCCGGGCATCGTGCAGTTGATCCGCGACCGCCCCTTCGGAAAGGGGGCGTCGAACCGCACTTCGAAGCGCCGTTCGCCCAGCCGTTGGATCGCCGCCTTGCCGCCATGCGAGTGATAGCAGGCGAGCTGCGACAGCCCCCGCACCGATTCATCCACAGTGAAGCCGAAGGCCGGCGGGTTGGCCGCCGGCGGGATCAGCGGGTCGGCCGGGACGACGCCGGTGACCGGCACCGGCAGCGCATTCAGAACCATGGTCAACCGATCCATCCCGCCATAGGTTTCGTTCAGCGGGAAGCGCGGCAGATAATAGGGCGACTGGCGCGATTCCATGGCGCCGGAATGTTGGCCGAAGGCGGTGTTGTGGCCGGCGGCGCGGACCAGCGCCGTGACCGCGGCCGAGGTTTCCCCGAACGGATAGGCGAAAAGCGGCGGCACGGCGCCGAGTTCGCGCTTCAGGATCGCGTTGGCCGTTTCGATTTCCGCCTTTACGGCGGGAAGCGACATTTTCGCGAGATGCCCATGGGTGTGGGTGTGTGCGCCGATGGTGACCCCGGCGTCGCGCAGTTCGCGGACCTGGTCCCAGGTCATGAAACCCGGCAGGCGCTGTTCGACCGGCTTGGTCGCCACGAACAGGGTAAAGGGCAGTCCGGCCTTCTGCAGTCGCGGCCAGGCTTCGGTGTAGACCGACCGGTAGGCGTCGTCGATCGTGATCGCGACGGCGCGGTCCGGCAGTGGCGTTCCCGCGCGCAGGGCTGCGGCGATATCGGGCAGCGGCAGGACGTTGTATTTGCCGCTCGCGAGTTCCGCGAGATGGGCGTCGAATTGCTCCAGCTTGATGTTGGTGCGGGGATGGGCGTCTTCGCCGAACCGGTGATACATGATCGCGACGGCGGATGTCGGATCCTTGGCCACGGCTTGCGGCGCCGTCAGCGGCAGGGCCAGCGCGGTCAACGCGCCGATCGTCAGGCATTGCCGTCGGCTGGGAATGTTGTATTTCATGGTGGAATCGGGCTAGCACTCGGTTCCGACAGTGTGAGAGGTATAGGCCGCTTTGCGAATCGCGACAAGCGGATATCAACCCGCGCACTGCCCGCCCGCCGCCCGCCGCCGTGTACTTGAAGGAAAAACTAATGCTGGATCAGGCCGCCCTCGACATCTTGTTCAATACCGCCCGGTCGCACCGCGACTGGAAGGACGCCGCCGTCGGGGACGACCGGCTGCGCGCCGTCTATGACCTGTTGAAGATAGCCCCGACCAGTGCGAACTGTTCCCCGGGCCGATTCGTCTTCGTCGCCTCCGACGCGGCGAAAGAGAAGTTGCGGCCGTGTTTGAGTCGGGGCAACGTGGATAAGACCATGGCCGCGCCGGTGACGGCGATTGTCGCCCACGACCTGGATTTTCACGAGCGCCTGCCCGAGCTTTACCCGTTCGCCGATGCGCGGTCGTGGTTCACAGGGAATAATGCCTTGATCGAGGAGACGGCCTTTCGCAACGGGACCCTGCAGGGTGCCTACTTGATCATCGCCTGCCGCGCGCTCGGGCTGGATTGCGGTCCGATGTCCGGCTTCGACAATGCCAAGGTGGACGCCGCCTTTTTCGAAGGCACGCCGTACCGGTCCAATTTTCTCTGCAATATCGGTCATGGCGACGGATCGGTCCTCGAGCCCCGTGCGCCGCGGCTCGATTTCGACACCGTCTGCCGCATCCTGTAGCGGCGCGGTCCCGGTCATGATCCTGCTGGCGATCGATACCGCGACGAACCGCTGCTCCGCCGCGGTCTTCGCCAACGGTGCGGTCGCCGCGTCGCGCAGCAAGGACATGCGGCGTGGCCATGCCGAGGCACTGATGCCGATGGTGTCCGATGTGCTGGCCGACGCCGGCCTGATCGGCGCGTCCGGCGTCACCGGCTTGGGCGGCATCGCGGTGACCATCGGGCCAGGCGCTTTCACCGGCGTGCGGATCGGTTTGGCGGCCGCGCGGGCGATGGGGCTGGCGGCAGGATGCCCGGTGCTTGGCCTGACCACGCTGGAGGTGGTGGCGGCGGACGCGGCGCCCGGTTTGCCGGTATTGGCGGCCCTCGATTCCAAACGCGCCGACGCGTATGTCCAAATTTTCAATCCGGACGGCCGGCCGCTGGCCGGTCCCGCGGCGCTGGTGCCCGATGCGGTGCCGGCCTATTTGTCGGCAGGCGGCCTGGACGCCGGTGACATCGCCCTCGCCGGCGACGGCGCCCGCGCGGTGGCACCCGCGGTGACCGCCGCCGGTTATGTCGTCCGGCCCGGTGAAGGTGCCGGGTTGCCCGATATTGCCGTCCTGGGGCGGTTGGCGTTCCGACGGTGGCGGGAAGTGACGCCGCGCCTTGGTGATGCGCCGCCCGGCCCGCTTTATCTGCGGCCGCCCGACGCGACCCCGCCGCGGTCTCGCCCCGCCCCGCGGAGGCCCGCATAATGACCGCGCATGCGGTCCATCCGGTCACCACCGACGATATGGATCTGCTGGTCGACCTCTATGCCCGCAGCTTCGACGAACCCTACGCGCGGCCGGCGCTGGATTCGCTGATAAACTCGCCCGGCGCGTGGGCGACGATCGCCTGGCGCGATGAGGCCGCGGCACGACGGGGTGCCGGGTTCGTCATCGCCCGCGTGGTCGCCGGCGAAGGTGAAATCCTCAGCCTCGGGGTCGCGGATTCGGAGCGCCGGCGCGGCGCCGGCCGGCTCTTGCTGACCGACGCGGTATACCGGTTGGCGCTGAGCGGGGCGGAGAATGTGTTCCTGGAGGTGGGCGAGGACAATCCCGGGGCCGTGGCCCTGTACCGCGGGCTGGGCTTTCGCGAGGTCGGCCGCCGTCGGGGGTACTATTTGCGGAAGAATGGGCGGCGTGTCTCGGCGTTGATCATGCGTTATGCCGTAAAAAAATCCGACTATTCATCGGAATAGTAGAAGAATCAGCATCTCTTGATGTGTACGGCTAATGCTTGCTACACTATAGTTACTAATGTTTCTTCGACTATAAACGACATGCAGAATCGGTTAGTCGGTGGAACCAAAAGAAAGAATAATTAGGTGGGAGAATTTTCCGCTACAACTGCGGAAAAAGGGTCATGCAGGTGACCGTATCAATAAAGGGGCACGAAAAGATGACAGAGTCATCCACAGGAGAGGTGAAACGGGAAGAAATTCTTGGACATACTTCCGAGATTGTTGCCGCTCACGTTTCCAATAATACGGTAGCGCTTTCCGATTTGCCGGGTTTGATTGAACAGGTTTATCGCACGCTCGCAGCGGTCGGTGGGGCCGAGGGTGGAAGCGCGGACAGGCCGACGCCAGCCGTTCCGATCAAGAAATCGATTACGCCGGATTTCATCGTCTGTCTCGAGGACGGCAAGAAATTGAAGATGCTGAAGCGGCATCTCAAGACTGCCTACAACATGACACCGGAGGAATACCGCGAGCGGTGGGGCTTATCGCCGGATTATCCGATGGTTGCGCCGAACTACGCGAAACAGCGTAGCCGCCTCGCCAAGCAAATCGGGTTGGGAACCCGGTCACGCCGCAGCCGTCCGGTATAAACGGATTTGCGGTTACGACCAGGGGTCGGCCTGCGCGTGGCGTCGAACGACGCCACGCGAATGGTGTTCCTTCCTTTCGAACGTACTATAGTTAATCTCGCAAGGACGAAGCGGGGTTGCCGTGCCGGATCGAATCGAAAAACTGTGCGCCGACAAGGGTCTGAAAATGACCGCACAGCGGCGCGTCATTGCGCGGGTGCTGTCGGAAGCAACCGACCATCCCGACGTGGAAGCCGTGCACCGGCGCGCCTTGCGGATCGACTCGCGGATCAGCATTGCGACCGTGTATCGCACGGTGCGCCTGTTCGAAGAGGCCGATATCCTGGAACGGCATGACTTCCGCGACGGCCGCTCCCGGTATGAAGAAGCCACCGAAAGCCACCATGATCATCTGATCAATATCGAAACCGGCGAAGTAATCGAATTCCAAAACGAAGAAATCGAGTCATTGCAGCGTGAAGTCGCCAAGAAACTGGGCTTCGATCTGGTCGATCATCGCCTTGAACTCTATGGAGTTCCAATAAATGCTAATAAAAAATCGAAATAATAAAATAGCCGTCGCCGTTCATTCAAATATCCGCATCAAAACCGTCACATAGTCTGGTGATGCCGCCGGTCCAGTGGGTGCCATCGTTGAGGCACGTCTCATTGGGAAAGGCGGTAGAGACGCGTCATGGCGATACCCACGCAGTCGACCGATGCCGGCCAGACGTTTTCGGAAGAGCAACCTGCCTATCCGGCCCGTTCCGGGAACCTCGCAATACGCCTCGCGGCGTCCGAGAATGAGATCATCGCCGCGCAATCGCTGCGCTAACGGATTTTCTATGAAGAGATGAAGGCGGTTCCGTCGCCCGACCCGGTCCGGTCCGGCCGGGACGCCGACCGGTTCGACGACGCGGCGGACCATCTCCTGGTGATCGATACGCGGGAGACGCAGGCAGCCCGGGCGGCCGTTGAATGCCGCATAGACCCTCACGCATTGCGCGCGGCATGCCGCCTGCGCCCTGCCGCGCGGTGCTCCGGGCAGCCGCCCTCGTCGTCGGTACGCTCGCGGCGGTCCTCATCCGGGGCTTTGTGCGCGTCCCCCTTCCCATGGCGGCGGCGCGCAGTCCGCTCCTGTGGCACAGGATGTGTTGCCTTTTCATGGGCTGGAGATCCGGCGCTATGGCCGGCCCGCCGATGCGGGCCCTGTGCTCTACGTGTGCAACCACGCGTCCTGCCTCGACGTGCCGGCGATGGGCGCGAGCGTCCAAGCGAGCTTCGTCGCCAAGTCCGACGTGGCGTCGTGGCCGGTGATCGGCGCAGTTGCCGGAATGGCCGGTCTTTACCGGCGCTTGAAACGGCGCTGGATATGTGAAAAGTTAATCTTTCATTGGTCCTATAGGGGCTATAACAAGGGTGAACAGGACCGAAAGTCCGGACTTTACCACATTGACCAGAAGTTTCGCAGGCAAGAGCCAAACGCGATATGCCCCGGGGCGGCAGGCAGGCCGCTGACGGTGGGCAAGAAGCTCTACATCAAAACCTACGGCTGCCAGATGAACGTCTATGACTCCGACCGGATGGCGGATGTCTTGACGCCGCTCGGCTATGCGCCGTCGCCGTCGCCCGACGGCGCCGATTTGGTGATCCTCAACACCTGCCACATCCGTGAGAAGGCCGCCGAGAAGGTCTATTCGGAACTGGGCCGGCTGCGCGCGCTCAAGGATCGACGCCGCGCCGAGGGCGGCCGCATGATCATCGCCGTCGCCGGTTGCGTCGCCCAGGCGCAGGGCGAGGAAATTCTCGACCGCGCCCCCAGCGTCGACATCGTCCTAGGTCCGCAGACCTATCATCGGCTGCCGGATATGCTCGCCGATGTCGAACGCGCCGAGGGCGCCCGCGTGCTCGACACGGAATTCCCGGCCGAGGACAAGTTCGACTTCCTCCCGGAAGAGACGGCGGCGCCCGGCGTGTCGGCCTTCCTGACGATCCAGGAAGGGTGCGACCGCTTCTGCACTTTCTGCGTCGTGCCCTATACCCGAGGGGCCGAGCAATCGCGCCCGGTCGATGCCGTGGTCCGCGAGGCCGAGCGGCTGGTCGCCGGCGGCGCGCGCGAGATAACTCTGCTGGGCCAGAACGTGAACGCCTATCACGGTACGGGCCCCGACGGCCGCGAATGGCGGCTCGGCCGCCTGGTCCGGCGCCTGGCCGAGATCGACCGGCTCGACCGTATCCGCTACACCACCAGCCATCCGCGCGACATGGACGACGATTTGATCGCGGCCCATGGCGACGTGCCGGCGTTGATGCCGTTCCTGCATCTGCCGGTCCAGTCGGGCTCGGACCGGATACTGGCGGCGATGAACCGCCGGCACCGGGCCGACGATTACCGCCGGATCGTGGACGGATTGCGGGCGGCGAATCTGGATCTCGCCCTGTCATCGGATTTCATTGTCGGGTTTCCGGGCGAACGCGACGAGGATTTTGCCGCGACCCTGGCGCTCGTCACCGAGGTCGGGTTCACCCAGGCCTTTTCCTTCAAATACAGTCCGCGGCCCGGAACGCCCGCCGCCGATATCGGCGACCAGGTGCCGGAAAACGTCAAGGATGAGCGTCTGGCTGGGTTGCAGCAGTTGCTGCGGGCACAGCAGGACGCCTTCAATCAACGTCAGCTCGGCCGCGACCTTCCGGTCCTGTTCCAGGGCCGCGGCCGCCACGCCGGGCAGGTGGTCGGCCGGTCGCCCTATCTGCAGCCGGTGCATGTTGTCGCGCCGGAACAGCTGATCGGCGGCATCCGGCCGGTCCGGATCGTGAAGGTCCTGGCGAACAGCCTGAAGGGCGAAGTCGTGGACGCACCGGCGCACGAGGAGATGGCGGTCGCGTGACACAGCTTTCGACACCCGCCGACGCCGCGACCCTGTTGCTCGATTTCGAAGACAACCGGTTGCTCCCGCTGCTGTACGGCTCGCATGACAAACATCTGGCGCAGATCGAACAGCGGCTCGGCGTTTCGCTGACCAGCCGGGGCAACCAAATCGTGATTGCCGGATCGGCGGAATCGGCTTCGCTGGCGCAGCGCGCGCTCGAACGGCTGTATCGCCGCGTGAAGAGCGGTTTGCCCGTCGATGCCGGTGAGATCGATGCCGCGTTGCGGATGTCCGACACGGCTAATACGCAGCCGGACGGCGACGAGCCGATCATCAAGACGCGGCGCAAACGGGTGTCGCCGCGCTCGCCGGCCCAGGCCCGCTATATCGAAGCGATGCGCCGCGACGAGCTGGTCTTCGGGATCGGCCCCGCCGGCACCGGCAAGACCTACTTGGCGGTATGCTATGCGGTCGAGATGTTGCTGGCCGGTCAGGTCGACCGGCTGGTGCTGTCGCGCCCGGCGGTCGAGGCGGGCGAACGTCTTGGCTTTCTGCCCGGCGACATGCGGGACAAAGTCGATCCGTATCTCCGCCCGCTCTACGATGCGCTCTACGACACGATGCCCGCGGACCAGGTCATCAAGAAGCTGGAGTCCGGCGAGATCGAGATCGCGCCCCTCGCCTTCATGCGGGGGCGGACGCTGACCAACGCTTTCGTTATCCTCGACGAAGCGCAGAACACCACGCCGGTGCAGATGAAAATGTTCCTGACGCGGATCGGCGAGAACAGCCATATGGCGGTCACCGGCGACCTCAGCCAGATCGACCTGCCGGGCGGCGTCAAATCCGGGTTGCGCGATGCGGTCGAGACCCTCGACGGGGTCGAGTCCGTCGCCTTCATTCATTTCACCGAGCGCGACGTCGTGCGGCACCCGCTGGTGTCGCGCATCGTTCGCGCCTACGACACGCGGGATGCGTCCGGCAGCGGAAAAAAACCGGAGCGCCGGGGATGAGCGCCTCGATCGACATAGATATCGCAGCGCCGACGCACCGATGGATGGACATCCTGCCGGACGCCGAGGACCTGGTCCGCGACGCCGTGACGGCCGCGTGGCAGTCGAGCGGCGGTGACGCGTCCGCCGCCGTGGAGGTCAGCGTGGTGCTGGCGGATGACGCCACCGTCCGAACGCTCAATCGCGACCATCGCGGCAAGGACAAACCGACCAACGTGCTCTCCTTCCCGATCGGCGGCGCGGATGGACCTCGGGGGGGGACGGCCGCGCCGATGATGCTGGGCGACGTGGTTCTGGCCTGCGAGACGGTCACGGCGGAGGCGGCGGCGCAGGGAAAATCAGTCGCGGATCATCTTCGCCATCTCGTGGTGCATGGCGTGCTGCACCTGGCCGGGCACGATCACGAAGACGACGCGTCGGCCGAGCGAATGGAACGGCTGGAAACGCGGATACTTGCAGACCTGGGGGTCGGCGACCCATATCAATACGATGACGTGGCGGAATGACCGCCCGTATGCGACGATGGCTATGAACGACGACGCTGTACAAACGGAACCTCCATCTAGTACCGACGCCGCAGTCGACCTGCGAAAGCCGGCAGGCTGGCGGCGCTGGTTCAAGGGATTGCGCAACGGGCGCAATGGCGGCTCGAATGTCCGCGAGACCTTAGAAGAACTCATCGAGCAACACGAAGAGCGCGAAGACCCGATCGACTCGCGGGAACGGCAGCTGATCGACTCGATCCTGACGGTCGGCGCGCTGACGGTGAACGACGTCATGGTGCCGCGCGCCGATATCGTCGCCGTCGAGAGCACGACATCGCTCAACGACGTCGTCGAGATGATGGCTAAGGAGGCGCATTCGCGGCTGCCGGTCTATCGCGAAACCCTCGATGAAGTCATCGGCATGGTCCACATCAAGGACGTGCTGGCGACCGTCGGCCGGAAAAAGACCGCCGAGCTGACCAAGCTGGTGCGCGAGGTTCTTTTCGTCTCACCCAGCATGCGGGTGCTGGACCTGCTGCTGCAGATGCGCTTGTCGCGGACGCATATGGCGCTTGTGGTCGACGAATATGGCGGGATCGACGGGCTCGTGACGATCGAGGACGCAGTCGAGCAAATCGTCGGCGAAATCGAAGACGAACACGACGATGCCGTCGGCCCCAACTTGCAGCGGCGCAACGACGGAACAATTGTCGCCGACGCGCGCTATCCGCTCGGCGACTTCGAAGACGAAGTGTGCGCCATCCGCTCCGAGGAAGAACGGGATGAGGATATTGATACGCTCGGCGGCCTCGTCTTCAGCATCGCGGGGCGCGTGCCGATGCGCGGCGAGGTCGTTTGTCACGAATCCTCAGGCGTCGAATTCGAGGTCATAGAGGCAGATCCGCGCCGCATCCGCCGGCTTCGCCTCGGCAATCTTCCCACGCCCCTGCCCGCCGATGAGTGACGCGGCGGCCTCCGCCGCGCGCAAACCCCCAATACAGGCCGCCGCGGCCTGGTTCGCGGAGCTGACCGGCTGGCGCCGGCGCGGGATCGCCTTTCTCGGCGGCGCGCTCGCGACGCTGGCGCTGCCGCCGGCGCATGTTCTGCCGGCGATTTACCTGGCGTTTCCCCTCTTCGTCTGGATGCTGGCGGGCGCCCGCGGTTGGCGCTCCGCCTTCGGTCTCGGCTGGTGGTTCGGTTTCGGCTTCTTCGCCGCGGGCCTGTACTGGATCGGCAATGCCCTGCTGATTTTCGCCGCAAAGCATGCCTGGATGATCCCGTTTGCCTCGCTCGGCCTGCCGGCCTTTCTCGCGATCTTCACCGGTGCCGCGGCCGTGGCGGCGTCGTTCGCGCGGGGGCATCTCGACCGGGCGCTTGCCGTGGCGCTCGCCTGGGTCGCCGCGGAGTGGCTGCGCGGGCATGTCCTCACCGGGTTTCCCTGGAATCTGGCCGGGCACAGTTGGGTCGGCTCCGACGCATTGCTGCAGACCGCGTCGGCCGTCGGGATCTATGGCGTTAGCCTGGCCGCCCTGGCGTCCGCCTGTCTGCCCGCGGCGCTGGCCGAGGCCGGCCGCCGGCGATGGATCGGCTGTGCCGTCGCCGCTGCATTGCTCGTAGGCCCATGGGCCGGCGGCATGGCGCGCTTGGCGGCGGCACCGGCGCCGGGCGAGGCGACGGTGCCGGGGGTCGGGCTTCGCCTGGTTCAAGCCGGCATTCCGCAGCAGGAGAAATGGCGGCGGAGCTTGCGGCAGCGTAACCTCGATCTGCACCTGCGGCTGAGCCGTGATAATCGGCCGGATTGGGTCACCCACATCATCTGGCCGGAAAACGCGGCGACCTTTTTCGTCGAGGACCAGCCACTCGAGCGCATGGCCGTCGCCGGTGTGGTGCCGCCGGGCGGCTTGGTGATCACCGGTGCGCCGCGCCGCGACACAAATCCGTTGCGGCTCTGGAACTCGATGTTCGCGATTGACGGCACCGGCGCCGTGCTCGGGCGGTACGACAAGGCGCATTTGGTGCCCTTCGGCGAATATGTGCCGCTGCGCAGCCTGCTGCCGATCGCCAAAATAACGCAAGGGGCTGTCGACTACTCCGCCGGCGCGGGACCGCAAACGATGCGCCTGCCCGGCCTTCCGGCGATGAGTCCGTTGATCTGTTACGAGGTGATTTTTCCCGGCGCCGTCCTCGACCGGAAGGATCGCCCATCATGGTTGCTGAATCTCACCAACGATGCGTGGTATGGTCTGACGGCGGGACCGTATCAACATCTGGCAATCGCCCGGGTCCGCGCCGTCGAAGAGGGCATGCCGCTTGTCCGGTCGGCCAATACGGGAATTTCCGCCGTTGTCGATTCCTACGGCCGGGTTCTGGCCCGGTTGGGTTTGCGGGAAAAGGGGGTTTTGGATGTTCGTCTGCCGGCCGCCGTCGGTCGTAGCACACTATACGGGCGGTATTATGATATGCCATTCATGGCAATCTGGGTGCTCGCATGTGTTGTGTTAGTTTTGCTAATCCGCTCGCGCGGTTGAAATTTTTTTACGTTTCCTAAACCGGGATGGCCTTGACCGTATCGAAACTTTGACATAACAAAGGTCTACCCGAAGGCTATTGAAAATCTTAGAAAAATGGGGGTCCCCGGACCATGTCGAATACAGCGCCTGTACGGCAATCTGCAGGCCGAACTGGAAAACCGAACCCAGTAGACATCCATGTGGGAAGCCGCGTCAGGTTGCGCCGCACTCTCCTGGGATTGAGTCAGGAGAAGCTTGGTGACGCGCTGGGTCTGACCTTTCAGCAGGTCCAGAAATACGAGCGGGGGGCGAACCGGATCGGCGCGAGCCGGTTGTTCGATCTGTCCCGTGTCTTGGATGTTCCTATTTCGTTTTTCTTCGACGACATGTCGCCGGATGTATCGGAACGGTCGCCGGCCCAGGAAGTCGGGCTCCCCGACCTGCCGCCGTCCGGCTTCGACGTGGATCCGATGGCGAAGCGGGAGACGCTGGAACTTGTGCGTGCCTATTATCGCATAAAGGATCCCAACGTCCGGAAGCGCGTCTTCGATCTTGCGAAGGCGCTGGCCAACGTCAACGACTCGGACTGAAATTTCCGCCCGTTTGTGTTACTCCGGCCGTCGAGGCGCAACGCACGCGCCTTGACGATATAAGGAAACATTGTCAAAAGAGCGGCCCGTTGTCGGTTTCAGCGGGGTTTGGCGATTCATGGCCGCGATCGGGCAGTCGGTTTCGGACGGTATTTGTTTATTTGATGGAGGACGTGCGCGTGGCGACGGGAGATTACCTTTTTACCAGCGAATCGGTGTCGGAAGGACATCCGGACAAAATTTGCGACCGCATTTCGGATGAAATCGTGGATGTGTTCCTGGCATCGGGGCCCGACGTGCGAACCGGCGTCGAAACGATGGTCACGACCAACCGCGTCGTTCTCGCGGGCGAGGTTCGCGGGCCGCAGGACATCGATGCCGATCAAATGGAAGCGCTCGCGCGCAAAGCGGTTCGGGAAATCGGCTACGAGCAGGATAATTTCCATTGGAAAAACATGGATGTAGAGTGTTACGTCCACAGCCAGTCGCCGGATATCGCCCAAGGTGTCGACGCGGCCGGCAACAAGGATGAAGGTGCCGGCGATCAGGGGCTCATGTTCGGCTACGCCTGCAAGGAAACGCCGGAACTGATGCCGGCGGCGATCCAGTACAGCCACGATATCCTGCGGAAGATGGCGGATGCCCGGCATGCCGGCAAATTGTCCGGGATCGGCCCCGATTCGAAGAGCCAGGTCACCCTCGCCTATGAAGGCGGCAAGCCGGTCCGGGCGACGTCCGTGGTCGTCTCGACGCAGCATGAGGAATCATTGGAACAGGACGAGATCCGCGAACTGGTCCGGCCCTTCGTGCTCGACGTGCTGCCCGAGGGCTGGATGTGCGGCGAGGACGATTTCTACGTCAACCCGACCGGCCGCTTCGTCATCGGCGGTCCAGACAGCGACGCCGGTCTCACCGGCCGGAAGATCATCGTCGATACCTATGGCGGCGCCGCACCGCATGGCGGCGGCGCATTTTCGGGCAAGGACCCGTCCAAGGTCGATCGGTCCGCGGCTTACGGCGCGCGCTATGTCGCGAAGAACGTGGTCGCGGCCGATTTGGCGGACCACTGCACGATCCAGGTCGCCTACGCGATTGGCGTCTCGAAGCCGCTGTCGGTCTATGTCGATACCTACGGCACCGGAAAGGTCGATGACGCGAAGCTTACCGCCGCAGTGACGCAGGCCATGGACCTGAGCCCGCGCGGCATCCGCGAACACCTCAATCTCAGCCGGCCGATCTATGCTCGGACCGCTGCCTACGGCCATTTCGGTCGTAAGCCGGATGATGACGGCGGGTTTTCCTGGGAGCGGACCGACCTGGTCGACGCCTTGCAGGGCGCGCTGAGCTAACCCTTTCCGGAAGGCCCGGCCCCGTGGCGCGCCAAGCGTGGGCGCCCAAGGGGGGCGAGGCGGATG
The DNA here is from genome assembly GCA_965228695.1 of Alphaproteobacteria bacterium. GTDB lineage: Bacteria > Pseudomonadota > Alphaproteobacteria > UBA8366 > UBA8366 > JAJFJD01. Next base: position 671,786 of record CBDDIB010000002.1, on the reverse strand, counting down.
GTATGGCCAAGCAAGACCGGCGAATTCTCTATGGCCGCCGGCGCGGCCGCCGGCTCCGTCCGGAGCGGGCGCGGCTGCTGGACCGGATGCTGCCGGTCCTGGCGCTGACGGCGGAGGCACTTGACGGCGACCCGGCGGCGTGGTTTCCGCGGCCGGTCCGGTCGCTCTGGCTCGAGGTCGGATTCGGCGGCGGCGAGCATCTCGCCCGGCAGGCCGCGTCCCACCCCGATATCGGTTTCATCGGCTGCGAACCGTTCCTCAACGGCGTCGCGAAGCTGTTTGCCGCGATCGATGCCGCGCCCGACGACGCGCCGCTCGATAATATCCGTGTCTTCCCGGACGATGCGCGCACGATACTGGACCGGCTCCCGGACGGATGCCTGGGCCGCGCCTTTATCCTGTTTCCCGATCCCTGGCCCAAGGCGCGGCACAACCGCCGCCGTTTCGTCGCGCGCCCGCAGCTCGACGCCTTGGCGCGGGTCATGGCGCCCGGTTCGGAACTCCGTCTCGCCACCGATCACATGGATTACCTGCGCTGGATGCTGTTTCACTGCCTGCGTCACGACGCCTTCGAATGGCTGGCCCGGGGCCCGTCGGATTGGCGGGACCGGCCGGCCGACTGGCCTCCGACCCGATACGAGGAAAAGGCGCTTCAGCGCGGGGCGGCTTGCGTGTATCTCCGTTTTCGCCGCCGGCCGGACCCGGCGGCCGCCGAACCGCCGGCTTGAACCGGGCGAACACCCGGCCAGACGCACAGAAAGACCTTGTCGTCGGGCGCGAAAGCGCTTAAATAACACCATAAGTTACCCATAGGTCGATACGTCGACTAAGTGTATTGGGTGGGCCGGCGGCCCGCCCTTTTTAGTTCTGGGTCCGCGGGAAGGCGGACCGAAGGGAAGCATGGATCCGGCGGCTCGAGTCGAACGCATAATTGCCCCTGCCCTGGACGACATGGGCTATGAAATCGTCCGTGTCCGTTTGTTGGGCGACCGGGGCCGGCGTCACCTGCAGGTGATGGTCGAACGGTCCGATCAGGCGGGCATGACGGTGGACGACTGCGCGGACATCAGCCGCGCGGTGTCGGCGCTGCTCGATGTCGAGGATCCGATCGCGGGCGCCTACGAACTGGAGGTCAGCTCGCCGGGTATCGATCGTCCGTTAACGCGGTTGCGCGATTTCGAGCGCTTCGCGGGGTTCCGCGCCAAGGTCGAGATGCGCGAGCCGATCGACGGGCGGAAGCGCTTCCGGGGCCAGGTGATCGGCGTTGCCGACGACCGCGTGAAACTGGAATTGGATCAGGGCGTCGCCGAATTGCCCTTTGACGGAATTGAAAGCGCGAAGCTGCTGATGACCGACGAGTTGTTGGCGGCCGCGCAGAGTGGCCGGCACGGTCACTAGATCAGGATCGGCGGTCGGCATCGCCGCGGCGCGTAACGAGGAGTATGGACTAAGATCATGGACAGCATGGAAACCGTTGAAGCAGGCGTTTATCCAAGGACGGAGCTGTTGTCGGTCGCTGACACGGTCGCCCGCGAAAAGGGCATCGACCGCGATCAGGTGCTCGAAGCCATGGAGCAGGCGATCCAGAAAGCCGGCCGGTCGAAATACGGCCACGAGAATGACATCCGGGCGGAAATCGACCGGACGAGCGGCGAAATTCGCCTCGCCCGCTACATGGAGATAACCGACGACGTCGAGAACGAGGCGACGCAGATGACGCTCGCGGCGGCGCAGCAGAAGAAGTCCGATGCGCAGATCGGCGAGTTCATCGTCGACCCGTTGCCGCCCATCGATTTCGGCCGGATCGCGGCGCAGACCGCCAAGCAGGTCATCGTGCAGAAAGTGCGCGAAGCGGAACGCGAACGGCAATACGAGGAATACAAGGACCGCGTCGGCGAGATCGTCAACGGCATCGTCAAGCGCGTCGAATTCGGCAATGTTACGGTCGACCTCGGGCGCGGCGAAGCGGTGGTGCGGCGCGAGGAGTTGCTGCCGCGCGAGAGCTTTCGCCGGAACGACCGGATCCGGTCCTATATCTACGACGTCCGGCGCGAGCAGCGCGGACCGCAAATTTTCCTGTCACGGACCCATCCACAGTTCATGGCGAAGCTGTTCAGCCAGGAGGTGCCGGAAATCTACGACGGCATCATCGAGATTCGCGCCGTGGCGCGCGATCCCGGCAGCCGGGCGAAAATCGCCGTCATCTCGAACGACTCGAGCATCGATCCGGTTGGCGCTTGCGTCGGCATGCGCGGCAGCCGCGTTCAGGCGGTGGTCGCCGAATTGCAGGGCGAAAAGATCGACATCATCCCCTGGTCCGGCGACCCGGCGACCTTCGTGGTCAACGCCCTGGCGCCCGCCGAGGTCGCCAAGGTCGTGCTCGACGAAGACGCGCACAAGATCGAGGTCGTCGTCCCCGACGAACAGCTTAGCCTGGCGATCGGGCGGCGCGGCCAGAACGTGCGGTTGGCGTCGATGCTGACCGGTTGGGAGATCGATATCCTGACCGAGCAGGAAGAATCCGACCGCCGGCAGGCGGAATTCCGCTCGCGCAGCGATACCTTCATCGCGGCGCTTGATGTCGAAGATGTCATCGCCCATCTCTTGGTAACCGAAGGGTTCACCAATGTCGAAGAAGTGGCCTACGTGCCGATCGACGAATTGGCGTCCATCGAAGGGTTCGACGAGGAGATTGCCGCCGAATTGCAGCGCCGGGCGCGCGCATTCCTGGAATCGGAAGGCGAGCGCATGACCCAGGCCGCCAAGGAACATGGCGTGCAGGACGATTTGATCGGCGTCGCCGGGTTGACCCCGCAGATGCTGGTCACGCTCGGCGAACGCGAGATCAAGACCTTGGAAGACTTTGCGGATCTCGCCTCGGACGAGCTGACCGACCGGCAGGAGGGAATCCTGCGGGAGTACGATCTCAGCGAAGAGGGCGCGAACGATATCATCATGACCGCGCGCGTCGCCGCCGGCTGGTTCACCGAAGAGGAATTGGCCGCGGCAAAGGCGGAAGCGGAAGCCGCGGCGGCCGAGGCCGAAGCGGCGGCCGCTGCGGACGGCGAAACGGACGGCGCCGCAGGCGCCGACGGGGCGGTGGAAACGCCGCGCCAGGACGCCTAGACGCCGGCAGGGACGAGGAGCGGATATGTTGGCAGCGATGCAGACGGTGGAGGCTAACGGCGGGCGGGACGGTATCGATCCGCCCGGCGTGCCGTGCCGCCGGTGCATCGTGTCGGGCGAAAGCCGCGAGACGGCGAGGCTGGTCCGGTTCGCCGTCGGGCCGGACGACCGGATCGTTCCGGATATCGCCGGGTCGCTTCCGGGCCGGGGCATCTGGGTTTCCGCCGACAGCGGCAGTGTCGCCACGGCGGTCGCAAATCGCTTGTTTGCGCGCGCCGCCCGGCGCAATGTGGTCGTGAATGAGGATTTGCCCGTGCGTGTGGAAATACTGTTGCGGGACCGGTGTATCGAACTGATCGGATTGGCGCGCCGCGCCGGCGGTGCCGTCGCCGGCTTCGACAAGGTTACGGCGTTTCTCGCCAAGAATTCGGCGGGGGCGGTGTTCGCGGCATCGGACGCGGCGGACGGCGGTCGCCGAAAGATGCGGCGAGGGGCGGCCGGTGTCCCGCTCATCGAGCAGTTGGATCGGTTGGAGTTGGGGCGAGCCTTCGGGCGTGACCAAGTGGTGCATGCGGTCGTTGCCTCGGGAAAGCTAGCGGATAGCCTGCTGGCCGAAGCACGGCGGTTGTCCGGATTCCGGCAGCAGGTTGCCGAAAGAGGAACGGAATGACGCAGAACAACGAACAAGACGGTAAATTGACATTGAGCCGGCCGGGACGGCTGGAACTCAAGAAGACGGTCGAAACCGGTCAGGTTCGGCAGAGCTTCAGTCATGGCCGGACCAAGTCGGTAACGGTCGAGGTGCGCAAGAAGCGCACCTTCGAGCGCGGCGCCAGCGGGCGCATGCGGGCCGTTCAGGACGCGGATGCGCTGCAGGGGGATGTGGCGGGTCTGGCCGACGACTCGGACAATCTTACCGAACAGGAGCGGGCCGCCCGCGTGCGCGCGCTGCACGATGCCGCCGCCGACGAGGAGCGCCGCCGCATCGACGAGGTGGAGCGCGAGCGCCAGGAACTCGCCGAGGCGGAAGCCCAGCGGGTCCGCGAGGAGGCCGAGGCCAAGCGCCGCGCCGAGGAGGAATCGCGCCGCAAATCCGAAGAGGATACCCGCCGCAAGTCCGAAGAGGAGGCGCGCCGCCGCAAGCCGGAGCCCGCGGCACAGCCGGCCGCGCCGGACGCGAAGGAAGCCGCCGAAGAGACGCGGCGTCCGCGAACCAAGGCGCGGCCCGAGGTCAAGAAGCCTGCGCCGTCGCGGGGACGCGACGAACCGCGCCGCCGCGATACCGGCAAGCTGACGATCAGCCAGGCGCTGGAAGAGGCGGACGACGAGGGCTCGACCGAACGCGCCCGCAGCCTGGCGTCGATGCGCCGGGCCCGGGAACGGGAACGGCAGCGCCAGTTGGCGGAGCAACGCCGCAACGACCCGCAGCGCGTGGTGCGCGAGGTCGTGATCCCGGATTCGATCACCGTGGCCGACCTTGCCAACCGGATGGCGACGCGGGGCGCCGACGTCGTCAAATCACTAATGAAATCCGGTATCATGGCGACGACCAACCAAACGATCGATGCCGATACCGCGCAATTGGTGGCCGAGGAGTTCGGCCACAAGGTCAAGCGCGTCTCCGAAGCGGATGTCGAAATCGGCGTCGGGACCGAGCTGAACCTGACCGGCGATTTGAAACCGCGGCCGCCGGTGGTGACCGTGATGGGCCATGTCGATCACGGCAAGACGTCGCTGCTCGACGCGCTGCGGTCCAGCGATGTCGCGGGCGGCGAGGCGGGCGGCATCACGCAGCATATCGGCGCTTATCAGGTCGAGCTTTCCAGCGGCCAACCGATCACCTTCCTCGACACGCCGGGCCATGAAGCGTTCACCGCGATGCGGTCACGCGGCGCTAAAGTGACCGATATCGTCATATTGGTCGTCGCCGCCGATGACGGTGTACAACCCCAGACTGCGGAAGCGATCGCGCATGCCAAGGCCGCCGAGGTGCCGATGATCGTTGCCATCAACAAGATGGACAAGGACGGCGCGGACGCCACACGGGTGCGCAACGAGCTACTGAACCATGAAATCGTCGTGGAAGGGCTGGGCGGGGATGTTCTCGACGTCGAGGTCTCGGCGATCGCGAAGACCAACCTGGACAAGCTCGAAGAGGCGATCCTGCTGCAGGCGGAGCTGCTCGAACTGCAGGCGAGCGTTTCGGTGGCGGCGCAGGGCGCGATCGTCGAAGCCAAGATGGAACAGGGCCGCGGGTCCGTGGCGACCGTGCTGGTTCAGAACGGCGTGCTGCGCAAGGGTGATGTCTTTGTCGCCGGCGCCGAATGGGGCCGCGTGCGCGCCGTGATCGACGATCGCGGCAACCAGATAGAGGAAGCGGGTCCGTCCCAGCCGGTCGAAGTGCTTGGACTGCAAGGCACGCCGTCGGCGGGCGACGACTTCAACGTGGTCGAAGACGAAGCCCGAGCGCGGGAAATCTCCGAATACCGGAGCCGTCAGCTCCAGCGGCAGTCCCACGCCGCCGGCGCGCGCGGCACACTCGAACAGATGTTCGACCAGATTCAGGCCGGCGAAGCCTCCGAACTCGACCTCGTGGTCAAGGGCGACGTCCAGGGCTCGGTCGAGGCGATCATCGGCTCCCTGCAGAAATTGGGGACCGACGAGGTCAAGGTGCGGCTGCTGCATACGGCGGTCGGCGGCATCACCGAATCGGATGTCGTTCTCGCCAATGCCTCGAACGGGCTAATCATCGGCTTTAATGTCCGGGCCAACCCGCAGGCGCGGGAATTGGCGCGGCGCGACAATGTCGACATCCGCTACTACTCGATCATCTACGACGTGATCGACGACATGAAGCAGCTCATGAGCGGCATGTTGGCGCCGGAGGTCCGCGAGACGCAACTCGGTTACGCCGAAATCCGGCAGGTGTTCAACGTCAGCAAGGCCGGCAAGGTCGCCGGCTGCATGGTGACCGAGGGCGAGGTTCGCCGCGGCGCCAAGGTGCGGTTGCTGCGGGACGACGTCGTCATCCACGAAGGCAGCCTGAAGACGCTGCGCCGCTTCAAGGAAGACGTCCGGACCGTGCAGCAAAGCTACGAATGCGGCATGGCGTTCGAGAACTACGACGATATCAAGGAAGGCGACGTCATCGAGTGCTTCCAGGTGGAAGAGGTGGCGCGCAGCCTGTAGCCGGGATGCCCGGCCTTCGGGCCGGCACCCCCGCGACGGCCTTCGTATTGGACGGACAGCGATGAAAGCAAGGGAAAGAAGCCGCGCGCCCAGCGTGCGGCAATTGCGCGTTGGCGAGGAAATCCGCCACTGCCTGGCGGCGGTCCTGAGCCGCGGCGATTTGCGCGATCCCGATCTGCGGGGAGTCAGCGTTACCGTGTCCGAAGTTCGGGTGAGCCCCGATCTGCGGAACGCGACGGCGTTCGTCATGCCGTTGGGCGGCGAACGCCCCGGCGAGGTGATCGAGGCGCTCGACCGGGCCGCACCCTTCCTCAAACGCCAGATCGGGCGCGAGGTCCAACTGCGGCATATGCCGAATCTCACCTTCCGGCGCGATGAAACCTATGACGAGGCGACCCGGATCGACACGATCCTCCGATCGTCGGATGTGGCGCGGGATCTAGACTCCGAGGCGTCGGAAGACCCCGCGAACCCAACAGACCCGGCCGAGCGCTGATCATGGGGCGGCGGAAACGCAAGGGCCAGCCGGTCCACGGATGGCTCATCGTCGATAAGCCGCCGGGCATGACGTCGACCGCCGTCGTGAATACCGTCAAACGCTTGACCGATGCGGCGAAGGCCGGCCACGGCGGGACGCTGGACCCGCTGGCGACGGGCATCTTGCCGGTGGCCTTCGGCGAGGCGACCAAGACGATGCAATATGTCGTGGACGGGCTGAAGACCTATCGTTTCACCCTGCGCTGGGGGTCCGAGACCGATACCGACGACGCCGACGGGACCGTGGTCCGAACCGACGAGGCGCGGCCGGACGAGGCGGCGGTCCGCGCCGTTCTGCCCGATTTCACAGGCGAGGTCGAACAAGTGCCGCCGCGGTATTCGGCGATCAAGGTCGACGGCCAGCGCGCCTACGACCGGGCGCGCGACGGCGAGGAATTCGAACTGGAACCCCGGCAGGTTTGGATCGAGACCCTCGACCTGGTCGATATGCCGGACGGGGACCATGCCGTTTTCGAGGTTTCCTGCGGTGCGGGCACCTATATGCGGTCCCTGGCGCGCGATATCGCGCGGGCCGTGGGCGCGGCCGGGCATATCGCCGACCTGCGCCGGACCCGCGTCGGGCCTTTCGCCGAGGAAAACGCGATTTCGCTGGACGAACTGCGCTCTTTTGGGCACAGTGCGGCCGTTTTGGAGCACTTGCTACCGGTCGAGACCGCGCTGGACGACATCCCGGCCCTGGCCCTGACCGATAGTGAGGCGAGCCGTTTGCGCAATGGGCAAACCGTGTCTCTGCTTCGGAAAATGGATCTCGACCGTATCGCCGATTTCAACGACGGGGATACGGTGCTCGCGGTGGGCCGGGGAAAGCCCATCGCGCTCACGCGTTATGCGGGAGGCGAAGTCCATCCCCTCCGGGTGCTGAACCTTTAGAAAGTTAAGGAGAACCCGATGTCGATCACGACTGAACGAAAGAAGGAACTCATCGAAGAGTTCGCCATCGGTCCGGGCGATACCGGGTCGGCCCCGGTGCAGATCGCGGTGCTGACCGAACGCATCAAAAACCTGACCGAGCATATGCAGTCCCACAAAAAGGATTTTCATTCGCGCCGCGGCCTGTTGGTTATGGTCGGACAACGGCGTCGATTGCTCGACTACGTCAAAGACAAAGACCAGGCGCAATACGAGGCCTTGATCAAGAGCCTTGGCCTGCGCCGCTAGAAACCGGGCATCCGTCACAAGCCGGACCGCTGTAATGCGGTTCGTAAGACGACGACCGGAATTCCGGCAAAATCGGCGATGGTGCCGACGCCGGAGCGACCGGCCACGGAAGGATTCCGTTGACCGGCGTATCGCCGCAGCCGATTGGAGATGGTGTGAAACGGCTGGCGGCTTTTGGAATGTAAAGGGAAGATAGATGTTCAATATCACACGAAAAGAAATCGAATGGGGCGGACGGCCCCTGATCCTGGAGACAGGGAAGATCGCGCGCCAGGCCGATGGGGCCGTGCTCGCGACCTATGGCGGCACGCAGGTCCTCTGCACCGCCGTGGCGCAGAAATCGCCGAAGCCGGGAATCGACTTTTTCCCGCTGACCGTGAACTACCAAGAAAAGACATTCGCCGCCGGCAAAATTCCGGGCGGCTTTTTCAAACGCGAAGGCCGGCCGAGCGAGAAGGAAACGCTGACGTCGCGTCTGATCGACCGACCGATTCGGCCCCTGTTCCCCAGCGGTTTCCGCAACGAAACGCAGGTGATCTGCACCGTTCTGACCCATGATTTCGAGAACGATCCGGACGTGGTGGCGCTGATCGGCGGATCCGCGGCGCTGACGATCTCGGGCATTCCGTTTCTCGGCCCGGTCACGGCTGCCCGCGTCGGCTATATCGACGGCGAATACGTGCTGAACCCGCCGGCCGAGGATATGGAAAAGTCCGAGCTGGATCTCATCGCGGCCGGTACGCATGAAGGCGTGCTGATGGTGGAGTCCGAGGCCCATGAACTGGACGAAGCGACCATGCTCGGCGCTGTCATGTTTGCCCATAGCGAAGGCCGCGCGGTACTCGACATGATTGTCGACCTCGCCGAGGCTTGCGCGAAAGAACCGTGGGCCTTGCCGGAACCGGCGGAAGAGACGCAGACGGTGCAGGACCGGGTGAAGGCCCTCGCCGAAGCGCCGCTGCGCGACGCGTATTCGCTGACGGTCAAGCAGGAACGCGTCGAAGCGGTCAGCAAGGTCAAGCAGGACGCGCTTGCCGCCCTTGTGGAAGAAGACGAGGAGGTTGACCTGAATCTCGCCGGCTCGCTGTTCAAGGGGCTGGAAAAAGACGTGGTGCGGGGCAGCATCCTCAAGACCGGTCAGCGGATCGACGGACGCGACACCAAGACGGTGCGGCCGATCGACTGTGAGGTCGGTATCCTGAACCGCAGCCATGGCTCGGCCCTGTTCACCCGGGGTGAGACGCAGGCCTTGGTGGTGACGACGCTCGGCACCGGGCAGGATGAGCAGATCATCGATGCGCTCGAAGGCGAGTATCGCGAAAACTTCATGCTGCATTACAACTTCCCGCCCTATTCGGTGGGCGAGGCGTCCTTCCTGCGGTCGCCGGGCCGTCGCGAAATCGGCCACGGTAAACTGGGCTGGCGGTCGATCCGTCCGCTCATCCCGTCCAAAGAGGATTTCCCTTACACCATCCGCATCGTATCCGAGATCACCGAGTCCAACGGTTCGTCGTCGATGGCGACGGTCTGCGGGTCGTCGATGTCGCTGATGGACGCGGGGGTGCCGCTGAAGCGGCCGTGCGCGGGCATCGCCATGGGGCTGATCAAGGAAGGCGACGATTTCGCCGTCCTCTCGGATATCCTGGGCGACGAGGACCATCTCGGCGACATGGACTTCAAGGTTGCCGGTACGGACGAGGGCATTACCGCGTTGCAGATGGACATCAAGATCACCTCGATCACCGAGGAGATCATGAAGATCGCGCTGGATCAGGCCAAGGACGGCCGGTTGCACATCCTGAGCGAGATGACCAACGCCATCACCGGCGCCCGCGAGGAAGTATCCGAGCATGCGCCGCGCATCACGACGTTGAGCATTCCGCGCGACAAGATCCGCGAAGTGATCGGCACCGGCGGTAAGGTCATCCGTGAAATCTGCGAGGTGACCGGCGCCAAGATCGACATCGACGACGACGGGACCGTCAAGGTCGCGGCGGTCGACAGCGAGGCGGGCGACCGCGCGGTCGAGTGGATCAACTCGATCATCGCTGAGCCCGAGGTCGGCAAGATCTACGAGGGCAAGGTCGTGAAGGTCGTCGATTTCGGCGCCTTCGTGAACTTCCTCGGCAGCCGGGACGGACTCGTGCATATCTCCGAACTGAAGGAGGAGCGCGTGCCGTCGGTCGAGGATGTCGTCAGCCAGGATGACATGGTCAAGGTCAAGGTGCTCGGCATCGACGACCGTGGCAAGGTCAAGCTGTCCATGCGGGCGGTCAATCAGGAAACCGGCGAGGAGATTGAGGTCCAGCCTCGTGAGTCCCGGCGGGACCGCGACGGCGGCGACCGCGGTCGGCGTCCGCCGCGCCGGAACCAGCGCCGCGCCTCCGAATAGGCACGCGCCAGACCACATGAAGACGGCCGCTGGAAAATTCCGGCGGCCGTTTTTTCGTACTACTGGACGATCGGAGGGGTTCTAGTCTTCGGTCAGGTTGACCATGCCGATGACGTTATACCCGGCGTCCACATACATCACCTCGCCGGTCACCCCGGCCGACAGGTCGGACATCAGGTAGACGCCGGCGCCGCCGATATCCTCCAGCGTGACATTGCGGCGCAGCGGTGCGTGCTGCCCCTGCCACTTGAAGACGGTGCGGGCGCTGGCGATGGCCGAGCCGGCGAGCGTTCGCATGGGCCCGGCGGAGATCGCATTGACCCGGATGCCGTCGCCGCCGAGGTCGGTCGCCAGGTAACGGACGCTGGCCTCGAGCGCCGCCTTGGCCACGCCCATCACGTTGTAATTCGGCATGACCCGTTCCGCGCCCGAATAGGTCAGCGTCACCAGGCTGCCGCCCGCTTGCATCAACGGGGCCGCGCGCTGTGCGACGGCGGTAAAGGAGTAACAGGATATCTCCAGAGATTGCAGGAAGTTATCCTTGGTGGTGTCGATGTAACGACCCTTCAGCTCTTCCTTGTCGGAGTAGGCGACCGCGTGCAGCACGAAATCCAGGCCGCCCCAGTTTTCCGTTATGGTATCGAAAACCGTATCCAGACTCTCGGTGTCGGTGACGTCGCAGGGCAGGACGATGTCCGAGCCGACCGATTCGGCAAGCGGCCGAACGCGCCGTTCGAAACTGTCGCCCTGATAGGTGAAGGCAAGCTCGGCGCCGTGCCCGTGCGCCATCTTCGCCATGCCCCAGGCGATCGAATGGTCATTAGCGACGCCCATCACCAAGCCACGCCGGCCGGCCATCAAGGATCCTGCGGTCATCGCGTACGCCCGTTGTTGCCGTTATCGCGCCGCCTGTGCCGACCTGCCGGAAAGGGCCGGGCGGATGGTATCGCGGCCCCGCCCTCAGGCCGCTCAGGCGTCATATCGTTTGAAGACGAGAGTGGCGTTGGTGCCGCCGAATCCGAAGCTGTTGGACATGACGCATTCCAGCGGCACGTTATCCTGCCGTTCGGTGACGATCGGGAAATCCGCCGCGCCGGGGTCTATCTCCTCGATATTGGCGCTCGCCGTGATGAAGTCGTTGTCCATCATCAGCAGCGAGTAGATCGCCTCATGCACGCCGGTCGCGCCCAGGGAATGCCCGGTCAATGACTTGGTCGAGCTGATCGCCGGGACATGCTCGCCGAACACCTCGCGGATCGCATCCAATTCGGTGATGTCGCCGACCGGTGTCGAGGTGCCGTGCACGTTGATATACCCGACCGGATGATTCAGCCCGTCGATCGCGCGCTTCATGCATCGCACGGCACCCTCGCCGGACGGCTGCACCATGTCGTAGCCGTCCGAGGTGGCGCCGTAGCCGACGATCTCGCCGTAGATCTTCGCCCCGCGCGCCTTGGCATGCTCCATCTCTTCCAGCACGACCACGCCGCCGCCGCCGGCAATGACAAAACCGTCGCGGTCCTTGTCGTAGGCGCGGCTCGCGCGCTCCGGCGACTCGTTGAAGTTGGACGACAAAGCCGGCATCGCGTCGAACAGAACGGTCATCGTCCAGTGCAGTTCCTCGCCGCCGCCGGCAAACACAATATCCTGCTTGCCCCATTGGATAAGTTCGTAACCATTGCCGATGCAATGGGCGCTTGTCGAACAGGCCGAGCTGATCGAGTAATTCACGCCCTTGATCTTGAACGGGGTGGCCAGGGTCGCGGAATTCGTGCTCGACATGGTGCGGGGCACCATATACGGGCCGACGCGCTTGGCGCTTTTCTCCTGCGCCAGGTTCCAGGCCAGCAGCAGGTTCGAAGTGGACGGGCCGCCCGACCCCATGACCAGCCCGGTGTTTTCGTTCGAGACGTCGCTCTCGCTCAGGCCGGCATCGTCGATCGCCTGCTGCATGGCGATGTAGTTGTAGGCCGCCCCGTCGCCCATGAAGCGCCGGAGTTTTCGGTCGATATGGGCGTCGATGTCGATATCGACCGCGCCGTGGACATGGCTGCGAAAACCGCGTTCCGCATATTCTTCGCAATGGACGATGCCCGACCGCCCTTCTTTCAGGGAGTCGAGCACTTCGTTCTTGTCGTTGCCAATGCTGGACACGATGCCCAGCCCGGTGACTGCAACACGCCGCATAATCAACCTCGCGAGAAACGCGTGAGCTTAGGTATTACGTGCCTTCCTGCGATGTGAACAGGCCGACACGCATATCCTTCACGTTGTAGATGACCTCACCATCGGATTTCAGAATCCCGTCGGCGATTCCCAAGACCAACCGGCGCATGATGACGCGCTTCACGTTGATCTGATAGGTCAATTTCTTTGCGGTTTCGAGAACCTGACCGCTGAACTTCACTTCGCCGACCCCGAGCGCCCGGCCCCTGCCGATGCCATTGACCCAGCCGAGGAAAAACCCGACGAGTTGCCACATGGCGTCGAGGCCAAGACAGCCCGGCATGACCGGATCGTTTTCGAAATGGCACTTGAAGAACCAAAGTTCCGGCTTGATATCGAACTCGGCGATAATCTCGCCGTTGCCATGCTCGCCGCCTTCTTCCGAGATATGCGTTATCCGGTCGAACATCAGCATCGGCGGCAGCGGCAGCTGCGCATTTCCCGGGCCGAACAAACGGCCATGACCGCACTCGATTAGATCTTCGTACGTGTAACTGCTTTTTCTTGTCGACAAACGAGCCTCGTCCAGGACCTTGGTCTCCACTTCCGGCGATACCAATATCGCAGGTCGCACTATAACACAACGCCCCCTCGTGTGTGCGCGTTCCGCAGATGCCGGTCGCCGCGGGGTCGATTTACGTCAAACGTCCAAGTTGGAGACTTTCAAGGCGTTCGACTGGATGAAATCGCGGCGCGGCTCGACCAGGTCGCCCATCAATGTGGAAAAGACCTCCTCGGCGTCGTCCGCATGGCTGATCTTGACCTGATGCAGTACCCGGGCCTCCACGTCCATCGTGGTTTCCCAAAGCTGCTCCGGGTTCATTTCGCCGAGGCCCTTGTAACGCTGCACGCCGAGGCCCTTTCGGCTGACATCGCCGATCCGGTCGACCAGGGCCACCGGGCCGAAGATCTCGACCTCCTGGTCCTTGATGGTCAGCGTGGGATGCCGACCGTAGTAATCCTGGAATTCCGCGGCTTTCGCATCCAGCCGGCGGGCATCGGCGCTGCGGACCAGGTCGCCGTCGATCTCGAAACGCTGGGTCACGCCACGCCGGGTGCGCGAAAACTCCAGCCCGCCGGTATCGCTCGGTTTTCCGGCCCATCCGCGTTCCAGCGGATCGACCAGGTTGTCCAGCCGTTTCGCGATATAGTCCGCCGCCGCTTCGGCGCGTTCCGGGTCGGACAGGATGTCGGTGTTGAGCGCGCCGGCGATGGCCGATTGCTCGACGATGTCGCGGTTCCCGACCTTCTGCGCCATCGATTCCAGCAGATGCTTGGCGTCGCGGGCCGAATCGATGACCTGCCACAGGTCTTCGCCGGCGAGTTGGCTGCCGTCGCCCAAGGTGAGGGTCAGGTCGTCCAGGCCGTTGCGCAGCAGGTAGTCCTCCAGGGAGCGTTCGTCCTTGAGATAGACTTCCGAGCTGCCCTTCTTCACCCGGTAGAGCGGCGGTTCGGCTATATAGAGATAGCCGCGCTCGATCAGCTCCGGCATCTGCCGGTAGAACAGGGTCAGCAACAGCGTGCGGATGTGGCTGCCGTCGACGTCGGCGTCCGTCATGATAATGATCTTGTGATAGCGCACCTTGTCGGGGTCGAAATCTTCCTTGCCGATGCCCGTTCCGAGCGCCGCAATCAGCGTGCCGATATCGGTCGAGCCGATCATCTTGTCGAAGCGCGCGCGTTCCACGTTCAGGATCTTGCCGCGCAGCGGGAGGATGGCCTGGAAACGGCGTTCGCGGGCTTGCTTCGCGGACCCGCCGGCCGAATCGCCCTCCACGATGAACAATTCGCACTCGCTCGGGTCGCGCGATTGGCAGTCGGCCAGTTTGCCCGGCAGGTTGGCCACATCCAGCGCGCCCTTGCGCCGGGTCAGTTCGCGGGCCTTGCGGGCGGCCTCGCGCGCCGCGGCCGCTTCGTACACCTTCTGCACGATGCGTTTGGCCTCGCCCGGGTTCTCCTCGAACCACTGGCTGAGCCTTTCGTTCACGACCGACTCGACGATCGGGCGAACCTCGGACGACACCAGCTTGTCCTTGGTCTGGCTGGAGAATTTTGGGTCCGGCACCTTGACCGACAGGACGCAGGTCAGGCCCTCGCGCGCGTCGTCGCCGGTGATGTTGACCTTGTCCTTGCGGGCGATCCCGGCATTCGCGGCGTAGGCGTTGACCTGCCGGGTCAGCGCGCCCCGGAACCCGGCCAGATGCGTGCCGCCGTCGCGCTGCGGGATGTTGTTGGTGAAGCACAGCATCGTCTCGTGATAGCTGTCGTTCCATTGCATCGAGACTTCGACCCCAACCCCGTCGCGGTCGTCGACGATGCCGATGGGCTTGCCGATCAAGGCGGTCTTGGACCGGTCGAGATACTCGACGAAGGCTTCGATACCGCCTTCGTAATGCAGCTCGACGACCTTCGGCTCCGGAATGCGGGCGTCGGTCAGGATGATCCGGGCGCCGGAGTTGAGAAACGCCAATTCGCGCAGCCGGTGTTCCAGGGTCGCGAAGTCGAACTCGGTGCTGGTGAAGGTTTCGTCCGACGGAGTGAAGGTCACTTCGGTGCCGCTCTCCCCGTCGCAGTCGCCGGTCACCGCGAGCGGCGCTTCCGCGTCGCCGTGCAGGAAGCGCATGGAATGGATTTTGCCGTCCCGCCGGATCGTCAGGTCGAGCGTCGAGGACAGCGCGTTGACCACCGAGACGCCGACGCCGTGCAATCCGCCGGAGACCTTGTAGGAGTTCTGGTCGAATTTTCCGCCCGCATGCAGCTGCGTCATGATGACTTCCGCGGCGGACACGCCTTCCTCCTCGTGCACGTCGACGGGGATGCCGCGGCCGTTATCCGCCACCGTGACCGAGCCGTCGCCGTTCAGCGTGACGTCGATGCGGTCGCAATGCCCCGCCATGGCCTCGTCGATGGCGTTGTCGACCACCTCGAACACCATATGGTGCAGTCCGGTGCCGTCGTCGGTGTCGCCGATATACATGCCCGGCCGCTTGCGCACGGCGTCGAGCCCGCGCAAGACCTTGATTGAATCCGCACCGTAATCCTGATCGACGTTTGCAGCGGTATCGCTCATCAATTCATTCTCTGTTATCGGTTTCGGCTAAACAGCGGACCCTTGCGTCAGCGTTGCATCTTCGACCGCGACCTTCTGGGCCCGGTCACCGAGCGGCGCGAACAAGGCGGGATCCGTTCCGGTCAGCCATGCTTGGGCGCCGGTGGATAGAATTTCCTCGAACAAGGCCTCGCGGCGGTCCTCGTCCAGATGGGCGGCGACCTCGTCCAGCAGCAGCAGCGGCGCACGGCCGCGTTCCGCCGTCTGAAGCCGTGCGTTGGCGAGCACGACGGCGATCAACAGGGCCTTCTGCTCGCCGGTGGAGCACAGTTCCGCCGGCATGTCCTTCGCCAGATGGCGGACCTTCAGGTCGCTCCGGTGCGGCCCGAACGCGGCCCCGCCCGCGTTCGCGTCATGGGGCCGGCTTTCGCGCAACGTCGCTTGCAACCGGTCTTCCACGGTCAACGCGGGGGCTTCGTCGAGCCATTCTTCGACCGACCCGGTCACCGTCACCTCCGCGCCGGGGAACGGGCCCGACGGCGTGCCGCACAGCCGCGCCAGCCGGGCGGTCATTTCGCGGCGTGCCGCCGCGATGGCGACGCCGCGCTCGGCCATCTTGCGTTCCAGCGAGCCGAGCCAGGTGTCGTCTCCCGCGCCGTCGCGCAGCAACCGCGACCGCTCCCGCATCGCGTGTTCGTATCCGCTGACCCGCCCCGCATGCGCGGCGTCGAACCCGAACACCAGCCGGTCGAGGAACCGCCGACGGCCGGTCGACCCGTCGGTGAACAGCCGGTCCATCTGCGGCGTCAGCCAGACTGCGCTCACATGCTCGCCCAAACCCGCTTGGCTTTTCGCCGGCGTGCCGTCGATCCGGACGACCCGCCGCGTCCCGCCGTCCGGGCTGCGCCCGGTGCCGATCTCTCGCACGCCGTCCGGCGTGGCGATCGATGCCGCGACCGCCCAACCGCCCGGGTTGTGATTTTCACCGTTTCCGCCGTTTCCGCCGGTTCGCGCAAGGTCGTCGAGCCGCGCGCCGCGCAATCCACGCCCCGGGGCCAGCAGCGACACCGCCTCGAGCATGTTGGTCTTGCCGGCGCCGTTCGGGCCGGTCAGGACCACCGGCCGTTCGTCGAGATCGAGCCGCGCCGCCGCATAACAGCGGAAATCCGTCAGCCGCAGGCGGGACACGGACAACGCCATCGGCGGCGTATCGGGCGTCGTCACCGGCATCGTTGCGGTGGTTGGGTGCGCGGGCGCGAGAATTGTTCTGCCTCCGCCCCGGCGCTACACGCGCATCGGCATCAGCACGTAAAGCGCGCTCTTGTCGTCGCCGTCACGAATCACGGTCGGCGACGCCGCGTCGGCCATGCTGAATTGTGCCGTCTCGCCTTCGATCTGCTGCGTGATGTCGAGCAGATACCGGGCGTTGAAGCCGATCTCGATCGCATCCTGCTGATAATCGACCTCGATCTCCTCGGTTGCGGTGCCGCTGTCCGGGCTCGACGCACTGAGCGTGACCACGCCGTTCTCGACGCTGAGTTTCACGGCGCGGGATTTCTCCGTGGATATCGTCGCGACCCGGTCGACCGCCGCGGCGAAATACTGACAATCGACGTCCAGCGACTTGTCGTTACCTTGCGGGATGACCCGGTCGTAATCCGGGAAGGTGCCGTCGATCAGCTTCGAGGTGAGTTCGACATCGTCGAAGGCGAAGCGGATCTTGGCGTCCGACAGGCCGATTTCGACGTCTTCCTCGGTCTCGTCGATCAGCTTTCGCAATTCGTTGACCGTTTTGCGGGGGACGATGACGCCGGGAATGCCGGCAGCGCCGTCCGGCAGCGGAATTTCGACCCGCGCCAGCCGGTGGCCGTCCGTCGCAACGGCGCGCAGCATCTCGCCGCCGCCATCCTCGCTCTCGGCGACCATGTGCAGGTAGATGCCGTTGAGATAGTAGCGGGTCTCCTCGGTCGAGATGGCGAAGCGGGTGCGGTCGATCAGCGCCCGCAGGTCCGCGGCCTTCAGCTTGAAGCGGTGCGGCAGGTCGCCGCTCGTCATCTGCGGGAAGTCGCTGGTCGGCAGCGATTGCAGCGTGAAGCGCGAGCGGCCCGCGCGGAGCTGAACCTGGCCCGCGTCGCCCGCCGCGTCGAGTTCGACCTGGGCGCCGTCCGGCAGCTTGCGGACGATATCGTACAAGGTGTGCGCGGGCGCCGTCGTCGATCCGTCGGTTTCGATGCCGGCGTCGACCGTCTCGACGATCGCCAGGTCCATATCGGTTGCGGTCAGCCCAAGCCGGCCGTCGGCGACCTGCAGTTGGACATTCGACAAAATGGGAATCGTGTTACGCCGCTCCACCACGCTTTGTACATGATTGAGGGACCGAAGGAGCGCGGCGCGTTCGATGGTAAGTTTCATGTTATTCAGCGTCTCGTTTCAGCCAAAAAAGAGGGACTCGTTCCCTTTCGGATACCGGATGCGTCCGGCCCGTTCGACGATGATTGTCATGTTGCAGGAATCGATCGGTGAACGGTCGCAAAATATAGCACAACGCCGTCGGCACCGCACGTTTTTTGGGCGCGGCGCAACCGTCGGAAGGGCATTTTAAGCGCTTGTTTTACAAGCCAGAAGATAAGGTGACTCCCGGGTGCGGCATAGGCTGCGCCCGGGGGTACGGGATCAGGTCTCCAGCATGCGCCGCAGCAGCTCGATGTCTTCCGCGAAGTTGCTGTCCAGGGACCGTAATTCGTCGACCTTGCGCACCGCATGCATGACGGTCGTGTGGTCGCGGCCGCCGAATTTGCGGCCGATCTCCGGCAATGAGCGGGCCGTCAGTTGCTTCGACAGATACATCGCAACTTGCCGCGGACGGGCGACGGCGCGCGCGCGCCGCGCCGAGTACATTTCCGACAAACGGATGTTGAAGTGTTCGGCGACCCGTTTCTGGATTTCCTCGATCGTCACCTTGCGGTCGTTCGCGCGCAGGATGTCGTGCAGCACGTCCTGCGTGTTTTCCAGCGTGACCGGTCGGCCGACCAGCTTGGCATAGGCGCCGATCCGGTTCAGGGCGCCTTCCAGTTCGCGCACGTTCGACGTGATTTTGTGCGCCAGGAATTCCAGAACCTTCTGTGGGATCGGCGTGTCGAGCTGCTCCGCCTTCGCCTGCAGGATCCCGAGCCGCAGCTCGTAGGTCGTGGGATGGATGTCCGCGACCAGTCCCCAGCCGAGCCGGGACTTCATTCGGTCTTCCATGTCGAGATCGTTCGGCGATTTGTCCGCCGAGATGATCACCTGATGGTTCTGGTCCACCAGCGCGTTGAATGTGTGGAAGAATTCCTCCTGCGTGCTGTCCTTGCCCGCGATGAACTGCACGTCGTCGATCATCAGAACGTCGACCGACCGGAACTGTTCCTTGAACGCGACGGTGTCCTTGTAGCGCAGCGCCCGAATGAACTGGTACATGAACTTTTCCGCGGACAGGTAAATGACCCTGCGGTCCGGCCGCGTCTCGCGGATCTGCCAGGCGATGGCATGCATCAAATGGGTTTTGCCCAGGCCGACCCCGCCATACAGGAACAGCGGATTGAACGGCACGGCGTTCGCTTCGGCGACCCGGCGCGCAGCGGCAAAGGCCAACTCGTTTGGCTTGCCGACGATGAAGTTGCCGAAGGTGAAGCGCGGGTCGAGCGGGGCGCCGATATCGGCATCCGCCATCACCGGCGCGGCAGCCGGCACCGTGGTCGGGCTTGCCGAGGCAGCAGCGTCGGCGGACGGAATCGCGGCGGATTGACCGCCGCTGTCGAGAATAATGTCGACGCCGGTAATTTCGTCGTTTTCCGCCTTCCACAGGCGGGCAAGGCGCTCGCCATACTGCGATTGCACCCAATCGCACATGAAGCGTGTCGGGGCGGAGATGCGAATGCGTCCATCCGCGTAACCCATTAACGTCAACGGCTTCAACCAGCTTCGGTATGCCGCTTCACCATACTCCGCTCGCAAACGCCCACGAATTCTTGCCCACTGCGCCGACAGCGACTCATTCATCGCCACGTAAACCCCCTCCGTCTCGTGGCTGCAGGTCTCACCCCGCAGCCTGCCACGATTCCCTCAACGGCAAACCGTAACAACCCCGTTACCCTGTCTTTATCCGGCCAACCGCTCAACCTGCAGTCGTTCGGACGACACTCTCGTCGGAAAGGACAATGCCAAAACACGCGTCGCGGTCACGACGTGACCATGGTGACGGTGATGTGTGGCCAAGTGGCGAGGAGCCTCGAAACCCGGTGCTAGGCCGGGCCGACCATCACTTAAAACAAACAACTCCCCTTGCGACCAGACGACCTCTGACGCTAACCCACAAACACGAGCCGAATATTCCGTCGGTGCTTAAAGGTCTGGACCATATTATTTTTTTGCTCCTTGACCCTCATAACCTCTGTCTTGCGACCGGACTGCCTCGCTTGACCGCTGTTGGCACAGTTCTCCCTGACAGCTGAGGATTTCAATCTACCGATGGCCCCGGGAGTCTTCAACGGGATTCAATGCAGTTCCGGCGCGAATTCCTAAAATAAAATTGTTGACAGTAACCGCGCTCGCGACGGGTCTTGCCGAAGTGCCCGCCAAACCTGAATAAACAAAAAGCCGCGCCAAAGCGGCGCGGCGATCATTGTTTCACTTTTGCAACAGGGGCAAGACGCCGCCGTTGCAGTCGATCAAAGGGCCTTAATCCGGCTGGACAAACGCGACAATTTCCGGTCGACGGTGTTCCGGTGCATGACGCCCTTGCCGACACTGCGGTGCATCTCCGGCATCACTTCCTTGAAGGCAGCTTCCGCGGCGGATTTGTCCTTCGCTTCGATCGCTTCCTCGACCTTGCGAAGATAGGTGCGGACGCGGCTGCGCCGGGCGCGGTTTCGGACCGTGCGGCGTTCGATTTGCCGGACGCGTTTCCGGACGCTTTTGGTATTTGCCATTGCTCTCGAATTCCTTGTTTACGCCTTGATGTCCGCCGGGATTCCAACCGCCCGGCAGCGTCATCGGCGGTGGCGCTTATAGTAGGCCAGCGCCACCGCGTCAAGCCCGCAGATGCCGGGAATACAGCGGTAATCCAAGGCTTTCGGCCCGCTTCGAAACGGGGCGACTCGGATGTCGATTTGCCTCGGTCCGGATCGCCCCGATAAGCGTGGCCGGCTAGCGGTTCTTGAAATCGGGCTTTCGTTTCTCGGTGAAGGCGGCCATGCCTTCGGTCTGATCCTCGGTCGCGAAGCAGGAATGGAAAAGGCGGCGCTCGAACCGGACGCCTTCGGCCAGCGTGGTCTCATAGGAGCGATTGACGGATTCCTTGGCCATATAGACCACCGGGCGTGACATCGCGGCGATCTTGCCCGCCGTCTTGATGGCGTCGTCGAGCAGCTCGTCCGCCGCAACGACTCGGCTCACGAGGCCGCACCGCTCCGCTTCGTCCGCATCCATCATGCGGCCGGTCAGGCACATTTCCATCGCCTTGGACTTGCCGACGAATCGGGTCAGGCGTTGGGTGCCGCCCGCGCCGGGGATCACGCCGAGGGTGATTTCGGGCTGGCCGAATTTCGCGGTGTCGGCCGCGATGATGAAATCGCACATCATCGCCATCTCACAGCCGCCGCCCAGCGCATAGCCCGCCACGGCGGCGATGGTCGGCTTGCGGGTCGCGGCGACCCGCTCCCAGCCGTCGGTGATGAAATCGTCGAGATAGCAATCCATGTAGGATTTCGGCTGCATCTCCTTAATGTCCGCGCCGGCGGCGAAGGCCTTGTCGGAGCCTGTCAGGACGATCGCACCGATCGCATCGTCGGCTTCGAGGTCGTCAATCGCCTTGCCCAACTCTTCGATCAACGGGGTGCACAAGGCGTTCAGCGCCTGCGGCCGGTTGAGCGTGATCAGGCCGACAGCGTCCCGGCGCTCCACCAAGATATGTTCATACGTCATCAGATCAGGGTCCTTCTTCTCGTCTCTTACTTGTGATCCGGCGCGGCACGGCAATACGCGCCCACGCCGGGGTGTGTTCCTGGCCTGCGTTTCCTAGTCGCTACCGGTTTCGTCCGGCGGCGTTTTTGGGCGACAAGGTAAAGCGCACGGTGAGCGCGCCGTCCTTGCCTTTGAAATCGATGGTGAGTTTTTCGCCCTCGCGGCGGAATTCCTTTTTGCTCTTCTTGGTCCAGCCGAGCTGCGGCAGGGTCTTGGCGTAGAAGCGCCGGACCGCGTCCCGCGCGACGGCGCCCGCGGCGTATCCCTCGACGATCCGGCCGGCCGGCGTGTCGAACACGATACCCGCTTCCTTGACCGGCGCCAGGCCGGGCATCACCGGCAGATCGTCGAAACCGGCCAGGAATTCGCCCGCCCGGCACACTGTGGCGGCAGCCAGCAGAGCGGCCGCGAGGCAGACGACTCGGAGGATCGGTTGGGCGCGTCGACTCATCGTTGATGCTTTCCGCAATAGAATGTGGACCGGCCGCTTTGCGTGATGCGCCGGATGACACCCTCGCAGGTCCGGTTCGGTCCGCCCGGCCCGGCGCCGTAGCCGCAATCCTCGCCTTCGCGTCCGTAGACCTGCCACTGATGCTGAAAGTACCCCAACTCGCCGTCCGCTTGTACAAAATCGCGCAGGCTCGACCCGCCCGACGCGATCGCCGCTTCGAGCACGCCTTTGATCTCGCGCACCAGCCGCTCGCTGCGCCGGCCCGGCACCGTGTGGGCGCTGCGGCGCGGCGACACGGCGGCGCGGAACAGCGCCTCGCACACATATATATTGCCCAGCCCGGCGACGTTCTTTTGATCCAGCAGCGCGGCCTTGATCGGCGTGTGCCGTCCTGCCAGCACGGCGTTCAAATGTTCCGCGGAGAATGTGTCGGACAGCGGTTCCGGGCCCAGATCCTTGAGCATGCGGTGCCCTGACAGCGTCGCTTCGGTCGTCAGGTCCATCATGCCGAACCGGCGCGGGTCGCAGAAGCGGATGGTGCAGCCGGCATCGGTGGCGAATTCCACGTGATCATGCGGGCCTGCGGGCGGCGGCGCATCGTCGTGCAGCGTCATGCGGCCCGACATCCCGAGATGGGCGATCAGGACGGTGCCGTCGTCGAGCGTGGCCAGGATGAACTTGGCGCGGCGATGCACGCGAATCACGCGCCGGCCGCGCAGGCGGTCGACGAAGCCGTCGGGAATCGGGAACCGAAGATCCGGCCGCCGCTGAATAACATCGGTCAGCACGCGGCCTTCCAGCTTCGGCCGCAAGCCGCGACAAACGGTCTCAACCTCCGGAAGCTCAGGCATGGCCGCATCTTCTAGCAAACTAATGCCGCCTGCGCTATCGTCGCCGCATGGCGGACGAGAACACACATACAGGCGATTCGGGCACCCGGGACGCACGCGGTCCGGCGACGGCGTCCTTCGGCTATCGCGAGGTGGATGCGGCGTCGAAGGCCGGGTTGGTGCGTGACGTTTTCGACAGCGTGGCCACCCGTTACGACCTGATGAACGACCTCATGTCCGCCGGGGTTCATCGCCTTTGGAAGGGGGCGCTGATCGATTGGCTGCGGCCGCGGCCGTCGACGCATCTGCTGGACGTCGCCGGCGGAACCGGCGATATCGCGGGGCGGTTCCTCGACGCCGGCGGCGGTCGTGTCACCGTTTGCGACATCAACCAGAATATGGTCATGACCGGGCGGGACCGGGCGATCGACCGCGGGCACGTTGCCGATATCCGTTGGACCGTCGGCGATGCCGAATCGCTGCCGTTTCCGGACTCCGCCGTCGACGCCTACACAATCGCCTTCGGGCTGCGCAACGTGACGCGACTCGACGCGGCGCTCGCCGAGGCGCGCCGGGTCCTGCGCCCCGGCGGCCGGTTCTTTTGCCTTGAGTTCAGCCACGTGGCGATCCCGGGGCTTCGCGAGATCTACGATCGTTATTCCTTCTCGGTGCTGCCGGCCTTGGGCGGCATGGTCGCCGGCGACCGCGATGCCTATCGCTATCTGGTGGAGAGCATCCGCCGGTTTCCGGATCAGGGCGATCTCAGCGGGCGGATGCGCGACGCCGGGTTCGATTTGGTGAAGTACCGCAACCTGAGCGGCGGCATCGCCGCGATCCATGCCGCTTGGCGAATCTGACGGGTGGGCCGCGGTGCCGCTGGATCCATGTCGAAATCGCTGAACAGCCTCATACGTTTGGTCCGGATTGCCCGGACGTTGGCCCGGCATGACGCGCTCTTTCCGCTCGAACAGGCCGGCGCGCCGCCCTGGGCGCTGTGGTTGTTGCGGCGCCTCGCCCGGAATCAAGGGAAGGGCCGGCCGGGGGAACGGCTCGCCGCCGCGCTGATCGACCTCGGCCCCAGCTTCATCAAGTTCGGCCAGTCGCTGGCGGTGCGGTCCGATCTGATCGGGGATGACGTCGCGCATGATTTGTCCGCGCTGCATGCGAACATGCCGCCTTTCCCCACAGCGACCGCCATTGCGACGATCGAACGCGAGCTGGCAACCGAGCTGGGCAAGGTCTTCCGGAGTTTCGACGAGACACCCGTGGCGGCCGCCTCGATCGCGCAGGTCCATTTCGCGGTCACCGCCGACGGCGACGAAGTCGCGGTGAAGGTGCTGCGGCCCGGGATCGAGGCGCAGTTCGACCGCGATCTGGAACTTTTCGAATGGCTCGCCCGGACGGCGGAATGGATCCTGCCGGACCTTCGACGCCTTCGCCCGATCGATGCGGTTCGAATTTTCGCGGACTCGGTGGCGAACGAACTCGACATGCGCTATGAAGCCGCCGCCGCGTCGGAACTGGGCGAGAATGCCGCGGACGATCCGGGCTTCCGCGTACCCAAGGTCTATTGGCAGCGCACGACCCGGCGTGTCTTGACGTTGGAACGCGTCGACGGGATACCCATCAACAATGTCGATCGACTGAAAGCGGCCGGACTGGACGAGAGGGACATCCTCGCCAACTCGGCGCGCGCCTTCTTCCAGCAGGTGTTCGAGCACGGCTTCTTCCACGCGGACATGCACCCCGGCAATATGTTCGTCGGCGAAGACGGAACGCTGTTGCCGGTCGATTTCGGCATCATGGGGCGGCTCGACCGGTCGACCCGCCACTATCTGGCCGACATGCTGTTCGGGTTTCTGCAGGGCGATTACGGCCGCGTCGCTGACGTTCATTTCGATGCGGGCTATGTGCCGCGCGGCGAGTCGCGGGACGCTTTCATGCAGGCTTGCCGCTCGATCGGCGAGCCGATCCTGCGCATGCCTTTGCATGACATCTCCGTCGCGCGGCTGCTGGCCCAACTTTTCGAGGTGACCGCCCGGTTCAACATGGAAACCCAGCCGCAGCTGCTGTTGCTGCAGAAGACCATGCTGGTGGCGGAAGGCGTGGGGCGGAAGCTCGACCCCGACACCAATATGTGGGTTGTCGCACAGCCGCTGATCGAAGCGTGGATGATCGAAAATCGGGGACCCGAGGCGCGCCTCCGGCAGGCCGCCGGCGACGTCGCCGATATCGCAACCGGGCTTCCCGCCCTGGCGCGGATGGCGTCGCGGCTTTCCGAAACCGTCACCGAGGACGGGTTCAAGCTGCACCCGGACACGGTGGCGGCACTGCGCGGCGAGAACGAGGCCGGATGGCGGCCGAGCGGCCGCATGATGGTGATCGGCGCCTTGGCCGTCGGGGTGTTGATCGGTCTGCTTTTTTAACGGCTTAACGCCGGATTTACCGCTTTGACGCTTAATGGCGCAGGGTTCCGGCGCTGTTGACGCCGAAAACCGGCTCCTGTGCGATTCGCCCATACATCTTGCCCAAAGGGGCGTCAGGCATTAGGTATTATTTACAGCCGTTCAATGTAAATTTGCGGCGCAAGAGGATTGAACCGTGGCGACACTAACGGATAAGCGCATTCTGCTGATCGTTTCGGGCGGAATCGCGGCATTCAAAAGCCTGGACCTGATACGCCGCCTGCGGGAGCGCGGGGCGTCGGTACGTTGCGTGCTGACCAAGGGCGGGGCGCAGTTCGTCACGCCGCTGTCGCTGTCGGCGCTGTCCGAGGACAAGGTCTACGGCGACATCTTCTCGCTGACCGACGAATCCGAAATGGGGCACATCCAACTGTCACGCGATGCGGACTTGCTCGTGGTCTGCCCCGCCAGTGCGGACATCATGGCGAAGATGGCGAGCGGCCTCGCCGGCGACCTGGCCACCACGGCGCTGCTGGCGACCGACAAGCCGGTGATGATCGCACCGGCGATGAACGTTCGCATGTGGGAACACGCCGCCACGCAGGGCAATATCGCGACGCTGGAAAGTCGTGGCGTCCTGCGCGTCGGCCCGGTGGCGGGCGACATGGCCTGCGGCGAATACGGCGACGGCCGCATGGCGGACGTGCCGGATATCCTGACGGCGATCGAAGGGTTCTTTGCCGGTGCGGGCGCGAAGCCGCTGGCTGGACGGCGGGCGCTGGTGACCAGCGGTCCGACGCGCGAGCCGATCGACCCGGTTCGCTTCATCGCCAATCATTCCTCCGGAAAACAGGGCCACGCGATTGCGTCTGCCTTGTCGCATCTCGGCGCGGAAACCGTGTTGGTGACCGGGCCGGTCAATCTGCCTGATCCGCCGGGCTTGTCGGTCGTGCACATCGAAAGCGCCCGCGAGATGCTGGATGCCTGCGAACAGGCTTTGCCGGCCGACGTCGCGGTCTTCGCCGCCGCCGTCGCGGATTGGCGGGTCAAGGATGCGGCGGCCCGCAAGATCAAGAAGGGAAAGGGCGCGCCCGCCGCGCTCGAACTTACGGAAAACCCGGATATCCTCAAAACCATCGCGACGGCGACTGGCAACCGGCGGCCCGCGTTGGTCGTCGGATTCGCGGCCGAGACCGACGACATCGTCAAGAACGCTACGGCGAAACGCGCCCGAAAAGGCTGCGACTGGCTGCTCGCCAACGACGTGTCGCCCGCCAGCGGCACCTTCGGCGGCGATTCCAACACGCTGCATCTGTTGAAGGAAAGCGGCGTCGAGGATTGGCCGCGGATGAGCAAGACCGCCGCGGCGGGCAAGCTCGCCGGCTGTATCGCCGATCATTTCAAGGATCACCCAACGCGCGAGGCCGACGCCGCCTCATGACTGCCGTTCGTGTCGATGTAAAACGGTTGCCCCACGGCAACGATCTTCCGTTGCCGGCCTACGCCACCGCGCAGAGCGCGGGTCTCGACCTGATGGCGGCCGTCGGTGCCGACGTGACTTTGGCACCGGGCGAGCGGGCGTTGGTGCCGACGGGTCTCGCCATCGCCTTGCCGCCGGGCTACGAGGCGCAGGTGCGGCCCCGGTCCGGTCTGGCGCTTAAAAACGGCGTTACCGTTTTGAACAGTCCGGGCACCGTCGATGCCGACTACCGCGGCGAGGTCGGCGTTATTCTCAGCAATCTCGGCGCGGAGCCGTTCACGGTGTCGCGCGGCATGCGCATCGCGCAGATGGTCGTCGCCCCGGTGATCCAGCTCTCTTGGAACGAGGTCGACGACCTGCCAGACAGCGAACGTGGGGCCGGCGGCTTCGGCTCGACCGGCACGTCGGCTGAAACGTCCACCGATCCTGGGGCATCCGGCCAATGATGCGGTTCACCCGAAAACTGGCGCTGGCCGTGGAGGCGGTGCTCGACATCGCCTATCACGCATCCGATATGCCGGTGCAAAGCCGCGAGATCGCCGAACGCCAGGGCGTGCCGCGCCGCTATCTGGAACAGGTACTGCAGCATCTTGTGCGGGCCGAAATTCTGCGCGGCGTCCGGGGTCCGCGTGGCGGCTATCGCCTGGCGCGCGAACGGCGGCGCATCGCGCTCGGCGAGATCGTCCGCGTCGTCACCGAACTCGAGACCGCCGAGGGCGAGCCGGAGGAAGGGTCCGAGTTGGGAAGCCGCGTGTTGACTCCGATCTGGCGGGAGTTGGAGGACGAAGCGATTCAGCGGCTCGACTCGATTACGATCGAGGATCTGTGCCGAAAGGCCCGCTCGTCCGGCGTCGAGGCCGGCACCCGGGCGCAGCCGGATTTCACGATCTGATTCCCTGGCGACGATTGCGACCGATGGGCCGGGATACGGGGTCCGCCCTTCGATATAGAAATTTAACTAAATCACACTACTAATAATTGTCGTATTGACGAAGCGATGAACTGTGCTCGACGATGGCCTACGATTTTTCCCAGATCAAAGTTCTGGTCGTGGACGACAACCAGTATATGCGGTCGGTATTCCGAGAATTCCTGCGGGCGCTCGGTGTGCCGACGCCCAATATTCGTGAATGTCCCAACGGCGAGGAAGCGATCGAAGTCTTCGGAGCGTTCTCGCCCGACCTGATCATTTCAGATTACTTGATGGAACCGATGGACGGGTTCGAGCTGGCGCGCCGCATTCGCCGCGACGAGGATAGCACCAACCCTTATGTGCCGATCATTCTCTGCACCGGCTATACCGAGTTGGGGCAGGTGATCGCGGCGCGCGATGCCGGGGTGAACGAAGTCCTCGCGAAGCCCATAACCGCAAACACCTTGTACAGCCGCATCCGTACGATCATCGAAGAGCCCCGCCAATTCGTTCAATTGGACAGTTTTTTCGGCCCCGACCGCCGCCGGAAGACCGTTCCCGTCGAAAAGGAGCGCCGGGTCGCCGATGCGGCAGGGCTCGCGTCGGACGCCGGCCAGGACGCGGCCGAGGACTCCGATGCGGCGGATGGGGACTCCGATGCCAAGGATACTGTCGCGAGTGTTCAGCACTCTTGAGGTGGGCCCGGCGGCGAATTACAGTCCTCGCGCGTAGCGATAATCGATCACCATCCTGGACCTTGCGCGATGGCCGCCAACGGCGCGGAATTTCGGGGCCGCATCTATGACAGCATTATCGACACCATCGGGTCGACGCCGCTGGTGCGCCTGAACCGGTTGGCTGCGGAAGAAGGGGTCGAGGCCGAGATTCTCGCCAAGCTCGAATTCTTCAATCCGCTCGGATCGGTCAAGGACCGGATCGGCGTTTCGATGATCGAGGCGCTCGAACGGGACGGCAAGGTCGGGCCCGAAACGGTGATCGTGGAGCCGACTTCGGGCAATACCGGGATTGCGCTCGCATTTGCGTGCGCCGCCAAGGGATACAGGCTGATCTTGACGATGCCCGAATCGCAATCCGTCGAGCGGCGCAAGATGATGACCTTCCTGGGCGCGGAATTAGAACTGACGCCGGCGCAAGACGGCATGCGGGGCGCGATCCAGCGGGCGGAAGCCCTAGTCGCCGAGCTGCCCGATGCGGTCATGCCGCAACAATTCCACAACCCGGCGAATCCCGAAATCCACGCCCGCACGACGGCGGAAGAAATCTGGACCGATAGCGGCGGCAACGTGGATGCGATGGTGGCGAGTGTCGGAACCGGCGGCACGCTGACCGGGTGCGCCGAAGTGCTGAAGCGGCGCAATCCGGATTTTCGGATGATCGCGGTCGAGCCGGAAGACAGCCCGGTCCTTTCCGGCGGGGCCGCGGGCGCCCATATGATTGAAGGGATCGGCCCCGGCTTCGTGCCGTCGATCCTGAAGACCGAATTGATCGACGAGGTTCTGACCGTGGCGAACGAATCCGCCTTTGCGATGTCGCGCAAGGCCGCGCAGCTTGAAGGGCTGCCGAGCGGTATTTCCTCCGGCGCGGCGATTTCGGCGGCGCTCGAGGTGGGTGCGCGGCCGGATATGGCGGGCAAGCGCATTGTCGTGATTCTGCCGTCCTTCGCCGAACGGTATCTTTCCACCGCCTTGTTCGACCGGCTCTAGAGGACGCCCGATGACGATCAGCGATGCGCAGATTGAACGCTATGCCCGGCATGTAGTCCTTGACGAGGTCGGGGAAGACGGGCAGGAGAAACTCCTGCAGTCGAAGGTGCTGGTCATCGGCGCGGGCGGGCTCGGCTCGCCGGTGTTGATGTATCTCGCGGCCGCCGGCGTTGGCACGCTCGGCATCGTCGATTTCGACACCGTCGATACCAGCAACCTGCAGCGCCAGATCATCCACAGCACCGACAATGTCGGCGACGCCAAAGTCGCGAGCGCGGCCGAGCGTCTCGAAGACATCAATCCCGAGGTCGAGGTCGTGACCCACCGGGCCCGGTTCACGCCGGACAACGCCCTGGCCCTCGTTTCCGATTACGACTTGGTGGTTGATGGCAGCGATAACTTCACGACCCGGTACCTGGTCAACGACGTATGCTACTTCGCGAAGCGGCCGCTGGTGTCCGGCGCGCTGCTGCGGTTCGAAGGGCAGCTCTCGACCTTCCGGGCTTGGGAAGCCGGCGAAAACCGACCCTGCTATCGCTGTCTCTTTCCGAACCCGCCGCAGCCCGGCCTGGTGCCCCGCTGCGAGCAGGCCGGCATATTCGGCGCGGTGGCGGGCGTGCTCGGCACCTTGCAGGCGACGGAGGTTCTGAAGGAGCTGTTGGACCTCGGCGACGGGTTGTCGGGACGATTGCTGCTGTATGACGGCCTCGGCGGCGGGTTCAAAAGCCTGACCGTCAAACGCGATTCGGCCTGTGCGTTGTGCGGTGACGACCCATCGATCACAGGCCTTGGCGATATCCAGGGTTAGCCATTCAAGCCATTTAAATGTAAAGATTTTATCGAATGGGCGCTATGTTCCGATAATCGTCCAAGTGGTGCTGTAGGGTTTAATCTTCGTTAAGCAAACTCTGTTACGTATTACGAAGGGAAAACTCCGCCCACCTTGGTGCGCGCAAGATATCGACAGAAATGAAAGTATCCGTTTGAACGATGGCGTATGATCTTTCAGACCTAAAAGTGATGATCGTGGACGATAGCAAGTATATGCGGACCGTATTCCGCGAATTCTTGAACGCCCTCGGAATCAAACGGGGCAAAATTCTTGAATGCGCAAACGGCGAAGACGCTTGGAAGACATTTCATATCTTCCGGCCGGACCTGGTCGTCACGGACTATCTGATGGAGCCGATGGACGGCCTGGAACTGACCCGTAAAATCCGCCGGGACGAAGACGGAATCGCCAGTTTCACGCCGATAATTCTATGCACCGGATATACCGAGCCGAAACGCGTCGAAGCGGCGCGCGACGCGGGTGTCCACGAGGTGCTGGCCAAGCCGATCACGGCGGAGAGGCTCTACGCGCGCATCCGCAACATCATCGAGCACCCCCGGGATTTCGAGCGGTCCGACGACTATGTCGGGCCGGACCGCCGGCGAAGGACCGAAGAGGTCGAGGATCGTAAACGCGAGGCGGATGGCGTGATCGGCATCGACGAGGGCGCGATGCCCCCCGATCCGACCGAGGGCGCCGATGCAGACACGGACGGCAAAGCGCAACCCGACGCCGCGGCGTAGCGGCATCTCTCAGAATTCGGTGACGAGGACCCGGTCGGGCGGTTTGTGGCCGTCGGCGAAGGTGCGGATGTTGATGATCACCTTTTCGCCCATTTCCTGACGGCCCTCTTCGGTCGCCGAGCCCATATGCGGCATCAGGACGACGTTGTCGAGCTTCAGCAGTTTCGGATTCACCGCCGGTTCGTGCTCGAACACGTCGAGGCCGGCGCCCGCGATTTCGCCGTTGTCCAGCATCTGCGCCAGCACCGTCTCGTCGATGATCTCGCCCCGGCTGGTGTTGACGATGTAGGCGTGCGGCTTCAACAGTTTCAGCCGCCGCGCCGACAGCAGGTGATACGTCGCCGGCGTGTAGGGACAGTTCACGGATATGATGTCCATATGCGCCAGCATCTGATCGAGGCTCTGCCAGAAGGTCGCCTCCAGCTCGGCTTCCACATCGGGGTGCACCTGACGCCGGTTGTGGTAATGCACCGACAGACCGAAGCCATGCGCGCGTTTGGCCACCGCCCGGCCGATTCGGCCCATCCCGATGATTCCCAGCCGCTTGCCGCCGATCCGCCGGCCGAGCATCCAGGTCGGGCTCCAGCCGGTCCACTTGCCCTCGCGCAGCACGCGCTCGCCTTCGATCACGCGGCGCGGTACCGCGAGAATCAGCGCCATGGTCATATCGGCGGTATCCTCGGTCAGCACGCCCGGCGTGTTGGTGACCATGATCCCGTGTTCATGCGCCGCGTCCAGATCGATGTGGTCGACGCCGGTGCTGAAGGACGCGATGAGTTTGAGCTGCGGGCCGGCCGCTTCGATGACGGCCCGGTTGATCGTATCGGTCACCGTCGGGACGAGGACATCGGCGGTCTTGACCGCCTCGACCAGCGCGGCCTGGCTCATCGGCGTGTCGCTCGCGTTCAAACGGGAGTCGAACAACTCCGTCATCCGCGTTTCGACGGCGTCGGGAAGTTTGCGGGTGACGATGACGGTAGGGTTCTTTTCAGCCACGGGCGCCTGTTTCGATAACTCTCGTGTTCAGCGATTTACACAGTCCCGGTACCGGTTGTCCAGCACCGGCCGGTCATGACGGTTGACCCTGTACGAATCCGGAACTTTATTGTAATCCATAACCTAGTCCGGTTGAGACATTGTTCGAGGAGCGGGGGTTATGGGTTCCTCAAGGGTTTGGCGGAATATCCACGTGGCGTTCCTTGCCGTGGCGCTGGTTGCGTCGTCGTCGGTATCGCATGCGCAGAACCGGCAGGTGGCGCGGACGTCCGACGGCAAAATCGTGCGCTACGTGTCGTTGCGCGCGGACGACGTTAACGTGCGCGCGGGGCCGGGAGTGCGCTATCCGGTCAAATGGAAATTCGTTCAGCGCAACATGCCGGTCCAGATCATCGCCGAATTCGATACCTGGCGGAAGATTCGCGATTGGGAAGGGGCTGAAGGCTGGGTGCATCGCGCCATGCTGTCGTCCAAGCGCAGCCTGATCATGACCGGGAAGGGCCAAACCATGCGGCAAAACGCCAGCGTGGATTCGGCCGCCGTGGCGCGGTTGGCGCCCGGTATGGTGGTCACGATCGCCCAATGCCGCCGCGAATGGTGCGAAGTGGGCGCCGAGGGGTATGAAGGCTGGATCCGCCGGGACGACGTCTGGGGTCTCTATCCCGGCGAGAAGCTGCCTTAACCGGCCAATCGATCGCTAGCTGAAATCCCCGGCCAGGGCGGCGCGCGATGCTTCGGGCAGTACCGTCATGTGGCCGTATTGCGGATGGCGGAACCCGATGATGACTTGGGTGTCCGGTGTGCTGAATTTTTCGACCTGTTCATCCGTGAAGGTCATATGGATGAACTGCACCGATGATGCCTTGCCGTCGGCCGTCGTGCGGTCGACGTCCTCTTCCGGCTGGCCGACGATGGTTTCGCCGGCGAATTCCAGGAACATCGTTTCCTCGACGCCGCCGAGCCGGGCCAGAAAGTTGGCGCGCCGGACCGGGTCGTCGATCTCGAACATGACGGTGCAGACCAGCTCCCGGCCTTTCGGGATCAGCGGGTTATAGGCCGCCAGCTCGTCGGGAATCTGCTCCTCGCCGCCTTTCTCGATGAACAGCATCTCGTGAATCTGCCACCACATGGTGTCGTAATTCTCGAAATAGGCGGTCGCCACCGGGCCGATTTCGACGCGGCGGTTCTTCTTGATCGCGGAAATTTCGCCACGCTTGTCCTTGCGGATCGCGGAGAAGTCCTCGATCGGCATGATATCCGCGCGGGTGATCTCGGTTCGTGTCGCCATATCCATATTCCTGTCTCTCTATTCCCGTCGGTCAGGTGGAAAGGCCGTAGGCCTGCGCAAACAATATGATCGGGTGCGCGACGGTTTCGATCTCCGGCTTGTCGCCGTCCAGCCGCTCCACGCCTTGCGCGATATGCATGCCCGCGAGCGGGCACTCGGACGCAAGGTATTTCTTGGCGTTCTTGACCGTCGTCCGGGCGACCGGCTTGCCGACCTTCAACCCGACCTCGAAGTTATCCTTCATCACGCCCCACGAGCCGCCATGTCCCGAACAGCGTTCGATCACCGCGACGTCGGCGTCGGGCAACAGGCGCAGCATCTCCGCCGCCTTCGCTCCCATGTTCTGGGCCCGCGCATGACACGCCAGATGCATCGAGACGCCGCCGTCCAACGCCGACAAACCGTCGGCCAATCCTTCGTTCTTGGCGATGTCGACGACATACTCGGAGATATCGCGCGTTGCGTGCGACAAGGCTTTCACGGCGTCGTCGTCGGGCACGATCAGCGGCCATTCGAATTTCAGCATCAAGGCGCAGCTCGGAACCAGGGCGATCACGTCGTAGCCCTTCTCGATCCACGGGCCCAGCGTGGCGGCAACGGCCTTAGCCTTGTCCGCCACCTTGGCGATGTTCCCTTGTTCGAGCTGCGGCATGCCGCAGCATTCCGGGTAGATCACCTCGGTCTCGACCCCGTTCCGCGCCAGCACCGCCTGTGTTGCGACGCCGATATCCGGGTTGTTGTAGTTCGCGTAGCAAGTCGCATAAAGCACCGCCTTCCGGCCATGGGCGGGCGCATCCGTGTTGACGGCGGGCGGGTCCGACTCGGCTCGGGCGGTGAAGGTCCGGCCGTTGAATTTCGGCAGGGCGGCGTCCTTGTGCACGCCGGTGACCGCCTGCATGATCGGTCGCGTCAGGCTGTTGCCTTCCTTGCTGGCCCAGTTGGCCAGGCCCGCTACGCTGCCGGCCCATCGGCCGTTGCGGTCGGTTTCCGTCAGTTGCGTTTCCGCCATGGTTCGCATGCCATTTTTCTGCTCGATCGCGCGGGCGCGCAGCATGAGGTGGGGAAAATCCAAGTTGAATTCATGCGGCGGAACGTAGGGGCACTTCGTCATGAAGCACATGTCGCAGAGCGTGCACGCGTCCACCACCGGCTTGAAGTCGTTGCTGTCGACCGTGTCCAGCTCTCCGCTTTCCGACTCGTCTATCAAGTCGAAAAGGCGCGGGAAGCTGTCGCAAAGATTGAAACATCGGCGGCATCCGTGACAGATGTCGAAGACGCGGCGAAGTTCCTCGTCGAGTTTCGCTTCGTCGTAAAAGTCCGGATCCTGCCAGGCAATGGGGTGCCGTACCGGCGCCTCGAGGCTGCCTTCACTCATCGTACCGTTCCTATGGAATTCGGGCGTCGCGGCAAAAGATAGCGTCGCAAAAGTAAACAAGGGGCCGGGGGCCGAAGCCCCCGCCCGGAACCGGACTTAGGAAATTTCGTCCAAAGCCTTTTGGAATCGGCCGGCGTGACTCTTTTCCGCCTTCGCCAGCGTCTCGAACCAGTCCGCAATTTCGTCGAAGCCTTCCTCGCGCGCGGTGCGGGCCATGCCCGGGTACATGTCGGTGTACTCGTGCGTCTCGCCGGCAACCGCGGCCTTGAGGTTCAACGAGGTCTCGCCGATCGGCTCGCCCGTCGCCGGGTCGCCGACTTCCTCGAGGAACTCGAGATGACCGTGCGCATGGCCGGTCTCGCCTTCGGCGGTCGACCGGAACACGGCGGCGACGTCATTGTACCCTTCGATGTCCGCCTTCTGCGCGAAATAGAGATACCGGCGGTTTGCCTGACTCTCACCGGCGAAAGCGTCTTTCAAATTGGTCTCGGTCTTGCTTCCCTTTAGGGACATTTCTTCCTCCTAATACCCATTCCCTGACGAAAAATCTGAGTTGCGCCGCGCCGCGCGCCGGCGAAAAGCCATTCGTCAGCGGCCGCGCGTGTGCACCTTTCTTATATGGACCAGCGCATAGGCACTGTCAATAGATTAGAATAAATCTAAACTACTAAATACAGCTTTGATGGAACTTTTGTTGGATTACGCGTTTTTAAGGCGAATGATGACGTCGACGCTCTTCACTGCGGTGCCGCTGGGCACTTTCGGAAGTTTTGCAACGTCCAGCGCATCGGCCGGGATGTCGGTTAACTCACCGCCGTCCTCGTGGAAGAAGTGATGATGGTCGCTCGTGTTGGTGTCGAAATACGACCGGCCCGGTTCGACCACGACCTCCCGCAGCAGGTCCGCGTCGGTGAACTGATGCAGCGTATTATAAACGGTGGCCAGCGAGACGCGGATATTCTCCGCCACGGCTTCGCTATGCAGTTGCTCTGCGCTGACATGCCGGTCGCCGCCCTCGAAAAGCAGCTTCGCCAAGGCAAGCCGTTGCCGCGTGGGCCGCAAGCCTGCCGTTTTCAAGCGCTCCAAGACGCCGGTATAGGGTCTGACCGAGTTCATAACCGCTAACATAGTCCGTAATTCGTAAAAATAAAGTGTTCAGGCCAATAAAATAAGAGGTAGTTTCGAACAATTAAAATTTGCACCGCCCAGCCGGGACCGGTTTCGGGCGCGGCCGCTAGATCGTCACACACAACAAAGATGGATAAATACCGCCAACTGATACTATATAGGGGCGATGAGCAAGCAGCGCGGCCGTAAACCAGCTCGACGCCCGCCCGCCAAACGCGCGAAACGGTCCGCGCCACGCGGCCGTGACCGGTATGACGAGCCCCGACGATCCTTCTTATCCCGCTTCATTTGGTTTTCGCTGACCGCCTCGGTCTGGCTGTTGATCGGCGTCGCCGCCGTGGTCGCCTGGTATGCGCGGGACCTGCCGGACATCGCCGACCTGGAGAAAGCGACGCTCCGCAAGCCCGTGGTCACGGTGCAATCCGCCGACGGAGCGATCCTCGCGCGGTACGGGCAGGTGCACGGTCGGCCCGTCACGGTTGCGGAGTTGCCGCCCTATGTGCCGCGCGCCTTCCTCGCGATCGAAGACCACCGGTTCTACCGGCATCCCGGCATCGACCTGTTCGGCATCCTGCGCGCGGCGGTGCGCAATGTGGCCGCCGGCGGTATCCGCCAGGGTGGCAGCACGATAACCCAGCAGCTGGCCAAGAACCTCTTCCTCAAACGGGAACGGACGATCCGGC
Source organism: Alphaproteobacteria bacterium (assembly GCA_965228695.1). GTDB lineage: Bacteria > Pseudomonadota > Alphaproteobacteria > UBA8366 > UBA8366 > JAJFJD01. The sequence goes on along the minus strand of CBDDIB010000002.1, from coordinate 635,240 downwards.
GAAAGATTCAGGAAACCCTGCTGGCCATCTGGCTGGAACACCATTTCACCAAGGACCAAATCCTCTCGATCTATCTCAACCGGGTCTATTTCGGCGCGGGCGCGTATGGCATCGATGCGGCGGCGCGCCGGTATTTCGGCCGGTCGGTCAAGAAGGTCACGCTGTTCGAGGCCGCGGTGCTGGCCGGGTTGGTCAAGGCGCCGTCGCGCGACAATCCGGTCGTGGCCCCGAAACGGGCGGCGGCGCGGGCGAATCTCGTGCTCGCCAATATGGCGCGGTCCGGATGGATCAACGACGTCACGCTGTTGCGCAGCCGCCGCGATACGGTGCAACTGCGGCCGCGTCAGGAATTCTATACCGGCGCCCGGTATTTCACCGATTGGATCCTGGATCGGGTGGACGACTATATCGGCTATTACGGCGGCGACCTTGTGATCCGCACGACGCTGGACGCCCGGCTGCAGAGCGCGGCCCAGACCGAGGTGCAGCGTGTCCTGAAGGCCAATCCGACGCGCAAGGTCGGCCAGGCGGCCTTCGTCGCGCTGTCGCCGGACGGCGCCGTGCGTGCGATGGTCGGCGGCCGGGATTACGGCAAGAGTCAGTACAACCGCGCCACCCGCGCGTTGCGCCAGCCCGGGTCGGCGTTCAAATTGTTCGTTTATCTGGCGGCGCTCGAATCGGGCATGCGGCCGGGCGACACGGTCTCCGACCGGCCGATCACCGTGCAAGGTTGGACCCCACGCAACGCTGGCCGCACGCATCGCGGCGATGTCACTTTCCGCGAAGGGGCGGCGCGCTCGTCCAACGCGGTTGCGGTGGCGCTGGCGGAACGCGCCGGGCGCAAGAATGTGATCCGAACCGCCCGCCGGCTCGGCATCACCGCTCCCTTGCGCGCGGACCCGTCCTTGGCGCTCGGCGCTCATGAGGTCACCTTGCTGGAACTGACCGGAGCCTACGCCGTGATCGCAAATGGCGGATTCGGCGTCTGGCCTTTCGGGATCGAGTCGATTCAGGGCGGCGACGGCAAAACTCTCTACAGCCGCGCGGGGGGCGGCCCCGGGCGAATCGTGCAGCCGCGCTACGTACAGGGCCTCAACGATCTGTTTACCGCGGTGGTCGGGTGGGGCACCGGCAAGGGCGCAAGGCTCGACCGGCCGGCGGCGGGGAAGACCGGCACAAGCCAGGGCAACCGCGATGCATGGTTCGTCGGCTATACGCCGCAACTGGCCGCCGGGGTCTGGCTCGGCAATGACGACTTCTCGCCGATGCGCAAGGTCAGCGGCGGTTCGCTGGCGGCCTCGATCTGGCGCGGATTCATGATCAAGGTGCTGAAGGGCGCGCCGGTACGGCCCCTGCCCGGCATCGCCAGCGACATCTCCCGCCGGCAGCCATAGCCCTTTTATCTCTCTAGATCAGCCGTAGCGGTGCAGACTCTGGCCGTTCGCGTTGAGCCAGCGCTTGCTCGACCGGGCATGCGGCGTCAGGCGGTCCACCACACGCCAGAAATCCGATGAATGGTTCATCTCGACCAGATGCGCCACCTCGTGCGCCACCACGTAGTCCAGCACCGCGTCCGGCGCGAGGATGAGCCGCCAGCTGAAGGACAGGCGGCCGCTCGCGGCGCAACTGCCCCACCGGCTCCGCTGGTCGCGGATGCTGACCTGACGCACGCGCCGGTCGACCATCGCCGCCTTCTCCAAGGCCATCGGCGAGATGGACCGCCGCGCTTCGCGTTTCAGCCAGTCGGTGACGCGGCGGGAAAGATGTTCCGTATCCCCCGGGGCCAGGATGATCCCCTCGTCGCGGGTGACGACGCCCCGGCGCCCGGCCACATGGTGAATCCGGTGGTCCTGCCCCCGGAACGGGATGACGGCGCCGTCGGCGAAGGGTACGCGCGGCGGTAATGCATCGAGCCGGTCGAGCACCCAGCGTTCGTGTTCCAGGATCGCCGCTTCGGCGTCGGCCATGGCGACATACACCGGCATGACCACGCGCGCACCGCCGATCGCGGCGTCCACGTGGATCGTGATCCGGCGGGCGCGGCGGTCCCGCTTGACCGGCACGGTCAGGTCTCGGCCGCCCAAGGTGACGCTGATTTCCCCTTTGCCCGCCATCGCCCGCTCAGCCTTCCTTCTTCGGCTTGCCGGCGAAGGGTGCGGCGCCCAAATCGAGCCAGTCCTGGATATGGTCTTCCAGGTCGAGGATCCGGTCTTCGGAAATCGCCTTGCCGCGAACGGAAATCCCTGCCGTGTGGACCGTCTCCGGATCGCCCGATACGAGCGGGTGCCACCACGCCAGGTCCTGGCCCAAGGCGACCAATCGATAGGCGCAGGTTTCCGGCAGCCAGCGCAGGCTCAGCACGGTCTCGGGCATCAGTTTCACGCAATCGGGGACGTTCCGTTGCCGGCCGGGATAGTCGGTGCAGCGGCAGCCCTGCAAGTCCAAAAAACGGCAGGCGACGTCGGTCAGGGCGATCTCGCCGGTGTCCTGATCCTCGATCTTGTGCAGGCAGCATTGGCCGCAGCCGTCGCAAAGCGATTCCCATTCCGCCTGCGTCATGGCGTCGGGGGTTTTGCGCTTCCAAAAGGGGGCGTCCGTCACGGTGTCGTTTGCCTCTCGACCGGCATCGTTTATTGCGCCAGACGGATCAGGACGACGGTCACCAGAACGAACTGTACCAGGTTCAGCAACACGCTAACCTTATGCAACAGCTTGAACTTGCCGTCCTTGTTTTCGTCACGCGCCGCGTTGACCTGTGGCCGCAACACAAGGTTGGCGAAAACGAAGCCGACCGCGGCGGTCACCAGCAGGGAGATTTCGGTCCAATACGCGTGCGCCGGGACCAAGGGCAGCGCCGCGACCAAGGCCAGAATGCCCATCACCCGGTAATAGACGGGAAAGACCTCGCGCGTGAAGCCGGCGGCGGTGTCCGGCGCCAGTTTTTGATGGATCAGGGGCGTGAAAAGCGCCGCGAACATCAGCATGCCGCCGAACAGGGCGGCGACCAGGATGAGGGCGACGATATGGAGCGTCAACCAATCAGGCATGGCGGCAGTTTACCGCAGTGATCGCTGAGGCCAAGTCTTGACAGTCAGCCGCCAGATCTGTCCTGATTCGAACGGGCCCGGCGCGAACGAGGAGTGACGGTGAATGAAACGGAACGGAACGGCATGGGATCGTGGCCGACCCGGCCGCCGACGGTGGTTGACGGTCCTGGCGTCCGCCCTTCTGCTCGCGATTCCCGGTATTTCGGCGGCGCAGCTTACCGGTCCAAATCCGATTTTCGATCTGGCGCGGGCCGGCGACGCGGGCGGCATCGAATACCTGCTGAAGAAGGGCTACAACATCCAATCGGCGTCCAGCGACGGTGAAACGGTTCTGATCGCCGGGGCCGCGGGCGGGCATGTCGATGTCGTCGAACTGGCCTTGGCAAAGGGTGCGCGTATCGATCGTCAGGACGCCAATGGCCAGTCCGCGCTGTCCCGCGGCGCCGAACTCGGCCATTTCGCGGTGGTCGAGCGGCTGCTCGAAAGAAAGGCCGATATCGATATCCAAACCCGCGAAGGTCTCACACCGCTTATGCTGGCGGTGAAGGGACGGCATATCTCGGTCGTACAGTTGCTGTTGCGCTATCGGCCCGATTTGACCGTGCTGGACTACACGGGCCGCAGTGCGCTGGGATGGGCGCGGGAAAGCCGCGACCGCCGGATCGAGACGATGCTGCGCCGCGCCGGCGCCCGAGACTGACCGGGCGCTCCGCTGCCGCGTCAGAGTTCCGCCAGTTCTTCGGTCAGGCGTTTCTTGAAATCGCCGAGCGATGCCGCGAGTTCTTCCAACGTCTCCTCGTCGATCAGCCCGATTTCTCCGGCCAGCAGGACCAGATATTCCAATTCGCTGGTATAGCCGGCGGCGGTTTCGATACCCTGCGCCAGTTCCGGGTCGCCGCCCCGGCCGCATCCATGCACGATGCTGCGGGGAATCGCCAACGCGGTGCGCGCGATCGACCGGCCCAAGGCGAAATTGTCGTCGTCGGAAAAGGACTGGCTGATATCGTGAATCTCCACGACCAGGTCATGCGCCGCGTGGAGAACATCTAACTCGCGGAAGTCTTTCATCGCGGTGTATTCGGTCGAATGCAATTGCCTGTCAAGAGCCTAGTGCACCGAGAATCCAGGCCTCTTCTGTTTCAACGCAATCCCGTTCCGCGGCGGTCAGGTTCGGATCCCCGGCAAGGGTGGTTTCCATTCGGTCTTCCGCATCGAGTCGGGCCAAATGCGCGGTAATCGCTGTGACCTGTGCCGCGTCCTTCGGCAGATCCGCCAGCGCCGGAGCGGGAATTTGCGACGGATAGATCTCCGCCAATTGCAGCCGGGGCCGGGGATCGAACCGCAGGCCGGTTTCGAACGGCCAGATATGCGTCACCGTCGCCAGGCGCGGGTCGCGGCGTATTTGCCAAGCCCGGGGAATGCCGGTCAGCGCCTGGCTGCCGACCGATCCCGCGCCCGCGAGTTTCCAGACCGGTTGTGTCGAGGGAAGCCGCAGATCGCAGATCCGCCGTTCCGCCGGGTCGGCCGCCTCGTGGGGCCGCCGGTGGCGCCGCACCAGGTAGGGCCGGGTCTCTTCCCGGACGTTTCCCCAGAAGGGAAAGGCGCCGCCGCTGATCCGCCGGTTCAGCGATTCTGCCACGTCGAATCGATTGTTTTTGTTATCGGGGGCGTCGGTCAGGCCGTCGTCGAGCATCTGCCACAGATGCCGCCAGCGCAAACCCGTGATGCCGAGCCGTTCCGCCGTTCCGCAAGGATAGCCGAAGGGAAAATCGAACCCGGCGAGGACGCGGCGGCCGTCGGCGATCAGGGCGGCCAATCGGTCACAAAGCTCCTCGGTCGCCTGGTGCCGGGTCGACGGATTTTCCAACGCGGTGTGCCGGGTCTTGCCGCCGTCGCGCAGCAGGATCGAATACCAGATGCTGTCCTTGCCGCGGCGGGGCGTGGACGCCCCGCTCCAGTCGACCATGACGTAAGCATCGAAAAGCGCCATTGCTGCCCGCCGGCTACCCCGCGGTCGCTGGGATTACTTGATCTCGGCCAGTGCCTTGCGCAGCGGTTCCGCGTGGACGTTGATGTATTTGCCTTCGAGCACAATCGCCTTCGGCGTAGCGTTCGGGCTCTTGTAGTAATCCTCGTTCCAGCTTTGGCGGCCTTGGATCACGGACCCCTCGACACTGGCGCCGATATAGGCGCCGGCGTTCTGCGAGAAACTGTAGATGTCCGCCCGCAGGTTCGTGGTCGTCGACGCTTCGGCGCCCAGGCCGATCGGGCCGACCGCGACGCTCACGTCCCCGCCCAGCTTGACCTTGTTGTCGATGACCGAATTGATGCCCTTGCTGGTCATGATGAGCAACACGACTTCCGACGACTGGCCGCCGATTTGCAGGCCGAAGCTGGCGCCCCCCATCGTATAGAAGGCGGGATAGCTCCACTGGCCGTTCTTCCCTTTCGCCAGCAGAACACCGCTGCCGCCCTCGGCGCCGACGAAAAATGCGCCTTTCAGAATTGCCGGGAATATGACGACGGCCTTGGCCTTTTTCAAAAGGCTGCGCATCGTCGGTCCGATATCGGTGTGCCGTGCTACGCGCTGCACCGAATGGCGTGCTTGTTCGACAATCGACTCCTGATCGGGTCCGGCGTTCGCCGGCGTAGCCGCGGATACGGCGACGAACGCGACCAAGGCGCAGAAACTGGCGGTCATTCGGGTCGTGGGGCGGATCTTGTTACGGATCATGGGGGCGGCTCCGGTTCTGATGAACATCGTGCTACGGGTTAACGCGTCATACCATTCCCTACATATCGGTCGCGATGCCGCCATTCAAGGGACCATGCATCACGATGGGGCGATGGACTTAAAGGAAGGTGCCGGGCAGCGTGTACGGGTCGCCGCCGGCGCCGAGCTTGAACCGTGCGATTCCGGCGGCGTTGCGCGTGTCGATACCGCCGAGGTCGAGCGATTCGATACCGCGTTCCTTCAGCGTCAATATGCCCTTCCACAATAACAGCGTGCCGGCATTCAGGGCGCGCGCCGCCGGGTCGGTCCATCCGATCACGTAGGACGCCTGCCGGCCATGCTGCAGGAAAAGCGCGCCCCCGACGGCGTCCCCCTCCGCGACCGTGCGCAGCAAAACGGTTTCGTGTTTCGGAATTCCGTCGATTACGGCGCGCAGCATTTCGGCGCTGGGCCCGCCGAACCGGCGGGTGCGCCGTAACGAGCCATACCGCTCGAGAAGCCAGGCGGCAGCCCGGCGCCCGCCTTTCGGCTCGATGCGCAGCGGTCCGGCTTCCGCCTGGGTCAGCGCGTTCCGCCATTTGACATGGAGCGCCCGCCGCAAATCGTCGGTCGGTTGGGTAAGATCGACGCGCGCCGAACTATGGCCGGTCATCACCCGGCGCATGCGGACCGCGCGGCTGACGGCGGTAACGGCGTTTGGGTCGGCCGTATCCGGCGTCCAGAAGAACAGCGTGCGGCTTTTCTGTTTGAGCGCTGTGCGCAGCAGCGAAATCGATGTCGCGAGATCCCGTTCGACCGCGTCACGGTGCAGCAGGACGGGGCCGCGCAACAGTTGGGCCATCGACAGGATCGGCCCGACCCGGCGGGTGAAGACCTGCGCCAAGGCGACGGGCCCGCCATCCGCCGTTATGACGGCGCGCCGCACGGTGGCAGCGGGCGACGCGGCGGCGTATCCGTCACCATACATCCATGTCTGTTCGAACGCGGCCACGGGGGCGGCGTCGATCAGGTCGTTCCAATCGTCTTTTCTGCAAGCATCCCAGGTGATCTCGATGGTTTGCGCGGACCGGTGACGATCCGCGCCGTGGGCTGGTAGACTGGTCAAAGGATGTCTTACCTCCGCCGCAAAAGGGAAGCCGCCGTCCGGGGCGTCGACCTGCCGGGCCCCCGTCTTACGCGATGGGCCTGGGCGTATCTCGGATTATACGTGGCGTTGCCGGTCTTGGCACTCGGCTTCGTACTCGACGTGATTCTCTACTTGCTGGCGGACAGGGTCTTCGGCGTTTGCTACGCGGTGTTGTGTTTGTTCTGACGCCGCCGGTTAGCCCAGGCGGCGGATCTCGCCGCATCCCTCGATCAGCCCGGTCACGCTGTCCGGTTTGCCGGTGCCGCGGACCATGACATTGAAAATGACGGTGCCGCGCGGCGCGATGTCGAACGCCGGAAAGGTCAGGACATTGCCGGCCGCTTGCGGCGGTTCCGGCAGATCCAGTTCGGTCTTGAAGGTTTCACCCGACGTGACCGAGAGGATTTCCGTGCCCTGTGGGAACCGCACCGTGATCGGTTCCTGGACGTGCGCTGCCTCCAGCTCCAGTTCGCCCCAATTGAACACGCCGAGACGAATCAGCTCGATCCCGTCGCGGGACGGCTGGTCCTCCAGTTCCGGGAAATGCTGCAGCAATTCCGCGTCCGCCGCGTGCACCGGCGTCACCACGCATTCGTAGGACACGCGCCGTTTCGGGCCGGCAATGCGGTCCGCGGTTTTCGTGTTTGCCCGGTAGAGAAAGAAAAATGCCGCCAGCAGGATGCCGCCGACAAGAAGGGTAATGAGTTGACCGCTCATGTGTTCCGATCCTGGTTCGCGGCAACCCTAGCAGCGGGTCGGGCGGATCGCCAGCATTAGGACGGCAGCCAATTCACCGCCCCGACCCGCCAGATTCCGTTCTCCGCGCCGCCGTCCGACGGATCGCAAACATGATCGATGCGCGTCACCGAAACGTTGTCGATCCGGAATGGGAAGACTTTCTCCAGATCGGGCTTGCTATGGTCGAGCGACAGGGCCAGCGCCAGCGCCGAGCGGATCGTCCCGCCATGGGCCACGCACACGATATCCTTCCCCAAATGCTCCGCGTTCCAGCGCTCCACGGCCGGTGCGACCCGCGCATAGAGATCGGCGAAGCTTTCGCCGCCGGGAACGGCTTCCTGCGCGGTCGACAGCCAAAGCTGGCGAAAGGTACGCTTACGCCGGACGGCGAATTCGTCGCGCGGCTCGCCCTGCCAATTACCAAAATGCTGTTCGCGCATGGCTGGCTCCAGGGTTGGTTCGGGAAGCGGCGATCCCGCCTTCAAGATGGCCGCCGCCGTTTGCCGGGTGCGGTTGAGGTCGCTCGAGATATGCACCGCGTCGTCCGGCAGGTAGTCGGCGACGGCGGCGAACAGCGCATCGTTCGAACAATCCGCGTGCAGGTCGGTCTGGCCGTAGATACGGCCTTCGTCCCCGACGACGGGCGCGTGGCGGATCCACCACCACCGTGTCTCAATCGTGTTCATGATGGGTTGTCTTCCGGGTTGGTCCGATCTTCTTATAGTCGCCGCGCCCGCCCGCGCCAACAGGGCCGACGATGATAGTTTGTTGAACGCGATGCCGGCGCCCTGCAGTATGCCGCGCGAAACCGTGCCGCAAGAGGTGACGACCGAATGACCGAAACCGCACCGGGCGCTTCGCTGGCGGAAATCAGGGGCTTGCTCGACGGCATGCCGGAGGCTGCGCCTCTGCCCGCGCCCCTGCCGGACGACCCCGATCTGCTGCAGACGCTGCACGCCTGGCTGTCGAGTTGGCAGGCGCGGGCCGCGCCGTCGCTAGCGCGTCCGCGGGCGGCGCTGTATCTCGGCTGTTACGATGACCGGGCGACCGGCGAGGCCGAGACCATCGCGGCGAAAGTCCAAGCGGGCGACGCGCCGGTGCTGCGGCTGTGCCGGGAATTCGATGTCGACCTGCGTCTTTACGAAATGGCGGCGGGGGCGGCAGGGGAACTGGACGACGCAGCCTGCGCCACCGCCATGGCCTACGGCATGATGTCGGTGGAGGACGGCCTCGATTTCCTGTGTGTGTCCGGGCTCGGGCCCGGCGTCGACGCGGCGGGCTTGGCCTTGGCGGACGCGGTCTTCGCCGAGCGTGGTGATCCGTTGGACGTGTTGCGGCGGCAGGGCGGACACGCGCTGGCCGGGCTGGCCGGCGCGGTGATCGCCGCCCGAATCGCGCGGGTGCCGGTGATGTTGGACGGCCTCGCGGCGGCGGCGGCGGGCGTCGTGCTGCATCGATTGGACGAAAGCGCGCTGGACCACTGCCTGATCGGGCCGTTGACCCCGGGGGGACCCCATGCGGCGTTGCTGGATCGGATCGGCAAGGCGCCGGTCGCGGATTTCGGCCTTGCGCCGCCGCCGGGCTGCGGCGGGCTGATCGCGCTGCCGATTCTGCGCGGCGCCGTCGCGAGCCAGACCGGATTATCCGTCGTCGACCCGGTGTCCACGCCGCCGCCTGAATAGCCGCTATTCGCCGGTTTGATGCAGCAAGCCGCGTTGCCGCGCCGCCCGGAAACTCCACATGAAGATCGCTACCCCGAGCGCGAAATAGAACAGGTTCAACAGTATCGCGCCGGCTAGGTAGTCGAGCCGGAACACGCCGTCGAACAGCACCGCGCGCATGCCTTCGAACACATGCGCCGTCGGCAGCGCCCAGGCGACCGGCTGAAGCCAGTCGGGCAATACGCTGACCGGATAGTAGATCGCGCTGACCGGTGCGATCAGGAACATGACCATCCAGACGACGCTCTCCGCGCCCAACCCGACCCGCAGCAATAATGCGGTGACCATCAGGCCGAGCGCCCAACTCGTCACCATGAGATTTACGAAGAAGGCCAGGAGCGGCAGGCCGAGTTCGAAGATCGAAAAGGCATAGAGCGGAATCGCCAGAAAAGCGGCCGGCAGCACGCCGATCAGCGTGCGGATCAGGCTGATCACCGTCAGCGCGATGATCATTTCATGCGGCCGCAAGGGACTGACGAAAAGCTGGCCGAGATTGCGCGACCACATCTCCTCGAGAAAGGAGATCGCGTAGCCGAGCTGTCCGCGGAACAGGATATCCCAGAGCAGCACCGCGCCGAGCAGGGCGCCCGCGGCTTGCACGGCGCCGGAAACGTCGCCCGTGAAGTGCTTGGAGATGAATCCCCACAGGACGATCTGGATGCTCGGCCAGTAGGCCAGTTCCAGAATGCGCGGCCAGGACCCCTTGAGCAAATAGACATAGCGCAGCACAAGGGCGTAGATGCGTTGCGCCGCGGCGGAAATCCCCGAGTCGAAGGGTCGGATGTCGCTCATGCCGCCGCGCCCCGGCCCTTGTCGTGTATGCCCTGTCCTTCGCCCCCCTGCCCTTTGCCATTGCCCCGCGCGATGTCGAGGAAAACCTCCTCCAGCGTGTCGCGGCCGTAGCGCTCGATCAGTTCCCGCGGCGCGCCCCGGTCGGTGATCTTGCCGGCGCGCATCATCAGAACGGCATCGCACAGCCGCTCGACCTCGGCCATGTTGTGGCTGGCCAGCAGGATCGAGGCGCCGGTCTCCCGGCGGTAGCGTTCCAGGTAGCCGCGGATCCAATCCGCCGAGTCGGGATCGAGGCTCGCCGTCGGCTCGTCCAGCAACAGCAGGTCCGGCCGGTTGACCATCGATTTAGCGATCATGACGCGGGTCTTCTGCCCCGCCGACAATCCGCGGAACGGGCGGTCCATCAGGTCGACGAGGTCGAGATCGCGCGCCAGTTGGGAAAGACGCCCGGCGATTTCGCCGACGCCATAGAGCCGGGCGTAGACGGACAGGTTCTCGCGGACGGTCAGGCGTTGCGGCAGGTCGAAATAGGGTGAGGAAAAATTCATCCGCCCGAGCACGCGGTAGCGGTGGCGGAGCATGTCCTCGCCCAGAACGCGCACCGAACCGGATGTGGGCAGCAGCAGGCCGAGAAGGATGGCGATGGTCGTCGTCTTGCCCGCGCCGTTCGCACCGAGCAGGGCGGTAATGCTGCCCGGCTCGACCGTGAAATCGATGTTGTCCACGGCGGCGACGTCGCCGAACCGCTTGGTCAGGTTACGAATGTCGATGACAAGGGGCATGGCCGCACCGGTCTCCTCGGACCCGAAGCTATATGGGCCAGCGGTGAAGGTGAAGCAAGGACGTTTGCGGCGCGGCGGCGCGATGGCGGCCCGGCCACAAGGGGTTGCAAACGGCGCCGCGACCTGCTCCTTAGACGCATGGCAAGCGAACCTGAATCCCTGGCGCAACGGGCCGGGCGCATGTCGCAGCTGGGCGTCGTGCGGGGCGGCCGCCTGCGGCTTCGGACGCTGATCATGATCCGCTGGGTCGCCGCCGCCGGGCAGACGATTACCGTCCTGGCGGTGCATTTCGGGCTCGGTTATCCGTTGCCGCTGCCGGTCTGCCTGGCGGTCATCGCCACACTGGTGCTGTCCAACGTGATCCTGACGCAACGCGGACCCGGCCGGTCGCGGCTCGACGACAGGGCCGGTGTCCTGCTCCTGGGGTTCGACGTGCTGCAGCTCGCCGCACTGCTCTATTTCACGGGTGGTCTGCAGAACCCGTTCTCGATCTTGATCATTGCGCCGGTCATGGTGTCCGCGACCATCCTGTCGCGCAATTCGACGATCGCGCTGACGGCGCTTGCCGTGATCAGCATCTCGCTGTTGGCGTTCTTCCGCACCCCCCTGCCCTGGTCGCCGGGCGCGCTGGAACTGCCGATCGTCTATATCCTGGGAATCTGGACCGCGCTCGCGGTGGCGTCGGTTTTCATTTCCACCTATGTATGGTCGGTTTCGGAGGAGGCGCGGCGCATGTCCGAAGCGCTGGCCGCGACGCAAACCTCGCTGTTGCGCCAGCAGCGGCTTTCGGCGCTGGGCGGGTTGGTCGCCGCCGCGGCGCACGAGTTGGGGTCGCCGCTCGCCACGATCGCGGTGGTGGCGAAGGAGTTATCGCGCGACGTACCCCGCAGCAGTCCGATCGCGGAGGATGTCGACCTCCTGCTCAGCCAATCGGAGCGCTGTCGGGAAATCCTCGCCGGGCTGTCCCGGGCGCCCGAGCCGAGCGGGCCGGAACCGTTCGACAATCTGCCGCTGCAGCAGCTGCTGGAAACCGCCGCCGAGCATTACCAATCCGATAGCATCGCAATGTCCTTTCGGACCGACACCGCCGCCGAGGGCGACGAGCCGATTGTGACGCGCAGCCCGGAAATTCTTGGCGGCTTGGGAACCCTGATCCAGAATGCCGTTCAGTTCGCCCGCCACCAGGTCACCGTTACCTCATACTGGGATGCCGACTCGATACGGGTTACCGTGCATGACGATGGACCCGGATTCCCGGCGTCGGTCTTGTCCGCAATCGGAGAACCGTTTATTTCCAGCCGCTCGGACGATGGCGAGCATATGGGGCTCGGTATTTTCATCGCGCAGACCCTGCTAGAGCGTGTCGGCGCGGCATTGACCTTCAGCAACCGGGGCGGCGCGGAGGTTGTCATTCGCTGGCCCCGGATTATCCTTGATCAGGGGACAGACGCCGACGGCGCATAATGTGAGGCAAATCCCATGCAAGACCTTTCCGCAACGGGCGCTGGCGAGCGCCGCTTGTTGATCGTCGACGACGATGCGCCTCTCCGCAACCGGCTGGCGCGGGCGATGGAACAACGCGGCTTCGTGACATCGGTCGCCGCAAGCGTTGCCGAGGGCATCGACATCGGGACCGATAATCCGCCGGGTTACGCGCTTGTGGACCTACGCCTGGAGGACGGCAACGGATTGGAAGTCGTGCATGCGTTGCGCAGCGCCCGGCCGGATATCCGCATCGTCATTCTGACCGGCTACGGCAATATCGCGACCGCCGTGCGCGCGGTGAAAGCCGGCGCCGTGGACTATCTGCCGAAACCCGCCGATGCGGACGCGGTCGCCGCGGCCCTCCTGGAAACCGAACGGCCGTTGCCGCCGCCGCCGGAGGATCCGATGTCGGCGGACCGTGTGCGATGGGAACATATTCAGCGGGTTTTCGAACAATGCGACCGCAACGTGTCGGAAACGGCACGGCGGTTGAAGATGCACCGGCGCACCTTGCAGCGCATCCTGAACAAGCACGCGCCGCGCGGCTGACGGCCGGAATAGTATTGCGGGATTATGCGGCGGTGTTGCCGAACCGCGCGTTTTCCTGAATCAGCGCGTCGACATACCGGCCCTGGAACATCGTAATGCCGAGCAGGTGGCCGATCTCGATGGCATCGGGCAGGTCGCATCGGGTCATGCAGATTCGCGACTTGCCGCAGTGCTCGACCGCCTTGTGCAGGGCTTCGAACTTTTCGCCGTTCTGATCTTCGTCGATCAGCGCCTTGTCCCAGGTCATCTTGACCAGATCGAGACCGAGCGTCTTGCGGTCGAAGACCGGTAGGGTGCTGGGCGAGATTCCGTCGAGACAGATCCGATAGCCTTTCTCGTGCAGGAAGTCGCGCGCGAAATTGAATTCCGCGAGATCGGCGAATACGTCGATCAGCTGAAACTCGATGACGATCGTGCCGCGGCTGCCCGTGCGGAGCTGCGAATCGAAATCCAGGAAATCCTGCGACAAGACCGTGCTGACATTCATGTTGATGCTGAAAGACGAGTGAAGGTCGGTGTCGTCGGCGCGCACCAAGAGCTTCAGCACGCGGCTATCGAGCGCGACGGTAAGATGCTGAAACAGCCATTTGTTGCCCGCGAGGTTGGCTTCCGGGAGGACGGCGCTGGCCAACTCGTCGATCGAGATGAAGAGTTCCTTGAAGATCGGTTTCGGGTGCGCATCGACGGAAACGGCGCAAACATGTTGGCGCCGCACGAAGCCCGAGAGATCCGCGCTTTTGAGGAAGTTCTCGAGTTTGCCCAGTTGATCCGGGGTGATGGCCGGCCGGTTGTTGCCGTCGTCGTCCTCGCCCCATTGCGACGCCCGCATGCGCAGCCGTTCCTGGCGCTCCTGCTCGGCGTTGTTCAACGTTTCCGCCAAATCCACGAATTCCTGGTATTGCGCTTCCAGATTGTACCAGGTGGAAAAATTGTCGGCGACGTCGGCCATGGCCAACGGATCGTCGCTGAACAGATAGCGCAATCGGTTGATCGCGTCGTCCATCTCCTCGACCGAGGCGCCCTTGCAGATGAAGACGAGATCGCCGCTGTTCAGGGCGAACATCTGCCCTTCGAACTGATTCACCAGGCCTTCGAAGGTGTTGCCGGCGATGCGGAGATGATGGCCGCGGCGGTTGTGATCGCGGAGGTTCGAAAGGTGTACATGGACCGCTTTGCGGCCCTCGCGGTGGCGGTCCAATCGTTGAACGTAATTCAGCAGGAGGTATTCCTGGCTGACATTGGGTTGCCCCAATTGTGCGGCGGTAACATTCATGTTGGATTCCTGCCCCCGCTTTCCGGCCCGGCCGAAAAGTCATCCTGTCGAGTTGTCGCGTTGTGCGGGATACTAGGGCGAAGGAATTTACGGTTGGTTAACGATAGAAACGCCGAAATGGCCCGGATTCACTGCGATTCGCTCCCATTGGTGCGGCGGCGAATAAAGGACGCTCGATGACGCTTTGGCCCGACGCCGACTCGCCCCGCGCCTGCGCGCCGGACGATACCCGGATTTACGCGGTGGGGGACGTCCATGGGTGCGCCGGCCTGCTCGAGCAATTGCAGGACGCCATTCGCCGGGACGCCGACTCGGCCGCCGAATCGCGGAAAATTGTCGTTTACCTCGGGGATTACGTGGACCGCGGGCCGGACAGCGCCGGCGTGTTGTCGATTTTGATCGACCGGCCGCTCGACGGGATCGAGCAGGTCTGTTTGAAAGGCAACCACGAAGACTTTCTTCTGCGGTTTCTGGAAGACCCCGGGATCTGCGATTTATGGCTGATGAACGGCGGGCGCGCGACATTGCGGAGTTATGGCCTGTCGGTCGAAAGGGCCGGTGCGGAAGACGCCGCCGCGGCGCTGTCCGATGCGTTCCGCGCGCGGCTGCCCGATGCGCATCTTCGGTTCCTGCAGGATTTGCGGCTCAGCCATCGGGCGGGCGGCTACCTGTTTGTCCATGCGGGCATCCGTCCCGGCGTCGACCTCTCGCAACAGACCGCCGACGACTTGCTCTGGATTCGCGATCCGTTCCTGCGGAGTTCCTACGACCATGGCTGCGTGGTGGTGCACGGCCATACGCCGGTGGAAGCCCCGGAGGTGTGCTTCAACCGCATCAACATCGACACCGGCGCGGTCTGGAGCGGCTGTCTCACGGCGCTGGTGATGCACGGCGACCGGCGGTCCTTTCTGCGGAGTTGAGGTCCGGCCGCCGCGCGACCGGCATGTTTGTCTTGCATGATGGGCCGGAATTGATTAGCGACGACGCGATGAGGGGTTGAAGAGGAATGCCATGACGCCTGCCGACCAACCGCCGCCCGCCAACGAGATGGACCAGATGACGGACGCCGCCGACATGTTTGCGCTGCTGTCGCGGCTGCCCGACGCCAACGTGGTGTGCGTCGGCGATTTGATGCTCGATCGGTATGTCGAGGGCCGGGTCGATCGGGTTTCGCCGGAAGCGCCGATCCCGGTTCTCGAGGTCGCCCGGGAGACTGCGATGCTGGGCGGGGTCGGCAACGTGCTGCGCAACCTGACCGCGTTGGGCGTCGGCACCGAAATGGTGGGCGCGGTCGGCGTCGATCGGGCCGGCCGGGAACTGGCGAAGCTCGTGGCCGCCGAACCCCGCGTAACGCCTCACCTGGTCTCGATCGCGGGGCGGCAGACCAGTATCAAGACACGCTTCATGGCCGGCAGTCAGCAGTTGCTGCGCGCGGACCGGGAATCGGTCGACGAGATCGCCGATCGCGATAGCCGGTTGTTGCTGGACGATGCAATGGCGGCCATGGCCGCCGCGCCGGGCGCGCCGCTGGTCCTGTCCGATTACGGCAAGGGCGTGTTGGGGGACCGTATTCTCACGTCCTTGATCGCGGCGGCGAAGGCCGAAGACCGGGCGATCGTGGTCGATCCCAAAGGGCGTGACTACACGCGTTATCGCGGCGCCACGGTGTTGACCCCGAACCGGCATGAGCTGTCCCTGGCGACCGGCCTGCCGACCGAATCCGACGAGGAAGTGGTCCTCGCCTGCCGGACGCTGATCACGGATATCGACGTGTCGGCGGTTCTCGCCACGCGCAGCGAACGCGGGATGTCGATGGTCGATCGCCACGGGATCCATCATCTTCCGGCGCGTGCGCGCGAGGTTTTCGATGTCTCCGGCGCCGGCGATACGGTGGTGTCGATCGTCGCCGCGGCGCTTGCGGCCGGCGCGCCGCTGCCGTTGGCGGCGCGGCTTGCCAACGTCGGCGCGGGCGTGGTTGTCGGCAAGGTGGGGACGGCGGTGGCGCATCCGGCGGAAATTATGACGGCGCTGCATGCGTCCGACTTCATGGACGCCGAAGCGAAGATCGCCACGCGGGAAACCATGCAGGACCGGGCCGAGGCCTGGCGGCGGCAGGGATGGCGGATCGGCTTCACAAACGGGTGTTTCGACCTGCTGCATCCCGGCCACATTTCGCTATTGAACCAGGCGAAAGCCGCCTGCGATCGGCTTGTGGTCGGGCTGAACAGCGATTCGTCGGTCAAGGGGCTGAAGGGCGATGACCGGCCGATCCAGGCGGAAACCAGCCGCGCGGCGGTTCTCGCGTCGCTCGCCTCGGTCGACATGGTCGTGATCTTTCCCGAGGAAACGCCGATGGCGCTGTTGGAGGCGCTGCGGCCCGATCTTCTGGTGAAGGGCGCGGATTACACGGTCGAACAGGTCGTCGGCGCGGAAGAGGTGACATCCTGGGGCGGAAAGGTCATGCTTGCGGATATCCTGACCGGTCACAGCACGACCGACACGATCCGCCGGATGGCGCCGTAGCCATGCGGGGCCGGTCGAAATTGGCGCGAAGAGGGATGTGGTGACGGGAATCGATCTCCTCGCCTTTGCCGTCCCGGTATTGATCCTGATGCTGGGCGGTTACATCGTGCACCAGGCGCGGCGCAGCCGAGAATCCGAGCTGAACTACAAGCTGCGTAAATGTCAGATCGCGCTGGATGACGCCGAACAATCGCTCGACAATACGATCTACTATTACAAGGTCGAGATCGGCCGGCTGAAATCGCGGCTCGGCGAAGCGGTGGACGACGACGCCGCGCCCGCCGCAGTGCCGCGCGCCGGCATGAATGGGGTGAATGGCCGGCACGGACAGGATGCCAAATTCCGTCAGGCCAAGAATGCCTTCGCCCGCCTGTACCATCCCGATCGGGTGACCGGTGACGACCGCGAAAAACGATTGCGGACCGATCTTTTCAAGGAATTCTGGGACGAGTTGGAACGGATCGACCGGCGCAACCCCTGACCGGCGCCCGGTATCGCCGTCTGCTCCCCGTTAAAAAATCCCGCCCGGATCGAGCTGTTGCATCAGCCGCCGGCTCGCCCCTTGCGCATAGCGCAGCATCAGGGCGCGGCGGCGGGCGGCGTTCAGCGGCGTTTCCGCCGGCTCGCGCAGGATCACGCCGGAATAGGCATCGGCCACGATCAGACCGCAGGTCTCGGGGATCAGGTCCTGCGGGAAATCCTCGGAAACGCCGAAATAGAAGAAATCGCAGAACGGCAGATAGTCGGACCATTTCTGGTCGGACCGGAAATCCGCCACGCTCGACTTGATCTCGACGATGGTGAATTGGCCGCTTGGGGTCAATGCGATCACGTCGGCGCGCCGTCCGTTGCGCAGCGTGAATTCATACAGACAGGATTGCCCGGCCTCGCCGAACATGCGGGCGATTCCACGGGCCAGGGCCTGCGCCGGGTCGGCGGGCGGCGCAAAGGCGGTGACGGGTTCGGGGGAAGACGGCGCCATGGGAATACGACTCGTTTGCGACGGGCGAAAAAAATCATCATGAACAAAAAGAGTACAAAATGCCAGCGGCTCGGTGTGCCGCCCCGGACCCGTCGCGGATTTTAAAGGACACCGTCGATCACCTGGCGCAATTCCGCTTCTTCCACCTGCTGTTTGGTCGCGCCGGTCTTGTGAATGAAGCGATAGGCCATGCGGCCTTTGCGGTCGAACACCAACAGCGTGGGGATGCGGGTGATGCCGCCGAACCGTCTCGAGATATCGTCGTTGCCCCGGATCACGGTAAATCGGGGTTTGGTATCTTTGAGAAAGCGGTCGAGCCGGGCGGCATTGGACTGTCCCGCCCATGTTTCGAAGAGATTGATCGCGACGATGTCGAGGTCCGCCGCCGGATAATGCCGTTGAATCGCCGAAAGATGCCGAAATTCGCTACGGCAGGGCGGGCACCAGCTCGCGAAAAAGGTCACGACCGTTACCTTGCCTCGGGGCGGTGAAAAGGGCGCGCCGGCTATATGATCCAGCCCGGCGAGCGCCGCGATCAGGGCGGCGTTTAATTTCGGAACCGGTATGTTCTGGGGCTTTGCCGCGACGCGCGTCACGATGGGGGCCGCCAGCAGCGACAGCCCGGCGGCGAGCAGATGGCGCCGATGCAGCGGTGGCGCGATATCGGTACCGGCTTTCATTGGGAAACTATGCCGGATTGTATCGGCGATTGGGCTAAAATCTTCGTGACCGCTGCCCGACACCGTCCGCCGTGGCGATGGTGGCCGGCGCACCCTATATAGTCCTAGAGCCATGTCGATGAGCGCTGGTCTGCCCATGGGAAGGAATCCTTTCGTCTGGGCCCTTATTTTACTTTTTGGAACGATTATGATTCAAAATGTAACACATCTCGATTATAGTTATCCGTAATGAAAATCATAACCTATCAAAAAAGATCATGGCTGTCCTGACGGGATCGCAGATTCGTGCGGCCCGCGCCATGCTGTCCTGGGGCCAGGAACGGCTGGCGCGCGAGGCCAGCGTGTCGCGGCCGACCATCAAACGCATGGAGGGTCTGAAGGGTCCGGGACGCAGCACGGCGGCGACCCTAGAATCGGTCCGGTCGGTCCTGGAACTGGCCGGCATCGAGTTCCTGCCGGAAGACGACCGCCAAGGCCCCGGCGTGCGGCTGCGCAAGACCGCGGCGCGGCTCGTCGCGCGCCGGGCCGATGCCATCAACCGATTGATAAACTTTCAGATTATGCACAACGACCGGGAATATGACTGCACCTTGCGGTCGAGCGTTCTGGATGCGTTGGACGGGAAGGTACCCGGATACGCCACGGCGGCGGATATCGAGGCGGCTTTCGACCGGCATCTCGCGTTGGTGCTGGACCGCGCGCGCAAGGTCGTGGTCGAAGGATTGGCGCAGGATGGGCGGTTGAGCCTGTGGCCGGAAGACTTTCCCGAGATCGCCTAGCCGCGGGCGTATGCGGCGATGGAAAATTGCGCCGGGGTAGCGATTCGCGTGTCCCGGCAGTATTGTTAACTGCAAGGGTAGCAAGGGAGTTTCGAATCGATGCGTTTGCTTATCGCTATATTTTTGCCGTTTCTGCTGTTCTTCACGATCGGCCGGCCGATCGCCGGGATCATTTGCCTCATCCTGCAGCTCACGTTGATTGGCTGGGTCCCGGCCGCGATCTGGGCGGTTTATTCGCTCAGCCAATACAACACGGACAAGAAGATCGAAGAGGCCACATCCGGCCGCGGGTCTTAAGCGCGGGTACGGATGCGCAAACCCACGCCCCCCATCGGCCACCGGCGGCAGCCCGGGGATAACCCGTGGAAGCGCTGAATCTCGTCGCCCTGGGCCTTGGCGCCGCCTGGGCCAGCGGGATCAACCTGTATCTCGCGGTGCTGGTCCTCGGCGGCTTGGGCGCCACGGGGATGGTCGACCTGCCGGGCGACCTGACCGTGCTCGAGCACCCGGCGGTCCTGGCGGCCGCCGGCGGCCTGTATATCGTTGAATTCGTTGCCGATAAGGTGCCGGGCGTTGACTCGGCCTGGGATGCGCTGCATACCTTCATCCGCATTCCCGCCGGCGCTTTGCTGGCCGCCGGGGTGCTGCAGGATTGGGGCGCCGGATACGAGGTCGCCGCCGCATTGTTGGCGGGGGGCACGCTGGCCGCGGCCAGCCATGCGACCAAGGCGAGCGGTCGCGTCGCGGTCAACACGTCCCCGGAACCCTTCAGCAACTGGATCGTTTCGCTGGTCGAAGACGCGCTGGTGCTGGGTGGCTTGTTCCTGGCCCTGTTCATGCCCGCATTGTTCCTCACCCTGCTCGGGGTTTTCGCGCTGCTCGTGATCTGGCTGCTGCCCAAGTTGTGGCGCGCGCTGCGGCGGCTTTTCGGCGGTGCGAAGAAGGCGATGGAGAACGACCCCGATAGCGCGGAAACCCGGAGTTTCTCTGTCGATTTCAGCTCGTTGCGGGATCATAACGGCCAACCGCCGCCGCCGCCGCGGAGACAAATTTCCTAGCCACCCTGTCGCGGCAATGTGATTGCGCGGCGTTGAAGCCCGCTGCGATCTCGCGTATCTTTAGAAAAGGTTGCTGCGTCGATTACCGATACGAGCCGAAAACGGCCGTGACGCGGAAACCGCCGGATGAAGGGGTTGGTCCGTCTACGGATCAAAGATCTGGAACGCAATTTGGGTCCTCGGGAAAACACTGGAACCAGGTTCAGGAGCCCCAGACGATGAAGACACCCCTCGCCGCCGCCGTTCTCGGCGCCGGGCTTATCCTTTCCGCCGGCACGGCGGACGCCGGATACTACAAGCGCCACGGCTATTACGGGAATCACGGCTATCACGGTCACTATCGCCACCACGGGCATCGTAAGCATCGCGGTCATTACAACGGAGCGCTGGTCGCGGCTGGAATTATCGGCGGGGCCGTGCTGCTGGGCACGCTGCTGAGCGCGCCGCGCTACCATCACCGTCCCGCGCCGGTGTATTACGGCCCGCCCCGCACGCCGGTCTGCGAGAAGGACAAGGTCTATCGGACCCTGCCCGACGGCCGGATCCAATGGGGTGTGCGGACCCGTTGTTATTAACGGGCTTCGAGTTAAGGTCGAAATTGCCGTAAAATCGGGGTGATTAGGGCGGTGTACCGTTTCTTGGTCGCTAATCCTTCAAAATCAAATAAATACGGCGAGTCAAGCAAAACCGACTCGCCGTATTTGTAACTGAATTTCTGTTAATCTAAAAATTACGTGTTTCGCCCGGCTCCATCACGACAACCTTGGTCGGCGTCTTCCCGAGCGCTTCCTTGAACTGCGCGGGCGTGCCCTTCAGCGGCGGAAACGTGCCGTAATGCATCGGCACCACGGTCGGCGTTTTCAGTAATTCCCGGGTCGCGTAAGCAGCGTGTTTCGGGTCCATCGTAAAATGGCCGCCGATCGGCAGCAGCGCGAGGTCCGGCTTGTAATACTCGCCGATGAATTTCATGTCGGCGAACACGCCGGTGTCGCCGGCATGGTAGATCTTAAAGCCGTTCTCCAGTTCCACGATGTATCCCGCGGGCTCGCCGCCGGGCAGCATGGATTCCTTGCCGGTGATCGGATTCTTGTACCGCACTTCGGAACTGTGCTCGGCCCGCACCATGGTCACGGTGATGCCGTCTCCGATCGGTTTGACCGGGCCGCTTTTGTTGAAGCGGATCATCTGCTTCATCTTCAGCCAATCGACCGACGCGAAGGTACGGCCCATGTCGGCGTTCAGGCCCACCTTGGCGCCCTTCATGTTTGCGATCTTGACGGTATCGCCGACATGATCGCCATGCCCGTGGGTCACGAGAATGAGGTCGACCTTGCCGATTTTCTCGAGATTCTTCAATTCTTTCGGCGTCTTCGGGTTCCGCATGATGAACGGATCGATCAAAATCACCTTGCCGCCGGGCGTCGTGATCTTGAAAGCCGCCTGGCCGTACCACTGAACTTCGACGTCCTTGGCGGCAACCGGCGCGGCGGCGATGAGGCCGGCGGCCAGTCCCGCGATGAGGCCGTATGTCACGCGTGCAATCGATTTGAACATGCGTGGTCTCCCTGTTGTTCATGCTGTTCCAGCGTGTCGTCCGGCGGTAGGCCGCCGTGAAGGCGCGGCAGTTGTTCGAATTCAGTGTCGCCGCAAGGGGCGCGGCAACTCAAGCGCAAAATTCTCGAAGGGTAATTCAGGAAATGTAACGCATCGCGAAACGGCGTGGTGTCGGGCACAGTAAAACGCCCCGACATACCGACGGTTTCGACCGTTCGGCGCAACGGGCAACGGCACCCGCGTATCAGGCCCCACATGTCTTCATGTGAAATCTTGAACTACGGGCTCTCCGCGGCCGGACAGGCCGTGGGGCCGAACCCTGGCAACGCGGGCTGCCAACTCGGTCGGGCGCAATTCCCCCTTGATCCCAACCAATTTCGGCGGGAATCGCGTCAAACCACTAAGTTTTCTGCTCTAAGTAGACTAGGTAAGGGCGGCGCTTTCAGTGCAAACGGGATCAACAGAAGTCATATTGCCTTCTTTCCAAGAAGATGAGGTGCGGCACTTCTTGCAGACACGATTGCCTGCCCACTCGCTCTCAAACTCCTTGGTACACATGAGGCATTTTCGCTCCCTAGCCTTGTAGAGTTTTCTTTTATTGAATTTCATCGCCCGCATTGTATACAGCGGAAAATTATCGGACAACATAAATTTGTACGGACGAATTAACACGACCAACAGGTGCGAAAAAACACATTTAAATCAAATTGTTGCAACACTTTCCGCACGGCGGCCGGGAAGCGCTCATGCAAATCCCCGGCCCCGATGGGATGTCCGCAACAATGCGCGAACGGGGCACCGGTCGAATTCAAGTCGTGCAATGCTGCTGCAATGCTGCGCGCGCCGGGGCTATTTGAAGGTGTGAAACAAAGGTGATGCCGGATGGGCCGTGCGTCGACTCGATTTCGTTCGATCCGGATTGAAACCAAGCCTCGGGCCATTCCTGAAGAAATGGCGCGCCCGAGAGGATTCGAACCCCTGACCTACGCCTCCGGAGGGCGTCGCTCTATCCAGCTGAGCTACGGGCGCCTTGCCTGTTTCGAACCGGCGCAATGTACGGCAAGCGGCGCCGTTGCGCCATCCCCTTCTTTGAGTCCGTTTTCGGGCGCGTTCGTCGCCTCGGCGACGGTCAGCGGGCGTTCCGATCCGGACGGCAGCGCTCTTTCGGGGTTGTCGAGCCAAGCGGTGATATCGCCGAGCACCCGGTCGGCGTTCAGATCGCGCAACAGCATGTGGAACCCGCTGTCGTATTGCGCGATCCGGATGCCGCATTCCCGCATCGGCAGGCGCTGACGGAACGCCGTCATCGCGAAGCCGGGGATGATATCCTCGTTCCGGCCCAGCAGGATCAGCACGTCGCCGCGCAGCGCCGGGGCCGCGGCCAGGGCGGCGTCCATCAAATTCACCAAGCCATAGGCGGCGTCCACCCGCGTCCATTTGATGACCTTAGGGTCCCGGCCCAGCCGCCGCAGCATGTCGATATTGTCCGACGGTACCTTGCCCATTCCCTGCCCGGTGAACTGAACCGCGCGGATCGTGTGCGCGAAGAAATACAACAGACCGCGCTGCCAGTTGCGCATCACCGCGCGCCCCCAAACGGCGGGAGCCGACAAGACGATACGGTCGGCGGCCGGCGGGTTCTCCTCGGCCATCGCCGCCAGGATCACGCTGGCGCCCATGCTTTCGCCGAGGAGGACGAGCGGTGTGTCCGGATGCCGCGCCTTGATCAGGCGGCTGGCGATGCGCAGATCCCCGGTCAGGCCGCGGACGCCGGGCCAGATGCCGCGGTGCGGCGCGCCGCCGAACCCGCGCTGGTCATAGGCGTAGGTGATCACGCCGTTGCGGGCGAGTGTCTTTGCCGGCGTGTCGAACGCGTTGGAATAGTCGTTGAACCCGTGCAGCGCGAGCACCACCATGCGCGGCTTTCCGTCGGGTTTCCAGACCCGCAAGGGCAGACGCGTGCCGTCGGGCATGCGCAGATGGCCGCCGTCGACCGCCGCCGGGGCGATCGACTCGCCGGGCGGTATGACGCGGGGCGCACAGGCGCCGGCCGTCAGCAAAAGGGCGGCGATCGCGGATACCAGCGCCGGCATCCGGCGCGTCATCGGTACTCGTCCTCTTTCCGGCCTCGCGCCGTTCCGCCGTCGTCCCGCGTCAGCTGCCGGAATATCGCGGCCAGGTCGGCCTCGTCCGTCCGCAGGTCGATCACGTCCAGCCCGCTGCGGGCGATCGCGTCGAGGATCTCGCCGGCGCTCGTCCGGCCGCTATGGTATTGGATCCGCAGCCGGTTCGGCGCGGGTCTGTCGGTCTGATACCGCCGCAGCGGGTCCGGGATGTCGCCGATCGCGGCCGATACGGTCACGTCCATGGCTTTGCTGTCGAGCCGGCGCAGCAACGCGTCGCGGCTGTCGCAGGCGACCACCCGGCCATGATTGATGATCGCGATGCGGTCGCACAGTTCCTCGGCCTCCTCAAGGTAATGCGTGGTCAGCAGGATCGTCACGCCGCGCTTGTTCAGCGCGCGCACATTGTTCCAAAGCTGCTCGCGGAGCGCGATATCGACGCCCGCGGTCGGCTCGTCCAGCACCAGGATCGGCGGGTCATGGACCATCGCCTTGGCGATCAGCAACCGCCGCCGCATCCCGCCGGATAGGGTGCGGCCATAGGAATCCGCCTTGTCGGTCAGGCCCACCATGTCCAGGATTTCCATGGTCCGGCGCTCGCGCACCGGCACCCCATACAACCCCGCCTGCATCTCCATGTATTCGCGCGGCGTGAAGTAGGAATCGATGTTGAGTTCCTGCGGCACCACGCCGATCGCGGCGCGCGCGCCGCGCGGGTCGGCGTCGATATCGATATTCCAAACCCGGGCGCTGCCGGCCGTCTTGATGACGAGCCCGGCCAGAATGTTGATCAGCGTCGACTTGCCGGCCCCGTTGGGGCCCAGTAGCGCGAACAGCGCGCCTTGCGGCACGTCGAGGGTGACATCGTTCAAGGCGGGTTTGGCGGCCGGCCGCGATCGAGGCGCCTTGCGGCCGCCGTAGATCTTCGTCAGGCCGCGCACCTCGATGGCGTTGTCGGGAACCGGCAAATCGGCGGCGGGCTGAGCCATGTCGGCGGATCGATCCTGTCGCGATGTGAATGGTTGAACGAAACGATGCTTTCGGTATCATCCGCCGGGCCGGCGGGTCAATCAACGCCCGGCGGCGGAAATGCCTATCACATTTGCGCAAGGAGGGCGCGCTGCCATGGAACCGGTAGAAACGGTCGAGGTCGATAGCCCGCAGGTGGACTGCGACGGCGGCGGTGGGGCACTGGGTCACCCCCGTGTCTTTCTCAACATGGGCGAGAAGAAAGAGATCGACTGCCCCTATTGCGGCCGCCGCTTCGTCCTGAAGAAGGGCGCGAAAGCAGCCGCCGCGCATTAGGCCGTTCAGGCGAGCTGCGTCAGCCGGCTGCCGATGGCGATTTCATAGCCGTCGGGGTCGCGCAGCAGGAACTCTTCCATACCGTAGGCTTCGGTCGTGACGCCGCCGACCGCGACGCCACGCGCCGCGAGGTCCGCATGCCGGTCGCGCGCCGACTCGACATGGCAGTACAGCACCACGTCGCCATAACTGGCCGCGCCTCTGCGCGCCTTGCTGTCGGCGTGATCCGGCCGGTTGATCATCAATTTGATGTCGTCGCTCATGAGCATGGCCCAGACCGTGGCGCCCGCCGCCTCGAATGTCTGCACCACCTCGAAGCCCAGCGCGTCGCGATAGAAGGCGATGCTGCGGTCCGCATCCTCGACGTTGAGCAACGGGATCATTTCGGTGATGGTCATAACGGGATCATTTCGGTGATGGTCATAAGGTTTGGTTCCTATGGTGAGTGTCAGCGGATTCGACTCGCCGCGCGACGGGATGTCTTGCCGCCCGGGATGCGATCCGGCATCCTGATTGCTTCATCCTTTCTTGTGTGAGTCCGCATGCCAAAGTCAACCGAGACGTCCGCGCCCCAGCATGTCTACCTGATCGACGGATCGGGCTTCATCTTCCGCGCCTTCCATGCGGTGCGCCCGCTGACCCGCCCCGACGGGACGCCCGTGAACGCGGTCTACGGCTTCACGCAGATGCTGATGAAGATCCTGACCGATACCGATGCGGACTGCCTCGCGGTCATTTTCGACGCGGCGCGCACGACCTTCCGCAACGATATCTATGCCGACTACAAGGCGAACCGCCCGCCGCCGCCGGAAGAACTGGTGCCGCAATTCGACTTGGTGAAGGCCACGGTTTCGGCGTTCAACGTCCCGGCGATCGAGATGCCGGGGTACGAGGCCGACGACATCATCGCAACCTATGCCAAGCAGGCGACCGAAGCGGGCGCCACGGTCACCATCGTGTCGTCGGACAAGGACCTGATGCAGTTGGTCACCGACAACGTTTCCATGTTCGACGCCATGAAGAACAAGGTAATCGGCCATGACGAGGTGGTCGAGAAATTCGGCCTCGGGCCCGAGAAGGTGGTCGAGGTGCAGGCATTGGCCGGTGATTCCAGCGACAACGTGCCGGGCGTGCCGGGCATCGGCGTGAAGACGGCGGCGCAGCTGCTGACCGAATACGGCGATCTCGACTCACTGCTTGACCGGGCCGAGGAGATCAAGCAGCCGAAACGGCGGCAGAATTTGATCGAGAATGCCGAACTGGCGCGGATTTCCCGCCAGTTGGTGCAGCTGCGCGACGACGTTCCGGTCGAGGCCGGGCTCGACAGCTTCTGCCGGATCGAACCGGATCCCGACACGCTGATTCCTTTCCTGCAGGAGCAGGGCTTCAAGTCGATCGTATCGCGGGTCGAAAGCAGCCTCGGCATCGAGTCCGCCGACGAGGCGGACACGCCGCCGGACGAGGTCGAGTACGAGTTGGTGCAGGACGAGAAGGCGTTGACGGCCTGGATCGAGATGGCGACCGACGCCGGGTTCGTCGCGGTCGACACCGAGACGACGTCGTTGAACGCGGCCGTGGCTGAACTGGTCGGCATTTCGCTCGCGGTGACGCCGGGCAAGGCGTGCTACATCCCGGTCGCCCACCGCAGTCCGAACGGGCAGGGCGCGCTCGATCTGGCCGGCGGCGGCGATGCGGAATCGGAGAACGGCGCGCCGGAACAAATTCGCCTGAAGCGGGCGGTCGACCTGCTGAAACCGCTGCTCGAGGACCCCTCGGTCCTGAAGATCGGGCAAAACATCAAATACGACGCGCTGATCCTCGCCCAGCATGGGGTCGAGGTGACGCCGGTCGACGACACGATGCTGCTGTCCTTCGTGCTGGACGGCGGCGCGAACAAGCATGGCATGGACGAATTGGCCGACCGCCATCTCGGCATGACGACGGTGAAGTACAAGGACGTGGTCGGCAGCGGCAAGTCGCAGGTGACCTTCGACTATGTGCCGCTCGAGAAGGCCTGCGGCTACGCGGCGGAGGATGCGGATATCACGCTTCGGCTGCACAAGACGCTGAAACCGCGGCTCGTCACCGAGCATATGGCCACCGTCTACGAAACGATCGAGCGGCCGTTGATCTCGGTTTTGGCCACGCTCGAACGCAAGGGCGTGCTGGTCGATCCCGAGATCCTGCGCGGGTTGAGCCGCGATTTCGCGCAGCGCATGGCCGCGCTGGAGGACGAAATCCGCACCTTGGCGGGCGAGGACTTCAACATCGGCTCGCCGAAACAGCTCGGCGAAATACTATTTGATAAGATGGGTCTGCCGGGCGCGAAGAAGACCAAGACCGGCGCGTACAAGACCGACCAGGACGTGCTGGAAGGCCTGGCCGCCGCGGGACACGATTTGCCGAAACGGGTGCTCGACTGGCGGCAAATTTCCAAGTTGAAAAGCACTTATACGGATAAGCTGGTCGAGGAGATCAATCCGGAGACCAAGCGTATCCACACCTCCTATGCGATGGCCGGGGCGCAGACCGGTCGGCTCGCCTCCACCGACCCCAACCTGCAGAACATCCCGGTGCGCAGCGAGGCGGGGCGCAAGATCCGGCAGGCGTTCATCGCGGCCGACGGCTGCAAACTGGTGTCCTTCGACTACAGCCAGATCGAGCTGCGGGTGCTGGCGCATATGGCGGGGATTCAGTCGCTGGTCGACGCCTTTCGGGACGGGGCCGACATCCACGCGCTGACCGCGTCGCAGGTCTTCGACGTGCCGATGGAGGGGATGGACCCGCTGGTCCGGCGTCAGGCCAAGGCGATCAATTTCGGTATCATCTACGGCATCAGCGCCTTCGGGCTGGCGCGCCAGCTCGGCATCGCGCAGAAGGAGGCGCGCGATTATATCGAGACCTATTTCGAGCGTTATCCCGGTATCAAGGACTATATGGAACGCGCCCGCGAGGAATGCCGCCAGACCGGCATGGTGACCACGCTGTTCGGCCGCCGCATCCATCTGCCGGGCATCGTCGACAAGAATCCGATGCGCCGGAACTACGCCGAGCGGCAGGCGATCAACGCGCCGATCCAGGGGACGGCGGCGGACATCATCAAGCGGGCGATGATCCGGGTCGCGGCGGCGCTCGACTCGAAGAAGCTCGAGGCCGACATGTTGCTGCAGGTGCATGACGAATTGATCTTCGAAGTGCCGGAAGACCAGATCGACGATACCGTCGCCGTGGTGAAGGACGTGATGGGCGGGGCTGCGGAACCGGCGGTTGCCCTCGACGTGCCGCTGGTCGTGGATGCCGGGATCGGCGATAACTGGGATCAGGCCCACTGACGCATTTTCGGATATCGCCAAGACCAAGAACCCCGCGGCAAGCGGGACGCCCTGTGAGGAAGGAAGCATCATGCTGATTCAGCACGACAAACTTCGCGCCGTCGTGCGCGCGATCTGCACGGCCGCGGGCAGCACCGGCGACGAGCCGGCGCTGGTGGCGGATAATCTCGTCTATGCCAATCTGACCGGGCATGACAGTCACGGCGTCGGCATGCTGCCGCGCTACATTTCCTGCGCGCTGACCGGCCAGTTGGCGATGAACCAGCATGTCAAGGTGGTGAAGGACGAGGGGACGATCCTCGTGCTCGACGGCCAGACCGGTTATGGCCAGGTCATCGGCGGTGAGGCCATGGCGCTCGGAATCGAGCGCGCGCGCGAACACGGCGTTTGTATCCTGACCCTGCGCAACAGTTTCCATCTCTGCCGGATCGGCGCCTGGGCCGAGCAAGCCGCCGAGGCCGGCATGATCTCGATGCATTATGTCAACGTGATAGGCCATAAACCGTTGGTCGCCCCCTTCCGGGGCGGCGACGCGCGCTACGCCACCAACCCCTACACCTGCATCCTGCCGGCGACCGACAACAACCCCACCACATTGCTCGACATGGCGACCAGCGTGGTCGCGATGGGCAAGGTGCGGGTCGCCAAGAACAAGGGCGAACAGATGCAGGAAGGCGCCTTGATCGATGCGGACGGGCGGCCGACCACCGATCCCAACGTGATGTACACCCCGCCCTTCGGCGCGGCGCTGCCCTTCGGCGAACACAAGGGCTACGGCATGGCGCTGATGGCCGAAATGCTGGCCGGTGTGTTGAGCGGCGGACAGACGATGCGGGCGGAGACCCAGCGTAAGGACGACACGATCCTGAACGGCATGCTGGCGATCATCTTCGATCCGCGCCGCATGGTCGACGACGAGTTCTATAAATCCGAGGTCGATGCCACGATCGCGCATGTGAAGGCGTCGCCGCCGCAGAATCCGGACGAGCCGGTGTTGGTCCCCGGCGATCCGGAACGCGCGACCCGGGCGGAACGCGAAGCCAACGGCGTCCCGATCGACGATGCGACCTGGCAGGAAATCCTGTCGGCCGCCGAATCGGTCGGCCTGTCGCGCAGCGACGTCGCCGGCATGGCCGCTTGACGAAATCGACGGACCGAATTTGCGAGCAATCGAAGGGAGCAAAGCATGTTGAAAATTTTGGGGCGCAAGACCTCGTCCAATGTCATGGAAGTGCTGTGGCTATGCGGCGAACTCGGCATTGAATACGACCGCGAGGATGTCGGCGGGCCGTTCGGCGGCAATGATCAGCCGGACTATCTCGAGAAGAACCCGAACGGTCTGGTGCCGACCATCGAGGACGATGGCCTGACCCTGTGGGAATCGAACGCGATCATGCGCTATCTCGCCGCGAAATACGCCCCCGGCGGCTCGATCTGGCCCGACGACCTGCAGGCGCGGGCCGCCGCCGACAAATGGATGGACTGGCAACTGTCGGCCGTCGGACCGCAGATCACGCCGATCTTCTGGGGCCTTGTGCGGACGCCCGAGGCAGACCGCGACATGGCCGCCATCGAGGCGGCGATCAAGCTCGGACATAAGGTCTGGGGCATTCTCGACAAGCAGCTCGCCAAGACCGACTTCGTCGCCGGGAACGATTTCACCCTCGGCGACATGCCGGTCGGCGTCCATGCCTTCCGCTGGTTCTCGCTGGTCGACGACCGACCGGCGACGCCGCATCTGGAGGCTTGGTACGCGCGCTTGCAGGACCGCCCGGCCTATCGCGAACATTGCATGAATCCCCTGGTTTAGGCGGGTTGCCTGGGCCAGCGGGCCGCTCCATACTGGAGCGGATCAAGCGGAGATTTCCTATATGACCGGACCAAGACGCGTACATGACATGGGCGGGCAGGATGCCGGCCCGGTCCCGACCGACGGGCATGAGAACGAGCCGTGGGAGAAGCGGATGGATGCGATCCGCATGCTCTGCGGCCAGCGCGAATTGCTGCGGACCGATGAGATGCGCCGCAACATCGAAGACCTCGGCCCCGGCGTCTATGACGACCTCGGCTATTACGAGCGCTGGTGCGCGGCGATTTCGAATGTACTGCTGCAGAAGAAAGTGATCAGCGTCGACGAGCTCGGCCGCAAGATGGCCGAGGTCGAAGAACGCTGGACGGAGGCGCGCAAGTCATGAGCGAGCGTTTCTCGATTGGCGACCGCGTGCGCGTCCGGCGGGCCTATCCGCCGGGCCATGTGCGGGCGCCGTATTTCACGCGCGGCAAGGTCGGCGAGGTGCAGTCGATCGCCGGCAGCTATCGGAATCCCGAACAACTCGCCTACGGGATCACCGATGCCGAGCGGCTGCCGCTATATCGCGTGATCTTCCGGCAGTCCGATCTCTGGTCCGATTATGCGGGCGGGCCGAAGGACACGACCGTCGTCGACTTTTACGAGAACTGGCTGGACCCGGCCTGAGGAGGGATGGCATGACGAACGATCACGAGCATACCCACGGCCATGACCACGACCACGATCATGACCGGACCTTTCAGCCCGACATCGAAGACTCGCCCTTCACGCATTACCAGGTGATGGCGGAAGCGCTCGGCGAGTTGTTGATCGAAAAAGGGGTTTTCTCGGCGGATGACCTGCGCCGCCAGATCGAGCATCTGGAGACCCGGACGCCGGCATTGGGCGCCGACGTGATCGCCCGCGCCTGGACCGATCCGGATTTCAAGGCGAAGCTGATGGAAAACGTCAACGCGGCGACCGACTCGATCGGCATCGACTCCGGGGACATACCGATCCGCGCCGTCGAGAATACGCCGGAGACGCATAACGTCATCGTCTGTACGTTGTGTTCCTGTTATCCGCGCGGCCTGCTCGGCCCGCCGCCGGACTGGTATAAATCGCGCGCTTACCGCAGCCGTACCGTCCGGGAACCGCGGGCGATTCTCGCCGAGTTCGGGACAAAACTGTCCGACGACGTCGAGGTACGCGTACACGACAGCACGGCGGACCTGCGCTACATCGTATTGCCGATGCGGCCGGAAGGAACGGACGGCATGGACCAAGCCGACCTGGCGAAACTGGTCACCCGGGATTGCCTGATCGGCGTCAGCCTGCCCGACGGTCCCGGCGGCGCGTAACCGCGGGCGGTCCATGGGTCGATGAAACGCTTACGTCGAATTCTTGTCCTCGCGTTGTTCGTCGGCGTGGTTTCCGGCTGTTACCTGCCGATGGATTTCAAGGCGGACCTCCGGATCACGGCGGCCGGCAACTACAATTTCCAATACCAGGGCCTGCTGATCTATGTCCCGTTGCTGGAGAAGATCTCCAAGAAGGATTTATCGCGCGAGGGCTTGACCAAATACGTCACCGCGGTCGAACAGGATCTGCGGCGCGACCGGAATTTCGAGGATGTCCAATATGTGGACAACGCAGCCTTCCGGGTCCGTTACAAGAAGGTCGGGAATATCCTGCAGGAAAAGACCTTCAACTTCGTGCGCCAGAACGCGCGGCTTCTCTCGTTGGCGCGGCATACGAACGGCACGATCTCGATCACCGGGGACAAACCGAACACGGAAATCGCGCAAGAGCTGGAAAAGAGCGGGATCGTCATGCGCGGGACCCTGCGCATACAGACCGAGGCGCAGGTCGTCCGGCAGAACGCCGACAACGTTTTGAGTGCCGCCGCGCCGGTCTATGTCTGGAATATCGACGGCTTGAAGAAACCGTCACCGGCCTTGGTGCTGACGGCCCGGCCGCGCTGATCTCCGTATCGCGCATGGCATGATCGGCGCAGGCTACACCGGACTCTTCGTGACGGCCTTCCTGGCGGCGACATTGGTGCCGCTCTCGTCCGAAGCCGTTCTGGCGTCTTTGATTTCCGCGCAGGGTTTCGATCTCGCGCTGCTGATCGGGATCGCGACGGCGGGCAACACCCTCGGCGCGGTCGTGAACTGGCTGCTGGGGCGCTATTGCCTGCGGTGGCGCGACCGGCGCTGGTTTCCTATCCGGCCCGCGGCCTTGGACCGGGCATCCCAATGGGTCGGGCGCTATGGCGTCTGGACGCTGTTGCTGTCCTGGCTGCCGGTCGTCGGCGACCCGCTGACCTTCGCCGCAGGGGTTCTCGGCGTCCGCTTCCCGCTATTCCTGATCCTCGTGGCGATCGGTAAAGGCGCGCGTTATGCCGTCGTCGGCGCGGTGTCGGCCAGCTACTTCGGATAAGCGCTCCCGCCGCAACGGAAACGGCCGGCCCCGAAAGGGACCGGCCGCCGCCTTGCGT
The DNA here is from genome assembly GCA_965228695.1 of Alphaproteobacteria bacterium. GTDB lineage: Bacteria > Pseudomonadota > Alphaproteobacteria > UBA8366 > UBA8366 > JAJFJD01. The sequence continues at coordinate 602,368 of CBDDIB010000002.1, read as the reverse complement.
GCTTCGTACCGAGTCGTCAGGCGGCGGCGTAGATGCCGGCCTGTTTCACGCCTTCGTCCACGTAGGATTCGAACTGTTTGAAGTTGCTTTCGAAACGGCCGCGCAGATCGTGTGCGGTCGTGTCGTAAGCCGATTTGTCGGCCCAGGTCGTGCGGGGCTGCAACACTTCCGTCGGCACGTCCGGGCAGGCTTCCGGCACCAGCATCCCGAAGTTCGGGTCCGGCGCGGCGCCCGCCTCGGCGAGCCGCCCGTCCAGCGCGGCCCGCACCATGGAGCGGGTGTGCGCGATCTTCATGCGCTCGCCCGTACCGTAGGCGCCGCCCGACCAGCCGGTGTTGACCAGCCAGCACTTTGCGCCGGTCTGCTGGATCCGCTCGCCCAGCATCTTGGCGTAGACCGAGGGATGACGCGGCATGAACGGCGCGCCGAAGCAGGTCGAGAAGGTCGCCTGCGGTTCGGTGACGCCCTTCTCCGTGCCCGCGACGCGCGCGGTGTAGCCGGACAGGAAGTGATACATCGCCTGATCCGCGGTCAACTGACTGATCGGCGGCAACACGCCGAATGCGTCCGCCGTCAGCATGACCACGTTGGTCGGCTGGCCGCCGCGTCCGGATTCGCAGATGTTCGGGATGTAGTCGATCGGATAGGACGCGCGGGTGTTCTCCGTCAGCGACCCGTCGTCCAGGTCGAGCAGGCGGGTGCGCGGGTCCATCACCACATTCTCGAGGATCGTGCCGAACCGCTTCGTGGTCGCGTAGATTTCCGGCTCCGCTTCCTCCGACAGGTTGATGACCTTGGCGTAACAGCCGCCCTCGAAGTTGAAGATGCCGTTTGACGACCAGCCATGCTCGTCGTCGCCGATCAGGGCGCGGCTGCCGTCCGCCGACAGCGTCGTCTTGCCGGTGCCCGACAGGCCGAAGAAGATGCTGACCTCGCCGTTGCCGCCGATATTGGCCGAGCAATGCATCGGCAGAACGTCGCGTTCCGGCAGGACGTAGTTGAGGTAGGAGAAGACCGACTTCTTGATTTCGCCGGCATAGACGGTACCGGCGACCAGCACCAGTTTCTCGGCGAAATTCATCATGATCGCGCATTCCGAGTTGGTGCCGTCACGTTCGGGCACCGCGTGGAAATACGGCGCGTTCAGGATCGTCAGCTCGGGCTCGAAATCCTCGAGCTCCGCATCGGTCGGCTCGATGAACATGTTGCGCGCGAATAGGCTGTGCCATGGGCTCTCCGAAATAACCCGGACCGGCAGCCGGTAATCCGCGTCCGCGCCGGCGTACAGGTCCTGAACGTAGACGTCGCGGCCCTGATAATAGGACAGGATTTGCCGCCGCAAGTTGTCGAAGGTGGCGGGATCGGTCCCCTTGTTGGGACCCCACCAGATATTGTCCTTGCTCGACGGTTCCTCGACCAGAAATTTGTCGTTCGGCGACCGGCCCGTGTGTTTCCCGGTTTCGACGACAAGCGCACCGCCGGCCGACAGGCGGCCGAGACCCGCGGAAAGCGTCGCTTCGTAAAGCGGAGCCGCCGCCAGGTTCCAGTGCTCGGCGCGGACATTCACGATGCCATGATTGCCCAACCCGAATTTGCTTTTTCGATCCACTACGATGGTCCTCCCGTAGGATTCCGCCGACTTTCCGACCGGCGATTATTAATTCTTGGCGTCGATGTCTCCGGTTATATGCGCCGCGGCCATTACGGTGCCGGACGCAATGCTTCCGTCAAATTGATATCTGTCATCCGGGTGGGAATCAACTACCACTTTTAGACAAGTTCTAAGTTGCCGGATCGGCCGAAATTTTACCGTTTCTAGCGGATTTGACCAAGCGCACCAGCACGGCGCGGGCCGACTCGGCGTCGTGGACGATGCGGTCGAACGGCAACCTGAGACTCCGGCCGTTCCGGCCCAAATCGGCGCCTTCCGGGTCGATTCCCGTCATTTGCCACCCGGTGCCCGCCGACGCCGTCAGCATCGCGGCGTATAGATCGACCGCATCGGCATGATCCGCGTTCATATGGTCGACGATGTCCTGCTCGTGATCGGCCAGTGCCGCCGTCTCCGCCGTGTCGAACAGCACGGCGTCGGCGTCGATCCAGTGGATACGGCCGAACCCGGCGACCAGATGAAATCGTTCGGGCGCCACCCGATAGAAGTTGAAATCCCCGAAACCGGCATAATCGGCGGCCCCCGGATGCCGCGCCAGATAGCGCCGCCGCAGGCGGGTGGCATCGTCGCCGAGACGCTCGATCCGGCCTTGCAGGGTCGCCCGGGCGCCGGTCAGCGGGGCGGCCAATTCGGCGGTGCCGTCGAACAGCAGCGAAACCCGCGAATCGGCGGCGAAATTCTTGGTGTGGTCCGCGAGATCCGACAGCAACAGGATCGGCCGGCCGGCATGGTCGCAGGCCGTCTCGACCAGCGAGGCGTAAGGCCAGGAGTCGTTCGCACGCTCGGCCGTGGCCAGTGCCGCGGTGCGGGCGCTGCGAACCAGCGTCCGGCAAGTTTCCTCGGCCGGTACGGGGTCGGCGTCATCGGTCATCGGTTCAGCCCTTCCGCATCGGACGGTCCCGGCGATCCCTTGCGGTGATGAGGGCTGTCAGCCGACTGAGTTGCGGTCGTCGCCGTCCGGTCGCCGTCGATCATCCGCCAGGTAATCCAGGCGGAGGCTGCTATCGTGACGAGCGCGACCAGCATGATGATGATGATCTGAACCGACGCGGACTGCTTCATGTTTCCTACGGGTCTTCCCCACGAGTCCTGACGCTGTGCAAGCACGCTTCCTGCCGCCCTAACGGCATGTTGGCGGCCAGGACGGCGGATAATCTATTTCAACCACGGATTAACCAATTTGATATACTGGTGGTCCGACAGGTCGCGAGAGGACATATCGACGCAGCGTCAAACGGTTGCGTGATCGTCGCGTCACTCTTGATTGCCGCTCGCCGCCGCAAGAATGTCGTCACCGCGCCCCAATGCTGCCATAAGCGGGGATGATTGTGCAGTTGCGCCAATAGCGGAAAATTCAAGGCGGGAGTTCGCCAATGCAGCAGACAATTGCTCTTGTCGACGACGACAAGAATATCCTGACGTCGGTCTCCATGGCTCTGGAGGCGGAAGGCTACAGGGTAAAGACCTATAACGACGGTGAAGAAGCGTTCCGGGGGCTGAGCCAGCAACCCGTCGATCTCGCCATCCTCGACATCAAGATGCCGCGCATGGACGGCATGGAACTGTTGCAGAAATTGCGCGACAGCAGCAATCTGCCGGTCATCTTCCTGACCTCGAAGGACGACGAGGTGGACGAGGTGCTCGGACTTCGGATGGGGGCGGATGACTACATCAAAAAGCCATTCTCCCAACGCCTGCTGATCGAGCGCATCCGCACTTTATTGCGCCGCTCCGAATTGGGCGAGGAACCCGTCGCCAAGAAGGCCGATTCGGTCTTGGTGCGCGGGCCGCTGGTGATGGACACCGACCGGCATTCCTGCACCTGGGACGGCCGGGACGTGCAGCTGACCGTCACCGAATTCCTGTTGCTGAAGGCGCTGGCGACGCGGCCCGGTCACGTGAAGAGCCGCGACCAGCTGATGGACGCCGCCTACGGCGAAAGCATCTACGTGGACGACCGGACGATCGACAGCCACATCAAGCGGCTGCGCAAGAAGTTCCGGCAGATCGACTCGAGCTTTTCGCAGATCGAAACACTGTACGGCGTGGGTTACCGCTATAGCGAGTTATAGCCGCCATGGAGCGTGAGACGGCGTTGAAGGCCATTCGCAAGGGGCTGCACCGGTATACGGTTGCGGCCCGTTTGGCGATGCGCGGTTTCACCGAAAAGGCGACCGACACCAAGGCCGAGAAAGCCGAGAAGGAAGAGGCCGCCGCAAAAGGCCGGCGCGTGGTCTCACCGCTGACCCGCCGGATCCTGGCGGTCAACGTGGTGGCGTTGCTAATTCCCGTCGGCGGGCTGCTGTATGTCGGCCCCTATCGCGACAGCCTGATCGACGCCGACCTCGAGTCGCTGCGCAGCCAGGGCGAGATGATCGCCGGCGCGATCGGCGAAAGCGCGATCGAAATCACCCCGGCGGGCGGACAATTCATCGATTTGGAACCGGCGCGCCACATCGTCCGGCGCCTGAGCGCCGCGTCGCGGGTACGCTCGCGCCTGTTCCTGAATGCGGGCGAGATGGTCGCCGACAGCAGCCGGCTCCTGGGCGGCCGTTGGGTCGTGCAGGTCCAGGAACTTCCGCCGCCGAAGGAATCCAACTGGATGCTCGACTGGCTCATCGACGGCATCGACGTGGCCGTGGGCTGGCTGACCTATGGCGAGAAGCTCGAACCCTATCAGGAGCGCGCGGACCAGCGCGCCGAGGACTATCCCGAAGTTCAGCGCGCCTTTTCCGGCGAGATCATCGGCGTGGTCCGGTCGGGCGGCTCCAGCGGCTACATGCTGACCGTCGCCATTCCGGTACAAAGATACCGTCAGGTAATCGGCGTGTTGCTGTTGTCCCGCGACGGAATTGAAATCGAGGCGTCGGTCCGGGCGATCCGATTGACGGTGCTGGCCGTCTTTGCGGGCGCGATCGTGGTGACGATCCTGCTATCGCTGTATCTGGCGCGCACGATCGCGCAGCCGGTGCTGCGGCTGGCCGCCGCCGCCGAGCGGGTGCGGCGCGGCTACGGACCCGAAACGCAGCAGATTCCCGACTTCACCAACCGGGGCGACGAAATCGGCGAATTGTCCGGCGTGTTGCGGGAAATGACCGATGCGCTGCATCAGCGGATGGATGCCATCGAACGGTTCGCCGCCGATGTCAGCCACGAAATAAAGAATCCCCTCACCTCGTTGCGCAGCGCCGTCGAAACGGCGGCGCGCGTGCCCGACCCGGGGCAGCAGCGCCGGTTGATGGCGGTGATTCTGGAAGACGTGCAGCGGCTGGACCGCCTGATCACCGATATCTCCAACGCGTCGCGCCTGGACTCGGAACTCAGCCGCGCCGGCACCGAGACCGTCGAACTGGGCTCGATGATGCAGGCGCTGGCGGATATGTACGAAACCACGCAGCTTTCCGGCGGGCCGACCCTGGAAGTGGAAATCGACGAAAACGCCAAGCTGCAGGTTTCCGGCGTCGAGGACCGGCTGGTCCAGGTTATGCGCAACCTGATCGCCAATGCGGAGAGTTTCAGCCCGCCGGGCGGCGTGATCCGGATCACCGCGGCCCGCGTCAACGGTTTCGTCGAGGTGCAGGTCGAGGACGACGGGCCCGGTATCCCCGAGGCGAAGATCGACGCGATCTTCGACCGTTTCTACACCGAACGCCCGAAGGGCGAGAAGTTCGGCACCCATTCCGGTCTCGGCTTGTCCATTTCCAAGCAGATCATCGAGGCGCATCGCGGCACCATCCGTGCGCAGAACCGCTACGAAAAAGACGGATCAAAGACCGTCTGCGGCGCGCGGTTCATTATCCGCCTCCCCGTCAAGTAACGGCACGCCCCTCGCGTTGACACCGGGCGCCTGCCGCCGCAGGCTTGCCGTATGGAAACCGTCCATGGAACCTCGGTCGCGGTCGGCGGTGGCGCCGTCTTGCTGCGCGGACCGTCCGGCAGCGGCAAGTCGGATCTGGCGTTGCGGTTGATCGATGGCGGCGCCGCGCTGGTCGCCGACGATCAAACGGCCCTGTCCCGCGAAGGAGACGACATCCTGGCCAGCGCCCCGCCGCGGATCGCCGGACGGATGGAAGTACGCGGCCTGGGTATCGTCCGCCTGTCGGCGGTTTCCGGCGTGCCGTTGCGGGTGGTGGTCGACATCGTTCCGGCCGGTGAGGTGGAACGCCTTCCCAAGGCCGCCGAGACAATGCTATTGGGAGTCCCGGTGCCGGTTCTGCGTCTCGCGGCCTTCGAAGCGTCGACGCCGGCCAAGATCAGACTTGCCGTCGGGCTGGACCCAGAGGAGATCGAGCGGTGACCGAGGACAATCAGGAAGATGGCCGTCGGCGCGTGCTGCTGGTCACCGGGATGTCCGGCGCCGGACGGACGACGGCTTTGAAAAGCCTCGAGGACATCGGATACGAAGCGGTCGACAATCTCCCATTGTCGCTGCTCGGCAGCCTCGTGCGGCCCGCGCCGGACGCCGTCGATTCCGAGAATCATCAACCGCTGGCGATCGGGGTCGATATCCGGACGCGCGATTTCGGCGTGGATACGATGTTGGACGAACTCGACCGTCTGATCGCCGATCCGGCGTACCGGGTCGGCACGGTATTCCTCGATTGCGACGACGAGGTCCTGCAGCGCCGGTATGCGGAGACCCGGCGGCGGCACCCGCTCGATTCCGAAAAGCCAGTCCCCGACATGATCGAACTCGAACGCCGCGTGCTGGCGCGACTGCGCGGGCGGGCCGACGTGGTGATCGACACGACGGACAAGTCGCCGTGGGACCTCAAGGAAATGCTCGGCGAGTCCTTCGGCCTGCACAGCGACAAAGGCTTGAGCCTATTCGTCACCTCCTTTGCGTTCCGGCACGGGGTGCCGCGCGAATCGGACCTCGTCTTCGATGTGCGGTTCTTGAAAAACCCGCACTATGACAAAGCGTTGCGCCCGCTGACCGGGGAGGACGAGCCGGTCCAGGAGATGATCAAGGGCGATCCGGATTTCTACGGTTTCTTTGACAGCCTGACCGGAATGCTGGAAATTTTATTGCCGCGCTACGCGCAGGAAGGGAAGAGTTACCTGACCATTTCGGTCGGCTGCACCGGCGGTCGCCATCGGTCGGTGTTCGTGGCGCGGCGCTTGACCGACTGGCTGCGGTCGCGCGATTGGCAGGTGCGCTTGCATCATCGGGAAACGCCGATCAGCGAAATGCCGCTGCGGTGAAGGACACGGGGACGGAAAAGGGCAAAACGGTGAACCGGCTGGTGGAAACGGGAAAATGATCGGGATCGTTGTGGTGAGCCACGGCCGTCTGGCCGAGGAGTTCGTCGGCGCGTTGGAGCATATCGTCGGCCCGCAGGAAAAGATGTGTTGCGTGTGTATCGGGCCCGACGATGATATGGAGGCGCGCCGGCAGGAAATCCTCACCAGCGTTTCGGAAATGGAGGCCGGTTCCGGGGTCGCGGTGTTGACCGACATGTTCGGCGGCACGCCGTCGAATCTCGCCTTGTCGGTGATGGGGCAGTCCGATGTCGAGGTCGTCGCCGGCGTCAATCTGCCCATGCTCATCCGGTTGGCGTCGATCCGCAAAACGCATTCCCTGGAGGATGCGGTGGCGAGCGCGCAGGAAGCCGGCCGCAAATACATCAACGTCGCCTCTAACCTTCTGGCCGAACAGACCGGCGGCTAGGCGGCGATACATGGCACAGCGCGACCTTGAGATCGTGAACCAGCGGGGTCTGCATGCGCGCGCCGCCGCGAAATTCGTTGAACTTGTCGGAAAATTCGAAGCGTCGGTCACCGTGTCGAAGGACGGGCAAAGCGTTCCCGGCACGTCGATTATGGGATTGATGATGCTGGCCGCCTCGACCGGCTGCGTAATTTCAGTCCGGGCCGACGGACCGGACGCGGACCGGGCGCTCGATGCGCTGTCGGGATTGGTGAGCAGCGGTTTCAACGAAACCGACTGACTTTTTCGGCGCCGCGGCGGCCCTGGTTTTGCCGCTGGGACGCGCCATATTGTGGTGGGCGAGGCAATCACGGACCGATCGATACCCAAATCGGCCCTGCGCGGTTCGGCAATCGCCAGAAACGCCGCCCTTTACCCCGTTGTAACCATTGAACGATAGGAATTATCCCGTATAACCCCAGAATAAGCTTACTTTCCGGTTATCTCGATCCCGCCTTGCCGCCTTCGACGAGCGCTGCTATACCGCCGCCCACCCGAGGGCGGTAGCCGCGGTGCGGTCGTATTTGGACCGTCCGCCGCCGGCGCGTTACATCACAGGAAGAAAACATGACTGCCGCAGAAGACTATAAAGTTGCCGATATGAGTGGCGCCGATTGGGGCCGCAAGGAAATCGCCATCGCCGAAACGGAAATGCCGGGCTTGATGGCGCTGCGCGACGAATACGGCAAATCCAAGCCGCTGAAGGGCGCGCGGATCGCCGGATGTCTGCATATGACCATCCAAACCGCCGTGCTGATCGAGACGTTGACGGCGCTCGGCGCCGAGGTCCGTTGGTCGTCCTGCAACATCTTTTCGACCCAGGATCACGCCGCGGCGGCGATCGCCGCAACCGGGGTGCCGGTCTTCGCGTGGAAGGGTATGTCCGAAGAGGAATTTTGGTGGTGCATCGAACAGACCATCGAAGGTCCGGACGGCTGGCGCCCGAACATGATCCTCGACGACGGCGGCGACCTGACCGTGCTGATGCACGACAAATATCCCGAATTGCTGAAGGACGTGCGCGGCCTGTCGGAAGAGACGACGACGGGCGTGCACCGACTGTACGAGATGGAGAAGAAGGGCACGCTCGCCGTTCCCGCCATCAACGTCAACGACTCGGTCACAAAGTCCAAGTTCGACAACCTCTACGGCTGCCGCGAGAGCCTCGTCGACGGCATCAAGCGGGCGACCGACGTCATGATCGCCGGCAAGACGGCCGTGGTCTGCGGCTACGGCGATGTGGGCAAAGGCTCGGCTGCGAGCCTGCGCAACCAGGGTGCGCGCGTCCTGGTCACCGAGATCGACCCGATCTGCGCCCTGCAGGCGTCGATGGAGGGCTACGAAGTCACCACGATGGAAGATGCCGCATCCACGGGCGATATCTTCGTGACCACGACGGGCAACATCGACGTGATCACGCTCGACCACATGCGCGAGATGAAGGACCGGGCGATTGTCTGCAACATCGGTCACTTCGATTCGGAGATTCAGATCGAATCCCTGCGAAACTACAAATGGGACAACGTCAAGGACCAGGTCGACGAAGTCGAGTTCCCCGACGGCAAGCGCCTGATCGTTCTGGCGGAAGGCCGTTTGGTCAACCTCGGCTGTGCAACCGGCCATCCCAGCTTCGTGATGTCGGCGTCCTTCACCAATCAGGTGCTGGCGCAGATTGAATTGTGGAACAACGCGGACGACTACGAAAAGAAGGTCTACGTCCTGCCCAAGCCGCTCGACGAAAAGGTCGCCTCGCTGCATCTGGAAAAGCTCGGCGTGAAGCTGACGCAGATGACCGAGGAGCAGGCCGAGTATCTGGGCCTCGACGCGGCCGGGCCGTTCAAGCCCGACTATTACCGCTACTGACGCCGGTCCGGATACGGCCGCGCGGCCAATTACAGTCGCGCAGGCCGCTTCCGTTCCCGGTTGCCGCAATGGTACATATGGCGGCATGCCGGATGATTCCGACACTGCCTTTTCGATTGAACTGACCGCCCGGGGCGAAGCGGGCACCGCCGCGATTGCCGCCGCCGTCGCAAAGGTATGCGCGGCGGGTGACGTGATCGCATTGTCGGGCGTGCTGGGCAGCGGCAAGACGGTATTTGCGCGCGGATTTGTCCGCGCGCTCACCGGCCCCGACGAAGAAGTTCCCAGTCCGACTTTCACGCTGGTGCAGATTTACCCCGCGGACATTGGGCCGATCCATCATTTCGACCTGTATCGCCTCGAGAACGCGGAGGAGGTTTGGGAGTTGGGCGTCGAAGACGCCTTCGCCGAGGGCATTTCCCTGATCGAGTGGCCCGAACGGCTCGGCGTCCTTCTGCCGGCGGATCGGCTGGATATCGCGTTCGCGCCGGCGGAAGACGGCGACCCGGATACGCGGCGGCTCCGGTTGCGCGGCGTTTCGTCCTGGCGTGACCGTTTGAAGACTCTTGGACAAGAACTCGAAGTGACACGCGATGACTGACCGCTCGGCGCTGATCGACAGATTCCTCGCGGACAATGGCTGGGGCGACGGCAACCGCGGGCCGCTGGCGGACGACGCCTCCTTTCGCCGCTACGAACGCCTGACCCGCGGGGGCGAGCGCGCGGTGCTGATGGATGCGCCGCCGCCGCGGGAAGACGTGCGTCCGTTCGCGGCCGTCGCTGGGGTGCTGCAAGATCTCGGTCTCAGCGCGCCGGAGATTCGCGCGCGCGACGAGGAGAACGGGCTGTTGCTGCTCGAAGATCTTGGCGATACGACCTACACGCGCGCACTTGCGGACGGCGGCGATGAGGAAGCGTTGTATACGCTCGCCGTCGATGTTCTGATCGCGCTGCACCGGCGCTTCGACCCGGCCGCCGCCGATATTCCCGATTATGACGATGCCCGCCTGCTCGACGAGGCCGTCCTCTTGACCGACTGGTATCTGCCGGCGGTGACCGGCACGCCGCTTTCCGATGCGGCGCGGACCGACTATCTCGATCGCTGGCGGGCGGCGCTCACCGCCGCCCACGCCGCGCCGTCGAGCTTGGTGTTGCGTGATTTTCATGTGGACAACCTGATGCTGCTGGACGGCCGGGAGGGCGTGCGGGCCTGTGGCCTGCTCGATTTCCAGGACGCGGTGATCGGCCCGGTCACGTACGATCTTGCGTCGTTGTTCGAGGATGCGCGGCGCGACGTGCCGCCGGATTTGGCGGCCCGGCTGATGGACCGCTATTGCGCGGCCTTCCCCGCGCTCGATAGGGCGGCGGTCGAGGCGTCCTATGCGGTGCTCGCGGCGCAGCGCAGCGCCAAGATCCTCGGCATCTTCACGCGGCTCGACCGGCGCGACGGGAAGTCGGTTTATCTGGAACATATCCCGCGGGTCTGGCGCTGGCTCGAAGGCGATCTGGACCATCCCGCCTTGGCCGGCCTGAAGGCGTGGTTCGACGATACGCTGCCGCCGCCGCTCCGGCGGACCCCGCCGCCACGGGGAGAGTGCTGATGGCGGCGCCGACAAACGCCATGGTGCTCGCCGCGGGCCTCGGCATGCGGATGCGCCCGTTGACGCTGGAACGGCCGAAACCGCTGGTGGTCCTGCGCGGCCGGGCCCTGCTGGACCGCGCGCTGGATCGCCTGCGGGCGGCGGGCGTCACGCGCACGGTCGTGAACACGCATTACCTGGCGGCGATGATCGAGGACCATCTGTCCGACCAGGCCGATATCGTGCTGTCGCCGGAGGCCGAGCGGCTGGAGACCGGCGGCGGCGTCGCGCGGGCCTTGCCGCAACTCGGTGGGGCGCCGTTCTACGTGGTCAACAGCGACGCCGTGTGGCGCGACGGGCCCGTGCCCGCGCTGGACCGGCTCGCGGCGGCCTGGGATGCGGCGGCGATGGATGTGCTGTTGCTGGTGCAGCCGGTCGACCGGGCCATGGGGTATCACGGGGCGGGCGATTATCATCTGGGGGCCGACGGCAGGTTGCGTCGGCGCGGGACCGCCGAAAGGGCGGCGCATCTTTTCGCCGGCGTTCAAATCCTAAATCCGACGATATTCGACGATATTCCCGACGGCGCTTTCTCGCTGAATCTGCTGTATGACCGGGCCGAGGCGGCAGGCCGACTTCATGGCCTGGAACACGATGCCGACTGGTTTCATGTGGGCACGCCCGAGGATCTGGCGGCGACCGAGGCAGCGCTCGCGGACCTCGCGGATTCGGGGGAATGAGCGCTCCGTCCGGCCTCTACACCATTCCGCCCGGCGCGGCCTTCGTCGATGCGCTCGCCGCCGGCGTTTTGGATGAATGCGCCGGCGATCCGCTGGCGTTGGCCGATTACCTGATCCTGTTGCCGACCCGGCGCGCCTGCCGGGCGCTGCGCGAGGCCTTCCTGCGGGTGTCGGACGGGCAGGCGCTGGTGCTGCCGGCGATGCGGCCGATCGGCGATGTGGACGTGGACGATATCGCGCCGGCCGATGCCGCGGGGCTGGAAACGCTCGACCTGCCGCCCGCGCTTTCCGAACCGCGCCGGCTGCTGCTGCTCGCCCGATTGATCCTGCGCTGGAACGAGGTCGACGAGGCGACGGCGGACCGGATGACGCCGGACCACGCGGTGCGGCTGGCGCAGGAACTGGCGCGGCTGATCGATCAGGTTCAGACGGAACGGCTCTCCTTCGACGGGTTGGCGGAGCTGGCGCCGCGCGAGTACGCGCAGCATTGGGAGCGGACGCTCGACTTCCTCAAGCCGGTGACCGCGCATTGGCCGGATGTCCTGGCTGAGGAAGGCGGGCTCGACCCGGCGGATCGCCGTAACCGTTTGCTCGAAGGTCTCGCCGCGCGATGGGCCGCTCAACCTCCTGCCGGGCTGGTCATCGCCGCCGGATCGACCGGCAGCGTCCCGGCGAGCGCCGATCTCTTTGCGGTTATCGCGGCCCTGCCGCAGGGGCGTGTGGTGTTGCCGGGCCTCGACCGCGATGCGGACGCCGAAACCTGGGCGGCGATCGGCCGCGATCAGACCCATCCGCAATTCGGTCTCGCCCGTTTGCTCGACCGGCTGGGAGTTGACCGCGACGGTGTCCGCGATTGGCCGAACGGCGGGTTCCGGCATGACGCGGCGCAGGCCCGCGCGGCGCTTGTCGCCGAAGCGCTAAGGCCCGCCGAGACGACCGATGCCTGGCGCGATCTATCGGCTTTGCGGGGTGCCGCCGCCGAGGCGTTGCGACCCACAGAGGGCGCGTCTTTTCCGGCCGTGCAGCGCATCGTCGCTCCCGGCGACAAAGAGGAAGCCGAGGTCATCGCGCTTATGCTGCGCCATAGCCTGGAGACGCCGGGACGTACCGCCGCGCTGGTCACCGCCGACCGCCGGTTGGCGCGGCGGGTTGCGGCGTCCTTGCGCCGGTGGGACATCGTTATCGACGATTCGGCCGGGCAGGCGTTGAGCGAGACGCCGCCGGGCGTTTTCATGCGGCTGGTCGCCGATATGGTCTTCCAGGATTTCGCCCCGGTCGCAATGTTGGCCGCCTGCAAGCATCCGCTGGCGGCGGCGGGCATGCCTCCGGCTGAGATGCGGCGGCGCGTCCGTGCCTTGGAACGCTGGGTGCTGCGGGGACCGGCCCCGGACCGGGGTCTCATGGGGTTGCGCCAGGCGTTGGCGGAGGCGGACGCCCGGCACGCCGCCGACCGGCCGGCGCCGGAAACAGTCGCGGATATCGAGCACTTGATCGACCGGCTCGAAGACTGTGTGACGCCGTTGTTGGCTTTCCGGGACGGAGCGGAGGGCAGCCTGCAACGCCTCGTCGAAGCGCATATCCGCGCCGCCGAGGCGCTGGCGGCAGATGACGAGACGTCGGGCGCAGCGCGGCTTTGGGACGGGGAATCGGGCGAGGCGCTGGCGGTCTTCGTCAATGACTTTCACGCGGCGGCGGATGCATTGCCGATGGTGCCACCGGACCACTATCCGGAAATGGTCGAGGCCCTGATGCTGGGCAATGTGGTGCGGCCGCGCTTCGGCCGGTATCCGCGCCTGAACATCTGGGGTCCGCTGGAAGCCCGGTTGCAGCATGCGGATTTGATCATCCTCGGCGGATTGAACGAGGGCAACTGGCCGGCGGACCCGGGGCCGGACCCTTGGATGAGCCGCCCGATGCGCGATGTCTTCGGCTTGCCGTTGCCGGAGCGCCGCATCGGGCTCGCCGCCCATGACTTCGCCCAGCTCTTCTGCGCGCCGGAGGTCGCGTTGAGCCGGGCGCAGAAATCCGACGGCACGCCGACGGTGCCGTCGCGTTGGCTGCTGCGCCTGGAAACGGTGCTCGAAGGGTGCGGATTGGCCGAGGCCTTCGTGCCCGATACGCATTGGCCCGGCCTGGAGAAAGGGCTGGTCGCGGTCGGCCGGCACAGCCCGGTCGATCCTCCGACACCGTGTCCGCCGGTCGAGGCGCGTCCGCGGCGGCTGTCCGTCACGCGGATCGAAACCTGGATGCGCGATCCCTACAGCATCTATGCCCGGCATATCCTGGGCTTGCGGCCGCTCGATCCGCTGGAGGCGAGCCCGGGGGCGGCCGACCGGGGCACGATCATCCACGACGCCCTCGACGCCTTCGTCCGCGCCTATCCCGACGGGCCGCCCGGCGATGCGCTGCCGCAGCTCCTCGCGCTGGGCGAACGGGCCTTCGGAGCGACGTTGGCCCGGCCGGCGGTGCGCGCCTTCTGGTGGCCGCGCTTTGTCCGCATCGCCGAATGGTTCATCGATGTCGAACGGAAGCGCCATCCGAACCTGGCCGAGAGCAGCTCCGAGGTTGCCGGGTCGATCGCCATCGACGGCGCGATCGGACCCTTCACCCTGACCGCAAAGGCGGACCGGATCGACCGGTCGGCGGATGGGCGGTTGTCGATCATCGATTACAAGACCGGACTGCCGCCCAGCGAACGGCAACTGCAGTACGGCTATGCGCCGCAACTTCCGCTCGAAGCCGCGATCGCCGAGCAGGGCGGCTTCGACGGCGTTGCGGCCGGCGCGGTCGACCGGCTCGCCTATTGGCGATTGTCGGGCGGCGATCCGGCCGGGCAGATCAAGGAATTTTCCGACGACGTGCCGGACCTGACGGCTCGGGTTTACGACAATCTGGTCCGGCTGATCGACGCCTTCGACCGGGCCGACACGCCCTATCTCTCGACGCCGGAGCCGGACTGGCCGCTGCCGTTTCCCGAATACGATCATCTGGCGCGGCTGCGCGAATGGTCGGGCGGCCGGGGGAGCGGATCATGAGCGGCACGCCCGGAACCGCAGTTGCGATCGATCCGGATCGCCTGCAGCGCCGGGCGTCGGACCCGGCTGCGAGCGTCTGGGTCGGCGCATCGGCGGGTAGCGGCAAGACCAAGGTGCTGACCGACCGCGTGCTGCGCCTGTTGCTGTCGGGCACGCCGCCGCAGCGGCTGCTCTGCCTGACCTTCACGAAAGCGGCGGCGGCGGAGATGGCCAACCGCGTCAACCGCGGCCTGAGCCTGTGGGCGACCGCGTCGGACGCCGATCTGCGGCGGCGGGTCACGGCGTTGACCGGCAACGCGCCCGACGATTCGGAATTGGAAACGGCGCGGCGGCTGTTTGCGCGGGTGCTGGATGTCCCCGGCGGCTTGAAGATCCAGACGATCCACAGTTTCTGCGAATCGCTGCTCGGGCGTTTTCCGATCGAGGCCGGCATCCCGCCGCACTTCCAGGTGATGGACGAACGCAGCGCCGCCGAGTTGATGCTGGCGGCGCGTGACCGTGTGCTGGCGTCGGCGGTGCGGGACCCGTCGAGTGAGGGCGCGCTGCAAACCCTGACCGGTCACCTGCACGAGGACCGTTTCGCCGATCTGCTGCGCGTCCTGCTGATGCATCGGGGCCGGCTGCGCGATGTCATCGGCGACGGCACGACGGTCGACGCCGCCGTTGTCGCCGTTTACGGCCGGCTGGGTGTGGAACCGGGTACTCGCGTGGGCGACGTAATCGAGGCCGCGTGCCGGGACGACGCTTTCGACGCCCCCGCGTTGGCGCGGGCGGCCGAGGCGCTGCGCGGCGGATCGGAAAAGACCGACCGACCGCGCGGCGAGGCGATCCGGCGCTGGGTCGAGGCGGATGCCGACGATCGGGCATCGGGCTTCGCCTTCTACATCGATCAATTCCTCACCCGCGAAGAGGTGCCCCGAAAACGGCTGGCGACGAAATCGGTGGCCGAGAAGAACTCCGGCGTCGCTGACGCACTGTCCGACGAAGCGGCGCGGCTTGCGGCGGTTTGCCAGCATCGCCGCGCGGCGGTAACGGCGGAAGCGACGGCGGCGTTGCTCACGCTGGGCGGCGCGATCCTGCACGCCTTCGAGCAGGCCAAGGAATTGCGGGTCGAGCTGGATTACGACGACCTGATCTACAAGGCGCGCGACCTGCTGCAAACCGACAGTTCGGGCTTCGCGGGCTGGGTGCTGTTCAAGCTCGACGGCGGGCTCGACCACATCCTGATCGACGAGGCGCAAGATACCAATCCCGAGCAATGGCAGGTGGTGGCCGCGCTGGCCGACGAATTCTTCGCCGGCCTGGGCGCGCGCGAGGAAGAACGCACGATCTTCGCCGTCGGCGACGTGAAGCAGTCGATCTTCAGCTTCCAGCGCGCCGATCCCGCGGCCTTCCGGAAATACCGCGACCGATTCGGCAGCCGCGCCGGGGATGTGGCCAAGCAGTGGCGCTCGGTCGACCTCGACATTTCCTTCCGCTCGGCTGAACCGGTGCTGCGGGCGGTCGACGCCGTGTTCGCGCAACCCGCCGCCGCGTCGGGCGTGATCGACGGCGGCGAGCCGCTCGTCCATCGGCCGTTCCGCGGCGGGCAGGCGGGGTTGGTGGAGTTGTGGCCGCCGGTCGGCCCGGATGAGCCAGAGGAAGGCGAATGGCAGCCGCCGGTGCGCCGCCGAGAGGTCTTGGCGCCCGACGAACGGCTCGCGCAACTCATTGCGGCCAAACTGTGGGCCTGGATCGGCACCGAATACCTGCCGTCGCACGGCCGGACCGTCCGGGCCGGCGATATCATGGTGTTGCTGCGCCGCCGGAGCGGGTTCATGGAAGCGCTGGTCCGCGCCCTCAAGACCGCCGACGTGCCGGTCGCCGGCGTCGACCGGATGGCGCTGACCGAACAGTTGGCGGTCATGGATTTGATGGCGCTGGCGCGCTTCCTGCTGTTGCCGGACGACGATCTGACGCTCGCGGTCGTGCTGAAGGGGCCATTCATCGGCCTGGACGACGACGACCTGTTCGGGCTCTGTCACGGCCGGGGCGATGCAACCCTGTGGCGGCGGTTGTCGGACAGGGCCGGGGAAGATGCGCGCTACGGGCAGGCGCGGACGTGGCTGGCGGCGTTGCTGGGACAGGCCGATTTTGCGCCGCCGTTCGAATTGCTCGCCGGGGTCTTGGCGGGCCCTGCTGCGCGGCCGGACCGGTCGGGCTGGCAATGCCTGTTGGAGCGGCTTGGCCCCGAAGCGGAAGACCCGGTCGACGAATTCATGGCGCAGGCGCTGGCCTACGAGCGGACGCACCCGCCCTCGCTGCAAGGCTTTTTGCATTGGCTCGACGCCGGCGCCACCGAGATCAAGCGCGATCTGGAACAGAGCGACCGCGACGAGGTGCGCGTGATGACGGTGCATGGTGCGAAGGGGCTGCAGGCCCCGATCGTTATCATGCCGGACACCATGGCGATGCCCCGCCTGGGCGAAGAGGTGCTGTGGTCAGATGGCGTGCCGCTTTGGCCGCCGAACCGCATCTATCAGACCGAAGCATGCCAGGCGCTGCGTGATGCCGCGCGGGCCCGGGCCGAGGAGGAATACCGCCGCCTGCTGTATGTCGCGATGACCCGCGCCGAAGACCGGCTGTATGTCTGCGGCTGGCACGGCCGGCAGAAACCGAACGAGGGGTGCTGGTACTCTCTCATCGAGGCAGGCCTGTCGGGGTTGGCCGAACCGGCTGCGATGGATTTCGGCGACGACATTGGCGCCGCGGGATGGGCGGGCGACGGGCTGCGGATCGCCAGCGACCAATCGGCGCCCGCTGATGCGCGCGACGAGCGGACGCTCGGACAGGTGGTGATCCCCGCCGTCGAGGGCTGGATGCAGCGCCCGCCGCCGGACGAGCCGGCGCCGCCCCGGCCGCTCGCGCCGTCGCGGCCGTCGGCGTCGGATCCGCCGACCCTGTCGCCGATTGGCGGGCCGTCGGAGAATCGCTTCAAGCGCGGGCTGATCGTGCACCGGCTGCTGCAGCTGCTGCCGGACCTGCCCGCCGCCGACCGTCGGGCGGCCTGCGTCGCTTTCCTCGCCCGGCCCGGTCACGCGCTGCCGGCGGATGAACAGCAAGGCCTCGCCGACGAGGTCATGGCGATCCTGGAATCGCCCGAGTTCGCCGGTCTGTTCGGGCCGGAGAGCCGGGCCGAGGTGCCGCTGATCGGCACGATCGAGGGACCGGGCGGCGCCGAGGTGATTGCGGGTCAGGTCGACCGGTTGTTGGTGCTGCCGGACGAAATCGTCGTTCTGGATTATAAAACGTCGCGTCCGCCGCCGGATTCGCAGGAAAATGTCGCACCGGCCTATTTGCGCCAAATGGCGGCATATCGGGCCGTTCTGGCCGAAATATGGCCGAATCGGCCGATTCGCTGCGGTTTACTGTGGACCGCGGTCCCGCGCCTGATGACATTGGACGACAGCCTGCTTGACCGGGTCCGGGTGGCTACCTAGATTCCTACACGGTGAAACATAGCCACGCCCTGATGGCGGCGGGGCACTGGCATATAAGGAGCATTTCTATATGAGCACCCCTGTCCCCGTCGGCGACGACGATTTCGAGAGTAACGTCCTGAAAGCGGACGGCCCGGTCCTGGTGGATTTCTGGGCGGAATGGTGCGGTCCCTGCAAGATGATCGCCCCGGCGCTGGAAGAGATTGCCGGCGACATGGACGGCCAGGTGACCGTGGCCAAGGTCAATATCGACGACAACCCGCAGACGCCGGCGAAATACGGCGTGCGCGGCATCCCCACACTGATGATCTTCAAGGATGGCGAAGTGGCCGCGACCAAGGTCGGTGCGCTGCCGAAGAGCCAGCTTGTCGAATGGGTTGAATCGGTCCTCTAGACCGGGGGTTTCGTCGGAACGGATATCGGCCCCGTCGATTGCGGCGGGGCTTTTCCGTTGCGGTGATTGTGGAATGGCAGGCGGTCAGCCGGCGGTCCGGACCGGGGTGGTCCCTTCGTTCAGCGCCAGCACCGATCCCGCGAGATACAGCGATCCGCAAATGAGCACCCGTGCCGGGCGGCTGGCGGCGCGCACGGTATCCTGGATCGCGGTCGGGATATCGGCCGACGGCTGGCTCGGGATGTCGACCTCGCTCGCCGCCTCGGCGGCTTCCTCGGCCGACATGCTGCCTTCGAGACCGGGGATCGCGACGGCCCGCAAGCCGCGAACCAGCGGCGCCAGCGGGCGCAGGAAGTTCTGCGGCGGCTTTTGGTCCATCATGCCGAACACCAGATACAGCGGCTTGTCGGTCCATTTCTCCAAGGTTTCGGCCAATGCCGATCCCGCTGCGGGATTGTGCCCGCCGTCGAGCCAAAGCTCCCAGCCTTGCGGCAGATGCTCGGTCAGCGGATTGTTGATCAGGCGCTGCAGCCGGCCCGGCCAGCGCGCAGAGGTGATGCCCTTTGCAATGGCCTTATCGGAGGTCTCCAACGTGTCGATCCGTTCGAGGCAGGCGATCGCCGTTCCGGCATTGTAGATTTGATGCCTACCCAGCAGGTTCGGCATGGGCAGGTCCAGCGACAGCCGCGTCGACCGGTAGCGGAAGCCGCGCTTCGTCGGCGTGACCATCCAGTCCCGCTTGAACTGAAAAGGCCGTGTGCCGGCCGCCGCCGCGTAGTCGGCGATAACCGCATTCGCCTGATCGTGCTGCGGCGCCACGATGGAAACGACGTCTTTTTTCTGGATCGCGGCTTTCTCGGCGGCGATCTGCCGGATTGTGTCTCCGAGGAAATGCATATGGTCCATCGACACCGGCGTGATCACCGTGGCAGCCGGTTTTCTGACGATGTTGGTGGCGTCGAACCGGCCGCCGAGACCGCATTCCAGCAGCAGGATATCCGCCGGGTGGCGCGAGAAGGCGAGCATCGCCGCGGCGGTGGTAATCTCGAAGAAACTGATCGAGTCGCCGGCGTTGGTCTTTTCGCATTCGTTAAGGATCGCGCAGAGTTCGCCGTCGCCGATCATTTCGCCGCCGAGCCGGATCCGTTCGTTGAAGTGAACGAGATGCGGTGACGTGTAGGTGTGGACGCGATAGCCCGCGGCTTCCAGGATCGCGCCCAGAAAGGCGATGACCGATCCTTTGCCGTTGGTCCCGGCGACGTGGATGACGGGCGGCAGTTGGTCCTGCGGGCGGCCGAGTCGGTCGAGCAGCGACAGGATCCGGCCCAGCGACAGATCGATTGTCTTGGGATGAAGCCGGTGTAGCCGCGCCAGGATGGCGTCAATCGAGTCTTCGGTCGTCCGCCGGTTCCTGGCGAATCGCAGCATCGCTCGAATCCTGCGTGGTTGGTTCTTCGCCGGCGATCCCCGAATCGGGGGCCAGCTCCAAGAGGGCGGCCGGCGGCTCCCGCCGCAGCAGCAGTGAAAGAAGGCGTATTAACGTATCGCGCAATTCGCTGCGCGCAACAACAATATCGACCATACCGTGATCGAGCAGGTATTCGGCGCGTTGGAAACCTTCGGGCAATGTTTCGCGGACCGTCTGTTCGATGACCCGGGCGCCGGCGAAGCCGATCATCGCGCCGGTCTCCGCAACGTGGATGTCGCCCAGCATGGCGAAACTCGCGGTGACGCCGCCGGTGGTGGGATCGGCCAGGACGACGATATAGGGCAGGCCCGCTTCCTTGACCTCTTGGACCGCGATCACCGTGCGCGGCATCTGCATCAGGGACAGGGCCCCTTCCTGCATGCGTGCGCCCCCGGAAGCGGGGACGATGATCAATGGGGCTTCCTGCGCGACCGCCAGCCGGGCGGCCGCGATGACTCCGTCACCCACCGCCATGCCCATGGAACCGCCCATGAACCCGAAGTCGAACGCCGCGGCCACCACCGGCATGTCGCCCATCTTGCCGTGCGCGACGACGATGGCGTCGTCTTCCCCGGTTTTGGCGCGGGCGTCGCGCAGCCGTTCGGTATATCGCTTCTGGTCGCGGAACTTCAGCGGGTCGGCGGTCGGCTTCGGCAGCTCGATCCGCTGGTACTCACCGTCGTTGAACAGCATCTTCAGGCGCTTCGTCGCGCCGAGTCGCATGTGGTGATTGCAATGCTGGCAGACGAACTGGTTCGTTTCCAGGTCGCGGTGAAAGATCATCTGGTCGCAGTTGGGACATTTGTGCCAAAGGTTGTCCGGCACATCCTTTCGGTTGACCAGGGCCCTGAGTTTCGGACGGACGAAGTTGGTCAGCCAATTCATTCGCTGCGCACCCCGATGGCAATTTCCCGCACGAAACTCAGTACTTCCGTCACGAGGCTGGGGCGGGCGGTGCCGTCCTCGTAGGTTTCGGACGCGATCTTGTTGACGATGGACGACCCGACCACCGCGGCATCCGCCGATTTGGTGATG
Organism: Alphaproteobacteria bacterium; assembly: GCA_965228695.1. GTDB lineage: Bacteria > Pseudomonadota > Alphaproteobacteria > UBA8366 > UBA8366 > JAJFJD01. The sequence goes on along the minus strand of CBDDIB010000002.1, from coordinate 581,392 downwards.
GCCCGGACATCTTCGCGCGTCTTGATACCGAACCCGACGGCGATCGGCATGTCGGTATGCTTGCGTAGGCGCCCGACCGCCACCCGGACGTCGTCTTCCTGGACGTTTTTCGTGCCGGTGATGCCCATGATCGAGACGTAATAAAGGAAGCCGCTGGTGTTCTTCAAAACGGCAGGGAGCCGCTTCTCATCCGTCGTCGGCGTGGCGAGGCGGATCCAGTTCAGGCCGGCGGCGATCGCCGGCTCGCAGAGTTCCGAATCCTCTTCCGGCGGCAGATCGACGATGATCAGGCCGTCGACCCCCGCCTCCTTCGCGTCTTTCAGGAATTTGTCCGCGCCGTAGCTGTAGATGGGATTGTAGTAGCCCATCAAGATGATCGGCGTTTCGGTATCCGTTTCCCGGAAATCCGTGACCGCGTCGAGGGTCAGCTCAAGGGTCATGCCCGCGCGCAAGGCGCGCTGCGAGGATGCTTGAATCGCAGGGCCGTCGGCCATCGGATCGGTGAACGGCATGCCGAGTTCGATCAGGTCCGCGCCCGCCTTGGGCAATCGCCGGACCAGCGCCTTCGACGTTTCCGGGTCCGGGTCGCCGGCGGTGATGAAGGTGATGAGGCCGCCGCGTCCTTCCGCCTTCAGCGCCGCGAACCGCGCTTCGATGCGTCCGGTCATATGTCCATCCCCAAAGCGTCCGCCACCGTGAAGATGTCCTTGTCGCCGCGCCCGCACATGTTCATGCAGATGATGTGTTCCGGATCGAGCTCGCCGGCGATCGTGCCGACATGGGCCAGGGCGTGCGACGGTTCAAGCGCCGGAATGATGCCTTCGCTGCGGCTGCACAGTTGGAACGCTTCGAGTGCTTCGGTATCGGTCGCCGAGACATACTCGACGCGTTTCAGGTCGTTGAGCCAGGCATGTTCCGGGCCGATGCCGGGATAATCGAGGCCCGCCGAGATCGATTCGGCTTCCAGGATCTGCCCGTCGTCGTCCTGTAGCAGGTAGGTGCGATTGCCGTGCAGCACGCCGGGCCGGCCGCCGGTGATCGATGCGGCATGGGCGCCGGTTTCGATACCTCTGCCGGCGGCTTCCACACCGATCATGCGGACATCCTCGTCGTCCAAAAAGGGATGAAACAGTCCCATGGCGTTGGACCCGCCGCCGATGCAGGCGACCAGGGTGTCCGGCAAACGGCCTTCCGCCGCCTGCATCTGTTCGCGCACTTCGTTCCCGATCACGCTTTGGAAATCGCGGACCATCGCCGGGTACGGATGCGGCCCTGCAACGGTGCCGATGATGTAGAAGGTGTCTTCGACGTTGGCGACCCAGTCGCGCAACGCGTCGTTCATCGCGTCTTTCAGGGTCGAGCGGCCGCTGGTCACGGGCCGGACTTCGGCGCCCAGCAGATTCATTCGGAAGACATTCGGCTTCTGGCGTTCGACGTCGGTCGCACCCATGTAGACGACACAAGGCAGATCGAACAGGGCGCAGACGGTCGCGACCGCGACGCCGTGTTGCCCCGCGCCGGTTTCCGCGATGATGCGCTTCTTGCCCATGCGTTTGGCGAGCAGGATCTGGCCGAGGCAATTGTTGATCTTGTGCGAGCCGGTGTGATTCAACTCGTCGCGCTTGAAATAGATCTTCGCGCCGCCGAAATGCTCGGTCAGCCGCCGGGCGAAGTACAGCGGGCTCGGCCGTCCGGCGTAGAATGCCAGCAGTTCGTCGAGTTCGGCCTGAAAGGACGGATCCGCCTGGGCTGCCGCATAGGCGTTCTCCACCTCAAGGATCAGCGGCATCAGCGTTTCCGCCACGAAACGTCCGCCGAATATGCCGAAATGGCCCCCTTCGTCGGGGCCGGTGCGGTATGAATTGGGCTGCGGCATTGCGTCTCCGGTCACGGGTCGATCCGAATGAATCGACGGCACTCGGGTAATAATGCACTGCCTGCCGCAAGTCCATAAGCGAAAATGCGCAGTCTGGGCCCGTTGGTGGCTCTCTAAAGGGCGGCGACCGCCGTCAGAAACGCGCGAATCTTGTCGGGATTCTTCCGGCCGGGGGCGTCCTCGACGCCGGAGGACGTGTCGACGGTCTGCGCGCCCGAAAGACGCACCGCCTCACCCACGTTATCGACCGTCAGGCCGCCGGCCAGCATCCAGGGCAGCGGCCAGTCGCGGCCCGCGAGCAGCGCCCAGTCGAAGGAGAGCGCATTGCCGCCCGGCAGCGCATTCTTCATGTCCTTCGGCGGCAGCGCGTCGAACATCAGCCAGTCGGCGACCTCCCCGTATTCGGCGGCCCGGTCGATATCGGTTGCCGCGCCGACGCGTATGACCTTCATGATCTTCAGGCCCGTGCGGCCGCGCAATTCCGTAACGCGGGCGGGTGTTTCCGCGCCGTGCAGCTGCAGCAGGTCGAGACTCGCCGCGTCCAAGACGGCGTCGATCGTCGCGTCGTCCGGATCGACGAACAATCCCGTGCGCACCGCCCGGCCGTCCGCGATCGCCGCGAGCGGCGCCGCCGCCTCGGGCGTCACCGCGCGGGGGCTCGGCGGATAGAAGACCAGCCCGACATGGCTTGCGCCGTTGTCGAGCGCCGTTTCCATCGCGACCGGGTCGTTGATGCCGCAGATTTTCGCGCGGACGGTCATAACCCTTCGAGTTCCTCGGCAATTCGCCCCGCCGCCTCGGCCGGATCGTCGGCCGCGGTGATCGGCCGGCCGATCACCAGATAATCCGCGCCGTCCTTAATCGCGGCGGCCGGGCTGGAAAACCGTTTCTGGTCGCCGGTGACGCTCCACAGCGGGCGGATGCCGGGGACGACCAGCTTGAAGTCGGGGCCGCAGGCCTTGCGGATGGCGAGGATCTCCTTCGGGGAGCAGACGACGCCATCGAGCCCGGCGTCCTTCGCCAGTTCTGCAAGGCGGACTGCCTGCGCCTCGGCCGGGTTGCGCTGACCGACGGCGGCCAAATCGGCGTCGTCGAGGCTGGTCAGCACGGTCACGGCGATGACCATCGGGACGGGGATGCCGTGTTCGCGGGCGGTTTCCTGCGCCGCGTCGCGGGCGGCCTCCATCATCGCCGTGCCGCCCGATGCGTGCACGTTGAGGATCGCCGGCTGCAACGGGACGACGGCGCGCACCGCGGCGGCTACGGTATTGGGAATGTCATGGAATTTCAGGTCGAGGAACAGCGGCTGCCCGGTTCCCGTTACCGCGCGCACGCCGTCCGGCCCGTGCGCCGACACGAATTCCAGCCCCAGCTTCACGCCGCCGACCAATCCGTCGAGCGATGTGCAGAGGGCGGTGGCCCGGTCGGTTTCGGTCGTGTCCAGGGCGACGAGGATGCGGTTCGGCATGTATGGCGGCTCCAGCGGGTTTCGGTGCCTTCGTTTACACCGCGATGGAGGCGGGGAAAAGAGCCGTTGTCCGCTAGGTGGGTTCCTGGCCGGTCCGGCGTAGTTCCGTGGCGGCCATGGCGAGGTGATACAGGCTCGACGCGGGAAGGCCGGTCACCAGCGGCGCGCCGTCCGCCGCGACATGTTCGCGCCACGCCCCGTCCGGCATGGTGTCGAGATGGCCGGCGAGAAGCGATTCGATCTGCGCCATCAGACGGGCGTCCGATCTCCGTGCGGCGTGCGCCTTGATCGCCTCGGTCTGCGGCCATATGCGCCGGCTGTCTTGGATGACCGCGCCGGTGAATTCGACCGCATCGACGATCCCGCCGGTTTCCGAATCGATGCCGTAACGCTCGGCGAAGCGGTAGAGCCGATCGGCCGCCGGCGCCAAACGCGTATCGCCGGTCAGCGACGCATACCGCTGCAACAGCCAGGACCATTCGTAGTGATGGCCGGGTTCGACCCATCGCCCTTTCTCGCCGTCCAACGGGCGCAGGTCGTCCGTAAAGAACTCCCGCAGCGTACCGTCGACGCAGAACCGCGTCTCGAACAATGCGGCCATGGCGTCGGCATGGATGCGCCAAACCGGATCGTCGTCGATCGTGATCCATTCCAGGAAGGCTTCGAACAGGTGCATGTGCGGGTTTTGCCGCCGCATGTCGTCGACCGGCCGTCCGCCCGCGTCCAAGGCTTCGTGATATCCGCCGTTGGAATGCGTCAGCCGTTCGTCGAGGAAAGCCAGTGTCGCCGCCGCCGTTTGTTTTGCGCCGCCGTCCGGGTCGAGCCGGTGATGCCAGGCGAATGCAAACAACAGGAAGGCGTGGGCGTACAGATCGCGGGTGTCGTCCTGCGGGCGGCCGTCCCGCGCGACGCGGAAACGCCAGCCGCCGTCCGGATGCCGGCAGTGCTCCGACATGAACCTCAGCGCGCCGTCGGCGGCGGCGCGGGCGTCTGTCGCGCCGGTCAACAGGGCATGGTCGGCGGCGACATAGAGCTGCCGCGCCTGCACCATGACGCGTTTCCCGGCATCGGAATCCGGCCGCCGGCCGGCGTTGAGTTTTTCGTGAAATCCCCCCTTGTCATGGTCGACGCCATGCGCCAGCCAAAAGGGGATCGTGCGTCCATGCAGCCAGTCCGTGAAACGGACGGCGGGGTCCGGCACGGTCTATGCCCGGCCGGCCGCCGACGAAGTATCGGACGCGGCGGGTGCTGCGGGCGGTTTCGGCGAGGGTTCCGGTGCGGCAGGCTTGGTGGGGTCGGGCAAGGCAACGGCGATGGCGTCGCGTTCCACGCCTTCCACCCGTTGCAGCAGGGCGTTCAATTCGCGTTCCAGCTCGCCGACCTTTCGTTCCGCCTGCCGGGCGCGCCGGCGCGCCTTGCCGCCGGCCGTCCACGCAAGGAACCCGCCGATCAGCAATCCCAGCGCCATGGCCAACAGGACGGCCAAGCCGGAGGGAATGCCGAATTTCCACGGCAGGAACCACGATCCGAATTGGACCGGCTGCCCGTTCGTCATGACGAAATCGATCGTGATGACAACAAACAGGATAACGACGATCCAGAAAATCAGCCTCATGGCACTCGACTACCTGTTCAGCACCCGTTAGCGCCCCGCCCACGGATTATATCGTCGGCAGGTCGGTGACCGACGGATGGAAATCAGGAACTCGGTGAGTTCGTGTTTAGCATGTCCCGAAGCTGTTTGCCCGTCTTGAAAAACGGCACAGCCTTGCGGTCGACGTTGACGGTCTCCCCCGTGCGCGGATTGCGTCCCAACCGGGCGTCGCGGATTTTAACGGAAAATGCGCCAAAACCGCGGAGTTCGACACGATCCCCTTCCGCGAGCGCGGCCGAAATCTCGTCGAAGATGGTCGAAACAATACGTTCCACATCCCTTTGATATAAATGCGGATTTAGCTCCGCAATTCTTTGTATGAGCTGTGATTTGGTCATCGGACCTATATATCCCCTAAAAATGCGTTCCCGCCCGATGGCTGTGCGCGTCAGAATTGTTGAGCGTCAGCCCTCAAACGGATTAGTGCCACCCCCTTTTAGAGCGTGCCAGAGGCGATGCAGGTCGTCAAGCAACAAGCAACAAGCTCTAAAATAACCCGAATTCGGATTCTCCGTGCGGTGAAGTCAGGAGGGCGGCCGGACGGTTCAATCGCCGGCCGCCCTCATGCGTGACTGTACTGACAGGGCGTTGGAACGCCGCAGTACTATTTCTTGGTGTCGTCGCCCTCGGCTTCTTCCGCCGGCTCGTCCTTGGCGGCATCTTCTTTGGGTTCCTCGGCCGCTTCCTCGGCGGCTTCGGCAGGCGCGTCGTCTTGAGCGGACTCCTGCTCTCGCGAGCGGAGCGCGGCGCCCAGGATATCGCCCAGTGAGGCGCCGGAATCGGAGCTGCCGTATTCGGCCATTGCCTCCTTCTCTTCCTGAAACTCGCGCGCCTTGATCGACAGGTTGAGCTTGCGGTTCGACTTGTCGATCGCGATGACCTTGGCGTCCACCTTCTCGCCGGTCGCGAACCGGTCCGGCCGCTGTTCCGAGCGGTCCGAGGACAGATCGGACTTGCGAATGAACCCGTGCACGCTGTCGTTCACCGACACTTCGATGCCCATGTCGACGACCGCCGTCACCGTACAGGTCACCGTCTGGCCCTTGCGGACGCCTTCGATGCCCGATGCGAACGGATCGTCGCCGAGCTGCTTGATGCCGAGGCTGATGCGTTCCTTGACCACGTCCACATCGAGGACCTTGGCCTTGACCGTATCGCCCTTCTTGAAGTCGGCGATGGCCTGTTCGCCCGGCCGGTTCCAGTCGATGTCCGACAGATGGACCATGCCGTCGATTTCGCCCGGCAGGCCGACGAACAGACCGAATTCGGTGATGTTCTTGACCTCGCCTTCGACCTCGGTGCCTTCCGGGAATTGGGCCGCGAAGGATTCCCACGGATTGCCCGAGCACTGCTTGAGGCCGAGGCTGATGCGTCGTTTTTGCGCATCCACGTCCAGGACCATGACTTCGACTTCCTGGCTGGTCGATACGATCTTGCCCGGATGCACGTTCTTCTTGGTCCAGCTCATCTCGGAAACATGGACCAGGCCCTCGATGCCGGATTCCAGTTCCACGAATGCGCCGTAGTCGGTGATGTTGGTGACGCGGCCGGTGAACTTGGTGCCGATCGGGTATTTCGCATCGACGCCTTCCCAGGGATCGGCTTCGAGCTGCTTCATGCCGAGGCTGATGCGCTGGGTTTCCGGGTTGAAGCGGATGACCTGCACTTCGATGGTCTCGCCGATCTGCAGAGCTTCGGACGGATGGTTGATCCGCCGCCACGCGATATCCGTGACGTGCAGCAGGCCGTCGACGCCGCCGAGATCGATGAACGCGCCGTAATCGGTGATGTTCTTGACCACGCCCTTGAGCACCTGGCCCTCGCGCAGGCTTTCGATCAGCTCGCTGCGCTGTTCGGCCCGGCTTTCCTCGAGCACGGCGCGGCGCGAGACGACGATATTGCCGCGGCTACGGTCCATCTTGAGGATTTGGAACGGTTGCGGCGTGCCCATCAGCGGCGTGACGTCGCGGACCGGGCGGATATCCACCTGACTGCCCGGTAGGAAGGCGACGGCGCCTTGCAGGTCGACCGTGAAGCCGCCCTTGACCCGGCCGAAGATGGTGCCGGTGACCCGTTGGGTGTCGTTGAAGGCTTTTTCCAGTTCGATCCAGGCTTCCTCGCGGCGGGCCTTTTCGCGCGACAACACGGCTTCGCCGTTCTTGTCTTCCATCCGTTCGAGGAAGACCTCGACCGTGTCGCCCTTCTTCAACTCGGACTTCTGTCCGGGGGCGGCGAATTCCTTCAGCGGGACCCGGCCTTCCGATTTAAGGCCCACGTCGACCAGCGCGAAGTCGTTCTCCACCGCGATGACCATTCCTTTTAGAACAGTGCCTTCCAGCCCGTCATTTGCCCCGAGCGATTGATTCAGAAGGTCTTCAAAACTCTCTTTCTGAGCAGCGTCAGCAACCATGCTATCTATCGTTCCTTTCCGTCGAACCTAATCTCTTGTTTTGCATGCCAGCCGGTTGTGTCCGGCGGTCTTCATCCAAAGTTGAATTAGCGCCCGGCCGCCTTGCGCGTTTCCGCTCCGGCAAGCCAAGGGCTTCGTCTTGCAGTCTTACGTGTCCAGCAGGGATTAGCGGTTGGAGGCGTCTTTAAGACATTTCTCCGCATGCGCCAGCGCGGCGGCGAATGCCGCATCGGGCTCCATTGCGCTGGTATCCAGCACGATCGCATCGTCTGCCGCCATCAGCGGCGAAACGGCGCGTTTTGAATCCCGTTCGTCACGTTCCGTAAGGTCCTGCAGGACGCGCGCATATATACTGGCCTCGCCGCGTTCAAGCAACTCTTTATGACGCCGTTCCGCGCGGATTTCCAAGTCTGCGATCACGTACAGTTTGGCTTCTGCGCCGGGGCAGACGACGGTACCGATGTCGCGGCCGTCGATTACCGCCCCGGCGGCGCCGCCGGGCGGGCTTTCCGCGAAGCGTCGCTGAAAGGCCAGCAACGCGTCCCGGACCGCTGGAATCGCCGCGACCTTGGAGGCCGCGACCGCCGCGTCGTCGCCGGAAAGTGCCGGGTTATCCAGATCGGCCGGGTCAAGGGCCTTGGCGGCGCGTTCAGCCGCCGCCGCGTCTTCCGGGTCTTCGCCGGCCCGCAATACGGCCAGGCCGACCGCGCGGTACAGCTTGCCGGTATCGAGATGCGCGAAGCCGAAATGCCGGGCCAGCCGTTTGGCGAGCGTGCCCTTGCCGGACGCCGCGGGGCCGTCGAGCGCGATGATCACGACGCCGTTTCCGCGTCGGAGGCGTCGGCGCGGATTTCCGCTCCGAGGCCGTTCATCAGCTTGATGAAGTCCGGGAAACTGGTCGCGATGGCGGTTCCGTCGTCGATCGTGACCGGGGCCGCGGCGACGGTGCCGAGCACCATGAAACTCATGGCGATCCGGTGATCGAAATGGGTTTCCACCGGGGTATTGTTGCCGCCGGCCGGGGTGCCGTTGACGCCGGTTACGGTCAGGCTGTCCTCGCCTTCCTCGGCGGCGACGCCGCAGGCGGCCAGGCCGGCGGCCATCGCCGCGAGCCGATCGCTCTCTTTGACCCGAAGTTCCGCGAGGCCGCGCATGACGGTTGGGCCGTCGGCCGCGGCCGCCGCGACGGCGAGCACCGGGTACTCGTCGATCATCGACGGCGCCCGTTCGGCCGGCACCTCGACGCCATGCAATGCGCTGGGACGCACCACCAGATCGCAGACCGGTTCGCCGCCCGCGGTCCGCGGATTGCTCTCTTCTATATGGCCCCCCATCTCGCGCAGCGTTTGGACGATGCCGGCGCGTCCCGGATTCAGGCCGACACCGGGCAGGGTCACCGCCGATCCCTCGGTCAACAAGGCGGCGACCAAGGGAAAGGCCGCCGAGCTGATGTCCGCCGGGACGTCGATGTCGGCGGCGGCCAATTCCGGCTGGCCGGTCAGCGTGATCGCGGTGCCGTCGGCCGCTTCTTCGATCTGCAGGTCCGCGCCGAAATGGCCCATCATGCGTTCGGTATGATCGCGCGTCGGACGTTTCTCAATCACCGTCGTTTGCCCGGGCGCGTTCAGCCCGGCCAGCAGCACCGCCGATTTGACCTGCGCCGACGCCACCGGCGGTGTGTAAGTGATGGGCATCGGGTCCGCCGCACCGACGACCGTCAACGGCATACGACCGTCCTCGCGGGTGTCGATGGCCGCGCCGGTTTGGCGCAACGGAATGGCGACCCGGTCCATCGGGCGCGACCGCAACGAATGGTCGCCGGTCATGAAGCAGCGGATCGGATGCCCGGCCAGTACGCCCAGCAACAGCCGCGCCGCCGTGCCCGAATTGCCCATGTCGAGCACGTCGTCCGGTTCGCTCAGGCCGCCGATACCGACGCCGTCGATCCGCCAGCTTCCGTCGGTCTGTTTTTCGGCTTGCGCGCCGAGGGCGCGGATCGCCGCGATCGTCCGCAACACGTCCTCGCCCTCCAGCAGGCCGGTCACCCGGGTGGTGCCGACGGCCAGCGCGCCGAGCAGGACCGCGCGATGCGAGATCGATTTGTCGCCGGGCACGCGGCAGGTGCCGGAAAGCGGGTGTTTCGGATAGGCTGTCAATGGCTGCACGGGCGGTCCGCCGGTCGGTTGCTGGCGGCTGTCTCTACCACAAAGCGGGCCCGCTGGCCTAGATGGCTGTGTAATATGCGGCCGAGATCGAAAATATGCCTTGCCCCCGCGCAATGATCGTGGCAATTGGCACGCGCATTCTAATCGGGCGCAACCAAGGAGACGGACGTGGCGAAGCCTGAATGGGGCACCAAGCGCTTATGCGCGAGCTGTGGAGCCCGCTTTTACGACCTTAAGAAAGATCCGATCATTTGCCCGAAATGCGAAGAGGTCTTCGATCCGGAGGCCGGGACACGCTTGAAGCGATCCCGCAGTTCGCAGGCGGCGGATGCGAAGGCCAAGGCCGCGGCGGCGGCCAAGGCGGCGGCCGCCAAGACGGCGGCGGCGAAAAAAGCCGAGGAAAACGACGACGATGACGACGTGGATCTCGGCGATGACGTGGAAATCGAGGATGTAGCGGACGACGAGGACGACAGCGTGCTCGAAGACGCCAGCGATCTCTCGGACGACGACGATTTGGACGAGATTGCGGGCGGCGTCGAGAAAGAGAAGGACACCGAGTGACCTGATTTCGCGCCGGTATTTTTCCCTTGCGTCCCTGGTCACCCTTCCGTTAAGTCAAGCACCGGTGCCGTGGCGGCCAAATGCCGCGGCGGTCGCACGCGGCGGCGGGAAACCCCAATACCCGTAGACTCCACGCCGCGTCCCAAGGATGGGGCCGTAGCTCAGTTGGGAGAGCGCTACAATGGCATTGTAGAGGTCTGGGGTTCGATTCCCCACGGCTCCACCAACTTTCCAACCACTTGCATGCCGCGCCATCGCGGCCCGGGCACGTGCTCTTGAAGCGGGTGATGAAGCGATATGGCGCGACGGGGACGATCGTGAGGATCCGGCTTTTGCTTCGGCGGCGCGAGCGAAGGCCGGGACCCGCCGGAACCGGGCCTACGGCACGAAATTCCGCATCAATTGGTCGCATCCCTTGTCTCGACCGCCCCTTCGGCGGCACACTTGGGGTCGACCCTGGGGATGCGCCGCGAAACGACGCCCCCGTATTCAGGATAGGATCGATGGACCTTAGAGATACGGTTGCCCTGGTGACCGGCGGTAACGGCGGCCTCGGGCAACGCATTTGTCACGCGCTTGCGCGCGAGGGCGTGCATATCGCGGTGATGTATGCCCGTAGCCGCGATGAGGCGGAGGCGGTCGCCGGCGACCTCGCATCCCGCTATCAAATCGATGCCGCCGCTTTCGAATGCGACATCACCGATGCGTCGGCGGTGCAGAGATTGGTGGCGGACGTCACCGAACGGTTCGGCCGCCTGGATATCCTGGTCAACGACGCCGCCTATAACAAAGCGATTCCCTTCAGCGATCTCGATGGTCTGACGCAGGATGACTGGGACAAGATCATCGCCGTCAATCTGACCGGGCCCATGCGGCTGACGAAGGCGGTCGCCCCCATCATGAAAGCGCAAGGCCGGGGCCGCGTCGTCAACATCTCCTCGGTCGCCGGACTGACGCCGACCGGGTCTTCCATCGCCTATGCGGTGGCGAAGGCGGGACTGATTCATCTGACGCGGTGCATGGCCGTCGCGATGGCGCCGGAGACTCTCGTGAACTGCGTGGCCCCGGGCTTGTTGGAAGGCACGCGTGCGACCGCAAACCTGCGGGCCGAACAGGTCGAGCATGCGGCGTCGGGGTCGTTGCTGCAAATGCCCGCCGACAAGGACGACTGCGCCGATATGGTGGTAACGATGTGCCGTACGGACACCATGACCGGCCAGACGAGTGTTATCGACGCCGGCCGCGTCTTTCACTGATCGGGATTCGGGTTACATCGGGTTGCCGGCCGGACCAAGCCAATGCCGATTCCGTGGGTGATTATGTCTCCGCTCCGCTTTCGCGGTAAAATACCGCTTCCGTTCGAATTGGCCGCCCGGTTCGCGATGGGTGACGGCAGCCGGTCCCGCGACGAACATTCCGGCAGAGTGCGCGGCCGAACAGGGAGGGTCTTCCATGCCGATTGATGTGACGGAAATGACACCGGGCTTTTGCGCCGAGGTCGGCGGCGCGGATATCACCAAGCCTATCGCGCCGGAGGTCTTCAAGGAAATCCGTGATGCGTTCGACACCTATTCCGTCTTGATTTTCCGTGATCAGCGGATGGACGATGACATGCAGGTCGCCTTCAGCCGGTATTTCGGGGTTCCCGAAATCGGCGGTGGCGCCAACCCGGCCGCCGGGACCCCGTTTTCGCGTCAATCCAATCTGGACATCAAAACCGGCGACATCATCCCCACCGATGACCGGCGCATGCATTACCAAAAAGGGAACATGCTTTGGCATATGGACAGTTCCTTCAAGGCCGCGTCATCCTTGTGCTCCATCTTGACCGCGCGCGAGGTGCCGCCGGAAGGCGGCGATACCGAGTTCGCGTCGACCCGGTTTGCCTATGAGAGCCTGACCGAGGCGGAAAAGGCGACGCTCGACGGACTGCAGGTCGATCACGACATCCGGTATTCGCGCGGTCTGACCGGATACGAATATGACGAGGCGTCGTCGAAAGGGTTCGTTACCGCGCGTCATGACCTGGTGCGCACCAATCCTGCGAACGGCCGGAAGTCGCTTCTTATCGGCGTCCACGCCATGGCGATCGTCGGTTGGGACGAGGCGGAGAGCCGGGCCTTGCTGGACGACCTGACCGCGCGTGCCGAGAAAGTCATTTACAGTCACACATGGCGCAACGACGATGTCGTCGTGTGGGACAATCAGGCGGCGATCCACCGGGCAACGCCCTATGACAGCGCGCGGTATCGCCGATTGATGCAGCGGACGACGATTTCGCTCGAAGGCGCCTGGCCGGCATTGGATTAGTCCGCTGTCGGAAAAGGAAGAATTCCATTGGGCCTGCAAGACCGAACCGTGCCCAAAAAAAACCGCCCCGGTCCGTTTCAGTGGAAGATAGAGACAAGGAGCACCTCCGATGACAGCCACCTACGATCCAAACGCGAATTACGAAATCAAGATTTGGGAAGAAGATTTCAGACAGGTTCCCACGCGCATGTTGCTTGCCCGTATCTGCCAACCGGTCGGCGACGGGCCGTTTCCGGTGCTGCTCGACCTGCACGGCGGGGCCTGGTCGTTCAAGGATCGTACGGCCAATGTGGCGATGGCGGAGGCCATGGCCCGCAGCGGGCTGCTGACCGTGTCCGTCGATCTTCGCCTCAGCGGCGAGGCGCCCTATCCGGCCTCGGTGCAGGATGCGAACTACGGCATCCGCTGGCTGAAGATGAAGGCGCCCGGTTGGAACGGCGACCCGTCCACGCTGGGTCTGCTCGGCAGTTCCAGCGGCGGCCATGTGGCGCAGTTGCTCGGCATGCGGCCGGAAGACCCGCGCTATAACGCCTTGCCGTTGGAAGGGCATCCGGAGATCGACGCCAGCATCCGCTACGTGGCGACGCGCTCGCCGATCAGCGATCCCTTGGCGCGCTACAACAACGCGCTTGCCAAGGGAAACCAGGAAATGGCCGACCGCCACCACGTCTATTTCAATCCCTTCAGCGACATCGAGGAAGCCAATCCGCAAATGATTCTCGACCGCGGCGAGCCGGCCGAATTGCCGCCGATGCTGGTTATGCAGGGCGGGCTGGACGACAACGTTCTTCCCGCGTTTCAGGAGAAATTCGGCGAGACCTACCGCGCCGCCGGCGGTGACTGCGAGGTCGCGGTGTTCGAGGGCTGCGGCCATCTGTGGGTGCTCGAGCCCGGACCGGACACCGATCGCGCCCATGAAATGGTCAAGGCGTTCATCGCACGTCAGCTGAGCTCGCTGCAGCAGGCGGCCTAACCGGCGTGGCCGCACAACGCGGATTGCTGCGGTTGAGTGGGTAACGGGGCTGTCTGATTTTTTGCCGCATCCCCGTGGCAAGCGCGGTGTCGCCGCCCTACATCACACTGAGTGGGATGTAATCGAGGCATGAATTCGCATGCAGGACCGTCGCCGTTTTCTTGGATCTTTGGGCGCCCTCGGCGCCGCCGCCGGCCTCGCGCCCGCGCCGCTGCGCGCGGCGGGGCCGCAGCTCATCCGCCGCGCCGTTCCGGCGACCGGCGAGAAGCTTCCGGTCATCGGCATGGGCACGTGGATCACCTTCAATGTCGGTAACGATCCGGGGCTGCGCGCCGGGCGGGTCAAGGTGCTGCGCAACTTCTTCGACCGTGGCGGCGCATTAATCGACTCCTCGCCCATGTACGGATCGGCGGAGGAGGTCGTCGGCCATGGCCTCGCGCGGATCGACAACGACGATGCCCTGTTCTCGGCAACCAAGGTTTGGACGCCGTTCCAGGCGCTCGGCCGCAAGCAGATGGCCGAATCCGAAAAGCTTTGGGGCACCAAGCGGTTCGACCTCATGCAGGTGCACAATCTGGTGGACTGGGACGCGCATCTGGAGACGCTGGTGGATTGGAAGGTGGACGGTCGGGTCCGCTATATCGGCATGACCACGTCGCATGGCGGCCGGCACGAGGAGTTGTCGCAGATCATGCGGACCCAGCCGATCGATTTCGTTCAGTTCACCTACAACATTCTCGACCGCGAGGCCGAGGAGCGGCTGCTGCCGCTGGCCGCCGACCGCGGCCTCGGCGTGGTGATCAACCGGCCGTTTCGGGGCGGCGACCTGATCGACCGGATGAAACGGCACCCGCTGCCCGATTGGTCGCGGGAGTTCGATGCGGAAAACTGGGCCCAGTTCCTGCTCAAGTTCATCGCCGCGCACCCCGCGGTGACATGCGTCATTCCGGCGACCTCGCGGGTCGACCACATGGTGGAGAATATGGGCGCGTGCACCGGCCGGCTGCCGGATGCGGCGATGCGGCAGCGCATGATCCGTTACGTCGAAAGCCTGTGAGCGCCGGATCTTGATGGATACCCTGTCGCGGCTCGTGCCGTTTACTCGCGACGTCTTCCTCGGCGGGTTGGGGCGCTATAACGAGGCGATCTGGCCGGTGCAGATTGCGGCCTTTTTGCTGGTCTTGCTCGCGCTTTGGGGCGCGCTGCGTCCCTTCCCGGGTAGCGGGCGGTTGATCGCCGCGGCTCTCGCGGTCGCGTGGATCTGGACCGGCGTCGTCTATTACATGCTGCATCAGGCGCAGATCAACTGGGCCGCGTGGGCGCTAGGATCCGTCTTCATGCTGCAAGGACTGGCGATTGCCGTCACCGGGGTGGTTCGCGGTGGCGTCGATTTTCGCTTTAGCGGCGATTCCGCGGGTTGGGCCGGTCTGGCCCTGATCGCTGGCGCCGCGATCCTGTATCCGTTGATCGGCGTCGGCTCGGACCAGCGTTGGCCGCGCATGCCGCTCGTCGGGGTCGCGCCCGGCCCGACCCTGGTGTGGACGCTCGGGATGCTGCTGCTGGCCGTCCCGCGCGTGCCGTGGCACCTGCTGTTCATTCCGCTTCTATGGTCGTTGACCGGTGTCGCCGGCGCGCTGTTGCTCGGCCTGCCGCAGGATTTTGTCCTGCCGTTCGCGGCGGTTCTCGCGATTGTGGTGGCGATCCGCAAAAACCGGCAGTATCGCCGGTGAGACGCCGAATACCTCCGGGAGGTCTCCGTTCGATGCAATCGCTATGTTGAAACCGGCCGAGATCGAGGACGTTTTTCGGCGGCTCGAAGCACGGACACCCGGCGGGGACGCGGGACCGACTGTCAAGGAGGACGCGGATCATTTTCGCGCGCTCGTGTCCTGTCTGCTGTCGGCGCAAAGCCGGGACGCGAATACGGCCAAGGCGAAAAACGCCCTTTTCCGGCTGGCCGACACGCCGGAAGCCATCCTCGACCTACCGGACGCCGAGATCGCCGCGGCGATCAAGCCGGCGGGGCTCTACAACATGAAAACGCAACGCCTCAAGGCCCTGTGCCGCGCGATGATCGACGATCATGACGGGATCGTGCCGAAGGATCGCGCCGGTCTGATGAGCCTGCCGGGTATCGGGCGGAAATGCGCGGATATCATGCTGCTTTTCTCGTTCGGCGAAGCGACGATCGCGGTCGATACCCATGTGCATCGCGTCTGCAACCGAACCGGGCTCGCATCGGGAAAGACGGAAGCCCAGACGGCGGCCGCACTGGACGCCCGCGCGCCGCAGTGGGCGAAACGGGGCGGACATATGTGGCTGCTGCAATTCGGCAAACGGACCTGCACGGCGCGGGCGCCGAAATGTCCATCTTGTTTTCTGAACGACCTCTGCGAGGCGCAGCGCCGTACGGACCGGCATTGAGCGGCGCCCGCCGCGCAAGCCGCCGCACGGTGGCGGGTCGCCCTACAGTTCTTCTTTCACCTGGGCATAGGCCAACATGGTAAACAGCATCGTGCCGCCCAAGACGTTCCCGAAATAGGTGGGGATCATGAACGTGCCGAACGTCGTCCAGAGCCCGATTTCACCGTTCAGCAGCAGCAGAAACGCTTCCGTCGAGCCTGCGACCACATGGCTGAGGTCGCCGAGCGCGATCAGGTAGGTCATCAACGTAATGACCCAGAAACTCGCGTTTTCGGCGCTCGGCATCATCCATACCATCGCCGCGATCAGGAAACCTGCAGGAATGCCGTGCAACGCCATTTCCGTCGCGTCCTTCTCCATGAAATGCCGCGAAATCTCGCGGAAGGATTCGATCTGCTCCGGCCCGAAAATGCCGCCATAGGTCACGGCGGCGGCGAACAAGAACGTCCCCACGACATTGGCGATGAAGACCACGGCCCATAACCGCATGAGCAGGTAGAAAATGCGTCCGGAGCGGTCGGTCATCACGGGCAGGACCGCGGTGATCGTATTCTCGGTAAAAAGCTGCAATCGTCCGAGGACGACGATCAGGAAGCCGACGGTATAACCGAAGTTTTCCACGAGCGGGCGCCAAGGTGTGTCGGGCAGATGCTTGTGCAGCAACCCTTCGGCAACGACCGACATGGAGATACAGAGTCCGGCGGCGATTCCAGACCACCACAACGATGATGTGGGCCGCGTCAGTTCCTCTTCGCCCTCTTCCTCAATGATGTGGTAGACGATCGGTGCCCGTAAACGGACCCGCTCTTCAACATCTTCCTCGTCTTCCTTTGTCAGGTCGGGTGAGGAGCCTGTTTCATTCATGTCGCGATCCAACGATCTGTTTGAACGGGTGTGGATTTATCATGCGTCGGTCGATTGGACTTCCTCGAGTCTCAGCGCGACCAGCGCTGCAGTAATAGACAGGCCGCAAAACGCCAAAAGGACGGAGGCTTCCCCGGCAACCTGCGCCAAGACGCCAAAAATGCCGCCGGCCAATAGGAATATGCCGATCACGGTATTCGATAGCGCGGTGTAGGCGGCGCGCTTGTCTTGATCGGCCATGTCGACGATATGGGTCGACCGTCCGAGCCGGACGCCCTGGTAGGCGATCATCAACAGGAACAGGAGACAGGGCAAAAGGTAATCGTTATGGATCCAGTCCCGCGCAAGAAAGCCGAGCGCCGCGGCGGCACCAAGTGATGCGGCGGCAATGCATGCCGATCCAATAAGCGTGCGCCGGCTGGAAACGTCCGAGAGCCGGCCCCAAAAATAGGTGCTCAAGATCGCCGCCATCGATGACGCGATGACGAACAACCCGAGGCTGCCGAGGCTTCGGTCGTCCGATCGTCCCGCCATGGCGAGCAGGTAGGGCGGCGCCAGGGCGGTCCCGATCAACAGCGCGCGCGTGGCGATAAAAACGCGGAGCTGGCCGTCGGTTCGAAGCAAAGAGAGGTTGTCGCGTGCCACGGCGAGAGGATTGCCGCCGCCTTCGGTCGCACCCGGCGCTTCTTCGAGCGTCGTAAAGATGATCGCGGCACCGATCCAAAGACAGCCGGCGAAATAAAGGACGGCAACGATCGCGCCGATGCTTTTCGGCAATATGCCGAAACTCAGCAGGAGGCCAAAAATCAGGATGCCCGCCGCCGCGAGCGTGCTTGCACTGCCGGTCGCCGTCCCGCGGGTCGATTTCGACACGGTCTTCCCCAGGACGTCCTTGTAGCTGACCGAACAAACACTGCGGGCGACGGCAAATATCGCCAAAAGCGCCACAATGGTCCAGCCGGCTGCCGCGCCCTCCAGGAAGGCGGCGCTGGTCCCCATGCCGATGACGGCAAGGCCTTGAACGAGGCTCCCGATCGTCCACGCCCATTTGCGTTGGCTCATTGCGCGGATGCTGGCGGCGGTCAGCAGTTGCGGCAGCAGAGCGCCAGCCTCGCGGACCGGGACCAGCAGGCCGATCACAAATGCCGGCGCGCCGAGGGCGCCCAACAGCCAGGCCAGGACGAGCTTCGGGTCCGCTAGCCCGTCGCCCGTTTTCGTGCCGGCAAGGCTGAGCACGTGTTTGAGGAAATTCCCGGGCTGTTCGTCGCATGCCGCGTCGGGAATGTCTTTACAGACGCGCCCGTCGTCTTCGCCGGTCAGGATTTCGTAGACGGTCTTCTGAACGCTTGGTGTTGTAGGGTCGGTCACGAGGATTTTTCTTCTGAAACGCTTTCGCGCACATTCGCGAACGGCGATTCTAGCATCGGGCGCGCGTCTTGCGCGCTTGAATTGCCGAATCGTCGGGGATCGCGGCCAATGTATCCGGATATCATTACCGCTTGCCGCGAACTGACCGCCGGGATGTCTCCCGCTGGCACCGATCGATGAACGCGTATGGTTGGGTTGGCGGTTGCCTTAGCCGTTCGCGTCTTGAAAGCACTTGGCCGCAAATTCCCAATTCACCAGCTTATCCAGGAATAACTGGACGAAGGCCCCCCGGTCGTTCCGATGATCCAGATAGTAGGCATGTTCCCAAACGTCACAGGTCAGCAACGGCGTGAGGCCATTGACGAAAGGCGGCACGGCGTTCGGCGTCGAGACGATCGACAGTTTGCCGCCGTCCAGAACCAGCCATGCCCAGCCGCTGCCGAACTGCCCGGTCGCCGTCGCCTTGAATGCATCCTTGAAATCGGAGAGACCGCCGAAGTCCGACCCAATTTGATCCTTCAGCGGGCCGTCGGGCAAGTTTCCGCCTTCCGGCGATAGCGAGTGCCAGAAGAAATCATGGTTCCAAATCTGCGCCGCATTGTTAAAAAGCCCCGCGGCGTCCGGGTCGTCCTTGCTTTGGACGATGATGTCCTCGAGGGACGCGTCCGCGAAGGACGAATCGGCGATCAGCGAGTTGAGCTTGTCGACATAGCCGCTGTGATGTTTTCCATAATGGTAGTCAAGGGTCTCTTCCGACATATGCGGGGCGAGGCTTTGTCGACCGAACGGGAGAGCCATCAACTCGATGGGCATTTGGTTGTCCTTTCCTTGAAAGGTGAGATTGGGGTGGGCGAATATCATCGGTGCGCCGACCGCATGGAGGGTTTGGCGGCCTGCCTAATTTCTTCACGGGCGCAACGGGAAACCCGCGAAGACGATTAAGAACGCGCGGGTGATTGGAAAAGTTCCCTGGAACAGGAACGCTGGTTCAGGGCGGGATAGACGCTATGTCGTGTCGCTCAATTCATTACGAAAAATACGATCGCAAGGGCGACAACGGCCAAGGCTAGTGAAATCATTAAAATGAATCGGACCCGACCGGATTTTCCCTGACGCGCGTCCTGTCCTGAAACTTGCTTGTTCATGGGTTTCGACCTCCTCTTATCGTTATCGAACATTCGTACAGTTATAACGTTTCGGCGAAACAATAAGACCTTTGTCGCAAGAAAGTTAGGTTTGTTTCGACAACCATCGAGGTCCGCTACGATCGAACAGTAGAGAATACTGTCCGCGCAATTAAACGTAGCAATGAAACAGTTCTTAAAGAATAAAACAATATTTCCGAATCCAGGAGCGAACGTGTAAATGAAATTCCGTTTTACATAAATGAAAAAATATAAACACATGAATATTATTTAATTTTCACTTGTTTTCTCTGATTTGATATTTTCAGGTATGTGTGTTAGTGTCTTTATATCTAAACAACGATTGAGGCTTCCATCTTTTTATCTTTAGAAGAACAAACGCAACTTTTGGCGTCCGCCATCAACGAACGGGATTTTCGGATTCTCAGGCCGCAGCTTCATCCCAATGTCGGCACGATCTCCAGGAATAACGATAGAGAGATTCGGGGCCGCATGAACGCCATCCAGCATTTTCAGACGCATCTAGACAGCATTCGCGAAGCGGGAGAAGCACGGTTCTTCGCGGTTCCCGGCGAATTAGAAGATTCGCCCGAGGACGGCGTCGTTTGCATCATCGCATATGACGGTGCCGTCAAGGCCTGCATCATCGAGCTTCGTCAAGATAATGTCGGGCTGGTGAAGAAAATCATCGTCGATGCCACCGACGATGCATTGGAAAAGGCACGTCCGGTCGAGCCGCCGCCGCTTCACTAACAAGTTCCATCACGAAGTCTTTGGTTGCGATGCTTTCGCCTTTGGCGAAAATTGCCGGACAATGCGCGCCGCGGCGTGAACCGGTGGTGAGAACGTCTCCATGAAAGCTTCCGATCTTCTGGTGCAATGCCTGGAACAGGAAGGCATTACCCATATCTTCGGCGTGCCCGGCGAGGAGAACGCCGACTTCATGCTGTCGCTGGAGAACTCCTCGATTGAGTTTGTCCTTACGCGCCATGAGCAAGGTGCGGCCTTCATGGCCGAGGTCTATGGCCGGCTGACCGGCAATCCGGCGGTGTGTCTCGGCACGCTCGGGCCGGGCGCGACGAACCTGATCACCGGTGTCGCGAACGCGAATATGGATCGCGCGCCGTTGATCGCGTTGACCGGGCAGGGTGCGATCACGCGGCAACATAAAGAGAGCCATCAGGTGATGGACGTGGTCGAAATGTACCGCCCGGTGACGAAGTGGGCGCATTCGATCGTCCATCCCGACACGATTCCCGAAGTCGTGCGCAAGGCGGTCCGGCTGTCGCGGTCGGAAAAGCCCGGCGCGGTGCATCTGGAATTGGCCGAAGACATCGCGAAGATCGACAGCGGGGCGACTCCGCTTCTGCCGCGCCGATTTCGCCGTCCCGGGGCGGACGACAAGATCACCGATGAAGCCTGGCGGCTAATCCGGGAAGCGAAACGGCCGATCATCCTCGCCGGAAACGGGACGATTCGGAAACGGGCGAGCCGGCAATTGCGCCGGTTCTGCGACGCAACAGGCATTGGCGTGATTTCGACCTTCATGGCGAAGGGGTGCGTCGACCGGGACGCAGACTATTGTCTGTTCACCATCGGTCTGCAGCAAAAGGACCATGTCGTCTACGCGATCGACGACGCGGACCTTGTCATCACGCTCGGTTACGACCTTGTCGAGTATCCGCCGCGGTTCTGGAATCCCGGCGGCGCGAAGCGGATCGTCCACTTGGATTTTCTCCCGGCGGAGACGGACGCCCAGTACATGCCGGAAGTCGAACTGGTCGGCGACCTGGCGCATGGTCTCTGGATGTTGAACGAGCGGGTCGCCCGCGACGGCGCGCCCGAGTTCGACTTGTCCGTGCAGGCCGATGTCCGGCGGCGCATGCAGGAAGACTTCGCCGAATACGCGGAGGATGACACCGACGGGTCGATCCGGCCGCAGAAGGCGTTATGGGACGTCCGGCAGGCGCTGGGCCCGTCCGACATCCTGTTGTCGGGCGTGGGTGCGCACAAAATGTGGATCGCCCGCTATTACCAATGCCATGAGCCGAACACCTGTTTGATTCCGAACGGGTTTTGCTCGATGGGTTTGCCGCTGCCGGGCGCGATCGCCGCGCATATGGTGCATCCGGACCGTAAAGTCTTCGCCATCGCCGGGGACGGCGACTTTTTGATGAATGTCCAGGAGATGGAAACCGCCCACCGTCTCGACGCCGACATGACGGTCATGGTCTGGGAGGACGGAGGATATGGCCTGATCTCCTGGAAGCAGGAACAGGAATTCAGTCGTCATACGGATCTGGCCTTCGGCAATCCGGATTGGCTCGCCCTCGCGAAGAGCTTCGGGTGGCAGGCCCAATACGTATCCCGGTCGCAGGCGCTGCCGGATGCAATCGACGGCGCTCTCTCACATGCGGGCCCGTCCTTGATCGTCGTGCCAATCGACTACCGGGAGAACATGGCGCTGACGAAACGGCTCGGCGATATTGAGTACACAATTTAGCTGTCGGTTTCAGGGACGGTTGCTGTCTCCATCACGAAAACTTGTGCCCGCCGGCCGGAACCATCCGACACCGGTAGCGTGTTTTCCCTGGATTGGCCCTGAATATCCATGGCCGGCACCGGAACCGGCGCGCTGATTGGAAGGTACTGGCATGAACGACGAAACTCCCCGTTATGACGATCTCCGCGCCTTGTACGTAAACACGACGCTGAAATCCACGAAACAGGGTGCCTCGCACACGGAACGCTTGATGGAAAACAGTATGACCATCATGCGGAAGAACGGTGTCGCCGTGGAATATGTCCGCGCCGCTGACCATCGCCTTGCCTTCGGGATACATCCGGACATGCGGGAGCACGGGGCCGAGGAAGACGATTGGCCCGAGAAGTTTTGGCCGCTGGTTCGCGATAGCCACATCCTCGTGCTCGGCACACCGATTTGGCTCGGCGAAGAATCCTCGGTCTGCCGGGTCGTTATCGAGCGGCTTTACGCGCACAGCGCCGAGACGAATGACAAAGGTCAATACATCTACTACGGCAAGACCGGCGGATGCGTCGTCACCGGAAACGAGGATGGCATCAAGCATTCCGCCATGACGATCCTCTATGCCTTGCAGCACATTGGATACGTGGTGCCGCCGCAAGCCGATTGCGGTTGGATCGGCGAAGCGGGTCCGGGGCCATCCTATGGCGACGACGGTGCCGGATTCGACAATGATTTTACCAATATGAACAGGACGTTCATGACGTGGAATCTGATGAACACCGCGCGTCTTCTGGTCGATGCCGGCGGATTTCCGGCGATGGGCAATGTTCCGCGGGAATGGAAAGCCGGAAACAATTTCGACTATCCGACGCCACAGGCATAGCGGCTCCTTCGGCGCGTCCGGCAGCGCCCGCCCATCGTAGACCTGAGACGGATATTCAACGGCGCCAGGATGCGGCCCGGAAATGAGTTTTCCCGGCAGCGGAACGATGGGTCTGGTAGCGCGTTGTTTTTACGTGACGGAATTGGATATCTACGAAACCGCGCGAGAGTTTATCCGGCGTTTTGGCAAGAATGCGATCGTGGAAGCAGCGATGCAGTCCGACAGGATGCTGGATCGCGGCGACTACCCGGCCGTGGCCCGGTGGAACCAGGTCATGCGGGCTATCGGCGAACTGCAAGCATCGCCCGGGCCCCGAAACCGGGATTGAGTCGTGGCACGGCGTCACACCGCGATGGCGGATGCCGTTCGCCATGTCCGGTCTCGGTGATCGACAACATCGTTGGCGCCCTTCCGGTCTTGCTGGCGGGTCGCAGCCAGCGCGCCGGACTGATACACTCCAGACAAGATTGCGCATCGGGACGCTCGACTTGCGCAATATCCGCAATAGATTGGCCGGCCGGCTGAAATTGCCTCTTTCGAAAACGGTTATATGAAATTCGCCTTCGTCGACCGGGCTGTTCCTCCATTAGTCTATCGCCTTCCAGGCAATTATGAGATCGAGATATGCAATTCGCGAAATTAGCCGAGGTGTGGCGCGGACCGGTCGTCGAAAGCGTGCATTTTGGGGCCGCGGCCGTCGCCAACGCGGCCGGCGAGATCGTGCATGGCTGGGGTGACCCGTCGATCGTCACCTTTCCCCGGTCGTCGTTGAAGCCGGTCCAATCGATCGCCCTCGTCGAGACGGGCGCGGCGGCGAAACTCGGTCTGACCCAACGCCAAATCGCCTTGGCCTGCGCGTCGCATCGCGCCGAGGACTTTCATGTCGACCTTGTCATGGAGTGGCTGGCGCAGCTGGGCCTTACCGAAGCGGCGCTTGCCTGCGGCCCGGACCTGCCGCGGGACCCGGAGCGGGCCCACGCCATCATTCGCGCCGGCGGGGACAGGTCCCGGCGGTATCACAACTGTTCGGGAAAGCATTGCGGTTTCCTGACCGTCGCGCGGCATATGGGATGGCCGGTCGAAGGATATAACGCGCCGTCGCATCCCACGCAGACCTTGTATCTGGATGTTCTCTCGGAGTTTCTCGGCCGCGACGCCACGTCTTTGCCGATAGGCGTCGACGGGTGCACGCTGCCGGCCCCCGCCATGTCGATTGCGGATATGGCGGCGGTTATGGCCCGATTTGCGGCGGCATCGGTCGCGTCGCCGGCGCGCAAAGCCGCGATCGAAACAATTCAGGACGCCGTGCGGGCCTATCCCGAATACATGTCCGGCACCGGCGAGCCGACGCCGCTGATCGCGCGCGCGACCGACGGCGAGGTAATCATGAAAACCGGCGCCGAGGGATTTCTGGCCGCGATCATTCCCGGGCAAGGGTTGGGCGTGGCGCTCAAGATCGCCGACGGCAATCCCCGCGCGCGCGTCGTCGCGTTGCTTAATCTGCTTCGGCACCTGAAACTATTGACGGCGGATGCGCAGCGGGCATTGGAGCCATTGTTCAACCAGACGGTCCACGACAGCACCGGACGGTCGGTGGGTGCGGTCTGCGGCTGTGAACCTTGATGTGTGTCGTCTGGCGCGCCGCGCCGGACCTCAATCCGCCGGAAACCGGGGCGGCGGCTCTTGTTGATTCATGTCATCGCCCTGACCCGGCTGCCGGTATGAAGTGGACAGATGGTGCGGAAACGACGTAAAGGCTCGGGCATGAGGACTAATGCAGCCATCGCGCTTGCCCTTCTCGCCGGGTTTTTCACGGCGCAGTGGACGACCGTAACGGAAAGCGCCGAGTGGACGGGTGAAATGTCCAGTTCGGTGTTACAGGCTTTGCCCGCCAAGAAAGTCTTCGGCGTGGTGATTTACGACGATACGGAAGCCAACCTGGCGTTTCGCCGGCAATTTCTCGCGGCGCTGCAGAAGGCGGGGTATGCGGTGTCGGACGATGCGCCGTTGGTGTTCACTTTCGGCACGAACGTGGCGTGGCGCGAGGTGCGGCTCCGGGAGTTGGAAGAACAGCGGCGGCGGCGCTTTCCGCGGGATCGGGAGGAACTCAGCTTTCCCGACGATTCGGTATTGACGGGGCCGGGCCGTATTCCGCCCTCGATGTTCGGGGACCGGCCGCTGCGGCCATCGCGTGCCTTTTCCCGTATCAGCAACCGGGACCACGATCGCCTGGATATCACGGTGGATCTGCGCGAGCGCGAGACGAGCCGCATCGTCTGGGAAGCCGACCTGGCCTTGCCGCTTCTCGACGATGACCGTGATCGGATCGCGCGGTCCATCATCGGGCCGATCATTTCGGCGATCGGGAAAGATACCAAGAGCGTGCTGTTCCCGATCCGCTGAGGCTCAGAGCGTATCGCCGTCTCCCAGCAATCCCGTTGCCCGCAACGTCTCGTCGACGCCTCCCGGTTTTTTCGTCTGCGACGATGTCGCCAGCATTGCCCGCACCGCTGACGGTCCTTGCGCGCCGTTGCGGACAATGCGTTATGGTTCAGGGAATCCCGGAATCGCAATCTCTCGATCCCGGCACGTCCGCATCCGCAAGGAGGATTTCTCAATGACCATCAGAACAGTCGCCATACTCAGCCCCGGCGAAATGGGCGCGGGCGTCGGCAAGGCCTTTGCCGATGGCGGGTTCACCGTCATCTCGACCCTGGAAGGCCGCAGCGAACCGACCCGCGAGCGGGCTATCGCCTCGGGCTTTCAAGACGGCGGTTCCTTGGCCGATGTGATCGCGGCCGCCGATATCGTGCTGTCCATCCTGCCGCCTGCCTCCGCGGCGGCGCAGGCCGATGCGGTTGCCGCGGCTATGCGGGAGACCGGCAAGACGCCGCCCTACGCCGATTGCAACGCCATTGCGCCCGAAACCACGAAACGGATCGGGCAGGTCATCGCCGATGCCGGGGCCGACTATGTCGACGGCGGCATCATCGGAAACCCGCCCGGCAAATCCAAACCGACGCGGTTCTACGTCAGCGGGCCGGGCGCGCCCGCCATGAGCGTATTCGACGGCAAGGGCATCGTCGTTCACCAGTGCGGCCCCGAGGTCGGCCGGGGATCGGCGGTCAAGATGGCCTATGCCGGGATCACGAAAGGCACCAGCGCCCTGCACGCGGCGATGCTCATCGCGGCGGAGCGGCTGGGCGTCGGCGACGAGTTGTTCGGCGAGCTGCAATCGAGCCAGACGGCGTTGTATCAGCGCATGGAAAACATGACCTCGGCCTTGCCGGCGGTGTCCGGCCGGTATATCGGTGAAATGCTGGAAATCGCCGATACGATGGCGGCCTGCGACATGCCCCCCGATTTCCACCGGGGGGCGGCCGATCTTTACCGGCTGCTCGAAAAATCCCCCTTCTCGTCGGAGCGGCGGGACACCGTGGACAAGGATCGCACCCTTCGCCAGACGATCGAAGTTTGCGCCAAGGCCGGCATCGACAAGGCGGTGGCGGAATAAGTCCGGTCGCGGTCATCGAAGGCGGGTTCGCGGATTCCACGTCATCGCCGCGCCGGAAATGACCGACCCGATCGCCATCACCGCGAAAGCCCAGAACCAGGCGCCGGGCTCGCCGCGGCCGCCGGCCAGGTCGATGGCCAGGCCCACGGCGATCGATCCCAGGAATCCGAAGGCGAACCCGACCAGGCCGAAAAGCGTGAGGGCCGCGGCGCGCTTTTCACCGGTCGCCACGGCTACCATGCCGCCGGCGATCGCGCCGACATCGCCGAAACTGGTGATGCCGTGGATCAGCAGCAACAACAGCACGAGCAGATACGGGCCGGCGGCCTGCCATCCGAGGAGGCCGCAGACGAGGATGGAGGCGAGCGATACCGCAAGGATCACCGCCTTGCGGCCAAACCGGATTGCCAGTTCGGCGATCACCAGGTTCATCGGCACGGAGACGAAGACCGAGAGCCCGGCAATGATCGTCGGATTCCAGGTGCCGCCACTCACGCCGTTATAGGCCGCGCTGAAGGTCAGAACCGGCACGAACCAGACGCGCGTCGCGAACACCTCCCAGATGTTGCCGCCATAGGCGATGACATAGCGCCGGATTTCAGGGTCGCGCAGCGCGGCCGCAAAATCCGGGAACAGCCGGGTGGACCTGCGCTCGTTTTCCGCCAGCGGCCGCCCGATGAGAAATATGACGCCGACCGAAAACAGCGACCCTAGTCCGGCCGCCAGGAACGGGGCTTGCCAACCGCCGGTGCCGGAAAGCAGGCCGGCGATCAGGAAGGAGCATCCGCTGCCGATGGCAAAAGCCGTCGTGTAGACCGCGCTCGCGCGCGCCTGCGCGTTGCCCGACAAACGGTCGGCCAGCAGCTTCATGCCGATGATATGCACGCCGGCGAACCCGATGCCGGCGGCGAAGCGCAGGACCAGGAGTCCCCAGAATCCGTCACCGAAATACGGTACGCACAGGCAGGCGATCGCGTTGGTCAGCGCCGATGCCGCATAGACGATCCGTCCGTCCATCCGGTTCGCGGCCCCCGCCAGAAAGGGCAATGCGACGGCGTACCCCGCAAAATAGATGCCGCCCAGCCAGCCCAAGTCCGATGCATCGAGTTGCCACAGCGCCGCCAAGTCCACGGAAAGTGCCGGAACCGCCATGATCGCCAACTGGCCGAGCATCAAGCCGAAGGACAGGGAAAATGTAATCAGGGCCGGCGACCGGGCGGTCATCGGGCGGACATGCCGCAGGACGAATTTCGCATTCGGCGAGGCTACTCCCGTTGTTCGCGTTTGGCCATTGCGCGGCCGATCCAATACTGTGCGGTGATCCTGGGCCACTCCGGGTGCAGATGGGGAAGACGGCGTGACAGAGAAATCGCAAACCGCGCTGGCGGGCGTGAGGGTCCTGGACCTCACGCAATTCGAGGCGGGACCGGCGTGCACCGAGGCGCTCGCCTGGCTCGGCGCGGAAGTCGTCAAGGTGGAGAACCCGGACGGCGGCGACCAGCTTCGCCGCGCGGCGTCCGAAGATGGCGAAACCGATTCGCCCTTCTTCATTCTCTATAACGCGAACAAACAAAGCGTCACCTGCAACCTCAAGACACCGGAGGGACGGCAGGTGGTGAAGGACCTCGCCGCCAAGGCCGATGTGGTGGTGGAGAATTTCGGGCCGGGCGTGCTCGACCGTTTCGGTCTGGGTTACGAGGATATCCGCGCGGTCAATCCGTCGGTCATCTACGCGCAGCTCAAGGGGTTCGCGGAAGGCAGCCCCTACGAAGACTTTCTCGCTTTCGACATGATCGGCCAGGCGACCGGCGGTATCATGTCGATCACCGGCGAGGCGGACGGAAAGCCGATCAAACCGGGACCGAATCTGGCGGATACCGGGACGGGGATGCTATTGGCGATCAGCATTCTGGGCGCGCTCTACCAGAAGCTCGCGACCGGGGAAGGACAACGCCTCACCGTCGCGATGCAGGATGCGATGATGCATTACGCGCGCTTCGCCTTTTCCGACGTTATCTCGAAGGGCCAGGCGCCCGGCCGTGCGGCCGAAGGGATTCTCACCGGCGGGAATGCGCCCATGGGCGTCTTCCCCTGCGCGCCGGGCGGGCTCAACGACTACGTCTACATCTTCGTCAGCCGCGGCGATAACCGGCATTGGCACCGGCTGTTGGAGCTGGTCGGCCGGTCCGACTTGATCGGCGACGATCGCTATGAGACGGCGTCGGGCCGCTTCGCGCTAAAAGAGGAGATCGAGGCGATGCTCGTCCCGTGGACGACCGAGCGCACCAAGGTAGAGGCCATGGAAGAAATGGGCCGGGCCGGTATACCGGCGGGCGCCGTCTTCGACCTGAAGGAACTCGCCGACGACCCCGACTTCGAGAGACGCGGCATCTTCCAATGGGTCGAACACCCCGTGCGCGGCCGCATGAAGCTGCTGGGATGGCCGGTCAAGATGTCCGGCAATGCGGTCACGGTCGAGGCCGCGCCGTTACTGGGCGAGCATACCGAAACCGTCCTCGGCGATTGGCTTGGTCTGTCGCCCGAGGCGGTTAAGACGTTACGCGGCAAAGGCGCCGTCTGACGCCCGGTCGGCGGCGGCGATCTCCACGAAGTTTGTGTTGTAGGTCATCGCACCGCTCGGCGCGGCGGTGTCGGCCGTCACCGCATTGGCGCAGCCTGACGTGTCGGTCCCGTCGGCATCCGGCGAGAACCAGGCGCCTTCGTTGATCGACACGACGCCGAGGGCCACGTCCTCGGTGACGCGCGCCGCCAGCGTTGTGGCGCCGACCTCGTTGAACACGCGCACCCGGTCGCCCTGCGCAATGCCGCGTGCCTCTGCGTCCGCCGGGTGAATCCACACATCGTCCGGATCGACCTTGGCGAGTTTCGGTTGGTTCCCGTGGATGGAGTGCGTGCGCGCCCGCGACTTCGGGCTGCACAGGCGCAGCGGGTAGGCCGCGTCGTCCGGTAGGTCCGCATGCGGCACCCAGGTCGGGATCGGTGAAATCTCACCCAGTCCATAGGGGTCGGGATTCTCCCCGAGGAAGCCGGAGTAGATTTCGATTTTCCCGGAAGGCGTCGCGAATTTATGATTCTCCGGATCGCGGATTTGCTTGGCGAAGGCCACCGCATCGTCCGGCTTCGGCATGCGCACCACGCCATTTTCCCGAAAGGCGTCGAAATCGTCGACCACGTCCGCGGTCAGTTCCCGCAGCCACTGTTCCTCCGTTTGCAGGCTGTAGCCGTTGATGCCGACCCGTTGCGCCAGGTCCGCATAGATATCCATGTCGTTGCGGCACTCGTACATCGGCTCGATCGCCTGCCGCATGTAGATGCCGTAATGCCCCGCGCCGGCCCACGGTGTGTGCACGTCGTTACGTTCCCAGAAGGTCGTCGCGGGCAGAACGATATCGGCGTGGCGCGTCGTCGGAGTCAGGAAATGATCCTGGCCGACGATGAACTCCACAGTGTCCAATGCCTTGGCAAGCTTGGTCGCGTTGGAGCTTTGGTTGAACAGGTCGCCGCCCGACGAATAGATCAGCTTGATGTCGGCCGGGAAGCCGCCCGCCTTGCCCTTCAGCAGCAGGTCGCCCAGGAAGGGCGTCGCCACTTCCGAATCGATGGGGTTCTTGCCGGCGGGCAGCATCTTGATCCCGGCGCGGCCGGTCGCCCCGTTGCTGGGTCCCGCATTGCCGCCCGGCGTGCCGATGCTGCCGGTCGCGGCGGCGAGCGCATAAGCGGCGCGGTGGAACTGTTCGCCGTAGGCGGTTCGGCCCGGCGCGTAGCCACCGTGGATCGCCGCGGGCTTGCTGGTGGCGAAGTCGATGGCGAGTTGCCGGATCGTTTCGGCCGGGATGCCGGTGATCGGGCTGGCCCATTCCGGCGTCTTCACCAGGCCGTCGGCGTCGCCCATCAGATAGGAAAGATAGGAACTGCCGGCCGGCGCTTCCGGCGGCAGGGTGTCCTCGTCGAAGCCCTGAACGTAGCGCCGGCAAAAGTCGGCGTCGTGCAGGCCCTCGGCCACGATCGCCTGTGTCATGGCGATCAGCGCGGCGGCGTCGGTGGACGGCCGGATGAAGATATGCTCGTCGGTCAGCTGCTTGCTGGTGCGCGTGCGGCGCGGGTCCACGCAGATGATCCGGGTGCCGTTCTCCTTCGCCCATTTCAGGAAGGGCATCGTCCCGGTGCCGAAGGTACCGTCGCCGGGCGACCATCCCCACATGAGGATGAGTTTCGAGTTGACGTAATCCGTCGGTTCGCGCCCGGCCGCCTTGTAGTTCACGTCATGGCCGAAGGTATGGCGGATGGCGAAGACCTCGGCCTCGCAGGACATGTTCGACCAGAGATTCGTGCAGCCGCCGAACATGTGGAGAAAGCGTTTCGCCGCATTGCGGCCGTGCAGGCTCGACGTGCTGCCGGACCGCGACCCGTCGAGGATCGCCGCGTTGCCGTACTGGTCCCGCACGCGCAGCATCTCGCGCGCGACGGTGTCGAGCGCCTCGTCCCAGGAAATCCGCTCGAACTCGCCGGAGCCGCGCGGCCCGATGCGGCGCATTGGGTATTTGAGACGGTCGGGATGATAGACCCGCTCGATCTGGCCGACGCCGCGCGCACAGGCCGGCAGCGGCGGGTGGTCCGGGTCGAAGCGGCGGGCATCCGTCGAGATACGCGCGATCTTACCATCGACGACATGCGCGTTGACCACGCAGCGGCCCCCGCAGTTGTGGCCGCAGGTGCTTGTCACGACCGTCTCGCCGGGTTTTGCCGTTGGCCGGGGTGCCTCGTAAATCGTTGCGCCGCTCATCTCATTCCCATCGTTCGGTTACATGATGGCCGGTTCGGCCCGGAAAGTCATAGGTTCAACAGGTCTTTCACGCTCTGCGGGTTCAACGCGTCGCCCGCATAGAGCTGCCCGTCGATCTCCAGCGCCGGCGTCGACCGGATACCGGCCTCGTCCAGCCGGTCCTGGGCGGCTTCCTCCATCATGAGGTCGCGCACTTTGTACTCGACATTCCGCTCGCTCAGGAATTTCTTGAGCGCTTCGCACGGCGCACAGAAGGGCGACGTGTAGACGATGACCTCTTTCGTCGTCTCAGCCGGATTGTCGGCCATCAGACCTTCCCGTCCTCTTTCAGACGCCGGTACTCTTCCTTCCGGGCGAGCCATTTGGCTTTCGTCTCTTCGTCCTGCCAGGGCTGCTCCTCGGTGAAGACGAGGCGCTTCCACGCGTCGCCGTTGCTCCAGGTATAGCCGGCTTCCTGTGTGGTCATCGGGCCCGGCGCGGTTTCGAGCAGATCGAGCGCCTGCCGGAAAATGCCGCGCTGCTGGTCTACATTCCCGGGTTCGCCGCAGGGGCTGCCCAAGGGAAAATCGACGAACAGGAAACGGGCGACGCCGCAGTGTTCGACGATATCCCGCGCGGCCCCGATCACGACGGTCGGAATGCCATGCTCTTCGATGTATCGGCTGATCAGACTCACGGTCTGATGGCAAACCGGTCACAAAGGCACCATCACCAGCGCGTCGACGCCGTCTTCGCGGCACATCTCGAGCGCTTTCGGCGCTTCCTGCGTCAGCACCTTGCGCTGGCTGTAGTTGTTGTAGGCGCCGTAGAACCGGCCGGGCATCGATCCGATGACGCCGTCCGCGACGGCCTCCCGCATACGGTCGACCGGGTAGTAGGCGTTGACGTCGTCGAGATGCGTCGCGTTCCGGTCGAAGGACGACGTCCGGCTGTAGAAGCGGTCCGTCGGAACTTCCGCCGGGATTGCGTAGACGCCGCGAAAATCCTCTTCGACGATCGGGTCTTTCTCGGTCTCCGGATCGAACCGAACGGCGACCTCGCTCGTGCCGATCAGGCCCACCGTACATTCCGAAAGGGGTTTCGTCAGCGGGGTGAAGGGCGCATCGGTGTGATGCGCCCATTTATACTCCGTATCGTAGCCTTGGCGGCGATAGTCTTCCGCGGTGCGATCAATGTAGCGCACATGCTCCATCGAAAGCCTCCTTTGCGCGTTGGAAATGGGGCTTTGGGCGACCTGCATACCTCTCGTTCAGAAGGTGCCACACATTCCGGGAAATGGGAAATTTCCGGTCTACGCGCCGAAACGCCATATTCGAAGGTGCGCCGGCGCTGCAGCCGCCAACACCCTGTTAGGCATAAGTTAACGATCCGCGCATTACCTTAAAATAGATCGCGTACTCAGCGATTACACTCATAGGTGCGCGCGCAGTGACCTAACTTCTTGCTCGATCCCTGTGCCGGGCACATGACGCTACCGGATAGGAACCGATTGGTTCACCGCGATGTCGCCAATACCAAGCAGCAAATCCGAACCCGGTGCGACGACCGCATCCAACCGCCTTTTGTGGCGACGCCTTAGCCGAATCATTCCTGCGCTGGCCTTCGCGTTGGGACTCGGGTTGACGGTCTATGTCTCGAACATTATCGAGGCGTCGAATCTTGCCAGCGCCGAGGATCGCTTCAAGACCCGAACACATCGGGTGGTCGCGGCGATCACCACGCGCATGGCCACCTATGAACCGGTCCTGCGGGGCGCCGTCGCCTTTTTCAATGCAAGACAGGCGGTCGACCGCGAGGAATGGCGCGACTATGTCTATGGTTTGCACCTCTCGAAAAACTATCCCGGACTACAAGGGCTCGGCTTCACGAAGCTCGTGTCCGAGGAAGAGAAAGACGATCTCATCCGACAGGTTCAGGCGGAAGGGTTCCCGGAGTTTGCGATTTGGCCGAAAGGCGATCGCCCGGAATTTGCGCCCATTCTCTATCTGGAGCCGTTCGACCGTTGGAATCGCCGGGCTTTCGGACATGACATGATGTCGGAGCCGGTTCGGCGGACCGCCATTGCCCGAGCCAGGGACACGGGAGCTTCCGCGATAACAGGAAAGATCACGTTGGTATCCGAGACCGAAGCCGACGCGCAGTCCGGCTTCATAATGTATCTTCCGCTCTATCGCGAGGGCATGCCGAC
The DNA here is from genome assembly GCA_965228695.1 of Alphaproteobacteria bacterium. Taxonomy (GTDB): domain Bacteria; phylum Pseudomonadota; class Alphaproteobacteria; order UBA8366; family UBA8366; genus JAJFJD01. The sequence continues at coordinate 548,294 of CBDDIB010000002.1, read as the reverse complement.
AACGACGGTGGCGGATCGCCGCGCGGCGCTTCTGGGCTTCGTTTTCAGTCCGTTTCGCATGAACAATCTGATGCAGCGTATCCTGGGCGAAGACGAAATGGACCTCATGCTCCAGATCTACGACGGCACGGAGATATCGGAAGACTCGCTTACATTCGCAAGCGGTATGCCGGCACCGGCGCCGCGCTATACCCGCACGGTTCAAATGCATGTCGGCGGGCAAGTGTGGACGCTCAAGATGGCGAGTCTGCCTGCTTTCCAAGCCCGGCTTAATCACGGTGAGAAATGGTACTACCTGGTTGCGGGGATCGTAATTTCCGTTCTGTTGGGCGGCGCGTTGTGGTCCTTGATGAATACGCGCGCGGATGCGCTTCGGATTGCCCATGAGACGGCAAACGCGTTGCGTCGAAGCGAATCGCGGTTCCGAGGCGCGTTCGAGACCGCGCCTCACGGAATGGCCCTGGTGGGGCTCGACGGCCGATGGTTGATGGTCAACCGTGCTTTGTGCGGATTTCTCGGATACGACGCGGCGGAGCTTCTCAAAACCGATTTTGCTGCGGTGACCCATCCGGACGACTTGGAGGCCGATCTGGAAAACGTCCGGTGCATGTTGGACGGCGAGATCGCGTCGTACCAAATGGAGAAGCGCTATATCCGCAAGGACGGCAGCGAGATTCCCGTTTTGTTGAGCGTGGCGCTCGTCCGCGACGACGAGAATAACCCGCTTCATTTTATTTCCCAGCTCCTGGACCTCACAGACCGCAAGGAAGCGGAAAAGCAACTGCACTATGCGCAAAAGATGGAAGCAATCGGGCAGCTTACCGGCGGCGTGGCGCATGACTTCAACAATCTTTTGACGGTCATTTTGGGCAATTCGCAGCTCCTCGAGCGCCGCGTAAACGACGACGAAGAATCGCATAAGCGTGCCAAGGCCATTTCTGACAGCGCCCGTCGCGGCGCCAAGTCGATCCAACACATGCTGGCGTTTAGCCGGCGGCAGGTGCTGGAAGCGAAGGCAACGGATATCAACGAGCTTATCGGTCAGGTGGCGGAAATGCTCGAACGGACACTCGGTGAGACGATCGAGATCGAAATTAGCGTAACCGGCGATCTTGATCATGCCTTCGTGGATGCAAGCCAGCTCGAAAGCGTGATCGTCAATTTGTCTATCAATGCACGGGATGCGATGCCGGACGGCGGCTCGCTGCTCATCGAAACGGCGAATGTCGTCCTTAACAAAGGCAGTATCCATGGCGTCACCCATCTCATACCGGGCGAATATGTCATGATCGCCATCTCGGATACCGGCATCGGTATCGCGAAGGAACATTTGGGGAAACTGTTCGAACCGTTCTATACGACCAAGGACGTGGGCAAGGGCACCGGCTTGGGACTGAGTATGGTGTACGGTTTCGTGAAACAATCCGGCGGATATATCGACGTCGAAAGCGAGATCGGACGCGGCACCACGTTTCGCGTTTATCTACCCAAGGCCGCCCCCGATGATGCCGAGCAGCCCGCTAAAGACATCGGCGACGAGGATTATCCGTCCGGCCGCGAAAAAGTGCTGGTCGTCGAGGACGAGGCCTTCGTGCGGAACATCGCCGTATCGGTTCTCGACAGCCTGGGTTACGACGTGCTCGAGGCGAGCGACGGCCGAAACGCCCTGAGCGTGCTGCACGACAATTCGGACGTGGACCTGCTATTCACCGATGTCGTCATGCCCGGTGGCATGAGCGGATTCGAGCTGGCGGTGGAAGCGCGGCAGTACCGGCGGGATCTCAAGATACTCTATACGTCGGGCAACAGCGAGAAGGCGGCATTGGGCGGACCGCCGGGCGAACTGTTGGGCGAATTGCTACCGAAACCGTATGTGCCGGCCACGCTGGCGCGGAAAATTCGATCCACATTGGACGGTTGAGCGCGCGTCCACGCTTTTCTCGCCGATCGTTGAATGATTTCAATCCGATATTGGAAACCCGCCGAGACGCCCACTGTTTTACCGTTAAGGGGCGGTTAAGGGCTCTTTGTTAAATTCGATCTTGAATAGAATTTTGGTCGTAATGGTTCAATTCCCACAGGCCGCTGTGGAAGGTGCAAATCGACCGTGAAACAAGTTTTTGAGTACAACGTTTCGGACCGGAAATGCGCATATTGGTAATCGACGACGAGGATATGATCCGGGAGATCGTTCAAACGATTCTTCGCGAGAGCGGGCACGAGGTACTAACGGCAACGAACGGCAGCGAGGGCCTAAAGATCCTCGAGACGGAGAAGGTCGACCTCGTCATCACCGATATCCTGATGCCGGAGAAAGAAGGCGTCGAGACGATTTTCGACATTCGATTCCAGTATCCGCATGTCCGGATCATCGCGATGTCCGGGGGCGGGCGAATGAACAATTTCGACCCGCTCAAGATCGCGCGCAAGGCGGGGGCTCACCGGGTGTTGACGAAACCCCTGGAGCAAGACGATCTGCTGAACGCCGTGCGGGACATTTCGGAAGCGCCGTCCGGCGAACCGAAAAGCGCGGATAGTTCGGGCTGATGAGCGACCGCGATTCAGGCTATTTGGATCAGTTGTTTTCCGTCTTCGGCCGCCGCAAGAAGGCGGAGGCGGTGAAACCGGCGGACCCGTCGAAAAAAGATCCGCAGCCCGCCGCTCCCTCTCCCGACCGCCCTGCCAAATCCGGAACGCAGTTCAACCGCAACCGGCAGGCTTTCGAGACGAAACTGAAGGCGCTTGCATCGAAACGCGAGTCTGCCGACAGTGTGGTCACCGGCAAAGTTCACCTGATCAATCTCGACAAGATTCGCGAGACGATGGGCGACCGGTGGGACAAGATGTCGGATCACATCCATAACGTGATCAAGACGGAGCTCGGCAACCGGCTCAGTTCGCGCGATTTTTTCACCCGGGTGGATGACGATTCCTATGTCATCGTCTTTGGCGACTGTCCCGAGACCGAGGCTCGCTTGAAAGTCGCGATCCTATCCGAGCAAATCTTGGAAAAGCTTCTCGGCGCCGACGAGGCAAAGGATTTGGATAAGCTCGGCGTCAAGTCGGTCGTCGCCCAGGCCGATGGCGAGCTCGCCGTCGAGGCGTTGGATAGCATGAACGCCTTGATGCAGATCCTCGACGACGCCCAAGCGCAGCAGCCGGATCCCGATCCCGATCCGGAGGGGGAGACCGAAGAATTTCCCGGCAAAAGCGCGCTGACCCCCGAGGAGGTTGCGGCGCTTCTGGGTAATGTGGACGAACATCTGAGGACGTACGAAACGGCCGCGCGGCCAGACGAGCCGATGGCGATGAAGATCGATCGCGTTCGCACCCTGGTCAATCAGCTTAAGGTACTTGAAAAAACCTTGATAAGCCGATGGTCGGAGATACCGCACTCGGCTGATCCCGAGGATAGCGCGCTGACCTCGGCCGAGGCCGAGAATAGGGACGCCGCGTTGGCACAGATCGAAAAACTGAAGGCGCAGGCGGATCGTCAACTTTCTGATTTGACAAGTCTCGAGTCGGAGTCTCAGAACTCTTTCCCGGATACCGACGAGCCACCGAATGTGGAGTACACCTATCTTCCGATCTGGCATTCCGAGAGCGAGAAGGTAGGGATCTATCTGTGCGAGGCGAGCATCAGCGATTCCAATGGCACGCCGCTTTATCCCGCGGGCGGTGCGCAATTTCTAGACGAGGATTTCCTCGCCGTGGTGGATCGGCTCGTGCTGTACCGGGCTCGCGAGGACCTTCGAATTGCCGCGTCGCAGGGCCGCATGAATGTTGTGGGCGTACCGGTCCATTTTTCGACCTTTAAACGGCCGTTCAACCGGAACCGATTTTTGGAACTGTGCTGGAACATTCCCGAAGAGCACAGAAACTTGTTGGTCTGGGAGATTCGGGGCGCCCACGTGGATACGTGGAGCATGCAGCTGCGTGACGTGGTAAAACAGATCGAGCGGTTCTCCCGGGCGGTCTTCCTTCGGATCGACAACACGCCGGAAAGTTTCCGGCAGATTCGGAACAACCTTCACTACCTCGCAAAAATGGGCGTTCACACGGTCGGCCTGGATGTGAGTGCCGTCGAAAGCTCCGAAGCCGAAAAGCTCTCCTTTCTCGAAAATCTGATTGAAGTGGCGAATGACAGCGACCTTCGATGCTATGGGCATGGTTTCGATTCGCTGAGCCTGACCATGTGTGCGGTCTGCATGGGATTCCAGCATGTTTCCGGACCGGCGGTCGCCGAAACCGTGGCGCAGCCGCGCGGCATCCAAAAGACCGCGATGGAGAATATCTATAAGCGGATGCTTCTCAGCGGGTCCGATACCGACGCAGCGTAGCGCATCCGTTGCGCGGGTTTCGCGCCGTGTTCCCATCCGGTTATTTCCTGAAATTGCGTCAATGCGGTATGGATTGGCCCGGTCGCCGTGGCATTTCACGGCCTGGAACGCCGCATGAGGACACACGTGATGACGGGCATTTCTCTCTTCGACTGGACGACCTATCGGCACATGTTCAGCACGCCGCAGATGGAAGCCATCTTCGATGAGGCGAGCACCATCGAGCGGTGCGTCGTCGCCGAAAAGGCCGTCGCGCGGGCGCAGGGCAATCTGGGGATCATCCCCGCCGCGGCCGCCGCGGATATAGACCGCTGCCTCGATGCCGCGAAGATCGATCTCGACCGCCTGCACGAGGACACGATGGAGGTGGGCCGGCCGATCGTCGGCATTGCGCGGCAACTTGCCGAGCTGGTCGGCGACGGGCACGACGTTTGGGTCCACTACGGCATCACGACATACGACATCATGGATACGGGAAAGGTCCTGCAACTCCGTGACGGGATGCAGGCGATCTTGGACCAGGTCGGGCGGTTCCGCGAAATGCTGATGGCGCTGGCCGCCGAACACCGGGACACCGTGATGATTGGCCGGACCAACAACCTGCATGCCCAACCGCAGACGTTCGGCGCCAAGGTCGCGGTCTGGATCGAGGAACTGCTGCGTCACGAGGAACGCCTGCGGGAAACCAAAAAGCGCGTTCTCGTCGTCCAATTCGGCGGTGCGGTCGGAACGCTCGCGTCCTTCCAGCCGGACGGGATGGAATTCCGCCGCCTGGTCGCCGAAGAGCTCGGGCTCGGCTATATCCAGTCGAATTGGCACAACGCGCGCGACGGGGTCACCGAACTGTCGCTGCATCTCGGCAATCTTTGCGCCTCTCTCGCCCGCATCGCGCAGAACATCAATATGTTGAGCAGCACCGAAATCGGCGAATTGTCTGAGGCCGGAAAACAGGGGCGCGGCCGCAGCACCAGCATGGCGCACAAGCGCAACCCGCGGGCGGCGGAGTTCGCCGAAGCGGTGGCCCGGCTCGGGCGGCACCGCGCGATGGGCATGGTCGAGGTCATGGGACAGGACCACGACCGCTGCGGCGGCACCTATATCAGCGAATGGATGCTCCTGCCGGAGACCTTTCTGCTTACGTCGGGCGCGCTCGCCTGGTCGATCGATCTGGTCGACCGGTTGGAAGTGGAGTCCGAGCGGATGCGGGCGAATGTTGACATGACGGGGATGGCCCTGGCGGAACGCTTCACGCTGGCGCTCGCGGCCAGGATCAGCAAGTTCGAGGCGCGGCGTTTGATCGACGCCGCGGTGGCGCAATGCCGGTCCTCGGGACGGCCGCTCGGCGAAACCCTGACCGGCATGGCCGATGTGCGGGCGGTCCTGGACGAAGCCGAGATCGGGCGACTGGCCGATCCCGAAACCTATGTCGGCGCCGCACCGGAGATCGTGGACGCCGTGCTGGCGGCCGCCGGGAAATCCACCGCGGATTAGCCGGCGCATACTGGCTTCTAAAGGCTGGCGTAGCGGCCGCGGAACGTCTCGCGCAAAGTCTCTTCGGTTTCGCCGCGGTCGTAGGCCGGCGACAGGATGTACTCCGCCGCACTGATCGAAATGACGACGAACCCATGCATGCGGTCGACGAGATCGGCGTATTTTTCCGTGAACCGGTCGGCCATCGCGGCGTCGGCATCGTCGCGGCGGACGAGCGCGCCGGTGCCGGTCACGCGGACGGCGCGCCGCAGGATGACATCCAGAAAACTGACCTCGACCGCCGGCCGGGCCTTCAGGTTTGCGACGGTGCCGGGCGACCGGATGTTGCCGAAGGCGATGGTGGTGTCGTCCAGGATGATGAAGGTCGCCTTCGGCGAGACCGACGGTGTCCCGTCATCGTTGATCGTCGCGACCGATCCCGCGGTGTGATCGGATATCAATTGTTTCATTTCGGCGGTGAGCATGGCGGGGCTCCTTTGGGTTTGGGTCAGGGTCCGGATGAATCCGGGCTCTGACGCCGGTCTTTCGGGACTGTCGATCGATCGTACCTTGATCGAAAGGGCCAACTTGACCGTGTCCCACGGGTCCAATTCGCCTCGGCATTTACGATTCGGCTCTGAATGATTGGACCGATATAAATACCGATATTGGCACTTTGATAGGAACCAATCGAATGCGAGATAGATGTTCCAGCGACTTTAACGCGTGCCCGGGTGATCACACCGCGTCCGGGCGCGCCAACAAAGAAATGAAACAATGACCGAAGAAATCTATCCGCGGGCCGTATCGGGCGACATCGTCTCGCCGCTGCCGTCCGCTTTGGTTCCGGCGCGCCAAACCCTTGCCGGACGCTATGTCGAACTCGTTCCGCTCGACGCGGCCCGGCACGCGGCCGACCTGTACGCCGCGTCGCACGACACGGAAGACGCGCGGCATATCTGGGACTACATGAAGGTCGGCCCCTGGACGGATGAGGACGCCTACAGGGCCGCCCTGCGGCAGCAATCCGCGGAGCTGGGCCGCGTCGCCTACGCGATCCATCCGCTCGACGGTGAGGCCGTTTGCGGCGAGGCCAGCTATCTCAGCATTCAGGCGCAGCACGGCGTGATCGAGATCGGGTCGATCTGGTTCGGTGCCCGCCTCCGGCGGACGCGGGCTGCGACCGAGGCGATGTATCTGCTGCTGCGCCATGCAATGGACGATCTCGGCTACCGGCGCATGGAATGGAAATGCAACGCGTTGAACCGGAACTCCCGCAACGCGGCCAAGCGGTTGGGGTTCCGGTTCGAAGGAATCTTCTACAATCATGCGATCGTCAAGGGCCGGAACCGGGACTCGGCGTGGTACTCGATCCTCGGCGAGGAATGGCCCGTGTTGCGCGAGATCTTCGAGGGCTGGCTGTCGCCGTCGAACTTCGATGAGAATGGCATCGCCCGCGAATCGCTGTCGGACCTTATGGCGGCGCGATGACCGCGCCGTCCGAAGCGTAGCGGGTGCCGGGCTGCGCCGGAATTATTCGGAGCACAATTTCGGAGTGTATACATTCTTTGCGTCTGAGATCCATCTAGTTGTATTTACGAAACATTTTGTAATTAACGGTATGTATGTAATATGGCTGCACTTTAAAAGGGATCGCACTCCGTCGAATGCTTGTTGCCATGGCTGCGCAGACGCGAACTGTCATGCGGAAAACAAAACGCGCGATGGCAGATAAAATTTCGAGAAGTTCTTTTTTTTATAACTTGTTATGTTCAACTTGGCACAATGCTTCGGCGATTTCCGCAATCATTGCGTGATGCCGCCGGAAGGTTGAATAAGTCCGATAAAGTTCCCCTATAGCGTTGGGTGGCAGTTCAGAACTGGTTGAAACGCCTGATGGCGCCGAAAAAAAAGATCAAGGCGCATCGGTTATCGGGTTTTCGGCTTGGAGTTGGTTCTGGCCCATGTCACGTGACGGACCGGCACGGAATCCGGCAGATCCAACATTGCGCGAAGCCTCCTGCGGTGCCATTCGATCTCATATTTTTAAGATGTATTAATTAAAATTATTTACCATTTCTAAGTGCGATAGATGATCTAATGTCTCGTATAAGTCAAGCAAGTGTTCATCCGTACAATGAAACGACGATATTAGATCTATGCTGCAATTTAGATTCGACCTCGCGGCGGTTGCTTTTACCCTGTGTGAAGGCATAACGTTTTGTTGCGAAAAGGAAATATCTCGTCAGTCGCCGATGATGCCGCCGGTCTCCATATCGGGTGAAAACGGTGTTTCCGCTCTCGGGAACAGCGGCCGGAGCGTGACGCGATGCGGCGGCGCATCGCGCCGGGGACCAACCGGACCTACCCCTGACCCGCATTCCATCAATAACCTCTTAAATTTAATTACTGTTCGATTCTACACGTTTATCGGGATATTTTCGGCATTGCTTCGGGTGCATTTGAACCGTGATCGACAAGAGGCACCGCGCAGGGCGCGGACCGGGCGGCCGGCATGAGTGCGACGATGTGTGCTCATGATGGAGGCGCAGAGATGGTCCATCGGTTCCGGACTGCGCTCGATGGCATGGCGGGCGGTTTGTATTTGCTAGACGATTGTCTCAACTTTAGCGTCATTACACCGCGGTTTTCTGAGATTTTTGCCCTGCCGGACGCGCTTGCGGCCGTCGGCGAGCCTATTGTCCCGGTTATTCGATTTCGGGCACAGCGTGGCGACTACGGACCGGGCGATATTGAAGTCTTGGTCGATAAGCGCCTCGCTGCGGAACGCGATCGCTTTTTCCCGCAAAGGGTGGAGAAGGTGGAGGATCGGACGGTCGAGGTCTCGCGGACATTGGCCGGCGATGGCGGCGTGGTCGCGGTCTTCCAGGACGTCAGCGAACGTATCGCGGCGGAAAAGGCGCTGGTGGTGCGTGGGAAGCAACATCAGGAGTTCTTCGACGACGCGCCGACGATGATGCATCGTATCGACGCGGACGGCCGGCTTTTGGACGTCAATAAGGAATGGCTCGAGAAACTGGGCTATTCGCACGAAGAGGTCATCGGCCGCAAGATCGGGGATTTCCTAACGGAAGAGTCCCGCAAGTTTTGCGAAAGAGTAATTGTCCCGAGATTTATCGAAATGGGCTTCATCCGCGACGTTCCGTATCAGATGGTGCGGAAGGACAGATTGCTCGTTGATGTGGCGATCACCGCGACCGCGCAGACCGATCAAGACGGAAAATTTCTGAGTTCGCGAACCGTGGTCATCGACGTGACGGAAAAGTTACGGGTGGAACGACGGCTCGCCGAAAAGGAAAAGCAGCTTAGCATCGCGTTCGACAATATGCCGGGCGGCCTCTTTACGCTGAACGAGAATTTGGATTTCCAAATCATTACGAGAAATTTCGCCGAGCATTACGAACTGCCGCCCGAGATCGTGAAGAAGGGCGCGTCGATTATTCCGGTCTTGGAATATCGTGCCCGGCGGGGCGATTTCGGGCCGGGCGAGATCGACGACCTGGTCCGGGAACGGGTCGATCATCTCCGCAATCGGATCCCGAAACGGGTCGTCACCGATTTACCGAGCGGCAAGAGCGAGATCCAGCAAACCCCGACCGACGATGGCGGTATGATCGTCGTCTATAACGACGTTACCGAGCGCGTTCGTGCCGAAGAGGCTCTCCGCCAGGCGCGCGAGGCCGCGGAGGCCGCCAATCAGGCCAAGTCGACATTCCTCGCGACGATGAGTCATGAAATCCGCACGCCCATGAACGGCGTCATCGGAATGATCGACCTCCTGGGCAGGACCGAGTTGGATTCGGATCAGGAGCATATGGTCCGCACGGTGCACGAGTCGGCCTTCGCGCTCCTCACCGTCATCGACGGCATCCTCGATTTTTCTAAAATCGAAGCGGGTGCCCTGACAATCGAAAAAGCGGATATGTCCGTTTGCGATGTGGTTGAGAGTGTCGCGGAAACACTGCTTCCCATCGCCGCCGACAAGGATATTGCGGTGAACGTCTTCGTCGATCCGAAGATTCCCGACCACGTGTTGGGCGACCCGGTTCGGTTGCGGCAAGTGCTGCTGAATCTAGCCGGCAATGCCATCAAGTTCACCGCGCCGGGAACGGATAAAACGGCGGAAGTCGGGGCGCGCGCGGAGCTCCAGAATTTGGGAAGCCGCCGCGACTGTATTGTCCGATTTACGGTCACCGACACGGGGATCGGTATCCCGCAAGACCAGATCGACCGCCTTTTTGATCGGTTCACGCAGGCCGAGGATTCCACCACGCGCCGCTTCGGCGGAACCGGGCTGGGACTGCCGATCGCCAAGAACTTGGTCGAATTGATGGGCGGCAGCATACAGGTTACCAGCGAGGTCGGCGAGGGATCGACGTTCGTTTTCGAACTGCCCTTCGAGTTTGTCACCGGCCGTTCCGAGCCCGAGGATTTCTCCGGACTCTCGGGCGTCCGGATCCTCGTCGCCATGCGCGATTTCAACACTTGGTCGAAGATCAATGTCTACTTGGCCCATAGCGGCGCCAAGGTCGACTATGTCAATAGCGTTGGCGGCGCCAGGAGAAGACTCGCGATGGCGGCCGAGGAGGGGCAGTCCTACGGCGCCGTCGTCTTCGGGCATTCCAGCGCGGCTGAGTCAGATGCTGAAAACAAGATCATTGCGGGACTGCGCGCCGACCGTCTCGCAGCGGATGCCGGGTTCGTGATCCTAAGCCAGGATCGTCGAAATCGGAAACCGGTGGCGTTGCCCAACACGGTGCAAATGAAGCCGCATCCGCTGCGCCGAAACGTCCTTCTGCGAACGGTGGCCACGGCGGCAGGATTGCGAGATGCCGCCGCCCCCGTCGAAACGACCGGCGACTCTGCCCGGGCGGACCAAGCAGCCGGTTCGAACGCCGCCACTCGGCACCCCGAGTTGATTCTCATCGCGGAGGACAACGCGGTAAACCAAAAGGTCATACAACGCCAACTCGATCAGCTCGGATATACCGCGCATATAGTCGCGGACGGGGTCGAGGCCCTAAAGGCGATCAAGAGAGAAAATTACGATCTGTTGATCACCGACTGCCACATGCCGCACATGGACGGCTATGAGCTCGCGCGCGCGATCCGCGAAGAGGAGCGCGAAGGGGCCAAGCGGCTGCCAATCATCGCGATCACCGCGAACATCCTGCAAGAGGAAGCGGACCAGTGTCTCGCGGCCGGTATGGATGACTACCTGTCGAAACCCGTGAAATTTGAGAAATTGGAGGAGACGATTCAAAAATCAATTGAACCGCGCCGAACGGTGGAAGAGACCATCGTTATCGGGGAAGGCACGCCAACCGGTCCGGCGTGCACAGGAACGGACATCGCGCCGATCGCAGACTCGGGGCAGGATAATGCGGCGGCCTGCGCGCCAATTGACCGCGAAATTCTCGCTCAAATTCTCGGAAGCGCCGATGAAAAGTATCTCAACGAAATGCTCCAATTTTTTTGGGACACTATGGTCGACACACCTGTTGAGTTGGCGACCCTGATCGCCGGCCGCGACCAAGGCGGGCTGCGCGATGCGGCCCACGCGGCGAAAGGGGCATCGGCGTCGGCAGGGGCGGAACCCTTAGCCGGGCTATTGAAGGATCTTCAGTTCGCCGCGACGGAGGCCGACTGGCAACAGATCGACGAGCTTCTGCCGAAGATCGAATCCGCGTTTTCTCAACTGCACCACTATATCGAAAATCTGGAGGGGCCGGAACGGAAGCCCGTTTCGCGGTAACGGAATGATCACGAACTATTTTCATGTGATTGTGAAAGAGGACTAACGATGTCGGGCACAACAGCGAAGAAATTTACGAAAGCTCACGATTCCGTGGCAGGGCTTCGTTTTCTTGTTGTCGATGATCACAAATTCAGTCGGCATATCGTTGTCGACGCCTTGAAATGGCTGGACGCAACGAAAATCACCGAGGCCAGCGACGCTATGGAAGCGATCAGCGTGATCCAGGGTGCGGCGTCCTACGACCGAAAATCGTTTTCATCGGAATCGGTCGCAAAAAGGCTGGAACTCAGCGATGATCGCATCTTCGGTCAAGGCACGTTCGATTGCATCATCACCGATTTCAACATGACCCCCAAGAACGGGTTGCACCTGCTGATGGCGGTTCGCACCGGCGAGGCGAAATGCGCGCGTGATACGCCGGTCTTGATGCTGACCGGATTTTCGGACGACCATCTAATTTCCGCCGCGCTCGAGCTGGACGTCAACGCATTCGTTCTGAAACCGGTCTCGCGCGATACATTCAATGAAAAACTGGGTCGCGTCTTGATGCGGCCGATTGAGCTGCAAAGCGTTGATGTGTATTCCGCCGTGGAGATTCCGGAATGCGACGGCCCGACCGGCACCGCCGAGCATTGGCCGCAGGAGGATCAAATCGCGCAGCCTGAACAATCGCCCGAAATTGAGTTCGCCAACAGCGATTTGCAGCTCGTGAAAGTGTCGGAAATTAAGAACAACAGCATTTTGGCGGAAGACATCGTGCTCGGCGCGAATGTCGAGGGTCCGAACGGGGCCGTTCTAATCCATCGCGGCACCCGCCTTACCGGGGTTTTGCTGGACAAGCTGCGCGAGCTGGATGAGATCGGCATGCTACCGGAAACCCTGACCATCGTCGTATAAGATCCGGCCTTCGTTCCTCCGTCCGTACCGTCGCAATCTCCGCCGGCCCGCCCGGTCGCCTTGCCGGCCGAAAAGGCGGTGCCCGGACATGCGACTGCCGCCGGCCTCCGGCGGTCGCGGCCGATTCGAAAAAATTACCGCGAATTTGGATCGTCCGGTTATTTCCCCCTTGCTTGAACACTATCTTTTCCTAATGAACCGGTGGCAAATGGGGCGCTTAAACTGTTAGCCTCGGGCCGCGAATGCCTTCGGGTGTCATTATGGTGGGATTGTTTCGTGCACGCATTTCGTGCCAGTCGAGCGGGGCGGCCTTGGTGCCGCGGCGCCTCCGCTGCGTCGATCGCGGCGGCTGCTTTCGTCGTGCTCGGCGGAGTGACGCTTGCGGTCGATGCGGCGGCGGCCCGCTATCACGGCACCGTCGAGCGGTACAGCCAAAAGGCCCCGGCGGTATCGAAAGAGCAGAAACCGGAACCGGCGCTGGTTGCGACCTATGAAGCGTCGATCGAGGGCGTCGACGACAAGGATTTGCGGGGTTTGCTCGAAGCCTCCTCGCAGCTCAAGACGCTGGTCAAACAACCGCCGCCGACCCTCGCGGGCATCGAACGGCGGGCACGGGACGATGTCGAGCGGTTGCGGAAGACGCTGCGCTCGGAAGGGTATTACGACGGTACGGTTGCCTATTCGCTCGACGCCGCGAAGACGCCGGTCGCGGTACAGGTTACGGTCGCGCCGGGGCCGCGGTACACGCTGACCGAGTTCGAGATTTCCTATACCGGGGCTGCGACCCCGGGGGCGGGGGCGCAGCCGAGCCTCAAGGACCTCGGCATCAAGCTCGGCATGCCCGCGGAATCGGCCAAGATTGCCGAGGCGCAGCGGTTGCTCATTATGAAACTGGCTGAACGGTCCTGGCCGGACGCGAAGATCGAGGACAGCAAATTCGTCGTCGACCGCCAGGGCAAGACAATGGTCGCCCGTTTGCGGGTGGATCCGGGGCCGTCGGCCCGGTTCGGCGCGGTCACTGTGGAAGGTGCCGAAACCGTCGATCCCGATTACATCCGGCAATTGGTCAGTTGGGAGAAGGGTGCGCCCTATGACAGCCGCAAGGTCATGGAGACGCGCCGCGCCTTGTTGGGGACGGCGCTGTTTTCCACGGTGTCGGTCGACCTGTCGGATGCGCCGACACGCGGCGAGGAGCGCGGAGTCGTCATCCGCGTCGCGGAAAAACCGCACCGGACGATCGGGGCCGGGTTCAGCTACTCGACCGATATCGGCGTCGGCGGCGAGGTGTTCTGGGAGCATCGTAATTTCTTCGGGGCGAACGAAACGCTCCGCACATCGATCAAGGCGGCGCAGATCGAACAATCCGCCGAAGTCCGCCTGCGAAAACCCGCGTATCTCGACCGGGATCAGGCCTTTCTGTCGAGCGCCGCCTTCACGCATAAGGATACGGACGCCTTCGATCAACTGTCAGTCAGCGGCTTCATCGGTCTGGAGCGTCAGTGGACGCCGCAACTACGAACGATTTTTGGGTTGGCGCCCAGCTACGATGTCGTTGAGGATAACGACGAAGAGCGCCAATTCGCGTTGTTGGGGCTGCCGGCCACAATCTACTGGGATACGTCCGACAACCGGCTCAATCCGACCCGCGGCTTCCGCCTCGACTTCAACACGACGCCCTATGTGGGAACCGGATCCGATACGCTGGCCTTCGTGACCGCGTCGGTCGGGGTTTCCGGGTATCACAAGATCGACAAAAGGGGGAAATACGTTCTGGCGGGCCGCGCCCGCGTCGGGTCGCTGGTCGGAGCCGACACCACGGAGGTGCCGGCGACCAAGCGGTTCTATGCGGGGGGCGGCGGCTCCATCCGCGGCTATGAATTTCAGAATGTCGGCCCTTTGGATTCGGAGAACGATCCGCTCGGCGGCCGGTCCTTGCTCGAGATCGGCACCGAGGTGCGCATCCGCCTGACCGACACGATCGGTATCGTGCCGTTCGTCGACGGCGGGACGGTCTTCGACGACTCCTACCCGAACTTCGACGAGACGGTCCGCTGGGCCGCCGGACTGGGGCTTCGCTATCACACGAAGATCGGGCCGGTCCGGGTCGATTTCGGCTTCCCGATCAACGGGCGGGATGACGTGGACGACGCCTTTCAGTTCTATATCAGCTTCGGGCAAGCGTTTTAGCAATGCCGAAAAACCGGTTGCTGCGTTTTGGTGCCTATGCCGCTGCAGGCGTGGTCGGGCTGGTGTGTCTGATCGCGATTGCAGTCGTGATCGCCGCGCGTTCGGACTGGGGCCGCGCCTGGGTCGCCGCCACGATCGAGCAGGCCGCGAGCACAGCCGACGAACAACGCCTCGATCTCGGCCGGATCGACGGGAATTTGCTCGGCGCGTTCAGCATCGATGAAATTTTGCTCGGCGACAAAGACGGCGATTGGCTCGCGATCCGTGCGCTGGCGGTTTCCTGGCGGCCGACGGCGTTGCTGCGGGGTGAGTTGGACGTGCTGTCGCTCACCGCGGAGCGGGTCTACGTTCGGCGCGTGCCGGTTGCGGCCGCGCCCGTCGAGGAAACCGACGACGCGGCGTTGGAGTTGAGCCCGCCGATCGGCATTTCCCTCGACCGGTTGGCGATCGCCGCCATCGATCTGGAACCGGCGGTGCTGGGCGAGTCGATCGCATTGCAGATGCAGGGGGCGCTGCAGGTGCCGCTGGGCAGCCTGATCGACCTCGCCTTCGACCTTAAAGAACGCGATGCGGAATCGAAGGGGGCCCGCCTTGCGCTGCGCTACGATCCGTCGGCGGAAACGCTCAAGGTCGATATGACCTATGACGAATCGGCAGGCGGCCTGGTCTCCCGGCTGCTCGACGCCGACGGCCTGGCGCCCGCGTCGTTGCGGATCGCCGGCGACGGACCGGTGGCCGATTGGAACGGCACCGTAAATGGCATCGTGCCGGGCGCCGGCTCGGTCGATGCGGCCATCAATCTCGCCCGCAAGGGCGGCATCGCCTTCACGGTGACCGGAACCGGCAAGTATCTCGGCGAAGACCCGCCGCAGACGATCCAACTGGCGGGTGAAACGCTCGACTTTGCCGCCGCGGGCGTCTGGCGCGACGACGACGTTTTGGTTCTCGAGAACGCCCATGCGGAAACGCCGGCGGCCCGTATCGACGCATCGGGCCGGTTCGCGGTCGCGCCGCAAACCCTGGACGCGCGCGCCCGGGCCGTCGTCAAGGACCGCACGCTCTACGGCAAACTCGTTCCGGATCTGGATATCGGGAGCCTGGCGGTCGATGTCACGGTCAGCGGCACCCTGTCGAACCCCCGCGTCGGTGTCGCGGCGCTTGCCGAAGAAATCAAAACGGCGGATGCCGTGGCCGCGCGGGTGGAAACCAAGGTCGACGCCGAGCTGACGCAGCGGTCCGACGGATCGGTGGATTTGGGTCCGGTGACGGCCGATGGCCGGATAACCGGCGCGGCTTTCCCCGGCTTGCCGGAACTTCAGGACTTTGCCGGCGATGCGGTTCAATGGCGTTTCGCTGGTGCGGGCGCTGGGCCGGATAGCTTTGATATTCAGAAATTCCGGGTAAGCGCCAAGGCGGTGGACGCGTCCGTCGCCGGCAAGGTGGCGCTCGATACCGGCGATGCGAATTTGACGGCGAATTTGCAGATCGGTGATCTCGCCGGCGTCGGCGCGCTGGCCGGGATGCCGATGTCCGGGAGTGCCATGCTCCGCGCGCCGGTTACGGTCAAGGCGTTCGGTGAGTCGGCGCGGGTCGAGCTGTCGGGACAGATCGCCGGCCTGAAGCTCGATGATCCGGCGTTGCGCGCCCTCGTCGGTGGCGATACGACGATCAAGGCGAAGATCGACTACGCCGGGGACCGTCTCACCGTGGCTGACGCCGTGATCGACGCGGTGGGCGCGCAACTGACGGCGGCGGCGAAGGTGACCGAAGCTTTCGCCACCGTGGATGCCGACTACGATTTGGTGATCAAGACGCCCGATGCGGTCGCCGCGGCGGTGGAAGCCCCGGTGCGGGCGAGCCCGATCCGCATCAAGGGTGTGGTGTCGGGTCCCGCAGCCAATCCGGGAACCACGGGCCGGCTGTCCGTGGACCGCGTGGATGTCGAGGGATCCGTCATCAGCGATCTGTCGGTTGCCTATCAGGTCACGGAGACGGCCGAGGCGGCGGCCGGCACGATCGACCTGAAGGCCAAGATGCCGGCCGGCGATACACGTGCTTCGACCGCGTTCAAGATGCAGGAGAAGGCTTTCGACATAACGGCCTTCACCCTGAACGGACCCGGCATCGGCGGAAACGGTAAGGCGGTAGTGCCGTTGGACGGTGCGCCGGTTCGCGGCGACCTGAAACTCGACATGAAGGCGCTGCGGCCCTGGCTCGCGCTGGCGGGCATTCAAGGAAACGCCGCCGGCACCGTGCGGCTGGCACTCGCGGATAAGGGCGGCAAGCAGGCCGCCGATCTCGTCACGCGCCTTCGCGATATTTCGTTGACTCGGCCTGACCAGGCATCGTTGAGCGCCGCGTCGCTCTCCCTCGACGCGACGTCGTCCGACCTCATGGAGAAGCAGTTCGGCACGGTCACGCTGCGGGTCAGGGACGTGAAGGCGCCCGAAGGATCGATTGCGCGGGCGGAGGTCAAGGCAACCGGTGTTCCGGCGAAGGCCGACGTTAATGCGTCGGTCAACGGCAAATGGCATGGCGACCTGTCGCTGAAATTGCGCGGCCGGATCGAGCGCGGCGCGGAACGCCTGCGGTCGCGCCTGACGCGGCTTGCCGGCACGATCTTGGGCCGGCCGGTCAAGTTGAACAAGCCGCTCGTGGTGGCGCTTGGCGAAGCGGACGTCACGGTCGATACGCTGGACCTCGGTTTCGGTAACGGCCGGATCACCGCCGCTGCGAAGGCGGGGCCCGACCGATTGAAGGCGGATGCATCGCTGCAAGCCTTTCCGCTCGGCGTCCTGCGGCCGTTTCTGAATACCGACATCGCCGGAAGTCTGGACGGCGATGTCAAGATCGACGGCCCGCTCGCGAAATTGCGCGGGACCGGCCGGATAAACGGCAAGGGCATCCGCCTCGCCAGCGCACCGAAGGATCAGGCGCTCTCGCTCGCCGTCACGGCGGATTGGAGGGATAACCGGGCGGCGGTCGACGGGACGATCAGCGCCTCGAAATCGCTGCAGGCCTCGGTACGGGCGAATCTGCCGCTCCGCTTCGACCCGGTCGCAATGACGATGGACCTGCCGCCGTCGGAGAAGCTCTCCGGCGAAGCCGTTTGGCGCGGCGACATTGCCGAGGTCTGGCCGTATCTGCCGCTTGACATGCATCGCCTCGCGGGCGACTCGTCGGTGGATATCCGGTTGGCCGGCACCGTCGGTACACCGAAGGTCGACGGCAAGGTGACGCTGGCGAACGGACGGTACGAAAACCTGCTGTCCGGGACGGTATTGGACGCGTTGACGCTCGACGTCGTGTTGGCGGGCGACAAACTCAAGATTCAGCAATTCTCCGCCACCGAC
Organism: Alphaproteobacteria bacterium; assembly: GCA_965228695.1. GTDB lineage: Bacteria > Pseudomonadota > Alphaproteobacteria > UBA8366 > UBA8366 > JAJFJD01. Next base: position 530,268 of record CBDDIB010000002.1, on the reverse strand, counting down.
GGCGGCAAGGGGTCGATGGAGATCACCGGCGGCGCGACGGTCGACCCCAAACAGAAATTCCCTTTCGACATCCGCACCACGCTCAACGATTTCACCGTGGTGCGGCGCGACGACGTGACCGCCGCCACGAATGCCGAAATTACGGTGTCGGGGACCGCCGAGAAATCCAAGGTCGCGGGAACGGTGACCACCACCGGCGTCGAGATTCAGCTCATCGACCAGTTGCCGCCGACCGTGGTCGAGTTGGACGTCACGGAGATCAACGGACCGGCCGGCACGCGTGTCGTCAGCGCCGACCGCCGCGGCGCCGCGCCGCCGCCCGACATCGATCTCGATGTCCTGGTGAATTTGCCGCGGCGTGTCTTCGTGCGTGGCCGGGGTCTGGATTCGGAATGGGGCGGCACGGTCAAGATATCGGGCACAGCCGCCGAACCAAAGGCGGACGGCAAGCTGGAATTGGTGCGCGGTCAGGTCAGCGTCGTCGGTAAGACCTTCAAGCTCGACAGCGGCACGGTCACCTTGCCGCCGGGCGACGAGATCAGCGCGGAGATCGACGTCGTGGCGATCCACAGCGGCGACGACCTGGAAACCACGGTCCGGATTGCCGGGCCGGTCGCCAACCCAAAAATCACTTTCTCGTCGGTACCCGATCTGCCGCAGGACGAGATCATCGCGAAGATGCTGTTCAATAAGAGCGCGGCCGGATTGAGCCCGATCGAGGCGGTGCAGCTGGCGGCGGCGCTGGCGGAACTGTCCGGCGGCGGGGGCGGCGGTGTCATGGACTTCGCGCGCAAGACCCTGGGCGTGGATGTTCTGCGGGTGGAATCGGACGGCACGGGGTCCGACGCGTCGCCGGCCTTGAATGTGGGAAAATACGTGACGGACGGCGTCTATGTCGGGGTGAAACAGGGGATCACGCCGGAATCCTCCTCGGTCGGCGTGGAAGTGGAAATCACCCCCAACATCTCGGTCGACAGCAACGTGCGGCAAAGCGGTGCGTCGGAAACCGGCGTGAAGTTCAAGCTGGACTACTAACGCTCGATATCACGCCGCCGCTTGGGTTTTCGCACCCTCAGCCTCCGCCGCCGCCAAGACCATCACCGAACATTTCTCACCGATCATGATCGACGGCGCGTTGGTGTTGCCCGAGGTCAGCGTCGGCATGATCGACGCGTCGGCGACGCGCAGGCTCTCGATGCCGTGGACCCGCAGTTGGTCGTCGACCACCGCCATCGCGTCCTGTCCCATCTTGCAAGTGCCGACCGGGTGGTAGGTCGTCTCGGCGTTGTTGCGGACCCACTCCAGCAGTTCCTCGTCGGTCTGACAGGCCGGGCCGGGTGCGAGTTCCTCGCCGACGATGTCCGAGACCGGCGGGGCGGCCATCAGTTCGCGGCCCTTGCGCATGGCGGTGATTACGCCGGTCCGGTCGAGTTCCGAGGACAGAAAGTTGAAGTTGATCGCGGGCGGTTCGGCCGGGTCGGCCGATTTGATATGGATGCTGCCCCGGCTGTCCGACCGCAGCACGTTGATGTTCATGGTCACGCCGCGGTCGCGGGCGATCCGCCGTTCGCGGTTGACCCGCTCGGCGAGGAACGGCATGACGGAAATCGTCGCATCCGGCGACTCCAACCCCTCGCGGGTGCGGAAATACATGCGGATCGGCACCGACGACATCGCCATGAACCCTTTCCGCGTGAAAGCGTAGTTCATGACTTCGCGGACGAGCTTCCACCCGCGCCCTTTATCGTTGAAGGTGGCGTCTTTCTCCGTGATCGAGAAGCGCATGCGCGGCGAATAGTGGTCGCGCAGGTTTTCGCCGACGCCCGGCAGTTCATGCTGCACGTCGATGCCGTGTTTCTTCAAAAGGTCGGGCTGGCCGATGCCGGACAGTTCCAGCAGCTTGGGCGAGTTGATCGACCCGGAACTGACGATGACTTCGCGCGTCGCCCGCGCTTCCCGCGGTTCGCCGTCGACGGTGTAGCGCACGCCGACGCAGCGTTTGCCGTCCAGGATGAGCGACGACGCCATCGCGCCGGTCTCGATTGTCAGGTTCGGCCGGCCGCGGGCGGGGTCGAGATAGCAGTAGGCGGTGCTTTGCCGGCGGCCCTTGTTGATCGTCGCCTGGGTCATGGCGATGCCTTCCTGCTCCGCGCCGTTGTAGTCCGGGTTCCGCTTGATACCGATATTCTCCGCCGACTGGATGAGCTTCTCGAAGAAGGGCGTGATCTGCGGGGAGTCGGTCACCTTCAGCAACCCGTCGCGGCCGCGGAATTCGTCCGACCCGCCTTCATAGGATTCCATCTTCTTGAACAGCGGCAGTACGTCCTGATAGCTCCAGCCCCGGTTGCCGAGCTGAGCCCAATGGTCGTAATCCTGCCGCTGGCCGCGCACGAAGACCATGCCGTTGATCGAACTCGACCCGCCGAGCATCTTGCCGCGCGGCACCTCGATCCGGCGCTGGCCGCTGCCGTCGTCGGGCTCGGAGCTGTAACACCAGTTGACCGCCGGGTTGTCGATCAGTTTGGCGACGCCGATGGGAATGCGGGACCAGATGTAATTCGACCCTTCGGTGCCGGCCTCCAGGCACAGCACGCGATAATCGCCGCCGGCGCTCAGGCGGTTCGCCAGCACCGACCCGGCCGACCCGGCCCCGACGACGATGAAGTCATAGGTTTTCGCTTCCATAGTGAGAGTCTCTCCCCTTACCCGGTTTCTTATTCGACGCTCCGGTAGAATAGCGCGGCATGCAATTTCATGCAGCTTGCGGTGTTATGCAGTTCCGCGGCGGTTGGATTTTGCGAGAAATCTTCAATCTTTGGTACAAGGGTATTGCGGTGGCATGCGGTTGGAAACCTTCCGTCTCCGCTTGCCCTGCTGCCTTCTGTCGTGACCATATCCAAGGGAGACATTCATGGATTTCGGAACCTTTCTGCTGCTGCAGACGCCGACGGCGCGAAGCCCGGAAGAAATCTTCGCGCGCGGCACCGAAATCGCGCAAACCGCCGACGAACTCGGCTTCGAAAGCATCTGGTGCGCCGAGCATCACTTCTCCACCTACGGGTATCTGTCGCGGCCGCTGCAATACGCGACCCATCTTGCGGGCAAGACCGAACGTATCCGGGTCGGCTCGGCCGTGGTCGTGCTGCCGCTGCATCATCCGCTCATCGTCGCGGAGGAAATCGCCACCGCCGACCTGCTGAGCGGCGGCCGGCTCGATGTGGGGCTCGGCCGGGGATATCAGCCCTACGAGTTCGAGCGTTTGGGCCATACTTTGGATGAAAGCCGCGAACGGTTCGAGGAAGGCGTCGATATCCTGCTCGCGGCGTTCAAGGGCGAGCCGTTCGGCTATGACGGCAAGCATTACAAGTTCGACGAGACCAGCGTGTTCCCGACCCCGAAGCAGGACCCGCATCCGCCGATTTGGGTCGTCGGCCAGAGCGCCGAGTCGATCATCGCGACCGCCAAGCGCGGGTTCAACCTGGTGTCGGGCGGATTCGGCGTGCCGATCGAACGGCTGCGCGAGTTCCGCAAAGCCTTCGATGAGACGATCACCGACACGGCGGTGAAATCGAAGATCCGGGTCAGCACGCAGCGTCCGGTCTATGTCACGCATGACGAATCCGAACTGCCGGAAATCGTCGAGCAGGCGCGCTGGAACATGCGGGTGACGCTCAGCCTGCGCCAGGGCTTGCAGCGGGTCGAGAAGGGCCGCGCGATCGCGGTGCCCTTCGACAAGGAGCCGAGCACCGAGGAACTGCTCGAACGGTATTTCGTCATCGGCACGCCGACAACCTGCATCGCCCGGCTCGAGGAAATCCGCGACGCGATGCAGATCGATCATTTCAACGCGAGCTGCTGGTTCGGTGATCTCAGCCAGGACCAGGTACTGAAATCGATGAAGCTGTTCGCCGAGGAGGTTATGCCGGCGTTCAAGTAGAGGAGCATTCGCTGGACTTGCGCCCAGGCGCTAGCGCTTGAGCACGCCCCAGTACCACAGCAGCAGCATGGCAAACAGGCCTTCCGCCGCCATGACCATGAGTGCTGTCGGCAGTCCGAAACTCTCGGCAAGCCAGCCGATATTGAGGAAACCCAACGGGCCGGTCCCGATACAAAGTGCCAAGACTCCCATCACGCGGCTGCGGTATTCCGCCGAGGCGTTCAAATATGTCAGGGTGCTTTGCATCGATGCGAAGCCGGCCATGGCGACACCGATCGCGGTCAGCGTCACGGATGCCGCGATGAAGGAATGGTGCGGCCCGCCGGCGACCGCGGCGAGAATCCCGAGATAGAGAATCGCGGCGAGGCACCCGGTGGCGCCGCCGACGAAGATTCTACCGTAATAGGCTGGTTTCGCGATCACGGCGAGCGCCATGCCGGCAGCGAAAGCGCCCGCGCCTTCAAGACTCGACAGGAATCCGACGAGCGACGGCGTAAGGCCGAGCTGTTCCCGTCCCAGGATCGGGATCATGGACGTGAACGGAAAGCCGAAAATGTTGATGACGATCGTGACCGCCAGCACGCGCCGTAACTCCCAATTCTCGAGGGCGAAGCGGATGCCCGCGGCGAGGTCGCGGATCAAAGATGGCGTGACCGTACTGATCGTCTGCGCCGGAAGGCGCACCCAGAAAATCAGCAGCAACGCGGTGATGTAGACGACGGTGCTCAGCGCATAGACGCCGACGATCCCGAACCATTGCAACATCACCCCGCCGATGAAGGGGCCGAGCATGCGGGTGGCGCTGTTCGTCGCCGAATCGAGGCTCATCGCGGCCGCGAGGTTCGGGCCCGCGACATCGCCGATAAGGCGGCGGCGCAGCGGCAGGTCCGTTGCCCAGAACAGCCCGCTGAAAACCGACGCAACCGCGATATGTCCGAAGGCCAGCTCGCCGGTATGGGCGAGGAAGGCCATGGCCGCCGCGACGGTCAGAATCATGGCGATACCGCCGATGAGAAAGGCCTTGCGGTTCACGCGGTCGGCGATGCCGCCGATGATCGGGCCGCCGAAGGTGAGCGGCAATCCCCAGAGCATCGGCACGAGCGAAACCAGGAAGGGCGAGTCGGTTATCTCGAACGTGTAGACGCCGAGGGCGAGCAGTTGGAACCACCGGATGAACCCGGTCAGGGCGCCGACGAACCAGATGCGCAGGTAATTCGGGTCGGTGAGCAGCGCCGGAACCCCGCTTTTCGCCGGCGTGGCGGCGCTGTCCGTGCTCACGGGCGGGGGTGTCCGGCAGGCTGAAGTCGACGGGCAATCCCGTGCACGATAGGCTGACTCCCGTAAGGACGGAAACGGACAGCGGTTTCAACCGACAAGATGATTTCGGAAGCGGCGCTCAAAGCGAAAATCAAACCCCTGATCGGCTTGGTGCTGGTCGGTGCGGTCGTCCTGCTCGTTTACGAAGTATTCTATTGGTTTACCCATGTTTACGAAAACGATGTGCGGGTCCAGACCGAATTCACCAATATTTCGTCCCGGATCGACGGCAAGATCGAGAAGATTTTCGTCGCCGAAGGCAGCCCGGTTTCCAAGGGTCAGCTGATTGTCACGCTGGAGCATGACGACGTCCGGCTGAACATCAAGGCGCTGGAAACCGATCTCGCGCTGGAACAGGGCAATCGCGCGCGGCTGCAAATCGAGCGCGACGCCTTCGAGGACGAGTTGCGGACCAAACTCGCGACGCAACGCGAAAAGATCCGCACGTTGGAAGTGGAACTGGCGTCCGTCGACGACCGCTTGGTCCTGGCGCGCAAGGACCTGTCGCGGACGAACGTGCTCGTCGGCCGGAAACTCAGGCCCGAATCCGTCCTGATTGCCGAACAGGACAGGACGCTGGTGCTCGAAGGCCGCGCCGATCTGCTGCGGGCGAGCATCTCGGTCGCCAAGCGGGAACTCGAGCAGTTCAAGGCCACCAAGCGCCAGCTGCAGGTCATCGACAATAAGATTCAGGTCTCCTTCATCCATGAGAACAAGATCCGGGATGAGATCAAGAAACAGGAACTGCGCCTGAAACACCGCCATATCACCAGCCCGATCGACGGGATGGTCGGCAAGATCCATCGATACAAGGGCGAGTATGTCGAGGACGGCATCAACATTCTCATGCTGCACGATCCCAAACTCTATTGGATCGAAGCCTATGTGGACGAGAGCCAGATACGCCATGTCCGCGCCGGGCAGGAGGTTCTGATCGATCTCGAGGCGTACCCGTTCAAGGATTTCTACGGCCGCGTCCGTCAGGTCGGCACGGTCACGACGGGCGGCGCCGAAAACGGCAAGGCCAGCCAGCCGAGGCTCAACAGCGCGGTCGAGCGCGTTCCGGTGCGGATCTCGATCGACAATCCGCCGCGGATCCTCACGCCGGGAATGCGCGGCAACGTGAACATCCGCATCTACGACAACATCAAGCTCTGGTCGCGCTAGGGAAATTGGCGTCGGGGTTTTGACCCGCCGGCCGCCGCCGATCAGACTGAGGAGAAAGGATCGGTGAATGCCATGAAGATCGACGATATCAGTCTGACGCTGTTCGAATGGGCGGGCATCCCGTCCACCACCTATGGGCGGCATACGGGGGAGTTCGCCGGGACCAGCCAGCTCGGTCTGTTGACCCTTCGGACCGACGAAGGCGTCGAAGGTCATTCCTTTCTCGGTGCGGCCAGCCGGCCCGCGACGCTCGATGCGCAGTCGCTCGTCGATCAGTTGAAGCCGTTGGTGGTGGGGGCCGATCCGCTCGACCGCGAACGCCTCTACCGTGCCCTGTGCAGCCGGCTCCGCGCCACGACCTATCGCGCGGTCGGGGCCGTCGACGTGGCGCTCTGGGATATCGCGGGCAAGATCGCCGGGCTGCCGGTTTATCAACTGCTCGGCGCTGCGCGTAGCAGCATACCGGCCTATGCCAGTTCGCCGGTCCTGCAGGAGAAAAGCGCCTATGTCGACCAGGCGCTCGCGCATCAGGCGGGTGGCTGGGCCGCCTACAAGATCCATCCTCCGACGCAATGGCGGCTCGATATCGAGATCTGCCGGGCGGTGCGCGAGGCGGTTGGCGACGACTATACGGTGATGCTCGATTCCACCTGGTCCTACGACTTTCCGGAAGCTTTGCGCGTCGGCAAGGCGATCGAGGAGATGGGATATTATTGGTATGAAGATCCGCTGGCCGAGGACGATATCTACAACTACGTCAAACTGCGCGCGTTGCTCGGCATTCCGATCCTGGCGACCGAATACGCGCCGAGCGGGCTGACCGGCTACGCGCCTTGGATCATGCAGCAGGCGACCGATTACCTGCGGGGCGACGTGGCGGTGAAGGGCGGCATCACCGCTTGCGTCAAGGCGGCTCATCTCGCCGAAGCCTTCCACATGAATTTCGAAATCCATCACGGCGGCAACTCGCTGAACAATGTCGCGAACCTGCATGTGGCGCTGGCCGTCGAGAATTGCGAATTCTTCGAGGTCCTGTTGCCCGACGAGTCGCAGAAATATGGTCTCGTCGCTGATGTCGACGTGGATGCACGGGGTCTCGTGCATGCGCCGGGCGGGCCGGGTCTGGGGGCCGAGATCGATTTCGACCTGATTAAGAGCAAGGCCGTCGCGGAACTGCGTTAGAACAATGAAATCATGCGGGATCAGCGACTCGTGACGCGGCGCTTTTTATGGCTGGCGGCGGTCTTGGGCGGGATGGCCGGGGCTGCACCGGCCTCCGGCATCGAGCTGACACTGCCGATCGCCTGCACGCCGGGTGAAGACTGTTGGATCGCCTATCATGTCGACGTGGCCGCCGGGCCGGATATCCGCGACTTCGCCTGTGGCGCGCGGACCTATGACGATCACAAGGGCGTCGATTTCGCCGTCCGGGACTACGCGGCGATGCGGCGGGGCGTTGCGGTTCTGGCGGCGGCCCCGGGCGTCGTGCAAGCGGTCCGCGATGGCATGAAGGACATTAACCTCCGCGCCATCGATCCGAAATCGATTGCCAAGCGCGAATGCGGCAACGGCGTCTTGCTGGATCACGGCAACGGCTGGACCACGCAATATTGTCACCTGCGGCGCGGCTCGGTCGCCGTGAAACGCGGCCAACGCGTGACCGGCGGTCAAACGCTGGGCAAGGTCGGACTAAGCGGCAAGACGACCTTTCCGCACCTCCATTTCCAGACGAAGCACGACAGAACGGTGATCGACCCGTTCCTTGGCGCTGGCCGGTCCGCCGGATGCGGCGGCACGCCCGCGCCGATCTGGACGGCCGAAATCGCCCGGCAGCTTCGCTACCGTCCGGTCGAAATCTACAACGCCGGCATTTCCAATTATCGGCCAGACCCGACAGCGATCCGGAACGGCACGTTCCTTCCGTGGTTGACCGGCCTGACGGATGAAACGGTTTACCTGTGGGCCGATGTGTTCGGCGTGGAGGTTGGGGACTCCTTCGTGTTCACCCTCCGCGGTGGGGACGGCGAGCTGGTGTTCGAGCACCGCCGCACCGCGCCCAAGCGCGGCAGCCGCGCCTTCCTCTCCGCCGGCAGCAAGGTTCCCGGCGCGGGCCGTTTGCGGCACGGGTTGCGCGGCACGGTGACCGTCGAACGGAAAACGCCGGACGGGATGTACACGGACCGCGTGCCCGTGCGGTCGAAGGGGCGTTGACGCATTCGTGACCCAACAAGGGCCTTGAGCGGGTCGCGTATGTCCGGCGACACGAAAGCGCCCGGTACGACGACGACGGCCTTTGCGATCTTATTGGTGCTCAACGGGGTAAGACCGCCGACAACGCGACGGCGGTGCGTATCGGGATATGAATCTGCGGTTCGCGACGGCTATCTCTCCAGGATCTTCAGAGTCAGTTTGACGCCGCCCAATTCGATCACGTCGCCGGTGGCAACGACAGACGGGCCGCCCTCCGCGTCGAGCGCCTCGCCATTGACGCGCGTTCCGCCGGCGGATTCCAAATCTTCCAGATACAATCGGTTGTCACGCAATACGAAACGCGCATGGCGGCGGCTGACCGAATCATCGGCAATCACCACATCCGCCATGTCCGGATTACCGCCGAAGATTATGCCGTTGGCCGATTTCATCAGGTCCCGGCCGGATACTCGCAGCGTCAACAGCCCGCCCGCCGCATCGGTTCCTTCCAGTAGGCAATCGTTGACGTCGGCGTTGGCGGCGTCGACCTGCGCTTCGGCGTTTCGCAGGTCGCGTTTCCGTGTAGACCAGAGCAAGAAGGACAGGATCAGAAGCGCCGATACCGCGATGCCGCCGTAGATCATATAACGCTTGCGTTGTTCCCGCTCGATTTTGAGCGCCATGGTTTTTTCGTCCACGCGTTTGCTGCGGTCGTCCACCGCCTTCGCCGTGTCCGGTTTGACCCGGTCAGTTTCGCTCTCGGCCTTCTCCTTCTGCTTCTCGGCCGTCGCCGACTTAGCGCTTGCGGCCTCGTCGTCTTTAGAGTCGGCTTCGGCCTTGTCGTCTCGCGTCGCGACCGATGCCCTAACGCCCTCGTCGCCGCCGAGCGCGGGAATCCTGTCCTGCCGCCGCAGAAGGCGGTCAGCCGTCGCCACGGAGACGTCGCCATCACTGTGGAAAGCCGGGCCTTGATCGACCTGCTCTTGGTCGTCGAAGACCAAGGTTCGCAAGACTCCCGCAATATTCGTTTGCGCCGCCGCGCCGCCGAGGGGATATAACCAAAACCCGAAGACCACAAATAATAAGGCCACCCTGCCGCGCACGGATGCCGTAACTTTCCCCACTGATTCGAGCCCTGTTCGCGTTTCGCGGATTGGATTATAGACGTGACCTTCGAATGCTTGAAACCCCGGCATGAACAAAAAACGATATGGTACAGTCGACTTAAGGCGAACGCCGGCGTCACCGGGCGGCGGGCGCCAAGGCGGTCGTCGATGCGCTGCTGAACGCGGTCGAGGCCAAGAATTTGCCGCATCAGGACAACACGACCGTCGCCGCCTATATCCATGAACAGGGGAAGTCCGGCGGCTTCTTCCGGTCGCTGTTCGGCGGCTGATGCGGTTTTCCAATCCGCCCTGTCCGGACGGGCCGCCGCATCCCCTTTGGTAGTGCTTGACTTATCGCCTGGAAAGCCCCATCTACCGGGCGCGGTACTCTCGCGATTGCGCGATTCGTCCGGTTTTATCGGGCGGTTATCATTTCGAGACCGCTTTTCGACATTCCGCTAACTCCAGTGCGCGTGGGGACAGGCGACACGCCGACCGTCGATGAGGCCGATACCGACCGGCCCGGACGCGGCGCACAAGGAGACTATTCTTTTGGCGACTTCTACATTTTCCGCTCTCGGGCTTTCCGAAAGCGTGTTGCGTGCCCTTTCGGACGCGAATTACCATACGCCGACGCCGATCCAGGCGCAGGCCATTCCGACCCTTCTCGATGGCAAGGATCTGCTCGGTATTGCTCAGACGGGCACCGGCAAGACCGCGGCCTTCGTCCTGCCGTTGCTGCAGCAGCTCGGCGAGGACCGCCGGCATCTGATGCCGCGCGTCGCCCGCGCCCTTATCCTCGCGCCGACCCGGGAACTGGCCACCCAGATCGCCGATAGCGTCAAGACCTACGGCCGCGGCGGCGGGTTGCGCCATGCCGTCGTGATGGGTGGCGTCAGCCAGCGGATGCAGGCCAAGGCGATGCAGCGCGGCGTCGATATTCTGATCGCGACGCCGGGCCGGCTCCTCGATCTGGTGGAACAGCGCCGTGTCGACTTGCGCCGGGCCCGGCATCTGGTGCTCGACGAAGCCGACCGTATGCTCGACATGGGTTTCATCCGGGACGTCCGGAAGATCATCGATCAACTGCCCGATACGCGCCAGTCGATGCTTTTCTCCGCCACGATGCCGCGCGATGTCGCGCGCCTGGCGAGCGACATTCTGACCGACCCGGTGCGGGTTGAAATCGCGGCCAAAACCGTCGCGGTGGACCGCATCGACCAATGCGTCTATCACGCGGACGGGCGCGGCAAGCGCAAGCTGCTGACCGCCTTGCTCGAGGATTCGGCGCTGGCCAGCGTCATCGTCTTCACCCGCACGAAGCGGGGCGCCGACCGCCTGTCCAAGCAGATCGCGGCGACCGGCGTGCAGAGCGTGGCGATCCACGGCGACAAGACGCAGGGCGCGCGCGAGAAGGCGCTCGACAGTTTCCGGAAGGGCCGGTCGCGTGTTTTGGTCGCGACCGACATCGTGTCGCGCGGCATTGATGTCGACGACGTATCGCACGTGATCAACTACGACCTGCCGCGCGATGCGGAGAGTTACGTCCATCGCATCGGCCGGACGGCGCGCGCCGGGGCCAGCGGCGTCGCGATATCCTTCTGCGACCCCAGCGAGCGGGACTACCTTTGCGACATCGAACGGTTGATCAAGCGGCCGTTGACGGTGGTCGGCGATGCGCCGCAGCCGGCAAATCAGGACCGGCCGGGAGCCGGGAAGCCAGGGGCTCGCAAGCAAGGAACTCGGAAGCCGGGGGCCGGCAAGCCGTGGCGGGCGAAACACAAGAAATCGAAGCCGAAGTCTTCGAAACCGCAGGGCCAGAAACGCAGCTCCGCGCAATCGCCCTCATCCGGAGCGAATCAATCCGGTGCGGCTCAGCCGGGTTCGGCTCAGCCCGGGGCGAAACGGAGTGGCCGGCCCAATCGCCGCCGCCGGCGCCGCGCCGCCTAAGCCGCTGCGGTCCGGCGGTTACGCCGCGCCCTTCATCCCGCGCACCAACCGTCCGGGCAACTCGCCGGTCGCCTCGCCGTCCCGATAAACCGTTTTGCCGGCGACGATCGTCGCGGCGTAGCCGTCGGTCTTCTGGATCAGCCGGCGGCCGCCGGCCGGCAGGTCGTAGACTACCTCGGGCGCGCGTAGATTCAGCTTGTCATAATCGATGACATTGATGTCGGCCTTGCGGCCGGGTTCCAGTAACCCCCGATCGTTCAATCCGATCGTTGCCGCGTTGTCGTGGGTCAGGCGCTTGATTGCCCAGGGCAGCGGCACGGTATCGCCGCGGTTTCGATCACGGGTCCAGTGGGTCAGCAGGTAACTGATTGCGCTGGCGTCGCAGATGATCCCGACATGCGCCCCGCCGTCGCCGAGTCCGACCAGCGTGTTCGGATGCTGCATCATGTCTCGGACGGTATCGAGGTTGAAATAGGTATAGTTGCTGATTGGCCTGTAGAGGAAGGTCTTGCCGTCGTTCTCCAGCAACATGTCATAGGCGACATCCGCCGGATCCCGTCCCGTGCGGGCGGCGAGCGCCGCAATACTCTGTTCCGGTTCCGGTTCGTAGTTGGGCGGATCGCCCAGCGGGAAGATACGGTCAAAGTTGGAAACGCGGTTGGCCAGCTTCTCGTCCGGACAGGTTTCCGACATGATCTGCGCCCGGAAATCCGGCTGCCGTAAAATGGCGAGCTTTTGCGCCAAGGGTAGGCCGGCGATCTTGTCCCAACTCGGCCGGCCGGCGAACGGGTTCTGCGAAATCTCGAAGCTCATCACAGTACCGGTCGCCCGCGGCAATACCTGGCCGACGATCTTGGCGCCGTCCTCGTTGGCCGCGCTGATCTGGCCCATGATGTCGCGCCACCATTCGGGGTTGCGGTCCCGCTGCAGCACGGTGATCGACAACGGCCGTCCCGCGCGTTTGGCGATCCGGCGCAGCATCGCGAATTCTTCGTCCGACTCGTTGAAATCGGAAATGACCTGCATCCACCCGGAACCGACGCCGTTGATCGCGCCCGCGATGTCGGACAGTTCGGCTTCCTCGGCCTCCAGGGTCGGAATCGCCTCTCCGGCGAGTGTTTGGTGATTCAATGTCCGCGAGGTCGAGAATCCCAGCGCGCCCGCCTTGATTCCCGCGGCCGCCAACTGCGCCATCTTGGCCCGGTCGTCGGCATTCGCCGGTTCCCGGTTCACGCCGCGCTCGCCCATGACATAGACGCGCAAGGCCGCATGGGGCACCTGGGTTACCACATCCAAGTCGTAGTGCCGGGCGTCCAGCGTATCGAGATAGTCTTCGAAGGTTTCCCAATTCCAGGGCAGGCCGTCGGTGAGGACGACTTCGGGGATATCCTCGACGCCTTCCATCAGCTTGACCAGCATGTCGCGCTGTTCCGGCAGGCAGGGGGCGAAGCCGACGCCGCAATTGCCGATCATCGCCGTGGTGACCCCATTCCAGGACGATGGCGTGATGTGGTTCGACCAGGTCACCTGCGCATCGTAATGAGTGTGCAGGTCGACGAAGCCGGGCGTCACCATATGGCCCCGGGCATCGATTTCCTCCTCGCCTTTCGGCAGATTTGGCCCAATTTCGGCGATGCGGCCGTCTTCGACCCGGAGATCCGCATCATAGGGGTCTCCGCCGGAACCGTCGTAAATCGTGCCACCGCGAATGACGAGTGTGGATGTGTCGGTCACTGCTCGGGTCTCCTTCCCTTGAGGCGGCGCGCCGGAGCGTTTCATCCGGGGGTGCCGCCATTGTGCCATTAGCATCGGCGAAACGCCGTTTTCAGGCAAGTTTCGGCGATCGGGAGATGCTCATTCTTTAAGCATTACTAAACGAAATACCCGTAAAATTTTAGACAAACCCCGGAAAGCAACCGATAGAATCGATGCAGAAGAGCGGAAACACCCATTTCCGGAACGCCGGACGGTTTCGAAAGCTGGCCAATCGTGATCTGGTCCTGGCTTCGCTTTTCTTTGTCCTGATCGTCTTCTCTTTCGTCACATTCGATTTCGTCGAACATTTCTTCCGTCTCACGCGCGACGTCGAACATCTCGAGGTCGACGAATGGATCGCGGCCGTCCCGGCGCTGATGGCCGCGGCGGGATGGTATTCCTGGCGGCGTTGGCGGCAGGAGGCCCGGTTGACCCGAAAGCTGGCCGCCAATGTCGAGATACTCGAGAACACCACGGAAAGCCTCGCCGAAGCGAAAGGCGACGCGGAACGGGCCAGCCGCGCCAAATCCGAATTCCTCGCCAATATGAGCCATGAGCTGCGGACACCCTTGAACGCCATTATCGGGTTCTCCGAAGTCATCAAGGACGAGCGATTGGGGCCGGTCGGAACGGCCTCCTACGGCGACTATGCGGAAAAGATCCACGAAAGCGGTCTTCACCTTCTCAACCTGGTGAATGACATCCTCGACCTGTCGATGGTCGAGGCGGGGGCCGCGGACATTGCCGACGAGATTGTCGAGATCTCGACGATCGTGGCATCGGCGGTCCGCCTGATCGGACAAACGGCGGCGAAACGGTCGCTCAAGGTAGAGACCGATCTTCCCGACCGGCTGCCGATGCTGCGGGCCGATCCCCGCAAGCTTCAGCAAATCCTGCTCAATCTTTTGAGTAACGCGATAAAGTTCACCCCGCCGCGCGGTCGCGTGCGGGTGAAAGCCTGGAACAGCGAAGACGGCGGGTTCGTGATTCAGGTTCTTGATACCGGGGTGGGGATAGCGCCCGAGGATATTCCGAAAGCCCTGTCGCATTTCGGGCGAATCGGCAACGTATTCACCCGCCAACAGGGTGGCACGGGTCTCGGGTTGCCGCTAGCAAAGACGTTGGTCGAGCTGCATGGCGGGTCGCTCGATCTCCAAAGCACGGTGGGGCACGGCACGACGGTCACGATCCGCCTGCCGTCGGCACGGGTGGTTCAGTCCGGCGATCTGTCGTCTACCGCATAGACCACGGTACGACGTCGCCAGCGGTCTGTTGTCCACCGGTGGTTTGCGGGTAGAGTGCGGTCACGGCCGCATGCGGCGGCCCGGACCTTCCCCAGCCACAACGCGAAGCCATTTCCATGAGCCGAATTCTCGAAGGCGTCCGAGTCCTGGACCTGTCGCAATTCCTGGCCGGTCCGCACACTACGCTTTTGCTTGCGGGAATGGGCGCCGAAGTGATTCGCGTCGATAACCCCAAAACCGGCGATACCCTGTCGGACGCGCCGGCTTTCTTCGGCAAGAATGGTCCGTCGCTCGAAAAATGCGACGGCGGCGATCTCGGAATCGCTTTCCTAAAACGGTCCCGCGCTAAGAAGTCGATCGCTCTCGACCTCAAATCCGACGACGGGTACGCCCTGTTCCTGATGCTGGCCGAAAAAGCCGATGTTCTGGTGGAGAATTTCTCGGTCGGGGTGACCGAGCGGCTGAAGATTGATTGGCCGCGTCTCGAGGCGGCTAACCCGCGGCTGGTCTACTGCTCGATTACCGGCTACGGCAGCACCGGGCCCGACAGCGGCCGCCGCGGATACGACGTGACGACGCAGGCGATGTCGGGATTGATGAGCATCACGGGGCAGCCGGGCGGCCCGCCGACGAAGGCCGGCTCGCCGCTCGCCGATACGATCTCCGCCGGCTTCGCGCTGTCCGGCATTTTAGGCGCGCTCTATCACCGCCACGCGACCGGGACCGGTCAGTTCGTCGACGTATCGATGGTCGACGTGCTTTTCTCGCTCCTGTTCGACGAGCCGCTCGACTGTTATCCGGCGCTCGGCATGGAGTATCAGCAAGGCAATCGCGTGATGCGGTTCTCCCCGTTCAACACCTATCCCACGCGCGACGGCTGGATGGTGATCTGTTGCGGCACGGACGCGATGTGGCAGGCGATTTGCGGGGTGATCGGACGGGAGGATCTCGTCGACCACGAAGCGTGGGGCAGCATGAGCTGGCGTGTCGCACACAATGACCAAGTCGATGCGCTGCTCGGAGACTGGACCCGGGAAATGGCGACCGATGATGCCGTCGGGCGGTTGACCGATGCCGGCGTCGTTTCCAGCAATGTGCACACGATCGATGATCTGCTGCGGTGGCCGCATCTCAGGGCGCGGGGCATGATCGAGACCGTCGACCATCCGACCCTCGGTCCGTTGGCCGGACTCAAGGCGGCGGGATTCCCGATTAAATTCAGCGGGGCGGAAACCGGGTATGCCGGCGCGGCGGTCCCCAGCGGGACTCACACGCGGGAAGTCCTGTCCGATCTGCTCGGTCTCGATGCAACCGCCTTGGACGATCTCGCCGCACGCTCGATCATATAACCGGGCGCGGTTACACCCACCATCTGAGCTTGCGCACGATCCAGACTTCCACCGCGACGATCAAGACGAAGGCGCCGGATAACACCGCAAAGGCCCACGGAGTTTTTTCACCGGGGATTCCGCCGACATTCATGCCCAGCATCCCCGACACCAGCGTCAACGGGAGGAAGATGACCGTCACGATGGACAGGATATAGATGGTCCGGTCCATACGTTCGGTAAGCAGGCTGGTCAGTTCGTCCTGCAATATAGATGCCCGGTCGCGGACGACGTCCAAATCCTCGACATACCGGGTGACGCGATCCGCGATTTCGTTGATCCGGTCGCGCTGCCGGTCGGACAGCCACTCGACATCCAGCGTTGCGAACGCCCGCAGGGCTTCGCGTTGCGGGCCGATGTAGCGCCGCAGCAGGATGGTCCGCCGCCGCAGGCGCGCAAGCTCGCTGCGCAATTCCCGCCGAACGTTGGAAACCACCGTGTCTTCGAGGCCGTCCAACCGATCCTGCAGCTCGTCGAGCAAGGGCTCCATGCGGGCCGTCAATCGGTTCGCCAGCATGATCACGAAGGCGCCGGCATTCTGGGGTCCGTTGCCTTGGTCGATGGCATCCCGCACGTCCTGGATCGCCATCAGGTGGCGCCGCCGGGCGGTAATGATGCGCGTCGGCTCGATCCAGATGCGCACTGACAGCATGTCCTCCGGTTCCGAGCCCGGGTTCAGGTTGAGCCCACGCAGGTTCAGGAACACGCCCTCGTCATAGGCTGTGCAGCGCGGGCGCGACTCATCGGCCACCAAGGCTTCCTGAATGAGGGGCCGCAGGCTGCTGTCGTTCCGCAGCCACGCGGCCGTTCGGTCGCCGCCGCGGTCCAGATGAATCCAGACCGGCTTTCCGCTGTCCGCGGATGGCAGCGCATCCCACTTTTCGGAAAGCGTGCCGCCGCCGGTTTCATTCAGCTCATACGCGCAGATCAATCCATCGGATTCGGACATCTGCGTTTCCTTTCTGCATGTCTGTTTACAGTCCAATCCATGGTGGCGCTCATGGAATAACCTTGCGGGTCGTTTGTTTCTTCCACCGGCCGTCCGCCGTCAAGGACCGCGCCGCGCGACGCACGAGCAAGGTGAACCGCTGTGCGGCGGCGGAATGCTCGACCGACCGGCAGACCAAGTTCAGCGGTGCCGCCAGACCGGCGGAGCGTTTGATCGGCCGGTACACCACGCCTTCCATATGCGACTGGCGCAAGGACGCCGGCACCAGCGTGATGCCGAGCCCGGCCGCGACCAAGTTGAGCGTGGAGACGATGCGCGGCGCCTCTTGTCCGATATTGGGATTGAAGCCGGCCCGGTGGCAGGCGGCAATGATCGCGTCGTAGAGCCCCGGTCCGGTGCGGCGGCGGTACAGGACCAACGGCTCGTCGCTGAGATCGGACAGCGAGATCGGCCGGTCCATCGCGCCGGCCAACCGGTGCGCACGCGGCAGTGCCGCCAGCATCCGTTCGTTGAACAAGGGATGAATGCTGAGTCCCTCGGTCTCGATGACCGGCGACCGGATGAAGGCTGCGTCCATCCGTTCGCTCCGCACGGCTTCGACCAAATCGCTGGTGCCGCCTTCCTCCAGCAAGATCGAAACTAGCGGGTTGGCTTCGCGAAACTCGCTGATCTCCCTCGGCACGAAAGGATGGAAAGGCGCCGAACTCGTGAAGCCCAGGACAATGGCGCCTTGTTGGCCGCGCGCGGTCCGCTGCGCCCGGGCGACCGCGCGCTCCACCTGATCGAGGACGCCGCGGGCGTCCGCTGCGAAGGCGCGGCCGGCGTCGGTCAGTTCCACGCCCCGCGGCTTTCGCCGCAGGAGCTGCACGTCGAGTTCGTCCTCGAGGGCGCGCAGCTGCTGGCTCAACGGCGGCTGCTGTATGCCCAGACGTTCCGCCGCGCGCGTGACATGTTCTTCCTCGGCGACGGCGACGAAATAACGAAGGTGGCGGAGCTCCATCAACGATATGCAAAAAGTATCGAAAACATTGTAATCATATATTAGACCATAGGCTGGCATGGCGCTACGGTTTCTATGTCGTTGCCGATACCCGCCGGGCGGGCCGCGACGCGTATTTCCGATATGAATCCGAAATCCGGATAGGCATTCAGAGGAGCCGCAGCCATGAGCGCGACCGACAGCAATTTCACCATCGACGTTACACCGGAAGGGGCGCAGGAACTTTACGGGCGGATCGAGAAGACGCTCTCCACCGTTCGCAAGACATTGGGGCGACCGCTCACATTGTCCGAGAAGATTGTGCTCGGCCATCTTGACGATGCGGGGACGCAAGAGCTGCAGCCCGGAAAATCGTTCCTCGACCTGCGCCCGGACCGTGTGGTGTTCCAGGACGTGCTGGGGCAGAGCGGCATGCTGCAGTTCATGCAGACGCGGCGCGACCGGGTCGCCGTCCCCACCACGATTCACTGCGATCATTTGATCGAGGCGCGTAACGACGGCGCGTCGGATTTGCGCGAATCCCTGGCGGAGAACGGCGAGGTATACGACTTCCTGCGGTCGGCGGCGGCGAAATACGGCGCCGGGTTCTGGGGGCCGGGCGCGGGCATCATTCATCAGGTGGTCCTGGAGAATTACGCCATGCCCGGCGCGATGATCATCGGCACCGACTCGCACACGCCGAACGGCGGCGGGCTCGGCGCCTGCGCGGTCGGGGTCGGCGGCGCGGACGCAACCGAGGTGATCGCCGGGTTGCCGTGGGAACTGCTGTACCCGAAGCGGATCGCGGTCTATCTGACCGGCCAGATGAGCGGCTGGACCGCGCCGAAGGATGTCATCCTCTATGTCGCGGGACAGTTGACGGTATCCGGCGGCACCAACAGCATCATCGAATACATCGGCCCCGGCGCGCGGACGATCAGCGCGACCGGCAAGGCGACCATCACCAACATGGGCGCCGAGGTCGGCGCGACCACCTCGATCTTTCCTTATGACGACCGCATGGCGCGCTATCTCGACGCGACTGGGCGCGGCGGGATCGTGCCGATCGCCGACCGGTTTAAGCATCTGCTGGAGCCGGACGCCGAAGCCGAGGCCGATCCGGGCGCGCATTACGATCATGTCGTCGAGTTGGACCTGTCCACGTTGGAGCCGCATGTGGTCGGCCCGCATTCGCCGGACCGCGCGCGTCCGATCTCCGCGCTGGCCGCGGAAGTCGCCGATCCGGCGAACGAATTCTGCGACGCGGTCAGCACGGTATTGATCGGCAGTTGCACGAACTCGTCCTACGAGGATATGAGCCGGGCCGCCGACGTGGCCGGTCAGGCGAAGGCGCATGGCGCGGCCGCCGCCTCGTCCTTCCTGGTGACGCCGGGGTCGGAGCAGATCCGCGCCACCATCGACCGCGACGGTCAGATGCGGATTCTGTCCGATATCGGCGGGGTCGTGCTGGCAAACGCCTGCGGCCCCTGCATCGGTCAATGGCGGCGCGCCAAGGAAGCGTCGCGCGAGCCGAATACGATCGTCACTTCCTACAACCGGAACTTCCCGCAGCGGAACGACGGGCAGCCGACGACGATGAATTTCATCACCAGCCCGGAATTGGCCACCGCCTTCGCCCTCGCCGGGCGGCTGTCCTTCAACCCGCTGACCGACAGTTTGGAGGACAACAACGGCAATCCGTACAAACTGACGCCGCCGCGGCAGGCGCCCGACGTGCCGCCGGCCGGGTTTGATTCCGGAGAGTCCACTTACGCCGCGCCGCCGGCCGACGGCAGCGCGATCGACATCGTGATCGCCCCCGACAGCGAACGGCTGGAAGCGTTGCAGCCCTGGCCTGCCTGGGACGGCGAGGACTTTACGGAGATGCCGGTCCTGCTGAAAGCCAAGGGCAAGACAACCACCGACCATATCTCGCCGGCCGGGCCGTGGCTGCGTCTGCGCGGGCATCTCGACAAATTCAGCGACAATATGTTCATGGGGGCCGTCAACGCCTACACGGACGCCCGCGGCGCCGGGCTCGATGTCCTCTCCGGCGATACCGACAGCGCATTCTCCAAGACCGCGCGCCACTATAAGGCGGAAGGATTGCGTTGGGTCGCGGTCGGCGACAACAACTATGGCGAAGGCAGCAGCCGGGAGCATGCGGCGCTATCGCCGCGGTTGCTCGGCGGGGCGGCGGTCATCGCCCGAAGCTTCGCCCGTATCCACGAGACCAACCTGAAGAAGCAGGGGTTGTTGGCCCTGACCTTCGCCGATCCGTCGGATTACGACCGGATCCGGGCCGACGACCGGCTTAGCCTGGTCGACCTCGCCAGCCTGACCCCGGGCAAACCGGTCGACTGCCGGGTTCAGCATGCGGACGGGTCGTCGGAGACGCTGAAGCTGCACCATTCCTACACGCAATCGCAGATCGAATGGTTCCGTGCGGGCTCTGCCCTCAACCTGCTGCACGACGCGGCGTAACGTCGGAACCGAACAATTCGCCATGACGCGCAGGGCTGCGGCATTATTGCCATGGCCCTGCCGATTTATGCCCGTCTGCGGTAACGGGGGATGCAAGACAAATCTTTTGAATTAAGGGGATATATAATATTTTGTCGCACTGTTTCCCGAACGGTTGCATAAAGAATTATCAAAACCCCTGACCCGGCATGCGCCGCGAAATTGTGAGGTGACCATGTCCCGTTGTTCGCCGATGGAGCATGAATTGGCGACACTGATCGTCTCGGCGCTCGATCTGGAAGTGGCGCCGGAAGAGATTCCGTTGGACGATCCGTTATTCGGGGACGGGCTGGGCCTGGATTCGATTGATGCGTTGGAGATATCGCTCGAAATCTCCAAGAAGTACGGTGTGGAGATCAAAGCGGAGGACGAGCGAAACCAGCAAATCTTCGGTTCGCTGCGGTCTCTCGCTGCCTTTGTCGGTCAACATAAGACAACGTGACGGCGCATAAAACGCCGCCCGGGAACGGAGCGTCCGTGATTAGGCTGCTGGTGTTCGGCCTGGTGCTGATATCGGTTCATCTGCTGACCCTGGCGGGTGATATCCCGCTGGCCGCGATGATCGTGGTCGGCGCGCTGCTCCTGGTCTGGGCCACCGCCATGCTGCGCGGCACGGCGCGCCGGGGCGTCAACGCCGTGATCGTTGCTATTGTCTTCTTGGCGGTCGCGGCCATCATTGCCGCGGTGCCGGCGCCGGATATGCAGACCGTCCTCATCGCGCCGCCGTTTCTCGGATATTTGCTGACCAGCGCGGTGTTCGGGTACAGCCTGTTGCCCGGCAAGGAACCGCTGATCACACGACTGTGCCGGCTCATGCGCCGCGGCGCGCTGCCGGATGGCTTGGAGGAATATGCCCGGATGCTGACCTGGGCCTGGGCGTTTCTGCCGGCGTTTCTCGCGGCGGCGGCGCTCGGTATTTACGGCGCGTTCGGTGTGACAGCATGGTCCTGGGCGAGCAACGTCGTCAATCCGGCCCTGCTCGTGACCTTCTATGTCGGGGAGCATGTATACCGGGGGCTGTACCTGCCGCATTTGGGGACGCCATCGATCCTCGAGACGGTCGAAGTCATGTTCGATCCGGTATCCTGGCGTTGATGGCCGACGGCGTAACGGGAGAGGCGATCCTGGCATCACCGCAGCCGAAAGAGTGGCCGCTGATCGATCCGTTCGAGCCGGACCGTGTCGCCTACTGGTCCGGTAACGGCCCGATATCCCAAGCCGATCTGTATCGCCGGGCCGCGCAGCTTGCCGTCCGGCTGCCGGACCGTCCGGTTGCGGTCAACTATTGTACCGCGCGGGACGATTTCACGGTGGCGTTGCTGGCGATGTGGATACTTGGCCAGACCGCCTTGTTTCCGGGGGATGCGGGGAAGCACACCTTCGCGGCCCTCGCGGCCGACTATCCGGATTTGTACACGGTTTCCGATGCGCCGCTGCCGTTCGACTCGCCGTTGGCGGTGCTCATCGATGGGGACGACCGGCCGAAGGGCGCGGCCGGGTCAGGCTCGGTGCTGCCATGGACGCATGCCGCGGCCAAGGTGTTCACGTCCGGGTCCACCGGCAAGCCGTCGGTCAACGAAAAGACCTGGGGAATGCTCGTGGCCGGCGGGAAAACCATTCCCCGTATGCTGACGCTCGACGGCCTGACGTCGCCCGCCGTCGTCGCGACGGTCCCGAGCCAGCATATGTATGGGTTCGAGACGACCATCATGAATGCGCTGCAGGGCGGCGCCGGCGTGCATGCGGAGCATCCGGTCTATCCGGCGGATATCGCGCGCTGTCTCACGGATGTTCCGGAACCGCGGGTACTGGTCACCACGCCGATTCATCTGCGCGCCCTGGTCGGAAGCGCCGTCGATCTGCCGCCGATCGAGCGGGTCATCTCGGCGACCGCGCCGTTGAGCCCGGCGTTGGCGCAGGATGCCGAGGCGCGGCTGGACGCGGCGGTTTGGGAGATTTACGGGTTCACCGAGGCCGGGTCGGTTGCCGCCCGGCGCACCACGCAATCGGACGTGTGGCGGCTGCGGGAAGACTTCGCCGCGATCGAAGCGGACGGCGCGCACGCGGTCGACTGGGCGGCGTTCGGTCGGCGCGTTCCGTTTCCGGACGTGATCGAGATCGTCGATCCGCGGTCTATCCGGCTGCTCGGCCGTAGTCAGGATATGGTCAACATCGCCGGAAAACGCGCGTCGCTGTCCGGGCTGACCGCGCAATTGCTCGAGATCGAGGGCATTGAAGACGGGGTGGTATGGCTGCCCGCCGAAGACGACGGTTCGGGGATGGTGGCGCGGCTGGTGGCCTTCGTCGTTGCGCCGGACCGCCGCGAGGACGACCTGATGCGCGCCCTCCGCGACCGGCTGGGCGCCGCGTTCGCGCCGCGCCGGATTGTGTTTGTCGATGCGCTGCCGAGAAACGCGACCGGCAAGTTGACGCAAGCCGCCTTGCGGGACTTGGCGGCACGGCACGGGGTCGGCGATGCAACGCGTTGAGACATCCATCCGCTTCGCCGCCGATGATCCCTGCCTGGACGGGCACTTTCCCGGCAATCCCATCGTGCCCGCCGCGGCGATCCTGTCCGAACTGGTGGCATTGGTCGAGGCCGAGCTGTCATGCACCGTCGTCGAAGTCACCCGCGCGCAATTCCGTCAGCCGCTCGCGCCCGAGACCGAGTGGCCGATTACCATCGAAGCGGCCGATGCCGGCGCGGTTGCCGTAACCGGCGAGGTCGACGGCAAGGCCGTCTTGACCGTTCGGTTGATCGTGGCATAGACCGGCGCGATGGAGATCAACTGGCGCGACCGGCCGGAACGCGGCGGCCGTCGCATTACCCGATTTTACGTTTGGCTGTCCTTGACCATCGGCCGCCGCCTGGCCCGGCCGATCCTCTATGGCATCACGCTGTATTTTTTCGTCTCCGCCCCGGCCGAACGCTGGGCCTCGCAGGACTATCTGGCGCGCGTGTTGGGGCATCGCCCCACGTTGCTGCAACGATACCGGCATTTCCTCGTTTTCTGCACCTTGATGATGGACAAGGTCTTCTTCTTGGCGCGCCGGACCAAGGACGTGAGTTTCAGCGTCCACGGGGCTGAGGTTTTCGAGTCGCTGCTGGCGGGGAATCAAGGTTTTCTCCTGGCGAGCGGGCATCTCGGCAGCTTCGACGCACTGCGGGCGCTCGGCATCAGCGAGAAGAGGCATCCCGTCAAGGCGCTGATCGACGTCGAGACATCGCGCCAGTTCTATGATCTGCTTCGCGAGATCAATCCCAAAGTGGTCGACAGCGTGATCCCGCTGGGCAAACCCGGAACGATCCTGGAAGTGCGGGAATGGATCGACACGGGCGGCGTCGTCGGTATCCTGGCCGACCGGTCGACGCCGGGCGACCGCGTGACGCCGGTCGATTTTCTGGACGCTCCGGCGAATTTCCCGCTCGGGCCGTGGTTCCTCGCCGGTGTGTTGAATGTCCCGGTCGTGTTGTGTTTCGCGGTCTACAGCGGGAAGGGGCATTACGACGTCCATTTCGAGCTGCTCTCGCCGGCGGCAAAGCCGGCGCGCGCGGACCGCGACGATCACGCCCGCGACCTTGCGGTGCGCTTCGCCGGCCGGCTGGAGCATTTTTGCCGCAAGACACCGTATAATTGGGCTAATTTGCTGAACTTCTGGGCCGGAACGGACGATACGAATGAGTGAACGGCGCGGCGTGCGGTCTGTGGTTGCCGGATTGGCGGCGGTCGCACTGCTGTGCGCGTCGATGGCGCTGGCGCGCCCGGTGCAGGCGCTGGACCTGGAAGCTTTGCTCGGCGGCGTTGCGCAAACGGAACGGCGCACCGTCGCCTTCGAGGAGACCCGAACGATTGCCGGGATGAAAAAGCCGCTGCTGTCGCGCGGGCAGTTGATCTATGAGCCGGGCGGCCGGCTGATCAAACGGTTCGAGACGCCGCGCCGCGAGACCGCGATCCTCGACGAAGACCGGTTGACGATTCTCGATGCCGATGACACGGAGGTGACAACGATCGACCTTTGGATGCAGCGCGACCTGCAACTCGTCTTCACCGGACTGCAGGCGGTGTTCAGCGGCGATGCCGACGCATTGCGCAAGGCCTTCGATATTCGGATCAACGGCGATAAAGGTCAGTGGCGGCTGCGATTGACGCCGAAACCCGACGAGGGCGACTTACGTCTCGAATCCGTGGTCGTCTCCGGAAGCGCACGGAAGATCGCCGACTTCGAAATTCGGGAACGGGACGGCGATACCGCCGTCATCCGTCTGCTCGATGTTGAGCCCGGGCAGTGAACGGCGGTATGCGACACGCGATACGCCTCGTTTTCGTATTGATCGTCCTGGCGGCGGCCGGGGCGGCGCTTTTCCGGTTTGTGCCTCTTCAATCCGACATGACCGTGCTGCTGCCGGAGCAGCGCAGCGGCGATCTTAGCCTATTGACCGGCGCGCTGCGGCAGGGGGCGGCAAGCCGCACGGTGATGATCGGTCTCGCCCCGGAAGAGGTTGGCGGGCCGATCGACCGGGCGCGCGCGCTCAGCCGCGCGTTTCGCCAGGCCCTCGAGAAGAGCGGCCAATTCGAATCGGTGGCGAACGGTGAATCGCGCCGCGACCGGGCGGCTATCGAGCCGTTCTTTCGCTACCGCTACAATCTCGCGCCGCCGCTGGACGCGAACCGATACGCCGCCGCCGGGCTGCGGGCGGCCTTCGAGGACCTGGTGCGGCGGCTGCAGGGTTTCGGCGCGGCGGTCGTGAAGGACATCATGGCGGCGGACCCGACATTACGGACATTCGACGTGCTGTCGCGTTGGGCGCCACCGCCGACCAAACGACATCAGGGCGTTTGGGTCAATGCCGATGCCCGGCAGCTGTTGTTCCTGGCCCGCACGGCTGGCGACGGGTTCAGCTTCACGGGCCAATCGGCGATGATCGCCACGGTCCATGCCGCCGCCGAACGACTCGAAGAAAAGTTCGGTCCGTTGCGTGTCGTGCTGTCCGGGCCTTCGGTTATCGCGGTCGAGAGTCGACAGCAGGCGGAGTCGGAGTCGCGCCGCCTGGTGCTGCTGTCGGTCCCGCTCGTCGCCGGGTTGCTGTTGCTGTTCCTGCGCCGGCTGATCGCATTGCCGCTGGGCTTTCTGCCGTTGCTGTGCGGGTTCATGGCGGGCGCGGCCACGGTGGCGGCGGTGTTCGGATCGGTTCATGTCACGACCCTCGGGTTCGGCGCGACGCTGCTGGGCATTGCCGTGGATTATCCGCTGCATCTGTTGTCGCGCATCCAGGGCGGTCTCGCACCCGGCGCGGCGGCGCGGCGCATCTGGCCCGCCCTGTTGCTCGGCGCGGCGACGACGGTATGCGCCTTCCTGCCCCTGATCCTGTCGAACTTGCCCGGATTGGCGCAGCTTGGCGTGTTCACGGTGACGGGTCTCATCGCCGCGGTTCTCGTCACGCGCTGGGGATTGCCGGCGCTGATCGGAACCGCGAACCGCCCGCCGGTCCGCTGGGGCGGCAGGTTACCGGCGCTGGTCCACGGTGTGTTGGGACAGGGGCGGGTTGCGGCGATGATCCTCGGTGTCGTCGCCCTCGCGCTGCTGGTCGGACGGGATCAACCGGTCTGGCAGAACGATCTCGTCGCCTTAAGCCCGATTCCCGAAAACATCCGCGCCCGCGACCGCGCGTTGCGCCGTGATCTTGCCGCAACCGATCCGCGCACCCTGCTCAGCGTCTCCGGGGCCACCCCCGAACAGGCATTGCAGCGAAGCATGCCGCTGGCGCAATTTCTGACGGCGCGGCAGGCGGCAGGCGATCTCGCCGGGTTCGAGATGGCGGCCCGCTTCCTGCCCAGCAAACGGGCGCAGGCGGCTTGGCTTGCCGCGTTGCCGGCGTCCGACGCGTTGCGGCGCAACGTCCGGACGGCGCAAGCCGGGTTGCCGTTCGAGGACGGGTACTTCGACCCGTTCCTGCGAGGGATTGCCGAAGCGCGGCAAACCGGTCCGATCGGGCCCGGCGACATTGCCGACGACATACTGCGCGCGCGTCTCGAAACTTTGATGCTGACGTCGGATCAGGGTACCCAAGCCTTGATTCTATTGCGCGGCGTGCGAAATTCCGGTGAGTTTCAGGTTTCGTTGCGCAATGCTGGGTTCGAAAACGTGCGGTATTGGGATCTCAAAGCGACGGCCGAGGAGGTAATGGCGGGATATCGCGACGAAACTCTCCGCTGGGTCGCGTTGGGCGGCGGTTTGGCACTGTTGTTGTTGGCGTCGGTCTTGCGGTCGCTGCGGGCGGTGGTCGAGGTGTTGGCGCCGGTCCTTCTGTCGGTTACCCTGACGGCGGTGGCCATGGTGTACATCGCCGGCGGATTGACCGTCTTTCACCTCGTCGCGTTGCTGATGGTCGCGGGACTCGGGATCGACTACGCCGTCTTCCTTCGGCATGGCCGGGCATCCGACGATTCGGACCCGGTTGCGCGGGGCGATACGGTGCGCGCAGTGACGCTGTGCGCCGCGACGAGCATCGCCGTCTTTACGCTCTTGGCGACCGCGTCGGTACCGATCCTGTCGCAGATCGGCTGGACGGTGGCGATCGGATCGGCGGCGTCCTTTGTCTTCTGCTTGATCTATACCGGACGGCCGGAAAAGGCGGTGTCATGACCGCGCTGGCCATAAACGCCTTGTCCACCGTCAACAGCCTGGGCGCCGGGCTTGGTGCGACGGCGGATGCGCTGTTGCAGAACCGGTCGGCGTTGCGCCGCTGTGACTATGACGATGCCCGCCTCGATACCTTTATCGGGCGCATCGACGGCGTCGAGAGCGCACCGGTCCGCGACGACCTTTCCGCATTCGATTGCCGCAACAATCGGGTCGCGCAGATGGCTTTGCGCGCGGACCGGTTCGCCGATTCCGTCGCGGATGCGATCGAGCGGCACGGCGCCGGACGAATCGCGACCGTGCTCGGCACGTCGACCTCGGGCGTTCGCGAGGGCGAGATGGCCTTCTCCCGGCGGGATCCGGAAACCGGGGTGCTGCCGCCGGATTTTCGCTTCGCCGAGACCCATGATCATCATTCGCTGGCGACATTCGTTCAGGCCTATCTCGGGCTGTCGGGCCCGGTGGCGACCGTGTCGACCGCGTGCTCGTCCTCGGCCAAGGTCTTCGCCGATGCGGCGCAATTGATCGAGGCCGGCGTCTGCGACGCGGCGGTCGTGGGCGGGGTCGATTCCCTCTGTCTGTTGACGCTGTACGGTTTCAATTCCCTCGAACTCCTCGACACGGTGCCGAGCCGGCCGAACGATATCGAGCGCGGCGGTATATCGATCGGCGAGGCCGGTGGGTTCGCGTTGTTGGAGCGCGCCGATGCCGTCAACGGCGAGACCATTGCGCTCGTCCTGGGATATGGCGAAAGCGCCGACGCGTATCACATGTCTGCGCCACACCCCGACGGGCTGGGCGCCGAGATGGCGATGCGGGCGGCGCTCGACCGGGCGGGCATGGCGCCCGCGCAGGTGGACTATATCAACCTGCATGGCACCGGCAGCCGCCAGAACGATCAAGCCGAGGATGCCGCGATCGGGCGGCTATTCGGCGACGGCCAGCGTTGCAGTTCCACCAAGGGCGCGACCGGCCACACACTGGGGGCGGCGGGAATCTTGGAAATCGCCATTTGCTGCCTGGCGATGCAAAATTTCTTCGTTCCCGGCAACGCAAACCTGAATCGCTTGGATCCCGAGTTTCACACCAGGATCGAACCGGAGGCCGTGCAGGGCGCGGTACGTTATGCCTTGAACAATTCATTCGGGTTCGGCGGCAGCAATTGCAGCATCCTGCTGGGTGCGCCGGCATGATCGAGGCACGGATCGCCGGCGTGGGCGTGTTGGGGCCCGGCCTGACCGGCTGGCCCGCCGCGCGCGATATCCTTGCCGGAATTGATCCATATGTTGCCGGTGCGGTGGAGCCGCCGCCGCCGAGAGGATTAAGCCCCCGCGAGCGTCGGCGCACCAGCCCCGCGGTACGGTTGGCGCTGGCGGTCGCGCAGGAAGCGGTCGAAGACGCGAAGGATGACGCAAAGGACCTGCCTGTGGTGTTCGGCTGGGCGCATGGCGACGGTCCGGTCGTACAGCGCATCCTCGAGGAGCTCGCGACACCCGATCGCTTCGTGTCGCCGACCGACTTCCACAACTCGGTGCACAATGTGGCGGTCGGTTATTGGTCGATTGCAAGCGGGTCGCACCAGTCGTGTTCCAGTATCGCGGCGGCGGGCGACACCTTTCCCGCGAGTTTGCTCAAGGCGCTGGCGCAGGTCCGGTCCGAATCGCGGCGGGTTCTATTGGTGGTCTGCGAGGTGCCGTTCCTCGAACCTTTGGACGCGGTCAGCCCGGTGGAAGCACCCTTCGGCGTGGCGCTGGATCTTGCCCCTGTCGACGACAGTGGCGGCGGCGCCCGGCTTACCGCCGATTTCGAACCGCGGGCCGCGGGCGACGTTACGCTGCCCGAAACGGAGAACCTGCGGTCTTTGTGGCGGGCAAACCCGGCGGCGCGGGCAATCCCGTTGCTGGAAGCGGTCGCGCACGGCGCGTCGGCCGACATACGCATACCGTATGGAGCCGGAGGACACTTGGTCCTGTCGGTGACGCCGTGTTAGACCGCGCCGGCATCAGCGCGCTCGTCCCGCATGCGGGGCCGATGGTCTTGCTGGATCGCGTCGTCCGACATGACGGCGAAACGATTTTGTGTTCCGCGACGAGTCATCGCCATGGCGACAATCCGCTGCGGCGGCACGGGATGCTTCATGCGGTATGCGGGGCTGAATACGGCGCGCAGGCGGCGGCGGTGCACGGTCCGCTGGCGGCGGAGTCGCCGGTACGCGCCGGGCAGCTCGTGCTGCTGCGGGATCTCTCCTGGCAGGTTGCGGATCTCGGCGCGGTGGAAGGGCAACTGATGATTCACGCGGCGCGCCTTCACGCGGATTCGAACAGCACCGCCTACCGCTTCGGCATCACGGCGGAGGCCCGCGACGTGATGCAGGGCGAATGCGGGATCATTTTCCGATGAGCCTGGCCGGTAAACGCGCGCTCGTCACCGGTGGAAGCGGGCATATCGGCGGCGCGATCTGCCGGACCCTGGCGGCCGCCGGCGCGGACGTCATCGTGCAAGGCAACCGGCAGGCGGAACGCGCGGCGGAAATCGCCCAGGAAATTGCCGGCGCCGGCGGGTCGGCGACACCGCTTGCCTTCGACATTCGCGACGCGGATGGCGTCACGGCGGCTCTCGGCTCGTTGCCGGATGGGCCTGCCGTTCAGATCGTCGTCCATGCCGCCGGCCGGCCGGATGACGCGCCTTTGGCCGGCATGACCCGGACGCAATGGTCCGGGCCGATCGATATCTCGCTGAACGGATTTTTCAACGTGATCCAGCCGTTGCTGCTGCCGATGGTCCGGACCCGCTGGGGACGGGTGATCGCGGTTTCGTCCGTGTCGGGTTTGATCGGCAACCGGGGTCAGGCGAACTATGCCGCCGCCAAGGCCGGTCTCCACGGCGCGGTAAGGTCATTGGCGCTGGAATATGCGAGCCGGGGTGTGACCGGCAATGTCGTGGCGCCCGGTGTCATTGCGACGCCGGAAACCGGCGAATATTTCCCCGAAGACCGGATCAAGAATATTGTTCCGATGCAACGCGCCGGACAGCCGCAAGAGGTCGCCGACTTGGTTGGCTACCTCGTGTCGGAAAAGGCCGGCTACATCACGGGGCAGGTGATCGCGGTCGGTGGTGGACTAGGCTGATCCGAACGGCGCGGCCTAGGACAAGGACGCGGTTTGCGCCAGGATTGCGTTCTGCAGGTTTCGGACCCAGCTGTTGTAGTTCGAATGGATCGTGTTGTCGGTCGGATCGTATTTGAGGTTCGAACTGTCCTTATAGCGGATCGAGAATTCCTTCGTCGTGAAGGTCACGTCCGCTATGGCCATGTGGGTTCGGATCGGCAGCTGCGCCACGATATGGCCCGAGCCGACCTTCCGCATCTGCCATCCAAGCGATGCGCCGGCCCGTTTGATCGCGCCCTCGACATCGCTCAACGACGCGCGGGGCGGGGTGTTCATCGCAAGGCTCTCCACGTTGTACACCGTGGCGTTGCGGCAGCTCGCCACGGCGAGCAGCATGACCAGACCAACGAAAATTTTGGCAATTGAGGCGGACATGGAAATCTTCCTTCGAGCAAGGTTGCAGGGCATCAAAGTGCCGCGAGTCGCGGATTAATTCAAGATGGCTTCCTGCTGCATCGCGTGAAGCCGTTGTCGCTGGCATCGGATCAGGCCGGGAAAATAGAGCGCGCGGGACAACAGCTTGATCCCCACCATGATGACGATCGCCGTCACGTCGAACCCGGGGCGGAAATGGCTGGGCCGTTGCAGCACGCTGGCGTATAGCGCGGGGATCGGAACGCTGGCGATGGAATATCCGGCGCGGCAGGCCTCGATCAGCACCTCGCTTTCCATCACGAACCCGCTGCGCCGGTGCCGGTTCAGCGGTATGCGGTCGATCAAGGAGACAGGATAGACCCGAAAGCCGCATTGGGTGTCATCGATCCAGCACCCTGCAGCCCAGGAGATGAAGAAGTTCGCCGTCCGGTTTCCCCAGCGGCGGGAGGACGGCATTGAATCGGTGGTGGATTTGCGGGCGCCGATGACCAGGGTTTCCGCCTTGGCCGCCCTCAGCAGTTCCGGGATGTATTCCGGCGGATGCTGGCCGTCGGCGTCCACCGATACGACGAATTCGGAGCCGAGCCGGCGGGCCGCGTCGATGCCCGACAGAAGGCTGGCGCCCTTGCCGCGGTTCACTGGGTGCCGCACGATATGCACATCCAAACCGCTCAGCGTTTCCGCGGAGCCGTCGGTCGATCCATCGTCCACCACGACGACATGGTCGACATGCTTGGCGGCACGCTCAACGATGCCGGCAACGGTTTTGACTTCGTTGTAGAAGGGGATAACGGCCGTCACTGGCGGGGTGTTTGCGCCCAAGTTGGCCTCTAGGATCTTTCGGCGACTTCGTCGTCGGCCACCGTGATCGTCCGGAACCGCCGGCGGCGGTTTTCCCACCTCTGGCTGCGCTTGAACACGGCCAGCGTGGCCGCTCCGAACAACATTCGGAAGAGACCGAGGCGCCAACTCAGCCCGCCGCTGCGATAGATATCGCCGGCCAACAAGGAGACCACCGCCGTCCGGACGCCGAGAATGTTGCGCGGGCCCATGAACAGATGGCGCATCGCCGGTGTGTTGAACCGATATATGAACCAGGAAAACCGGGCGATGCCGCGATCGACCCGACGCTGATATCTGCGCAAGTGGTGTGCTTCGCGGGCCGGCCGGTCGAGGCTTTTGTCGATGGCGTCTGCGGCCAGTTCGGCGCTGCTCATCGCCAGGAATACCCCGCTGGAAAAGACCGGGTCGATAAAGGCGTAGGCGTCGCCCAACAGAAGATAGCGTTCACCGAAGGCCTCGCTGGCGGAATAGCTGTAATTTCCCGCCGCCCGGATCGGCGTGGCGACCGTTGCGTCCTTGAGATGATCCCAAACCTTCGGGCAGAGACGCAGCGTTTGGAAAAAGAATTCGTCGAGCGGACCTTCGCGGGACTTCAGGTAATCCGGCATGCACACCGCGCCGACGCTGGTCAGGCCGTCGCGGAGGGGGATCAACCAAATCCAGCCATGCTCGAACCAGTAGATCGCGATGTTGCCTGGTGTTTCCCACGCCTCGGCCGGGACCGCCTCGAAATGGGCGAACATGGCGGCGCTGTTGTGCGATTTGTTGCGCTGGCGGATGTCCATGTGCCGGGCGATCAGCCCATCGCGGCCCGATGCGTCGATCACGAACCGCGCGCTGCATTCCGTCGTGCCGTCAACCGCTTCGTGGGTCAGGTGATGGGTATTATCGTCGAAGGCGATGGCCGAGACCGCGCACCCTTCCCGCACCGAGACGCCCTTTTTGCGGGCGTTATCGAGCAGGATGGCGTCGAACTGGGATCGCCGCACCTGATAGGAATGGGGCGGGTTCGGGTCCAAGGCGTCGCTGAACAGGAAGCTCTGCCGGGCATCGTGGTCGGGGGAAACGAATTCCGCCCCCGGTTTGTGGATGCCGATCGCTTTGACCGCATCCAGCACGCCGAGACGGTCGAGGATCGGAATATTCTTCGGCAGCAGCGATTCACCGATGTGAAAACGCGGGTGAGTCGCCTTTTCGAACAACGCGACGTTGCGGCCCCGTTGCGCCAGCAGGGTCGCGACCGTCGCGCCGGCAGGGCCGCCGCCGATTACGGCGACGTCGAAGGGGGTTGCTCGCTCGGTTTGCATCACTCTTTTTTTATACCGCATTCATGACAAGAGGCTATCGGAAACAGGTACCGCGCTCTATCATTCCGCCGCATCGCACCGCATTGCCGGTAAAACTCGCAGGGCAGGATCGTGACGTCGCAAGTGGATGAGAATCGTGTCGCACCCCATCCGGTTCTGTCGCGATACTACACCGACGAGGGTCAGCGTCAGCGGTATCTAAAGTCGGCGTTCCAGGAAACCGCCGCGCATTACGACAGCATCAACAATTGGATGAGCTTCGGGTCGGACCGCTGGTACCGCCGGCAGGCATTGGTCCGGTCGGGTCTTCAGGCCGGTATGCGGATGGC
The DNA here is from genome assembly GCA_965228695.1 of Alphaproteobacteria bacterium. Taxonomy (GTDB): domain Bacteria; phylum Pseudomonadota; class Alphaproteobacteria; order UBA8366; family UBA8366; genus JAJFJD01. The sequence continues at coordinate 497,100 of CBDDIB010000002.1, read as the reverse complement.
GGATGTGGGCTGCGGGACCGGGCTGGTTTCCGAAATGGCGCGGGAAATCGTCGGACCGTCGGGCCATGTCTTCAGCATCGACCCGAGCCTGGGTATGATTTCCGAGGCGGTTGCCGGCGGCCGCACCGTCGCGCCCGTCGTGGGCAAGGCCGAGGCGTTGCCGATCGCCGACGAGTCGGTCGATTTTCTGTGTATGGGCTTCGCGCTCCGGCATGTGGCCGATCTGGAAGTGACGTTTCGCGAATACCAGCGTTTGTTGAAGCCGGGCGGTACGCTTTTGCTTATGGAATTGACGCCGCCGCGCAAGGGCTTCGTCCGGTTCTGGCTCAAGACCCATATGCGCTATGTGGTGCCCGTTCTGACCCGTGTCTTCACCGGCAGCAAGGCGGCGACACTCCTGTACGAGTATTGCTGGGACACGTTCGATATGTGCGTGCCGCCGGAGACGGTCGTATCGACTCTTGCCACGGCCGGGTTCGAAGGGGCGTCGCGGCATGTCGTCATCCGGGTGTTCAGCGAGTATACGGCGCGGAAACCGGCGTAGCGGCCGGTCGCTCACGTCGAAAGGATGCCCTCGATCTCGAACAGTAAATCCAATCTGCAAATATCCGCCTGCGGATAGATCACCTGCATTCCCCCGCCGAGCCGCTGCGAGACGATGTCCCGGGCGGCGGGGAATTCCTTGGCGTGTCGAATATAGACCTTGAAGAAGTGCCGTGACGACGCGGCTGAATCATAGCAACGTTGGCCAAACCTGTCGTGACATTCGAAGAATTCGTAACTCATGAGTGTAATTTGACGGCAGGTTACTATGTTTGACGGCAGGTCTTTTATGGCGTCTGCGGCGTTGCCAAGCGGGCGGGCGAGAGTGCATAACCGACGCGTCACTGGGGCGAGCGTGGGCCGGCCGGCCTCGACAATGGCGGCAACGGGAAGAAAGAGTTCTGATGATCCGACAGGTTGCGCAGATAGTGCTCGTCGCCGCGGCCATTGCCGTGCCGGTGGCGACGCCGGCCGCCGCTAACCCGGACGTCGCCCGGGCGAAGCAGTTCATTACCGACGGGGTGCTTCGCACGGCCAAAATTCTCCGACGCCATAACCGGTCGCGCGCGGAAATCGCCGCCGACCTACGGGTGGAATTCCGACGCGGATTCGATGTGCCGACAATCGCGAATTTCGTGTTGGGGCCGGCGCGCGAGCAGCTGTCGCGGGAGCAAAAGCGCCTTTACATGCGCGAGTTCGAGGAGTTGATCGTTCAGACCTATACGAACCGCGTCATCTATTTCGGGCCGCGCGTCAAATCGGATATCAGCGACATCATCCGGTTCACCGGGCACCGGATGGTCAAGAAGGATCAGATCATCCTGTACAGCCAAATCAACCGGGAAGGCGCGGACTGGGTCAAGATCAACTGGCGCCTCCGCGAACGGAAAGGCCGGCTCGCGATCATCGATATCACGCTGCTTGGGATCAGCCAGGCCCGACTCTACCGGTCGGAAATCGCCGCGGTCATCAAACGCAATGGGCGGGGCGCCGACGGGCTGATCGATGCGCTGCGGGCCAAAACGGCCGAAATCCGCAAGGGAAAAGTGACCCGTACCACGAGCCCGTAGGCTGCGCCGCGGCTTTGTGCCGCGATCATTTTTCGGCCTGATTCGAACCTTAAGACCATATTAAGGTAATGGATTTTCAATGCTACATTGTGCAGTGTAGGCATCCGATTTCCATGACAAGGGATACCAAGCCGATGAAGAGGTCTCTTCTCCGCGCGCTCCCCGTTTTTTTCGCCATCTTCTTCCTCGCGGCCTGCGCGACGGAAGCGATCCATAAAGTCGACAAGGTCAACTACGGCTACTACTCGAAGACTCCGTTGACGATGGAGAAGGTTCGCAAGACCATTGAACTCACCGCAAGGCGGAACGGTTGGAAGCTCAGCCAACAGCAGGACGGGTCCTTCACCGGCAAGCGCGAGTGGGGCGGCGGCAAGCACAATATCGTCGTCGCCGTGATCTACGATGTGCAGGCGTTCAGCATCAAATACCGCGACAGCTATCAAATGAAATACGACGGGTCGTGGATCCACAACACCTACAACCGCATGGTCCAGAAACTCGAGGACGACATTGTCGCCGCGGTGACCGCGCTTTAGGGCAACGGGCATTTGCGCCGCCCGCTCCCGGACAATAAAACTATCCGCATGGACTTTGGTTGACGGGCCCGCGATGCGGTACCGGGCAAAGGAGTGTGCGATGGCTACTGTTACCGAACCGGCGCGGGAAACGCCGCTGGTCGCCGAGGCGGAGGTCGTTGTACTTGGCGGCGGGCCGGCCGGTATCGCCGCCGCCGTCGCCGCGGCGCGCACCGGCGCGCGGACGCTGCTGCTCGAGCGGTACGGCTTCCTCGGCGGCATGGGAACCGCCGCGATGGTCACCAACTTCTGCGGTCTTCATGCGCATATCAACGGCAGCATCCAACAGGTCGTGCGCGGCGTCGCCGACGATATCCTCGAACGTCTCGACCGCCTCGACGGGCTGAATCCGCCGCATCCGGTCAAGGATCCCACCGGCGGGCCGGGGACGGCGGCGCAGGCCTATGACACCTCGGCCTATAAGCTGGCCGCCGACGACTTGCTGCAGTCCGCCGGCGTCGATATCCGGTTCCACGCGATCGCCGTCGGCGCCGCGATGGACGGCGATCGGATCGATGCGGTGTTGATCGAAACCAAGTCGGGCCGCGCCGCGATCCGGGGTGAGATGTTCGTCGACGCGTCCGGTGATGCGGACCTCGCGCACTGGGCCGGTGCGCCCTGTGCGAAAGGCGATGCCGACGGGTTCATGGCCTACCCGACGACGATGTTCCGGCTCGCCAATGTGGACGACGAGCGCGCGATGAACGAGGGCAAGCCCAATCTTTCGGCCCTGATCGCCGAGGCGGAGGGCGACTACGACCTGCCGCGCAAAACCGGGATCATCAATCCGCAAGCCCACAAGGGCGAGTGGCGCGCCAACCTGACGCAGATCAGCCGCGACGGCGCACCGATCGATGGCAGCGATTGGGATGACCTGAGTTTTGCCGAAACCGAAGGCCGCCGTCAGGTGCAGGAATATTTCCGGTTTCTGAAGGATCGGGTGCCGGGATTCGAGAAAGCATATCTGTTGGAGACCGCGCCGCAGATCGGCATTCGCGAAACCCGCCGGATCGTCGGCAAGACGGTATTGTCCGGCGAGGACGTCTTATCCTGCCGGGACTTCGACGACAGCATCGGCTGCAACGGATGGCCGCTCGAACAGCATCAGAAGGGCGTGACGAAGTGGTCTTTCCTGCGCGGGCGCGGCTATCACCAAATCCCCTACAGCATCTCGCTGCCCGACGGCGTGGCGAACCTCTTGGTGGCCGGGCGCTGTGCATCCACGACCCAGGATGGGCAGGCATCGCTGCGGGTCAGTGGGCCGTGCTTCGCGATGGGTCAGGCGGTCGGCACGGCGGCTGCCATGGCGCGGCAGGGAGGCACGACGCCGGCTGGGCTCGATGTCGCGACGCTGCAGGAACGGCTGATTGCGGACGGCGCCTTTCTCGGGGATGCGTCGATCTAGGCCGGTCTAACCGCCGTCGGCGGGACGCCGCGGCAATCGCACGATGGCCCACCCTTTCGCCGTGATTTGATCGCGCTGGTCGCGCGCGCGAATATCGAGTTTCAGCCGGCCATGCGCCGCATCGATTTCCGTGCATTCGGCGACGGTGCCCTCGCAATAGGTCACGTCGCCGACCAGGTTGAAGCGGCGGATTTCGCAATACAGTTCCTCCAGGAAGCCATGATCGCCGATCCAGTTGGTCAGCATCGTCGCGATCCAGGCGATGCGCTCGGGGCCGTAGTCATACGCCTCCGGCACGCCGACGCTGCGCGCCAGCTCGCCGTCCCAATGCACCGCCTCGGGCGGCTCCGGTACGTTGTACGCGTTCGGAATGCCGGCGGCGGGATGACGATCGAGATAGTCGTACCAATAGCCGTGCGCCTTGACGAACAAGCCGCCCCAGGCCTGTTCGAACGCGACGGCGGTCGTTGCCGAATACGGTCCGCGCACGATCGACGGCGCGTCGGTGCCGACCGGCACGTCCTCCCAATACAGGGGATCGCCGCCGCGGCATTTTTCCTGTGCATAGAGGCCGGTGACCTTTTCGATCAGTTCCGGTGCCACCGGTTCGGGGCGCAACATCTTGTATTTGCCCTTCTCTCGGGCGGTATCGCGCTCGGTGCGCATACCCCAGGATTCGGACGTGGCGACCTCCAGCCCATCGTCGGTGACGAAGCGGATATCCGAGACCTGCTTGAACATGCGGCGGGAGAAGCGGCTCTTGAGTTCGTCGAGCTTGGTGAATGTCACTTCCGCGGTGATTGCCTGTCCAAGCCGGATGGGTTCCTTCCAGCGCCACCAGGTGCCGCCGAACATGGAATGTACGCCCGGCAATCCGCCCCGATAGCCGATCGATATCCGGCTGAACGCGTACAACATGCAGGGCGGTGCGATGAGGCCGCCGACGGGGGACTGTTTAGCGTACGCTTCATCGAGATACAGCTTGTTGCGGTCGCCGGTCGCCCAGGCCCAGTGACGGATGGCGTCGCGGGTCACCTCCGTGAGGTGCGGCGGTTCCCGGATTTCCATGCGGTGCCCCAGGCGCGCGCGCAGCCGCGCGAGTTCTTCTTCGGTCGCTATGCCATGGGCCACTTAACCGTCTCCGTCGTTGGAACACTCGATGACGCCGTTCTTCAACAAATCTGCGATCTGGCCGTCGTCATATCCCAGCACTTCTCGCAGGATCATTTGTGTGTCCCCGCCCAGTGTCGGGGCCGCGCGCCAGGAAAAGTCGAACGGGTCGTCGAGGAATTGGATCGGCGAGCCGACCACGTCGACTTTGCCGGCCTTGGCGTGCTCGGTCGATTTGACGAGGTTCCGGGCTTGGACGGCGGGATGCGACAGCGCGTCGCCCACTGAATTGACGGGGGAATGCGGCACGTCGCCCGCGTCTAGGATCCCGTGCCATTCCGCCATCGTTTTTTGCGTCAGGATGTCGACCACGATCGGTTCCAGAACGTCACGGTTGGCGTGCCGGTCCGCGGTGGTGCGGAACCGGCCGTCGTCGATCAATTCGGGCCGGCCCACCGCGCGGCAGAAGTTGCGCCAGAAGCTGCCGACATGCAGCGCCAGCACGATATGGCCGTCCTTCACCGGATAACGGCCATACGGCACGATGCTATGATGACTGCTGCCGACCCGGCCCGGGCTTTCGCCGGTCACGAGATGGATTTCCGCCAGATACCCGAGCAGCCCGATCAAGCCATCGAGCATGCTGAGGTCGATATGCAGGCCTTCGCCGGTCGCGTTTCGATTCTGCAGGGCCGCCAGTACGGCAATTGCGCCCCACAACCCGCCGCCGACATCGCCCATGGGGATGCCGAGTTTGGTCGGCGGCCCGTCCGGCTCGCCGTTGATGCTCATGACGCCGCTCAGGGCCTGTGTCACCAGATCGAATGATGGTTTCGTCGCCATCGGGCCGTATTGGCCGAAGCCGGTGATCGAACAGATGATGAGATCGGGTTTCGCGGCGCGGAGCGTGTCGTAGCCGAGGTCCAGCCGGTCCATCACGCCGGGCCGGAAATTCTCCAGGACGACATCCGCCTGCTCCGCCAGGCCGAGGGCGATGTCGCGGCCTTCCGGCGTCTTGAGGTCGACCGCCACGCTGGTCTTGTTGCGGTTGATCGCCATGTAGTAGTGGCTTTCGCCGCCGACATAGGGCGGGATCGAGCGGGTCTGATCGCCGTGATCCAGCTCCTCGATCTTCCAGACTTCGGCGCCCATATCGGCCAGGATCATCGAACAAAACGGGCCGGTGAGAACACGGCTCAGGTCCAGCACGCGAACGCCGTGCAGCGGGCCTTGCCGGGGTGCTTCGGCTGGACCGTCATTCTTTTTGTTTGTCGTTGCCACGGCCGGGTTTCGCTCCTCTCCAAGAAACCGAGATCGGACGGCACGGTTGCGCCGCGCGGGCAATATTATCGCGAAGCGGCGAAAGGGGCCTAATCGGGCATCGGCCAGGTATCGGACAGCCGGTAGCCGCCGGGCCACGGGTCGTCCGGGTCGAGCATGTGCTGGTGCGTGCCGGTGATCCAGGCGCGGCCGGATATCGACGGGATGATGGCGGACCGCCCGGCGATGCCGGTCACCGCTTCGACACGGCAATCGAACCGCGACCCGATGATCGACCGGCCGATGTACCGGTCCCCTTCCTTCAGATCGCCGCGCGCATGCATCACCGCCATGCGGGCGGAACAGCCGGTGCCGCAGGGCGACCGGTCGAGCTTACCCGGCTCGATCGCCACCGCATTGACGCCGGTCAACACGCCGTCCTCGCGGGTTGGCGGCAGGATGAACTGGCAAAAGGATATGTGATCCCACCCCGGCCGTTCGGGATGGGTGAAGCCGATCTGTTCGGTCGCCGCGGCGGTGATCGCGGCTCCGGTGCGGGCCAAATCTCGGGCTTCGTCGGGCCTCAACGCGAAGCCGAGGGCGGCGGCGTCGACCAGAACGAAGCTGTCGCCGCCATAGGCGGTGTCGACGGTCAGTGTTCCGTAACCCGCAACCTCGATTGTGGCATCGAGGACCGCAGCGAAGGACGGCACGTTCCGCACCGTGATGCGCTCGGCCTTTCCGTCGCGGCATGTGGCGCGGACCTGTACGAGCCCGGCAGGCGCTTCGAGCGCGAACACCGTTTCCGGCTCGGTCATCGGCACGATCCCGGTTTCCAGCAGCACGGTCGCCACGCAGATCGAATTCGATCCCGACATCGGCGGCGTATGCACCGGTTCCATGACGATGAAGCCCATCGCGGCATCCGGATGTTTCGGCGGGACCAGCAGGTTCGCATGGCGAAAGACGCCGCCACGTGGCTCGTTCAGCATGAAGTTGCGCAGCGTCGCATCTTCGGCGATCCAACGCGCTTGGTCGGTCAGCGTGTCGCCCGGCGGCGGGGCGACCCCGCCGACGATGACATCGCCGACCTCGCCTTCCGCATGGCAGGACACGACGTGAATCGTTTTCGAGGACTGCATGGCATCGAGTATGACACAGTATGGACGTGCGCCACCTTTCCCGCCGGCGCAGCCCGTTCTCACTGAAAGGAAAACACTCATGCTGACGGTTCACACCCTGGAATCCTTGTACCCGCACAGTTCGAACTATGCGCATGCGGTCGAGGTTCCCACCGGGGCGCGGATGCTGATCTCGAACGGTCAGATCGGTACGCAAGCCGACGGCTCCACCCCGGACGACATCGAAGGACAGACCGAGGTGGTTTTCGACCGGCTCGAGGAAATCCTGGCGGCTGCCGGCATGACGTTCGGCGACATCGTCCGGATCAATGCCTATCTGACCGAAGCCGAATACCAGGATGCCTACAAGTCGATCCGCGACCGCCGCATGGGCGACCACAAGCCCGGGGCGACGCTGCTGATCGTGAAGGCGCTGGCGCGGCCCAACCTGAAAATCGAGGTCGAGGTTATCGCTGCCAAGGATGCATAGCGCCTACCCGACGGGGTGCATCGTCCAGGACTCTTCTGTCGATGCGGGCGGCAGGAATTCAATCGGCTGGGCGTTCGGCACCGAATCGTAGGCGACGACCCCCAAGAGATGGACCCGCAGGGCGCGGAAGGTGCCGGAATGCGCGACGACGAGAATGGGCGGCCGTCCGACAACGGGCTGCAATGCCTCTATCGTCCGCGCGTTGAATTCTTCCGGGCTTTCGCCGCCGTCGGGTTTTTTGGCGCGGTCGAATTGATCCTTCGGCTGGCCTTCCCAGACACCGTAACGCCGTTCCGTAATGCCCGCGACCGCTTGCACTTCCGGGCCGTTCAGGGATGCGGCGATGATTTCGGCGGTCTCCCATGTTCGAAGCATCGGGCTGGCGAAGACCGAGCCGATCTCTTCGCCCGCGAGCCGGGCGGCTGCCTCGGCCGCTTCCCGCCGGCCCCCGTCCGTCAACGCGACATCACGCGATCCGCCGATGACCTTCTCGGCGTTGGCTTCGCTTTCCCCATGCCGGACGAACAAGAAGCGCGACGAGAACAGCGGGACTGAATGTGACATTATTTTCTTCCAGATAGCGATGCGGTGATGCCAAGGGAACAGCGCCGCGGAACCGTCGTGGCCCCGCGGCGCCGCCGTCCAGCCTGTCGTCTTGCCCTATCGCCTGGCGTATTTCCGAAGCGCCAGATAGAGCTGCAGATAGGTGTATTTCGTGTCGTACACCTGTTCCTGATCGATCGGCCACAAGCTGAGCTTCTCGAAGGGCGGAGTCTTGAATTTCTCCATCTGCTTCTTGGCCACGTCCGCGCGTGCAGCGAAATCACCAATCACGTTCCAGGGCTTGAACCCTTCTTCCATCATGTGTCGGATCAGTAGCTTCGCGGCGTTTGGATGCGGCGCCTGGTCGGCGATAACGAGAACCGTCGGGTAGGCGACACCGAAGGCCGGTTTGACGTCATAGGCGGGCGACGCTTGCAATGTGCCCTTCTTGTATTTCCGCATCTTGCTGAAGGTGGTGATCGCCAGGGGCGGACTGTCCTGCTTCACGTCGCCGGCGTTTTTGTAGATCTTGGTCGTCGACGAGACATAGGTCGGCTTGTTTTTCAGCAGCCGGAAAAGCCATTCCTTGGAGGCGTCGGCCTTGCCCAGGTTGGGATTCTTCTTCACCGCCTTTTTCAGGCCCTTGGAAAACTCGACCGGTTTGCCGAATTCCGCCTCATAGGCCGCCGCCATTTCCTTGGGATGCTGCAGAATGGTCTGGAGCGTGTTCGCCATCACCGAGCCTTCCAGCGGATTCGGCATGAGTAGCTTGCTTTTCCATTCCTTGCGGGTCAGATCCCAGAGATTGTCGATCGGTGCGCCGTCGGGATGTTTCGCGTCGTTGTAGAAGAGGACGCGGCTGCTCCAGCGTTGCACGAGAAACGGCGACTTCTCGTTTTCTTCCAGTTGGCCGGCAACACTGTCGGGGACGAAATTCCAGACCATCTTGGCCGAGAGAAACTCGTTCTGTAGGATCGGCGTTTCGTTGTTGAACAGAACGTCGACGTTGTTCAGCCCGGCTTTTCGTTCGCGCCGAAATTTTTCGAGTTGAACGCTGGACGAGATATCGAATGCTTCGATCTCGACGCCGTACTTTTCCTTGAACGCCTTCTGAAGTTTGAAGATTCGCGACGATACCGAGTAGATCGTCACCTTGCCTTCTTTCCGCGCGGCGGCTTCGATGGCTTTCCAGTCCTGCTTGGCAGGGGCATGTGGGCCAAGCTGCGCTTTCTTCAGCCAGTCGGATTGCGCATCCGCGCTGGCGGCGCCGATCGGCACGGCCAACAGGCCGACGATCAGCAACGATTTTGCCGTATTCAGAATATGACGGGTAATCATGGCGTTTCCTCCTATGGTGGACGGCTTGTGCTGCAAACCAAATTCCTTTTTTGGAACCGGACGGGCCCGGTTCAGGGGTGAGCGCCCAGCAGTTTTCCCGAGCTCTCGTCGTACAGGTTCATGGCGGATGGATCGAATGTCAGCCAGACCGGTTGGTCCGTTTTTACCTCCTGCTGCGGTGACCCGCGGACCATAATCATCGTGCTTCCTCGTTTGGCCTGGACCATCGTTTCCGGTCCGCTGGACAACGCGCCATAGACTGTGAATTCGACGGCGTCGGGCTGCGGTTCCAGGGAGAGCGCGATGTCCTCGGGCCGGGCCGCGATCGTCAGGCGCCCCAGCGGCGCATCGTTGTGAAGCGGAATCCGAAAATCGTCCACATCGGCCCAACCGCGGCCGTTCTCCTGGACGCTTTCCACGGACACGAGATTGATTCGGGGCATGCCGACGAAGTCGGCGACGAACAGACTGGCGGGTTGCCGGTAGAGGTCGAGGGGCGCCGCACGCTGTTCGATCCGGCCCTGGTTCATCACGACGATGAGGCTGGCCAGCGTCATCGCTTCGCTTTGATCGTGCGTCACGAAGACCGTGGTGGCGTCTGAATCGGCATGCAGGCGCTTGAGTTCGGTCCGCATGTCCATACGCAAGCGGGCATCCAAATTGGACAGCGGCTCGTCCATGAGGAAGACCGGCGGTTTCGTCGCGAGCAATCGCGCCACCGCCACCCGTTGCTGCTGACCGCCGGACAGTTCGGATGGGTACCGTTCGCCAAGCCCTTCCATCGCGAGGTCGCGCAGGACGTTGTCCACGCGGGTCCGGATCTGATCGCGCGGAAGTTTCTGGATTCCCAGCCCGAAGCCGATGTTTTCGAAGACGGTCATGTGCGGCCACAGGGCGTAGCTTTGGAAAACCATGCCGATCTGGCGCTTGCCCGGCGGCATGGAGAGGCCCCGGTCGGCCGAAAACACCAGGTCGCCGGCGATCCGGATTTCGCCCTCGTCGGGTGTCTCCAACCCGGCCAGGCACCGCAGCAGCGTCGTCTTCCCGCAGCCCGACGGACCGAGAAGCACGAGGAATTCGTTGGCGTCGATGTCGAGCGAGACGCCGTCCAATGCGGTCATCTTGCCGTATCGTTTCGTTAGATTGCGAACTTCGATCGCAGCGCCCATGGCGAATATCCCGGTTATCAATCCTGAGTCTTGTCGCGCAATTTTTCGAGTTTGCCCTTGCCGAGCTTCCAGACGATCAGCTCGCCGATGATCGTCAGAACCGTGACGATCAGGACAAGCGCATTGCTGAGTTGGGTTTGGTCTTCTTCGATGTATCTGAATCCGACGGTCATCAGCACGCGGGTCGACGGCGTGATCAGCAGGATGATCAACGTCAGTTCCCGCATGATGCCGACGAAGCTCACCATCGTCCCCGCGACGACCCCCGGCATGGTCAGCGGTACGACGATGCGCCAGAACCGCCTGAACCAGGACGCACCCTGTAGCTCCGCTGCTTCCTCTAAAGATTGACCCAGCTGGGTGACGGCGCTGGCGCCGGTGCGCACGCTGTAGGGGAGCTTGTTCACGACGGAAATCAGCACCAGCAGGGTGAAGGTTCCGTAGAGCGCGGGGATGGGTCCGTGCGATTCGGCGAACATGCTGAGATACAGGGCGCCGAATGCGATGGACGGAAACAGGAAAGGAATGAAGGCCGTCTGGTCGAGCAGGTTGGAGAGCCAGCGCTCCCGGCCGCGGACGACGATATAGCCGATAATCAGCCCGATGACCGCCGCCAGAACCGAAGCGATGAGCGCCAGTTTCAAGGTGTTCCATGTCGCGCCGAGGATGACGTCGTTGTGCAGGACGCCGGGTTCGCCGAACGCGTATCGCGGGTCGGACTCGCCAATCCAATAATGCAGCGTGAAATTGTCGAGCCCATACTGGCCGTCGACGAGCATGACGGTCTGATACCCGAGCAGGGCAATCGGGAAAATCGCGGCGACTGACGCCACCGTGAAGGTCGCGGCGAAGACCGGCCAGCGCCAACGGCCGAGGCGGGTCAGGTTGCCTTTGAATCCCTTGCCGCTGATCGTCTCGAACCGCTTCGAGTTGGTGCCGACGATCTTGAAGGTGAAATACATCGTGGCCCCGGTAATCACGATCAGGACGAGCGCCAGGATGTACCCGAATGCGTCCAGGCCCAACTTTATGTTGGCGAAGAGCATCGTGCTCAGCGTGTAGTATTCGATCGGCGCGCCCAGGAGGAACGGCAGCGCGAAGGTGCCGATGGTCTTCCCGAATGTCAGGACGAAGGCCGCGAGAAATGCGGGCGCCACGATCGGGAAGGTGATCTTCCGGAGAATCAGAAAACGCGATGCCCCTTGGATTTCGGCGCATTCCTCCAACTGGGAATCCAGGGTGCTCAACGCCCCAGCGACCAGAAGAAGCGCAAAGGGGAAATAGTGGATCGCCATGGTGATGATGATCGGCACGGCGCCGAACGACAGCCATTCCGGCGGCGTGATCCCGAAAACCGCATCGAACAATCCGGGCTGTCCGCCGGCCGCCGGGCTTTTGAATAGCGTTTCCCAGGCCAGCGCGATGGCGAAGGACGGGATCACATAGGGCAGCGTGAGGACCGGTTGCAGCCATCGCTTCCCCGGCATGTCGGTGCGGACGACCACCCATGCCAGCAGGCCGCCGAGCAACAAGGCCAAGATCGCGGCAGCGCTGCCGGTGACCATGGTGTTCCACAGCGGGTCGATCAGCATCGACGACGCGGATTGCCCGAAAAAGATCTCGTGCCAGTGGTGCGACGTGAACTCGCCCTCGACCGCGCTTCGGTTGAAGCGCCGATCCCCGGCGCCCCACACCAGGGTCCTCCAGATCAACTCGAACAGCGGATAGATGACCAGATAGGCCAGCACGATCAACAGGCCCATGGCGATGAGGAACTGCGCCGATGTCAGACGCGACAGGATTTTGTTACGCCAACGGTCAAATCGTGGCGCGGCCGTCCCTAGTCCCGATGCGGCGGATCCCATCATCGCTCATTCACCGTCGCTCAAATCTGAATTGGTCAGCGACAGCGTTTGCCGTGCGCGGGGTTCCCCCTGAATTTCCCGGGTGAGGTCCGCAAGCCGTTCCAGCGTCGCGATGGACCGCCCCTTGTCCAGGTGGGAAATCGTCAGGACGATCGCATTGCAGATCGCCATCGGTACGGTGAGTGTCAGAAACTCGCTGCCCAGGCCACGGTCGGCCATCAAGGTAACGTCCGGTTCCGGTTTGATGAGCGGCGCGACCAGATCGCCGACGAGAATCGATGCCGCCCCGACCCTTTTCGAATGGTTGAGGCAGGTGGCGATTCCCCGCGGAACCGAATGAAAACCGAATGCCAACAGGGCGTCGTCCGATTTCATCGGGAGGATTCTCTCCGCCAACTCTCGGTCTTGATGGTTGAGGATGGTGTGGTGGAACCCGGAGCGCCGCAGGCGGCGGCCCATCATCTCCACCAGTGCCGTTGAATTACCTTGGCCGAATATGAAGATATGCCCGGCGTCGATGAGCGCGCGGGCGGCCTGGTTGATCTTGCGTTGTAGCGCTCGGCTGTCCAACCGTTCCAGCGTATCGGTCTCGTGACGAAGCAATTCCGAGAGAATTTCGCCTTCCTCCATGTGCGAAAGGCTCTCTCGAATCCGGTCCGCCGGCTCGGATTTATTGATGATGTCGGCCTGGAGATAGGACCGGAGGTCCGGGTAACCGCCAAATCCGAGTTTTCGCGCCAGCCTGACGGCCGTGGCCGGATGGACGCCCGCACGGCCGGCGATGTCGGTCGTGGACAGATAGGAAACTTCGGTCGGGCTTTCCAGCAATGCCTTCAGCAGACGCCGGTCCGCGTCGGTCAACCGGACCTGATTTTTTTCGATGAGCGTGGTTAGGCTCACGAACGCCTCCCGTCGTTACCGATGCCGTCGACAACTGCCGGAAAGGATACGAGCCGGAAAATTTGAATGCAATATATATTTCATATTAGAAAGTTTTTGCAATTTTTGTTGCAATAACCGGTGTCGTCACGCGGGCTTTGCACGGATCGACGGATTCGCCGACAATGGACCCAGGTCCTTCAACTTCAGAACCCGAGGGGAAAACCGCCATGTCTGTCATTCTGGGAAGCGGTGATTTCAGGTATCGCGTGGTCGAGGACTGGGCCAAGCTGCCGGACGGTTGGGAATTTCGCGACGTGGCCGCGGTCGGGGTCGACAGCAAGGATCAGGTTTACGTCTTCAACCGCGGTGAGCACCCGATGATGGTGTTCGACCGCGAGGGCAACTTCCTGCGGTCCTGGGGCGAGGATGTCTTCACCCGCGCGCATGGCATCCATGTCGGACCCGACGACATGCTGTATTGCACCGACGATGGCGGTCACGCGGTCTACAAATGCACGACCGAGGGCAAGATCGTGCTGGAGATCGGCGTGCCGGGCACCCCGGCGCCCTTTATGAGCAATGAACCCTTCCACCGCTGTACCCACACCGCCTTGTCGCCGGACAACCACATCTTCGTCTCGGATGGGTACGGCAACGCCTGTGTGCACAAATACTCGCCGGACGGGAAGTTGGTGAAGACCTGGGGCGAATCGGGCACCGAGCCGGGCCAGTTCAACATCGTGCACAACATCGTCGCCGACGACGACGGCTGGATCTATGTCGCGGACCGTGAAAACCACCGCGTCCAGGTGTTCGACACGAACGGCAAATACGAAACCCAGTGGAACAACCTGCACCGACCGTGCGGGCTGTACATGCCGCGTGGTAAGTGCCCGCATTGCTTCATCGGCGAGTTGGGGCCGGGCATGCGGGTGAACCGGAACGCGCCCAACATGGGACCGCGCCTCAGCATCGTCGATAACAAGGGACAGCTGCTGGCCCGCCTCGGCGGCGAGGACGGACCCGGCCTGGACGTCGGCAAGTTCATGGCCCCGCATGGGTTGGCGATCGACTCGCGCGGCGACATCTATGTCGGCGAGGTTTCCTACACGAACTGGCCGTCGAGTTTCGGCGACGAACCGGTGCCGAAAAACCTCCGCTCGCTGCAAAAGCTGGAGAAAGTGGCGTAACGGTCTCGGCGGCTAGCCGAGCAGGTCTTCGCCGGCGTAATCCGTTTCCTGTAGGAAGACCGCCAACGCTCGTTCCTGCTCCCCCGGCGCCTTCTTTTCGATCGCGTCCAATCGGTTCAGGTCTTGGGCCAACCGGCGGCGCTTGTCCAGCAGGTGGTTGAACTGGGCGTCGCAGCCGGCGATCGGTGTCGGATACTCGCGGATTTGCCGGTCGATGGGCGCCTTCCGGCGCAACAAAAGCTCGCGAATGCGGCGGAGGGCCGGATTCGTCGCCGGGTCTTTCACCAAATCATCCATCTTTTCGTCCCGCATCCAAAAATCTCGGAATAAAAGCTACCGCCACAGCGTCAGTTTAGCGTTAACGGCATGATCTCACGACCTTTAATTGCCGTGCGCGCCCGGCCGTTTGTCATTTCGGCGCCGGTCCGCGCGCGTACCGCAAAGTGCGGCTGCCACTGGACCCGCCATTTCCGCTATGGCGCAGTCGCGCATCCGCCCCGCCGCCGCTGATGGACGTCATACCTCCGATGCGTGCGGTGGGGCACTCTTTTTGCATCCCTTTCATCAAACCAACATCTCGATGGGCAATGTCGGTATTTAGCAAAGGTTCGTTAACCATATTGCGCACAGTATTCGGTGTGTTTGCCGTCACAGACGGTGCATGCGGTATGCGCTAGATTTCGCATACCTTATTGGGGAGCGGGGAATGATTTCCATTAGGTTCGAAACATCTGATTTTCACTGCCACACCGAAGGCTGTGGGAATTGCCATGCCGACGACGCGCTGGGCGAGGCGCTGGGGCACTACCGCTGCCAATGTTGTGGCGCGGTCGACCCGCTGTTGTTCATGATCCGCAACGATCTATGGATGAAGGCCACCGGCAACCGCCCGGACCTGCTGCTCTGCTGGCAGTGCACCGAAAAATCGCTGGGCCACCCGATCCGTTCGGCGGACCTCATCGATTGCCCGCTCAATAGGCAATTTTATCCCGGCATGATGCGTCAAGCGGACCATGGATTCCGTGCGATGGCGCATGCCCTGCTCGGTCCCTGGCAAACGCCCGCGGCCGTGTCCATGCCGGCCTAGACCTTCTGGCCTAGCCGTCAGTACACCGATTTCCGGTACAGCAACGCTTCGCAGGTGCAGTGGTCCGTCCGGTCCACGCACTTGAATTCGCCCGCGTCGCATTCCGCCTGCCAGTAGGACGGCAGGCGCGTCCACGGCTCGAACCCAAGCTTTTCCATCAAACCGTCGACGCGGGACGCGCTCGGCCCGTGCTTGAAACTCACAATCAGCTTGTCCGCGCCATGTCCAATCAAGGCGTCATGCATCGCCCGGATCAGCCGCGTGCCGAGCCCGGTGCCGCGCTGCGTCTCGGCGACCGCCACGATCTCTATCACGCCGAGGGCGCCGTCGCGGTCCGCCGCCGCGACCTCCTCCGGCACGTCGCTCACCTTGTGTTCGAGATACTCCGCCAACGCATTTTCGGGCAGCAGGCGGCCTTGGACCAATCCAAGCAGCTGGTCGTCCGTTTCGGTGCTGACCAGCATGATGGTATCCGGATCGCTGGCGATCTCGCCGGGTTTCGAAAAATAGCCCTCGCCGAAAGCCTCCTTGGCCAGGGCGACAACCTTCCTGTGCCAAGTCGGTGCGTAGCGTTCAATCTGCATGCGTGTCCCCATCCCCGGCCCGCAATCCGACCGTCGAACTGACATAGGGGCGGGTCCGGGGATAGTATAACAGCAAGTCGTCCTTCGGATGAGCGTTTGTATCGCGGTGACAAGGCCGCGCTCCGGGCCTTGCCGACCCACCGGCAATGCTCGAAAATTCAAACCGTTACCGTGAATTCCCAAATTGGGTGGAGAGACAAGGCATGGTCGCAACCTTCCGGCAACTTCTCGACGATCTGCGCGACGCGGGCGAATTGGTCGAGATATCCAAACCCGTCGACATCCGCTACATCGCCGCGTTGGTGGATCAGGCCGAAACGGCCCTGTTGTTCACCAACGTCATCGGCTACGACATGCCGGTGGTCTCCGGCGTGTTGAACAGCCGCGAGCGGCTGTCGATCGCGATGGATTGCCCTTTCGACGAGATCGAAGGACGCGTGCGCCGCGGCCTCGACCGACCGGTCGACCCGAAGACCGTCAATGTCGGCCCCGCGCGCGAGGTGATCCAGGAAGGCGACGATGTCGACCTGTTCCGCCTGCCGATCCCGCTCTTCTCGGTGCTCGACGGCGGGCCCATGATCACGGCGGGCATCACGCTCGCGCAGGACGAGGAACATGGCCTCAACGCGGGCATCTACCGCTTCCTGGTGAAGGATCGCAACACCACCGGGATCGATATCGTCACGCCCAACAACATGCGCAATTTCGCCGAGAAGGCCTACAAGGCGGGCAAGCCGCTGCCGATTTCGATCAACATCGGCGCGCACCCGAGTGAGATCATCGCGGCAACCTATAAGGCGCCGATCGGCACGAACGAGGTCGCCATCGCCGGCGGCATGATGGGCGATGCGGTCGACATGACGCCCTGCCGCACGGTCGACGTCCCTTGCCTGGCGAATGCGGAAATCGTTCTCGAAGCGGAAATCCTGCCGACCGGCTGGACTCGCCCGGAAGGACGGTTCGGCGAATTCACGCGCCTGATGGGCGGCTTGCATTGGAACCCGCTGGTCCGGGTCAAGGCGGTGTCGATGCGTCGGGATGCGGTCTACTACGCGCTGCATATGCCGTGGGAGAACATCTGGCCGTCCGGGCCGATCTACGAAGCCGCCGTCCGGCGCGCCTGCAAGGAAGCGGGCGTTCAGGTCACCGCGGTCAACATCACGCCCGGCGGATGCTGCCACTGGCATGCGACGATCGCCATTAAGCCGCATACCGGCGACGGCAAGAATGCGATGATGGCTGCCCTGTCGGTCGCCGATATGAAGCATGTCACCGTGGTCGACGACGAAATCGACGTGTTCGATTCGGTCGACGTGGAATGGGCGGTCGCGACCCGCGTGCAGGCCGACCGCGACGTGATGATCGTGTCGAACGCGCGGGCGAAGCCGCTCGATCCCAGCCTCGTCACCGTCCCCGGCAAAGTGCCGACGACGGCGAAGATGGGTATCGACGCGACCATCTCCGACGATGTTCCGCGGGAGCGGTTCCAACGCATCGCCTATGCCTATGAGGACAAGGTGAACTTGGCCGACTATCTCGGCGACGGGGGATCGGCCTCGGACACGCCGGCCGACGCCGACATCGTGACCCTGGCCGGCCGCATCAAGGACGTCATCGAGACGGAACCGAGGTATTTCGCCGAGCTGACCGAGCTGTTCGAGACGGAAGGGTTTCAGGCCGTGACGCGCGCGATCGGCGTTCTGCATGAAGGCGATGCGTTGTGGCAGGACGACGTCGGCCGGCTCTGCCTTCAAGGCTCCTCCTTCGCCGCCGTGCGGCCGACAGCCTGAGCACCCTTCGCCTCGTCCGGGAATGCCCGGCCGGGAAGATCCGTGTCACGGTACGCCGATTTTCGCGTAATTCGCGGATTCGGCGATCGGGCTGGAAATCGGTTAGTCGAGGACGGTGAGGTTTTCCGCCGCGGACTTGCCGTTGCGTCCCGTCACCAATTCAAACTCGACCTTTTGTCCTTCGCGGAGCGTGTCCAAACCGGCGCGCTCGACCGCGGAAATATGCACGAATGCGTCCTTCGAGCCGTCATCCTGCTGAATGAAACCGTACCCCTTGGTCGGGTTAAACCACTTCACCGTTCCAGTCGCCATGATTACTCCTTTCCATGGACTTGGCTGACATCGCACCACACTTTCTTTCACGGGGATGTCCGTATCGTGGCACCAACAAATGCAGGAGTAACTAGGCTAGGCATCGCGGTAACTAACTAGATACGCCAACGAGTTGAGTGACCTTAGAAAGTTCAAATGGCCCATGTCACACAGTTTGTAACCGCTATTTAAAGCCCTGTTTCGGCCGTAGGCAACTCCAATGATTCGGCGAAAATGCCCGCTAAATCCGGGGGATGCGGGCCATCATGGTCAACTTCCGGATAAACTATTGGGCCGAAACGCCGAATCTTCGAGAAATACTCCGAAATCGCCATCCATCTACACCTTTTTCGGCCCCATGGCCGCCGGACGCTATGCCATTTTGAGGGCGTGGCGGACGGACTGGAGGGGCCTGTCCGCCACATCGTTTGAGCAGATGGAAAACGCCCCAATGGACCATCCCAAAATCTATGTCGGCGGCGGTTGCCGCGAAGACCGGGCCTTGGATGTGTGCCTCTACGCCATTCAGCGCCGCGCCTCCGATTTGGTGGAAATCTCGCCCCTGAAACGAACCGCTCTGGCATCGCTGGGCCCGTTGGGTATTGCGGATGACGATCTTGCCGGGCGCATGCGATTTCTGATTCCCGCGCTGAATGGGTTCAAGGGTTGGGCCGCGTTCGTTACCCGCGACACACTCTTCCAGGCGGATATCTACGAGTTATGGCAACTCCGCGACGAGCGCCGGGCCGTCATGGGCGTCTGGCACCAGGACAAGGATGCCGATCCGGCATCCGCCTGTGATCGATTGCCGTCCTTATTGCTGTGGAATTGCGGCCACCCCGCGAACCGGGCGCTGACGCTGGACTACGCGCTGCGGTCGGACCGGACGGGTCTGTGTCAATTCGATTGGCTGCATGACGGGTTGCGCGGCCGGCTGCCCGAGGAATGGAATTGGCGGGACGGGCAGTCCAACCCGGCGCTGCCGCCGAAGGCGATCGAGTTCGCGCAGAGCCGGCCTTGGCAGGGGAATGCGAACCCGTGCCGCTATGCCGACCTGTGGACGCGCGAAGCGCAACGCGTTTTCGGCGACGCGACGCCGGCGGGCAATCTCAGTACAGTTTGAACAAAACCGGCACCGTTACCGCGGCGGCCACCGGCTGCCCGTTGCGGCGGGCCGGCACGAAACGCCACCGCCGCACCGTGCGCACGGCGGCCGCGTCCAGGCTGTCATACCCGCTCGATGAGGTGAGCTCGACGCCGCCGGCGGTCCCGTCCGGCAGAACATCCACCTGTAAGATTACCCGCCCCTGATAGCCGCGGTTCCGTGCGGCGAATGGATATTCCGGCTTCGGATTGTCGCCGCGCGGCGATGCACCCTTGGTGCCGCCGCGATGGGCGCGGTCGTCGGTCGGCATTTCGATTCCATCGAGGGCGGGCGCGGTGTGGGCGTCGGTTCCGTCGGCCGCGTCGGTATGCGGTTGCGGTACTGCCGGAGGCGGCGCCGGTGCGACCGGTGTCCTGACAGGCGGTGCGGGCTTGGCCGGCGGTGGCGGTGGTGGTGCCTGAAGCAAGGCGACCGCCGAAGGCTCCGGCGGCGCGGCCGGCAACGGAGCTTCGACAGGGCGCGTCGTCGATGCGGGCTCGTCGGGGACGGCGGTCTCGGGTTTGACCGCAAGACTGTCGTTGGCGTGGTCGACCGTCGGGTCCGGTACGTGGTCCGCCATCCGGTCGGCCGCTCGGTGACGATCGGGTTGGGGTGCGGCGCGGACGGGCGTGGAGGACGGCGACGGCCGGTCGCGATCCTCGCCGGTGTCCGCCCCCGGATGCCGTTCCGGCCCCTCGACAACCGCTACCTCGATGATCACCTGGCCGCCGGCGACCTTCGCGTCCCGCGGTGACGTGTCGGGCGACATTATCCAGGCGATCGCCCCGACATGAAGCGCCGCCGACACGGCAACCGCCAACCAGATCGGCTCGCGCAGCGCGCTCTTGATCAACAGGGCGTGGCGGGCGATCGAAAGGCTCATCGATGTCCTTCCGGCTCCGCGGTGTCGTGGGTCCACGGCAACAGATACGGAAGCCCGTCCCGCTCGCCGCGCAACGCGGTGATGCGGAAGACCGCGGCCAGCCGGTCCGGCGACAGCGTGACGTCCGGCGGGCCGTCGGCGACGATTCGGCCTTCGTCGACCAAGGCCAGCCGGTCGCAATACTGCATCGCCAGCGACAGGTCGTGCAGCACGACGGCAACCGCCATGCCGTCGTCCGCGAGGCGGCGCAGATGGCTCATCACGTCCAGCCGGTGATAGGGGTCGAGGTCGGACACCGGCTCATCGGCGAGCAGCAGCGCCGGATCGCCGGCCAGGGCGCGCGCCAACAACACGCGGGCCTTCTCGCCGCCCGAAAGCTTGTCGATGCGGCGGGCGGACAGGTCGGCGACCTGGGCCATCGCCATCGCGCGGTCGATCGCCTGCGCGTCCGCGGCCGTCGGGCCTTGCCACGGCGTAAGATGCGGCAACCGCCCCAAGGCAACCACCCGGGCCACGGTCATTGGCCAATGACAGTCGGCGTTCTGCGGCAGATAGGCGACGCGGCGGGCGAGCGCGGCGCGGCTCCAGGCGGCGATCGGCTCGCCGTCCAGCATCGCAGTGCCGGCGGTCGGGGGCGTCAGGCCCGCGGCGGCGCGCATCAGCGTCGACTTCCCGGCGCCGTTGGGCCCGACGATGCCGAGGACTTCGCCGGCCCGGATCGTCAGGTCGATGTCATGCAGGACCGGGCGGCCGCCGCGCCTGGCGGAGAGGGATCGCAGCGTCAGCATGTCACGCCATCTCCCGCCGGGTCTTTAGGATCAGGCCGAGGAAGAAAGGCACGCCGATCAGCGCGGTCAAAACGCCGAGGCGCAGCTCCGCCTCGGTCGGGACGAGACGGACCGCGACATCGGCAAGCAACAGGAGGATCGCGCCGCCGAGCGCGCTGGCCGGCAGCAGCATGCTCGGCTGATACCCGACGAAGGGGCGCAGCAGATGCGGCACCACCAGCCCGACGAACCCGATGGTGCCCGACACCGCGACCGCGCCGCCGACCGACAGGGCCGTGCCGAGTATCAGTTTCAGCCATGTGCGCCGCAGATTGATGCCGAGGCTCATCGCGGTTTCGTTGCCCAAGGCCAGTGCGTCGAGCGCCCGCCCGGTGCCGCCGATCAACAGCCAGCCCACCAGCATGAAGGGTGCGGCCAACCAGACCTGATCCATGCTGCGGTCGGCCAGCGACCCCATCAGCCAAAACACGATCTCGGTCACGGCGAACAGGTTGTTTGACAGGTTGATGGCGAGCGCGATCAGGGCCGCGCCGAGACTGCTGATCGCCACCCCGGCGAGGATGATTGTGAGTGCGCCGGCGTCCCGCCCCGCCAGCAAATGCAAAACCAGCACCGCGGTGACCGCGCCGAGCATGGCGGATAGCGGCAATGCCGCGGCGAAGAGCGCGTAGAGTCCGAAATACATCGCGACCACCGCGCCGAACGCCGCCAGCGATGACGCGCCGATCAGGCCGGGTTCGGCCAGCGGGTTGCGGAACAACCCCTGCAGTCCCGCGCCGGCCAGACCGAGCGTCGCGCCGATCATCAGGCCGAGCAGGGCGCGCGGCAGCCGGATCTCCCAAACGATAAGCGTCGTCGCTGCGTCCGCCGTTCCCAGGAAGGCCCGCATCAGATCGCCGGGGCCGATCGTGGTCGGCCCCAACGCGAGCGACAGCAGGAAGGCGGCAGCCGTACCGCCGCCCAACAGGACGAAGAGTCCGGTGGGGCGGGCGTGGCGCATCGGGATGTCGAGCGCGGTCATGGCGTCGACCGCCGCTGATTCAGCGTGCTTGGCCCCAGGCCGCGCCGGAATTCCGCCAGGCGCTCGACCGCGTCGACGCTCGACAGAAGGCCGCAGATCCACAAGCGGTCGGGCAGCGTGATCGACGGGATCCTGGACCGCAGGTGCCGGAACGCGGGATGCGAAAGGTATTCCGCGGCGCGCGAGCTGCGCGGGCCATGGCCCGACCCCAGGACGATGACATCCGGCGGCGTCACCACCACCGTTTCCAATGAAATACGCCCGACGCCGGGCAGCGCGCGGGCCGCGTGGTTGACGAACCCCGCATGGCGGATGATGGCGTCCATCAGCGTATGCCGTCCCTGGGAATATCCGCCGAGCCGGTAGAACAACAGCGCCGGCGCCGGGCCGGTTGCGCCGGCGGCCGCGGCCAGCCGTCGGTCCATCGCCTCGATCATCCGGTCTGCTTTCGCCTCGGCCCCGACGGTGGCGGCGATCCGGCGGATATTCTCGCGCACGCCGTCGAAGTCGGTCGCGACCTTGATTTCGAGGAGCGGGAAACCGAGTTTCCGGAACAGGGCCTTGGTGCTCGGCTGGGTGTATTCGCCGACGACGATCAGGTCCGGCTTTAGGGGCAGGATATCTTCCGCCGATCCGCGGTTTCGCGGGATGCCGGCGACCGCATCGGCGATTCCGGAAATCGACGGTGCCGATGCGAAACGCGTGACCGAAACGATCCGCCGCCGGTCGATCAGCGACAGCAAAAGCTGATCGGCGCAGAGCGACATGGATGCGATCCGTTGCGGCGCGGCGCTTGCCGGGATGGAGACGAGGCCGCACAGCAGGACCGCCGCCGCCGCTCGACGGAGGCGACGGCGCGTCCTTGCGCTGTGGTGCCCGTTCTGCGTCATTTCCGTCCGGTCAGCAGTTTCAACGGCTGGAATCGTACGCGGACCCCGCCATAGGCGGCGATGCCCGGCGTGCCGAAGGAGAAGACTTCTTCGTAGTCGTCGTTCAGCAAGTTTTCGCCGCGCGCGAACAGCTCGACATGCTCGTTCACCTTGTAGGAAGCGGCGACGTTGAGCAGGATGTATTTGTCGAGCGTGACCCGCCGTGTCGGGCCGAAGGCCACGTCCTTCTGGTCGCCGTTGTAGCGCACGCCCACATTGACGTTGGCGCGTTTCTTTTCCAGGAAGCCGTAGTTCACGTTGACGCTGGCGATATGCTGCGGCCGCCGGACCAGTTGCGTGCCGGTGGCGTCGCTCGTGGTCATGTAGGTGTAGCTGCCGGTGACGTCGAGCCCGTCGATGATCTGGGCGCGGCCGGTCATCTCGACGCCCTGGATTCGGCTCGTGCCGCTTTGGTTCGTCGCGGTACTGCCGAAACCGATGATCAGGTTGTCGATGCGGTTGTTGAAATAGGTGACGTCGCCGACGAGTTTGCCGCCGAGGAAACGCTGCTCGATCCCGATGTCGAAGGAATCGGACTTTTCGGGCAGCAGGTCCGGATTGCCGGTGAAGGTGGAGGTGAAGCCGAACAGTTCGAAGACCGTCGGGTTCTTGACCGCCGTGCCGCCGCTCATATGCAGCTTGCTGCTGGTTTCCGGAACGAGCAATGCTGCCGTCAGGCGCATCGTGGTGGTGTCGTCGAAAATTTCGTTGTCGTCGTACCGTCCGCCGCCGCTCAGGAACAGGCGCTTGAACAGCCCGATCTGATACAGGCCGTAGATGGATTGCGTGTCCAGCTGCCGGTCGACGGTGGAGAAGCTGCTTTGCGACAGCACTTCCTCGCGTTCGTTCTCGAACCCGAAGCTGATGGTGTGCGTCGCGGGGGCGATCTCCGTCGTTTCGAGCGACAGGTTTGTCTTGTAGGTGATCTTGCGCTTGTCGCCCTCGGTCGAACTGGGCCCGAACGCGCCGCCGCCGCTGCGCAGCGTGTTGCTGAACAACGATCCGGACAGGATATGTTCCCACCGGTCGTCGAACAGCGTGAGCTTGATCTCGGCCTGCCCGAATTGTTCGAGGCTCTCGGTGAAGGACGCGTCGTCCGACGCGACCGTGGAGAAGGCGTCGGTATCCACCCGCGCACGCTGCCAGCGCCCCGTGAAATTGATCTCCAGGTTGTTGGCCGGCCGCAGCCCGAGCGTGCCGTGCACCGTCTTGTTCTTGTTGGCGTCCTCCTCGGTGTTGCCGTTCTTCGCGTTGGCGGCCGAGATACCGTCCGTCCGGAAATAGGTGCCGCTCAGGGCCGCATTGTAATGTTTGCCGCCGGCCCGCACCGCCGCGCTGGTCTGGGCCGAGTTATAGGAGCCGTATTCGCCGCTGGCGGTAATGGTCGGCTCCCCCTTGCCCTTCTTGGTGATGATGTTGACGACACCGCCGACCGCGTCGCTGCCATACAGCACGCTTTGCGGGCCGCGCAGGATTTCGATCCGGTCGATTTCGGTGACCAGAAGGTTCCCGAAATTAAACTGTGAGCTGAGCGCCGGGTCGTTCACTTCGATGCCGTCGATCAGCACGAGGGTCTGATTGGCCTCGGCGCCGCGGATGCGCACGTCGGTCGACGAACCGAACCCGCTGGTCCGGTTGACCGCAACGCCGGGCACGGTACGCAGCGCATCGGAGACGAAGCGAATTTGCTGTTCCTGTAGTTTCCGGCCGCTGATGACGGTGATCGCGCTGCCGACCTGTTCGCTCGGCGTTTCGAGGCCGGTCGCGGTGACGACCGTATCGGGCAGCAGCGTGTTTTGCTGGGCAACGACGGCTGTTACGCCGCCGCCGAGTCCGATCGCGGCGCCTAGCATGGCGGCGGCCAGGGGGGGTGTGAAGGCGCCGTTATGCTTTCGGGTCTTCGGTTTTTCCGTTCTTTGCCTAAACATGAAGAGGTGCTCCGTTCGCATTTGTTTTTGCCAAATGCGCGAGCAACGGACCGGCACCGCCCTGTGCCGGGCACGCCAACGCCCTGCACAACCATCGCGGATGCGATGGCTTGGCCGATGTGTGGAGAGGTGGTTCGGTCGATACCCATCGACGCATTCCCCGGTGGCCCATCCCTGCGCGCACGCCACCACAACGGAGATCCGTCCCGCTGGGCGCCCCGCCCACCGGTGGGTGACGAAATTGATGGCAGGTCTCCTGGCTCGCGAGTCACCGCCTGTCGTCCAGCCTTCCCGAGCATTCGCTCAGTGGCGTGTCATGGACGCAGGCTCGTCGCCTACAGTTGCGGGGGCAGCCACGGCTTGGGCTCAAGATGCGCGATTAAGCG
The DNA here is from genome assembly GCA_965228695.1 of Alphaproteobacteria bacterium. Lineage (GTDB taxonomy): Bacteria > Pseudomonadota > Alphaproteobacteria > UBA8366 > UBA8366 > JAJFJD01. Next base: position 471,687 of record CBDDIB010000002.1, on the reverse strand, counting down.
CGAACCGGACCGTGTTCCCTCTTCCTCCCCTTGCGGGGAACCATCAACGGGTAGGATTAAACGCCAATTCCTCCGCGCGCTCAACATCGCTGTTAAGCGGCGCAAATTCGAAGACCGCTAGACGGGGGTATCGCCCTCGATCGTCACGCGATGCATCAGCCGCCGGTGCCCCTGATAGTCGTTCAGCGCGTAGTGGTGCGAACACCGGTTGTCCCACAGTGCTAGGGCATCCACCTTCCAGCGATAGCGGCAGGTGAATTCCGGCCGGCTCATATGGCTGAACAAATATTGCAGAATCGGCTTGCTTTCCTCCGGCGTCATGCCGACGAAATGCGAGGTATGGGCGCAGTTGATGTAGAGCGCCTTCCGGCCGGTCTCCGGATGGGTGCGCACGACCGGATGTTCCGCGGCCATGTCGCGCTTGTCCACGTTCTGGCCGCGGCCGGTCTGGGCGGCGATGCGGCTGCGTGCGCCGCCGTCGCTTTTGTCGCGCAGCGAGGCGGAATTGACGGCCCGCAGCGTCGCCAGCGTCGCCTTTATCCCGTCCGATAATGTCTCGTAGGCGAGATACATGTTCGCGAACAAGGTATCGCCCCCGTGTGGCGGCAGTTCGCGGGCATATAGCATCGAGCCGAGCGGCGGTTTCGGCAGATAGGTGGTATCGGAATGCCAGAGACCGCCGAAATTGAGCGTATCGGTTTCCGTCTTGATCACCTCGGTGATACCGGGATGGCCGTCCATATCCTTCACGAAGGGATAGTTGACGATCGGACCGAACCGTCCGGCGAAGGCAAGGAGTTGATCCGGCGTCAGATCCTGGCCTTCCAGGAAGATGACGAGATGCTTGAGAAAGGCGTCATGGATTTCCGCGAAACACTGTTGGTCGAGCGGCTGCGATAGGTCGGGGCCGCCGACGACCGCGCCGAGGGCGCCGGCGATCGGTTCAACGGTGATGGTCTCGTAGGTCATGACGTCGGCCCGAACCCCGCGGATATTTCGACGCCATTATACGCGCGGCGGCCGCACAGGGCGCAAATCGCGCGATGCTATGACGTGAGGGTTCGGAACAGGTCGATAAGGGCGCTGCGTGCCTCGAAGCCGATGCCGGGGATGTCCGGCGGCTGGGCGTGCCCGTTGTCGATCCAGGCATCGTCGGCGAAACCGCCGAAGGGCTGGAAGTTGTGCGGATTGGCTTCGCAGCCCCCGAGGTCGAGCGCCGCCGCGAGATGCAAATGAAACAGATGGCCGCCATGCGGCAGGAAATCCCGGCGCGACCAGCCGCCTTGCTCCATCGTCGTGATGATCCGCAGATATTCCGGCACGCCGTAGCAATGCGTCGGGTCGAACAGCAATACGTCATGACCGGGACGCAGGCCGCCATGCCGCAGCAGGTTGCGGGCATCCGACGCTGAAAAAAGGGCTTCCCCGGCGGCGATAGGCGGCGGATAGGCCGCCGCCGTGTCGGCGTGCAGGGCGTAGTCGAGCGGATCGCAGATATCCTCGAACCAGCGCAGGCCGTAGGGCGCCAACGCCCCCGCCACGTCGGGCAGGTCGTCCGGCCCGTAGCTGTATATGGCGTCGACCGCGAGCGCGTCCGCGGGCAGCAGCGACAGCGCCGCCTCGATACGCGCTAGGTCGTCCCCCAGCGGCAATGCGCCGATCTTAATCTTCGCCTGGCTGAATCCGAGCACCGTGAACGCAGCGATTTCATCCTTGAGCCGAACGATGTCGTCGCTTGGAAAGTAATATCCGCCGCCGGCGTAGACCGGGATGGGCGCGCCGGTCGGGCCGCGTCCCGTCAAGTCGCCGAGCAGCCGGTACAGCGGTGTCTCGGCAATTTTCGCCGCGGCGTCCCACAACGCCATGTCGAGGGTGCCGACCGCGACGCTGCGGTCGCCGTGGCCGCCGGGTTTCTCGCCGGCCATCATGGCGGTCCAGGCTCGGAAGGGATCGATCGTCTCGCCGTCGGTCGTCGCAAGATCTTCGTCGGTCAGCGCGAGCAGCCGCGGCGCGAAACGCTCGCGGATCAGGCCGCCTTGCGCGAACCGCCCGATCGAGGAAAAGCCGTAGCCGACGACCGGTGCGCCGTCGCGGTGCATATCGGTGGTGACGGCGACGATGCTCGTCGTCAGGCCGCCCGACGGGATGGCCGGGTCCGCATAGCGTGAGATGGGGACGCTGCGCTCGGTAACCTCGACGATACGCATGGGCTGCCGCACGGTTGTTTCGCGTCGAACCCTACCATGTCGGTACTGAGCCGGCGCTCCGAAAATGCAGGAACGATGGCATTTGTTTCGCTGCGGCTATCGCCGTCGCTAGTAAGCACGGCCGGTGACGACTGTCTCGGCATCCGGCTGTTCCGCCGCCGCCTGGCGCAGCGCAAGGATCGGCCGGCGGGCGTCCGCGGCCGGTTGGTAGGCGTGCGAGATTTCCGATAGGGCATCCCACCATGTCTTTGCCGCGGCTTCGTCCGCCACCTCGAAACTATCGAAACCGCAGCGATGCAGAAAATGATACTGGTCGCGCAGGACGTTGCCGACGGCCCGCAATTCCTTGGCGTAGCCGTAGCGTTCGCGCAGCAGCCGGGCGTAGGAGTAGGCGCGGCCGTCCTTGAAAACGGGAATGTCGAGGGCGATCAAATCGAATCGGTCGAGGTCGTCGGCGATCACCGCCGGCGACTGGCCGCTCTCCAGCCGGATGCCCAGCGGCGCGTTGCGGCGCGACAGGGCGTCGCGGTGTTCCGTCCACGTCGCATAGCTGACGAGCAAGGCGCCCTCGGCCGGCAGGGCCGCACCGTCCGCCACCGGGGTCCAGGCATCGTCGATAGGCTGTCCGTTCTTAATGAGGGGCATAGAGTGTCTCCTTGAAGGGGGCCAGGCCGACACGGCGGTAGGTGTCGATGAACGTTTCGCCGTCGGTGCGCAGGCCGAGATAGGTCTCCACGATGGTTTCGATGGCGTCGACGATGTCGTCTTCGCCGAAGGCGGGACCGACGATGTCGCCGATCGCGGTGTTTTCGTCGGCGCTGCCGCCGAGCGTGACCTGGTAGAACTCGGTGCCCTTCTTGTCGACGCCGAGGATGCCGATGTTGCCCACGTGATGGTGCGCGCAGGCATTGATGCAGCCCGAGATATTCAGCGAGATATCGCCGATGTCCCGCAGCCGGTCCAGGTCGGCGAAGCGCGTGCTGATGCGTTGGGCGATGGGGATCGAGCGGGCGTTCGCCAGGCTGCAATAATCCAGTCCCGGGCAGGCGATGATGTCGGTCAGAAGGCCGGCGTTCGGTGTCTCCAGACCGTGCGCCCGCAGGCCCTGCCACAAGGCGAACAGGTCGCTCTTTCGGACGTCGGCCAGGACCAGGTTCTGATCCTTGGTGACGCGCAACTCGCCGAAGCTGAAGTCGTCGGCGAGACCGGCGATGGCCTCCATCTGCTCGGCCGTCGCGTCGCCGGGGATGCCGCCTTCCGGCTTGAGCGAGACGGTCACGATGGCGTAGCCCGGCACTTTGTGTTCGGTCACGTTCGAGCCGACCCAGTTCCCGAAGGCGAGGTCGGACAGCAGGTTCCTGTCGAATTCCGGCACGTCTTCCGGAATGTCCAAATACCCGGGCGGCGCGAAATACGCCTTTATGCGCGCGATCTCGTCGTCGGGGAGGGCAAGGGCGCCGTCGCGGATGTGACGCCATTCCTCTTCGACCAGCTCGGTGAACTTCTCGACGCCGGTTTCGTTCACCAGGATCTTGATCCGAGCCTTGTAGATATTATCGCGCCGGCCGAGCTGGTTGTAGACCCGCAGGATCGCCTCGAGATAGGACAGCAGGTCGCGCTTCGGCAGAAAGCCGCGGATGCTCTTCGCGACAACCGGGGTCCGGCCCTGGCCGCCGCCGACGAAGACCTCGAAGCCGGTCTCACCGTCCGGCCCGCGCTTGAGCGCGATGCCGATGTCGTGGGTCTTGATCGCGGCCCGGTCGTGCGGCGCGCCGGTCACGGCGATCTTGAACTTGCGCGGCAGGAAGGCGAATTCCGGATGCAGCGTCGACCATTGCCGGATGATCTCGGCATAGATGCGCGGATCCTCGATCTCGTCACCCGCGACCCCGGCGAAGGGATCGGCGGTGACGTTGCGAATCGTGTTGCCGCTGGTCTGGATGGCGTGCATCTCGACGCTCGCCAATTCGTCCAGTATATCCGGCGTTTCGTCCAGGCGCGGCCAGTTGTACTGGATGTTCTGCCGTGTGGTGAAATGGCCGTAACCCTTGTCGTAACGCCGTGCGATGAAGGCGAGCTTGCGCATTTGCCGCGACGACAGCATGCCGTAGGGGATGGCGACCCGCAGCATGTAGGCGTGCAGTTGCAGATACAGCCCGTTCATCAGGCGCAGCGGTTTGAACTCGTCCTCGCTCAGGTCGCCGGAGAGGCGGCGCGCGACCTGGTCGCGGAATTGCAGGACACGTTCGGCGACCACGGTGTGGTCGAATTCGTCATAGCGGTACATGGCGTTTTACTCCTGCGCGGCCTGATGGCCCAGGTCCGGGCGGACGCTCGGGCCGGCGGCGCGGATGGTTTCCCGCCGGCCGACGGCGCGCGGCGGTTGGCCGTTCGTGGCGTCGCCGTCGACGGGGATCAGATACGGTTCGACGACGAGCCGCGCCTCGACCGAGGCCTGTGCTGCCCGTAGCAGCGCGTCGGCTTCGTCGCCGGCTTCGGCGAGTTGGCTGGCTTGAAATTTTTCGGACCAGTGGCGGGCGGGCGTCAGGTAGACCACCTGTCCGTCGGTCAACCGATTTGCGGTTACGGCATGCAATGTCATGATCGCGTCCTCCGTCACTTTGCGGCGGCCAACGGCCAGCGCTCGGGTTCCGACGTTTTGGCGAAGCGCGCCACCTCGCCGATCACGATCAGCGCGGGACCCGCGATTTGGTTTTCTTGAATGATCTGCTCCAGTCCGGCGACGGTGCCGGTGGCGGTCTTTTGGGTCGGAAGCGTGCCGTTCTCGACCACCGCGACCGGCGTGGACCGGGCAAGGCCGTGCTCGATCAATCGCGCGGCGACGCGGCCCGCGGTCGAGATCCCCATATAGACGACGATGGTCTGACGGCCCCGGGCCAGCCCGTCCCAATCCAGGTCCGGGTCGCCGTCCTTGGCGTGCCCGCTGATGAAGGTCACGGCGGTGGCGTGGTCCCGGTGGGTCAGCGGGATGCCAGTGTAAGCGGCGCAGCCGGTCGCCGCGGTGATGCCCGGCACGATCTCGACCGGCACGCCGCGCGCAATCAGATAATCGACCTCCTCACCGCCGCGCCCGAAGACGAAGGGGTCGCCGCCCTTGAGCCGGATTACGCGTTTGCCCGCGTGGGCCTGGCGCGCCATCAGGGCGTTGATCTCGTCCTGGGGAACGCTGTGGTTGGCCTTCGCCTTGCCGACGTACAGGATTTCCGCGTCGGGTTTGGCGAAGTCCAGGATACCGGGTCCGATCAGGCGGTCGTGGATCACCACATCGGCGTCACGCAGCACGCGCAGCGCCCGCAGGGTCAACAGGTCGGGATCGCCGGGACCGGCCCCGACGATGAATACCGTCCCGGGTTGGCGTCCGGCGGGCACGGGAAAGGGTAGAAAATCGGCAGTCATGAAACGTGTCTCCTCGCATCGACCATATGGGCCCACGGAGCACGTCTCCGTGGCGCTTTAGCGGTTAGTCACGCGGTCGCAAGCTGCCCGTTCAAATCCCGCGGGTCCTTGCAAAGGGAAGGACCAACCCCAACGAAAAATCCGCCGCGGCGGAAAAGCCGGGCGGAGACCCTGTCGCTTTAGCCGCATTTATTAAGCGCCCGCAATCTGACGATTTTTCAAATCGGCGCTGAAGGATGAAATAACATTGCCCGTGGGCAGAGTCAATAAATACACGAAAAATTTACGTATATTTATAATATCACATATTATTATCGTTAAATAAGCAATATATCATTGTAAAGGAAGAAGTTTTTGTGGTTCCGGCCCAGTCTCGATCGCGGGAAAGCGCAGCCGCACCCGCAGGCCCGGGTCATTATCTTCCAGCGACAGGTCGGCATAATGCAGCCGGGCCGTGGCGGCGACCTGACTGAGCCCCAGCCCGCTGCCGGGCGTACTGCGGCTGTCGTCGAGCCGGACGAATCGTTCGAGAACCCGTTCGCGTTCGTCCGCCGCGATGCCGGGCCCGGTGTCGGAAATCGAGAATTCCGGCCGCCCGTCCGCATCCCGCCGTGCGGCGAGCGTAATCGACCCGCCCTTCGGCGTGTGGTTGAATGCGTTGTCCAGCAGATTGCTGATCGCCTGCGACAACAGATTCCGGTCTCCGTCGATCATACAGTCGTCCGCCGCGTCGACCTCGAGGCGCAATCCCCGCTCTTCTGCCGCCGCGCCATACAGTTCGCCGGCGTCCCGCACCAAGGCGCATAGGTCGAGCCGTTCGAAGCGGTCGCGCAGCACGCCGGATTCCGCCAAGGCGATTGCGAGCAGCGCGTTGAACGTGTCGAGAATGCCGTCGGTTTCCTCGATCGTCTTGGCGAGGGCGGCGCGGTATTCCTCCGGGTCCGATTGCGACATCAACGTCACCTCGAGCCGGCTGCGGAGACGCGAGATCGGGCTGCGCAGATCGTGGGCGATATTGTCGGCGACGCCGCGCATACCTTCCATCAGCCGCTCGATCTGATCCAGCATGTCGTTCAGGTTCCGCGCCAGCCGGTCGAACTCGTCGGCATAGCCGGTCACGGGCATGCGCTGCGTCAGATCGCCGTGCAGGATCGCCCGGCTGCCCTGGTTGATCGCGTCGAGCCGCCGCAGGAAATTGCGGCTCAACAGCAATCCGCCGCCGAACCCGAGTGCCAGTGTGGCCAGCAGTGCCCAAATCAATGCATTCGTGATGGTTTCGCGAAACTCGGCGCGTTCGGTCAGGTCCCGGCCGACCAGCAGATGGAAGCCGCCGTCGAGTTCGAAGGTGCGCGCCCGGGCAATCTGTGGCCGTAGGGTCGGCCGGGCCGCCTGTTTGATATGAAAGTCGACCCAGCCGGGGGGTCCCTTGGCGGCTTCGGGCCAGCCGGCCAGATTGCCCGCCAATGGCGTCAGAAACGGATTGGTCAGCAGATAGACGCCGCGGCGGCCGCTTTGCCCCGAACTGCGCTCGCGGATAATTTCGACAAGCCCGACGACGCTGCGCTCGCGGTACTGTTCGGCGAGGCCGGTGATCTCAGCTTCGATGGTGGCATCGCTTTGGGCGTCGATGACGCTGACGGTGCTCCAATAGACGAACACCAGAACGCCGCAGACCGACAATCCGAACACCGCCATATAGAGCATCGCATAGCGGAAAGTCGATGTGCGAAAGAGCCTATTCCGGAACACGAAGGCAGTATCCTGCGCCGCGCACGGTATGCAGCAGCGGCGTGTCGAAATCCTTGTCGAGCTTCTGCCGCAGCCGGCTGATTTGCACGTCGATCACGCCGGTCTTGGGGTCGAAGTGATAATTCCAGACATTTTCCAGCAGCATCGTGCGGGTCACCACCTGCCCGGAATGCCGCATCAGATATTCCAGGATCTGAAACTCGCGCGGCAGTAATTCGATCCGCCGGCCGGAACGGGTCACCGTCCGGGCCAGGAGATCGATCTCCAGGTCGCCGAGCGACAGTGTCGTCTCGGTCGGGGCGGCTTGGCCGCGCCGCATCAGCGCCTCGAGCCGGGCCTGCAGCTCGGAAAAGGCATAGGGTTTGGTCAGGTAGTCGTCGCCGCCGGCGCGCAACCCCTTTACCCGGTCGTCCACGCCATCCATCGCGCTGAGAATCAGCACCGGCGTGGTGTTTCCTTCCTTGCGCAGCAGTTCGATGATGTGCAGGCCGTCCATGCCGGGCAGCATGCGGTCGACGATCATCCCGGCGTAAGCCTCGGTCGTGGCGAGGTGCAGGCCGTCCGGGCCGGTCGCCGCGTGATCAACCACGAATCCCGCTTCTTCCAGGCCCTTCCGCAAAAAGGCCGCCGCTTCCGTGTCGTCTTCGATCAGCAATAATCGCATGGCGTGTCGTGATTACCGTTCCGTCGCCGGCCCGCGCCGGCTTCACGTCCTACATAAATGCGGTTTCATATCCGATTCCGCAAGTCATCCCCTTGCGCTGCCCCGGCATGACAGCGATCGCGAAAACCGAGTACTCTGCGGTCATAGGTATCCGATGGTTTTCGACGCGGGCATGGGCCGCAGGGAGATGAGGGAAAAAGCAATGGCGGACATCCAATTCGGCCTGATGATGCGGGCGCAGTTCCCCCCGGAAGACGACATGCAAGCGCGCTTTCGCGAATTGATGGAGCAGGCCCGTCTCGCGGATCAGCTGGGATTCGCCAGCATCACCAACGGCATGCATTACAGCAGTGCGCCTTTTCAGGATTTCCAGCAACTGCCGTTTTTATCTCGCGTGATGGCGGAAGCGCCGAATCTTCGGCTCAACTTCGGCATTATCCTGCTGTCGCTGATGAAGCCGATCGATGTCGCCGAGTATTTGGCGACGGTCGACGTGATGAGCGGCGGCAAGGTCATCTTCGGCGCGGCGCTGGGCTACCGCGAGGTGGAATTCCTCGCTTTCGGCACGACACAGAAGGAGCGGGTCAAACGCTTCGAGGAGAACCTCGAAGCGATCAAGCGGCTGTGGACCGAAGAGACGGTCGATATGGTCGGGTCGCATTTCGAATTGAAGGGCGCGGCGCTCGGCACCAAGCCCGTCCAAAAACCGCACCCGCCGATCTGGATCGGCGCGAATGCCGATGTGGCGATCAAGCGTGCGGCCCGGGTTGGCGACTGCTGGTATGTGAATCCGCATAACCGGATCGACACGATCATCCGCCAGACCGAGGTTTACCGGAAGGCGCTCGACGACTGCGGCAAACCTTTCCCGGACGAGTTCCCGGCGCGCCGCGAGGTTTTCGTCGCCCGGACGCGCGACGAGGCGATGCGGCTCTGCCAACCTTTCCTGGCGGCAAAATACGAGGCCTACCATGCCTGGGGCCAGGACAAGGCGATGCCCGAGGGCGACGACGACCTGGGCCTCGATTTCGACGACTTGGTTCGCGACCGGTTCCTCGTCGGCTCGCCCGACGAAGTGGCGGAACAAATGATCCGCTTGAACAAGGAAACCGGCATCAATCACCTGATCATGAGCGTCCAATGGCCTGGTATGCCGCAAAGCATGGTGGTCGACGTCCTGAACATGCTGTCGGAGGAGGTGTTCCCGAAGGTGAGGCAGGGATAACGCGTTTCGGGGGCATCATCCTTCGACAAGCTGGGATGAGGCTGGCAAGATTTAGGCAATCGGAAAAGGCGCTCATGCTGACCCCCCCCCATATTCGAATTGTCATTCCCGCGCATGCGGGAATCCAGGCTTCTGCGCCGCTGGATCCCGCTGGTTCACGGGGATGACACACTGATCTAAAACCCGCCTCATCCTGAGTTTGTTGAAGGGCAAAGCGGCGCTGAGGGAGCGAGACCGATGACGGCATTTCAGTTCGGCTATATGACCCGGGCGCAATATCGGCGCGACGAGGACATTCCGGCCCGATTCACCGAGTTGATGGAACAGGTCCGGCTGGCCGAGAAACTCGGGTTCGTATCCTTCGTAAAGGGTCAGCATTTCAGCAGCGATCCGTTCTACGAATTCCAGCAGATGCCGCTGCTCGCCCGCGCCATGGCGGAGGCGCCGTCGCTACGCCTGGTCACCGGTATCAGCCTGCTGACGCTGCACAAGCCGCTCGACATCGCCGAGCAGATGGCAACCCTCGACCTGATGTCGGGGGGCAAGGCGGTCTTCGGCTGTGCGCTCGGCTACCGCGATGTGGAATATAAGGCCTTCGGCGTCAAACGCGGCGAAGGCGGCAAACGCTTCGAGGAAAATCTCGCAGCGGTGAAAAGGCTGTTCACCGGCGAGCCGGTCACGATGAAGGGCTCGCATTTCGAGCTGGACGGCGCGCAGCTCTCGGTGCCGATGGTCCAGGAGGGTGGCCCGCCGATCTGGATCGGGGCCAATGCCGACGTGGCGATCAAGCGCGCGGCCCGCATGGGCGATTGCTGGTATATCAGCGCGCATCACCGGCTCGACACGTTGGAACGGCAGATCGACCTGTACAAGCGCGAGCTCGATGCGGTCGGCAAGCCTTTCCCGGCGGAAATGCCGTTTCGGCGCGAGACCTTTGTCGCCGACAGCCGCGAGCAGGCGATCGAGATGGTGCGCCCGCATCTGGGCCTCAAATACGACGCCTATCATCAGTGGGGCCAGGACAAGGTCATGCCGAAGGGCGACGACGATCTGGGCCAGGATTTCGACGACCTGCTGCGCAACCGCTTCATCCTCGGCTCGCCCGACGAGGTGGCGGAGGGGATCATCGAGTGCCACCGGAAGCTCGGTGTGAACCACATGCTTCTGTGTTTGCAATGGCCCGGCATGCCGCAAAGCATTACGTTGGAAGCGATGCACCGCTTCGCCGAAGAAGTCTTTCCAAAAGTGCGCGCCGGCATCTAGCGAAAACGGAAACACTGAAAGAGGTTAGGATGAACTCTCAGCGGAAGATGAAATACGGCATCGTCATGCGGACCCAGTATCCGCAGGGCGACGACATGGTGCGACGGACCGAGGATCAGATGGCGCAGGCGCGGCTCGCCGACCGGCTCGGCTTCGACAGCGTGCTCAAAAGCCAGCATCTCGCCGGTTACCCGTTGCAGGAATTTCATCAAATTCCTTTTCTCGCCAGAGTTATGGCCGAGGCGCCGAACCTGCGGCTGCTTACCGGGATCGTTCTGCTGTCGCTCGGCAAGCCGCTCGATGTCGCCGAACAATTGGCGACGCTCGACGTGATGTCCGGCGGCCGGTTGATATTCGGCGCCGGGCTTGGCTATCGCGACGTCGAGTTCAAGGCATTCGGCACGACCCAGAAGGAGCGTGTGCCGCGCTTCATGGAAAACTTGGAAGCGATCAAGCGGCTGTGGCTGGAAGACGAGGTCTCTATGGTCGGCTCGCATTTCGAACTCGACCGGGTGCGTGTCTCGCTCAAACCCGCACAAAAGCCGATGCCGCCCATTTGGGTCGGCGCCAACGCCGACGCGGCGATCCGGCGCGCTGCGCGTGTCGCGGATTCATGGTTCATCAATCCGCATCAGAAGATGGAGACGATCGCCCGCCAACTCGACGTGTACCGGCGCGCGCTGGATGAGGCCGATAAACCGTTCCCCGACGAATTGCCGCTCGCGCGCGAGATATTCATCGCCCCGAACAAACAGGAGGCGATGGATCGCTGCGGCCCGTATCTGGCCGAAAAGTACAAGATTTACCACGAGTGGGGTCAGGACAAGGCGATGCCCGAAGGCGACAACGACCTTTCGTTGGCGTTGGAAGAACTGCAGGAAGACCGCTTCCTCCTGGGGCCGGCGGACCAGATTGCCGAGGCGCTCATCGAATACAACAAAAAACTCGAGATCAGCCATATGGTGCTCAGCTTCCACTGGGTGGGGATGCCGCAGGACATGGTGCTGGAACAGATGCAGATGTTCGCCGAAGAGGTTATGCCAAAGGTGGAGCAGGGCATCTGACGAAGGCGCCGCGATTTGGCGGCGGTGCCGCCGTCGCGGTAGGCTCCCGGAAACGGCGACAACCCAGAGACGCGGAGGCAGGCTAGATGAAATACGGGTTCTTCATCCGGGGGCAGTACCGGCAGGGCGACGACATGGTTGCCCGATTCAACGAATTGATGGAACAGGCGCGGCTCGCCGACGAACTCGGGTTTTCGGACCTGATCAGCGGCATGCATTATGCCGGCTATCCGCTCAGCCAGTTCCAACTTTTGCCCTTTCTGTCGCGGATCATGGGCGAGGCGCCCAACATGCGCATCATCACGGGTATCATCCTGCTGTCGCTGCACAAGCCGCTCGACATTGCCGAGCAACTGGCGACGATGGACGTGATGTCCAACGGGCGGCTGGTATTCGGCGCCGGGCTCGGCTACCGCGAGGTCGAGTTCCGTGGTTTCGGCACCACGCCGAAGGACCGCGTGCCCCGGCTGGTCGAAAACCTCGAAGCGATCAAGCGGCTGTGGACGGAAGAGCATGTCAACATGAAGGGGTCGCATTTCGAACTGGTCGATTGCACCCTGTCGCTCAAGCCGGTGCAGAAACCAATGCCGCCAATCTGGTTCGGCGCCAATGCGGATGCGGCGGTGCGTCGGGCGGCGAAACTGGCCGATACCTGGTTCATCAATCCGCATCAGCGCATGGACACGATCGAACGCCAGCTCGACGTCTACAAGACCGCACTGGACGAGTACGGCAAGCCGCACCCGGCCGAGCTGCCCTTGATGCGGGAAATCTTCGTCGCCGGCTCCCGCGAGGAGGCGACCCGTCTCGCCCGACCGTATCTCGAAGAGAAATACAAGGTCTATCACGAGTGGGGTCAGGACAAGGCGATGCCCGAGGGCGACGACGACCTGAATCTGGACTTCGATGAATTGACCCGTGACCGCTTCCTGTTCGGCTCGCCGGACGAGGTCGCCGAGCAGATCATCGGCTACCGGAAGAAACTCGGCGTGACCCATATGGTGCTCGGGCTGCACTGGGTCGGCATGCCGCACAGTCAGGTCCAGGACAGCATGCATTTGTTCGCCGAGGAGGTGATGCCGAGGGTGAAGCAGGGCCTCTAAAGGGAAACCGGGCGGTCAGAACCGGACCGACAGGGCGGCCGAGCCGAAGCTGTTGAAGCCTTCCTGGCCGTCGAATTCCGGCGAGCGGAACACCTGGGTAAAGGCCAGGCGGGCGCGCAGGAACGTTATGGCGAAGCCCAACTGGATGTCCCCGACGATATATTTCTTATCGACGCTTCGGCTGTCGCGGAAGGTGTTCCCGTCGAGGAAGATGTTGCGGCCGATCACCCGCCCTTCGGCCCCGGCGAACAGATACCAACCGAAACTGTCGTCCGGTACGAAGAAATCGGACCCCGGCAGGTTCGGCCGTATTTTCGGCGGGCCGAAATCGTTTGGCAGATCGTCGCCGAAGCGGACGGTCAACCCGACCGCGCCATGCGTGAAGACGTTGCCGAGCGCGCCGCCGACATGCGGCGTCATGTCGACGCCGAGATTCTCGATCGGAATAATGTCGTGCAGCGGCAGTTCGTAGAAGTTCCGGAAGCTGCGTTCATAGAACAAGGCGAAACCGGGCTCGGTCTTCAGCTGGGTGTTCCAGCCCCGGGGCTCGGTGATGCCGATGAACTTATGCCATTTGGTCTGTACCTCGTCGGCCAGCGAATACGGGCCGACGACGCCGATATCCAGTTCCAGCTTGTCCAACGTCGGACCGTTTTCGGCCACCAACCCGATGCCCGTGAAGAGCCAGCCTGCGTAGGGCCGGTCGTCGGTCGGCGGGTCGGTCAGGGCGATATCTTCCGGCGTGTAGATATTCTGGCCGACGGAAAAACTCAACCGCATGCGCCGCGTGGCCTTGAAGAACGGGACGAACGAAGCCGCATCCCGGATGAATTCGGGTGCGCCGCCTTCCGGCGACAGCCAGGCGGCGCGCATACCGTTGGTGAAATGCCGGTCGGTGCCGCCGAACATGTCGTTGTCGAACTGCAGCGTGATGTATTGGCCGGTGTCGAGCGGTTTATCGATCGCCCGTGCCGTGCTGGCCCACAGTGCCGCTATACAAAGGGTGGCGAGGCCCGCGGCGACGAACTGCCGGATGGACCCGTGATCCCTAAGACGTTTAAAAAATATCATCATTGTTAAAACTAGTCCGCCGCATCCAATCCGGGCCGGACAAGTGTTTTAGGGCCCGCCGACTGCGACCGTTCGTAGCGTGATGCGCGCGGCAATTGTACAGGGTCTAGTGTCGCAGCCCCATAGGCGGCGTCTTGCCGGTCCTTCGGCACGTCGCCGTATAGCGTCGTCCGTTGTTTCGGCGTGCGATCGAGGCCTCGGATGATTGTGTCCATGGATTCGGGCGGCATTTCCTCGCCGTGCGACGCGCCGGCGGCGCGGGTGATTGTCTCGTTCATCAGGGTTCCGCCGAGATCGTTCGCGCCGGCATTGAGGCAAGCGCGCACGCCGTCCGGGCCCATCTTCACCCAGGATGCCTGGATATTGGTGATATGCGGATGCAGCGCCAGCCGGGCGATCGCATGCATCAGCACCGCCTCGCGGAAGCTCGGCCCGCGCCGCGCGCGCCCTTTCAGGTAAATCGGCGCTTCCATCGGAACGAAGGGCAGCGGTACGAACTCTGTGAAACCGCCGGTGCGTTTCTGCAGGCCGCGCAGGCGCAGAAGATGGCGCGCCCAATGCACCGGCCGGTCGACATGGCCGAACATGATCGTCGCCGTGCTGCGCAGCCCGATCTCATGGGCCTGTTCCATCACCGACAGCCACTGTTCCGTGTTGACCTTATCCGGGCAAATGACCGCGCGGACTTCGTCATCGAGGATCTCCGCCGCCGTTCCCGGCAGCGACCCGAGGCCGACTTCTTTGAGCCGTACCAGGAAGTCGCGGACTGTAATACCCAGGATTTCCGCACCCTGCCAAACCTCCAACGGCGTGAAGGCGTGCAGATGCATGTCCGGCAGAACCGACTTCAGGCGGCGGCAGATGTCGAGATAGGTCTGGCCGGAATAGTCCGGATGGATGCCGCCCTGCATGCAGAGTTCGGTGGCGCCCCGGTCCCAGGCTTCGCGTCCGCGCCGCTCGATCTCGTCGAGGCCCAGGTCGTAGGGCCTGCCGCGCAAGTTCTCGCTCAGCTTGCCTTTCGAGAAGGCGCAGAACTGGCAACGGAAATAGCACACATTCGTGTAGTTGATGTTGCGGTTCACCGTGTAGGTGACCGTGTCGCCGACCGTCGCACGCCGCACCGCATCGGCGGCGGCGCAGACCTCGGCAACCTCGCCGCCGCGCGCCTGGAAGAGACGGACGATCTCCGCTTCGCCGAGGTCCAGCCCGTTGCGCGCCTTGTCGAGGATCGGGGTCAGGGCGCCGCTCGTCGCGGTATCTTCGAAGGGATGAAAGAGGGGTGGCGGCGTTTCCGTGCTGCCGGGGCTCCAAGATTCCGGTTTGGCGAAACCGTCGGAGTCGATCGCCCGCCGAACCGGCGTATGGAAAATCGGGTCGATCCAACGGTCGGGTGCGAGGGCGTAGCCGGGATAGATCGCCAGCCGCTCGACCAGCGCCTTCCCTGCAGCGGCGGTTTCCCGCGCCAGCGCGTCGAGATGCGGCCAGGGCGCTTCCGGATTGACGTGGTCGGGCGTCACCGGGGACACGCCGCCCCAGTCGTTGATGCCGGCGTCGATCAGCGGCCGCAGGGCGCCGGGGCTCAGGTTCGGCGGCGCCTGGATATTCATCGCCGGGCCGAAGATCAGCCGGGCGGCGGCCAGCGTCCAGGCCAGGTCGTCCGTGTCCGGTTCGGGCGCAGTGGCCATTTTGGTGTCCGGCTTGGCGCGAAAGTTCTGAATGATGATTTCCTGAATATGGCCGTAGCGGTCGTGCAGGTCGCGCAGCATAAGAAGCGATTGAATTCGTTCGCGCCGGGTTTCTCCGATTCCGATCAGAATGCCGGTCGTGAAAGGAACGCCCAGCTCGCCCGCGAGTTCCATGCATTCAATCCGGGCCTCCGGATCCTTATCCGGAGATCCGTAATGCGGGCCGCCCTTCTCGCAAAGCCGGGCGCTGGCGCTTTCCAGCATGATGCCTTGCGATACCGAAACCGTCCGCAGTTTGGCGATTTCGTCCCGTGTCATGACGCCTGGATTGACGTGTGGCAGCAGGCCGGTTTCCTCGAACACCAACCGCGCCATCGTCGCCAGATAATCGATCGTGGTGGCATGACCGAGGCGGTCCAGTTCTTCGCGCGCCACGCGGTAGCGCAACTCCGGTTTGTCGCCGAGGGTGAACAGCGCTTCCTTGCATCCGGCCGTCGCGCCGGCGTGGGCAATGTCGAGCACCTGTTCGGGCGTGAGATAGGCCGCTTCGCCCTTCCGCGGCGGATGCGCAAAGGTGCAGTAGTGACAGACATCGCGGCAAAGCTGCGTCAGCGGGATGAAGACCTTACGGGAATAGCTGACGGTATTCGCATGGCCTCGCGCGCACGCCGCGCCGGCTCGTTCCACCAATGCGGCGGTATCCCGCTCGTCGGCGAGCGCCAGGGCGGCGTCGTGGTCCACGGGGCGAAATGGGTCCATCATGCGCCTTTCGCCGCTTCGGTCGCGGCGCGTAATCGCGCGGCGATCCCGCTGGAATTCAGATAGGCATGCGTCCGGGTGTCGGCCGGGCGGTGGATCAACTGGCGCAGGTCGTCCGGTGTGTCGATGTCGAGGGCGATGCCCGGCAGGTCGAGAATGACCGGCTCGACGCCGCGCGTCCGCGCTGCCGCCAGATGCGGTTTGAAACTGTCGTTGCCGAAGCCGAACGGGATGAGATCCGGCGGCGACAGGGCGATGCAGTTGGAGCCGCGCCGGTCATGGGCCGGCACGATCGTCATCGCCGGGGTGTCACCATGCGCCGCCAGGACGGTCTCGATCTCGTCGCGCGTGATCAGCGGGGCGTCGCCCGGAAAGGTCATGATGCTCGCGATGCCGTCCTCGATGAGGGTCGCGACCGCGGCCTCGACCGCGGCGGTCTGGCCCTGGTTTTCCGCTTCGGAAATGATGCGGGCGCCGTAGCTTTTGGCGACGGCGGCGGCTTCCTCGTCACGGGTGATCACCGCGATGCCGTCCAGCCTCGGCACACCGGCCAGCACCGACAGCACGTCTTCATACATGGTGCGGAACAGCAGCCGCCGTTCCGGCGGGCCGAGCGCGTCGGCCAGCCGTTGTTTGGCGTCGACAAGGTCCTTGGCCGGCAGCACCGCCCACATCCTGGTGTTCCTTATTTCGGTGCAGCGAATTGATGAGGCTCGGACTATAGCAAAGGGGAGAGTTTGCGCGCCAGCCCGCCTAGCCCCGTAGGGTTGTGACAAATGTAAGGACCTCGCGGGCCAGCCGTTCCTTGTCGGCGGTTGTTCGCATCACCGTGTCGGTCACCAGGACATGGATGTTCAAGTCGCGGACCGCGTCTTCGCTATCGGCGTCGCTCTTATCCAATACGAATCCGTCGAGCAGGCCACCGTAATGACGGGCGACCGATATCGCGTCGCTGGCCAACCCCAACTCGGTCATCATCTTCGCCGTCGGGCCTTTCAGCGCCTTGCCGCCGACGATGGGAGAGACCGCGACGACGGGGGCATGGGCGTTCGCGATCCCGTCGCGCAGACCCGGCACCGCGAAGATCGGATCAATGCTGATGAAGGGGTTGGAGGGGCAAATCACGATCGCACTCAGGCTGTCGTCGGCCAGTACGTCGGCGATGCCCGGCGCGGGGTCGGCGTCAGCCGCGCCGGCGAAGCGAAAGCCGGTGACCACGGGGGCGCATTGCTCGCGCACGAAGTAATGCTGGAACGGCAACGGGCCGTCCGGGGTTTCGACGATGGTGCGCACGGGGGTGTCACTCATCGGCAGGATGCGGGGACCGATGCCCAGCCTCTGCCGGAAGTCCTCGGTGATCCCGGTCAGGGTCTCGCCGGCGGCAAGGCGGCGGCTGCGCTCGATATGCGTGGCCAGATCGCGGTCACCGAGTTGGAACCAGGTCTCGCCGCCCAAGGCGTCGAGTGAGTCCATGAACTGCCAGGTCTCGCCCTCGCGGCCCCAGCCGGTCTCCGGATTGCTGATGCCCGCCAGGGTATAGGTCAGCGTGTCGATATCGGGGCAGATCGTCAGGCCGAGATGCTCGAAATCGTCGCCGGTGTTGGCGATGATCGTCAGGTCCTCGGGGGCAAGCGTGCCTGCCAGTCCCAACGCCAATTTTGCGCCGCCGACGCCGCCCGACAATGCGACGGTGTGCGGTTGCCGGTCGCTCACCGGAACAGGTCCTCGTTCTCGCCGCGCAGCAACTCGCCGACCGATCCGTCTTCGGCTTCCGGGGCGAAGCCGCGGATCAGCGCGACCGGCGTTCCTTCCGCGCCTTCCCCTTGCACCACCGACGCGGCTGCCGCCAGTTCGTCGGCCAGGCCGACCGTGGAGACGCGTAATTCGCGGCCGAACAGGTCTTTCTCGCCGCGCAGATCGAGCAGCGATCGCAGGCCCGACACGCCGATGGCCGTACCGACGGTGCCGTGCCGCCAGGCCCGGCCGATACTATCGTTGATGATCACCGAAGGCGCGGTGCCGGTTGCCGATGCGATGGCGCGGCGCAGTTGTCTGCAGGAGCCGTCCGGATCTCGCGGCAGCAGCAGGACGCGCTCGTCGCCGTTCGTCGGCTCCACGTTCGAGGCGTCGATTCCGGCGTTTGCCAGGACGAACCCCAGACGATGTTCGACGATCAACAGGCCGGGCCGTTGCCGTACGACGCGCGTCGACTCGCCGAGGATCAGTTCGACCAGCCGCGGGTCCTTGTCGACCTCCGCCCCCAGTTTTGCGGCCTCGGCGGTTGGCGTGATGTCGCCGAGCGCGGCATAACGTCCTTCCGCCTTCGACACGATCTTCTGTGCGACAACGATGACGTCGTCACGGCGCAGCGTCACCGCCGCCCGGTCCAGGGCCGCGAGGATCAGGTTGCCGAGGTCGTCGCCGGGCTGGACCAGCGGAATACCGGGAAGGGCGAGGGTTTCGATCCGCCTCGGCGTCACGCCTTCCGCTCGCCCGTGATGCGGATGCCCGCGTGGTCGAATTCATTCCGATTGAGGAAGATCAGGATCGAGGTTAGCGCTTCCGCCGCCGCCGAATTGTCGATCGATCCCGCATGCCAGGCGGTCATTCCGGCGGCCTCGGCGAGGTCGACGACGCTCTGCCGGGCCGCACGGCTGTTACCGCAGACCAGTACGTCGCAGTCGATCTTCGCGTCCGGGTTCTGCAGCAGGTCGGCAGCCACATTCTGGAAGGCTGATACCACCTTGACCCCGTCGCCGAGAAACTCCTGGGCGGCCTTGGCGGCGGACCCGGCGGGGGGCAGTTGTACGCGAGCGACCTTCGGGGGCACCAGCGGCACCGTCGCGTCGACCAGGATTTTCCCTTGCGCCCCGTCGCGCACCGCTTCCAGCATCGCCTGATGCGTGCCGAAGGGGACGGTCAGAACCACGATATCCGCGGCCGCCGCGGCATCGCCGTTCTCCAGCCCGCGGATCGAGCCGCCGGACATCTCGGCCGCTTTTTTCTCGGCGTTGTCCGCCGAGCGCGAGCCGATGATGATGTCGTACCCGGCGCTGGCCCACCGCTGCGCCAAGCCGGAACCAAGGGCCCCGGTGCCGCCGATCACGGCGATGGTTGATTTCTTGTCCGCCATGTCGCGTTCTCTTCCTTCCACACGCTGTTGCTGATGATCCGATCCTTCGGCGGGGTCAATGCTTTCGGATATGCGTCAGCACCGCAACGTTGAAGGCTTCCGGCTGCTCGATATTCGACAGATGCGCGGCGTCGTCCAGTACGACCATTTCCGAGCCGGGCACGGCGTCGTGGATGATCTTGGAATGCTCGACCGTGGTTGCGGGATCGTCCGCGCCGACAAGCACGAGCGTCGGCGTCGTGATCTTGGGCAGCAGGTCGCCGTGGTCCATCGCGTCGATTGCCATGCCGCAGCCGACGAAGCCGTCGACCGGCGTGGTCTTGATCATTTCGGCGACCGGTTCCAGTTCGGCCGCGTTCTTCGCGCGGAAGCCCTCGGTGAACCAGCGCTCCAGCGTCGGATCGACGAGCGACGGCATGCCGCCTTCGCGCGCCATGTTGATGCGCTCTTGCCACATGCCGGGGACGCCCAGCTGGCTCGCCGTGTCGCACAGGATCAGGCTGTGCAACATTTCGGGGTTCTTTGCGCCGAGTTGCTGGCCAATCATGCCGCCCATGGAGAGGCCGCAGAAATGGACCTTTTCGATGCCAAGCGCGCCGATCAGCGCCACCGCATCCTGACGCAGCATGTCGAAGCTGTAGGGCGGTTCGGTCGCTTGCGTGCCGCCGTGGCCGCGCTGATCGTAGCGCAACACCCGGTACGACTCGGTCAGCGCCGGAATTTGCTTGTCCCACATGCTGTAGTTGGTGGCCAAGCTGTTGCTCAGCATGACCACCGGCGCATCGGCCGGGCCATCGAATTGATAGGCGATGTCGATGCCGTTGGCGTTGATCGTGTCCCCCATGGTCTTTCTCCCTGTGCGTTTTGATCTTCGTTGCGGTGTTGGGCGGTTGCAGCGGCGTGTCCGCCCACAGTCGATTAGCGTATCGCGTGATGGATTTTCAAGTGGGCGTATCTTGGCACAGCCGGACAATTGAAACATAACAGTGATCTGACAAATTGCACGAGGGGCCCGCGATGCAGTGGACGAAGGTTTGTCTGATCGGATTGGCCATGGGTCTTCTGGCGGGATGCCAGACCACCGACCCGGCGGAATACAAGACGGCGGCGGACCTGCTGCTCGATCTGCCGCACCGCTCGCCGGACAGCTTGTCCACCATGCCGCCGATCGGGCCGGTGGAAAAACCCTTCGTGGCCGCGCTGAACGCGGTGATCGACGGCGATCGCGCGGCGGCCGACAACCATGCCGCCGCGGCCGGGTACCGGATAGTCGATAAGCAATACGACGGCAAGGACTACGCCATTCTGATGGAGCGCGGCGGCGCGGCGGTCCGGCCGGTCGTCGCCATCGCCAAGACCCCGGTGCGAGACGCCATCATCCAGGCGCCGCATCCGGTCAAGGACAGCCATACCGACAAGCAGGCGGCGGTGTTGTTCTTGAAGCTCGGCGCGCGGGCGTTGATCGTCGCCGGGGCGCATCGGTGCGCCGCGCGCGACGAATCGCCCTGCAGCGGCAGGACGGGCGTGTGCGGCGGCGGGCGGGCCCCCTACCGGACATCCGACCCGTCGCATAACCCGGCAACCTTATTCCACGTGGCGCACCGCACGCTCACCCGGCGCTGGGCGGAATCGATTGCGGTCCAGATGCATGGCTTCAACAATTCCGGAAGTTCGGTCTGGTTCGTCATGTCGGACGGCAGCAAGGAGAGGCGGCCGGGCGATACGGCGCTTGTCGGCAAGGTGCGCGACCGCATCCACACCGTACTGGGCCGGAATGAACGCGCCGTGAGCTGCCAGGACCCGAACGACCGCAATATCCGGACGCGCTGGCTCTGCGCGACCACGACGGTACAGGGACGCGACCTGAACGGCAGTCCGGATATCTGCCGTGTTGGGGCCAAGGATTCCTCAGGGCGGTTTCTGCATATCGAACAGGCGCTGCATGAGGTGCGCCGCCCCTACGGCCGGGACTGGAAAAACATCTCCCAATATCCCGGCAGCAACGCCATACTGGAGGCCCTGGCGCAAGAACTGCCCTGCCTCCAACCGGGCTGCGCGCCCGTCCGGCGGTAAACACGTAACCACCGCCGCGACCTCCAAAACAGAAATTCAGCCAACCGGCGAATCCGGCAAGGGAGCGCACGATGCCCGAACGCAGTTCCAATATTCCTAAGGTCGATCCGCAGGAAATCCTCGACGGGATTCAGAAATGGGTCGAAATCGAGACGCCCACATACGAGGGCGACGCGGTCAACATTCTCGTCGACGAGGTCGAGGAGAGCATGAAGGCGTTGGGGGCGACGATCGATCGCACGCCCGGCCGCGACGGGTTCGGCGATATCCTGCGCACGCGGACGCCGTGGGGCGGTGACGGGCCGGGCATTCTGGTGCTCAGCCATCTCGACACCGTGCATCCGATCGGCAGCAAGGAAGACTACAACCCGTGGCGGCGCGAGGGCGATTCGGTTTACGGCCCCGGGATCTACGACATGAAGGCGGGCGCCTATCTTGCCTATTACGCGTACCAGCATTTGGTGCGGATGGGGAAACAGACGCCGCTGCCGGTGACCTTCATGTACATCCCCGAGGAAGAGATCGGCAGCCCCACGTCGCGCGCGCTGATCGAGGAAGAGGCGAAGAAGCATAAATACGTGCTGGTCACCGAACCGGCGCGCGAGGGCGGCAAGATCGTCACCGGGCGCAAGGGCGTCGGCCGCTTCGAGGCGCGGACGCACGGTGTCGCCGCGCATTCCGGTTCGCGCCATCAGGACGGCCGCAGCGCGATTCAGGAAATGGCGCGCGTCATCCTCGCGATCGACGGCATGACCGACTACGACCTGGGCGTGACGACCAATGTGGGCATCGTGAAGGGCGGCTCCGGCGTCAACGTGATCTCGCATGAATGCTACGCGGAAATCGATCTGCGGGTGCCGACGCCGGAATTGGCGGCGGAATACGAGGCCAAGATCCTCGGGCTCACGGCGGAGAACCCGGATGTGAAGCTTGAAATCACCGGCGGCATCAACCGCCCGCCCTACGAGAAGGACGAAGGCATTCAGTCGCTGTTCGACCATGCCAAGGGATTGTGCGCCGAGATCGGCTTCGAGCTGGAGGACATGCATACCGGCGGCGGCAGCGACGGCTGCTTCACCGCCGCGCTCGGCATTCCCACGCTGGACGGCCTCGGCGCGGACGGCCTCGGTGCCCATGCGCAGAACGAGCAGATCTACTTCTCCTCGCTGGAACCGCGCGCCAAGATGTGGATTCGCCTGCTGGAAACGCTGGAATAGGGCCGGCGGGTCCGTCGCATGGATTCCGCTGGCGATGTTATTCCTGCGGACGCGAGAATCCAGCCTTCGCCGGTTTCAGCGCCCGTAACGATCCTTCGACAAACTCAGGATGAGGGCGCTTTGAGGTAACGCCTCATGCTGAGCCTGTCGAAGCATATGTCTGAAGCAGGCGCGACTGTTCGGTCCTACGGGCAGCCCAACTGGTCGGCGAGGTCGGTGAAGCTGTCGGCGACGTAGTCGAAGTCGTGCTCGGCCTTGGTGTCGGTCGCCTGATCCGGGCCATGTTCGGCCGGGCGCAGGACGAAGGCGGTGCGGAAGCCCTGCTGGCTGGCGGCGACCAGGTCGTTGTTGTGCGCCGCGGTCATCATGCAGCTTTCCGGCGGCAGGCCGAGCGCGTCGGCGCAGTTGATGTAAGCGTCGGGGCAGGGCTTGTAGTGGCGCACCACCTCGGACCCCAGGATCACGTCCCACGGCAGCCCGGCGTTCTTCGCCATGTTGACCATCAGCGCGATGTTGCCGTTCGACTGGGTCGCGATGATGAAGCGCTGTTTCAGGCGGGTCAGCCCCTCGACCGAATCGGGCCATGGCGTCAGGCGGTGCCAGGCGCGGTTCAGGTGGTCGATGTCGTCCTCGGCGAGGCCGCCGATGTCGTAGCGGCGCAACAACTCGTCCAGATTCATCCGGTGCAGCACGTCGAGTTTGGTGAACGGGATTTCGCCACTGCGCACGCGTTCCATCGACGGGTTGTACAGCTTGCGCCATTCCACCGCGAACTCCACCGGGTCGACGCCCTTGATGCCGTGCTCGGCGAAGAAACTCTCGGCCTCGCGCGCGACGCTGCCGCGCCAGTCCACCACCGTGCCGAATACGTCGAAGGTAAGCGCCTTGATCTCCGGTGCCGCCATTGAGTTCCATCCCGTGCAGTTGGTTTCTTAGGTCAGAGATGGACCGGTCGACCGTTATCGTCAAGCGACGGATGCGAGTTCATACTCAAATGTCATTCCCGCACAACTGTGCGCTTTTGCGGTAATGACGGGTCTTGATGCCGGCGTCCGGAAGGTCAGTCCGGAATTTCGATATCGAGCAGTGGCGCATGCTGTTGCGCGCCGTAGATGTCCGAATCCTCCGGGTCGCCCGACCGGGCCAGCCGCGGGATCGTGACTTTGATCGCGTAGGCGACGTCATAGGGAATGATCGACACCTCGTTGTCGGATATCCCATACAGCTCGGCGATGCGCTGCACGTTGATCGCGCCGCTGTCGAGGACCCGCCGGTAGGTCGCCTCGTCCTCGAACATCATGTCGAGCGTGCACAGCAGCGCGCCCGCGTTCTTCGAGCGCAGCACCTGCGCCAGATCGACCAATCTCGCCATATCCCGCCTCCTATACGTCGACCATTTCGATGGGGAAGGGCGCCAGCGGGTCGTCCAGTTCCATCGTATGCCAGACGTTGAAGCCGTAGGTCATGCCGACCGGCATGTCGGAGGGCGAGAATGGGATCGCCAGATTGCCCGAAATGCATTTGCGGCCCGGGAAATCCGTGTGCAGCAGGGCGTACCGGCATTTCGCCATGACCGCCTTGCTGGTGTCCTCGTCGTCGGCGAGCACGTCGACCAGCACGCCGATCTCGTGCGACGCGGTGTGTTTCACCGGCTCGCGCACGCCCATCGTCGCGTCCTTGCCGTAGACGCGGATATTCAGCGTGTAGCTGTCGCGGCCGACGCCCAGGTTCGCCATCTCGCCCGCCACCCGTTCGTGACACGATTCGATGAAGCCGTCGATCCCGGCGATCAGCACCGGGTCGCGCACGCCGGCGATGAACACGGTGCGGTAGCCGGTCTCCTTCACCCCTTCCAGCTTCACGGTGTAGCGGTTGGAGGCCTCGAAGCGGCTGCCGCGCACCCGAACGACGCGGGGATCGATCTGTTCGTATTCGGACTCGGTGGTGACCAGCGTCCCGTCCGGCTCGACCAGGTGATAGGGGCTGGGGTTCTCGTAGAGCGTATGCGCGGCGATTCGCATCCGCGTGCAGCGTTTGTCGGGATGCCCCGGCTCGACCAGGAAATGATCGTCGGCCAGCGTGCCGAGTACGCAATCCTGGCCGGGACGCGGCGTCGTCACCTGGCCCGCGCATTCGATGATCTTGGCGAGATGCCAGACCAGGCCGGGATCGTAGCCGCGCATCAGCGGGATCGCCGAATAGATCGACGCGTCCGTGGCGCGCCCGGCGATCACCACCTGCGCGCCGTCCTCCAGCGCTTTCTGGAACGGCTCCACGCCCATCATGCCGACCACGCGGTGCGTTTCGTCCACGTCTTCGTCGGTAAGGTCGCCGATCGGGCCGAGCGGCGCGACCTTGCCTTCGCCGATCTTCTTCTTGATGAAATCCTTCGGCTGTTCGGCGTGGATCACCGCCATGCGGAAGGACAGGCCTTTCTCCTGGGCGACCTCCTCGGCGATCTCGCGGACGAAGGCGACTTGCGGATCGCTGCCGCCGCCGCCGGCCGAGCCGACCAGGACCGGGATGTTGTGTTCGATACCCGCCTCGATCATGAGGGCGAGGTCGCGCTTCATCGCCTTGCGCGAGACGAAGGGGATGCCTTCGCCCAGGTAATAGGGACCGGGGTCCATCGACCCGCCGTCCGCGGCGATGAAATCGGGTTTCTGCTCCAAACCGCGGCGAAACGCTTCTTCGGTATAGCCGTAGCCGAGCATTCCCGTGGTCGCCATCATGCGCATTTCCGGCATGGTCTGCCTCCTGGTGGGGGATTCTGGAATCGATCCGTGCGTTAACCATAGCCGACAGTCGCATGTCATGCTATATGTGTTCAATATCAATAGGTTATGGGGTCACGGAATCGCCCGATTCTCTCCCAAGATTTACCCTGAATCCTCCCTTCTCCCGCCTTGACGCCCCGGCATCATGCTCGCCGTCGCATCCAGCGACTTGGGAGCGTGTCATGAAGCAATTGAACATCGCCGCCACTTTCGCCGCCGCCACCGTGTTGACGGTCTTTTCGCTGACCTGCTGGGTCTACGAGGGTCAGCCCTTTAAATCGCCGGGACTCGGCATCGGCCCCGTGAAGGCCACGCAGAGCGACGATGCCTTCGGCGGCCGCTTCGGCATCCGCGGCCCGAATGGGGCGTCGCAAGCCTCGGTCGCCTGGCCGTCCGGCATGGTCTTGGACAAATGGCCCGAGGACCTTCCGCGCCCGGTCCGTTACCTTCGATAAGCCGCCGTCGTTGGTGGACGTCCACGGCCCCGTTTGGCCGAGATGAAGCCGATCTCCATTTCCTGTAAACTTGCCGTCAGCGTGACGACGGCAAGCTAAGGAATCTGGAGGATCAAGCATGAGCGGCGCGGCAAGACTCTCGGAATCGGCGGATGCATTGACGGAGGCGCCATCACGTGGATTGGCGCGATTTGCGCAATCCCTGTCCTACGACGATATCCCCGAAGCGGTTCGCGAGCGGGGCAAGTATCTCATCCTCGATTCGCTGGGCATCGCGCTGGCGTCCACGACCTATCCGTTTGCGGAACGCGTGAAGTCGGGCGTCGAGGCATTGTCCGACGGGCCCGGCAATTGCACGGTGATCGGCTCGGACCGGCCGTTGGCCTTGCGCGACGCGGTGATGATGAACGGCGTGCTGATCCACGGCCTCGATTTCGACGACACGCATATGACCGGGCTGCTGCATGCCAGCGTGGCCTGCCTGCCGGCGGCCTTGGGCGTCGCGGAACAGTTGGACGCGAGCGGCAAGGATTTCCTGACCGCCTATGCCATCGGCATGGAAACGGGCATCCGGATCGGCGCGTCGGTCGACGGCGGGTTCCATCACGTCGGGTTCCACGCGACCGGCATCGTCGCGCATTTCGCCTCGGCGCTGTCCGCCGGGCGGCTCTACGGCCTCGATCTGGATCAATTGGTCGCGGCGCAGGGCGTTTCCGGCAGCACGGCGGCGGCGATCCAGGTCTTTCTCGAGTCTGGCGCCTGGACCAAACGCCTGCATCCCGGCTGGGCGGCTGTCGGCGGCATCACCTCGGCGCGTCTGGCGCAGCATGGCTTCGAAGCGCCCGAGCGAGTCTACGAAGGCCGCTACGGGCTGTTCCACACGCATCTGCAGGACCTGGAAGCGAAAGTCGACTACGCGGTCATCACCGAAGGGCTCGGCGAGAGTTGGGAAATCCCCAACGTGGCGATCAAACCCTATCCGGTCTGCCATTTCATCCATGGCTGCGCCGACGCCGCGATCGAGCTGTACAACCGGAAGAGCTTCGCGCCCGAGGATATCGTCGGGATCCGCGCCTTCGTGGCCGAAGACACCTTGCCGATCGTGACCGAACCGATCGCCAACAAGAAGGAACCGGCGAACGAATACGACGCCAAGTTCAGCGCCCAGTTCGTGGTCGCCGGCTGCCTGGCGCGCGGCAAATTCGGGCTGGCCGAGCTGAAGGACGCGGCGCTGCGGGACGCGGAAATCCTTCGCCTGTCGCGCTTGGTCGAGTGTGTGGCCGACCCGCAATCCGAATTCCCGACCTATTTTTCCGGTGGCGTGGCGGTGACGACGCGCAGCGGCGAGGAGTTGACCAGCCATGTCCGGATGAACAGCGGTGCGGGCGACCGGGCGCTCGACGGCGACGCCATCGCGGAGAAATTCATGGCCAACGCCACGCTGGCGGTGTCCGAGGATCGGGCGGCGGCGTTGCGCGACGCGATCTTGGACCTGGACAGCCGGCCGATCCGGGAATTGACCAAACTGCTGCAGGGCTAGCGCTGGAACAGGGCCGCTTGAACCGGCCGGGCCTACCTCCCATATGCAAGAGGCGTCGGGATACTGGTCCGTCGCGCCGGATGCCGGTTGCCGGGTCCGGTAGTTCCAGGCGCTTTCAGGCGCCCCGGCTACTCGCTCATGCGAAAGAGGAGGAAGCTGCGCCATGCCCCGCATGTCCGTATTCGACAGTCCGCTGCTGCTTGGGTTCGACCATTTCGAGCGCACGCTCGATCAAATCTCCAAGAAAGCCGCCGACGGTTACCCGCCCTACAATATTGAACAGGTCGGGGAGAACCATCTCCGCATCAGTCTTGCCGTCGCCGGTTTCTCCGAAGACGATTTGACGGTGGAAATCGCGGATAATCAGCTGGTTATCCACGGCAACCGGCAACAGGACGACAGCCAGCGCGTCTTCCTGCATCGGGGTATCGCCGCGCGGCAGTTCCAGCGCGCTTTCGTGCTGGCCGACGGGATCGAGGTTGTCGGCGCCGAATTGGACAACGGCCTGTTGCACATCGATGTTACGCGGCCGTCCCCCGATACGCGGGTCCGCCGGGTAGAAATCCGTTCCCAGAAGCGTTCCGGCGTTAAGGAATCGGCAACCAAGCTGGATTTAGAATCTCGCTAATGTCGCAACAGGAGACATTGGTGATGGTTAACGTCGAAAAGCTTCGCGATATCTCGCAGAACGATTTGGCCCAGCTTGGCGCGGACGACCTCGCGTATGTGCGGCCGATCATGCTTGCGGACGAGTTGGTCTTCGCGGTGAACACGGCCGACGGCCGTCAGATCGCCGTGGCGGATGATTTCGATGCGGCCATCGTCGCGGCGCACGAGCACAGCTACTACACCGTCAGCGTGCACTAGCTCTCACAAAATTTCGTTCGGGATAGAACGACCGGGTCGCGCTTAAGCGGCGTGGCTCGTTGCCGTTTCGGTCAGCAGCGCGAACAGCGCTTCGGCATTGTCGGACCCGCGCAATTTTTCGCACATCGTCTTGTCGCGCAGCAGCCGCGATACCCGCGCCAGCGCCTTCAGGTGATCGGCGCCCGCGTCTTCCGGCGCCAGCAGCATGAAAATCAAGTCGACGGGCTGTTCGTCGATCGATTCGAAGTCGATCGGTGTTTCCAACCGCGCGAACAGGCCGTAGAGACGGTCGATGCCCGGCAGTTTGCCGTGCGGAATCGCGATTCCGTTACCGACACCGGTGGTGCCCAACCGTTCCCGCTCCAACAACACGTCGAAGACGGTCCGTTCATGCAGGCCGGTGATGGCCGAGGCATGTTTCGCCAGTTCCTGTAACGACTGCTTTTTCGACGTGGCGTGCAGCTTGGCAATCACCCCGTCGGTCGAAAGCAGATTAACGATATCCATCGGTACCCCTTCCGCGCTTGTACCGCGGTAAATCCCTAGGACGTATTTTCCTGCGGGTCAATCCATCCGATATTGCCGTCGCGGCGCACATACACCATGTTCAGCGCCCCGTTCGCGTGGTTCCGGAACAACATCGCCGGTAGATTAGCGAGGTCCATCCGCATTACCGCGTCACTGACGGTGAGTGTCTCAATATCGGTCTGCATCTCCGCAATGATGACCGGCTGATCGCCGTTTTCCGTGGCTTCGCCGACGTCGCCGGAGTCCGTTTCCGGTATCTCTTCGTTTTCCGGCGCCAGCACATACTGTGCAGCCGTAAACCGCTCTTCCTTGCCGCCCTGTCGCCGGTGATGGTCGCGAAGCCGCCGTTTATAGCGCCGCAGCCGTTTGCCGACATGTTCCAACGCTTCGTCGAAGGAACCATAGGCATCGCCTGACATGGCGTGCCCTTGCACCATGATGCCCTTGCCGACATGGACCGCGACATCGGTGCGGAATGACGATCCTTCTTTCGAAATCGTCACGCTCGCATCCGTCGGATCGACGAAATATTTCTCGACGATTACGGGGACTTGACGCTCGATATGCTCCTTTAAAGAGCTCCCGATATCGAGCTGTTTTCCATTCACTGATAGCTGCATTGGTCCTTGCTTCGGACTTGCCGTGCAAGACAGTCCAAGGGTGCCATAACCGGCGCCTGAAAGCGAGGGCGGAACATAGTGAGCGTGCCGGTACGAGTCAATAGCGCCAACGCCGCCGGGCCCGTTGCGGGACGCGGCTCTCGGCAATTGATAGGAAAATCCAATTAAAATATTATAATTGTTGACGTTTTTGCCGCCGGCGCTGCACCGAAGACGGAATTTTCAGGGCTTCCCGGTATTTCGCGACCGTGCGGCGCGCGATGTCGATGCCGTCTTGCTTCAGGATCTCCACGATCCGGTCATCGGACAGAATTTCGTCCGCCGATTCGGCATCGATCAGCGATTTGATGCGGAATCGCACCGCCTCGGCGGAATGCGCGTCGCCGCTGCCGGTATTGGCGATCGCCGCCGAGAAGAAATACTTCAGCTCGAATATCCCGCGCGGCGTGTGCATGTATTTGTTGGTCGTGACCCGGCTGACCGTGCTCTCGTGCATTTCGATCTCCTCGGCGATATCGCGCAGAACCAGCGGTTTCATGTGCGCGATACCCTTGCGGAAGAAGGCATCTTGTTGGCGCGTGATCTCGGACGCGACCTTCAGGATCGTCGTCGCCCGCTGGTGCAGCGATTTGACCAGCCAGTTCGCCGACTGGAAACACTCGTTGATGTATTCGCGTTCTTCCTTCTTTCGCGTCGCCTTTCGCACGCGGGAGAAATAGTCGACATTGACCAGCACACGCGGCAGCGTTTCGGGATTGAGCTCGATGGCCCATCCGCCGTCGGGATGCGGCCGCATCAGGATATCCGGCGTCACGGTCTGCGTGATCTCGTGGTCGAATGCTTGTGCCGGCTTCGGGTTTAGGGCGCGGATTTCCGCGACCATGTCGGTCAGGTCTTCGTCATCGACGCCGCAGACCCGCAGGAGCGCCGATTTATCGTGCTTGGCCAGCAGGTCGAGGTTGTCCAGCAGGGCCTGCATCGCGGGATCGAGCCGGTCCAGGTCGCGCAATTGCAGCGCCAAGCATTCGCGTAGGTCGCGGGCGAACAGGCCCGGCGGATCGAACCGCTGCAACAGTTCCAGGATCGACGTCACGCGGTCCACGCCGCAGTTCAAGCGCTCGGCGATCTGCGCCAGCGGTTCGGAAATCCATCCGGATTCGTCGAGGGTCTCGATCAGTTGGATGCCGATCAAACGGTCGCCCGGATCGGCGATATCGACGAGGAGTTGCTCGGTCAGGTGGTCGCGCAGGGTCGGCGCATCGCTCAGGGTGGCTTCCAGATCGCCGACCCGCTCCGAGAAGTCCCGGCTTCCGCCGCTGACCGTACTGCTCAACCCCGTGCTGGTCGCGTCGAGCGCGGACGTATCCACCGAGTCGATTGCGTCCATACCGTCCATGTTGTCCATGGTGCCGTCGGCGTCACCGTTGTCCGCGACGGTGTCGCCCGGTCCGTCCTCGGTCCAGACACTGTCGCCGTCGATATCGAGCGCGCTGTCCCCGTCCGTGGGCATAGTTTCGGTCGCCGTGTGTTCCAGGGATTCGGGTTCGAACAAGTCGTCCGCTTCGGCGTCTCCGCCGTCCGCCGTTTGCGATGCCGAATCGTCGCCGGGCTTGCTGCTTTCCTCCCGTTCGAGCATCGGGTTTTGCAGCAACTCATCCTCGACATAGGCGGACAGCTCGATATTCGACAATTGCAGCAGCTTGATCGCCTGCTGCAACTGCGGCGTCATGACGAGGGACTGAGATTGCCGGAGATCCAGGCGCGGGGTTATGGCCATCGGTGGCTACCCGGCCGCCTAAAGACTGAATCGGTCGCCGAGGTAAACGCGCCGGACTTCGGAGTTGGCGACGATCTCATCCGGACGGCCTTCCATCAGGACCTGGCCGTCATGCAGGATATAGGCGCGGTCCACGACATCGAGCGTCTCGCGCACGTTGTGATCGGTGATCAGGACACCGATCCCGCGATCCTTGAGATGGATGACGAGTTCCCTGATATCGCGCACGGCGATCGGATCGATTCCGGCCAATGGTTCGTCGAGAAGAATGAAATGCGGATGCGACGCCAATGCGCGGGCGATTTCGACGCGCCGGCGTTCGCCGCCCGACAGGGCCAGCGACGGCGTCCGGCGCAAATGGGTGATCGAGAATTCGGCAAGCAGGGCTTCCAGGATCGATTCGCGCCGGTCCTGATCCTTTTCGATGCATTCGAGGACCGCGCGGATATTCTGCTCCACAGACAGCCCGCGAAAGATCGACGGTTCCTGCGGCAGATAGCCGATGCCGATCCGGGCGCGCCGGTACATGGGCAGCCCTGTGATATCCTGGCCGTCCATGTAGACCGAGCCGTAATCGGCCGAGATCAAGCCGGTGATGATGTAGAAGCAGGTGGTCTTGCCGGCGCCGTTGGGACCCAGCAGGCCGACCGCTTCTCCCCGCTGCAGGGAAATGCTGACGTCGCGCAGCACCGGCCGTTTCTTGAACTGCTTCCCGAGGTTATGGGCGGTCAGCCCGGTATTCTCGGCAATGAGCCGCGGCCCGTCGCTGTCATCGACACCACCGACACCATGGCCGCCCGGCTCCTGACTTTCCAACTCAGTCATGCGATCCGTATTTACCCCTCGTTCCGCCGCCGGCGGCTACTGCTGTTCCCGGCGCGGCTGCACCAGTCCTTTGGCCCGGCCGGTCAGCTTGTAGATGCCCGTCCGCAAATTGACCTCGGCGCATTTGCCGTTCAACTGGTTCTTACCGCTCGTTATACGCACGTTTCCACATAATGTGGCAACCCCGCGTGAGGGAACATACACGCCCGTATCGCCCCGGACGATAGCCTTTTGCAGGGAGATATGCACGTTGCCGAAGGCGTCAACCTGGCGGATTTGCGAATCGCCGCCGCCGAAACCCAGTTCTGCGCCGGGAGATTTTTTTGCCGCCGACTTTGGCTTCCTCGGTTTCACCTTCGCCTTTTTCTTCTTGGGTTTCGTTTTCGGCGTCGCCGAGTCGGCGGCGGTTTCCATATGCGCCGTCATGACGTCGGCCCGGACGCGTTGCCCGTCCTGGACCACCACCGCGTCGCCGCGGGCGACGGCCAGCCGCTTTTCTTCCCAGTATTCAAGACTGTCGCGGGCGGTCAGGACGCCTTGGCTGGAGGTTAATTTCAGGTTCTTGCCCACCAGGACAAAGACCGCCTTGTCGACATGGTAGACCGCCTTGTCGCCGACTGCCTGCTGGGCGTCGGTGGAAATCCTAACATTGCCGTCCGCATCGACGCGGAAAATTTCCTGGCCGCCGCCCTCCGTCTTTTCACGGTAGAAAGCGGTGAGGGTGTCGGCATTGACCGTGGCGTTGTTCCGGTTCGCGCTGGCATTGCCGCGGGCGATGTATTTCTTCTCGTCGCGGACCCATTCGATGCCGTCGTCGGCGTTGATGGTGACCGGCGCGTCGCCGCCTTTCGTCAGCAGCCCTTGGGCCAGAGCGGTCGGCGCCGTGATCAGGACAACGGTGACGGTCGCAACGGCGGCGCTGACAATGGTTGCTATTCTCATCCGCCCACTCATCCGCCGGGAGCCGCGCCCGGTTGCAGCACGATCGTCGAGCGGCCGGTGAATTCGATGCGCTCGCCGCGATTATGGATGATGAAGCCTTCTGCCTTCAGATTGCCGAACGGGCCTTGGCCTTCGACCGGCTCGGTCCCGCGGGCATCCCCGGCATTCATGTCGACCGTGGCCGCCTCGGTCCGGAACTCGTAGCCGCTGTCGTGGAACAGGTTCACCGCGCCGGTGAGGTTCAGGATTTTGTCGTCGCGGTTGTATTTGCCGGTCTTGGCGGTCACGGCGATCCAACTGCCGTCCAGCATTAGGATATCGGCCTTGGGGCTCACCATGTCGACATTGGTCCAACCGGCGCTTGCAAGTTGCACGGAATCCGCGGTCAGCGTGAAGGGACGTTGTTTTTCGTCGACCCCGGTATAGACGCCGTTGAGCATCGTCACGGTTTCCGTGGCGCTCGCGTCGACCTTGGTCGGCGTAATCGAGAAGCGGCGCTGCTGGTCGGACAATTGCGGCCAAAGGGCGACGACGATAATGAGCGCCGTCGCGACCGTCGGCAGTAAAATGCGCATGATGCCGACGAAACGGCCGTAGGACCGCGAAACCGTCGGCTTTCGGGGCGCGGAAAAGGCGATCCGCTGGCGCGCCGTGCGCCCGCCCGAGGGTTCGTTGTCAGCTCGGTCCACGGTCACCTTCATGCCCTACGCGACGTCCGTTAAGCGGCTGTCCTGCACGGCCGCACCGTCAACACGATCCGAATGCCCCGATTCTAACCTGGTGACGCGCCGTTCTTGCATCAAGATGCGCGGCATCACGACGCGGTTTGCCCGGTCCGGGTTAGCGAGTGGCGCGTCTTGGGGGGCGTGATTCAAAACCTTAGCCATCAATCGCGATCGTTCGGTTGCCGAAGGGGGCGTCGGCCCGTGATGGGCCATCGCCGTCCCGGAGGTGAACTGCCCACATACAATAACGCGCATAGGGTTAAGGAATAGATCACCCCGAGCAGGAAAAAGTATGCAGTGCGCTATGGTTAAGGTCAATGAAACCGGCCGATTGCGGCCCTGGTCCTAGCTGTGAGCGAAGATATCGGTATCGGCGTATCCGGCCAGGTCGAAGGCCGCGCGCGCCGGCAGAAAATCAAACGCCGCCCGGGCCAAATCGGTGCGCCCTTCGCGGTCGAGCATGTCGTCGAGAATCTGTTTGAGCTGGTGCAGGTACAGCACGTCGCTGGCGGCATATTGCAGTTGTTCCTCGCTCAGCGTGGCCTTGCCCCAATCCGACGATTGCTGTTGCTTGGAGATCTCGACGCCCAACAGTTCGCGGCAGATATCCTTGAGGCCGTGGCGGTCGGTATAGGTGCGGCCGAGGCGCGACGCGATTTTCGTGCAATAGACCGGCGCGCAATCGACGTCGAGATACCGTTTGATCATCGCGATGTCGAAGCGCGCGAAATGAAACAGCTTGAGGACACCCGTATCCTGCAACATCCTCTTTAAATTGGGGGCGTCGTACTGGCCTTGCGCAAATTGGACGAGATGGCAGTTGCCGTCGCCGGAGGAAAGTTGGATCAGACACAGGCGATCCCGGTGCGGGTCGAGGCCCATCGTTTCGGTATCGATTGCGACGGTGGATCCCAGGTCCAGGCCGTCCGGCAGATCGCCGTGGTAGAGGTCGACGTTCACCTTTTCTCCTCGGGCGGCGCCGTCACCTGACGGTCGTCGGCGGCGCATCGTCCCGTATCGTCGCGGCACCGGTACGGACCGGTGAAAAATGGTGCCCAGGAGAAGACTCGAACTTCCACGAGGTTGCCCCCACAGGTACCTGAAACCTGCGCGTCTACCAATTCCGCCACCTGGGCTTTGAGGGCGCAAATTGGTCTTTGCCGCTGCTCTTGTCAACCGCATTAACGGCTGTTTTCTGACGATGCGCTGTCATGTATGCTGCGCCCGCGCGGCGGGGCCCATGGTTGGCCGTCCGCCGAATGTCCGGCGCTCGGATCTTTCCAGAGGGGATTTCTCCGGCGTCGATAGTTGAGTGGGGGTGAAATGGCAACACGGTTGGTGACCGTCTTCGGTGCATCCGGTTTCTTAGGCCGGCACATCGTGCAGCGGCTTGCGGAAAACGGCATGCAGGTGCGCGCGGCGGTGCGGAACCCCGATGCGGCCCTGTTCCTCAAGCCGATGGGTGACGTCGGGCAAATTACGCCGGTGCAAGCCAACATCCGCAACGCCGACACGGTGCGGCGCGCGGTCGATGGCGCGGATGCGGTGATAAATCTGGTCGGCATTCTTTACGAGGGCGGCCGACAACGCTTCGACGCGGTGCATGCACAGGGCGCGGAAACGGTGGCGAAGGCGGCTGCCGCCGCCGGCTGCGCCGATCTGGTGCAGCTTTCGGCGCTCGGCGCCGATGCGTCGTCGAAATCGCTTTATGCGCGCTCGAAAGCCGCCGGCGAAGAAGCGGTCAAGAAGGCCTTCGCCGAGGTGGTCATTTTACGGCCCAGCGTCGTTTTCGGGCCGCAGGACGATTTCTTCAACCGGTTCGCCGAAATGGCGCAAATTTCGCCCTTCCTGCCGGCCTTCGGCTGCCCGTTCCCGCGGTTCAGGGATGGCCGCCTCGACTTCTACGGTGACGGCGGGTCGCGCTTTCAGCCGGTATATGTGGGTGATGTCGCGGATGCGGTGCTGAAGGTGCTGGGCGATTCATCGACCCGGGGGAAGGTATACGAGCTCGGCGGACCCAAGACCTACAGCTTCGTCGAGATTCTGCGCCTCGTTCTGGCGGAGACCGACCGGTCGCGGCTAATTCTTCCGATGCCGTTCTGGCTCGGCTCATTCATCGGATTCTTCGCCGAACTGCTGCCGATCCCGCCGCTAACCCGTGACCAGGTGGCCTTGCTGCGGTCCGACAACGTGGTCGGCGGCGAATTGCCGACGCTCGAGGATTTGGGAATCGAGCCGACGGCCGCCGAGGTGATCTTGCCGACCTATCTGGACCGGTTCCGGCGCGGCGGCCGGTTCAGCCACACGAATTTCGCCTAGCGGTCGCGGTCAGCTGTAGACCCAGTAGAGCAGGCCCGCCCCGAGCAGGATGCGATAGACCACGAAGGGCAGGAAGGTGGCGCGCATCAGCCACCGCATCATTACGGCGATGGCGATCAGCGCGGCGACGAAGGCCAGCGCGGCCGATATGGCGGCGTCGATTCCGAGCGCAAAATCCCCGGCCTTATAGACGTCGAGCCCCGCCAGCGTTGCGGCGCCCAAGATCGCCGGAATCGACAACAGCATGGAAAAGCGGGCGGCGTCGGTTCGTTCCATCCCCAGCATGCGGCAGGCCGTGATCGTGATGCCGGACCGGCTGGTTCCCGGGATCAACGCCAGCACCTGCGCCAAGCCGACAAACAGGACGCCGCCATAGTTCAGGTGCTCGAGACGGCGCACCGTCATGCACATCCAATCGACGATACCGAGCAGAATACCGAACAACAGCGTCGACCAGGCGATGACCTCGACGCTGCGCAGGGCCGTCTTGATGTAGTCGTGGCCGAAATAACCCGCGGCGACGATCGGCAACGTGGCGACGATCATATAAAGGAGCAGGCGGAAGCCCTGATTCGGACGGCCGCTGAGCGCACTGAACGTGCCCGTGGTGATCATCCACAAATCGCGCCAAAAATAGACCATGACGGCGAGCAACGTGCCGACATGTACGGCGATGTCGATAACCAAGCCCTGATCCTGCCATCCCAGCAGGTTCGAGGTGAGAACCAAATGCCCCGACGAACTGATTGGCAGAAATTCCGTAAGACCCTGGACAATGGCCAGGACAAGCAACTGAAAAAGCGTCACGAATAAAGCCCCGCGAATCCCCCCGCAGCCGGGCACGCCCGGACCGCGGCGGCAGCCTACCACCATAAAATGGGTTTTGCAGCCGTTTAGGTGGTTCGACGCCGGGGTAACTCCACCGGCTGCGTACCCTCATAACTGGTGTGAGAGATGATTAATATCCGTTTCCGGCGATGTCGTGTCGTCAGATTGTCTGCGAGAACGTGACCGCTCTTTCCTCTGATGGGCACCCTTTTCTTGGCGCTTGTTGCAGCAAGCCACCCTGACGCCCGCCCTTGCCCGGCGGGGGTCTTTTCAATTGCGCGATCTCGGGCGCCTTGGCGCGTCGCGGCGCATTACGGTTTCCCGCCGCCGCATGCGCGACTATAGTCGCGCCATGCACCGGCTGTATCATCTTTGGCTATCGCCGTTCTGCCGCAAGGTTCGTGTGGCGATGGCGGAGAAAAAACTGGACGTGGAAACCCGCATCGAAAAGGTGTGGGAGCGGCGCGACGAATTCCTGGCGCTCAACCCGGCGGGAACGGTGCCCGTTCTCGAAGTGCCGAGCGGCCCGGTTCTCTCCAATTCTTCGGCGATCACGGAATACCTCGAGGAAGTCCATTCCGAGCCGGGCCTGTTGGGCCGGGATCCGGCGTCGCGCGCGGAAACGCGGCGCTTGGTCGCGTGGTTCGACGAGAAGTTCCACTTCGAGGTGACGGAACTCCTGGTCTACGAAAAGATCACCAAGCGTCTGCTATCGCTGGGCGAGCCGAATTCGGCTTCGATCCGCGCCGGCAACGCGAATATTCATGTTCATATGGACTATATCGCCTGGTTGTCCGAAGACCGCCGCTGGCTTGGCGGGGATGATTTCAGCCTCGCGGACATAGCTGCGGCGTCGCATCTTTCCTGCATCGATTATCTGGGCGACGTGCCGTGGGACGAACATGGCCGTGCGAAGGACTGGTATGCCCGGGTCAAGTCGCGACCGAGCTTCCGCGGTATTCTCGGCGATCACATCCCCGGCTACCCGCCGCCCAAGCATTACGCCGACTTGGACTTTTAGTGTTGGGATTCTTAGCGCCGGGATTTCGCGCGCGGCGTGGAATTCAGATTATCCCGCGCGGCCGCGGCGGCCGGCGATTTCGGATCGAGTTGAATGATGCGCTGCCAATCGAGGCGCGCGCCGGCCTCGTCGCCGAAGAGACGCCGCACCAGACCCCGTTCCAACAGCGCTTCCGGATTGTTCGGCGCCAGTGCGAGGGCGCGTTCGATATCGTCGATGGCGCGTTCCGGCCGGTCGGTTTGGCGATAGGCGCTGGCACGCAGGACCAGTGCATCGATCGAGCGGTCGTCCAGCAGCAGTGCGGCGCTGAGATCGATGATCGCATCCTGATATCGGCCGATCCCGGCCAGTGTCATGGCGCGGTCGATCCGAATTTCGGCGTCCCCCGGCGCGAGTTCGATGGCGGTGGTCAGTAAGGCGTTCGCCTTTCCCGATTGTCCGGCGTCCAGCCATATCTGGCCCGCCTGCGCCAATATCTGCGCCCGGATCCGGTCGGGCGTTGAATCCGGCAATTCCCAGGCCAGGGATTCGAGCGCTTCGGCCGCGGCGTCGAACTGGCCGAGCCCGGCCCGCGCGACCGCCGCGCAATGTTTCGCGCTGGACCCGCCGCCGTCCTTGCGCCAGTCCTCGGCCTTGGCCAGACCCTCCGCCGGCGCGGACCGGGCCAACGCCATGCATTCGGCGTAGTGGTCGTTGCGCCCGGCGGCATCGAATGGGGTGTTCGCTGCCGGCGAGGCGGCCTGCAGCGGCGATCCCGTCACCAGCGCGACGGATAAACCAAACGTCCATAGGGCGGACCCAAGTCGCATCGTCTTGTCTCACTGCTTCGGCTTCCCGTAAGGTCGTCCCTACCCGGCAACGGATCAACCCTGGAAAACGGCGAAACCCCGAATGCCAGACACACAGCGGCGGCTTTTCTGTTTCGGACTTGGATATTCGGCGCGCGCGCTCGCCGACACGGTTCGGGCCGAGGGCTGGGCCGTGGCCGGCACCTGCCGCAGCGAAGAGAAAAAAGCCGCGTTAAAGGCCGACGGCATCGACGCTTTCGTCTTCGACCGGGCGCAGCCGATGGCCGACCCGCGGGCGGCGTTGGCCGGGACCACGCATCTGCTTTTGTCGGTGCCGCCGGATGCCGAAGGGGATGCGGCCTTGGACGTGCACGGTTCGGATATTGCGGGCTGCACCGATATTGAATGGGCCGGCTATTTGTCGACGACCGGGGTTTACGGCGATCGCGGCGGCGATTGGGTCGATGAAACCTCGGACCGGCAGCCGTCCGGCACGCGCGGCGAGCGCCGCGTTCGGGCGGAGGACGGGTGGCTCGACCTGGCGCACGTTCACGGCATTCCGATGCATTTGTTCCGGCTCGCCGGAATTTACGGCCCCGGCCGCAATGCCCTGGAAACCGTGCGGTCCGGCCGCGCCCGGCGCGTCGTCAAGCCGGGGCAGGTTTTCAGCCGCATCCATCGCGACGACATCGTACAGGTGTTGCGGGCGTCGATGGCGGCGCCCGATCCCGGTGCCGCGTATAATCTGTGCGATGACGAGGCCGCCCCGCCGCAGGATGTGATCGCCTTCGCCTGCGATCTGCTCGGCGTCGACCCGCCGCCGGAAATTCCCTTCGAGCAGGCCGAGCTGTCGCCGATGGGGCAAAGCTTCTATCGCGACAACAAGCGCGTTTCGAACGCACGCCTCAAAGAGGAACTGGGCGTGACGCTGAAATGGCCCAATTACCGTGAAGGATTGTGCGGTCTGTTGACGCCTTAGCCTTGCCGCAGGGATTCCGTTATCTCTGCCGTCGCGGCGAGGATTCGGGCGACGTCCTGGTCGCGCGACAGCCGGTGGCCGGCATCCTTGATGCAGGTTACCGCCACGTCGGTGCTTGTCAGGGCTTCGGCGATATCCAGCGAGCCGCGCCACGGCACGGCGTCGTCGAGTTGGCCGTGCAGCAGGCGCACCACGCCGTCGAATTCGATCGGGCCGGGCAACAACAGATGATTGCGGCCCTCCTCCAGCAGCGTCAGCGTGATGGGGTAGCCGTCGGGATCGTATTCGGACGGGCGCATCCACACACCCTCGGTTTCCAACAATCGGCGCGTGGCGTCGTCGATGCCGTCCCAGATGCGCCGGACGAAATCGATCGCCGTCGCGATGCCGACGAAGCCCTTCACCCGATCCGGGCGCGCGCGGGCGGTCAGCAGTCCGATCCAGCCGCCCATCGACGACCCGACGATGATCAGCGGCCCCTCGGTGATCTCGTCCACCACGGCAAGGGTGTCGGCCAGCCATTCGCCGATCGTGCCGTCCTCGAACCGGCCGGACGACTCGCCGTGGCCTTGATAGTCGAAACGGGTGAATTGCTGCCCGTTGTCGCGGCAAAAGGCTTCCAGCGCCAGCGCCTTCGACCCGGTCATATCCGACTTGAAACCCGTACAGAACAACACGCCGGGGGTTTGGCCCGGCGTGTGATGATACGCGATCGAGACTTCTTTCCCGCGCTGCAGAGTTGCCGCTTGTCGCGTCAAGCGATATGTCCTTTCCTTGCATGCCCGTTGCGGCTGCCGGAGGAACCGTATCATGGCCGACAATCTGGAGACCAGTGCCGCCGCGACGCGTGCGCCCGTGGTTCTGCAGGTTCTGCCGGAACTGAACACCGGCGGCGTCGAGCGCGGCACCGTCGATATCGCCGAGGCAATCGTCGAGGCCGGGGGACGGGCTTTGGTGGCATCGCGCGGCGGTCGCATGGAACATGATCTGCAGCGCATCGGCGCGGAGCATTTCGCGCTGCCGCTGCATTCCAAGAATCCGCTGATCATACATGCGAATGTGGATGCCCTCTCCGCGCTCATCGCGGCGGAAGGGGTCGATATCGTGCATGCGCGCAGCCGAGCCCCCGCGTGGTCGGCGTATTACGCCTGCCGCCGGACCGGCGCCCGTTTCGTGACCACCTTCCACGGCACTTATAATTTCCGGACGCCGATCAAGAGGCTTTACAATTCCGTGATGACCAAGGGCGACCGGGTCATCGCGATCTCGCGCTTCATCGCCGACCACATCGACAAACACTACAAGGCCGAAAAACGGCGCGTTCGGGTGATTCACCGCGGCGCGGACCTGCGCCATTTCGACCCGCGCATCGTGCCGGCGGCGCGGGTCATCAAGCTCGCGACGGACTGGCGCCTGCCGGACGATGTGCCGGTGGTCATGTTGCCCGGCCGGTTGACGCGATGGAAGGGCCAGGCCCTGCTGATCGACGCGCTCGGCCGTCTCGGCGATCAGAACGTGCGATGCCTGATCGTGGGCGAGGACAGGGGCGGCGGCAGCTATCGGCGGGAGCTGGAACGCCAGGTCGAGGCGAAGGGTCTTGAAAGTCTGGTCCATTTCGTCGGCGACTGCACGGACATGCCCGCCGCATATATGTTGGCCGATGTCGTGGTTTCCGCCTCCACCGACCCCGAGGCGTTCGGCCGGGTCATGGTCGAGGCGCAGGCGATGGGCAAACCCATCGTGTCGGCGGCGCATGGCGCGAGCCGGGAGCTCGTAATTCCCGATGAGACCGGCTGGCTGTTCGAGCCCGGCGACGCGGCGTCGCTTGCGGTGGCGCTCGACCATGCCCTGTCGCTGGAAACCGGGCAGCGAGAGATCCTGGCGGACAATGCGATCCGGAACGTGCAGGAAAACTTTTCGACCGAACTGATGTGCATGAAGACGCTCGACGTTTACCGAGAATTGCTGTCGGAAATGGCGGTCGAACAGGCCCGCGCCGTGGCGTGACGCGGTGGCGGAAAACCTTCTTGTCATAAAGCTCGGCGCGCTGGGCGATTTCGTCCAGGCCCTTGGCCCGTTGCAGGCAATCCGGCGTCATCATGCGGAGGCCCGGATCACGCTTTTGACGACGCCGCTCTACGTGCCATTGGCCG
This sequence comes from Alphaproteobacteria bacterium, assembly GCA_965228695.1. Classification (GTDB taxonomy): domain Bacteria; phylum Pseudomonadota; class Alphaproteobacteria; order UBA8366; family UBA8366; genus JAJFJD01. Next base: position 429,913 of record CBDDIB010000002.1, on the reverse strand, counting down.
AGGCGAGCGGGTATGTCGACGCCGTCTGGGTCGACGACCGGGCGCCGGCATTCGCGCTCGGGCGGCATATGGCATTCCGCCGGAAGCTGATCGATGCCGGATTCCGCCGGGTCTATGACCTGCAGACCTCGGACCGGTCGGGCTGGTACTTTCGTCTGATGACCGGCGCGCGGCCGGAATGGTCGGGGATCGCCGCGGGCTGCTCGCATCCGCATGCCGACCCCGAGCGCGACCATATGCACACGATCGACCGGCAGGCCGAGCAGCTGGCGGCGGCCGGGATCACCTCTGTACCCGCGCCCGATCTCGCCTGGTTCGATGCGCCGGTGGACGCGCTCGGCGTCGAGGGCCGGTTCGTGCTGCTGGCGCCCGGCGGTGCTGCCCACCGGCCGGCGAAGCGCTGGCCCGTTGGCCGGTACGCCGCGTTGGCGCGCCGATTGACGGCGCAGGGGATGCAGCCGGTGATCGTCGGCGGGCCGGAGGACGCAGCGGCGGCGGACGAAATTCTACAGGATTGCCCGGAGGTTCAAAGCCTGATCGGCCGCACGTCGCTGTTGGAATTGGGCGGTCTGGCGCGCCGGGCCGTGGCGGCGGTCGGTAACGATACCGGGCCGATGCATATCGCGGCGGCGGTCGGATGCCGCTCGGTCGTGCTTTTCTCGAACGCCTCGGACCCGGCGCTTTGCGCCCAGCGCGGGCCGGACGTCACGATTCTGCACCGGCCGTCGCTGGACGGTCTGGACGTCGATGAGGTTGAAGCCGCCCTGCGCTTGGGTTAAACGGTGAACCTGCCCGCGCGACGGCGGGCGCATTGATTTTGAAACAGGAATTACGATGTCGGAAAGTGCCCCCTCGGGATCCGCGAACGGTCAGGTCGCCATCACGTTGCCGGACGGCAGCGTGCGAACGTATGACGGCGCCGTGACCGGCGGTCAGGTCGCCGCCGATATCGGACCCGGATTGGCGAAGGCGGCGCTCGTGGTCAAGGTGGACGGCGAATTACGCGACCTGTCCCATGAGATCACCCGCGACGCCGCGCTCGAGATCGTGACCCGCGATAGCGAGGACGCGCTGGAAGTGCTGCGCCACGACTGTGCGCATGTCCTTGCAGAGGCGGTACAGGAACTGTTCCCCGGCACGCAGATCACGTTCGGCCCGGCGATAGAGGACGGGTTCTACTACGACTTCCATCGCGAGGAGCCGTTCACGCCGGATGACTTCGCGGCGATCGAGAAGCGCATGGCCGAGATCGTCGACCGGGACGAGGCGATCACGCGCGAGGTCTGGGACCGGGCGGATGCGGTCGCGCATTTCGAGAAGATCGGCGAGCGCTTCAAGGCGGAGCATGTGGGCACGCTGCCGGAGGACGAGGATATCTCGATCTACCGGCAGGGCGATTGGCTCGACCTGTGCACCGGGCCGCATCTCGCCTCCACCGGGAAGCTCGGCAAATCCTTCAAGCTGATGAAGCTGGCCGGGGCCTATTGGCGCGGCGACGCGAACAACCCGCAGCTTCAGCGCATCTACGGCACCTGCTGGCGGACCGACAAGGAACTCAAGGCCTATCTGCGGCGCCTGGAAGAAGCGGAAAAGCGCGACCATCGCCGGCTCGGCCGGGAGATGGACCTGTTCCACATCCAGGAGGAAGCGGTCGGCAGCATCTTCTGGCATCCGAAGGGCTGGACCCTCTACCGCACCGCCGAATCCTACATGCGGAAACGGCTCGAGAAGGCCGGGTACGAGGAGGTGAAGACGCCGCAGCTCGTCGACCGCACGCTCTGGGAAGAGTCCGGGCATTGGGAGAAGTTCCGCGAGCACATGTTCACGGCGGAAGACGAAGGCGACCGGACGCTCGCCCTGAAACCGATGAACTGCCCTTGTCACGTGCAGATTTTCCGGCAAGGGTTGAAGAGTTATCGCGATTTGCCGATCCGCATGGCCGAGTTCGGGTCCTGCCACCGCAACGAGCCGTCGGGCGCGCTGCACGGTCTGATGCGCGTGCGGGCCTTTACCCAGGACGACGCGCACATCTTCTGCACCGAGGATCAGATCGTCAGCGAGACGCAGGCCTTCTGCGAGCTACTGACGTCGATTTACAAGGATTTCGGTTTCGATGAGGTGGTGGTGAAATTCTCCGACCGGCCCGAAGTGCGCGCCGGCGAGGATGCGGTCTGGGACAAGGCCGAAGCCGCGTTGAAGGAGGCCACCGAGGCCGCCGGCCTGGATTACTCGCTTAATCCCGGCGAAGGCGCTTTCTACGGACCGAAGCTGGAATTCGTGCTGCGCGACACGATTGGGCGGGACTGGCAGTGCGGCACGCTGCAGGTCGATTTCGTGCTGCCGGAGCGTCTGGATGCGAGTTACGTGGGCGAAGATGGCCAAAGGCACCGACCGGTGATGCTGCATCGGGCGATTTTGGGCTCGTTCGAGCGGTTCCTCGGCGTGTTGATCGAACATTACGCCGGCCGCATGCCGATGTGGCTTGCGCCGGTTCAAGCGGTCATCGCCACGATCACCAACGATGCCGACGGTTATGCGGAGGAAGTCCGCAAAGCCTGTGTGGAAGCGGGATTGCGGGTGGAGATCGATACGCGGAACGAGAAAATTAACTATAAAGTGAGAGAGCATTCCCACGCGAAAATCCCCGCCATATTCGTCGTCGGCAACCGCGAGGCCGACGAAAAGACCGTCGCGGTGCGGCGGCTGGGCGGAAAACAGCAAGAAATTCTTGCGCTCGATGAAGCAATTCATAGACTTGTTAAGGAATCGGTACTGCCGAGCGGTTAGATTGGCAGGCTGAAGCGGGACGGGTGGTTCCGCTATATATCGTCAACAACGAAGAGGATGGTTCTATAGCCAGACGACCAATGACGGCGCCGCCGGTCCGCGAAGGACCACGCGTCAACGAAGATATCAGAGTGGATGAAGTCCGCCTTATTGATCAGGATGGAAATCAGCTTGGGGTCGTTGCGACCCGGGAAGCCATTATCAAAGCCGCCGATGTAGGGCTTGATCTTGTCGAGGTCGCGCCGAACGTGTCGCCGCCTGTGTGCAAGATTCTCGATTACGGCAAGCTGAAATACGAAAATCAGAAAAAAAAGAGCGAAGCGCGCAAAAAGCAAAAGACGATCGATGTGAAGGAGGTCAAGTTCCGGCCCAACATCGAACAGCACGACTACGACGTGAAGATGAAGGCGATGCGCCGCTTTCTCGAAGACGGCGACAAGGTCAAAGTGACCCTACGGTTCCGTGGCCGCGAGATGGTGCATCAGCACCTGGGCATGAAGGTGCTCGATCGCGTTCGTACCGAGACCGAGGAAATGGCCAAGGTCGAGCAGATGCCGATGATGGAAGGCCGTCAGATGATTATGGTGCTCGCACCGCGCTGACGCGATGCCCGGTTTCTGCCGGCTCCTGACGGAATGCCACGCCGCTGAAATTCCGACCCGCGTTTTTAGCGCCGCTGAAGGCGTGCCGGCGGCGTCACCACATGTGCGTTTTCTTGCGTTCCTCGATGAAGGCATCGATTTCGGCGGGTTCGCCGTCCTTCGTCTGGTCGGAGAGGATCGTCCCGAAAGTGGGAAAATTCTTTCGGTCTTGCTGGGCGTCGGCCTCCCAGAGCCGCGAGCGCAGGAACGCCTTGGCGCAGTGAAAAAAGACTTCCCGCACATGGACGCGCAGGACCGACCGGGCGGGCTTTCCGTCGACCGCGAAGTGTTCACAGAGCGCCGGCTCGCGCAGCACTTCCGCCGTGCCGTTGATCCGCAATGTCTCGTTGAACCCCGGAACCATGAACAGCATCCCGACTTCCGGGTGATCGACGATGTTGCCCAGGGAATCGAGCCGGTTGTTGCCGGGCCGGTCGGGCAGCAACACCGTGTGCTCGTCCACCGCCTGGACGAAGCCGGGGTGATCCCCGCGCGGGGAGGCGTCGACCATGCCATCCGGGTCCGCCGTGGCGAGCACGCAAAACGGCGACAATTTAAGGAAAGCGCGGCAATGCTTATCCAGGTGATCCAGTTCCTTTTTGACCGAGTTGCCGGCGGGCTGCTTGTAGGTTTCCCGCAGTTGGCTTTCCGTCGTTACGCGATCATCGGGCATTCGGTGCTTCCCCCGTTTTAGATTCGGCAAGTCTATCACACTGATTTTTCTTGGCGATAGGCGGCGATGTAGCCGGTCGGATCGCCGCTCCTGTAGGCTTCGGTGAGGGACTCGATCCCCGCGGCAACGCCGTCGTCCAGCGACATTTGCTCCCAGTCCCGCATCAACTTCTTCTGCAGGCGAATGCCGGTCGCACCGTTGCGGCCGATCACGCCGGCCAGTTCGTCGACCGCGTTGTCCAGGGTGTCCGGGCTCGTCACTTTCTCGACGAGACCCCAGGCCAAGGCAGTGGCAGCGTCGATCGGGTCGCCGCGATAGAGCAGCCACGCCGTCCGGCCCCAGCCGATCAGCCGGGGAAACAACGCGGCCTCGATCACCGACGGGATGTCGATCACGACTTCCGGCATGCCCAGCTTGGCGTTGTCCGACGCGATCCGTAGATCGCAACTCGCCGCGGTTTCCAGGCCCGCGCCGAAGCAGGCGCCGTTGATCCGCGCGATTACCGGCACCGGCAGGTCGCGGATCGCTTGATGCATCTTCTGCAGCGCGGTGATGAAGGCCCGCGCGGCGTCCGGATCGGCGGTGCCGAGTTCGTCGAGATCGGCCCCCGCGATGAAGGACCGCTCGCCGGCGCCGGTCAGAACGGCGACCCGCAGCGTGTCGTCGTCCGCGAGTGCGAGGAAGGTGTCGCGCAGCTCATTGATCAGCGGGGTGCTGAGGCAGTTGGCCCGTTTGGCGTTCTGCAGCGTGACCCGCGCCACGCGCCCGTCGCCGCAGGCCTCATATTCGGTGATGACACCGGAATCGCTCATGGTCGTGTCTCTCCTGAATGGTCGTTCGATTAGGTTTGGCGGGTGGCTTTATTCCACGGTGGGTCTTCTAGCGCAGATGGCCGCCGCCATCCACCTGCAGCACGACGCCGTTGATCCAGGACGCCCGCGGGCTGGCCAGGAAGGCGACCGCGTCGGCGCACTCTTCGGGTGTGCCGGCCCGGCCCGCCGGCAGTCCGGCCGACAATTCGCGCCAGCGCTCCGGATCGCCGAATTTCTTTTCGGCGGTATAGCGTTGCAGTTCGACCAGCCGGTCGGTCTCGATCGGTCCCGGATTGATCGCGACCACACGGACGCCGTGGTCCAGGCTCTCGCGCCCCAGCGCCTGGGTGAGGCCCATCAGCCCGGCATTCCCGGCGCTGCCCGCGACATAGCTCGCCGTCGGGCGGGCGCCGGCCGACCCGATGATGTTGACGATGACCCCGCCGCCCCGCGCCGTCATCGCCGGATAGTGGGCCCGGCACAGCGCGATGTAGCCGAAAACCTTCAGGTCCCAGGCCTCCCGCCATCGGGCATCGCCGATCTCGTCGATCGTGCCGCGCGGGATCGCGCCCGCATTGTTGATCAGGATATCGATACCCTGGGTCGCCTCGGCGAGTTGGGTTTGGGTCTCCGGGTGGGACAGGTCGCCTGGATGCAGGGTCACGCTGATGTTGCGGCCGGCCGAAATGTCGTTCCGGACGGCGGTCAGATCGGCTTCCGTGCGGGCCGCCAAATGCAGGTGGCAGCCTTCCGCGGCCAGGACCTTGGCGACCGCGCGGCCGATGCCCCGGGATGCTCCTGTGATTAGGGCGGTTTTACCTGCCAGACCCAATTCCATGGCTAATTCCTTCCTGATTTCCCTGCGGCGTGGATTTGGTGGGTAATCCGGCGGTAAATCCACGCTGCCGTCAAGTGCGGCGGCCTTGCATCCCTTGAGCCGTGGCGCTATAACGCCGCGTCCCGCTTCGGGGACACAGCGACGCGCCGGGCCCGTTGGGTATGCCCTGCCGTCCGTAAACGCCAGCAGCACCGCTGCTCTGAACATCCAGAGATGAGGCCAGAAAATGCCCAAGTTGAAGAACAAGAGCAGCGCCAAAAAGCGCTTCAAGCTCACCGCCAAAGGCAAGGTGCGATTCAATAGCGCCGGGCTCAATCACATGCTCCGCCGCCGCTCGCAGAAGATGAAGCGAACCAATCGCGGCACGCAGATCATGGCGAATTGCGACGCCAAGATCGTGAAGCGCAATTTCCTGCGCATGACCTGACGGAGGATTGAGACATGGCACGAGTAAAACGCGGCACCACCAAGCATGCCCGCCATCGGAAAGTCGTCGCCAAGGCGAAGGGCTCGCGCGGCCGGTCCAAGAATACCTTCCGCGCCGCCATTCAGCGCGTCCATAAGGACGGGCAGTACGCCTATCGCGACCGGCGCGTCCGCAAGCGGACCTTCCGGGCGCTTTGGATTCAGCGCATCAATGCGGCGGCCCGCGAGAACGGCATGAGCTATTCGGTCTTCATGAACGGCATGAAGCTGGCCGGGATCGACCTTGACCGCAAGGTCTTGGCCGATATCGCGGTGCATGAACCGGCGGCCTTCAAATCATTGGCGGAACAGGCGCAAGCGGCGCTGAAGTAGCGGGCCTGCCGGCCTCGGTCCTCGTATAACCGCAGTCCGGCGCACCGGAATCTCGGCGTATCGGGCGGACGATATGGAAAATCTCGATCAATTGCGGGACGATCTCCTGGGCGCCGTTGCGGCCGCCGAGGACCTGACCGGTCTGGATTCCATCCGGGTATCCGCGCTCGGCCGGAAAGGCCGCATCACCGAACTGATGAAGGGGCTCGGCAAGCTCGATCCCGACGCGCGCAAGACCGCGGGCCAGGACTTGAACCGGGTCAAGACGGCGGTCGCCGACGCCATCGAGGTTCGGAAACAGGCGCTCGAGGATATCGCGCTGGAAGCGCAGCTCGCCGGTGATGCGATCGACGTGTCGCTGCCGGTCCGGCCCGAGCAGCAAGGCCTGCTGCACCCGGTGAGCCAGACCATCGACGAGGCGATCGCGATCCTCGGCGAGATGGGGTTCGCCGTGGCCGAAGGGCCGGAGATCGAAGACGACTTCCACAACTTCACGGCGCTGAACATCCCGCCCGAGCATCCGGCGCGGCAGATGCACGACACCTTCTACCTGCCGGAGGCCGAGGACGGCAGTCGCAAAGTCCTGCGCACCCATACCTCGCCGGTCCAGATCCGGACCATGGAGTCGACCGAACCACCGATCCGGATCATCGCGCCGGGCCGGACCTATCGCTGCGATTCCGACATGACCCACACGCCGATGTTCCATCAGGTGGAAGCGCTGGCAATCGACAAGGACACGCATTTCGGCCATCTCAAGGGCTGCCTGATGGATTTCTGCAGCGCCTATTTCGAGGTCGAGGACCTGCCGCTGCGTTTCCGGCCGAGCTATTTTCCCTTCACCGAACCCTCGGCCGAAGTGGACATCCAGTGTTCGCGCGAGGGCGGCACGCTCAAGATCGGCAAGGGCGACGATTGGCTCGAGATCGGCGGCTGCGGCATGGTCCATCCGAACGTGATGACGGCCTGCAACATCGATCCCGAGGAATACCAGGGATTCGCCTTCGGCCTGGGCGTCGAGCGCATGGCGATGCTGAAATACGGCATCCCGGATCTCCGGACCTTCTTCGAATCCGATTTGCGCTGGCTCAAGCATTACGGCTTCCTGCCGCTCGAAGTCCCCACATTGATCCGCGGTCTCGTCCCCTAGCGCCGATCACGGCTCCGGCTGTGGGCCGGAAAACGTGACCCGGCCGCAACATTGCAGATGGACTGGCATTGCCACGCCTTAACGGGCTTGCGATTCGGCGTAAGAGTCCGTATATCCCCTGTCCCGGTCCGGTCGGGAGTCCGGACCATGATGATTGCGCGGCGGATTGTCGCCGCAGGACACATGAGGCTCTATCGATGCGTTGGATGCGACGCCACATCGTTAGCGTTACCAGCGGACCCTCGATAAGCGGGAGCCTTCAATCATGTCCATGCGCAACATCTTCAATGTCGACGAGGTCGAGCACTTAATCGACCAAGTAGCCTCCGACGCCGCGTCGGACGCCGTCGATGCATGGCTGCGCCGCACCGCGCGCCACTGGATCCTCACCGAACATCCGGACCTGCTGCGCCTCGCGATCGACCGCGAGGCGGATAGCGTTCTGCTCTTCGACACCAGATCGCCGGAGGTGCCGCGCCGCCGTCTCGCCGTGCCCGCCTCCCAGCTTCCGGCATGGTGCCGGAAGGCGCTGGAGGCCGGGCGCGAGGTCCACTACCTCCATCTCGGGGCCGCCTTGGAGAAGAAGCTCCGCCGCGTCGTCGGGTACCTCAACGTCGAGGGCGGCAAGGCGCTGGGCGGCAAGCTGGATCATTTGAACTTCGAGGATGCGCAACGGGCAACGCGTATCTGGCGCCGCAACCAATGGGCCGCGGAACGACGGCAGGCCGGGATCCGGCAGGTCTATCGCGGCGATGACGGCGTGCGGATCGTGCAGCTCCGGTCGGCGGCCAGCCTGGCCGACGAGGGCGACCGCATGGCGCATTGCGTTGGCGGGTACGACTACGATGTCGAGAACGGTGACTGCGAAATCTATTCGCTGCGGGACGCCAACGATAAGCCGGGCGCGACCATCGAAGTGGTCGGCGGCAACAGCGTCGAGCAGGTGAAGGGCCGCGCCAACGGAGATATCACGGCGGCGGCGCGCCGGCACGTGCGGTCGTTCATCCGCACCCGCGGTTACGACATCGGCGGCGACCATTGGAATATCGGCGAGCCGCTGGCGCTCGGCAACGTGCGCGTCTTGCGGACCTATCTACGGTCGGACGAGGGCCGGCGCGATCTCCGCCGGTTCGTCTTCTCGCGCAACGATCCGCTCGGGCGCGCCGATCTGGTAGCGATGATCGGTTCGATCATGTATCGCAATGACGCGTTGTCGCTGGACGACCGCAGCATCCTGCACGACCTGCTGCTGCCGCCGCGGGACGATCCAGTCCGGTTGCGCCGCGTCGGGGCCTATCACGTCTACGATGATGCCTTGCCGCTGGTCCGCGTCGAGGTGGCGGCCGCCTGGCTCAGCCTGGCGTCGAACGGCGTGTTCGACGGTATCGACGGGGTGCGGGAGCGTTACGTCATGCTGCGCGATCGTGCGGAAGGGGCGCTCGCCGCCTTGGCCCTGCACGACCCGGACCGGGTCTTTCTGCTGGGGCGCGTGGCGTATTGGGAACTGGAGTCCGGTTCCGGCTGGGTGACGCCGGCCGACGTGGTGAGCAACACGGCGCTCGACGTCTTTCCGGCGATCCGCCGCCGGCACGAGGCGCTTCGGCAGCGCGTCAACCGGCGGAAGGCCCGGTCGGTTGGCCGTCATGCGCCGGTGAGCGAGGCGCACCGGGATTTCCGCCGCCTGCTCAACGGGTCCTGGGAGGAAATGGTCATCTGACGGTATAGTGGGCCGCCGGGCGGGGCTGCCCCTTGCATCGGCCCTCGGAAATGTGGAATAAGCCGCGCGGCGCGGCGTTTTGCCGGTAACCGCCGCCGCGCCGTGTTGGCTGGAGAATAGAATGAAATTCACCCTGTCCTGGCTCAAGGATCATCTGGATACCGACGCCTCGCTCGACGAGATCAGCGAGCGATTGACCATGCTCGGCCTCGAGGTCGAGGGGATCGAGGATGCGGCGGCGGCGTTCGCCCCGTTCCATGCGGCGAAGGTGGTCGAGGCCAAGCCGCATCCCGATGCCGACCGGCTCCAAGTCTGCATAGTCGACACCGGGTCCGAGACCGTGCAGGTGGTCTGCGGCGCGCCGAACGCCCGGACGGGCATGACCGGTGTTTTCGCGCCGTCCGGCACGCATGTCCCGGGAACCGGAATCGATCTGAAGAAGACCAAGATCCGCGGCGTCGAGTCGAACGGCATGCTGTTGTCCGAACGCGAACTCGGCCTCTCCGACGATCACGAGGGGATCATCGAGCTGCCGGACGATACACCAGTCGGTGCGTCCTATGTGGAGATCGCCGGCCTGGACGACCCGGTCATCGAATTGGCGGTCACGCCGAACCGCGGCGATTGCCTGGGTGTGCACGGCGTGGCGCGCGACCTGGCGGCGGCGGGGCTCGGCACGTTGAATCCGTTCGACGCAACGCCCGTGCCCGGCAGTTTCGACAGCCCGGTGCAGTGGCGGCGCGATCTGCCGGGCGACGCGCAGAATGCCTGTCCGATGGTGGTCGGGCGCGCCTTCCGCGGGGTCAAGAACGGACCCAGCCCGCAATGGCTGCAGGACCGGCTCAAGGCCATCGGCCTGCGGCCGATCTCGGCGCTGGTCGATATCACCAACTATGTCACCTTCGATCTGGGCCGGCCGTTGCATGTCTTCGATATGGCGAGAGTCGACGGCGACCTCACCATGCGCCTCGCGCGCAACGGCGAGAAGGTCGAAGCGCTCGACGGCGAGACCTACACGCTCGACGACGGCATGACCGTGATCGCCGACGCCAACCAGGTTCAGGGCATCGGCGGCGTCATGGGCGGCGCGGCCTCCGGCTGCAGCGAGGAAACGACGGAGGTTTTCCTCGAGGTCGCGCTGTTCGATCCGATCCGCACGGCGATGACCGGCCGCAAGCTGGGCATTCAATCGGATGCGCGGTTCCGGTTCGAGCGGACGGTCGATCCGCAATCCGCCGAGTGGGGCGCCGAGGTGGCGGCCCGGTTGATTCTCGACCTTTGCGGCGGCGAGGCCAGCGCGCCGACCGCCGCCGGCACCATGCCGGCCTGGCAGCGGCAGGCGAGCTTGCGCGTGTCGCGTCTGGAAAGCTTCGGCGGCGCCGCCGTATCGGAGGACAGCGCGGTGTCGATCCTCGACCGTCTCGGATTTTCGCCGGCGGCGTCCGGCGCTGTCATCGCGGTGGAGATCCCGTCCTGGCGGCCCGATGTGGAAGGCGAGCACTGCCTGGTGGAAGAAGTGCTGCGTGTCCACGGTTATGATGAGATTCCGGCGGTGTCGATGCGCCATGCCGGGGCCTTGCCGAAGCCTGCGCTCGACTTGGGGCAGCGGCGCGTCGCCCTCGCCAAACGGGTGCTGGCCGGCCGGGGCATGATGGAAGCCGTCACCTGGTCCTTCATGGGCCGCGACGAGGCGGCGCTGTTCGGCGGCGTGCCCGATAGCCTTGCGCTCGCCAACCCGATCAGCGCCGACCTGGACGTCATGCGGCCGTCGATCCTGGCGAACCTGTTGAGCGCCGGGGCGCGGAACGCCGATCGTGGTTATCCCGACGTGGCGCTTTTCGAAGTTGGTCCCGCCTGGCGGGACGATACGCCCGGCGGCCAGGATTTGATCGCGGCCGGGCTGCGTCAGGGAAGTTGCGGCCCGCGGCATTGGAACCAAGCGGCGCGGGCCGTCGATGCCTACGACGCAAAGGCCGATGCGCAGGCGGTGCTGGGCGTTGCCGGCGCGCCGGTGGACAAGCTGCAGGTCACGACCGATGCGCCCGGCTACTACCATCCGGGGCGCTCCGGTGCGCTGCGGTTAGGCCCGAACGTACTGGCCTATTTCGGCGAGCTGCATCCCGCGGTCTTGCGGCGTCTCGGGTCGGGGGCCGCGACGGTGGGTTTCGAGATCTTCCTCGAAAATGTGCCGATGCCCAAGGCGAAGTCTGGGCGCACGCGCCCGGCGCTGAACGCCTCGCCGTTCCAGCCGGTAGCCCGCGATTTCGCCTTCGTCGTCGATACCGATGTCGCCGCCGATGCGGTGGTCCGCGCGGCGCAAGGGGCCGACAAAGACATGATCACGGAGGTCGGCGTCTTCGATCTGTTCGAGGGTAAGTCGCTGGGCGAAGGGCGCAAGTCGATCGCCATTTCGGTGACCCTGCAGCCGACCGACCGGACCCTGACCGACGCGGAAATCGACGCGGTCAGCGCCAAGATCGTCGCCAATGTCGAGAAGCGCACCGGCGGCACCCTGCGCGGCTGAACATCTTTTCCCGCAAATCGGCGCTTTTTTCGCCCGGGTTAAGACAAATTTAACTGCGCAGGCAGTTGACTAGGCGCAGGGCCGATTGTATCTCCGGTGCTGGCTTCCCGCCTCGCTCGCGATCGTCCCCTCCAAACGGTCCTCTGCGATGGGAAGGGTCAAGCAATGGCGGCCAAGGTGCGCAAGCATTCCTATGTAATTCCATGTTCCAGTGATTTCCGTGACGCGGTTCTTGCGCTCGCGGCGCGGCGCGACGTCAACGTGGGCGACATCGCGCGTTCCGTCATGTTGGTGATCCCGATCGAGATCATCACCGCCTGCCCCGACCCGGGCGAGCCCAGCCCCAAGGACCGCGAGACGGTGACGCTGAAATCCGGCCCCAACAAGGGCAAGCCGTGGCGCCGCAAGCCGCGCTTGCAGGCCCGCCTCCCGAAAGGATTCGAGGTCACGGATATCCGCAAGGCCTTCGGTGTCGCACTCGCGATCGACATGAAGGAAATCACGGTCACGCTCGAGGATGGCCGCGCGCCGAAAGCGAAGGAACGGGTCCGCGAGCTGAACGACGAGATAGAGCGGTTGCGTGCGGCGATGTCGGTGATTGCACAGGAACCGCTGATGCAGGGCGTGCGAAATTCCGAGGAAGCCTTGTTCGTGCTGGGTTTCGCGCCTGGCATGAGGCCGTCGCAGGCCGAAATCAAGGCGCGTTTTCGCATGCTGGCGACGATCCATCATCCCGACGCCCCGTTCGGCGATACCCGTCGGATGAGTCAGCTCAACCAGGCAATGACCTGGCTCCGCGCCGGCGCGGCGTAGCCCCCAAACCCCTATAGGCAAGTCGAGGCGCTCAACGCCTCGTGCGCGGCATGGCGCGCGCTCGCTTGGCTGACTTAAAGGATGGCCGGGGCGGCCGCAGCGCCGCCCCGCGAGACGCGCGCGTTAGCTGCCCGCGCCCTTCATGGATTCCCAATACTGCTGGTTCACGCCCTTGATCAGGTTGTCATGGCGTTGGCCAAGGCAGCCGCGGTAGCGCGACACTTTCTCGTAATAGCCGCGGTACCACATTTCGCCGTCGTTGATGTAATTGCAGGAGGCGATGTTGTCGCGCGCTTCGCTGACATCGCGCGGCAGGACGCCGCCGTCTTTCCGCGCGTGCAAGGCTATGGCGGCGTCGAAGGCCGTCTTCCGTTCGGCTTTCGACGCGACACGGCCGCGCGGCAAGGCGTTCAACGTATCGCGCATGATATGGGCAACCCGCACTTCTTTTTCCTGGCGTTTGAGCGTGCCTTCGGCGGCCGCGCGCATCGGCCCCATCGAGAGTTCGAGGTCGGTTTCAAGCTGCGGGTTGGCGTCGCCCGGCGCCCAGACGGGGGCGAGAACGACGTTATGCGTCACGCGAAGCTTGGCGGATTGGACGCCATGCGCGGCGAGCAGTGCCTTTTCGATGCGGAACCGCACGGCCATGTGGTCGCGCTCGGAGGCGATATCCAGGCTTTCGAGCGGCAGCGGCTTTTCCGTTCCGCTGGCGGTCTGGCCGATCAGGGTCAGGCCGGTCGGGCGGCCGGTGCCGTAGCGCGCTTCGTCGACCAGTTCGTAGGGTGTTCCCCGGGTCGGGCTCGCTCGTTCGTATTGCAGGCAAAGCGACGTTCCTTCGGCTGAACAATGCTCCCCGGCGCAGGTGAAATGCAGGTCGTCGCCCTGCGCGACCAACAGCAGCGTCTGCGGGGCGGCTTGGGCGCCGGTGGCGGCGAAGAGTGAAAAAACAGCGGCAGAAAGGGCAGTCAGCACGATGCGCATGGGCAATCTCCCAATTTCCAGGGTCCGCGCCGTGCGTCCGAAAGTGACGGGACGGGGCGTACCCGAAACTCACTAACGGTTATCGTAGCATGGAATTACCGAATTCTGAATGCCACACTCTGGTAGTGTTGGGCCTCCGCCGGTCAGCGTGTCTTGGGAATTTTCGTTTCCGCGGCGTCCGCGACCCATTCGGCGGCGCGGGTGATGTCGGTCTCGCCGCCGAGCTGCGCCCGTACCAGCCGATAGAACTGACGTGTCGACTGACACACGCGCATCGGCACGCCCAGAGCCTCGCCTTCCGCGACCGCCATGTCGACATCCTTGAGCAGAATGTCCATCGCCGCGCCGAAGGCGAAGTCATGGGTCAGCACGTCGCTTGGGATCTTATCCATTGTCGCGCTGTTGCGGCCGCTGCCCAGATTGATCGCCTGCAGCATGATCTCCGGGTCGAGCCCCGCCTTCACGCCCATGACCAGCGCCTCCGATGTCGCGGCCAGCGCCGTCGCCGACAGGATATTGTTGGCGAGCTTCAGGCTCTGCGCCATGCCGACCTTCTCGCCGGCATAGGTGATCGTGCCCAATTGTTCGAGCAACGGTCTTACCTGCTCGACGGTGTCGGCCGGACCGGACACGATGACCGACAGCGTGCCGGCCGCGGCACCCGGCGGGCCGCCGCTGATCGGGCTGTCGACGGTGACGATTTTGGATTTCGCGAGCTCATCGGCCACGCCTTGGATATGCGCGCCGCCGACCGTGCAGAGATTGACGAATACTTTCGCCGTCGATCCTGCGTGGATGCCGTCGTCGCCGAGCGCGACCGCCTCTTGTGAGGCGTTGGACGGTAGCGACGCGAACACCACCTCGGCCGCGTCGGCGATTTCTTTCGGCGAGCCCATCACCCGCGCTTGCCGGTCGGCCAACGGTTTGACGGCATCCGCATCGATATCGTGCACGGCGACCTGATGCCCCGCGTCGAGCAGGCGGCTGCACATGGGGTTGCCCATATTGCCCAGTCCGATGAAACCCACTGTCATGTCTGTTCGCTCCGTCTTGCCATCATTTTCCGCTCGCGCCGCCGCGCTCCTGAAACCCCGTCGCCATCACGATAACGCCCAGGGTTACCAAAGCGGCGCATAACAGCCAGCCGCTTTCGAAGGCGCCTGTCAAATCGACGATCGCACCGAACACCGGCGGGCCGACGATACTGCCCATCGATGTGCCGACCATGTTGTAACCGACCGCCGATCCGGTCAGCCGCGGCTGGACGGCCTCGGTCGCCATCGTCTGCATCAGCGGTGCATAGGATGCGATGGTGGCGCCCAATGCGGCGGACAGGCCGATGCCGAGCGCGATACCCCAGCCCGGCCCGACGAGGATCATGGTGGTCAGAAATGCGGCGGCGGATGCGCCGAGGGCAAGAGTGAGCGCTTTCCGCCGGCCCTTGAACAGAATATCGCTGACCGCACCCCAGCCGAGGCGCGCGGCGACGCTGCATATTTGCGCGATGCCGTAGCACAGGCCGGCGACTTCCTGGCTCGCCTGCGCGCCTTGCCGGACGAACAGCGTCAGGTAGGCGAAGAAGCTTGCCTGTCCGAAATTGTAGAGAAAGTTGGTCAGCACGAAGCGGCCGAAATTCATGTCGCCCATGACCTCGCGCAAGGTGCCGGATCGTGTGGCTGTCGTCGCGCCGGACCGGGGTCTGGGCCGCTCGACGATGGCGAGGCAGCATAACCCGCCGGCGACGGTGATGATCGCGACGCCGGCGGTGATCAACGGCCATCCGTCGGCGGTTGCGAAGGAGCCGAGCACTGCCGCCGTGACCCCGCCGATCGGCACGCCGGTTTGCTTGACCCCCATGGCCGTGGCGCGCCGCTCCGGCGGGAAGGAATCGAACACGCCCTTCGCGGTCGCCGGATTGACGATGGCGTAGCCCCAGCCGGTCATCAGCATGGCCGCCATGGCAATCGCGGCGCCGTCGGCCTGGGTCAGCGTCACGGCGCCGGCGATCATGAAAAGATGCGCGATGACCAACGCCCAGCCGACGCCGACCCGGTCGGTCAGCGTGCCCGCGGGGATCGAGCCGGTGACTTGGCCGACGCTGTAGGCGGTGACCAGCAGGCCGACCTGCGCGAAGGTGAGGGTGAGGTCTTCCTTGATGACCGGCGCCATCACGGTCAGCGTCGTGATGTGCAGGGTGCCCGTGACATGGGCCAGGGTCAGCACGGCGAGCCGGGTGCGCCACGGATTCTCGGCGCGGCCGGTATCGGGGGACGGTCTCGTCACGCGCCGCGTCTACGCATCCGGCGGCGCCGCACAGACGTCGTCATAGGCATGCCGGCGGGTGATCAGGCCGCTATGTTCGAACACGTCGAGGGCGGTTTCGTAGGAGTCGCGGCCGATCTCGACCGACGGGTGCCAATTGCCGAGACCCTGGTAGAACGCGATCGTTTTGGCCAGGACTTCCGGATCGGTACCGGGGAAGAAATCCCGCTCGACCTTGGCGACCTCGGCCGCGGGCGTCTCGATGACGAAGGCGCGCGCCTTCCGGTAGGCGCGCATGAAAGCCTGCGCCATGTCGGTCGCGAGCCAGTCGCGCGTGGCGGCCAGGCTGCTGAAAGCCACCGGGCCGACCGCTTCGCCGACCGAGGCCACGATATGCCCGGCGCCGTCCTTCTCGATCTGCTGCGGCGCCGGCCCTTGCAGATGCACATAGTCGGCGCGGCGGGCGCGGAAGGCCGCCTCCATGGCGTCGCCGCCGCCCATGTCGATCGCCTCGATACTGTGGAAGTCGACCCCCATGCGGTGCAGCCCGTATTTGAACATCGCCAGCGGCTGTGCGCCGTGATCGACCAGGACGCGCTTGCCCGCCAGCTTGTCCCAGGTGAAGCCCGGATCCGGGTCCTTGCCGGCGATGAAGAAGCCGTCCGTCCGGTTGATTTGGGCGAAATGCACGATCGGCGAGGATCGCCCTGCCTCGATCGCGGCCCAACTGGCGGAGACCGCGTATTGCGTGATGTGATGGGACCCGCCCTCGATCGCGTCGCCGGCGGACCGGTCCGGCGTCGCCACGCCGTATTCCGCGTCCAGGCCTTCGTCGCGCAGATAGCCGGCGGCGAAGGTGCAGATCAACGGGCTGTAGAATGCCGAGAATCGGCTGAACATGATGCGGATCGTGGCCACCGCGTCGTCTCCTTCGTATCCCGGACCGGCGGCTAGACCGGCTTCGTGCCTTCCAACATCAGCCTGTGCAGCAGACGACGCTGGCTCATATCGTAGTCGGTATGAGCCTGGTGCATCGAACAGCGGTTATCCCAAATCACCATGTCGCCGTGCCGCCACGTGTGGCGGTAGATGAAACGATCCTCGGTGGCATGCGCCATCAGCTCGCCGAGCAGCGCGAAGCCCTCTTCTTTTTCGACGCCGACGAATTCCTCGATCCGCACCGGATTCAGATACAGCGCCTTGCGGCCGGAGTCGGGATGCGTGCGGACCAGCGGTTGGATCATGTCGGGACTCGCGGTTTCCTCTTCCTTGGTGCGTTTCGGCAATT
Source organism: Alphaproteobacteria bacterium (assembly GCA_965228695.1). Lineage (GTDB taxonomy): Bacteria > Pseudomonadota > Alphaproteobacteria > UBA8366 > UBA8366 > JAJFJD01. The sequence goes on along the minus strand of CBDDIB010000002.1, from coordinate 412,629 downwards.
TCCGGGGTGTCCGGCTGCTGAGGTAGGCATGCACCGCCTGCAGGCCGTCGATGCGTTTCTTGGTGGCGTCCGGCAGGGCGTCATAGGCGGCGCAGGTATTGGTGAATTCCGTGTCGCCGCCGCTGTCCGGCAGCTCGACGGCGTAGAGCGATGTCGCCTTGGGCGGCACCTCCTTGTTCGAGTGGTCGGTATGCCACGTGGTCCCGCGGATCAGGATCTTGCCGTCGCCCTTGGTGTCGCGGTCCCGGTTCGACACGGTGCCGACCTCGGGGCAACCAGGCAGATGATATTGCGCCAGCAATTGCTTCATCGGCGTGCCGAAGATGCTGGCGCCCTTCACGAACTCCTGCGGCGTCAGTGTCTGGTCGCGGAACACCAACGCGACCCGGTCGACGAAGGCATCGTTGAGCTGTTTGGCCGTCTTCGCGTCGATGTCGTCGCGCAGATCGAGGCCGGTGATTTCCGCGCCGGCATTCTCGGCCAGGGGGGTTATCGTGACGGTCATTGTGGGTCTCCGGCCGGTTGCTTACGGGGCGATGACGGTGAAATCCGCGTCGCCGTCGTTGTCGATCTGGGCGGGCAGCTGTTCCTCCCAGCTCAGATAGTCGCGCATCGCCTGCTCGTTCCCGTCGTGACGATCATGAACGAAGAACAGGAAATCGATCCGTTCGGAATCAGCCGGCGCGCCACCCGATGATTCCGTCGGCAGGCCCGCGGCGACCCAGGCTTCGCGGCCGCCGGCGAGGACGGCGATCGGCGCGTCGGTCGCGGCGCGCATGTCGGCAACGGCAAGGCGGGCGCGGGTTTCGTGTTCGGAATAGAGCACGACGGTCTTGCCGGCGGGAAGCTCGGCGGCGAGCCGGCCGAGCCGCGGCCGGATGCCCCAGTGTGCGCCCGGCAGGCGCTGGTCCCGGTATTTGCCCGACAGGTCCATATCGACGGCAACGGCGGTGCCGTCGGCGAGGGCTTTCGACAAATCTTGCGGCGTGATCGTATCCACGTCGATGTCGTCCAGGCCGAGGACGTTGCGCGCCGGCATGCCGGTTTCGGTGCCGGCGTCGCCGATACCGCCTTCGAGGACGTACACATCCCAACCCATCTGCACGAGCCAGTGCGCGGCGGTGATCGCGCGGATTTCTGTGTCGTCGGTCAGCACGACGCGGGCGCCTTTGGTGCCGATCCACGCATCCGTCGCTTGCACCAGCTGCCCGCCCGGCGCATGCACTGCGCCGGGCAGATGCCCCGCTTCGTATTCGGCTTGGTCGCGCACGTCGAGCAGATGGAGGCTGCGGCCGGTATCGCGGCGCCATTTGTCGACCGTCGCGAGATCGGTCTTCTTGATGTTGTAGCGCGCGACCATGTCCGCCGCGCGCTGTCGCGCGACCTTCATGCCCTCGTCGGACACCTCGGGGTAGCGGCGTGTCGCGCCATGATCCAACTCGAATCCGGCGAGGTTCCAGCCCATTGTCCCAGCGCGCAGCGCGACCACCTTGTTGGGAATCTTCGCGTTGATAAGGGTCTGGGCGCCGATGATGCTGCGGGTCCGGCCGGCGCAGTTGACCACCACCGTCGTGTCCGGCGACGGGGCCAGTTCCTGGATGCGGTAGACGAGTTCCGCGTTCGGCACGCTGATCCCGTTCGGAATGCTCATGCGCTTGTATTCTGCGGGCGTGCGGCCATCGACGACCACCAGGTCCTCGTTCTTCTCGAACATGGCGTTCAGCTCTTCGGCCGAAATCGACGGCGTATGCACGGCATGCTCGACCACCTCGCCGAACGCCTTGCAGGGAACGTTGACGCCTTTGAAGATTTCGTATCCCGCGTCGGCCCAAGCCGGTACGCCGCCCTCGAGGATCGAGACATCGGTGAATCCCAGTTCGGCCATCCGTGCGGCGGCCTTCTCGGCGACGCCGTCGCCGTCGTCGACCAGCACCGTCCGCGTGGATTTGCGCGCCATGATCGCGCCCAGGCGGATCTCCAGCACGCTGTAGGGCGCGGGCACCGTGAACAGCAGATGGCCTTCGCCGAACTGCCCGTCCTCGCGGACATCGAGCAAGGCAATTTCCTCGCCGTCCGTGATCATGGCTTTGAGGGTTTGCGCGTTGAGCCGGTTGGTCATATGCGGTGTCTCCCGAGGCTTGGGGCTAGTTGTCATTGTCGTATGGATGGGCCGTCTGAACTGTGCGCGGCCCGTTGGCGGGATTCGATGCATGCGCCGGTTTTTCGTGGAGTCGCCCGTCGCCGCTTAGCTCGACGATACTCGAACCGTGTCGGGAATGCATGCCCTTGCGGTTCCTCCGGTGCGCGCCGCGCGCTAGACCGGCACCCCGCCCTCCAACAGCAAGCGTTGATGCAGGCGGGGCTGCCCGACCGGGAAGTCCATGTTGACCGAATGCATCAGGCATCGGTTGTCCCAGAGCAGGACGTCGCCGATCCGCCATTCGTGGTGATATTGGTATTTCGGCTGCGTGACGTGGTCGAACAGTTCGTCGAGCAGGGCGTCGCTCTCCTCCCGGTCCATGTCGACGATCCGGTCGGTACGGTTCGAATTGAGGTAGATCGCCTTGCGTCCGGTGTCCTCGTGGGTTCGGATCAGCGGGTGCAGCACATCCGGCGTTTCGGAGGCCTCGACCGCGTTGCGGGCCGCCGCGCGGGCGGGCGCACGCATCGTGTCATAGCTGTGCACGGTCTTCAGCCCGTCCAATCGGGCCTTCATCGTGTCGGACAAGTCGTCATAGGCCTGCCGCATGTTGCAGAAGCGGGTCTCCCCGCCGGACTCGGGAATCTTGAGCGACTGGTACATCGTCGCCTTGGCCGGCTTCGCGAAATAGGAGTCGTCCGTATGCCATCCGGACAGCCGCATCATTTGCATGTCGTTCGGCTTGTCGTCCGCACTGCTGTAGGTCGATTCCAGGACGGACACTTCCGGCACGTCGCCGTGGCGGCGCTTGCGCAGGAGTTGAAGCTGCGGCGTCCCGAATTGGCGCCCGAATTCGGCGAAATCCTCGGCGGATAAAGGATCGCATCGGATGCAGAGCAGCAGGTGTTCGAAGAATGCCTCGTTCAGCGCAACCGCTTCGTCGGCGGACAGATTCCGGCTCGGGTCCAGGTCGATCACTTCGGCGCCGAGCGCCTCGCTTAAACGATTGATTTGAAGCATGATGCCGTCTCCTGATGCCATCAGGCGGCCGGCGCGGCAGGTCAAGGCAGCGGATGCGGCGGCGCGACTGACGATGGTCCGGATTGATCCGGGAACTATACGGCGCGGGCACGGCGCGGCGCAAATTTTCCGGCGCGATTGGGCCCTCAATCGAGGGCGCTTGCGCCCTTCCAGATCAACGCCACAGCCGCCGCCAGCAAAACCCAGCGGAACAGGCCGAAATACCGCTCCGCCGACAGACGCTCGCCCATGACCCGGCCCGCCCAGGCGCCGGCGTAGACGGCGGGCATCACCAGCAGCGATTCGACAGCGAGCTTGATCGTCAGCAGGCCGGCGAACAGCGTGACGCAGCAGCGCCACAGCGTCATCGCGCCGGATGTCACGATATTGGTCGCCCGAAAGGCCCGCGGCTCCGGCGCGGCCCAGCGGATGTAGACCGATAGAAAGTAGTTCGAACCGGCGCCCGCGATCCCCGCCATCAGCCCCGCGATACTGGCGAGCGAGAAGGCGACCGAAAACCGGTCGAGCTGCAACACGGCGGCCATGCGCTGCGTCAGCCGCGCCATGTCGATCAGGACGGCGATGCTCAGGATGAGGCCCAGCACGATGGTCAGCCAGGCGGCTTTCAGGGATGCGAAAATCCAAACGCCGATGGCCACCGACAGGATCGTTCCCGCAATCAAGGGCTTGGTGATCTTCCAATTGGCGTCGCGGAACCCTTGCGGCAGCAATTGAACCTGCGCGAAGACCGATGTCAGCAATGCGATCAGCACGGCATCGTGCGGCGGCAGTATCCAGGCGCTGCCCAAGACGGCCGGCATGGCCGAGCCGAACCCGATAATGCCGCGGATGAAAAACGCCATGAAGTAAACGGCCACGAGCGCTGCGACGGCCAAGCCGTCGATTTCCCCGAACGGTACGAAATCGAAACTCATCGCGTCCTTGTGCTTATTTCTTGAGCGGTGGCCGGCTGGCCCGCGAGCCGGGTTCATCCGGTCCGGGCGTCGCGCGGTAGCGGGGGTCGATGGGCGGCCACTATACCGCCGCGGGCGGCCGGCGCAAAACGCCCCAAGGTTCGGCGGGGCGGCCGGCCGAAGCGTTGACAACCGCCGGATACCGCGCCACCGTCGCGCGAATGTCCGAGCAGTCCTCTTCGAAAAGCGCGGCCGTCCGAATCGTCGCCACGCTTTGCAGCGTCTATGTGGTCAGCCAGTTCTTCCGCGCGTCGCATGCCGTGGTGGCCCCCGACCTGATGCGCGACTTGAGTTTGACGCCCGGCGACCTGGGTCTGCTGACGGGCGCGTTCTTCGTCTCCTTCGGCGCGGCGCAGATCCCCATCGGCATGCTGCTCGATCGGTTCGGGCCGCGGCGCACCGTGTCCAGCCTGCTGCTGTTGGCCGTGGCGGGCGCGGTCCTGTTCGCGCGGGCGGATGGATTGACGGGCCTAACCGTGGCGCGCATCTGCATGGGGGTCGGCTGTGCGGGCGTGCTGGTCGGATCGTTGGTCGTCTGCGCCCGGTGGTTCCCGCCGGACCGATACGCCACCTTCGCCGGGATCATCATCGGCGGCGGCGAGACCGGGCATCTGCTGGCCGCCACGCCCTTTGCGTCGCTGGCGGAAAGCGTCGGCTGGCGAGACGCATTTTTGATCGCCGCCGGGGTCGCGGCCGTGTTGACCGCGGTGGCCTGGATCGGCGTCCGCGACGCGCCGCCGGGTGAAGCGCGCGACCATGCCGCCGGTGAAAGTTTCCGCGAGATGCTGCGCGGCGTCGGCGAGGCGTTGCGCATGCCCGGGATCGGGCCGGTGCTGGCGATTTCCTTCGTCGGATACAGCAGCGCGCTCTGCGTCTTCGGCCTGTGGGGCGCGCCGATGTTGAACGATGTCTACGGCCTGGACGCCATCGCGCGCGGCAACGTGATGCTGGTGATGGCGACGGCGATGCTGGCCGGCTCGCTAAGCTACGGGCCGATGGACAGACGGTTCGACACGCGCAAGGGCGTGGTGATGGCGAGCTGCGGCGCCTTGGCCGCGGCCTTCGTAATCCTGGCCCTGCTCGACCGTCCGCCGCTCTGGGTCGTGACGGTCCTGTTCGCGGTGATCGGCTATCTCGGCGGGCACCGGGTTGCGATGATGGCGCATGGCCGGTCGCTGTTTCCGGCGCGCTTGGTCGGGCGTGGGGTGACCACGGTGAACACGTCGATGGTGGCGGGCGTGGCCGTGATGCAGATCGCGACAGGGCTTATCGTGGGCGGTTTCGCCGGCGGCGGGGCGGCCGCACCCGCGATCGCGTATCGGGCGGCCTTCGCCTTCATCGCGTGTGTCCTCATCGTGGCGATGATGGTCTATCGCACGGCCGAAGACCGCAAACCGAGTCAGGATGCCGGCCGTTCGGCATGACTGTCGGCACCCCCCCGGTACCGAAACGCATTTCCCGATGGTCGTGCTTCTGGCGTAGACTATCCCCAACCCAGTCACGGAAACGGCGGAGACAGGCATATGTCCAAGATCTATCACATCGCGGTCAAGGTTCCCGACGTCAACAAGGCCAAGGCCTTCTACAAGGAAGTCTTCGGGTTCGAGGAACTCAAGCAATCGAAAGTGCGGGACCATACCTCCTGCCATCTCACCGACGGGGTCATCGATCTCGCGATCATCGAATACGACAGCGAAGACTCGCCCGAAGCCGGTCTGGCGGGCCCCGGGCCGTGCATCCACCATTTCGGCGTCGAGGTCGCGGACCTCGAAGGGTCGCACGAAAAGCTCAAGGAGATGGGCTGCGAAATCCTGTCTCAGCCCGGCGTCTTGCCGATCAAGTTCCGCTCGCCCTTCGGCGTCGTCGCGGAAATTTCGCCGGACGGATATTTCGACCAGGCCCACAAGCCCGGCTGATTGCACGACCATGCTGGAACTGTGCCGCCTCGGCGATATTCCGGACGGCGGCGCGCGCGGCTTCGCGGTCGAAGGGCCGGACTTGGCGCAACGGCTGGTCGTCGCGCGCCGCGGCGGCCAAATATTCGGTTACGTCAATCGCTGCCCGCACGCATTTTCGCGGCTGGATAGCGAGATCGGCGAGTTTTTCGAAGACGATGGCGGCACCCATCTTTTCTGCGATAGCCATGCCGCATTGTTTCGCGTGGAAGATGGTGTTTGTATTGACGGCCCCTGCGAAGGGCAGGCGCTGACCCCGGCGGCCGTAAGGCTCGTCGGCGACCGCGTCTGTCTCGACCAACCGAACGTCGCGCTTGTCGATGAGATCAGCAAGATCCTGTCGGACCTGCGATAGGCACATCCGAACAAACGACACGAACAGGACCGGTCAGGACAAGCGCGATGGAATTGTGGGTGGCCATAACCGTGGCGGCCGTCATATTGCAGACGGTCCGCACCGGCCTGCAGAAACATCTGAAGACCGAGCTGACAACCAGCGCGATCACCTTCGTGCGGTTCCTTTTCGGTTTGCCGATCGCGGCGATCTATCTGGCGGGATTGATCTGGATCTCGGACGAGGCGGTGCCGCCGCTGACCGCGTCCTTCGTCGGGCTGACTTTCGTCGCCGGAATCGGCCAGATCGTCGGCACCTTCCTCCTGGTCTATCTGTTTTCCTTCCGCAATTTCGCGGTCGGCACCACCTACACCAAGACCGAAGCGGTGCAGACCGCCTTGTTCGGCCTGATTTTCTTCGGCGAAGCGCTGAGCATTGCCGGGGCATCGGCGGTCGTCATCAGCGTGGTCGGCGTGATGATGATCTCGGTTGCGCACGGGCAGGCCACGCTGCGCGGGTTCATGACCGGATGGATCGACCGCATCGCGGTGATCGGACTGATATCCGGCGCGGGATTCGCCGTCGCCGCGGTCAGCATCCGGGCCGCCAGCCTGTCGCTTGGGTTGGATGGCTTCCTGTTGCCGGCGGCGCTGACGCTGATCTGGGTGACCGTGATTCAGGTCGTCGTGATGGGGATTTATATGGTCTGGCGCGAGCGCGACCAGCTTGTGGCGATGTTCCGCAATTTTAAGTTCTCGATCCTCATCGGCCTGACCGGGACGATGGGCTCGATTGCTTGGTTCAACGCGATGACACTGGAGAACGCGGCCTATGTCCGGACGCTGGGGCAGATCGAGCTGATCTTCTCGCTGCTGACGTCCTATATCGTGTTCAAGGAGCGGTCGACTCGATACGAGATTCTCGGCATGGTCTTGATCGTCGTCGGCATCGTCATTCTGCTGCTTTACCGCTGACCGCTTTCTCATTCGCCGATTTCGGGCCGCCGCGGAACAGTTCGGGATAAATCACGGCGACGAACCCCAACAGGACGAAACCTTCGGTCGCGACGATGGTGAGCGCCCAGGGCGCGCCGATCGTATTGGCGAGCCAGCCGAGATGCAGCACGCCCAAGGGGCCGGCGCCGATGCTGGTCGCCAGCACGCCGAGCAAGCGCGACCGCATTTCCGGCGCGGCGGCCCCGAAGATGATCGCGGATTGCGTGGTGGAAAACCCCGCGTGGCCGAACCCGGCGACCAGAAGGATTCCGAAGGCGAAGACGATGGTGTTCGATTGGGCGAAGAAGGCGACGCCCGCCAGGAATAGGAAGGACCCGAGGAGATAGGTCCGCGGGAAATTCTTCGGCTGCAGCAGCGCGATCAGGACCGCGCCGAGGAAAGCGCCGACGCCTTCGGTGGTCGCCAAGGCGCCGATAAGCGAGGCGCTGAGTTCGAGATTCTCCTTGCCGATTACCGGCACCATCGCCGAAAAGGGCACGGCGAACATGTTGATGATCACCGTGACGCAGAGGGTCCCGACGATCATCCGCCGTTGGCGCACGAAGCGGAATCCCTCGACGATGTTGGTCAGGTAGGACGCGGATGTGCCGGTCGACTGGGATTCAGCGGCGTATTCGACGCGCCAGACCAGCAGGAAGCTGATGGCGTAGAGCGCGGCGCAGAGCGTGTAGGCGCCGTAAAGCCCGATGAGGTCGTAGAGCACGCCGCCGGAGATCGGTCCGATCAGCCGCGTCAGGTTGTTGGTCAACGAATCGAATGCCAGCGCGGCGGAGGAGCGTTCGGAGCCGGCGATCTCCGCCACCATGATGCGGCGGATCGGGAACTCCGACGTATGTACCGTTCCGCCCAGGAACGCGCCGAGCGCCGCGTGCCATATCTCGAGATTGCCGGTATAGGCGAGCGCGCTGAGCCCGGTGGTCGTGACCATCAGAACCGAGAGGCCGCACAGCATGAGAACGCGCCGGTTGAGGCGCTCCGCAACCGCGCCGATCACCGCGCCCAGCAGCACCATCGGCAGCAACCGGAAGAAGGTCATCAAGGCGGTGAGGAAGGGCGAGCCGGTGACCTCGTAGACATAGATGCTGATGACGAGCAGTTCGAGCCATCGGATCGTGCCGATGAATCCGCCGGCCAGCCAGAGGCAGCTGTAATTGCCGTTGCGGAACAACTCCCAAGGACTGACGCGATGGGTGGACTGTGGTTTGGCGGGGGGCGTGGTCAAACTTTGGCTCCGGGCCGCGGGCGGTTTCGGCAACAGGACATGCTCTGCCTCGTGGGCGGTGGGTCGATCACGGTCGGGCTCGCGGGAGGAATCGCCCAAGAGCGGCGGATGAATAACTTCCGAATTTAACGGCCGGCGGGTATAGCGTGTAGGGTCTCCCCGTGGCCGCCGCCGCGGTCATCCCCTTCTCCATCGTCAACGAGGACGCGCCGTGGCAGCCCGTAAGCATATCGTTTATTTCGAGATCATGGGAATTGTCGAGGAATTCAAACGAATCATTGCCGAACAAGGCGATATCGAACTGACCCGATTGGCCTACGACATGCCCGACGATGCCTTGCAGGCGCAGCTCGATACGGCGGTGGGATATCAAATCCGCGGCAACCGCACGGCGCTGCCCGAAGCGTTCAGCGGCCACCGGCGGTTCATCGCGCGCTGCCCCAACCTGCTGGCGATCTCGACCAGCGGCGCCGGTTACGAAGTGGTGAACGTGGACGATTGCACCGACGCCGGCGTGGCGGTGGTTAACCAGGCGGGCAGCAATGCCGAGGGTGTCGCCGAACACGCGCTGGCGCAGATGATGTGCCTGTCGCGGCAGATGGTGCAGTCGGACAAAGCGATGCGCCGGGACCGCAACTGGGTCCGGCAGGATTTCACGGGGCACAACATTTCCGGCAAGACGGTCGGCATTATGGGAATGGGTGCGATCGGGCAGACCCTGGCGACATTCTGCAAGGCCTTCGGCATGCGTGTGCTGACCAGCCATCCCCGCCTGACCGCCGAGGAAGCGGCGCGCCGGGGGGCGGACCTTGTCGCCTTCGAGGACCTCTTGGCCGAGTCTGATTTCGTCGCGGTCGCGATGCCGCGCAACGCGGAAACCGAAGGCATGTTCGATGCCCGTGCCTTCGGCCTGATGAAACCGACGGCTTTTTTCGTGACCGTCGGACGCGGCGGTATCCATGTTGACGACGATCTCGTCGAGGCGCTCGAAAAAGGCGCCATCGCGGGCGCCGGCATCGACGTGTGGCTGGTCGAACCGCCGGCGCTCGATCATCCGCTACTGCGTTTCGACAACGTGCTGGCGACGCCGCACAATGCGGGCATGACCTGGGAGAACTGGTTCAAGATGGCGCAGGGCTCGGCGATCCAATGGGTGCAGATTCTGAACGGCGAGCGGCCGCCGCGCCTGGTCAATCCGGAGGTTTGGCCGCGGTATGCGGAACGCTTCGAAGCGATTATGGGACACCCGGTGAAGGAAGGGAGCGCGGCATGACCGACGACTACATGGTAAGCGGCGACGGACGGAAACCGAAGCTCGTGGCGCCGCCGAAGGCGTGCGAGACTCATTCGCATATCTACGGTCCGGCGGATCGATATCCCCGCGTGCCCGGTCGCAGCCCCGACTACGTCGGTTCGATCGAGGCCTACGAGACGATGCTGAACCGGCTCGGCATGGAACGCTGCGTGATCGTGCAGCCCTCGCTCTATGGCCGGGACAACCGCTGCACGCTCGACGCCATGGCCCATTTCGGCCTGTCCAGGGCGCGTGGCGTCGCGGTCACCGAAAAGGACATCGGCGACGCCGAGCTGCGCCGCCTGCACGATGCCGGCATGCGCGGCTTGCGTTTCTATCTGTTGGTCGACGATTTCGTGTCGGGCGACGCGCCGGAAATGGCGAAAAAGATCGCTCCCTTGGGGTGGCATATCCAGATGCAGGACGACGGCGACTGGATCGAAGAGGCGATCCCGATGATGGAAAAGCTGCCGGTCGACGTGGTGATCGATCACATCGGCCGGACGCCGCCGGAAAACGGCGTGAACGATCCCGGCTTCCAGGCGCTGCTGCGCTTCATGGAGAGCGGCAAATGCTGGGTCAAGATTTCCGCCCCCTATCTCGCCTCGACCGACGGTCCGCCGCTTTACAGAGATGTCGGCGACAAGGTGCGGGCGCTCGTGGATGTGCGGCCGGACCGTCTGGTCTGGGCCGCCAATTGGCCGCATCCGCATCACACGGACGCCGGCAACAAGCCCGAAGAAGCGGACTGTCTCGATGTTCTGCTAGACTGGGTGCCGGACGCGGCGGTGCGGAACGCGGTTCTCGCCGATAACGCCGCCGTTCTGTACGATTTCGACGATTGATGACCTATGAAGCCATGCTTCGACAAGCTCAGCATGAGGGTTGCGTTGAATGAAGGATTAGGGCGAATTTCCGACTTCGCGCTAATATCCTCATGCTGAGCTTGTCGAAGCATGACCGCGACTTAAGAACAGAATGCAAGGAGGAAGCGATGCCCGAGGCCCTGTCCCATCTTAAGGTGGTCGACCTCACCTCGAACCTCTCCGGCCCCTATTGCGCGATGATCCTGGGCGACCAGGGCGCCGACGTGATCAAGGTCGAGCGCAAGGGCGAAGGCGACGTGTTGCGCAAGACGCCGCCCTTCGTGAACGGCGAAAGCGCGCCCTTCATGCTGTGGAACCGCAACAAGCGCAGCATCGAGCTGAACCTGAAGGAAGAGGCGGATCTCGATATCTGCCGCAAGCTGATCACCGGCGCCGATGTGCTGGTCGAGAATTTCCGGCCCGGCGTGGCCGAGCGGCTCGGCCTTGGCTACGACGCGATGAGCAAGCTGAACCCGCGTCTCGTCTACTGCTCGGTCTCGGGCTTCGGGCAGACCGGGCCCTACGGCCCGCGCGGCGGCTTCGATCTGGTGGCGCAGGCGATGTCCGGCCTCATGTCGATTTGCGGCGAGGAAGACGGCCCGCCGCATCGGCTGCCGATCCCGATCTCGGATACCAGCGGCGGCATGTTCGCGGCGATCGGCGTGCTGACCGCGCTGGCGGCGCGGGAGCAGACCGGCAAGGGGCAGCAGGTCGACGTGTCGCTGTTCGAATCGGCGATTTCCAAATGCGTGTACGAAGCGGCCTACTATTTCGCGACCGACAAGCGGCCGGAACGCCTCGGCCAGCAGCATCGCGGCAGCTCGCCCTATCACGTGTTCCAGACGTCGGACGGTTGGCTCGTCCTGGGCGCGGCGGCGCAGAACCTGTGGGAGAAGGCCTGCAAGGTGCTCGGCTGCGAGGAGCTGATGGAAGACGAGCGCTTCCTGACCAAGGCCGACCGGGTAGCCAACAACAAAGCGCTGGTGGCCTTATTGCAGGAACGCTTCATAACCAGGACCAATCAGGAATGGTTCGACGCGCTGGACGCCGCCAACATTCCTGCCGGTCCGGTGATGCATCACGACGAGGTGTTCCACGACCCGCATGTGCTGGCGCGCGACATGGTGGTCGAGGTCGATCACACCGCGGCGGGCCGCCAGCGGACGCTCGGCACGCCGGTGAAGCTCAAGGGCACGCCCGGCTCGATCCGCCGCCCCGCGCCGATGCTGGGCGAGCATACCGACGAAATCCTCGCCGAACTGGGGATGAAGGAGGAAGCGGCCGATTAACGCCGCCGACGCTTCAGAACGGCACCGAGCCGTTTACCGTGGTGCGGTGCATGCGGCGGCGTTGCGGCCATTCGTAGTCGCGCGGCGCCCAGTGCTGGACCGCCGCGTTGTCCCACATCAGCACGTCGCCGACCTGCCATTGGTGGCGGTATAGGAATTCGGGCCGGATGGTCCGGTCCGACAGGTTCTTGATCAGGGGCAGCGCCTCGTCGTCCGGCATGCCGGGGATGCCGATGCATTCGCCCGCCCGCACATACAACGCCTTGCGGCCCGTGATCGGGTGGGTGCGCGCGACCGGGTGGTCCACGTCGGGATTCTTGGCGATCTGTTCCGGCGTCAGCTCGACCGGTTTCTTGACGCCGCGTTCCTTCGCGGCGAACCGGTGGGTCGCCCTGAGGCCGTCGATCTTGGCCTTCATGTCGTCCGGCAGCGAGTCGTAGGCGGCGGTGGCGCTGGCGAACAGGGTGTCGCCCAGCGGCTTGCCGTTCTCTTCCGGCACCTCGATGGCATACAGCATCGTCATGCGCGGCGGCGTTGCGGTGTAGGACATATCCGTATGCCAGTGGCTGCCGGCATCGGCATAGCCGATGTCCTTGCCGTCCTCCTTGACGTTGGAAACGATCAGCACTTTCGGATTGTCCGGCAGGGCGAATTTGTTGAAGGCGTTGACCTCGATCTCGCCGAATCTTTCGCTGAAGGCGACCTGCTGCTCCGGCGTGATCGTCTGATCGCGGAACCAGATGACGGCATGCTCGTTGAAAGCGGCTTCGACTGCCGCGAAGGTTGCGTCGTCCAAGTCTTGTGACAAGTCGACGCCGCGGATTTCCGCGCCGATCGGCGCATCGACCGGGAGTATCTCGACCATCATGGGCCTCTCCGAATTGCTGCCGGCAAGCGCCCCAAATATAAAGCGTTTCGCCGCGCCGGGCTAATTCTTGCCGGTTCGCAGCCACGCCTCGTTGACGCAATTCCGCAGCCGTCCGTCGCCGATATAGTCGACCATGGTCTCGACGCATTTCCGTCGCAGGTCGTTGTTGCCGTCGTCGCTGAAAAAGGCGGCGTGGGGGCTCAGGACCAGCCGGCCGTCGATCCAGGACTCGCGCTTCATATAAGCGCTGATCAGGGGATGCGACGCGTCCGCCGGTTCCACCGGGAAAACGTCCAGACCCGCGCCGCCGAGCGTCCCGTCCTTGAGCGCCGCATGCAGCGCGTCGAGGTCGATGACCGGGCCGCGCGCCGTGTTCACCAGAACCGCACCCGGCCGCATGCGACCCAGCAGGTCGGCATTGACCATGCGGGTGGTCGCCTCGGTCAGCGGCGTATGGATGCTGACCGCGTCGACGGCTTCGGCCAATTCCTCGGCGGAGGCAACCCGCGTATAGCCGGTGGCGAGATCGGCGCCGTCCGGCAATTCCGGGTCGTAGAACAACACGTCCATATCGAAGGCTTGCGCCCGCCGGGCGGCCGCGGTGCCGATCCGGCCCAGGCCGATGATGCCGAACGTCCGCCCGCGCAGCCGGTCGACACAGGGTGCCGCGTTATACTTCCAACCGGCGGCCGGGTCTTGACGCAGCGCGTCGTTGAAGGTGGTGATGCCGCGGCGCAGCGCCAGGAACAGCGCCATGGCATGGTCGGCAACCTCGGTCGTGCCGTAGTCGGGAACGTTGCACACGGCGATCCCCATCTCGCCGAGCGCCTGCAGGTCGAGATTGTCGAATCCGACGCCGCCGCGCACGATGATGCGGCAATTCTTCAGTTTGCCGGCCATCGCCATCGCGTTGACCGCCTTGCTTTCCCGGAAGGTCTGGATGCCCTCGGCGGCCCTCCATGCGTCCTCCGGCACCTCGTCCGCGACCGGGTAGAATTCGTACTCGCCCGCCCCGCCGAGCACGGTTCGCTCGATCTCGGGCTCGTCGGGAAACCGCTTGTCCACCAGCAATAGGCGCATCTTCTTCTCCTTGTCTTTAGCGGGCCTCACACTATCGGATCGCGGGGCCGCTCGTCACCTCAATCGGGTCGCGGCAGGTCGCCTTCGTCGATCGCGACCTGTTCGACTTGGCGGCGGGATTCGATCATCTGGCGGGCGGCGGGTTCGGGAATGCCCGCACCCATCAAGACCTGCTCGCCGAGCTGCAGGCTCGCCTCGGTCGCCTCCGGCACCGCATGGGTCGCTCCATTGGCGATCAGCCGGGCCGCATGCTCGACGTCATGCGCGCGTGCGTAAATAGCGAGGCCCGGCCAGTGTTTATGCGCGGTCGCGACCACACGTTCCGCCGCGCGCGGGCTGTCCATGGTGATGACCAAGGCGGCGGCGTCGCCCGCGTTCAGTTTGCTCAGTATCTCCGCTCGGCTCGCGTCGCCGTAAAAGATGCTGCGGCCCGCGGCGCGAAACCGGGCGACGATGGATACGTCCATGTCCAGGGCGACGTGAGCCAACCGCTGTCCGTCCAGGATCGACCCGAGCAGTTGTCCGACCCGGCCGTAGCCGACAATGATGACGTGCTCCGAGAGATCGCTCGCGGGATCGGCGTCCTGGGCAATGTCGCGCTGGTCGTGCTCTTCCACCCTGCGCGCCAGCCGGCGCGCGCTATGCGCTACCAGCGGAGTCGCGACCATGGTAATGCCTGCCACGATCATCATGAATTGCGCGGGGCCGGCCGGCATCACGCCGAGCGTGACGGCAAGCCCGATAATCAGGAAGGCGAACTCGCCGCCCTGGCCGAGCAGCAGCCCGGATTCAAGGGCGACGTGGCGGGGTTCGCCGAACAGCCGCACGAGCAGATAGATGATCGGGCCCTTTACCAGGAACAGACAGACGACCGACCCGATCAACCAGAATGGGTTGGCGGCGGTCTTCGCGAGGTCGATCGACATGCCGACCGACACGAAGAATAAGCCGAGGAGCAGACCCTTGAACGGTTCTATATCGACTTCGATCTCGTAGCGGTATTCCGTCTCGGACAACAGCAGTCCGGCGAGGAACGCGCCGAGCGCCATGGACAACCCCGCCGTTTCGGTCACCACCGCGGTGCCGACGATGACCAGCAGCACCAGCGCTAGGAACATTTCGCGGCTTGCCGCGCTGCCGATGAACCGGAACAGCGGCCGGATTATCAGCCGGCCGAGCACGAAGATCACCGCGACCGCCAGCAGTGCCTGCCCGATGGCCGACCCGAAGGAGAGCCATACCGACTCGCCGCTCCGCGCCGCGAAAGCGCCGACTAGGAAGAGGATCGGCAAAACCGCCAAGTCCTGGAACAGCAGAATGGCGAAGCTGGTTTGTCCCGTCGCCGTGCCGAGCCGCCCGTTCTCCGCCAGAATCTGCATAACGATGGCGGTGGAAGACAGAGCGAAGCCCGCGCCGACCACGACTGCAACCGGCAGGGCGTTATCGAACAACAACGCGATGCCGGTGATGACGGCGCCGGTGACGACGACTTGCGCTCCGCCGAGACCGAAGACCAATCGGCGCATCGCCCACAGCCGGTCGATCGACAGTTCCAGGCCGATCATGAACAGCAGAAAGACGACGCCGAGTTCCGCCAACGCGCGCACGCCCTCCAGGTTGTCGATCACCGCGTAGCTGAGCCAAGGCAGGAAATCGACGAGGCGCGCGACGCCGAACGGTCCGATGATCAATCCGACTACGAGAAATCCGAGAACCGGGCTGATGCCGAGGCGTCGGATTAACGGCACGACGACGCCCGCCGCGACGAGAAAGACGATCACCTCGCGTAGATTTAACGTCTCGATGTGCACGGGTTCCTTCCCATGAAGCGCATGGATAACGGGCGGTATCGTAGCATGCGGATGTATCGGCAATACGCTCGAGAAGGGCAACGTGGCGGTCTGCCGCATAAGACGAAAAAGTCGCCCGTTGTCATGGCCAAAATTTTGGCTACGATCCCGGCACGGTTTCTTACTTGGGGACTCTCGAAACCATGGATCCAATCTCAAAACTTACCGCGGGATTCAAGCAATTCCGCGGGGGACGCTTCGAGGAACAACGAAGCACCTATGAAACGTTGGTCGACGAAGGACAACGGCCGAAGGTGGCGCTGGTTGCCTGCTCCGACTCGCGGCTCGATCCGACTGTGCTGCTACAGGCCGATCCGGGCGATTTATTCATGATTCGGAACGTGGCCAATCTGGTGCCGCCGTTCGAGGAAGGCGGCGAATTTCACGGCACGAGCGCGGCGCTCGAATTCGCGGTTCAGAATTTGGAGGTCGATCACTTGATCGTGTTGGGACACGCGCATTGCGGCGGCATTCGATCGATGTTCGAGCCCCGCGGCAATGGCGGGGGCGGCAGCCAGTTCGTCGTGCCCTGGATGACGCTCGTCCGGTCCGCCTATCTGCGGGTTCAAGGCACGATGCCCGATGCGACCATCGAGGAGAAGGCGCGTGTCTGCGAACAGAGCGCGGTGCTCGTGTCGCTCGAAAACTTGATGACATTCCCGTCGATCCGCGACCGGGTCAGCGACGGCCGGTTGCGACTCCACGGATGGTATGTCGACATTCGGTCCTGCAGCCTTCACGTCTACGATCCGGTCCAGCAGCATTTCGAACCGGTCGGTTAGGCCGCCCGGGCGCGGGTCTGTCGACGCCGGCCCCGGAACCGTGATTGTATGTCGGTCGGATGTCTCATCGGAGGGAGCGCGGCGATGACAAACCTCAACGATATGGCGGCCGCTGTCGGGGCGCTGCTGAAGGAGCGCGGCGCCACCGTCGCAGTCAACGAATCGTCCACTGGCGGGATTATTTCGGCCGCCCTGCTGGCCGTGCCGGGGGCGTCTGCCTATTTCCGGGGCGGCGCCGTCGTGTACACCCGGGACTCCAAGCAGACGCTGGGCGGCCTCACCGATGCGGACATCGAGGTGGAGCGCGCGGCGACGGAAACCCATGCCGAGATCCTGGCCAAATCGATCCGCGAACGGATGGGCACCGACTGGGGCATCGGCGAGACGGGCGCGACCGGTCCAACCGGCAATCGATATGGCGATCCGGCCGGGCATAGCTGTATCGCCATCGCCGGGCCGGCTGAGCGCGTGATCACGATATCCACGGGGTCCGACGATCGGGAAGGTAATATGTGGGCATTCGCGCAGGCCGCTCTCGATTTGTTGCGGGAAACCATCGCCGCGGCCGACTGACCGTGCCGGATGGTCCTTCGCGCCGTATCATCGGCTACGACCGCGACGACGAAGGGCATTGGGTGGCGCTGCTCGATTGTGGCCACGGGCAGCATCTGCGGCATGAGCCGCCCTGGACGAACCGGCCTTGGGTGCTGACCGAGGAGGGCCGTGCGCGCCACATCGGCGAAAGCCTGCGCTGCCGGCGTTGCCTGGAAGTGGATTGCTAGGGAAGGAGGCGGCATGACGTTCGATGATCTGATGCAGCGATTCGCTGCGGCGGCGGTCGCCGGCGACGGTGGCGCGTTCGCCGCTCTGTTCGCCGAGGACGGCCAGTATCACGATGTGTTCTATGGCACATTCACCGGCCGCGCCGAGATCGCGGATATGCTGGAGAACCGTTTCCACCGGGATGCGACGAATTTCCGCTGGGACATGCACGACCCGGTATGCCAGGGCGACATCGGCTATGTGCGCTACCTGTTCAGCTACGATTCGACGCTCGAGGGGGCCGAAGGACGGCGCGGCATGTTCGAGGGCGTTGCGATCGTCGCGTTGCGAGATGGCCTGATCACCAGCTATCGCGAAGTCGCGAATGTCGGGCCGTGCCTTTCACGGCTCGGTTTCGCACCGGACCGGCTCGCCAAGTTGATGGCGCGCGAGGCCGAGCATTTGGCCGCCCGTGCCGAGGCGGCGGGGCATACCGGCTAAACGCCCGGTTCCGCGCGGCTATTCGTAATAGGCGCCGTCGCGATAGACCGGCGCTTTCCATTTGTTGGCCTTGGACTTGCCCGGCAACGGGCCGCCGTCGATTGCGACTCGCTTGCCGTGGTCGGCCCGGTCGTTGACGCAGCATCCGACGCGCAGCAACACCAACGGCTCTTCGCTCGTCGCCTGGAAGCTGTAGAAGCTTCCCGCCGGCAGCATCAAACCTTCGTTTCGGGTCAATTCGCGCTCCTCGCCGCCGGGTCCGAAGAAGCAGGCCGAACCGTCGAGGACGACGAACATGTGATCTTCGTTCGGATGAGCGTGCAGCGTGTTCTCGCCGCCGGAGGCATAGACCTTGAGCCGCGACCACATGTTGGCGGTTTCGGCGAGCGGTATGTTGCTGCGGCCCTCGTCCAACAATTGCGCCCGCAGTTTGAAGAAGCTCGGCTTTACGCCGGTATCTACGGTTGTTTTCTGATCATCGGGCATGGCAGCTCTCCTCTTCGCGGTTCGGCGGGTCGATCACGCCGCAACAATACCTTGGGCGGCCGGGTCGCGCCAATCGGACCCCATTCGGACCCGAGATCGGCGTGCCGGATTCCTATTTTCGGCATGTATGTGTCGGGATTCGTCTTGAAGGCGCGATTTGTCCGTAAATTCATGAAAAATCAACTACAAATTTCGCTCTGCGGCGCGACGGTTAACATTTTGTTAGCAGTATCGGGTCAAAATTTTTTGAACTGGAGGACACAGCGGAGAGAGACATGCCTCAAACCCTTGAAGTGGGCGTAAAATTCCGAAAAAAGGATGCCCCGGAGTTCGTTTTGGAGGTCATAGAGCTGTTCACCCCGGAAGGTGAACCGCCGCATGCGCGCGCGCGTGTCAGCATGGCAAAGCATAATTCGGATGTGCGGTTGTATTCCGTTTCCGCGCTGACGGATCCCCGGTTGTTTACGCCGGTCGCGGCCAGCGGCTAACGGCCAGAAGAAATGTTTGGCAAGGCCTTGTAGGGCGCCCGCTTCCGGCAGGCGCCCTTACCTTTTGCGCGGTGTGCCGTGGCGCCCCGCTCCCGGTCAAAGGGCGTCGGCGAGCATCCAGGCGAGCAGCCGCGTGCCCAGGGCGAAATCCGCAATTTCCATTGCCTCGTCCGCGTTATGACTGCCGTTGTCGTTGCGGACGAAGATCATCGACGAGGGCACGCCGACGCGGTCGAACTCCTGGGCGTCATGGCCGCCGCCGCTGGCGATATCGATCGCCGAAATGCCGAGCGCCCGGCAGCCCTTATGCAACAGCCGGCAATGGTCCGCCGCCATCACGGTGGGCTGACTGACGCTGAATCCGCCGAAATCGAACTGCACGCCTCGCTTTGCCTCGATCGCCTCGGCCGAGCGTTCGGCGCACTGCCGCATCCGTGTCAGGGTCGCCTCGTCCAGGCTGCGGATGTCGAGCGTGAAGCGTAGGTCGCCCGGGACCTTCGACAGGCTGTGCATGTCCGGATCGGTGCCGAACTTTCCGGCGGCGAAGACGATATCGCCGCCTTCCGCCAATACCGATTCGGTTTCCCGGTCGAGCGCGGTCAGAAGTTCGGCCCCGGCCAGCACGGCATCGTGGCGATGCGATTGCGGCACCGCGCCGCTGTGGGTGTATTCGCCCAGAACCCGGCCGTCCCGCGAGCGGGTGTTGCCGCGGATGCCGGTGACCACGCCGACCGGCGTTCCTTCGGTGACGAGGACCGGGCCCTGTTCGATGTGCAATTCGATATAGGCCGCGATGTTCTTGGCGGTCAGGTGCGGCGGGGAGGCCATCAGCTTTTCGGGATCGAGGCCGTAGGCCGCCATTTGCTCGCCCAGCGTCTTGCCGGTGCCGAGATGGATGGCGTTGCCCAGCTCCTCCGGCTTCATCAGGCCGAGGGCGGCGCGCGATCCGAGATGGCCGCCGTGACGGCCCCGGAACCAACTGCTGCATTCCTCCGATCGGATCGCCATGACCGTGATGTTCCGGTCCGGCTCGATTCCGGCCGCTTTGATCGCGGTCTGCGCGGCCAGCCCCGCGACGACGCCGGCGGCCCCGTCGAAATTGCCGCCTTTCGGGACCGAGTCCAGATGCGATCCTGTCATCACCTGCGGCGCCGACCGGTCGCGGCCCGGCAGGGTGTAGTAGGCGTTGCCGGCCAGGTCGGTGGTGACTTCGAGGCCGAGTTGGCGCGCCGTTTCGGCGAACATGTCATGGGCCAACTGCTCGCCGTCGCCGTAGGAAGCCCGCGTCACGCCATCGCCATCGGCGGTTTCCGTGGCGAGCCGGTCGAACAGCCCCTCGGCCAGCGTCATGCTGTCGTCGACCGCCTTGGCGAGGCTATCGGTCTCAGTTTGCGTCAACGCCATAGTTTTATCCCGAAAATTCCAAAAAACATTCTCTTGCATGCAAGACCGCAGGAAACGGCTCCGGTATGATACGCGCCAAAAGCAGGAGGATCACCCGTGCATCTGCACATCGACAGTCTACGCGCCAAGCCCCCGCACATGCATATCACGCCGGAGGTCTACCAGGATGCCGCCCGGCGGCATCCGGATCTGGCCTCACAGCTCACCGTCACCTTCAGTTGGGACAGCGAAGACTTCGCGACTCATATGCAGACGGCCGATATCCTGTTCGCCCAACGGTTCCCGCGGGAGAATTTGTCCAAGGTCGCGCCCAACCTCAAATGGATCAACGCGCCGTCCGCCGGCATCGAATACCTGATGCCGATGGATTGGCTGCCGGACGACGTCGTCCTGACCAACAACAGCGGGACGCACGCGCCAAAGGCCGCCGAATCGGTGGTCATGGCCGTGCTGATGCTGAACGCGCGGCTGCCCGAAATCATCGCCAATCAACGGGCATCCCGGTGGGAGCAGATTTTCAGCTCCACGGCGGCCGGCAGGACCGTGACGATCCTGGGGCTCGGCAATATGGGCCGAGCGTCGGCGCGGGCGCTGCGCAGCCTTGGCGTCACCGTGCGCGGCGTCCGGCGCACCGCGGCGCCGGACGACGATGTCGATGCGATCTTCGCCACCGGTGACCTGCATGCGGCGCTTGCGGATGCCGATTTCCTGGTGGTCGCGGCGCCGCTGACGGCCGAGACACGCGGCCTGATCGGGGCGGCGGAACTCGACCAATTGAAGCCGGGGGCCGGCGTCGTCAATATCGGGCGCGGGCCGATCGTCGACTACGACGCGCTCAGTGCGCGGTTGGAGGACGGCCGCCTCGGCGGTGCCGTCCTCGATGTTTTCGCCGAGGAACCGCTGCCGCCGGAGTCGCCCTTATGGCAGGTCAAGAACGCCATTCTGACGCCGCATATCTCGTCGGATGATTCGGCGCGCTATATGCCGCGCGCCCTCGACATATTCTTTGAGAACCTGCAGCGCATGATCGATGGCGTGCCCTTGCGCAACGTCATCGACCGGAACCTCGGGTATTAAGCCGGGCGGCGCAATTCGTCGCGAGAAAATCGAATTGCTCACGATAGGGCCGGCCGCCGCCCCGCCGGTAGATTGCTGCTATAGTCGCGGTCCGTCCCGACAATCCGCCGCTTTGGTGCGGCCCTGAAACCGGACCGTATGCGTCAAACCTATCGTCGACTGCATGATGTCTACACGCACACGCCGCCCGGCCTGCGCGGCATCATTCTGATGACGGTCTCGGTCGGCATGGCGACCGGGACGCATGCGGTGATCCGGCATCTCGGCAGCGACCTGCCGCCCGAAGAAGTCGTCGTCATCCGCCATTTCTTCGCCCTGATGGCGTTGAGCCCCTTCATCATGCGGGCGGGCCTGCGGCGCACGTTCGGCACGCACCGGTTCGGCCTGCATGTCACGCGCGGCATGATCGGCGGCGCCAATGCGTTGGCCTGGTATACGGGCCTGACCTTGGTGCCCTTCGTGGTGGCGACGTCGCTCAGCTTCATGGCGGTGATCTTTCTGACCGTCGGCGCGGTGCTGTTTCTCGACGAGAAGGCCGGGCCGCGGCGCTGGTCGGCGGTGATCATCGGTTTCGTCGGCGCGTTGATCATCTTGCGTCCGGGGATCGAGGTGATCGCGCCCGGCTCGATGCTGGTGTTGTTGAGCGCGGCGCTGTCCGGCGTGTCGATGCTGTTGCTGAAGCTGCTGACCCGCACCGAGTCGCCGCTCACCATCGTCACCTATATGTATCTGTTTCGCATCGGCGTCGCGGCGGTCCCGGCGGCACTGGCCTGGGTAACGCCGACGCTCGAACACCTGTTGTGGTTCGTGCTGATCGGGGTCGTGTCGAGCGTGACCAACATGGCGCAGGCCCAGGCGGTCAAGGACGCGGACGCAACGTTGCTGGCCCCGGTGCGGTTCACCCGGCTCGTCTGGGCCGCGCTGATCGGCTTTTTCATTTTCGCCGAGACGCCGGATCTTTGGACCTGGGTCGGGGCCGCGGTGATCGGCGGCAGCATCAGCTATATTGCCTTCCGCGAGGCCCAGCTCAAGAAAGCGCGGGACCGCGCCGAGGAGGATTAACGCCTAGCCCGGCGTGTAGCGGCCGCCGATCGCCGGCGCGCTGATGCCCAGGCCCGGCAACTCCCACACGCCCGCGCCGGACGGGTTGGCGTCGGCGGCGATGTTGGCGTCGATCAGGTAGGGCTTGTTGGCGGCGATGGCGGTCTGGATCGCGTCGCCCAGATCGCCGGCGCGGTCGACGCTGGTTGCCTCGACCCCGGCGGACCGGGCCATGGCGGCGAAATCCGGATTGTAGGGCGCGCCGGTGTCCGGGTCCTTGAAGTCGGTGGCCAGTTCGCGGCCGTCCAGGTAGCCCCGCTGCAATCCCCGGATCGAGGCATAGGCGTAGTTGTTCCAAACGACCCAGACCGCGGGGATGTTGTATTCGACCGCGGTCGCCAGCACGCTGGCGTGCATCAGGAACGCGCCGTCGCCGCAGACGGAAACGCAAGGCCGATCCGGTGCTGCGAGCTTCGCGCCCAGCACGCCCGCGACGCCGAAGCCCATCGGGCCGAAGCCCATCGACCCGATCAGCGAGTCCGGGCGCGTGGGCTTGCAGAACTGGATCAGCCAGTTGTGGTGAATGCCGATGTCGCTGACCAGGATGGCGTCTTCCGGCAGCGCCTTGTCGATCTCATGCGCGGCGCGCTGCGGATGAATTGGCGACGAGTCGTCGATGAAACCGGGCGCGATGAAGGCCTCCCATTCCTTGCGGTATTCGGCGATCTTGTCGAGCCACGCCTTGCGCGCGTCGGCGGCTTCCTCGGTCGTCTTTCGGGCGTCGAGTTCGGCCAGGACCTGCCGCAGGAAGGTCCGGACGTCGGCCATCAGGCCCAGGGCGACCGGGTAGTTGCGACCGATCTCGTCCGGGTCGATGTCGACATGGATCAGCTTCGTCGGCGGGATCGTGAAGGAATATCCCGGATGCCAGGAACTGGACGTCCGGTCGTCGAAGCGCACGCCGAGCGCCAACAGCACATCGGCCTGCCGCGTCGCCTGGTTCGCCTGATAGGTGCCGTTGCGCGCGACCAGCCCGAGATTGAGCGGGTTGTCGCTGTCGAGCGCGCCGATACCGCTGGCGGAGCTGGCGACCGGAATGCCCAACTTTTCGGCCAGGGTCAGCAGGTCGGCGTCCGCGCCGCCGTATTTCACGCCCTGCCCGATCAGGATGACCGGCCGCTCGGCCGCCAGCAGCATGTCGACGGCCTGCCGCACCCCGTCCGGGTCGGCGCCGCAGCGGCTGCTGATATTCGAATTCCATTCTTCAGGCTTCGGGGTTTCCTGCGCGGCGGCTTCCTTGAAGATGTCGAACGGCACGTCGAGGACGACCGGGCCGGGCCGGCCGGTGACCATCGTCTTCCACGCCTGGCGGACGGCCACCGGCACCATCTCGCCGCGCGTCGGCTGGAACACGCGCTTGCAATAGGCGCGCACGGTGGACGGGAAATCCGCCTGATGCTGCCGGTAGGTTTCCTGGAAGGCGCCCCGGTTGAACTGGCTGGTGGGCACGTTGCCGGTCACGGCGAGAAAGGGAACCGAGTCGAAATAGGCGTTGGCGAGGCAGATCGGCATGTTGGCGGAGCCCGGGCCGCAGGAGGTGAAGGTGGCCGTCGGCTTGCCGGTCACGCGGTAATACACGTCCGCCATGAAGCCTGCGACGGATTCGTGATGCACCGAGATCGTGTCGATGTCGTCCGACCGTTCGTAGAGCGCGTCGATGAACCCGATGTTGCCGTGGCCGCACAGGCCGAACACATAGGGCACTTTCTCGCGGATCAGGTAATCGACGATCAGTTGACCGCCGTCGAGCATGTTGTTCTTCGCCATGGATCGATGTCTCCCCGTGCCAATTCGCCAATGGTGTGGTGATGGTACCAGCGTAACATGCCGGCGGACAAAGCACCCACGCGGGCGTTTGTCAGTGGTCCCCGCCTTGCCTAGGTTATGTGGTGCGGGAATCGCCGCAGGAAACCGCTGGACCGGAAATGAAGCGTTACATCGTCGTCATCATCTATGTGGTAGGACTGCTGCCGCTCGTCTTCGCGTATCAGCCGCTGGAAGCAATGCTGTCGCCGATGGGCTTCGTGGCGTCGGCGATCGTCTATCTGCTGGCGCTGCGGTTGCTCGCCGAGCATATGGCCGAGCGGATTCGCGAACGCGACGGTCCCGATCGTTAAAGGCGGTGCGCCGACGGTTTCGCGGCTATACTCCGTTTTCCATCCAGCGATGAAACGAGGCTCCCATGTCCAAGTCCGATGCGCCGACAATCGAATTTCTCGAAGCGTTCGGTGATGCCTGGAACGATCATGACGCGGACCGGATCATGGCCGCGATGACCGACGATTGCGTTTTCGAGACCGGCGGCGGCGAGTCGGCCTGGGGCGACCGGTTTGAGGGTGCGGCGGCCGTACGCGCGCGGGTCGAGCAGGTCTGGCGCGAGATTCCCGACGTGAGCTTCGACGAGGCCCGGCATTTCATCAGCGGCGACCGCGGCTGTTCCGAATGGATCCTGCGGGGCACCCGGACCGACGGCACGCCTGTGGAAGTCGCGGGCTGCGACCTGTTCACCTTCCGCGACGGGAAAATCCTGGTAAAATCTAGCTTCCTGAAAAACCGGCGTTAGCGCGCGCTCTTACAGCCGGCTCTTTCGATACGACCGTTTCGCGGCGATCTTGCCGTCGCGGATCGTCAGCACGTCGACGATATGAATTTCGTAGGGCGACCCGCCCACCGGCGTGCCGGTGGTGACCGATTCGACCACCGCGAGGTCCGGCGTCACGACATGGCGGATTTCCGCGAAACGCAGGTCGGGCACCTGTTCGAAGACGGTGGCGGCGAGTTTGCGCGCCGCGTCCTTGCCGGTCGCGCGCTCACCATACGCGTGTTTGCCGAAGGACGCCTCGAAGACGACATCTTCGGTGAACATGTCGGTGATGCCGTCCAGGTCGTGCTCGTCCCAGACGGTGTTGAACCGGTCGATGAACGCTTCGCCGTCGAAATCATTCATATCGATCCTCCAGATGTTGTTTAACGGGGTACGGCCGCGATGCACTCGATCGAGAACAGCAAGCCTTTCGGCAAGGCCACGATCGGCGTCGATCGCGTTGGCGGGTCGGTCGGGAAGAACTCGGCGTAAAGATCGTTGAATGCCGGAAAAGAGGCGGCGTCCGCGACCCAGCAGGTCGTCTTCACCACGTCGTCCATGCTGCAACCCGCCGCCGCCAGGACGGCGCGCAAATTCTCGAACGCCTGGCGCGCCTGCGATTCGAAATCGCCGCCGGCTGCTTCGCCGGTTGCCGGGTCCAGCCCAGCTTGACCAGATATGTAAAGCAGGTTTCCGAATTTTACGCCCTGCGAATAAGGGCCTAACGCGGGTGGCATTTCCGAGCCGGTGACGACACTTTTTTGCTCCGACATGACGGTCCTTCCCGATTGTTTCAACCAACGAACTCAACGAGTCGATCAGGCAGGGTTATCCGACCCCTGACGGGCCGACATCGTTATGACTCCGCTATTTTTCCCTTACGAATCGGTTGCGCAGCAGGCCGATCTGGTTGATCTCGATCTCCACCACGTCGCCGTCCTTCATGTCGGGCGACGACCCCTCGGTGCCGGACCAGATCATGTCGCCCGGATGCAGCGTCAGGTATTGCGTCATCGTGGCGATATAGCGCTGGAGGCTGAACAGCATGTTGTTGGTGTCGAACTGGATCGTCTGCTC
Source organism: Alphaproteobacteria bacterium (assembly GCA_965228695.1). Lineage (GTDB taxonomy): Bacteria > Pseudomonadota > Alphaproteobacteria > UBA8366 > UBA8366 > JAJFJD01. The sequence continues at coordinate 386,459 of CBDDIB010000002.1, read as the reverse complement.
GCCGTTGACCCGTACGGTCGTCTGCAGGCTGTCCAGGTCGATATCGGTCTCGATCCACGGCCCCATCGGCTTGAACGTGTCGGTGTTCTTGGCGCGCCAGAAGGTGCGGTCGTTCTTCTGCCAGGTCCGCTCGCTGACGTCGTTGCCGATGGTGTAGCCGAAGATGCAGGACAGCGCGTTTTCCTCGGTCAGGTGCTTCGCTTTCTTGCCGACCACGGCGACCAGCTCGCCTTCGTACTGCACCTTGTCGGTGGCGTCCTTCGGGATGACGATGTCCTCGTCATGGGCGATCAGGGCGTTGTTGGCGCGGTAGCCGACATCCGGCTGCTGGGGGATGTTCGGCTCGCGGCCGTGCATCTCGGCCTGTTCCATGATGTGGTCGACATAGTTGAGCCCCGCGGCGTAGAAGGTTTCCGGCTCGAACGGCACCAGCAGTTTCGTGCCGTCGAGCGGCACTTTGTCGCCGGTCCGCGCGTGGTCGCCGAAGGGCGTGCCGTCGACCGCCTCGATCGAGTCGCCCTCGATGATGCCGAATGTCGCTTCGCCGTTCCGTTCGAATCGTGCCCAACGCATGGACATCTCCTTCTTTTTGCTTGTCGGGTCGCGGTGTCGGCGGCTGCGCTAGAAGAACATGCCGTTCAACAGGCCGAAGATCGTCAGCCCCAAGAACAGCACCACACTGAGGATGAAATACGTGCGCACGCCGTCCCTCCCACCGAAAATTCGCGATCATTGTGGTCGCAGTGTAGCGCAAACGGGGTAGGTCACAAACGAAGGGCGCATTGGCCTTGTTGTCGTCCTGCGATTGCGGTTAAGCTTGTTCGTAGGGGCGCCTCATCGCTACAGCGAGTCAATTATGGGCGAAGTCGTAAATCTACGGAGTTATCGGAAGCTCAAGGCGCGCGCCGCCAAGGAAGAAGCCGCGTCGGAAAACCGGACCCGTTCCGGACGCACCAAGGCGGAACGCGAGCGCGACGAGCGCGAGGTCAAATCGACCGTCGCTTTCCTTGACGCCCGGCAAGTCGATTCGGGTAACGACGAAGAAGCCTCCTGACCGCCCCTCCCGGTCCCATCCGTCTCTATTGCCGGCCCAATTCCTTCGGGATTCCGTTGTAGTCCGCGAAATGCGGCGCGATCCGTTCCAGCGCGCCTTTCAGAAAACCCGTGACGAAATCAGGGAAGTCGATCACCATAAGGGATCAACGCCGCCGGGCGGCAGCCTGACCTTCCGCGATACGGTGCCCGCCCCGCAACCCCATCATAGCCAAGAACAGGAGAACGCGATGAGCATCGATCGTTGGAAAGGCAGTGCGAAAGGCCGCAACAAGGCCGTCCGTCATGGAGGTATCGTCTACACCGTCGCCACGGCGTCCGCCGCCGGGCCGGATATCCAGTCGCAGACGCGCGGCACGCTCGAGATCATCGAGAACAGCCTCAACGAGGCCGGGTCCGACAAGACCCGCATGCTGTCCGCGCAGATCTTCCTCGCCGACATGTCGCAGAAGGAAGGCATGGACGAGGTCTGGAACGAGTGGATCGGCGACGACTGGAACACCTGGCCGCAACGCGCCTGCGTCGGCGCCCCGCTCGCCGGCACGACCCTGGTCGAAATCGTGGTGACGGCGGCGGCAAAATAGGCGTTACGGTGGCGGGAACCGGGTGAGGAAGGCGTGGGCGCGCGGTAGCGCGTCGTGTAGGAATTGCGCAGGCTCCCGCAGCCACAACCCGTCATAGGTTCGCGAAAGCGGCTCGGATACCAGAACCTTTTTCGGTAATGGCTCGAGGGTTGCCGTCCAGCCCGGCCACCACCGGTTCGCCTTAGCGGCGGTGTGCGCGCGCAGTGACGCCCAATTCGAGCGCCCATGATAGTCGAACGCCCGGTCGCCCCGGACGGCGACGATGTGGTTTCCGGTAAAGCCGCGTGCGGGTTTGATCCAGACGGCGCCATACCCGGCGTCGGGATAGGTTTCGAGAAAAGCGTAGGCCAGGATATGGCACGCGCCGCAGGCGAAGAAGGCCCGCTCGGTAAGCGCCCAGCGCTTCTCGGGGTCGGATTTCGTTCCCGGCGGCGTTCGGTACATTTTCTCAAATCAACCGCGGTTGCCGCGCCTCTTCCGCCTCCGCTTGCCGCCGCACCACTTCGCGGGGGATGCGGTGGACGCGGGCGCGGCCGCAGATCAGCACCGTGTATTTGTCCTGCAGCAGCGATTCGATTGCCGGGTCGTGCACGTCCAGGCCGCCGGTATAGGCGCCGAAGGCGGGCAGGATCAGCCGTTTCCCGTCGGCGACGAAGCAGCGGCCGGTGACGCGGCGGCCGCGCGCGCTGACGCCGGCTTTCGGATGGTAATGGCCCGAGACCTCGCCCGGCGCCGCGCGTTTCCGCGCCGCGTGGCGGAAGATAAGCTCGCCCGCGCGGAATTCCGCCGTGGTCAGCCCGTCGATCCCGGCGGGCGGGGCCGGGTCGTGGTTGCCGGCGATCCAGATCCAGTCCATCGCGGCAGTCATCGCCTGCAGGGTGGCGCGGTCGTCGTCCGGCAGCCGCCCCGCCGCGTCGTCGTCGTGGAAGCTGTCGCCGAGGCAGATCACCCGCGTTGGTCCGTAGGCATCGATCGCCAGCGCCAGGCGGCGCAGGGTTTCCCGGCTGTCGTAGGGCGGCAGATGGCTGCCGTTCTTGGCGTAGGCCGAGCCCTTCTCCAGATGCAGGTCGGCGACCACCAGCGTCTTCTGGTCCGGCCAATAGAGCGCGCCGCTCGCGTCCGCCATCAGCGATTCGCGGTTGAAGTCGAACGGTAGGGCGGTGCCCGGCATCATCGTGAATATTCCATCATGGCGCACCCTTGGTCGCTTCGGCGATCAGGTCCTGCGCCGCCTCGTCGAGCATGAGGTCGATTGCCGATCCCTCCACCCGCTCCTTGCCGATCTCCAGCAGGATCGGCACCGCCAGCGGCGACACCCGGTCGAGCCGGCGGTGCAGGATGTTGCCCTTGGCGCGTTTCAGCATCCCGGCGAGCCGGCCGATATCGGTCAGCCCGCGCGCCGCGTCCCGGCGCGTCGCCTGCAACAGGATGTGGTCCGGCTCGTGGCGGCGCAGCGTGTCGTAGATCAGGTCGGAATTGAAGGTGACCTGTCGTCCGGTCTTCTGCTGGCCGGGATACTGCCGCTCGATCAGCCCGGCGATCACCGCCACGTTTCGGAAGGTGCGCTTCAGCATCGACGATTCGTCCATCCAGGCTTCCAGGTCGTCGCCCAGCATGTCCTCGTCGAACAGCTCCGCCACATTGCCGACCGGCTTCAGGCTCCACACCGCGATCACGTAATCGGTGGCGACGAAGCCCAGCGGGGCCAGGCCCGCGCGTTCCATCCGCCGGGTCAGCAGCATGCCGAGCGTTTGGTGCGCGTTGCGGCCCTCGAAGCAGTAGGCCACGGTGAAATGCTTGTCGCCGCGCGGGAAGCTTTCGACCAGCAGGGCGCTCGGTTCCGGCAGCGACGAGGCCCAAAGCTGGATGTTCAGCCACTCGCGCACCTGTTCCGGCAGGGCGCCCCAGGCGGCGGGCCGCGCCAGGATCGCGCGCACCCGGTCGGCGAGATGCGTGGTCAGCGGCAGGCGGCCGCCGACATAGGCGGGCACCTTCGGCGCGTCGCCGGGCGCGCGGCTCGCCTCGACGGTCATCTCGCGGATGCCTTCGAAGCGCAGCATCTGGCCCGAGAAGATGAAGGTGTCGCCGATCTCCAGGCCGAGCGCGAAATACTCCTCGACCTCGCCGAGGAAGGGGCCGCGCTTGATCCGCACCTTCAGGGTGTTCGCCTCGACGATGGTGCCGAGATTCATCCGCAGCCGCCGCACCATCGCGGGCGAGGCCGCGCGGTATGTCCCGTCCGGGAAGGATTCGAGCCGCCGCCAGCGCTCGTAGCTGCGCAAGGCGTAGCCGCCGTGATCGACGAAGGCGACGACATCGTCGAACTCCGCCCGCGTGATCTCGGCATAGGGCGCGGCGCGCGTGATTTCCACGTACAGGTCGTCGGGATGGAAGGGTGCGGAACAGGCCATCGCCATGACATGCTGCGCCAGCACGTCGAGCCCGCCCGGCTGCGGCGGCTCGCCGTCGAGCGTTTCCTCGCGGATCGCGTCCATCGCGGCGCGGCATTCCAGCACTTCGAACCGGTTGGCGGGGACCAGCACCGCCCGGCTCGGCGTGTCCAGCCGGTGCCCGGCGCGGCCGATGCGCTGGATCAGGCGGCTCACGCCCTTCGGCGCGCCGACCTGCACCACCAGGTCGATGGCGGCCCAGTCGATGCCCAGGTCGAGCGACGATGTGGCGACCACCGCCCGCAGCGATCCTTCGGCCATCGCCGCCTCGACCTTCTGGCGCTGCTCCCGCGCCAGGCTGCCGTGATGCAGGGCGATCGGCAGGTTGTCGTCGTTCACCCGCCACAGTTCCTGGAACACGATCTCCGCCTGCGCCCGCGTGTTGACGAAGACCAGCGTCGTGCCCGCCTTGCGGATTTCCTCGTAGACCTCGGGCAGGGCGTGCACCGCCATATGGCCGGACCAGGGCATCTTCTCGCGCGTGACCAGCATGCGGACTTCGGAATCGACCGCGCCGCCGCCCTCGATCAGATGCACGCTGTCGGCCCGGGCGTCGGGCGCGACCCAGCGGCAGAGCGCCTCCGGCCAGGCGACGGTGGCCGATAGGCCGACGCGGCGGCACTCCGGCGCCAGCGCCTGCAGCCGGGTGAGGCAGAGCGCCAGTTGGTCGCCGCGCTTGTTGCCCGCCAGCGCATGCACCTCGTCCAGCACCACGCAACGCAGGGTGCGGAACATCCGCGGCGCGTCGGCATAGCTCAACAACAGGGTCAGCGATTCGGGCGTGGTCAGCAGGATGTTGGGCGGCGTCTCGCGCTGGCGTTTGCGTCGGTGCTGCGAGGTGTCGCCGGTGCGCGTGTCGGCGGTGACCGGCAGGCCCATCTCCTCGATCGGCATCTGCAGATTGCGGTGCACGTCGACCGCCAGCGCCTTCAGTGGCGAGATGTAGAGCGTGTGCAGGCCGCGCGCGCCGCCCTCGGCGATCTCGACCAGCGACGGCAGGAACCCGGCCAGCGTCTTGCCGCCGCCCGTCGGCGCGATCAGCAATGTGGTCTTGCCGCGCGAGGCGGCGTCGAGCAAGGCCAGCTGATGCGGATGCGGCCGCCAGCCGCGCGAGGCGAACCAATCGGCGAAGCGGTCCGGCAGGGCTCCGGGCAGGTCGATGGCGAGTTGCCCGTCCGGCCGGCTTTTGGCGCTTTTGTCGCGGATGTTTTTCTTGAGCGGGGCGTTCGCGCGCATAGGTTTCTCGGAGGGTCCCTGTCGTCGTTGCCGCTTGATGCGCGCTTTGCTGGTTCATCCACCGGTCTTGCCACCGGCGAGCGGCTCAAGCATATAAGGACTCGATTGGAACGGAAAGGGAACAAATGCCGCGGACGGAAAAATCTTCGCCGGAGGCATGGCTGCGCGTGACGCCGCAGGGTTTGTACTGCGCGGCGGGCGATTTCTACATCGATCCGCACCGGCCGGTGGACCGCGCGGTGATCACCCATGGCCATGCGGATCACGCGCGGGCCGGGCATGACGCGGTGCTGACGACGCCGGGCACGGCGGCGATCATGCGGTCGCGCTTTGGCGCGGGCGCGGCGAAGACTTACGACGAAGCGGCTTACGGCGAGACCCGGTCCTTCGGCGGCGCGACGGTCCGGCTCGCGCCCGCGGGGCATATTCTCGGCAGCGCGCAGGTCGTGATCGAGCACACGGGCACGCGGGTGGTGATCTCCGGCGACTACAAGCGGCGGCGCGACCCGACCTGCGGGAGCTTCGAGCCGGTGCCCTGCGACCTGTTCGTGACCGAAGCGACCTTTGCCTTGCCCGTCTTCCGCCATCCGCCCGACGGCGAGGAAATCCAGAAGCTGCTGCAGTCGCTGGCGCGGAATCCCGACCGGGTGCATCTGGTCGGCGTCTACGCGCTCGGCAAGGCGCAGCGGGTGATCGCGCTATTGCGCGATGCCGGATACGATCGGCCGATCCATCTGCACGGCGCGCTGACGGAACTGTGCGATCTTTATGCCGCGCAGGGCGTCGCTCTCGGCCCGCTGCGGCCGGTCGGGCGCGAGAGCAAGAAGGGCTTCGCCGGCGAGATCGTGCTGTGCCCGCCCTCGTCGTTGCGGGACCGCTGGTCGCGCGGCTTCCCCAACCCGGTGACGGCGATGGCGTCGGGCTGGATGCGGGTGCGCCAGCGGGCGCGGCAGCGCAGTGTGGAATTGCCGCTGATCCTGTCCGATCACGCGGATTGGGACGAACTGACCGCGACGCTGCATGACGTGCAGGCGCCGCGCGTCTGGGTCACCCACGGCCGCGAGGACGCGCTGGTGCATTACGCGCGGTCGCACGGGATCGAGGCGGAAGCGCTGTCCCTGATAGGCCGCGAGGAGGAGGAGGCGTGAAGGCCTTCGCCGCCCTGCTGGACGGGCTGGTCTATACGCCGTCGCGCAACGGCAAGCTGCGGCTGCTCGCGGACTATTTCCGGAGCACGCCGGACCCGGACCGCGGTTGGGCGCTGGCCGCGCTGACCGACGGCCTGACGCAGCGCCATGCGAAACCGGCGCTGGTGCGCGGGTTGACCGAGGCGCGGGTCGATCCGGTGTTGTTCCGCCTGTCCTACGACTATGTCGGCGATCTGGCGGAAACCGTGTCGCTGATCTGGCCGGACGACGGGACGCCGGCGGAAACGCCGTTGCGTCTTGGCGACGTGGTAACGGCGCTTCAGAATGCCGGGCGTTCTGAGGTGCCGGGGTTGCTCGAAAGCTGGTTGGACGTCCTCGATGCTGACGGACGCTATGCCTTGCTGAAGCTGATCATGGGCGGACTGCGCGTCGGGGTGTCGGCCCGGCTCGCGAAGACCGCGCTGACCCGGCTCGGCGGCGCGCCGCTGGCCGACGCGGTGTCGCTGGAGGAGATCGAGGAAATCTGGTTCGGGCTCGAACCGCCCTATGTTTCGCTGTTCGCCTGGCTGGAAGGTCGCGCCGGACCGCCGCCGGTCGACCGCCGCATCGCCTTCCGGCCGCTGATGCTGGCCAACCCGCTGGAAGACGGCGCGTTGGAGACGCTCGACCCGGGCGATTTCCGGGCCGAGTGGAAATGGGACGGCATCCGCGTGCAACTGGTCGCGGGCGGGGGCGAGCGGCGGGTCTACTCCCGCACCGGCGACGACATCAGTGCCGCCTTCCCCGATATCGTCGAGGCGATGGACTTCGACGCGGTGGTCGACGGCGAATTGCTGGTGCTGCGCGACGGCGATGTCGCCCCCTTCAACCATCTGCAGCAGCGGCTGAACCGGAAGCGCGTGACCAAGCAGATGCTGGCCGATCATCCGGCGCATGTGCGGCTCTACGACATGCTGTTTGACGGCGACGAGGATCTGCGTGGAATGCCGTTCGATGATAGGCGCGGTCGGCTCGACAACTGGATGCGGCGCGAATCGCCCGGCCGGATGGATTTGTCGCCGCTGGTGCCGTTCCGGGCCTGGGACGACCTGTCGGCGTTGCGCGACGACGCCCGCGCCAACGGGATCGAAGGCCTGATGTTGAAGCGCGGCGACAGTGCGTATACCGCCGGCCGCCCGAAAGGGCCGTGGTTCAAATGGAAACGCGACCCCATGCTGGCCGATTGCGTGGTCATGTACGCGCAGCGCGGACATGGACGGCGGTCGTCCTTCTATTCGGATTTCACCTTCGGCTGCTGGCGGCCCGGCGACGACGGCAAGTCCGAACTGGTGCCGGTCGGCAAGGCGTATTTCGGCTTTACCGACGCGGAGCTGGCCGAATTGGACAAATGGGTGCGCGGCCACAGCACCGAACGCTACGGCCCGGTCCGCGCGGTCGAGCCCGGCCTGGTGCTGGAAATCGCCTTCGACTCGGTGCACCGCTCCGCGCGGCACAAGTCGAAACTCGCGATGCGCTTCCCGCGCGTCCACCGGATTCGCTGGGACAAGCCGCACCACGAGGCCGACCGGCTGGAGACGCTGGAAAAGCTGGTGGCGGAGTAACCAGCGGCCTGCGAATGGTGCATTGCGTCTTGGCGGCGTCGCCCGTATCTTCCTGCCGACTCCAAACGCGAGGGGGGCAACGGGATGAAAAAATTCATGCGGCTTGGAATCATGGTTGCGCAAACCGGGGCGTTTGCCGCCTGCTCGCCCGAGGTCGGCAGCAAGGATTGGTGCGCGGACATGAAAGCGAAGCCGAAAGGCGATTGGAGCGCGAACGAAGCCGCGGATTTTGCCAAGATTTGCGTGTTATAGGCTGGTTTCACCGCTGACGTAGGAGTGCCGGAACGGCGATGAGCGATCTCGACCACATTCGCAATTTCTCGATCATTGCGCATATCGATCATGGCAAGTCCACGCTGGCGGACCGGCTCATCCAGGTCTGCGGCGGACTGTCCGACCGCGAGATGCAGGAGCAGGTGCTCGACTCCATGGAACTCGAGCGCGAGCGCGGCATCACGATCAAGGCGCAGACCGTCCGGCTGAGCTATACCGCGAAGGACGGCGAGACGTATCAGCTCAACCTGATGGACACGCCGGGCCACGTGGATTTCACCTACGAGGTGAGCCGGTCGCTGTCGGCCTGCGAGGGGTCGCTGCTCGTCGTCGATGCGTCGCAGGGGGTCGAGGCGCAGACGCTCGCCAACACCTATCTCGCGATCGACAACGATCACGAGATCATCCCCGTGCTCAACAAGGTGGATTTGCCGTCCGCCGAACCGGACCGTATCCGCCAGCAGATCGAGGACGTGGTCGGCATCGACGCGACCGACGCGCTGGAGATTTCCGCGAAGACCGGCCTGGGCGTCGAGGACGTGTTGGAGGCCCTGGTCACCCGGCTGCCGCCGCCCACGGGCGACCGCGACGCACCGCTGCGGGCGCTGCTGGTGGACAGTTGGTACGACTCCTATCTCGGCGTCGTCACGCTGGTCCGCGTGGTCGACGGCGAAATCACCAAGGGCATGAAGATCGAGATGATGTCGACCGGCGCGGTGCATGACATCGACCGGGTCGGTGTCTTCACGCCGAAGCGCGAGATGACCGACAGCCTGGGCCCTGGCGAGATCGGCTTCATCACCGCCAGCATCAAGTCGGTGTCGGACTGCCGCGTCGGCGACACGCTGACCGGCGTGCGGGTGAAGGCGGCGGAAGCGCTGCCCGGATTCCAGCCGACCGTGCCGGTCGTATTCTGCGGGCTGTTCCCGGTCGACAACGCGGATTACGAGGACCTGCGCGAAAGCTTGTCTAAACTCGCGCTGAACGATTCGTCGCTGCATTACGAACCGGAAAGTTCGGCGGCGCTGGGCTTCGGCTTCCGCTGCGGCTGCCTCGGCCTGCTGCATCTGGAGATCGTGCAGGAACGGCTGAGCCGTGAATTCGATCTCGACCTGATCACCACCGCGCCGTCGGTCGTCTACCGCATCCACATGACCGACGGGACGGAGATCGACCTGCACAACCCGGCGGACTATCCCGACGTGGTGAAGATCGACACGGTCGAGGAACCGTGGATCCGGGCGACCATCATGGTGCCCGACGAGTATCTCGGCGCGGTGCTCAGCCTCTGCACCGAACGGCGCGGTGTGCAGCACGAGCTGACCTATGTCGGCGCGCGGGCGATGGCGATCTACGACCTGCCGCTGAACGAGGTGGTTTTCGACTTCTACGACCGGCTGAAGTCGATCAGCCGCGGCTACGCCAGCTTCGACTACGAGCTGACCGGCTATCGGGAAGGCGATTTGGTGAAGGTCTCGATCCTGGTCAACGGGGAGCCGGTGGATGCGCTGTCAATGATCGTCCATCGCGCCAATGCGGAACCGCGCGGCCGCCAGATTTGCGAGCGCTTGAAAGACCTGATCCCGCGCCAACTTTTCAAGGTGCCGATCCAGGCCGCCATCGGCGGAAAGGTCATTGCCCGCGAGACCATCGGCGCGATGCGCAAGGACGTGACCGCGAAATGCTACGGCGGCGACGTGACGCGCAAGCGCAAGCTGCTCGAGAAGCAGAAAGCGGGTAAGAAGAAGATGCGCCAGTTCGGCAAGGTGGAAATCCCGCAATCCGCCTTCATCGACGCGCTCAAGATGAAAGACGCTTAACCGGCCGGTGCGGTCAAACGCCGCCGCTGCGCAGCCCGTGCAGGATGGCGGTGTAGTCGGGCTCGGTGTCCGGGTTCAGCACGCCGTGGCGGATCAAAAAGTCGATCACCACCAGATTGCAGTTGAACTTGAACTCGGCGCTGTCGCGGACGATCTCGGCGACTTTCGCGATCGGCCACAAATGGAAAGACTCGACCTCGCCGTCCACCGGTGCCGGTGTAAAACTCTCCGGGACTTCCAGGTCGTAGCAGAACATCTGATCGGGCTTGCAGCCTTCCGGCGGCTGGTGCGTATAGCTGATCATCCCCACGGGAATCGCGGTTTGCGCGATGTCTTCGGGGACGCCGGCTTCTTCGCCGCATTCCTTGACCATGTTGTCGTGCAGGCTGATGCCGATGGGCTGGCCCCCCGCCACCATGTTGTCGAGTTGCCCGGGGAAGGTCGCCTTGTCGCGCGCCCGCCGGGCGACCCACATATGCAGGCCGTCGGCCTTCCGGACATATCCGTTGAGATGCACGCCGAAGGCGCGGACGCCGAAATAGGGTGCGGCGGCCCGTTCCAACTGCATCGACGCCGGCGTGTGCCAGTCGGGCTTTACCGGATAGATCTCGCCGCGCCATCCGGTGAAGACGCCCTCGTCCGCCAGCGCGCGGATCGGGCCGGCGACGGCGTCGGACCGCGTCTCGAAACTGTTCAGGCGCGGGTCGAGCCGGACGGCGTCGTCCGAGACCTGAAACACGTTGGCCCAGCGACCCAGCGTTTCGGCGAAGTCATGCCGGATATATCCGGCCCGGTCGTTACCGACGACGAATGGCCGGAAGGCGCTCGCATCGAAATTGTTGATGCTGCGGATATGATCGAGGAAAGCCATGACCGCGTCTGGATAGCCGCCGCGTGCGGTCCGATCAAGCGCTGTCGGCGGCGCGCTCCGCCGGCGCCGCGGCGTCATGGATCACCAACACCCGGTCGACCAGATGAATCTGCCGCAGGCAGCGGCTGATATAGTCCGCTTGCGCTTGCTCCATACCCTGCATGCGGATGTCGATGGCGAGTTCCGGGCCCGTGACGGCCGACTGCCACTGCGTCGGGACGAGGCCGCGCTTGGCGAACTGCTCCAGGACACGCGGCATCACGCCGGGCGACGGCTGCGCGGTGACGGAAAACCCCGCGACCGGTTGAGGGTCGACCGCAGCGTTGCGGGAATCAGAATTTGAAGTAGACATGCGACACACCATTCTCGGAGAAACCATTGCTGTACGGAAAACGAACCCGGTCCCTGGTAAGGGCCGGGACGCTAATTCGTGCGCCATGGCTGATCCAACGGTGTGTCGACATGTCGGGACCATATCATTGCCGGCTTTTGCCGGCAATCGGCCAATGTCGGTAGCCGGTTCATGGCGAGAACCGACATAAAGCGAGGCGCCGTCGCCGGCGCCTCGTTCAAGTGATGCCTTTCGGATGCAATCCCTAGCCGCCTGCCGGGGCCGGGATCCATCCGAAGACATAGGCAAGGATCAACGCGATCGCCAGGATTCCGACGATCCCCGCTGTCCAAATAACACTTTGTTTTGTCTGGTCATTCATAATCGCCTCCTATCCCTTTCAGTGCGGCCCAAGGCCTTGAATCGGTCGCACGGGGAGACGAATCGTCGACGAAACGTCGTTCAACCGCCGAAAGTCCCACAAGCCCGTGGCATTCCGGACGGTTACAGTAAGGGTGGTATCAGGAAACGCTGAAATCAAGCGCCATTTGCATCAATAACCGCTGCTACCGCCGCCGAGCAGACTGGCGAGGCCGACGGCGGCCAGCGCCGGGATCAGCGCCGCGGCGGCCAGCAGGATCGGCCGGATCGCCTGTTTCAGGCCATGTTGGGCGCGGGGAAGGCGCGACAGCGCAAGGTCGGCGAAGAAGATCGGCAACAGCATCGCGAGTGCCGGTTTCGGGGCATCGGTGAACACGGCGACGATGCCGGTCAGGGCGGCGAAGGTCAGGCCGCCGCCCAGCACTGCGGCGGCGCCGGCGGGGAAACGCGCAACCGGCCAGTTCCAGACCAGGAACCCGGCCGTGGCCGCCGCCAGCGCGCCGGCGAGCTGGCCCAGCGAGGCCGACGCGCCGAAGATCGACACGAGCGCCAAGGCGATGCAGGCGATCATGAGTTTGACGCCGGCTTCGGTGGCCGGCGGCCCGGAGGCGAAGAGGCGGGTCAGCACGAAGCCGCCGCCGAGGGCGATCGCGGCAAGCGTCGCGATATCGATCCAATCCTGCCCGGCGATGCGCGGCCAGCCCAGCCAGGTCAGCGCGGCGGCGGGCGCTAGGGCGGCAATCAGGCGGGTTACCGGCGGCGCTTCGCGGGACAGGTCGAGCGCCAGGCCCAGTAGGGCCGCAACCGCCGCGATCGCGAACAGTTTTTCGCTGGAGGACTGTGGCCACCGCTCCGGCGCGCCGAGGATTAAGACGAAACCGACCAGAAAGCCGATGCCGATGCCGCCGGCCGCGATAAGGGGGCCGCGGGCCGACCCGCCGGCCAGCCGCAGGATGCCCGCGCAAAGCGCCGCCGCGGCGAAAGGGGCTAATCCGGACTGCACGAGCAGGTCATTCATTGCCCGCATCGTCGCCGATCCACAGGCCCGAGTCTATGTCGCGGTGCTGGTGGCCCGCGGTATCAGGGATTGGCCGTCGCCGGTTACCGTGCGAGGACCAACAACAGCACGATCGACAGGGTGATCAGCGATGCACCGGTGGTGAGGAAGACCGATGTCGTGGTGGTCGCGGTCCCCACGTCATAGCGCGCGGCGAGCAGATAGGCGTTCGCGCCGACCGGGGTCGCCGCCAGGATAACCGCGACCTGCTTGTGCAAGGGATCGACGGTGAAGACATAGGTGGCAAGCAGCCAGACCAGCAGCGGATGCGCCGCCAACTTGAGCGTTGTCACCAGCGACGATTCCAGCACGTTGCCGGCGATGCGGTATTGCGGCAGCGCCGCGCCCATCGCGAACAGGGCGCAGGGCGCCGCCGCCGTGCCGAGCAGGCGCGAGATATCGTCGACCGGCTTGGGCAGCGGCCAGGCCAGGGCGGCGACGACCAGCCCCGCCATCAATCCCACGATGATGGGATTGGTCGCGAAGGCCTTGAGCAGATTGACCGGCAATTTCTTAAGCCCCGCCCGGCTGCCCTGCGCGAGTTCGACGATCACCGTGCCGCTGGTGATCAGGATCGCACTGTGGAAGGCGATGATCAGGAACAGCGGCAATGTCGCCGCATCGCCGAAGGCGGTGAGCACCAACGGGACGCCGATCAGCACAGTATTGCCGTAGCCGGCGGTGAGCCCGACGATGCCTTGGCCGTCGAGCGCGCGCTTGCGGACGATCCGGCCGACGGCCATGCCGAGGATCACGACCATGCCGGCGCCGAGATAGAAGGACAGCAAGTGACCCCAGGGCAACACCGGCGGCAATTCGGTGGTCGCGAGGCTGCGGAATAGCATGACGGGGATCGCGAAATTGAACACAAAGGTTGTAAGCCCAGCGCAGGCCGACTCGCTGAAGAATCCCAGGCGCGCGGCGCCGTAGCCGATCAGCATGACGCCGAAGACGGGCAAGATAATGTCGAGGATAACTTGCAAACTACTGTAATCCCTGAATTTAAGCTGGGGGTCGGAACCCGGAACCGGGCCGGCAGGCTATCCCTAATGCACTAACACGAATAGCGGGGGTATGGCTGCCCAAAAGTACGATGCCGATAGATCGGATTATGGGCCATCCTGTTTCATGCTTGACCGTCAGCGGACACGAATTACAGTGATTGAACGGGAGGAAAGCATGGCGACAGAGGTATCCGGTGTTTAATCTTTGGATTTATCAGCGTCGTCCGGCCTGTTCGGCACGGATGCAGCACAGCGGCTCCTCCGCCTTTACGCCGATCGAGCAGCGTGAAGAGGCGGTCGCCGAACTGTTGGCGGAATGGATCGCGGTGAACGCGGAACAGCCGGTCCAGCGGGAAGACAACGTCCTGCCGTTCAATGGCCCCCGGGACGCCACGCCGCGCGAATCGACGGGCCGCACCGGCCGCAAACCCCGCGGACGTCCGAAGGGGCGCTAGCCGCCCGGCCCGGTCCACGGGCCTTACGACATCATTGAAAATCCGCCAGTTGCTTGCCTATGCGGGTGCGGCGATGACGATATTGAAGGTGCCGGACCGGCTTTCCGGTTCGATATCGGGGGACGGCCTGAACGGTACGATCAAGGATGCCCGCGCCGCGGCATCGTCCACGCCGTTTAGGATGCTATCGCGATCGTTCCCGTCGCCGTCCGCGAAATACATCTGTGTCGTCAGGACCGGTTCGTTTCGAATCAGCACCTTGAAATGGATATGCGGCGGCCGCCGGAAAAACATCGACCCGTACCCCGCCGGCCTCAGGGTGCGGAAGCGGTACCGGCCGGCGGCATCGGTCACGACCGTTCCGAAGCCTTGGAACGACGGGTCGCTGCCGTCGCGGGGATGGTTGTAGACGCCCTTGGCGTTGGCCTGCCAGATCTGTACGTCGGCGCCGGGGACGGGCTTGCCGTCGACCGTCAGCACCCGGCCTTTCACGTAGATCGTCTCCCCGTCCGGCCGTCCCGGGCGGCCGCGAAGCGTCAACAGGTCGGCATCGCGGTCGGCCGGCAACGCCGCGCCGGTGGGGTAGAACGGGCCCTCGGTCTGGTGCGGCGTGGCGACCGGCCATGCGGCATGGAGCGCGGTGCCCGGCAGCAAGAGCGTGCCGGCGGCGCCGGCGAGAGCCCATCGTCGGCTTACGGGGCGGCGGCTTACGAGACGGCGTGTGGAGCGATGCATCATGCGACTTTCCTTTTGACAGGACATGCTTAGGTTTCATAAGGATCGGGTGCTTGGGCACCCTCTTCAAGAACCAACGATCCGGGCCGCGCACACAAGCTTGTGAAGGCATACTTTTGTGAATGCATTCCGGGGCCAAGGAGAAAAAAAATGTCAGAACCCGCGACCGTGGTGGACGAAACGCCGTTGCTGGATAACCTGCTCCCGTCGTGCCAGGAAGCGCTGGCCGCCGCCGACTCGCTGCTGGGCCGGGCGCAGCGGGCGATGATCGGCCGCGTTGTGCCGGAAGGCCGGGTCGACGGCGCGTTGCTGGAGTCGGATCAGTTCGCGGCGCATGGATACGCGTGGCTATCGACCTATGTCGAAGCGCTGCGTCAGATGCTCGATTGGGCGATGCGCACGGATGAAGCCGGCAAATTCGGCGAACGCGAGGCGCTGATGCTGCAGGCGGCTTTCGGCGAGTATTCCCGGCAGATTATCGGCGGCATTTCGATGAGCCAGGGCGAGGTATTCCGGCTCGTCGATCTGAATGTGCCTGCCGACGCGGTTGCGTCCTTCCTGACGAAGGCGGTCGGGCGGCTGGCGCAATCCGGCAACACGCCGGCGGCACGGCACCGGCTCTGCCAACTGATCGCCGAGGAAGGTTTCGCCGACCCGGCCTTCGACGACGAGACGCTGAGCCTGATGCAGGACCAGTTCAGCCGGTTCGCCGACGAGAAGATCGCGCCGCATTGCCACGAATGGCATGTCGCGGACGAGTTGATTCCGCTGCCGTTGGTCGAGGAACTGTCCGAACTCGGCGTATTCGGCCTGACCGTGCCCGAGGAATTCGGCGGGCTTGGTCTCGGCAAGATGGCGATGTGCGTGGTGACCGAGGAATTGAGCCGCGGTTACATCGGCGTCGGATCGCTGGGCACCCGGTCGGAAATCGCCGCCGAACTGATCCGTCTCGGCGGGACCGAGGCGCAGAAACAGAAATGGCTGCCGCGCATCGCCTCGGGTGAAATTCTGCCGACGGCGGTGTTCACCGAACCGAACACCGGATCGGACCTGGGCAGCCTGCGGACCCGCGCCGAGCGTGACGGCGACGTCTACCGCATCCACGGCAACAAGACCTGGATCACCCATGGCGCGCGCAGCGACCTGATGACCCTGCTGGCGCGCACCAATCCGGACGAGCCGGGCTATCGCGGCCTGTCGATGTTCCTGGCCGAGAAACCGCGCGGCACCGACGCCGACCCCTTTCCGGCCGAAGGCATGTCCGGCGGCGAAATCCGCGTCCTCGGCTATCGCGGCATGAAGGAATACGAGATCGGCTTCGACGGCTTCGCGGTCGCGGCGGAGAATCTGCTGGGCGAGGCCGAAGGCGACGGGTTCAAGCAGCTCATGGCGACCTTCGAATCGGCGCGTATCCAGACCGCCGCCCGCGCGGTGGGGGTCGCGCAGAACGCGCTTGAACTGGCGCTGACCTACGCCAAGGAGCGCATTCAGTTCCGCAAGCCGCTCGCCGAGTTCCCGCGCATTTCCGGCAAGATCGCCTGGATGGCGGTGGAAACGATGATCTCGCGCCAGCTCAGCTATTTCGCCGCGCGGCAGAAGGACTCGGATCGGCGCTGCGACGTTGAGGCGGGGATGGCCAAGCTGCTCGCCGCCCGCACCGCCTGGTCGAATGCCGACAACGCGGTGCAGATTCACGGCGGCAACGGCTATGCCGAGGAATACCCGATTTCCCGCGTCCTCTGCGATGCGCGGATACTGAATATCTTCGAAGGCACGGCGGAGATTCAAGCGAACGTCATCGTCCGGGGATTGCTGGGCAACCGGAACTAGGACGCAGGGGCATGGAATTCCTAAACGGCGATTTGTTCGCGGCCTATCTCGTCGCGACCGTCGCGTTGATCCTCATGCCGGGTCCGATCGTGACCCTGGTCGTCGCCAACAGTTTGGGTCACGGGGCGCGCACCGGTCTCGCCACGGTGGCGGGTTCGAGCGTCGGCAACGCCCTGTTGGTCGTCGCGGGGGCGCTCGGCCTCTCGACCATGCTGACATTGGTCGCCGATATATTCGAGTGGGTGCGTTGGGCCGGTGTCGCCTATCTCGTCTATCTCGGCGCGCGGCATTGGCGGGCGGCGCTGCAGTCGGCCGCGGCCCCGGACTCACTGCCCGCGCCAAGGGCGCGCGGCGTCTTTCTGCAAGGGCTGATCGTCGCCATCACCAACCCCAAGACGATCCTATTCTATATCGCCTTCTTCCCGCAGTTCCTGGATACGGCCCTGCCGGTCGGGCCGCAGCTCGCGGCGATGAGCGTGGCTTTCGTGGCGATCGCGGTCGTCATCGACAGCGGCTATGCGCTGCTGGCGGGGCGGTTGCGCGGGCGCGTGTTGGACGCGCGCCGGACGCGGGTCCGCAACGGCATCACCGGCACGTTGCTGATCGGGACCGGCTTGGGGTTGGCATTGGCGCGGCGCAACCCGTAAGGGCGCCTTTCGTCCTTCGGCAAGCTTTAGGATGCGTGTAAGGGGTGATTGCGCTCGGTTTCGCTCGTCATTCCCGTGAACCAGCGGAATCCAAACTTCGGTGCATATGGATCCCCATTTTCACGGTGATGACATCAATTTGAATATCCCCCCTCATGCTGAGCTTGTCCAAGCATGCGGAGGGACGATCCACCCAGGTTGCCCCTGTGCAGCGGCGGCAAAAGGTTCTATATCCATAGCCATGACCGGATTCATCGTAGTTCTTCTCGTGATCGCCATGATCGCCACGGTCGGCGTGTTGCTGTTCGGCGTGGTCGGCATGGCGCGCGGCGGTGAGTTCAACCGCCGCTATTCGAACAAGCTGATGCGTGCCCGGATCATCTGCCAGGCGGTGGCGCTGCTGCTGTTCGCCATCCTGATGGTCGTGCTGGGCAAGACCTGATGGTCCAGCTTACGCGGATCTATACCGGCGGCGGCGACACGGGCGAGACATCCCTGGGCGATGGCAGCCGGGTCGCGAAACATGACCTGCGCGTGGCCGCCTATGGCACCGTCGATGAAGCGAACGCGGTGCTCGGCATCGCGCGCGCGGAAATCGCGCGGGCCAATCCCTCCGACGCCTTGCAGCGCGCGGACGCTATCCTGTCGCGGGTGCAGAACGATTTGTTCGATGTGGGCGCGGACCTCTGCACGCCGGAAGACGGCCGCAAAGGCGACGGCGCGCTGCGGATCACCGCCGAGCAGGCGGCGCGGCTGGAAACCGAAATCGACGCGATCAACGAGCGGCTCGACGCGTTGACCAGCTTCATCCTGCCGGGCGGCACGATGGTGGCGGCGCATCTGCACAACGCCCGCACGGTGGCGCGGCGGGCGGAACGCCTGGTAACGGAATTGAGCGCCGCCGAGAGCGTCAACCCGGCCGTGATAGTCTACTTTAACCGGCTGTCGGACCTGTTGTTCGTCATGGCTCGGAACGCCAACAACGGCGGGGCGGACGATGTCCTCTGGGTGCCGGGCGCGAACCGCTAAGCCCGTGATCCCACGGTGACACCAAGGTGATCCTCGAACTTCTCGAATATCTCACCACGCCCTGCCCGAAATATGCGCGCAAGTTGGGCTATCTGAAGGAAGCGATCGCGATCGGCGCCCGGCAGAAACGCCTGGCGGGCGCCTGGACGCCGCATCTGGAGCAGTCGCAGGCGGTCATCCGCGCGGCCATCGACCGGTGCCCGCGACGCAATTCGGCGTTGATTCTGGGTTCGGGGCTCTTGCTCGACATTCCCATAGCCGATCTGTCGCGGCAGTTCGAGCATGTGGTGCTGGTCGACGTGGTCCATCTGCGCGCCGCCCGACGCAAAGCCGCCGAATTCGCCAATGTGACCCTGCTGGAAGAGGACGTGACCGGCATGGCGGCCGACTTCGATTTCCGGGTGTCGTCCGGTTGGCAGGGCGATCCGGTGCCCGAGTCAACGGTGTTTCTGGACCGGCCGGAGGTCGATCTCGTCGTTTCGGCAAATCTGTTGGGGCAGTTGTCGATCTTCCCCGCTGCTGCACTGCAGCGCCGGACGCGGTTGGATGGCGATCCACTCGAAGACTTCTGCCGCGCGGTGATCGAGGCCCATCTGGCCTACCTGCGGCGGTTCGACGCGGTCGTCTGCCTGATCACCGAGATGGAGCGCGCGGCCCTCGATAAGGACGGCGCGGTGGTACAGCGTCATGATGCGCTCTACGGCGCGGAATTGCCCGACGGGGGAACCCAGTGGAACTGGGATTTAGCGCCGCTCGGCGAGGTCAGCCGGACCCATGCCCTGCGGAACCGGGTTGTTGGTTTCCCCGACATCGGCGCACGGCGGGACCCGGTTTGACCTGACGGACGCTTGCGCCTATGTTTCCGCGCGAAAGCGAGCCTTTGTGCACTGCGATGTTGCACTGCAGCGTGCCGGGGCCGCACGTAATGTCAATCTAATTCCAGGTTCAATCCAGTTCCGAAAAGCCTAGGGGAGAAGTGAGCGCGATGAAGGTTCTCGTCCCCGTCAAACGCGTTATCGACTACAACGTGAAAATCCGCGTCAAGGCGGATCAGACCGGCGTGGAAACCGCCAACGTTAAGATGTCGATGAACCCGTTCGACGAAATTTCCGTCGAGGAAGCCGTCCGCATGAAGGAAGCGGGCACCGCAAGCGAAGTGATCGCAGTATCGATCGGGTCGCAACAGTCCCAGGAAACCATCCGCACGGCCCTTGCCATGGGCGCCGACCGCGGCATCCTGGTGCAGACCGATGAAGAGGTCGAGCCGCTGGCGGTCGCTAAGATTCTGAAAGCATTGGTCGAACGCGAAAGCCCCGATCTGGTAATCGCGGGCAAGCAGGCGATCGACGATGACTCCAACCAGACCGGTCAGATGCTGGCCGCCCTGCTGGGGTGGAGCCAGGCGACCTTCGCCTCCGAGATCGAACTCGGCGACGGCGGCGCGCAGGTCACGCGCGAAATCGACGGCGGGCTGGAAACCATCAAGATTTCGCTGCCGGCCATCGTCACGGTCGATCTGCGCCTCAACGAGCCGCGCTACGCCTCGCTGCCGAACATCATGAAGGCGAAGAAGAAGCCGATTGACACGCTGACCCCGGACGAAGTGGGCGTCGACATCAGCCCCCGGCTGGCGACGCTTAAGGTCGTCGACCCGCCCAAGCGCGAAGCGGGCGTGAAGGTCGAGACGGTCGCCGAATTGGTCGATAAATTGAAGAACGAAGCGAAGGTGATCGGAACATGACGAGTCTGGTCGTTGCCGAACACGATAATTCGGAACTGAAGGGCGCGACGCTCAACACCGTCGCCGCCGCAAACGCGATCTCCGGCGATGTCCATGTGCTCGTCGCGGGCGAGAATTGCGACGGCGTGGCCGAGGCCGCCTCCAAGGTGGACGGTGTCGCCAAGGTGCTGGTCGCGCAAAGCGCGGAATACGCCAACGCGATCGCCGAAAATCTGGCGCCGTTGATCGTCAAGCTGGCGGGCGACTATTCGCACGTGCTGGCGCCGGCCGATACCTTCGGCAAGAACCTGATGCCGCGCGTTGCCGCCATGCTCGACGTGCAGCAGATTTCCGACATCACCGCCGTCGAGTCCGACGACACCTTCGAGCGGCCGATCTATGCGGGTAACGCGATCGCGACCGTCCAGTCTTCGGACGCGGTCAAGATCATCACCGTGCGGACCACCGGGTTCGACGCCGTGGCGGCCGAGGGCGGTTCCGGCGCGGTCGAGGCGGTCGATGCGGCCGGCGATGCGGGTCTTACCAGCTATGTCGGCTCGGAAATCTCCAAGTCCGAGCGGCCCGAGCTGACGGCGGCGCGGGTGGTCATTTCCGGCGGCCGCGGCATGCAGAACGGCGAGAATTTCGCCATGCTCGAAAAGGTCGCCGACAAGATCGGCGCCGCGGTCGGGGCATCGCGGGCGGCGGTCGACGCCGGCTTCGTGCCGAACGACTACCAAGTTGGCCAAACCGGCAAGATCGTAGCGCCGGAACTATACATCGCGGTCGGCATTTCGGGTGCTATCCAGCATCTGGCCGGCATGAAGGACAGCAAAGTCATCGTCGCGATAAACAAGGATGAGGAAGCGCCCATCTTCCAGGTGGCGGATTACGGTATCGTGGGGGACCTCTTCACGATCGTGCCTGAACTGGAAGAGGAACTCGATAAAGTGCTGTAGGCGTCTCGCCGCAAGAGCACGTTGGGAGTAGGGCTATGATTAAGACCATCGGCGTCATCGGCGCCGGGCAGATGGGCAATGGCATTGCCCATGTCTGCGCCGCATCCGGGTTCGACGTGAAGCTCGTCGACCTGTCGCAAGACCAGCTCGATGCCGCGCTGGCGACCATCGACAAGAACATGGACCGCCAGGTCAAACGCTCGCTGTTGAGCGGGGACGACAAGGCGGCGGCGCTCGGCCGGATCGAGATGGGCACCGACTATGCGTTGTTCGGCGGCTGCGATTTCGTCATCGAGGCGGCGACCGAAAACGAAGAGATCAAGCGCAAGGTATTCGAGCAGCTCATCCCGCATCTCAAGGATGACGCCCTGCTGGCCAGCAACACTTCGTCGATCTCGATCACCCGGCTCGCCGCGTCGACCGACCGGCCGGAACGCTTCATCGGCATGCATTTCATGCTGCCGGTGCCGGTGATGAAGCTGGTCGAGCTGATCCGCGGGCTGGCGACCGACGAGGAAACCTTCCAAGCGATCAAGACGCTGGCCGAGACCCTCGGCAAGGACGTGGCGGTGGCCGAGGATTTCCCGGCCTTCATCGTCAACCGTATCCTGCTGCCGATGATCAACGAGGCGGTCTATACGCTGTACGAAGGCGTCGGCGGCGTCGAGGCGATCGACAAGGCGATGCGGCTCGGCGCGAACCACCCGATGGGGCCGCTCGAACTGGCCGACTTCATTGGCTTGGACACCTGCCTGTCGATCATGCAGGTGCTGTATGACGGGCTGGCGGATTCGAAATACCGGCCCTGCCCGTTGCTGGTGAAATATGTCGAGGCGGGTTGGCTCGGCCGCAAAGCGGGCCGCGGCTTCTACGACTATGGCGGGGACACGCCGGTCCCGACCCGCTAGCCGCCCTCTTTCAAGTAATAGCGGATCAGCGCTTTCGCGTCTTTGTCGTCCCATTCAGCGATGCCGGTGAGCGAGCCGCGGATGTTGCCGCTGCGGTCGATCAGGAAACTCGCCGGCATGCCTTTCACGCCGAGGGCGCGGGCGAGTTCCATGCGCTTGTCGACATAAAGGCCGAGCTTGTCGAGGCCGAGTTTCTCCCGGAGGAAGGGCTCGGCCGTTTTCACGCCGCCCCGGTCGATACTGACCGCGACGACGGCGAAGTCCTTGCCGCCCATGTCGGCCTGTAGCCGGTCGAGCGAGGGCAGTTCGCGGACGCAGGGCGCACACCACGTCGCCCAGAAATTCACCAGGATGACGCGGCCCTTGAATCCGGCCAGCGACTGCGGCTTTTCCGCGCCGTCGAAGAAGCCCGTTTGCGGCACTGGTTTGGGCGTATCGTTGGGAGTAAATTGCTCCATCCAGCCGTTCAGCGGCGGCCCTGCGAGTGCGGGGCCCGAGAACGCCACGGCGACCAGAATGATGGCCAAGAGAAGTTTTGATATGAATTCAACGGGTTTCATCGTGCCTACGATAAATGGTGCGCCATGAGCAGCAACAGCATGTGGGGCGGGCGCTACGCGTCGGGCCCGTCGGCCATCATGGAACAAATCAACGCCTCCATCGGTTTCGACCGGCGGCTCTTCGCCCAGGACATCGCGGGATCCAAGGCGCATTGCCAGATGCTGGCCGATCAGGGCCTGATCAGCGCCGAGGACGGCGCCGCGATTCAGGACGGGCTCGACCGTATCCTGAAGGAGATCGAGGCCGGTACCTTTGAATTTAAGACGGCGCTGGAAGATATCCACCTGAATATCGAGGCCCGTCTCGCAGAATTGATCGGCGACGCCGCCGGCCGGTTGCATACGGCGCGCAGCCGCAACGATCAGGTGGCGACCGATTTCCGGCTCTGGGTGCGCGATGCGATCGATGGGCTGGACGAACAGCTCCAGGCGCTGCAGGCGGCCCTGATCGAGAAGGCCGAGGCGCACGCGGATACCGTCATGCCGGGCTTCACGCATTTGCAGCCGGCGCAGCCCGTCACCTTCGGTCATCATTTGCTGGCCTATGTGGCGATGGTCGGGCGCGACCGCGGCCGGCTCCGGGATTGCCGCGCGCGGGTCAACGAAAGCCCGCTGGGGGCGGCGGCGCTGGCCGGCACGTCCTTCGACATCGACCGGCATGCGACGGCGGCGGCGTTGGGCTTCGACGGCCCGATGGAAAATTCCATGGATGCCGTGTCGGCGCGCGACTTCACGCTGGAATTCCTGGCGGCGCTATCGATCTCGGCGGTCCATCTCTCGCGATTGGCCGAGGAGATCGTGTTGTGGTGCACGCCGCAATACGGCTTCATCCGGCTGTCGGACGCGTACACCACCGGCTCGTCGATCATGCCGCAGAAACGCAACCCGGATGCGGCCGAACTGGCGCGCGCCAAGGCCGGCCGCATCGTCGGCGCGATGACCGGGCTGATGATCGTGATGAAGGGCCTGCCGCTGGCCTACGGCAAGGACATGCAGGAGGACAAGGAACCGGCCTTCGACGCCGCGGAAAGCCTGTCGCTCGCCATCGCCGCGATGGCAGGGATGGTCGGCGACATGGAGGCCGACCCGGACGCCATGGAACGCGCGCTGGTGGACGGCTTCCCGACCGCGACCGATCTGGCGGATTGGCTGGTCCGCGTGCTCGATATGCCCTTCCGGCGGGCCCATCACGTGACGGGTCAAATCGTCGCGCTGGCGGAAAAACAGGGCTGCGGCCTGGCCGATCTGCCGCTTGCGGACATGCAACAGGTGGAATCCGGGATAACCCAGGATATATACTCGGTATTGAGCAATTCGGCGGCGGTGCAGAGCCGGAAGAGTTTCGGCGGGACCGCGCCGGAGCGCGTGCGCGAAGCTGCGAAGGCCGCACGGGAGCGATTCTTGTGATGCGACTGATTCTAAGGGTGTTTTTCGTTCTGGCGCTGGCCGCCGGTATGGCGGCGTGCGGCAAGAAGGGGCCGCCGGAAGCGCCGGGCAAGAGCGAGTACCCGCGATCCTATCCGGCGCCGCGATGAACCATTTTCAATATCGCCGCGGCGCCCTGCACGCGGAAGACGTGCCGATTACCCGGATCGCCGAGGCGGAAGGAACGCCTTTCTATTGCTATTCGACGGCGACGCTGACGCGGCATTATCAGGTCCTGGCCGAAGCCTTATCCGATCTGGATGCGAAGATATTCTACGCGGTCAAGGCGAACTCGAACCTCGCGGTGATCAAGACTTTGGCGGATTTGGGCGCGGGCGCGGATGTGGTTTCCGAGGGCGAACTGCGCCGGGCGCTGGCGGCGGGCGTGTCCGCGGACGGGATCATCTTCTCTGGTGTCGGCAAGTCGCAGGAAGAGCTCGCCGGCGCCGTGGAGCGCGGAATTCATCAGATCAACGTGGAATCGCATCCCGAACTCGACGCGCTGTCCGAAGTCGCGGACGCCCGCAACGCGACGATGGACATCGCGATCCGGGTCAACCCGGATGTGGACGCGAAGACCCACGACAAGATTTCGACCGGCCGGCAGGAGGACAAGTTCGGCATCGACATCAAGGACGCGGTCGAAACCTACCGGCGGGCCGCTGACCTGCCCGGCCTCAACCCGGTTTCGGTCGCGGTCCACATCGGCTCGCAGTTGACCGATTTGGAGCCCTTCCGGATGGCGTTTACCCGCGTCGCGGAGCTGGTGCGGACGCTGCGCGATCAGGGGCACACGATTACCCGGCTCGATCTCGGCGGTGGCCTCGGCATCCCCTATCGCGACGAGGAACCGCCGTTGCCCGAAGAATACGCGGCGATGGTGCGCGAGACGGTCGGCGATCTCGGCTGTCAACTGGCGTTCGAGCCCGGCCGCATGCTGGTCGGCAATGCGGGCTTGCTGGTCTCGCGCGTGCTGTTCGTGAAGCTTGGCAACAGCCGCCGCTTCGTCGTGCTCGACGCCGCGATGAACGATTTGATCCGGCCGACGCTCTATGATGCGCATCATGAGCTGATACCGGTGGTGCATGTGGCATCCAACGATGTCTTCGAACCGGCCGACGTGGTCGGACCGGTCTGCGAGACCGGCGACACCTTCGTACGGGGATACCCCCTGCCGCCCGTGGTCACCGGAGATTTACTGGCATTCGCTTCCGCGGGGGCTTACGGTGCTGTTATGGCGTCGACCTATAACTCGCGGCCCCTGGTACCGGAGATTATGGTGAACGGAAGCGATTATTCGGTGATTCGCGCGCGCCAGAGCTACGAAGAATTGCTCGCGCTGGACAGTTTCGCGGACTGGCAGCAGGACGACCCCCTCAGACGGCGGAGTATGGGATGATGCGCCCAATGAGCCGAAAGCCCCGGAAACGACGCGAATCGACCCTTGCGGCGGTGCTGCCGCGGTGGCGGATTTCACTTTCCCGCGCCGTTCTCCTTTGGGAACGGCTGTGGCCGGCGCTTTGGCCCGGGCTCGCCCTTACCGGTTTGTTTGTCGTATTGGCGCTCATCGGCCTGCCGCAGGCGCTGCCGGGATGGCTGCACAGCCTGCTGCTGCTGGCGTTCGGCGTCGGCATTGCCGGGTGTCTCTGGCACGGCATGCGCGCGCTGCGGATTCCCGATCGCGACGAATCGCTCCGTCATATCGAACAGGTCAATGATCTGGACCATCGTCCGCTGGAAACGTTGGAGGACAACCTGGCGACCGGGTTCGCCGATTCGGCCTCGCGCGATTTATGGCGGCTGCATCAGGAACGCATGAAGGCGGCGGTCGCGCGCCTGCGCATCGGATGGCCGCGGCCGAAGCTTATCCGGCGCGACCCCTTCGCATTCCGCATCGGGCTGGGCGTTGCGCTGATCGCCGGGTTCCTGGCGGTCGGCAACCAGGCCGGCGACCGTATCCTGCAGGCACTGACGCCGGACGTGCTGGCCGGCGACGGCAAGGTGGCGGTGAAGCTGGATGCCTGGATCACGCCGCCGGACTACACCCGGAAACCGCCGGTCTTCCTGGCGTCGGGCAATCTGGCCGGCGCGGCGACAGGGGCCGCTGAAAACACCGAGACGGCGGACGAGACGAACACGACGAAATCGGTGGCGCCCGGCGCGGTCATTACGGTGCCGAAGGGCAGCAAGCTGGTGATTCGCCTGACCGGCGGCCGGACGACACCGGAACTCGCCATGGGCGAGGCCGCAACGCCGTTCGAGGGCGACGACAAAGCCGGATACCACATCGAAAACGACCTGGCGGTGCCGGGCCGCGTCGTCGTTCGGCAAGACGGCGCGGAACTGGTGGGATGGGAGGTCGCGATCACCGACGACACGGTTCCGACGGTTGCCTTCTCCGGCAAGCCGAGCGAGAGCCAGCGCAAGGCGCTGCGCCTGGATTTCGAGGCGACCGACGACTACGGCGTCGAACAGGTGACAGCGTCGATCACGCGATCCGACGCGAAAGGGGAAAAATCGGCGTTGGCCAATCTGCCGCCGATCGATCTTGATCTGCCCTTGCCCGGCGTCATGGCGCGGGAAATCAAGTCGACCAGCTACCACGACCTGACGCCGCATCCCTGGGCCGGCCTGCCGGTCACCATTCAGCTCATGGCCCGGGACGCGGCCGGCCAAGTCGGCAAAAGCGCGGTGGTGCAAGCCGTGCTGCCGGAGCGCGTTTTCACCCACCCGGTGGCGCGGGCGATCATCAAACAGCGCCGTCAGCTTGCCGTTTATCCGAACAAAAACCGGAACCGTGTCGCCGCCCATCTCGAGATCCTCGCCTGGGAGCATGAGCAGTATGACGGCGACGTGGTGGTGTTCATGGCGCTGACCTCAGCGTCGCGGCGGTTGGAGCGCGGGTATCAGGATACGGCGGAGCATGTCGCGGGCGTGATGAAGCTGCTGTGGGATACGGCGCTGCGCCTGGAGGACGGCACGCTGTCGCTCAGCGAGCAGGCGCTGCGGGAAGCGCAACAGGCCTTGCAAGACGCCTTGCGCGATGGAGCGGACGATAAGGAACTCGAGAAATTGCTGCGCGAGTTGGAGCGCGCGATGGACGAGTATCTCAATTCGCTGGCCGAATCGCTGAAGGACATGCCGCGTCAGCCGAACGAATTGACTCAGCAGAACGATCAGAACATCACGCTGAATCGCAACGACTTGAAGAAGATGCTGGACCGGATACGCGAGTTGATGAAAAGCGGCCAGCGGGACGCGGCGAAGCAGATGCTGTCGCAATTGCGGAACATGTTGGAGAACCTGAAGGCCCGGCGGTTTGCCCGGCCGGGTCAAAAACAACAACGCGCGATGCAGATGCTGAACGATCTGCAGAATATCATCCGCGACCAGCAGAAATTGTTGGACAAGACCTTCCGCGAGGCGCAGCGCCGCGGCCAGATGCGGCCGCAGGGCAATCGGCGGTTCCGGATGCCGCCGAACCGATTGCCGCCGGGCATGCGGCCCCCGGAGGGCCAGCCCAATCAGTCGCAGTCGCCGATGTCGCAGGAATCCGAATCGCAAGAGGCGCTGCGCAAGCGGCTTGGCGAGTTGATGCGCGAGTTGGGCGAAATGTCCGATTCGGTGCCGCGCCCGCTCGGACGTGCCGAGCGCTCGATGCGCGGTTCCACCGAACAGCTTGGCAAGGGTCAGGCCGGGCGGGCGGTGCCGCCGCAGACCGACGCGATCGACCAGCTTCAGCAGGGCGCACGCGCCGCCACCGAAGCGCTCATGCGTCAATTTGGTCAGCGCGGCCAGCGGGGGGAAGGCAATCCGACCTCCGAGGCGCGGGATCGTCAGCGTGATCCGTTCGGCCGGACGCAAGATAACGACGGGCGCGGCATGAATACCGAGCAGGTCGAAATTCCCGACGAGGACCGGTTGCGGGACGCCCGGCGCATCCGGGACGAGTTACGCCGGCGTGCCGGACAAAGGACGCGTCCGCAGCCCGAACTCGACTACATCGATCGATTGCTGAAACAGTTCTAGGCGCGGTGCCGGTGACGGATGCCGGTCACTTCTTGTCCGGCATCGCGGCGTCGCGTCCGGCGGTCTGCGCGTCGCCCGACCGCGTGAAGGTGATGTCGAGTTTCTCGGCCGCCGCCGGCGGGTTCTTGAATTGCGTCTGGTAGGTCGCCTGTTCTCCCGGCTCCACCGATTCCTGCTGCGCCGTGAAGGTCCAGATGTGCAGTTCCTTGCCGTTCTTGTCCAGCAACGCGCCGCGCAGGAGCGGCACCTTCTGACGGTTGCCGGAGGTGTTCTTGATGGCGCCGCTGACGACCAGCACCTCGTCGTTGCCGTCAATTTCCTTTGTCGGTTTCGGGTCGGCGATATGGAGGCCTTGTCCCAAGACATCCGGCTTCAACCCGACCATCGCGTAGATCTTGCTGGTTGCCGGGAACCACATCACGACCTTCGACTGCATGAAATAGCCGACGCTGACGACGGCCGTAATAAGCAAAATGAGCGCTAACAACGAAATCAGCCGCATCAACCCGCTGCGCCGCTTGCCGCCCTCCGCGGCGGCCACCGCTTCGTCGGGGACGGACTCGCCGGCCGCGCCCGGCGGGGGCGGGAACCCGTCCGCGCGCGCGTCATCCGCCGCGTCCTGATCGGCATCGTCGGCGGTCCAGGCCGTTGGAATCGCGTCGGGTTCCGCGGTCGCGGTGTTCTCCGCAGCGTGATCGCCAGCGTCCGGCTCGTCGTCGGAGCCGAAGATACTATCCATCGCTGTGTTGGAAAGAACCTTCTCGACCGAATCGTCGCGATCGGCCGCGATTTCCGGCGGCTCCGTTGTGTCGGCTTCCGCGGGCGCCGCTTCTTCGGCCGCTGGCGCCTCGCCGGCTGCCCCGTCATCCGCGGCTCCATCGTCCGCAGCGGCTTCGTCGCGGGTCGCGTCGTCGTCGGCCGACTCGTCCGGCTTTGGCTCGCCCTCTTGCGGCCCGTCCGTTACGGGATTGGCGGGAGCGTCGGCGACCGGTTCCTCGATGGCTGCTTCGGCGGCGGCGGGTTCGTCGGGTGTCGGCTCCGGTGCGGCGTCATCCGGCGCAGGCGCACTTTCCAGCGCGTCGGCGTCCGGCTCTGCGTCGGGCATTGCGTGCCACTGGTGCGCGCATTTGCTGCATTTTACCGTTCGCCCGTCGGACCCAAGCGCCTCTGGCTTCACGTTGAAGCTCGCGCCGCAAGTCGGGCAAGAGATAATCATGTCGCTGGAAAATCTGACCTAATAGTGTTCACCCCTCCGTTGGTGGCGAGTCTAAGGGGTCGCGAGTCGCGTTGCAAGGATGGCAGTGCTTTACGCGGGTGGTTCCGCATGCCATCTTGCCGGTCCGGGGCGGGATTGGGGCAGCCGGCGAGAAGCCGCTTGGTTCGTCCGCCGCCGATTGGCTACCTTTCAACGAATAAGTTTCGGCGGAAGACGTGGTTCGGTTCGAAAACGTAGGCATGCGCTATGGCGCCGGCCCGGAAGTGCTTAGCGATGTTACCTTTACGCTCCCGCCTGGGTCGTTCCATTTTGTGACCGGGCCGAGCGGTGCGGGCAAGTCGTCTCTGCTCAAACTCATGTATCTGGCGCACCGGCCGAGCCGCGGCTTCATCACCTTGTTCAGCCGGGATGTTACCCGCGTGCCGCGCCGCGACCTGCCCGAGTTGCGGCGAAGAATTGGTGTTGTCTTTCAAGATTTTAGGCTCATTCAACATCTTTCGGCCTTCGATAATGTCGCCTTGCCGCTGCGCGTCTCTGGCAGCCGCGAAGATGTCGTGAACAAACATGTGACCGAATTGCTGACCTGGGTTGGACTGAAGGATCATCTCCATGCGCGGCCGCCGACCCTGTCGGGTGGACAGCAACAACGCATCGCGATCGCCCGCGCGGTGATTGCGCATCCGAGCCTCTTGCTCGCCGACGAACCGACTGGCAACGTGGACGATACGATCGCGGTTCGGCTGCTGTATCTGTTCGAAGAACTCAATCGCATGGGGACCACGGTCGTCATCGCGACGCATAACAAAAGTCTGATTTCGCGGTTCTCGCACCCCGTGATGCATTTGGAAGACGGCGAATTGACGGTCTTGAATCGCGACGCGGAGAAGAAATGAGCGACTCGCAAGCCGTTCTTCCGCTCTCTCGGGAATCGTCGTCGCGCCTGCTGCCGTGGATCATCGGCATCATGGTTTATCTGGGCGCGGTCATTCTGGCCGGGGCGATGGTGCTGGCCGCGGCGGCCGCGGCTTGGAACGATGAATTGACGGCCGCCTTCACCGTCCAGGTTTCGCCGATCGACGGGGAGAAAGACGGTGCCATCGAGGACCGTATCCGAAGCGCCGCGAAGATGCTGCGGAATGTTCCGGGGGTCGCGATCGTCAATGTGGTGCCGGCGGAAACGACGATGGCGGCGCTCGAACCCTGGTTGGGCCCGAACCTCGACGCGCAGGATCTTCCGCTGCCCCGCGTGATCGACGTTCGGCTCGAGCAAGCCGGCGCCGTCGACTTGGCCGCCCTTGCGAAACAATTGAGCCAGGATATCAAAGGAGTCGTGGTCGACAGCCATGAGTATTGGCGCGGTCAAATCGAATCACTGGTCCGGACGCTGGAATTGTTGGCGACCGTGGTGATCGTCCTGATCGGGTTTTCCGCGATGGCGGCGGTGGTATTCGCGACGCGCAGCGGGGTTGCCGTCCATCGCGATGTGATCGAGGTGCTGCACCTCATCGGGGCAACGGACCAATACGTCGCGCAACAGTTTCAGCGGCAGGCGTTCCGCGTGTCGCTCGTGGGCAGCCTGTTCGGCGGGCTTCTTGCGGTGTTTACATTGCTTGGGTTCGGCAAGTTGCTGTCCGATCTGGATGCCGCGCTGCTCCCCGCACCGACCCTGGCGCCTTGGGAATGGATCGCGCTGGGCGTCGTTCCGATCCTGGCCTGCCTGATCGCGACGGTGACGGCGCGTCACACGGTCATTCGCGCATTACGGCGGATGCCGTGAGTGGTCGGCGGATCATCTTTGCGAAGAAGGTGGCCGGACAATGGTAAGGGCACACCGGCGACAACGCGCCCGGCGGCGGCGCCACCGTTTCGTCCTCGCTTTCCTCTGCATCGGTTTGGCGGCCTGGGTGGGCGGATTGTTCGTGTTCGCGGCTGAAATTCCGAAATCCTTGAAACAATCGACCGAGGAAACCGACGCGATCGTCGTTCTGACCGGCGGCACCTTGCGGCTCGAACAGGGATTGGCGCTGTTGGCGCAAGGATTCGCCAAAAAATTGTTCGTTTCCGGTGTTCACCGGGGTGTGGACGTGCAGCAACTCCTCAAACTCTCTCGGCAGTCGCCGCAGGCGCTCGATTGCTGCATCACGCTCGGCTACAGCGCCGATCACACCACCGGGAACGCGAGCGAAACCGCCGATTGGATGCGCGAGCAGGGATATCGGTCCATGCGTCTGGTCACGGCGAGTTATCATATGCCCCGAAGTTTGGCCGAGTTCCGCCACGCGATGCCGACGGAGACGATCGTGCCCCATCCGGTATTCCCCACGAATGTGAAACTCGACGCCTGGTGGCGCTGGCCCGGCACCGCCGCGCTCATCGCGGGAGAATACAACAAGTATCTCGTTGCCGTCGTTCGCCATTGGGGGGTCGACTTGATGAAGAGGATTGCGGCCTGATGCATACCGTTCGATCGGTTGTCTTCGCCATTTTGTTCTACGGTTGGTCGGCGCTGCTCAGTCCGGTCTACGTGCCGCTCATGCTCTTGCCGCGGCGCGGGTTCTGGTTCATGTGCTGGATCTGGGTCAGTACCTGTATCTGGATCGTAAGGGTGACCGTCGGGATTCGGTGCGAGACACGCGGCGAGGAGCATTTGCCCGAGGGGGCATTCATCTTGGCGTCCAAGCACCAATCTGCCTGGGACACCTTAATCTACAACGTGGTCTTTAAAGACTGCGCCTATGTCCTGAAACGCGAATTGTTCTGGTTTCCCTTCTTCGGCTGGTTCCTGTGGCGCATCGGCATGATCGGGATCGACCGGTCCGGCGGCGCAAGTGCGCTGAAGCGGATGGTCCGGGAAACCCGGGAATGGCTGGCGCAAGGCCGCAAGATCATCATCTTCCCGCAGGGCACGCGAACCGTGCCCGGGGCGAAGCGCCCCTACCTGCCCGGCGTGGCGGCGCTGTACGGGCAATGCAACGTGCCGGTGGTGCCGGTAGCCTTGAATTCCGGCATGTTCTGGCCGCGCCGCAGGTTCGTGAAACGGCCCGGCACCATCGTGTTGGAATTCCTGCCGCCGATCATGCCGGGCCTGAGCCGGCGTGAATTCGCGGCGCAGCTCGAAAAGCGGATCGAACCCGCGACCCGACGGCTCGAATCCGAGGCCGCAGCGCGGTATGGCATCGAATTGGAAAACGCATCGGATCCGGCGGTCAAGCCGACATCCTAGACCGGCCGTTGGAACGCACCGAATTGACGGGCGAAGGTCAAGAACAAAAATCGAACATTTCTTGACGCTGCCCGCGTACAGGACTAAGTTTCAAGGAACAATCAGGAACGGTGGTCATGGAACGTTTGACCGGCATTTCCCATGAAATTTGGGACATGAAATACCGCTTCCGGGCGCCCGGCGGGGAGCACGCCGAGCAATCCATCGAGGATAGTTGGGACCGTGTCGCACATGCGCTCGCGGCGCCCGAGGCCGACCCGGAACGTTGGGCGCGCGAATTTCGCGCGGCGATGGACGGGTTTCGGTTCCTGCCCGCCGGCCGGATTCTCGCGGGCGCGGGTACGGACCGGTCGGTCACGCTGTTCAATTGCTTCGTCATGGGCGTTATCCCCGACGACATGGGCGGCATATTCGAACATTTGCGGGAAGCCGCGCTCACCATGCAGCAGGGCGGCGGCATCGGGTATGACTTCTCGACGTTGCGCCCGGCCGGTGCCCCGGTTCGCGGCGTCGGCGCCGATGCATCCGGCCCCCTCAGTTTCATGGACGTCTGGGATTCCATGTGCCGCACCATCATGAGCGCGGGTTCGCGGCGCGGCGCGATGATGGCGACATTGCGGTGCGATCATCCGGATATCGAGGACTTCATTTCCGCCAAACGCCAGCCGGACCGGCTGCGCATGTTCAACCTATCGGTGCTGGTGACCGATGCCTTCATGGAAGCCGTCGATGCGGGCGCGCCGTGGGATCTCGTTTTCGGCGGCCAAGTCTACAAGACGGTCGGCGCGCGCGATCTTTGGGATCGCATCATGCGCGCGACCTATGACTACGCCGAGCCCGGCGTGATCTTCATCGACCGGATCAACCGGCGGAACAACTTGCAGTATTGCGAGACGATCCAGGCGACCAATCCCTGCGGGGAGCAGCCGTTGCCGCCCTATGGCGCGTGCGATCTGGGGTCGCTCAACCTCACGCGCTTCGTGCGCAACCCGTTTTCCGCCGAGGCGCGATTCGATCTCGGGGCCGTCGAACGGCTGGTGCCGACAGCGGTGCGCATGCTCGACAATGTGGTCGAGGTCTCCTCCTTCCCGCTGGAGGCACAGCGTCAGGAAGCCATCGCCAAGCGCCGTATCGGCCTCGGGGTCACGGGGCTGGCCGATGCGTTGATCATGTGCGGCCTGCGCTATGGCAGCGCTGAGGCGGTGGCGGCGACGCGCCGTTGGATGGCGGCAATCCAGCGGGCGGCGTACCGCGCGTCGATAGACCTGGCCGCGGAGAAGGGCGCCTTCCCGTTATTCGACCGGGATGCGTATCTCGCCGGCGAATCGATTGCCGCCCTCGAGCCGGCGCTGCGGACCGGAATCGCCGAACACGGTATCCGTAACGCGCTGGTCACCTCGATCGCGCCGACCGGCACGATCTCGCTGCTGGCCGGTAATGTATCGTCGGGGATCGAGCCGGTGTTTCGCTACGAATACAGCCGCAGCGTCCTGCTCCCCGATGGCCGGCGCGAGCAACGCGGCGTGGCCGACTATGCGTGGGCGCGGTATCGCGAAATTCATGGCGCGGACGCGGCATTGCCCGAAACCTTCGTCGACGCACAGACGCTCGCGCCGGAGGACCATCTCGCCATGCAGGCGGCGGTGCAGGACTATGTGGACAGCTCGATCTCGAAGACGATCAATCTGCCCGCGGCGATTTCCTTCGACGCCTTCAAGGACGTGTATCAGCGGGCCTACGCGCTCGGATGCAAGGGCTGCACGACCTATCGGCCCAACGCCGTGACCGGGTCGGTCCTGTCCGTCGATACCGGTGTGGTCCAGGCGGCGAAGGATGAGGGCGACGACGGCGTCGTCTACATGGCGCAACCGTTGGAACGCCCGGAATCACTGGGGGGCAGCACCTATAAGCTGGTGTGGCCCGACAGCGACCATGCCATCTATATCACTGTCAACGACATCGCCGACGGTGACCGTCGGCGTCCATTCGAGGTCTTCATCAATTCCAAGAACATGGAGCACTACGCCTGGACGGTGGCGCTGACGCGGATGATCAGCGCAGTATTCCGCCGCGGCGGCGACGTTTCATTCGTGGTCGAGGAGCTGAAGGCGGTGTTCGATCCGCGCGGCGGTCAATGGATGGAAGGCAAATATGTACCGTCGCTTCTGGCCGCGATCGGCGGGGTGATCGAACGGCATATGATCGACATCGGCTTCATCAATATGCCGGTAGGGTCAGAGGATGGCGACGGTCCGCTCGGATTGCAGAAGGCCGTGGGCGATACCGCGCACCGCCAATGTCCGAAATGCGGGGCCGCGAGCTTGATCCGTCAGGAAGGCTGTGACGCCTGCCTATCCTGCGGATATTCCAAATGCGCGTAGACTTTTAGGTCGATTCCGGGTCGGGTTTCGGGCCGAGTTCTCGGTCGGTTTCGCGCCGCCGGTCGGTATTCGCGGGCGGCGCCATATGCACGACATGCTGTGGAAATGGAATCTCCACGCCTTCCTCGCGGAACCGGCGGTCGATCATGAAGCGGATCTCCGTTGCGATCCGCCGTCGTCGGATGACCTCCTCGACGAAGCAGCGCAATTCGAAATCCAGGCTGCTGTTGCCGAAGTCCATGAACAGGACGAAGGGCTCGGGAAATCCAAGCACGTCGTCACACTCTTTCGCGCAATCCAGCAGAATGTCTCGGACCTTCTCCGTGTCCGAGCCGTAGGCGACACCGACCGCAATGTCGACCCGGCCCATACTGTTTTTGTGGGTCCAGTTGGTGACCGAGTTCGACAGCAGTTCCGCATTCGGCACGATGACCGAGGCGCGTTGGAAGGTTTCGATCTCCGTCGCCCGGACGCTGATGCGTTTGACGCGGCCCTCGTTCGATCCGACGACGACCCAATCGCCGACCTGGATCGGCCGCTCGATCAGCAGGATCAGTCCCGAGACGAAATTGTTCACCACATTCTGCAGGCCGAAACCGATGCCGACGGACAAAGCGCCCGCGATCAAGGCGATGTTCGACAGATCGATTCCCAGCGTCGACAGAGTCAGCGTGATCGCCAGGATGATGCCGACATAGCCGAATCCGGCGGCGAGCGAGTGTTGTACTCCGACCGCTAAATGGGTTTCCGGCAAGATCCTGTCGGCCAGGGCCCGCTGCAGCACCCGGGTGATGCCCAGGACGAGCGCGAAGACCACGAGCGACGTGACGATATCGGTGATGGAAATCGTGACGCTGCCGACCTCGAAACCGGTTAGTGCCCTGCCGCTCAGCCGCGACAGATCGGCCGCCGGCACGCCCCACACGACCAGCATCATGACACCGCCGCCGATGATGAGCGCCGCGTCCAATAACGCACGTGCCCAAAACTTTATGGTGCTGCGCGTGCTATGCGGTAGCCCCAGGTGCCGCTTGGCCACCACGGATCGCAGACCCATCCCGATCAGTTCGCGAAACAGGCCGCGGAGCAGGAAGAGGATGGCGGCGATGGCGGCACTGGTGATCAGGGCTTCGTTGACATGGTCGCCAAGGCGTGGATATCCGGCCAGAAAGGCGACGATCCCGACAAACGCGATCACACCGATGACAACGCGCAAGCCGGCCCAGAATCGGCTGATCTTTGGCGCCGCCTCTCCGGTGTCGCCGGACGCGGCCGTGTCGCCGGACGCGGCATCTTCTTGGACCGGTTCCCACAAGCTGCGCAGCAACAACAGCAGAATAAGGAGATTCTCTATCGAGCCGAACAGCGCGCCCTGAACCGACCAGAATGCCTGGGACAGGCCGAGCGGCCGGGCGCTCTCGCGGATGAAGAAATCGGCCGCGATGATGCCGACGATCAGGATGACGCGGCGTCCGATGATGACCGCATTCCGCCGCTTCAACGATGTGAGCTGCCAGGCCGGCATGTCCGGGGCCAGCACCGCTTGTACGAGGGCGACCGCCAGAAACAGGAAGATCATGGCGCCGCAGAAGGCGGACACTGTATCGAGCAGGTATCCGGTTATCCGCGCATCGTCGCTTTGGATGCGGAGCAGGACGGCGGCGAAAAACAGTGCGGGGACGATGCCGCGGGCGATGCACTCGGCAAAAGCGGTGAGAAAGCGGCGCGAATAGCTTGGGTCGTCATTGGCCGGATCTCGGCCGAACCGGCGCAGGATCCAATTCCGAAGCAGGATGCCCGCGCCCAAGGCGACTGCGATCAACGCAAGACCGATCAGGAGGTGGCCGATTTCCCGGTTTTCCGGCGGCAACGATCGCCACCAAACCTTCGGGGCGTTCACCAGCTCGGCGGCAAGCCGCCAGTAGTCGTCGATTGCGGCTTCGACGGTGGCGGGCATATACGGCAAGGGCATGCGTGTCAGCAGATCGTCCACCAAGAGCGTGGTCGTCGCCTTCGACAGCCGGTCGTCGAGCTGGTCCGCCCGCGCCCGGGCAAGCTGCGCCTGTTGCACCCGGGCTTTGTAGTCGGCGATGTCCCGGTTGTATTGCGCCCGTTTCAATTTTACCGATTCGGGTTCCGTAGGCTCGGTGTCGCTGGGCTCCGCGCCCAGTGTCGCCAACAGTTGTTCCGCGGCGGTGAGGTTTTCCTGGGCCCGCCTCTCGACCGCCGTGGCCTCCTGCCGTAACCGCACGAGCAGCGCGCGAAGCTGCTTGGTCTTTTCTTCGGAATAGGACGGTTGCTTGAGATACTGCTCGACGCGCTCGAGGTTGCGGTTCCAGTCGACGAGGATGCGGGCGAAGGGCCGCGTGGGCTGGGTGTCCTGCGCTACCGTATCGGAGATCGGCAGCGCGAGCAGCAGTGCGAGCATGAACAGCGGGATGATCGATCCGATTGCTGTCCGGTGCCCCCTCGAACCGCCCGCGGCGTTCATTCCGTACCCTTCTCTGTGCAACAAGGCTATCACGGTATCGCTCTATTCCACCGCGTCGACCAGCGGCAGCAACTCGTGAATCGGGCCTGCCGTGATCCCAAAAGCCCGCAGATGTTCGATAGTACTGACAAGATAGTCCCGGTTCGAGCCCCTGCCGCCATGGGCCGCGCTGATTACCGCCGCGGCTTCCGACGGCGCAAGCCGCCCGGCATAGCTGTCGTCCCGCCGGTCCGCGACGAATGTGATGCCGGGAACGCGTTCCCCGTCGACATTGACATGCACGGCACGCGGCAGATAGGCGTAGCGTATCATTTCCCGGTCCCATAGATAGTCGAGCACCGAATCGGTGATGCGGCGGTCGACGCGGAACGCCATGCCACGGCAACACCCGCCCCGGTCCAGCGCGAGCACGAGGCCGGGCCGGACCGGCGTGCCCCGGTGCCGTTTCGAATACATGCAGAAGGACCGGTGATAGCCGTGCAACAACGCGGGCTTGGCGGCGGTGTGGTCGAATCCCGGGTCCCACATCAACGAGCCGTACCCGAAGACCCAGAAATCGCCCGCGGCCGGCAACAGCGTGTGCATGGTTTCGGGCGTTACGGCTTTGTCATTCGGCATGGGCACCGGATTTCGATTCCATTGGAAGCCGGGTAGGCGGCGGGGCGCTTTACCCGGAAGCGCGCGACTTATAAGTATTGCCGTGCATCATGTCCATGTTTCTTAGACCCATCCTGTTGGGGCCGACGCTGCTGATCCTGCTTCTCGGGGTCGGTTATCCGCTGTTCTGGTTTGTCGTCGCCGGTCAGGTCGAAGACGGCTTTCTGCGCTGGCGCGACGCGCGCAATCAGCAAGGCTATGTCGTTGAGCATGGCGCGTTGGCGGTGGGGGGATTTCCCGGCGCGGTCCGGCTTACGATCGCCACGCCGGCGATCGCGTCGGCCAAGGACGGCTGGTCCGTCAAATCATCGCAAGCCGATTTCGAGGTTCAGCCGTGGAATTGGCGGCGATATCGCGTCGAAGCATCGGGGCCGCATCGCTTGGTCGGTGTCGTGCAAGGGCGGCCGGTACAGGTCGCTGCGGAGACGGGCTCGGCATGGTTTATAGGCCATTTGAACGACCGGGGCCGCATAGCCGAAGGGGTCGCCGACATTCGGGACCTGCGGCTGCGCGAGCCTGACGGCGGGCAACTGTCGGCGACAAAACATCTCCAGGCCCAGCTGCGGTGGCCGGACGATGCGGCGCAGCCGGGACCCCCGTCCTTCGCGCTGACGGCCAACGCGTCCGATACGCAATTGGCGGCGAAGTTCGGCGGGCCACTCGGCACGGACCTGCGGACCTTTCGGCTCTCCGGGACACTCAACGGCAAACCGCCCGGCAAGCTTCAGCGCGACGCAATCGATGCCTGGCGGCAGGACGGCGGCACGATCGATATCCGCCGGATCGCGCTGGGATGGGGCGCGCTGGATGTGTCGGGAAACGGTACCCTGGCGCTGGATGCGGCGTTGCGCCCTTTGGGAGCGTTCACGACGAAAGTTCAGGGCTATCGCGCCCTGCTGGCGGCGCTGGAGCAGACGGGGAAACTGCGCCGGCGGGAAGCATCGGCGGCCCGTCTGGCGCTTGATCTGCTGTCGAAGCCGAGCGGGAACGGCGATGGGCGGCGGGTCGTGACGGTGCCGTTGACGGCGCAGCGGGGACGGCTCTATCTCGGGCCGGTCCGGCTGTTGAAGCTACCGCCTATTCTTCCTCCCGCTCCGTCGGGTTGAACGAACCGGCCTGTTTCATATCGATGACGTCGCGCCGGACCGCACGGGTGCGGGTGAAGAAATCCTCGAGCGCGTCGCCTTCGCCCCACCGGATGGACCGCTGCAGAGCGGTCAGGTCCTCGACGAAACGGCCGAGCAGCTCGAGCACCGCCTCGCGGTTGTTCAGGAAGATGTCGCGCCACATCACTGGATCCGATGCGGCGATCCGGGTGAAATCGCGAAACCCGCCGGCGGAATACTTGATGACTTCCCGCGTTTCGATCAGGTCGCCGTTCTCGGTATCCTCGCGCCGAAGCTGGTTCTCCAGATCGCTGGCGGTCCCGACGATTGTATAGGCGATCAGATGCGGCAGATGCGACGTGATGCCGAGGACCCGGTCGTGGTGATGCGCATCCAGGAGTTCGACCTTGCTGCCCGCACGCTGCCAGAGGTCCGAAACGCGGTCGATGGCTTTCTGGTCGGTGCCGGCCGGCGGCGTCAGGATGCAGTACCGGTCCTCGAACAGTTCGGGGAAGCCCGATTCCGGTCCCGAATGCTCGGTCCCCGCGACCGGGTGGCCGGGGACGAGATGCACGCCGTCCGGCAGGTGCGGGCCGACGTCGCGGATCACCGCCATCTTCACCGAGCCGACATCGGTCACCGTCGCACCGCGTTTAAGCGATGGTCCGATCGCTTCCGCCACGGCCGCGTTCGCGCCGACGGGCACGCAAAGGACGATCAGGTCCGCATCGGCGGCGGCCTCGGCAGCGGTCTCGTGGACGCTGTCGAGAAAGCCGATATTCATCGCCGTATCGCGAGTCGCCGCGCTGCGGGCGTGACCGGCGACATGACCGGCGAGGCCGTCTCGCTTCATGCGGTGGCAGAGCGACGATCCGATGAGGCCAAGGCCGATTACCGCAACCCGGCCGTAGAGGGGCGTCTCGCTCATGACCGCCCCAGATGTTCCGCCAAACCGTCGGTCACCGCCTTCATCTCGTCCTCGAGGCCGATGGAAATCCGCAGGCAGTCGGGCAGGTCGTAACTGCCCATCTTGCGCGTGATGATTCCTTTGCGCAGCAGGAACTCGTAGGCCTCGGACGCACGGGCGGTATCGCCGAATTGGACCAGCACGAAATTCCCGACCGACGGATGCGCGGTCAGGCCGAGCCCGCCGAGCGCCGTGGTCAGCCAGGGCAGCCATTTG
Source organism: Alphaproteobacteria bacterium (assembly GCA_965228695.1). Classification (GTDB taxonomy): domain Bacteria; phylum Pseudomonadota; class Alphaproteobacteria; order UBA8366; family UBA8366; genus JAJFJD01. Next base: position 346,096 of record CBDDIB010000002.1, on the reverse strand, counting down.
CCGTTGTGGTGAAGGCTGGCATCCGTGTGTGCGGTGTCCTCGATGGCGGCAATTCCGGCGGATTGCGCGGCGGCGTTGACATTGAACGGGCCGCGCAGCCGGTTCAGCACGTCGGCGATTTCACCGGGGCAATACGCCCATCCAAGCCGCAGGGCCGCCAGGCCGAAGATCTTCGAAAAGGTGCGGGTCATGACGACATTGTCATGCCGGTCGACGAAGTCGTTGCCCGCGGTGTAATCGTTCCGCGTGACGTATTCCGCGTAGGCGGCATCGATAACCAGCAATATGTCGTCGCGCAGACCGTCCCGCAGACGCTTTAATTCGTCGACGGGCAGATAGCTGCCGGTCGGATTGTTCGGATTGGCCAGGAAGACCATGCGCGTCCGGTCGGTCACTTTGGATAGCAAGGCGTCGACATCGGCGGTCAGCACCTTTTCCGGCGCCGCGACCGGTGTTGCGCCGACACCGCGGGCGAAGATCGGGTAGATCGAAAAGCCGTGTCGGCTGTACAGCACTTCGTCGCCGGGGCCGGCATAGGCGCGCATCAGGATTTGCAGCATTTCGTCCGAGCCGGCGCCACAGACGATGCGGGTGGCGTCGCAGCCGAAGCGTTGCCCGATGGCGGCGCGCAGATCGGAGGCATGCCCGTCCGGATAGCGGTGCAACTTGCGCGCTTCCGCCTGATAGGCTGCGGTAGCCTGTGGGCTCGGGCCGAGCGGCGTCTCGTTCGACGCCAGCACGATCACCCGTTCGACGCCGTCCACGCTGTGCAGACCGCCGACATAGGGCTCGATATCAAGAACCCCGGGGCGGGGTGTAGGCGTGGTCATGTTGCAAAGCCCGGAATCTCGGATTTGTCGAGGGGGGTCGCGTAAGCGCCGATCACCATGCAGCGGTCGACAGCCTCCAATCTCCCTAGTTCCTCTAGCTGCGGGTCGGCGTCGGTGAGGAAACCGTCCGCTTCGATCAGATAGTACCAACCGCCGCCGTTATGCGATGCGATGGGCTGTCCGGAAATCTGGATTTTCCCCAACAGGGTCGACAGGCCGGCCCGGCTCAATGCCTCGCCGGTTTCGATCACGATCAAGCTGCGGTCGTTCGCGCTTTCTTCCAAAACGATCCGGCCGACGGCGAAGGCTTCCAGCCTGCTTTCGCCGCCCGGCGCCGTGACACGCGGACTGAACGGCAGGCGGTAGGAGACGCGCAATCCATCCTGGACTGCCAAGTTGATCCACCAAGGGTCGTCGTCGCCCTCGCGCGGGCACGGCAGGACGCCGACGGCGGCCTTCTTGGCCGATACCTCGCCCAGGACCTCGCGGGCGCTGCCGAAGGCGCTCATCGGAGTCGCACTGCCGAATTGGTCGCGCGCCAAGTCCCAGCAGCCGGGCGTTTCGGCGCCGGGATAGACCGCGACGGCGTATTCCGGCATCTCCATGCGGGTTATATTGGCGATGATCTCGCGCCAGATGCGGGCGATCGCCGGAAAGGGGAAGTTGCTGTCGTGGCGCGCCGCCAGCGCCCGCATGATGTCCGCTTCGCGGCCCGGCCGCACCGTGGTGACGGAGTCCCGCGCCTTGACCATGCGAATCCGTTCGACGAGGTCGGCCCGGCGCATGATCAGGCCATGCAGTTCCGAGTCGATTTCGTCGATTTCGTTTCGAAGATCCCGCAGCGAGGTTCCGCTTTCGTTCATCGTTCCCACCTGTCTGAAAAGCCGCTAACTAGTAGTGCGAGATGTACCATAAATCAAAGAAAACATTGACACTGGCAGGCATCGGACCAAAAGTATCGCGCCCAAACCGACCTGTGAGGGTGGTCCGATTTCTGAACGCGTAAAATCGGCCGAAACGCCGCCGCTGACCGATCCGAGGCAACCGGACGCAAAATTGCCCGGTCAACGCGTGCAGCTCGGCGTGGACGCAAAGCTGACCCTTGACTGCGGCGTTGAGCTCGGTCCGGTGCCCATGGCCTATTGCACTTATGGGACGCTGAACGCCGACCGCAGCAACGCGGTGCTGGTCTGCCATGCGCTGACGGGCGATCAATATGTCGCCGACACGCACCCCATCACCGGCAAGCCCGGGTGGTGGGAAGATATTGTCGGACCCGGCAAGCCACTGGATACAAACAGATTTTTCGTAATCTCCTCGAATGTGCTAGGCGGCTGTCTCGGTACGCTCGGGCCGACCGAGACCAACCCCGAGACCGGCAAGCCCTATGCGCTGGATTTTCCCGTGATCACCATCGCCGACATGGTGCGGGCACAGGTGATGCTGATCGATCATCTGGGCATCGATCAGCTCTTTTGCGTGATCGGCGGGTCGATGGGCGCGATGCAGGTGCTGGAATGGGCGTCCCGCTACAAGGACCGGGTGTTTTCGGCCATTCCCATCGCCGGCGCGGCGCGCCACACGGCGCAGAATATCGCGTTCCATGAGGTCGGGCGGCAGGCGATCATGGCGGACCCGGACTGGCACGGCGGTGATTATGCCAGCCATGGCGCGGCACCGAACCGGGGCCTAAGCGTGGCGCGCATGACAGCGCATATCACCTATCTGTCCGAGGCGGCCTTGCATCGTAAGTTCGGTCGCAATCTGCAGGACCGGGAGATGCCGAGTTTCGGGTTCGACGCGGATTTCCAGGTCGAGAGCTATCTGCGCCACCAAGGTTCGACCTTCGTCGACCGGTTCGACGCCAATTCCTATCTCTATATCACCCGGGCGATGGATTATTTCGACCTGGCGGCGGAGCATGGCGGATCGCTGCCGACGGCGTTCGAGGGGACGGACACCCGGTTCTGTATCATCTCCTTCACCAGCGACTGGCTGTTCCCGACGTCGGAGAACCGCGCGGTGGTGCATGCGCTGAACGCGGTCGCCGCCAATGTCAGCTTCGTGGAGATCGAGAGCGATCAGGGGCATGACGCATTCCTGCTGGACGTGCCCGAGCTTCGCAAGGTGTTGACCGGATTCATCAACGGCTGCGCCGAACACCGCGGGTTCGGGCGCGCGTGACATGGACGGATCGATGACCCGGAACTCGCGCGCGATGCGCGTCGATCTGCAATTGATCGCCGACATGATCGAACCGTCGAGCCGATTGCTCGATGTCGGTTGCGGCGACGGGACGTTGCTCAACTATCTCGCCGAGTTCAAGCAGGTGGACGGGCGCGGCATCGAACTCAGCATGGCCGGCGTGAACGAGTGCGTCAGCCAGGGCCTGTCGGTGATCCAGGGCGACGCCGATACCGACCTTGATGACTATCCCGACGGCGCGTTCGACTATGTCGTGCTCAGCCAGACCCTGCAGGCGACGCACCGGCCGCGGATCGTACTGGAGAACCTGGTGCGGATCGGCCGCAACACCATCCTGTCGCTGCCGAATTTCGGCTTCTGGAAAGTGCGCCTCGGATTGTTAACCGGGGGCCGCATGCCGCGGACCGACGCCCTGCCCGATCACTGGTACGAGACGCCCAACATCCATCTCTGTACAATCCGTGACTTCCTCGCCCTGTGCGACGATCTCGGTATTGCGGTGGAACGCGCTATCGCCTTGGATTCAAGCGGTAATCCGGTGCGGTTCTCCGCCACGGGAAGCTTTGCCAACCTGATGGCGGCGCAGGCGGTTTTCCACCTCCGCAATCGCTGAGAACACGTCGCGCGGTCCGGCTATCCGCCGTCCGATGGGGCATCGCCGGCGGTGTCGCCGGCGCCGCGCGCTTCGCCTTCCGGGCGTTTGGTGGACCTGCTTTCGGCGTCATCGGGTTTCTTCGTCCGCTGGTCGACCAGCCGCACCCGGGCATCAGGGGCATTGCCGCTGCTGTCTTCGCCGAAATACAGCGTGCGGTGCGGGAACGGAATCTCGATGCCTTCCTCGTCGAACCGATTCTTGATCAAACGGTTGAATGCGCGCTGCAGACCGAACTGCTTGCCGGGTTGGACACGGATGCGGGCGCGGATCACGACCGCCGAGTCCGCAAGGGCCTGTACGCCCATGATGTCGATGGGGCCGTCGATAACCGCCGCGTACTCGTCGCTCTCTGCCATTTCGGTCCCGACGTCGCGGATTACCTCGATGACACGGTCGATATTTTCACTGTAACCGACGCCGACGTCGAAGGTCGCGAACGAGAATTCTTTGCTTTTGTTGATCGTGGTCGTGACTTCGCTGAAGGGAATGCGATGGACCTGACCGGATACGTCACGCAATTGGATCGATCGGATCGACATGGCTTCGACCTTGCCCGAGTGACTGCCCAATTGAACTATATCGCCGACGGCGACGGTGTCTTCGATCAGGATGAAAAAGCCGGTGATAAAGTCCTTCACCATTGTCTGAGCGCCGAACCCGACCGCCAGACCGACAATGCCGGCGCCGGCGATGAGCGGGCCGATATTGATGCCCAGCTCGGACAGGATCGTGAGTATCACCATGATGGCAAGCACGACGAATACGACATTCCGCACCAGCGGCAACAGTGTTTGGACGCGCTGGCTGCGCGTGACGACGTTGCCGTTGCCGTCGGTGCCGTCGAGATATCGCTCGATCGCCGCGCTGATTACCTCCCAAACGACCAACGCCACCGCGATGATCAGGAGGATTGTGGCCGAGCGTTCCAGCGCGGCCCGGCCGACCGGACCGTTCAGCCACTTGAAGATATCGAGGCCCCAGACCTCGAGAAGTGCGACCGCCGCTATGGCGTATAGCATCACCTTCAAGACCGTGATCACCATCGGCAGATAGCGGTTTGCCCGGGCTTCAAGGCCGGGGAACCGGGTTTTCAGATCATCGCTGAGGGCAAACGCACGCTTCACACCGCGATGGCCGAATTCGACTGCGGCCCGCACGACGGCGATGATAACGATCGTCAGGACAGAGGCGCGCAGCACGAATTCGAAACCGCCGGGCACGTCCAGCGCCCACACGCCGTATGTAACGACAAGGTAGATGATCAGCAGGATATGCCAGATATCGGCGAATCGATTGCGCAATTGGTGCAGGGAACCGGTATCGTCACCACGGATTCGGGCCGCGACGTGGTGGCGGTTTTGCAGCACAAGCATCACGAGCAGAAGGCCGATCAGCAGCCCTAGCAGCTTCAGTAACACGGTGTAGGAGGCTGGTGCCAAGCCGAGCGCCAAGGCCGCGTTCAATAGCAAAAAGCCGTAAGCGGTGAGATTGGTGAGGCGGCGAATCCAAACGAAACTGTAGTTCGCGGTTTCGTCGCTCATCGGGATCAGTCGCATCGATGCGACCTGTGGTGAAACCAGCGTGCGCATGACCACGATTACCGTACGGGCGATCAGACTGGCATTAATGAGCGCGAGCGCCAGGACCCGGCCTTCGAATGCGGGTGCCGTCAGGGTCAGCATTCCGTAGGCAGCGGCTGCGAAGGCGCCGACCGCCACCAAGTTCAGCAAGGTGCGTAAAACGATGAAGAAGAGCCGGACCCAGTAGCTGTCCGCTGCCTGTGTTTCGATTGCGGCGCGCGGTCGGCGCAGGGCCAGCAGCGCCAGCCATTCCCCGGCGAGCCCGGCTGCCAGGATGGCCGCCAATTTTAGAAAAACAATCAACCAAAGTGATCGCGTTTCCGGATTGGATACTCCCTCCCGCAGGGTATCCACGAGGTTTGGAACATTGATCAGCGACGCCGCCGCCGAGGCCAATTCCTCACCGGCGGATTCAACTTTCTCCGAGAGAGTTTTCAGGACGACCGACCCGATCGGCCGCTCCGCTTTTTCTTGTGCGCCTTTTTGCGCGGAGATCAGCGTCTTCAGGTCGGCGATAAAGGCGTCGCGCTTGGCCGGGTCCTCCAGGGTGTCGACGAGCCGTTCGAGGTCTTTCGTCTGGGTTTTCGCGGGCGTCTTGGCGGGGTCCGCGGCGGCGGCCGGAAACGCGAAAAATGCGAGCGCGAGAATCACGAGAAGACGTTGAAAGAAAGCGATCATGGGACTAAGCGCGTGTGCGGGATTGTAGGATCGGCCTTGGAGCGTCGAACAGTAACGGGCGATTCCGGGTTTCACAACGGCTCCCAGCCGACCCCTTTGTGGCCGTAATCGAATTGATCCGGATGCAGCATCTCGGCAAGAATTTCGAGCGAGTCCGCGATTCGGGGCCCGGGGCGATTGAAGTACTGATTGCCATCGGCGACGCAGACACGGCCGTTCTGGACTGCGCTTAACCTGTTCCAGCCCGGTTGCCCGGTCAGCGCGGGCATGTCCTTGCGGGCGCGGGCGATGTCAAATCCGCAGGGCAAGATGACGATCACGTCCGGGTCGGCTTTCTCGAGATCGTCCCAATTCATCCACGGCGAATGTTTGCCGGCTTCGCCGAAGAGATTTTCCCCGCCGGCCATGACAACCAATTCCGGCATCCAATTACCGCCCGCCATCAAGGGGTCGATCCATTCGATGCAAGCGACGGTGGGCCTTACCAGTTGCGCGCGCGCCTCTTCCTCCACCGATGCCATGCGCGCCTTGAGGCGCCGGATCAACGCCTGGCCGCGGTCCGGCGCGTCGAGTGCGTCTGCGACACGGGCGATATCGGCCCAGATGTCGGTCAACGCGTCGGGCTTCAAGGTGACGATGCGCGGGCGGTTCTCCAGCCAATCGCAGGTCGCTTCCAGCACGTCCTTTTCGCTGACGGCGCAGACCTCGCATTGCGATTGGGTGACGATAACGTCGGGCTCGTAGCTCTTCAGCGCGTCGCTGTCGACACGGTACACCGACAAGCCGTCGCGGACGACCGCCTTCACCCGCTGGTCGATGTCGTAAGAACTGCCGCTGACGTCGATTTTCGGTTCGGTGCAGAAGGGCAGGCTGCTGACATCCACCGGGAAGTCGCATTCGTGGCTTCGGGCGACAAGCGAGTCCTTGAAGCCGAGCGCCGAGACGATCTCGGTGGCGCTCGCCAAGAGGGTTACGATCCGCATCGATCCTGTCTCCGTGCTGGCGGCAACGCGTCGGACCGCATCTTAGCGCCGCCGGTTCGGCCGCGCCACGCTAGCCTTCGGGCGCTTGCATTCCCCGCCGCCGCCGGCGATGCCGGGCCGTTCCAAGCCCTACCGCCACGACACCCACCAGGATCGGGATCAAGCCGATGTTGATGAAGCGCAGCCATGTTTCCAGGGACTCGATGTCCTCGCGCAGCGCCAATTGGACGCGGCGCAATTCCTTACGGGTTGCGAGGATTTCCTGCGTAAACTTCTCGGCCGTCGCCTCGACCGCCTTATCGACGGTGGCCTCGGATGCGCCTTCGGCCTTCTTCTTCTGAAGCTCTGCCAGTTTCTTTTCCGCATCCTCGAGCTTTTTCTGCAGCTCGCGTTCTTCGGCGCGGAATTTCTGTTCCGCGGCGAGTTGCAATTCCTGAATCTTCGTGAAGGGGCGTTGCGCCGTTCCACGGCTGCGCAAGCTGATCAGGTCGTCGCCGCCGGCGAGATTCTCGATCGCATTGACCACGAAATCCGCATTGTTCGCGAACGGCAGGCGGACGCGCTGGCCGAAGAATTCACGGTTCTGAACCCAGAACCGGTCCTCCAGCATGTCCGCATCCGCGACCAGGATCACGTTCATCGGGCCGGTCGCCTCGGCGATGAAGGGCGGCGCCTTGGGCGTTTCCGGCTCCTTCTTTTCGTCTTCCTTCTTTGCCGCGTCCTTGGTGTCGGCTTTCCCGGCGCCGGCGGGCTTGTCGCCGGCAGGCTGTTCCGCGGCGGCCGGCGTATCGGCCTTAGCCGGTTGCTCGGTGTTCGGCGCCGCCTGGGCGATATCGCGCTCCGCCCGGTCAGCCTTCACGGCCGGGTTCGCCGGGGTCGCGTCGGGCTTTGCCGAATCGGCGCCCGTCTTGCCGGCATCGTCCGTCGGTTTTTCCGTCGCCGACTCCGTTTTCTTGTCGGCCTCGGTGCCGCTGGCGTCGGACTTCTCCGCTTCCTTCTTCTTCGGCGGGCCGTCCGGGAACAGGGTCGGCGCCTTGCCGCTGAGGCGGGCGGCGACCACGAGCTTCTCACCCGATGGCTTGAAGGATTCGATGATCTTGAGAATTTCCGGACGGGCTTGCTGCAAAAACTTGATGTCTACTCGCTGGCTTTCCTGCGTTGTCGTGACCAGTGGCTCGAAGCGCAGCGCCGCGTCGTTTTTGCTTTGCAGAATTCCGGCGCTCCGGATGTTCAGTTGATTGATGTTCGACGTCACCGCGTCGGTTTCGGACAAGCCCTCGCGCTTTACGTTCAGCCAGGTCAGGAACGGCGCGGGAATGACCTGTTGCTGGTTCCCGGCGTTGACCATCGGGGCGAAGCGCCGGTCCCCGGCGACGCGATCCTCGACCGTCTTGATGCCCCAGTGATCGAGCAGCCGTTTCAGGTCCGATGCGATGCTCTGCGGGATTCCGCGTTGGCGCGCAGCGGCCGATTCGTTGAACGGATCGATGAAGATAAGCGCCTTGCCGCCGCGCAGCATGTACTGGTCGAGGTTGTAGTAGTCCTCGTCGTCGAGGTCGCCGGGGTGGACCAACATCAGGACATCCGGCTTCTCTTTCCAGATATCCGCGAGCGAGAAAATCTGGCGCACGTCGAATTGATCCTGCATCTGCTGGATCACGGAATAGGGTTGGGTCGGAATGCCGCGCATCTGCATCTGCAGGTCGCCGAACAGCGGCCGGTCGGTGAAGACCGCGACCACCGTCTTGCCGCCGGTGCCGAGGCGGTAGATCAGGCTGGCAATGTCGTATTCGAGGAAGTTCTCCCGTTCGATCTGCATGAACGGAATGCTGCGCTGTTTGCCGTCCGCTTCGGCGACGAGGCCGAAATAGACCTTCTCGCCGGTTTGATCGAGCGGCACGCCCTGCATGCCGAGTTCGACGGCCTTGTCCTCGACCTCGGAAAACGGTTTCGGTTCCTTGATCTCCAGCGTCACGTTGCCGGCGCCGGCGCTCTCGAACACACTGAGCATGTCTTTCACGCGGCTGGCGTAGTTGCCGTAGACGGGCGCGGTCAGTCCGAGCGCGTCGGAATAATACAGCGTCAGCGAAACAGGTTTCTCCAGCTTGCCGAGAATACTTCGCGTGCCGGGCGACAGTGTGTAGAGCCGGTCTTCAGTCAGGTCGATCCGCATCCCGGCGACATTGGTCACCGATGCATTGGCTGCGAAGAAAAGCACGACGGCGATAACGCCGAGCGCGATCCAGCCGCCCTTACGATCCATGATCCATCGAAACATTTTCTAACCCTTCCTCACGACGCCTTCAGGCGGTCGATGGCGACGACGTTGAGAAACAGAAACAGCACGATCAGGCTGCCGAAATAGACGATATCGCGGAGATCCACGACGCCCTTGGATATCTCGGTGAAGTGAATCACCACGCTGAGCGAGCGGAAGAACTCGACCGCGCTGCTGCCGAACCACTCGTTCAGGAAATCGAGGAAGATGGTCGACCCCATCGCGACAAGCACGAAACAAATTGCGGCGGCGACGACGAAGGCGATCACCTGGTTCTTGGTCAACGCGGAGATGAACGACCCGATGGCCAGGAAACTACCCGCCAGCAGCCAGCTGCCGACATACCCTGCCAGGATGGCGCCGTTGTCCGGCTCGCCGAGATAGTTGATCGTCAGCCAAACCGGGAAGGTCAGCGCCAGCGCGATCCCGGTGAAGCACCAGGCGGCGAGGAACTTGCCGATCACGGCCTGGCCCTGCGAAATCGGCAGGGTCATCGATAGCTCGATCGTGCCGGTGCGCCGTTCCTCGGCCCAGAGCCGCATCGACAAGGCCGGAATGAGGAACAAATAGAGCCACGGATGAAACGTGAAAAAGGCCGTGAGGTCGGCCTGGTTGCGGTCCAGGATGTTGCCGATATGGAAGGTCAGCAGCCCGGTGAGCACCAGATAGATGACGATGAAGACATAGGCCACGGGCGTCGCAAAGTAGCTCGACATCTCGCGGCGGAAAATCGTGATGACGTTATGCATGGCTGGATGGCGTGTTGGTGATTTGCCGGAAGACTTCGTCGAGCCGCCCCCGTTCGACGCTGATCTGGTCGATCTCGGCATCGATCCCGCGGAGCGCGGCACTGACCTGCGAGATGATGGACTTGCCGTCCCGGGCGCGGGCGAAAAGCAGTCCGTCCGGCGCGTCGACCACCGCGGCGACATCGGGCAACGCCTCGAGGGCGGGGCGGACCGTCGCCGGTGCGCTGGTGGCGAGCGTCACGCCGTTGTGGCGGTCGGACCGGGCGGCGAGCGCGGACGGCGTGTCGTCGGCGACGATCTTGCCGTGCGCGATAATGATGGCCCGGCTGCACACGGCCTCGACCTCCTCCAGGATATGGGTCGAGATGATGATCGCCTTCTCGCCCGCCATATCGCGGATCAGTTCGCGCACCTCGTGTTTCTGGTTCGGGTCCAGTCCGTCGGTCGGTTCGTCCAAAATCAGGACTTCCGGATCGTGCAAGAGCGCCTGCGCCAGACCGACCCGCCGCTTGAAGCCCTTGGAGAGCGTTTCGATCGGCTGATCCAGCACATCGGCGAGTTGCGTCTTCTTGACCGCGAGGTCGGTGCGTTTGACCGCTTCTTCGCCGGTGAAGCCGCGGACCCGGGCGATGAATTCGAAAAAGGCGCGGGGCGTCATGTCCGGCCACAGGGGCACGCCCTCGGGCAGGTAGCCGACCCGTTTCTTCACCTCGATCGGGTTCCGCCGAACGTCGAAGCCCGCGACCGTGGCCGTCCCGCCGCTGGGCGGTAGGAAGCCGGTGATCATTTTCATGGTCGTCGACTTGCCGGCCCCATTGGGGCCCAGGAATCCCAGAACCTCGCCCTTGGCGACCTTGAAACTGACATCGTCGACCGCCTTGATAGCTCCGAATGCCTTTGTTAGATGATCGATTTCGATCATGGTGCTGCCTCGTAACTATTGCGTGCGACGCCACCGGGCAACGGCCCGGTTAGCCGGTAACGTGCTACGATTTAAGAAACTCTCTAATTCGTTGCAAGAGGGTTAGCCGATTTTCGGCCATGTGCAAAGGTTATCCTTGCGGCACGTCCGGTCCTGGTGTCGGCGTCTCCGGGGAGACCGACGGTATCATATTCCGCTTTCGTTCTCATCGCATGAGCGAAAATGTCACGTCCCCTACCATTGAAGCGAGCGAACGCGACCGCTAGCATGCGGCGCTTCGAAACAGGCAGAACAGGATCATCGAATGAGTTTAAAGACCGTCGGCATTGTGGGGGCCGGGACCATGGGCTCGGGAATCGCGATGAATGTCGCGGAAAACGCGTTCGATGTGCGACTTGTCGATACGACAAAGGAACAGGTCGATGCCGCGCTCGGCAAAGCGGCCGCGTATTTCGACCGCAAGGTACAGCGCGGGCGGATGCAGGCGCCGGATGCCAAATCGGCCCGGGCCCGCATGAAGGGCAGCACCGATATCGCCGACCTCGCGGCGTGCGATTTGGTGATCGAGGCGATCTTCGAGCGCTTTGATGTGAAGGCCGACCTGTACAAGCGCCTTATGCCGATCCTGTCCAAGGAAACGTTGCTGGCGACGAACACGAGCTGTCTGCGGGTTACCGAGCTGGCCAAGGAAGTAGACAGTCCGGGCCGATTCCTCGGCATGCATTATTTCAATCCGCCGGCGGTCAATCCCATCGTCGAGGTGGTACGCGGCGAAAAAACCAGCCAATCGGTTATTGCGACGGCACTTGCCTTCTGCGAGGCGACCGGCAAGAAGACCGTGGCCTGCCGCGACAGCTATGGCTTTGCGCTCAACCGTTTCTTCTGCCCCTACGTGAACGAGGCGATGCGCCTGCATGACGAAGGGATGGGAAGCCCGTTCGAGATCGATCGGGTGGCGAGCGACGTCTTCGGCGCCGCGGCCGGTCCCTTCGTGGTGAGCAATCTCGTTGGGTCGCAGGTTCTGCTGCATGCGCAGGAAAACCTGATGCCGCTCGGCGATTTCTACAAGCCGGCGGAATCGGTGGTCCGGGTCGGATCCGAGGGCGGATCTTGGGAAATCGGCGATCCGTCGCCGCCGGAGGCATCCCGCGACAAGGCGATCGGCGACCGCTTGCTGGGGGCCGCGTTCCTTCCGGTTCTACAGCAGTTGGACGAGGAGGTTGCCGAGCCCGATGCGATCGATATGGGTGCCGAGGCGGCCTTGAAATTTGGCAAGCCGCCCTGCGCTTTGATGGATTCCTTGGGGCGGTCGGCCGTCACGGCGTTGGTCGCGCCATTCTGCGAAAAATACGGTGCAGCCCAGCCGGCGAGCCTGACGCGGGTCGGAACCTTGATCGGCTGACGCGGGGCGGACCCGGCAGCGGGGTATTGAGACGAAAGAGGCGGACCATGGGGTCCGCCTCTCTTCATGCCGTTCTGAAACCGTGCAACGGCCCGGCCGTGTCACAGACCCGGTTATGCGAAATGTGCCCGTTACGAGCACTTCATGGTCATGGCTTTGGTGCCGTCGCTCTTGATCAGCTCGTAGGTGTTTTTCTGGATCTTGTGGACCCGATGCCAGTCGCCGAGCGCCTTCTTGCCCTTGCCGAAGTTGGTATAGAAGCCCTGGCCGACGATCTTCCACCGGCCTTGCATCGTTTTGTCGCCGATGTTGCGGTCCGCGTCACCGGAATACGGCCCTGCGGTCTTGAAATAGAAGTCCTCGCCTTTACTGCCGTCGGGCTTCGTCCAAGTGCATCTCTTGCTGCCCTTCTTGAACTCCTTTGCCAGTCCTGCGGCGTCGAGCGGCGCACCCTTCGCGGCCATCTTGTCGCCGCCGTCCCCGGCCGATTCGCATCCGGCAAGTCCCAGCGTCAACGCCGCGCCCAAAACGATGATTTGGTGTCTCATTTGACCCCCCCAAAAGTTAATTTCATCAAGTCGGGGCGGATGTTAGCTCATTCATTTGGAATTTGAAACGGTAACGGTGCGGAGCGGCGTAGTGGGCCTTTTCCCTTCGTTTGAGTTGAATCGGTTGCGGCACAACTACATTTGCGGTTTCAAGCCGGGTATTCTATTGCGGCGAACGCGAATCGACCGGCCCGATGGCTACCATTCCTTAACGCATTCGCCGTAGGAAGAAACCTTCAAGTTTTAACGGTTGGCCGCTTCGCGTCGTCATTATCGGTTCGGCATCGATAGGATGCGGCGGATGGCAGGGAGTCGGCCGCGCAGACGAATGTGGGCTTGAATGGATTCCACGCCGGGAAAGGGGGTTGCCGTGGTATCGCACGGACCGCGTCCAACGCGTCGTTCACTGTCGCCGGCCCTCGCCGGGTTCATGGTCATTTGTCTTACCCTTCCGGTGCCGAGCATCGCGCAGGAAATTCGCGGCACTGCAAAGGTGATTACCGGAAATCAGATCACGGTGGGCAAGCGTACGGTGCGGCTGTTCGGCATGGCGGCGCCCGGCCTCGAGGACGTCTGCAAGATTGGCGACGTCAAGATGCGCTGCGGGATCGTGGCGTGGTCCGAACTCATCAAGTTGGCGGACGGTCAATACCTTTCCTGCGACATCGAGAAGGTCCCGGCCGGCAAACCCGCCGCGGGCGACACAGCCAAGCCGGACGAAAAGCCGACGGCCGCCTCGACGGCTGTGCCCGCGGCATCTGCCGGCCCGGCCGTGAAATATGCGACCTGTTACATCGGCGAGACGGATCTCAACGAGGCGCTCGTCCGGTCCGGCTGGGCGAAGGTGGTGTTGTCGCAGACCGACCGGTACCAAGTGGACGAAACCGATGCCCGGGAGTCGCGGCGGGGCCTATGGGCGTCCGACGGTAAATCCCGCAAGAAATCCCGGAAAAAGCGCTAGCCGACCCATGGGCGCGTCGATGCGGCGCCGAATATTAGGGTTCCCTGACAATCGATTATGCGTGTATGACGGACCGGACGGCCTGCGGAGTGGGTGCCGCATTGGTCTGACGCATAAGATTGGCGGGCGGGCGGTTCGGGTAACATCGACCGGTGCGACCGGTTAGCCTCTGCCGTCGCTACGCAATATGTCGGGGTGGCATGTTGAAGTTTCCGGCGAGCCTTGACCGGTTTGCGCAGCTGATTGGCGGCTTCGTTCTCTCCGGACGCGGTGTCGCGGTGACGTCATGCGTCTTTCTCGCAATCGTATGGGCGTTGCGCTCCTTCGTTTTCCCGGGAACGGAAGCGGATGACAGCGAAACGCTCGTTCATACGCAGCGTTGGGCCTGGGGATACGACGGTCGCAATCCACCGCTGTTCACATGGCTGGTAAAGCTCGTTCAGGTCGCAACGGGACCCGTTGTCGCCTCGGTGGTTTTGGTGAAGTTCAGTTTGTTGGGCGGTGCGTATTGGTTGTTGTTCCTCGGCGCGCGCCGCGTTTTGGACGATGAACGGCTTGCGGCCCTGGCCGCGCTTTCGCCGTTGGCGATGTATCATATCGTCTGGGTGACGATCTTCCATCTGACCCACACGGCGGCCCTGGCTTTCAGCGTTGCCCTAACATTCTTCGCACTGCTCCGGTTGGAGGATGGCAGCCGGTTGCGGGACTACGCTTTCCTTGGGACCGCCTGCGGTCTCGGTCTTTTGTCGAAGTACAACTACGCGCTGTTTGCCGTCGTGTTCTTCGCGGCCGCTTGCACGGATGAATATCTCCGGCGGCGCCTAATCGACCGGCGGATTCTGCTCACCGTCGCGCTCGCGGGTCTCCTCGCCGCGCCGCACTACCTATGGTTCCTGCAGTGGATCGAGCGAGATCCGACCGGGTTTTCCAATCTCCTCGATGAGCGTTTCGCCCTCGATTACGTCGCGTCCGGATACGCGTCCTGGACCCGCGGCCTGATCGACGCGCCGCTTGCCGTGTTGCATTTCCTATTGCCGTGTCTCCTCATTCTTGCCGTCCTATTTCCCCGCGCCTTCTGGAGACCGGGTAGCGGCCCGGCGCCGTCGGCCCGATATCGGCGTGTGCTCGGGCTCACCCTGCTGTCGCTCATCGTGCTGGTGATTCTCGCCGTAGGGCTCTTGAGCGTGCCGCGCGTAAAGATTCATTACATGTTCGTCCTCATCCTGTTTCCGATATTTTTCTTTGCCAGGGTGCAGGCCGCGGGGGCCACGGAGCGATCGTTGAATCTCTATGCCGGCACCCTGATGATCCTTGCCGTCATTGTCATCGGCGCGGCGGTTGGCAAGTATTTCATGGATCCGGAACGCCGCAGCAAGGCGCGCCACAATGTGCCGTACCCGGCGCTTGCCGACGGACTGCGGGCTGCCGGTTTCGATCGGGGCACGATCCTCGGCGACTGGTTCACTTATTCGATCGCAGGCAATCTCCGGCCTTTTTTTCCCGAGTCCACGCTCGTCGATCTCCGAGATTGGAACCATAAACTGGGGGAAACGCCGGCTGGCTCCCCCTGGATCCCGCGACCTACCCTCCCGGACGGCCAGTGTCTCCTGGTTTGGACCGCCGGCGGGAATGATCGTGAATCGATCATGCGCCGCAGTGCTCGGCTCCTGTTCGGCATCACGTCTCTCGAAGGCCACGCCGTCGGATATGTCTCCGCCGTCATGCCGCCGAGCGGTACGCGACAGGTTCGCCTCGCGTATATCCTAATTCCCTCGGGCGCCGGGACCTGCCGTTGACGGACTTCCGGGCCGGTTCCGCTCCAGTCGCGGCTTGACCGCATCGCGGCGCATTGGCATTCAAAGGGCCCGCGGCACCGAATTTGGGGCGGTGCCGGGCGTACGGCCAGACCCCCCGCATCGGTTACCCTAGGATAGCGGCCATGACGCGACCCAGTTCTCTCGATCGGCTCGCCGCGACCATGCCATTCCTCATCTGCGGGTATTTCGCGGTGCAGGTCGCCGTGCGCGTGTTCATCTCGCCAAGCCTGGGGAAGGACGAAGCGGAGCAGGTGCTGCTTGCCCAGGAATGGGCCTGGGGATACGGATCGCAGCCGCCGCTCTACACCTGGCTGTCGATCATTATGTTCCGGGTGTTCGGGGAAGGCGTTCTCGCCCTGGCGCTGCTGAAGAATCTGCTGTTGGCGGGCAGCTATCTTTTGACTTTTGCCGCCGTGCGGCGCATGGCGCAGGATTCGGTCGTCGCCGCGCTGGCGTCGGCTTCGCTACTGCTGTTGCCGGAACTCGCATGGGAATCGCAGCGCGCCTTGACCCATTCGATCCTCGCCGTCTTCGGGTCCGCCCTTTTCACCTACGCCTTCGTGCGGGTCCTGCAGCAGGGAAGGGCCATCGACTATGCGCTGTTGGGATTCGGCTTCGCGGTCGGATGCCTGGCGAAGTTCAATTTTCCGATCGTCGCCATTGCCATTCTGCTCGCGGCATTGACGATGCCGGCGTTCCGGGCGGCGGTCGCGGCGCCGCGCTTTCTGATCGCGCCGGCGGTGGCGGCCGCCCTGTTGTGGCAGCCCGCCGTGTGGTTGATCACGAACCGCGACGCCACCCTGTCGCGGGCGCACAAACTCACCATGACCCAGACCGACAGTGTAATCATGAACTATGTCTCGGGCGTGTGGGGATTGGCCTGGGGCACCGGCATCTTTCTCGCCTTGCTTATCGCGGTTTACGGCATTGCGCTCGTGCGGTCGGCGCCGGGCCGTCCATTGCCGGCGACGGCGGCGCAGTTTGTCGGGGTGTTGATGCGGTCCCTCGGAATCGCCTTGGCGATCTGCGTCGTCCTGATCATTGCGTTCGAAGTGACCCAGATAAAGGACCGCTGGTTGCAGCCCCTTTTGTATTTAGCGCCGATTGTCGCGGCCCTGTGGGCCTATCCGCGGCTGGCGTCGTGGCGGGTCGGGGCGATCTTCGCGGTCACCGGGCTTTGCGCGGTTGCGGTTGTCGCGCTGATTGTTTTACGGACGGTTGCCGGACCGTCATTCGACCGCCCGAATCCGCTGAACGGGCCGTATGCCGCGCTGTCGGAGGAAATCCGCAAGGCCGGGTTCCGAAACGGGCGTATTTTCGCCGCCTTCAATCTGCTGGGCGGCAACATGCGGCTGCAGTTTCCGGACTCCGTCGTGATCACGCCGGAGTATCCGAATTTCGAGCTGCCGGCGTCCGGCCAATCGCTGCTGGTGTGGGATGCGACGCGGGGCGATCCGATGCCGGGCAAGGTGGCGGCGCTGTACACGAAGTTTTCCGGCAAGCCGGCCAGCGGCCAGGCGCCGACCTATGTCAGCGCGGTCATGCTGCACGCGGAGCGGCATCGCCTACGGCTGGGCGTGATCGTCATGCCGCCGTAGTCCGCGATACGGCCTGATCGTGCGTGCCGAACACGACGAAAATCTGATCGACGGTCTCCGACCGCGAACAGACCGGGAAGACGCCGCGATAGACGGCGATGAAATCGCGGTCCTCGATCGGGAGCTGCGTGGTCGAAAAGACCGGCTGCTTCGACGCCATGACGGTGGCGAATTCTTCGCGCCGGGTTTTCGTCGCCTCCGGCGGTAAATCATCGCCAAGCATCTTGCCCGTATAGTCGATACCGAACAGGTCGACGCACCCGGTGCCGCATAGCCGGTAATGAAAATCCATGCCGTCATCCGTCGCTTCCGCCTGGAGGATCATGATGAATGGCATGATTTTGTGCACGGCGAGCGGATCGAAATTCCGTCGCTCCAGGCAGCCGTTCGCTCCCCGGTTCGCTTGCCAATACGTGTTGAATTGGCGAACCGGATGGTCCGTTGGGATGTTCTCTAACGTCACAAGCGCATAGGACATTGTGCCCGCATGTCCCGAAAATTTCGCAGAATTCGAGTTTATCGGGAAATATGTGACCAGAAAGTAAATATAAGGCGTCGGACCGGCCTGGCGTGGATCGCCTCAAAGGCCTCGAAAACCAAATTGAGTGTGCTTGCTAACCGTATGAGACCTTGGCCTTCTCGAAAGCGGCGCGCAAATCTTCAGCCATATCAGCGACGTCGGCGCAAACCGCGTAGCGCACATAGCCGGGGAAGTGCACGCCGACCACGCCGACCGTTTCGATCATGGCGAAATTGAACGCTTCCGCATCCGTCACCGGTTTGCCGAAGGCCTGGGTCGGCGTTTCCCACAGCGTGTAAAATCCGGCCTTGGGTTCGATCGCCAGCCGCATGCCGCACGCCTTCATCAGGTCCATCAGCACCGTCAGCCGGGATCGATAGGTTTCGCGCATGGCGTCGATATTCACTTGGTCGGTCTCGAGCGTGGCGATTGCGCCGGCGGCCATCGGTGCGACGAAGCCGGCATCGGTCTTGCCCTTGACCTCCTTCACGTCGGCGATGAAATCCGGCGACCCGATCATCGCACCCACATGCCAGCCGGTGCCGTTGCCGATCAATTTCGCGGCGGTATAGGCCTCGCACCAGGAGAGGTCCGGGAAGTCCACGGCGATTTCGGCGAGGGCCGCGCGGTCGTCATCGTGGCCGAGCGCGAAATAGGCGGCATCGTTGAACAGCCGGATATCGTGATCGCTGCAGTATTGGCATAGCGCGCGCAGCCAGTCGGCGGCGGCGACCTGGCCGGACGGATTATGCGGGTAGTTCGTCATGATCAGATCGGTGCCGGATCGGATGTCCGCCGTCCCGAACCGGAAACCGTTCTCGGAACTCAGCGGCAGTGCGTAATGCGTCGCATGCACGTGGTAGTCGCACCAATTCGCCGGAATGGGATAGCCGGGCTTGGTCGTCGTGGCGACGGTGACCGGTTGTTCCGCGCAACCGCAGGCCAGCGGCAGAAGGCCGAGGATCGGCTTGATGCCCGGAATCGGGACATAGTCCACGTCGGCTTCCGACAGATCGCGGCGCAGATGCGCGGTGACGAAACGGCGGGAGAAATCGGGCACCGCCGGGCTTTCGTTGTATTGGTAGGCGTGCATGGCTTCGTCCTCGCTCATCACCGCGGCCTGGGCGGCCTGCCGCGCGCTCAGCAGTGCCGCGCCTTTCGGCTCGCCGATCGACAGATCGAGCAGCGACAACCCTTGCGCCAAGGCGTCGGTTCGCTTCTGGCGAATTTGTTGAAAGACATTCGCGCCGCCTACGGGGAGCCTGGATCGTTGCATGTGCCTGCGTTCCCTCACGTAAACCGAGTTTTAATTGGCACTCAGCCTAGGTCCTGAGTTTGGGCCTCACAAGAAGATATGAGTGGCGGGACACGGGCCGTTGCGCTTGTGCCGCCGCGCCGGAACGCGCCGGCCGAAACGTGCTAGCGCCGCCGCCACGCCTGGGTGCGGGCCAGAATTCCGCGCGTCAGAATCGCGTGCAGCAGCCGGACCGCGGCGGCCGTGGCGACGATCATCATGCCCATTGCGGCGGCCGGGGCGATATCGCCGGCGTCGTCCATGTTCAGAATCGCGACCGAGGCGAGCGCCGTGTCCGGCGAATACAGGAACACGACCGCCGACACCGTCGTCATCGCGTTGACGAACAGATACATCGAGATGTCCAGGATTGCGGGAAGACAGACCGGCACGGTGATGCGGATGAAGGTGCGATAGAACGGCACTTTGAGCGAGGCCGAGACGCTTTCGAACTCGGCGTCCATCTGCTTCAGCGCCGTCACCGCGGTGAGGTGCGCGACGGTATAGAAATGCGTCACCGTGCAGATCACCAGGATCGGCATCGTGTGATACAGGAAGCCGAGCGGGTTGCCGGGCGCGTTGAAGAAGAAGACATAGGCGAGGCCCAGCACGAGCCCGGGCACGGCCATCGGCACCATGCAGAGAAGCTGCATGCCGGCGCGGCCCGCCAGGAACCCGTTGCTCTTCTCGACCAGATAGGCGCCGGTGAACACCAATGCCGTGCCGACCACGGCGGTCCAGGCGGCCAGTTCGATGGAATTGAAATACGAGTCCCAGCCCCCGCCGTCCATGAGGTCGAAATCATAGTGATTCAGGACGAGGGTAAGGTCATATGGCCAGAACTTGGCGAAGGAGGCAAAGGCCGCGACGCCCAAGATCGATATGAGAATGAATCCGACCAATCCGCAGAAGGCGAACAGCAACCCGTCGATCGCCGGGTTGCGCCGTGGTTGTAACGGCACGGCGCGGGCGGACAGGAGGGCGACCTGTTTGCGCTGCACAACGCGGTCTGCGGCGAAAGCCAAAACGGCGGGCAACAAAAGGACCATGCTGACCACCGCGCCCATCTCGAAGTCCTGCCGCCCGACGACCTGTTTGTAAATGTCGGTCGCCAGCACGTTGTACTTGCCGCCGACAACCTTCGGAACGCCGAAGTCCGTGATCACCAAGGTGAAACAGACGAAGAAGGCGGATACGAGGCCGTAGCGGACGCTCGGCAGCGTGACGGTAAAGAAGGTCTTGATCTTGCTCGCGCCGAGCGCGGTCGAGGCTTCGTAGAGCCGGGCGTCCGAATTCGCCATCGAGATAAGCAGGATCGTCAGGACATGCGGAAAGACGTAGAAACTCTCACCCATCACGATCCCGATTGGGCCGTAGATATCGTAGCCGAACAGCCAGGACTTGATGATCCCCTGGTTCCCGAAGAGATAGACCAGCGCGATCGCCGGCAGCAGCGACGGCATCAGGATCGGGATCAGCGCCACGCCCTTGAAAACGCTCTTGAACGGCATGCAGGTGCGGGTTAGCGCATAGGCGTAGATGAAGGCGGTCGGCACGACGATGAAACAGGAGAGCAATGTTACCGTCAGGCTGTTCTGGATCGACCAGAACAGGGCCGGCGTCGAAAAGAATTTTGCGTAGTTGGACAGGCCGACGAACGCCCCGTCGGCGTCCTTGAAACTCTTGGATAGGATCGCGTAGAGCGGCAGCAGGATCGAGACGAACAAATAGAGCGCGATCCCGACCAGGACCGCGCGCATAATCCAGTCTTCGCTGCTGACCTTCGGTTTGACGACGGGCGCGGTGGCGATTGTGTCGGTCATGCCGCGGTCACTCGGTCTCACCTGAGGCATAGACGCGCACGAATTCCGCCGGCAACAGCACGTTCAACGTCCGCCCTTCCTTGAGCTGCAGATTGCGCGCGCGGTTGGCGGAAAGATCCGCCATGAATGATTCCCCGTTGCCGCCGGTCGGCACGAGGTGGCAGCGATGGAAGGATCCGAGGAATTCGACATCCGAAACCGTGACCTCGAAACTGCCGGTCTGTCCGTCCGCCGTCTCGGTCACCAGCACGTCTTCGGGCCGGACGCAGATCGTCACCTTGTCGCCCGCCGCGAAGGCGTTGCTGTCGCGGTTCGCGTCGATCGTGACGCCGGCGACCGAAATGCGGCCATCCTCGATCATCACGCCGTCGATGAAATTTGTGGTGCCGATGAAATCCGCGACGAAAGGTGACGTTGGCTGGGCGTAAACGTCCGTCGGCGTGCTGGTCTGCTCGATGAAGCCTTGGTTCATCACGACGATCCGGTCGGCCATCGCCAAGGCTTCTTCCTGGTCGTGCGTCACCATGATCGTGGTAACGCCGATCTTGTGTTGCAATTGTTTGATTTCGTGGCGCAAATGTACGCGAACCTTCGCGTCCAGCGCCGACAACGGTTCGTCCAACAGCAGCAGTCCCGGCGATGTAGCGAGCGCCCGCGCCAGGGCAACGCGCTGTTGTTGTCCGCCCGAGAGCTGCGCCGGGTATTTGTCGCGATGTTCATCAAGACCGACGAGGTCGATCAGTTCGGAAACCCGAGCATCGATCTCCGCGCGGGACTTCTTTTTGTTCTCCAGGCCATATGAAATGTTCCGGGTCACCGATAGATTCGGGAACAAGGCATAGGATTGGAAAACAATCCCGAAATCGCGTTCGCTGGGCGGCAGCGAGGAGATGTCGACGCCGGCTTGATGGATGGTGCCGGAGGTTTGGATATCGAGGCCGGCGATCGCCCGCAATAGCGTTGTCTTGCCGCAGCCCGACGGCCCGAGGAAGCAGACGAACTCGCCCTCCTGAACATCGAGCGAGACGTCTTGCAAGGCGACGAAATCGCCGAATTTCTTCGTCAGATGTTGAATGCGCAGATATGCGCCACCGTCTGAACCATCCATGCGCCCGATCCTCCCCGGCTACCGTATCAGAAACGCGGCAGGTTCGGCCCAAGAAGACGCCCCGGCTCCATCCGGGGACCGGGGCGAATATTCTTCCGTCGAAAGCCGGCCCTACTTCTTCGGTTCCGACTTTCCGTCGTAGCGCTTGCGCCATTCGTCCAGGATGCGGATCCGGTTGGCGGCTGCCCAGTCGAAGTCGTTCTTGATCATCTTGCCTTCGATGCCCGGCGGGAAATTCTTCACCGGCTTGGCAACGCCCGGCATGGCAACCACCGCATATTCCTCGTTGTAGATTTTGTTCGCTTTTTTGGTTACGGACCAATCGGCCAATGCCTTCGCGGCTTTCAGGTTCTTCGTGTTGCGCACGATGCCGAAGGCTTCCAAATCCCAGCCGACGCCTTCCGCCGGGGCCACGACCTCGAGCGGTGCGCCGCTGTTCTTGGATTTCGCGCCGCGATAGGCGAAGGAAACGCCGATGGGGATTTCACCTTTGGCGGCGAGCTTGCATGGCTTCGAGCCGGAATGCGTATAGCGCGCGATGTTGGTATGCAGCGCATCCATGTAGGACCACGCCTTCTTCTCGCCCTTCAACTGAATCCAGGATGAGACATCCAGGAAGCCGGTGCCCGACGAGTTCGGGTTCGGCATGATGACGTGGCCTTTGTAAACGGGCTTCGTCAGGTCATCCCAGGTGTTGGGGACGGGCAGATTGTGCTTCTTGCCTTCCACCGTGTTGTAGCAGATCGATGCGATCCAGGCCCGCTGCCCGACCCAGAGCGGCGGATTGTTCTTGGTGTCGTAAAATTTCTTGTCGAGTTTTTCGACACCTTTCGGCGCGTAGCCCTGGAAATAATTGTGCTTGCTGAGCAGCAGCAGGCTTGTCGCCGCAACGCCCCAGACGATGTCCGCCTTCGGGTTGTCTTTTTCCGCGAGCAGCTTCGACGTGATGATGCCCGTGGAGTCACGCACCCACTTGATATTCACATCGGGATAATCGGTTTCGAACGCTTTCTTGAATTTCTTCAATTCGTCCGCCTCCACCGCCGTATAGACGAGCAGATCGGTTTTGGCCTGGACTCCGCCGGCGCTCAACATGACGGCCGTCATGGTCGCCGCGATACTCATGCCGAACTTCGACATCATTTTCGATTTCATTGAATTGTTCCCTGTTATGACATCCGGATTATGCAATTACGACGTTACCGGTACGTGACAATTGTACCGATTTATTCCGAGGGCGGTAGGGTTCGGCGCAAAATAGTTTTCGGTCAGCGCCGCGGTTGGCCGACGCCGCCTTGATGCGCGAAGGCGCCGACGTCGACGACGGTTCCGGAAATCTGCGCGGCCTCGTCCGACAATAGAAAGGCGACCGCGTTGGCGATGTCTTGCGGCTGGGTCTGCCGGCCGGTCGCGGTGACAGGCTGCGGTCCGCTGCCGGTGCCGCTGCTTGCCATCGCCTCGACCATGCCCGATGCGGTTTGCGGTCCCGGCACCACAACATTGACGCGGACGCGGTCCGTCAAGTGGTCGTAGGCAAGCGCGGTGCTGAGCGCGAAGACCCCGCCCTTGCTGGCGCAGTAGGCGGCGATGCCCGGTTTGCCCCATCCCGCGCCGGACCCGATATTCACGATCGCGCCGCCGCCGGCGTCGCGCATGTGCGGGATCACGGCCTTGCACAACAGGAACTGCCCTTTGAGGTTCACCGCGACGACCCGGTCGAAGGTGGCCTCGTCGGTGTCGAGCACCGTGCCGCTCGGCCGCAGCGCCGCGTTGTTGACCGCGCCGTCGATCCGGCCGTGCAGGGACAGCGCGTGATCGACCACGCCGGCCACCGCGCCGGCCTCGGCGACGTCGGCTTCGATCACGTCGGCCTTGAGGCCTTCGGCGGACAGCGCTGCGCGCGTACCGTCGATGCCGTTATCGGCGGCGCTGCCCGGCTGCTTGCCGTCCAGCCCGAAAGCCACGACATTCCATCCCCGCCGGGCGAGATCGAGCACGATGCCCCGCCCGATGCCGTAGGTGCCGCCGGACACGATGACGGTTTTGGGGTCGGCCATGATGCGTCTCCGTTCTTGCGTTTGGAATGGTTGCCTACAGCGCCATCATTGTCATTCCCGCGAAAGCGGGAATCCAGTGAATTCATTGGATGGTGGGACGACGAGCGGGGTCAGCAGGTGCTTGGATTCCCGCGTTCGCGGGAATGACACTCAGTTTGCGTACGCCGCCTAAAAGAAAACCGTCAGGTTCTTCGCCAACAGCACGCTTTGGTCGAGATAGATTTCGCGCGCCGCGATGACGAAGCCGTCGTCGGTTTCGCGCAGCGTATCCTGGCGTTTGCCGACGAAGAAGTCCGTCTCCGTCTCGGTCCGGTTGCGATACACGATGAAGCGGCAGCGGGCGGTCAGTGTCTCGCCGTCGTCGTCGGTCACCTGCAGGTTCGAGAACATGTGGCACGTCCGCGAGATTGGCTCCTCGGCCCAGTGCAGGCCGGTGGCGATCTGCTTGACCCGCTGCTCCAGCTCGAACTTGCCCTCGTCGAACCAGTTCAGATCCTTGCCTTCGCGGGTGTATTCGTCGTCCCACTCGCCATGGCCCTTGTTGCGCGTGACCGGCATCCAGTAGCGGATATCCTCGGCCAGGAGGTCGAGCCATGCCTCGAACTGGCGCGTGTCCAGCAGTTCCGCCTCGTGGATATAGAACTGCTCGACACGATACCGCAGCAGCAGTTCGTCGATCAGCGTGCTTTGCGGCGTTCCATCCATGGCCGTTTCCTACTCCGCCGCTTCGGCGGGTTCCGGCCGGCGGTCCGCGGCCGGCGGGTTGTCCATGTCCCGGGCCCAGCGGGCGTAGTAAGCGCGCTGGTTCTGTTCCGACACGTCCTCGGTCGCGTAAACGTCGCCGCCGAGCCATTCGACCGGCCAGCCCTTGCGCTCGTAGCCCATGCCCATGCCGTAGTGGTAATCGTAGCGCCGCGCGATCGTGCCGCGGGCGCCTTGATGGGCCGAGCCCCAATTCTCCATGTCGTCCTGCTCGGTGAGGCCCGACGGTCCCTGATACCGGATGACGTAGTGGCGCAGCACGTTCTTGACCTCGTCGGGCGCTTCCTTGGGCGCCAGGAAGATGCGCCAAATTTCGGTCTCGTGCGGACCGCACGGATTCCACGTCCCCATGCTTTGCACGCCGTTCGAAAAGGAGACATTGGGAAAGATCGTGCCGCCATGTCCGAACCAGCGCGCCTTCTCGCCGAGCCGCGATTGGCGCTGCTTGTAGCAGTCGCGGAAATAATCTTCGACGACCGCCATTTCCTGATAGGTGGGCAGATATTCGTAGTCGTCCTTGAACAGCTCGCCGCGCGCGGTGTGCCCCTCCGGCGTCACGCAGATGTTGAGCTTGTAAAGTTCCCGCGTTTTGGTGATCGCGTCGTAGGTGTGGCGGCCCTTCACCCCGGCGGGGGACAACACGACCGCGTCGACCGAGGCGTGGCTCGGGTTGTGGTAATAGTCGCCGCCGAAATTTTCAGCGCCGAATTTCCAATTGCACGGCACGCGCCATTTGAAGACGCCGCCGAACGCCTCCCATTCCCCATGGGTGCCGTCAGGTAGTTCGCAGTAGTCGTCGAAGTAGAAACGCAGGTCGCCCAGATATGTTTCGAAGTCCGGCGTCTCCTCGTCCCAGCAGGCGAATACATAGCCGTGGTAGCTGGCCACGCGCGCTTCGATCAGGCCCCATTGCGACTTGTCGAGTTCGTTGTGGTAGCCGGTTTCCATCTTCGGTACGCCGACCAGCGCGCCTTCGTCGGAGAACACCCAGGCGTGGAAGGGGCACATGAATTTGCGCGTGTTGCCGGTATCGGCGCGGCAGACGCGCATGCCGCGATGGCGGCAGTTGTTTAAAAAGACATGCAGCTTGCCGTGCCGGTCGCGGTTGAAAATCACCGACTCCTCGGCCATGCGGCTGAGAATGAAATCGCCGGGTTCCGGGATCTGGCTCTCATGGCCGACGAACATCCAGGAGCGCGGGAAAATCCGCTCCAGCTCGTCTTCGTAGATGGCCTGATCGGTAAAGATGTCCCGGCTGATCCGCCCGGCGTCGATGTTGACCAGGTCGCCGGTGTACTGCCGAGGGCCGTTACCGCCCATGGTCGTTTCCTTCCCGCTATCGTCTTTATTTACAGCGGATTATAGCGATCCGACGGGCCGCCGGACAACATAATCGGACCGGCTGACCCGCCGGGGCAGACGTTGCGGTCAACCGCGAAACGTCATGGAGCGCGTTGCGGTCTGTCCTGAAACGCCTAGAATGCCTTAGCCTATTTCAGAGCGAGCGACTTCATGAGTACCGACTCCCCGATTTGGCCGTCCCAATTGGACCATCTGCGGCTGAATTCCGACGATCCGGCCATGCTGGCGGATTTCTACGCCGATACTTTCGGGTATCAGGCGTCGCCGATGCCGGACGGCACCGTCCTGCTGCAAGGGCCCGGCCGGCGGCTGGTCGTCGGCCCCGGTGCGCCGGGCGAGCGGCCCTATCACGGATTCCGCGTCCGGGACAGGCGACAGCTACAGGATATCCGCGACTTCGTGCAGGGCCAGGGCGTGAACACCGAGCCGTCGCCCTCGGCGGTCTTCGAGGACGACGCGGTTGCGGTGCGCGATCCCGACGGCTGGCTGAACGTGTTCGGCCTTGTGCGCCGGGACCTGCCGTCGCACAAGGCGGTCAACACGCCGTCGGCGGTCAAGCTGTCCGGACGGCTGCAGCATGTGGTGGTGGCGACCGACAACCTCGCGCGCATGATGTCCTTCTACGAGGACGTGCTCGGCTATGTGCCGTCCGACTATTGCAGCGCGGATGTCGACGATCCGGCGACGCGCAAGGTCGCCTTCTATCGTTCCGATCCGGAACATCACAGCTTCGCGGTGTTCAGCGCGTCGGCGGTCGGCTCCGACCATCATGCCTATGAAACGTCGTCGTGGAACGACATCCGCGACTGGGCCGACCACATGTCGTCGCGGCATATCAAGCTGTGGTGGGGGCCGGGCCGGCACGGACCCGGCAACAACCTGTTCTTCATGATCAAGGACCCGCATGATAACCAGGTGGAGATTTCCGCCGAGCTGGAAATTATGCCGCGCGAAATGGCCCCGCGCGTCTGGCCGCTCGAGGAACGCAGCCTCAATCTGTGGGGGCCAGGCTGGATTCGCGATTAATATCAGGAAGGAAACGGTATGCCGATCACGGCGCGATACATCTTCACCGCCAGCATGGACGTGGATCCGGACAAGGAAGATCTTTTCAACGAGGTCTACGACGAAGAACATGTGCCGATGCTGCTGCAGGTCCCGGGCGTGATCTCGGTGACGCGGCTGAAACAGGCGCCGCTGACGCTGAGCATCGGCGGCGAGGAAAAGACGGTCGATACGAGCGCCGAGCCGACCTACAGCGCGGTCTATGAGATCGAAAGCCCCGAGGTGTTGACCAGTACCGCATGGGCGGACGCGATCGAGCAGGGCCGCTGGCCCGAACAGGTCCGGCCCTTCACGAGCAACCGCCGCCATACCTTGCAGAAGGTGCTGGCCTAACAATTTCCGCCGAACCGGTCCTTTCGGCGACGCCGCGGTGCGGTAGGATGCCGGCTCGGGGGTGTTCCACAACGCACTGAACGGCGGAACGATGTCCGTTCTCGATACACCGATGGCCGGGTTGGCATGGCTCGGCCGGCAGGGCACCGGCGCGATCGCGGTGCTGGTGTTCATCGGGATCGCGGTGCCGGCGGTCGGCGCGGTGCTCAAGCCTTATGTCGCCGAAGCGATCTTCGCGCTGCTCTGCATCGCCTTCCTGCGGGTCGATGCCGCATCCTTGCGCGGCACCTTGCGGCGTCCCGGTGTTCTGTTGGCCGCGACCGGCTGGACAATGATCGTAATGCCATTGCTCTTCGCGGGCGTTTGCATGGTGTTCGATCTGGAGGGACGTTTTCCCGACCTGTATCTGGCGATCATGCTGCAGGCGGTTGCGTCGCCGATGATGGCGGCCCCGGCCTTCGCCGCGCTGATGGGGTTCGATGCGACGCTGATCCTGCTCACCCTGGTCGCGAGCACGGCGCTGACGCCATTGACCGCGAGTTTCTATGCCTACCTGTTTCTCGACGAGACGCTGTCGTTGTCGCCGGTTGCGTTGGGGATCAAGCTGCTGGCGATCCTGGCCGGGTCGGCCTCGATCGCCGCGGTTCTCCGGCGGATTGCCGGCGGCGATGCGATCGTTCGCCGCAAGGACGAGATCGACGGCCTCAACGTCCTGGTGTTGTTCGTCTTCGTCGCCGCGGTGATGGAAAGCGTGGCGGACACCTTCCTGGCGGCGCCGCTGTTTGCGACGGCCATCGGCATTCTGGCTTTCGTCATCACCTTCGCGGTGTTGGGGGTCTCGCTTCTGGCCTTCCTGTGGGCCGGCCGGGACCGTGCCTTCGCGCTCGCCTTTATGGCGTCCCAGCGGAATATGGGGTTGATGCTCGCGGCGACAGGCGGCGTGCTGCCGGACATGGCGTGGCTTTATTTCGCGATGTGCCAGTTCCCGATTTACCTGTCACCGCATTTGATGAAACCGCTGGCGCGGCGGTTTGCCAAGGCGACGAGGCGTTAGTCCAGGCAGTCGGCCTCTGTCCGCAGTACCAGGCGTGCTTGATACAGGAAGGTGGCGTCGACCACCGCCGGCTTCAGACGGTAGTCATGCGCGTCGCGGCCGCAATCCGGGTCGAGCGGTTCGATTTCGCCCGCCGCCATCGCCAGGAGCTGGAGCTGCGCCGCCCGTTCGAAATGGAAGGCGAGGACGGCGGCTTCCTCGACCGATCCCCCCGCGGAAAGCTGGCCGTGATGCGCCAGCAGGATCGACCGCTTGTCGCCGAGCGCTGTGGCGATCAACTCGCCTTCGTCATCGCCGATCGGCGGCCCCGGCCATTCGCTGAGCCAGGCGCAGTCGTCATAGAACATCGACGTGTCCATATGCGAGGCGATCAGCGGCACGCCGATCATCGACAACGCCGAGACGTAAGGCGGATGCGTATGCACGATGCTTTTCACGTCCGGCCGTGCCTTGTAGACCCACAGATGGAACCGGTTGGCCGGATTGGGCATGCCCTCGCCGTCCAGAACGTTCAGGTCGTCGTCGACCAGCATGAAATCGGAGGCGCACAATTCCTCCAGTCCGAGACCGAAGCGGCCGGTCCACATGGTGCCGGGTTCGTCGCCGCGCGCGGTGATCTGCCCGGCAAGGCCCGAACCGTGGCCATCGCGCGCGAGCATGCGCGCGGTCAGCGCCAGTTTTTCCCGGAGACCCCATTCCGGTTTTTCCAGATGCTGCTCCATCTCTACCGAAACGCGCGCGTGAAAATGCGATTTCGGCTTGTGGGCGGTCTTGGCGGTGTCGCTCATGGACGTTTCCTTCCCAATGTCTGTAGGACCGGCGTCGGGAAACTATGCCACTTCCGCGGTCGCCGCCCAAACTAGAACGCGGCGCGGGCGATGATGTAGAGGCCCATCACCAACAAGGCGACGAAGAAAACTTGCCGGAATCGTTCTTCCGACAGCCGCCGGCGGACGCGCTGGCCGACCACCATGCCGATCACCGCCGGGACGACCCCGGCCGCCGACAGGATGCCCAAATCCGCCGACAGCAGGTTGTTTCCCTCGAGGGCCACGGCGAGGGCGACGGTCGATACGGTGAACAGCATGCCCATCGCCTGGATGAACATGTCGCGCGGCAGGCCGATCGCCTGCAGGAACATGACCCCGGGCACGACGAAGGAGCCGGTCATGCCGGTCAGCACGCCGTTTACCGTACCGAACATCGGCCCGGCCCACGCTTCGTACCGCGGGGCGATGACGATCCGGACCTTCAGCAAGCTCAATGCCGAATAGGTGGCGAGCAGGACACCCAAGAGCGCCGACAGCAATGCCAGGTCGACCCGGGTCAGCGCGGTCGCGCCGAGCCATACGGTGACGGTCGCCATGATCAGAAAGGGCCAAAGCCGTTTCAACACAGACATGCCGTTCCCGCCGACCATGGCCTGCCAGAGATTGGTGACGAAGGACGGCACCAAGAGCAGGGCCATCGCCTGCGGCAGCCCGAGCGTCGCGGTGAGAAGGGCCAAACTGACGCTCGGCAGGCCGAGGCCGATCACGCCCTTGACGCTGCCGGCGATCAGGAAGGTGATGAAAATGATGGCAAGTGTGGCGGGGTCGGACATCGGTCCAACCTACATGGCTTGCCGATGCAAATGAAGTCAGATCGGCGTGACCGCATACGCGTCGGCGAGGGCGATGCCGTCGTGGCGGCGTTGGACGTCAAGATCAGCGACGCACACGTTAAACGAGAATTCAAATATGAACGTCTCCGTTGAACGGGCTTTTTTCAGACCGAACTAGCCTAAAAATATGGGGACCCAGCAAGCTTAAATTGAAAGTTTTTTAAAATAATACAATGTAATCGTGAATGGTAAACCGTTGTAAAACTTCAATAAAAAATTGAATTATCGTTTATATACACTTCTTTAAGGGGTGGTCGCTATGGTGTGGCCAGGATCTGTTCCGTCCTGTCGGAATCGAGACGCGCACAGATCCAAATTTGGATTGGAAATCGCTAAACCATGACGGGTGTTAGCGGCGGTACCATCCGCAGCGGGGACGCCCGAAACTATCCTGTCTTTCGCGAAGACATGGATCGAAACATGTTTTGCAGCGGATTCGGTCCAAGGTGCAAACACATGCAGTTCGAGGCGAAAAAATGGTTGCGAATGGTGTTTTAGCCAATTCCAAGACCTCTGGGATTGTTGGCTTCCTTAACGATCTGAAGATCCGGTCGAAGATCATGGGCGGCATGGCGGTCGTTCTCGCGGTCCTCGTTCTCGTCGCCGCCAACGGGTATATCAGCTTCGTATCGGTCGGCACGGATGTGGACAAGTTTGCCGAAGCGGTCGAAGAGGCCTCGGTTGCGGCGAAGATCGAAACGAACTTCCTGAAGCTCCGCGCGCATGTCCGGGAATACGGATATACGGGTCGCGCCTCCGATGTGGCCGCCGTGCGCGAACTCGCGACGAAGATCACCAAGAACATCGAACACGGGCTTGCGGTGATCCACGACCCGAAACACCGGGCCAAGGTCGAAGAACTAAGCAACGCCTTTACGGCGTATCTGGGCCAGTTCAAGACGATGACGGCGCTCAAGGCCGAGCACGATACGCTGGTGCGCGATCGGCTATTCCCGGAAGGCGAGAAGATCGTCAAGGACTTGGAAATGATCATCGAGGAGGCGGAGCATGAGGGCAATGCCCCGGCCGTTAAGCTGGCGAATAGCGCGCTCGAACACGCTCTGCTAATTCAGCTCTATACCAACATCCTGATCGGCCAGCGCGACGAAAGTTACGCCGAGAAGACCGAAGCCGAATTCGTGGTGTTCGACAAAACGTTGAAGGCGCTGAAAGGCACGCTGAACACGGATAAGGAAAAGGACCCTGTTCGCCGAAGTCGTGGAACTGTTCCACGACTATGAAAAGACCTACGAGATCGTGCACAAGGACGAGTTGAAACTGCAGACGCTGCTCGATACCGACCTTGCCGCGAATTCGAAGATCATCATCGACGATGCCGAATGGCTGCAACATTCCGCCGAGAAGGAAGAGGCGCGGCTGCGCGCCGAGACGGACGAGATCATACTCAACGGGGAAATTTCCATCGCGGCGATCAGTATCCTCGGTCTCATCGTGGGCCTCGGGCTGGCTTGGGGCCTGGGCAGCATGATCTCAAAGCCGGTGGTTGCCATGACCGTTGCGATGAAGGACCTTTCGGCCGGTAACCTCGATGTGGAAGTCCCCGCGCAGAATCGCGCGGACGAAGTTGGCGCAATGGCCGAGGCGATGCAGACTTTCAAGGAGAGTGCCATCGAGCAGAAACGTCTCGAGGAAGTCGAACGTCAGTCGCAGGAGCGGCGCGAAGAACGGGCGAAATATCTCGTCGAGCTGACCGAGACTTTCGACTCGCAGGCGTCGGAGATCGTGAATTCGGTTGCCGGGGCGTCCGCCGAGATGCGGTCGACCGCCGAGGCGATGTCCGCGACCGCGGAACAGACCAGCAATCAGACGACGGCGGTCGCCGCCGCGTCCGAGCAGGCGACGGCAAACGTACAAACTGTGGCATCCGCATCGGAAGAAATGTCGGCCTCGATCAACGAGATCAACCGCCAAGTATCCCAATCGGCGGAAATCACGACCAAGGCGAATGCCGAGGCCGAACGCACGAACGAAACGGTGCAGTCCCTGGCCGACGCCGCACAGAAAATCGGCGAGGTCGTGGGCCTGATCAGCGAGATTGCCGAGCAGACCAACCTGTTGGCGTTGAATGCGACAATCGAGGCCGCGCCGCGCGGGCGAGGCCGGCAAGGGCTTCGCCGTCGTGGCGTCGGAGGTCAAAAATCTGGCAACCCAGGACCGCGAAGGCGACCGACGAGATCAGCGAGCAGGTCGGCAGCATGCAGTCGGTGACCGACAACGCGGTCGGTGCGATCAGGGGTATCGGCGAGACGATCCGCGAGATCAATTCGATTGCGGAAACCATCTCCGCCGCGGTCGCTGAGCAAGGGGCTGCCACTCGCGAAATTGCCGAGAATACCCAGCAGGCGGCGACCGGGACGCAGGAAGTCAGCAGCAACATCGTCGGTATCACGCAAGCGGCGGGGGAAACAGGATCCGCCGCGCAGCAGGTGCTGGAATCGGCGGGCGAACTGTCGCAGCAGTCGGATATGCTGCGCAGTGTCGTCGAGAAATTCATTTCCGACGTCAAGGCAGCCTAAGGACCAGGTGGCTTGACCCGTGACGCGGCCGGTGGGTATGCCCTCTCCGGCCGCGTTGCATTTCCGGCGTGTTGCGCGGATCCGCTAATCCACGGTGAAGCGATATTTCACGATTCGGCCGTTGCCGGAATCGGAAATCCAAAGCGTATCGCCGCGTATTTCGACGCCTTCGGGAGTCGTGAAAAGGTTCGGACCTTTTCCCGCTTTACCGTTGCCGAGCACCAGTAGCACGCGGCCATCCCCGGCGATAAACTTGATCTGATGGTTATTCTTGTCGGCTGCGATGACCGTGCCATCCGGCAGCACGTCTTGGTAGCGTACCCCGTTGAAATCAAAGGGCGCACCCTTCCATTCGTGCTTGATCTCCAGGTCCGGCGACAGCAGGAGCATGCGGTCGTTGCCGGCGTCCGATAACCAGATGTCGCCGCCAGGTGTGCGTTCCAGGTCGTGCGGCGATGAAAGCCCTTTCAATTCCTTGACTACCTTGCCGTCCTTGTAGGCGACCACATTGTTGGACCACGCGCCTGCGACGTAGACGTGGCCATTTGGATGGATCAAAACGCCCTCGGGGCCGCTCAGCCGCTCCTTCAATTCGCCAACCAGCGTCGCCTTCGTGCCCGCCAGGGTATAGATTGTGACACGGCCGTTATGGGTGTCGGCTACGTATGCACGGCCGGCATCGTCGAAGTCGACATCATGCGTGCCCGATTGGTGATCGGCGCCGAATTCATCGATCAGTGCCAGCGTTCCGGGGTCGAGAATTGCGACCCGATTGTTGCCGACATCCGAGACGAACAGATATTTGCCGTCCGGTGAAAGTTTCAAATCATGCGGGTTGTCGAGGTCGACCGAGCTTGCGGCGAGAAAGATTGCGGTGGCCTTCGTCGGTACGGATTGGGCCGCCGCGATATTTGCGGCCAAGAAGGCGGCTAGGGCGCAGATTGCGAAGCGAAGGGTCATAGTCCGTTTCCTGCGTGGCGCTGCGGGACTGTGTCGGATGGGTCGCAGCGACCGAGTGTCACAAATTATCTGCTTCGGATTATGAAGAATTCTATGGTTCCGCCAGAAATTTTTGTAATTCGATCCCTCCCGAACTCCGACATGCTTTCCTGCGCCGAGGCGGCGGCGGATGAATGTCTGCCCCGTCGAACGCAGGAAGGGCCGAACGGCGATGCCTTTTAACACGCCGATGGAGCCTGAGAAGATGCGCGACGCGGCGTGAGGAAATTTGCACGGCGCCGATGCCGTTGCAGAATGTGGATACGGCTTATTTAGGAATAGAACTCTCCGGCAAGGAATGCCGATCCGGCATGGCCAAAAATCAGGCCAAAAAATTGGGTTTGAGTGGAGAATTCCTATAAGAATGGCGCGCCCGGGAGGACTCGAACCCCCAACCTCCTGATCCGTAGTCAGGCACTCTATCCAATTGAGCTACGGGCGCGCTGTGCAAGCGTTACCGCCTGCAAGCGGCGCGGACACTAAAGAATGCCGCCCGAATTGACAAGCATGTTTGCAAATATGCGTCACCCCTGAATGCAATGCGGGGCGGCGCCAAATGCGGCTTGTGACCTGCCGGGTGCTAAAGTAGTATCTCGGTGAGCTTTCGCCAGTCGTAACGGGGGTGACGCTGGAATGCTCGTACCCCGTATTTGGATTCGATCCATATGTTGGATTTGAAAAAGCGGCTGGCGGGTCGTGGGGGCCTTGGGACGTATCCCAAGATAAAAAGCAGGGTGTCTGCTTCGCAATGAGATCAATGAGATCAACGCGCAATTTTGGTGTGTTCGTCGCAGGGGGCATTCTGCTTGCCGGCTGCGGCTCGAGTCTGTGGCCATCGCTGACCGGCGATGACCCGGCAGCAGGATCACAAAGCCGGGAACGTCTTGAAATTCCCGCGTCGCAGGCGGAACGCGCCGCGCAACAAACGCAGCAGCAGGTGCAACAAGGCGCCGCCGCTGCCCGCTCGGCTGTGGCGCCCTTGGCGACACAGCCCGCGGTTCAGCCTCGGCCTTTGGCCACGCAGCCGCAGTTGACCGGAAAACCGACCGGCACGTTCGTCGGTAAGAAGGTCGATGCGATGCGGCAGGACCTGAACAAATTGCGCGCGGCGGTGAACCGTCTCGACAATCGCATGGTGCAGATTCGCAGCGACAACACCGATGCGACGCAACGTTATCTCGGAATCGTCGCGGCGATGAATTCCAAGCTGCAGGTCGGGACGACGCCCGGCAATCCGCTGCTCGTCCAGCAATGGAATGAAGCGCAGAAACAACTCAAGCGAATCGAAGCCAATATTTCGAAGATGAATAGCCTGTCGAACGACGCCGGCGCCGAGGCCAGCGTCGCCGGGTATCTGTTGGACAGCGTGCGCGCCACCTTCACCCTGAGCGGCGCCGTCGATGAAGATCATGTTCAATTGCGCGGGCTCGAAGACGGCGTGAACCAGACGGTGGTCGGCATCGATCGCCTGCTCAACGAGTTGAGCGACGATCTCAATCGTCAGACCGGGTATCTCGGCAGCGAGCGCCGCAACCTCACCGCCATGTCGATCGCGATCAAGAACGGCGAACGCTACGGCATGAGCCTCGTGAACCGCGCCTTCGCGCAAGCCGAGGTCAAGGCGAGCCGGGCTGCCCGTGCGCCCTTGTCGCGGAACGCGCGGCCGTTGGTCGTCATCCGCTTCGACCGGCCCAACGTCGAATACCAGCTCGCGCTGTATAACGCGGTCAGCAAGGCGCTCGAGCGCAAGCCGAACGCCGCGTTCGATCTGGTCGCGGTGCATCCGAAGACCGGCTCGCCGGCGCAGATCGTCCTCAACAGCACGGCGGCGCGCCGCAATGCGGAAAACGTGATGCGCACGCTTGCCGAGCAGGGACTGCCGACCAGCCGTGTCGGCATGAACTCCATGTCGAGCGCCACCGTCCAGGCGAACGAGGTCCGCGTCTACGTCCGCTAACGCCGGAGACGGTGCGGCCCCCTTGGATTGCCGACGGGCCATGTCCGACAAAGATCAGTACAGCAGAGAGTTCCCGGTTTCCTGGGAGGAGTTGCATCGCCATGCCCGGGTCCTGGCGTGGCGCCTGTTGCCCTTGGGGCCGTTCGACGGGATTGTCGCGATCACCCGGGGCGGCTTGGTGCCCGCGGCCGTCGTGGCGCGCGAGCTGGAGGTCCGGCTGATCGATACGGTGTGCATCGCCAGTTACGATCATAAGGACCAAGGGGGCCTGTCGGTGCTGAAGGAGGCCGCGGCCGGCGACGGCAGCGGATGGCTGATCGTCGACGATCTGGTCGACACCGGCACCACGGCCAAGGTGGTGCGGGATATGCTGCCGGGCGCGCATTTCGCGACGATCTACGCCAAGCCGGCGGGCCGGCCCTTGGTCGATACCTTCATTACCGAAGTCAGTCAGGATACGTGGATTCTCTTTCCGTGGGATATCGCGCCGTCCTACAGCGAACCGATCGGCAGCCAACGCGGCGACCGCAAGTAATGCCGGTTTGCGGTAAGACTTAGAGAACCCGGGCGACGGGAATGTTGTCGATCAGCCGGGTCTTGCCGAGATAGGCGGCGGCAAAGACACGGGCGGGACGGCCGGGCGCCAATGTGTTCGTGATTCGCGCCAGCGTTTCACCGTCGCGCACCTCCAGGTAATCCACGGGTTCGAAGCCGTTCCCGGCCAATTGGCCACGGCCCCAGGATTCGGCCTCGGCGACATCGCCGCCGCCGCCGATCTTTTCGGCAACCTGCCGCATGATCGCGTTGAGCGTCGGCGCCGTCTTTCGATCGGCGTCCGAAAGGTAGGCGTTTCGGGACGACAGCGCCAGGCCGTCCGCTTCCCGCACCGTCGATACGCCGACGATGTCGGCCGGGATGTCCAGGTCGCGGACCAGCCGCTTGATGACCAGGAGTTGTTGGTAGTCCTTCTCCCCGAAATAGGCCCGGTCCGGCAGGCACTGCAGCAGCAGCTTGGAGACGACCGTGGCGACGCCCTGGAAGAAGTGCGGCCGGACCGCACCGCACAGGCCCTCGCTCGGGCCGGTCACGGACACCGTGGTGGTGAAGCCGCCGGCATACATTTCGCCGGCATCGGGCATATAGGCGATGTCGGTGCCGAGCGCGCCGATGGCCGCCAGATCGCGGGCCTCGTCGCGCGGATAGGCGTCGAAATCCTCATGCGGAGCGAACTGGGTAGGGTTGACGAAAATGCTGACGACCGTCCGGTCGCACTCGTCGAGGGACCGGCGCACGAGCGCCAAATGACCGTCGTGCAACGCGCCCATGGTCGGCACGAGTCCGATTCGCTCTCCGTCCCTGCGCCATGCGGCGACCTGGTCACGGAGCCCGCCGACCGTCCGGACGATCTCGGGCGTGGACGGCATCGCGGTTACTCGGCGGCCTGCGACGCCTTGGGGCGGAAGACCTGCTCCGGTCCGGGAAAACGCCGAGCCCGGACGTCCGCGGCATAAGCGGCGGCGGCCTTCTGCATCGCCTCGCCCAGTTCGGCGTAGCGTTTCACGAATTTCGGCTTGAAGGCCGAAAACATCCCGACCAGATCGTCGGTCACGAGGATCTGGCCGTCGCATTCCGGCGACGCCCCGATTCCGATCGTTGGCACCGTGACTTTTTCGGTGACCGCCCGCGCGACGTCTTCCATCGTGCCTTCGATCACCATGCCGAAGGCGCCGGCTTCCTCGATCGCGCAGGCGTCGGCGACGATGCGGGCCGATTCGTCCGCATCCCGGCCTTGTGCGCGAAATCCGCCTGCGGTGTTCACGCTCTGCGGCATCAGTCCGACATGGCCCAGCACCGGAACGCCCCGTTCGGTCAGGAATCGCACCGTGTCGGCCATCTCGGCGCCGCCTTCCAGTTTGACCGCCTGGCAGCCGGTTTCCGCCATGACCCGCGCGGAGGTCCGGAAAGCCTGTTCGGGTGATTCCTGGTAGCTGCCGAAGGGCAGGTCGACGATGACGCAGCTATGCTTGGTGGCCCGCACCACGGCCTTGCCGTGGGCGATCATCATGTCGACGGTCACGCCGAGGGTGCTGTCCATCCCGTAGATCACCATCGCGACGGAATCGCCCACGAGCAGAAAATCCATGTGGGGGTCCAGCAGCTCGGCGACCGGGGCCGAATAGGCGGTCAACGAGACGATCGGCTCGCCGCCCTTACGGGCGCGAAGCTCGGGAACGGAGATACGTCCCTGACGCTTTGTCGATGTCATATCGATAGGTCCCTGGATGTCTTGATTGCGTCGCAGCATGCCATGCAAGGTCATGTCTTGCGGCCACAAACGGGTTATAGCGCAGAGTTCTGCCGGGGACAATTGCTGCGGTGCAAAAATTCAGGCCTGCGGCAGCGAGATGCGGAATGTGGTGCCGTCGCTGCCGGTTTCTACCAGATGTAGATCGCCGCCGTGGTTCCGGACCAGCTCGCGGGCGATCGCAAGGCCCAGGCCGGTTCCGCCGGCGCGGGCCGACCCTTCGAAAGGCCGGAACAGCTTGTCCTGCGCCCGGGGCGGCAAACCGGGGCCGTCGTCGGAAATGTCGATGTCGACCCAACGGCCGTTCGCCGTCGCGGCGACATCGATCCGTTCGGCGCCGGCCTCCATCGCGTTCCGCATCAAATTGTTGAGGACCCGGAAAAGCTGTTCGCGGTCGGCCTCGACCTCGATCGTCGGGGCCACCGTATTTTTAAAACTGGTGACCCGATCGTCGGGCACGACGATTCCGTCTTCGACCTCGGCCACCATCGCGTGCAGCGGGAAGCGGCTGCGGTCGAATTCCTGCTGGTCCTGGCCGACGAAATCGAGCGTCTTGCTGCAGAGTGCCACCGCGCGCTCGATTGACGCGAACAATGTCGGGGTCACCCGCCGTACGTCCGGATCGTCGATTGTGCTCAACCGGTCGGATAGCAGCAAAGCGGAGGCGAGGATACCGCGCAGATCGTGATTGATCTTGGCGACCGCCGTGCCGAGCGCCGCGAGATGGGCCCGCTGGTTCAGCGTCGCCCGAAGTCGTTTCTGCATCCCGGCCAGTTCGTGTTGCGCGGTGCCGATCTCGTCGCGCCGTCCCGTCGGCTGGATCACCCGGTTCGCGTCTTCCGGATCTTCGCGGAAGGTGATCATGTTTTCGGTAAATCGGCGCATCGGGCGCACCATCAGCCATTGCAGCGTCAGGAAGACCAGCATCGCCGTGATCAGGGATATCACGATGGACAGCCCGAATATCCGCCAACTGAACGCGGCGAGCGCGGTTTGCAGGGGCGCCTCGTCGAGCACGACCTCGATGATGACCGACTGGTCCTTCGGCGACGGGCCGACCACGCGGATAACCCGCTCTTCGGTCCGTGCCAAGGTCAAGAAGGCGTCGCTCACCAATTCCATCATGGTGGCCTTGCCCAGATCGTAGCTTTCCGCCACCGGCGGTGGCATCTCGCCGCTCAACACCAGTCGCGCGCCGTCCCGGCGAACGAACAGCGCGTAGGCGCCGACATGGTCGAGCAGTTCGCGGCGCAGCATCTCGCTGACCATCCGGTCCGGCGTGGCGTCCAGGGCGAGGATCGCCAGATGCCCCAGCCCGAGGCGTTGGTCGATCCAGCTTTGACGAAACCGTGCGACGGACGGCACGAAAATGAACACTTCCGCCAGCATGACGAAAATGACGGTCAACAACAGCAAACGTGAAGACAGACTTCGCATTTTCCGTGCGATCCAATCTCGGAAGCGCCGGCCGGGTTGGCCGAAAAGCCGCCGATCCGATTAACGAGGAGCGAGTTTACCCAACACCGTGGCGTTTTGCGACGGTCAGCCGCGTTTCGCCTTGTAGCGTTTATAGGCTACCGGCAGCAGCGCCAACACGGCCAATCCGACCAATGCGGTGATGATCTCCGGCGTCAGGATGCCGCTGGCCGAGAACTCGCCGCCGGCGTCGAAGATGCTGCCCAGCCCGGCGCCCACCGTGGCATAGACGAAGCTGCCGGGAATGATGCCGGCAAAGGTCGCAATGACGAAGACCCGCAGTGACACGCCAAGGAAGGCTGGAACGAGATTGACGATGAAGAACGGAAACAACGGGATCAGGCGCAGGACGAGGAGATAACTCAACGCATCCTCTTGGAACCCGGCCTCCATCTTCTGCAGGAAGGGCCCCGCTTTCGCGCGCAGCAGATCGCCGAGCGCGGTCTTGGCCGCGATGAACAGGATCGTTGCGCCGATTGTGGCGGCGACCACGACATAACCGGTGCCGAGCCACTGACCGAACAGGAAGCCGCCGGCAATCGTCATGACCGCGCCGCCCGGCAGCGAGAAGGCGACGACGGCGATATAGATTCCCATATAGACAAGCGCCGCGAGGACAGCGGACGCTTCCACCTGTTCCAGAAGCCAGGCCCGGTTTTCTTTCAGCGCGTCGAAAGTCAGGTATTTATCCATACCGAGGGCGAAAAAGCCGATCAGCCCGACGGCCAGCACGAGAAGCGGGATCAGCCGCTTCCATGAAAAGCCGGCGCGTTGGCTTTCGCTTGCGTTCTCCTGCGCGTCCATCGTTAACTCCTCACAGCAATCGCCGCCCCCAACGGTATTGTAGTGCGTATCTACACCGGTCGGGTTTCACTCGCGATTCACCTTACTGTGAGATTCGGGTTACCGGTAGGTTCAGACACTGCCGTGGCGTCGGCTCGGCAAAAAAACCGGTTCGAAGACGAGGTTGCCGCATGATCGAGAATTGCACCCTACGGGCGTTCGAAGCAAAGGATTTGAAACGGCTGCACGCGATCCGCGAGGCCGCCTTCAAACCGATTTTTCGGTCCTTTCGGCGTATTCTCGGCGACCGGATCGCAGCGGTCGCCCTAGCCGGTGCGGAGCGCGAACAAGGGGAATTGCTGGATCAGGTCTGCGGCGCGGAATCATCCCACGATATGCTTGTGGTCGAGTACGGCCCGGAGATCGTGGCGTTTTGTGCGGTTACCTGCGATCAGGCATCCAAGGTCGGCGAAATCGATCTGAACGCGGTCCATCCGGACTATCAGGGTCGTGGCATCGGCGCTTGGATGTATGAGAAGGCGCTGGCCCATCTGCAGGCGGCCGGCATGCAGGTTGCGACGGTCGGGACCGGCGGGGACCCGAGCCATGCGCCGGCACGCCGGGCCTATGAAAAAG
Source organism: Alphaproteobacteria bacterium (assembly GCA_965228695.1). GTDB lineage: Bacteria > Pseudomonadota > Alphaproteobacteria > UBA8366 > UBA8366 > JAJFJD01. The sequence goes on along the minus strand of CBDDIB010000002.1, from coordinate 305,156 downwards.
CCGGTTTCGGCCCGGCGATTCCGAGCCTATATATGTACCGGTCGCTTTAGGGTCGCAGCCTGGCCCGGCCGCCTCGCGCGGGCCCGGGGCAGGCCATGGCAAACCCGCCGATTGACACCGGTTGACCGACCTTTTATACACCGGGCCTCTATCCTTAGGCGCTTTGGAGAGATAATCGTGAAACGCACCTTTCAGCCGGGCAACCTTGTCCGTAAGCGGCGGCATGGATTCCGCTCCCGCATGGCGACGAAGGCCGGCCGTCAGGTTCTGGCCCGGCGCCGTAAAAAGGGCCGCAAGCGGCTCTCAGCCTGACGCCGTGCGGTCGCCGGTCGGCAGATTGACGCGGCGGCCCGAGTTCCTACGTGCTGCGAAAGGCCGGAAATCAGTGGCTCCCGGGCTCGTCCTCCAATCTTGTCGACAGCGCGACGCCGGCGCACCGCTTCGGGTGGGCTTTACGGCAAGCCGGCGGGTCGGCGGGGCGGTCGAGCGGAACCGGGCGCGGCGGCGCTTGCGCGCGGCTGTCCGGGCGGTTATGCCTCTGCATGCCGAACCCGGCCATGACTATGTCCTGATCGCCCGCAAGGGAACGCTGCACCGGGATTTTGCGGCGTTGACGGGTGATCTTGAAAAAGCTCTAAAGCGTCTCGACCTATGGCGCAGCGGTTAACCCGGATCGGGAGGATCGAACACCGATGGGCTTAGTTGCCTCAGTTCTGCGCGTATTGATCCGCGGATATCAGTTCTTCCTGTCCTTCTTTTTCACGGGATCTTGCCGCTATTTGCCGGGCTGTTCGGACTATGCCATGGAGGCGGTGACGATCCATGGTCCGCTGCGCGGCAGCTGGCTGGCGCTGCGCCGGATCACGCGCTGCCATCCCTGGGGCGGCAGCGGATACGATCCGGTTCCCGATGCCGGTTGCAGCGAACACCGGCCTGCGGCGCGTTCTGAAGTGGTGACACGGTGATGGCTGATCAAAAGAACCTGGTAATCGCAATCGTCATGTCGGTTGTGATTCTGCTGGTCTACCAGGTGTTTTTCGAAATGCCGCGCCGTGAGCAGGAGTTGGCCCAGCAGCAGGCGACTCAGCAACAAACGAAGCAGCAGCCGGCGCAGACGCAACAAGCTCCCGCCGAAGGGGCGCCGACCACGGCCACGCCGGGGACCGGCAGCCCAGTCGGGTCCACGCCCGGCGTTCCGGGCATCTCCGACACGCCGAACCTAGGTGTCGATACGTCCGGCGTCGTCGGGGCCACCGCCGATCCAGTCTCGCAGCGCAAGGCGGCGTTGGCCGCGACACCGCGCATCAAGATCACCAACCCGCGGCTCGAAGGCTCGATCTCGCTCAAGGGGGCGCGGATAGACGACCTTTTCCTGAAGGATTACCGGGAAACACTCGATCCCACGAGCCCGCTGGTCGAATTGCTGCACCCGGCCGGCACGCCGCAGCCCTACTATTCGGAATTCGGCTGGATCCCGCTCAACGGCACCAAGGTGCCGAACCGCAACAGCGAATGGACCACCACCAGTACCGAGCTGTCGCCCGGGTCGCCGATCACCCTGCAATGGGATAACGGCGAAGGGCTGATCTTCGAACAGCAGATTTCGCTCGACGACAACTACATGTTCACCGTGGTGCAGCGGGTTCGGAACAACGGCGCCGAGGCGGTCAATGTCGCGCCTTACGGGCTGGTCTCGCGGACCGGGAAGCCGGATATTCTCGATTTCTACATCCTTCACGAGGGCCTGCTCGGCGTGATCAACGACACGCTGCAGGAGATCGACTACGACGACCTGGTGGAGGAAGGGCCGAAGCGTTTCAAGACCAAGGGCGGTTGGCTCGGCATTACGGATAAGTATTGGCTCGTCGCGATGATCCCGGACCAGGGCGCATCGGTGAACATGAGCTTCAACAGCGGTGCGGCGGGGACCACCAGAAAGTACCAGTCCGACTACCTGATGGACGCGATGCAGGTGCCGAAAGGCGCCACCGTCGAGGTGAAGAACCATCTATTCGCGGGCGCCAAGCAGGTGCCGTTGCTCGACAGCTACGAGGAAAAGATCGGCATCCCGCGCTTCGACCTCGCCGTCGATTTCGGCTGGTTCTATTTCCTGACCAAGCCGATCTTCTACGCGCTGATTTGGCTCAATAATTATCTCGGCAACTTCGGCCTGGCGATTTTGGCGCTGACCGTTGGCATCAAGCTCCTGTTCTTCCCGCTCGCGAACAAATCCTATCGCGCGATGAGCAAGATGAAGGGACTGCAGCCGAAGATGCAGTCGATGAAGGAGCGGTTCGGCGACGACAAGCAGCGCATGAACCAGGAATTGATGGCGCTGTACAAGAAGGAAGGCGTCAATCCAGCGGCGGGCTGTTTGCCGATGCTGGTGCAGATTCCGGTCTTCTTCGCGCTGTATAAGGTGCTGTTCGTCACGATCGAAATGCGGCATGCGCCCTTCTACGGTTGGATCAACGACCTGTCGGCTAAGGACCCGCTGGGCCTGCTGACCGTGTTCGGGTTGATCGATTGGAATGTGCCGGCGGCGCTCGACGTGGTGAATATCGGCTTGTGGCCGATCATCATGGGCGTGACCATGTTCCTGCAGCAGAAACTCAACCCACAGCCGACCGACCCGATCCAGGCCAAGATTTTCCTCTTCATGCCGCTGATCTTCACGTTCATCCTCGCGCCCTTCCCGGCGGGGCTGGTCATCTACTGGGCCTGGAACAACGTTCTGTCGATGGGGCAGCAATGGGTGATCATGAAACGTATGGGCACGGTCTGACCGAAGGATCGGTCCCGGACGAATCCGGCCCGGACGCCGATACGCTCGAATCGGCGCGGAAGCTCTTCGCACAGGACTGCCAGTTCGTGACCGGCGCCGCCGATCTTGGCGGCCTGCCCGAGGATAAGTTGCCGGAAATCGCCTTCGCGGGACGGTCGAACGTGGGCAAGTCGAGCCTGGTCAACGCGCTGACCGGCCGCAAGACGCTGGCCCGCACCTCGAACACGCCGGGCCGGACACGGCAGATCAACTTCTTCGATCTCGGCGGCCGGCTGATGCTGGTCGATTTGCCGGGTTACGGCTACGCCCGCGCGGCCAAGACCGAGGTCGCCGCCTGGACACGGCTCATCCAGAACTACCTCAAGGGGCGCGTCGGGCTGCGGCGGTTGTGTTTGCTGGTCGACGGCCGGCACGGTCTCAAGCCGAGCGACGAGGAATTGATGGACCTGTTGGAGAACGCGGCGGTGCCCTATCGGGTCGTGTTGACCAAATGCGATAAGCTGAAGCGCGAGGCCCTGGCGGCCCGCGTCGCCGAGGTCGAGGCTGCGTTGCGCAAACGCACAGCCGCCCTGCCGCAGGTGCTGCCGACCAGTTCGATCAAGAAACGCGGCATCGTCGAACTGCGGGCCGACCTGGCCGAACTGGCGGGCGGTTGAGGAATGGTCTAAAACGGCGTCCGGTTGATGTTGGACTGCAGGCCTATCGACGAAGGCGGAAAGCGACGGCGATGAACGACGACAAATCGAACGTGCGGGCAAGGTGGCTGGAACAGGCCGGGATCCTGACCGAGGCCCTGCCTTACATGCGCCGTTACGCCGGGCATACCTTCGTCATCAAGTATGGCGGCCACGCCATGGGCGACGATAGTCTGCCGGCGTTTTCGCGCGCGACGTGGTGCTGTTGAAGCAGGTCGGCATCAACCCGGTCATCGTGCATGGCGGCGGCCCGCAGATTGGCGCCATGCTGGAAAAACTGAAGATTCAAAGCGAATTCGTCGACGGCCTCCGGGTGACGGACGGCGCGACCGTCGGGGTCGTGGAAATGGTCCTGTCGGGCCAGATCAACAAGCAGATCGTCGCCAGCATCGGCGCGGCGGGCGGCCGGGCGGTTGGCCTGTCCGGCAAGGACGCGCGGCTGATCACGGTCGAAAAACTGAAACGCACGTCGCGCGATCCGGATTCGAATATTGAGAAGGTTCTCGACCTAGGTTTCGTCGGCCATCCGAAGCATATCGACGTGCACGTGCTGAACGCACTGCGGGATACGGACATCATTCCGGTGATCGCACCCTTGGGGCTGGACGAGGATGGCCAGACCTTCAACATCAACGCCGACACGGTCGCCGGCGCCATTGCCGGCGCGCTGAAGGCGACGCGCCTATTGCTGTTGACCGACGTGGAAGGGGTCCTGGATAAGGACAAACGATTGATCCCGGAAATGACGATCGCCGATGCGGCGGCCTTCCGGAAAGACGGCACCTTGACCGGCGGCATGATCCCGAAGGTCGAAACCTGTGTCGAGGCGGTGCAGGCGGGCGTCGACGCCTCGGTTATCATCGACGGCCGGGTGCCGCACGGCATCCTGCTCGAGATCTTTACGGAACATGGATCCGGCACGCTGATCCGGAACGGCTGACGCCGCCGGACCCGCGACGACCGATGATCAATTCGCCGCGCGTTTGGCGCTGAATCGCTCGACCGGCGGGGCGAGGGCAAGACATCCCTTGCCCTTTTGCTTCGCCTCGTACATGGCGCTGTCGGCGCGTACGATCAGCGTATCGCGGGTTTCTTCGCTGCGCGGATCGTAGATCGCGATCCCGATGGAGATCGCCAGCGGTTTCTCGCGCGACGCGCTCATCCCGCTCATCGCCTGGGATGCGATCAGCATGTTCTCGCCGCGCTTTGCCGCCACGTTCGCGTCCGTATCGTCCAACCAGATCGCGAACTCGTCGCCGCCGAGCCGGCCGATCAGGTCGTATTCCCGGGTATTGGCACGCAGGATGTCGGCGAGCTTGCGCAGCACCGCATCGCCCTTGTCGTGGCCGAGCTTGTCGTTGACCGCTTTGAAGTTGTCCAGATCCACATAGATCAGCGCGCCGCGCCGTCCGCGCTCGATCGACTGCGCGAGCCGCTGGTCCAGTTCCGCGTAGAAAAAGCGCCGGTTGATCAGCCCGGTCAGCTCGTCGAAGCGGGAGATGGTTTCCAGTTTCCGCTGCTCGACGATCTGGGACACCAGGACGCCGATTTGTTCGCGCAAGGCCACCAGCAGCAATTCGTTGTCGTCGGTCCAGTCCGCGCCCGGTTCCACCCCGCCAGATCAGGAAGGCGCCGGTGGGCGTACCGCCGGAAACGGTCAACATGCCGATTGCCGGCCGGCCGGCCACGGTGGCGCGATGCAGGTCGGATACGTCGATCCGTTTTACCAGCTCGTAGGAATACCGCTCCGCGATGCCGGTGTCGCCGAAGGCCGCGACGCGCGAGGCCCGTCCATCGTCGTTGAACAGGAACGCCTCGCAAGCGTCGGCCTTCGGCTGCCTTGCAGATTGCGCGCGCGGCCGTGTCCAGCATCGATTGGGAGTTCGGCTGGGCGCGGATCGAATCCAGAATGTGATTGACGACCCGGTCCCGCACCCGGCGGCGGGCGTCGGTGCTGTCGACCAGCCGGCTGCTGGTCACGTCGTGGCAGACCCCGCGCGCGCCGCACCGGAGGCCCCGTTCGTCCAGGATCGGCAGGGCGGAGACGGCAAGGCAGACCGGGTGGCCATCCGCGTTGCGCACCCAGATTTCCTCCTGGCGAACGGCGGCGACGGCGTTGAACGGCAGCACGGCAGCCTTGCTCGGTTCGCGCAGCAGGATGTCGCGGGCCTGTTTTCCGATCAATCCATCCCCGCGCGTGGTCGAGGGCGGTTGCCGGCGAGATGAAGGTGAAGACACCGTCTTTGTCGGTCTCCCATGAGAAGTCCGCCGCGATGTCGACCAGTTGCCGGTAGCGGTTCTCATCGGCGCGGATCGTGGCTCGGGATTCGGTCGTATCCAGTCCGATCACCAGCACCCGGCGCTCGCCGCGCGGCAGCACGGCCATGTCGATCGCGCGCTCGCGCGCGGTCTGCCGGCAGCGCCAGGATATCCCGGGTGGTGTTCTTGTCGTCGATGGCCCGCTTGATCAGATCGAGCAGGCGCGAGGCGGCCTCCCGCGCCGCGGGCCGGTCCAGCGCGTCGATCAGCCAACGGCCGTCGTCGTTCATCGGCTGCAGTTCGCCGGATGCCGTGATCTGAAGCACGGGCCCCGGGTAGCCGGACAGCGTCGCCGGCATGTCCGCCCAGTCTTCGCGGGCGCTATCGGCGCGGCGTCCCCGGATCATCGATGGCATGAAATCTCTCCCTCCCGACGGCGAAAAGCCACCCCGAACCACCGGGTAAGGGAACGGTATCGAGTAAGGGTTTATTAAGTGTTAGCGGTCGATTGCCTTTGATTAAAAGGTTGCCGGACGGCGGCGCTTGCGACACTCTCTGCTGCCATGAGCGATCACTTTAGCGATATCACCCATTGGGTATTCGACCTCGACAACACGCTGTATCCGGCGGAATGCAACCTGTTCCTGCAGGTCGATCGAAACATTCAGAAATTTATTATGGATTTGTTCGATTTGCCGCCGGACGAGGCGCGCAAATTACAGAAAACTTATTTCCACGAGCATGGCACCACGCTGAACGGGCTGATGGCCAAGCACGGGGATCGCGCCGGAGGAATTCCTGGAATTCGTTCACGACATCGATGTCAGCCCGGTGCCGCCGAACCCCGGCCTTGGACGCCGCCCTCGCGAAGCTGCCGGGGCGTAAGGTGATCTACACCAACGGGTCCGTGCCGCATGCCCAGCGCCGTGACCGACCCGGCTCGGCGTTTCGCATCACTTCGACGGCGTCTTCGATATCGTTGCCGCGGAATACGTGCCGAAACCGGGATCCGGGACCCTACGATACGCTGATCGAGCTGTTCGATATCGAGCCGGCCCGCGCGGTGATGGTCGAGGATCTCGCCCGCAATCTGAAACCGGCGCATGAGCGGGGCATGACCACCGTCTGGATTCGCAACGACCATCACTGGTCGGGCGGGGCGGAAGACGATCCGCATGTCCATCATGTGATCGACGACCTGTCGGAATGGATCGTCGCGGTGGCGGATCGGTTCGCGCCCTCGCCTTGACACTCCGGGCCTTGTTGCCCAGAGTCGGCGCTCTTTTCAGGGCTGTACCAACAAGAGATCGATCTATGAGCCACGCAGATTTGCAGACTGCCATCGACGCCGCCTGGGAGGACCGCGACGCGATTTCCTCCGCCACCAAGGGGGAGGTCCGCGACGCCATCGAATCGGCCCTCGACCTGCTCGATTCCGGCAAGGCGCGCGTCGCCGAGAAAGGCCCCGGTGGCTGGACCGTCAACCAGTGGCTCAAGAAAGCGGTCTTGCTGTCCTTCCGTATCTACGACATGTGGGCGCAGGGCGGCGGCCGCGGACGGATCGGCCTGGTGGGACAAGGTGCCCGCCAAGACCAAGGGCTGGACCGACGCGGATTTTGCCGAGGCAGGCTTCCGCAGCGTGCCGAACTGCGTGGTCCGGCGATCGGCCTTTGTAGCGCCCGGTGCGGTCCTGATGCCGAGCTTCGTCAATCTCGGCGCCTATGTCGGCAAGAACACGATGGTCGATACCTGGGCCACCGTCGGCTCCTGCGCGCAGATCGGCGACAATTGCCATCTGTCGGGCGGCGTCGGCATCGGCGGCGTGCTGGAGCCGTTGCAGGCGGACCCCGTCATCATCGAGGACAATTGTTTCATCGGCGCGCGCAGCGAAGTCGTCGAGGGCGTGATCGTCGAGGAAGGCGCAGTGCTGTCGATGGGCGTCTTCATCGGGCAGTCGACCAAGATCGTCGATAAGGCGTCCGGGCGAGATCATCCGGCGGCCGCGTGCCGGCCTACTCGGTCGTCGTGCCGGGCACCCTGCCGAGCGATCCGCTGCCGGGACAGAATATCGGGCCGGAGTCTTTACTGCGCGGTGATCATCAAGACCGTCGACGAAGGGACCCGAGCCAAGACGTCGATCAACGAGCTGCTGCGGGATTGAGCGGTTTGATCGACGCGGTCGACCTTGCGCGCGACTTGATCCGCTGCCCCAGCGTGACGCCGAAGGAGGGCGGCGCGCTCGAGGAGTTGCAGGGCGTGCTGGAAGGGCTCGGCTTCACCTGTCACCGTCTCAACTTTTCCGACACCGATACGCCGGACGTGGACAACCTCTACGCCCGGCTTGGCACCGGGCAGCCGAATTTCTGTTTCGCGGGCCATACCGACGTGGTGCCGACCGGTCCGGCCGAAGAGTGGACGGCCGATTCCCTTCGCCGCCGAAATTCGCGATGGATTCCTATACGGCCGCGGCGCAGTCGACATGAAAAGTGCCATCGCCGCCTTTGTCGCCGCGACCGCCCGCGTGACCGCCGAGGGGCCGGTGCCGGGCTCGATCAGCCTGCTGATCACCGGCGACGAGGAAGGCCCCGCGATCAACGGCACGCGCAAGATGCTCGACTGGTTGGAGGAGCAGGACGAACGCATCGACGCCTGTCTCGTCGGCGAGCCGACCAATCCGTCCGAAATGGGCGAGATGATGAAGATCGGCCGCCGCGGCAGCGTGAATTTCATCGTCACGGCGAAGGGCACGCAGGGGCATGTCGCCTACCCGCATCTGGCGGATAATGCGGCGCACAGTCTGACGCGGATGCTCGAGGCGTTGATCCGCGACCCGCTGGACGACGGCAACGACCATTTTCAGCCGTCCAGCCTGCAGATCACCAGCATCGACATCGGCAACCCGACGGAGAACGTTATTCCCGGCACCGCGGAAGGTCGGTTCAACATTCGCTTCAACGACATGCACAGTTCGGAAACTCTGGTGCGATGGGTCCGCGAGACGTTGGACAAGACCGCCGGGCCGGACGGCTACGACCTGACCTACCGGGTCAGCGGCGAATCCTTCATCTTTCCGCCGGGCAGGTTGAGCGATCTGATCAGCGGCAGTATCGAGACGGTCATGGGCCGGCGTCCGGAACTCAGCACGACGGGCGGACGTCGGACGCCCGATTCATCAAGGATCATTGCCCAGCGCGGAATTCGGGCTGGTCAGCCAGACCATGCACAAGGTCGACGAACGCTGTAGCCTGGACGATATCCGCGCGTTGACCGATATTTACCAGAATGTCTTGATGCGGTTCTTCGAAGCGCGGTAGCCGAGCGCCAATGATTACCATGTCGGAAGTATGGACCGGGCTGTTGCGGCCTGGCGGATGTTTCTGCGGGATGGCCGCGCCATCGCGCTGTTCGACGATTCCGTGCCCGGCGTCATCAAGTCGTTCTTCTGCGCCGCCGTCGTGCTGCCCGGTTACATCATCATCCTGGCGATCGGCCCCGGCCCGATCCCGGCGGAGGCGGGCGCGTTCCGCATCGTCACCGTGGAGGCCATCGCCTATGTGGTCAGTTGGACGGCGTGGCCCTTGCTGATGGCGCCGGTGACGAAGGCCCTCGACAAGGACGACAAGTACTGCCGCTACATCGTGGCCTATAACTGGTCGGCGGGACCGCAGATTTTGATCCTGCTCGCGGTCATGCTGCTGTCGGCCAGCGGCATTCTTCCGCGCGACGTGCTGGTGCTGGTCAATCTGGCGGCGCTCGCGGTCGTGCTGTTCTATCACCTGTTCATTCTGCGCACGGCGCTCGAAGTCTCGCCCTATGTGGCGGTCGCCTTGGTGGTCGGCGAATTCATGCTGAGCCAATTCATCATCGTCACCCGGAACGGGCATGCTGATCTGACCGGCCGGCTTAATCCGCGGGATCGTAACGCACCTGCATCAGGTAAAGACCATCCGCCGCGCGGTCGGTCCCGCCCGGCTGCGGTCACGGGCCGCCAGTGCGGTTTCCACGTCGGCGCGGGTCCATTTGCCCTCCCCGACCAGCTTGAGCGTGCCGGCGATGTTGCGGACCTGATGGTGCAGGAAAGATCGGGCCTCGACCGACATCGCGATTTCCTCGCCGGCCCGTTCGACGCGCAGGATATCGAGCGTCTTGACCGGCGATTCGCCTGACAGCTGCGGCGCGGAAGCTGGTGAAATCATGGTTGCCGATCAGGGCCTCGGCCGCGTCCTGCATGGCCGCCGCATCGAGCGGGGCGGCCACGTGCCAGAGGCGGCCCGCCTGCAGGGTCAGCGGTGCGCGGCGGTTGAGGATGCGGTAGCGATATGCCCGGTGCGTCGCCGAGAACCGGGAATGGAAGTCCTCATCCACTTCCTCGACATCGACCACGGGCGACGGGCGCGGGTTGAGATGGAAGTTGACGGCGTTCTGGACCGTGTCGGCGTCGGTGGGTTTCTCCAGGTCCGCATGCGCGACTTGCCCCAAGGCGTGCACGCCGGCGTCGGTCCGTCCTGCCGCATGCAGGGTGACGGTCTCGCCGCTGAACGCAAGGATGGCCTGCTCGACCGCTCCTGGACCGATGGGCCCGTTATCCTGGCGCTGCCAACCGACGAAGGGGGCCGCCGTCATATTCCAGCGTCAGCTTCCATCGCGTCATGACAGGATGTGCCCCGCCGGCACCGGCAAACCGCGCAGGAAATCGGCGGCGTCCATGGCGCCCTTGCCTTGCCGCTGCAGGCGCGTGAGGCGCAGCGCCCGTTCGCCGCAAGCGACCGTGAGTGTGTCGTCCAGGGACAGTCCCCGGCGCGCCGTCGCCTTCGACAACCTCGGCGGCCAGCAGTTTCACGCGCTGCCCGTCGAGGTTGAACCACGTGCCGGGCCAGGGCGTGAAGGCGCGCAGCTTGCGTTCCAACGCATCCGCAGGGTCGCGCCAATCGATCCGGGCCTCGTCGCGGGACAGTTTCTTGGCGTAGGTCACGCCGTCTTCCGGCTGCGGCGTCGGTTGCACCGATCCATCCGCAATCCGCTCGAGCGCCTCGACGATCATGCGGCTGCCCATCTCGGCCAAGGTGTCGTGCAGGGACTCGCCGGTGGTGGCGTCCGTAATCGGCGTGGACTCGGTCAGCAGCATTGGGCCGGTGTCGAGGCCCGCGTCCATCTGCATGATGGTGACCCCGGATTCGCGGTCCCCCGCCAGGATGGCGCGTTGGATCGGCGCCGCCCCCCGCCAACGGGGCAACAAGGACGCATGGATGTTCAAGCAGCCGAGCCGTGGCGCATCCAGAATGGCCTGCGGCAGGATCAGGCCGTAGGCGACGACCACCGCGATGTCGAGGTTGAGATCCCGAAACGCCTGTTGGGCGTCCGCGTCCTTGAGCGATGACGGTGTGCGCACCGGGCAACCGAGCCTCTCGGCGGCGGCCTGAACGGGGCTCGGCCGCTCTTTTTGGCCCCGCCCCGCGGGTCGCGCCGGCTGGCTGTAGACGCAGGCGATATCGTGCCCGGCCGCGTGCAGCGCCTGCAGCGCGGCGATGGAAAAATCCGGTGTTCCCATAAATGCGAGACGCAAGGGCATCGGTTTGGATGGCGCGGGCGGCCGGCGTCAGTCCCCGGCCAACGCCTCCTGCTTTTTCAGTTTCGTTAGCCGCCGCAGGATCATGCGGCGTTTGAGGGACGATATGTGATCTACGAAGATAACGCCCTCCAGGTGATCCATTTCATGCTGGATGCAGGTGGCGAGCAGGCCGTCCGCCTCCAGTTCCTGTTCCGCGTTGTCCTGATCCAGGTAGCGCACCTTGATCCGGGCGGGCCGTTCCACATCGGCATATTGTTCGGGCAGCGACAGACAGCCTTCCTCGTAGGTGGCCAGATCGTCCGAATGCCAGAGAATTTCCGGATTGGCCATGCGGATGGGTTCCCGCGGCCCGTCCTTCGGCGACACGTCGACAACGAGAATGCGCTTCGTGATGCCGACCTGCGGCGCGGCCAACCCGATTCCCGGTGCGAGATACATGGTCTCGAGCATATCCTCCATGGTCTTCGCGATCGCCGCATCGACCGACTCGACCGGCTCGCACTTCACTTTCAGCCGGGGGTCGGGGGCGGTGATGATAGGCAATACAGCCATTTACGCGGGTCCATGGAATTATTGTCGACTCTCAGCTAGGTATGGGGCGGAACGGCCTACGTCAAGGCCATTGATGCGACACGGAACCGCGCCATGCTAGACTCCTGCAGTTCCCATTCCGGACTGAAACGCTGATGGAAGCGCAGAAACTGCAAGATATATTGAACTGGCTGGCGGGCCTCGACCTGCCCGTCGTGATATCGATCGCCGCCGTCTTCGTGGCTGTGCTGGTCGTTATTCTGATGATTCGAAGCCGCAACGACGGGCGCGACGCGGCCGACCGGCTGGCCGCCGCGCAGGTCGACTTGGCTGGGCGGTTGAGCCAGTTCGCGGAGAGCCAGGCCGTAGCGCAGAATGCGCTGGGCGAACGCATCCATAATCAGGAACGCGCCCTGATGCGGACGTTGGAGGAGCGTCTGGGCCAAGTCACCGAGCGCGTCAACACGTCGCTGCATAAACAGGCCGTCGATACCGCGACGACGATGGGCGACCTGAAGGAACGGCTGGCGGTGATCGGCAAGGCGCAGGAGAACATCACCAAGCTATCGAAGGATGTCGTCAATCTGCAGGAGGTGCTGTCCAACAAGCAGTCGCGTGGCGCGTTCGGCGAGACCCAGCTCGCCGATCAGGTCCGCAACGCCCTGCCGCCCTCCGCCTATGTCTTCCAGGCCACGCTCGGCAACGGGACGCGTGTCGATTGCCTGCTGACGTTGCCGAACCCGCCGGGCGCGATCTGCATCGATTCCAAGTTCCCGCTTGAGAGCTATCACGCGCTGCGGGCCGCGCGGGAGGAGCGCGACCGGATTACGGCGAAACGCGCCTTTGGGGCCGACGTGATGAAGCATGTCAACGACATCGCCGCGAAATACATCCTGCCGGGCGAGACCGCCGAATCGGCGCTGATGTTCCTGCCTTCCGAAGCGGTCTACGCGGAACTTCACGCCGAACTGCCCGATGTGGTCGAGAAGTCCCATCGCGCGCGTGTCTATATCGTGTCGCCGACGACGCTGATGGCGACCCTGAACACAATCCGCGCCGTCCTGAAGGACGCCCAGATGCGTGAGCAGGCCGGCCTGATCCAGAAGGAGGTGACGGCGATCACCGACGACGTGGGCCGGCTCGACTCGCGGGTCGCGAACCTGCAACGGCATTTCGGGCAAGCCGAGGAAGACATCCGCCAAATCCGAATCTCCACGGAAAAAGTGCAGAAGCGTGCGACGCGAATCCAGGAACTGGAACTCGATGAGGTCGAGGGGCCGGAGACGACCGACGTTCCGGAACTGCCGCTGCGGAACGCCGCCGGTCAGTCGGACTGATCCTAGAGCTGAACCCGTACCGTATAGGTTAGCGTCATCTCGCCCTTGGACGGGACCGTGATCGACCATTCGGCGCGGTCCGATGCCGACTTCTGATGCTTGGCCGATGAGTCCAGGATTTTCCAGTCGCCCGGCATACGCTCGACGATCTTTACGGTTACCGCCTTGCCGGTCGCATTGCCGATTTTGATCTCATGGGTCGATTCATAGGTGTTTTTCGGCAGACCCTGCTTGCGGAAATCCGTTTGTTTGCGTTTCGCCGTGATATCGAAGGCCCGGCCCAGTCGCAGGCGGACTTCCGCGCCGTCGGGCGTATGGCCGATGCGGTCAGCGCCGAAAAAGGTGCCGCCCGATCCGTCGGCGTTGCCGTATACCCAGATCGTGCCGGCCGGCATGGGCACGCCGAGTCCTTGCTTGTCCTTATTTTTGAAATGCAGCAGGCGTTCGGCGTTAAGCGTGAGTGGGTTGCCGAACCGGCGGGTGTAGAAACTGCCGTTTCCCTCGATCCGGTATTCCTTGGTCACCGGCACGGTCGCGGCGCGGAACAGCACGATCTGCTTGGTTGCCCGGTCTTCAAGGGATGTCTGCTCCGGAATGGGATAGATATGCATGTCGCCGGCCGGTTGGGGCGGAACCGGGGCGGCCAGCGCGGTGGCCTCCTTCCGCGCGGACAATCCGCGTCTCGGCTGCGGTGCGCCCTGCGGCCCCTGATTGATCGAGCCGGCCACGAGCCGCAATGCCGCGTCCCGGAAGGCCGCGCCGCTGTTGTTCGTGATCGTGGCAACCGCCTGGAGCGACAGGTTCGCCTCCGCCGCGTCCAGTTTGGCGACATAATCGGCCTGCCAGGTGAGGCCGCCGGTCAGGTAATGCAGGTCGAGAGTCGTGGCCGCGGGCTGCTGCACGTCGAAGGTGGCCAGCAGCGTCGGGCTTTCCCGCAGGGTGGAGGGCAGCGTGTCATAGGCGATGCGCCCCGGAACCTTCGTTTCGATGCGGTCGCCGATCTGCAGGATGATGCCGTTGCGCGTGCTCAGCACCTTCGCGATTTCGACGGTTTCCTCGCCGGTGGTCGGATGCGTTTTGATGACCCGCACCGTGCGGCCGACCGAATGTTTCAGTAAGGAGGCCGGTGTCAGCAGATCGAACGCGAAGGTCTGGTCGACCAGGGTCGCGTTCTTGGGCGCATCCGCGAGAACCGACGCCGTCGCCGGCTGCATCGACGGGCTGACGCCGGAGAGCGCCAGAATGTTGCGGCCGGTCTTCAGGTCGATCCGCCGCTGTTCGTGCACGAAGGCGACGTTGCCGTTGTAGATCGTTACCGCGATGGCGGTGCGGGCATCCGGCGTGACGACAATTTCTTTCGCCTCGGCCTGTGCCACGCCGCCGACGAAGAGAAGGGCCGCGGCGGTCAGGCCGGCATGCCGGAGAATGGCTTTCCAAGGGCCGGATTTCGGGGCTCGTGTCGTGATCGACATGGTGTCCTGCGTTTCTGTTGGTTCTTATTGGTTTTCCGGAGAGGCCCGATTGATCGTCTCTATATTTGCAGTGATTGGCGCGAACGCAATGCGGCGGTGAGCGTTCCGTCGTCGAGATAGTCCAGCTCGCCGCCCACGGGCACGCCGTGCGCCAGCCGGGTGACGCGAACATCCGTTTCCGCCAGGCGTTCGGCGATGTAATGCGCGGTGGTCTGGCCGTCGACCGTCAGGTTCGTCGCCAGGATGATCTCGCGTACGTCGGGAGCGCCGGCGCGGTCGATCAGGCCACCGATATTCAGATCCTCGGGGCCGATCCCGTCGAGGGCGGAGAGGCGCCCCCCCAGAACGTGATAGCGTCCCTTGAACGATCCGGTCCGTTCCAGCGCCCATAAATCGCCAACCTCCTCCAGGACGCAGATCGTGGCGGAATCGCGCTCTTGATCGCGGCAGATGCTGCACGGAATGTCGGTATCGAGATTGCCGCACGTCGGGCAGGTCTTGACGGTTTCCGCGACCGCTTCGAGCGCCTGTCCCAACGGCTGCATCAGCGTCTCGCGTTTCTTCAGGAGATGCAGGACGGCCCTGCGCGCCGAGCGCGGTCCCAGGCCCGGCAACCGTGCCAGTAATTGCGTCAGCCGTTCGACGTCGTTCATCACGCGCCGTCTTAAAATGGAAGCTTGAAGCCGGGCGGAAGCTGCAGCCCGCCCATCATCGACGACGTTTCTTCCTGAACCTTCTCTTCGAGGCGGGATTTGGCGTCATTATGCGCCGCCGTGATCAGGTCCTCGAGGATTTCCGCGTCGTCGGGCTTGATCAGCGACGGATCGATCTTGACCGACCGCATCGCACCCTTGCCGTTCAGGATGACGGTCACCATGCCGGCGGCGGCGCTGCCGCTGATTTCCAGCGTCTCGAGCTTTTCCTGCATTTCGGCCATCTTGGTCTGCATTTCCTGGGCCTGTTTCATCAGTTGCCCGAGATTCTTCATCGTTCAATCCTCTTCATCGTCTTCGTCGTCAAAGCCGAGGCCGGCGTCGTCGCCGGCCATATCGGGATAGTCGAGTTCCGACGGATCGCCGCGCGGCGTGACCTTGCGGATGACCGACCCCGGAAAGGCCGCCTTCACCGCTTGTACCAAGGGTAGCTCTTCGGCCGCGTCCAGCAAGCGCTGCTGCGCTGCGGCGTCCTGCTCGGCCATCGTCGGATCGCCGGCTTCCTGCGAAATGCTGACAACCCACCGGTCGCCGGTCCACTGCGTCAGCATCGATGCTGTCTTGTTCGCTAGATCGCGCTGCGCGTGTTCGGTCGGCCGGAACTCGATGCGGCCCTTCTCGAACCGGACGAGATGGACGTTGTTGGCAAGCTGCACGCGAATGCCGACCTCGCGCTGCTCTTCGAACAACGCCAAGACGTCGGCGAAACTCTCCGGCGATCTAATCGTCGCCGCGCCGGTCTCGGGTATCGCGTCCGGCATCGGCGCGGGCGGCGCTTCGGGCGCCGGGTCCGGCATGGCCACGGCGGCCGCCGTGGACCCGGCAGGGCCACCGCCGGAAGGCGCGGCGCCTGCGGGCGTTTCCGTTGCCGGGCCGCCGCCGTTCGGTGCGGCCGGTTTTTGCGACACTTGACTGGCGAGGTCGGCCGGCGACGGCAGGTCCGCCGCATAGGCGAGCCGCACCAGAACCATTTCAGCGGCCTGAAGCTGCGCTTCGGCACGTTGGGTTTCCTCCAACCCCTTCAAGAGGAGCTGCCAGGTCCGGGTCAGAACCGGCAGGCCGAGTTTCTTGGCAAAATCGCCGCCGCGGGTTTTTTCGATCTCCGGCGTATAGGCGGCGTCCGCCACTTCGGGCGCGATCTTGATGCGGGTGATCCAGTAGGTCGCGTCGAGCAGATCCTGCAGGACGGCGACCGGGTCGGCGCCGTCGCGATACATGTTCTGCATCTGGCCGAGCGCACCCTTGATGTCGCCGCCCATGAGTTGCTCGAACAGATCGAAGACCGCGGCCCGGTCGGCCAAGCCCAGCATGTTCTGCACCTGTTCGCCGGTGACGGCGCCGTCGCCGAGCGCGATCGCCTGGTCGAGCAGCGACAGCCCGTCGCGCACCGATCCGTCCGCCGCGCGGGAAATCAGCCGGATCGCATCGTCGTCGACCGTGACGTCTTCCTGTTTCGCGACATTGGTGAAATGCTCGGCCAACTGCGCCATGTCCAGCCGGCGCAGGTCGAAGCGCTGACAGCGCGACAGCACGGTGACCGGGACCTTGCGGATTTCCGTCGTCGCGAAGATGAAGCGGACATGCTCCGGCGGCTCTTCCAGCGTCTTCAGCAACGCGTTGAAGGCGTTCTTCGACAGCATGTGCACTTCGTCGATGATGTAGACCTTGAAGCGCGCCGACACCGGCTTGTAGCGCACGCCCTCGATCAACTCGCGGATGTCGTCCACGCCGGTCCGGCTGGCGGCGTCCATTTCCATCACGTCGACATGCCGGTCCTCGGCGATCGCGATGCACTGATCGCACGTGCCGCAGGGCGTGATGGTGATGTCACCTTGGCCGTCCTCGCCGACGCAGTTCAGCGCCCGCGCGATGATCCGGGCGGTCGTCGTCTTGCCGACGCCGCGGACGCCCGTAAGCATGTAGGCATGCGCGATCCGACCGCTGTCGATCGCGTTCGATAAGGTACGGACCAGCGCGTCCTGGCCAACCAGTTCCTCAAAAGTGCTCGGCCGGTACTTGCGAGCGAGGACGCGATATGCCGTTGATTCTGTGTCCTTTGCCATGCGGCGGGACTGTTCTTACCTTATTTTACCTTCGGCTCCCAATGTCGGGTGGAAGGCCGGCCGGGCGACCCGAACCTGACTCGTTACGGCTGCTTCCTTCCGGACCTGACCGGGTTGGCGAGGGATTCGTCCGCTGACCAACCTTCCGATTTCACTATATCAGCTACCGGTGTCGAGAAGGCAAGGGGAGTCGGGGCTTCCACGCCCGACGCTGGTTGCGTGGCCGATGGCAACCATGCGAAATTCGCAGCATGAAAAGCGCAAATACCTATGCAAGCATCGAGATTGATCGGGCGGGCCACTTGCGGCGGGACGATGAATGGCTCGTATCGCAGTTGAAAGACCCGGCGTCTCGGGTCGTGCCGGTTTGGCGGTCGCGCAATTTGGTGCTTGAGGGCGATATCCCGCAGCCGATGGCCTTGCCGACCGGGCATCTGCCGCTGGACAACCACGATGTGGTCGTCTTTCTCGGCCTTGTCGGCGAAGCGGCGTATTTCGCCATCGATGTTTCGCATCATGACGAGCCGCCGTTGCGCGATTACGGCACCTTCCAGGATTTGCGGCGCGTCGGCCCGCGCATGACCGCGAACGAGGGCGGGTTGCTGGCCTACGCCCGGGCGATGATGACCTGGCATAAGCGGCATCGGTTCTGCGGCGTGTGCGGCAGTCCGACCGAGGCGAAGGAAGCCGGCCATGTCCGCCAGTGCACCGACGCCGACTGCCGGACGCTTTGTTTCCCGCGCACCGACCCGGCGGTGATCATGCTGATTCACGACGGCGGGGATCGGGTGGTCCTCGGCCGCAAGGCGAACATGCTGCCGGGGCAGCATTCGATCCTGGCCGGTTTCGTCGAGCCGGGCGAAAGTCTCGAAGACGCGGTCGCGCGCGAAGTCTTCGAAGAGGTCGGGCTGGAGATCACCGACACGACCTATCATTCGTCGCAGCCCTGGCCGTTCCCGGCCAACATCATGCTGGGTTATACGGCGCGGGCGACGACCTTCGACCTGACCGTCGACTACCACGAGTTGGAAGACGGCGCGCAGTGGTTCTCGCGCGACTTCCTGCTGAATTCGCCGGAGGACGCGACCTTCCGCCTGCCGCGCAAGGATTCGATCTCTCGGCGGCTGATCAACGAATGGCTGGGATTGTAGCGGCCGTGGCGCCCGTTAGTTGCCGTTGATGCCGGCGCGGCGCGGCGAGGCCGGATAGACGCCCAGGATCTTCACCTCGCGGCTGAAGAAGCCCAACTCCTCCAGCGCAAGCCGGACGGATGTTTGGTCCGGGTGTCCCTCGACGTCGGCATAGAACTGGGTCGCGGTGAACTGCCCGCGCACCATGTAGGATTCCAGCTTCGTCATATTCACGCCATTGGTCGCGAATCCGCCGAGCGCCTTGTACAGCGCCGCGGGCACGTTGCGCACGCGGAACACGAAGGAGGTGACGACTATTTGGTCCTTGGGATCGGGATCGATCGGCTCCATCGCCATCACGATGAACCGGGTCGTGTTGTGCTCTTCGTCTTCGATGTCGGTCCGCAGGATGTCGAGGCCATAGGTCTCCGCCGCCAGGGTCGAGGCGATCGCACCCATCGTGCGGTCGCCGGTCTCGGACAGTTCCTTCGCGGACCCGGCGGTATCCACATGGACGACGGCCTGCAGGCCCAGGTCGCGGATGATGTTGCGGCATTGCGACAGCGCATGCACGTGGCTGTGCACCGATTTCAGGTCGTCGATCTTCACGCCCTTGCACGCCAGCAGTTGATGGTTCACGCGCTCGAAATGTTCGCCGATGATATGCAGGCCCGAGTCCGGCAGCAGATGATGGATATCCGCGACGCGCCCGGCGACCGAATTCTCGATCGGGATCATCGCGAGCCGCGCCTTGCCGTCGTGGACCGCCGCGAAGACATCCTCGAAGGTCCGGCAGGGCAGGGTCTCCATATCGGGATAAGCGGTCCTGCAGGCGAGGTCCGAATATGCACCGGGGAGGCCCTGAAACGCGATCAGGTTGTCCGATTTTGCCGTCATGGCCGGGAATCCATCCTATCGCGCGAGGATTTCCGCCGCGCGTTCGAGATCGGCCGGAGTATCGACGCCGAGCGGAACCGTGTCAACGAGCGCCACTTCGATATGCAGGCCGGCCTCAAGCGCCCGTAACTGTTCGAGTTTCTCGCGTTGTTCCAGGACGCCGGGCGGCAGTTCGATGAACCGTTCCAGCGCCGCCCGCCGGTAGGCGTAGAGGCCGATGTGATGCAGCAACGGGCCATCCCCGGCCGGTGCGGCGGCGCGGGTGAAATAGAGCGCCCGGCCCTGACGCGCGCCTTCCGCCAGGGGGACCACCGCCTTTACCACATTGGGGTCGTCGCGCTCCCCGTCCCGGGTGATCACGGCGGCCAGGGTCGCGATATCGACGCCCTCGCCCGAAAGCGCCGCTAGCGAGGCATGGATCGCCGCGGGATCGATCGTCGGCAGGTCGCCCTGCACGTTGACGACCGCATCGTGGGCACCCTCCGGATCGAACCGCGCCAGCGCCTGGTGAATCCGGTCCGAGCCGGATGGCAGGTCCGGATCGGTGAGGATCGCGGTGCCGCCGGCCGCCTCGACCGCATCGGCGATCTCCCGTTCGGCGGCGGCGACCAGGACGGGACCGGTTTCGGCCTCCTCGGCGCGGCGCATGACCTGGACGATCATCGGAATGCCATTGATCGCCGCCAACGGTTTATCGGGAAACCGGGTCGACGCCATGCGGGCGGGGATGATCACGATGGGGTTCTGCGGTGCGGGCATCGGGCTCGATTATGGCGATCGCCGGTTTGTTTCGGGTGAGGCGGGCCTGCGTCATTTTGCCGCGCGACCCCGCCCCGACTTTCGGCATTACAGCCCATTGGTATAGGTTACGCCAGCTTGTTGGTGACGCGCTTCGGGTGATATCCCTGAGGCGCTGTTTTTGGCGCGCAAGGTTCAAAAATCACAGGTTGAGGTTATGGGGAAAGATCCGCTTTTCGTGAACAAGGTTGCCGGCGCCGTGCTTTGCGCGGGGCTGTTGGCTATGACGTCTGGTTTCATTACCGAGCAAGTCTATCGCCCCACGCCGCTGGAAAAGCCCGCCTTTGAGATCGCCGCCGATGCCGCCGGAAGCGCGCCCACGCAGACCGCCGCCGCGCCTGCCGGCCCGGCCGCGATCGGGCCGCTGCTCGCCGCCGCCAATGTCGAGAACGGCAAGAAAGTCGCCAAGAAATGCGCGTCCTGTCACACCTTCGAGAAGGGCGGCAAGAACAAGATCGGCCCGAACCTTTGGAATGTCGTCGGCGCGAAAACTGCCGGGGTGGACGGATTCAGCTATTCCAGCGCTTTGCAGGGTCTTGAGACCAATTGGGATTACGATGCCCTCAACAAATTCCTCTATAAGCCGAGGGACTTTGCCAAGGGCACGAAGATGACCTACGCCGGTCTCAAGAAGGATAAGGACCGCGCGGATCTCATCGCCTACATGCGGTCGTTGAGCGACAGCCCGAAGCCGCTGCCCTAAGGGCCGTTGAGCGGCCGGCCGACGCGCCGGCATCCCATTCGTAACCGCCGCGGGACCGATCCATGACGGCAGACCGTTGCCCCGACGAGTTCATCGCACTGGCCGGGCGGCTTGCCGATGCCAGCGGCGCAATCATCCGGCGGTATTTCCGGACGCCGATTCCCGTCGACACCAAGGCCGACGACAGCCCGGTGACGATCGCCGACCGCGAGGCCGAGGCGGCGTTGCGGGCGATGATCGAGGATGAATACCCGGTCCACGGAATTTTCGGTGAGGAGCACGGCTTCGTCCGGACCGAAGCGGAATACGCCTGGGTGCTCGACCCGATCGATGGTACGAAGGCCTTCGTCAGCGGCATGCCGATTTTCGGAACCCTGATCGCGTTGATGCGGAACGGGAAGCCGATCCTCGGGGTCATCGACCAACCGGTTTCCGGCGAGCGCTGGGTCGGGGCGGCGGGCCACCCGTCGACGTTGAACGGCGCGCAGGTTGCGACCCGGAAGGATTCCACCCTGGCGACCGCGATTCACTACACGACCCATCCCGACATGTTCAAAAGCGGCGGCGAACGCTCCGCCGTCGATGCGATGGTGGCGCAGGTCGCGGTGTCGCGCTATGGCGGGGACTGTTACGCCTATGGGCTGCTGGCGGCCGGCTTCGTCGATGTGGTGACGGAAGCCAGCCTCAAGATTTACGATTTCATGGCGCTGGTGCCGGTGATCGAAGGCGCGGGCGGCATCATGACGGATTGGACCGGCGCGCCGTTGGATCGGCATGCGGACGGTCATGTGCTGGCGGCAGCCAACGAAACTTGCCACCGCGCGGCGTTGGCCTACCTAAAGAACGCGTAGCGACGCGGAAATCCGCGATGAATTGCCTGTCAGATAACGAAAATCTTACAATTTTCTAATTTGACATCGAGGGGCGATTCGCGAGGATGCGGTACTCGGATTGGTCGAGGGATAATAGAATAGCCGCAACTGGGAGGCGCCTTCGATGAGACATGGCAACGCCGCAGCCGTATTCCTGATTGTCCTGCTATGGGTAACGGCAGGGGTCGGTGCCGCGTCGGCCGCCGATATGTATCGCGGCCACGGCATCGCGATGCATGGCGATCTCAAATATCCCGCCGATTTCAAGCATTTCGACTATGTGAATCCAAACGCACCGAAGGGCGGCGACGTTAAGCTCAGCGCGATCGGCGGTTTCGACAGCTTCAATAGATTTATCGTCAAGGGCCGATCGGCGTCGGGCCTCGGGCTGATCTACGACACGTTGATGGTGTCGTCGGCGGACGAGCCGTTCTCGATGTATGGGTTGATCGCGAAATCGGTCGAGATGCCGACGGACCGGTCCTGGATCATCTT
The DNA here is from genome assembly GCA_965228695.1 of Alphaproteobacteria bacterium. Classification (GTDB taxonomy): domain Bacteria; phylum Pseudomonadota; class Alphaproteobacteria; order UBA8366; family UBA8366; genus JAJFJD01. The sequence goes on along the minus strand of CBDDIB010000002.1, from coordinate 282,837 downwards.
TCACTTGAACCCGGACGCACGTTGGCATGACGGAAAACCGATAACCGCGGAGGACGTTATTTGGACCTTCGAAACACTGGTTTCGAAAGGAACGCCCTTCTACCGGTTCTATTACGGCAACGTCTCCAAGACCGAGAAGGTCGGTCCCCGCAGCGTCAAGTTCTCGTTCAAGCCGGATAAGGTGAACCGCGAGCTGCCGCTGATCATCGGACAGCTTCCCGTCTTGCCGAAGCATTATTGGAAGGACCGGGATTTTACCAAGACGACCCTCGAACCGCCGCTCGGCAGCGGCGCCTATCGCATCAAATCGTTCGAGGCGAACCGCTATGTCGAGTATGAGCGGGTCAAGGATTACTGGGCGGCGCGCCATCCGACGCATGCAGGCCAGTATAACTACGATACGATGCGCTATGAGTATTACCGCGACGCCACGGTGGCGCTGGAGGCGTTCAAGGCCGGCAGCTACGATTTCCGGCGCGAGAATTCTTCGAAGAACTGGGCCACCGCCTACGATACGCGTGCGGTTCGCAACGGCATGATCCAAAAGGTGCGGATCGATCACAACCGGTCTACCGGAATGCAAGGTTTTGCGTACAACATGCGGCGCGATCTGTTTAAGGATCCGCGGGTGCGCCGGGCGCTCAATTATGCCTTCGATTTCGAATGGTCGAACAAGACGCTCTTCTACGGTCAGTATGCGCGGACCGGCAGTTTCTTCGAGAATTCGGAATTGGCATCGAGCGGGGTGCCGCAGGGCGATGTCCTGGCAGTGCTCGACGAGTACCGCGACCGGTTGCCGCCGGAAGTCTTCACGCAGCCCTACACCAATCCCAAGAGCGACGGCAGCGGTAACATCCGCGCGAATCTGCGCATCGCCAACAAGATACTCCGCGATGCCGGATGGCGGGTCGATAAGAAGACGCGTATTCTGACGCATCAGAAAACCGGCAAACAGATGAGCTTCGAAATTCTTCTCGTGAGCCCGCTGTTCGAACGCATCGCGCTGCCCTTCAAGAAGAATTTGAAACGGCTCGGCATCGACCTGAAGGTCCGGACGGTGGATACCGCGCAGTATCAGCAGCGCGTGCAGAATTTCGATTTCGATATGATCGTCATGTCGTGGGGGCAGTCGGACTCGCCGGGCAACGAACAACGTGATTTTTGGGGCACGGCGGCAGCCGATCGCGTCGGCAGCCGCAATTTCACCGGCCTCAAGAATGCGGTGGTGGACAGTATCATCGAGAAGCTGATCGCCGCGCCGGACCGAAAGAGCTTGGTAACCTACACCCGGGCGCTCGACCATGTGCTGCTCTCCCAGCATATCGTGATCCCGCATTGGCATATTCCCTACGACCGGGTGGTGTATTGGAACAAGTTCGGCCGCCCCGAGGTCACGCCGAAAAGCGGTGTTCAGTTCATGGCTTGGTGGGTCGATCGCGCGAAAGCCGACGCGTTGCAGCAGCGTCAGTCGGCGCCGAAGGCCAAGTGACAGTGCGGACCGGATAAGGCGCGATGCTGGCTTATATTATCCGGCGCCTGTTCCTGATCGTGCCGACATTGCTCGGCATCATGATCGTCAATTTCATCGTGATACAGCTTGCGCCGGGTGGTCCGGTCGAGCGGGTCCTTGCCGATATCCAGGGCACGGCGGTCGATGCGACCGCACGGATCACCGGCAACGAAGGCTCGGAGGTGAGCGACGGCAAGCAGCAACGGCAGGGCGTCGGCGACGACTCCGTGACGAGCAAATACCGTGGCGCGCAAGGGCTGGACCCGGCCTTCATCAAGCAACTCGAGAAACAGTTCGGCTTCGATAAGCCCGCGCATGAACGTTTCTTCATCATGATGCGGAACTATCTGACATTCGACTTCGGGACGAGCTACTTTCGCGACAAAGACGTCGTCGGCCTGATCCTCGAGAAGATGCCGGTCTCCATTTCCATCGGCGTCTGGAGCACGCTGATCATCTATCTGATTTCGATCCCGCTCGGTGTGGCCAAGGCGGTGCGGGACGGGTCGCGCTTCGATGTCTGGACCAGCGGTGCGGTGATCTTCGGCAACGCGATCCCGGGATTCCTGTTCGCGATCCTGCTGATCGTGGTCTTCGCCGGTGGACGATATCTCGACTGGTTTCCACTACGGGGATTGGTGTCCGACGATTGGGACTCGCTGTCCTGGCCCATGCGAATCGTCGACTATTTCTGGCATATGACCTTGCCGATCCTGTCGCTGGTCATCGGCGGGTTCGCCGGCCTGACGATGCTGACCAAGAACTCTTTCCTTGATCAGATCGGCCAGCAATATGTCGTCACGGCGCGGTCCAAGGGACTCGGCGAGCGGCAGGTTCTGTACGGGCATGTCTTCCGTAATGCCATGCTGATCGTCATCGCCGGTTTTCCCGGCGCCTTTATCGGCATGCTGTTCACCGGATCGCTCCTGATCGAGGTGATTTTTTCGCTCGACGGTCTTGGCCTCCTCGGGTTCGAGGCGGCGATCGACCGTGATTATCCGGTGATGTTCGCGACGCTCTACATGTTCACGCTGCTCGGTCTGCTGCTGCAGCTCGTCGGCGACCTGACCTACATGTTGGTCGATCCGCGTATCGATTTCGAGGGGCGCGAAACATGACCGCCGCCGCCGTCGATATGCCGGGACAGGATCGCGTGTTCGGCGTCCGGATCAAGCCGCTCACCCGCCGCCGGATCGAGAATTTCAAGGCCAACAAGCGCGGCTACTGGTCCGCCTGGATCTTCCTCGTTTTGTTCGTCGGATCGCTGTTCGCCGAGGTGATCGCGAATGACCGGCCGTTATTGATTCAGTATGACGGCGGCCTCTATTTCCCCTTCGCGCGCTTTTATCCGGAGACAACCTTCGGCGGCGATTTCGAGGCTGAGGCCGATTACACGGATCCCTACATCATCGAGCAAATCGAGAAGAAGGGCTGGATCGTCTGGCCGCTGATTCCCTACCGTTACGATACGCATATTTCGGACCTCTCGGTGCCGGCGCCGGCCCCGCCGTCCGGACAGAATTGGCTCGGGACCGATGACAACGCGCGTGATGTGGCGGCCCGCATCATTTACGGCTTCCGAATATCGGTGTTGTTCGGGTTGGTGCTGACCGTGCTGAGTTCGATCGTCGGCGTCGCGGTGGGCGCGGTGCAGGGTTACTTCGGCGGATTGACGGACCTGCTGGGTCAGCGGGCGATCGAGATTTGGAATGGCCTGCCGGTCCTTTACATGCTGATTATTCTGGCCAGCGTCGTGCAGCCGAGCTTCTGGTGGCTGCTGGGCCTGATGCTGCTGTTCAGCTGGACCGCGCTGGTCGGGGTTGTGCGGGCCGAATTTCTCCGCGCGCGGAATTTCGAATACGTCAAGGCCGCGCGGGCGCTCGGCGTCAACAACCGGACGATCATGTTCCGCCATCTGTTGCCCAATGCGATGGTTGCGACATTGACCTTCCTGCCCTTCATCACGTCCGGCTCGGTGGTGACGCTGACGTCGCTCGATTTCCTCGGGTTCGGGTTGCCGCCCGGGTCACCGTCCTTGGGCGAACTCCTGAAACAGGGTAAGGATAATCTCCAGGCGCCATGGCTCGGCATCACGGCCTTCGTCGTGATCGCGGCCATGTTGTCGCTGCTGGTGTTCATCGGCGAGGCGGTGCGTGACGCATTCGACCCGCGAAAGGCGCAAGGATAAGAAGATGAGCAAGAAACCCATCCTGACCGTCGAAAATCTCGCCGTGGATTTCAATCTGCCGGGCGGGTCGGTCAACGCCGTAAAGGGCGTGTCCTTTGAGATTTGCGAGGGCGAGACGCTGGCGCTGGTCGGCGAGTCCGGCTCGGGCAAATCGGTATCGGCGCTGTCGATCCTGCAATTGCTGCCTTATCCGCTGGCGTCGCATCCGACCGGGTCGATTACGTTTAAGGGCCAGGAATTGCTGGGAGCGAATGAACGGACCTTGCGCCAGGTGCGGGGTGACCGGATTTCGATGATCTTCCAGGAGCCGATGACCTCGTTGAACCCGCTGCACACGATCGAGAAGCAGATTCGGGAAACCTTGTTCCTGCACAAGGGCATGGCGCCGGACGCCGCGCGCAGTCGCGTGCTGGAACTTCTGGACCTGGTCGGGATCAACAACGCGGAACAGCGGATGACCGCTTATCCGCACGAACTGTCCGGCGGCCAGCGCCAGCGCGTGATGATCGCGATGGCATTGGCGAACGAGCCGGACCTGCTGATCGCCGACGAGCCGACTACCGCGCTGGACGTGACCATTCAGGCTCAGATTCTCGAGCTGTTGAACGAATTGCAGACGAAGTTCGGGATGGCGATGTTGTTTATCACCCATGATTTGGGCGTGGTTCGTAAGGTCGCAGACCGGGTTTGCGTTATGCAGTACGGTGAAATCGTCGAGGAAGGGGAGACCGGTTCGGTTTTCGAAACGCCGCAGCACCCCTATACCCAACGCTTGATCGAGGCGGAACCCAAAGGCGAAAAGGCGCCGGCATCCAACGCCGCGCCGTTGGTCATGAACGCGGACGACGTGAAAGTCTGGTTCCCGATCAAGAAAGGCGTGCTGCGCCGCACCGTCGACTATGTCCGCGCCGTCGACGGTATTTCGGTTTCGGTCCGCGAGGGACAAACGGTCGGCGTGGTCGGCGAATCCGGCTCCGGCAAAACCACCCTCGGCATGGCGCTGATCCGGCTGCAGAGCAGCGAAGGCGAAATCGTCTTCGAGGGGCGGAACATACAAGGGTTGACCGCACGCTCCATGCGGCCGCTGCGCCGGGAAATTCAGGTCGTCTTCCAGGATCCATATGGCAGCCTCAGTCCGCGCATGTCGGTCGGCCAGATCATCGAGGAAGGGCTGCGGGTCCATGGCATCGGCGACACCGAAGAGGAGCGTGACCGGCTCGTCATCCAGGCCCTGGAGGAGGTGGACCTCGACCCGGAGACGCGGCACCGTTACCCGCATGAATTTTCCGGCGGTCAGCGCCAGCGGATCGCGATCGCCCGCGCCATGGTGCTGAAACCCCGCTTCGTCGTTCTGGACGAGCCGACGTCGGCATTGGACCGGTCGGTGCAGGCCCAGATCGTCGACCTGCTGCGCTCGCTCCAGCAACGCCACAAGCTCGCCTATATGTTCATCAGCCATGACCTGCGTGTGGTCCGAGCGCTCTCCGACCATGTCATCGTCATGCGCAACGGCAAGGTAGTCGAGCAAGGCTCCGCCGATCAAATCTTCCATGAGCCCGCGGAGGATTACACCAAGGCGCTGCTTGCCGCGGCCTTCGACCTCGACACCGCGGAACAAGCCATCGCCGCCGGCACCGTGAACATGTAATCTGCGGCCATGGCCCTGATCTTCTATTCCGAAAGCGACCGGTTCGATGCATGGCGCGATGCCCTGCACGCGGCTGTCCCCGATCTCGAGGTTCGTCCCTGGGACGCGCCCGGCGATCCGGCGGAAATCGACTTCGCGTTGGTCTGGCTGCCGCCGCAAGGCGCGCTGCGCCAATTTCCCAATCTCAAGGCGATTCTCAATCTCGGCGCGGGCGTCGATGCGTTGTTGAAGGACCCCACCCTGCCCGAGGACGTGCCGGTGGTGCGCATGGTGGACGACGATCTGGCGACCTGTATGGCCGAGTATGTCTTGCTGCATGTGCTGCGCTATCACCGGGAACAGCCCACCCTCGAGGCGCAACAGCGCGCCCGTGAATGGCGCATGATCGCTTCCCCCGCCGCGGTGCATCGGCGGGTCGGCATCCTGGGCTTGGGCGCCATGGGCGGCGAGGCGGCCCGCCTATTGGTTGGCGCCGGATTCGACGTGGCCGGCTGGTCGCGCCGTTCGAAGGACTTGCCGGGCGTGCAGAGCTTTCACGGCGAAGACGGGCGGGCCGCCTTTTTGGCCCGAAGTGAAATTCTGGTCTGCCTGCTGCCGTTGACACCGGAAACCGAAGGCATCCTGGATCGCGACCTTTTTCGGGGCCTGCCCGGCGGCGCCTATTTGATCAACGCGGGACGCGGCGGCCATCAGGTCGAGGAGGACATTCTGGCCGCCCTCGAGTCTGGGCAACTCGCCGGCGCCACGCTGGACGTTTTCCGCGAGGAACCGCTGCCCACGGCGAGCCCCTTCTGGGATCACCCCAAGGTCACGGTCACGCCGCATAACGCCAGCATCACCAACCCGCAGTCGGCGGTCCGACACGTCTGCGAGTCGATCCGGCGGGTGCGGGCCGGCGAGCCGCTGCGCAACGTGGTCGACCCGGACCTGGGGTATTGACCCCGGCCGCGGAGTCGCATCATCGCCGCCGTGCATGGATGATCTTCGCGGCGTTGGTCGGCACGTATATCGCCAGTCAATTCTACCGAGCCTCTTTAACCGTCATCGCGCCCGACCTGATGCGGGACTTGGCGCTCAGCGCGGAATTGATCGGCGGCATCGCGGGGCTCTTCTTCCTCGTGTTCGGTCTGGTCCAGATCCCCGTCGGCGTCCTGCTCGACCGGTTCGGACCGCGCCGCGTCATGCCGACCTTGTTTGTGATCGCGGTATTGGGCGCGTTGGTTTTCGCCGCCGCCGACTCCGGGGCCGGGTTGGCGGCCGGCCGGTCGCTTTTGGGACTGGGGTGTGCCGCGGGGCTGATGGGGGCGATGGTCGTGATCGGCCGCTGGTTCCCCCGCGAGAAGTTCGCCACGATGGGCGGCATCCTGATGGGCGTATCGAGTGTCGGCGTGTTGTTGGCGGCGACCCCGCTCGCCTGGGCAACGGCGACCATCGGCTGGCGCGGCGCGTTCGTCATTTCCGCCGTCGTCACCGCGTTACTGGCGGGGATGCTGTATCTCGTGGTGCGCGACGCCCCGCCCGATTCCGCCGCCGCCGAGCCCGTCAAGGAATCGCCGCGCGAAATCCTCGCCGGCATCGGTACCGTGATGAAGAATGGTTTGCTCTGGCGCATCGTGGCGATGCAGTTGACGATCTATCCCAGCGTCATGACCGTCGCGACGCTTTGGGCCGGACCGTATCTGGCGGATGTACACGGGCTCGATACCGAACAGCGCGGCGACGCGCTCAATATTCTGTTCGGCGCTTTGGCGGTCAGCCCGCTGTTGCTGGGACCGCTCGACCGGGTCTTCAACACGCGTAAATGGGTGGTCATCGGCTCGGCGGTATCGCTTGCCACGATCCTCATGACTTTCGCGATCTGGCCGCAGCCGGCGCTTTGGCAGGCTCTTGGCCTTTTGCTCCTGCTGGGGCTCGCGAGCGCGGGGTCGCTGGTGCTGCACGCCCATGCCCGGTCGGTATTGCCCGAACGGCTGATCGGGCGCGGGATGACGCTGCAGAACACCGCATCGATCGGCGGGATTTTCCTGTGGCAGGCCGCCACCGGCTTCATCATCGGCGCGTTCGATGCCCCGGACGGCGTGGTGCCCGAAATCGCCTATCGCGCCGCCTTCGGCTTTCTCGGCGTCATGCTTATCGTTTCCCTCAGCATCTACGCCTGGATCGACGACGTGAAGCCGGGGCATGTGGCGGCGGCCGATTGATCCTTAACGCGTGACCCGGTATTCCCGCACGAAATCCTCGTCGATCGTCACACCGAGGCCTGGCCGGTCCGGGATCTCGATATATCCGTCCGTTACCGTGAAGTCTTCCTTCGCGAGTTGGTGCAGCATCGGGTTGGCACCCAGCGAATATTCCAGAATGAAGGCCGACGCGGCGACCGCCGAGGCGTGCAGGCCGGCGGCGAAGGTAGTGGCGCCGCCCCAGATATGCGCGGCGAAGCGCAGTTGCCAGGCGCTGCACAAGGCCTCGATGCGCATCGTCTCGGTAATGCCGCCGGCGATCGACAGGTCGGGTTGCAGGATATCCGCGGACCGGCATTCGACCAGGTCGCGGAAGTCGAACCGCGTAAATTCGCTTTCGCCGGTGGCGATGGGAATGTCGGTGGACGCGCGCACTTCGGCCATACCGCGCTTGTCGTCCGCCGTCACCGGTTCCTCGAACCAGGCGATCCGGCAGTCGCGGACCTGATCGCAAAAGCGCTTTGCCTCGACGACCGAGAAGGTGCCGTGCGCGTCGCACATGATGTCGATATCCGGACCCAACCCGTCGCGCGCGGCCTGAACGCGGGCCACCGAATGGGCGAGGGTGCCGTCGCCCGCGCCGACGCGCATCTTTACCGCCTTGAAATTTCCGGTATCGAGAAACCTCTGTAATTCCTCGACGATGCCGTCAACCGGCGCCCAGCCGCCTGACGCGTAGGCCGGCATCCGTTCATGCCGCTTGCCGCCCAGAAGCTGGTGGATGGGAACCCCGAGCGACTGGCCGAGAATATCCCACAGCGCGATGTCGATGCCGCTGATGCCGCAAATCCGCAAGCCGCGCCGGCCCAGATCGGGAAAGACATGGCCGCGGTCGAGTGCGAGTTGTGCGCGGGTGCCGTTATACATGACGTCCCAGAGTCGGCTGATACGGCGCGGGTCCTCGCCGACGATAAGCGCGCCCAATTCCTCTTCGATGACCGTGTTGAGCGCGAAGTTGGTGCTGGAGCTCGATAATGCGGCGCGGGCCTCGCCGTGACCGACGATGCCGCATTCGGTTTCGACGCGGACGAGCGTGGTATCGAAGGATTTGATCCGGCCGAAGTCGGTGCTGTGCTGCCGGTCTTCCGGAATCGGCGCATGCAGCCAGTCGGCGGTTACGGATTTGATTTTCATGCGGGTGGCCTCACCTTGTTAGCGACCGGATAACCTGCGAGGGCGTGCCGGTCGGTGGGCCGGATTCTGCCGCCCTAATTCGGCGGGACCGAAATGTCGGGGTTGGAATCCGCCGTTCGTTGAATGGCGTCTCCGATCTCACGCAGGAATACCGACCCTTTGACAGTCCGTTGAATCAACACGGATCGGCGGTCTTTGTCATCTGTCTTGCGTCGCAAGAGTCCGTCGCCGCACAACCGGTCGAGCGCGCGTGTAATGGCAGGCTTCGAAATATTCAATCCCGACGCGAGTTCGCGAACCGTGTGCGGGCGGTCTTCGAGATAAACCGTCAGGAGGACGGCGATTTGCCGGGTGGACAAATCGGGGCCTTGCATCCGAAGAATATCAACGGTTATGCCGTGCCAGAGCACGAGAGCCTGGCCGGCGCTCAACTTCAAAGACATAACCAGAGGTTACCTATGCGTCGTTTTGGCTATTAGGCACGACACTACTGCACAGGAAATAAGAGAACAAGATGTCAACCGGGAATGGTGATAGGTTTTGCCGTATCAGCTTATAGAAATTTTCGTTCTATCAGTGCGAAGGCGGCGCGAATCGCCATTGCGTCACCACCCTTGGGCTTGCCCGGCGTGCTCGACGCGTTCCATCCGTAAATGTCGAAATGCGCCCAGGGCACGTCGTCGCCGACGAAATCGTGCAGGAAGATCGCTGCGGTGATGGCGCCGCCCTGCGGAATGGACCCCGCGTTGTTGATGTCGGCGACCGTGCTGTCGAGGTATTTGCGATAGGGACGCCACAATGGCATCCGCCACACCGGGTCGGCGACCTCGTCGCCGGCGGAACAGAAATCATTGGCGAGCGCGTCGTCATTGCAGAACATCGCCGGCAAGGACGGTCCGAGGGCGACGCGGGCGGCGCCCGTCAACGTCGCAAAATCGAGCAGTAATTCGGGTTTATCCGAAATTGCCTCCGTCAAGGCGTCGGCCAGGATCAAACGCCCTTCCGCATCCGTATTGCCGATTTCGACGGTCATGCCGTCACGCGTCGGGAGGACGTCGAGCGGCCGGAACGCGTCGCCGGAAATGCTGTTTTCCACCGCCGGGATCAGGACGCGCAGCCGCACCGGCAGATTGTTCGTCATAATCATGCGGGCGAGCCCAAGCGCGTTGGCCGCACCCCCCATGTCCTTCTTCATCAGCATCATGCCCGACGCGCCCTTGATGTCGAGCCCGCCGGTGTCGAAGCACACGCCCTTGCCGACCAGGGTGACCTTCGGATCGCGCGCCTTGCCCCAGGTCAGGTCGATCAGCCGTGGCGGCCGGCTCGACGCCCGGCCCACCGCATGGATCATGGGGTAGTTTTCGCGCAGCAGGTCGTCCCCGATGGTCAGTTTGCAGCGTCCCTTGAACTCGCGCGCCAGGGTCTGCGCCGCGGTCGCCAACTCGCCCGGCCCCATGTCCGACGCCGGCGTGTTGATGAGATCGCGCACCATGTAGATGCTCGAGGCGGTTTCATCGGCGTGGCCGGCGCGCATGGCCTTGTTCAGCACGAACTGCGGCAGATCGTCGTCCGATTTCTTGTAGCGCGTGTAGCGATAACATCCCAGGGCCCAGCCGAGTGCCGCGCGGGCGGCGGTGTCGCCATCGCCGTCGAACGCGTAGCGGCCCTTGGGAAGGGCGTTGGCGGCGGAGGCCCAGGACCAAATGTCCCGGTCATCCTCCACACCGACCAAGGCGCTCTGGATCGTTCTTTCGTTCTTTCGTCCGCCTGGCACAAGCAGGACGCTGCCGGGTTCCGCGGCATACCCGCTCGCGGAAATCCATTCCGCCTGCCGCTTCGGCTGTTTCTTGACCCAGGCGTTGAAAGTCTTTGCCTCGACCGCGGTGATTTCAACGGTCCGGGCATTGGCTTTGCTGGCGAAACAATCGAGCATGAGACGGTTTTCCCTGCGGCGGATGATGGGTTAAGGGCTTGAGCAGCCGGAATATTATTCTTACAGGCCCGGCTCGGGCGCGGCAAGAAATTGGCGCGCGGCGGCGCGTCAGATGGCTTTGTCCCAGGCCGCGATGAGGCGCAGGGTCTCCGCTTCGGGGTCGTCGGCCCGCATGACCCCGCCCATGACCGCGACGCCGGCGGCGCCCGCCGCCCGCGCATGGGCGATGGTTTCCGGGCCGATCCCGCCGAGCGCCAGCGCTGGGATATCCGAACCGGCAGTTATGGCGCGGAACCCATCGGGACCGAGGGCCGGGCCGTATCCCGGCTTGCTGTCGGTCAGGAAGATCGGGCTCAAGGTTACGTAGTCTGCCCCTGCACGTTGCGCCGCCGCCGTTTCGGCTTGGGAATGTGCGGAAACGCCGATCAGGGCATCGGACCCGAGCTTGTTGCGCGCTTCGGCAACGGTTTCCGGTTGAGCCATCCGTTGGGGAAGATGAATGCCGCCGGCCGGCCGTTCGGCCGCAACCGTGAGGTCGGCGCTGATCGACAAGCGCGCGTCATAAGGCGAACAGAGCGTTGCCAGCGCCTCTGCAAGCGACATTCGTTCGTCGGTCTCCAAATCCGGTTCGCGCAGCAGGAACCACCGCGCGCCGCCGCGCAGGGCCGCCGTGACGACGTCGATGAGCGGTTGCTGCGCCATGCGGCGGTCGGTGATGATCAGGATCGGCGGCGCCGGAAGGGTCAAGTGCCGACGATGCCGCTCTTCGGGCTGGATGCCTCGGCATGGTGCTTACGCGGAATCCGGCCTGCGAGGAAGGCGTGTCGTCCCCCCTCGATGCCGTGCCGCATGGCCGTCGCCATCCGGACCGGGTCATGCGCCCGCGATACGGCGGAGGCCAGCAACACCCCGTCGCATCCCAACTCCATCGCCAAGGCGGCATCGGATGCGGTGCCGATGCCGGCATCGACAATCACCGGCACGTCGTTTTCGGCGCGGATGATCTCGATGTTGTAGGGGTTCAGGATGCCCATGCCCGATCCGATCGGCGCGCCCAGCGGCATCACGGCGGCGCATCCCAGGTCGACCAGCTTGCGGCAGGTGATCGGGTCGTCGGTGCAATAGGGCATCACGATGAAACCGTCGCGCACCAATTCGTCCGCGGCGGTCAACAGATGCTCCACATCGGGATACAGCGTTTCGCGGTCGCCGATGACCTCGAGCTTGATCCAGTTGGTCTCGATCGCTTCGCGCGCGAGCTGGGCCGTCAGAACGGCGTCCTTGGCGGTGTAGCAGCCGGCGGTGTTGGGCAGGATATGATAGTCGCCCTCAAGCAGGTCGAGCACCGTTTCGCCGCCGGCCGACAGGTCGATTCGCCGGATCGCGACGGTGACGATTTGCGCGCCGCTCGCCTCGATCGACTCCAGCATCACCTGGTTGTTCGGAAAGGGCGAACTGCCGATCAGGAAACGGGACGTAAACGTCTTGTCGGCAATCGTGAGCGGATCTTCCAGTGGGCTATACATGGCGTTCCATGACTCCTCGTCCGGCGGAAGGCGGTCAACCGCCCGGCGCCGGGGTTACGATCTCGATTTCGTCACCGTCCTTGACGGGTGCGCGCTCCCATTGGCCGCGCGGCACCACGACGCCGTTGATGGCGACGGCCACGAAACGGGCCTTGGGGTCGACGTCTTCCGCCAGCAGCAGGTCGAAGACGGTTGCCGCGTTCACGTCGCGATCCTCGCCGTTGACGCGGACAGTGCTCATGATACCACCCCGAGTGTCTCGTTCGGACCCGGCCGCGCGCGTTTACGGCGGCGCTTGGCGAACCGTTCCAGCGTGAAGGGTTCTATCGCCGGATCGACGATGTCCTCGAGAATATACCGGCTGACGGCATTCGCGGTAATCGGGGTCAGGAGGATGCCGTTGCGGTGGTGACCGGTCGCCATGACCAATCCGTCCACGGCGGTCGGGCCCAGGATGGGCGCGTCGTCCCGGCTTGTCGGGCGATGGCCGACCCACAATTCATCGATGGACAGTTCGGTGATGCCGGGCAGTGCTTCCCAAGTGTCGCGCAGCAGGTCCAGCACGCCGCCGGCGGTGAGATCGCTGTCGAACCCTTTCTCCTCGACCGTGGCGCCGATGATCAGCGTGCCGTCGTTTCGCGGTACCAGATACACGCCCGGCGCCCACACCACATGACGCAGCAGCGGGGCGTTCGCGTCCATCTGCAGCGACAGCAGTTGTCCCTTCACCGGGCGGACGGGTGGCCGCAAATCGGCGGGCAATCCCTCGATATCGCGCGACCTTGCACCGGCGGCCAAGACGACGATATCGGCTGCATGATGGATGTCGGCCGCGCCGTCGGCCGCCGCGACCACGCCGCGCACCGAGTCCTGCGCGATGTCGATGGTCTTGATCGCCGTCCGCGCATGGACCGTTCCGCCGGCGGTCTCGAACGCGCGCTGCAGCGCGGCGACGAGCTTGCGATTGTCGACTTGGTGGTCGCTCGGGCTGAAGATCCCTGCCGTCACGTTCGGCGACAGGAATTGTTCGCGCCGCCGCGCCTCGATACCCGACAGCCACTCCACGTCCAAATCGAGCCGTTTCTGCAGGTCGAAGGTGAACCGTAGGGCTTCGGCGTCATCCCGCGTCAGGGCCACGATCATCGTGCCCTCGTCCCGGTAATCGACGGACATGCCGCTGGCCGCTTCCAGCTCGGCAGCGAAGCCGGGCCAGATTTCCTGCGCCTTCAAGTTCAGGCCGAGAAGCGTTTCCTCGCCGGGTTCCACTTCGGCCCGCGCGGCCAGCATGCCGGCCGCCGCCCAGCTGGCGGCTTGCCCCGGTTCGTCCCGGTCGAAGACATCCACGTGGCATCCCGCGGCCGCGAGACGCCATCCAATGCCAAGACCGCACACGCCGGCGCCGATGATGGCGATGCGGGGTGTCGGGCTGTTGCTGCTTCTGCTGCTTCGGGCTGTCTGCAAGGACGGCTCCCTTCGCTGGCATGATCCAGATCAGGTTCAGTGGGTGTGTTCTCAGCCGGCGACTGCCGGCACCCCAGCCAAATGATTATAGTCAAGAGTATAGCCTTGCCGCCGCGTCGTTCAAGCGCTTCGACAAAAGGCCTGCTATTTCCCTGCCGCGGCGGTGACGTTCTTCAGCACGCCGGCCATCTTCTTGAACACCTTTTCGGGCTTGTTGACGCCATGGCGCTTCGACAGATAGGCGGGGTCGTTGTAGGCGATGTAGGTCTTGCCGTCTTCCGCCTTGTAGATCAGGGCCTTCAACGGCAGATCGAGGCCCATCTGCTGATTCTTCATCATTAACGGCGTGCCGAGCTTCGGATTGCCGAAAACCAGCAGAACGGTTGGGCGCAGCTTCTTGCCGACCTTTTTGGCGCCGGCAGCATGGTTGATGCGGGCAAAGACGGTGGCGCCGTTCTTCTTCAGGATTTTCGCCATCTTGTCGGCTGTCGCCTTGACGCTGTTGGCGCTGGCGACGCGAATGATTCCGGCGTCACCCGCCACGGCCGACGTGCCGTAGGATGCCGCCAAAACAACGCCGAGGCTGAGAACGAGAGTCAGGATCGATCGCTTGGTCATTAATTTACTCTCCATTATGGAACGTCTCTGTCCAAAATTTATCCGCGCCGGCAAGTGCGAGGGTTGCCTTATCGCACTTGCCATATCGTACTTGCCTTATGGCAAGCGATACGCCAAATCCGTAATGCGATCCCGCGGCGGCGCGGAGGGTGTGTCATTCGCGGCGGGGCCATCATGGTGGAGCTTTTCCGCGGAGTCGACCCTGGATTGGGGAATTATCGGGAGGCTGAGAATGGAACTGGAACGCCGCATTCACGAATTCTGGTTCGGGGCGCCGGGATCGCCGGAGCACGGCCGGAAACGCGAGGCTTGGTTCAAGGCGGACGACGCGTTCGATGCGGAAATCCGCACGCTGTTTCTGGACGATTTCGAGGCGGCGGCGCGCGGCGAACTCGACGGGATGGCGGAACGGCCCATCGGCGCGCTGGCGTTGATCATCCTTCTCGACCAGTTTCCGAGGAACATGTTTCGCGGCACGGCGCGCGCCTTCGCGGCCGATCCCAAGGCGCTGTCCATCGCCGATGCGACGGTGGCGCGGGGCTTGGATCAGGCGCTGACCGACATCGAGCGCAGCTTCGTCTACTTGCCGTTCGAGCATAGCGAACGGCAGGAGGATCAAGACCGGTCGGTCGCCCTGTATGAAGCGCTCGGCGATACGGAGTCGCTCGACTACGCCATTCAGCATCGCGTCATCATCGAGCGGTTCGGGCGTTTTCCCCACCGCAACGCCATCCTTGGCCGGGAGTCGACGCCCGAGGAAGAGGCGTTCCTGCAGGAGCCGGGCTCTTCCTTCGGCGACCAGACACCGAATTCGGAATAGAAGCGAGTGGAATTCCAAACGCTCAATCGATGAAGGACCGCAGCCATTTTCGAATTCCGCTGACGGCGGCCTGGTCCGAGTCCGGGGTGCCGATGCGCGATATGTCGGGCTCGGGGACCGGCGGGATGCCCGCCAGAAGTTCCTGCCGCTTCGGCGTGGCGCCGTCCAGGCGGTAGGCCGAAGTGATGTAGTCGCGCCAAATCTTCGCCGGAAGGTCGCCGCCGGAAACCCGCTCCATCGGCGCGTTGTCGTCATTGCCGAGCCAGATGCCGACGATGATGTCGGCGGTGAAGCCAATGAACCAGGCATCGCGGTAATCCTGCGTCGTGCCGGTCTTGCCGGCGACCGGCGCCGACAGCCGCGCCGCCTTGCCGGTGCCGTGGTCCACGGTGTTGACCAGGAGGTCGATCATCTCGTCCCGCTTCCACGGCAGCGTCGCCTGCGACCGTGGGGTTTTCGTGACCCGGTGCTTATAGAGTTGCCGGCCGGTGCCGCGGATTGCCCGCACGCCGAAGGGTGAGATTTTCTTCACGTCGGCCGCCATCGCGGCATAGGCTGCCGTCATCTCCATCAGCGTGACTTCGGACGTGCCCAGCGCCAGGCTCGGATGCGCCTTCAACGACGACCGGATGCCCAGGCTGCGCGCCACGCCGATGACGCGGCCGCGGCCGACCTTTTCCGTCAACTGCACGGCCACCGAATTGATCGAATCGGCGAAAGCGGTGCGGAGCGTAACCTCGCCCCGGTATTCCCCGCCGTAATTCTGCGGGGTCCAGTTGTCCACCTGTAGGGCCTGGTCGGTCATCACCGTGTCCGGCGTCAGACCCGCGTCGAAGGCGGCGAGATAGACGAACAGTTTGAACAGCGAGCCGGGTTGCCGCCGCGCCTGGGTCGCCCGGTTGAATTGGCTGGTCCCGTAGTCCTTGCCGCCGACCATGGCGAGCACCTCGCCGTCGTGCGACAGCACGATCATGCCGCCCTGTGTCACGTTTCGATTCGGCCCTTCGGCCTCGAGCCAGTGGCGAAGCGTTGCTTCGGCCAGTTTCTGCAGACCCAGATGCATGGTGGTTTCGACGGTCAGGTCTGCCGAGAACGGCCCCAGGACTGCCCGGGTTTCGGCGGCGATCCAGTCCGCGAAGTACTGGCTGCCCTTGGTGATCTGCGTGTTGGGGTTCACGGCGAGCGTGACATCGCGGACCCGTGCCGCGTCGGCCGCCGGATTGTCGATGAAATCGGCCTCGACCATCGATTTGAGGACCAGCCGCGCCCGCGTCCGGGCTGCCTCCAAATTCCGGGTCGGCGCGAGATGGGACGGCGCCCGGATCAGGCCGGCCAACATCGCGGATTCGGCGAGGGTCAGGCCGCGCGCCGATTTGTTGAAATACCGCTGGGCGGCGCCGTCGATACCGTAGGCGCCGGCGCCGAGATAGACCTTGTTGAGGTAGCGGACGAGGATCTGATCCTTGCTCAGGCTGTTCTCGAGCCAGAGCGCCAGGATGACCTCTTGGATCTTGCGTTTGAATGTGCGTTCCCGCGACAGGAACATCATTTTCGCAAGCTGCTGGGTGATCGTGCTGCCGCCCTGCCGGACCTCGCCGGCCAGCAGGTTGACCACGGCGGCGCGCCCCATGCCGATCGGGTCGATCCCGAAATGGCGGTAGAAACGCCGGTCCTCGATCGCGAGCACGGCCTGAACCAGGTGGCGCGGAATGTCGTCCAGCGACAGGATTTCGGCGTCGAAGTAGCCGCGCATGGCGAAAATCTCGTCGTCCCGCGACAACAGGGTGATCGAGGCTTGCGAGTCCTTCGCGCCGAAATCGTCGGATATCGGAAGGGTATAGGCGAAATACGCGAGGGTTGAGAACCCGGCGACGGCGAGGACGAGCAGGCTGAAGACCGCGAACCGTAACCGGCGGGCCCACCGCGACGCGCCGGGCTTCAGGCGTTGCGTCCTGCGTTTGTTCCGGAGCCGCGCGCGGCTAAAGGAAAGCGCCAACCCGCGGCGCTGCTTGCTCAACCAATTCATTGGCCAACGACCCTCCACACATGGTCTCGGCTCTGTTCCGCGGACCGTGGTCCTGCGGAGTCAGAGCCGAGTATCACCCCATGTGCCCTTAGTCGGGCATGGTTCCCCGAAACGCGCATAAAACCCCACGAATGCGTCACGATCAGGACGGCATCGTGGCCAAATTGTGCCGGATAAATAACATCTGTTTATCAGATAGTTAGTTTTGTTAGGACGGCGCCGGCGGGGCCGGCCGCCGGATCGTCGGGCCGAGTCGGTTCAGCACGTCCCGCGCATCGTAGGCTTGCGCCTTTTCGTCGGGCTTCTTGCCTCGGAACAGCAGGATCGTCGCGGTCGCCTCATATTCGGTGATCGGCCGCGAGGTGCCGGTTACGAAGCCGGGACCCGCGCTGTGGCTGAGGCCGAACCGGTGATGTCGGCTCCGGAAATGCCCGAAGGTGGTGTAGTTGGACAGGTAGCGCGTCGATTTCTCGGTATCCCGGTCGGTCAATTCGAAATAGTCGTATCCCCGCGCCCGGGTCAGTTCGGCGGCCCGGTACAGCAGATAGTTCTCGACGGTTTCCTTCGCCGTCACCGTGTTGCCGGTAAAGGTCACCCGGTAACGGTTGTCCTCGATCTGCTGCTCCGCGTAACCGTATCGATCGAAAAGCGGGGCGTAAGGGGTCGGCGAAGCGCACGCGGCGAGAATCAGCAGCACGGGAATCGTGTGAATTAATTTGAACATCGGTGTCTCCGATCGGGGCGTGTACCGTCGTAGGAATATGAGGATTTTGTCGGCGGATAACCAGTCTTGCGCGATCAACCCTAAGGCTATTGCGCGCAAGGATCCCAGACTTTTGACCTCCGGGCCGGAGCTTCATACACTTGCTGCGCGTCCTACCGAAATTCGCAACTTCATCAGACTGAACCCGGCGGAAAGTCACACGGAGGTGACATGCGTAAATCTGTGTCCGACCAAGACACGTTCGATCCCGTCACGTTGGAAATCTTCTGGAGCCGGTTGATCTCCATCGCCGATGAGTCGGCGGCGGCGCTGCTCCGCACATCCTTTTCGACCATCGTGCGTGAATCCAATGATTTCGGCACTGTCCTGATGGATGCGAACGGCGATTCGCTGTCCGAAAATACCGGTGGCATTCCGTCTTTCTCGGGCATCCTGCCGCGCACGCTGAAGCATTTTCTCGCGAAATATCCGAAGGAGACATGGAAGCCGGGCGATTGCGTCATCACCAACGATCCATGGCTGGCGACGGGGCATCTGCCGGACATCACCGTGGCCATGCCGATCTTCCATGACGGGACACTGGTCGGTTTTTCCGGGTCGATCGCGCATTCGCCCGATATCGGCGGCTCGCTGTGGTCGGCGGACTGCAACGAGCTGTTCGAGGAAGGCATCCGGATCCCGCCGATCAAATTCCTGAAGGAAGGCGAGCCCAACGAGGACGTCGTCGAGATGATCCTCGGCAACGTTCGATTGCCGGATCAGGTGCTCGGCGACCTGAATGCCCAGGTGACGGCCAACCAAGTCTGCGGCCGACGCTTGATCGAGTTTCTGGAGGATTCGCAACTCGCGGATTTGAGCGGCCTGTCCCGTACCCTGCAGGGGCGGGCGGAGACGGCGATGCGCAACGCGATCGAGGAGGTGCCCGACGGCACCTACCGCGCAACGTTGGACGCGGACGGGTTCGATGAGGACGAAACGCATATCGAATGCGCGGTCACGGTCGATGGGTCGGACCTGGCCATCGACTACGCGGGGACATCGAAGCAGATCAACCGCGGCCTCAACACCGTGATGAATTACACCTATGCCTACTCGGCCTATCCGATCAAATGCGCCATCGATCCGCACACGCCGCGCAACGAAGGGTCCTACCGTCCGGTGAAGGTGACGGCGCCCGAGGGTACGATCCTCAACCCGCGCTATCCGGCGCCGTGCAACGCTCGGCAGTTGACCGGGCATCTGCTGGCGGGCGTGATCTACAAGGCGCTGGCGCAGGCGATCCCCGACCGGGTGATCGCGGACAGTGGCAGCGCGCCGTCGATGCGCGCCGTGTTCAGCGGCGCCGACCGCCAGGACAACCGGTTCTCGCAAATCCTGTTCGCGAGCGGTGGCGTCGGGGCGTGTCCGCATAAGGATGGCCTATCGACCACCGCCTTCCCGACGAATTCGGGCGCCGGCAGTATCGAGGCGTTCGAGAGCGTTTCGCCGCTTATCGTTTGGCGCAAGGAGTTCCGCACCGACTCCGGCGGCGCCGGCGAGTTCCGCGGCGGATTGGGGCAGGAGTGCGAGATCGAGGTGCGGTCGCGCGATCCGTTGCGGTTGTCGCTGCTGTCGGACCGGTGGCGTCATCCGGCGACCGGCATTCTGGGCGGCAAGGAGGGTGCGACGAGCGAGATCAGCTTCAGCGATGGGACGATCCCGCATCAAAAATCGCGCACGTCGATCGGCGCCGGGATGCGCTTGCACATGCGGTATGCCGGCGGCGGCGGATACGGCGATCCCGCAAAACGGGACCGCGATCTGGTCCGCGAGGACGTGCGCAACGGCTATATCTCGAAGGAGGCGGCGCGGCGCGACTATGGACTCGATTAATCTCCACGCTGCGAAAAAGGAATAGGCGCCATGGAAAAAAGACTGCGCATCGGCGTGGATGTCGGCGGGACGTTTACGGATTTCGTACTGGTCGACGAAGAACGCGATCTTATCTATACCGGGAAGCGCCTGACCACGCCCGACGATCCCAGCGTCGCGATCATCGAGGGTGTCGAACGCCTGCAGCGCGAATCCGAAACGGCGGCGGCGGCGGTGCACAGCCTCGTGCATGGCACGACGCTGGTCACCAACACGATCATCGAGCGGACGGGTGCCAAGGTCGGCCTCATCACCACCAAGGGCGTGCGCGATACGCTCGAGATGGGGCGCGAGATTCGCTACGACCTTTACGATCTGTTTCTGGAAGCGCCGCCGACGCTTGTCCCGCGGCATCTGCGCCGCGAAGTGGCGGAGCGGGTTTCGCCCGACGGTGAGGTGCTGGCGGTTTTCGATGCGGACGGTTTCCGCACGGTGGCGCGTGAGTTGATCGAAGACGAAAAGGTCGACGCCGTCGCGGTCTGCTTCATGCACGCGTATCGCAACCCGGATCACGAACGGCAGGCGAAGGCGATCCTGTCGGAGGAATTTTCCGACGTGCCGGTGACGATTTCGTCCGAGGTGGCGCCCGAAATCCGCGAGTTCGAGCGCACCAGCACGGCCTGTGCGAACGCCTATGTGCAGCCGTTGATGCAGAATTACCTCGACCGGCTCGACCGGAACCTGCGCGAGTTGGGTCATTCCGGCACGCTCTACGTCATGTTGTCGGGGGGCGGGATCACGACGGTGCGGTCGGCCCAGGATTTCCCGATCCGGCTGATCGAATCCGGCCCCGCGGCCGGTGCGATGGCCGCGTCCTACTACAGCGGGTTGACCGGAAGCGAGAACCTGATCTCCTTCGACATGGGCGGCACCACGGCGAAAATGTGCCTGATCGACGGCGGCCGGCCCGATCGCAAGCACGACTTCGAAGCTGGGCGCGTGCGGCGATTCCACAAGGGTTCGGGTCTGCCGTTGAAGGTCTCGGTGGTCGATATGATCGAGATCGGCGCCGGCGGCGGCAGTCTCGCCAATGTGGATCAGATGGGGCTGCTCAAGGTCGGTCCGCGCAGTGCGGGGTCGAAGCCCGGCCCGGTCTGTTACGGCCTCGGCGGCGTCGATCCGGCGGTGACCGATGCGGACCTGTTCCTGGGCTACCTCAACCCGGACTATTTCCTCGGCGGCGAGATGCAGCTCGACATGGATACGGTGGAGCGGGCGATCGCGGAGCGGGTCGCCAAGCCGTTGGGCCTGACCACGCTGGAAGGGGCGGTGGGGATCCACAACATCGTCAACGAGAATATGGCGGCGGCGACGCGGATGCATCTGGCGGAAAAAGGCCGCGACCCCCGCCGCTACGAAATGATTGCTTTCGGCGGGGCGGGACCGGTCCATGCCTACGGGTTGGCGCGGCTGCTCAAACTGAAACGTCTGATCGTGCCGCTAGGCGCGGGTGTGACCTCGGCCCTCGGATTCCTGGTCGCCGCGCCGGCCATCGACTATGTCCGCAGTTACGTTTCCCGGCTGGAACAAATCGATTGGGCTCATCTCAACGGCCTGTTTGCCGAGATGGAGGACGAGGCGCGGTCCTTGCTGGTCGAGACGGGCGCCCGTCCCGAGGACATCACGATGACGCGCACGTCGGAAATGCGCCATGTGGGACAGGGGTTCGAGATTTCGGTGCCGGTCCCCAACGGCGATTTGGGCGAGGGCAGCGTCTCGGCCATGCGGGATGCGTTCTTCGATGTCTATCGACAGCTGTTCGAGCGCACGGTCGAGGAGATGCCGATCGAGGCGATGAGCTGGCGGTTGGCGGCGAGTGCGCCGGTTCCCAACATCGCGCTGAATTTCGGCGGGCAGCCCATCGGCACCGGCGAGCCCTTGAAAGGCCAGCGCGACGTCTATTTCCCCGAAACCGGGTTCGCACCCTGCGACGTCTACGACCGCTACGCGTTAAGCCCCGGCGATACATTCGAGGGTCCGGCGGTGGTCGAGGAGCGGGAATCGACGACCGTGGTCGGCCCCGGCGCCAAGGTCACCGTCGACGAGTCGCTCAACCTTCTGTGCGACTTGCCGTAAGACCGCCGCGTCAATTTGCGCCGTTGTATTGATGGCGTCTCCGCCCGGCCCTGAATTTTGCGATTGCGATTGCACATTTCCCATACATCAGCAATCCAGGAAAATCGGTATGACAAGGGTGGTGGCATCGATGGTTCGTTCCGTCTCGGCGGTAGTGCTTGCGATGGGCTGCATCGTCGCGCTCGCCATGAACGGAACGGCACTGGCGGGAGGCGAAAAGGCAAAGGTGATGGACCCGTGGGTCCGGTCGGCGCCGCCGGCGATGAAGATGCATGCTGCGTATTTCATCGTGATGAATCCGGCCGGCAAGGCGGTCCGCTTGATCGGCGCCGGCAGTCCGCAATACGAGATGGCGGAGTTGCATCTCTCCAAGGTCGAGGACGGTATCGCGACCATGGTCAGGCAGGACCAAATTTTGGTTCCCGCGAACGGCACGGTCGCCTTCGCGCCCGGCGGATTTCATGTGATGCTGCTGTATCCTCGGAAACCGATAAAGACCGGCGATACCGTCGATATCACGTTGACGTTCGCGGACGGATCAACGCTCGCGCTGAAGGCGCCGGTGCGGAAAGGGTTTGGCGCGCCGAAAAAAATTCCCCATGGCGGCCACAAAATGAACTAAGCCCGGCCGGCGATTATCGCCGGCGGTTGAAAGCCTTCAAGTCGCGGAGCACCGTCGAATCGATGGTTTGAAACCATCCGATCGCACCGATCAAACTCGCCGAGGTGCCGAGCAGCGCGAATTGCAGCGACAGCGTGAGCGCGGCTTCCTGGCTGACACCGATGAATCCGAACGCGACGATCATCGCCCCCTCGCGCACGCCCCATCCGGAAACCGATATCGGCAGCGACGCGAGAAGCATGACCGGCGGCAGCAGGAAGATGCAGTCGAGCAGGTTGACCTGTATCCCGGTGCCTTGCGCCAAGGTATAGATCGAGATCATCGTCAGGAATTGGCCGACGAATGTGATCCCCAGGGTCGAAGAAATGAATCGGGCGCGCAACAGTTGTTTTCCGCTCGCCCTGAGATACGCGATTACCGGGCCGATGAAGGATTTCTCGAGCAGATCGAGCCAGAACGTGATTGGCCAACGCGAGAAAATCAGCGTGAGGACGACCCCGCCCACGATGGTCATGACCGCATAGAGTTTCAACGATTGGCGAATTGAATCGGTGAATAGGATAAATGCCAAATAGGGCGAAATCAGCAGCGTCAGGCCTACGAGGCCGGCGGTCGCAAACAGGCGGTCGACGATCACGCTGTTGATCGCGCCCGGCAGCGACATGCCCTCCCGGTGGATCATCCACGCCCGGACCGCTGCGCCGCCGACCGATGCCGGCAGGAAGATCTGCGCGAACATGCCCATGTAATGGATCTTGAGCAGACGCCAATGCGGAAAATCGTTCTCCAGGGTGCTCAGGATCTTGGACCATCGCGTCGTGACCACATCGTATTGGATGAGCAGCAAAATGAAGACGAGCAGGCCGATGACGGGGTCGATATCGAGGATACGCTCGAAAGCTATGCTGATATCGACCGCCCAGGCGATCAGGGCGAGTAATACGCCGGTAACGAGAAATCGGGCGGCTTTGTGGATCATGCCGTCTTTTTGTTCCTATTGTTCCATGCGGGACGATCCAATTCTTGAGCCGCAATCATCATACCGAACAGCAGCCATAAGTAGCGCTGATAAATGAACTCTCCGGTAAACGATATGATCGCGAAGGCGGTCATGATCGCCAGCATGCTTTGCGACATGGAATTCCGGCGATATTTGTAGAAATACCGCAGATATGTGACAAAAAAACCGGCGAACACCGATATCCCGACAATACCGGTTTCGGTAAGCAACCATAATGGACTGCTATGGATCGTCGACCCATTGATGGGGCGGCCCGCGGCGATCGCTTCTTGTTGGAAGACTCCCAGCCCGGTACCGAACACCGGTGAGTTCGTGAATAGTTGCAGCGCCAGCTTTCCCAGTTCGACCCGCTGCGTGATCGTCTTGCCTTCGATATCGAGGCGATCGGGTTGTATCGTGATTGCATTGGTGGAAGAGAGCTCCGCGAGAAGAAAATGCGTGCCGCCGATAACGGCGATTGCGCCGATCGACCATGGGATCGCTTTTTTGAGCGGGCGGAGCCGCTCCCTGTTCAGTACGAAAAGGATGGCGGTGGCCCCAACGGCGGCAATCATGGCGCCCCGAGAGCCGGTGAAGAACAGCGCCGTAATCAACGCGACAACGAACCAATGGTTTATTGGTTTTTCGCCGAGGGTCAGGCAAAGCGAAACGACGATCAGAAATCCGAAAGCGTTGGAGTTCTGAACGAACCCAGTGAGGCGAAAATCCTGCAGCAGAACCGGGAGCGTGTCGAACTGTCCGAAGAATGGGAATCCAACGCTCGAGAGCGCCGCGATCCCGATGGCGGTAAGGCAAAACGCCGTTAGAAATCGATGCGCCGCGTTTTTACCGCCGGCCCAGACGATGCAGGCTCCCACCAACAAATAGGCCATCAGCACGACCCATCCCAACAGCTTGTTGTAAAGCGCCCACGGAAGGATCGCATCGGTGCGCGAGTAACCGATCAGAAAGGACACGACCAAGACGGCGGTCATGCCGGCGATCCACATCGGCAGTCTTGCGTTCTCCCCTCGGATGCCAGGCCAACCGTTTTTCAGCACGGGAATGAGGAGGACGACCGCGGCAACCGGCAGCATCAAGTCTGCAACGGAGATGCGTAATCCCGATTGAGAGATCGGCAAGGTCGCATTGAATTGAACGCCTGCAGCCAACAAGAGAGTTACCGCAGGAATGCCGCCTTTCACAACCTAGAACTCGCTCAAGAGCCGGGAGGGCGGCTGCAAAAAATCCGAGTTAAAAGCGATCAGGAAGAACAAGCCCAGTCCCATAAGCATGATGACGCGGTCGAAATGCGTTGCGCGCGCGAACGTCCAATGTTTTTGCAGGACGCTGCGAAATGTCATGAGACATAGGAGGAGCAGTGCGAGCGACGTTGAAGTAACAGTCACTGTATCGAATCGTCCCCTACCAGCCACTTGCGCATGTAAGTAGCCGATCCGTGTATCGGTTTTGCCAAACAAGGGGGGTGGCTTATTTTCCAACCTTACCCCTATACGAGTGAATCACAATTTGGCGATCAGGCGCAACTAATCAATGGAAGAAGCGGCAATGTTGTTTCAATTTTGGCGTGTAACCTAGGGCTTCCCTTTCGTCTTCGCCCATGTGTCGCGTAACGCGACCGTGCGATTGAAAACAAGCTGTGCCGGCGTGGAGTCGGGGTCGGCGGCGAAATATCCCAATCGTTCGAACTGGAACGCCTGTGTGTTCGAGCCGGACAGGCTGGGTTCCAGCCGGCATCCGGTCAGCACTTCAAGGGACTCGGGATTGAGGTCTTCGAGGAAGGGCCGGTCCGTGCCCGGGCTTGGATCCGCGAAAAGGTGATTGTAAATCCGCACCTCGGCCTCGATGGCGGTTTCCGCCGCGACCCAGTGGATCGTCCCCTTGACCTTGCGGCCGTCCGGAGCGTTGCCGCCGCGCGTCTCGGGGTCGTAGGTGCAGCGTAGCTCGGTGATATTTCCGTCCGCGTCCTTGATCGCTTCCCGGCAGGTCAGGAAAAAAGCGAACCGCAGCCGGACTTCTCGGCCAGGCCCCAGCCGGAAGAATTTACGCGGCGGGTCTTCCATGAAGTCGTCCTGCTCGATATAGAGTTCGCGCGCGAAGGGAACCGTGCGGGTACTGCTGTCCGGATCCTGCGGCTTGTTGACCGCTTGCAGTTCTTCGACCCGGCCTTCGGGATAGTTTTCGATCACGACCTTAAGCGGCCGCAAGACGGCCATGCGGCGCTCGGCGTTCGCGTTGAGGTGCTCGCGGATGCAGTGATCCAGCATGGCGGCCTCGACCACGCCGTCGCTCTTGGTGATGGCGAGGCGTCCGATGAAATCGCGAATCGCCGCCGCCGGCACGCCGCGCCGCCGCAATCCGGACACGGTCGGCATTCTTGGATCGTCCCAGCCCGCGACATGCCCTTCATCGACAAGTTGCGCCAGGTTCCGCTTCGACAAGACCGTGTGCGTGATGTTGAGGCGCGAAAATTCGTATTGCCGGGGTTTGGCTGGAACCGGCAGGTTCTCGATGAACCAATCGTAGAGCGGCCGATGGTCGGAAAATTCCAGCGTACAGAGGGAATGCGTCACGCCCTCGATTGCGTCGGACTGACCGTGGGCAAAGTCGTAGGTCGGATAGATGCACCACGTCGTGCCGGTACGCGGATGCGGCGCATGCATGATTCGGTACAGCGCCGGGTCGCGCAGGTTCATGTTGCCCGACGCCATGTCGATGCGGGCGCGCAGGACGCGGGCGCCGTCCGGGAACTCGCCGGCCCTCATCCGTCGAAACAGGTCGAGATTCTCTTCCACCGGCCTGTCGCGATGCGGACTGTCCCGGCCCGGTTCCGTGAGCGTGCCGCGGTATTCGCGCATCTCCTCGGCCGACAGGTCGTCGACATAGGCCTTGCCGGCCTGAATCAAGTGTTCCGCCCATTCGCAGAGTTGCTCGAAATAGTCCGAGGCGTGATGCAGGTTTTCGCCCCAATCGAAGCCGAGCCACCGCACGTCGGTTTGGATGGCGTCGATGAACTCCTGTTCCTCCCGTGCCGGATTGGTGTCGTCGAAGCGCAGATTGCACCGGCCGCCAAATTCCCCGGCGATCCCAAAATTCAGGCAGATCGATTTGGCGTGGCCGATATGCAAATAGCCGTTCGGTTCCGGCGGAAAGCGGGTGACGACCGCCTGATGCCGGCCGGATTGCAGGTCGTCGCGGATCGTGTCGCGAATAAAATCCCGGTTGCCGTCTTCGATGTCGGCGTCGGCGTTACTCATAACCGTGTTGCTCCGCTGCGATTGCCGGCGACCCGTCGCGGATGTCGGCCGGTGGCGGCATTCTCTGCCAGAAAATGACGGCCGCGCCAAGCGGTATGCGCGGCATAGGGGCGGAATCGGGCGGTGGATTCCGCTTAATCGTCGCCGGCGGCCGATGCAGTGGCCAAGCCATCCCGGTGATCCCCGGCTTGCCTGTCGGGATCGCGCGCGGCCGGGTCGCCGAATCCGCCGCCCCCGGGGGTGTGGATGACGAGGCGTTCGCCGGCTTCGATTCGCTGGGTTCCCTTGCCTTTCAGGCGTTTGCCCGACTTCAGATAAACCGCGCCGTGGTCGCCGTCCCGTCCGCCGTTGCGGCCCCGCGCCGGATGTTCGATCCGGTCGAAGGCGGCCAGCATTTCGAAGTCCTTGCCGATTGCGCTCTCGATTTCGAGCACCTGACCCAGTCCGCCGCGGAATTCGCCGGCACCGCCGGAATCGGGACGAAATTCCTTCCGCCAGAAGATGACCGGCGCGACCGATTCGTTGATCTCGACCGGCGTACCCTTGACGCCGCTGGGATAGGCGGTGGCGGACAGTCCGTCCTTGTTGGGCCGGGCCCCGGTGCCGCCGTTGGTCACGGCGGTGACGGCGAACAGTGTGCTTTCGTTGCTGCCGCGGTCGGTCTCGCCGCGGAAGGTGAGGTTCCACAAACAAGATGCGCCCTCGGCCGGTACGAGATCGGG
The DNA here is from genome assembly GCA_965228695.1 of Alphaproteobacteria bacterium. Lineage (GTDB taxonomy): Bacteria > Pseudomonadota > Alphaproteobacteria > UBA8366 > UBA8366 > JAJFJD01. The sequence continues at coordinate 255,400 of CBDDIB010000002.1, read as the reverse complement.
GGCGACCTGCTGCAAGCAGCCGAACACCACGTCCGGCAGCATCTGGCCGATCACATGGCGCGTGCAGACGGCGGCGGGATACGGGGCGTTGAGGATCGAGCCCTCGGGCGCCGTCACCGTGAACGGCGACAGGGAGCCGGCATTGTTCGGGATCTTCGGCGACACGATGCAGCCGAGGCCGAAACTCGTATAGGCGGTGGTGTAGGCTGACGGCACATTCACGCCGTAACGCGACATCGGCGACGTGCCGTCATAGTCGACCGAAATGCCGGTGTCGTCGATCGTCAGTGCGGCGACCAAGTCCAGCGAGCCGTCATACCCGTCGATCCGCATGCTGTTGCGGTAGGTGCCGTTCGGCAGTTTCGCGATCTCGGCCTTCACCGCGTCGCGGGACGACGTGCAGATGTAGTCCGCCAGCACATCCAACGAGTCCAACTCGAACTCGTCCATCATCTCGACCAGACGGGTGCAGCCAATGTCGTTGCAGGCGGCCAGCGAATAGACGTCGCCCTCGGACTCGACCGGTTGGCGCGTATTGGCGCGCACCATTGCCAATAAGGTCTCGTTCATCACGCCGCGGTCGGCGAGTTTCAGCATCGGAATATAGATGCCTTCCATATGGACGTCGGTGCCGTCCGGCCCGGTGCCGATGCCGCCGATATCGGTCAGATGCGACGTGCAGGAAAACAGCGCGACCAACTCGCCCCCGCGAAAGCAGGGTGTGGTCAGCACGAAATCGTTGAGATGGCCCGTCCCCATCCACGGATCGTTGGTGATGTAGATGTCGCCTTCCGACATCGTATCCAACGGGAAGTGACGGATGAAATGATGCACGGACTCGGCCATGGAGTTGACGTGTCCGGGGGTGCCGGTCACCGCCTGCGCCAGCATTCGGCCCTGCCGGTCGAAAACGCCCGCCGAGAGGTCGCCGCATTCGCGGACGATCGGGCTGAACGCGGTGCGGATCAGCGTCTGGGCCTGTTCCTCGACGACGGCGATCAGCCGGTTCCACATGACCTGCATGCGGATCGTGTCCATCGCGCTGCTGCCGCTCATGCCGCGGTCTCCTTCTTCCGGTGCAGGATAAGGTATCCGTTCGCCGCGATCGTTGCATCGAACCGGCTGTTTAGAAAGGTGGATGTTTCGTCTTCCGCGACAATGGCTGGCCCCTCGATTGTCATGCCTGGGGCAAGGTCGAGGCGGCGGAAGAGCGGGATGTCGATGTCCCGGTCCGCTTCCGCGTCGAAAAGCGGGCGCGTCGCGGCCGGCGGCGGGGCATCGCATGGCGGGCTTTCGCCGAACGGTTCGGGCGCCGCCGTGATCGTGGACAACGTGAGCCCCCAGGTCAGGACCTCCACCTCGGCGGTCGGGATCGTGCGCCGGTACAGCGCTTCATACTGCCGGTCGAATTCCGCTTGCAGGGTTTCCGCGTCGGCATCGGTCAGCGGCCGGGTCGGCAGCGGCACGACGATCTCATGTCCCTGCCCCACGTAGCGCATGTAGGCGATGCGCTGTTCGGTCGTTTTGGCGTTGGGGGCTGCGGCGTCCACGACGGCGGCCGCTTCCGCCTGCATTTCGTCGATGATCGTATTGATCAGCGTCGGGTCGAACTGCCGCAGTCGCATGTTCCGGCTGCGCACCACCTCATATGCGACCGGTGCGGTCAGGAAGCCGACCGCCGAACCGACACCCGCGTTTGTGGGCACGACGATTGTGTCGATACCGAGTTTATCCGCCAGCCTTGCGGCGTGCAGCGGGGCGGCACCGCCGAAGGCGACGATGGCGTGGTCGGCTGCGACACGGCCCTGTTCCACGGCATGGACGCGCGCGGCGTTCGCCATCGTTTCGTCGACCATCTCGGTGATGCCGTAGGCGGCCATCGCCGGCGACAGAGCGAGCGGTTCGCCGATGTCGCGTTTGATCGTCGCGTCCGATTGGTCCGGTGCGAGGGTCAGCTTGCCGCCGGCGAAATGTCCGGGGTCGATCCGGCCGAGCAGGATGTCCGCGTCCGTGATCGTCGGCCGGTCGCCGCCGCGGTCATAGGCGGCGGGTCCGGGATCGGCGCCCGCGCTGTCGGGGCCGATCGTGATGCGGTTGAGCGCATCGAGCCGGGCGATCGATCCGCCGCCGGCCCCGATCTCCACCATCTCGATGACCGGGATGCGGAGCGGCAGGCCGCTGCCTTTCAGGAACCGGGCGGCGCGGTCCACCTCGAACTCGCGTGCTTTATGCGGCTGATGGTCCTCGATCAGGCAAATTTTCGCGGTCGTCCCGCCCATGTCGAAGGAGATGACCTTAGCCAATCCGGCTTCCGCCGCGGCCTGGCAGGCGAGGATCGCGCCGCCGGCCGGCCCGGATTCGACCAGCCGGATCGGGAAGCGCTGCGCCGTCTCCAGTGTCGTCAGCCCGCCGCCGGACGTCATCAACAGGACCGGGCATTGGAATTTCTGCGCGGTGAGCTGGTCGCGCATGCGGCCGAGATAGCGTGCCATCGCCGGTCGTACGTAAGCGTTCGCCGCGGTGGTGGTCAGGCGCTCGTATTCGCGGACCTCGGGGCAGACCTCGCTGGAAAGGGAGATCGAGAGATCCGGCAGTGCCGCGGCGATCAAATCCCGTGTGCGGCGTTCGTGATCCGGGTTGGCGTAGGCGTGCAGGTACCCGATCGCGACGCTCTCGGTACCCAACTCCTCGATGGTAGGGACGAGTGCCGTCACGGCCGCCTCGTCGAGCGGGAGCAGCGCCGCGCCGTGCACATCGACCCGTTCCGCAACGGTAAGCCGGCGCGCGCGCGGGACCAACGGAACGGGTTTCTCGATCTGAACGTCGTATTGGTCGTATCGGCTCTCGTATCCGATCTCGAGGACGTCGCGAAATCCTTCCGTCGTGATCAGGGTCGTGACCGCGCCTTTGCGTTCAAGGATGGCGTTGGTGGCCAGCGTCGTGCCGTGGATGACCAAGCCGACGGCGGCGGGATCGGTCCCCGTATCCTGCAGCACCGTATCGATGCCCGCCATCACGCCCTGCTCCGGCGCATCCGGCGTGGTCAGGACCTTGGCGGTCGTTAGGTCGTCGCCGCGGTCGAGAACCACATCGGTGAAGGTGCCGCCGATATCGATGGCGAGCCGCGGCGCGGGACTGTCTTTCGTCATAAAGGAACCGTTCCTGGGTCGCCTGACGGCGGCTGGGTCAATCTTGCGGCATGGAGAGCGACCGGCCCCCGCTGCGGCAGGGTCGATCGTCAGGCCGTATCATTAACCGCGTGGCGGCGTTGCGCAATAGCGCTGCGGATTCTCGTGACATCGGGCCTGAACAGAAGGCGTGCATGGGAGCCGCCGGCGAGTATCATAGAACCACGAGACTTAATCCGAATTGACTTCCAGGAAGGGACCCGTCGCATGGATTTAGGCATTGCGGGAAAACGGGCGCTTGTATTGGGCGCCAGCAAGGGACTTGGCTTCGCGGTGGCGCATGCGCTGGCAAGCGAAGGCGTGTCGGTCGCGGTCAGCAGTTCGAGCATGGACCGCGCCGCCGAGGCGGCGGAGACGATCGGCACGGAAACCGGCTCGAAGACCGTGCCGCTGTTGGGCGACGTATCGTCGTCCGAGAACATGGATACGCTGGCGGACGAAGCGGTCGCGGCGCTGGGCGGGGTCGATATCCTGGTGAACAATCACGGCGGTCCGCCGCTGGGCTTCGCCCGCGATCTCGACGAATCGGTGCTGGTCGATCAGTTCCAGAAGATGGTGGTCAGCATCATCCACATCACCAGCCGGTTGGTGCCGGCCATGGTCGAGCAGAAATGGGGCCGCGTCCTGACCATCGGATCGTCGGGCAACGTAGAGCCGCTGCACAACATGGTGCTGTCGAACACGTTGCGCGGCGCCGTGGTCAACTATACCAAGACGCTCGCGAACGAGGTGGCCAAGGACGGGGTGACGGTGAATATCGTCGCACCCGGCACGATCCTCACCGACCGGTCCCGCGGATCTGCGGAGACCAACGCGAAGCGGCTCGGCATCACGCCGGAAGAGGTGCTGGCGGAGCGGGTGAAAGGCATCCCGGCGGGCCGGTTCGGCGATCCGAAGGAATTTGGGGCTGTCGCGGCATTCCTGTGCGGCGAGAATTCCGGCTATTGCACCGGCAGCATCTGGCGTGTCGACGGCGGGCGTATCAAGACCATCGTTTGAATCATCACCGCCCTGTTCTAGCATTAATCGCTTATCGAAAAACCGGCGAGCGTCGCAGTTCGTGCCCGCACGCCGCTGAGAGGGAGAAAACACCCCGTGATCGATCTATACACCTGGACCACCCCGAACGGCCGCAAGGTCTCCATCGCCTTGGAGGAACTCGAGCTTCCGTATACCGTGCATGCGGTCAACATCGGCGAGGACGAGCAGTTCGCGCCGGATTTCCTGAAGATCGCGCCGAACAACAAGATCCCCGCGATCGTCGATAACGACAACGGCACGGCGATGATGGAATCGGGTGCGATCCTGCTCTATCTCGCGAAGAAGACGGGCAAGCTGCTGCCGAGCGACGAGAAAGCGCGCTGGTCGGCGATCGAATGGCTGATGTGGCAGATGGGCGGCGTCGGCCCGATGTGCGGACAGGTGCATCACTTCGTGCGCTTCAATCAAGGTAAGAGCGCCTATGCCGAGGAACGGTTCCTGAAAGAGGCGAAGCGGCTTTACGGCGTGATGGACAAGCGTTTGGCCGACCATGAATTCCTTGCGGGCGAGTATTCGGTCGCCGATATCGCGACCTGGCCGTGGATTTCCCGCTTCGAGTGGCAGACCATCGACCTCGACGATTTCCCCAACGTGAAGCGTTGGTACACCGACATCGCCAACCGGCCGGCGGTTCAGCGCGGCTACGACGTGCCGAAGAAGGTCGGCGACATGCCCATGCCGTAAAAGCCGATGCCGAATGCGGGACTAGCCGTTCCGGTCCTGCCAGGCGTCGACGAAGCGCTGCATCGAGTCCGGTTGCGTCCCGTGGTTCAAGGGGGACGGCGGGACCGCGACCCAAGGCTGGGCGCTGCGCGTCCAGACGCTGCCGACCGGCTGGAGCCAGCTGGTATCGTCGAGGGTCCCGGCCTTGATCGACAAGGCGCCGGGATGCCGCGCCGGTGCGTTGTAGAGCCGCGTCCCGCAATCGCCGCAGAAATGAGCGACCTTGGCGTTCCCGCTGTCCGCGACCGTGTGCCATTCCCGGGTCGTGCCCTTGGTGATCTCGAGCGACTCGCCTTTAATCCGGAAGGTCATGCCGAAGGCGCTGGCGGACTGTTTCTGACAATCCGTGCAATGGCAGGCATACAGGGTGAGCGGCTTTGCCGTGATCTCGTAGCGGACGGCGCCGCATTGGCAGCCGCCTGTGTAGGGTGGTTCCATCGGCTTTCCTCGGTGCGGTTGGGCGGCGGTATCTAGCCGGACAGGGCGGCCAGAATACGGTTGTAGACGCCGTCCGCTTTCTCCTTCTGGACCCAGCGCAGCACCGTGACGAGGTCGTGGTCCGGATCGATCCAGACGACGTTGAACCCGGCCCCGGCCAGGAAGAAGCTGCTGACCGGTGCGCTGGGGCCGCGTTCGCGCGGACCGTTCAGCCAGAACATATAGCCGTAGTTCGGGTTATGCGGGCAGGGTTCCAGCGCCTTCGCGATGAAGTCTTCCGACAGCAGTTGCGTGCCGCCCCAGTTGCCCCGGCGCTGCATCAGCAAGCCGACCCGGGCGTGATCGAAGGTATTGATGAACAGGCCGCCGCCCCAATGCCCACCGCCCGACACCGACTGCATCTTCTTGCCGTCGATCTCGACCCACGAATTTTCGTAGCCGTGCCATTCCCAAGTGTCGGAGGCGCCGATCGGATCCATGATGTATTCGCGCAGCACGTCCGGCAGCGGCCGCTTCCAGACATGCAACAGCGCGAGGCTTGCCAAGTTCACCCGCACGTCATTGTATTCCCAATGGCTGCCGGGCTCCTTCATCTCGCGTTTGGTGCCTTTCTTGTCCGTGTGCCGGTGGTGGTCCAGCCAGTCCGGCTTGCCCCACAATTCACCGCTCCACTCGCTGGTCTGCTGGAACAGCATATGCCACGTGATGTCGCGGTTTTGCGGGGACTCGAAGCAGCCGTTGTCGACCAGGTCGCGGGCCGGCGCGTGGACGTCCGGGATGAGCCCCCGGTCACAGGCAAGCCCGAAGCAGATCGCGAGGTAGCTCTTGGTCGCGCTGAACGTCATGTCGGCGCGGTCGGTCGTGCCCCATTCGGCGGCGATCCGGCCGCCCCGCAGAATCAGCCCGCTCTGCTCACCCCGTTCCTTGGTTGGGCCGACCTTGGCGTTGTACGGCGCCGGTTCGTGCATCATGTCCGCGACCGGCCGGTCCAGATCGCGCGTCCAGAGCGTTTCGACGGAACGCGCGTAATCGACCGCCTCGGTTAATTTGCCGGCATCGAAGCCAAGGTCCTGCGGCGTCGCCCGGTCCCAATCGTCACTTGCTTTCGGAATATAGGGTGTGTCGGTCTGGTCGAGCATGGGGTGTCCTCTAGCGTAAAGGATCAGGGCCGTTGCGCATCGGCGAAATCCTGGTGTGGGCCGGCGTCGACGATCTCGCGCATGAGCTTGCGGATAATCGCCCGCTCGAAATCCTCGAAATTCTTTGCGACGACGATAAACGCGTTGGTCCCGGCGATCACGTTCTTACGGTAATAGCTTTCGATGTCGTCCGGCGGCAGGCCGGAATATTGGCGATCCCGGTCGTTGACGATCGGCAGACCGTTGATCGTGATCTTACGTTTGACGGCCTCGGCCTGCATCTGTGCCAGCGGCGGGCCGTTGTTGTTGCGCCCATCGCCGGAAACATCGATGACGCGGCGTTTGGTCTTATAGGGATTGTTATCCAGCAGCGTCATTGCGTAGCTGATCGCCGAACTGATCGACGTAAAGTGACCGTCCAGAATCGGCGATGCTTTCAGCCGATCGCCGAACGCAACGGCGCTCGCCTCGTCGGAAACGGTTGTCCAATCGATGAGCAGCCTCTGATTGTTCACATCGGCCCATTCGAAATACGCCAGCGCGATCTTGCCGTGCTTGCCCTTCTGGATCGCATGCAGGATGCCGGCATCCTTGATCGCCGAGATGTATCCCTCGCGCTGCAGCTTGACCTCTTCGTTGTCGATGCTTTCGGAGGAGTCGACGGCCAACACCAGCGCGAGATCGACCGCTTCGGCGAATGCCTTCGCGGCGGGACTCAGCATCAGCAGGCCGAGAAGAAGAAACCGAACCCCTATCGATCCGGCCCGCCGCATCATGCTGCTTCTGGTTTGGTCGTCACCGCCTCATCGTCGTCGTAGATGTGGCACTCGACGAAGGCGCCGTCTTCGCGCGGAATTTGCCGGGGCGCGCGAATGCCGCAGGCATCGGCGGCGTGCGGGCACCGTGGATGGAAAGTGCAGCCCGATGGGGGATCGATCGGATTGGGAAACTCGATTCCGAGGTGCGAATCCGGAATGCCGAGGCGCGGTTCGGGCGTCAGCACCGACGCCAGCAGGGCTTGCGTGTAGGGGTGTTCGGCCTTGGTGAATAAAGCGTCGGTTTCACGCTCTTCCACGATCCTGCCGAGATACATCACCGCAACGCGTGTCGCGATATGCTCGACCACCGCCAGGTTATGGCTGATCAGCACATAGGTCAGGCCGAGTTCCTCGCGCAGGTCCATCAGCAGGTTGAGGATCTGCGATTGCACCGACACGTCGAGCGCGGAGGTCGGCTCGTCGCAAATGACCAATTCCGGCCGCATGATCAGTGCGCGGGCGATCGCCACGCGTTGCCGCTGACCGCCGGAAAGCTGGTTCGGATAGTTCGTGACATACCGTGACGGCAATCCGACCAGGTCCATGATCGATTCGAGCATGCCCTGCCGTTCCTCGGGCGCGCCGATATTGTGCACGCGCAGCGGCAGCGAAATGATATCGCCGATGGTCTTGCGCGGATTCAGGGACGAATACGGGTCCTGGAAAATAGGTTGCACGCGCCGGGCCAGTTCCAGCCGTGGAATGCTCGACACAGGCTGGCCGTTGAGCAGGATCGTACCGCCCGACGCAGGCAAGAGGCCCAGGAGCATCAGGGCGAGGGTGGATTTGCCGCAGCCGGACTCGCCGACCAGCGCCAGGACATCGCCCTTGTTCACGTTGAGTGACACGCCGTTGACCGCGGTCAGCGATTGTTTCTTGCTGAACACCCCCGCGCCGACGGTGAAGAGGCGGCTGACGTCGTTCGATTGAAGGAGGGGTTCGGTCATTGGGCCGCCTCCATCGCCGCGGCTTGCCGGGCCGATTCCTCCGGACTCAAAAGGCAGCGATAGGCCCGATGGTCATTGATCATGCGCAGGTCCACCGGGCCGGCCATACAGTCGCTGAAGGCGTGCGGGCAGCGATCGCGGAAATGACAGCCCTGGATATCGCCGATCATGCTGGGCACGATGCCGGGAATAGAACCGAGATGGGTGCCGCGCTGGGTTTTGCCGGGAATCGGAATGCAGCTCAGGAGGCCGCGCGTGTAAGGATGGAGCGGATTCTCGAAGACCTCCTCGATGCTGCCCTGTTCGACGACCTGCCCCGCATACATGACCGCAACCCGATCGGCGACCCGGGCGACGACGCCCAGGTCATGGGTAATCAGGATCAGCGCCATCTCGAACTCGCGTTGCAATTCGGCGAGCAATAACAAGATTTGCGCCTGGATCGTGACGTCGAGCGCCGTGGTCGGTTCGTCGGCGATGATCAGGTCCGGGCCGCACATCAGGGTCATGGCGATCATGACACGCTGTCGCAATCCGCCGGACAGTTGATGCGGATATTGCGTCAGCCGCCGCTCGGCGCCGGTGATCCCGACTTTCTCCAGCAGATAGACCGCCCGGTCCCGCGCCTCCTGCCGGCTGACCTTGCGGTGCTGCAGCATGATCTCTTCCATCTGGTTGCCGATGGTGAAAGAGGGATTCAGGCTGGTCATCGGCTCCTGAAAGATCATGCCCATCCGGTTGCCGCGCAGCGACGCCATCTCGCGCCGTGATGCCTTCAGCAGATCGTCGCCGTCGAAGAAGATGCCGTCACCGGTCCGGATGGCCTTCTTCGGCAGCAGGTTCATCAGGGCGAGCGATGTCAACGACTTGCCGCAGCCGGACTCTCCGACGATGCAAAGCGTCTCGCCCTTGTCGACATGGAAGTTCATCTTCTGCACCGGATGCAGCATCCCGGCGGCGAGCGGGATGTCGACGCTGAGATTCTTTACTTCGAGAAGGGCGCTCAATTGCGGTTCTCCGGTGCAAGGATGTCACGTGCACCGTCGCCCAACAGGTTGATGGCGAGCACGAGCAGGAAGATTGCGAATCCCGGCAGCATCACGAGATAGGGATCGAACAGCATATAGTCCTTGCCCTCCGAGACCATCAGCCCCCAGGACGGCGTCGGGGGTTGCACCCCGAGTCCCAGGAAGGAGAGCGCTGCTTCGAGCAAGATCGAATGGGCGATCTCGAAAGTCGCGATCACCAGCAGGCTGCCCAGCACGTTGGGCATGATCTCGGAGAAGATGATGCGCCGGGTCGAACAGCCGATGGCGTTTGCCGCCCGTATGTAATCGAGATTCCGAATTTGCATCGTGGCGCTGCGCATGACCACGGTAAATCTGTCCCATAACAGAAATCCGAGGACGAGGATCACCGTGTTGAGCGATCCGCCAACCACCGCGACCAGGGCCAGTGCGACCATGATGACCGGGAGCGTCAGGCGGGTCGTCAGCAGGAAGGTGATGACCATGTCGACACGGCCGCCGAAATAGCCGGCGCAGACGCCCATCACGGTCCCCAGCACGCCGGATATCATCATCGCGCTGAAACCGATGGTGAGCGAAACCCGCGCACCGTAAATCAGCCGGCTGAGATAGTCGCGGCCCATCATGTCGGTACCGAGCGGAAAGGTCCAACTGCCGGCTTCGTTCCAGACCGGCGGCATCAGGCGGCGGTTTAGATCCTGACCCAGAGGATCATGCGGCGCCAGGATTGGCGCGAAGAACGCCATGATGATGAGAACGATCATGATGATGGCGGCCAGCATGAAACTGCGGTGACCGATCACGCGCCGGGCGAACATGGTGAAGGCGTCGGGCTGCATGACGCTCTCGACGCTTGGCATGTCGCCGCTGTCGGACGGCAACGCGCCCAGACCCTTGCCGACGACTTTGGAATCCGATGGGGGCATCTACGGTATCTCCTATGTCACGCGCAGGCGTGGATCGAGCCACGCGTTGAGCAGATCGCCGAGCAGCACGAGAATGATGTAAAAGCACGCCACCAGCAACAACACGGCCTGCACGACCGGGAAATCGTTCCGCGAGATCGATTCCCAGGCCAAATGGCCGATGCCTTGAATCTGGAAGACGGTTTCGGTGACGACCGACCCGCCGAGCATGTTGCCGAATTGAACAGACGACAATGCGACCACCGGAATGATCGCGTTGCGCAGCGCATGCTTGAACAGGATGATGAAGGTCGGCAGTCCTTTCGCGTGCGCCGTCCGGATGTAATCGGAGTTAAGCACCTCCAGCATGCCGGTCCGGGTCAAGCGCATGACCGCCGGTGTCGAATAGTAGCCGAGCGAGATGGCGGGAAGGATGAAATGGGCTAACGTTTCATTGCCGGATATCGGCAGCCATCTAAGGAACAGGCCGAAAACGAACATCAGCATCAGGGCGAACCAGAACCCGGGTAACGCCTGCCCTAAGACGGCGATGGTCAAGGCTGTTCGATCGACCCAACTATCGGGCCGAAGCGCGGCGATCACGCCCATGGGGATCGCGAGACCCATGGCGAACAACACGCCAAGCCCCGCCAAGGTCAGGGTGTTCGGCAGCCGGTCCTTGATCAGGGCGGTGACTTCTTCGGGGTAGAACATCGATTCGCCGAGGTCGCCCTGAAACCCGGCACCGAGCCAATCGAGATACTGTAGGTAATAGGCCTTGTTCAATCCGTATTGTTCACGGATCAACTCGATGTCTTGGGCGCTCGCGTCTTCGCCCGCGATCATCGTCGCCAGGTCGCCGGACAGCCGCAGCAGCGAGAACGCGATCACGGATACAGTGATCGCGACCAGCGCCGCGACGAACAGGCGCTTGGCCATGAAATTCAGCATCCGGCTCCCCTATATTTTGTCGAATGGAAAACGCCGCCGGACCGGCCCTGCCGATAGGACCGGTCCGGCCGCCGTTACACGTTTACTTCCACTTCGCGTTCCAGAACCGCGGAATTTCGTCGGCGCTGGGCGTGAAGTCCAACTCGTCGACATAGGCGTAGTTGTAAACCCACGAGAACAAGGGCGCCCAATAGGCTTGATCGGCGATCCGCTCGAATGCCTTGGCGTAGACTTTCTTGCGAACTTCCTGGTCCGTGGTGTTGCCCTGGTTCAACAGGTCGATGACCACCTTGTCCTGTGCTTGGTCATCCGAGCTGCCTTGGAACCAATTGCCGGCGATCGCGGTGATGTCGTTGATCGACGACGATCCCCACGTGCCAAAGGCGATCTCGACGCCCTTCTTGCGGCGCAATTCCCGATAGGCGCCCGCCTTCAGGTAGGTCAGTTTCGCCTTGATGCCCACGCGGCGGAGCTGCCCGATCATCGCTTCCGCGATCGGACGGTCACGATAGGCGACGAAATTCGTCTCGAAGCCATTTTCGTACCCGGCTTCCTTGAGCAGCGCCTTGGCCTTCTCCGGGTCGTAGTTATAGCGCTTCACGTTGGTGTCGATGCAGCCAAACTGCGTCGGGAAACAGGCCGCGTGGATGATGCGCGATGCGTCGCCCATCAACGTCTTGCGGATCTTGTCCCGATCGAGCGCATAGTTGATCGCCCGGCGAACCTTGAGCTTGGTCATCGGATGATCGCCGGCCTTGCCCGATGCGCCCATCAGCAGGAAGCCGACGCGCATGGTCTCGCCTTGCGTCACCTGGAAGCCCTTGCGGCCGTCCAAACGTTTGGCCAAATCGGGCGGGACCCGCCAGATCCAATCGGCGCCGCCGGACAGCAATTCCGCCATCTGCGTGCCGCGTTCCTCGATACGCCGGAACACGAGCTTGCCGATGGTCGGTGTCTTCGGGCCGCCCTTCATGTACTTGTCGTTCTTCTCCAGGACGAAGCGCTTGCCGTAAGTGACTTCGGTCACCTTATAGGGGCCGGTGCCTACCGGCTTCGTGGCCATGCCCTTCGGCCCAGCTTTGCCGTAATACTCGTTCGGATACATCACGACGACCGAGGCGAAATACTGCATCGCCGCCGGGAACGGATACTTCAGCTTGGCCCGAACTTTGTACTGGCTGACTTTCTCGCCGCCCGCGATGAACTTGGTCCGGCTCAGGGCCTTCACCTTGTTCTTGGGGTCGGCGAGATAGTTGAGCGTGAACACCACGTCGTCGGCGTCGAACTTCTCGCCATTGTGGAAGACCACATCCTCGCGCAAGTCGAATTCGATCGTTTTGTCATCGACCCACTTGTACGACTTCGCCAGGCTGGGCCGGAATTCGCCGGTCTTGGGATCGATTTCCATCAGCGCGTCCCAAACATGGCGGCCAATAATCAAGCCTTCGCGCAGCGTGTTGTAGTACATGTCGATATTGTCGGGTTCGCTGTTCGACAGCCAAGTCAGCGTGTCGTCGCTCTTGCCGGCCAGCGCGGTCGACGTCGATAAGGCTAAGGACGCCGCCATCGCGGCGGGAATAGCCAAGTGTTTCATTTTCATGCCGAATAACTCCCTGTGGGGGTTCACCAGGTTTGTTGCTCAGGCGGGGTCGGAAACGATGCTTTTTTGTATTTTTGGGCGCTTCAGATCGCGGCACCAGCCTCGTCCGTCGTCCAAGCTGAACGTAAGATGGAAAATGTTACACACCGTCGGTGGCACGGCACAATAAAAAAACACTCCCTCCGGGGTTGTACAGGTTCAAAATATTTCAGTAAGCGCAATATGATACGCCGATTGTGACGATGTTCGACGTCGGCGGTCGTCTGAATTTGTCGGTTAGTTTGGTAGTTTGTGTCATGTGCCGATGATCGGAAACGCTGTGTTCGCCCTGCCTTCATCGCGATGGAAGCGCAGCTTATGCCGGATGCTGCCGCGCAGGCATAGTGACTCGAAGGCGTCATCACACGCCCGGCCGGTTCGGCCCGATGCGAACGCGGTTGCTTTCAGAGTTGTTACAGAACGAGATGCGGGCGTTGATGCCGTTGCCCTGTGCGCGGACCGAGATTGGCCAAAGGCCAGCGCCGACGCGATCCCGGATGCTTCAGGTTTCCTCGGATCGCGGCCCGCGCGGTGGGTCCAGAGAAAATAGCGTTACCGGTTTGCTCCTGCCGCGGATCGCTGCAGTTCCCACGCGTTGGAGCCGTTCGACGGTGCCGGCGTGCTCCACCGTCGATTCCGTCATCAGAATACGCGTGCCGTAATCCTTGTTCATGGTTTCGATACGGGCTGCCACATTCACGGCATCACCATGCACTGTGTAGTTGAGCCGTCCGCCGGCCCCAACACTACCGCCGAGAATCCGGCCGGTGTTGATGCCAATCCGAATTTTCAATTTATGCCCGGCGAAAGTCTGATCACGGACGGCTTGCTGCATTTCACAGGCCGCTTGGATGGCCGCCTTGGCATGCTCCGGCAAGGCCGCCGGAATATTGAACGTTGCCAACAGCCCATCGCCCTGGAACTGATCGATGACGCCGCCTTGTTGGGCGATTATTTTTGCCATTGCGTCGAAATAGGCATTCAACGTCTCGACCATCCTATCCGGCGGTGTTGATTCGGTGAGGCTCGTGAACTTTTCAATGTCGGCAAAGAGAACAGTGCCGGTACGTTCCTCTGCCGGGAGGTCGCCGCGCGTCGCGATCAGCCTGTGCGCAACCGGCTCCGGCACATAGGTCTCGAAAAGCTTCAGGCCGACCGCCAAGCGTTCGAAGGCACTCGCCGCCCAATTGACCTCCCGGATCGGCCCGCGCGGCAGATTTGCGACACTGTCGAAGTCGCGCGCTTCGATCCGTTCGGCGGCGGATGCCAATTCCAAAATGGGGCGCCCCATCCGCCGGCCGATAATCGCTGCAGCGACGAGCGCGAGGCACAGGAGCGTCACGCCGCCGATCGCAATACCCTGAACGATCCATCGTTCCCGGCGAGTAGCCGATCCCGGGAAGTAAACCCCAACGGTCCAGGGCCGCTCGTCATATCCGGTAATCGTGCGGTAGACGAAAGCGTAGCTCTCGTCTCCGATCCACGTCCAATGGCCATCCGCTTTCTTGAATGACGCGAGCGCCGTCAGCGGGAACCGCTCGCCGGACCACATGCCCGCCAACACCGGATCGCCAATTGCGTCGATTCGCGGAAGCGGCGACCCGCGGTGCGTTTGCAGCGCAGCCCGTCGATCGGCCATGTACGGATGTGCGACAACATGATCTTGTCCCGCCAGGATATAGGCGATCGGCCCGCCTTCTTCGTTCAATCCCTTTAGATATCGAGAGAGGTCTGACGTAGTGATCGCGGCGACGATTGCGCCAATGAAGTCATCTTCGGGATTCCAGAGGGGCGCCACGAGCCGCAAAATGGATTCTCGCGCGATCGGGCTCCAGACCGCGGCAAGCCATTGTGCGTCTGTATTCGCGAACGCCTTTGCCAAGCTTTCGTCCACATTTGGAACGCGGCTCGCCTCTTCGTGGTAGGTACCGACATCGCTGCGATTGTAGCGTCGCATGGACCGGTCCGGCAGGATATGGCCAATTCCGGTGACTTGGGGCGTGGCGGCCAAAGCGCCAAGGACGAACGTCCCCAATTCCTTTTCGTCGTAGTAGTCGATATCAAACGATCCTGCCTTCACTGCGGATTGTATGTAGAGAATTTGTTGCCTGGGCGGTTCGAGATGTGTCGAAACTCGATACACCACGTTATCGATGATCATTTCGCTGCGGTCGCGAAGAAGCCGGCTCGTATTGTCTTCCGCGCCGATGTAGCCAAGGACGAGAACGGGGAGCACGGCGAAGGCAACAAGCCCTCCTAGCACCAAGGGCAATAATCGTGCAATCGGCCTGCCACCAACTTTTTGAATCTGCGACGGTGGCGGCACATCTTTATCTTTTAGATTCATGGCGAGAATTTGGCTCAATCGGCGTCAAAAACGGAATCTTAACGTCATTGCTGACGACCTGGCAGACGCACAGTAGTAACGGTCCCGATACAGGGAACTAGTTTCCCGCACAAATTTCTCAATGAAGGGTGTTGCTCAACGTTGGCGCGCCGGACGCCTAGGTCGACGGCGGTGCGATTTCGCGCAAGAATGCTGCATGAGCATCACCTTATTCGAATCCTTCCGCGCGGTTTTCTACACACCGTTCTATCTGGTCCATGCCTTGGGCGCCTACGAGGCGGAGGGCGTCTCGGTCACCTTGGGCACGAGCGCCAATCTCGGCTCGGTCGCCGATCAACTTCAATCGGGCGAAGTCGACGTCTATTGGGGCGGGCCGATGCGGATCATGATGAACCACGACCGCGACCCCGACTGCGGCATCGTCGGGTTCTGCGAGGCCGTGAGCCGCGATCCTTTCTTCATCATCGGCGCATCGGACCGGCCGGACTTTGCGCTCACCGATTTGGCCGACTTGACGCTGGCAAGCGTAAGTGAAGTGCCGACGCCCTGGATGTGCCTGCAGGACGACCTGCGCCGGGCCGGGATCGACCCCTCGGTGGTGTCGCGGATCGACGACCGCAGCATGGCCGCGAACGCGGATACACTTCGGGCGGGCAAGGTGGACGCCATTCAGGTGTTCCAACCCTTCGCGGAAGAACTGATCGCCAATGGCGGCGGCCATCTGTGGTACGCCGCCGCGTCGCGCGGACCCTGCAGCTACACCACGTTCTACGCGTCGCGCGATACGATGAGCCGGCGGCAGGATGAGCTGTACCGCATGACGCGAGCGATGTTCCGGACACAGAAATGGCTTCACGCGAAGCGGCCGATCGAAGTCGCCGAGGCCGTCCGGGAGTATTTCCCGGATCTCGGCCTCGATACCCTCGCCGCCTGTGCCGATCGGTATCTGGCGTCCGGCGTTTGGGGCACGTCGCCCCTGCTCGCGCGCGACGGTTTCGAACGGCTGCGCGCCGCCCTGTTGTCGGGCGGGTTGATCGCGCGCGAAATCCCTTACGAGGACTGCGTCGATCTATCGCTCGCCGAACGGGTGATCGCGGAAGACCCGCCGTCGATGTAAGCCGTAATTCGCAGCCCTACCGTGGAGGAATGACCGGCAGGACGATGTGCGACGGATGCGCCCGGTCCATATGCACCGTATTGATGGCGATCCGGCTGCGCCGGGCCAGTCCTTCCGGTTCGCCGGTGTTCGGATTCACGTCGAAATGCGGAAAGTTGCTGCTGGCGATGTCGAGGCGGATGCGGTGCCCGGCCTTGAAGCGGTTGCTCGTCGGGAAGGGCTCGATCTCGATCGCATAGACCGTGCCGGGCTCCATCATCGTCGGCGACTCCCAGGAATCGCGATAACGGCACCGCATGATGCCGTCGGTGATGTTCAGGGCGTAGCCTTGCGGATAGTCCGCGCTTGGCGGGTACACGTCGATCAGCTTCATCGTGAAGTCGGTATCCGGGCATGTGGAACTGATCCAGAGCTTCACTTTAACCGGCCCGGTCACCTCCACGTCCCCGGTCAGCGGCGGCGTTTCGAATACCAGGATATCCGGCCGCGCGGCCAAGGGCAGATAGGGCGGCGTGCAGCCGAAAAAATCCGGTCCTTCGCGCTGGTCGTAGCCGCCGCCTTCCATGACCGGCGCGCCCGACGTGATCGAGCCGCCGATACTGGGCACCGGATGCTTGGGATCATGGTCATAGGATAGCGATGCGGCCTCGACATCGGGCGCATTGGTGCCAAGGCCGCCATCCGATGCGAGATAATATTCGGTGAAGGCGGTGTCCGGGATCGGCCAGTCGGCTTCCGCGCGCCATGCGCCACCGTGGTCGAGCCGGCCATCGTCCCGGCGCTTTCCGCTGCCGCCGCCCATCACGAAGACCTGCACGGCCGGGCCGGCATCCGCGCCGTTGTCGGCGTCGCGCAGCCAGCGGTCGAACCAGCGCAGGCGCAGTGCAAGGAAATCCTCGGCGAGCGATCCGTCGAGCGCGGACTCGTCGCCGAAATCGATGTTTCCCGCGTAACTCAAGACCCGGTCGCCATGGGTCCACGGTCCGAGAATCAGGTATTGCGGCCCCTTGCCCCGCGCCGTCAAGCCGACATAGTTGTCGGTCGCGGTCCGGGGGTAGGGATCGAACCAGCTCGACATGTGAACCATCGGAATGTCGGGGAAGGCGTCGTAGAACCCTTCGGCGTAGATACCGGCTTGTTTCCAGGAATCGTCAAAGCTGCCGGCGGTCCATTGCTCGAACAGGTAGTCCTCGTATTCCGGCACCCAGCGCAACGGCGAATGACCGCGGCGCCACGGCATACGGGCAAACCAGTCGCGCATGTCTTCGGCCTCCAGCGCGGCGCGGATGACCGGGTCTTGCGCGTCCTGGCTTTCGAGCGCCTGCTTGTAAGCCCAGGTCGCCTGTTTCAATTCGAACGCGCCGCCCTGCCGGATTCCGCCCTGGTAGGCGTTGGAGAAGCCGCCGGAGTCGAGAAACATGCAGGCGAGGCCCGGCGGGTTCAGGCTGGCCAGCGCCGCCTGCGTATGGGCGGCATAGGACAATCCCATGGTACCTACCTTGCCGTTGCACCATGGTTGCCCGACCAGCCAGGTAAGCGTGTCATAGCCGTCCTCCGCGTCGTCGAGGTATTTGACGAACTCGCCCTCGGATCCGAAGCGGCCCCGGCAGTCCTGATAGGCAACGACGTAGCCGTGACGAACGAAATAGTCGGCGACGTCCGCGCGCGGCATCGAGTCGGTGTCGCCGACACGCTTTTCGGATCGCGACGCCGCCGTCTTGTCGTAGGGGGTGCGTTCCAGAATGACCGGGAAGGCGCCGTCGACAGCGGCGCCGTCCTTGGCCGGCCGATAGACATCGGTGGCTAGGCGGATCCCGTCGCGCACCGTGATCATCACGTCGTGCTCAACGGCAACACTGTTTATATCTTGGCGATCATCGGTTGACCCTGGCATTCGATATTCCTATTTGGGCTGCGGGAGAAACGGCAGGTGGAAAGTGCGTCCATTGCAAGGCGGGTCCACTCGCGTTCATTTATACTGTATGAAGGCGGTCCATTCGAAAACCGCCGATAAGGGCCGGGGACGTTTTATGCGGAAAGTTGCATGTGCTGCGCCGTCAGATAGGACTGATGGCGACGGGGATAAGTTGGCCGGCGCATGATCTATCTGCTGATTCCAATCGGATTTGCCCTTCTTTTCGTGGGCGGCGACGCGCTGGTGCGTGGCGCCGTCGGGTTCGCGCAGCGGTTCGGCGTGTCGCCGATGATGATCGGGGCGACGGTCGTCGCCTACGGCACCACCACGCCGGAGCTGTTCGTCAGCCTCGACGCCGCCTTCAAGGGGTCGCCCGGCATTGCCGTGGGTAACGTTATCGGCAGCAACATCTGTAACTTTCTGCTTATCCTGGGCTGCTCCTGCCTGATCTGGCCGATCTCGCTCGAGCGCGGCGCGTCGCTGAATACGACCGGGATCATCCTGACCCTCGCGACGGCGTTGCTGCTGCTGTTTGCCTGGGATGGCCAAATCGCGCGCTGGCAGGGTGTGTTGATGGTGCTGCTGCTGGTTTCGCTGACGGTCTACAATTTCCGGAAGGAACGCCGTCAGTCGGCGGCGAAGAGCGCTTTTGCGGAAGAAGCCGAGGAAATCGCGGAAAAGGCGCCGACCTCCGTGGCGAAATCCGCGCTGACGTTCGGTGTCGGGCTGCTCGGCGTGATCTTCGGGGCGGAGTTCCTGGTGACGGGGGCGGTCGCCCTCGCGCGCGACGCGGGCGTGCCCGAAGAAGTCGTGGGACTGACCGTGGTCGCGCTGGGCACCTCGCTGCCCGAATTGGCCACGGCGGTTATCGCCGCATGGCGGCGGCATTCCGACGTGGCCCTCGGCACCGTCTTCGGCGCGAACATATACAATATCCTCGGAATTATGGGGATCGTCGCGACGGTGACGCCGGTGCCGATCCCGCCGCAGATGGTCGCTTTCGACCTCTGGTTCCTGCTGGGGATTACCGCCATTCTCGCTTTCTGGGTGCGCCGATTCAGTGTGATGAACCGGGCGGCCGGTGGCGTTTTCCTGATTTGCTACGGCAGTTACGTCGCTTGGCAGTATTTGGGCGTCGCCTGACCGGGCATCCCGGACGCCCCGGCGTCAACTTGCGGAATTTCGAAAAATCGGGCACCCATGAAGGGTAAAGGCGCGCCGTTTCGGCAGAGAAATCGCCATATCAAAGCAAGAAGGAATTGCCATGGGCAAGCGGATCGTCGTGGTTGGGGCCGGTGCGATTGGCGGCTACGCGGGCGGCCACATGGCGCGCGGCGGCGAAGACGTCACCCTGATCGATCCCTGGCCGGATCACGTGAACCGGATGAACGAGCATGGCATCCGGTTGGACGGGGTTACGACGCAGGAATGCTGTACGGTCCCCGTCAAGGCGATCCATCTGAGCGACGTGCAAGCACTGTCGAAGGCCGATCCGATCGATATCGCCTTCATCTCGGTAAAATCCTATGACACCGAATGGGCGACCGCGCTGATCAAACAGTATCTCGCGCCCGATGGTTTCGTCGTGTCCCTGCAGAACTGCATCAACGAGGAAACGGTGGCGCGCGTCGCCGGCGAAGACCGCACTGTCGGCTGCATCGCCAGCACGATCGCGGCCGAACTGATCGGGCCGGGACATGTCCAACGGAACGTGCCGCTCGGCGGGGAGAACCATATCGTGTTCCGCGTCGGGGAATTGCATGGCCGTATCACGCCGCGTGTGGAGGAAGTCGCGCGGCTGATGCGCCATGCGGACAGCGCCATGGTGACGAGCAATCTGTGGGGCGAACGCTGGACCAAGTTGACGATCAACGCCATGCGGAACGGCCTATCCGCCGCGACGGGCATGAGCGGCAAGGAGCGCGACGGCGATCCGATGACGCGGGATATCTCGATCCGGCTCGGTGCCGAGTCGATCCGTGTCGGCTGGGCGCTCGGCTATCGCATCGAGGATATTATCGGGATTGCGCCGGATCGGTTTGTTGCGGCCGCCGATGGCGACGCCGGCGCGCGCGCCGATGTCGATCGATTCATGGAGGCGGAAATCGCGGAACGCAGCGACGATCAGCGGCCGTCGATGGGACAGGACATGCGGAAAGGGCGGCGGACCGAGATCGATCTGATCAACGGCTTTATCGCCGCAAAGGGCGACGAGACGGGCATCCCCACGCCGGTCAGCAAGGCGTTGGTCGAGGCGGTGAAGCGGGTCGAGCAGGGTGAAGTCGCTGCAAGTCCCGAAAATGTCGCGCAAATGTGAACGCCGTGCTCCCTTGGGTCGTGCATGGGCAGAATCGAGAATCACGGAGAAGAGAAAGAAAAAGGAGCAAATGATGGCGGAGGATGCAGGGCTGACCGGTATGGCGTTTTCGACGGTCAAGGTGGCGCCGCGGCCGCCCAAACCGCGCGATGCCGGGCTCACCATCGTGGCCGATCGCGGTGTCGGCCTGAATCGGGTCGGCGATCTGTTGGACTCCGCGGGCGCTTATGTGGACTACGCAAAGATCGCGATCGGTGCGTACCGGCTTCAAACCGAGGATTTTCTCAGCCGCAAAATCGCGCTCTATCGCGACAACGATGTCCGCATGTTCTTTGCCGGCGACGTTACCGAAGCGGCTTTCCTGCAAGGCGTGTCACGGGATTTCTATCGCGAGATCAAGCGGCTCGGCGGTGACGCGGTGGAGGTTTCGAGCGCCCAGGTGGCGATGTCGCTGGACGATAAATGCGCCTTGATCCGGATGGCGCGGGACGAGGGGCTTCAGGTGGTCGCCGAGGCGGGGCAAAAGGGCCATGACGATTGGACCCGCAGTCAGGGTTACGTATTCCGTCAGATGGAGGCTTACTTCGAGGCCGGCGCGTGGAAGGTGTTGATCCAGGGCGAAGGGGTCAGCGAAGGCGTCGACGCGCGAAAAGAGGATCTAATCCTCAACATTGCGGCTCAATTCGATATCAAGGATTTGATTTTCCAGGCCAAGGACGGCGGTACACAGGCCTGGTATGTCTCGACGCTGGGGAACGCGGCCAACTTGGATGTGGATGACGATCAGGTCATCGATGTCGAACTGATGCGCCGCAATATCCGCAAGCGCGGCGCGTTCGGCCTGATCGGGAGCCTTGACGAGGCATAAGGCGAGCAGTCCGGTGGTTAGCCATCTCTCTTGCCGGCATGGCGCGCGACCATACCGTAGTTAAACAAGATCCCGAACACGCACAGGCCCAGGCCCGCGTAATACATCGCGGTGTCCGTCGCGTTGCCCGCAATGATGAGGCCGAGCAATGCCAATACCGCCATTGCAACGCCCAATCCCCACGCTGCTCCATCATGCATGGAAGTGTCCTTTTCGGCTGTTCCGGCTATGTGGTCGCACCCGCGTTTTCACCGGCAACGTCTCCTCCATGAACATGCCCGCACCATTCTTGCCCTTCATTGATCGAAATCAATGTGCGCCGCACAAAAGTCGACGAGGTTACACCGGACGACGGCGGGCGCTAACCGCCCCGTCTGGCGTGTTAGGGATAGGGAGATTGAGGCATGGCGGTAGTGTCCAGCGTGCCCGGAACGGCGGAAACCGTTTCCAGGGGCCGAGAGGCTGTTGTTTATAACGAGGATGTCGTTCGGCTTTTCGTCATCGCAACGGCGTTCTGGGGTGTCGCAGCCTTTGCCGTAGGGGTCATCATCGCCCTGCAGCTCGCCTTCCCGGTCATGAACCTCGGCCTTGAGTGGACCTCGTTCGGCCGGCTGCGGCCGGTCCATACCAGCGCTGCGATCTTCGCTTTCGGCGGCAATGCGCTTTTCGCGACGTCGCTCTACGTCGTGCAGCGAACATGCCGGGCCACGCTGTTCGGCGGACCGGACGTCGCACGGTTTCTGTTTTGGGGCTACCAAGCCTTCATCGTCATGGCCGCGCTCGGCTACGTGTTCGGCATCACGCAAAGTAAGGAGTATGCCGAGCCGGAATGGTTTGTCGACCTCTGGCTCACGATCGTTTGGGTGGTTTATCTGGTGGTTTATGTCGGCACGATCATGCGCCGCCGGGAACCGCATATCTACGTCGCCAACTGGTTCTATCTCGCCTTCATCGTGACCATCGCGATGCTGCATGTGGTGAACAATCTTGCAGTGCCGGTCTCGTTCTTCGGCGCGAAGAGCTACATTCTTTATGCCGGCGTCCAGGATGCACTGACCCAGTGGTGGTATGGGCACAACGCCGTCGGGTTCTTCCTGACGGCCGGGTTTCTCGGGATGATGTATTACCTGATCCCGAAACAGGCCGAACGGCCGGTCTATTCCTACCGTCTGTCGATCGTCCATTTCTGGTCGCTGATATTCCTATACATTTGGGCCGGCCCGCATCATTTGCACTACACCTCGCTGCCCGATTGGGCGCAGACCCTGGGCATGACCTTCTCGATCATGCTGTGGATGCCGTCCTGGGGCGGCATGATCAACGGCATCATGACGCTATCGGGCGCCTGGCATAAGCTGCGCACCGACCCTGTCCTGCGCATGCTGGTCACTTCGGTCGCCTTCTACGGCATGGCCACTTTCGAAGGGCCGTTGATGTCGGTCAAAGAGGTAAACGCGCTGTCGCATTACACGGACTGGACCATCGGTCACGTGCACTCCGGCGCGCTCGGCTGGGTCGCCTTCATCAGCTTCGGTGCGCTGTACTTCCTCGTGCCTCGGCTGTGGAACCGGGAGCGGCTCTACAGCCTGCGCCTCGTCTCCCTTCACTTCTGGGTCTCGACCATCGGCATCGTGCTGTACATCACCGCGATGTGGGTATCGGGCATTCTCCAAGGGCTGATGTGGCGGTCATACGACAGTCTCGGCTTCTTGCAATACTCCTTCGTCGAGACCGTCGAGGCGATGCACCCGTTCTATGTGATCCGTGCGGGCGGCGGCATTCTGTTCCTGCTTGGATCCTTCGTCATGATTTACAACCTCGTGCGCACGGTGCGCGGTGACCTGCGGAGCGAAAAGGCGTTCGCGGCGCCGCAGGCCACGCCCGCGCCGGCGGAATAGGGGGTATCGGCCATGTTCATCAAAC
Source organism: Alphaproteobacteria bacterium (assembly GCA_965228695.1). Taxonomy (GTDB): domain Bacteria; phylum Pseudomonadota; class Alphaproteobacteria; order UBA8366; family UBA8366; genus JAJFJD01. The sequence goes on along the minus strand of CBDDIB010000002.1, from coordinate 232,096 downwards.
ACGAAAAGATCGAGAAGAATGTCGGGTTGATGCTGGTTCTCACACTGATCGTCGTCGCGATCGGCGGTCTGGTCGAGATCGTGCCGCTTTATACGATCGAGAGCACGATCGAGAAGGTGAAAGGCATGCGGCCGTATACGCCGCTGGAGCTGACCGGGCGGAACATCTACATCCGCGAGGGATGTTACACTTGCCATTCGCAGCAGATTCGCCCGTTCCGCGATGAGGTCGAACGCTATGGCCACTACAGCATCGCGGCCGAGAGCATGTATGACCATCCGTTCCAATGGGGCTCGAAACGCACCGGGCCCGATCTGGCGCGGGTCGGCGGCAAATACTCGAACGAATGGCATGTGGCCCATATGGTCGATCCGCGGGCCGTGGTGCCGGAATCGATCATGCCGGGTTACGCGTTCATGCTGAACCGGCCGGTCCGGACCGACGATATCGCCGACCATCTGCGCGCCAACCAGGCAGTCGGCGTTCCGTACACCGACGAGATGGTCGAGAACGCCTTGGCCGACCTGCGGGCGCAGGCAAATCCCGACGCCAATACCGACGGATTGATGAAACGGTATCCCAAGGCGGTCGTCGGCGCCTTCGACGGCAATCCGAACACCCTGACCGAGATGGACGCCTTGATCGCCTATATGCAGATGCTTGGAACCTTGGTCGACTTCAAGAATTACCGCACCGAAGACCTGCGGCAGTAGGGAGAGCCATCGTGGATATGCAAGCCATTGCCGACATGCTGTATCCGATCTGGGTGCTGCTTTTCGTGATCCTTTTCGTCGCAATCGTCGCCTGGGCTTTTTGGCCGTCGCGCCGTCAGAAGGAGCGGATGGACGATCACGCGAAGATTCCCTTCCGCGACGAGGAAGAAAACGGACCGTCGTCCTAGGAGAGAAAGATGCCGACGAAACCGGAAAAAGACGCCATCACCGGGACGGAAATCCGCAGCCACAAGTGGGATGGCATCCAAGAAATGGATAATCCCCTGCCGCGCTGGTGGTTGTATGTCCTCTACGCGACGATCGCGATATCGGCCGTATACTTCGTGCTGTATCCCGCGATTCCCGGGCTAACCGGATACACGAAGGGGTTGCTTGGCTATACCGAACGTCAGGCGTTGGACGCGGAATTGGCCGCGCACCGGCAGTCGCAAGCCGGCTATTTCGACCGTATCGCCAGGGCGACGCCGGCGGAAATCCGCGAAGACGCGGAATTATTGAACTTTGCATTGGCCGGCGGAAAGGCGGCGTTCGCGGACAACTGCGCACCCTGTCATGCGGCGGGTGGCGCGGGCCGGTCCGGCTTTCCGAATCTGGCGGATGACGACTGGCTTTGGGGCGGATCGCTCGATGCGATCCAGACAACGCTCCTTCACGGCGTGCGCTGGGCGCAGGACGACGATACGCGCGCGTCCGAGATGCCGCGCTTCGTCGCCGACGAAATTCTCACAAAGAAGCAGGTGGCCGACGTGACACAATATGTCCTCAGCCTGGTCGACCGAGCGGAAGATCCGAAGGCCGTGGCGCGCGGGGCGCCGATTTATGCGGAGCAATGTGTCGCGTGCCATGGCGCCAAGGGCGAGGGCAATCAGGAACTCGGCGCGCCGCGTCTGTCCAACGACATTTGGTTGTACGAAGGCACGCCGGAGGCTCTGGCGGCGCAGATCGGCAATCCGCAACACGGTGTCATGCCCGCATGGGGCGGGCGTCTCGACGAGTCGACGATCAAGATGCTGACCGTTTACGTGCATTCGTTGGGCGGCGGGCAGTAACGGACGTCCCCGCGGCGCAAGCGAGCGATGATGATGTCTGAAGTTCAATACGAAGACGCTGAATCGGTTCGGGAGCAGCAGAAAGACCTGCCGCTCTATGCGGCGCGGGTAAAGATATTCCCGAAGCAGGTCACCGGAACAATACGGCGCTGGAAATGGGCCGCGCTGATCGTGCTGCTTGGCATCTACTATATTGCGCCGTGGTTGCGCTGGGATCGGGGGCCGGGCGCACCGGATCAAGCCTTTCTCATCGATATGCCGCACCGCCGGGCGTATTTCCTGTGGATCGAGATTTGGCCGCAGGAGGTCTACTATCTCGCCGGGTTGCTCTTGATCGGCGCGTTCGGGTTGTTCTTGGCGACCGCGCTGTTCGGCCGCGTCTGGTGCGGTTTTACCTGTCCGCAGACCGTGTGGACCGACCTTTTCATGTGGGTCGAGCGTCTGGTCGAAGGTGATCGCGCCGCCCGCATTCGCCTCGATAAGATGGGCTGGACGATCCCCAAGATCGCCAAGCGAACGGTCAAGCACGTGATCTGGATCGTCATCTCGGTGCTTACCGGCGGCGCCTGGATCATGTATTTCAACGATGCGCCGACCCTGGTTCAGGACATTCTGCATTTTCAGGTCGCGCCGTCGGTCCTGTTCTTCATCGGGTTGTTCGCCGGCACGACCTATCTGCTGGCCGGTTTCGCCCGCGAACAGGTCTGCACCTATATGTGCCCATGGCCGCGGTTCCAATCGGCGATGTTCGACGAAGATTCGCTGATCGTGACCTATGAGGCGTGGCGCGGCGAGCCGCGCGGCCCGCACAAGAAGGGCACGGATTGGGAAGGGCGCGGCGATTGCGTCGCCTGCAACCAATGCGTCGCCGTCTGCCCCACAGGGATCGACATCCGCGACGGCAATCAGCTGGAATGTATCGGCTGCGGCCTCTGCATCGATGCGTGCAACGACGTCATGGCGCGGGTCGGCCGTCCGCCCAATCTCATTACCTATGATTCGATAAACCGGCAGGAGGCGCGCGCCCGCGGAGAAACCGCGACGTATCGCCTGATCCGTTCCCGGACCATCATCTATGCGGTGCTGCTGCTGATCGTCGGCGCCGTGATCATGGCGTCGTTATGGACGCGGCCGGTCGTCGATATCAACGTATTGCGGGACCGGAACCCGCTTTTCGTCCGTCTGACGGACGGGTCCATCCGCAACGGGTTCACCATCAAGATTCTCAACAAGCAACGGGTGGAACAAGGGTATGTGCTCGATATCGACGGGCTGCCGGGCGAAACGATGTCCGTCGTCGGGCAAAACACGCCGTCGACCACCGTATACCTGACTGCGGCGCCGGATACCGTGACCACGTACCGTATTTACGTGCGCGTCCCGCGCGACAAACTGGCGTCCGGCACGGTGCCGTTTGACTTTGTATTGTCCGAACACCCGATCGTCGAAGGGGGTGTAACGACGCGCCATGAATCGGTATTCAGAGGACCGGAAAAATGAGCGACACATCCGAAGCGAGGCCGTCCGACCGCTACCTGCCGTATCTGTTTTTCGTCTTCTTCGGCGTCGTCCTGTTCGCCAATGGCATGCTCGTCTACGCCGCCATGACCAGTTGGACCGGCCTGAATGGCGAAAAACACTACATCCGGGGGCTCGCCCACAACCGGACGCTGGAAGCGGTCGCGGCGCAGCGGGCGATGGGGTGGACCGGCACCGTGACGCTCGATCCGGGACGCGACGGTGACTCCGTGCTGAGATTCAATCTGACCGACAAGGCCGCCGCCGGCGTCGTCGGTGCAACGGTCACGGCGAAATTCCTGCGGCCGACCCATGTCGGCAATGACTTCACCCTGCGTCTGCAGGATCTCGGCGGGGGCCGCTATATGGCGCGTGCCGAGATGCCGTTGGCCGGCCAGTGGGATGTCGATGTGGTGGCGGAGCACGGCAAAGGCCGCTATCAGGTGCTCCAACGCGTTCACGTGCCGAGATGACCGGCGTTATCGAACAGGTCGAGCCATCATCGGTTCCGGCGCGGGCGCGGCCGGATACCGGCCTCGATTCCTACATTCAACCTGCCGATGACGGTCTCCATGCGATGCGGTTGCTGGTGGACGGCATGCACTGCGCCGGTTGCCAAAACCGGATCGAATCCCGGCTCGCGAAAATTCGCGGTGTCGTCGAAGGCCGCGTGAACCTGACGGCGCGGCGGTTATCGTTGAGTTGGCAGCCGGACCTCGTCGATGTCCAAACCATCATCGCCGATATCGAGGCACTGGGCTTTCGGCTCGTTCCCTTCGATCCGGAAAAACTGTCGAGCGGTTTCGATCGGACGCGCACGCGGCTGGTCCGCGCGATGGCGGTGGCTGGCTTCGCCGCGGCGAACATCATGTTGCTGTCCGTCGCCGTGTGGGCGGGCTTGGCGCAGGATATGGATTCGGTCACGCGATCGCTGATGCACTGGCTGTCGGCCATGATCGCGGTGCCGGCCGTCGCCTACGCCGGCATGCCGTTTTTCCAATCCGCTGCCGCGGCGCTGAAGGGCCGGCGCATCAACATGGACGTGCCGATTTCGCTTGCGGTTCTGTTGGCGACATCCATGAGCCTGATCGAGACGGCGCGTGGCGCGGAACATGTCTATTTCGATTCCGCCGTCGCCCTGTTGTTCTTCCTGCTGATTGGCCGTTTCCTGGAACAGGGCGCGCGCGGCCGGGCGCGCTCGGCGGTCGAGCATTTGCTCGCGCTGAACGCGTCGGCGGTGACCGTACGGAACGCGGACGGCACGACGCGGCCCGTCCCGCCGGACGCCGTCCGGCCCGGCATGCACGTGCTGGTGCCGGCGGGCGGACGGATTCCCGTGGATGGCCGGGTGCTCGACGGCGTCTCCGATGTCGACGGCAGCCTGATCACCGGTGAAAGCATTCCGGTCACGGTCCGGCAAGGCGGCACGGTACATGCCGGTGCGGTCAACCTGACCGCCGCGTTGACGGTCGAAGTCGCCGCGGCCGGCAACGATACGCTGTTGGCGGAAATCGGCCGGTTGTTGGAAGCGGCGGAACAACGCCGGGCGCGCTATGTGGACGTGGCGGCGCGGATCGTCCGGGTCTACGCGCCGGTCGTTCATATCCTGGCGGCGGCCGCGTTTCTGGGATGGTTCTTTGTCGGCGGGGCCGCGTGGCAGGACGCATTGCTCATCGCCGTCGCCGTCTTGATCGTGACGTGTCCCTGCGCGTTGGCGCTCGCGGTGCCGGTGGTTCAGGTCGTCGCGGCGAACCGGCTTTTCCGGCAAGGCATTCTCGTGAAGTCGCCGACCGCGCTGGAACGGCTCGCCCGGATCGACACCGTCGTTTTCGACAAGACCGGAACGCTCACCGAAGGGCTGCCCAAGCTGCTGGTCGATGGCGCTTGGACGCAGGATGACCTTCGAACCGCGGCCTCCTTGGCCACGGTGAGCCTGCATCCGCTGGCGCGGGCATTGACCGATATGGCGCCGGCGGTTCCCGCGGCCAACAATGTAGAGGAAGTGCCGGGCCATGGTTTGCGCTGGTTGGCGGCCGGCGGGGAATATCGCCTCGGCCGCGGCGATTGGTGCGGGGCGACCGAAACCGCGTCCGACCTGCCGGAGCTGTGGCTTGCCCAGCCGGGACGCGACCCGGTGCGGTTCGCGTTCATGGATACGATTCGGGACGATGCCGCCGAGACGGTTCAGGCGCTCCGCACCCTGGGCCTGTCGGTCGAGATTCTGTCCGGCGACCGGCCCGCGGCGGTCGCCCGGGTCGCCGATGCCTTGGCGGTCGACCACACGAGCGCGGGTGCGACGCCGGCGGATAAGATCGCCCGGCTGGAGGAATTGACGAACCAGGGACGCCAGGTCTGCATGGTCGGCGACGGCCTGAACGATGCCCCGGCGCTGGCGGCGGCGCAGGCATCGCTGTCACCGGCGACCGCAGCGGATATCAGCCAGACCGCGTCGGACGTGGTGTTTCAGGGGCAGCATCTTGCGCCGGTGGTGGAAACGCTTCGGGTCGCGCGTCGCGCCGACTTGCTTGTGCGGCAGAATTTCGTTCTCGCCTTCGCTTATAACGTGGTCACCGTCCCGCTCGCCATGGCCGGGTTGGTGACGCCGCTCATCGCGGCCGTCGCCATGTCCACCTCGTCCATCGTCGTGATCTGCAATGCCCTTCGTCTGGGCCGGTTGCGGCGGTCATGAGCGGTCTGTTGTATCTCATCCCGATTGCGCTGTTCCTGGGCCTGCTCGGGCTGGCCGCCTTCCTCTGGGCGATCAAGACGGATCAGTTCGACGATCTCGACGGCGCGGCCAGCCGCATCCTGTTCGACGACGACACGGACCGGGAGAAAAAGGACGGAGACTAGGATTTCGAGTCGGGCAGTTTCTCGATTCGCATCAGGAACACGAAAGGGGCGAGGAACACGACGATGACGGCAAGCAGCCGGAAGTCGTCGAGATACGCGAGGAATTCCGCGTGCTGCTCGATCACCCGATGAAACGCGCTGAGGCCTTCGGGGTCCGACAGACTCCACCGATCGGGCAGGGACAAGTGCCGCAGCCGCTCGTTGTACAGGCTGACATTCTCGTTGAGCATCGCTTGGTTTTCTTGCTTGTAGCGTAACAGCTGACTGACCAGGAAGGACACGCCGATGCTGGCGCCGATCCGCCGCGCCAGGGAGAGGAAGGCGGTGCCGTCGGCGCGCAGCTCGGGCGTCAGCGTCATGTAAGCCGCGGCGGTCGCCGTGGTCGAGAGCATCCCGAACCCGAGCCCTTGCAGGCAGATCGTGAACAGCACCGTGCCCTCGTCCACGTCCGGCGTGAAGGTGGACATGTGCCAGAGCGACGCCCCCATGATGATCAGCGCGAGGAAGATGATCGGCCGCGGGCCGATGCGGGCGAAAAGCATCCCGGACGCCAGCGACGCGACGAAGGTGGCGACCCCGCGCGGCGACAGCAGCACGCCCGACGCGATCACCGAATAGCCGAGCTGGTTTTGCAGCATCGCCGGGAAGATGCCGAGGAACCCGAAGATCAAGACCGCCAGTGTGAAGATATAAACCATGCCGATCGCGAAATTCCGGTTCTTGAACAGCGCCGGATCGACGAAGGGGGCACGCGCGGTCATGATGTGAATCACGAAGACGTAGAAGGCCGCCAAGGCGATCCCCGCCTCGATGATGATTTCGGTCGAGGAGAACCAGTCGAGACGCTCGCCGCGGTCGAGCATGAGCTGAAACGAGATCAGGGCGACGGCGAGCGCGATGAACCCGGTGAAATCGAATTGCCGCGGTTCGCGTTTGGTCTCGCGGACGTAGATGCTGATCATCGTGAAGGCGAAGATCCCGGTGGGGATATTGATGAAGAAGACATATCGCCACGTGTAATATTCGGTGATGTAACCCCCCAGCAGCGGACCGACAATCAGCCCTACCAACATGCCGATATTGAACCAGGCCATGGCCATGCCGTGACGTTCGCGCGGATAGATATCGAGCAGGATTTGCTGGGATAGCGGCACCAGCGCCGCGCCGAAAATGCCCTGAACGAAGCGGGCCGGGACGATCTGGGAAATCGTGTTCGACATTCCCGCCAGCACCGACGCGCAGCAGAACCCGACGACCGCGATCAGCAGCAGCCGTTTACGGCCGATCTGCCGGCTCAGCCAGCCGCTGAGCGGCGTGAACACCGCGACGGCGATCAGGAAGGACGTCAGGACCCAGGCGATTTCGTCATGCGCGGCGGAAAAGGCGCCCATCATGCGGGGTAAGGCGATTCCGGCGACGAATGTGTCCATCGACTGCATGCCGGCGGCAAGACAGACCGAAATCGTCGTCAGGGTCAGCGACCTGGAAGGCCTCGCCTCATCGGCAAGCGCGGACGTCATCGAGGTTGGGTTTGCCTATCGTCTGGGTTATGTCTGCCGGGCCGGCGTTCAACGCGCCGTTCCGCTGGATGTGCCGGCAGACGAAGGATTCCAGTACAAGGCTAGCCCAACATCAGGGGCCGGACCAGAAAGGAAATGCGCCATGGATCGGGAACGCACCAGCGATATCGCCTTCACGCCGGCGGTGAAGGCGGCGCAGGAACGGCTCGGATCGCGGTCCGGCTACGCCCGCATGGAAGAAAAGGGCGGGTGGGCGGATCGCGTGACGCCCGATCTCGCATCCTTTATCGCGGCGCGGGACTCCTTCTATATGGCGACGGCCAATGCGGCGGGACAGCCCTATATCCAACATCGGGGCGGCCCGCCCGGATTCTTAAAGGTGGTCGACGAGCATACGCTCGCCTTTGCCGATTTCAGCGGCAATCGCCAGTACATCTCGCTCGGCAACCTGTCGGAGAACGACAAGGCGTTTCTCTTCCTGATGGATTATGCGGGCCGCCGCCGCATCAAGATTTGGGGCCGTGCCCGGTTTGTCGAGGACGACCCGGAGCTGTTGGCGCGGCTGGCCGATGATGCCTATGACGCACAGCCGGAACGGGCGCTTGTCTTCACGGTCGAGGCCTGGGACGTGAATTGCCCGCAACACATCACGCCCCGCTTTACCGAGCGGGAGATGGCGCCGGCGATCCGCAAGTCGATGGACTCCGCGGTGCGGCAATTCCAGGCGCGGATCGACACGTTGGAGGCGGAATTGACGGCGGCGAAGGCCGCGCTCGCCGCGATCGGCGGGGGGAGCAGCGGTTAACGCTTACCCCACTTGGTGTCCTCGACCGTCTGTTCCTCGATCTCGTAGAACTCGTCGAGGCCGATCAGGTCTTCGATCGCCTGCCGCGCGGCCGTGTGGTCGTCATGGGACATTCCGGTGTAGTCGCCGGTCTTCTTGACTTCCTCCAGCGCCCGTTTGGCGTGATGGAAGCTGGCGAGAAGGAAGAGCTGCGCATCGATGCTGGCGGCGTAGCCCATATCCTCGAGCTGCTGCACCGAATAGAGGGGGCGGCCGTCGCGGTTGCCCCGGCTCTGCACGTAGACCAGTGGAATCGTCGATTCCTTCGGCGCCTGCGCCGCCTCCTCGTCGTTGCGCGGGAAGATCAGGCCGAGATCGGCGCCCTCCTCGGCGGCAAGGTTGATGCGTTTGACGGCTTCCTCCAGCCCATCGAAACGGCAGGTGTCGGACCGGGCGATGATGACGAAATCCGGATCGACCTTGTCGCGCTCCCGGCAGGCCCACCGGATCTTGTCCAGGAATTCTTCCATCGGCACCGCATGCGCGACATATTTGTGATAATGCGCGCGTTTCGGATAGAGCTGGTCCTCGATGTGGATGCCCGCGACACCCGATTGGATGAAATCGCGCACCATCCGGGTCACATGCAGCGGTTCGCCGAACCCGGCGCCGGCGTCGCAGACCGTCGGGATCGAAATCGATCGCGCAACCTGCTCGGCGGTCTCGACCTGCTCGGTCATGGTCAACAGCGGCTCGGACACCGCGCGCGATCCGCCGGTTACGTATCCCCCGACATAGGCCGCGTCGAAGCCCATCGACTCCACGAGCCGTCCGCCCAACGGGTAATAGACCGCCGGCATATACAGGCAGGATTTCTTTTTGAACAATTTGCGCAGCGCTGTCGTCGGGCGTTCCATTGGGCATTCGCTCCTTGTGCTTGGTCGGATAGGGGCCGAGGCGGGCATTCTAGACCAGCGCCGGGGCGGGGGCGAAATCGTCCCGATTGCCGGTCGCCGCGTATACCGTATAGTAGCCGCCGGTCGAAACCCCACGGCGATCGCATGGCGCAAGACACTTCAATGAACGACTCCCCCCCGACGGCCGACGTCGACCGAAGCGAAACCTATCGGCAGGCGGCGGCATCGTCGCCGCGCGTGCTCTCCTGGTCGCGCACCAGCATCGCCGATCCGGTTGCCTGGCAGGAAGAGGCTCGGCTGAAACTGACCGAACTGTGCGGCTATGGCCGGTTCGGCGGTCCGCCCGCCGTCTTGCATCAGACCGATCTGCCGCCGTCGGACGGCTATTGCCATCGTGAGGTCAGTCTTCGCGTGCGCCATGGGCACGACATCGTCTTACGATTGGTCTGGCGCGACGGGCGTGAAAAAGTCGCCGGTCCGGCGGTCATCTGTTTGCAAGGCGGTGATTTGAATGCCGGCGTGTCTTGGGGCGAGGCGGCCGGCGCCGCCGAAAAGGCGGCGATCGCCCAGGGCGCGGATTTTGCGCGTCAGGCGGCGGATCATGGATACGTGGCGGTCTGTGTCGCGCCATTGGGCTGTGCCGCAATTGCATCCGCCGATCCGGACGAAGAGTCATTGGCGAAAGCCTTGTTGCTCGGCCGGTCGCCGGCCGGCGAATATGCCTCCGACGTGGCCTCGACGCTTAACTGGATGCTCGACGGCGACAGCCGATTTCAGATCGATCCGGCGCGGATCACCGTTGCGGGATGGGGGACCGGCGGCTTCGCGGCCCTCGTCGCCATGGCGCTCGATCCGCGCGTCGGCGTGGGCATTTTGGTGAATTCGCTGGAGCGGTTGCGGTCCCGCGCGGTGCAGAACATGGTCGATCTTTCCGTAGCCGTTCCCGGAATGCTCCGGTGGCTGGATGTCGACGACCTCTTGTGTCTGTGTGCGCCGCGGCGGGTGCTGGCGGCGGCGACACGCGATTGCGATGCCGGACGGCGGGCGGAAATGACCGCGGTGTTGCAATCGGGGGGCCGTTTCTACGAGCGCGTCGAGGCGCGGAATGCCCTCGACAGGACCCTGCATGACTGGACCCCCGGAGACGCCATGCCGGCCGTTTGGGGCGGCGATTGACCCCCTTCCTGCAGCAGGCAGCAACCGGGAGCCGGCGAATTAACATTTTGTTAACCCATTCAAGACAAACTACGCGTGTGATTCCGACAGAGTCGGGCCGGAAATCCGGGCTTTTGCACACAAGTAAATAGAAAACAGTTAACGGATAGATACAACCAATTAAATGCTTAGTAATTATTGTTAAATTAATTTAAATTGAGAAAATAAACAAAATAATATTCTAGTAATTAATATAAAAAGATTGTATTGTTTTGCCGGATTTATGGGGGCGGCGATGAATCGGGGGAGTAAGCGTCAAGAAATTGACGTGAACTATTTGGCGATGTCAGATGACCTGCAGATAATCAACGCTGCGCTTGCCGGGTCCGGGGACGTTATCTATTCCTGGGACCTCGTCGGCGACACCATTGCCTGGGTTGGCAATACGTCCGATATGTTCGGAATCAGCAGCTCCGACGCGGTTGCCACGGGCGACGCCTATCACGAGCGGATCAATCCGGACGATCTCAAGATCAGGCTGAAAGGCCTCTCAAAACACTTCACAAACCGGACTGCCTTCGATTGCGAATACCGTGTGCGCAACGAGAAGGGCGGGTTCTGCTGGGTCCACGAACGGGCGACCGCGGACTTCTCCGAAGCGGGACAGCCGGTTCGTCTCAACGGTATCCTGCGCGTCGTCACGGGCCGCAAACAGCACGAAATTCTGCTGGAACAGCGGGCCAATTATGACGAGCTGACCGGCCTCTATAACAAGTCGCGTCTGCGCGAGGCGGTGGATCATGCTCTCGCCTATGCCGACCGGTATGACGTCGCGGGCGGCTTCCTGTCCGTCGGCATCGATAAGATGTCGATGATGAACGAGGCCTATGGCCGCGAGACCGCCGATGCCGTTATCGTCGGCGTGGCGCAGCGGTTGGAAGAATGCATGCGGGCGACCGACGTGTTGGGCCGTGTCGGGGGCGACACCTTCGGCATCGTGCTGGGCAACGCCGACGAGCTTGGCATCGCCGCGGCGGCGGAGAAGATTCTCAACGTCTTCCGGCAGAACGCCATCCAAACGCCGGTCGGGCCGATCCATATCACCGTGTCCATCGGCGGCGCCGGGTTCCCCGGGCTGATCCAGACCGCGCATGACCTGATGGCCAGTGCCGAAGGGGCGATGCGGGACGCGAAGCGGCTCGGCCGTAACTGCTTTGCCTATTTCGAAATGTCGGACGATCAGCGTCAGCGCCAGCGCGAATACATGGTCGTCGGCGAGCAACTGGTTCGGGCGCTTCAGGAAGAGCGCGTGGTGTTCGCCTATCAGCCGGTCGTGGATTCCAAGACGACCGAGATTGCCTATTACGAGACGCTGATTCGCATGATCGATGAAAGCGGCGAGATCGTCGCCGCGGGCGCGTTCGTGCCGGTGGCCGAACGGCTCGGCCTGATGCGGCAGCTCGATCGGCGGACATTGGAAATGGTCATCGCCGACTTAACGAGTAACCCGGACATCACGTTGGCCTTGAATATCTCAAGTTTGACGGCGAGCGACCGGTCCTGGCTTCGTGCCCTGGTCGGCTCGGTGAAGGGTAAACCGGACATCGCCAGCCGTTTGATCATCGAGATAACCGAGACCGCGGCCTTGCACGACTTCGAGGATTCTGCCCGGTTCGTCGCCGCGGTGCGCGATCTCGGATGTCAGGTGGCCCTCGACGATTTCGGGTCGGGCTACACATCCTTCCGCCATCTGAAATCCTTGACGGTCGATGTCGTAAAGATCGACGGGTCGTTCGTGATGGACGTGTCCGAGAATCCGGACAACCTGCTGTTCATCCGCACGCTACTGAACCTCGCCGACGGCTTCGGCATGAAGACCGTTGCGGAATGCGTACAAAGTTCGGAAGACGCCGCGCTGCTGAAGAAGGAGGGCGTCGGGTTCCTGCAGGGCTATTACTACGGACGGCCGCAGCTCGGCCGGCCGAATGGCCCGACGCCGGAACCGCAGGCCCACAACGAAAACAACAACACCGAAACCAAGGCGCCGGCGAAGGGTACGGCGACCGGTACGGTGGCCGTCGGCGGCTAAAGGCCTAGCCTGATTTTTTCGCCATACTGTTGAGCTGCTGCTGCAGGGCGTTGAGCTTTTCCTGCAGGTCGGCGACGGTGTCTTCCTCCGAAGACGGTGTGTCCGGCTCCCTGGACCCGGGTGCCGATCCTTGCTCCGCGCCCATCGGCGAGAACATCTTCATCGCCTGTTCGAAGATGGCCATGTTCTGTTTGCCCATCTCCTCAAGCGAGCTGAAGGGGAACATCCCGCCCATGCCGCCCATCGCATCCTGCATATAGCTCTGCATGCGCTCCTGGTTTTCCGAGAACATTTTCATCGAATGCTCAAGGTAGCTCGGCAGCAGCATCCGCTGCATGTTGTCACCGTAGAAGCTGATGATCTGCCGCAGGAAGCTGATCGGCAGCAGGTTGTCGCCCTTGCCTTCTTCCTCGACGATAATCTGGGTCAGGACCGATCGCGTGATATCTTCGCCCGATTTCGCATCGACCACGACGAATTCCACCCCGTCCTTCACCATCTGGCAGAGATGGTCGAGCGTGACGTAGCTGCTCGTCGCCGTGTTGTACAGACGCCGGTTCGCGTATTTCTTGATCGTGACCGTTGCGGTGTCGTCGCTGTTTTTGCCAGCCATGGGTGTCTTCCCGTGTTGCCTCGTGCGCTTCGGCGATTCGGCATATTCCCTAGAATATATCGCAGCGCACGATAGCGAAAGTTATAAGAATATCCGTTAATTTGGCATTACCAATTTTGCAGTGCGAAGAGCCGACGGCGATGCTGGAAAAGCGTGATTTCTGATCCTATAGTGACCGAATGGCCGATACGCCCGACCTAGAGGACTTGGCGAAACGCTATTTGGACCTGTGGCAGGAACAGTTGCGTGTCATGGCGGCCGACCCGGAAACGGTTGCGTCCGTCAGCCGCCTATTCGAGACCATGTCCGGCGCGGCGGCCGCCGGCGGCAAAACCGGCGCGGCCGGCGGGTTGCCGCCGCTGCCGCCCAACCCGATGGCGTGGCTGACCGGGCTTGGTATGATGCCGCCCCAAGCCGAAAGCGGGGGAGCCAACCCTTTTGACAGTGTCTTCGCCCAATTCCTGCAAAATGCCGCGCAAACCCCGGGTGGGGCCGCGGCCGCTGGCGCTGCACCTGATGGCGGCGGCGACGACCTACACGACCTCAAACGCCGCCTTGCCGTTCTTGAGGAACGGCTTGATGCAATGGAGTCCGGCGCTGACGGCAGCGGCAAAACCGCTGCAAAAAAATCTCGAAAACGTAAATCCTGACGCCTTCGCCGCGGCGGTGGACGCCGCCGCCCGGCAACGTTTCGGCGCGTTCCTCGATGGCATCGAACGTTATCGCAGCCATCCGCATCGTCGGCATGTGGAAACGCCACCGGCTGTTTGGACCGCCGGAACCACGCGGCTGTACGACTACGGCGCGGGCAACGGCGGCGTACCGGTCCTGCTCGTGCCGTCTCTGGTGAACCGGGCCTATATCCTCGACCTCTACGAAGATCGCAGCTTCGCCCGTTCGATGGCGGGCCAAGGACTGTGGCCGTTTCTCCTGGATTGGGACGCACCCGGTGATGCCGAACGGCAATTCGGCCTCACCGAGTATGTCCGCCGCCTGGAAACCGCGCTGAGCGCGGTCGCCGACCTTTCCGGCGCGCGGCCCGCCGTCTTGGGATACTGCATGGGCGGGTTGCTGGCGCTTGCCCTGGCGCACCGGGATCCCGACGCAATTGCCGGATTGGTGCTGCTGGCCACCCCATGGGACTTTCATGCCGACCGTCCGGCGCAGGCCGTCGGTGTGGCGGGCGTTGCCGCCGCGGCGGAAGGCATTCTTGCCGCACTCGGCGAACTGCCGGTCGACATTCTGCAGATGCTGTTCGCCGGTCTCGACCCGGTTTTGGCGGAACGCAAGTTCAGCGCCTTTGCCGCGCTCAACCCGGAGTCCGACAAGGCGCGGGATTTCGTCGTGCTCGAGGATTGGGTCAATGACGGCGTGCCATTGGCGGCCCCGGTTGCGCGTGAATGCCTTGGCGGATGGTATGGCGCGAATGCCCCGGCCGCCGGCACATGGCGCGTGGACGACGCGGTGGTCGACCCTGCCGCGGTGACCTGCCCGGTGTTTGCGGTGATTCCGGCGGAAGACCGCATCGTTCCGGCGGCGTCGGCCCTGGCGCTCGGCGACGCTTTGCCGGATGTGCGGACGGTGCGCGTCGATGCCGGCCATATTGGCATGATGGTCAGCCACGGAATCGAGCATCAGCTTTGGCCCGAAATTTCCGATTGGCTGGTACAATTGTCATAAAGAAAGTCTACGTTGCCGAACAGCGGCAATGCGCGCAGAATGGCCAGAATGCGGGTTGTTGATGCGACAGCGGACGCGTATAGTGCCATTTATTGTGCAGTGCAGCATAAATCGAAGTTGAAGGAGTCGGCTGCACCGGAATTGTTGGCCACAGCGATGGCGATAGGGAGAATCAATCCATGACAAATGTTGTTATTGCGAGTGCAGTGCGGACGCCGGTAGGCGCGTTCGGCGGCGGTTTGAGCTCCGTCCCTGCATCTTATCTGGGCGCGGCCGCCATGCGCGAAGCGATGGCGCGGGCGAAAGTCGAGGGCGGCGACGTCGACGAGGCGGTGCTGGGACAGATTTTGACCGCGGGCACCGGGCAGAACCCGGCGCGTCAAGCGGCCGTCGATGCGGGCATCCCCGTCGAAAAAACCGCGTATCAGGTAAATCAGCTTTGCGGCTCCGGTTTGCGGACCGTGGCGCTCGGTATGCAGGCGATCCAGTTGGGCGATGCGAAAATCGTCGTCGCGGGTGGCCAGGAGAGCATGAGCCAGGCGCCTCACTGCGCGCATTTGCGCGACGGTCAAAAGATGGGTGACCTGAAATTCGTCGATACCATGATCAAGGACGGCCTGTGGGACGCCTTCAACGGCTATCACATGGGCAACACGGCCGAGAATGTCGCCGAGAAGTGGCAGATCACCCGCGAAGAACAGGACGAATTCGCGGCGAACAGCCAGGCCAAGGCCGCGGCCGCCATGGAAGCCGGTACGTTCAAGGACGAGATCGTTCCGGTGACGATCAAGACCCGCAAGGGCGAGATCGTGATCGATACCGATGAACATCCGAAACCGGGCACGACGGCGGAGAAACTGTCGGGGCTGCGCCCTGCTTTCGCGAAGGACGGCACGGTGACGGCCGGCAACGCGTCGGGCATCAACGACGGTGCCGCCGCGACGGTCTTGATGACCGCGGAAGAGGCCGAGCGCCGGGGCATTGCGCCGATGGCGCGGATCGTGTCTTGGGCGACCGCCGGTGTCGACCCCGCGATCATGGGCTCTGGACCGATCCCGGCGAGCCGGGCGGCGCTGGAAAAGGCCGGCTGGACGGCCGACGATCTGGACCTGGTCGAAGCAAACGAGGCCTTCGCGGCGCAGGCCTGCGCGGTGAACAAGGATCTCGGCTGGGACACGTCGATGGTCAACGTGAATGGCGGCGCCATCGCGCTCGGTCATCCGATCGGTGCGTCCGGTACGCGGGTGCTCACGACGCTGCTGTACGAGATGGCACGGCGCGACGCCAAGAAGGGGTTGGCGACCTTGTGCATCGGCGGCGGCATGGGCATCGCCATGTGCTTGGAGCGCGATTAACCGAATCGACGGCGTGCCGGGCGGCTGGTCATTGCCGAAAGCCCGGTACGCCGTGACCGTTTAGGGTATGGTGTGGCGATAACACGCGCATGAACGCGGGCTGCACGCGTAACTTCGACGCAAAGTAGACTAGGGAGTATCTGTAATGGAACGAGTGGCATTGGTCACCGGCGGGACACGCGGCATCGGCGAGGCGATCTCCATCGCGTTGAAAGACGCGGGTTGCACTGTCGCGGCGAATTATGCGGGCAACGACGAGGCCGCCAAGGAATTTCACGATCGCACGGGAATCGCGGTTTTCAAGTTCGACGTCGGCGATTTCGATGCCTGCTCGGCCGCGACGGAAAAGATCGTGTCGGAGGTCGGCCCCGTCGACATCCTCGTCAACAACGCGGGCATTACCCGCGACGCGACCTTTCACAGAATGACGCCGGAGAAGTGGCGGCAGGTAATCACGACCAATCTCGATAGCGTTTTCAATGTGACCCGTAACGTCTATGAGGGCATGCGCGAACGCGGCTTCGGGCGGATCATCAATATCTCGTCGATCAACGCGCAAAAAGGCCAGTTCGGACAGACCAACTATTCCGCGGCCAAGGCCGGTATGATCGGCTTCACCAAGGCGTTGGCTCAGGAATGCGCCGCAAAGGGCGTCACCGTAAACTGTGTGGCCCCGGGTTACATCGGGACCGAGATGGTGCGCGCCGTGCCCGCGGACGTCTTGAACGAAAAGATTATTCCGCAGATTCCGGTTGGCCGGTTGGGCGAGCCGGAAGAAGTCGCGCGCTGTGTCGTCTTTCTGGCGTCGGATGACGCGGGATTCGTGACGGGATCGACCCTGACCGCCAACGGCGGCCAATACTTCACCTAGTCTGCAGGTGTGGCTGGCCTACGGGCCGGCGCCGATGCGCGGTTGCCGGCCGGCCGGGGGATACCTCGGGTCGAAATAGCCGGGGCTCGACGGATGCCCCGGTGCGACGAGCGATTCGAGAAACGCTTCGTCCTCGGCAGTGAAGTCGTAGTCCAGCGCCGCCAGATAACTCTTCCATTGCGCGAGGGTGCGCGGCCCGGCAATCACGCCCGTGATCACCGCATTGTTCAAAACCCATTGGACGGCGAAGGCGATCGCGTCGCCGCCGCGTTTTTTCGCATGCTTCTGGATCTTTTGCGCGGCGACCAGCGATTCCTTGCGAAACTCGGTCTGCATCATGCGCGTATCCTTGCGCCCGGCTCGGCTGTCCTTCGCTGGTGCCTTTCCGGGCGCGTATTTGCCGGTCAGCACGCCGCGGGCGAGCGGTGAGAAGGGCACGACGCCGATCCCGTAATAATCGCAGGCCGGCAGGATGTCGTTCTCCGGCATCCGGTTCATCGCATTGTAATACGGCTGACAGATTACCGGCCGGGGCGTGCCGGTGGCATCGCACAGGCGAACCAATTCGGATATCTGCCAGGCGCGATGGTTCGAAAATCCCCAATAGCGCGCTTTTCCCGAGGCGATGATATCGCCCATCGCCGCGACGCTCTCTTCGAGCGGCGTTTTCCAGTCCACATGATGCATATAGTAGATGTCGACGTGATCGGTCTTGAGCCGTTGCAGGCTCTCGTCGATCGCCTGCATCATCCACTTGCGGGAGAGTCCTTTGTGCCGAGCCGGCTTGCCGTGGCTCGACCCGACCTTGGTCGCGACGATCCAGTCGGCGCGGTCGTCCTCTAGCAGCGTGCCGACCATGGTTTCCGACCGGCCGCCCGCATAGCCGTCTGCGGTGTCGATGAAGTTGACGCCCGCAGCCCGCGCGGCGTCGGTGATCTTGCGCGCGCTGCGCAGGTCCGTCCGGTCGCCGAACGTCATCGTGCCGAGGCACAGTTCCGAGACCTTAAGACCCGAGTTTCCAAGCAGGCGGTATTTCATGTCACAGTCCGATTCGATGGTCGTTGCGATGGATCGGCGATGGTGGGCGCGCCCCGGCACGGTACTCGATTGCGGGCGCATCGCAAAGATTCGCGCGCGGCGTTGTGGTTGGACGGCACGGCGTGTAAAGGATGACGCGTCGCAAGAGGAACAGGTCAATGTCGAGAGAATATCCGGACAGGCCCTTCGTCGGCGTCGGCGTGGTGGTGTGGCGCGGCGACGAGCTTCTGTTGATCCAGCGCGGCAAGCCGCCCCGCTACGGTAGTTGGAGCCTGCCCGGCGGCCGGCAGAAAATCGGCGAGACCGTCCGCGAAGCGGCGCTGCGCGAAATCAAGGAAGAGACCAATCTGGATGTGGACATCACCCATCTCATCGATGTGGTCGACTCGCTGACCCATGATGACGACGGCAAGGTGCAGTTTCACTACACGCTGGTCGATTTCACCGCCGAGTGGCGGGACGGCACCGCGGTTGCCGGCAGCGATGCCGCGGGTGTCCGCTGGGTTCGCCCGGACGATCTCGGCCGGTACGAATTGTGGGCGGAGACGATCCGCATCATCGAGATGTCGGCAGCGCAACGGTGACCGCACAGGGCCGCGATACCCTCGTCGGCGGCACCGCGATCCTGATGTGGGGGGCGCTGGCGCTGCTGACCACGTGGTCCGGATCGGTGCCGCCCTTCCAACTCGCTGCCTTGTGCTTCGCGCTGGCCGCCCTGTTGGGGGCGGTGAAGTGGATCGTCGGCGGCGAGGATCCGCGCCGGTACCTGCCGCGCGTGCCGGCGGTGTGGCTGGTCGGGGTCGGCGGGCTGTTCGGCTACCACTTCTTCTATTTCATGGCGTTGCGGAATGCTCCGGCGGTCGAGGCGAGCCTGATCGCCTATTTGTGGCCGTTGTTGATCGTCCTGTTTTCCGCGTTGCTGCCGGGCAACCGGCTGCGGTGGTGGCATCTCGCCGGCGCGTTCATCGGGCTGGCGGGATGCGTGTTGCTGGTGACCGGCGGCGGCGCGATCGCGTTCCGCGGCGAGTTCGCGGTCGGCTACGCCGCGGCGATGGCCTGCGCGCTGACGTGGTCCGGCTACTCGGTGCTCAGCCGCCGGTTCCAGGAGATCCCGACCGGTACGGTCGCCTGGTTCTGCGCCGCGTCGGCGGTGCTTGGCGCGATCTGTCACGTCGCCTTCGAGCAGACCGTCTGGCCGCAGACGCCGGGAGAATGGCTCGCCGTGCTGGGCCTGGGCCTGGGGCCCGTCGGCGCCGCTTTCTTTGCCTGGGATCGCGGGGTAAAACACGGCGATATTCGTATCCTCGGCGTTGCGTCCTACGGTGCGCCGTTGATTTCGACCCTTCTGCTGATCGCGTTCGGCAAGGCGGAAGCGTCCTGGGTCGTGGCCGTCGCCTGTCTCGCGATCGTCGGGGGCGCGGTGCTGGCCGCCCGTGACCTTCTGTTTCCCTCATCCAAAGGAAAACCGTCGTGAGCCAACCGCTGGTGATATTCGATTTCGATGGGGTCCTGGTCGATAGCGAAGTGTTGTCGAACCAGGTGCTGTCCTTCGTCTTGACGGAACTCGGTTATCCGGTCACGCCGGACGAAAGTCACGCGCGGTTCACCGGCATGAAGATGCGGCGCGTGCGTGAAACGGTCGAGCAGGATTGGGGCAGACTGCTGCCGGACCGGTTCGAGGACATGCTGCATCAGCAGGCTCACGAACGGATGGTCCCTGAAATTCAGGCGGTTCGCGGCGCGCCCGCATTGCTCGACGGGTTCACCCATCCCCGGTGTATCGCATCCAACAGCAACCATACTTGGATCCGCGTGGCGCTGGACGCAACGGGGATGCGGCATCATTTTGCGGATCATGCTTTGTTCAGCGCCGCCGACGTGGCGGAAGGCAAACCGGCGCCCGATCTTTTCCTGCACGCGGCCCGCACGATGGACTACGACCCAGCACGGTGTGTCGTGGTCGAGGACAGCATCCTGGGCGTCACCGGCGCCGTGGCGGCGGGGATGACCGTGTTCGGCTTCGCCGGGGCGAGCCACATTCAGCCGGGACATGAGGACGTTTTGCGCGATATCGGCGCCGCCGCCACCTTCGACGACCTGTCGCGTCTGCCGGAAATGCTGGCGGCGCTTTAGCCCGGCTAAGAGCCCGGCGACCAGCCGTCGGGGGCCATCTCGAACGCGGCGAAGTCGAAGGCGGGCGCCACGGTGCAGCCAACCAGCGTCCAGTCGCCCTGACTGCGCGCGCTCTGCCACGCGTTGGCGGGGACGAGGATTTGCGGCCGCTGGCCGTTCGTCACCGCGGGGCCGAGCGTGTGACTCTCCGATTGGCCGCTATCGGGTGCGGCAATCTCCAGGGTCAACGGTGCGCCCGCGTACCAATGCCAGAGCTCGTCGGCATCGGTTACCCGGTGCCAGGCCGACTCTTCGCCGGCCTGCAACAGATAGTAGATCGCCGTGCAGGCGCCGCGTGCGCCGTCGCCGGGCGCGTGACGGTAAGTCTCGACGAACCAGCCGCCTTCGGGATGGCGCGCCAGATTGAGCTGGTCGATCAATTGTTGGGCCGAAACCTCGGTCATGGGACGATCCGTTGCGGCGGCCTATTCCTTGTGTTCGGTCGCCTTCATCGACGGCCGTGCCGAGAAACCTTCATACCAGGCCGTCAGCGCCGGCCGGCCCTCGGTCCAATCGCCGACGAATCCCCGGAACGTGATATAGCCGAGC
Source organism: Alphaproteobacteria bacterium (assembly GCA_965228695.1). Classification (GTDB taxonomy): domain Bacteria; phylum Pseudomonadota; class Alphaproteobacteria; order UBA8366; family UBA8366; genus JAJFJD01. The sequence continues at coordinate 211,199 of CBDDIB010000002.1, read as the reverse complement.
GCGCAGCCGACCGTGACCCTGCCGATGTCGACCGGTCCGTTGAGGGCTGCCGCCTCGGTTTCGAGGGCGTCCAGCGTCTGGTTGATCTTTTCCTTTTGCCGTCCGACATGCCAATCCGACCAATGCTCCTTGTCGCGCCGGTTCTCGATGGAGATCGACACGCCGGCATCCATGATTCCATCGCCCATGGCCGCCTTGCGCAGCACGCTCCAGCGCTCGCCGCCATTCGGGAACAAGGCATCGCCGTTACCGAGATCGTCGAGATATTCGCAAATGACCCGCGAATCGAAAAGCGCCATGCCGTCGTTGGTCACCAGCGTCGGAATCTTCCGGATCGGGTTGTCCTTCGACAGGTCGTTTTCGTCCCAGGGACTGTTGGCGACGGTTTCGATCTGGTCCACAAGACCTTTTTCGTGGGCGACGACCATGACTTTTCGGACATAGGGCGAGGTCGGACTGTAGTGCAGTTTCACGGCGCTTTTCCCCTTGCATTAACGTTGATTTCATCCACAGTTTCCTATTGTTGACCCTGTTGCAAGCGCGAAACCGGGAAAGCGTGTCCAGGGATGCGCCGCCCCCCGGTGGGCTGGGATATCCGCCATGTGGTCCGATGTCGTTGACCTGAATGATTTCTACCGATCGCGTCTCGGTCATGTGGCGCGGCGGCTGATTCGCGACCGCATCCGCGAGATGTGGCCGTCGGTTCGCGGCATGACCATGCTTGGATTGGGCTATGCGACGCCGTATCTCGGCGCCTTTTCGGACGAGGCGGATCGGGTTATCGCCGTCAATCCGGCTCAACAAGGGGTGATCGGCTGGCCGGACGGCAAGGCTGGTCTTGTCTGTCTGTCGGACGAGACGGAGTTGCCTTTGCCCGACTTGTCGGTCGATCGTCTTCTGCTCGTGCACGCGGTGGAGAATAGCGAAAACCTCCGCACCCTGATGCGCGAGGCATGGCGGGTGTTGTCGGATAGCGGGCGGCTTCTGGTCGTCGTGCCGAACCGGCGCGGCATCTGGGCCCGGTTCGAACAGCGCTCGCCCTTCGGGCACGGCCATCCCTTCAGTGAAGGCCAGATCAAACGGCTTTTGCGCGATTGCCTTTTTACGGCGCACGCGGCCGAGCACGCGCTGTTCGTGCCGCCGTCGCAACGGCGCGTCATCCTGCGGTCGGCGCAGGCGTTGGAGAAAGCCGGCGACCGATGGTTCCAGGCGGTGTCCGGTGTATTGATCATCGAAGCGTCGAAACAGCTCTATGCGGCGACGCCGGTGCAGGCGGCCGCCGCGAAACGCCGGCGGCTCGTCGCGATCCCTGGCCGGGGCGCCGCGATGCGCAGCGACCGGCGGCCTCGCGACTAATATTCCTTCGCTTCCGCGGCTTCGGCTTCCAGCGTCTCGGCATCTTCGGCGTCGATGACCTTGCGCGCGATGTCGTAGCCGAAGCCCTGCCGCGCGAGGGACGCGAGATCCCGGTCGCGATAGTCCGACCGGTCGCGGAGCCGCCACGGTCCAATGCGGCGGCGGCGTGCGTAGTTACAGGCGCCGCTGAGATCGGCATTCGCCACCATATCGTTCAACGACTCCAGGGCGTCGTCGATCGCGTCAGACGCCACCCCTTTGGCCGCGAGTTTCATTCGTATCATCCGCCCGGACGATCCCCGCCGGTGCAGCGATTCCGCCCGCATGCGGGCATAGGCTTGATCGTCGAGCAGGCCCGCCTGCTGATACCGCAGGATCAGGTCGTCCACATGCGGCATCTGTTCGTCCGGGTCGGTGCCGTGCGCTTCGGCCGACCGCCGGATCCGGCGGATCAACACGCGGCGCAGGTTCTCGCTCGACGTCGCGTAGCGCTCGAGATAGTGCAGCGCGATCCGGCCGAGCGAGTCGGGCGTGATCTTGCGCGGCTTGCGGCGCGCGCGGGGTTTGTCGTCTTTCTCGGGCATGGTTGCGGCGCGCAGTATTGCCCCTTCGCCGCCAAATGAGAAGGCCGAACGACGGGGCCGTCCGCAGGGCTCTATGCGGCCGCCGCCGGCATGCCTCGGGCAATTCACGCGCGACAGGGTTTCTATTTTCGTCAAGCCATTCTCAGTTTGATCTGGAAAACGCACTGGAAATGAGTCTAAGTCCGCAATAACAGCCGAACATAAGACGCGCGACGCATTAGTGCGGCAGGTGTCTGAGTTGAGGTTCGATTGAGCGACCAAGAACCAGCCGCGACGCCGCAAGTCGATCAAGAGATACTCGAGGTCCGCTACGGGCGATTTCGTTTAGTGATGCTGTATCTGGGATCGGTGGCCTTCGTCGCTCTCGGCTACTGGTTGCGAGTCATTGAGGCGAGCGACCCGATAAAGCTCACCTATGGATGGGCCTTTCCATGGTTTCCATGGGTTTGCATGATTTTCTTCGGTCTCTGCGCCCTCATATATGCGCGCGCGATCTTCGATCGACGGGCGCAGCTTGTCATAGGCCCGAACGGCATTCTTTGGCGGAAATGGAGCACGAAAGAGATTCCGTGGTCCGAGGTTACCGCAATAGAGGTAAATCAGATTCTGTTGAGCGAGTTCATCTGTATTTTTGTGCGGGATCGAAAACGTGTTCCCGGAACCGGTTTGGAAAAATTTGCCGCGCCGATCAATCGGTTAATGCAGAACGGAGATATCTCGATTCCTTTATTCGGCCTCGATACGCGCAAGGATGCAATTCTGGCGGCTATAGACCGAAACTTAAAAGGCGGGCGATAAGCCGTCGTGCCCAACCTTTTCTTTCCCATAAGTGCCTGTAAATAATAGAATCTCCGAAAATTTCCGCAAATTCCTAACGAAAATTAACCAACTGTGACGACCGTCACTGTGGGTATGCAATCGCTGCTGCATTCTTTCATCATTGAGAAACGCAAGGCTTGCATCCGAACGTCTTCTCAAAACAGTTGAACCGTTTGTCGTACGCCCACCCTGCCCCTCCCAATTGGCATCGACTGATGGTTCAGGCGGCGGTACCCGAAGGTGCCGCCGCTTTGTTTTTTTGCCCCCTTGAAATTCGGGAAGCGCTTGTCCCGACGCCGGGCGGGGTTTAAAGCTTGCGCGCTTGAAAACGCCGCTCGCGAGACAATCGATGTCGGACTGCCCCCAACCGCGCCGCTTCGGAACGGTCAACTGGCTTGGCCTTTGGACGCTCTATGTCAAGGAAGTGCGCCGGTTCCTAAAGGTCTATACCCAGACCGTCATGGCCCCTGTGGTGACGACGCATGTCTTCCTGGTCGTCTTTGCGGTGGCGCTCGGCCGGGCCGTGCAGGTGGTCAACGGCGTGCCCTTCATCGAATTTCTGGCACCCGGGTTGATCGTCATGGCGATGGCCCAGAATTCATTCGCCAATACCTCGTCCTCGATCATGGTCGGCAAGGTGCAGGGCAACATCGTCGATATGCTGATGCCGCCCCTGGCGCCGGGCGAGTTGACCTTCGGGCTGATTGCCGGCGGCGTGACCCGGGGGCTCGCGGTCGGCGCGGCGACCGGCCTCGTCATGAGCGTGATCATCGGCGGCACGCTCGCGCACCCATTCATCGCCTTGTTTTACGGCGTGTCGGCGTCGCTGTTGATGGCGTTGCTGGGCACGCTGACCGGCCTATGGGCGGAGAAATTCGACCAAACGTCCGGCGTCACGAACTTCGTCATCACGCCCTTGGCCTTCCTGTCCGGCACCTTCTATTCGATCGACCGGTTGCCGCCGGTCTTCCAGGCCTTCGCCCATGCCAATCCGTTCTTCTACATGATCGACGGGTTCCGCTACGGCTTCATCGGCGTCTCGGACGCGCCGCTGTGGATCGGCGCATTGGTCCTGACCATCACGAATTTGGTACTGTGGGCGATATGCTGGCGCCTGATCGCGACCGGCTACAAGTTGAAGGCGTAATCCCGCCGGAACCCTAGTTTCCCCAACGTTGACAGGCCGGTGGCATCGCTCGATACTCCGCGGCTTTCAACGGTCGAGCTAACAGAATTGGAGGATGCCGTCATGACAGCGGTGATGCCGACATATGCCCGGGCCGATCTCGCCTTCGAACGGGGCGAGGGGCCGTATCTTTACTCGACCGACGGACGACGATTCCTCGATTTCTGCGGCGGCATCGCGGTGGACGTATTGGGCCATGCCCATCCGCATCTCGTCGCATGCCTGCAGGAGCAGGCCGGCAAGCTGTGGCATGTCTCGAACCTGTACCGCATTCCAGGGCAGGAAAAGCTGGCCGAGCGGCTGGCGGCGGCGTCCTTCGCCGATCTCGTGTTTTTCTGTAACTCCGGCGCGGAAGCGGTCGAGGGCGGCCTCAAGCTGTGCCGCAAGTATCACAGCGCGAACGGCAATCCCGAACGCTGGCGCATCATTGCCTGTTCCGACTCGTTCCACGGCCGGACGCTGGCGACGATTTCCGCCGCCAACAACGAGAAGCACACCGAGGGCTTCGGCCCCCGCACCGAGGGTTTCGACACGATGCCGTTCGGCAATCTGAATGTCCTGCGCGCCGCGATCACCGGCGAGACCGCGGGAATCCTGGTCGAGCCGATCCAGGGCGAAGGCGGTATCCATCCGGCGGATATGGATTATCTGCGCGGGTTGCGTCAGGTCGCCGACGAGTTCGGCCTGCTGCTGTTCTTCGACGAGGTGCAGTGTGGTATCGGACGGACCGGCAAGGTGTGGGCGCATGAATGGGCCGGCATCGCGCCGGACGTGATGGCGGTCGCCAAGGGACTCGGCGGCGGCTTTCCGGTCGGCGCCTTCCTCGCCACCAGCGAGGCGGCGAAGGGCATGACCGCGGGAACGCACGGCTCAACCTTCGGCGGCAATCCGCTGGCCATGGCGGTCGGCAACGCCGTGCTGGATGTGCTGCTGGAGGACGGATTCCTGGACCATGTCGAGCGGGTCGGCGGTTACCTCACCGACAAGCTGGCCGATCTCGTCTCGCGCCACGGCGCGGTGTTCACCGGCGCACGCGGGTCCGGTCTGATGCAAGGCGTGGTGTGCGGCCCCGATTTCGGCGCGATCTCGAACAAGCTGACCGACGAGGGATTGCTGACCGTGGGTGCGGCCGGGAACGTCATCCGCCTACTGCCGCCGCTGATCATCGAGGAAGGCCATGTGGACGAGGCCATCGCGATCATGGATCGGGTCGCCGCCGGGTGGGATGACGCCGGATGAGTGAGCCGAAACACTTTCTCGATTTGGACGGTTATGGGAAGGACGACCTTCGGTCGATTCTCGATCTCGGTGCGGCGCATAAGAAGGGCAGCCCGCCGGCAGACCGTCCGCTGGACGGCAAGATCCTGGCCATGATCTTCGAGAAGCCGTCGACGCGAACGCGGGTCAGCTTCGATGTCGCCATGCGGCAGCTCGGCGGGCAGACGCTGTTCCTCGGCGAATCCGACAGCCAACTCGGTCGCGGCGAGACCATTGCGGACACGGCGCGCGTGTTGTCGCGCTACGTGGACGCGATCATGATCCGGACCGACGCGCACGACAAACTGGAGGAGTTGGCGGAATACGCGTCGGTGCCCGTCATCAACGGCCTTACCGACCGAACGCATCCATGCCAGATCATGGCGGACGTGATGACCTACGAGGAACATCGCGGCCCGATCGGCGGCAAGTCCGTGGCTTGGATCGGCGACGGCAACAATGTCGCGGCCAGTTGGATTCATGCCGCCGGGCAGTTCGATTTTTCGCTCAATATCGCCTGTCCGGAAGCGCTCCACCCATCGCCCGAGGTGATGGCCTGGGCGCGCGACCATGGCGCCGCCGTGACTGTGACCGATTCCGCCGCCGACGCGGCCGCCGGCGCGGACTGCGTCGTCACCGATGTCTGGGTCTCGATGGGCGACGACCAGGCCGAATCGCGCCACAACATGCTGCGGCCGTATCAGGTCGATGCCCGGCTGATGGCGCGCGCGCAACCGGATGCCGTCTTCATGCACTGCTTGCCGGCGCATCGCGGGGAAGAAGTGACCGCCGACGTGATCGACGGTCCGCAATCCGTGGTGTGGGACGAGGCCGAAAACCGGCTGCACGCGCAGAAGGGCATTCTTGCGTGGTGCCTGTCGTAATGCCGGACGGCGGGCGCAATGGCGGCAATATCATCCAGCCCTTCGTCCTGGACACATCGCGCTTTCACGGCCGGCTGGTACGCCTGGGCAGTGCCGTCGACGAGATCATCAGCCGCCACGACTACCCCGATCCGGTCGCGGCCGTTTTGGCGGAGAGCGTTGCCCTGACCAGTGCGTTGGCGGCGGCGCTCAAGTTCGACGGCGTCTTCAATCTGCAGCTTTCCGGCGACGGGCCGGTCAAGTTCCTGGTCAGTGACGTGACCAACGACGGCAATCTTCGCGGCTATGTCGGTCTGCGCGGCGATCTTCCCGACGGCGATGCGGCGGACCGGGCGCCGATCCCGCATCTGTTCGGCAACGGGTACATTTCCTTCACCGTCGATCAGGGCGTGCATACGGAGCGCTACCAAGGGATCGTCGATCTGAGCGGGGCGACGCTGCAGGACTGCGTCCATCATTATTTCCAGCAGTCGGATCAGTTTTCGGCGGCGGTGAAACTGCACGGCGGACGCGATGCGTCGGGCCGATGGCGCGCCGGCGCGCTGATGTTGCAGCGATCGCCGGAAACCGAAGATCCGAATCAGCAGGAACCGACCGAGGAGGCTTGGCGCAGTTCGCTGATCATGTTGAGCAGCTGCACCGATGGCGAACTGATCGATCCGGATATCTCGGCGCATAACCTGCTGTTTCGGTTGTTCAACGAGGACGGCGTCCGTGTATTCGACACCCGGTCGCTCCAATTCGCCTGCCGCTGCAGCGAGGGAAAAGTCGAGCGGGTCTTGCGGTCTCTGTCCGACGCCGAATTGTCGGATCTTATCGTCGACGACCGCGTGACCGTTACCTGCGAGTTTTGCAACGAGGAGCGGGCCTACGACCGTGCGCAATTGGCACAGCTACGGGCGTCTTGAAGCGGCGCGGCCGGGCGGGCATAGTGGCCGCCGCTTAAGTCGCAACAAGAGGGCCCATGATCGCATGACCATGCTCAAATCGTTGGTTTTCAGTGTTTTGGCGGCAGTCCTGCTCGCCGGGTGCGAAACGCCGGTCGAGGGGCGGCAGTTTCCTCAGATCGGGTTTTCCCATCAGACGCCGATCGCGCTGAATGTCGCGACGATCACGGTGGAGAAGCCCGCGCCGTCGACCGTGCAAGGCAACGTCGAGCATGAGCTGCCGGTTACCCTGGCGTCGGTCGCCGAACGGTGGGCTCAGCAACGCCTCAAGCCGGTCGGTCAACAGGGCACCGCGGTCGTCAAGATCGAGGAAGCGCAGATGATCGAAGAACGGCTGAAGAAGAAAAGCGGCATCAAGGGCGCTTTCACCACAGACCAGACGGAACGCTATCGCGCGACGCTTCGGATGTCGGTATCGATCGCCGATCAAACGGGGCAGGCCGAAGCGCGGGCGAGCGGCAACCGGACCCGGACGGTGGCCGAGGATGCGAGCTTGGCGGACCGGGAAAAGGTCTGGTTCCAGATGGTGGAAAGCCTAAGCCGGAATGTGGACAAGGTTCTCGAAGAACAGATCCGCAAACATATGACGGCCTACATTCGATAGCCCGCCGAAGCGGACACCGACGATCACTGTCGCCAGAAGGCGGGCGCCAGCATCACCAGGATCGTGAACAGTTCCAGCCGGCCCAGCAACATGCCGAGGCTGAGGAGCCATTTTGCGCTGTCCGGCAACGATGCGAAGGTGCCGGCCGGGCCGATGACGTCGCCGAGCCCCGGGCCCACATTGGAGATCGCGGTCGCCGCGCCGGACATCGCGGTCAGGAAATCCAGCCCGATCATGCCGAGGCCGATGGCGATCACCGCGAAACACAAGGCGTAGAGGAAGAAGAAGCTCATCACCGAGTCGCCGACGGAATACGGGATCGGCTTGCCGTTATAGTAGGAGATGAAGACGCCATGCGGCTCGAGCAAACGTCGGATTTGGGTCACTGCGGTCGCGTATAGGACCTGAAAGCGGAAGACCTTGATCCCGCAGGTGGTCGATCCGGCGCAGCCGCCGATGAACATCAGGAAGAACATCAACGTCAGGCCGAATGTGCCCCACAGGCCGAAATCGGTCGTCGCATAGCCGGTGCCGGTAATGATCGACACCACGTTGAAGGACGCCAGCCGGAAGGCTTCCCGAAGCCCGAACCCGTTGTTCATATACAGGTGCAATGCCATCGCCGTGACTGCGAGGAGCACGATCGTCAGGAACCAATGCACCTGGCTGTCACTCCAGAGGCTGCCGGGATTCCCGCGCAGCGCGCGCAGATAGAGCACGAACGGCAGGCTGCCGAGCAGCATGAAGACCACGGAAATCGAATCGACCGCGGCGCTCGCGAAATGACCGATGGATTGGTCGCTGGTCGAGAAGCCGCCGGTTGCGATGGTCGTCATCGCATGCGCGACCGCGTCGAAGCCGCGCATCCCCGCGAGCCAATAGGACAACGCGCACAGCATCGTCATGCCGAGATAGATGAAGCCGATATAGGTAATGAGCTGTGCGGCGCGCGGCAGCACTTTGTCCGAACTGTCGGAAGATTCCATGCGGAAGAGCTGCATGCCGCCGACCTGCAGCATCGGCAGAATGGCGATCGCCATGGCGATGATACCGATCCCGCCGAGCCATTGCAGCAGCGCGCGCCAAAGAAGGATGCCCGGCGGCGCGAAATCGAGGCCGGTCAGGACGGTCGATCCGGTCGTCGTGATGCCGGACATCGCTTCGAAAAACGCGTCGGTATACGACAGTTCCAATTCGGAGAAGGTGAACGGCAGGGCGCCGAACGCGGGGATGATCGTCCAGCTCAGCGCGGTCAGGATGAACGCCTGGCGCTGATTGAGATTGCGCGCCCTGGACCGCGCCGTCAGCATCAGCATGACGCCGATCAGCAGCGTGAAGGCGGCGGCCAGGGCGAAGACCTCCCAGTCCGGGTTTTTCACAGCAGCGTCCGCCACGGCCGGCAGGCACATGGCCAGCGCGAGGGTCGACATCAGGATGCCGATAATGAAAAGAATGGGCCGGAAATCGATCAAGGTGCCGCGGCGTCCGAAAGAGCTGCGCGAACTTCGCTATTATCGCCCAAGAATCGGCTAATGCGCCGATTTTGTCCAGCTTTTGCCGATAGGGCCGCAGCCGGCGCTGTGAGCGACGGTCAGTGTCCGATCGAATTTCCGGGGCTGCCGATGATCGACAGGAACTCGCGGCGGGTTTTCGCGTCGTCCCGGAATTGGCCCAACATACGGCTGGTGACCAGGGAAACGCCCTGTTTCTTGACGCCGCGCGTCGTCATGCACTGGTGCACGGCCTCGATCACGACGGCCACGCCCTTGGGCTGCAGCACTTCTTCCAGAGTGTTGGCGATTTGTGCCGTCAGTTTTTCCTGGATTTGCAGCCGGCGGGCAAATGTTTCGATGACGCGCGCCAATTTGCTGATACCGACAACCCGTTCGCTGGGCAGGTAGCCGACATGGGCTTTGCCGATAATCGGGACGATATGATGCTCGCAGTGGGAATGAAAATCGATGTCCCGCAGGACAACCATTTCATCGTAACCTTCTGTTTCGCTGAAGGTTTTTTTCAGCATCTCCATGGGGTCTTCTTTATACCCGGCGAAGAATTCGTCATAGGCACGAACGACCCGCTCCGGCGTGCCGAGCAACCCATCGCGGCTAGGGTCGTCGCCGGCCCAGCGGATCAGTGTCCGGACCGCGTCTTCGGCCTCGCCTTGGGCCGGACGGTCCGGCACACCGGATGCTTCGAGGTCTATGGCCCCGGGTTTTTTTGCCTTCTTGAGCTCCGTCACGACTAACTCCTTCCTGCGTCACGTCCCCTTGGACGCACGGCGGTATTCAATGTGTCTTGATCGGCTACGATTGATCTATTTAGTTCAATTGTACCGGCTGGTGAGGGCTATCCAGGGAAAAAGCCGGAATATCGACATCGAAGAATTCGCCACTCGCCGCTTCCATTTGATAGGTCCCCACCATGATTCCCGACGGTGTTTGCAGCGGGGTACCGCTCGTATACTCGAAATCGTCACCGGGATTCAGCACCGGTTGTTCCCCGACCACACCGGGGCCGCGGACTTCCTGCACCCGCCCGAGAGCATCGGTAATCCGCCAATACCGATTGCGCAATTGCACCGTTTCGCCGCCGTCATTCTCAATCCGCACATGATAAGCCCATACAAAGTGATTTTCGTCGGGTGAGGATTGGTCTTCCAGGTAGAATGGCTTAACCGTGACTTTGATCTGACGCGTTTCTTGTTCGTACATTCTTTACTCCGGCGTGCCCCTTCACGCTGCCCGATTTCCCCATATTGGCCGGAAGCGCCTCGTTGTCAAAGGCGAATTGGAAGCAGGTCACCGCCTCCAGGATATCATACGTTCGGGGCGCGCAGACGGATCAGAAATTTCAACTCGCCCTCGAGAACAAGTTCGTCCTTCTGATTGTGGACCGTCGATCGCAACGTTGCGACGCCGGTGGTCCGCTGCGGTTTCAGGTCGGCGACCTCGAGCATCGAATAGAGCGTGTCCCCGACATAGACCGGCTTCAGAAAGCGCGACGCCTGCTCCAGGAAGCCCACGAGGGCGCTGCCGACGTAGAAGGGGAAGGTGCCGGCGCCGGGCGCGGTCTGGATAAGGGTCTGAAACCCGTGCGCCAGCATGCCCGGATGGCCGTGCGCGCGGCAGTATTCCACGTCGTAGTGGCTCGGATGATTGTCGCCCGAGGCCAGCTGGAAGGCCGCAAAAAGCGCGTCCGTCATCGTCCGTGAGGGGATGGGGAATTGCTGCCCGATCTGCAGGTCCTCGAAAAAATGGCTGTCCTCGTCGGCGCGCGTAGCCGGGTTTTTCGGTGAGTCGGTCATCATAGGGCTTTCGCGTTAGGGTGGCAGCGTGACCGCGCCATCGTGGACGAGGACGGCGATGCGGTCGTCGTCGAAACCGAATTCGGAAAGGATTTCGCGGCCATGCTCGCCGACCGACGGGGCGACCGGCTGCGACTCGACGTCGGTGTCCGGGTCCGTCCCCGGGATGGCGGGAATCGGGACCGGTCCCATGCCGGGCTGGTCGACGACCGGGGCGGCATGGGTCGCGACGGCCTGCGGGTCCGCAAGCCAATCGCTGAAATCCGCGATCGGGCTGCACAACACTTCGTGTTCGGTGAGGGTCGCGACCCATTCGTCGGTGGTCTTGTTGAGCAAGGCCTCGCCAATGATCGCTTTCAAGATGTTGATATGTTCCGCGCGGGTATCGAAATTCGCGAACCGGGGATCGCCGGTCAATGCCTCTTGGCCGATCGCCTGGCACAGCTTCTCGAAATGATGCTCTTTAACGAGTGTAACGGCCAGCCAGCCGTCCTTGGTCCGGTAGCTGCCGGCGGGAGCGTTGAGCAGCCGCGGCGCGCCGTCTTCCACATGGTATTCCACGATCTTGGGTGCCACGAAGGCGGCGGTGGACTGCATCAGGCTGACGTCGAGGTGCAGTCCTTCGGCTTCATGCTGCCGGGCGAACAGCGCCGCGGCGACAGCCTGGAATCCATAGATACCGGTCGACGTATCGGCGATCAGCACGCCGGCCTTGTGCGGCACCCCGTCCATGCCTTCATTGACCGACATGAATCCGGAATTGGCCTGGATCACCGTATCGGTGGCGGGCCGGCCTGCGTCGGGACCGTCCTGGCCGAATCCGCTGACCGACAGGTAGATGATCCGCGGATTGATCTTCTTGATATCCGGGTAGGCGATGCCCAGCCGCGCGGCGACCCCGGGCCGGAAGCTCTCCAGAAAGACGTCGGCGGTTTCCGCGATCTGATGGACCAGGGCCCGGCCCGACTCCGTCTTGAGGTTGATCGCGATGCTGCGCTTGCCGCGATTGGCCACGACGCCGAGCGGCGTGTTCCCGCCGAACGCCTTGCCGATGATTCGGATCCAATCGCCCTCCGGGGGTTCGACCTTGATGACCGACGCGCCGTATAGCGACAGCATGCCGCCGACATATGGTCCGGCAAAGCCTTGCGACACATCGAGGACACGGATGCCCTTATAAGGGTATTTGTAGCTCACGACTCGTCCTTGGCAGCGTAGCGCGTGGAGCGCAGGCGGATTATTCAGCCGCCGCTACCGATTGGCAAGGCCGCGGCCAATGCAATGTCTGCTCGGTCAACGCCACGCCGCGCCGGCGCCGGTCGGCATCCGGCATGATGTCGTCATTCGGCCAGTAGCCGGTTTCCAGCGCGTCCGCGTAGGCCTGCGGCAGATCCGCGGCCCGGATTGCGGCCGCGGCGCCTTCGTGGTCGTAGGACAGGGCGCGCAATTCGACGCTGATTCCATCGGGGTTCGGGATCAGCACGCTGTACCAGACCCGCGGCGTGCCGTCGTTGGCGGGCAAGCCGATCACGCCGGCATTGTGCCAAAGCCGCGGGCCGACCGTTTCGCTGAATGGCAGGCCGGAATGTCCACCGACCGCTATCTCCACGCCGGCTGAATCGAGCTCGGTCGCTTTTTCGTCGGACGGCGTCGCCGGGAAGATGAACCGGTTGATTTGGCCGACGCCGCCGTGAATGGCGGCAATCGATACGCCATTGAGGGAGAGATCGATGCGGCGCGGCAGGTCGCGCATCCAGCGCTTGGTCTCCGCGTCGACCGCTTCGGCCGCATACCGGTACCAGTGCGCCGCCATCACGTCGCATTCGCTGCCGCGCGTGAATCCGCAGCCACAGTCCCCGGCATCGGCGCCGAGCGATTCCTCGACGTTGCCCATCACGACGGCGACGCCGGCGTCCCGGAGGCGGTCCGCAACGGCTTGGGGCTCGGCGGCATAGGCGGCCAGGTCGCCGGTACACAGCATTTGGTTCGCCGGAATGTCGAGCGCCGCGGCCGCCGCGAGCAACGCTTCGAGCGCTTGCCGGTTGCCGTAGGGCCCGCCGAAGATCAGCAGCGGTTTATCGAAGGATCCGAGATGGTGTGTTTGCGGCATGATTTTGGCGGCGCTTTCGACCGAAGCCTGCGGCGCTACGCGGCACTGCGGCTGCAGGCCCCGCCGCCGAGCACGCAGAAGCGCGCGCAATGCGGATGGTTCAATTTCACGGCCGTGGCCGCCTCGGACAGCGTATGGCCCATGTCGAAGGCTTCGTCATACGGCAGCAGGGTGCAGGGCGTGACGACCGGCCGGTCGGCGCCCCTGCGCTTCACCACCATGCGCGACGTGGCGCACATCATCGCGTCGGGCGACACGCCGAGAATGTCCCAGCATTGCTCGGTGATCTCCGGCACGTCGAGCGCCTGATCCATTTCCGGCAGCAGCATCGTCGCGACCGGGTCGTTTGCGTCGATGGCGATGCCTTCCTTCCCGAACATCTTCGCGAAACCCGCGCGCATGACCGTGTCCGGTTCGTTCCAGCAGGTGCGGCTCGCCACATGGATGTTGAAGCCGTTGTCCGACAGCCAACGAAGCCCGTCGATCGCGGTTCGCCACGAGAATTTTCCGCGCACCAACTCATGCAGTTCCGCGGTGTGATGGTCGAGCGATACGCGCAGCAGCAACTGATCGCCAAACCGCCTTTTCAGGTCCAACAGTGCATCGGCGCATTTTATCATCGGCCGCATCGCGTTGGTCAGGACGAGCGCCTGCAGACCGCGCGACAGCGTTTCTTCCAGAATGGCGGGGACGTCAGGGTTCATGAACGGCTCGCCGCCGGTGAAGCCGATCTCGGTCGTGCCCAGATCGTCCGCCGCGATCTCGTCGAGATAGGCGGTTACTTCCGCGACGCTTAGATAGACGAGCCGGTCATTCGTCGGGCTTGATTCGATGTAACAATTCTCGCAGGTGAGGTTGCACAGCGTGCCGGTGTTGAACCACAGCGTCTTCAGTGCGGTGAGGCCGACGGCGGCGCGGCGTTCGCCGGTCGCCGTGAAGTCCGGGTGTTGAAACTTCACGGGATCCAACGGCGCGCCGGGTCCTCGATTTTGAACTGTCATCTAACGGCCTTTCGCGGCGAACCGCCCCGCCAGGGCGGCTACGGCGTCAAATGTAGAGGCCGTTCCGCCGATGACAACCAAAAATCGCTCAATCGATCGGCGTGTTCGATAGATTATTCGTGATCGATCGAAGCGGATTTGTGATGTCCGGCGGCGGAGTAACGCGGGGTTTGTTGCGTAAGACCCGAATTTGCGACTGGCCGACATGCGGTCCTGGAACTGCCCTTCGCTGGTTTTGCCTAATTCTTAGGCGTTTAAAACTAAATGATAATCTTCGGAAACCCGTTCGATTTCGCCGGATAGGAAAGAGATTTTTAACCGTCGTCGGGCAGTGTCTGGACTATGGAGAAGACCCCTTATCCGACGCCGTTCAACGAAGAATACCGTCAGTTCGTCTTGGATGATCTCTCGCTTTTGGACAGCGAACCCGCACCCGAATTCGATCGGCTGGTTTGGCTCGCCAAGACCTATTTCGGGTCGATGGTGGCGTTGGTGTCGCTCATCGATAAGGATCGGCAGTGGTTCAAGGCCTGTTGCGGCATCGATGCGGCGGAGACGCCGCGCGAACACGCATTTTGTGCTCATGCGATCATGGAACCGGAGGCGTTGATCGTTCTCGATGCGGCGCGCGATCCGCGCTTCGAAAACAATCCGCTCGTGACCGGCCCACCCCATATTCGGTTCTACGCCGGCCAGCCCTTGGTCGTGAACGGCGCTGCCATCGGAACGTTTTGCATAATCGACGACAAGCCGCGCGACACGTTCGGGACGCATGATCGGGAAAGCCTCAAGGCCTTCGCACAAATTGTGATCGACGAAATCCGCCTGCGGGAACACTCCCGGCGAACGGAGAGCGGGTTGTTGGGACAAATGCGCGACCTGCGGGAATTGGTCGAAGCCGGCGACAAAGCGAAAGCGCAATTTTTGGCGACGATGAGCCATGAACTCCGCACGCCGCTCAACGCCGTCATCGGGTTCGCCGACTGCATCGCGCAAGAAATGTTGGGTCCCGTCCAACCGGCGCAATATAGGGAGTATGCGGAGCAGATATCCAAGGGCGGGCGGCGGCAACTCGATCTCGTTGATCGATTATTGGAATTGACCGATGCCGGCAGCGTGGAAATCAAGGAGGCGGTCCTGGATATCCATGCCCTGACGCGTGAAAGCGTGGACTCGCTGTCGGGAGAAGCGGTGCTCCGCGGCGTCGACATTCACTTCCAGCCGCCGAAAGAGCCGGTATCGCTCTCCGGCGATCCCATTCATATTCAGCAGATCGTGCTCGAACTGATCGGCAATGCGATTAAATTTTCGCCGAAGGGCGGCCGTATCGATGTCTCGCTCGGTGTGGCGGACGATAACTCGGTGACGATCGCTGTTACCGATACCGGTATCGGGTTTGACGCGGCGGCGCTGGACGAGGCCTTGGCGGTCTTCGGCCAAATCGATACCGGATACAATCGCCAATTCGAAGGGGCTGGGATAGGCCTTCCCATCGTCAAGAAATTGGCCGAATTGCACGGCGCCGAACTCAAGATCGACGCGCTGGGCGATGGCGGAACCTGCGCCCAGATTCACTTTCCAGGATATCGGACGGCCGGCTGACGTTCCGTCGGCGTCGCGGGCGGTTCCGGCCGCAGCGCGTCTAGCCCTGGCGGGTTAGGCGCTTTTTGACGGGCGGAAGCGCCAAATCAGGTGTTTCCGCGCCATAATGGTTCGTATAAAACTCTCATTATCCGATTCTGATAGAACCATTACGTCTGGAGCCGCCATGATACGGCGCTATGCGGCCGCGCCGATCGGTACATTGTCCATCGACCGCACGGCCGACGAACCGCTCTACCGGCAGGTTTATTTCGCGATTCGCGAGGCCATCCTCGACGGGCGGCTGCGGCCTGATACGCGCCTGCCCTCGACGCGCACCCTGGCGTCGGACCTGTCCGTCTCGCGCAACACGGTGGTCATCGCCTTCGACCAATTGCTGGCCGAAGGGTATGTGCAGGGACGGGTCGGCGCGGGCACCTATGTATCGGCTACGTTGCCGGAAGAGTTGCTGTCGGCGCGGCCCGGGCGCGAGGAGGCGCGGGCCGACCGCGGGGCGGCGAAGCCCAGCCTGTCGCGGCGCGGCCGGTATCTGGCCGGCATCCGCACCTCCGTCGGCGCGCGGGCGGTCGCCTTCTCGCCGGGCTTTCCCGAACTCGGACGGTTTCCTTTCGATGATTGGGCGCGGTTGCTGGCACGGCACTGGCGCTATCCGAAACGCGAATTTCTCGTCGGCGGCGATGTCGCGGGGTACGAGCCGCTGCGCGCGGCGATCGCCGATTATCTCGGCGCGGCGCGGGCGGTCTCCTGCGATGCCGATCAGGTGCTGGTCGTCTCCGGCTCGCAGCAAGCATTGGATCTCGCCGCGCGGGTCCTGATCGATCCGGGGGACGAGGTTTGCGTCGAGGACCCGGGCTATCTCGGAATCCGCGGTGCGCTGCTGGGGGCCGGGGCGGCGCTGGTGCCGGTGCCGCTCGACGCGGAAGGGATCAGCGTGGACCACGGCCGTCGCCGCGCCCCGAAGGCCCGGCTGGTCTGCGTCACCCCCTCGCATCACTATCCGCTTGGCGTGACCATGAGCCTGAAGCGGCGACTCGAACTGCTCGATTGGGCGCATGCGGCGGACGCCTTCGTGATCGAGGACGATTTCGACAGCGAGTACCGTTATGCCGGCCGGCCGCTCGCGGCGCTTCAGGGCCTCGATTCCGACGGCCGGGTGATCTATCTCGGCACTTTCAGCAAGGTGATGTTTCCCGGATTGCGGCTCGGTTATCTGGTGGTGCCGCGCGACCTGATCGACGCCTTCCGCGGTGTGCGGCAACTCATCGATACGCATCCGTCGTCCGCGGCGCAGGGCGCGCTGGCGGACTTTATCGGCGAGGGCTATCTGGCCGCGCATATCCGCCGGATGCGGGCGCTTTATGCCGAACGGCAGGCGGATTTGATCGACGTGGTGCAGGGCCGGTTGGGTGATCGGCTGCAGGTGGAGGCCCAGGATTCCGGCATGCATTTGATCGGCTATCTTGGCGACGGGGTCGACGATGCGGCATTGACGCAGGCGGCCCGCGACCGCGGCGTCGAAGCGCCGTCCCTGTCCCGCCATTACCTGGAGGACACGCCGCGGCATGGTTTGATGCTGGGCTACGCCGGCGTGCCACTGCCGGAAATGAAGCGCGGGGTTGCCACCCTCGCCCGCGTCATGGATGAGGCCGGTTAGCGATCTGAATTAATGGACTCGTGGGGTCGTCGCAATTGGCCCTGTTGCAGGGGCCAATTAATCCCTTAGATCAAACTGCGGGACCGTCCGGTCCGTCGTTTGCGGGATCATGGAGGAAAGCATGTCAGAGCAGAGTCTGCAGAAACCAAGCGTGTGTCCGCTGGATTGTCCGGACACCTGCAGCCTTACCGTCACGGTCGAGGACGAAAAGGTCGTCAAGGTCCGCGGGTCGAGGGTCAACCCGATCACCGAAGGCGTGCTGTGCAACAAGGTCAGCCGCTATTATCCCGAATTCGTACACGGCGACAGCCGCCTGACCACGCCGATGAAACGCGTCGGCGCCAAGGGCGAAGGCCGCTTCGAAGAGATTTCCTGGGACGCGGCGATCGATCTTGTGCATGACGGTCTGTCGCGCGTCATCGATACCCATGGCCCGCAGGCGGTGCTGCCTTTCAACTATTCCGGCCCGCACGGGCTGATCTCTTGCGATTCCATGTCGCTGCGCTTTTTCCACAAGATGGGCGCCAGCCTGCTGAGCCGCCGGCCGTTGTGCGGCGGGATCAAGAGCGAGGCCTATGCCGCGACCTATGGTCTGGTTCCCGGCATGCCGCCGGAGCAGATCGAACTGGCCGAGACGATCATCGTCTGGGGTAACAATGTTACGGTCTCGAACCTGCATCTGCAGCGCCGCCTCAACGCCGCGCGCAAGAAGGGTGCAAAGGTCGTGGTGATCGATCCGAAGCGGATCAAGACGGCGGAGCAGGCGGACCTGTTCCTGCCGGTCAACCCGGGCACCGATGTGGTGTTGGCGTGGGCGCTGGCCAATGAGTTGGAGCGGACCGGCGGATTCGACAATGACTTCATCGAAAAGCATGTGCATGGGTTCGAAGAATTCATGGCGCTGGCGCGGGACTACCCGGTGGAGAGGGCGGCCGAGATTTGCGGCCTGCCGGCGGAAGATATCCGCACGGCCGCCGAATGGTACCGCGAGGCCGATCCGGCCGCGATCAATTACGGCAACGGGCTGGAGCGGAACCGCAACGGCGGCTCGGCGATCCGCGCAATTTGTGCGCTGCCGGCGCTGGCCGGCAAGTTCGGCGTGCCCGGCGGCGGATTGCAGGCGGCGGCGGGCAACGCCTTCCCGAAGACCATGGCGCGCCTGCAGCGGCCCGAGTTGATTCCCGAGGGCACGCGGACGCTGAACATCCTGGATGTCAGCAAGCATGTCCTCGACGACTCGCTCGATCCGCCGGTCAAGGCGCTGTTCATCTACAACCACAACCCGGTGATCGTGCATCCGGACCAGAACCGCATGAAACGCGCGCTTCTGACCGAAGACCTGTTCGTCGTCGGCGCGGAGGTCGCGATGACCGACAGCATGAAATACTGCGACGTGGTGCTGCCGGCCTCGACCCATTTCGAACATGACGATCTGTATGCGGCCTACGGGCAGCAGTATCTGCAGCGGGCCGAGGCGGTGATCCCGCCTTACGGCCAGTCGCTGCCGAACACCGAAATATTCCGCCGGTTGGCGGCGCGGTTCGGCTATGACGATCCGATCTTCAAGGCGGCCGACAAGGAGCTGATGAGCGAGGCGATCGACGAGGGCGATATCCGGCTCAAGGGTCACCAGCCGACGGAGATTCCGACCGACACCGCGATCCGGATGGAATTCGACGGCGAGGAGCCGGTGCTGTTCAAGAACGTCTTCCCGGCGACGCCGAGCGGCAAGGTCGAGCTGCTGTCGGAAGACTTGGAGCGGCAATACGGCGCGGCGTTGCCCCGCTATGCGGAGCTGCAGACGGATTATCCGCTGACATTGATCACGCCGTCCTCGGACAAACGCATCACGTCGACCTTCGGCGGGGTGAAGGCTTGCGACGAGACGCCGAAGCTCGACATGCACCCGGACGACGCCGCCGCGCGCGGCCTCGAAGACGGCGCGATCGTCAAGGTCTGGAACGATCTCGGCGAGGTGCATTTGCCGCTGCGCGTCACCGACGCGATCCGTCCGGGCGTGCTGTGTTCGGTCAAGGGCGCGTGGTTCAAGACGACGGACAACGAGCAGACCGTCTCCGCGCTCGCCCCGCTCGACAAGGCGGATATCGCCGAGGGCGCTTGCTACAACGACTGTCGGGTCGAGGTGGCCGCCTACGCGGGATAGGAGAGCGGGCTCACGTCGCGATCATCAGCACGACCCAGACGGAGACGATGGCGCGGGCCCAGTCGGCCCATTTCCGGTCGCCTTCGTAGCGGGCGGCGCTGCGCCATACCGCGACCAGGACCAGCAGGTTATACGGCAAAGGCAGAAGATAAAGCGGGACAAGAACCCACGGGCTCGCGTCCTTCACGTAGAGAATCAGGTAGGCGATGCTCGTCGCCACGTTGATCGCGAGCCCGTACCAGACCGCATAGTGCCAGAAGGCGTCGTGCAGACTGAGTTCGCCGGCCCAAAGACGGCGCGGCAGCGTGGAGAGAGGCTGGTCGCTCATCGGCCTTTCCGGGTTGCGCCGTGGTGCTGTAGTGCGGTTGTCCAATCCGGTGTTGAATCACCGCCCCCGTCGTTTAGCCTGGGAGCCGTCCAACAATCAACCGGGAGAGTGTGAAAATGGCGGAAACCGTGGTCTTCGAACCGGGCGGGTACCGGTATCTCCGGCACGCCTTTCAGTATTCCGGTGGTGTCCTGGCGGAGCCGGGATTCGTGGTCGAGCGCGCCCGTTTCCGACGGCCGGTGCCGCTGGCCGACGGGTTCCAGGCGGTCGAGGCGCATCTGACCGCGATGGGCCGGCCGTTCACGTCCTTCTGCGCCTGTGAATTGCGCTCGCCGGAACCCTTCACCGAGGAAGGGTTCATCGCGTTCAACCGGGTCTATGTCGGCACGCTGGAACGCTGGGGCATCTTCAAGGACGAGGAGAACCCGGTGGCCCGGTCCAACGTCTGCCCCGAAATCGACCCGCCGGCGGAGCCGGGCTTCCATGCCTTCAGCTACACCGTGCCCGCGGGGCCGAACGATACGGCGGCAGCCGCGACGAGCTTCGTGATATCGGGGGCCGGCGAGGCGGAGCGGAAGCCCGAGGACACATCGCCCGCCGCGACGCGGATCAAGGCGCAGTCGGTGCTGGCCTCGATGGAAGAGCGCCTTGGGGCGCTGGGGCTCGGCTGGGGCGATGTAAACGCGACCCAGGCCTATACCGTGCACGAGATGCATTCCTTTTTAGGGGACGAGATCGTCGCGCGCGGCGCGGCGCCGGGCGGGCTGACATGGCATTACGCGCGGCCGCCGATTGTCGGGCTCGATTTCGAGATGGATGTGCGCAGCGTGCCGGTCGAACGCCTGCTGTAGTCAGGCGGTTTCCAGGAACGGTCTCATCTGTGCGGCGACCTGATCCGGCGCCTCCAGCAAGACCGAGTGTTTCAGGCGCGGGAAGATGTGCAGCCGGCTGTCGGGTATGCGGTCGGCGATGAGGTCGGCCATCCGCGGCGTCGAGCCGACGTCGTTCTCACCGGTCATCACGAGGGTCGGCGTTGTAATTTCCGGCAGCCGGCCGGCGAGATCGTAATCGGCCAGGACGCGATAGGCGGCGGCATAGCAGTCCGGGTCGTTGTTCAGGCTGCGCCGCCGGCGTTCCTCCAGCACATCCGGGCGGCTGGCGATGAAATCCTCGGTGAACCAGCGGTCGACCGCGTCGGTCAGGTGCGTCCCGGCTCCTTTCTCCGCCAGCGTTGTCGCGCGCCGTTGAACGGCGGCCTTTTCTGCGTCGGTGCGGCCGGCGACCGTGCTGATCAGCGTCAGGGAGCGCAGGCGGTCCGGATGGGCCAGCGCGAAGGCCTGCGCGATCAGGCCGCCGAGCGAGAATCCGGTCAGATGGGTCGATTCGATGCCCCGGGCATCCAGCAAGGCGGCGAGGTCGTCCACGAAATCGTCGAGAGTGTATGGTCCCGGCGGTTTCGGCGAGGCGCCATGGCCGCGCAGGTCGTAGCGCAGGAATTGGTAGCCGCCGCCGAGTGCCGCGATCACGCCGTCCCAGCTTTCGAGATAGGACCCGACGCCATGGATCAGCGTGACCGGCGGTCCGTCGCCCGCGATCCGATAGTTCGTGGCGCTGACGCCGCTCAAACCGGGCGGTCGCCTTCGATGATGACCCGGTGCATGCGGCGGCGCTTGCCCTGGTAATCATTGATCGCGAAATGTTGGGTGCAACGGTTGTCCCAGAAGGTCAGCGTGCCCGGCTCCCATTTGACCCGGCAAGTGAATTCCGGCCGTGTCGCGTGATCGCAGAGAAAGTGCAACAGCGGCGCGCTTTCCTCCATGGTCATATTCTCGAACCGTTCCGTATGCGACCGGTTTACGTACAATGCCTTGCGCCCGGTTTCCGGATGCGTACGGACGACCGGATGCAGGGATTCCAACACTTCCGATTCGGCATTGTACTGATCCTTCATGCCGGCCAGATTCTTCATCTTTTTCGCCCGCCCGCCCCGGTAAAGCTGCGCAGAATTGTTGTGCGCCCGAAGCCCGTCGAGCATTTCCTTCATGCCGTCGGACAGAGATTCGTACGCCAGGTACATATTGGCGTACAGTGTGTCGCCGCCGGCTTTGGGCACTTCAAGCGCGTACAGCATGGATCCCATCACCGGCTCTTCCTGATAGGTGGTGTCGGAGTGCCATGACCCGCCGAAATTTTCCGCATCGTCCTCGGTCTTGATGATTTCGACGACTTCCGGGGCGCCGTCGATCGCCTTTATGAAAGGATAAATCTCCAGCTTGCCGAAACGGCGGGCGAAGTCGGCCTGTTGTGGTGGCGTCAGCTTCTGATCGCGGAAGACGATGGTGAGATAGTCGAGATGCGCCTGATGAATCTCGTCGAACTGCTGGTTCGTCAGCTCCGACGCCAGGTCCACACCATGGATCTCCGCACCCATTGCGCCGGCCAGCGGCGCTACATCGATCGTTTGATATCCCATATTTCCTCCTTAACGCATCGTCGCGTTCTTGCTTGGTCTCACAAATCAGATTATGCGGCTGGGGCCGCGCGGCGGCGCAGGGCCATCCAGGCGACGCCCAGCAAGGCGACGCACATGGCGGGAATGGCGCCGGCGTTGACCGCGCTCCACCCGAATTCGCCCTGCAGCGCACCGGAACTAAACGCCGCCGCCGCGGTGGTCGAAAAGACGATGAAATCGTTGATCCCCTGCACCTTGGCGCGCTCTTCCACGGTGTAGGATTCGGTGAGCAGCGTGCTGCCGCCGACGAACATGAAATTCCAGCCCAAGCCCATCAGGACGAGGCCGCCCCAGAAGTTCAAGAAGGCGATGCCCGATATATTCGTCGCCAGACTGGCGCTGACCAGGATGCCGCCGATGGCGATGATCCGCAGCACGCCGAACCGGGCGATAAGCGAGCCGGTAAAGAAGCTCGGCAGATACATGGCGAGCACGTGCCACTGGATGACCGTCGCCGTGTCGTGGAATTCGAAGCCGCAGGCCTGCATCGCCAGCGGCGTAGCGGTCATGATCATGATCATCGCGGCATAGCTGAGCGCGCTCGCCGCCACGGCGACCAAAAACACCGGTTGCCGCGCGATCGTCAGCAAGCGGCGACCGCTGCTGCGCCGCTGTTCGGCGGTCAGCGTCGGGATGCGGACGCCCTGCAGGATGATCAGCACGGCCAAGCCCAACAACACGATGGCGGCGTAGCAGCCGGCGTAAAGCAGCGGATCGAACCAGTCGACGGTCGCCTTGGCGAGCTCGCCGCCCATCACCGCCGCGACCACGCCCCCCGCCAGCACCAGCGAAATCGCCTTGCTCTTGAAATTCTCGGGCGCCGAGTCGGCGGCGGCGAAACGGTAATAGTGGACGAATGACATCGCCGACCCGATGCACACGCAGGCGGCGATGAAGACGTAGAAGTTGGCGATCCAGATCGACCAGAATCCCAGCGCGCCGCCGGCCATGAAGATGACCGCGCCCAGCGAGAGCCCCGCGCGCCGCCCGAACCGCCGCATCAACTGCGCCGCAGGAATTGTCGTCGCCATCGTGGCGGTCCATTGAATGGCCAAGGGCAATGTCGCGAAGGATTTGTCGTCGACCAGCGAATAGCCGACAAGGGCCGCGACCGCGGCCAGCATGGACGTGCCGGTATTGCTCACCGCCTGGCAGATCGCGAGCAACAGCACGTTGCGTCGGACCGGGTCCGCAAGAATCGTCAAAGGGTTTGTCAGCGCCAAGGCACCCATCCCGCAAATCGCGGCGTTCTATTTGAATTGCCGAACCGTCTGCGCCGTTCCCGGCCGGCCGTTTTGTTGAATAGCGTCGAGGCCGATAATCTAGCCGATCCGTGTTCTTTTAGAAAATGAATTGATTGCATGATTTCAATACGTATTCTGCATGGATGGATCAGCGCCTCTTGGAAAGTTTTCTGGCCGTTGCGGATGCGGGCGGTGTGTCGGCCGCCGCGTCGCGGCTGAACATGACGCAGCCGACCGTGTCGCGCCGGATCGCGGCGTTGGAGGACATCCTCGGCGTCACGCTGTTCGATCGGATCGGAAAACAAATCCGATTGTCCGGCGACGGACGGATGCTGGTCGGTCCCGCGGCAGCGGCGCTCGAGGCGATGAATGCGCTGGTTCATACGGCACGGGAGGTGTCGCACGGCGCGGTCGGATTCCTTACCATCGGGGCGACCTCGCAGGTGATCGAGAACAACCTCGCCGGCTTCCTGCCGGGATTTATGGCGTCGGAACCGGGTGTCGAGTTGCGCATCCGGCAAGCGGGCGGACAGGAAACGGTCGATGCCGTATCGCGCGGCGACGTTCAGGTCGGCCTGGTGTCCGAACCCGCCCGGGATGCGGGCCTCGGCGTCCGGCCATTGGGCGTTATGGATTTGCTGGTCGTGCGCGCGGGCCTGTCTCAGGGAACCCCGGTCCTGCTGGCCGATCTGATCGATACGCCCTTGCTGCTGCCGGACCGCCGATTCCAGGTTCGGGCGTTGTTCGATGCCGCGTGCCGGCTGGAGAACCTGACGCCGAACATCATGCTGGAAAGCGATGCGCCGCATAGCCTGATCGCGCTGGCGCGCGCCGGTATCGGCACGGCGATCCTTTCGGGTATCGTCCGGTCCGCGGCGCCGACCGCGCCGCTACATGCCAAGACCGGGCCGTTACGGCAGCGGTTCGCCGCCGTCTGGGATCCGCGCCGGGTTCTGCCCCGCCCGGCGGCCAACTTCATCGAGGCATTCGAGGCCCATTTCCGGAAGACGGAGGGACGTTAGCCGCGGCCATCCGCCGTCACGCGGCAGGCGGCCAGGGACGGCTGAACGGCTTGACCAACGCCCGCTCGACCAATTCGAGATTGTCCTGGCCGTAGAACATGTCGCCGTCGACGAAGTATGTCGGCGACCCGAAGACCGAGCGTTCGATCGCTTCTTCGGTATTCTTCCGGTAGACCGTCTGCACTTCGTCCGACATGGCGGCGTCGAGCAACGGCGCCGGGTCGACACCGGCCGCTTCGCCAATGCGGGCAAGGCTGTCGCGGTTGTCCAGGTCGGCGTCGTCGCGCCAATGCGCCTGCAACATCTCGTGGGCCAGTTGGTCGATATTCAAGCCCTGCAGCAGGCCTGCGATCAGCATACCGTTGGACAATGCGATTTCATGATCGTGATGGGTCGGTCTCTGGTTCAGAATTTCGGCGCCCCGCGCCTCTGCCCATCGCCGGATAACGTGACCGGAGAAAAACGCTTGCCGTCCCGGTGTGAGGGCGTTCGTCGGGCCGGGACCGGTCACGGCGACCACGGCGCGCAGGTCCATCGGCCGGTGATCGATGCGGCGGCCGCCTTTGCGGGCGATTTCCATGAACCGGGCCGAGCCGACATAGGCATAGCCGGAATGGGAAGAGTAGAAATATTCGATATCGGCCATCGCCGGTCCTTATGAGTTGCGGAAGGAACGCGTCATGCGTCGGTCGTTGGTATCCCGTCATGCGTTGCACAAAAGCGCAAGACGTGATTGGCGCAGGTCGCCGGATGCAGCAGTTGCACCATGTGAAAATTGGTCGGCAGGTGGATCATCTCGAACCGTTTCAGGCCGCTGCGCAGCAGGTCTTCCTGGGCGTCGCTCGTGATCTGTCCCGACGTCGGATAGAGGCCGAGCACCGGTGCCTCGATCTGCGGCAAGAAGTCGGACGCGTTCGCCGCGTTGACCAATTTCGACATGGCCACCTGCACGTCCGGGTCGCCCTTGGCGAATTCGTCCACATACCACTCGAACAAATCGGGTTCCGTGTCGGCGGGGATGCGGGTGCCGCGGGTGGTCGCGGCGACCCACTCGCGGATCCCCATCGCTTGCATCGCGTCGGTACGCGAGCCGTGCCCCATCGCATACCGTTCCTTCATCGACTCCTCGATGAAGACCGGCGTGGCCACCAGCGTCAACGTGCGGACCCGGGCCGGGTGCCGCGCGGCCAAGGCCATGCCGAGAATCCCGCCCATCGATTCGCCGCAATAATGCACGTCTTCGGCGCTCAGATGGTCGAGCAACGCTACGATATCGCCGACCAGGGCGTCGAGAGTGATGTCCCGGTCGAGATCGAGCGTGCCGGTCGATTTGCCCAACCCCCGCATATCGGGCCGGATGATCCGATAGAAGCGCGAGAGATACGGGATCCAGCGGTACCAGAAGGCGCCCGACCGCCCGTTGCCGTGCTGCAGCAGCAGATAAGGACGGTCGGCCCAAGGGTCGGTGAAATCGTCGATCGCGTAGGCGGTCGCGATCGACCCGGGTCGTTGCAGATGCGGCATCGGCGCTGCGGTCGGGTCAGTCCACCGAAACCGGCGTGACCGCGTCCTTCAGCCACCGCGCGAGCGCGGTGACGCGGGCGTCCTCGCCCGGCCGTCCCATCACCTGCAGGCCGACGGGCAATCCGCCGACGCTCATCAACGGCACGGTCACGACCGGCGCGAATAGCATCGAGCTGGGGTAGTTGTAGATCGCGTCGCCGGTCGGCCTTGGCGCCAGCGGTTCGCCGGGCTTGTCGCCGGGCCACAGCGGCGCCGGACCGGGGCAGGCCAGCGCGACCGTCGCGTCGGCAAGGACCGCCGACTTGTTTATGGGTGACCTGCGCCTTCCCGCGCTGCAGCAGGCGGAGCTGATAATCCTCCGGCGTCATCGCTTCCGCGCCGGCGACCGTATTCTTGATCCGTTGGCTGACGCCGTCGGGTTTCTCGTCGATCAGGTTGCGCAGTGCCCAATGATTTTCCCAGGCGGTGATGCCGTTGCAGATATCGCCGGCGCCCTCGACCGCCTTCTCCAAATGCTCGACGGACGCGTTGTTGCGCCGGCGCAGCAGCTCGATGCCCAGGCTCTGCAGGCTTTCCATCAGGATCTCGAAGGCCGACTTGCTGGCGTCGTCGAGGATGCCCCAGCCGTCGCTCTCCAGCACGATCAACCGGGCCGGTTTCACCGCCGGGGGCGGCGTCGATGGGCCGGCGAGAGCCATGGCGCCCCGGTCGCCGCCGGCGCGGGCCGCGATTTCGATCGCCACCTGCCACATGTCCTCAATGCTGTTAGCGTGCACGCCATGGGTGCTCATGCTGGTCGCCTGCCGTTCGCCGCGGTTGATAGCCCCTTGCGACGGTTTCAGCGCGACATTGCCGCAAAACGCGGCGGGCCGGATAATCGATCCGCCGACCTGGGTGCCGATGGCCGCGGGCACCATGCCGGTCGCCACCGCGGCACCGGACCCGGACGAGGAACCGCCCGGCGTGCGGGTCGGGTCATAGGGGTTCGTGGTCGGCCCAGGGTGCGACCCGCCGAGTTCCGCCGTGACCGTCTTGCCGAAGACCACCGCGCCGGCCTGCCGAAGCGCCCACACGGCGGCGTTGTCGCGCTTCGGAAAGTTGCCTTCATAGGCGTCGCAGCCCATCTGCGTCGGCATATCCTTGGTTTCCAGCAAATCCTTGATCGCGACCGGCATGCCGTCGATTGCCGATAGCGTGCGCCCGTCCTTCCAGCGCGCCGCGCTGGCGTCGGCGGCCTCGCGCGCGCCGTCCTCGTTCAGCGCGGCGAACGCCTTCACCACCGGTTCGCGCGCCGCGATCGTTTCGATGCAGCGCTCCAGATAGTCGCGCGGCGTGTCGCTGCCGTCGCGGAACTTCTCGGTCGCGTCGTGGAAAGTCAGGCCTTGAAATGTGCGGGGATCGTAGCTTTCGCCTTTGGACTCGGTCATCGGGGTGTCTCCTCTCAGCATCGCCAACGGTGGGCATCGCAAATTGGGCGGGGGTGCGCGGATGCCGTCGCGCCGGGCGCCTTCTTATCGTTGGATTTCGGCGCACCGCGATATTATGCGTTACCAGGATCGCGATGGCGAGCGAAGGGCCGCGAAAAGAATTTTCTCGTCGCAGTCCGGTTTCCATGTTGCGGTGCGGGCGAATCACGTATCCTCTCCCCACGCCATGACTGCATCTCCTGCCCTCCAGCCTGACGCCCCCAATGCCGCCGTTCAATCGGTGCTGCACGAGATGTTCGGGTTCTCCGATCTGCGGCCGGGACAATCCGCGGCCATCGACGCGGTGCTCGACGGGCGCAGCGTTCTTGCCGTGATGCCGACCGGTGCGGGTAAGTCGCTGTGTTACCAGTTGCCGGCGCTTGTCCTCGGCGGGTTGACCATCGTCGTTTCGCCGTTGGTGGCGTTGATGCGGGATCAGGTCCGCGCGCTGCAACTCAACGGCATTCCGGCGGCGACGATCAACTCCGACATCAGCCGGGCCGACAATGTAGAAACCTGGCACGCGGTGCGGCGGGGCGAGGTGAGCCTGCTCTACCTGTCGCCGGAGCGCTTGATGACCGAGCGTATGCTGCGGGCGATCGGTGAGTTGGACATCCGCCTTTTCGCGATCGACGAGGCGCATTGCATTTCCCAATGGGGCCCCGCCTTTCGCCCGGAATACGAAGCGCTGGCCAGCTTGCGCGACCGTTTCCCGGGAACACCCATTATGGGGCTGACCGCGACCGCCGACCCGACGACCCGTGCTGACATCGAATCAAAGGTGTTCGGCGGCGATGTGGTGTCGGTGGTGACCGGCTTCGACCGGCCGAACCTGACGCTCGCGGTGACGCTCAAGGACAATTGGAAGCGTCAGGTCGCGGATTTCGTTGCGGCGCGCGCCGGGGCAAGCGGTATCGTCTATTGCCTGTCACGCCGCAAAACGGAAGAAGTCGCAGCCATGCTGCGCGATGCCGGGCATACGGCGCTCGCCTTCCACGCGGGCATGGAAAGTTACGAGAAGCAAGCGGTGCAGAACCGTTTCATGACCGAGTCCGGCGTGGTGATCGTCGCGACCATCGCCTTCGGCATGGGGATCGACAAGCCCGATATCCGCTACGTGCTGCACACCGACCTGCCCGCCAGTCCGGAAGCCTATTACCAGGAGATCGGCCGCGCGGGGCGGGACGGTGCGCCGGCGGAAACCTTGATGCTCTACGGCCTCGACGATATCCGCATGCGGCGCGTCTTCATCGAACAGGAAGAGAGCGACGACGAACGCAAGCGCCGCGAGCACAAGCGGCTCGACGCGCTGATCGCCTATTGCGAAGCGCCCGAATGCCGACGCCAGATGCTGCTGCGCTATTTCGGCGACCCGACCGGTGCCTGCGGCAACTGCGATATTTGCCGCGACCCGGTCGAGACATTGGACGGCACCGATGCCGCGCGCGCTGTGCTGTCGGCGGTGGACGACACCGGGCAGCGCTTCGGCGCGGCGCATATCGTCGGCGTGCTGCGCGGCATGAAGAACGAGAAGATCATCAGCTTCCGGCACGATTCGTTGCCGGCCTACGGCGTCGGGGCTGCGCGGTCCCAGCGGGAATGGCAGGGCATCATTCGCCAGATGGTCGCGTCCGGATTGCTGGAAATCGATATCGCGGGCTATGGCGGGTTGCGCTATGGCGAGGCGGCCGCGGCACTGTTGCAGGGCGATGCAACCTTCCGGTACCGGCCCGACAAACTCGGCAAGGACAAGCCGGCGAAGCGGCCGAAAGTCAGCGCGGCCGAAGCCGCCTACGACCTGGACGATTCCGGTGTGAAGCTGTTGCAGGAGTTGAAGGCATTGCGCCTCGACCTCGCCAAGGAACGCGGCGTGCCCGCCTATGTCATCTTCTCAGACCGGACGCTGGTCGACATGGCCGACAAGCGTCCGAAGACCAAAGACGAGTTCGCCGATGTCTTCGGTGTCGGCGCGGCGAAGTTGCGCGATTTCGCAGGAATTTTCTTGGTGGCGATCGACGAGTTCGCTGCGGCGGAGTGACGATCGGCTACCCGTCCGCTGCGGCCAAGGCGCCCGGCAAAACGGTTTCCAGCAAATCCAAATCCTTCTCAGTCCCGGCGGAAATGCGGATGCATCGGTTCTGCGGTTCGACGAAGGGCATGCGGACGAAGATGTCGCGCGCTGCCAATTCGTCGAGGATGCGTTTCGCATAGTCGCCGTCGCGCCCGCAGTCTATGGCGACGAAATTCGCGGCGGACGGCAGCGGGGTGAGGTCGTTGGCCTGGGCGATGGCGCCGATCCGGTTCCGTGCGGCGGCGACCTTGTCCACGACGTCGGCGACATAATCTTGATCCGCCAGCGCGGCGAGCGCGCCGGCCTGGGCGATCCGGTTGACGCCGAAATGGTTGCGGATCTTGTCGAAGCTCTTGATCACGCCGGCTTCGCCGATGGCGTAGCCGATGCGGCAGCCCGCCAGCCCGTAGGCCTTGGAGAAGGTGCGGAAGCGCAGGACATTCGGGTTCGAGATGTCGAGCGGCGGGGCGGTGCCGTCCGGCGCGAATTCGATATAGGCCTCGTCGAGACACAGCACCCGGTTGTCCGGCACGCGGTCGATCATCGCCTGGAGCGTCCCGGCATCGGACCACGACCCCATCGGGTTGTCCGGGTTGGCGAAGAAGATCAGCGGCGCATCTATCTCTGCGGCGAGGTCGAGTAATGCATCCGGGTCTTCCGAATCGCCCTTATACGGTACGGTCGCGATCTGACCGCCCGCGCCCGCGACCTGGTAGTTGAAGGTGGGGTACGCGCCCGCAGAGGTGGCGACCGTGGCGCCCGGCTCGACGAACAGCCGGGCGGTGAATCCGAACAATCCGTCGATGCCTTCGCCGACGACGATATTCTCCGGCGCAATGCCGTGATGGCGTGCCAAGGCCTGCTTCAGGTCGTAGTTTTCCGGGTCGGCGTATTGCCACACCTCTTCCGCTGCCTTCTGCATCGCGGCGACGGCCTTGGGCGAGGGACCGAAGACGCTTTCATTCGCGCCGATACGGGCGCGGAAGGTGCCGCCCCGCGCGCGCTCCTGTGCTTCGGGGCCGACAAAGGGCACGGTCGACGGCAGATCGCGGACGATGGATGCGTAGGGCAGCGATGCACTGGGACCCTTGGTCATGAAGCCGTTTCAGCCTTCTTGCTCTTGCGTATCGCGCCAGTTTCGCCACGCAAAAGCGAATTTTCAAGCCCGCTTTGTGGTCTGTCCGATGGGACTAGGCCGCGCCAACCGATGCCTTGAACAGCGCCTCGATGTGGATCTCGGCGCAATCGATCAACGGGTAATCGGTGTCTTGTCCGTCGAACGCGAGGAACAGGTCCGTGCCGCCGAGGACGATCGCGTCCGCGCCCTGCTCGTCGCAGAGGCGCTGGCCCATCTTGTTGAAGTAGTCTCGCTGGTCGTCGGTCGCTCGGCCCGCGAGCGCCATCGCAGTATAGGCGTCGCCGGCTTCGGCAAGGTCGTCGCCTTCCGGGATGACGATCTCGGCGGAGGAGATCCCGCCGTGGAGGCGCGACCGCATGACCGTCTCGTTGCCCAGCAGGCCGATCCGTTCGAAGCCGCGCCGTCCGAATTCCGCGTCGAGGCTCGGGATCGCGTTGACCATGGGCAGCGGCGATATCGCCTCCAACTCCTCGATGCAGAAATGGCCGCCCATCGACGTCACCGCCGCGGCCTTGGCGCCCGCCGCCGCCAATCTTTCCACCAGATCGCCGAATACGGCTGCTTGTTCCCGTGCCGCGCCGGCGGCGACGTACCGGACGAGGTCGCGGACCTGTGCGTGCACGATGGTCAGCTCCATCGGCTTGTCCGCCGCGTCATGCGCCCGAACCAAACCGCGATAATAGAACTCGGTCGCGGCCGGGCCGATCCCCCCGATCAATCCGATATGCATGGCGTGCTCTCCGTTGACTGTTGCCGTGCGGATCATTCATATGGGACGGCATCGTCCGGTCAACAGTTGGCCAGGTCAACGGTTGGATCGTACGGGTGCATCGACGATGCGGGAAAAGCGGCGGCGGATCATGAGCAAGGCCTTTACCAAGGAAAGCGACGGCGAGGACGATGACGACCTGCCCGAGGCGGTGGATAGCCTGCCCCAGGGGGCAAAGAACTACATTACGCCCGAGGGGCACGCCCGGTTGGAGCATGAATTGCATCAGCTCAGCAGTGTGGAACGGCCGAAGATCGTCGATGTGGTGTCCTGGGCCGCCGGCAACGGCGACCGGTCCGAGAACGGCGACTATATCTACGGCAAGAAGCGGCTGCGCGAGATCGACCGCCGCATGCGGTTCTTGATGAAACGGCTCGAAATCGCCGAAGTGGTCGATCCGGCACGGCAAAGCGGGTTGGACAAGGTCTATTTCGGTGCGACCGTGACCTACGAGGATTCCAAGGGTCAGGAGCGCAGGGTGCGGATCGTCGGTGTCGACGAGGCGCGCCAGGACGAAGGCGATATAAGCTGGGTCTCGCCGATCGCGCGCGCCCTGCATAAGGCCGAGGAAGGCGACGTCGTGAAGGTGCGGACGCCGGGCGGCGTCGAGGAGATCGAAGTGGTCGAGGTTAGCTACGGGAATCCCGGCGCTAAATGCTAAGTGGCGGGATTTCCCAGCTGCCGCGTGAACCGCTTACCGTCGATGTAGACGACGTCGATGTCGGTCTCGGTCAGGAAGCGCAGCGCTTCTTCAGGCGTTTCGACGATCGGCTCGCCGGGGCCGTTGAATGACGTGTTCATCACGACGGGGATACCGGTCAGGGTCTTGTATTCCGTCAGGAGCTGGTAGACCTGTCCGCAGGACGGGTCGACCGTCTGGATGCGGGCGGTGCCGTCGACATGGGTGATCGCCGGCAGACCGGGCCCTTTGACCCGCGCATTGAACAGCATGTAGGGCGACGGAATGGGGCACCCTTCGAACCAATCGTCGGCATCCTCTTCCAACACGGCCGGCGCGAACGGGCGCCACGCCTCGCGCTTTTTCAACAGATTCACGCGCGGCCAGTTCTCCGCCTTCGTGGCATTTGCCAGGATGGATCGATGGCCGAGCGCGCGAGGACCGGTTTCGCTGCCGCCTTCGAACCAGCCAATAACCCGGTCCTCGGCCAGGTCCTTGGCCGCGGCAAGCGCCGGGCTGTCCGGCGACGACATGTCGACGTCGAATGCTTGCCGGGCGGTTTCGATGTCCGCTGCGGTGTAGGTCCGGCCGAGATACGGCGACGCATAAGGCTCCGGCGGTTGGACCGGTGCGTCCATCAAATTGTGAAACAGATGCAGGCTCGCGCCGACGCTGAGGCCGCCGTCGTCGCAACTCGGTTCGACATAGACATTGTCGAACGGGCCTTCCGCCGCAACCCGCGTGTTGCTCGGGCAGTTCAGGGCGGTGCCGCCGCTGAGGCAGAGGCTGTCGCAGGGGATCGCCGCGTTTTGGAGCATGCCGTTCAGCGCGGACACGGCGGCCAGGTAGATTTCCTCGAATAGTTTCTGTGTGCTCGCCGCGATGTCGGTGTTGACCGGGGCGGTCATGGCATTCTTATCGCCATACGCCGTCAGGTCGTACTCGCGCTGTTGGATGGCCTGTTTGCAATATGCCAACCAGGCCTCGGTCAACGAAATCCCGAAATTGGCTTTAGCGCCCGGCTCATTGCACACGAATCGGTCGTTAAACAAGACAGGATCCTCGTATGACGCCAACCCCATCAGTTTACCAGGGCCGCCGACCTCACCCAGACCGATCGATGCGGCGGCCATTTCATATAGGACGCCGATCGCCAGATAGTGTGGCGACACCGGCCAAAGCCGTGCGCCGTCGCCGAAGGCGAAGAAGCCGCCGTGATAGCCGACCCCCGACCGGAATCCGTCATGTGTCAGGATGGCGGCGCGGCGAAATCCCGAGCGGTAATAGCAGGAGGCCGCATGCGCCATGTGATGGTTCACGAAGTAACCGGGAATTTCCCGGCCGTCCAATTGGACGGTTACCGGCAAGTGAAACCCGAACCGCAATTCTTCCTTTAGTTCGGCGGACTGCCGAGCGAGGGTCGGTAGGTCCGCGGGGTCGCGCCAAGAGCCATCGCTAATGTAGCCGTCGAGCCATCCCACCGAGTCGAACCGGTCCCAGTCGATTGTCGCGCCTTCGGGAAAGACATGACGATAAACGATGGATTCGAATCCGGTATCGTCGCCCCGGAATGTCGGCTCGACTGCTTTGACGAGCAAGTCCTCGATGCGGTTGTTCGTCGCCTCCGCGGCCTTTATGAACGTCGCCGGAATGCCGTGCGCGTCGTGCGGTGATATGTCGATATCGAGCCCGTCGATCAATCCTGTTAGGAGTTCGACGTTCTGGGTCGAGGTAATCGCGACGGCGTCGATATCGGCAACGGTTAGCCGTGCTTCACTCAAGACGCTGTCGATCTCGGATCGGGTGAGTCCCAAGGCGTGCTTGACCCGATTGATGCGTTCCCGCAGGACGTAGCCGGTAATACTGCCGTTCGACAGGACCGAGGCCGCCGCGTCATGTCCGAAATGAAGCCCGAGGATATGCATGCCGGTGGATACCGATGGAACCGTTCAGTCGATGACGATTCGATAAGTAGTCGCAATAAATATGGAAAGCTACTCAATTCCGTATCGGGATCCTCCTGTCCCGTTCGGAAACCGCCGGCGAACTTTCTACCCGATGCACCCAATGTTGCGTTTGCGATGTTCTTCGTGTTCATGGGAAAAAAGATCGTCACTTTCCGAAATGCAACCCCGGAGGTCTCTCAATGAACGACACAAGCGCACCGAAGATCGATGCCGACCGGGTGTGGCGGCGGCATATGGAATACGCCGAGCTTGGCGCGACACCGCGCGGTGGGGTGAACCGTACCACGCTGACGGCGGACGACATCGAGGTCCACCGCCGGCTGACCGAGGTCGCGCTGGAACGCGGTTTCGACGTGGCGCTCGACGACTACGGCAACACCTTCTTCCGGTTGGTCGGATCGGACCCCGATCTGCCGCCGGTGGCGAGCGGGTCGCACAGTGACACGCAACCGACCGGCGGTCGCTTCGACGGCATCTTCGGCGTGCTCGCCGCTTTCGAGGCGCTGGAATCGATGGCCGATGCGGGCGTGCGGCCGCGCCGCGGCGTCGAGGCGGTGATCTGGAACAACGAGGAAGGCGCGCGATTCACGCCGAGTTCGATGGGTTCGGCGGTCTATGTCGGGAATGCGGAGTTGGCCCCGCTGCTGGCCGGGGTCGACCGCGACGGCGAGACGATGGCGGACTCGATCGCCGCCTTACGGAATGCGTTGCCTGACGTCGCGCATCGTGACTTCGGTGCGCCCTATCATTCCTTCGTCGAGGCACATATCGAGCAGGGCCCGATCCTCGAAGCGGAAGGCATCCCGATCGGCGTCGTCACGGGCATCCAGGGAACCCGCAAATTCTCGGTGGACGTGATCGGCGAGGAAGCGCATGCGGGCACCATGCCGCGGTCCGGGCGGCGCGACGCGCTGGTCGACGCGGTCGCGATCGTCCAGAGCCTGCACGAAATCTTCCACGACGAGGCCGACGAGGTCCGGTTCACCATCGGCCGGTTCGAGGCTTTCCCTGGCGCGCGCTCGGTGGTGCCCGGTCTGGTGAAGTTCCTGGTCGATTTCCGCCATCCGGACAACGGCCTGCTCGCCGAACTGGGCGACAAGCTCGAGCCGGCGGCGCGGGCGGCGGCCAAGCGCTGCGACGTGCAGGTCAGCGAGGCGAACCGGTCCGAGACGGTGGAGTTCGGGGATACGGTCCCGGCTGCGATCATCCGCAGCGCCGAGGCGCGCGGCTATGCCTGGCGGCACATCTTCTCTGGCGCGGGGCATGACGCGCGCCACATGGCCGGCCACTGCCCCAGCGGCATGGTGTTTGTGCCCTGCGAAGGCGGGATCAGCCACAACGAGGCCGAAAACGCGCGGCCCGAGGATATCGCGGCCGGCACCCAGGTCATTTTGGACACGATGTTCGAGTTGGCCAACGGCGACTGAAGGTAGACCCGGTGAGCAAGATCGACAAATGGGCGGATTACCTGCCGCCCGAGGAATTGGAGACATACCGCAAGGCCGCCTTCGGCAACGCCATCGGATACGGGCGGCGGGCGGGGCTGTTGAACGTGGATACGACGCATATGTTCGTCGATCCGAATTATCCGCTCTGCGGCGCGGAGGATCCCGCATTGATCGCCGCACTGACCGAACTGACGGCGGTATTCCGGCGGTTGTCGCTGCCGATTTACTACAGCCGGCGGGACAACCGTTCCCATCCGACGCGGCGGGGTATCTGGAACCTGAAGCTCGGGACGTCCGGTGAGTTCCAGTATACCGACGATCCGGCGGCGGACGAATGGCCCGAAGCCTATGCCCCGGCGGAGCGGGATATCGTCATCGACAAGAACAAACCGTCACCCTTTTTCGAGACGCCGCTGGAGTCCTTCATGCGGTATGACGACGTGGATACAGTGGTGGTGTGCGGCGTGTCGACCAGCGGCTGCGTGCGCCATGCGGTGGCCGATGCGTTTTCGCATAACTTCCGGGTGATCGTGGTCGAAGAGGCCTGCGGCGACCGCAGCGCCATGGCGCATCGCGCCAATCTGTTCGACATGGATATGAAATACGCGGATGTGGAAAGCCTTGCCGCCGTAACGGCCGATCTGGAACGGCATTACGGCGGCAAGTCGTAAACGAAGGCCATCTTACAGGGCCGTGGCGGCCGTGTGTTCGATCTTCGTCCAGTTCTTCTCGGCTTTCTCGATGTTGCCGTCCAAATCCTTCAGGAAGGTCGCGTAGATCTCTTCGTTGAGGTTCAGGTACAGCTTGCCGTCCTCGATTTTCCAGAGGTTCGGGTCGCCGTCGAACTTCTTGCCGACGGACACGCCGAAGGCGCAGAACCCGCCATAGGCCGGCAGGTATTTCGCCGGGTTCTTCTCGAAGGCGGTCTTGTGCGCCGCGCTGGCGAAGCGGTAGGCGACGCCGTCATGCACGGCGACGATCTTGTCCGAGCCGCGCGTCGGCTTGCCGACGGTGAAATAAGCAACCGGGTCGTAGCCGTGCAGGGCCAGCGGTTTGCCGACGATCGACAGGCCGGGAACGGCGTTGATCTCGTCGGCGGCCTGCGCCGGGGCGGCAACGCCCAACAGGGATGCCACGGCGACCGCGGCGAGGGTGGTTTTGATAAGGCTCATCTGTCTTCTCCAAATCGGGTTTAAATCGATGCGGCACCGGTCGGCGCCGACACGATAGGATTTGGAAAGGTGGGCGGAATTATCAACAAACCATCCTATTATACGCACTTCGTGCAAATTTAATGGGACGATCTGCAAATATTTAGGCGGCGGCGCGGCGTGCGTCCCGGGGGCTTTGGCCGTAGCGGTTGGAAAATGCGCGCGAGAAGGCGGCCGGCGATTGGTAGCCCACCTGTGCCGCGACCGTTTGAACCGGCGTCGTCGTGTCGGCGAGCAGGGTCATCGCTTTCTGCAGCCGCAGGTCCGATAGGTAGCCCATCGGCGTGCAGCCCAGCATCGACTGGAAGGCGTCGGCGAAGCGGCTGCGCGACATGCCGACCTCGCGGGCGATCGACGCGAGCGTCCAATCCTGGGTGAGCTGGCGATGCATTAGGCTGAGCGCGCGGCCGATCCGCGGGTCGCTCATCGCCTCGATGATGCCGCGCAGCGTGTCGTCCTGATCGGCGCAGGTCCGGACGACCTCGATGAACAACGCTTCGGTCAGCCGGATGACCGACGCCTTCGTACCGGGGGCTTCGGTAAACATCTGGCGGGTGATCAGGCGCATCAACTCGTCCAGCAAGGGCGCCCGGGCCCGCAATTCGGCCGTAACCAACAGATACGGCGGCAATGCCCGCAGCAGCGGATGATCGACCGTCTCGGCGAAATTCA
Source organism: Alphaproteobacteria bacterium (assembly GCA_965228695.1). Taxonomy (GTDB): domain Bacteria; phylum Pseudomonadota; class Alphaproteobacteria; order UBA8366; family UBA8366; genus JAJFJD01. The sequence continues at coordinate 173,673 of CBDDIB010000002.1, read as the reverse complement.
GATGGCCGCAGATCAGCTTGGTATCGGCATTCGGCGCAATATCGCCGCCGTAGACCAGCACCCCGTCGCCGGTGTAGCCGGCCTGCTGCAGTACATCTTCCAACTCGGCCGGTTTCACGTCCGGAGTTTCACAAAGGACATGCGCCGCGCCGTTGGGAATGATGATCATGTCGCCCGGTTCCAGGACGACGTCGTGGTCGTCGCCGATACGGACATGGCAGCGTCCCTGCGCAGCCAGATGGAATCGGGCCGACCGGCCATAGGCGGGCACCGCGACCGACCACGGAGACGTGAACGCGGTGCGGAAATACAGCGTGCCGCGCAGTTGCAACGTATCGAGAATATCGCTCAACACATCCATATTGCAGTCCATCGCTTGTTTCGGGACGATGAGATAAATATTTAGGTCCTGCATGTCGAATGTCACGGGGTTTGCGATGTTTCAAGCCAAACGGGTTTACGAGCCGGCGGCGCCCGAAGACGGGTATCGGGTATTGATTGACCGGCTCTGGCCGCGCGGCGTCTCGAAGGACGCGGCGGCGGTCGATCTATGGCTTAAGGAGATCGCGCCCTCGACCGCGCTGCGGAAATGGTTCGGACACGATACGGCGCGCTGGCAGGGCTTCGCCGACCGCTATCGCGAAGAGTTGAAGGACCCGGATCGGGCGGCGGCGTTCCAGACGCTTCACGCGATAGGACGGGAGCATGAGGTGGTAACGCTCCTGTTCGCCACGAAGGAATTCGAGCAGAGTCATGCGGTGCTGTTGCTGGCGGCCTTGGACGCGAATTAGCGTCCTTCCGGCATCGATTTCCGAACCCTACGGTATCGCGGTCTGCGGCAATCCGGTCATCGTGTGCTAGGCTGCCTGCCAATCCGTCTCAACCGTCAGACAATCAAGAAGGGTCAGTTCATGGCAGGCGACAAGATCTCGGTGACGTTCGAAATTCAGAAGGACGCGGAAGACATGCTGGTCTTTGCCGCGGAGAAGTACAGTCTCGAAGACAAATCGAAGGCGCTACGCTGCGTCCTCGACTATGTCGCGAGTGACGGCGATTGGGACGAGTTGTTCAAGAAAGTGCGCTGCGTCCGCTGCGGCGGCGACGGGTGGACCAAGGACGACGTCTGACCGTTAACGCTGGGCGGCGCTCATTCCTGCGATGTAACCCCAGGTCAGGCACGGGCCGAGCGTCGTGCCGGCCCCGACCCCTTTCGATCCGAAGGCATTCGCCATCACATTGCCGGCGGCGTACAGGCCCGGAATCGCCGTGCCGTCGGGGCGCAGCACCTCCGCGCGTTCGTTGGTGCGCGCGCCCCCCTTGGTGCCGAGGAAACTCGCCTTGAACGGCATCGCGTAGAACGGCGGCCGTTCGATCGGTCCCAGCGTAGGGCTCGGTTTCTGCGTCGGGTCGCCGCCTCGGTTACGGTCCCACGCCGTGTCGCCGCGGCCGAAGTCCTCGTCCTTTCCGGCGCGGGCGAAGGTGCTGAATCGCGCCGCCGTGTCGGCCAGACCGGCCGGGTCCACGTCGATTTGCCGCGCGAGGTCCGCAAGCGTGTCCGCTTCGAACCGATTGCCGGGCACCGACGCTTTCGGCAGCGCGTGCGGGTATTTCTCGGCGAACTGGCCGTCGTAGATGCGCCATGCCGGCAGGTGCAGCGGTTCGCCGGTATCCGGATCGCGCTCCGCGAAGGCGAGGCCGACATTCATCTGCTTCTCGTTGACGAAGCGCTTGCCGTGCCGGTTCACGATCATCGAATGCGGCAGGAAGTAGTCGGCGGCGGGCTGTCCTTGTAGACGGCCTTCGTAGGTCACCGGCGTCGTCCCCATGACCAGCGCCTGATCCATGCGGTCGAGATGCGCGCCGACCTCTGCCGCCATGCGCTGGCCGTCGCCGGTATTTGTGGACGGACTGGCGGTCCATTCCACCGGACCGGGGAAATGCTCGGCCATCATCTCGGCATTCCACTCGAAACCGCCGCTGGCCAGGATGACGCCATTCGCCGCCTGCACCGTCACGGCGGCGCCGTTGCGCTCCAGCTCCAGGCCGGTCACCCGGCCGTCGTCGGTGATCAGGCGTTTCGCCGGGCTGTCGAGCCAGACCTCGACGCCTTTGTCGAGGCAGCCCTTCAGCAAGCCGATGGTCAGCGCGTTGCCGCGCGTGCGCATGCCGCGCAGGTGCCGCCACAGCAGGCGCGGGAGGAAGCGCATCATCCCCTTCTTCGGGTTGGCATAGAAATGCGTGTCGACGATCTCGTCGTAGCTCAGTTCGACCGACAAGGTGCGCGGTCGGATGCGGTCGCGCCACGCACCCAGGACACCGATACGGATCGGCCGCGGCGAGACGTTGCGACCGAATTCCATCCCGCCCGGCGCCTCGGCATAAGGGTCGGGGTCGCGGTTCGGTTTGAACCGTGTCGGGCTATGTTCCTCGACGAATCTCAGCATTTCCGGCGCGCGGTCGACGAAGGCGGCCCAGAGCGGCTCCTCCAAATTGTGCCACCCGTCGGGCGAGACCGCGCGGATGTACTCCAAGGCGGCGTCCCGCGAATCGCTGACGCCCAGGTCGGCCATGTAGTGGTGGCCGGGAATCCAGATGCAGCCGCCGGACATCGCGGTCGTCCCGCCGGCCATGGCCGATTTCTCCACCACCAACACGGAGGCGCCCGAAACACGGGCCGCCAACGCCGCGCTCAACCCGGCGGCGCCGGTGCCGACGACGATCACATCGACCTGTTGACGATCCTCCGGCATGGGCGGCTCTCGCTTAGACGACCTGGTTGTGCAGCGGTTCGTCGCCGCGCGCCAAGCGGTTGAGGTTTTCGAGCAGGATGTCGATCACATTGTCCTCGTATTGTCGGGTCTCGCCGCCGGTATGCGGCGTCAGGATGACATTCTCGAACCCCCACAACGGCGATTCCGCCTCCAGCGGCTCCGGGACGGTCACGTCGATTCCGGCGCCGGCGATCAGCTTGTCCTGCAGCGCTTGGATCAGCGCATCCTGATCGACGCATCCGCCGCGTGCCACGTTGATGAGATAGGCGGATGGCTTCATCGCGGCCAACGCCTTCGCGTCGATGACGTTTTGCGTTTCCGGCGTCAGCGGACAGGTCAGCACGACGACGTCGGCGCGCGGCAGGTGCAGCAGCAGATCGCCGGACGGATGCAACTCGTCGACATGCTCGACTGGGGTCGACGTGTCGCGCTTCAATCCGATAACTTCCATGTCGAACGCTTTCGCCAGTTTGGCGGTGCGTCCGCCGATCTTTCCGAGGCCGTAGATCAGCATGGTCTTGCCCGGCAGTTCCTCTTCGCGTTGCGAAAGATCGGCGATCATGCCGCGCCATTGCGCCTTGCGCTGATTGTCGCGCCCGGTGTGGATCAGCCGCGTCAGGCCGAGGGTCAGCGCCAGGGCGTGGTCGCTCACCGCATTAACGTTGACGCCGCTGGCATTGGCCAGCCGCGCGCCCTTCGCCCGGATCCCATCCTGGTCGAACTGGTCGTAGCCCGCGCCGCATACCTGGATGAACTTCAACCGGTCGGCGGATTCCAGCATGTCGTTCTTCCAATAACCCGATACGACGATAACGTCGCCGTCGCCCATACGGGCATAGGCCTCGTCCATGGTCCAGGACTGGAAATGCTTGATCCCCGTATTGCGTTCTCGAACAGCGGCGCCAATTGATATGCGGGATGAATGAAGTGAATCGTGATGTCGTTCAGGTCCATGGACTCTCTCGGTGATCTTGTTTCGGGCTGCTGCTGGGATGTGTCGGCGCGATGGCGCACTTCGAGAATGGTGAAGCGTTGCGCCCGCCGGGTCAATCGTCTCGATGACCCGAATTGTCGCGGGATATTGCAAGCTGCCGGCCGAACCCTATGTTCAAAGCCTCGGGCGAGCGCTTACTGAGATTTCGAGGAAAGGAATGACGTCGATGCGACTCACAATGGACCATATCGTTTTGAACGTGCAGGACGAAGCGTTGATGGTCGATTTTTACACGCGAGTGTTGGAGATGGAGCCGGACCGGCTCGACGCCTATCGTGCGGGCAAGGTTTCCTTTCCGTCGGTGCGGTTAAACGAGAACACCATCATCGATCTCTTCCCGCCGAAGCTGCACAAGAAGGACCCGGCGCCGATCCCCAATCTCAACCATTTCTGCATGGTCGTGACCAAGACCGATTGGGAGCGGGTGCGGGATCGCCTCGAAAAGGAAGGTGTCGAGGTCGACGGTCCGCGTCCGGTATGGGGCGCGCGCGGGAACGGGCAGTCGATCTACTTCCCCGACCCGGACGGCAACCGGCTTGAACTCAAGCATTACGAGGACTAATCCCGCTTTTCGATGCGCGATGTCGGCGATTGGCCTAGGATTGCGATCACCCGGACAGCCGGGCGCGACACCCTAGCCAGGAGCAAGCCATGCCGAACCACGCCAAACCTGCCGAAAACGCCCTCGACATGCCCACGGAAAGCGGCTCCGGCTATCCGTCCCCGTTCAACGAACCCTGCATGGACCGGCTGCGGCGCCGGCTCGGCGATCATTTCGGCCTGACGGACTTTGGCGTGAACCTCGTCGTGCTGCCGCCGAATGTCTGGTCGTCGCAGCGCCACTGGCACACGACCGAGGATGAATTCATCTACATTCTCGACGGGACTCCGACGCTGGTCACCGACGCGGGCGAGATGGAATTGCGGCCGGGCAGCGTCGCCGGATTCGCGGCGGGCGAAGAGAACGGACATCATCTGATCAACAAAACCGACAAGCCGGTGACGGTATTGGAAGTCGGCAGCCGCCGGCCCGGCGATTCCTGCCGCTACAGTGACATCGACATGCAGATGGTCGGGCGCGGGCAGCCGGATGCGAAGTTCACGCGGCGAAACGGCGAGCCGTACTAGGCGATATCGCTAATCGGCATCGAGCAAGACGCCCGCGCCGGCGGCGATGCGCTTGAGTTGGGCCACGGGCGCGCCGGCCTTGGCCATGACGTGCAACCCCATGTAACTGGCGGTCAGCTGATCGGCGCGGCGGACTGAATCCTCGTGGGTCTTGTCGGCGGCCAGTGCCGCGGCGAGGGCATCCCGCAGACGGTCCAGGTGCCGCATGACGGCCGCTTCGACCTGCTTGTCGTGCGGCGCGACCTCCACCGCGCTGTTGCAGAGGAGACAGCCGCGCCGGTCCATACCGGTTCGCACCGCCTTGACCGGTCCGTTGAAGAGTCTTCGTATTTTGGCGTTTCCGTTGCCCGGACCCGACAACAAGGCGATGGCGGCGCTGATTTCCCGCCCGCCGTAATGGTCGAGGCAGGCGAGAAACAATCCGCGCTTGTCGCCGAACGCGTTGTACAGGCTCGCGCGGTTGAGTCCGACGGCCCGGTCGAGCTGCGCCAGCGATGTGCCGGCGAACCCGTTTCGCCAAAACAGGTCGGTCGCGGCCGACAGAACCTGCTCGGGTTCGAACTCGCGGGGGCGTGCCATACAAGGATTATCCGATCAAAGAGATTAATTATTGATCAATCGGTCAAAAATAGCCGATCTCCGCGGGGATCGCGAGCCCATCACATGAATGTCATCGATCGTGGTTTTAAATCGATCGGTAAAAAACATAGATTGGGATCGTAGGCGGCGCGGAAACGCGTTGCGACGACGTGAACGAACAAACGACGGTAAGCCTGTGATTTTGATTTAGACGACGCAATCCCCCGAAACGGTTTTCCACCCAAGAACCGTTTCGACCCTGGCTTGGTTCCGGCAAGGGTTTTTCCTCCTCTCCCCCTCTCCCGAACGTTGGGGCCAAGCCGCCGGCCGATCTTTCCAGGATCGGCCGGTTTTTTTGTGTTACTGCGCCGCTTCGCCGCTGACTTGGGCGCCGCGCTTGAGCTGCATCACGCTCAGGATGCCAAGGAGATACATGACGGCGATGGCGATGAAGACGCCGCGGAAGTTGCCGCCGTCCATCAGCCAGCCGAACAGCAGCGGCCCCAGCGCGCCGCCGAGGTCCAGGCCCGAATAGACGAACCCGAATACCTTGCCGGTCGCCCCTGCCGGAGTCGCGGCGCGCACCAGGATGTCGCGCGACGGACCGGTCATGCCGAGGAAGAACCCGCCGGCGGTCAGCAGGGGGATGATCGCCAGCATCGGCAGCGGGACCAAGGCGATCGTGCTCATGGCCGCCGCGCCGGCGATGAGGCCGCTGGTCGCGATCAGCGCGTGGCGGGGAAAGCGGTCGGCCAATTCGCCGCCAAGCAGGATGCCCGCGGCGTTGCCGCCGAGATAGCCGGTCAATCCCGCGGTGGCCAGCGCCAGCGGCGCGCCATACATCTCGACCAGCGCGGTGACCGAGAAATTCTGCACCCCGGCAAGCGCACCCGCGATCAGCGCGAAATAGGCGAAGGCGGCCATCAGCGGCAGGTTCCGCACCAGCCGTCCATAAAAGGCGAGGCTCGGCATCGCCTCCGCGCCGGCGGCTTGGCCGGCGGGCATACGCAGGACATCGCGGTGACGCAGAATCAGCAGCGCCGCCCCCCAGCCGATCAATCCGGCGACGATCAATCCGGCGCGCCATCCGGCGAAGCTGGCCACGCCGTAATAGACGATGATCGGCGACAGGAAATAGCCGCAGGTGCCGCCGAAACCGTGGATGCCGAAGGCCCGGCCCAGCCGCTCCGGGCTGACCTTCGCCGAGAGGATCGAAAGGTCCGCCGGATGGAAGACCGAATTGCCGAGTGCCGACAGCACCGCCAGCGGCAGCAACACCCAATAGGCCGGGGCGAAGCCCATCAGCATGACCGATGTCGACATGGTGAGGATGCCGAACAGCATCAGCCGGTCGCCGCCGTAGCGGTCCACCAAGATGCCGACAAAAGCCTGGCATAGGCCGGAAACGCCGTAGAACAGCGAGATGATCAGTCCCAGCGCGGTGTAGCTGACGCCGAATTCGGCGCGCAGCAGCGGGAAAAGCGGCGCGAGCGCGATCTGATAGAAATGCGAGAGCAGGTGCGCGAGACCGACCAGACCGATCACCAAGGTGTCGGACCGGTGTTCCGGTGTGGCGGCGGTCATGCGCCGGTCATGCGGTAGTGACGCTGCGTCGGTGCATCGGGACTACGCCGCCAGCAGCTCGGCGGCGCGGGCGCGGGCCTTGCCGGCGGCGTCCGGGTCGCCGCATTGGTCCAACGCCTCGGCGTACAGTTTCCAGGACGGGGCGCTGGTCGGGTTGTCGGCGGTGCGTTCCGCAAGCAGGGCGCGGGCGAGCCCATGCTGGCCGTCCTTGAGGGCGGCGTGCAGCAGCATCCGCACCCAGACATCGCGCTGCGCCCAACTGCCGCCGAGCGGCACCATGCGGTAGCGGGCCTCCTGCATGATGTCGACGACGCGGCCGTACTCTTCCGCGGCGTAGGCGAGGGTCGCTTCGGCGACGGGGATGCCGGCGTCGCGATAGACCGGCGTGATCGTCGCGTCCGCGTTGGCCGCGCTGTCGCGGAAATCGCGCATCGACGCCAGCAGCGTCTCGGCTTCGTCGCGCCGTCCCGCCATCGCCAAGGCCATCATGAAGTGCAGGTCGTTAAACGGGCGCAGGCGCTGTTGCGGCGGCGCGATCCGGCCGGCGCTGACATCCGCCACCGCTTCCCAGCGGTCGCCCACATCGAGGCCCAGCATGTCGAGCCGCATCAGCATGCTGGCGGCATTGCAGATGTCGATGTTGTCTTCCGACGGTTCGGTCCAGAACTGCCTGTCATAGGCGGCGAGCACGTCGTCGAACCGTTCCAATTCCAAATAGTGCAGCGCCCGGTGCCACCACAGGTGATGCGCGAAGATTCCGCGTTTCTGCCATGCGGTTTCGTGTTCGTCGATCCAGACGATACCGTCCTGCCGCCGTCCCTGCGCTTCCAGGACATGGGCGACGCAGTGGCCGGCCCAGATGTCGTTCTCGTTGATTTCGACCGCGCGCCGGCCGAGTTTCTCGGCGGGACCGAACTCGTGGGTTTCCTCGTAGGTGAAGGCGCGGCACCCGAGTACGAAACCGTAGCCCGGCACGTCTTCGGACCAATGCGGCATGACCCGCGCCATGGAATCGCGCATCCGCGCCAGGTCGCCGAGAAAGAAATGCATCGTATGCGCGAGGCGCAGCGCGAGGATATCCCGCGGATGGTCCAGCAGGATGTCGTCCCACAACGCCGTCGTCTTGCGGATGTCGCCGGCGCACCAGGCCGCCAGCGCGGCGACATGTTTCTGTTCGCGCTCGGTCGCCGTCGCCGCGAGGCCGCGCGCCTTGGCCAGGCTGTCGCCGCTTTGCGCCGCGAGATGGGCCTGGGCCGGCAGGCGCTGGAAGTATCCCCGCAAGCATTGGCCCATGATCATATCCGGGTCGACGTCCGAGACTTTCTTCAAGAGCAGCGCCGCGTCGCGGCCCGAGGCCAGGAACTCGTCGACGCAACCGTCGAAGGCGTCGACGGCGTCCTGGCTCGAGGCGGTCATGGCGAGCCCGCGCGTGTCGTTGAACATTCGGTCCTCCCGGATGGGTAATGCGGCATCCGGCGAATGCCGGATTTGATGACGGATTAGTTTCTCGACCGCGCGGCCCCTGTCAATCGCAGAATGTTGTACTACATGGATCGCGGAGCATTGGCCCTGCGGGACCGCACCAACAACAGTATCGAGCGAGACGGAGCCCGTCGATGGATTCAGTAACGCAATTCGTTCTCGGGGCGGCCGTCGGGACCGCGGTTCTGGGCCGGCGCATGGGCGTGCGCAAAGCCGCGTTGACCGGCGGCTTGCTCGGCACCTTGCCCGATACCGACGTGTTCTGGCCGTTCGATGACCCGATCGACAGTTTCGTCCTGCATCGCGGCGTGACGCATTCGATCGTCGTGCATGCCGCCTTGGCGCCGGTCCTGGGCGAGGGATTGGTGCGGCTTGCGTCCTCGTTGCGCGACTCGCGGATACAGACCTATCTCGCGGTTTTCCTCTGTCTCGCGACGCACGCCTTGGTCGACGCCATGACGATCTACGGCACTCGGCTGTTCTGGCCGATCTGGCCGGAACCGATCGGGCTGGGATCGATCTTCATCATCGATCCCGCCTACACATTGCCGCTGTTGATCGTCTTCGTGTGGGCCTTGTTCCTGAAGTCCTGGACGCCCCGATTCGGCAAGGCCCTGTCCTTGGCGCTGATCGTGTCGACCGGATACATGGCGTGGTCCACAGTGGGTCAGCAAATCGCCAAATCCCGCGCGCAGGCCCAACTGGCCAAGTCCGGTGTCACGGCCGACCGGATGTTCGCCACGCCGACGCCTTTCAACACCCTGTTCTGGCGGGCGGTGGCGATCGACGGCGACCGTTACATCAATCTCTACCTGCCGCTGTTCGGCGGTGACGACGCGGTGACGGCCTATGTGCATCCGCGCAAACCGACGTCGATCGCCTGTTGGTCCGGCAACGGCGTTGTCGAGACGGTAAGCGAGTTCAGCAAAGGCTTCGTGCGGTTCGACACGGACGAAAATGGGGTCATCCTTAGCGACCTGCGGATGGGCATGACGCCACAGTATGTCTTCCGTTTCGTAGTCGCCGCGCGACGTGGGACCGAAATCGTCGATATCCCGCCGCAACGCCTGCGCCCGGTGCGGGGCGCGCCCGGTGACGGCGAGTGGCTTTGGGCCGGGGTTCGAGGAGATCGTGCGATCCGGCCGATAGAAGCCAACGCGGCGATATCGTTGGACCGTCTCCGGGTCGCGAAGACGCCCGAAACGAGGATCGTTCCGTGCTGAAAATCGGTGGGTTCGGCAGTTGACCGGCCCCGGAGGACGGAGGATAATCGGACAACGCGAAAGGAACGCAGCCGATGAATGTCGAAGATCCGAACGATCCCATGCCGGATAAGATGAACATCTGGACGACGATCGGCGGCTACGCCCTCGGCGCGGTGATCGTCTTCATCATGTTCTATTGGGCGCTGCCGGCCACCAGTCTGAACTAGCGTACTCAGCCGTTTCGCATAATCAGTTTCGGTTTGGTGTCCGCGCGGTTTCGAGTCCGCTAGGACGGGAAACCGTCCGCCGGTCGTGTCAGTCCGAAATGCGACCGTAGCGTTTTGCCTTCGTATTCGGTGCGGAACAGCCCGCGCTTTTGCAGCAGCGGGACGACTTCGTCGATAAAGGCGGTCAGCATCGTCGGCAGCAACGGCGGCATCAGGTTGAAACCATCCGCCGCCCCGTCGGTGAACCAATCCTCGATCAGGTCGGCGACCTGTTCCGGCGTGCCCGCGAAGGTGAAATGCCCGCGCGCGCCGGCCATTTTCGACAGCAACTGCCGGAGGGTGAGATTTTCCCGCTCGACCAGTCCGACGATCAGTTCGGTCCGGCTGCGCGCCGCTTCCACGGTGGCGGGATCGGGAAAATCATCCGGCGTGAGCAGCGTGTCGAGCGGCAGATGGGAGAAATCATGTCCGCCGAAGCGGCCCGACAGCCGTTTCCGACCGATTTCCGGATCGGCCAGGTCGTTCAGTTCCTGCGCCAGGCGTTGTGCGTCCGTCTCGGTTCCGGCGATCACCGGGCTGAGGCCCGGCAGGATATGAATCTGATCGGCGGCACGGCCTTCCTCGTGAGCCAGTGCCTTGAGATCGGTGTAGAAGTCTTGCGCCGTCGTCTTCTCCATATGCGCGGTGAAAACGGCTTCGGCGTGGCGCGCCGCGAAACGCCGTCCGGTATCGGACGATCCCGCCTGCACCAGGACAGGGCGTCCCTGCGGACCGCGCGGCACGTTCAGAGGGCCCGCGACTTTGTAATAGGGTCCTTCGTGGTCGATCGCCCGGATGCGGTCGGCATGCGCATAGAGGCCGCTTTCCGGGTCGTCCACCAGGACGTCATCGGCCCAACTGTCCCACAGGCCCTTCACGACCTGCAGGAAGTCTTCGGCGCGCGCGTAGCGGTCGGCGTGGCTGACCTGGCTGTCGTCGCCGTAGTTCCGCGCCGCCGGTGCGGACCAGGATGTGACGATGTTCCACCCGACGCGCCCGCCGCTGATGTGGTCCAGCGAGGCGAATTGCCGCGCCAGATTGTATGGCTCGGTATAGGTCGTCGAGGTCGTCGCGATGAGGCCGATCCGCCGTGTCGTCACGGCCAGCGCGCCCAGCGCGGTGATCGGCTCGAGCCAGGTCCGGGCGGCGCGTTCCACATCGTCGCGCCCGGCGAGTTGGTCCGCGAGAAAGATCGAATCGAACAGCCCCGCTTCGGCGGTTTGCGCCAATTCCTGATAATAGCGGATGTCGGTCAACGGGAGGGTCGATGCGTCCGGATGGCGCCACGATGCTTCATGATGGCCGCGGCTGTGGATGAATAGGTTCAGATGGAGCTGGCGTTTCATATCGGCGAGTCTAACAAAAGCCCCGGTTGCCCGTCGAACCGATGTGCAGGACCGCACGCATGGCCGGCTGGTCTATTTGCCCGGCGGGATCCGATGCGTTAGTCCTGATGACGCAGTCAAATTTACCGTAATCTCGAAAGGAAGCGACCGGCATGCGTCTCGGCATCAGTATCTCCACCACAACGGACGACACGATCACCGGCGAGAAGGTGGTCGCTGGCATGAAGGCGGCCGAGCGGATCGGGTTCGCGGGCTTGTGGTTCTTCGATACGATCGGCCGCGGCTATCATACGCCGGATCCGCTGATCCAGGCGTCGGTTGCGGCGGCCGTGACGGAGAAGATCGAGGTGGGCACCTGCATCCTGCAGGTGCCGCTGCGCAATCCGGTCGAGTTGGCGCATCGTGTTCTGACCGCGCAACTGATGACCGGCGGGCGGCTGACCCTCGGCGTCGGCGCCGGGTCGACGCAAGGCGACTTCGACGCGGTGGGCCTGGCATTCGAAGGCCGGTTCAAGCGGCTGCGGGACGGGCTGACGCTGATGCGGCGGTTATGGCGCGGCGAGACGGTGGATGGCACGAACCTGACCCCGCCGCCGGCCGCGAAGGGCGGGCCGCCGGTCCTGATCGGCAGCTGGGCCGGCAGCCGCTGGATCCCGAGGGCGGCGCAGGAATATGACGGCTGGATTTCGTCGGCGACCTATACCGGCGCGCCGACCCTGAAGGCCGGGATCGACCGGTTCCGGGGCTTGGGCGGCACGCGCGCCGTGGTGACCAACATCCCGACCGACCTGACGAAGCCGACCCAGCCGTTGTCCGACGACGGGCCCTATTCCCTGCAGTGCAGCCCGGCGGATGCGAAGGACCGGCTGGCCCGGCTCGCCGACATGGGGTTCGACGACGCGGTCGTCGTCGTGACCGATCCGTCGGAAGAGAATCTTCAGGCGGTCCGGGAACTGTGGCCGGGATAAACGGGCCGCCGATCCGACGCCCGTTCCTAGATGTGTGCCGCTATCCGCCGATCACCCGCGGCAGCAGCAGCACGATCTCCGGGAAGACCATTACCAGCGTCAGGCCGATGATCTGCAGCCCGATGAAGGGCAGCACGGCCAGAAATATCTCCTGCAGCGTAATGTCCGGTGGCGCCACGCTCTTGAGCCAGAAACAGGCGGGTCCGAACGGCGGCGACAGGAAATATATCTGGATGTTCATCACGAACAGCACGCCGAACCAGATCGGGTCGAAGCCCAGGCTGACCACTACCGGCGCGAAGATCGGCACGGTGATGTAGGCGATGGCGATCCATTCCATGAACGTGCCGAGCACGATCAGGATGCCCATGATGACGAAGATCACGCCCAGCGGCGGCAGGTCCAACCCGGTCAGCAGGCCCTGCACGAAGGTGTTGCCGCCGATAATGTTGTAGATGCCGACGAAGCTGACGGCACCGAGAATCAGCCAGATGATCGTGGCGACCGTGATCATGGTCTTGCGCAGCGCTTCCTGCAGCATGTGCCAGGTCAGCTTCTTGCGGGTCGCCGCCGCCGCCACCGCGCCGAACACGCCGACCGCCGCGGCTTCGGTCACGGTCGCGATGCCGCCGTAGATGCTGCCGAGCACCCAGAGGATCAACAGCATCGGCAGGATCAGGCCCTTCATTTTCGCGGTCTTCTCGGCGCCGGTCATCTGGATCAGCCCTTCCGCGGGCAAGGGCGCCAGGTGCGGTTGAATCTGACAGCGGATCATGATGTAGGTGATGTAGAGGCTCGCGAGCAGCAACCCCGGCAGGAACCCGCCCAGGAACAGGTCGCTGATCGAGACGTTCGCGGTGAGGCCATAGATGATCATGATCACCGACGGCGGGATCAGCGTGGCCAGCGAACCGCCGGCGCAGATGGTGCCCATCGCCAGTTTTTTGTCGTAGCCTAGCCGCAGCATTTGCGGCAATGCAATCAGCCCGAGCATGACGATCTCGCCGCCCATGATGCCGGTCATCGCCGCCATCAGGACCGCGACGAGGGTGGTCTGCACCGCGACGCCGCCGCGCAGCCGCCCGGCGATAATCGACATCGCGTCGAACAAGTCCTCGGCGACGCCCGAGCGTTCCAGGATGTTGGCCATCAGCACGAACAGCGGGACCGCGACCAGCGGATAGGCTTCGAGCAGTCCTTGCGCGTTGCTGGCGACCAGGAACAGGCCGGGGACACCGAAATAGGCCAAGGCAGTGCCGATGGAGACCGTCATGGTGACGACCCCCAGCGGAATGCCGAGCGCCATCAGGAAGATCATCGAGCCGACGATGATCAGGGTCGAGGACTGGATATCCATCGACTTCATGTTGAAGAAGCCGTAGGCGAGGCTGATCGTGATCGCGACGACGATTACGCTGATCGCGACCTGCAGGGGTTTGTTGTCTTTCATCGCCTCAATCCCCCGGAAGCTCGGTGGATCTCGGCACGTCGTGCCCGGTCAAATGCTTGATCAGGTTGACCACGAGCTGCAGGCTGTAGAGCACCGCGCCGACGAACAGCAACGTCTTCAGGATCAATGGTTCCGGTGAATTGAAGGAGGTGCCGCTGCGCTCCAAGCCCTTGATCGCATGCACCATCGGGTCCCATAGCGCGTAAGCGAAGGTGAACATCGCCGCATGGCTGATCAGTAGGATGAACAGGTCGAGCCACCACTTCGCGCGGCCGTGCACGTGTTCGTACAGAACGGTGATCGCGATATGCGACCGCCGCATCGTGACGTAGGACCCGGACAGCGCCCAGGCCGACGCGCAGACGACCATCACCACCTCGAACGCCCACTGCGTCGGTGCGTTGAAGAAGTACCGCATCGCGACCTCGTAGACGGTGACGGCGGCGCAGATCATGTAGAGGTGGGAAACCGACAAGCCGACATACTGGTTCAGGCGATCGACCGCGCGAATCAGAGCATTCATGGACAGGCTCCACGCGAAACTAGCCGTGACGAGAAAGACTCGTCACGGCATGTTCGCTATTGGGGGTACGGATGGTTGCCTACTTCAGCAAGCCGAGCGTTTTCATAAACTTGATGTGGGCTTCGTAGGCTTCCTTGGCGAGATCGCTCTGCTTGGAAACGTCTTTCCAAGCACCGGCTGCAATCTTACGCAGCTTGTCGCGCTCTTCCTGCGGCCAATCGATGATCTCGACGCCGGGGGTTCCTTTGCCGGCCTTGTCCGCGGCGACCAGCTTGCGGTCTTGCAGGTCGGTGGCCCGGGTCACATCCGTCCACGCGGCGAAGTACCAGGTCTCAAGCGCGGCCTGGCCTTGCGGGCCGATCTTGTTCCAGACGTCCTTGTTGATGACGAACTGAAGCACCGCCATCGAGTGGATGCCGGGATAGAGCGGATACTTCGCGATCTTGTTGAAGCCCAGCGACGCGTTGTTGGTGTAAGAGCTCGCATCGGCGGCATCCACGACCTTCTTCTCGAGCGCCGTGTACAGTTCCGGGAACGGAATCGACGTTGGGGCGGAACCCGTGCGGCGGAACACTTCGGCGGCCATGCCTTCCGGCGACCGCAGCTTGAGTCCCTTCAAGTCCTCGACCTTGCGGATCGGCACGGTCGATACGAAAGCTTCCTTCGCGAAGGGGCCGGCGCCGACGACGTGGATCTTACCGGGGAAATGCTTGTCCCAGGCCTTCTGCAGGATTTCGGTCCCGCCGCCGAAACGGAAGAACATCTGCTTCTGGTACGGCGTATCGTAGCCGGCGATCAGGTCGCCCATGATTCCGAAGACCGGGTCACGGCCCGCGAAATACGCAACCGCGTTCAGGTCGCCCTGCAGGATGCCGGCGGCGACCGCTTGCGGCGTTTCCCGATGGGGCACGACGGATTTGCTGGGGCGGATGTCGATCTTGATCTTGCCATAGGTCATGGCCTCAAGCTTCGGCACCCAATTTTCATTCAGATAGTTGAGCGAGAAACTACCGGCGGCGTTCGCCGTCTGGATCTTGATAACGGTCTGTGCATGCGCCATTCCCGCAAAGGAGATGGCGACGGCGGCAACTGCGCCGACGATGAAGCGATGCATAATTTCCTCCCGACAATTTTGATCTGGTTCGTTATTGTCTTGCCTACGCGCAAGTAGACTAGGTGAATTGCCGTAGTGTCAATGATGTTACGGACAAATTCGCCTTCCGGTGGAGTGCGAACCGGGTCAAGTGCGGCAGGAGAGGAGGTTAAATTAACGGCGGTTTACAGACCCGGGAGTACCAGGACGGTGGGGCGGTCCGGCAGGGATTTGAGCGACACGACCGTTGTCTTTTCCTTTTGTCGCCGGATCGCGAATTCCTTGCTCATCCCGCCGAGGAATACCTCCAGCGAATCGCCGGCGAAGTAGTGCATCGGGATCACGAGGCTCGCGCGCAGCGCCTTCAGCACCTCGATCATCGCCGGCAGGTCGAGCGTATAGGTGCCGTCGACTGGCGCGAAGACGACGTCGAGCCGGCCGATCCGCGCGAGCTGTTGCGGCGTCGGCTTGTGATGCAGATGGCCGAGATGGCCGATGCACAGGTCGGCGACCTCGAAGATGAAGATCGAGTTTCCGTCCTTTTCGATTAACTCATGGTTCCAGGTCCGAAGGTCGGTGGAGACGTTGCGGATCAAGGTGTCGCGGACGGTCAGCCGGTGGTCGGCCGGGCCGCCCTTGGGGTTCCAGCCCCGCAACACGTGTTCGATGGCGGGGTCGGGAAAATCGGTGTAATGCGTTTCATGCGCATGGTTCATGGTGACCACCGTCGGCACCGGTCCGTCCCCGGCGTAGCCGGCGTAGTCCGTGGCGATCACCACCGCGGACGGCGTGCGCAAGCGGAAGGTGGAGTGGTCGATGTAGGTGATCTTCACTTCGCCCGCGCCTTGTGCGACAGAAGTCCCCGCCAGCGAGAATCCCGCAGGCACGATCGGCGGAATCGCAGCCGGGGCGTCCGGTCCCCGGTCGACGAACGCGATGCACCGGCTCGCCATGGCCGGCGCCGGTATCGCAACGGACCAGCACAGAAATCCGAGCAACGCTGTAATTATCAATCGCACACCAACCACCCCTCTGCTTGACGGCGGAACGGGTTCATCGCGGCCATGCCATTCTGCCGCGTCCTTTCCCTACGCGCTAGAGATGTTGTGCCAGGACGATCAAAGTCCAACCACGTGGCGCGGCCGTCCCCAGTCGGCGGCCATGGCGACGTAGCGTTCGACATCTTCCGCCAGGATCAAGCGCTCGGCGGCGAGGGCTTCCGCTGCGTTTCGAATCGCGTCGACATAGTCCTCCGGCGATTCGTATCGGTCCAGCACGCATCGCCGCGGATCGGCGGTCGCCTGCCGTTCTTCCGCGGTTTCGGGGAAGGGGATGTAGGACCCGTCGAGTTTGAGCGGATAGCCGCGTCCCTGACCGTGCGTTCGCAGGTTCCAGGCGGTGTAGGTCCCAAGCGGCGCCTGCACCATGGGTGCGCGCACACCCGCGATCTCGTTGCCGTCCTCATCGGTGGCCGGCACGAGGATCGGATATCCCTCCCCATCCTTTATCTCCGCCGGAAATTTCGTGATCAATCCGGTGTCCGCATCGGGTCCGAAATCCAGCAACGGAAGACTCAACGGCCCATGCGGCAGTCCCTGTCCGGGAATGCGCGGGAAAGTCTCGGCGTAATGCTCGAACGGCACCAGCGTTCCGTCTTCGCGGGATGGTATGCGGGAGTCGGGCGGCGGCGTGCCGTCGGTCGCCCAGCGGTCCATGGCGACCAGCATCGCCCGGAAGAAGGGCGAGGTGTGGACGGTATTGACCAAGTTCGTGCCGGTCGCCGGTTTCTTCGGCGTATCGACCAGCGGGCTCGCGAAATGCTGCGAGCTGGCCCAAAGATACACCCGAACGGTTTCCGGCTGCGGCAGGTCGTCGCCCTGGGTATCGGTGTGGACGAGCGATCCCCGGCGCTGCCAATACTCGGTCGATGTTTGCGTGTGAAAGACCAGCGGGTCCGTGTCGGGCCGCGTCAGGATGGCGTCGGTCTTGCCGGTGAAATGATCGGTCGTCTCGGCATATGAAAATGGGAATTGGTCGCCGTAGATGAAGTTGTCCACATAGACGCCGCCGGATCCGGTAATCAGGTTGGCGAAGCGTTGATGCATCCGCATCATCCCGGCCCCCGCGACATGCGGCAACGCGCCGTCGAAAACCTTCTGGCCGTCCTTGTCCGCATTGAAGCCGCGATAGATAAAATCGCGGATGCAGCGTCCGGTCTGCGAACGGCCCCAGCAATAGGCCTTCTCGATCGAACGGGTCGGGTTGGCGTTGCCCGCGGCGTCCTTTTCGCCGTGGCGCAGGTAGCTGACCAGATCGCGCACCGCCACATGCCCCAGGCCCAGCACCAGGGGATCGCGTCCCGTATAGGTCAGCTCGTAGATCCAACCCGGTTCGAATCCGCCCTTCACATGGAAATGTTGATCGGAGGGATGGATGCCGATCTCGGCGCCCTGATCGTCCTGCCCTTCGCCACCCTCGACGCGGGCGAAGGCCCAGTCTCCGGGCGCGATCTCGATGCGGTCGCTGTAGGGATAGCGCCGCTTGGTCAGGCGCGCCTCGCGGGTATCGAGCGAGATCGTCGGATGGTTTCGCGTCGATACGCGGCCGGAGAGCGGTAGATACGACGTGCCCCGCGCGGAGACGGAATATTCCTGTTGAATTGTGCCGGTCAGCGGTTTGCCGTTGTCGCGCGCGACCGGCAGCCGCATCAGGACGCGGTCGTTGCCCGGCACAAGGTCGCCCTGCCATGCGCTCCACACCACCGTGTAACCCTTCCGGAACAGAAAGCCGTTGCCGGCATGCGCCAGCGTTCGCGGGTCGTTGCTGCCCGGTGCGTCGTTGAAGAACTGCAGCGACCGCATGTTACCCCGGTTGCCGAAGTCGTAGAACAGCCGGTTGTTGCCGCGCGACGGGTCGGCCGGCTGAAGGATGAAGAAATCCGCCGTGAATTCGACCAGCCCCTTGCCGTTGTCGGCCGCCTTGTCGATGTCGAAGACATCCGCTTGCGCGGGCGCCGCGGGATCGACGGCGAAATGCGCGGTGCCGCGAAGACGTTCATAGGCACCGGTCTCGCCGAATTCATGGCCGTCTGCGAAGGGAGTGCGGTCGTGGATGCGAAGCTCGATCAGGTTCGTCATACGGGTTCTCCTTCGTGCGAGCCGGGCGGGGCGAGCGCGCGGCGGTTGAAGGGGTCCAGTCTACTGTGCCGGTGGCAATCGGCAATCGGCAAGCCTCCCCTGCGGGGTGAATTTGAGCGTTTCCGCGCCGTTGTCCTAAAATACAAGCATCACTATTGGAGGCACCGCAGCATGCCCATCACCATTCGACAGATCGGTCCGTGTTTCGCCGGGGAAGTGGACGGCATCGACTTGGCCCATCCTCTTTCGCCCGCGGATGCCGAGGCGATCCACGCCGGCATGGATGAATTCGGCGTGTTGGTTTTCCATGGTCAGCAACTGAAAGCGAAACAACAGCTCGCGTTCACCAGGAGCCTCGGACCCATCGAACAATCGCTCGGCACGAGCCTGCGCGCCGAGACCGATCGCCGATTGCCGCCAAACTTCGCCGACGTCTCGAATCTGGACAAGAACGACAAGCCGTTCGCGGTGAACGACCGCCGCCGTTTGTTCGCCATCGGCAACCGGCTCTGGCATTCCGATAGTTCGTTCAAAGCGGTGCCGGCCAAATACTCGATCCTGTATGCGCTGAGCGTCGTCTCGAAAGGCGGCAATACGGAATTCGCCGACATGCGGTCCGCCTATGAGGCGCTGGACGAGGATCGCAAGGAACAATGCGAGGGTCTGATCTGCGAGCATTCGCAGATCTTCTCGCGCCAGCAGCTCGGCTTTACGGATTTCACCGACGAGGAGCGCGAGCGGTTTAAGCCGGTGCGCCAGTCGCTGATTCGCACGCATCCGTCGACCGGGCGCAAGTCGCTGTATCTGTCATCGCATGCCGGTGAAATCGTGGGCTGGCCGGTGCCGGAGGCGCGCTTCTTCCTGCGCGACCTCACGGAATTCGCGACCCAGCGGGAGTTCGTCTATTCGCACAAATGGGCGCTCGGCGATCTCGTGATGTGGGACAACCAGCGCACCATGCACCGCGCCCGCCCGTTCCCGCCGGACGAAGCACGCGACATGCGCCGCACCACGTTGGCGGGACCGGCGCCGACCGCCGAGCAGGTCGCCTAGCAAACAATCGGGGCGGCTAGTCGGGCGGCGTCATTCCAAGTTCTTTCAACAGGTCCGCCTCGGTGATGCGGGGCTTGTCGTCCTTGAACTCGTAACGTTCGGGCTTGTGATCGATGTAGATATGCCGCTCCAACTCGATGTCGTCGTGTTCGTCCAGGGATTCGATGGACACGACGTAAATCGGCGTCGACGGGTCCGCCAGACGCCAGAACAGGTTGGTGCCGCAGCGACCGCAAAATCCGCGCTCGGCCCACTCGGAACTTCGAAACCACGTCATCGACGCGTCGTCGGAAAAGACCGCCGGGCCGTCGCAATGCACGCCCATGAAGGGACCGCTGCACCATTTCCGGCACATGGCGCAATGGCAGAGGTTGAACCTGGCTGCCGGCACGGGGACTTCGAACTTTACGCTGCCGCAGAGACAGCCGCCTGTGCGCATTGGGGTGGACGCCATGGGTCATGCTCCTTTCGGTTCGGCTGGGGCGATGCGTGCGCGGCATCGCGCCGGTTTGGCGAATTCGCGGGCGAAGCGTAGCATGGAGCATTCGCCGGCAGATCGGGATTTCGATGCGAATCGCGGACCTGTGCGATATTGAGGCGGAGGAGGAAAGCCATGCAGAAAACGGTACTACGGTCGGATTTCGCGGTGCGGATCGACGAGGTCGATCTTTCGCGGCCGTTGAGCGAAGACGCCTTCTCGGCGCTGCGCGACCTGTGGATGCAGTACAAGGTGGCGGTGTTCCCGAAGCAGGATCTGGACGACGAAGCGCTGCTCGCCTTCACGCGGCGGTTCGGGCGGCTCTTCGTGCATGTGCAGTCACAGCTCGTATCGCCCGACCACCCGGAAGTCATGTATGCGATGAACCGCGGTACCGAGGCGCCGGTGAAGGGCGTGCTCGAGTGGCACACGGACCAAAGCTACACGCCGAAACCGGTTTTCGGCACGATCCTGTATGGCATCACCATCCCGAAGGAAGGCGGCGAGACTTGTTTCGCCGACCTTGTCACCGCCTATGAGACCCTGCCGAACGATCTGCGGGCGCGGGTCGACCGGTTGAACGCGGTCTATTCGCCGGTGAAGAAGGGGCATGTGCGGCGGCATAGCCTGTCGGCGGACCAATTGGAGGAAATTCCCGACGTCACCCACCCGATGGTGCGGACGCATCCGTACCTCGACCGCAAGGCGCTGTATCTCAGCCCGAATCACATGGTCGCGATCGGCGACCTGCCGGAAGCGGAGTCCGATGCGCTGCTCGCCGAGTTGACCGCCCACGCGACGCGGCCGGAAAACGTCTACTGCCACAGTTGGTCGCCGGGCGATATCCTGATGTGGGACAACACGTCGGTCATGCACCGGCGCAACCATTTCCCGCATGTGGAGCCGCGCTTCCACAAACGCACTGGGTTCCATCTGCCGGACGAACTGGCCGTACCGGCGTAGCGTGCCCCGAGGCCACCGTTTCGCCCTGATGCGGAAACAATAGAAACAATTCTTCCCTCTTTGCGAGGCCGGGCGGAAACACACGCCGGCTAAACCCATGCCGCGGGCTGACGGGTCTGCGATACCAATGGGTTTTCAAGAATGGGTTTCTACAGTCGTTTCATGTTGCCGCGGTTCATCGATACCGTCTGCGGTATTGCCGATACGGAAAAACAGCGGCGCAAAGTCGTCCCCGCCGCCGAGGGCGTCGTGGTGGAGGTCGGAATCGGGTCCGGCTTGAACCTGCCGATCTACTGCCCCGCGCGGGTCTCCAAGGTCATCGGCGTCGATCCGGACGGTCATATCTGGAAACGCGCGGCCGACCGGCGCGATGCCGTGCCGTTCCGCGTCGACCGCATCGGCGCGTCGGGCGAGGAGATTCCGCTCGACAGCAAATCGGCGGATACCGTGGTGGTCACCTACTCCCTGTGCACGATTCCCGATCCGGTCAAGGCGCTGACTGAGATGCGCCGCATCCTCAAGCCCGGCGGGCGGCTGCTGTTCGCGGAACATGGCGAATCGCCCGACGCAAATGTGCGGAAGTGGCAAAAACGCATCGACCCGGTGTGGAAACGCATCGCGGGCGGGTGCCACGCGGGGCGGCCGATCCTGGACTATATCGACCGGGCCGGCTGGACGCTGGATCGCATCGATCAGGGCTACATTCCCGGACCCAAGACCTTGTCCTACGAGTATTGGGGCGCGGCCCGGTAGTGCACAGCGCTAGGCGGTGGAGACCTAAGTCGTAAAGACGGGCGGCTCGCCGGGGGCAGGCGTGCCTTCGTATTTGCCGCGCGCGATTAGGGCCTCTCGGCCGCCGTTGGCATCCACGAGCGCGGTCTGTGCCGCATACGCCGCTTCGTCCACCGCCTCGGGGTCGACGATGCCGCACAGGATCGCGTGATAGTCGTCGACGATGGCCTTGTAGGCCGGGTCGGCGGCGAGGCTGTTCAGTTCCTCCGGGTCTTTCTCCAGGTCGAACAGCTCCGGTTCGTAACCGACATAGTGGATGTATTTGTATTTTCCCTTGCGGATCATGAAGGCGGCGCGGTCGGCGGCGGCGGCGTAATATTCGCAGAACGCGACCCGGTCCGGATCGTCCTCCGCCTGCGCCATCTCGATCATCGAGCGGCCCGGCAGGTCGCGCGCCTCCGGCAGGCCGGACAGACCGGCGGCGTCCAGGATCGTCGGCGCCACGTCGAGCAGCGTGACCGGCGTGGTCGAGACCTTGCCTTCCGGAATACTCGGTCCGGCGACGATCATCGGGATGAAGGACGCTTCCTCATACATGTTCGATTTGCCGAACAGCCGGCGCGTGCCGAGGTTGTCGCCATGATCCGAGGTGTACACCACCAGCGTGTCGTCGCGCAGGCCGCACGCCTCCAGGCAATCCAGCACCCGGCCGATATTGTGGTCGAGATAGCTGACGCAGCCGTAATAGCTCGACAACAGCACCCGCCGCGACTCCTCGGTGAGGAAATCGTTGTAGTTGCGGTTGCGCTCCATCTTCTGGATCCAGGGATGAGTCACCGCGTCCGGCTCGGACAGCTTCGGCGTCGGGATGATGTCGTTGGGGTAGAGGTCGTAGAATTCCCGCGGCGCGATATAGGGCGGGTGCGGGCAGACGAAGGAGGTGAACAGGAAGAACGGCTCGTCACGCGCGTCCCCGGCCTTGGCGCGCAGCCAGTCGCAAGTGCGGTCCGCGATGTCATGGTCGTATTTCGTATACGGGCTTTCGCCGGGGCCGATATTGGTCATCGACACGCTGCTTTCCATCGGCGGCGACATCGGCCGTTTGATGCAGCTGCGCAGGTCGCCCTTGCCCTCGACCACATGCATCGGAATGACCTGCTCGGCGAAGCCGGTCGGATCGGTCTCGTTGCGGAAATGCAGCTTGCCGATCGAGGTCGCCGACGATCCGTTCTCCGCCAGCAGGTGATGCCAGCTCTTGATCCGCCCGTCATAGGGATGCGCGTTGCACCAGTATTCCGACTCGAAGATATGCCGCCCGGTCGCGATCACCGCCCGCGCCGGCACGCAGATCGCCGAGTTGGTATAGGCCGTGGTGAAGCGCGTGCCACGCGCCGCCAGCCGGTCGATATTCGGCGTCACCGCGAAGTCATGCCCGTAACAGCCCGACGCCTTGCCCTGATGTTGATCGGACATGATGAAAAGAACGTTCTTGGGTTTCATGGGGCGATGCCTCCGCGCCGGGTGCCGGTTACCAGATGATTGGGCATTCTAACGTCCGTGCGGGACCGGCGGAAATCGCGGGACTTCATGCGATCCCCGTGCGGCCATGGCGCTTGAACTCGGCCGAGCGAATTCGTAGGGTCGGCACAGCGGGCGGGCGTAGCTCAATGGCAGAGCAGAAGCTTCCCAAGCTTACGACGAGGGTTCGATTCCCTTCGCCCGCTCCATTCTGATTTAATACGACGGCATGAGGCGGCGTTCGGCTGGCCGCCGGATGCTTTCGCGGCAGCGCTGCACGCGCAAACCAAAAATCAAATCGATAGAGTTGGGAGGATACCCATGGCACATCCCTTGGAAGCAGCGGCGGCGGGAAACGATCTGCCGATGTCGGACCTCGTGGTCCTGGACCTGACCCGCGCCCGCGCCGGGCCGACCTGCGTGCGCATGCTCGCGGATTGGGGCGCGCATGTTATCAAGGTCGAGGCCACGTCCAAGGCCGATCCCCGCATCAAGGGGCAGAACTATCAGCGTCTGCAGCCGGATTTCTTCAATCTTCACCGCAACAAGCGGAGCGTGACCCTGAACCTCAAGAAAGAGGAAGGCCACGAAATCTTCATGAAGATGGTCGCGAAGGCGGACATCATCGTGGAGAATTTCCGCGCCGACGTGAAGAACCGCCTCGGCATCAATTACGACGACTGCAGCAAGGTGAATCCCCGGATCATTTACGGCAGCATTTCCGGCTTCGGCCAGACCGGGCCGTATGCGCCGCGGCCCGGCGTCGACCAGATCGCCCAGGGCATGGGCGGCTTGATGTCGATCACCGGCGAGCCGGGGCGCGGGCCGCTGCGGGTCGGGATCCCGATCTGCGACCTGACGGCGGGCATGTATCTCGCCATCGGCGTGCTGAGCGCGCTGCATGAACGCCACCGCACCGGCAAGGGCCGCTGGGTCCACACGTCGTTGCTGGAAGCGATGATCGGCATGCTCGACTATCAGGTCGCCCGCTGGACCATGGAGGAGGATTTGCCGGGGCCGGTCGGCAACGACCATCCCATCAACGTGCCCACCAGCCTGTTCCCGACCAAGGACGGCCACGTCAATCTGGCGGCGGGCGGTGACCATACCTTCGCGCGCCTCTGCAAGGCGCTCGACTGCGAGGAGTTGTTGCAAGTGCCCGAGTTCGCCGACAACAACCTCCGCTATACCAACCGCGACAAGGTCAATGACGCCGTCTCCGAGGTGACGCAGCGCTTCACGACCGCCGAACTGGTGGAAAAGCTGAACGAGATCGGCGTGCCCTGCGGACCGCAGTATTCCATCGACAAGATGCTCGAGGACGACCAGGTCAAACATCTCGGCGTCACCTGGCCGACCCGACATCCCGAGAAGGGCGAGGTTCAGATCAACGGCAACGCGATCAACATCCAGGGCCATGAAAAGAGCGCCCGGATGCCGTCGCCCGACTACGGCGAATACAATGAAGAGGTGCTGAAATCACTCGGCTACGACGATGCCGGGATCGCGGCCTTGCGCAAGGCCGAGGTTATTTAGCGATCAAACTGGATTTCCGGTTTCGACGCATTGCGGACACATGTTGTACGGTCGACTGCGCTGCATCAGATCGAATCTGCCGCCGCCAGTTTGACGGGCGGTGTCATTCTCAAAGGGGAAAATCGAAATACGTGTCCGGAAAGGGTTCGTTCTTGAGCGTGAAATGCCACCATTCCCGGAAATAGGGACGAAAGCCATGCAGAATCATCACCGACCGTAGAAGCGCCCGGTTGGCCCGTTGTTGTGCCGTGACCGCCCTGCTCGACGGCCATGATGCTTCATCGAAGAAAGCAGTCCCCATGTCCAGTTCGCGCACCACACTGGCGGTCTCCCAGTAGACGATTGTAAGGTCGATGGTACTTCCGCGGGAGTGGCCGGATTTGCGCGCGATATAGCCCTTGAATAAGTCCTCTTTCGCAACGTTGGGGTAGTATTTGGCCTTGACCTCCGGATCATCCGGCTCTTCGGCCCATCGGACAAAATGATCAACCGCCCGCTGAGGCCGATAGGCATCGAAAACCTTCAGGCCAAGCCCCATCCCCAACAGGACCGTCTGCACCTTGGCGAGCGCCCTCGCAGCGGGCTTGGATAGGACCGCATAGGGGTGTCCATAGCCGTCTATCGGTTCGCCGACGAAGTTGTCGCTGCCGTAGAACTCCAAATCGACGACGATGCCTGGAATGACCTCATCCAAATAGACGAATCCGTCGGGCAATACAGGACGATCCGACGCCGCCGCACCTATTGGCCCAAGCAAAACGATAATCGCCAAGACACATGCTGCTATGCGCGCTCTCATGTTTTGACCTCGAGAAGATACGGCCGCATTGAGGAAACTGTAGATTAGCAGTCGGATGATGAGAATTCTCGGATGATCCGTTGATAACGGCTTAGGTTCCGTTCTAATTGCCCAGCGCGATGCCCTCGCGGCGCGGGTCGGCGCCGCCGACGAGGGTGCCGTCGGGCAGGATCTCGATGCCGTGCAGCCCGCTGGTCAGGTGGCGGATCTTCACCGAATGGTCCTTGTCCTCCAGGGCGTCGAGGAAGCGGGACGCCAGGGTGTCCTTTTCCAGTTCGGCGCGGCGGGTGCGGGCGGCGAAATGCGGCAGCGCGATCGCAGACTGGATGTCCATCCGCCAGTCGAGGACGGCGACGATGGTCTTCGCCACATAGCCGATGATGCGCGTGCCGCCGGGGGAGCCGACGACCAGCCGTACCCGGCCGTCCGGCCGGAAGACGATGGTCGGCGACATCGACGAGCGCGGCCGTTTCCCGCCCGCCGGGGCGTTGGCGACCGGATCGCCGTTCTTGGTGGGCCGGAAGGAAAACGCCAACAACTGATCGTTCAGCAGGAAGCCGCGGGTCATGATGCCGGCGCCGAAGCCGCGCCCGATCGTGGTGGTGAAGGACACCGCGTTGCCGTCCTTGTCGATGGCGGTGAGATGCGTGGTCGACGGCGATTCCGGCGTGTCGTCGGCGCCATGGTTCCAGGCTTTCCGCATCGGCGGCAGCCCCGGCTGCGGCCGTCCCATCGACTCGGTCGGGTCGATTTTCTTCGCGCGCTCGGCCAGATAGGCCCGGTCCAGCAGCCCGGCGACCGGGACCGGGACGAAATCCGGGTCGCCGATATACTGCGACCGGTCCGCATAAGCGAGCTTGGACGCTTCCAGGAAGAGGTGAACCGCCTCCGGCGAGGTCGCGCCGAGTCCGGCCATGTCGAACGGTTCCAGCAGGCGCAGCGTCATCGCGACGGTCAGGCCGCCGGTGGTCGACGGACCGACTCCGCAGACCCGGTGCTGCCGGTAGGTGGTGCAGACCGGCGCATGCCGCTTGATCCGGTAGGCTGCGATCTCCTCCGCCGTCATCGGGGATGGGTATTCGCTGGCGTTGGTCACTGCGTTCGCGATGTCCTGTGCGATCGGGCCGGTGTAGAAGGCGTCGACGCCGCGCTCGGCGACCTGGCGCAGGGTGTCGGCCAAGGGCTTGTTGACCAGCATGTGGCCGACGGGCCACGCCTCGCCGTCCGCATCCAGGAAATAGGATGTCGCGGTCGGGTCGGTGAACTTCTTGCGCTTGCCATGCGTCTGCTTGTGCAGGCGGGGCGAGGCCGCGAAGCCTTTCTCGGCCAGATCGATCGTCGGTTGGAACAACTCCTTCCACGGCAGCTTGCCGTGTTTCGCATGGATCTCCGCGAACAGGCGGAGTTGGCCCGGCACCCCGACCGTGCGTCCGCCGAAGCCGGCCGTGCGGCGCTTCACCGGGTCGCCGTCGCTGTCCAGAAAATGATCGGGCTTCACCGCCCCGGGGGCGAGCACCGCCGCGTCGTAGGCGTCGAGCGCCTTCTTGGTCTGCGACCAGTGCAGCATGTAGCCGCCGCCGCCGATGCCCGACGCCTGCGGTTCGACCAGGGTCAGCATCAAGGCCGCCGCGATCGCCGCGTCCGCCGCGGACCCGCCACGCTCCAGGATCGCGTAACCGGCGCGGCTGGCATGGGGATTGGCTGCCGAGATCATGAAGGATTTGGCGCGGACCGCTTCCTTCTTCTGGAAGCCGGTATGGATTTCCGGCTGCGCCTGTGCATGCGCCCAAGACGGCGCGGCCACGGCGACGACAATCGTCATGACCCTGAAAAGGCGTGGAAATTTCTGCAGTTTTGGCATCGTCATCGCGGCGTTTCCCGTTGGATACGCACCTTGCGTATAATTTCTGGATTAAGGAACAGTTAACCGTAATCGGCGTGCGAAGGCTCCGCCGCGGCAGGAAATCATGCGTATTGAAAAAATCGAAACGATTCCGGTTCGAATTCCGCTGAAACGGGTCTTCGGCGGCAGCAAGTATTCCGTGCCGTCGCGCTGCACGGTGATCACCAAGCTGTACACCGACGACGGCGCGGTGAGCGAGGTCTACAACGGCGACAACCGCAACCACGGGCCGGAAATCTGCAAGATCATCCGGGACGAGCTGGCCCCGCTGGTGTTGGGCGAGGATGCGGCGGCGATCGAACGGCTTTGGGCCAAGATGTTTCCCATCGCGCATACCGTCCGCGACCGCAAGGTGGCGATGGAGGCGATCGCCTGCATCGACACCGCGCTATGGGATATCGCCGGGAAGGCGCAAGGGGTCAGCGTGTCGACCCTGTTCGGCGGCTGCCGCGACCGGATGCCGATCATTTCCATCGGCGGGTATTACGAGGACGATGTCACGCTCGACGACTACCGCCGCGAGATGGAGATGTTGAAGGCGCGCGGCATGGCGGGCTGCAAGTTCAAGGTCGGCGGCCGGACGCCCGAGAAGGATTTCGAACGGGTCGCGGCGGCGCGCGACGGGGCGGGCCCGGATTTCCTGCTCGCCGTCGACGCCAATCGCGGCTGGGATATCGACGACGCGGTGCGGTTCGCCCGGATGATCGAGCCGCTCGACATCCTGTGGTTCGAGGAACCGGTGCATTGGTATGACGACGCGGCGGGCAACGCCGCCGTGCGGCGCGCGGCGTCGATCCCGGTGACCGCGGGACAGAGCGAGATCACCGGCCACGGCGTCCGCCGGATGATCGAGGCGGAGGCCATCGACTTCTGCAATCTCGACGCGTCGGAATCGGGCGGTCCGACCGAATGGCGGCGGGTCGCCGGGATGTGCGCGGTCCATTCCGTCATGATGGCGCATCACGAGGAGGGCCAGATCGCGCTGCACATGCTGTCGGGCGTGCCGCACGGCACCTATGTGGAATGCTTCGCCGATCCCGACCGCGACCCGATCTGGGACGGCCTGTTCGCCAACCGCCCGCCGGTGAAGGATGGCGAGATCGCCGTGCCGACCGGCCCCGGCTTCGACATCCAACTCGACTGGGACATGGTGAAGAAATACCGGATCGATTGAACCGATGTTTCTTGTCATTCCGGACGCTAGGTGAGCCCGAAAATCTTTGAATTTCGGTGCGCGAGCCTTGCGATCCGGAATGATGGGTTCTGAGTGGTGCGGTCAGCCCGGCAGCAGATCCGCGAAGACGAAGCCGTCGCGTTCGACCACCTCGCCGGGGATTATGGCGACCGGCGTGTCGAACATCGGGCCCTTGTAGGCGAATGTGTGGAATTCGCCGTTCTCGCCGCAGGGGTCGACATCATCGGGCAGGTCGGTGATGAAGTCGGCGTCAAAGGTGCGTCCGGCGAAGGCGGGGTCGAGTTGGTTCGGGTCGATGCAGGTGACATGCGCGCGCAGTCCGCTCGCCACCATCTTTTGCGCCAGCGCGGCGGTCTCCAATCCCCAGATCGGGAACACCGGATCGATGCCGGTCGGCGCCAGCTTGTCGATGCGGTATTGCCGCACGTCCTCGAGGAACAGGTCGCCGAAGGCCATGGCCGTGACCCCCTCGCGTTTGGCATGATCCATCGCGCGGCGCATCGCGTCTTCGTAGGCCTCGTTCGGGCAGGGATGGGGGATCGGCACTTTGATCAGCGGCAGGCCCGCGGCCTCGGCCTGCCGTTCCAGCAGCGTCTCGCGCACCGCATGCATGGCGACCCGCGACGCGGTCTCGTTGATCGTGGTCAGCAGCCCGGCGATCTCATAACCGCCCTGTTGGCGCAGTGTGTGCAGCGCCCAGGCGCTATCCTTGCCGCTGCTCCAGGATAGCCACAGTTTCGGTTTCTCAATGGGGGAGGCCAGCATGGCCGACGGCGGTTAAATGTGGAAGGATTCGCCGCAGCCGCAGCGGCCCTTCTCGTTCGGATTATTGAACACAAAGCCGGACTGCAGCTTGTCTTCCTGATAATCCATTTCCGATCCGATCAGGAACATGGTGGCCGCCGGGTCGATCAAGATGGTGACACCCTTGTCCTCGACGACTTCTTCGAATTTCTTCTGTTCCTCGGCGTATTCCACGAAATAGCTCATGCCGGAACAGCCCTGCGCCTTCACGCCGACCCGCAGCCCGACGAGGGGTTTGTCGGTCTGGGACATCAGGTGTTTTACGCGGTCCGCGGCCGCGTCCGTCAAGGTCATCATCGGTGCTGGCATGGCTCTATCTCTACTGCTTACCCTTTGTATATAGGGAGTTTTTACCACATGTCGAGGGCGAGTCGCGCCTCTTCCGACATCCTGTCCTTGGTCCAGGCCGGCTCCCAGACCAGTTCTACCGTCACTTCGCCGATCCCGTCGACGCCGGCGACCGCGTTGGCCACGTCGATCGGCATCTGGCCGGCCACCGGGCAGGCCGGGGCGGTCAGGGTCATCTTAACCTGAGCCGAACCATCCTCGGCGATGTCCAGCGCATATATAAGACCAAGATCGTAAATATTTACTGGAATTTCGGGGTCGTGAACCGTTTTCATCGCCTCGATCACGGCGTCCTTGTCCGCTACCGGGGTGCCCGGATCGAGCGGTTTTCCGGCATGGGCGACCGTATCCCTGGCGCCCGCCGGCATGAAATCCTGAAGACTCAGGCCGTCTTTCCCGTTCGGGCTATCGGTGCTCACTAATCCGCCTCCGTGCTGATTTCCTCGACCCCGTCGATCGCGGCGGCGAGGGTGTGCCAGGGCAGGGTCGCGCATTTCACGCGCACCGGAAACTGCCGTACGCCGGACAGGACCTGGAGGCGCTCCACATCCTCGTCGTCATCGCCGCCGAAGCCGTCGGCGTCGTCGTCGGTGCACATGTGATGGAAATTCTCGAACAGCTTCTTGGCGTCCGCGACGGTCTTGCCCTTGACGATCTCGGTCATCATCGACGCCGACGCCATCGAGATCGCGCAGCCCTTGCCGACGAAGGCGGCGTCTTCGATTTTGCCGTCGTCGCTCAGGCTGAGATAGATCACGAGCTGGTCGCCGCACAGCGGATTGCGGCCCGCCGCCTCATTGGTCGGGCTGTCCGGCCGGCGGAAGTTCCGCGGCTGCTTGCCGTGGTCGAGGATGACCTCTTGATACAGTTCGCGTAACTCGTCGAGCATCAGCCGAATATCTCCTGCACGGTTTCGAGCGCCTCGACCAAGATGTCGGCGTCTTCCCGCGTATTGTAAAGGCCGAAGGACGCGCGCGCCGTGGCGGGGACGCCCATCCGGTCCATCAACGGTTCGGCGCAGTGATGCCCGGCCCGGATGGCGACCCCGGCGCGGTCGATGATCGTGCTGACGTCATGCGCGTGGATCTTGCCCAGCTCGAAGGACACCACCGCCGCCTTGTTCGGCGCGGTGCCGATCAGCCGCAGATCGTCGATCGAGGCCAGTTTCTGCGTCGTGTAATTCAGCAGGTCATGCTCGTGCGCGGCGATGGCCTCAAGTCCGATTTCGGTGACGTAGTCCACCGCGGCGGCCAAACCGATCGCCTGGACGATCGCGGGCGTGCCCGCCTCGAACTTTGCCGGAAGCGGCGCCCAGGTCGATTTCTCGAAGGACACCGAACTGATCATGTCGCCGCCGCCCATGAACGGCGGCATGGCGTCGAGCAGTTCCTGCTTGCCGTAGAGCACGCCGATGCCCGAGGGGCCATACAGTTTGTGGCCGGTGATCGCATAGAAATCGCAGTCGATATCCTGCACGTCGACCGGCATGTGGACCGCCGCCTGCGCGCCGTCGAACAGCACCTTGGCGCCCGCGTCATGAGCCAGCCGGGCGATCTCCTTGGCGGGGGTGATCGTGCCCAGCACGTTGGAGGTATGCGTGATCGCGACCAGTTTGGTGCGGTCGGTCAACAATTCCCGGAAGGCGTCCATCAGGAACTCGCCGTCGTCGCTGACCGGGGCGATTTTGAGGACCAAATCCTTTTCGTCCCGCAGCATCTGCCACGGCACGATGTTGGAGTGATGCTCCATCTCGGAAATGACGATCTCGTCGCCGGGCTTCAGCGTCTTGCGGCCCCACGCATAGGCGATCAGGTTGATCGCCTCGGTCGCGTTGCGGGTAAAGATGATTTCCTTGCGGTCTCGCGCATTCAGGAAGTCGCGCAATGTATCGCGGGCGCCTTCATACAGCGCGGTCGCCCGTTCGCTGAGGTAATAGGCGCCGCGATGGACATTCGCGTATTCGCTTTCATAGACGCGGCGCATGGTGTCGATGACTTGGCGCGGTTTCTGTGCCGACGCGCCGCTGTCGAGAAATACCAGTGGCTTGCCGTGGACCTCCACGGACATCGCCGGGAAGTCCGCCCGGATCTTCTTGATATCCAATTCCGGCGTCAGGCCGGTTCCGTCCGTTTTCGCCGCAGCGGTCGTGCTCATGCGCTTTCCCCGTCCTTTGCGCGTGTCAACGCGCCCTCGTGCAGCCAGCCGTCCACGACCTTTTGGAAGGCTTCCTTCGATGCCGTATGGTCGATCTGCTCGACCGCCTCGCCGACGAAGGCTTCGATCAGCAGGCCGCGCGCGGACGCTTCGTCGATGCCGCGGCTGCGCAGGTAGAACAACGCTTCGGTATCCAGCTCGCCGGCGGTCGCCCCGTGGCTGCAGATGACATCGTCGGCGTAGATTTCGAGTTCCGGCTTGCTGTCGATCTCCGCGCTGCGCGACAGCAGCAGCGCCTTGTTCAGTTGCTGGCCGTCGGTTTTCTGCGCATCCTTGCGCACCAGGATCTTGCCCTGAAAGACGCCGCGCGCCGCGTCGTCGATGACGCCCTTGTAGAATTCGCGCGAATTACTGTTCGGCACCGCGTGATCGACGAAGGTCGTGCTGTCCGCGTGTTGCTTGCCGCGCAACAGATAGGCGCCGTTCATGGTGCATTCGGCGCGCTCGCCGCCGATGTGAATCTGGATCTCGTTGCGGGCGATGCGGCCCCCGACCTGCAGCACGAAACTCTCATACGCGGCACCGTCGGCCAGCGATACCGCGGCGGCGGCGATATGGAAAGCCGCGGGATGCTCGTTTTGCAGCTTGTAGTGCCGCACCCGCGCGCGCGGCGCGATGTCCAGTTCGGCCACCGTGTTGCTGAAATAGACGCCGTCGCCGGCGCCCACATGGCTTTCCAGGATGCAGGCGCTGCTGTTTTCTTCCGCGATCACCAGAACGCGCGGCTGGAACATCACGGGCGTCTCGCCGGCGATGCCGATCGACAGGATATGCAGCGGCTTCTCGATCTCCGCGCTCTTTTTCAGACGAATCACCAACCCGTCGGCGGCCAGCGCCGTGTTCAGTGCGGCCATCGGCAAGGCGTCGCCGTCGGCGAGTTTGCCGAGCGATCCTTCCAGCGCGCCCGGGTCTTGTTCGACGGCCGCCGCGAAACTCGTCACCGATAGCCCCGTCTCTTCGCCGGGCAGGGTGGAGAGATCGGCGCGGAACACGCCGTTCACGAGTACCGCCAGATGTGCGTCGATCGACAGCGCAGCACCCAGGGGCACGGTGTCGAGCGCCGGAACGCCGTCCGGAACCGGCACGACCCCGGCGCGCCGCAAGGCGTTCAGGTTGGTGAACTTCCACGATTCGTCCCGGACGGTCGGCAGGCCGAGCGCCGCATAGCGGTCCCAGCTTTCCGCCCGCAGCCGGCTCAGCCAGGGCACGGACTTGCCCGGCAGATTGGATTCCAGCGCCGCAAAGGCGTCGGCGAAGGCGAGGGGTGTCTCTTTACGTGCTGCCATCGGTAGCGCTCCGCCGTCCTCAGGCCGCCTCGGCGTCGAGGAATTCGGCATAGCCGTTCGCCTCCAGCCGCTCGGCCAGTTCCTTGCCGCCGGACTTGGCGATCCGTCCGTTGACCAGCACATGCACGTGGTCGGGCTCGATATAGTTCAGCAGCCGCTGGTAATGCGTGATGATCAACATGCTGCGTGCCGGATCGCGCATCGCATTGACGCTGTCGGCGACCACCTTCAAGGCGTCGATGTCGAGGCCGGAATCGGTTTCGTCGAGGATGGCGAGCGTGGGTTCGAGCACGGCCATCTGCAGCGCCTCGTTGCGCTTCTTCTCGCCGCCGGAAAATCCGACATTGAGCGGGCGGCGCAGCATATCATCGCTGATTTTGAGCGCCTTGGCCTTCTCGCGCACGTGCTTCAGGAACTGCATGGCGTCCAGGTCGTCTTCGCCGCGGAATTTGCGCACCGCGTTGAGCGCCGTCTTCAGGAATGTCGTGCCGGCGACGCCGGGGATTTCCACCGGGTACTGGAAGGCCAGGAAGATGCCGCGGCAGGCGCGCTCGTCGATTTCCAAATCGAGCAGATTTTCGCCCTGATAGAGGATTTCGCCCTCGGTGACCTCGTAGCCCTCGCGCCCGGTCAGGACATAGGACAGGGTGCTCTTGCCGGTGCCGTTCGGCCCCATGATGGCGTGCACCTCGCCGGCGCCGATCGTCAGATCGAGCCCCTTGATGATTTCCTTGCCGTCGACCGTGGCGTGGAGGTTGCGGATTTCGAGCATCTTAGATTTCCTGTGCTTTCATACTGCCGGACCCGATGTGCCCGCGGTTTTCGTTTCGAGGGTTGAACCTGTTCATCTCGGCTAACCGACGCTGCCTTCAAGGCTGATGCCGACCAGTTTCTGGGCTTCGACCGCGAATTCCATCGGCAGCTGCTGCAGGACCTCGCGGCAGAAACCGTTGACGATCAGGGCGACCGCCTCTTCGTCCGACAGGCCGCGCTGCTGGCAATAGAACATCTGGTCGTCGCTGATCTTCGACGTGGTCGCCTCGTGTTCGACCCGGGCCGACGGGTTGCGCGATTCGATATAGGGCACCGTATGCGCGCCGCATTGATCACCGATCAGCAGGCTGTCGCATTGCGTGAAATTCCGGGCGCCTTCCGCCTTCGGCATGATTTTCACCTGCCCGCGGTAGGTGCTGTCGGACCGCCCGGCGGCGATGCCCTTGGCGATGATCGTCGAGCTGGTGTTCTTGCCGAGGTGGATCATCTTCGTGCCGGTGTCCGCCTGCTGCATATTATTGGTGATGGCGACCGAATAGAATTCGCCGACCGAGTTGTCGCCCTCGAGGATGCAGCTCGGGTATTTCCAGGTGATCGCCGAGCCGGTCTCCACCTGGGTCCAGGAAATTTTCGAGTTGCGGCCGCGGCAGGCGCCGCGCTTGGTCACGAAGTTGTAGATCCCGCCCTTGCCGTCCTCGTCGCCCGGATACCAGTTCTGCACCGTCGAGTACTTGATTTCGGCGTCGTCCAAGGTGATCAACTCGACGACTGCCGCATGAAGCTGGTTCTCGTCGCGCATCGGCGCGGTGCAGCCTTCCAGATAGCTCACGTAGGAGCCTTCGTCGGCGATAATGAGGGTGCGCTCGAACTGGCCGGTGTTTTCGGCGTTGATGCGGAAATAGGTACTCAACTCCATCGGGCAGCGCACGCCCTTCGGGATGTAGACGAAGGAGCCGTCGGTGAAGGCCGCGGAGTTCAGGCAGGCATGCTTGTTGTCGCCATAGGGCACGACCGAGCCGAGATATTTCTTCACCAGATCGGGGTGATCCTTCACCGCCTCGGAGATCGAGCAGAAGATGATGCCCTGCTCTTCCAGCTTACCTTTATAGGTGGTGGCCACCGAGACGCTGTCGAACACCGCGTCCACCGCGACCCCGGCCAGCACCTCTTGTTCATGTAGGGGAATGCCGAGCTTCTCGTAGGTTTCCAGCAGTTTGGGATCGACCTCGTCGAGCGACTTCGGCCTGTCCTCGTCCGACTTCGGCGCGGCATAGTAATAGGCGTCCTGATAGTCGATCGGCGGGAAGTCGACCTTGGCCCATTCGGGTTCGGGCATTTCGAGCCAGTGGGCATAGGCCTTCAGGCGCCATTCGAGCAGCCACTCGGGCTCTTCCTTCTTGGCCGAGATGAAGCGGATGATGTCTTCGTTCAGGCCTTTCGGCGCGTAGTCGAGATCGATGTCGGTGACGAAACCGTACTTGTACTTGTCGCCGACGGACTTGACCTGTTCGATCGTCTTGGCTGTCGCGGCCATTTAGACTCTCCCCCGCGTTGCGGTCTTCTTTTGTAACGGTGTCTCAAGTGCCGGGTAATGCTGGGTCGGACACAGATCGGCTAGCGTGACCTCGCGCAACGCTTTGCGGACGGCGGCATTCACCTTGTCCCATCCGCCCTTCATCGGGCAGAGCGATTCAACGTTGCAGGCGTCCTCTGCGCCTTCCACACAGGCGGTCAGGGCGACCGGCCCGTCGAGGGCTTCGATGATCTCCATCGCCGTCACGTCTTCCAGCGCCCGGGTCAGCGTATAGCCGCCGTTCACCCCGCGATGCGAGTCGAGCAGGCCGGCCCTGGCGAGCTGCTTCAGGAGCTTGCTGACGGTCGGCGCCGGCAGGCCGGTCGCTTGCGTAAGCTCCGGCGCCGTCATCATGTCTGCCTGCTGGTGCAGCTGCGACATGACGACCACCCCGTAATCGGTCATCCGGCTCAATCTAATCAACGGAAGGAACTCCCCGGATTTGCGCCCTGCCGCGGTTGGCAGGCCGCTTTAATATCGGACTAAAATGGTTCGGTATTAAACTGGACCGCTGTGGTACGCATTTCAAGCAGGGGATGCAAGATTTTTCCCGCGCTGTCCGCAATGTTTCGCGCGGGTGTGACCGTCAGGTCGCGGGCCGGTCGGTTTCGTCGAGCAACCAGCGCCGCAGCGTCGCCATCGTCGGGTCGTCCGCGCGATCGGTGGGGCAAACGAGATAGTAGCCCGCCGTGTGGCGGTGCCCCTGTTCGAAGGGCGTGATCAGCCGGCCCCGCCGCAGGTCGTCCGCCACCAGCTCGCGCGCGGCGATGGCGACTCCCGCGCCGCCGAGTGCCGCGTCCAGCGCGAAATGCGTGGCGTCGAAGGCGATCCGCCGGGCCGGCTGCAGGTCGGCGAGACCGATACCGGCGAGCCAGATCTCCCAATCTTCGGTGCGGGCGTCCGACGTCAGCAGTGTGTGCCGTTCCAGGTCGTTGGGCGTGTCGAGCGGCGGATCACCCGCCGCAAGGTCCGGCGCGCAGACCGGCACGATATCGTCGTCGATCAGCCGGTCGCTGCGCAGGTCCGGCCAATCGCCATGACCGTGGCGGATCGCCGCATCGATTCCCTCGCGGGCGAAATCGACCGTGCGCATGGTCGTCGAGACGCGCACTTCGATATCCGTGTGCAGTTTCTGGAACCGGGAGAGCCGCGGGATGAACCAGCGGACCGCGAAGGTGGACAGCATGCTGACGGTCAGGACGCCGCGCCGCCGGAAGGCCGACAAGGCGGCGACCGCGTCGCCGAGCCGCTCGAAGCCCTCGGTCAGGCCCGGCAACAATACCTGTCCCGCTTCGGTCAGGATCAGCCGGCGGTTCGCCCGGCGGAACAGCGCCACGCCGAGGGACTCCTCCAGCGCGCGAATCTGATGGCTGATCGCCGACGGCGTGACATGCAGGGCGTCGGCGGCGCGGCGCACGCTGCCCGTCCGGGCGGCGGTTTCGAAAGCGCGGAGTGCGGTCAGCGGCGGCGTGTCGGTCATCGATCCCTGTTTATCCAACAAATTTCAACGAATGAAGCAAAAGAACCGTTTGTTCGGCGGGCGTTGAACGAATTATGTGAAAATAATTCAACGAATGCTGAGGCATCGTCAATTTAATCCGTGCCCGCCACGCGGTAGCATTCCCTCCGTATCAGAGGAGGACGGGATATGCTGCTGCCGTATTTTCAGCGCGCCGCGCGCTACAACCAGTGGACCAACAAGCGCCTGTACGATGCCTGCGCGCAATTGGACGAGACCGAGTATCGCGCGCCGCGGCAGGCCTTCTTCGGTTCGATCCACCACACCCTGAACCATCTGTTGCTGGTCGACCGCATCTGGCTGTCGCGCATCGGGGTGGGCGACCTGATCGCCGATCCGCTGGACACCGAACTGTATACGGCGTTCAATGATCTGCGTGGCGCGCGCGAGGCGCAGGATCAGGTGATCATCGATTATATCGACGCACAAACCGAAGCGACGTTGGACGAGATGAAGACATACGCCAATGCATCCGGCCAGCCGCAGGAAACGCGGCACGGCGTCATCCTGCAGCATTACTTCAATCATCAGACGCATCATCGGGGCCAGGTGCACGACATGCTGAGCCAGACCCCGGTCGCACCGCCGCCACTCGACATGATTTATTTCGTGCGCGAAGTGCCGGAGGCGGCGTGACGACCCGACAGCCTCCGTGTTGACGGTCCGTGGCCTGGCGCGTCTGGCGCTGGGCCCGGCCGATGTGGATCTCGCCTCCGGACAGTGTATCGCGGTGACCGGCCCGTCCGGCGCCGGTAAGACACTCCTGTTGCGCGCCATCGCCGACCTGGACCCGGCGGATGGCGAGGTGCTGCTGGACGGCGTCTCCCGCAATTCGATGCCGGCGCCCGACTGGCGCGCCAAGGTCACCTATGTACCGGCGGAAGCCGGTTGGTGGGACGAGACGGTCGCACCGCATTTCCGCGCGTGGCGGGAGGCCCTGCCGCTGATCGAGCGTTTCCTGCTGCCCACGGGTTGCGGTGACTGGCCGATCACCCGGCTGTCGACCGGCGAGCGACAACGCCTCGCCCTGGCCCGCGCGCTGGTCCAATCGCCACACGTCTTGCTCCTCGATGAGCCGACCTCGGGCTTGGACCCGGACGCGACCGTGGCGGTGGAAACCGAACTGCGGGCGCAGTTGGCGGGTGGCGTCGGAATTCTCATGGTCACGCATGACGCGGCCCAGGCCGACCGGCTGGCGCAGGCGCGGCTCCGAATCGACAATGGCCGCGTGACGGGGGTCTGATGGCGGCGGACTTTATCGCGCTCGGCTATGGCGAGGTGGCGCTGGCGGCGACGCTGGTCTTGAGCAACGCGGCGCTTTCGCTCGCCTTTCGGCTCGGTCTCGAATACCGCTTGCTGTTCGCCGGGTTGCGCATGGCGGTTCAGTTGACGCTGATCGGGTTCATCCTGCGCTGGCTGTTCGAATCGGCGTCGCCGGTCTGGACCTTGGTGGCGGCCATCCTGATGCTGCTGTTCGCCGGACGCGAGGCGTTGGCGCGGCAGGAACGCCGGTTCAGCGGATGGTGGGGCTACGGGCTCGGCACCACCAGCATGCTGATGGCCTCCTTCCTCGTGACCATCTTCGCATTGACCACGCAGGTCCGGCCCGACCCCTGGTTCGACCCGCGCTACGCGATTCCGATGCTCGGCATGATCCTTGGCAACGCGATGACCGGCGTCAGTTTGGGGCTCGACACGCTGACCCGCAGCGCCGCCCGCGAGCGCGTGGCGATCGAGACGCGGCTCGCGCTTGGGCATTCCCGCTCCGAGGCGTTCCGTACGATCACCCGAAGCACGCTGCGCAATGCCTTCATCCCGATCGTCAACTCGATGGCGGCGGCGGGAATCGTGTCGCTGCCGGGGATGATGACCGGACAAATTTTAGCCGGCATCGACCCGGTCGATGCGGTCAAATATCAACTGATGATCAGCTTCCTGATCGCCGGCGGCACCGGCCTCGGCGTGCTGGCCGCGGTGCTGGGCGGGGTCATGCGGCTGACCGATTCCCGCCACCGACTGCGCCTGGACCGGTTGACCGGTCCAGCGTGATTCGCCCCGCCGTATCTATTCGGCGGGCGCGGTGCCGGTGACGGCGGCCGTGCTCGGCAGCATCAACACCGCCAAGAAGATCAACGTCGCGGCGACGGCCATCACGATGAACAGCATGCTGAAGCCCCACGTCGAATGGATGCCTGCGATCATCGGAACTGCGGTCGCCGCGACCGAGAAAGTCACGATATAGCGCAATGCAAAGACGCGGCTGCGCCATTCGCTGCGCGTGATGCGGCCAACCAGCACGTCGTTGATCGGGATCTGCCCGAACACGACCAGCATGAAACCGAGCGATACCAAGAGTGCTGCGACGCCCGAAAGCTGCACCATGACCGCAAAGAACACCGCTTGCAGGCCAGCCACCACGGCGAAGACCATGCGGACCGAATAGCGGTCCACCATGAAGCCCACGACCAGTTGGGCGAAGGCGGCGGCGGCGAAGACGATAAAGGCGTAGGACCCGACCGCCGTTGCCGTGCTGGCAAGGTCGGTGAGCCGCTCGTCGAACACTTTCGGCAGCGCGAAGGTGGTGCTCTGGAAGATCAACCCGCCGATCGCGGTCGAGAAGAAAATGATGGCGAAAACGCGCATCAGGGTGGACCGGTCAATGGACATGGTGCCGACGGCCGCCTTCTTTGCGGCTGCGCCACTGGCGTGGTCGGCAGCGCGGACATGGCGGCCGGAATGGACGAATATTCCATAGGCGATGCCGATCGCGACGGAAAGTATGCCCGGCAGGACGAAGGCTGCGCGCCAATCCATCACATCGATCAGATAGCCGGTGAGTAAGGCGGCCGATGCGACACCCAAGTTGCCGAAAATGCCATTGATGGCGAGCGGGACGCCGGTCTTCTCGCGGCCGTGCACGACCATGGCGAGCCCAACCGGGTGATAGATCGCGCCGAACACGCCGATACCGAGAAGACTGCCGGCAATCTGCAGTGGGGTTTCCGCAAGCGCGGTCAGCATCGAGCAGACCCCGATGCCGATGAAGAAGATCGTCATCATGCCTTCGCGGCTCCATTTGTCTGCGAGCCAGCCGGCCGGGAT
The DNA here is from genome assembly GCA_965228695.1 of Alphaproteobacteria bacterium. Taxonomy (GTDB): domain Bacteria; phylum Pseudomonadota; class Alphaproteobacteria; order UBA8366; family UBA8366; genus JAJFJD01. The sequence continues at coordinate 133,350 of CBDDIB010000002.1, read as the reverse complement.
GGCGCAGGCTCCGAAGGCGACGAAGCCGGGCGTGGCATACGGAATGAGCTCCGCATAGGTCATGTTCCATTCAGTCGCGAGGCGCAGCGCTGCGACCGTCGCAAAGATCAATATGAACAGGTGATCCAAAAAATGTCCGATGTTCAGGAACAGAAAGTTCAGGCGATCACGGTCCATGGCGTATTCCAATCCCGGCATTTTGAGCTTTTCCCTATTCTGCCCCTGTCGACCGCGTCAATCTCGCGATATATTGCCAAGTAATGTTGCAAAAACGACAACGCACGGTCCCGCTGCACCCGGACCTCAAGATCATCGAGGCGCTGCCGCAGCGTGTCGTCGCCTTTCGCCGCGACCTGAACGACGGGGAGATTATCCCGCCGCACCATCATCGGCGGGCGCAGCTCGTTTATGCCAGCGAGGGCGTGATGACCGTGACGACCGAAGACGGCGCCTTCGTCGTGCCGCCGCAACGGGCGGTCTGGTTGCCGGCCGGGGTCGAGCATCGGATCGATGCGCGCGGGTCGGTCGCGATGCGCACGGTCTATGTGGAGGAAGGCGATGCCGCCGGATCTTCGGACTCCCAGGGGTTGCCGACCCAGGTTCGCGTACTGCATGTTACCCGCCTGCTGCGCGAGCTGATCCTCGCTGCGGTGGACCTCCCCCGGACCTACCGGCCCGACAGTCCCGAAGAACGTTTGATGTCCGTCATCCTCGATCAGATTCGCGTGCTCCCGGTTGCGCCCTTGGCGCTGCCGATGCCCGACGACGCCCGCGTGAAACGCGTGACGCGGGCGTTGCGGGCCGACCCGTCGGACGGGCGCAACCTGACGGAATGGGCAGCGGAAGTGGGGGCAAGCGCGCGCACGCTGGCGCGGCTCTTCCTGCGGGAAACCGGCATGTCCTTCGGCGCGTGGCGGCAGCAGCTTCGACTGCTGCGGGGATTGGAACTCCTGGCGGCGGGCCAGCCGGTGACGACGGTGGCGCTTGATCTCGGCTATGACAGCCCGAGCGCCTTTATCGCCATGTTCCGGCGCAATCTCGGCACCACGCCGACGCGCTATTTCGAACAGGCCGCCTGACCTGATGGCCAAATCGCCCTATCCCACCACGCCTTGCGTAGCCGTGTGCCAGATCGACCCGAAAAGCGGGTTCTGCCTCGGCTGCTATCGGACGCTGAAGGAAATCGCCCAATGGGGCAAATTCAGCGAGGAAAAACGTCAGGCGCTGCTGCCCGAACTCGACCAGCGGCGCGAGGAGGACCTGCGGGCGTGGGAGGCGGAGAAGGCGCGGCAGGCGCAGCCAAAGGACCCCGATGGCACCGACTGACCGGACGCTGGACGATGGGCCGGCCGGCGTCACCGGCCAGGATGCCAAAATCATCGGCCTGATCGCCGGCGGGCATTTCTTTAGCCATTTCTATTTATTGACGCTACCGCCTCTGTTTCTCTTCATCCAGAAGGATTTCGGCGTCAGCTATGTGGCGTTGGGCCTTGCCCTGACGGCCTATAACCTGATCGGCGGCGTTATCCAGGCGCCGGTCGGGTTTTTGGTCGACCGGTTCGGCGCCCGCCATCTGCTGTTGGCGGGTTTCGGGCTCAATGCCCTGTCGATCGCGCTGATGGGGGTCGCCGACGCCTATTGGATGTTGCTGGTTCTCGCGGTGCTCGCCGGTATCGGCAACAGCGTCTTCCATCCCGCTGATTACGCGATCATGTCGGGGGCTATTTCCGAGAAACGGGTCGGCCGCGCATTCGGTCTCCATACTTTTTCCGGATTTCTGGGCGGCAGCATCGCGCCGGTCGCGATGGGCGCGATGGCGGCCTTTTGGGGTTGGCGCACCGCCCTGCTGGTCGCCGGCGGCGCGGGCCTGGTGACGCTGGCGGTGATGGCGCTCAACAGCGATATCCTGAACCGCGCCGCGCCGGGCAAGCGGGCCACGCCGCCGCCGCAACATCCGGTCGAGCGCGCCGTCCGCCAAGGATGGTCGTTGCTGTTGACGCCGGCGATGCTGGTCTTCTTCGGTCTGTTCTGCGCAATCACCTTCACCACGAGCGGCATCTTCGCTTTCACCATCAACGGCTTGATGGAGTTGCACGGCACGCCTTACGCGGTCGCGAACATCGCCCTGACCGGGTTCCTGTTCGCCAGTTCCTTCGGCGTCCTGCTGGGCGGGTTTTTAGCGGACCGGGTCGGCCGCCACGACTTGGTCGCGAGCTGCGCCCTGGTGATCGCCGCCATCTCGATTCTGATGCCGGCCTTCTTCGACCTGCCGCCGGCGGCCTTGATCGCGGTGCTTTGCCTTTCCGGTCTGGCCTTCGGCAACGTTCAGCCGGCCCGCGACATGATGGTGCGGGCGATCACCCCGCCGGGCGAGATGGGCAAGGTGTTCGGATTCCTGTCGGTCGGGATGAGCCTCGGCGCCAGCGTGGCGCCCCTGATGTTCGGCCTGTTCATGGACGGCGGCCGGCCCGATTGGATCTTCCTGGGTGCGGCCCTCTTCATGATGGTGACGCTGCTCGCCGCCCTGGGGGGCAGGTTCGTCGGCGTACGTTCCGGGTTGCGCCGCAGCTAGGCCGCTTTGGGGTCGAATTAATATAGATTTCTATACGATTGCTCTGGCTTTAACGTTTCGTTATATTGCGCCGCACTATAATTGCTGCGCCGCAAAATCAATAACTTGCGGGCTTACCGAGAAAGGGAAAGCGCAGATGGCTGTGAATGGCGACGGTCCGAACTCGCACTTGCACGGATATTTTATCGAAGACCTGTCGGTCGGAATGAACGCGTTATACGCAAAGACGATTACCGAAACCGACATCGTGATCTTCGCCGGCATATCCGGTGACAATAACCCCCTGCATCTGAACGAGGAATTCGCCCGCGAATCCATGTTCAAGGGGCGGATCGCGCATGGCATGCTGACCGCGGTGTTCATTTCCACCGTCCTGGGCACCAAGTTGCCGGGACCGGGGTGCATCTACCTCAACCAAGAGGTCAAATTCCTCGCGCCGGTACGGCCGGGCGACACGGTGCAGACCGAGGTGACGATCACCGACGTCAACCTGGAGAAGTGCCGCGCCGTGGCCAAATCCGTCTGCACGGTTGCCGGGGAGCCGGTCGTCGAAGGCATCTCGACCCTGCTGGTTCCGTCGCGCGAACGGGTCAAAAAGCGCAAGGCGGCCTGATCCAGCCGACCGCGGCTGGCCTTCAGCACTAAACAAAAGCCTTCCGGACCGCTATACCTGTGCCCGCATGGGGCCGGCAGCGCCGGTGCGGCGAGTGATGATCAATGCGAATCCTGCGTCATTACGACGGAGTCCCCGATGATGTGCGCGGTTGCGCCGTCGTGCTGGGTAATTTCGACGGCGTCCACCGGGGTCATCAGGAGGTGATCGGCGGTGCCGTGGCCGATGCGGCGGCACAGGGTCTGTCGCTCGCGGTCGTCACGTTCGAACCGCACCCCCGCAGCTTTTTCGCCCCGGACCAGCCGCCGTTCCGGCTGACGCCGTTCCGCAGCAAGGCGATGCATCTCGCGGCGCTCAAGGTCGATACGCTCATGGTGTTGGCTTTCAACGAAGCCATGTCGCAGGTCGGCGCGGAGGACTTCGTGCAACGCGTGCTGGTCGATGGGATCGGCGCCCGCCATGTGACGGTCGGCTACGATTTCCGCTTCGGCAACGGCCGCCGCGGCGATGTCGATCTGCTGAAGAGCATGGCGGACGAAGGCGGTTTTACGGTAAACGTGATCGAGCCCGTCGCCTCCGCCGACGGCGAGATTTTTTCGTCGACCCGTATCCGGGATTATCTCGCGGCCGGGAAACCGGGGCATGCGGCCGCCTTGCTGGGGCGGCCATTCGAGATCGACGGCCGGGTCGAGCAGGGCGATCAGCGCGGCCGGACCATCGGGTTTCCCACGGCAAACCTGATGCTTGGCGAATACATACGGCCGGCCTACGGCGTCTATGCCGTCCGGGCCGGGGTCGGCGATGGCGAGGCGATCGAGTGGTACGACGGCGTCGCCAATCTGGGCACACGGCCGACGGTCGACGGCACGCGGCTGCTGCTGGAAACCCACCTTTTCGATTTCGACGGCGACATCTACGGACAGCACCTACGGGTCGCCATGATCGAATTCATCCGCCCCGAGCGAAAATTCGACAGTTTCGACGCATTGAAGGCGCAAATTGCCGAGGATTCCGCGTCGGCCGGCCGAATTTTGCGCACCCGCGCCGCCGGCGCTTCTTGACCCGGCCCTCGCGCTGTATAGGATGGCGCGCCAATCGGAAAACGAAGCCATGACCGTCGACTACAAAGACACCATTCACCTGCCGCGGACGGCCTTTCCCATGAAGGCCGGGCTGCCGAAACGCGAGCCCGAGCTGCTGGCGCGCTGGCATGAGATCGGCTTGTGGGCCAAGCTGCGCGAGCAGTCGAAGGGCCGGCCGAAATTCATTCTGCATGACGGCCCGCCGTATGCGAACGGCCATCTGCATATCGGCCACGCGCTGAACAAGATCCTCAAGGATGTGGTGAACCGGTCGCAGCAGATGCTCGGCAAGGACGCGAACTACGTCCCTGGCTGGGACTGTCACGGCCTGCCGATCGAGTGGAAGATCGAGGAACAATACCGCGAAAAGGGACAGGACAAGGACGCGGTCCCGGTGGACGAATTCCGTCAGGAATGCCGCGATTTCGCGGCCCACTGGATCGACGTGCAGCGCGAGGAATTCAAGCGTCTCGGCGTCTTCGGCGACTGGGAAAAGCCGTATACGACGATGGCCTATGGCGCGGAAGCGCAGATTGCCCGCGAGATCGGCGCGTTCCTGCTGAACGGCGGGCTGTATCGCGGGTCCAAGCCGGTGTTGTGGTCGATCGTCGAGAAGACCGCCCTGGCCGAGGCCGAGGTCGAGTATCACGACATTTCCTCGCCGACGATCCATATCCGTTTTCCCGTTGTACAGGCGTCCGTATCGGCGCTCGAGGGCGCGTCGGTCGTGATCTGGACCACGACGCCCTGGACCATGCCGGGCAATCGGGGCCTCGCTTATGGCGCCGACTTCGACTACGTGGTGGTCGAGGTCACCGAGGTAGCCGAGGGCAGCCTTGCCACGGTCGGCGAGAAAATCGCCGTGGCCGATGTCCTGCTGACGACGGTTTGCGAAGAAGCGAAGATCACAAGCCATTCGATCGTCGGGAAACTCAAGGGATCGGAGCTGGCCGGGACGGTCTGCGCGCACCCCTTCCGCGGGCAGGGGTATGACCATGACGCGCCGCTGATGGCGGCCGATTTCGTGACCACCGAGCAGGGCACGGGATTCGTCCATATCGCGCCGGGTCATGGCGCGGACGACTTCGTCCTGGGTGCGCAGCATGGGTTGGAGATCCCGGCGACGGTCGGCGAGGACGGCGTTTTCTACGACCATGTGCCGATGTTCGCCGGCAAGACGGTCTACACGGCGGACGGCAAGCCGGGCGACATCACCGGGGCCGTGATCGGCGCGATGATCGAGGCGGGCGGGTTGTTGGCCAAGGGGCGGCTGAAGCACAGCTACCCGCATTCTTGGCGGTCCAAGGCGCCGCTGATCTTCCGCAATACGGCGCAGTGGTTCATCTCGATGGACAACAATGACCTGCGCGACAAGGCGCTTAGCGCGATCGGCGAGACCGAGTTCTTCCCATCGCAGGGACGCAACCGGCTGCATTCGATGATCGAATCCCGGCCGGATTGGTGCATCTCCCGGCAGCGCGCCTGGGGCGTGCCGATCCCCGTCTTCGTCGAGAAGAAGACCGGTGAGCCGCTGCGCGACGCCAAGGTCGTGGAGCGCATCGTCGAGGCCTTCGAAGACGAAGGTGCGGACGCCTGGTTCAACAGCGAGCCGTCGCGCTTCCTCGGCAACGACTACAACCCGGGCGACTACGAACAGGTCCGCGACGTCGTCGACGTCTGGTTCGATTCCGGGTCGACCCATGCCTTCGTCCTGGAAGCGCGGGACGATCTGGCGTGGCCGGCGACGCTGTATCTCGAAGGATCGGATCAGCATCGCGGCTGGTTCCACTCCTCGCTGCTGGAATCCTGCGGCACGCGGGGGCGGGCGCCCTACGATCAGGTGCTGACCCATGGCTTCGTGATGGCCGAGGACGGCCGCAAGATGTCGAAGTCGCTCAACAACTCCGTCGGGCCGCAGGAGGTCGTCGACCAATACGGCGCGGAGATGCTGCGGCTGTGGGTCGTCGCGTCCGACTATTCGGAAGATCTGAAGATCGGCCCCGAGATCATCAAGCATCAGGTGGACGCCTACCGGCGGCTGCGCAATACGCTGCGTTATCTGCTGGGGAACCTGAACGGTTATGACGGGTCGAACCGCGTCGATCCCGCCGACATGCCGGAATTGGAGCAATGGGCGCTGCACCGAATCTGGGACATGGACCGGATCATTCGGGATTGCGCCGAGCGCTATGACTTCCACGCCATGTTCCGCAATCTGCATGATTTCTGCGCGATCGACCTGTCGGCCTTCTATTTCGACATCCGCAAGGACACGCTGTATTGCGACGCGCCGGACTCGCCGCGCCGCCGCGCCGCGCAGACCGTGTTGGCCACGCTGTTCGATTGTCTGACCGCGTGGTTCGCGCCGATCCTGTGTTTCACCGCGGAGGAAGCCTGGCTCGCCCGCAATCCGGACGAGGACGGCAGCGTGCATATGCGCGTGTATCCCGACATCCCGGCCGATTGGCGCAGCGACGCCTTGGCCGAACGGTGGGAGAAGGTGCGCGATATCCGCCGCGTCGTGTTGGGCGCGTTGGAGATCGAACGGGCCGAAAAGCGCATCGGGTCGAGCTTGTTGGCGGCGCCGGATGTTTATCTCTCGGCGGAATTCCGGACGGCGATCGACGGGCTCGATCTCGCCGATATCGCCATCACGTCGGACGCCGCGATCCTTGCCGGCGCCGCGCCGGCGGAGGCGTTCACGCTGCCCGAGGTCAACGGCGTCGCGGTCGTCCCGAAGACAGCGGAGGGCGAGAAATGCGCCCGTTGCTGGAAGGTGTTGCCCGAGGTGGGCAGCCAGCCGGAGGTTCCGGAAACCTGCAACCGCTGTGCCGACGCCGTCCGGTCCAGCCGTGTCGCCGCGTGAACGGGATGCTGCGGCTGGGGCTTTGCGTTGCCGGCGTCATCGTCGTCGCCGATCAAATCACCAAATGGTGGATTCTCGCCGAATTCTTGGACAATCCGCGGGTTGTGCCTGTGACGGATTTCTTCAATCTCGTCCTGGTCTGGAACCGCGGGGTCAGTTTCGGACTGTTCGCGTCCAGCGCCCAGTGGATGCCGTATATCCTGGCCGGCCTGGCCATCGTGATCTCGATTTTCCTGGTGATGTGGCTTCGGAAGGCGGAAAACCGGGTCTTGGCGGCTGGGTTGGGTTTCGTTCTCGGTGGGGCGGTCGGCAATGTCATCGACCGGTTCGTACATCAGGCGGTTGTCGATTTCCTGGATTTTCATGCATTCGGCTATCATTGGCCGGCGTTCAATATCGCCGATTCGTCGATTTTCATCGGAGTAGTGCTGATTCTTTATGACGGGTTGTTTGAAAATCGCCGAAAACCCATTTAAAACAGGTTCTAGAACAAGTATCGGGAGCGTAACGTGGAACGTGGTGTCTTGAAGATCGGTACGGTGGCGATGGCGGCTGTCATGCTGTCGGGCTGCGTCCTGTTCGACGGCACTCGCCGGGCCGGCCCCGACGAGTTCGGCGTTGTATCCCGTGCACCGTTGAGCCAGCCGCCCGACTACTCGCTGCGGCCGCCGCGCACCGGTGCGGAGCGCCCGAACGAAGTGACGCCCCGCGATCAAGCCCGATCCAGGTTGTTGTCCGGGGCGGCACAGAACGCCTCCGGTCAGCCGTTGGGCGCGCAAAACGACAATGGATTCAACGTTCAAATCCAAAGCGGTCCGTCCACCGGCGAACAGGAGCTACTTAAACTCGCCGGCGCGGACAATGTGGATCCCGACATCCGCGTCCTGGTGAACCGGGAAAGCGGCCGGGTGACGGAAGACGAGTCGATCGTCGACAAGCTGGTCTTCTGGCGGACCGCGTCGAAAGCCAATGAAGTGGTCGATGCGAAAAAGGAAGCCGAGCGGTTGAACCGCAAATCGGCCCTGGGCGAGCCGCCGGTGCCCGGAAGGGACAAAAAAGACGCGTCGCCAAAGTAATTTCGGCCAAGTAACCTTTGTAAACAAAATAATAACGACATCGTTATACCGTTCTTACGCCCTATTGCTTTGGTAGGGTGGCGGCCGCATATATGCTGCCTGGCGTTGACCGCTGAATAGGATGAACGATGCGCATTAAAACGGTTCCCCTATGGTTTCTCGCGGCGATGGCGATGCTGGCATTTTCGGTGCCGGGCCACGCCGCCGTATTCAATCCCAAAAGCTTTACATTGAAGAACGGTTTGCAGGTTGTGGTGATATCCAATCACCGCGCGCCGGTCGTAACGCACATGATTTATTACAAGGTCGGTGCGATGGACGAACCGCCCGGCAAGTCGGGGATCGCGCACTATCTCGAACATCTCATGTTCAAGGGCACCAAGACCCTCAAACCCGGCGAATTCTCGGCGATCGTCGCCCGGAACGGCGGTCAGGAAAACGCCTTCACCTCGCAGGATTACACCGGCTACTACCAGTCGGTCGCGTCGGACCGTCTGGAGGAGATGATGCGGATCGAGGCGGACCGAATGACCAATCTGGTGTTGTCGAAGGAAGCGATCGAGCCGGAGCGCAAGGTCGTCGCGGAGGAGCGGCGCAGCCGCATCGAGAACAATCCGTCGGGCAAGCTGAACGAGCAGGCCGACGCGGTGCAATACATGAACCATCCGTATCGCATTCCGATCATCGGCTGGGACCATGAGGTCAACGCCCTGACCCGCGAGGATCTGCTGGACTTCTACCGATCCTGGTACGCGCCGAACAATGCGGTCCTGGTGGTTTCCGGCGACGTGACCGTCGAGACGGTAAAGCCGCTTGCCGAGAAATACTACGGCGTGATCCCGGCGCGGACGCTGCCGGAACGCCCTGATTGGCGCGAGCCGCCGCAAGTGGTCGATCGCCGCGTGACGTATAAGCACAAACAGGTGCGCCAGCCGACATGGTCGCGCCGCTATCTCGCCCCGAGCTATGCGTCCGGGCCGGCGGAGCATACCTACGCGCTGCAGGTCTTGGCGGAAATTCTCGGCGGCGGGTCGACGAGCCGGCTCTACAAGACATTGGCGGTCGAGGAAAAGGTCGCGGCTTCCGCCGGCGCCTGGTACGACGCCGACGCCCGCGGGCCGGGACAGTTCTCGATCTACGGGTCGCCGCGCCCCGGCCAGAAGCTGGAAGATGTGGAGGCGTTGATGGAGCGCGAGATCGCCCGGCTGCTCAAGGACGGGGTGACGGCGCAAGAGGTGGCGGATGCCGTCCGGCGGCTTCAGGATGCGGCGATCTTCGCGCGGGATTCGGTCAGCGGACCGGCGCGCATAATCGGCAGCGCCCTGATGGTCGGCATGACGGTCGAAGACGTCGAGCGTTGGCCGGAGCGGATCGGCGCGGTCACGGTGGATACGGTAAACGCCGCGGCCAAGGCGGTCTTCGGACAGACCGGCACCGTTACGGCGGTGCTGCTGCCAGAAAAAACAAGCTGAGGGACAGCCTATGTTCGGAACAAAACAACATAGTCGTTTCACCGGCCGGGCGGTCCTGTTTGTCGGTCTGCTGGTATTCGGATGGACCCACGCGGCCCGCGCGGTCGAAGTGCAGAAAGTCGTCAGCCCCGGCGGGATCGAAGCGTGGTTCGTGCACGATACCTCGGTGCCGCTGCTGGCCATCGAGTTCCTGTTTCGTGGCGGCGCGGCGAGCGACCCGAGCGGGAAAGGCGGGTTGGCCAACATGACCGCGTCGCTGCTCGACGAGGGGGCCGGCGAGATGGATAGCCAGGCCTTTCAGGGCAGGCTGCAAAACCTATCGATACGGCTCGGATTCAACGCGGGATACGATACCTTCAGCGGCAGCTTGAAGACGCTCAACCGCAACCGAGACGAAGCGGTACGGTTGCTGCGGCTGGCGATGACGGAACCGCGGTTCGACGCAGCACCGGTGCAGCGGATTCGGGGTGAGATTTTGACGTCGCTCAAGCGCCGATCGACCCGCCCGGGATACATCGCGCGGCGCATCTGGCAGCGCGCCGTCTTTCCCAATCACCCCTATGGCCGGCCGGTCAGCGGGACCGAATCCACGATCAGCGCGATCGACGTCGCCGACATGCGGAGTTTCGTAAAACGTCATCTCGCGCGCGACCAGTTGCTGATCGGCGTGTCCGGCGACATCTCCCCGGCAGACCTCGGCGTGTTGTTGGATAAGGCTTTCGGCGACCTGCCGGCGAAGGCCGAGCGCCAGCCGCTCGAAAAGGCCCAGCCCGCGGCGCTCGGCGCGACCTACGTCGTGAAGCGGCCGGTGCCGCAAAGCGTGGCGGTCTTCGGTTTGCCGGCGCTGCCACGGCGTGATCCGGATTACTACACCGCCTATGTAATGAACCATATCCTCGGCGGCGGGTCGTTCAGCTCCTGGCTCTACGACGAGGTACGCGAGAAGCGCGGTCTCGCCTATTCGGTCTACAGCTATCTCAGCCCGCGCGAAAGCGCGCCGTTCTGGATGGGCGGCGTATCGACCGCGAATGCCGGCATGGCCCAGTCGGTCGACCTGATCCGGGCGCAGATCCGGCGAATGCGCGAGACCGGCGTGTCGGATGAGGAACTGCGCAACGCGAAACTCTATCTCAACGGGTCCTTCCCGCTGCGGTTCACCAGCAGCGACCGAATCGCGTCGATCCTGGTATCCATGCAGTATCACGCGCTTGGGATCGACTACCTCGACCGCCGCGCCGGGCTGATCGAAAGCGTAACGCGGCGGGATATCGACCGGCTTGCAAAGCGAATCCTCGACGTCGATAAGCTGACGGTGACGGTGGTCGGCCAGCCGCAGGGCTTGAAGTCGACCAGCAAGGCGCCGGAGATCGACAGCTGACGGCAACCGTGCCGAGTCGCGGCGAATGGGCGATGCGGCGGTGCGGCGGTGCGGGTCAGCCGCCTGTTTACGGGGCGCTTTCCGCCGAGCGTTGCGCGCGTGGGCGGTCGCGGGCAATATCCGCGCTGACGGATCATGCTGTATAGCCACGATATAGAACACTGTATTGCCGAGGCGGTCGGCAACGGCGGCTTGCCGCGCGACCGGCTACAATCCTTGCTGAAGGAGGCCGGCGGCGCCATCGACGGCCTGCGCGCACGCCACGCGGACGGGTCCCTGCCGTTATTGAAACTGCCGGGCAAGACCGATGATCTGCCGGGTCTGGAAGAGGCCGCGGCACGGTATCGGCGCGATTTCGACGACGTCCTGGTACTCGGTACCGGCGGGTCCAGCCTCGGCGGCCGCAGCCTCTGTGCGCTTGCCGGGCCCGATGCGGTTCGCGCGACGGCGAAGCCCCGTATCCATTTCATGGAGAATGTCGACCCGCACAGCTTCGACGGGTTGATATGCACGCTCGACCCGGCGCGGACGGGTGTCGTCGCCGTCTCGAAATCCGGCGGCACGGCGGAGACGTTGACCCAGCTCTTTTGCATCTTCAACTGGCTCGCCGCCTCGGTGGGACGCGACTCCCTGGCCGAACACGCCACGGCGATCGTCGAACCGGGCGACAGCGTGTTGCGCCGTCTCGCCGGGGAATTCGGTCTCCCCATGCTGGATCACGACCCCGGCGTCGGGGGGCGTTTCTCGGTCTTGTCGCTGGTCGGTCTGCTGCCGGCGATGATTGCGGGCCTCGACGCGGCGGCCGTCCGCCAAGGTGCGGAGGAAGTGCTGCAGACGCTGTTGTCCGAGGGCAACCCCGCCGCCGTGCCGCCCGCCGTCGGTGCGGCGATCGCCGTGGGATTGGCCAAGGACCGCGGCTGCGCGATGTCGGTGCTGTTTCCCTATGTCGACCGGCTCGCCCCCTTCGCATTGTGGTACCGGCAGCTTTGGGCCGAGAGCCTGGGCAAGGATGGCGAAGGGACGACGCCGTTGCGCGCGATGGGCACGGTGGATCAGCACAGCCAGCTTCAGCTCTATCTCGACGGCCCGGCGGACAAACTTTTCACCGTGGTGATGGGCCCCCATGCCGGCGTCGGTCCGGTCATCGATACCACCTTGTTCGACGATGAGTCGCTCGACTGGATGCGCGGACGGCGCATGGGCGACCTGCTCGACTCCTGCCAGCGCGCCACCGCCGAGACACTGGCGGCGCGCGGCCGGCCGGTCCGCGTACTGCGTCTCGCGGCGGTAGACGAGCGGACGCTGGGCGCCTTGATGATGCATTTCATGCTGGAAACGATCATCGCGGCGCATCTGCTGGGCGTCGATCCGTTCGATCAGCCGGCGGTCGAGGAGAGCAAGCAGTTGGCGCGGCGCTACATGGCGGCTTTCGGAGAGGCGGACTCGTGATCATCCAACGGCTGCCCGAAACGGTGGTCAATCGCATCGCCGCCGGCGAGGTCATCGAACGCCCCGCCTCGGCGGTCAAAGAACTGGTGGAAAACAGCATCGACGCCGGCGCGCGGCAAATCGATGTTACGATCCGCGATGGCGGCAAGTCCCTGATCGCGGTCGCGGACGATGGCTGCGGCATGGACCGCGATGACATCCTTCTCGCGGTCGAGCGGCACGCCACATCGAAACTACCCGATCACGACCTGTCGGCGATCGCGAGCCTGGGATTTCGGGGGGAAGCGCTGCCGTCGATAGGCGCGGTCAGTCGGCTCACCATCACCAGCCGGACGGCCGATGCCGACAGCGCCTGGATGCTGGCGGTGGAGGGCGGCAAACTGTCCGGCCCGTCCCCGGCGGCGCACGCGGCCGGGACGCGGATCGAAGTGCGCGACCTGTTCTACGCGACGCCGGCGCGGCTCAAGTTCCTGCGGACCACGCGGTCGGAAACGCAGCAGATCAGCGACACCTTGAAGCGGCTGGCGATGGCGCGGCCCGATATCGGATTTTCCCTGACCGACGAAACCAAGACGCGGCTCCGGCTCAATGCCGAACAGGGCGAGTTGCTGGAAAGCCGGTTGCAGCGGCTGTCCGGCATCATGGGCCGGGAATTCGCCGCCAACGCGCTGCCGATCGACGCCGAGCGCGAGGGCATCCACCTCACCGGCTACGCCGGTTTGCCGACATTGAACCGGGGCAATGCGGCGCAGCAGTATCTCTTCGTCAACGGCCGTCCGGTCAAGGACCGTCTGCTGATCGGCGCGGTGCGCGGCGCCTATGCCGATTTCCTGTCGCGCGACCGCCATCCGCTGATCGCGCTGTTCCTGGAAATCGAACCGCACGCGGTCGACGTGAACGTGCATCCCGCGAAGGCCGAGGTGCGGTTCCGCGATTCCGGCCTCGTGCGCGGGCTGATCGTCGGCGCGTTGAAGCACGCCCTTGCCGAGGCGGGGCATCGGGCCGCGACCACGGTCGCCGCCGCGGCACTGGGGGCGCTTCGGACCAATCCGCCGCAGCAGGGCGGCGGGCCTTTCCCCGGACCCGCCTATCGCTATCCCGGCGGTGGGGGAATGTCGCGTGGCCTCTCCGAGCAGGCCGCGGCGTATCAGGCGCCTTTCGGCGGCACCGGCCCGGCGGGCGACGTCGTCGAATTTCCGCCGGACGCGCGCGCCGGCGACGCGGACCCGTCCGCCGCCGACGCGATGTCGGATTCCTATCCGCTCGGCGCGGCGCGCGCGCAGGTGCACGAAACCTACGTGGTGGCGCAGACCGGCGACGGCATCGTCATCGTCGACCAGCACGCGGCGCATGAGCGTCTGGTCTACGAACGCATGAAGGCGGCCTTGGCGGAATCCGGCGTCCAACGGCAAGGCCTGCTGATTCCCGAGATCGTCGAGCTGGACGAACCGGCCGTGCAACGCCTGGTCGACCGGGCGCACGAACTGGCGGAGCTTGGGCTGGTGCTCGAAGGGTTCGGGCCGGGCGCGGTCGCGGTCCGCGAGGTGCCGGCGCTGCTCGGCAAGGTCGACGCCGCCGGACTGGTGCGCGACCTCGCGGACGAGTTGGCCGAACTCGGCGGCACCTTCAGCCTCAAGGAAAAGCTCGAGGAGGTCTGCGGCACGATGGCCTGTCACGGCTCGGTGCGCGCGGGCCGACGCCTCAACCGAGACGAGATGAACGCCCTGCTGCGCGAGATGGAAGGCACGCCGCATTCCGGCCAGTGCAATCACGGCCGGCCGACTTACGTGGAGCTGAAGCTCGCCGATATCGAGAAGCTGTTCGGGCGGCGTTGAGCCGCCCCGGCCGCGACCCGCGCCGCCCCATGCTGCCCCTTTTTCTCTCCGCTCTCGCCAATGTCATCGGGCTCGGGGTGATCGTCCCGCTGCTGCCCTTCTACGCGGGCAACGCCGGGGCGACGCCGCAACAGATCGCTTGGTTGTTCGCCGCTTTTTCCCTGGCGCAATTCCTGACCGCTCCGCTCTGGGGCCGGCTGTCCGACCGCGTCGGGCGCAAACCGATCATCGTGTTCAGTTTCGCGGGGTCGGCGATTGCCTATCTCTGGCTCGCCCATGCCGGTGGGCTGGCGGAGATTTTTGCCGCCCGGATCTTGGGCGGCGTGATGAACGGATGGCTGGCGACGAGCCATGCCTACATCGCCGATACGACGGCGCCCGACCGGCGGGCGCGGGGCATGGGATTCATCGGGGCGGCCTTTGGGGTTGGTTTCGTGATCGGTCCCGCGCTCGGCGGGTATCTGGTGGGCGGGGCGACGCCGAACTTCCAATTGCCGATGATGATCGCCGCTGGTGGGTCGACGATTGCGTTGGCCGTGGCGGTCATCGGCATACGCGAACCTGCGCGGCATGAACGGGCGGCCAAGGCGCGCGTTCGGCTGCAGGCGGTAACCGCGGCCGCGCCGATCTTCGCCGTGATGCTTGCTTTGCACTTCTGTCTGTTCTTCGTGTTTTCCGGCATGGAGAGCACCTTCGCCCTGTGGTGCGAAGCGGTGCTGGACATGGGGCCACGACAGGTCGGCTATTACCTGGCCTTCGCCGGTGTGTGCGGTGCATTCGTGCAAGGGTGGCTTGTTGGCCGGTTGGTCGCGCGGATGGGCGAACCGTTGGTGTTCTGCATCGCCGTCGTCACCCTGGCCGCCGGGCTGGCGATCCTCCCGACCACCGGCACGCGGCCGATGCTGTTGCTGCCGATCGCCCTGCTGTCCATCGGGTTCGGGCTGGCAAATCCGTCGTTGCTCAGCCTGATGAGCCGCGCCGCGCCGGACACCATCCGCGGCGGGGCGCTGGGGTTGAGCCAATCCGCCGCCAGTCTGGGCCGTATCCTGGGGCCGACCTGGGGCGGGTTCGCCTTTGCCGCCGTGGGGATCGCGTGGCCCTTCTATTCGGGCGCGCTGATGCTGGGGCCGGTCCTGGTTCTCGCGTTCATCCTGTTGAAGCGGTTCGAGCGCGCCGGGTGAGCAGGATCACCCGCGCCGCGCCGTAGCGCCGGTCGTCCAGCACATCGAATCCGTCGGGCGTCTCGAACCGGTCCTTCTTGCCGATTTCGACGACGCAAAGCGCGCCGTCGCCGATCCAGCCGGCGTCCGTCAGCGCGATCAAGGCCGGGGCGGCCAAGTCTTGCCCGTAGGGCGGGTCGAGGAAAACCAGGCCACAGGGCTCGGCGGCGCGTGGCGGGGCGAGGCAATCGGCTTTCGATATCATCGCAGCCGCGCCGCAGTCCGCCACATTCTTTTCAAGCACCGCGAGTGAGGCATGGTCTCTCTCCATGAAATACGCTTTCGCCGCGCCGCGGCTGAGCGCTTCGATCCCCATCGCACCGGTGCCCGCAAATCCGTCCAGCACGACCGCGCCGGGAACCGGCGAGCCGCCGCCTTTGGTGTGACGCCCGTGTTCCACGATGTTGAAGATCGCCTCGCGGACCCGGTCGCCGGTCGGGCGAATATCGCGGCCTTCCGGGGCTGCCAGCGATCGGCCGCGCCATTTACCGCCGATGACGCGCATGACGGCGGGGCTTCGCGGGTTTTTTGGCGGGCCGTGTTTGCGGTTTCAGGCGGGGCTTGCCGGGCCGCTCACCGAGTTGATCGGCCAGGACGCGCGCCGGCACCGCCTCGACCGCGCCCCGCTTGAGCTGTCCAAGCTGGAAGGGGCCGTAGCTGATCCTGATCAAGCGGTTGACGGTCCAGCCGAGATGTTCGCAGACGCGGCGGATCTCCCGATTCTTGCCCTCGCGCAAACTCATCGTCAGCCAGGCATTCGCGCCGGGCGCGGAATCCAACTCCGCCTGGATGGGCCCGTAGCGCATGCCCTCGACGGTGATGCCCTGGGCCAGCTTGGCCAGGGCCGCGTCGGTGACCCGTCCGTGCACGCGCACCCGGTAGCGCCGCGCCCAGCCGGTCGACGGATGCTCCAGCTTGCGCTTCAGTTCGCCGTCGTTGGTCAGCAGCAGCAGCCCTTCCGAGGTCAGATCGAGCCGGCCGACCGCCAGCACGCGCGGCAGGTCCGCCGGCAGCTTGTCGAACACCGTCGGACGGCCTTCCGGGTCGCGGTCGGTCGTCACCACGCCGGTCGGCTTGTGATAGCGCCAAAGCTGCATCGGCGCCGGTCCGGCAAGCGGCGCGCCGTCGACGGTGATTCTCGATTTTCCGGTTACGGTGACCGCGGGGCTTGTCAGGGTCTGGCCGTCCACGGTGACCCGGCCCGCTTCGATCCACCGTTCCGCCTCGCGGCGCGAACACAGGCCGGCGCGGGCGATGACCTTGGCGATCCGTTGCGGCTGTTCATCGGACATGGTGGCGCGGAATTTAGGCGTCGTGCTGCCGCATTGCAATCGCGGGAGCGAAGGCGACGGGAAACAATTGACAGGGCAGGCCGGCGATAGTATTTAACGATTATCTTAATTAAGAGTATAGTTAAATAAAGATGGCACCCGATCCCCTCAGCACCACCTTTGCCGCGCTTGCGGACCCGACCCGCCGCTCCATTCTCGCGCGGCTCTCCTCGGGGGAGGCGACGGTCACGGAAATCGGCGAGCCGTTCGACATGAGCCTTCCGGCGATTTCCAGACATCTCAAGGTGTTGGAGCGTGCGGGCTTGATCGAGCGCGGGCGCGAGGCGCAATGGCGGCCCTGTCGCCTTAGTGCGGAGCCCTTGAAAGACGTCGCCGACTGGATCGAAGGCTACCGCCAATTCTGGGAGCATAGTTTCGACCGGCTGGACGATTATCTGACGGAATTGCAGAGCGCTGGCAAGACCGGCCGCCGCAAGCACTAGGACAATCGACAATCACACGAAAAGCGATTTACGATCGCATGCTGGCGAAAGGAAATGACGATATGTCGTTGGAAACCGAAGGCACGATTGAATCGCCGCAGCGTGTTCTCATTCTGAACCGCGTGTTCGACGCCCCGCGCGCGTTGGTCTTCAAGGTCTGGACCGAACCGGAACATCTGGCCCGTTGGTGGGGCTGCGAGACCACGGCAATCACCGACTTCACCGGTGATTTCCGCGTCGGCGGCAAATTCCACGTGTCGATGCGCCTCGCGGATGGCAGCGACCACCGCTTGCACGGCACGTATCGAGAATTCGACCGGCCCGGACGATTGTCCTTTACCTGGGCATGGGAGGACGAGGATGGCATCCCGGGTCACGAGACCTTGGTGACCGTCACCTTTACCGAAGAGAACGGCAAGACGGCGATGGCGCTGCATCAAGCGGACTTCGAATCCGAAACCGTACGCGACGAGCATCACGAAGGGTGGAGCGTCGGGTTGGACCGCCTCGCGGGGTTGCTCGCCGAGTTGCCGAACGCCTGACCGGAGTCGGCGGACGATGCCCACGATCGCGTTCACCAACCAGTTGGAACGGTTTCTGCCCGCCCCGACGGTCGAGGTCGACGGGGCGACGCTGCGGGAGGCGCTCGATGCGGTCTTCGCCGACAATCCGATGCTGCGGGGATATGTGCTCGACGATCAGGGCGGGCTCCGCCAGCATGTGGCTGTGTTCGTGAACGGCGTTGCCGCGGCCGACCGCACGGGGCTGACCGACGCGATCGCGCCGACGGATGAAATTCACGTCCTCCAGGCGCTGACCGGAGGCTGAAGGAGCGAGGCATGAGCGACAAACTTTTCGCCGCGACCCGCAAAGGTCTGTTCGAACTTCACCGCGCCAACGGCGTTTGGGACATCGCCGACGTCCGGTTCCTCGGCGACCCGGTCTCCGCCGTGTTGGCGCATGATGGCATGGTCCACGCGGGGCTCGACCTCGGTCATTTCGGCGCGAAGTACTGGCGGCGCGACCGGGACGGCAAATGGACCGAGTTTCCCGCCCCGGCCTTTCCGGAAAAACCGGCGGAGGCCGAAGACGATCCGCATCCCTGGACGCTCGGCCGGATTTGGAGTTTCGTGCCCGGCGGAGTCGACGGGCGGCTCTGGGCGGCCACGATGCCCGGCGGATTATTCCGGTCGGACGATAGCGGCGAAACCTGGTCGTTGAACAAAGCGTTGTGGCGCATGCCGGACCGAAAGAAATGGATGGGCGTCGCCGGCGGCGAGCAGCCGGGCATCAGCACCGTCCTCGTCGACCCCGGCAACCCGGAAGACGTCCGGGTCGGGGTTTCCTGCGCCGGGGTCTGGGCCAGCACCGACGGGGGTAAGTCCTGGGCCGTCATCAACGAAGGCATGGACAATAAATACATGCCGCCGGATCAGCGGAACGATCCAGCGGTGCAGGACATCCATCAGCTCGCCCATTGCGCGGCGCGGCCCAATGTCATGTGGTGCCAGCATCACAGCGGCATCTACCGGTCCGAGGATACCGGCGCGACCTGGCACCCGGTGACGGCGGCGCGCCCCTCGGCCTTTGGGTTCGCCGTCGCCGGCCATCCGCACGACCCGGACACGGCATGGTTCGTGCCGGCGGTGAAGGACGAACAGCGTATCCCGGTCGACGGCAAGCTCGTGGTGTCGCGCACACGGGACGGCGGCAAGAGCTTCGACGTGTTGAGCAACGGGTTGCCGCAGCGGCATGCCTATGACCTGGTCTATCGCCACGCGCTGACCGTCGACGAAAGCGGCGACCGGCTTGCCTTCGGCACGACGAGCGGCGGGCTCTGGATCACGGAGGATGGCGGCGACAGGTGGTCGGCGCTCGATGTCCGGCTGCCGCCGGTCGCCGCCGTCCGGTTCGCGGCTGCTTGACGCCGCGCCGCCGGCCGGGGCACGGTGCGGCATGGCGCAGTCCGAATATTCCTTCATGGCGATGGCCTTGCGCGAGGCGGAAAGCGCGGCGTCGCGCGGCGAGGTGCCCGTCGGCGCGGTGATCGTCGACCCCGATGGCGGCGAGATTCTCGCCCGCGCGGGCAACCGCGTCGAAGCGCTGAACGATCCGACGGCGCATGCCGAAATCCTGGCGATCCGCAAGGCCGCCGTGGCCGCCGGCGCGCCCCGGCTCGACCGGTTCGATCTTTACGTCACGTTGGAACCCTGCGCGATGTGCGCCGCGGCGATCGCCCATGCGCGCATCCGGCGGCTCTATTTCGGCGCCTATGATCCGAAGGGCGGCGGGGTCGAGCACGGCCCCAAATTCTTTCGGCAGCCGACCTGTCATCATGCGCCCGAGGTTTACGGCGGGTTGGAGGAAAGCCGCGCCGGCGAACTGCTGCTGCGGTTCTTCCGGGACCGGCGATAGGCCGGTGTCTACCCACACGACGCTTCACAGTTTCGTGCAAGGGGATAGCGTTTCTCCGCCGGATGTCCTATCGGGGTAGTGTAAGTCGGATGACAACAGAGGTGAGGCAGATGTCCAATGCGCCGGTTCAAATCACGGTGTTTCGCTGGGCGGGATCCTGGGGGCCGTTCAAGGTCAACATTCCCTGCGGCGAATGCTCGCTGACGCTCGACGTTATCCAGGACACGATCGACACGGAACTCGACGGAATTCCGGTCGAGCTCGACGTGCGCGAATGGCTGTCCGAATGGTGGAAACCGCTGCCCAAGGGCGGTTGGCATGCGCCGATCGTCATGGTCGAAGGCAAGATCGTCAGCCAGGGCGCCGCGCTCAACCGGGGCCTGCTGACCCAGGCGGTGATCGAGGCGCATGCGGAACGCGCGCCGATCGAGGGCAATCATGTTTTCGGCAAGGAAACCTGCCCCCACTGCACGCGGGCCAAGGGATATCTCGACGAGGCGAAGATCGACTACGTCTATCACGATGTGATCAAGGAACCGAGCGGCCTCTACGCGATGCTGGCGCGGGTGAAGCCGATCATCGGGCCGAAGACGCCGGTCACCGTGCCGCAAATATGGATTAACGGGCTGTATGTGGGGGGAGCGGACGACCTATCGAAAATCGTGCGCCGCGATGTGGAGCCGAACCCGGACCGCGGGCAGTGTTCGATCTCACCCGGCAGCCTCTCGGATGCGGCGGATTAAGGAATTTTCCGTTTAGTTAGGTCTTTCGGTCGATCGCCCGCCAGCCGATGTCGCGGCGGCAGAAGCCCTGCGGCCAGTCGATGTGGTTGATCGCGGCATAGGCGCGCTGCTGCGCTTCGGCGACCGTGCCGCCGAGCGCGGTCACGTTCAGGACGCGGCCGCCGATGGCGGTCAGATTGCCGTCCTCGTCCCGGGCGGTGCCGGCGTGAAAGACCTTCACCGATTCGTCCGATTCCGCCGCCTCGACGCCGCGAATCTCGGTGCCCTTGTCGTAGGAGCTCGGATAGCCCTCGGCGGCAAGCACCACCGTCAGCGCCGTCTCGTCGTACCAGCGCAGATCGAAGGTTTCGAGCACGCCGTCGCAGGCGGCGACCAGCGCCGGCAGCAGGTCGGACTTCAACCGCATCATCAGCACCTGGCATTCCGGGTCGCCGAAACGCGCGTTGTACTCGATGAGTTGTGGGCCGTCCTCGGTGATCATCAGGCCGGCATAGAGGATGCCGGTATAGGGCCGGCCCTCGGATTTCATCGCCTCGACCGTGCGGCGGATCACCGTCTCGTCGATTTCGGCGGCCAGCGCGTCCGTCATCACAGGGGCGGGGCTGTAGGCGCCCATGCCGCCGGTGTTCGGGCCGGTGTCGCCGTCATAGGCCGCCTTATGGTCCTGCGCCGCGGCGAGGGTGAGCGACGACTCGCCGTCGCAAATCGCGAAGACGCTGACCTCCTCGCCGACGAGACATTCCTCGACGACGATTTCCGCACCGGCCTCGCCGAAGCGGTTGCCCTGCAGCGCATCGTCGGCCGCGGCCAAGGCTTCCTCGACGCTCTGTGCGACGGTGACGCCCTTGCCGGCGGCCAAGCCGTCCGCCTTGATGACGATCGGCGCGCCCTGGTCTTCGATATAGGCGCGGGCCGCGCCGAGATCGGTGAACCGCCGGTAGGCCCCGGTCGGGATATCGTATTTCGCGCAGAGGTCCTTGGTGTAGCCTTTCGAGCCTTCGAGTTCGGCGGCGCCGGCGGTCGGGCCGAATGCCTTGATGCCCGCTTCGGTCAACTGATCCACGATGCCGAGGACCAGCGGTCCTTCGGGGCCGACGACGACCAGGTCGATGGCGTTGTCGCAGGCGAATCGGACGAGGCCGCCGACGTCTTCAGCACCGATATCGATGCATTCCGCCTCCTCGGCGATGCCTGCATTGCCAGGGGCGCAGTAGAGCGTTTCGCAGAGCGGGGAGGCCGCAATCGCCCAGCACAGCGCGTGTTCCCGTCCACCGGATCCGACCACCAATATCTTCATCGTCACCCCCGCCGAATTTTGCCTTAGCTTTTGCTCATTCTTATCATAGGGTACGCCCCAAATGAGCGATAAATCACCTGACCTGACCACGAATCTTCCCGAATTCTCGGTCTCCGAGCTGTCGCGGGCGCTGAAGCGCACCGTCGAGGACAGTTACCCCTATGTGCGCGTGCGCGGTGAGTTGTCCGGCTTCAAGCGGGCGGCGTCCGGGCATCTCTACATGACGCTGAAGGACGAGAACGCGGTGCTCGACGCCGTGTGCTGGCGCGGCACGGCGGGGCGGTTGTCGATTGCCCCGGAAGACGGCTTGGAAGTCATCTGTACCGGCAAGCTGACCACTTATCCCGGCCGGTCGAAATACCAGATCGTCGTCGAGCAGATGGAGATGGCGGGCGAGGGCGCGCTGCTCAAGCTGCTCGAGGATCGACGCAAGAAACTCGCCGCCGAAGGGTTGTTCGACGACGCGCGGAAACGCGCGCTGCCCTTCCTGCCCGATGTGATCGGCGTGGTCACCTCGCCGACCGGTGCTGTGATCCGTGACATCCTGCACCGATTGAGCGACCGCTTCCCGCGCCATGTGCTGTTGTGGCCGGTGCTGGTCCAGGGCGACGGCGCGGCGGATCAGGTGACGGCGGCGATCGAAGGCTTCAACGGGATCGCGGCGGGCGGCCCGATGCCGCGCCCGGACCTGATCATCGTCGCCCGCGGCGGCGGCAGCCTGGAGGATTTGTGGGCCTTCAACGAAGAGAATGTCGTCCGCGCCGCCGCGGCGTCGGACATTCCGCTGATCTCCGCCGTCGGCCACGAGACCGACACAACGCTGATCGATTTCGCGTCGGACCGGCGCGCCCCGACGCCGACGGCGGCCGCCGAGATGGCGGTGCCGGTGCGGGCGGAACTGCAGGCGGCGGTGCTGGACAATGAACGCCGGATGGTGGCGGCGATGCATCGCATGGTCGACGACCGCCGGCTGCGGGTCGACGGGTTGGCGCGGGGGTTGCCCGATCTGGATGGCCTGATCGGTACGCAGCAGCAACGGCTCGACGGCGAGGACGAGCGGCTTCGCAACGCGATGCAAAGCCTGCTGCGGGAGCGCGGCCAGCAGGTGGCGCATTGGGCGGCCCAGATCAAACCACCGCAACAAATACTCTCGGAAACCGAAATACGTGTTACGCAACGCGGCAAGGATCTGACCGCCGCGATGAAACGGTTCCTGGAGGGACAGGAAAATCGCGCGGCGCGCATCGCCGACCGGTTCGGGCCGGCGTTGGTGGAACGGCAAACCGATACCGCGGCGCAGCACCTTAAGTCCGCCGGGGCGCTGCTGGAAAGCCTGTCATTCCGGCGTGTGCTGGACCGCGGCTATGCGGTGGTGCGCGATATGGAGGGCAACGCGGTGATGACGGCGGCGACGGTCAAGACGGGCGATTCGGTGCTGGTGGAGTTTTCCGACGGCCGTGTCGGGGCGGACATCACCGCGACCGATGGGCCGCTCGACCCGGAAAAGAAACCGGCGCCGCGGAAACCGAAAGCCAAACCGCAGGCATCCGGCAAGGCCAAGGCCGACGGCCGGCAGGGGTCGCTGCTGTGATCCGGCTGGCCGCGTTTCTGGCGATGATGCTTGCCGCCGCCGCCGCGTCGGCTGGCAATTTGACCCTCGATGGCCAATTCGTACAAGGCGGCCTGGTCGTCGGGCGTACCGATCCGGGCACGGCGGTGATGTTTCAGGGGAAGGCGATCCGCGTCTCGCCGGAGGGCGTCTTCGTGATCGGATTCAATCGCGATGCGAAGCCGACAGCAACGGTGACGGCGAAATTCCGGGACGGAAGCCGGCGGACCGAATCGCTTACCATCAAGCCCCGCAAGTACAAGATTCAGCGAATCGACGGATTGCCGCCGAAAATGGTGACGCCGCCAAAGTCCGTGCTCGACCGGATCATTCGGGAAAACCAAATAATCAAGAACGCACGATCGCTGGATTCCACGGTGCCGCATTTCCTGCGGGGCTGGCAGTGGCCGGCCAAGGGCCGGATCAGCGGTGTCTACGGTAGTCAGCGCATCCTCAACGGCAAGCCGCGCCGGCCGCATTACGGGATCGATATCGCGGCACCCGCGGGCACGCCGGTCGTCGCTCCCTCCGACGGCGTCGTGCGGCTGGCGGAACGCGATCTCTATTACACTGGAGGAACGATCATCCTCGATCATGGGCATGGCCTCAGCTCGGCCTTTCTGCATATGCAGCGGGTCACGGTGAAGCCCGGCCAGTTCGTCAAACAGGGAGAGAAGATCGGCACGCTCGGCGCGACCGGACGGTCGACCGGGCCGCATCTGGATTGGCGTATCAATCTCTTCGGCGCGCGCCTCGACCCGCAGCTCCTGGTGCCGCCGATGACGCCGCCCAAGAAAAATCCCAGAAAGTAAGGCCCGGCCCGAGCCCAGGAGGCCGGCGATACGCCGCGTCAGCCGAGTCGGTCGAGCAACGCGTCGAGCGCCGCCTCGTCCCGCCAGCGCACCGCGATCGGCAGCGTCGCGAAGCGGTCGCGCACTTCCGCCGGCAGCCGGACCCAGTCCTTCTCCGTGGTCACCAACTGCGCGTCGAGGATGGCCGCCCTGTCGAGCAGCCAGCCGATCTGCGCCGGGGTGAAGATATGATGATCGTCGAAGGACCGCGTGTCGGCGATGCGGGCGCCGATCGCTTCCAGTGTGGCGAAGAATTTCTCCGGCCGTGCGATCCCCGCGAAAGCGAAGACGGTCTTGCCGGCGAGGTGATCGGTTTCCGCCGGCACGACGTCGGCGCGCAGCACGGGAAGCGTCTCCGGCAGCGTCTCCAGTATGCCCTGCTCGTCCTCGCCCAGCAGGACGATCGCGTCGGCCCGGCCGAGGCCGTCTTCCAACGGCTCCCGCAAGGGGCCCGCGGGCAACACCCGGCGGTTGCCGAGGCCGTAACGGCCGTCGATGACGACCAACGAGAGATTTTGTCGGAGCGACGGGTTCTGAAACCCGTCGTCCATGACCACGACATCCGCGCCGTAATGCGCGGCAGCGGCCCCGCCGGCGGGCCGGCGGCGGGCGATCCAGCATGGGGCGGTGCGGGCCAGCAGCAAGCCTTCGTCACCCACATGTTCGGCGCCGTGCCGGGCGGGGTCGACACGGGTCGGTCCAGTGACGGTTCCGCCGTACCCCCGGGTCAGAAAATGCGGGGTGCCGCCGCGCGCGATCAGGCGTTCGGCGACCGCGATCGCCACCGGTGTCTTGCCCGCTCCGCCGGCGACGAAGTTGCCGACGCACAGGACCGGCACGCGGACCCGCCGAGTCCGCTTGATCGCGCGGCGCAGCCGTCCGATTGCGGTCATGCCGTGCGACAACGGTGACAACAGAAGCGCCAACGGGCCGTCGTGTCGCCAGAAGGTTGGCGCCTTCATGGTGCCGCCTCGTCGAGGTGTCCGAGGTAGGGCGCCAGCCGGTCGCAAACCCGGTCGATGACTCCGCTGTGCCGGTCGGCGACGGCCTTTGCCGCGGCGGCCAAGGCGTTGCGCCGTTCCCCGTCGAGCAGCAGGTGTCCGACGGTGTCGGCCAAGGCGGCGCCGTCGGCGCATTGGACCGCGCCGCCCGCCCGCGCCATTTCGTCGGCAACGGCCTGCGTCTTCTTCATGTCCGGGCCGTGCAGGATCGCGCAACCGAGTTGGGCCGGCTCCATCAGGTTGTGGCCCCCGACATCGGCGAAGCTGCCGCCGATCATCGCCACCGGCGCGAGCCGGTAGAACAAGCCGAGTTCGCCCATGGTGTCGGCGAGGTAGATATCGTCCTCTTTTGCCGGGTGCTTTCCGTCGGACCGGCGCGCGACACGAAGGCCGCGATCCCGAAGCTGCGCTGCGATCGCATCGGCACGGGCGGGATGCCGCGGCGCGATGACGGTGAGCAGCGACGGATGCGCGGTGCGCAGGGCTTCGTGCACGTCGGCGGCGATCGCCTCTTCGCCGTCATGGGTGCTGGCGGCCAACCACACGGTTCGGTCCGCGGTCGCCGCTTGCAGGGACGAAAGATCCGCCGCGTCCGCGGCCAGCGGCAGGGCGGAGAATTTCAGATTGCCGACGCAGTCGACGGCCGCCGGTCCGAGATCCCGGAACCAGCCGGCCTGCTCGTCGCTTTGCGCCAGGATCAGGTCGAAACAGCCGAGCAAGGCGCGGGCGAAACCGGGCGCCTTACGCCAGCGCGCGTAGGAGCGCGGGGAGAGCCGCCCGTTGATCAGGGCGGCCGGCACGCCGCGGTCCCGGATTGCGGTCAACAGATTGGGCCAGAGTTCGGACTCCATCCAAAGGGCGGCGTCGGGCCGCCAATGCTCGAAGAAGCGGCCGACCCATGCCGGGCAGTCCATTGGCGCGAATTGATGAAAGCATCGGGCCGGCAGTCGGCTCTCCATGAGCTGTGCGGAGGTGACCGTGCCCGTCGTCACGAGGACGGAAACCCTGGGATATACCGTGGTGAGCCGCTCCACCAAAGCGAGGGCGGATTGCGATTCGCCGACGCTGGCGGCGTGGAGCCAGATCAGGGGGCCGTCCGGGCGCGGCCGGGAGGCGATACCGCGCCGTTCGTCGAGCCGGGTTGGGTCTTCCTTTCCCTGACGGAGGCGGCGGCGCAACAGCCTGTTGAGTACCGGGGCGGCGAGCGCCGAGGTTATTCGATATGCGGGAAGCGTAACCATGCTGTCAGGACCCGACTTCGAGTTCCGCCGGCGCAATATGCGGCTGGTTCACCATATCGTCCGCCTGATCGGTCAGGTCGGTCAAGCGGCGCTCCACCGTGGCACGGATCGCCTCCATGGCGTCGTCGTCCGCATCCGCCGGAACGTCGATCGCGTCGCCCCACAGGAACTGGCCGCGCGAGAAGGGAAACGGCAGGATGAACCGGTCCCAGCTTCCGAAGACATGCCGGGGCCGCGCCGAATAGGTCAGCGGAAAGATCGGCGCTTTGGTGATGCGGGCGAGTTGGACGATTCCGAGGCTGGCGCGCATTCGCGGGCCCCGCGGCCCGTCGGGCGTGATTCCGACCGCCCCGCCGTCGCGTAGAATGCGGCGCAACCGCAAAAGCGCCTCCGCGCCGCCCTTCCGCGTCGAGCCGGCGATGGTCCGCATGCCGAAATGCGCCATGGTCTTCGAGATGAGCTGACCGTCGCCGTGGCTCGAGATCAGAACATGCATCTTTCCGCGATGGCGCCAGCCGCAGGGCATCATGAACAGGCGGCCGTGCCATGCTGCGATGATCAGCGGCTTGCCTTGCTCGAAGAGCTCGTTCGCGGGTTCCTCGCCGGTCATCCGCCAGCGCCCGGTGAGCCACACCAGGCGGATATACTGCGCCGCGATCCAGCACAGGATTGCCTGTACCGCGGGCCGTTTAAAGGTTTGCTTGAGTTGCCGCAACGATCACGCTTGCGCCGCCCGGGCTTCGGCCGGGCCGGCGTCGCCCAGGGTCATGCTGTCCTCGAACTGCATCTGGCATAGGCGGGCGTAGACGCCGCCGCGCGACAACAGTTCCTGATGGGTGCCGCTATCGACGACCCGTCCCTGGTCGAGCACGTAGATGATGTCGGCGTTGACGACGGTGGACAGGCGGTGGGCGATGACCAGTGTTGTCCGGCCTTCCATAAGACGCGTGAGGGCCTCCTGGACCTGCCGTTCGGCCTCCGAATCGAGCGCCGAGGTCGCCTCATCCAAAAGCAGGATCGGCGCGTTCCGCAGCATCGCCCGGGCGATCGCCAACCGTTGCCGTTGGCCGCCCGACACGCGCATGCCGCGCTCGCCGACGACCGTGTCGTAGCCATCGGGCAGCTGTTCGATGAAATCGTGTGCGGCGGCGGCCTTTGCGGCGTCGATCACCTGAGCCTCGCTGGCGTCCGGCCGGCCATAGAGAATGTTGGCGCGTACCGTGTCGTTGAACAACGTCACTTCCTGGCTGACCAGCGCGATGCTTCCCCGCAGCGACGCCAGCGACGTGTCGCGGACATCCTGTCCGTCGATTTTTACGGTGCCGGATTTGGGGTCGAAGAAGCGCAGGATCAGGTTGAGGATCGTCGACTTCCCGGCGCCGGACGGCCCGACCAGCGCGACGGTTTTGCCCGGCGGGACGTCGACAGTGACGCCGTGCAGGGCGATCTTCTTTTCGTCATACGAGAAATGGACGTCTGCAAGCTGAACGTGGCCGTTTGTGATTTCGAGCGGTTTTGCATCGTCCGAATCGGCGATGTCCGGGCGGTAGTCGATGACCGCGAACACCCGTTCCAGCGCCGCCAGTCCATGCTGCAGGTTTGCGTTCAGATTGGCGAGGCTGCGCAGCGGCTGGTAAGCCGCGGCCATGGCGACGAAGAAAGTCATGAACTGGCCGATCGTCGTCTCGCCCTGGCTGACCTGGAAACCGCCCCACCCCAGGACCAGGGCGATCGCGACGCCCGCCAGGCTTTCCATGATCGGGTAGGAGCGGGACCGGGTCCGGCCGGCCTTGAATTGCAGGGCATAGACGCGCTCGAACACCGTGCTGGCGCGCTCGCGTTCGTAATCCTCCATGCCATAGGCTTTGACCTGCCGGAAACCCTTGAAGACCTCGTCGAGAAATCCGGTCAAATCGCCCAGCGAGACCTGCGTGTTTTCCGACAACCGCCGGATACGGCGTCCGATATAGAGGATGGGAAAAACGCTGATCGGCAGGATCACGAGGGCGATCGCCGCCATTTGCCAGTTCGTGTGGACCATCACCCCGCCGAGCACCAGGATGGTCAACAGGTCGCGCCCGAAACCGGTGAAGGTCTTGACGGTCGCGTCGCGCGTGTAGTTCACGTCGTTCAGGAAGCGCGAAATCAGTTTGCCGGTGGAATCGTCGTGCAGGTATTTCATGTCGGCATCGATCAGCCGACCGAACATCTCGTTCTGCATCATGACATTCACGCGCAGGCCCAACTTCTGCATCATCACCGCCTGGCCGTAACTGGCGAAGCCCTTGAGGACCGAGACGCAAAGAAACGCCAGGGGCAGAATGAGGATCAGCGAATCGTCGCCTTCGACCAGAACCTTGTCGAGGGCGGGCTGAATCAGCTTGGCTTGCGTTCCCGTCGCCAAGGCGACGAGGATCATGCAGCTGACGCCCACGACGATTTTGCCGACATGATGCCGCAGGTAGTCGCGGAACAGCCGGCGAATGAGGTTCTTCGCGGGTGAATTAAACTGAAATTTCTTGCCTTTGCGCGACACCAACGGCTCCTCGCTGCGCTGCGGCAGAGGTATAGCATGGGGGGATAGATCGACAAACCGCTGTTATGCGGGCGATTGCGACGGGAACCGGACGCTGCGGAGCGCCGGTCCGGCGGTCCTGGAACGCCGTGCCGCGCCTATTTCGGGGTTTGCTGCCGCCGTTGGCTGTTCAGGCAGGACTCATAGAGCTGTTGCTTGTATTTCTGGGCGTCGGCACGCGCGAAATCCTTGAAGACTTGGCTGTCGGTGCCCCGGAAGTTCCCCGACATCACGTCGAATTCGCGCTGCATTTGCCGGGCGGCGGTGTGATCGGCGTATTCCCGGCAGGCCGTCACGTTCGGCGGCGGGCCAGCCTGGCTGGCCGCGGGCGCCGGTCGCGGCGAATACTTGTCGCGTTTGGGCCATGAACAACCGGTCGCCGCGATGGAAAGGCCCAAGGCCACCGCCCAAACCGTGACGTTCAGACGATTCTTTCGAACATTCGGTGTAATCGCCAATCCCCAACCCCAAAATATGTGACCAATGCCGCAATAATGTGGTCCCAACCATCACCCTGGGCAACCCCGGAACCGCTTGAAACGATGACAAGAATGCGGCCACCCGGTGTGCGGGCGGGCCCGCGTTGTCGGCATATCGACTTAACCTTTTAATAATGCGGAGGAATTATGTTAGAGTTGCCTCCGCGCGACAGGGAGGAGGATTCTGGATGCTATGGGCACCAGAGTTCTTTTTTGTGCAAGGAATGTCATCGGATGAAAAAAGTCCTATGTCTCGCTGCCCTAGCGCTCGTCATTTCGTCCTGCGCCGTTACCGACCGCAAGAATAAGCTGGCCGTCGCCACGGTGACCGGCGGGGTCGCCGGCGCGTTCGTCGGTTGGACCGTCTTCGGTCCCGGCGGTTCGGGAATCCTCGGGTCGCTCGTGGTCGGCGGCCTGGGCGCCGGCGCGGGTTATCTCGCGACCGACACGCTGTTACCGCGGGAACGCGAATCCTTCCACCGCGCGACCTATCACAGCCTGCAGGGCATGCCGGAAGGCCAGCCAACCAACTGGACCAGCGCCGAGACCGGCACCACGGCCAGCATTACGCCGCTGCGCAGTTTCCGCGCCAAGGACGGCAAGCTGTGCCGCGAGTTCGTGGTGGTGTTCAAGATCGGCAAAACCCGGGAATCGGTGACGCGCACCGCTTGCCGTGGGGTCGATGGGTCCTGGCAGACGATCTAGGGCATACGAGCCAGATTGGCGTCCAGTGCGGGCCGGCCATAAAAAAGGGCCGCGCACGAAGCACGGCCCAAGTCTAGGGAGGAAACGCCCAAGAAGTGCGGCAAGGTAAGATTTACCTTGCAATGCAACATGAGCTTGGACGACTCATGCTGCGTTGCAATATATGGCAAAACGTCCTCGAATATTCAAGGTTGTTTGGCGGAAATTCGGGGGATAACTTGTCGCACTCGCGCATGGCAGGGTTACTGTTGCTGCATCGCAACAGATGTCCGGACGTCTTCGGGACCGCCTTAAGGTTGCCGTTCCCGCAATGCGCGCAAGGCCGACCGGCCAGCCAAGCCGCCGAGATGCTCATCCATGGCGTCGACCAGGACATCCCATAGGTAGAGTGCCGACGCGCTGTCGGCCAACAGGTGGAAGGCCGGACTGCCGCCGTGGTCCTGGCGGATGATTTGCGCTGAAAGCCGCGCGAGGGAGGTTTGCGCCACCGCGAAATCGTCGAAACGGTCGGTCCGCAGATCGACGCCACAGAGCTTTCGCAGGCATTCGGGCGCTTTGGCGCCGCACAGAACGAACCACGCGTGGCTGTCACGCCTTGGGATCGGATAGCAGGCGCCGTTGGGCGTGCGGGCCTCGAGCCGGCCGATCGTGTTGTCCTTGCCGTCGATGTCGCCGAGGATCGTCACTTCCGTATCGGCCAGCCGGATCGCGAGCGCGCCGTCGGTCTGGCGTTCGGCCCGGTTGTTTTGCGCCGGCACCGTGACGGCCTGACGCGACAGCCATTCGAGCGTTTGCGGTCCCTTGAAGCCGAGGCGCGGCAGCGGCGACAGGTCGACCAAGGCCAGCCGCGACGGAAGGCCGCCGCGCCCGGGGAAGGCGTCCGCCACGGCGGTATCGCCGCAATCGGCGAAGACCGCGCCCGCGTCCCGCAGTCTGCGATAGACGAAACTGCGGCGCGCATGTTGGGTGGGATCGGTCGTCATGGTGCCGTTCATCCTGCCTGCCGGGTATTCTCGGGATCGTAGAACGGCGTTTCGGCCACCATTCCCTGGATGTATCGCCCCATCGGTCCCTTGATGACGATCGGCATGCCCGGTTTTGCCTGATCGGGCGCTACATAGGCCATGCCGATCGGATAGCCCAAGGTCGGGGACCGAACGATGGAGGTGACGCGCCCGACGATTTCATCGCCGTTGAAGACGAGATGGCATTCGTCGGGCATGACGGCGGCTTGCGGCGGCAACGTGAAGCCGACGAGCGCGCGGCCGAGGCCACGCGCCCTTTGAATGTCGATCGCCCGTTTCCCGACAAAGAAGGGTTTTTGTTTGCTCACCGCCCAGCCCATCCCAGCCTCGTAGGGGTGAGTCAGGCCGTCGGTATCCTGGCCGATGATGATATGCCCCTTTTCCAGCCGAAGGATACGCTGTGCCTCGACTCCGAACGGCCGGCAGTGATACGGCCGTCCGGCATCGGTCAGGGCGTCCCACAACGCTTCGCCGCAGGCCGATGGGACATGGATCTCGTACCCCAGTTCGCCGACGAATCCCACTCGCATGAGGCGCGCGGGGATGCCGGCAACAGTCGCTTCGCCCACCGCCATATAGGGAAAACCCGCGGCGGACAGGTCGATGCCGTCGCAAAGCGGTTCCAGAACTCGGCGCGATTGCGGCCCGGCGATGTTCACCGCGGCGAAGGCCCCGGTCATGTTCGCGATATCGACCTCGAGGCGCCACTGCGCGTTCCAGTGCAGCATCGACCGGTACACGCCGTCCGAGTTGCCGGTCGTCGCGGTGACGTAGAAATGATCGTCGGCCATCCGGCAGGCGACGCCGTCGTCCATGATCGCGCCGGTCATGTCGCACATCAGGGCATAGCGCCCGCGGCCGACCGATTGTTTCGAATAGCTCATCGTATACAAGCGATTCAGGAATTCCGCCGCGTCCGGGCCGCGCAGATCGATTCCTCCCAGCGTCGAGACGTCAATCAGGCCGACGCTGTTACGGACAGCACGGACCTCGGCGGCGGCGGTTTTCGCCGGATCGTCCCCGTAACACACCGGCCGTAGCCAGGCCCCGGCGACCATCATGCTGGCGCCGGCCGTGAGATGACGGTCGTGCATCGGCGTCTTGCGGACCGGATCGAAGCCGCGTCCGGCGAGTTGGCCG
Organism: Alphaproteobacteria bacterium; assembly: GCA_965228695.1. Lineage (GTDB taxonomy): Bacteria > Pseudomonadota > Alphaproteobacteria > UBA8366 > UBA8366 > JAJFJD01. The sequence goes on along the minus strand of CBDDIB010000002.1, from coordinate 100,932 downwards.
ATCTTTTCCGGAAAGGCCGGGGGCCGATTGGTCCAGCCGCGCGACTCGTGGATCGGCCGCACTGTCTCCCGGCACAGCAGCCTGAGGGCATTGGTGACCGATTGCCGGCCCTGGCTGGGACCCATGCCGACGGTCGAGAAGCGTTTCAGCAGCTCGATATGATCGAAGCCTTCGGCGATGCTGTTGCGGATGTCCTCGGGCGTCAGGTCTTCGTCGAAATCGACGAAGGCCTTGCCGCCGCCCTCCGTGCAGGGGAACGGATCGCTGACTGGCGACTGGCTCGCCTCGGGCTGCGGCGGCGCGTCACCGGTGCCGCCCGCGGCGCGCCAACCGGCATGCCGTCCGTCCGCGATGGCGTCTTCGGCGTCCCAATGCCCGGCAAGTGTGCCCGTGGCCTGGATCGTGTCCGGAAGGTCGCGGACCGCGAAACTATGAACTGTCTCGTCATAGGCGACCGTCGCGCCCGCATGGGCCGCCAGCGACGCCGCGGGCGCCCAACCGGTGGACATGCAGAGCAGGTCGCACGGAATACGGTGGCGCTCCCGGTCTTGCCCGGCGCCGGCTTCGGAGGAGACGAGATCGACCGCCGCGAGATGGCGCCCCCCGTCATTGGCAATCGCCCGGTCGACCGTGAATCCTTGAAGGATTCTGATCCGCCGGGAAACCGCTTCCTCCGCACGCGGGTCGGGCGTGATTTTCCCGCGGATGTCGACGATCGCCTGGATTGTTACGCCGGCCTCGGCGAGATCCAACGCGACGCCGTATCCGTCGCCGTTCGCCGTGACGACGACGGCGTCTCGGCCGGGCCGGACCGCGTAGAGCCACAGCAGTCGCTGCGCCGCCGAGCCCATCATGATGCCCGGCAGGTCGTTATTCGGAAATACCATCGGCTGCTCGATCGCGCCGGTCGCGAGGATGACCTGTTCGGCGCGCAGCTTGATCAACCGGTTCTCCGTGACCACGGCCAGCAGGTTGTCGTCGAACAGCCCGGTGCACGTGGCATCGGTCATGATCGTAATTCGGTCCTCGACCGAAGCGAGATCCTGGGCCAAGGCTGCGGCGAGATCGACCCCCCGTGTCGCCCGCACGTCGATACGGGCATGGTTCAAGGATCCGCCGAGGATGGGTTGGCGCTCGATTAGGGTGACGTGGCGGCCCTCGCGCGCGGCTTCGACCGCGGCTGCGACCCCGGCGGCGCCGGCGCCAACGACGGCGACGTCGGCGAAAGCGTATTCCTTGTCGTAGTAGCGGTCCCGGACCGCTTCGTTGACGACACCGAGTCCGGCCCGGGCGCGGATGTGTTTCTCCCAGAAATCCCAGATGCCCCGGGGTTTGTGAAAAGCGCGGTAATAAAATCCGACGGGCAGGAACTTGGCGAAAAGCTCGATCCATTGTCCGGTATCGCTGCGCAGGCTACCGGTATAGTGCTGCCCCGTGACGGCAAGTCCGTCGCGGATCTTGTAGAGATCGGCCAGGACGTTGGGCTCGTCGGGAAGCTGCACCAGCGTGTTGGCGTCGTCGCCGGTCATGCTGAGAATGCCGCGCGGGCGGTGATATTTGAACGACCGGGACAACAGCCACATGTCTCTCGCCGCCAGCGCGCTGGCGATGGTGTCGCCGGCAAAGCCTTCGATCCGCTGGCCTTCGAAACTGAATTTGATCGACCGGTCACGGTCGAGCAGCAGGCCGTAGGGGTGCGCCAGACGGTTTGTCATGCGTCCCCCGATTCGGCGTCGGTTTGCGGTGTATCGCCCGGGGCATAGGTCCGCAGGATGTCGTCGGTCCGGGTATCGCGCTCGGCAATGAACCAGTAGCCGCTGGCGGCATGCATCCACCATTCGCGCACTACCGTGGCGGCGTTGTTCTCAAGAAAGACGTAGTCTGCCCAGGCGGCGTCCGACGCGTCGTCGGCGGGCATGTCCTGCACCTCGCCGCCATACACGAATTCCTGGATGTTGCGCGGGCCGTTCAGCGGGCAATGCATGATTTTCATCGCAACCGCCCCCTCAATGCCCGACCGAGGCCGCGCCCTTTTCGCCGACCTGGCTGAAACTCTCGAAACGCCCGATGCGGAACGGGTGGAGCAGGTCCGGCTGGCGATTGTTCGAGATGCACTCCGCCATGCGGAAACCGGCGACCGGCGTCGCCTTGAACCCCCATGTCCCCCAACCTGAGTCGATGTAGTAGCCGCCGATCGGCGTCATGCCCATCACGGGCGAGAAATCGGGCGTCATGTCGGCAATGCCGGCCCATTGGCGGTTTAGCCGAACTTCGGAGAGGAAAGGGAACAGTTCGAGGATATGCGCCATCAGCCCCTCCTTGAAGTCGAGGGTCGACCGGGTGGAGTACAGCGGGTAGGGATCCGTCGCGCCGCCCATGACGAGCTCGCCCCGGGATGTCTGCCAGATATAGACATGCAAACTGCCGGAAACGATTATCGGGTCGAGAAAGGGTTTCAGCGGGACCGACACGCAGGCCTGGAGCGGGATCGTCTTGATCGGCAGTTTCAGTCCGGCCATCCCGGCGACCAGCGAGGACGCCCCGGCGACCGCCTGCAAAACCTGGCCGCACTCGATGGCGCCGCGCGTCGTTTCCACGCCGGTAACCCGCCCGCCGCTGATATTGACCCCCGTCACTTCGGTGTGTTGATGGATTTCAACGCCGTGCCGCGCCGCGCCTTCGGCATAGCCCCAGGCGACCGCGTCATGCCGCGCGGTCGCGCCGGGCGGGTGATGCAGGGCGCCCAGGATCGGGTAGCGGACGTCCTTCGATAGGTCGAGTTGCGGACACAGGCGCGCGATTTCGTCCGGATAGATCAATTCGGAGTCGACGCCGAGGTGTTTGTTCACTTCGGCGCGCCAGCGTGCCGTGCGCATCGCGCCGTCGGTGTGTGCGAGGGTCAGGTGCCCCCGCGTCGAATACAGGATGTTGAGATCGAACTCATCCGACAGACCGCGCCACAGGTCCACCGATTCCTTGTAGAAGGCGACCCCTTCGGGCGTCAGGTAGTTGGCGCGGATGATCGCCGTGTTGCGGGCGGTGTTGCCGCCGCCGAGATATCCTTTGTCGAGCACGGCGACATTGGTGATTCCATGCCGTGTCGCGAGGTAATAAGCGGTTGCCAGGCCGTGCCCGCCGGCGCCGATAATGACCACGTCGTATCGCGATTTGAGATCATGTTGTCGCGGCAGGATACGGCGGGCCGGATAGGTTTTCGACAACCCGAATTTGAGTAGTCCGAACGGCATTAAAGCGACCGGATTTTATTGTGCTGGGGATGCTGCCATCCCCGGTTCTCCCCTGTCACAGACCCTATAGCGCTTGCTGCCAGCGATGCAATATCCTTTTCATTCCGAGGGATGGCGGCGGCCGACCGGTTCGTCTTTACAAAAACTTTATGCTTTCGTTATCCGCGCGTTATATCTTTTTGGGACACTCACGGAATGTTGTGTTGAATGTTATAACAATTCTAAACATTTATGGACCAGCTTGTTTCATTGTAAGAAAGGTTAACCGATGTCCGGTATCAAGCGATCCGCATTCACCGTAGGCATAGCCGGCGCTGCGCTGTTGGGCGCAATGTCCGTTGCCCGCGCCGCCGAACCGACCGTGATCAACCTGACACAGGTCGGGTGCCAATTCGTCGAATCCGAAAACGGCGTCGATCACAAATACACGCCGAAGAAGGCCGACGACTGCAACGCGATCAACGCGAAGTCCGGCGCCGACCGGTTGGCGAAGGCCAAGACGCTCGAGTTGAAACCCGGAAAGTACATCTTCCGTGTGACCAACAAGAATGTTCCGTACTCGTTGGGCTTCTGGGTCCGCGAGCACGACTACAACTGGAAGAACCCGCTGCACAAATTGAATAAGGTCAGTGTCTCTGGCGGTGGCCTCGACACGGGCACGACGAAGGATTATGTGGTCGAGTTGAAGCCGGGCAAGTATCTTTACTCTTGTCCGTTGAACCCGACCCCTAACTATAATCTGGTCGTCAAAGGCTAGACACCGTCACGGTCTTCCGCGCAGCCGCGGGTATCGTCCGGATAAGGGGTCACCTTACGAGCGAGGTGCACCGTGGAAAACCTGACGATCGATGACCGGCGGTTGTGGGACAGCCTGATGACGATGGCGGAAATCGGCGCCACCCAAAAGGGTGGCGTCTGCCGTTTGGCGCTGACCGATCTCGACAAGCAATCGCGCGACTTGTTCATCGACTGGTGTGAGTCCGCAGGCTGCCGCGTGTCGGTCGATGCGATGGGCAATATCTTCGCGCGCCGCCCGGGCCGCAACAACGACCTGCCGCCGGTCGTGACCGGCAGTCATCTGGACAGCCAGCCGACCGGCGGCAAGTTCGATGGCGCCTATGGGGTGCTTGCCGGGCTGGAGGTTATCCGGTCTCTGAACGATTCCAGCGTGGAGACCGAGGCGCCGGTCGAAGTCGTCGTCTGGACCAATGAGGAAGGTTCGCGTTTCGCCCCGGCGATGATGGGTTCCGGCGTGTTCGCCGGCCTGTTCGATCTTGCGGAAACACATGCGACGACCGATGTGGACGGCGTCGCGCTGGGCGATGAACTGACGCGGATCGGCTATAACGGCGACGGCTGCGGCGACCGGCCGGTCGGGGCGTATTTCGAGGCGCATATCGAACAAGGACCGATCCTCGAAGCCGAGGAAAAGACGATCGGCGTGGTGACCGGCGCGCAAGGCCAGCGCTGGTACGAAGTCACCTATACCGGGATGGAGGCGCATGCGGGTCCGACACCGATGGCGCGCCGCCGCGATGCGCTGTTGGGCGCGTCGCGCCTGGTCGATGCCGTCAACCGGCTGGGGCATGAGTTCCAACCGGACGCCTGCGCCACCGTCGGCATGATGCAGGTGCGGCCGAACAGCCGGAATGTCATTCCGGGCGAAGTCTTCCTCACCATCGACCTGCGCCACCCGATCGACGACCGTCTCACCGCGATGGATGCGGCCTTGCGGGAACAGGCCGCAGCGATCGCCGAGGCGGCGAAGCTCGAGATGGCGTTCGAGCAGATCCTGCATTTCGAAGCGACTCCCTTCGATCCCGATTGCGTCGACGCGGTGCGGGCCGGCGCCGAACGTTTCGGCTACGCCCATCGCGACATCGTCAGCGGGGCCGGCCACGATGCCGTCTATGTCGCCAAGGTCGCGCCGAGCGGGATGATCTTCGTGCCCTGCGAAGACGGCATAAGCCACAACGAGATCGAGAATGCGACCGCCGAAGATCTGGCCGCCGGATGCCAGGTCCTGTTGCACGCGATGCTGGAAAAGGCGGGCGCCCGTTAGCGGTCCGGCGCGGGCTCGGCCGGATGCCGGTATGCGGTGTGGACCGCCCAAACCGCGAGACAGAAGAGCGCGATCGCGCCGCCCTGGTGGGCCACCGCAAGCGGCGTGGGTACGACGAACAGAAGGGTCGAAACACCGAGCGCCACTTGTGCGAACACCATCACGGCAAGCAGGTCGAACGGACGCCGGGTCATTCCCCTTAGGCCATTCCGCCACGCGGCGACCCAGAGAAACAGCGCGCCCGCGACCGAGACATAGGCGAGCAGCCGGTGGTCGAACTGAACCGCCGCGACATTTTCGAACAGGTTGATCCACCACGGCGTCAGGTCGCCGTATTCCTCGGGGATGATCTGCCCGTTCATGTAGGGCCAATCGTTGTAGGCATAGCCGGCGTTCAGCCCGGCCACCAGGCCGCCGGACAACGCGGTGACGAGGATCAGCACCAGCAACCCGGCGGCGTAACGCTGAAATCTCGGCGAAACGGATTGCGCCGCGGGCCGGTGGTCAACGAGATCCAGCAGGACCCACACCATTGCGCCGAGGATCAGGAAGGCCATGCCGAGATGCACGGTAAGGCGGTATTGGCTGACGTCGGCACGGTCCACCAGGCCACTTTTCACCATCCACCAGCCGATAGCACCTTGCGCGCCGCCCAAAAGGAACAGGACGAAGAGACGGAGCGCCAGGGGTTTGGTCAGGTAGCCGCGCACCGCAAACCAGATCAGCGGCACGCCGAAAACGACGCCGATCAGCCGGCCCCAGAGCCGGTGGATATATTCCCACCAGAAAATCGTCTTGAATTCCGACAGGCTCATGCCGGCATTTTCGAGCCGGTATTCCGAGGTCTGGCGGTACAGGTCGAAGACGCGGCGCCATTCCGCATCCGATACCGGCGGGAAAGCGCCGATCAGCGGCCGCCACTCGACCATCGACAAGCCGGATTCGGTCAACCGCGTGATTGCGCCGATCAGCATCATCGCCACGACCATACCGCAGCAGACGATCAGCCAGACAACGATGGCGCGGTTCTTCTCCGCCGCGCGCCGCGCGCCGATATGCGCGTTCGCCGGCGTCTCTTCTTTCGAAAGCTCGGCCATTGGCGGACTATCGTGAAGATGGGTAGGGATGACCAGCGGTCAAATCGCCGCAATTAGCCACGAAACCCGCCGCGTGTGCGGCGGTTACGCCTAACCCGTGACTTCCCAGGTATGGCCGCTGTGCAACAGGTCGGCCATCGGCACCGCCTTATTTTTGGCCTTGGCCGCGTTTACTTGATTGTAGACGGCGTCGGTGAACTCCGGGCCGTCTTCGCAGTAGATGACGCCGAGTGCCACCGGGAATTCCGGCGGCTGCATCTGGGCGACCAACGTGGCCAATGGTTTGTTGGTTTCGTCGTGGATCATGACGTCGGATTCCTCGACACCGTTTTCGCCGATCGTCACCACTTCGAGCTTCAGGAGCTGCGTGTTCAGGCGGATGCCCTTTTCATTGTCCTGCCCGAACAGCAGCGGCTTACCGTGTTCGACGTGAACCTGCGTATCCGCCGCAATCTTCCGGTCGGTGAAATGCGAAAAGGCGCCATCATTGTAAACGATGCAATTTTGGAAAATTTCGACAAAGGATGCGCCCTTGTGCGCATGCGCGCGCTTGAGGACGACCGGGAGATGCTTCTGCAGCGTATCGACCGACCGCGCGACGAAGCGCGCGCCGGACCCAAGGGCAAACTCTGTCGCCGAAACCGGTTCATCGACCGACCCCATGGGCGTCGATGGCGACAGCGTGCCGGTTTTCGAGGTCGGTGAGTACTGGCCCTTGGTCAGGCCGTAAATCTCATTGTTGAAAAGCATCACGTTGACGTCGACGTTACGGCGCAAGACATGCAGCGTGTGGTTGCCGCCGATCGACAGGCAATCGCCGTCGCCCGTGACGACCCAGACGTCGAGCTCCGGATTGGTCAGTTTGACACCGGTGGCGATTGCCGGGGCGCGGCCATGGATCGTATGAAATCCATAGGTTGCCATGTAATAGGGAAAACGTGCGGCGCAGCCGATGCCCGACACGAAAACGGTGTTTTCGCGCGGCGTTCCGATCTCGGCAAGCGCGTTGCGCACGCCCTTGATGATCGCATAGTCGCCGCAACCGGGGCACCATCGGACTTCCTGGTCCGACGTCAGATCCTTTGCCGTCAGTTTTTCGGGCGTTTGAACGACAGTCATGTCAGGACTCCAATTGTTCGTGGATCGCCGCTTCGATGGTGGAGATCTTGAAGGGTTGGCCGTTGACCTGGTTGAGCCCGACGGCCGGCACAAGATACTCGGCCCGCAACACGGTCCGCAGTTGCCCGTTGTTCATTTCGGGTACCAGGACGCGTTCGTATTTGCCGAGCAGGTCGCCGAGGTTGGCCGGCATCGGCCAGATATGGCGGAGATGGATATGCGATACGTCGGCGCCGTCGGCCCGCAAATTGCTGACCGCGCGGGAGATCGGTCCGTAGGTCGAGCCCCAGCCGACCACGGCGAGCTTGCCGCCTTCCGTGCCTTCTTCGACCGATTGCGGCGGAATGTCTTTGGCGACGCCATTGATCTTCGCCGCCCGCGTATCGGTCATTTTCTGATGGTTTTCGGCGTCGTAGGAGATGTGTCCGCTGTTATAGGCTTTTTCGATACCGCCGATACGATGTTCCAGATCCGGCGTGCCCGGTTTGACCCAGGGCCGCGACAGTGTCTCGGGATCACGCTTAAAGGGGTGGAATCCGTCCGACTCGGTATGGAATGTCACCGGGAAGGGTGCATAGTCCGCCATGTCGGGGATGTTCCACGGCTCCGCCGCGTTCACGATATAACCGTCGGATAGAACAATCACCGGCGTCATGTATTTCGTCGCCAGACGGACGGCTTCGATACCCACCTCGAAACAGTCCGCCGGGGACCGCGCCGCGAGGACCACGAGCGGGCTGTCCGCGTTGCGGCCATAGACAGATTGATACAGGTCCGACTGTTCGGTCTTTGTCGGCAAGCCGGTCGACGGGCCCGCGCGCTGCGAATTGACGATGATCAGCGGCAACTCGGTGGAAATGGCCAGACCGATCGCCTCGCCTTTCAACGCGACGCCGGGACCGGAACTCGAGGTGACGCCGATAGCGCCGGTATAGGACGCGCCGATCGCGGAACATACCGCCGCAATCTCGTCTTCCGCTTGGAATGTGACGACATCGTACTGCTTCAGCCGCGCCAAGGCATGCAGAAGCGACGAAGCCGGCGTGATCGGGTAGGAGCAGAACATCAATTTGAGGTCGGCCAGCTGCGACCCGGCCAACAAGCCCCAGGCCATCGCTTCGGTGCCGGTGATGTTGCGGTAGACGCCCGGCTCCAACTCGGCCGGCGGCACGATATAGCTGCTGATTTCGCCCGGCATTTCCGCCGTTTCGGCGAAGGCATGCCCGGCGTTGAGCGCGGCGATGTTCGCCTCCGCGATCTCGGGCCGGGACGCGAATTTCTTGTTGAGCCAATCGACCGTCGGCTTACGGTTGCGCCCGTATAGCCAATAGACCAGGCCGAGAGTCCAAAAGTTCTTGCAGCGCAGGCCTTCCTTCGACGTCAATCCGAACTGCTTGACCGACTCAAGGGTCAATTTGGAGATATCGATCTTGAGCGGGCGATACTTCTCCAGCGTGTCATCTTCCAGCGGGTTACTCTCGAACCCCGCCTTGTCGAGGTTCCGGGACGTGAAGGTGCCGGAATCGACGATGATGAGGCCGCCCGAATGGATGTCGGCAAGATTGACCTTGAGCGCCGCCGGATTGAACGCGACCAACACATCGGGCTCGTCGCCCGCCGTCGCGATGGATTGCGCGCCAAAATTGATCTGAAAAGCCGATACGCCGAAGGTCGTGCCAGCGGGTGCCCGAATTTCGGCCGGGAAGTCGGGAAAGGTCGCCAGGTCGTTGCCGGCCAACGCCGTCGTATCGGTGAACTGGCTCCCGGTGATCTGAACGCCGTCACCGGAATCGCCCGCGAAGCGAATGATTACGGAATCGACCTGCGCGCGTTCCGCGCGTCGCGGTTCCTCTGCGGTTACAGCTGCCATTCTTGTTAAACCCTCCCTGGATTTACGAGGCTCTTGGACCGGATCCGCGAGATAACTCTAGCATCAAAAATCTCGGCGCCAAATCACAGTATCGCGTGCCTGTCGACCGTTTGAGAAGCGATTTTCGGGATCATGGGTATTAGCCGTGCGGTATCGGGTTGCTGACGCTTTTGGCGAATGCCAAACCCGAAATTCCCATGCCGAAAATCAATCCCCGTAGAGTCGCCGGTAACTTATGCTTTTTCGATGCGATGTCCAGTACCGGTTGACGCGGCACTGAGGCAGATTCGATATGCGATGGGCCTCGCATTCTTACCCGTCGAGCACACCCAGCATGTCATCGATACGGCTGAACTTCCGCCGCGGCGCGCCTTCACTCGCGTTGGCGATCTCCGCTTCCTCGATGCGTTTCCAGTCCGGGTAGCTCACCCAGCGGACGTTGCGCTCGCCAAGCGTTGCTTCCAGTTGGTCGTGGCCGGGATTCCCGCCCTCGGTCACCTCCGCCAGGATTTGCGCGGCGGCATGGTCGCCGTCGTGTTTGTTGGTTCCGATAACACCGGTCGGGCCGCGCTTGATCCAGCCGACCGCGTAGATTCCGTCGCTGATACGTCCGTCCTGGTGTACCACCACGCCGCCTTTTTCGTCGAAGGGTACGCCGGGAAACGGCTCGCCGTAGTATCCGATCGCCGGGATTACCAAGCCGCAGGGGATTTCGATGAACTCGCCGGTGCCGACCGCCCGGCCGTCTTGCACGGCGGTGCGTTCCATCTTGACCGCCTCGACGCGGTCGCCGCCGAGAATTTCGACCGGATTGGTGAAAAAGGCGAAATGCAAGCGTTTCGGCTTGCCCTCGGGCGACATTTCGGTGAATTCCCGAAGCGTCGCCAGATTGCGTTCCCGCAAACGCCGGTCGCGATCGTCGAAGTCGCCGGTGATTTCGTCGGGGAGCTGTGCCGGGTCGACGATCGGCGCGCATTGCTCCAATTGGCCCATCTCGCGCAGTTCCACATTCGTGAACTTGGCTTCGACCGGCCCTCGCCGGCCGCACATGTAAATGTCGGTCAGCGGGGACTTGTGAATAGCCGCCGCCGCGTATTCCGTCAGGTCCGTCGTCGACATTTCCTCGGGCGTTTTCGCCAGCACCCGCGCGCAATCGACCGCCACGTTGCCGTTGCCGACAACCACCGCGGCCTCGATATCGAGGTCGGGGTCCAGATCGCGGAAATCCGGATGACCGTTATACCAGCCGACGAAGGAGGCCGAGCCGATGACGCCTTCCTTGTCCTCGCCCGGGATGCCGAGGCGCCGGTCGAGCGGCGATCCGACGGCCAGCACGACCGCGTCGTACATTCCGGACAATTCGTCGATGGTGATGTCGCGGCCGACCTCCACGTTACCGTAATACCGCACGGACTCGTTCAGGGCCGATTTCTCATAGGCCCGCCAGACATTCTTGGTTTTCTGATGGTCGGGTGCGACGCCCCCCCGGATCAGGCCGAACGGGGTGGGCAAACGCTCTATAATGTCGATTTGGCACTCGACGCCCGCCTTCAACAGGGCCGCGACCGTGTAGAATCCACTCGGTCCCGACCCGACAACCGCCACTTTCAATGGCATCGTTGCCAAATCCTCCCTAGGCATTTCTTCTTTTGTGGCGGAAGCCTAATGCAAAGTGCGGCGGGAGGTAAAGCCCAGTGAACTCAATGAAGATACCCGGCGTCGCCGACATGCAAGAGGTCGGCGGGTTTGATGATCTCGGTGCCCGCGACTTTTACCGAGTGGATCGGTCCGTCGATATTGTGCTGCCAGAAGATCAGGAATTTCGTCAGCTTCGGGTATTGGGGCGCCCGGTCCATGAATTGCCAGATAAAGCTCTGCAGCAGATGCGGATGATCCGGCATGTGATACAGGATTTCCGCCGTGGTCAGCCGGGCGCCTTTGAGTTGTTCACCGAGTTCAGCCATGGACTGCTCCGCTGTATCGACCGCGTTTGTCCCTGTCTCAAAGTCTGACGCAGACTATCGTTGCGGAGCAAGCCTAAAACTTTATTAAATTCAATAATTTGGCAGCCGGACCCGGAGAGTGCTGACAATCGTTACGCATCCGGATTGCGGCATCTTGCTGGCATTGGCGTGTCGCTCCGGCTTATAAACGGAAAGTGGCGGTCGAGGATGCGGAACGAGGGTCATGAGGGACGACGACAACTCGAAGAGCGAGGCTGTGCGGCATCCGGCGGCGCGCAATACGGGCTATCTGCTCTGGCAGGCGGTGAACCGGTGGCAGCGGGTGCAGAAACAGGCGCTCGCGCCGTTTGATTTGACGCCGGTGCAGTTCCTGCTGCTGTCGGGCGCGCGCGAGTTGGGCGCGGCCGGCGATCCGCCGACACAGGCGGTGCTCGCCCGGCACTGCCGCACTGATCCCATGATGACATCGCAGGTTCTGCGCGCGCTGGAGAAAGAGCGTTTGGTGGCGCGCCATGCCCATGACGGCGACGGCAGGGCCGTGGCCGTCGAAGTGACCGAGGCCGGCCAATCCGTCGTTACCGCGGCGATCGAAGCAGTGGATCGAGCGGAGGAAGAGTTTTTCGCCGCGCTGGGGCCCAACGTATCCGCGTTCGGCGATGCGCTGACGTTGCTGACCGGTGAGCGGCCGCGACACCGGGTCCGGGCGGGACGGGCATAAGAGGCACGCCAATCCGCAAACCGGTGAATCGCCTAAACCGGTCCATCCGCGTTAAGCTGTTCGCCAATTTGCCGCAACGGCTCTTCCCGCCGCCTGCTCGAACGGTTCCAGATCAAATCGGAGAAACGCCATGTCCCGCACCGCTGCCCAGCTCCTTGCCGCCACGTTGGAAAGCCACGATGTCGATATCGCCTACTGCGTGCCGGGCGAGAGCTATCTCGCGGTGACCGATGCATTGATCGACCAACCGTCGATCAAACTGGTCGTCTGCCGTCATGAAGGCGGCGCGGGTTTCATGGCGGTGGCGGATGCCCGGGCGCGCGGCCGTCCCGGCGTTTGCTTCATCAGCCGGGGGCCCGGTGCGACGAACGCCTCGATCGCGATCCATACCGCCTATCACGACGCAATTCCCGCCGTCTTCTTCATCGGGCAGGTGGAGCGGTTCGAGAAGGGCCGGTTGGCGCTGCAGGAAATGAATTACTCGAAGACATTCTCCGACACCACGAAGGCGGTGATAGAGGTGGATGACGGTGAACACCTCTCCGAAGCTGCCGCCCGCGCTTTCCACATTGCGCGGTCGGGCACGCCCGGACCGGTCGTCGTGACCCTTGCCGAGGACATGCTGGACGACACGGTCGAAGCGCCGGTTCTATCGCCGCGCCCGGAAGTCCGGATGGCGCCGCATGCTGACGATGTCGCCCGCGTCGTCGAAATGCTGGGCAAGGCCGAACGGCCGTTGGTGATCGCGGGCGGACTGGTGCACGGCGACGCTGCGCTCGCCAATCTAACCAACTTCGCGGAGGGTTTCGATCTGCCGGTCGCGCCGAGCCACCGGCGGGCGCATGTCTTCGACAGTTATCATCCCAACTATGGCGGGTATCTCGGCAATCGCACGCCGGGACCGCTGATCGATCTGATGAAGCAGTCCGACATGCTGCTCGTTCTCGGCGAACGGCTCGGTCCGTCGGTCAGCCAGAGCTATACCTTCCCGACCGCGCCGACGCCGCAGATGCCGATGGTGCATGTCTGGCCCGATGCCGCGGAAATCGGACGCGTGTGGCAACCGACCATCGGCGTCGCCGCCGATCCGGAGCATTTCCTTGAAGCGATGCTCGAGGCCGGATCGCCCGGCTCGCCGGAGGGCCGCGGCCAATGGATCGGCCGGCTCAACAAGGTGCATCGGGATCTCACCACTTGGGAGCCCGAATCGGCGAATGACGGCGTTGTGCTCGGCGGGGTTGTCGCCGCGATCAACGAGCGGATGGACGCGGACGCCGTTGTGACCAGCGATGCCGGCAACTTCAGCAGCTGGCTGCATCGCTACCTCTATTTCCGGCAGAGCAATATCTTCCTCGGGTATCAGGTCGGCGGCATGGGCGGCGGCGTACCGTCGGGCGTGGCCGCCGGTATCTGCACGCCGGGACGCCAGATCATCACCTTCGTCGGCGACGGCGGGTTCATGATGACCGGCAACGAATTGGCCACCGCCGTGCAATACGACGTGCCAATCAAGATCTTCATCGCCAACAACAGCAGCTACGGCACGATCCGCATGCATCAGGAAGGCCGCTATCCCGGCCGCGTCACGTCCACGGACCTGAAGAATCCGGATTTCGCGAAGCTCGGCGAGGCCTATGGCGCGCTCGGCCTGAAGATCGAGAATGACGGCGATGTGGAGTCGGTCGTGTCCGAGGCGCTGGCGCATGACGGGCCGGTCGTGGTCGACGTGCGCACGAGCCTGAACTACCTCAGCGCCTACCGGAAATTGGAGGATATGCCGGCCTACCAATAGGCCGATCGGCCGTCACGGTAGATGCAGTTTCATGCCTTCGTGCGTGGCGCTGAAGCCGAGCGATTCGTAGAAGCGGTGCGCGTCCGGGCGGGTCTTGTCGGCGGTGAGCTGCACCATATGGCAGCCCCGCCGTCTTGCCTGATCGATCGCCCATTCGAACAGAATGCGGCCGATGCCGGCGCTGCGCATCGTGCTGTCGACGCGCACGCCCTCGATCAATGCGCGAACACCCCCTTGATAGGTCAGGTTCGGGATCAGCGTGAGCTGCAAGGTGCCGATGATCTTGCCGTCGCGTTCGGCGACCACGACTTCGTTGTTGGGGTCGCCGTCGATCGCATCGAAGGCGCTGTAATAGACGTCGGGCAGCGGGTCCGCATATCGCTCGCGCTTGCTGCCGAGATGGTCGTTGGCCAGCATCGCGATGATTACCGGCAGATCGTCCCGGGTCGCCGTACGGATCGTGATTCCGTCCGCGGCTGTTTGCGTATCGGTCCCCATCGCGCCCTCGCGGCCGATTATCCCGTGGCGAACCGCGCCCGGGCGCCGCGTTCGATGGCGGCTGCGACGAGGCGATCCACGCCCAGTTGGTGCCGGATCATCTCCAGCAGACGCATTTCTTCCGGTTCGATCCGCCGGTCCGCCGCGGCGACTTCGACCGCCAGGGCATAGGCGGTTTCCCGGAGGTTTCCGGGCAACGTGTCGGCGACGATATCCAGTGCGGCCTCCAGCCCTTCCTCGGCCGATAGGATTTCAGCGCAAGTGCTGGTGGTTTCCGGGAGCAGCTCGACATCGTACCCGTCGAAGACCGGCAGCCGTTTCACGATATGGCCGATGAGCGACAGTTCCACATCTTTCATTTCGCGGTCCGCCGCCGAAACCATAACCATCGTGTAGATGAGGGCAGCATGGGTGCTGACCAATTTGGTTTCCATGTGTCGTGATTCCTTGCGCTTAAATGAAAATCGAGCGGACTTTGACGGTGTCTCGCCGGAAACTCAAGTCCTGGATTTGCGTAAATCAGTCGCAGGGTTCTTGCACGCCGGTGCCGAAAAACCCGCGGCAGGCGGCGACCGCATCGGCGAGGCCGCAGCGCTCGATCTCCACCCCTTCCGGAAAGGCGCCGCCCAGACGCGACGGCATCATCGGGTCGAGCAGGACGAAGACGCCCCGGTCGTCGGCGCGCCGAACCAACCGACCATAGGCTTGTTTGAGCCGCAGCCGCGTCAGCATGTCGTCGTATTTGCGGGTGCCGAACGCCTTGCGCCGCGCGCGATGCAGGATGGTCGGACGCGGCCAGGGTACGCGGTCGAAGACGATCAGCCGCAAGCTCGATCCCGGTACGTCCACGCCGTCGCGCACCGCGTCCGTGCCCAGCAGGCAGGAATCGGTCTCGGCGCGAAAGATGTCGATCAATGTCGGCAGGTTGAGCCGGTCCACATGCTGCGCATAGAGCTGCAGACCGGCGGCGTCCATCGGTTCGGCCAGGCGGCCATGCACGGCGCGCAACCGGCTGATCGCGGTGAACAGGCCGAGCGCCCCACCGCCTGCCGCCAGGAAAAGTTCCCGATAGGCGGATGCCACCTGGGTCATGTCGTCCTTGCGGACATCGGTGACGACCATGACCCGCGTCAGCGACGCATAGTCGAAGGGCGACGCCACCTCGGCGCGCACCGACGTCGGCAGGTGAACCGCGCCGGTCCGGCTTTCCGCCGACAGCCAGTCGGCTTCCGCGTCGCCGGACCCGTCACGCAGGGTCGCCGACGTGACCAGCACGCCATGCGAGGGCTTGGCCACGGTTTCCGCGAAGGGAATCGTGGGGTCGATCCAGTGGCGGCGCATGCCGACGTCGATATCGCGGCCGTCGTAGCGGTCGACGGCGAACCAATCGACGAACTCCTCGGGCCGTTCCTGCGCCAGCGCCGCCAGCATGTGCCGCCACGCGCGCACCAGGTTCTCGGCCCGGAACTCCAGCGACTGGCAGATCGCCTCGATCCGATTCCGCGTGTTGGTGTCCAGATCGTCGGCTTCCTCGTCCATTCGGTTTTGCAGGATGGCGCGCAGCCGGTTGATCGGTTTTTCCAGCCGCCGCAGGGCGGATTCGAGCGCCGCCGCGCCGTCCAGGACCGCGTCGGCGGGATCGTCCGTTTCCGCTTCCAGGTCGAATGGCCCGCGGGAGTCCTGCACGCGCGCATAGACATGCGTGCGCACCGCGGCGAAGAAGGCTTCCGCCGGTCCGCGCGGCGCGCCGTCGCCGACCCGTTGATGCCAGCCCGCATCGGGCAACGATCCGGCCGCCGACAGGATGTCTTCCAAGGCGGCGGGGCCGTCCTTCGCTTCGCCCAACAGATCCTCGACCCGCTGTTTAAGACCGCGGCCGCGCCGCCGGCTGCGGCCTTCGGTGCCGCGCAGCCACCGGCGCAGTTCCGCGGTCTCCTGTCCCGTCAGATGGGCGGAAAAGGCGCTGTCGGCCGCGTCGAAGACATGGTGTCCCTCGTCGAAGACGAAGCGCGTGGGCCGGGCGCCGTTTTCCGACAGCCCGCGCGCCATCCGCGTCATCACCAGTGCGTGGTTGGCGATCACCAGGTCAGCGCGGCGCGATTTGCGGATGCCGCGTTCGATGAAGCACCGGCTGTAATGTTCGCACGCCGAATAGATACATTCGCCGCGATGGTCGGTCAGGGCGAGCGTGCGGCGCGTGCCGAGCAGGTCGACCAGCCAGGACGGGAAATCGCCGCCGGTGACGCTGCCGTCCCGGCTGTGCGCCGCCCACCGCGCCATCAAGCCCAGTGCGATGGCGTCGTGCTGCCGCACCCCCACGCCGCGCACCGCGTCCTGCATGTTGAGCAGGCAGAGATAGTTTTCCCGTCCCTTGCGCACGACGACGCGGTTGGATTTGACGCGCGGGTCCGGGAACAGGCGGTCGAGCTCCTGGTCGATCTGGTGCTGCAGGTTCCGGGTGTAGGTCGAGACCCAGACCGGGGCTTCGTTCTTCTCCGCCCAGACGCTGGCGGGCGACAGATACCCAAGCGTCTTACCGACGCCGGTACCGGCTTCGGCCAGCACGAAATGCGGCTCGCCCGGCGCGTCGCGGGGGATGAAGGCGCCGGCGGCGGCCGATGCGTAATCCGCCTGACTCGGCCGGGCTTCCGACGAGTCGTCGAGCAGGTCGGCCAATCGGGCGCGCGCTTCCCCCGGGTCGACGGCGGCGCTGCCGGGCGGCGGCGGCGGCGCATGCTCGCTCCATTCGGGAATGTCGCGCCAAACCTCCAACCCGTTCGCGGGCGCGCGCATCTTATCTTCCGGCTCCACGTTCAAGGCCCGCAGCACGGTGGCGCCCCAGGGCCAGCCGCCCCGCATCATCGCCTGGGCCACGCGGCGGGCCGGGCGGCCCACGCTTTCGTCGGACAGTTCGGACAGCAGACGGATTGCTGCCCGGCGCAGGATCAGGACCGCGTCTTCCAGGTCAGGCGGGCCGTCCGCGTCGCCGTCCCCGGCGGCGTCCAGGGCGAGTGCGTTCACGAGACCGCGTGGCGTCGGGATGCAGAATGCCGCCGGCCGCACGAAGGCGAACAGCTCCAACACATCGTAGGACCGAAACGGATCGATGCCGAGCCGGCGTGCCGTTGCCGGGGCGTGGCACAGCAACGGCGGGTCGCCGCCACCGACGCGCTTTGCGGCTTCTTCCCGCGAGATCGTCTCGGCCTCACCGTCTGCGGTCAGCCAGGCGGCGCGGGTCAGGCCGACGACAAGGATGGGGGCTTCGGGCAGATATATGGCGGGCGGGGACGGCATTGCCGGCGCATCATAGCGGCGGCGCGGCAACGATGCGATGCAAGTCTGGCCTTCGACGCGGCTAAGCCGCCGCCTTCGCTGCGCGCGTCGAAATCCGGAAGAGCAAGGTATAGACGACCGGTACGAAGCCCAGTGTGAACACCGTCGCGAAGAGCAGGCCGAAGGCGATGACGCTCGCCATACCGTAGAACAGGGCGCCGCCGAACAGGATCAGCGGTACGAGCCCGAGGATCGTCGTCAGCGTGGTAATCAGGATCGGCCGCAGCCGCGCCAAGCAGGCCGTGACCACGGCATCAAGCGGCTCGCGCCCCGCGGCTTCCTCGCTCTGTATCCGGTCGATCAGCACGATGCCGTTGTTGATGAGAATGCCCGCCAGACTGAAGAATCCAAGCAGCACCATGAAGCCGTAGGGCGCCTGCATGATGATCAGCCCGACGGTACCGCCGATCAGGATGAGGGGAATGGTCGCCAGGATGATGGCGCCCTTGCGGAAGGAGTTGAATTGCCCGATCAGCAGCACGACGATGCCGGCCAGGGCCATCGGCAGCAGTCCGAACAGTTTCTCGTTGGCTTCGGCCTGGTCTTCGACCTCGCCGCCGATCTCCCACCGGGTGCCCGTCGGCAGCTCCAATTTATCGATTGTCGGCATGACAGCGGCCAGCAGTTTGGGCGCGGGGATATCCGGGTTGCGCGCCTCGACCGTCAGGGTCCGTTGTTGGTCGCGCCGCTTGATGCGGCCGAAACGCCATTCGCCGCGGACCGTGGCGACCTGGCCAAGCGCGACGAAGGCGTTCGACGTGGGGGAATAGACCTGGACCCGTTGCAGCCCCGACAACGAAAACCGCAGGCTGTCGTCGCCGCGCACCACGATCGGAATGATTTTGTCGCCTTCCCGGTATTCGGTGACCGTGAGCCCGGCAAAGGTGGCATTCAGCGATTTCGCGACATCCGTCGACGTCACATTGGCCCGGCGCGCCCGCACCTGATCGACCTCGACGATCAATTTGAGCGTCTTGTTTTCCCAGTCCTGCTTGATGCCGACGGTTCCCGGTACGGCGTGGAACGCATCGATGAGTTTATCGGCGCGATCCGCCAATACATTGCTATCCGGACCGACCAGCCGAATCTGCACCATGCCGGGCTCGGTGGATCCGAACCACATTCGTTTCGCATCGGCGCGGGCGGCGGGGAGGTTGTCGTCGAGAAAGGCATTGATGCGGTCGATCACCGTGCCGACGTCGTCGACCGACTTCGTGTTTACCATCACGAACGCCCGGTGCGGATCGGGATCGACTGGCGCAAGCGCGAGGAAGAAGCGCGGCCCGCCGTAGCCCACATAGGCGGTGTTGCTGGTCACTTCCGGATTGGCTTCCTTGTCCGACAGCCAGCGGGTCAGCGTACGCATCTCCGCTTCGGTTTCGCGGATATCGGTGCCGGCTTCGAAGTCGAGATACACAAGCAGTTGATTGCGGTCGCCGAGCGGGAAGAACTCTGTCTTCACCGTACCCAGCAGCATGACCGACAGCACAAGGCTGGCGAGCAACCCCGCCAGAAAGGTAAGTCGCCAGCGCAACAACAAACCCAGCACGCGCCGATAGGCGGTATAAAGCGGCGTGTCGTACGACGCGGTTTCCGCGCCCGGCTCCTTGGTCTCGGACACTTTCATGAACCAGGCGCACATGGCCGGGGTGACGGTCATCGACAGAAACCAGGAAACCAACAGCAGGATCACCACGACCTGCGCGAGCGACCGCACGTAGTCGCCGGAATTGCCCTCGAGCAACATCATCGGCAGGAAGGCGAATATCGTCGTTAGCGACGATGTCAGCAGCGGGATCGCGAGCGATCCGCCGGCCTCCGCCGCCGCCCGCATCCGCTCCACGCCGCGTTCAAGCCGGACGCGGATGTCCTCCGCCACGACGATACCGTTATCGACGAGCAAGCCGAGCGCGATGATCATCGCGGCGATCGACATACGCTGCAGCTCGATCTCGAAGAAGCGCATTAGGATGATGCCCAGCAGCATGGTCAGCGGCACGAAGAAGCCTACGATCAATCCGGTGCGCAAGCCGAGAAAGACCATGACCACGACCAGCACGATCACCAGCGTTTGATAAACGTTGGATACCGCGCTTTGAACGGCTTCCTCGATCAGCTCGGGCTGGAACGTAGCGTAGTCGAGCACGTAGCCGATGGGCAACTCCGATTCGATATCCTTCAGCAATGCAGTGAGGCGCTCGCCGAATTCGAGGTTGTTGGTGCCTTCGACGGTGGACACCGACAGAATGATGGCGGGCCGGTCGTTGTGGAAGGATGGCAACTTCGGCGGATCGACATAGGTGCGCTTGATTTCCATCACTTCGTCGAGACGCAGCACGCGGTCCGAATTCGGAATGCGAAAGACGACGCCGCGAAGCTCTTCGACGGACTTCAGGTTACCGGACGGCTCCAACAGCACCGCGCGGCCGTCGGCGATGATCTCACCGCCCGGCTCGATTATGTTCTGCTGTCTCAGCGCGCCGAATATCTCCTGCGGCGATACACCGAGTTGCGACAGTTTGGTCGGCGTCACTTCGAGGTAGATGCGCTCGTCCTGTACACCGAGGATTTCCACCTTGCGAATTCCCTTGAGCGTGTAGAGCCGGTCGCGCGTGTCCCGCGCCACGTCGCGCATCTCGGCGAGTGAGAAACCGTCCGACCAAAGCGCAATGGTGGCCACCGCCGTCAGGCCGACCTCGTCATCGACATACGGCCCGTTGGTGCCGGCGGGAAGGTCCGTCTTCACGTCGTCTGCCTTGTTGCGGATATCCTGGAAGACCGCGTCGAGGTCGGTCACGGAATCGTGGATCGTCAGTTCCAGTTTGACCGAACCGGTCTTCGATGTGGATTTGATTTCGTCGATTTCCGCGATCTCGCGCATCGCCGCTTCCAGGGGTTCGGTGATCAAATCCTCGACGCGTTCCGCCGACATTCCGGGGTAGGAGGCGGTGACGTTGGCGCTGCGGATAGTGATCGCGGGGTCTTCCGCGCTCGGGTAGGACAGGTAGGTCGTAACGCCGAGGGCAACGACGATCAAAATGGCCGCAACGGTGATGCGCGAGTTCTTGATGGCGAGTTGGGCGAGATTCATCTTTCGGTCTCCGGCGTGCGGGTGCTTCTGCGTCTACTGGCCCAGCAGCTTCACCTTCTGGCCATCACGCAGGAAGCTGACACCGGCCGCGGCGACGATATCGCCGGCGGTCACGCCGTCCGTAATCTCTATGAAATTCTCGCGCCCCTTGATTCCGGTAATCGCGGTCTTGCGCACGGCTCCGCTTGTCTCGTCGAACTTAAAGACATAGCCGCGCGCGGTTTCGTCACCGGGCGCAATCGCGACCAGGGGAACCAGATAACCGCGTTTACCGTTGGTGCCCGGGAAGGGCACGGCGACCTCTGCCGCCATGCCCGGCAGGATGCCGTCGGGGCCGTCAACGATCGATGCGGTGACCTCGACCGCATTGGCGGCGCTGGCGGCTTTGCCGATCTGCGTAATCCGGCCGCTGCATCCGCAGCCGGAGATCGTTGAAATTTCGATGGTCACCGGCAGGCCGATCGTCAACCGGCCGACCACGGAATCCGGGATCGACAAATCGACCTCGAGCGCCCCTTCGGAATTGATTTGGAAGACGGCGGTGCCCCGCGACGTTTCCGTGAACGGTTCCACATTGCGCGATGCGATGACGCCGCCGAACGGCGCGGCCAGTTTGGTATTTGCAAGATCGCGTTCCGCCGTCCCGAGGCGGGACCGCGCTAGATTCAACTCGCCCTCCGCGGCGTCATAAGCGGCGATGGCCTGGTCGAGGGCCGCCTTCGCGACCCAGCCCTTGGAGAAGAGTTGGCGCTGCCGGTCCAGGTCCACTTTCTTGTTGTCACGGGTCGCCTTGGCCGTGGCGAGCTGCGATTGGGCCGCTTGCACGTCGAGTTCGAAGGGTTTCGGGTCCAGGGTCGCGAGGACCTGTCCGGCCGTCACGCGGTCCCCCTGCTTGACGGTGACCGTCTTTATCGTGCCCGAGACGGCGAAGCTGAGCGCTGAGGTATCCGATGCCGCGACCGTGCCGGAATAGCGGCGCACCGACGCGCCCGCGGGCTCGGTCACGGTATAGGGTTTGATGGCGCGGATGCGCTCGGCGGTTTCCGGGGGCGCTGCGTCATCGCATCCGGCCAGTGAGATCGTGATAAGCAGGCTGGCGGCAATCCAGGCAAATCGGGCGCGCGGCATTAATTTTTTATCCCTGCGAATATGAACTTAAGAATGGGCCGAGTGTGCCTCCATCGGGGTTCGCTGTATAGGGGAATGGAAACGGCATCGATGGTTACTCGTCGCGGAATAATCTTTTGCCGACTTTGCCTGTTTCGGTTCGACCTTAAATGGATCACAGTTCCTGCCTGATCCTGAATTCGAGGCGAGGACTTTACCTATGGCACAAACATCGGTCACCCAAGGCGCGCATCACATCGGGCTTACCGTTCCTGATCTGGACGCGGCCAAGACATTCTTTACCGACCTGTTGGGATTCGACCTCGTCCGCGAGGTGCCCGAGTATCCCGCCGCCTTCGTCAGCGACGGCACGCTGATGATCACCCTGTGGCGTGCCGCCGACCCGAATTCCTGCACACCCTTCGACCGCAAGAGCGTCGTCGGGCTGCATCATCTGGCGTTGAAGGTGGACGGCAAGGGCCTCGACGATATCCATGGCCGGCTCAAGGGCGCGGCTGGGGTCGAGATTGAGTTTGCTCCCGAACCCCTGCGCGACGGGCCGACGCGGCACATGATGTGCACGATCCCGGGCGGAATCCGGATGGAATTCATCGCGCCGGAGGGATAGACGACTCGCCGCGGCCTAAGATGCGCCGACTCGCATCCCGAACACGTCGCGGAACACCCGCTCGCCCTTGCGGGTGACGGCGACGGCGCGTGAATTGCCGACGCGGCGGATCCATCCCTGGTCGAAGCCGTGCGTACAGAGGGCGGCGCCGATGGATCCGGCGATATGCGGGCGGCGTTCGCTCCAATCCAGGCAAGGCCGGCACAGCACGCGGGCACGCCGGCCGCG
Organism: Alphaproteobacteria bacterium; assembly: GCA_965228695.1. Classification (GTDB taxonomy): domain Bacteria; phylum Pseudomonadota; class Alphaproteobacteria; order UBA8366; family UBA8366; genus JAJFJD01. The sequence continues at coordinate 78,177 of CBDDIB010000002.1, read as the reverse complement.
CGCGGCCGAGAGCGACGCCACGTCGATCCCGATTTCCTCGAAGAGTGCGATCCCGGACTCGGTCACCAGCCCGCCGTCGTCGCTGAGTTCCACGTGACCGCCGGCGGAAAGGCCGTCCGCCAAGGCGACGCCGAGCCGTCCGGCGAGATGGTCGTAGCAGGTCCGCCCGGCCCGTAGGGCCGCATCGCGCGGCCCGGTTCGCGGCGGCGGGCGGAGGACGTCCAGGTCCGATGCAACTTGCATGATGCTTTCCATCATTCGGGCGACCTCGGGCGAGGCGAGGCGGTGATATCGGTGCCGGCCCTGCTTCGTGACCGCCACCAGCCCGCCCGCCGCCATCCGCGCCAAATGCCCGCTCGCCGTCTGCGCGGTGACGCCGGCGGCCCGTGACAGTTCGGTGGCGGTCAACGCCCGGCCGTCCATCAGGGCATGCAGCATGGCCGCGCGGGCCGGGTCTCCCGCGAGCGCCGCGACTTCCGCGAATTTGGCGTTGCTGGCCATCGTCGATCTCCTTGATGTGCCGAAACAGCGTAGCACCCGCAGGTGTCCGATGCTTCGGTCCCGACCGTAGCATTTCCCGTCCGTTACCGGGCAGGGTTCCGTCCGCAACGGGCTAATGCGGATGGATCGATGGCTATGTACTCGCAGGCACGGAAAGATCGATTTTTCGGGTGGCGCGTGGTCGGCGCGGCCTTCGTCCTCGGCTTCTTCGGATGGGGCGTCGCGTTCTACGGTCCGCCGGTTTTCCTGAGCGTGCTTCACGAGGCTCGCGGCTGGCCGATCCCGATAATTTCGACGGCGGTGACCGCCCATTTCCTGATCGGCGCCATCGTCGGCGGCAACCTGCCGCGGTTGCATGGCCGGTTCGGTGCGGCGGTCGTGACCAAGGCCGGTGCGCTGTGTATGGCCATGGGGCTCCTTGGCTGGGCCTCGGCGGCCGCGCCATGGCAGCTCTTCGCGGCTGCCGTATTCAGCGGTGTCGGTTGGGGCACGATGAGTGCTGCGGCGCTCAACGCCTTCGTGTCGCCCTGGTTCGCGTGGTCCCGCCCGGCCGCGCTCGGCATGGCCTATAACGGCGGTAGCGTGGGCGGGATCGTCTTCTCGCCGCTCTGGGCGGCGGCCATCGCCTGGCTCGGCTTTCCGGTCACCGCGCTCGCGGTGGGGACCGTCATGGCGGTGACGATCTGGGTGTTGACCGATCTGGTGTTGTGCCGGACGCCGGAATCCATGGGGCAATATCCCGACGGTGACGGTCCCGGCGCACCGGTGACGGCGGTCCCGCGGCCATCGGGCCGGCCCTTATCCGGATCGTTGCTGTGGCGCGACCGCCGGTTCCGGACCCTGGCGGCTGGGATGGCGCTGGGCCTGTTCGCCCAGATCGGCTTGATCGCGCATCTCTACTCGCTGCTGGCGCCGGCGCTCGGTAAGCAGGAAGCCGGGTTCGCGATGGGCTCGATTACCGTCATGGCGATCGGTGGACGGATAATCTTGGGCCGGGTGATCACGCCCCGGACCGACCGGCGGCTCGTCGCCTGTTGCGGCTATGCGGCGCAGTTGGCCGGGTCCGTCGCGTTCCTCTACGCCGGCGGCACCGACGTGCCGCTGCTGCTGCTCGGCATCGTCCTGTTCGGCGTCGGGTTCGGCAACGCGACCTCGCTGCCGCCGCTGATCGCCCAGGTCGAGTTCGACCGCCGCGATGTGCCGCGCGCCGTCGCCCTGATCGTGGCGACCGCGCAGGGCAGCTTCGCCTTCGCGCCGGCGGTCTTCAGCCTAATCCGGGACATGACGCCGGTGGCGGAGAGCGCCGCGCCGGGGGCATCGCCGCTGCTGTTCGCGATGGCGGCCGGCATTCAGGGACTGGCCATCCTCGCCTTCCTGGCGGGGCGGGCGCGTTAGCCTGATTTTCCCCCCGTCTCATTTTGTTGACGGTTCGGATCGCCAAGCCTAGGTTGCCGCAGAATCACCGACCCGGTTGTGGAGTCCGACGTGTCCGATATCCGAGAATTGGCGGAAAACGCAAAGGCTTGGCCCTTTCAGGAGGCGCGCCGCGTGCTCAAGCGCATCGGCGGCAAGACGCCGGAGAAGGGCTATGTGCTGTTCCAGACCGGCTACGGCCCGTCCGGCCTGCCGCACATCGGCACTTTCGGCGAGGTGCAGCGCACGACCATGGTGCGGCAGGCGTTCCAGCGCCTCTCCGATATCCCGACGCGGCTGTTCGCCTTTTCCGACGACATGGACGGCATGCGCAAGGTGCCCGACAACATCCCGAACAAGGAGTTGCTGGAACCGCATCTGCACAAGCCGCTGACCGCGGTGCCCGATCCCTTCGGGACGCATGAAGGGTTCGCCCAGCACAACAACGCACGGCTCCGCGCCTTTCTCGACGACTTCGGCTTCGACTATGAATTCGTCAGCGCGACCGAGTGCTACACCTCGGGCCGGTTCGACGACGCCTTGCGCCGCATGCTCGAAGTCTACGATGACGTCATGCAGATCATGCTGCCGACGCTCGGCGAGGAACGGCGCAAGACCTACAGCCCGTTCCTGCCGGTCTGTCCGGAAACCGGGCATGTGTTGCAGGTGCCGGTGGTGGAGACGAACCCGGATGCGGGGACGATCATCTACCAGCGCGATGACGGCAAGAAGGTCGAGACGCCGGTGACCGGCGGGGCCTGCAAGCTGCAATGGAAGCCGGATTGGGCGATGCGCTGGTATGCGCTCGGCGTCGACTACGAGATGTCGGGCAAGGACCTGATCGATTCGGTGCAGCAATCGAGCAAGATCTGCCGCGCTCTCGGCGCCCGCCCGCCCGAGAGCTACACCTACGAACTGTTCCTCGACGAAAACGGCCAGAAGATCTCCAAGTCGATCGGCAACGGCCTGACCATCGAGGAATGGCTGCGCTATGCGCCGAACGAAAGCCTGGCGCTGTTCATGTACGGCAAGCCGAAGGCGGCCAAGCGGCTCTACTTCGACGTGATCCCGCGCAACGTGGACGATTACCTGACCTTCCTGGCCCGGTTCGACGGCGAGGAAGAGGCGAAGAAGCTGGAGAACCCGGTCTGGCATATCCACAACGGCGCCGCGCCCGACGGCGACGCGCCGTTGAGCTTCGCCGTGCTGCTCAACCTGGCGAGCGTCTGCAATACCGAGGACAAGGACGTGCTGTGGGGTTTCATCAGCCGCTACGTTCCGGCCGCGACGCCGGAAAGCCAGCCACTGCTCGACGAGCTGGTCGGCTACGCGATCCGCTACTACACCGATTTCGTGAAGCCGTCGAAGAACTACCGCGCGCCGAGCGACACCGAACGCGCGGCGCTGGAAGATCTGGCGGGGGCGCTCGACGGGCTGGGTGATGGCGCCACGGCCGAAGATATCCAGAACCAGGTCTACGAGATCGGCAAGCGCTTCGACTTCGAGCCGTTGCGCGATTGGTTCAAGGCGCTGTACGAAATCCTGCTGGGACAGGAACAGGGCCCGCGCATGGGGTCCTTCGTGGCGCTCTATGGCGTGTCGGAAACCACTGCCCTGATCCGCCGCGCGCTGGCGGGCGAGGATTTGTCGGCGGCGTGATTTGTCCGGCCTGGGCTGAGCCTACTGGCTGGCCCAGATGATGCGCGCGATCCAGTCGATGTCTTCCACGGCAAGCTCCAGCCCGCCGTGCAGCGGGTTGAAGGATACCAACTGGACGTTCTCGGCAGTCTGGCGGCTGAGCTGCTTCGCCAGGATTTCGCCGGCCTTGGTCTTCACCACCACGCGGTCGCCGCGCCGGATACTTGAGCTCGGGGACACGACGATCACGTCGCCGTCGCGGTAGACCGGCTCCATGCTGTCGCCGGAGATTTCCAGCGCATAGGCGTTGGGATCGCCGACATTCGGGAAGTCCACCGAATCCCACCCTGCGCCGGTCGGATAGCCCGCGTCGTCGAAGAAGCCGCTGCGGCCCGCCTGCGCATAGCCGATGACCGGGATGCGCTGCATCACGCCGCCTTCCGAGCCTTCGTGCATCAAGGCAACGAAATGGCCCAGGCTCTTGTTCGTCGCTTCCAGAACCTTCGCGATACTTTCGGTCGTCGGCCACCGCGGTTTGCCGTTGCGGGCGATCCGTTTGCTCTTGTTGAAGCTCGTCGGGTCGAGCCCCGCGCGGCGCGCCAGCGCCGATGCCGAGAGCCCGTTTTCAGTCGCTAATCTGTCGATAGCGCGCCAAACATCCTGATGCCGAAGCATGTCAGCCGTACTCCACCATTTGTTATTATTCGACGTTGGGCGGAGTATAATCGGGGTAATTTTAGGATAAAAGACCTAAAAACATAACATTTTAGGAAAATGCTACCTATTAACTATAGAATCCGAGGAGTCGCCCGGATTACCGTGCATAGGCCACGCCGCCCCCGCCGCGCGGATCCGCGCCGCCTTGCCACGTTCCGTCCCGGACCGTGATGACGTGGCCCCGGGACATCACCGGATCGAAGCTGAGGACACTCTGTTTCACCGTATGGCCGAGCGATTCCAGATCCCGGCAGACCGATCCCTGGACCCGCGCCTCGGCGTGGACGGCGGCTCCCTCGCAGTGGATTCGCGGCACCGTGACCGCCTCGACCGGCGACATGCCGAAGTCGACGATGTTGAGGATGGTCTGCAGCACGGCGCTGATGATGACGCTGCCGCCGGGCGCGCCGACGATGATCGCGGGTCTGCCGTCGCGGTAGACGATGGTCGGCACCATGCCGGTCGTCCGCGCCTTGCCGGGCGCCATCGAGTTGCGCGTTCCCGGGAAGGGGTCGAACAGCTTCATCGAGTTGTTGTAGACGAAGCCGAGGCCGGGCGTGATCACGCCCGATCCGGTGCCCAGCGTATGGGTGCAGGACACCGCGTTGCCCGCCTCGTCGTAGACCGACAGATGCGTGGTGCAGGAATACGGTTCCGCCTTGTCGGTGCTGGGGAAGTCGCCGGCCTTGATGACCTCGGCCCAATGCGCGGCGCGGTCCTTCGACAGCAGCAGATCGGTCGGCACGTCGCTGAAGTCGGGATCGCCGAGATGTTCGTTGCGGTCCACATGCGCCGCCGCCATCGCCCGCGCCACCAGGTCCAGGTGTTCGGCGGAACCGTGGTCCAGCGCGCCCAGATCGAAGTGATCCAGGATCTGCAGCATCTCGATCAGCGTGGCGCCGCTGCCCGGCGGTGGGTTGGAGGAAATGGTGTAACCGCGATACGCGCCGGTCACCGGCTCGTGGACCTTGGGCGTATAGTCCGCCAGATCGCGCGCGGTCACGAAGGAGCCGTTGGCCTCCAGGTCGGCGGCGATCCGCTGTCCGAGCTTGCCGCGGTAGAATTCGTCCGCGCCGCCCGCGCCGATGGCGTCCAGCGTGTCGGCCATGTCCGGGTTCCGGTGCAGTTCGCCGACCGCATAGAGCCGGCCTTCCGGATTTAGATGAATGGCGCGGCAAGCCTCGGTCGCCGAGACGCGCATCATGCCGTCGGGCACGCCCGCCATCATCTTCCGCGACAAGAACTCGTGTGCGTAGGGCGGCACTTCCAGCCCGTCGCGCGCCAGCTTGGCCGCCGGGGCGAGCAGGTCGCGCCACGGGCGGCTGCACAGGCGGTCATGCGCCTCGGCGAAACCCGCCACCGTGCCCGGCGTCAGGATCGACGTGTAGCCCAACTCGCTGCGGTAGTCGTCGAACAGGGTATAGCCGGAGATTTCCGTCCGGCCCTTGCTGTCCGCGGCCCACATGTCGGGGACGACCTTCGCGCCGGCGCGGGCGTGGAAGTCGATCATGCCGTGTTCGCCGGTCTCCGCCCGGTAGTATTGGAAGGTGCCCATCCCGCCGAGGCCGCACATGAAGGGGTCGGCGACCATCTGCGCGAAGGCGGTGGCTATGGCCGCGTCGAAGGCGGTGCCGCCCTGCGACAGGATTTCGACGCCGACATCGGCGGCGCGCGGTTGCGGACAGACGACAACGCCTTTCATGGCACGCTCCTCGTGTTGGTTTCGGCCTAGGCCGGTTCGAAGGCCGGGCCGAGCGGTTCGAGCCGGACGCCGGCCCGCAGATATTTATACGGATATTCCCGCGCATCGACGATATGGCCGCCCGGCGCGATCACGACGATGACTTCCTCGGCGATCGGTTCGAAGTCGGCACGGAAATGGCAGGTGCTCTTCACGACAACGATCTTCTGTTCCGACGGCTCGATGCCGATATGGCGGAAGATTTCCTGATCGTGCGCTTGCATCCGTTTGCTGGCGACGATCACTGACACGCCGCCGATCCGCAGCAGCGCCGTCTTACCGACGGCGGCGACGCGCCCGCCGACGCAGGGGCCGGTGCAGGTGAACGCGTCATCGCTGAGCCGGACGACCTCGAACGTGCCGGCGAAGGGTTTGACCCCGGGGATCGGCGTGCGCCCGCCGAGGTCGATGGTGATCTCGGCGCCTTCGCCCGCCGCATGCGCGGCATCGGCGGCTTCGGCATCGGTCATCAGGCCGAGGGCGGCATCCTGCGCACCGTTCCGGACCAGCGCTTCCAACACGCCGGTGGTATCGGCGCTGCCGCCGCAGCCGGGATTGTCCTGCGTGTCGGCGATCACCACCGGTTTGCTTGCCGCGGCGGCGACCTTCATCGCGCGTTGCACGCCTTCGTCCGGGGTCAGCATCGGCTGGGCGAACTCTTCCTCGAGCGAGGCGATATAGTCGGTCAGTCCGTCGGCCGCCTTGTCGACCGCCGCTTGGTCGTAGCCATGCGCGATCACGCTGGGGCCGCAGTGATGCAGGTCCGACGGCGGGAAGCCCGCGCCGTAGCACAGGTCCAGCACGTCGCCGCCTTCGCCCTCGACCGACCGTTCCACAATGCCCTTCGACGGTTCGACCATCGTGCATTGGAAATTCAACGGGATCAGGAAGGGCAGATCCCGGAAGGCGCGCGCCGTCGGCTGGCCGCGCTCGAGCACGGTTTCGAGTATCCGCGCCGCGCGGGCGCCGGTTTCCGGGCGGTCGATATGCGGGTAGGTGAGGTAGATCGCCATACCGTCGGTCAGCTCGGCCATCTCCGGCGTCAGGTTCACATGGTAGTCGAGGCTGATGACCAGCGGGATGTCGGGGCCGATCGCGGCCCGCACCCGGCGCAGCACTTCGCCTTCGGAATCCTCGTAGTCCTCCGAACACATGGCGCCGTGCAGGTCGAGATAGACCGCATCCACCGGCATGGCCTGCGATAGGCGGCCGACAAGCTCGCCGGTGATCCTCTCGAAGGCGTCGCGCGTGACGTAACCGCCGGCGCCGCCGCTGGTCCAGAGCAGCGGCGCCATCTCATGAGCGCTGTCGATGGTGTCGAGAAAGCCGGAAATGGCCGCGTTCTTGCCCGGCATGATCTCCAGCGTGTCGTCGCCGCGATTCAGTTTCGGCCGGTCGCCGATATCGGCGAAGCCGTCGTAATCGGTGCGGGTCGGCATGAAACAGTTGGTCTCGTGCTGAAACCCGGCGATGGCGATGCGTGCCTTGGTGTTTTTCCGGTCCATGCCCCTCGTTCCGTATCAGTTGCTGCAAAGCGGCGGTGTGCCGAGCCGTTCCCGGGCGGTGCCGAGCGTCCGTTCGAAGGCGCAGGCGACCGCGATGGCGCGCTCGTCCTCGCCGTACGGCGCCATGATCTGCAGACCGACCGGCATGCCCGCATCGTCGAGGGCGGCGGGCAGCGACACGCCGCAGAGCCGCAGCAGGTTCATCGGCGCGGTGTTGCGCAGCATGCCCATATTGGCCTTGAAATAGGGTTCGCCGGGCTCGGCGTCTTGCAAAGCGGGCGGGGTGATCGCCACGGTCGGCGTGAGCACGACATCGACCGCCGCCATCAAATCCGTGGTCTCGGCCGCCAGCACGTCGAGTCGTTGTTTGCGGATGAGATAGTCGCTGGCGGGGATCGCTTCCATGCGCTCGAAGCGGGCCGCGACATTCGGGTCGAGCGTGGCTTTGCGGTCGGCCATTTCCCCGTTGATGAAGGCGGTGAACTCCGGCGCCGCGAGGCCGCCGCGCTGAAAGATTTCATGCGATGCGGTGACGGTCGGGAGGTCGAGGCTGACGGCGGTCATGCCGGCTTTCTCCAAATCCGCGATCGTGTCGCGGACCGCTTGCGCCACGGACGGGTCGGCGTCGTCGAAGAACCAGTCGCAGACGCCGACATGGATGTCGGCTGTGTCCAGATCGCGCAGACGGTCGAGGAAAGCCAGGGGATGTTCCTCGACCAACGGATCGATCGTCGCGAAGGCGATCGCGGCGTCGGCGGCGCTGCGGGTCAGCACGCCCGGCGTATCGAGCGACGGGCTGAGCGGCACGATGCCGTCGAGCGACCAGCGGTGCATGCTTGTCTTGATTCCGACGGTGCCGGTAACCGACGCGGGGACGCGAACCGAGCCAGCCGTATCGCTGCCGAGGGCGGCGACCGCAGTGCCGGCCCACAGGCTCACGCCCGCGCCCGAACTGGACCCGCCGGGTGCGCGATGGCAGTCGGCATCCCAGGGATTGCGCGGTGTTCCCCAATGCGGATTCGACCCGACGCCGCCGAAGGCGAACTCGACCGTATGCGTCTTGCCGGTGATCGTGGCGAGGCCTTGCCGCAACGACCGCACTACCGGGCCTTCCCGTTCATAGTGCGGCGGCATCGGGCTCGGCGTGCCGGCGAAGGTGGGATAGCCGGTCACGCCGTAGAGATCTTTGACCGAGACGGGCAACCCTTGTATCGGGCCGAAATCCATGTCGGCGGCGAAGGCGGCGTCCGCCACCTGGGCCTGTGCCCGCAGTGACTCCGGATCCCACGTCTTATAAATGTTCAGCGCTTCGCCGTAGGCGGCGTAGTTCTCGATCGCGCGCTCGGCGAGGCCGACGGCGGTTACCCTGCCGTCGCGCAGGTCCGCCTGCAGGTCTTCGATGGATCGTGCGCTCAACTCGGACGTCGCCGTCACGGCATGGCTCCCTTCTGCTGCGGTCATCCTGGTGCATATGGTGCGGATTTCGCCGAGGCATCGACCGGATTCCTCGGGCCCCGGCATTCTTGGTAGGCGACAACTAAATCACAGCGGTTCACGCCCGTCCATTCCGGACAGTAGACGTTTGGGCGACTTGTTCGGCACGGTAGGCTTCGGATAGGGTCTGGGCCATGTTACGAATCTATCATCTTGTGCGCAGTGCGGATTGGGATGAAGCGGCCGAGGCCTATCACGGCAGCGCCGAGGATGCCCGGGACGGGTTCCTGCATTTCTCGACCGCCGCGCAGATCGTCGATAGCGCGGCCAAGCATCGCCGTGGCGAGCGCGACTTGTTGTTGATCGCGGTCGACGGCGACCGACTCGGCGATACCCTGAAGTGGGAAGCGTCACGCGGCGGCCAATTGTTTCCGCACCTCTATGGACCGCTGCCGTTGGCGGCGGTGGCGTGGACCCGTCCCCTGCCGTTGGGCGATGACGGATTGCATCGTTTCCCGGTGCTGGATTGACCCATGGACCTGTCCCGCACCGTTTTTCCGCTGTTGCGCCGGATCGATCCGGAGCGCGCTCATAACCTGACGATCTGGGCGCTACGCAACGGGTTCGGTCCGGAACGGGAAGCAGAGAACGACCCACGGCTTCATCAGACGCTTTGGGGACTGGATTTCCCCAATCCCGTCGGTATCAGCGCGGGATTCGACAAGAATGCGGAAGTCTTCGATCCGCTGCTGCGAGCCGGCTTCGGATTTGTCGAGGTCGGCACCGTGACGCCGAGGCCGCAGGCGGGTAATCCGAAGCCGCGACTGTTCCGGCTTCCGGAAGACGGCGCCCTGATCAACCGGATGGGCTTCAACAACCAGGGCCTCGACCCGGTGATCGCCCGCCTGTCCAACCGGCGCGGTGGGGTGGTCGGCGTTAATATCGGCATCAACAAGGATTGCACCGACGCGGAACGCGACTATGCGCTTGCCGCCGGGCGGTTGGCGCCGCTGGCGGATTACCTGGTGATCAACGTGTCGTCCCCCAACACGCCGGGGCTGCGCGCGCTGCAGAGCAAATCCGCCCTGCGGGGTCTGGTCGGCCGGGTCCAGACCGCGTTGCGGGACTCTGTGCCCAAGCCGCCGCCGCTGTTGGTCAAGATCGCGCCCGACCTGACCATCGAGGACGAACGCGACATCGCCGACGTAGCGATGACGCTGGGGTTGCAGGGTTTGATCGTCAGCAATACGACGATCGGCCGGATCATCCCCCTGGCATCGCCGTATCGCGGCGAGGGCGGCGGGTTGAGCGGCCGCCCCTTGTTCGAGCAATCGACGGCGTTGCTGGCCCGGATGTACCGGATGACCGAGGGCACGATCCCGATCATCGGCGTCGGCGGCGTCTGCACCGCACAGGATGCCTACGAGAAAATCCGGGCCGGGGCGTCGTTGGTGCAGCTCTACTCGGCACTGGCGCTGCAAGGGCCGGCGCTGTTGCCGGAAATTCTGGACGGCCTCGGCGGCTTGCTGGCGGCGGACGGTTTCGAGACCGTCGGCGATGCGGTCGGGGCCGCGCGGCGATGAACATGGTTGTGCCGGTGACGGGGGCCGGACTTGTGCGTCATTTACGGGACGCGTAGGCTGCGAGACCGGCTGAGTTAGCCCGGAGAAGCGCCCCGGGGCTTGAATGTCGCGAATGCTGCAGATCCTTTATTTCGTTTGTTATGCCGTGGCGGCGATCGCCATCGCGTTCGCCGTGCCGCGGTATGTTCCGGACGCAGGGCTGCTGATGGCGGTGCTGAGCGGCGCGGTGGTGTTTCTCGTGGGCGCGCTGGCACATGAATTCGCCGTCCGCCGGCACAATGCCTCCCGGGATCTGCATCGGCTGATCCTATTGCATCGCGCGCATGTGCGCTTGCGCGACGATTTCGAACAACTGGTCGCCGTCGTGTCGGACTACGCCGAAGCGATCGATGACGAAGCGGCCGCCCCGAGCCACCCGGCGGAGCCAACACCGCGTAAGCGGACGCCGTCGGCGCCGGCCGCCATGCCGGAACCGACGCCGGTGCCTGCGGCTGCGCTGCACAACCCCGGCGAACGCCCGCGCAACGAAACATCCGACGGGCTCGCGGCCGAGGTGAAAATCCTGCATGATTTGGTGCAGCGACTCTACGAAGGCACCGGCGACGGCACGCAACGGCGGATCGAGGACCCGAAGGTCGATCTCGTCCGCGATGCCTTGCGGCAGAACCGGTTCGACCTCTACGGCCGGCCGATCGTGACATTGCCGCAGCGCAAGCGGCGTTTCTACGACAGCGTTCCGCATGTCCTTTCGCCCGAAGGTTTACCCGTACCGCCGGACCGGTACGCTGATGCCGTGCGCGAGCATGGTTTGGCCGCTGCCTTCGAGAACATGCTGTTATTCCGGTCGCTGCAACGGGTCCATGCCTTGCGGGCCGAGGACCCGACGGTCGGCTATCTCTGCCGGGCGACATCGCGCAATCTTTCCGATCGCGCGTTCATGTCGGATCTGCTCGCCTATCACAAGGGGACCGGCTCGCCGGGCGGTCTTGCTTTCGGTGTGACCGAAAAAGACCTCGTCGGACTGGACGGAAGCGGCTTGGACTCTCTGAGTCAGATCGCCCGCGAAGGCATTCCGCTGTGCCTGCATCATCCGGAAAAATTGGATATGGATTCGGCCCGGCTGTTCGAGCACGGCTTTCGAATGATCAAGATCGACGCCTCGGTCCTGATGGCGGCGATCCCGCATGACTTGGAAGCGGACCGGTTGCGGTTGCTCAAACGCGCCTTGGACAGGTCGGGCATCGATTTGATCGTCGACGACATAGACACGGAACAGAAGCTCGTCGAGTTGCTCGATTTCAATATCGATTTCGGCCTCGGGCCGTTATTCGGCGATATCCAAAAGTTGGAATCGAAGGCCGAATCCGAGACCGATGGCCACGATGCCGTCGCCCGCACGGCCGCGGAAGGGGCGTGACGCCGCCATCGCTTGGCGGGTATATAGGGCGCGCAACGACCTCGGAGCCACCGACCCGTGACCAGCACTCAATTCTTGGACGGCATTCATTCGATTGCCGACGGCTATGACCTGTTCCTTCTGGACCAATGGGGCGTGCTGCATAACGGCGAGACGCTGCACGACGGCGCGCGCACGGCCATGCAGGCATTGCGCGACGCGGGCAAGCATATCGTCCTGATCTCGAATTCGTCGAAGCGGACCGACGTTTCGATCGCCAATCTGGACAGGATGGGGATCGAGCGTGCGCTTTACGACACGGTGATCACGTCCGGCGAGATCGCGTGGCAGGCGATGAAGGCCGGCGACGATCCCTATTTCGAGAATCTCGGTAGGCGCTGCATCATGTCCACCTGGGGTGGCGACAACAGTTTCCTCGATGGCCAGGATCTCGAAGAAGTGGACTCGGTGGACGATGCCGAGTTCGTCCTGCTCTCCGGCACCAGCGGCGCTGACGCCAGCATTTATGACGAGATGCTGCAGGCGGCCGCCGCCCGCAATTTGCCGATGGTATGCCTAAATCGAGACATGGTGAGCGTCGATCCCACCGGCCGGCTGATCGAATGTTCGGGCACGGTGGCGCAACGATATGAACGTTTCGGAGGTAAAGTTCGCTATTACGGCAAGCCTGGCCGGGACATCTACAAGGCCTGTCTTGCGGCGGCGCCCAGTGCCGAGCGGCCGATTGCCGTCGGAGATTCACTGCATCACGACATCGCCGGGGCGGCTGGGATGAGCATCGATTCAGTCTTCGTGACCGCCGGTATTCACCGTTTCGAGTTGGGCGTCGCCGATGGCGGGCGTCCCGACGCCGACGCAGTGGCGCGGCTGGCCGCAGAGTATGGCGTGACGCCGACCTTCACGATGCCAGCATTCGTCTGGTGAGCGCGCCGTCGCCCGTGGCTCTCATCCGTTGGCGGCGACCGGGTTCCCGCCGGTAATTTCGAGCACGGCACTCGCGAGACGTTCGCAGTCGGAAATCTCATTGTACAGATAGGCCGAGAGCCGGACCCAGAGGCGGCCGTTGAACGGCGTGATGTGCACTTCGATTCGATAATCGTCGCGGAGCTTTTGGCGCAGGTCGGCTGCGGCCGCTGCCGTCGCCGGACCATCGACCGGCAGGGCGACGGTCGCCATGCCGCTGAACATCTCGACTGGTGCCCCGGTCATGGTACCCCATCGGTCCCGCAGCAGACTGGCTGCGCGCTGCGCGAGATCGCGGGTATAAAGCTGGATCGCGTCACCGCCGAGTGTGGCGCGAAAGCGCAGCGCCTCCGACACGGCCAACCAGGCACTGAAGTCCTTGGTTCCGGGCCAATCGAATGCTTCCGTGAATCCGTCGCCGAAGCGATTGCTGATCGCGGTGGGTCGGATCAGTCCTTGCCGGTCCGGATGCACCCACAGGAAGCCCGACCCTTGCGGCGCGCCGAGCCAGCTGTGGCAGCTTCCGGCATACCAACGAACGCCCTGATTGCCCAGTTTGTCCAATTCGACGGGAACGTTGCCCGGTCCGTGGGTGCCGTCGATGAGAACGGCGATGCCGCGCTCGGCGCAGCGTGCCGCGATCCGCTCGATCGGCAGGACCAGCGCGGTCTCATGCGTGACATGATCGAGCATCACCAGCCGAGTCCGCGGGGACATGGCGCCCACGACGGCGGCAACGATGTCGTTTTCGCTCCGCACGGGGTAGGGCACGTCGGCGAAGATCAGCCGAGCGCCGGCGCGTTCACACACGAAATCAAGTGTGCGGCGGGCCGAGATGTACAGATGATTGGTGACCACGACTTCGTCGCCGGGCATCAGCACCAGCGAACGCAAGACCGCATTGATCCCGGCGGTAACGTTGTTGACGAAGACCAGGTCGTCGCCCGTGCCGCCGAGATGGGTGGCGAGTTCCCCGGCGGCCGCGCGCAGTGCGGTCGGCAATTCCCGTTCGAAGAACGCGGTCGGATTGGCGGCGGTTCGATCACGCCAGCCGCGCGCAGCCTCTTCCACGGGAGTAGCCGGGGCGCCGAATGCGCCATGGTTCAAATAGGTAATGCCTGGCTCGAATTGCCATTGGTCGCGCAGGGTATGGCCGTATTTCGGCACCGGATTGCGCACCGGCCTGCTCCTTCTCCGGATTCTTGCTATTTTTAGTAGTGTCTGCCGCGGACGGCGGGCCGTCAAGCGCGTCGGTCGATCACAAGTATTTGTGAATCGCCCTTCCCCGCTTGCCCGTTATCCGGGTGGAGCGGCAGACTGTCGGATACATGCTCACGCAACGGCAAGGAGTGTCCGATGACCCTTGTAGAACGGCTATTTTCCGTCATCCTCGGAGCCCTGATGGCGATCGCGGTTGGCGCCGTCGCGCCGGCCGCCGGGGCGTCGGAATTGCCCTATCCCGGGACTCAGGTGATCAAGACGCCGTATGGGTTCAAGGCGCTGCATCAGCGGTTGGAGGCGGCGGTCCAAGAGAACAAGGTCTTCGTGGTGACGCGTGCCAGCGCCAGCGCTGGGGCCAAAGGCCGGGGCATTACGATCCCCGGTAATCTGGTGATCGGTGTCTACCGGAACGACTTCGCGGTGCGCATGCTCAAGGCCAGCGTGCCTGCCGGAATCGAAGCGCCGCTGCGTTTCTATCTGACGGAGAATGCGGACAAGACGGCGACGCTGACTTACCGCAAGCCGAGCGCGGTCTTCAAACCATATGGCAGCAGGGACCTGGATGTCCTCGCGACCGAGCTTGACGGGATCTGGGCGGCAATTGTCAGGGACACTTTGAAAAAATAGCCGCGCCGGCCGTCGTCACGCGAACCAGGCTTTCTTGGCGTCGTCGAACCGGTCGGCCAGCAGGGCCGCGCGGATGGTGGCCATCAGGCGTGTCATGAAGGCCATGTTGTGCATGGTCAGGAGTTGGATTCCGAAAATCTCGCCCGCCTTCAGGAGATGATGGACGTAGGCGCGGGTGAAATCGCTGCAGGCCGGACAGCCGCATTCCGGGTCCAGCGGGTCGGTATCCTCGGCGAAGCGCGCATTGCGCAGATTGTGCCGGTGGTTGTGGGCGGTCCGCGCCAGGGCCCAGCCGTGCCGGGCGATCCGCGTCGGCGTTACGCAGTCGAACGTGTCGATGCCGAGCGCCACGCCTTCCCAGATGTCGTTGATGCCGCCGATGCCGAGGAGATGGATCGGTTTGGGTGTCGCCGGGGCCAGGGGCCGCGTCGCATAGTCGACGATGTCGTACATCTGATCCTTGTGGGCGCCGAGGCAGCCGCCGACCGCGTGGCCGAAAAAGGGCCGGCTGTTCAGGAATTCCGCCCCTTCGCGCCGAAGGTCTTCGTAGATGCCGCCCTGCACAACACCGTAAAGCGCCTGTTTGCCGTCATGCAGCTTGTCGAAGGCGGCCAAGCTGCGGTCGGCCCAGCGATGGGTCATTTCCAAGGAGCGGGCGGTATAGTCCCGGTCCACGTCGAAGGGGGTGCATTCGTCGAGCACGACCACCATGTCCGCGCCCAGCTGTCGCTGTATCTGGATCGACGATTCCGGCGTCAACGTATGGTAGGCGCCGTCGCGGGGCGAGCGGAAGGTCGCCCCTTCCTCCGACAGTTTGGTCAGCAGGGGTGTGCGCGTCTCGTGCCGGCTGCCCTTGATCTCGTCCGCGTCGGTGCCCTGCCCGAGACTGAAGATCTGAAATCCGCCGCTATCGGTCAGCATCGGGCCGTGCCAGCCGGTGAAGGCATGCAGGCCGCCGAGGCGCTCGATCCGATCCGCGCCCGGCTGGATCATCAGGTGATAGGTGTTGCCGAGGATTATATCCGCATTCGCCGCCTTCAGATCATGCGGGCCGGCGGCTTTGATCGCGCCCTTGGTCGCGCAGAAGATGAAGGCAGGTGTCAGGAGACTGCCATGCGGCGTCTGCAGGCGGCCCAGCCGCGCGCGGCTGCCGGCGTCTTCGGCGAGCACCTCGAAATTGAACCCGGGATAGTCTGTCATCCGGCGTACCGGTCCGTTCCGTCGATCCATCCGCTGTCGCGGGGTTGTTCGCGCTCTGTATCAGAAAAATGCCGGTTTGGCGTCAAAAAGCCCGCCATCGGGCGGGCTTTCGGTCACCGGTCGAGAGTTCCGACCGTTACGCGGCCTTCGCGATCTTCCGCTGGATCCGGCGCTTCAGGCGCAGCGCCTCGGGCGGCAGCTTGCGGTTCGGCGTGCCCAGCAGATAGGCATCCAAGCCACCCTTGAATTCGATCGTGCGGATCGTCCGCGGCGTGATGCGGAGACGTACCATTTCGCCCAGGGCGTCGCTCAACAGCGAGGTATTCTGCAAATTCGGCAGAAAACGGCGCTTCGTCCGGTTTTTCGCGTGGCTGACGTTGTTCCCGGACATTGGGCCGGTGCCCGAAATCATACAGCGGCGTGCCATGAGCCTAATCCACTTCGCCAAACGGTTAATACGATACAGCTTCTGACCGAACGCCAACGGCGTCCAGGGCCGGGACCGTCATTCGATGCCGACCGGCGGGTCTTGTATGGCAGAGCGGGCGGCACGTCAAGGTGCAACGGGCGGAAACCTTCCCTATTCGGGCGCCGCGGCGTGGGGTTATTCCTCTATTGCCTCGGCACCGGGACCGAGGGGTTGGCCGTAGCTGAATTCGACGAAATTGCCGTCCGGGTCCTTCAAGCCGCAATAGTAGCCGACCGGATAGGGTTCCTGTCGGGGTTCCCATTCGAGGCAGCCATCGGTCCGGGCCCGGTCGGCGATGCGATCCACCGCGTCCCGGCTCTCCACCGCGAACCCGAGATGGCTGAAATCGTCTTCCGCCGGCACCCGATCCGGTCCGCCGGAGAGCAGGACGAAGATGAATTCCTGTTCCCGGCCCGGTTCCGCCAGCCATACGACGTTGGAGCCGGCGGGATCGCGCCGTTCGTGGGTCACGCCCATGCGGCAATAGCGCCGATAGAAGTCGACGCAAGCGTCGAGGTCCCGCACATGCAACGCGATATGGGTCAATGTGATCGTCATGACGCGGCCTCCGGCCGTGGATCGGGAATGCTAAGGTGCGTCGGTCGAGTTCAGCGCGATCGGCTTGTCTTCGGCGACCGTCGACAGCACCACCGACGACACCGTCTCCCCATGCTCGCGGAACCGTTCGATCGTCGCTTCCAGGTCCGGCATGGCGGCGGCGGTTACCTTGACCAGAAAGCAATCCTCCCCGGTCACGTGATGGCATTCCAGCACGGTCGGCAAGTCACAGGCAAGACGCTGTACCGCCTTGAACTTGTCGGTGGTGCAGCGCACCCGCAAAAAGGCGGTGATCGGCAGACCCGCGGCCGCCCGGTCGATCCGCCCGCTGTATCCGGTCAGGACGCCGGTATTCTCCAACCGGCGTACGCGGTCCGCCACCGCCGGCTGGGATAACTCGACCCGCCGCCCGAGCGCCCGAAAGGACAGCCGGGCGTCCTCCTGCAGGCAGGCCAGTAGTTTGCAGTCGATAGGATCAAGCGAATCTTTCATTTGAAAGAAACAATACAAGAATAATTATCAAATGAAAAATTAATTAGAAAAATAGAAGGTTATGAAATGTTATTGGAGGATATTTGCATCAAACGGAAACAAGACTCCGTCCGCATTTATCAATTGTCAGGAAAAATGAAGAGGGATGCCGCCAGCGCGGCGATGGCGGTCAGTCGCCGAGCGGGTCGCGGCCGATTGCGCGGCAGACCAGCAGATATAGCTTGCCCACGTCGCCGGTCATAAAGGTGGAATGCAGGACGTTCTCCGGGTCCACCGCCTGCGACTCCTTCAGCAACCGCTCGAAATAATCGATATAGCGGATGACATAGCGGCGCATTTCCTCGTCGTTTCGCACCTTGTCGGTAATCTGCGAGACCAGATTGGATTGCCGGCCGCGCAGCAGGGCGCGGGTGAAGATGCCGCGTTCGCCGCGGACATAGCGTTTCCAGTCGGCGTCGGGGATTTCGCTGTTCAAAAGGCGTGTGAGGTCTATTGAAGTGGAATGCAGGTCCTCGACGATATGACGCGCCGTCTGCAGGAAGAGATCGCGGCGGCCCTCTTCGTCCCGTTCCTTCAGGCTTGCCGCCTGTTCGGCGGCGTCGGCCGACGCTTGCGTCAACATGACCGCCTGCTGGTCGAACTCGCGGCTGGCGTCCTTGGCCTTGGCCGTGACCGCGTCCATCGTGTCGTTCAGCTCGCGGCCATGCTGCGTCACGGTTTGCTTGATCGCTTCCATTTCCCGCTTGGCGTCGTCGGTCGTGCTGAGCAGTTTGTCGGCCTGCCGCGACAGCGCGTCGCCGACGTCGCGGATTCGGTGATTCGCCGCTTCGCTGGCGTTGTCCAGTTCCTTGGTCTGGTTGCGGAACCCTTCGGCCAGCGCGCTCAGCCGTGTGGCGACGCCGTCCGCCGATTCGGAGAGGTTGCCGACCTGCTGGCCGAATGCACCGCCGATCAACTGCAGGCGTTCCGCGGCTTCCCGCGCGGCCGTGGTCAGCGCCTCGGACTCGGCGTTGAGCGCGTCGCGGTTGTCGTTGATCTGCATGCCGGCGCGGACCGACGCGCTGGTCAGTTGTTCGGTCTGCTGCTCGAACTTCTCGGTGAGGTCGTCGATCAATTTCAGCGCTTCGCGCATGGCCGCTTTCATTTCGTTCGATTCGGTGGTGAAGGCGCCGCCGGCGGATGAAATCCGGGCGTTCACCGTTTCGGACGCGGACAGCAGGGCGGCAACCTGCGCCTTCAACGCCGATTCCATCTCGCCGGTGTTGGTTTTGGAGTCTTCGCTGGCCTTCCTCAGCGAGTCGGCATGACGCGCGACCTGGGTTTCCACGTCGCCGGCGCGCTGGGTCAGGAGGTCGGCCAATTCCTGCAGCGTCGCGGTATCGGCGCTCAGCAATTCGCGTATGCGCCCGGCTTCGTGGCTGGCCTTTTCCGTCGCCTCGGTCAGGCCTTCCGTGTGGCCGGAAATCAATTCGCGGATATCGCGCACCTGCTTGGCGGCATGGTCCGATGCGTCGTGCAGATTTCGGCTCTGCTTGTCCATCAACTCGGCGATCGAGTCCGCATTGGCCGCCGACCAGTCCGCGGCCTCGCGCAGGGCAGAGGCTTGCGCATGAAGGGAGTCGGCCATGGCTTGTGCTTTGTCGATTGCGGGATCGATGACCGCGGCGATTTCGCGCGATCCTTCCTGCATCGACGCGCGGATTTGCGCGGTGCGCGCGGCCAGGACCCCTTCGACTTCCTTGGCCTGTTGTTCTGCCCGCTCGGACGCCGAATTCAGATGGTCGGTCTGACGGCGCAACGCTTCGCCGATCGCATCGGTGCGCGCCGCGACCAGGTCGGTCGATTTCCCGAGATGTTCGCTTTGTTCGCGCAGGGTCTGGCTCATTTGCTCCAGCCGCTCGGTGGCGTTCGCCGAGGCCGCCGTCAACTCGCCCGACTGCCGTCGGGACACTTCTTCGACCGCATTGACCTGCAGGGCGACTTCCTCTGCGATATTCGAGAGTTCCTTGCCTTGGTCCTCCAGCGCTTGCCGGATGCTGTCCGCATGCAGGCCGGTACGCTCGGTGATATTGGATAGATTTTCCGCTTGTTCACGCATGCCGTAGGTGAGCGTGTTGATCTGCTCCATCGTTTGATCGATGGCGCCGCTCAGGGTGTTCCCTTGCGACGTCACGGCGTCTTCGAGCCGGTCGGACAGGTCGGCCGACTGCTTGTCGATTGCGGACTCGATATTCTTGGCATGGTTCGTCGCGGATTCGAGCAGCCGATCCAAATCCATCGCCTGTTTCTGCAGGCCCGCGTCCAGGGTTTCCGTAATCGAGACGGTGCGCCGCGTCAGGCCCTCGGCCATGCGTTCGACCCGGTCGGCGGCCCGTTCGGTCATCGTGCCGACGGCGTTGGCGTGATCGTCGAAGGCGCGTTCCAGGCGTTCCGAGACCCTGCCGCTGTGTTCGCGCATCGCATTGATGACCTCGATGGCCTTGGTCGTCACCGAGTCGCCCATACCGCTTAGGCCGTCGATGCCCTCCTGCAAATGGGATCGGATTTCCTGGCTTCGCGCATCGGCGGTGTCGGTGGCCGCTTCGAGCGACTCGGCATATTTCTTGAACATATCGGCCATGTCGCGGGCCTGCTCGGCCGCGCGATCGGATGCGCTGGTCAGGTCGGCGGCCTGCAGGCGAAGGGCGGCGTTTATTTCATCCGAATGCAGCAATGCCCGGGTGGTGACTTCTTCGAGCTTGTTGGCATCCGTATCCAGGCCGTCGCCGATCTCCTTGCGCTTCGCTTCGAGGCGGTCGGCCAAACCGTCGATCGAACCGAGTTGTTCCTTCAACGAGCCGCCGATCTGCGAGAGCTCTGCCGCGACTTTGTCGGAGGCCTCGTCCAGTGCGCCGACCTGGCGTTCCATCGAATCCGAGAGATTCTGCAACTGCGCGGCGGCCTTGTCGCTCGCACGGGTCAATTCCTCGGACTGCCGCTTCAGGGACTCCGAGATATCGTGGATACGGGTTTCCGCCTCCTCCGACGGATAGGTCAGCAGTTCGTATTGGCGCTGTAGCGTCTCGGTATATTGGCGGATTTCGTAGCTGCGCCGAAAGAAGGCGACGACGATCCATAGAATGGCGATGGGCAGCGATGCGCCGGCGATCATCGCGCCGATTTCGTGCGGCAGCATGCGCGCCGCCAGGTCCCAACCCAGTACCGTGTTGACATAGAGGAGGCAAAGACCGACCCAGAGGGCCGACGCGGCGATGGCGCCAACCAGCAACAGCCGCGCGACCGTACGCGTGCGGGCCATTTCCTGCTGGATATCCGCCTCGTTGGGTCCGGATGCGTGCCGCCCGGCGCGCGGCAGCTGGGTAACCTTGGCGACCATTCTTGAGCCTATGCCAATCGCTACGGCGTGTTCAGCCGTAATTCTGGCTATGTAACGGTTCTTTCGCGGCAGAGTCGAATCGCAAATTGCGTATTTCCGCAGATTCCTATCCGGTGTTGCCTCCGCTTGGAATGCTTCCGGCGCGCCGGTATGATCGCGGCCGAATGCAGCCGGGGTATTTGGGGACCTAATGCGAAAAATTCCGAATTTCGAGAATCTCTTCGTGCTCGATCATCCGTTGATTCAGCACAAACTGACGCTGATGCGGCGCAGCGATACGCCGACCGGACTGTTCCGTCAGCTTTTGCGCGAGATCGCGCTTTTGATGGGCTACGAACTGACCCGTCCGCTGCCGCTGACCATGGAAAATGTCACCACGCCCGTTGCGGAAATGCAGGCGCCCGTCTTATCGGGGCGGAAACCGGCGATTGTGTCGATCCTGCGGGCCGGCTTGGGAATGGCCGAGGGATTGCACGAATTGCTGCCCAACGCCCGCGAAGGGCATATAGGGCTGTACCGGGACCCCAAGTCTCACGAACCCGTCGATTATTACGTTAAACTGCCGACCTCGGCGGGCCGGCTCTGTATCCTCGTCGACCCGATGCTTGCGACCGGTAATTCGGCGGTGCGCGCGATCGACGTGCTGAACGAACATGGCTATGCCGACCAGAATATCCGCTTCATGGCGCTTGTCGCGGCGCCGGAGGGGGTGCGGACCTTCCAGGAAAGACACCCCACGGTGCACATTTACACCGCCGCGTTGGATGAGAAGCTGAACGACAAGGCCTATATCGTGCCCGGCCTTGGTGATGCGGGCGACCGGCTGTTCGGCACGAAATAGCCGGGGAAGGGCGAATGCGAAAAGCCGTCTTCCTGCTTTTCGGTCTCGCCGGTGCGGCGTTGCTGTCGCAATTCCCGGAGTTTTTTCAGCAATACACGCAGCGGCTCGGCGGGCGGCTCGACGAAGTGCGGACGCAAGTCGCGGCGCTGGAAACGCGGGCGGCGGCCAGCGGCAAGTCCTTGAACGCCTATCTGGAACAGTTTCTCGTCAGCCAAGACCGCGATGTGCGGCAGGAAGGGCGCGCCTTGGCGTCCTTGGTGCAGCGGCGGGCGACATTGGCGACGGCCTATGCGGCGTTGTCGGATACCTCGCAATTCTGGCGCGCCCGGGCCTTTGCCGAACATGTGGACATGGATATCGCGAGAGCGACCGCGCGGGACTACAAGCCGGCGACTCCGCTGACCGCGGAATCGGCGGTCTACAGCGGAGCCGGATTCGGCGCCGGCGGGGTGATTTATTCGGTGTTGTTCGGATGGCGGCGGCGTCAGGCGTCGCGCCGGCAGAACTAGGCGGAGCGGCGGCGGCCCGTTGCGCCCTGTCGCTCGCGCGGGCCCTGTTCGTCGAACAGGTCGGCGAGCTGGTCCATCATCGTGCCGCCCAACTGATCCACATCGACGATCGTCACCGCCCGCCGGTAGTAACGCGTCACGTCATGGCCGATACCGATGGCGACGAGTTCGACTTCCGAGCGCGTCTCGATGAAATCGATGACGTCCCGCAGGTGCCGTTCCAGGTAGTTTCCCGGATTGACCGACAGGGTCGAATCGTCGACCGGCGCGCCGTCGGAAATCACCATGAGGATGCGGCGCTGCTCGGCCCGTCCCAGCAGACGGTCATGCGCCCAAAGCAGGGCCTCGCCGTCGATGTTTTCCTTCAGCAGGCCCTCGCGCAGCATCAGGCCCAGATTCTTGCGGGCGCGCCGCCACGGCGAATCGGCGCCCTTGTAGACGATGTGCCGAAGGTCGTTCAGCCGGCCCGGGTTGGAGGGCTTGCCGTCGGCGATCCACTGTTCCCGGGCCTGTCCGCCCTTCCAGGCGCGCGTCGTGAAACCGAGGATTTCGACCTTCACGCCGCACCGCTCCAGGGTGCGGGCGAGGATATCCGCGCTCATCGCCGCGATCGTGATCGGCCGGCCGCGCATCGATCCGGAATTGTCGATCAGCAACGTCACCACCGTATCGCGGAATTCCATGTCGTGTTCGATCTTGAACGACAGCGGATGCAGCGGGTTGATGACGATCCGGTCCAGGCGGCTGGTATCCAGCAGGCCCTCTTCGAGATCGAATTCCCATGATCGCATCTGCTTCGCCATCAGGCGGCGCTGCAGCCGATTGGCCAGCTTGCCGATCATACCTTGCAGATTGACGAGCTGCTGGTCGAGTAGTTGGCGCAGCCGGGCCAATTCCTCCGGGTCGCACAACAGCTCGGCGGGGACGACTTCGTCGAAGCTCTCGACATAGGCCTGGTAGAACGGTTCTTTCGGCAGGTTCGACAAGTCGTTCTGCGGCCGCCAGGGCGTGCCCGGCTCGCCCGGTTCCTCGCTGCCGGGCGACGGCATCATGTCGCCATCCTGATCCTCGGGCATCATGTCGCCCATCTCGTCGTCGCCGGGAATCGCGTCGGTGGCGTCCGCCATGGCGTCGGACGAGGCATCGGCCGAGCCTTCGCCGTCCTGCTCGCCTTCGGTCTGGGCGTCCGTGTCGTCGGAATCGTCCTCGCCGTCCTGATCGCTCGAATCCGCGGACGAATCGTCGCCGAGATCGATGTTCAGATCGCTGATCAGGTCCCGCACGGCGTTGCCGTAGGCCGCCTGATCCTCGATGCATTTCTCCAACGAGTCGAGCGCGCGTCCGATCTTTTCCTTCAACTCCGGTTCCCACAGTTCGCACATCTTCCGCGCGGCGGGCGGGGGCGGCGCGCCGGTCAGGTGTTCGCGCGCCATCAGGCGAACCGCCTCCGGCATGGTGGCTTCGGTCTTGTCGGTGACCCGGTGCAGCCCCTGACGCCGGTAGCGTTCCTCCAGGGCGGATGCGAGATTCTCGCTGACGCCGACCATCCGCCGGGCGCCGAGCGCTTCGCAGCGCGCCTGTTCAAGCGCCTCGTACAGCGCCGGGGCGACATCGCCGCCGGGCATGTTCTGGGCGTGGACCTGGGCATTGTGATGCCGCAGCTTCAGCGATTGGGAGTCGGACTCGCCGCGCACTTGCGCGACATCCTCGAGCGGCAGGTCGCGTCCCGGGATCGGCACGCGAACGCGCACGCCGCTCAATCCAGGCGGTTCGTTGGAAAAGCTGACTTCCACATCGTCGCGCTTGGCGATCGCGCGCGCGGTTGCCGTGGTTGCCTGCTTGAACCTTTCCAGCGGCGATTCGTTATCGCTCATCGCGGGGTCCCCGGACGCTTGGCATGACGCTTAGGATATCGTGGCGGCGATACCCGTTTCCGGCAGCTCCGTGCCGAAACAGCGTTGGTAGTATTCGGCGACGATGGCCCGTTCCGTCTCGTCGCACTTGTTCAGGAAGGTCATCCGGAAAGCCAGCCCGACATCGTTGAAGATTTCCGAGTTTTCGGCCCATGTGATGACCGTCCGTGGCGACATGACCGTGGAGATATCGCCGTTGATGAAGCCGGACCGGGACAGATCGGCGCAGGCGACCATGGCGCCGATGGTTTCGCGGCCCTCGTCGTTGTCGTAGGTCGGCGTCTTCGACAGGATGATGTTCACTTCCTCGTCGTGCGGCAGGTAATTCAACGTGGTCACGATGTTCCAGCGGTCCATCTGACCCTGGTTGATTTGCTGCGTGCCGTGGTACAGGCCGGTCGTATCGCCGAGGCCGACCGTGTTCGCGGTCGAGAAGAGGCGGAAATAGTTGTGCGGCCGCACCACCCGGCTCTGATCCAACAGGGTCAGCTTGCCGTCGACCTCGAGAATGCGCTGAATGACGAACATCACGTCCGGCCGTCCGGCGTCGTATTCGTCGAAGCACAGCGCGCACGGGTTCTGCAGCGCCCACGGCAGGATACCTTCGCGGAATTCGGTGATCTGCTTACCGTCTCGGATGACGATGGCGTCCTTGCCGATCAGGTCGATCCGGCTGATGTGGCTGTCCAGGTTCACGCGGATGCAGGGCCAGTTCAGGCGGGCAGCGACCTGTTCCACATGGGTGGACTTGCCGGTGCCGTGATAGCCCTGGATCATTACGCGCCGGTTATGCGCGAAGCCGGCGAGGATGGCCAGCGTGGTGTCATGATCGAACACATAGGCGTTGTCGATATCCGGCACGTATTCCGAAGGTTTCGAGAACCCCGGCACCTTCATGTCGACGTCGATGCCGAATGTCTGTTGGACCGAAACTTCAATATCCGGCGCGTCTAGCTCGTGGGCCTTGCTGCGCTCGTGGGTGTCTGCTGTCGCCATGCCTCAATTTCCAGTCGAATTATCGGGACGGTCGGCCAGAGCGGGCACGACCGGGATGCTTCGTCACGCGGTCAGAAAGCGCTTTAACGTCGTATAGGCTTCGTTGATGTCCTTCAGCCGGTCTTCCGCGGATCGGTCGCCGCCATTGGCGTCTGGATGAAGCTGTTTGACCAGTTCCTTATATCGCGTCTTAAGCTGGGTCAAGTTTACCGGTGGCACCAAATCCAGCTTCCGTAAGGCCCGCTGTTCGGGGGTATTCGTCGATTTGGGCTTTTTCTGCCGGTTCGCTCGGCCGCGCAACTCATCGCCGATCCCGAAACCGTCTTCGATCCGGCCGGACTCGAAGGCATGCAGTGCCGCGGACTCACCGCCGCCCATCGGCCAAGTCGGGCGGCGCCAGACCGTATCCTCCCGGATTGTGGCCTCGATCTCCCGTTCGTTCATATTGGCGCAGAAATTCCACTGCCGATTATAGTCCCGCACATGGTCCAGGCAGAACCAATAGAACTCGCCGAGACGGTCCTTTGACCGGGGCGCGCGGTGTTCGCCGTCCGCATGGCAGCCGGGCGCGTCGCAACGGCGCGTCGCGTGCCGTTGTTCGCTCAAGGGTATGGTCTCGATCCGGCGCATCCGGCAACTATGAACACTGGAAATCCGGGTGACAAGTTATCCCGTTGTCGATAGGAATTACCCCAAGGCGCAGTGTGCGCCGGTGGGAATTCGGAAGGGCGGGCATATGACGGTTGCGAGCAGAATTCGGGAGAAATTGACCGAAGAACTGGCGCCGATCCGGCTGGACGTCGTCGATGATTCCCACAAGCACGCGGGCCACGTGGGCGCGCGGCCGGAAGGGGAAACCCATTTTTCCGTCGAGATCGTCTCCGCCGCTTTCGAAGGGGTTTCGCGGGTCGAGCGCCAGCGCATGGTATACGGCATTTTGCAGGATGAACTTGCCGGCCCGGTCCACGCGTTGGCACTGCGGACGCTGAGCCCCTCGGACGACGCCGCCTAGCCGGACCGGCGTTGCGGTTGCGGCGGCTTGTAGAATTCCGGAAAGGCGACCTTCACCACGTCGCTGTCCTCGCTATACGCATGGCAGGAATTGAGGTGCCGCGGCGGATTCTCGGTCGGTGTCGGACGGGCCAGGCCGGCGGCCCGCGCCTCGTTCATTTTGGCGGTATAGATCGTCTGAAAAGCGGTGGTCGCCATCGGCCGCAGCAGTTCGCGCAGGTGGGTACAGCCGTGCGTGCCGCCGACCCGTCGGTTGACCTCCTTCATCCAGCCCTTGCCGATCCGAATGCCCTTCAAGGCCTCGAAGTTCGGCGTCACGTCCGCGCAGATCGGATACGGGTTCGCCGCCATCGAGGCCTCGCAGCCATAGATCAACAGGTCGTCGTCGACCGTCATGCGAATCCACATGTCGTGAACCGGCTCGCCGGCCGGCAGCGTCGGCGAGTGCTCGGTCTGGAAGTCGTAGGCCTTGGTGTCGACCAGATGCCCCTCGATATCCCAGAGCCCGTCCGTTCGCCGGAATCCCTGGCACTGCACGGCGCGCGTATGGCTCAATTCGCGGGGCACGGGAGGTGACAGGGGCATAAGGCCTCGTTTCTGCAAGATTCGATTGATCGGTGAAAACTACAATTGCTGCGGTGCAATAAATAGGGGAATCGACGCGACGGTCAAGCGTCCGAGTCTTGCTGGTCTTGCGGGCTGGGCGGCCGCAGCCGCATGAGCGAAATCTGGTTTCGCTGACGCCGCAAGATTTCGAAGCGGAAGTCGTGGAACATAAAGACCTGGCCCGGCTCCGGGATGGTCCGCGCCTCGTGGAGGACGAGACCGGCGATCGTCGTCGCCTCGTCGTCCGGCAAATGCCAGTCGAATTCGCGATTCAGATCGCGGATCGTGACCGTTCCGTTGACGATGTAACTCCCATCCGCTTGCGGCCGCACGCCCGCGACGGCGATGTCGTGTTCGTCGTCGATATTCCCGACGATTTCTTCGAGGATGTCCTCCAGCGTGACGACGCCCATGAGCGATCCGTATTCGTCGACAACCACCGCGAAATGTTCGCGGCGTTCGCGGAAGGCGAGCAGCTGATCCAGCAGGCTGGTGGTTTCGGGAACGAACCAGGGGTCCGCGGCGAGGGACCGGATGTCCGCGTCGGCAATGCCGCGGTCCGGATCGCGGATTTCCCGCAGGAGCGCCTTGGCGTGAATGATCCCGACGATATTGTCCGGGTCGCTGTCGTAGAGCGGAAAGCGGGTGAACCGGCTGCGCAAGACATGATCCAAGATTGCATCGCTTGAGTCGGTGCAATCGAGCATTTCCACATTCCGGCGGTGGGTCATCACCTCTTCGACCTCGACGTCATCGAGATCGAGAATGCTGTGCAGCATCTGCCGTTCATGACGGCTGCCGGGCTCGGTGCTTTCATGCAGCGCGATCGCGCCGCGCAATTCCTCTTCGCGCTGCATGTGCACCGCATCGCTGTGGGGACTGGCCCCGAAGATCGACAATGTCAGCTCGACGATCTTGTTGATCGTCCCGGTAATAGGCGCCAGGACGGCGACGATCGGCTCCATGACCGGTGCGACCCGAAGCGCCATCTTGTCGGCATGGCCGAGCGCGTAACTCTTCGGCAGCACTTCGGCGAAGATCAGGACGAGCAGGGTCATGCCGAGCGTCGCGTAGACGATGCCGGCCTCGCCAAAGACACTGAGCAACAGGCTGGTCGCCAACGCGGACGCAAAAATGTTGACGAGGTTGTTGCCGAAGAGGATCGCGCCGATGAGCCGTTGTTTCTTTTCGTGCATCGCAATGACGATTTTCGCGCGGCGGCTTCCTTGCCGCGCGAGTTCATGCATGCGCGGTTCGGACGACGCCGTCATTGCCGTCTCGGATCCGGAGAAGAAAGCCGACATAACAAGCAGTACGAGGATCGAGCCGCCGGTCAGCAGCCACTCGGTGGTCATGAGGTCATTGCTCCTTCGAGCAGGGTCATCAAATCGCCCCGCGAAATATCTTGGCTGAGGAATGATTTGCCGATGCCGCGAGCCAATATGAAGGTCATCTTGCCGTCGGCGACCTTCTTGTCCTTCGCCATATGCGCCAACAGGTTGTCGTTGTTCCACGCATTGCCGAGCGCTTGCCCCGGCGTGGTCGGCAGTCCGATCGATGCCAAATGGCGGCGCATCTCATCGGTATCCTCGGCAGGGCAAAGACCAAGTTGGGTGGACAGCTCGAACGCGAGCACCATGCCGATCGCGACCGCCTCGCCGTGCAGCAGCCGGTCCGAAAATCCGGTTTCCGCTTCCAGCGCATGGCCAAAGGTATGTCCGAGATTCAACAGCGCGCGGAGGCCGGCTTCCCGTTCGTCCTGTGCCACGATATCCGCCTTCGCGTGGCAACTTTCGACGATGGCATGCCGTCGCGCACCGGGGTCGCCATCGCGCACGGCGGCGCCGTGGCCCTCCAGCCACGCGAAGAAATCCGGATTGTTGATCAGGCCGTATTTGACGATCTCGGCATAGCCCGCCAGGAGTTCGCGGCGGGGGAGCGTGTCGAGTACGCTGGTATCCGCAAGCACGAGGCGCGGTTGATGGAATGCGCCGACCAGGTTCTTGCCCTGTCGCGTGTTGATGCCGGTCTTGCCGCCCACCGAGCTGTCGACCTGGGCAAGCAGCGTCGTCGGGATCTGCACGAAATCCAGCCCCCGCAGGGTGACCGCGGCCGCGAATCCCGTGATGTCGCCGATCACGCCGCCGCCTAGCGCGACCAGGGTCGTGCCGCGCTCGATACCTTGGTCGAGAATCTGATCGACCAGATGTTGCAGCGTCTCGAATTTCTTCGTTTGTTCGCCCGCCGGCAGGACGATGCTTTCATGCCGTATCGACGCCGCGCTCAGCGTGGTCTGCAGCATTTCCAGATGCAGCGGTGCCACCGTGTCGTCGGTGACCACGACCACGCGGGGCTGGCGCAGGACCGGCGCCATCAGTTCACCGGCGCGCGCGAGCACGTTCTGCCCGACGATGATGTCGTAACTTCGATCGTCCAGGGCGACCGTAACGGTTTCGTGCGCGCTCATTCTTTGTTTTCCGATTTCAAGAATTCCTCGATGGCGTCCATCACGCGGTCCACCGTTTTGCACAGGGGGCCAACGTCGCTATCCACTGTGATGTCCGCTTTCGCATACGTCGGATAGCGGTCTTGTATCAGGCGCTCGAGGGTTTCGCGAGGGTTCTCCGTTTCCAATAGCGGCCGATGGTCCCGCCGGCGCACGCGCTGCCAAAGCGTTTCGATGTCGGCGCGAAGCCAAATCGAAATACCCTTGTCGCGTATGGCCTGGCGAATGTCGTCGTCCATGAATGCGCCGCCGCCGGCCGCCAGCACCGCCGCGCCGCAGTCGAGCAGACGTTGGATCACCCGTCGCTCGCCGTCCCGAAAGGCGGCTTCGCCATGGACCGCGAAGATATCGCTGATCGAGCAACCGGCCGCGGTTTCAATTTCGTCGTCGGCATCGAGGAATGGATAATCGAGCCGCTCCGCCAAGCGCCGGCCGATGGCTGTCTTACCCGCGCCCATCATGCCAACCAAGACCAGTGGCTTGGCCGGCAAGGTGTTTAGCGGCGAGTGATGCGTGTTTATTTCTCTATCCGGCACGGGAATTAGCGTCTGTCGGTCGTTGAATCCTGAAGAACAGCCCTATACACTGCCGCAGAATTGCCATAGTGGAACACTAGCGTAAAGTCTGTACGCGTTCCGAAATCCAGTCCTGCGAAGCATTGAAACATATTTCCAGACTACCTCGTTCGCGGCGCCATCAAAATAGACCCGGATGAAACGGCTAACCCTTGTATTGTTGGTGTTTTTCGTCGCGCTCGTCGGTACGGGCGTCGTGTTCTTGGCGACGTGGGACATTCCGCCTCCTTCGAAACCAGTGGAGCGGGTACTCGATGACGGTCGCTTTCCGCGATAAAGTACGGACTGCCGCCCTTTTGGCGGCGGCAATTTCGATCGTGTCGACCACGGCCGCGGCGGCGGTCTCGCCGTCGCGCGAACCGCATCCGGTTGCCGATAGCGCAGCCGCGCCGGCGACGCGGCTGGCGCAGGAGGGACCCGTCCGGTTGATGCCGCGGCGCGATTTTACGAAGCCGCCGGCCGAGCGCGAACCCGAGACACCCGATGAACAGACCCCGCCGCCTGAAATTCAGATACAGGATTTGGGCGAGGTCGATTCGGAGGCCGTTGGCGTGCTGGACAGCGACGCCGGGGGGTTCGGGTCGGAGATGTGGGAAGGCACGCCCCGGGACCTGATCGAAAGACTTTTGAAAAGCATTCCGGCGACCATGACGTCGCCCGAGCTGCGCTCGCTCGCCCGGCGGCTGTTGTTGTCCGCGGCGGTCGTGCCGGAAGCCGCCGAGGACGCCAAGGCCGGCGGCCGCAAGCCGACGATTCTGTCCCAGCGGATCGCCCGGTTGCTGGCGATGGGGTTCGTCACCGATGCCGGCAGGCTGATCGCCGTGTCGCCCACGCGCCAGCGCGATCCCGATATCGTCCGGCTCCATGTTGAGAACATGTTGCTCGCTCACGATGTCGGCGGTGCATGCAACGAGGCGCGCCGGGATCCGAACCGCCTCGTCCAGCCGTATTGGCAGAAGCTCTCGGTCTTTTGTCAGGTGCTCGGCGGCAACGCCGACGCGGCGCGATTCGGCGCAAAGATATTGGCCGAGAATCCGGAGTTCGACGACAATGCCTTCCTGGCGCTGGTGGACCGGCTGGGCGGCGCCGACCATGTTCAAATAAGATCGCTGCCGAAGCCGACGGCGCTGCACCTGGCGATGCTGCGCAGCGCCAATGCCGGCGTCCCCGACGACGCGGTCTCGAACGCGCCACCCCCGGTGTTGCGGGCGATTGCGACCAGTCCGCACACCGCGCTGGACTTGAAACTGGAGGCGGCGGAACGAGCTGCCCTGGTCGGCGCGATAACACCGGAACGGTTGGGCGAGGTCTATTCCAGCGTTGAGTTCGACGACGACGAACTCGCCAACGCCCTGACGATCGCCGAAAAGAAACGGACCCCGCGCGGCCGCGCCTTGCTGTACCGGGCTGCGGCCAAACAATCGGTGCCGACGGCGAAGGCGGCGGTCATCCGAAAGGCGTTCGAACTGGCACGCGTGGACGGCCAGCTGCCCTTGGCGGTGCGGCTTTACCGGAAAATCCTGACCAGCGTGGCGGTGTCGGCGGAGTTGGCCTGGTTCGCCGGTGACGCCGCGCGGGGCCTGCTGGCGCTTGGCGATACGGAAGCCGCCGAGCCATGGCTCGCGCTGCTACGGGCGCGGGCCAACCGCGACCCGGAAGCCCGGATCGCACAGGACGGTATGTGGGTCTTGGCCTTGATCGCGGGTGAGGAGCGGTACCGTTCCGACGACGCCAAGGCGCTGGCGGCATGGCTGGCGGTGCAACGCACGCGCGACGCGGAAACCGCCGAGCATCGGGCGGGACTCGCACTGACGCTTGTGAAGTCCTTGGGGGCCGACGTGCCGGAACGCTATTGGCAGGATCTTGTGCAGCCGCCGCAGCGCCACCCGGCGAAGATGCCGCAGTCGGCCTACCGGCAGGCGCTGGCGCAAGCAGCCAAAGGCAGCCGTCCCGCGGAGACGGTATTGCTGCTGGTCTTGATGGCCGGGTCGGCGGCGCCGGCGGAGAATGAAGCAGGTCTCCTGGAAGACGCGATCTCGGCATTGCGGACGATCGGCCTGGAAGCCGAGGCCCGGTCGTTGGCGCTGGAGGCGGCGCTTGCCTACGGACTTTGACCGCTAACCCGGAAGGAGCAGCCGGCAATTTCCCGGTATCTGGACAGTTTTCTTGAAATGCTCGCCGCGGAACGGGGTGCTGCGGATAATACGCTCGCCGCATATCGCCGCGATCTCGATGATTTCCTGCGCTTTACCGCCGGCGGCGGGGTCGGCGATATCGACGACACGGCCCTAACGGCCACGACGGAAAAGATCCGTGAATTCATGAGCCATCTTTCCGACAGCGGGCTGGCGGCGTCGACCGCGTCGCGACGGCTCTCCGCGTTGCGGCAGTTCTTCGGATTCCTCTTCATCGAGGGCATTCGCACCGACGATCCGACAGCGGTGATCGACAGCCCGCGCCGTGCCCGCGCCCTGCCGAAAGTCCTCACCGAAGAAGAAGTGGACCGATTGCTGGCGGCCGCCCGGGTGATCGACGGGCCGGACGGCCTGCGGCTGACGTCGATGCTCGAACTCCTGTACGCAACCGGATTGCGCGTGTCCGAACTGGTGACACTGCCATTGTCGGCGGCGCTGCGCGATCCGTCGGTGTTGATCGTTCGGGGCAAGGGCGGCCGCGAACGCATGGTCCCGCTGACGGATGTCGCCCGGTCGGCGTTGCGGGACTATTGCGCGGTGCGCGCAACATTCTTGAAAAGGGGGAAGGACTCGCCCTGGCTGTTCCCGTCCACCGGTAAGGATGGGCATCTGTCGCGGCAACGGTTCGGCCAGATGCTCAAGGCCCTTGCCGTCGAAAGCGGCATCGAACCGCGCAAGGTCAGTCCGCATGTGATGCGTCACGCCTTCGCCAGTCATCTTCTGGCGCATGGGGCCGACCTGCGATCAGTCCAGCAGATGCTCGGCCATGCGGATATCTCGACGACGCAAATCTACACGCACGTGCTGGACGAGCGCCTGCGGTCGCTGGTCCGCGACAAACATCCCCTGTCACACCCGGTTCCCTCCGCCGGCTCGCGGTAAACCACAGGCAGCGATTTCAATTTGCCGCCGGGTGTGCTAGGTACTCGCGCCTATTTGCGGGGATAATCCGGGCGTATGAATACATTTTTGGATTTCGAAAAACCCATTGCCGAACTCGAAGGCAAAATCGAGGAATTGCGGCATTTGACGGGCGCGGGCGATCTCAACATTGCGGATGAGGTCGCCAAGCTGCAAGGCAAGGCCGACCGCCTGCTGCGGCAAACCTATCAAAAACTCGAACCTTGGCAGAAGGTGCAGGTCGCGCGGCATCCGGACCGGCCCCATTGCGGGGACTATCTGGCGCGGTTGATCGAGGATTTCACGCCGATCGCCGGCGACCGTTCCTATGCGGAGGATAAGGCGGTCATCGGCGGCCTTGGGCGGTTCCGCGGTTATTCCTGCGTCGTGATCGGCCAGGAAAAAGGCGGCGATACGACCGCCCGTGTGACGCATAATTTCGGTATGGCGCGGCCCGAGGGATACCGTAAGGCGCGCCGCCTGATGGAGTTGGCCGATCGATTCGATCTGCCCGTGCTGTCGCTGGTCGATACCTCGGGCGCGTATCCGGGCGTTGGCGCCGAAGAACGCGGCCAGGCCGAGGCGATTGCGCAATGCATCGATGCCTGCCTGTCGATCCGGGTCCCGCTGATCAGCGCCGTCATCGGCGAGGGCGGATCGGGCGGCGCCATCGCGATCGCCGCGGGCGACCATGTCATCATGCTGGAACACAGTATCTATTCGGTCATTTCCCCGGAAGGGTGCGCGTCGATCCTGTGGCGCAGCGCCGAAAAAAACCAGACCGCCGCGGAAGCATTGCGGTTGACGGCGCAGGACCTGCTGAAGCTCGGGGTCGTGGATCAAGTGGTCGACGAGCCGCTCGGCGGCGCCCATCGCGATCGGGATGCGGCGATCGACGCATTGGGCGATGCGCTTGAGACTAAGCTGAAAGAGCTACTGGCCGTGGATGGCGGGACGCTTCATAATCGGCGTCGGGAAAAGTTCTTGAACATGGGTGGCCAGGAATTGTCGTGATGCGGATCGCCGTCGTTTTGTTGGTGTCGTTGTTGAGTGCCGGTTGCGGCAATACCTGGGAACAATTCATGACGCCCGATTTCGGGCCGCCGCGCGGCGACGTGGCGGTGAGCAGCGACCGCGTGGTCAGTGGCGACCGGATGCGCGGCAATTCCCAGGTCTTCGAGAAACAATCGGCGGCGGGCGCACCGTCTGCCGGATGCTACCGTGGGCGGCTGACCGAAGAAGGCGAAACCTGTCAGGCGCTGCGGACCGAAGGCGGGGCCCTGTTGACCCTCGGCGGCGCGTTGCGCGGCTTCGGGAGTGGCGATTCGGTATGCGTCTGCGGCTTCCGGTCGGCGAACCAGTTCTGCAAGCAGGGCATCACGATGATCGTCCGCGACATCTCGAACACCTGCGCGGATATTCGCTAAGGGGCGTCGTTTCGCCGGAGCGCATCGGCGGTTGTGCGGCGATCGGCACGATCTTGCCTCGTGAAATCTCGGTTCTCATTTGGTCTTCATCTATGCCGAGAAGCCTCCAGACGCGATACTATCTTTTTGCTCGTGCGGTTCGGGCGAATTTCGATCGGTTTGGCGACTTCGTCGATCTACTTGAACTGAAATGCCGGGAGGACCAGATCGAATGGGCAGGGGATGCATATTCCCGGTAGTGGGAGATTGTCGTGACTGCTCCAAGTTGACGATGCAACCACGACGCCAATCGACATGGCAGAGGAGTGAGATAAATGGCTGAGAAAGATTCGCCGCAGAAGAGCGAAATCGAGCAATTTGAAAAACTGGCCGCCCGGACACGCGAGTTGTTTGAGGAGTCGGTCGAGAAAAGCCGTGAATCGTTAGAAGAAGCGATGGAGTCCGCGAAGAAAGAGATGGTTGCGGCGGGCGCATTCACGGCCGAGAAAGGCGAACAACTCCGGGACTTCGTGATGCGCGAACTCCCGCAGCGTCAAGACGATCTGGAATCGGCGTTTCGGAATGCGAGCCAAGGGCTTAACCCCGAACGCATCGGATACGGGGTGCTGGGGTTGATGCAGTCGCTCGCGGCTTCCGCGGAAGAGGTCTTTTCCGATATGGCCGATTCCTTAAAGGCGCATCAACACTATCGGACCGGTGAAATCTGCGGCCCCGGCACGTTGACATGCGACAACTGCGGCAACCGCTTGACCATGTCCCGGACGGGTCACGTTCCGCCCTGCGCGAAATGCAAGAAAACCGAGTTCAGTCGTTCGTATTGATTTTGAATCGCGGCGGACTTTACAGCCGTTTGCCGACAGAGTGCCGCCCAACGAGCACCGACGGCGGATCGTTTGCGTAGCGTGGCCCGAGAAGTGTGGGTTTAATGCGCCGTCTGAGAGTGGCACCCGGCGATCCGTTATTGGCATTGCAAACCTGGATTGGCGACCCGCCTCATTCAATCTTTTGCTTCCGGCGGAACCGGAAGTCGCAATGGCTTGCGCCTTCCATGACGGTTTGCGTGCGGGTGAGTTCGAGGTCCGGGTCGAAACCGTCGATCATCGCGAAATCCCGGCTGCAGTGGATTAGGAAGCCGAGCTCGGGCATCCCGAGGTCTTTGTAGAACTCGGCGTATTTGCAGCGCGTGACATTGAAATTGAATTGGTCGTCGCCGCTGTCCTGGACGTCGATCTCAAGGCTGCCGCCGCCGGCCCAAACGTCTGACGCGACTTTCTGCAGCCCATCCAGGTCCGTACCGTAGGTCTCGGCCCAGGCCGCCCCGTCGGTGACCGCCAGGTTTCGAATGGTTTCCGCCACAAGCGCCCGGGTCGCGGCGTCGCCGAATTTTTCCCGGCAGGCTTCGATGAAGGGGATTAGGACGCGGCTTTCGATCTTGCGCCGTTGCAGATGGCTGATGGGAACGTCGGATTCATCGGTCATGCGCGTTCCTCACGCGATTTATCGCCGGTTCAGCCGCGAAACGGTCGTGGATGGCCTACAGCTTGCCGTGGCAATGCTTGTATTTCTTGCCGGATCCACAGGGACAGGGCGCGTTGCGTTGGATCTTGCCCCAGGTCGACGGATCGTTGGGGTCGATTTCCGGAGCCGCCGCCCGGCTGCGCACGGGCGCGGTCCGCACCAGCAACTCGCCGTTCTCGTCCTCGGCGACGCCGGGGTCGATCGAATCCGCCGGATCGAGCCGCGTTTCGTGCATTTCCTGATCCTGGCTCAACAGCATGTCGTCCGGCACCGACTCCATCTGGAATTCCACATGGGCGAGCGTTCCGGTTACGGTCTCGCGGACGCGGATCAGCATTTCCTCGAAAAGATCGAAGGCTTCCCGCTTGTATTCGTTCAGCGGATCGCGCTGCCCGTAGGCCCGCAGTCCGATGCCCTGCCGCAGATGGTCGAGCTGCAGGAGATGTTCCTTCCAGGTCTGATCCAGAATATGCAGCAGCAGGCTCTTTTCCGCGTGGCGCATCAGGTCGGCGCCGTAATTCGCGGCCTTTTCCGCCATCTTCGTATCGCTGGCGTTGAGGATGCGTTCCTTGATTTCCTGGTCGGCGATCCCTTCTTCCGCCGCCCACTCGGACAGCGGCAGGTCCAGGTCGAACAGCCGGCGGCATTCCTCGTGCAGCGAATCCATTTCCCACTGCTCCGGCATCGCGTCTTCGGGAATGCACCGGGTGATCAGTTCGTCGATAACCTCGTGGCGCATGTCGGTGACGTCGGCGCTGACGTCGTCCGTGCGCATGAGGTCCTTGCGCTGTTCGTAGATCACCTTGCGCTGATCGTTCATGACGTCGTCGTACTGCAGCAGGTGCTTCCGAATGTCGAAGTTGCGCTGTTCGACCTTCTCCTGCGCTTTTTCCAGCGCCTTGTTGATCCAGGGATGGATGATCGCCTCGCCTTCCTGGAGGCCGAGTTTCTGCAGCATCCCGTCCATACGGTCGGACCCGAAAATACGCATCAGGTCGTCTTCGAGGCTGACGAAGAACTTCGACGCGCCGGGATCGCCCTGCCGGCCCGCGCGGCCGCGGAGCTGGTTGTCGATGCGGCGCGATTCATGCCGTTCGGTGCCGAGCACGAACAGACCGCCGGATTTCAGGACCCGTTCCTTCTTGGCCGCGACGTCGGCTTCGATCTCGCTGGTCTTCTTGGCCCGCGCATTTTCGTCGGTGACGCCGTCCAACTCGCGGTCGAGGCGCATTTCCAGGTTGCCGCCGAGCTGAATATCGGTGCCGCGTCCCGCCATGTTGGTGGCGATCGTCACCGCCCCGGGTGCGCCGGCATCGGCAATGATATGGGCTTCCTGCTCGTGGTGGCGCGCGTTCAGCACTTTGTGCTTGATCTTGCGCTTCTTCAGCAGCGCCGCCAGTTCTTCCGATTTCTCGATGCTGATCGTGCCGACGAGGACAGGCTGTTCCCGTTTGTTGCAGTCTTCGATCTGGTCGATGATCGCATTGTATTTTTCCTGCCCGGTGCGGTAGACCTCGTCATCCATGTCGTCGCGGATCATGTCCCGGTTGGTCGGCATGTCGACCACCTCGAGTCCGTAAATTTCGCCGAATTCGGGAGCCTCGGTCATCGCCGTGCCGGTCATGCCCGCCAGTTTGGGATACATGCGGAAATAATTCTGGAAGGTGATCGACGCGAGGGTCTGGTTCTCGTTCTGGATTTGAACGTTTTCCTTGGCCTCGAGCGCCTGGTGCAGGCCTTCGGAATAGCGCCGGCCTTCCATCATGCGGCCGGTGAACTCGTCGATGATGACGACCTTGTTGTCCTTCACGATGTAGTCGGTATCGCGCTGGAACAAGGTATGCGCCCGCAGCGCCTGATTGACGTGATGGACCAGCGAAATGTTCTGAATGTCGTAGAGCCCGCCCTCGGACAGCAGGCCCGCTTCCGTCAGCAGCGTCTCGATGTTTTGCGCGCCTTCCTCGGTGAGTGTCACCGTGCGCTGCTTTTCGTCTTTTTCGTAGTCGCTCTCGCTTAGCTTCGGGATCAACCGGTCGACATTGCGGTAATCCTCCGCGGAATCATCGGTCGGGCCCGAAATGATCAATGGAGTTCGGGCTTCGTCGATCAGGATCGAGTCCACCTCGTCGACGATGGCGTAGTTGAACGGGCGCTGGACCATTTCCTCCAGCTGGAACTTCATGTTGTCGCGCAGATAGTCGAAGCCGAACTCGTTGTTGGTGCCGTAGGTTACGTCGCAGCCGTATTGCGCCTGACGTTCCTCGTCGTCCAACTCGTGCACGATGCAGCCGACGGTCAGACCCAGGAATTCGTAAATCTCGCCCATCCAACCGGCGTCGCGTTGGGCCAGGTAGTCGTTGACCGTCACGACGTGCACGCCCTTGCCTTCCAGAGCGTTGAGGTAGACCGGTAACGTCGCCACCAGCGTCTTACCTTCACCGGTCCGCATTTCGGCGATCTTGCCGCTGTGGAGGACCATGCCGCCGAGGAGTTGGACGTCGAAATGGCGCTGGCCCAACGTGCGCTTGGCCGCTTCGCGGACAGTCGCGAAGGCCTCGATCAAAATATCGTCAAGTGTCTCGCCGTTTTGCAACCGCTCGCGGAACATATCGGTGCGGGCGCGCAGTTCCTCGTCGGACAGCGGCTCGATTTCCGGCTCGAGCTCGTTGATCGCCTCGACCTTCGCCCGCAACTGCCGGACGGTCCGGTCGTTGGCGGTTCCGAAAACCGATCTTAGGACATTGGAAGGCGCTTTCAGCAATCCGCCGATCATGGGAACCTCGGGGTGGAGGCGCGAAGTGGAAGCGCCGGAGTTTCTGCGGGATACGGGTGTGACATAAGCATCCGTATCCTATCTGTCAACGATGGGCGAGCAAGCGTGACCGCGCCGGGAGGGCCTCGAAAACCCGACATCCGCCGTCGCGGTTTTCCGGACACGGACAACACAGGTCCCGCTTCCGCATGATTAAGCCAAAATAGTTAAGTTTCCATGTCATCGGAACCGGTTGCCGCCGCGGAATTTCCTTGCCTCCCGGCTGCCGTCCCTGCGACCCTGGTGTGCTTGTGCTGACTGCCTACATATGCATTATGCCCGCGTGTTTCGGGCGAAATTATGCCGGTGCCCAACTTCTCTGAAGGGATGATTTCATGACACGCCTCGTTGCGGTGGCTTTTTCGGTTCTCCTGTTCGGTGCGATGGCGGCAGCGCCGGCCTTGGCGCAAAAGGCCGCGCCGAAGGGCGCGGCAAAGCCGAGCAAGCCCGTGGTGGTGGCCAAAGTCGAAGGACAGCCGATCTATGACCGCGAGGTGATCGCGGCCTTCCGGTCCTTGCCGCCGAAGGTGCAGCAGCAGGGTATCGGCAAGCTCTATGAGCGTGTTCTCGAATTGTTGATCGAGCGCAAGATGATGGCGATCTTCGGGCGGCGGGAAAAATACGACAAGAAGCCCGAAGTCAAACGGCGCGTCCGGCAGGCCGAGGATCAGATCATCCGCGATGTCTATCTCGGCGATTTGATCAAGAAATATCTGACGGATGACCGCATCAAGGCGCATTATGACGAATACGTGAAAAAGAACCCGCCGAAGACCGAAGTACGCGCCCGCCACATTCTGGTGGAGAACGAGGCGAAGGCGAAGGATATCGTCAAACAGGCGAAGAACGGTCAGGATTTCGCGAAATTGGCGGCCAAGAATTCCGTCGGTCCGTCCGCGCAGCGCGGCGGCGATCTCGGCTATTTCACGGCCAAGGAAATGGTCAAGCCGTTCTCCGACGTGGCCTTCAAACTCAAGAAGGGCCAGATCTCGCAGAAGCCGGTGAAGACGCAATTCGGCTGGCACGTCATCAAGGTCGAGGACCGCCGGACCCGGAAAGTGCCGCCGTATGCAAAAGTCAAAGGTCAAATGACGCGTCAGGTCGGCCAAAAGCTCGGCCAAGATTTCATCCGGCAGTTCCGCGAGCAGGCCAAGGTCGAGCGGTATTCGCTGGACGGCAAGAAGAAGCTACCGAAGATGCCGGCGAAGCCGTTGCGTCCCGCTCCGAAATAGAGTCGCGCCATGTTCGAGAAATCTCCCCTGGCGCCGGACGGTGTTCCGGCAATGCCGTCGATTCCCGGCGTACAGGTCGCCGGGATGGCGGCGGGTCTAAAGGAAAGCGGAAGGCCGGACCTGTTCATGGCCGAATTGGCGGCGGGGACGACCATCGCCGGGGTCTTCACGAAATCGGCCTGCGCGTCGGCGCCGGTCGAATGGTGCCGCAAGATACTGCCCGGCGGCGCCGCGCGCGGTATCGTCGTCAATTCGGGCAATGCCAACGCTTTTACCGGCAAGGCGGGCGATAAGACCGTCGCCCATACTGTCCGCACCGCCGCGCAATTGATCGGTTGCCGCCAGAAGGAGATCTTCGTGGCGTCGACCGGTGTGATCGGTGTTCCGGTATCGCAGGACTATGTCGGCCGGAAGCTCAAGCAGCTTCACAAGCGCCTCAAGGCCGGCGCGTGGAACGATGCGGCCGAGGCCATCCTAACCACGGACACATTTGCGAAGATGGCGACGCGGACGGCGCAGATCGGCGATACCGAGGTGACGCTCGCGGGAATCGCCAAGGGCTCGGGTATGATAGCGCCCGACATGGCGACGATGCTTTCCTTCGTGTTCACTGACGCCGATATTCCCGCGCCGGTGCTCCAGACCATGACGCGGCGGACCGCCGACCGCTCCTTCAATTGCATTACCGTCGACAGCGACACGTCGACCAGCGATACGCTGATCGTGGCCGCGACGGGCCAAGCGGATCACCCTGCCGTGACATCGCCGGGTGCGCGCGTCGCCGCCGACTTCCGGCGGGCGCTCGAAGAGTTGATGGTCGATCTCGCGACCCAGGTCG
This sequence comes from Alphaproteobacteria bacterium, assembly GCA_965228695.1. Lineage (GTDB taxonomy): Bacteria > Pseudomonadota > Alphaproteobacteria > UBA8366 > UBA8366 > JAJFJD01. The sequence goes on along the minus strand of CBDDIB010000002.1, from coordinate 37,443 downwards.
TCAAGGACGGTGAAGGGGCGCAAAAATTTATCACGGTCGACATCACCGGCGCGGCGTCGGACCGGGCCGCCCGCCGGATCGGGTTGGCGGTCGCCAATTCGCCGTTGGTCAAAACGGCGATCGCCGGTAGCGACGCCAACTGGGGCCGCGTCGTCATGGCGGTGGGCAAGGCGGGTGAGAAGGCCGACCGGGACCGAATGTCGATTTCCTTCGGTGGCATCGACATCACGCGGCGCGGCAAGCAGGTCACGGGATACGACGAAACGGAGATCGAGCGGCATCTCGCCGGTCGCAATGTCGATCTGGCGGTCGATGTCGGTGTCGGCAAAGGAACCGCCCGGGTTTGGACCTGCGATCTGACGCACGGCTATATCACGATCAACGCTGATTACCGGACATGACTGGACCGACCGACCGCGACGGTTGTTGGGAGGACCGCGAAGCCGCCGCGCCCCTCCCGATGCTGTTCGTCGCCGCGGGGGCGCTGGTCGATGCCGATGGCAGGGTTCTTATCGCCCAACGCCCTGTGGGCAAGGCGATGGCGGGATTGTGGGAATTTCCGGGCGGTAAGGTGGGTGAAGGGGAGACCCCGGAAGCAGCCTTGATCCGGGAGTTCGAGGAAGAGCTCGGGATCGACACGCGGGAAAGCTGCCTTGCGCCGATCGCTTTCGCCAGCCACCGCTACGACGCGTTCCATCTCTTGATGCCGTTATATGTCTGCCGCGTCTGGAAGGGCACGCCGACCGCGCGGGAAGGCCAGGAACTGGCGTGGGTTCGTCCGCCGCGTCTGACCGACTATCCCATGCCGCCAGCGGACGCGCCGTTGGTCGCCATGTTGCGCGACCTGCTCTGACGGTCGCCGCCCGCTACATGTAATACGGCATGCCCGGCGATGTCGGGTGGCGCAATTCCTTGTAGATCGACGACAGCGCGGTGACGCCGATCGCGATGACGATGTAATTCGCAACGTTGAGCGATAGTGATGCGATCAGCCGAAAGGTCAGCGTGTCGCCCATGCCCAGGGACTGGGCGGCGAATTTCATCACCATATCCACGACGAAGAAGAAAAGGATGCCCGGCGCGCTCGCCAGCAGCACGACGGCGAAGATCCGCCAGGTGTTCCCTCGGGCCAGGACCCATGTCTCCATCAGCGTCAGATTGTCGTCGACGGCGGCCGCCGGCAGCCACAAGGCCAGCCGGCTGTTCATCAGCAAGACGACGCCGATGATGACGAGCGTGCCGACAACGCCAAGAATTGTCGGGACCGCTTTGCCCTCCACACCGGTTCCGATGGTGCCCACCATGCCGGCGCCCCCGCCCAAGATTGCCACGAAAACACCGGCGGTAATCGCGACACCCAGCAGAATGACGCCGATGATCATCGATCGAATGGTGAACAGTGTCTTCCGTTTGTCCCAGCGGAGCGCGGTCCAGATCGTCGTCTGTTCCTCGGGCTTCAGGCATCGCCGATGCCAGGCGACCGCGAACATGACATAGAAAATGAAGGACACGCCGACCAACAGTGCGGTCGAGATCGTGGCGGCGGTTTGAATCTCGGTGGTCGGTGTTTCCGGCCTGGAAATCAGCGCGGCGGCGGCGGCATTGATCACGGACAGCGCGAGAACCGGCGCCGCGATCATCCGGAACAGGTCCAGCCGGTTGGTCCAGAGAAAGCCGAGTACGTCGAATATCAAATCCCGAATGGCAAGTTTCTTCATTCGAGTCAGGTCTCCTTCGCCGCCGGTCGTTTCGGTATCGCCTTGTCGCCCGCTGGAACTTCCTCGGTTTCGAGAGCCGTTGCAAGCCGACTTTGGGCGCTGCCGGGCCGTAACGGCACTTGCTGCGATGGATGCGGCGCCCATCCGTGCATGAAGATAATGTTGAATGTGGCGTCAATGCGGCCGTCTGGCGCGGCATGGTTCGACTGATATCGCTCGGCCGCGCGAAGAAATACGGCGCGGCGGGTGAACCGGTGCTGTCGCTCGCGAACCGCATTGCCTTCGCCCATGCCCCGCAGATCGGCGAACAGCCGGAAGGCGTTCTCGTAGGTGACGGTGACCGTATCCCGGTCGGCGACCGGCAATGTGAACCCGGCGCGCTGCAGTAATCCGGCAGCATCGCGCAAGTCGGCGAAGGGCGCCACCCGTGGGCTGACGCCACCGGCGATTTCGCTTTCGGCTTCCATCAGGCAATTTCGCAGCTCCACCAATGTGCCGCCGCCGAACATCGCGGCGAGAAACAACCCGTCCGGTTTCAGGGCCTGGCGGATCTGTAGCAGGCATCCGGGCAGGTCGTTGACCCAATGCAGCGAGAGGTTGCTCAGGACGAGATCGAAGGATTCCGGTGCAAAGGGCAATGCTTCCTCGTCCGCGGCAATGGCGTGCCCGCCGGCACGGCGCGCCATCTCCGGCGCAAGGTCGCACTGGATCAAGGTTTCGATGCCGCCCTGCCGTCCGAGAATTCGGTGCAGTTCGCCGGTATGGCATCCCAGATCCAGCGCGCGCGGAAAGCGTCGGCTGACATCCAGCAGCCGATCGGTAAGGCGTTCCGCGACATCGCACAGCAGGAAATCATGTGCGGCGAGGCCGGCGGCTGCACGGTCGCGGTGCCGCCGGACGGCGCGGCGGTCGAAAATGCGCATCGGCTCATCCATGGGCGAAATATGGGGGCGGCCGGCGGTGCGTGCAATTGAAAGCTGGTTGTCGGGCGGCGGCGGGGACCATAGAGTTAGTCGGGATCAAATTCGGCTGCGAGATCGAACCGGCACCATGCCGTTCACTATCATGCCTTCCTTGGCGATGCAGCGTGGCGCCCGGGCCGCGTTGAACTTTCTACTGCCGCCGCGGTGTCTGTCTTGCCGTGGCCGCGTCGAAGATCAAGGAACCCTGTGTGCCGCGTGCTGGAAGGACCTCACGCTGCTCGAGGAACCATGCTGCTACCGCTGCGGCTATCCGTTCCCGTATCGCATGCCGGAGGAGAGCTTGTGCCCGTCCTGTATCCGCCGGCTGCCGGCATTCGACCGCGCGCGGGCGGTCTTTCGCTATGACGATGCCAGCCGTGCCTTGATCCTCGCCTTCAAGCATTCGGATGAAATCCATGGCGCGCCGGTTTACGGCCAATGGCTCGCGCGGGCAGGGGCGGTTCTGCTCGCCGAGGCGGACCTTATCGCGCCGGTGCCGCTGCATCCCCGGCGGTTGCTGCGGCGGCGCTACAACCAAGCCGGGTTGTTGGCGCAGGCGGCGGGCAAACGCGCGGCAACGCCGGTTGCGGTCGATCTGTTGCGTCGGCGGCGGCATACCGCGACCCAGGCGCAGAAATCGCCATCGGCCCGCCGGCGCAATGTCCAGGGCGCGTTTGCGGTCCACGAGCGATGGAAAAGCCAGGTACAGGGACGACGGATCGTTCTGGTCGACGATGTGCTGACGACGGGGGCGACGGTCGAGGAATGCGCGCGTGTCCTGTGCCGGGCCGGTGCGGGGGCGGTCGATGTCCTGACATTGGCCCGCGTGATCCGGGCGGATTAGGCGGATTCCGGGCGGCACCGCAGAAAAGGGATTGCTCTTCGTCCGTGACGCCGTATGTATTTGGGCATCCGGCGCAAATTTCAGAACGAGTTATGGCAAAGATTGAAATCTATACGAGCCCGTTTTGCGGCTACTGTTTCCGCGCAAAGAAGCTGCTGCAGGCCAAGGGCGCGGACTTTATCGAGCACGATGTTTTTATGAACGGCGCGTTGAAGAAAACGATGGTCGAGCGCGCGGGCGGCCGGACCTCGGTGCCGCAGATTTTCATCGACGACAAGCATATCGGCGGCAGCGACGAGCTTCATGCACTCGACGCCGATGGTGGGCTAGACCCTCTGCTGGAGGGCTGACATGGCCGACACGTTGAAGGTCGCCTGTGTCCAGCTGACGGCAACGTCGAATGTCGATACGAATATCGCGCTATCGACGGATGCCGTTCGCGCGGCGCACGAGACGGGTGCGGCGCTGATCACGCTGCCCGAGGTCGTCAACTTGGTGCAACAGCGCGGCAATCTGGCGGTCGAGGCGGCAAACACCGAGGACGACGATCCGGCGTTGGCGGCCTATCGCGCATTGGCGGCCGAGCTTGGCGTCTGGCTGTTGGTCGGCTCGCTGGCGATCAAGCTGGTGGGCGACGACCGTCTCGCCAACCGCTCCTACCTGCTGGATGACGCCGGCGATATCGTCGCCTGGTACGACAAGGTCCATATGTTCGACGTCAACCTGGCGAACGGCCGGACCTTCAAGGAATCGGAGACCTACCGGCCCGGTGACCGCGCCGTGGTGGCGGGCACGCCGTGGGGGCCGCTCGGCATGACCGTTTGTTACGACATCCGGTTTCCCTATCTTTACCGCCAATTGGCGCATGCCGGTGCGCGCATGTTGGCCGTGCCGTCCGCCTTCAACCGGCGCACGGGCGATGCCCATTGGCATGTCCTGATGCGGTCGCGCGCGATCGAGACTGGTTGTTACATCATCGCGCCGGCGCAATGCGGCGACCACGACGATGGCCGCAAGACCTATGGACATTCCTTGATCGTGGCGCCCTGGGGCGAAGTGCTCGCGGATGGCGGCACCGAACCGGGAATCGTCACGGCGGAACTCGATTTCGGAGCGGTCGATAAGGCGCGGTCGATGATCCCGTCGCTGGAACACGACTGCGATATCACCGTCGACGCGTCGAATTCCTGAATTCCGACTCTAGGTGGCCTGGGTGTTCCGGGCGGCGATGCGCTGAACCACCGCCGGTTTCGGTGTTTCGGTTTCGACCTGTTCGAATTCCAGCACCTCGAGCTTACCGTCGATAGCACTGAGCAATTCATCGGGCTTCAACAGATAGTCCGGATTGCTGGGTTTGCCGAAGGCCTCGTTGCCGACCGCGAAGGTCTCGTAGATAAGCAGACCGCCGGGCGCGACGAGGTCGATGATTTGGGGCAGGATCGGCCGCCACAGGTAGTTGGTCACGATAACGCCGTCGTATGCATGCCCGGCAAAAGGCCAGAATCCCTCGGTCTCGAGGTCGGTTTCGATGACCGCGACGTCGCTGCGCCCGCCAAGATCGTCGAGGCCTTCGGTATCGATATCGACGAATGTCACCGGATGGCCCTTTTCCAGCAACAGCCGCCCATGCCGGCCCGCGCCGCAGGCAATGTCGATGACATCTCCGCCGGCCGGAATCCGGTCGGAAAAGCGCAGAACCCAAGGGGACGGCTCGGTTCGGTCATGGGTCGGATCGGGGCGGTCGGTCATGGTTGGATGTCCGGGTATCTTGCGAATGGGGGATTACGACATATTTTATAGGATGAAGCGAATTTGGAGCATGAGGCGGTTACTGGATATAAGGCGATATGATTTCGTTCAACCTTCGATGCGATAGTGACCATGTGTTCGAGGCATGGTTCAAGGACGGCAAGACCTACGACCGCCAGGCGAAGCAGGGCAAGGTCGCCTGTCCCGTGTGCGGCGATGTCAAGGTGGCGAAAGCCCCAATGGCGCCGAATATCGCGAAAGGCGCGTCGCGGGGCGCCGCCGGCAAAGCGCATGTCCAGGCTGCCGAACTGCGCAAGGCGGTGGAAACGCTGCAGAAGGAAGTCGCCGAAAACTGCGATTATGTCGGCGACAAGTTCGCCGATGAAGCGCGGAAAATTCACTACAAGGAAGCCGACGCGCGCAACATCTATGGCGAGACGTCCGACGACGAGGCGCAATCGCTCGAAGAAGAAGGCGTCGAGTTCGCGCGCATCCCCTGGTTGCCGCGCACGAACAGCTAATACCGTCCCGTACCCTACGGTGGCGATTCTTTGCACATTCCCGTAACATTGCGGGTGTACCGTTCCTGACGTGCGTGCGCCGATCCGCTATTCTGTCGGTCCTGTTCCCAATCGAGTGCCCGAATGATCGGCGCTAAGCCAGCGTCGCAGCGAGGTCTTGTCGTGGCTGAAAAGAAAAATGTTCTTCTCATCGTGGTCGACCAATGGCGGGGCGATACCCTGTCCTATATCGGCCATCCGTCGGTTCAGACGCCGCATCTCGACGCGCTCTGCCGGGACAGCACGGTGTTCCGCAATCACTACACGCAATGCGCGCCCTGTGGCCCGGCGCGCGCCTCGCTCTTGACCAGCCTGTACATGATGAACCATCGGGTGGTGCAGAACGGCATTCCGATGGATACCCGTCACGCCACCCTGCCGATAGAGATGCGGAAGTATGGCTATGACTCGGCCCTCGTCGGCTACACGACGACGTCGCCCGATCCGCGCCTGACGCCCTCCGACGACCCGCGCTACAAGTTCCGCGGCGCGTTGATGCCGGGCTGGACGCCGATCGCACCGATGGACCCGGCGCGCCGCCCGTATTTCAACTGGCTGCGTCAGCACGGCATGGACCTGCCGGACCCGCCCGAGGATATTTGGCTGCCGGCCGAGGGGCACGACGCGCCCGGGGGCGCCACGCGGGCGCCGTCCCGTATCTCCGCGGAGTTGTCGGATACGAGTTGGACGACGAAACACGGCCTCGCTTACCTGCGCGGCGTCGAGCAGCAAAACTGGTTCATGCATCTGGGGTATTTCCGGCCGCATCCGCCCTTCATCGCGCCGGCGCCTTATAACGAGAGCCACGATCCAGACGAGGCGCCGGGCCCGGTGCGGGCGGCGACCCGTGAGGCCGAGGCGGAACAGCACCCGCTGCTCGATCACTACATCCGGACCGAGAAGCAATCGAAATACTTCCGCGACGGCAACGGCCTTGCGAGCGACATGAGCGAGGAAGAGGTGCGCGTGATGCGCGCCGCCTATTACGGCCTGATGAAGGAGATCGACGACCATATCGGCCGGATCGTCGCATACCTGAAGGACAGCGGGCAGTACGACAACACGCTGATCGTCTTCACGTCGGACCATGCGGAGATGTTGGGCGACCATTACCTGCTCGGCAAGATCGGGTATTTCGATCAATCCTTCCATATCCCGATGATCGTGCACGACCCGTCGCCGGAAGCGGACTCCATGCGCGGCGAAATCGTCGATGCCTTTACCGAAACCGTCGATGTAATGCCGACGATCCTGGACTGGGTCGGCGGCGCGGTGCCGCATACCTGCGACGGCGCATCCCTGCTGCCGCTTTGCCGTGGGGCCAAGCCCGACGATTGGCGTGCCGAGGTGCATTTCGAGTTCGACTTCCGGCCGTATTTCAGCAACGCGACGAAACCGCCGCCCTTCGGGTTGCCGCTTGATCAGTGCGGTCTCTGCGTGATCCGGGACGAGAGATACAAATATGTCCACTTCGACGCGTTGCCGCCGCTCTTGTTCGATATGGAAGCGGATCCCGGACAGCTGGAAAACCTCGCGAAGGATCCGGCCAATGCGCCGGTCATGCTGGACTATGCGCAAAGAATGCTGTCCTGGCGCATGCGCTATGCGGACCGGACGCTGACCGGGTATTCGGCGACGCCGGACGGGCTGATCAACCGGCGCGAAACCTAGATCGCGTCAAACATAGACCGGGGTGCGCCAGTCGGCGTGGTCCGACGATGCGCCGGTTACCGTATCGAGATAACTTTTCTGAAGCGCCCGCGTCACCGGCCCCACCGCGCCGTCGCCGACCGGGATGCCGTCCAGGCTGATGATCGGCGTCACTTCCGCCAAGGTGCCGCAAAGGAAGGCTTCGTCCGCCGCGTAGACCTCGGTGCGGTCGACATCGCGCTCCTGCGTTTCCATGTCCTGTGTTTCGCGCAAGAGATGCATCAGCGTGTCCCGCGTAATGCTTTCCAGCAGATCGTTCGAGGGTGACGGCGTGACGGGCCGTCCGCCGCGGATCAGGAACAGGGTCGCGCCCGGTCCTTCCGATACCTTGCCGCGGCTGTTCAGGAAGATCGCCCGGTCGAAGCCGCCGGCGCGCGCCTCCAGTTCCGCCAATCGGCCGTTCACGTAATTGGCGTTGCATTTGATCCGGACCGGCAGCGCGTTGTCCGCCGTCCGCGCCCAGGAACTGGTACCGGCGGTCAGGCCGCTGCGCATGAACGGGTGCGGCGGGCACGGGCCGCCCATGGCATAGACGCCGACCGGCCCGTTGTCCGTGCGGGCGCCGTCGGCATCGTCGAGAACGGCCATGATGCGCATCTGAATGGTCGTCTTGAAGTCGTTGGCCCGGATCATGTCGAGCACACAGACTTCCAATTGGTCGATCGAGAATTCGTCGTCCAGCCGCAGCAGCTTCATCGATTGCTTCAGGCGCGCGAGATGTTCACGTAGCCGAAACACGTAGAGCTGCTCGTCATCCGCGTTCCAATAGCCGCGAATGCCCTCGAAGACGCCGATTCCGTATTTCGCGGCCGGTGAGGCGATGTTGATCTGTGCTTCGTCACCGGGAACCACCTTGCCGTTGACGGTCATATAGGTCGTATCGCTCATGGGGTGTTTCCTCGGTCGCGTTTCGGGTTTTCGATGCGGGCGGCGTCGGTGCCGGGATTTGATGTGTCTCGGGAAAGTCTGACAAGATCGGGTTCAGGCGACAGTTTAGGAAGGAATCAGGTCATGGGTAAACTTCGGCACATCGCGTTGAGCGTTCGCGATCTGGAAGAGGCGGCGAACTTCTATGAAAAAGCCTTCGGAATGGAACGGGTGCGTCAGTCCGATGTCGCGGTCATGATGTCCGATGGGGTGGTCAGCCTCGCCCTACTGCACCTGCAGTCCAATGACAACGCCCCCGACGAGCGCGGCTCCGATTTCATCGGTATCCATCACCTAGGATTTCTCGTCGACGACATGGACGAGGCCTGCGCCGCGGTCGAAGAGGCGGGCGGTTACTATCACGGCCAGGTCAAGAATGTCGGCGCCGGCCCGAAGCACGAGCGGAAATACCGCGACCCCAACGGCGTCGTTTTCGACGTGGCCACGAAAGACCACGCGCAATCGTCCTGGCGCCTTGAGGTCGATGCATCGACCGATATCGGAAACGGTGATTAGGCTCAGTTCTTGTCCGGCGTCAGGATGCGGATCGGGTTGCCGTCGAGCCAGGCCTTGATGTCTTCCAACGCGCCGCCGTACCACAGATCGTAATTCTCGCGCGTGAACCCGCCGATATGGGGGGTAATGATGCTATTCGGCAGCGTCCGCAACGGATCGCCCTGCGGTAGCGGCTCGGTGCCGAACACGTCGATGCCGGCCCCGGCGATGACGCCGTTCTGCACGGCGTGCACCAGAGCTTTCTCGTCGACGATCGGCCCGCGCGCCGTGTTGACCAGAAACGCGGTCGGTTTCATGCGCGCCAGGTCTTCCTCGCCGACCAGGCCGCGGCTGCGGTCGCTCAACACGACGTGGACGGTGACGTAATCGGAACGGGTGAAGAGTTCGTCCTTTTCGACACGCTGGGCGCCAATTTCCAGCGCGCGTTCGTCGGTCAAATTGGGGCTCCAGGCGATGATCTCCATGTCGAACATCTTGCCGATCTGCGCGACCTTCGAACCCAGCTTGCCGAGCCCGATGACGCCCAGCACCTTGCCGGCCAGGCCATCGGCGACCGTGACGCCCCAGTGCCCTTCGCGGGTGCCGCGGTCTTCGGTCGGAATACGTTTCGCCAGCCCCAGGATGAGGCCCCACGTGAGTTCGGCCGTGGGCGTGTGCCCCAACTCGGTATGGCAGACCAGCACGTCATGATCGGCGCAGGCCGCGAGATCGATCGATTTGTTGCGGCCGCTGGTGGTGATCAGCAGTTTCAGGTTGGGCAGGGTTTCGATCAGCGCGCGGGGAAAGGGCGTCCGCTCGCGCATGATGACCAGAACGTCATAAGGATGCAGCCGGTCGGTCAACGCCGCCCGATCGGCCAGATGGTCCGGGTAGGCATCGACCGAGCACGCCGCCGGAAGCGAGCCCCAATCCGCCGATTTGAGCGCGATGTTCTGATAGTCGTCCAAGAGGGCGATCCGGGTCATTGTTGGCTCCCAGTTATGTCGGTTCGGGTTTTTCGGCGATCGCGATGTAGTTCACGTCGAGGTCGCGCGACGACAGCGACCATTGATCCTTGATCGGGTTGAAGACGACACCCGTTACGTCGGTCATCGTCATCCCCGATTGCCGCAGCGGTGCGGCGAGTTCGGAGGGGCGGACGAAGCGACGCCACTCATGGGTTCCGCGCGGCAGCCAGCGCATCACGTACTCCGCGCCGACGATGGCAAAAAGATAGGATTTTGGCGTCCGGTTCAGCGTCGCGAGAAACATCAGGCCGCCGGGGCGCACCAACTGCGCGCAGTCCGCGAGGAAGGCATCCCGGTCGGCAACATGCTCGATCACTTCCATGTTGAGGACAACATCGAAGACACGCTGCTCCGCGGCCAAATCGCCGGCGGTGGCGAAGCGGTAGTCGATCGTCAATCCCATCTGTTCGGCGTGGACGCGCGCCACTTCGACATTGCGTTCGGTGGCGTCGACACCCGTGACGGATGCGCCGAGCCGCGCCATGGGTTCCGCGAGCAGGCCGCCGCCGCAGCCGACATCGACAACGGATATCCCGTCCAACGGCCGGGCGGATTTCGGGTCGCGTCCGAAATGGTCCGCAATACGGTCCCGCAGCAATTCCAGGCGGATCGGGTTGAACTTGTGGAGCGGCCGGAACTTGCCGTCCGGGTCCCACCATTCCTCCGCGATGGCGGCGAACTTCGCCAATTCGGCGTCGTCGACGGTGCGGTCCAACGCGCGCGGCGTTTGCTTTTCCATCATGGTATTAGCCGGGTCCGTGCGGATGTGGGGGCCTTGCATGGCCGCTATCCAAAGAGTATGGATACGCCGCCTTCGCGGGGCAACCTCTGGCACGGGCCGGGGATGGATATTTCCGCATTAGGGTCGAGATTATGGCGCGGATCGTAATGAAATTCGGCGGCACGTCGGTGGCCGATTTGGACCGCATTCGCAACGCGGCGATGCGGATCAAGGCCGAGTACGACCAAGGCCACGAGATCGCCGTCGCTGTCTCGGCGATGGCCGGCGAAACCAACCGCCTGGTCGATTTCGTCACGAGTGCGAACAAGCTGCACGATGCGCGCGAGTATGACGTCGTGGTGGCGTCGGGTGAGCAGGTAACGAGCGGCCTGATGGCATTGACATTACAGGAAATGGGGCTGCCGGCCCGGTCTTGGCTCGCATGGCAATTGCCGATCCGGACCGATGATGTGCATGGTAAGGCGCGGATCCAGGCGATTGAGACCGGCAAGATGATCGACCGGTTCGCCGACCGCCAGATTGCCGTCGTCGCGGGGTTCCAAGGCGTTTCGCCGGACGAACGCGTGACGACGTTGGGCCGGGGCGGCTCCGATACGAGCGCCGTGGCGCTTGCCGCCGCCCTTGAGGCCGACCGCTGCGATATCTACACCGACGTGGACGGGGTCTATACCTCCGATCCGCGGATCGTGACGAAGGCGCGTAAGCTGGATCGCATCACCTACGAGGAGATGCTCGAAATGGCGTCGCAGGGCGCCAAGGTGCTGCAGACCCGATCGGTCGAGTTGGCCATGAAGGCGGGCGTGCGCTTGCAGGTATTATCGAGTTTCCGGGAAGAGCCCGGGACCCTGGTCGTTGATGAGGACGAGATCGTGGAACATCAGATCGTCAGTGGAATTGCCTATAGCCGGGACGAGGCGAAAATCAGCCTTGCCGGCGTTTCGGATAAGCCCGGCGTGGCGGCGGGCATCTTCGGCCCGCTCTCCGAGGCGAACGTGAATGTCGACATGATCGTCCAAAGCATGGCCGCCGACGGCCAACGGACGGATATGACGTTTACCGTGGGGAAAGCGGATTTCGACCGGGCGATGGACGTGCTGAACGGCGTCAAGGACGCGGTCGGCTGCAACGATGTCCTGTCGGATCAGAATGTCGTCAAGATTTCGGTGATCGGTGTCGGCATGCGGAGCCACGCGGGCGTGGCACAGGTGATGTTCCGTACGCTCGCCGAGAAGGGTATAAACATTCAGGTAATTTCAACCTCGGAGATCAAGATCAGTGTTTTGGTGGCCGAGGAATACACGGAACTTGCGCTGCGGGCGTTGCACACCGCGTATGGCTTGGATACCGAATGACGGCGCGGCCCGCATTTTGCGGCGGGCGCGCAGTGACGTTAGCGGCGTAGAACGGGTTTAGCGGATGACCGATGTCACGCATTGGGTCGGGTCGCGGCAATTGCTGCGCCGTCTGCGCGACGCCATGGCGCGCGGCGGCACGACGCAGGAACGCCTGGACCGGATCGCCGAGATCATCGCCCGCGGCATGGTGGCGGAGGTGTGCTCCGTTTACGTCATGCAGCCGGGCGAACGGCTTGTGCTGTGCAGTACCGAGGGGTTGCGCAAGGACGCCGTCTACCGCACGCAGCTCGGTGTGAACGAAGGCCTGGTGGGCACCATCGCCGCGCATGCCAGTCCGCTTGCCCTGGCCGACGCTCAAAGCCATCCGCAATTCGCCTACCGGCCGGAAACCGGCGAAGAAATTTATCATTCCTTCCTGGGTGCGCCCGTGTTGCGCAGCGGCCGTGTCATGGGTGTCTTGACCATTCAGAACATGACCCAGCGCAACTACACCGAGGAGGAAGTCGAAACCCTCGAGACGGTTGCGATGGTTGTCGCCGAACTCATTGCCGGCGGCGATCTTTCGGTGCCCGATGAAGTGGCGGGGCCGGCGAACACGGCGCCGGTTCGCCTCGATGGCACGCGGATCAACGGTGGACTGGCGCGAGGTATTGCGGTCCTGCACGAGCGCGGTGCGCCGATCTCGCAGACCATCGCGGAAGACCCTGAATCCGAACTGAAGCGGATCGCCGAAGCGATGAGCGGGATGCAGCTGGCGCTCGACAGCATGGTGGACCGGCTTTCCGGCGAGGTCCAGGCCACGCGGTCCGGCGAACCGCTCGACATTCTCCGGGCATTCCGGATGATCGCGGACGATCACGGATGGATCCGGCGCATACGCGAGGCGATTCAAAGCGGTCTTACCGCCGAAGCGGCGGTTGCAAAGGTGCAGAACGACACACGGGCCCGGATGAGTCAGGTCCGGGATCCCTATCTTCGCGAGCGGCTGCTCGATCTCGACGATCTCGCTTATCGGCTGTTGCAGCATCTGACCCACGGCGTGCAGGGAGGCAACGGTGCGTTGCCGCTCCCGGAAGACGTGGTTCTGGTGGCGCGCGCCATGGGACCGGTCGAATTGCTCGACTACGACCGGACACGGCTTCGCGCCCTGATCCTCGACGAGGGCACGGCGGCGTCGCACGTGGCGATCGTGGCGAAAGCGCTCGACATCCCGGTCGTCGGCAACGTGCGCGGCGTGATCGGCAAGGTCGAGCCCGGTGATTCGGTTTTCGTCGATGGCGACAACGGCGTCGCCTATGTGCGGCCGGCAGAAGATTTGCAAAAGAGTTTCACCGATAATCTGCAGAATTGGGAAAAGAAGCGCGCGGAATACGCCGCCACGCGGGACCTGCCGGCGGTTACGCGGGACGGGCAATCGGTTTCGCTTTTGATCAACGCGGGACTCGATCTCGATCTCGACCATCTGCCGGAAAGCGGGGCCGATGGTGTCGGTCTGTACCGGACCGAAATCCCCTTCATGATCCATGCGCAGTTCCCGCGCCTGACGAAACAGACCGATCTCTACCGTGACGTATACGCGAAGGCCGGGGATCGTCCCGTCGTCTTTCGCACGCTCGATATCGGCGGCGACAAGCTGTTGCCCTATTTGCGGATCGGCGAAGACCAGAATCCTGCGATGGGATGGCGTGCGTTGCGGATCGCGCTCGACCGCCCGGCGATTCTCCGGCTGCAGATACGAGCCTTGTTGCGGGCGTCGGCCGGTCGCGAACTGCGCGTCATGTTCCCTTTGGTCGCGGAAGTCGCGGAATTCGACAGTGCGAAGTCCCTGCTCGATCAAGAGGTGGAAAGGGCGAAGTCGTGGGGAAATCCATTGCCCGACGGCATACGGGTCGGCGCCATGATGGAAGTGCCGTCGCTTTATTTTCAGTTGCCGCAGCTTCTCGACCGGGTGGATTTCCTGTCCATCGGTTCGAATGACCTGGTGCAGTTCTTGTTCGCTTGCGACCGCGGCAATCCTCGCGTCAGCGACCGATACGACGCGTTGTCGCCGGCCGTACTTAAGTTCTTGCATGGCGTTGTAGCCCAAGGGCGCAAGGCCAATGTGCCGGTGAGTCTCTGCGGCGAGATGGCTGGCCAGCCGCTGGAAGCGATGGCGTTGCTCGGGGTCGGATTCCGGATTTTGTCGATGCCGTCCGGCGCCATTGGGGCGGTGCGCCATATGTTGCAGAAGCTGGACGTCACCGAGCTCGAGAGCTACGTGGGATCGCTGTTGGACGAACCAGATCACAGCCTTCGCGACGCCCTGCGGGCTTACGCTGAGCGGCACGAAATCCCGCTCTAACACCGGATTTGGGAACCTTTTCCCGTTTAACGGCCCTCGTCCTTCCCCCTAATCGGGTGGATCGGCGAATGGTGGCTGCATTTTCCGTGTGTCCTGTAGTATAGTCGCCGCGAGTGGGGAGCGGCATCAGCGGAAGTCGCGTTTGGCAGTCCAACAAAAACATTTCCGAAATTTGTGGATTGCCTTTAGTTCGGTGCTTTAAGGGGACCAGTTCCGCACATGGCGAAGAATCTTTGGAAGCTTGATCGAAGCGCCAAACAGGAATCCGTTGAAACCGGCGAGACCTCGTCTCAGGCCGCGGAGGGCGGGTTACAGACCGTTGGTGCGACCTTGCGGTCGCGGCGCGAGGAGCGTGGTGAAGACCTGCGCTATGTCTCTCAGGTCCTGCGCATACGCTTTCCGTATCTCAAGGCGCTCGAAGACGGTTTGATCGACGATCTGCCGGGGCCGACCTATGCGGTCGGATTTGTGCGCACCTATGCGGATCACCTCGGTTTGAACAGCGACGCGCTGGTGACCCGGTTCAAGGAAGAGGTCAAAGACCTTCATAATCGGACCGACCTGCATTTTCCGGCGCCGCTCCCCGAAGGGAAAATTCCGAGCGGAGCCGTCTTGTTGGTCGCGGTCTTGCTGGCCGGGTTGGTTTATGGGGCGTGGATCTATTTCTCGTCGAAGGACCAGCAGGTCGCCGAGATCGTGCCGCAATTGCCCAGCCAGATCAGCGAAATCATCAAGGGCAAGCCGTCGGATGACGCGAGCGAAGCCCCGCCGGCACCGGTAACGTCGTCCGCGTCCGACGCGGCGCCGAGCGCACCCGAGACGCCGGCCGCGCCGGCTCCGTCCGAGGTTGCGAAAAAGCCGGCCGAGGTTGCGAAAAAGCCGGCCGAGGACAGCTCGCCGAATTCCGATGCGGCGCCGTCCGCCGAACCGACGTCGACCCCGCCCGTGGCGGCCGTTACGCCCGAAGCGGCACCTGCGGCATCGGCGACCGATCCCGCTGACCAGTCGCCGCCGGATGCGGCGCCGCCCGCTCCGCCGTCGTCGGATGAATCGGCAACGCCCGCAGCGCCGATCGGTGCGGAGCCGGGACAACAAATCGCAGCGTTGCCGACGCCGCCGTCTGAAGATACGGAAACCGCGGATACCGCCGATACGCTGTCGAGCGGCAAGATTTACGGAAACGAGAATGCCGATGCCCGTATCGTCGTGCAGGCGCTGTCGGACAGTTGGGTCGAGATACGTGACAGCGAAAGCGCCGAACTGCTGTTGACCCGCGTTTTGTTCAAGGGCGATACCTACCAGGTGCCCAATCGAAGCGGATTGACCCTGTTGACGGGCAACGCCGGGGGGCTGCGCATAACGGTCGATGGCACGCCGGTGCCCACGCTCGGTCCGCCGGGGGCGGTCCGCCGGGATGTCGCGCTCGAGCCGGAGCCGTTGAAATCCGGGAAGGCCGTCGGTGCCGGCGCGCCGCCGATTGGCACCACGTCGGAGTAGCGCAGCGGCCTAGCCCCGGAAGCGGCGGGCCGGCTTCGGTTCCCGATACCGTTTCGGTGGGGCGTTTCCGCGGGCCCGCCAATTGCTTACCTGCTTGACACTGTTGGATTGTGCGGACACTGTCGCCCGCGCCGGCGCTTTGCTATGGTCCCTGCGGTTTTCCCGGCTTTTCTGCAACCTTTGTGACACGTAACGACATGGCCTCTCTCCAACCCGTTCGCGGAACTCACGACCTGCTGCCGGAAGCGATGCGGGGGTATCGGCACGTCGTCGACACCGCGCGCGGCATCGTCGAGCGTTACGGGTTCGACGAGGTGGCGACACCGATCTTCGAGTTCAGTCAGGTCTTCAAGCGGACGCTTGGCGAGGCGTCCGACGTCGTCACCAAGGAGATGTATTCCTTCACCGATAAGGGCGATGAAGAGATCACCCTGCGGCCGGAGAATACCGCCGGCGTGGCGCGCGCGTTCATCTCCGAAGGGCTGGCCCAGCAGGTCCCCGTCCGATATTTCTATGCGGGCCCGATGTTCCGCTACGAACGGCCGCAGAAAGGCCGGCAACGCCAATTCCATCAGATCGGTGTCGAACTCATCGGCCTGCCGCAACCGCAGGCGGATGTGGAAGTCATCGCCGCCGGTGTTCGCGTGCTGGAGGCTCTCGGCGTTCTGGGGGAGACGGTGCTCCAACTCAACACGCTGGGCGATACCGAAAGCCGGGCCGCCTATCGCGACGCCCTGGTCGGCTATTTCGAGAAACACCGCGAGGCGCTTTCCGAGGACAGCCAGACCCGGTTGGAGCGCAACCCATTGCGCATTCTGGATTCGAAGGACGAGACGGACCGTGGCATCGTCGCCGACGCGCCGCTTTTCGGCGATTTCCTGAACGCAGACAGCACGGAATTCTTCGAAACGGTCAAGGCCGGTCTCGACGCGCTCGGCATCGAATACACCGTGAACCCGCGACTTGTGCGCGGGCTGGATTATTACTGTCACACGGCATTCGAGTTCGTAACCACGGCGCTCGGCGCTCAAGGAACCGTGCTCGCCGGGGGGCGCTACGACGGTTTGATCAAGATGATGGGCGGTCCCGACACGCCGGGCGTCGGCTGGGCGGCCGGCGTGGAACGGCTCGCGATGTTATGCAGCGACGTGCCGGAGGCGCGGCGTCCGGTTGCACTGATCCCGCTGGGGACCGACGCGGAGCAGGAAGTCTTCAAGATTGCCGATCGGTTGCGGGGCGCCGGATTCCGCATCGAACTCGGCTATTCGGGAAACTTGGGGCGGCGGATGAAGCGCGCCAACCGGGTCAATGCCAGCGCCGCAGTCATCGTCGGCGACGATGAGCTGGCCCGCGGCACGGCCACGGTGCGCGACATGGAGTCGGGCTCACAGGACGAGGTGGCGCTCGCGTCGCTTGAGGAACACCTCGCCGTTTACCGGTAGCTGTGCGATGTCTGCGCAGGGTGACGCCCGGATCTTCGCCGTGGGGGCCAATCACCGGTCCAGCGGCGCTCTGCTGCGCGACCGCCTTTTCATCGACGACGCCATGGTGCCGCGTACCCTCGACCGGTTGCGCGATGCCGGACTGGCCCAAGCGATCGTGCTATCGACCTGCGACAGAATCGAGATCCAGGGCCTGCATCCCGAGGCGGAACGGATGGCGACGGTGATCCGGGACGATTTCTGCGCGACCAGCAACGTGGGCGGCAATGAAATCACCGACCAGAGCTATGCCCATTACGACGACACCGCACTGCGCCATATTTTCGCGGTCGCCGCGTCGCTGGATAGTCAGGTCATCGGCGAACCGCAGGTGTTGGGACAGGTTCGCGCCGCACATCGCTTGTCGGCCGACTGCGGCATGATGGGGCCGGAATTCGAGGCGGTGCTGCAAGCGGCGTACAGCGTGGCGAAGCGCGTCCGGACCGAAACGCAGATCACCCGGCGGCCGGTGTCGATCGCCTCGGCCGCGGCACAGGTCGCTCAAGACCTGCACGGCGACCTGTCGCGCTGTCGCGCCCTGATAATCGGACTTGGCGAAATCGGCGAGCTGATCCACGACCATATGCGGCAGGCGGGCTTGCGCGATACGGCCATGACCGGACCGTCGCAACGGGTGGAAAGCGCCGCGCGCCGCGCCGGGCTGCATTTCGCGCCGTTGGAGGATTTGGCGGCCGAGGTGGCGTCGTCGGACATCGTCGTGTCCGCGGCGGGCACCGGCCGGCGGATCGTGACGGCGGCGTTGGTCGAATCCGCCCTACGCCAACGCCGGCGGCGGCCTATCTTGTTCCTGGACGGCGGCGTTCCGCAGGATATGGAAACCACTCTCGAACGGCACGACGGCGCATATCTCTATTCGCTGGACGATCTCGAACAGGTCGCGTTGCAAGGGCGGACGCAGCGCCAGGAGGCATCGGCGGATGCTTGGCGGTTGATTGACGAAGGCGTCGCCGCATGGCATCGGCAGCGGGCGGAGCGCGACGCGGTACCGTCCGTGGTGGCCTTGCGCGAGCACTTCGAACAGGTGCGGCAAGGCGTGCTTGCCGAGAATCCCGATGCCGGCCCGGAAGAGGTGACTCGATTATTGATCAACCGGTTATTGCACCGGCCCTCCACGGCGCTGCGCGACTTGGCCGCCGCCGAGGAAGGCGGTAGCGGCGTGAGCAGGAACCAGGTGGAGCGGCTGCTGGGCAGGCTGTTTACCGACCCATCGAAGGAAGAGGAATGCTGATCCCATGAGTATGGCGGAAAAGCTATCGGCGGTTATCACCCGGCAGGAAGAACTAACGGCATTGATGTCGTCGGAAGACCTAAGCGCATCCGATTTCGCATCCTTGTCCAAGGAATACGCCGAGCTGTCGCCGATCGCGGAGAAGGCGCGCGAGGTGCAGGACATATTGTCGGAGTTGTCCGATCTGGAAGAATTGATGGGCGACGCCGACACCGATGCGGAAATGCGCAGCATGGCCGAGGAGGAACATCGCGAGTTGGCAGCCAGTCTGCCTGCGCTGGAGCGCGAGGTGCAAATCCTGCTGTTGCCGAAGGACGCCGCCGACGACCGCAGCGCCATTTTGGAAGTGCGGGCCGGCACCGGCGGCGATGAAGCGTCGCTGTTTGCGGCGGATCTGTTCCGTATGTATCAGCGCTATGCGGAGAATCACGGTTGGCGGTTCGAGCCGATCGAGGTCAACGATACGGAGCTCGGCGGATTCAAAGAGGCTATCGCGTCGATCGGCGGTGCCGGCGTGTTCGCCAAGCTCAAGTTCGAATCCGGCGTGCACCGCGTACAGCGCGTGCCGGTCACGGAAAGCGGCGGGCGCATCCATACGTCGGCGGCGACGGTGGCGGTGTTGCCGGAGGCGGAAGATGTCGACGTTTCGGTCGACGAGAAGGATTTGCGCATCGATACCTACCGCGCTTCCGGCGCCGGCGGACAGCACGTGAACAAGACCGATAGCGCGATTCGGATTACCCATATTCCGACCGGGGTCGTCGTCCAATGCCAGGACGAAAAATCGCAGCATAAGAACCGGGCGAAGGCGATGAAGGTTCTGCGCGCCCGCCTCTACGAGGCCGAGCGCCAACGCCAGCAGGATGAGCGGTCCGAGAACCGGCGCAGTCAGGTGGGGTCGGGCGACCGCTCCGAACGCATTCGAACCTACAATTACCCGCAGGGCCGCGTGACCGACCATCGCATCAATCTCACGGTGCATAAGCTCGACCGGATCATGAATGGCGAGGAGCTGGACGATATCTTCGACGCCCTGCTCGCCGAGGACCGCGCAGAGCGTCTTGCCGAGTTGCAATGAGCCGGCCGACGATTGGCTCGTGTTTGACGGAAGGCACGGCGCGCCTCAAGGCGGCGGGGATCGAATCGCCTCACCGTGAGGCGCGGGTGTTGTTGGCGCATGCGCTGGATGTCGATCAGGCGGCGATCATCGGTCATCCCGAGCGCGCCGTGCCGGATCCGGGTGTCTATCGCGCCTTGGTCGACCGGCGCGGCCAAGGTGTCCCGGCGGCGCAATTGCTTGGGCGGCGGGAATTCTGGAGCCTGCCGTTTCGCGTCACGCCGGACACGCTGATTCCCCGGCCGGAAACCGAAACGCTCGTCGACGCGGCGCTGACGGCCCTGACGGCGCGACAGCGGGCCGCCCCGGTCATGCTCGATCTGGGAACCGGAAGCGGGTGCCTCCTTCTGGCGCTTCTGTCGGAAAGCCCGGACGCAACCGGTATCGGCGTCGATCGGTCTGCCGCCGCCGTTGCGGTTGCGCGCGATAACGCCGCACGGTTGAGCCTTGCCGGTCGCGCGCGATTCTTGGTGTCGGATTGGGCGGCGGCGGTGTCCGGCCGGTTCGATGTCGTGGTGTCGAATCCGCCCTATATCGCGAGCGGTGAGATCGACGGCCTCCAACCCGAGGTCGCGCGCTACGAGCCGAAATTGGCCTTGGACGGCGGCGGCGACGGTTTGAAATGCTATCGCGAAATCGTCGGCGATCTGCCTCGCTTGTTGAAGCCCGGCGCCTCCGTATTCCTGGAAGTCGGGGCCGGACAATGGGAGCCGGTGGCGGCGTTGCTCGAAACGGCCGGAATGACGGTTTCCAACCCGGTCCGTGACTTGGCCGGAGTTTATCGCTGCGTTGCAGCGCAAATAGCGTGAAAGCATTAACCAAAAAAAATGGTTGGAACGTCGGAGCGAACCGTCTAGGTTCTTGTCAGCACCTCGTTGAACCGGGCCCGCAGGGCTAGGCAGGAGCATCCGAGGTCGAATTAATCTTCGAAAGCTTGTCTTTTGGGGAGGCCCGCTGAAAGCGGCCTGCCGCAGGGTTGCGGCGCGTTGAAAAAGGGTCATCTTTTTTCAGCGGAAGCAGAAACCAGCTTCGATGTGTAAGGAAATATGAAACAAGGCCAAGGCTCTAAGCGCGCGCGCGGCCGGAATGGTGGGCGTAGGGGCGCAAATCGTCAGCAGACATTCGATAGTAACGGACCAAGCGTCAGGATTCGCGGCAATGCGTTCCAGGTACACGAAAAATATCTGGGACTGGCGCGCGACGCAGCGTCCTCCGGCGACCGAATAGCTGCCGAGAACTACTATCAGCATGCCGAACATTACTTCCGCATCTATTCCATCGATCAGGAGCAGCGGAACGAGCGGCAGGCTGCGAATGCCCAATCCAATGACGGACAGCGTCAGGGTGACGGGCACCGGCAAAACGATGGTCAGCGCCGCCAAGGCGGTCGGGGCAATCGCGGCAATCGCAACGACGCACATGGCGCCAACGGCGCCTCGGCGCCGAACGGCGATGGTGGGGCCAACGGTGCGAACGGCGCCGAAACCGATGTCGGCACGCCGGACCACTCCAACGGCGCGAAGAGCGCACGCGGTCCGGGCAAGGGCAACGGCGATGACCGTCCGATCGAGGTCGATGCAAAGCCGTCGAAGGACGACGCGCCGGCAGCGACCGATGCGGCCGCATCCGATAATGCGCCGGAGGAGCAGTCGGTCCCCGATAAACCCGCACCGGCCAAACGGCGCCCCCGCCGGAAACCCGCCGCGAGCGACTAAGCTACCGGTTTTGACCGTGCGGCGATGCATCGGTGTATCCGCCGCGACCAGGTCGATTTTAAAGCAGTCTTCTATTCGACCGCTCGTGGGCGTGTGACTTTGTCGCGCGCCACCTGACGCTGTAGGGTTGACCGTGTCGCTCGGACCGTTTTGTCTAACGCCATCGGATTTCCAACGCGCAGGGGTAAAGCATGGTCGCAAAGGCTCTCAAGGCGAAAGATGTCGCACGGCCGGCTTTCAAGCCCGGCAACCGCAAATCCGGCGATATCTTCGCGCTCTCCAGCCACAAGCGCGCCCGCGAAGCACTCGAATTCGGCCTGTGCATGAAGGACTCCGGCTTCAATATTTTTGTGCTGGGACCGGATCGCAGCGGCCGCATGACGGCGACGCTCGATTACGTGAGCGATCACCTGGCGTGTATGCCGCGGCCTTACGATTGGATCTATCTCAACAATTTCCGCCGCACGCATCGACCCAAGCCGTATCGTTTGTCCGCAGGTGCGGGGCGCGCCTTTCGCGACCGGATGGCGGCATTGATACCGCAGCTCCGGGAAGCGTTGGCCGGCGCCTTCGGCGGCGAAGAATACCAAAATGAAATTCGCGCACAGGGTGAGGAGGCGCAATCCGAAGTACGCGCGGAACTGGAGGCATTGCAAGCCGAAGCGCAGCAGGTCGGGCTGGATGTGGCACAATCCCCGCAGGGGTTCATGGTGGTGGCCCGCGGTCCCGACGGGAATCCCGCGGCGCTGGATACATTGCCGCCGGCACAGCGCCAATTGCTGGAGGCCAAGGCCACCGAAATTGCCCAACGCCTGCAGGACATCAATCGCCGTGCCGCGGTCGCGCAGGGCGATCTCGCCAAGCGCCTCGTCGAGTTGAACCGGCACGTCGCCGACACGGCGGTCGGTGCGCTGTTGGATGAGCTGCAGAAGGAATATTCCGGCTATCGCGGCCTGGCTCGATGGCTTGTCGAACTGCGGGAAGACATCGTCGATAACCTTGCCGGATTTCTACCGCGTCCACCGGATAGCCCGATGCCGGCGGCTGAATCTCCGGAGCGGCGCTATGCCGTAAACCTGCTGGTCGATCACAGCGACAACGAGACGCCGGGCGTCGTGCTCGAGGCCAATCCGACCTACGAAAATCTCTTCGGGCGGATCGAATACCGATCCGTTCAGGGCGGTATGGATACCGATTTCAGCATGATCCGCGCCGGCGCCCTGCACCGCGCGAACGGCGGTATTCTCGTTCTTCGCGCCGATGACCTTGCGCGACATCCCAGCAGTTGGGCCTTTCTGAAAGGCGCCTTGCGGGACGGCCAAATCCAGGTGGATGAACCCCACCGGGCGAATGCGGTGCCGGTGGCCGGCGCGCCGCGGCCGAAGGCGATTCCGCTCGATCTCAAGGTGGTCGTCGTCGGGTCGCCGCACTGGTATTACACGTTTTATTCGGTTGATCCCGAGTTCCAGACCTATTTCAAGGTCAAGGCGGATATCGACAACGATATGGATGCGACTGCGCGGAATCTCTCGGTGTATGCCGGTTTGATTCGTGATCGGGCTAAACAAGTGCATGGCATTCCCTGCGACGATAGCGCCGTAAAGCGCATGCTGGGGATGGCGGCGCGGTGGGCCGGCCATCGCAAGAAGCTCACGGCGCAATTCGAGTTGACCGAGGATGTGCTGACCGAGGCGGCGGAGATTGCCGAGAACAAAGGGTCCAAGGTCATCGACAATGCGGTGATCGGCGAAGCGTTGGGGCAGCGCCGCCGCCGCAATGCGCGCATAGAAGACCGCATGCATGAGAGCATTTCGGACGGCACATTGATGATCGACACGCGCGGCACCGCCGTGGGCCAGATCAACGGGTTGACCGTACGCGACCTCGGCGATCATCAGTATGGCGCCCCCAGCCGAATCACGGCCCGCGCGACGCCGGGCCGCGAGGGCGTCGTCAACATCGAGCGCTATGTCAGCATGTCCGGGCCGATCCAGCAGAAGGGCGTGATGGTGTTGCAGGGGTTCATCGCCGGGCACTTTGCGCGACGCTTCCCGCTTTCCTTCAATTCATCGATCACGTTCGAGCAGAACTATGGCGGCGTCGAGGGCGACAGCGCGTCGATGGCCGAATTGCTGGCTGTCCTTTCCGATCTCTCGGGTATTCCGCTGCGTCAGGATCTTGCGATCACCGGTTCGGTGAACCAGGTCGGCGAGACGCAAGCCATCGGCGGCGCGGCGTTCAAGATCGAAGGATTTTTCCGAGCCTGCACCGATGCCGGCGCCCTGACCGGCAACCAGGGTGTCGTCGTTCCCGCAACCAATGTGGCGAACATCATCCTTCGCGATCCGGTCGTCGAGGCGGTCGAGAAGGGCCGCTTCCACATCTGGAGCGTCAAGAATATCGAAGAAGCGATCGAGCTGTTCACCGGCATCAAGGCCGGACGCCAGCGCGCGGACGGCAGCTATCAGCCGGGTACGGTATATGCCCGCGTGATGGAACAGCTCGAAACCTTCGACGTCATCCTCAAGGAGCGTTCCGCCGGCGCATAAATCTACGACGTAGGGGTGTATTCGAAGCTGGCGCGCTTGCCCACATGCGCGGCGTATTCGGCGAGCCAGGTATCGGCCCGCTCCCGTCCGATATCGTAGGTATGCTGCAACAAGCCCCATTCCGGATTGAGTTTGCTGACCTGCCCCAAGGACGCGAGTGCGTCGCCCGCGTCGATCCGGTGCAGTCGGGCGGTGAGAAAGCGTTTGGCGAGGGGTGACGCCACCGTGCGCCGTGCCAGTTTCGCCATCCATTGGATGGTTTCCAATTCCCGGTTCAACGGTGCGGAGAATGTCAGTCGCGCCATCCGATTGCGAATTTCCGTGGCGGTCACGGGCAGGTCCGGTTCCTGCGCCGGATCGATCTGGATCAGTATGATGTCGTCCGCGCTACCGTGTTCGATCAGCGGGATCAGGGGCGGATTGGCGCTATATCCGCCGTCCCAATAATGGACGCCGTCGATCTCCACCGCGTGATGGATCGCCGGGAGCGCCGCCGACGCCAACACGCTGTCCGCGGTGATCTCTGCGGTCCGAAAGATGCGCGCCTGACCGGTGCTGACCTCGGTAGCGGCGATGAAGAGTTTGATCCGGCGGTTTCGCTGCAGGCGCTCGAAATCGATGGATTGTTCGAGCAGGGTGCGCAGCGGGTTGTGGTCGAACGGATTGAATTGATAAGGCGACATCAGCCGGGTCGCCATATCGAGCCCGAAATGCTGTCCGGTGCCGTCCAGATTCCAGCCGTTGAAGATCCGGTCGACGAAGGTCGTGCGATACGGGGTGAAGATCGCCTGGGTGCTGACCCGGCGCCAAAACTGCGACAAGTCATTCCGGGCAGCCTCATGACCGCCGTTGATCAGGCCATTTGCCGCGATCACCGCATTCAGCGCACCCGCGCTCGCACCACTGAGCGCTTCGATCCGCAGGCCCGAATCCTCCAGCAACCGGTCCAGCACACCCCAGGTGAAGGCGCCATGCGCGCCGCCGCCCTGAAGGGCCAGGCCGACCGGTTTGCCTGGTTTCGACCGGACGTGCTGCTTCTTTGGCGCTGGCGCCGGCCGTTCCGCGGGCGCCGACGAGATGTCACCGGTCGACAGGAGGCGTTGCGCCCATCGCCAGGGGCGGTTCAACGGATCGGATATATGCATGTAGGTTGCGTCTAATCCATGTGTTTACTGCGCTGCAACAATGAATCTAGTGATTTTGCTGCATTGCAACAAGACATGAAATATTTAACTTCCGATGACATAAAAGGGGTCTTGAGCGGCCTCTTCGAATGCCCATATATCGTGAGTGGATGCCGCTTAGGGTCCATATGATGTCTCACGAACCTTTATCGCCTTGCCTCGAAGAGGGAGGCCACCAGAGGGGTCAAGTCTATGGAATTTGAGAAATACACCGAACGGTCGCGCGGCTTCGTCCAAGCGGCGCAAGCGTTGGCGCTGCGGTCCAATCACCAGCAGTTTCAGCCGGAACATCTCCTCAAAGTATTGCTGGACGACAAGGAAGGTCTCGCCGCCGGATTGATCGGCGCGGCGGGCGGCGATGCTGCGAAAGCGTTGCAGGATGTCGAAGCCGAGCTTGCAAAAATACCCAGCGTGGAAGGCTCCGGCGCGGGGCAAATTTATCTTTCCCCGGCGATGGCGCGCCTGTTCGACCAGGCGCAAGAGTTGGCCGAACGCGCCGGCGACAGTTTCGTCACCGCCGAGCGGTTGTTGCTGGCGCTGGCGCTTGCTCACGGGACGGCCACCGCGAAAATTCTCGGTGACGCCGGCGTCACTGCGCAAGGTCTGAACGCGGCGATCAACGATCTGCGCCAAGGCCGCACGGCGGATAGCGCCAGCGCCGAGAACCAGTATGAAGCCTTGAAGAAGTATACCCGCGACCTGACGCAAGCCGCGCTCGACGGTAAGATCGACCCGGTGGTCGGCCGCGACGAGGAAATCCGGCGCACCATGCAGGTGCTGTCGCGCCGGACGAAGAACAATCCGGTGCTGATCGGCGAGCCCGGCGTCGGTAAGACGGCGATCGTCGAAGGCCTGGCCCAGCGGATCGCCCGCGGCGACGTGCCCGAAGGACTGGCGGACAAGAAGCTGCTGGTGCTCGACTTGGGGGCATTGATCGCCGGTGCGAAATTCCGTGGCGAATTCGAAGAGCGCCTGAAAGGCGTGTTGCAGGAAGTCTCCGCCCAGGAAGGGCAGGTCATCCTGTTCATCGACGAGTTGCACACCCTGGTCGGCGCCGGTGCGGCCGAGGGCGCGATGGATGCGTCCAACATGCTGAAGCCGGCGCTCGCGCGCGGTGAACTGCACTGCGTCGGCGCGACGACGCTCGACGAATACCGCAAGCATATCGAAAAGGACGCGGCGCTGGCCCGCCGGTTCCAGCCGGTCTTCGTGCCGGAGCCGACGCCCGAGGATACGATCTCGATCCTGCGCGGCCTGAAGGAGAAATACGAACTGCATCACGGCGTGCGGATCACCGACAGCGCCATCGTGTCGGCGGCGACGCTGTCCAACCGTTACATCACCGACCGGTTCCTGCCCGACAAGGCGATCGATCTGGTCGACGAGGCGGCCAGCCGCCTGCGGATGGAGGTCGATTCCAAGCCGGAAGAGATCGACGAACTCGACCGCCGGATCATTCAGCTCAAGATCGAGCGCGAGGCGCTTAAGAAAGAAAATGACGACGCCTCCAAGGAGCGGTTGTCGAAGCTCGATGAAGAGTTGGAAGGTCTCGAATCAGAATCCGCGCGGCTGACCAGCCAATGGCAGTCCGAGAAGGTCAAGCTGCAGGACGAGCAGCAGGTCAAGGAAGAGTTGGAGAATGCCCGCCTCGAGCAGGAACGGGCCGAACGCGAGGGCAATCTGGAGCGGGCGGCCGAGCTTCGCTACGGCACGATTCCCGATCTCGAAAAGCGGCTCTCGCAGAATGACGAGGACGACGGCAGCAGCATGCTCGACGAGGAAGTGACCGACGAGCATGTCGCGGCGATCGTGTCGCGTTGGACCGGCATTCCCGTCGACAAGATGCTGCAGGGCGAGCGCGAGAAACTGCTCGCGATGGAAGAGGCTCTGAGCAAGCGCGTGGTCGGCCAGAACGAGGCGATCGTCTCGATCTCGAATGCGGTACGCCGCGCGCGTGCCGGTCTGCAGGATCCGAACCGGCCGATCGGCTCCTTCCTGTTCCTGGGTCCGACCGGCGTCGGCAAGACCGAACTGACGAAAGCGCTCGCCGCCTTCATGTTCGACGACGACCAGGCGATGGTCCGCATCGACATGTCCGAATACATGGAGAAGCATGCGGTGAGTCGATTGATCGGAGCTCCCCCGGGCTATGTCGGTTACGATGAGGGCGGTGCGCTCACCGAAGCGGTGCGGCGCCGGCCTTACCAGGTTGTGCTGTTCGACGAAGTCGAGAAGGCGCATCCGGACGTGTTCAACGTTCTGCTGCAGGTCCTGGACGATGGCCGGCTGACCGATGGTCAGGGCCGGACGGTCGACTTCCGCAATGTGTTGATCGTGATGACGTCGAACATGGGCGCGGAAATCCTAGCCAGCCAGCCACCCGGGCAGGATTCCTCGGCCGTTCGCGATCAGGTGATGGAAGTCGTGCGGGCCAACTTCCGGCCCGAGTTTATCAACCGGATCGACGAGACGCTTCTGTTCCACCGCCTGTCGCGGGACGACATGACTGGTATCGTGGACATTCAATTGCAGCGGTTGGACGCCCTGTTGGCGGACCGCAAGATCGTCCTCGATATCGATGCGGCGGCGCGCGAGTGGCTCGGTGACAAGGGCTACGACCCGGTCTACGGAGCGCGCCCGTTGAAGCGGGTCATCCAGCAGGAGTTGCAGAACCCGCTCGCCTCGCTCTTGTTGGCGGGTAAGATCGCCGACGGCGAAACCGTGCACGTCTCCGCGGGTGACGGCGGTCTCACCATCAACGGCGAGGTCGCCCAGGCGGCGTAACGCTATAACTCGGGCGCCGAAAGAGTTGCGCAATCCGCCGCGATGTCGATCGGCGCCCCGGTCTTTTTCCGCAATTCATCGGCGGTCACGCCGTCGAGGAGTTCCCGTGCGACGAAGCCGCCGGGCGTCACCTCGACCACCGCGATATCCGTGTAGATCCTGGTCGCCGCGGCGGGCGCGGTCAGCGGGTAGTTGCATCGGTCCACGAGTCTCGGCTCCCCCTGTTTGGTGGTGTGGCCCATGATCACGCGCACTTCGCGGGCGCCGGTCGCCAGATCCATCGCGCCGCCGACCAGCGGCCCCTTATTCGGCAGCCTGGCGTCCCAATTCGCGAAGTCGCCGTTCGGGGCCACCTGGAACGCGCCCAGCATCGTGATGTCGATATGGCCGCCGATGATCATCGCGAAGGCGCCTGCCGAATCGGTCAGCGATGCCCCGGTCTGCAACGTGATGCGTTGCCCGCCCGCGTCGACGAAGTCAGGGTCGATCGTGTCTTCCGTCGCGACCGGTCCGATGCCGACGATGCCGTTCTCGGACTGCAGCATGACTTCCCGGTCCGCCGGAATGAAGTTGGCCACCAATACCGGAATGCCAAGGCCGAGATTCACGTAAGCGCCGTCGCGGATGTCCTGCGCGGCGCGCCATGCCATCTGGTTCCGGGTCAGCGCCGGCATCAGCTTTCCTCCGGCACCGTGATCATCCGGTCCACATAGATGCCCGCCGTCCGCACGTGATGCGGGTCGATTTCGCCGTCGGAGACGACCTGCCGGACCTCGGCGATGGTAACCCTCGCGGCGGTCGCCATGACCGGGCCGAAATTCGCCTGCGTGCCGCGATAGGTCAGGTTGCCCCACCGGTCGCCCCGGTCGGCGCGCAGCAACGCGAAATCCGCGGTCAGCGCGGTTTCCAATACGCAGGGTCGGCCTTTGAAGTCGCGTTTCTCTTTTCCCTCGGCGAGATCCGTGCGCGCGCCCGTGGCGGTGTAGAAGGCCGGAATGCCCGCGCCCCCAGCCCGGATCCGCTCGGCGAGCGTGCCTTGCGGCACCAGTTCCAGCTGGATCTTGCCGCTGTGGTAGAGATTCTCGAAGGGGGTCGACTCCTTGCCGCGGCCCCGCGCGCTGCTGCATATGAGGCGGGTCACGCGGCCGGTTTCCATCAGGTCGGCTTGGATCGATCCGTGATGCCCGGCGCCGTTGGAAATGATCGTCAGGTCTTTCACGTCGGCGTCGATCACACCCTGGATCAAGGCATTCGCGACTCCGATATGCTGGAAACCGCTCAACATGATGCGCGCCCCGTCGCCAATGTCGGCGATCGCCTCTGCGATGGTGGCAACGCGTTTGTCGATCACGGGGGCGGCGGTCCTGAACTGCGCATGCCCGCAGAATGGGGCAGCCTTTTTCGTCACAACTGTGTAGCATGGCCTGCCGCACCCACGCCAATTCGGACCCCGCCGCCCTGGAAACCTGAATGAAGATCAGCAGCAATTTCGACTCCGGCAATATCGAGGTCGCGGATGCCGCCGACCCGGCCGACATCCGCCTGCGTATCCGCAAGGACAAGGGCTCCGACTTTTTCCAATGGTTTCACTTTCGGGCGACCGGGCCCGCCGGTACCGAACGCGCCTTCACGATCCTGAATGCGGGCGAGGCATCCTACGCCAAGGGCTGGGAGGGTTACCAAGCCTGCGCCTCCTATGACCGCCAGGACTGGTTCCGGATCCCGACGACCTATGATGGTAGGCAGCTTCGCTTCACCCATGTGCCATCGCACCGAACGGTGTATTACGCGTATTTCGCGCCCTATTCGCGGGAACGGCATCGTGATCTGATCGCGCGGAGCCAGATGTCGCCGCACGCCCGGCACGAGGTGCTCGGCGAAACGCTCGATGGGGACGACCTCGACCTCCTGGTGATCGGCGACGATACGGCGCAGGACCGGAAGACGTGCTGGCTGATCGCGCGCCAGCACCCGGGCGAAAGCATGGCCGAGTGGTGGATGGACGGGTTTCTCGAACGGATACTCGATCCCGAGGATTCGGATGCGCGCGCGGTCCTGGATCGTGCGGTGCTCTACGTCGTCCCGAACATGAACCCCGACGGCAGCCGGCGCGGCCACCTGCGCACCAACGCCGCCGGCGCCAACCTCAATCGCGAATGGGCGGAGCCGTCAATGGAGACGAGTCCGGAGGTTTTTCTCGTGCGGCAGCGCATGGTCGAGACCGGCTTGGACTTCTCCCTCGACGTGCATGGCGACGAGGCGCTGCCCTATAACTTCATCGCGGGCTCGGATCATGTGCCGTCGGCGGACGACCGGATGAAGGCGCTGCTGCCCGCCTTCAAGGGGGCGTATCAGCAAGCCAATCGGGATTTTCAGACCAAATATGGTTATCCGAAGGCCACCAAGGCGAATTTGGCGATCTGCTCGTCAAACCTGGCGGAGACGTTCAAGGCGCTCGCGATGACACTGGAAATGCCGTTCAAGGATAACGCCGACGCGCCCGACGTGCGGACCGGCTGGTCGCCGGAACGGTGCCGGCAGCTTGGCCGCGATGCCCTGACGGCATTGCACGCGGTCGTCGACGACCTGCGCTGAGCGGAGACCGTTACCGGTCCAGCATGCTCGCCTGGCGTTTCCGCTGGGTGCGGAAGGTCAGCATCTTGTGCTTGGCGTCCGCCACCCCGGCCTTGAACCGCTTCAGGTCTTTGCCTTTCAGTTTGTAGCCCGCGGCGAAGCGGATCTTGCGCGGATTGATTTGCCGTCCGTTGAACAGCACCTCGTAGTGCAGATGCGGGCCGGTGACGCGGCCGCTGGCGCCGATTTGGCCGATGACCTGGCGCTGCTTGACCCGCGCGCCCGGCTTGATCCCCTTGGCGATACGGCGGAGATGGGCGTAGGCGGTCTTGTAGTTGCCGTTGTGACGGATACGGATGTAGCGGCCGAATGCCCCGACCCAGCCGGCTTTTTCGACCGTCCCGTCGCCGGCGGCGTAGACCGGCGTGCCGGGCGGCGCGGCGAAGTCGATGCCGCGATGCATTTTCGTATAGCCCAATATCGGATGCTTGCGCCGTCCGAAGCCGGAACTGATCCGGGCCGCGTCGGTCGGTGTCCGCAGCAAGCTTTTCTGGGCGCTCTGCCCGTTTTCGTCGAAATAGTCGGTGAAGCCGGTCTTGGTTTTGAACCGGTAGAGAGTCGTTGTCGATCCGCTGAGGGTCATCGACGCGACGACGATATCGCCTTCGCGAACCGGCTCGCCCGCCTCGTCGGTGAGCTGCTCGTACATCACCTCGAAACTATCGCCGGGCTGGACGTCGCGTTGGAAGTCGACGTCGAAACTGTAAAGACCGACCAGGTTGGCCAGGATGGCCGAGGGAATTTTAGCGTCCGTTCCGGCGAGATACAGGCTGGACCGGACGACCCCGCGGCCGTAACTGACCTTGGGAACCAGCGTCCGGTCGAACCGCTGCGCCGCGTAGGTTTGCGGCCCGTTGCGCAGGACCGAGATTTCGATATCGCTGTTTGCGATGAAGTCGATCGACAACAACGTGGCAGGGCCTTTCTCGGTTGTCGGCGGCTGCAGCTGCAGGAAGATCTCGGTACCGGGTTGCAGGCGCCGGAGGTCATAGACTTTCTTGAGCGCCCGGATCGCGCCGGCAGTATCGGCTGCGGGGATCCCGCCACGGTTCATTACCTTCGCAAAGGTATCGCCGCGGCGGACTGTCAATTCCTTGTCGATGGGCGGGATCGGCGCCGCACCGTCGGGCGGCGCCAGGCCTTCCTCCGACTCGTCCGGGCCGGGACTTGGTTTTATGGTGGGAAACCACGTCTTGTAGGGCGGCGGCGCGGCGCCGTCTTCCGTGGACTGTTTCGCGCCGCCGTCCGGACCGCGATTCCAGTTCCATCCGTTCGGTTCCTGCGGCGCCGTTTCGCCGGTCAACGGCGCAAATGCCAACAAGGCTGCGGTGAACGTGGCCAAGACCGGTCGCATGGAGTGCTGGTTCGCCTGCGCTTTAAGGTTAATCCGAAGGACTTACTTATCGGATGTCGGCGGCGAAGTAAACGATTGTTCCAATGCGTGTTTTCGTGCTGCCGATTGGATGCATTTATGTTTAATGCCGGATATCTCAAGGACGGTATTCAGGTCCTCTTTCGGCCCGCTTTGTGCGGCATTGTTGCGTTGCACAAATTTTGTTGGGGAATAGCCGCATTTTATCTCGATGCGGCCTGTGGCCGGGATGGGGGATGGTTTGTATCGGCATGAACTGGAACGGTTTTTCTTATCGATCGAGATTTAAGAAAAATGCCACAAAGCATTTGACACAATGCGTCACGAGGCGTATAAGCCGCGTCCTTGGCGTTGGCCATGCGTGGCGACGCCATTTTCTACGCGCCGGTTCGGCGCGTTCTGTTGTTTGACAAGTGAATGATTAGGAAGGGATGCGCGGGCGGCGGTTTGTGCTGTTTTTTGTGCACGGATCGTTTTGTTTGCAGTCTGTGTATCTCTTTTAAGCGAGCCTTTATGTGTTCCGGCTGGACTGCTTGGTCTGGTTGGGACGTTTGAAGCGAGCCAAAGAGTAATACTTTGAGTGCGAGGATCCGTGTTTTTTTGGATGTCTGTCATTGATGGATGTCTGATTTAACATGAGAGTTTGATCCTGGCTCAGAACGAACGCTGGCGGCAGGCTTAACACATGCAAGTCGAAGGAGAAGCAGGACTTCGGTTCTGTGGACACTGGCGAACGGGTGAGTAACGCGTGGGAACCTACCCTGGGGTGGGGGACAACCACTGGAAACGGTGGCTAATACCGCATACGCCCTCCGGGGGAAAACTTTTGTGCCCTGGGATGGTCCCGCGTCGGATTAGCTAGTTGGTGGGGTAACGGCCTACCAAGGCGACGATCCGTAACTGGTCTGAGAGGATGATCAGTCACACTGGAACTGAGACACGGTCCAGACTCCTACGGGAGGCAGCAGTGGGGAATATTGGACAATGGGGGCAACCCTGATCCAGCCATGCCGCGTGGGTGAAGAAGGCCTTAGGGTTGTAAAACCCTTTCAGCGGGGAAGATGATGACGGTACCCGCAGAAGAAGCCCCGGCTAACTCCGTGCCAGCAGCCGCGGTAATACGGAGGGGGCTAGCGTTGTTCGGAATTACTGGGCGTAAAGGGCGTGTAGGCGGTTTGCCGAGTCAGGCGTGAAAGCCCCGGGCTTAACCTGGGAACTGCGTTTGATACTGGCAGGCTAGAGGTTGGAAGAGGAGAGTGGAATTCCCAGTGTAGAGGTGAAATTCGTAGATATTGGGAAGAACACCAGTGGCGAAGGCGGCTCTCTGGTCCATACCTGACGCTGAGGCGCGAAAGCGTGGGGAGCAAACAGGATTAGATACCCTGGTAGTCCACGCCGTAAACGATGTGTGCTAGACGTCGGGTGTTCAGCATTCGGTGTCGGAGCTAACGCATTAAGCACACCGCCTGGGGAGTACGGCCGCAAGGTTAAAACTCAAAGGAATTGACGGGGGCCCGCACAAGCGGTGGAGCATGTGGTTTAATTCGACGCAACGCGCAGAACCTTACCAGCCCTTGACATCCCGGTTTTGGGGAGTGGAGACACACCCTATCAGTTCGGCTGGACCGGAGACAGGTGCTGCATGGCTGTCGTCAGCTCGTGTCGTGAGATGTTGGGTTAAGTCCCGCAACGAGCGCAACCCTCATCCTTAGTTGCCATCTTTCAGTTGGGCACTCTAAGGAAACTGCCGGTGACAAGCCGGAGGAAGGCGGGGATGACGTCAAGTCCTCATGGCCCTTATGGGCTGGGCTACACACGTGCTACAATGGCGGTGACAGAGGGCAGCGAGCCTGCGAAGGTTAGCAAATCCCCAAAAACCGTCTCAGTTCGGATTGTTCTCTGCAACTCGAGAGCATGAAGTCGGAATCGCTAGTAATCGTGGATCAGCATGCCACGGTGAATACGTTCCCGGGCCTTGTACACACCGCCCGTCACACCATGGGAGTTGGCTTTACCCGAAGCCGGTGCGCTAACTTCGGAAGCAGCCGACCACGGTAAGGTCAGCGACTGGGGTGAAGTCGTAACAAGGTAGCCGTAGGGGAACCTGCGGCTGGATCACCTCCTTTCTAAGGATCGTGCGTAGCGGAACTTGTTTTTGCTATTCGCGTTCACTTACATCAACTCCTGAAAAACATCATGGCCGCCGCCTCCGCATCCCTTCCTTCGACGAGAAGACTTTTATCCAGTCAGAATCTATC
This sequence comes from Alphaproteobacteria bacterium, assembly GCA_965228695.1. GTDB lineage: Bacteria > Pseudomonadota > Alphaproteobacteria > UBA8366 > UBA8366 > JAJFJD01. The sequence continues at coordinate 3,172 of CBDDIB010000002.1, read as the reverse complement.
GCCCTTTGGGCTACATGAGATTCTGACTGTTTGCCCTTCGGGGCCATAGCTCAGCTGGGAGAGCGCCTGCTTTGCAAGCAGGAGGTCACCGGTTCGATCCCGGTTGGCTCCACCATCGTGGCGCTACCGGCTTTCGCCTAAATGAGCGCGTATTGTTTGCTCTATCGGCTTTCGCCTGTATGAGCGCGAAAGCCCTCAAGTAGCGAGCATCGCGAGCGATAGGGCCAACTAACAAGGGCCTGTAGCTCAGCTGGTTAGAGCGCACCCCTGATAAGGGTGAGGTCGGTAGTTCAAATCTACCCAGGCCCACCATTTTATGCCGCTACCGGCTTTCGCCTACTTGAGCGCGGATTGCCCTCAAGCAGCCGATAGGCGGTAGGGCACATAGAGAGACACTCGTCGAAGGATGACAGGCGCTTAGCGCCGGCGCTCAAGTAGCCGCAAGGCGATAGCGCGGACAAAGAGTTTTGTTGTTTGACATTGTGAAGAGGGTTTTGACGTAGTTGCTCTGATTCGGGCGTGAACTATTACGTGCACTATCGGCTTTCGCCTATATGAGTGCGTAGTTTGTCTCATGTCTGTTTGGAGCGACGCGGGTTTTATGATCGCTGAACAGTCTGTCGTGATTCAGAGGTTTGATCAGGTTTTGCTCTCAAGTAGCCGTCAGGCGATAGGGCAAAATCTGGGAAGGACTCTCCTGATTGTGACGGATGGTTTGGATCAAGCGTTTAAGAGCATTTGGTGAATGCCTTGGCGTCAGGAGGCGATGAAGGACGTGGCACGCTGCGAAAAGCCACGGGGAGCTGCGAGCAAGCTTTGATCCGTGGACATCCGAATGGGGAAACCCGGCCCTTTAGGGTCATCCTGTGGTGAATCTATAGCCATGGGAAGCGAACCCGGGGAACTGAAACATCTCAGTACCCGGAGGAAAGGACATCAACCGAGACTCCGTCAGTAGCGGCGAGCGAACGCGGACTAGGCCAGTAGCACATGGCAAGAGACCGGAACCGTCTGGAAAGTCGGGCCTGAGTGGGTGATAGCCCCGTACGGGTATTGCTTGTTGTGTGTTCTTGAGTAGGGCGGGACACGTGAAATCCTGTCTGAACATGGGGGGCCCCCCCTCCAAGCCTAAGTACTCCCTGACGACCGATAGTGAACCAGTACCGTGAGGGAAAGGTGAAAAGCACCCCGATGAGGGGAGTGAAAGAGACCCTGAAACCGAATGCTTACAAGCAGTTGGAGCCCCCCCTTTCAAATCGCTTTGCGATTTGAAGTTGGTTATTGAAAGACTTTCAAATCGCGGAGCGATTTGATGGGAGGGGTGACAGCGTACCTTTTGTATAATGGGTCAGCGAGTTAATCTGTCGAGCGAGCTTAAGCCGTTAGGTGTAGGCGCAGCGAAAGCGAGTCTGAACAGGGCGTTTCAGTTCGTCGGATTAGACCCGAAACCCGGTGATCTAGCCATGGGCAGGTTGAAGGTGCGGTAACACGCACTGGAGGACCGAACCCACCTATGTTGAAAAATGGGGGGATGACCTGTGGTTAGGGGTGAAAGGCCAATCAAACCGGGAGATAGCTGGTTCTCCGCGAAAACTATTTAGGTAGTGCGTCAGGTGATTACCCTCGGGGGTAGAGCACTGGATGGGCTAGGGGGACGCGAGTCTTACCAAACCTAACCAAACTCCGAATACCGAGGAGTACAGCCTGGCAGACAGACCATGGGTGCTAAGGTCCATGGTCGAGAGGGAAACAGCCCTGACCGCCAGCTAAGGTCCCTAAGTGACGACTAAGTGGGAAAGGATGTGGGAAGGCCAAGACAACCAGGAGGTTGGCTTAGAAGCAGCCATCCTTGAAAGAAAGCGTAACAGCTCACTGGTCTAACAGCCGTCCTGCGCCGAAGATGTAACGGGGCTTAAGTCGTCCACCGAAGCTGCGGATTCCAGAGGTCAGTTATCAGTAATCAGGTATCAGAGGGATGATTGGAGATAATGGTTCGATCGTTTGAGGATTTAGATGTCTTTCAACGTGCGTATCGTTTGTCTCTGGTCGTTCATCGGGCGAGTTTAGGCTTTCCCGATATCGAACAACGCGCTCTTGGTGATCAGATGCGCCGGGCATCGAAATCGATCCCGGTGAACATCGCCGAAGGGTTCGGCAAGCAGCGGCTTTCGAAGGCCGAGTACAGACGTTATTTGATGATGTCGATTGGCTCGGCGGACGAAATGCAGGTTTGGGTGCGGTATTGTTTTGATCTCGGATACATTGACGAGCCGACGTTGAAGCATTGGCGGGACGAGTATCGTTCGATTGCCAAGATGCTTCAGGGTTTGCACACGAGCCAGGGCGGGCAGCGCCGTCCTGATCCCTGATTCCTGATATCTGACCTCTGGAGTGGTAGCGGAGCGTTCCGTAGGCCTGTGAAGGTGTGCCGCGAGGCATGCTGGAGGTATCGGAAGTGAGAATGCTGACATGAGTAGCGATAAAGAGTGTGAGAAACACTCTCGCCGAAAGTCCAAGGGTTCCTGCGCAAGGCTAATCCGCGCAGGGTGAGCCGGCCCCTAAGCCGAGGGCGAAAGCCGTAGGCGATGGGAACCAGGTTAATATTCCTGGGCCTTCTGGGATGTGACGAATGCCGTAAGTTGTTACCGCTTATCGGATTTGCGGTGGCGGCGAAGGCGTTCCAGGAAACAGCCCCAGTAGTAGACCGTACCCTAAACCAACACAGGTGGACTGGTAGAGTATACCAAGGGCGCTTGAGAGAACGGCGTTGAAGGAACTCGGCAAATTGCACCCGTAACTTCGGGATAAGGGTGCCCCATATCTGGGCAACCAGGTGTGGGGGGCACAGACTAGGGGGGTGGCGACTGTTTACTAAAAACATAGGGCTCTGCGAAGCGGCAACGCGACGTATAGGGTCTGACGCCTGCCCGGTGCCGGAAGGTTAAGGAGAGAGGTGAGAGCTTTGAACCGAAGCCCCGGTAAACGGCGGCCGTAACTATAACGGTCCTAAGGTAGCGAAATTCCTTGTCGGGTAAGTTCCGACCTGCACGAATGGCGTAACGACTTCCCCACTGTCTCCAACGCCGACTCAGCGAAATTGAATTCTCCGTGAAGATGCGGAGTACCCGCGGTCAGACGGAAAGACCCCGTGCACCTTTACTACAGCTTTGCA